>NZ_JAZHRS010000001.1:0-4800000 GCF_036924495.1 Bradyrhizobium sp. AZCC 2230 | reverse complement strand
TAGCAACTTTTATGGGCCTGAACGCTCCATTTCATCTGTTAAAGCCTGAGGAATACGTTAACCGCCTCAGAGAGCTGAACGGTGGACGAAAGACGGTGCAGCTTGAACCCGATCATGGCTAGACTCGCTGGTATGCGAGCTGGTCCAGCTTTCCTGGCCGTCTCGATGGCGCTCCGTCCTGCGAGCGGCATCTTTCGCGCAAGTGCGGGCTCGGTACGGGCGGTGTTCACGTGCTGCCTCACGCCGGATAGTCAATTCTCGAGGCTAGGCCGAGAGCAATCGATCAATGCGCCTCGCGTACGCGGCTGGATGACAGGCGCTCTCGATGTCTGTCTGCGGTCCACCCAGTATTTCGCACAATGGACGCGCCGGATCGGGACTTGTGCCATACAAAGCCCTCTTCGGCTGTGCGAAAATAATGCTATGCGCACTCGTTAGCTTCGCCCGCATTGGAGGTCATGGATAAGAGCCTCGTTTTGAGCTAAGCGGTCTGAGCCGCTTGGAACGACGCTGGCGGCGGTTCCGTTGCGGCAAATCAAGTGCTGTAAACTACAGGGCTCAGGACACCAATGCGGGTCTATATCATTGTTGCCAGCCTTGTCCTTTTGATCATCGGGAAGGCCAGCGCCACGGTTGTCGATAAAGGAACCGACGCGCAAAAGTCTTGCGAACTGCTTGTTCAGAACTCGTTTCGCAATCAGGACGAAGCTCGGTCCGCCGGCGTATGTGAGGGAATGATCGAAACTGCGATGCTCTTTTCACCAAATCTGCCAGCTGACGTGCGTGCATGCCCCCCCGCCCAAGGCAGCACTTTGCAAAGTGCCAAGGTTCTTCTGCGGTATCTTGATAACAATCCGGATCGAGCGAGTGAGCCGGGGATCACCGTCGCCATCGAAGCATTCAGGGATGCTTGGCCCTGCCGTGGGGACGACGCTGAGTCGTCCACCGGAACTGGACCGAAAAAGCGTGCCCCAAAAAAATCCAAATAGAACGCGTATCTGCTGATACTGATGCTAGCCTTACGGTCCCGCGATGTTCGCGTCAGGCTTGATTGATTCGCAATGCACTACCGTCGAGGTGCGCGAACTGAACCGCAGTGCACACCTCCACAATCAGCACTCAACGCCTTATCGACGAGCGAAGCGAACCCTTGAGCCCCGATAAACAGCGGGGCATTGTGCCATCAACGCCCGGGCTGGAGCAGCATGACGAACCCCTGCCGCGTGCTAATGATCTATCCGAAGTTCGTTCCGAACTCGTTCTGGAACTATGCGGAGGCCTGCGAACTCGTCGGAGCGAAGTATCCGGCGGCGCCACTCGGCCTGATCACCGTCGCTGCTATGTTGCCGAAGCATTGGGACATCCGGCTCGTCAACCGTAACACCGAGCCTTTGACGGACGCGGACCTCAACTGGGCCGATCTCGTGATGATCGGCGGTATGCTCAACCAACAGCCTGATTTCATCTACCTGATCGATCTCGCCCACCTGCACGGCAAGCCAGTGTGTGTCGGTGGGCCGGACGTCTCCTCCAGCCCGCATCTTTACGCGGACGCGGACTTTCAGGTGATCGGCGAGGCCGAGCATGTCATTGAGCAGTTCATCGCCGCCTGGGAAGGCGGCGAGCGCAGGGGCGTGTTCATCGCCGAGAAATTCACGATCGATGTCACGCAGAGCCCGATGCCTCGCTACGATCTGATCAACTTCGATCACTATCTCTTCATCGGCGTGCAATATTCACGTGGCTGCCCGTTCACCTGCGAGTTCTGCGACATTATCGAGCTGTATGGTCGCGTGCCGCGCACCAAGACCAACGATCAGATTCTCGCCGAGCTGCAAGCGCTCTTCGATCACGGTTATCGCGGGCACGTCGATTTCGTCGACGATAATTTCATCGGCAACAAGAAGAACCTCCGCACCCTGATGCCGCGGCTCAAAGCCTGGCTGGAAGAGCACGACTATCCATTCGAATTCTCGACCGAAGCCTCGATCAACATCGCTGACGACAGCGAGCTGTTGCAGGCCATGAAGGATGCGAACTTCTTCGCGATTTTCGTCGGCATCGAGAGCCCGGATCCCGAGACGCTCGTGCAGATGAAGAAGAAGCAGAACACCAGGCGCAACATCGCCGAGTGCATTCACAAGATTTATAGCTACGGCATGTTCGTCACCGCCGGCTTCATCGTCGGGTTCGACAACGAAAAGGCCTCGATGGGACAGGCAATGGCCGACTTCATCGAGGAGGCGAGCATTCCAGTCTGCATGATTGGACTGCTTTATGCGTTGCCTGGCACACAGCTCACACGGCGGCTGGCCGCGGAAGGCCGCTTGCACCAGGGCCATGACCTCATGAACGTCGAGCAGGTGGGCGATCAGTGCACGCTCGGCTGCAATTTCGATACCAAGCGTCCGCTTCGTGACATCCTTGCCGATTACAAGGCCGTGCTCGGGCACGCCTACAGCCCGACGGCATATGCAGGACGGCTGTCGCGTCTCGCCGCTATGCTCGACCGGTCCGACCGGCGCCGCGACCTGCCGGATGGCGATGTGCGCAAGAGGCTTGGGGGCATCGACAGCGTACACAAGATCATGCGGGCCGTGCCGGAGGTTCGCAAGCCGTTCTGGAAGACCTTCGTCGAGGTCGCCAAGACCAATCCAGGTGCACTGCGTTACATCGTCATGCTGATGGCGCTGTACATGCACCTCGGGCCGTTCTCGCAGCGCGTGATTGGCGAGATTGACCGCCGCATTGCCGAACTGGACGATGTGCTTCCGCTGGCGGCCACGGAGCTTGAGCGGGTGCTACCGCCAGCGACGGTGTAGCCACAGCCACTGATCGGGATATTCGCGGATCCAACCCTCAATCACCGACGTGACCGCCTGCATAGTTCCCTGAACGTCGATTTGCCCGGAGGCGTCGCGGACGGGCTTCACTTCTTCAGACAGTTCGCTACGAAAGCGGTGTCCGGGTAGGCGGATGATGCGCACGCCATGAACCGGGCACTCGATCTGCCGCAGCAGTCGGGCCAGCATCGGATTGGCCTTGGTCTTGCGGCCAAAGAAAGTAACCTCGACCCCGTTGGTCAGATATTGGTCGACCAGCATCCCGACGTGCTGACCGTTTTTCAGGGCTTCTGCAAGTCGTAGGGGAGCGTCACGACCAGCCGCAATAAGCGTACCCATGTTCACGGCCCGCATATCCTGGATGATGCGGTCGGCGGACGCGATGTTGGGTCGGCGATACAGGATCGCGGTGTCCAGCCCATGTGCGACGCCTGCCAGCGCGGGAAGTTCCCAGTTGGCAAGGTGACTTGCAAAGATCAGCGCCGGTTTGCCGTCGAGTCGCAGCTGCGTAAACAATTCATACGAGCGCTTGTCGATTTCGATCCGGCTATCCTCGGGCCGTGCGGGATCGTACTTCCAGATGTGATCAAGATGCGCGAATTCGGCGCCTACACGACCGAGATTGTCCCAGACGCCTGCGAGAATGGTCTCGATCTCTGCAGGCGATTTCTCCGGAAATGCGGCGGTTAGATTGGCTCGACCGGTCTTTTGCTCCCGCATCATGGGCCCGATTGAGCGAGTGATCCGGGCGAACAAGTTGGCGGTCTTGGTCGGATCGAAATGGCGAGCAGTGCGCAGTATTCCGATTGTCAACGCACCCACCGCCGCTTGGCCCAGGGCCTTGGTCACGTCGCGAAATTGGGGCCTACTGCGCATAGCAACGACAATCTTGGCTTACACGTCGGCTTTCCACGGCTTCAGCGCGCATCATCATACCACCGATACGCGATGCGATCAAAGACACCGACGAGTTGCGCAGGGCAGGCCTCTCGGATCGAGCTTCGTCTGGAGAAAATGTCCGTTAATGGGATGGACCGGTTTGCTTCTCCCGCGAGGATAGTCTGCAGGGACGACCCCGCAGCATCCGGCGAAGTAGCCCATGGAGCTCACCTGTCCCTGTCGGAAACCTAATCCGGCTGGCACGTGAGCCGAATCGCGCAATGCTTCTGTCTCATGAGAGAAGCTTACAGCCTAGTCTGGTCGGTGCTGGTCTTATTGTTCCGGTCGCGGGTCTCGTTGGAAGCTGAGATCCTGATCCTTCGTCATCAACTTAACATCCAGCGACGGCGCCTGCCGAAGAGAGTGGCCTTCAGGGCGATGGATCGCCTGATCTTTGTTGCGTTGTATCGTTTGGTGCCGAATACCATCAAGGCGCTGACGATTGTGAAGCCGGACACCGTGATCCGTTGGCACCGTGCTGGTTTCAGATTGTATTGGCGCTGGAAATCGCGGCACCGCTGCGGTCGACCGACTGTACCATTGGAAATTCGCCGGCTGATGCGCGAGATGAGCATCGCCAACCCGTTGTGGGGAGCGCCGAGAATCCATGGAGAGCTTCTCAAGCTCGGCATCGAGATCGGCCAGACCAGCGTCGCCAAATATATGGCGCGGAGGAGGGGCCCTCCCTCGCAGGGGTGGAAGACGTTCCTTCGCAACCATGCGGATGGCATTGTCGCAATCGACCTGTTCGTCGTGCCAACAATCTCGTTCCGGCTGCTCTATGGTTTGCTGATCATGGGCCATGGCCGGCGGCAGATCCTGTGGTTTGGGGTGACCGCGCACCCGACGGCCGAATGGATCGCCAATCAGCTCACGGAAGCCTGCGGCTGGGAGCAAATCCCTCGTTACTTAATCAGGGACCGCGATCAAGCCTATGGCGCGATCTTTGTCCGCCGGGTTCGGTCGATCGGCATTCGAGACCGCCCGACGTCTTTCTGCTCACCATGGCAAAACGCCTACGCAGAACGGTTGATCGGTTCAATCCGGAGGGAATGCATTGATCATGTCGTAGTCTTCGGCGAACGCCATCTGCGCCACGTTCTGCTGTCGTACCAAGACTACTACAACGCCACGCGCACTCATTTGTCATTGAACAAGGATGCTCCGGTCCCTCGCGGCGTTGAGCGTGCCGGGAATGTCGTCTGCCGCCCGATCTTGGGCGGACTGCACCATCAATATGGCCGGATGTGATTTACGGCAGGCACAGGTGGAATGTAAGTCGATTGAGGGCAGCCCCTAACTCCCCGAGCACAAAAAGGCCCAATCGATGTGGGACGTAAAAGCATGGAAGTTCTGTTCCGCCTCCGCCTTGTCCCATCGTGAGTTAGTTTTCTATATAGTAGCTGTGCAACCCGGATTTCCCCGAACAGAATTCTTGGCCAGCCACGGTTGCGACTACGGACAGCCGAGTTCTTCGGCAAGTATCGTGATTTCGGCGCGGCTCGGGAACGAGGGCGTGGTGTTGGGCCGGGTTACCGATAACGAGGCCGCGGCGACCGCGACAGTGACGGCTTTCGACAAGATCATGCCATTCGCAAGAAGACCTGCAAGCGTACCGACGAACACGTCACCGGCACCTGCGGTATCGATGGCGGCTACCCGCGGGGCGTCGATCGTAGTCTCGATTCCATCGCTTATCACCAGCGCGCCGCGCGCTCCCAAAGTAATGATGGCGGTGTGCAAGCCGCTGGCCCGCAACGCTGCGGCGGCCGATGGCGATCCCGCCGTCAGCAGATCAGCTTCTTTCTCATTTGCGATCACGATATCGAACAGTCCGAGAATCGGCTTCATGTCCCACGCAATGGGGGCCGTGTTCAGTACGCGCGTCGCGCCGCGCGCCTGTGCGGTTTGCGCCGCCGTGCGGGTGACGTCCGCGGCGAGATTGCCTTGCATCAGCAGCACATCACCGGCAGCCAGGGTGTCGCAAAAGCTATGCGCTTGATCCGATGTGACCGAGCTCGCGCAATCGGTGCTGCTGACGATGACATTCTCTCCGCCGGTCGCCACCCAGATCGCGGAGAGGTCGGTTGGCGCATTACAAATCAGCCAGTTGACGTCGAGGTCGGCTTCGTCCCTGAACCCGTCAGCGAGGAAGGCGGCTTCTGCATCCTGTCCAATCGGGGCGACAAGCAGTGTCGGCGCGCCAGTACGCGACGCAGCGACGGCCTGATTCAGACCCTTGCCGCCGGCGCAGCGTGCCGTACTCAGCGCCAGCACGGTTTCGCCTGGCATCGGCAGGCGATCGACGCGCTGGATCACGTCGAGCGTCGCATTGCCCAGTACCAGCACGCGGCTCATCCGCGGGCCTTGCGCACGACCGCCATAAAATTGGACAGCCTGACAGGATCAACCTCGTTCCACCAGCCGCCCTCACGTTTGAGCGCACTGGCGACGATCACCGCATCGGTAAATTGGAAGATCGATGCAACGTTGTCGGGCGTAACGCCACTGCCGACCATGCTGGGCAGCTTGGTCGCGCCGGCAACGGCTTCGAGTTCGTCCAGCCTGGCGCTGTCGCCGGTGCGCTGGCCGGTGACGATTACCGCGTCGGCGTCGAAGAACTCCGCATCCCGTGTCAGCTCCTGCAACGTGCGGTCAGCGACGACGGCATGCGCGCCGTGCTTGACATGGACATCGGCGAAGATCGCCACGTCCTTGGCGCGCAGCCAGCTGCGATAGCGGCTGGCTGCGCCAGCCTTGCCCTCGATGAAACCTTCATTGGCGACATAGGCATTGGCCCATTGGTTGACCCGGACGAACACCGCGCCGGCCGCCTTGGCGACGGCGAGCCCCTGGACGGCGCCGTTGGCCAGCACGTTGATGCCGATCGGCAGGCCGGACTCGCGACGGACGCGGTCGGCCATCACCGCCATGCAGGCGGCGGTTTCCGGGCCCAGTTCGTCGGGCTTGGCGAACGGGATGTCGCCATGGTTCTCGACGATCAGGCCGTCCACGCCACCCTCGCGATATCGCTGAGCCTCGGCGCAGGCGAAGTCATAGATGTGCGCGACCGCTTCGCCGTCGTAATGCGGCGAACCGGGCAGCGGCAGCGAATGGATGACGCCGATGACGGCCTGGCGTCGGCCGAAGATGCGCTGGATCGCATTGTCCTTGGCGCGATAGATCGAAGTGTTCTCGGACAACGGCTATCTCCAAATTCAAATGATGGCGTGGGCCGAAACATTTGCCTCGTCAACGAGGCGGATCAGGTCGGAAGCGGAGGGGCGCAACTCCTGCGCACCAAAGCAGGTGACTTGCAGGCTGCCGGCCGCGCAGGCGAGGTTGAGTGCTTTTGGCAACGGGCAGTCGTTGAGCCATGCGGCCAGAAAGCTGCCGACGAAGCTGTCACCGGCACCGGTGGTATCGACGACGTTAACCGAAAGCGCGGGTGCCTCGATGATGGCGCCATCGCGCGTCACGGCGGCCGCACCGTCGGCGCCCAGCGTCACGATCATGACTTCGGGGCCATTCGGCCCGGCGGCACGCGCTTTCGCCGCGAGATCCGCAAGGTTAGCGCGGACATTGCCGGGAATGGATGGCAACAGGGCCAGCGTTTCGCGATGAAGCACGACGAGGTCGAATGATCGGAACACCTCATCGGCATGCCCCTGAAGCCATTCCGGTGGCAGGCCGGTTGCCTGCATGCTGGTGCGAAAACCTTTGGCTCGGGCCTCGGCCGCGGCCGCGATCTGGGGCGGTACCTGATAGCCTTCCAGATGCAGCCACCAGCGTGTCGTCTGGGGATCGGTGGTCTCGACGAAGCGCTGGACGTCAACATCGTTAAGCAGCGACGGCTCGTTGACAATGGTACGCCGGCCATCGGCTTCGACCAGCACCAGCGCACGGTTGAGCCGGCCGCTTCGTCGTTCGCGCGGGATGATGAGATCGACACGACGGCTCGACAATTCAGCCGCCGCCCAATCGCTGTCCTGATCGAGCCCGATCGAGGTAATGATCGATGCTGCGACGGGAAACGGCTGGCCGAGACCGGCTGCGATCGCCGCGACGTTGGCTGCCGGTCCGCCGATCGATTTGACGATCTCGTTCGCCAGGCGACGCTCTTCGCGTTCGGGCAAGCGATCGAGGCACGCGGTGTAGTCGACGCTGACATAGCCGACCGTCGTCAGGCGCGGCACCGAGGCGTCGATCCGCAGATTGGGCTCGGGCTGGCGCTTGCGCGCCGTCAGCGAGCGCGCTGTCTCGGCCGGACGATAATTCAGTGCTGCGATTGCCTTGTCGACGCGCGCTCGCGTGGCGGCTGTCACCGACACCCGGCCGCCGATGACATGCGAAACCGTTCCCTTTGAGACGCCGGCGGCGCGTGCGACGTCGTCAATGGTCGGCTGGGTGCGATTGCCAAGATCGTGCGGTTGATCAGACATGGATCGCTCCCGTCATGCGGGCGCGGCGCAGTAGATCGAGGCGCGTTCGGTAAGCCGCTGTCATCCGGCTTTCGCCATCGTCGAAGGCGGCGAAGGCTGTAAGACCTCCGGCGCGAATGCAGGCGGACAGTCGCGGCGAGGGCGCGACGGCAGCCAGCGGCGGATCGGCCGCAAGGCACGCCTCAATCCGATGCGGGCAACGCGAGGCGAACCGGCACTGCGACCAATCGGCGTATGGGCTCGGCGGTTCGCCAGTGATGGTCTCGTGGCTGCGCAGCGAGCCCGGCACCGGACTCGGCGTCGCAGCGAGCAGCATGCGCGTATAGGGATGGCGCGGATCGGCGAAGATGGTCTCCGACGGCCCGCTCTCAACCAGGCGTCCGGCGTAGAGCACGCCGACATGGGTCGCGAGATGACGCACCACCGCCATGTCGTGGGAAATGAAGACATAGGACACGCCGAGCCTGGCGCGCAGTTCGCTCAGCAGATTCACGACTTGGGCCTGGATAGAAAGGTCGAGCGCCGAGACCGGCTCGTCGCAGACGATCAGTTCGGGCTCGACCGCCAGTGCGCGCGCGATGGCAACGCGTTGGCGCTGGCCGCCGGAGAATTCGTGGGGATAGCGGTCGGCATAACTGGCATCGAGGCCGACCAGCGACAACAACTCGGCAACACGATCGGCGATCTGATGCGGCGGACGCAGATGATGCAGTGCAATCGGCTCGGCAATGGCTGCGCCGATGCGAACCCGCGGGTCGAGCGAGCCGAACGGGTCCTGAAAAATAATCTGGATCCGGCGGCGCAAGCGTCGCAACTCGGCAGGTGCGAGCGCACCCACGTTGATGCCGTCGAAGGTGATGTTGCCTGCGTCTGGCTCAATCAAACGTAACAGCATGCGCCCGATGGTGGTCTTGCCCGAACCGCTTTCACCGACCAGCGCAAACACATCGCCGCGCCGTAACGAGAAGCTGACGTCTGACACGACCCGTGCCGATTTCGAGCGGCCGAAAAAGCCGCTGCCGGACACGAAGGTCTTCGAGAGCTTCTCGACGGTGAGCAGCGCGGTCATGTGACATGCTCCTCGAGCGGCGCGCGCCAGCACGAGACCCAGTGGTCAGGTTTTATTTCGCGCAACGGCGGATACGCTTCGCTGCATTGCACGACCGTAAAAGGGCAGCGCGGCGCGAAGCGGCAGCCCGACGGCATAGCACCGGGCGAAGGGACCTGACCCTCGATCGCAGCAAGCGCCCGGCCACGCTCGTCGGTGCGCGGCATCGCGGCGAACAGCGCCAGTGTATAAGGATGCATCGGATCGCCGAACAAAGCGGTGCGCGATGTCCGCTCGACGATGCGTCCGGCATACATCACCGCGATCTCGTCGGCGATCTCAGCGACCACGGCAAGGTTGTGGGTGATGAAAAGCACGGCAGTGCCGAACTCCGAGCGCAACTGGTCGATCAGGCGCAGGATCTGGCTCTGGATCGTGACGTCGAGCGCTGTTGTCGGCTCGTCCGCGATCAGGATCGCAGGACGGCAGATCAGCGCCATCGCGATCATCACCCGCTGGCGCATGCCACCCGACAATTGATGCGGATAGGTCTTGAGTCTGGTTTCAGGCGCAGGAATCTGCACGCGGCGAAACATCTCCAGCGCTGCATCGAAAGCCGCTTGCCGGGTCAAACCCTGATGGACCATCAGGGCTTCGGTCACCTGGTCTCCCACCGTCATGACTGGGTTCAGCGCCGTCATCGGCTCCTGGAACACCATGGCCATGCGGTTACCGCGGATACTGTTCAGCGCGTACTCGTCGGCGTCCGCAATATCTTTGCCATCGAGCACAAACTTGTCGGATGAGAGGTGTGCGGTGGACGGCAGCAACCGCATCAGCGACAGCGCGGTCAGGCTTTTTCCGGAGCCGGATTCACCGACCAGGCACAGAATACGTCCGCGCTGCAGCGTGACGTCCACGCCGTCGACGATTGTTGCGCCGGCGGCAAAGCCAACGCGCAAGTTCGTCACGACAAGCGCGGCGTCGCGCGGGCTGCGCTCAACGCGAGTTGGCGCGGAAACGGACAGGGCCACCTCATTGTGCATTGCGTTTAGTCGGTCCGAACTATTGACAGAACGTCGTTAACCCCAGAAAATCACATTTGAACCGGTTCAATCAAGCAGTGTTTTGGGCATGGCCCGCTATTTCGCCACACGGCTGATCTCCCTCGTCCCGATCCTGTTTGGGACGTCGATCGTGGCGTTTTTCCTGGTTAGGCTGGTCCCGGGCGATCCGGCCATCGCGTTGCTGGGCATGGAGGCCGATGCGCGCGCGCTCGCTGCGCTGCGCCAGCAACTGGCGCTCGATCAGCCGATCGTCGTTCAATATGTCACCTGGCTCGGCCACATCCTGACTGGCGATTTCGGACGTTCGATCCAGGGCGGTCGGGCGGTGTTTCCGCTGTTGATCGGTGCGCTGGCGCCGACAGCGCTGCTGTCAGCTGCCGCTCTGGTCATTTCCCTTGTCATCGCGATCCCGGCCGGGATTGTCGCTGCCACTAGCCGCAACAGTGCCGCCGACTACGTCGCTTCGTTTCTGGCGCTGTGCGGACTTTCGCTGCCGAGCTTCTGGCTCGGCATTCTTTTAATCCTGATGTTTTCCATCTACTTGCCGTTGTTTCCGGCCTCCGGCTATGTCTCGCCATTGGCCGATCCGATCGCCCATTTGCGCCATCTGGTGCTGCCGGCGGTGACGCTGGGCGCAGCGCTCGCAGCCGCCACCATGCGCATGACGCGCGCAACCATGCTGGAGGTTCTGCGCGCCGATTATGTGCGAACCGCACGCGCCAAGGGGCTTTCACGCCGCAGCGTGATCTGGGGGCATGCGCTGCGCAATGCGCGCATTCCCATCGTCACGCTGCTTGGCATTCAGCTGGGCCAGTTGCTCGGCGGCGTCGTCATTACCGAGACAGTGTTCTCCTGGCCCGGCATCGGCAAGCTCACCGTCGATGCAATCTTCGCCCGCGACTATCCCGTGGTGCAGGGCGCGGTATTGCTGACGGCGACGCTGTTCGTGCTGATCAACCTTGTGACCGACTTGATCTACACGGTGCTTGATCCGCGCGTGCGCCTGTCATGAGCACTGATGCGATCCTCCGCCCGTCGGGCACCGCTGCGCTACTGCGTGCGCTGAGCGGTGATCCGCGCGCGGCGATGGGTCTCGGCCTCGTCGCGCTGGCGAGCGCGGCAGCTCTGGGCGCCCCACTGATCGCGCCCTATCCGCCTGATATGCCCGACTTCATCAACATCCTCGCGCCGCCGTCGTCGGGTCATTGGCTTGGCACCGATGAACTTGGCCGCGACGTGCTTTCGCGGATCATCTATGGCGCGCAGACCTCGTTGTTCGTCGGCATTCTCAGCGTCGCGGTGGCAGCAGTGGCCGGAACCGCGCTGGGGCTCATCTCCGGCTATTTCGGCCGGTGGGTCGATGCGCTGATCATGCGGATCATGGATGTGGTGTTCGCCTTTCCGAGCATCCTGCTGGCGCTGGCGATTACGGCGGTGCTCGGTCCCAGCCTGAACAATGCGGTACTCGCGATCGCTGTGGTCAACCTGCCGGTGTTCGCCCGTATTGCGCGCGCGCAGACGCTGGTGGTTCGCGAACTCGAATTCGTCGAAGCCAAGCGCGCGCTGGGCTTCGGCATCGGCAATATCCTGCTGCGCACCATCTTGCCGAATATCCTGGCGCCGGTGATCGTGCAGGGCTCGCTGCTGTTCGCTTCCGCCATCATCACCGAATCCTATCTCTCTTTTCTCGGGTTGGGCGCGCAGCCGCCGACGGCGACATGGGGCAACATGCTGCGCAACGCGATCGGCTTCATGGAGCTGGCGCCATGGCTGGCAGTGTTTCCCGGCGCCGCGATCTTCCTCACCGTACTCGGCTGCAATCTGCTGGGCGATGGGCTGCGCGACCGCTTCGACCCGCGCGACTGATGATTTCAACAAAATCTCAAACTGGAGACGAGATATGATCCTTCGCATTCCCCGGCGTCATTTGGTTGCCCTGATCGCTGCGGTACCGATCGCATTTTCGGCACCGCCCGTTAAAGCTCAGGACAGTAAGACGCTGACGGTCGGCATCGTCTCCGATCCGGTCACCCTCGACCCCGCGCTGATGGCCTCGTTCTTCGAGATTTCCGTGCAGTACAATCTGCATGAGCCCCTGGTCCATGTGACGCCCGATCTCAAGATCGAGTCGGGTCTGGCCAGCGTCGAGACGCCGGATCCGCTCACCTATCGTTTCACGCTGAAGCCGAAGCTGACCTTCCATGACGGCACGCCGATCGATGCCGCCGCCGTCAAGGCCAATTTCGACCGCATGCTTGATCCCGCCACCGCTTCGCCGCGCCGCAGCGAGTTGAGCCCGATTGATCAGGTCGAGGTCACCGGTGCGCTAACCTTCACCATCAAGCTGAAGATGGCCTATGCCCCGCTGCTGCAGGTGCTGTCGAACCGTGCCGGCATGATGGTGTCACCGGCCGCGCTCAAAAGTCTCGGGCCCGATTTCGCCACCAAGGCGGTTGGCGCCGGCCCTTATAGGCTCGTGAGCTGGACCAAGAATTCCGAGCTCGTACTTGAGCGCTTTCCCGGTTACTGGCGCGGTCCGGCGGCGATCGAGCGAATCGTGTTTCGTCCGATCGCCGACGAGACCGTGCGCCTAACCAATCTGCGCTCGGGGACCGTCCAACTGGTAGACGCGGTGCCGGCACAGGCGGTAGGTCAGCTCGGCCGCGAGGCCGGCATCACGCTTAAGCAGGCGTCGGGCCTCGGCTTTAACGCGTTTTCGCTCAACACGACTAAGCCGCCGTTCAACGACGTGCGCGTGCGACAGGCATTCACCACGGCGATCGACAAGCAGGCGATCCTGCGGGCGGTCTATTTCGGCACGGGCAGCGTCGCCCAGGGCGCGATCCCGCCGTCAATGGCCTGGGTGCATGATGCGGCCTTCGCTCCCTACAAGCCCGGCGCGGACACGGCCCGCAAGCTGCTCGCCGACGCCGGCGTGACCACACCGGTGTCGGTGACCATCACCGTCACCAACTCTCCGGCGCAGGTGCGGACCGCGGAGGTGTTGCAGGCCCAGGCCAACCAGGCCGGGTTCAAGGTCGAGATCAAGCAGATCGACGCGACCAGCCTGATCACGGTGCTGCGCCAGAAGGATTTCGATCTGTGCATGTCGCCGTGGTCCGGCAGGACCGATCCGGACGGCAATATCTACAACTACTTCACCAAGACCGGCCCGAACAATTTCATGGGCTATCAGAGCGACAAGGTCACCGACCTACTCGAAAAGGCGCGCAGCGCTCCGGCCCAGGCGGATCGCGCAAAACTTTATCGCGAGGCCGAAGCGCAGATCGCGATCGATGCGCCGATGCTGTTCCTCACGTTTCCTGCGACCCTGCAGGCTTCGGTCAAGTCGCTAACCTGGTTGCAATACCCTGACGGTGCCTTCCGGCTGCAATTCGCCAGCTTCCAATAAAGGCCGCTTCCGCTTCAAAGGATGACGTGGCTGCATCCGCGCCATCCAGTTTGTATTCGCCCCGACCGACGGACCGAGAATCATGACTGCAAAGAAAATCCTGCTGGCCGGCGAAAGCTGGACGTCAACGGCAACCCACATCAAGGGATGGGATCAATTTCCCTCGGTCACGCATCATCGCGGCGCCGACGAGTTCGTCTCGATCCTGTCCGGTGCCGATTTCGATATCACCTACATGCTTTGCCACGAAGCGGCCGTAGACTTTCCGTCGCGGGAAGAGGACCTCGACGTCTATGACTGTATCATCCTCAGCGATATCGGCGCCAATACCTTGCTGCTGTCACCCGAGGTCTGGATCCATTCCCGCCGCGCGCCGAACCGGCTGAAACTGCTGCGCAGCTATGTCGAGCGGGGCGGCGGCCTGATCATGGTCGGTGGTTATTACAGCTTCCAGGGCATCAATGGCGGCGCACGCTACCGCAACACCGCCGTTGAGGCCGTGCTGCCGACGGCGATCCATCCTTACGACGACCGCCTCGAACTGCCGGAGGGCATAGTGCCGGAGCTGAGCCCGGGGGCCGAACATCATCCAATCCTGAACGGCGTGCCGACCGATTTCCCTTATCTACTTGGAATCAATGAAGTCGTCGCCAAGCCCGATTCCGTGACGCTGCTAACGCTGCCGGCCGGCGAGGGCGGGCATCCGCTGCTCGCGGTGAGGGAGGCCGGAGCAGGGCGCAGCGCTGCCTGGACCACCGACATCGGACCGCATTGGCTGCCGAACGAATTCCTGCGCTGGGATGGCTTCAAGCCGCTGTGGAGCAATCTGCTGCACTGGGTGAGCCGACGGAGTTGAGACGGCATCTCAGGGCGTGCGTCTCGATATTTCACAAGCTCTACGGACGATGAGATGACTGGCCCAAACCGGAAGCACTCTAAACCGTGACGCCGAGCAGGCTGGCATGGGCAGAGACGATCCGCCAGCCGTGTTCGGTGCGCGTCAGAGTCTTGGTCTCGCGGCCAGTCGTCGCTTCCCCCTCGCGCTGATATTCGGTGTTGGCGGTGGCGAAGTCGCGGCCGTAGGTAGTGATGATCGTGTTGAATAGCGTGCGGTGAAATTTACCGAGTTTCTCGCTGCGGCGGAAATCGGAGATCGATTGCCAGCCGTGAAGGTTCTCGCCGACGCCATAACGCGTAGTAGCGCCATGGTTCCAGAACAGCTCTTCCATCACCGGGAGGTCGTTTGCCTGCAGTGCGCGCTCATAGCGCTCGAATACTGCGCTGACTTCCGAAATAATATCGGGCAGATTGATGGGATTAGTCACAGTGTCATCCACTCGGAGTATCGCTGCGGGATCTCAGTTTGATACTACATAATGGCGGAGAGCCATGCAGTAGTCGACGGGTCGGCGGCCGAACTCATGGGACAGCGAGGGTACTTCGCAGCCCTGTGCCCATAGGGGCTATTCTAGTCCCACGGGTGAAGCATTTTCGCGGGAAGCGTATCCATTCGGCGTAGGCCGCAGGTTAGCGCTTGAGCAGTCCTGGGTTCTCTTTGTAGAACCTAATCAGCTCGATGAGGTTTTCGATTCCGAAGTCGGTGAACGATTGGGCGAATTCGGCTGGCCTGCGTCCACTAACGTAACTTATCCGTCTCCAATGGAGCAACTGCTCCAATACGACCTGGGCCTACTGGGCTGGTTTAGCCGTCAGATCGTCTGTCGCGATCAAAGATGACGACTTGAAAAGTACTCTAACGGTCAACTGGCATCGGGCTAGGTCGGCGAGCTTGAGCGGTGTTACGATGACCCGTCCTGCCGTCTTCGGCGCGTCCCATGACAAGCTGAACGCGGACAAGCGGCTCGACAACTATTGAAGTGGTGTTGTGGTGTTCGAATGGCGTTCAGTCAATCTGGCGCTGGGCCGCCCTGAAGGGACCAATCGCGGCCGGTCTTCTGCTTCATTCGCGCGAGAAGTTTGTCGATCCTCTCAGAATATAGCGACTCGACGGCGTTCACAAAATCCGGCCACTCCTTGGCGCCCCCGATATGATATCCGACCGAAATCCCGAATTTGATTTCGAAGCGATTATCCTCGAACGCTATCTCGAGCGCGTTTGACACTGAGTCATGTTCGTCGTGGTGCGCGAAGCGCTTGTTTCTCAGATCGACCACTCGATCGTGGATGGCCCGCAGCTTTTCAGGAAGGCTGTCACGCGAAAAGCCGCTTCCGTTTCCGCCTTGGTGCAGCCGGACGTAAGTCACTACGAACGCCGTCGTGAGCATCTCGAGTTCGAGCAGCGCCTCCATCTTCAGTTCGAATTTGTAAGCCGACAGGCGCTTCTGCACATGCTTCAGCGTGACCAACGTAGCGAACGAGCTCAAAAGTTTGACGAGTTGCGACAATTCGTTGTCGACGGACTTCAGAATGACGCGCCCGTCGTCGGCCATTGCTTGGAAGTGATTTCTCCACTCCTCGGGGAGGTACTGGAGCGCCTCTTCGGGCAATAGGTAGAATTCTCCCGTGCCTTCCTGGTGAAGCGTCAGGTCGCGGTTTGCTTGTTCCATCAGCGTGGATACCTTGTTCATTGTGGCGGCGACGCGCTCCGCCTGATTTTTTGGGAGGAGGCAACCGAGTGAGTTGCAGTAGGTATTCCTCACGATCCAGTACGGCCAGGACTTGTCGCCCTTCATGCTCGCCGTCTCGGCGTAGAATGGCGGCGCCATGCCGATCCCGCGTTTTGTCTTCAGCATTTCCCGGGCGAAGTCGTCGACGTCTTCGTCTGTCACGTGCTCAAACTCCCTCCGGAGCGCGCCAGCTTGATGCGATCCAGGACTTCTACCAGATACTGCTGGAGGATTTCGATGATTTCATGCAGCAGCCGGACTCCGCCCGGCACGCCATGAATTGTGCCATTACCGCGCATCACATGGCGGATTGGGTATGGGGAGACTTTGTCAAGGATGATGCTGCGCTCAAGGCCAAGTTCGGCATCAAGAAGAAAGAGGGTTTCATGGCCTGGATCGATGGCCAAACCGTTTGGTACGGACGTCACAACATCATCGAGCCAGGGCGAGAAGATCAATGGTCGCCCATGTCTGAAATCACCATCCTCAAAGTGGCGCTCTCGACGAGGTGGCGTGCGGCCATCTCGTCGGGCGCTTCGACCCAGACTGCTTCCTTGAGATTGGAGGCCGCCCATTTTTCGTCGTCTGCTCTGATGTCGATGGGAGCCAGCCGATACACGGACATCAGAAGCCCTCAATACCGGGGCGTGCGCGTGCGATGTACTGAGCCTGAGCCGCGGTCGCGAAACGCGCGATGCAATCATGGGTCGCCCTACGTTGTCGAGTCCCACCAATGGATGAGGCCGCAGCAAAGCGAAGAGGTAACGGTACCAGCGCATGGCAAGTTTCCCGAAGAATGTGTTGGCCAAATGAAAGAGGCCGCCCACTGAGGCGCTCTTTCTTATTCAGCGAAAGTCACAAAGAGCAGCCAGCCGATCACTACCGCAGCCACGCCAGTGCAAAGAGAAAATAGAAGCTATTGCGTCCCATGGTCGCTTCAGCCAGCCATCCCCCTTCCCGTGGAGGGTATCCCTTCTCGCCGCCCCCGTAATAGGTCGTCGGATCGTCGACGTTGAAGGGCGCACCGAGGCGGATCCGCTCGGGCAGGTCCGGATTGGCGATGAATTTTCGGCCGAACGCGATCAGGTCCGCCATGCCTTCGCGAAGCCATTTCGCCGCGGTGTCGGCCTGGAAGCCGCCCGCCACGATCAGCGTTCCCTTGTATTTCTTCCGGATCAGCCGGACCATATTCATCGCCTTCGGGTCCGGCTCCTGTCCATTCTGCATTTGATCCAGCGCAGGGTTGACCATATGCAAATAGGCGAAGCCATAGTCGCTGAGCCGCTCGGCAACATATCCGAAGGTCGCCTCCGGGTTCTCGTCGTGAATATCGTTCAACTTGCCCATCGGCGAGATGCGCACGCCGATGCGGTCCGGCCCCCAGATCGGCATCAGGGCCTCGGCGACCTCGAACAACAGCCGCGCCCGGTTTTCTACCGGGCCGCCATATGCGTCGGTGCGCCGATTGGTGCCGGTCTCGATGAACTGATCGAGCAGGTAGCCGTTTGCGGCATGGATCTCGACGCCGTCGAAATCGGCGGCCTGTGCGTTCCTGGCCGCGCGCTCATACTGCGCGACGATGTAGGGCATCTCTTCGATATTCAGTGCGCGCGGCCGCACGAACGGAACAAGTTCACCTTCGCCGCGCTCGTTTTCGATGAAGGCTTCGCCCTCGGGTATGACGGCCGACGGCGCGACCGGGAGCATGTTGTCGGGCTGCAGCGCCGGATGCGAGATGCGCCCGACGTGCCAAAGCTGATTGAAGATCAATCCGTGGGCCTCGCGTACCGCCTTGGCGACCCGGTGCCACGCTTCTACTTGCTCGCGGCTGTGGATGCCGGGGGTCCAGGCGTAACCTTGGCCCTGCATCGATACCTGCGTGGCCTCGCTCACGATCAAAGCGGCGGAGGCGCGCTGCGCATAGTAGCAGGCGGCAAGGGAGCTCGGCACATTGCCCGGCTGGCGTGCCCGCGAGCGGGCCAATGGCGCCATCACGATGCGATGGCGTAGATTGAACGGGCCGAGCCGGTAGGGCTGGAACAGCGGGTCCGTGTCTGAGCCCTGAGTGGTACTTGGCCGCGTAGCGGTGGCGATCTCGTCCATCGTTTCCCTCCTTAAGACATCCAAAAAGCCTGTCACTTTGGGAAATACTAGCGACGGATCGGCTCGCTTCCATTGATAGCCGTCAATGCAAAGAGCGGCTGGAATTTCGCTAATAGAGTCCGCATTCGCAGTGACCGCATCGGTGAAGGCCGGCGTCACCAAAGAAGATGAAGATGAAGATGAAGATGAAGATGAAGATGAAGATATGGCCATCATCAAACCGACCGACATGATCACCGTCGCCGAGGGCTATGACGCGATGCGGATCTTCCTCGAGACCGTCTGGCAGCGCCAAGGCAAGCCCGCCGGCGAGATCGAGCTTCTGATAGGCGGCTTGAAATGGGCCGATGGCTCGCCGATCAATCCGACGTTGTGGGAAGACTGGCTGGCGGCTGCGCAAGTCGTATGCAGTTGTCGGACGCAGGAGATCGTCGACGGCGAAAACTGATATGCTGGCGCTGCCGCTATTCAGTGCGCAGTTCCTCGCGAGCGTTTTTTGCCAAAGCTCCGCGCTAAAACCCCTCGATGAGCCCTTCAAATTGGAGGCGTATTCGTGTTTCGGTCAAACCTTCGCTGGTGATGCTGTAGAAGCACCGGCAACGCCAATCCGGGCGGGGGATCGTAGTTTCGTTCGGGTTCATCACTCCGCTCTTGCAGTGGAATACCGCCCTTGGGAGCGTCCGAGGTTGCACGTCCTCGAGCGCGAGCCCTCGCGTCTGCAGTTTTGCGCGGTCGACCTGAACGCGCACCGCCGGCTTCTGCTCGCCCCCGATCACGACTTGCGCCACCCCTTTGATCTGCGAAATCTGCTGAGCGGTGACCGTGTCCGCGAAGTCATCGACGGTGGTGATCGGCAACGTATCCGAATATGCGGCGATGACCAGGATCGGCGAATCTGCCGGGTTCACCTTAAGTAGGTGGCGAGGTGAGATTGGTGGGAAGCTGACGGTTCGCGCCGCGGCATCGAAGTGCGGTCGAGATCGAGTTGCAGACCGATCGAGGTTGCGCCGAGCATGCTCGTCGACGTCATGTCCGTGAGACCGGAGATTTGCGCGAACTGGCGCTCTAGCGGCTGGGCCACGGTTGCCGCGATGGTTTCGGGGCTTGTTCCCGGAAGCTGCGCGGCGACCTGGATGGTCGGGAAATCGATCTGCGGCAGCGGCGCCACCGGCAGGAGCGGAAAGGCCGCAATGCCGACAACCGCCAGCGCCATCAGGAGCGAGGTCGCGACGGGGCTGCGGATGAATGGTTCGGAGATTTTCATACGATCAAATCCGGCCTCTCGTTCGAAATTTGCGGGAATATTGACCAGCGTCAGCGCATTCGAGCGAGCCGCGAATACCGTAATAGAGAGGCTAATGCGTGCGACCGCAGCAGGATCAATTTGGAGGTCGAGATAATGAAGATCGAGAAATTGCAGTGGCGCGGCTACTTCGATCGGGTGTCAAAGGCACTTGTCAGCAAGCGCGCAGAGATAGAGGTGGCCTCGCTCAAGCTCGGTGACCGGATCGAGGCAGAGTGGTTGCCGCTTCTGGGGATTTCCTACGACCCAAAGAACGACGTCATCGATATTGCACTTGAGGGATTGACTCATCTGATCAACGAGCCCCGCGAGGTATACGTCGAACAAGATGGCTTGGAGCTGTCAGCTCTTGAGGTCGTGGATGCTGAAGGGTCGCGTCAAATCGTCGTTCTCAAAGATCCGCTGATGCTGCCGGCGCCGGCGCAATCCACCAAAAAAGCGAGCTGATAATTCGTCGGATGTTGTAATCGACAGCCGCATGCGCCGGAGTACAAAGGGTATCCCGCGTCCGTGATGCCACAATTGGCGGTGGGCCAGCGTCCCCTTCTACCTGCGCACCGGTCCACGGCAGAGGTAGGTAACCGAACCTTGGCATGCTTGCTCGCGAGGCACGATAGCCACTTTACCACGGGATGCGATAATTTCGGCTTGTTTGCTCTTTTAGATTTAGCAGACGGTCACGTTAGCTCCCGAACTGAAGTCGAGACGCCCCCTGCGACGCCCCCTGCCGGGCGTCCGCTATCATTTCCCAAGGCAACCATGATTCGGGCGACCGCCGACAAGGTGGGCGACGAGAAATTCTCGTCCCTTCCCTACCGCTGTCCTCCCGGGATGTCGGCTGACTCCGGATCCGGCCTATTCCACAAGCCAATAGTATCTGACTTCCCAATAGTCGTAGACGTCCTGGTTGCGGTCCCGGTTCGCTTGCTCCCAGCTTTCCCCTTGTTCGATTTTCGGGGCGTTCTTGAGTTGCTCTTCGGTGACGTTCAGTTGGAAGCCGTCGGGCTTTTCATTGTAGGTCAACATCGACCAGGGAATCGGATATTGGTCCGCGCCGATGCCGAGGAAGCCCCCGAAACTCAGGATCGCATAGGCGATCCGGCCGGTGAGCTTGTCGATCATCAGGCGCTCGACCTTCCCGATGCGCTTACCGCGCTCATCATAGACCGGCATTCCCTCCACCCTGTCGCTTGTGATCAGGGATGAAGTTTGGCGCTCTTGCACCGGTGCGGGTTGCTCCCAATAACCATGGACCTCCTCGTCGCGGTCCCGGTTCGCTTGCTCCCAGCTTTCCCCTTGTTCGATCTTCGGGGCGTTCTCGAGTTGCTCTTCGGTGATGTCCACACGGTATCCGCCGAGCTTCTCATCGTAGTCCAGCATCGGCCAGGGAATCGGATAATGGTCCGCGCCGATGCCGAGAAAGCCCGCGTAGGCGACGCGGCCGCTGGCTTTATCGATCACAAGGCGCTCGACCTTCCCGATGCGCTTACCGTGCGCGTCATAGACCGCAGTTCCTTCCACCCGCTCGCTTGCGATCAGCGAAGATGTGGTTCCGTGCTCCGTCATGGGTGCGCGCTGTATTGTGGTCACCATAGTGTCGTCTCCTCGATTGCCGGCCCCCGTTGGGCATATGAAAACCGGTGCCTGGGCTCGGATCGCTGGTCGGTGGCCCCGCAGCCTTGCACTCTGTTGCAAGAGTTTACGCTGCCATCGCGCTCGTTGCGTTGACAGTCGTCAACGCTGGGAGGCCCTCGTCAACTTGACAGTGTCGGCACCGCAGGTCCGCGCTGCAAAAGATATCTCTGCTTTGTTGACGGATAGCAGCGCGATACGATCCAACCACCACCTCAATCCGTCCCTGGCAAGCTACACCGCGACCGGCGATGTCCGGTGATCGCCGAATTGGAGGTTCCGATGGCCACCACCCTGACAATCAATGGCGAGCCGAAATCGTTCGACGCGCCGGCGGATATGCCCCTGCTGTGGGTTCTGCGTGACGTGCTCGGCATGACCGGAACAAAATTCGGCTGCGGCATCGCGCAATGTGGCGCCTGCACCGTGCATATTGACGGCAAGCCGGTGCGTTCCTGCATGCTGCCGGTCGGCGCGATCCGCAATCGCCCCGTCACCACCATCGAAGGCGTCGGCGCGACGCCTTCTGGTGCGAAAGTGCAGAAGGCCTGGCTCGATCTCGAAGTGATCCAGTGCGGCTACTGCCAGCCGGGCCAGATCATGTCGGCCGCCGCCTTGCTCGGGGCCACCTCCAATCCAGACGACAGCGACATCGACGCTGCGATGGCGGGAAATATCTGCCGCTGCGGCACCTATGTGCGGATTCGTGCCGCCATCAAACAGGCCGCCTCCGGCCGCCAGTCGTAGGACCGCGCCATGATCCTTGCAGAAAAAACTAGTCTTGCCGAAAAGTTTTCCGGCCACGTTTCGCGCCGCACAGTGCTGACGACTGGTTTGGCGAGCGGATTTCTGCTCGCATTCCATCTCCCCCTGCCTGCGCTGGCGCCAAACGAGCCGCTGCAGCCGCCGGACGCGACGGAGGGCAAGTTCGCGCCCAATGCCTTCATTCGCATCGATCACGCCGGCCATACCACATTGGTGATGCCGCAGGTCGAAATGGGTCAGGGCGTTTACACCGCGATCGCGATGATCCTAGCCGAGGAACTCGACGCCGATTTTCCACATGTGACGCTCGAGCATGCGCCGCCAAACGACAAGCTCTACGGCAATCCGGTGTTTGGTCTTCAGGTCACCGGCAATTCCAATTCGATCCGGGCGTGGTGGACACAATTGCGCAAAGGCGGCGCCGGCGCCCGCGCCATGCTGGTCCAAGCCGCCGCGCAACAATGGCAGGTCGATCCGGCAAGCTGCACGGCGGCGAACGGCGAGGTCATCCATAAAGAGAGCGGACGCAGGCTTTCCTATGGCGCGCTGGCGCAAGCCGCCGGGAGCCAAACGCCGCCACAAGACGTCGCGCTCAAGGACCCGAACGATTTCGTGTTGATCGGCAAGCCGCTGAAGCGCCTCGACACGCCCGACAAGGCCAACGGCAAGGCCGTCTACGGGATCGACGCGATCCTCCCTGGCATGAAGTTCGCAACCGTGGCGGCGTGTCCGGTGTTCGGCGGCAAGATTCGTAAAGTCAATGACAGCGCCGCCAAGAGAATTCCCGGTGTGCAGAAGACCGTCGTCCTAGACGACATGGTCGCGGTGGTCGGCGACCATATGTGGGCCGCCAAGAGGGGTCTCGATGCGCTGGTGATCGACTGGGATGAAGGCCCGAACGCACGCATCACCTCCAAGGACATCTGGCAGGACATCCGCGCGGCTAGCGAAAAGGACGGCGTGGTCGCAAAATCCGAAGGCGATATCGCCAAGGGCCTCGCAACCGGCGAGCGGCTTGACGCGTCGTATGAGCTTCCATTTCTCGCACATGCGACGATGGAGCCGGTGAACGCCACGGTTCACGTCACACCCTCCTCCTGCGAAATCTGGACCGGTACCCAGATCATGACCCGGGTGCAGTCGGAGGCGGCGAAAGCGGCCGGGCTGCCGGTCGAGAGAGTGACCGTCAACAACCACCTGCTCGGCGGCGGTTTTGGCCGCAAGCTCGAGCCCGACATGGTGGTCGCGGCGGTGCGCGTGGCAAAGCAGGTCGATGGCCCCGTAAAAGTGGTGTGGACCCGCGAAGAAGACATCCAGCATGACGTCTATCGTCCGGTCTATCGCGACACGATTTCGGCGACTTTGTCCGACGGCAAGATCGTCGGCTGGAGATACAAGGTCAGCGGCGCGGCGGTGATCGCGCGCTGGCTGCCGCCGGCATTCCAGAAAGGCATCGATATCGACGCGATCGACAGCGCCGTCGATGCGCCTTACGACATTCCCAATTTCCACGTCGAGTATGTCCGCACCGAACCGCCGGCGGTGCCGACCGGGTTCTGGCGCGGCGTCGGTCCCAACAACAATGTCTTTGCGATCGAAAGCTTCATGGACGAACTGGCGCGCAAGGCGGGCAAGGATCCGATCGACTTCCGCCGCGGTATGCTGGGGAAGAACCCGCGTCTGTTGGCCGCGCTCAATCTGGTCGCGGAAAAAGCTGGTTGGGGCCAGCCGCTTCCCGCACGCATCGGACGCGGCGTCAGCGTGCAACCGTCATTCGGCAGCTTCATCGCAACTGTGGTGGAAGCGGAGGTCGATGAACAAGGCGAAGTGCATCTGCATCGCGTAACATCCGCGGTCGATAGCGGAATCGCCGTCAATCCCGATACCATCGTGGCCCAGCTCGAAGGCGGTTTGATCTTCGGCCTGACCGCTGCGCTCTACGGCGAGATCACCATCGACAAAGGTCGCGTTCAGCAATCCAACTTCCATGACTACCGCATGCTGCGCATCGACCAGACGCCGAAGATCGAGGTTCATATCATCAAGAGCGGCGAGGCGCCGGGCGGCATCGGCGAAACCGGCGTGACGGCGGGGCCGCCGGCGCTGCGCAACGCGATTTATGCCGCGACCGGCGTTGCCTTGCGGCGACTGCCGATCGACCGCTCGCTAATCGCTGTGGGGAGGAAAGAATGAGCTCCGCCACGCGCCGCATTCTCGTTAGCGTTACAGGGATCGTGGTGATCGCGGTGGTCGCGGCCGCCTGGATCCTGCGCGGTCCCGATCCGATGGCGTTTGCGGATGGCCCGAAGGTCAAGCTCGCAGATTACCACGGCCCCAATCCCACCGGCGTCCCGGCCGCGCTCGCCAAGGCGAGCCTGGTGGAACGCGGCGCCTATCTGGCGCGGGCGGCGGATTGCGAGGCCTGCCATACCACCCAGGGCGGCAAGCCCTATGCCGGGGGCCTCGGTTTCAAGCTGCCATTCGGCACGCTGTACTCAACCAACATAACTCCCGATAAAGACACCGGAATCGGCAATTACAGCGATCAGGATTTTCTCAATGCGGTTCGTCGCGGGATCCGCGAGGACGGCGCGCGGCTTTATCCGGCAATGCCGTTTACCTCCTACAGCTATATGACCGACGAGGACGCGCTTGCAATCAAAGCCTATCTGTTCAGCCTGTCGCCGGTGCGCGCGGAGGATCCCGAGAACACGCTGAAAGTTCCGTTCAACCAGCGCTGGGCGATGGGGTTATGGTCAGCGGTGTTCAATCGGGATACGCAGTTTGAGCCCGACACCTCGAAGACTCCGGAATGGAACAGGGGCGCTTATCTCGCGGAGGCGCTGGCCCATTGCGGCGAATGCCACACGCCGCGAAACTTGGCGTTTGCGCTGGACAACCGCAAGAAATTTGCCGGTGCCGTCACTGCAGGCTGGCGCGCCTACAACGTCACATCGGACAAGGCGACCGGCATCAGTGGCTGGAGCGACGACGATCTCGTCGCCTATCTTGCGATCGGCCACGCCAACGGCCACGGCACCGCTTCGGGGCCGATGGGCGAAGCGGTCGACCGCGGCTTGAACCATCTGGTGCCAGAGGACATCCGCGCCTTGACGGCCTATCTGCGTACGGTGCCGCCGATCACCTCGCCCGACCTGCCGGCGAGCGTGGCGCCGCCCGCGCCGGCCTCGCACAAGCAGGGAGGCGGCACACAAGAGGCGCGCGGCAAGATGGTATTCGAAGGCGCCTGCGTCAGTTGTCACGGCTGGACCGGCGAAAGTTCGATCTCGCCCTTTGCCACAATCACCGGAGCGTGGGCGGTCAACGATCCCAGTGCGGTCAATGTCGTCCAGGTCGTGCTTCACGGAACCAAGCGGCACACCCCACCCGACGCCATCTCGATGCCGGCGTTCGGCGATGCCTTTTCCGATACGGAAATCGCCGCGCTCGCCAATTACGTCACCGCGCGCTTCGGCAGCAAATCATCGCACCTCACCGCGCAAGACGTGGCGGAGTTGCGCCAGCAGGCGTCGGAGTAGAGGCCGCTGTCGACTGAGTGGTGCTGTGCGGCGCGCGGAGCGGCCCGCACCCTCAATTGTCATCCCGGGTCTTGCCTCGGCGAGCCCGATGACGGGCTTCTGCGAGTTATCCAGCAGGCCGCGGCCTTTCGGTTCTATCATGGACATCTCGAATGCTGGATCATCGGGTCAAGCCGGACGATGACAGTGGGGCGTGGCTGCGGGCGCCAATCATAAATTTTGGGATCGCCCTGCGCGCTCTCCGGATGCGAGCGACGTTCCAATCCGAAAGCCCGCCACCGATTCTCTCCAGCGTGCTTACGCGCTGTTTACGCGAGAGATCGCGCCCGGAACGAGGAACGGCATGGTCAAGATTACGAAGAGGGTCGTCGAGGCGGCGGAAGCCCAAGAGAAGGACTACCCCTGATCATGACGAACTGCCCGGCTTCGGATTCCGGATCTTTAGTTCTGGCAAGCGCAGCTACGTCATCGAGTATCGAACGAGAGGTCGCTCCCGTCGCTACACAATTTGGCTGCACGGAGCGTGGGCGCCAGAGACGGCGCCGAGAGGCAAAAGTACAACTCGGTCGCGTCGCTGGAGGTGATGATCCCGTCGAAGACCGCCAGCTCGATCAAAGGCGATTCCTGTAAAGGAGCTGTGCGCGCCCGCTATCTCGCCGATCTCCAAGCGGGACCCATACTCGGCAAAGGTAACCGCGCAAAGAAGCCGTCGGATATCGTCACCGACACTGGCCGCATTGAACGCCTGGCGCAGATGGCGCATGCAAATGATGGATCGCCGGCCGTCGATCCGCCGGGCAATGTGGTTTCGCGCGCGTTGCCGAAATAGGCGGCAAGTCCTTGCTCCATTGGAACAGCGCTAAACTTGCGACCAGGCGTTATCGGCCAATCCGCACGCGCGCAATTGGGCGTCCCCTGGCGTTCGTGACGAGAACCGATGCTCCATGCCAGCTGTCGTCTTGCGCCAGTTCCAGGGCGATCGTAAGCGCATGCGCCGCAGCCTGATCCGGCGTTGAATGGACGGATCCTGTTTCGTCCGCATACCACTTGCCATTGTCGATATGGAAATAAAACCGGCTGCTATCAGACGAAAGTTCGGCGGCGGGTTCATGGCGTGCACCAATTGTCGAACGCGAATGCTCGACGTTGTGCTCGGCTGCTCGCCGCAAGGAATCCGTCACCAGCTCGATGAGGGAATCGAGCTTCGCGGGAAAGCTCCGGCCGATCTGCTGATGAATACCGAAGGTGACGCGATAGTCGCGCGCATCGACAAGCCGCGCCCCAAGAATGTCGCGAACGCCGCATGCCAGTACAAAATCGTTATACCATTCGCTTCTGCGCAATACCGGATCCGGGAAGCATTCGGAGAGTTTTTTCCAGCTTCGATCGAGCAACGGCGAGTATGGGTCGAGGGCGGCGTAGTGCCTGATATAATCGGACTTGAATTCAGCGCTCAGGCCGAAAAAACAGGCCTCTTCCACATTTCCCGTGCTCTTGTTCGAAATGATCAGGGCGGCGCCTGCGACGCCGGCCGCCTCCGTCAGCGCCTTGAGCGCATCGGGCCACGCCTCCCGCGAAGCCGCGGCATCCTGGAGCGCTGAAACAAGAGTGGACATGCGAACCGCATCCTCATGACCCGGCTGGAGGAGGTCAGCGAACCCGCAACCTCTTTGCGGATACGCAGACAATCGCCCGCCGAGATTGGCAAAAGACTGTGCTCACATCACGGCGAAATCCCCGACGTTCCCTTGACATTCGTCAAGGTGATGGAACGGGGCGACGAAGAAAATCGACATCGCTAATTTTGTCGCGCCGGTCTCGGCCGATCCGCGGCTTACGCGATGGGACCATGTCATGCTGATCACCATCTGTCGTCTCTACGATTCATATGCCGACGCGAACCGGGTCGTCATCGGGCTCGAAGCCGAAGGCATAGCGCTGTCGGAAACCAGCCTCATCTCGAATAATTCCGACAGCTGGTACCGGACCGGGAAGGCCTCCAACGTGGTTCCGCTGCGGAAGCAGGGCGCGAGCGGAGATGCTGCGACCATCGGCAAATTCGAGGACGCTGCGGTCGGGGTCGCGATCGCCGCGACAGCGGCGACCGCTGCCAGTCTTGTCACCATGCTCGCGCTTCCGGGCGTCGGCGCGGTAGTCGGCGCCGGATGGCTTGCGGCGCTGTTGGGCAGCATGGCGATCGGCGGCGCAACCGGCGGCCTGCTTGGCGCGCTGACCAATGCCGGCATCAGCGAAGAGGATGCACATGTGTTTGTCGAGGGCGTGCGTCGCGGCGGAACACTGGTTGCCGCGCGAGTATCGCCGACTGACGTGCCGCGAATAGAGGCGATGATGAACCAATCCGCGGTTAAGCTTGGGGAGCGCTGTGACCTCTACCGCAATCCGATTGGCATTCGTTCGATCCGTTCGCCAAGCCCTATACCGCCGACCAGGTTCGCAGCGAACGTACGCTGCATGCTCACTAACGGGCCGGCCGGGCGTTGACGTCCGTCAAGGCCACGCCATCTGGAGGTGGCAATGATCCTTGAGCAGCTGATATTGGGAATCCTGGTGGTCGCGGTCGTGGTCCTGCTGCTGCCGTTCCTGCTGGTGATGGCCGGCGTCGCGGTGGCGACGGTGTTCTGGTTTGCTGCGTTCGCCGCCTTATTGGGTGCTTGGATGTTCTGGTTGGTGTTCCCCGGTACCTACGGTGTCGCCGTCCTGCTGCTGGCGCTGCTCATCGGACTGCTGCTGATCGACCGGCGATCCCGGCACGGCGCTTATTGGTAGATGTGAGCAACCACAGGAGCAAGAAATGAGCTATTTTGATTCCGATGCTCGCAGGGCTTCACGCGGAACAGGCTTTCCGCCGTCGGCCGGCGCCCAGATCGACGCAGGCCTGCGTGCCCATGTGCAACGTGTCTATGGCTATATGGCCGGCGGACTGGCACTGACCGGTATCGTTGCCTACGCCGCGGCGGCCTCGGGTTTCTATCAGTCCATTGCGGCCACGCCGCTGATCTGGCTCGTGATGCTGGCTCCGCTCGGCTTCGTGCTGGTGCTCAGTTTCGGCATCCAGCGCATGAGCGCAGAAACGGCGATGCTGCTGTTCTGGCTCTATGCCGCCGTCATGGGGCTCTCGCTCGGAAGCATCTTCCTGGTGTTCACCGGTGAATCGATTGCGCGCGTGTTCTTCATCACGGCGGCGACCTACGGCGTCATGAGCCTCTATGGCTATACGACTAGGTCCGATCTTTCGCGCTTCGGCTCGTTCCTCATGATGGGCCTGATCGGTATCGTGATCGCCTCCCTCGTCAATATCTTTGTCGGGTCAAGCGCCCTTCAGTTCGCCATCTCCATCATCGGGATCATCGTATTCGTGGGCCTTACCGCCTATGACACCCAGCGCATCAAGGAGATGTATCTGGAGTCCGACAGCGCTGATATCGCCGGCAAGAAGGCCGTGCTCGGCGCGCTGTCGCTCTACCTCGATTTCATAAATCTGTTCATGATCTTCCTTCAGTTGTTCGGTCAGCGCCGCGACAATTGACGGAAGAAGCGAGGATTGACTGCGATGGCGCGTGTTCTGATCGTCCTCGGCCTTGTGATCCTGGCAGCCGGTATGCTCTGGCCCTTTTTGAGCCAGCTCGGACTGGGACGGCTGCCCGGTGATATCGTGATCGAGCGGGAGAATATGACGCTGTATTTTCCGCTCGCGACATGCCTGCTCATCAGCTTGCTGCTCAGCGTGGCGCTGTGGGTCGTGAACCGATGACGCGGAGTCGGCATTATCTTAGCGAATGTCGGGTGCCGCGCGATGCCCTGTTGGGCGAAGCTGTACGAGTACGCTTCGACACCGTTGCAGCCTTGCGGCCTTCCAGCATGCCGTGCAGGTGGGCTGCCGCATTCTCGATGTCGTAATGTCGGTATTGGCCGGCTCGGCTTTCCGCAGCAAGTACGCCACAACGGTGAATATCCCTGAAATCTCCGAAGGGAAACGCGTAGTGCGCCTTGGTATTTTCGGGCCTCTCGTCGTTGATCCCCAAAAACCATTTGCCGTATTCGGCAAAACCGCGGAGACGGATATATTCGCTTTCCTGCAGTGCAGACGGTTGGTGCTCGCTCCAGTCATCGCGCTCGTCGAATACGAATCGTCCTTCATCGATCAGCGTTTTGGCGTGCTCATACGCTCGTCGGTTAAGAGTCACGGCCATGGAGGTTCTCCTGTTTAGGTCGGTGTTGCCGAGGCCGGCAATGCCATAGAAGACAAGCCGGGCGTTCGACGCGCTGACGGCGATCAATAATCGCGTTTCTTAGTCGGGCACTTGACGAACGCCAATGCGGTCGCCGTCCGAGCCGCTACCATCACGCTGTCGCGGATGTGTGTCCGGAACTTCGTCTTGCCGGGTACTGGATTTCGCCGCAACGTAAAAGTGGAGATCGCATGATGAAAAAGACCCTGGCCACACTCGCAGTTGCTGCAACCGTCGCGATCGGTGCGGTTACGTTCCCGACACCTGCAGATGCCCGATGGCATCGTGGCTTCCCTGTTGGCCCCGTTATCGGCGGCCTGGCGGCGGGCGCCATCCTGGGTGCCGCGCTTGCCGCACCTAGGCCATACTACGGTGAAGTCTACGAGCCGGTCTATTTCGGGCCCCGATGTTACGTCCGGCGCGAACGGTTCTGGGACGGATGGGGTTGGCGCGTTCGCCGGATCGAAGATTGCTACTGAAGCTGCTGTCGGCGTCGCGAGTCATCTTTCGGACACGGACGGAGGGTCGGGAATTCGACGACGGTCGTTTTAGTCGCCACATTCCGACAGCCGAACTTCGAAAAGTCGCCGACCGTCTTCGACCACGACGATCGCCGCGTTCGTCGATTCTCCGCCGTGCACCAGTTCGGCCGCGACGCGCCTGGCGTGTTGCAAGGCCACGGAAACATCCGCGAGCACTTCGCCCTCCTCGTCCTTGAATAGGGATGCTTCGACCCGGAAGTGAAAGAAGTAGCGAGGCATGGGCTAGGTAGATCGACTTGGTAGATCGACTTGGATTCAGGAACGCCGTTCCCGGCAAAATCGGGACAACACGGAATGCCACGGCTTAAGCGCAAGCCAACGAGTGACCGCGCGGGAACGTGAAACAGGTGATCATACAGGTGATCATGCAGAACGGTGCCGTTACAACCGCGATTGGGCGGCTTGGTTCCTGATGAATGCGTGAACGTGAACAATTTGATGGTCGTCGCCCCCGCTTCTATCAATGACGGGCCACGTTCGTTGACCGGCATCAATGCCAAAAGTGGCGGGATGCTCGACAGTACCCTCTGCGACGGCCCGGCGTTTGCTCTCGGAGCATCTCTATGATCAAGGACGTTGTCATCAATCTGGAGCATCAGGTCGCGCGCAATCCGGCTCGCGACTTTGCCATTTCGATCGCGGAAATCTGCGACACCCATCTCGCGGGAGTGGCTTTCGCATACACTCCGGAGTTTCCGGGCTATGTTGTGCTGGAATTGCCGCCTGACATCGTGGCCCAGATGACCGCTGAAAGCGAGAAATCCGCGGTGGCCGCAATAGAGCGCTTCGATGCGGCAGCCAAACGGAGCTTGATTTCAGCGGAGCACCGGTTGCTCAGGACGCAGGGCGCGGAGGCGCCGGCGATCCTGGCGAACCTGGCTCGGCGCTTCGATCTCAGCGTGCTCATGCAATCCGAGCCCGGTCGCGTCGACAACGATGACATGATCGAAACCGCGCTATTCCAGTCCGGACGGCCGCTCATCGTGGTACCGTATATTCAAAAGGACGGGCTGAAGCTTCATCGCATGGTGTGCTGCTGGGACGGCAGCCGCGCGGCAGCCCGCGCGCTCAACGATGCGCTGCCATTACTGACCAGGGCGAACACGGTCGATCTGCTGATCGTGCTGAATGAGAAGACAAACAGCGAGAACAGGGAAGTCCGCGGCGTCGAAATGGCGAAGCACCTCGCGCGCCATGATGTCAAGGTTCAGCTCGAAAGGATTCCTGCGCCCGACATCGACGTCACTAGCGCCATACTCTCCTATGTCGCCGATAATTCCGGAACGCTGATCGTTATGGGTGGTTACGGCCATTCCAGACTGCGTGAGGTCATCCTGGGCGGCGTGACCCGCGATATGCTGAAATCGATGACCGTTCCTGTGTTCATGTCGCATTGAGGGATGAGCCAACGGTCTCGCGTCAGGAGCGCCAAGCGATGCGGCCCGGTCTCTACGCCTTCGCTGTCGCAGCCGCCTTCCTCGGCGCCACGATTTACATCAGCCTTGTCGAGCAGCCGGCCCGGCTGAGGCTTAATGGCCGTGCGATGGTTCAGGAATGGAAACTGAGCAACCGGCGCGGCACGCTGGACTGTCAGTGCTTGCGGTCCTCTCGGCCACGACCGCCTTCATCCAGTTCAGGGTGAATGGCGACGTCCGCTGGACCATCGGAGGCATCACCATTCTGGCGAGCTGGCCGTATGCCTATTTCGTGATGATGCCGGTGAACATCTGGCTCTTCGCCATTCCACTCGGGAAGCCGGTTTCGCCGATCCGGAAACTGATGCGCGACTGGGGACTCCTGGAATGGGGGCACATCCTGATCGGGCTAGCCGCCTGTTGCGCATTCGCCTGGCCGCTCGAGATGCCGCCTTGATTGACGGCCATCAATGCCGGTGTGCGGTGCTTCAGCGAACATCGCTCTAGATTGGATATGAAAGACGGTCTCCCGGCCGCCTGAAGCGAGGGCCGATGCTCCATATCGAGATTCCGAGCCTGGAGGAGTTCAAGGCGCTCGCGCAGGTCAAGGGTGAAACCTGCGTTTCCCTGTATCTGCCGACGTCTCCCCTCGGTGCCAGTGCCAAGGTCAATCGCACCGCCTTCAAGGACCTCGCCAAGGACGCCCTGTCTCAGTTGAAGGAGGCAGGTATCGGCAAGGTTGAGTTTACCGCGTTCGCGGAGCAATTCGATCGTCTCGCAGGCGTCGAGCCCGATGTCCAGGACCAGGAAAAGGTCCGAAGGCATCGGCACGCAAAGCCGGACCCGGTCGATTCCTTCTGGCACTATCAGGCCAATGGGCTGGCGGTGCTCGCCACATCGAGCGCAACGCGAACATTGCGTCTCCCGAATTCGCCAAAGCCTCTGGCAGAGGTCGCGGACCGATTCCATCTGACGCCGCTGATACGGGCGATGACTTCGCGGCACGATATCTACGTGCTCGCGCTGGCGAAAGAGAGCGTTCGGCTGGTCCATGCGTTCGCCAATTTGCCGCCGGAGCGGCTGCAGGTTCCGGGCCTGCCTGCGAATGCGGGGGAGGCGACGCGGCGGCCATCGGTTCACGTCCGGGCGCCAAGCGGCCACCTGCAGAATCTGGAAGGAGAGAAGGTGTTGCTGCAACAATATGTCAGGAAGGTCGAGCAGGCCGTCTACGGCGTGCTGGCCAAACGGAACACGGCGCTGGTTCTGGCGGCGGCGGAGCCGCTCGCGTCGATGTTCCGTTCGGTCAACACCTATCCGGGACTGGCACATGAGATGATCGAGGGAAATCCGGATCAGACGACGGATGCCGAACTGGAAGATGCAGCGATCCCGATCCTGGATCGGCTTTATTCCCGCGATCTGGCCGCCGTGATCGCCCGTTACGACGAACTGAAGCCGCGCCTCGCAACTACGGACGTGTCCTATGCCGCGCATGCCGCGACCGCTGGTGCCATCGATCAGCTCCTCGTCGATCTTGATGCCGTCGTTCCCGGCCTCGTCAGCGACGTCGACGGCAGCGTTACCTACGCAGCCTCCGATGATGCCGAGACTTACAGCGTCGTCGATGAAGTCGCGCGGCGCGCGCTTTACACCGGCGCCAGGGTAATGGGCGCGCGGAGGGAGGAGTTGCCGGATCGAGCCCCGCTCACCGCCATTCTTCGCTACGCGTTTCATTGAAGAGCGCGTCGTATTCCCGCGCCACCGGTCAGCCGGGATCCTCAGCCGGAATCCCTGGCCCGGTCGGTCGTTTCGATCGCGTGGATATCCCTCACCAGGGAACGCAGTCCGTGGAGCTGGTCGAGGAGATGCAGGATGATCGCAATGCCTTCGTCGTTGACGCCAAGGTCCAACTTGAGATCCCGGATCAGCCGGGCCCGCGCGAGATCGGCATCAGAGAATTGAAGAGCGCTGCCGTTGGCGCGCGGTATCAGCCATTCCTCATCAATCCAGATGTTCAATGTTGCTGCATCAAGATGCGATCGGCTGATGAATTCCTGGGTCTCCACGGTCACACTCCCATCGATTGCCGTGGACTGTCCGCCACCGGCTGCCACTGCGCGACGAATTTCTCGAACTCCCGATCGGGCTTTTGCGGAAGCACCAGCTTCAGTGTGACGTATTGATCGCCTTTGCTGCCGTCGGCGCGCGGCACGCCGCGGCCCTTCAGTCGGAGAACTCGCCCGGTATTCGACCATTTCGGCACCGCCGCCGTGACCATTCCGCTCGGGGTCGGCACCTTGATCTTGGCGCCCAGCACCGCCTCCTTCAGGGAGATCGGCAAATCCAGATAGATGTCGTCGCCCTTGCGGATGAAATAGGGATGCGGCAGCACGCTGACCTCGATCAGCGCATCGCCGGGCGGGCCGTCTCCCACCCCCGAGCGACCTTTGCCTTTCAAGCGTAGAACCTGACCGTCCCGCGTGCCCGGCGGGATGCTGACGTCAAGCGCGGAGCCATCGGGGAGCACGAGAGATTGCTTGCCACCGTTGATGGCATCCAGGAACGTAAGATTGAGATGGTAGTGCACGTCCTGGCCGCGCCGGCGGCGGCCTGCGCGGTCGCCGCGGCCGAAGATTTCGGAGAGAATATCCTCGGCGCCGGAGTAATCGCCGAAATCGGAAAAGCCGGCATTGTTGGTGTAGGCCGACCAGCCCCCTTGATCGGCGAAATCGCGGTAATATTGCTGGCGTGGCCGCTCCGTTCCCGAAGCGTCAATCTCGCCGCGGTCAAAGCGCGCGCGCTTTTCCGGGTCGCTCAGCAGGTCATAGGCGGCCGAAACTTCCTTGAACTTGTCTTCCGCTGTCTTGTTGCCGGGGTTCAAGTCGGGGTGCAGCTTCTTCGCCAGGCGGCGATAGGCCTTCTGAATTTCGTCTGACGTAGCGTCCTTTTTCACGCCCAGCGTTGTGTAGGGATCTGCGGCCAATGCCCACTCCTGTTTGCGCCTGGCTCACGGCGAGCGAATGCAGCGTCATGGTTGTTCCGCTTGCGACGATGGCTGCCGGGGCTTGGCCACCACCACACGCGCCGGCCGTAGCAGACGGTCGTGAAGCATGTAGCCGTCCTCCAGAACCTGGGCCACGCTGCCGGCCGGCTGGTCTGTCTCGTCCGTCTCCATCACCGCTTCGTGCTTTTTGGGATCGAACGGTTGGTGGAGAGCCTTGATTTGCTCGACGCCGAAGCGATTGAGAATCTGAGTCAGGATGCGGTCGGTGGCGGCAACGCCCTCGATCAGCCCGTCGGTTCCGCTCGCCTCGCGGCCTGCCGCGCCGGCATCGATGGCGCGGTGGAGATTGTCGACAACCTGCAGCAACTCACGGGCAAAGTTCGTGATCGCGTATTGGCCGGCGTCCTGCGCACGCCGTTCGCCCTGCCGCCTGGTATTTTCCGTCTCGGCCAAAGCGCGCATCAACCGCTCGCGCAACGACGCGATTTCGCCCGCGTTGTCGTTGTCTTGGGCTTCGCCCGCGACTGACGGGCCGGCATCCTTATCCATTGTGTTCGTCGTCATGCCGTTCTCCTGCGTCTCACCGCGTCGAGGCAACTTGAAGTCTCAAGGCCTCAGGATGCCCTGCGGTCGCGGGGATCGACCTCTTCGAATTCGGCGTCGACGACGTCGTCGCCGGAAGAGCCGCTGCTGGCGCTCGCTTGCCCGCCTGCGCCACCGGCTCCCTGCGAGGCCGCTTGCGGCTGGCTGAGGGCTTCACCGATCCTTGACGCCGCTTGCTGCAGACGGTCAGCCGTCTGACGGATGGTTTGCGGGTTGTCCGCCGTCAGGCTCTGCTTCGCGTCGGCGATCGTCTGCTCGACCTGCTTCTTTAGGTCAGCGGGAATCTTCGTCTCCGATTCCCTCAGCAACTTCTCAGTGGAGTAGATCACCGCATCGGCGTGGTTGCGCGCCTCGACGAGTTCCTTGCGCCGCTTGTCCTCATCGGCATGGGCTCCGGCCTCCTTGACCATCTTCTGGATGTCGGCCTCGCTCAGCCCACCGGACGCCTGGATCCGGATGCTCTGTTCCTTGCCGCTCGCTTTGTCCTTGGCCGATACGTTGACGATGCCGTTGGCATCGATATCGAACGTAACTTCGATTTGCGGCATGCCGCGCGGCGCCGGCGGGATGCCGACCAGATCGAACTGGCCAAGAAGCTTGTTGTCGGCCGCCATCTCCCGTTCGCCCTGAAACACGCGGATGGTGACCGCGGTCTGGTTGTCCTCCGCCGTCGAGAATACCTGGCTCTTCTTGGTCGGTATTGTTGTATTGCGATCGATTAGCTTGGTCATCACTCCGCCGAGCGTCTCGAGGCCGAGCGACAGCGGGGTGACGTCGAGCAGCAGCACGTCCTTGACGTCGCCTTGCAGCACGCCGGCCTGGATCGCCGCGCCGATGGCCACGACTTCGTCCGGATTGACGCCCTTGTGCGGCTCGCGCGCAAACAGCTTTTGGACGATCTCCTGAACCTTCGGCATGCGGGTTTGGCCGCCGACCAGCACAACCTCGCTGATATCGGACGCCTGCAAGCCAGCGTCCTTTAGCGCAGCCTTGCACGGGTCGATCGTGCGCTGGATCAGGTCGTCGACCAGCGCTTCCAGCTTCGCGCGCGACAGCTTGATGTTGAGGTGCTTCGGCCCGTTCTGATCTGCGGTAATGAACGGCAGATTGACGTCGGTCTGGGTGGCGCTGGAAAGTTCGATCTTGGCCTTTTCGGCGGCGTCCTTGAGCCGCTGCAGCGCCAAGCGATCCTTGCGCAGGTCGATGCCTTGCTCCTTGCGGAATTCGTCGGCCAGATAATCCATGATCCGCTTGTCGAAATCCTCGCCGCCGAGGAAGGTGTCGCCGTTGGTCGCCTTGACCTCGAACACACCGTCGCCGATCTCGAGGATCGAGACGTCGAAGGTGCCGCCGCCGAGATCGTAGACCGCGATCTTGCCGCTGCCCTTCTTGTCCAGCCCGTAGGCAAGGGCGGCCGCGGTCGGCTCGTTGATGATGCGCAGCACTTCAAGCCCGGCGATGCGACCGGCATCCTTGGTTGCCTGGCGCTGCGCGTCGTTGAAATAGGCCGGCACGGTGATCACGGCCTGCGTCACCTTGCTGCCGAGATTGGCTTCCGCGGTCTCCTTCATCTTGGTGAGGATGAAGGCGCTGATCTGGCTCGGGCTGTATTTTCTGCCCTTGATCTCGACCCAGGCGTCACCATTGTCGCCGCGTACGATGTGGTAAGGCACCATCGTCTTGTCTTTTTCGGTGATGGGGTCGTCGTAGCGCCGACCGATCAGCCGCTTGATGGCGTAGACCGTATTTTCCGGATTGGTGATGCTCTGGCGCTTGGCCGGCTGCCCGACCAGCACTTCGCCATCGTCGCTGAAGGCGACCATCGATGGCGTGGTGCGGGCGCCCTCGGCATTTTCAATGACCCTGGCCTTGCTTCCCTCCATCACGGCAACGCAAGAGTTGGTGGTTCCGAGATCGATGCCAATTGCTTTCGCCATGATCAGGCTCCTTGGTTAGGGTCGCGGTTCGTGCTCTCGATGTACAGTGCGTCGCCGGTCCGTGCCTCGGCGGGAATTCAAATCGGGCGTCGCGTCGATCGTTCGACCGCGTGCGGGGCGCGCAAGCGTTGGAGGAGGGCACCGCCAGCGCGTCCCGCTACCTCTCGGCGTCTCAAGCGGCTTCCTTGACCTCGATTTTCTTCGGTGCCGATTTGGCCGGTTTCGGAATTGTGAGCTTCAAGACTCCATTGGACATCGTGGCTTGGACGCTCGATGGATCGATGCCGGGGGGCAACTGCAACACGCGCAGGAACACGCCATAGCTGCGCTCGCTGAGCTGGACGTTTTTGTCCTTCTGCTTTTCCTCGACCTTCTTCTCGCCGCGGATCGTCAGGGTATCGTCCTCGATCGAGATCTCGACGTCCTTGCGTTCGAGTCCCGGCATCTCCGCACTGACCTCGATCGCCTTTTCGGTTTCGGTGATTTCGATGTTGGGGACGATGGACTGCGCGCCGCCTGGACCGATGCCTTGCGCGAATTCGTTGAACAGGCGGTCAATCTCCCGGTGCAGCCCAAACAATCCGAAATCCGGCCGCATCAGCGCGCCGCCTTCACGGAACGGAACCAGCGATTTTAACCTCATGGGATTCTCCTTTTGTCTTGGATGGGACTATCTCTGGCGGACAATGCGGCTCGCCGTGCTACGGACTGACTACGATCCGATCTTCGACGTGGGTGATGCCAGGCGCCGACCACGCGACGCGCTCGGCTTCCTCGCGTTCGATCCAGGAGCGAACGGTACCCTTGAGGATCACCTCGCCGCCGTTAGCTTCGACGGTGATCCGATTGGCGTCCACCTCGGCGTTGCGCTTGAACGCTTCCTGGATCTTGCGCTGGATGTCGGTAGGTTGGACCTTGGGCTTGACCGTGATGACGTTGGTCACGCCCTTGACGCCTTTGACCTTTCGCACGGCGCTCTCGGCGGCAGTCTTCTGATATTGCCACTCCGCCGCTCCCTCCAAGGTGATCCAGCCGCTCTTGACAACGATCTTGATCTTGTCGTGCGAAATCGGCAGCTCCGACTTCAGGGCGGCAACCGCGTCCCTGGCTATGTCCGGATCCGGACGCTGATCGATCGCTGGCAGGCGGACCTCGATGTCATTTGCGACCGCGTGAACCCCGGCGACGCGCTTGACGGCAAGTTCGGCTTCCATCCGGTCGGTGTAGCTGTGAGTGAAGCCCGCCAGCGTAACAACGCCATCCTTGACGGAGACGGCGATGTCTTCCGCGTCAAGGTCTGGATCCCATTTCAACTCTTCACGGACATCGCGCTCGATTTCACTATTGGATTTCATGGTTGGCTCCTGGTCTGCGAGTTGCGGGCTCGGTGTGATAACGCTACCGATCGTGATCGATCCTATGAGTGATCGCGCCGGCGGCCATGACGATGATCAACTTCCGCCCCAAGTTTTATCGGCGGTTGTATAAATCTCAGTTCGCCCGGGAGCCGCGGATGTCGCCATGCTCCCGGCAGGCGACAAAAGTTCGTGCTGGATCGACGGCGACAGGTCTTGGATGCAAGTCGCGCTACGGCTGTCCCAGCCGTTCGTCACCGAGCCATGGATCGGGGCGCAGCGAATGGAGCGGAAGATCGTCGGTTCGTCGGGCCAGTTCGATTTCATGAACGTGGACCGCGTCGCCGCCGTGCCGCATCAGGATCTCCTGAGCTAGCGCTTCCTTCTCCGGCGAACTGACCCGTACCCAGATCAACAGGCCGTCCCATTCGGAAAACTTGTCCAGTCCCCGCCTGCGCTCCTGGTCGAACCGGCGACGTACCACGAGCACGGCGATGCCGGCGACGACCAGCCCGCACAGTATTGACAGAATGCCGATGACGAGCGGCCTCACGTCCTTCACCACGAGAAAGCACGCTATTGCCACTGCAGCGGCGCAACCGGCAATGCTGCCGACGACGGCCTGGGTGCCGGCGATATCGTCGCCGCCGGTGAAAGGGCGCCTCGGCGTGATCGGGATATCGGCAAGATCTGCCGGGGGAATCGACGCGTAGTTCAAGCGCCGCTGCAGCTCATCGGCAGGGGCGCTGACATCGATGTCCGCGCGATCGAATCCCGCAACAAGCAATTCCTCGGCGGCGTCGACGAGCGCCTTCCGTGCGTGGAAGACGCCCGTCACTTCGCGGGTGCGCATCCGGTCTAGGATATCGTCTGGTGACGCACGCATGGATGTTTTCCGAACAGCGGTTCCGATCACGCCGGATAGTTGAATGCCGATAGCTTCTTCAGTTCGTCCTTGGACGCGCCGGGCAGGGTGATCTTCTGGCCGGTCTCATCGATCACAAGGCTTTCATACGGTACGACCACAAGATGTCCGCCGAGGCCGAGGAAGCCGCCGACCTGCAGCACCGCGAAACTGAGCTGCTTCTTGTCCTTGTCCGCGACCACGTCGTCGACGGTCCCGATCTTTTCGTTCTTGTCGTTGATCACGGTAGTGCCGATCAGCTTGCTCATCCGATAGCCCTTCGCCACGACCGAAAGATCGACCTTGATGAGCTGCACTCCTGCCTGCGGCAATGCCGGACCGGCGGCGAGGGCGACCGCAAGCGCGGTCCAGATCATCCAGCCTGAATAGCGTCGCGCCGGACGCGTTGGGCTGTGCGGTAACGGAGTCGCGTCGACATGCGATTGGGATGGCGTCTGAAATCCGAAGGCAACCATGGCTCTCTCCTGAGGTCTTGAGCAGGGTTGCAGGAATAATCCGGAAGCCTCGATGCGGCACTGATCATTGTCAATTCGTGGAGGGTTTTTGATTCGCAGGATTGCACCGATGCCGCCCGCGGGGCGGCTATGCGCTCGTGTCGGTGGCGAGGCGCATCTGGATTGCTGCCACCAAGGAAGCAGAATCGTAACCACCGTCATGCCGCACGCCATTGATGAAGAAGGTCGGAGTGCCATTCACGCCGCTGCGGATTCCACCCATAAAATCGCTGCGCACCTTGTTTCTGTATTGCCCCGTCTCCAGAGCGTTCCGCAGTTCCGTCTCGGTTAATCCGAGTTGTTCGGCGATCAGGAAGATCGTTGGCAGGCTCAACCTGCTCTGGTTCGCAAATAGGGCGTCGTGCATATCCCAGAATAGCCCGGCTGCGCCTGCGAATTCGGCGCTTTCGGCGGCGATCTCGGCGTGCGGATGAACTTCGGTCATGGGGAAGTGGCGGAACACGAACCGCATGCGCCCGCTGAAATACAGTTGCACCCGGTCGACAATCGGATGGGCCAGCGCGCAATGCGGGCACTCATAGTCGCCGTATTCCACAAGCGTGATCGGCGCCGATTCCGGTCCGCGAACATGATCACTTTTCGTGATGGGCGTTGTCAAATTGGCCATGGCCATTGGCCCCATCTGTGAGGTTTTCGAGGGCGTCGAGAATTCCGTCGGCGCCGGGATTGACCGCGATCGGGGAGCAATAGCTCCACGCAATAACCCCCTGTCGATCGAGCACGAACAGCGCGCGTTCGCAGACCCCTTCATTGGCACGATAGGCGCTGTATTTCCGCGCCACTTCGCCCTTTGGTTCAAAATCGGCGAGCAACGGAAAGTGCAGGCGGCGATCGCGGGCAAAGGCGGCATGGCACCAGACGCCGTCGACCGAGACACCCAGCAACTCGGCCTTGTGCTTGTGGAACTCCGGAAGAACTTGGTTGTACAGCGTCACCTGATCGCCACAAACCGGACTCCAGTCGGCCGGATAGAACGCCAGTATTACGGGCCTTCCTCGGAGGTTCGAGAGCGTGAGGCTTTGATCAGGGGTGACCCGCAGCGTGAAATCCGGTGCAGCGGTCCCGGCAGCCAGAATGGATGACATTTCGTGCCTCGAACGTGTCGAGAGGGATGGGTCGTTCGGAACTGCAACGTTACAATTAGCGCGACTTCGCGTCGTTGACTGCAGTCAACTTCCTGTACCTCCATGTTCCGGCAATCCGATGTGCAACCCGTCCCTATTGCGGCACGCGCAGCTGCATTACGTATTTTCACGTACCGCAGTTTGTCAAATTCATTCGAACGTTCCTGCAGCGGTATAGTTCACCCTGAGTGGTTTCCGAAAAAAGAAGGGTGCGACTATGAAAACAAGGATCCATGCAGCGGACTACTATCGGCGGATGCTCTCGATACAGCCCCATGCACTGAAATGCCTTGATGAGTTTGCCAAGATCATGGCGTGCAGACGTGGTCAGGAAATACCAAATAACCCGGGGCCTGCGGGCCACTGGTACTACGTCATCACCGGCGCGGTCCGGCGATGCGCCGTGCGTTCGGACGGAAGACGGCAAATCGTCGACCTGATGCTGCCGCGGGACTTCTTCTTTGTTTTGGGCAGTCGGAATGAGGCGACGATCGAAGCGATCGCCGACGAGACGGTGCTTGCGAGCTATCCGGGCCAGCGGGTTGAACTGGTCGCGGAACGCGATGTCGAGTTTGCGAGAGAACTTCGCGATGTCGCGTTCGAGTCTCTCACCCGCTCCCAGGCCCAGCTTCTGATCATTGGCCGGCTCACCGCGCTCGAGAAAGTCGGCTCCTTCCTGCTCTCACTTGACGGGCGTGCTTCCGACGCAAACGGGGAGGTCGTGTTGCCGGTCTCGCGATATGATATTGCCGATTATCTCGCAGTGTCGGTCGAAACGGTTTGTCGCGCGATGACCGATCTGAGGCAGCGGGGCGTTATTCGTCTGGCGGGCAAACGAACAATCAAGATACTAAACCGCAGTGCACTGGAAGACCGCATGGACGAAAGTTCGATGGCGGCGTGCGTTTGAGCTGTGCCATCATTTGTCCGGGGCTGACGCGACGCTCAGCTTCGCCATCACGCCAAGGCGGATGGCTCCCGCGAGCTGGCGTACCCCAAGGCGCTCCATCATGCGCGCGCGGTGCACCTCGACCGTGCGCACGCTGATTTCAAGCTGGTATGCAATTAGCTTGTTCGGACGGCCGGCCATCAGCCCGTCAAGGACGTCCCGTTCGCGCGGACTGAGGCTTGCGATGCGCCGAACGGCGTCGACGATGTCGCGATCGCTGGTCACGCGAGGTTCCCGCTCAAACGCGGCCTCAATGGCCCCAAGCAGGGCGTGATCGCTGTAGGGCTTCTGTAGGAAATCGCTGGCGCCCGCCTTCATCGCACGAACTGCCGTTTGGACATCGTCCTGGGCCGTCACGATAATGACCGATAGATCGCTTCGCATCCGGTTGAGCTGCGCCTGAACGTCCAGGCCATTCGTGCCTGGCAAACGGACATCAAGCAGGACACACCCAGGTTTGAATGACTTCGCTGCGTTGAGAAACTGTTCGGGCCGCTCGAAGGTAACTGGCTCGAAGTGGGCAGAACTCAGCAAACGTTCCAGCGAACGAAGAACGGCTTCGTCGTCGTCAAGAACGTAAACCGTTCGTTCAACTGGCATCGGCTGTTCCGCCGGTTGGCACGGTAAAGCGGAAGATGCTGCCGCCCCCGGGTTTCTGCCCCGCCGTCAATTTGCCGCCATGCGCTTCGACAATCGAACGCGAAAACGACAGACCCAATCCCATGCCATTGTGCTTGTTCGAGACGAATGGCTCGAACAGCCGGCCGGCAATATCGTCGTGAATTCCGGGTCCGATATCGCTCACCGCAACTTCGAGCCAGCCGTCGCCGAGAACTGTGGTTGCCAGGGTGATTTCGCGCCTCTCCTGATCCACCATCGCCTCAAACGCGTTGCGGATGAGATTGATGAGAACCTGCTGGATTTGAACCCGGTTCACGAATACGTCCGCGGCTTGATCGTCAAATTCGAACGTGAGGCGTGCAGCGAGCGGAGCAGCGCTGCTCAATGCCAGGGCGCCCGCTTCCTCGATGATCGAAGGAAGCGCCTCGATTCGCCGCTCGGTCTCGTCCAGGCTGACGAACTGGCGGAAACCGCGGATAATTTCGCTCGCCCGCAATGCCTGGCTGGCCGCCTCATCTGCGATGTCCTGCACTATCGCGAGGCTGGCACTATCCTCTCTTGCCAGCAACCGCTTTGCTGCATTGACCGAGTTGATGACTGCCGTGAGCGGCTGGGTAAGTTCGTGGGTGAGGGCGGCAGCCATTTCGCCTGCGGCCGTGAGGCGCGCCATATGGAAGAGTTCGTAACGCAATTTTTGGATACGGCGATCGGCCTGCTCGCGCTCGAAATTATCCGCCAGCAGCTTTCGGTGCGCGACCTCCAATTCGATTGTTCGTTGCTCCACGCGTCGTTCGAGATTCTGGTTCAGAAGGCGCAGTTCCACTTCTGCGGCCTTTTGTGCACTCAGATCGCGGCTGACCGTTGCGACATTCATCGGCTCGCCGGTCCGCGGATCGTCGATCCTGAACCAGTCGACCAGGAACGGTATTGGCGTCCTGGAACCGAAATGCTGGAGATCAAGTTTCCCCTTCCACCGTCCAGTGCGCAGCACTAGGGGCCAGATCTCGTTCCGAACCGCCTGCTGATATTCTCGCGAAACGAAATCAAACATGTGAAGGTTCAGTGCTTCGCCGAGGGTGGAAAGTCCGAGCGATTGAAGACCCGCCGGATTGACGTGCTGAATATGGCCACTAAGCGAGGTGATGCCTACGAAATCGGTCGACCGTTGCACCAACGTGGTGAACCGTCTCTTATCGGCGTCGGCCAGCCGCTGCTGGATGGCAATCGCCACCTGATTTGCTCCGGTCGTCAGCAGTAGTCTCTCGGTTTTGGTCGGAAACGTTCCTCGGGAGGAACCAGCGACAAGCACGGCATCGCCGCCCAACCCGATCGGCGAGGTTGTTACGTGCAGGTTGCCGCCGGACCCATTGTCGACATCGAACTCATGTTCGCTGCCAAACGCTGCGTTTTCCTCCCTTAGCACGGTCCGCACACGATCCAGACTTGCGGGCTTCAGGGTCGGTTCGCTGCGGATCAGTTCAGTAAGTTGATTGCTTTGGCCGGGGAGTATGATGAGAACGAAATCGGTACTCAGCATAGTGATCAACGCAGCGACGATGCTGTCACCGACCTGGCGTTCATCAAAGTCTCGCCACGCCGCAGGAAGCGCTGAAAGCGCGACGAGGTCGCGAATGCAACGCCGCAACTCGTCAGAGTTAGCAAACGGCTCGGTCCACGGCATTGCCATAGCCTAGCGTTCGGCGGCCCTGATCACTTGACGCCTATATTTTGGGGTTGGCAACGCACAAAAATGGGCGGTCTTGCTACGAGAGCCACCCGGAAGTGAAAAAAGATCTGGTCCGCTACCGTACATTGCCGGGCTATTCGGAGAAATATTTTCGAAGATTCATCTCGATCTACGAGGCACTTTTGCGGTGGAACGGGATTTTGCCTGTCGGTCGGGGATGCCAACCCGGGCCAGGGGAATCCAGGCGGGAGGATCGCTCGCGGGAAACGTCTCGACGAGGCTCGACGTGAGATCAGTGTCGACGTCGGCCGGTTCCGTCTCCGGCGTGGGCCGAGCGCTTGCCCGGCCTCGTTGACTTTGATGACGCGATTTCTGGTGCATCGTCTCCGGCTCGCCTCAAGCCGCGGTGCCAACGGCCGTGGGGCTGGCGCCCCGATGCTGCCGCGACCGAAGCCGGAAAGAGAAGATGACCAGCGCGATGCCAAAGGTGAGGGCGTAGGCGCCCATCCACCAGGTCAGTACGAGCGCACCGATCAGGGGCGTAAAGATCAGCAGCGCGCCATACGCAAGCGACAACAGCCCACCCAGCACCAACCACCACCGGCCATGCTCTATGTTCAGGCGGAAAGCTGCGGCCGTCATCAACGCGCCGGAGACAATTGCCCAGGAAGCAACGAGCAACACGAAGGCAAGGACGGTAAGGCCCGGCCAGATGAAGGCACAGACACCCACGGCGATATTGAGCAGGCCTGCGAAGATTAGAAATCCCCAGCGGTCCCTTCGACGCATCGCCCGCACGGCAGAGATGATCTCGGCCACCCCGTCGACCAGCATGTAGGCGGAGAACAGCAGCACCAGCGACAGCATCGTTGGCCCGGGAAGGGCCAGCGCGAGACATCCGAAGATAATGCCGAAAATGCCTCGCAGCGTGAACAGCCACCAGTTCTGCGCGAGCGTCGCTGTCGCAGAATCGGTTTGAACGTCAGAGGCGCTGTTAAAATTGATGCTGGCCATGACATGCTCCCGCAGTCGGTTGGTCGGTCGACGTGCAGTCATGTTTAGCGCGTTCGGGACGGCACGCATTGACGCCTGTCAAAAAGCGGGTTTGCCGATCATGAGCGGCAGCGGGGTCATTCTCCGCGACCTTATGGACGAGATCGGCGGCATTCCTGGCGCCAAGCTTTTTTAGCGAATTGCGCCGTGGAAACCGACCGTGCGTGGACTGATGCTGCCGAGCGTCCGTCAGCGCGGCTTGCCCACTTTCCTTCATCACGTCGCCCAACTGGCCGGTGAGGATCAGCTTGCCGCGGCCAGGAATGCTTGGTCGCCTCGACGAACTGGATATCGCCGCCGGCGGGCGTCCAGGCGAGGCCGGTCGCAACGCCCGGCACGGTAGTGCGCATTGCAATTTCCTGCTCGAAGCTCTTCGGCCCCAGTATGGCCTGAAGGTCCGACACGGTGATGATGATGCGTGTGGCGTTGCCTTGAGCGATCCGCATCGCGGCGTGACGGCAGATCGCCCCGGCCATGAGGCAGGTCCCTAAGCGGGTGCGAAGTCGCCGAACGAACCTATGATGCGACGCATGGCGTCACCTTGACGACCGTCAATCGGTGGCGGGGCATTCACAGAACCGCAGTCAGTGCGCGATGAGCAGGGGGACCGGTGAACGGTGCAGGATCCGGCTGGTCGTAGATCCCGGCAGCAAATCGCGCAGTTGAGAGTGGCCATAGCTGCCCATCACCAGCAGATTTGCATCGAGGCTGCGGCACTCCGTGATCAGCACGTCGGCCGTCTCGTCTTCCTCGCCGACGACGCGATATTTGATCGCGTTGATGCCGTGATGGCGAAGGTGCAGAACGGCATCGTTGGCCTTCAGCGCGTCGGTTTTGGTCTGATGCTCGCCTTCCACGACGAGAACGCATACCTTGCTGGCCCGGTGCAAGAACGGGAGGGATTCGGCAAGCGCACGCGCCGACTCGCGGCTCCCGTTCCAGGCCACGACAACGTTATCCAGGGGCGTGAAGCCATTCCAGTCTTCGGGAACCAGAAACAGGTGGCGTCCGGTGCCGAACAGCAGGTTTTCGATCAGGTCTTCCGGTTCCTTCGACCGATCATTTGGTCGGAGCGCGACGAAGGTGTCTGCGGTGCGCGCCACCGGCAGGGCAGTCTCGGAAATATCGAGAACGCCGGCGACATCGAACCGCCGAAGATTGGTCGGCTGTTGCAACCCGTTCAGCCGATGAAACAGCACGGTCTCGACAGCGTCGCCGGCCCGCTTAGCGGCGCCCGGCGATCGGGCAGTTTGACTGGCGCCGGTGCCATTGAATTCGTCCGGCACAACATTGAAGAACAGTCCGGTGATATGGCTCTGGAAGATTTCAGCGATCTGTGTTGCGGCGGCCAGACGGGCATCGTCCCCGGAGCCTCCATCGAGCCGAACCATCACGTCCTTGATCATGGCGCCTTCACACCTTGATTTGCAGTTCGAACGACTTGATCAAGGCCGTCGACAGCATGACCGGATCGACTGTGACAACCCGAAACGTGTTGAGCTTGCGGTCCTGCCCGCTGATCGAGACGTATTCACCCGGCCAAAAGGCATGCGCTTCAAATCTGTAGCCGGCCTCGTCGTCGCCATCCTCGTCTTCACTGTAGCCGAAGACCCAGCGCGCGCGGTCGGCGCCGCCAGGCTTGTGGACGAGGCGACCGACCTCGTCTTCGCCATCCCAAAATCGGCGAACGCGGCAATAGTCCCGATACTTCTTCCATAACACCGGATCGATATGGCCTTGGGCATCCAGCGGCGCGATGAAATCATATCCATGACGGGACGAGCCATCAAGGAATTCCCTGGAGCGGGCAAGATGGAGCAGGATGCGATTAAGGTCGGAGAGTTCAGTCAACTCGGACAAGGTTTCCATGGTGCGATCCAAGGGTGCGATCCAAATCCAAGGGTGCGATCCAAGGTGTGGCTACAGTAATGAAACCAGGACTGGCAGGACAACACGATGACGATTGTCAAATCGGTCAGGGTTAATTGCAGGAGCAGGCGCGTAACGCGCGACAATCTCGGAAGTTGATGGTCATCAACGTGTGGGGCGATGCGCGATGTAGCCTGCACGGCGCCGCACGAATGTGACGAAGAAGGATCTGATCGACAGTGCCGCAAGTTATACCGGGTCATGAAAGGAGCGAATTTTGGCCGCCTGAGAGGTCCGCGCCGTCGCTCGATTTGCGGGCGCGCGCTCAGGCGACCATTGCCGTCGCGATCGTGCTGCTGGCAGTCTGGGTCGCACGCGATTTTCTGGTGGCATTGACCTGGGCCGCCGTGATCGCGATCACATGCAGGCCGATCTACCTCCGCTTCGAGCGGCTCGTTGGCCATCACTCGCGATCGCTGGCGCCCCTGCTATTCACGCTTGTGACCGGTCTCGTTCTGCTTGTACCGATCATCGTGACGGTGCATCAGCTTGCGCAGGGCAGCGAGGCCTTCGTCCGCGGGCTCAATCGCCTGCGCGAGAGTGGGATCGCGGTCCCGGCCTGGCTTGCCCAACTGCCGGTCGCCGGTGAGTACCTTGATCTCTGGTGGCGCACCAACCTCAGCAATCCCGACGTGCTGATAGAATGGTTTCGCGGCGTGAATGTCGAAAATCTGACGGCGTGGACCGGCACATTCGGAGGCGCATTGCTGCATCGACTGCTTCTGCTCGCCATCACGCTGGTCGCGCTGTTTCTGGTATTGCGCGACGGGGCATGGCTGGCAGATCGCGCGCTTGTGACCGCGGACCGCCTGCTCGGTGATCGCGGGGCGCACCTCGTCGGCAAGATCGCCGATGCGACCCGCGCCACCGTGAACGGGACCATAGCGGCTGCGATCGCAAAAGGCGCTGTCATCGGGATTGCGTACATCCTGACGGGCGTGCCGCATCCGGTGCTGTTCACGTTTCTCACCATGGCGTTGGCAATGGTGCCACTTGGAGCGTGGCTGGCGCTTGGTGTCGCCGCCCTGACCTTGGCGCTTCGAGACGGCACATTGTTGGTGCCGGCTGCACTGTTTGTCTTTGGCGCGGGGACGTTGCTGATCGGTGACAATATCGTTCAGCCGGCGCTGATCGGGGGATCTGCGGAGTTGCCCTTCCTGTTGGTGCTGATCGGGATTCTCGGCGGCATCCAATCATTCGGGTTGGTCGGTCTCTTTCTCGGTCCAGTGATCATGGCGGCTCTCCTGACTGTATGGCGTGAATGGATCGGCGTCGGTGACTGACAGTTGGTGCGCCTGCGTCCTGCCGCTCCACGCATCCGCAGTCCAGATATGTCTGCAAAAGAAAGGACCGCGCGGCTTTCGCCAGCGGTCCAAGTCTAGGGAGGAAACGCCCTCGGGGGAGGGGGAGCGACATGGGAATGTCGCAGGCTCTATCTCGCATTTCGAAAAAACCCATGCATTGACGGCGCTCAATTTACACTCGCGGTATTTGCAATGCGCGCCGGACGTGTCGTCGATACGCCGGGCCAAAGCAATACTGACACCCATCAAGGTGTCGATCGTTCGCTTGATGCACCATCAACGGGAACCGGGATGGCGGAGGCATCGCGCAATGGCAGATGGCAGCCTCGATATGATTTCGCAAACCGGCGAACCGGGCACCGCACGCGTAGCCTCCCGGCGTTCGTCTCAGGAGAATCGGGAAATTTCCGGTTCGACGCAGGCACCCGGCGAGCAAAGCGCGCCGGCCGCGTCACCGGGCCGCTGGCGACGGCCGCTCCTGATCATGGGTCCAGTTGCCCTGGTCCTTGGCGCGCTCGGCCTTTATCTGGCGACCGGCCGCTACGTGTCGGAGGAAGATGCCTATATGCAAACCGTGAGCGCCTCGATCAGCCCGCAGGTCGCGGGTCAGATCGTTAGCATCGCAGCGAAGTCGAACACAGAGGTCAGCAAGGATGCTCCGCTGTTCAACCTCGACCCCGAGCCTTACCGGATCGCGCTCGCCAATGCCCAGGCCCAGCTCGGCATTGCGCGCGATCAGGCCCACACCCTGATCGAGACCTATCACGCGCGTCAAAAGCAAATCGATGAGGCCAAGGCGACGGTCGACTACACGCAAACCAATTTCGAGCGCCAACAACATCTCTTTGATACTGGCGCCGCGCCGCGGGCCACGCTCGATGCTGCGATACGCGACTTTCAGGCCGCGAAGGCCAATCTTGCGAGTCTGGAGCGGGAGGCCGCGGCGGCGCTCGCCCAGCTCGGCGGCAATCCGGATTTGCCGGTCGATCAGCAATCCGCGGTGAAGCAGGCGCAGGCGGCGGTCGATCTCGCGGCGCGTAATCTGCGGCTCACCGCCATCGTCGCGCCGTTCGACGGTATTCCGAACAATGTTGAAAGCATCGCAGTCGGGGTGTTTCTGAATGCCGGCCAATCCGCCTTTCCGCTGGTCTCGGCCAGCGATCTCTACATCGAGGCCAACATCAAGGAGACCGAGTTGACCTATGTGAGGCAAGGCAATCCGGCGCGCGTCGTCGTCGACGCCTATCCGGATGCTCCGCTCGCGGCGAAAGTGACGACGGTGGCTCCTGCGAGCGGTTCGATGTTTGCGCTGTTGCCGCCGCAAAATGCCACCGGCAACTGGGTCAAGGTGGTGCAGCGCGTGCCGGTTCGGCTTTCCTTCGGTCAGAACCCAGAGCACCTCGCCTTGCGCGCCGGCATGAGCGTCAAGGTCTCAATCGATACCGGCCACCAGCGCTCGCTCCGTGAGCTGTGGCGCGACCTTACCACGATCTTTGGAGCCTGACATGGCGGGCGATGCGGCCACGAGCGGGGTCATCAATCGGGGAATGGTCACGGCAACCGTGATGCTTGCGACCCTGATGCAGGCGCTCGATACCACGATTGCCAACGTCGCGCTGCCCTATATGCAAGGCAGCCTGTCGGCGACCAGCGACCAGATCAACTGGGTGCTGACATCCTATATCGTGGCGGCTGCGATCATCACACCGGCGACCGGCTGGCTCGAAGCGAGGTTTGGCCGCAAGCCGTTGTTCCTGACGGCGGTGATCGGCTTCATCGTGGCCTCGATGCTGTGTGGGGCCGCGGTTTCGCTGGCGCAAATGGTGGTGTTCCGGCTGCTACAGGGCATCTTTGGTGCGCCGCTGGTGCCGCTGTCGCAATCCGTGCTGCTCGACGCGTATCCGCAGGAGCAGCAGGGCCAGGCGATGGCGGTATTCGGGCTTGGCGTGATGCTCGGGCCCATTCTCGGGCCGACGCTCGGTGGCTGGCTCACGGACTCCTACAGTTGGCGCTGGGTATTTTATGTCAACTTGCCGCTTGGCGTGCTGTGCGCGTTCGGCATTTTTCTGTTTCTCAGGCGGCGCGCTGGTCGGCCCTTGGCCCGACGACTGGATTGGCTCGGCTTCGCGTCGTTGAGCCTCGGCATCGGCGCGTTGCAGCTCTTGCTCGACCGTGGCGAGCGGCTCGACTGGTTCGCCTCGCGCGAAATACAGCTCGAGGCTGCATTGTGCGTGCTCGGCTTCTACCTCTTCACCGTGCACTCGCTGACCGCGTCCGATCCCTTCATCGACCTCGCATTGTTCCGCGACCGGAATTACGTGATCGGAATCATGCTGATTTTCATTGTCGGCGTCGTGCTGCTGGCGACGCTGTCATTGCTGACGCCCTATCTCGAACGGCTCATGAACTATCCGGTGCTGACGGCGGGACTCGTTCTCGCCCCCCGCGGCGTCGGCACCATGGCCGCGATGCTGCTGGCCGGACAGCTCATCCGCTTCGTCGATGCGCGGCTCCTGATCGCCACCGGGCTCGGCATAACCGCATTCTCACTCTACATGATGACCGGCTTCACCCCGGATGTGTCGCAGGGCACCCTGGTCCGCACCGGCCTGCTGCAAGGCTTTGGCATCGGTTTTGTCTTCGTGGCGCTGGGCACTGTGGCATTCGGCACGCTGCCGCCGGCGCTGCGCACGCAGGGAACCGGGCTGTTCAACCTGATGCGCAATATCGGCGCGAGCATCGGCATCTCCATGATGGGTTATCTGCTGGTGCGCAATTCGGCCGTCACGCAGGCCGGGCTGGTCGAGCATTTCACCCCCTTTAGGCAGGTGATACGCGACCACGCCCAACAGCTCGGTCTTGCCATCCCCGGCGGGCGGGCCGCGCTTGCCCAGCTTGTGACCGCGCAGGCGGAAGCGGTCGCGTTCATCGACAATTTCAAGCTGATGATGTTCGTATCGCTGCTGGCGATTCCCCTGGTGATGCTGATACAACGGCCGCGCCGACCGCCTGGCAAGGAAGGTCGGGCGAGAGCTCTGGCAGAAGCTTGAGATCGCGCGGCGCACCGGAGGCTCTGATGTCGATCAAGCAGGAGTTTAGGGAGGCGAGGGAGAAATTCAGGCTGTTGTCGCTTTATCAGCGCTTTGAGCACTTCGTCGTCATGTTCCTCACCGCGTTGATCGTGGTCATAGTCGTGGCCGCGCTGTGGACCCTGACGCTGAAGATATTGTTCGGCCTGGTTCTCTCGGGAGGCCTTGACCCATCCGATTACTCGGCGTTCCAGGCCGTGTTCGGCATGATTCTCACCGTGATCATCGCGCTCGAATTCAAGAAATCGCTTCTGGTGGTGGCCGAGGGCCGCGACACCGTGGTCCAGATCCGATCGGTCGTGATGATCGCGCTGCTTGCGATCTGCCGCAAGGTCATCATCCTCGACCTCACGGAAACCGATGCGCTGCACATTCTGGCGTTGGCAGCCGCGATCCTCGCGCTCGGCCTTATCTACTGGCTGATCGGTGTCCGCGACCGGAAGGGCGACGAGGCGGCCTGACGTGGGCGGCGCTATCGATTATTGTTGACGAAGACCGGCAGTTTCTCGAGCGCGCTACGGCTCGCTCCGGGCAGCACGACGGAGCCGGATGGATCGTCCAGCTTGAGGTTGCGGAAAGGGACCGCAATCGGGTGGCCGCCAAGGCCGGTGAAATCGCCGACGGCGAGGATGGCGTAGGTGTTGCCGTCCTTGCCGAAGATGAAATCGTTGATGCGCCCGATCGTCTCGTTCTTGTCGTTGACGACACGTTTCAGCTTGATGGCTTCGGCGCGGTAGCCTCTAGCGACCTCGGTCGTCTCCAGGGGCGTCAGGGCGACTTCCTGTGCCGTGGCGCGATCCGCCCACGGAATGAGAGTGACGATCGCAACAACGACGGCGGCTGACCACGAGAGGCGGAACCTGTTCATGATATTACCTTACCCGATCCGATTTTTTACCGCGAAGGCCGATCAGAAGTATTCGAGCTCGATCCGCCGGTATTCGAGCCGGTGGTGCTCGAATTGTCGTCCGTGACGATCTGGGTCACCAGCTTGTTGTCGGGGTCGATCAACAGGATCCGATCCGGCAGCTTGACGAAGAGGAGATTCTTCGTCTCCGGAACCTGGTCGGTGACGTTGTTTGGCATCGCCTGTGGCGACATGGAATCCGGAACATGCTTGCCGACCTGCGCTTGCTCGCCGGACGGTGTCGGTTGTGAAGGCGATGTTGCGAGCCCCTGGCTAACCGCCTGTTGCTGATTTGCCGTTAACTCGGGTTGCGCGGAGCCGGTCCGCTGGGCGGCGGCGAAGCCGTTTGTACCAAGGATCGCAACGAGGATGGCGCCTCCGCGAATGAGTTGATTCATGATTGCCTCCTGATGGATTGAGGGATTGAGACCAATTGCGCTGCCGGGGCGACACATCGCGCCAATCGCGTGGCTCTCCGGCCTTGATAGACATTGCAGGCCCCGCCGGCGTTGACCGCCGTCAAGATGGCGCAGATTTAGATCGGCTGGTCCGTGACATGCGGAGGTCAGGGCCGGGCGACGATGTTGCGGCGTCATCGAGCCGAATTCCACCCCGACCCATCCACCTTGGTCCCTTCCGGCAATCGACGCTCCACCGGGAGGTATTCCACGCCGCCGCCCTGCATGCGAACCGGTTGCGGATAGAGCTTCAGCAATTGAAATACGTCGGCCGGCATTTCGGTACTGACCGGCAGGCCGAGTGATTTTCCGACCGAGGCCCAGATCGGATAGTCGTGCGTCCATGTACCCGAGGTGAGCTTGTCCGCTAGGGCGTCAGCCTTTCCCGCGGGCAGGCGGCGGGTCAGGAGTTCGGTTGCGGCCTCCTTGACTTGCACAATTGCCTTGCGTCCGATATCGGCCATGATCAGCGTCCGATCGTCGATTTTCGCCATCGGTTTCTCGGCGATCACTTTGATGAGCGAGGCTGCCGGTGACTCACCGAGCTGCGGGTCGATCGGACCCAGCACGGAATGCTCGCACATCACGATTTCGTCGGCGGCGAGCGCGATCAGCGTACCGCCTGACATGGCGTAGTGGGGCACAAAGACCGTGACCTTGCCCTTGTGCTCACGAACAGCCTTCGCGATTTGCAGCGCGGCCAAGACGAGACCGCCCGGCGTGTGGAGAACGAGGTCGAGCGGCACATCGGCGTCGGTCATCTGGATCGCACGCAAAACGTCTTCGGAATCATTGATGTCGATGTAGCGGGCAATCGGAAAGCCGAGAAACCGCATGGTCTCCTGCCGATGCACCAACAGGATTACCCGCGATTTTCGTTCACGCTCGAGCCGCGAAATTTTGCGGATACGCATGGCCTCGAGCATCTGCTGCCGCAACATCGGCTGGACCGCGGAGAATATGAAGAAGAGCCAGACAATATCACCCATCGACATGGAATCCTCCTATGGCATGACACTCAAACCCGCTCATATCCGCCCCTCGGTATCGAAGCCGAACATGCCTTCGTCCGGGTAGTAGACGCGGTAGCGTTGCCTCGATCGGACCAGGAGAGGGCCAAGCGTGAAGCCCGCCAGGAATCCTCCGACATGGGCCCACCACGCGACGTCTCCGCTGGAGGATGGCAGCAGCAGCCCCATCGTCGACTGGAACAGCTGAAGCAGGAACCAGAGACCGATGAAGACAAACGCATGGACTTCGAGGAATAGCGGAATGAACAGGATCGGGACGATCACGACGATCCGCGCCAGCGGAAACAGGCGCATGAAGCATCCGAGAATGCCTGCGATTGCGCCGGACGCGCCCAGTGCGGGTACGATCGAGTCCGGGTTGAACAGGACGTGAGCCAACGAAGCCGCAAGGCCGCAGACGAGATAGAACGCCAGATAGCGGCCATGGCCCAGCCGATCTTCGATGCTCGGGCCGAACAGCCACAGCGTCCACATATTCAGGATGAGATGGAGCCAGCCTCCATGCAGAAACATCATCGTGAAGAAGGGAAGGAAATCGCTGGCAGCCAAGTCGGTCTCCCCGGACGCAAGGAAATCGGAATAGAGTGCGGGGATGAGCGCGAATTGGCGCACGAACAGCGCGAGTTCGGAGGGGCTGAGGCTGTCTTGGAATACGAACACGAGGCAATTGGCGCCGATCAGCATCCAGGTGATCACTGGCGGATAGCGGGATGGGACAGCATTCCTGATCGGAATCATCTGCGTCTCTTCGGACCGGGCGATCATATTGCGGCTGCGAGGCCCGCGCGCAGTCGCCAGCACTCAATCGCGCACGGGCGCCGTGCCGAAACAATGATGGCCGTCAAGGCGGCGACAACAATTGTTCTCCGCGCGGGTCCGATAAGTTGACGCAAGTCAAGGCGATCGCTGCCGCGGCGCGTCATCCTGCAGGACTGAGCCCGCCCGGGAGTTCACATGACCAGTGCGCTGCACGTCGTCTGCCCGCATTGCGACTCCGTCAACCGCTTGCCGCGCGAGCGATTGCGTGATCATGTGCGTGATCATGCCAAGTGCGGGTCGTGCCATCGCCCGCTTTACGAGGGGCGGCCGACGGCGCTCGACAATGCCGCTCGCTTCGATAAGCATGCCAGGCACAGCGACGTCCCGCTGCTCGTTGACTTCTGGGCCGCCTGGTGTGGTCCCTGCCAGGCGATGGCGCCGGTCTTCGAACAGGCAGCAGCGGAGCTCGAGCCCGAGGTGCGGCTGATCAAGGTGGAAAGCGATGCGGTGCCGGAACTGCTGCAGCGCTACGGCATCCAGAGCATACCGACCTTGATGCTGATGCATCATGGTAGGGAGATCGCCCGCCAGTCCGGCGCCGTATCATTGCCCAAGTTGCTCGCGTGGGCCCGTGAGCATGTAGACGGCGTCAAGGTGTGACGGGCGTTAGACGATGCCGTCGTGTCAGGAGATAGCGATGATCAGGGATGTGATGGTCTGGCTGGACGGCGGCGCTTCCGACGAAATTCGGCTCGCGGCCGTTGCCGACATGGCCCGGCGGCTCGAGAGCCGGGTGGTTGTCGGATTGTATCTCAACGTCTTGCCCTTGCCCGGACCGATCGAAGGTGATGTCACCGCCAATATCGTCAAGTGGGCGCGCGAGGAGGGTGACGAGATGGAGGCGGCGCTGGCCAAGCGGCTGCAAATGCTTGATCGGGCGGTCGAGATCCGGCGGTTCGATGCACTCGCCGACGACATCGCCAATATTGCCGCCCGTGAGGCGCGCTCGGCCGACACGTTTGTGGCGCTCCGTCCGAACGGCGCGACGGATCCCGAACGACTCGTCGAAGGCGTACTGTTCGGATCGGGCCGGAATGTTTTTCTCGTTCCCGAGGCGGAGCGACCGAAGATCGCGTTCGATCGCATCCTTGTCGCCTGGAACGGCAGCCGGGAAGCGGCCCGGGCGCTCGCCGAAGCGATGCCGTTTCTGCACAAGGCGAAACAGGTTTGGGTTGCGGTCGCGACCGGCGAACGACCGACCGAAGAAGAGGCCGTGATGGGCATCGACGCCGTCAATCATCTCAGGCATCATGATATTGATGCCGGCCTTCATCGCATCAAGAGCCGCCCCAGCGAGGTCGGGGCCAAATTGATGGCAGAGGCCGATCGACGAAAGGCCGATCTGATCGTCATGGGCGGATACAGCCATCATCGCCTGCGCGAGCGGCTGCTGGGCGGGGTGACCTACAGCCTCATGCATGAAGCGCCTGTACCGCTGCTGATGGCGCACTAGAGACACGCATCGCCCACATTCCCGATAAAGCGAGACCTGAGATGTCGACGATCGATAGCCGCCGCGAGCAGATGTTCCCAACGCTTGCGCCGCAGGAAATCGATCGCATTCGCAGATTTGGGAAACTTCGCCGCTATGCCGCCGGTGAAGCGCTGTTCACCACCGGAGAAATCGCTCCCGGCATGTATGTGCTGATCAAGGGCGCCGTGCGCGTTGTGAGGCGCGATCCGCTGGGGCACAGCGCCCCGATCGTGGAGCATGGGCTCGGCGAGTTCGTCGCCGAAGTTGGACAATTGTCAGGCCAGCCGGCCTTCGTCGACGTTCACGCCATCAGTGAGGTGGAAGCGCTATTGATCCCGCCGGAGAATCTGCGCGCCTTGATGATCGAGGAGCCCGAACTCGGCGAACGGATCATGCATGCGCTGATCCTACGCCGCGTCGCGCTGATCGAGGCCGGTACGGGTGGTCCGGTTCTGATCGGCCCCGAGTCAAGTCCTGACGTGGTGCGCCTGCAGGGTTTTCTTGCCTGCAACGCCTATCCGCACCAATTGCTCGACCCGGCAGAGGACGACGATGCGGCAAGGCTGGTCCAGCAATACGCCCCCGCTCCTGCCGACCTGCCGCTGGCCGTGTGTCCGAAAGGCACTGTCCTGAAAAACCCGAGCGAGGCCGTACTGGCACGCGCGCTCGGCATGGTGCCGATCGACGAAACCGACCGGACCTATGACGTCGCGATCGTCGGGGCTGGACCCGCGGGCCTCTCGACCGCGGTCTACGCTGCATCGGAGGGCCTGTCGGTCATCGTCCTCGACGCGCGCGCCTTCGGCGGTCAGGCCGGCGCCAGCGCGCGCATCGAGAATTATCTCGGCTTCCCGGCCGGCATTTCCGGCCAGGCGCTCACAGGTCGCGCCTACGTTCAGGCACAGAAGTTCGGAGCTCGGATGCTGATACCCGCCAGCGTATCGCGTCTCGATCGGAGTGAAACATCGGCCATGCTTCATCTGGAGGATAGCCGGCGGATTAAGGCTGCGACTGTGGTCATCGCGAGCGGCGCCCGCTATCGGCGCCTCAACGTTCCCAACCTTGCGGATTTCGAAGGGCGCGGCGTCTGGTACTGGGCTTCACCGATCGAGGCGCGGCTGTGCCGGAACGAGGAGATTGTTTTGGTCGGAGGCGGCAACTCGGCCGGTCAGGCTGCTGTCTTTCTGCGCAACTTCGCCGCGAAGATCTGGATGCTGGTGCGCGGGCCCAGTCTCGAAGAGAGCATGTCGCGCTATCTCATCGACCGCATCGCGAGCATCGACAATATCCAGGTGCTGACACAGACAGAAGTTGTTGCGCTCTACGGCAGCCGGGAAGGGCAACTCGAACGCGTACGCTGGCGCAACAATGTGACCGGCGTAGAGACCGAGAAGCCGATCCGCCACGTCTTTCTTTTCATCGGCGCGGAGCCGGCGACGACCTGGCTTAACGGCAGCGGGATCGCGCTGGACGAAAAGAACTTCATTCTGACGGGACCGGACGTCGTTTCCGACGACCCCGACTCAAACAACAGGCCTACCCGCCCGCTGCGGCTGGAAACCAGCGTTCGCGGCGTTTTCGCCGCCGGCGACGTGCGGTCGGGATCAGTCAAGCGCGTGGGCGCCGCGATCGGCGAGGGGGCAGTGGTTGGGGCGGAGCTTCATGTGGTTCTTGCGAACGGCAGAGCCAGTTTCGCGCGCGAGGCGCGAAGCTCAGGAGAGCGCAGCGTCGCCAAACAACTACCCGAGACAACGAACTCGCCTTGACAGCTGCCAGCGCGACGAATGGCATCTGCGGCAATGCCGCCCGCACCAGATCGGTGGTCTCGATGACGTCGGCGCCCGGCTGCCTGAACACGATCAGGCGGACGCATGGCTGTTCCATCGACAGCTCCGGCGGCGATGATATCCCGCGGCCCGCCCGGCCGACATCGTGAACCCCAGATTGGCTTTGACGCTTATTCGGCGGCTTGGCGCAGAGTTCCGTCCTGTTCGGAATATGCCTTCACCTGCCGCGGCGGACCCATCAGAACGGGCTGGAAGAACACTGCGGCCCCCATCGTGCACAACAGAGACAGGGCCATCAGCTCGCCCATGGTCGAAATGCCGGGATAGTTCGATGCCCACATGCTTCCGAACGCGATCGCAGTTGTCATGGCGCTGAATATCACTGCCCTCGTCAGCGTCGATTGCAGCAGGCCGGTCTTTCCAGCGCGCCACGCCATGACGTAGTAGATCTTGAATGCGACGCCGACGCCGAGCAGTAGCGGAAGCGCGATGATGTTTGCGAAATTGAGCGGGAGGCCAATCAGCACGCAAATCTCGAGAGTTAGGATGCCGGCGAGGAGGAGGGGGATGAGCGTCAGCAGCACATCGGTCAAGCGCCGCAACGCGATGAGCAGGAGAATGGCGATCGCACCGATTGCCAGAGCACCTGCTTCGACAAAGGCCGATATGACGGTTCTTGCGGCTTCATAGAGGCTGATCGCGCCCCCCGCCGCCGAAGGTTCAACGCGAAGTACCGCAGTCGCGAAATCACGCAGCACGTTGGTATCGTTCGGATCACCCTTTGGCAGCGCCCGAAGGCGGGCTCTGCCGTCGGGCGATACCCAATCGCGCACCAGATCCGGTGGCATCGTCTTGATCGTGACCAATTCCGGGGCAAGAGACTTCCGAAGAAGGTCGAGATCGAAAATCAAGGGTTGTACGATTGCAGCGCCGGCCCTGGCCCGGATGCCGGCATCTGCGCTTGCGAGGCGCTTCAGCAAGTCGGATACATGCCGCGCGGCCTCGGCGCCGGAGCCGCTTCCGTTTCCTGCGGCCAGGCCAATGACTTCGGCTGCGTTTTGAAGCGCAGCTATATTCTCTTGATCGCTCGGGGCTGGCCGCACCCCCGCAGGATTGAGGGCTGGGCCAACGCGTTGCGACGCGGCCTTCAACGCGGCGATTTTCTGGTCCTGATCGGCTGGAATCAGGCCGCTCAGCGTCAAGGTGCGTGAGACTTCGGGAAGTGCAGCCAGGCGTTTGGCCGTTTCATCGGCCGCTTCGAGTGAGGGCGCCAAGACCTGAGCATCGTTGCCGCTGGTTTCCGGGTCGTTCTGCAATTCGCGATAGGTCACCACGGAAGGAGAATTCGGACGTTGCAGATCGACCGGATTGACGTCGAACTGCAGATGGAACAATAGCGGTATACCGGCGAGAACGACGAGAAACGTGCCGACGATCATCGCAATGCGATGCCTCTGTAGGAAATCGTCGAGCGGCGCGAGCCGTCGGAAGCCGATCGGCACGGCCTCGCCCGGAGGCTTGAGCAGCGCCAGGCTCGCCGGCAGCAATGTGATGGTACAGGCGAATGCGACCAGCATACCGCAACCAGCGATTAGGCCCAGCTCCGACAAGCCACGATAGCTGGTGGGCAGAAACGCGAAAAATCCGACGGCGGTGGCCGCGGCGGCCAATGAGAGTGGATTCCCCGCCTTGCGGGCAGCCGATCGCAGCGCCTCGTACAAGTCAGGGTGCTCGTACCGTTCGGTGCGATAGCGCACGCTGAATTGAATGCCGAAATCTACTCCGAGACCGACGAACAGCACGAACAATGCAATCGAGATCAGATTGAAAGAGTTGACCAGGACGAGACCGAGAGCAGCCGTCGCCGCAAGCCCGACCGTGAGGCTAAAGAAGACCGCAGCGACGATCCTCCAGGAGTGAAGCGCCAACCGGAGAATGATCAGAACGCCGAACACCGCCGTCAACGTGTCGCGCACGGCGCTGTATCTAATGACCGAGAATTGATCGTCATTCATCGGCACCTCACCGGTTAGATCAGCTGTCGCGCCGAACTTGCTTTGCAAGTCCAGATCGGCGGCCGCGCGCCGAATCCCTTCTCCCGGCTTGCGACCAGGCTGAAGCTCCCTAAAGTCGAGCGTGGGCTGAACTCCGACAAGGTGCCGCAACCGGTTCGCCGGCGCCGGCTGACCTTGCAACAGCTCCTGCCACGAAAATGTGGCCGGCTTCCCGGACAGAACGTCACTTAGTGTTCGATCTGCCAGTGACAGAGGCCGCGCAAGCTGCTCCAGCCTGATCTGTCCTGCCTTCACGCCCTCGGCCGCAAACGATAGCGCCGTCATAACGCCGCGCAGACTCGGATCGCCGGCGAGCGCTGCAATAAGCGGCTGAACTCTCGTCAGTCCCTCCGCGGTTCTTCTGACATCGGCTGGAGGCTCGAACAAAAATCCAGTGCGCTCGAAAAAATCCCCACTATCGAGTTGTTTCACTTTGGAAAACAGATCGGGGTTTTTCGAGAGGGCCTGCGCCAGCGCATTGGTCGCCTGTTCGGCGTTTTCAGGCGTCGTCGCTTTCACGACAACCAGAATGCCTTTTTTCGGAAAAGCCTTGGACAGCTCCAGTTCGCGCTGACGCCATGGCAGATCTTGGGAAATCAAACCTTCTATATCCGTATTGATCGAGAATCGCGCGGCATCGAAGGCCGCGGCTCCAATCATCAGCAGCGCGCCGGCAATAACGATCGTCCAGCGATTGCGAGCGCAGAAATCGACAATTCGAATGATCGCTGAATGAATCATAGCTGACACCAGCTCTCGATTGCTACGCCAGGATCGGGGGCGAGCCGGACAGGATCGGGCTCGCAATTTGCGCGCCCGCAATTCCAGAGCGTCGATGAGCGCTACCATCGCGCTCATGCTCTTCTTCGCTCTGTTGCCTCCGGCACTCACAGCCACACTATCGGCCAAGGCCCCGGATGACATTGAGCCCTGTCAATAATCTGGTGGCCGGAGCGGCTCGGTGGACGCGCGCAACCCGCCCCGACACTTGATAGCCGAGCTGATGGCGCAGCTGCGGCTGCCGATCAACGATCGCGCCATCCGCCGTGCCGGCGCCCGTGCCGAATGGTGCGCGCGTCGAGACGTGCCGCCCGAGATGGATGATATTTTCGCGGAGATCTCGAGCATCTGAGTGCTGCTCGGGCGGTTCCTGGAGACGGTTTGCCATGACGCGAATCTTCTCCGAAGAGAACCCGCTCCTGTGGATGTTGATGACCATCAAGGCGGCTAGGGTAGCGCTGGACGAAGTGGAGCGGTTGGCAAGCCACTGGTTCCAGCGCCATCTTGCGCGAATTTGATGCCCGTCATGGTCGGAGCGCGTGTCCGGACGTATCCACGCCATCGGGGCGCGACCCGAAACTCGCGGCAGAGGCCACAAGCCGCGCGGACGATCATCTCGCAGGCACTTGAACATGGATACGAGATCTACACAGCCAGAGCCCAATTTGCGAACCGGCGCGTCGCAGAGCATTGCCTTCGGTCTCGAGCGTATCGGGCTCATTTCCCTGCGCTTTCCGCTGGTCGTTGGGTTTGCTGCCGTCGCGTTGCTGATAGCGGCAGGGTTCGGGATACCGCGCATCAAGGTCGACGATTCGCTCAGCCAGCTGTTTCGATCCGAGACGCCCGAGTTCAAGTCGTTTGAAGAGGTGACGCGGCGCTTCCCGTCGAGCGAATTCGATGTCCTCATCGTGGTCGAGAGCAAGAACCTGCTTGAGCGCGCTTCGCTCGAAAAGCTGCGCGATCTCGTCACCGACCTTCAATTGATCGAAGGCACGAGGGGGATCATCTCGCTGTTTTCGGCCCGGCAGCCACCGCAGGGCAACGAGCTGCCCGCGCCGCTGTTCCCGGAGCAATTGCCCCAAGGCGCGGAATATGAGCGGCTGATCCAGCGCGTCATGAGCAACGAGATCATCCACGGCAAGTTGTTGTCGGAGGATGGCGAACTCACACTGATGGTCCTCGCGCTTGATCCGAATGCCGTTTCCAGCAGCCGTCTGCGCGACGTCGTCGCCAACATTCGGAAAACGATCGATGAGGACCTGGCCGGCACCGGACTCACGACCCGTCTCTCCGGGGTACCGGTCATGCAGTTGGAGATACGCAATGCAGTGGAGCGAGATCGGCTGTTCTACAACGCGTTCGGCTTCGCTGCCGGAGCTCTGATTGCCATTGTATTCTTTCGCCGCCTGTCGTTCATGATCATCGGCGCTGGCCCGCCGTTGATCGCGATCGTGATCGCGCTCGGCGCCCTCGGCTGGTTCGATTTTCGTCTCAACATGTTCCTCAACGTAATGACGCCGCTCATTATGGTGATCAGTTTTTCCGACAGCATGCAGTTGACCTTCGCCGCCCGCGACCGGCTACTTCAAGGCCAGCCGAAATTTGATGCATTTTGCGACGCCATGCTCGTTGTCGGGCCGGCGTGCGTGCTGACGCACGCGACCGCCGCGCTTTCGTTCGTCGCGTTGCAGTTTTCCGAGTCCGATCTGATCCGGACCTTTGGCGAAGCTGGTCTCGTCGCAACGCTGATTGCAATGTTCGCAGTGCTGATGCTTGTGCCGCTACTCGGTGTTCTGCTTGTGCGGAAGGAATCGATGTTCGCGGCACAAGTCAAAGAGGCGGACACCGGCGTGGACGTTCTCCGGCGTTTTTGTGCCTGGATTGCCGCCAAGATGGTAAGCCGCCCGGGCCTTTACACGCTGCTCAGCGTTTTGATCGTCGGCGGCCTTGGGGTGGTTTACGAGAATCTTGAACCCCGCTATCGGCTTGCTGACCAGGTACCCGACCGGGAGCAGGCGGTTGCTGCGAGCCATCGTCTCGATGCGAAGCTCAACGGCGCCAATCCAATCGATGTCCTGATCGAGTTCCCCAAAGGCAAATCTCTCTACGACCCGGAAACGCTGGCCACCATCGCCGAGGTGCATGCGACCGTCGAGAAACTACCGGGCATCGCCAATGTGTGGTCGCCTGAGACGCTGCGGCGCTGGCTTGCCGAGAAACTCGGCAAGTCGGATGTGGCGACGTTGAAGCAATACGTCGATATGCTTCCGGAGCACCTGACGCGTCGGTTCATCTCTGCCGAACAAGAAGCCGTCCTGGTCTCCGGCCGCGTCCCGGACGTCGATGCCTGCCAACTTCTGCCTGTGATCGAGAGCCTCGACCAAGCCCTGGATGATGCCCGCAAGAAACATCCGGGCTACAAGATCGCCGTGACCGGCCTTTCAGCGATCGCCGCTCGCAACAGCGCTCTCATGATCAAGAAATTGAACAAAGGCCTGACGATCGAGTTCGTGTTTGTCGCCGCGTTCATTGGCCTGGCGTTCCGCTCGTGGGTCGTCATGCTGGCGGCCATCTTGCCGGGCATTTTTCCGGTGGTGCTCTCTGGAATGATATTATGGGCTCTCGGAGAGGGCCTTCAGTTCGCGAGCGTCGTGGCGCTGACGGTCTCGTTCGGATTGGGCCTGAGCGCCACAATTCATTTCCTGAACCGGTTGCGGCTGGAGGAGCGGCCGGGAGCGGATCCGGCAGAAGCCGTCGAGCGGGCAACCGTGCTGGTCGGCCCGCCGCTGATTCTGACGTCCGTGGTGCTGGCATGCGGTTTGATCGTCACGGCCTTCTCCGATTTGCCATCGCTGCGCCTGTTTGGCTGGCTGAGCGCATTCGCGATGCTCGCGGCATTGGCTGCGGACCTGTTGATCTTGCGGCCGACGGTCACGTTCTTGAGCAGGGCCGCACGCCGGATGGGCGGCAAACCGTTTTACCGGTAGTGGGAGCAAGGAGGTCCGCTTCTTATGCCGCAACCCGCTTGCGAGGCTTTACACATGATGTGGATCGCGATGGGGCTGTCGTTGATGGGCATCAGAATGACAGGCATCAGAATCGTCATCGATTTGGCCGCTTGAGCAAAATTGATGACCGTCATTGCGGCGATCGGACGGTGCCTCGATGCTGCGCAGAAAGAAACGTCTGGCTACGATCAGTTGACATGTTCGCTCGCGGCTCGGCGAGAAACTGCGCGGCGGGTTCTCGTTAGTCATAATCCAAAGACGATCCATGAATTCCAGCCGAAGGGATCATTGGTTGCTCATCAAAAGTCGCGACGAGTATGCGGATCCGTCGTGGGACATCGAGGGCGCGCGTTTCGATCGGTCCGTCCTTACCGGCCGCAGTCTGAAGGAAATCAAGGAGGAAGGCATAGGCGAATTGGTGCAGACCACCTTGGTTCCCAGAACGGGAGAGATAGAATGCGGATCGAACCGGTCTTTTTATTTGATCTCGATGGCACGCTCGTCGACAGTGTCTATCAGCATGTCCTTGCATGGAAGGAAGCGCTCGATGCAGAGGGCATCGAACTGTCGGTCTGGCGCATCCATCGCAAAATAGGCATGAGCGGAGGCTTGTTCACCAATCAGCTTCTTCGCGAAACCGGGATCGAAATTAGTGCGGAACGCGTCGCGCGGCTTCGCCACGCCCATGCCGCCGCTTATCGGCAGCAGGCAAATCACATTCGGCCGTTGCCCGGAGCTCGCGAATTGCTGAACTGGTTGTCGAAGGCCGGCATTCCCTGGGCGATTGCGACCAGCGGCCGCATGGAAACCACAGCCGTTAATCTGGCCTCGCTCGGCATCGATCTGAGCGGGATCCCGGTCGTGACGCGCGACCAGGTCAAATATGCCAAGCCCGATCCCGACCTGTTTCTGGCGGCCGCCGAACGGTTGAGCACACCGATTGAAACCGCGGTGGTCGTTGGCGATAGCATCTGGGACATGTTGGCGGCGATCCGATGTCGCGCGTTGGGGGTGGGCCTTTTAAGCGGCGGCTATGGACCGGAAGAGTTGAGACAGTCCGGAGCACTTCGCGTCTACGAGGATCCGGCAGATCTGTTGAGCCGCATAGACGAGGTCGGAGGCCGACGCTAAAGACAGCTATGGCGCCAGCCCACGTGGATGGATTGACCGGAGTGCAATGGAGCGATGCCCACTATGCCTGTGCTCTCGGGCTTGCGTATGCACTCCAGTCGTCGCGCACGTTGCGATGTAGTTGGGAAAGGAATCTTTCCAGCGAAAATCTGTGTCCGCCGGATTGGAATGCGATTGAGTAAACATCGCCATGCGTGTGCACTGAGGCTTTCATGTGCACCATGTGTACATTGAGGAAACAAATGCGGTGATTCGGTTTCCATTCGAGGCGGACACGTCGAAAATTCAACATTCGGAGGCATCGTGATCGACCAAGGGGTCGTCATTGACAGGCCGAAGGCATGGAAATGCGCGCACGCCGTTAGCTTGACCGTCTTGCTGGCGACCGCGCGGCGTGTGAGAGAGAACGCACCCAATTCAACGTCCTACGCGCCCGCGCAGTTCGGGATTGAGTTCAGCTCGAACCGTCGTGACGATATTTGCGGCCGTGTCCTGGGAGAAACCGCAGACGAGAAGCACTTGGTCGGCCAGCGCCAAGCCTGCCGCGACATTCTCTGGAAATACCGTGCTGGCTCCGGCCCGCACAAACGATATGATTTCCTGATCGTCGGCGACACTCACAATCGAGGACACGGCCGGATTTTGCTCACGTGCATAGTGAAGAATACGCTCGACCGCATGGCGTCGATCAAACGTTAGCACGACAAGGCGTGCCCGGGTGACGCCGGCGGCTTCCAAGACCCTTTTCCGGCCTGCGTCCCCGAACACCACCTTGTGCCCCGATTTCTTTGCCCTGCGAAAGCGCATCAGATCGGACTCGACCGCAATGTAAGGAACCTTTGCGGCCTCGAGCACGAGGGACACCAGCCGGCCCACGCGTCCACAACCGCACAGGATTACGTGGTCCCCGAGATTTTGACTTTCCGCGCGGATGGCGGCTTCTTCGGCGTCCGCCTTGGCGCGATGTGACGCACCGTTAACGAACTCCGCAAACCGCGCACTCCGCAGAATCAGCATTGGGCCGAGCGCCATCGTTGCGGCCAAGGCCAAAAGAGCAGGCTGCCCAACGTTCGGTTCTATGGCACCCACTTTCATCGCCAGGGTAAGCAGCAGCAAACCGTCTTCTCCGCCGTGCGCCAGAATCAGCGCCGCTCGCGTACTAACCGGGGCCGGCCAACGCATAATCGCGCCGACGAGCAACACGACAACGGCCTTTCCCGGCAGGCACGCAATAATCCAGGCGAGGACGGCCATGGGTGCTGCAGTGATGGTGGATGGATCAACCTCCATGCCGGTTGTAACGAAGAACAGGCCTAACAGGACGTCGCGAAAGGGCCGGATGTCATCCTCTACCTGATGACGGAAATCGCTTTCGCCCACCACCATACCGGCAAGGAAGGCTCCGATTGGTGTGGAAAGGTCGGCCAAGCGTCCGGCGAATGCCGTACCTAGCGCAAGCAACAGAACAGTGAGCAGAAAGAGATCTGCCGAGTTTGTCCTGGCAACCCAGGTGAGCCAGGCGCGAAAAACCGGCCTGCAAACGAAAGCAGCGACGCCGAGTGCGCCCGCTGCTATTCCAAGCTGACGCAGCGTTTCCAACGGCTCGGGTCCGCCGCTCTGCTTCCAGCCGCCGAGCACAACGAGAAACGGAAGGGTCGCAAGGTCCTGGAACAGCAGGGTTGCCAGCACGAGACGGCCTTGCTGACTACTGACGTCGCCCTGGTCGACCAATTGCTTGAGCGTGATGGCGGTCGATGACATGGCGACGGCGCCGCCGAGCAGCACAGCGGTGGGTAATCCAACGCCCCACAGCATGGCGATTCCCGCGACGATCAAAACGGTCAAGCCGACTTGCAGGCTGCCGGCGACGAAGACATCGCGGCGTGCGGCAATCATCGCCGAGAAGGAAAACTCAAGACCGACCATGAACATGAGAAAAATGATGCCGAGCTCAGCCAAGAATCTCGTTTCATCGCTCGTGGCGATGAGGTGTAGACCGTGCGGGCCGATAACCAAGCCAGCCATTAAGTAACCGCCAGCCGCTGGAAGCCCTGCGCGCGCGACCAAGCTGATGGAGCTGACGGAGGCAAGGATGACGACCAGCGTCTTGATCAATAGGACATCGGCCATGCGCGGCTCCGGTGCGCCTAGCGCTCACGGTATCATGCCAATTCATCATCACTCTGACGGGTGTCAAATTCCGCATCGATAACCGCTTTAGCGATCGCCACCTAGCCCACGGTCGCCAGCACCGAGATCGTGAAAGTTGGGCCCATCAAGATTCGATTCGTGCTCCGGGTACTGAAAGTTGGACCTGGTATCCTTCCCGAACGGCCAATGAAGCAGCAGTAACAGCTGCCTCGAAAGCGGCTTCTTTGGTTTGGTATCTGCCTATCGGTTCACCGTCGTGCTTGACGCGCCAGATACCGCCCGAACCAACAACTTCGTAACTGGCTATTCCCATGATGCATCTCCGATTTCCCCGCTCCCCAAGAAGGGAGAGGAAGACGTATCGATCAATTCAATTCAGCCTGCGTTTTGGGATCGGCGCCTCGAATGCTGCGATCTCGGCGGTCTCGGCGGTCTGCGGCGCCTTGCCGTTGAAGGTCAGCACATTGCCTTCGCTCGAGATCACCACGCGATCGCCGTCTGAAACCTCGCCGGCGAGGATCATCTCGGCCAACGGATCCTGCAGGTTGCGCTGGATCACCCGCTTCAAAGGCCGCGCGCCATAGGCGGGATCCCAGCCCTTGGCGGCGAGCCAGTCGCGCGCGACGGGATCGAGCGTCAGCACGATCTTGCGCTCTTCCAACAGCCTCTGCAGCCGCGCGAACTGGATCTCGACGATGCGGCCCATCTCGCTCTTCTGCAGGCGGTGGAACAGGATGATCTCGTCGACCCGATTGAGGAACTCGGGGCGGAAATGCGCCCGCACCATGCCCATTACCTGCTCGCGGACTTCAGACGTGTCCTCGCCCTCCGGCAGGTTCACCAGGAATTCCGAACCAAGGTTCGAAGTCATGATGATGAGTGTGTTGCGGAAGTCGACCGTGCGGCCCTGACCATCGGTCAGCCGTCCGTCGTCGAGCACCTGCAGCAGCACGTTGAAGACGTCGGGATGGGCTTTTTCGATCTCGTCGAACAGCACCACCTGGTAGGGCCGCCGCCGCACCGCTTCGGTGAGCGCACCGCCCTCATCATAGCCGACATAACCCGGAGGCGCGCCGATCAGCCGCGACACCGAATGCTTCTCCATGTATTCGGACATGTCGAGGCGGACCATCGCGGTCTCGTCGTTGAACAGATATTCCGCCAAAGCCTTTGTCAGCTCCGTCTTGCCGACGCCGGTCGGGCCCAGGAACATGAATGAGCCCATTGGCCGGTTCGGGTCCTGCAAGCCCGCGCGCGAACGGCGCACGGCGGTCGCCACCGCCCACACCGCCTCGGCCTGGCCGATGACGCGCCGGCCGAGTGAGTCCTCCATCTTCAGGAGTTTGTCCTTTTCACCTTCCAACATCTTGTCGACGGGCACGCCGGTCCAGCGCGAGACCACCTGCGCGATGTGGTTGGCGGTAACCGCCTCCTCCATCATCTCGCCGGGGTTTTCGTTGGCCTCGATCGACGCCAGTTTCTTTTCAAGCTCGGGAATTCTGCCGTAAGCCAGTTCGCCCGCGCGCTGGAATTCGCCGCGGCGCTGCGCGTTGGCAAGCTCGATACGAAGCGCGTCAAGTTCGCTCTTCAGCTTCGCGGCTTCCGAGAGCTTGTTCTTCTCCTTGCTCCAGCGCGCCGTCAGCGCCGCCGACTTCTCCTCGAGTTCGGCGAGTTCCTTTTCCAGCGCTTTCAGCCTTGTCTTCGAGCCGGCATCGCTTTCCTTCTTCAGCGCCTCCTGCTCGATCTTGAGCCGGATGATTTCCCGGTCCATCGAATCAAGCTCTTCCGGCTTGGAATCGACCTGCATCTTCAGCCGCGCCGCCGCCTCGTCGACGAGGTCGATGGCCTTGTCGGGCAGGAAACGGTCGGTGATGTAGCGGTTCGACAGCGTGGTCGCCGCCACCAACGCGGAGTCTGTGATGCGCACGCCGTGGTGCTGTTCGTATTTGTCCTTGAGGCCGCGCAGGATCGAGATGGTGTCCTCGACCGTCGGTTCGGAAACGAAGATCGGCTGGAAACGGCGCGCCAGGGCCGCGTCCTTTTCGACATGCTTGCGATACTCATCCAGCGTGGTCGCGCCGATGCAGTGCAATTCGCCCCGCGCCAGCGCTGGCTTTAAGAGGTTGGACGCGTCCATCGCGCCGTCGGCCTTGCCGGCGCCGACCAGGGTGTGCATCTCGTCGATGAACAGGATGATCGAGCCCTCGGCCGCGGTGACTTCCTGGAGCACCGCCTTCAACCGCTCCTCGAACTCGCCGCGGTATTTTGCGCCCGCGATCAGCGCGCCCATGTCGAGCGAGAGCAGTTTCTTGTCCTTCAAACTCTCCGGCACGTCGCCATTGAGGATGCGCAGCGCAAGGCCCTCGACGATCGCGGTCTTGCCGACGCCGGGTTCGCCGATCAGCACCGGATTGTTCTTGGTGCGGCGGGAGAGCACCTGAATGGTGCGGCGGATCTCCTCATCGCGGCCGATCACGGGATCGAGCTTGCCGTCGCGCGCGGCCTGGGTCAGGTCGCGGGCATATTTCTTCAGCGCGTCATAAGCATTTTCGGCCGTGGCAGAGTCCGCGGTGCGGCCCTTGCGCAAGGCTTCGATCGCTGAATTGAGATTCTGCGCGGTGACGCCGCCCTTGTTCAAAATGCTGCCGGCTTCGCTGTTCTTGTCGAGCGCCAGTCCCAGCAGCAGCCGCTCGACGGTGATAAAGCTGTCGCCGGCCTTTCCGGCCGCCTTCTCGGAAGCATCGAAGGCGCGCGCCAGTTCCGGCGCGAGATAGACCTGGCCTGCGCCGCTCCCCGAAACCTTCGGCAGCTTGTTCAGCGCCTCTTCGGTGGCTCTCACGATGGCACGGGAATTACCCCCGGCGCGATCGATCAGACCGCCGGCAAGCCCCTCGCTGTCGTCTAGCAGCACTTTCAGTAAATGCAGCGGCGAGAACTGCTGGTGCCCGTCGCGCATCGCGAGCGACTGCGCTGACTGGATGAAGCCACGCGCCCGCTCGGTGTATTTTTCAATATTCATGGCGTCTTCCCTCAGCCTGCCGGTCCGCCTCGTCAAGTACGTACACGGCATCTTCATTGGTTTTCCGCTGATCGCATTGACATTCGTCAACCGGCGCCCCGCGATCGCGCCGCCGACGTTTGGGCCGGCTTGAGGTAGAATGTGGGATCACCCTCAGGAGCAAACCATCTCGCTCATGGCGGTTTCTGTGTCGCATCTCGAGGAGCACTGGGAGGTGGAGTTGGAACTCCCGCTTGGCTTGCAGATGAAGCACGCCGCCCCAGCAGGATGATTTCTCACGCGCGTTTTCCCATCGGCCCCACGTTTCCATCACTCCGCGGCACCAGGGACACGACTGCCGCCCTTGCGAGGTCTTCCAATGCGGTCGCAATGTATTTCGCGTAGTGCCGCTCGATCATTTTGACTGATGTGTTGTGCAGTTTGGCGACCTGTTGGATGGGCAAGCCCTTTCGGAGACCGCGCACGATGCTCGAGTGCCGCAAAGCATAGGGAATCACCTCCGGCATACCGGCGCGCTCGCGAATGGCCTTCCACGGACGTGCAAGTTCGCCTCTTTTCCACGGACCGCGTTCAGACTTCTTCCAGGCGATACCTCCCGGCTCCTGTTCATGGATCCATCGCTCGAAAAGAGGAGCATCGCTTGGCCGCGCGGCGATAGCGGGCAAAAGAACCTCAATCACATCGTCGCCCACTGGGACTGGGTCTGAGCCGCCATTGCCGCCGCGCCCTTTGTAAGAGCCGGGCACCATCAGACGCCGTGCAGAAACCTGTACGTCGCCCACGCGCATTCGTCTGACCTGGGCATACCGCGCGCCGGTCGCGGCCAGACATACGACGATCCGATATAGATCGCCATCAAATCCTTGCTCCTGATCGACTTCGCACGCTGCCTGAAGGATGGCGCCAACCTCCTCATCCGTGAGGATCTGGTTATCCCGAGCAACCGACACATCATCATCATCGTCGATCCGCTCGGCTTTGAATCCAGCCTTCACAATTGCGAGGAACGTCGGGTTTGGCTTCTTCCGATCTGCGGAGAGCCGCGGCCACGCGGCATTTAGTGCGGCCTTGAGGTCATTGACGAACCGCTGCTTGGTCGTGACCTTTAGGTCCTCCGGCAAGACGCATGTCCAAATCTGTGTCTGCAACTCCGATATGATCAAAGGTGTATTTCGGGTTCCAGACCGTCACCTGAAGGGTTGAGCGAGATTCGTGGCAAAGCTCAGCCGTCGACGGCCACAGCTGCCTCAAATCGCTCACGCGTCGATGCCGCGAGGCGCCCTAAACCGAAGTGCTCCTGCATTCCGCGGATGACGTCCTCATCTTCCTCGAGGCCGGTGGTCCGGAGTATCTCGGCGAGGCCCGCCAATTCAGGAAGAGGGATATCGCTGTGGTCGCGTCCCCCAGCACTTCTGTAAGGAGCGCTGTCGCGCGCTGTGGCATTTTGCGGCCAGACAACCTGACGTCCGCCTTCTTTGGTCGTTGGAAACCGATCACGGCCGAGAGATGAGGCGATGATTTTTTGCACCGTCTCACCCGAACGCATGAAGCCGTGTGCACGCGCAATGCGATCGACAACTACGTCGAAATAGATCGGTCCTTCAATGTCAACGACATGATCGACCATACTACGGAGTGTTCCGCGGTAGCTCGGGTCGTAGAAACGCTCTCGATCAGGGGATGCCACGCTAGCTGGGTCCGCCTTGACATACGTGGCAGCAGGCGCCCGATCTGTTTCCCGTTCTTCGTTCGACGGCCCGCGCGCGTAGACTTTCGTCGGCTTGATCGGCTCACCGTCGTCATTTGCCGGTTCTGGCGAGACCTCGGGTTGCTCCGCCTCCGCCTCAGCAGTTGTGGTTTCAACGCGAGCCGGCTCGCCTGGCTCATCCACGAGCGGGGTTTCTTCCGGTGGAGGTACAGGCTCTTCTTTAGCCTCGACAATCGGCCGAGACGCACGGTCGGCTTCGAGATCCGCCACCAGCCTGGTGTGGATCTTCTCTGTCGCGGTGGTGGAATCCATCCACCATTCGGTGCTCCAGATTCGCCGAATTCGCCAACCGAGATCCGTGAGCACCATTTCACGCAAACGGTCGCGGTCGCGCGCGGTGGCTGATCGGTGATAGGCGGCTCCGTCGCATTCAACGCCAGCGAGATAGCGGCCTGGGAAATCCGGATGAACAATGCCGAGGTCAATCCGGAAGAAAGAAACACCCACTTGGGGATGGATCTGCCAACCCTTCTCCTCGAGCGCCCGCATCACGGCGTCCTCAAACGGCGATTCGGTGTCACGCCCGGTTGGCGAGAAGGCCTCGGCGATAGCCCGCGCGCCGTTCTCTGCGAACTCAAGGAAGTGCTTGAAGTCGACCACGCCCTTCGCGCCCGTGCGCCCCAAGTCGATTTGCTCGGGTCGCAATGTTGCGAACACCAACAGCTCGCGGCGCGCACGGGTGACCGCAACATTGAGCCGGCGGTGACCGCCCTCACTGTTCAACGACGAGATCTGGGCGGTGACCCGTCCGGTCTTGTCCGGTCCCACCGCGACCGAAAAAATGATGACGTCGCGTTCGTCGCCCTGCACGTTCTCGATATTCTTGATGAGGATCGGCTCCCTGGTCTGGTTCCGATCGAAGTGCGGTTCGAGCGAGGGGTCGGAGCGGCGAGCCTGATCAAGCAAGTTTTCGATCAAACGTTGTTGCTCACCATTGAAAGTGACGACACCGATCGAATGGGTTGACGTCTTCATGCGCCGGACAACCTCTGCCACGACGGCTTCGGCCTCCTTCCGGTTAATCTTAGCGCCACCGCGCTCGTAAACGCCGCCGTGTACGTGGATGTATCGGACCGCGGTATCGCGCGTCACCGGCGATGGGAAGGTCGTCAGTTCTCCGCGATAATATTTGACGTTGGAGAATGCGATCAGGCTCTCGTGGCGGCTGCGATAGTGCCACGACAGCCGCATGCTTGGGATGTTTGAGGCCAGGCATTCGTCAAGTATGCTTTGTTGGCTCTGCACGATGGAGCCGTCGTCGTCCTCATCATCAACGCCACGTTGTCCGACATTCGTGGGAGGCAGTTGTTCTGGGTCACCAACAATCACCACCTGGGTGCCACGCGCAATCGCTCCGATCGCGTCCCACACCGGAATCTGAGAGGCCTCATCGAAGATAACCACATCAAAAGGCTTGGCCTCCGCGGGCAAGTACTGGGCAATGGAGAGCGGGCTCATCATCACGCACGGGGCGAGCTGGGTCAGCACTGTTGGGAGACGGCCAAACAGCTGCCGAAGCGGAATGTGCCGAGCTTTCTTGTTGATCTCCCGCGCGAGCGTGCCCCATTCCGGGTCTTTGCCGAAATTGGTCTGAGTTGGCACCGCCGCACCGATGCGCGCCTTTACGATGTCTCTTGCGAGCTCTCCCAATTTCTTATCTGCTGCGACAAACGCCTCAATTGTGGCTTCGTGCTTTTCGGTTAAGAAACTACTGAGAACCACATCCTCGTTCACGATGGTTTCGGCGATCCAGCGCGCGTAAGCATAGTCAAAAACACTGGTGAGGACCGCACCGTCCACGGACCCACTTTCGACGGCATCGACAAGGGGCGATAGCCCAGCTACCCGCGCCGTTTGCGCCGCGGAACGCCAAGTGGCCCATTGTGGAGCCTTGATGATATTGGCTTTCCAGTTCGCGGTCTGCTGGAGGAGAGCATCAATCCATCCGGTCTCAATTTTGACGATGCCTTCCGGATCGTCGAGGCCAATACATGCACCGAGTTCTTTGGCCGTCCGATGCATGGTCGGAAATGCCTTGTACATGGCCTCGAAGGCCTGTCGGACTTGTCCACCAGGCCGGAAGCGCGGGATGTCGCGCAGTAATAGATCTGTAACGTGTGAGAGCAGTCTGTCCGATGCGATTCCCTCAACCGGACAAGCGTCTACCGCGTCGCGCATGCTTGTGGCCCAGTTGATCAATCCCTGGAATCGCGAGACATCGCTTTGCGGCCCTCGCCATAGGCGCTCGATTCCTCTGAAACGAGGTCGAATGCTCTCGATCTCGCTGAGCAGAACACCGAGGTCCTTGAGCACAACTATGTCCCGACCGATGTCATCGGGGATTTCACCCGAACAGTACGGTGTGAGCGCCAATCGGACCTTCTTCTTTCGTCCATTTCGCACGAGGATATTCGACGCGCACGCATCGATCCACTCACGCTCAAGCGAGTGCAGGTCCAGCTGTGTTGCTTTCAGGTCATAGCGGACCGATAGTTCCGAGTTCTTTTCACTCAGCCGACGTATGACATCGACCAGATCGTACAATGCATGCACGTGCTCTGGCGCGTCGGAAGACAGCAGCAGCGCTCCGTCCGCGGCGTCAGCGTGCAGCATGAGCGAAACGAGCTTGATCAGTTGCGGCAGAAGAGCATCGTCGCTTGCGTTGCGGTCGAGCCCGATCGACGCGGTAAGGTCGTCTGCCGCGATCCCGACTTCACGCAGCGCGAGGTGGAGACGTTCGATCAGCTGCAGGAACGACTGTACCCAGGCCGGACTCCACCTGGTTTGTTCGATACCCTTGAGCGGGTGATTAGCGGGATCTCCGATGGCCTCGAGCGCGGTGCAAATATCCGAGCAAGATTCTCGCATCCGCATGAGGTCTTCAGGGGTATGTATGGTACCGGTTGGCCATGTCAGGCCGACGTCCTGAAACCGCTCACGATCAGCGATGACACGTCCGAACGCCTCGTATGCCGTCATGCCATTAGGCCGGCGTCGGTGTAGCGCGGAAACGAGCTTGTTCAGTTGGTCGCGCCGCCGCTTCAGCTCGTTGGCGGCCGTCGACCAATGTTCCTCGGTGACGAGATTGCGCTCGCGCCAAGCGGTAGCGAGCTGCTCCAGCACACTAGACTTCTGAGCTTTGGTCGAATGAACCTCCAGGCAGTAGTTGCCGAGGCCGATCGCCTGCATGCGCTGTCTTACCACTTCAAGCGCAGCAGTCTTCTGCGATACGAAAAGCACCGTCTTCTGGTGAGCGAGGCAATTCGTAATCATGTTCGCGATCGTTTGGCTCTTGCCCGTACCAGGCGGGCCGAAGAGCACGAAATCGCCCCCGCGTTGCGCGGCGAGGACGGCCGCAATTTGGGAGGAATCGGCCGAAAGTGGCGTAAAGAGCTCAGCCGGGTCTACGATTTGGTCGATGGTGTTCTCTGCGACAAAAGCTGCCCTCGAACCATCATAGGTGTGAGTTGGCGTATCGATCAGATGCCGGACGACCGGGTTTCGCTTCAAGATATCGGATCGATCGACGAGATCCTTCCACATTAGGTACTTCGTGAAGGACAGCGTTGCGAGCACGACCTGCTCTGTAACCTCCCACCCTTTGATACTCTTGATGTGGCGCCTTATCGTCTTCCAAACGCCAGCAACATCGACACCCGTCGCGTCCTGCGGCAATTCTGCTTCGAGCTCGGGCATCGAAAGGGCAAAATCCTGCTTCAGCATCTGCAGCAGCGTCGGATTAAACCGGGCCTCGTCCTCGTGAAGCGCCAGGCGAAACCCGGAACGCACGCTTTTACGCTCGAGTTGCACCGGGACGAGGATCAACGGTGCACGGTACGGTCCCGCACCGTCCTGGGGCGTCCATTTTAGGAACCCAAGGCAAAGGTACAGGATATTGGCGCCGCCCTCCTCGAAGGCAAGGCGGGTGGCCCGGTAGAGGTCGGTTAGCCGACCTTCAAGATCAGTCTCGAGAACGGTCGTGTACAGTTCACCGCGGACCATGGCGTCACGGACGAAATCTCTGCGGGCATCGTCCTGCAGCCGTTGTGCCAACAGCGCGGTATCGCGCCCATCGGAGCCGTCGAGCACGCTGGCCCTGCCAAGCAATTTGAAGCGCTCTCCCCCCGAAAGCTTGTCTTCCAGCGTCGCCGCGTCAGGACATTCGATCGTGATAGTTGACTTCGTGTCCTTGAAGTTCAGCAGCCGGTTTCTCAGCGTGAGATCCAAGAGGTTGCGCTTCCAAACTTCAAGCCGATCTAGATTCCGTTCAAAAATGGGTTCACGGGGCTTATCGAGATCCTCTTCAAATTTTGGTATCTCGCCGACTTCATGCGAGACAGACGGCGCGCCAGAAGGAGTTATTGTCGGCTCGCCAGACCCCGATAGATCAAGTGGCCGGATCTTGGCGCTTCGGGCGCGCTTGACGTCAACAGCGAGCTCGAACGGGGAGGTCGCGTCCTCGGCGATCAGCTTTGCTCCAGCATCGACGGCTTGCTTAAACCTCCCCGGATTCGACCCCGTGAGGATCGTCGTCTCAACCAGGACCAGCTCCTCCAGTTGCACGCGTTTGCGTAGCATTTGGGGGTCATCAATCACCAGGTTGGAAAAATCCTCGTCAACGAGCCAGACCCCCACGAAAGCATGGCCTTCGGTCAGGACGAGCACCGGATTAAGGCCCGCCTGCTCAAGACAGGACGCGTAGAGGAGAGTGAGGTCCAGACAAGTACCAACCTTGCGAGATAGAATCTCGCTTGGTCCGCGAACCTGCTGGCCAGAGCGTTCAAAACTTTTTGGAGGAAGGACATAAGCGATCGAGTGCGAAACCAATGCCGCCCAGATCGCGTCTGCTATCTCCCAGGCCCGGGCCTTGGTCTTCTTTCTATAACCATCTACCGCATCATCCCGGCCAGCCGTAGCGAGCTTATTCGAGGCCTCGCGCAAGATAACATCGATGCTGGGATCGGTAGGGCGAACGAACGCCGCCAGCAGCTCGGGCGCGGCATTAACGCCACCCCAGTGCGACGGCGGTAGCAAATTGAGCTCGACAATCTTTTCGGCTAACGTCTCGCCGGCGACATCCACGCTTATGCGTAATTGGGCTTGCCGCGATGCATTGATGCCGGACAGGAACGCTGGATCTAGCTTCAGGTCCAGGCTGCGGATGTGGTGACTAGCTTGATTGGCAACGCGCTGGACCCGCCATACCCCTGGCGTCAGAAATGCCGGCTCCGCTGTCAGGTGCACAGATAGTTCGGAGAGGTCACGTCCCGTGCAATTTTCAATCGCGAGCTCGCGGACGATCGGAACCGCGTTCTGATAGAAGGCGATGTTGACGTTGTCTGCGACGGTACAATTAATCCTTAGCTCGCCAGCTGCTTCTACGACCTCAGCTCGCTCCACCATATTCTGCCCCCGAAACAAAACCCGGCACTTGCGACCATGTCCGTCCGAGAACAGTCATGTCCGCATAGCGCCCGATCAGGCTCCCCGAGATGGTTTCAGCCTGAAGAATGCCTGATCGGCTCTCAGCGTCTTGTACTCGTTTTGCGCGACTGTAAAGTGCGCAGTTCGCGTAATTCGAGCGCCGTCGAGCGCTTATGCTCTGGATTTAGTGCGAGCCGGTTCGAGAACGCGCCGGACGCTCCGAACCAGTTAGCGTTCCGGCGTTCGACAGCGTTGGCGCGAACCTCGTCGTGGAATGTCGCCCGTGGCGGCGGTCTAGGAATGCCTTCCTCGAAGAGACGGCCAGCTTCAAAGTGACTCCAATCCCAGCGATGGCGGGTAATGATAACAGCGCGGTCACCGAGCTCGGGTCGATAAACGGGGACCCGTGTAAAGCGTGACTATGAGCAGGCCTCGATCGGCTTCTGAGACTCCTGTCGAAAGTCGCGATTTTCAAGATCAGAGAGGCCCGAGGGGTGTCGATCAGCGTTAGTACGCGCCAAGTTTTCTCCGCTTTCTCACACGCATCGATCGCCAAGCCGCTGCGCCTCTTGCAACTGAGATCACTCCAATTGGCGGCGCCGTACCAAGTTGAGCAACGCAAGGAATTGCAGCAGAGCAATGACGAGTGGACCTGCTGTCTTGCCGATGTCTTGCTGAAAGAGGCCGACCCCAGCGTCGAGTAGCTGCACGATTCCGGCAAGCGTTCCCAACCGCAATATCCAGGACCTTCGACCAAGTGTCGACAAGGTAATCAAGGCGAGCGGCACTGTTCGCGCTGACGCATACATCGCAAAAATTTGTGAGGCCTCCGTCGGCGACGAGCCCGAAGGCAAGATCCCGCTGGGACTGACAAGTCCAGCAATCGAAAATCCGCACGCGACGATGACGTTAATCGCCGTGACCAGTGATGCGATGCGCAGCGCAAGTTTATCCGAACCGTCAGTTGTCATGCTTCCGTCCCGTTTATGGGTGCATCCGACCTAGGGTTCAAGTTGCCTCTTGACAAGGTTACTAGGTGACTTAGTGTCTGGCATAACAAGTATGTGATCGGGTCTCGAGATGCAGCTTCCCGCTCTTCCTGGCGGAGGCGGACGCTTCATCGAGCTGGAAGTCACCAATTGGGGGGAAAATGCGTATTGATCTGAAGAAGATGTGCTGTGCCGCGACCGTTGCGGTCGCAGCAACTTCGCTAGGGCCGGCGAACGCCTATGAATCGGGCTCACCCGGCACGCAAGTGCCACCCGGCATTGCGATCGGTAACACGACCGCTGCTGCGCCTGGTCCCGGCATTTACATGTTTGACCAGTTCTGGACCTATCAGGCCAAGATCGTTGGTCCCGGAGCTCCGAATGTGGGCGGCGCCGCTACCACGGTGAACGTCAACGCGGCCACGCCTGGCTTTCTATTCGTTCCTGGCTGGACCTTCCTCGGGGCGACCTATGATGCGGTGATCGTTCAGCCCTTCGCCAGCGCCGACACGGGCGCTCCAGTCAACACCATGAAAACTGGCGTGCACAACACCCTTGTGGTGCCGGTCGAACTCAGTTGGAAGCTTGGTCAATCGGGCTTTTTCGTCAAGACGGGGCTCGGTATCGGCGTGCCCGACGGCACGATCTCTGGTGTCAACGGTCTGGGTAACGTCGGCAATCCCTGGTGGACGTTCAGGCCAGAGTTCATCGTCTCCTATCTGGACGAAGGGTGGAATCTGACCGCCGCCTTCTACTACGAAACCAACACCCGAAATTCCATTACGAAGTATCGTAGTGGCGACGTGCTCGATTCCGAGTTTGCCGCAACGAAGCAGTTCGGGAAGTGGACCCTCGGCGTCCTTGGCTACTACGTGGCACAAGTCGGAGACGATACATCGAGCGCCTTCTACGGCAACGCCACCAGCGCGAACCGCTTTCACGAAGGAGCCGTCGGAGCCCTTGTCGGATACAACTTTGGTCCCGTGCAGTTGAACGTCTTTGGCTTCCGTGAGGTAAGCGCCGGCGCTTCCGGCGGCTCGCCTACCCCGTTTGTTACCGACCGGGCGGCAGTCACCCAGGGCTACAAGTTGTTCGCCAATGTGAGCTATCGCTTGTGGGCACCTGATCCACCGGCGACGGCAATCAAACCACAGATCTACAAGTAGCGGATTGGACCACCGCTAACTGGAGGCGCCGAGAGGCGCCACCTCTCTTTTTGAAATCGTACAGGATCGTACGTCTCTCCAGGATGACCTAGCTCTGCACGCGGGTCGATTGCCACAGGACAAGCTTGGTAGCGCCCAGCGCTCCTGCCCAGACCCCGGTAAACAGATTCACAGACGTGCGGCTTGTCCCGTCTGCCAATACATCCATTTCCAGCTTGCCCCGCACGATTGCGACTGAATCATAGATGCAGATCGCAACTTCGGAGTGGTCTAGGCGATGGCAACGGAGACTTCCGCTGGCAAACTTCCCGATCAAGGACTTCTTCGTGTCCGACTTGGACGATGCATGTATCCAGACCAGGTCGTCGGCGAATAAGCGGTCGAGACCAGCCAGATCGGCTGCCAGCATGGCACTGCGCCGAGCCTGCTCCAGTTCGTCAATATCGCTCTTCTGCATGTGCGGTATCCCTCACAGGCGCGGCGCGTGGAATCATCCAACCCGCAACAGCAATGTTGACAGCAATTGGCGAAGCTTGGGGTCGTTCAGTCGAATTTCCTTCGCCTTTGGCAAGGCGGTGATCAAAGCGACCGCCTTCTTATGGAACTGTTGTGCTGCAGCGACCGCCTTGGTTCGATTTCTCGCGATGACTGACTCGACCAACTGCGTGCGAATTGGCTTGAGCTTGGCGAGAATAGCGCGCCATTGTGTGACGGAATCACAAAGCTGATGACCGAGCTCGGTCTGCAGTTCGGCTAGAAAACTGCAGAGCGCGGCGAGCAGAGGATTGTGCGCTGCGGTCGCCATGGCGTTGTGAAAAGCGAGAACAGCTTGGGCGGCCTGCTCGGCCGTGGCGATGTCATCGAGCGCGGCGAGGGTGCTGCGCAGACGTTCGTGGTCCTCGCGTGTCGAGACCTCGGCGGCCAATGTGGCCACATGTTCGTTCAACGCCCCCCACACGCCGAGGACATCGGCCACTCCCAGCTTGCCGAGTTGAATCACGGCGCTCAAGGAGGTGGCGACCAGCTGATCCGGATTGGCGACAACGTAGGCGCCGCTGCCATGTCGCACGTCGGCAAATCCCAAAAGACTAAGGCCGCGGATCGCCTCACGGACTGTGGGTCCACTGACGCCATAGCGCTGCGCCAAATCCTTCTCTGAAGGCAGTTTAGTGCCCCGCGGGATGGTACCGAGAATGATGTCGTTCCGCAGATCCTTGAAGATCTGATCGGCGATGCGTTCGCGATCAATGACCTGCGACCCGCTTCGGAAGGTTGCCATTTTTGATTGTCCAGCGGCACGATTTGATAGTAGGTGACCTAGTGACTAGCAATTTGTTCGGCTCCGATCAATCCGCAGCGGCATACGCAATTGCTCGAGAGCACAACTTTAAGGGAGTTTCACAATGCTGTCCTTGTCAGATGCGTCACGCGTCGTGGACGAAGCCCTCAAGACTGCGCGCGAGATGAATTTACCGCCGATGACCGTTGCGGTCCTCGACGCGCGGGGATGCCTTGTTTCCTTCAAAATGGAGGACGGATCGAGCTTGTTGCGGGAGCAGATTGCAAGGGCGAAGGCCTGGTCCGCACTGGGCATGGGAATGGGCACCCGGACGCTAATGTCTCGGGCGGCTCACCATCCTTCGTTTTTCGTAGCCCTCTCTTCACTTGCGGAAGGCTCCATGGTGCCAGTCCCGGGCGGTGTGCTTGTCAGATCGCAAGAAGGAGCCGTCATAGGTGCTGTTGGCGTGAGTGGCGACGTGCCGGACAAAGATGAAAACTGCGCGCTGGCCGGAATCCGCTCGGTCAATCTTGTTGCTGATCCCGGAGCCGCGTGAGCCCCGGCAGGGGCGCGCTCGAAAATCTTTGCAAGTTGTTTCTTCCCAAGCAAAGAAACTTATGTCACAAAGACACCAAGTGACTTTATGTGTTTAAGGGGAGGATGCGTTTTGTTCAAGCCCAACCGGCTGATCGAGATGCTTGAGCGCGGCGAAGTTCCGCTCGGCATGCAATGCTTCACTGGCGATTCGGCGCTCGTGGAAGTGCTTGGATTGACCGGGTTCGACTTCGTGATGTTGGATTGCGAACACTCCGGCAACAATGCGCGGGGGCTCGAAGGCCTCATTCGCGTGTCGGAACAAGCCGGCCTTGCGCCATTCGTGCGCGTTCCCGATCGCGCCAACGAGGCTGATATTCGACGTGCGCTTGAAGCCGGGGCGAGCGGGATCTTTCTTCCGATGGTGCGCTCGGCGGAAGACGTCAAGCGTGCTGCTGATGCCGCGTTTTTCCCGCCGCTAGGATCGCGCGGAATTTGTCCCGCGATCCGCGCGGCCGGCTACTCCTTGCGGACATTTGAGGAATATGCAGCGTGGAACAATCGCGAGGTCATCCTGATCCCGATGATCGAGCATCCGACTGCCGTCGAAAATATCGATGAGATATGCGCGATGACGGAAGTAAAGGTCATCGTCTTCGGGGGCGGCGACCTGTCCTATGCGATGGGCGAGGGCACCGCGATGATGAAAAGCCCCCGCGTTCAGGACGCCTACCGGAAGGTGCTGGCAACGGCCAAGCGGCATGGTGTTGCCGTGGTCGGAGGTCCGATCCTGGATCCAACGCCGGAGTCGTGCCGCAAGTCGCTGGACGACGGGATCACTGTGTTCTGCCTCGGTCTCGACACGCTGGGCTTTCGACGCTTTTGCGAACAAACCGTCGATGCGCTCAATGCCGGCATTGAGGGAACAAACTACAGGCGCGCTCCAGCTCCGGCCAGCGGATTTCCAGGGCGCTAATTCCAATCCAACAAACAACACATCGCGAGAGCAAAATGGCTAAGTGGAAAAGATACGTGGTCGGCCTGAATGCTGCCGGAAAATCCGCCGTCCTGATGGACGAAGCTACCAACGTGCAGGAAAATCCCGGAATCTTCTACCGCGCAACGCTGTGGGGTACGAAAGAAGTCCCGGTCGATAACAGCATCGATACGGACCGGTCGCTCGATATCACAACCCGCGAGCCGTTTCCTGGTGGCATGCTCTGCCGCGCCCTCGAGATTCCGCCTGACACCGGTGACAAGACCGGGCATATCGAGGCGCTCCAGCAATTGAATGTCGAAGTGAAGCAGAAACACACGCCTACTGCTGAAGACATGGCGCGCCATCCGAGCATGCACCGGACCGATACGCTGGATTGCATCACTTGCGTGAAGGGCGAGATCTATATGGTGACCGACGTCGACGAGGTGTTGATGCGGCCGGGCGATACCGTCATCATTCGTGGCACCAACCACGCTTGGAGCAACCGTTCGAAAGAACCGTGCTTGTTGGTCGGCTGCATGATTGATGCAAAGCCGCTGACATAACCAAGCAAACGATCAGCAAGAAGAAGACCGGGTAACCGGCGCCTCGGGAAACGCTCGCAATGGAGTGCGCATGGATTCGAGTGAAGCCGTCGACTTGGAAACAGTCGTAGATTCAGGTCGCCTGGGACCTTCCCAGTACCTGATCATCTCGATCTGTGCGCTCGTTGCCATGATAGATGGCTTCGACACGCAATGCGTCGCGTTTGTCGCGCCAGAAATAGCCAGCAGTTGGCACGTCGAGCCTTCCCAATTTGGTCCCGTTTTTGGGGCTGGTCTGCTCGGCGGCATGATGGGCGCAATGGCACTCGGGCTTGCCGGCGACCGGTTTGGCCGCAAGCCTGTGCTGATGTTTTCGGTCGCATTGTTTGCGATATGCTCGTTGCTCACACCCTTCGCCACATCCATCAGCAATCTGGCCGCCTTGCGTTTTGTCACAGGCCTTGGTCTCGGAGGAGCTCTCCCAACGGCCATTTCGCTGACGTCGGAGTATACGCCGACGCGCTTGCGGGCCACGGTCGTCGCGCTCATGTTTTGTGGTTTCCCTCTGGGAGCGGTCATTGGCGGCTTCGCAATGGCGAAACTGCTTCCAATGCTGGGATGGACCAGCGCCTTCTACGCTGGCGGCGTGATCCCGCTTCTCTTTCTCCCGCTCGTGGCCATCTGGGTGCCGGAGTCGATCCGGTTTCTTGCGCTCAAGGGGGATAGCCTCGCGATCACTTCCATCCTGGATCGGATGAAACTGGGAAAGAAGTGGGACGTCAAATTGACGGTCGAAACGCCGGCGCCGCTTTTCAGTCTATTTGCCAGGGGCACCGCGCTCGGTACGATCCTACTTTGGATCACCTTTTTCTTCAGTTTGATGTTGTCCTATTTCCTTCTCAACTGGATCCCCATGCTTGCTCGGCAAGAGGGGCATAGTGTCGAGGAGGCCGTCGTCGCCGTGGCCGTGATCAATTTGGGTGCGATCATTGGCTGCCTTACGCTCGGACAGTTGGCGGAACGCTACGGGCAGGCAACGGTTATTGGGGCCGGGTATGGTCTTGGTGCCTTCGCTATCGTCGCTATCGGCTATGTCGGCACGTCAAGCGCGCTCTTACTGATCTTCTCAGTTCTTGCCGGGATCCTGACCATCGGCGCGCAGATGTGCACGGTGGCTCTATGCGCGGGCTTCTACGATACGCGTCTGCGCGCGACGGGTGTTGGTTGGACGATGGGAATGGGACGAATAGGCGCAATCCTTGGTCCTGTTCTTGGTGGCGTCTTGATCGGAGCGGGCTTCACGGCGCCAACGTTCTTTTTTATTGCTGGTTTGACGTCACTCGGCGCGGCGGCGACGGTGTTCGCGATGGGATGGCTCGTGCTTCGTGGCCGCTTATCTAGCACTCAAAAAAGCGATCTCCGTGGTCAGATTGACGCCCTCGAGGGCCTATCTGGATAGTGAGTGGCCGCACAGGCGGCAACGGATGCCCCTGTTGCCGCCGCTCCCCGCTCCCGCGGTCCGATGATCTGAGTATTGCGTTCGCCGGTGTCTTCTCGATGGCCGAGCGCACACGACGCGCTTCTGCCTTTGATCAAAATCAGTAGCCGCGATCGTCCCGGTCGTTCACCGCTAATGTGATCAGTGCCATCCACGCATCGCAGCAGCGAGCCTGGTGCGCTACAGCAATCGCTCGCGCACCGCTGTCTACGCACGCCACAGCCGGTCGCGAGCTCTGTTGCCGGCTCTCCGCCGCGATATTCCCGACCATGCTGACGCTGCGCCCCGTTGGCCGCCTTCTGCCCGGCGGAACGAAGCGGTGCAGCCAAGCCAAAGCTATTGAATCTCTTGGCAAAAGGCTGCACATGGCTTCCCCTGTAGCTTGGACCAAGATGGTGGTATCCAGCAACAGCATTTTGGCCACGACTTGGCAGTTCGAGACTCATTGAAAGCATTGGATGACCAGGCCCAGCAAAGTTGAAGACGAGCGCGGTGAAACTCAACCGTCCACTGATCGAGAGAGAATTCTCGGCCTTACCGTAAACACCCTCGGCCGGAATATCACCTGGAGCTTGGCGCAGCGAACGGCCCGCCACGGTTTCCTTCCTGGCGTTAATCCTGTCATTGCGCGGTTGATGCAGCTGACGGAATCGACCCAGGGAGAGCTTTCACGCCTCATTGGTATCGAGCAGCCAACGATGGCTGTGACGTTGAAGCGAATGGAAAGGGACGGGCTAATCTCCAGATCGCCCGATCCGGCGCATGGGCGGCGCACTACAATAAGGCTTACTTCGAAAGGTCGCGCGCTCAGTCAACTCATGTCCAAAGCAGCTCGAGAGGTCGAAAAGATGGCCACCAAGGGACTTAGCGCGCATGAGGTCGCCGAGTTTTTCCGCATTGCAAACATAATGACGCAGAACCTAAACGCCGAGCGTTACGGCGACAAATAGGTCTCGTCCACATCCCCAAGTCTTTCGGCCGATAGATCGCAGCGATTCAAATTCGCGCAACACGCCTTGACGTCTCGATGATTATCATAGCATACTATGATTATAAGAGAGCTTCGATGCTCTCGATCATCCAGGGAGGTTACGATGGCGGGATTAGGTGCTCCGCAGTTCTACTTGATGCACTTCATGCCGTATCCGGATGTCGTGCCGAATCGCCCGCAGGGCCAGTGGGTCGACATTCCCAACACGCACTTCGATCCGAAGGTCGGCTACAAGCTCTACAAGGAATACATTGACGAGCTTGTACTGGGTGACAAGCTTGGGTTTGACGGTCTCGTGGTCAACGAGCACCACGCCACCTTCTACAGTCTGATGCCTTCCTGCCAACTGATCGCCAGTGCGCTCGCAGTGCTTACCGAGCGAGCGAAGATCTGTGTGATGGGGACGCCGATCGGGCTGACCTATCCGCATCGCCTGGCGGAAGAGTATGCAATGCTCGACGTCATGTCCGGCGGTCGCCTTGAATGCGCGTTTCCTCTCGGCACTGGCATGGAGTACTGGGTCAATCCGCTCAGCCCTGCCACCGCGCGCGAGCGTTTCCGAGAGGGAATGGACATCCTGATGCAGGCTTGGACCAAGCCCGGCCCAAGCCGCTACGACGGTGACTTCTATCAATACAAGTATCTGAATTGCTTCCCGTTGCCGTACCAAAAGCCGCACCCAAAGATCTATGTGGTCGGTTCGGGTACGGAAGATACCGTAAACTATGCGGCCGAACGGGGTTACGGCTATTCTCAAGTGTTCACGCCCATACCGGCGCAATTGAAGTCCTTCGAGAACTATCGCGCCGTCGCTGCCAAGCACAACCAGCCGACCGATTCAGAATCGATCATCATTTCGGCGATGGTATTCGTGGCTGAATCGGAAGAGAAGGCAATTGAAGAGGGGCGCGATCATATTCTCTTCTACTTCAAAAACTTGCTGAAGACCGACTCTCACCTGAACTCGCCGCCCGGCTATCTCCCGGTCGAGCGCCTTCGCAAGCGGCTCGAATCTGGTGTCACTGAACTCGATGTGACCTGGGAAGGGCTGACCACGGTGTATCGCACCGCTCTCGGGACGCCTGATCACGTCGCTGAGCGTATCGCCTTCTGGTGCGAACAAGCTCAGAGCACCAAGATCATCTTGCATCTGCACGTTGGCGACATGCCGCACTGGAAGGCGGTCAAGAACATCACTCTGTTCGCCGAAGAAGTCATTCCGCGTGTGCGGAAGCTGATGTCGTCCTCGGTTCAAGTAGCGGCAGAATAGTTGGAGGATTCAATGATCAGCTTCATACAGCGTGACATCACCGTCGACGGAATTCGCGTTCAGGTCCTTGAAGCGGGCGAGGGCGAGCCTCTTGTCTTCTTTCATGGTGCCGGCACCACGAGCGGATTCCAGGATCTGTTGCCGCTTGCCCAGGGTCGCCGGCTCGTCGTGCCGATCCACCCGGGATTCGGTGCGTCCGACGATGATCCGGCAGTCAACTCCGTGCTGGACTTTGCTGTCCACTACGCCGCGCTTTTCGATCAGTTGAAATTGTCCGCGCCGGTCGACCTCGTAGGCCACTCACTGGGCGGCTGGATCGCCAGTCTCTTTACGGTATTCAACCAACATCGCGTTCGCCGCCTCGCTCTTGCCTGCCCGGCGGGACTGCGGGTGAGGGAGCATCCGACAACGGACCTGTTTACGATCCGCGCGGAACATGTCCCATCGAAAATCGTGTCCTCGCCTGATGCTCTTGCCCGGATCCCGGCGGTCAATCTCACCAATGACCTCAAGATCGCTCGGTATCGTGAAATGACCTCGCTTGCCCGCATTATCTGGGAGCGAAACTATGAGCCGAAACTCACGCGCTGGCTCGGGCACATCAAGGTGCCGACGTTGGTGCTCTGGGGCGACAAAGACCAAATCATTCCAGTTGAGCAGGCGAACTATTGGTCCAAGCGGCTAGCTTCCAGCGAAGTTGCGCTGTTCGAAGGAGCCGGGCACCTCGTCTTCTTCGAGGCGCCGGCGGCGGTAGCGCGGGTGAAGGCATTCTTCACTGAGCGCGAGGTTCCCCGACGACAGTCAGCCTAATTAGCCAGAACACTGGCATCCAAGACAACAAATGACGGGGAGGTGCGTGCCAATGAGACTCGACATGCGTTTGTTGAGTGTCGTGCTGCTGTCGGGCCTTCTCGCGACGCTCGCCAATGACGTCGCGATGGCCCAAAAGAAATACGACGTGGGAGTGACCGACACGACCATCAAGATTGGCAACATAATGCCTTATAGCGGCCCGGCGTCAGCATATGCTGCCATCGGCAAAACCGAGGCCGCTTACTTCAAGATGATCAACGACCAGGGAGGCATCAACGGTCGAAAGATCGAGTTTGTCACCTATGACGACGGCTTCAGCCCCCCCAAAACAATGGAGCAAGCTCGCAAGCTTATCGAATCCGACGAAGTATTCGCTCTTTTCAACGTTGTTGGGACGGCTGGAAACTCCGCGATCGAGAAGTACGTCAATTCCAAGAAGGTGCCGCATCTCTTCATCTCCAGCGGCGGTGCCAGGTTTGATGACCCTGAACATTCGCCTTGGAGCATGGCGTGGTGGCCGGGATATGTCAGCGAAGCCACGATCTATGCAAAATACATTCAGCAGAACTATCCGACCAAGACGGTCGGAATTCTTTATCAAAATGACGACTCTGGCAAAGACTACATCGCTGGATTCCGTCAAGCGTTCGGAGCTGATGCTGACAAGAAGATAGTCATCGCGCTTCCATACGAGGTGACTACGCCTACGGTCGATTCGCAAGTCGTGCAGATCAAATCTGCCAATGTCGATATCTTCGTCAATCTCTCTACGCCAAAATTTGCCGCGCAGGCGATCAAGAAGATTGGAGAAGTCGGATGGAAGCCCGTCCAGTTCTTGGGCAATGCGTCGGCGTCTACCCAGTCGACAATGTCCGCCGCTGGCATTGATGTCTCACAGGGAATCATCAGTGCCGTCTACCTGAAGGATCCAGCCGATCCTCGTTGGGCCAATGACGAAGGCATCCGGCAATTCCGCGCCTTCATGACGAAGTATTACCCAGAGGGCGATCAAGAGAACGGCACGACTGTATTCGGCTACGGCGCGGCCAAAGCATTCGCAGAAATTCTCAAGCAGTGCGGCGACAATCTCACGCGAGAGAACCTGATGAAGCAAATGACCAGCCTCGATATGGAGATCGATGTCTATCTACCTGGCATCAAGATCCGCACCAGCAAGACTGACTATTCGCCGATCGACCAACTTCAGCCCGTGAAGTTCAACGGTCGACGCTTCGAGCCCTTCGGCGACGTGATCGGCAGCAAGTAGGAGACAAGTCATGACCTCTCTTCAGGGACGGACAGCATTGGTGACAGGTGGTGCTGGCGGAATCGGCTCTGCGATCTGTCGACGCCTTTCGGTGGACGGAGCACTGGTCGTAGTTGCCGACCTTGATGGTGAGCAGGCAGATCGTGTGGCGAGTGGCATCGTGTCAGATGGCGGTCGCGCGGTCGGGATCGGACTCGATATCACGGACCGCGATCAATGGAGGGCGGCCATTGCCGGAACGACCCGGATCGCCGGTGGGTTGAACATTCTCGTGAACAACGCCGGTGGCGCAAAAATCAAGCCGTTTGAAGCACTCACGATCGAGGACTGGAAGCACGACATCGATGTGAATTTGAACGGCGCGTTCCTGGGCATCAAGGAGGCACTTGACGTCATGCGTCAGACTGCAAGCGGTTCCCCCTCTGATGGGGCCATCATCAACATTGCATCTGTCTCTGCGCTAAAGGGATCGCCCGGCATGCCTGCTTATTCGGCGGGCAAGGGTGGGCTGCGATTATTCACAAAAGCTATTGCGGTCGATTTCGCGCGCCGCGGCTATGGGATACGAGTGAACTCTATCTATCCAGGCTTGATCGATACGCCACTAACGAAGCCCTTGTTCGAGAGCCAACTTAAGCCTGGCTCAGAAGAGAGCCTCGAAGCTGCTCGTTCGCGGATCCTTCAGCAATACCCAATCGGTCGTATTGGCAGGCCGGATGAAATAGCGAGCGTAGTTAGATTTCTAGCCGGAGACGACTCCTCGTACATGGTGGGAGCCGAATTAGTCGTCGATGGCGGTCTAACGGCAGCATAATGAAAGGCCTAGCGATGAAAGTCGAGCAGCTATTTGACGTAAAGGACAATGTCGTCGCCATTACTGGCGCTGCGAGTGGAATCGGCCTGGCTATCGCGGAGGTCTTGGCGGCCAATCAAGCGAGGCTGGTGCTTTTTGATATCGACAAGGCGTCGCTCGCCGCCGCTTCAGACCGTCTTACGCAGACGGGCGTAGAAGTCTTCGCAAGGGCAGCCGATGTACGTGACCGCCGTGCCTTGAGGCAGGCATTTGATGAGGCGGTCGCTCACTACGGAGTCCTCGACACGGTATTCGCCAACGCAGGCATTGGTGCAGGCCCAGGCTTTGTCGGCCTTGAGGGGGCCCGCTATCCGGGAGGCGCACTCGAAGCGATCACTGATAACCATTGGGACGATGTTATCGCGGTGAACTTAAGTGGAGTATTTGCGACAATCCAAGCCGCCGTCCGACACATGAAGTCGCGTCGAATGGGGAGGATCATCGTCACCACCTCGATTGCCTCGTCCCGTAATCAGGCCTGGATCGGTACGCCCTACATGCCGGCGAAGGCTGGTGCGGCACACCTGGTCCGGCAGGCAGCCTTGGAACTCGCCGAATTCAATATCACGGTGAATGCGATCGCGCCCGGCGCCTTTGCTACCAATATTGGAGGGGGTCGACTTAAGTCGGCGGAAGTTGCCGCCACCATGAGCAGGAATATCCCACAGCGCCGGGTCGCCGATCCTCAAGATGTTCAAGGGCTAGCATTACTCCTCGCATCGCGGGCCTCCAATTTCATCACCGGCGCAGAGATTCCCATTGATGGAGGAGCCTCGCTCGGGAGGGGGTCCTGAGATCTTGCGGGTCCAGCTCGGTTCGGCATGTGAGGTGACGCTATGAAAATACCATACATCGTGGCGCTTGGAGGCACTACGCGGGTAGGCTCTTCAACCCAGAAGGCGCTCGCGCTGTGCCTCCGTGAAGTTGCCTCACTGGGAGGAGAAACGCACCTGGTGAGCGGCGCCGATCTTGACCTGCCACCATACACACCGGGCGCCAAACTCTCCATTGGAGCGCAAAACATCGTAGCCGAACTCCGTCGCGCCGACGGAGTGATTGTGGGTACGCCAGGCTATCACGGCGGAATTTCAGGCCTCGTCAAAAACGCGCTCGACTACGTCGAGGAACTCAGATCGGACGCAAGGCCCTATTTGGAAGGACGAGCTGTCGGTTGTGTTGTGACCGCGGCAGGCGAGCAAGGTGCCGTCTCGACGCTGCTGGCACTTCGTTCGGTTGTCCACGCCCTAAGAGGATGGCCGACCCCATTGGGAGCGGCGATCGTCACTGTTGGAGAAACATTCGATGCAGCGGGACAATGCCTGTCGGAAAAAGTCGATGTGCAGCTAAGGACTCTGTCCCAACAGGTGTTGCTCTACGCGAAGCGACAAAGATGTGAGGCACAGCTCAACCTTGCCGGTCCAAAATCTCCCGAGATATCGAGCGATAGATACTGCTCGTGATGTTCTAGGCACCAAGGAACTTAAGCGGGAGGTTCTGAATCGTGTTCAGACGACCGATAGTTGATGGCGGGCTCCAGAAAGGATGCACTTGCGCGTGCTAAGGACACCAGGACCCGGTGGACACGGCCTTGAACGCCGTGGTGGGAGAATGGCGCACGATTACCATCGCCCTTTTCCAAAAGCTCTCTACCGAGTTCCGCAAGAGTCCGTCAGGCCATCGTCTCCCTGCTAAACTTCTCACCTCGGAGTTTTGCGCGCCAAGTGCCATGCTCCACGAGCTCCGCGATCAGTTCCGCCAACACGCGGGCAACTGCCTCGCTTCCACGTGTGTTCATGGTTCTTTGCGAAACCACAACTGCAAGCGTCCATGATGGAACCGGATCCACGATCGGGATCGCCACCATCTCGCCACGCGCCATTTCATCGACAAACGCAAAGTGCGGCATGATCGCCATGTAGTTAGAATTGCAGATCAGCTTGGCGATGGCAGGCAGACTGTCGCAGTCCTTGACTGCAGGCGTTATATCATGACGGGCAGCCAGTTGTTCTATCACGGTTCGAAGCACGTTCGGACGCCCTGGGAGAACGATGGGGAAATCAAACAATTTTCTGAAGGACACCGATTTCCGTTTAGCTATCGGGCTGTTCTTGGGCACGAACAGCATCAGGTCTTCCGTCATCATCTCGGTCCACGCGACGTGCTCGAACGCCTTGTGATCGTAGAGAAGCGCCACATCGAGACGACCCGCTTCAAGCTGAACAGAAAGATACGCGTCGTGGAAGTTGAATACGTTTCGGCTGTTATTTTCATATGGCCAACATCAGCGAATGCCGATACCTGTGGTTGCGAGCCCCGCAACTAAGTCCTCCTATAAACTCTTTATGACATCAATCAACGCAGGGACTCCTGCTCGACCGCCGTCGAACGACAAGATCATTCTGACCGCGCCGGACACTGCTCGAGGACCCGATAGACGGTATTTCGTGCGTCGAACGACAAGATCATTCTGACCGCGCCGGACACTGCTCGAGGACCCGATAGACGGTATTTCGTGAGATCCCGAGGCGTCGTGCGGTTTCGCTGATGTTGCCGGCGGTCTCGGAGTGGACGGCGAGGACGCGGGCGCGCTGGATGTCCTGTAGTGAACCGGAGGCCTTGTGCGGAGGCGGGCCGATCATAGCGCCGACCGCGGCCTCGTCGATGAAGCCGTCGGTCGCGGCAAGGGTGAAGCGCGCCAGCATGTTGCGCAGCTCGCGGATGTTGCCGGGCCAGGGCCACGCGGCGAGACTGGCGATGGTGGCCGAAGTGATTTCGCAATCCGGATCGATGGCGCCGAGCAAATGGTGGACGATGGCGTCGAAGTCGGTGCGGTCCTGCAGCCGCGGCAGCGTGACCTCGAGGGTATTGAGGCGGTAGAGCAGGTCGGAGCGGAAGCGGCCCTCGAGGATGGCTTTGTCGAGGGTGGCGTTGGTGGCGGAGACGAGGAAGACATCGACCTTGGTGCGGGCGCCGCCGATCGGACGCACGGTCCAGTCGTCGAGCAGGCGGAGCAGCACCGCCTGCAGGGTGACGGGCATATCGCCGATTTCGTCGAGGAACAGGGTTCCGCCGTCGGCCTCCTTGACGAGGCCGACGGCGCCGCCGCGCCGTGCGCCGGTAAAGGCGCCCTCGGCATAGCCGAACAGTTCGGCCTCGACGAGGCTTTCGGGAAGGGCGGCGCAGTTGACGGGAGCAAAGGCGCCGGTCCGTCCGCTGGCGGCGTGGGCATGGCGGGCGAGTTGCTCCTTGCCGGTGCCGGTCTCGCCGCGGATCAGGATCGGCATCTTGCGGGCTGCTGCGGTCTCGACCTGCCGCACGATCGCCCGCACCGCCGGATCGTGGGCGACGAAGCCGGTCACCGCCGGCTTGAGCGATGCCGCAGCCCGCCGCGGCATCTCCGTCGAGCGAAGGTTCTCGGTTTGGCTGTTCCGATCTCCGGTTGCCGCACGCCGGCGCGCGTGTAGCAATATGATGGCACCTATATTGGAGCTTTCGTTCCTTACGAGATCGAAACTCGCGTTCGGAAGGAACTCCTTCAATTTGATTGGCCATTCGTCAAAGGGAAACGCTTTCAGAAATTGTGTAGGCGTATGATCGCCGACAACGTTGCGATGACCCCTGACGACGCTCAGTGCGTGCTCGGTCGCATGGACGATCATGCCCCGGCGATCGAGCACGACGCAATCCTCGCTAGCCCACAGCGGCCTCTTGGAGAGAAAGTGACGCAGCAGATTTTCGTGATCTTGCCGGATCGACTGCGCCAATACGCTTTCCACATGATGGCCCACGGAAACGGCCAGCGCGAGACTCTGCGAGTTGAAAGTGTTTGCCGGACCCGAAATATCGACGACGCCTAGAAGTTCGCCGTCGGCGGGATCATGAATCGGGACGGCAGCGCAGGTCCATCGCTGAATTTCCGAGCAGAAATGCTCCGTGCCGCGAATCTGAACGGGCTTCGATTCCGCCATCGCCGCGCCGATGGCATTGGTGCCGATGTCGGCCTCGCTCCATCGCCCGCCATGCTCCAGGTGAACCGCGCGGCCGGCGTCAATAACCCTGGCGTCTCCCTGGGTATCGATGATCAACCCGGAGGGATCAGTCAAAATCATCATGGAGTTCGCATCGCTCAGGAATGTTCCGGAGCTCTCGAGCGCGGACCGCGCCGCATGGCGGAGAGCAGCGTGTTTGGAACGGTGACGATATAACTCAGCTTCCGGCACGAGCGGCGCTCTTGCGCGATCGACCGTGACCTGATGATTTTTGGATCTCTGCCACGATGCAGCGACCGACAATCTCAAATTCGCTGACAAGGCGCCGCGCTCGACGAACTTCTCCCAAGCCACCCGTACTTCTCGTTGGTCCATCCCGGCTCCTCCGAGGTGACGGCATCGGCGACCCGTAAAGGAGGTCGCGCTATCGATCACCTTGATGTGGATTGCCTGTCAAATAACCGTCTGCGTGACGTAAGGGCGCGCATCGACCGGACTCCATCCATTCATCTGGAGGGCTGTCCAGGCTCGAATTTTGAACGCTGTCCGGCGCTCGCGTTACGATGACGGCGTCTCCGATCAAACCTATCCTGCGTTTCACTTCCCGGATTCAGCAGGCGCTTCTTTCGTGTCGCCTATCGGCGCAATCTATACCCCTTGTCTACGCGCTGCAAAAGGAGACCCGCTCCAGCAGGACGATGTTCCAATCAGGTCCATGCCGCCAATTCGAAGGCCAACGGCCTCCGCATCTGGGTCGGCGGCGGCTATGGACCGTCCCGGCGGCTTTGGCCGAGCGCCCGATAGACGGTATTTCGTGAGATCCCGAGGCGTCGTGCGGTTTCGCTGATGTTGCCGGCGGTCTCGGAGTGGACGGCGAGGACGCGGGCGCGCTGGGTGTCCTGTAGTGAACCGGAGGCCTTGTGCGGAGGCGGGCCGATCATAGCGCCGACCGCGGCCTCGTCGATGAAGCCGTCGGTCGCGGCAAGGGTGAAGCGCGCCAGCATGTTGCGCAGCTCGCGGATGTTGCCGGGCCAGGGCCACGCGGCGAGACTGGCGATGGTGGCCGAAGTGATTTCGCAATCCGGATCGATGGCGCCGAGCAAATGGTGGACGATGGCGTCGAAGTCGGTGCGGTCCTGCAGCCGCGGCAGCGTGACCTCGAGGGTATTGAGGCGGTAGAGCAGGTCGGAGCGGAAGCGGCCCTCGAGGATGGCTTTGTCGAGGGTGGCGTTGGTGGCGGAGACGAGGAAGACATCGACCTTGGTGCGGGCGCCGCCGATCGGACGCACGGTCCAGTCGTCGAGCAGGCGGAGCAGCACCGCCTGCAGGGTGACGGGCATATCGCCGATTTCGTCGAGGAACAGGGTTCCGCCGTCGGCCTCCTTGACGAGGCCGACGGCGCCGCCGCGCCGTGCGCCGGTAAAGGCGCCCTCGGCATAGCCGAACAGTTCGGCCTCGACGAGGCTTTCGGGAAGGGCGGCGCAGTTGACGGGAACAAAGGCGCCGGTCCGTCCGCTGGCGGCGTGGGCATGGCGGGCGAGTTGCTCCTTGCCGGTGCCGGTCTCGCCGCGGATCAGGATCGGCATCTTGCGCGCTGCCGCGGTCTCGACCTGACGCACGATCGCCCGCACCGCCGGATCGTGGGCGACGAAGCTGGTCAGCGCCGGCTTGGGCGAGACTGCCGGCCGCCGCGGCATCTCCGTTGAACGAAGGTTCTCGATCGTCGCGACGAACGTGCTCCCAACTGCGTCCTCCAATCGCTGGCCCTCCTGCCTGCGACTTTCAGAGAGGAAGGATTGGAAGGGCGTCAGGAATATCTCCTCGAAGCGCTGTCCGGGGGGCGTGGCTAAACCCTGCAGCAGGTTCTTGGCGCGTCCGTTCAAGGCAAGCAGTCGCCCCTCGCGATCGACGGCGAGCAATCCGGCGCTGAGCGTATGGACGTACTCGCTCCGGCTATGGAATGCGATCAGGAGGTCGTTCTCATGTTGGCGGCGAAACAGGCCGTTCTCGATCTGCGCCGCGGCCATGGCCACCAGCGCCTGGGTGTGTTCCTGACGCGATCGGCAGTCCGACGAAGCATCCAGCACACCTGCCAATGATCCGTTCGGCGTAAAGACCGGTGAGGCGACACAGGTGAGCCCGCCAAAGCGCGGAAAGTAATGTTCGGCGCCGTGGACCAGAACCTGGCGGCGCACAATGGATGCGGTCCCCAGTGCGTTGGTGCCGCAACGTGCCTCCGACCAGACGGCACCAGGCCTGATCGAGGCGCCATGTACCGACGTCCGAAAGCTGTCGTCGGCAACCATATCCAGCAACATGCCGTCGGGCGATGCGAAGGCGATCACGAAATTCGTTCCGGCGATCTGGCTGTGAAGACTGTGCATCTCCGCCATGGCGAACCGCAACACGAGTTCGTGCCGCTGTCGCGCAGCCCGCAGCACGGCGGCGCCTTCGATCTGAAGCGGCGGCGGGCGGCGAGGATCCAGTTGGACGTTCGCGCAGCGCTTCCAGCTCTCCAGAATATCGGGTGGCAACAATTCGGTCGAAACCGCTCCGTGCCGTTCTAGCTCGCGACGCGCAAGTGCGACGCGTTCCTCCGTGGACAGCATGCTTTTCCTCCGCGGATGTTTCTCTGAAGACCGCGTTGGCTGTTGCGCCACTCTTGTCGGTCTCGGCCGGACATCGCGATCATCACCTTACGCGCGCGCGAAAGATATCAAAGGCTGAAATATGCTGCGCCGCATGATGTTCCGCGGCTCAACATCTCTGCTCGCAGAATTGTTCATTGGTGCAACAGTCCTGGCAATCGTCCTTAAGCATTGCGTTGGGATTTCAACGCGTTGAAGTGCTGGCACGGCAGTTGCTCATTAGGGAGGAGAAAAGATCAAAGCCGCGCTGAAGGCGGCGGAAAAGAAGGAACCGGGAGATGAAAGCCGCCGTCTTGCACCGTTACGACGAAACCTTGACCGCCAAGGAATTCGTCAGTTTCGAAGATGTCGTCGATCCGCGCCTTGATAATCCAACAGATGTGATCGTGCGTATCGGCGGTGCCGGCGTTTGCAGAACCGATCTCCACATTGTCGAAGGCATCTGGCGCGAAAAGTCTAGCGTCAATCTTCCCTACATCATGGGGCACGAGAACGCCGGATGGGTTGAAGAGGTCGGCAAGGGCGTCACTGGATTCAAGAAGGGCGAGCCGGTGATCTGCCATCCGCTTGTCACCAGCGGCCATTGCCTGGCGTGTCGTCGCGGTGACGACATGCACGCCGAAGAGAGCGTCTTTCCGGGGATCAACGCCAATGGCGGCTATGCCCAGATTCTTCTGACCGGCGCGCGCAGCCTGATCAAGCTCCCGAAGACGCTGGCGCCCAAGGACGTCGCTCCCTACACCGACGCCGGTCTCACGGCCTATCGCGCCGCCAAGAAAGCCTCGCGCCATCTGCTGCCCGGCCAGTACGCGGTGATTATCGGAGCCGGTGGGCTCGGGCATATCGGCATCCAGGTCTTGAAGGCGCTATGCGCCGCCGAGATCATCGTGCTCGATCGTGCGGCGGGCGCGCTCGAGCTCGCCCGGGGTTGCGGCGCTCATCATGTGGTGAAGGCGGACGGCAATGAGGTCGAAGCCGTGCTGTCCTTGACCGGCGGTCACGGAGCCGAAGCCGTCATCGACTTCGTCGGTGAGGGCGATGCGATCGCCAAGGGCCTCGCGATGACGAGGAATGCCGGTTTTTACTACATCGTCGGCTACGGCGGACGGATCGACATTCCGACCATCGACATGATCACGTCCGAAAAGACCATCGTCGGCAATCTGGTCGGGACCTACGCCGAGCTAGTCGAACTCATGGCATTGGCGGACCGCGGTCTGGTCGACCTGAAGACACGCGAGTATCCGCTGAGCGCAGCCAACGACGCGCTCCATGATCTTCATCATGGCCGCGTGCCCGGACGCGCGGTGCTTGTCCCATGATCGCGAGCAACACGGCGTCGGAGTGCGTCTTGCGATGCAGTTTATCATTCAACTGCCTCCTGGCGCGCAGGCCGGCCCTCCCGGAGGGTGACCAGATGGAATCCCAACGTGACGACAAGGCGCGCATGAGGGCACGGCACGAGATGGTGATGAAGTTGATCGACAACAATGCGCGCCAGTTACGCTGCGACAACCAGCGGCACGGCGCCGAGATCGAACGAAAACTGGCGGTTCGTGCGGCGGCTCTGCCGGGTGCGTCCCGATCTTCACTGGCGGCGATCGCGCAGTGCGACCAGCGCCTCGCGGTCATCGACGAGGAAGAGCAGAGGCTCGCCGCCGAGCGGGACTGGCTGACAGCGATGCTTGTCGCATTCGATGCCGCAGCCGATGAGCCGGACACCAAGGAGGATTTCAATGGCTGACGCCAACACCATGGAAGCTCCCGTTCAGACCGACGAGGAGCGTTCGAAGGACGAATTTTTCAAGCGTCTCGCCCTGATCGGCGAAGACATGATCGCCGCCCACGGCAAGGATTTCGCAATAGGGGCCCTGGTGCTGCTGGCGCGATTTCTTGTCGAGGGCAAAGAGCTCGCCAAGCCATCCGAACCCAACATTGGCGAGTGGACGAAAGGGACGAAGCCGGCCTGACGGTCGGTTCGCCGAAGACAGCCTTGAGGCCGCAAGCCGATCGGTGAGGATACCGCGGACGTCGTCCGCAACAATGATCTGACACGGAAGCGACGCTAACGCCACAGATAGGGAGAAGCTAAATGACGGCAAGTCTCACGCTCAACAAGATCACGGCGCAGAAGGGTATCGGTATTACGGAGGCCGCGAACCGGGTCGCCGATCTCGGCTGGACGCCGAGCTATGTTCAGGAAGCGATGACCTTCCCGACCGATTACAAGATCTCGAAGGTTGCCAGGGACCCGATGAAACAGGTCCTGCGGTCCTATTTCCCGATGCAGGAGGAAAAGGACAACCGCGTCTACGGCGCGCTCGATGCGGCGTTGCGCGGCGACATGTTCCGCAATGTCGAGCCGCGCTGGGTGGAGTGGATGAAACTGTTCCTGGCGATCATTCCGTTCCCGGAGATTTCGGCGGCGCGTTCAATGGCCATGGTCGGACGGCTCGCGCCCGGCGAAGAGCTGCGTACCGGCTTCACCATGCAGATGGTCGACGAATTCCGGCATTCGACGATCCAGATGAACCTCAAGAAATGGTACATGGAGAACTACATCGACCCGGCAGGCTTCGACATCACTGAAGCCGCTTTCGGCAAGTGCTATGCGACCACGATCGGCCGGCAGTTTGCCGAAGGCTTCATTACCGGCGACGCCATCACCTCGGCCAACGTCTATCTGACCGTCGTCGCCGAGACGGCTTTCACCAATACGCTGTTCGTGGCCATGCCCTCGGAGGCAGCGCGTAACGGCGACTATGCATTGCCGACCGTGTTCCTGTCGGTGCAGTCGGACGAATCGCGCCACATCGGCAACGGCCATTCGATGCTGATGTCGATGATCAACAACCCCGACAACCATCTCCTGCTCGAGCGGGATCTGAAATACGCGTTCTGGCAAAATCACGCCATCGTCGATGCCGCCATCGGCACGTTCATCGAGTACGGCACCACCAATCGCGACAAGAACAAGGAGTCCTATGCGGAACTCTGGCACCGCTGGATCTATGAAGACTACTACCGGACCTACATGCTTCCGCTCGAGAAATACGGCATCAAAATCCATCATGATGACGTCGCCGAAGCATGGGACCGCATCGTCAAGAAGAACTACGTCCACAAGGTTGCGCAGTTCTTCTCGGTCGGCTGGCCGGTCAATTTCTGGCGCATCGAGGCCCAGACGGAGAAGGACTTCGAGTGGTTCGAGCACAAATATCCGGGCTGGTATGCCGAGTTCGGCGACTACTGGAAGTGGTACGGCAAGAAGAGCAAGCCAGGCGAGACCAACATCCTGTTCGACCAGGAGAACGGATACGTCTATCCGCACCGGTGCTGGAGCTGCATGGTGCCTTGCCTGATCCGCGAAGATATCGTCTGCGACGAGGTGGATGGCAAGGTCTACACCTATTGCTCCAAGCAATGCGCATGGACCCACAAGGTGGCGTTTGCGGCAGAATACGAGGGCCGTCCGACGCCCGCGATGGGCCGCTTCAGCGGCCGCCGCGAGTGGGAGGATTGCTACCACGGCTGGGATCTGGCCGACGCCATCAAGGACCTCGGCTTCGTTCGCCCGGACGGCAAGACGCTGGTGCCGCAACCGCACTTGAGGTTTGACGACAAGGAAATGTGGACGCTCGACCACGTGCGCGGTCACACCCTGCAGAGCCCGTTGCGTCTGCTGCGGGAGCTGAGCCCGGCCGATCGTGAAAAGTCGCTCGCGGAATATCGCAAGGGCTTCAAGATCCGGGCATTCAACTGAGGCGCCACTGAACTGACGTTGCACCGGGAGCCGCCAGGGCGGCTCCCGGATCACCCCGGCGGGCACGCTCGATCCGCTGCGGGACCATCAACAGCTTGGGCACGATCCGGAGAGACTCCATGCCGGCGCCAGCAGTTCACACCGTCCGTTTCGAGCCGCTTGGCGTCGAAATGGAAGTTGAAGAGGGCGAGACCGTGCTCGATGCGGCGTTCCGCCAGGGCATCTCGCTGATGCACGGCTGCAAGGAAGGTCAATGCGGCAGCTGCAAGTCCCGCCTGATCGACGGCGACATCGAGCTTCTCAAATATTCGACGTTCGCGCTGCCGGACTATGAAAGCGACACCAACCATGTTCTGCTGTGCCGGACCCATGCTTTCAGCGATCTAACCGTCGAACTGCTAAATTACGACGAAGATCTGTTGAGCCGCTCCATCGCGGTGAAGGAATTCGATGCGCGGGTCGTCGGTGTCCGCGCACTGACCCACGACATTCGCCGGCTCGAGGTCGAGCTCGAAAAGCCGCTGCGCTTCTGGGCCGGGCAGTATGTCGATCTGACGGTTCCCGGAATGGGCATCACACGCGCCTTCTCGATGGCGAGCGCGCCCAACAGTCAGATGACGCTTCATTTCATCATCAAGAAATATCCCGATGGCGCATTCTCCTCGCTGCTCGACGGCGATCTCAAGCCAGGCGATCAGCTCGTTGCCAAGGGACCGTACGGCACGTGCTTTCGCCGCGAGGCGCGTCCTGGCCCCATGATCCTGGTTGGCGGAGGCTCGGGCATGTCGCCGCTATGGTCGATTCTCACCGATCATATCGAGAGCGGCGAACAGCGGCCGATCCGTTTCTTCTACGGTGCGCGTACCCGCGCTGACCTGTTCCTGTTGGAAGAATTGGCGGCGATCTCAAGCAAGCTTCCCGACTTCAAATTCATTCCCGCGCTGTCGCACGCAGGGCCCTCGGACGATTGGCAAGGAGAGACCGGCTTCATCCACGAAGCCGTGGGCCGCCTTCTTCGGGAAGAGCAGCTGGCCGGTGAGATCGACAGCTATTCGTGCGGTCCGCCGCAGATGATCGACGCCGTTCTGCCGATTCTGCAGATGGCCGGGATCGAGCCGGACCGAATCTACTTCGACAAGTTCACCCAGCCTACAAGATGAGAACACCTGAACAAGATCGCACACAGCACCACACCCGACGACAACCAAGAAGCCCGAGGAGGATACCATGAGCGCCCAAGTCCAATCTGCAGCACAGAAGTCCGGAGCCGCGGGTGCGGCCGTCTTCGCCGGTTCCGAAAGCCGGAAATACAATTATTACGAACCGAAAGGCCGCAAGGCGACGCACTATGAAGACATGACTGTCGACGTTCAGCCCGATCCGGAACGCTATTTGTTGCAGGACTGGATCATCGCCTTCGGTGACGGCCGCCCGGCCTATTCAAAGGACTCGACCGCCGCCAAGAGTTCGAATTGGCACAAGTTCCGCGCTATCGATCAGGAGTGGGAGCGCACCCATTACCAGCGCCAGTCGACGATCTGCGGCATGATCCAGAACGTGATCGACAACGGCCGCAAATCCGGTGCCGCATCGAGATTCGACAAGACCTGGGTCAAGGTCCTGCAGGATCATCTCGGCGCTTACAAGCACGCCGAATTCGGTCTCGGCACCGCGACGATGCAGGCGCAGCGTTACGGCTACACCCAGATGATCAACAATGCGGTGTTGACCAACTCGTCCTACAAGCTGCGCTTCGCCCAGGATCTCACGCTCTATCTGGCTGAGCTCGCGATCGACATCGGTCCGACCCTCGATACCGCGGCGGGCAAGACGCACTGGTTGGAGGATCCGGTCTGGCAGGGCACGCGCAAGTCCGTCGAGTCGATCATGGGCGCGAGCGATTATCTCGAACAATACTTCGCGATCAATCTGGTGTTCGAGCCGCTCGTCGGCGAATTGTTCCGCAGCGGCTTTATCATGCAGCTGGCAGCCGCGCAGGGCGACTTCATCACGCCGGCGGTGGTCTCGGCCGCCGAGGCCGACTACGAGCGCAATCTCGCCAATGCGGTGGAGCTGTTCCATATCCTGGTCCACGAACCGGAGTTCGCGGCGCATAACCAGGGCGTGTTCAACGGCTGGCTCGCCGAACATGGGGCGCTTGCGCTCGAGGCCGCGAAGAACCTGCAGCCGATCTGGTCACAGCCACGGGTGAAGGTGTCCAGCTTTGCCGATGCGCTGGCGGCCGCCAAGAATCGCATCAAGACCATTACCACCGAGGTCGGTATCCGGGCGCCTGCTTCGCTCACCGCCTGATCAAACCCGTCAACAGAGAAGGAGGCAGCGATGTCCCAACACCAGGCCAATATTTTTAAGTCGATGAAGGACGTCCGTTTCGAGGGGACGATTTCCCATCAATGCGGCGTCACCATGAACGACAGTGTCGAGGCGCGCGTCATCGCCGAGGTCATGGCGGACAAGGCGGGAATAACGGTCACCTATATGCCAGCGATGATCCGGATCGATGGCAACGGCAAGATCTTGTTCGACATGGCCGAGATTTCCGAAGCGCTCGGCCGCGTCATGACGCCGCATCTGTTCGAGATTTCGACTTCAACGCACTACGGACGGATGGTGATGATCGACGACAACACCGTCGCGCTGTTCGGCGACATGAACGATGCCCTTGCCTACGAATAGGCGTTCATAGTGACCGGCTGGCTCGGTATCGATTGGCTCGCCCGGCAACACCGCGTGGGCCGGGCGAAAATCAGGATAGGGGAAGAAACACCATGTTCAAGACCAAAGACGGCGAGGAAATCTTCGTGATCGACGGGCACACCCATTTCTGGGATGGCAGCCCGCAGAATCAGAAGAACGTTCACGGCAAGCAGTTCATCGACTGCTTTTATGCCTACCATTCAAATCTCAGCCCGAAGGAGTGGCTGTGGCCGAAGGAGAAGTTTGAAAAATACGATGCGCAGACCATGCACGACGATCTTTTCGTGCATGGCTATGACGACATGGCGATTCTGCAGTCGACCTACCTGTCCGACTTCTACAAGAAAGGCTTCAACAACATCGAACGCAACTATGCGATGATGAAAGCCTATCCCAATCGCTTCATCATCAACGGTGCGTTCGATCCACGGGATGGCGAACGGGGCCTCGATCAGCTGCGCGCCGATGCCGAGAAATACCATCTGAAGGGCGTCAAGCTCTACACCGCCGAGTGGAAGGGCGAGTCCAAAGGCTACAAGCTGACCGATCCGGCCTCGTATCGTTTCCTGGAAGAGGCCGAGAAACTCGGGATCAAGAACATCCATGTGCACAAGGGGCCGACGATTTTGCCCCTGAACCGTGACGCCTTCGATGTCGCCGACGTCGATGATGTCGCGACATCCTTCCAGAACTTGAACTTCATCATCGAGCATTGCGGCCTGCCGCGGCTGGACGATTTCTGTTGGATCGCCACGCAGGAGACCAACGTCTATGGCGGTCTTGCCGTCGCACTACCGTTCATTCATACCCGACCGGGCTATTTCGCCCATGTCATTTCCGAACTGCTGTTCTGGCTCGGAGAGGACAAGCTGCTTTACGGCAGCGACTACGGCATCTGGACGCCGAAATGGCTGATCGAGAAATTCATGGCCTTCGAGCTGCCGGATGATGTGGCCAAGGAGACTGGCGTGTCGTTGTCGCCGACGGCGAAGAAGAAGATTCTTGGGTTGAATGCGGCTCGCCTCTACGACGTCGATATCGTGGCGCAGAAGCAGAAGCTGACGGCCCCTATGGCGGCGGCATCATGACCGCCAGCGGACCACATGCCGGTCGCACGTCCGAGATTTGGGATCGGCTACGCCATGTAATCGACCCGGAGCTTGACGAGTCGGTGACGGAGCTCGGCTTCGTCACCGGTGTGGAGGTGGATGCCATTGATCATGTCCACATCCAGTTCCGTTTGCCGACCTATTGGTGCGCCGCAAACTTTGCCTTCATGATGGCGGACGATATGCGTGCCGTCGTGAGCGCCTTACCATGGGTTCGCGGCGTGAGCGTCGTTCTTGGCGAGCACATGTATGCCGACAAGATCAACGAAGGCATTTCGCAGGGCCTGTCGTTCCAGGAAACCTTCGGCAGCGAGGCAACGGGAGACTTGAGTGAAGTGCGCCGTACTTTTCTTCTGAAGGCGTTTCAGCGCCGCCAGGAAGCGCTGCTGAGTCAGCTGATGGTTCGGGGTTACACGGCGGAGCGACTTGTCACGATGATCCTCGCCGAGCTTGGTGCGCTGGCTGTCGAAAGGGAAGGCCAAGACCTGGTCGGGCGCTATCTGGAGCGGCGAGAGATCGTTGGGCCGTGCAGCTCGGATGCGCCGGCGTTCTTGTCGGCGGAGGGACGGCGTCTTCCGGCCGAGGGCCTCGAAACCTATGTCAGGGGGCTGCGGCGCGTCGGCGTCAACGCCGAGTTCAACGGTGCCTTGTGTAGGGGCTTGTTGTCAGCGCGCTTCGATATGACAACCCCCCTGCCTGAACGCCCCAAGATGAATCCGTCTTAGCGAGCGGCGCCGGAAGCCAGCGACAACAAAATCGGGAGAGAAGCAATGCCAAAGATGATGCTCCATGACGCCGCCGCTCGCGAGGCCCTTGGCCGCGGGGTTGCAAAGCTGGCGCGCGCTGTTGCGGCGACGCTGGGACCGCAGGGCATGAACGCGATCATGGATCGGCCGATCGGTACGCCGGTCGTCTCTCGCGACGGCGTGAGCATAGCCGACGAGATCGAACTCGAATGTCCGTTCGAGAATATGGGCGCGCAGATCGTGCGCGAAGTGTCGCGGCAGACCAATGAGGTCGCCGGCGATGGCACCACGACTGCGACGGTGCTGGCGGATGCGCTTGTTCAGCAGGGGCTGGCGTGCCTCGCCGAGGGCGCCAATCCGGTGGAACTGGTTCACGGAATCGAAGCCGCCGTCGAAGCGACCGTGGCAACGTTGAAAGCAGAGGCAAAGCAGCTTCAGGGCGGCGAGGGTGTGCGGGCGATCGCGCGCGTTGCCGCCAACGACGTCGCGCTTGGAAACCTCGTCGCTGAAGCCTTCGAACGGGCAGGGTCGCAGGGCATCGTCGACGTGCAGTTTGGCATCGGCGTCAAGACTGTCCTGGAGGTGGTCGAGGGCATGGCGTTCGACCGCGGCTATCTCTCCCATCACATGGTGACGGATGTCGAAAGGATGCAGGCTGTGCTTGATAATCCCTTTATCCTGATGACGGACCACAAGATCCTGTCGCCGGCCGAGTTGACGACGGTCTATGGATTGATAGCGAAGAGTGGGCGGCCGCTGCTGCTGATCGCCGATGAGGTGGCTCCGGCCTGCATCATCGACATGCTCGCGCGCCGCGAGCGAGACAAGCTCAAAGTTGCTGCCATTCATCCACCGGAATACGGACATTGGCGCAAAGCGCTGCTCGAGGATATCGCGATCGCGACGGGCGGCAAGGTGATCGCCCGTGATCTTGGCGGCAGCGTCGATAAATGCGAACTCGCGGATCTCGGCAGTGCGCGTCAAGTGCGAATTTCGGCAGAGCGGACGCTGATCACCGCCGGTAACGGCGATCAGGTGGCCGTCGACGCCCGGCGCGAACAGATCAAGCGCCAATATGAGGCCGCGCCGGAGAACATCGAGCGCGACAAATTTCAGGAGCGGCTGGCAAAGCTTGCCGGTGGTACGGCCATCATTCTCGCCGGCGGGGCAACTCCCGTCGAGCAGAAGCGGCGTGTGCAATTGATCGAGGATTCGATCAATGCAACACGTGCCGCACTCGAAGAGGGCGTCGTACCAGGCGGTGGCGTTGCGCTGATACGTGCTGCACCAGCGCTGGAGTCGCTGATCGCCGGCCTCACCGGCAGCGCACGGCAAGGTGCGCAGCTTCTGCAGCGGGCGCTGACGCAGCCGCTCTTCCGCATCGCTGCCAATTGCGGTCTGGACGGCGCGGCCTACGTCGACAAGGTCGCAAAGTCGCATAACGGCGTTGGCCTCGATGCCCGCACCGGTAGCATGGTCGACCTCGTCCAGGCCGGAATCATCGATCCCGTCAGGGTGAGTTACAGCGCGGTGCGCAATGCGGCATCGGTCGCGGGACTGGTTCTGACGACGCAGACGCTGATCGCGAAGAAGCCGGACGATTTTGATCTAACGGTCGCGCCGGCGCGGGGCGGCGGAGCAGAATTGCTCGGGCGGGCTTGAAGTGCGGGTTGTTGCTGCGAAATCAACTCACTTCGACGAGCGCTTCCGCAAGCGATGAGGCACATAGTTGCAGAGCGGGAGTAAGTGGCCGCGTCAGTTCGGATTTGCTGACATGTGGTCGATGCTGTGCTCACGCAAGCGGGCCTCGTCTTGCTTCCGTGACCTCGGGATCGATGGGCTCGTACCACATCGTCAACGTTGTCGCTAACAGCAGAGCGCTGATCGCGATGCTTAGAGGGCGCGACAATACGTAAGCTGCGATGTCGCCGAGGTTGGTGCCAAAGGCGCGGATCGCGACAACGCCTATCCAATAGGTAGCAGTCCCGACCGACGCTTCGCGACGCGGCCTCGCGCCAAGAATGAGGGCAACGGCCACGCCAGTGATCGTTGCAGAGATTGGCACACCGACCGTAACCGGATGAATCGCGTGGCCGATGCAGTCGCCTATGATCGTTCCGAGCGTGCCGGCAAGCAACATGGCCCCCCAATAGTTACCATCTGCATATGAAGCTTGCGGCATCTCTCGTTTAGAGATGAAAGCGTTGCGCACCGCAAGGAACGCCACCAGAATTGCCGCAATCAGGACGGAGAGCGTCGCGTAGCTCGCGTTCGCATATTCGACACCGATATCGGCCAAGCTTGTCGCAGCCGCACGGACGACAAGAATGGCCAGCCAATAGTGAATCTCGCTCCCGCGACTGCTCCACTGATTTGCCAGCACGACGACCGCGAAAGCGAGCCCCGGCGCCGCAAGACGGGCAGCATCGCCCAACTCGAGCACATCCACCGTGGCATCACCCAGATTCGCGCCACAGACACTGGCGATCGCAATGCCGACCCAATAGCGCGCCCCAATGGGCGGAACGATCTTGATGTGCATGAATGCGTTCTCCGATGGTCTTCGCAGGCTTTGGTTGCACGCGACGTTTTGAGCACGTCCGCGGGTATGCTGCCGCTCCATTAACGCGCGACTACGTTGCCCGAGCATTGCTCGATGCCGGCCTGGGTGCCGACGACATGACGCAGGCGCAGCCTGGCGCCTTTCATGGAACGGTTGCGTCCACGATGGTGATGCGGTTCGGCAATCGGCTGGAGTCTTGCGGCAGGTTCGCCACGCGAGGCCCGGAAGCCGTCGCCCTAGGTCGGTTCGATCCCAGGGAAGCTGGTTTCGTTTCGCGCCGCGAAGGCAGCTTCGGGAAAGCGAAGGCAGGCGGTCGTCCCGCCCCCCGGAGCCGACGCCATGGTCAATTCGCCCCCGTGCGCTGCCATGATCTCCTGAACGATTGAAAGCCCGAGCCCCGCGCTGTCCCCGGCGCTGTTGCCCGTCCGGAAAGGCTCAAGCAGTTTGTCCCTGACGTCCGGAGATATGCCCGCTCCGTCATCGGTGATGGATACGCTCCCGGGACCTAGCCTGGCCACAATGTGTCGAGCGCCTCGGGCATGAATTAATGCGTTGCTAACCAGGTTGGCGAGGGCACTCCGAATGGCTGCTTCGACGCCCTTTATACTTGCAGTACCTTCGTCCGCTTCGAACGAGAGCTCGATACCGGCATCCAAAGCCGAGGGACTAAGGTCAGCGAGCACGTCCCTTGTCACTATTGCTAGGTCGAAGGGCTGCTTTTCGATCGCATGATTCTGCAGACGGGCGAGGTCCAGCATTGCCGAGACGAGCGAAGCCAGGCATCGGACATCGCGTACGAGTTCGGCTCTTATCCCCGGTTCGGTGACATCCTCGATCTTCGCGCGGAGCACGGTTAGCGGCGTACGTAGCTGGTGAGCTGCATTGCCGAGGAACCGCCGCTGCATTCGGATGTAGGCATCGATCTCATCGAACGACCGGTTGAGAGCTTGGACCAGCGGTTTGAGCTCGAGCGGGACTTGATCCAGTGCAATCGATCCCTGCGGAGCCGCCGGGTCGATGGCTAGAGCGAGTTCCGTGGCGCGAGCGATGGTGCGGGACACGAAGCGCGCCGACAACAGGATACCCAGCGCAACGGTCAGGGCGAAGGCCAGTGCAGCCAGCGATATGGTCAAACGACCTCGAAGCACGAATGATCTCGCGATCTGCGCGAAATGGATCTGTGCATTGCCTATCATGATCACCAATCGGTCGGAGCCGTTCCGCACGACGGCGAGGCAGAACATGCTCTTCTGGTCCAGCGCGCTGAGCGTCGAGAAGCCGAAAGGTCCGTTATAGGGAAGCGCGAAGGGCAACTCCGGTCTGCGGTCGCTTCCGAACTCATTTGTCAGAGCCCCGTTCGAGACGACGTACCAGAGGTCCGGACTATTAAATTTCAACTCGTCCAATTTGTGCGTGGAATGGACGGTTAGCGGCCGGCCAGAGCCGATCCGACGATGTGACTGCATGACCTGATGGCGGAAACAATGGCCAAGATACTGCTAGTTGAAGATAATGAGATGAACCGGGACATGCTCTCTCGTCGTCTTGTCCGCAAGGGATTCGAGGTGGTGATGGCGGTCGACGGTGGCGAGGCAGTCCACATGGCTGAGAGCGAACAACCGGACCTGATTCTGATGGACATGAGCCTGCCTGTTGTCGACGGCTGGGAGGCAACTCGGCAGGTTAAGGCATCCGCGACGACGGGGCATATCCCGATTATTGCGCTGACGGCCCATGCGATGTCCGGCGACAAGGAGAAGGCCCTTGGGGCGGGTTGCAACGACTACGATACCAAGCCCATCGAAATGTCGCGTTTGCTGGAAAAAATAGAAGCTCTGTTGCCGCCAAGTTGATGGCATGACCGCTCGTCCCACCACAGGCGAACCAGATCCGCGCTTCGACCGCGCGCTGGAGGCATTCGTCCGGCAAGAATTCAACATTTCGACTCAGGTCATTATCGAGATTGCTGAACTCCTGATGGATGACGCGCGCCGCGATCATGACGACGCGCTGGTCGCGGATCTTACACGCATTCGCACCGCAGGACTTTCGCTCCAACAAGAACTTCATCGGCTCGTCGCGTTGACCCTCAAAGGGTCTACCGCTACCGAGCCTGATCTGGTGCAATTCAAGGCCAAGCTTCGCCACGATTTGCGAACGCCCTTAAATGCGGTCAAGGGATACAGCGAACTGATCATTGAGGATGCGCGCGAGAACGGCCGCGAACAACTGCTCAACGATGCCGGGAAGATGGTCTCTGCCGCCGAGCAATTGCTGAAACAGGTTGATCGGCTGGTGGCGATGACCGACTCGGGCGCAATCGGGACGCGCGACAGTCTGCCACTTTTGGTCAGGTCGCAGCAGGACCTCGTCGGCCAGGTTATCGCGTCGATCGGTCCGGCCCGCAGCCGCCTTCAATCGCAATCGAGTCGCATTCTCGTCGTTGATGACATCCTGGCCAATCGCGAATTGCTGTCCCGCAGGCTCAGCCGCGATGGTCACGTTGTCTGCATGGTCGAGGGGGGGCGAGTGCGCTCGACCTGCTGGCGCAAACGCCGTTCGATCTGGTGTTGCTGGACCTGATGATGCCGGATATGAACGGCTTCGAAGTCCTGCTGCGCTTGAAAGAGGATCAGGCGCTGCGAAATATTCCCGTCATCATGATATCCGCACTCGACGAGATCGACAGTACCGTTCGCTGCATCGAAGCGGGTGCCGAGGACTACATTCCGAAACCCTTCAATCCCGTGCTGTTGACTGCACGCATCGAAGCGACTCTCGAGCGAAAGCGGCTACGCGATCGCGAACAGGCTTTCACTGACCAGTTACGGATTGAGAAAAGCAAATCTGACGCGCTGTTGCTGAACATTCTGCCAGCAGGCGTTGTGGACCGCATGCGACTAGGCGAGGTGGCGATCGCGGACCGATTCCCGGATGCGACGATCCTTTTCGCGGACTTGGTCGGCTTTACCAGCTTGGCCAGTGGCTCTTCGCCCGCTCGGATTATTGAAATTCTTAATCACCTGTTTTCCGCTTTCGATACGTTGGCGAAGTCGCTGAACCTCGAGAAGATCAAGACCATCGGTGACGCCTATTTGCTCGCCGGTGGCCTTCCTGATGAGCGGCCTAATCATGCGATTGCGGTCGCGGACATGGCACTCGGTATGATCGACATCGTTCGCGAGACCGGCAAGCAGTTCGGAATAGCGCTGTCATCCCGAATTGGAATTCATTCCGGCGATGTGGTGGCCGGCATCATTGGCCAGCACCGGTTTATCTACGACGTCTGGGGCGACACCGTTAATCTGGCGAGCCGGCTTGAATCGACAAGCCAGCCCGACCAAATTCAAATCTCGGAGGCCACCTACGAAAGAGTCGCGGGAGTGTTTCACTGCGAACCGCGCGGGCAGATCGAAGTTAAAGGCAAGGGGCTCCTCTTAACCTTTTTTCTCGGATCACGGATCTAAAACGTGCGGCAGTGATCTGTCGCCCTTCTTCGGCGGCAGAGGTCGGAAGTGGCGCGGTCGAATTACTGGGCGACAATGAACTCTTCCTGCCATTGCCTCACCGTACCGCCGAATGCCTTTTCGGCGCCTTGCTGAGTTTCGAGAAGGCGCCACCACGTCAACGTGATTTAGCCGACCTGAGAGGATGGCATCCACCGGCTACTCCATCAGATTGACGAGGATGCGACGGCGATTGGGCCGCCTGCGCAGCATCGAGGGGCACTAGCACGCTACTCGTGGGGGATCACCGCTCCTCCAAACCGAGTTTGCTACCGGTCTGAATTTCCACCGGTCTCCTGACAGCTGCAGGTAGCTTCGCACCCTAGCTACGGTGCCAACCCACGCTTTTGCGACTTGGAGGCCCGCCTTCTGGCCCTTGGTACAGCGCCCGGAACGGTGAGCTCACTCGCGGTAAGGCGTGATTATCGGTAGGCAGGTGCAGTCCAATGTCGCCACTAAGTTGCAAATATGCTAACTTCAGCGGTTGAGTAGTCATTGGCGACACGATGTCTGATCTCTTCAAAGTGGCGGATCCCGCCGAACAACCCACCGGCAGCATTTTGTTGCTGCACGGACTTGGCGGGCATCACTATGACACCTGGCGGCTTGAAGTTGGGCGCAAGCCTTGGAACCTGGACGAAACATTCTGGCCGGCATGGTTGGCACGAGACTGTGCGTCACTTGCTATTTACGTTGTGGGGTACAACGCGGCCGTATCGCGTTTGCGCGGGACTGCGATGCATTTAACGGATCAGGCGACCAGCATTTTGGCCAGAGTCAACGCTGAATCAGAGCTCGCGCAGGGCCCATTGACGCTGATCGGGCACAGTCTCGGCGGGTTAGTAATCAAGCAGATATTGCGGACGGCGGATAGCATGGCGCGCTATGATAAGCGCTCGGCTGGATTCATCGAACGCGTTGAACGGGTGGCTTTTCTTGGTACTCCGCATCTTGGATCGGGTTTGGCGACCTGGGGAGATCGCCTACGGATTCTCGTACGCCCTTCGTCCGCGACCGCCTCGCTAGTTCGCAATGACCCCAACCTTCGAGATTTGAACAATTGGTATCGGGATTGGGCAAACGCGCGCGGCATAACTCACTTGGTACTCACTGAAACGCAAAGGACGTCCTTCCTCGGAACCATTGTTTCGCCGGATAGCGCAGATCCTGGTCTCGCAAATGTGCGACCCATTGCAATCGACGCCAATCATTCGAATATCTGCAAGCCTTCCGATGACACGAGGCAAATCTACATTCTCGTGCGAGACTTCAATGTCAGGTTGATAGAAAAACCGAAGCCCTTGGAAGACGCGTTGGTAGAGAGATTAGTTGCTGCCTTCGATGCGCGTGCCTCGATTGCAGCAAAATCTGAGACGGGAGTAGAGAGACGCACTGTATTTGAGCTATGCCCGTCGGCTGAAACCCGCAGAGGTACTTGATTTCGATCAGGCAGTCTTAGAACTGGTTGGCGCAGTGGAGATTGCTGTCGCTGTTAGCGGGAAGAGTATGCGCGGCAGTAACCTCGGTCATCTCGTGAACAGTGTGCTAGACGACGTCGCAGAGAAGACCAGAATTGGTGATCTCGATGGCGCAGCGAGGAAAGCTGATCAGGGCATTGCTGATTGGGAACGTGAAGAAGCGGATCGGCGGCAGGCCTCAACTCGCAGTGGCATCGCACTTTTGGAGGCAGGACTACACCAAGACGTCCTCCGGCGCGACGCGCGTGGCGCTGCTAAGCGTGTGCTGAGGATTGCGACGCTAGAACAACCTGAGAATGAGCCTGCTTGCTTTGAAGCAGTTTGTGGACGCTTTCAAGACTTTTACAGGCGTGGCCGCGATCAGGGAACGAATTTGGATCTTTCAATCGCAATCGAGGTAGCGCGATGTGCTCTACTGATAGCCGGAGGGGCACAGCTCGGACGAGCGCTAAACAGTTTGGGGTTAGCACTCTACATGCTTGGCCGTCGCGAGAGCAATCCCGAGCGCTTGGAAGAAGCTGTCGCGACCTATCGCAAGGCATTGTTACAACGGACCCAGGATAGCGCGCCGCTCGACTGGGCTGAAACGCAGCACAATCTTGGTCACGCGCTTCGGACTCTCGGCGAGCGCGATCGAGGAACGCTACGACTCGAGGAGGCGGTCGCTGCTTTTCGGGCAGCCTTGTTGGAACGCACCCGTGGCCGCGCACCTCTCGATTGGGCCGCAACGCAGGACGGCCTCGCGGCGGCGCTCCGCGAGCTTGGGGGCCGCAGGGGCGGCACCACCTTGTTAAAGGAAGCGATCCTTGCGTACCGGGCGGCACTGACTGAGCGGACCCGTGATCGCGCGCCGCTCGATTGGGCAAGGACTCAGAACAATCTTGGAATTGCGTTGGCAGAATTAGGCGATCGGGAGGAGGGCAGCACATGCCTGGCGGAAGCGGTCGCGGCCCACCGTGCCGCTCTTACCGTGAAGACTCGCGAGTTAGTGCCCCTTGATTGGGCGGCTACGCAGAACAATCTCGGTTGTGCGCTTCTCAGGCTTTCCGGCGGAACAGACTCGAGTGCTCTTAGGGACTCGGTTGAGGCCTACCGCGCTGCTCTGACAGAACGAACCAGAGAACGTGTTCCGCTACAGTGGGCTGCCACTCAGAGTAACCTGGGAGCCGCCTTATCCCTAATCGGTGAGTTTGAAAGCGACGCCGGATTTCTCAGGGAGTCAATTGTTGCCCTAAGGGCTGCCCTGCTGGAATGGACCCGAGAGCGCGTTCCTCTTGATTGGGCGAGCTCAAACACTCATTTAGGTGATGCGCTTTTTGCGCTCGGTGGGATCGTTGACGATGCCAAACTGATTGAGGAAGCGATCGCATGTTACCAGTTAGCATTGCTGGAACGAACCCGCGAAAGTTCGCCGCATCAATGGCCTCTAATGAAGTGGCAGCTGGGCGATGCGCATTGGGCTCTGGGGGTACGCGAGAGCGGGACCACAAATCTTGAACAAGCTGTGACGGCATACCGTGAAGCCTTAACAGAAATGACCTGCGAGCGATCGCCACATTCTTGGGCATTGCTGCAATTTGATCTCGGCAATGCGCTCGCCAAACTTGGCGATCGCGAGCAAAGTACAGGACGGCTACACGAGGCGGTCGTTGCGTTCCAAGAAGCACTGAAGGAGTGGACCAGCGAACATAAGCCCTCGCACGGTGGGGTGCTCAACAATCTCGGGATTGTGCTTAAAAATATTGGCCAACGAGAGGATCGCATGGCTGCGCTCCTTGAAGCCGTTGAGAAGTATCAATGGGCGCTTTCAGTACTTCCGCGTGATCGTGTACCCCTCGACCGGGCTATGGTGCAGTTTAATCTTGGCAACGTGCTAGTAGTAATAGGCGAGCATGAGGGGAATGTAGGACGACTCGTTCAAGCAGTTGCAGCGTATCGTGAGGCGTTGACGGAAAGGACGCGCGAGCTGGTACCATTTGATTGGGCCAGGACACAGCACATGCTCGGATTGGCTCTTTCAAGCCTCGCGCGAAATAGCGGTGATATAAGGGCGTTGGAGGAGGCGATCGATGCATACCAGCGGGCGCTGTTGGAATTGACCCGTGAACGGGCCCCCGATGAGTGGGTCGAATGCGCGTGCAACCTCTGTTCCGGCCTCACGATGCTTGCCGAGCGAACTGGTGATTTAGGAGTGGCACGAACGGCTATTTCACAGATCCAGATTGTGCACGAATATGCCGGCAGCAACGGGCCGATATGGCTCGCGGAAAAATGCGCGGGAGAACTTAAGAAGGCGAACGCTGTCGTAGAGTCCTTAGCTAAGCTCGCTCTTCCGAGCCAGTAACGCTAATTGTGATGCTGCGCATTTCGTCGATGTGACGGTTTTGATAACGTCCGATTATCGAGATCTAAGACTGCTCTCGGCGCGAAGCAGAAATTTGATACAAAGCCAAGGTCGCCTAGGGCCAGAAGCAGTCATTCGGTCGCCTCGTCCCTCCTACGCAGCGGGCTATTCGGGCAACCCCGCTTTCCGAAGACCCTCAACAAACAGCTTTGAGTGTTTGGGGACCTGGGCGATCCACGCCGATATTGTAAAGGCGGGATCGATCTCAAGCACGCGCGCCGCCGCCTCGTGCGCCTCAGTGTCGCGTCCGAGATGGGCGAAGCCGGACGCGAGGCCGCGGTAAGCTGGCACGAAGGAGGGATTGTGACGAAGGGCTTTCTTAAATACGATGATCGCCTCGTCAAAGCGGCGAAGCCTCATAAGGGCATTCCCAATGCCAAAAAACGTCATGTGTAACAGCGGGTCTACGGGGCTCATGCGAATGGCGCGTTCAAAGCTTCGCATCGCTTCCTCTGGATGCCCCGCCAATATGTAGACCCAGCCTCTGTTGTTCCAAGTGCGCCATGAGTTTGGGTTGAGCGCGACGGCCCGGTCAGCCATTTCGATCTCGGCTTCGCTATCGCCGACCATGCCCGCCAAGGTTACGGCAACCCTTGACAGCGTGTCCGGATCACCATCATCGATGCTCAATGCCAAACGGGCAAGCCGAACTGCTTCCTTGCAGTCGAATTGGGGATCCTTGGAATAGCCTAGAGCGACGTTGCTCGCATGACAGTCACCTGCCAGAGCCGCCGCAGAGCCGAACCTCGGGTCTAGCTCCAGAGCGTGATGAGCCTGCTTGATCGCCTCGGCCAAACTTTCGCGGGTCGTCCGGTGATACTGGTGCATGGCTCGGAGAAAAAAGTCATAGGCAGTAAGGTTCTCTGGTCGCCGCCGCGTCGCCATTTCAATTTCTGTTTGAAGCATCTTTGGCTGAACAGCCGAGACAACGGCGAGCGTTACTTCGTCCTGAAGAGAGAAGACGTCGGTCAGGTCACGCTCAAACCTGTCCGCCCATAGATGCGCGCCAGTAACCGCATCGATCAACTGCCCCGTGATGCGAACTTTCCCCGACGCCTTGCGCACCGCCCCCTGAAGGACATAGCGCACGCCAAGCCTGCGCCCGACTTCCTTGATGTCGACGGCTTTGCCCTTGAAGGTGAAACTCGAATTTCGAGCGATCACGAACAACCATTGGAACCGCGAAAGCGCGGTCGTGATCTCCTCAACCATCCCGTCCGCGAAGTACTCCTGCTCGGGATCGCCAGACATGCTCGCGAACGGCAGCACGGCGATGGAGGGCTTGTCTGGAAGTGGAGGAGCCGGAGTGAGCCTCTCGGCCAGCGGGCCATGTGCTCTCGCACATACAGCGTAAGTGCGGACCGGCTTGGCGATGTTCTTGAGCTGCTGTCCGCCGCGATCCTCGAAGCCAGCATCCAGCTTGCCTTCGACCTCGCCGTACACCTTTTCGGAAATCAGGATGCCGCCCGGATCGGCGACCCCCTCTAGCCGGACAGCGATGTTGATCCCGTCGCCAAAAAGATCCCCGTCAGCCCCAACGATAACCTCCCCGAGATTGACCCCAATGCGTAGCTTAAATGAGCTTCGGCCTGAAGCGATGCTTTCCTGTATCTCCACCGCGCATCGCACCGCAGCCGATGGACTTGCGAACTCGGCTAGCGCGCCATCACCCGTTGTCTTGATGAGCCGCCCTTCGTGGCGGGAGAGGCTAGGCTCGATCAATTCTCGCTTGAGCCGCTCGAACTCGGCATAGGTAGCTTCCTCGGCGCGTTGCATCAACGCGGAGTAGCCGACCACGTCGGCAGCCAAGATTGCCGCTAGTCGCCTTGGGACTCGCTGCTCGGTCACAGCCATCCTCTCGCAGGTACCTACCCAGCGGGTGAACTCCCGCGCCGCTACTTTCGACGGCTCCGTTGCATACGCAGCCTAACACAATGTCGCTGGCTGCGGTTGGCAATTGAGGGTGTTCAAACCGTTTGCGGGCCAGACACAACGTTCGTGCCCACTTCTGCATTGGGTCAAAATGCGACGTCGCCGGCTCATAGCGCTCGCCGTGCTTCACAAGCCAGCCACCTTCAACCATCTTTTGCGCCAATTCCGTCGAGCATGCCGGTTGGCTGCCGCCTGGGTAATGAATGCCGCCTCCGCGCTGGACCAAGAAGCCGTAGACGCGCGCCAGCCTTAGCGCCTTGAGCATGCCAGGAATGAGAATGATGGAGCCGGTCATTGCGGACGCTTCCGAATCACCAACGGCGGAGAGAACGGCCCCGGCTCGCGTGGGGCAGGGGTATGGGCCGGGGCCGCTCCACCAGCTCGGTCGAGCGAGCCAGCGAGACTCAGAAGCCGACATGGCGGCCTTTGCTCCTCGCTGAGGATCCACGCTGACAGCTTCGCGAGGCGATCGGGACTCTTGGCTAGCCGTCTCGGCGACGAATGCCAAAGTTGTCGCAGGTTAGCGCAAAAGCTTCTTTCGCCGCGTCATCTTCAAAACAGAAGCGCGTGCCAACTTCGGCGCGATCGGTCCACCAGTTGATCTGTTTTCCTTTTGCGATGCGCGAAGCTTCTCCGCGTAGCAGATCCAATTGTCTTCCAGCTGCGTGGACGATCAGGCAATGTTCGTCAGGCATAGAGTCAATCCCTCAAACAATACGAAGGCCGCAGCGGGAGGTTTAAACCGCTGCGGCCCGCGCATGGTCAAATAAACCGGGTGAAATTGATAAGTGGAATAAGGCGCCAGCCCCGGTAAGGATTTTTTAGCAAAGATCCAATGCCTGCGCGAATCATTCGTAAGTTCCGAAGCGGGAACTTGTGGCATGTCCGGGAGATGCTCACTCCCGGCGCTCTAATCCGAAATTGGATCGGCGGCCGGGAGCATTGGGGCTGGAAAGAGAGCAGTGCCATGTTCCTCTTCGGCTGCAATCCATCTGACCGGTTTCACCAATCCCAATTTCGGAACGGGGTGTTCTATTTGAAGGAACATGGAGAGCCTGGAAGCGCGCGGACGGCTACTGCGCATCGAGGGTCGGCACATGAGCGACAATCGAGAGACACCGCAGCGAGATCGGTTTCTTCACTGCCCTGCGTGCGCCACCCCACTTAAACTTGCCCATAAGTTCCTCGATCCCACACAGGGAAAGACAGTTCGCCTTTTCAAACGCGAAAGGTGCGGCGAACGCATCTGGGATGAGTAGGGCCGCTTCAGTCGGCAGCCTCTTCGCGATCTCCCGCAGGTTCACGCTGGCGGGCTTTGTTTGTAGGTCCGGCGAACTCCCCGTTGATGCGGCCGGGGAAGCTGTCACATCACGTTAACAGTCAGGTGCCAATTTAGCAGGCGCTGGGATTTCAGAGCCCAGACCGGAATACGTGGCGAACGCTGCCGAGCGAATATATTCCGCTTGTGCAGCGTTCAGCATCCCCTCAATTTCGGGAGTTCGGCGTGTTTGATGCTGAAATGACTGCGCTGCTCAGGGCGGTGCTCGAGGAAGTTTGCGAAAATATTCCTGTAAGCGAGACGGGCGCCAGAGCGTACGTTGCTTCGAAGCTGCTCGATGCCGCGTCACATGGACAGCTCTCAACCGACGCGTTGAAAGCGGCGGGTCGCAAGGCCCTGAGCCCACCAACGATGTGGCGCTGATTATCTGCTCCACATCACTCGATCACGTCGTACTCGAAGGCGACGCCTTCCGGATCGTTCGCCTCGAACCACGTTTCCGCGGCGTCGACCGTGGCGAAAACCTTGATGTGGTCGACGTCGCCGACCTGCTTGGCGGTGTTCACGTAGACGAAGACGGTCATTGATCCCTTTTCAGCTTGCGCCGGCCCCAATGCGGCTCTTTGCCCTTCGGGTTGAACTCCGGGACGTAGTGTCGGTTCAACGCCCGCATGATGCCGATTCGGGCGAACATCGTCGGGCCACCGCGCTCGACCACCAGGAGCAAGGCTTCCATTGCAGCCCGCCATTCCAACGCGTCGTGCTCCTTCTTCGGCAGCGCTGCTATGTACTCGCCGGCATCGCGCAGCGTTACCAAGTTGGGGCCGGCTACCTCTATCGGGTCATTGAACGGCCGCCCCCAGCCACCAGTCATCCCTTGCTCACACCCTCCGCAATCGCACGCTCGACCTCGGCGGCGAGCACGCTCAGGTGATCCGCCAGCCGGGTGAACAGGTCTCGCTTCTTGGGATCGGTCGCCAGATCTCGGATCAGCGCGCACTCGGCCGCATCAGTGCGGAGCTTTTCCAACTGAGCCTGCATGTCTTTCATCGCAGCTGCTCCGTTCCCGCCTATGGAACCCTATCGCCAATGTGCGGAAGCGGAACAGTGCTGATTGCCGTTTTTTCCTAGGCTCTGGACCCTTGGCCTTGCCCAAGGTCCAAGCACCTCCAGCGGCCCCGGCCACCCACACCCCAAAAGCCCCCTAGGCCGGGGCCGTCGTTGGCGACGACCCATGTCAACGATCCTCCCTGGCTTCGGCCCACCCTGCTGCATGAGTCCGACAGACCCGCCCCGTCTGGAGAAGGATGCGCCAAAGCCTCAGCTTTCGCGCATGGAAGAGGCCCGCCGGATCATCGAGGAATACGCAAACGACCTTCGCGAGATCATCAAGAAGCTGACCGGCAGGCTGCATTGAGGGCGCCTCGATTGGCGGCCTTTTACTTGGCCCATCACCTCATTCAGGAACCAGTGGCGAGCGACCGGATTGGTGCTGTGCTCCGGCTCCAAGTCCCCCCTGCGGGCCGGAGTAAATACCAACGGCCCCAGCCGCCGCCAAAAAGCTGGGGCCGTTTTTTGGCTCTATCGCGTGTTTCGATGCCCCATGATTGCACGCTGCTGATTGCCGCGCTCGAAGTCGGGCCGGACGTCGGCGCCGCGGCTACCGCATCCCCGGCAGACGAACCGCGGCTCCAGATCCGAAAGCCTCAGGTCGTCCGACCATCCATCCGCATTCAGAGCGGCATGGTGGCCGCAGTGGCAATAGACCAGCACGTCGCGCAATCCTATCCCGCGCATCTCGCCGAACGTGATCTTGGTCTGCCGGTCGTTAGCGTGCGTAGGCGTGGGGCGTAGGGCAGGGCGAAGCATCCGACAAACGACGACGCCGGACTCTAGAGAGTCAAATTATCAATACCTTGGGGCTCAGCTCGCGCGCGAGCTACTGGGCGTCGTGGGTGTGGAATGCGCGTCGCACACCAGCCGACCCTGAAGGTGGGCGCCGGAGACTGAATAGCGCCCATGGGCGACATCAGTCCGCCTGGCATTGCCGATCCGGAAACTGGTCTGTGCGCATCTGGCCGCTCGTCGGCAAGGTTGCTTTACTGATGAGGGAACAGGTCAGCGCCTAGCTGAAGCAGCCGCACATAGGTGCCGCTTTCATGCAGCTCGAGCCACCCCTTTTCGATCGCGTATCTGATGCCGGCGCCGAACTCCGGCCCGCTTGCATTGCATCCGGCCTTGGACATGAAGGGATAATTGACCTTTTCGATGTGGATGCGGCCGTTGATCGGCTCGATGCCGGCGGCGAGCTCGAGAAGCTTGCGAGCGGCGGTCTCCGGATGAGCGTAGGGCGCCCCTCGGTGTGTTCACCAGCTCACCTTTCCTGCCGCATGCGCGGCGTAGATGTGGGCGCGATTGGGGGGCCACAAACGCAGCCTCCTCCGTGCCAATTGCGCTTGCCGGATGCCACTTCGTTCATTCTCTGACCGGTCCGCCCAAACGTCATCCGGCTCCCACGTAATGCGAATCGTCAGCGCGATAGGAACGGAAGTTGGATTGCCAAGTTTTCCCGGTGCCTGGGGGCCCTAGCGAGGCAGCCACAATGAGCAACACAGAAATAGCCCTTCAAACTTCGCCGGTCACTAGGGTCACCCGGATTAAGGATTTCATGTTCGTCGGCGCGTTTGTCTTGGCGACCGTTGCCGCCACGTTCGGATGGGTCGCCGCGCTGGGATGGGGCGCCTTCAGGCTGGGGTCTTGGCTGTTTTGATGCCTGGCTGCGATCCGCAAAGTTAGGCAGGCCGAGACCGGCGCTCACATAAGCGAATGGCTGAACTCGCCCGGACTACGACTACCAGAATAATTACCGGATTCCGCTTCATTCCGCCCGAATTCATCGATGCCGACGCCGCCTTCACAGTCTAGTCGTGAGGGTCGATTCCCCTCGGCTCTTGCAGGAATTTAGGCGCGTGTCCGCGCGCTTCGCGATCGCGCGGGGCAGGGCGCTCGGACGGGTCGCGGCCAAGCTTGGACTGCAACTCGACGAGATCGGTGAAGACATCGGCCTGGCGGCGCAGCTCGTCGGCGATCATCGGCGGCTGGCTGGCGATGGTGGAGATCACCGTCACCCGCACGCCGCGCCGCTGCACGGCCTCGACCAGCGAGCGGAAGTCGCCGTCGCCCGAGAACAGCACCATCTGGTCGATGTGTTCGGCGAGCTCCATGGCATCGACGGCGAGCTCGATGTCCATGTTGCCCTTGACCTTGCGGCGGCCGGAGGCGTCGATGAATTCCTTGGTCGCCTTGGTGACGACCGTGTAGCCGTTGTAGTCGAGCCAGTCGATCAGCGGACGGATCGAGGAATATTCCTGATCCTCGATGATCGCTGTGTAGTAGAACGCCCGAAACAGCTCCCCGCGGCTCTGAAATTCCTTCAGCAGGCGCTTGTAATCGATGTCGAAGCCGAGAGTTTTCGCCGTCGCGTAGAGATTGGCGCCATCGATGAAAAGCGCGATCTTGTTCGTCGGAGCGGATGACATGACTCGCAGGCTTTCCGGAGCGGATTTAGAAGCCCTAAAATACTTTAAGCTTCAAACAATGGAATACGAAGAGGAACTTCGCGCCACCAATAAAATTAGGCTTTGTTAGATTGTTGAGTATTGTGGCGATTTTAGGTGGCTGTTTTGGAGTATGCGTCCCATGAGCGATGCGGATTTCCTTCTCTTTGATAGCTCGATCACGCGGCACGGTCGCGCCTGGCGTTGGTGTGTTTCTAGCGAAGCCGGTGAGATTGTCTTGCAGGGTATCGAGCGCAGCCGACCAGCGGCGCAGTATAGGGCTGCGCGCGCCACTTTTTCGTTGCTTCTCACCGCGCCGTACGGGAGACGCACGAACTCTGCTGAGCCAAGCGACTGGCTTGGGATTGCGGCGCTGAAATTCAGTCGCGGAAAGATCTAGCGAGATGGGCGGCGAGTCCGTCGGATATTCTAATCTGACAGAGCGACTGCCTAATTCGTTCAGCAACATCCTTCGACCTGTTTCCCCACAGTTGGCCTGATTCGGAGCCCACTTTGGGTAGAACGTGACGGGTCGCAGCCGGTAAGGATCAAGCAAGCGGGCCTTTCTGTTTATGAGAGGCAGGCGACGACGGCGAGAACTACATTGGCCAAAGTCACTGAATAGATTGACCAGGTAATCCAGAGACCAAGCGCAAGAGCAACCACTTTAAGAGCGATCATCGATATTCGTTCTGCTCTACGCGATCGTCGAGAAGATGCACGTGAGATGAGAGCTAGTCCGAAATTGAAGTGAGCCGCTACTTTCGCGGCCCGCAGCTGCCCGCGCGCTGTAGGATCAAGCGCTCCGCAATCGCCTAAACGTCAATCTGTAAATTCAACGCCGATACGGCTGCCTGAACGCCAGATTAGACGGCAATTTCTGTCGACGCGATCCTTTGCGATCATCAGCTTGAACCGGTCTCTCATAATATGCCCAGCTGATAAGGGTAGCTCGATTGCTGCTCCGTGCTCGGTGATGTCGACGACGCGGCAAGAGGTGCTCGATCCGTCGCCGAAGATGTAGGCGACCTCGTTTGTTTCGATGCGCTTTTGTCTGCGACGTTCCTGCACTGTTTCTTTCCAGTAGAACGCGTGCGGTCACTCTGCCGAGCAGCAAGGGCCTCGCGTTGCGGGCTTATCGAAGACCACGCCAGCCGCGTAGGGCTGACGCGTTTCCGATTGCCCATGCGTATCCGCGGTACTCGTCACCAATCCGCGACAGCAAATCGTATAGCCACAACGGTTGAAGTTGGGTTACCACTCGCGACCTTAGCGGCGTCGTTCGACGTCGGCCCGGCGGGAGGCGGCGCCGGCGATAAGGAGCGTGGCCGCTCACACGCGCCAGCGACGCGCCATAACGAGCGCAGGCCGCCGCGTTGTTGCCCGCGAAATAGCCAGAGCCTGCCAGAATTGGTTAGTGGGTTGTTAATCGCCGTTCGGCAGGCTTGCCTCAGCGCTGCCGATTACCCCCAGCCCAAGGTAGCGCGAAGCGATGGCCGGCGGCAGTGATGCCCGCCGGCCATTGTTCATGTGTTAGCGAGCCTCGAAGGGCAGGCCGGATGCACGATCTGGCGCTGCCCTGACCAGAGAGCGCCTAGGGATTGCGGGCTGCTTCTGCGGCGAGGTAGTTAACACTCGCGCAATCTCGCAGGCGAGACGCGATCTGGATATGGCCGTCTTCCGATGACGTATGCGAAATAGAAAATGGTCATGGCGCGCCACAGATCGGTTTGGTTGCGATGCGAAAACGGAAATCGCCCATCAGCAAAAAGATATTATGCTCCATAACAATGTTCGCTCTGACTTAATTGAGCGAATACGGTCCTCATCCCTTTTGTAGTAACGAGTTCGGGGCCCCGCCAATGACCGGTTTCCAAGCCAAGCTGGAACGTTTTGAAAGCCTCGCAGCCGAATGCGAGCTGATTGCCAAACGATCGGATGGAAGTAATCGCGGGTTCTATCTGCGTGCCTGCGAACACTATCGCGAGTTGGCCGACGACATACGTGCCCTGATTGCATCGTTCGACGTCGCCGCGTAGAAAACTTCGGATGCTCGCGCCGAAGGAAAACGGCCGTTGTCGATGTCCCGGGCGCAGGTCTCGATCTGGTCTGCGAACAATTGCACGGCCCTCTCCGTCTAAGGCGGAAACTCGCGGCAACCCAAGCAAGGGCTCGGACGAACGCGGGCTTTCGTCCGCATGCTTCGATTAAAGATCGCGTCGTCGAATTCCGTCGGCTTTGATCAAGCAGTTCGTATAGCGCTTATCGAAGGCCTTCGCACGCTGGAACAGCACGGTTTGAAGTCCGGTGATGATCAACTTGTTCAACGTCTCACAATCGTTCGGCGACAGGTGAGGAAGCTGGCGCGCCGTCTTCCACTGCTCAATGGCGGCGGTGACCGCGGCGCGCAATTCGTCATCAGTCGGGCTGGTCATCAGTCGATCCCAATGCGATCGCCTCAGCTTCGCGCCTTTTGAAGCGGATGCAATTGAACCTTCGATGTACCAGCTGAAGGTTACCTCAGCGCGGGCGAACGGACGATGCGATCGGATCGGCTCGCGATCCACTGCGGATGTGATTTTGCGACCTTAGGGATCGATCGTCGTCGCCAGATCGCTCTGGTAACTGAGCAAATGACTTCCCACTCGTCCTGCTCGCTCGCCCCCGCTGTTTTTGAAAGCGCTGCAAGCGAGCGTAAACCGCTTGGCGCGTACGACCTAAGCATTCTCCGACCTCGTCAGCGGTGGCGCCATCGCCAATGAGCGAAAGCAGCTGCGCTTCTTCTTCCGGCAACCAATGTCGCGTCAACCCGCGGCCTTTTGTCATTCGCGACCTCGCGGCTTAGGCACGCGGCGGCGCAGGCCGCCGTGGTTTCTCAGGAATTCGGTTGGGCCGTTCGACCCGCGGCGGTGCCGGCAAGCGGTATCGCGCACCATCCACGCCGCTAGGCGAGCATAGCTCCGCCTGAGTGCCGGCACGAGCCAAGCCGATGCGTCCTCGTGATCCATGCCGCAAAACAATATCCTTGAACCATTTAGAAAAGATTGCCGGCCTTTCTCGATCCAGTATTGATCGTAAACGATGCGATGGCACCAACGGCCATGGACACTGAACGCTCGCCGGAGGCTATACTTCAAGACATACGCCGGAAAGAAAAGCATAGGCCGCTTTTCAATCAGTATCACCGGCAAATGCTCGATCCTCTTCGTGACCGCGATTGGGTGTCTTCTTCGGTGCTTCCCGATCACCCCGGAACAACGCTCGCTCTTTTACGAAACGGATGGATGGAGCGACGCTCAACCGGCGAAGGTGTCGAATTTCGTATGACCGAAGCCGGTCTGACAGAACTTAGCCGGCCCTGTTAATCCGCAACCGGCGGGAAACGACGAACGTGTCAAAGACCATGGAACTGATCGTAGCCAGCTACGTGAAGGTGCGGGACCGTCGCGCCCTGACGGACTTGCTGGCGCATCGGCGCAAGGTGCTCGCCCAATTGCAAGGTGTGTCGGGCATCAATCCTCAGAACGCGGTCGCAGCGATCCAAGAGGAGCTTGCGCTGATCGAAGCCGGTCTCGAAGAACTCAAGCCGCCACCCGGTTCGCTGCCCGAGAATGAGTGGGGCTAGCGAGTGCGCGTTAACAAGATCATATGGGATAAAATCGGCCGTGCAACCGAGCCCGGACGGTACAAGTGCTTTTTTGGCTTTCTGACCGTTACCCAAGACGATATCGACGTGTGGACGCGCTACCCCAACGCCACGTTCACCTTGATCACGCGGCCGACGACTGAGCAATCGGTGGGTGAAGATTACCGCCTAGGCGCGTTCGACATCGGCGATCGTCAACAGTAGGCCCGCTCCGCGACGCGGTCTAAGGACTGAAGCATTGCAGCCCCTATAGGAACTTAGCCACGCAGGTTCGGTTGGTTAGGGTGTGCCGTTCCGCGGCCCTTTGCCAACTCAGGAGATGAAGGTGGCAAAAGCTTTAATTTCAAAGGCGGACCTCGAACGCATTGCGCTTCAGGACATTCGTAGTTTCCCCGGCTCCGAACATGTCGTCTCAGTAGAAGTCGAATACGAGGCCCATCAACCACAGGGCATCAACTGGCAATTGTGTGTCATAGCGAACGACGGAGGCGATCTCGACCGCATTCAATATGCCGCCAAGGTCACAAGCGATCGGTTGAAGCGCCGATACGATCTGGCCTCCTAGGCAGCACGATCAGCCGTGGCGTCCAGTTAGAAATCGGATTGCGAAAAAGCAGTTGCGATGATTGCCGGAAGTCCCTCGGCGCACCTTCCACTTCTTCGATGATCCCCTCGACGTCGGCAGGTCGGCCCGATCAGCCATATTGCACTTGCAAGGCATGCCGGCGCCGCGCTGGCATGCTGCCGCGCGACAGCAGCCCTTGTTCCAGATTTAACTTTTCGCGGCGACATCAAGCTTAATGCGCGTCTTCGGTTGCACCTGGGCTACAGAGCATTAGCCTCTCTTGCACCGGACATTGCCCCGTTCGGGTTCACCATGGCGAAGTCGTCGCGCCAACATATTCGGCGCGGCGGCTTCGTTTATCCGCCGCATCGGTATGAGCTTCACTTGGCGAATAATCCCGACGATAGCCGGCTCGACCTCGTTGAGATGCGACGACAGATCACGAACTTGCGCTCGCAGCACTCTGACAATCTTCTAGTCGCATCGCGATTGAACCGCTTCCTCGTGAAGATTGCGTTTTTGTCAGAGCCAAAGGATGCGGCGCACGAAAAACATCTGCGGTCCGAGTTCGAACGGACGTTGCGAAATGTTGAAGCGATCGCCTCGCGGAGCCGATCTGCGAAGCCATCGGGCGTCGCTAAGCAGCCCAAGTAACACTAACGCACGGACGTTATTGCGTCGGCCCGGGCCAGCGCCGATGCTCGATGTAGTCGCGAAGTCGTCCTCGTTTCGCGTATCGACGCCTTCGCGGCGAGGGGGTCGCCGCCCCCGTGGTCGGTGACCCCCGCCATGTGATGCTGCTAACGTCCGGAGGCAAAGTGTCTGTTGAATGGACGGGTGTTGAACGGCGACGCGTCAGACGCAAGACGGTCGACCAGACAGTTATGCTCTCGCTCTCAGGCGGTGCAACAGTCACGCCCTGCGCAATGCAAAACCTTTCGGTTCTTGGCGCCGGAATTCTGCTAAAAGATACTCTGATCCCGTCGACTGACTTCGACCTATCGTTCGACCAGTTTCGAACGAGCTTCGCCTGCCGCCTCGTATGGCATCGTGATCCTTTCGCCGGGGTGGAGTTTGTCTATTGGCGTGCCACGACCGGGCGCGCTCGAAAAGGACTTGCGATGTTGACGACGCCGCGGGCCAGACAGGAAGGCACCGCGCGCCGATCGCCCGCGACGCGACCCGCGCCAAGGCGCTAGGCGCCGACCTTGGACGAGTTTCAACACGTCGCGTACCAATCGTCAGGGAATGGAATGAGCAGCCAGGGCCCATCCTCATTGTTATCGTTTGCAGCTACAGGTCTGCCGGTCGCTAGAAGCTCGGCCGCGAACTCTTCCACCTCAGCGGCATTCGCCGCGTTACGCTCGGCGCACACTAAATCGCTTTGCATGAGCAAATTTCCCATCCGGGACACGATCAAATTCGCGGCGTCTTCAAAACTTATCGATTAAAAGTTCAGGAACGCCAAAAGATATCAGGGCGCCGTGGCAAGCGATAGGAGCGCGGTCCTGTCCTTTCGCATCCTAGCCGCGGCGTCACCAGGCGTTTGCCGCGGAGCCAACAATCTCGTCGTCGAGCGATGGTCGCTCCAATAAACTTGCGGGCGGCGATCACGGCCTGTCTGTGAGGGCGGCTCAACGGGGTTCTGCGACGGGCGCCTTACACGCCGGCGGCCGAGCGAGCGGCCGCGGCCATCGCGGCGAGCCCGGAGAAGTCGGACCCGCTATCGCGGCGGAAATCGGCGTTAGCCACCCAGCGGTAGCGAAAATCCGTCGTTCAACTAGAAAGCAGTTTCCAGTTGAAAAGCGTACCGGCCGCGACAGGAAGCAACGGAAGGCGCCGACCGCGCAAACGCCGCCTGCTCGGGAAGGGAACGCCGCCACAAGCCGGCCGCCCGCCCATGAGCAGATTAGTAGGCGCGCCGCACCACTTGGGGCCGCGAGGGCGGTCTCATAGAAACCCGGTTGGCGATCGCGAGCACTGCGGCTTCGTCAGTCTCGAGCGCAATCTTCTGTGCCAGCATCACGTCGCCAGCCACCAAGGCGCGCTCGGGAACGAAACACCACCCGGTATTAGGCTGCATTTCGTCATCAAGCTCCAAAACATTACTCACGGTGCCATAATGAATTCGATAACGCCGGCCGGTGTGCGAGCCCGTGACTTCGAAATAACCCTTGGCATCAAACTGCGCCCGCTGATCCGGAGACAGCCATTCGCGGAGAAGGCGACGCGCACGCACCTCCGGTGCATTTTGTTCGATGAAGCTCCGGTAGAACGCACGCACAGCGCGCGCACTATCGGCGCCTCTGCGCCTGAACAAAAACATTTGCCGCACCGCGAAGGTTCTAACCGCCGACCAAGCGTGGATAGAATAGGGTTTCGTCCGCTGTTGGATCAAACGACCGTATCGCGTGGAGATCGCCGCCCCCAGTTCGAGTGGCAGCGGTAAATCCTTGGCCAATCAGCTTTTTGAAGCGCCGCTCAGCCTCGGCGAGCTGCTTGGGATCATCCTGCTCAAAAGAATGTCGGCTGTCGCCTGTGTGGTCCATCACGATCTGGGTAGCCATGGAAGAGAACTCCGCAATGCCTAGCCTCTGATGAGGAAGGAAATCTCGCGACGCTGGATAGCGTTCCTAAGTTCGGCGTACCTTTCCAGCAACTGGCAGCTCGTCTGGCGACGCTCGAAATCGCCGAAAACCTGATTCGACGTGACGTCGGCACAGCGTGCGAAGCTGATCGCGATGCGGAAGGCGGCTTATGAAGGAGTGCATCCGGAGACAAAGCACGGCGGCGTGCGGCGCGGGTCAAGTCCCAAAGTTGAGGACTTGAAAAGCTTCGCAGCCGAAACGGCCGCCAAAAGTAGCCGATCGCGGCAATCCGTCGAGCGGGACGCCGCCCGAGCCAAACGGCTAGGCGTCGACCTTGACCGCGTCGCCGGGACGTCGCTGAACGAGGCGCGTGGGGAACTACAGCAGGCCAAGCATCGTTCTAGACGCGCGAGGGGCCGAATATCTTGCGCAACAGTCTGATCGACACTCCCGCGATCGAATGAAAGCTTGACAAGTTGGCGTCAGAAAGATCGCGCACGGCGCCAGCTGTATTGATGCCTTCGTCCGCGAGAGCATTCCGCAACCGCCGAGGAAGATCGACGTGATTCAGAGGCGTGTCGTCTGGGATTTGATTGGTGGGCAATGCAATGGTGCTCAGGAAAGCCAACATTATTGCGTTTGGCTTATCGCCCCGTCAAGGACGGCGCGCGGGAGCGCATTGATCCTGGACCGGCACGGACCGGCCAAGAATGATTTGGGACAGCCCTGCGCTCCAATTTAGGATATTCTAATTTAGACGACGCGCGATAGCCGAAGCGTCATATGATCCCCTGATGCGACGGAACCGCCAACTCACGCTCGCGATCGGCTTCTGCTTCGGTTTGACCAATTACGTCACAGTGGCAGCCCTGCAAGGCTGGCCCGCAATCGGCGATCCCCATCACAACGCCGCCGGAGCATTCATTGAGCGCTTCTGCGCATACGCCCTTTTCGGATCCGGATTGTCATTCTTTCTACCCGGAAGGGTGTTGCTGGTTTGCGCTTTACTCGTCCTCTCCTCGCTCTCAATCGAGCTGTCGCAAGCTCTACGCCCCGATCGCTATCCGAGCGTGTTTTGCGCGGTACAGCAAATCATCGGCGGCATCGTGGGGGCAGTAATCGCACAAATCGTTCTCATGTTCTTGCCGCGTCCTCCATAGCGGTCGCCGACCAGGGCCCATCGCGCATGCCCAGCAATTCGAATCGTCGGGCAGTCTGCCGCGAAAGGGGCCCGTGAATTCCCAATTAGATCAAGCCACGATCTCGCCGGACGATCAGGCGCCAAGTCGCCGCGATTGTTGCTAGCGCAACGCGCAAGGCAAGAACGAGCAGCGTGATTTGGAGCCAGATCAGTCCGCCAATTTCTCTGAAAACAAATTCGATCCGCGGTCTCCATGGAGACGGTATGGCATCACCTACATGCTCGATGCCGTGTTGAAGAAGCCGCTGAGCCCCTGTCAGCATTTCAGGGCGTTCGTAAAACGCGCCAACTATCAGCGCCCACGCAAGAACCACAGTGATCGTGCGAAAAGAATGGACCCTTAAGTGATAACCCCAGCTGGGCCGATTGCTACCGTCTCGAAGCAGGTTCATTGCATTGGCGCCTAGCGTTGGGAATCGAACAAATCGGTTCAGCGCGCGTTCCGACGTGGCGATGCCTCGCGTCTCGCATCAGTGAGTGAGAATGGGGTGTCGTCAGGATGACAGGCATAGCCTTCGGATGGATGGCGCGGACCTCGGTGTTCGGCTCGGTCGTGAGGAATGCGTAGAGGTCGTTGGTGGTCTCGCCCTCTTTCACCTTTCGGACCGACGTCCAGTTTGCCCATATGCCGCCGAAGCATGCGAGGGGACGCGACTCGTCGAGCGCGAACCAGACGTCGCCGCCTTCGGCCTTGTTGAACTCGCTGAAGCTGTTGAACGGCACCACGCAACGGTTCGCCGGATCCAGCCACCGCGTCCAGTGTTTTGATCTCACGTTCCGAATATTGGTGGTGCCGGAATCCGGCTCCATCCGGAGCAGCTCCTTGAAATCGACGGTCTTTGCTGCGGCCGATCGGGTAGACGCTGTCCCGCACTTTGGAAACGACGCCCTCGAGGCCGACCTTGCAGGCGTGGGTAAACAGATCCGGGCCATCGATCTCGAAGCTTTCGCTGAACTGGACGTCAGTGCCGGCGATGATCTTCTTCAATTCCGCCTTGCGCTGGATCAGAGGCAGTTTTCGAAGATCTCGGCCGTTGAGATAGAGCAGGTCGAAGGCGACCAGGACGATCTTGGTTGAGGTACCTTTCAGCTCATTCTGCAATACGGAGAGGTCGGTGGTGCCATCGGCGGCCGGCACCACGATCTCGCCGTCGATGACGGCCGAGCTCGCCTTGATGTGCCAGGCGTCGGCGGCAACCTTCTGGAAGCGGCGGGTCCAGTCGTGACCGCGTCGTGTGTAGACCTTGACGGCTTCGTTGGCGAGATGAACCTGGACGCGGTACCCGTCGAACTTGATCTCGTGAACCCACCGGTCTCCGGAAGGCACCCGATCGATCGACGAAGCCAAGGCCGGTTCGATGAAGCTGAGAAGCGGCGACTTGGCACCAAGCGCTTCCGGCTTTTTCCGTTGGAACGCCATGGCTAGACCAAGCGCAAGCTGTACTGCCGCGTGTCCTGAGCGGCGTTGCGGTCGACGAACTCCTGAAGGTGCGATGGAACGTCGGTGAGCTGCAGATCGCAGCGGCGCCGGATCTCGTGGGCGATATCTTCGGAGACGTCCTCTGACCAGCGCTCCGATGTGTTGAACGCGATTACCTTGATTGGCCGGAGCTCCTGGATGACCGTTTCGAGGTCCGCGGTCTCCATGTCGGCTTCGCGCCAGGCGCTGCCTGTGCGCCCGAAATCGTCCGCCACCAGGTAGACGGTCGGCTCGTCGGCCGCGACGATCGAGGGAGTCCAACGGGACTGACGCATACGCAAAAAACTCCACGCCACAGAACCGGGATTCAATTTGACGCCAACCGATTCGTTCCAGAGCGTGGAACAGCCTGTCACGACAGCGCTTTTATAGAGCTGGTGGCTCAATGGAGGAAGCATGGCAGTCAACAAGCCTATCGGTGACAACGCTCGCAAGGGCGCGGTGAAGAAGCGCTCTCAAACGAAAACGTCGATCGGCGGAGCTTCGGGATGGACGAAGCGCGACAGATCGTCTGGCGAGTTCATGGCGGTCAAGAGGCCGCGCAAGGCGAAGAAGGCCGCGAAGAAATTCAAGGGCGTGCGGATCGAGAAGAAGAGCGCAAAAAAGAAAAAAGCAAAGCGCTAGCCCCGCGACGGCCCCAGACGTCCCGGGGCTGGAGAGGAGCGGGACACCGGGGCCGCGAGCGCTCGAATACGCTTGGCGCACTGCGGATATCATCCGATTTTTGGCGGCCGATGCCGCTAACAAATGTGGGTATCCCGGATTAAACTTTGTCCAAGTTTCGCCGGCGGAACTAAATCTTGCTGACCCCGTTTCCCAGTCGTTTTTAATTGCTTGAGGAGTGCGCCATGCCGGAGCGCCGCAAAGTGAAGCAGACACGGTCGCTCGAAGAACGGATGGCCGAGCAGGCGGCTAAACTCAAGGCGCAAGCCGGTCAGTTACCTGCCGGTGCTGAACGCGAGGCCCTGCTCAAGCGCGCGCGGATCGCGGAGACCGGGGCGCATCTTAGTGATTGGTTGATTCCGTCCGGGCTGCGGTCGCCAAGTTAATCGTTCGTGGTAGTCAGGAAACTGATCCTGCCGTAGCGCATTATTGGCGCATGCCAAAATACTTCTTTCACATCACGCACGACCGCACCGAGATTGACCGCGAAGGAGAGGAGCTTCCGGACGAACACGCGGCGTGGAAGGAGGCCACGGTCACCGCCGGGCAGATCCTTCAGGGCATTGACGGGAAGCTGGTGCCGGGCTGGGATTGGCGGATGGAAGTGACGGACGAATTCCAGAACACGCTCTACGTCCTGCTCATTCAGGCCCAAAAGCCAAAAGTAGATCGTCGCCGGACGCGTGGATGCGGCCGGCGCCGTCCTTAAGTGCGGGAAAAGTTGCAACTCCCCCGGGGTGGTGCGGTTATGAGTCTCTATCGTTCTTGATTGATGGAGCCCGCATGATTACGGCCGCCAGATGTAAGGAACTCGCAAATCACTACAAAGCCCTTTCTTCAATGCCCCGCATTTCCGAAAGCCGAGCCTTCCTACTGAGAAACATCGCCAGGAGCCTCACTGGTTTATCCGGTCAACTGGAAAGACTGGACGCGGTGACGAGAGCTGAGGTGACGAGAGACGGAGAGACCTCCAGTTAGTCAGCCGTGCTTCTGTCCAATAGTTGCCCGCCATTAAGGCAAATAAATCTGGTCCACTGAGTATGGGAGCGGGCCTCACTGACGCGGGAATAGGTCGGCGCCTCGCGGCAGCAGCCGCACATAGGTGCCGCTCTCGTGCAAGTTCGGGTACTGGCCTGTGTCCGAGCGCGATGGCCTAGTTGAATTTGGGGGGCCTGTTTTGAAATAGGAGCGTTAGGAACGTTAGGAACGTCGCCCGGCGCTTGTCGCTGCAAACTAGCAGTTGTCAGTGATGAGTGAGCAACGCAGGCGGTTCAAACAAACGAAAACGCTGGAGCAGAGACTGGCCGAGGAAGCAAGACGCTGAAGCCGAGTCACTCCCCCATGGACCTGTACGGGAGGCAGCGATCCGCAAGGCCAGACAGGCTGACCGGCTCACAGATGAGTGAATGGCTTCACTCGCCCGGCTTTCAGCGCCGAAGTAAGTCCGATGATCCAAGACCCGCACGTTGAGAATTATTCACGTCGCGCGCGCATTTGCCTTGGCATTGCAGCCTTTGGCGCCGCACTGTTTGTTGCGGCGCTGTTCATGGGCATGCGGTAAGACCGCCTCAATTAGTGCAATTTCGTTGATCACCTGCAACGGACTTACCTGCGACGTTCCTTGGCGGCTCGCGCAAGCTTCATCCACTCGTCGGCGAGCTTCAGCCAAGCCTCTTGATCCAGCGGATTTCTCGCCTTGTCCGCCTCTCGGAGGCACTCCTCGGCCTCTCGTAAGAATCTCTCTGCGTCGGTCTCCGGCATGGCGTGGGGACAATGCGCAGAATCGAAATAGGACAGCAGTCCCGGCGACAATTTCTCGCCGGCAGAAGCGGCGGCTCACGGCCTCGTCGAAGGCTCGGTCCCAGGTCATCCGCACTTATGGTTCTTGGCCTCACGCGCGGACTTGGTGATACTGTCTAGTCTGCTAGGAGCACTGTCTTCGGCCTGAACCGGTATGGCGGAAAACATCATGTTGGCTACAAGAACAGCAAAGGCTGTGGAAACAAATCGCATGGAAGACCCCCGAACCCTTTGGGCGGATAGAGTATCAACCCTAAGATGCGCGCGATAGGAGGGGCGGGGGTAGTATGCGACAGATAATCACTTTGGCCGTGGCTGTCCTGTTGACTAGCTTAGCAGCGCGTGCCGACGACAACGCCACCATTGCCAAAGTCAAAAGCACGTGGCGAGCACAGGACGGCGAAACCGCCGAACAAATATTTGCTAAGGTCTCGAAGGTTGCGCACTTCGTCCCTAGGGGATGGGAGGTCGATAAGACCGGTGGCGGACAGGAAGCCGTTACGTTCTCATGGGCTAGACACAGCAATGACAAATCGGGCGACGAATATACGATCTTTTGGGAATTGGCGGCAGACGGCACGATGACTCTTGATCCGCCGTACGCAAAGCCGATGGAGTTGGGTTGGCAGCCCTTCGCGCTGTCATTGATAGGTGCGGAGGCCACCGAGGGAGGAGAGAAGCCGAACCTTGGCTTTTTGCACGATCTCTCAAACTTCAACTTTGTTGTCACCGCGCAAGGCAAGCTGGGAGACCTTCTCAAGCTTGGCCGGTGCGCTATCACCAATGATCCGGTTGCAGTGGATTACGTCCCAAAACTCGATGAGCAGAAGCCGAAGAGCGGAGACTTCTGGCATCTTCAAATGCAGGTAAACTGCGACATTGCGGGACCGCGGTATTTCACCCGGGGGGGAGTCGTTCTCTTCGACAAGCGTCCGAAGGAAGACTGGCATCCGTCCTCATTTTTCGCGCATCGTATTGCCACGAACGCCCCCGGCCACTGGTTCGATCACGCGGATGCCCGAGAGCAGGAAACGTTCGACGCTGCCCGCAAGGCGTTTGAGCGCAACGGCCTCCCGACCGAAGGGGTGCAATCGCCTTTTCCCAAGTGACGGCAGCCGTCAATTCTCGCGCGGTAGCTCCGCGTTAGCTCCACGCAGCATGATCTCTACGCACCGCCCGGAGATAAGCTCGCCGCGCCCGGCCGGAGGCGCAAGGACCATCAGCTCCCCCGGCTCGAACTCTTCTTCGCAATGTTCGCAGCGGACGCTTTCAGACATCCGGCATTTGCCCGCGTAGTTGTGGCGGAATTCGGCGGCGAAGGCGACTTCTCCCGTTCGAAGGAGCAGCGCCGCCCGCGGGGCTTCGGGAATCTGGAACCCGTCACATCGGTCGGGTTACCTCCGCAGCGGAGGCCGCCGCACGTCCCCGGACACTCTCTGACGCCGTCGCAACCGGGTCTGCGTTGATGGATCAACTAATCGAAATTCGGAAACTTGAGCATCAGCTCGAACTGGCTAACCGGGCCGTCTCACGCATCGGGGATCACGCGACCGTCGAGCGTCTCAGGGAGTTCGCCGCGGAGATCAGCGATAGGCTCCGAAGACTGCGGGCGGCGACCCTGGAGGCGGAAATCAAAAGACGTTCGCACAAGCTTTGGGAAGACGCGGGACGCCCTGAGGGCCGGGACCTGGAATTCTGGCTGCGCGCGGAACGCGAGCTGTCGGAGCGCTGATTGGTCTCTGCCCGATTCTGCACAAACATGCGTAAAGCTGTACGTCAGTGTTTGCGAAATTCTGTTACCCCCGCGTTACCCGAGTCGCAGAAAGTGTTTTGAGCGCGTGACATTAATTCAGAATTTGACTTGAGATATCAGGGCTTTAGGTGGTGAGCGCGCTGGGGCTCGAACCCAGGACCCCGTGATTAAAAGACATGTGCTCAAGGTCGTTCGTGCGTCCTTAGATCCGCTCCCCGGCCATTTCGAAGGAAGGCTTTAGGGGCAGGCCGCAGGGCAAGTTCGCGGGCGAAACTACGGTTGCGATGGTGCTGAGGCGACCGTTGCAAACACCGTAGCTATTGTTCCGGGGCGTAAGAAAAAGCGAGTTAGATCAATAAGGTTGATAAGACACCCCTGGCCCCGAACCTCCGAGGCTTTCAGCGCACTGGCAAGGATCCTCGGGAGGTTGCTGCCGGGGCCGTTGTATGCTTGCGACATCTTGTCGAGGTCGGAACAAGCTTCGAGACGACAGACGCGACATGAGCAATCCTTGCGAGAGACATTGAGGCGCCTATGACGTCAAATCCGGTCCATTTGCCGGCTGATAAGGTTTGATCGCAAACGGAGTCAGTTCTTCGACTGATAAAGTTTCTAACAAACAAAATGGAGTCAATTGGCGCACTTATAAGGAAATTGTACAAAGCTTATCAGTCAGACGAACTCTAACAGTGTGCCGAGCGTTGCGACCGGTCGCCGGGCTGGCGAGTTTTCAGGACAGATTGGTGGAATAGAAGTCCGTGCATCACATATTGTGAGGCAACCTGCATTTACGACGACCGTAACGCTAGTAGGCGCGTCCCCCTTCATCAGCGACCACGTCGCGGATTCTGGAGCGCAGCACGTTTACAAAGGTGTTTACCCGCTCCGCTAACCAATCAAAGGCTTCCTTGCGAACGGCAGCATCTCTGAGGTTCCCTACCGACTTTGAGTCGATAATTCGCTTGCGATTATATCTGTCCTCCGTGAGACGGGCCGTGCCGTTCAAAGCAGGCTTGATTTCGTCCCAGTTGGCAACAATTTCATTCATAGCCATCTCGCCGGGGCTGTTCCGACTAGCGGAGAGGAAGACGCCGACCTCTCCTTTGTGCAAGTCTCGGTAGACGGTGAGCCAGCTGCTGCCTTGAGGTGCTGGCAACATGAAAGCGAGATAGCCCTGACGCGCAGCCTTGGGAATGCTCTGGGTCCGATCGTCGAGGTGCAGATGAGAGTCCAAAAACTCCTTCCAGAATGCCTGTTGCGTGGCGGCTAAAGCGGCGCGGTCGGGATCGACCTCTGCGTCCTCATCAGCTACGGCGTCATCCGGATCCTGCACGATAACGCCTTCAGGTACCGCAACGACATTTCGCAAAATGGACGTTGTGCGAGCGACGACGCGAGGTGCGATCAAGTGCTCTCCGGTAGGCAGGCGGTAAATCGGGAACTCTACCAGACTAAAGGTGAAGTGCAATCCGGCATGGATCTGCAGGTAGCTTGCGATAGCCTCGACATCTTCTCGCACTCCATCGCCAAGAATCAGTAGCAGGAAGCGGCCGCGGCGCAGGTTGGCCGTGACAGCTCAACATTCGGGGCTGCGGCAAGGACGAGCGTGAGAAGTGCATCCGGCCCCATGCCCGTGCGGATCCCGACTTCTTGCTGGAGATCGGAGAAAGACCATCGACTGAGCACTTTGGCATAGTCGAGGATTTGGCCTATCACCTCGCGCCGTGCTTCTGGGTTGCGCCACAGCTTGCATTCGACCAACACCGGCAAGCCTGAAGGAGTGATCAGGAAGTTGTCGACGCGTCCAGCCCTGCCAAGCTGCATCTCCCGGCAAACGCTAATGGCACCCACAAACATAGGGTCAATTTCGGCAATCGGCAGAGCTGCAGCGTGAGCGTGGACCAGCACCTGTATTTCGGCCTCAAGCATTGCAGCCGCCGGGCCACGCTGCGGGATAAGCTCAAGAGCAACGGAGCGCCCTTCTGAGGTGAGAAGAATTGGCGCGCTGTGTTGTCGATCCAAGTTGTGCTCCGCGGGTATTGGTAGAGGGTCTTGATTGGCGAATATTCCTCATCAACTGTGAGATGCCGTTCGCGAAGAGATACGAAACATTGGCCTCAGCCACTGATAAGCTTTTGCGTATTTCCTTATCAGTCGCGAACTGGCTCCGTTTCGTATGAAGGTTTGTCCCTCGACAGGTTGACCGGCAGAGAGAGTGGCGGCGCGGCGCCCCCGCCCATTCACGGCGACGACGGCATGGCGTCCGCCAAATACTGCGCAAACAGGCGCTCGCCGTTCTGCACCGCGCGGCGCTCCTGTTCGGCGACTTCAGAGCGGGCCTCGTCGTGGCGGCCGAGCCTGACCAGCGCCTGCGCGCGGAGCGCACCGAACCAGGTCTGCCAGGTCTCGAAGCCAGTGGCCTTCCAGGCGGCGATGCCCTCGTCGAGGCGCGCAAGGCCATTCTCCACGGCGCCGTCCCGGATCTCGGCCCAGCCGGACGCGACGTCGGCGAAGGCGACGAATTCCGGAAAACCCATCTCGACGCAGAACGGGCGGCAGCGCGTCGCCCAGTCGCGGGCGGTCGCGACGTCGTCGCGCAGCATCGCGACGATGAAATTGGCGAGCATGGAAAAGCCGCGTGAATGCGGCTGGCCGAGCGCCTCCGCAAGCTGCACCGCATCCCGCGCATGGGCCGCGCCGGCATCGCCCGCGCCGGTCATCGCGCAGGCGATGCCGAGATAGAAGCGGCCGAACACGCCGAAATCCATCATGTAGTGCGGATAGAGGGGCGCGTGGCGCTCCGGCCGGTAAAGCCGGACCGTCTCGCTCAGACGGCTCCGCGCCTCAACCGCGTCGCCGAGATGCAGGCGGATCATGCCGTTCATGTTACCGGCCGCGAGCGTGTGCTCGTCGCTGGGGTCATCGGCCTTCATCGCATCGAGCGCTTCAGCAAGCGGCAGCGCGGTTGCAAATTCCGCCTTGCCCCAGTGAAACAGGGCAAGGCCATAGGTGATGCGGAACAATGACGGCGTGTCGGGCAGCGCGCGGCAGGTGTCGTAGGCGCGCCGCTGCACGGCACCGAAGTCGGGACTGCCGGGACCCTTCATCACCATCTGCGCCGGGCCGAGCACAGCGAGCAGGCCGAGTTCCTCGCGCCGGCGCGCCTCGTCATCGGGCTGGTCGGCGAGCGCATCGAGACCCGCCTGCAACAGCGCCGCCGCCTCCTGCGCGCTGCCGCGCCCGATCGCGGCGCCGCCCGCGCGCAGCCACCATCCCGCTGCCGCATGCGGCCTGCCGCCGAGGGTGAGATGGCGGGCGACGAGCTCGGGCTCGCGCTCGGCGGTCTCAGTGAAGTCCAAGATCAGCCGCTGCGCGACGCGCTCGTGAAGCTCGCGCCGCGGCCGCGCCAGCAGCGAGGCATAGGCCGCATCCTGGATCAGCGCGTGCTTGAAGCTGAGGTTCTCGCCCGGCCCCTGGCCGATCAGGCCGGAGGCGAGGATCGCCTGTAGGGGCTCGTCGAGCTCTTCGAGGGGCTGTTCCGTCACTGCGGCGAGCAGCGCGGGCGCGAACTCGCGCCCGATCACGGCGCAGACCTGAATCACGCGCCGGGCCGGCCCGAGCCGGTCGAGCCGCTCGGTCAACAGGTCGGAGAGGGTTTCGGGCAAATCGCCGCGGCGGATGCGATCCGGCGACTCCAGCATCATGCGCGTCATCTCTTCGACGAACAGCGGCACGCCGTCGGTCTTGGCGACGATGCGCGACACGTCAGTGGGCGACAGCCCGATATTGCGCCCGATCGCCTCGGCAAAGCGCGAGGAATCGGCCGCCGTCAACCGGTCGACTGCGAACGTGGTCACGCTCTCGTGCGCGGCCCATTCGAGCCGCGATCCGGGCCGCGTGGTCGCGATCATCATCAGGGGCGCCGCGGGACTTGCCTCGACGAAGCCGGAGAGAAAATCGAGCGAGGTGGCATCGGCCCAGTGCAGATCCTCATAGACGACGACCAGCGGCTTCTCCCGCGCCTGCGCAACCATGAGCTCCTGGAGGATCGCGAGCGTGCGCGCGCGCTGCTCGGGCGGGCTCATGCGGACCGGCGGCACATCCTCGCCGGCAATGCCGAGCAGGCTCGCGAGCAGCGCCGGCGCATCGGGATCGGTCGCCGGCCGGCCATCGAGAAACACGCGCAGCTTCTTTAGCCGCACGCCGTCTTCGTCATGGGCCGCGATGCCGCACTGCCGCTGCAGCAGATCGATATGGGGGTGCAGCACGGTGTTGGCGAGCGCAGCGTTGCATTGCAAACTGACGGTCTGGAACGCGGCGTCCGGCGCGGTTTCGTCCAGCACGTGCGCAAGGCGCGACTTGCCGATGCCGGCTTCGCCGACGAGATTGATGAACTGTGCCGCTCCCCCGCACGCCGCGTCGAACAGGCGCCTGAGCGCATCGCGCTCGACATGGCGATTGATCAGCGGAGCGCGCGCGATATCGAGCCGGCGCTCGAAGCGGCTGCGGCCGGCGCGAATCCCGGTGGGCACGAACGCGGCGATCGGCTCGGCGAAACCCTTCAGCGTCTGCGGCCCGAGCGCGCGCGCCTCGAACACACCCTCGACCAGGCGTGCAGTTGACTGCGCAATGATGACCTCGCCCGGCGCAGCCAGCGACTGCAGCCGTGCGGCAATGTTGAGAGCCGCGCCGGTGAAATTGTCCTCGATGCGCGCGGTGGCCGCATTACCCTGCCCAACGATCACACCGGTGGCGATGCCGATACGGACCTGAAGCGGAGTGCCGGCGACCGCAGGCGCAAGCCGTGCGACCTTGTCGACGATGGCGAGACCGGCGCGGACCGCGCGCTCGGCGGCGTCCTCATTGGCGATCGGGTAGCCGAAGCAGACCACCACGCCGTCGCCGAGATGATGCAGGATGAAACCGCCGAAGCCGTCGACTGTCTCGCGGATGGCCATGCGATAGGCGGCGAGGCCGTCGAGCAGCTCTTCGGGGTCGCGCCCGTCGATCATCTGGGTCGAGCCGACGAGATCGGCGAACAGGACGGTCATGCTGCGCCGCTCGCCGAGCGCAAGCCGAACGGTCACCTTCGCCTCCGGAACCCGCGTGCCGCACGCGCCGCAGAACTTGACGCTCTCGCCGAGCGGCGTGCCGCACTCGGTGCAGAAGGCGGTCAATGGACCGGTGTCCGCTTCGGCAGCAGGGTAAAACCTTGGCTGCTCGTCTGCGCATTACCGATGGCGAACATCAGGAGCATGTCATAGTCGAGCCCCCGGGGCGCCTGCGTCAGGGCGCGGTGGATCGCTTGCGGATTGACCGGCGTCGCAGGATTGGGCGCGAAGCGCACGAACGGCAGCGCCGTCATGCTCGCGGTGGAGACGGCCGCGGGCAGCAGCAGCGCTGGCAACAGAAGCTGCGGCTGGTCGCCCGGACGGTTCTGATACCACTGCGCCCATTGCGGGCCGCCCGGCGTGTAGAGGCAGAACGGCGTTCCGTCCAGCGGCAGCGACGCGATGACCGGTGAAGGATACATCCGCGCCGGAACCAAGCTTTGGGCGGTGCCATGGCAGCTCAGGCATGCGGACGCATGGAAGCCGCCAGAGACGTCAGTATGCCTGACGTTCGGCGAATCGCAATCGGCGTCGGTCTTAAGCTGGCCGCGCTGGACGCCCTCCACCAGGATCACACCGTGGCGCTGGGCGATGTCGATCGGTCCCGACATGCGCCCGCCCCATCCGAGGGTGGCGTCGGTATAGGCGGGCGCGTTCGGATTGTGCCAAAACTGCGTGAGGGCCGTGCCGGGCGGATGACCTTCCGGATAGAGATCGAATTGCGGATCGTTGCCCCAGGTGGCGCCGAGCGGCACGAGCTGGTCCCAGGCGCCCGTGCCCTTGGGCGCATCCTTGTCGTAGACGAAGGTCGTGAACACCCAGCCCGTCTCCGGCGCCGCGTCGGTGTCCTTGACGATGATGTCGAACTGCATCACGCGCAAATCCGTTACTTGCAACGTGTAGGGCGCATTCGAGCCGTGCAGGCGATGGTCGAGGATCTCCTTGAGCGGCGGCCGATACACGCGCCAGATCGCCGCGCCATCGACCACCGACCAGTCGGCCGGCGTCGCCGCCACGCCTCCAGCCTTCACCACGAGGCCGCCCTCGGGAAAGCTCGCGGCATCGACCTCGGGTTTGCCTATGTCCTTCCAGATCTTGCCCAACATCGTCGCCGCCATGCGGTCGTAATAGACGATGGTGTGGTTTTCGGTGTCGCCCTTGAGCGCGCTGTTGGTCTCGCTCGCCCCGAGGATTATCTGCCCGGTGAACGCACCAAGGATCGGATCGCGTCCGCTGTCGTAGTCGGCGGGCGCGTCCGCCGGCCCCATCCAGGGCATGTCGTACCAGCCGCTCGAGGCCGGATCCCATTGCGCGGGCGCCTCGATCATCTTGCGCAGCGACGGCGCGACATAGTCCTTCAGCCGCGCCATGTAGTCGGCGGCGTTGGCAACGGTGATGCGGCCTTCCGGCTTGACGTCGCGCCACGACCGCTCCGGCGGCTGCGCCGGATAGTCGTGGCTCAGCTTGCGAAACTTGTAGGGCCCTTCGAACGGCGGCGGGTTGGAGTCCGCTGGCGGATAGACGCCGAAATTGGAGGCGAACGGATCAGGCGCGTCCGCCGCGACCGCCGTCGCGGGCAGGAGCGCAGATATCAGTGCAAGTTTCAGCGTCAGCGTCGTGGCGGCTGTGGCGACGACCGCCCAGCTCGACCGGGAACCAGATCGCGGCATGTGTACCCCTCGTGCCCGTGAGACTACTGCTCAAGCGCGCATGCCTGCAGGGCACCAATTCCGGCGATTAATCTGACCCGGAGATGCCGTTTGCGCAAGCGCCCGGCAGAGGCCCCATTGAATTTGCAGAACTCTGGAATTTGCAGAAATTTTGAAACTTTGCCGAACCAACCTTGGGACGACGATCGAAAGAAACAAATACGGCGCCCCGTACTCACGAAGCGTAGCATACGATTACGGGAAGATATGTGACATCTATCACAATTCGACATTTTGGATTTTCTTCGACTCATGGCGAAGGGGACAAAGAGATTCGGATCGCTGACGCTCGTGTCATTTCCATCCGCGCGGACGAAGTGCTCGGGACGCTTGCTCGCCTGATCGGTCGTCCGATGGCACGCGGGCAAGTTCGAACCTAAACGAGCCAAAGCGTGCAAACGCCGCGATCTCGCCGACATAGATGAATCGCGACTGGCGGACTGCACCCTAGGTCCCTTCGTCCTGTCTGACGCTGGGGCACGCGTCATAGCGGGGCGCCCCCTTTGCCCAGCTTTGGCTCTTCAGCAGGCAAGAACGCACTGCGTCCTGAAGACCCGATCGGCTCAACAACTGGCCCATTTCGGCGTGCTACGACGATCTTCCTATCAGGAGCAACAGCAACCGCTAAGGCGCGCCAGGATCGTGTCCCTTGGCGTGGTGTAGCTGGCGGCGGGTCACCGCGTTCGCCGGCGAGAGCCGGGCTGGTCAGCTGGCGATCGCCGGAAGGCTGACGGTGGGATCATCGCTCATTGGTGCGATGGTTTCCAGCGTCATATAGCGCGACATGGCGAAGCGTTACGAGCGGATTGGCGATGTTCGCGGCGCTGGTCTCTATGTCGGCGTTGAGTTGGTCAAGGACCGAAAGACCAAGGAGCCGGACGCCACCGCCGCACTAGCCGTCGTCAACGGGCCTCGGGCCCGTCGCGTACTGATCTCGGCAACGGGGGCCGCGGCAAATACGCTGAAGATCCGGCCGCCGCTGGTGTTTTCGGAGGCCAACGTCGACCGGCTGCTGAGCGAAACCGAGGCGGTATTGGCGGCGCTCAAAATAGACGTGCTAGGAACTCCTATGGCAGTCGACCATCCGTGCCGATTGCCGCGAAGAGTTACGCCTGTCCTCCGGCGGCAGCCGCAGACAGCATGATGGATGCGCTGTCGTTTTGGAGGGGGGCAGCAGTGTCTAGCCGCGCTGAAAGCCGACGTCCGAGGCTTGCTACGGCGGAGCACATGAGGAAATAGGCCAGGCCGATGACGAGATACACTTCCACGAAGTATCTCTCCCAGCGGACGTCGATCAACGTGAGTTTTGAAGCGTTCATGAGATCGAGCAGGCCGATGACAGCGACCAGAGAGGTGTCTTTCACAATTCCCACGGCCTCGTTCACTAGGGATGGAGCGCAGACCTTGAGGGCTTGAGGCAAAACGATCAGCCTCTGCATTGTGATCCACCGAACACCCAGAGATTCTGCAGCCTCAAATTGACCTCGCGGGACGGTGCTGAGGCCGCCTCTGATGATTTCCGATACATACGCTGCGTTGAACAGAACAATCGCCCCGGCGGCGGCGGAGAGCTTGTCAAGGTTGGACAGGCCCGAAAGAAAAAGCGGCATTACAAGCGTCGCGAAGAAAAGCAACGACACGAGTGGGACACCGCGAATGCACTCGACCGCGACCAAGGCCAGGGAACGCAAGACCACGCTGCCACTGTTGCGAGCAAGAGCAACGGCGAGCCCGAGAGGGAAGGCGAGCAGTATGGTTCCCTCGGAGAGGAGCAGCGTGAGGGGTATTCCGCCCCAGTCATGGGTTTCGACGACAGGCAAGCCAAACGGCCGACCATCGAGAAGGGCAATCGCAGTTACAAGGCCGCCGGCCCAGTTGCTCGCGAGAACCCGTAGGCTGGGCCGAACCAGCGGGACGGCAAATGCCGCGAGCAAGACCACGGTTGCCGCGAACGGACGCCAGATTGCGGCGAACGGATAGGTGCCAAACAGCACAAGCTTCCACTGGCTGGTGATGACAGCCCAACAGGCTCCGTTGGCCGCTCGGCAGACGTCGGGACTGGAGGACATGAAAACCGCATTCCAAATGCCCCAGCGGATCGCGATGAAGACGGCGATCGCCAGACTGCCCCGAATTATCCACCGGCGAGTCGCCGAGTTTCCGGAGGTTGTCGTTCGATAGACGTCCTGGATGGCGCTCATTTCGAGGCCTGTCTTATCGGATCGCCGAACAGACGCTGCGAACCGAACGATACAACCAGCGAGATCACGAGGTAGCTGGCGAGGATCAACGCAATCGCCTCGACGGCCTGCCCTGTTTGACTAAGCTCGGTGTTGGAGACGGAGACGAGATCAGGATAGCCTATCGCGATCCCCAGCGAGGTCGCTTTGATCAGATTGACGTAGACATTGACCATTGCCGGCGCGATGCCGCGAACGATTTGTGGCGCCATCACGAGGAGGAAAAACTGCGTCTTTGATAGACCTATGGCGAAGGCACCCTCGACTTGACCGCGCGGAAATGAATCGATCGAGCCACGGACGATTTCGGTGACGTAGCCACCGGCATAGAACCCAAGCGCGAGCACGAGCGCGCAGAATTCCACGGACACGGTCCAGCCGCCGGTATAGTTGAAACCACGAAGCACTGGCGCGTTCATCGGCAGGAGGCTTAACCAGACCGAAATTCCGCCGCAGGCTGATACGGCGATCCAAAATCTCGACCACCGTCCCCTCAAGACACGGAATGCCAGCGCGAATCCGATCGTCGATGCGATCGCTGTAACGAGCTCAAAGAGGCCGCCCCATTCTCGGGGGATTGGCAGAACGAGGCCGCGAGTGCTGAGAACGACAGAGCCGAAGGTTAGTGCGCTACGCGGTGCAGGAAGCGTTTCACGAAACACCGCATACCATGCGATGATATGAAGAAGTAACGGGACGTTTCGCGTCAGGCTGACGTATCGCCTGAGACCGGCTCGGCCGCCACCTCCGCCGAAGGCGACGACAAACCCAGCGAACAAGCCGATCAGGGTAACGAGAATTGCAGCGCCCCCGCCAGCGACAAGCGTGTTCACCAAGCCAACCAGGAGCGCACGACCGGCGCTCATCTGCGGTGAATATGAAATCCAGGTGTCGCCGATCTCGAAGCCTGCGGGCCGTGACAGATAGCCAAAGCCGCTCGCAATATTTCTGGCGCGCAGATTCGCGAACAGATTGGCGAATGCGAGCGAGAAACCTCCTACCACTAATGCGAACAGCAGGACCGGGACGAGGCGCTCTGCCCGAAACTGCCGCCGCATGATTTTGCGAAGATAGCTCACTTCGCTCTTAGCGGAACGAGGGAGCAAAAATCAGCCCGCCATCGCGCCAACTACGATTGAGCGCCCGTGGCAGGCCCAGAACGCTGAGATTGCGATTGTAGAGCTCCCCGTAGTTGCCGATCGCGGCAACGACTTGAGACGGCCAGTCATTTGGCAGGCCGAACGGCTTTCCGGCTTCTCCGTCAAGCCCTCGCATCCGTCGGATCTCGGCGTTATCGTTCTTGACGCTGGGGTCCTTCGCCGTCTTGCTGTCGATGCCAAGGTCTTCGGCATCGATGACCGTGTTGACGACCCATCGGACCAAGGTCAGCCACTGATCGTCACCCTGGCGGACGACCGGAGCGAAAGGCGATTTTGTTATGATTTCCGGCAGTATGATCCAGTCGTCTGGCGATGCGAAGCTCTTCGCCTTCATGGAAGCCAACCCCGTAACATCTGTCGTGAATACATCGCAACGGCCGGCATTCAGAGCTGAAACGATTTCCTGCTGGGATTCGATCATAACCGCCTTGAATTCCATGCCGTTGCTACGAAAGTAGTCGGTGGCACCAGATGCGGCATCGGACCCTGGCTGAAGGCAGACACTGGCGCCACTGAGCTGCTTCGCAGATGTCACGCTGAGCTTCTTGGATGCGATGAAACCCTGACCGTCGTAGAAATACGTATTCCCAAAAATCAGACCCAGGCCGGTATCGCGGGAAGAGTTCATCGTCACCGTCATGAGGAGAACGTCTATCGTGCCAGATTGCAGCGCTATGAAGCGTTGCGTCGGCGTAGTTACCATCAAGCGAACCTTGGATGGATCACCGAAGACGGCAGCAGCGATGCCGCGGCACACATCTGCATCCATGCCACGAAGAACTCCCTGGGCATCTGGCGCAGAGAAGCCGAGCAGTCCGGCGGTGACCCCACAGTTGAGAACGCCGCGCTCGCGCACGGCAGCTAGCGTAGAGTCTGCTTTGGCGCCGCCAGCCCAAAGGGTGGCGAACACCGCGAAAGCTGTTGCTAAGCACCACCTCATGCCATCCTCCATCTATGATGGGGGCAATGCTAGAGGTTACGAAAAACAGGTGTCAATAGGATTTTCTCTTAAGAAAAAAATTCTCTCGTGGGACCTGCTAGGTATCCGTAGTACCCGTGTCAACGGTGTCCGTTTGAGTGTCCCCGGCCTGGCGGCCCGGCCCAGCCAAACAATATCCGCGAAAATGTCAGCGGCGAGTTCCAGTGCGTGATCGACGTCGCGTCGCGTCCAGGAACTCGTCGGCTGTGCGCTGTCTGTGCTTGGGGTCATAGCAGATGGAAAGCATGCGCGCGGGGCCGGGGCTGAGCGCCACAAAGGCATGCCGCATACGGCTGTCGATATAAGCGCTTTCGCCCTGCTTCAGCCGAAATGGTGCATAGTCCGACAGCCGCACCTCGATCTCGCCTTCGAGGATGAAGATGAATTCTTCGCCGTCATGCTGGCTCCAATCGGGCGGTTCGGGCAGATCGCGTGCTCGGATTTCCATTTCCAACGGTACCATTGCCTTGTTCGCCAGTTCGCCTGCGTGGACGCGATAGTCGTAGCGCTTGCTCTTGAACTTCAACGTCTGGCGGCTGCGGGTTATCGTGCGGCGGGCACCGCTTGCTTCGGGTCGATCGCCGGAAATCAACTCTTCGAAACCGAGTTCGAGGCCTTCGGCGATCCGCTTGAGCGTGCCATAGGCAGGAGCGGCCTGTCCCGTTTCGATCTTGGAAAGAGTGGACAGGCCGACGCCGCAGAGCCGAGAGGCGGCCTGCAAGGTGAGCTTGCGCTCGAAGCGGATCGCCCTCAGGCGCTCGCCAATAGTGGCGTCGGGAGTCGCTGATTTCGAACGATGGCGAGACGCAGGGGCTTGCATTTGCGGATTTTCCAACTAGAAAATAAATTGACATTCGGCATAATCGCCTACCAGCCGATGGCGGTCAATGCAACGTTCGCGAGGAATAGTGGGCATCATTCCCGATAGCGCTCCGAAATTTCGCTTCGACCTGAGGAGCGACATTGTCGCTCCTCCGTCGGCTTCAGTCGCCAGTGCCGTAATCGCAGCCGCGGGCCGGCACGGCGAATTTGGATGGCGGAGCGATCCAATTGAGCAGGCTCTCGAGCGCAAGGTATGCCAACTGCTCGACAAGCCTGCAGCCGCAATATTTCCGACCTGCACTGCGGCGAACATCGCGGCTCTCGTTGCCCTGGGCGCGGCTAGCCGCACTCTCATTATGGATCGATCCTGCCACCTCATGACGAATGAACGGGCAGGGCTCGACTGGATCGCCCGACCACGCCTTCAGACTTTTGCACAGACCGTCGGTTCGATCGATCTTTCAACCTGCCATGATGAGCCGGATGCGATTCTCTGTTTGGAGAATACCCATAACCGCTTGGGAGGCGCGGTGTTGAGCGCGGATGAAACCAACCGCGCTGCGCAACGGGCCAAAGCTTCGGGCTGGAGCGTTTTTCTGGACGGATCGCGGCTCTGGAACGCTTCCGTCGCATCGGGAGAGTCGCCGGCTGCGCTGGCAGGCCCGGCGGATCTCGTAAGTGTCAGTTTCAATAAGGGACTGGGAGCGCCTAACGGTGCGGCGATAGCCGGCAACCCGGACATTGTAGCAGCGGCTGCAGAAGCTTGGCGCCGCGTGGGCGGGATTTGCCGTCCGAGCCACGTTATCTCAGCGGGAGGTCTTGCGGCGCTGGATGAAATCCAATGCCTCAAACAGGATCACGAACTGGCCCGCGAGGCCGCCGCTGCGATTGCAGAGCTGCCGGCCTTTACCGTCACAAGGCCGCAGACGAATATCGTGCTGGTTTCAGCAGTTGGTTTGGGCTTAAGCGGCGAGGCGCTGGCCACAGTGCTCGATCGGGTCGGATTGGGATGCCTCCCCTTTGGTCCACAACACATCCGCCTGGTCTTTCACCGCGGTATTCCTGCTGGCAGTGCGCCGCTGATTGCCGAAATCTTTCGCGGGATCGTCAGCGATGACAGCCCCGCTACGCGAGCCACCTCTCGCCCTGCAATTGCATCCGATGCCAATCGTGCCTGAATCTCTTTCGATTTCCCCCGATATTTGTACGAGAGGCCGCGAGGTTTCCGCACGCGTTTTTCTCAGAAGCTTCCGGGATATAAGCCGCCATCCATCGGCAGGTTCTGGCCGGTGATGTAGCCGGCTTACCGGCTGCGCCGCGCAAGCCGGCAGCATTCCTACCACCCCACCGGTGAATTTCACCAATAGCACCGACCCCACCGTCGGATACACCATCGTCAACCTGCTGGATTATGCCAGTCTGATGCAGTTCAATCCGAAGCTGAGCCATGGCGTCGGGGTGATGGATTCAGAACTTCGAGACCGTCATCAGGATGACGCGGACTCGCACGACGGCGCAGACCCTGGCCGCGAACCATGACGATCGCACTGCACAGCCCTACAGCATCCTCAACGGATTAGATGGCGTCGCTCTCGGAGGCGCCCGGTGTGCTGCTGCCCGGGACTGTTATCATCCCGGCCGTCCATGCCGAACGTCTGCGAGCCGCTGAGGCGACCGGCGCCGCGGCTATGAACCTGCTACGCGCCGGAATCCGTATCGGCGACATCATCACGGAGAAATCAATCGAGAACGCGATACGTGTGCTGCGGCGCCCGAGCTGTTACTGAACCTTCGGTGCGAGCTAGTCGGTGTCGCCAGGCGTCAGCCTGCATGGTTAGCCATCAGCTCTTGTCGGAGCCTTACTTTGTCTATCTTGCCGAGCGAGGTGAGTGGCAACTCGGTAACGATGTGAATGTGCTTCGGCGTGTGAATCGCTCCCTTCAATGCTTTGACATGAGCGACGATCGTTTCCTTTGAGATGTCGGATCCAGAATCCACGATGACGGCAGCTGCGACCGTTTCGCCCCAATAGTTGTCTGGTAATCCAACCACGGCAGCCATCTTCACTCCTGGACACTTCGTCAGTGCATCTTCCACTTCTCGCGGATAGACATTGAAGCCGCCGGAGATGATGAGGTCTTTCTTGCGATCGACGATGAACATGTACCCGCGCTCATCCATGCGTGCGATGTCGCCGGTATGTACCCACCCGTCTCGAAGTGTTTCGGCTGAGAGTTCGGGCTGACGCCAGTAGAAATCCATCGCCGCCGGAGTGCGCGCGCATATCTCGCCGGGCTCGCCAACCGGGACCTCTTGACCTGCGCTGTCCAACAGACGCACCTCGCAGTTCGCCACCGGCAACCCGCAAGAAGTCAGGAGCTCGGGAACCAAGTGGTCTTGGCGTCGGAGTACTGAAATCGGGTAGCACTCGGTTTGACCGTATCCCTGTGACAGAACCGGTCCCAACCGATCGATCGCCTGCTGCAGCCTTTGTGGCGACGCCGGTGCCGCACCATAATAGACGCACTGAAGCGACCTGATATCATTCCGGGCGAGTTCGAGATGGTCCAGCAATGCGTACAGCATCGTCGGCACCAGGAATGTTATGTTGATCCGCTGCTTTTCAATCGCGTTGAAAACGCGCTCGGGTTCGAACTTCGTTACCGTATGAACGGTCCCGCCCTGACGCCAAGTTGGAAGTAGCATCGTTCCACCTGCATGGCTGTTTGGCGCGATCGCCAGATAGTGAGGGACCTCGGGCAACTCGACATCGGCGAGGACGCTTACGCACGCAAAGGCGACCGCGCTCCGATTAGACCGAACTGCGCCTTTGCTTCGGCCGGTCGTGCCACCCGTATAATGGACAAGCGCGATATCGTCGGGCTTTGCCAGATCGACCGCCGTCGTCGCGCCGCTATCAGTAGCGAGTTGCAGCAAGTCTGGGGCGGCGTCAAAAGAGCCCAAAGAGAACAGTTTGACCGAGCTCCCGCATTTGGAAGCCAAGTCTCTGCCGCGCTCGGCGTGCGTCGCAGGGGAGATGACGATCGCGGCCGATTCGCTGTCCTCCACTTGGAAGGAATGGTCCGCAAGTGAGCCCTTCGGATGAAGCCATGTGACGCTTAGGCCCAATCCTTGAGCTGCAACGGCAGTGCACCAGCTCTCCGCCGAATTCTCGGAGAGCAGGGCTACGCGTTCGCCTCGCGCGAGCCCATCACGCGAAAACACCGACTGAATGCGTCCGATCAGGTCGGCTGCCCCAGCGTAGCTGAGAGTCCCAATTTCGGAAGAAAACGCAATCCGGTCGGGGTATCGGCGCAGGGCGCGAAGCGTCTGGCCGGCGATGGTCAGGCCGCTGTGGATCGACAAGCTCATCGCAGTCCTCCCAGTTTTGTCTTTTTCGATGATAAAGTGACTTGAAAGTCAAATATCTGCTGGCCCTTTTCGATGCGCCGGATCGGCGCACGGCCCGTGGTTATGACGCATCAGGCTTGGTTCGAACTCGCCTTGATTGACTCTCGCAGATAGTCAGCGAATCGATCCGCCATTTCTTGTCCGCTGAAGGCGCCGTCCGGTCGAAACCAGCGGGTCATCCAGTTCACCGATCCCATGAAGAAAAAGACGGTGAGCTTGGGATCGACTTTGCGGATAGACCCGTCTTCGACGCCTTTTTCGATCAGGGCACGGAACCGACGATCAAAGCGGTTTCGGCCGGTCACGATCGTCTTCTTGTTTTCGGGCTGGAGGGCATCGAACTCCATCAACACCGCGGATGCGCCAAATTCTCCCGTGAGAAGTTCGACGTACCGGCGTGCGAGCGCCACCACCCGATCGAGCCCGCTGCCGGGCAGGCTCTCCGCGAACGTCATCGCCTGAGTACCGAGTTCGTTCGAAATCAGGTGGCAGGCGTAAAGGATCTCTTCCTTGTTCTTGACGTAGTAGTAGAGAGCCGGCTTGGTGACGCCAAGCTCTGCCGCGATGTCGTCGAGCGAGGTATTATAAAAGCCGCGCGCGCTGAAAGCTCTGGCAGCCTTCCGGATCAGGGCAGCGCGCTTTGCGGCGAACTGGTCGTCGCGGCTCTGACCAGCGTCTTTCCAGGCGTCAGCCCTCCGAGGTCGTGCAGGCAATGTCGTCTCCCTTCGTCCGGCGATTACCAGAAGCGGCAGGTTTAAACAATCAGTTCGCCGTTCGGTCCGGTGCATATCGACGTTCTCACGAGGAGACGGCGTACCCTCCATTGACGGGATAGGTCTGCCCACTGATCCAACTCGCCGCATCTGAGCTCAGGAAGAGGATCATATTGGCAGCATCGGTCGGTTCACCGAGGCGGCGGATTAAGTAGCTCTTTAACATTCGGGCAACCGCCTCGTCGCTAATGAGGCCGGCTACTCCGGGCGTGCGGATTCCCGATAATGCAACGCAATTCGCGGTGATGTCCGACCGTCCGACGGCCTTGGCGAGCGCTCTCATGAAGCCGGCGGCTCCCGCCTTTGCACCGGAATAGACCGCAAGATGGGGTTCGCCGACGCGGCCCGCATCAGAAATCACGGTGGTGATCCGCCCGTACCGTCGCGACATCATGTTCGGCAAGGCCACCTTGCAACAGTTCAAGACGCCGTAAAAATTGGTACCGAGCCACGCCGCCCAGTCTTGCGGGCCGGTCTCCCAAAACGGCTTGATATCGGCAACATCCTGGGTCGGTCCAGCGTTGCCGGCATTATTGACCAGGACATCGACGGGACCGAAAGCCTCCTGCGCCTTCGCGAACATGCCCTCGACCGACTCGAGCGAAGTGACATCCGCCTGAACGGCGGTCGCGGAGCCGCCCATCGAGCGAACTTCCTCGGCGACGGCCAGCGCCCGATCCAGATGGAAATCGTTGACCACCACGCCGCCGGCGCCATTGGAAGCCAGGTGCAGCGCGGCTTGGCGACCCACCCCCTGTCCTGCGCCGGTGACGAGCGCGATGCGTCCGTTGAGGTCGAGGATGTTGGTCATAAGGACCTCCTTCAAGATCTGTATTGACTTTAAATACAATCATTTTACTTTGAAGTAAATAGACGAGGGCACGCAAAATGACAGAAGAGTTATCCATTCAACGACGCGGTGCGGCTGCCTGGTTCACGCTGAATCGTGCCAAGGAGTTGAACAGCCTAAGCCCGGACTTGTTGAAGGCCCTGGATTTCGGCCTCGCCGAGATGCTGGCGGATCAGTCGGTTCGGGCGATCGTCTTCACGGGTGCTGGTCGCGCCTTTTGCGCAGGCGCGGACCTCAGATTCCTTGAAGCACTGCCTGATCACCAGCGTGACGAAGCGACCGCGACGTTCCTTCTGAGCGCGACAACCCTCATGTCGAAAATTGCGGCAAGTCCGAAGCCGACGATCGCTGCGGTCAACGGCACCGCTGTCGGTGGTGGCCTGGAATTACTGCTGGCCTGCGACATCATCATCGCGGCACGCAGAGCGCCGATCGGAGATGGTCACGCCACCTACGGTCTTGTGCCTGGCGCCGGCAGCAGCATTCGCTTGCCTCGTCGGATCGGAATCGGACGCGCCAAACAACTCCTGTTCACGGGCGAGCTATTGCCCGCCGAGCGCCTGGCAGAGTTCGGTCTGGTCAATGAAGTCGTCGAGCCCGCGGAACTTCAGGCGCGCGTCGATGCCATCGCCGGCGCCATTGCAGCCAAAAGTCCGATCGGGCTCGCGCGCATGAAGCAGCTCGTCGAGCACGCTTTCGACATGTCGGAAGCAGCCGGCCTCGCGCTGGAACAATCTCTAAGCAATTTGCAGACGACGAGCTTCGACCGAAGCGAAGGTTTGGCGGCGTTCCGCGAACGCCGCAAGCCGAATTTCGTCGGCCGATAGCAGCCACTCCAGGGAGCAAATGTCATGAAGGAAGAAATCTTTGTCGTCGGCGTCGGCATGACCCGCTTCGGCCGCTGGCTAGATCGGTCCCTGAAATCGCTTGTGGCCGAGGCCGTTCTGCAAGCGCTCAAGGATGCGAACTGTCGGGCCGCCGATATCGAGGCCGCATTCTTCTCCAATACGACCCAGTCGATCATCGAGGGTCAGCATCTGATCCGCGGTCAGATCGCCTTGCGAGAGATCGGGATCGAATCCATTCCGATCGTGAACGTCGAGAATGCGTGCGCCAGCGGTTCCACGGCGTTCTACCAGGCAATCAATCATCTTCGTGCCGGCGCCGCCGATATCGCCCTCGTGGTTGGCGCGGAGAAGATGTACAACGAGGATCGCCTCAAATCCGCTGCCGTTTTCGACGGCGGATGGGACGTCCACCAGTCGAAGGCCATTGCCGAGCGGCTCGCTTCGATCGGGGCCGGCTTCCCGACTCCGGCGGGGCGTGGGCCCGGGGTAGCAAGCCCGTTCATGGAGCTCTACGCATCCCTCGCCAAGGGTCACATGAGCAAATTCGGCACGACCGAACGTCAGCTCGCGACCGTCGCCGGCAAGAACCACCGCCATTCCACGCTGAACCCTCTGTCACAATATCAGAACGACATGAGCGTCGAAGACGTCTTGGCGGGCAAACTCATCGCCTGGCCACTCACGCTGCCGATGTGTTCGCCGATCAGCGACGGCGCTGCGGCAGCGATTCTCTGTACCAAGCGAACATTGCAGCGATTTTCCGACGTCCGACCGGTCCGCGTTCTCGGTTGCGCGCTCGCCAGCGGATCCTCCCGCGAATGGTCCGATGCCGAGGGACATATTTGTCGACGTGCAGCGGACAAGGCGTACGACGAGGCGGGTGTCGGACCGCAGGACATCTCGGTCGCGGAAGTGCACGACGCATCCGCGTTCGCAGAAATCGTCCAGATCGAGAACTTGAGGTTCTGCGAAATCGGCGAGGGTGGGGCGTTTTCGGAGCGCGGCGAGACCGCATTGGGCGGACGAATTCCAGTCAATCCTTCGGGAGGTCTCGAATCGAAGGGGCACCCGATCGGCGCCACCGGTCTCGGTCAGATCTACGAACTCGTGCAGCAGCTCCGCGGCGAGGCCGGCGCCCGGCAGGTCGCTGACGCGCGTCTCGCGATCGCTGAAAATGGCGGCGGCTTCATCGGCGTTGAAGAGGCTGCCGCTGTTGTCACCATCCTCGGGAGGTGACGGATGATCCCCGAGAAACTGCGTCAAAGACTGAAGCTGCCGGTGATGGCCGCACCGCTATTCCTGGTCTCCGGACCGGACCTTGTCGTCGAGGCATGCAAGGCCGGCGTCGTCGGAGCATTTCCGACCCTCAACCAGCGAAAGGCGGAGGGGTTTGAAGCCTGGCTGATCGAAATTCGACGCCGCCTGTCCGACGAGAGCTCGGCGCTGTTTGCCCCCATGTTCGGGATTCATCGCACCAATCCACGCCAAGCTCCTGATTTGGCGCTTGCGATCAAGTACCAGGCCCCCATCGTCGTCACGACGCTTGGCATCACGCGCGAGATTGTCGATGCGATCCACGCCTATGGTGGTCTTGTATTTCACGATGCGACCACCGTCAGACACGCGATCAAGGCGCTGGAAGCGGGAGTCGATGGGATCATCGCGGTTACGCAAGGGGCAGGTGGCCATGCGGGGACATACAATCCCTTCGCCTTCCTGGCCGAGCTGCGGCCTATCGTCGACAAGAAGACTCTCATCCTCGCCGGTGCAATCAGCAGTGGGCAGGCGATCGCGGGTGCGATCGCCGCGGGGGCCGACATGGTGTCGCTCGGAACGAGGTTCGTCGCCACCGAGGAGAGCATGGCTTCCCGCGGCCAAAAAGAGACGATTCTCTCCTCATGCATCGAAGATATCGTCTTCACGGATGAAATCTCGGGGATGGGAGCGAGTTTCCTCAGGCAAACCATCGAGAAATTCCGTCGACCGCAGACCGGTCCCGTTCAATTCAACGTGGCCGAGGAAATCAGTCCGAAGGTCTGGAAGGACTATTGGTCCGCCGGTCAGGGCGTGGGGGCGATAACCGAGATCGTGTCCGTCCGCACTCTCTGCGAGCAGCTCAAGGTCGAATACCAAAGTGGAGTCACCCGACTTGTCGGGACCCAAGTCGGAGGAGATGGCGAACTCGTCACCCAGCAATAATACGCAATTCGTCGCGGGGAGGAATCAACGATGCAAATACGCGTTCTGCTGTCGTCAATCGCGCTTGCGACATTCTCTATGTTGGCGCACGTCCAAGCCGCAGATGATCGTGTCAAAATCGGTATCTTGACAGATATGAACGGCCCCTATGCGGCGATAACCGGCAAGGGGGCAGTCGCCGCGGCAGAACTCGCGATCGAGGACTTCGGCGGCAAGGCGCTCGGCAAGCCAGTCGAACTCGTCGTTGCTGACCACATGCAAAAGCCCGACATCGGCGCAAGCATCGCCCGAAAGTGGTACGACAACGAGGGGGTGGATGCCATTTTCGATGGGGCCGGCTCCTCAGTTGCTCTGGCAATCCTGGAAATAGCGAAATCGCGCAACAAGATCGTTGCATTCTCCGGCGTCATATCGCCCGACGTGACCGGCAAGCTGTGCGCCGAGACGATCTCGAGCTGGGCCTGGGACACGCATGCGATGGTTGCAACCAGCATCAAGTCCCTGATGAAGTCCGGCGGTAAGCGCTTCTTCTTTCTGACTCTCGACGCTGCCGCTGGCCGCGCATTGGAGGCGGACGCGACCAAGATCATCGAAGCGAACGGTGGATCCGTCGTCGGCTCCGTGAAACACCCAATCAATACTGCGGACTTCTCCTCGTTTCTTTTGCAGGCTCAAGGAGCCAAGCCTGATGTCATCGTGCTGGCCAACGCCGGCGCTGATGCCGTCACTTCACTCAAGCAGGCCGCTGAATTTGGTCTTACATCGGGGCCCAATGCGATCAAGGTGGCTGGTCTACTTGCCATGCTCAACGACATCGAAGCGCTGGGCCTCGAGTTTGCACACGGCGTGGTCGTCTCGGAATCGTTCTACTGGGACATGAATGACGCGACGCGAGCGTGGACCAAACGTTTCAAAGAGCGCACAGGCGCAGCACCGAACATGCTCCAGGCGGCGGTTTACAGCTCAGTGCTTCACTATCTGAAGGCGGTCGAGCAAGTTGGTAAGACCGACGGAATCCCTGTAGCCATGGCCATGAAGGCGGCCCCAATCAACGACATGTATTCGAGGGACGTCCGCCTGCGCGCCGATGGACGGGCGGTTCGCGACTTCCATCTGTTTGAGGTAAAGAGAAGGACGGATTCGAAGGGCGCTTGGGACGACTACAAACTCCTTCAGACCTTGCCGGGAGATGAAGCGTTTCCAGCGTCCGCCAGTGCTTGCCCGTTGCTAAGATAGGGCGGTTCAGAAGACTGGGCGGTGCTCAGGTTGACCGGTGTGGGGGCAACTTACTTTTCGCCGGTTGCTTACCGGCATTTTTGCCGATGACGGGCCATCGGTGGAAGGCGAAACCCATTTTTCGGCCGTAGCTCGAATGGTGGGTTTTGGCCTAGGAAGGTCGAAAACGCTTGATCTTTCAATGGGGATTGACTGACACTCTCTCCGCCGCACTGCCTCTGCGTTGTATCCGGCCGTTCGAAGCGACGATCTCGGCGGACCGCTGCAGGACCGCAAGCACTTCGTCAGCGCTCCTTCCGATCGGCAACAGCGTGCGCCGCGGCGGCTGCGCAGGCCTCGAACACGTCCAGCGCATCGATGCCGCGCGCTTCGCTGTCCCTGGGAACAAAAATCGGGCATCCGCCGCTGGAGACGGCGCCGACGATCATCAGATTGTCCGGCAGATGGAAACCTTCGATGCCGAGGTTCGCGCAGCCGTCGCCAAGCTGCCTCCGCATCCGCTGCTCGAAGCTCCCGGAAAAATTCGAGTAACCAAAGATGGGCTTACCCCTTCCGAGAAACCAGCCGACCTCGATCAGGGTACCCGCATCGGCGGATGCACCTCCGAATGGCGTGAGGTTGGCGATGATGATGTCGCATCGTTCCATCATCGCAATGTCCTTCTCGTAAATGGATTGCCAGACATCCAGCGCCTTGGCGGCCGTCTCGATATCCTGATTGAGCGGCGGGAGACCCTGCAAGCCGAATCGCCGGCATATCTCCACCTTCCGTGCGGCATGCTCGACCGCGTTCGGAAGAAACACGTCAGGCCCCGCCAGATAGGCTGTTGCTGTCATGACAAGTCTCCCCAGGTCGGATCAGTTCGAGGCGGACGGGAACGATCAGGGTAGGCGCGCAAGCCGCTCGGTGAGGAGCTTGTAGAACCCCGGCACATCGACCTCGCGAAGGAACAGGACGTTGGCAGGCTTCTCTGTCACGCGCCACCAGTCGACGATGCACATGCCCGCCGTGGGCCCGTCGCCGGTCTGCACGCCGACGTTCACCTGTTTGCCGCCGAACAGTTTTGACGCCAGCAGATAGGCGATCACACAGGGATCATGGAGCGGCGCGCCGTCCCAGCCGTATTTCTTGATGTCGAACCCCTCCGAGAAGGTCAGCATCTCGCGCGTCGCGATGCCGCAGGCGTTGCCGATGTCGCGAAAGGCCGTAAGACGCGATCTGGTGCTCAGGCACTGATGCGTCACGTCGAGCGGAACCATCGTGATCTTGACGCCGCTGCTCAGGACGACGTCCGCGGCCTCCGGGTCGACGTAGCTGTTGAACTCGGCCACCGGCGTGATGTTGCCACCTTCCGAATACGCACCGAACATCATCACGATTTCCGCGATGCGCTCGACGATATCGGGCGCGAGGACCATCGCCATGGCGATGTTGGTGAGCGGCCCGAGCGTCACCAGCGTGATCTCGCCCGGCTTCGCCGCTCGCAGCGCGTCGACGATGAAAAGCACGCCGTGCTGCTCACGGACCTCCATCGTCGGCGCCGGCAGCGACGGGCCGTCGAGCCCGGTTGGACCATGCACATGTTCCGCGGTGACCGGCTTTCGGCGCATGGGACGCGCGCATCCGGCATGAAGCGGCACGTCGGCGCGCTGCGCGAGCTCCAGGATCTTTCGCGCATTGTCGGTCGTGCGCGAGAGCGGCACGTTGCCCGCCACGGTCACTAGTCCCTGCACGTCGAGCTCTTCAGGCGAGCCAAGAGCCATCAGGATCGCCACGGCGTCGTCCTGGCCGGGATCGGTATCGATAATGATCTTGCGCGCCATGGAGCGCCTCCCTCATTGTCGTGGCGCAGCGTCGGGCGCGATCATGCCGGGCGCGCCGCCGGCAAGCCAGGTGTAGAGCTCCCACAGCTCACCATCCGGACCCGCAAAATACACACATCGCGCGTTCCAGGGATAATTGGCGGGCGGCCGAATGAAGGCGACGTCTTTTACGCAAAGCTCCGCATATACAGCATCGAGCGACGCCGCGTCCGGCAGCCTGACGGCAATCAGGAGGCCGGCTGACGCGTCGAGGTCGACTGGAACGCCGGTATTGGCGGCGATATGCGTGCGTTCCCATAGCGCAAGCGTATGGCCGGCGCCGGTAAAGTCGGCGAAGCCCGGCGCGCGGTGCTGAAGCGCGAAGCCAAGCTTGTCCCGGTAGAACGCGATCGAGGCCTCGAGATCGCGCACCAGAATGCAGGTGTCGGTGATGGCGTGCCGTTGTGCAAATTCCATCCTGTGTCGTCCTCAATAGTCACGCAGTTCGGCGAAGTCTGCCGCTGCTTTGGCGCCGCCGCGCAGCTGGCCGCTGAGCCAAACGCCAAAGACTGTCGCCAAATAGGGAAGCGCCAGCAGCAGGTCGTGCGGCACTGCGTCGCCGAAGACCAGTTGCGCGCGGATGCCGACCGCGCCGACGACGCTGAAGAAGAGCGCGGCGAGGACCGAACCGATGGGATGCCCGGCCCCGAACACTACCGCTGCGAACGCCATGAAACCGCGACCAGCGGTCATGTTCTGCGCGAAGATCTGCAGGCTCCCCGCCGCAAGCTCCGCCCCGCCCACCGTGCACAGGACGCCGCCGCCCACGAGCGCAATGAGGCGCATCGCCGAAGGGCTCACGCCCACGCTGCGCGCTGCGAAAGGATGCTCGCCCGCCGCTGCGAGCTGAAGGCCGAACCGTGTGCGCCGCAATAGTGCCCAGAGCGCAAAGACGACGAAGGGCATTGCCAGGACGAAGACGGACAGGATGCCGTAAGGGCCGAACGCGGGCCCCAGCCTGGGCACGCCGAACGGGGCGGTGACAGCGGCCTGGCTGCCGAAGATCGACTGGATCGCGAGCGCCGTGCCCCCGATGCCGAGCCCCGTCAATCCGAGCCCGGCGATGATTGGGCTGGCCTTCAGCCTCTCGATCACGAACCACAGCAGCGCCGAGGTGATCACGCAGGCGAGGCAAGCGATCAGCATCGCCAGGGCGAACGATCCCGTGGCGACTATGCCGAGAATGGTGGCGCATGCGCCGATGATCATCACGCCTTCAAGGCCCAGGTGCCAGACGCCGGAGCGCTGTGCGAGCACGCCCGCCAGCGTGACGTAGACGAGTGGCGTACCCGAGCGCAGGATGGCGATGATGATATCGTTCATGAGGGCGCGTTCCCGAGCCGAAGCAGGCGGTCGACCCATTCGGACTTGGCGGTGATGAACAGAGCGATCGCCGCGTTGACGATGTCGATCGCCGCCGCCGGCAGGCCCGCCATGATCGGCAAATAAAGCGCGGCGGATGCGAGACCGCCGAAGAACAGGCTGACGAAGCCGATGCCGACGATGGACAGACTGGCGACGAGGGCGATGAGGATCGCGGTAAAGCCGTGCGTGGGCAGGAACCCGCCAACCAGCCGGCCATTGGGACCGAAGACCTCGATGACCCCGGATAGGCCCGCCAGCGCGCCGCTGATGAGGAAGCTGGCAAGTCCGAGGTGCCATACCCGCGCGCCCTGCCATTTCACCATCGTCGGATTGCGGCCGGCGAGGCTCGCGAGCACGCCGAACGCGGTGCGATTGACCAGCAGCCACATGGCGACGCCGACGACCAGCGCGATGACGACGATGACGGGCGAAACACCCAGCGAATCGCTGATCCGATAGGCTGCCTTCAATGGACGGCTCGAGGATTGCTGGCCGCTACCTGACGGGTCCTTCAGCGGTCCGGTCGTCACATACACGAGAATGAGCCCAGCGATGAAGTTGCCCATCAGCGTGGTGATGACTTCGTCGGTCCCCGATCGCAGGCGCAGCCAGCCCGGCCAGAACGCCCAGAGCGCACCGCCGGCCATGCCCGCGAGGAAGCAGAGCGGGGTCAGAACGAAGGCCGGCGCATCGTTCAGCCAAGTCGCCATGAACGTGGCGCATATCGCTCCGATGTAGAACTGTCCCTGCGCGCCGATGTTGAAATAGCCGCACCGGAACGAGATGGAGACACCGACCGAAGTGATGAACAAGGGTAACGCCCAGCGCAAGCTCTGCAGGGACGCGCCCGGCCTCAGGAAAGCGCCATCGACGATGTTCTGAAACATCGAGAACGCGGAGTATCCGGCAAACTGGAAAATGACGCCGCAAAGAGCCAGCGCAGCGACGATGAAGACCAGCGCTCTGACGAAGGGAATCAATCTCGCCGTCAATCTCGCCGTCATGGGCGCGCCTCTGTCATGGTCGCGCCGACTCGCGCGATGTCGTAGGGGGCTGAGAATTCTCCAGCCACGCCGCCTGACAGCATCACCACGATGCGGTCGCTGATGTCGAACAATTCGTCGAGATCCGACGAGACCAACAGGACAGCGCACCCTCGGTCGCGCGCAGCGCGCAGCGAGCGCCAGACGAAGGCGGTCGCACCGATGTCGAGCCCGCGTGTCGGTTGGGCGGCGAGGATCAGCCGCGCCTCGTCGTCGATCTCGCGCGCGAGGATCACCTTCTGGGCGTTGCCGCCGGAGAGCGAACCCGCTCTCTGTCCTGTTGATGCATATCGCACCTCCCACGCCTTGAAGGCGGCCTCGCTGTCGCGCCGGATGCGATGCGGATTGATGAACTGGAATAGAGGCGAGCGCAGAAGCTGGCGCGCCGACCAGTTCTCCCACAGCGCGCTCGAAAGGCTGAGGCCCTCGGTGTTGCGCTCGAATGGGATGATGCGCAGTCCCCGGTTCCTGCGATCGCCAAGTGCCACGCCCATCACCGCCGCTCCGTCTAGCTTGATTTCGCCTTGCGTCGCCTCGACCAGCCCGGCGATGGCTCTCACCAGCGTCCGCTGGCCGTTGCCTTCGACGCCTGCGACGCCGACGATCTCGCCGGGGCGGATGACGAGCGAGACGTCGCGCAGCGCGGGTCCTTCATTGTCGCCGCGCGTCGCGACATTTCGCAATTCGAGCATGGGAGCGGCGACGACCGCGGCGTGGCCCGGCTCGACCACGCCGCTCTCCGCACCGACGAGCGCCTTGGTGTCGGCCGGCGAAAGCGTTTGCGCGCTTGCCGAGCCGATGATCTTTTCCGCGAGCTGAGCGGAATCCGTCTCTCCGACCGGCATCGTTGCCGCGATCAGCTTGCCGCCTCGCAGCACGGTCACGGTGTCGGCGATCGCCAGAACCTCGCGAATCTTATGCAGGATGAGGATGACGGTCACACCGCGCGCATTGAGCGTGCGAATGCGATCGAACAATTTTTCTGCGCCGGACGGCGACAGAACCGCTGTCGGTTCGTCCAGGATCAGCACGCGCGCGTCGGTCACCAAGGCGCGCGCGATTTCCACGCCCTGCTGCGTTTCCACCGGCAGGTCGCGAATCCGGCGGCGCTTGTCCACGGAAATGTCGAGCGAGGCGAGATGGCCGTTCCATCGTCGCTCGAGCTGGCTACGCGTGAAGGCGGAGCGATTCCTCTGTGCGCCGAACTCCATTGCCTCGCAGATCGTGAAACTCGGCGGCAGGGCGAAGCTCTGGTGCACGAGTTCGACGCCCGCCGCACGCGCGCCCTTCACGCTGCCCGCAGCCACCGGCCTCCCCTGGACGAGCACCTCGCCGGATTGCGGCCGGATCAGACCGGCCACGACCCTGGCGAAGGTGGTCTTACCCGCGCCGTTCTGCCCCACCACGGCGTGGACCCGGCCGGCTTCGAAGCGGAGGCTCACCTGCGACAGCGCAGTGACGGGGCCGAACGTGACGGAGACGCTTCGGCACTCGAGAGCGGGCTCCTGCATGTCCGTCATGGGTCCGCGATCCCTGTCGAGTCCTTGAGCGTCCTGGATTACAAAGTGGTGTTGAACGGCACTTTCAGCGAGCCGGCGAGGATGGCGGATTTGGCCTTCTCGATCTGTGGCCAGGCCGCCTTCGCCTTGGCGACGATGTCGGGTGGGCCTTGCTCTAGAAATACAGGCGACAAGACGAAGTCGATCACTCCTGTGCCGAGCCCCGTGGCGACGTGACCGCCGGTCCAGCCCGCGTCGAGGGTGCGCAAGACCTCGTTACGGAGCGACTGGCCAAAGTCGAGCTCCACGAGCGTGACGACGGTCTTGGGCCCGAGCTTGTATTGCGCCGGAGAAATGGCTCCCACCAGGCGGCCCGCGCCTTCGTTCGCCGCAGCGATGATGCCCGCGTCGGTCGCTGCCGAGTCCGTCTGAATATAGTCGACACCTCCCTGGTACATCTGGGTGGCGATTTCCTGGCCCTTCGCCGGGTCCTGGAAGGAGCCGGCGAAGGCGGCGTTCAGCGTCGCCGCGGCGTTGACGGACGTCGCGCCGGCCTTGATCGCGTTGACATCCGCGTTGAGCGGCGGCAATGAAATGCCGCCGATATAGCCGAGCTTGCCGGTCTTGGAGATCAGCGCGCCGAACAGCCCGGAGAGATAGCAGCCGAGGTAATAGTCATAGGATACGGTCGCCACATTGGGCAAAGGCGGCGCGATGGGGTCGCCGAACAGCTGAATCCATTTGGTCTTGGGATAGGTCGGCGCGAGCGCCTTGATCGGCTCGCCGACCTCGTTGAAGGTCGAGACGACGACCGAGGCACCGGCGTCGCCGAGCGTGCGGAAGATCGTCTCGTAAGTGGCGGGATCCGAGGCGTAGACGATGCGCGTCGCAAAACCCTTTTCCTTGGCGAGCTGCTGGAGCTTGGCTATCATAGAGTCGACTGGGCCGTTGTCGCCGGCCGCCTGCGTGTGGACGAGCGCGACGAGGTCGCCCGCGGCCTGCGCTTCGAACGGCGCGAGCGCCGCCATCAGGCCGAGCACCCCCGCGCCGCCCTTAAGGACATCGCGGCGCGAAGGGTCGTTCAATTGACTTTTCGACAGATCGAAAGACTTGCTCACCGTACTCTCCCTGCATAATGGCGCGCCCCGGTCGGCGCGCGCCGGAAAACAGCGCGCAACGGCGCGACGGTCAGGCCCGCGCCATGCCCGTGACCGGTGAAAAACGCGCCGGGTTGGTGACTATCACGTCCTGAGCCAGAATGGTCTCGATCGAACGCCTTTTGCGCGATGAACTCGCGCGCTATGCCGATGCCGTCGATCATCGAACGCCGGTCAAGTTCGGTCTGCAAGTAGTCCGCCCGGATTCGGGGCGGCGCCGTCGGATCGGACGAGCGTAAGGTGCGGCATTGCCAAAGCCGAACTCTACCTCGCCGCACGCCACTCCGGAGGCAGATCGTGAGGCCAATCCGTGGGGATCCCATTTGCGCGCGCTTGACCGAAACCACCATCCGCCATCCCGTGGCGTTGCCGTTGCGGCGGATTTACAAAAACCTCACCAGAACGTTGACCTTTGTCAAGTTGGATCCTGACCAAAACGCCAGCTCTGTTCAAGTTGTCAGGATTTCCCGCGGCGCCTAAATTGTGTGCTGTCTGGCGCCGCCACGAACGCGTTTGAGAAAGAACTCGAGATGCTGCGTCGCGTGCTCTGCCTACGAGAGGCAGCCTACCAATCGGCGTGGTGGCTAGTAGGAAGTATATCCGTTCTGCTAATCATTCATTTCCCTGATTTCATAAGACGCACAATCGGAAGCTAGCAAATCGATGAGCGACCCAGAAAGACCTTCCGTTCATCGTATTGTCCCTGTTTCGGCGCTCGAGCCGTCGGACCAGCATCTTTGCCGCGAAGCAGCCAAGGTCGCGCGGAACGCGTACGCGCCCTATTCGAAATTTTCTGTTGGGGCTGCTGTGCGCACCGAGCGTGGAGTCCACGTTGGTGCGAACCTGGAAAACGCTTCGTACGGCATCGGGATTTGTGCTGAAGTTTCTGCCGTGACTGCGGCGAATTCAGCCGGCGATTTCAATATCAACGCCATCGCCGTGGTAGGATACCCATCGGACGATCCGGCTAGGGGCATCGACATCGTCGCTCCGTGCGGTCGCTGTCGCCAGATTATCCTCGAGGCGAGCCAAGCATCTGCCATAGATATTCGAGTCATCAGTTGCAATGGCGATCTCAGCAAATGCAAAGTGTCTTCGGCTTCCGAGTTGCTGCCGGACTCCTTCGGTCCTGCCAATCTGGGCATCGACGTGAACACTTATGGGAAGAAGTAAGCTCATGTAGGTTAGAAAGAAAGCGGTGATCTGTCGTCCGCCACCAACCTCAGGGCTGAGCAGGCGCAATCCCGCGCCGTCGTTGGAAGCCGGGGTGGGTGGTCGTCTCGGGCTACTTGGCGCCGTGGCGGTGGGCTGCCCGAAATTGATAGCCGACCTTTGGTCGAGGACCGACAGGACCTGATCGGGGGGCTCGGAGCAAGTTCGGTTCCAGTACTCTCTCTCTCTCTCTCTCTCTCTCTCTCTCTCTCCGGCCACCCTACCGAAATCATCTCGTACTTGGAGCCGGAGACAGGCCAGAAACTTGGCCGTTTTCGTACTTTTTTGGGGGCGGAGAACTCCCATTCGTCGTCCAAAGCAACGCCGTCTTTTACGGCGAGAAAGCCATCGACCGCTCGCCATGCGGCACCGGCACCTCAGCGCGCATGGCGCAGCTCGCCGCCAAAGGCAAGCTGAAGGTCGGCGATGAATTCGTGCATGAATCGATCATCGGCTCGATTCACTGGTTCTGGGGCTTGGCCGAGCAGGAATTGATCAACGAGGACAAAAGCTCTCCTCGACGCACGCCGGATACGCTCTAGAAACACCATAACTAGCGTCGCGCTCAAGACGATGAACCGGCCTATTACTTCTCCTTGCGCACCCCCTTGAACTTCTTTGCGCTCTTCTTCACGGCCATGAACTGGCCGCCCTTTTTGTTGCGCTTGGTCGAGGTCTTCGTCAGCGCATTGTTGAGCTGCGTACGCTTCTTCATTGCGCCCTTGCGAGCGTTGTCGCCGGTAGGTTTGTTGATGGCCATCAGTCGCTCCTAAAGGAAGCTCGGTGCGGCCTGTCGAGGCGAATAAATGGACCGCCGAGCTTTTGCTCAAGCAGCGCGCCATACGGAAGCGAATGTTTGCGAGTGCGTTGGGCTAGCATCGATGTCGGCTGGTACCTGCGACATGCGCGGCATCGGCAGAGGGCGGCATGGTCCATGCGAGCAACGCGAAACCAGCCATTGGCGCATTGGGCGACTGACGCATACACAACTCCAACTCAAAGATAGCAATGACGCCGCTGGCCACAGACAGTGTCGGGCGAATGCCAGGAACAGAGCAGAAGAAAGCCGCCCGAAGGCGGCGAGTTCAGTTTCTAGTTTGCCTACCTCTTTGCAGCATCAGCCGCATCGCGCACGGCATCCTTTACGTCACCGGCCGCGTTATGTGCGGAGCCCTTGGCCTTATCCATCTTGCCTTCAGCCTCCATGCTCTTATCGCCAGTGAGCTTACCGGCGCCTTCCTTAATTGCGCCCTTTGCCTTGTCAGCCGCGCCTTTCACGTGTTCGCGATCCATAATCGTGATCCTCCTTGATGATTGTGCACGACAACGGCGAGCCCTGCGGGCCGTTCCGAATGGAAACATTACAAGCTTACAAGCACTCAAGTGTGCTGTGAGGCGCAACAGCGACCTCAATGGCTTAAATTTGAATTTTGCGTGGGCTAATTTTGCCTGTTGGAATGAGCGTCTAACAAAAACGGCCCCAGCTCTGGGGCCAATGGGGGTGAAGCTGGGGCCAATCGGGGTCGCCCTTGGGGGAAGGGCACCGGGAAAAGTGGCAGCCGCTCTACTGTTCCTTGCCCACACCGGGTGTGGGGAGACGAGCAGTGCAAGGCGCAGTAGTGGTCATCTTGATCGTGGAAGACGATCAACTAGTCCGCGAGTTGGTGACGGACGCACTGTCCGAGGGTGGCTTTGAAACCGAGGCCACAACAATAGGGGAGGAGGCGGTAACCCGTTTGAGAGGCGACACGAGCAAGTATGAGCCCTCGTCACGGATATACATCTGCTTGGCACACTCAACGGATGGGAAGTCGGGCACCGCGCCAGAGAGCTAAATCCTGACATCCCCGTCATTTACATGACCGGCGCGGCGGCCGATCAATGGTCCGCCAACGGCGTGCCCAACAGCATCCTGCCGCTGTTGCTCAGCTTCTCAACTCCAGTTCCGCGCCAACGTAAGGGCCGCCTCAGTGGGCGGCTTCTTTCATTACAGCCGCCATTGACGGACTCCACGCAACAACACAAACCCTCTCCCTTGGCGGATTTTACGGATCGGGGGACTGCGAAGTTGTCTCAACCCGTTCGGTCTTGATCTCGATCTTGAAGAGGGGAGCCTGCCGGTCGGTACTGACTTGAAGGCGCCATGTCCCGCCGGGCGCGAGCCTGTCCTCGATCTCGCGCGACCGCCTCAGAGCAGTGCGCCAAGCCGCCTGATCATCTAGCAAGTACTCGCCGATCTCGTCGCGGTATGGCTGTCCGCTCTCGATGTCGAAATAATATCGCGGCATGAAACCGAAACGCTCCAGTGCTATGGCCGTTCCGGAAGCGACCAGTCGCGATTTGGCCACTGAGATGAGGAGGAGCCCCGGCCTGCGGGCCTGCGGGGGGACGAGGGGCCGGGCCGCCAAGGTCCTCGCGCCGATGGCGGACCGGACGAGCAAGTCCAATCCTTTAACTGCTGGCTGGTTCCTATGAGCAGCGGCTCGGCTCATTCTGCCACTCTGCGACCCTGCTCGGTCGGCTCATAGCGCTCGCCGTGCTTCACCAGCCAGCCACCTTCAACCATCTTCTGCGCCAATCCCGTCGAGCATGCCGGTTGGCTGCCGCCCGGGTAATGGACGCCGCCTCCGCGCTGCACCAAAAAGCCGTAGACGCGCGCCAGCCTTAGCGCCTTGAGCATGCCCGGAATGAGAATGATGGAGCTCGTCATGGCTCCCCAAGCAACCGCGCCGATGAACGTTCCGAAGCATTTGGGCGGACGTCGGCGGCATCTAGTCCGTGCGCGTGCCGAGTCGCTCCAGTCCATCTTCGATCACTCGAAGATCATCGGTGACGTGCTTCAAGGCGGTGCGCGGGTTGGTGCTGGACGCCAGCTTGAGCTTGTCCAGCAATTGGCGCCGAAGTTCCCTCATACTCTCCAGCGCGTGGCGGTTTTTCAAGCGCACATAAACGGAAACGAGTGTTTCAATGGGGGATGACAATTGCGGGATTCCAAAAAACATACTCCTGCCCGGGTTATGAAATCTCCCCGCCTTCATTGGTTCCTGCGAACGCAATTGTGAAACCGCGCCAGTCTTACGGCCAGTGAGCATTGGCCGCCAACTGAAGCGCCTTCATGCTGCTATTCACGCTGACGGGCCTATAACGTCGTACTCGAACGCCACGCCCTCGGGATCGTTCTCCTCGAACCACGTTTCCGCGGCGTCGACCGTGGAGAAGACCTTGACGTGGTCGACGTCGCCGACCTGCTTGGCGGTGTTCACGTAGACGAAGACGGTCATTGATCCCTCTTCAGCTTGCGCCGGCCCCAATGCGGCTCTTTTCCCTTCGGGTTGAACTGCGAGACATAGTGTCGGTTCATCGCCCGCATGATGCCGATCCGCGCGAACAGCGTGGGCCGCCGCGCTCGACGACCAAAAGCAGGGTCTTCCATGGCCGCACGCCACTCCGACGCGTCGTGTTCCTTCTTCGGCAACGGGCGATTTATTCGCCGGCATCCCGCAGCGTCGCTAGGTTGCGGCCGTCAACCTCGATCGGATCCTCGAACGGCCGCCCCCAGCCCGCCTTCATCAGGTGCGCTTCAGACTATCCGCGATTTCGCGTTCAACTTCTGAGGCGAGAACCGTCAGATGATCGGCCAGCCTTGTGAACAGATCTCGCTTCTTGGGATCGGTCGCCAGATCTCGGATCAGCGCGCACTCGGCCGCATCCGTGCGGAGCTTTTCCAACTGAGCCTGCATGTCTTTCATCTCAGCTACTCCGCTCCCTGAGGGGAACCGTATAGCCAACGTGCGGAAGTGAACAGAGCTGATTGCCGAATTTTCCTAGGCTCTGGACCTTGGCCTTGCCCAAGGTCCAAGCATCTCCACCGCCCCCGGCCTCCTACACCCCAAAAGCCACGAGGCAGGGCCGTCGTTGGCAATATAGCTCGGCCTCGCAACATCTTGACACAAGTCAACGATCCTCCCTGGCTTCGGCCCACCCTGCTGCATGAGTCCGACAGACCCGCCCCGTCTGGAGAAGGATGCGCCAAAGCCTCAGCTTTCGCGCATGGAAGAGGCGCGCCGGATCATCGAGGAATACGCAAACGACCTTCGCGAGATCATCAAGAAGCTGACCGGCAGGCTGCATTGAGGGCGCCTCGATTGGCGGCCTTTTACTTGGCCCATCACCTCATTCAGGAACCAGTGGCGAGCGACCGGATTGGTGCTGTGCTCCCGCTCCAAGTCCCCCCTGCGGGCCGGAGTAAATCCCAACGGCCCCAGCCGCCGCCAAAAAGCTGGGGCCGTTTTTTGCCAGCTTTCGGCTCGGCAAGAAGCAAGCGACGCGGTTGGACCGAGGACAAGGCGGGTCTTTTGCCGAATTTCGATAGGTCTCCGTACTCACCGCGACTGTACGCATCTTTCGCTCAAACCTATCTTGCTTACGATCGCGAGCGTTGGGGTGATGAGGAGCAGCAAGCAGGACAATCCGCCTATCCTCATTTGAAGAGGCTGCAGGCGCCCCATGAGTTATCTCGCTTGCTTGCCAGAGATTGCAAACCTCCCAGCGGTCTACGCTTACAGATGCGTGCCGTGCCGCAGGTTCGATACAATCGACCTGAAGCAACCATTTTCCAACCCTTGATCATTGCGTGTTTCGATATCCCATGATGGCACGCTGCTGGTTGCCCCGCTCGAAGTCAGGGCGAACATCGGCAGCCCGCCTCAGGCGCGGCTAGGGGCTGCACTGCACACCAAAATTCACGCCGCCGGACGCGGAGGAATGTTCGCTCTAGGTCCTCATCCGGACCGCAAGCAAGATTCAGAAAACATGTCGAGGGGACAGCAGGCTCGCGGGTGACGGAGCGTCGAGCGCGCAAAACACAGCGCTGCTTATATCGTTCAGATCGGGACGTGGGATTGGAGCGACAGCTTCGGTGCGAATGACCTCGCTATGACGACTGGCCTATAGCGATCACGCCACATGAAGGTGCAAGAAGCGGCTATTGTCCCTCGCAGGATCAACCTCACAACTATTCCAATGAATTTGGCTATGGCCTGTTCTGAGTTGCAGCGCACAAGTGGACGGAACTCGAGCCGGAATGCGTGCGTTAGTTAACCATCAACGCCCGGCCCGCGACTTCCATCGGTGATGAGATCGCCGGTTGCGCTCCCGCGGAGGCAGACGCCGCAGAGATATCACCTTGAACTCGATTTCGCGATGGCTTCCCGAACCTGATTGATTAGCGACATCATGGTGTAGGGCTTGGACAGCCAGCCGAGAGGCAAAAATGGCGTGGCTCTCGCTCGCGTCTGCTGATCGTCATGGGCCGTTGCAAACACGCAGCGCACGCCGACTTCGCGGTAGAGATCGCCGGCGGCGTCAATGCCGTCGCGACGGCCAGCCAAGCGGATATCCATAATGGCGATCGCGGGTTTATGCGTCCGTGCAAGCGAAATGGCTTCCTCGGCCGTGGCGGCTATGCCGCTGATCTGAAATCCGGCCGCGATCAACGCGCTCTCTGCCTCCATCGCAATCAGGAAATCATCCTCGACAATAAGGATCGCGGGCCTTTGCTGCGCCGCTTTCGCTACGTTCCCGGTCTCCGAAGTAACCGGCTGATCACCGGCCTCGCCAGACGTGGACGCGTTGCCCTGTTTCTCGGATTCCGAAGGCGTCATGAGCTGGTCGTCGCGAAGCGCAGGCGAGCGCGCGAAGGCGCGCGTGTCACCTTGAATTCCCCGCGCAGCTGGCGGGCTAAACCCTGCACAAGACGTAAGCCTGAGGAGTTCTGTTGAACGGCGCTCAACTCAAAACCAGGGCCGTCATCGTCCACCTCCAGCTCGTATTCTCCATCCCGTTCGTTCAGCGTCACGCGGATGCCATTCCGGTCCGGATCCTTGATGCCGTGCTTAGCAGCGTTCGTCAGCAGTTCGTTGAGGATGAGAGCGAGCGGCATGGCGATATCGTTGGACAGCACGCCCGTCGCCGGAGACCGCTCAATCCTCACGTTGTTTGGCAATGTCTGCTGTACCGTTTCCACCACCGCTCCGAGAAACTGCTCGGCGGAGAAGCGGGTCGCATCCGTCGTGCCATAAAGCACGCGTTGAGCCGCGGCCATCGCGGCGATGCGGCGGGAGGCTTCCTCGAGAACCTGACGCGCTTCCTCACTGCATGCGCTCCTCGCAGCACCCTGCAATAGACCTTGCAGCACCTGCATGTTGTTCTTGGTACGGTGATTGAGCTCGTTCAGCAGCAGCCGCTGCTGTGTCTCGGCCTGCTTGCGCTCGCTCAAATCCACCAGCATGTTGATGGCGCCGGTGACGTTTCCGAAGGCATCGCGCAAGGGGGTCGGGAACGGGATGAAGGGAACTCGCGTCCCGTCCGGTTTCTCGGCAACCGCTTCGACGCCCCGTACAGATCGGCCTTCCTTCAAGGCAATGGCCATCGGACACTGGTCGTGCGGCAACGGTGTTCCGTCCGGCCAGTAAAGTTTCCAGGTGACACACCATTCATCGGTGCCGAGCTCCGGCGTGCGGCCTGCGAGCTCGACCGCCGCCTGATTGAAGTAAGTGATCCTGCCGGCCGCGTCTGTTGTATAGATTGCCGCCGGTATCGCCGCGAGCAGCTCCTGCAATCGCCGTTCGTTGTCCCGGAGGCGCTCTTCCGCGAGTTTCCGTCCGGTGATATCGCGTGCGATTTTCGAGGCCCCCACAATGCGACCGTTGCGATCCCGTATCGGCGATATTGTCAGCGAGATATCGACCATGCGTCCATCCTTGCGACGGCGCACGGTTTCATAGTGGTGAATGGGTTCGCCACGCCTGATCCGAGCGAGAATGTCGGCCTCTTCACCCTCGCGATCTTTGGGTATCAGCAGCATGATCGACCGCCCGATCACCTCCTCCTTGCGATACCCGAACAGCCGTTCAGCGCCTTCGTTCCAAGTCTGGATAATTCCGGCGATATTTTTGCTGACGATCGCATCGTCGGAAGACTCGACAATCGCCGCGAGCTGCCGCGCATCGCGTTCAGCCACTCGCCGCGCTTCCTCGCTGGCGAGGCGGGCAAGGCCGAAGCCCAACAGTCGCGCAAGGACCAGCGCGACATCGATCTCGGCCTCGCTAAAGGAATGAGGAAGCCTGTGATAAGCCATGAATTTGCCGGCGAGGCGGCCATCCTGCAGAATGGGAATAAAGGCGGCTGCTTGAATGCCTTCCTCAAGAATGGTCCGTTTCAGCGCGTCCGGCAGATCGGCTTTCGCGACATCCTCGATGCCGATGGGTTGCGGATCGTGCGCGTCCGGCGTCCAAGGCGAATGCCCTTCGACCGCCTGCCGGTAGCCGTGTGAAAGACCGCGCCACGCCGTAAACCGCATGATCTGGGCCTCGTCAAACAGGAGGATTGATGCCCGTTCGCAAGCCAGGGCCCGCGTGATGGCATCAAGCGAGGCCTCGTAACAATCGTTGGACGAGGTGCAGTGCTGCAATCGCTCCGAAAAGGCAAACAGCGCCGCCTGTTCTTCCATGCGACGTGCGAGTGCCTCTTCAGCCCGCTTGCGATCGGTGATGTCGTGCTGAACGCGAACCGCATAAAGAAAGCGCCCGTCAGCGTCGCGAACGCTCGACGACGTCACCTGGGCCCAGAAATGGCCGCCATCCTTGCGGGCGATGCGCTTTTCGATGCTGTAACGCTCGAACTCGCCCGCGAGCTGGCGCTGGAATTGATCGCGATCCTCCGACACATCTTCCGGATGCGTCTCCCCGAAAATTGTTCGGCCGAGCAGTTGGGCAGCCGAATAGCCTGTGAGTTCGCAGAGCTGCTGATTGACCCGCAACATGCGGCCATTCTGGTCCACTTCAACGATGCCGGCGCCAACATGCTCGTAGGTTGCGGCAAGACGTGCATCGACGAGGGCCAATGGCTCCAGATCGTCACGGCCGGACGGCGCTCGATTTTGGATGTTCATTGGCCTCGTCCCTCCCGCGCCGCGGCATGTCGCCTGACGTCCTTGCCGCCTCGGTCTCCCGAGGCTGCGCAAAGCGTTATGAAACGCACTTTTGGAACAGGAGTTCCTTTGGAGGGCCCCGCGACGCACAAAACATCCGTTGGCGAATCAGCATCGGGCGACTTGAAACCAGCCTTCGAACATGGCCATCCTCGAAAAGGGTCTCCTTGGCTGGGCTTACCAAGTGTCGGCATTAGTTCAAATCCGTCACCTCTGCAGTCTGACGCTGATTGCCGCGTGCCTTATGGCAGCCGGGAATGTCTTCGCACAAGACGACAAAAAGACGGATGACGACAAGCCGGCGGATCCCGACACGGGCGAGAGCACCGTCGAGGAAAAGGCTCTCGGCTTATTGCCGAACCCTCTTCAGAAATACGGTGTCAAGTTTGCCGCGACCTACATCGGGGAAGGCCTTGGCAATACGACCGGCGGGCTGAAACAGGGAGTGGTCTACGAAGGTCGGTTGAACCTTGCCGTCGATATCGACCTCCAGAAGCTCGCCGGCATCGACAAGCTCACCTTCCACGCCAACATGTTCCAGATTCACGGCGACGGCCTGTCGCGCAGCAATCTGCAGAACTTCTTCGTCGTTAGCGGCATCGAAGCTCTGCCCTCGACCCGGTTGTATGAGGCTTACTTCGAGAAGCAGTGGGGCAACAAGAAAGTCTCGCTGAAGTTTGGCCAGCTGGCGGCCGACAGCGAGTTCTTCAACACCAAATACACTGATGTCTTAACCAATGCCTCGATGGGGTGGCCGGCAATGACCTCGCTTGATTTGCCCAGCGGCGGTCCGTCGCCTCCATTGGCGGCCATGGGTGCGAGGCTGCTCGTAAATGTCACCGACCAACTGTCCGTCCTCGGCGGCATATTCGACGGCGATCAGGCCGGTCCCGGGCCGGGCGATCCACAGGAGCGTAACCGCTACGGCGTGAACTTCCGCATCAACGATCCACCCCTGCTGCTCGGACAGATCCAGTACGCCTGGAACAACAAAAAGGGCGATGAAAACCCTGCCGGGCAAATCAAATTTGGCGCCTGGCGTCATTTCGGTAGCTTTTCCGACCAGCGTTTCGCATCCAACGGCGTTTCTCTGGCATCGCCCGCCAGCAGCGGCCAGCCCCTGCTGCTGTCCGGTGACATTGGTGGCTGGATGGTTTTTGAACAGAAGCTTTATCGCGTGCGGAAAAGTGACGATCGTGGCATTGGCTTTTTTACCCGTGTCTCCGGCGCACCTGCCGACCGCAACCTGATCGATCTTTATGCGGACACCGGTATCGAGTTTATCGGTCTCAGCGATGCACGGCCTGACGACAAGTTCGGCATTGCGGCCGGCTATGCACATGTCTCAAAGCGCACGCAAGCGCTCGACGCTGATTATCGCGCTCTCGTCAATCCCAACTGGCCGACCCGAAGCTTCGAGGCGCTTTTGACAACCGTCTATCAGTACCAGATCCGGGACGGTTGGACGCTGCAGCCCAATTTTCAGTACATCATTCACCCCGGTGGAGGAGCAACAAACCCTTCAGGACCTCTAGCCGGAACGCCACTCAAGAATGCTTTCGTGTTCGGCTTGCGGACGACTCTTAAATTTTAGGAGGGACTTCCGAAAAGTAGTTCGCGCCGTAGACGCCACATGAGGACGGCGACCGCGAACCAGACGAGCGAAGCCGCCGCAAGGCAGAGCGCGGGCTGCAAAGCGCGTCCCTGCCACCAGATGAAGAGCGCGAAACAGGCAAGGCCCAGACTTCCCCAACCGGCCCCGGCGGCATCAAGTGCGGCGGCAGCCTTTCCGCGTCGCTTCCCGCGCAGGCCGTTTTTCTCCTTGCGCTCGCGCTCATGCTTTTCGATCAAAGTCGCACTGGCACAGAAGATCGCGGGAAAGGCCAGCATCAGCCCGCCGGCCTCTGGGCCTGCCCCATCCGCGACAAGGCCAGCCACCACGGTTGCCAACCCGCCCAATGCAAAACGCACGACATATTCGTAAGGTCGTCCCTGCTTGAGTGCGGAGAACTTGAAGTGGACAACCATGGCGGTCAGCCTATCAAAAATTGCTTGAGGCCTATCGCGGCTACAAGCCAGACCGCGAGAGCGGCGAGGGTGGCCTTGAGTGCCGACCATTCGGCCCGTATCAGCAACTGACAAACAACAAAGCTGTAAGCCGCCAGCGCGATCGAACCGAGGATCATCGAGCGGCCTTCGATCGCAACATAGTCGCCGCCGTGTTTTGAGAAGGCGAGGCCGAGCGTTGCTAGAGCCACGGAGGGTGCGGCGCCAAACAATCCCGCGAAGCTCTTGGGCCGCAGCGGCCGCAGCACGTCGCCTACGACCGCAAACAGGGAGACGACCAAACCGCCAATCAGAAAGCGCAGCGCGTAGTCCACCATTCCTCCTTGCTTGCCGTTTTTAGGACGATCCTGGCATCAGTATGCTGACCGCCATGCCGACGATGCAAAAAACCATCGCCGCCGTCGACGCCCAGCCGAGCCAATACAGCCAGCACAGCCAGCCTTCGACCACGAGCTTGCCCATCACGTCACGCCGTCTGAGCGCGCCCGCTTGGCTGTAAGTGCCAATCCCAGACGGATCGTCATCCGATGCGCCAGTGATCAGCCCGGGTCCAAGCCGCTTCAAAAGACTTCCATCCGGCTTTTGGCGTCGGCCCTTGCCATGTGCTCCTCGGGGTGGGACTGCGCGCTGAGCGTCCCGTCTGCAATGTCAGGAAGCAATGAGGGCTTCATTGGCCTGGGGCAACGCCTGATGCGGAACGCGCGAGGTACCGCATGAATATTACATCAGCCGGTTGCTCAGGACACTTCGACAGTCCTTTCGCCGAGGCTCGCCTGATCTGTGCCGCCGGTTTAATGGTGCCAGAAGATGGCGAGCAGCAGAATGATCGGCAGCGGTATGCCCAGCAACCACAACAATGCGCCCCGTCCAAAGCCCATGGCACTCTCCTCCATTGATCTGTCCCTCGTATCCAACGCGACCGTCCGGCGCACGTTCCTCGCCGGGAACGGTTTTCGAGGCGGTTGATTGAAAGACCAGGAAGACTTGCTCTGCTTTCCAATCGCTTTTTTACGGAGATTGCTGCAGGGCGTAAGGACATCTGCGAGAGAAGGCAGTCGATGACGATACGAGTGCATCCTTTGTCCTCCGATATCGAACTTGCGCGTGCGATTGCGCGACACACCCGTCCGCTGCCGGAGCGGATTTCGGGCGCGCTGACCTGGGGAGCGGATGAGCATATTCTGACCGCGGTTGCCGTCGGATGGTGGCTCTGGTGTCGCGCCAAGCCACTGCCACAGCGGCACGCAAGCGCTCATGTGTTGCTGACGTCGCTCGCCTCTGTCCTGCTGCCACACCTTCTAAAAACGCATTTTGACCAGGTGCGGCCGGACCGGTGCACCGTGCGCGGCCATCTGCATGGCATCCCGCTCTCCGGCCGCGCGCTGGATGCGTTCCCCTCGGGGCACGCCGTGCATGTCGGTGCCCTCGCATCCGCCGCCGCGGTCCTGCCGCCCGCCAAGCGCAATCTTGCGTGGAGCCTCGGCGCCGTCCTGGTGTCGACACGCATTCTCCTGCTGGCCCACTGGGCAAGTGATGTGCTTGCGGGTCTCGCGATCGGTGCAGTGCTCGAGCGCGTCATAAGGCGACTGACGGGATTTGGTCGTCAGGGCTCGGCCTAGTCATGGGCCAGCTTCTTGCACCCCCCGGTCCGCATGCCGTCCACCTCTGCATCGACATGCAAAGGTTATTCGCGCCGGGTGCCCCCTGGGCAACGCCCTGGCTGGAAAGTGCGCTACCCGAGGCGGTCAGACTGATTGCGCATACGCCGCGACGTACCGTCTTCACGCGCTTCATTCCGGTCCGCAACAAGGCCGAGGCGCGCGGCGTCTGGAAAATCTATTATGAGAAATGGGAATGCGTGACACGCGACAAAGTCGATCCGGTGTTGCTTGAGCTGATGCCGGCCCTGACACGCTTTGTGCCGCCCGCTACGGTAATCGACCGCCAAACTTACTGCGCATTCACGAATAGCCGGCTGCAAGCCTTTCTGGATGAGCATCAGGTGGACACGCTGATCGTGTCCGGCGGCGAGACCGATGTCTGTGTGCTCGCAACGGTGCTGGCTGCAGTCGATATCGGGTACCGTGTTATCCTTGCCGAAGACGCGCTCTGCAGCTCGTCTGATGAAAGCCACGATGCGCTCATCAATCTTTACAGCAAGCGGTTCAGCTTGCAGATCGAGGTGACTCCCGTTGCCAGCATCCTTGCGACCTGGAGCGTCGACGATTGACGGCCGGTCAATTGCCTTCCTGCGTAGTCTGGCGGGGAAACTGATTACCCGCTTGATTGAGGAGGCGTCGCGATGTCGACGTTTGGCTGCTTATATCAGTGAACGAGAAGCCGCTTCGAAAATCGAGGCGTTGGCGGCCGACTATGCGCGGCGCTCGCCGCTTCCAAGGAAGCGAAGCCGGTAAAGGGTGCGGACGAGCCCTCAAATATCACGCCGTGTGCAGTAAGACCGGGCCGACTAACGGGCCAGACGCTTGATGGTCTTGGCCGTACGGTTCGGGCCATGCCATCCGAGAAATTTCAGTTCCTTGTTTTCCAGCGCATTCGTCGCCCGAAAGAACTGTTCGAGATCGTCGCGCGCGTGGGCAGGGAGATTCCGGATATCCTTGAGATCCGTTTCGAGCGGCGACCGGTCAGGCACCGCAAACACACGATCGTTTCGCTCCTTCTTGCCTTTGCTTCTTTGTTCGACTTCGAGAATGCCGACGGGGCGACAGCGCAGCACGACGCCCGGATAGGTCTGCGCATCATGCAGGATCAGCACGTCCAGCGGATCGCCGTCCTCGGCCTTGGTCGAGGGAATAAAGCCCCAATCGTAAGGATAGGTCAGACCCGCCATTAGGGGCTTCGCCAAGGCAAAAACAGCAAGCTTGGGATCGAAATCGAGCTTGCACGAGCTTCCGCGCGGCGTCTCGACAACGGCGAAGATGTTGTCGTCGTCGGCCCAGCTCGGCAGTTTTGTCAGATTGGTCATGGCGCGACCGTCGATCTCGGCATCGGCATACGGGTCCGGGCCTGGCGAGATCATGCGCCAGACCCGTGGGCGGCGATCAGGCGGCGGTGGAGGCCTTCTTGTTGACGCCCTTGCGCAGCGCAACCGTGTTGAGCTTGGTGTTGGCCGCCTTCTCCTCGTTCAGGTTCGTGGTCAGGAAACGCACGATGTCGTCGTGGCCGAGCTCTTCCGCCCAGGCGATCAGCGTGCCGTAGCGGCATATCTCGTAATGTTCGACCGCCTGCGCGTTGGCCACGATCGCCGTATCCAGTACGGCCTTGTCTTCGATCTCGCCGGCCGTCTCATCCGCTTCCTTGATGATGCCGTCAATCGCGGGACATTGCGTGCCGCTTGGCGACTTGCCGAGTTTCTCGAAGGCCTTTTCGAGACGCTCGACCTGCTTGTTCGTCTCTTCGAGATGGTTCTTGAGGCTCGTGACCAGATCCCGGTTGGTGGCCTTGTCGATCATTTTCGGCAATGCCTTGAGGATCTGCTGCTCGGCATAATAGATGTCCTGCAAGCCGTGCACCAGCAGGTCATCCATCGTCTTGATGTCTTTTGAGAATAGTCCCATGACGTCACTCCTTGATCTCAAACCGATGGAACGGCGCGCATTGGGCTTTGTTCCTCGCCGGCTTTGCCTGCAGCCGGCCGCGCAGGTCCCGCGCTCGCCTTCCGAATTGGCGAACTCCCGTCCGAAGCAGGTCGCGAAGCCCGCTGACGGGCGGGAGGAACCGCGGTCCGAAGCCGGCGTTTTGCTTTTTTGCGGAGTTTTGCATGGTCAGCACCTCGCTCTGGATGGAGACCGAGATATTCCCGGAAGCGGGTGGGCTCAAAGGCGATGTGCATTGCGATGTGGCCGTTGTCGGCTCCGGGATCGCAGGCATCTCGACCGCCTACGAGCTTTGCAAGCGCGATCAGTCGGTCATCGTCATTGATCGCAAGGGCATCGTCAGCGGCATGACAGCGCGGACTTCGGCGCACTTGGCGCCGCTCTGCGACGATCTGATGAGCGAATTCAAGAAATTGCGCGGCGCTGAAATCGCCAAGCTATTCTACGAAAGCCAGGCCGCCGGCGTCGACCGGATCGAGGAGATCCAGGCGAGCGAAAAGATCGCCTGCGACTTCCGGCGGCTGGATGGGTACCTCTTTCAGGGCAACGGCATGCCGGCCGACATCATCGACCAGGAATTGGAAGCGGTGCAGGAAGTCGGCGCGCCGGTCCATCGACTGGTCGGCGTTCCGCTCAAGGGATGTGAAAGCCGCCACGTGCTTCGTTATCCCCGGCAGGCGATTTTCCATCCGCTGAAGTACCTTGCTGGAGTTGCCGCGGTTTGTGAGGCGAACGGCGTGCGTTTCTTCGCCAATAGTCCCGTCGAAGAAGTTGCGGAACGGGACGGCGCCGTCACGCTGCGAACAGCACAGGGCCAGATCACGGCGGCTCACGCCGTGATCGCGACCAACGCCTCGATTGCCGACCGCTTCCAGCTGCATACCAAGGTCGCTCCCTACCGCACTTATGTGCTCGCTTTTGCGATCGCGCGTGGCGAACTTCCCGACGCGCTCTACTGGGACACCGAGGATCCCTACCACTATGTGCGGCTGCAAACGGGTCCAGACGATCATGATTTCGTTCTTGTCGGCGGCGAAGACCACAAAAGCGGCGAGGCGAATGACGCCGACCAGCGCTTTGCCCGGCTGGAGAGCTGGGCGCGTGAATTGATTCCGGCTGTTGGCTGCGTCACGCACCGCTGGTCGGGACAGGTACTCGACACCATCGATTATGCCGGCTTCATTGGCCGCGAGCCCGGCAGCGAGCGCACATACCTCGCGATGGGCGACTCCGGTCAGGGTCTGACCCATGGTGTGATGGGAGCAATGCTGAACTCGTCTCTCATTCTCGGCGAGCATCACCCTTGGAAGTCTGTTTATGCGCCGGATCGCAAACCTCTCGTAGCGGCGAGGAATTTCCTGCGCGAGAACATGACGATCCTGCAAAACCTCGCCGAGTATGTGACGGCGGGTGAAATCGCCTCGCTCGAGGAGCTTAAGCCGGGCGAGGGCGCCATCCTGCGTCGCGGTCTCGAGAAGATCGCTGCCTACAGGGACAAAGCGGGCGAGCTGCATTTGCACTCGGCAAGTTGCACCCATATCGGCTGCCATCTGCACTGGAACAGCTTCGAGACCTGTTGGGACTGTCCCTGCCACGGCTCGATCTTCGCGCCCAATGGCCAGCCGATCAATGCGCCGGCCGTTTCGGCCTTGCGACCCGTTCAAAGATAAGCCTGCGTGAAGAAATCACTTCACCTGTTTTTGGGAGCTTGTCCATCTTCAAAGACGAAGATATCGAACAGGACGACCTGCGCAGCGCCCGAACACCATGGGCGGTTCTGCCGCCGCCGTCCATAGAGCCGATCACCGACAGCTTTCGCTGCGAGGTCCTGGTCGTAGGCGCCGGTATCACGGGTGCCCTGCTGGCTGAGCGTCTCAGCCGGCAGGGTCGGCAGGTCGTCATCATCGATCGCGAGGTTCCAAGCCTCGGCAGCACGGTCGCCAGCACCGCAATGCTACTTTGGGAAATCGACCGTCCGCTCTTCCAACTCACCCAGCTTTACGGCTTCGAGAAGGCAGTCCGCTGCTACCGCGCCAGTCACCAGGCCGCTCGGGGATTACGGGCGTTGATTGCGCAGTACGGAATCGCGTGCCACATGCGACCACGTCTTTCGCTCTATCTTGCCGCCGATGACAGCTCGAAGCTCATCCAGGACGAATATAGCCTCAGAAGCCGCGCTGATCTGCCATCCCTCTTCCTGGGGCACGCCGAACTTCTCCAGCGCTTCGCGATCGCCCGGGCGGGCGCCATCCTGTCGAGGGACGCAGCCGACGCCGATCCCGTTCTGCTCACGCGCGGTCTACTCGATCTGTCACTCAAGCGCGGCGCCCGCCTTCTGAAGGCCAACGCGGTTGCTTATGACGGCACCGCATCGACCGTGACCGTCGGCCTCGAAGACGGGTTTTCGATCGAAGCGCGCCAGGTGGTGCTTGCGACAGGCTATGTCATGCCGGACATCGTGCGGCCCACGGCTCAACAACCGGCCTCCAGTTGGGCGATCGCAACTGCGCCGCAGGCGGATAATCTATGGCCGGGGCAGGCGCTCATCTGGGAAGCGACCCAGAACTACCATTATGCCCGTACGACATCCGATGGACGCATCATCTTCGGCGGTGAGGATGATCATGGGCTTATTCAGCCTGACGCTCGTGACGCGGCGACCCCGACAAAGGTGAGGGTGCTCAAGGAACGCCTGAGAGCTTTCTGGCCCCGCACCTCCAGCCACGTTGCATTCACCTGGTCAGGAGCCTTCGACACCACCCGCGACGGGCTGCCCCTCATCGGCGCAGTGCCCGGCTCCAAGAATATCTTTGCGGCCTTTGGCTATGGCGGTAACGGGATCACCTTCAGCCTCCTCGCCGCGGAGCTCATCGGCTCGCTTCTTTCGGGAGGATCGTCGCCCCTGCTCGATGACTTTGCGATCGACCGTGACATTTCCGGCTAGCGGCGGGCGACAAGGCAGCCAAGCGTGAAAGCGACGAGCAATGAGGGAAGCGGAGCCTCACGAACCACGTCGCGGAGAAAGCCGAGCGCTTGGCCAGGGGCCTGACCCTGTTCGAGACTCTGCCGCACAGTGCGGGCAGTCTCCCGCACGCCTTCCGACACTTCTTTCACTTTCGCCATGGCGTCTTCGCTGTCCATTTGATCCTCCTCCTACAGGCCTCCCGCACAACAAATGTCTCGGCAGCTATCCGTTCCTGCAACCCACGACGCGCGGATGCGGATCGTTGCCTTCCATGACTTGAGGAGCGACATGGGAGGTCGCCAGCCAGACGGGTGAGAGCCGCATCTGAAGCGGTGCGACAGGCAACGCGCAATATGTCGGCCATCACTTTGCTTTTCCGATCGCCGGAGGCGTCAACGCGGCGGTCGCCTTGTACGGCGTCTCCGAAAGTATTCGAATGCCTTGGGAGCAGGGACGCGCGCCCTTTGGACAGCATCGCTTGACGGAGAAGTGGCCCATCCGAGGGGATTGGACGGGCCACTTTCGAAGCGAACTTCCATTTACTCAATGCATGTGAATTAGCAACAGCCGGCGCCGCCGATGACGATCGCCGCGGCGACGACCCACAACAGGAATACTGGCAACTGTATTTGCTTGGGCAGATGCCGATCCGTCCGAAGTTCTTACTGCTCGGTGCAGACCTTGGTGGTCTTGACTGCGGACTCCGCTTCCGTTTTGGTCTTGTAGACACCGTCGCCCACGACTGTCGTGGTGGTCGTCGTCGGCTTGGTGTCGACCACGGTGCACTTCTTCGTGGTGGCATCGCGGATGACGTAGAACTCGGCGGCGCTGGCCGCCTGGGTACCCAGAGCGAACGCGGCGAGCGTGCCGCAAACGATCAGCTTCTTCATTTCTGTCTCCTCCAGTGGCTTCAAAGTAGTCACTCCCAACGACGGGTTCAGTTGCAAGTTCCAGTTGTTCCCGAAAGATGCCGTAGCGCGCGCTGCTGCGGTGTCGCAGCAATCTTCCTCTCGCCGGAACAAATCGTCGGCGCACGTGCAATTCTGATTGCCGAGTTTTCCCGATCTGGAACTCAGCCCACCATCGCGTGTTAACGGGCCACCGCATTCAGGAGGTTTCAAATGAACAAGCGTTTATTTTTGGCTACGACCGCTGCAGTCGCGATTGCGACTTCGGCATTTGCGCAGTCGTCTCCCAACACCTCGAGCTCAAATTCGCCGACCGCGCAACGACCGCAGGATTCCACTTCCACGACGACGCCGTCCTCCACGTCCACTACACCATCGTCCAACTCGTCCGGGCAGGCCAGCAATCCTTCGACGAACTCGGCCCAGACGCAGCAGCCTTCTTCGACCGGTCAGAACGCAGCGAACCAGTCGTCCAATTCCGGGACCGGGTCTAACACCACGCAGGCGCCGACCTCCGGCAACTCGACCAATCAGGCCCAGACCAGCCAGCCTTCTAACCAGACCACTACGCCCTCGAACCAGGCGCAGACCAATTCGCCCTCGTCCGGCCAGACCCAGAGCGCGAATCCGCCGGCCTCGACCAGCAATCAGGCGCAGTCTCCGACCGGCAGCAACTCGACCAACACGGCCCAGCAGCCGAACAACCAGCAGAACACGGCCGATCGCTCATCGAACACCAACATGAATGCGTCGGTGAACATCAACGATCAGCAGCGGACGCGGATCAGCACGTCGATTTCGCACCTGAACGTGCAGCCCCTCAACAACGTGAACTTCTCGCTGTCGGTCGGCACGGTCGTGCCGCGCGACGTCCGGGTGCAGCCGCTGCCGGCGGAGGTGGTCGAGATCGCGCCCCAGTACCGAGGCTACGACTTCGTTCTGGTGAAAGACGAGATCGTCATCGTGGAGCCCTCCAGCTACAAGATCGTCGCCGTGATGCCGTACTCGGGCCGCTCGACGGCGGCAGCGCCGGCGCGCGCCGAGCAGCGCAATGTCACCTTTAGCGATCGTGACCGCGAGGTGATCCGCAAGCACGCCAAGGCGCGTCCCGTCGAGCGCGAACGGCAAACGACCGGCAGTACGGTGCGAACCGAGATCCGCCGAGGCGAGCGAGTGCCGGACGGCGTGGAGATCGATGCGTTCCCGGACGAAGTCTATCGCGAGGCGCCGAGTCTGCGGGAGTACCGATACATTCACCGGGATAGCCGCACCTACATCGTTGAACCGCAGGAACGTCGTGTCATCGAAGAGATCGACTGATCTCGCCAAGGAAGGAGAACGCTCATGAAGACAATTGCACTTGGAGCTTTCGCGACGGCCTTGTTGGCGTCGGCTGCCCCTGCCGCTCCGCTCAATCCGACCGCGCTCGGTTCACCCGAGTTATCGGGCATCGATCAGGTCCGGCTCGTTTGCAACGAGTACGGCCGCTGCTTCCGGACCCGCGGTCCCCGCTATGTCCAGCGCTATTACGGCGACGATGACGGCTACGTCGTGCGCCGGAGCTACGGCTACTACGGCGGACCAGGATACTACGATCGCGGCTACGGCTACTACGGCGGTGGCCCGAGCATCGGCTTCAGCTTCGGCACCGGCCGCTGGTGACCAAAGAAAGGGCCGCTCCCGAGCGGCCCTTTCATACGGATATCGACGTTGCGGTGATCGGATGTCCGCTCTTACCAGATTGCTAGGACAGAAAGAGCAACTGCTGGCGCGGCTTGAAGCCGGACCCGGCCCAAATCCAGGCGCTTCTCGCCAAGATCGATACCGCGCTGAAGCTTCTCGGGGCTGAAATGTCTCCCGGAGCAGAGCCGACGGACTAAGGACTGAGGGGCCTTAACTCACCAGCCCCCTGGCGGGCTCGCAGACGACCGAAAGCCCCAGCTCGGGGGCTTGGGGGCGGTGAGCTGGGGCCAGTTCGGGGTTGCCCCTTGGGGTAGGGGCTTCGGGAAAACCTGGCAGCCGAGCTATCGTTCCTCTGCGTCGTCAGGAAGTTTTGGAGGGCGGGCGGTACCGAGCCGGTCAATCCAAGTCCGGCGGCCTCATGGGCTGCCGTCCCGGTAAGGGCGCTTGCGAGCAAATGGCCACGTTGAATGCGACGGGCGTTTAGGTTCAGGGTCGCCGTTGCAAGTCGAGGCATTTGCAGGCGGGGACAATGCAGCGGCGTCCAGGTCGAGCGGCGAGGCGCCTACCGAACACAGATCCTCCCGCAAGCCCTTGAAGAAGGGATGCCGGACCTTGCCTTCCGCGGATGTGGCCCGGTACTCGATCTCCGCTAACAACTTTGGATGCCCTTGTGGCCGACGCGCTTCGCGAAGGGCTGCGTCTTCCGGATCAGCGGCTCCAGCCGCTTCTGCAGGTCGGCGGCGGAGGCCTTGTCGTCGCCATGGTCGACCTTGCCGGCGTAGCTCAGCTCGCCGTCCTTGCGTCGGCCGAGGTAGATACCGTCTCATTGACTCTCGTCGAGCGCGAAACCGGCGATGGTCAGGGTCTACCGCTCCGCGCAGGTCTTCTTCACCCAATTGTTGCCGCTGCCGCTCACGTAAGCGCAGTCATGGACGCCCTCAAGTCCGAGCTTGCAGGCGTGCGTGAACATCTCGCGCCCGTCAAATGACTCGCCTCGACGGGACACGATTTTTCGGGAAAAAATAGAAACTCGATCTTCCGAGACGAGTTGGCATCCAGCGATATCTCTTCTCGTCGGAGCCGAACATGGTCGATGACGTCCCGCTGCGCACGGCGGTACATGCGGTCTGGTCTCTCTACCTGGCGAAGCATCGCGATGTCGATGCTTCCGACACCCTCCGCTGCCTGCTGGAGCGTCATCTGCAAGGGAGATGGGAAGCGCGTGTGAGCGATGCCGAAGAACTCACGGGATTCGGCTTGGCTTACCTTGAGCGCCTTCCCGAAGACGAATGTTGAGGCTGGTGGAGGGGTTCGTCAGGCGAGCTGCGGTCGGCAGCGCCAGGCCGGATTGGACGTTGTTGGCCGTCTCAGAACTCGCCTCCGCGGCCATCGTCCTGTTCTTCCGCTCGATGTTTTCGGTCTAGAGGATCGGCTTTGATGCGCATCGCTCAACTCGCTCCCCTGGCCGAAAGCGTCCCTCCGAAGCTGTACGGAGGCACGGAACGGGTCGTGGCATGGCTGGTGGATGAACTGGTCGAGCTCGGCCACGACGTCACGCTGTTCGCGAGCGGCGACTCCCGGACGAAAGGCGAGCTTCATTCCGTGTGGCCCCGCGCGCTGCGTCTCGGACGTAAGGGCGCCGACCCAAATGCCGCCTGCGCCGTGCTGCTGGAGGCGATCGCAAAGCGCGCGAAAGACTTCGACGTGATCCACGCGCACATCGACTGGCTGCCCCTTCCGCTGCTCAGTCGGCTCGGCGTGCCCTTCGTGACCACCATGCATGGCCGGCTCGACCTGCCGGGCCTTTCCGAGGTGCTGCGGCAGTTTCCCGGCGCGGGCTTCGTGTCGATATCGGACCATCAGCGTCTGCCGTTGCTGGAGGCGAATTGGATCGCCACGATCCAGCACGGACTGCCATCGAACAACTTTCGCCCGTCTTTCGATCAAGGATCCTATCTGGCGTTCCTCGGCCGCCTGACCGCGGAAAAGGGCCCCCAGGACGCCATCCGCATCGCGGGCGCCGCCGGAATGCCCTTGCGCATTGCCGCCAAGATTCCGCGCGGCGAGACAGCCTACTTCAAGAAGCAACTTGAGCCCCACATCGACGGTCGGGCGGTCCAGCTCGTCGGTGAGGTGGACGAGGTGAAGAAGCAGCCGTTCCTCGCAGAGGCCGCGGCCCTGTTGTTTCCGATCGATTGGCCGGAGCCTTTCGGCCTCGTCATGATCGAGGCGATGGCCTGTGGGACGCCAGTGATCGCCTACCGTTCCGGCTCCGTGCCGGAGGTCGTCGAGGACGGCGTGACCGGCTTCATCGTCGAGAACGAGGAGCAGGCTGTCAGAGCCGTAGGCGATCTGGGTCGGCTCGACAGACGAAAAGTACGCGCCCGCTTCGAGGAACGCTTCTCCGCGGACCGAATGGCGCGAGCGTATGAAAGCGCGTACCGCGGATTGATCTCTGCCGCGGTGGGGCACTCGGCTGCGGCATTCGCGGCGCCAAACGCTGAACATCGGCGCGAACCGAGGCCAGCCGACGAACTACCAGCGCCCAGCTAATCGATTTTTCGCTCCCTTGAAACCCCGCCATGAACATCCATATGACATCCATGGAACATCCCATTGGATGGTTGAAATGGATGCTTTCATGGCCGGCAATGTTCGCGAGCTGCGACCCCGAATCCCCGATACTGAGAAGATCACGATCAACCTTGGCTATGTCGATCTGGGTCAGGTCGATCTGATGGTGCAGGAAGGGTTCTATTCGAACCGCACCGATTTCATCCGGACGGCCATCCGCAACCAGCTTGAACGCCACGCGGACGTCGTGAAGCAGTCGACGGTCCGAAAGGGCTTGGACTTGGGCCTGCGGAACTACAGCCGCGAGGATCTCGAAGCGGCGCGGCGCGCCGGCGAGATGCTGCACATCAACGTGCTGGGTCTCGCGACCATCGCCCAGGACGTCACCCCCGAGCTGGCCCGCGCCACCATTGCTTCGGTCTCGGTGCTCGGTGCCCTTCACGCCACTCCCGCGGTCAAGGCCGCACTCTCCGACAGAACTAGGTGAATGCGATGCTGAATCAGAACATGATTTCTGAGGCCACGCGCCTCACGCGTGCGGGCCACCTGGTCGAGGCCACCGCGCTCCTGCAGCGCATGCTCCGCGGCGAGAGCGCCTCCGAGCCGTCGGGCAGCACCGCCCGTGTCTCGCCAGCTCGGCTCGAGCCGCCGACCATCAACGTGACGGCCAACGTCGCGGAGGAGAAGGAAAGCCGACGAACCGCCCGCGTTTCTCCCGCTCCTTTGCAGCGCAGGAGCATCGCCCAGTTCGATCGCTTGAAAGACTTCCCCGGACTCAACCTGCGTGGTCCGATGACCCGCGCTCCGCCTGCCACGACGGATATCGCACCCGAAGGCACGAGGTTCATCGCAGGCACCTTCCGCAGCGCTGCCGGAAGCCGGACCTATAAACTGTTCATCCCCAGCCGCTCGCAAGGAGAACCGCTTCCGCTCGTGGTCATGCTCCACGGTTGCACCCAGTCGCCGGACGATTTCGCGGCCGGCACCCGGATGAATTTCCTGGCGGAAGAACAAAATTGCTTCGTGGTCTATCCGGAGCAGCCCAGCGGAGCCAATCAGTCAAAATGCTGGAACTGGTTTCGCACGGGCGACCAGCAGCGGAACGGGGGCGAGCCGTCGCTGATAGCGGGCATCACCCGTCAGATCATGCAGGACTATCCGATCGACCCGAACCGCGTCTACGTCGCAGGGCTCTCGGCCGGCGGGGCGGCTGCCGCTATCATGGGGGCGACGCACGCCGATCTGTACGCGGCCGTTGGGATCCATTCCGGCCTGGCATGCGGCGCAGCAAGCGATCTTCCCTCAGCGTTCGTCGCGATGCGGCAGGGCGGCGGGAAAGCCAGGAATGGCGGCCCGTCAGTGCCGATCATCGTTTTCCATGGCGACCGTGACACCACTGTGAATCCGAACAACGCCGACCGGATTGTCGAGCAGTCCGCGACGGGGATGAGATCGAAAGCGATCGAGGGACGAGTGCCGGACGGACACGGATATACCCGCACGATCCTGACCCATGCCGACGGGCGCGTCGTGTCCGAGCATTGGAATGTTCACGGCGCTGGTCATGCCTGGGCGGGAGGCAGTCCCGCAGGCTCCTACACCGATCCGCGCGGGCCGGACGCAACCAGGGAAATGCTGCGCTTCTTCCTCGATCATTCGCTCGGGAGTTAGTCGAAACCAGGTTCGCGCAGCGGTTCCCGAGCGAGCTGAAGCCAGCTGGTCTCGCACACGGATTATATTCCCGTTTCGTTCTGAAGAGTGAAGAGGCCCGGTTCGGATTCTGCTGGCATCGCGGCCGACGCAAATGAATCTCAGGGTAAGCGGCTGGCGTGTCGGAACTGGCCGCCCCCGTTCGTCTTGAGTCCGAGTCCCCGTAACCTGGAGCGTTGCGTTCACCATGGCCCCGCGAGCGAACTGGAAAGGCTTCCTGCGTCTGTCCCTCGTCACCTGCCCGGTGGCGCTCTATCCGGCGACCTCGGAGAGCGAGAAGATCGCGTTCAACCAGCTGAACCGGGCGACGGGTCACCGCATCAAATATCTAAAGGTCGATGCCGACACCGGCGACGAGGTGCCCAACGAAGACATCGTTAAGGGCTACCAGATCGAGAAGGACCAGTTCATCGAGGTCACCAAGGAGGAGCTAGAGGAGGTCGCGCTAGAGTCCACGCGCACCATCGAGATCGATGAGTTCGTGGACCGAACCGAGATCGATCCGCGCTACCTGATCCGCCCCTACTATCTGCGTCCGGACGGCAAGGTCGGCCACGACGCCTTCGCGGTGATCCGCGAGACCATCCGGGAGATGGACAAGGTGGCGATCGGCCGCGTGGTTCTCACCAGCCGCGAGCACATCATCGCGCTCGAGCCCATGAACAAGGGTCTCGTCGGCACGCTGCTGCGCTACCCCTACGAGGTCCGCTCCGAGCAGGAGTACTTCGACGAGATCCAGGACGTCAAAGTCACCAAGGACATGCTCGACCTCGCAAGGCACATCGTCAACCAGAAGACGGGCACGTTCGACCCCGAGAAATTCGAGGATCACTACGAGACCGCGCTGGTCGACCTGATCAACCAGAAGCGTGCAGGCAAGACCATCCGCCCGAAGGAGCGGCCCAAAGGCGAAAACGTGGTCGATCTGATGGAGGCGCTGCGGCAGAGCGTCGGTCGGGAGGCTGCGCCGGCGAAGGCAGCAAAGCCCACCAAGAAGCCGCGCAAGGAGGCGGCGGGCCAGAAAGAGATGTTGATGCCGATCCAAGGCAAGAAGCCGGCGAAGGAAGCAGCGGCGAAGAAACCCGCGACGGGCCAGCGGCGGAAGTCGGCTTAGGCGGTTGATGTCCGGGCACCGCGGTGCATCAGGAAGCCGCGGCCCAACGCGCGATAAAGTGCTTCAACCGGACGCTTCGATGACCTTCACCATCGGCATCATCTCGGATACGCACGGCCTGCTCAGGCCGGAGGCTCTTCGCATGCTGGCCCATGTCGACCACATCATTCACGGCGGCGACATCGGCGATCCCGAGATCATCACCGCGCTGCGGAGAATTGCCCCCGTCACGGCGATCAGTGGGAACGTGGACACGGGCGATTGGGCCACCGAATTTGCCAGGACCGAGTTCGTGCGGCTCTCCGGACGGCTGTTCTACGTTCTGCACGACCTCAACACTCTGCAGGTCGATCCCGTAGCTGAGGGCATCGATGTCATTGTTTCCGGCCACTCCCACGTGCCGAAGATCAACACCGTCGACGGCTTGCTCTACCTGAATCCGGGCAGTGCTGGGCGCCGACGCTTCAAGCTACCGATCACGCTTGCGCGCCTCGAAATCACGCCCGACGGTCTGAAACCGATCATCCACGATCTTGAAGTTGGATAGGCCGCGCCGCCGCACGTCCAGTCAGGCGAAACTTTCGGTGCCGTTTCGGCCGCCTTGGCTTCGAGCCAGTCACGGACCGATGGATGCGGTTCGGGCTTCATCGCCTCGGAGACCACATTCGAGCAAGATCATTCGAAGCGCATCGGCTCAGCGGGACGCGCGTCGCGGCCATGTTCAAGTGCCTCGACATCGGCATTGTTGAGGCCGATCTTCCGGCTCATCTCCGAAAGGGCGGTGCCGAGCCGCAGGCGGCTCTCGGGACGCACGGCGGCCTCCAGAATGGCGCGCATTTCCGCTTCCGCGCTGCGATTGTGCTGCGCCGCGCGGACTTTCAGAGCGCGATGCGCCTCCTCGGAGAGGTTACGGATGGTGACATCGGCCATGATAGCGTCCTCCAGAGACGGACGGCGATGCTATCAAAGTCAAATATTTGATGGTGTTTTTCAAGGGATAATGGCCTCAGATCGGCAGATCCAGCTGCGGCTCGGCTAGATCACTAGCCTGCAGCGATGACAGCGAGACCCCCAGTAGCCGCACGGATTTAGGCATCGGCATCTCGGCCTGCAGCAGGCCGACGGCTAGGCTTTCGAGATCGTCCCGGCTCGGAACCGGCGCCACGACAGACCTGCTGCGGGTGATGATCTCGAAGTCGAAGAACTTGACCTTCAGGGTCACCGTCCGCCCCCGATTCCCCGTGCCCTCGCAGTGGCGCCAGATCTTGTCGATCAATGGCCGGAGCTCGGCCGCCATCGCGTCGAATGTCGTGAGGTCCACCGAGAACGTGTTCTCGGCGCCGATGGACTTGCGGATGCGGTTGGCGCGGACGGGACGATCGTCGACGCCGCGCGAGATCCAGTAGTAATAGGCGCCGGACTCGCCGAAGTTGGCGTTCATGAATTCGAGCGTCTGGTTGCGGATGTCCATTCCGGTGAAGATGCCGAGGCCGTTCATCTTCGCGCTCGTCGCCGGACCGATGCCGTGGAATTTGCCGACCGGCAGCGACTCCACGAATGCGGCGCCCATCTTCGGAGAGATGACGTACTGGCCGTTCGGCTTCCTGTGATCCGAAGCGAGCTTCGCCAGAAACTTGTTGTAGCTGATGCCGGCCGAAGCGTTGAGACCCGTCTCGGCCTTGATCTTCTCGCGGATCCGACGTGCCACGTCGCGGGCGAGGGGTATGCCCTGCAAGTTTTCGGTGACGTCCAGATAAGCCTCGTCCAGCGACAGCGGCTCGATGATCAGGGTGTGCTCGGCGAAGATCTCGCGGATCTGCCGGCTAATGGCCTTGTAGACCTCGAAACGCGGCTTCACGAAAATCAGGTCCGGGCATTGCCGCCGGGCCGTGACCGAGGGCATTGCCGACCGCACCCCGAACTTACGGGCTTCATAGCTGGCAGCGGCAACGACCCCCCGCTCGGCCGAGCCACCGACTGCGACCGGTTTCCACGCAGGTCCGGATTGTCCCGCTGCTCGACTGACGCGTAGAAGGCGTCCATGTCGATATGGATGATCTTGCGATGGGGCGCCGTCGAGACGCCTTGCTCCGGATCGGATGGGGCCATGCGCGGATTATAGAGGACCGCAGTCGAGTCGTCGCAGCCGTTAGACCAGGTCCTCGGGCGGACACTCCGGACAGGTATCGCCGATAGAATCAAAGACCTCTGCGATCGCGACCGTGGCCGCCTCCGGCGACACGCCGGCCGGAGGATCCCGGCGGGCGATATCGAACGCGCGGTCGCTCGCATGCGGATCGGCGCGATCGTGAATCCACCCGTGCTCCTCGCATTCACGTATGGCGCCGGCGTCGTTGAGCACGGAGATGGCCCAACCGCGCAGCGTCCGGACCGCAGGCCGCCTATCCTTGAACATCAGCATCGAATTCGCTCCACCGGGATGAATTCTCGTCTCCCGCCGCCGTTCCTGCCGGTTAGCACAGCGCAGGGATTCGAAATCGCGGGCAGTGTAGCTTGTCCACGTGTTCCGCCTTCCTGCGCACACACTACGAGGCCGCAGCGGGATCTTCCTTCTCGCCCGTCGCGACGATCTTCAACGCGCCGTCCGGCAGCGGCCGCTGCAGCCGCAAAGGGCGCCGGGACCCAGCCGGACGCCAACCACCTAAGCCAGAGCCCCGCCGGCCGGGGATTCCGGCCCGGTGGTACGACGAACGCTTGGTCCGGTACCAACCGGGCCGCACGGCTCCCAGAACGCCAGTTCGCCGGCCGGGCCAACGGTGGCGCGTGCCAGTCGCTTTGGTTGTAGGCAAAACCACGTTGCCGCCTGGGACCACCAGTGCCTGCCGACGCAGGCCCACCACGTACGCAGGTAGCTTGCCCTACGCAACGGGTCGTCGATCCTGCCCGGCGTCGATAGTCCGTTGGTGCCGCGCTCCGGCGTGGCAGGGGCCCATCCAACCGCACTCGCGGAGGGATAGGGAAGCGCTGCCGCTTAGGCGGCAGCCGCCGCCTCGGCGACCGGGTAGTCCGTATAGCCGCGCGCGTCGCCGCCATAGAAGGTCGACCGGTCGTAGCGAGTGAGGGGCAGGCCCTGCCGCAGCCGTTCCGGCAGATCAGGGTTCGAGATGAAGTGGCGACCGAAGGCGACAAGGTCGGCATCGCCGAAGGTGACGATGGCTTCTGCGGAAGCCGGGGTGAAGCCGCCAGCCGCGATCAAAGTCCGCGAGAACTTCGGCCGCAGATGCTGCGTGGCGATCGGCGACCGGCCATGCGCGACTTCCTCGGTGCCCTTGATGCGCGGTTCGACGACGTGGAGATAGGCGACGCCCAGGCGGTCAAGCTGCGTCGTCACGTAGCCGAACGTCGCCGCCGGGTTGCTGTCCGACATGGATCCGTAGGTGCCGCTCGGCGCGATGCGCACGCCGACGCGATCGGCTCCCCAGGCGGAGATCGCGGCCTGCGTCACCTCCAGCAGGAAGCGGGCGCGGTTTTCGATGGGCCCGCCGTATTCGTCGGTCCTCTTGTTCGTTCCGTCCTGCAGGAACTGGTCGGGCAGGTAACCGTTCGCGCCATGGATTTCGACGCCATCGAAGCCTGCCCGCAGCGCCCGCTCGGCGCCCGACCGAAACTCTTCGATGATGCCGGGGATCTCATGCAATTCGAGAGCGCGCGGCATCGAGAACGGGACTTCGCCGCGTTTGGAGTACGCGTAGCCCTCGGCAGCGATGGCGGAGGGCGCGACCGGCGCGTCGCCGTTCGGCTGCAAGTCGACATGCGACTGCCGGCCGACGTGCCACAATTGCTGGAAGATGCGGCCGCCCTCGGAATGGACCGCGTTGGTGACGCGTTGCCATCCTGCGATCTGAGTGTCGGAGTAGATGCCAGGCGCACCGGCATAACCGTTGCCGCGGGTCGAGACCGGCGTCGCTTCGGAGACGATCAGGCCGCTTTTGGACGCGCGCTGTGTATAGTATTCGACCATAAGGTCGCTCGGGATGTCGCCCGGATCCGAGCGCATCCGCGTCAGCGGCGCCATCACGACGCGATGGGATAACTTGTAGGGACCGATCTGGGTCGGCGTGAACAGCTTGGACATTGGTATGTTCCTTTCGTGGCTTGAGTGGAGGGACAGCGGCCGATGGTCATTGCGCCCCACCGGCCGCCTCATGCGCCGTCACGCCTTGACGGCGGCCGCCTGCTGGAGGACCGGGATCATGTCTTCTGGCTCGGGCCGGCGGGTGTAGTCGGGGTTCACTTCGGAATAGAGGATCAAGCCGTCCTGTCCGATGACATAGCGGGCCGGCATCGGCAGGGTCCAACTCGGGTCGTCGTTGAACGTCGGCAGATCGTTCTTGAGCTGCTTGTAGAGTTCGACCAGATAGTCGGGCAGGTCGAAGCGCAGGCCGAATTCGGCGCCGACCTTGCCTTTCACGTCCGACAGGATCGGGAATGAGAGCTTGTTCTGACGCACCGACTTGCGGCTGTTGGGGGCGGTCTGCGGCGAGATCGCGACCAGCGAGGCCGCGTACCGGTCGAACTCCGGCTTTGCGGCTTCGAGCGCCTGCAGCTCCGTGTTGCAGTATGGGCACCAGACGCCGCGGTAGAAGCTGAGCACCAGCGGACCACGCTTCAGGAGATCGGCTGAGCTGATGACGTTGCCTTCCGGATCCTTCAGCGAAAAGGACGGGGCGATATCGCCGGCTTTCTTGGCACGCCGGGCAGCCCCTGACTCGATCAGTTCGGCGGTGGCGCGGTGCATCGTCTCGATGACCGAGCGAGGAACATTGTAGGGCGGCTTTCCGGCTTCGAAATCGGCTTTGAAGGCGTCGAGCTTGGCTTGAAGCGACATGACTGGTCTCCTTTGGCGTCTGCGTGGAGGACGGCGGCGCCGCCCGTTTGGTTGAACTCACGCGCAGAAACTAAAGGAGACCGCCATACGAGGTAGCGGGCATGTCGGACTAGCGCTTATTCCGCTCGGGAATGATCGCGGCGCTGCGGTTCAGCAGCCCCTGCAGATGATCAGCTTGCGATCGAGTTCCCGGTCGAACTGCTGTTGCTGATGCTCCCATGCCGAGACGGCTTCGTGCTGGGGGACATTTGCCTGGTGCGGTTGCCGATGGCCGACCGGAGCAAGCCAGGGCAAGCGCGAGGTCAACACGATCGGCGCACGATCTTTGGCGGCGCTGATCGACACATCGGGGGAAGCGGCGACGGTATCTTGCCGATAGGTAGCGTTTGCCGGTGAAAGCAGGGCGGCAAAGATGGCGACGGCGGCGCTTGCGCTAAGTGAGCTCTTCAGGATCGGGGTGCGGGACATGGTGACACTCCTTTGCAGGAGGCTCGGGATGAGCAGCTCCGTTGCGTGTCACCGTACTCATCTGCCCGAGGCGTTGAATGCCGGTCGGGATCGAAGACATGCTCGTTCGTCTCACGAGTCGCGCGAACTACGCCCGCGGCTGCATCGCCTACGCATTGAATCCACGCTCGAAGAAGGCGACGAACGCTCGCGCTTTGGCCGTCGCCGCACGACCGGTCGGAAGCACCGCCCATAGGTCGAGTGGCGGGAGACTCCATTCCGACAGGACCGCACGTACGGCGCCGGATCGCAGTTCGGGGGTGAACATCCATTCCGACGCGACGGTCAGTCCGGCATGGGCGAGCACCGCCGCTCTCACACCTTCCGCTGCGGTCACCCGTAATCTGCTTTGAACGCTAACGGCCAATTCCGTACTTTCGCGCCTGAACGACCACACACTGCCTTCTCCTTGCAGATAGACGACGGCCTGATGCTTGCTCAGCTCACTCGGCGTCGACGGCGTGCCTGCCCGATCGAAGTAGGCGGGCGTGCCCAGCACGAGCCGCTTGCACCTTGCGACGCGCCGAGCGGTCAGCGTCGAATCCATCATCTTCCCCATCCGGAGAGCCACATCGATGCCCTCCTGGACCAGGTCGATTTGACGGTCATCCAGGATCACCTCGAGGTCCAATTCCGGATGCTGCGCCATGAACTGCGGCAACATCGGAATGAGATGGATCCGCGCAAACGTGACGGCGGCGCAGACGCGCAATCGTCCTTTGAGACCTGCTCCCGCTCCACGCGCGGCGAGCTCGGCCTCCGCCGCTTCTTCAAGCGCCCGCCTGGCGCGCTCGAGATAGCCAAGCCCGGCTTCGGTGGGCGTTAGTCCTCGCGTCGAGCGCGTCAGCAGCTTGACTCCGAGATATTCCTCGAGTTGCGCGACCGATTTCGAGACGGCTGGTTGTCCTACTCGAAGCTGCCGCGCCGCTCCGGAGAAGGACCCCGTTTCGACCACCCGCACGAACGTCTCCATCGAAGCCAGACGATCCATCCTATTCTCCGCAGGAATGAGCGATATCGCTCCGCCCTATCTGCCATGCCGCGCGAGAATTGGCCATCTCTCCACGCATTCGAGCCGTCCAAGGAGAGAAGCGATGGGCGCCTATCAAGACGTGACCGCGATGACGGTCCGCAGCGCCGGAACTGTTTCCCGCGGCACGGTCCGCGCGAAGGCCATCGCCTTCGAAACGGTGCAGTCCCTGTCTGGAACGGTGAGGGACGCGCTGTTCGCATATGCGATGACGGGCAGCGCGGTGGCAAGCCTCGCGATCATCGCCGCGCCGCATTTTGAGGCGCTGTTGCGCTGCTCGAGAGCCAACTCTCCGAAATCAAGCATGGCGCAGTAGACTTCATGAGGATCCGGCGTAAAGTCGTCCCAGCGAGGAACTCCGCTTCGCGCGAATGTCCGCGCCGGCTCCTGTGAGCGGAACACTTGCATGAATGATCATCGTCATTCCTTCCAGGACGAAGTCCTTTCCTTTGGGCCATTCAGTTTGTTTGTGACTGGCAGGCAGCTGAAGCGGGTCGACGAACCGGTACCTCTAGGTGGCCGCGCGTTCGATCTCCTGCTTGCCCTAGCGGAACGTGCGGGCGAAGTCGTCAGCTACGACGAGCTGATCTCATGCGCCTGGCCTAATGTGACCGTCTATGACGGAAATCTCCGCGTGCAGATCGCGGCCCTTCGTAAGGCGCTGAACGACGGAGAGGAGGGCGCTCGTTACATATCTAACGTCGCCGGTCGCGGCTATTGCTTTGTCGCACCTGTGTCGCATTTGACAACGCGGTCGACCACCGCCGAAGAAAACGCTGACGCTGAGCTGTCGACGAAGCTGCCGCTGCCATTGGCACGGATGGTCGGTCGGGATGAAGTCGTTCGAGCCGTATCCGAGCAGCTCATCATGGGACGCTTCGTGAGCATCGTGGGCCCAGGTGGCATAGGAAAGACGACGGTCGCCATTTCAGTTGCGCATTTGTTGCTGCGCGGCTTCCGTGGCGCCGCTGTCTTTATCGATCTGAGCGCGTTGACAAATCCCCAACTCGTGCTGGCGACAGTCGGCTCGGCGCTCGGCTTTATGGTTCAGGCTCACGATCCTTTCGGCAGCCTTGTGGCATTTCTAGGCGACAGAAAGATCCTTCTGATTCTCGACAACTGTGAGCACGTGATTGACGCGGCGTCGGCGTTTGCAGGACGCCTCGTCAACGAGGCGCCACAAGCGCATATTCTCGCGACCAGCCGCGAGCCGCTTCGCGTCGAGGGAGAGCACGTCCACCTGTTATATTCACTTGAGTTTCCGCCGGCGGATGCCGATCTGACTGCCGCGGAGGTGCTCAGATATTCGGCTGCTCAGCTTTTTGTGGAACGGGCAGCGGCCGCTGGCCATAGTACGGCATTGAGCGACGTTGACGCACCGATCGTCGCTGCGATCTGTCGTCGACTTGATGGAATCGCGCTCGCCATCGAGCTCGCGGCCAGTCGCGCCGGCTCTCTCGGGATTCGTGGAATTGCGGAGCTGCTCGACAATCGCTTCAGCCTGCTCTGGCACGGACGCCGAAGCGGGTTGCCCCGGCACCAAACCATGAACGCGATGCTCGACTGGAGTTACAACCTCCTTCCCGAGCAGGAAAGGGCCGTTCTTAGCAGGCTCTCGGTATTCGTGGGGGTTTTCACGGTTGAGGCAGCCTGCTCGGTTGCGTGGGAGGCGGGAGCAGACGAGGCCAGTTCTATCGAGGCTCTCGAAAGCCTAGTGACGAAGTCGCTTATATCGACGACCCGGGCATCCGAAGCGACATGTTATCGGGTGCTCGATACGACACGCGCATACGCCCGAGCAAAGCTCGCCGAGCGTGGTGAAGCAGATTCCATCGCGCGCCGTCATGCGGAATACTATTCCAAGTTTCTCCAACGCGACGAGATTACCCGCTCGAGGATCGGCCAACACGATTTTTCGCTATACGCCCCACATATAGGCAACGTGCGTGCGGCGCTGGAGTGGGCACTGTCGGATCGTGGGGATCCCGCCTTCGGAACAGCTCTAGTTGCGCAAGCGGCGCCGCTGCTCTCGGGCCTATCTTTGCTGGAAGAGTGCAGATACTTTTGCGAAAGGGCTTTGGCCGCTCTCGAGGATAACAGCATTGACGCGCGAACGGAGATGATTCTCCAGGAAGCTCTGGCGCTCGCGTCTATGTACACTCGCGGACACGACGCCCGCGCTCGCGCCGCGCTCGAGCGCGGGCTCGTACTCGCCGAGGCACTCGAGGACAGGCCGCGCGAATTGCAACTCTTGGCGAGCTTGAATCTGTTCCTCGTCCGGCAACGTGACCTTCGCGGCGCGCGAGCGGCTGTCGAACGCGGAAGGCGCGTGGCGCAGGCAATCTCAGACCCTGCCGGCCTTGTCTGGGCCGAGTGGATGACGGGTGTTTCGCATTACATGCGTGGAGATCAGGCTTCAGCGCAGGTTCATATCGAAAAAGGAATGTCACTTGACGCCGAAGTCGGCTCACACCACGCTAACAACTACTTTGGAAGCATCAATCGCACAGGAGCCATCGTGGCTCTTGCCAGAGTCTTGTGGCTCCGTGGGTTTCCGGATCGGGCGCTGCGAACAGCACAAAATGCAATCGATGAAATGAGCGGTGGCCGAAACCACCCTGTATGTGTTTGCACATCCCTGCTCTACGGCGCTTCGGTCATTTTCTGGACTGGGAATTTCTCCAGGGCCTGGGAGTTGGTCGAACAGTTGATAGTATACGCCGAAAGATACGCTCTGCGGCCTTATCGCGCCGCGGGGGTTGGGCTGAAGGGCGAACTTCAGGTCGCCAGTGGCGAGGCACAAGCTGGAACAGAGTCATTGCGGGAAGCGTTGGAAATTATGCAAGCCGAGCGGTACCACGTGGTTCGTACCGCAGCTATGGGGGCGCTCGCAGAAGGCCTTCGAAAAATCGGGCAGTTCGAAGAGGCATTCTTTACGATCGATGGTGCAATTGCCTCCGCGACTCATACAGGTGCCGAGTTTGACATGCCCGAACTGCTACGCGTCAAGGCGCAAATCCTTGCCGCGCGAAAGGAGCGTGCATCCGCCAGGACATGTTTGAGGGCGTCGATTGCGAAGGCGCAGGCACAACATGCGCTCAGTCTTGAACTCAGGGCGGCCATGGCACTTGCGGTCCTTCTTCAGGAAGATGGCGAGAGTGTCGAAGCCCGTCAATGCGTGGCCGGCGTCTACGACCGTTTCACGGAAGGTTTCGATACTTTGGATCTGAAATTGGCGCATGCGATGATCTCGCAAGACGGATGAACCTTATCGCAAGTGTGTGACGCCAGGCGGCTGGCGCCGCCCCGAAGGTGGCCTAAATGGTTTAGATCAAGGTCCATCTATAAGCAGTCTTGCTCACGTTCCAGCGGCGGAGTGTCACGTGGATTTCCAGATCGCGCTTCCTCAAAATATGGAACCATGATCGTGGTGGTTCTTGATAGAACCTTAGGCGGATATGCCGGAACCGCCTCACGATCGCCGTGGAAGATCCACAGAGCGCGTGAGAAGCCGTTCCAATTTACACTTTTTTACATCATACAATGCGCCAAGGCTCCCCAACTCAGTCATGTTGGTGAGAATATCTTCTGTGACGGTAGTGGACTGACATGCCAAGTTCCCCATCTTCACCCGATGTTCCTATCCGGCTCCCTCCGCTGGTTGCTGGATTCGTCGAAGCAACGAACAGTTTCGATTTGGAACGATTACTGGGCACATTTGCCGACGATGCCCTCGTCAACGATCAATTGCGCGACTACTGGGGCAAAGCGGCCATCAGGGACTGGGCAGAGCGAGACATCATCGGCGATAGGCTGACGATCGCGGTCACAAAAATAGTGAGTCACTACGGAAATTTCATTGTCACTGCCGATGTTGATGGAAATTTCGATAAGCGCGGGTTACCTGACCCACTTGTCCTGGCGTTTTATTTCACGGCGTACCACGAACTCATTGCCCAATTGATCATCCTGCGCAATCGCCGTGATATTTGATCCGCTTTCGCGCGAGGGCCGCTCCACGCTCGCCCTGCAACCTTTCGAGACGACCCATTTGTCGGAAAACGGCGTGCACGACGTGGGCGACTAAATGAAACCGGGATCGAAGAACGCAACGCGAGCTTTCGGTCCGTTGGTGCGCCTGCATCTTGGCGAACACATCTGGCTCGTAGCAAGACGGGCGGGCCATGCGTTCGAGCGCCTGCTGCGACATTGGAATTCAATCCTGACAAGAAACTTCAAGAACCGACCGATAGGTTGATCGATAATAACAGTCCGAGCTTGTGCGTTCGGCCATCGCCCACGTCATCGCCACGTAAGTCATCTCGGTTGGGTAAGCAGCCGTTCCTAGCGGACTTCTGGCTTACCCTGGGCCGAACAACTGAGCCGGTTCGAACCATACTGGAGAGACTCAAATGTCACGCTTCGAAGATTACCGCGAATCCTTCCCGAACGCGCGCCTCACGCGTTCAGGTACCGGCGTGCTGCAGGTCGTATTGCATACGAACGGGGACAAGCTCGTCTTCAATGGTTTTACGCACGAACAGTTTGTCGACCTGTTCCATGCGATCGGGGAGGACAGAGAAAACCGGGTCGTGATCCTGACGGGAGCCGGCGACGCGTTCATGGATACAATTACCGAAGATGGCTTCGATTTCTTCACGCCCATGGGCTACGACAAGATCTATCGCGAGGGCAAAAGGGTCCTCATGAACATACTGGACATTGAGGTCCCAATGATCACAGCCCTCAACGGACCGGTCCTGCTGCACAGTGAGTATGCCTTGCTCACCGACATCATAATTGCGACGCCGGAAACCGTATTTCAGGACTTTCCTCATCCGGAGTTCGGCATCACCCCGGGAGACGGTATGCACCTTCTCTGGCCGGAAGTGATTGGCTCGATCCGAGGCCGATATTTCCTTCTGACTGGGCAGAAGCTCGACGCCAAGACTGCGAAAGAGTGGGGCGTGGTAAACGAGATCGTGCCGGCAGCCGGCTTACTTGCTCGCGCGTACGAGATAGCCGAAGGCATCGTTAAGATGCCGCCGCTCACAAGCAGTTATACTCGCATCGCTCTCACGCAGCGGCTGCGACGTCTGATCGACGAAGGAGTCGGCTACGGGCTTGCGCTTGAAGGGATAACTGCTGCCGACGTCGCGCGCAGAAGGTCGAAAAACTGACCGGTGACCCATCGTCGGGCGAAGCTCGTCTGGTTGCGATCAATCGTCTAGCGGTCGTTAGTCAAGGCGTGGTCACTTTGGTCGAGCCGATTAGGTCGCATCTTCGGGCGAGGTATCAGCCAAGCGACCAAACTCAGGGGCTTTCAGTCGGCTTCACGATCTGCGGGCGCCTTACATGAAGATCGGGATCGTCGGGACAGGCAATGTCAGATGCGCGCGTGCGATGGCAGCCGTCATGCGAGGGAGCGCAGCCGAGATCGCGCTCGTGAACCGAACTCAAATACGGGCGGGGCCGTTGCGACCGACATGCGCTACGGTGTTCTGATCGCAAGCAAGGTCAACATCGTCGAGGGGATCTATGGCGATCTTTAGGTCGTGGAAGTAGCCTCGGAGCGGAACATCGGGGCCATGGCTAAGGGCAGGCACAGGCACATGCGGCGAGTTGGCCGTCCTTTCGGCGAAAAGGAAGTCGTCAACGCTCCAACGAACGGCGATTTTGCATTCGCTCGATGAGACGATTGCACAGCGCCTCGTCCAATGTTTCTCGATCTGTGGATTCAATTGCCGCGCCTCCCTGCTCGTGGGCGGCACCGACGAGCTGCCGGCGCCAAGTATATGGCGGCACGCCGACAGCCCGGCCGAAAACGCGCGTGAGATGGGGTTGGTCGGAGAACCCGCACAAGAGGGCGATTTCCGCAATCGGTAGTTCGGTCGTGAGCAGCAAACGTTTCGCGAGGGCGATCCGGGCTTGGGCGACGAATTCCGTATAGCAGACACCCACGCTCGCTTTGAATGCTCGGGAAAAATAGCTTGCGCTGAGATGCACCTGGATCGCCACCTCCTCGATGCGGAGGCTCGTGCCGAGATTGTTCTCTATGTAGCCGATGGCACGACGTAGTTGCCAGCCCGCCAGTGTCCCCCCGTTCTCTATGAGTTTGCTGTCGTTGCGCGGTCTAGACAACGCAAAGGCGTGCTCGATCCGTCGGCGAGCCTTGTTGCGGTCCCGGTCGAGAAGGGCAAGCGCTTCACCCAGTAAATGGGCGACCAGGTTGTCGCCGATCGCTGGTGTATCAGGAGTACTTAGCGGTTTTTCCAACACCGAACGACGCCTCTCTATTGATACCACGCTCGATAGATTGAGCCAACGACGACAAAGCGGCCAGTTAAAGATTGTCAAAACTCGTTAGCGCAGGCGGCGAACTTGGCAAAGAGCTCCGGTTCCGGTTCCGAGACCAGGTCCGCACGAGCGTCGGCGACGTCACCGAAAAGCTGCACGTGAGCGAGCGGGCAAGTGTTCGAACTAGGACGACATCAAAAGTCAATTTGAGGCGGCAGACTGCAAGATATTTCGAGGCAGGTGGATGAAATTCCAGCCGAAGTGACTTCGAAAATCGCAAGGGAGAAAGCGATGGCGAAATATCTGGAAGTTCTGACCCCCAAAAACTGTCAGGTCCTTTTCATCGATCAACAGCCTCAGATGGCGTTTGCCGTGCAATCGATCGATCGACAGACGTTGAAGAACAATGTCGTCGGCCTGGCTAAGGCTGCGAAAGTCTTTCGGATCCCTACGACAATCACGACGGTCGAATCCGAGTCCTTCTCCGGCAACACCTATCCCGAATTGCTTGCGGTGTTTCCCGAGAATCAGATCCTCGAACGCAGTTCTATGAATTCTTGGGACGATCAGAACGTCCGCGATGCGTTGGCCAAGCATGCAGCGGACGGCCGCAAGAAGGTCGTTGTCGCGGGCCTCTGGACGGAGGTTTGCGTTAACACCTTTGCCCTCAGTTGTCTGCACGACACTGACTACGAAATGTACATAGTCGCGGACGCGTCAGGCGCCACATCGGTGGACGCGCAAAAGTTCGCGATGGATCGAATGATTCAGGCTGGCATGGTGCCAATGACGTGGCAGCAGGTACTTCTCGAGTGGCAGCGCGATTGGGCGCGCCGAGAGACATACGATGCCGTGATGGGAATCGTGAAGGAGTTTTCAGGAGCATACGGTATGGGCGTAGACTATGCCTATACGCACGTGCACAAGGCGCCGGAGCGCGTCAAGCATGGCCAGCGTATCGGACCAAACCCGGCGAAGTGAAAGCTTCGCTTCGTCTGGTGATCCGTAGCTCCGTTCTCGCTCCGTGGCGGGTGCTATGAAAATGTATGTTCTGTCCCTCGGCGCCGGCCTTCTGGTCGGCGTCATCTACAGCCTGCTCAACGTCCGATCGCCGGCGCCGCCGCTGGTGGCCCTGGTTGGATTGTTGGGCATTCTTGCTGGCGAGCAGATCGTCCCCATCGCCAAACAGGTCGTTGCGGGTCATGGGCTTGCCGCTGCCTGGCGGCAGGCGAAGTGTGCGCCGCATATGTTCGGTATGCTGCCTGGCGGTCGGAGTTTGCAATCGAACGCCGCTGCCAAGGCAACGACTAAGGAGATTGGATCATGAGCAATGCACCGGACGTCATCCTGCACCGCGGCCTGTTCACCACCCTCGATCGCACCAATCCCGCGGCGAGCGCGGTCGCGATCAGCGATGGCCGCTTCATAGCGGTCGGCCACGACCAATCCGTGATGCCGCTCGCCGGCGCCAATACGAAGATCATCGACCTCAAGGGCCGCCGCGTGCTGCCGGGCCTGATCGACAATCACCTGCACATCATCCGCGGCGGGCTTAACTTCAACATGGAGTTGCGCTGGGATGGCGTGCGCTCGCTCGCCGACGCCATGACCATGCTCAAGCGCCAGGTGGCGGTCACGCCGCCGCCGCAATGGGTGCGCGTGGTCGGCGGCTTCACCGAGCACCAGTTCGCCGAGAAGCGCCTGCCGACCATCGATGAGCTGAACGCGGTGGCCCCCGACACCCCAGTGTTCCTGCTGCACCTCTACGACCGCGCCATCCTCAACGCCGCGGCGCTGCGCGCGGTGGGCTATACCAAGGATACGCCGCAACCGCTGGGCGGCGAGATCGTGCGCGATGCCAACGGCAACCCCACCGGGCTGTTGATCGCCAAGCCCAACGCCAACATCCTCTATGCGGCGCTCGCCAAGGGCCCGAAGCTGCCGTTCGATTACCAGGTCAATTCGACCCGCCACTTCATGCGGGAGCTCAATCGCCTCGGCGTCACCGGCGCCATCGACGCAGGCGGGGGCTTCCAGAACTATCCGGAGGACTATGCGGTGATCCAGAAGCTCTCCGACGAGGGCCAGCTCACTATCCGCCTCGCCTACAACCTGTTCACGCAGAAGCCGAAGGGCGAGAAAGACGATTTCCTGAACTGGACCAGGACCTCGAAATACAAGCAGGGTACCGACTACTTCCGCCACAACGGCGCCGGCGAGATGTTGGTGTTCTCGGCAGCTGACTTCGAGGATTTCCGCGTGCCTCGTCCGGATATGCCGCCGGAAATGGAGGGGGAGCTCGAAGACGTCGTCCGCATCCTGGCTCAGAACAAATGGCCATGGCGGCTGCACGCGACCTACGACGAGACGATCTCGCGAGCGCTCGACGTGTTCGAGAAAGTTAACGAGGACACGCCATTGGATGGTTTGCACTGGTTCTTCGACCATGCCGAGACCATCTCCGATCAGTCCATCGACCGTATCGCGGCGCTTGGCGGCGGCGTAGCCGTGCAGCACCGCATGGCCTATCAGGGCGAATATTTCGTCGAGCGCTACGGCTTCGGCGCGGCCGAAGCGACGCCGCCGATCAGGAAGATCATGGACAAGGGCGTGAAGATCTCCGCCGGCACGGATGCAACACGCGTCGCTTCCTACAATCCCTGGGTTTCGTTGGCTTGGCTCGTAACGGGCATGACGGTAGGCGGCCTGCGACTGTACCCCCAGCGTAACTGCCTCGATCGCGAAGCCGCACTTCGGATGTGGACCGAAAATGTCACTTGGTTCTCAAATGAGGAGGGGAAAAAGGGGCGTATCCAGGTCGGGCAGCTTGCAGATCTGATCGTTCCGGATCGCGATTTCTTCTCCTGCTCCGAGAGCGAGATCGGCGACATCACAAGCGATCTGACGGTAGTAGGTGGACGCGTCGTCTATGGTGCGGGAGAGTTCAAGGCTCTCGACGACAGCGAGCCGCCGGCCGCTATGCCCGACTGGTCGCCAGTGCGCAGTTTCGGCGGGTACGGCAGCTGGGCCGAGCAGGGCGGCAAAGCGCAGGCCGTCCGCATGCAGGCGATGCAGATGTGTGGCTGCGCTCATGCCTGCGCCGTGCACGGCCATGATCACCCGCGCGCGTGGTCCGGAAAGCTGCCGGTTTCGGATCTCAAGAGTTTCTGGGGGGCACTCGGTTGTGCCTGCTGGGCGGTGTGAGATGTTCGCCAAATCGGATACGCCGAGCTGGGTCGCGACAATCCTGTCTTGGTCATGGGTTGCGGCGGCGGCCAGAATAGCGCTTGTCTCTGCGTTCCTGATCGGCGGAATTCAGAAAGCCATCGATTTTCCTGGGGCCGTTTCGGAGCAGGCGCATTTCGGACTTCAGCCAGCGTGGCTTTGGGCCGCGGCAGCCATTGTCGTCGAACTCGGCGGCTCCGTGCTCGTCATTTTTGGCCGCTGGGTGTGGCTGGGAGCCGGCGGGCTCGGCGTGCTGACGGCGTTCGCCATGCTCACCGCAAACGATTTCTGGGCCAAAGCCGGTCACGATCGCTTCCTGGCCGTGAATGCCTTTTTCGAGCATTTGGGTCTGATCGCCGGCCTGGTGCTCGTGTCCATACTGTCCTTGCGCCTGAAATGAGCGCTCAACTCCGTGATCGAGGTGTTCCATGACCTGTAAGCGTCATCTGATTGAAATCCTCCTGGTGTGCTCACTGCTATCTCCATCCGTGGCAATCGCCCGGGATCAGGAAGCGCGTACCGCGCGACAGATCGGCGTCGGCGCGCAATACGACACCACACATGTCTATGTCGCTCCCGAAGACGTGGACAAGTTCGCGGCCAGTTTTCTCTCTACGTTCGGAGGTCAGAGCACGAAGCAGATCGTTGCCACGGTGACGCCGACACCGAGCAGCACGACTTCCCAGCTCCTTCAGACGCCGGTTGGTACCGTGTCGCTGTTTGGATTCAAGACGCCCATTCCTCATCCGTTTGGTGCTGAGAGGACGGGCTATCTCGTTACGGACCTCGACGAGGCGATCAACGCGGCCCGGGACTCGGGCGCGGACGTGCTGGTGGCGGCCTTTCCGGATCCCATCGGACGCGATGCCGTGATCCAGTGGCCGGGCGGCGTGAATATGCAACTCTACTGGCACACGACGAAGCCATCCTATACACATTTCGAGACAATTCCCGAGAACCGCGTTTACGTCTCGCCTGAGCGGGCGGATGCCTTTACCCGCAGCTTCCTGCGGTTTTCGCACGGGAAGGTTGTTTCCGACGATGCGCGCGCCGCGGGGATCGAGATCGGCCGAGCCAAAGACACATATCGACGTATCCACATTGAATCGGCATTCGGAAAGATGACGATCCTCGTCACCGATGGCCACTTGCCTTACCCGTATGGACGGGAACTGACCGGCTATGAGGTGGGGGATTTGCAGGAAACCCTGATGAAGGCCAAGGCCTCGGGGGCTACCTTGCTCGTCGAGCCCTACACCTCTGACGGGCGGACCGAAGCCATGGTACAATTCCCCGGTGGATATGTTGCGGAGATTCATGCGGCAGCGCCGAAGTAAGGGGAAGGGATGGCATTCCTGCTGGCACGATTGCTTTTGCGGAGGGAATGGGCGGCAGGCGTACTGTGTTTGGCGGCGCCTCAGATGGCCTGGGCGGATGATCAGAAGTCTCAGGCTTCCGCGCCGCAGCGGCCTGCCATCATGTTCAACCGCTGGCAGGAAGACTGGTCGGTGCTCGCGGACCCACGCGTGCCGCGTGAGCCGTTTGATCAGCTCAAATTATATACCGCTGTCGACCATCGATCCGTACACCTATCTCTCACTCGGCGCCAACACGCGTGAGCGCTTCGAGTCCAACAATGCGGCGAGTTTCGGTACCGGGCCGAACCGCAGCCAGAATTACGTTATCAGCCGAAGCGAATTCCATGCCGATCTCCGCGTAGACAATCAAATCCAGGCGTTCGTGCAATTTCAGGCTGACTAGGCGCCCTGGAAGACCATGTTGACGCCGGTCGATCGGGACCGGCTTGATCTCGAGCAGGCGTGGGTGGCTTTGACCGAGCCAATCGGAGGCGGAACGCTTAAGCTGCGGGCCGGACGGCAGCAATTTGCCTTCGATCTCCAGCGCTTCGTATCCGTTCGCGATGGCCCCAACGTCCGACAATCTTACGACGCCGCTTGGGCTGACTACGAGAATGGACCCTGGCGGTTTATCACTTTTTACAGCCTACCGGTCCTGGTCCGGGACGTTACGATATTCGACGATTACAGCAGCGTCTCCGCGCAGACCTTCGGGATGGCGCGGGCAGAGTATAAGGTTTCCGAGGCCCTGTTTATCGCCGGTTACTATGCCAATTTCACACAGGCCAACGCGCAGTTTGCAAATGCGTCCGGCGACGAACGAAGAAACATTTTCGATACCGGAAGCTACGGCCAGGTTCGGCTCGATTGGACTATAGACCGCGCAACTTCATTCGCAATCGAGGCGGTGCACTTTGCAATCGGTGGCGCATTGCGCAACGCTGGCGGCCATGACTCAAACTATGTCGGCGTTGAAATTAAACGGGGATGGTAGTGCAGCTGGATCGAGCGGAAGTCCCATGATCGTGCCGTTTCTCTTGAGCCTCACCGCAGGCTATGTCGACACGGCAAGGTCTTTTCACAGCCCATGTGACTGGGAATTTCGTGTCCCTTGGTGCGTCGCTTGTTCTCGGTACGTCGGGAGCCGTTGCGAAACTCCTAGCCCTTCCGGTCTTCTGTGCGGTCGTCGTGGCTGTCCGCCTGCTTAGCTCGGCACTAACGCCGCGGTGGCGTTCCGTATTCGAAGTCATGCTCGACCTTAAGGTGCTCCTGTTGATCGTCGGCGCTGCGCTGGCGATCGAGTTCGGTCCTTTCAAGAACGGCGATACCTGGCAAGCGGTAATCACCGGGATGGTACTCGTTGCGGCGATGGCCATCCAGAACGCCGCACATCGGGTCTCAACGAGACGATCGATGCCAGTGTCTTCGGGCGTTGGCGCCTCGACCCAAAGTACCGTCCGGCCAATCTCGTCGAATGGGCACAACGCAAGAACGTTGATCCAGCCCAAGTGCAAACTTCCGTGCGGGCTGACGACCCTCGTGCGCAAGTGCCAGACCAATAGGCCGCCGGCAAATCTTCAGGCCCAATAAGCTCGAATAGACCCCCTCGGTTTTTTCGAGCTCAAAAATGGGCGAAAACATCGAGGCGAAATTCGTCAGCCGCGTCAGGAGGATGCGAGATCGAGTCGTTTTCAAAACGAAATCGAGTCGTTCTTAAAGCGGAAATCGAGTCGTTTTCAAAGTGTCCGCATACTGTGTGGGGCCACTTTGAAAACGACTCGGCTATCCCGTTGATTTCGCCAGACCTCGCATTTTGAAAACGACTCGATTTTGACTTTGAAAACGACTCGATCATCGGTGCTTTCGTTTTGAAAACGACTCGATCCTGGGAGTCATTAGAGATGCTGCGAAAAATCGCCGTGGTTTTTTCGCCGCACCGATGGATTTGAGGGCTGTTGTTCGATCACAAAGCAGGTGGCAGTCCTGGTTTACCGCTCCTACAGGCCCTTCTTACCGCCAAGGCAAACGTTAGAGATGCACCAGCCGCCATTGTTGCGGCGGGTTTCGATGCGGTCGCGCTCGCTTTGGAAGAGGGGCACTATGTGGCCGGCTTGCACCGACCGGCCGAGCACCAAGCCCTCGTCACCGATTTGGAACGTGCGAAATTCGTAGCCAGAGCCGAACTCCAGACAAAGCTTGATCGTTTCGCCGAAGTCGCCGCTCGCGGATATATCAGCTCGACGTCGCCGAAATCCCCCGTTGCCGGATCCCGCTGCGGCTGAACGCGACGGCGGCGGCGTGTCTGGACCTGCGCGACAGCGCCTCGGCCCGCATGGCCGCGGCACTGGCGCTGAAGCACTCCGCCACCTCGCCGGCGACCACGTCGTCGTCGGAGAGAACGAATGGTAGAGCGACGTAGTCGGTCACTTCAGCCATTCGCCTCCTCTTTCCGTTCGCGCGGCCGTGGGGGCCGTCGGCGGTCGCCTTCCGGCGATCCAGACCGTTCCCGCCCAGCCGGCTTACCTTCCATTGCCTGCCCTCACCAAGCCTCCGGATCGCGACCGCGCATTGTATCGCTTGGGCATCCAGGAGACGATTTCGCAGATTCAGGGGAGCGTAGGCTGCTCAGCCAACTGGCCCCCCGAAACCTTAGTCGCCTCACTTTCCGGCATCCTCCCGTCGAGCACCGCAGCCAAGCGGGCGGAATCGAGCTCGCCCTCGCTGCGCGAGATCACGATGGTGGCAACGCCGTTACCGATCACGTTGACCAGGGCTCTCGCCTCGCTCATGAAGCGATCGATGCCGAGAATCAGGGCCATCCCGGCGACCGGAATGGTCGGCACTACGGACAGCGTGCCGACGAGTGCGATGAAGGAAGCGCCGGTGACGCCGCTCGCGCCTTTGGAGGTGACCATCGCGACCGCAAAGATGGCGCACTGCTGGGACAGCGTGAGATCTGTGTTTGTGGCCTGCGCGACGAAGAGAGCCGCGAGCGTCATGTAGATCGAAGAACCGTCTGTGTTGAAGACGTAGCCCGTAGGCACTACCAGACCGACGACTGGCTTCGAGCAGCCGAGCCGTTCCAGCTTTTCCATGAGGCTCGGCAGAACGGGATCGGACGATGACGTCCCGAGCACGATCAGGATTTCTTCCTTGATGAAGAGGAGGAACTTCCAGATGCTGAATCCGGACCACCACGCGATCGGTCCGAGCACGCCGAATACGAACAGGGCCGACGTGAGATAGAAAAGCCCGACCAGCTTGATCAGTGGTCCCAGCGAGCCGATTCCATACCGGCCGACCGTGAACGCCATTGCGCCGAACGCGCCGACCGGGGCGAACCGCATGATGACGTTGATGGCCCCGAACACAAGCATCGATCCGGCGTCGATCATGTCGCGTATCGGCTTGGCGCGATCGCCAAGGCGGGCCAGGACGAACCCGAACAAGACGGAAGTCAGGACCACCGGCAAAATGTCGCCGCGCGCAAATGCGTCGATCACGGTGTTCGGAATGATGTTGAGCACGAATTCCGCGATCGTCTGCTCCTTCGCCTTGCCGGCATATTGCGCGACAGCCTTCGCGTCAAGCGTCGCCGGATCGACGTTGAAACCGGTGCCCGGCGCTGCGACATGCGCCGCGAGGAAGCCGATCAGGAGCGCCAGCGTGGACACGACTTCGAAATAGAGCAGCGCCTTGCCGCCTACGCGGCTGACCTTCTTCATGTCGGACATCCCGGCGATGCCGGTGACGACGGTGCAGAAGATGACGAGGGCGATCACCATCTTGATCAGCTTGATGAAGCCGTCGCCCAGCGGCTTCATGTCGACCGCGACCGAGGGCCAATAATGGCCGAGCACGACCGCGACCGCGATGGCCGCGAGCACCTGCACGTACAGGACTGCGTAGAACGGCCTCCGCGTTGCCTTCTCCTTGACGATCGTGCTCATCGATTTTCTCCGCCCGTTTTTTGTTTCTGGGTTGATATGCGTTCTTCGGCCGGCAGCGGCATGACGAGAAGCACGACCGCGGGCGCATTCGTTCGATTGCTCAGCCGGCGATTTTCCCCGCCGTCGATGCGGCAGGAGTCCCATTTGCCGAGCGAGACGTCGGTCCTGCCGTTGGAGAGCTCGACCGTACCCTCAAGGACCACGTACATTTTCTCCTGGGGCGACGACGTCAGTGTCGTTCCGCCGCCCGGCGCGATGACGGAAACGCCCATCCAGAGGTCGGCCGAGGGGCCAGCCTCTCTGCCCTGAAGCCGCACCATGGACATGTCGACGTGCCCAGGAGCAGCGTATTCGGGGGCGTCGGCGAAGCGGACGACGTGCATGAACTCAGCCCGCCGGTCGCAGGATGACGCGATCGCGGGACGACCCGATCACCGCCGTGTAGGCGGCCCTGGCTTCGGCAAGCGGATAAATGGCGCGCCCGGAAATCGGGAACGGCTTGAGCTTGCCTGCTGCGAAGCCAGGCATCACGCCGCGCAGCAGTTCGCCGCTCTCGATGGAGGAGAACGCAAGCGTGTCGATGCCGATATAAGTATGGCGGCCCCGGTAGAACTCCAGAATGTTGAACGGCACGGTCTTGCCGACCGCGGCGATCAGGATCTGCCGGCCGCCCTTGGCGAGCGAATGGTGCGCATCCTGGAAGTAGGGATCGCCGACCGTGTTGAAGACGATGTCCGCGCCCCTGCCATCGGTGAGCTCGCGGACCCGCTGCGCGACGTCCGTGGCCGCGGCGTTGACGATCTCCACCGGAGCACTGGCGTGGCCGGCATAGGGTTCGTCCCTCCGCACCACGCCGATGACTTTGGCTCCTTGCCACGTCGCAAGTTGAGCGGCGGCCTGGCCGACCTTGCCGTTCACGCCCATCACCAGAACGTGCTCGCCGGGCTTAGGCATTCCGGCTCTGCGAAATCCTTCGATGGCCGTCACGAACGGGACCCCGACGCCTGCGGCCTCGTCCATCGAAATCGCGACCGGCTTTTCGACGAGCGCCGCCGCCTCGACGACCAGGTGCGAGGCATGTGTGCCGTCGCGACGAATGCCCAGGTCACCGGAGGTGCCGAACACGGCTTTTCCGAGCCACTCGCTCGGTCCCTCGATCACGATCCCTGCGAAGTCGCGCCCCGGCGTGCGTGGAAATACGGCATAGGGCATCAGGCCGGTCGCCGCCTTCACGTCGGAGGGATTGACGCCTGCGGCCCGGATCGCGACGATGACGTCATCGGGGCTGCGGGTGAGGGGCCTCGTCTCGATCGCGGGCGCGATCGAAGCCGCATCGGCCGCCTTGGAGTTCAACCGCACGCAGATAGCGTCGGTGCCGGCTACTGAATTCCTTGTGCTCACGCTCGCTTCCATGTCGACCGCCTACGCCGCGCGACTTGATTGTGACTTGGCAGGCAATCCGGCGATCTGTCGCGCTTCCGCAGCGGTCGCGATCGTTCCTCCGAGATCCTCGACGATGCGCCGCGCCTTGGCGACCATTTCGGCATTGGAGGTCGCGAGCCGACCCCGTGACAGGTAGACGGAGTCTTCGAGTCCAATCCTGACATGACCGCCGGCTAGATAGGACTGTGCGACGGAGGTGAATGCCGCCTTGCCGATGCCGATCGCCGTGAATTCCGCGTCGTTCGGGAGCAGGTCGCGGGCATAGAGCGCCGTCTCCGGACCTGGCTGGAAACCGTAGCGCACGCCCATCACGAACGAGCAGAGCGCGGGCCCTTGCAGTGTACCGTCCTCGAGCAGGTCGCGCATGAGCGCGATGTCGCCGGAATCGAACAGTTCGATCTCCGGCTTGACGCCGCAATCCGCGATCACCTTCGCCATCCGGCGGACGTTCGAAGGCGTGTTGATGACGACCTCCTTGCCGGAGTTCATCGTGTTCAGGTCCAGCGTGCAGATGTCCGGCCGCAGCGCGGAAATGTGCTCGACCCGCTTCTCCGGCAGCATCAGCGTCGTGCCCGCGGCGGCGACCTTGGGATCGTCCGGGGAAGGCACGAAGCGCCCGCCAGGACCTGTCGTAAGGTTCAGGATGAGCTCGGGGTTGCTCGAACGGATCCGCCCCACGACGTCGACGTAGTGGTCGAGGGACATCGAGGGGCGTCCGGTCAGCGGGTCGCGCACATGGATGTGCACGATGGCCGCGCCGGCGTCGGCGGCGCCGAGACAGGCGTCGGCGATCTGCTCGGGCGTGATGGGAAGATGGGGCGTCTGTTCGGGCGTGGTCAGGTTGCCGGTCACGGCACAGGTCATGATGACCTTGTCGCGGGGAGATCGCATGGTGGTTTCCTTCAGAGCGAGCGGCCGCCATCGACGACCAGCGTGGTGCCGGTGGCGAAGCCGAGTTGCGTGGCGCATGCGAGGATCGCGGAGGCGATGTCACCGGCGGTGGCGATGCGCTTCAGCGGCGTCGTCGCCGCGGTCTTGCTGTTGAAATCGGCGCTGCGACCCGGGACGAAGCCGGTGTCGACCACGCCCGGTGCCACGGCGAGCACCCGGACTTCGGGGGCGAGCACGCGCGCCAGGGATTTCGTCATTACGTCGATGCCGGCCTTCGCCGCGCAATAGGCGATCGACGAGCCAATGCCATTGCTGCCCGCGATCGACGAGAGGGAAACGATGAGACCGTCGCCGGAGGCCTTCAGAAGGGGAACGAAGGTGCGGATGGTTGCGAACTGACCACGCCAGTTCACGGCGAACATCCTGTCGATCAGTTCGTCGTCGAGCGCCTCGAGGTCGGCGTGGGCCACGGGCTTTGTGAAGCCGGCGGCATTCACCAGCACGTCGAGGCGGCCGTACCGCCGCTCGATCTCGCCGCGCAGCCCCGTCAGCGTCGCGGTCTGCGCGACGTCGGCAACAAGGGCCGCGTGGCCCGCTCCGGAGAGGGTGGCGACGAGCTCCGCAGCGGAGGCCGTTTCCCCCGCTTCGTCACGATGGCTGATGACGATGCGGGCCCCCAGCGAGGCGAAGAGCCGCGCTGCGGCGGAGCCGATGCTGCCCGCCCCGCCGACGATGAGGACGACCTTATCGGTCATGCATGGTTGGATGTTCATGGATCTCACTTGATTGGCGGTTTGGGAAGGACTGCTTCGCCTGCTTCCATGACGAAGCGGTGCGAAAGCGTGTACCAGGGCGCAGAAACGTCGGGCGCCGGTGGCGGCCCGCGGTCATGCCGGCGGAAATCGCCGATCAGTGCCCGGGTGACGCCGAACACCACGTCGCTTTCGAGGTGCGCGTCGTCGTCGACGAATATCTGCGTGATGAGCGTCTTGAAGCCCGGCTTGAAGCCGAGGAAATGGATATGCGCCGGGCGGTAGGGATCCCGGTTCTGTGCGCGCAGCAGATCGCCGACAGGTCCGTCGGTCGGCACGGGATAGCCCGCCGGCTTCACCGATCTGAATGCGAATTGCCCCGCTGCGTCGGTCGTGAGTTTTCCGCGCAGGTTCATCTCCGCCTGGGTCTCGTCCTGGTTTTCATAGAGGCCAACCGGCGAGGACTGCCAGACGTCGATCTCGGCGCCCTCGATCGGCTTACCGGCGCTATCGACGACCTCGCAATTGACGAATAGTTCGGGACCGGGAGTTGGCGACCTGACGATGGACTCGCCATTCCCGATGCGGGGCGAGTTTGCCCGCCAGAACGGACCCAACAGCGCGGCGGCCGTCTCGGTCGCCCCGGCATTGCCGTTGTTGAGCAGGCAGACCAGCGTGGACAGGCCGATCGCGTCCGCAAAGAGGATCCCCTCGTTGTGGCTGTCGTGGGTGGCCTGGCCGATCCGGTTGAGAAAGTCGATGCCGAGTTCGAATTCGCCCTCCGTCAGATTCACCTCGCGCGCGAACGCGTGCATGTGCTTCACGAAGGCCTCGGCGACCCTTTGGAGCCGCAGGTTCGGGGCGCCTGCCATGGCCCGCAGCACGATCGGGGTCACATCGGCGCTGTTCTCGATAATCCCGGCCTGAGACGTCTCTTGCCTGTGTGACTGAGCCATTGGAGCCTCCTGCAATCGATTGCAGCTCAGTATGCAATCGATTGCAATAAGTCAAGCCGGGCGTTATCATGATGGCCATGCAGGACCTAACCCGAAGAGAACTCTGGTGAATCGACAGTCGCCGACCATCAAACAGATCGCTGACGCCACGGGGGTGCATCCCTCGACGGTGTCGCGCGCGCTGGATCCCAGCAAGAAGCACCTGGTCGCCGCGGACGTCGCAAAGCGCATTTCAGCGGAGGCGGCATCGCTTGGATACCGGCCCAATCGGCTGGCTGCGAGCCTCCGCCTCGGGCGCTCGAACCTGGTGGGCGTGCTGCTGCCCGATATCGCCAATCCGGTTTTCGGACCCATCCTCGGCGGAATAGCCGAAACGCTTGCGGCGGCAGGCTACGCGCCCATCGTGGCCGATGCCGGCAATGACTCCTCGCAGCAGATCTCTTTCGTCGAGAAGCTGCTCAACCAGCGTGTCGACGGCCTCATTCTGGCGACCGTCTCGCAGGACGACAAACTGGTCGGATATTGTCTCGAGCGCGGCTTGCCGATCGTTCTGGTCAATCGCTCGGAAGCGCGGGATCGCGTCTCGTCCGTGGTGTCCGACGACGACATGGGCATGAGGTTCGCCGTCGATCATCTCGTGAGCCTCGGGCACAAACGTATCGCGCACGTGGCGGGGCCGTTGACGACGTCCACCGGCCTGCTCAGGCGTGACGGCTTCAAGCGCGCCATGGAAAGCCATGGACTGGAGGGAATCGTACGGGAGGCATCGCACTATACGCGCCAGGCGGGGAGTGCAGCGGCCGCGGGGTTGAAGCGATCTGCGGTCACGGCCGTGGCGGCCGCCAACGACCTGATCGCATTGGGTGTTCTCGATGCGCTGCGGGCAGCCGGTCTCCGCTGTCCGGAGGACGTTGCGGTCGTCGGCCACAACGACATGCCTCTGATGGACGTGGTGTCGCCTTCCTTAACCACGGTTCGCATCGAACATCGTGAAATGGGGCGGATGGCAGCCCGGATGCTGGTCGAGAGCTTCGAAACCGGCAGCAACGAAATCCGCCACGTCGTGCTGTGTCCCGAGCTTGTTGTGAGGAGTTCGACTGCATCCTCAAGACCAACGGCGCAGCGCGCAAAGCGCTGAAAGTGCGCCTCTTCGCCTAACTCACCCGGATGCCGTAGACGACGGCTTGGCCGCTATGAAGTGAGTGACCTTCGGCTCGGTCGCGGCGCCAAATTCGCGGATCGCATCCTGGACGACCCGGTCCGCATTGGTCACGCGCTGATGCTGCCGCAGATGTTCGAGCCAGGACGCCACCATGAATGTCTCAAGGAAACGCTCACTATCGGCCGCATCCTCGAACACGTCCCAGGCGTAGGCGCCGTCTCGCCGGCGTTGCCGACCCAGATCCGTGACCGCAACCAGGAAGGCGTCCCGTTTCTTCCGATCGATGCGGTACTCGACCGTCACCAACACCGGACCGCGATCGGCTTCCGTATCGATCGCCAAGACCGGCGCAGGCCAGTGCATCGACGGCGCGAGATCCACGCCCGCTCCGGACTGGAGCTTCCAGCGCCAAGTCAATCCGATGCCGAGGAGAGCGCCAGCGGCCGCGATGAAGTGCGCCGTGGGCAAGCCGAGCGTGGAGGCAAGCTCTCCCCAAAGCGCGCTACCGGCGGTCATCGCTCCGAAGAAAACCGTGACGAACATGGCCAGCCCGCGGCCGCGCACCCAGTCCGGGAGCGAGACCTGAACCGAGACGTTGAGGCTGGCCAAGACGGCGATCCACGAAATGCCCGCGACCAGGCAGGCGGCAAGCCCGAGCGCGGGATGACGCGCGATGCCCAACAAGATCAGGGTAAGCACGGTCCCAAGCGTCCCCGCGGCAACGAGCCGGTCCGGACCGAGCGCCGTCTTCAAGGTGGGCAGGGCGAAAGCGCCGACGACGGCCCCCAGGCCGATGGCGCCCAGCAGCAGGCCATAGAGTTCAGGACCGCCGGCGATCTGAGTGCGCGAGACCAGCGGGAGAAGTGCCCAATATGCGCTCGCGAAGAAGAAAAACGCCACGGCCCTGACGAGCGTTGCGCGCAGATTGGAGTTGAAGCGGACGTGCCGAAATCCGACCACCAGTGCACCGGTCAGGCGCTCTGGTGGAAGCCCACTGCCTTGCAATGTTGGGGGACGCCACCACAGCAGCGCTCCGATCACCGCGAAATTGCTCAGTGCATTGATCCAGAAGGGTGCGGCGATGCCCAATCCGCCGATGACGACGCCACCCAACGCGGGCCCGATCGCCCTGCTGATGTTGACACCAACACCGTTGCTCGTCACCGCTGCGGCTAGGTCCTCCTTCGGGACCAGCAGAGGTACGATGGACTGCCATGCAGGTGCGGTGAATGCCGCCCCCGCGCCAAGGAGGAACGTGAACACGAGGAGTATCGACGGGTTCATCAAGTCGAGCCAGACGAGAACAGCGCTCGTCGCCGCGAACACCGTGAGTACGATCTCGGAGCCGATCAGAAAACGGCGTTTGTCGACAGTGTCGGCGAGTGCCCCCGCGGGAAGCGCGAACAGAAACATGGGAAGGCTGCTCGCCACCTGAACCATCGAGACGGTGAACGGGTCGGCAGCCAGACTGGTCATAAGCCAACCGGACGCGGCGTTGTACATCCAGGTTCCCACGTTGGCGACGACGGTCGCCGACCAGACTACCGTGAACGCGATATGACGAAACGCGATCCACGGAGAAGCGTTGGGCGCCGCGGATGGTTGATTTGGCTTTTCATCGGGTGGTGGCATCGAACCTCATCAAGCTCCCCACGCCCAACAGAGCGGATACCGGCGGCGCGCATCCGCGTTTGCGCGCCTGCTCATGGCACGTCAGGGGCAATACCCCGATCTCGTTTCCCCGTACAAGGATTCGGGGCATCCTTCGTCGAGCCAGCCCGGGACTGATTGCAGGTTCTCAAGGCGTTTTGTACGATTGCGTCGAGGCAGGAGCGGAACGCCCGGGCTCCTGCCGAATATTTGCTCAGGCGGCCGCTCCGACATCGTGAGAAAGTCCAAGACCTAGTGGTGATGTTCGGGATTGTGTGTTTGAAACGGCCGGCAACCCAGGTGAGGATGAGAGACCGCAAGGCGGATTTCGGCGTCGAGCGGACCCCCTCGGGACCACGGATTAGGTAGTAACCGCGTGAACGCACGGGGACTTCATCACGTTACGACCATCATCGGGGATGTGCGCCGCTCCGCGGACTTCTATGCGGGGGCGCTCGGACTGAAGCGGGTCAAGAAGACCGTCTGCTATGACGACCCCGGCAGTTATCACGTGTACTATGGCGACGATGTCGGAACTCCGGGCGCCGTGATGAGCACGCTCGCTTGGAATTGCGTGACGCGGGGGATGATTGGCGTCGGCGAGGTCGTACAGACCGCCTTCCGGGTGGGGCCGAATTCGCTGGATCTGTGGGCGGATCGTCTCGAATCTCTGCATGTGCCCAACCGACCGGAGATGTCGCCGTTCGGCGAGCGCATGCTTTGTTTCGCAGACCCCGATGGTACGGCGCTTTCGTTGATCGAGACGTGGGAAGCACGATCGGCGTCAACCAGCCGATCATCCCCTGCCGAACTTACCCTGCAGGGCCTTCACGGCGTTACGCTCGACGTTCGCGAGGAGGACGCGACCATCGACATTCTTCAGAAGGTATTCGGATTCCGCCTTGTCTCTCATCGGAACGGGGCCATGCGCCTCGTGGCCCATGACGGCCCTGGCGGCGCGATCACGCTGCGCATGATCGGAAAGTCTTCGCGGGGCCGACTGGGCGGTGGCACCGTCCGACACGTCGCCTTCCGCTCGAGGGATAGCGACGACAGATCGGAAATGGTCGAAAAACTGCAGGCGGCCTACGGCATCGTGGTGAGCGATCCGATCGAGCGGACCTACCTCAATGCCGTGGGCTTTCGCGCGCCTTGCGGGGTGCTTTTCGAGATCGCGACGGACGGCCCGGGCTTCGCGGTCGACGAGGCGCCGGACGGGCTGGGCCAGAACCTTCAGCTTCCTGCCTTTCTCGAAGAGCGCCGTGCCGAGTTGCAGGCGATCCTGCCACCGCTGAATTGAAGCGATCCATCGAGCGAGCGAGCCCCCCGGCGGCTATCATGGGACGTCGCTTTCGATGCGTGGCCGATCTTGCACTTGAATCAAGGCTCTTATCTGTCTATCTGGGAACCTTGTTCGGCAGACGGGACCTGGAATATGGTACTTCGGCGGACATATCCAGCGGAGAGGAAGCTTTGGACGTTCCAATCAGGGAATCTGATAGTGCGTCCCGCGGCTTCTACGGTCGTCGCCTTGGTCAGCACCTCGGAATGGACGGCGACTGCCTGTTGCAGATCGAGCGCGAGCAGCAGTTGATCCTTGCGGTAACCCGCCTGACCTGCTCCCAATTCCTTCCAGAACGAACCGCCGCCATTCCTTCGGAGCCGGCCTTCAGCATCGTTCACCAGCTTGGCGATTTCGATAAGCACTCCTGCTGGCTCGCCGGACGGCCGCGGTATTCGGAAGCTTTCGGTGCGGGGGCGGTCAGCGTGACAGATCTTCGCGACAACCCGCAATGCCAATTCAAAGGGCCGTTCGACGCCCTTCAATACTACGTTCCGGGCAAGGCGCTGGACGACTTCGCGCGTGAGCATGGAGCCAGGCCCATCTCGACGCTCAAATGGAGCAGGGATCAGCGCGACCCCTTCCTTTCGACCCTGTCGAGCGTTCTGCTCAGCGCCGTGGAGCAGGGTCCGCCGACTAATCAGCTATTCATCGACCAAATCGGGTTGAGCCTGCTCGCTCATTTCGCGCAGGCCTACGGCGGCATGCGCCCGGGCGACGAGGTCATGGGCGGGGGTCTTGCGCCATGGCAGGAGCGACGCGCCAAGGAGATCATGCGGACGCGGCTTGCCAGCAGCCTGACCATTGCCGACGTCGCTGCGGAGTGCAAGTTGACGCCGAGCCACTTTGCGAGATCCTTCCGACGGAGCACCGGGGTCGCACCGCACGAATTCCTGTCGCAGCTTCGCATCGAGGAGGCGAAGCGTCTGATGTTGAGCACGAAGCTTCCGCTCGCCGACATCGCGCTTATCTGCGGCTTCGGAGACCAGAGCTATTTCACCAGGGTGTTCTCCCGCTGCGTCGGAGCCAGCCCCGGAGCCTGGCGACGGGCCCGCTCCGAAGGTTGACGCCATCGCGCCCCTGCTCAAGCCGGGCGGATCATGTCGCGGGCGTAAGCCAGGCCGATCCCGTATCCTCCGGCATGGGATTCGACTATGGCGCGTGCACCGTCGTATGTTTCGTGTCTTGTCCAATCGCGCTGCATCTCGAGCAGGACCTGGATCCAGGACGTGAGACGGGCGCCAGCGGCCTCCATCCGGCCCAGAGCCAGTTCGTGGCTTGCGGTCGTGAGCCCTCCGCAGGCGTCTCCGACGACGTAGACTTCCAGGCCGGCCGACAGCGCCGAGAGCACGGCGAACGTCACGCACGCCTCGGTTAAAAGCCCGGAAACGATCAGGCGGCCGCGGCCGGTGGCCAAAACTGCCTCGCGCGCCTTGTCGTCCTCCCACATGTTCATGCTACGCCGGTCGATCGGCTCGACGCCGGGAAGCGCCGACTTGACCGCCGGCATCAGCGGTCCGCTGTATACCTTGGTCGCCGAGGTGGAGGCGACGACCGGGAGGCCGAACACGGTCGCGGTCTTGGCGAGAGCGACGACATTGTTCAAGAGGACCTGCCGGTCGATCGATCCAACTCCGAAGGCCAGACCGGCCTATTGGTCGACCAGGAGCAGGGCGCAGTCCTTGGGTTCGAGCAGGTGAAGCGGATTCGGTGCCATTGGTCTTCTCCGCCTAGGCCTTCAGGAAGGCGAGGAGGTCGGCGTTGACCTGGTCGGCATGCGTCGTCGCCGTCGCGTGGGGAGCGCCGGGGTAGGTCTTCAGTTTGGCGCCCTTGATCATCTCGGCCGCCAGCTTACCCGTATAGGCGAGCGGCACGACCTGGTCGTCTTCGCCATGGATGACAAGGGTGGGCACGTCGATCTTGGCCATGTCCGGCCGGAAGTCGGTTTCCGAGAATGCAGTCACGCAATCGATCGTCGCCTTGACCGACGCCTGAAGCGCGATCTGAAGGGTCTGCTTGAATATGCCTTGCGATACTTTCATGCCGTGGTTGGTGCCGTAGAAGAGGGGGCTAAAATCGTCGAGAAACTGCGGGCGGTCCTTGACCAATCCGGCCTTGATGCCGTCGAACACCGATTTGTCCACGCCGTCGTGGTCCGGAGTCTTCACGAAGAGAGGCGTCACGGCGCTCAGCAGGACGAACTTGGAGACCCGCGACGTTCCGTGGCGCGCGACGTAGCGCGAGATGTCTCCGCCTCCCATGGAGAATCCGACGAGCGTCAGATCCTTCAGGTCGAGATGCTCGACGAGATCGGCAATATCGTCGGCAAAGGTGTCGTAGTCGTACCCCATCCAGGGCTGGCTCGACCGGCCGAAGCCCCTGCGGTCGAACGCCACGGTCCGGTAGCCGTGCTCGGCGAAGAACAGCATCTGCGCGTCCCACATGTCCGCGCTGAGTGGCCAGCCGTGGCTGAACAGGATCGGCTTACCGGCCCCCCAGTCCTTAAAATAAAGCTCGGTACCCTCCCGCAATTTAAGAAAAGCCATGTTTCGCTCCTGTGACGAGTTGCGGACCGGGATGTCGCCCGCGAGGTGGCCCGGATCCCGCGCGCAAACGTCGCGGATGAAGTGCGCGGTGGCTTGGACTGTCTGCGCATGCTTTGGACTTGCTTGCGATCCCGGACCGGCGCTGACGCAGCGAACACTCGGCAATTAGGCGCCCTCGGACGTCATCGGGCCTGAGTCCAAGCCGCGACGCGATCGTCCAAGCGTTGCGCGGGGTTCGATGTTCACGATGCGGCGGCTTGCACCACCCTTACGCCAGATCGCGCACGCCGATCGCAAGGAGACGTCCCGATGTCGAAGCTCGAAATGCTCACCCCGGAAAACAGCGCGATCGCGTTGATCGACTACCAGCCCGCGATGTTTCAGGGCGTTCAATCTCATGATCGTCTTGTCACCGTGAACAACGTCCAGATTCTCGCGAAGGCGGCAAAGCTTTTCAAGATCCCGACGGTCCTGACGACCGTCGCGCGGGATTCCTTCTCCGGACCTTTCATGCCTGAGGTCGCCTCTCTGTTTCCCGAGCACGACATCATCGACCGGACGTCCATGAACTCCTGGCTGGATCCGAACTTCCGCAAGGCCGTGGCGGCGACCGGTCGCAAGAAGTTCGTGATTGCAGGCCTTTGGACCGAGGCTTGCGTCATCTTCCCGACGCTCGACATGCTCAGGGAGGGCTATGAGATCTACATTTCCGCGGACGCTTGCGGCGACCTCTCGCTCGAAGCGCACAACCGGGCCATGGAGCGCGCAATCCAAGCCGGCGCGGTTCCCATCACCTCCTCGCAATACGCCTACGAGCTCCAGCAGGATTGGGCGCGCAGCGAGACGTATGAAGGCATGATGGACATCCAGCGCGCGCATTCGCCCTACGGGATCCAGATCCGCTTCTCGAAGTGGGCGCTCGGCGAACACGCGTCCGAAGGCGGAACGAAGGCGGCCTGAAATCGGCATCGTTACCGGGAGTGATGCCATGAAGATCTACCTGCTGTCGTTGGGCGCCGGCCTTCTGGTCGGCGTCGTCTACAGTCTCCTCAACGTACGCTCGCCGGCGCCGCCGTTGGTGGCGCTCGTCGGGCTTCTCGGCATCCTCGCCGGCGAACAGATCGTGCCGGTGACGCGGCAGTTGCTGTCGGGCAACGGGCTCGCCGCGGCTTGGAAACAGGCCAAGTGCGCTCCCCACATGTTCGGGATGCTTCCCGGACGACAAGACGATCGGTCGTCGAAGACGACTTCCCTCGAAAGCGTGGAGAAGCATTCATGAGCCCGGAACCTGACGTCATCCTGCATCGCGGACTGTTCGCGACGCTCGACCGGTCCAATCCGACGGCTTCCGCCGTCGCGATCGCCGACGGCCGCTTCGTCGCGGTCGGGCACGATCACGACGTGATGAAGCTCGCCGGCCCCTCGACGAAAGTCGTCGATCTCAAGGGCCATCGCGTGCTGCCCGGCCTGATCGACAACCATCTTCACATCATCCGCGGCGGTCTGAACTTCAACATGGAGCTCCGGTGGGACGGGGTGCGCTCGCTTGCGGACGCGATGGACATGCTGAAGCGGCAGGTCGCGGTCACACCGCCTCCCCAGTGGGTGAGGGTCGTCGGTGGATTCACGGAGCATCAGTTCGCCGAGAAGCGGCTGCCGACGATCGACGAGCTCAACGCCGTTGCGCCCGACACACCGGTCTTCCTGCTGCATCTCTACGACCGGGCGATCCTGAACGGCGCCGCGCTGCGTGCCGTCGGCTACGCCAAGGACACGCCGGAACCGCCGGGAGGCGAGATCGTCCGCGACGCCAATGGTAACCCGACCGGGCTTCTGCTCGCGAAGCCTAACGCGAATATCCTCTACGCGACGCTCGCCAGAGGTCCGAAGCTGCCGTTCGACTATCAGGTCAATTCCACCCGCCATTTCATGCGAGAATTGAACCGGCTGGGCGTCACCGGCGCGATCGACGCGGGCGGAGGATTCCAGAACTATCCCGAGGACTATGCCGTCATCCAGAAGCTCAACGACGAGGGTTTGCTGACGGTCCGGCTCGCCTACAATCTCTTCACCCAGAAGCCCAAGGGCGAGAAGGAAGACTTCCTGAACTGGACGAAGACCTCGAAGTACAAGCAGGGCGACGACTATTTCCGGCACAACGGCGCCGGCGAGATGCTTGTCTTCTCGGCAGCCGATTTCGAGGATTTCCGGGTCCCCCGTCCGGATATGCCGCCGGAGATGGAGGGCGAGCTCGAGGAGGTCGTCCGCGTCCTCGCCCAGAACAAGTGGCCGTGGCGGCTCCATGCGACCTACGACGAGACGATCTCGCGGGCGCTGGACGTGTTCGAACGTGTCGACCAGGACATTCCCCTGGAAGGTATGCATTGGTTCTTCGATCACGCCGAGACGATCTCCGATCAGTCGATCGACCGCATCGCGGCGCTCGGCGGCGGCATCGCCGTGCAGCACCGCATGGCCTACCAAGGCGAATACTTCGTGGAACGGTACGGCGCTGGGGCGGCCGAAGCGACGCCGCCGGTCAAGAAGATCATCGACAAGGGCGTCAAGGTTTCGGCCGGCACCGATGCCACGCGTGTGGCTTCCTACAACCCTTGGGTTTCGCTGTCCTGGCTCGTCACTGGCCGGACCGTCGGGGGACTTCGGATCACGCCGCAGCGCAACTGCCTCGATCGCGAGACGGCGCTGCGGATGTGGACCGAGAACGTGACCTGGTTCTCGAACGAGGAAGGCAACAAGGGACGCATCCAGGTAGGCCAACTCGCCGACCTCGTCGTTCCGGACCGCGACTATTTCTCCTGCAGCGAGGCTGAGATCGCCGATACGACCTCGCTGCTGACCATGGTCGGGGGGAAGGTGGTGTTTGGTGCCGGCGACTTCTCCAAACTGGAGAGCGTCACGCCGCCGCCCGCCATGCCGGACTGGTCGCCGGTGCGACGCTTCGGCGGATACGCGGCTTGGGCCGACGAAAAGGCGAAGGAAGGCAATCTTGCGATGAAGGCCATGCAGATGTGCGGCTGCGCAAACTCTTGTGGCGTGCACGGCCACGATCACGCAACGGCCTGGTCGAGCCGGCTGCCGGTGTCCGATCTCCGAAGCTTCTGGGGCGCGCTGGGGTGCGCCTGCTGGGCGGTCTGACGTGCGGAAAAGCGCATCACCCGGCTGGATCTCCGTCATCCTGCGCCGGCCGATCCTGTGGCATGTGGCCAGGCTGCTATTGGTGTCCGCATATATCCTCGGCGGTTTCGCCAAGCTGCTCGACTTCGGCGGCGCCGTCGCCGAGCAGGAGCATTTCGGCCTCACTCCGGGCTGGCTATGGGCGGCAGCCGCCATCATCGTCGAACTGGGTGGGTCTCTGCTCGTCGTCTCGAACCGATTCGTGTGGCTCGGCGCCGGCGCGCTCGGCGTTCTGACGTTCGTCGCGATGCTTACCGCGAACGCCTTCTGGACGATGGAAGGCCATGAGAGGTTCATGGCTATGAACGCCTTCTTCGAACACCTCGGGTTGATCGCCGGTCTGGTCGTCGTCTCGATTCTTTCCGAGGAGGGCGCCTTCGGCCCGAACCCCGCAGCGCGGACCCAAATCGTCCAAGGAGTTTCACAATGAAATCAACGAGCGCTTTCGCAATTTTCGTGCTTGCCGCCGCTGTCGCAGCGAGCGCGCCGGTCGTCGCCAAGGATGCAACGAAGTCCAAGGAGACGGCGGTTGCCGTCGCTCCTCAATACGATACGACCCACGTCTACGTTGCGCCAGACGATGTGGACAAGTTCGTGGCGAGCTTTCTGGCGACTTTCGGCGGCAAGAGCACCAAGCAGGTGGTTGCGACCGTGACGCCGACGCCGAGCAGCACCACGTCGCAACTATTGCAGACGCCTGTCGGCACCGTGTCCTTGTTCGGCTTCAAGACGCCGATCCCTTATCCCTTCGGCGCCGAGCGCAACGGCTACCTGGTCAGCGACATCGACCAGGCGGTCAAAACGGCCCGAGCTGCGGGCGCGGACGTGATCGTCTCCACCTTCCCCGACCCCATCGGGCGCGATGCCGTGGTCCAGTTTCCCGGCGGCGTCAATTTGCAGATCTATTGGCACACGACGAAGCCCGACTACGCGCCCTTCGAGCGGATTCCGGAGAACCGCGTGTACATCTCGCCCGATAGGGCGGGCGCTTTTACCAAGGGCTTCGTCGGATTTTCCAACGGCAAGATCGTGTCGGACGACGCGAAGGCGCCGGGCGTCGAGATAGGCATGCCTGACGCGACCTACCGGCGCATCCGGATCGAGTCCGGATTCGGGAAGATGGTCGTACTGGTCACCGACGGGCATCTGCCCTATCCCTACGGTCGGGAGACGACGGGCTATGAAGTGGCCGACCTCGCTGCAACCCTTGGCAAAGCAAAGGAAGCCGGCGCTACGGTCCTGGTCGAGCCCTATACGGCGGACGGGCGCTCCACGGCATTCGTCATGTTTCCCGGCGGCTACATCGCAGAGGTTCATTCGGTTGCGGAAAAGAGCGCCGCGCGGGCAATCGGCAGGTAAGGAGTGATGAGTTCGGTGTCGGATTGGGCCGGTCTGCGCGGATTCTGGATCGTCCTGGCGCTCGCGACCTTCAGCGCGCGTGCCGACAGCGCGTTCGCGGATGATGGCGCGCTCCCGAAACGGCCAGCGATTCAGGCGAACCGTTGGGCGGAGGATTGGTCGGTTCTCGCCGATCCGAGACTGCGCACCGAACCGTTTGACGGGCTCAAGTACATCCCGCTCTGGGCCACCGACCCCAAGAGTTATATTTCGCTGGGCGCCACCTTGCGCGAGCGGTTCGAGAGCAACAACGCGGCAGGTTTCGGCACCGCCAATACGCCGTCCGACAGCTACCTGCTGCAACGCCTGCAGGTCCACGCCGACATTCACTTCGACGAGAACTGGCGTGCCTTCGTCCAACTCGAGGACGATCGGGCCTTCGACAAGCTCAGCATCTCTCCGGTCGACCAGGACCGTCTCGACCTTCGCCTTGCCTTCCTGGAGTACGTCAACACGTTCTCCGGCGGGACCCTGAAGGCGCGGATAGGACGACAGGACTTCGCATTCGACCTTCAACGCTTCGTTTCGTCGCGGGACGGGCCCAACGTCCGGCAGTCGTTCGATGCGATCTGGGGTGATTGGGAAAGCGGAGCCTGGCGATTCATCGGTTTCGTCAGCCGTCCAGTGCAATACTTTGATGGGCGTCCCTTCGACGATACCTCGAACGACAACTTCCAATTCAGCACGTTGAGGGTCGAGCGCAAGGTGTTCGGCGATAAAGAGCTGTCCGGCTACTATTCCCTCTACGAACGGAACAATGCCAGATATCTGGATGCGAGTGGTGAGGAACATCGACACGTGTTCGATGTCCGCTTCGCGGGCAACGCCCAAAATTTCGATTGGGACCTCGAGGCCATGGGGCAGGTAGGCCAGGTGGGGACGACGGACATTCGCGCTTGGGCCGTCGGCGCGCGCACGGGCTACACGTTCAGCAGCGTGCCGTGGCAGCCGCGGGTCGGGCTACAGATCGACGCCGCGTCCGGCGACCATCACCCCGCAGATGGATCGCTGGGCACGTTCAATCCGCTCTTCCCCAACGGCTACTACTTCACCCTTGCCGGCTACACGGGCTACGTGAACCTGGTGCATATCAAACCGGCCATCATGTTCAATCCGATAGAGCGGCTGAAAGTGCTGGCCGCGGTCGGCTTTCAATGGCGCGAGACCACGGCCGACGCGATTTATGTCCAGCCCAACGTGCCCATTGCGGGGACCGCCGGTAAGGGAAGCAATTGGACGGGCGCATATGGCCAGCTTAGGGTCGACTACGCCTTCAACGACCATCTCACGGGCGCCATCGAAGCTGTGCATTTCGACGTCGGCGACACGATCATCCGCGCCGGGGGACACACCAGCAACTATCTGGGCGTCCAGCTTCAGTACGGTTGGTGAGATGCCCCGGCATATATTCCTGCTTCCGCTTCTGATGAGCCTGAATGCCGGCTTCGTGGATACCGCCGGCTTTCTGGCGCTCCAAGGACTGTTCACTGCGCACGTCACCGGCAATTTCGTCACGTTCGGAGCGGCGATGGTGCTCGGCACGTCCGGCGGCCGCGCCAAGCTCCTCGCGCTTCCCGTCTTCTGCCTGGTCGTGATCACCACACGGATGTTCAGCTTCTTCCTGCCTACGATTGGGTTGCCGATCTTCCGCTCGATGATGGCCCTCAAGGTGGTGCTTCTCGCCATAGGCGGTGCCTGCGCCATCCAGTTCGGGCCGTTCGTCCAGGGCGATTCTTGGCAGGCGATCTGCACCGGCATGATCCTGGTCGCCGCGATGGCCATTCAGAATGCGGCGCACCGGATCCATATGGGTAGCGAGCCTCCCACTACGCTGATGACCGGCACGACAACCCAGATCATGATCGACGTCGCGGACGTCCTGCGCGGCGCGCCAGCATCGGTACTGACCGTAGCCAGGCCGCGGCTCGGCAAGATGGCGGCGAGCGTGGCTGCCTTTGCGTTGGGCTGCGCCGCTGGTGCATGGCTCTACGCGAAGTTCGGGACCTGGTGTTTCGTCTTGCCTCCGCTGATCGCGTTCCCGGCGGTGTTCCTGGCCGCGCCCGAGCCTAAGTGACCGGGTGCCGACCGTTGGAGTCGAGGTGTGTCGATCGGTGCCCGGCCGTGAGGCCAGAGTCTCCTGTTCAGGTGGCCATCGCATGCTGCTTCGCTTTGGCCAGCCAGGCGCGGGCGAGCGCGACGTCGATCTGCGAAAGCTGATGGCCTACCGGCAGGATGCGATGATCCACCTTGGCTCCCGCCGCCGACAGCATCGCGGCGAGCGCATCCGCGTTGTCGGATGGAACGATGGGATCCTGCTGTCCGGACACGATCAAGACCGGCTTTCCGTCGAGATGCGCGGCGGGCGGGTCCGTCAGCGGGACCATGGCGCGCAGCAGGATCGCTCCGGAGAGCGCCCGGGGATCCATCAGCAGAAGCGCGGCGGCGATGTTGGCGCCGTTCGAGTAGCCCACGGCGAGCGGTGCGTCGATGCCGTAGCGTTCCCGGGCGACCTGGACGAACTCTCCGAGCTCGAGCGCGCGATCACGCACGTCTTCCTCGTCGAACACGCCCTCCGCAAGGCGACGAAAGAAGCGTGGCATCCCGTTCTCGAGCACGCGGCCCCTGGGCGACAGGAGCGGGGAGCCCGGCGAGATCATGGTGCCGAGCTGCAGCAGATCGTTCTCGTCGCCGCCCGTGCCGTGAAGCAGCAGGAGCGGCGGCGCGCCCGTCCGATCGCCCGGTTCGAAGCGATGGGTGAATGGAGAATTTGCGGTCATCATGCGGCTCCTTGAAGTTCAGGCAGAACGCCCTCGATTTCCTTGCGGTGCGACTCCAGGAAGCTCGGCAGTTTCAGATCGCGGCCGAGCGTCTCGACCGGTTCGTCAACCGCGAATCCCGGAATGTCCGTCGCGATCTCGAACAGCACGCCGCCCGGCTCCCGGAAGTAGATCGATCGGAAGTAGTTGCGGTCCTTCTGTTCGGTGGGATGAAGCCCATGATTGCTGACAAGCTTCTCGGCCATGCTTCCCTGTTCGGCGTCGTCCTTGGCGCGGAATGCGATGTGGTGCACCGAGCCGCGGCCCTGTCTGCCGCGCAGGAAGCCCTTCGCCTCATAGATGTCGACCACGTTGCCATTCGCGTCGCCGGGCGCCATGAACCGGATCACGGAGCCTTCGCGGGCAGTCTCGCGAAACCCGAACACGTCGGTAAGGACCTTTGCGGTCCTCGTCGCATCCTCGATCAGGAGAGTGACGCCTTGGAAGCCGCGGATCGCATGTTCCTCCGGCACGTCGCCGTTGCTCCATCCCGCTTCGTCCGCAGCGCCGGCGACCCCGACGAGGGCGAGAGCCATGCCGTCCGGATCTGAAAAGGCGAGCACCGGCTCGCCAAAGCGCTTTTCCAGCGCCTCGAACTTGATCCCCTTCTCGAGGAAGCGCTGCGTCCAGTAGCCGATGGAGCGCTGCGGGACCCGGAAAGTCGTCTGGTGGGTTTCGCCGACTCCGCGACGGCCCTCCGGAGCTCCTTCCCAGGGAAAGAATGTGAGGATCGTGCCGGGGCGGCCGGTCTCGTCGCCGTAATAGAAATGGTAGGTCGCCGGATCGTCGAAGTTGACGGTCTTCTTGACGAACCGCAGCCCGAGATCCCGCGTGTAGAAGCTGTAGTTCTTATGCGAGTCGCCTGCGACGGCGGTGACGTGGTGAATGCCTGACATGTTGATCTCCGGGGTTTGCAGTTCGGCTTGGTTCTGCTCCCCATATCGGGCAGCTTTGATTTGAGAACAATCCATGCTTTTATGTCGCCTCTGTTTACGTTTTGGCGACAATGGGGTGGGAATGGACAAGCTGGCCAGTCTGAGGGCTTTTGTGAAGGTGGTCGAAAGCGGGAGCTTCTCCGAGGCCGGCCGTCAGTTGCGGCTGTCCAGGTCAGCCATGAGCAAATACGTTTCTGACCTCGAGGAGAGCCTCGGAGTGCAGCTTCTCAACCGGACCACCAGGCACGCCAGCGCCAACGAGAACGGCCAGCTCTACTACGAGCGGGCGCTGGTGATCCTCTCCGAGCTCGAGGCCGCCGATCAGGCGGTGACGCATTTGCAGTCGACCCCGCGCGGCCTTCTGCGCATCAACGCGCCGATGTCGTTCGGCACGATCAGGCTGGGGCCGGCGCTCGCCGACTTCATGATCAAGTATCCGGAGATGCAGCTTCAGCTCGTGCTGGGCGACAACTTGGTCGATCCGGTCCAGGACGGCTTCGATGTGACTCTTCGGATCGCGGAACTTGAATCGTCCAGTCTGATCGCGAGGAAGATCGCGCCGATGCCAAGGGTGATCTGCGCTTCGTCCGATTATCTGAAGCGGCACGGTACGCCTCGTCACCCGCAGGACCTGCGCGGTCACGTCTCGCTAACGTACGGGTTCCTGCTCACGGGCAACCAGTGGAAACTGACGGGGGCGGACGGAGAGCACTGGATTCAGCCGGCCTGGTCGCTGTGCGTCAACAATGCGGAGGTGCTGCGCGACGTCGCCCTGAAGGGGCGGGGCGTGGCGCTGATACCCGAATTCATCGCGAGAGAGGCTCTGCAGAAGGGGCGTTTGAAGGAGGTCCTGAAGGATTTCTGGGCGCCGCCATTGGCGTTGTACGCGATCTATCCGCCTACCAGGCACCTGTCGATCAAGGTGCGGCTCTTCATCGATTTTCTCGTCGAACGTTTCGGGCGCGAAGTCGAACCGCAAGGAAAATGAAGGGAGGCGATCGCGTCCGGTACGTCTCAGGCAGCTCCGCAGATCGGAAGATGGAGCGGTGCACGACCTTCTGAGGGCAATGCGCCATTCCATCCCGTTCCGTGACCGCTGGCAGGTCACTGCGCCCTTTTGCGACGTCAGACACGTCTCGGCCGTCGCACGCTCACCAGCGAGCCTAAAACAACCGGCAGAACCCAGGCGGCTTCCGCAGGGCGGCCTGCTCAGGCGAAAAGTTAGCCGTAGCGTCCCAGCAGCTTGCCGAGAGAGATCGAACTGGCAGAAGCCACCGCCACCCGCCCGAGCCGCGTAACGCGGCGCCTCCGGTCGGTCAGGGCGCGCTATCCGGCCTCGGCGAATTCAAGCTCGGGTAGTCGAGATAACCCAGATCCGAACCACCATAGAACCCGAACGGTTGTGGCGGGTTGTAGGGGCCGCCCGCCCGGATCCGGGCCGGAAGGTCCGGATTGGCGAGAAACAGGCGCCCGAACGCGACCGCGTCCGCTTCGCCGGAGCTCACGATCTCGACGGCTCGCTCGGGAGTGATGCCGGCGTTGACGATGAGCGGCCCGCGATAGATATCGCGGAATATCGGAAGCATCCGGCCGAAGTCGGGGGCGCCGGTCCAGGCGTTGGTGTCGGCCAGGTGAAGGTAGGCGAGCCCCGCAGTTCGCAGCCACTCTGCGAGCCCTCCATAGGTATCTTCCGGATTGGGGTCTCGGGTGCTGTTGTAGTCGGCGAACGGCGAGAGTCTCAGTCCGATCCGCGACCTCGCAATGGCCTCGGCGATCGCCGCGACGATCTCGACGAGCAATCTCGATCGGCCCTCGACGCTCCCACCATAGTCGTCGGTCCGCAGATTGATAGTCGGCGAAAGAAATTGATGCACGAGATAGCCGTTGGCGCCGTGGATCTCCACGCCGTCGAAACCCGCGCGCGCGGCGTTGGCCGCGGCTACTCCGAACTCGTTCACGGCGTCCTGGATCTCGCGGACGGTCATCGCTCGCGACGGCGTGGCGGCGATGCGCACGTAGGCGCCGTTGGCCAGGAGCGCCCACACCTGCAGCCGGTCCAGATCGTCGTTGACGCCGGATGGCGACAGCGGCTGCTCGTCCGACAGCAGCCCGCGCGCACTCGCGCGACCGCCGTGCCAAAGCTGGGCGACGATGCGACCGCCTTCTTCGTGGACCCGACCGACGACGGTTTTCCAAGCCTCGGTCTGTTCGTCCGTCCACAGTCCGGGCGCCCGATCGAAGGCGTTGGACTTTGGGCCCACGTTGATGCCTTCGGTTATGATCAAGCCGGCGCTCGCGCGCGAGCCGTAGTATTCCGACGCGGAAGAATTGATGACGCCGCGCTCGTCCGCCCGCGAACGCGTCATCGGCGCCATCACCGTTCGGTTCGCCAGACCGATATCGCCCAGCGCCGTCGATTCGAAGAGATCCGCCATTTATCGCACTCCTGTCGTGTTGTGTTGAGCGGCAGCCGGCCGTCTAGTCGGTGGTTCTGTCCCGCGACCAGCGATTGCCGAGCGCGAGGCCGTAGTCGTAGAGAGCGTTGCCGTACTCGAGTTGCTGCCGCTCCGTGGATCGGAGGGCGACGTCGACGTTGGCGCGCGCAGACTTCAGCGCGCGCGCGAGGGTCGATGCCTCGTAGGCGGCCTTGGCAGTGCCTCCTGCCGTGTGGGGGCGCACGACGAAAGCAGCGTCGCCGGTCACCAGGACCCGGCCGAACAGGGTTTTCGGCACCGTCACGTCGAGAATGCTCTGAAGGAAGGGGTCCGGCGTCGCCGAGACCAGCGCGGCCATCTTCGGATGGATCTCGCGCAGGGCGCGTTCCCGCAGACCGGCTACCGTCCTCTCGGGCGCGGTGCCTCGCGGCAGCGACGAGCGATGCCGCACGCCGTTCTTGTCGGTCAGCACGTCGGCGATCTCGGCCAGGCTCACGTGCACATACCACACCCAGTTGAGGCGTCGCGATCCGGCTGCCACCGCGCCGTCGCTTCCCGGGATGAAGTACGCCAGCATGTGGCCGCCGCTGCGCGCTTCGGAAAACGTGAAGAGATCGTCGAAGAAGGGCAGGAGATCCGAAGGAACGCTGCTTTCCTCGACGGTACCTCTCCAGGCCACGTACCCGGCGTAGCGCGCCTCGACTTCGGGAAGCATCTTCCGGCGGATCGGCGAGCCGGAGCCGTCGGCTGCGATGAACAGATCGCTTTCCACCGTCGTCCCGTCGCGGAGCGTCACCGAGACCTTCGAGCCGGTCTGCGACGCCGAGACCACTTCGGAGCCGGGCCGGTAGCACTCGTCCGGAACGGCGGCCCGCAGCGCCGCGTGGATGGCCTCCCAGGAGGTGAATTCCTGCGGCATCTGCTGCAGGACGCCGTCGCCTCCCTCCGGATCCAGGTATCGCCTGCCGCGGCAGGTGGTGAAGGGAAGGGGACCGGCGCCGTTTTCCTGCAGCAGTCGTATGAGTTCGTTTTGCACGACGATTCCCGCGCCACGCGCTATCATCTGGCCCGGCAGGCGTTCGTGGACCGTTACGGTCGCACCGAGCTTGCGAAGGACGATGGCATTACATAGTCCGGCGACCGAGCCGCCGCTGATCGTCACCGCGAAGTCGTGGTCGGCGTGCCAACTCATCCGTTTCTCCGATTCATGTTCGTGCGCTCATTCCAGGTGCGCGCCCAATTCGCGACCGGACGCGGCGACCGCCGCGTTGGCCTGGAGCCGTTCCTGTCCGTAGTCCCGGAGTGCGTCATCGAGCGACTTCGATGAAAGGTGATTCCGCAAGGCGAGCGCGTCTGCCGCGGCCTTGGCGATGCCCATCCCGGTGTGGGGACGCACCACGAAGGCTGCGTCCCCCGCCAGTGCGATCCGTCGGGAAACCATGCGCTTCGTTTCGTAGTCGAAGACCCCCTGCACGAATGGATGGGCGGTCGCTTCGATCGCTGCGGCGAAAGCAGGAGGCAGGAGCCGCGTGGCATCTTCGACGAGCCTGTTGCGCGCGCTCTCGGACACGGCACCCGGAGGGAGGGAATGCGGATGGATTCGGCCTTCACCGTCCGTGAGCACTTCGTCCCTCGCGTGCGATCCGGCGGCCGGCCGGTACCAGACCCAATTGTACCTGCGACTTCCGAGCTCGGTTTCGCCGTGCGGTCCGGGCACCAGGAAGCCGATCACGTGGGAACGCGGCATTCGGAAATAGGCAAAGCGCTCGAGCAGTTCGTCGGCCGCCAAGCCGGGCAGCGCCGCCTCCGGAAGAAGGCCGCGCCACCCCACGTAGCCCGCGTAGAGATTGGTTGCGGAAGGGCCGTCGACGGCGGCTCGCGAAACCGATGCGATCCCGTCGGCGCCGATCGCCAGGTCGGCGAACGTCTCGCTTCCGTCGGAAAAGCCAAGTGCCACCTGATCCGCGTCCTCGCGGATGTGTTCGATGCGCCGGTCGAGCCGATAGGAGCCCCGAGGCATGTGCTGGCGGAAGACGCGGTAGATGTAGTCCCAGGAGATCTGCGCTTGCGGGGGCATCTTCCGATCGACGACGCCGCCCGAAGGGCCGAACACGATGCGCTCTCGCGCAATCACGCCGACGCGCGCCACGTGCTCGCATCCGGACGCGCGCAGAATGGCGAATGTCTCGCGCTTGCCGAGAAGGCCGGCGCCGCGACCTTCGAGCCCATGGACGGATCGCTCGTACACCGATACGTCATGTCCATCGCGGGCGAGCAGCGATGCCGCGAACAATCCGGCAAGCGAACCTCCGACGACCGCGATGCGCATGGCTGGCAACCTCCAGGTCCGACGATCAGAAATCGGCTTCAGTGATGGGCTGGATCGCCGTTCCGACCGAAAGCGGTCGGCAGCTGTAGCAGCAGTCCCGCCGTCGCAAGGGCGGCGCCATAGCCGCACACGCCGAGCCACGACAGGTGCGCGTGGGCCCAGCTCGCACCCAGCGAGCCGAGGGAGCCGCCGACGAACATCGCGGTCATGAAAACGGTATTCAGCCTGCTCCGTGCCTCTGGACGGAGCGCGAATATCAGGTGCTGATTGGAGACGAGCGCGGCGTTCACGCCCACGTCGAGCAACACGACGCCGACGGTCAGTCCGGCGAGCGAATTCCAGCCGGCGAAGACGGCCCAGGATGACAGCGTGATAGCCGCAGCGATCGCGATCACCAGGTGAGGTCCGCGCTTGTCGGCCACGCGACCGGCGAGCGGCGCCGCCAGGATACCGGACGCACCGATCACTCCAAACAGGCCGGCGATCTCGGCTCCCAGTCCGAATGCCGGCTCCTGGAGATGCAGGGACAGGACGGTCCAGAACGCGATGAACGAGGCGAACAGCATCGCCTGCGTCGCAGCGGCCAGTCGAAGCGCCGGCTCCTCGACGACGAGATGGATCAGCGATCGCAGGGCGGCGGTGTAGCCGATGCTGTGCGTCGGATGGTGCCGTGGCAGAGTCAAACGCACCAGTGCGGCGGCGCCCAGCGCCAACGGCGCACCGAGCCAAAACATCTCGCGCCAACCGAAGTGGGCTCCGACGAAGCCGGCGATGGTCCGGCTGAGCAGAATGCCGCCCAGGATTCCGCTCACCACCGTTCCGACCGCGGCGCCTCTGGTCCGGTTATCCGCGAGCGTCGCGGCGAACGGAACGATCTGCTGGGCCACGGTGGCCGCCACGCCGAGCGTGAGCGAGGCTACGATCAATGCGAGCGTGGACGGGGCGACGGCCGCAAGTGCCAGAGCCAACGCGAGGACAACGAATTGCACCGTGATGAGGCGCCGTCTCTCGAAGAGGTCGCCCAACGGGACCAGGAAGAGCAGGCCGACTGCATAGCCGAATTGCGTGGCCGTGGGTACGAGGCCGATGACGGAGGAGTTCGGATAGTGCGCCTCGATCATGCCCAGCAGAGGCTGATTGTAGTAGATGTTTGCGACCGCGATGCCGGCGCAAAGCGCCATGGCAAACGTGCGTGCGCGGGTGAGTTCGGGGACCCGCTGCTCCGTGAGCGTGGACGATGACATGGCTAAAATCCTTGTTGCTGGGCGCGCAGCTTCGGTTCCGCGGCTCCGACACTTGACTTCGAGCAGAGCAACAGTTAATTTATCAACTGATAAATAGCAAGATCGTTCCGCCGGCCGTACTGCTTTTCTTCGAACCGGGCCGCTTTGGCGGTGGGCTGGTGTTGTGAGTCCGCATCGAGCCAGAGCTAGGACGTCGTTTCCCGGAGCCGTATTGGACTCCGTGCCGGCGCTTTGGACTGTCTCGCTCCAATGCACGTCGCGGCGATCCGCAGAAAGAGCAACTGAGGAGGCCTCCGCCGTTGAGGATCGACGAAAAGGTGCTCGAGCCGCCATCGACAGTTTGTTCAAACGCCGCATCAAACTGAAAAGACCACGGAGCGGCTCGGCCGATAGTGCGGTTTCGTTCGGTAGGGGAAGGACGATGAAGCTCCGGTCTATGTTGTTCGTCGTGCTCGCCGTCGGATCGGTCGCCGCGGCGGGGGCGCTTTTCTATGCATGGGAAACACCGATTCCGCCTATCGAACCACAGTCGGTCGGCGCGCCGGATCGCGACGACGCGAAACGGGGAGCAAGCCTCGCGCTGCTCGGGGACTGCGCCACGTGCCACACGGCGCCTGGCGGAGCGCCCTATGCCGGAGGCCTGGCGATGCCGACCCCGTTCGGTACGATCTTCTCGACCAACATCACGCCGGATCCGCAAACCGGCGTCGGGCGATGGTCCGAGCAGGCTTTCATTCGTGCCCTGCGCGCGGGAGTGGATCGCGAAGGCCGCCATCTCTATCCGGCATTCCCCTACGATCATTTCACGCGGGTGTCGGACGATGATGCGAAGGCGCTGTACGCCTTCTTCATGTCCATCGATCCGGTCAACTCGTCGCCGCCGCCGAACCAGTTTCTCTTTCCTCTCAACGTGCGCCTGACGCTCGCCGGTTGGAAGCTGCTGTTTCTGCGCCAGGCGCGCTTCGTGGCCGATCCGTCGAAGGATGAGACATGGAACAGGGGAAAGTATCTGGTCGACGGGCTTGGGCACTGCGGCGCTTGTCATTCTCCCCGCAATCTGCTCGGGGCGGAAAGAACGTCGGCCAGCTTCGAAGGAGGCGAGGCCGAAGGCTGGCGCGCTTACGCGCTCGGGCGAAGTTCTCGATCGCCTGTCCCGTGGGACGAGGCTGCCCTGACCGAGTATCTCGCGACGGGCGCCCATGCGCAGCACGGCACCGCTCAGGGGCCCATGGCCAACGTCGTCGACAACCTGTCCTTGGTCGCTCCCGCCGATGTGAGCGCGATGGCCCACTATCTCGCCTCGCTTGGCAAAGGCGAGGGACGGAGTGACGTGAAGATGCCGGCTTCCTCGGGCCCGGGACGTCTGCCGCAGGTCGCCGGCGCACAGGCGGCGACGCCGACCCTGCCGGCCGACCCGGGCCAAGCCACCTACACCGCCGTTTGCGCCTCGTGCCACGAAGGCGACCGGCCGTTACCGCTGGGCGGCATGAGGCTCGGTCTGTCCACTGCAGTCGCCGGCGAGACCCCGACGAACCTAATCAATCTCGTGGTGCGAGGAATACCGGCATCCACCGGCGGCACTTCGCGTCCGATCATGCCCGGCTTCGGGGATGTTCTCGACGACCGGCAGATCTCGGATCTCGCGGACTATCTACGCAGTCGGGTTGCCGGGAAGCGGCAGTGGGACGGGACGGCCAAAGCGATCGCGGAAGCAAGAGCAAACCCGTGAGACCCCTGGACAACGATCAGCGGAAGTTTCGGTGAGGCATTATGACGACACTGACGGTTAACGGTGAGACCCGATCGATCGAGGCGAGCCCGGACACTCCGCTGCTCTACGTTCTCAGGGACGAACTCGGGCTAAACGCCGCGAAGTACGGATGCGGTCTCGGTCAGTGCGGAGCTTGCACCGTCATGGTCGACGGCAAGGCCGTTTTCTCCTGCATCACGCCTGTGATGCTGCTGCAGGGCCGGACGATCACCACGCTCGAAGGACTGGGGACCGTGGAGGCGCCGGGCCCGATGCAGCGCGCCTTCATCGCGGAGCAGGCGGCACAGTGTGGGTTTTGCATTCCGGGCATGATGATGCGGGCGCAGGCGCTGCTGAACCGCGAACCGCACGCAACCGATGAATCGATCAGGGCCGAGCTCCAGCCTCACCTGTGCCGGTGCGGAACGCACATGCGTATCCTGCGTGCGGTCCGGCGCGCGGCGGAAGACATGAAGCCGAAGACTGCCCAGGCGAGGACCGAACGATGACACATGCCCTCTCGCGGCGCAGCGTATTGTCCGGCGCCGGCGCTCTCATGGTGGCTTTCCGGCTTTCCGGAGCGTGCGCACAAACCGAAACCGGAACCGGTGGCAGCCCCTCGAAGCGCGGGTTGCCCGGAAGCCTCGAGGACACCCCGAAAATAGACTCCTGGATCCGCATCGACGCGTCCGGAGCCGTCACGATTATCACCGGAAAGGCCGAGCTTGGCCAAGGTCTCAAGACGGCGCTGCTCCAGGTCGCGGCGGAGGAGCTCAAGGTCTCCTTGGACCGCCTGACGCTGGTCACGGCGGATACCGCGCGGACGCCGAACGAAGGCTACACGGCCGCAAGCCACTCGATGCAGGATTCGGGCACGGCAATTCGGCACGCCGCGGCACAGGCGCGGGAGATCCTCGTCGCCGAGGCGGCGCGAAGGCTGGGTGTCGCGGCCGCCTCGCTGCAGGTCCGCGACGGCGAGGTATTCGGCCCCGATCGCAAGCGCGTGGGATACGGAGACTTGGTTCGCGATCAACTGTTGTCCGTCGACGCGAAGCAGACCTCGCCGTTGACGTCGCCGGCGGACTTCGTCGTGATGAATCGATCCGTACCGCGCATCGATGTCCCCGCCAAGGTGACGGGAGGGAGCGCCTACGTCCAGGATCTGCGGCTCGAGGGAATGCTGCATGGTCGCGTCGTTCGTCCGCCAAGTTACGGAGCCACGCTGCGCGACTGTGATCTCGCCCAGGTCGAGCGGATGAGCGGCATAGCCAAGGTCGTTCGAGACGGCAACTTTCTAGGCGTGCTCGCAGGCCGAGAATGGACGGCCATCCAGGGTATGCGGACTCTCGCGGCGACAACGACCTGGACCGAGCAGCAAACTCTTCCGGACAGCGCGGGGCTGCCGGCGGCTCTGATGCATCTGCCTTCGAAAGACACGACGATTCACGATGCGGGAAGTCCGGGCAAGCCGGGAATCGTGGTCGAAGGGATCTTTAGCAGACCCTATCTCACGCACGGCTCGATCGGTCCGTCCTGCGCGATAGCGCAATTCCAGGATGGGAAACTCACGGTCTGGACCCATACGCAAGGCGTGTTCTTCCTCCGCGGCGCGATTGCCGGCATGCTGCGGATGGCGCCCGAGAACGTCCGCTGCATCCATGCGGAGGGCGCCGGCTGCTATGGGCACAATGGCGCCGACGACGCGGCGGCCGACGCGGCGATGCTCGCGCTCGCGATGCCGGGTCGGCCGATCAGGGTCCAACTGATGCGCGAACAGGAGCACGCGTGGGATCCGTTCGGGCCGGGCATGGTGGTCAAGCTCAAGGCGGCGGTCGGAGCGGACGGTACGATTGCGGATTGGCACCATGAGGTTTGGAGCCAGTCGCACATGATGCGGCCTGGCCCTCCTGGGACGCTCGTCGCCGCCCGGCTGAAATCCGACGCCTTCCCGCCGCCGCCCCCGATCGCGCTGGCTCAGCCGGAAGGCGGCGGCGATCGAAATGCTATTCCTCTCTATGCGATCGCCAATTCCAAGGTGATCAGTCACTTTCTGCCGGACATGCCCTTGCGCGGCTCCTCGATGCGCTCGCTCGGAGGCTACCTGAACGTCCTCTCGATCGAGAGCGTCCTCGACGAATTGGCGGCGCGATCAGGTCAGGACCCGGTGGCGTTTCGGCTTCGGCACACCGTCGATTCCCGGGCGCGAGAGGTCATCGAAACGGCGGCATCGCGCTTCGGTTGGGCAGCTCGGGTCAAGGCTTCGGCGAGCACCGGCTTCGGCTTCGGCCTTGCACGCTACAAGAACCTTGAGGCCTGGTGCGCGGTCGCGGTCGAGATCGAGCTTCCGCGCCAGAGTGGCGTGGTTCGCGTCCGTCGCGTCGTGGCGGCAGTGGACACCGGCCAGGTGGTCAATCCGGACGGTGTTCGCAATCAGATCGAGGGCGGCATTCTGCAGTCGATGAGCTGGACGCTCTTCGAGCGGGTGACCTTCGACCGCACCCGCGTGACGTCGGTGGACTGGTCGGCCTATCCGATCATGCGCTTCGACGGCGTCCCGGAATCGGTCGAAGTCGATCTGGTAGATCGGCCGGGCGATGTCTTCTACGGCGTCGCCGAGGCTGCGCAAGGGCCGACGGGAGCGGCGATCGCCAACGCGATCAGGGATGCAGCCGGCGTGCGGCTGTATGAACTTCCGTTCACGGCGGCCCGTATCAAGAAAGCGCTCGCCGTCTGATCGGAGGAGATTAAGCCATCGCAGGCTTACGACGCGCCAGTACCCCACGCGAACGATGCGTGCGCGCCGGCCGGACCTAGGCGGTTGCCTTCGCGGGCAGCACGGAGCGAATGCCGCCGAGGAACGTCGTCACCTTTGCATCGATGATCGAATTGACATCCGTCTCGAGCGGCATCGAGTAGATGAATTGACGCACTCCCAGATAGAAGATCGCCGCGTGAAGTCCCCACACCATCTCGATTTCGAGAACGGTGATCGGTAGCTCGTCGGTGGAGGGGCGTCCGTACTCGACCCTGATCTCCTCGATCACTCTATCGAAGGCGCGCTCGCGCAACATTTTGAGATAGCGGGCATTCAAGCCGAGGTCCTTCAGGCCCGCGAACATGAACAGACGGATCCACTCATATGTGAGAATGACCTCGGCGTATTCGCGATAGAAGTGGATCAGCCTCGCCTTCAGAGGGGTCGAGCGATCGGTGATGATCTTTTCCCAGGACGGCTTCCATCGCCCGACGAAAACCTCCTGATACACCCGCTCGATCAGAGCTTCCTTGCTCGGAAAGTAGCGGTAGAGCAGGGGCTGGGTGATGCGCAGCCGTTTCGCGAGTTCTCGGGTCTGGCCTTCGAACCCGTACTCGGCGAAAAAGGACACCGCCTCCCGAGCGATGATGGCCTCGCGCTCCGACGGGTCCAGCCTCTGCGGCTCTCGAATCTGCGCTCGCGCGCGCGCTCTGTTGGGCTGCTTCACACCTGAAATTTCTGCTTTGTGGGTCTTCTGCATTCCATATACCCGTTTCGTGGTCCCGCCGACCCGACACATTCTGTTGATCAATTGATAAATAGTAATTGACTCGCGTCAATGACATGCGCATTATTGATCAACTGATAAATAACAAATTGATACCGAAACAAGGGAGATTGCTCATGACGGACTATGCCGGCAGCCCTGAAGTGCAGCCCAAGGCTGCGATAATCGGAGGCTCGATGGCGGGGCTGTTTGCGGCGTTGCTGTTGCGGCGGTCGGGCTGGCAGGTCGACGTGTACGAACGTATCGGGGCCGAGCTCGGCGGGCGAGGCGCCGGCATCGTAACTCATTCCGAATTGTTCGAGGTGCTGGGCAGGGCCGGAATCGATACCGAAGCCGCCGCCGTCGGCGTGGTCGTTCCGGGTCGGCGCGTGCTGGACCGGTCGGGCCGTATCGCAGGCGAACTCGGCCTGCCGCAGGTGCTTACGTCCTGGGGCCACCTCTACGGGCTTTTGAAGGCGGCGCTTCCGTCGCAACACTATCACCACGGCAAGAATCTCGTCGACGTCACGGAATTCGCCGATCGCGTGGTGGCACGCTTCTCGGACGGCTCGGAGGCCTCCGCAGATCTGCTGATCGGGGCCGACGGCATATTTTCGTGCGTCAGAGCCCGGCTCGCTACCAACGTCCGGCCGGCGTATGCCGGCTATGTCGCTTGGCGGGGCCTCGTCGACGAGCGGGATCTATCGCCTGGGACACGCGCTGAACTGTGCGACTGGTTCGCCTTCAGCCTTCCTCCCGGCGAGCAGATGCTCGGGTATCCCGTCGCCGGCGCCAATGAAGAGATGGGTGTCGGGGAGCGCCGCTTCAATTTCGTCTGGTACCGACCAGCCGACGCTGACGGCCAGTTGGCCAATCTCCTGACCGACATCGACGGGGTCCGGCATGAATTATCCATTCCGCCGACCGGGATCCGTCCGGATGTGATCGCCTCGATGCGCCGGGACGCAGAGCGGTTGCTTGCCCCGCAGTTCGCCGAAGTCGTTCGCATCACGCAACAGCCGTTCATACAAGCCATCCTGGACCTCGAGACGCCGCGCATGGCGCTGGGCGCCCGGACGGTGATCCTGGGCGATGCTGCTTTCGTTGCCAGACCCCATGTGGGAATCGGAGTGACGAAGGCCGCCGCCGACGCGGCCGCCCTGGTCGATGCCCTCGAGGCGCATCCGGACGATCTGCCCGCCGCGCTCGCGAAATTCGAGTCGGTCCGCCTCCCGTTCGGGGCCGCGGTCGTCCGGCGGGCCCGTCATCTCGGCGCGTACATGCAGGCGCAAATCGCGACCGCCGAAGAGCGCGCAATGGCGGAGCTGCATCGCAGTCCTGAGGCCGTGATGGCGGAGACCGCCGTCGCGACCGGCATAGCGGCCTAGGCAACATCAGACAGGGAGGAGAGCAGACATGGACCTGCAAACGATCCAGAATCATCCTGCGTTCAAGCAGCTTGCGAGCGAACGCGCGCGCCTCGGCGTCGGCATGTCGATCGTCATGGCGGCCACCTACTTCACCTACATTGTGACGGTCGCATTCTGGCCGCGGCTGCTCGGGCTTCCGCTGTGGGACGGCACCGTCATCACGTGGGGCTTTCTGATCGGGGTCAGCCTGATCGGGCTCGGCTTCCTTCTCACGGCCATCTATGTGCGGCGAGCAAACTCCCGCTTCGATCGGCTCAGTCAGCATCTTCTGGAGGACCTTCGATGATGTCACGCCCAACCCGCGGAGCCATGCTCTCGGCCGCGTTCGCCCTTCTATCCAGTCCCGCAGCGGCCGATGCGCTGACCGGACCGGCCGGCATGCGACAACCGCTGAATGCCACGGCGATCACAATGTTTCTCGGCTTCGTCGCGATAAGCCTCGCCATCACATGGTGGGCGGCTAGACGGGGCACCAGCACAGCAAAAGATTTCTATGCCGCCGGCGGCGGTCTCAAGGGCGTCCAGAACGGGCTCGCGATCGCCGGCGACTACACATCGGCCGCGACGTTCCTGGGCGTCACGGCGCTCGTCTATACCTCCGGGTACGACGGCATGATCTACGCGATCGGCTTTCTGGTCGGTTTCCCGATGATCCTGTTCCTGATCGCGGAGCCGCTGCGGAATCTCGGCCGGTTCACGTTCGCCGACGTGGCGGCATACCGGCTGTCGGAGGTCCCCGTGAGGGCGGTCGCCGGGGTGAACACCCTTGTGATCGTCGTGTTCTATCTGATCGCTCAGTTGGTGGGGGCCGGCAAGCTGATCCAGTTGCTGTTCGGGCTTCCCTACATCTATGCGGTGGGCATCGTTGGTGGGCTGATGATGGTCTACGTGACTGTCGGGGGCATGCTCGCGACGACCTGGGTGCAGATCATCAAAGCCGTGCTGTTGATGTCGGGTTCGGTGCTGATGTCGATCCTGATTCTGGGGCACTTCGGCTTCAGTCTGGAAGCTCTCTTCCGAGCGGCGATCACTTTGCATCCTAAGGCCGACGCGATCATGGCCCCCGGTGGACTGGTCAAGGATCCGATATCGGCGATCTCTCTCGGATTGGCGCTGATCTTCGGCACGGCCGGGCTGCCGCACATCCTCATGCGCTTCTTCACCGTCAGCGACGCCCGACAGGCTCGCAGTTCGGTGCTGGTCGCGACGGGGTTCATCTCCATCTTCTACAGCCTGCTGTTCGTGCTCGGCTTTGGCGCCATCGCGATCGTTTCGGCCAACCCCCAGTTTCGGGATGCCTCGGGAGCGCTGCTTGGGGGCGTCAACATGGTGGCCCTGCATTTGGCGGACGCGGTCGGCGGGTCGCTGCTGCTCGGGTTCATTTCCGCGGTGGCATTCGCGACCATCCTTGCAGTCGTGTCCGGGCTGACGCTCGCGGGCGCTTCGGCGGCGAGCCACGATCTCTATGCCCGCGTGCTCCGCAGGGGCCGTGCGAGCGAGCAGCAGGAAGTCGTTGTTGCTAAATGTGCCGCGATCGCGATCAGCCTGCTTGCGATGGGGTTGGCTATCCTGTTCGAAAACCAGAATATCGCCTTCATGGTGGGATTGGTCTTCGCCATCGCCGCGAGCGCGAACTTCCCCGTCATACTTCTGTCGATCGTCTGGCCTGACCTCACGACGCGAGGCGCAGCGAGCGGGTCGATCGTCGGCTTGCTGACTTCCGTGGGATTGGTCGCCCTCAGTCCGGGAGTATGGACTGCGACGTTAAAGCTCGGAGCTGCACCGTTCCCTTACGACAATCCGGCCCTGGTCTCGGTTCCGCTGGCCTTCGCCGTGTCGTGGGCGGTATCGGTGCTGGACCGCAGTGCGGCCGCCGCTTCCGTCCGCGCATCGTTCGGCGCGCAGCACGTTCGCGCCCAGACTGGGCTCGGCATCGAATAACGCGATTAGATAACTCGGCTCCAGGAGGAAACTACAATGAGCGCTGTCGTGACGGAAGAGGGCACGGAGTCCTGGCCCGACTTCATTCGCAAAGAGTTCGACGCCAATCGGTTCAACGGGCGGGTCGGCACGCGGCTCCTATCCGAAACGGACCGTGTGCGTGTGTGGGAAATTCGGCTCGCTCCCGGTGAGCGCATCGGATTTCATCGGCACGTCCTCGACTATTTTTGGACCGCAGTGACGCCAGGACGAGCGAAGTCGCACGCGGAAGATGGCACGATCGTCGAGGCCGTCTATTCGGCTGGCGAGACCCGTCACTTCGTTTATGGCAAGGGCGAATACAAAATCCACGATCTCGAAAACGTTGGCGATGCTGACCTGTGGTTCACCACGGTTGAATTCTTGCAAAGCGTCAACGCGCCTTTGGAACTTGGCCATGAATGCTAGATCGAACCCTCTTCCGAAGAGGTCCGGGCGGGCGCCATCCGAACGGAGTTCATCCCGATCCGTTGGCTTCCGTATCCTTCACGATCGGAGAACGCCCATGAAGTTGATTTTTGCCGCAACTTGCGTAGCCGCCATTTCGCTTGCTTTCATGCCCGGCGCGGACGCCAAGGGCTGCACGACTAGGGCGGCTGAAAGCGGCGAAGTTAAGCTTTCTTCGCGACAAATTCCGTCAACAGATGTTGCCGCAGCGGCCCCTAATGAGACCCATGTGAAACCTTGAGCAGCTACTCCTCCGTCCCCGTACCTTCGTCAAACGGAGCGCTCGCCATGACACCCCGACGTGCCGAACTCGCCGCCTTCGTCACCCGCTGGATTTCATCATCTCGGTGGTCGTGCGATGCTGAATGCGCTGTCGACCGCAATGTTTGCGCTGGTGCTGCGGCTCGCAAGCGAGGCCGAGGATGCACCGCGTGGTCTCCTCGCGCTTGCCGGTCATCCGCGCCTAGCCCCGGCCCTGGCGGCTCTCTTCGACGAGCCTGCGCGCGCATGGTCGCTGCCCGACCTCGCGCGCTTGTGCAACATGTCGCGCGCCACGCTCGCCCAGCAGTTCCAGGAGAAGCTCGGACGATCGGCCTCCGATCTTCTGACTGATATCCGGATGACGCTCGCGGCGAACGAGTTGAGGAAGTCGTCTCTTTCGACGGGCGCCGTGGCGGAGGCGGTTGGCTACCAATCCGAAGCCGCTTTCCAACGCGCCTTCAAGAGCCACATGGGCGCCACTCCGGCGCAGTGGCGCAAGATGCAGGAGCCGTCGGGTCACGACATCTTCGCAAGGCCGGCAGCTCCTGCCGACGCGAATCCATTTTATACAGGTGCCATTTCGCACCAGCGTCAGCGGGTAGGGTGCTCGAAGGCCGAGCAGGGTGCACCGGCGACCGAACCGTTCACGATTGATTATTTCTCGGTCCGTCAAGCTCGGTTCCCACAAGGAGTCTTCAGACCGTCCAACGGGGGCGATATCGGGAAGCCCCGCCCGAGGCGATTTTGCATTCCAGCGTGCTTAAACCGATGGCAGCGGAAGCTTGCGTGCGGCGCTACTAGGAGATCGCGCTACACCAGCCCAGGAAGCTCAGCGGCCAACCCAAGCTGATGGCCTACTACGCCGCGCCGCCGCCATTGGAGGAGCCGCGTTTGCCGCGGCGTGGTTCTCGCGCACGCAAAGCGCTAGTTCTTGCCCCAGAGAGGTGCAGACTCGAATCCAGCGTGAATGACTCAGATCCAATCCAAATCGACAGATGCATCCACGGTAGGACGGAAACCGTTCGCATAAGGAGGCATCTCCGAAGAAGTGGGCGCTCGGCGCAGTCTCTTCTGTCGTTTCGCGTTCGATCTGAGTCGTTCTGCTTCAATCGGAATCTCTTGCCCGGCTGCGGGTGCTTGATTAGTTGCGACATGTGACGTATATTTAGCGACACGTGACGCGAGGACTACTATGACTGCCACAGCCGAGAAGCCCGCTCCAAAGGGGTCGGGCAATGATCTGCAGAAGGTGGCCGATTTGCTCGGCGGGCCACGCATCCTGTCGCGCCGGATCACAAGCGCCCTCGACGCCCACGAACTGCTGCTGGACGGACTGCCAGGCTCTGCGTTGACCCACTTCGTCCGTCACCTCCTTATCATTCAAACGGACTCGTTGGAAAAAGCCTTCGGAATGAGCCTTCGCACCTTTCAGCGACGCAAGGACGCTCCGGACAAGCCGCTCAGCCAGGAGCAAAGTGGGCGGACCTGGAAGTTTGCCGAAATCCTGGCCAAGGCCACGGACGTGTTCGGTTCGCAGGAAGAAGCCGAGCAGTGGCTCGAGCGTCCAGCCATCGGTCTTGACCAGCGTCGTCCGATCGACCTGCTTGCCACTCCGGCCGGCATCGAGCTCGTTGAACAGTACCTCACACGGCTCGCATACGGCGTCTATGCATGACGCCTTCTGTAGGGCCATTGGAAGGCGGCAAGCTCATCGCTTGGCGCCTCGATCAGGCGCGCTTTGCGTCGACCTGGGATAGTGGCGAAGGCGCATTCCAGGTCGGCGGCCGGTGGAACAGCACAGGCGTTCGCGTTGTGTATTGCGCGCTTGATCCAGCGACCGCGATACTCGAAGTGGCGGTTCACAAAGGCTTCAAAGCGCTCGACACTCTCCCGCACGTGTTGACCGCGCTTCATATCGCCGACGTGTCTGACGTTCATATTGTTCGCCCTGCCGACGTTCCGAACGCCAATTGGCTGCGACCGGGAATCCCAGGCGCAGGCCAGCAGGCGTTCGGGGATGCGCTCCTGGCCAAGCACAAATTCGTCGTGATCCCAAGTGTGGTGTCCAATCACAGCTGGAATCTGATCTTCGACCCGACCAGGGCGAAAGGCGCGTACCAGCAGCACCTTCAGGAGGCGTTCGCGCTAGATATGCGCCTTCATCCTTCGACATCACCGCCCTAATTCGGCCCCGTAGCAGTACGATCTCGCCTGACCGACCAATTCTGGCTATTTGACTCCGATGGAACCGGAATAGGCTCCGAAGGAGCCATAATCCCCAGACTGAAATATTGGATTTTCTCGCTCCGAGACTCAGATCGAACGCGAAACGACATCTTCTGTCGTTTCTCGTTCGATATGAGTCTTTGTGGTTCAATCGGAGTCTGCCTCGGCCGCAGGCTCCTGGGAGGCGGGGAGGGCTCCTGGCGGCTCGGCAGACTTCGCGACCAGCATTGCCTGTTCGACGCTCACTGATTGGCTCACGCATGCCGATACAGAATGATTGGAACGCCCGGAGCAAGTTGGTTCAGGAAGGCGAAGTTGTCGACATTGCCTGTCAATACGCTGGCACCGATACCCCGCGCCTGGAGATAGATGAGCGCATCGTTGAGGTATTTTCTCTCATGACCCGCGCCCCTTCGGCGCGCCGCTGAGACGAAATAGCTCTCCCGCAAGTATTCCCGCTTCGCCCCACATCGCCGTACCTGGAGCTTGCAAGCGATGCTGCGGAATGTCTTCAATCACATCCCGTACCGTTTGCAGAATCCCACTCGTTGAGGGGTGGGCCGGATCGAGCCGCCCGAACACTTGCGTTAGTTCGGCTAGGCAGACGGCCGAGTGGTGGCAGACGCGATATGTCAGCAATTCATCGACGGCAGCCGGCGTGCGTGCCTGTAAGACGTCGAGGTAAACGCTGGTATCGAGAATTAGCGCACCGCCGATGAGCGGCTCGTCGGATCCCCAAGCAAGAGCGGAATCTGGTCGTCGCGTCAACCGCTCCAAACGCCTGTGCGGCTCCAGACTCCGCAACGCTCCCTGGAGATTAAATGGCAAGATCGATATCTGCCGGGACGCTTCCCTTGCGCACGACAAGACGCGCGCCGAAATCGTCTTCGAGCGCCAAACGCGACAACGCGAGCTCTAGAAGTTCGGTATCTGAAGATACGTGAGCCCGCTTCTTTGCCGCTTCTACCAGGCCTGCCGGCACGCGGCCGGACAAGCGCGTGTTCTTGGCCCCTCCGAGCAGCCCGACGGCGCGCGCCTGCTCGAGCACGAGCCGGTTGCGCTTAAGCGCAATGTGCTCCTCGGCCTCTATCGACGTGCGGGTCCGCATAACCATGGCAATCTCTAGCGTTGGACAAAAAATAACAATTGTTCAACATCTTGCAATGCCGGAAACACTGTCCATAAGGACTGTTACGCACCAATTGAACTAATCCAACACGGCGGCCCTCGCCGGAGGAAACCCCGAACGTCCGATTGCGCCAAAACTACCCTCGTCCCAGGCGGCAGTCGCGGCCAGAGCGACTCTGAAGGAAGCGAATCGCGGCCAACTGACTGCGATCGAACCAGCATCGACTCCGCCTTGCTGCTTCAATCGGAGTCTGGCGCCTGCCGCGGGCAACCCCAGCGAGCAGTCCCAAGGCGGCCTAGGGACTCCATCGGAAACGGCGAAGAATGCTCCTGGCGCTGGAGTGCTTCCCGACGCGTCGGCCTCGGTCGTGATGCAGCTGAAGGGCGGACAAGAGGTGACGCTGACGCCGGGACAGTCCTTCTATGAAGGGCCTGCCGACGTTCATGTCGTCGACCGGAACGCGAGCGCTACCCAGCTGGCGAAATTCCTGGTGCTCCTGATCGCCGCTCGAGTCACTGAAGGCCGGTCGTTCGGGCAATCGACGAAAGCCCAGCACGTTGGCTGATCATAGTTACGGTTGAGCACATGAAGGGGTGTTCCGCTTGTGGTGGCTCGAGCAAAGCATCGATCCGGCCTCGGGTTGCGGGCGAGTGGTTTGCTTCTATTGTGCGTGTCATACGTTTGAGCGTGTTTTAAACGTTATAACGTGTGGTGTTGAACGCCCGCAAATGCATCATCCTGGCGGATGAGGCGGCGAAAACCTGCACACACGCGGCGACTTCTTGCGCGCAACATTCGGCGGCTTCGCTTGCAACGAAACTGGTCGCAGGATGATCTTGCGGACGCTGCCGGCGTGCGTCAGGCGCTGGTCAGCGCACTGGAAGTCTCGACCGCCAATCCCACTCTGGAAACGCTGGACAAGGTTGCAATTGCCCTTGACGTCGAGGTCGCTGACCTGCTGATGCCGACAGCAAAGGTGTTTGCGGGATCGAGCAGGCGACGGCCCCCCGCGCGTTCTCACGGAAGAAGCGTGGCTTAGGCCCGACCTGGACGCACGCGCGCCGAACGCCACTAGTCGATATCGCCGGCTCCGCTTTGCCGAATGTAGCCGCAAGTTGTGAGCTGCTGAACTCGCTATCGCTTTGCACGGCACCATGATCCTGCTTGCGCCGAGTCTGCGTTGCGCTGAGGCCTCGTGATGGCAGGGGCGGTCCGACGCTCCACCGAATGCTTGTAGTCGGCCACGAACCGAGAAGCTTTAGAGGTCGCATAGCCGGCGGGCGCGCGCCGGGTGTGCTGCCACGCGACGCAAGCCGGATCCGGAGGAGAAATTGAGGTCTGCAGTCCGGGAACCAGACCGCTCCGCGCTTCGGGAGGACTTCGGGACCCACGCGCCCCTTGCCTCCCCTTCTTTCTCCTTTGTTCCCCATCTGCTCGTCAGGTGTTGCCGAGGCGCGGAAGGACTAAGTGATTGTTCGAAAACCCTGTTCTTTAAGTCTCCGGGCCAACGCAGCGCTAGAAGGTAGCCAGCCGATTTACAGTCGGTTGCTGAAATTGGATGGAGATGGCTCTTCCTCAGGCGCGATCTCCTCCGGCCGGACGGCATCGCTCTGCCGCTTTTCATCGGAGCGCCGCCGGCGGTCTCATCAGCCTAGACATGCCGCCCCTCACGATCCAACAGGTGCCGCCGACAAGTGCCGCAGATTGCAAGTCAATGGAGATCTTCCTAATTGCCGCTAAGCTGTCCACCGACGTCCGTCGGCTCTCGTACGATCCCGGAAGGCGACGCCTTTGCCCGACGTCTATCCGCCCGCCGGCGGCGAGCGGAAAAGAATTCTCTTGATTACGTCACGATATCGACCCCGCGTTTGACCTTCTTACGGCGCCAGCGGAGGCGATGCTTCTGTCCTTCCATTGCGGTCTCTTGGCCTTTTTCGATGTAGATCTGAGCTGTCTGTTCCGTGAGAAGCATGCTTTGGCTCATAATCTGTGTGGTCGTCAGGCCGGCAGTCCCCGATTCTGTCAGACCCCCCTTGCGGAATTGGGTTAGCGTCAGGTGGGGTAATCCGGCTTCCTCGCACATCTTCGCCACTGTCTCGTAGAGCCTGTTTCTGGACCAAGGTCTCGGCTTGCCCGGCGCCGATCGTTCGCAGACGAAGAGCGGTCCCGAAGTGCGATTGCCCTTGAGCTTGTCGAGGCGCTGCATCAGCGCAGGATAGAGCGGCTTACCGTCGTCATCGTGCAATCTAAAATATCGCTCCTGGTCTGTCTTTTCGGCACGCACGAATACCTCCGCCTCATGATCGAGCCCGCGATATTCATTTACTGTCATTTTGTAAGGAAAATGGCTGACGCGCGCTTCCATCTCCCACGCGAACAGTGCGATGGCCGAAACAGAAAAGTGGCCTTTGCGGTCGGCGGTCCCGACGAACGTCGCGAGCTGAGGGATGGTGACGGCTGGCGCACCTTTGGAACGGTGTGGCATATAAGCGCCTTCAAACGGATTGACGCCCTTATGGAGCAGGTGTGCGTGCTTGCGCTTGGTTCCGTTGACCATCGCCCGCAGACTGTGGATATCGCCTTTCGCTGTGCGACTACGCTTGCGCTGGACCGGCTTGCCCTTCTGGTCAATGTCGGTGACAAACAGGTATTCTTCATAGAAGTCGTCAACCAGCGCGGGGGTGATTTGGATCATCGGGACATCCCCGAAGCGCTTGCCCGCGAACGGACCCTTTAGCATCACGTGATTGCAACAGCGCCGAATATTGTTGGCATAGGTCTTCTGCGTGATCTTGACGAGATTCTTGAAGCGGACAGTGGCTTCGTACTTGCTTAATAACCACTCGAGCGTGCCGTATAGCGGCCCGCTCTCAACCGGGATTGCGAGGCAGTTCAGTCTTCTCGTCTCAAGCAGTGGCAGGACCACACTATCGTAGGTCGCGAGCGCTGTTCTGAGATCAGTGCCAAGCGATAAGCCTGTGATAGGGAAGCCGTCCTTCCGCATTTTCGTCGACGCCTCGAATCGGAAAAAGGTCATCTGCTTGGATTCCGACCAATGGTGCCGCACATACGGCGGCAGCGCCGTCTGACAGAGGCTCTGAATATCTTGAGTCATCTGAAGTTCTCCTTGAACTCCGCTAAGCTGATTTTGGCATACGCAGCGCTGCGAACCGCTTGAATGCCACCAAATTTCTGGGATGAAGCCAACCGCCGTGCGGTAGAAAGAGTGGTAACGCTTAGGTTGGCATCACTACGCCGAGCAGAGACGAGCGGATCACCAAGTAAGGCATCGCTACCATTCCGGCTGTCGAGTCGGGATAGCTCTTGGCAAATGAGTCGGGACAGATACAAAAATCCAGCAATGTAAGTGCCTTACGTCGACCGACTTGCGGAAGGGGCGGAATTTAAACCTGCGCGCGGTCAGCGGCCGACCTTGAAAATCCAACATAATTTGCCATCCATTCCGACTCGAACGCCTAAAACTCCGTCGAATGTCGTGGTTTTCTGCCCTGAGAGTCGGGATGCGCGACTGCGACTACTTGTCACCATCTGATTTGAACCAATTGCCGATTTGAACCGTTTTGAGGTTCGGTTCAATTAGCGCGTCTTCCACCAACTCGCGTGGTTTCCAAGGACTCGGGTCGCTGCTGGTCACCGTGGGAGTCTCGCAGAGGTTGCGGTTGAGAGGTGCGCCCCCTGCAACGCTGACAGGAGAGGAGACAGTGCGATGCCCAACTTTGGACAGGTGAAAATGGCGGCATATCGGGTGATGCGCGAGGTCGGACTGCCAAATCTCAGAACGGCAGCAGTCAGCAGGCAGATGGTCAAAGACGGTGCGCGGCCCGGTTCCAATCGCGATTTACCCGCGATGATCAGGCTCTTCATTGATGAACAGAAGGACATTGCGCGACTGCCGCCGGCCGTCGTGAAACTAGCCGAACAATTCGCGACCAGGGTTTGGGAGATTGCCTTAGCGACCGCCGGTGAAATGGAATTGCAACGGGGAGGGTCTCGCCCGGAGCCGCGCGCGATCCGGAAACCGCAGCCGACGCCGATCAAAGGTCGGGCCAGGCTCGTTGCACTGCAGAAGATCGTTGAATTCATGCTCCGTCCTGACGCGAGGGGCAGCAGTCTGGTCCGTGAGCCGATCGCCGCCATCGAGGTGTACCGCCGGCTGACCGATCGGCAGGCCGCATTGACTGACGAAGATCACATCAGTCGGGACCTTCAAAGAATCGAAAAACGATCCCGGGTTATTTACCGCGTGAGGGACCCGCGCAGGGAAGCTAGATGGTGGCGACGCGATCGAACGCTTCCGCAAGTGTACGGGGATACCAAGGTCGCGCCGCGTTATGTCCCACGCGGGACCCCGCTGTCCCAGATCCGGATGGGCAATCGTCCCTTAGTGGAAGACGCAATCTCGTTCATGATTATCTCGAAACGACCGGTGGGTGGGCAAGAAATCTGCGATGCCTTGAAAGTTCCAGTCCCAGAGCGAGCGAAGTTCAGCCTGATGTTGCGCAACCACCTGCGGGCCAAGAACCCCCGCTACACACGCGATGCTGACGGCAACTACTCAGTGTTCAAGACAGGAGCGCAGCCGCGGGTCAGCGCGGCTGATGACAAACCGCGGACGGGCGCTGGACTGCAATCGAGTCCTTGATCGCGGAATTGCAGGATGGGCGTCTAACACACTCTGAACTGCGGTCGCCCGCGTCGGCATCGAATCCTCGATGCCGGGCAGCAACGAACGCGCGCACAGCGTCTCGCGACCAGACCACCTCAAGTCCGGTGCCGTGTCCCCGCACGGCTCCCGGGCGCGGAGCCGTTCCGTCGGCGATGGCCTTGCACAGCTGCCTTGTCGTATCGAAATCGAGCAGTGCCGCAACCATGTCTGCGCGCAGCTCAAAGGGCCATACTCCGGCCGGTGGAAATCTCGCGGGCCGATTTTTTACTCGGACGTTTTGCTTGCGTAGACCCGCGCGCACATCCTGGACGTTTCTTGTTGTGTCCGAAGAGGAAGGCTTTACCGAAAATGCCACACCGGTTGCCGGTGGCCCCATGCGTGCTTGGCGCCGGAAACAGGGCCGACCATCTATCTGCCGAACGTCTGCCATCAATTCGCTCCCAGGCGCCCAGGCAAAGCGGCGCTCGCTGCCGGAGAAAAGCAAATGCTGAAATGATCTGCGATCTCGTCGAGGGCGATCGTGAGATCGTCGGTCTCGGAACTGCTCGCTGCTCCGTCGATGATACCAACCGTAACCGTGGCGATGCACTTCGATGCCGACGAGCGAGCCAGAAACGCGCGCAGCACCAGCTCGACCGCGCGCAGCTCCGCCGCGATCCGGCGCCGAGCTCGCGAGGAGTGCGAGCCTCCCCAGCAAAAGTTGTAACCGCCGGCCCAGCCGTTATTCTCGTCAACGACGATCATATCGACGAGGGTGCTCTCGGTCGCCGCGTCTCCGCACGGGAGAGAGGCTCCGATGTACGCCTCCCTCGCTAGGCGCACGCACCGTTGACTTTCGGCGGTAAGCGGGACTCGGATATTGCGTCGGACCGTGTAGCTGCCCAATCGACGCAACGCGTCGACCAGCCGACGCCGGAGCAGATCGTTCCGCCGGGCAGCCTTTAGATCTATCCGATTCCGTCGTCGCGTCGGCGGAAGCGCATCAGATTGCGACGCAACGACGGTTTTGCAGACTCGGGTCGTCATCGGGGGACCTCCTCCGCGCTGCACTCGGGGCGGGGCTTACTTGAAGCGGTCTGCCGATAAAAAGGGCGGCCGCGCATGAGAGGACTGGAGCCGCCGGCTTACGCCGGCTCTCCCCTTGCCACGCCGGACCGTGCCATGCCAGGCCGGGCCACACCCCGCCACGAACGGTTAGTCGAGACACTCGACGCGAAATCTTCCGAACTTGGGACGCCAGTCGCCAAGACCACGCGCAAAGCCGCTGGCCGCAAAAATGTCCGCGATCAATGGCGGGCTGAGCAGGCTCGGTAGGAAGGACGCCTTGAAATGGACGTTCCAAGTGTCGAACCGCGGTCGCGTTCGCATGGTGCGCGCCGTGCCAACGCGCACCGGCACCCGCAGGCGGAAACGCTCCTGCTTCCACAACTCATCGATGTCCTGGGGACCGTCGTAGAACAGTCGTGCCGGGCCGTCGACCTCGATTCCGGCCGCCGCCTGCTTGCCGCGCCGCTGCATCCTAGCACCCGCGACGAACGCCGCCTCGATCGCTTCGGCGGGAATGCACGGGATGCCGTCGGTGAGCCAAAGCCCGCCGAACCATTCGATGCGGGCGATCTCGCAATGGTCAGATGCGGTCTTCAGTCGTTTTCCGGTAATCCTCGCGAGCTCGCGCGAGATCGGATCCAACGGGTCGCACAGGCGGCCGGCATGCATCAAAAGCGGGCGGACGCCGATCAAGCGCAAGGAAACGAAGTCGCTCACCATTGGCCTCTCCATGAAACGGATCCGGGACTTTGGGTTGGTTGACGAGCAGACGTGGGACGTCGGCGCGCTTGGGAATGCGCGATACGTACTGCCGTCCGCGCAGAATCAGCGTGAAGTCGAAATGACAAGCGGCGCAGAGCGTCGTTAGATCCTCCGCAAGCTCGTGTTCGAAGCGCTCGTAGGTGCGGTGGTGCACCTGCAGTTCCGCCTCTTGCGCGCTGGCGTTGCAGATGCGGCAGCGCATGCCGGAGGCTTCGAGCTCCGCCAAGCGCGCCGGATTGTTGCGCCAGGCGCTGCTCGCGATGTAGCGCTGATAGCGATCGCGGCGGGCCAACGCGTTGTGGAGTTCTGGATCCGCGCCAGTCATTCGATCTCCGCAAAGAAGGCCCGCCGCAATGGCCCCACCCGCCTCAGGTTGGCCTCTCCGAGGGCGTTGGCGCGGGCAGCCGTAGCGCGCCCATGAATGCGCGACCACGCCAGCATCGGCGTTAAGGTTCCGAGAAGGAGGCTCGCCTGGCGAACCTCATCATGATCCCCGATGCCAGTTTCGATCGCTGGAACGATTTCTGCATTATCCGCTAACTAGGGACTCCCGATCGCGCACCGCGGCGTCGCGTTCTTCCAGCACCTGAGGCGTGGCGGCTCAGCCGTTGCAAGCGTCTCGTCGTCATTGGTCGACCCATGGTGCTTCGCACTCCAGCAGACGGCACGCCTGCTGCAATGCCAGCTCGATGTCGGCCTTGGACACCGAGGGGTAGTCGTTACGGATGATCTCGCTGGCCGACATCTCGGCCAGCATCGAGAAAATCGGCGCCGGCGGCACGCGCGTCCCCCGAAACACGGGATCGCCGCTCATCACGCCGCGGCGCCTAACGATGACGGGTTCCTTGATCATTGGTCTGATGCCGTGATCCTTGAGGCGCGCCAGATATGCATCGTCCGTCTCATCAGGATCTCGGGTAAGAAACGCAGAACGCAAGCCGAGCCGCTGCTCTGAGAGACGATCCAGACAGGCGCTAAGCCCCTCCCCGGGAATTCTGGGCGGGTCACCATGGTTCTCAACGCGGGCGGCTTCGAGAGCGACCCGAGCAACCAGGACGAGTGGCGACTCGTCGCCGCTCGGCGGCGGTTCGAGCGAGAACTCTAGATGCCGTCCGTGAGCGAATACGGTGGCACGCCCATCGGGATCGACAAACACCCAGACGAGATGTCTTGAGCCAAGGCCAATATCCTCGGAGGCTCTGATGAAGATCGTTCCCATTGCTCACACCCAGTGATTGACCGCGTAACCATTGGCCGCGAAGTGCTGGGCATCGCTGCGGTGGCGGTCTGCCTTGTCGACAGCACTGCAGACGTCGATGGCGCAGGCCCGGGCGAACTGCTCCGGGAGCGGGAAAGGAACTGGTTGAATATCGCCGAACAGCAATGCGTAGACAGGCAATGGCTCGTCGGTTGCCGGCCCAAACCGCACGCGGCCGGTCGTCCGGTCAGCAATTCCCCCTGGTGGAGCAGCAAGACCAGATGCCGCCAACTCGGCCGTCCGTAGTGATCGGCAGGCGCGAGATAGGCAAACAAGCATCGAGGCCGGTATCGCGGAACCGCAGAGGTAACGCGGCAGCAGTGGCGGCGAGGGCGGTTGTGCGGAGATCGTCTGATCAGAGCTGCCATCAGAGCCTCGCGCCTTCATCTTCAGTGCTGTTGCCGACCGGCTCGCCGAGTCGGTAGACACGATTCCAGGTGCGGGCCCACTTCCGGTCGCGGTCGAGCCAGATCAGTTGCGACGTATGGATGCTCTTGTCGTCGTCGAGCAGCGGATGGTTGACAACGCTTCCGCTCAAAACCATGCGCAACGAATCGCTTACGAGTCCGAACTGCACGGTGACCGCGCGCCAGTTTTTGAGCAGCGGCGCGTGTATGAGTTGTTGCGACGACGGCTCCTCGCCCCTCAGATAGCATTCGAAGTCGCACTTCAACTGCACCTCGGCATCCTTTTCTTCCGTCACCATGGTCCCGATTCCCCGATCAAGTTGCCAACACTTCACTGCCGCACCGCGGCGTCGGGCGACGGCCAAACCGATAGAGGCGATCCTTCGCCTTTGCCTGATCGAGCCACACCAACGTCGTCGTCTCAATCGGCTCAGGATCGGCAAGCTCTGGGCGTCCGATGACAAGGCCGGCGAGCGACATGCCGTTCTATGTGTGCGGGACTTTCGACCCGCTAGACACGTGGTTCGCCCGCCAGTTCTCAAGCAGTGGCGCACGCGCCAGTTCGATCGGACGAGGTGCCTCGCCTTTGAAAGAGCCTCGACGTCGAGCTTGGGCCAGCGATCGAGATAGTCCTGTGCAAGCGACATCTAGTGCCTCACCGCGATGGCATTGCGCGCCTCGACCGTTCGGTAGGAGCGGGCCGTGATCCTCTGCCTGGTCCCACACGCGACGATGAAGGACAGATAGGGCCTCTCGAGCGTCCTCAAATGCGCCATCGGTGATGCGTCGGCGGCGCCAGTCCCGCCAGAGCCGATCGATCCCATCCAGCCAAGCGGCCGCCCACTCGCTCGCCACCGGCCGGCGCCACACGATCACGAGGTCAGACCCGTTCCACTCTGGCGGTGCGGCGGCACGTAGCTTCGTTTCCAACGTTGCGCGCTCGGTCTTGTCCATATCCCACGTCTTGTCATCTCGTATTTCGATCGTGACGTGAGGCCCCATAAAATACCGGACCGCTTCCTGATCCCACCTGTGCTCCTGCTGGATCGTCGCCGCGGATGCGGGAATGCCCTCGGACGCCAAAGTAGCAAGGATCGGCTTCCACTCCGCGCGGTCCGTCACCAGTCCCATCGAGTTGCGATCGTCGTCCTCTAACGCTCCTGTATTCATCTTGGGCTCCTGTAACTGACGGGTGACAGCAGAGCGGACGTGCAAGTCTGTGACCTAGACCGAGTTAGTCGCCCAATCCTTCCGATCTCGCGCCGGATCGAATCAGCCAAGGGTTAACCCTGAACGGCCTTTCCCCGAGTTGGCTAGCGTTCGAAGGAGTCCGCCTTCGTGATCTCCTCCGGAGCTTCCGCCAATAGAGCCCGTACCGATTGACGCGCGAAGGTATCCGTGGATGAGGCGTCGAACGGTGCGTGGCGAGTGCCGGCAAGCGGATTGCTGGTCTCGCGCGTCTCGACCATCGAAGAGTCTCGTGACGAAAGAGTTGCACCCGTAGACGAGCCGGCGAACGGCATCGATGCGGTGATCGCTACCGGAGTGCGGACCCGGCTCTTTCGTTGCCCCGAGGGGGTGTCGCTAAGGCCCACGCACCACGCTGCGCGGACCTAAGGGGGCGTCGCGGATGTCGATTTCCACCAGCCCCTCGCACGCCAATGCACACACGGCGGCGATGATGTCGCAGTACGGACGGGCACGCTCCTCGATTTCAAGTATTGTTTGCGGGCCGTCTTCGGCGAGCGCGGCGCCAATCTTCAGTCGGTCCCTGACGGACACGTGGCAGCGCGCGTTGGACCAGATCTCTCGCACGTTGGAGTAGATCGGTTCGCGCCTGATGTCGTCCGCATCGCGTTCGAGAAGGCGCAGCCCGTCCGACGCAAGCAGCCCAGCGAATCGCTCGTAGTCCGCTGCGGATCTCTGCGGCCGCCTTTCGCAGACGGCGAGCAGGAAATCTCCATCGATCCTTTGCAATACGACGCTCATCAGCGAGGGCGGCGTACCATAAAGGTTCGAAGCCTTCCGATAGTGAATCGCGCGAACCTGCGCATCAAGGCTCGCCTCCCGGAGCGCGTCACGGAGGAGGAGGCTTGCAATGGGAATTGCGACCTTGCATTTCGGGCCGAAGAAGGTGGTCGATGTTGCCTTGCGAAGGGGTTGGTTGCCATGCATGACACGGTGTCCTGAACGCGTTGCGGGAGCGGAAGGCGACGTTCCGGACGACGGTGATGATCGATGAACATGAGCGCGTTCCTTCCATAGGTGAATTCGAAGTGGCCGATTTCGGCGGACCTGCGCTGGACAAGCGAAGCCGAGCACGAGCGAGGTCTGGTTGCCCAGGACGAGCGCTTTCGATGTGCTGAATGCGAAGCGAACTTGTGAGTGCGTCAGTTCAACAACAGTGCTGGCGTTCTGCCGGGTCGCATGCTGTAGGACCCAAAGGTCAATAGGCCAACTCGGAGGTTTGTCTATGACACGTTAAAGCGTGTCACAAGAATGCGCCAAAGATATGGCGGTCAGCCGCCGCCGCGGAAAATCGCGCGAACCGTAATGTTGGGCGACGCCGAGGGATCAAAGCTTTCCGCGCCCAAGCGCGGCGCGACAGGCGAATGTCGCCTTAGCGCTCGCAGCCGAGCATCTCGCAAGGCTCGACGTGGTCATCGTTAGCCTCGCTCTTGTCGCGGTGCAGGCGTTAAAGATCATCGTCCTCGATCTCTATGGAGGCACGATCGCGACTGATCTGCCCGTCGACTTGCGGGGATGCGAGCGCTCGTTCAGTCGACCGCGGGATGGAGGCTGGGATCGCCGCCGAGGCGAGACGACGGCATGCTCGCAATCGACACGAATCTCATCGTCAGCGCGGGGCCGCGGGAAACGATCAACGAGGGGTATGGTCGCTTCTTACGACCTGGAGACGCGGTCGAGGCTTCACATCGAGCGTATCGTAAATCTCGTTCAGCGTGATGGACATTCCCAACGTCGGCAGCGGAATAGCAACGTCAAATGCTTCGAACGTATCCTCGAGCCAAGTCCCGTTTGTTTGCCGTCGATGAACTTTAACAAGAGCGATTTCTGACTCGATCTGCATGACCATTTCGACGCTCTCTACGGCCTGGTATTCCCGCAGTTTCGCGCCGTAGTCGAAGACGGCCGTGCCCGGCGAGGAGACCTCAACGATGATTGCGGGCCTGGAGGCCGTCATGGCCGCAGCATTTGGCGGGCCGCAGTCCACCACAACGTCCGGATATCGGACCGTGTCCGGGCCGGTTTGGACGGCCGTATCGCTCGACGTGGTGCGACACCCCTTCTGCTTTCCAGCGGGCACAAAAGCCGTCTGAACGTTGCTGCAGATGACGTTGTGCCCTTCTTTGGCACCGGCCATGGCATAGGCTATGCCGTTCACCAGTTCGTAGCGGATCTCGCTGCCCGAAATGGCAGCGAAAAATTCCTCGATTGTGAGCTTTTCGTGCCCAGGAACACCCATGGCAACATTCCAGACCTTCACCCGCGTGTAGTATAATCGGCTTGGTGCGATAGGAAAGGGCGCCTCGAGGACTTGACTCGTCGTCGTCGTGGCTACGAGGGCGGCAGTTTTAAGAGTTGGGTCCCGTGTTCAAGAAAACCGTAAAAGCCGCCCTGATGTCGCGACTGCGCATCGACCGTCGACGAATTCGTTTCCTCCTATGCAGCAGGCGCACAATCACGCGCTCTGGCGAACCTGCTACGGCACCGGCATCTCACTCCAGGCGGGACTCGCATTCCGTGGATCCAGTCATCAATGACCCTGAAAAGGTGGTTATCGTCGGCAGCGAGCGCCCTGACCCGGGCACAAAGAGCGCACAGAAAGGCGATAGCGGACGTCCAATTCGTGCCGGCACCGAATTGCGGGGCGGTGGGGACAGGCTGAGGTGGGCGATGCCAATAGCTTGGCAGGCCTCTAGGAGACCTACCTTGCCGGTGCGCAGCCGATCGACGACGCCACTCTTTTGCTGACAATGACCTCGATCCCAGCTTCGCCTCCGGCGGCATGTGGAGCGCGTCCGAGCGGGTTCCCCTGATCTTTCCTCCCGTTCCACAGTCTCATGCGATGACACGCGTCAAGGTGTCGACGTCTCACCCGTCGACCAGCCAGTTTCCGCGCCAGGTGGGCTGCGGCTCAGGAGGGCTAGGAACCAGCCCGTGCATCGTCGCCTTTCGCTGCGAACAAGCCGGCAAGATCGAGGTCCAGCGCGATTGCAATTCTAAGAAGGGAGTCCAGCGTTGCATTGGCCTCGCCGAGCTCGATCTGGCTGACCAGCGCCTGCCGGATCCCGGCTCGTTCGGCCAGATCCCGTTGGCTCAAGTTAGATAACTGCCGCCGCTCCTTGACCCTGCGGGCCAGCGTGGCCCGCAGCTGCAATTGAGTCTCAAGGAAGGATTCAGATATCGCCAAACGCCTACTCCCGGATTCCTTGGCTTGGTGAAGACCGCAGCTTGCCATGTTAGGCGAGACGGCGCCACGTTTGCGAATGAGCATTCGCCGTCCCCGACTTCCATAGCAGAATGGAAGGATGGCCACTGGTCTCCGCGAGATCAATCCAGCTGGCTCCGAACTGCAACGGTGGTTCTTGGATAGTTTCAATGATGAGAGGCCAAATCTTTCGGAATGGGCATCCCCGGATGGTCTGATCGACTTTGCAGAGGTCAGACGAATCCTTGCGGCCGGCCAAGTCGGTTGGGGAACTGGTGAAAACGGGCATCGGAAGGCTGCGGAAGTTTGATGCCGTGCTTGCGCGCAGCGGGAGACTCACTCTAACCAAGACACCAGTCACCAAACTCGTGCGTGAGCCGAAGATGCCGAAGTCTAGCCGAAATCTGCCCACCAGCGGTTACGCAATCATGATCGATGGCCTTGTGAAGACCGAGTTCGCGACGAGAGATGGGGTGGAGATCGCGGCGCGGGATCTGAAGCGGCGATTTCCCATGCTGCAAGTCAAAATCTACGATGCGGCCGCTGGGCAGATCGTGGCGTGAGTGCGTCTTGACCGTCCGTCACCGTTTGTACGCGTCCTAGTCCTTTTCCGTTCCGCAGTGAACAAATGCAGTCGCTGCGGCTCGGTGAAGCGTGCGGACGAGCTGGACGATGGCATCGTTTACGAGCGCGCGGTGCGCACCGAAGCGTCGGCGGGCATCGCAAACGCCAATGCCCTCGGCGTGGCGGAGTGCTGGGCTCGGGTCAGGAGGGCCGCCTGATGTTTCCGACAGCGGCGGTCCGGCACGCGCCAAGCTCACGCGCTGCGAAGCCGCCTCTGGCGTTGCTGCCGTTTGCCGCGGTTTGCCGCCGGTCGTGAACCGCGGTCGCGGCGAGGCTGCGAGCGGCCCCGGTGCTGCTGCGGTCCTGCGACCTGCGGCAGCTTCGGCAGCGGCCAGCCGAGCTTCTCCGGGCTGTTCGGGTCGAGTTCGTGCGGCATGGGCAAGGTGCCGCCGGCCTCGACATAGGCGCTCAGCACGGCGTCGCTCCACGATTTCATCGCCTCGATCTTCAACGGCATCTCTTGGCTCGTAAGGTAGAACTCCCGCGTGACCTCCGACATCTCGTCGTCCGGATCGTTGCTGTCGTGCGGCAGGACATGGCCGAGCAGGGCCGATACGGCCGCGCCAGACACCTTGCCGGGATGCTCCTTCAGGAAATCCGTGCCTACGGTCCGCACGAGGTGCGGCCAGAAGCGCGGCAGATCTCGCAAATAGTCTTCCGTGTACTCTCCTTTGCTGTTCTTCTTCCTGCCGCCCATGGCGCGCAAATGCGCATTCAGGCTGCTCGGATAGAGCCCGGGATCCGGGTTTTGGGGGTGATTGCGGCGGCTCCTTCTTCGGGAAGAGGCGAACATCCAATCGCTCCTGCTGCGCAGGCCGCGCTTCTTGCCGATGAGCGCTTCAAAATCTCGCTCGCAACAGCGCACGATGTGCAGCAGGAACGGCGGGATCGGGAGCATGAAGCGCCGCTTGTTCTTGACGCCTTCGGCCGGCCATTCCGCCGTGCCCCACGGTTGCGCCGCCGTGGAATACGGGTTCAGCGCATCGGCGTACTGCAGCTTGCTCCGCCGGAGCTGGGTGCAGGTGTATTTTCGGTTGAGCGTGAAGACCAGCCACCACAGGCTGGCTCGCACCGCGGGCGAGACCTTGCGGTTTCCGCTGCGAGCGGCGCAATAGCGTTCATGGATCACGAGCAGCTTGCCGAGCGCGTCGACTTTGAATGCTGCCCTTGCCGCGTTGAACTCGCGGTCGCGGTCTTCCATCTCCTCGATTTCGTCGGCCGTCGGTTGCGGCGGCTTGATCTCCTCCCACCAGGGCACGACGCCAGCGAGTCCGCTCTCGATGGTTCGTTCGGAACGGGCCCAACTCAGCGCGGCCCGGACCCAGGCGAGTGTCTTGCAGCAGGCGGCGTGCCCTCGCTCGCGGTGGACGGCATCGAGCAGTTCAATCAAATCGATGTCGGTCAGGTTGGAGAGCCTCTTGGCCTGCCAGGCGGCGAACTGAGGCTTGTCGAAGCACCCCGCGATGTCGCTCAGGGTGCTTGGTGCCGGCAGTTTGACGCGCTTGCCCTTCTTGCGCTTGACTCGTCGCGAGGCCTGGAATTCGCGGTCGAGGTCGGCCCACGTCCACCCCTTGGTGCGCGGGCGGCGGCCCGATCGCATGGCATAGTGGCGCTCCCCGGCCGTGCTCCGCGCCTTCTTCACCGTAAGATAGCCGTCCTCGTGCGGCTCGCGTCTGGCATTGCCGATCCGCTTCATCTGCCCGGCGGCCCGGACGAACCAGCCGACGCGAGGCCCGCGCTGGCGCAGGATCAGGCAGCGCTGCTCCGTGTCGTAGTAGTCGTAGAGCTCATTCGAGTCCTTGGCCCGCTCGGCGCGCGCCAGCGCCTCGGCCACGATGTCGTCGGTGATCAGAACCCGCCTCGACTTGTCGTCGTTTTGCCGGCGTGACATGGCCACCTCCATGGGGCCTGCCCGTAGCAACATCGTAGCACAAAGTGCCGGAGAGGGGCGGAAATCCACCCTGGCAAGCCCCGGGCGGGGCGCAGGTTTTCGTGCTATTTCGAGGCGGATCGGCGTAAATCACCGCCGCCAAGGACTCCTCAAGGACTAAAACCGTCAGAGCTCAGGAATCATAATCCTGGGGTCGGGGGTCGAGTCCCTCCCCCGCTACCAATTTCTACGATTTTGGTCGCCTTTCTTCGATCGTCTGCGACCCTCTTCGCTCAATGGTAGCGCCTCGTCAGCGAGAAAGGATTCGCCTCACAAGCGTAGGCGAAGGTTTGGAAGAAAGCGCGGCTTGTGCGCGATCAATGTCGATGTTGCAGGTCCCGGATTTGAACCTATCGGAGACGCCGCCAGGCTTTCCGGCTCTCGGGACCCGGCCAACGCACGGACGTCGCCAGCCACAAGGGCCCTCTGAGGTGAGTGCTCTATTCAGCTTGTAATGATGACCCACTCAAAGCGGCCATTAGGTAGCAAGTTGCCCAACCAGAGCTGAAAGGCCGCGGTCACGATCAGCTTGCTCTGTGCCTGAGATCAGCCAACGTAGGCGACCCGTCCGGCAAGTCGTACCAAGTTGGTTCGATCCAGCTTGATCATTGAAATGTATTTGGCTGTCTCGTTGTTAGTGATTGGTATGCTCAACAACATCACCAGTGATGACGTCCCCGAAGCGCTGCCAAACCTGACCGTCGAATCTCATGAGCTGTATCTGTTCGATCGGGAAGAAGTCGTCCGGACTTGTATTGATTTTGATGCCGGGCAACAGCATGTCGCCTGAGAAGTCCTTCAGGTTGGCCGCCTGCCTCATGATGTTTTCGCGCGTGAGCTCGTCGCCGCATTGCTTGAGTACCTGAACCATGGTCTGGGCCGCCGCATAGCCGTAAAGCGTATTCCAATCCGTCTTGTCACCATCCGCGTAGTACTTGTCCATGAAAGACCGCCACGCCTGTACGCCTGGATCGTCCTTCCAGGCCGGATCAGTCGGATCTTTCAGATAGGCCGTCGAGATGATGTCCTTTGCATTTTGCAAGCCCGCAGGCTTCAGCACACTGGCAACCGCATGAACGCATACGCGACTGCGGTATTGCTGGGAGGTCCCCGCTTCAAGATGATGGCGCCCGCCGTGTATGATCAGTTTATCAGAAGTAACAACTGGCCCATGGGGGCGACGTTGGCGTTCATGCTGTTGATCTTCACTATGGTCTTCACCGTGCTCGGGAGCGCCGGTTTCGCACGACGCTATGGCAAGGCATCGAAATCCTAGAGCAGCTCGGCGAAGCGATCAGTTGTAAGAATAGGGAGGTGATAGTTTCAGTCCCACCAATCAGCTCTTTGTCTATAGCCCGCCGCAGTTTGTTGGCGGGAGGGCTAGGGGCGATCCTCGCGACATCGATGTGGGGGCGGCCCCGAGCCGCGACGGATACCGATATCGCGTCTGATCCGAGCGGCCATCTCGCTGCCATAAACGAGCTTCCGCGGGTAGGGACGGAGGAGGGGCAGCCCAACGCTCTCCTGGCCAAGCTCGACCGTGCGTTGGAGCGGGCAGTTGGACATAAGCTGTTCACCGTTCTCGTCTTGAACGAGGAGGTGGGCCAGAACCAGCGCTACTATTCAAACCAACCGAAGGACTATCCGGTCGGCGGTAGCAAGCCCATCGATCGATCAAGCGCGTTCTATAAAGACATCGTGCTCATCGGCAAGCCGCGCATCTGCTACGATTACGAAGACATCAAGCGTGCATTCTTCGACCACGAGCTCATTCGATCACTCGGTTGCGAAGGTGCGGTTAATTATCCGGTCCGCTGGAACGGAAAGACGATCGGGTCACTCAATTTGCTTCACCGAGCCGGCTGGTACAACGAACGCAACGTCGCCTCGATCAGCCCCTTCGCGGCGCTTTCGGTGCCGGCCCTTCTCGATATCGCGCGTGCCTGGCGCTAGTGATCCTCCGTGAGATCGGGGCCACGCGAATCGTGCTTTATCGGCGGTAGTAAGCAATAGAAATCGCTCACAGAGCGAAGCCGACATTGGGCCGGATACTATTGCCACGCAGCGGGCGTCTCTGCCATGGCGGTCTGCAAGGTGGCCTGCGAAGGCGGGCAGGTGATCGCAGCCTCCAGCATGTCGAGGATGTTCTCGATGGTGAAGGGCTGGCTCCACAGACGACTGCTCCTGGTATTCCGTGACTCCCGCGCAGCTTCGTGCGCGGACAGAACCGCGTTGGAATAGATCGCCAACATCGAAAGGCGCTGTTCGACGATGGCCGCGGGTCCGGGCAGCATCCGCTTCAGATGGTTGACGCACTCGACATAGCCGGCGTTCCACCGGTTGTTCAGCGCATCGCGTAGCGCCTTGGGATCGGATGCCTGGAGGTGTGAGATAAATCGGATATAGCCGCGCCACCGTTCGTCCTCGCCGAGTTCGATGACCGGCATGAACAGGACCAGCATCACCTCGCGAATGTTCGCCGGGCCGCCGCGCTTTTCCATGTCGTCGAGCATTTCGCGCCGTCGCGCATCGAGCACGGCGGCGCCATCGACCACCATCTGCCGGATCAGCTCTTCCTTGGTCCGGAAGTGATAGTACAGCGCGGCGTTGTTCCGCTGTCCGGCGGCATCGACAATCTGCTGAACCGTCACGGCGTCGATGCCGTGGCGCGCGAACAGCATTTGCGCCGCCATCTTGATCTGGTCTTTGGTCTGTTCCGAGGCGGCGCGGGGCACCGTTTTCATTCTGCTTGACATTCAAACCTGCCTGAATCTAAGTTAAGTGAAATCGCTTAATACGTCAAGATGAGGAAACGAACTATGCGCGTGCTCGTAGCAGGTGGTGGCATCGGCGGACTGGTGACTGCAATTGCGTTGCGTCATCACGGCATCGAGGTGGTCGTCCTCGAACAGGCGGAAGGGCTGAACGAGGTCGGCGCCGGCATTCAGATCGCCAGCAATGCCGCGATCGTGCTCCGCGAACTGGGGCTCGAAACCGCCATGCAAGCCGTCGGCGTCAAGCCTGAATCCTACGACTATCGCGATCTGCGCACGGGGCACCTGCTCTATCAGGCGCCGCTCGGCGATGAGGCGGCCCGCCGCTACGGAGCGCCGATGTACAACGTCCATCGCAGCGATCTCATTCAGTTGCTGTTCGACGCTGTCCCTGCAGAATCGAAGCGGCTGGGCGCCCGTTGTGTGGCGATCTCGCAGTCCGATGACGCGGTCGAGGTCAGGCTGCAGACCGGCGAGACGCTGAAGGGCGACGTATTGGTGGGGTGTGATGGCATTCACTCCGTCGTGCGACAGTATCTGCGCGGGCAGGAAGAGAAGCATTTCTCTAATATTCTGATGTGGCGCTCATTGATTCCGGCAGAGCGCCTCGAAGGCCTCGAGCTTCCCGAGCGCGGCAACTACTGGTTCGGGCCTGGCCGCACGCTGATCACCTATTGGGTGCGGCCTAAAAATCTGTACAGCATCCTGGCTTCGGTGCCGGCCGATGAGGTACGCCGCGAATCCTGGACCGAGAGCGGCGACATTGCCGAAATGCTCCGTTCTTTCGAAGATGCCGAGCCGCGGGCGCGGGCCATGCTCGAGCAGTCGAAGACGGCCTTCATCACCGGCATGTACTACCGCGATCCGATCGACAGCTGGAGTTCGGGCCGCGTCACGCTGCTTGGCGACGCGGCACATCCCATGGTGCCGTTCCTGGCGGCAGGTGCCGGACAGAGCATCGAGGATGCCTGGACGTTCGCGCGCGTCCTGTCTCGACGGCAAGACGACGTCCCGGGCGCGCTCCTCGAGTATGAGCGGCGTCGCCTGCCACGCACGACGCGCATCCAGGCCGGAGCGCGTGCCGCCGTGAAGCTCGTACACGAGACGGACACGGCCCGCCTGCGCAATCGCAATGCGCGCTGGAAAGGTATGGCGCGCATCGATCCGCTGGCGGAGACGAGCTGGGGTCTGGCATGGGACTACAATGTCGTGAAAGCAGTGGAGGGGGCGCCGGGCGAGGTCGTCAATGTCACCGGCCTGCGTGAAGGCAAGCGGCTGCAGCGTCCGGAGAGCCAACGCGCCTTCGACCTCTGGAAATACGCGTTCCGTCCCGAGGACGTGGCGCGTGGTCATGACGGCCTTCGCGAGGCCTACGATCGCTTCCTGACCACGAACTTCCCGTTGCCCGGCGGATTCAAGGCGATCGAGGACGAACTCGGCGACGTCAGGGCGTTCCGTGTTTCAGCAAAGGAAGCTCACTCCGGCAATGTGGTGCTGCACTTCCATGGTGGCGGCTACCTGATCGGTTCGGCCGAAGGGTCGCTGGAATATGCAAGCAGGCTGGCAACGGCTGCCGACGGGGTTTGCTATACCATAGACTACCGGCTTGCGCCTGAGCATCCTTATCCGGCGGCGATCGACGACGCCGTCGTCGCGTATCGTGCATTGCTGGGAAAAGGCGTTCCCGCGAGTTCAATTTTGCTATCCGGCGAATCCGCCGGCGGCGGCCTTGCCCTCGCGCTGGCGCTCGCGCTCCGCACGGCCGGCGATCCCATGCCCGCCGGCATCCTCGCGGTCGCGCCATTTGCCGACCTCACCCTATCGGGCGAGAGCGTCCGTGCGTTCAATGGAGACGATCCCGCGGCGAACCGCGATCTCCTGACCTTCATGGGAGCGTCGTATTTCCAGGGCCATGAGCCCACGGATCCTCTGGTGTCGCCACTGTTCGGCGATCTCACCGGCCTGCCGCCGCTTTTCATTACGGCAACGCAAGGCGAAGTGTTGCTCAGCGACGCCATACGCCTGGCCGAACGCGCGGAAAGGGCTGGTGTCAACGTGACGCTACGTCTGGTAGAGGATTCCGTCCATGTTTACACGATCTTTCCCTTCCTCCCCGAAACGGAGAGCACGATGGGCGAGGTCGCTGATTGGGCGCGGCGGAATCTGCAACGGAGTGCGGCGCACTCGCAAGCCGCGGAATGAGAAATGCAGGACGTGTCGCACTCCAAAGCGTAATGACGGCTCAACCCGATCTGGTCGCCTTTTGGGTGGATCCGCGTTCGAGTCTCATATGTGAGTGCCCGCTCTCTCTGACGTGAACGGCAGATCAGCTCGCCGCAGCGTTACGATGAGTCCGCTGGACAGCACGGAAATTCCGGCAGCGATCCACAGCGCGAGCTGATAGGTCTGGAACTGATCGTAGATCCTCCCGAACAGGGTCGGTCCGAACGCCAGGCCGAGCGTGAACGCGACCATGAGAAAGCCGAGTATTCGACCAAAATGTCGAAGCCCGAATGCGCGTGAGGCGATGTAGGTCAGCGCGTCGACTTCCGCGCCGAGGCCGAAGCCGAGGAATGCGGCCGCAATCATCGCGTTTGCGCCGGTGGCGTTGGTCAGTAGCAGCACGCTGAATGCGACCGCCGGCGCCAGGAACACCAGCGCGGTCAGATGCGGGGCAAATATCCTGTCGAGTAGCAGCCCGAGTGAGAGGCGACCGACCATCATGGCGAGACCTACGATCGTCATGACGAAGGAGGCCTGCTGTGCTGACACGCCTCGGTCCGTCAGAACGAGCGGAAGACTGGTGCTGCCGCCTCCGATCGCGATCGAGATCAGGAAGAATGCTGCGAACAGCGTCCAGAACGCGCGTCCCGCCAGCGCCGCCCTTACGGACAATCCCGGCGTGTTGTCCTCGTGACCGAGAGTCTTGTCGGTGAGATGCGGTGGATCACGCAGGAGAAAGGTAGCGGCGAATGCACCTATCGTGAATACGATGAGCCCCAGGAAAACATAAGCATGGCGCCAGCCGAATTGCGTGATGAGCGCAGAACTCAGCGGCGGAAGCAGCGCTGTGCCGAGACCGCTCATGGTCAACATGAGCCCCAACGCCAGGCCTCGCCGCCGGTCGAACCAGCCGGATACGATTTGGGCATATGGCAGCGGTGTCAATGCGAAGCCGCAAGCGTAGGCGACCACGAGCAGTAGTGCGAACAACCCCGGTGTCTGCGAGAACTGACCGAGCAGTAACATGCCGACGGCGAACAATATCGAAGACAGCAGCGCGATGCGCCGAGCGCCATACGAATCGACGGCCCAGCCGACCAGCGGCAGGGTCAAGGTGATCAGAAGGTTTGCCGGCAGGCCGGCGGCTGCAATCGTGCCCCTGGTCCATCCTGTGTCGTCGGTGATCGCCTTCGTGAAAATGCCGCCCGTGTAATAGAGAACGGGTCCGAGGTTGACGAACATTAGGAGGCCGGCGCCGACAACGACACCCCAGGCGCGGTCGAAGCGCGAGGCTGATGCGGGAGCCGCACGGTTCGATGGCAGCTTTTCGGCCAGGTCCGTCATCGTCCTCGTCCTCCCTTGCCGCCCATTCGGGTCTCTTGTTGGTGGTTTCTGGCGCTGCTGGCCTGGATCTCAGGGACCGCGAGGCGAGAGCGTCGGCGGCTTCATGTGTGCCCCGTCGCAACGATGGCGATAGCGCGATGGTCGGCAGGAAGCGAGTTGCCGCGCCAGACGACGTGCAGATCGGGTCGAACCAGGACGAGGTCGTAACCATAGACCTCGCGCGCCGGCTTGCTTTCGACCCGAACAATGTCGAGCTTCGCGCCGAACTCCGCAAATGATTGACGGAGCGCGGGCAGCGCATTGTGGTCCCGGCCAAGATTGACCAGCGTGAATTCAGTGCCGATGCGGTCGTGCAGCGCCTGGCCGTCGTCGAGCCAGACGTGGGGCAATCTGGAGCCGGGTCGTGTCGTCGGTTGGTAGCGATCGTCGATCAACAGGGTCGGCGGCTCGTCGTCCGAGCCGATCAAGGGTGAGCCGGCGTAGCTGTAGCCGAGCTCGGTTCCGATCATCTCGTGGCTGAGGCGCTGGCCAATGGCCGCCAGCCTTGCGACCTCGTTGCGGTTTGCCTCACCTTCGGGCGTGTCGCTGTCGATCTCGGGGCGGCACGCCGCGCGCCACGTGTTAACTCCGGCCGCAGCGCGGCCGGAAACGTCGCGGTTGTGGAGTCCGACCGGGCGGCGCTCCAACTCATAGGACGAGAGCAGGTTCGGTCCGCCCCAGCCGGCGAGCGTTCCCGCAAGCTTCCATGACAGGTCGATCGCATCGCCGACACCCGTATTCATCCCGAGCCCGCCGGTCGGAATGACGAGGTGAACGGCATCCCCAGCAAGAAACACGCGCCGATCCGAATAGCGCTCGGCAACCAGGAGGTTTTGATGCCACAGGGCGACATTCAAGACTTCGAAAGGAACGTCGATTCGAAACACGTCCTTGAGCAGAACGTCCGGCGCGGGATCCTCGAGAGAACCCGTATTCGCCATGAAGTGTTTGAGATCGTCCTGGACGACGAGCATACCGGATGGGAAATGATAGTGGCGGCCGGGTCCAAACGGTAGCCGCGAGAAGAGAGCTTCGCTACGGAAGAAGATCTGGCGTTGCTGCGCGATACGGCCCCGCCCTTCCAGCTTGATGCCCAATTGCCTGCGGATGGTACTGCTGCCGCCGTCGCAGCCGACCAGGTACCGTGTCCTGATCTTGGTCGTCGTTCCATCCGTAGACTTGACCTCGGCGTCGACGCCGGCAGCGTCCTGCGAAAAGCTGATCAATTCGCATCCAAAGCGGACATCGGTCTTCGGCAGGCTTTCGGCGACCGATTTCAGCAGCGGCTCGAGCGTGTATTGCGAGATGAGCTGGTAGGGCTCGAGCGGCATCGTGCCGTCATTGCGGCGACGGCCGGCTTCCTGCATGGCAGTGACCGATGGATAGGGAAGCTGAAGAATCTTCTTGCCGCGCAGATGCGTTGCGATGAAGACGTCCATCGAAATGTCCCGGAATCGGCTCGCAGCACGAATTCCGTCGGCCAATCCAAGACGACGATAGAACTCCATGGTTCGCGCGTTGCAGCGCTCCATCTTCGGATGTTGCAGGCACGTCTGGTTCCGTTCGATCAGCAAGACCGATACGCCGCGCCTGGCGAGGTCAATGGCAAGTGTCTGCCCGACCGGGCCGGCGCCCACGACAAGGACATCGGCATGGTAGGTGCTCGCCTCTCGCGTGGTAGATCCCATCGACCCACACTCCTACTGTCGAGCCCGACCCGATCCCAACAAGACCGCGGCATTCGCATCGAACGAAACGTCCTCGAGCGCGGAAGCCGCAAATGCGCCCGGCGCAGGCTGACGAATGACGAAGGGATAGTCCGAGCCGACGACCAGTCGGTCCGACCCCACCTGATCGGCCAGGAAGCGGAGCGAGTCAGGTGCGTAGACGATGGTGTCGTACCAAAATCTTTTCAGTGTTTCCGACGGCGCCTGTGCAATCGCTTTGCTCCAGGGTGCCGCCATCTTCCAGGCAAACTCGATGCGGGGGGCGATCCACGGGAATGCGCCTCCGCCATGGCTCAACAAGATGTTGAGCCGAGGAAATTTCTCAAGCACGCCACCTGCCAGTAGCGAGGTCGCCGCCAGCGCGGTCTCAAGTGGGAACACCGCTGCCGCTGCGAGCTCCCTGGGTCCACCGATGCGCTCGAGACCGGCGGGATGCAGCGGATGGACAAACACAAGTAGACCAAGCTCTTCGGCGCGCGCGTAAAACGGCAGCAGCTTCGGGTCGCCAAGTGGAACGCCGTCGATATGCGTCCCGATTTCCACGCCGTGAAGACCCTGCTTCTGGATGTCATCGAGCCGTTTGGTCGCAAGCTCGACGTCCTGCATCGGCACCATCCCGATGCCTTGAAACTTGTCGGGGGCGCGAGCGATCATCTCAACGATGTGATCGTTCATGATCCGCGCAAGATGATCGGCGAGCTCTACGGGCAGCCAATGGGACAGCAGTTCAGGCATCGGCGAGAGGACTTGAACGTCGGTGCCGTCCGCAGCCATGTCGCGTATCCGCCGCTCCACGTCCCATGAGCGTGCGTCGATCTCGCGAAATGGCTTGCCGTCGATCACGAGAGCCGCCCGGCCGGCTTCGCGCATCTCGAGCGTCGGCCAGAGACGGTGACGTGCGGGCAGATCGGCCAAGGAATTCGGCACGACGTGCGTATGGATGTCGATGACCGCCACGTGGACTCCTCCCCAAGGTTGGGTAAGTCCTACACCAAAAAATATCGATATAAAATGGAAAAAATGATCTTTATCGATGTTCCTTCGTCCTGCTATGATAGCCGAGATTCGGAGAGACAGAGTTATGACAGGCCTCGAGGACGGCGCTTCGGCCGCCGTCACAAGAACAAGGGCGATCTACGAGCGGCTTCGCCGGGACATCATCCAGGGAACATTGCTACCGGGCGAAAAGCTCCGGATCGAACTGCTGCGGGCCAAATATGATGTCGGCGGCACCCCGCTGCGGGAGGCGATGAACCGCCTGTCTGTCGAAGGGCTGGTCACCCAATCCGAGCAAAGGGGATTCCGGGTCACGCCGGTCAGCGCCGACGATCTGCTCGAGCTCACGCGCACCCGCTGCTGGATCAACGAAGTTGCCTTGAGGGAATCGATCGCGCGCGGCGGTCGGGACTGGGAAGAGCGCGTTTTGCTGGCTCTTCATCGGTTGTCTCGTGTTCCCGTCGTTGTCGATGACAGCCGCATGAACCCGGAATTCAGCGAGCTGCACCGGGTTTTCCATGCCGCCTTGATGGCAGGCTGCGGCTCGCGCTGGCTGATGGACTTCAATGACCTGCTGTTCGATTGCGCCGAGCGCTACCGGAATTTGCTTGCGGTCATCGGAGGCACGGGGCGGGACGTGCACGGCGAGCATCGCGCGATTGCCGAGGCTGCAATTGAGCGCAAGACCGCATTGGCCGTCGGGCTACTCAACGATCATTACGAGAAGACGAGTGGGACGCTGCTCCGCGCGATCGAGGCCGGCGGGCTCACGGGGCGTTGATCGGCGCGACTGGTGCGTCGCTTCATCCGGGCTTGATTTTCGATAAAAAAGATGATTACGATAAAATATCGATATTTATAAGCCGCCTTCTCAGATGGAACGAGCCCATGCGAGTTGTGAGATACGACCACCAGGGAATAGCCCGGCTGGGTATCCGCGAAGGTAGCGAGGTTGTTGACCTGTCGCGCGCCGATCGCGAGCTGCCCGGCGATGTTGCCGATCTGTTGCGAGCTGGTCCTGAGGCTCAGGACGCATTGATCTCTGCAGCCCGAACCAGCCGGACGCGCTTGCCTGTAGCCGATCTGAAGATGCTTCCGCCCGCCTCGAGCTGCGGCAAGATCATCTGTCTTGGCTTGAACTATATCGATCATGCGGCCGAGGGCGGCGCCAAGCCGCCGGACTATCCGATGATCTTTCTCCGCGCGGCAACCTCGCTTGTCGGTCACAACGCGCCGATGATCCGGCCGGATTGCTCGGATCAGTTTGACTATGAGGCGGAGCTCGTCGCCTTCATTGGAAAGAAGGGGCGGCACATCTCGCGCGCAGATGCGCTCTCGCATGTCGCGGGTTACTCACTGTTCAATGACGGCTCGATCCGGGACTACCAGTGGAAGACATCCCAGTGGACGGTCGGCAAGAATTTCGACGGCACCGGCGGCTTTGGTCCGGAATTCGTATCGGCCGACGAGGTGCCGTCCGGCGCAAGCGGCTTGAGGATTCAGTCGCGTCTGAACGGTCAGGTCATGCAGGACGCGAACACCAAGGACATGGTCTTTGGCGTCGCGGAGACGATCAGCTTGATCTCCGAATGCATGACGCTCGATCCAGGCGACATTCTGGTGATGGGGACGCCGGGCGGCGTCGGTGCCGCGCGCAAACCGCCCGTGTTCATGAAGCCTGGCGATGTCTGCGAGATCGAAATCTCGTCGATCGGTGTGCTCCGGAATCCGATCGCGCAGGAAAGCCGTTAGCCGCTCCTCAACGTCCATCGCAGTTTCCGGGGCGATGGTCGCGAGCGGGATTTACGAAGCGGTGCCTCGCGGCGGGTTTGCACCTCGCAGCTCGAAGAAACATTCCTGATCACGCGTGCCAGTACGGGAGGAAACGAAAATGATCCGCTACAAAAAACTCGGATACGTTGAGTTGAACGTCAGCGATCTCGAGAAATCGCACAAGTTCTATGAGGACGTCGTTGGTCTCGAGTTCGTAGGTAAGCGATCCGACGGGGCCGTCATGTTTCGGTGCGATGACGAGGATTCCCGCTCCGTCATTTTGCATCAGAAGCGACCGGCAGGTTTCAAGAGCGTCGGCTGGCAGTTGGAGGACGTCTCGCAGTTCGAGTTGCTTCATCGCCGGCTTCGTGAGGCTAATGTGCCATATGAGGAGCTTGGCCCCACGCAGTGCAATCTTCGCCAGGCGAGGCGGGTGACGCGTACCATGGATCCGCATTCACGCGCGGCCCTGGAATTCTTCACGGCTGACGGTCCGCGTCCCAGCAAGCCGTTCGCGACCACCCACACCAAGATCCAGCGCCTCGGCCATGTCGTATGGTCCGTGCCGCAGGAAGCCGAATCGATCGCCTTCTTCCGTGACGTGCTGAACTTCCGGGAATCCGACAGCATTGGAGAGATAATGACCTTCATGCGGCCGTTCCCCAGTCCGTTCCATCACGGCATCGGGGTCGGCAAGGGTCCGAAGGGGGTTATTCATCACCTGAACTTCATGGTCTCCGAGATCGACGATATCGGAAAGGCGCAGAACCGCATGAAGAAGCACGATGTGCCGATCGTGTTCGGACCGGGTCGGCACCCAGCCTCCACCAGCGTGTTCTTCTACTTCCTGGACCCCGATGGCATGACGCTCGAATACAGCTTCGGCATGGAGGAGTTCACCGAGGTGGATCCGCGAACGCCGCGCACTCTCCCCATGGCGGCGGAATCGATCGACACCTGGGGCTCGGTCCGAGATCCACGCATGGGGCAACTTGGTGACATTGAGGAGACAAAGATCGGGACACCGGCGTGAGCGGGGTAGTCGGATGTTGTGCTGAGCTTCGCGGGTGAAGGATGACATACCGGATCACGGTGAACGGCGAGTCCCATGAAGTTGCGGCGGCGCCGGAGACGCCGCTGTTGTATGTGCTGCGGAACGATCTCGGATTGAACGGTCCGAAGTTCGGCTGCGGTCTCGGGCAGTGCGGTGCCTGCGCCGCTTTGGTGGGCGGAAAGCTTACGAGAACCTGCTCGGTTGCGTTGGCCGACGTCGAGGACGCCCCGATCGTCACGCTCGAGGGATTGGGCGCGATGCAGAAGCCGCATCCCTTGCAAAAGGCGTTTATCGACGCGCAGGCCGCGCAGTGCGGCTTCTGTTCGAACGGCATGATCATGGCAGCCAAAGCCCTGCTCGACCGCAATCCAAAACCCAGCGACGGGGAAATCAAGGACGCGCTCGCGGACCAGCTTTGCCGCTGCGGCACCCATAACCGGATCGTCAGCGCCATTCGCAAGGCTGCCATGGAGCCGATGCGATGAGCGTCATGAGGCTGTCCCGTAGGCATGTCACGCAGTCGCTCGGGGTGGTGCTTGCGACCTTTGCGCTGCCATCTCTTCCGGTGTCTGGCCAGACTCCTGCAAATGTGCCGTTCAGCCTGCGTGCCAATCGCAGGCTGGAGGGATGGATCCGATTGGAGCCCGATGAAACGGTGACGGTCTTCACTGGCAAGGCCGAGCTCGGGCAGGGGATCCTGACCGCGCTGGCGCAGATCGCGGCGGAGGAGCTCGACGTCGGCTTCGACAAGATCCGCATGGTCTCCGTCGACACGTCGCGGGGACCGGACGAGCAGTACACGTTCGGCAGCCAATCGGTCGAGCAGGGCGGCGGCGCCATTCGCGCGGCCGGCGCGGAGGCGCGTGGCATCCTTGTCGCTGCGGCAGCGCGCCGGTTTGGCGTTCGCGCCGAAGAGCTACAAGTCAGCAATGGCACGATCGTTGCGGCTGATGGTCGGCGCGCGACCTTTTGGGAGCTGGCGAGAGAGAGTGCCGGCCTGTTGATGGGCGATATCGCACTTGCCACGGCGCCGAAGAAGCCGGGCGACTATGCGATCGTCGGCAAGTCGATCAACCGGATTGATCTGCCCGGCAAGCTGACGGGAGCGCCGTCCTATGTCCAGGACATCAGGCTTCCCGGGATGGTCTTTGCGCGGGTGGTTCGGCCGCCGCGCTACGGCGCAAGACTTCTTGCATGCGACGAGGCGGCCGTGCGCGCGCGTCCCGGCGTGGTCGCGGTTATCAGCGACGGCAATTTCCTTGCCGTTGCTGCGGGGCGAGAGGAGCAGGCGATCGCCGCGCGCGATGCGCTTGCCGCGAGCGCGCATTGGAGCGACGACGCGGTCGAGCTTCCTGACATGGCGAGTTTACGCACCGAGCTGCAGAAGCTGCGCGCGGAAACCATCGTCGTGGGCACGGCCGGTCAGTCGGAGCCGGTGCCGGCCCAGGCGAGGCGAATGAGCGCCGAATACTCCCGTGCCTATCTCTCCCATGCTGCGATCGGCCCCTCCTGCGCAGTCGCCTGGCTGAAGGACGGGCGCATGACGGTGTGGTCGCACACCCAGGGTGCGTTTCCCCTGAGGGGCGATCTGGCCAAGGTGCTGGGCATGCAGAATGGCGAGGTCGACGTCGTCCATGTGCCCGGCGCCGGATGCTACGGGCACAATGGCGCTGATGACGTCGCTCTGGACGCAGCGCTTGTCGCGCGCGCCGTTCCGGGCGCGCCGGTCAAGCTGCAGTGGATGCGGGACGACGAGTTCGCCTGGGCGCCCTTCGGTCCGGGAATGGCGATGAAGGTCGAGGCGGCGCTCGGATCCGACGGCAAGATCGTGGATTGGTCCTACGACGTCTGGAGCAACAGCCATGCGATGCGGCCGGGGCAGGCCGGCGGCGTCAATCTGCTCGCGGCCTGGGACTTGAAAACGCCCTTCGTCAAATCTCCCGTGCCGCATATCCCCCAGCCGTTCGGCGACGGCGACCGCAATGCGGTGCCTTCGTATGAGCTGCCGCGGAAGGAGATCCGCAATCATCTGCTGCTCGATGCGCCGGTGCGCAACGGCTCGTTCCGGACGCTGGGCTCGCACGGCAACATCTTCGCGATCGAGTCCTTCATGGACGAGCTCGCCGAAGCCGCCGGCAGCGATCCCCTGGCGTTCCGCCTTGCCCATCTCAGGGATCCCCGCGCCCAGGCGGTGCTGCGGGTTGCCGCCGACAAGGCGGGATGGGCTCCGGGAAGGAAAGGCGATGGTCAGCGCGGCCGCGGCCTGGCCTTTTGCCGCTACAAGAGCATCGGGATGTACGCTGCCGCGGTGGTTGACGTTGAGGTCGACCGCAAGACGGGTGTCATCAAGGTCCCCCGCGTGGTGATGGCGGCCGATATCGGTCTCGTCGTCAATCCCGACGGCGCGAAGAACCAGCTTGAAGGCGGCATCGTTCAGGCGGTCAGTCTCGCGCTGAAGGAGCAGGTCACATTCGACCGGCGTCAGATCACGAGCCGGGACTGGTCGGGATATTCCGTCCTCACCTTCTCTGAGGTCCCCAACATTGACATCGTTTTGGTGCAACGGAGCGATCCGCCGCTCGGCGCGGGGGAAGGCTCACTGCCGCCAACCTCGGCTGCCCTTGCCAACGCATTCGCCCACGCGACCGGCCGGCGATTGCGAGAGCTGCCCATGACGCCGGAGCGCGTCAAGGCCACGCTGTCCTGATCGGCCGGATTCAAGAACCAAAAAATGCCGGAGGAAACATATGAAGACATTCGACCCGAAGGTGTTTCGGCTTGGATACGTCGCACTGGCAACGGCGGACATTGAACGAACGAAGCAGCACTATCTCGAAGCCATCGGATTGACCCAGACGGCGACGGGCGACGACGGATCGGTCTTCCTGTCGCTCGGCTACGACCAGCACAACATCGTACTCAGTCCGGCCGGCGAGAAGGCGTTGCGTCACGTCGGTTTTCAGCTGAATCCAGGTATTGCTGTGGCGGAGTTCGCCAAGCAGGTGAGGGCATTTGGTCTGGCCGCAGAAATCAAGACGGACTCTCAGCCGGGAATCGCCGAGCTTGTCGAGGTCGAGGGCCCCGGCCACAGCATCTTCCAGTTCTACGGCACAATGGAAGCCCCGGCGCCGGGATTCAAGAAGACCGCCGTGGCGCCGGTTCGGCTGGGACATCTCGCCGTCGTTTCACCGGAAGGTGAGAAGCTCGTCAAATTCTACGAGGAATTCCTGGGCTTTCGCTACACGGACGATATCCAGGGGATCGCGACCTTTCTCACCTGCAACCGAGAACACCACGTAATCAACGTGGTCAGCGCCCCGGAGTCTCGGCTTCATCACATCGCCTTCGAGCTCAAGGACACCGCATACCATGCAGTGGCGGCGGACAGTCTTCGTGCCGCCGGGGTCAAGCAACTCTGGGGCCCCTCGCGCCACACGGCGGGCCACAACATCGCCGGCTATCACTATGATCCCGACAAGGTGATCGTCGAGCTTTACACGGAGATGGATCAATTCATTCCGGAACTCGGCTTCCACGAACCAAGGCCTTGGCATGAACACCTCCCGATGCGCCCCAGGACCTGGCAGCTCACTGAACTGAACGCCTGGGGAGCCGAGTTCAGCTTCAATCTGGCTCAGGGGTGATCCCCTGGGCTCGCAGGTCCAGTCGCTTACAGCGCGTAAGGAAAGGAAGGCAGCAATGAAGAACCGCCAGATTTGGCTACGCTCCCGCCCGAACGGCATTCCTCAGGCGGCAGATTTTGATCTCCGCGAAGTCGAGTCGCCGACTTTGTCTGATGGAGAATTTCTCGTTCACAACTCCTATCTCTCTGCTGATCCCGCGATGCGCGGATGGATCGCTGACAAGAGCACGTATTGGCCAAGAATAGAGGTGGGCGACACCATGCGGGCATTTGCTGCCGGCGAGGTCGTTGAATCGCGCAATCCTGCCTATGCTGTCGGCGACAAGGTCACGGGCATATTCGGTTGGCAGGATTACTCCGCGGTCAAGCAGCCCCAGGTGATGCGCAAGGTCCAGGAAGCGGATTTGCCGCTGTCGCTCTCTTTAGGGATTCTGGGGCTCAATGGGCTCACTGCGTGTTTCGGCCTGTTGGACGTCTGCCGGCCGAAGTCGGGAGAAACTGTTGCGGTTTCGACCGCGGCCGGAGGTGTCGGCTCCGCCGTCGGGCAGATCGCAAAGATCAAGGGATGTCGCACGATCGGGTTCGCTGGCGGACCCGAGAAGGTTCGACAGTGTGTCGAGGATTTCGGCTACGATCACGCAATCGACTACAAGGCAACGAAGGACCTTGACGAGGCGCTGGTAGAGCGCTGTCCGGATGGGATTGATGCATTCTTCGACAACACGTCGGGCGCGGTCCACGATGCTGTTCTTCGCCGCATCAATCTGGGGGCACGAATAGCGATCTGCGGTACGGCGTCCTACGCGAGCTGGGATCCATGGAATGAGGGACCGCGCCCGGAGCGGCATTTACTCGTCAAGCGCGCGATCATGCAAGGCTTTCTGACGACCGACTTCGCACCAAGGTACGAGGAGGGAGTAGCTGCGCTCGCCGGCTGGATCCGAGAAGGACGTCTCAAATATCGGGAGGACGTCCTGGAGGGCATTGAGGCCGCACCCGCGTCAATCGCAATGCTTTATGCCGGCGAGAATCGAGGAAAACTCATCATCAGACTGTAGGCGAGGAAAGCAAAATTCGGGACGATCTCTACCTAGTCGTCTTCAGCGTCCACATCGAAGAACTGGAGCTATCGGTAGCGGAAGGATGGCAAGCAGTGCTGGCCATGCCTAGACGATCACCTGAAATAGCAAGTTGAGATGGTTGCAGGTCCCCCGATTTGAACCTACCGTTCGACAAGCTTCTGAGCTTAGGCAGACGGTCGGAGGAAATATCGCAGATTTGCGGCGTGTGGGGAAAAGCGCTAGCGGTCTCGTGACTCCAATCCCCGACACTGCGTCTCTTTGGCTCGTCGCAGCTGCCGGACTAACGAGGCTCGATCACAGACGCAATGCAGGTTTACCCGTACGTTTGGCGGAATGGGCGTTGAGTTTCTATGAGTATACGCTTCCTGCTCAGAGGCTCCGTCAGACCACCATCCAACCGATGAGTGAGCGACGATTGCATTCAACATCACCCAAGTCCTGCCTGGCGCCATCGAGCGGATTGCGGTGCGCGAACTCACGCCGAACGAAAAGCGCACGTATCTGGTGCGGTTCCTGGTGCGGTCGTCGCGCCGAGAGCAACGAAGACCAAGTAAGATACTGATATTCTTGGTGGGCCCGGCAGGACTCGAACCTGCAACCAGACCGTTATGAGCAGTGGGCCAACCTGACCTCGCGTAGGACAGGGCTCTTCTACTAGCCGCTCGGCAATCGCCAAGCTCAAGAGCTGTAGGTCACAGCAAAAGTAGCCCAAACTTCTTCGCTGAATCCGAGAACGCTCTATAGACGTCCTCATTCGGTGAGGCGGGGTGGCGAACCATTCTTTTCAACCGGGGGCAAATTCGCGCGGCGCGCGAATGCTTTCGTAGTGCGCTCGGCACCGCGATTGCTCGCGCCCAGCCAGAAACAACGCGCAACCGTTGCTGCGATCGGCACGAGGATGAGACATAGAAAGACGAGCAAGGGCTTCTTCAAAGGGATCACTGCGGAGGCTATATACTGTCATGTAAGGCGTATCGATGCTCGCGCCATGGCAGCCAACTGGCCGTTAGGGTGGCGCCGATGCGGCGAGGCGTTATAAACGCGGAGGCGTGCTCAGTAAACGCACGTCACGGCGGCCGACAAAGGTTTCAAGATGGCTTTCAGGGTCGGTATCATCTCAGATACCCACGGGCTTTTGAGACCGGAGGCCGAGCGTGCTCTGGCCGGCGTCGGTCACATCATCCATGCCGGTGACATCGGCGAACCTAACATCATAGCAACGCTACGGAAGATTGCGCCTGTCACCGCGATCCGCGGGAACGTGGATGCGGGCGCTTGGTCCGTGGAGCATGCCGAAACCGAAGTTGTGCGCCTCGCAGAGAAAGTGGTCTACGTCCTTCATGACCTAAAAAGCCTGAACATCGATCCTGTCGCACGCGGCATCGACGTCGTCGTATCTGGCCATTCCCACGAGCCGAAGATCCAGACGATCGACGGAGTTCTCTATGTTAATCCCGGAAGTGCCGGCCGACGGCGCTTCAAGCTGCCGATCACGCTCGCAACGCTCGACCTCACGCCGGACGGGATCTGGCCACGCATCCACGACCTCGAAGTCGGCTGAACGTACAGCGCGTGCAGATCAAAGCGACGGGAGCGGTTGGCTAGCCTTCACGAAGCATGCTTTCGAAGCGGTATTATGGGTCTGCTTGCGATGCCGGTCGCAGTCGACTTTTTGTTGGGGCAGCTTTCGCCGATACCGGATGGCAAAAATGAAATGCAGCAATTGCGTATTGAGCTCATGGCCGTGCTTTTCCGGGGCGGTACTTGCTGGCGCTGTTTGACCGACTCACGGTATGCAATCGATGTTCGATCAGCTTTATCGGTGAAGGAATAATATGCTTGCAGCAGCTCACCAGCAGTCCGATTTTGGCTATTCGCTAGAGGTTGATGGCCGTCTGAAGGCCGAATTTGCGACTGCGGATGGGGCAAGAGCTGGTGCGAAAGAGCTCAAAAAGCGCTTTCTGTTGCAGCAAATTCGAATCTACGACGCGCAGACCAAGACTCGAGAGGAAGTGCATCTCTAGGCACGCTGGTCGCGACGTCAAAGATTGTCCGGTAGCGAATCTCGCTCCGTGCTGCTGTATTGGCGCGGCAGCTTCGGGCCTGGTGACCCGGAGCGGACCTCGTCATGCAAACGCGGCCGTTGCAGACGATCTGCACAGCGCGTACCGTCGCCGATGCCGATACAAGGAACCCCAATGACCGATCGAGACAAGATTCTGATTGCCCTTGGCGAAAAGCCTCTGAAGGTTTTCGAAATCATGAAGCGCGTGAACATAAAGCATGAGGACGATTGCCAATCGCTCTTGTTGAAGATGCGAGACGACGGCGCCGTGAAGTTCGATATTCACAAGGGATATTGGCTCGCGGTCTGACAATTTTCGCTTGATCACTAGGGGCTGGTAGAGTTGCTTGCAAATTTCCTTAGCGAAGAGAATACTAGCCGCGTTCAACGACACTCTGAGTCAATGTGGCACGGGTTTCGACTGCAGTATGGCGCGTGGAACGTCACCGACGTCGTCAAGATCGGGCGCCTGGCCGTAGCCCATGCGTTTCATCTGTTCGTGGACCTGTGCCATTTCGGTCTCGCTGAGGCGCGGAGGTTCGCCGATCGCCAGCGCGTGGACATACATCTTCGCCAGGGTCTCCACCTCCACGGCAAGCCAAAGCGCCTTTTCAAATGTCTGCGCCGTTACGATCAAGCCATGATGGCCGAGCAGGCAGGCATTTCGTCCTTCGAGCGCATTGACGGCATAATCCGACAGCGCCTGTGTGCCGAAACAGGCATAAGGCGAACAACGGATATCGTTGCCACCGGCTACCGCGACCATGTAGTGGAAGCAGGGAATGCCACGCTCGTGCACGGCGAGAATGGTGCTGAAGGTGGAATGCGTATGAAGCACGACGTTTATGTCGTCACGCGCTCGCAGAATATCGCGATGAAAACGCCATTCTGAAGAAGGGCGATGGTTGCCCTGGTAATTCGCGCCAAAATCCATCGCGACAATGTCTTCTGGCCGCATGCGCTCGTAGGGCAGGCTTGTCGGTGTGATTAGCATGCCGTTGGGAATCCGGTGCGAAAGATTGCCGGAAGTCCCTTGGTTGAGACCGTTTCGGTTCATCTCCTTACAGGTATCGACGATGCCCTGGCGGAGATCGGCATGATTGCGGTCTGTCATGATGGGTGCTCCGAAAAAGAAACCCAGGATTGATAGGCGGCGGAAAGGGTGCGTTTGCACTCATCCTCGCCGAGCGGCGTGACAGCTTCAAGCACCACGCTCGAAACCGCAATCGTACGCGAAAATCTCCGCCACAGCAGCGCCGCGCCGAGCGCCGTTCCATCCCGAGATTGGCTCACCGAGACGCTCTGCGATGGCCGCAACGCGGCCAGAGCGCGCGCGAAGAGCAGGTTGGCGGCGAAGCCACCGTCGATGACGATGTGTTTTGAGCTGCCAAGCGCATCTAGACAGCGGTTTGCGTTGAATGCGGCGTAGAGGACTGCCAGCCCCTGCCATTCGGCTGGCGTCTCGGGCCGCGGTCCGATAATGCGTCCGCGGTGAGCTGCACCGGGGAACAGTCCGTCATCCCCAACGAAGGAGGGGAGTGCCAGGGTTCCAAGGGCCAGTAGACTCGGCAATGCGGTGAGGACAGCTGCATCAGAAGCGTTGTGGTCTCTGCTGATCAAGTCGTATTCGCGGCCTGTCGCGATCAGCGTGGAGGGTACGTTCTCACCGTCGACATCGATATTGAGCACCATGCCGCGTGTGGCGTCGAGCTTGTCTAGCGCGAGGCCGCGCTGAAAGCCGATCATCCAGGTGCCTGTTGATAGGATCGAGGTATCGGCCATGCCGGCGGCCTTGTAGCGGAACAGGTTGGCGTTGGAATCATGCACGCCGCAGAGGATTTCGGTCGAGCGCGCCAGGCCGGTACGCTTGGCTACGGCCTCCGAAACCCTCCCTAGCACCGCTCCGGCGGATGCCCGCTCCGGCAGAAGACGGTCCCAGCCGCGCTTGCGCATCAGGGAGGAAGGCTGATTGTGGAAGAGGTCCCAGATATGGCTCTGAGCCGCGAGCTGTGAAATTTCACTTGCAGCACACCCGCCGAGCCGCAAGGCGAAATACTGCGCAGTCGTAAGATAGGTTTTCGCGCGGGCGAATTCGGCGGGATATGCGCTTTCCTGCCAGAGCAATTGCTTGCCGAGCCGCATCGCGCCGCTGATACCGCAAAACACTTCATCATAGGCAGGCGCAATCCGGGCGTAGGTCTGGTCGATCTCAGGCGGCGAGACCGCATCATAGTCCATCATCGGCAGCACTGGCTCGTCACCTTCGACAAGAACGGCGCCACACCCATGCGCGGTCGCGATCACCGCGCCGATGGTGTGGCGTTGCGTCACCACGGCCAAAGTGTCGAGGAACCACTCTTCCAGCCCGGCAAGATCATAGGCAAGGTATGGTCCTGCCGTGGTCGGCACATTCGGGATCGAATGTGTTTCGAGCGGCCAGCCGTCCTCACTCGCGATCAGCAGTTTCAGATTCGTCTTGCCAATGTCGAGAACCGCGATCCGGGGAGAGGCTTCCGATCTTGTCATCGTTGTCTACCGGGGCGCTTTGCCGCCCAGATGAGGGACCGCGGCAACGGCAATCAGGATGCCCCCCCAGATCGCCAGAGTGAGGAACTGGCTGAGATTGAGAAGGTTGAACGCCGAAGAGATCACCTGAAGGATGATCAGCGCAAGCAGCAATCCGCCGACTTTGCCAAAGCCGCCAAATGGATCGACGCCACCGAGCACTGCTGCAAGAATGGTGACGAGCAGATAGCTCTCGCCATATGCCGCGTTGGCTGAATTGAAACGTGCCAGCATGACGACCGCTGCGACACCGGCCAGCAGGCTCGAGAGGAGATATAGCTTGAGCAGGACGGCGCGGGTATCGACGCCGGAATAGCGGGTTGCCTTCTCGTTCGAGCCGATCATGTAAACCCTTGCCCCGAAGGGCGTTGCGTTTAGCATGAGCGCGACGGGCAACGCACAGAGCGCCAGCACGATCAGGGCAAAAGGCACCCCGAGAATCGTTCCATTGCCGATGAAAACAATGGGCTCCGGAAATCCGGAGATGACATTGCCGCGTGTCAGGCCGATCGCGAGTCCCTTGCAGAGTGTCATGGTGCCGAGGGTCGCGAGGATCGGCGAAACGCCGAGATAGGCGATGACAAATCCGTTGACAAGGCCGACCAGTGCCGCGACGGCAAACCCTGCCGCAATCGCCAGCACCTGCACGCCGGCCCAGGCAATGCCCTGAGTGCCCGGAATGTAGTGGGTCAGCAGGAAGGCAATGGTCAGTCCGGAGAGATTAGCGGTGGCGATGATGGAAAGGTTGAGGCCGCCAGATAGCAGGGCCAGCATCATCGCAAGCGAAAGGATGCCGAGCTCCGGCATCTGGAAGGCCATCGATTGCAGCGTGTTGACGGAGAAAAACCGGTCGCCGATGGTAATGGCGAACACCAACCAGAGCGCGGCCAACAACAGGATCAGGGTTGCGATCGTTCCGCTGCCGGCCAAACGGATCAGGTGTCCGCGAAGGGCGAGGGTGGACGCATTTCTCATGGCCGCATGCTCCGGGTTCGCCGTTCTCGTTGCGACCAGGCTGTCGCTGAGACCGAGATCAGAATGACCAACCCGACAAAAAATGGCGACCAATAGGACGAGACGCCCAACAAAATGATTCCATTCTGCAGGATGGCGAGCAGTGCCAACCCCAGAAACGTGCCGAAAACAGTGCCGGCGCCGCCCATCAGGCTGGCGCCGCCGAGCACGACGGCCGCAACCACGTCAAGCTCCTTGCCGACCAGCACCGTCGGAGCGACGGACTGTGCAAGCTGCGCCTGGACCAGCGAGGCGATACCGGCCATGACCCCCATGTAGCAATAGACCAGCATGTTGAGGCCGAAGACATGGAAGCCAAGTCGCTGCGCGGCATCGGTATTGCCCCCCATGGCGTAGATCTGACGACCGATATTGCTACGATTGAGCAGGAGCCAGGTGAACAGAAAAGAGAACCCGAGCGCGAGGATCTGCAGGTTGACGCCGTAGGACGTATCCTTGCCCCAATCGAACTCGAACCAGAATATCCCGGTCGCGAACCAGTCGGGTAACGAATAGATGTATTTACCGCCCGTGAAGAAAATCAGCAGCCCATAGAAAATGTTCAACGTTGCCACGGACACGATGATTGATGGTATCCGAAACTTCTGGATGAAGATCGCGTTGAGGGCGCCGAGCGCACCGCCAATGCCGATCGCGATCGCAAAAACGCAGACCCAGTTCGCGCCGTATGCGTTCGCCACCGTAAGCGTGACATATTGCGCCACCGATGCCGTCGCCGTGAAGGAGATGTCGATTCCGCCGGCGATCAGCACCACGAGCAGCCCGAGGGCGAGGATGCCTACGAATGCGTAGGAGGTCAGCAGGTCAAACAGATTCTGCATGGTCAGGAACTGGCCGTTCGCCGCGCCCAGGCTGGCGCAGAGCACGAGGATCACGATCAACAGCCAGAACTCATGGCTGCGCCGAAACCTGCCAAATGAAGCAAACCGCGATTCAGGCATTGACCGCCTGCCGAAGCGCATCTTCGGAGGTGTCTGCGGCCATCACGTCAGCGGTCAAACGCCCTTCGCGCATCACCAGCACGCGATGGCTGTGATAAAGCACCTCGGGGATTTCGTCTGATATCATCAGCACTGCGACGCCCTCGCGGGCCAACCGCCGGATGATCTCATAAATCCCATCCTTAGCGCGGATGTCGACACCGACCGTTGGGCTATCAAGGATAAGCACTCGCGGGTTGGTCGCCATCCATTTGGCGAGCACGATCCGCTGCTGATTGCCGCCGGAGAGCGTCTTGACCGGGTTGTTGGGATTAGAGACCTTGATTCCGAGTTCGGCGACCCATCGCGCAACGTGGCTTTGCCGCGCGCGTGCGCCAATCAGGCCGAATGCGCCAGCGAGACGTTCCAACACAGTCAGCGTGACGTTCGACGTGATCGACTGGTCAAGAATAAGGCCAAGTGTAAGCCTGTCCTCAGATACGTAGGCGATGCCTCGACGGATCGCGTCTGCATTTGTGTTCAGCGCGATGCGGTGACCGTCAAGCGCCATGGTGCCTCGATCGGGCGGGTTCATGCCGAAGAGCGACAGTGCGAGCTCGGTTCGGCCCGATCCGAGCAATCCGGTAAGGCCCACGACTTCTCCGGCGCGCAATTGCAAGCTCACATCGTCGTAGTCACCATCGCGGCCAAGGCCCTGGACTTCGAGGACAACCGCACCCACGGCAAGGTCGGGCACCTGTTTCTGATACTCAAAAGCCTTCCCGGTCATCAGGTAACTGAGTTTGCTGCCGTCGATAGTCGCTGCGGCAAAGGTGCCTACCTTGGCGCCGTCCCGCAACACCGTCACGCGTTCGGCAATCTCAAGCACCTCGTCGAGGCGATGGCTCACGAATACGACGCAGATACCGCTTCTTTTCAGGTCGCTGACGAGCTTGATCAAGGTGTTGACCTCGTGGCGGGTCAGCGACGCCGTCGGCTCATCCATGATGAGAAGTTTGGCATCCGCCGCCAAGGCCCGGCAGATCGCTACCAGCTGGCGTCCGGCAATGCTGAGTTCGGAGACTTTTGTTTCAGGATCGACCTCAATGCCGACCTTCGCCATTGTGGCCATGGCGATGGCCCGCATGGAGGACCAGTTCACCGTGTGGATGCCGCCAAGATGGTGCGCCATGGCGATGTTCTCGACGACGGTGAGGTTGGAGAATAGCGATAGATCCTGATAGATGACCTGAATGCCGCAATGGGTGGAGTAGACCGGGCTCAGTTTTGGGTACTCCTTGCCGGAAATGACGATCCGGCCTCCTGGTTCCGGCGCCTCGACGCCGGAAATGATCTTGATCAGCGTGGACTTGCCGGATCCGTTTTCGCCGACAAGGCAATGCACCTCTCCGACCTCCAGCGTCAGATCGACGTCGCGAAGCGCATGCACGCCGCCGAAACGTTTTGATATGCCGGACATCTCCAGGAAAGTCGTCAAGGCTTCGTCCTGTAATGGGACCGCATGTCGAGTGATCGTCTCGACGAGGATCGCATTCCCGGCCGGAAAGCCGGGAATGCAGCGCGACGAGGCGGCTGGGACCGGTGTAGTTCTAGAGTCCTCCGGCGATCAGTCCATCGATGGTTTCTTTGTTGATCCGCATGATCTTGTCGACCTTGATCTGCTTGCCGGCCACATCGACCGCGGCCTTGCCGAGGCCGGGAACATCGACGCCATCCGTGATTGGCTTGCCATCAAGCACGAGCTTGGCAACTGCAACCATGGCGTAACCTGCATCGGTGGGATTCCACAGGAAACCTTCGCGGATGGTATCATCCGCGATGAGCGATTTCGCCTGGCTCGGCAGCACGGTGCCGACCACGGCGATCTTCTTGCCAAGGCGTTGCTGACGCACCGCATTGCCGGCCCCGATCGGCCCATTCGAGCCGAAGCCGAGAATGCCGCGCAGGTTCGGATAGGCTTTGATCACGTCAAGCGTCGTGCGCTGGCTGGTATCGATCTCGTCGGCGCCGGGGAAACGGTCGGCGACGAGCTTCATTTTCGGGAAATTCTTCTGCTGATAGGCAATCGCGGCGTCGGCCCATTTGTTGTGAAGCGGCGTCGTCAAGGTCCCGACATAAACCACGTAATCGCCTTCGCCGCCCATGTCCTTGGCGAGACGCTCCATCTGCACTTCACCGAAGCGAACGGAATCGATCAATTCCACATTCCAGTCACGGCCTTCTTGTTCGGGGCCCTCATGGGTGATGACTTTGATGCCGGCCGCTTGGGCGCGCTTGAGCACCGGCTCGCACACTTTGACGTCCAGCGGCACCAAGCCGATCACGTTGACCTTCTTGGCGATCAGGTCATCGAGCAGCTTTACCTGCTGTGCCGGATCGACGTTCGCCGGTCCAACCATGGTGGCATTGATGCTGAAGTCCTTGGCGCCCTTCTGGATTCCCTTTTCAAGAGCGTTGAACCACGGAATGCCGGCGATCTTCACGACCGTGACCATTTCCTTTTGAGCCTGCGCAAAAGCAAACCCCGGAAAACCGGTACCGGCGATCGCCGCCGCACCACCAAGCATTTTGATTGTCTGGCGTCTGTCCATTGTTCCCTCCCAGGAAGCTATTTTTAACCTCCGCTCCTTTACCCGGCACTCGCCTGGCGGAGCAGTTGGCCTCATTCTTGACTGGCGACGAAAACTTCGCCTCCAGCCTCAGGACTTGCCCGGGGATTAGAGACCAACGCTACGAAAGGTGTCAAGCAAGTGACATGTCAGCTAGCCCCGCCTGTGGCGATGTCCGGGCATGGCCATGGCCGACCTGCAGCTAGCAACCGCCAAAGTCTGCCCTCACGAAGAGAGCGGACCAAATCCTTGCAAACGTAGGCAGATCACGACCGGCGGAAGACTTTGGGAGAGGTCGTTGCGGTCCCCGAATTGAATCCACCGTTCGACCAGCTTCAGAGTTCAGGCGGACGATCGGAGCAAATATCGCAGATTTGCGTCGTGTGGGGAGAGGCGGCAGTACACACTCTCCCGCTACCAAACCTACGCTTTCGCACGCCGCCCTACGATATTCTGCGACCGCATTCTCTCAGCAGAGCGGATGACCTTCTTCATAACCGCGCGCAGATGACCGCAGGAAACCAGACCGGCGAGATTGAGCTCACCGGTGAAGCCGTTGTCGCGCTCTGCGGAGAGAACAACGATTACGGCTCAACTCGCAGCTTGCGAGGGCTATGAGACTGTTTCCGCGGCCTCGAAACTGCATGTCGGTGCAGCCACTGACGGAAATGAAATCGCGCAGTTCGGGCTTCATACGGTGCCGCGCACGTCTCTCGATAGAGGCGCGGCCAGCTGTGCTCGGGTGCGCGAAGGCACACCGTCATGCCGGCCATTTCGCGCCCAGGATAGTGAGCTCTCTTCCCGAAAATCGGTAAGAACAGCGGTTCAGTTACAGCAACAGGCCCGTGTTGGACGATATTCATCGAGTCTACACATACAAGACGAAGTTATTGGTGTGTCCGCCTTTGCAAGAGCGGCTGCCAGTTTTGACGAGAGGAGTGGCAGTTCGACCGTTTCCTCTCGCCTTTGCAGGCATTCTACCAGGCCGTGAAGGGCCCACACGTTGTCCGGATGCTGAGTGCAGCGTTGCACTCTGTTGGTAAGCCCGAGGTCATCGCGGTAGATATCTTCCGCTTCGGCGTAGTGTCCCCGCTCCATCAGGAGGGCGGCGAGCGCGTGGCGCGGCGGATGCATCCAGGCCCAGGGCTCGGTATAGCCGAGATTGTCGTCGCGCCGGACGGCCTCCCGCAGATGGCGATAGCCGGCCTCGTGATTTCCCTTGTGATATTCCAGCTCGCCCTCGAGCATAGCTTCACCGACCGACAGGACGTCCAGCGCAAAATTGCTGAGAAAGCGTCTAGACGGCGGCACGCGGCTCTTGGCGAGCTGGAACAGCCGTCGCTCCTCGTCGGCTTTCGCAAAGTCCTTCAGCGTCGCATGCGCAATTGCGCGCGCGTAGTGGTGCATCGGGATCGTAACCAGGAAGATGTTGCCGTCAGCGGGGACCGGCTCATCGATGATCTCCTGCCAACGTCCGAAGCGGATCAGAACATGCATCTTGACCGAGTAATAGCCTTCGGTTGTATTCGCCAGTTTGGGGCGATTGCGGACGCCGAGAATGTCGGACGTGAGCATCTCGCGTATCTTGTCGGCCGCAGCGATGGCTGGCGCAAATTGGCCCAGGAACATGCAGGTGAACATCATCAGATGCAGGTCGTGACAGCGTGCGGTTACGTAGAAATTCAATGAACCGGCGTAGTCGGCGTACATGTCGTCGGCTTTGATGGCTTTCTCGCTTGCAATCCTGGCCCGCTCATAGTCGCCGCAAAGAACGTAGATGTGGCCCGGCATGTGATTCATGTGCCCGGCGCCGGGGCACAAATTCGACAAGACGTCGGCCGATCGCAAGGCACGTTCGGGTTCGTTCGACATCTCGAGCAGATGAATGTGAAGATGAACGATGGCCGGATGCAGAGGAGTGCCCTGTTTGTCGGCCAATGCGATCGACTTGTCGCAGACATGCAACGCCTCCACTGTGTCCGCGTTTCGCGCAGGCAATCCGGATTTGACGTCCCAGAGCTTACGCGGCGTCCGCGTGATCAGCGCCTCGACCAACAACGCCATGATGTCGTGGTCGTCGGGAAACGCATGGTGGACCCGCCGCATCGCGGCGGCGTAGTCATCGTCCCAGCGATCGTACTGTTCCGGTTCGACGTGGTGCGGCTTCTGAAACCGCGTCGCGAGGGCTTCGACCAGATGACGTTCGGCATCCTCCCGTCCCTCGCTTAGTGCGAGCGCGCGCTGGACATGATGGAAAGCCACTTTCGTGATCTGGTCGGCCTCGATCTCTCCCAGGTCGCGCCAGATCAAATTGTAGAAGGGGCCCGATCCATACGCGACACCCCAGTGGGCCATCACGCAATCCGGATCGAACGCAAGCGCGTTGTGAAAACATTTCACGCCCTCTTCCTGGTTGAAGCCGAGACACCAGTTCAGCCCGAGATTAAACCAGCGCTGCGCCTCAGGCGAAATCGTCGCGATCGTCCGGCCGTGAGAGCCAAGATCGAATGGATACGTGTCAGCGGATTGGGTCGGAAAGGGTTGCAGCGTCACGAAGGTTCCTCAGTATTCTCTGGGCTCGTCCTTCGCTTTGTCTTATCGAAGACTGGCGCGACCATTCCGGGTATGTAACTGTCGGAGATGAATGAACGGCAGTGGCTCTCGAACGCTTGGATCAACCGCGATTTACTCACGGTTTTCAGGGTTGCTGTGCCGATCACCATCGGCCGATTGTCTCCAATCAGTCTCACGCGTTTCAGGCGTTTTCCGTCCAAGGCCTGATCGGACCTCGGTCTGATGTTGAGAAGCGAGTATCCCAGTCCGTTGGCCACCATCGTCCGGACAACCTCGATGTGCTCTGAACGCGCATAAATGTTCGGCTCGAGATCTTCCTTCATGAACAAGGCAAGGAAATATTCCCGGCTCAGCGGCAGATCGAGCAGGATCATCGGATGATCGACGATCTCCTTCAAGGTCAATGCGGTTCGGCTGGCCAAAGGATGAGACTCGCTTAACAGGACGTGCGGAGGTAGCCGGGCCAGCGGTAGGAAATCGATATCGGCAGGGACCTGCAGGTCATAAATGATCGCGACGTCGATCCGCGACCGTCTTAGATCGTCGAGAAGTTGATCCGGATTTGCTTCCCTGTGCGCGACCTTCGTTGTCGCGAAAGCAGTGGTAAAAGAGTGAACCAATTCCGGGACCAGCATCGGGGCGAGTGTGACCATGCACCCTAGCGATAACGTTCCACGGATCTGGTTGCTGGTCTCGGATGCGAAGACATACAGGCGCTGGGCCTGCGCTACCACATTCTTCGCCTCGCGCAGCAATTCCCGCCCGGCGGGAGTGAGCGACAGGCCTTGAGCATGGTGACGGATGAAGAGTTGAACACCCAGCTCCTTCTCCAGGAAGGATATTGCGGTTGAGATCGACGGTTGGGAGATATGAATTCGCTCGGCTGCCAAGGTGATGCTCAGCGTTTCACCTGCAGCGATGAAATACTCCAATTGGCGAAGCGAATACCGCATGGAACTGACTCTATTGGCCCAAGATGGGCCGTCAAGTGCCGGCATCTGCGCGGAATCCTGCGGGTTTGGCCGATCCCGGAGCGGGGGTGGCCAGAGTTGCGGTAAAGGGTTGTCGCCAGGGACTCTGGCCGAGCTTCGCGCGCCGCGTCCCAGACTTAAGTCTGGGACGGCGCTGTCGGCGGGGTCAATCATTGGACGCCAGAATATCTGCCTAGCGGACCGTCGATAAAGAAAAGCTTTGTTTCGATCTGGTTCGGTTTTCTTGAACCGTATTGTTTTCGATCATGCTCCCACGCGCCGCCTCCAGATTGCGCACGCGGACCGCGCTCAGACCAGTTCGGCTGGTTCAAAAATCGCGATCCAATGAAGAGCAAAATACTGTCCGCCTTTTCCTCGAATGCAGAGGTCAAGCTGGCGATTGCCAGGGATACGGTGCAGCATGCTCCCTTGACTTCAGAATTATGTCTATACAAAATTGTGGCCGTTCTTCAGGGGGCATACCGAATGGATCGTCGACAGTTCTTGGAGCTGGCTACCGCGGGTGCAGCTTCGTCGCTCCTGGTTCTTCCCGCTTACGGCCAATCCAAATCAAGCCGCATCGTCATCGTGTCGGAGTCCAATTCGAATACGCTGGACGTTCACACGCCGGGGGCAAATCGTGCGTCCTACGGACTTTGCATGATGACGTACGACAGGCTGATCCGGTTCGGTACGAAGATTTTGCCGAACGGAGTGCCGAGCTACGACTACGACAAGCTCGAGCCGCAACTCGCGGAAAGCTGGGAAATCGCGCCCGACAATTCCGCGGTCGTCTTCAAGCTGAAGCAGGATCTCAAATTTCACGACGGGGCGCCGATAACCGCGCGTGACGTCAAATGGTCGTTCGACCGCTTCGTATCGGTCGGAGGTTTCCCTCAGCGTCAGATGGAGCAGGTTTCACTCACCGACGTCAATCAGTTCGAGGTCGTCGACGAGCGTACTTTCAAGATCAAGCTTCTGAAGCGAGACAAGCTTACGCTCCCAAGCCTCGCGATCGTTGTGCCCGGCGTTTACAACAGCGAGCTTTGCAAGTCGCACGCGACAACCTCTGATCCCTGGGCGCTGGAATTCACCAAGGTCAATTCAGCGGGCTCAGGCGCATATAAGGTCGAATCTTTCAAACCCGACGAGCAGATCATTCTGACGCGGTTCGCCGATTGGAAAGGAGGGACCTTGCCGAAACAGGAACGGGCTCTCTATCGGTCCGTGCCTGCGGCCGGCACCCGCCGGGCCCTGGTCGAACGGGCGGACGCTGATGTTGCAACCGATCTCCCGCCGCGCGACGTGGCCGACATTGCTGCTGCCAAGAAGATCAAGATCGAGTCGGCACCGCAGGCAAACACGCTGAGGTATCTCTCCCTTTCGACAATCACCAAGCCGTTCGACGACGTGAGAGTAAGACAGGCGATCGCCTATGCTATTCCCTACGAGAAGGTGATCGAGAGTGCGGTATACGGCCGTGCGAAGCCGATGTTCGGTGCGTCGGCAAATGCGCCTCAGGACGCGTCCTGGCCGCAGCCGTTCCCCTATGGCTACGATCCCGACAAGGCGAAGGCTCTGCTGTCCGATGCAGGGCTCGCAGGCGGATTCGAGACCAAGCTCTACTTCGATGCAGGAGCGGCAACAGTCGACGAGCCGGCCGCGCTCATCATTCAGGATGCACTGGGCAAGCTCGGCGTGAAGCTGACGATCGAGAAAATTCCGGACTTCTTTGCGAGACGAAGCCAGAAGAACTGGCCGATGGCGATCGACGTTTTCGGCGCCTGGTTTGACGGAGCGGACTTCTACTTCCGTTGGCTCTGGCACGGGCAAAATACCGTCTTCAATGTCGCAAGCTACAAAAACCCCGAGATGGATAAGCTGCTCGACGCCGCGAGACAGGCGCGCGAAGGAGGCGAGTACGAATCGATCGCAAGGCAATTCATCAAGCTCGCGATGACGGAAGTACCCTACATCCCGCTCTATCAGCCAGTGCTGGACGTCGCGGTTCAGCAGGACGTCAACGGGTACGTCTATATGTTCCACCGTCAAGTGGATGCGCGCACCCTGGCAAAGGCCTAAAAGTTGTTCCCTCTGCTGCGATCGGTCATCAAGCGGGTCGCATTTGCGGTGCCGACCATCTTCGGTGTCGTTCTGGTTTCCTTTGCTCTCACGCGACTGCTGCCGGGGGACCCGGCGGTCTACTTCGCTGGCGCGGCTCCTACTCCCGAAGCGATCGCCGACATACGCAAGGCCATGCTTCTCGATCGGCCTTTATGGGAGCAATTCGTCTCCTACATCGTCAATCTGCTTCATGGCGATCTGGGAAAATCGCTGATAACGGGTCAGCCTGTTGTCAGGGACTTGGCGGCGCGAATGCCGGCGACGCTCGAGTTGACCGGGCTCTCGCTCCTGATCGCATTGCTGGTTTCGATTCCGCTCGGAGTCATAGGTGCGCTTCGGAAGGGAAGCCTGATCGACCACGCTGCCAGGTTCTTCTCGACGACGGCATTGTCGATGCCCTCTTTCTTCACGGGCCTGCTGTTGGTCTTCGTCTTCTATTATCTGCTCGGTCTTGCGCCGGCTCCTCTGGGTCGGATTGATCCACTTGGTTTTCCTCCGCCTGTCAAGTCCGGCCTGATAGTCATCGACGGTGTCCTTGCGGGTGACTATGAAAGCGTAACGGACGGCCTCGCCCATCTGGTCCTTCCATCGATTGCGCTTGCACTTTCCGGCATCGGACCTCTGACCCGGATCACGCGAGGAGCGATGCTGACGGTGCTCTCCAGCGATTTTATCCGGGCTGCCCGTTCTTACGACATGCCGAGGTGGCGTCTGATCTACGTCTATGCGCTCAGAAACGCCATGCTGCCTGTTCTGACCACGGCTGGTTTCGTGTTCTCGTTTCTGATCAGCGCGAATGTCGTAGTCGAGAAGGTCTTCTCCTGGCCAGGCATCGGATCGTACGCTCTCGAAGCCCTCGTGGCGTCAGACTATGCGGCGGTGCAAGGCTTCGTGCTCAGCGTGGCGCTCCTCTATGTCTTGATCAACATCCTGATCGACGTCCTTTACGGGATCGTCGACGTTCGTGTGCGCCTTGCGGAGTAGGACATGGAGTTTGCGGCAACCCTCCAGAACGGCTTGCGTCGAGACCCTCTGACGGCGACCACGATGGCGATCATCGCGATCATCTGTCTCGTCGCGATCTTTGGTCCGTTCGTTGCGTCTCACGATCCCCTGGCTACCAATCCTTCGATGGCGCTCAAGCCGCCAACCTGGGAACATCCTTGCGGCACCGATCAGGTGGGCCGGGATATATGTACAAGGATCGTTTACGCGACGCGTCTTGATCTGTTGATCGCGCTGTCTGCGGTGGGGTTGGGGCTCGTCATCGGGGGCATCATCGGGAGTCTCGCCGGCTTCTTCGGTGGGATCGTGGACCGCCTGGCCATGTGGATCGTAGACACGATCATGGCATTCCCGCTCTTCGTGCTCGCTATGGGAATCGTCGCCGCGCTCGGAAACAGCCTCGAGAACATCATCTATGCGACAGCCATCGTGAATGTGCCGTTTTACGCCCGGACAATGCGGGCTGAGATGAAGCAACGCCGCGAAATGGGCTTTGTGGAGGCGGCGAGAGTAAGCGGGAACGGTCCTTTCAGAATTCTTGCCGTTCACCTCGTTCCCACGGCTGTACCCCAGCTCATGATTCAAGCGACGTTGACAATGGGCTGGGCCATGCTCAACGCTGCCGCTCTGTCCTTCATCGGTCTGGGGATTAGACCTCCGACGCCGGAGTGGGGGATCATGGTGGCGGAGGGCGCGAGTTTCATCATTACGGGGGAATGGTGGGTAGCGCTCTTCCCGGGGATAACTTTGGTTCTCGTCGTTCTGTCGCTCAACCTCGTGGGCGACGGCTTGCGCGACGTCCTCGATGCCAGGGAACGACGCTAGTGCTCGAAGTCACGAACCTGTCGATTGAATTTTCCACGCGCCGCGGTACGGTCAAGGCGCTGGATCGGATCGATCTGAGTATTGCTCCCGGCGAGATCGTCGGCCTCGTCGGCGAAAGCGGCTCCGGAAAGTCCGTTCTGTCCTACGCGATATCCGGTTTGCTGGATCGGTCCGCCCGAATCGCGAGCGGTGAAATCCGTTGGCACGGAGCCGTCATCGGGCCGATCAGGGAACGGCGGAGCAGGCGTACCGCTATTGCCCAAATATTCCAGAATCCCCGGGCGAGCCTGAATCCGATCATGACCGTACGCCGTCAACTTGGCGATGTTGCGGGGAGGGACCGGGTGCTGTCGCTCCTCGAAAATGTCCGCATCGATCCCAATCGCGCGGATCATTATCCGTTCGAGCTTTCAGGCGGTCAGTGCCAACGCGTCGGGATCGCACTCGCTCTCGGCTGCGAACCTGAACTTCTGATCGCGGATGAACCGACCACCGGGCTCGACGTGACAACCGAGGCCGCGATCATGGCTCTCATCGGTGATCTTTCGGAACGACGTGGGATGGCGACCTTGCTCGTCACGCACAATCTGGCGCTCGCTGCCGCGAATTGCGATCGCATCGCCGTGATGCATGCCGGACAACTCGTCGAGTGCGGGCCTGCCGAGCGGTTGGCTTACTCGCCGATGCATCCGTACGCGGAACAATTGCTTGCATCCGTTCCCCAGCATTCCGAGACCGCCGACGATCTTCGGACCGTATCGGGCCTCCTCCCCGACCTGGCTGGGCCTTTGCTGCCCTGTCGCTTTGCGCCCAGATGCGATCGTCACCAACCGGATTGCGATGCATCGCCTCCATCCTTGACCGCTCGTTCTCCGCAGCATTTCGTTGCGTGTAGGCACCCGCTATGTTGAAAGTCTCGCGCCTCACGAAATCGTTCAAGGGGCGAGGATGGCGGTCGCACGACGTTCTCGCGGTCGACGACGTCAATTTCGAGATTGCTCGCGGGGGAAGTCTCGGCGTCGTCGGCGAAAGCGGCTCGGGAAAGAGCACGCTGGCGCGGATGATCTCGCGCCTGATCGACAATACTGGCGGCAGCATCGTATTCGAGGGGATCGACATCGGCGCGGTGTCGCCATCGTCGTTCGTGCGCCGTCCAGAGAGACGGAGGATACAACACGTCTTTCAGGATACGGGTGAGAACCTGACGCCGCATCTGACCGCGGGCGCAGCTATCGCCGATCCGATTCGAAGGCTCGTCGGGTTGGCCGACGAACGGCAAATCCGTCAGAAAGTGGAAGCTCTCGCCATCAGCGTTGCGCTAAATCCGGAGTTGCTGAATCGCTACCCTCATCAGCTATCGGGAGGGCAGAAGGCGCGCGTGGGGAATTGCGCGCGCGCTTGCCTCTGCCCCGGATTTGCTGATTCTGGATGAGCCGACCGCCGCCCTCGATGTCTCGGTTCAGGCGGCCATTCTGAAGCTGCTTCATCGTCTGCGGCGTGAAATCGGCCTCGCTTATTTGTTCATAAGCCATGACATCGAGGTTGTCAGACTGATGTGCGAGGATGTTATCATCATGCGCCTCGGTCGCGTGGTCGAACAGGGGCCTACGCGGCAAATTCTCAAGGCGCCCCAGAGCGACTACGGGCGTGAGCTGCTGGAAGCCGTCCCTCGTCTTAACGACCGAAAGCATGCCTCGAGTGCCATGATCGCGCCAAGCTGACGAGAGAGATCAGATGCTGGAACTGACCGCCAGCCTGCCGATGTATAATCTTCCCGAGATGGCGGGCAGAAACGCCGCTTTCTGGGAAGCGCTGTCGAAAGAAATGCGGGCCCAGAAGCTGGCCTCCATTCCGCCCGATCTTGTGTTCTCGCGTCCCGCTGTTCCGGATGCCATTGGCTCGGAGGTCCTGTTTTCCCAGACCTGCGGTTATCCATTGCAGACCATCTATAGCGGTCAGTTCGCCTTTCTCGGCGTTCCGACTTACGACTTTCCGGGCTGCGGTCCTTCGACCCATCGGGCCTATGTCATCGTAGGCAAGGAATCCCCCTATCGAACCATCGAAGATCTGCGCGGCGCCAGGTTCGCGCTCAACAGCATCCACTCAAATTCAGGGATGAACCTCCCAAGGCTATTGTTGGCCCGGCATGGCATCAAGGCGCCCTTCTTCGGAACGGTCGCGGTGACGCGCTCGCATACCGAGAGTATCAGGCAAGTCCAAGTGGGCGATCTGGATGCAGCCTCGATCGATTGCGTGACCTTTGGTTTCTTCAAGGAGCTGTCTCCGGAGAAGGTGAGCGCTATTCGCGTGCTCGCCGAAACGCCGGAGAGTCCGGCCATTCCGTTCGTAACCTCGATCGCGACGCCGTCCGATCAGCTTGAAAAGCTGCGCGATGCCTTGTTTCGCGTGGCGAACGATCCCGTCTACCGGCCGGTGCTTGACGGCCTCCACATCAAGACAATCACCGCTGTCGATCCGGCGGAATACGGACGGGTCGTCGCATACGAGCGCGAGGCCGCCGAACGGGGATACGCCGAGCTGAAATAAGAGAAGGTCCTGAGTGGGACGGTGTCCGCCGGGGATCGGTTCCCGTAGCTCCCATCCGGTGGATTGGATTTTCCGAGGATGAACCTCCAAAGAACGTTTTGGACGTGCTCTTTTCCCGGGAGCATCGTGAGCAGCCGCCTGCTTCCTGGAGGGACCCCGTCTTGGCAAATCAAGAGGCCGAAGCAAAAGCGAAGAGTGTCTGGCGACGCATCTTCGAGGACTACATCAAATACCTGCCGCCCTGCGACTGAGACCGGTCAGATGGACGAGGTCGATCGAACCGATGCGAAGACGGGTGTGGGATCGATGTTTTCGTCGGCGGTCGATGAGCGCGTCGCCGCAGCCGTAGTCTGCCGTCCATAGCGACCCGAATTGTCGTTACGGCGTGCGGGCGACCACCGGATCGGCCGTGTTTAGGAGGGACCTAAGCACTGGGACGAGAAATCATAATTTCCCGCCGCCGTGTTTGCTCCTAAGTGGACTTCGTAGCCGTCTGTTGTACGCGCGTCTCGTTCGAACGAGCCGGAAGTGGAAACGGTCATGCCGATAGAAGAAGTGGACACGGTTGTCGTCGGAGCAGGTCAGGCCGGATTGGCCATGAGCGAGCATCTGAGCGCCGCCGGCATCGCTCACGTTGTTCTGGAAAGGCATCGGATCGCCGAAAGGTGGCGGACAGCGCGATGGGACTCGCTGGTCGCAAATGGCCCCGCTTGGCACGACAGATTTCCCGGGATGGAATTTCCGGGTCATCGAGATTCGTTTCCGTCCAAGGAGGTAGTGGCGGACTATTTTGCCGCCTACGCCGAAATGATTGTCGCCCCGGTGCGGTGCGGCGTGGAGGTCACATCCGTTAGCCGCCTCGAGGGTCGGGCAGGTTTCCGCGTCGAAACGTCTACGGGGATATTCGAAGCCAACAACGTTGTTGCAGCAACCGGCCCTTTTCAGATTCCCCTGATCCCCGATGTCATACCCAAGGGCGCGCGCGTCACCCAGATCCACTCAAACGACTATCGCAACCCAGCGCAATTGCCGAACGGAGGTGTGCTGGTCGTCGGCGCGGGATCATCCGGTGGGCAGATCGCTGACGAGCTTCTTCGTGCCGGCAGAGCCGTCTATCTTTCGGTCGGTCCGCACGAGCGGCCGCCGCGATCCTACCGCGGGTATGATTTTTGCTGGTGGCTGGGCGTGCTTGGAAAGTGGGACATCGAGACAAAGACGCGTGGCAAGGAGCACGTCACGATTTCCGTGAGCGGCGCCCGCGGTGGTTACACAGTTGACTTCAGGCGGCTTGCTGAAGAAGGAATGATGCTAGTAGGCTCGACCGAGTCTTACAGCAACAGCAAAGTGACTTTCGCCAATGATCTCCGGGAGAACGTCGCCATGGGAGATCAATCGCTCGTCTCCCTGCTGGACGAGGCGGACGACTACGTCAAACGCACCGGCCTCGAACTTCCCGAAGAGCCCGAGGCTCGTATCATGCCACCGGATCCGGAATGTCTGACCAATCCGCTGCGTGAGCTCGATTTGCGTGCGGCGGGGGTCAATACAGTCATTTGGGCCACGGGCTATTCGTCGGATTACTCCTGGCTTAAGGTCGACGCTTTCGACCCGGCAGGCAAGCCGAGGCATCAACGAGGCGTATCGCGCGAGCCTGGAATTTTCTTCCTGGGGTTGCCGTGGCAGTCGCGCAGAGGGTCAGCGTTCATCTGGGGAGTCTGGCACGACGCGAAGTACCTGGCGGATCGGATTTCCACACAGCGGCGCTATCGCGACTATCACAACGAAAGGGCCGGGGAGATCGATCGCGGCAAAGCTGCGGCAGCGTCCCGGAAATCAAACCCGGTGATTGCGGAATAGGGAATAAAAGGAAGAGCTGAGTGGCACATCATCGAATCCGGAAGTTCAACACCAAGGACACCTATCCGGAGCAAAAGCTGGACAACGATCTCTGTCAGGCGGTCGTCACCTCGGGCGGAAAGATCGTGTGGCTGCGCGGGCAGTGCCCGCAGAATCTGGACGACGCCGTAAACATCGCGAGCCATGATCCCGTGGAGCAGACCCACAAGGTCATGCAGAACATCAGGCAGCTGATCGAGGAAGCCGGCGGCACGATGGAGCATCTGGTCAAGGTCGTGGTCTATCTGACAGACGTGCGGCATCGTGAGGCGGTGTATCGAACCATGGGCGAATACATCAAGGACGTCTATCCGGTATCGACTGGCCTGGTCGTTCAGGCGCTGGCTCGACCCGAATGGCTGGTCGAAATCGACGCCACCGCTGTGATCCCGGAGTGACCGAATGACGCGCTTCATGAACATGGATCGCAGACAATTTGCCTTCGCAACGTTCGCGCTCGCCGCATCCGCGCGCTGGCCAGCTAACGCAGCGGCCAGGGACACCGTGCGCATGGGCCAAGCCACGACGACGTTGGGTTTTCTCCCGGTATGGGCCGCGCGTGCCTACGATACGTTCGCAGCGGAGCAGGTTGAGTTGAACTGGGCAGCCATCAACGGGGGAGATCCCGCCTGCCTGGCCGCGCTCGACAGCGGAGACATCGACATTGCGGCAACGGGTAGCGATTCAGTTCTCGAGGCGGTCGCCAAGGGACAGCCCTACCAGATCATCTATTCGCTGATGTCGAAGATTTCGCTCAATTTGACCGTGTCCGAAGCGATGATCAAGCGGACCGGCATCTCCAGGAGCATGCCGATCAAGGAGCGCATCGCTTGTCTCAAGGGCGCTACGATAGGGGTCGCCGTGGTCGGAGGCGCTCAGGACCGGACCGTTCGCTGGCTGGCGACGCGTGGCGGCCTCGATGGACGAAAGGATGTCCAGGTCGTCCAGATCGGTTCAGCCGCGGCACTCGGCGCGGCCCTGGAGAACGGACGCATCGATGCATTCATGCTGTCGCCGCCCGAAGGGCCATTGGCGGAGGCGGCAGGATACGGCCGGACCGTCATCGAGCCCGATACCGATATTGCGGGCTGGAAGGGGATGCCAAGCCTCGTGCTCGTTGGCCGCTCCGACGCAAACGAGACCGCGCAGAAGAAGATCGTCGCGACGCTACGGGCGATGAATTCCGCCAACCATGCTGTGCTCTCCGATCTGGAGGGGAGCGCCGACAAGATAGGAGGAAAATTCTTCCCGAAGCTGCCTCAGCCCGTGATGCGCGTCAGCATCAAGACTCTTGCAGACGGAATCCGCGACGACGGGTTGCTCAACGATGAGCGCGCCAAGCTGTTGTCCCAATTCGTCGAAGACTCCGGACGAACCCCGCCGGCGCCGGGCTCTTTCTGGACCAACAAATACGTCGAACTCGCCAAGACTACCAAATAGGGGGCAGCCGCCATGGCTCGTGTCGATTTCCGCTATCTCGATCGGCAGCAGGTGCGCTCGCTTTTGCCTCCGATCAAAGTCCTGCTCTCGCTGATCGAACAGGGCCTGTCCGCGCACGGACGGCGGGATGTTGTCCTGCCTCCGAAGGCCCACATCCAGCTGGATGACCGCTACAACGGCCATTTCAACATTCTCGTGGGCTGGGCAGGCCCAAATGATACGGCCGGCGTCAAGGTCATCGGCGACTACGTCGATAACTACAAACATGGGCTTCCTTCTGAGGTCGCCATGCTCACATTGTACAATCCCAGAACTGGCGTACCGCGGGCCTTGATGGACGCGACGGATTTAACGACGGAGCGAACCGGTGCGGTCACGGGTATCGGAGCAAAATATCTCGCCCCCAAGGGAGCGAAGATCATCGGCCATGTCGGCGCGCGGGGCACTGCATTTGCGAATATCGCGATTCTCGCCAAATTGTTCGAGATCGCCGAAGTCCGCATCACCAGCAAGAGGCCCGAAACGCGCGAGGCCCTGGCGCAACGCGTTCGGGAGGAATGCGGCATCAAGGCCGCAGCCGTCGCCACCGCCGAAGAAGCCTGCCGGGGCGCCGATATCGTCGTGGAGGCGACCCGCCTGGAGAAGCCCGAGATCCTGATCCGCGACGAGTGGCTGACGCCGCACTGCCTTCTGATTTGCTATGGCTGGAAAATGGCCGTCGATCCGGACACGGTTAAGACAGCCTCGAAGGTCATCGTCGACGATTGGGAGCAGTGCTGCAAGGGCGGCCAGTTGCATCCGATGATCGAGAGCGGCGAACTCACGCGCGCCAAGCTATACGCCGAGATTGGCGAGGTGACGTGTGGCTCAAAGGCGGGGCGTGCCGATCCTGACGGTCGCATCGTGTTCTGGCATCGCGGCTTCGCCATCAGCGACGTCATGCTGGGCGCGCACATTCTGGACTCGGCCGCTTCAAAGAACATCGGCACCGTCTTGAACCTGTTTGACCTTCCGGATGAGTAAGACGGTGAACGAAGCCCTCGCGCCACAGACGACACGTGAAATGAGCGGCGCAGACGCGGTTGTCGACGCGCTGCTCAAACATGGGTTGAAGTCGCTCTACTGTCTTCCTGGCATCCAGAACGACGCCTTGTTTGTTTCCTTGTTCGATCGCCGAAACGAAATCCAGGCCGTGCATACCCGACATGAGCAGGGCGCCGCCTATATGGCGCTGGGCGCGGCACTGGCGACCGGCAAGCCTGCGGCCTATGCCGTGGTTCCAGGCCCGGGCGTGCTCAATACCGCAGCCGCGCTCGGGACGGCTTACAGCGCCGGCGCGAAGGTACTCTGCCTGTCGGGTCAGATCCCAAGGCATGCGATCGGCAAGGGACTTGGCTATCTGCACGAACTGCCCGACCAGTTGGGCATCCTTGAACGGTTGACGAAGTGGGCCATGCGGACAAGGGCGCCTGAGGATGTGCCGGCTGACTTTGCAGAGGCCTTTGCAGCGGTGCGATCGGGCCGTCCTCGTCCCGTCGCCATCGAAGTGCCCATGGACGTTTTGTCCCGAAGAGCCGAAATCAAGGCCGCATTCGTGCGCGAGCCGGACGTCCAGCCGGTGCCTGAGGACGACTCAATCGCAAGAGCGGCCTCCCTGCTGTCCCGTGCCGAGCGCCCTTTGATCTTTGTCGGGGGCGGGGCCCAGGACGCCGGTCTGCCGTTGAGGCAACTTGCGGAAAAGCTCGGTGCGCCCGTTGTGGCTCATCGCATGGGGAAGGGCGTGTTGGACGACAGGCATCCGCTCAGTCTTAATCTTACCGCCGGCCACGCCCTCTGGAAGGCCTGCGACGTCGTCCTTGCAGTTGGAACAAGGATGCATTTGCCACTGACACAGTGGGGATCTGACGGAGAGCTGCGGGTCATCAAGGTGGATGTCGACCGAGTAGAGATGTCACGCGGTCGCCAGCCCGACGTGGCCTTGTGTGGCGAGGCTCTTGATGTCCTGCAGCGTCTCAATGACCAGATACGAAAGCCCGTCGGGGATCGCGATAACCGGGTCGCATCGAGCCGTGCCTTGAAGGCCGAGATTGCGGGTAAGCTCGATCTTCTGCGTCCGCAGTTGGACTATTTGCGCGCGATCCGAGATGTGCTCCCGGACAATGGCATTCTCGTCGACGAGTCGACACAGGTCGGCTATGTCTCGCGCATCGCTTATGAAACGCGGTTGCCCCGGACATATCTCTCCTCCGGGCATGCGGGAACCCTAGGCTGGGGATTTCCAACAGCGCTCGGCGCGCAACACGCGTTACCGGATACCCCGGTCGTGTCGATTACCGGCGACGGCGGCTTCATGTTCAACGTGCAGGAGCTTGCTACAGCGGCCCATCACAAGATTCCTCTCGTGACGGTGCTTTTCAACGATGGCGCATTCGGGAACGTCCAGCGTATGCAGCGTGAGCTCTACGGACAGCGCGTCATCGCAACAGACCTGACCAACCCGGATTTCGTGCGGATGGCGGATAGCTTTGGCATCGACGCCATGCGCGCTGAAGGGCCGCAGGCCTTGAGGGGGGCTCTGGCAAGAGCCATCGAGGCTCGTCGTCCCTCCCTGATTGAAGTGCCATGCCGTCAAATGCCGGAACCTTGGCCGTTCCTTCAATTGCCGCGGGTTCGCGGGCGGAGCGCGGTATGACGATCTCGATAAGTGGACGCTGTAATCGGACGGGTCAGCTTGGAATCGCGATCGCGTCGTCCAGTATGAGCGTGGCGGCGCGATGCGCATATGCCCGCGCCGGCGCCGGCGTTTGCGCCACCCAGAATATCACCGATCCGCGCTTGGGGCCACGTGCTCTTGCCTTGATGGAGCTGGGGCTGGACGCCGATGCGATCCTTGCCGGGATTCGCGCAAACACGGAACACATCGAATTCCGCCAACTCGGGGTTCTCGACCATTCCGGGCGGACCGCATGCTATTCCGGACTCCATAGTCTAGGCATTTTCGCAAGTGCGCACGGCCAGAACGTGATTGCGCTCGGTAACCTCCTCGCGAACGCTGAAGTGCCAAAGCGCATGATGTCGGCATTCAACGAGAACGCAGATGCCGAACTCGGCGATCGGCTGATCACTGCCATGCAAGCGGGCCTGGCAGCTGGCGGCGAGGCCGGCCCAATGCTTTCAGCGGGCATGATGATTGTTGATCGCGTTCCCTGGCCGATCACAGATATCCGGGTCGACCTACATGATGAGCCAATCACCCGACTGTCGGAGCTATGGAAGGCCTGGAGGCCGCAAATGGATGACTATGTAACTCGGGCCCTGAAACCGTCCGCGGCGCTAAAGTTTGGCGTTCCTGGAGATTTGTAAACTCGTTCGGGCGGGATTCGTCTGCCGTATCTCTGAGCCCCGACGAGTTGCTCTGCTATCATTCCGCGTCGTCCGTGCCCAATATTCCGTCACGTCGCTCCGAAAGTCGGAGATAAACTCAGAATCCGCGGGGAGGCGGCCAGCGCAAAGGCCCCTGACGAGTCTTGAATGGAGCAGGTTCGTTCGCGACCAGCTTTGCGGGCCCGATAGTAAATCGAGGAGGATGACGTCTTCCCGATTGCCCATCTGATTGTGACCCGTGCGACGTCTGAAGAATGGATTACGATGAAAATGATCGAAGCAGCAAGCGCAAGCGTTCTCCGATTCAGTGCGATTCAACAGAGCTTTGCGAGTCCGACCGGAGATGCGCCAAACGTGGTCATCAGCGATGTCGGCTTCGAAGTGAAGCGGGGTAAGTTCGTCAGTGTTATCGGGCCGAGTGGCTGTGGGAAGAGCACTCTCATCCAAATGGCCGCAGGGCTTCTCAAGCCGTCGGTCGGCATGGTCTTCCACCATGATCGGGAGATCACTAGCGTGAATCGCACCATCGGCTTCGTGCCACAACAGGCACAGTTGTTGCCGTGGAAGACGATGATCGAAAACATCGAATTTCCGTTATTGCTGCGCGGCATGGCTCTATCCGAGCGCCGCGCGAAGGCCATGGAGGCTATTAAGCGAGTGGACCTCGCCGGCTTTGAATCGCACTACCCATATCAATTGTCGGGCGGTATGCAGAAGCGCGCGTCCATCGCACGCATGCTGGTCTACAAGCCGGATACAATCTTGATGGATGAGCCGTTCGGTGCGTTGGACGCGCAAACGCGCATGGTCATGCAACATGATTTGCAGACAATGCTGGCTACCGAAGGTGCAAGCGTGCTCTTCGTCACGCATGACATCACCGAGGCGGTCTTGTTGTCGGACAGCGTTGTCGTGCTAAGTCGCAGGCCCGCGCGTGTCATCGCCGAAATTCCCATCGATTTGCCACGACCTCGCGACATGTTCGAACCTTACGCGACCCCCGGCTTTGCCGAAGCGTACGATCGGGTGTGGTCCGTATTTCGAAGCGAACTCAACATCAGGCGTGCAGCATGAGCGACCAGATGACACTGACTTCACTCCGCGCGCCATCGCCGAAACAAATCTGGGCGCCCTTACGTCGGGCGCTTTTGTTGGCAACTCCAGGCGTCGTGTTGCTCTGCTTCTGGCAATTTGCGTCCGGACGATTGATACGCGAGACGTATGTCAGCAAGCCGACGGAAATCGCATGGCGACTTATCGATCTGTTCTACACCGGTGAGATCTGGCCAAGCCTCCGTGTGACAGGGGAGGAATTGGTTCTATCTTATGCAATCGGCGTCCTGCTCGGGCTGTTGCTGGGATATGCGCTCGGGCGTTCTCCGCGCCTGGCCTCAATCTTCGAACCCTACGTGATGGCATTCTACGGAATCCCGAAAATCGCCTTGGCGCCATTGTTCGTCATCTGGTTCGGTATCGGCATTTGGTCGAAGGTGATGCTGGCCGGCACAATGGTATTCTTTCTCGTCTTCTATAATGTCTTCGCCGGCGTCCGATCGGTCGACCGGGATGTCGTTAACTTGGCCCTGGTTTTGGGCGCAAATGAACGTCAGCTGGGTCGACAGATATATCTACCTGCTGCGGCGCCGTTTCTGCTGCTGGGGATGCGCATGGCAATACCTTATGCTGTCATCGGCGTGATCGTGGGAGAGTTTACCTCGTCAACCGCAGGGCTCGGTCTGTTTATCAACTATGCGTCTTCGACTTACGATCCGGCCGGCGTATTCGCAGGCATTTTTATCCTCTTGGCTTTCGTGATGGGGATGAATGCGTTGGCCAATCGCCTTGAGCGCAAGCTCCTGAAATGGCAGCCAACCTCCCAGAGGATTGCCTCCGAGCCAAACTAGGCCGTGCGTGCAGCATGCTCCGATCTTTTCGGACTGGTCGGCTCCAACGGGCTCGAACGGTCACTACGGGCGAATAGGGGCATAGTCCTGGACCCACTCCAACAGACGATCGTCGGCCACATTCCGTTGTGCTGTAAATTGGAAGAGACCGCCTCATGGATCCAATCTATCTCACTTATCTGAATCGCCAGGACATCGAGGCGCTGAAACTGTCCGATCAAGAGGTTCTGGACGCGATTGAGTCGGGTCTCGCGAGACAAGGCCGCGGGGAGGCGGTTATTGAGCCGCGTGTTCATCTCGAACCAAAGTTGGCTGACGGCCATTTCAACGTTCTTCGAGGCGTTCTCGGCACCGCCAACAACGCCGCAGGCGTGAAGATTGTTGGTGACTTCGTCGATAACTACAAGTTTGGAATGCCGTCGGAATTCGGAGTCCTTCTGCTGTTCGACCCGCGCAACGGTGTGCCGAGAGCCATCATGGACGCGAGCGGCATAACGGACATGCGGACGGGAGCTGTGACGGCAATAGGCGCCAAATATCTAGCTCGGAAGAATTCGAAGGTACTGGGGCACATCGGGGCGCGAGGCACCGCGTACTGGAATGTCCGCCTATTGGACCACCTCTTCGCCTTCGATGAAATTCGCGTCCATTCAAGGCGACCGGAGAGCCGGAATGGGTTTGCGGAGCGATTGAGTCGAGACCTCGGAAAAAAGGTGATTGCGACCGAAAATTGGCGGGCTTGCGTCGAAGGGGCAGATATCGTCGTTGAAGCGTCGCGCCTTGTCGAACCTGAACCGATGCTCCTTACGAGCTGGATTAAGAGCGGAGCCTTCGTCGTTCCCTATGGGACCATGAGCGCGGTCGAACTGTCTCTGACCGATATCATGAGCAAGCTCGTGGTTGACGATTGGGGCCAGTGCAAGTCCGGAAAGTTTGGAAGTCTTCGGGCGCATGTTGAGGCCGGAAAGCTGTCCGAAGAATCACTCTACGCCGAACTCGGCCAGATTGTCGCCGGGCTGAAACCTGGTCGGGAAAGCGAAAACGAGACCATCTTGCTATGGCACCGCGGCCTCTCCCTGAGCGATATCGCGCTCGGGCATGCGATGCTGAAGAAGGGAGAGCTTCTTGGTATCGGGCAACGCCTGAGATACGCTTAGCCGCGGAAATCGAAGGCAAGTTCTCGGATCCGGACGCGGGATAGCGGGCATATCAACGGCCCTTTGGAGCAGCATCCCGTAGCGTTGCGCTCGTGGCAGAATTTGTTCGCCTTCAAACACATGTGGGCCGAGCATCAGCTCGGCTGGTGCCACGATGCCCCAGCTTCCCCCGCCGAGGCGCGCAAATCCATTTTTTACCGTCGGCCGCAGCAAAAAATTCTAAGGGCAAGATCACAAAAGCGGCGGGTTAGCAGTCGCATTATTTTGTAGCAGCAACGGAGCGGGTAAATGACGACCTACTTAAGCCGAAGAGGATTTTGCGTCGCTATGCGTGCCCAGCACCGAGCCGACGATTCGGCTTCTGGGCAGGATCATGGGGGCGCGAGACTCGTGCGGAGGAGATCATCGCGTTTCGCCGCCAAGCCATGGCTGCGGTTGCCGACGTCCCTGCCGCCAAACAACCGAAACGTCCGAATGTGTTCGTCGAGCGGATCGGCGGCTACTCGCAGAATTGCTGCCTGTCTTTCGGCGCGGAGAATTTCGGCAAATATGTCGAACTCGCCGGCGGTCATAATACCGGCAGCGATATCATTCCTTCGACCTTTGGGCAGATCAGCCCCGAACAGGTCATTGACTCCGAACGTCGCATCCTCCTTTTGCCATTGGAGGAGCGCGCCGACGTCGTCGAAGCAGCCGGCGATCTTGTCAAGCGCGGATGGCCAGAGTGACGGGTTGGGTGCTGTGTCGTAGATCGCTTCGACGGCGGCGAGAAGACGGTCGGTGGCAGCGGGCATGGGGTCCGATGGGTCGCAGAGAACTCATTCAGATTACATGAGATTTGCCGCCCAACAACGAGGGTCAGCCCGGATTCATCGGGACTTTGCCCCGTACTTCTACGGAAGATGTCACTCAACAGCGGCGGCTGGAGCAGCAGGAGTCGCTGGGCGTGATCTCCATTCCAGAGTGAAGGTTGCCAAAGAGACCTGTTTGGGTCATGCGGCCCCACTGGGTAAGCCGGCAATTTACGGTCCAATGGTGTTACGACTTCCCAGGTCTGGATTTGATGTGCGCTTCGCAGCCGGTGCGCGGTGTTGCTGGAAGCAGGCAAATCTCTTGCAATAGCCATCAGGCAAGCACCACGCTGAGGTTCAGAGCACCCATCCCCCGGACACTTCGATACGCTGAGCGTTGATCCAACGATGGGAGGGTGACAGCAGCGCCGCGATTACAGGCCCGATATCGTCGGGCACCCCGGCGCGCCCCAGCGCTGTCTGCGATGCGATGAAAGCATTCACCTCAGGGATGTCGCGCAGCGCCCCTCCGCCGAAATCTGTTTCGATTCCGCCGGGCGCGACGACATTCACGGCGATTCTGCGGTCCCCAAGCTCCTTCGCGAGATAGCGCGTGAGTACCTCGATCGCACCCTTCAGAGCCCCATAGACGGCAAAGCCCGGCAGAGCGACCCGCGCAAGGCCGCTCGACAAGTTCACGATGCGGCCGCCATCGGCGATGATCGGCAGGAGCTTTTGCGTCAGGAAGAACACGCCCTTGAAGTGGACGTTGACAAGGCGATCAAAGAGCTCTTCCGACGTCGTCGCGAAGGGAGCATCCAACCCGATGCCCGCATTGTTGACGAGAGCGTGGATGTTCTCGTGTCCGAGCTGAGCGAGCTCGCGGCGCAAAGCGGCGGCGAAGGCGTCGAAAGAGCCAACGTCAGTGGTGTCCAATCGCAAAGCGACCGCCTTGCGGCCGAGCCCTTCAATCTGGCTCGCGACCTCGGCCGCTGCATCTCCGTTGCTATGATACGTGATGACGACGTCGAAGCCGGTTCTTGCAGCTGATATCGCCGTGTTGCGGCCGAGACCACGGCCGCCACCGGTCACGAGAATGATGTTGGGTCTTGAGTCTTGACTGGACATGATGGTTTTCCTGCGGGACGAGAGAAGGACGTCAGACGAGGGTCTGAAGCATGCTGAGGCTGTAAGGGATCAAAGGCGTGCCGTTTCGGACACGGTGCGGCCAATCGGGGTTGGCGATCAGCGCTCTTCCCACCGCCACAAGGTCGAAGTCTCCGCGTTCCAGCCCTGCGAGCAGCGGGACGAGATTGTTTTCGGGCAAGCTGCCCTCGCCACGCATCATCTCGGCCATCGAGTTGTTGAGCGTGATCGAGCCGACGGTGATCGTCGGCTTTCCCGTCAGCCGCTTCGTCCAGGTCGCGAGATTTGCCTCCGTGCCGAACTCACCTTCCCAATATCGACGCTGCGACAGATGGAATGCGTCGACACCGGCGCTTGCGAGGGGGCGAACGATGGCAGCCCATTCGCCCGGGCTGGCCGCGAGCCGCGCGCCATAATCCTGTTGCTTCCAGGTCGACAGCCGCAGCACCACCGGGAAGTCCGGCCCGACATTCGCGCGGATCTCCTGAATGACCTCAGCCGCGAAGCGGGTTCGGCGGCCGATGTCGCCGCCATACGCGTCCTCGCGCAGGTTGGTTTGATCCCAGAGAAACTGATCGATGAGGTAGCCATGCGCGCCGTGAATTTCGACGCCGTCAAAGCCCAACGCCTTTGCGGTGCGCGCTGCTGCGCCGTAGGCCTCGATCGCGCCGCGAATGTCGTCAGGGGTTGCCGGCCGCCCGACCCGTTCGAGAGGCAGACCGTTCCCTCCGATGATGCCGGAAGGGCTGAAGCAGTCGTCGCCGCCGGGACCACCGTCATAGAGACGCCCCACCCCGTCGACCTGCGGCTTGCGCACCAGCCCGACGTGCCAGAGCTGTGCGAAGATCCGCGCTCCGGCGTCGTGCACGTGCTCAACCACCCGCCGCCATCCGTCGAGAGCGTCATCGCCGTAGATGCGGGGGGCGTTTTCATCGTGTCCCGCGCTGGCGTGAGGAATGAACGTGCCTTCAGTAATGATGAGGCCGACGCCGCCCTCGGCTCGCCGCCGATAGTAGCGGGCGACATTCTCACCCGGCACGCCTCCGGGCGACATGGCGCGGGTCATCGGGGCCATTGCGATGCGGTTGCGCAGTTCGAGACCACCGATCCGGGTGGGCTTAAACAGGATGTCGAGAGGGTCGGAGAGACTCGTTTGGACGGCGGACACGCTGTGCTCCTGGAGGGCGCGGGTCTGAGAGACCCACCCTTCTAAAATGCATCGATACATGATACATTTAAAACTCAAAATGCAAGCATGTCAGATACATTATCACAGGAATGTGTGCGCTTGCGTGGTTGTGGCGAGGTAAGCTAATGATAGATCTACGTTTTTCGACCGCTCTCCAGATGGTGCTGAGCGTAGCGCTCGCGGATCAAGATGGCTTTCGGTGCACGAGTCGGACTTTGGCGGAGGGGCTTGGCACAAACGCGAGCTTCATTCGCAAATTGCTTATCCCGTTGACTCGCGAGGGCATGCTCGTGGCGGCGATCGGCAAGGGCGGCGGTCTTCACCTCGGCCGGGCGGCCGAGCAGATCACATTGCGGGACCTTTATCTTGCAGTGATGGAGGACAAGAGGCTCCTCGTCGGCCGGGAGGATGTCGCGCCTCGATGCAGGATCAGCGCTAATATCAGTGAGTTTTTTGCGGAGGTCGCCACCGACGCTGAGACTGCCATGTTAGACGCTCTCGGCCGTCGAAACATCGCCGATAGTCTTGCCGAGCTTCTGCGTCTCGACGCCAGCCGAATGAAGCAAGTGAGGAAAACGGCGAACGCCGCCGAATAGCCGTCTCGGCGCTCCGACCCGAAGGCGACGCTCCGCATCAGGCGGGCGAGCGCCATGCGATGGAATGGGAGGCGATCTGTTTCAACGTCTGTATGGCGGCGGTTTTGCTCATCTTCGCGCCGGCAAAATCTCCCCAGCGAGATGTCCAGTTGTAGCAGGTGAATTCCAGCATCGAACACAAAGCGGATGCCGCGTAATGTGGGTCGATCGTCGGGCAGTAGCCGAGCTTCCTGGCTTTGCCGATAATGTGCGCGATGGCGCCGATGCCTTGTTGGCGGAGATCATGCCAGCGTTTCGCGAAGGCTTCATCGACCATCGACATCTGGAGTGCCGAATTTACGATCGGCCAGTCTTCCATATAGAGCTGCCAGAAGATGCCAAGCTTTTCCTCGAAGTTTTCGATTGGATCCTGATTCGGTCGCAGCGGCAGATGGATCTGTTGAAGCAGCTTCTGTCGAAATTCCTCGGTGAGTTCCAGCAGCAACTCGTCCTTTGACTTGTAGTAGCGATAGAATACGCCGATCGACCGCTGCGCTTCTTTCATGATTTCGGCAATCGTCGAATTCAGGAAGCCATCCCTGGCAAAGATCACACGCGCGGCGGCCTTGATTTGAAGTCTGGTGCGGTCGCCCTTCTTCGCGGGCACGTCGTTGCTGGCCCGCGACCCGGCCCCAATGGGCTGCGCGGTCTTCGCCAGCGGCAGTTCGCTTTGCCGGGGCAGGCGAGTCTTTTTTAAAGCCCCTGCTGCTTCCTTGATGGCTGGCTTCACCGCGAACTGTCCTGATCTGATGAAAACGGGATGGCGAGCTTGTGCCATATTTTGTCGCTCATCCAAAATACTTCCCTCATTGTCATGGCTTCCGGCACAGGGTGACTTGGCGCGCTGGTTCGGGTTGCGGTTGCGATGGCAGCGCCGCGTTGGGGGCAGTGAACCGCAAAAATTCACAAAAGTGAAGATGATTTCACTTTCACTTCCGGAAGAGGCATGTTAGCCATGGCCAAAATCAAGAGACCATTCAGAGGAGACGTGATGCAGCCATCGACGGCAAAGTCGCCCAGTCGCCTTCCTTGCTGGAAGACGCGTACCCGCCAACGGCATGCGGCGCGGGCGATGTCCGTTCCGGCTTCGGCGAGGCTTGCATGTCGCTGACCTCGACCGTTCGGCGCGCCGCCCAGATCAACGCGCGGGGCCCCGCGGTGGTTGACGGCGCCGTCCGCACGTCATGGAGTGCGTTTGCCGATCGCGTTTCCCGCGTTGCGGGAGGGCTCGCTGCCCTCGGATTGCAGCCCGGTGAGCGAGTCGCAATTCTCGCCGTCAACCATGCGAGTTTTCTGGAACTGCAATACGCGGTTCTATGGGCGGGTGGCGTTCTCGTTCCGGTGAACTACCGGCTCTCCTCAAACGAGATCTCCTATATTGTCGGTGCCGCTTCTGCCTGCACGATTGTCGCCGACCCGCAATTCGAGCGTGTTGTCCGTGATGTCGCAGACAGCGTACCGGCGTTGCGGCGTGTCATCTGGTTCTCCGGCCCGGAAGCGCGTGGCGACTCGTCCTATGACTGGCTCGCGGCCCAGAAGGCAATCGAGGATCGGTCGGAGAGTAGGGCGGATGACACAGCCGGCATCTATTTTACCGGTGGAACCACCGGGCGTCCCAAGGGTGTCGTTCTCTCGCAGTTGAATTTTCTCAGCCAGGCTGCCGCGATGCAGAGCTCGCTGGAGCTACGCTCGGACAGTGTCTATTTGCACGCCACACCGCTGTTTCATCTGGCGGATTGCGGCATCGGTCACGCCGTCACGTTCGCTGCGGCAGCTCACAGTTTTCTTGCGCAGTTTGAGGCCGGCGCCTGCTTGCGGAAAATCCGCCAGGACGGCGTGACGGAAATCAATCTTGTTCCGACCATGCTCGCGACCTTGCTTGATGTCGCCGAAGGCGAGTCGCGCGATGTGGCGGCTGCACTGGCTGCGGTACGAACGGTGGCCTATGGCGGCGCGCCGATCCCGGCGCCATTGCTGGATCGGCTGCTCTCACGGCTGCCAAACGCGAAATTTCGACAATTCTACGGAATGACGGAGACCTGCGGCGCGTGCGCGTCGCTGCCGCCAGAATTCCACGTGAGGGGCGTTGACGCAAGCCGGCTGCGATCCGTCGGTCAGGCGATGCCATTCGCCGAGATCAGGATCGTCGCGCCCGACGGCACTGAGCGTCCGCGCGGCGAGGCGGGCGAGGTGGCCATCCGGGGGCTCCAGACCATGCGTGGCTATTGGAACGATCCCGACGCGACCTCGCGCGCGTTGCGAGGTGGCTGGCTTCACAGCGGCGACGTCGGGGTGATGGACGCGGACGGCTTCGTGACCATCGTCGAACGGCTCAAGGACATGATCATATCGGGTGGCGAAAATATCTATTCGGCTGAAGTCGAGAACGTCATCGCGGCGCATCCGTCGGTGACCGCGTGCGCCGTGATCGGGCTTTCGGACCAGCGCTGGGGCGAACGGGTTCACGCCGTGGTCGTGCGCCGGTCCGATGTCGAGAGTGCCGAGCTGCAACGCGACCTCGAGGCGCGCTGTCGCGATCTGATCGCCGGCTACAAATGCCCGAAAAGCTGGGACATTCGGGCTGAGCCGCTGCCGCTCAGCAGCCTCGGCAAGGTCGACAAAGCCAAATTGCGCGAGGAGGCAGCAAGCTATGCCGGCTAAATTGGACGTCCGTGCGCATCGCGGCACGGAGGCCATTATTTTCGATGCCGTCCGGACCCCCCGCGGCAAAGGCAAGAAAGACGGTGCGCTGCATCATCTGTCGCCGCTGCATCTGATGGCGGCGACCTTGCGCGCGCTGGAGAGCCGAAACGGCCTCGATACTTCGCAGCTCGAGGACGTCATTCTCGGCTGTGCCGAAGGTGTCCATGACCAAGGCGCCAATATCGCGCGCTCAGCGGTGCTCGCCGCTGGCTTCAGTGAGAGAGTCCCGGGAACGACGGTTGCGCGATTCTGCGGCTCCGGTCTGGAAGCGGTCAATATCGCCGCGGCGAAAGTACTGGCAGGGCAGGTCGATCTGGTCATCGCCGGCGGCATCGAAATGATGTCGCTGGTGCCGATGCTGGGGACCGGTGGCCCGATGGCCAGCGACATCTTCTTCAACGACGCGTCCTGGCTGACGCCGCAGGGCGTATCGGCCGATCTGATCGCAACCCTTCACGGCTATTCGCGCGCCGACGTCGATGCATTCGCCGCCGAGTCGCATCGTCGCGCGCATGTTGCGAGCTCGAGCGGCTGGTTCGATCGTTCGATCGTGCCTGTCGCCGACCAGAACGGCGACATCGCCTTGACGCATGACGAACTGATCCGGCCGGACACGACTGTCGAGCGGCTGGCGCAGCTGCGTCCGTCGTTTGCTGGATTTGGAAAGGCGGGCTTCGAGACCACCGTCAAGCATCGCTATCCGGAGGTCGATCGCCTCGATTATGTTCACCACGCCGGCAACTCCTCCGGCATCGCCGACGGCGCCGCCGCCATGCTGATCGGATCCGCTGCCGCCGGGGAAAAACTCGGCCTGAAACCGCGCGCCCGCATTCGCGCCATGTCTCAGATCGGCATCGACCCCTGCATCATGCTGACGGCACCGGCGGAAGCGAGCCAGCGCTGCCTCGATCGTGCCGGCCTCACCTTCGCGGACGTCGATCTGTTCGAGGTCAACGAGGCCTTCGCGTCGGTCGTGCTCTATTTCATGGAGGCGACGGGCGCCGCGCACGGCCAGGTGAATCCGGTCGGCGGCGCCATCGCGCTCGGCCACCCTATCGGAGCGACGGGATCGATCCTGATCGGCACGCTGGCAGATGAGCTCCACCGTCAAGACAAGCAGTTCGGCATCGCGACGATGTGCACGGGCCTTGGCATGGGCGTCGCAACTCTGATCGAGCGGATGTGAAAGACCAGGCGATGATTCAGACAGCTTTCGAGCCAGAGACCGGCATCTCCGTCATCACCTGGGATGCGCCGAATTCTCCGGTGAACATCAAGAACCGCGCAGCGATCGCGGCCTTTGTTGCTGCTGTTGCGGAAGCGATCGGGAATGCCTCGGTCAAGGGCGTGATCATCACGTCGGCGAAGAGGGATTTTATATCCGGCGGTGATCTCGACGAACTTCGGCAGGCGCAAACTCCAGCCGAAGCGGCGGCCCTGGTCAGTGAGATCGGGCGGTGCCTTCGCCGCATTGAGACCAGCGGCAAGCCTTTCGTCGCCGCTCTGAACGGCGCCGCGATGGGTGGCGGACTGGAAGTTGCCCTGGCTTGCCACCGTCGCATCGCGGTTGACGATCCGACGCTGCGGCTTGCATTTCCGGAGGTCACGCTCGGCCTGATCCCCGGAGCGGGCGGAACGCAGCGGTTGCCCCGCCTGATCGGGATCGCACGCGCGATGCCGCTACTGATGGAGGGGCGTCCGGTCGATGTCCACGAGGCGCTCAAGATCGGCCTGATCGATGAACTCGTCGATCGGACGGCGCTCATGGATGCGGCGCGGCGCTGGATCGCGTCGGCGCCGGAGGCGGTCCAGCCGTGGGATCGAAAGCACTACGCGCTTCCCGGCTTTCATCCGCAGTCGCCGGAAGGCCGCAACTTCTTCTCCGCGGCCTGGCCCGCACTGCGCCGCAAGACATTGGTGGCGGATGCGGCACCTGGCGCGATCCTCCAGGTCCTGCATCATGGGCTCGAGCGCGGCATCGATGCCGGACTGCGGATCGAAGCCACGCATTTCGCTGCCGTGGCATCGTCACGCTCGGCCAAGAACAAGATCCGCACGCAGTATTATGCGGCCAACGCCGCGCGCAATCTCAAGGCGCGTCCCAAGGATGTCGCGAAGTTCGAACCCGTCCGGGCGGGCGTGATCGGCGCCGGCCTGATGGGCAACGGCATCGCCTATTGCCTGGCGCGAGCCGGCGTCGCGGTGACGCTGGTGGATGTTTCCGAAGAGCGGCTCGGGAAAGCGCGCGATCAACTGCACCGGAACGGACTCAAGGCGGTCGAGCGCGGCGCGTTGTCACAGGCCAAGCTCGACCAGCTGATGTCGTTGATCGGAACCACGACGGATGTTGCCGGTCTGGTAGGTTGCGATTCCGTGTTCGAGGCGGTCGTCGAAATCGAATCCGTCAAGCGTGATGTGATCAGCCGGGCGGCTGCGGTGCTTCCGGCCGATGCGCTGATCGCCACCAACACGTCAACGCTGCCGATCTCCAATCTCGCAGGCGCCTCGTCAAGTCCCGGCAATTTGATCGGCATGCACTTCTTCGCACCTGTCGATAGGATGCCGCTGCTTGAGGTCATCCGTGGCCCGCAAACCACTGATGCAACGCTGGCGCGCGCGCTCGACGTTGCCAGGCTCATGGGAAAAACCCCCATCATCGTTCGCGATGGCCGCGGATTTTTCACCAGCCGTGTGGTGGCATCCTACACGCGCGAGGCTCTGCTTCTGCTGTCCGAGGGCGTGCCCCCGCAGGTCGTGGACAATGCTGCACTGGCCGCAGGCATGCCGATCGGGCCGTTGGCGATGGCCGACCAGACCTCGCTCGACCTGCTCTATGACATTCTCGGCAGCGTCGCTGGTCCGGACCGGGAGTTGGATCACCACGCACGCTCGCTCGAAGTGCTCAATCGTCTCAGCGGTCGGCTGGGACGACCGGGCCGCAAGGCATCGGCGGGAATCTATGATTACGGCTCCGACGGCAGCCGTGTCGTCTGGTCTGGCCTGTCCGCGGAATACCCGGCGAAAAAGACAGGATCGGACGTGCAGGAAATTCAGCGCCGCCTTTTGCATATCCAGGCGATCGAAACCATACGCGCGATGGAGGACGGCATCATCGCGAATGCATCCGATGCCGATCTCGGCTCGGTGCTCGGCTGGGCGTTCCCGGCTCATCACGGCGGAGTGCTGTCGTATGTCGACGGCATCGGGGCCGGGCCGTTCGCAAAGGAATGCGAAGCTCTGGCGGAAACGTGCGGCGACAGGTTCGTTCCGCCGTCTCGCCTGCTTGCCATGGCCGGCAGCAAGGAGCGCTTCCATGACCTCTGACAACACGGCGGCGACCGGCCTCACAAAGGCTGATCTCTCGGCCATTCTGGCGGATGCGTTCGCGCCCTGGGTTCAGGATCTCAACCTTTCGGTCGACGACATCGGCAGTGACGGAATCACGATGCGTCTGCCCGCGGATGCCAGGCTCTCGCGTATCGGCGGCATTGTATCCGGTCAGGCTATGACGGCCATGGCCGACACAACGATGGTGCTGGCGCTGGCTACCCATTTCGGCGGCTTCCGCCCTGTCGCGACGGTGGATATCGCGATGTCGTTCATGCGCGCAATCAAGTCGAGTGATGTCTTATGCCAGGCGCGGGTGCGCCGTGCGGGACGTTCGCTCGCCTTTGTCCATGCGGAACTGCGCGGCGCCGAGGACACGCAGGTCGCTGCCGTCGCCAACGGGACATTCGCTATCCCTGACACCGCCGCGCGACACGAAATTGACCGTCAACCGCCCTCGATGCAGACCCGGAGCGGGATATGAGCAGTCTACGTGTTGCGGTGATCGGAGGGGGCATCGGTGGGTGCTCGGCAGCGCTGGCGTTGCAGCGTGCCGGCTGCATTGTCGATGTCTACGAGCAGGTGCCGGTGAAGGGCGAGGTTGGCGCCGGCATCCAGATTTCGCCAAATGCGAGCCGGCTGCTCAACGTCTATGGCCTGGCTCAGCAGCTCGAGGCGATTGCCGTCAGGCCCTCGATGACCGAAGCCCGGCGCTGGGATGATGGCCGTATCCTGTCCCGGGAGCAGCTTGGTCCGGCAATGGAGCGCGACTTCGGTGCACCCTATTATCATGTTCACCGCGCAGATCTGCTCAACATCATCAGCGGCGCGATCCCGCAGCACTGTTTGCATATGGGACGGCGATGTATCGGCCTCGTGCAGCACGATGATCGCGTCGAGGTGATGTTCGAGGGTGGTTCTACAGTCGAGGCCGACGTGGTGGTCGGGGCGGACGGGATTCATTCCGCGGTCCGGCGCGAGCTGTTCGGCGCAGAACAACCCAGGTTCTCCGGCAATGTCGCCTATCGCGGCGTCGTTCCGGTCGAACGCATCGCAGATCTCGGTATCGAGCGGAAATCCACCAACTGGATGGGCCCCGGCGGCCACTTCGTCCACTATTTCGTGTCGGATGGGCGCTGCCTGAACTTCGTCGCGGTGGTCGAGCAGGCGGCCTGGCAACGCGAATCCTGGAACGATCGCGGCGATGTGGCTGAAGCGCTGCAGTATTACGAGGGCTGGCATCCGCAGCTTCACGCAATCCTGCGTGCCGTCGACGATATCTACAAATGGGCCTTGTTCGATCGCGATCCGCTTCCGTCATGGACGCTGGGGCGCGTGACGTTGCTCGGCGATGCCTGCCATCCGATGCTTCCTTACATGGCGCAGGGCGCAGCCCAGGCGATCGAAGACGGCGCTGTGCTGGCAGCCTGTCTCGGCTCTGTGCCGGACCTCAGTGTCGAGGATGCATTGAAGCGCTACGAGGCCATCCGTAAGCCGCGCGCATCCGAAATCCAGGCGCTTGCGCGGCGCAATGCCCAGACCTTCCATCTGCATGACGGGCCAGAACAACAGGCGCGAGACGGCCGGATGGCCGCACACGCCGGCGGTCGCGACGTGGCCGCGGTCAGCCCGGCGCGCAGCATGATCTTTGCCTACGACGCCATGCAGGAGCAGGTCGGCCCGGCCGCCGGGGATGTCACACCGAAGCGAATGGACCTCTGGACATGATGATCGCAAGTGTCCTCGAGCTGCTTTTCAACGGTGTCGCCTACGGCATCGTGCTGTTCCTGATCGCATGCGGATTGTCGATCACGATGGGCCTGATGGGTTTCACCAATCTGGCGCATGGTTCGATCGTGATGTTCGGCGGCTACCTCGTCGTCGTGCTGATGAAGGGCTTCGGCTGGCCGTTTCTGGCGACGATTCCCGTAGCGTTCGTCGTCTGCGCGCTCGTGGGAGCCGGGTTTGAGCGTCTGCTGTTTCGCCGGTTATATTCCGCCGGTGAACTCAATCAGGTTCTCCTGACCATCGGGCTGGTGTTCATATCGGTTGCGATCGCGACCTATCTGTGGGGCGCGGGACAGCAACCCCTTCAGATGCCGGCCTATCTGAACGCGCGCGTGACCCTCGGCCTGTTCGAGGTCAGTTCATACCGCCTGTTCCTCCTTCTGGTGGGGGGCGCAATGACGGGCCTGCTGGCGCTGGTGTTCGAGCGATCGAATCTCGGCGCGCAGGTTCGGGCTGCCGTCGACAACCGGCAGATGGCGATGAGTTGCGGTATCAACGTCGATCGCCTGTTCACGGTCGTGTTCGCCGTGGGATGCGGCATTGCCGGCACCGGCGGTGCGCTGAGCGTCAATTTGTTGGGGCTCGATCCGTCCTTTCCGCTCCGCTATCTCGTGTTCATTCTCATCGTCGTGACGGTCGGCGGCTCCGGATCGATCTGGGGAACGCTGATCGCAGCGCTGTTGCTCGGGATCTGCGACGTCTTCAGCAAGTATTATGTGCCGGAGGCGGGCGCTTTCACCATCTTCGCCTTCGCCGCGGTGATCCTGTTCTGGCATCCACAAGGGCTGTTCGGGAGATCGGCGACATGACGATGGTCGCCCTCAAATCGCTCGAACCGGTCAGGCTGCTTGCCGAGCGCAGCCGCTGGCGCACCACCGAGATCGTCTTCTGGTCGTTCGTGGTCGCCAGCTATTTCCTATTCCCCGGTTATCTGGTGCTGATCAGTCAAATTCTGATCGCTGGTCTTTTTGCCTTGTCGCTCGACCTGTTGCTCGGCTTTGGCGGCATGCCATCGCTGGGACACGCGGCGTTCTTCGGCCTCGGTGCCTACACGGCGGGACTTCTGGGGCAGATGGGCTGGGGTGAGCCGATCTCGGGGTTGCTGCTGTCGGGGATTGTTGCCGGTGTTTTCGGCCTGGTGTGCAGTCTCTTTCTGAGCCGGCTCAGGACAACCGCCTTTCTCATGGTGACGCTGACGCTCGGTCTGCTGTTGCGCGAATTTGCCAATCGATGGTCGGGTCTGACCGGCGGCGACGACGGGCTCTCGGATATTGCTCTGTGGCCCCTGTTCGGTGTCTTCAGGTTCGGCCTCTCGGGCCATACGGCGTTCTGGTACGGCCTGTGCGTCACTTTCATCGTTTTTCTGCTCGTTCGCCGGCTGGTGCATTCCCCGGTCGGTCTGGCGCTCGAGGCGATGCGCGAAAACGAACGCAGAGCGGTCGCGCTCGGCATATCGCCACGGTTGATGGTGATCGCCATATTCACCCTGTCATCGGCCATTGCCGGCCTCGCCGGCGCGCTGCTGACCCAGACAACCTCCTTTGTCGCGCTGGAGGTCCTCAGCTTCGAGCGTTCGGCAGGGGTCCTCATCATGCTCGTCCTGGGTGGCGTCGGAACGCTTTACGGCGCGCTTGTCGGGGCTGCCGTGTATCTCGTCGCACGGGATGTCCTGTCCGCACTGGATCCGGTCTACTGGTACTTCTGGCTCGGGCTCATCATCGTCATGGTGGTGCTGTTCGCCAATGACGGCCTGGTCGGCCTGTCGCAACGCCTTCAGGCGCGGGCCGTGCGGCGATGGGAGGCGGCATGACCGATCCCGTGCTTTTCACCCAAGGGCTGTGCAAGAGCTTCGGCGCGCTTCGCGTGACCAACAATCTCGATCTCCGCATCGAGGCCGGTGCGCGACACGCGCTGATCGGCCCGAACGGCGCGGGTAAAAGCACGCTGGTCAATTTGCTGACGGGCGTGCTGAAGCCGTCAAGCGGCAGGGTCTGGCTCAACGGCGAGGACATCACCAGGTTGCCGGCGGCGGAGCGGGTCTGGAAAGGCCTGTCGCGGACGTTTCAAGTGTCGACCATTTTCCCGCGCCTCACCGCGTTCGAGGCCGTGGTCCTTGCGGTCTGCCGACGCGAACGCCTGTTGCGCAATCCATCCCGCCTGTTGTCGGGCTGCAAGCCCCAGGCGGAGGAAGCCTGGGACTTTCTCGGGCGTTTTGGATTGACCGGAGTTGCGGACCGCCAGATGGGCGAGTTGGCATATGGTCAGCAACGCTTGACCGAGATCGTGCTGGCTCTCGCAGCGCGCCCCAAGGTTCTGCTGCTGGACGAACCGGCGGCCGGCGTCCCGGCGCAGGATAGCGAGGCGCTGTTCTCCGCGATCGAAAATCTGCCGAGGGATGTCGCGGTGCTGTTCATCGAGCACGACATGGAGCTCGTGTTTCGCTTCGCGGAGAAGATCACCGTTCTTGTCGCCGGCGAGTCGTTTCGAGAGGGCGTGCCGGCCGAGATCGCCTCCGATCCCGATGTGCGTCGGGTCTATTTGGGCGACGAAGATGACGAGTAAGCAGGTTCTTCTCCATATCGAATCGCTTTGCGCCGGCTACGGCGATTCCATCATCATTGAGGACATCGGCTTTTCGCTCGCAGCCGGCTCGTCGCTGGCATTGTTGGGTCGCAACGGCGTCGGAAAGTCGACCTTGTTCCGTACGCTGCTCGGGCATGCGCGCCAGCGCAGCGGCGTCATCCGCTTCAATTACCGCGATATCAGCGGAACGACGCCGTATGCGCGCGTCTGGCAGGGGTTGGGGTGGGTGCCGCAGGAACGGCTGATGTTTCCGAGCCTGACGGTCGCCGAGCATCTGGCGATCGCGGACCGCAAGGGCGCCTGGACGCTCGATCGTGTCTACGGCCTGTTTCCGCGGCTCAAGGAACGTCAGCGCAATCTGGGCGGACAGCTCTCCGGCGGCGAACAGCAGATGCTCGCCATTGCGCGGGCCCTGATGACCAATCCCACGCTGCTCTTGCTGGATGAGCCCTTGGAAGGGCTGGCGCCGATCGTCGTGAAGGAGGTCGGCGATTGCATCCGTCGCCTCGTCGAGGAGGAAGGGCAGGCCATCATTCTCGTCGAGCAGCGCGTGAAGTTTGCCTTGCGGCTGACGGAGGCCGCGCTCGTTCTCGATCGGGGCAGGGTGGCGTACTCCGGCCCCAGCAATGACCTGCTCAACAATGCCCGGTTGCTCGACGATCTGATCGGACTCCGGAGCGGGTCGAATCTTCAAGGTCAACGATCCGGTGGCGAAGTACGCCGAGAGCCCGATGGCATCACAGTGGGAGGACAATCATGAACCAGGTGAGCCTGCAAGTGGACGGTGAACTGATCGACGTTCCGAACTTCGAGGCGATGCTCAATCCGCATCCGCTCTATGCCGAGCTCGCCGCAATGGGCCCCGTCGTGCGGCTGCGGACCCATCTCGGCGTGGAAGTGTACGGCATTACCCAATGGGACACTGCGATCGCCGTGCTGCGTGACGCCCGCTTTTCGAAGAGCTCGATCAACATGCAGGAAGCGCTCAAGAAGAGCGGGCTGTCCGGGCCAGGCTCGGGCTTTCCGATCTCCGGGGCCAAATCAGGCAATCTCCTGAACACGGACCCGCCGGACCACACGCGGTTGCGCAACCTGGTCAACATGGCGTTTTCGCCCCGTCGCATCGAGTTGCTCCGCCTGCGCGTCGAAGCCCTGGTCGACGACCTCCTGTCGCGACTCGTCGGGCGCGAAGAAGCCGACATGATCGGTGAATTCGCCTATCCGATCGGCATCACCATGATCTGCGAACTGCTCGGCGTCCCGGACGACAGCCGATCGAACTTTCGTGACTGGGCGACGAAGGCGATGTCGCCGGGTCACGCGGATCAGCAGCAGAGCCTCAATCTTCTGATGCAATATCTTGGCGACCTGATCGCCGCGAAACGAAAGCTGGTGGATGACGGCGCGGCGCCGGATGCCCAGCCCGATGTCCTGTCGGCGATGATCGCCACACGCCTTACCAATGATGCGCTCACCGAGGACGAACTCGTCAGCATGTCGTATCTGATGCTGATCGCCGGGCATGAAACCACGGTCGGATTGATCGGCAACGCGTTGCTCCAACTCATGCGGCATCCGGAGCAGATGACGCAGCTCGCCGGTCAGCCGGACTTGATCAAGCAGGCGATCGAAGAGGTCTTGCGCTACGACGGCCCGGTGCACAGGACGACCATGCGCGCCACCGCGGAAGAGGTCGAAATCGGAGGCCTCACGATTCCGCGCGGAAGTTTCGTTCAGGTGCTGATTGCGGGGTGCAATCGCGATGCGGTGCGGTTTCCGGATCCCGATCGTTTCGACATCACCCGCAAGCCGTCGCAGAATCTCGCCTTTGGCTATGGCGCTCACTTCTGCCTCGGATTGCATCTGGCCCGGCTCGAAGCGCAAACCGCCATCACACGCGCCCTGAAAGCCCATCCCGGGATGCGCCTTGCCTGTTCGCCGGAGGATATCCCCTGGGCCAGGACGGTCATCCGCGCACCGGCGCGGTTGCCCGTGCGGTTCGGCCGTTGAGGGAATGTAACGATGCCGGTCATGTCCAACAATGAATCGCAGATGCGGGACCTTCACAACATCAGTGGAGGAAAATACGTCCGCGGTTCCTCTGCCTATTCGGTTTTCAACCCGGCGACGCTCGAAATCGTCGGGCGTGCGCCACTGTCGACGGCTTTCGACCTCGACGATGCCGTGACCTCTGCAACGATGGCATTGAAAGGTCAATGGTCGCGCGACGAGGCACTGCGCCGCGAGGCACTCGCCGCATGTGCGGATATTCTCGACCGGCATGTCGATGAACTGGCCCGGCTGCTGAGCCTCGAACAAGGCAAGCCTGTGGTGTCGGCTGCCGGAGAAGTCAGGATCGCCAGCCGGATTTGCCGGCACTATGCCGCGCGGACGACGCGACCTGAGATCATCCGCGATACCAATGCGGATCGTGTCACCGTGCTGCGTGCGCCGGTCGGGGTGGTTGGACTGATTGTCCCCTGGAATTTTCCTATGACGATCCTGTTCATGAAGCTCGGCCCGGCCATGTGGAGCGGCAACACCGTCATCATCAAACCGGCGCCGACGACCCCGCTGACGACGCTGAGGCTGGCCGAGCTGTTCAGTGGCGCGTTGCCCGCGGGCGTGCTGAACACAATAACCGGTGAAGGCGATATCGGCGAGGCATTGGTCGCTCATCCCGGAATCGCAAAAATATCCTTCACCGGATCGACCACAACGGGGCGCCGCGTCATGCAATCGGCGGCGTCGACGCTGAAGCGTCTGACGCTGGAACTCGGCGGCAACGATGCCGCGATCGTTCTGGAGGACGCCGATCCCGATCTCGTCGCGCCCCGTCTGTTTGCCAGCGCTTTCACCAATGCCGGTCAACTCTGCGCCGCGGTGAAGCGGCTGTATGTGCATCAGCGGGTCTATCCGCAGCTCGTCGAAAATCTCCGGAGGCTGGCGCGGGAAACGAGGGTCGGTGCTGGCGCGGCCGCAACCACGCAAATGGGCCCTGTCAACAACCGCATGCAATTCGACCGTATCCGGGGGCTGGTGGACGAGGCCAGAGCCGCTGGCGCGAACGTGTGCGACGATGGCGACGCGCTGCCAGATCTCCCCGGATATTTCCTGCGCCCCGCGATCGTCACGGGGCTTGCCGCGGACGCGCGTCTTGTGGTCGAGGAGCAGTTCGGGCCGGTTCTGCCCGTGCTTCCGTTCACGGAGACGGAGGGAGCCATTGCACAAGCCAATGCCTCCGAATTCGGGCTCGGCGGATCAGTGTGGTCGAACGATCCGCAGCGCGCCATCGATGTCGCTGCGCGACTCGAGGCCGGGAGTCTTTACGTCAACAGCCACGCCATTCCGCCCGACCCGGAGATTCCATTCGGCGGGATCAAGGCCAGCGGCTTCGGCTACGAACTCGGCGATTGGGGAATTGACGAATTCAGCATCCGAAGGGTGATGCGGGTCGAACACCCGGCGGGGGCGAAGGCATGAGACCGATGCGGGCGGCGGTATTCACCCAACCTGGCCGGGCGCTGGACATCGTCGAGGGGATCGAGATCGACGATCCGCGTCCCGGCGAGGTTCTCGTTCGCATTCGCTATTGCGGCGTTTGTCATTCCGACCTCAGCATCATCGATGGTACGTTGCCGTTTCCGACGCCCGCGATCCTCGGACATGAAGCGTCGGGAACGATCGCAGCGTTGGGTCCGGGCGTGACCGGACTTGCGGAAGGCGCCCGCGTCGTGCTCTCGATGCGGCCTCCGTGCGGACATTGCTACTGGTGCGTCCGCAACGAACCAGTTCTCTGCGCAGAAACGGCCGGACCGCCCGGTAGCGGCGAACCGCGGGCTTGGCACGAGGGCAAGCCGATCACGCGCGGTTTTCGTCTTGGCGCGTTCGCCGAATATGCGCTGGTCGAGGCGTCCGGTGTGGCGCTGGTCCCGGACGCGGTGCCGCTCGATGCCGCGGCCGTGGTCGGATGTGCCATTCAAACCGGGATCGGCTCGGTGACGAACGTCGCGAAAACCGAACCGGGGGCGACGGCCGCGGTCATTGGACTGGGCGGTGTAGGCTTGGCCGTGATCCAGGGACTGGTGCTTTCCGGAGCCGCGACGATCATCGGACTGGATCCTGTGGCCGAACGTCGGGACCGGGCCGTCGCGTTGGGAGCGACCCTCGCGCTCGATTCCGCCGACGCCGATCTGATGACGCGCGTCCTGGCCGCAACCGGGCGGATCGGATGCGACTACGTCTTTGATACCGTGTCTTCCACGCAGACGACGCAGCTTGCATCCGGCATGCTGAGGGCAGGGGGCAAGGTCGTTCTGATCGGCGTGACCGGTGAGCCGCAATCTCTCGGCATGTCGTCGATGGACCTCGTGATGCGCCAGAAATCCATCGTGGGATCCTTTCTCGGCAATTGTCATTCGCAGCGCGATCTTCCGAAGTACCTCACGCTGTGCTCTGCCGGGCGGCTCGATCTGGCGGCCCTGGTGACGGCCATACGGCCGCTGTCCGAAATCAATGTCGCGATGTCGGAGCTGCGCGCCGGCAAAGGTGTGCGCACCGTGCTGTCAATATGAAACGACAATAACGCACCGATTGAACCTGAACCGTTCCTTGAGGGAGGACATCCATGATCAAGAGCTTCGCGATTGCGATCGTCTTGGCGAGCATATTGCTGCAATCCGCTGCGATCGCAGAGCAGGCGCCGTTGCGTATCGGCCTGGTCTACTGCTTTTCCGGGCCGTTTGCGCTCGCGGGTGCTCAGGTCGATGCCGCCATCAACTTGTTCATGAAGCGCCACGGCGACGTTGTGGCCGGACGCAAGGTCGAGATCGTCCGGCGGGATACGACGGGTCCTGCTCCCGATGTTGCGCGCCGGCTCGCCGGAGAACTGGTCACGCGGGAGAAGGTCGACATTCTGACCGGCATCGACTTCACGCCAAACGCAATAGCCATCGCCGCAGTTTCCACCGAAGCCAAAATTCCGGTCTTCAGCATGAATGCCGGCTCGAGCGCTTTTCTGCCGAAGGCGCCTTATGGCGCGCGGTTTTCCTTTAGCGTGCCTCAGCAGGCTGTGCCGCTGGCGTCCTGGGCCGCAAGCAGCGGCATCAAATCGGTCTATTCGCTGGTGGCCGACTACAGCCCGGGCCTGGACGGCGAGAAGGCGTTCCAGACTGAATTCAAGCGGGCCGGTGGCCAGATCGTCGGATCGGTCCGCGTCCCGCTCAACAATCCGGATTTCGGTTCCTATCTCCAGCGCATCAAGGAAGCCAAGCCGGATGCTGTTTTCGTGTTCCTGCCGTCCGGCGGCGGCGATTTGCCGGTTCTGTTCCTGAAGGCGTTCAACGAGACCGGCCTTTCGGCTTCAGGAGTCAAGATCATCGGAACCGGTGAGACCGATGAGGTGTCGATCGATGCGCTCGGGGACGCCGCGCTCGGGATGGTCACGGCCTCGCATTACTCCGCCGCGCACGAGAGCGAGTTGAACAAGGCGTTTGTTCGCGATTTTGAAGCCTCGACCGGAGGAAAGCAGCGCGTCAGTTTTGCCGCCGTGGCCGCCTATGACACGATGGCCGCGATCTACAGGCTTGCCGAGGCCCAGAATGGCCGGCTGGATGCGGAAAAAACCGTCGAGCTTCTGAAAGGCCTCAAACTCGACAGCCCGCGCGGCCCGATCGAGATCGATGGATCGAGAGACATCGTACAGACCATCTACATCAGGCGCGTCGAACGACGAAACGGACGGCTGGAGAATATCGAGTTCAGCAGTGTCCCCAACGTGCCGGCGACCGAGGCGCGTTGATCACATGAATCGTTGGCTGCGACCGTCGACGTGATGTCCGTCGCCACACAGCGGAAAGGGTAGCCATGAACTTCGATACCAAGCCAATCCCGGGTACGATCGCCGTCTTCGGGGCCAATGCGCACATCGGAAAGCCGCTTGCGAAGTTTTTACATTTCAAAGCTCCGCACGTGAAGCTGAGGCTCATCTCCAGCAATCCCGCAACGACGAAGAACCTCGGGCAGGAATTTCCGGATGCGCTGGTATGTCGCGCTGACTACTTCGACCGGGCATCGCTGGACGATGCTCTCCGGGATGCGGAAGGGATATTCATCGTCACGCCAACCTACCTGGACGAACAGGTTGCGATGACCAATCTCGTCGCTTCAATCAAAGTGGTCGCTTCAGCGGTACATATCGTTCGGATCGTCGGGCACGAGCCGGAACAGACGATCGACCGAATTCCGCAGAGGCTGCGTGAGTTCGGGAGTGGCACGGCGACGCAACATTTCATCGCGCGCGAGGTGTTGGGCGCGAGCGGACTCCCGATCACGTATCTCAATATCGGGGCATCCTACATGGATAATTTCATCAGGATTGCGGAAATTACCCGGCGGACCAAGTCCCTGGTGTGGCCGCAACGCTATATCCCATACATCGATCCGCGGGAGGTCGGGGAGATTGCGGCCCGCATATTGCTGTCTCCCGATCGTCGGTACCTGCACCAGTTTCTGACCATCAACAACGGTCATGATTTGCTCACGTCAGATGCCGTCGCGGCAATCCTGAGCGATGTTTTGCTCGAGCGGATCTCTCATGACGGATCAAAGGAGACGTTCTTGCGAGAGTTTACCGGGATCTGGGAGAGGCGTTACAACAGGAAGGGAGTCGCAGAGTACCTTTGGGACTTCTTCAAGTACGAGGCCGAAAATTGTGCATTTCAATCGCTCAACGATGTGGCAGAGCGGATCCTGCAACGGAAGCCTATGGCCCTGCGCGCATTCTTCCAGGAACATCGGGCGTTGATATACTAGGTTGCTCGACAAGCTTCCGAGTTTAGGCGGACGATCGGAGGAAATATCGCAGATTTGCGTCGTGTGGGGAAAGGCGGTAGCGGTCTTCCGCTACCAAGCCTGCGATTTTGCACTCTAAACTACGATTTTGTGCGCATTCTTGCGGTAGATGGTAGCACCCCAGCGTCGGCAGATCAGCATCTACGGCAACGACCGTTTGCTGCGCGTGCCTAAGCTGGCTTGCCGAATGCCGGCCGCGCGTCCCTCGCGGCGATGCCGTGGGTGAGCGCGACCATGGCGAACTTGGTCATGGCATAGCCGACATTGCTGCCCACGCGCTTTCCGGAGAGGAATCCCAGATTGACGACCCGTCCATGACCGTAGACGGCCAGATGAGGCAGAACGGGTCTGACGAGGCGCAAGGGACCCTTGACGTTCACGCGCCGCATGTCATGCAGTTCGCTCTCGCCTTCGTCGGAGACGCGAACTCTGGTGTTGATTCCGGCTGCATTGACGATGGCATCGACGCCGCCCCACCGCGCGACCGTTGCATTGGCCCAGGCGAGCGGGCTCATGGCGTCTTCGGCTTCATAGCGGTGCGTCATCAGTCGCTCGCCTTCAGCAAGACAGCCCGGATCGCGAAGCGTCGCCGAATCTTGTGACAGCTAAAGTAAGCAAGCCTTTCGAAATTGGACGGGAGTGTGCAGGTCCGACAATAGAGGTCGCTTACGCTCGTCTTAGGGACAGAAACTCCAAGCTGGGTCTTGTCGCCTTTGGTCGTTCAATTGGACGCGCCGGCCCATACGGGATCAACGTCCTGTACGACGCGATAGCTCAACACCTTGACTTGTCCGGTGTCTGTGTCGACGGCGACCTCGCAATCATGGACGGCGAAGACGGGGATGTTGATCGCATCGACGAAATGGCCGGCGACGCGGCTGGGCATCGCGGGCACACCGGCTCCTGTGAAGGCGTCTGTGCCGGAGACTGGGCCGATCTGCGCTTAGCACGGGCTGCAACTTCGCTGACTAGGCGACCGGAGCCGGGCGCTCCGGCGATTTAAGTTCGCCCGACGTCTAATCGCATGTGACCGATCATTTGTGGTCTAGCGTTTCACGCCCGCGAGACGCAAGTGAAGGCCAAGAATTAGTGCCACAGAGCAGCTCTGACAGCAGGTTAGTCAAAGCTGCGGCATCTGATTTGCCAAGCCTATCCAAAAATTCCTGCTGAATGGACGTTATCAGCGGGCCAACGTCCTCGAAATGCGCTGCTCCTCTGCGCGAGAGGAAGATTAGAACCTTGCGCCGGTCGTGCGGGTCGGGACCGCGATAAACCTCGGCCGATTCGACCATCTTATCGATGATTTTTGTGAGCGTCGGACCATCGACAAAGAGCCGCGTTGCCAGTTCGCCCATCGGCAGCCCATTCCGTTCAGTTAGCGCCTCCAGCACACGGTACTGGTGCAGAGATACGCCCTTTGGCTTGAGTTCCGCCTCCAGCACCTGCTCGAGTCGGCGGTTCACGCCTCGGATGAGATCAGGTAGATCCACTCTATAGGCCCTCGGCGAATTATTTGAGATTTCAACCTTTGCCTTGGAATGTAAAGTCGGGCAAGTGGAAAGCAGCTTTTGCTCTAGTTGCCTAATGGACGGGCTGATGCCGCCGCCCGCGCCGGAAAAAGGGGCAGCCCCGCTCCGAGACTGAGTGCTTTCACTGCAGAACCGTCCTTTTGGGGGCCGGATTGTCCTTGGCACGATTCGTGAGTGGTGTGTGTCTGGAAGCGCGGAGACACCGCCGTTGCGTAGCGTTCGAATATGTCTGCTCGTCCCGCAGAGCGGAGCAGCGGGACTTTGGGCCCCGTCGGCTGAGGCCTGCGGTCGCTTGGCTGTCGACGAAATCAACAACATGTCCGGCATCCTGCGGCGTCCGGTCGAGCTACGCGTAGTGAATGCGGGAGAGACCGGTGCGAGCGCGGGCCAGGCCGCGCGCGATGCCATCGAAATCGATGGTGTCGACGGTATCGTCGGGATGTTGCCCAGCTTTGCGCGCGATTTCGTGGCGCGTATTGCTGGCGGCCGCGTTCCCTTCATCTATACTCCGCAGTTCGAGGGGCACTCGCCGACGTCGGATGTGATGGCGACCGGCGAGACAGCCGAAGAGCTTCTTGCGCCTGCGATTCAATGGCTCTCGGAAGCGAGGCATGCCCGCCGCTATTTCCTCTGCGGCAACGATTACGTTTGGCCGCGCTCGTCCTTACGGATCGCGCGCGCTTTGATCGCCCGCTTTGGGGGAATAGCGACGGGAGAGTACTATCTGCCTGTGGGTTGGCACGACTTCGATGAAATCATGGAGCAGATCAAAGCCACGCGCTCGGACGTCGTCCTTCCGTATTTCCTGGGGCTCGACTGCATCGCATTCAATCGCGCGTTCTGCGCGGCTGGATTGAGCTCGCGCGTGTTGCGGTTTTCTTCGGCGATCGACGAGACCGTAGCGTACGGACTCGATGTCCACGAGACCGAAAACCTCTACGCTACCTCAAGCTACTATGCGTCAATCCGCTCGCGCAACAATGGTGCGTTCCTGGAGCGTTATCATACGGCGTTCGGCGACAGTCCCCCGCCCGTAAACGCCTTCGGTGAATCCTGCTACGAAGGAATCTATTCGCTCGCAGCCCTGATTGAGGAAGCTGAGAGCCTGGATGCACGCAAGTTGATGCGCCTTTACGGCCGAACATTCCAGCAGCGCACGGCGCGAGGCGATCAAGTGCGATCCGTGGTCGGGGGGCGGCACCCCATCTATCTCGCCCAGGTCGACGGCTATGACTTCTCAATCGTCACGCGGCGATAAAACACTTGCTTTTTCAAATATTGTATTCTTAATATTTTCCGTATCAAAAACGTATGGGGACGTCTATGCCTTTTTCTCGTCGCCGCTTCTTGCGGCACTCGGCCTTAGCCACGACGACATTGATTGCCGCGCCCGCGGTCTTCCGCTCTGGCGCATTCGGCGCGGAAAACCCGATCGTCGTCGGCAGTCTGCACGACCAGTCAGGGCCGATCGCAGCCTCGGGGACCCCGATGGTCTACGCGCTGCAGCTCGCCGTGGACGAGATCAACGCCGGCGGCGGCTTGCTGGGCCGGCCGTTGAAGGTGATCCACTATGACACCCAGTCCAACATCCAGATGTATTCGCAATTCGCCCAGCAGCTCGCTGTGAAAGACAAGGTCGACGTGGTCCACGGCGGCATCACCTCGGCGTCGCGCGAGGCGGTGCGTCCGACCTTTGACCGCTTCAAGGTGCTCTACTTCTACAACGTGCTCTACGAAGGCGGCGTCTGCGACCGTAATACGTTCTGCACCGGCACGACGCCCGCGCAGACGGTGGAGAAGCTGGTGCCGACCGCGATGAAGAAGGCGGGCAAGAAGGCATACATCATCGCCGCCGACTACAATTACGGCCAGATCACCGCGAAGTGGATGACCAAATACGTCAAGGACAATGGTGGCGAGGTGCTGTCGACCGACTTCTTCCCGCTCGACGTCACCAACTTTGGCACGACCATCTCCAAGATCCAGGCGGCGAAGCCCGACCTCATCCTGTCGGCGTTGGTCGGCGGCAACCACACCGCCTTCTACCGGCAATGGACCTCGGCCGGCATGAAGGGCAAGATTCCGATCGCGTCGACCACCTTCGGTCTCGTCAACGAGCCGACGACGCTCGATGCCGCCGAGAGCGATTCGATCCTCGGCTCGTACGGCTATTTCGAGGAGCTCACCACGCCCGCCTCCAAGAGCTTCGTCGACAAGATCAAGAAGGCGCATCCGGACTCGCCCTATGTCAGCGAGCTCGCTGCCTGTACTTATGAGGGCGTCATGCTCTGGGCGGAAGGCGTGAAGAAGGCCGCCAGCATCGACCGCATGAAGGTGATCGAGGCGCTGGAGAGCGGGATCGCTTTCGACGGTCCAAGCGGCAAGGTCTCACTGGACAAGCCGACCCATCACACCACCCGCAACGCGTTCCTCGCCGAAGTGAAGGATCGCAAATGGTCGGTGCTGGAGAGCTACTCCGACGTCAAGCCGGCCGATACGGCGAGTGTGTGCGATCTCGTCAAGAATCCGACCGACACCAAGCAGTACATCATCAATCTCTGAGGCGTAGCGGGCCCCGCACACCGGCGGGGCCCGCTATATCGGGGCCTGAAAGAATCCAAAGAATGGCGCTCTACCTCATCGTCGCGCTCGACGTCCTGAACGGAATATCGTTGTTGTTCCTGTTGTGCCTCGGGCTGGCGATCATTTTCGGCATGATGAAGATCATCAATCTCGCCCATGGCGAGTTCATCATGCTCGGTGCTTACGCGACCGTCATATCGGCAAATGCAGGCGTCAATATCTGGATCGCGATGCTGGTCGTCGCTCCGCTCTTCGTCGGTCTCGTGGGTCTCATCATCGAGCGCTGTCTCATTCGCTTTCTTTATGGGCGTCTCGTCGATTCCATGCTGGCGACCTGGGGGCTGAGCCTTCTGATCATCGGTATCGTCACGACGATCTACGGCAACACGCAGCAAGGTGTGCCCACGCCGCTAGGCGGTTTCTCCATTGGTTCCTATCAATCCAGCTATTACACGCTGTTCCTGGCCGGCATGGCGATCGCCATGATGGCGCTGGTCTACGGCGTCATGCGTCACACCCGGTTGGGACTGATCGCTCGCGCAACGATGCAAAATCCGGCGATGGCAGCGACCTTGGGTGTCAATCCGACCAGGGTCTATATGAGCACTTTTGCGGTCGGCGCTGCCGTCACGGGATTGGCCGGCGGCCTGGTGGCGCCCGTCTCGGGCATCACGCCCGGCATGGGCGGCGCCTATGTCGCCAAGGCCTTCATGACTGTCGTCGGCGGTGGCGCAGCCATGCTGTCGGGCACGATGTCGGCGGCGAGCCTGTTCGGCGCTGTCAATCAAGTCGGCGCCTTTTTCACGACGCCGGTCTATGGCGAGGTTCTCGTGTTCACGGCAGCGATCGTCCTGATCCGCCTACTGCCGCAGGGCATCTCCGGACGCTTCTTCAAGGGGAATTTGTAATGGCCGTCCGCTTTAGCCTTGTGGCCCAGGCGGTCGTCGTCGTTCTCGCGATCGTTGCGATCGCGGTGATTCCCAGCGTGATCGAGCTGTTCGCGATGATGCAGCTGACATTGTTCGCGGCGATGGCAGTCTTGGCGCTCAGCCTTGCCTTTATCTGGGGTTTTGGCGGTATCCTGTCGTTCGGCCAAACGGCCTTCTTCGGCCTGGGCGGCTATGCCTACGCGATATCAGCGGTCAACTTCCAGGATTCGACGCCGTCGATCCTGCTCGCCATTATTATTCCAGCGCTGTTCGCCGCGATCCTGGGCTATTTCATCTTCTTCGGTCGCATCTCCGACGTCTATCTTGGCGTGATCACGCTGACCGTCACGCTGATCCTGTTCAATTGCGTCAACTCGACCTCGGGGGATGAATACAGGATCGGCAAGGCGTTGCTCGGCGGTTTCAACGGCATGCCGGCCGTGCCGACCTTCAACGTGCCATTTTATCCGGACCAGGTTCTGTCGCCGGAACAATCCTGGTGGGTGACAGGCGGAGCGTTGCTTGGCGTTTTCCTGCTGCTGCGCTTGCTGCTGTCGCTCCCGGCCGGCCGCATTGTCGTGGCCGTTCGCGAGAACGAGACCCGCGCCTCCTTGCTCGGCTATGACCCGCGCAAGGTCAAGCTGCTCACCTTCATTCTGAGCGGCGCGATAGCGGGACTGGCCGGCGCGCTCTACGTCAACTGGGGTGCGTTTGTCGGTCCGACCATTTTCAGCCTGTCGCTGTCGGCCGAGATCATTATTTGGATCACGGTGGGTGGCCTCGGCACCTTGCTCGGACCTGTCGTCGGCTGCGTCCTGATCGAATACATCGTCGCCTACATCGGCTCGCAACAGGCCTTGAATTCGAACCTCGTTCTCGGGGCGGTTCTGGTCGTGTTCGTGCTATTGCTGCCGAAGGGGTTGGTGCCGACGGCGCGCGACCTCCTGATGCGGCTGGTGCCCGCGCCCAAAACGAAGAGGCAGCTGGCTGACGAGCAGGTGCCGCCCTCTGCGGCGACGTCCCACATGGCCGGAGCTGAATGACCATGGCGGACCTTATCCCTCTGCTCAAGGCCGAGCACCTCACGATGCAGTTTGGCGGTGTGGTCGCCAACGACGACATCACCTTCACCTTGGAGGAGATGGAGCTGCGCTGCTTGATCGGACCGAACGGCGCCGGCAAGAGCACATTCTTCAAGACGCTGACCGGACAATTGGTGCCGACCTCTGGCGCGATCGCATTTCGTGGCCAGTCGATCACCGGCAAGCTGTCGCACGAGATCGCCCGCATGGGGATCGGGATCAAGACGCAAGTGCCTAATGTTTTCAACGGTCTTTCGGTGCGCGAGAACATCTGGCTCGCCGTCCGCCGCAAGGCGACGCCTCGGGCGCAAGGCCCCGCGGTCGATGCCGTGCTGGAGATGATCCGGTTGACCGATCATGCCGACCGCATCGTTGCGACGCTGTCGCATGGCCAGCGCCAGTGGGTGGAAATCGGCATGGTATTGGCGGCTGAACCGGAATTGATCTTGCTCGATGAGCCAGCTGCCGGGATGACCGACGGGGAGACCTTGCACACTGCCGCGATCATTCGCGAGATCAACAAGACCCGGGCGATCATCGTCGTCGAGCACGATATGGAATTCATCAAGCAGATCGCCAAGAAGGTGACGGTGTTTCATCAGGGGCGCGTGCTGATCGAAGACACCGTGGACAAGGTCATGGCCGACCAGCGCGTGCGCGATGTCTATCTCGGCAAGAAGGTGGCGGCATGAGCGCGCTCCTCGAGGTCCGGGACCTGCGCTCAGGCTACGGCCGCATTCCGATCCTGTTCGGCATCGACATGACGCTGCAGGACGGTGAGTATCTCGGCATTCTCGGCCACAACGGCATGGGCAAGACCACGACGCTGCGGGCATTGATGGGGCATCTGCCGACCACCGGCGGCACGGTCGCCTTCGCAGGCAAGACAATCACCCATCTCAAGCCGCACGAGCGGTCCCGCCTGGGAATTGGGCTCGTGCCGCAGGGCAGGGAGATATTTCCCGACCTGAGCGTCCTTGAGAATTTGCGCATGGGCCTTGCGGCGGCGCCGAAGGAGGACCGCTCGGTCATCGACACCGTGCTGGAGGATTTCCCGCGCTTGGTACGCCTGCTCGATCGGCGTGGCGGAGCACTGTCGGGCGGCGAGCAGCAATTGCTCGCGCTTGCGCGCTGTCTCTGCACCAGGCCGAAGCTCATATTGCTGGACGAACCCACCGAGGGCATCCAGCCGTCGATCATCGAGGAGATCATCGAGACCCTGCTCGCGCTGAAGAAGCGATGGAGCATGTCGCTGATCGTAGTCGAGCAGAACCTCGAATTCATCACCTCGCTCTCCGACCGGATCCTCAACATCCAGAAGGGACGCATCACGGGAGAGCTCGACCGTGAAAGCCTTCTGGCGCGGGATGCGACCATGCACCCAGCCTAGCCAGTTTCGGCGCTGCCGCGCCGGCCATTGCGAATGCGATCTATGTCTTCTCTGCCAGCTTGTCTTCACAAGAAAGGATGACTCATGTCTATCAAGCGTCCAACCGCCGAGGATGTCGCCGAACTCGCTGCGAGCCTGCATATGAACATGACGGTCGGAGAGGCCGGAAGCTATCTCTCGCTGATGGGCGGGATGTTCGATGCTTACGATGTCGTCGACGAACTGCCGAACCCGCTGCCGCCGGTTAAATATCCGCGCACGCCGGGCTCCAAGCCGATGCCGAAGGACAACAAATACGGCGCCTGGGCAATCAAGACCGAGGTCAAGGGCGCAGCGAGCGGTAAGCTCGCCGGTCGCACGGTTGTGCTGAAGGACAATGTCGCACTCGCCGGCGTCCCTATGATGAACGGCTCGACCACGCTCGAAGGCTTCATTCCCGCGGCAGATGCGACGATCGTAACCCGCATTCTCGATGCCGGCGGTACCATCGTCGGGAAGGCCGTATGCGAGCATTTCTGTTTGTCGGGCGGCAGTCATACCTCCCATCCGGCACCGGTCCACAATCCGCTGAAGATGGGCTATTCGGCCGGTGGATCCTCGTCGGGCAGCGCCGCGCTGGTCGCTGCCGGCGAGGTCGATATGTCGATCGGTGGCGATCAGGGCGGCTCGATTCGTATCCCGGCATCCTATTGCGGCATCTATGGCATGAAGGCGACGCACGGGCTCGTGCCGTATACGGGCGTGATGCCGATCGAGTCGACCATCGACCACACCGGCCCCATGACGGCCAACGTCGCCGATAATGCGTTGTTGCTGGAAGTGCTGGCCGGGGCCGACGGGCTCGACCCGCGCCAATATGCGCCGAAGGTCACGAGCTACACGGAGATGCTCCGCAAAGGCGTGAAAGGCATGAAGATCGGCATCCTCAAGGAGGGATTTGCCGTTGCGAACATGCAAGAGGGCGTGGCCAACAAAGTGAAGGCCGGCGCGGAACGCTTCGCAAAGCTCGGTGCCAGCGTGTCGGAGGTCTCGATCCCAGAGCACCTGCACGCGCTCGCCGCCTGGAATCCGATCACGCTGGAAGGATTCCTGGTCCAGATGATGATCGGCAACGGCATGGGCTTCAACTGGAAGGGGCTCTATGACGTCGGTCTTCTCGACGCGCATTCCAGCTGGCGCAACCGCGCCGACGATCTGTCGGAGACGCTCAAGCTCACCATGCTGGTCGGGCAGTGGGGCGTCAGCCACTACCGCGGCCGCTACTATGCCAAATCGCGCAACATCGCGATCGCTGCCAAGGCGGCCTATGATGCAGTGTTTGGCTCCTATGATCTGCTGCTGATGCCGACCTTGCCCTGTGTCGCCACGCCGATCCCCGCCAAGGACGCGCCGCTCTCCGAAATCGTCCAGCGTGCCTTCGAGATGACGGCCACCACCAGTCCGTTCGATGTCACCGGTCATCCCGCGATGAGCATACCCTGCGGCCTCTCGGACGGCCTGCCGGTCGGCCTGATGCTGATCGGCAAGGACTACAACGAGGCGACGATCTACCAGGCGGCCAGCGCGTTTGAGGCCGACGGCGATTGGAAGAAGTTCTGATGATCACGATCACCGCCGTCATCAGGGCGAAAGCCGGCCATGAGGTCACGATGCGCGATGCACTCGTGGCCGTCGCTGCCAATGTCGCAGCCAATGAGCCAGAAACGATCGGGTTCTTCATCTCGCAGAGCGAGGACGATCCTCGTGTCTTTACGACATATGAGCGCTTTGCCGACAGGGCAGCGATGGATCGCCACAACGGTTCGGCGGTCGTCGCGACCTTCTTCGGGATCGCAAAGCCGATCCTGGACGGTGAGGCGATCCTGGTCACGTCGCAAGAAGTCTCGGCGACGCTTCGCTAGGGCATGATCTGAACAGCGCAGAGGCGGTTTTAACGGCAAGAACGGGAGGGCATCATGACGATGCGGCTTCATGGCATTTTGGGGAGATCCGACGACGCGGCCTTTGCCCGTCGTCTGCATCACCTCGAGCATCATGACGGCATCGAGCTCTTGTTCGTCCCTCCCGCCGATGTCGGCCGCAAGCGCTTTCGGCTGACGACCGATCGCGGAACCGACTGCGCGGTGAGCCTCGATCGGGACGAGGAGCTGACCGACGGCGCGCTGCTGTTTCTCGCACCCGACCGGGCGATCATCGCGCGCTTCGGAGAGCAGGAGAGCTGGCGGTTGACGCCGTCCGATCAGGCAGCGGCGCTCAAGCTCGGATGGAACGCGGGGAATTTGCATTGGAGGGTGCGTTTCGACGGCGACAGTCTCGTTGTGCTGCTCGATGGGCCCCTCGACACCTACCGCGCGCGCATCAGGCCGTTGCTGGAGTCCGGCGAAGTGGTGGAGCGCGATGCTGTTCGATAGATTGCAGGCGCTCGCACTGCTGCAGTTCGGCGACAGCGCCTATCCGGCTGGCGGCTTCGCCTTCTCCTGGGGGATCGAAGGCCTCGCGGCAGACGGCATGCTTGCCAACCGCAACGAGCTCGACCGCGTCATCGCCGACCAGCTCACGCGGCGCTGGGCGACGATGGACCGCATTCTGCTACGCAAAGCCTTTCAGGCGAGCAATTGCAAGGCCATCGCGGAGATCGATCGCCTCACCGAGGCGGGGACACCGTCGGCCGAGATGCGGGACGGGTCGCGCCGCGCGGGCAGGGCGCTACTCGGCGTCTGGGTCAAGCTCGAAGGGCCGCTGTCCATTGCCTATCGCGATCAGGTCTCGGCGGATGCGCGGCTTGGTCATTTGCCGATCGCCCAAGCCGTCGTCGGCCGGGATGCGGGTTTCAGCCTGGACGCGGCCGAGCTGGTCTCGGGCTGGACGCTGGTGACCGGCCTCGTCAGCGCGGCCGTGCGCCTCGGCATCATCGGTCATATCGAGGCGCAGCAGAGCCAAGCTGCGGCGCGCGGCCTGCTCGGCGAGTTGCTGGCGGACACGCCGGGCGCGGATGCCTCGCCGGCGAGCTTTACGCCTTTCATCGACATCGCGGTCTCGCGCGGGCCGCTTCGGCACGTTCGCATGTTCACGACCTGAGAGAGGTGACCTCGCCATGATGAATCTGTCGCCGACGGAAATGGATCGTCTCGTGATCTTCAACGCCGCGCAGATGGCGCGCCGCAACCGGTCGTTGGGGATCAGACTGAGCCACCCGGAGGCGGTCGCCTACATCACCGACGAGGTGATGACGGCGGCACGCCGCGACATCTCCTATGCCGAGATCCGCGACATGGCCGGCCGTCTTTTGACGTCGGACGACGTCGAGCCGGGCGTCCCGCAAATGATCCCGATGCTCTACATTGAATGCATGTTTGCCGAAGGCACCAAGGTGATGGCGGTGTTCGAGCCGATCGCGCCAGACGATGCCGCCGCCGAGGACATTGTCCCCGGCGAGATCATCGCGGGCGGTGACGATATTGAGCTGTTCACCGATCTGCCGGCTATCACGATCGACGTCCTGAACACGGGCGACCGCGATGTTCAGGTCCGCAGCCACACCCATTTCTTCGAGGTCAACCGCGCCCTACGCTTCGATCGCGCTGCCGCTTGGGGCATGAAAGTCGACCGGCCGGCCGGTGCCGGCGTGCGCTTCGAGCCGGGTGTCACCAAGTCGGTGCGTTTGGTTCCGATTGCGGGAGCCCGGGTCGTGCGTGGGCAGGCCGGTCTCGTAAACGGTTCGCTCGACGCGCCGTCGGCGCTGGAGCGGGCGCTCAAGCTCGCAGCCGATCGCGGTTATCAGGGAGCTTGACCGTGGTCACACTGACGCGTCGCGCCTATGGCGAGCTCTACGGTCCCACCAAGGGCGATCTGGTCCGGTTGGCTGACACCAGCCTGCTTGCCGAGATCGAGCACGACTACACCACGTACGGACATGAATTGCTGGTGGGTGCCGGAAAGAATCTGCGCGACGGAGAGGGCGTCAACGCTCACCGCACCTCGTCGCACAAGGCCCTCGACGTCGTGATCAAGAACGCGACGATCGTCGATGCGGTTACCGGAATCATAAAAGCCGACATCGGCATCCGCGACGGCCGCATCGTCGGCATCGGCAAAGCTGGCAATCCCGACGTGATGCCGGATGTCCATCCCGATATGGTCGTGGGTCATTCGACGGCGCCGATTGCCGGAGGACCCTTCATCGTCACAGCCGGCGCGATCGAGTCGCACGCCCATCTGATCTCACCGGAGCAGTCCGACCATGCCCTGGCTGGCGGGACCACGACGCTGGTCGGGAACGGGTCGGGTCCGGTCTTCGATGTCGGCAGCGGCGCGGCCGCAAGCTTCGGGCGGTTTCTTCAGGCGATCGAATTCTCACCTCTCAACTACGCCCTGTTCGGACGCGGAGGGTCCAATCCAGAGGCCGTCGAAGAGGCCGTGGCCTCTGGCGGCATGTCTGTCAAGATCCACGAGGATTTCGGCGCAGCTCCCGATGTGATCGACAAGAGCCTGGTTGCGGCGGATCGCAACGATTTCGCCGTCCACCTCCATACCGACTCGATCAACGAATACGGCTTCTGCGAAGACACGATGGCCGCCATCGATGGCCGCACCATCCACATGTACCACGTCGAGGGCGCCGGCGGCGGTCATGCGCCCGATCTGCTCAAGGTAGTGTCGTGGGAGAACGTCATCCCCTCGTCGACCAATCCGACCAATCCCTATACGTCCTACGGCATGGAGGAGGGCGTGCCGATGACGATGATCTGCCATCAGCTCAACTACAACGCGCCCGAAGACGTCATGTTCGGCGAAGCGCGCGTGCGGGCGCAATCGATGGCCGCTGAGGATTTTCTCCACGACATGGGCGCGATCTCGATCTTCGGCACCGACACGCAAGGCATGGGGCGTCTGGCCGAGAACGTCGCGAAATGCTGGCAGCTCGCCAGCGTCATGAAGGATCGCATCGGGCGCCTGCCCGAAGAGACCACAGCGCGTGCGGACAACGAGCGCATCAGGCGCTATGTCGCCAAGCTCACCATCAACCCAGCCATTGCGGTCGGCATTGATCACGTGGTCGGCTCGGTCGAGGTCGGAAAGATGGCCGACCTCGTGCTCTGGCCGCGCGCCTCGTTCGGTATCAAGCCCTATATCGTGATCAAGAACGGGTTCGTCGTCTGGGCTGCCATGGGTGACGGCAATGGTAGCCTCGGCCTGTCGGAGCCGATGATTCAGAAACGCATGTGGGGCGCGCTCGGCGCCGCGCCGCAGCGGCTTGGCGTCAACTTCATGTCGAAGCTGGCGATAGAGGCCGACGTGGAGCGCAGGCTTGGCCTGGCCCGCAATTGCCTACAGATCAGAAACGTGCGGAAGCTGAAAAAGATCGACATGGTGCGAAATGCGGCCATGCCGCATGTCGAGGTCGATCCGCAAACTTTTGAGGTCCGCGCCGACGGAAAGCTTCTGATGTGCCCACCTGCAACCAGGGTCCCGCTGGCGAGGCGGTATATGCTGCGATGAACAGGCTTTCGCTGACCGGCACGATAGCCAATTCGCGCATCGCGGCCGCGCGCGTCGGGATCGGCGGACCGGTCGGCTCGGGCAAGACGGCGCTGGTGGAGCGCCTGATCCCGGCACTTCTGAAGCGCGGCGTCGACATTGCCGTCATCACCAACGACCTCGTGACGGCGGAGGACGCCGAACGGATCAGGCGCTCCGGGCTGATCGACCCCGCCCGTGTCTCGGCGGTCGAAGCGGGGGCATGCCCCCACACCGTCATTCGCGAGGATCCAACGCTGAATATCGAGGCTGCGGACGAACTGGAGCGACGCTTTCCGGGCGTCGAGCTGATCCTGCTGGAGAGCGGTGGCGATAACCTCGCCTCGACCTTCTCGCGCGACCTGACTGACTTCTGGATGTTCGTCATCGACGTGGCCGGCGGCGACGATATTCCGCGCAAGCGCGGTCCCGGCGTCATCCGCGCCGATCTCCTCGTGATCAACAAGGTCGACCTGGCGCCGCATGTCGGCGTTGACCTGGCGCGCATGCACCAGGAGGCATTGAAGGTCCGGGACAACCGCCCGGTTCTGCTCACCAATTGCCGACGCGGCGAAGGGATCGATACCGTGGTCGATCTGCTCGAGCGCGAGGTTCTTTTCAGGACATGAGGGCCGTTGCAGCGGGAGAACGTGCGTTGCTCGATCTGAGCTTCGTCCGCCGCGGCGGGCGCACCGTGATCGACCGGCGTCTGTTTGCCTGGCCGTTTGTTCTCACGCGCAGCTTTCACGTCGACCGGGATCGGTCGGATCGCCTCACCGTGATCGTCCAGACGGGAAGCGGGGCAGTTCATGGCGAGGACAATCTCGCGCAGCGTCTCGTGCTTGGGCCGGGAACGGCCGTATGCCTGGCCAACCAAGGCGCGACATCGGTGCATCGTGCGGAGCCGGCCACTCGCGCCAGGGAGAGTATAAAGCTTCATGTGGAGAACGGCGCCAGCCTCGAATACCTGCCTGAGCCGCGTATTCTATTTCCCGACGCGGCATTGTCACAGACCGTCGAACTTGACTGTGCGACCGACGCTTATGCGTTGATCTTCGACGCTTTCACGATGCACGACCCCATGGGTATGGGGCGCTACTTCCGCGAGTTGGAATCGACATTCTGTCTGAGGAGATCTGGTAGCGAGCCGCTGCTGATTGAGCGGACGCGTCTATACCGGCCAGAGCGTAGCATCTTTCGCGGCTATGGAGCTTTTGGATCAGCATTCATGGTGCTGCCCCCCGGTCATGATCTGGCGGATATCCAAGAGAAGTTGACATCAGAGCTGGAGAGGATCCGAGGGCTCTATGGAGCCGCGAGCGCGTCGCCGGCGCAGGCGGGGCTCGGGATCCGTCTCGCGGCCCTTGAGCTGAGGTGTATTCGTCAAGCTTTCGAGAGCATCAAAGTGATCTACCGCCAAGCGCTAGCGAGATCGTTGACCATTTTTTCCTGATCGACGGGAAGGGTGGGGCTCGAAGGACCTACATGGAAGGCTTCAGCACGAGCTGGTCGCTGGCGTTAGTAATTTTGCTCCAATCGTACAACATCGGAACCATTTGGACGGAGGCCCATGGAGCATGCTGATTAGCAAAATGCGGGCTCGCGGGGTGGCCCGACGCGCCGTGAAACACGACCCAGGCGCAGTTGTCCCAATTGCCCACATCGAAGACATAGCGCGCGACTGCGCCATATGCCGCGTTGAGGCCTGACGAGGCCCAATAGCATCCATTGGCCATAACGGTATCGTTGTCGCCGCCAACCGGAAGGCCCGGTGGTTCGAGCTGCGACGCCGCCTGCGGGAACGCCGCCGACAGCGGATGCGACATGCGGACGTGATGCAGCTCCGACCATGTCTTGTCCTTGTCGGTCCCCGCCGCCCGCTCGAGCGCCGCCGTCAGGGCGCGATCCCAATCCCAGCCGCCGAGGAACGCGGTATCGTCGTTGCGCAGCAATGAAGGGAGTGCCCACCAGATCTGATTGAGCGGCGCCACGCCGGGGGCAACCTGGGCGATGGGATCTCGCGATACCGCGCTCAAACCGGACCGCTCGAGAACGATACGCGCAAGTTCCCGTCGTGTCCGCGCATAGGCAGCTGCGGCCTTTGAATTGGCAGCCATGCGGGCGTCCCAATCGACAATCAGGTCGCGCAGTGCGGCAGCCGGTCCTTCGATCGACGGGAGCCGGTTCAGGCGGGCGATGAACTCGCGCGCCGTGAAGCTGTGTGTGTCGGCATGGATGCTGCCCATGTCGCTGACGGTCGCGGCCGGAAGTTCAGCCAGCCGATCGGCGATCCGTTTGGCCCGGTACGGAGGATGACAGTCGGTGCACAGATAGTCCGGATTCTCGTCCGTGACGACGCGGTTGTTCGCGGTAACCAGAAAGCCGTCCGGCGGGTCAAAGGCGCGCGGCATATCTTCCCAGGGAATGACGCCCTGCCATTCATACTCTCCCGTCCAGCCCGGCACCGGCAGCCAGCCGTTCAGTCGCGGGCGCCGCGGCACGATGGCACGCACGAGATTTCCGATCCGCCCGGTGGTATCGGCCGCGACCAGATTGTGATCGATCAGGCCCCAGCCTCGCGTCGCCTCGTAGAGCGCGTCGACGCTTTGGGCGTGCAGCATCGGCAACAGGCAATCAAACGATCGATCAAGCTCCGCGAACTGCACCGACCGCAGCGTCAACGCCGCTCCCTGATGCGGGTCGCCCGCGATCACCGGCCCGTGGTGGGTCGCGATCACCTCCACATCGGCGGCAGGTTCACCGCGAACCGCGATGCGCTCGTGACGTATGTCGCTGTCACGCCATTCATTCCGAAACAGGTAGCGCGACGCGTCGCCGGGCTTGAATTTCTCGACATAGACATCGTGGATATCGACAAAAGCGTGAGTGACGCAAAATGCGACATGATCGTTGTGGGCAAAATGCGGGAACGCTGGCACGCCCGGCACCGAAAGCCCGATGGCATCGAACGCGTCGCAGGCGAGGTGAAACTGCGAATACAGGCTCGGCATCTCGAAGGCGCGGTGTGGATCGCCGGCCAGCAATGGCCGGCCGGTCGCAGTCCGCGACGGCCCGACCGCCCAATTGTTGCTGCCACCATCGGTGGCCTCCGGCCCTGCGAGCATTGCCAGCGCATCGATCGCCGGCGCCAGGTCCTGTAGCACGGCGATCCATCGCTTGCCTTCCGCACCCGGAGGAGTGGCGAGAAAATCGTGGCCGCCATCGTCGTAACGCAGCTTGGCGACGTGATCGGGTCCGATTCTGCGCATGGCTGCTGCGCGCCACAACTTGAACCAGACCGAGCCCATCAGATAACCGCGCTGTCGCATCACGAGGATACAATGCCACGGCTCCCAGCGTTCGACGTCGCCTCCGACCAGGCCGTACTCGAGAGGCAATGGCGCGCCCTGTGCCAGGAAGGCATTGACGCCGCTCGCATAGGCCTCGAGCATCGCGCGCGCCTCGTTCGACAGACCGGCGAAGTCGCGGCGCGACGCGCCCGCGACGTCGAGCCGCCGCGCGAGCGAATCTGCCGCTACACCTGCGCTGCCCTCCCATTCCGACCAGCGGCCCAGCATACGCCGTCGCGCGGCGTCCATCTGCCAGAGCCGGTCCTGGGCGTGGACATAGCCTTGCGCAAAGAAGGCGTCCGCCGTTCCGCGTGCGCGGACGTGCGGGATGCCCCAGGCATCGCGGTGGACGTCGACCTTGTTCTCAAGGCCACGCAGCCCGACGGTGCCTTTGGTCTGAGGCAGGCATGAAGATCTGTCATTGGCAGCGTTTGTCACGCTCTTCTCCCGGTTTTGTCAGGCTTGTACACAAAGGCTTCGCGTTCGATTGGTCTTCACACGGGCGGCCGACGATCGGCCCACGGACGAATCCGCTCCAGGATGGCGCCGAGGCGCAGAACATCATTGTCTTTCCACCAGCGGCCGACGATCTGCAGGCCGGTCGGTAATCCATCGGCGCCGAAGCCATTCGGCACAGACAGCGCCGGATTGCCGCTCTGGTTGAACGGATAGACGAAGGCGTTCCAACCGCGATTGAACAAGGCATCGACGGTCTTGCCGGCGTCGGCTGCAATCGCGGTCGTCGGCAAGGTGGGCGTGACAAGGAAGTCGTAGTCTTCCAGGAGCTTCTGCACGGCGCGATAGAGCCGCGAACGCGCGACTTGGGCCTTGCGAAAGTCGACCAGGGTCGCGCGGCTGCCGGCCGCGATCCATTCCACCAGGACCGGGTCCATCCGGTCGCGCCATTTTTCCAGGTGGTGGCCGAAATAGACGTTCAGATTGGCGAGGTACATGAGCCGGGCAGAGCCGGCAATCCAGTCCATTCCAACGCCGGCCTCCTCGATCTCGGCGCCAAGCGTTGCGAGGGTTGCGAGCGAGGTTTTGGCGTTTGCGGCAACGTCCGCGCTGCAGTCGCTCATGGTAGACAGGTATCCGATCCGCAGTCCCGACAGATCCTCTGAGATCAGGCTCGGCATCAGCGCGCCGTTACCGGGCGCACCCAGCGACCAGGGATCGAGCGTCGACGGACCCACGAGGCTTTTCATCATCAAGGCAGCATCGGCAACGGTGCGCGTCAACGGACCTGCTGCGGCATAATTGAAGAACGAATCCGAGGTCTGCTCATAGGGCACCGCGCCCGTGGTCGGCTTCAGTCCGACCACGCCACAGGCCCCTGCGGGAATCCGGATCGATCCCGCGCCGTCCGTGCCGAGGCCGAGCGGCCCAAGTCCGGCTGCCACCGCGACGGCCGCGCCACCGCTCGATCCGCCCGCGGTGCGCTCGGGATTCCAGGGATTGCGCGTGATTCCGAAGCTCGGTCCGTCAGTGTGGCCCTTGTGGCCGAATTCAGGTGTGGTCGATTTACCCACCATAATCGCGCCCGCGTGCTTCAGACGAGTTACCAGGATGTCGTCCTGCGAGGGAAAATTGTCGGCCAGGATCGCCGATCCGTGCGCAGTGCGCACGCCCTTGGTGGCAAAGAGATCCTTGATGCTGACGGGTATGCCGTGCAGCGGCCCGAGTTGTTCGCCTGCCATGACGGCTTGCTCCGCAACCCGCGCCTGCGCCCGCGCGGCGTCGGCGGTCACCGTCGCATAGGCATTGAGCGTAGGCTGCGTCCGCTCGATCGCGCCCAGGACGGCGTCGACATACTCCACCGGAGACAACGCGCGCTTACGGATCAGGCTTGCAGCGCTCGTGGCGGGCATAAAGAGAAGATCGCGGTCGGGCATCTCGAAACTCCATCAATCGGCAAAGCGGCGGCGGCCGTCAGGCGGGAACTTGGTGAAGGTGGCAGGCGGCTCGATGGCCCGGAGCAATGTCGCGCAGCTTCGGCTTCTCAGCGCGGCAACGTTCGAATGCGAACGGACAACGCGGATGAAACGTGCAGCCCGGCACCATATCGATCTGGCTCGGCAATTCGCCGGTAACGACCGCGGTACGGGCCCTGTTCGGCCTGACACGAGGGATCGCCGCAAGCAGTGCCTGCGTGTAGGGATGCCGGGGAGCGGTGTAAAGCTCGCGCTTGGGCGCAATCTCGACGATGCCGCCGGCATACATCACCGCCACTCGCGCTGAAATGCTGCGGACCACCGCGAGATCATGGGCGATGAAGAGATAGCTGAGGCCTAGCCGCTCCTGGAGGTCGAGCAGCAGGTTGACGATTTGCGCTTGCATCGACACGTCGAGCGACGATACCGGTTCGTCGCAGACGATGAAGTCCGGCTTCAGCGCCAACGCGCGCGCGATGCCGATGCGTTGGCGTTGGCCGCCGGAGAATTCGTGGGGAAAACGGTCGCCGCACGAACGTGGCAGACCGACCATCTCCAGCAGTTCACGGACACGATCATTGCGGGCGGCGCGCGAAAGGCCGCCCGCGACGTCGAGCGGCTCGGCGATCGCGTCCTGCGCGCGCATGCGGGGATTGAGTGAATTCTGCGGGTCCTGAAACACGAATTGCAGTCGTCGCCGTACCGCCCGGAGCGCAGCCTTGCCGTTCCCCGGAGAAACCTCTTGGTCGAACAGCTTGATCGACCCGCTGGTCGCGTTTTCAAGCCCAACCAGGATGCGTCCTGTGGTGGATTTCCCCGAGCCGGATTCTCCGACGAGGCCCAGCGTCTCCCCTTGCCCGACATCGAAACTGACACCGTCGACGGCGCGCAACGACGCGCCGCGCGCCGCAAAGGTCTTCACTAATTCGCGTACGGCGACGATGGGTGCTCCACTCATGCGGTTTGTCCCGCAGCGATGCGCGGCGGACAGCGCGCGAAATGGCCCGCACCGGCATCGGCCAGCGCCGGCGGCTCCGTCAGGCAGGACTTGATCGCCTCGCGGCAGCGCGGATTGAACCGGCATCCGGCGATCGACGTCGACGGATCGGGAATGTTGCCGGGAATGGTGGCGAGCCGGCGCATGTCCGCGTCGGGATCGGGCACGGCGCGGATGAGCCCTTCGGTGTAGGGATGCACCGGCCGTTCGAACAGGGCAGGGACGGCGGCGGATTCCACAACCCGCCCGGCATACATGACGACGACGCGCTGCGCGAACTCCGCGACCACACCGAGATCATGGGTGATCAAGATCACCGACATGCCGATCTCACGCTGCAATTCGCGCAGCAATTCGAGGATCTGGGACTGAATGGTGACGTCGAGCGCGGTGGTCGGCTCATCTGCGATCAGGAGCTTGGGACGGCATGCCACTGCGATGGCGATCATGACGCGCTGGCGCATTCCGCCTGAAAGCCGGTGGGGGTAATCATCGATACGGCGCGACGCGTCAGAGATCCGCACCATCTCCAGCAGCTCGATGGCCTGACGACGGGCGGCCCGCGAGGACAGCCCCTGATGCTGGCGCAACGGCTCCATGATTTGGTCGGCGATGCTCAGGACCGGATTGAGCGAAGACATCGGATCCTGGAAGATCATTGCGATCTCGCCGCCGCGAACCTGGCGCAGCCGGCGTTGCGGAACGGTGAGCAGATCATGCCCGCCATAGCGGATCGTCCCCGATGCGTAACGCGTGTTGGCACGGCCATGCAGCTTGAGAATCGAAAGCGCACTGACGCTCTTGCCGCTGCCGGATTCACCGACGATGCCGAGGCATTCGCCGGCGCGAACGGCAAAGTCCACGCCCTCGACGGCATTCACCCAGCCAGCGTCACCGCGGAACTGGACCGTGAGGTTCTCGACACTCAGAAGGGCTTGCTGCGCCATTCAGGTCTCGATCTTCAAGCGTGGATCGAGCACGTCGCGTAACCCGTCCCCGAGCAGGTTCATGCCGAGCGCGGCGAGGCTGACTGCGAGGCCGGGAAACAGCATCACCCACCACGCCTCGACCGAGTAGTCGCGCCCTTCCGCGATGATGTTGCCCCAGCTCGGGGCCGGCGGCGGCGGGCCGATGCCGAGAAAGCTGAGGGTTGCTTCCGCAAGAATAGCGTAGGCAAAGATGAAGGTCAGCTGGACGATCAGCGGCCCGAGGCAATTCGGCAGCACGTGCTTGAGGATGATGTGCGCGTCGCCGGCGCCGCTCACCCGCGCGGCTTGGAGATACTCCATCTCGCGAATGACCAGCACCGAGGCGCGCACGATCCGCGCTGTCCGCGGAACATAGGCGACTGCCAACGCCACAACGATGCTGCTGGCCTGCGCGCCGAGTGCCGCGCCGATACCGATGGCGAGCAGGATCGCCGGAAACGCCATCAGCGCGTCCATCAATCGCATGACGTACGGATCCAGCACGCGAAAATATCCCGCTATAACCCCGATCACGGCGCCAAATACGCCCGAGAGCAGGGCCACCGAAAACCCGATCGAGAGCGACAGCCGGCCACCATAGAGCACACGCGTGAGGATGTCCCGCCCGTATTGATCGCTGCCGAACGGGAAACGCGCCGACGGCGGCTTGAACCGGTAGCGAATGCTCATCGCCGTCGGATCGGTGTCGGTCAGTAACGGCCCGATGATCGCGCAAAGCACCAGGACGGTCACGAGCACCAGCCCAATCTTGAACGAGCGGTGCGCGGCGAGCTTGCGCAGGATGCGAAATCGCCGGCGCTCCGCCAGTATCTGCGTCGACGGAGTGGCGAACACGACGTCAGTCATAGCGCACCCGTGGGTCGACCAGGGTGTAGATGATATCCACGGCAACGTTGATCAGCACGAAGGCGAATCCGAACAACAGCATGGTGCCCTGGATCAGCGGGTAATCGCGGGCCATGATCCCCTGCACCACGAGCCGACCGATGCCTGGCAACGCAAACACCTGCTCCACGACGACTGAACCTCCGATCAGGAGACTCAGGATGATGCCGCTGACCGTCACGACGGCAACCAGAGCGTTGCGGAAGCCGTGCTTGCCGACGGTTCGCCACTCGCTCACGCCCTTGGCGCGCGCCGTCCGGATGAAATCCTGTTCGAGCACATCGAGCATCGCCGAGCGTGTCATGCGCGCCAGGAAGCCGATCTGGAACAGGCTGAGCACCATGGCAGGCTGGATCAGCGAGGCGAACCATGCGCTGGGGCCCGCCGTCAGCAGAGGCGCGTAGCCGGCGGAGGGCACCCATCCGAGCTTAACGCTGAACAAGATGACCGATACGATCGCGATCCAGAAACTTGGAGCCGAAACCCCGATCAGAGCGATTGCCATGACACTTGCGTCAATCCAGCTGCTCCGGAAGTAAGCGGCTAGCATGCCGAGCGCGATGCCAATCGGCAGAGTGATGGCGAGCGACAGGGCGGCCAGCGACAATGTCACGGGCAAGCGCTCCCCGACCGCGGAGAGCACGGTCTGGTTCAGCACCAGCGAGCTGCCGAACCTGCCCTGGGCCAGGTTGAGGAACCATGACAGCAGTTGCCGCCAGATCGACTGATCGAGGCCAAGTTCACGACGAATCCGTTCAACCGCCGCTGGCGTGGCATCGGCTCCGGCGATCACGACTGCAGGATCTCCCGGCAGCAGGTGCATCAAAATGAAAGACAGCACCGCAACCAGCAGCAGGACCGGTATGGATTGCATGAGACGGACGCTAATCGTGCGAAACATGAGACACCCGATACGACGCTTTTCGCTCCTGCCAGGTCGCTGTCTTGCCGACGACGCTACTTCAGCCAGACGTCCCAGAAATGAACGATATAATAAGGCATGAAGTTCACGACCTTGGCGGCGTTGTAGCTTCGCATCGTGCCCATATCGGCGATCTTGATCATGTAGGCCTGATCCAGCACACGCTTCTCGATATCGGCCCAGGCCGCAATGCGCTTTTGCGGGTCGAGCGAGGCGTAGAATGCGTCATAGGCAGCGTCGAGAACATGGTCATCCTTGACGTGCGGGAAGGTGTAGAACATCACCTTCCATTGTTGCGGGCCGAGCAGCGGATTCGAGCAATAGCCGGTGGTGGATACATTCCAGACCCCGGTGCCGCGCTGCATGTTGCTCGCGTTCGTGGTCCAGTCGACGATATCGACTGCGACGTTGAAGCCGGCGTCCTTCATCTGCTCGGACAAGACCAGGATAGCGTCGCGGAAGTATGGGTAGTTGGAGTTGGTCTGGAGCACGATCTTTTCGCCGTTGTATCCTGCCTGCTTCAGCAATTCCTTGGCTTTGGCTGGATTACGCTGGTCGTAATAGGGCTTCATCGCATCGCCCTGATAGTAGGGGCTCGACGCGTACACCAGCGAATGGCCCGGCCGCGAGATTTGTCCCATCGCTCCGGTGATGTCGTCGACATTGACCACCGCCTCGATCGCCTGGCGAACCAGCGGATTGGTGGTCGGTGCCGCCTGCGTGTTCACCACGAACACCTGCATGCAATAGGGGAAAATCTGCTGCGTCGTGACATTGGCCTGGCCGTCGAACCGCTTGGCGAGATCGCGCGGGACGTCGCCGATGACGTCCGCGTTGCCGGTCTGCAATGCGGCGACGCGGGCGTTCGCCTCGGGCACGAAATTATAGCGGACCTGGTCGAGATAGACGGTGCGGCGACCGGCCAGACCATCCGGCCCGGGGGCGCTTTCGTCGGGCACATAGCCGTCGAAGCGTTTGATGACGAGATGGCTGTCCTTGACCCACTCACCAAGCATGAATGGACCGGTTCCGATGATGTCGATCTCGCGCGCCGCCTTGTCCTTCTGCTCAGCCGGCAAGATCTCAAACGGGTAGACCGGCGACTTCAGCACGTCGACAAATACCGCGTTCGGCTTCTTAAGGCGGATGACGAAGCCGTACGGATCGGGCGCCTCGAAGCCGTCGACGTCGGCGAGCACGGACGCGTTGGGACTGACTTTCCGGTAGCGCTCGAACGAGGCCAGCACGTCGGCTGACGTCATCTCCTTGCCATTGTGGAATTTCACGCCCTTGCGTAGCGTGAAGGTGAACACCGTGGCATCGGCACTGGTCTCGATCTTCGAAGCGAGAACGGGCCTGGCGTTATAGTTATTGTCGATCGCAACCAGCGGCTCGAACAGATGGTGGATGACTTCGAGTTCGACGAGGCTCGAGGCGACGTGAGGATCAAGCGTGCCTGGGCCGGAGAGGTAGGCATAGACGAGGCTTCCGCCACGGTTGGGTTCAGCGGCATGAAGCGGGGCCGCAAGCGCGCAGAGCAGGGCAATCGACCGGCCCATCGCAGTGATCATACGAAACATGGCCGAAAAGCTTGTCATTACAACTGCCTTCCTGTTGAGCTCGCGTATCAGTCCTTCACCCGTATAGATGCCCCCACCGCGTTCACTGCGTCGCTTTCGCAGATTGGCGTCGGTCGACCGAAGCGCCGACCTGCTTGAGGGCCCCGTTGGTCGCCTCGAGAACACGATCGATGTCATCGGCCTGATGGGCCGCGGACAGAAACATGTTGTGCCAGGGATGCATATAGACGCCACGCCGCAGCGCTTCCTGCACGAAATGATAGCCAAGCACGAAATCCGGATCGTCCTCGAACATGATCATCGGCATCTGCACCGGTCCAGTCTGCCGCAATCGCACATCGTGCGCACGTGCCTGCGACTCGAGGCCGTCGCGTAGCCGGCGGCCCATGGCTTCCATCGTGGCGATCGCGCCTGTCGCACGCAGCTTCTTGATGGTGGCAATCGCTGCCGCCATCGGCACTGCCGAGCACCAGAAGGAGCCGGTGACATAAACCTGTTGCGCGGCGTCGCGAAAGCGATCGGTGCCGGTCACCGCCGCAAGCGGATGACCGTTCGCGATCGCCTTGCTCCAGGCACACAGATCGGGCCGCACGCCGTACGGCTCCCAGCTCCCGCCAATGTGGAGGCGAAAGCCCGCCCTGACGTCGTCGAGGATCAGCGCCGCACCGGCCGCGTCGCAGATCCGCCGCGCCGCCTGGGCGAAGGCTGGCGTCGGCGCCTCCTGATGGCGTCTCACGTCATGCCTGAACGCCGTCACCAGCACGGCTGCGAGGTCGCGGCCGGCCTCGTCGGCGGCGCGCTCCAGGCTCGCGACGTCATTATAGTCAAAGTGCAGGATGTGGGCTCGATCTTCCGAGGTGACGCCGGCCAGCGAAGGCGTGCACCACGGCGCGGCGCCATGATAGGAGCCCTTCGCCACCAGCACCTTGCGCCGCTGTGTGCCGGCTCGCGCGATGGTCACGCAGGCCGTGGTCGCATCGGTGCCGTTCTTGGCGAACAGCACCCAGTCGGCGTGCGGAATGGTCTCGACCACGAGCTCCGCGAGTTCGACCTGACATTCGGACGGGCCGGTCATCAAGTCGCCGCGGCCGCGCTGCGCCGCGGCTGCGGCCTCCACATCCGGATCGCCGTAACCGAGCACGATCGGTCCGTAACCGCACATCAGGTCGACATATTCCGTGCCCGCGACATCGCGGAGGCGGCAGCCGCTTGCGCTGCGAAAAAACTGCGGATAGCCGGGTGGAAGCCGAGCGACATTCATGTGACCCCACATGCCGCCGGGAATGACCTTCAGGGCTCGTGCCCGCAACGCCTCGTCCTGCGGGAGCCTGGATGCGGTGTCATCAGGTGCCATGGCAAGTCCCTCGTGTCGGACGGCCGCGCCGTTGCGACGCCACTACAATATATGATATATCATCGCTGCAAAGACCCTTTCTCGCCTTTTGATCTTGCAAAGACCGCCGGCAGACGTGCGGGCCACGCATAGATATCGATCGCCTCTCTACTGGAAAGCAGGCCCCCTCGATGTCCAACGATACTGTCGGTCTGGTCGGCCGAGACAATCTGACGGCCCGCGTGTTTGGGGAGTTGCGGCTTGCCCTGATGGAGGGACGATTTCGTCCCGGGCATCGCTTCAAGATCCGCGAGCTCGCCGAAACGATGGGCGTCTCGGAGACCCCGATCAGGGAAGCGCTGATGCAATTGGTACGCGCGAGGGTGCTCGACATGCAGGCAGGCCGCTCGATCGAGGTCGCCCGCTTGAGCGCGGCGCAGTACGAAGAATTACGCGGCATCCGGATTCTGCTCGAAGGACTGGCCGCCGAACGCGCAGCCACCCGGATCTCGAAGGCTGATATCGCCAACCTCAAGAAGTATCATCAGGCGCTGGCCGCGGCAGAGCGCGGCAAGCGCTGGCGCGAAGCCGTGCAAGTGAACTGGCAATTCCACCACACGCTCTACAAGGCAGCCGACGCGCCCGAGCTGCTCGAGATGATCGAGACGATCTGGCTTCGCAACGGACCTCTGCTCAACATGTTGTATCCGCATGCGACCCCGACCTATCCGGGACGGCATCAGCATCTCAACGTGCTCGACGGTCTGATTGCGAGAAATCCCGAAGCCGTGAAGCAGTCGATCCAAGCCGATTTAATGGAAGGAGGCGCCAGATTGCTGCAACTGCTTCGGGATATCGAAGCCGGTGCGACGCCGTCGAAGTTGGTTGCCGCAATGACATAGTCGGCGAGAGAGATGGTCTCGAACGCGCTGTCGGACCAGTTCAGCGGGCGTCACCGGTGTCTCTCGTTTCCGAGAAGATCACCCGGAAGTCGCCGACCCGCAATCGGTAGTCCGGACGGCCCTTCAGCTTCTTGACGTTGCTCGCCTGCGCCGCCGGATTCTTTGCGCAGGCGTCGATCTTCGCCATGATGGCGGCCTTGCGGTTCGAATGCTGCCGCAAGGCCCGCGGTCAATCCCAATGGAGATAACAAATAAATCCCAATAGAGATGTAGCGAGATCCAAGTGGCCTTGGCGAACAGATCGCTTTCTTCAGGCAACAGGCCGCCTCATTGGCTGACCATATCCGGGGAAGGTCTCCGATCGCACCTTACGCCTATCCCGCCCAGGCGGCATGCGGTGATCGGTTTCTATCGAGCGATCGCGATTCAGAAATTAGGTGCAGTCCAGTGCACCTAGCTGCTGCCGCGAATATGTTCCACGCGTGATGATGAGGCGGGCCGAGTGGCGGTGCCTTAGACCCGGCCCCGCAAGCTCAAGTCGTGCAGCTGTTCGTGCGGGGTCACTTGCTCTTCGCCTTGGGTTGCTTTTTTGGCACCGGGCCCGCTGCGGCCCAAAAGTGCAGGGCGTCCCCCTAACGGTCCCAGCGCACCGGCGGAGCTGCCACACGAACGCTTGTTACATTGCGTCACAGCATGCTCTACACTAGAGCAACCGTAGATGACCTTGGAGGTAAGCACATGTCATATGCCTATAAGCTGAATGAAGACGTCCGCCACCAGCCCCAAGGTCCACAAGGACGCGCAGCAACTGATCCGGCAATGGTTTACACCGTCGTTCAATGTATGCCCATCGAGGCAGATGGACGTCTTCGATACCGTATCAAGAGCAAGTCGGGGAATGTCGAGCGAGTCGTCACGGAAGATCAGCTGTCGTACTTTCAGTGAATTGGCGCGCTTGTTGGCAGAAGGAGTTTCGTCGTGCTGAATGATCGAGAAAATATCCTGGTGGCGCTTCGGGAGAAGCCGCTCAAAGTCTACGAAGTCATGAAACGCGCCAATGTCGCGAACGAGGAAGCTTGCCAATCCCTCCTGTTGAAAATGCGAGACGAAGGCTCGGTGAAGTTCGATATCCACAAGGGGCGATGGCTCATCAAATGAGCCGTGAATTGCGGCGACGGCCCGGCATGCGTTCCTTCTCAGCGTGCCTTCCGTTTCAGAATGTCTTCCTCGTAGCTTAAGTCCCTTGCTTGGCCTGGCTGCCACGCCACAAGAGGCGCAGTCAGGTGCTCGTCCGTCGGGCAAAGCCGCCCTGTTTCGCCACCCGTCAATCCCTCCTCGTAAAAATATTCTACTTTACCGAAATTCGGAAATGGCGTATGTGTTGCGGCATCCCGGCTCATCCTTGAGGGGCGATCTCGTGTCGTCTTGTTCGCGAGCCGGGCTTGCGGTGGACGCGGGCAGCGTTGGATACGAGAGGTGCGGGCAGGGCGGGTAGTCCCTGTGAGCCTGAAACCGCGTGTCGACGAGCGGCGCTGTTGAGGTTCGTCTCGCCTGCATTCTTCCGGCAACGTCGACAACGCTGGAGGATAATGCGGCGAACCAGCGAGCCGTGCGTACGGCAAAACCGTGTGGTCCTGGCCGTCGTTGCTACGGTCAAGCTTTCGCGGAGGTGTGGAGCGCCCAACCGGGTCAACCGCATCGTCAATTCGCGGAAGGGAGGGAGGCCAGAAGGAACTCGGCTCCCGGGAGAGCACGGCATAAGCCGTCAACCCACTGCGCAGGGAAGGCCGAGTGATTGGCACCACCTGTATGCTGCTGTGCGGTCTTTTTGCGCTACACATTTCGCGCAGCAGACCGCGGGTGCGAGGTCAGCACCCGGCCTTCCCTGCGCCCTCTTGGTCAAGAGGGTGGACGGTCAAGCAAAGCTCGGGCGAAATGAGCCGCGAGAGCGCGAAGGCGTGTCTGCAAGGCCGTAGGATGGGTAGAGCGAAGCGAAACCCATCAACGCTTCTTCCGCGACGAGCATGATGGGTTTCGCAAGTGAGGCTGGGCAAGAATTTTTCTCAGCTGGATCTGGATCGCTGTACGATTCTGTTCATGACGAATCGCACCTACAAGACGGGCCCGTGCCGGGAGCAGTTGAGCCTACTGCCGGCTCGCGTCGAGGATTATGTTGCGCGGGATAACCCGGTTCGGGCGATCGAGGCCTATGTCTGCGCTCTCGATCCTGAGAAGCTCGGGTTCCGGCATGCCGGAGGTGGCATCGGGGCGGGGCAGCCAAGCTACCATCCGGCGGACCTGTTGAAGGCCTATCTTTACGGCTACCTCAATCGGGTCCGCTCGTCGCGTCGCCTTGAGCAGGAGGCGCAACGCAATCTGGAACTGATGTGGCTGCTCAAGGGGCTGACGCCGGGCTACCGGACCATTGCCAACTTCCGCCGGGATAACTGGGCGGCGCTCAAGGCGACGAACCGGGAATTTGTACTTCTGCTGCGCGAACTCCAGCTTCTGGGCGGCGAGCTTGTGGCGATCGACGGCGCCTTCTTCCATGGTGACGCGAGCAAGGCGAGCATCAAGACGAAGAAGCGGCTGGCCGAACAGCTTGTGGCGATCGATCGCGACATCGAGGAATACGGCAAAGCGCTGGCGTCGAACGATGCTGTCGAGGAGGCGCATTCGTCTGGCGACGAAGATGGCGGGAGCCGGAACAGTGGCGCGATTGCGGACAAGCTCGCGGCATTGATGGCCCGGCGGGCGAAGGCCCAAGCCGACCTTGATCGATTGAAGGACAGCGGCGAGACCCAGTTGTCGACCACCGATGCGGACGCCCGGCTGTTGTCGAAGAGAGGCCATGTCCTCGCAGGCTACAACGTCCAGATCGCCGTCGATGACAAGCACAAGCTGATCGTTGCGAGCGAGGTCGTCAACGACGGCAATGATACCGGTCAGCTCTACGAGGTGGCCACAGCGGCGAAAGAGGCGCTGGGAGTGGAGACGCTGCAGGCGGTCGCCGACACCGGTTACTACAATGGCGCCTCCCTGAAAGAATGCGAGGAAGGCGGCATTGTTGCCTATGTCTCGCCGCCCAAGCGAACAGGCGGCTTGGAGGAACAAGGCCGCTTCACGCACGAAGCGTTCGGCTATGACGCCGAGGCCGACGTTTATCGCTGTCCGGCGGGTGCGCTGTTGAAGCCGATGAATGGCGTCAAGACCAACACCAATGGCCGGCCCGAGATCCGTTATGTGAGCCTGAAATCCGTCTGCAAGGCGTGTCACCTGCGCGAGCAATGCCTTGGTCAAAAGTCTGACAAGCGCACCATCTACCGCTGGCAGCACGAAGAGGTCATCGATCGTCACAAGGAGCGGATGAAAGAGGCCGGTGCCTTGATGCGCCAGCGGGCCTGTCTGGTCGAACATCCCTTCGGCACGCTCAAATGCCGCGCCGGCTACCGTCACTTCCTGGTCCGCGGCTTCGACAAGGTGCGCGGCGAATGGAGCCTGATGGCGCTTTGCTACAATCTCGCCCGCGTGCTCAACATCCTCGGGTTCGACGGCTTTGTCGCATTTTTTGCCAGCAGGGCGGCAGAGCGCGTGATTTTGTGCGTTCTGCGCGTCGCCATGCTCGCCATAGGCCGCGCCGCCGCCTCCATGAAGCGCCTCCTGGCCAATCTGGGCCAAAACTCAGCGATCATCTGCTTCCGCTTCAGTGCCGCTGCGTAATCGCGGGATTCTTGCCCAGCCTCAAGTGCTCTACCCATCCTACTGAAGCTGCGAATTGGCAGATGACGATGCTGCCTCATACTCCGTCATTGCTTCGCTGCGCTCACAATGACGCGGACGCGAGAGACCCGGCCACTTAGCCGCCATCTCTGAGCTCGACAGCGCATTGCGCGCGCGCCCTCACAACGTCCCCAACGCCCCATCCCGTGCCGGCCTCAGCCGCCCGCGTCAAAGCCCCACCAACGCCGCTTGCAATGTTTAGTAATTGGTGGTTCACTAAACAAATCGAGCCTGCCGGGCCTCTAGAATCCGGGTGGCGCGAGGAAACGCAAGTTTAGTTGTTCAGCTCGTCACGGACTGTGTCGCTCTGCTCGAAGCATTCGGGCGGACAGGAAAGCCGCGCCACATCGATGGCCGGTCCACTCGGAGGGAACGCATCATGAAACGGACGACGAAGACGCTTGTTGTGGCATGCGGGGCTGTTGCCGCCGCGCTCAGTGTCGGAGCGGGGACCACGCCCGCGCAGGCGCAGGGCAAGACCATCACGCTGTGCTGGGCCGCATGGGATCCGGCCAACGCGCTGGTCGAATTGTCGAAGGACTTCACCGCCAAGTCGGGCATCGGCATGAAGTTCGAATTCGTGCCGTGGACCAATTACGCCGATCGATTCCTGAACGAACTCAATTCGCACGGCTCGCTGTGCGATCTCATCATCGGCGATTCCCAGTGGATCGGCGGCGCCGCCGAGAACGGCCAGTACGTCAAGCTCAACGATTTCTTCAAGAAGGAAGGAATCAGCATGGACGACTACATGCCGGCCACCGTGGTCGGCTATTCCGAGTGGCCGAAGAACTCGCCGAACTATTGGGCGCTGCCGGCGATGGGCGATGCGGTGGGCTGGACCTATCGCAAGGACTGGTTCGCGCGGCCGGACGTGCAGAAGGACTTCAAGGCCAAATACGGCCGCGATATCGGCGTGCCGAAGACGCTCGATGAGCTCAAGGACATCGCGCAATTCTTCCAGGGCCGCGACATCGACGGCAAGAAGGTCTATGGCGCCTCGATCTATACCGAGCGCGGCTCGGAAGGCATCACCATGGGCGTCTCGAACTACCTCTACGACTACGGCTTCAAATACGACGACCCGAAGAAGCCCTATGCGATGGACGGGTTCGTGAACTCGCCCGGCGCCGTGAAGGGGCTCGAGGCCTACAAGGAACTCTACAAGTGCTGCACGCCGCCCGGCGCCTCCAACTCCTACATGTCGGAGGGGCTTGATGCCTTCAAGTCCGGCCAGGTCGCGCTGCAGATGAACTTCTTCGCCTTCTTCCCGGGCCTCTACAAGGACCCGAATGTCGGCGGTGACAAGATCGGCTTCTTCGTCAATCCGGCCGGTCCTGCCGGGCAGGCGACGCAGCTCGGCGGCCAGGGCATCTCGGTGGTCTCCTACTCCAAGAACCAGGCCGAGGCGCTGCAATACATCAAGTGGTTCTCCGGCGGCGACGTCCAGAAGAAGTGGTGGGCGCTCGGCGGCTATTCCTGCGCCAAGTCCGTGCTGAACGATCCGAGCTTCCCGACCAGCGCGCCCTTCGCCAAGGAGTTCCTGCAGTCGATGGGAATGGTCGTCGACTTCTGGGCCGAGCCCTCCTACGCCCAGCTGCTGCAAGCCGAGCAGAAGCGCGTGCATGATTATGTAGTGGCCGACAAGGGCACCGCACAGGAAGCGCTCGACGGTCTGGTGAAGGACTGGAAGGCGATCTTCAAGGAAGAGGGCAAGAAGTTCTGAAGTGGCTTGCCCGGAGCGCGTGCGCTCGCGCTCCGGGATTCCTTCGAGATGACCGGAATTGTCGCATCGTCGACGCCCCGGTGCCAGGATCGGTCGACGCAATGAATGAATTGAGTGCCTCTTCGCGGATCACCTATCGGGCCGTCATGGTCCGGCCAGGCATGGTGCGTCGTATCCGGGGCCTGTCGGACAAGACGCTCGCCTGGCTCTTCATCACGCCGACGATCGTATTGCTGCTGGCGATCAACATCTTCCCGCTGCTCTGGACGATCTATCTCTCGTTCACGAACTACCGCGCCAATCGCGCCAACGTGCCGACGATCTGGCTGGGGGCTGACTGGTATCAGTCGATCCTGACGGATCCGGACATCTGGGCGGCGATGCAGGTGACGGCGCATTTCGTGATCTGGACGGTGGTGATCGAGACCGTCCTCGGATTTTGTCTTGCCTATCTCATCGACAAGAAGTTTCGCGGCCACGGGATGTGGACCACGATCATCCTGCTGCCGATGATGCTGTCACCCGCCGTCGTCGGCAATTTCTGGACGTTCCTCTACCAGCCGCAGATCGGCCTGTTCAACTACGTGGTCGCCTTCTTCACCGGACGCGCGGCCTCGTCATTCCAGATGCTGGGCGACGTTACGCTGAGTCCCTGGGCCATCGTCATCGTCGATGCCTGGATGTGGACGCCCTATGTGATGCTGATCTGTCTGGCAGGCCTGCGGTCGATCCCGGACTACATCTATGAGGCGGCGGAGGTCGACCGCGCGTCGAAATGGCGGCAGTTCTGGTCGATCACGCTGCCGATGGCGCTGCCGTTCATCATGCTGGCAGTGCTGTTCCGCGGCATCGAGAATTTCAAGATGTTCGACATGGTCAATCTGCTCACCGGCGGCGGGCCGGGATCGACCACGGAAGTCGCCTCGATCACGCTCAAGCGTGCGGCGTTCGAGAGCTGGCGCACCGGCTATTCCTCGGCCTTCGCCATCATCCTGTTCGTGACGGTGTTCGGCCTCGCCAACATTTATGTGAAAGCGCTGAACAAGGTGAAAAGCCGATGACCTCAGCCACCACAGCCCATTCCGTCGTCGAGCCGTCGACCACGACGCGGCGCTTTGCCGGCTCGCTCGTCGTGCTCTATGCCGTCATCACCATGATCCCGCTGGTGTGGATCATGCTCACCGCGTTCAAGTCGCCGGACGATGCGATCTCATATCCGCCCAAGGTGATGTTCAAGCCATCGCTCGAAGGCTTCTGCAACCTCTTCACGACCCGCTCGCGCCAGACGCCGGAGTTCATTCGCTCGCTCGGACCGCCGCAGGGGCTTTGCGACAGCATTGCGCGTAGCCGCAACATGGTGGTCGCCGGTCCCTCGAACTATGTGCCGCGCTTCATCAATTCCCTGATCATCGCGTTCGGCTCGACCGTGCTCGCCGTCGCGCTCGGCACCTTGTCGGCCTATGGCTTCTCGCGCTTCCGTGTGCCCCTGAAGGACGATCTGCTGTTCTTCATCCTGTCGACCAGAATGATGCCGCCGATCGCGGTCGCGATCCCGATCTATCTGATGTACCGCACCATCGGATTGTCCGACACAAGGCTCGGGATGATCCTGCTCTACACTTCGGTCAACGTCTCGCTCGCGGTCTGGCTGCTCAAGGGTTTCATCGACGAAATCCCGCGCGAGTACGAGGAGGCGGCAATGATCGATGGATACACGCGCTTTCAGGCCTTCGTGAAGGTCGTGCTGCCGCAGGCCACCACGGGAATTGCGGCGACGGCGATCTTCTGCCTGATCTTCGCCTGGAACGAATACGCCTTTGCGGTGCTTCTCACCTCGGGCAACGCGCAGACGGCGCCGCCCTTCATTCCGATCATCATCGGCGAGGGCGGGCAGGACTGGCCCGCGGTGGCCGCCGGCACGACGCTGTTCCTGGTGCCGATCGTGGTGTTCACCGTGCTTCTGCGCAAGCATCTGCTGCGCGGCATCACCTTTGGAGCCGTCCGCAAATGAGTATCCAAGCCACCCCAACCATCGCGCGTCGCGGTCTTGCGGATCGCATTCTGCGCCGTGGCCCGTTAGAGGCCGTGGCGACCACGATCATCGCTGCCGGTGTCGTGATGCTGATGCAGCCATTCTTCCTGACGCTGTATTCCTGGTCGTTTGCGACGACCCTGTTCGGCACGGTGATGTTCACCATCGTGTCGAAGGTTCGGGAGTAGGCGCGATGGCACAGATCAAGGTCGGGGCGCTCGACAAGTCCTTCGGGACGTTTCATGCGGTCAAGTCGGCTAGCTTCACGGTCGAGGACGGCCAGTTCCTCTGCTTGCTCGGACCGTCCGGCTGCGGCAAGACCACGACGCTCCGCATGATCGCCGGCCTGGAGCTGCCGACATCAGGCACCATCCGGCTCGATGGCGAAGACGTAACGATGAACCGCGCCTCGGCGCGCGACATCGCCTTCGTGTTCCAGCTCTTCGCGCTCTATCCGCATATGAATGTCCGGCGCAACATCGGCTTTCCCCTGAAATGCGAGGGCATCAGTGTGGCCGAGCGTGACCGGCGGGTCGTCGAGGCCGCACGCATCCTGCGGATCTCCCATCTCCTCGACCGATCGGTGTCGGGCCTTGCCGGCGGCGACCGGCAGCGCGTCGCGCTGGGACGGGCGATCGTGCGCAAGCCGAAGTGTTTTCTGATGGACGAGCCGCTCGGCGCGCTCGATACCGAGATGCGCGAGGCCATGATTCATGAACTGCGGGCCCTGCATGACCGCCTGGGCGCGACGACCGTCTATGTCACGCATGACCAGCTCGAGGCCATGGCAATGGCCGACAGGATCGCGGTGATGAACAATGGCGTCGTCGAGCAGGTCGCAAGCCCGCGTGACATCTATGATCGGCCGGCCTCGCTGTTCGTCGCCGATTTCATCGGTTCGCCGCCCATGAACTTTCTGCCGTTCCGCAGTGGCCTGCAGACCGGCGCCGAGGCGATCCGGCTTGGCGAGCGTGACGTTGCAATTCCGGCCGCGCACGAGGCCATGGCGGAAAGCGAACTCGTGCTCGGGGTGCGGCCGGAGCATGTGCGCTTCACCGACCGCGGCATGGTCCGCGGCGAGGTCTATGGCACGGAATATCTGGGCACGACGCAGATCGTGACCGTGACGACGCACTACGGCGCACTGAAGGCCCGCTCACCCAGCAGCAGATCGTTCCGGACCGGGGAGACTGTCGGGCTCGACTTCCGGCCCGATACGCTGTCGATCTTCGACAAGGCGTCGGGCCGGGCGATTCGCACCGCGCTGCATGAGGGAGGTGCGCATGGCTGAGGTCGAGATCAACGCCGTTTCCAAGGCATTCGGCAAGACTCAAGGCTTGAGCGATCTGTCGCTGACCATCGGTGATGGCGAGTTCGTCGCATTGCTCGGGCCGACCGGCGCCGGCAAGACCACGGTCTTGCGCTTGATTGCCGGATTGGAGCAGCCGGACAGCGGTTCGATCCGCATCGACGGGCACGACGTGACCGGCGATGCACCGGCGGACCGCGATGTTGCCTTCGTGTTCCAGCAATATTCGCTGTACCCGCATCTGACCGTGTTCGAGAATATGGCCTTTGCGCTGCGCGCGCCGACCCGCCGCGTGCCGGAAGCCGATATCCACGCGAAGGTGCAGGAGGTGGCGCGTCTGCTTCATATCGAGACCAAGCTGGACAACAAAGCGACGCAGTTGTCGGGCGGGCAGATGCAGCGCGTCGCGATCGGCCGGGCTCTGGTTCGTTCGCCTTCGATCTATCTGATGGACGAGCCGCTCTCCTCGCTGGATGCGAAGCTGCGCGGCGAACTGCGCCTCGAGCTCAAGCGGATCCAGGTCGATCTCGGCGCGACGATCCTCTATGTTACCCACGACCAGACCGAGGCGATGACCATGGCCTCGCGCATCGGCGTAATCGAAGGCGGCCGGCTGATGCAGATCGGCTCGCCACGCGAGATCTACGAAAACCCGATCAACGCGCATGTCGCAGCAAGGCTGGGCCAGCCGACGATCAACCTGCTACCGGCAGCCTTGTTCGGCGGCGCGCCTGATGGCGCCGAGACGATCGGCGCGCGGACCGAGCACCTGACGATTGCGCGCGGCGGTGGTGACGTGTCGGCGACCGTCAAGCGGGTCGAACATCTCGGCGACCAGAGCCATCTCCATCTCGACGTCGCCGGGCGACCGGTTGTGACCCTGGCGGATCCGGAGACGGGCTTCGGCGCCGGTGATGTTGTTTCGCTCCGTCTGAACAAGCCGCTGTTTTTCGATGCGAGGGGCTGGAGGGTAGCGGCATGAGCCTTGATCGGGTAGCCAGAGAAAGACTGGTGCGAGCGCTGGCAGGAGCGGTGATCGAACACGCGGACGAATTGACGAGCCTCGACCAGGCGATCGGCGATGGGGATCACGGGTTGAACATGAAACGCGGTTTCGAGGCTGTGCTCGCGACATTGCCGGGCCTTGCCGACAAATCGCTCCCCGAAATGCTGAAGGCGATCGGAATGACCCTGGTCATGAAGGTCGGCGGCGCGTCGGGGCCGCTGGTAGGAACTTTCTTCATGGAGCTGGGCAAGGCACTTCCGGAGCAGCCGAGCCGGACCGATCTCGTCGCAGCAACGGAGAAGGCGATCGAGGCCGTCAAGGCGCGCGGCCGTTCGGAGGCAGGGCAGAAGACGCTGCTGGATGTCCTGGTCCCGGTTCACGCCGTGTTGGCGGGAGGCGGCGACGCCAAGGCGATTGCGGCCGAGGCTGTGCAAGCGGCCGATCGCACCACGCCGATGCAAGCGATTCGCGGCCGCGCGTCGTTTCTTGGGGAACGTTCCATCGGTCATATGGATCCGGGCTCGCGCTCGGCGTCCCTTCTGATCGGCGCAGCAGTTGAGATACTGGAGTTCGAGGTCAATACATGAGCAGTTTACGTCCCGGCAATGTCGGAATTGTCATCGTGTCGCATTCACCGAAGGTCGCGGAAGGTGCGGCCGATATGGTGCGCCAGATGGTTGGAGACGCGGTGCCGCTGGCCTGGACCGGTGGCGACGTCGATGGCGGGCTCGGTACGAACGTTGCAGGAATCCTCGAAGCGATCGAGACGGCCTGGTCACCGGCAGGCGTCGCGATCCTTGTCGATCTCGGCGGTGCCGAGACCAATTCGGAGATGGCGGTAGAGATGCTCCCTGAAGATCGGCGCGCGCGCGTCCTGGTTTGCAATGCCCCGGTGGTCGAGGGGGCCGTGATCGCTGCGACCGAGTCTTCGGGCGGCTCGCCACTTGCCGCCGTCAAGCGCAGCGCGGAGGAATTCTATGCATGATGCCAACGCCAACCGGGCGGCCCAGACGTTTGCGCCGCTGATCGCCTCCGCGGTCCTCGTCAATCCGGTCGGCCTGCACGCGCGGCCATCGGTGAAGCTCACGCAATTGGCAAAGGGCTTTACCGCAAAGATCGAAATCGCGCTCGCCGCCGATGGACCCTGGACGGACGCCAAGAGCCCGGTGAAGGTGATGCGGGTGAAGGCGCCGCAAGGCGCAACGCTGCATTTCCGCATCGCTGGTCCCGACGGCGAGGCAGCGCTCGCCGCGATGCTGGCGCTAGTGCATGACGGTTTCGGCGAGGCCTAGAATCGTGGGCGAGATCCATCTCACCGGCCATCCCGCCGCGCCAGGTCTCGCCATCGGCCCGGTCGCCGTACTGACGGCCGACGTGGCGAGCAGGGCGGCGAAGGGCGATCCCGCTCAGGAGGCCGCAGCGTTGAAAGTGGCGATCGAGGGAGCAGCAGTGGAGCTCGCCGAGCTGATCGCGACGGTTCATGGCGAGGCCGCGGAGATCCTGGAATTCCAGGTCGCGATGCTCGGCGACGATGCGCTTGCGGAGGGGGCCTACGAAGCTATTGCGGCTGGTACGGCGGCCGATGATGCCTGGCGCGCGGCGCTCGACGCGGAGATCGCCGGCTATCGCGCGGCGGATGAGGAATATTTCCGGGCCCGTGCCGCCGATCTGGTCGACATTCGTGACCGCGTGCTCGCGGGTCTGAATGGCGCGGATGCGGTCGCAAAGATCTCCGGCGATTCTGTCGTCATGGGTGATGACATTTCGCCGTCGACGTTCCTTGCCGTCGACTGGACCCGTGGCGGCGCTATTGCGCTTGCAGCCGGATCGCCGTCGTCGCATGTCGCGATGCTCGCGCGATCGCGCGGCGCTCCCATGGTAGTTGGACTAGGTCCACTGCCGTGGAACGGACAGCCGCCGTCGCTGGCGCTGGTCGACGGTGACGCCGGCACCGTGATCTTTGATCCCAAGCCCGAAACGCGCCGCTTGTTCGAGCATCGCATGGCGGCCGCGAATGCTGCGCAGCTTGCTGCTGATGCCGGTCGCCTCAAACCGGCGCTGACGGCCGATGGCCGGCGCATCACCGTGCTGCTCAATGTTGCCGCGCCCGAAGATCTTGCGGGCCTCGATCCCGCCATCTGCGACGGCATCGGCCTCGTGCGGACGGAGTTTCTCTTCGAGGGATCGAGGGGCCTGCCCGGCGAGGATGCGCAATACGCGGTCTATCGGCGCATTCTCGAATGGGCTGCGGGACGGCCGGTGACGATTCGCACCCTCGATGCTGGCGGCGACAAGCCAATTGCCGGCCTGACGGTCGATGGCGAGCGCAATCCATTCCTGGGCCTGCGCGGGATTCGGCTCTCGCTTGCGCGGCCGGAGGTGTTTCGCGTGCAGTTGCGGGCGCTGTGCCGTGCGGCCGTCCATGGGACGCTGAAGGTGATGTTGCCGATGATCGCGGTCCCCGCGGAGGTAGATCGTGCCAACGTCATGCTGGATGTGGAGTTTGCGGCGCTCAGGGCAGAGGGCATCGCCTGTGCCCGGCCGCCGCTCGGCATCATGGTCGAGGTCCCGGCGGCAGCGCTATGCGCGGAAGATTTCGGCGCGGCATTCTATTCCATCGGGTCGAACGACCTCACCCAATATACGATGGCTGCGGCGCGCGATATCGGCGCTGTCGCCGACCTCAACGATGCCGGTCATCCGGCCGTGCTCGCGCTGATCGCGCGCACCGTCGAGGCCGGGCGCAAGCGCGGCGTCGAGGTCTCGCTCTGTGGCGATGCGGCGGCCGATACGCGCTTGACGAAGACGCTGCTGTCGACGGGGCTGACGACGCTCTCGGTCTCGCCGATTGCGGTGGCGCGGCTCAAGGCCGCCATCGCCGGGGTGACCGCATGACCGACGATGCAGGCGAAGACACAAGCCGGCCGGGCGACAGCAATGTCGCGGACTACAAGCTGATCCTGCGGCGGGCGCTCGACAACCGACCGTCCGGGACGCGGTTGAAGCTCGCGGCGGCGCTCGGCAAGAATCGCTCCTTCGTCAGCCAGATCACCAATCCGGCCTATCTGGTGCCGATCCCGGCAAAGCATGTCCCGATTATCTTCGAGGTCTGCCATCTCGCAGGCGCCGAGCGCGCGGCTTTCCTCAAGGCCTATGGCCGCGCGCATCCGGGACGGCTGCGCGGCGCCCACCGCGAGGCGCGCACCCGTGTCGTTACCGTGACGGTGCCCGATCTCGGTGACGACAAGAAGAATCGCGCACTCGAGCAGCTCATCGTCGACTTTGCTGCTCAGCTCGCGCGCTACGCCGAGAGCATCGGCTGACGAATTCGGACTGCAGAAAAGAAAACCGGGAGGACGCCATGAAAAAGCTGATCAACAGCGCCGACACGGTGCTCGAAGAGAGTCTCGATGGGTTGGCGGCTGCACATGCCGATATCCTGCTGCTCGGCGCCGAGCGAAAGTTCGTGCGCCGCCGTACCCTGAAGCCGGGCAAGGTCGCGCTCATCTCGGGCGGCGGCTCCGGCCATGAACCGCTTCATGCGGGCTTCGTCGGCGTCGGCATGCTCGACGCCGCATGTCCGGGCCAGGTCTTCACGTCGCCGACGCCGGATCAGATGATCGAGGCGGCGGAGGCCGTCGACACCGGGGCAGGCGTGCTCTTCATCGTCAAGAACTACGAAGGCGACGTGATGAATTTCACCATGGCCGCCGAGATGGCCGGACGCGAGATCGTCAGCGTCGTGACCAATGACGACGTCGCCGTCGAGAAATCGACCTACACCACCGGCCGTCGCGGCGTCGCAGGCACGCTGATCGTGGAAAAGATGGTCGGTGCCGCGGCCGAAAAGGGCATGCCGCTCGCCGCGCTCAAGACGCTCGGCGATGACGTCAACCGGCGCACCCGCTCGATGGGCGTGGCGCTCCTGCCGTGCACCGTTCCAGCGGCGGGCCGGCCGAATTTCACCCTGGCTGACAACGAAATGGAAATGGGCGTCGGCATTCACGGCGAGCCGGGTCGCCGCAGGGTGCCGTTGGCATCTGCCGATGCGATTGCCGCCGAGATGCTCAACGCGATCCTGGGTGATCTCGCACCGGGCAAGGGCAGCGAAGTCCTGCTGCTGGTTAACGGCTTCGGCGCAACGCCGTTGATCGAGCTCTATCTGATGGCCAACAGCGCCAAGCGCATTCTGGATGGCGCCGGGATCACGGCGACGCGCTTCCTGACCGGGTCCTATGTGACGTCCCTCGACATGGCCGGTGCCTCGATCACCGTCTCCGTGCTCGACAGCCAGTCAAAGGAATTGTGGGACGCTCCGGTTCATACCGCTGCGTTTCGTTGGGGCATGTGATCGATTTGGCTCAGGTGCGGATCACAAAGCCCTTGGCGAGATGATTCCGCACGAAATAGATCATCGCTACCCCCGGCACGAGCGCGAGCACGGTCATGGCCATGACGAGGCCGAAATCGGTTCGGAAACCGAACAGCGCGTTGATGGCCATGGTGATCGGCTTGCCGCCGGTCGTCGTCAGGATGCGTGCCAGCACCACCTCCACCCAGGAGAAGATGAAGCAGAAGAACGCAGTCACGCCGATGCCCGGCGCAATCGCTGGAACGAGGTGGCGAAAGAAGAAGCTGGGAAGCGAATGGCCGTCGAGGAAAGCCGTCTCGTCGAACTCGCGCGGCACTGACGCGATAAATCCCTCCAGAATCCAGATCGAGATCGGGATGTTGAAGACGCAGTGAACCAGCGCAATGCCGACCGGTGTGTTCTCCAGGCCTACTTGAGCGAACAACACGAAGATCGGTAACGAAAGTACGACAGTCGGGGTGATGCGGAACACCAGCAGCAGGAAGAACAGCTGCCGGTCGCCGACGAAGCTGTAGCGCGCGAACGCATAGGCGGCCGGCAATCCGACGCCGAGGCAAAGCGCGACGTTGAGCACGACGTAAATGATGGAGTTGAGGATCGCTTCCTTCAGAACCGGCGAATGAAGGATGTTCAGGTAGTTGACGAGGCTGAAATGCCCTTCCGTGATCCCGGCTCTCGGCAGTGTCGACACACAGCTCGTGATGATCGTCTGGGCCAGTGGCACCAGGACGAAGGCGCCGACCACGGCGAACAACGCGATCCGCCCAACGGATGACAGCGACTTCACGTGGTGAGTTCCTTGGCCGGCTCCATGGCGACCGGCGCCCGTGTGCTCGTTGCCGCCTTGAAGATCCAGGCGACCGTCAGGACGATCAGGAAGTAGACGATCGAGCGGGCGGCGGAGGGTCCGTAGTTGAAGGACTGGATCTCCTCGCCGAGGTCGAGGCTGAGGAATGCGGTGGCGCTATCAGGGCCTCCGGCATTGATGCGGAAGGCCTCGATATAAATCATGAAGCTGTCCATGAAACGAAGCAGCACGGCCATCGACAGCACGGTCTTCATTTTCGGCAGCTGAATGAAGCGGAACACCTGCCATGGTGACGCGGCGTCGATGGCGGCGGCCTGATAGTAGGCAGGCGGAATGCTGGAGATGCCGGCATAGGCGAGCACGACGACGAGACCCAGCCAATGCCAGGTGTCCATCACAACCAGCACGATCCAGGTGTGCAGGGCATCGAACTTGTAGTCGAAGGCGACACCCAACCAGGCCAGCGTCCGGCCGGCAAGACCGATATTGGGATTGATGAAGTTGAGCCAGATCACCGGGATCATGTTCCATGGCACCACCAGCGGCACGGTGATCAGGACGAGAACGGTGCTGACGACAAAGCGATGCGATCCTTGCAGCAGCAGCGCGATCCAAATGCCGAGCGGCAGCTGGATCGACAAGACGATCGCCGAGAACAGAAAACTGCGCCCCAAGCTCGCGTAGAAGCGTTCCGACGTGACGATGTTCCGGTACCAGTCGACGCCGACCCAATAGGGGTTGTTCAGGCTGAACAGGTCCTGGAAGGAGTAGTTGGTGACGGCGACCAGAGGGAGGATTCCGACGAAGGTCACGATGACCAGGGCAGGAAGCACCAGGAACCAGGCTCTGTTGTCGTATGGCTTCATTTCAGACAATTGCAATGGGGACACGTTCGGGCACGAAAAAGGGCCTCGGTCGACACCGAGGCCCTTCAGCATTCCGGATCAAGCCAGAACTAGCCCGTCAATTGACTGAAGTCCAAGAGACGGCAGCGCAGCCCAGTTCCGCGCGGTGATCATGTGTCGTCAGTGCGGGCCGCGTCCATCGTTCGGATCGCTCTCCGGGCCGCCCTCCGATTCTTGGATCAGCACCACCGGCTCGTCGTAGCCTTTGCGGCTGCTGTAGAACACCAGCGCCATCAGCCCGGCGCCGACGAGCAGCGAGAACACGACGCCGAGCACCAGCGCGACATAGCCGGCCTCCGGCACCTTGGTGTCCGTGCTGGTCCAGCCGAGATAGCCGAGACTACAGGCAGCAACGAGCAGAACGGACAGGACCGCGATGACGGCCCATCTGGAGAGCTTGCCGCCTCCGAGGTTGGATGGCGCGGTCGACTGACTGTCGGTGCTGGTCATGGACCTCTCCTCTTGCGCGTATGTTGCGCTATGGCGCGGTGGCTTTGGTCGCGATTGCATGCAGCGCTCCCGTCATTGCGGTAACCGCAGCATTGGCCGGTTCGCCAATGCCGTGACGGCCGGCGAGATAGGCCGGATCGTTGTAGGACAGCCAGGTCGCGCCTTGCTCGTCCTGCCAGACCAGCGCCTTCAGCGGCAGGTCGATGCCGACAGTCTGCGCCTGCTGCATCAACGGCGTGCCGCCCTTGGCGTTGCCGAAGATGAGAAGGTCGGTCGGCCGCAGCTTCAGGTCGACGGCGGCCGCCCCCGCGGTGTGATCGATATGGGCGAAGACGGTGAGGCCCCTGGTCTTCACCTCGGCCTCGAGCCGCTTCATCGTGTCCGCAGGTCCAAAATTGCTCCTGATGGTGATGAGTCCGTCTGTGGCCATGGCTTGCGTCTCCCATGAACATATCGCTGCAACCAGCGCGAAGATGCTCATACGATCTCGCGCTGATAATCGTGCGCTTTGGAAAACCCGATCGCATTCATGTGACGATATTTACCGCACGCCGCGACGATTGCTAGTTAGGTTGTGTTAGAAGGAGTGAGCGTTGACGCGCTCACTCGTACCTTCGTTGCGCGCTGATGGCGGAGCCGGGTGCTCGGGCGGCGACGGTCAGCTCCGATACCAGCTCGCCACATTCCACGTCGTGACGTCCCACCCCGAGATGTCGGTCATGAGGTTGTTGACGGCGCCGCCGGTGATGTAGCGCGACAGCAGCGGCAGGAAGATGTTGGCTTCGCAGAAGATCTCATTGACCTTGATCAGCAGCGCGGCGCGCTTGACCGGGTCGAGCTCCTGTTGCGCGGCCTTGTAGGCCTTGTCCGCCTCGGGATCGGACCAGCGCGAGACGTTGCGGCCGAGCCATTTGTTGTCCTTGTTGGCGATCTCCCAGGAGACGCACTGGTTCAGGAACCGCTCCGGATCGGGCTGCGGCATCGTCGTGTTGTACATCTCGATGTCGCAATAGAATTTCGAATAGGTGTCGGGGTTGCCGACGTCGGAGGAGAAGAACACCGATGCGGTGATCGATTTGAGCTCGATCTCGATGCCGGCCTTCTGGCAAGCCTGCTTGATGATGGCCTGCGTCTTCTGGCGTGGCGCGTTGATCGACGTCTGGAATACGTATTTGAGCTTCTTGCCGTCCTTCTCGCGGACGCCGTCCGCGCCCATCTTCCAGCCCGCCTCGTCGAGAATCTTGTTCGCCTTGTCGACGTTGAACTCGAAGCTCAGCTTGCTCGACTTGAACTGGCCGGGCTGGTTGACGAAGCTCGCCGTTGCGACGCCGCCGCGGCCGTAGATGAATTTCTGGATCCCGTCGCGGTCGATCAGCAGGTTGAGCGCCCGGCGCACGGCCGGGTCGGATAGCGTCGGATGCTTGGTCTTGGCGCTGGAGCGTTCGCTGTCGACCTCGGTCCACGGGTCAGTCGTATTAACGATGATGAACTCGACGCCGCCGGAGATTGTGAACTCCACCTTGCCTTTGCCGCCGGCCTCCATGCGCTTGAGGATCTCGTCCTCGACCAGCAGGTTCCAGGCATAGTCGTATTCGCCGGTCTGCAGCACGGCGCGCGCCGCGGAGACCGCGTCGCCGCCACCCTTGATCTCGAACGTGTCGAAATAGGGCTGGTTCTTGACGTGGTAGTCGGGATTGCGTTCGGCCCGAACCAGATCGCCCGGCTTGAACTCGACGAACTTGTAGGGACCGGTGCCGACCGGCTTTAGATTGCCTGGCGCATCGCGCGATTTCGCACCGATATAGTCGCCAAAGTGATGCTTCGGCAGGATCTGGCCGACCGCGCCCACGAAGGGATCGGCCCAGAACGGGGTCGGGGCCTTGAAGGTCACCTTGACGGTGTAGTTGTCGATCTTCTCGACCGCGATGTTCTGATAGGACCCCGTGGTGTAGGCGGCGGTGGCCAGATCCGCGGCGTAAGCCCACGTGAAGACGACATCGTCGGCAGTGAAGGGCTCGCCGTCATGCCATCGCACGCCCTGCTTCAGCTTCCAGATCACGGTGGTGCCGTCGGCGGAGAGACCGCCATTCGCCTTGGTCGGGACCTCGGCGGCGAGGCAGGGGATGAGGTTGCCTTCCTTGTCCCAGCCGGCGAGCGGCTCGAAAAAGACGCGCGAGGCGACCTGGTCCTTGGTGCCGAGCGCGAAATGCGGATTGAGCAGCGTCGGAGCCTGCCAGAGCAGGAGCTTGAGCGGACCGCCGCCGCCGGCCTTGGTCGGCTTGTAGGCCAGCGTGGCGTCCGCCATCGCCACGTCGTTCCAGCTCAGGATCTGGCTCGCGATGGGGGCGGCGATCCCGACCGCAGCCATCCTCTGGATAAACGAGCGTCTCGACAGTGTGCCTTGCTTCACCTCCGCGATGAAGTCGCGGATGTCGTGTTCGTTCATCAGATGACCTCCACCTGCCACAAGAACAGTCGTCACCGGCAACCCCATCATGTTGCATCAAGGGCAGGGCGGCAATGCTGACAACGTCGGAAAGCCCTGCGGCGAAATGGCGGCCGCGGAGCGCGGGTGCCTCGGCACCCGAAGAACGCGAAGGCGTGTCTGCAATTTCGGACGCAAATGGAAGATTGATGCTGTCGCATCTTGCTCCGTCATTGCGAGCGCAGCGAAGCAATCCAGAATCCCTCCGCGGCGACAGACTGGATTGCTTCGCTGCGCTCGCATATGACGACGTCGAAACTGACGCGTTAAAGGGCTGCAACCCGCGGGATGCGGCCATGCGCGCGGTTCCAGGCATGGGTAATCCGTTGCCCTCCACGCGCGGGCCTCATTATATTGTCCCCCTGATTGCGACCGGAGCCGCCTGCACGGCGCTCCGCGATGAGGGCCACGCGATGGACGATACGATTGGTTTTCCCGACCCCGGCCTGGATTTGTCTGACGGATTCAAGCCGCACACCTCGCATTGGGGCGTGTTCTCGGCGCGCAACAGCGCAGCCGGGCTTGAGGTGCGGGCCTATGCGGGCGATCCCGATCCGAACGGCATCATCGACAATTTTCCGGGGGCGTTGCGCCACCAGGCGCGCGTCGCCCAGCCTGCGATCCGCCGTGGCTGGCTCGAGCGCGGCCCCGGACCCGACGATCGGCGCGGGCGCGACGAATTCGTCTCCGTCAGCTGGGAGAAGGCGCTCGATTTGCTCGGCGACGAGCTGGCGCGCATCCGCGACACGCGCGGCCCCGGCGCCGTGTTTGGCGGCTCCTATGGCTGGTCGAGCGCGGGCCGTCTCCACCACGCCCAGAGCCAGGTGCACCGCTTCCTCAACATCGCGATGGGCGGCTATGTCCGCTCGGTGAATTCCTATTCCTCGGGCGCGTCCTCGGTGCTGCTGCCGCAGATTCTCGCCGGCTACGAAGACATCACCAAGCGCAACGTCACCTGGGAGCAGATCGCGGCCGAGACCGAGATCGTGCTCGCGTTCGGCGGCATGGCGCTGAAGAACTCGATGGTCGCCGGCGGCTCGATCAGCAAGCACGTCGAGCGCGGGGCGATGGAAGCGGCGCGCAAGCGCGGCTGCGAGTTCATCCTGATGAGCCCGCTGCGCGAGGATCTGCCCGTCGAGGCCGGCGCGGAATGGATGACATGCATACCCGGCACGGACACCGCGCTGATGCTCGGCATTGTCCACACGCTTGTCGCTGAAGGCCTGCACGATCAGGCCTTCCTTGATCGCTACACGGAGGGGTGGCCCGTGTTCCTGCGCTATCTCACCGGCGAGAGCGATGGCCAGGCCAAGGACGCCGCATGGGCCGCCGCGATCTGCGGTGTCGATGCCGAGACAATCCGGTCACTCTCGCGGCGCCTTGCCGGCAAGCGCGCGCTCATCACCGTCTCGCATTCGCTCCAGCGCGCCGAACATGGCGAGCAGCCGGTGTGGATGGGCATGGTGCTGGCCGCAGCGCTGGGCCAGATCGGCCTTCCCGGCGGCGGTTACGCCTATTCGCTGGGTGCGATCGGCTATTATGGCCGCCGCGTCAACGACGTGCCCGGGCCGACGCTGGGGCAGGGCCGCAACGGCGTCCGTGATTTCATTCCGGTGGCGCGCATCGCCGACATGCTGCTCAATCCCGGCAGCACCTATCGCTACAATGGCGAGACGCGCATCTATCCGGACATCCGACTGGTCTATTGGGCCGGCGGCAATCCGTTCCATCATCACCAGGACATCAACCGCCTGCGCAAGGCGTTTGCGAAAGTCGACACGCTCGTCGTGCACGAGCTCGCCTGGACCGCGACCGCGCGCCACGCCGACATCGTGCTGCCCTCGACCATGACGCTCGAGCGCGAGGACATCGGCTATTCCACCAATGATCCCTTGATGGTCGCGATGCACCGCATCGCCGAGCCGTTTGGCCTCGCGCGCGACGACTACGATATCTTTGCCGACCTCGCCGATCGTCTCGGCGCCCGCGAACCCTTCACCGAAGGGCGCACGTCGCGCGAGTGGCTCGAACATCTCTACGAGCCGACCCGCGCCTCACTCGCCAAGCGCGGCTTGGAGGCACCGAGCTTCGAGGAGTTCTGGCAGCGCGGCAGCCTGATCGTGCCGCAGCAGCCAGACGATGGCGGCCGGCTGCGTTCTTTCCGCGATGACCCCGTCGCTCATCCTCTGCCGACGCCGAGCGGGCGCATCGAGATTTACTCCGCGAAGATCGCCGGCCATGGCGACGCGGATTGTCCGGGCCATCCGGTCTGGCTCGAGAAAAGCGACATGCCGAAGCCCGGCGCGCCGTGCTTCCTCGTCGCCAACCAGCCGGTGACGCGCCTGCACAGCCAGCTCGACTTCGGCGGGCATTCGCTCGCCGCAAAGCATCGCGGCCGCGAGGTCGCGCGCATGAACCCGCGCGATGCTGACGTGCGCGGCATCAAGGACGGCGACATCATCCGCCTGTTCAACGAACGCGGCGCCTGCCTCGCAGCGGTGAACGTCACCGACGGCATCGCGCCCGGGGTGGTTCAGCTGGCGACGGGCGCCTGGTACGATCCGATGGATCCGGAAGACGAGGCGCCGCTCTGCGTTCACGGCAATCCGAACGTGCTCACCCGCGACATCGGCACCTCGTCCTTCGCGCAGGGCTGCACCGGCCAGCTCACCACGGTGGAGGTGGAGAAGTTCACCGGCAATCTGCCGCCGATCCGGGCGTTCGATCCGGTGTAGTTGGCACCCGGCGTGTTACGTAGGATGGGTAGAGCGAAGCGAAACCCATCATGTTTCGACGCGTAAATGCTCGATGGGTTTCGCTGCGCTCTACCCATCCTACAAGTCGTCTAACCGCGCGCGACCCGCGCCATCTCCGCGCGATACCAATCGCCGATCTCGCTTGCCGTCATCAACGCGACGCCGTCCTGGCCGATGACGTAGTCGAGCAGCTGTTCGAGATATTTGATCCGGTGCGGCACGCCGGTGATGTAGGGATGGATCGAGATCGCCATCACCCGCGCATTGTCTGCGCCTTCGAGGTACAGCCGGTCGAATTGGTCGATGCCGCGCTTCAAAAACTGGTCGGACGGCAGATGCTGGAGCGCGTGGACGACGATGTCGTTGGTCTCGACCGTATAAGGGATCGTCGTGATCGTGCCGTGCGGCGTTGCGATGTCCTGCGGCAGATCGTCGATCACCCAGTCGGCGACATATTCGATGCCGTTGAGGCGCAGCAGGTCGAGCGTGTCCTCGGTCTCGGTCAGGCCTGGAGACTCCCATGAGCGCGGCGCGCGCCCGGTGAAGTTTGCGATCGTCTCAACCGAGCGCTTGATCGCATCGGCTTGGTCGGAAAGCCGATGCATCGGCCCCTGCATGAAGCCGTGGCCCATGAACTCGAATCCGGCCTCGCGCGCGGCGGAGGCAACGCGCGGATAGGCGTTGCAGACATCGGCATTCGCGGCCAGCGTCACCTTCATGTTGCGGTCCGTCAGCGCCTTGAATTGCCGCCAGAAGCCGGCGCGCATGCCGTATTCGTGCCATGACCAGTTCGGCACGTCCGGCAGCAGCGGCTGGCCCATCGGCGGGCTGAGGACGACGCGCGGCATCGCGTTCTCGATCCGCCACTCCTCGACATTGAGGATCACCCAGACCGCGAGCCGCTTGCCGTTCGGTAGCGTCAGCTTCGGTCGGTCGACCAGAGCCTGATAGGGAATGCGGTCACTGAGGGCCATCGCGAGCCTCCTGTCGGCTGAGAGCTAAAATTATCGTCTGCCGGCGGTGACGCGCGGCATCACCTGTTCGGCCATCAGGATCATCGAACGCCGCGCGAGCTCGCGGTCGCGCCAGTCCTTGCCGGCATAGAGCAGCGTGCCGAATTCGCCGACTTCCTCCTGAAGCGCGAGGATCTGGTCGGCGACGCTGTCGGGCGTGCCGTAGATGATCAGCTTCTCGCAGACGGATTCGAGCGTGACCTCGTCATCCGGCTGGTCGCGGCGCGTCTTGAACAGCTCGATGCGCCCGTTGCGCTTCAGCTTGGTGAAGAGCGAGCGGTAGTAATACACGTAAGGACTGTCAGGATCGGTGGCGTAAGCCTTGGCGGTCGCCATGTCGTTCGCCACGAACACGCTCTTGGCCACGCGCCAATTGCCGGAATCGACGGTCCTGCCGACGCGTTCGCAGCCCTCGACATATTTCGGCCAGTGGCTCTTCACCCACATCGGCATCAGGAAGTTGGCCGAGATCGGATCCCAGCCGCGTGCGGCGGCCTCGGTGACGCCCTTGGAGAACGGGGCGACGGCGGTGACCACGATCGGCGGATGCGGCCGCTGCAAGGGCTGCGCGATAAAACCCTGGCCGATGTCGGCCATCAGCGTCCTCTCGGTCGTGATGTTCCAGAACTGGCCCTCGATATTGTAGGGTGGCTCGCTCGCCCAGATTTGCAGCACCTGGTTGATCGCCTCGAGGAACATGGCGTTGCGATCGCGATCGAGCGTACCGAACAGCTCCGCATCCGAGAGCAGGCCGCCCGGGCTGATGCCGAAGATCAGCCGCCCGTCGAGCATGTGGTCCAGCATCGCGATGGTTGCGGCGACGGTGGCCGGATGCACGTTCGGCATGTTGACGGTGCCGGTGCCGAGCTTGATCTGCTTCGTCGCAGCCGCAATCCAGGCCAGGAATGCGACGCAGGAGGTGATGTTCTCGGCCTGGTCGGTGACGTGCTCGCCGACATAAGCTTCGCTGAAGCCCAGTTCGTCGGCGAGCAGGAACGCCTCGCGATCCTCCTGCAAGGACTGTCGCCAGTCCTTGTCGAGCGGATGGATCGGCATCGTGAAGAAGCCCAGTTTCATGGCCGGCACCTTGTTGTTTTTATGTAGGACGTCAGGCCTGCGTTCCCATCAGCTTGTCGACGGTGGTTCGCAAATGCCGGCGCATCGCCTCCATCGCGCGGATGCGATCGCGCTGCTCGATCGCATCGATCAGCGCGTCGTGCTCGGCAAAGGAGGAGTAGTCTTCCGGCGGACGCTCCGGCCTGGTATCGAGCCATCGCCACACCACCGCGCGCCGGACGTCGTCGACCGTCTGATGGATCGCCGACAGCAGCGGATTTCCGGTCGCCTCCGCGATCAGGCGGTGCAGCCGCCCGTCCAGCGTCTCGTAGTCCTTCCAGGTTTCGGCCTCGCGCATCTGCTGCGCCAGCACACGCATGCCTTCGATCTGCTTGAAGGTGGCGTTGACCGCGGCGAGGCTGGCGATCTCCGGCTCCAGCACGAGCCTTGCCTCCATCGCGTTGCGCGGGCTGGTGCTGTCGCGCAGCGCGGCGAGATTGGCGCTGCCGTTGTCCGCTGGCGCGCGGATGAATGTGCCGCGGCCGACCTCGCGCGAGAGGCGGCCGTCGAGTTCGAGGCGCGCGAGCGCCTTGCGGATCTCGTTGCGTGAAACGCCGAACTGCGCCGCGAGTTGTCGCTCCGGAGGAAGGCGCGTGCCGGGACCGCCTTCAGTCAATCGAGCCAACAAATCGAACACCGGTCCAATCCTCTCGCAACCAATACCAACCAATCCGCATTTAACGCGCGCGGCATTCACAAATGCAAGACCAAAACGACGGTGATGAAAGTTAAGCGTTGACTCCGTCGGATTTAAAAGCGAGGCTTCAACCAATCAAAAAGCCAATTACAAAATTGGTTGACCAATAGGTGAGGATCGTTGTGATGGTCGAGGCTGCTGGCGTTCGCACGTCAACCGACATGCCGATTCCTGACATGATGAAGGCCTGGGTGCTGGGCGACCCCGGCCAGCTGCGTCTCAGCGAAAAGCCGGTGCCGATGCCGAAGCGCGCGGAAGTGCTCGTGCGCATCGATGCGGTTGCGATCTGCGCAACGGATCTGGAGATCATCGAGCACGGAACGCCGGCACTGATCCAGGGCGGCCCGCCCTTCAACAAGAATTTTACGCCCGGCCACGAATATATGGGCACGGTCGCAGCGCTCGGGCCCGGCGTCGACGAATACAGGATCGGCGAGCGCGTCACGGTCGAGATTCATGCGGGCTGCGGCCAGTGCAAGCGCTGCCGGCAGGGCATGTACACCTCCTGCCACAACTACGGCCTGAACTACGGCGATGTCGACAAGGGCCATCGCGCCAACGGCTTCACCACAGACGGCGGCTTCGCCGAATATGCCGTCAACCACATCAACACGCTGTCGCGCGTGCCCGACGACATGAGCGACGAGGAGGCGACGTTGGTCGTCACCGCCGGCACCTCGATGTACGGTCTCACGGAGCTCGGCGGCCTCGTTGCCGGCGAGAGCGTGGTCGTCACCGGCCCCGGCCCGATCGGCCTTCTCGCGGTGGCCGTTGCGAAAGCGCTTGGCGCGAGCCCGGTGATCCTGTCGGGTACCCGTGACGCCCGCCTTGCCATCGGCACCAAGCTCGGTGCCGATCGCGTGGTCAACGTGCGCAACGAGGATCTCGTCTCCGTCGTCAGGGAGATGACGGGCCGCGGCGCCGATTATATCGTCGAGTGCGCCGGCACCGGCACGGCGATCAACGAAGCCGCCAAGATGGTCAATCGCGGCGGCAAGATCTGCCTTGCCGCGTTTCCGCACGAGCCGGTGCTTGCCGACATCGGTGCTCTCGTGAAGAACAACATCTACGTCTACGGCATTCGCGGCGAAGGCAAGAGCGCCACCCATCGCGCCATGGCGCTGATGGCGGAGAAGCGCTTCGACGCCACGCTGATCCATACCCACACGTTCCCACTCGCGGACCTGCCGATGGCGCTGCACTACGCGCGCAATCGCATTGACGACGCCATCAAGGTCGTCATCAAGACCCGTGGTGCGGTGACCCAGACCAGGAAAGAAGTGGCGTGACGATGCCGCGCCACGACAATTGCTAGCATCTGGAAGGAAACGGCTCATGTCGGACTCGAATCCCCGCGCTCATTGGCCCGTCGAAGTGCAGCGCGAATACGAAGAGGGGCGCAACAGCGGCTGCGTCGGCAGCGTGCTGGTGTCGGAGACCGATCGCGTGCGCGTCTGGCATCTGTCGATTGCACCGGGCAAGCGCTGCGGCTTCCATCGCCACGTGCTGACCTATTTCTGGACGGCGCATAATCCGGGCAAGGCGCGCGGCTATTTCGAGGATGGCCGCATCGTCGATGTCGAGCACTACAAGGGCGAGACCAGGCATCTCGCCTTCGGTGCCGGCGAGTACATGGTGCATGCGGTCGAAAACATCGGCACCACGGATCTGCTGTTCACGACGGTCGAGTTCCTCGACATCGCCAACAAACCTCTCGCGGTGCCCGACCATGTGCGGCTGAAAATTCCGCAGGGCGCTGACATCAAGATGGCATCATAGCCGGGCAGGATCGGCAGACGGGAATTTCGGTATGGGTACGAGAGCCAAGGCAATTCGCATGGCCGCGCAGGGTGGCCCTGATGTTCTGAAGCTGGAGACGGTCGAGCTGGCCGCGTCCGGCAAGGGCGAGGTGCTGATGCGGCAGACCGCGATCGGCCTCAATTTCATCGACGTCTATTTCCGCGACGGCTCCTATGCGCTGGATCTGCCTGCCGGGCTCGGCGCGGAAGCCGCGGGTGTGGTCGAGGCCGTCGGCGAGGGCGTGACCGAGTTCAAGGTGGGCGACCGCGTCGCCTATGGCGGCTCTGCGCCGGGCGCCTATGCGACGCACCGGCTGATGCCGGCCGCGCGCCTCGTTCCCGTTCCGCAATCCGTGAGTGACGAGGCCGCAGCGGCCGTGCTGATGAAGGGCATGACGGCGGAGTACCTCTTGAACCGCTGCGTTGCGGTCAAGCCGGGGCAGCAGGTGCTGTTCTACGCGGCCTCGGGTGGTGTCGGCCTGATCGCCGGCCAATGGGGCAAGCATCTCGGCGCCCGCATGATCGGTGTCACCAGCGGCGGGGAGAAGGCGGAGCTCGCGCTCGCGCATGGCTACGATGCTGTGATCGACCGCAAGACCGAACGCATCCCTGAGCGGGTGAAGGCGCTGACCGGCGCCAAGGGTGTCGCGATTGCCTATGATTCCGTCGGCAAGGACAGTTTTGAGGCCACGCTCGCCTCGCTTGCTCCGCGCGGCTACTTCGTCACCTTCGGCGCGACCACCGGCGCGCCGCCGCCGCTCGAGGCGGCATTGCTCCAGAAGAACGGATCTCTCTATTATACGCGGCCGACGCTTGCGACCTACATCGCCGCGCGCGACGATCTGGTAGCATCGGCTGCTGCCGTGTTCGACCTGGTCGGCAAGGGCGTCATCAAGCCGATGATCGGGCATCGCTACGCACTGTCCGAGGCAGCGGCCGCGCACTGTGATCTCGAGGCCGGATCGACCCGGGGATCGTCGCTGCTGATACCCTGACTTTTCTGATGGAGGCGGACAGCTGCCGCCTCCATGCGACCCGCGAAAAAACGACAACAAGAATCTCGGTTGCGTGCGCGAACAGGAGGAGGCCGGCAGCGGATGGGTCAAGTCGCAGGATTATTGCTCGATTCCATCGTCTCAGGTATTCTCGTCGGAGGCTTCTACGCCGCCATGGCGGTCGGTATCTCGATCGCGTTCGGCATGCTTGGCATCAGCAATATCGCCCATCCCGCGCTCATTCTGCTCGGCTCGTTCATCGCCTATGTGCTGAACTCCCAGTTTGGGATGGATCCGATCCTGGTCGGCGTGCTCGCGACCGTTCCGTTCTACTTTCTCGGGACGCTGCTCTACACCGCCTATGAATTCGCCTTCGAGCGGCGCGGCACGCAGCTGATCCGCGGGCTCGCGTTCTTCTTCGGGCTGCTGTTCATCACCGAGGTCGGGCTTCAGTTGATCTTCGGCGTCGACTACCGCCTGGTCGAGGCGCCCTATATCGGGCCGTCCTACAATTTCGGACCGGTGTCGCTGCCGGTCCGGATGCTGATCCCGTTCCTGGCCTCCGTCCTGCTTCTGATCGGCCTGCAGATATTCTTCGCGCGCACCTTCACCGGGCGCGCCATCATGGCGGTGGCGCAGGACAAGTTTGCGCTTCAACTGATGGGCGCGGCACCCGTTCGCATCAAGCGAATCGCCTTCGGCTTGTCCACTGCGACCGCGTCGCTGGCCGGCGCGTTCCTCATCATTCTCCAGCCGGTCGAGCCGTCGATGGGCCGCGATTATATCGGCAGAATATTTGCGATCTGTGTGCTCGGCGGCATCGGCTCGCTGCCGGGCACCTTCATCGCGGCCGTGATCGTCGGCGTCGCGGGAAAGCATCACGGCAACCTTCTACGGTCCGTCATGGTCGCCTGCGATTGCGTTCGGCTTCCTGCTGATTGCGCTGGTGGTCAGGCCCGCCGGCCTGTTCGGGAGAGCTTGATGTCGAACGGGCGCTTCATCCTGGTCGCCTGCCTGGTCGGCGTCGCGCTGGTCGCGGCCAGCCTGTTCGTGACCAACGAATATTATGTGTTCGCGGCGTATTTCGTTCTTCAATACGTCGTGCTGGCGACAGCCTGGAACATTCTCGGCGGCTATGTCGGCTACGTTAATTTCGGCACGACGGCGTTCCTCGCCATCGGGCTCTACAGCGCAGCCGCTTTGAACAAATGGCTTGATCTGCCGATTCCGGTACTCATCCCTATCGCTGGTGTGCTCTGCGGCGCCGTGGGCCTCGCCATGGGCTACCTGACGATCCGCCTGCGCGGTGTCTACTTTACCATCGCAACGCTGGCGCTCTCCGTCGTCGTCCAGACCTTCATCACCAACTGGGATTATGTCGGCGGCTCGCGCGGCATCTACATCATGCGGCCGACCGATGTTCCGGTGTTCGGGAGTTATGTCGCCTATCTCTTCTTCCTGATGACGGTGCTTGCGGTCGCTTCCGTCGTCATCGCGCGCGTCATCGAACGCTCGACCTTTGGCTTCGGCCTTGCCGCCATACGCGACGATGAGACGGCGGCCGCCGCATCCGGCGTTCCGGTACTGCGGTTGAAGCTGGTCGCCGCGGCCATCAGCGGCGCCTTGATGGGAATGGCCGGCGCGCCGCTGCCGTTCTATTTGACCTATGTCGAGCCGACCTCCTCGTTCAGTCTGGCCTACACCGTCAACAGTGTGGCGATGCCGCTGGTCGGCGGCACCACGAGCTGGCTTGGCCCGGTGATCGGCGCGGTCCTGCTCGGCACCATGCAGCAGGCGATGACGGTCTTGATTTCGTCGTCGGTCAATCTGCTCGTGGTCGGCGTGCTGCTCGTGATCTTCGTGATCGCGGCGCCGAACGGAATTTTGGGGTTGATCCGCTCCCTAGGGGGCAAGAAGGTCGATCCGGAGACCAACCCGCTCGCGGCGATGCTCGTGACCGAGAAGCGGAGCAGCCAATGACGATCGAGGCACGCCCAGCTGTGGCGAACGAGCTGATCCTCGATGCCCGTGGTATCACCAAGCGCTTCGGCGGCTTCGTCGCGCTGAACAATGTCGACCTCGCGGTCCGGCCCGGCGAGCGGCTCGGCCTGATCGGCCCCAACGGCTCGGGCAAGAGCACGCTGACCAACTGCCTCTGCGGCGCGCTGAAGACGGATGGCGGCTCGATATCGTTTGCGGGCAGGGCGATCGACAATCTCTCGTCCTATCAGCGGGCGCGGCTCGGGCTTGGCCGCAGCTTCCAGCTGCCGCGGCCGTTTCACAGCCTGTCGCTGCTCGACAATCTTCGCATCCCGCTGGTCTATGCCGTCAATGCGCGCGGCGGCACGCATCTGACCGAGCAGCAGATCCGTGCGCGCAGCACGGAGCTGCTCGGCGAATTCGGCCTCGGCGGCAAGCTGCATCGGCTGCCGGGCGATCTGACCCAGGTCGAGATGCGCAAGCTCGAGCTCGCGCGCGCCATGGCGACGGACCCGACGTTGCTGGTCTCGGACGAGGCGCTCGCCGGTCTATCGCATTCGGAGGTGAACGAGATTTTGGCGCTGCTGCTCGCGCTTAACAAGCGCGGCGTTGCCGTGATCTTCATCGAGCACATCATGCGCGCGGTGATGGCGTTCTCGGAGCGGCTCGTGGTGCTCGTCGCCGGCGAAAAGATCGCGGACGGTGCGCCGAAGGACGTGATCGCCAACGAGCGGGTGATAGGGGCGTATCTTGGCCAGTAGCATCCGGATCGACAACATCAATGCCGGCTACGGGGCCGTTCGCGTTCTCCACAACGTGTCACTGAACGTCGGCGCCCGCGAGACGGTGACGCTGCTCGGCACCAACGGCAACGGCAAAAGCACGCTGATCAAGACCATCATGGGCGTGGTGCGGCCGAGCTCGGGACGCATCGTCGCGACCATCGACGGCAGGGACCACGAGCTCATCGGCAAGGAGACCGAGGAGATTGTCGACCTCGGCGTCGCGCTGGTGCCCGAAGGACGGCGGCTGTTTCCGCGCCTGACGGTCGAGGAGAACCTTCTGCTCGGCGGCTATCGTCCGACGGCGCGTGCGCGGCTGAAGGACAACATGGCTTACTGCTACGAGGCATTTCCGCGGCTTGTGGAACGCCGCGCCCAGCTTGCCGGCACCATGAGCGGCGGCGAGCAGCAGATGCTAGCGCTGGCACGCGCGCTGATGTCGGCACCGAGCATTTTGATCGTCGACGAGCCGTCAGTCGGGCTGGCGCCGCTGTTCGTCAGCCGCACCATCGACATGATCGCGCAGCTGAAGGAGCGCTATCATCTGACCGTGCTGATGGCGGAGCAGAATTTCACGCAAGCGATGCGGATCGCCGACAAGGGCTATGTGATCGTCCACGGCGAGATCGCGTTCCGCGGCGAGAGCCCGGAGGAGATGCGGCGGAGCGACCTGATACGACAGCATTATCTCGGCATGTAGAACTCAAAACATAAAACAGGGAGGACGACGTGAGGATGTTTCGGCTGACTGGCTTGAGGGGCGTCGCACTGGCGCTCTCGACAATGATTGCCGCGCTCTATGTGTTCAGCGACGCTGCGCGCGCAGCGGATCCGATCAAGATCGGCTTCGGCATCCAATTGACCGGGCCGCTCGCCGGCAACGGCAAGGCGGCGCTGCTCGGTGCGCAGATCTGGGCCGACGAGGTCAACAAGGCCGGCGGCCTGATCGGCCGGCAAGTCGAGCTCGTGCCCTATGACGACCAGAGCAATCCCGGTCTCGTGCCCGGCATCTATTCCAAGCTGCTTGACGTCGACAAAGTCGATCTGCTGCTGTCGAACAACACCAACCAGACTGCGCCGGCGATGCCGACGATCATCCAGCACAAGCGGCTGATCATGGGCATGTTCGCGCTCGCGATCAACGAGCAGTTCAAATATCCCGGCTATTTCCAGATCCAGCCCTATGGACCGAACGGCAAGGATTCGCTGACCCGCGGTTTCTTCGACAACGCGATCGCGATGGACCCGAAGCCGACCACTGTGGCGCTGGTCGGCGCGGATGCGGAATTCGCCAAGAATGCGCTCGAAGGCGCCCGCATGCAGGCCAAGCGGCTCGGCCTCACCGTCGTCTATGACAAGGTCTATCCGCCGACGACGGTGAATTTCACGCCGGTGCTGAAGGCGCTGCAGGCGACGTCGCCGGACCTGGTGTTCGTCGCGTCCTATCCGTCCGATACGGTCGGCATCATCCGCACCGCGCACGAGATCAATCTCGAGCCAAAGGTGTTCGGTGGCGCCATGGTCGGCACCCAATATGCCGCGATCAAGCAGCAGCTCGGCGAGGCGCTGAACGGCGTCGTCTCCTTCGAGCAGTACATTCCCGAGCCGACCGTCAAATTCCCCGGCATCGAGGACATGCTGAAGAAGTACCAGGCCAAGGCGGCGGAGGTCGGCGTCGACGCGCTGGGCTATTACGTGCCGGCGTTCGTCTACTCGGCGCTCCAGGTTCTCGGCGAAGCCGTGACCAAGACCGGCGGCGTCGATCAGCAGAAGCTGATCAATTACATCCATGGCAACACGTTCCAGACCGTGGTGGGCGACATCACCTTCGGTCCCGATGGCGAGTGGGTCGAGCCACGCATGTTTGCGGTGCAGTTCCGCAACATCAAGGGCAATGACATCCAGCAGTTCACCCAGGCCGGCAAGGAAGTGATCATCTTCCCGCCGAAGTACAAGTCCGGCGACCTGGTCTATCCCTTCGCCAACGCCCAGAAGGCCGCGCAGAACTGACCAGACCGTTCAAAAAGAAGAAACGACAATTCATGACTGAAACGATCGGCATGCTCGGCATCGGGATCATGGGCTCCGCCATGGCGGGGAATTTGATCAAGGCCGGCTTTGCCGTGGTTGGCTACGATCCCGTGCCGGCGGCACGGGATCGTCTTTCCGACATGGGCGGCATGGCGCTGTCGTCGCCGAAGGATGTGGTCGAGGCCGCCGCGATCAGCTTTGCCTCGCTGCCTGGTAGCGCCGCGCTCGCGGAGGCCGCAGCCAGCGTTGCCGGCGCGCGTGGCTCCGGACAGATTCTGATTGAGTGCTCGACGCTGCCGCTCATCGCCAAGCGTGAGGCGTTTGCCGTGATGGAGAGCGCCGGCAAGATCCTGCTCGATTGCCCCGTCAGCGGCACCGGTGCACAGGCCGCAACCGGTGATCTCGTGATCCTCGGCAGCGGCGACGAGCAGGCGTTCAAGCGCTGCGCGGTTGCCTTCGCCGGGATGTCGCGGCGGCAGGTCTATCTCGGTCGGTTCGGCACCGGCAGCATCATGAAATACATCGCCAATCATCTCGTGACGATCCACAACGCCGCAGCAGCCGAAGCGATGCTGCTTGGCATGAAGGCCGGGATCGATCCTGGCCTCGTCTACGATACCCTTGCCGACAGCGCGGGGACGTCACGCATGTTCCAGATGCGCGGGCCGCTGATGCGTGACGAGAACTACGACAATCCGACCGCGACCATTCGAACGCATCTGAAGGATCTCTCGATCATCTCAGGCTTCGCAGCCGAGCTCGGATGCACGCTGCCGGTCTATACCGCCGCAGAGCAGCTCTATCATGCGGGCGAGGCGCTCGGCTTTGCGGCGCGTGATACCGCGTCGGTCTGCGCGGTGCTGGAGCACATGAACGGTTTCGACCGTCACAGCGGCGCCGACGCGCCCACACTTTCGTCCTCCCAATCGTAAAGGAAGAGCCATGTCTGCCTATTGGTGCGCGCGCGTTCACGTGACCGATCCCGAAACTTACGGAAAGTACGCGGCTCTCGCCGGGCCTGCCATCGAGATGCATGGCGGCGTGTTTCTCGCGCGCGGCGGCAAGCAGGTGATCCTCGAGGGCGGCAATTACGAACGCAGCATCGTTGCGCGCTTCCCGAGCCTCGATGCCGCAGTGAAATGCTACAACTCGCCCGAATATTCGGAGGCGCTCAAATACACCATTGGCACGTCCGAGCGCCACATGGTGGCGGTCGAGGGACTTGATTAGACCGTCTTGAAGGAAACTGGACCGTCGCCTGACAACAGGTTCAGGCGACGGGTCCAGTGCGAACTCAGCGAACTTGGGGAAGTTGTAAGGCCGCGTGCAGACGCTAACCCGGCCGCCGAGGGCACTTCAAGTTTCGCTGTGTTGCAACGGCCAGAGATTCATTACTGCTGCCTCCAAACCGCCACAGATGGCGGCCGGTAATTCGAACGCATCAGCGTTCGTTGGCAATGGCAACCGCCGCTTCCACCGCATTCTCCAGGAGTTCGCCGGACTTCGCTGTGTTGCAACGGCCAGAGATTCATTGCTGCTGTGACGAAGCACCCGTGCAAAATGCTGCCTGAGATTCAGGTGCTTCGCCGCGCTTCTGCGACTAATGAAGTCAACGAAATCTGACAAATTGTTATCTCGCGGGAAAGTCTCATCGGCCGAGGCGCGCGGATGCGCGCCAACCATGAATCAAGTCGCTCCGGACCGGTTCCCGAGAAAGTGAACTGACCCTTGAATTGAGAGCCCGCGCAAGCCCGTTTCCGACTATTGCGTCCCTGCCGGCGGTTTGCGAGCATGTCTCCCGGTTGCCCCGGGAGTCACGACGGCATGAGCACGAAGATGACGATCAGTCGGGTTGCCGGTGCTGTTGTGATGGGAATGGCCTCGCTCAGCATGCTCAGCCCGGCGAAGGCCCAGACGGGCCAAGTCGCCCCGCCGGCGGTTGGCGTGATGGAAACGGTCAATCGGCCTGTTACCCAATCGAACGAGTTCTTGGGGCGCATCGAATCTCCAAACCGTGTCAGCGTGGTTGCCCGCGTGACCGCCTTCCTGGAGAAGCGCAATTTTGTCGAGGGCGCCGAGGTGAAAACCGGCGATTTGCTGTACGAACTTGAGCGTGGCCCCTTCGAGGCGGACCTTGCCGCCAAGAAGGCCCAAGTCGCCCAGTTGCAGGCGACGCTCGCCAACGCGAAGCTGACGACGGACCGTGCAAGGACGTTGTTGGGCGGTCCGGCCGGCCAGCAGTCGACATACGATGCCGCGGTCGCCAATCAGCAAAGCCTCGAAGCCCAGGTCCAGGGTGCTCAGGCGCAGGTCGATCTGTCGCAAATCAACCTCGATTACACCCAGATCCGTTCGCCGGTTGACGGCATGATCGGTCGCACGGCGGTGACGCAGGGCAACGTCGTTTCGCCGAGTTCGGGCGTGCTGACCACAATCGTCAGCCAGGACCCGATGTACGTGGTCTTCCCAGTGTCCGTGCGCGAGGCTTTGATCTTGCGCGAGCGCTATGTGACGCGCGGCGGGTTCAAGGCGGTCGTGATCCGAATCCGATTGTCGGACGGTCGCCTTTACGAGCAGGCCGGCCAGCTCAATTTCGTCAACAACACCATCGCCCAGAATACCGATACAATCACGCTGCGTGGCACGATTCCAAATCCTCCACTCTATGAGCGGTCTGCGACCCAGGGATCCGTACGCGAGCTGACCGATAACGAGTTTGTCACGGTCCTTCTGGAAGGCGTAGAGCCGGTCGAGGTTTTGGCGATTCCCCGCGCGGCGGTGCTCTCGGACCAGCAGGGTGATTACGTCTACGTGGTAGGTGACGACAACAAGGCCGAGCAGCGGCGTATTCAGCTTGGGCAGTCCACCTCAACCGTCGCCTCAATTACGTCTGGTCTCAAGCTTGGCGAAAAAGTCATCGTCGAAGGTCTCCAGCGGGTGCGGGTGGGACAGCCTGTATCGCCCGGCCCGGCGAGCGCATTGTTGCAATCCAGCATGAAGGCGACTGCGGACGATGCCGGCGGCCAAAAGGCCAGCAACGGCATCGGGCCGAAGCCGGTGGGCAACGCCCCATGATCTCGTCCGTCTTCGTCGACCGCCCGCGGCTTGCGATCGTTATCGCGTTCGTCATCACGATTGCGGGCGCGCTCGCGCTGTTGCAGATTCCAGTGGCGCAATTCCCCGATATCGTGCCGCCGCAGGTGACCGTCAGCGCCAATTTCCCCGGCGCGTCGGCCGAGGTCGTGGAGTCCAGTGTCGCGCAGCCGCTCGAGGCGCAGGTCGTCGGCGTCGACAAGATGCTCTATATGAAGTCGACCAGCGGCAACGACGGCAGCTATACGCTGACCGTGTCGTTTGCGCTCGGCAGCAATCCCGACATCAATACGGTCAACGTCAACAACCGAGTGCAGAGCGCGCTTGCACAGCTTCCGACGGAGGTCCAGGCACAAGGCCTGACCGTGCAGAAAAAATCCTCCGCCGTGCTCCAGTTCATCGTGCTCTACAGCAACAACGGTGCGCAGGATCCGCTGTTCATCACCAATTATGCCATCATCAACGTGCTGGACGCGATCTCCCGGACGCCCGGCGTCGGCCAGGCGACGCTGTTTGCCAAGCTGAACTATTCGATGCGGATCTGGTTCGATACGCAGCGCTTGACCAGCCTCAATCTCGCACCCTCCGACGTCATTGCGGCAATCCGCGCGCAAAGCGTCCAGGCTCCGGTCGGCCGTATTGGCGCGCGCCCGATCAGCGACGAGCAGCAATTCCAGTTCAACGTGCAGACGCAGGGGCGCCTCACGACCTCGACCCAGTTCGGCAATATCGTGCTGCGGGCCAACACGGACGGATCGGTGCTGCGCATCAAGGATGTTGCCCGGGTCGAAATCGGCGCCCAGAACATGGACAGCGAGTCCCGCATCGACGGTAATCCCGGTGTGCCAATCGGTATCTATCTGGCGCCGGGCGCCAACGCGGTGACGACGGCGAAAGCGGTGCAAGATACCCTGACCAAGGCGTCGGCCCGCTTTCCGCCGGGCCTGAGCTATCTCGTCCAGTACGATTCCACGACCTTCGTGTCCGACACGATCAAGGAGGTACTGAAGACGCTCGGCGAGGCCTTCGTTCTCGTTGTGATCGTCGTGTTCCTGTTTCTCGGGAATTTGCGCGCGACGATCATTCCGGCGGTTGCCGTGCCCGTCAGCCTGATTGGCGCCTTTGCCGTGCTGCTTGCGCTCGGTTACTCCGCCAATACCGTATCTCTGCTCGCGATGGTGCTTGCGATCGGCATCGTGGTCGACGATGCCATCGTCGTGGTCGAGAACGTCGAACGGGTGATGGAGGAAGAGCCCGATCTCTCTCCCGCGGACGCAACCAAGAAGGCGATGAGCCAGATCACGGCTCCGATCATCGCGATCTCGCTGGTGCTGCTGTCGGTGTTCGTCCCGATCGCCTTCATTCCCGGCATCTCCGGAACGCTGTTCCGGCAGTTCGCGGTGACGATCAGCGCGGCCATGGTCATCTCCGCCCTGAACGCATTGACCTTGTCGCCGGCGCTGTGCGCGGTGTTCCTGCGCCATACCGGGCCACGCCACGGCATCATGGGCCGCGTGCTTGGCGGCATCGACTGGGTTCGCGACCGCTATGCCGGCGTCGTGGGCCGGCTGCTGCGGGTGTCCGTGTTGTCGCTGGTTGCGGTGCTGGTGTTCGCCGGCGGCATCTTCGGCGTAGCGAAGATCACGCCGACGGGATTCCTGCCCGAGGAAGATCAGGGAGCGTTCTTCATCGCCGTGCAATTGCCCGACGGCGCCTCGGTGGCACGCACCAGCCAGGTCGCCAAGCAGGTCGAGGCCCTGCTGAAGAAGATGCCCCAGATCGACCACGTGCTCGCGATCATCGGCTTCTCGTTGCTCGACGGCGGCAACGAGCCGAACGCAGCCTTCATCGTCGCGCGTATGAAGCCGTTCGCGGATCGTCAGGCGGCAACCGATACAGTGCAGGCAACGATCCGGCGGACATTCGGTGAGGGCGCGCAAATTCGTCAGGCCAACATCCTGCCGTTCAACCTACCTCCGATCATCGGGCTGTCGACCTCGGGCGGATTCGAGTATCAGCTCGACGCGCTCGAAGGTCAGGATCCGGCCGCGCTCGGCAGTGTGATGGGCGGGCTGGTCGGCGCCGCCAACCGCGATCCGCGGCTGACCCGTGTGTTCTCGACTTTCACCGCGACCAATCCGTCGATCTATCTCGATATCGATCGGGCCAAGGCCCAGGCCCTCGGCCTCAACATGAGCGACGTTTTCACGGCGCTTCAGGCCACGCTCGGCGGCATCTACGTCAACAACTTCAATTTGTTTGGCCGCACCTGGCAGGTCAACGTGCAGGGCGAAGCCGCCAATCGCGGCGACATTCCTGATATCTGGCAGATCTATGTGCGCAATGCGACCGGCGAGATGGTGCCGATCCGTTCGATCGCGAGCCTGAGGATCGTTACCGGACCGCAGGTCATCACCCGTTACAATAACTACCGCTCGGTGACGATCAATGGCGGGCCAGCGGCCGGCGTCTCCTCAGGAACGGCGATTGCAGCCATGGAGGAGTTGTCGAAATCGACCCTGCCGGCCGGCTACTCCTATGAATGGACCGGGACGGCCTATCAGGAGCAGGCTGCCTCCGGGCAGACCGGGATCATTCTCGGTCTCGCGGTGCTGTTCGCCTATCTCTTCCTGGTGGCGCTGTACGAGAGTTGGACCATTCCGGTGCCGGTGCTGCTGGCGGTTACGGTCGGCGTGCTCGGCTCCTATCTCGCCATCAAGATTGCCGGCCTCAATCTCGATCTCTACGGCCAGATCGGCCTCGTGGTGCTGATCGCGCTCGCGGCCAAGAACGGCATCCTGATCGTCGAGTTCGCCAAGGAGCAGCGCGAAGCCGGTCGGTCGGTGGTGGACGCAGCCGTCTTGGGATCGCAGATGCGCTTTCGTGCCGTCATGATGACTTCGATCGCCTTCATCCTTGGCCTGGTGCCGTTGGTGGTCGCGACCGGCGCCGCCGAGATTAGCCGCAGGGCCGTCGGCACGGCGGTGTTCGGGGGCATGCTCGCGGCGAGTTCGATCGGCATTTTTCTGGTGCCGATGCTCTACGTGACATTCCAGAACTGGCGAGAAGCCATAAAGCGGCTGTCGAGCAAGAAACAATCGTCGGAAAAAGCCTAGGAACCAGTCCGAACTATTACCCGTTGGCGAGGGCGACCGCGGCCTCTACCGTATTGTCCAGGATCTCGTCGGACAATTGCTTGTCATTGACAGCGCGTGACAATTGCAATGCGCCGACCATGGTAGCGTAGATCGTGATCGCCTTGCGCCGACGCTCCTTCGCGGAGCCCTGCCTGATCTGCTCCGCCACCAGCGTGATGATGTCGGCGACCTTGCCGGTGAAAGCATCGCGTGTCGCCTTTGGATGCCGCGCGATCTCGGCGACCAGCGCGGCGGTCGGGCAGCCGGACCCGGCGCGGTCGCGATGCCGTGTCGAAAGATAGTCGCGGATCGTGGTTTCGAGCGCGACGCCGTTTTCCAGATTGGCCTTGTGCCGCTCCTCGCGCCGGGTGAGCGCATCGGTCAGCACCTCCCGCACCAGATCCTCCTTGGAGGCAAAGTGCGAGTAGAAAGCGCCGTTGGTGAGGCCTGCCTCCGACATGATGCCGGCAAGGCCGACCGCGGCGATGCCGCTCTCGCGGAACTGCGCGGAGGCGATATCGAGGATATGCCGGCGGGTTTCGTCCTTGTGTCCCTTGTCGTAGCGCATGGGCCCTAACTCCCTCCTGTCGTCCGCCCCTGGAAGTGCTGGCCACAGGATCGTGAGCGATTTTCTATTGCATTACGATCATAATAAAGCATTATGAGCGTAATGCAATGGCTGACGCACCGGCGACAGCCCGAAGAGCAACAGGACCTCAGGAATGTCAGTCGAGGACGTCGCCGCACCGCCCTTGTCAGCAATGGGGGCGCCGGCTCGCAGCGCGCCTCGCACCGTGCCGACACCCGCCGATCAGCGGCGCGCCGCGCTTCTGACGGCACCGATCCTGCCGACCTTGCTCAAGCTCGCGCTGCCGACCGTGACCGTTCTGGTGGCGCAGACCGCGGTCAACATCGCGGAGGCCTATTATGTCGGCTATCTCGGTACCGATGCGCTGGCCGGTGCTGCGCTGGTGTTTCCGATCTTCATGCTGATGACCATGATGTCGAACGGCGGGTTCGGCTCCGGCGTGGCCTCGTCGGTGGCGCGTGCGGTCGGCGCCGGCCGTCGCGACGATGCGGATGCGGCACTGCTCCACGCCATCGTGCTTGCGATCATCGCGGGCGCGCTGTTCACGCTGGGGGTGCACTTCGGCGGCCCGGCGTTGTTCCGCGCCCTCGGCGGCCGCGACGGCGCGCTCGACGCGGCCATCACCTATTCGAGTTATCTGTTTGCAGGTGCGATTCCCGTTTGGATCGTCAACCTCCAGGCGGCCGCGTTGCGCGGCTCCGGCAACGTCAAGGTGCCGGCGCTGGTGACGCTGATCGGCGCGATCGTGACGATCCCGGTTTCGCCGCTGCTGATCTTCGGCTTCGGCCCCGTGCCAAGCCTCGGCATCGGCGGCGCCGGCATTGCTTTCGGCCTCTATTACGGCGCGGCCATGCTGTTTCTGCTACGCTACATGTCCTCGGGCGCATCCGGCCTGAGGCTGCACATCGTCCCGCTGCGCGCAAAGATTTTCGGCGACATGCTGAAGGTCGGCATCCCCACCGCGTTCAACGCCGTGCTGACCAATCTCACCGTCATCCTCGTCACCGGAGCGGTCGGCCTGTTCGGCACCTCGGCGCTGGCCGGCTACGGCATCGCTTCGCGGCTCGACTACATCATGATCCCGCTGCTGTTCGGCATCAGCACGGCGACGCTGACCATGGTCGGCGTCAACATGGGCGCAGGCCAGACCGCGCGGGCGCAGAGGATCGGCTGGATCAGCGGCGCTGCCGGCCTGATCATGACCGGCGCGATCGGCCTGCTGGTCGCGATCTTTCCGACGGCTTGGCTGCACATCTTCAGCCACGACGCGGAGGTGGTGAGCGAAGGCATGACTTATTTGCGCATCGTGGCGCCAGCTTATGCCGCGCTGGGTTTTGGCTTCGTCACGTCGTTCGCCGCGCAAGGCACAGGCCGGGCAATGGGCCCTCTGCTGTCCGCGGTCGCGCGCATCCTGATCGCGGCCGGTGGCGGCTGGATTGCGGTTACGTATTTCGGTGCGGGAATGACCGGGCTCGCCGTCATGGTGACGGTGTCGCTCGCCGCCTATGCCGTGATCTGCGTGCTGATCATGCTGTCGCCGTCGACCTGGCGCGCCGAGCCGCGCGCGTAGGGAAGGGCTTGCGCGCGGCCTGCATCTGCCCAATTTGCGTTCGTTTCCCATTTGGCGGCAAACGGAGAAGCGTTGACCGCGGGGGGCGGTCAATATGGATTTTCATTTCATTGATTTCGCCTTGGGGAGAAGCGATTACGGTTCCAATCATTGCCGCTGAGTTATGGAGGCCCAAGATGTCGTTTCGTCCCGCCCTGATTCTCGCAACCGTGCTCGCCGCATGGTTGGCCGCAGCAAACGGTGAGACCATCAAGATCGGCGTGACGCCGGGCCCGCATGCACAGATCTTCGAGGCGGTGAAGCCGGTCGCCGCCAAGCAGGGGCTCGACATCCAGCTCATCGAGTTCTCCGACTATGTGGTGCCGAACGCGGCGCTCGATGCCGGCGACATCCAGGCCAATTCGTTCCAGAACCAGCCTTATCTCGACAACCAGAAGGCCGACCGTGGCTACAAGATCGAGCCGGTTGGCCTCACCGTGAATTTCCCGATCGGCGTCTATTCGAAGAAGCACAAGGCTTTCGCCGACATTCCCGACGGCGGCAAGATCTCGATCCCCAACGATCCGACCAATGGCGGCCGCGTGCTGCTGCTGCTGCGCGACAAGGGCGTGATCAAGCTGAAGGACGGTACAGGCTTCAAGCCGACCGTGCTGGATGTCACCGAGAATCCCAAGAAGCTGAAGTTTATCGAAGTCGATGCGGCCCAGGCGCCGCGCGCGCTCGACGACGTCGACGCGGCCGCGATCAACACCAATTATGCAACCCAGGCGGGCCTCGATCCCGTCAAGGATCCGATCCTGCGCGAGGACCCGAAGGGGCCCTATGTCAACCTGATCGCGGTACGCAGCGCCGACAAGGACAAGCCCTGGGTCAAGATTCTGGTCGACAGCTACCACACGCCCGAGGTGAAGGAGTTCATCCTCGCCAAGTTCAAGGGCGCGGTGCTGCCGAGCTGGTAGGCAATCTGCCTGCCCAAGGCCCAGCGCCGGAGGCCTATCCCGGCGGGCAGCCTTGCGCATTGCCCGCTTGTCTCGGGCCGCCGCAACCGACATCATCGGGGCCGTGGCCATCCTCGCCCGACAGGGGTCGTATGAAACGCTTTGCAAACCTGAAACGCCTGGGCTTCTTCACGCGGCTGCTCGACGAGGCGCCGCCGGCGGAGCGGTATCGCTTCGCCGCCGAGCAGATCGTGCGGGCTGAGCAGGCCGGTCTCGATTCCGCGTGGATCGCGCAGCATCATTTTCACGAGCGCGAGGGCGGGCTGCCGTCACCCTTCACCTTCCTCGGCTATGTCGCAGCCCAAACCTCGCGCATTCGCCTCGGCACCGGCATCGTCACCCTGCCGCTGGAGAGTGCGGTGCGGGTGGCGGAGGACGCCGCGGTGCTCGACCTCCTCTGCAAAGGCAGGTTCGAGCTCGGCGTCGGCACCGGTGGCAACCCGTCGGCGTTTGCCGCCTTTGGCCTCGACGGCACCCAGCGCAACGAGATCTTTGCGCGCAATCTCGAGGTGGTCCGCAAGGCGCTGACCGGCAAGCAGCTCGATGGCGGCGACACGCTCTATCCGCAGCGGCCGCAATTGGACAAGCGCATCTGGCAGGCGACATTCTCGGTGGCGGGCGGCGCGCGCGCCGGTAAGGCTGGCGATGGCCTGCTGCTCTCGCGCACCCAGCCGCGGGCCAAGGACGCGCCGAAGGCCACGCTCGCAGAGATCCAGAATCCGATCATCGACGCCTATCTCGCAGCGCTGCCGTCGGGCGCGGAGCCGCGGATCATGGCGTCGCGCAGCGTGTTCGTCGCTGACGATCATCGCGAGGCGCTGCGGCTCGCAGATATTGGGTTGCGGCGCGCTTTGCCGCAGTTCATGAAGAGCGGCCACCTTCCCCCGGGCGAGACGCTGGAGGAGATGATCACGGCGTTCGACACCCATGTCGGCGGCGCCGACGAGGTCATTGCCTCGCTGCGCACGGATGCGACGCTGGAGCGGGTGACCGATCTGGTGTTCCAGGTTCACTCGGTCGATGCGCCGCACCCCCACGTTCTGCGCTCGATCGAACTGGTGGCCGAGAAGGTCGCACCGGCACTGGGTTGGACCAGGACAGCACCCGAAGTGGCCCTTGCGGGCTAGTCGGATTTATGGATTGCAAGAGGCCCTATGATGAGTACGCCTGACATCATCGATACGCTCGCCGGGATCAAGCCAGGATCGGAGCTGGACGCCATCCGCGCGAAGCGCGTGCAGGCGCGCGACAATGCGCAGAAGAGCTACCTCAGCCTGTTCGAGCCGATTGACGCCGGCGATTTCTCGCTGCTCGAACGCGCCGCGGTTGCGGCCTTCGTGACCGGGCTCCATGGCGAGTCTCCCGTTGCCACCTTCTACCGCGAGAAGCTTGCCGCGAGCGCGGATGGCGCGCGTCTGGTCGAGGTGATCGAGGCCGAGATCGCGCGGGGCAAGACGTCGGGTCCGTATGGCTCCTTTCCGGCCGGCCCGCTGTCGATCGAGAACACGGCCGGCTTGATCTATCGCGTGAGTGCAGCGAGCAAGCCGGCACTCGGCAACAGGCTCGTTGCGGCGCTCGAGCATGCGCATCTCCTGGTGTTCCGGCCGCGCGATGCGGCGTCCACCGACATGAAGGCGTTGCTTGCCGCCGGCTGGTCGAACACCGGCATCGTCACCTTCTCCCAACTCGTCGCGTTCCTGTCGTTTCAGGTGCGGGTCGTCAGCGGCTTGCGTACGCTCGCCGCGGCGAACGCATAAGAGGAGGCTGCATCATGAGCGCCACCGTCAATCCGCCCGTCGTCTTCACTCAGGATGAGCTTGGCTGGGTCTCCTGGATCGAGCCGTTGCCCGAGGCTGATCTCACCGAGCGGCATTTCGCTGGCCTCGTCGATCGCGCCCGCGCCAAGTCGGAATATTTCCGGCTGCTGGTGCGCGATCCCGAGGTGCTGGAAGCCCGCACCAAGACCGACAAGGACATCTTCTACAACGTTGCCGACGGTCTGCCGCGCGCTGAGCGTGAGCTCGCAGCGGCGGCAACCTCGCGCTACAACGGCTGCATCTATTGCGCCTCGGTGCATGCGCGCTTCGCCAGCACCTATTCCAAGCGCCGTGAGGACGTGCAGAGGCTGCTCGACGAAGGCGTCACCGCCGATCTCGGCGAGCGCTGGAACGCCGTGGTCAAGGCCTCAGTGGCGCTGGCATCGACGCCGATCGCGTTCGGTCCCGACAATATTGCGGAGCTGCGCAGCGCGGGCCTCGACGATGCCGAGATCGTCGATGTCATCAACGGCGCCTCGTTCTTCAACTGGGCGAACCGGCTGATGCTGTCGCTTGGCGAGCCCTCGAAATAGGCAATCTCACCGGCACAAGAATTGCTGCTTTGTTTGTAACACCTGACTGGATGGAGCCGTGCATGAGCAACATCAATCGTAGAACCCTGGTCAAGGGCTCGCTCGCCGCCGCAATCGCCGGAACAGCGCTCTCGCGTGCTGCGTTCGCTGATACCGCAGAGCCGATCCTGCTCGGCGTCAGCGGTCCCCTCACGGGACCGAACGCGCAATATGGCACGCAATGGAAGCAGGGCTTCGATCTCGCGCTCGACGATATCCTGGCCGGCGGCGGCATCAACGGCCGCAAGCTCGCCTATCAATTCGAGGATAGCCAGAGCGATCCGCGGCAATCGGTCGCGATCGCGCAGAAGTTCGTCTCTGACCCCAAGATTGTCCTGGAGCTCGGCGATTTCTCCAGCCCCGCCTCGATGGCGGCCTCGCCGATCTATCAGCGCGGCGGCCTCGTGCAGTTCGGCTTCACCAATTCGCACCCTGACTTCACCAAGGGCGGTGACTTCATGTGGAGCACCTCGGTGAGCCAGGCCGATGAGCAGCCGCTGCTGGCGGCCTATGCCGTGAAGAAGCTTGGCCTGAAGAGGCTTGCGGTGCTGCACCTCAACACCGATTGGGGCCGCACCAGCCGCGACTATTTCAACAACGCCGCCAAGGAATATGGCGCGGAGATCGCCATCACCGAAGGCTATATCGCCGAGGAGCGAGACTTCCGCTCCACGCTGGTCCGCGTGCGCGACGCCAATCCGGACGGGCTGGTCCTGATCTCCTACTATTCCGACGGTGCGCTGATCGCGCGCCAGGCGCGGCAGGTCGGGCTGAAGCAGGTGATCTGCGCCGCGAGTTCGGTCTACTCGCCGAAATTCATCGAGCTCGGCGGCGACGCCGTCGAGGACGTCCACGTCGGCACGCGATACTTCCCGGAGGACCCGCGGCCAGAGGTGCAGAAATTCATCGCCGGCTTCAAGAAGAAGTACAACGGGCTCGAGCCCGACGCGTTTAACGCCTATGCCTATGACGCCATGAACATGGCGGCTGCCGTGGTGAAAATCGGCGGCACCGACCGCCGCGCCATTCGCGATGCCTTCACCAAGGTCAAGGACGTCCCTAGCGTCATCTTCGGCACCGCGACGTTCGACGTTGCCAGCCGCCGCGTCAAGGGTGCGATGAATGCCGAGCTCGTCGTGCGCAAGGGCCAGTTCGCGCTTTGGGACGGCAAGCCGACCTGACATGATGGCCGGGGCGCTAGCCTCGGCCGCTTTTCTCTGATTGGGACCATCGCGTGTCTTCCTGGCTCGACTACACCATCAACGGGCTGATCGTCGGCAATGTCTACGCCCTCGTTGCAGTCGGGCTCGCGCTGATCTTCGGTGTCAGCCGGCTGATCAATTTTGCGCAAGGGTCGATCTATCTGGTCGGTGCCTATATCGGCTGGGTCGCGGTGGTGCAGCTGCATACGCCGCTGCCGCTCACCATCATCTTGGTCGCGGTGGTGGCGGCGCTGGTCGGGCTGATCATCGAGCGGTTCGGCCTGCGGCCGCTGCAGAACTCGGTGCGCATCGCGCCGCTGCTGGCGACGATCGGCATCAGCTTCGTGCTCGATCAGCTGGTGATGCTGACCTTCTCGCCGAATCCGCGCGCGCTGCCGAGCCAGTTGCCGGACGTGCGCTTCCAGGTCGGCGGTGGCACCATCGGGCCGCTTGATCTCCTCATCGCCGGTGTCGGCATCTCCAGCGCGCTGCTGCTCTTCGTGTTCCTGCGCTACAGCAAGCTTGGCTGGGCGGTGCGCGCGGCCTCGCAGGACCGCGACGCCGCGATGCAGATGGGCGTCGATGTCAACCGCGTCAATCAGGCGGTGTTCGGCATTGCGGCTGCGCTCGGTGGCGTCTCCGGCCTGCTGGTCGGCATGTACTATAACCAGATCGACACCGCGATGAGCCTGCAGGCGACGCTCAAGGGCGTCGTCGCGGAAGTCGTCGGCGGTGCCGGTAATGTGCCAGGTGCTGTAGTCGGCAGTCTGCTGTTGGGACTGGTCGAGAGCTACGGCGTCGCCGTGTTCGGCACCAGCTACCGTAACCTGTTCGCCTTCCTGCTGCTGGTCGTCGTGCTGGTGCTGCGGCCGAACGGCTTGTTCGCAAGCGCCCGGCAGGCGCCGCCCGAACCACTCACTGGCACGTTCATCGCGCCGAGCCGGCCGGTGCGCATTCCGCGTTGGGCCTTGGCTGTCGCGGTCGCCGTATTCGCGATCCTGCCGCTGTTGCCGGTGTCCTTCTACGTGCTCCAGACCCTGATCAACGCCTGGCTGCTCGGCATGCTCGCGCTGAGCCTCACGCTGATTGCCGGCACGATCGGCCAGGTCTCGCTGGGGCACGCTGCGCTGCTCGCGATCGGCGCCTATACGTCGGCGCTGCTGTCGCTGACACTCTCCGTTCCCGTCGGTCTGGCCATCATCGCCGGCGGCCTGATGAGCGCTGCGCTCGGCACGATCCTGATCTCGCCGTCGTTCCGGCTGCGCGGGCATTACGTCTCGATCGCGACACTCGCCATCGGCGAGATCGTGTCGCTGGTGATTTTGAACTGGGAAAGCGTCACGCGCGGCCCGATCGGCATCTCCGGCATCCCGCCGCTGTCGTTGTTCGGCTACGATCTGATCGATCCGAAATCGGTGTACTGGTTCAGCTTCGCCGTGATGATCGTGCTGGCGCTGCTCCAGGCGCGCCTGCTCTCATCGCATCTCGGCCGCAGTTTTCGCGCCATCCGCGACGACGATATCGCGGCGCGTGCCTATGGCCTCAGCCTGAACCGCTATAAATCGCTCGCCTTCATCTTCGGTGGGTTCGCCGCCGGCGTCAGCGGCGGCATCGCGGCGCATCTCTATTCCTACATCAACCACGAAACGTTCAACACGCAGCAATCCATTCTGGCGCTGACCGTCGTGATCCTCGGCGGCTTGGGCAATGTCGTCGGTGCCATCGTCGGTGCGGTGGCGCTGGTCGGTCTGCCGGAAGTGTTCCGGATCGCGGCGGAGTACCGCATCCTGATCTACGGCATCGTGCTGCTGCTGCTCGTGCGGTTCAGGCCGCAGGGCCTGTTGGGGACGATCTGATGGCGGAGGCGCATGCACCGCTGTTGTCCCTGCGCGGCTTGACCCGCCGCTTCGGCGGGCTGACGGCCGTCGACGGCATTGATCTCGATCTCGCCAGGGGCGGGCTCGTCAGCATCATCGGCCCGAACGGCGCCGGCAAGACCACGCTGTTCAATCTCGTCACCGGGCTCGACCGGCCGGATGCTGGCGAGGTTCGTTTCGAGGGGCAGGACATTACCGGGCTCTCGCCGGAGCGACTGGCAGCGCAAGGCATCGCGCGCACGTTCCAGCTGGGCCGCGTGTTCGGCAATCTCAGCGTGATGGACAACGTCCTGATCGGCGCCCATACGCGCTTACGCGCCGTGAAGCCGGCGGTGCCGGTGATCGGCCCGCTGCTGGAACTGGGGCTGGCGCTGTTGCGCCCTTCCAGCGTCAAGGCCGAGGAAGAACGGCTGCGCGAAGAGGTGAAGGCCATTCTCGCCCGCTTCGGCGAGCGGCTGGTGCCGCGGATCGACCAGCCCGCCTACAGTCTCTCTTACGCCAATCGCCGCCGCGTCGAGATCGGCCGCGCGCTGGCGCTGAAGCCGCGTCTCTTGCTGCTCGACGAGCCCACGGCCGGCATGAATCCGAGCGAGACCGCGGAGATGCAGGGCCTCGTCGCCGAGCTGAAGGCGGAGGGGCTGACCATCCTTCTGATCGAGCACAAGCTGGAGATGGTGATGCGTCTCTCCGACCGCGTCATCGTCATGGACGAGGGCCAGAAGATCGCGGAAGGGCCGGGCGAACAGGTGCGCAACGATCCCAAGGTGATCGAGGCCTATCTCGGTCACGGCCTGTCGGGGACGGCGGAGCAGGAGAGCGCGGCATGACCACGGGCGCCCCCGAACCGTTGCTGGCGCTGACGAACGTCAACACGTTTTACGGCCAGGCCCAGGTGCATTTCGACCTGTCGATCACTGTCGGCCGCGGCCACATCGTCTGCCTGCTCGGCGGCAATGCCAGCGGCAAGTCGACGACGATGAAGATCATTTTGGGCCTGGTGAAGCCGCGCTCCGGCGAGGTGACGTTTGACGGCGCCTCGCTGATCGGGCTCACCACGCCGCAGATCGTTCGTCGCGGCATCGCCTCGGTGCCGGAGGCGCGCCGTCTGTTCGCGGAGATGAGCGTCCGCGAGAACATTTTGATGGGCGCCTTCGTGCGCAACGACCGCGAGGCCGTGGCGCAGGATCTCGATAAGATGCTCACGCTGTTCCCGAAGCTCGGGCAGCGGCTGTCGCAGCGGGCAGGCTCACTCTCCGGCGGCGAGCAGCAGATGGTCGCGATGGCGCGCGCACTGATGAGCCGTCCCAGGATCATCGTGATGGACGAGCCGACCATGGGCCTGTCTCCGCTCTATGTCGATCGCGTGCTGGAGCTGATCCGCACCATCAACCAGGAAGGCGTCTCGGTCTTCATGGTCGAGCAGAACGCCAGCCTCGCGCTCGAGATCGCGCACGAGGCCTATGTGCTCCAGACCGGCAAGATCGTGCTGTCCGGCTCGGCGCGGACGCTGAAAGACGATCCCCGCGTTCGCGACGCCTATCTCGGCGGGTCCGAGGCGGCGTAAGGCGGGCATGCACGAAAATCGTCCCGGTCGCGCGGGATTGCACTGGTCCGTATGATCATTCTATGAAAAGATCATACCGTTGACGCAACGAGGCGCGCGGCGTGATGAGTTTTGTGACGAGGTCTTTGCGGGCGGCCGAGCCCGGAATGGTGCTGCTGTTTCGGCGGGCTCGTCGCCGCCAATGTCGCCGCATGGGTCTGGGCTTTTGCGGCGTTTGGCGACCGGCCCGCGGTGATGGCGACCGTGCTGCTCGCCTGGGTGTTCGGCCTGCGTCACGCCGTCGATGCCGACCACATCGCGGCCATCGACAACGTCGTGCGCAAGCTGATGCAGGCGGGCGATACACCGCGCAGCGTCGGCCTCTATTTCGCGCTCGGACATTCCAGCGTGGTCGTGATTGCGACTATGCTGCTCGCGCTCGGCGTGGTCAGCCTCGGCGGCGACAGTTTACTGAAAGATATCGGCAGCCTGGTCGGCACCTCGGTGTCGGCGTTGTTCCTGCTGGCGATCGCGGCAATCAACCTCGTTATCTTCGCCGGCCTGTGGCGGACATTTCGCGCGGCGCGCGAGCAGGGTGTTCATGACGCCGCCGGGCTCGACGCGCTGCTGGCCCATCGTGGCTTCCTCGCGCGCCTGCTCGGCCCGATGTTCCGCCTGGTGACGAAGCCCTGGCACATGTTTCCGCTCGGCCTCTTGTTCGGTCTCGGCTTCGACACCGCGACCGAGATCGGCCTGCTCAGCATCTCCGCCACAGAGGCTGCGCGCGGCGCGTCGCTCGCCGATATTCTGGTCTTCCCCGCGCTGTTCGCATCAGGCATGGCGCTGGTCGATACCGCGGACTCGGCGCTGATGGTGAGCGCCTATCGCTGGGCCTTCGTCGATCCCATGCGAAAGCTCTGGTACAACCTCACCATCACCGGTGCGTCAGTCGCGGTTGCGTTGTTCATCGGCGGCATCGAGGCGCTTGGCCTTGTCAGCGACCGGCTGGGTCTTTCTGGCGGCGTGTGGGCGCTGGTTGACGCGCTCAACGAGTCGCTTGCGAACGTCGGTTTCGCGGTCATCGCGCTGTTCTTGATCGCCTGGCTGGTTTCAGTCGTGCTCTACCGACGCATGTTCGCGGATGGCCCGCCGCGCGCGGACGTCCTTCGGAGGGCCGATGCGACCGAGGCGGCCTGAGTCCGGCCGTCGTTGTGTCGTTCTCGCGGCGCTCCCAGCCTTCGTCCTTGTCGCGGATGACGCCTTCGCGCAGAGCAGCAGTGCCCCGCGCGAATTGCCGCCCGTCGAGGTCAGCGGCGGCGAGGCGCCGCATCACAAGAAACCGTCCGAGCCGCGCCGCGCCGTCAGACCTGTCGCGGCGAGGCGCCCCGTCGTTGCCCAGCCGTCGCCGGCGCCAGCAGCCGGCTCCTCCAGCGTTGCCTCCGGCGCCAAGGGGCCGCCGAGCATGGCGAGCGAGCTCACAATCTCCGGCGAGGCGCTCAACGCGCGCATCTTCACGCGGCCGGGCGAGGCGCTCGAAGCCGCGCCGGGGCTGATCGTCACCCAGCATTCCGGCGAAGGCAAAGCCAACCAGTATTTTCTGCGCGGCTATAATCTCGATCACGGCACCGATCTCGCCATCACCGTCGACGACGTCCCCGTCAACATGCGCACTCATGCGCATGGCCAGGGCTATGCCGACCTGAACTGGCTGATCCCCGAGACGATCAGCGCGATGGATGTGCGCAAGGGGCCATATTTCGCCGATGAAGGCGATTTCGCCTCGGTCGGCAGCATCCATATCGACCTGATCGACCGCACCGAAAAGGGCCTCGCGCAGGTGACGGTCGGCAGTTTTGGCTATCGCCGCCTGCTCGGCATGGACTCTGCCAAGGTCGGCGACGGTTCACTGCTCGTGGCCGGTGAGATCGGCACCTATAACGGCCCGTGGGTGAATCCAGACGATGTGAAGAAGCTCAACGGCCTCGTTCGCTACAGCCAGGGCACTGCGACCGACGGCGTCTCCGTCACCGGCATGGCCTACGCCAACAAATGGAATTCCACTGACCAGGTGCCGCAGCGCGCGATCACGAGTGGATTTCTCGACCGCTTCGGCTCGGAAGATCCAAGCGACGGGGGCAACACCAATCGCTTCGCGTTGTCGGGCCGTGTCGCGCAGAGCGACGATCTCGGCTCCTGGAAGGCTAACGCCTATGTCGTGAAGAGCCAGCTTGATCTGTTCAACAATTTCACCTACTTCCTGAACGATCCGGTGCTCGGCGACCAGTTTCACCAGCACGACGACCGTCTGATGGCTGGTGCCAACATCTCGCGCACGCTGAACGGTTCGTTTGTAGGGCTGCCGATGCAAACAACGTTCGGCCTGCAATCGCGCTATGATTCGATCGATCTTGCGCTCTCCAACACGTTCCAGCGCAGCTTCCTGTCCAACATCCGAAGCGACAAGGTCGGCGAGGGCAGCGTCGGCATCTATGCCGAGAACACCGTGCGCTGGACCGACTGGCTCCGGACGACGGTCGGCTGGCGCGGCGATTACTACAACGCTGACGTCACCTCACTGTTCAATTCCAACAATTCCGGTCATGTCGATGCCTCGCTCGGCAGCCCGAAATTCAGGATGGTGCTGGGCCCCTTCAACCAGACCGAATTCTTCCTCGGCGCCGGTTATGGCATGCATTCCAACGACGCCCGCGGTGCGACCACGACGGAAGACCCGAACGATCCTACGACAAGACTCTCACCATCGCCGCTTTTGGTGCGCACGCGCGGCGCTGAGGTTGGCGTCCGCACCAGGATCATTCCCGGCCTCGATTCCTCATTCAGCCTCTTCATCCTTGACCAGGATTCCGAAATCCTGTTCTCCGGCGATGCCGGGGATACCGAGGCCACTCGAGCCAGCCGCCGCTACGGCTTTGAGTGGACCAACCATTACCGCCCAAAATCCTGGATCGACATCGACGCCGATCTCGCCATGACGCATGCGCGCTTCCGCGGCTATGATTTCGATCAGGCGGATGTCTATGCCTCGCTGGCCGGCTACCCGGAGGCGCAGATCGGCAACGCGCCCGGCAATTACATTCCGAACGCGCCGCCGATGGTGGCGTCCGCCGGCATCACCCTCGGCGAGAAGACCGGGTGGTTCGGTGGTGTGCGCTGGCGCTATCTGGCGGCGAGCCCGCTGACGGAGGACAATGCGTTTCGCTCGTCGGCGACCAGCGTCTTCAACGGTCGTCTCGGCTACCGTGCCGACAACGGCTGGCGCATCCAGCTCGACGTGCTCAATCTCTTCAACACGCAGGCAAACCAGATCACCTACGCCTATGGTTCGCTGCTCAAGACCGACACGCTCTATAATCTCTGTACCGGCGGTGTCGCGCCGAGCGCGGTCTGCCAGAACGGCGTCATGGACTACGTGCTGCACCCGGTCGAGCCGCTGACGTTTCGCGTTACCGTGGCGGGTGCGTTCTAGCGCTGCGGGCTCCTCTTACCTCTCCCGCTTGCAAAGCGGGAGAGGGCGCGCACCATCTTCGTGGCAGCAATCAGGCCGACGCTGCGCTCGGCATCGGCTCGGTCGGCTGGTCGTCTCCATTGGGATCGCCCGGGGCGGTCGCCCAGGCCAATTCCACCAGCGTCACGAACCTGCGTCCGCCGCCGTCGAGCTGGACGACGATCAGGCCCTGCTCCTCCATATAGCCGAGCAGCCGTTGCGCCCGGCGCAGCGAGTGCGAGCCATAGGCGCGGGCGATCGCGGCATCGCCGGGGCAAGGCCAGCCTTCCTTGGCAGCGCGCGCGATCATCATGAACACGCCCTGCATGTCGTCGGGCAGGATCGAGGCGCGCAGCGTCACTTCCTGCCAGGCGTCGTCCTCGGCGATGTCTGTGCCGAGGCCGGCGCGTGCATGCGTCAGCATGCGGCGGAATTCGCCGAGGTCAGGCACGGCCGCGCCGAGGCCTTCGATGCGGCAGCGGACCACGAACTCCTGATAGAGCACGCCGATGGCGCGGAAGCCGGCATCGGGCGCGGCCATCACGGCGTGCAACGTCCGATCCACGCGCGCGCGCCGTTCTGCGAGCTCCTCGGCGCTGACCGGCACTTCGACCACTTCGGGGCCGACCTCGGGCGCCGCCGCCTTCGCCGCGCGGAGCTGCTCGAGCAGGTCCGGTGCAGGCCGGCGCTGCGGACGGCTGGCATCGGGCGGCGGCGCGGCCAGGATCACGGCACGGGCATCCTCCAGCGCCGCTTCCGGCATCGGCATCAGCCGCGGCGTCGAATTGCGCGGGGAGGTCGCGGTCGGCCCGATGTTCAGCCGCAGCGGACGGCGCGACAGCGCAGGTCCGAGCGCCATGAATTGCCCGCGTTCGAGATCGCGAAAGGCTTCCGCCTGCCGCCGCTCCATGCCGAGCAGATCGGCGGCGCGCGCCATGTCGATGTCGAGGAAGGTGCGGCCCATCAGGAAGTTCGAGGCTTCCGCCGCGACGTTCTTGGCGAGCTTTGCCAAACGTTGCGTCGCGATGATGCCGGCGAGCCCGCGCTTGCGGCCGCGGCACATCAGATTGGTCATGGCGCCGAGCGAGAGTTTTCGCGCTTCGTCCGAGACTTCGCCAGCGACGGCCGGCGCAAACAGCTGCGCCTCGTCGACCACCACCAGCATCGGGTACCAATGGTCGCGCTCCACGTCGAACAGACCGCCGAGGAAGGCGGCCGCGCGCCGCATCTGGTTCTCGGCATCCAGCCCTTCGAGATTGAGCACCGTGGAGACCCGATGCAGCCGTGCGCGCTCGCCCGCGACCTGAAGGCCGCGCTCGGTGTGATCCTCGGCCTCGATCACGAGATGGCCGAAGCGCTCGGCCAGCGTGACGAAATCGCCTTCTGGGTCGATGATGGCCTGTTGCACCCAGGGCGCGCTCTGCTCGAGCAGGCGCCGCAACAGATGCGACTTGCCGGAGCCGGAATTGCCCTGCACCAGGAGGCGGGTCGCCAGGAGTTCCTCGAGGTCCATGGCCGCCGCGGCGCCCGCCGTGGTCAACCCCATCTCGATCGCAACCGTCATCCCGACTCAGGCCCTTCCATTCGCGGACTGGGGCTTATCAATCGGATCGGGATGCGTCGAGCGAAACCCGGCAAATCACGCCGCGTTGCCCACGGTGGATTTCAGTCGAGATTCGAAAGCCGTAGAGGTGCGGGCCGGGATGAGCGACTATCTCTGCTGTCAAGTTGCATTGGTGTAAGCGGTACGCGCATCGCGAGCTTTGGCGTTGAGACGGACGAGAAGCTTGCGGGCGAGCGCCATGCGAATGACCATTTTTTCCTTTCCGGCGGCGACCAGCCTGTCGCGGAAGTCGGCGAGGCTTTTGTCGTAGCGGGCGCGGTGGCCGCGACGAGGAAGAGGATGGAGCGGACACCCTCGCGGCCCCCGCGGGTGGGGCGTTTGCCCTTTCGCTTACCGCTGTCATTTGCGATCGGGGCGAGGCCGGTAAGCTTGGCGATGGCCTTGTTCGACAGGATGCCGATCTCCGGCAACTCGGCGTGCAGCCGAGCGACGGTCCGTCCTGCAACGCCTTTCACCTCGCGCCAGGTCTCGGCGCGCTTTGCCCACCCTACGGCACTGCGCCGCATCGCTCGCACCTCCAGCGACAACCGGATCGCGGTTGCGCTGGGATGACGGAGCCAACAATACGTCCGCTCAAGCCGCGCGCGGCTGCCTCAACTCTGGCTTGCGACGCGCGCGCGATCGAGATGCTCCTCGATCTTGGGGCGGTCACGGGTGCGCTCGAAGCTGGTGCAGAGCAGCTCCGTCTCCTCGAGCGAGACGGGCGCGCGATACAGCCGGCACATGAACTCGGCGGTGGCGCGTCCCTTGCCCGTGCCGGGGCTGCGCTCGGCCAGGAACATGCAATCGCGGCAGACGCTGGCATCGAGCCGTTGATGGGCTGCATCGAGATGATTGAGAACCTCGCGCAGCGAGTCGCGCAGCCGGAGACGCTCGTCGGTCTCGAGCGCCCTGACGGCATTGACGACGTGATTGATCGGATCGTGCTGGCTCAGGCATTTCTCGCCCTGCGCGGTGACGTGGAGCACGACGGAACGCTTGTCTTCCTGCGACGGTTTCCGCACCAGGAAGGATTTGCTCTCCAGCGTCTTCACGATCTGCGATGCGGTCGCTCTGGTCGCGCCAATGAAGCCGGCGAGCGCGGATGGTGTGCGCGAGAAGCGATTGGCGCGGCCGAGAAAGCGCAGCGCCATCCATTCCCGATCGCGTAACCCGTGTTGATTGCCTTCGAAATACCAGGCTCTGGCCGCCTGAACCAGCAGCTCGACTGCTTCGCGTGCCAACGGCATAAAATTCCTACCTCGCCCCGGGAATCGCGTGTGCGGCGCCCCGAAGCCGCTTTCCACCATGGTGCACGAATGTCTCGCGGGAATCCTGATGCCCGCCAATGTCCGATACGTGCGTCGTGCCGGGCTTCAGCGCGAAGCCCTGGACTGCACGGCACATGACTTGGACTGATGAGCGTCGCAGGATACTGCGCGAGAAACGCTGCTGCCGATGGCATGCCAACCGCAGATTCGTCGAACGCAAGCCCGAGCTGCCGTCACTGCCGGACGATGGATCGGAGTTGTACAACCGAAGCCCCTGAGTTCAAGTCACACGCAGACGTTTCTTATGTTCGACCGAAACGATGAATGAGCTTCTCAACAAAATCAAGTAGAGACACTCGTGGAGATCGGATGTCGTTGCAGACGAATGTAACGTTCAAGACAATCTCGCTCTTCAGGACACATGATGGTGAACGCATGCGCAGTCTAGCCGGCTAGATGCACATAGTTCTACGCCCGTTTGATTGCACGGATATTGCTGTCCGTCGTTGATGCAAGATGATCGATGCTTGTGCATGACAGGCACTGTGCGCCACGAAAATCATCCACAACTTCCGCGATCTGCTTCCGGAATCGCCATGACGGCATCAGGGGAACTCGTTGGGATTGCACGTGGCGGTTGCTATGGTGCTATACCCTGAGTATCATCCGCGTGTCGTTTTCCACGACCATGCTGATCGTCACATCCAAATGGTTGAGATTCGCGCGGCGAACATTGCTGGCGAACAAGCGCCTATGCAGTTTGTGCCACGACATGCGCGCATCGAGGGCAAGATGCGAGGGCGCGGGTCGCGCACCCGGCTAACGGCCTGCGCCGCTAGTCGCCCTTGAGCATGTCCCTGAGCTCGCGGAACGGATCGGCGCTCGGCGCAGCAGAGACGTCTTGTCGCATGGCGTTGTAGATTCGCGGAACCATGTCGACCGCCTGGTCGAGCCCCGAATCACGTCCCGATTGGTATCCGCCCATCAGGCGAAGGTCGCGGGTGTCCTCGTATTTGGCGATCAGGGTGCGCAATTTGCTCACCAATTCGCGCTCCTCGGGGTCCCAGACGTTGTGGGCGAGGCGGGAAACCGAGGCCAGCACGTCGACGGCGGGATAGCGCGCCTGGTCGGCAATGTGCCTGGAGAGCACGATGTGCCCGTCTAATGTGCTGCGGATGGTGTCTGCGATCGGCTCGTTATGGTCGTCGCCGTCGACCAGCACGGAGAAGATGCCAGTGATGGTTCCGGAGCCCTCCTCGCCGGGGCCAGCGCGCTCGAGCAGGCGCGGCAGGTCGGTGAAGACCGTCGGGGCATAGCCGCGGGCCACTGCGGGCTCGCCGGCCGCAAGCGCGACCTCGCGGGAAGCATGGGCGAATCGGGTGATCGAATCGACGACGAGCAGCACCGATTCGCCGCGGTCGCGGAAATATTCCGCCACGGCCATTGCCGTCTTCGGCGCCAGCCGCCGCATCATGGGGCTTTCATCGCCGGTCGATACGATGGTGACGGAGCGGTTGCGGTCGTTGCCGAGCACGTCCTCGATGAATTCGCGCACCTCGCGGCCACGCTCGCCGACCAACGCCAGCACTACGGTGTCAAAACCCTGGCTGCGGGCGAGCATCGCGAGCAGCGTCGATTTGCCGACGCCGGAGCCGGCAAAGATGCCGACGCGCTGGCCGGCGCAGATCGGCGCGAACAGGTCGATGACGCGGACGCCGGTGCGCAGCGGCTTGTGGACGCGCGCCCGCTTCATCGCCGGCGGCGCGTCCGTCTCTGCCGAGACCGCACGCGATCCCGGGGTGAGCGGGCCCATTCCGTCCAGCGGCGCACCGAGGGCATTGATGACGCGGCCCTTCCAGCTCGGATCCGGCGCGAACGACAATGCCGGCATGCGGTAGGCGACCGAGCCGAGTCCGCCGGCGAATTGCCGGTCGAACGGCTTTGCGACGATGCCGTCGCTGTCGATCCGCACCACCTCGCCGATCTGGGGCTTACCGCCGGAATTGACACCGATCAGCTCGCCGAGCTTGACGGCGCGCGACAGGCCGGAGACGCGGAAATGCGTCGGGGCGATCTCGGAGATCGCGCCGCCGACGCTTGCCAGCGGCGTACTCTGCTGGAGCTCGAGCAGCGCCCACTCAAGTTGACGAAGAGCGTTCAAGGAAACCGTCCACCCAAATTACGCGCGACGCGCGGCCTACTTACTCGGATCGCCCAGCGTCCGGATTGCGTTGCTGAGCGTGCTCTCGGTACCCTCGATCAGCGAATTGGTGCTGTCGAAAGCGCGCGAGGCCGACATCAGCTTCGTCAATTCCATCATCGGGTTGGCGCTGGAGCCCTCGACATAGCCCTGCTTGAAGCCGTCCCGGCTGAAATCGGCGATGGCGGTCGCGGGACGGTCGGGCGTGACGCCGGAATTGCCGTACCGGTCGAGATCAGCCTCGGCTGGAATGTTGAACAGGCCGATGGTGCCGATCTCGTTGTTGTCCTGGGTGATCGCGCCGCTGCGCGAGATCGAGACCGGCCCGCCGTTCGGGTCGAGCGAGATCTGCGCACCGCCGGAATCGATGACGGGGAAGCCCGATACCGTCTGAAGGTCGCCGTTGGCGGCGATCTGGAGCCGGCCGTCGCGGGTGTAGACCGTGCCGTTGGGGCCGGCGAAGGCGATCCAGCCCTGACCGACCACGGCGACGTCGAGCGGGTTGCCGGTCTCGGTGATGTTGCCGGACTCGCGCGAGATGATGTTCTCGCCGGGCGAGGAGAACGCGACCGGGTTCGCGGCAGCCTTGGACAACACCGTCTCGAACTTCACCACGTCGGTGCGAAAGCCGGACGTGTTGACGTTGGCGACGTTGTTGGCGATCGTCTGGAGGCGCTTTTCGAGCGCGACCTGTGCCGACAATCCCACATAAAGAGCCGATTGCATGGCTTACCTGTTGAACTTGATATTCTGAAGGGTCGTGAGCAAGTCGGTGTCCATGCTGGTCGACGACGCCGACGCTCCGGTGATCAGGACCAGTGCGGGGTTGGTCGAGGTGTCGCTCTGGGCCTGGGTCGCATCCCACATCGCGGCGAAGCGCTGCACGAATTTGGTGACCTTGGTCGGGTCCTGGAAATCGGTGAGATTGATCTTGTCCGTGATCATCTTGGCCTGCATGTCGATGTCGGACGAAGAGATCATCGACGACCAGCCTTCTGCGGTCTGTACCACCTGGGTCAGCGCCTTGTCGGCGAGGATCTGGTAGGGGCTCGTGATCGAGGAGGCCTTGCGCGTGAAGTAGAGCGCGAGCCGCAGACCCTCGTTCTGGTCGCCGGCATCCTGCTCCAAGGTCTGGGTGGCATATTGGCTGGTCGTGCCGGTCGTGGCCGCGGTGCTCTGGGTCGCATTGGCGCCGTTGGCGGCGAAATTGAAGGCGGCGGCGAAGTCCCGGTAGCGGCTGTCGCTCAGCTTGTTGGCGAAGGTGTCAGAGGTCGCGATGCCCTCGGTCAGCACCTTCCGCATGAACGCCTTGGCGTAGATCATGTCGTCGAGGCCGAAGGCCTTCATAGCATAGGAGTAGAGCTTATAGTTGTTCAGGAAATCGTCGATGCTCTTCACGTTACCGATGTTGGCCAGGTAGTAGGCGGTATCGCGGCTGACGTCAGGTTGCTGCTCGATCTGAGTCAGCGACTTGCTCATGTCGGTGGTCAGTCTGGTGTAATCCGCGATCGTGGATAGCATGGCACGCGCCCCTTTGGCCGCTATTGCGACATTGTCTCAAGCTGCCGTGAATTGCTTGCGCGGGGCTGGCCATGCGGAAGCCAGCTTCGCGCAAGCGTCGCCGACTAGGTATTCCCGATGGGATCGGCGATGGAGTGGCGGGTTGCTCAGTTTCGTGGGGATTTTCATCACGGTGGCGGCACTGCTTGGCGGATTTGCCGCCATGGGTGGGCATCTGGCCGTGCTCATGCAGCCGTGGGAATTCGTGATCATCATCGGCACTGCGGTCGGCACCTTCCTCGTGGCCAACCCGTGGAAGACGGTCGTGGACTCCGGGGTGGCCTGCATGCAGGCCATCACCGGCGCGGTGCCGGGTGAGCGCTATTATCTCGATCTGCTCGGAGCGCTCCATGCCCTGATGCGCGAGCTGCGCGGCAAGGGCCGCAACGAGGTCGAGGCGCATATCGACGATCCCTCGTCCTCGGAGATTTTCAAGGCGTTTCCGAGCGTGCTCGGGGACCCGGCGCTGCTCCAGTTCATCTGCGACTATGTCCGCCTCATCATCATGGGTAATGCGCGCACGCACGAGATCGAAGCGCTCATGGATGAGGAGATCCACACCATCGTGAAGAGCAAGCTGACGCCGTACCATGCGCTGGTGACGGTGTCGGAGGCGCTGCCGGCACTCGGTATCGTCGCCGCCGTGCTCGGCGTCATCAAGGCGATGGGCGCGCTCGATCAGTCGCCGAAGCTGCTCGGCGGCTTCATCGGCGCGGCGCTGGTCGGCACCTTCGCCGGCATCTTCCTGTCCTACGGCATCATTTCGCCCTTCGCGCTGAAGATCAAGATGACGCGCGAGAAGAAGTGCCGGCCCTACATCATCGTCAAGCAGACGCTACTGGCGTTCATGAACGGCGCCATGCCGCAGATCGCCGTCGAGCACGGCCGCAAGATGATCGCGAGCGGCGAGCGGCCGTCGATCGACGTCGTCGAGAACGAGACGATCGCAGGTCCCAAGGCCGTCGTGACCGAGGCTGAACCCAAGGCTGCACGCGCATGACGATGGAAGACGTCGAGATCGATCAGCGGAAGCAGCTGCCGAACTACCTGCTGGACGCGGCCGGCATCTCGATCGAACGCATGCCGATGCTCAATGTGATCTTCGATCGCATGGCGGCATCGTGCACGGACAGCCTGCAGCCGATGGCGGGTACACCCTGCTACTTCTCGGTCAACGGCATCACCAGCGATCCTCTCGGCGACATCATCAAGGACTACGAGGGCAACGCGGTCGCCGCCGTGCTCTATGCGGAACAGTGGGACTCCCGCGTCATTATCGTGCTCGACCGCGACTTCGTTTTCACCATGGTGGAGGCGATGTTCGGCTCCGACGGCGCCGAGCCGCCGCTCGACGTCGAGCGTTCGTTCTCGAACATCGAGATCCGCCTGGTCCAGGCGCTGTTCGAGCGGTTCGCCAAAGCGCTACAAGCCGCCTTCGCCGGCACGTCCAACGTCACCTTCCGCGTCGAGCGGGTCGAGACCGCCATGGCGTCGCTGGCGATCGGGCGCAGCAGCAACATGTCGATCTGCGCGAACATCATGGTGCAGGCACTCTATCGCGGCGGCCAGATGTTCCTGATCATTCCGCACTCCGCGCTCAATCCGCTGCGGCAGAAGCTCGCTCACGTCGTCGTCAGCGACGGTCGCGCGGCCGATCCGCGCTGGCGCGAGCAGATGGAGAGCGAGGTTCACCGCACCGAGGTGACGCTGAGCGCAGTGCTCGACGAGAAGATGATAACCCTCGACGACGTCGTGAAGTTCAAGGTCGGACAGGTGCTCGAGCTCGAAGCCACGCCGCGCACGCTGGCGCGGCTCGAGAGCAACAACCAGGTGCTGTTCTGGTGCCAGATCGGCCAGCTTGATGGCTACTACGCCATGCAGGTGGCAGATCCCGTCGATCAGAAGCGGGAGTTCGTCGATGATATCCTATCTCGTTGATGCCGTGTTGCTGATTGCGCTGGCCTTCACCAGCATGCGGGTGACCCGGATGCACCGCGAACTGGCACGGCTGCGCAGCTACCAGGGTGAGTTCTCGACCATCGTCCACGAGACCGCGGGCGCCTTCGATACGGTGATCACGGCGGCGCATGATTCCACGGCAAATCTCGGCCGGCTGGCCAACGTGCTGAGCACGAAGATCGACCAGGCCCACGACGCGATCGCGGCGCTCGATGCGCGGATCGGGCTCGAGCCCGCCGCGACCGCGAGCGGCGCTGAGGCCAACAAGCATTGAGGCCGGGACCGGCTGAACGGATAGTCGGAACGTCGCGGCGCTCCGGGAGCGGAAATACCAAGAGGCGATACCAAATGGCGCAATCCTTCGACTACGAGTCAGCAACCGCATCTGATGATGCCGAGACGTCTCCGCTGGAGCGGCTCGCGGAGATCGCCGCGCGCACCGCGGAGGAGACCGGCAAGTTCGCCAATGTCGATGCCATCCTGCGCATTCCGGTCACCATGCAGGTGGTGCTGGGATCGGCGACCATCCCGGTGGCGAACCTGATGAAGCTCGGCCGCGGCGCCGTGGTTCCGCTGGATCACCGCGTCGGCGAGCCCGTCGACGTCGTGGTCAACGGCCGCGTCGTTGCCCGCGGCGAGGTGGTCGTCGTCGAGGAGGACAATTCGCGCTTCGGTGTCTCGCTGACTGAGATCGTCGGACCTCTGGGGCAGGGTGATTCCTGACCATGGCTGCACAGGTCGGCATCGCTCCCATCAAGCAGCGAGGCGTTGCCACGCTGGGCGGAACGGAAAAGGTCGCGGCACTCCTGCTGGCCATGGGCCGGCAGGCGGCCGCGAGCGTGCTTGCGCAGTTCGAGCCGCAGGACATCCGCATCGTCACCAAGGCCGCGGCTGAGCTGCGGCCGATCACGGCGCAGGAACTCGAGCAGATCGTCGAGGAGTTCGCCCAGCAGTTCTCGATGGGCGCGAACATTCTCGGCACCCTCGGCGGCCTCGAAGCGGTGCTCGGCGACGTGCTTCCCGCCGACCAGGTCTCAGCGATCATGTCGGACCTGCTCGGCAATTCGAGCCGGTCGGTGTGGGACCGCGTCTCGTCGGTCTCGGAAAACTCACTGGCGACCTACCTCTCCAAGGAGCATCCGCAGACCGCGGCGCTGATCCTGTCCAAGGTCAAGCCGTCCTGCGCCGCCAAGGTGATGAGCCAATTGCCGTCGAGCCTCCGCAACGAACTGATGCGGCGCGTGCTTAGCCTCAAGCCGATCGTCGACGACGCGCTGAAGGTCCTCGAGAAGACGCTGCACGAAGATCTGACGCTCAATTTCGCCCGCAACCTCGGCGCCGACACCTACGCCCGCGTCGCCGACATCATCAATAAGATGGAGCGCGGCCACATCGAGGACATGCTCAAGAGCCTGTCCGAGAAGCGGCCGAAATCCGCCGAAGTGTTGAAGGAGCTGCTGTTCACCTTCGACGACGTCATCAACCTGGCACCGAAGGCGCGCACCATGATCTTCGACCAGGTGCCGACCGATCGTATCGTCGTCGCGCTGAAGGGCACCGACAAGCACTTCCGCGAGCTGATCCTGTCCGCGGTCGCCTCGCGCGTCCGCCGCGTCGTCGAGCACGAACTCGCGATCGGCGAGCCGTCGAACCAGCGCGACGTGCTGGAGGCGCGCCGCGTCATCACCGACCTCGCCCTCGACCTCGCCGAGAAGGGCGAAATCGAGCTCAATCCCGACCAGGAGGATGAGCTGGTCTTCCGCTGACCGCTGAGCAGGCATGGCAGAGTCATCCGATCAGGAGAGCAGAACAGAAGAGCCGACCGAGAAGAAAGTCCGCGATGCGCTCGAGCAGGGCAATATTCCGGTCTCTCGGGAGGCATCCATGTTCGCGACCATGGCGGCGCTGATGGTGATCCAGGCGTTCCTGATCGGTCAAGGCGTGCAGCGACTGACACCGACCTTGAAGAGCTTTATCGACGAACCCGACGGCTTCCCGCTCAGCACCTCGGCGGACGCACTGAATCTTCTCACCGTGGTGGGTCTCGAGGCACTGCGATTCCTGGTGCCGCTGGTCGTAATCATTGCGGTGTTCGGGCTTGCCGCGTCGCTGCTGCAAAACGCGCCGCGGCTGGTGCTGCAGCGCGTCCTGCCCGACTTCTCCCGAATCTCGCCGACCAGCGGCTGGAGCCGCATTTTCGGAGCGCAGGGCCTCGTCGAGTTCGCCAAGTCGATGTTCAAGCTCGCCTCGGTGAGCGTCGTCGTCTGCTTCGTGCTGCGATCGTCGGAGGCAAGGGCGTTCGAGGCGATGTACACCGATCCTGTCGCGTTGCCGGAGATGATCCTCACCATCGCGATGCGGATCGTGTCGGCGATCTGCATTGCGACGATCGTTCTGGTCGCGATCGATCTCGCCTGGGCGCGCTTCCGCTGGCGGCGTGAGCTGCGCATGACCAAGCAGGAGATCAAGGACGAGCACAAGCAGTCCGAGGGCGATCCGCTGATCAAGGCGCGTCTGCGCTCGCTCGCGCGCGACCGCTCGCGCCAACGCATGATCGCCTCCGTGCCGCGCGCGACACTGGTGATCGCGAACCCGACGCACTTTGCGATCGCATTGCGCTACAACCGCGACGAAAACCCGGCGCCGCTCGTGGTGGCCAAAGGCATGGACGTGATCGCGCTGAAGATCCGCGAGGCCGCCGAGCAGAACAAGATCCCGGTGATCGAGAACAAGGCTCTCGCGCGCGCACTTTACGAGGCGGTGCAGGTTGATCAGGTCATCCCTGCCGAATTCTTCCGCCCGGTTGCCGAGATCATCTACTTCCTCCAGTCGAAGCAAACGCCGCGGCCCGAGAAGGTTCAGTAGATTTACGAGGATGGTGATTCGCCCAACAGCTTGACGAAAGCTTAACGCCCTAGGGTTCTCTCCAATGAATCATAATGGGGCTGTCGTGGGACCGCTTTATCTCTTCGAACTCGCATCGTCGCAGGCACGCTGGCTCGAGCTTCGTCAGTCGACCATCGCCACCAACGTCGCGAACGCCAACACGCCGGGTTTCAAGGCGCGCGACGTCGAGCCGTTCAACAAGGTGCTCGACGGAATGCCGGTCAGGCTTGCGACGACATCGCCCACGCATATGCAGCTTTCTCCGGCCGAAACCGATACACGGGCAACCGCGAAGAAGGATAGCTGGGATGTCGTCCACTCCGGCAACTCGGTCAGCCTCGAGCAGGAAATGATCAAGGGCAGCGACGTCAATCGCGACTATTCGATGAACTCGGCGATCGTGCGTTCGTTCAATCGCATGATCCTGACCAGCGCGAAGACCTGAGGTGAACCGACATGCTTGACGCTCTATCGGCTTCATTGACGGTCGCGAGCTCCGGGCTCGAAGCGCAGTCGACCCGCATGCGCGTCGTCTCGGAAAACCTCGCGAATGCGAGCTCGACCGGGCGCACCGCCGGCGCGGATCCGTATCAGCGCAAGACCATCACTTTCGATGCCGCGATGGATCGCGCTTCGGGCTCGCAGCTGGCGAAGGTCAAGGAGATCGGGGTCGACACCACGCCCTATCGCGTCGAGTACGATCCGGGACATCCCGCGGCCGACAAGGCCGGCTACGTCAAGATGCCCAACGTCAACATGATGATTGAGATGGCGGACATGCGGGAAGTTAACCGGTCCTATGAAGCCAATCTCCAGGTGGTGAAGCAAGTGAGATCGATGCTCGGCATGACCATCGATCTTTTGAGGAGCTGAAAATGCTAGAAGCGATTTCATCCACTGCGATCACCGCGGGGCAGGCGGCGGCGTCCCGCATCACCGAAACGCAGGCCATTGCGCCCAGCGCGACGTCCCCGGTTCAGGCCGGCGACGACGTTGGCTTCGATTCGGTGATGAAGCAGGTGACCACGGACGCGATCGGTACGCTGAAGGCCAGCGAGAGCGCGTCGATCTCGGCGATGCAGGGCAAGGAATCGACGCGGAAAGTCGTCGAAGCGCTGATGTCGGCCGAGCAGGCCTTGCAGACCGCGGTCGCCGTCCGCGACAAGGTCGTGCAGGCCTACCAAGAAGTCGTTCGTATGTCGATTTGATCTGAAGGAATGATTCTGTGAAATCGCTTGCCATCGCGGCCACGGGCATGAATGCCCAGCAGACCAATATCGAAGTCATCGCAAACAACATCGCCAACATCAACACGACGTCGTTCAAGCGTGCACGTGCGGAATTCACCGATCTGTTCTACCAGATGGACCGCATGCAGGGTGTTGCGAACGTCAACGGCGCCTCGCCGATCCCCGAAGGCGCCAATCTCGGCCTCGGCGTCAAGTCGGCCGCGATCCGCAAGCTGCACATCCAGGGAGCGCTGACGCAGACCGGCAATCCTTATGACCTCGCGATCAACGGTCGCGGCTGGTTTCAGGTGCTCGGCCCGAACAACGAGGTGCAGTACACCCGCGCGGGCTCGTTCAACACCAACGCCACCGGCCAATTGGTAACGATGGACGGATACCTGCTGGATCCCAACATCACGGTGCCGCAAGGAACGGTGCAGGTCACTGTCAACCAGACCGGCCAAGTGTTCGCCAAGCTGGACACGGAAGTCAATCCGCGGCAGATCGGCCAGCTCAACCTTGCCAATTTCGCCAACGAAGCGGGCCTCGAACCGCTAGGCAGCAATCTCTATCGCGAGACCACGGCATCAGGCGCGCCGGTCGTTGGTCTCCCCGGCGATGCCGGCTACGGCAAGATCAACCAGCAATATCTCGAGGCCTCGAATGTGGATCCCGTCAAGGAGATCACCGAGTTGATCTCGGCACAGCGCGCTTACGAGATGAATGCCAAGGTCATCCAGGCGTCGGATGAGATGGCGCAGACGGTATCGAAGAATCTCAGTCGCTAGTTCCGGTGTGTCCATGTTGAACAGGATGGGCCTGATCGCGCGCGGGTTGGCCGCCGCGCTGCTGGTTCTCGTCTCCGCGCGGCTCGCCGCCGCAGACGAGAAGCGGCTTCCGGTGCCGGCTGTAGCGATCCGCGCCGGAGAGCTGATCAGGGACGACATGATCACCGAGCGCACCTTTGCGCCGAACGTGCTCGGTGTCGCCATGTTCATCGAAGGGCGTCAGGTCCTCGTCGGTCGCATGGCGCGGCGGGCGTTGCTGCCGGGCCAGCCGATTCCCACCAATTCGGTCGAGGATCCCTGGACCATCGCCCGTGGCGCCATGGTCAAGGTCGTGGTCGAAGACTCCGGTCTGTCGATCGTGACCTACGGCGCGGCCATGCAATCCGGTGCGCCGGGCTCGCTCATTACCGTGCGGAACACCGACACGGGCGTGATGATCAGGGCCATCGTTCAGCCGGATGGCACCGTCAAGGTTGCGGACGGGTCATGACCAGAGTCCTGATCGCGCTTCTCCTCATCCTTTCCGCCGCCAGCGCCCAGGCCGCCGTCCGCATCAAGGACATCGCGGACATCAAGGGGCTGCGCGAAAACCAGATCGTGGGCTACGGCCTCGTGATCGGCCTCAACGGCACTGGCGACACCCTGCGCAACGCGCCGTTCACGGAACAGTCGCTGCAGTCGATGCTCGAAAACATGGGCATCAATGTCCGGAACGAGACGACCAGCACGAACAACTCGGCGCGGCCGACGACGCTGCGCACGCGCAACGTCGCCGCCGTGATGGTGACCGCGGATCTGATGCCGTCGATCGGCCCAGGCGAACGGATGGACGTGACGGTGTCGTCGCTGGGAGATGCGACGTCGCTGCTCGGCGGCACGCTGGTGATGACGTCGCTGCGCGCGGCCGACGGTGCGGTTTACGCGGTGGCGCAAGGTGCGGTCATGGTCGCCGGTTACAGCGTCGGAGGCCAGGCCCAGAACGTCAGCCAGGGCACGCCGACGGCGGGCCGTATTCCGAACGGCGCGCTGGTCGAGCGGGAGGTGCAGGGTAGCCTTCACGAGATGGAATACCTGGTGCTGGAGCTGAAGAACCCCGACTTCGTCACCGCGACGCGAATCCTCGACGCCGTCAATCGCTATGCCGGCGGCCGCTATCGCGCCCAGATCGCGTTCGAGCGCGATTACCGGACCATCGTGTTGTCCAAGCCGCGCTATGTCGGCCCGGTTCGCTTTCTGGCCGAGATCGGCGAACTCACCGTCGAACCCGATACGCCGGCGCGGGTGGTGATCAACGAACGCACCGGCACGGTGGTGATCGGACGCGACGTGCGAATCTCCACCGTCGCCGTCACCCATGGCAATTTGACGGTCCGTGTCACCGAGATGCCCGTGGTGTCGCAGCCTGCGCCGTTCTCGCAAGGCCAGACGGTCGTGGTGCCCCAGACCATCGTCGAGGCCAACGAGGCCGGATCGCAGGTGGCGATCCTGAGCGGTGTCGACCTCCAGCGCCTCGTACGCGGCCTGAATCAGATCGGACTGAAGCCGTCCGGCATCATCGCGATCCTCCAGGCGATCAAGACGGCCGGCGCGCTGCAGGCTGAAGTCATCGTGCAATGATGCATAAGCGTCGTGCAAGCTTGGTCGCTCAATGCTCTGGTCTCGACCGAGAATCGCACGCGACCCGATGCTGAAGCTGGATTACATAGCGCAACTTCTTCTCCTGGCCGCGATGTTGGCGCTCGCGGGCGCGTCGCCCGCGCTGGCGCTGGACGAGCCGAAGTCGTCGAAGCCGCTCAATCTGCTCTCCTTCGCACGCGCTCGCGCGCCCGGGCCACAGAAGCCGCATGCGCCAGCGACGCCGGTCCCGGGTGATAGCTCACGGGCAACGGCCTGGGCGGCCGAAGATTCGGGTCCCGCGATCACGGGGGCGGTTCCGACGGAGGCTCCTCCGCCGGCGCCGGCCCCCGCGCCCGTGCCGAGCCGTCCGGCGAAGTCCGGCAGCGTCACGGCGCCGCCGAAGCCGGTGCCGGCTCAAGCTGCCGCGCCTGGGGACAACGAAGTTGCGCTGTTCTGCAGCAACGTGGCCGATCCCGCCGTCGACGCCAGGCTCGCCTGGCAGCTGAAAGAGCTGGAGAAGGCCGAGAGCCTGCTGCGGGAGCGGATCGCCGAAGTCGAAGCCAAGCGCGCCGAATACGAGAAGTGGATGGCGCTGCGCGACGACTTCCTGAAGAAAGCGGAAGCGAGCGTCGTCGAGATCTATTCGCGCATGAAGCCGGACGCTGCCGCCACCCAGATCGCCGGCATGGCGGACGAGACGGCCGCCGCGGTGCTCGCAAAGCTCAGCCCGAGGAGCTCGAGCGCAATTTTCAACGAGATGGAGACCGGGCGCGCAGCACATCTCGCCGACCTGCTCGGTGGAATGCGTCGCGTGGATGACGGGAAGACCAAGTAAATGAAGACGCTGATCCTCATCCTGTCGCTCGTGCTTCTCGCCGGATGCTCCCATGATCCGGCAGAACTCCTGACTGGCCCGAAACTGTCGCCCGTCGGCAGCGGTCTGAGGGCGCCGGCCGAACCGATCCCGGTGACGCCCCGCATCCGCACGCCCGTCAGCTATCGCTCGACCTGGGATGACGGCACCGATCTCTACCGCGATCCCCGCGCCCGGCGCATTGGCGACGTCGTGACGGTGATCATCTCGATGCAGGACAAGGCCAAGCTCGACAACAAGACCGGCCGCTCGCGCGATTCGCAGATTCAGTTCGGGCTGAACTGGCTGATGGACGTCGCTGGATGGCAGGACAAGGGCCAGACCAACGCCAACCTCAACACCAATACCCAGATCAAGGGCAACGGCCAGATCGACCGCTCCGAGGACATCAAGCTTTCCATTGCGGCCGTCGTCACCGACGTGTTGCCGAACGGAAATATGATGATCAGCGGTTCGCAGGAGTTCGGTATCAACACGGAGATGCGCGTGCTCAATGTCGGCGGTATCGTGCGTCCACGCGATATTTCGCGAACCAACACGATCTCCTACGAGAAGATCGCCGAGGCGCGCGTGGCCTATGGCGGTCGCGGAAATCTGTCTGACGTGCAGCAACCTGGATGGGGGCACCGGATCTATGACGCCGTCGCACCATTCTGAGACTCGCGCGTCGTGGAAGCAGGGGGTGTCATGCGCCTGATTGCAGCCATCCTCGTGCTGACCCTGGTCGCGATCGGCGCGGGCGCGCTGGCGGGCTTGCACCTGTTCGCCGCAGCCGAACGCGTCGCCGACGCAAAGAAGGGCGCCACCCCGCCGCCGATCGCGTCGAGCTACGCCGGCAGCGCGCGGCTCAGGAAGCTGTCGCCGATCGTGACCAATCTCGCGGCGCCGGCCAACAATTGGGCCCGGGTCGAAGCCTCCATGGTGACCGACAGCATGAGCGACGAGGATGCCGGCATCCTGGCCGCTCATATCAGCGAGGACATCGTCACTTATCTGCGGTCCGCCTCGGTCACGCAGTTCGAAGGCACGCGCGGGCTCCAGCATCTGCGCGACGACCTGTCCGAACGCGCCAGCATCCGCTCGTCCGGCAAAGTCCGCGAATTGATCATTGAGACGTTGGTGATCCAGTGAAATTGAGAGTCTTGCTGCTTGCGTTGCTGCTGGTCGTGCTGCCCGAGGTAGCGTTCGCCCAGGTCCCGGACCTCAATTCACTGCTGCCGCCGGGCAACGGCTCGACCAGCGGCCGCATCATCCAGCTCATGGCGCTGCTGACGGTGCTGTCCGTCGCACCGGGGCTGCTCATCATGGTGACGAGCTTCACGCGCTTCGCCGTCGCGCTCTCGTTCCTGCGCGCCGGCCTCGGGCTTCAGACGACGCCTCCGAATCTCGTGCTGATCAGCCTCGCCATGTTCATGACCTTCTACGTCATGGCGCCGACCTTCGATCGCGCCTGGGAAACCGGCGTGCAGCCGCTGATGAAGAACGAGATCTCGGAGGAAGAGGCTTATCTGAAGATCAGCGATCCGTTCCGCGAATTCATGCTGGCCCATGTCCGCGACAAGGACCTGCAGACGTTCGAGTCGCTCGCCGCGGAAAGCTTCCGCAGGAAGTTCGACGACAAGCGCATCGACATGCGCGTGATCATCCCGGCGTTCATGATCTCCGAGCTCCGGCGTTCGTTCGAGATCGGCTTCCTCATCATCCTGCCATTCCTCGTCATCGACATGATCGTGGCGACGCTGACCATGTCGATGGGCATGATGATGATGCCGCCGTCGATCCTCGCGCTGCCGTTCAAGGTGCTGTTCTTCGTGCTGATCGACGGCTGGAACCTGCTGGCCTCCGGACTGGTGCGGTCGTTCTCGTAACAGCGGCCCTCGACCTAACGGTTCGTTAAGGTTAGCGAAGAGTAACATTAACCATATGATTTTGCTGAAGAATTCAATCCCGTCTTAATTCGGAAGCAAGATTCGACGTGCTAGCAATGCGGCACGGCGGGTTGGACCCCACCCACATCAGTCCAAAGGCATGATGCCGCCCCTCCGTACCGGTGAAAGCCCGGTATGTCCCCTCGTGAAAATGTAACGCGTACATCAAAGGGACATTCGCAATGTCAAGCCTGCTTACGAACTCGACCGCTATGACCGCCCTCCAGACCCTGCGGTCTGTGAGCTCCCAACTCGCCACCACGCAGACCCGCATCTCCACCGGCCAGCGTGTCTCGACCGCTTCGGACAACGCTGCCTACTGGTCGATCGCGACCTCGATGCGCGCCGACAACGCCGCGCTCTCCGCCGTCTCCGACTCGCTCGGTCTGTCGGCCGCGACCGTCGACACCGAATATACCGCTCTGACCTCGGTCGTCGGCGACAGCACCGGCGGCCTGACCAAGCTGCAGTCGCTGCTGGTCGAAGCCAAGACGGCGGGTATTGACCGCACCAAGATCCAGGCGGACGTCACCCAGATCCAGCAGCAGATGAAGAGCACCGCCGATGCGGCGACCTTCAACGGCGTGAACTGGCTGAGCACGACGACGGCCACGCCGGCGACGGTCGACCTGGTGTCGTCGTACTCCCGCGTCGGCAGCACGCCGACCACCGGCTCCATCCAGCTGACCACTGCCAACTATGCGCTCTACAGCTCGTCCACCAACGGCATCCTGGACACGGTGAGCAGCGGCGTGTCGGTCAACACGATCGACATCTCCACGCTGACTGACGCGGCGACCGACCAGGCCACGCTCGATACCTACATCGCGCAGGTGACCTCTGCGATCAACTCGGTGGCTTCGGCCGCCGCGAACCTCGGTGCCGTCAAGAACCGTATCTCGACCAACACGGACTTCGTGAAGTCGTTGATGGACTCGGTGACGCGCGGTATCGGTCAGCTCGTCGACGCCGACATGAACCAGGAGTCCACCCGTCTGTCGGCTCTCCAGGTCCAGCAGCAGCTCGGCGTTCAGGCGCTCTCGATCGCCAACAGCAGCAGCCAGAGCATCCTCTCGCTGTTCCGCTAAGCCTGAAAACCATCTGAGGGAGGGCCGCGCTTCTCGTGAAGCGCGGCCCTTTCGTTTGACGTGACGTCGCGCGCACGCCGCAATTTCGGCTGCGCTGTTGCGGCCAGGACACAGGGCCACAAGCCCCGCACAAGCTTCACGCGCTACGGTCACCGCTACGACGGGTTGGGCCTAACCGCTTTTCCGCAGCCCAAAGGCATGACGCCGCCCTGTCGTACCGGTGCAAGTCCGGTATGTCCCCAAATCAACTCAATCTTCAAAGGGACATCAAAATGGGTTCTAGCCTTCTCACCAACTCCGCAGCAATGACCGCGCTGCAGACCCTCCGCAACGTCAGCTCCAGCCTCCAGACCACCGAAAACCGGATCTCGACCGGTCAGCGCGTGGCCACGGCTTCGGACAACGCCGCCTACTGGTCGATCGCGACCTCAATGCGCGCCGACAACGCCGCGCTCTCCGCCGTCTCCGACTCGCTCGGTCTGTCGGCAGCGACCGTCGACACCGAATATACCGCTCTCACCGCGGTTGTCGGTGACAGCACCGGCGGCCTGACCAAGCTCCAGGCGCTCCTGGTCGAAGCCAAGACCGCCGGTATCGACCGCACCAAGATCCAGGCCGACATCACCCAGATCCAGCAGCAGATGAAGGGCACCGCCGATGCGGCCACCTTCAACGGCGTGAACTGGCTGAGCGTGACGACGGCAACGCCGGCGACCTTCGACCTGGTGTCGTCGTTCTCCCGCGTTGGTGGCACGCCGACCATCGGCTCGATCACCCTGACGATTTCCAACTACTCGCTCTACAGCACGTCCACCACCGGCATCCTGGACACGGTGAGCGGCGGCGCGTCGGTCGACACGATCAACATCACCTCGCTGACCGACGCGGCGACCGACCAGGCCACGCTCAGCACCTACATCACGCAGGTGACTGCTGCGATCAACTCGGTGGCTTCGGCCGCCGCCGACCTCGGCGCCGTCAAGAACCGCATCGCGACCAACACGGACTTCGTCAAGACCTTGATGGACTCGGTGAATCGTGGTGTCGGTCAGCTCGTCGACGCCGACATGAACGCGGAATCCACCCGCCTTCAGGCACTCCAGACCCAGCAGCAGCTCGGCGTTCAGGCGCTCTCGATCGCCAACCAGAACAGCCAGAGCATCCTCTCGCTGTTCCGCTAAGCCTGAAAACCATCTAAGGGGGCCGCGCTTCGTGAGAAGCGCGGCCCTTTTCATTTTGGCGTGCGTTGTTCGGGTATCAGAGGCGCGATTTCGTGCCCCGAATTGCGGTCCGGTCACAGAGCCACAAGCCTCGCGCAAACTTCGCGTGCTATCGCCGCCATTACGACAGGTTGAGCGCGCTTTTTCGCAGCTCAAAGGCATGATGCCGCCCTCTCGTACCGGTGCAAGCCCGGTATGTCCCAAAAATTTCAAATCGTTTTCAAGGGGACGTCAAAAATGAGTTCTAGCCTGCTCACCAACTCCGCAGCAATGACCGCGCTGCAGACCCTCCGCAACGTCAGCTCCAGCCTCCAGACCACCGAAAACCGGATCTCGACCGGTCAGCGCGTGGCCACGGCTTCGGACAACGCCGCCTACTGGTCGATCGCGACCTCGATGCGCGCCGACAACGCCGCGCTCTCTGCCGTCTCCGACTCGCTCGGTCTGTCGGCAGCGACCGTCGACACCGAATATACCGCTCTCACCGCGGTTGTCGGTGACAGCACCGGCGGCCTGACCAAGCTCCAGGCGCTCCTGGTCGAAGCCAAGACCGCCGGTATCGACCGCACCAAGATCCAGGCCGACATCACCCAGATCCAGCAGCAGATGAAGGGCACCGCCGATGCGGCCACCTTCAACGGCGTGAACTGGCTGAGCGTGACGACGGCAACGCCGGCGACCTTCGACCTGGTGTCGTCGTTCTCCCGCGTTGGTGGCACGCCGACCATCGGCTCGATCACCCTGACGATCTCCAACTACTCGCTCTACAGCACGTCCACCACCGGCATCCTGGACACGGTGAGCGGCGGTGCGTCGGTCAACACGATCGACATCACCTCGCTGACCGACGCGGCGACCGACCAGGCCACGCTCAGCACCTACATCACGAAGGTGACTGCTGCGCTCAACTCGGTGGCGTCGGCCGCCGCCGACCTCGGCGCCGTCAAGAACCGCATCGCGACCAACACGGACTTCGTCAAGACCTTGATGGACTCGGTGACGCGTGGTGTCGGTCAGCTCGTCGACGCCGACATGAACGCGGAATCCACCCGCCTTCAGGCACTCCAGACCCAGCAGCAGCTCGGCGTTCAGGCGCTCTCGATCGCCAACCAGAACAGCCAGAGCATCCTCTCGCTGTTCAAGTAAGCACTAGCTTCCAAGACGACCGTGCTCCCTCGGGAGCACGGTCCCCGCCGTGACCGGCGGAAGTGATGGCACATGATGTGCCCGCAATCGTCCTCCCGACGCCAGACCTGATGCAAGAGGCTGCGGCCGATCGCGCGGCAACGCGTTCGATCGCCCGCACGTTGCCATCGACCTGCCTGCGTCGCCCAAGGTTCTTGTAAAATTGCAACGCCTCGCCTGCGAAGCGGCGCATTCGCGTTTGCGCGCAACCTTCAGACAAGGTTGACAGCAGAGTGTCCTCTACGTTCGCATTGGTACGAGGTCATATGCTTAGTCGCGCGCAGCTACAGCAGCTGCTCAACAATCTGCTGGAACTTGGGCCGCGACGTCTGATGGCCTTGGGATTGATCGGCTTCGCCGTCCTCGTCACCGTGGTCGGTGGTGCTTATTACCTGAGCCGGCCGGAATTCGAATCCCTCTATACCGGCCTGTCCCGCGAAGACGTGACGCGTATCGGCGCCGCCCTGCGCGAGCAGAACATTACTTTCGATATCAGCGCAGCCGGCGATGCCGTCTCGGTGCGGCCGAGTCAGACCGCGCAGGCGCGAATGCTGCTGGCTGAGAAGGGGCTGCCGACCAGCGCCAATGCCGGCTACGAGCTGTTCGACAAGATCGGATCGCTCGGACTGACCTCCTTCATGCAGGAGGTCACGAAGCTTCGTGCGCTCGAGGGTGAGATTGCGCGCACCGTTCAGCTGATGAAGGGCGTCAAGGCGGCGCGGGTGCACATCGTGATGCCGGTGCGCGGCTCGTTCCGCGCGACGCAGCAGCCGCCGTCCGCATCGGTCGTGCTGCGCACCGACGGCGCGATCGAGGCGCGCACGGCGCAATCGATCCGCCACCTCGTCGCGGCCGCCATTCCCGGCATGACGCGCGACAAGGTCACCGTGCTCGACGCCGACGGCTCGATGCTGCTGGCCGAAGAGGACGAGGCCAGCGCCGCGCCGACCAAGATGGCGAGCCTCCAGAAGACGGTCGGCGGGATGGTGCAGGAAAACATCCGCAAGGCGCTGACGCCCTATCTCGGCCTGGACAATTTCGAGGTCAGCGTCGCGCCGCAGCTCTCCACCGACAAGCGCCAGGTCAACGAGACGGTCTACGATCCCGAGACCCGCGCCGAGCGTTCGGTCCGCAACGTCCGCGAAAACGAAAAGTCGTCGAACGCCGACCGATCGACGCCGACGACGGTCCAGCAGAACCTTCCGGATCAGCAGGTCAACGCCGGCGGCACCAAGAACTCCAGCGAGGACAAGACGCGCCGCGAGGACGTTACCAATTTCGAGGTCTCGTCCAAGACCACGACGACGGTCAGCGACGGTTACTTGGTCAAGAAACTCTTCATCGCCGTCCTGGTCAATCGCGCGCGGCTCGTCGCCGACCTCGGCGACAAGACCAATCAGGTCATCGTCGACAGCAAGCTCGCCGAAATCAGCCAGCTCGCAGCGACCGCCGGCGGATTGGACAAGGCGCGCGGCGACCAGATCCAGGTGACTGCGGTCGACTTCGTGGAGGGCTCGCGCGAGCTCGCGCCGGTACCGCCGATCAGCTTCGTCGAGATGATGAACAAGCAGCTCGGCAGCGTCATCAATGCGGTGACGATCCTGGCCGTCGCTTCGATGCTGGTCTGGTTCGGGCTTCGGCCCGCGGTCAACGGCATCCTGGCCCATCGCGCCGCGCAGGAGCAGACCGAGGCTGCCGAGGCGGCCGAGCTCGAGGCTGCTACGGCCCTTGCATTGGCCGATAGCCAGGATCCCGAGCTCAACCTCGTCGAGGACCTCGAAGGCAAGATGCAGCGTACGCCGCAGAAGCGGCTGGAGCAGATCGTCCGCCTCGATCAGATGCAGGCGGCAGCAATCCTTAAAGACTGGATGCGACGCGAGGAGGCGGCATGAACGCGGCAATCGGAAAGCTCCTGACCCAATTCGACGCGAACGGCCGGGCCAAGTCGCCGCCGCCGCCTCCGCCGCCCAAGATCCAGGACGTCCTGACGAGAAAGGAAATCCGGCGCGAGCCTCAATCGCAGCCTCAAGCGCAACGCCAGGCGCAGGCCCAGCCGCAACTTCAGCCGCCTCCGGCGTCCGCGCCGGAAGCCGCGCCGGTCAATCTGCTCGAAGACGCCTATCGCCGCGGCCATACCGCAGGCCTTGCGGAAGGCGAATCCAAGCTCGCCGAAGAGCGCGTCCGCAGCGCGATCCGGCTCGGTGAGGAGCGGGCCAAATGGTCCGACCAGCAGGCGGTCGCGATCGTCAACGGATTCGACTCTGCCTGCCGCGAGATCGAGAGCAACATTGCAAGCTCGGTCGCGCGGATATTGCTGCCGTTCCTCGCCGATGCGGTCCGCGACAAGGCGATCGGATCCCTGGTCGAGCAGATCTCGGCGCTGACCTCGAATTCCCCGGTGCCGGCGTTCCGCGTCACCGGCCCCAGCGAGCTCATCGACCTCGTCCGGACGCAACTCAATCTGGCCGGCCGCTCTGGCGTCGAATACCAGTCCGCCGACACCGTCGAGGTTCGCGTCCTCGCCGATCAGACCACGATCGAGACGCAGATCTCGACCTGGATGGATCGGCTGAAAGAGGCGCGCCGGTAGTTTCACCATGGAAGAGGTCAAGCACGAGCTCGTCATTATCCGTCGGCGGAGCGCTTTCGAAGACGAGAAGCCGCACGGTGGCGTTTGGAAGATCGCCTATGCGGACTTCATGACCGCGATGATGGCGTTCTTCCTGGTGATGTGGCTGCTCAACGCGCTCAACCAGGACCAGAAACAGGTGGTCGCGAGCTACTTCAACCCGATCAAGCTCGCGGAGAACGCGCCCGCGCCGAAGGGACTGAAGGACCTCACCAAGAAAGAGCCGACGACGTTCGAGGGACAGGATGGCAAGCGCCAGCCGTCCGGGCCGAACGAGGAGCGCCGCGGCGACTCGCCGACGGCCGAGAAGCCGCCCTTCTACGAAGAGAAGGTCCTGTTCCGCGATCCCTACGCAACGCTCGCCGAAATCGCGGCGAGCTCGAACCAGGCCTCGGGCCAGCGGCGCGCCGGTGCGCTGACGTCGGCCGAAGAGGATGGCCTCAAGGGCGGCGACGCCTATCGCGACCCGTTCGATCCCGGCTATTGGAAGCTCGCGCCCGAGGCTTCGAAGGAAGCCGACAGGATTATGGACGGCGAGCCGAAGCCGAATGCTTCCGCGCGCGACAATCCGGCCGGCACAAATCAGGGCGAGCCGCGTCGCGGCAGGACCGATGATGCCGGCGGCAGCGTGGCACCCGACGCGCAGGCGTCGTCCACGAGCCAGTCGCCATTGTTGCCGCCGGGACCGGCGCCATCATCGTCTGCGCGCGACGGCAGCGTTCAGCCGAATGCGCAGGCTAACCTTCAGGCCAACGCCGGGCCGCAGGCACGTCCTACCGACGCTCCGAAGGAATCCGAGCCACGTGACGCGGCCCAGACCCAGCAGCCGACGGTCAAGCAGCTTCAGTCTGCGATTGCCGATGCCCTCTCGGATATCAAGGCCGGCGCCGGGCCGGTGGCCGAGGTCCGGCAGGTGGAGGAGGGCTTGTTGGTCAGCCTAACCGACGATGCGACCTTCGGCATGTTCGCGGTCGGCTCGGCCGAGCCGCGGCCCGAGCTCGTTCGCGTTATCGACAAGATCGGCCCGCTGATCGCCAAGCGCCGCGGCATGATCATCGTCCGCGGTCATACCGACAACCGGCCCTACAAGTCCGATAATTACGACAATTGGCGGCTGTCCACGGCGCGCGCGCAGATGGCCTACTACATGCTGGTTCGCTCCGGCGTCGATGCGCAGCGGATCGAGCATGTCGAAGGCTATGCCGATCGCCGCCCAAAGCTTCAGAACGATCCAGCCGCCGCGCAAAACCGTCGTATCGAAATCCTGATCCGGGAGAAGCGCCCTTGACCAGGCCGCTGCTCCGCGCCGTGATGCTGATGGTGTTGTCGCTTGTGGCGACGCGCGCATCTGCCGAACCGACAGCGCCGTCCAGGGAGCCGTTTGAGCTCGTCCGCGCGCTGCAGGCGGTGCAGGACGGCATCGCCAATGGCGACACCGCGGCGCATGCCAGCCACATAGCGCTGATCCGGCAGATTGGTGAAAAATTTCTCGCCGCCGACGCGAGCGTGTGGAGCAATCCGCAGAACGGCCAGGCGGTCGTGATCTATCTGCTCAGCGGCGGCGCCCCGCAGATCGTCCGCAAGCTGCCGCGCGACAAGATCAATGTGGATTCGCGGCTGTTCGACGGCGCGCTCGCTTACGTCGAAGGCCGTCAGGATGAGGCGAGGGACCTGCTCAAGGACGTCAAGCCGCGCACGATCCCGTCCGGTATGGGCGGGCAGGTGGCGCTGGTCCAGGGCGCGCTGTTCGCACGTTCCGAGGCCTCGCTCGCGATCGAGCGTCTCGATGACGCGCGCCTTCTGCTGCCCGGCACGCTGGTCGAAGAGGCGGCGTTGCGGCGCGAGATCCTGCTGGTCGGGCAGGCGGAGGATTTCGACAAGTTCGAGTTCCTGACGCTGGCCTATATCCGCCACTACCGCAACTCGGTCTACGCCGGTGATTTCTGGCAGCGCTTCTCCACAGGCCTGACGCAATCTGGTCTCGCGCTGGATGATCGCCGCTTTGCACGGGTCGCGGCGCTGCTGGAGCAGGTCGACCGCGCCAGCCGCCTCAAGCTCTATCTGGTGATCGCGCGCGGCGCGCTGGTTCGCGGCAAACTCACCGTGACCCGGCTCGCAGGCGAGCGGGCGCTGACGCTTAGCGCCGATGCCACGCCCGATCGCGAGCGCGCCCATTTCTACCGCGGCGCATCCCGCGCGCTCACTGACGAATACGACGGCGGCTTTGCCGAGCTGAAGGCGCTCGACCGGACGAAGCTAGCGGAGCGCGACGTGCTTCTTCTCAATGCAACCCTCCAGCTCGCGCTCGACGTCCGTAAGCCGATTGCAGGTCCGACCGCTGTCATGTCGGCGGACAAGCCGCCGCTCACGCCGGCGCGGATCGATCTGGCGTCGTCGAACGCAATGCTCGCGCGCGCCCAGACGCAGCTCGGCGAACTGGAGCTTCTCACCAAGGATCGCCGTCCATGACCAAGCTTAGCGGAACTTCCGGACAGCTTTTCGCAGGCCTCGCCGAAACTCTTACGCGCGGGGTGTCCCGCTCGGCGAAGGGCACGGCGACGACGGGTGCAAAAACGGCGGACGATTCATCGTTTCACGATCTGCTTCACACGGTCTCGAACATGGCCAAGCGGGCGCTGAACGATCAGGGCGGCGATACCACCACAAAAGCTGCTTCGGTACGCCCGCGCCTGGCCCAGCTGACCGAGCCCGACACGTCGAAGGACGAGCCGGTGCACGAGCGCACCGAGGAGCCCAAATCGTCGACCAGGAAAGACCCGGTCGATCAAACGGCGAAGGCGGACGTCCCGACCAGATTGAGCGTTCCGACGATCGTGGGGCAGGAACTTGCCGCAGCCCAGGCCGTGACGATGCAGACGTCGCAACCGTCGAGCGACACGAAGGACACCTCGACCCGCGACGAACGAACCTCGACTGCGAAGCGCGAAGTTCAGAGCGTGACCGACGCGAAGGTGGCGACGGCAGATGTCGCGCGGTCCTCCGCAGCGTCATCGACCGTCGCGCCGTCGACTGCCGCGCGTTCCACGGCCGATGCTTCCGGGCCGCGCGCGCAGCCGGCCGCTGCGACGCTGCAGGCGTTGCCGGAGGACAGCGACGTTCAACCGAAAGCGATGCCGGGCGCCACATCCGGGTTCGAAGCCGTCACGGCGAGTGTCGAGCGCGCCGTAAAGTCCGCGAGCCGCGACGCCTTGCCGGAAACGACCAAGGTCACGGTGGTTCAGCAGGAGACGCATCTGCCTCCCGTTGCGCAGTTCAGCGCGAGCCAGCAGGTCGCGAACGCGGTGGTGTCAGATCTGAAGAGCTCGGCCGCGCCGGCCGCATCCACCGGTGCCGATCTCGTGGGCGCCCAGAGCAATGCGCCGGATCAGCCGGTCAAGATCCTCACCGTCAATCTCGAGCCGCCGGACCTCGGCAATGTCACCGTGCGCCTTCGTCTCGTCGGCACCGAGGTGTCGGTTCAGCTTGCCGCGCAACGCAAGGACACCAGCACGATGCTGGATCAGCAGCGCGACCAGATCCGTGACCTGATGCAGTCGGCGGGCTACGTGGCCGACGTCGCGCCCGTACAGCACGGCTCGCTCGATGGGTTCCAGGCCGGATCCGGCCAGTCACAGTCGCAACTCGCGAGCCAGCAACAGCAATCATCCCAGTCGCAAGGCGCGTTCGGCGGCGCGGGCACCTCGTCCGGTCAGTCGGACGGCGGAGCCAGGCAAGCCCGGCAGGATCAGCAGCCCAACCAGGAGGCACGCCATGACCAGGACGTGGCGCCGCATACTCGTCGCGGCCCTGTTTATCTGTAGCACCGGCGCCGCCGAGGCGGCGGCGACCGACACTGCGCGCCCCTGCGAGCGCGAGATGGCGCGCGCCTCACAGCAGTACGGAATTCCGCTCGGCATTCTCTATGCCGTCGGCCTCACCGAGACGGGTCGGCGCGGCGCGCTCTATCCCTACGCGCTCGGTGCGGAAGGGCAGACCGTGTTCGCCAGGGACATGAATGATGCGATGGCGAATTTCGAAGCGATGCGAGCCAAGGGCATCAAGCTGATCGATCTCGGCTGCATGCAGATCAACCATTACTTTCACGGCGACAAGTTCACATCGGTGCGCGCGATGTTCGATCCGGCCAAGAACGTCGACTACGCCGCGCGCTTCCTCAAGGAGCTGAAGCAACGCGAGGGAAGCTGGACCATGGCGGTCGCCCGCTACAATGCCGGCCCCAACAATCAACCGGCGCAGAAACGCTACGTCTGCCACATCGTCGCGCATCTCGTCTCCAGCGGATTCGGCGCGTGGACCGACAAGGCGCGCTCATTCTGCCAACCCAAGACAACATGACTCAACGACGTGAAATTGACGATGCGTCGCATGAAGTTGTGCATCGTCACTGACCATCAGCCCCGCGCAAGCAAGACCCCCCATTGTAACGACAATCTGTCAAAGGAGCCCAATCTATGAGCCTGTATGGTGTTATGCGCACCGGCGTTTCCGGTATGAACGCGCAGTCCAACAAGCTGTCGACGGTCTCGGACAACATCGCGAACGTCAATACGGTCGGCTACAAGCGGGCTTCGACGGAATTCTCCTCGCTGATCCTGAAGAGCGGCTCCGGCAATTACGATTCCGGCGCGGTCGAGACCACGGTCCGCTACGCCATCACCGATCCCGGCAACCTCCAGTTCACGACCTCGACGACGGACCTTGCGGTCCAGGGCAACGGCTTCTTCGTCGTGCAGGACACCAACGGCAACAACTTCCTCACGCGTGCCGGCTCGTTCGTGCCCGACAGCACGGGCAATCTCGTCAACACGGCTGGCTTCCAGCTGATGGGCTACAACATCCAGAACGGCGCCACGCCAAATGTCTCCGCCAACGGCTTCGGCGGCTTGCAGGTCGTCAACGTCAATCAGATGGCGCTGCAGGCCTCGCCGTCGACGCTGGCGACCGTGGCAGCCAACCTCGATCCGAGCGCGGCGGTTGTCGGCACACCGGCCGCTGCGGCTGGCCCGGGCAATTACACGTCGAAGACGTCGATGGTGACCTACGACAATATCGGAAATCCCGTGACGCTCAGTGTCTACGCGGCCAAGACCAGCGCGAATACGTGGGACGTCGAAGTCTACGATCCCGCGGGCAACGTGCTCACGACGCACGGTGCTGCCACGACATTCAAGTTCGACGTGAGTTCAACCGGAAAAGGCAAGCTTGACCTGGTGGGCCCGCCGCCGAGCGCGACGTCGCTCACGGTTGCAATCCCGGGCGGCTCGGGCACCTTCAAGATTGACATGTCGGCGATGACCCAGGTCGCCTCCAGCTTCGACTTCAAGGCGACCGTCGACGGCAACGCGCCGTCTGCCGTCGACAAGGTCAATATCGACAGCAAGGGTGTGGTCACCGCAGTGCTCAAGAACGGCACCGAGCTGCCGAGCTTCCAGATCGCGCTCGCGACCGTGCCGAGCCCGGACCATCTGACGCCCGAGGTCGGCAACGTCTATTCGCCGAACCTGGACTCCGGAAACGTACAGGTCGGCCTGGCCGGTCAGGGCGGTCTCGGAACCATCCAGTCCGGCGCGCTCGAAGACTCCAACGTCGATCTTGCCAGCGAGCTGACCGACATGATCTCGGCGCAGCGCGGTTTCACCGCGAACTCGAAGTCGTTCCAGACCGGCGCTGATCTCCTCGACGTCGTCGTCAACCTGAAGCGCTGAATTCTTCAGCGCCCTTCCCGGGCAAGAGAACGTTCAAGAGCACGCCATGTCCATTACGTCAGCCCTCGACTCCGCCCGCAATTCGCTCATGGCGTCGGGCATCCAGTCGTCGACCGTCTCGCGCAACATCGCCGGCGCCAGTTCGACCGGCTATTCGCGCAAGATCACGGTGCTGGACAATCTTCCCGGTGCCGGCGTCTACGTGGCGGCGATCCAGCGCGCCGCCTCCTCCGGCCTGTACAGCAACGTCCTGACCGCGACCTCCGCGGCCGCCACGCAGAGCGCGATCTATGACGGTCTCCAGAAGATCGCTTCTGCCACCGTGGACGACCCGCAGCTCGACCAGTCGCCGACGGCGCAGCTCAATGCGCTGAAGCAGGCGCTTCAGCAATATGCCAACGCCCCGGACAATACCACGCTGGCCCAGGCCGCCGTGACGTCCGCCAAGGACATGGCGACCGCGCTCAACCAGGCAACCCAGACCGTGCAGTCGGTCCGCGAGGGCGCGGATGCCGACATGAACATTTCGGTCCAGAACATCAACCAGCTGCTCTCCCAGTTCCAGACCGTCAATACGGCGGTCGTGAAGGGGACGATCGCCGGCGACGACGTGACCGATTATCTCGACCAGCGCGACAGCATCGTCTCGAAGCTGTCCCAGGAGGTCGGCGTCACGATGTCGATCCGCACCAACGGCGATGCTGCGCTCTACACCGACAGCGGCGTGGTGCTGTTCGACAAGACGGCGCGGGCGGTGAGCTTCGCCCCGACCACCTCCTATTCGGCGAACATCACCGGGAACGCGGTCTTTATCGACGGCGTGCCCGTGACCGGCGCCAATTCGGTGATGCCGATCAAGTCCGGCAAGCTCGCCGGTCTCGCCCAATTGCGCGACAACGACACCGTCACCTATCAGAGCCAGCTCGACGAGGTCGCCCGCGGCCTGATCAATACTTTCAAAGAGAGTGATCAGTCCGCCACTCCAACGCTGCCGGACGTGCCGGGTCTCTTTACCTATCCCGGCGCGCCGACGATGCCCGCGAGCGGAACCGTCTTGGTCGGTCTTGCCGGAACCATCTCGGTCGCTGCCTCAGTCGACCCATCCGCCACACCGGGCGGAAATCCCAACCTGCTGCGCGACGGCGCGATCAGCGGCAACTCCGCCTACCAATATAACACCGCCGGCAGCGGCGGCTATTCGACCCGGCTTCAGCAGCTCATCACCAATATGGATGCGTCGCAGCCGTTCGATGCGACCACGCAAGGCAAGCCGAACGGCAGCCTGATCGACTACGCCTCGTCGTCGACGAGCTGGATCGAAAACCAGCGCAAGACCGCCAACGACAACTCCCAGTACCAGAGTACGCTGCTCGACCGCAGCACGACGGCGCTGTCAAACGTCAACGGCGTCAACATGGACGACGAGATGTCGTTGATGCTCCAGGTCGAGCGCACCTATTCGGCGTCGTCGAAGATCATCTCGACCGTCGACCAAATGTTGCAAGCCTTGCTAGCCGCCGTGGGGACTTAGTCATGATGAGCGCCAACTACATTTCCACCCTGATGTTGTCCTCGTCATTGAGGTATTCGATCACGAGCAACCAGGCTGCGCTGAGCAAGGCGTCGACGGAGGCGACCACCGGCCGCTTTGCCGATGTCGGCCTCGAGCTCGGTGCCACGACGGGAGGCGACGTCACCTTAAGGGCGGACTTGAGTTTCGCCGACCAGCTCGTCGATACCAACGGGCTCGTCGCGGGGCGCCTGGACGTGACCCAGGACCGCATCACCCAGCTCAGCTCGACCGCAACGGACTTCCTCAAGGACCTGATCGCGGCCCGCAGCACCGACGGTGGCGGGCGGATCATCCTGCCGCCTGCGTCCTCCAACCTCCAGGATCTGATCGGCGCGCTGAACATCTCCTACAACGGCTCGTATCTGTTCTCGGGCATCAACACGCAGAACCAGCCGGTCACACCTTACGCCGCCGGCTCCGCCAGCAAGAACCAGGTCGATACGGATTTCGCGGCACCGCCACCGACGGGCTTCGGCTTCCCGCAATCCTCGCCCAGCGTGAGCAGCATTACCCCTGCTCAGATGCAGACGTTCCTCAACACCACCTTCGATGCAGAATTCGCAAGCCCGGCCTGGAACACCAACTGGTCGTCGGCCACCGACCAGGTCATGCAAAGCCGCATCTCCACGACCGAGATCGCCGACACTTCCGTCAGCGCCAACCAGACCGGCTTCCGCAAGCTTGCCGAGGCCTACACGATGATGGCCGATCTCGGGAACGCGAATCTGAACCAGTCGACGTTCCAGGTCGTTGTGGACAAGGCCATCGGCCTCGTCGGCAGCGCCATCACCGACCTTGCTGCGCTCGGCGGCAGCGTCGGCACGGTTCAGCAGCGGATCACCACCGCGACCGACAAGCTCAAGACCCAGAAAGACATTCTGAACAATCAGATCGTCGGCATGGAGCAGGTCGATCCGACCGAAGCATCGGTGCGCGTCAATGCGCTGCAGACCCAGATCCAGACGGCGCTCGCGCTCACCTCGCAGCTCCAGAAGATCAGCCTGATCAACTATCTCTGAGCCTGAGCCGGGTTCGCGTTCGCTTTTCGTTTCTTGCAATTTTCTGCGCAGAGTTGTCCGGATGACTTTTGAAGCCTACGAAACGGTCGTTGAAGACAGCGGCTACGAGGCGCGGGGGCGCGAGCGCCAGGCGCTCAGCCTCGGCATCGACCGGCTGGAGCGGCTCCAGAAGGAGGACTACAGCAGGGAGGATCAGGTCCAGAGCCTGCTCTACGTCCGTCGGCTGTGGACCATCTTCATCGAGGATCTCACGCATCCGGAGAACGGACTGCCCGAACAGCTGCGCGCCGACATCATCTCGATCGGCTTGTGGGTCGTCAAGGAAGCCGATCGCCTTCGCGAGGAACGATCGAACGACGTGATGCAGCTCGTCGAAATCAACCGCATGATCCGAGACGCGCTTTAATGAAGATTTCCTTGCGGGCGGGCGAACGGGTCTACATCAACGGCGCGGTGCTGCGCGTGGACCGCAAGGTCTCGCTCGAGCTCGTCAACGACGTGATGTTCCTGCTCGAAGGGCAGGTCATGCAGGCCTCCGACGCCACCACGGCGATGCGCCAGCTCTATTTCATGGTCCAGCTCATGCTGATGAACCCGACGGATGTCGGCGCCGCCGCCTCGCTCTATGGGCAGCACCACGCGGCCCTGCTCGCGGTGTGCGAGAACCCTGAGATGCTGGACGGGCTCGCCGCGATCGACGAGATGGTCGGCGGGACCCGCTACTTCGAGGCGCTCAAGCGGATCCGGGCGCTGTTTCCCCTGGAGCAGGCGATCCTCGCCGGCGCCACCACCGAGTCCCCAGTCCAGGCTGCCTGACAGCGGAGAGGCACATGAACGTCCCCAGCGCGACCGATACCACAAGCACCAATTCGACCAGCTCGACCTCGTCCACGACGAACACGTCGAACAACACCGTCGACTACAACACGTTCCTGCAGCTCCTCATCGCCGAGATGAAGAATCAGGATCCGACCAATCCGATGGATACGTCGCAATATATGAGTCAGTTCGCCCAGCTGTCGTCGGTCGAGCAGGCGATGCAGACCAATACGAAGCTGGACTCGCTGCTGTCCTCGCAGGCGCTGTCGCAGGCGGACGGGCTGATCGGGAAGAACGTCAGCTTCACCGACTCGACCGGAGCGACCTTCACCGGCAAGGTCGCGTCGATCTCCATCAACAGCAACGGCTCCGTCGCGACCCTCGAAGACGGCACCAAGGTCGCGGTCGGCCCCGGCCTGACGATCAGCTAGCCATGAACGAGCGGGACGCCCTCGACATCGTCCAGGCGGCGATCTGGACCATCCTTGTTGCCTGCGGACCCGCGGTCGGCGCGGGGATGCTGGTCGGCATCGGTATCGCGCTGGTCCAGGCTCTGACCCAGATCCAGGAGGCGACGCTGACCTTCGTTCCGAAGATCGTCGTCATCCTCGTGGTTGTGGCCGTCTCCGGCTCCTTCATCGGCGCGCATATCTCCACCTTCACCGAGATGGTCTATTCGCGGATCGAGCACGGCTTCTGATCCGCGGAGCGCTCCGGCCACCACCCTCGCGTAAGCTTTGCGGGGCAAATTGCAGGCGGACCCTGCTGCCGGTGACCCATGGCCGATACTTTAGCTGCTAGCCTGCCGAACGCGCGACGCTTGGGCGCGGACGCCTTCTTTGCGGGCGGTATCGTGGCTATGCTCACGATCCTGTTCCTGCCGATACCTCCGATCCTGATCGACCTTGGCCTTGCCTTCTCGATCGCGCTGTCGGCCCTGATCCTGATGGTCGCGCTGTGGATCCAGCGTCCGCTCGACTTCTCCGCCTTCCCGACGGTGCTGCTGATCGCGACGATCCTGCGGCTGGCGCTGAACGTTGCAACGACCCGCCTGATCCTGTCGCGCGGCGGCGAGGGCGAGGAGGCTGCGGGCCATGTCGTCGCCGGCTTCTCGAAGTTCGTCATGGGCGGCGACTTCGTCATCGGCCTGATCATCTTCGCGATCCTGGTCACGGTGAACTTCGTCGTGATCACCAAGGGCGCGACGCGTATCGCCGAAGTCGGTGCCCGCTTCACCCTGGACGCCATACCGGGCAAGCAGATGGCGATCGACGCCGACCTGTCGGCGGGCCTGATCGACGACAAGGAAGCTCAGCGCCGGCGCCGCGAGCTCGAAGAGGAAAGCTCCTTCTTCGGCGCGATGGACGGTGCCTCGAAATTCGTCCGCGGCGATGCCATCGCCGGCCTGATCATCACCGCGATCAACATCTTCGGCGGCATCATCATCGGCGTCACCCATCACGGTCTGACGCTGTCGCGCGCTGCCGACGTCTACACAAAACTCTCCGTCGGCGACGGTCTGGTCACGCAGATGCCGGCACTGATCGTGTCGCTTTCGGCGGGCCTTCTGGTCTCCAAGGGCGGCACCAGGGGGTCGGCGGAGCAGGCCGTGCTGCGGCAGCTCGGCGGCTACCCGCGCGCGGTGTCGGCGGCGTCGTTGATGATGTTCGTGCTCGGCTTGATGCCGGGACTGCCGATGGCGCCATTCGTGCTCCTGGGCGGCGTCATGGCCTTCGTCGGCTACTCGCTGCCGAGGCGGCAGGCGGCCGCGCAGCAGAAGGAAGCGGCGCGCAAGGCGGAAGAGCGTGCGCAGAGCGACGCCAAGGAATCCGTCAAGGAGTCGCTCAAGACCGCCGAGATCGAGCTGTCGCTCGGCAGCCATCTGTCGGTCCATCTGCTCAGCTCGCGCAACGAGCTTGCCCACCGCGTCAGCAAGATCCGCAAGAAGTTCGCCAAGCAGTACGGCTTCGTCATTCCCGAGATCAAGCTGTCGGACAATCTGTCGATCGATCCCAAGAGCTACCAGATCCGGATCCACGATACCCGCGTCGCCCATGGCGAGCTCAGGATCGGCGAGGTGATGGTGCTGGTGGACAAGGACGGCAAGCCCGACGTGCCCGGCGACGAGGTGATCGAGCCCGCATTCGGCATGAAGGCGCTGTGGGTCACCGAAGCCTTCACCGATGAGGTCAGGCGGCAGGGCTGCAAGCCGGTCGACAATCTGTCGGTGCTGCTCACGCATCTGAGCGAGGTGCTCAGGGCGAATCTCTCCCAGCTGCTGTCCTACAAGGATATGCGCGGACTGCTTGACCGGCTCGAGCCGGAGTACAAGCGCCTGGTCGACGATCTCTGTCCGTCGCAGATCTCCTATTCTGGCCTGCTGGCGATCCTGAAGATCCTGCTGGGCGAGCGGGTGTCGATCCGGAATCTTCATCTGATCCTCGAGGCGGTCGCCGAGATCGCGCCTCATGTGCGGCGGTCCGAGCAGGTGGCCGAGCACGTGCGCATGCGCCTGGCTCAGCAGATCTGCGGCGATCTCTCAGACAATGGCGTGCTCAACGTCCTTCGCCTCGGCAACCGCTGGGACCTCGCCTTCCATCAGAGCCTGAAGCGCGATGGCAAGGGCGACGTCGTCGAGTTCGACGCCGACCCGCGGCTGATCGAGCAGTTCGCGACCGAAGCCAGCGCCTCGATCCGGAAATTCACCGAGGACGGTACCAGCGTGGTGCTGGCGGTGACCCCGGAAGCCCGACCCTATGTCCGCATGATTCTGGAACGGGTGTTCCCGACATTGCCGATCCTGTCGCATGTCGAGGTCGCTCGCAGCGCCGAGATCCGGGCGCTCGGAGCCATCTCGTGATCAGCGGCCTCGCCGACAACGTGCTCGCGACGTTCATCGTGTTCTGCCGTATCGGCTCCTGCCTGATGCTGGTGCCCGGTTATTCCAGCACGAACATTCCGCCGCAGATCCGCCTGTTCGTCGCGCTCGTCACGACGTTCGCGCTGTCGCCGATTCTGGTCTCGGTCCTGAAGCCGCTCGTGGACGATGCAGCACCGCTGACGCTCGCGTTGCTGATCGGCACCGAAGTCCTGGTCGGCAGCGTCATCGGTCTCGGCGGGCGCGTGTTCTTCCTCGCGCTCCAGACCATGTCCACCGTCATGGCGAGCGCGATCGGGCTCAGCAACATTCCAGGCGTGCCGATCGGCGACAACGATCCGACGCCGGCGTCGGTGCCGCTGATCATGGCAGCGGTCACCACCCTGTTCTTCCTGACCGATCAGCATTGGCAGGTCCTGCGCGGGTTGATGAACTCCTACGACGTCTGGCATCCCGGTGAGAAGCTGAGCGGCGAGATGGCGCTGAACCAGCTCGCCAGCCGCCTGACCGACGCGTTCGTGCTGACGCTGCGGATCACCAGCCCTTTCATCGTCTATTCCGTCATCGTCAATTTTTCGGTCGGCCTCATCAACAAGCTGGCGCCGTCGATTGCGGTCTATTTCGTCTCGGTGCCGTTCGTCCTGGTTGGTGGCCTTCTGCTGCTCTACCTCACCAGCGACGAGTTGCTGACGCAATTCATGCTCGGCATGTCGTCGTGGCTGGGATGACGGGCCATGACCTCGCGCGCGGACAAGCTCGGTCGGATCGTCTCGCTGGTGAAGCTTCAGCTCCGTCTGTCCGAATGGCAGCTCGCGCAATTACGGCAGCAGGAGCAGACCATGCAGGATGAGCAGGTGTGGCTGGTCGGGACTCTGAACGAGGGAACGCCGCCAGCCGGATCGTCGAGCGATTCGCTGGCGAGGCGCCTCAACAGGACGACCGTCGGCGCGCGTGCCGTGCAGGAACGTGCCGCGATGCAGCTCGATAAGGTCCGTTCGGAGAACCGGCGCGTGAAACAGCTCGAGGAGGTCGCCAAGGTGGCGCTGGCCGAAAAGCTGCGCGACGCCGAGAAGCGCTCGCTCGCGGAAATGACGGAGACACATGCCGCCGTGCGGGATTTGACACCGCGGCCAGCCAGCCGGAACAAGACATGATCGTGACACCGACATCCGACGTCGTCCTCGACGTCCTCGACGCCGCCGATCCGGTGACGCAGCGCGCCGCGACCGCGAAGCTCGACGCGCTGAAATCGTCGGACGCCGATTTCGCCGCGACGATGGACGCCGAGGCCACCAAGGCGGCCGCGGCCGATCAATCCGCCGCAAAGGTGGCGGAAGCGCAGTCCGGGGTGGTGAACGGGCCGCCGGTGCAGGTGATCAAGAAGCCCGGCCCGGACGAGGTCTATCGCAAGTTCGAAGCATTCATTCTCCAGACCTTCGTCGAGACGATGTTGCCGAAGGAGTCGGAGGAGGTGTTTGGCAAGGGCACCGCCGGCGGCGTCTGGAAATCGATGCTGGCCGAGCAGCTCGGCGCCCAGCTCGCGAAGGGCAAGGGGATCGGAATTGCCAAGCAGCTCGCGTCCGCGCATCCGCCTGGTCCGGATGTGACGGGCAAGTCGGGCTGATGGTTCTGGGACATGGGTGACGAAAGTTGAAGGGTGAATTTGCGATGCAGGTAGAACAAGGCGCGACACTTCCGGTGATGGAGCAGCCGGTCGTTGAACGGCAGGTGCTGGACTCCGAGGTGATGACAGGGGCCGCGTCGGGCGATGCTCTGTTGCCCGTGCTCCTGTCGAATGTCGGCGGCGACATGCCGTTCGACGAGGCTGAAGCGGCAAGATTGGAGGCGACGCGGGCCGAGGAGGTCAGTGGCCTGCTATCCGCGATCCGCCGGCTCGAGACCATCGTCGAGGAAGAAACCGTCGCGCTCGCGACCGGACAGAAGGTCGATTTCGACGATTTCAGCATGCGCAAGAGCCGGAGCATGCTGGAATTCGTCCGCCTGATGCGGGCGCGGATGCATCTCGGCGGCGAGACCGAGATCACCGAGGAGATCCGGCAGCTGCGCGAGAAGCTCGAGCGAAACCGTTCGCTTCTCGAAATGCATTACGACGCCGTGCGTGAGGTCGCGACCATCATCGTCAGGGCGATCAAGGACGCCGAGTCGGACGGCACCTACACCGGTCGCGTAGCGCGAGACGGAAAATGATCAAACTGGTGCTGGCCGGGCTCTGGGTATGCATCCTCACCGCGGGCACGAGCTATGGCGTGGCCTATTGGAAGGAAAATGGCACCCTGTTGCCCGCGAAGGACGAATATCTCGACGGGCTGCAATACCAGAAGACCCGGGCGCTGAGCATACCCATGGTCGAGAGCGGCGCCGTGCAGGGCTACATCGTCGCGCGCTTCGTCTACACGGTGGAGGCGCGAACCATGCACCAGCTCACCGTTCCGCCCGAGCCGTTCGTCGTGGATGAGGCTTTTCGCAGGATCTACGCTGACGACAAGCTCGATTTCAGGAAGCTCGCCCGCTACGACCTCTCCGTCCTCACCGCCGGGATCAAGCAGCGCGTCAACGAGCGGATGCAGGCCGACATCGTCCAGGACGTTCTGGTCGAGGACTTCAACTACGTCTCCAAGGAAGAATTCCAGCAGAAGCCGTAACGCTCGGGGCCGCGTGGCTTCACCGTCGTAACGACGTTTCTTGCTGCTGAAAACAAACCGGCCTCCGCGGATGTCCCCGCAGAGGCCGTTTTTCGTTTGCGAGCCGTGGTTTAAAGCATGATCCGGAAAAGTGTGCGGCGGTTTTCCGAATAGATCATGCTCAAACAACAGTCTAAAGCGCGATGAGCATTTAGTCTCATCGCGCTTTAGCGCGTCAGTTGCCGGCCGGATATGCCGCCGGGGCGGCATGTGCCCGGTTCAGGAGGATGCCGACCTCGTCGAGCTCCTGCAGCGGCTCGTCGATGGCCTCATTGGCTGGGATGTTGAGCCGGTATCCGACGTAGCGCCGTGCCACGATCGCGTCAAAACCCAGTCGGTCACGCAGCTTCTTGCGCAGCTTGCTGACGTGGCTTTCGATCACGCTCTCATCGAACGTGGATTCGAAGATGCCGTAGACCGCGTTGAAGATCTGCGTCTTGGTGATCCACTTGCCGTGATTGCTGACCATATACTCGAGAATGCGCAGCTCGCGGCGGGGCAGGGTGAGGGCGTGGCCCGCGATCTCGGGGTCACGTCCGTTGAAGAAGACCTGGATCCTGGTCTCGCAGGGCCTCGGCAGCTCGCCCACTCGGCGGCGGGCGATCGCAGCCGTTCGGGCGAGGATCTCACGCAGGTGAATCGGCACGTGAACCACGTCGTCCACGCCGGATTCAAACAGCTCCAGCGTGTTCTTGAGCATCTTCTGGCCGCTCATGGCGATGATCGGAGCCGTGGACCGCTTCCGCATCGCGCGTGGCAGGCTTCCGCGGGCATCGCAGTCCCCCAGAAGGAAGGCATCGACCGCTGCCAGGTCCGATTCGTTCGCGGATTGCAGCCAGTCCCAGAATTCTCCGGAGGAGAAGCCGATCGACGATACGCCTTCGCGAACGAGCCCTCCTACGTAGCTGTTCGTGACGCTCTCGCGATCATCAACGATTATGTACATCAGTCAGTCGCCCCTGTTTCGCACTTGCAGCGGCCGGGAATTTGTTGTGATGCCCCGGCTCGACGCCATGCTGTTTGACGATATTTCCCTCCCGCGAACCGTTGTTATGGTTTCGATATTCGCGGGCAGCCCTACGCATTCAGTGCCTGCGTGAGCAGGCCTGTTACTTCGACTCGATACTGAACGCTTACTGCGTGAGGCCCGGCGGGTGTCTTACGGATCACCCCGCGGAGCGGTGAGACAGCGACCTAGAACAGTTGCGCCACGTTGCTGTGCGTCCGAACGCTACTGAACTCAGTCGATCTCCTCGCCAACTGGCGAGAATCACTTGAGTAGGACCGTAACAATTGCCGATTTCCGATCAAGCGTGCGAAACAAAGCGTTTGCTACGTGTGCTTGATGCTGTTGGTTTGTTTCTGGTTGTTTCTTTGTATGTCCAAGCTCATCAGTTGGTTTGATATCCAAACTACTTTTGCACCGTGACGGTTATAAAGTTCCATATGCCCGTACAAATACAGCTATTTTGGGTAGTGCTGCCGCACCGTCGCAGGGTGGAGTTTTCAACCCGGGATTGACTCTCCTGGCCGCGCACCCGCCTGCGACAATTCGACTCATGTATGGCGGTGAGACTCCAGCTTGGCGAAATCTTGGCGAGTGTGTGTCTTTCGAGTCGCACTTTCGCCTCGTGCATGACGCGTTGGACTCATTCGACGTCGCATTGTTTGTGACGAACAGATTTTTTGATGCGCACGTTTCAGGCAAGCTTCACCAACTAGCTTTGTTCAACAGATCGAAAACGAACGGAGCATTTTCAAATGTTGTCCGATGGAAAAACGCGCCCCGCCGAAACTGCGGATTTAACCGCAGCGGCGAAGCCGGCTCCGGAAGCACGCGATACGAAGACCAACAATGCGCCGCGCGCGGCCAAGCCCGCGACAGCTGCCAAGCCCGTGTCGGCAGCGAGCGACGAAGTTGCGGCCAAGGCAGCGCTCGAGGGATTGAAGCGCATTCGCGCCAAGGCGCGCCTTGATAAGATGGCGATACCAAAGCCTGCGCCGGTGGTGATCAAGCCGGCGGTGATTGTGGCCAAACCGCCGCCGCCGCGTCCGACATGGGTCGCACCGCTCGCGACATTGGCGGTTGCCGCCGTCCTGGTGGTGTGTGCCTGCACCGGGTTTATTGCCTATCTCACCACGCAGCCGAGCCAGACCAATGTTGCGGCCAACGCCGAGATCAGGAATTTGCGCGATACGGTCGCGCAGCTGCGCAAGCAATTGTCCGGCGTGTCCGAGAATCTCGACGGCCTGCGAACCGCAGTCGATCAGTCGAGCAAGGCGACCAGCGATCGTTTCGGCCGGTTCGCCGAGAATCTGGATCGCATCGAACGGGTAAGCTCGTCCTCGACCGCGAAGCTCGACAGGCTCGCCCAGGCCCAGGTCCAGCCGACTCCGGCTGCCGCGCAGCCGTCGCCGGCGATGCCGATGATGGCCTCGGTCGCGGCACCCGAGACCACGGGCTCGGTATCTCCGGCCGAACGCAGCTCGGCACCCCGAAAGGCGGTCAAGGGCTGGTCGGTCCGCCAGGCTTATGAAGGCATTGCGATCCTGCAGGGGCCGAGCGGTGTCATCGAAGCCGTGCTCGGCCAGCAGGTCCCGAATCTCGGTCGCATCGAGGAGATCAGGAACGAGAACGGCCGTCTGGTGGTGGAAACCAGCGGCGGCGTCGTCTACTCAGCGCGCAAATGAGCGGCGGACAGTTCTATTGGCGGTGATGCTCGAAGCTGGTGCATAGCAGGTCGATCTCGGCTTCGGCGATCGGCGCGCGAAACAGCCGGCAGGTGAATTCGACCGTCGTCTTGTTCTCGGACGCAGTGCGATCCTCCCGCAGGAAGATGCATCGCTTGCAGACGTCGGTGTGGTGCCGCTGTTCGGCGGCATCCGCCTGATCGAGCACGTGTCGCAAGGTGTCGCGAAAGCGGATCTTGCCGTCGTCATCGAGGACGTCAATGGCCTCGACGAGGCCATTGACGGGGTCGCGCGCCAGAAACTTCTTGCCCTGCTGCGTCACGCTCAGCGTCACCGAACGCTTGTCCTTGGTGGAGCGCTTTCGCTCGACATAGCCGAGACGCTCGAGCTCGCCGATGATGAACGAGGCGGTGCCGCGCGTGGTGCCGACATAGCTTGCCAGCGCCGAAGGCGTCCTTGAGAACCGGTTGGCACGGGAGAGAAAGCGCAGCGCCATCCACTCGCGATCGCGCATGCCGTGCTTGGTGCCTTCGAACCACAGGATTCGCGCCACCTGTCCCAATAATTCAATTGCTTCGCGAGCCAAATTCATTTCGATGCCAGATCGGATAAAGCTTTATTCAATTGATGCGTTGGGTGCGCAATCGCTGCGGGTCAGAATGAAGCTGTCGAGCTTCGCTCGAAGCGGAAACAATTGCCGCGCTTGGAAGACGCTTCTCCGTTCTGGAGATGGAACATTCGGGAGTGGAACTAGAGCGTCACGACGAAAGTTCGAGTAAATATGACGGCTCAACTGATCTGAAAATTTCAGTCAAATGACGCGGGCTCGCGCTCAGATGTCGGACTGTGTGCTGTGCCTGGGCAACATGATGTGTCATTGCGGCCACGATCGAGCCGAATGTTGCGGCGAAACGTTTCGAATTGCGCGAAGCCGCACACAACCTGCAACGCGTGATGGCGCCGCGGGCAGCGGGAGAACCCCTCTTTTCGGTTAATGGATGTTGCGACGCAATGCGGTCACGCGGTTAAATCGGGCGAACAGATCGGGGAATCAAGAGTGCCGTCAGATCAAGCTGAGCCGTTCAACGTTAAACGCGCCGCACTGGCCGCCACCGTCGGCAACATGCTCGAGTTCTACGACTTCATTACCTACAGCTTCTTCGCGATCCAGATCGGCCACACCTTCTTCCCGACCGGAAGCGAGTACGGCAGTCTGATGCTATCGCTTGCGACTTTCGGCGCCGGCTTCGTGACGCGGCCGATCGGCGGCATCGTGCTCGGCATCTATTCCGACCGGATCGGCCGGCGGCCCGCCATGCTGCTGAGCTTCGCGCTGATGGGGGCAGCGATCCTGACCATCACGTTCACGCCGTCCTACAATACGATCGGCATCGCAGCGCCGATCATCGTGATTGCGGCCCGCATGGTGCAAGGCTTTGCGCTCGGCGGCGAGGTCGGGCCGACCACCGCCTATCTGATCGAGATCGCCCCGATCGAGCATCGGGCGCTGGTGGTGGCGTGGCAGCCGGCGAGCCAGGAGATCGCGGCGACGGCAGGCGCCCTCGTCGGCGTCATCCTCAGCAAGACCATGGCGCCGGAGATGCTCGATGCTTATGGCTGGCGGGTGGCGTTTCTGATCGGCGCGGTCTGCCTGCCGTTCGGCATGTGGATGCGCAAAACCCTGCCGGAGACGATCCCGCAGGCCGAGGCCGGTGCCGCCGCGAAAGAAAGCGCGGGCCATTTATCGCAGGCCCGCCGTCACATCGGACTGATCGCGCTGGCGCTGATGGTTCTGGCCAGCGGCACGATCTCGACCTATGTCACGCAATACATGACGACCTATGCGCAGAACACGCTGCATGTCTCGTCGACTTTGGCGTTTGGCGTGTCGCTCGTCAGCAACGCCATTCAGTTTGCCGGCGCGCTGGTCGGTGGCTGGCTTGCCGACCGTCTTGGCCGCAAGCCCGTGATGATCTGGCCGCAGCTCGCTACCCTGTTGCTGACCTATCCGGTCTTCCTGTGGATCGTCCATGCGCCCGGCACGCTGTCGCTGCTGGTCGGCTTCGGTCTGCTCTCCGTCATCGGCTCGCTGCCGTTCACCGCGTTCTATGCCACGTTCACCGAGGCGCTGCCCCAGAACATCCGTGGCGGCGTGTTTGCCACCGTCTACGCAGTCGCGATCGCGAGCTTCGGCGGCACGGCGCAGCTCGTGGTCACTTGGCTGCTCCATGTCACCGGCGATCCGCTGGCGCCCGCCTGGTACCTGCTGCTTGCGGCGATCGTCGGACTTGTCGCGATGAGCCTGATGCCGGAGACTGCGCCGGTGAAGCAGCGCGATCGCCGGATCTGAAAGGTCCGCCGCTCGCAGGCTGGTGATTTGCGTTTTGCCGGCAACTATTGGCGAATGCGTCGCCTGAAGGATCAGGGCAAGACACTAGGGCAAGGCATCAGCAAGGACAGACCGATGAGCATTGAAACCACCATGACAGCCGACGTCGTCGGGCTAACGAAAGTCGCCCCGGTCTCGCGTCGCGGCTTCATGAGCGCCACCGCGGCTGTCGCCGCCGGCTACACGCTTGCGGCAGGTCCCGTTCGCGCCGAGGTGATCACGACTGACACCAGTGGCCTCCAGGCCGGCGACGCCAAGATCAAGGTCGGTTCCGAGGAGATGCCGGCCTATTTCGCCCGCCCTGCCGGCAACACCAAGGCACCGGTGATCATCGTCGCGATGGAGATTTTTGGCCTGCACGAGTACATCAAGGACGTGACGCGGCGCCTCGCCAAGCTCGGCGCCTTCGCCGTCGCGCCCGACTATTACTTCCGCAAGGGCACCGATCTCACCAAGATCACCGACTTCGAGGACTTGCTGCCGATCGTCAACGCCAAGCCGGATGCCGAGCTGCTGTCCGATCTCGACGCGACGGTGGCCTGGGCGGGATCGCAGGGCGGCGACACCGCCAAGCTCGGCATCATCGGCTTCTGCCGCGGCGGGCGCACGGTCTGGGAATATGCCGCCCATAGCGGCACGCTCAAGGCCGGCGTCGCCTTCTATGGTCCGCCGGTCGATGCGCCCGATCCGCTGTGGCCGAAGAGCCCGCTGCAGCTCGCGCCCGAGATGAAGGCGCCGGTGCTCGGCCTCTATGGCGGCGCCGACACCGGCATTCCCGTGGCCCAGGTCGAGCAGCTCAAGGCGGCGCTCGCTGAGAACAAGAAGACGGCCGAATTCAAGATCTATCCGGAAGCGCCGCACGGCTTCCATGCCGACTATCGCGGCAGCTATCGCAAGGAGGCGGCGGAAGATGCGTGGGCGCAGGCGCAGGCCTGGTTCAAGAAGTACGGCGTGTTGAGCTGACGCTGAATATCAGGGGCGGCCGATCGGCCGCCCTTTCTACTTGAGTGCGCGCCGGTCTCACTTCGTCATCGCGCCATAGACGATATCCTGCACCTGCTCGCGATAATATTTCCTGAGCTCGCCGGGCGCGGCCGTTCCCACCACCACGACAAGCCGCTCCTTCGGATCGCAGAAGAACTGCGTCCCGTAGGCGCCGTTCCAGCTGAACTCGCCGGGATTGCCGGGAACCGACGAAAGCCCTTCGCTGGTGCGCACCGCGACCGCGAGACCAAAGCCGAAGCCGGCACGATGCGGCTCGATATTGGCCACGTTGTTCTTGATCTCGGGGCCGAGATGGTTGCTCGTCATGTGGTGGACAGTTTTTGGTGAGAGGATGCGCTGGCCGTCGAGCTCGCCGCCATTGAGCAGCATCTGGCCGAAGCGGATGTAGTCGCCGACCGTCGCAAACGAGCAGGCGCCGCCGCAATCGAACTTGGTCGGCGTGTCCAGCAGCTTGATGGCCTGCGGTCTTCCGGTCAGCGGGTCGTTGGCAAAGGGACGAGCGAGGCGAGGGCGCTGTGCGTCGGTGGGATGGAAGGTCGCGTCCTTCATGCCGAGCGGCTGCCAGACATTGGCGGCGAGATAGTCGCCGAGATGCTGCTCGCTGACCTTCTCGACCACCGCGCCAAGCACGTCGATCGAAAAGCCGTATTCGAATTCAGTCGAGGGCTGATGCACCAGTGGCAGTTTTGTGATGCGCTCGATGAAGGCCTGTGTGTCGCCTTCGATCGCGGGCGCCGTGCCCTCGGGGTATTGACGAGCAAGCATGCTGGAGCTGTCCGGGCGGCCGCCATACATCAGGCCGGACGTGTGCCGATACAAATCGTGGATGAAGATCGGTGAGGCCTGCGGCTCGAGCTTCAGGGAGCCGTCGGCCTGCTGAACGCCGACTTGCATGTCGGCAAAGCCGGGAAAGTAGTCGGACAGTTTTGCCTGGAGCGGCAGCTTGCCTTGCTCCATCAGCGTCAGGCCGGCGACCGCGGCCATCGGCTTCGTCATCGAGGCCAGCGCGAACATCGCGTCGATTGGCATCGGCGTGCCCTTGTCCGGATCGAGCATGCCATAGGCCTTGTAGTGCACGAGGTTGCCATCCCGCGCGATCGCGACGACCGCGCCCGGCACGCGCTTGGCAGCGATCTCGCGCGCGAAGAAGCTGTCGAGCCTTGCAAGGCCCTGCTTCGAGAAACCGGCGTCGTCGGGATTGGTCTCGGGCAATGGCGCGGCGCGCGCTGCTCCGAGCGTGATGACGGCAGCCGCCGCGATCATGGCGATCGTCTTGTTCATTGTATCCTCCCAAGGCGAGCTCGTTATGCGGTGGCTCGCTCCATGCCTAGATCACGACCGTGCAGATGCGAAGTCAAGCGCGGGCAGGGCATGTCTGGGACGCGCCCGGAACCTTATCGTCCGTCGCCTTCACGCCACAGCGCATCGAGGCCGAGCCGATAGGTTGGATAGACCAGCGCGACGCCGAGCTCGTGCTTCAGCCGTGCGTTGGAGACGCGGGCGCTGCTGGCATAGAAGCTGCGCGCCATCGCCGACATCTCCGCGGTCGCGAAGGCTTCTTCGTCCGGCGGCGCAACGCCCATCAGCTGCGCGGCGTAGGCGATCACGTCCTGCGGCGGCGCGGGCTCGTCGTCGCAGACGTTCCAGGTGCCGCCGCTGTTGTGGTTGACCGCAGCCATGATGGCGCTGGCGATATCGTCGACATGAATGCGGTTGAAGACCTGGCCGGGCTTGATGATGCGGCGCGCCGTGCCGCTGCGCAACGTCACCAGCGCGTTGCGGCCCGGACCGTAGATGCCGGCAAGCCGCAGGATCGCGACGTCGCCTTGTGCCGTCCCCGTCCAGGCCTGCTCCGCCGTGACCCGCATCCGCGCCCGCTCGAGGGTAGACTGCGGCGGCGTGCTTTCGTCCACCCATCCGCCGGCGTGATCGCCGTAGACGCCGATGGTGGAGAGATAGACGACCTTGCGGCGCCTCGCCGCCAGCACATCGCCGAGCGCGGCGATTGCGGGATCGCCGGTGCTGCCCGGCGGGATCGAGATCAGAAGGGCATCGGCATCGTTGATACGGCCGACCGTCGCGTCCGCCGGACGGCTGCCGGAAAAGCCATGCACCTCGATCCCCGCGAGGTCGTCCCGCGCAGTGGGGTCGCGGACCGTGCCGGCGATATGCGAGAAGCTACCGCCGAATTTGCGGACGAAATGCCGGGCGCTGTAGCCGAGGCCGAGGATGAAGAGCCGCATGCGTCTCCCGTGAGTTCCCGTTCGCGCCGGAGCGCGCACCTCCGCTCATAAGAGATTTTTGGGTCCGGCAAAAGATATTGCGATTTTACTCGTTGGCCGCCTCGGGCGATGGTCGCTCGTGACAGGGAGGCGCGCCTTCCACACCAGGCAGTGGATCGCGCCGCCCTTGTCGGATGCTGACATCGCCGAGCTCCACCGCATCAAGACCGCCCATTATGCCGAACTGGTCGAGACCGGTTGCTGCGCCTTGCGGCCCGGTGTGACGGACCTGCTCATTGCCGCCAAGGCGCGCGGCCAGCGGCTCGCGATTGCGACCACGACTTCGCACGGCAACATCGATGCGTTGCTGTCGCGGGCGCTGGGGACGCGCTGGGCTGCAGATTTTGCTGCGATCGTTGCGGGTGATGACGTCAGGCACAAGAAGCCTGCGCCGGATGTCCATCGCGAGGTCCTGGCGCGGCTGAAGCTACAGCCGTCCGACTGCGTCGCGATCGAGGATTCCGCCAACGGGCTGATCGCGGCGGTGCGGGCCGGCATTCCCGTGCTGATCACACGGAGCCTGTTTTTCCGGGATGATGATTTCAGCGCGGCGCGGGTGGTGCTGGACGATCTGTCGGAACTCGTCGCCGAACAAAAAACCGCAAAACAACCCCATGCACAGTAGAACGCTGCCGCTCTCAGTGCACCCGGTGACTTGCTCTATCGTCTTCAGCCTGCTCGACAATCTGCGCAATTGGGCTCGACTGGTGATGCACCAGGCGCCAGTCGTCGCCGACGCGCCGAAAATGGTTGGCGGCGGCCAGGGCGGTGCCGTCGACGATCTCGATGCAGAGCACGCGCGCACTGTCGCCGTCGACGATCGCCTGCGGCTCGGCGCAGACGATCTGTGGACGTTCCGGATTTTGCAGGATGTCGCGCCAGCTTCCGATCACGGTGGCGTGGCCGACGATCGCAGGCCAGCCGGGATGAATGCAGGAAATGGCGTCGTCATCCGCCCACATCCGCTTCATTTCGTCAAAATCGCCGGTCGAAAAGGCGGCGTAAAAAGCCGCGTTCGCGGCGATGACCTTGCTGTCCTTTGCCATGCCTCTCGGGTGCGGCAACGGCACGCAAAAATCAAGCGCGACTTCCGTCCGAATTTGACCGCAGTGCAGCATTGCCCACTTTGTGGTCACGCCGAAACGAGCGTCTCCACCGCGCGCCGCGCACCTTCCTTGTAGAGACGGCCGAGCGCGGCTGTCACGGCCTCGCGCAGCCGCGGCTCGGCGCCGAGCGGCCCGAACACTTGTGTGACGCCGAGCAATGCGGGCGCCAGCCGTTCCGCGACGGGACCGGCCTCGCGCGCCAGGCCCGCGAACTCGGCGGCGAGGGGATCGCGCACGTCGATGGCGCGGCCCTGCTCGTCGCGCGCGGTGACGTAGCGCATCCAGCCCGCGACCGCGAGCGCGTGCGTCGCGATCGGCAGGTTTTTGGCGAGGCGATCCTGCATCGCGCCGAGCAGGCGCTGTGGCAGCTTTTGCGAGCCGTCCATGGCGATCTGCCAGGTGCGGTGATGCAGCGCCGGATTGGCGAAACGCTTGAGCAGCGAGGCGCGATAGGCGGCGAGATCGGTGCCCGCCGGCATCGTCAGCGTCACCGCGGCCTCTTCCATCACTTGTGCTGCGAGCCGCGCGAAATGCGGATCCTGCATGGTATCGGCGATGGTCTCGTAAGCAGCGAGATAGCCGAGATAGGCGAGCGCTGAATGGCTGGCATTGAGCAGCCGCAGCTTCATCAGCTCGAACGGCTTGACGTCGGCGACGAGTTCGACGCCCGCCGAGGCGAGATCGGGCCTGCCCGCGGCAAAGCGATCCTCGACCACCCATTGCATGAACGGCTCGGTCATCACCGGCCAGGCGTCACGCATCCCGAGCGCCGCGGCGGCCGCATCACGGTCGGCATCCGTCGTTTCCGGCACGATGCGATCGACCATGGTGCAGGGGAAGGCAACGTTATCCGCGATCCATTTGCCGAGGTCCTTCGACCGAAGGGCCGCGAACTGCGTCACGATCCGCTGCACGGTGTGACCATTGGCGGCGAGATTGTCGCAACACAGCACGGTGAAGGGCGAAAGTCCCTGCGCACGCCGGCGCGCCAGTGCAGCCACGATGAAGCCGGGCGCCGAGCGCGGCGCGTCAAAATTGTTGAGATCGTGCACGACATCAGGATGCCGCTCGTCGAGATCGCCGGTCTGCGGCGTGTGGCAATAGCCCTTCTCTGTCACGGTGAGCGAGACGATGCGGATGGCAGGATCGGCCATTCTGTCGACCAGCGCAGCCGGTTTTTCGCGCGCGACGACGCTGTCGAGCAGCGCGCCGATGACGCGATGTGTGGTGCCTTCGGCGGCGCGCACGGCGACCGTGTAGAGATGATCCTGCGGGGCGAGGGCGTCGCGCGTCTCCGGACTGCGCAGGCTCGCGCCGACGATGCCCCAGGCGTTAGCGCCGGTTGCAAGGCAATCGTCGATGACGACAGCCTGATGGGCGCGATGAAACGCGCCGAGACCGAGATGCACGATGCCCGGTGTCACGCGTGAACGGTCATAGGCCGGGCGACGAATGCCGGGTGCCAGTTGATCGAGATTGGCGCCGCCAAGCCGCATGGTCGTCTCTCCCTGTGTTTGGCGGCTGCTTGACATGACGCCCGTCCTCGGTCAATGGTCCGGTCAATTGGTAAGGCCAATTATCCAAAATTGGCGGGCCGCCGGGCTGGAAGCCATCCCGGCGAGACCCTTAGGGGAGGCCAGCGTGCCGCTGGAAGCTGTGGAGGCGAGACGGCTCTATCGCCAAATCGCCGATCAATTGCGAAGCCTGATCGACAGCGGCGAGTACGCCGTCGGCAGCCGCTTGCCGACCGAGCGCGAGCTCGCCGATCAGCTCAAAGTGTCGCGGCCGACGGTGCGCGAAGCCCTGATCGCGCTCGAAGTGGAAGGACGCGTCCGCATTCGCGTCGGCTCCGGCATCTATGTGATCGACCCTTCGGACGCGACGCCGGCGCCGTCCGCCGTCATCGAGGGGCCATTCGAGCTGTTGCGCGCCCGCGAATTCCTCGAAAGCGCGATTGCCGAGCAGGCCGCACGCGTGGCGACCAAGGACGATATCGCACGCATCGACGCAGCCCTGGTCGCGATGGAGAACGTCGCGCACCCCGGCGAAGCGTCGATGGTTCATGACCGCGCCTTCCACATCGCGATCGCCGGATGCCTCGGCAACGCCGTGCTGGTGCGCGTGGTCGGCGAGCTGTTCGACCAGCGCCTCAATCCCTACTTCGCGCAGCTTGCGCACTATTTCGAGAACCCCGGCACGTGGCGCACCGCGCTTAGCGAGCACCGGGCCGTGCGCGATGCCATTGCGGCGCGCCAGCCGACCGCGGCCCGCGACGCGATGCGCGATCACCTCGCGCATTCGCAGGAGCGCTTTGCGCAGAATTTTGGCGCGGAAGCCGCCACGGGATCGGCGGCGATGAGGAAACGGACCGTGCGATCCGGGTCTGCTCCCGCGAAGCCAAAACGGCCGTCGAAGAAGCAGGCAAAAAGCGGCAGCGCGCGGCGGCGATGAGATTGAGCGGCTCGACTCGTTTCGGGGCGGGCAAACAAGAAACAGACTTGAGTTAGTGGAGGAAGATCAGTGTTGAAGAAAATCACGATGGTGCTGGCGACATCGGTCGCCGCAATGTTTGCGACGACTGAGGCCAGCCTGGCGCAGACCAAGCTGAAATGGGCCCATGTCTACGAGACCTCGGAGCCGTTCCACACCGCTTCGATCTGGGCCGCACAGGAGATCGGCAAGCGCACCAACGGGCGCTACCAGATCGACGTCTATCCGGCCTCCCAGCTCGGCAAGGAAGCCGACATCAACCAGGGCCTCTCGCTTGGTTCGGTCGACATTATCATCTCCGGCTCGAGCTTCGCGGCCAAGAGCTTCCCGCCGATCGGCGTGACCTACTATCCCTACACCTTCCGCGACGCCGATCATCTGCTCGCCTACACCAAGAGCGACATCTTCAAGGAGCTCGCCAAGGGTTATGAGGACAAGAGCGGTCACCACATCATCGCGGTGACCTATTACGGCGTGCGCCAGACCTCGTCGAACAAGCCGATCAAGACCTGCGCCGATCTCAAGGGCCTGAAGATGCGCGTGCCCGACGTGCCGGCCTATCTCGCCATGCCGCGCGCCTGCGGCGCCAACACCGCGCCGATCGCGTTCGCCGAAGTCTATCTCGCGCTCCAGAACGGCACCGTCGAGGCGCAGGAGAACCCGCTGACCACGATCGAAGCCAAGAAGTTCTACGAGGTGCAGAAGCACATCGTGCTGACCGGCCACATCGTCGACCACCTCAACACCGTGGTAGCCGGCGCGCTCTGGAAGAAGCTCTCGGACGAGGACAAGAAGATCTTCACCGACGTCGCGCAGGAAGCCGCCGCCAAGGCCACCGAGGAGATCAAGCAGAACGAGGCCAAGCTCGTCGCCTTCTTCAAGGAAAAGGGCCTGACTGTGACCGAAGTCGACAAGAACGAGTTCCGCGACATCGTGCTGAAGAACGTTCCGTTCGAGACCTTTGGCTATCGCAAGGCCGATTGGGAGCGGATCCAGGCGGTCAAGTAATTTGCGCCGTCGTTCCGGGGCGACGCGTAAGCGTCGAACTACGGTGCGCAATTGCGCACCTGAGAACCTCGAGATTCCGGGTTCTCGCTTCGCGAGCCCCGGAATGACAGTAGGGCCTTTGAGGAGTAACCACATGTCGACCGCCGAAGTGCACCGGCAGATCACCGGGGACGAAATCGCCCATACCTTCGAGGAGGAGGCGGTGCCGAAGGTCGATCTCGGCATCTACGCTTTCGAGGATTGGATCGCGCTGGTGATCTTCTGGGTGATGGCGCTCGCCGTCTTCCTGCAGTTCTTTACCCGCTATGTCCTCAACGACAGCTACGCCTGGACCGAGGAGATCGCGACCTACTGCCTGATCGGCGTGGTCTTCATCGGGGCCTCGATGTGCGTGCGGTTGTCGCGGCACATCCAGGTCGACCTGATCTATCGCTATCTGCCGCACGCGGTGGCGCGCACGCTGTCGACCGCGATCGACCTGATCCGGATCGCCTTCTTCGGCTACGCCGTCAAGCTGGTCTGGGTCTACATCCAGATCATCGGCGATGAGAACATGACCACGATCAACTTTCCGAAGAATTACGTCTACTACGCCGTGCTGCTCGGCTTCGTGCTGATGTTCGTACGCTCCGTGCAGGTGGCCGTGCAGCATCTGCGACAGGGCTACTCGATCCTCGAACGTCCCGGCGCCTACGACGGTTTTGAAGGATAACGCCATGCTGCTGTTGCTTGGAGGCTTTCTCGTCCTGATGCTGCTCGGCGTTCCCGTGGCGATTGCCATGGCCGCGGCGTCGCTGCTCTACATCCTGGTCAGCGGCGTGACGCCTGATGTCACGTTGGCCCAGCGCATGATCGCCGGCGTCGAGAGCTTTCCGCTGCTCGCCGTTCCCTTCTTCATCCTGGCCGGCAATCTCATGAACATCGCCGGCGTCACCGGGCGCATCTACAAATTCGCCGTTGCGCTGGTCGGCTGGATGCGCGGCGGCCTCGGCCACGTCAACATCATCGGCTCGGTGATCTTCTCCGGCATGTCCGGCACCGCGATCGCGGATGCCGCCGGTCTCGGCACCATCGAGATCAAGGCGATGAAGGACCACGGCTACACCACCGAGTTCTCGGTCGGCGTCACCGCGGCCTCGGCGACGCTCGGCCCGATCATCCCGCCGTCGCTGCCCTTCGTGATCTACGGCATGATGGCCAACGTCTCGATCGGCGCGCTGTTTCTGGGCGGCGTCATTCCCGGCATCGTCATGACCTTGCTGATGATGGCCACCGTCACCTATTTCGCGCATCGGAACAATTGGGGCAGCGACACGCCGTTCTCCTGGCCGCAACTCGGTTCGGCCGGCCTCGAGATCACCATCGTGCTCGCGTTCCCGCTCGCGATCTGGCTGATGACGCTGGCGGGCATGTCGACCAACATGGCCGTCGTGATCGGTCTCGGCGCGTTGCTCGCGATCGACTGGTATTTCGACTTCTCGGCGGTGATGGCGCTGATGGCGCCTGTCATCCTGATCGGCGGCATGACGCTCGGCTGGTTCACGCCGACCGAGGCTGCCGTCGCCGCGGTGATCTGGTCGCTGTTCCTCGGCCTCGTGCGCTACCGCACCATGACCTTGAAGACCGTGGCGAAGGCGACCTTCGATACCATCGAGACCACGGCCTCGGTGCTGTTCATCGTCACCGCCGCCTCGATCTTCGCCTGGCTGCTAACAGTGTCGCAGGCCGCCCAATTGCTCTCGGACTGGATGCTCAGCATCACCCACAACAAATGGGTGTTTTTGGCGCTCGCCAACGTCCTGATCCTGTTCGTCGGCTGCTTCATCGACACCACGGCGGCGATCACCATTCTGGTGCCTATCCTGCTGCCGATCGTGCTCAAGCTCGGCATCGATCCGATCCACTTCGGTCTGATCATGACGCTGAACCTTATGATCGGCCTGTTGCATCCGCCGCTCGGCATGGTGCTGTTCGTGCTCGCGCGCGTGGCAAAGCTCTCGGTCGAGCGCACGACGGTCGCGATCCTGCCCTGGCTGGTGCCGCTGCTGATCGCGCTGATCGCGATCACCTACATTCCTGAACTCACCCTCTGGCTGCCGAAATACATGGGACTCTCCAAATGACCTCGACCTCTCTCGCCGCAACCTTGTTCGGCCCCGAAGATCTGCGTATGATCGAGCATCCGCTCGACAGACTGGCCGACGGCATGGTGCGCATCCGCTTCGGTGCCGGCGGCATCTGCGGCTCGGACATGCATTACTTCCGCCACGCCCGGACCGGCGACTTCGTGGTGAAGTCGCCGCTCGTGCTCGGTCACGAGATATCGGGCGAGGTCGTGGAGATCGCCGGCTCTGCTGCGAACCTGAAGGTCGGTGACCGCGTCGCCGTCAACCCGTCGCGCTGGTGCGGCCATTGCGGCGCCTGCCGCGAGGGACGGCAGAACCTCTGCGAAAATATCTACTTCATGGGCTCGGCGTCGAAGACGCCGCACATGCAGGGCGGCTTTGCCAGCCATTTCGACGCGATCCCGGCGCAGTGCGTGAAGATCCCGGACCATGTGTCCTATCAGGCTGCGGCGCTGGCCGAGCCGCTCGCTGTCTGCCTGCACGCCGTTGCGCGCGCCGGCAACATCCAGGGCAAGCGCGGCATCATTTTTGGTGCCGGCCCGATCGGGCTGTTGACCATGCTCGCCGCGCACCGCGCGGGCATGGCGGACGTCACGGTGGCCGACATCGCGCCGGCCCCGCTCGCTTTCGCGACCCGGCTCGGTGCCTCGCATGTCGAGAACGTCGCAAACGGTGAAGAGGGCCTGAAGGCGCAGGCCGCCTCGCGTCCCTACGACGTCGCGTTCGAAGTCTCGGGCACGGCCGCAGGGCTTGCCAGTGCCATTGGCATTGTCCGGCGCGGCGGCGTGGTGGTGCAGATCGGCAATCTGCCGGGCGGCCAGATTCCGACACCTTCGAATGCGGTGATGGCGAAGGAAATCGACCTGCGCGGCTCGTTCCGCTTCGGGCTCGAATTCATGACCGCGGTGGAACTGATCGGCGCAGGCAGCGTCGACGTGCTATCGCTGGTCACCGCCGAGCGGCCGCTGTCGACCGCACCGGACGCGCTGCGGCTGGCGCTCGATCGCTCGCAGAGCGTCAAGGTCGTTCTGACTGCAAACTAATTGGGAGAACGCGCATGATGCTCGAAGGATGGCGCTGGTACGGGCCAAATGATCCCGTGTCCTTGGATGATGTCAGGCAGGCCGGGGCGAGTGACATCGTCTCGGCCCTGCATCAGGTGCCGATTGGGGAAGCCTGGACGCGCAAGGCGGTCGAGGAGCGCAAGAATTTCATCGAGAACGGCCAGCCCGGCCGCTCGCAACTGACATGGTCGGTGGTGGAATCGATTCCGATCCCCGACGACGTCAAGCGCCTCGGGGGAAAGGCAACGAAGTCCATCGAAGCGTGGATCGCGAGCCTGGAGGCGGTCGCGGCCAGCGGCATCAAGATCATCTGCTACAATTTCATGCCGGTGGTCGATTGGTGTCGCACCGATCTGGAATGGGAGCTGCCGAACGGCGCCCGCGCCATGCGCTTCGACCAGGACCGTTTTGCGGCGTTCGAGCTGCATATCCTCAAGCGCCCGGCCGCTGTCCAGGAATACTCATCCGAGCAGCAGGCGCGCGCGAAAGCGCTGTTCGACAAGATGAGCCAGGCCGATATCGACTATCTCATCATGGCCATCGCCAGCGCGCTGCCGGGCTCGACCACCGAGCCGATGACCATTCCGCAATTCCGCGACCGGCTGGAGACCTATCGCGACATCACGCCAAAGATCCTGCGGCAGCATCTCGCCGAATTCCTTGCGCGCGTCGCGCCGGTCGCCGAGCAGCTCGGCGTCTCACTGACCCTGCATCCCGACGATCCGCCGCGCCCGCTGTTCGGTCTTCCACGGGTCGCTTCCACCGCGGACGACTATCAGGCGCTGTTCGATGCCGTACCGTCCAAGGCCAACGGCATTTGCTTCTGCACCGGTTCGCTCGGCGTGCGCGCCGAGAACAATCTGCCTGCGATAGCGGAACGCTTCGGGCCGCGCATCGCCTTTGCGCATCTGCGCGCGACCAAGCGCGAGGCCGACGGCCTGACGTTCTACGAGTCCGATCATCTCGACGGCGACGTCGACATGGTCGCGGTGCTGAAGGTGCTGTTGAAGGAGAACGCACGGCGTTCGCCGGACAAGCAGATCGTATTCCGCCCCGATCATGGCCACAGCATGCTCGACGATCTCGCCGCTACCAAGCGCACCAATCCCGGCTATACTGCGATCGGCCGCCTCCGCGGCCTCGCTGAGCTCCGCGGCGCGATCCGCGCGATCGAGCATCAATAGGAGATCCGCGGCGGTGTGTCAGCGAAGGTAAGCGATGCGTCTGGCTCAATGTCATAACTTCCACGACTTCCGGCGGCTGGCGCGTCACCGGCTGCCCGGCCCGATCTTCAACTATATCGACGGCGGGGCTGACGATGAGACCACCCTCCGCCGCAACAGCGTCAGCTTCGAGCATTGCGATTTGCTGCCCAACGTGCTGCGCGGCGTGCAGCAGGTCGATCTCTCGGTCACTGTCATGGGTCAGAAGCTCGCGCAGCCGTTCTACTGCTCGCCGACTGCCTTGCAGCGGCTGTTCCATCATGACGGCGAGCGTGCCGTCGCCGCGGCGGCTGCGAAATATGGCACCATGTTCGGTGTCTCCTCGCTGGGCACGGTGAGCCTCGAGGAATTGCGCAAGGCCTACGACACGCCGCAGGTCTATCAGTTCTATTTCCACAGGGATCGCGGTCTCAACCGCGCCATGATGCAGCGCGCCAAGGAGGCGGGCGTCGAGGTGATGATGCTGACGGTCGACAGCATCACCGGAGGCAATCGCGAGCGCGATCTGCGCACCGGTTTCAGCATTCCCTTCCGCCTGACCCTTGCCGGCATGCTGCAGTTCGCGATCAAGCCGAATTGGGGCATTCAGTATCTCACCCACGAGAAATTCAAGCTGCCGCAACTGGACGAGCATGTCGACATGAGCGGCGGCGCGATGTCGATCGGCCGTTATTTCACCGAGATGCTGGATCCCGCGATGAACTGGGATGATGTCGCGGAGATGGTGCGGACCTGGAACGGGCCGTTCTGCCTGAAAGGGATCATGTCAGTGGAAGACGCGCGTCGCGCGGTTGATATCGGCTGTGCCGGAATCGTGCTGTCCAACCATGGCGGCCGCCAGCTCGACGGCTCCCGCTCAGCCTTCGATCAACTCGCCGAAATCGTCGACGCCGTGGGCGACCGCATCGACGTGATGATGGATGGCGGCATCCAGCGCGGAACGCACATCCTGAAAGCGTTGTCGCTCGGCGCCAAGGCGGTCGGGCTTGGACGATATTATCTCTATCCACTTGCCGCCGCCGGCCAGCCCGGTGTCGAACGCGCCCTCGGCCAGCTGCGCGCCGAGCTCGAGCGCGGCATGAAGCTGATGGGGTGCAATTCGGTCAGCCAGCTGTCGCGCGCCAATCTGCGCTTCCGGCCCGGATAGAGCGTTTTCGAGCGAAGTGGATACCGGTTCGCGTCAAGAAAACGCGTCAAAACAAGAATCTAGAGCCTTTCCCGTTCCGATTCCATCGGAACGGGAAAGGCTCTAGCGCGCCGCTCAATAGCAGGCCTCCATCGCGCCGAGCTTCGGATAGAGCTTGTCGATCGCGGCGATCTCGCTGTGCATCTGCGCGAGGATCCAGTCGCGGATCTCGGCTGCGATGGGGCGCATCGGGCGGTTGCGCGGCGGCAGGAATTCGCAGATGCGGCGCGTGGTGGTGAGCCTGTCGGAGGCCGGTACCAGCGCGCCGGTCAACAGCCAGTGCGAGGCGACCGTGAGCCAGCCGAGCGCGATGCCCTGGCCGAGCAGGGCTGCCTGCACCACGACCGCGTAATCTGTGAAGCTCAACGCCTTGGCGGCACCGCGGCGGCCGGTGAGCAGCGATGAATAATCCGCGGCCCAGTCGCCCGGAGTCTCGGCGAGGCGGATGATGGTATTGCTTTCTGCGGGATCGGTCTCGCCGAGATAGCCGGGGCTGCACATCGGCAGCATCACTTCCTTCATCACCAGCGTGCCGCCGGAGGACGGCTCTTCGCGGTCACGAAAGCGCATGCCGAGGTCGACATTCTCGACCGCCCCGCGCAGCGCGCCGGAGATCAGCTGGAAACGCAGATCGACTTGCGGGAATTGTCGCTGCAGCTTGTCGATGCGTGGCATCAGCCAATGCGTCGTGAAGGCGGAGGAGACCGACAGCGTCACCGTCTCGGTGCCCTTGCGGCGCCGCTCGATCTCGACGAGACCCGTCTCGATGCTGCGGAAGCCTTCGAGCACGCGGCGGTACAACAGCTCGCCTTCCTCGGTCAGCACCGCGCGGCCCGCCTTGCGATCGAACAGGCGGACGCCGAGATGGTCCTCGAACTGGCCGAGCATGCGGCTCACCGCGGGCTGCGTGACATTCAATTCGGCGGCGGCCGCCGTGAAGCTGCCATTGCGCGCTGCTGCGTCGAAGACGAACAGGGCGTTACTGGAGGGCAGCATCCGGCGCAGCTCGGGCATAACGTCATGTTATGAGCGCGGTGAGAATTTGGCAATTGCCGAGTTTTGCCAAGTCTGGTGTCATTGGCATCACAGCCTAAAGACAGGGTGTTCTGGAGAAGATTTGGTGCAGCGCACGCTGTGCCGGCGAATGCTCCAAAACGCTGTCTATAATGCAGGCTTATGGCGCGCAGTGAGGCACGCCATTGCAGGGAACGAGACGAGGTCGATCGTTGGACAAACGAGCGGAAAGCGTCGAGATCAGGTCTGCGAGCAAGGCGTATGGCGCCGTTCGCGCCCTCGACGATGTTTCCCTCAATGTCGGCGCCGGCGAGTTCGTCTCGCTGCTCGGCCCCTCCGGTTCCGGCAAGACCACGCTGCTCGGCATTCTCGGCGGCTTCATTCTGCCGACCTCAGGCACAATTCTCTTCGGCGGCCGCGACGTCACCTACATGCCGCCGCACAAGCGCGACATCGGCGTCGTCTTCCAGAACTACGCGCTGTTCCCGCATATGAGCGTCGGCGAGAACGTCGCCTTTCCCCTGCGGGCGCGGCGCCTGCCGAAAGCGAGCTGGCCGGACAAGGTGCGCGCGGCGCTCGCGATGGTCGGGCTCGCCGGCTACGAAGAGCGCGGCATCGCGCAGCTCTCCGGCGGCCAGCGCCAGCGCGTGGCGCTCGCGCGCGCCATGATCTTCGAGCCGCAGCTGATCCTGATGGACGAGCCGCTCTCCGCGCTCGACAAGCAGCTCCGCGAATCCATGCAGATCGAGTTGCGCGCGCTGCACCGGCGCATCGGCGCCACCATCATCTATGTCACGCATGACCAGCGCGAGGCGCTGACCATGAGCGACCGCGTTGCGGTGATGAAGGACGGCCGGCTGATCCAGATCGATAAGCCCGAGCGGCTGCACGATCATCCCGCCGATTCCTTTGTCGCAAGCTTCATCGGCGAGGCGACGATGCTGCCCGTCCGCCGCGTCGATGCTTCCAGCGTGTCGCTCGGCAATGCGCTTTTGCGCAGCGCCCGCGCCATTCCTGACGGCGATGCCTTGATGCTCGCCATACACAGCGAAAAGCTCCTGATCGACGACGGCGCACAGGATTCCGCCTGCAACCGCCTGACCGGGACGGTTACCGACATCGTCTACCAGGGCGAGAGCCTGCGCATCTTCCTCGCACTCGCTGACGGCATCGCGATCAGCCTGCGCCAGCCGAGCTATCACCAGGCCTATAGCCGCATCCCGCCGCTCGGCGGCAGCCTCACCGTCACCCTTCACCCCGAGGACACCATCGTCGTGCCCCGGGCGGACTGACCAAAACCTTGTCCAACCTGAGAGAAGAAACTGACATGTCGACCCAAGCCGCGTTCAGCAATTTCAAGGTTCTCACCTTCGACGTCGTCGGCACCTTGATCGATTTCGAAACCGGCGTGCTCTCCGCGGTACGCAGGATCTCCGGCAAGACGCCGGCCGAGCTCAGCGACGAGCAGATCTTTGAGCCCTACAAGCGCGGCCGCGACAAGCATTACGAGCGTTCCAGCGAGGCGATGTTCCACGTCTATCGCCATCTCGCCACGGAGCTTGGGCTGCCGGCGGACGATGCGTCCTGCGATGTGTTCCAGCTTTCGGTGTTGCGCTGGGGGCCGTTTTCGGACTCGGTCGAGGCGCTGAAGCGCCTGCGCACGAAGTTTCGTCTGGTGGCGATGACCAATGCCGACCGCGTCGCGTTGTCCTGCTACGCGCACGCGCTCGGCAATCCCTTTGACGACACCGTCTGCGCCGACGACACCGGCGTGGCAAAGCCGAACCCTGAGTTCTTTGCCTACAACAAGGGGCGTCAATCCGCCTTCGGCTACAAGCAGTCCGACATTCTGCACGTCGCACAGAGCCAATACCACGACATCGGGATCGCGCGGAAACTCGGATATAAAGTGTGCTGGATCGAGCGCCGCCAGGGCATCGGCGGATTTGGCGGTACGCCTGCGGTCGAGACATTGACAAAACCGGACTTCCATTTCCCGACGCTGAAGGCGCTGGCCGACGCGGCCATCGGGCCTGCGGCGTAATCCGTGAGCGCCGGCATGACACGGGACGGGAACGCGCTGCCATCGGCCAATTCGCTGTGGGAAGCCACGGCGGAACCGGCGCGCGCGTTTCCCGTGTTGTCGGGCGAGCATCAGGCGGATGTGGTGATCATCGGTGCGGGCTATACGGGTCTGTCCGCCGCGCACCACATCGCCAAGAGCGGGCTCGCACCGGTCGTGCTCGAGGCCAACCGGCCCGGCTGGGGCGCGAGCGGGCGCAATGGCGGCGTGATCACCGCAAAGTTTCGGCTCTCGTTCCGCGAGATCGACGCCACCCATGGCCGCGCCATGGCCAAGCGGATGTACGAGATCGCGCATGAATCGACCGACATGGTCGAGGAGCTCGTCTCCGAGTTCGGCATCACCAGCGCCAACCTCACGCGAACCGGCCAGGTCAAGGCCGCGCATAACGCGACGACGCTGAAGGCCGCGATCGACGAAGCCAATTGGGTGACGCGCGAGATGGGCTCGGCGGAGGTCCGCACCCTCGACAAGAACGGCGTGCGCGACGAGACCGGCTCGGACATTTTTGTCGGCGGCGTGCTCAATCCCGGCTCGGGCGGCATCCATCCGCTGAACTATCTGCGCGGCCTCGCCGATGGCGTCGCGCGCCGCGGCGTTCCGATCTTCCAGGAGACGCCGGTGATCAAACTCCGGCGCGAGAACGGCGGCATCGTCGCCGAGACGCCGCAAGGTGCGGTGCGCGCGAAGCAGGCAATCATCGCGACCAACAGCTATTCCGATCTCACTGGCGCCACTGCGCATCTGCAGCGCACGCTGATCCCGTTCCGCAGCGCGCTGATCGCGACCGAACAGCTGCCGCGCAATCTCGCCGGCAAGCTGATGCCGACGGGACGCACCTACACCGAGACCAAGCGCATGATGCGCTGGTTCCGCATGGTCGACAACCGCGTGATCTTTGGCGGCCGCGGCGCCTTCGGCAAGCAGGACTCGCAGGCCGCGTTCGACGCGCTGCGCAAGGCGATGGTCGGCATCTTCCCGGATCTCGCCGATGTCCCGCTCGCTTACAATTGGTCAGGCCTCGTCGCCATGACGCTGGACTCGGTGCCGCATATCGGCCGGATTGACGACCGCACGCTGGTCTCGATGGGCTACAACGGAGCGGGCGTCGCGATGTCGAGCCTGATGGGCCGCTATCTCGCCGCCTTCGTCCGCGGCGAGACGCCCGAGGTCGGGCTGCTCGACGTCAGTCGCATGAAGGCCATTCCGTTCTATCCGCTGCGCGAGCCTGCCGTGCGCATGGTCGCCGGCTGGTACCAGTTTCTCGATGCGATTGGTCAGTGAGATCTCTTTGGAGGAGGTGAGGATGACGATGAAATTTGGTTACGCTTTGTTGGGCGCGGTCGCGCTGAGTGGCACCGCGGCCAGCGCCGCCGAGCAGATCACCTTCGTCTCGCAAGGCGGCGCCTATCAGCAGGCGCAGACGGTGGCGATCCTCGATCCCTCCGCCAAGAAGCTCGGCATCACCATCAACCAGGATTCCATCCCCGATGCCTGGCCCGCGATCAAGACCCAGGTCGGCAGCGGCAAACCGATCTGGGACGTCGTCGACACCCCCACCGGCTATTGCCTGCGCGGCGGCGAGCAGGGGCTGATCGAAAAACTCGACTTCTCGAAGATCCCGAACGCGGCGGCGATGCCCGAGGCCTATCGCAGTCCCTATTCGGTGTCCTACGAGTTCTATTCCAGCGTATTGGCCTACAGCCAGAAGACGTTCCCGAAGGACGCGCCGAACAGCTGGGCTGATTTCTGGGACGTGAAAAAGTTCCCCGGCCGCCGCGCGCTGCGCAACCATCCGATTGCGACGCTGGAGGCCGCGCTGATGGCCGACGGCGTCGCGCCCGAAAAACTCTATCCGCTCGACGTCGATCGCGCCTTCAAGAAGCTGGAAGAGATCAAGCCAAGCATCACGGTGTGGTGGACCTCAGGTGCGCAGTCGGCGCAGCTTCTCAATGACGGCGAGGTCGACATGGAGATGGCCTGGAACGGCCGCGTCAGCGCGGTCGCGAAAGAGGGCGCCAAGGTCGCCTTCACCTACAACCAGGGCATCCTGCAGAGCACCTCGCTGTGCATCCTCAAGGGCGCGCCGAACCTCGACACAGCCGTGAAATTCCTCAACGAGGCCGTCGATCCCGTGCACCAGGCCAACCTGCCGCTCAACATCGATTATGGCCCGGGCAATCCCAAGGCGTTCGAGACCAGCGTGATCAAGCCGGAGCGCGCGGCGCAATTGCCGAGCGAGCCGGCCAATGCGGCTAAGCAGGCGCTGATGTCCTACGCCTGGTGGTCCTCGCCGGCCGGAGAAGCCGCCGAGAAGCGCTGGGCCTCGTTCATGCAGAAGTAGGCGAGGCAGCCTTGGTGACATCCGTGCCAGATCCATCGCAAAAGCATCAGCGCCGTGAGCACGGCCTGATGCTGGCACTGGTGTCGCCGGCGCTGCTCGTGATTCTGCTGCTGATCGTGCTGCCGGTTGGCTGGCTGGCCTGGCAGTCGATCTACCATGACGGCTTCACGCTGGAGAATTATCGCCGCGTCTTCACCGAGGACATCTACTGGCGCAGCTTTGCGCTGACCTTCGAGATCAGCCTTGCCGTCACAGCAATCGCGCTGCTACTCGGCTATCCCGTCGCCTTTCTCGCCAACTCGTTGCCGAAAGGCTGGAGCATCCTGATCCTGTCGCTGGTGGTGCTGCCGTTCTGGACCAGCGTGCTGGTGCGCGCCTATGCCTGGCTGGCGCTGCTCCAGCGCACCGGCGTGATCAATCAATTCCTGCGCTATCTCGATGTGATCTCCGAGCCGCTCGCGCTGGTGCACAACACCTTCGGCACGGTGGTCGCGACCGTGCACATCCTGCTGCCGTTCATGGTGCTGCCGCTCTACGCCACCATGCAGAAGATTCCCGGTGATCTGATGCAGGCTGGCGCAAGCCTGGGCGCGAGCCCGTCGCTGACGTTTGCCCGCGTGTTCCTGCCGCTGTCGCTGCCGGGCGTGCTCGCCGGCTGCACCATGGTATTCGTGCTCTGCCTCGGCTTCTACATCACGCCGGAATTGCTCGGCGGCGGCCGCACGGTGATGGTGTCGATGCTGGTGAGCCGCAATGTCGAGCTCTACAACCAGTTTGGCGCCGCAAGCGCGGTCGCCGTCGTGCTGCTCCTCAGCGTGCTCCTGATCTTCGCAATCGTCAGCCGCTTCATTTCCCTCGATCGCATCTTGGGGCAGAAATGACGCGCATTTCGCCCGCACGGATCGCTCTCTCTACGTCATCAGCGCGCTGGTGCTGGTCTATCTGATCCTCCCCGTCCTGATCATCGCGCCGATCTCGTTCTCCAGCGCGCGCTTCCTGACCTTCCCGCCGCCGTCCTTCTCGCTGCGCTGGTATCAGCAATATTTCGCCAATCCGGCCTGGATGCAGGCGACGCGGGTGACGCTCACGGTTGCGCTCTTCACCGTCGTGATCGCAACGCCGTGTGGCGTCGCCGCCGCCTACGCCATCAGCCAGTCGAAGCTGCGCATCATGCGGGTCATCCACATGGCCCTGCTGCTGCCGCTGGTGGTGCCGATCATCATCACCGCGGTCGGCATCTTCTTCGTCTATGCCAAGGTCGGCCTGGTTGCGACCCTGCCGGGTCTCGTGCTGGCGAATGTGATGCTGGGCTTGCCTTACGTCGTCATCTCGGTGCTCGCCGGCATGCAAAGCTTCGATCCCGCGCAGGAGATGGTGGCCCGAAGCCTCGGCATGAACCGCCTGCGCAGCTTCTTTGCAGTGACGCTGCCGCAGATCAAATCCAGCGTGGTCGCGGGCGGTATCTTCGCCTTCATCTCGGCGATGGACGAGACCATCGTCGCGCTGTTCATCTCCGGCGGCCAGTATCAGCCGCTGACCAAGCGTATGTTCACCGCGCTCCGCGACGAGATCGACCCGACCATTGCGGCGATCTCGACGCTGATGACCGCGGCCTCGTTCATGCTGGTGCTGGCGGCGAGTGCGCGGCAGAAGAGGAGCGGGTGAGGGGGCGGCGGCTCCGGTCTCCGCTGTCATCGCCCGACTCGATCGGGCGATCCAGTATTCCAGAGACGGTCGTGATTCCTCGATAGGCCGCGGCGTACTGGATTCCCCGCCTTCGCGGGGAATGACAGCGAATGTGCGGCTAAGCGTTTCCCGCCGCCAGCCACGCCAATATCATCTCCACGATCTGGCTCCTGCTCCTCGCCAGCACCCTGGGCTCGCTGAGGTCGAGGTCGAACAGCGCCCCAAACGTGTGGCGGTTGGCGACGCGGAAGAAGCAGTAGGAGGAGATGGCCAGATGCAGGTCGATGGCGGCGACGTCGTCGCGGAAGGCGCCCTCAGCGCGGCCGCGCTGCAAAATGCCGTCGAGCGTTGCGATCACGCTGGCGTTGAGCTGGCGCAGCTGCAGATTCTGCTTCAGGTGCTTGCCGTGGTGGATGTTCTCGATCGAGACGAGGCGAATGAAGTTCGGATTGCGCTCGTCGTGGTCGAAGGTCGCCTCGATCAGCCGGCGCAGGCCCTCGCGCGCATCGCAGCTGGCGATGTCAAGCTGGTCCTCCAGCGCGCGGATGCTGCGATAGGCCTCCTCCAGCACCGCGAGGTAGAGCTGCTCCTTGCCGCCGAAATAATAATAGATCATCCGCTTCGAGGTGCGCGTCCGCGCCGCGATCGCATCGACGCGGGCGCCGGAATAGCCCTCCGAGGCGAATTCGGCCATCGCCACTTCGAGGATGTCGCGCCTGGTGCGCTCGGGGTCGTTGGTGCGCTTCGATGGGGCTGGCATGCGCTTGAGCATCACTGTTTCTCCCGCCCGTTTCTATGGATCACCCTGAAGGTGAAGGCAAATTTCGCCCAATCCGACGTTTTTCGATGCAGTCTTTAATAAACGTACTAGTTCGTACATTATGGATTGAAACCAAGGTTGCGGCAACCAAAAGCAAAAACTCGCGCACGGCCGGACGGGCATGACGCGAGACGCGGCCGACATCGCACACGGGGAGGAATTTTGATGAGCTCGACCTCAATCGCATCGCTGCACGCGCAATCCAGCGCGGAAGTTTCGCAAGGCAGGCTGCCGAAGCGCGCCGCGCTCGTCAGCTTCGTCGGCAGCATGCTCGAATACTACGACTTCTTCATCTACGGCACGGCGGCCGCGCTGATCTTTCCAAAAGTGTTCTTCGCCAATGTCGATCCCGCGACCGGGACGCTGCTCGCGCTGCTGTCGTTCGGCATCGGCTATATCGCGCGTCCCGTCGGCGCCGTCATTCTCGGCCATTTCGGTGACCGCATCGGCCGCAAGACGGTGCTGCTGTTCACCCTGGTGGTGATGGGCGCCTCGACGCTTGCGATCGGCCTGTTGCCGGATGCCAAGACGATCGGCAGCGCCGCGCCCATCATCCTGACGCTGCTGCGCCTGTTGCAGGGCCTGTCGGCCGCCGGCGAGCAGAGCGGGGCGAACTCGCTGACGCTGGAGCATTCCGCCAATTCCAACCGCGCCTTCTTCACGAGCTGGACCCTGAGCGGCACCCAGGCCGGCGCGATCCTGGCGACGCTAGTGTTCATTCCGGTGTCCAGCATGCCGGAAGATCAGCCGTTGAGCTGGGGCTGGCGCATTCCGTTCCTGCTCTCCGCGCTGGTGCTGCTGGTCGCCTATCTGGTGCGGCGGACCATGCCGGAAACGCCCGTGTTCGAAGACATCAAGGACAAGGCGCAGGTGGCGCGCTTTCCCGTGGTCGCGCTGCTGCGCGACTACTGGCCGGACGTGCTGCGCGTCATCGTCTGCGCGCTGATCGCGACCGTCAGCACCATGACCGCAGTGTTTGCGCTCGGCTATGCCACCAGCAAGTTCGGCGTCGCGCGTCCGACCATGCTGTGGGCCGGCGTGCTCGGCAATGTCGTGGCGCTGTTCGTCCAACCGTTGTGGGCCCTGCTCGCCGACAGGATCGGCCGCAAGCCGGTGTTCATCGGCGGGGTGCTCGGCTGTGCCGTGCTGCTGTTCCCCTATTTCATGCTGGTGACGTCGGGCAGCACGCCCGCGATCTTTGCCGCCTCGGCACTCCTGTACATCATCTACTCCGCGCCGAACGCGATCTGGCCGTCGTTCTATGCGGAGATGTTCGAGGCGCGCGTGCGCTATTCCGGCACCGCGATCGGCACCCAGCTCGGCTTCCTTGCCGCCGGCTTCACGCCGCTGGTGAGCGCGAGCCTCGTCGGCGAAGGACCGAACGGCTGGATCCCGGTTGCGATCTTCGTCGCCGGTTGCTGCGTCGCCTCGGCCGCGGCCGCCTCGACCGCGCGCGAAACCCACAAGGTCGATATCGCCGATCTCGGCAAGCGTCGCGCGTGAGCGACAGACAGGACAATGATCGCATGCTGACCAACGCAGTTCCGACCACGCTCGGCCCGATCATCGGGGCCGAGCAGGGGACCGTCCGCGCCTTCAAGGGCGTGCCGTTCGCGACCGCGCGGCGTTTTGCCAAGGCGACGCTGCCGCCGGCGTGGACCGAGCCTCGCCCATGCACGGACTACGGTGCCTACGCGCCGCAGCCCGGGCATCTCGATCAGGCAGAAGAATCCTGTCTCAGCCTGAACATCTGGACGCCGGTCGAGGCCGTTCGTCCATTGCCAGTGCTGTTCTTCATCCATGGCGGCGCGTTCGTCACCGGCGGCGGCGCTGACTATGACGGCGCATTCCTCGCCGCGCACGGGCCGGCCGTCATCGTCACCATCAACTATCGGCTCGGCCCGCTCGGCTTCCTGCAGCTGCATCGTCACGGATTGGGCGAGGCCAACAATCTCGCCATCTCGGACTCACTCGCCGCGCTCGACTGGGTCCATGCCAATATCGCCAATTTCGGCGGCGATCCCAACCAGCTGACGCTGTCGGGCCAGTCGGCCGGCGCGTCCATGGTGATTGCGCTCGCGACGCTGCCGCGGGCCAAGGGCAAGTTCGCCCGCGCGCTCGCGCTGAGCGCGCCGGGTCGCAACATCATGAGCGCCGACCATGCCGACCACGTCGCGCGCCACGTCATCGAAGAGCTCGAGCTTGCGAGCGACCTTGGCGCGATCGCATCCGTGCCGTTGCCAAAACTCTTTGCCGCGGTGGAGCGCGTCGGCCGCCGGATCGCTGATGAAACCACCTCAGGCACCGTGTTCGGACCGGTGCTCGACGGCACCGTGATCCCGCGCGAGCCGCGCGACGTCTTCGCCGAGGGAAGCTTGCGCGACATTCCGCTCTGGCTCGGCTCCTGCCGCGACGAGATGGTGATGTTCCTGAAGAGCACGCCGCCGGCCGCGATGATCCGCACCACCGAGCGCAATGTGCGCGCCGCCCTCAGTGATGCCGGCTGGGAGCGGCTGCTGGCCTGCTATCGCGGCTCGGCGCGCGTCGACGAGGATCCGTACGAGGCGCTGCTGTCGGATGCGTTCTGGCATCGTCCGATGGCGGATCTCGCGCGAAGCCACGCAGCCGCGGGTGGCGCGGTGTGGCTAAGCCGGTTCGACCATCGCCCGGCGCTGCAACCGTTCCTGTCGCAAGGGCCGACCCACGGTGCCGACAATGCCTGCCTCTGGGCGCATCTGCCCGACTTCATCGATCGCCCGATCCTCAAGCGCAAGGGCGGCCCGATGACCCCGGCCGATATCGACGTCGCGGCGCGATTTCAGACTAGCCTGCTGCGCTTCGTGACAGCAGGCTCACCCGATGTCGCGGAAGCCTGGCCGCGGTTCGAGCTGCCTAAGGAGCCACTCGCAATCTTCGGCCAGCCGTTTCATATTGTGCCTCTCAACGAAGGCGTGCGCTCCCGCCTGTGGGGGAAACTGCTCGGATGACACTCGGCTCCCCAATTCCGAGCTTGGGCTATTTTCGAAACAGCGAGATGTTGTCACTCAGCCAATCGGTTACCGGGCGCGGAGCATGGCCCGTCAACTCGCGAACGGTTGTTGTTGTTTCAGCGAGCGTCGATTCGTAGAAAGCACGATCGAGACCGAGCAGCAGGTCGGCGACAAATTCGGTGAGTCCCGAGGCGAGCAACTTCTCGCGCTGCTCCGCGGGACTTCGGTGCTGATATGTGACAGTGCGGCCAAGCAATCTTGATAGTTCACCTGCTATCCCAGGCATGCTCACCGCGGTTGGCCCGGTCAGGTGATAGGCGCGCTGGGATGTCACGTGCGCATCGTCGAGAAGAGCAGCGAAAGCGGAATCCGCGACATCGCGTGTGTCGATCAAGTTGACTAATCCATCGCCCGCCGCTCCGCCCCATGTGTCATTGGCAATTGGAGCGCCAGCCCGCGCCAGGATGTCGACGAAACTCGAAGGTCGCAAAACCGTAAAGCCTATGTCGCAGGTCGCAAGATGCGCTTCAATTTGCATGTGCCAGTCGAACGGATGCAGCCGAGACGGCGGTCCCAACACTGACAATTTGACGATGTGACTGACGCCGACGGCCACGGCTGCGTCGATGAGCGCGATTTCATTGGCGACCTGCCGGGGAGACGTTCCGTGGGCGAGGAACAGACGGTTTGCGCCGCGCAGCGCGTTCTCCAGAGTTGACCGCGCATCGAAGTCCACGGTCGCAAGCGAGGCCCCCGACGGCAGGCGTTCAGCGTCGGATCTGCGGGTCAACGCCACAAGCTCAATCGGTTCGGCGGCCAGTTTCGAGATCAAGGCGGACCCCACGCGTCCGGTGGCTCCTGCGACCGCAATGCGCGGACGGGCAGCGCTGGGTTCGGAGGGATTGAACATCGGGACAACCTTTCGTATCTTGGAACGATCAGTTCATGATACTTGGAACGATCGTTCCAGGATGTCAAGCGGGAATAGGATGAGCGGAAAACCCCAATTCGATGACGATGCCGTGATCAATTCCGCGATGGATGTATTTTGGCGTCACGGCTATGCGGCCTCGTCGATCGATCAATTGACGACGGCGATGGGTTTGTCGCGGTCCAGTATGTACAAGCGATTTCAAGACAAGGACGGACTATTCCAGGAAGTTCTCTCGTCTTACGTAGAGCGCGTCGTGCGGCGGATGACCGCCGTTCGCGGCGACACGAAGCGCCAACAGCTCGAAACGCTGATGCACGAATTCTTGCCCAGAGGAGGCAAGACGGTGCGACCTGCCGGGTGCATGCTGGCCCGATCTTGCGCCGAGATGGCCGATCTCCCCCCGGCAGGCCAGTCGGTCGCGCGGCAGGGACTTACGCGGCAGCGCGCGATCATCGGCGAGATTTTGCGCGAGGCGGTCGAAAGCGGAGAATTGGCGGCGGCAACCGACATCGAGGGATTGGCGTGGCACTATCTCGGTGTGTTGCAGGCCATAATGAATTTGCCGCAAGCTGGCGCGACTGTTGGCGAGCTTCGCCGCGTTGTCGAACTTGCAATGACGGCGTGGCCATTGCTCCCAGCGGTCGCGGCCCCCCGATGCGCAGTCTGATGTGAACGTTGGCTTATGTCCGCTGTGGGACACGAAGCCGGCACCTGTAATCTGCTTCACAGGCAGACGCGCCGATCTGCGCTAGATGAAGTCAGGCCCCGCGTCCGCGCGGCCGGCTTCGGAGCTGGCGATGATTGCTGCACTGGCAAGAGCAATATCCCGGGCGACGGGAACCAATGTTGACGTCGAAACTCTGAAGATCCTAGTGATCTTCTCGGGCGCGGGCCTGCTGGTCTCGCTGGTGGCCGCGATGATCTACGGACAGGCTTTCAACGCCGCTCTGTTCTGAGCGCGTTGCAATCCGTCAGGCCACCGGATCCTCCGATCGGTTCCGCTCACGTGACGCCAGCGGCGGTGAGCGCTTGAGGGGAGCGTCCTCTCGTGGTGCGGCGTCGCCGTCTGAGACGTGCTCGACCGGCGCGGGGCCGGTGTCGCGATAGGCGACGATCCAGATCAGAAAGCCCAGAACCGCGAGCCCGGCGCCGACGGGACCGGTGGAGGTCCAGCCTAGGCCCTGACGAATGGCGAGGCCGCCGAGGAACGGGCCGATCGCATTGGCTGTGTTGAACGCCGAATGGTTGAGCGCGGCCGCGAGCGCCTGTGCGTCTCCCGCGACGTCCATCAGCCGCGTCTGCAGCACGGCCCCGAGCGCGACGCTGGCGCCGATCGCAAAGATGTCGATCGCGAGCAGCCAGGGATTGCCGGCGACGAGCGGAAACACCAGCAGCGCGACGGCTGCGAACAGCAGGATGACACCCGCCGTCGGCATCAGCGCGCGGTCGGCGAAGCGCGGCACGACCAGATTGCCGAGGGTGGCGCCGATGCCGAAAATCGCGAGGAAGAACGGAATCACCTCGGTGCTGACCTTGGTGACCTCGATCAAGGTCGTCGCCAGATAAGTGTAGACGGCGAACATGCCGCCGAATCCGATGGCGCTGATCGCGAGCGTCGTCCAGACGCGGCGGCTTTTGAGCGCGCCGAGCTCGCGCAGCGGATCCGACCGGCCGGCCTGGTCGCGCGGGGCGAACAGTGCGCACAGCAGCATCGTGAGCAGAGCCAACACCGACACGAAGCCAAAACTCGCGCGCCAGCCAACCGCCTGGCCGATCAGATTGGCCAGCGGCACGCCGATGATGGTGGCGATGGTCAGGCCCAGCATGACTTGGCCGACCGCCTGCGAGCGGCGATGTTGCGGAACGAGCGAGGCGGCGACCAGCGCGGCGATGCCGAAATAAGCGCCGTGAGGCAGACCGGAGAGAAAGCGGGCCGCGACCATCGCGCCGAAGCCGGGTGCGAGCGCTGTCAGGGCGTTGCCGAGTGCGAACACGGCCATCAGAGCGAGCAGCTGCGTGCGCCGGGCGAATTTTGCGCCGAGGACGGCGATCAGCGGCGCGCCCAGCACCACGCCGAGCGCGTAGGCGCTGATCGCATGTCCGGCGGTCGGCTCGTCGATATGAAGGTCGGCCGCGAAGAACGGCAGCAGGCTCATCGATGCGAATTCGGTGGTTCCGATCGCAAAGCCGCCCATCGCGAGCGAGAACAGGACGATGGCGAGATGAGGGGGCGCGGAAGCCGAATTCGATTTTTGGCTTGGCGAGGTCGCGTGAGGCGCGGGCGTCATGTGTCCTGCATTAATGGCGGCAACGGGAACCAGCCCAGCAAACGTCGCCATCCCTGCAGTCTTTGTCTCACCTACTTAAACCCGCACCAGTCCGCGTCAACACCGGAAGCTCCACGTAAGGCAGAGCGCATATCAGCCTCCCGGTTTGCTCGGGGCATCCGCGTCAATATGTCCAGTGAATCCGGCTCAAGAACGCCTTCAGCCGCTCGCTGCGCGGCTGGCGACGTCCCTGATATACATGATCGATCAGAACTGCACTTCGCCCGGGATGTCGTCGGCGCTGAGGCCGACGGTCTCATAGGCCTTCAGCAGCCATTCGCGGGTCTGACCCAGCGAACGGTTGTAGTCGGCCCAGGCGCTGAGGAAATCCCTGTAGCGGCGATCGGTTTCGGCGCGGATGCCGAGATTGGTCGGCAGTGTCAGGATCGGCCGCGGGATCGCGAGCTCGCCGAGCGTCGGATTCTTCTTCAGCGTGAAGATCGACAGCACCGCGAGCGAGACATTGCAGTCGGCGCGGCCAGTCGACACCGCGAGGATCGCCTCGTCGCGCGTCTTGAAGCCGAGGATGTTCGCCTTCGGGCAGTAGCGGCGCGCGATCGTCTCATGGGTCGAGCCGATGTCGACGGCGATCTTGACCTCGGGCTTGTTCAGCTCGGACCAGGTCTGCGGCTTGGCAAAGCCCTTCTTGGTGATGACGGTGAAGGAGTGCACCAGGATTGGGCTCGAGAAATCGATGACGAGCGAACGCTCGGGCGTCGGGTTCACGGCGAAGGCGAGGTCGACCTTGTCGGCCTGGAGATCGAGGATCTGGTTGCCCCAGGTTGATTCCAGTGTCTCGACCTTGGCGCCGAGCTTGCTCGCGATGTCGTTCGCCATGTCGATGCAGGCGCCCGACCACTGATTGGTCGCGAGGTCCTTGTGGAAATAGGGGTCCTGGCCGGCGATGACCGCGATGCGCAGCACGCCGCTCTTCTTGATGCGATCGAGCGTGGACGTCGGCGCGGTGTCGGCCTTGGCCGAAGCGGTCGCGGCCATTGCGGCGCCCGCCAGCGCCACGGTGGTGAGTGCGTCCCTGCGGTTCATGGACAGTGCTCCTGGGGAATGGGGATCATCAACTCCGGCCCGTCGATTATTTCTGTATTCAGGACGTAATGCAATATGGTATTGCAGCTCTGCCGGCGATTTGAGCGATGAGGCAGATTTGAGCCTAGTCCATTGGCAAAGCGAGAGAAAACTCCGTGGTGCCGGGCTGGATGAGCGCCGGTCCGCGGGTGCCGGGATTGAGAGGAGAAAGTCTGTGCGTGCTGTTTTCGTCGATGCCAACGACACCCTGGCGGCGGTCACCGACAAGCTGCTGGCCTCGCAGAAGCTGCCGGTCAGCATCAACCGCAATCCTTCCATCAAGCCTGACGATCTGCCCGGCCTGCTCGGTGATGCCGAGATCATGATCGTCGATCACACCGCGGTGCCGAGTGCGATCGCCGAGACGTGCAAGGCGCTGAAGCATGTCGTCTTCCTTGGCACCGGCGCGCGCAGCTACATGAATCCGGAAGAGCTCGCTGAGCGCGGCATCTCCGTGCACACGATCAAGGGTTATGGCGACACGGCCGTGGCCGAATGCGCGATCGCGCTGATGTGGGCGTCCGCCAAGAGCTTTGGCGAGATGGACCGCGGCATGCGCGAGGGCAACTGGCTGCGTCGCGACGCCGTGCAGCTCACCGGCAAGACGCTTGGCCTGATCGGTTTCGGCGGCATCGCGGCGGAAGCCGCGCGCATGGCGGCGGGCTGCGGCATGAAGGTGATCGCCTGGAACAGGACGCCGAAGACGCATCCGGGTGTCGCGTTCGTGCCGCTGGAGAAGCTGTTGGCCGAGAGCCACGTGATCTCGCTGCATCTCTTGCTCAACGACGAGACCAAGGGTTTTCTGTCGCGCGAGCGCATCGCGCAGATGCGGCCCGGCAGCATTCTGATCAACACCGCGCGCGGCGCCGTCGTCGACGAGGACGCGATGTTAGAGGCGCTGCGCTCGGGCCACATTGCGCATGCCGGCCTCGACGTCTTCACCGTCGAGCCGCTGCCGGCCGGCCATGCCCTGACAAAACTGCCGAACGTGACGCTGTCGGCGCATTCGGCGTTCCGCACGCCCGAGGCGAGCGACAATCTCATTGGTGCTGCGCTCGATCACTGCCGCCGCATCATCGCCGCCGGCAAGTAAAGATAGAAGGACATCCCATGTCGGATATCACCCGCATCGACCAGAACGCCCGCCGCAGCCGCGCCTCCGTGTTCGGCGATCTCGTTTTCCTCGCAGGGCAAGTGGCTGACACCAAGACTGCCGACATCACCCAGCAGACCAAAGAGGCGCTGGCGAAGGTTGACGACATGTTGGCGCGCGCCGGCACCGACAAGTCGCGCCTGCTCAGCGTGCAGGTTTGGCTCAAGACCATGGACGATTTCGATGCCATGAACGCAGTCTATGATGCCTGGGTCGTGCCGGGCAACACGCCGACCCGCGCCTGCGGCAAGGTCGAGCTCGCCGATCCCGCCTTCCGCATCGAAGTGATCGCGATCGCCGCGCGCGGCTGACATGCACATCGATGCCCCTTGCATGGGCTGTTTCGGCCTTGCACCTTATTTCCGCCTGTCCTACGCCACCTCGGAACAAAACTTGCGCGAAGCCTTGAAGCGCATCGCCAGAGCCTGCAGGGAGCTGTCATGACCATTCGCAACACCCGCACCGGGGGCCAGATCCTGATCGACCAGTTGGTCGCGCAAGGAGTCGACCGCGTCACCTGCGTGCCGGGCGAGAGCTATCTCGCGGCACTCGACGCGCTGCATGACAGCCCGATCGACGTGGTGATCTGCCGCGCCGAAGGCGGTGCTGCGATGATGGCGGAAGCCTATGGCAAGCTCACGGGACGCCCGGGTATCTGTTTCGTCACCCGCGGTCCCGGCGCCACCAATGCCAGCCACGGCGTCCACATCGCGATGCAGGATTCGACGCCGATGATCCTGTTCGTCGGCCAGGTCGACACCGGCATGCGCGAGCGCGAGGCGTTCCAGGAGCTCGACTACAAGGCGGTGTTCGGCACCATGGCGAAATGGGCCGTCGAGATCGATCGCCCCGACCGCATTCCGGAGCTGGTCGCGCGTGCCTTCCGCGTCGCGATGCAGGGCCGTCCGGGTCCCGTCGTGATCGCGCTGCCGGAGAACATGCTGACCGAGACCGCAGCTGTTGCGGATGCCATGCGCATCGAGCCGGCGGCGAGCTGGCCCGCGCCCGCTGATATCGAGCAGGTCGGCGCGATGCTCACGAGCGCCAAGGCGCCGCTCGTCATTCTCGGCGGCTCGCGCTGGAGCGATGACGCCACCAGGAGCATCGCGCGCTTTGCCGAACGCTTCGACCTGCCGGTCGCGACCTCGTTCCGCCGCGCCTCGCTGATCGATGCCGATCATTCGCATTATGCCGGCGATCTCGGCATCGGCCCGAGCCCGGGCCTGAAGGCGCGCATCGACAGCGCCGATGTCATTCTGCTGATCGGCGGCCGCATGTCGGAGATGCCGTCCTCGTCCTACACGCTGCTCGACATTCCGACGCCGAAGCAGAAGCTGATCCACGTGCATCCGGGCTCCGAAGAGCTCGGCCGCATCTATCAGCCGGCGCTCGCGATCCAGGCGACACCGGCCGCGTTCGCCGCCGCCGTCGAGACGTTGAAGCCTGCAGGCGCTGTCGCCTGGAAAGGCGAGGCCGCCAAGGCGCATGCCGATTATCTCGCCTGGACCGAGAAGGCGCGCGAGCTGCCGGGCACGTTCCAGTACGGTCAGGTCATGACCTGGCTGCGCGACCGCCTGCCGAAAGACGCGATCGTCTGCAACGGCGCCGGCAATTATGCCGGCTGGATCCATCGTCATCACCGCTTCCACAGCTTTGCCTCGCAGCTCGCGCCGACCTCGGGCTCGATGGGCTATGGCGTGCCGGCGGCGGTTCTCGCCAAACGGCAGTTTCCGGATCGCGTCGTCGTCGCCTTTGCCGGCGACGGCTGCTTCCTGATGAACGGGCAGGAGTTCGCGACCGCCGTGCAGTACGACGCGGCGCTGGTCGTCATCGTCGTCGACAATTCGCAATACGGCACCATCCGCATGCACCAGGAGCGCGACTATCCCGGTCGCGTCGTCGGCACCCAGCTCAAGAACCCCGATTTCGCGATGTACGCGAAGGCCTTCGGCGGCCATGGCGAGCGCGTCGAGCGCACCGAAGAATTCGCGCCGGCGTTCGAGCGCGCGCTCGCCTCGGGCAAGCCGTCGATCCTCCATTGCATCATCGATCCACGCGCGATCTCGGTCGGCAAGGATTTTGCGCCGGCAGTGAAGGCGTAAGCGATGTCGCAAGCCCGCCACGTCGCCATCATCGGAGCCGGCGCGGTCGGCGTGATCAGCGCCATCGAGGCGCTGCGCGAGGGGCATCGCGTCACGCTGATCGATCCGGGCGAACCCGGTGGCGAACAGGCGGCGAGCTACGGCAATGCCGGCTGGCTCTCATCGCATTCGGTGATCCCACCGGCGGAGCCGGGCGTCTGGAAGAAGGTGCCGGGCTATTTGATGGACCCGCTCGGCCCGCTCGCGATCCGCTGGTCTTACTTGCCGAAGGCGCTGCCCTGGCTGATCAAATATCTGCTGTCGGGCTGGACCGAGGCGCGCGTCGAAAAGACCGCGTTCGCGCTGCGCGATCTCCTGAAGGACGCGCCGCTGCTGCACAGGACGCTTGCGGAAGAGGCCGGCGTGCCCGAACTGGTCGAGCGCAACGGCGTGATGCACGTCTTCCCGTCGCGCGGCAACTTCGACAACGATCTCGGCTGGCGGCTGCGCAAAAAGGTCGGCGTCGAATGGCTGGAGCTGAACGCCGACGAGATGCGTCAGCGCGAGCCGGATCTGCATCCGCGCTACACTTTTGGCGTGGTGGTGGAAGAGGCCGGCCGCTGCCGTGATCCCGGCGCGTACGTTGCGGCGCTTGCCCAGCACGCGCTGGCGAGCGGCGCAAAACTCGTGCGCGCCAAGGCGACGGGCCTTAAGCTTTCCGGCAACAAGCTTGTCGCCGTCCTCACCGAGACCGGTGAGATTCCTTGCGATGCCGCCGTCGTGGCGGCCGGCGCCCGCTCGAAGCAGCTCACCGCATCGGTCGGCGATCCCTTGCCGCTCGAGACCGAGCGCGGCTATCACGTCATGATCGAGCATCCGGAATCAGGTCCGCGCAACTCGATGATGGCGTCCGACGCCAAAATGGTGGTGAACTGGACCGACAAGGGCCTGCGCGCCGCCGGCACGGTCGAGATCGCAGGTCTTGAAGCCGCGCCGAACTGGAAGCGCGCCGAGATTTTGCGCGACCATCTCCTCAGCATGTTCCCAAAACTGCCGAGGGATATTCCGTCGTCGCGCATAAAGACCTGGTTCGGGCATCGGCCGAGCATGCCGGACGGCATTCCCTGCATAGGCTATTCACGCGCCTCGCGCGACATCGTCTATGCCTTCGGACACGGCCATATTGGTCTGGTCAGCTCGGCCCGCACCGGCCGCCTTGTCGCGCAGCTTCTGAGCGGCAAGCAGCCGGAAATTCCGCTCGCGCCGTTCGCGCCCACCCGCTTCCTCTGAGATCGCATCCATGACCATCGCAGCCAGCTCGTCTTCTCGTATTGCCCGTGGCGGCAAGGCCATCTACGGAGCGCCGCTCGGCATCCTGATGCTGGAGGCGCGCTTCCCCCGCATTCCCGGCGACATGGGCAACGGCACGACCTGGCCTTTCCCGGTGCTGTATCGCGTGGTGAGCGGCGCCTCGCCGGAGAAGGTCGTGCTGAAGGGCGCCGCCGGCCTGCTGCCTGACTTCATCGATGCCGCCAAGGATCTGGTGCGGCTCGGGGCCGAGGCCATCACCACCAATTGCGGCTTTCTCTCGCTGTTCCAGAAGGAGATCGCGGCCGCCGTCGGCGTTCCCGTTGCGACGTCGTCGCTGATGCAGGTGCCGTGGGTGCAGGCGACCTTGCCGCCCGGCAAGCGCGTCGGCCTCGTCACGGTGTCGGGCTCGACCCTGACGCCGGCCCATCTCGAAGGCGCCGGCGTGCCGCTCGATACGCCGCTGGTCGGCACCGAGCACGGCAAGGAATTTTTCCGCGTGTTGATCAAGGCCGAGAAGGACGACATGGACGTGGCGCAAGCCGAGCGTGACGTGGTCGAGGCCGGCAAGCAGCTGGTGGCAAAGAACCCTGACGTCGGCGCCATCGTGCTCGAATGCACCAACATGCCACCTTATGCCGCCGCGCTGCAGGCCGAGGTCGGGTTGCCGGTCTACGACATCTATTCCATGATCACCTGGTTTCATGCTGGACTGCGCCCGCGCGCGTTCGCCTGATTCCGTCTGTCACAAGCTCTGCTGTTGTTTACATTGCAATCGCTCCCGCAGCCCCGGTATATTGGGCTGTGTGCGGGCATGAATGCAGCTGATGATGAGCAACGTGGAACTGGCTTCCGATAGTATCGTCGATCGCGTCTATGAACAGCTCAAGGCGATGGCCGTGAGCTATGAGTTCAAGCCGGGCGAACGTCTCAACGAAGGCGAGCTGGCGAAGCGCCTCGGCGTCAGCCGCACGCCGCTGCGCGAAGCGCTCAACCGTCTCAACACCGAAGGCTTCCTGCGTTTCACGCCGGGCAAGGGTTTTTTCTGCCGCGAGCTCGACGCCCACGAAATCTTCGATCTCTACGAGCTGCGCAAGTCGATCGAGGTCGCTTCGGTCCGCCTCGCCATCAAGCGCGCCAAGGACGAGGACATCGACGCGCTGCTGAAATTCCTCGAAGCCACCGGCCCCGATCCCGGCGAGCGCACATCGGTCGAGCTCGTCGAATTGGACGAGACCTTTCACGAACGGCTGATGGCGATGTCGAACAATGCCGAGATGCTGCGCGTTCTGCGCAACGTCAACGCCCGCATCCGCTTCGTGCGCTGGATCGACATGGACAGCATCAACCGCTCCAACACCCAGGCCGAGCACCGTGCGGTGATCGAAGGGTTGAGGGCGCGCAACGAAGAGGTTTGCGTCTCGGTGCTTGAGAAGCACATCGACCGCCGATTGGATCGCATCACCTCCGCGATCAAGGAAGGCTACGCGCAGATCTATATGCCGGCGGCGGCGCGGTCTGCGACGAACTGAGGGGCTCTTCCCTTCTCCCCTTGTGGGAGAAGGTGGCGCGAAGCGCCGGATGAGGGGTACGCCTCCGCGATCACAGTATCGTAGGGTGGGCAAAGCGAAGCGTGCCCACGCATTTTGCGTTTCATTGGCGGAATCGTGGGCACGGCGCTTTGCGCCTTTGCCCACCCTTACGATTCCCGGCTCGTGGCGACATACCCCTCACCCTACCGAGTATGTGTTGACCTGCGGTGATGCCCTCTCCCGCAAGGGGAGAGGGCGCAGTCATGCGCATTGCGCTGTTCCCCCAGCTATACAATCCTTCAATACCAGCTCATGCCAGACGGTCAGAGCCTTCGCACGCAAACATCGCTAGCGTGCCGCTCGAAATTCACGGAGACACGCGGTGCATAGCCCAAAGCCCAATCCCGAAGCGCGCTCGGACGACTGGCCGTCCGAGCTCTATCGTGTCCTGAAAGCCGCCGACGTCCAGCAGATGTCCTATGTGCCGGATGCCGGCCATAGCCAGCTGATCCGCATGTTCTCGGCCGACCGCGACGTCACCACCAATGTGCTGACCACGGAGGAGGAGGGCATCGCGATCGCCGCGGGCGCCTGGCTCGGCGGCCAGCGCAGCGTGCTGCTGATGCAGTCGAGCGGCGTCGGCAATTGCATCAACATGCTGTCGCTGTCGGCGATCGGCCGCTTTCCGCTGCTGATGCTGGTGACGATGCGCGGCGAATGGGCCGAGTTCAATCCCTGGCAGGTGCCGATGAAGCCGCGCGACGCAGCCATCGCTGGAGGCGATCGGCCTGAAGGTGATGCGGGCGGAGACGGCGGAGGATCTGGTCGAGACGGTCGAGTCGGCCGCTTCGCTCGCCTACGAGTCCGACCAGCAGATCGCGGTCCTGATCGGGCAGCGCCTGATCGGCAAGAAGAAGTGGTGATATCGATGTCGGTGCCCTCTCAGCTCGATCGCCGTGCCGCCGTCGCGGCACTCCTGAAGAACCGCGGGGATACGCTGGTCGTCTCCGGCCTCGGCTCGCCCACCTACGACCTGCATTCCGTCGGCGACCACGACGGCAATTTCTATCTCTGGGGCGCCATGGGCGGCGCCGCGCTCATCGGGCTTGGATTGGCGCAGGCCCAGCCAGGCAAGCGCGTCCTCGCCTTGACCGGCGACGGTGAGCAATTGATGGGGATCGGCGGTCTCGCCACCATCGGTGTTGCCCGTCCGCGAAATCTCGACATCGTCGTGATCGACAACCAGCATTTTGGCGAGACCGGGATGCAGGCGAGCCATACCGGTCGCGGTGTCGATCTCACCGCGATCGCCGCAGCCTGCGGCTTTGCCGCAACCGCCACGTTGCGGACGCTCGAGGAAGTGCAGCACCTCGCCACGCAAATCGCCGAGCTGGCCGGTGGTCCGCGGCTTTTTGTCATCAAGGTTTTGGCCGAAAATCGGCCGCGCTCGCTGCCCTCGCGCGATGCCGTCTTTATCAAGAACCGGTTCCGTGCTCATCTCGGCTTCGCGGCGGCTTGAACGGGAGTCCTCTCCGGGATAGCTCGCTGCCTTGAGCAGCTATCCTGGAGTGAGACCCATGAAACTATCCGGCAAGGTTGCCGTCATCACCGGCGCGGCGCGCGGTATCGGCAAGGCCTGCGCAAAGCGGTTCCTCGATGACGGCGTCAAGGTGGTCATCTCTGACGTCGACACCGATGAGCTCGAGAAGGCCGTCAACGAGCTGGGCAAGCCCAAGGAGCTCTACGCCGTGCCCTGCCACGTCGCGCGGCGCGCGGACGTCGATCGTGCGGTCGCGACCGCGGTTCGCGAGTTCGGCCGGCTCGACATCATGGTCAACAATGCCGGCGTCGCCCGCAACCGGGACTTACTCGAGATTACCGAGGAAGAATTCGACGAAATCATCGGCATCAATCTGAAGGGCGCGTTCTTCGGCGTGCAGGCGGCGGCGAAGCAGATGATCGCGCAAGGCAGCGGCGGCGTCATCATCAACATGTCCTCGGTGAACGCGCTGCTGGCGATCCCGGCGCTTGCGACCTACGCGATGTCCAAGGGTGGCATGAAGCAGCTGACCTCGGTGGCCGCCGTCGCGCTTGCCCCGCACAATATCCGCGTCGTCGCGGTCGGGCCGGGCACGATCCTGACCGACATGGTGGCCTCCTCGATCTACACCTCGGAAGATGCCCGCAAGACCGTGATGTCGCGCACGCCGGCCGGCCGCGGCGGCGAGCCGAGCGAGGTCGCCTCGGTCGTCGCGTTCCTCGCCAGCGACGATGCGTCCTACATCACAGGACAGACCATCTATCCGGATGGCGGCCGGCTGATCCTGAACTACACGGTGCCGGTGAAGGACAAGTAGCGCGGCGCTACGATTTCACCGCGCCCGAGGTCATGCCGTCGATGAACTGGCGCTGCAGCAGCACGAAGATCGCGACGACCGGCAGCACGATCGTCACGGCAGCGGCGAGCATCTCGCCCCAGTCGGTCGAATACTGGCCGGTGAGGTTGTAGAAGCGCACGATCGCCGTGACATTGCTGTCGTTCTGCAGGAACGTCACGGCGATGACGAACTCGTTCCAGGCGTTCAGCCCGACGATGATCGCGACCGTGAGCAGCCCCGGCCGCATCATCGGCAGGATCACGTACCAGAATGTCTGCCACGGCCTGGCGCCGTCGACCTGGGCTGCTTCCTCGAGCGCGACGGGAATCGCGAGCGCATAGGTGCGCAACAGGAAGATCGCGAACGGTGAGAACATCGCGGTGTAGATCAGCGCGACGGCGGGAATCGAATTCACCAACCCCAGCTTCGCGAAGATGAAATAGAGCGGATAGAGATAGAGCTGCACGGGCACGGTGATCGTGGCCATGAAGTAGAAGGTGATGAAGCGCCAGAATTTGCCCTTCTGCCGCGCGAGCACATAGGCGCAGGGCGTCGCGGTGATGCAGACCATCAAAATGGTGAGCGCCGCCACCTCGGCGCTGTGCAGCAGGCTGGGGCCGAGCCGGGCGTTGCGCCAGGCGGACGAGAAATTCTCCCAGTGCAATTGCGTCGGCAGCGCGAGCGGATTGCTGCCGATCTCGACCGTCGTCTTCAGCGCGTTCATCACGGCGAGCACGATCGGCAGCAGCGAGCTGAACGATGCGACGCCGATCAGCCCCAGGCTGAATGTCTTGCTCCAGCGATCTCCGATCATGTCGATTGCGCGTCGTCGGTGATCTGGAGCCAGAGATAGACGGCGGTGGCACACAGGCCGAACAGGCTCATGACGCAGGCGGCGGCTGCAGCCTGCCCGACATCGCCTTCGAAGAAGGCGTGGCGATAGGCAAACGTCGCCAGCACCTCGCTGCCATAGGCGGGCCCGCCGCGGGTGACGATGAAGATGAACTCGAACACCTGGAACGACCAGATCACGGTGAGGATCAGCATGAGCGTCAGCGTCGGGCGGATGCCCGGGATCAGCACGTAGCGGAACAGCTGGAGGAAGCCGGCGCCATCGAGCCGCGCTGCCTCGATCTGCTCGACGCTGATCTGCCGCATCGCCGACAGGAACACGACGGCAAGAAAGCCCCACCAGTGCCAGATGTCGACGGCCGCGACCGCATAGAGCGAGCGGTCGGGATCGGCAAGGGGATCGGAGATCGAGAAGCCCCGCTCGTTCAGCCAGGCGACGATGCCGGTGACGGGGCTGAAGATCATACCCTGGAAGATGCGCCCGGTGACCGCGACGGCGATGATGCGCGGCAGGAAGATGATGGACTGCACCACGATGCGCGCTTTCGGCGCCACCAGAAGTGCTGCGGCCATCACCAGCGCGAGGCAGACCGGCACGGTGAGGAAGATCGCGGTCCAGATGAAATTATTGGTGAGAGCCGACCAGAACACGGGATCGGCGACCATGTTCTGGAAATTGGCGAGGCCTGCCCACATCGGCGTGCCGACACCGTCCCACATGAAGAACGCCGCCGTGAATGTCAGCACGGCTGGCACCAGGATGATGCAGATATTGATCAGCAGCGCCGGTAGCGCGAACAGCCACATCTTGAGATCAGGCCGTCCGCGGCGGCAGCGGCGGCACCTTGCCTTCCTTCGCTTCCTGGCTGAACAGCGTCTGCATCCGCGTCAGGTAAGCATCCGCTGTGATCTTGTTGAGCCAGACCTGCTCGATGCCCTCGATCAGATAGGAGTTGGTGGCACCCGGCCAGAACGTCCAGGTGGTGAAGCCGTACTGCCCCTTGCTGAAGGCCTCGTGCAGATTGGCGACGGTTTTCTCGAACAGGGGGTAGCCGATGCCGCTCAGCATGTCCGGCGGCAGATCCTTGACCGGCAGCGCCCATTTTCCGGGCCAGTCGCGGTTCATCGTCTCGTAGAATTTGCGTGTCAGCATGAACTCGAACACGGCCGCGGCGCCTTCCGCGTTCTGCGAGGTCTTGGCGATCGACAGTGTCGCGCCGCAGGCAAGATGCACCAGCGGTCCCGTGAAGGCCGAGCCGAGGCTCGGCGTCGGCATCACGTCCATCACGGTGTCGGGCTTGGACATGCCGTAGGATTTGGTGCCGAACGACCAGGTGCCGCCCAGCGCCATCGCCGCCTTGCCGTTCACGACCTGAAGGAAGCTCTGCTCGATCGTCAGGGAGAAGTAGTTCTTGCCGAAATAGCCCTTGTTGTACCAGGCCTTCGACAGCTCGACGGCCTCGACGAAGGGCGGCGCGGTCCAGGGTAGTTCGCCGGCAAGCGCCTTGCGGACATTGTCGGGGCCGGCGACGTTGTTGAAGAACACCGTCATCAGCCACTCGTTGACGCCCTTCCAGTCGGCATTGCCGGCGCCGAGGGGGATGATGCCCTTGGCGAGCGCGGCGTCGGCGACTTCTTCCATCTCCTGGCGGTTGGTCGGCAGTTTCCAGCCGTTCTGCTTGAACAGCTCCTTGTTGTAGAACAGGTGCATCGATTCATAGTCGCGCGGCAGCGCGTAGAGCTTGCCGCCATAGACGCTGGTGTTGAGCAGGGGCGCGAGGAAACGGTCCTTCCATTTGTACTTCTCGGCGAAATCGTCGAGCGGCAGCACCTGGCCGGCATTGGCGATCGCGGTGAGATAGGCGGGTCCTGCGGTCTGCACGATGTCAGGGCCATTGCCGGCGACGAGGGCGACCTTCAGCAGATTGTTGACCGCCGCGCCCTTCACTTCCATCTGCAGCAGATATTTGTCTTGCGAGGCATTGAAGGCCTCGACCAGATCGTTGCGCAGTGCGGCTTGTCCGTCCGAATTCGCCTGACCGAACCAGAAGGTCACGACCTTGCGCGCGTCCTCGGCGCGGGCGCTACGCGGCAGATTGGCTGCAAGCGCGGCGGCTGGAATGGCGGCGACAAGCTGGCGTCGGGTCATGGTCATGGCGATGAACCTCGGTTTCCTCGGGCGCAAATAGCGATTGTTGATTTTGCTTTAGTAATACGTATAACTAAGCGGAATGACGACGTCAACAACGAGGACGGCGCGGGGGAAGGGGGCGCGACAAAGCGGCGCCGGCCCGCCCCACGCAGAAGGATATTGCACTCGCGGCCGGTGTTTCGCAGGCCGCGGTGTCGCTCGTCCTGAACAAGGCGGAGACGCCGTCCGTTCCGCCGGCAACGCGGACGCGCATCCTCGAGGTCGCCGAAGGGCTCGGCTATCGGCCGAATCATCCGGCGCGGATGCTGCGCAGCGCGCGCACCATGACCTTTGCCTGCGTCATCCCTGATATCACCAACCCGTTCTATCCGGGTCTCGTTCGTGGCCTGCAGACAGTCGCGGCGCCCGCCGGTTACGACGTGCTGATCTTCGACACAGACGGGCGGCCAGAGCGCGAGGCGCGCGCGATCGACTGGCTGCTGCAGGGGCGCGCCGACGGCGTGGTCGCCACGTTCTTTCACCTGCGCGTGCCGCAACTCGCGGTGCTAGCGCGAAAAGGCATTCCGCTGGTGCGGCTGGAAAGCCAGCACAAGCCGGACGGGCCGCTCGCGATCGACAGCGTCTATATCGACAACGCGGAAGCCGCAGCCGCGATGACGCGGCTTCTGATCGCGCGGGGGCATCGCCGCATTGCCATGATCCAGGCCGAGTTCGGCCCGAGCCAGCGACGCGCGCAAGGCTACAGCGCGGTGATGCGGGAGGCCGGGCTATCGCCCGATTTCGTCACCGACAGCGCCTATTCGGAAGAATCCGGCGCGCGCGCGATGACGCGGCTGCTCCAACGCAAGGGCGAGCGCCCGACCGCTGTGTTCGGCGCCAGCGACGTGCTTGCGCTCGGCGCGATGGAGGCGGCGCGCAATGCCGGGCTCTCGATCCCCGGCGATATCGCCATCGCGGGCTTCGACGACATTCCGGTCGCAAAGCTGCTCGGCCTCACCACGGTGCGGCAGCCGGAGTTCGACCTTGGCGCGCTTGCGGCAGAGACGCTGGTGAGGCGCTTGCAGCCGGGCGGGTTCGGACCGCCCGGCAAGAGCCATGAGCTGAAATTCGAGATCATGAAACGCTCGTCGGTCTGACCGGGCGATGCAATGGAACGTGGGAGTGAACAAGTGACGGCAATTCCTCATGACTACGCGGAGCGCGTCTATGCCGGTGTGCTTGGCAAGCTCATCGGCGTCTATCTCGGCCGGCCTTTCGAGGGCTGGACCTATGAGCGCATCATGAAGGAGCTCGGGCCGATCAACTACTACGTCAACGAACGCCGCGACGTGGCGCTGCGCTCGCATCATCTCGTCGTCACCGATGATGACGTCTCCGGCACCTTCGCGTTTCCGCGCGCGCTCGCCGACAACGGCTATCCGAAGCGCCTGACGGCGAAGCAGGTTGGCCACGCCTGGCTCAACTACATCGTCGAGGAACGGGCCGTGCTGTGGTGGGGCGGCATCGGCAATTCCACCGAGCACACCGCCTATCTCCGCCTGAAGTCCGGCATCCCGGCGCCGCAGAGCGGTTCGATCGAGCTGAACGGCGCGACCGTGGCCGAACAGATCGGCGCGCAGATATTCATCGACGGCTGGGCGATGGTGAGCCCTGGCAATCCCGAGCAGGCCGCCTATCTCGCGGAACAGGCCGGGCGCGTCAGCCATGACGGCGAATCCGTTCATGCCGCAAAACTGCTCGCCGCGATGGAGGCGCAGGCCTTCGTCGAGCGCGACGTGCAGAAGCTGATCGACACCGCCCTTGCCTTCGTGCCGAAGGACGCGCTGATCCGGCGCGTGGTCAATGACGTGCGTGACTGGCACGCCGGCGACAACAGCAATGACTGGGAACGCACCCGCGCGCTGATCGCCGGGCGTTACGGCTACGACAAATTCCACGGCAATTGCCACGTCGTGCCGAACCACGCGCTGATCATCCTGGCGACGCTCTACGGCGAGAACAGTTTTCAGGACGCGATGCGCATCGCCAACACAGCCGGTTGGGACACCGACTGCAACGCCGGCAATGTCGGCTGCCTGTTCGGCATCCGCACTGGATTGGCCGGCCTCGATGCCGGGCCGGACTTCCGCACGCCGATCGCCGATCGGATGTATATCTCGACGGCCGACGGCGGCGCCGCGATCACCGACGCCGTGATCGAGACGCAATCGCTGGTCGCGGCGGGGCTTGCGCTGGCGGGAGCGCCGGCGCTTGCGGTCGCCAAGGATGGTGCGCGTTTCAACTTCAATTTTCCGGGCAGCCTGCAGGGTTTCCACAACAAGGGCGGCTCGCCGGCGCGGCTGCACGAGGTCGAGCTCAGCAACGTTGCCGGCCACAGCCGCAATGGCGAGCGTAGCCTCGCGATCGACTTCCGCCGCCTCGCGCCCGGGCGTGTGGCGCGCATCGCCAGCCCCACCTTCTTCGACAAGGAGGTGTTTACGATGCCGACCTATCAGCTGGTGTCGTGCCCGACGCTGTACTCAGGCCAGCGCGTCGAGTGCCGGCTGGAGTCGGAAACAGACAGCGGCACGGTCGCGGTGCGCTTGTTCGCCAGCGTCTACGACGAGCACGACGAGTTGGTGCAGATCCATGGCGATGCGCAGGAGCTCACCGGTGGCTGCGAGGCCCTGCTGAGCTGGCAGGTGCCGGAGACGAACGCCTATCCGATCTTCGAGATCGGTGTCGAGATCGAGACGCGCGATCCGCTCGGAGTCGATGGCACGCTTTATCTGGACTACCTGACCTGGGGCGGCGCGGCGAACACCGTGCTGAAGCGTCCGGACAACAATGTCAGCACGATGTGGAAGCACGCCTGGGTCAACAATGTCAGCCAGTTCCAGACCCGCTGGGAAGGCCTGCGCGTCACCAATGGCGATGGCCTCGGCTTCATCGCGCAGGGCTCGCGCGACTGGAAGGACTATCGCGTGACCTCGGAAATCACGCCGCTGTTGGCAAATGCCTGGGGGCTTGCCGCGCGCGTGCAGGGACGCGAGCGCTATTATGCGCTGATGTTCGACCGCGCCGAGGGTGGCCGCGTGCGCCTGGTCAAGCGCGTACATGACGAGGTCGTGCTTGCGAGCGAACGCTTCGCCTGGGAGCTCGATCGTAAATACAAGGTCGAGCTCCGTGTGATCGGGGGCGAGATCGAAGCTCATGTTGACGGCAGGAAGCTGTTCAGCGTGCAGGACACCGGCGAGTTGCCATTGACCGGCGGCGCGGTCGCGTTGGTGGTCGACAGCGGATCGATCTCGGCCGAAGAGGTGAGGGTGGCGCCGCTCTAGCGGTGGTGGGTTTTCTTACCTCTCCCGCTTACGGGAGAGGTCGCGCCGAAGGCGCGGGTGAGGGCTTTCTCCTCTAGGGGATTGTCCCGTTGCGGAGACACCCTCTCCCCAACCCTCTTCCGCAAGCGGGAGGGGGCGCACCGCGCAATTGGCTCTAGCGGCGCCTCACTCCGCCGCGATCGTCATGCCGGAGCCGAGCCGCTTCGAGATGTGGCTGGCGCAGTCGCGCAGGGCATGGGCGATCGGGCTGTCCCAGCGCGCATCAAAGGTCCCTTCCGGCCCCATCGCGGTGATCACCAGCGCGACATGGCCGGCATGGTCGAACACCGGTGCGGAGAACGCATTGACGCCGGGCAGGGGATCGCCAAGCGCGCGGGCGAGGCCATGCTTGCGAACTTCAGCGAGCATCTCGGCGACCTTGGCGCCTTTCACCGCACGCTTCGGATTGTAGCCGACGCCGTGACGATCAAGCCCGCTTTCGAGCGCGGCGTTGATCGTCTTCTCCGGTAGGAACGCGGCAAAGGCGCGGCCGGTTGCGGTTTCCAGCAGCGCCATCACAGAGCCGGCGCGCATCACGATGTGCACGGGCTGGCCGGGCTCCTCCAGCTGCACCACGGTCGGTCCATGCGTGCCCCAGACCGCGAGCGAGACCGCGTGCCCGATCTGGCTCGCAAGTGCCGCAATCTTCGGCTGGGCGATGCGAACACCGGACAGACGTCGCAGGCTGATGAGGCCGAGCTCGAGCGCGAGTGCGCCGATCTCGTAGCGGCCGGTGGTCTCGTCCTGCTCGATCAAGCCGATGCGGGAGAAACTGGCGAGATAAGGATGCGCCTTGGCCGGCGTCATGCCGGCCTCGCGCGCGAGATCGCGCAGCATCATCGGCTCGCCGCATCTCGCGAGCGCACGGAGCAATTCTCCGCCGACCTCGATCGACTGGATGCCGCGGCTTTCCCTCTTCATGCGCCTCCGATGCGCTGTGGTTACGCCGCGTCGCGCTTGGCGGCGCTGTCGGCGAGATGACGGCCAGCAATGTAGCCGAAGGTCAGCGCCGGCCCAAGCGTGATGCCGGCGCCGGGATAATTGCCGCCCATGATGCTCGCCATGTCGTTGCCGGCGGCATAGAGGCCGGGAATCACCCGGCCCTCGGCATCGAGCGCGCGGGCGTTCTCGTCGGTGACGATGCCGGCATAGGTGCCGAGATCGCCGACCACCATCTTGATGGCGTAGAACGGACCGTTCTCGATCGGCGCGATGCAGGGATTGGGGCCGTGCATGGCGTCGCCCTGGTAGCGGTTATAGGCTTTTGAACCTTTGCCGAAAGCGGCGTCGTGGCCTAGCGGCGCGGCCGCGTTGAACTGCTTGACCGTCTCGGCGAACGCCTTCGCGTCGATGCCGGCCTTCGCCGCGAGCGCTTCGAGCGTATCGCCGCGCATGAGATAGCCGGTGTTGAGATGATGACCCAGCGGCATCGGGAACGGCGGCACGCAGCCGAGACCGTATTTGCGCAGCGTCGGGTGATCGCAGACGAGATAGGCCGCGATCTCCTCGCCGGGCTTGGCCGCCTTGATCATGGCCTGGACGAAGTCGTGATAGGAATTGCCTTCATTGGCAAAACGTTTGCCGTCGCGCATCACCGCGATCACGCCGGGTTTGGCGCGGTCGATGAAATGCGGCATCACGCCCTTCGAGCCGTCCTTGCGCGTGGTCAGCGATACCGGCACCCAGGCCGCCGCATTCGGCAGCCGATCCTCGACATGCCCGCCGGCACTTTCCGCGAGACGCAGGCCGTCGCCGGTGTTGCCGGTGGGGCCGGGCGAAAAATGCTCATGGCCGGTCGGCGCGTGCGGAAACATCTTCTTGCGCCGTTCGACATCATGCGGGAAGCCGCCGCAGGCGAGGACGACGCCCTGCCTCGCGCGAACACGCACGTCGCGGCCCTCGCGCGTGACGATCGCGCCGGTGACGGTGCCGTTCTCGACCGTCAGCTCGCGCACCGGCGAGGACAGCCACATCGGAATCTTCAAATCCTGCGCGGATTTCGCCAGGCGCCCGGCGAGCGCGTTGCCGTTGGTCAGCGTCATGCCGCGGCCATAGCGCAGCACGTCCATCAGATGCCGCGACAGGCGTTTTGCGACGTAGACCGCCGAAGTCAGCGACTTCGTCACCCGCATGAAATGGATGATCTCCTTGCCGGAGCCCAGCATCATGCCGAACACGGTGAGCTCGGGCAGCGGCATGCCGAGCGTCTTGATCTGCTCGCCGAGCTCGCGGCCGTCGAACGGGCGCGTCACCATGGAACGGCCACCTTGCGCGCCGCCGGGCGCTTCGGCATGGTAGTCCGGAAACACCAGCGGCATGTCGAAGCGCAGCGCCGTCTTGGTGGTGAAGAAGTCGACCGCTTCGGGGCCGGCGCTGAGGAACGCATCGACGCGTGCGGCATCGAAATTGTTGCCGGCCTCGTGCCGCAGATACGTGCGGGCCTGCTCCGGCGTCTCCGCGATGCCGTAGGCTTTCGCCAGCGAGGTGCCAGGAATCCACAGCCAGCCGCCGGAGCGGGCGGTGGTGCCGCCGAAGCGCGGCTCCTTCTCGACGATCAGCGCGTCGAGGCCGCGATAGCGCGCGGTGATCGCGGCGGACATGCCGGACGCACCCGATCCGGCCACGAGCACATCGCACTCGTAAGTCTCAATTGCGTTGCGCGCGTTGCCGGTCATGTCTCACCTCACTTCTTCAACAGCGGACATTTGGATTCGGAGACCGGGCGATAGGCGTCCTCGCCTTTCACGGTCTTGACGATCTCCAGATAATCCCACGGCTCCTTGGACTGCTCGGGCGACTTCACCCGGGCCAGATACATGTCGCGGATGACACGGCCATCCTCGCGCAACTTGCCGCCATGAACGAAAATGTCCTCGATCGGCAGCTCGCGCATCTTGGCCATCACCTTGGCCGGATCGTCGGTGCCGGCGGCCTTGATGCCTTTGAGATAATGCAGCACTGAGCCGTAGACGCCGGTCTGGATCATGGTCGGCATCACATTGGTGCGGGCGAAGAATTTCTTGGACCAGGCACGGGTCGCCTCGTCCATGTTCCAGTACGACGCCGTGGTCATGTAGGTGCCCTGCGCGGACTTCAGCCCGATCGCGTGCACGTCGGTGTCGAACATCAACAGGCCGACGAGCTTCTGCCCGCCCTGGACCAGGCCGAACTCGCCGGACTGCTTGATGGCGTTGTCCGTGTCCTGGCCGGCATTAGCGAAGGCGACCACGTCAGCCTTGGAGCTCTGCGCCTGCAGCGCGAACGAGGAGAAGTCTGCCGTGTTGGTCGGATGCTTGACGCCGCCCAGCACCTTGCCGCCCATCTCGTTGATGAAGCGGGTAGCGTCCTTCTCGAGCTGCTGGCCGAAGGCGTAATCCGCGGTGATGAAGTACCAGGACTTTCCGCCCTCCTTGATCACGGCCGAGGCGGTCACCTTGGACAGCGCGTAGGTGTCATAGGTGAAGTGCACGGTGTTCGGGCTGCACAGCTCGTCGGTCAGCGAGCTCGCGCCGGGGCCGGACAGCAGCGCGATCTTGTTGCGCTCGCGCACCATGTTGTGCACGGCGATCGCGATGCCGGAATTGGGAATGTCGACGACCGCGTCGACCTTGCTGTTGTCGAACCAGCCGCGCACAATCTGCACGCCGACGTCGGTCTTCATCTGGTGGTCGGCGCTGATGATCTCGATCGGCTTGCCGAGCACGGTCGGCCCGAATTCCTCCACCGCCATCTTGGCCGCCTCGACCGAACCCGGCCCGCTGTTGTCGCGTCCCCAGCTCGACAGATCCGTCAGCACGCCGATCCGCACCACGTCGTCGGAGACTTGCGCGTTCGCGACAGACGTCATGATCGTCGAAGTCATGGCCGCGAGCATGGCGCAGGCCAAAAGCCCTCTCATCGTCGTTCCCTCTCTTTTATGGGCCACTTGGCGCGGCCGGTTGTTCTGGGAATCAAATTAGATATTGGCGAATAGATTTGTCAATGGCGAATTAGGTCTCTCCATGCGTCATTGCGAGCGAAGCGAAGCAATCCAGAATCTTTCCGCGGAGACAGCCTGGATTGCTTCGTCGCAAGGGCTCCTCGCAATGACGGGTGTGGGAACAGCGCCGCGAAAATCTCGCAATGTGATCTCGGTTTGAGGCAATGCCTCCGCAGGTTGCAACCATCACCCCGATTGGCCATGATGCCGTCTGGAATTCTTGGGGCGCATGGCAATGACGGCAGCAACGGGGGTCTCCGGCGCGGCGGAGCGATCGACGACGGCGCATGTGGTGTGGGCGAGTGCGCTCGGCACGGCGATCGAGTGGTACGACTTCCTGATCTACGGCACGGCCGCAGCCCTCGTGCTCAACAAGCTGTTCTTCCCGAGTTTTGACCCGTTCGTCGGCACGCTGGCGGCGTTCTCGACCTACGCGGTCGGCTTCGTGGCGCGGCCGATCGGCGGCGCCATCATCGGGCACTACGGTGATCGGCTCGGTCGCAAGACAATGCTGGTCGCGACCATGATCGCGATGGGCCTCGGCACCTTCCTGATCGGATGCCTGCCGACCTACAGCCAGATCGGCCTCTGGGCGCCGGTCCTGCTCGTCATCCTCCGTTTCATCCAGGGCATCGGTCTCGGCGGCGAATGGAGCGGCGCTGTGGTCATGGTGGCCGAGCATGCCGGCAATCGGCGCGGCTTCTATGGCAGCCTGGTGCAGATCGGTTTTCCCGTCGGCGTTGCCGCCTCCACCGGCATTTTCGGGCTGATGACGCAACTGCCCGAAGCGGACTTCTTGAGCTGGGGTTGGCGCGTGCCGTTCCTGATCAGCATTCTGCTGGTCGGCGTTGGCTTCATCGTGCGGCTCAGGCTCGCGGAGACGCCGCACTTCAAGGAGGTGGTCGAGCGCAAGGAGGTGCTGGCGCAGCCGGTGTGGGAGGTGCTGCGTCGCGACTGGCGCAGCTTTCTGCTGGCGATCGGCATCACGGTGTCGGAAGTCGGGCTCGCTTATCTCCTCACCGTCTTCACCGTGGTCTATGCCACGACAAAGCTCGGCCTGCCGCGTCAGGTGATCCTGAATGCGGTGGTCTATGCCGCGATCGTCGAATTCGCGACGCTGCCGCTCGCCGGCTGGCTGTCCGATATCTTCGGCCGCAAGGCGCTCTATCTCGCCGGCGGTGTGTTCTCGGTGGCGCTGGCGTTTCCGCTGTTCTGGTTCCTCGACACCAAGGAGCCGGTGCTGATCACGCTCGCGCTCGTGGTCACGGTGACGCTGACGCATGCGCTGCTGTTCGGACCCAAAGCCGCGTTCATGCCGGAGCTGTTTCGCACCCAGGTGCGCTACAGTGGCGCCTCGCTCGGCGCAAATGTCGCAGCCGCGTTGAGCGGCGGCTTCTCGCCGCTGATCGCGACTGCGCTGCTCGCCTGGGCCGGCACCTACTGGCCGGTGTCGCTCTACATCATCGCGCTGTCGATCATCACCATTGTTGCGACGCTGATGGCGCCGGAGACCGCGCGCGACACGCTCAAATCCTGAGAGCGGCTAACGGCAGGCAGGATTCGCGGCTGCTGGAAATACCAGGAAGGTGATGCTCGCCGGTGGAAGCCGGATCGGGCCCGCGGCTGCTGCGTGCGGCACAAGCCGGGGCAGTTCGTCATCGGCACTCAGCGCGAGCGGCCGGCCGTTGAGCTGCACGGTCGCGCCTTCCAGGCGCGTCGCATGCAACGTGTAACGCTCGGCGGGGTGTGAGAGCGTCAGGGCAGACGATGCATGACGGGACGCGTTGATCGCGAGCACGGACACTGCGCCCCGCATGCCCGGGTGGCAATGCGCATAGAGATGGAGATCCGGCGCGGCGACCGAGTTCGCGTCGAGCACGATCGTGCCCATCAGCCGGTGCCAGAGCAGCGCAGCCCAGTAGCTCGGCCGCGGACGGAACGTCCCTTCGTCGAGCAGGCCGTAATCGCTGGCGGCCAGCGTGTTGTGCATCACCACCTGGACGCCGGCTCTTGCCAGCCGCCCGAGTTGGTCGAGATAGCGGAGCGTGTCGAGAAACGTCTTGTCCCAGCGGTTGCCGCCGCAGGCCGCGTCCGCTGTCTCCGTCAGCCAGATCGGTTTGCCCGGCTCGAATGCGTCACGCAGGGTCCGGTAGATCGCGAGAGTCGCCTCGGTGCGCGCCAGCCAGCTCGCCGAGAGCGCCTGCGGCGGGTCATCACGGCCGCCGCAGCGCGGCGAGAGCGTGTTGTAGTGATGATAGGAGAAGCGATCGATACCGGGGCCGGATGCGGCCAGCAGATCCCGCGTGGTGGTGCCCGATCCGGACGGCGACGGCGCGTCGCCGATTGAACCCGGCCCGACGATCAACGTGTCAGGTGCCGCGCGTTGCATCCATTCGCGAAAAATCCTGAAGTCGCGGCCATAGGCCTTCGCATCATATCCAGGCGGTGCACCGTCCGCCGCGCCCAGTGTCGGCTCGTTCATGAATTCCGCCGCCGCGATGTGGCCATCCAGCGAACGCGTCGCGTCGATTAGGCGCTGCGCCTGATCGGTCTTCCAAATGCCATCGGCATCGCGGCTGCCCGGACTGATCGCGAAGGAGGTGACGATCTCCGCGTCGACCGCGCGCGCGAAATCGATCACGCCACGCCACTGTTGGTGGCTCAGCACGGAGTCGAATCCCGGTGGCGGCTTGCCCGGCGCATCGTCCGTGTCGGCAAAGAACGTCGCATTGGCCCACGTGCCGCTCACGCGCAGATAGGCCGGCGCCAGCGCGGCAGCGAGCTTGCGCAGCCGTGCATTGGCAAGATCGATCGGTGGTCTCGCGCTGTAACGATCCCGCTCATCGAACGCACGCATCATTCGCGGATAAGGCTTCCAGAACCGCCCGCCGGTCACCTCCACCATCTCGATATTGTAGGATTGAAAGCGCGCATCGATCGTGCCGATCGCCTTGAGCTTTTCCGGCGCAATAGACACATCGCCGGCGTGTGCCGCGCACAACCTTGCGGCAACGAGCAGCGCAATTGTTATCGCACCTGCTGCGCGAACGAGCCAGTGCGATCGAAGTCCGCGCCTTGCATACACGTCCTGACGCCTTCTTATGCGCCGCTGCTAAAACCAAATGCAGCGGCCTGATCCATTAGCCGCGTTTATACGGCGAATTTCTACTTCCAATTTTACTTCGCGAAATCTCAGCCATAGCCTCACGCGTAACGATCACATAAGCAGCCGATCAATGGCGATCGGTGCGAGCGTTCATCGTAACCAATGAGGGTTGCCATGTCTGATGAGACCAAGGGGACGTTGACTTCCGATCCGGCGGGAACGGAGGCCAAAACGGGCGTCAAGTCGACGAAAAAGCTGAGCCGGCGCACGCTGTTGAAGGGTGCGGCCGCCGTTGCGGGCGCAGCCGTTGGATCGGACGCAATCCGCGGATTCCCGACCATCTGGGCGCAGGAGATCAAGGACATCGAGCTGCGCCATGTCGGCGTCTCCTATTCGGTGGTGAAGGCGATCGGCGACCAGGCCGCCAAGGATCTCGGCTTCAAGGTGACGATGCAGAACCTCGACACCTCCGCGGCCATCAACCGCTTCATAAGCCAGCCTAATACGGTCGATATCGCCGATCTCGAGGGCTGGCAGGCCAAGCTCGCCGCCAAGCGCAGCGTGATCCAGGGCATCGAGGTCAAGAAGATCAAGGAGTTCGACAACATCCTGCCGATCTTCACCAAGGGCGAGATCGACGGCCACAAGATCCCGCGCCAGGGCATCTCGCCCTATGAAGCCATGTATATCGCGAAGCCCGATTCAACCGATCTGAACGACGGCGTCACCGAATGGGCGACCTTCCTGCCGCAGGTCTACAACGCCGACTCCATCGGCTATCGCCCCGATCTGGTCGGCCACGAAGTGACCGAGTGGAAGGATCTGATCGATCCCAAGTTCAAGGGCAAGGCCGCGATCCTCGACGTGCCCGCGATCGGCATCATGGATGCCGCGCTCTGCTTCGAGAGCGCCGGACTGATCAAGTACGGCAACAAGGGCAACATGACCAAGGAGGAGATCGACTTCACCTGCAACAAGCTGATCGAGCTGAAGAAGCAGGGCCAGTTCCGCGCGACCTGGACCACTTTCGACCAGTCGGTGCAGCTGATGGCGGCGGGCGAAGTGGTGATCCAGTCGATGTGGTCGCCGGCGGTCGCAGCCGTCCGCGTCAAGGAGATCCCCTGCGTCTACGCGCCCGTGAACGTCAAGAACGGCAAGGAAGGCTATCGCGGCTGGTGCAACGGCATGGGCCTGATGAAGCATCTCTCCGGCAAGAAGCTGGATGCCGCCTACGAATATCTCAACTGGTATCTGTCGGGCTGGCAGGGCGGCTTCGTCGGCCGCTACGGCTATTACAGCCCGGTGCCGTCGACGGCGAAGAAGTTCCTGACCGCTGCCGAATGGGATTTTTGGTACGACGGCAAGCCGGCGCCGGAAGTCATCAACGATCCCTACGGCGTTGCGATGGAGAAGGCCGGCACCAAGCGTGACGGCGGCTCGTTCCTCGACCGCGTCAAGAACATCTCGTGCTGGAACACGCTGATGGATGAAGCGGCCTACATGAACAAGCGCTGGAACGACTTCAAGGTGGCCTGAAACCTGCTTTCCCTGACCCAAGCGAAGCACCGGCGCCGTCACGCGCCGGTGCGACAAGATCGACTTCGAGGCATTTGCTGATATGCAGCCAGGTTCGAGTTCAGCTCAAGCTCCTTCACGTTCCAATCTCGCCGGCTGGCTCTATGTCTCGCCGCTGGTCCTGGTGCTGGTGCCGTTCTTCGTGGCGCCGATCCTGGTCGTGCTGGCCGCGAGCTTCTTCGCCACCGACGGCTTTGGCGGGCTGACGCCGGGCTTCACGCTGGCAAGCTATGTCGAGGTGCTGCACTCGGCGCTGACGCTGAAGCTGTACCTGGCGACTATCAAGTTCACCGTGCTGACCTGGATCTTCACGCTGATCATCGGCTTTTTCGTCGCCTATTTCCTGGTGTTCCACGTCCGCAACCAGTTGCTGGCGATCGGCCTGTTCCTGCTGTGCACGGTGCCGTTCTGGACCTCGAACATCATCCGGATGATCTCGTGGATTCCGCTGCTCGGCAAGGAAGGCCTGATCAACCAGGCTCTGCTGGCGATGGGCGTCATCCATCAGCCGCTGGAAGTGCTGCTGTTCTCCGACCTCGCGGTGGTCATCGCCTATGTCCACCAGCTCACGATCTTTATGATCGTGCCGATCTTCAATTCCATGGCGCGGATCGACAAGAAGCTGATCGAGGCTGCGATCGACGCCGGCGCCAGCCGTTTCGACATCATGCGCCTGATCGTGGTGCCGATGTCCAAGAGCGGCATCGCGCTCGGCACCATCTTCGTGGTCTCAATCGTGATGGGCGATTTCTTCGTGGTCAAGGTGATGTCCGGCGGCGGCTCGGCTTCGGTGGTCAGCGCCTTCTACGAGGACGTCGGCGTGCTGCAATATCCGACCGCAGCCGCAAGCGCCGTGCTGCTGACGCTGGTGCTGGTCGCGATCGTCTCGCTGATTCTGCGCACCGTCGATATCCGGCAGGAGATCACGCGATGAGCGCGGTTCTCGCCGAGATGCCCGAGACGGTGGTGCCCGCGACGACCAAGGCGATCGCGCCCAGCAAAGGCGGGCGGCCCTGGACGTTCTACGTGCTGGCGACGCTGTTCGGCCTTTACGTGATTGCGCTCTACGGCCCGATGTTCTGCATCTACATCCTGTCGTTCCAGGATATCCGTGGCGGCCTGGTGTTCCCGATGAAGGGGCACTCGCTGCACTGGTTCGTCGATCTCTTCACCCAGGTCCGGACCGGCGACGTCAAGGGCTCGTTCGACCGTTCGATCAAGCTCGCCGTCATCGTCACCGTCATCACGGTGGTGGTGTCGTTCCTGGCCGGGCTCGGTTTCCGCAAGCGATTTCGCGGCGACACTTTTGTCTTCTACATGATGATCGGCAGCCTGGTCGCGCCCGGCCTCGTGCTCGGCCTCGGCTCCGGCCTCCTGTTCCAGGCGCTCGGCCTGAATGCGAGCTGGTACACCTCGGCGCTCGGTGCGCAGCTGTCCTGGACGCTGCCGTTCGGCGTGCTCGTGATGTTCGCAGTGATGTCGCGCTTCGACCATGTCTGGGAGGAGGCGGCCTACGATCTCGGTGCCAGCCGCTGGCAGTCGATCCGGCTGGTGATGATCCCGGTGCTCGCACCCGGCCTCGTCGCAGTCGCGCTGTTCGGGTTCACGCTGTCCTACGACGAGTTCGCCCGCAGCCTCCAGACCGCGGGCTCGTTGAACACGCTGCCATTGGAGATCTGGAGCATGACGCTGAACGTCACCTCGCCCTCGCTCTATGCGCTGGGCACGGTGACCACCATCGTCTCCTTCATCGTCATCGGCGCAAGCCTCGGCAGCATCGTGCTGATCCAGAAGAAGCGCGGCAGCCAGGCCAAAGGTTGAGCAAGGGTTGATGTGGGAATGAAGAACGATCGCGGCGATATCGAACTGGCAGGCGTCTGCAAGAGCTTTGACGGCGCGACCTATGTGGTCGACGGCGTCAATCTCAGGATCGCCGACGGCGCCTATTGCTGCTTCATCGGCCCCTCCGGCTGCGGCAAGACCACGATTTTGCGCATGATCGCGGGCCACGAGGACCCGACCGCGGGCGAGATCGTGATCGGCGGCCAGAACGTCGTCGGGCTCGCCCCGGTGCAGCGTCGTACCGCGATGATGTTCCAGTCCTATGCGCTGTTTCCGCATCTGACCGTCCGCGAGAACATCGCCTTTGCGCTGCGCGTGCGCGGCATGTCCAAGACCGATCGCCTGCGCGCCGCCGACGCCATGATCGAGAAGGTGCGGCTGACGCAATTCGCCGACCGCCTGCCGGCGCAGCTCTCCGGCGGCCAGCAGCAGCGGGTCGCGCTGGCGCGCGCCGCGATCACCGAGCCGCGGGTGCTGCTGCTCGACGAGCCGCTGTCGGCGCTCGACGAGCAGCTCCGGGTGCAGATGCGCCAGGAGCTGCGGCGGATGCAGCAGGAGCTCGGCATCACCTTCATTCACGTCACCCACACCCAGCTCGAGGCGATCGCGCTTGCCGATCTCGTGGTGGTGATGGAGCAGGGCAAGATCAAGCAGGCGGGCGCGGCGCGCGATGTCTACGCCCATCCGCACGATCGTTATGTTGCCGAGTTCATGGGCGGCCAGAACGTGCTCTCCGGTCGGGTCGAAAAGGTCAACGGTGCAAGCTTTACGCTCGCACAGGCGGCGCCGTCGGGCATCGAAGTGCCGCTTCAGGCGCGCCCGACCGTCAGCGTCGGCGACAAGGTCGATATCGCCGTGCGCCGCGACGATGTCGCGCTGGTCCGGCCGGGCAGGGACCTACCGCCCGGCTATACCACGTCGCTGCCAAGCCGCGTGCTCGCGATCGAATACCAGGGCTACTTCGTCAAGGTCATGCTCGACACCGTGCCGGACGACGAGTTCGTCGCCTACGTGCCGGAAAAGACCTTCTTTGCAGACCCCTTCACCGTCGGCGATGTCGTCATGGCCACATGGGCCACCGGCAGCGCGCTTCCACTCGCCTAAGACCCGTCGCGCAGGAGTATGACCTTGCAGATATCCTTCACCCTCAACGGCCGGCCCACCACCGTCGACGTCGAACCCGCGACGCTCGTCGCCGAGCTTTTGCGCGAGCAGCTCAACCTCACCGGCACCCATATCGGCTGCGACACCAGCCAGTGCGGCGCCTGCGTGGTGCATCTCGATGGCTTGCCGGTGAAGAGTTGCACGCTGCTGGCGCCCACGCTCGACGGCGCGACCCTTCTCACCATTGAAGGGCTTCAGGGCGCGCCCGGCTCGAACCAGATGCATCCGATGCAGGAGGCGTTTCGCGAGCATCACGGCCTGCAATGCGGCTTCTGCACGCCCGGCATGCTGATGACCGCGGTCGCACTCGCCACCGGGAAGCCGGATTTGACCGAAGCCGAGGTTCGTCATGGCCTCGAAGGCAATATCTGCCGCTGCACCGGCTACCAGAACATCGTCGTCTCAGTGATGGCCGGCGCCGCCGCCATGAACGCCGCCAAGGGAGAGTGACCATGGGCAATGTGATCGGCATCGGCGCCTCACCGAAGCGGAAGGAAGACCAGCGCTTCCTCACCGGCCGCGGCAATTACGTGTCCGACATCAAGCGCCCGGGCATGACCGCGGGCGTGTTCGTGCGCTCACCGCATGGGCACGCGATCCTGCGCGGCGTCGACAAGGCTGCGGCGCTGGCATCGCCCGGAGTCATCGCGGTGTTGACCGGCGAGGATGTCGCGGCCGACAAGCTGGGCTCGCTGCCCTGCGGCTGGGGCATTTCGGACGCCAAGGGCGTGCCGATGAAGGAGCCGCCGTTCCCGATGCTGGCGCAGGGCAAGGTACGCTTCGTCGGCGACATGGTCGCTTTCGTCATCGCCGAGACGCCTGAGCAGGCAGATGCTGCGGCCGAGCTGTTGACCATCGACTACGAGGTGCTGCCCTCCGTGGTCGGCGTGCTCGAAGCTGTCAGGCCCGGCGCGCCGCAATTGTTCGAAGATGTGCCGAACAACATCTGCTGTGACTGGGAGCTCGGCGACAAGGCCGCGGTCGAGTCCGCATTCCGGAAAGCGGCGCATGTCGCCAAGCTCAGCCTCGTCAACAACCGCCTGATCGGCAACCCGATGGAGCCACGTGCGGCGATCGCCGAATATGAGCCGGGCACGGACCGCTTCACGCTGTGGACCACCAGCCAGTTTCCGCACGTCGTGCGCTTCCTGATGGGCGCGCTGGTGCTGAACATCCCACAGCACAAGCTGCGTGTGGTTGCGCCCGATGTCGGCGGTGGGTTCGGCGTCAAGCAGTTCCACTACGGCGAAGAAGCCGTGATCACCTGGGCCGCCAAGCGGGTGAAGCGGCCGATCAAATGGGTGGCGAGCCGCTCGGAAGGCTATGTCTCGGACCGCCATGGCCGCGATCACGTCACCGAAGCCGAGCTTGCGCTCGATGAACACGGAAAGTTCCTGGCGTTTCGCGTCAATACGCTCGCCAATATGGGCGGCTATCTCTCGACCTTCGGGCCGAATATCCCGACCAATCTCTACGGTCCCTTGCTTGGCGGCGTCTACACCACGCCTGCGATCTACTGCAACGTGAAGGTCGTCTTCACCAACACAGTGCCGGTCGACGCCTATCGCGGCGCGGGCCGCCCCGAAGCGACCTTCGTGCTGGAGCGCATTGTCGATGTCGCCGCCAGCGAGATGGGCATCGACCGGGTCGAGATCCGCCGCCGCAACATGATCCCGAAGGAGGCCTATCCCTACCAGACGCCCGTGCTGGTGCAGTACGATTCCGGCGATCCGATGGGATGCCTCGACGGCGCGCTGGTCGCAGCCGACGTGAAGGGTTTTGGCATCCGCAAGGCGGCCTCCGCCAGCAAGGGCAAATTCCGCGGGCTCGGCTATTCCACCTATGTCGAGGCCTGCGGTCTTGCGCCGTCGCGCTTCGCAGGAAGGCTGGGCGCGCGTGGCGGCCTCTATGAGAGCGCCACGGTGCGCGTGCATCCGACCGGCCAGGTTACGGTCATGATCGGTACCCACAATCATGGCCAGGGCCACGAGACGACCTTTGCGCAGATCGTGTCGGAAAAGCTCGGCGTGTCCTTTGAGAATGTCGATATCGTGTTCGGCGATACCGATCGTGTGCAGTTTGGCATGGGCACCTATGGCTCGCGCTCGCTGGTGGTTGGCGGTGCGGCGCTGTCGAAGGCGACCGACAAGGTGATCGCCAAAGGCAAGAAGATCGCGGCGCATCTGCTCGAAGCCGCTGAAGTCGATATCCAGTTCGAGGCTGGAAACTTCTCGGTCGCGGGTACGGACCGCCTCAAGTCGTTCGAGGAGATCGCGGGCGCCGCTTACGTGCCTCACAACTATCCGCTGGAGGTGCTGGAGCCGGGACTGGAAGAGCAGGCCTATTACGATCCCGTCAACTTCACCTATCCCGGCGGCTGCCACATCGCCGAGGTCGAGGTCGATCCGGAGACGGGCACGGTGACGCTGGTCAATTACACCGCGGTGGATGACGTCGGCACGGTCATCAATCCGATGATCGTCGAGGGCCAGCTGCACGGCGGCATCGTCCAGGGCGTCGGCCAGGCGCTGTTCGAGAATGCGGTCTACGACGAAGGCTCGGGCCAGCTGCTGTCGGGTTCGCTGATGGACTACTGCATGCCGCGGGCCGACCACATGCCGATGATGAAGGTCGCGACCCACTCGACGCTCTGCACGCACACGCCGATGGGCGTGAAGGGCTGCGGCGAGGTCGGCACCATCGGCTCGCCGGCCGCCGTCATCAACGCCGTGGTCGATGCGCTGTCGCATCTCGGCGTCACCCATGTCGATATGCCGGCGACGCCGAACCGGATCTGGCGCCTGTTGCAACACGCGTCGCTGCCGGTCGCCGCGGAATAGGGAGGATAACAATGAAACCATTTGCCTATCACCAGCCCGACCAGATCCCGGATGCGGCCAAGCTGCTCACCTCGATCGAGGACAGCAAGCTCGTCGCCGGCGGCATGACGCTGATCCCGACACTGAAACAGCGGCTGGCGAGCCCCGTCGCGCTGGTCGATCTTTCAAAACTTGGATCCCTCAAGGGCATCACCGACGACGGCGCAACCATCACCATCGGCGCGATGACGCCGCATGCCGTGGTGGCGGCCTCAAAGCTGGTGCAGACGAAAATCCCCGGGCTCGCGGCGCTGGCCTCGATGATCGGCGATCCTGCGGTACGCAGCCGCGGCACCATCGGCGGCTCGGTCGCGAACAACGATCCGGCAGCCGATTATCCGGCCGGTGTGCTCGGTCTCGGCGCCACCATTGTCACCAGCACGCGCGAGATCGCGGCCGACAAGTTCTTCCTCGGCCTGTTCGAGACCGCGCTCGAGCCAGGCGAGATCATCACGGCGATCCGTTTTCCCGTGCCGCTCAAGGCAGGCTACTCAAAGTTCAAGGCGCCGGCGTCGCGTTATGCGCTGGTCGGCGTGTTCGTCGCGAAATTCGCCGATGGTGTCCGCGTCGCCGTAACCGGCGCGGGTCCCGGCGTATTCCGCGTGCCGCCGATGGAGGGGGCGCTGTCGGAGAATTTCGATCCGTCCGCAATCGCGGCGATCAAGATCGACAACGACGGCCTCACCTCCGATATCCACGCCGAAGCCGATTACCGTGCGCATCTCGTCACGGTGATGGCCAAACGCGCCGTCGACGCGGCGCTCAGCTAGATCTTTAGGGTTGATGATGACTGATGGTTCCGGCCGAGCGGCGTTCCCGCCGGCGCCGACTGGCCTTGGCGCGCTTTCTGCTAACGAGATCATGGCCGGCTACCGGCGCAAGGCGTTCACGCCGCGCGATGTCGTCGACGATACAATTGCCGCGCTCGAAGCCACCAATGAGGCCTGCAATGCGGTGGTGACACCGATGTACGAGCAGGCGAGGGCGGAGGCCGACCGTATCGCCAATGAGATGCGCGCGGGCGAAGCCAGGGGGCCGCTGGCCGGCGTGCCTGTCACGATCAAGGATCTCGTCTTCGTCGCGGGTGTGCCGGCTTACGCCGGCTCGCCGATGAACAAGGCGTTCGTGCCCGATGTCGATGCCGCCGTGGTGTCGGCGCTCAGGGCATCCGGCGCGATCATCACGTGCAAGACCACGACCTGTGAGTCCGGCTACAAGCTGACGGCCGACAGCCCCGTCACGGGTACGACGCGCAATCCCTGGAATCCCGGTCGCACCAGCGGTGGATCGAGCGGCGGCGCGGCAGCGGGCGTCGCCGCCGGTTGCGGCCCGATCGCGATCGGCACCGATGGCGTCGGCTCGATCCGTGTACCCTCGTCCTTCTGCGGCGTATTCGGGTTGAAGCCGACCTTTGGCCTGGTGCCGCGCTCGCCCGGCTTCTCGCCACCGTCCTGGGCCTCGCTCGCGCACACCGGACCGATCACGCGCACAGTCGCGGATGCCGCGCTGACGCTGGAGATCATTGCGGGCTACGACATGCGCGATGCCGCTAGTCTGCCGGTACCGTCCCGCCGCTTCGACACCAACGCAGGGCGCCTCGATGGCATTCGTATTGGCGCCAGCGCCGATCTCGGCTACGCCGCCGTCAGCCCCGACGTCTGCGCGGCATTTGGCAAGGCGCTCGCCGTTCTCGATTCCTGCGGTGCACAGGTCACCATGGACGGTCCGGGTCTCGATCCCGAAATTCTCGAGCACACACTGAAGCCGATCGCCTTCACCGAGCAGGCGGCTGCGGTGGCGACCAAGACCACGGCCGATCTCGCCAGCTCTGAGGCCGATTATCGCGATGTCGTCCGTGCCGGCCGCCACTACAGCGGCACGGATTACATCGAAGCCAGCTACCGCCGCGGCCAGGCCCGCAATGCGTTCCTGAAATTGTTCGAGCGCGTCGATGCGCTGGTGACGCCGACCGTCGCGGTGACCGCATTCGAGGCCGGCCGGATCGGCGTCGACAAGATTGACGGCAGCCAGGTCGATCCGCATCTCGGCTGGTCGCCGTTCACCTGGCCGATCAATCTCGCCGGTCTTCCGGCGGCGACGCTGCCTTGCGGTTTCGATCGTGACGGCATGCCGATCGGACTTCAGATCATCGCGCCCTGGCTCGACGAGCCCACGATCTTCCGCATCGCAGCCGCGTTCGAGCAGGCGCAGCCCTGGGCCAAGTTCTGGCCACAGGTGGCGTTACGTTAGCCGGAGGGGAGAGCGCCGAGGGGTGCAGCGCCCATGATGCTAGTGTGCCGGTGTTTTGCCCGACGTGTCAAATCTCTAAAAACATGACCTAAGAAATCGCGCAGCCCTTCTCCGGAAGGGCGCGCGAAAAGCCCTTTTGCAAACAAGGGCCATTCTACTGTGCATGGGGTTGTTTTCGACGTTTGTGTGGGCCTAGCCCAGCTCGATCGGCGCGCCGCGACCGCTGAGCTCTTCGTCGAGGCGCAGATAATGCGCGAGATAGTCGTGCAGCGCGGTCGCGGCCTTTGAGGTGGCGCCGCTCGATTTGTAGAGCAGCAGCTCGATCTTCGGCAGCGGCGGCAGCCCTTCGTTCGGCCCGATCTCGCGCATCGCCGGCACCAGCGCGCTGCGGCCGAGCACGGTGACGGCCATGCCGGCGAAGGCGGCCGCTTGCAGTCCGCCGACGCTTTCGCTGACGCAGGCGATGCGCCAGCGCAGGCTCGCACGCTCCAGCGTATCGATGGCGTAGTCGCGATAGATGTTGCCGGGCGGCAAGAGCGCGAGCGGGATCGGGCGTTCCTGGTGCGCGGCGGATTGCTCGCCGGTCATCCAGACCAGCTGCTCGCGTCGCACCACCTGGCCGCCGGTGAAATCATTCATGCGGGTGACGAGCGCGATGTCGACATCGCCGCGCTTGACGAGTCCGACCAGCGGCGTCGACAGCGCGCAGTTGAGTTCGACCTGCACGCGCGGAAACGATTTTCGGAACACGCTGAGGATCTGCGGCAGCATGAACGCCGCATAGAGATCGGGCGTGCCGAGCACGACTTGGCCCTCGATCTCCTGCGACGCCAGCTGCGAGATCAGCTCGTCATGCAGCCTCAGGATGGATTTGGCGTAGGTGAGGACGGTGGTGCCGTCGTCGGTCAGGATCAGCCTGCGGCCGCCATGCTCGAACAGCTGCTTGCCGGTCAGTTCCTCCAGCCGCTGCAACTGCAGCGTGATCGCCGGCTGGGTGCGGCCCAGCCGTCGCGCGGTCTCGGTGATGCTGCCGGTCTCGACCACCGAGATCAGCGACCTGAGCATGCGGATGTCGAGACTGATGAGGTTCATGCGGCGTCCATGTCGCCCAGAATTTATGCAAGTTCCATGCTAGGGCTCATCTGGCCCGAGACGCAGATGCGGCGGATTTCACGCCCGGCCGGCCCTTGCGCACTGAATTCCAGAAAGTCTCGGCCGCCCGGGTCATGCGGGCGCGGGTGCGGAACAGCGAGACATTGATCGGGATGTCCCATTCCCCGCCGCCGGCACGCAGCAGGCGGCCAGTGTCGAGATCGGCGCGGACGAGGCTCATCGGTGCCCATGTCACGCCGCGTCCCTCGCGCGCCATGTCGATCAGCAGCATCACCGGCGCGGCAAAGCCCGGAACGAGCCAGGCCGTCGGATCCTTCGCCGCCAGGAACGATGTGACAAGCCGTCCCACGCCCGAGCCCGGGTGATAGGCGAGATAGGGCAGCGGCGCGCCGGATGCGCCGGGCAGGGTATAGCGAGGCTGCGCGTTCTTGCTGCGCCGTCCGCCGCGGCCCGGCTTTGCCGCCGGCGCGCTGATCGGGATCAGCACGTCGGTGGCGAGATCGATGCGCTGGAAGCGGTCCATGTCGAGCCGGCTCACCAGCGACGGATGGTAGTGCGCCAGCATGAAATGCGCCTGCGCATCCAGCAGCAGCTTCTCGCAACCGGCGAAATTCGAGGCGACGAGCTGGACCGCGGAGCCGTCGCGCGCGCCGTCGGAGTTACGGATCCATTCGGGAAAGAAGGTCTGCGACAGCGAATGCGTGGCGACGAAGGTGATGGTCTCGGCCTTCAGCCGCGCGACTTCGAGCGCTTCCTCGCGGCCGACCAGGACCCGGCGCAGCACGTCCTCGGCCACAGGGCGAAAGCGCTCACCGGCGGCCGTGAGCGTGATGGTGTGGGTCGAGCGTTCGAACAGCTGCGTGCCCAGCCACTCCTCGAGCGATTTGATACGGCGGCTCAGCGCCGGCTGGGTCACGTTGCGTCGCTCGGCGGCGCGGGAGAACCCGCCCTCCTCGGCGATCGCAAGGAAGTCCTCCAGCCAGACCAGGTCCATAATAACGTTTTGTCCTCAAATGATACCGATACGGCATTAGCGCCGGAAAGGCCGCTGGTCCAATGTAAACCGCATCGAGAGATAAGAACAAAGCGCCATCGACGCATGGCGCGCCGATGTCGTTGGAGGAACGTCAATTGCAGATCGCCGCAGCGCCGCTGTCTGAGCCTATCCCAAGCGCCACGTCCGAACGTCGCCGCAAGCCGCTCTGGCGCGAGCAATATGTCCTGGTGGTCGCAGGTGCGGCGCTTGGCGCGCTGTTAGGCGCTCTGTTTCCGAACTTTGCGGTGGAGCTGAAGCCGCTCGGCGATGTCTTCATTTCCTTGATCAAGGTGACGATCGCGCCGCTGATCTTCCTGGTCGTGGTCACCGGCATCGCGCAGGTCGGCGACATGAAAGCGGTCGGACGTATCGGCCTCAAGGCCTTCGCCTATTTCGAGGTGGTGACGACGATCTGTCTCTTGATCAGTTTCGTCGTGGTGCGCTGGGTGCAGCCCGGTGCGGGCGTCGCACACGCAACGGCGCAGCAGGCTGAAACGGTCGCGCGCTTTCAGCAGGCCCATGTCGGTTCGCTGTCGGCCTACATCCAGCACATGGTGCCGGAGAGCTTCGTCGGCGCGTTTGCCGCCGGCGACGTGCTTCAGGTTCTGGTGCTGGCGCTGCTCTGCGGCATCGGCCTGTTGCTGCTTGGCGAGAAGGCCGGCCCGCTGCGGACGGGCCTGGAGCGTATCACCGAGCTCGTCTTCAGCGTCGTCCATGTCGTAGTGGCGCTGGCGCCGATCGGCGCGTTCGGGGCCATGGCGTTCACGGTGGCGAAGTTCGGTGCCGCGACGCTCTATGCGCTGGCGATGTTGGTCGGCACCGCCTGGGCGATGATGGCGTTCTTCATCTTCGTCATCCTCGGCACCATCTGCCGCCTGGTCGGCATTCGTCTGATGGACCTCCTGCGCCTGCTGCGCACCGAGCTGCTCGTGGTGCTCGGCACCTCGTCGTCGGAGACCGCCATCCCCGGCATGATGGAAAAGCTGCCGAAGGCCGGTGTCGGCCGCGCGGTCGCCGGCCTCGTCATTCCCTCCGGCTATTCCTTCAATCTCGACGGCGTTGCGCTGACATTGCCGCTCTCCACTATCTTCGTCGCCCAGGTCTATGGCGTCGAGCTCTCGGCCGGGCAGCAGCTGGGCCTGTTCGTGGTCATGCTGTTCACCAGCAAGGGCGCGGCCGGTGTCACCGGCGGCGCGTTCGCAGCACTCGCCGCGACCGTCGTCGCCGCCGGGCTGCCGGCGGAAGGACTGGCGCTGCTGCTCGGCATCGACCGCTTCATGTCGCTGGCGCGCGCCATCACCAACACCATCGGCAATGCGGTCGCCTCGATCGTTGTCGCGAAGTGGGACGGCGAATTCAATCGCGAGGACTGGGCTCAGTCCGCCGCGCAAATCCAGCAAGCGAAGTAAGGATCCAAGGTCTCCAATATGGCTACCAGCACCAATGAACTGCCCGTCATCGCGCTGACCCCCGGTGACTGCACCGGCATCGGGCCCGAACAGATCGCGCGCATCCTCTCCGACGACCGCCTCGCCGACGTCGCGCGCCTCGTCGTGGTCGGCGATGCCCGCGTGCTCGACATGGGCATGGAACATGCCGGCGTGAAGCTGAAGGTCGAACGGATTGCCTCGCCCAAGGCAGCCAATTGGCGTAGCGGTGCGGTGCAGCTTGTCGATCTCGGCAACACCGATCCCAGTAAAATCCCGCTCGGCAAGGCCAGCGCCGAATCCGGCCGGCTGACGGGTGAAACGCTGTCGCGCGCGATCGATTTCTCCAAGGCGGGCGAGGTCGAGGCCATCACCTTTGCGCCGCTGAACAAGCGCGCGATGTTCGACGGCGGCTGGAAGTTTCCCGACGAGCACAAGATGTTCGCGAGCCTGCTCGGGCACAAAACCTATTTCTCCGAGATGAACGTGCTCGACGGCCAATGGATGTCGCGCGTCACCGGGCACCAGTCGCTGCGCGAAGCGCTCGACGGCATCAATCCGGAGAGCATCACCGATGCGATCGAACTTGTCGACCGCATGATGAAGAGAGCGGGCGTTGCCAAGCCGCGCATCGCGGTCGCAGCCCTCAATCCGCATGCCGGCGAGAACGGCCTGTTCGGCCGCGACGAGATCGAGATGATCCGCCCGACCGTCGAAGCTGCCGCGAATGCCGGCATCGCCTGCACCGGCCCTTATCCCGCCGACACCGTCTATATCCGAGCCTTCGCCGGCGAGTTCGACAGCGTGGTCGCGATGTATCACGACCAGGGCCAGATCGCGACCAAGCTGCGCGGCTTCAACCGCGGCGTCACCGTCACTGCCGGGCTCGAGACCGTCTTCACCACGCCGTCGCACGGCACGGCGTTCGACATCGTCGGTACTGGCGTCGCCAACACCGGTGCGCTGGAGGGCGCGGTGCGTCTTGCCGCAAAGCTCGTATCGATCAAGGTCAAGGAGGCCGCCTATGCGCACTGATCGCAGGACCCTGCTCCAGGCCGCGGCCGCGCTACCGCTCGCGACTGTCGCCACCAACACGGCCTTTGCGCAAACGCCGGCTGCGGCTCCTGCCGCGGCGCCGCCGAAGGACGTCACGCGCGCACTGGCGCACTACCTCGTCACCGCAAGCTATGATGACCTGCCGGCCAATGTCCGGAAAGAAGGCGTCCGCACGCTCTTGAATTGGGTCGGCGTCGCCATCGGCGGCTCGCATCACGAGACGGTCGATATCGCGGTGTCGGCGCTCGGGCCGTTCTCCGGGCCGCAGCAGGCCTCGCTGTTTGGGCGGCGCGAGCGGTTCGACATCATGAACGCCGCCTTCATCAATGGCGTGTCGAGCCACATCTTCGACTATGACGACACGCATCTGAAGACGATCATCCATCCCGCTGGTCCCGTGGCCTCGGCGATCCTCGCGCTTTCGGAAATGCAGCCGGTCTCCGGCAAGGAATTCCTCAACGCGCTGGTGCTCGGCGTCGAGACCGAGTGCCGGATCGGCAACTCGGTCTACCCAAACCATTACGATGTCGGCTGGCACATCACCGGCACGGCCGGCGTGTTCGGCTCGGCCGCGGCCGTCGGCAAGCTATTGAAGCTGAACGAGCAGCAGATGACCTGGGCGCTCGGCCTCGCCGCGTCGCAGCCGGTCGGCTTGCGTGAATCCTTCGGCTCGATGAACAAGAGCTTTAATCCGGGCCGCGCCGCGTCGAGCGGCATCTTCGCGGCGATCCTGGCCTCGAAGAACTTCACCTCGTCCGATGCGATGATCGAGGCCAAGCGCGGCTGGGCCAACGCGATCAGCACCAAGCAGGACTACAACGAGATCCTCGGCGACCTCGGCAAACGCTACGAGGCCGCGCTCAACACCTACAAGCCGTTCGCCTGCGGCATCGTCATCCATCCCGCGATCGATGCGGCGATCCAGCTCCGCAACGAGAACAAGCTGACCGCCGACCAGATCGAGCGGGTCGATCTCGAGGTCCACCCGCTGGTGCTGGAGCTGACCGGCAAGAAGACGCCGAGTCAGGGACTCGAAGGCAAGTTCAGCATCTACCATGCGGTGGCGGTGGCGATCGTCGCGGGCGCCGGCGGCGAGAAGCAGTTCAGCGATCGTGCGGTAACCGATCCGACCATCGTCGCGCTGCGCGGCAAGGTCAATCCGATCATCACACCGGGCATCAAGCCGGAGCAGGTCGATCTCACCATCGTGCTCAAGGATGGTCGCAAGCTCAACCGCTACATCGAGCACGCGATCGGCAGCGTCGAGGTGCCGATGACCGACAAGCAGCTTGAGACCAAGTTCTCGGATCTTGCCGACGGCATCATTCCCGCCGCGACCGTCCGGCGGGTGATGGACGCCTGCTGGAATGTCGAGAACCTGCCGAGTGCGGCGGAGATCGCAAAGATGTCGGTCGCGGTCTGATCGCGAGGGAGAAAAGCATGCCGTCACGCCGACATTTCCTGCAATCCGCCGGCTCGGTTGCCGCGCTGGCCGCCACCGGTGGCCGTTCGGCTGTCGCGGCCGGCCCGGGCGTGACGGAGCGGCTCGCCCGCTACATGGTCGCCGCGCGGGATCAGGAGTTGCCTGAGCAGGTGCTGCTCGAATGCAAGCACCGCATCCTCGATACGCTCGGCGCGATGATCTCGGGTTCGCGTATGAAGCCGGGCGAGATGGCGCTAAAATATGTGCGTACGCTCGGTGGCGATGCCCAGGCTTCCGTGGTCGGTTCCGATTTCCGCACCGCGGCGGTCAACGCGGCATTGGCGAACGCAATGTGCGCCCATGCCGACGAGACCGATGATTTCGAACCCGTCACCAAGGCGCATCCAGGATGCTCGGTGGTACCGGCCGCGCTCGCTTTCGGTGAGCGGGAGCATCGCAGCGGACAGGATGTCATTCGTGCCGTCGCGCTCGGCTACGATTTGACCTGCCGCCTGCTGATGGCATTGGGCCCGGATCTCGTGCGTGGCACGCATCGCAGCGCCGAGGGAACGTCGTCGACCTTCGGCGCGCTCGGCGCTGCCGCTTCGCTAGCGCGGCTCGACGAGAAGGGGATGCGCTATGCGATCTCCTATTCCTCGCAGCAGGTCTCCGGCCTGTGGAGCTGGGTGAAGGACCACGACCACATCGAGAAGGCGTTTGACTTCGCTGGCATGGGCGCGCGCAACGGCGTCATGGCCGTCGACATGGTTCTTAACGGCCTGACCGGCGTCGACGACGTGCTGGACGGCACCCATAATCTCTTCATCGCGCTCTCGACCGATCCGAAGCCGGAGGAGATGGTGAAGGATCTCGGCAAGCTCTTCTATGTCACGGAAACCGCGATCAAGACCTTTTCGGTCGGCTATCCCATCCAGTCGCCGCTGGACGCGATGCTGACGTTGCGCAAGCAGCACAGCCTCACGCCAGATAGCGTCCGTAGCATCCTGGTCAAGCTGCCGACCGATGCGATGGGGATTGTAGGCGAGAGCGCGATGCCTGACGTCAATTGCCAGCACCTCGTGGCGGTTGCGCTGGTCAAGGGCGCGGTGTCGTTCAACGACAGTCACGACGTCGCGCTGATGCATGATCCAAAAATCCTGGAGCAACGTGCCAAGGTGACACTCGCCGGCGACAAGGCGTTGATGGATCCGGCGGCGCCGCGCGGGGCTGTCGTCGAGGTGACATTGACCGATGGCAAGAAGGTCGAGCACTTCACGAAATATCCGCCTGGCACCAAGGAGAATCCGCTGAGCACCGACGCCGTCGCGGCGAAGACGCGGGATCTGATTGCGCCGGTGCTGGGCAGCGACAGGGCCGAGAAGCTGATCGAGCAGATCGGCCATCTCGAGCGGCTGGACGACGTAGGCAAGCTGAGGCCATTGCTGACGGCGTGACAAGTCAATCAACAACAAGACAAGCATCAAGGAAGTGCCCATGCGCGGGGTTATGCGACGAACCTTTCTGGCCGCTTGTGCGGCCGTTCTGTTCTCCGGCGTTGCGAGTGCGCAGGATTATCCGTCCCGGCCCGTCAAGATTATCGTGCCGTTCCCGGCCGGCGGCTCCAACGACATCATCGCCCGTATCGTCGCGCAGAAGCTGACCGAGCGGAACGGCCAGAATTTCCTGGTCGAGAACCGTGGTGGTGCCGGCGGCAATATCGGCGCCGAAGCGGTCGCGAGCGCAGAGGCCGATGGCTACACTCTGCTGCTGACCGCGCCGCCTCCACTGACCATCAATGGCTCCCTCTACAAGAAGTTGCCGTTCGATCCCGCAAAAGCCTTTGCGCCGGTGGCGCTGATTGCCTCCGTGCCTATCGTCCTTGTCGTCAATCCGTCGGTGCAGGCGAAGGATGTAGGCGAGCTGATCGCGCTCGCCAAGGCCAAGCCGGGGACGTTGAATTTTGGCTCGTCCGGTATCGGATCGACCAACCACCTTGCGGGCGAGCTGCTCAAGAGCATGGCCGGCATCGACATCGTCCACGTGCCCTATCGTGGCGCGGCGCCGGCGATGAACGATCTGCTCGCGGGCCAGATCCCCTTCATGTTCGACAACATGCCGGCGGTGCTGCCGCAAGTGCAGGGCAAAGCCATCAACGCGATTGCGGTCGCCGGTGCCAAGCGCGCGGAAGCGCTGCCGGACGTGCCGACGGTTGCCGAGACTGTTCCTGGCTTCGAGGCTTCGTCCTGGTTCGGTTTGGTGGCTCCGGCGAAAACGCCTGCGCCGGCGCTCACCAAGCTGAGCGGCGAGCTCGAAACCATCTTGAAGATGCCTGACGTCAAGAAGCGGCTTGCCGAGCTCGGGGCCGAGCCCGGCACGGTGTTCGCCGATGCGTTCGGGCAATTCATGACGGATGAGACTGCAAAGTGGGGCAAGCTTGTCAAAGCCTCCGGCGCCACTGTGGACTGAGGCGCGCGTCATGGATCTGAATCTGGGCGGCAAGGTTGCCGTCGTTACCGGCGGCAGCATCGGCATCGGCCGCGCCATTGCCGCCGAGCTTGCGCGCGAGCAGGCGCATGTCGTCATCGTCGCGCGCGACGCCGAGCGTGTTGCCGCGTCCGCGCAGGACATGTCGCGGGACACCGGCGGGCGCGTGATCGCCTGTGCCGGCGACATGACCAAGCCGGACGACATCGCCCGCGCGATGGATGCCGCGCGCGAGGCCTTCGGCCGCGTCGACATCCTTGTCAACAATGCCGGCGCCTCGCCGATGGGCCGGCTCGCGGAAACGCCGGATGCGATCTGGGCCAAGTCGATCGAGCTGAAACTGCTCGGCTACATGCGCTGCGCGCGCAACGTGCTGCCGGAGATGCGGGACCGCCGCTGGGGCCGTGTCATCAACATCATCGGCCGCAGCGGGCATCAGCCGCGCGCCGCCTATATGGCGGGCGGGGCGGTCAACGCAGCGCTCCTCAACTTCACGCTGGCGCTCGCCGAGGAATGCGCGCCGGATAATGTGCTGGTCACCGGAGTCAATCCCGGTCCGGTGCAGACCGATCGCTGGGACAGCCTCATTTCCCAGGGCGCCGCGATCTCCGGGCAGGATCAGGGGGCGACCAATGCCGCCGCGATCGCCTCGGTTCCGCTCGGCCGTGTCGGACAGCCGCACGAAGTGTCCGGGCTTGTTGCATTCCTCTGTTCGGATCGCGCATCCTTCATTACGGGTACTTGCATCAATGTCGATGGCGGTGGAACGAGGTGTATCTGATGGCTAGCGAACTGCGGAAGATCGGTGTCAGCAACGATTGCGAGCTTGCGGTTCGCATCGACGACTATCTCCTGCCATGGGACACCAAGCCGCCGGTCGTGATGCTGCATGGGCTTGCCGAGAGCGGCGAGGCGTTCCGGCGCTGGGTGCCGTATTTCGCCACGCATCATCTCGTGGTGCGGCCCGATCTGCGCGGCTATGGCGATTCGACGCCGATGCAGGGCGACTATGCCTATCGCTTCGCCGGCCTCGGCGACGACATCGTCCGGATGCTGGATGCGTTGAAGCTCGACCGCGTGTTCCTGGTCGGCGGCAAGATCGGCGGTACGCTGGCGATGCATCTGACGGCCAAGCACCCGGATCGCGTGATCGCAGTCGCCGCGGTCGGCGCGCCGGCCTCGCTGACCTCGTTCAACGAGCGGGCACCGACCTGGCGCAAGCAGATCCGCGGGCAGGGCGTCGAGGTGTGGGTCCGCGAGACCACCGCCGGCCGGCTCGGCTCATCGCTGCCGCCGGCGGCGCTCGACTGGTGGATCAACCTGATGTCGAAGACCAAGGCCTCGACGCTGGAAGCGTTCCTCCAGATGGTGCCGACGGTTGACGTCACCGGCGAACTCCCCTCGATCAAGCGGCCGACGCTCGTGATCACGACGACCGGTTCGGGGCTAGGCGACGTCGCTTCGGTGAAAGCGTGGCAGGAAACAATCCCGGGCTCGAAGCTGGAAGTACTGCCCGGCGATTCCTATCACGTGGCCGCAACCGACCCGGATGTCTGTGCGCAGAAGGTTCGCGCCTTCTTCGATCGTGTCGCGACTTAAGACGTACAGGGCGGGCATTGGCCCGCCCATCGTTTGGCTCTATGACTGGCGGTCCGAGAAGAAAAGAGATCAGGGAGTGAAGCCATGACAAAAACCACCCGACGCAGCGTGCTCACGGCTGCAGCCGCGATGACCGCCACAGGCCTCTCGGATGCGTCGCCGGCCGCAGCGCAAGCCGCACCCAAGCCGATCTTCCCGGTGCCGATGGTCGCGATCCCGATCGTCGGCGAGACAAGTGTGTTCCAGGTTCGCCGCATCTACTGCATCGGCCGCAACTACGCCGCGCACGCGATCGAGCGCGGCTCGGATCCGAATCGCGAGCCGCCGTTCTTCTTCCAGAAGCCGACCGACGCGATCCAGAACGTCGCGGTGGGTGAGGTCGCCGATCATCCCTATCCGTCGCTGACCAAGAACTATCATCACGAGGTCGAGCTGGTCGCGGCGCTGAAATCCGGCGGCGCCAACATTCCGGCCGAGAAGGCGCTTGACCACGTCTATGGCTACGCGCTCGGCCTCGACATGACCCGGCGCGATCTTCAGAACGGAATGGCGGCGGAGAAGAAGCCGTGGGAGATCGGCAAGAGCTTTGACCACGCCGCGGTGATCGGCCCAATCCATCCTGCAAGCAAGACCGGCCATTTCGACAAGGGCGCCATTTCACTCGCGATCAACGGCACCGTGAAGCAGAGCTCGGATCTCAGCAAGATGATCTGGAGCGTCGCCGAGCAGATCGCAAAGCTCTCGGAAGCGTTCGAACTCAAGGCCGGCGACATCATCTATTCCGGCACGCCGGAGAATGTCGGGCCCGTGGTGAAGGGCGATGTGCTGTTGTGCAAGCTTGAGGGCCTGCCGGACATGTCGATCAAGATCGTCTGAGTATCCGAGAGCAATTCGGTGCTGGAGGGACGTGATATGTTGCGGCTCGGCTTGATCGCCACGTTGGGATTGGTCGTCCTCATGACCGCTGCTCCCGAGGTGAAAGCCGAGGGCGTGCTCGAGGTTGCGCCGACGGGAACATTGCGCGTGGCGGTGGCCGTCGGTCCCGCCGCGTCGGCGTTCTGGACGACACGCGATCCCGCGACCGGGAAGCCGCGCGGCGTCACGGTCGAACTGGCGAAGGTGGCCGCCGACAAGCTGCATGTGCCGCTGCAGCTCGTCGAGTACCAGAGCTCCGACGAAATCGCCGCGGCCAGCAGCAAGGACGTGTGGGATCTTTCCTTCATGCCGGCGGACGTCAAGCGTGAGGCGTTCGTCGACCAGGGGCCTGCTTACGTCGCCTACATGAGCGGCTATCTCATCCGCGCCGGTTCGGACATCCGCTCCGTTGCCGATGTCGATCGCGCGGGCATGCGGGTCGGCTGCATCGAGGGGACATCCACCTCACGCACGGTCGAGAAGTCCCTGAAGCAGGCGAAGCTCACGAAGTTCGTGAGGCCGGAAGAGGCGGCCGCGTTGATCGGCAAGGGCGAACTTGACGCGCTCGCGATGGGCATGGGTGCGCTGGAGGATCTCTCGCGAAAACTGCCGGGAACGAAGGTGCTGGACGAGGTGGTCCAGTCGACCGGTGTGGTGGTGGTCGTTCCCAAGGGCAAGGCTGCAGCGAAGGCCTGGGCTTTGCATTTCCTGGATGACGCCAAGGCCGACGGCACGGTCCGTCGCGCGCTCGACGGTAACGGGTTTACCGGCGACAAGGTCGCGCCGTAGCGCGGAAGCCTTTGAATTGCCGGAGTTCCATCCGCGATTGCCCCGTGTTGGGCCACGAACAAACCCGCTGCGGCCATATTTGAGTAAGAGTGATCTCCCGAGAGGGAGGCGCTCCGATGAACAAAGCTCTGATCATGGCCATCGTGCTGCTGGCTGGCGTGCCGGCAAGCGCCGCTGCGCAGGAGCGCGCGGGCTCTGCGGCGTTAGGCGCAGTGTCGGGTGCCGTCGTGCTCGGTCCGGTCGGTGCCGTTGCGGGTGCAGTGATCGGCTATACCGCCGGACCTTCGATCGCCAGGTCATGGGGCGTGAGAGGTTCGCATTCGGCGAGACATCGGCAGCCGTCACGTCGTGAGGCGTCCCCTGTCGCTGCGACCACCGCTCCGCCGCGTACGCGCCAGGCCATGGAGGCCAACGGTCAGATGGGAGCTGCGAGCAATCCGCCGGTCCAGGCAGCCCCCGTGGTGCCACCGGCGCAAGCTGCGCCTGCGGCGCCGGCGGAGACCGCGACGCCACCCGTTCAGGGATTTGACTGAAGCGATCCTAGGCCGCCGTTTTCGGCCGCAGCCGATCGACCGTCCGCGCGATCAGCGATGCGACCTCCGCTACCTTCGGCCCGATCCGAAACTCCGGCCCTGCGACGACGACAGAAAGCCTGCGGTCGCCGATCGGTAGCGGGATCGCAGCGCCGGCGAGGTCGCGGCTGTAGTCGGCAAAGCTCTGGCAGTAGCCACGCGAGATCGAATTGCGCAGCTCGGCCTCGACTGCCTCGATGCTGATCGGGGTCGAGGGGCCGTATTGCTTGAACTCGATCTTGCGATAGACGGAGTCGCGCTCCTCCGGCGAATATTGCAGCAGCAGCGCCCGGCCGCACGCGGTGGCGTGGATCGGCACGCGGTGGCCGATGGTGGCGAAATAGCGGATCGCGGCCTGGGACTCGACGACGTCGATGAACACCGCGCTGACGCCGGCCGGTGCCACGATGGATGCCGTCTCTCCGGTCTCGGCGGAAAGGTCGGCGATCAGCGTATGTGTCCATGGCGGCAGCGGCTCGACCTCGGAGATCATCCGCGCCATCGCCAGCCACCGCGGCGTCGGATAGAAACCGGCGCGGGGCCGCGGTTCGTAGAGATAGCCTTTCTCCGACAATGTCGCGAGCAGGCCCGCCGGACATTATCTCGTCCGCCTGATGCTCAAGCCCTGGATGGACGACGTCACCAAGCGCACCAACGGCGCGGTGACCTTCACCTATTATCCAAACCAGCAGATCGGCAAAGCCGCCGACATGCTGCGGCTGACGCAGTCGGGCGTGGTCGACATCGGCTACATCGGACCGTCCTATGTTTCCGACAAGATGCCGCTGTCGGAAGTCGCGCAATTGCCGGGTGCATTTGCGACCAGCTGCCAGGGCACGCTCGCTTACTGGAAGGCCGCGCGCGAAGGCGTGCTGGCCAGCCGCGAATACGCGCCGAACAAGATCAAGCTGCTGATGGCCGTGGTGCTGCCGCCCTACCAGGTGTGGACGGTCAAGTCGAAGGTCGAGACCACCAAGGACATGCAGGGCCTGAAGCTGCGTACCACCGGTGGCGCGCAGGATCTCACGCTACGTGCGCTCAACGCCGTGCCGGTGCGCATGGCCGCGCCCGATGCTTATGAGTCACTGTCGCGCGGCACGATGGACGGGCTGCTGATCCCGCTGGACAGCGTCGTGGCCTATGGCCTCGACAAGCTGGTCAAGCACGCCACCGAAGGCGTCAGCTTCGGCAGCTTCATCGTCGCCTATTCCATCAACCAGTCGGTCTGGGACAAGCCTGACGACGTGAAGACCGCGATGAACGAGGCTTCCGAAGCGATCACGCCGAAGGCTTGCGCCGACGTCGACAAGGAAGGCGAAGTCACCAAAAAGCACATGCAGGACGAAGGCGTCACCTTCGATCCGCTGCCGGAGGCGACGCGCGCCGAGATGAAGGACAAGCTCAGGGGTGTCGGTCATGAATGGGCGGCCGGTCTCGACAGCCGTGGCAAGCAGGCCTCTGCTGCGCTGAAGGAATTCGAAGATCTGCTGGCTGCCGGCAGCAAGTAATCCGAAAATCGAAGAGGGAGGCGCGAAGTGATCGAACGGGCGGGGCATGTGCTCGGCGCGCTGGAGCGCGCGCTGACGATGATCGCGGTAGCGTTCATGTTCGTGATCATGTTGCTGGTCGTGACCGACGTGTTCATGCGCTATGCGCTGAACAGCCCGTTCTCCTTCACCTATGATCTAATCGGGCTCTATCTGCTCGCCGGCGTATTCTTCTTCACACTGTCGGATGCGTTGCGCGAGCATGTCCATGTCGGCGTCGACATCCTGTTGTCGCGCTTCTCGCCGGTGGGGCGGCGGCTGTCCGAGATCGTCACCGCGCTCGCAGGGTTGTTCGTATTCGTCCTGATCTGCAAGGTCGGCTTCGCGCGCGCGATGGAGAATTACGAGCAGCACGACGTTCTCTCGGGCGCCATTCCCTGGCCGACCTGGATTTCGGCGGCGCTGGTGCCATTCGGCTGCGGCGTGCTGGTGCTGCGGCTGGCGCTCCAGCTGGTCGGCAATGTGCTGAGCCTCGTCAGCGGCCGCGACCTCTATCCGCTGCCGCCGGTGACCGGCGTCGGCGAAGCGCGCGGCTTCGAGTAACGGCGGATATCCATGACACCCCTCATCGTTCTCGCTTTGCTGTTCGGCCTGCTTGCGCTCGGCACGCCCGTCGGTTTCGCCATGGCCTTTTCCGGGTCGGTCGGCCTCGTGATGGTCGGCGGCTTCCCGACCCTGTTCGGCATCCTGGAGACCGCGCCGCTCTCGACCGTCTCGTCCTACGAGCTGATCACCATTCCGATGTTCCTGCTGATGGCGGACCTTGTGCTGCTGTCCGGCGTCGCGGATGATCTGTTCAAGACCGCCTCGGCCTGGGTCGGCCGCGTTCCCGGAGGGCTCGGCATGGCCACCGCGCTCGCCGGCGCAGGCTTTGGCGCGATCTGCGGCACCTCGACGGCATCGGCGGCGACGCTGTCCTCGACCAGCCTTCCCGCGATGATCCGCCAGGGGTATGAGCCGAAGATGGCCGCCGGCGTGGTCGCGATCTCGGGCACGCTGTCGATGCTGCTGCCGACCAGCGTCGCGCTCGTCATCTTCGGCCTGCTCGCCGAGGTGAACATCGGCAAGCTTCTGATCAGCGGCATCATCCCCGCGATCCTCGTCACCTTCACCATCATGGCCACGATCTATTTCCTGGTCTGGCAGGATCCGTCGCGCGCGCCGGCGGCGAAGTCGGTCCCGTGGCGGGAAAAATTCGCGCTGCTGACGCACGTGACACAGGATCTGGTCGCCTGGATCGGCAGCTTGCCGACCTCGCGCTGGGTGATCATTACCTTGATCTTGTGCGGCTACATCGTGCTCGGCTCCTTCATGGACCAGATCGCGATCCTGGTGCTGACCGTGCCGATCGTGCTGCCGCTGATCAAGACGCTCGGCTTCGATCCGATCTGGTTCGGCGTCATCAAGATCGTCACCGCCGAGGTCGGCATGATCACGCCGCCGGTCGGGCTGAACTGCTTCATCGTCGCCCGCTACGCCAAGCGGCCGGTGGCGGAAGTGTTCCACGGCACCTTCCCGCACTTCATCGCCCATCTGATCGCGATTCTGGTGGCGTTTCCGTCTATCATCCTCTGGCTGCCCTCGCAGATGGGGCGCTAGGCACAACAGCATGATCCGGAAAAGTGTGTAGCGGTTTTCCGAAGATCATGCGCAATCAAAGAGCTCAAGCGCAATGTCATTGCGCTTGAGCGACTCCACAAGGAGACCATCATGGATTTCGCGCTCACCGATCAGCAGGAAGCCATTCGCGATGCCATCGCAAAGATCTGCGAAGGCTTTCCCGATGCCTATTGGCTGAAGAAGCACGACGGCGGCTTTCCGCACGACTTCCACAAGGCAATGGCCGATGCCGGCTGGCTCGGCATCTGCGTGCCGGAGGAATATGGCGGTTCGGGGCTCGGCATCACCGAAGCCGCGATCATGATGCGCGCTATTGCAGAATCAGGTGCCGGCATGTCCGGCGCCTCCGCGGTGCACATCAACGTGTTCGGTCTTAATCCCGTCGTGGTGTTCGGCACCGAAGAGCAGCGCAAGCGAATGCTGCCGCCGATGGTCGAGGGCCGCGAGAAGGCCTGCTTCGCCGTCACCGAGCCCAACACTGGCCTCAACACCACCCAGCTCAAGACCCGCGCGGTTGCCAAGAACGACCGCTACATCGTCAACGGCCAGAAGGTGTGGATCTCGACCGCGCAGGTCGCGCACAAGATCTTGCTGCTGGCGCGCACCACGCCGCTGGAGGAGGTGCGCTCACCCACCCACGGTCTCAGCCTGTTCTACACGGATTTCGACCGCAAGAAGATCAAGGTCCATGAGATCGAGAAGATGGGCCGCAAGATCGTCGATTCCAACGAGCTGTTCTTCGAGGACTTTGAAATTCCGATGGAGGATCGGATCGGCGAAGAGGGCAAGGGGTTCCAGTACATCCTCGAAGGCATGAATCCGGAGCGCGTCCTGATCGCGGCGGAAGCGGTCGGTCTCGGCAAGCTCGCGCTGTCGCGCGCGACCGAATACGCCAAGACGCGCGTCGTCTTCAACCGGCCGATCGGCAAGAACCAAGGCATCCAGCATCCGCTCGCAGTCAACTGGGTCGAGCTCGAGGCGGCCTGGCTGATGGTGATGCAGGCGGCCTGGCAATACGACAAGGGCCTGCCCTGCGGCGCTGGCGCGAATGCTGCGAAATATTTCGCAGGCGAAGCCGGATATCATGCGTGCGAGCAGGCGGTGATGACTCATGGCGGCTTCGGCTATGCCAAGGAATTCCACGTCGAGCGTTACTTGCGTGAAGTTCTGATCCCGCGCATCGCGCCGGTCAGCCCGCAGCTCGCGCTCAGCTTTATTGCGGAGAAGGTGCTGGGACTGGCCAAGTCGAATTGAGGCGGCAATGCCAGGAGACACTCCGCCAATCAACTTCTCCGGCCTGATCCGTGAGGGCGATTTCGTGGTGTGCGGCCAGGCGACGGCCGAGCCGGTCACCCTGACTGAAGCGTTGATGGCGCAGGCCGGAGATCTGCCGGCATTCCGCATGATGGTCGGGCCGGTCTTCTCGGATACGTTCTCCGCGGCGTGCGCGCCCAACGTGTCGTTCCGGAGCTATGGCGTGATCGGCAATGCGCGGCGGCTCGCCAAGGCCGGGCGGCTCGACGTGACTCCGAGCAACTACAGCGCCTTCTGTGCCGACTTCGCCGCTCGTCGTCATCACGCCGATGTCGTTCTGGTGCAGCTTGCGGAAACAGGGGGACGGCTCAGTGCGAGCCTCTCCAACGATTACGTCATCGATGCCGCGCGCGGCGCACGCCTTGTGATCGCGGAGATCAATCCTGATGCGCCATTCACGTTTGGTTCGGAATGGCCGGGCGACGTGCCGATCCACATCCGGGTAGCGGCCCGACGTCCGCCGGTTGAATTGCCTTCACCCCCGCTAGATGACGTATCGCAGCGCATTGCCGCACATGCCGCGAGCCTGATCGCCGACGGCAGCACGCTTCAGTTTGGCGTCGGTCGCATTCCGGACGCGATCCTCTCGTCGCTCTCCCACGCACGCCATCTCGGTATTCATTCCGGCTTGATCAGCGATGCCGTGGTCGACCTGATCGAGCGCGGCGCGGTCACGAATGCGGAGAAGGGAATCGATGCGGGGATCACGGTCACCAACCAGGTGATCGGCACGAGACGGCTCTATCGCTTCGTGCACGAGAACAAGGCGGTCGCAGTGCGGCCGACGTCCTATACGCACGGTCAGGGCGTGCTGGCGCGGATCAACCGGCTGGTCGCGATCAATTCGGCGCTTCAGGTCGGGCTTGACGGCAGCGTGAATTCCGAGACGCTGAACGGCATTGCGATCGGCGCGATCGGCGGGCAGCTCGATTTCGTGCGTGGGGCCAATGCGTCTCCCGGCGGACGGGCGATCATCGCACTGCCGGCGACGGCATCGGATGGCACCAGCCGGATCGTGGCCCATGTCGAGACGGTGACGACGCCCCGCGCCGATGTCGATGCGATCGTCACCGAATGGGGCATCGCCGAGTTGCGCGGTTGCGGTCTTGCGGAGCGCGCGCGGCGCATGATCGCGATCGCGGCACCGGAGCACCGCGATGCGCTGTCAGAGCAGCTCCGCGGCCGTCCGCGCTAGCTCAGTTCATCATGGCCAGCGTCGGCCGCTGGCTCTCGGCAGATCCGATGATCCCGGGAAGATCCGTCACCTCGCCCGCGATCATGATCGACATCCGCCAGAACAAATGGGCCAGGCGGGTGAACACCAGCCGCTCGCGTTCGGCGGCAGCGGTTCCGTCCGGGATCGTCACGGTTTCCAGGCCCACCACCTTCTTGAAATCCGGCCATATCATCATCGACTGCGCGATCACGGAGTAGCAGCTCGGATTCTCGTCGCTCTCGTCGGGCGCCGGCGGCAACCCAGGATATTGCGTCGCTGCGGCGTAGAATTTGTAAGCACCGTAGCCGAGCTGCAGCAGGAATTTTTCGGGAACCGCGACATCGGCGGCAAAGGACACCAGGCGCGCCTCGCTCAGGGTTTCCGGATCGATGGCGCTGAGGTCCTGGGCGCGCAGCGCGGAGACGAACGCGAGCTCGCGATTGTGTTCGCGCAGCAGGTTGGCCAGCGGCTGTTGCTGTTGCACGGTGTCGGTAAGCAGGATGATGGTCTTGAGCATCGCGCGATGTCCCTCAGGGGAAGAGATGGCGGGCAGTCATGACGGCGTCGTCGGCTGCGCAGTGGGTGAAGAAGTCGTTGGCGATGCGCTGTCCCGGCGCGATCTCCAGGATGCGGTAACGCGCCAGCGCCGCCGCATCACGCGCCGCGCCGACGTCGTCCTGCCACGCGCAGAGCGACAGTTCGAGGCGGCCGTAGCCGCCGCAATCGGCGGCATAGGCGCCAGTCACGGCTTCGACGGTGGCGGCGACTGCGCCGGCGTCGCTGGCCGAGATGTCGCGCAGGATGACGGCGATGCCCTTGCCGGCTTCGGCCTTTGACGTCATCACCATGAAGGCATCGCGCGCGCCGGTGCGGCCGGCCCGGCGCGCGGTGCGCACGAGGCCTGCGAAGGCGGGATCTGGTCCAAGCTCCAGCGTCGTCGTCTGCTGGTTATGCAGAACAGTGGCGCGCATCGCGCCGAGATCGCCCGCCAGCGCGTGATAGGATCGCGGCAGCCATACCGTGTCGAGCGGCACTTGCGACGAGGTCAGGCTCCAGGCCTGGTCGAGCAGATAGCCCTCCCAGATCGCAGGGTACGACGCGGCGAGATGCTGCCAGGTGCGCAGCAGCATCTCTGCAGCCCTGGTGCGGCCGAGATAGAGCGTGCGGGCCGACATCTCCCAGCGATTCCATTTGTGGAGTGCGACGTCGCAGCCGAGGAAGGACGGCAGCAGCGGCGCCTCGCGGAGCACGGCGCCAGCTTCGACAAACAGCAGCGGCTCGCGATATTTGTTCCACATCCGCAGCATGAACTCGGCCTTCTCGAAGCAGAGCAGGTGGTCGCTGAACTGGGTGTCGATCGGCTCGATATGACAGGGGAGATCGAACCGTTCGAGCGAGTGCCGGAGCGCGAAGGCGGCGGTTGCGTCGCCGCCGCGCGGGTAGCAGGAGACGATCCGCGGGCGGACGGTGGATGTATCGGCGGCGGACAGGAATTTCGACCAGCCGATGCCACCCCACCACATCTCGTGCGGGCCGTCGGCGCCGCAGGGGCCGACCGTGCCGAACTCGGTCAGCTTGGACTTGAGGAAGTCGAAGCCAGGATTTTCGCTGGTCGGAATGGCGACGGCGCAGCCGGGATTGAGCGAGCGGTAGAACAGCTCCGCGGCCGCGCCGCTCGGCGGCTCCTTAAGGATGAGAACGCCGCTGCGTCGGCCCCCGGCGAGGTCGTCCAGCGTCGGCGCGCCATATTGGCCGGTCAGCCAGTCCAGACGATCGCGCTGGGCCCGGCCGAGCCGGACGCCGCCGGATTGCAGGAGATCATCAAGGTTTGCGTGCGTCCCGTCCGTCAATTTCGTGCCCCTCGCGTCGCCGGTCAGCCCTTGGACTTGAACGGCCGGGGCGGCGCGATCAGGCGCACTATTTGGAGCTGGAACCGAGCGGGGTGATCGCGACCGAATAGATCGCGATGTCATGCGCCAATGGGGCGACGGGGATCAGCAGGCAGGCATCGTCGGTCTCAGTGTGATAATGGGCACCGCTGTGCTGCATACCGGCATAGACCAGGCTTTCAGCCGCGACGCCGATCACATCCTGGCTCTCGGCGGCGTCGCGAATGTCGTCGGCTGATTGGATGGTCACGCCATGAAGAAGACCTTCTGCCGCGAATTTCGGCAGCGGCAGCGCGATCATGGCGATGGCCATGGTGCGCGAAAGGGGAATGCGCAGGCGCAGCTCGCCGAAACCAGTGCGGTAGAGGGTCACGGTGTCCAGCGTGGCGGCGGCATTGGCGCGAAACAGGCCGATTTGGACCTGTCCGCAAGGGCTCTCTTCAAAGACGTCGGCCGGCAGGCGGTTGGCCCCGAACAGCGTGTACAGATAGGTGTTCGACGGCGACAGCCGGGCAAAGCTGCCGGCGAGCCACATTGGCGGGGCGGCAGACGCGCAGGCGGCGGAAAAGCCGCGGGCGGTGATCTGCCGCCGGACGAAGTCGCTGTCGATCATCGGCGCCAGCGCGTGCGTGCCGAGATTGACGTCGTGCTTCATTCCGCCGAGCAGCGCCAGCTCTTCCTCATCGGGCAGCAGCAGGAACCGCGCCAGTGTCGCCGTGCACCAGCGCGCAGCGACATCAGGCGCGGCATAGGGGTCGAGACAGAAGTCGAGCGCGACGTCCTCGGCGCTCTCCGCAAAGGCAACGCTGCCTGCCTGGATCTCCGCGGCGCGCGCGATCTGGCTTGCGGGGCGCGGATTGATCTCGCGCAGAACTTGCTCACCGTCATAGTCGCGGACCGAGCCATCGGCGGAGCAACAGATCTGCTCCAGCAGCGCGATGTTGCGGATCAGCATGCGCTTGATATGCGGCGTCACCACGAGGTCCGAGATGAAGCCCGCCGCGCTGTCCACGTCGGCGATATCGTCGAAGGCATCGTCGAGCGAGATCAGATAGGCGCCGTGGAGACGGATCTTGATGCCTTCCATGTCGAACACGCGGCGCAGCGCCTTCTGCACGCTCCCGGAGTAGCCGAGATCGGCGAGCACCAGGTCGGTACATTCGTCGAAGCCGGGGATCGTGTGACGCAGATAGGCAAGCAATCGCTCGCGCAGGGCCGCCGCGAGATCGACGATCTCGCCGGCATCCATCAGCCCCGGCAGGGCTTCGGCGAGATCTTCGCCGGGAGCAATTCCGTCAGCATAAGCCGCGAAGAACGCGGCGACCTTTGGCGGCAGCATCTTGATCATGTCGCGGAAGGTTGGCGCGTCGATCTTCAACACCTTGCTGAAGAGGTCGATCAACGGCTGCATGGTATCGGCCGAGGCGATCAGGCTGACGCGCCGGTTGATCTCGAGATAGGCCGATGTGGCGCCGTGCAACTCCTGCCAGATCCGGTGCGGCAAAAAACCGTCGCGGCCGAGGAAGGCGAGGGCGACTTTTCGGCCGGGGCCGGCAACCTCCTGGCAGCGCCGGGCGATGAAGGCATCGAAGGCCGTCATCACCGGGCCGAGTACGGTCATGCCGAGATGAAAGGCGGGAGATTTCTCGGCGTTGCGCGCGGCGACCATGCGCCGCAAGGTCCGCGCGCCATGATCGAGCCTGGACGGCGCGCCGGCGCACAACAGCTCGAGCAGCGCGGTCTCGCGCTGGAATTTCGAGGCCAATTGCGGCGTCGCCTGCGGATAATAGCGCGGCCGAATGCCGTGGCGCTTCGCGCCCCTGATATCGGCCTTGTCGTTGTCGCCGACGTGAAAGGAGGCGTTCGCGTCGATACCCTGCTCGGACAGGTATTTTGCGAAAAGCGCCTCGCTCTTGCCGCTGCCGTAGTCGCAGGAGGCGTAGAGGAAGTCCCATGTCAGCCCGGGGCGGCATGCGCGCAGCAATCGCGCCAGCCGGTCGGAATCCAAATAGGTATCGGAGATGAAGCCGACGCGATGGCCGGCACGTTTCATGTCCAGATATTGCCGAAGCATGTCCGGGTTGGCACGGCAGAGCTCGAGCTCGGCCGCGAACTCTGATTCGACGAGATCGTTCAGATGGCGGCGCTCGAGGCCGAACAGCCTGAAAGGAAAACAAGAATAGATTTCATCGATGCGAACTTCGCTGCCACCGCGCTTCTCCTTCGCGGTTCTCCGCGCACGCGCTTCGGCCTGGATACGATGCTGAACGAAACTCGCGGAAACATTCGGACAAGTCCGTGAAATACCGGAAAGCTCGTAAGTCCTTTCAAATACGCCATCTGGCGTCGTGCAGGCGCGCAGCAGAAATGTATCGAAAACATCGAACGACCAAGCAGAAACAATTTGAGCGCGGCGCTTCGCACCGGCCGTTGCGATCGTCATGTGCAGTTTCCCCGCCAATCAGATCAATTAACGCGCACGTTCACCATGTCAGGCGCCACAAGCGCGAAAAAAATTCACGCGTGATTCAAAAACGCATTCGTCACGACTGACAGATTCAAAAAAATCGCTAGGTTCGAAAAAGGTGATTCGGAAAAAATTGCCGGGTGCAGAAGTCGTCTCGCGTTCATTCACACTCGGAAACAATCGCTTCTTGATGCGCAAGGCGCGTGTCGCGTTTGATCACCTAGTGCAGCGTAATGTCAGCGTTTTCTCTCAACGACATCTGTTCAGGATGGACGATCCGCCATGGCGCGAGACGATGTGATGATTGCAGGATTGATGCGCGGGAGTAGCGCGCGCCCGGCAATTATTGCCCGATACTCGGCAAAAGATACCGGCTAACATCTTGAAAAACAACAAAAATTCTCCGCCTGGATTGTTTTGGCCCTGCGTTCAACGCCTGGAAGCCGTGTGGCATGTGCGCCGCCGGCATTGCGGGTTGGAGATTGCGGGATGAGTTACGCTGCTGATGTCTGGGCTCCCGCCGAGGCCGAGATCACGACGACACTGCCGGCTGAAGAGATCGTGCCCATGATGCCGTCCGTGCCGCTGGCGCCGGACAGCACGCCGGTCGCCGCCGAAATCGTCTTCGACGAGGACAGCGAACTTCTCGACAAGCTTGCCGCCGGCGACGAGGCTGCGTTCCGCATGCTGGTCGAGCGTCACATCGATCGCGCCTACGCGATCGCGCTGCGCATCGTCGGCAACGCCGCGGACGCCGAAGACGTGGTGCAGGACACCATGCTCAAGATCTGGAGCCATCGCGGACGCTGGCAGCACGGCCGCGCAAAGTTCTCAACCTGGCTCTACCGCGTCATCTCCAACCGCTGCATCGATCTGCGCCGCAAGCCGCGCAACGAGAATGTCGAGACCGTGCCGGAGGTCGCCGACGGCCAGCCTGGCGCCGTCGAGATCATCGAGCGCAACGAGCTGAACGGCATGCTGGAGCTGGCGATGCAGCGCCTGCCCGAGCAGCAGCGTATCGCGGTGATCTTCTCGTACCACGAGAACATGAGCAACGGCGAGATCGCCCAGGTGATGGACACCACGGTGGCGGCAGTGGAGTCCCTGCTCAAGCGTGGACGCCAGCAGCTGCGTCAGTTGCTGCGCAAGCACGAACGCGACATCCGCACCGCGTTTACCGATTGCTAACCATAAAATAGGCCCTGCGAAAACTTTCGCGCCTGATCTCCTCGCGCTCCGCCGTTTGAGCGAACGGACGGGGCTGCGGTCTGCGTCGTCAATCGTCTTCAACGATGCGGCACGCCATGCCCATCAGCACAGGAGTTTCCAATGCCTGCAATTTCCACCAATACCGCGGCGAACTCTGCGGTCCGCTACCTCAACATCAATTCCGCGCAGGAGAGCAGCGCGCTCGCCAAGCTGTCGAGCGGCTCGCGCATCACCTCGGCCTCCGACGACGCCGCCGGCCTCGCCATCTCGACCCGCATCTCGTCGGACGTCACCACGCTGCAGCAGGCCGCGACCAACGCCTCGCAGGCGACCGCGATCCTCCAGACCGCCGATGGCGGCGCTTCGAATATCTCCGACATCCTGGCGCGCATGAAGTCGCTGGCCTCCGAGTCGGCCTCGGGCACCACCACCGACTCCAGCCGCGCCTACATCAACTCGGAATTCACGCAGCTCACGAGCGAAATCGATTCGATCGCGAGCGGCACGCGCTATTCCAGCCAGAGCCTTCTGGACGGCTCGAGTGTGTTCTCCTCGGGCGTCTCCGTGCTGGTCGGCTCGTCCGGTTCCGACACCATCACCATCACGCTCACGAGCCTGACGTCGTCCTCGCTCGGCGTGACCTCGCTCGACGTCAGCTCGCTGTCGGATGCGGCCTCGGCGCTCGACACGCTCGATACCGCGATCGACACGGTCTCGGCCGCCCGCGCCAGCATCGGTGCGCAGGAATCGCGGTTCAACTTCTCGTCCGACTCGATCTCGACCCAGACCCAGAACCTGCAGTCGGCGAACTCGGCGATCAAGGACGTCGATATCGCGGCCGAGCAGGCCACGCTGTCCTCGGCCGAAGTGAAGACCCAGGCCGCGGTGTCGGCGGAATCCGCGGCGAACCAGATGCCGCAGTACCTGCTCAAGCTGCTCGGCTAAGCGCTTGCCTTGACGACCTCCGGGCCGGCTTGATGCCGGCCCGGTTCACCCTGGGATGGATCGGGCAGCACAGTGACGTCAGTCAGTTCGAGCACCAGCAGCACTGCGAGCACCAGCACGTCGAGCGCGTCCACGGTGACCACGACCGGCACCACCACGTCGACCAGCGTGGACTGGAGCGCGCTCATCACCGCGGCGGTGAACGCCAAGCTGACGGCAGCGACCACGATCTCGACCTCGATCACCAGCAACGAAGCCAAGATCTCCGCCTACCAGACGCTCCAGACCGATCTTTCGACGCTCTCCAGCGGCCTTTCGTCGCTCGCGACGGCCGTCGTCAATTCGCTCGCGACCAATGCCTTCGCCACCCGGGCGGCGACCATCAGCTCGTCCGGCGACGTCAGCGCGTCCTCCGCGCTCTCGATGTCCGTCAGCAATGGCGCTGCGACCGGCGACCATACGCTGACCATCAGCCAGGTCGCGACCGCGCAGAAGGTGGTCGGCACCTCGCAGTCGAGCCAGACCTCGGCGCTCGGCTACTCCGGCACGTTCTCCCTTGGCCTCGGCAGCGGCAGCACCGCCGATATCACCGTCACCAGCACGATGTCGATGCAGGACGTTGTCGACGCCATCAACGCCCAGACCTCGACCACCAACGTGCAGGCCTCGATCGTCCAGGTGTCGAGCGGGTCGTACGAGATGGTGCTGTCGGGAACCGAGGATGCCGCCGACATCAGCTATTCGAGCACGTCCGGCGACGACATCCTGAACAAGCTCGGCGTGACCGACAGCACGGGCGCCTTTGCCGACGTGCTGCAGACGTCGCAGGCAGCTGAATTTTCGCTCGATGGCATCTCGATGACGCGAGATACCAACGATATCACCGACGTGCTGACGGGCGTCACCTTCAACCTGCTCCAGGCGACACCCAGCGGAACATCGCTCAGCATCAGCATCGAGCCCGACACCAGCCAGATCACGACGGCGATCGAGAGTCTCGTCACCAACTACAACACATTCCGCGATGCGGTGATCGCGCAGCAGGCGACCGCCTCGGACGGTACGGCGGATTCGAGCGCGGTGCTGTTCGGCGACGGCACCATGCGCGACATCATGGATTCGCTCCAGAACGCGCTCAACAGCACGGTGGGCGGCCTCACCATGGCCGACCTCGGCCTGTCCTTCAACGAGAAGAACGAGCTCGAACTCGACACCTCGACGCTATCAAATGTCCTCAGCACAAATCTGAGTGGCGTCACCACGCTGCTGTCGGCACAGACCAAGACCTCGTCGAGCCAGCTCAGCGTCGTCAACACCGGGACGTCGCCGCAATCTTTCACGCTTGACCTGACGGTGGATTCGTCCGGAAATCTCTCTTCTGCCTCGGTCGGCGGCGATTCCTCGCTGTTCACGGTAAGCGGCACGACGATCCTTGGCGCGGCCGGAACGGCCTATGCGGGCATGGCCTTCACCTATTCGGGATCGACGTCGCAATCGATCACGGTGACCTCGACCTCCGGCATCGCCACGCAGCTCTATCAGTTGTCCAAGACCTATTCGTCGAGCTCCGGCTCGTTGCAGACGCTGATCACGAACCTGACTGACCGCGACACCGACCTCCAGCAGAAGGTCGACGACATCGAGAGCAACGCGTCGGCCTACCAGACCCAGCTCCAGACCCAATACGCGAATTACCAGGCGGCGATCACGAGCGCGAACAACACGCTCACCTATCTCAAGGCTTTGCTTAACTCCAGCTCGAGTGGTTGATGATGCATAATCCGATGGCGTACATGGCCAATCAGGCCTATCGGGGCGCGGCCACCAGCGTGCCGCCGCTGAAGGCGATCTCGATGCTGCTTGGCGGCGCGATCACTTTCTTCCAGAAGTCGCTGGCCGCGCAGGAAGCGCGGCGCTTCGAGGAAGGGCACGACTATTTGCTGAAGGCGACCGCGATCCTGCGCGGGCTTAGCCACAATCTCGACTTCACCAAGGGCGGGGCGGTGGCCGAGCGGCTGTTCCAGACCTACAACAGCCTGATCGTAGCGAGCCACAAGGCGTTCGGCCGGCCGCATGCGCCGCAGAGTTTTCGGCGGATCATCGCGGCCGTGACCGAGCTGCGGGAGGCCTGGGAGCATGTCGACGCGACGGCGCGAGGCGGCAAAATCGCGCCGGCCGATTCGGCCCGCACCGGCTGAGCCAAGCCAGGCCGCTCTCTCCCGGGAGGGGATGGCAGCCCAGGAGCGCCGTTTCTGCCGCTTTCCGTCGTGTCTTGGGCAGTTTTGGCGCTGAATACCGCGGAAATCCGGTTTTCGACGCGCTTGCAATGCTTTATGAGGGGCTCGACCGAGGCGGGATCGGCGGGCGATGGACGTCACCGAGTTTGAGGAACTGATCGACCGGCTGGGCGAGGATCCCTCCCTCTGGCCCGACGACCGGCGTTTGCCCGCCGAAGAGCTGCTGAAGCATTCCTCCTCTGCCCGGGCCGTGCTGGAAGAGATGCGCGCCTTGCGCCAGGCGCTCGCTGCGCCTCCGGTGCGGGCGCCTGCAGGCCTCGCCGACCGTATCGCTGCCGCCGCCGCGAAAATGAAGAGCGACACCGCCGAGCCGCGCACCGAAGGCGAGACGGCGGGCAGCTGAACGGCTCTTCCTCTGACATTCCAATCTGATTGATTCTTGCGCTCGAGCCGGCGTGCGCGGGCGGCTGCGCTTTTTCGTAAGCGCGCTTTTGGCATTTCCGGACACCACACACGCGGCAGATTTTGCCGTGTCGAATGCGACTTTCGCAGCGGTGAATCCGCGCCTGAATCCGCGCGGCCACGCGTTTCATCAGCACACAGATTTCAAGCGCGCTGACGACATCCCTGTCGCCGGCTGCGCGAGAAAGCCGGAGTTTCTGATGACAGTATCCGCAACGAGTTCTGCAACGACTGCGACCACGACGACGTCGTCATCGTCGAGCACCTCGTCCAGTTCGACGCTGACCTCGAGCGATTTCCTGAGCCTGCTGGTCAGCGAGCTTCAGAACCAGGACCCGCTGAACGCGACCTCGACCACCGACTTCATCAATCAGCTCACGTCTTACGCCAATTTCAGCCAGCAGCAGTCGATCAACTCCAACCTGACATCGCTCTCCAGCTCGTTCTCGAGCCTGGTGACGCTCAACTCGGTCAACTATATCGGCCACACCGTCGAAGCAAAGACCGACACGTCGACCTTGAGCAACGGCTCGGCGACGTTCGGCTATTCGCTGTCCTCAGCCGCTTCCGACGTCGCAGTCACCATCAAGGACTCCTCCGGTAACACCGTCTACACCGGCACCGGGACCGGCAACTCCGGATCCAACACCTTCACCTGGGACGGCAAGAACTCCAGCGGCACCCAGCTCACGGACGGCGGTCAGTACACCATCTCGGTGACCGCGACGGATTCCGCCGGCAACTCGGTGCTCAACTACACCACCATCTCCGGCACGGTGACGGGCATCGACACCTCCACTTCCACGCCATCGCTGACCGTGAACGGCGTCTCCGTCAGCGCCGCCGACATCATCGGCGTCACGTCCTGATCCTACGTCCTGATCCCTCTGGAGTTTCTTCATGAGTCTCACCGGTGCACTCTCTTCGGCGATCTCCGCGCTCAGCGCGCAGAGCCAGTCCCTGTCGATGATCAGCGACAACATCGCCAATACCAGCACGACGGGCTACAAGACGACGTCGGCGATGTTCGACGATCTCGTGACCGCATCGAGCAACGCGACCTCCTATGCCTCGGGCGGCGTCACCGTCTCGGGCCGCGCCAACATCACCCAGCAAGGCCTGCTGGCTGCGACCTCGAACGCCACCGACGTTGCCATCCAGGGCTCGGGCTTCTTCGTGGTGAGCAGTGCCACGTCAGGCGGCACCACGTCCTATACCCGCAACGGCGCCTTTTCGACCGACAACGCCGGCTATCTCGAGAACAACGGCAGTTACCTGGAGGGATGGCGCACCGATTCGGATGGCAACGTCGTCGGCAATGAATCGGCAAGCAATCTCGCAGCCATCAACACCCAGGTCGCCTCGACCAGCGGCAGCGCCACCACCAAGACCACGATCGCGGCGAACCTGCCGTCGGATGCCGCGACCGGCGATACCTATACCAGCTCGATGACCGTCTACGATTCGCTCGGTGCCGCGAACTCGATGCAGATCACCTGGACCAAGACCGGCACCAACGAATGGAGCGCGAGCGTCGGCACACCGACCTCGACGTCGGACACCACGACTACGACTGCGACCAGCGCGACGGCCGGCACGAGCGGCACGATCGACATCGTCTTCAACACCGACGGTTCGTTGAAGAGCACCAGCCCAAGCCCTGCGACCGTCGCGGTGAGCGGCTGGAAGGACGGCGCGGCCGACAGCTCGATCACGCTCGATCTCGGAACAGCCGGAGGCACCGATGGATTGACGCAATATGCCTCCGGCGAGACGACGCCTGCAGTCAACGTCACCAGCATCGACTCCGACGGCCTGTCCTACGGCAAGCTGTCCAGCATCGCGATCGGCAAGAACGGCGTGGTCGACGCCACCTATTCCAACGGCCAGACCATCGCGATCTACAAGATCGCGGTTGCGACCTTTGCCGATCCAACCGGGCTTTCCGCCGCCAGCGACGGCCTCTATTCCGCGACCGTGACATCGGGGAATGCTGCGCTGCAGGCGTCCGGCGAGAACGGCGCGGGAACGATCTACGGCAGCGAGCTGGAATCCTCGACCACCGATACCTCCAGCCAGTTCTCGAGCATGATCTCGGCGCAGCAGGCCTATTCGGCCGCCTCCCAGGTCATTTCCACCGTCAGCAAGATGTACGACACCCTGATCTCGGCGATGAGGTGAGCGATGCGCAGCGAGGAGGCCAAAGCCGCCGGAGAAGCGCTGTTGCGCCGGCTGCGACGCCTGGTGGCACGGGCCGCAACCGTGAAGGACAGTGACCACAAGCAGCTGCTTGCCTTGCTCGACGATCTCGAGACGACCCGCCGCGGCCTGTTGAAGGAATGCGCGGAGGTCGAGGGCGAGATGAGACAGGCGACCGTCAGGACGACCGCGATCGGCGCTTACTTGCGCAACTCGCAAGTCCATCGCGGCAAACGGCATAGTTAGAAGAAGGCGATGACCATGAGTGTAGCCCAAGCCAATAGCCAAGCCACGCGGACCAACGCCGCAAATGGCGACGCCCGGATCAAGTCGCTGATCGGACTGATCGACGTCCTGACCGCGCTGGTCGCGGAAGAGAATGCCGAGCTCGCCAAGGGCCTGCCGGCCTCGCGCCTGAAGCAGGTCGACGAGAAGAACCGCCTCGCTGAGATCTTCGAACGATCCGTCGCCGAATGTGCGGCGGGCGGAACCACCCTGAACGTGCGGGACCGGATCCTGCGCGAGCAGCTGTTGGATCGGATCCTGAAGCTGCGCGCGGCGATGGACGAAAACCTGGTGCGCCTGCGTGCCGCGATCGAGGCCAGCAATCGCCGGATCGAAGCGGTCATGCAGGCGATCCGCGAGCAGATCGCCGCGGTGTCGCCCTATGGCGCCTCCGGCCGGGTCGCCGCGCGCGCCGTCTCCAGCGGCACCAGCCGCAGCGCCTGACGACAAGGAGAGCCCGCCGTGTCGCTCGATATCGCACGATCGATCGCCTTCAGCGGCCTGTCGTCCACGTCGGTGCAGATCAGCGTGACGTCGTCGAACATTTCGAACGCCGACACGACCGGCTATACCAAGAAGACCGCGAACCAGTCGAGCAGCGTCACCAACGGCGTCGGCACCGGCGTCACGGTGACAGGCATCACCTCGACGGTCGACAAGCTGCTGCTGAAGTCGCTGGTCAGTGCGGATTCCGATCTCGGTTCGGCCGACACGACCAATACCTATCTGACCTCGCTGGAGAAGCTCTACGGCTCGACCAGCAGCACCGACAGCTCGTCGACCGGGACCTCGCTGGCCAACAGCATCGCCTCGCTGGAATCGGCGCTGTCGTCGCTGGCAAGCACGCCGAGCAGCGCCTCGCTGCAATCCAACGTCGTCAGCGCGCTCGACGACGTTACGAGCCAGTTGCGGGAGACCTCGAGCGGCATCCAGAAGCTGCGCTCCAATGCCGACCAGGACATCTCGTCCTCGATCGACGACGTCAATACGGACTTGCAGAACATCGCGGATCTGAACGCCGAGATCAAGCAGACGGCGGCAACCGGGCAGTCGACCGCCGACCTGGAGGACCAGCGCAACACCGCGCTGCAGGACGTCGCCTCCAAGATGAACGTCAGCTACTACACGGCGTCGAATGGCGATCTCCAGATCTACACCACGACCGGGCAGGCGCTGGTCGACTCTTCCGCACACAAGATCAGCTATACCGCCGCGGCTAATGTGTCGTCGTCGACGACCTACACCGCCGGCTCCTCGTCGAGCGGGTTCAGCGCGATCACGGTGAATGGCGTCGACATCACCTCGCAGATCACCGGCGGTGACATCGGCGCGCTCATTACGCTCCGTGACAAGACCCTGCCGGCGGCACAGTCGCAGCTCGACCAGTTCGCGACCCAGCTTGCCTCCGCGGTCAATACCGTCTCAAACAGCGCCTCCTCGGTGCCGGCACCGACCAGCCTGACCGGCACGACCAGCGTCACCAGCAGCACGGCGCTGTCGGCCACCGGCACGGTGCGCATTGCCGTCACCGACCAGAGCGGCAATCTGGTCTCCTACGGTGATATCGATCTGTCGTCCTATTCCAACGTTGGGGATCTCGTCACCAAGATCAACACCATCTCCGGACTGTCGGCGTCGGTCGATGCGAACGGGCATCTCTCGATCACGGCTACCGGCTCTGGCAATGGCATCGCCATCAACGAGATGACGAGCTCGGTCGGTAGCTCGAGCGAAGGATTTTCCGACTATTTTGGTCTCAACGACCTCGTGACCGGAACGAGCGCATCGGATATCGCGGTCAACAGCAGCATCCTGTCCGGCACCAACGAGCTGCAGCTCGCCACGCTGGACTCCTCGTCTAGCCTCACGGTCGGCAGCAGTGTGCTGACGTCGGGATCGGCGACCGTGGTCAATGCGTTCTACAGCGCATTGACGGCCTCGCGGACGTTTTCCTCCACCGGGGGGCTCGCCGCCACCACGGGTTCCTTTGCCGACTATGCCTCGACCATCGTGGCCGATGTCGCGAGCAAGGCCTCGCAGGCGTCCACCAATTACACCGCCAAGGAGACCGCGCAGTCGACCTATGCGAGCTCGCTGTCGTCGCAATCGGGCGTCAATCTCGACGAGGAATCGGCCAATCTGAGCACGCTGCAAAACCAATACTCGGCAGCCTCCGCGCTGATCTCGGCTATCAACAGCATGTACTCGGCGCTTATCACCGCCGTGCAGTCGTCGTAAAGCGCGCGGGAGCAGCTCCATGGTCGCGATGCGGATCGCCACCTTCGCCCAGTCGAGCAAGATGATCGCCGACGCGATGCGTGTGGAGTCGGTCATGGCCAACGAGCAGGTTCAGGAATCGTCGGGCGTCGTCTCGACCGATTTCGGCGGTTACGGCTCGAATGCGCAGCATGTCGTCAATCTCCAGGTCTCGGTGACGCGCGCGCAGTCCTATATCGATGCGGCCACGCTCGCCGACAGCAAGGTCCAGGTGATGTATTCGGCCGTCGGCTCGATGACCGATATCGTCACGCAGCTCCGCTCTCAGCTCAGCGCCGCCTCGACCGGTAGCTCGACCGAAACGAACTCCGTGATCTCGTCCGCGCAGCAGATGCTGGAGCAGATGGGCTCGCTGATGAACACGCAGTATGACGGCCAGTATGTCTTTGCCGGCGGCAAGACGGACACGGCGCCGGTCGATCTCACCAGCTTTTCCTCGGGGACGGGCTCCACCACCACGGCGGATACCAGCTACTACAAGGGCGATGACGAGATTGTCTCGGTGCGCGTCGCCGCCGACAACACGGTGTCTTATGGCGTGACCGCCGACAATTCGGCGTTCGAGGAGGTGATGCGCGTGCTGAAGTTCGTGGCCAACAGCACCTCGCTGTCATCCTCCGACATCACCAGCGCGCTCGACCTTGCCAGCACGGCGCTCGACGACACCGCGGCGGTGCAGGCAAAACTCTCCAGTTCGGCGTCCTCGATCGAGTCGGCGAGCACGCAACAGACCGACTACAAGAGCTACGCCGAAAGCCTGTCGAACGATCTCACAGGCGTCGATGTCGCCGCCATCACCGCGCAGCTCTCGACCTACCAGGCGCAGCTCACAGCGTCGTATTCGGCGATGTCCAAGATCCTCAGCATGAATCTTGCGAGCTATCTGAAATAGGCGAGGCCTATTCGGCCGCGATCCGCTCCATCGCCATGGTGCGAAGTTTTGCGCGCTGGATCTTGACGCCGTTGGCGCTGTCGGTCACGGGGAAGGCGTCCACGACATAGATCCGTGCCGGGACCTTGTAGCTGGCGAGCCGCTCGCGCAGGCGTGCCGTCAGCACCTCCTGTTGCGGTGAAGTCTCGCCCGGAATGACGAAGGCAACGCAGCGGGCGTGGCCCTTCAGATCGACCGCGACGACCTGAGCATCGGCGACATCGGCACAGGATTTGAGCTCGTCCTCGATCTCGCCGGGCGCGACCAGGAAGCCACCGAGCCGCATCGCGTCGCCTGCGCGGGTCTCATAGACGAACGAGCCGTCGCCGCGGAGACGGCCGATGTCGCCGGTGCGGAAGAAGCCATCGGCGGTGATGGCATCCCGCGTCGCCTCGGGATTGTTGAAATAGCCGAGAAAGCGCGACGGCGCGCTGATCTCGATCTCGCCGGAGACGCCATTGGCTGCAAGTTCGCCGGTCTCGGTGCCGCGCACGCGAACCCTGGCCTCGGGCGACATGGGCCAGCCGCCGCCCTCGACGCGGTCGGCGAAGGCGTCGCTGGCGCGGCTGATCGAGAACAGCGCCTGCACCTCGCTCGAGCTGTAGAGGCCGAATAGCGGCAGGCCGCGGGCCTCGGCCGCTGCGGCCAGATCGCGCCAGCCAGGTTGGAACGCGGCGAAGCCGCAGACTTCGAGATGCGGGAACGGACATTGCTCATCGGTGAGCGCGAGGATGCGGCGGAACATCTCGTCGGAGCCGAAGGCGTGCGTGGTCTTGTGCGCGCTGAGGATTTTTTGCGCCGGTGCCGCCTCGAAGGCGTCGAGCACGTGGACGGTCGCGCCGGCCGCGATGAAGCCAAGCAGGCTCGTCATGCCAAAGGTGCCGCAGAACGGCAGCATCGCCAGCAGGGAGTGACGCCGCGGCGAAAGCTGGAGCGCCTTGGCAACGGAGTTGGCGTGGGTCGCGAGCGTTCGCTGCGAGTGCGCGACGAGTTTTGGTCCTTTGGTCGTGCCCGAAGTCGTGTAGAGCAGCACCGGTAGATCGACGTTATCTTGCGGCATCGGGGCGGGCGGGTATGGCTTGTCGAACGCATCAAAGCGAATGCAGGGCCATTGCGCGGGGATCGCATCCGCGCCGACCACCGCGAGCTTCTGCAGCGCGGGTACGTCGTCCTTGGCAATGTCGGCGAGAATGGCCGCGAAATCGATCGAGCGGAATGCCGCCTCGACCACCAGCAGCTTGGCGCCCGACAATTTCAATAGATGCGCGACTTCCGCGCTGCGGTAGCGCGTATTGACGGCGGCAACGATCGAACCGAGCCGGGCGGCGGCGAACAGCAGCGTGATCCATTCGACCCGGTTGACCAGCCAGACCGCGACCACGTCGCCCTTGCCGATACCCTGCGCAGCGAGCCAGGCCGCAGTCTGCTCGACCATCCCTGAAAACTCCGCGCGCGAGACGGGCGTGCCGTCGAACACGAAGGCAGGATCGGCGGCGGTCTCCGATACGATCAGCGATTGCAGTGAAACATGGTCGGCGTGCATGGCAACCGAAGTAGCCCGATCGCGCAAACCTGTCTACTTGGTGCCGAACATCCGGTCGCCGGCATCGCCCAGGCCCGGCACGATGTAGCCATGATCGTTGAGACGCTCATCGATCGCGGCGGTCCAGATCGGCACGTCGGGATGCTCGCTCTGGAACTGCGCGATGCCCTCGGGCGCCGCCAGCAGGCAGACGAAGCGGATGTCGCGGGCGCCGCGGTTCTTGAGCAGGGAGGCCCCGGCACAGGCCGAATTTCCCGTCGCCAGCATCGGGTCCATCAGGATCACGGTGCGGTCGGACAGGTCCTGCGGCGCCTTGAAGTAATATTCCACCGCCTGCAAGGTCTCGGGGTCGCGGTAGAGCCCGATATGGGCGATGCGGGCCGAGGGCATCAGCGCCAGCATGCCGTCGAGGAAGCCGACGCCGGCGCGCAGGATCGGTGCCAGCGTGAGCTTCTTCCCGGCGATCTTTGGCGCCTGCATCGGCGAGATCGGGGTCTCGATCTCGACCAGTTCCAGCGGCAGGTCGCGCGTCACCTCGTAGCCGAGCAGCATCCCGATCTCGTTCAGGATCTCGCGAAAGCTCTTGGTCGAGCGGTCCTTCTCCCGCATCAGGGATAGCTTGTGCTGGACCAGGGGGTGGGCGACGACGTTGACGTTGCTTGTGCTCATGAAACCGATCTACACGGTTCCACGAAACTGCGCCAGATCGGCCGGGCGTTTTCCGCAAGGAGGGGCGGCCTATCCGGGCTGCGCGACCGCCGTTTGCAGCCGGTTGCTTGCCTCGTAGGCAGCCATGGTCAATTCGCGGTCGATCGCCGTGAAGTCTAGACGCCGAGCCCGCGCGCTGCGAGCGTGATCACGATGGTCAGGATTGCACCCCAGACCAGGCTCAGCGTCATGGTCAGGATGGTCGTGGTGACCGCGTGCTCGAGATGTCCCTTGAGGAACTGCACGTTAGTCTCTCAGCGAACGCGCAACCAGCACGATCAGCGGATTGCCGCGGTTCTCGATGTCGAGCTCGAAGGTCTCGGTGGGGAACACCAGCGCGCACCGCGCAGGCTTGCTCTGCCGGTTGGCGAAATCGACGGCCGAGCTCTTGAACAGGAACAGGCCGCCGATGCGTCCGTGCGCCTCGCGGGCGACCCAGAGGCCGGCCTGGTTGCGGCCGATAAAAAAGGCGGGAATGGCGTCGCTGATCACATCGGGATCGAGCGGCTTGAGTTCTACCGCCTGCACCTGCCGCGGCTGGCGGTGAGTTGCTTGAAGAGCAATTGCGGCCATGGCGGCCTCCTCACACATCTGCAAGGTCATGATTGTCACCGCTGCCTTTCAGGCGTGGAGGTGCCAGACGAAGATCGCGGTCTTCAGTGCGATCAGCGCAGTGAACACGCCGCCCATGGTGAGCACCGCAAGTGCGCGCAGCGCGACGCGCTTGAGTTGAGCCTTGCGCGCCGTCGACATCCGCGGCCGGCGCTCCATCCAGTCAAGAGGCCGTTCAAGGCCCTGTGTCAGCATCGACATGTCCGATAGTCCTTCTCTGCAGCGGCTGCCTTGGCCGGCATGATCTGCCGGATATGATGAGCATGGCAGCATAGGAATGCGAGACGGGAGGCCGTGCTGTCATATAGGAGCGCCATAAAGGCGCGTCCTACGCGCCGACGCTGTCGATCAGCTCCTCGTCGGCGATGGCGGCGAACGCCCTGACCACCTCTCTCTGCGCGGTCGCGTCCAGCGGCACGATAGGCAGCCGTGTAGCCGCCGACATCAGGCCAAGCACACTCAGGGCGTATTTGAGCGCGGCTGGACTTTCCCGGGAGAGGCAGGCAATCAGCGGGACGAGGCGCTTGTGCAGATAGCGCGCGGTTTGCAGGCGGCCTTGCCTGACCTGCGAGAAGATCGTCCGGCAGAGATCCGGTGCGATGTTGGAGACTTCCGAGATCGCTCCGTCGCCGCCGCCGGCGATATAGCCGAAGGTGGTCGCGTCCTCGCCGGACAGCAGCCGAAAGCCTGCCGGCAGCAGTCGGTTCAGCCGCATCGGGCGGGTGATGTCGCCGCCGCCATCGCGCAGGCCGACGAACTGGCGAGACTCGACGAGGCGTAAAAGGGTCTCGTCGGCGAGTGGGCGCAGCGTGCGGGAGGGAACGTCGTGCACGATCACCGGCAGTCCGGTCGAGCCGGCAATGGTGCGGAAATGCGCGAGCATCCCCTCCTGCATCGGCTTGTTGTAGGCGGGCACCACCGCGATGATGGCATCGGCGCCGGCCGCCTCCGCCCGCCGCGCAAGTTCGACGGCGCGGCTGGTCGCATTCGACATCGCACCGGCGATAACCCGCGTGCGACCGCGGGCGACATCGACCGCCGTGCGAATGACAAGCTCCTGCTCGGCGGGCGAGAGCGTCGGCGCCTCGCCCGCCGTCTCGCAGACGACGAGCGCGGGAACACCGGCTGCGATTTGGCGTTCGCACAACGCGGCGAACGCATTGAGGTCGATCGCGTCAGCCGCATCGAACGGCGTCGGCAGATCGGGAATAAAGCCTGTGAACCAGGCAGAGGGAGGGATGAACATGGCGTTTCGCCGAATGCGGCCTGCTCAGGCGGCGCGCTGCGCGAGGTCGGGGTGTTTACCCATGTCGAGCTCGATCTCGCGCGGCAGCTCGACGATGGTCTCGGGGTGCTGTCCGTTCTCGAACAGCGCATATTTGATGGCCTGGGCGCGGCTGACGAACAGGCCGCCATAGAGGCCGTTCTGCTCTTGGGCAATCCACTGTCCCCTGTGGTTGCGGCCGATGAAGACGATGCTTGAGAGGGAGCTGCACGAGGGAGGTTCGACGAGTTTCACGGACGTATTCCTTCCGATTGAACGAGGTCGCGGGTGCATGTCCCGCAACCGTCCGATCAATATCGAAGCAAGCAGATATGATTTCGAGTGAGGCTGCGTGGCGATCTCATAGGCGCATCATAAAGGCGGGCGTTCAGGTCAGTTCATTGACGACATGAACCAGGGCGAAAAGCGCGCCAAATGCGGCGCATTCGTCCCAATGATTGAGGACGGCACCGAACGGTGTCTCGTGTTTGAGAAGGGCAACAGCAGCACACAGGATGATCGACATCCAAAGCAGGGCTTTGAGGCTTCGTCCGAATCCGATGCTGCCGAACGCTGCGAAGGCAGCGAGAAGCGCCACGCGCACGGCAAATCGCGCTATGATCCGCGCCGGGCTCAGGGCCCCGCGATATGTCCGAAGATTGCGGCAAGGCATGAACCGGACCGGTTGGCTCAGCTGAAATTCTCGCAGCCGACCGGTTCGTAGAACGGGTCGAGAGCGGGGCGCACGGTCGGAACGCTCGGTCGCGAGACTTCCATGGCCAATGCCTGGACCTCGACGAAAGCCGACAGCAGCGCGATCGCGAGGTCGGCGTGGCATCCCTCGACGGCCGCGTCGAGCCAATCCGGCAGCTCGCGTTCACGCGAGAGTGCGCAATGCCATTCACCTTCGTCATAGGCGATCCGGCGGACATGCCACAGCGGCAGTTCGAGCTCCATCAACGCAAGCGCGGCGTCGGCCCAGGCCTCCGCATCGATCAGGCGCATCACGCGAGCGGTGCGCTCGGTCTGTCCGAGCGAGGGAAAGCGGCGACAGGCCTTGTCGATGATCTCGAGCATCAGGGGCCGCGTCATGTCTTGCGCATTGCGCAGGCGGTCGCCAAGCGAGGGCAAATCGTAGAGTCGTAGAGCGGTCATCTCAGGCCTCCTGGAATTGGCGTCGGTCAGTCGGCCGGCCTCTTCAGGATGGCGGGAAGGGCATTTGAAAACGAGAGGGGCACAGGGCGGGAGATATAAAGATTCCATAAGTGCGGGCGCCCACGCATGAGTAACGCGATGCGCCACCGGCCGCTCCGCCCTTTATGAGATTCCTATAACTTGGCCATAGCCCTCGTCTCGAAAACCTATGCCCGTGGTGGCACTTCAGCATGGTCAAAAGTCCCGTTTGGGGCCGTGGAAATGCGTTGCGCTTCTCTCCACGAGCTCCGCCGGGTCCCCGAGAAAGTGTTGCTCCCGATATAGGGACGCAACCAGGAGCAATCCCATGATGGACATTCTGATGCTGGCGCTGGGCTTGGGCTTCTTTGCCCTTGCGATCGGCTACACCTACGCCTGCGAACGGTTGTGATGGAGCGGACTATGATCTTCGATTACGCACTCGCCGGCGCCGTCTCGTTCGGCCTCCTGTTCTACCTCACTTACGCGCTGCTGCGGCCGGAACGGTTCTGAGTCGTGCTGCTGCTCGTCGAATTGCTACTGGCGGACATTGCGCTCGTCGGCAGCCTGCTTGTGGTGCTCCTGCCGCTGTTGCGCCGGACGCCGAGCCTGAAGGGTTAATGCCATGACTGTGATCGGTTGGCTCCAGATCATTCTTTTCTGCGTTATCATTGTCGCGCTCACAAAGCCGCTCGGCTGGTACATGACGCGCGTGTTCAACGGCGAGAAGACGTTTCTCTCGCCGGTGCTGCGTCCGATCGAGGCCGGCATCTACTGGATCTCCGGCGTCGACGAGAAGCGCGAGCAGCATTGGCTGACCTACACGGTCGCGATGCTGCTGTTCCATGTCGGCGGCTTCCTCATCATCTACGGCGTGATGCGCTTGCAGGCCGTGCTGCCCTTCAATCCGGCAGGCCAGGGCGCGGTCGCCGAGGATCTCTCGTTCAACACGGCGATCTCCTTCATCACCAACACCAACTGGCAGAATTACGGTGGCGAGAGCACGATCTCCTATCTCGTGCAGATGGTCGGCCTGACGCATCAGAATTTCCTGTCCGCGGCTACCGGCATCGCGCTCGCGGTTGCGCTGATCCGCGGCTTCTCGCGGGCGTCGATGCGGACCGTCGGCAATTTCTGGGTCGACGTGACCCGCACCACGCTTTATGTGCTGCTGCCGATCTGCGTCATCTACACGCTGTTCCTGATCTCGCAGGGCATGCCGCAGACGCTCGGCGACTATGTCGAGGCCACAACGCTCGAAGGCGCCAAGCAGACCATCGCGGTCGGCCCGGTCGCCTCGCAAGTCGCGATCAAGATGCTGGGCACCAATGGCGGCGGGTTCTTCAACGCCAACGCCGCGCACCCCTTCGAGAACCCGACCGCGCTGTCGAACTTCGTGCAGATGCTGTCGATCTTCCTGATCGGCGCGGCCATGACCAACGTGTTCGGCCGCATGGTCGGCAACCAGCGCCAGGGCTGGGCGATCCTCGCCGTGATGGGCGTGCTGTTCATCGCCGGCGTCGCCGTCACCTACTGGGCGGAAGCCAACGGCACCTCGACGCTGCAGGCGCTCGGCCTCACCGGCGGCAACATGGAGGGCAAGGAGGTCCGCTTCGGCATCGTCGCGTCCTCGCTGTTTGCCGTGATTACCACCGCCGCCTCCTGCGGCGCGGTCAACGCCATGCATGACAGCTTCACCGCGCTCGGCGGCATGATCCCATTGATCAACATGCAGCTCGGCGAGATCATCATCGGCGGCGTCGGCGCCGGCCTCTACGGCATGCTGCTGTTCGTCGTGCTCGCGATCTTCGTCGCAGGCCTCATGGTCGGCCGCACACCGGAATATGTCGGCAAGAAGATCGAGGCGCGCGAGGTCAAGATGGCCATGCTCGCGATCCTGGTGCTGCCGCTGATGTATCTCGGCTGGACTGCGGTCGGCGTGGTCTATCCGCCCGCCGTCGCCTCCATGGCCAATGCCGGCCCGCATGGCTTCACCGAAGTGCTCTACGCCTATACGTCGTCGACCGGCAATAACGGCTCGGCCTTCGCAGGTCTCACCGGCAACACCTTGTTCTACAACCTCACGCTCGCCAGCGCGATGTTCGTCGGTCGCTTCTTCATGATCATCCCGGCGATGGTGATCGCGGGTTCACTGGCCGCGAAAAAATCCATTCCGCCGTCGGCGGGCACGTTCCCGACTACCGGCGGGCTGTTCGTCGGTCTCGTCGTCGGCGTGATCCTGATCATCGGCGGCCTCACCTTCTTCCCGGCTCTCGCACTCGGCCCGATCGTCGAGCATCTCGCGATGAACGCCGGTCAAGTCTTCTAATCGACAGTCTTCTGATTGCTGGAGTGACCTCCATGGACACCATGAAACTGCAAAAACGCGCTTCTGTCTCGGCAATGCTCGATCCCAAGATCGTCGTGCCCGCGATCCGCGCATCCTTCGCCAAGCTCGATCCGCGGCTGATGATCAAGAACCCCGTGATGTTCGTGGTCGAGATCGTGGCCGCGCTCACCACCGTGATCTTCCTGCGCGATCTCCTCACGGGTGGCGCCAACCTGGGCTTTACGTTCCAGATCATCCTCTGGCTCTGGTTCACGGTGCTGTTCGCCAATTTCGCCGAAGCCGTGGCCGAAGGCCGTGGCAAGGCGCAGGCCGATTCGCTGCGCAAGACCCGCACCGAAAGTCAGGCCAAGCTCCTGGCCGGAGCAGGCCGGGATTTCAGGCTCGTGCCGGGCACGAGCCTGAAGGTCGGCGACATCGTGCTGGTCGAGGCGGGTGATACCATTCCCTCCGACGGCGAGGTGATCGAGGGCGTCGCGTCCGTCAACGAAGCTGCCATCACCGGCGAATCCGCGCCCGTGATCCGCGAGTCCGGTGGTGACCGTTCTGCGGTGACCGGCGGCACGCAAGTGCTGTCCGACTGGATCCGCGTCCGCATCACGGCGGCGCAAGGCTCGACCTTCATCGATCGCATGATCAAGCTGGTCGAGGGCGCCGAGCGGGCGAAGACGCCGAACGAGGTCGCGCTCAATATCCTGCTGGCCGGCCTCACCATCATCTTCGTGTTCGCCACCGTCACCATTCCGAGCTACGCGGCCTATGCCGGCGGCTCGATCTCGGTGGTCGTGCTGGTCGCGCTGTTCGTGACGCTGATCCCGACCACCATCGGCGCGCTGCTGTCGGCGATCGGCATCGCCGGCATGGACCGCCTGGTGCGCTTCAACGTGCTGGCGATGTCCGGCCGTGCGGTCGAGGCCGCCGGTGACGTCGATACGCTGCTGCTCGACAAGACCGGCACCATCACGCTCGGCAACCGCCAGGCGACGGCGTTTCGTCCCGTGCGGGGCGTCAGCGAGCAGGAACTGGCGGACGCCGCCCAGCTCGCCTCGCTCGCCGATGAAACGCCAGAAGGCCGTTCCATCGTGGTGCTGGCCAAGGAGAAGTATGGCATTCGCGGCCGCGATATGGCCGAGCTTGGCGCCACCTTCATCCCGTTCACGGCGCAGACCCGCATGAGCGGCGTCGATGCCGGCGGTTCGTCGGTGCGCAAGGGCGCTGTCGACGCGATGCTCAACTATGTCGGCGGCGGCGCGCCGCTGGCCGTTGCCTCCGGCAATACGGCGCGCGCCATTCAGCCCGCCGGGCTCTCGGATATCGGTCGCGAGGTCCAGACCATCGCGGACGAAATCTCGAAGGCCGGCGGTACGCCGCTGGCCGTGGCCAAGGACGGCAGGCTGCTCGGCGTCATCCAGCTCAAGGACATCGTCAAGGGCGGTATCCGCGAGCGCTTTGCCGAGCTGCGCCGCATGGGCATCCGCACCGTCATGATCACCGGCGACAACCCGATGACGGCGGCCGCGATCGCGGCGGAAGCCGGCGTCGATGATTTCCTGGCGCAGGCGACCCCCGAGGACAAGCTCAAGCTGATCCGCGACGAGCAGGCCAAGGGTAAGCTGGTCGCCATGTGCGGCGACGGCACCAACGACGCGCCGGCGCTGGCGCAAGCCGATGTCGGTGTCGCCATGAACACCGGCACGCAGGCCGCGCGCGAGGCCGGCAACATGGTCGATCTCGATTCCAACCCGACCAAGCTGATCGAGGTGGTCGAGATCGGCAAGCAGCTGCTGATGACGCGCGGTGCGCTGACGACCTTCTCGATCGCCAACGACGTCGCAAAGTATTTTGCGATCATCCCGGCGATGTTCCTGGCGTTCTACCCACAGCTCAACGTGCTCAACGTCATGAACCTGTCGAGCCCGCAGAGCGCCATCCTGTCGGCGATTATCTTCAATGCGCTGATCATCATCGGGTTGATCCCGCTCGCATTGAAGGGCGTCGCCTATCGCGCGGTCGGGGCTGGCGCGCTGCTCCGCCGCAACCTGCTGATCTACGGCCTCGGCGGCATCGTCATTCCCTTCATCGGCATCAAGGCGATCGACCTCGTCGTTGTTGCCCTGCACCTGGCCTAACCATCGTCCCGGGGCTCGCAGCGCGCGCCCCGGCCGCGACGAAAATATTGGAGACCCAACATGCTCAGAGAAATCCGCCCCGCCATCGTCCTGTTGCTGGTGCTCACCGCCATCACGGGCCTGGCCTATCCGCTCGCCATGACCGGCATTGCCGGTGCGATCTTTCCGGCACAGGCGAAAGGCAGCCTGATCGAGAAGGACGGCAAGGTGGTCGGCTCCGCCCTGATCGGTCAGGAGTTCAAGGACGACAAATACTTCCACGGCCGTCCCTCGGCGACGCTGGCGCCGGACCCGAATGATTCGACCAAGACGGTCTCGGCGCCCTACAACGCCGCCAATTCGGGCGGCTCCAATCTCGGCCCGACCAGCAAGGTGCTGGCCGACCGGTTGAAGGAGGACGTGGACAAGCTGAAGGCCGAGAACCCCGACGCCGCCGTTCCGGTTGATCTCGTCACGACGTCGGCCAGCGGGCTCGATCCCGACATTTCCCCGGAAGCGGCGCAATTCCAGGTGCCGCGTGTGGCCAAGGCGCGGAATGTATCGGAGGACCAGCTTAGGCAGATCGTCGCCTCCAACACCCAGGGCCGTCTGCTCGGTCTGCTCGGCGAACCCCGGGTTAACGTTCTTGCTCTGAACCTCGCACTGGATCGTGCATCCGCGAAGTAGTGGTCTAGGCTCGCGGTACACGGATGATTATATTCGCAACATGGTCCGAGAGCGCCGCGATCCCGAACAACGTCCGTCTCCCGAGGCGCTGCTGGAAGCCGCGCGCCGGGAGGAGAGCGCGAGCGGCAAGCTGAAGATCTTCGTCGGCGCCGCCCCCGGCGTCGGCAAGACCTACGAGATGCTGCAGAGCGCCCACGCCAGGCGCAAGGCCGGCATCGATGTCGTGGTCGGCTTCGTCGAAACCCACGGCCGCGCCGAGACCGAGGCGCTGATGCGCGGGCTTGAAGTGGTCCCGCGCAAGCGGCTCGATCACCGCGGCCAGATTGTCGAGGAGATGGACCTCGACGCCGTGATCGCGCGGCGCCCGAAGATCGCCTTGGTCGACGAGCTCGCCCACACCAACGCGCCCCTTTGCCGCCACCCCAAGCGCTATCTCGACGTCGAGGAGCTGCTCTCCCACGGCATCGACGTCTACACCGCCGTCAACATCCAGCACATCGAGAGCCTGAACGATGTCGTCGCGCAGATCACCCATGTGCGGGTGCGCGAGACCGTGCCGGATTCGATCTTCGACCGCGCCGATGCGATCGAGCTGATCGACCTCACGCCCGACGATCTGATCCAGCGCCTGCGTGAAGGCAAGGTCTACGTCCCCAAGCAGGCCGAGCGGGCGCTCGAGCATTATTTCTCGCCGGGCAATCTGACCGCGCTGCGCGAGCTCGCGCTGCGGCGTACGGCGGAGCGGGTCGACGAGCAGCTGCTCACTCACATGCAGGCGAACGCCATCGCCGGTCCCTGGGCCGCGGGCGAGCGCATTCTCGTTTGCGTCAGCGAGGATCCGCGCGCGGCCGGGCTGGTGCGCTACACCAAGCGGCTGGCCGACCGGCTGCATGCGCCCTTTACCGCGATTTCGATCGAGACGCGGCGCTCGCTTCAGCTCTCGGACCAGGAGCGCGACCGGCTCGCCGATACGCTGCGGCTCGCGGAGTCGCTCGGCGGCGAGGCGCTGACCATTCCGGCCGTCGGCCGGCGCATCGCCGACGACGTCATCAATTTCGCGCAAGGCAACAACGTCACCCAGATCGTGATCGGCAAGTCGACGCGCTCGCGCTGGTTCGAGATGGCGCGCGGCTCGGTCGTGCATGATCTGGTGCGCCGCGCCGGCAATATCAGCGTTCACGTCATCCCCGGCGACGAGCTGACGGACGAGGCGGTGCCCAAAACGGCGGTGCAGACCGCGGCGCGATCCGAGCCGTTCAATCCGCTGCCCTATCTGAAGGCGCTCGGCATCGTGCTGGTCGGCCTCGGTGCTGCAGTGCTGCTGCAGCCACGATTCGGCATCGAGAACGTCGACCTCGTTCTGCTCACCGCGGTGGTGGCTGTCGCGGTACGCTACGGCTTGTGGCCGTCGTTGCTCGCGAGCCTCGCAGCCTCGCTCGCCTATAATTTCTTTTTCCTGCCGCCGGTCTACACTTTCACCATCACGGATCCGACCAACGTCGCGGCGTTCTTTTTCTTCATGCTGATCGCGATCCTTGTCTCGAATGTTGCCGCGCGCGTGCGCACACAGGCCGACACCGCGATCGGCCGCATCAGGACCACCGAGCAGCTCTATGCCTTCAGCCGCAAGCTCGCCGGCACCGCCACGCTCGACGACGTGCTGTGGGCCTCGGCCTATCAGATCGCGTTGATGCTGAAGGTCCGCGTGATGCTGCTGCTGCCGGAGGACGGGCTTCTGACGGTGAAATCCGGCTATCCGCCGGAGGACCAGCTCGACCAGGCCGATCTCGCCGCCGCCAACTGGGCCTGGAGTAACGATCGCTCCGCCGGCCGCGGTGCGGATACGCTGCCTGGCGCCAAGCGACTGTTCCTGCCGATGCGCACCGGGCGTGGCCCGATCGGCGTCATCGGCATCGACAACGACCGCACCGGCCCGCTGCTGACGCCGGACCAGCGCCGGCTGCTGGACGCGCTGGTGGATCAAGGAGCGCTCGCGATCGAGCGCGTGCTGCTGGTCGAGGACATGGACCGCGTCAAGCGCACGGTTGAGTCCGAACGGTTGCGCTCGGCGCTGCTGACCTCGATCTCGCACGACCTTAAGACGCCGCTCGCTTCCGTGCTGGGTGCCGCCTCGACCATGCGCGATCTCGCCGGGGCGTTGTCGGACACCGAGAAGCGCGATCTGCTCGCGACCGTGATCGACGAATCCGAACGGCTCAACCGGTTCATTGCCAATCTGCTCGACATGACCAAGCTCGAATCCGGCGCCATCGTGCCCAACACGGCGCTGCACGATCTCGGCGAGATCGTCGGCAGCGCGCTGCGGCGGGCCGCCAAGATACTGACCGGGCACAAGGTGGAGCTGGTGCTGGCCGCCGATCTGCCGATGCTCCAGCTCGATGCCGTGCTGTTCGAGCAGGTGCTGTTCAATCTGCTGGACAACGCCGCGAAATATTCGCCGGCCGACACCACGGTTTCAATCAAGAGCCAGCGCGAGCGGGATCAAGTGATGCTGCAGATCGCTGACGAAGGCGCCGGCATTCCACCCGATGAGCTCGAAAGCATCTTCGACAAGTTCTATCGCGTGCAGAAGGGCGATCACGTCCGTCCCGGCACCGGGCTTGGGCTTGCCATCTCGCGCGGCTTCGTCGAGGCGATGCGCGGCACGATCTCGGCCGCCAACCGCGGCGACCGCAGCGGCGCGATCCTCACCATCCGTCTGCCCGTTCCGGCGCAGACCAAAACATTGGATACCGCCGCATGAGTGCTGCCCCGATCAAGGTTTTGGTGATCGACGACGAGCCGCCGATCCGCAAATTGCTTCGGATGGGGCTCTCGACGCAGGGCTACGAGATTTTGGAGGCGTCGAACGGCAAGATCGCGCTGGAGAAGCTCATCGAGGATCCCGCGCTGATCATTCTCGATCTCGGCCTGCCCGACATCCAGGGCCATGAGCTGTTGCGCACCATCCGCGCCCGCAATGAAGCCGTGCCGATCGTGGTGCTGTCGAGCCGGGGCGACGAGGCCGGCAAGGTACAGGCGCTCGATCTCGGTGCCGATGATTATCTGACAAAGCCGTTCGGCATGGACGAGCTTTTGGCGCGCCTGCGCGCGGCGCTGCGGCACCAGTTGCAGGTCCAGGGCGAACGCCCGGTGTTTCGCACCGGCGATCTCTCGGTCGATCTGGTGCGTCGCATCGTCAAGATCGGCGAGCGCGACATCAAGCTGTCGCCGAAGGAGTATGACCTGCTGCGCGTGCTGGTGCAGCACGCCGGCAAGGTGCTGACCCATCGCTTTCTGCTGAAAGAACTCTGGGACGAGCTGACCGACGCGCAATATCTGCGCGTCTACGTCCGCCAGCTCCGCCAGAAGATCGAAGCCGATCCGGAGCGGCCGCAATATGTGCTGACGGAGACGGGGATCGGGTACCGGCTGAAGGCGGGGGATTAACGTTCCACAGACCTGTAGGGTGGGCAAAGGCGCAAGGCGCCGTGCCCACCATCCTCTCAATTTCGATAAAGGTGGTGGGCACGCTTCGCTTTGCCCACCCTACGATATTGAGTACCAGGCGAGCAGTCTCCTCAACCCACCTTCCTGTGCCGCGCCGTCGCCCGCTGCGTCTTTTTCGTAGCCCGCTGCCGCCCCGTCGCACGCCGCGCATGCGACTTTGCCGCCGTCTTCTTCCCGCCGCGCCCCTTCAGGCTCTGCTTCAGTGCATCCATCAGGCTGACGACGTTGCTCGGCCGTTCCTCCGGCTCGGGCAGCTCGATTGTCTTGCCGCTCGCCTTGCGCTTGACCAGCGCTTTCAGCGCGGTCTCGTACTCGTCCTTGAACTTGCTCGGGTCGAAATGGGCGGCCGTGGTGCGCAGGATGTGCCCGGCGAGCTCGACCATGTCCTTGGTGATCTTCGGGCCCTTGATGTCGTCGAAGAACTGGTCTTCGTCGCGCAGTTCGTAAGGGAAGCGCAGCGTGGTGCCGAGCAGGCCCTTGCCGAGCGGTTCGATCGCGATGATGTGCTCGCGGTTGGTCAGCACGATTTTGGCGAGCGCCACGCGGTCCTGGTCCTTCATGGCATCGCGGATCACGGCAAAAGCATCCACCGCGGCCTTGCCTTCGGGCGCGATATAATAGGGGTGGTTGAGATAGCGCTGGTCAATCTCCTCGCTCGGCACGAAGCTTTCGATATCGATGGTATGGTTGCTCTCGATCTGGACGGCTTCGAGCTCCTCCGGCTCGATCTCGACATATTTGCCCTTGCGCAGCTCATAGCCGCGGCCCTTCTGGTCGCTCTCGACGACGTCGCCGGTGTCGGCATCGACCATCTGTTGCTTGAGCCGGTTGCCGGTCTCGCGGTTGATCATGTGAAAGCGTGTCTTCTCGGCCGCCGTGGTCGCGGGGTAGAGCACGACCGGGCAGCTGACCAGCGACAGCTTCAGCGTTCCCTTCCAATAGGCGCGGGGAGCCATTCCATTCTCCAGTGATTTCAAGGCTTTTCAGGAACTCCAACCGGGCTCCGGGGTTTTGGTTCCGGCTGGGACTTTTGCCGTGATAGGCTCCCACGCCGAAAGAAATGCGGGACCGGTCGTGCTGCGAAAACTCTCCACTTACCGCGAGAAACGTGATTTCGAGAAGACACCGGAGCCGTCCGGCAAGACGGCAGTAGCGCCGTCAAAACAGCGGCGCTTCGTGATCCAGAAGCATGATGCGACTCGGCTGCATTACGATTTTCGGCTCGAATTCGACGGCGTCTTCAAGTCCTGGGCGGTGACCAAGGGCCCTTCGCTCAATCCGCACGACAAGCGGCTGGCGGTGGAGGTCGAGGACCATCCGCTCGACTATGGCGATTTCGAAGGCACGATTCCCGAGGGCCAATATGGTGGCGGCACGGTGATGCTGTGGGACCGTGGCACCTGGGACTCCGATAACCCGGAAGCCGGTTTCAAAAAGGGTGACCTCAAATTCACCCTCCACGGCGAGAAGCTGCATGGAAGCTGGGTGCTGGTGCGGATGCGGAATGACCGCACCGGGGGCAAGCGCACCAACTGGCTGCTGATCAAGCACCGCGACGAATATGCCAGCGAAAGCGAGGATATTTTGGCGGAGGACAAGTCCGTCGCGTCCGGCCGCGCCATGGAGCAGATCGCCGGCGGCAAGGGCCGCGCCCCAAAGCCGTTCATGCTGGCAAAGGGTAGGGGCAAGGCGGACGCGGTCTGGCAGTCCAACCGCGCCGAGGAGACGATGGGGCGGACCGTCAAGCCGGCGCCTCGCGTGGCCTTGAAGAATGTCAAAACCTCGAAAAAGAAGGCGACGACCGCGACCACGGCCAAGCAGGTCTCGGAGATGCCGGACTTCGTGGCGCCGCAGCTCTGCACGCCGGTCGAGCGGCCACCGGCTGCCGATGGCTGGTGTCATGAGATCAAGTTCGACGGCTACCGCGTGCAGCTGCGCGTCGAGGACGGCGAAGCGACGCTGAAGACGCGCAAGGGCCTCGACTGGACCGAGAAGTTCGCTTCGATCGCGACGGAGGCAGGCGCACTGCCAGACGCGCTGATCGACGGCGAGATCGTCGCGCTCGACCACAAAGGCGCGCCGAATTTTTCATCGCTCCAGGCCGCGCTGTCCGACGGCAAGACCGAAGACCTGATCTTCTTTGCCTTCGATCTCCTGTTCGCCGAGGGTCTCGACTATCGCCGCCTGCCGCTTGGCGAGCGCAAGGACCGTCTCAAGGAATTGCTGGAGGCACGCAAGAAGAAATCGAGCCAGATCCGCTATGTCGAGCATTTCGTAAGCAGCGGCGATGCGGTGCTGCAATCGGCCTGCAAGCTCGAGCTGGAAGGCATCGTGTCGAAGAAGCTCGACGCGCCCTATCGCTCCGGCCGCACCGAGAGCTGGACAAAAGCAAAGTGTCGCGCCGGGCATGAGGTGGTGATCGGCGGCTGGAAGACGACGGCGGGGAAATTTCGCTCGCTGATGGCGGGCGTCTATCGCGGCGATCATCTTGCCTATGTCGGCATCGTCGGAACCGGCTTTGGCGTCGACAAGGTCAAGCGCATCATGCCGTTCCTGAAAGAGGCCGCAGCGAGCGAAAGCCCCTTCGGCGGCAAGAACGCGCCGAAGAAGACGCGCGACGTGCACTGGGTCAAGCCGGAGCTGGTCGCCGAAATCGAATTCGCCGGCTTCACCGCCGACGGCAATATTCGCCAGGCCGCCTTCAAGGGCCTGCGGCAGGATAAGCCGGCCGAGGAGGTCGAGGCGGAAACGCCTGTTGATACCGAGCTCGCGCAGCCTTCTGCCAGAAAGCGCGTTGTGGCGAAGCCTGCCAAACCGAATGGCACCGCCGAGGTGATGGGCGTCGTCATCTCGAAGCCGGAGAAGGAGCTATGGCCCGACGGCGAGGGCGTCACAAAGCTCGATCTCGCGCGCTATTTCGAGGCCGTCGGCCCCCGGATGATCGAACACATTAAGGGCCGCCCTTGTTCGATCCTGCGCGCGCCCGACGGCATCAATGGCGAAAAATTCTTCCAGCGGCATGCCATGCAGGGCACGTCGAACCTGCTCGAGCTCGCAAAGGTGTCCGGCGATCGCAAGCCGTATTTGCAGATCGATCGCGTCGAGGGGCTTGCCGCGGTCGCGCAGATCGGCGGCGTCGAGCTGCATCCCTGGAATTGCGCGCCGGATGCCTATGACACTCCGGGCCGCCTGGTGTTCGACCTCGACCCGGCGCCGGACGTCAAATTTGCCGATGTCGTCGAGGCCGCCAAGGAAATGCGGCGGCGCCTCACCGACGTCGGCATGGAGAGCTTTTGCAAGACCACCGGCGGCAAGGGCCTGCACGTCGTGGTGCCGCTGCTCCACGGCGCGCGCGACAGGGTGAGCTGGAAGGAGGCCAAGGCGTTCGCACAAGGCGTCTGCCAGTGGATGGCCGATGACGATCCCGACCGCTATCTGCTTAACATGTCGAAGAAGCTGCGCAACGGAAAAATCTTTCTCGACTATCTGCGCAACGATCGTCTGTCCACGGCCGTGGCGCCGCTATCGCCGCGTGCACGCGATGGCGCGACCGTATCGATGCCGTTGATCTGGGCGCAGGTGAAGGGCGATCTCGATCCGAAGAAATTCACGGTGCGGACGGTGCCGGGCCTGCTGGCGCGTTCGAAGGCGTGGGAAGGCTATGACGATGCGGCCGCGTCGATCAAGGCGGCGATCAAGAAGCTGGCCGGGAAAAGAAGTAGGGTGGGTTAGCGAAGCGTAACCCACCTCTTCTGTTGACGCGGAAAGAAAAGAGGTGGGTTACGCCTTGCGGCTAACCCACCCTACGAGATCTCGTGGCTAGATCCGTCCCAGCAACAGCAAGATCAGCAGAATCACGATGACGAGTCCGAGGCCGCCGCCGCCGTAATAGCCGGTGCCGTAGAACGGACCGCCGCCGACGCCGCTGAAGCCACCGAGCAAGGCGATGACCAAGATGATCAGAATGATCGTACCGATAGACATGCTAGTCTCCTCCAGCCCTTCGTTGAAAGGGTCGTTTGCACCTGTCCCGTTGTGCGGAGGCAACTTGCCGCAGGTTTTATAGTTCCAACTTTGAAACACCGGTTGCACATCCAACTTGCATGGAACCTTTGCGCGTTGTGCCGGCATGACTATGTGAGGATCAGTCACCACAGGGGCATGGCCATGTCAGCACCGCTTGTCGTCTCCATTCCGCATCGCCTCGGCCGCGAGGAAGCCGCGCGCCGCCTCAAGACCGGGCTCGGCCGCGCCGCGACGAGTATTCCCGTGATGCAGGTCGAGGAGGAGCACTGGAGCGGCGACACCATGGCCTTTCGCATCCGCGCGCTCGGGCAGATCGCGACCGGGCAGGTCGACGTTGCCGACGACCACGTCAAGGTCGAGGTTGTGCTGCCGTGGCTGTTGCAGCGCTTTGCCGAGATGGCGCAGGCGACCATCCGCAAGCGCGGACAATTGCTGCTGACCAAGGACGAGGGAAAATAGGCGTCAGGCGCGCGCGGGTTTCCGCGCATGTCTGATGGCGCTTGCTGCGCGGGCCTCGATGACGGCCGCAGGAAAATCACGGAAAGCTTGCGCGAGCGGCAATTCGTTGCCCGCAAGACCTGGCGCGGTGTAGCCGCTGATGTCGACGGTTGCGTCAAAGCCTTCGAGCGTGGGCCATTCCCGCCCCGCTTGTGTGAAGGGCGCGAACTGGCGTCCGACCACGACGATCGCGGTCGCACGCCCATGCCGGCGCGAGAAGGCGATGACGTGGTCGGCGTGCGCGCCGCGGACGACGAGCGGCTGATAATCTCCCTGCGCGAAGACGTCGGCGAGTTCGTTGCGCAGCTTGAGCAGCCGGCGCGTCCAGGCGAGCTTGAGCTGCCCGTCCGGCCAGCTCTTGGTCAGTCCACTCCAGTCCGGCACTTCCAACGAACCCAGCGCCGCCTGCCGTGCAGCAAAATCCACCAGGCGCCGGTTGTCGGGGTCGACCAGCGACAGGTCCCAGTATTCGGTGCCCTGGTAGAAATCGGGCACGCCCGGCAGCGTCGCCTTGAGCGTGAGCTGGCTCAGGGAGTTCAGCGCGCCGAGCAGCGCGACGCGGCGGGCGAGGGTTTGCAGCGCCTGCAGGAATTCGCCTGACAGCGCGCGATCCAGGATCTTCTCGATGAAGTCTCTTACGCCGGTCTCGTACGCCTCGTGCGGATTGAGCCAGCTCGTCTCTTCCTTGCCTTCGCGCGCAGCCTTGAGCGCATAGGCTTGGATGCGCTCGACGAAGCCGGCATCCCTCCCCTCGAGAGGCCAGGCGCCGAGCAGGGTTTGGTAGAGCATGTATTCGAATGTCGCCGACGGCGCGCGCAGATTGCCGTGCAGCGCGAGGTGCGGCGCGTTCAGGACCTTCCAGCGCGAAACCGCGCTGGTCCATTCGCCGGGAATTTCGCTGAGCGCCGCGACCCGCGCCCGCGCATCCTCGCCGCGCTTGGTGTCGTGGGTGGCGGTCGCCGTCATCCCCTGCGGCCATTCCCTGGCGCGGGCCCGCATCGCCTCGTGGAACGCGGGAATGGTGAGGCCGTGGCTTGCGGGATCGCCGCCGACCTCGTTCAGCGCGAGCAGCCGGTGGAATTGATAGAACGCCGTGTCCTCCAGCGACTTCGCCATCATCGGCCCGGTGAACTGCTGCACCTTCAGCGCAAAACGGCGCACGCGCGGGGCGCTGTGCGGCGGGCGGCCGGGCTTGAGCAGGTCCATGGTCAGCGCATCGCGCAGGAAGTCGAAAATGCCTTCGTCGGCAGCGAACCATTCGGCGCGGGCGTGCGCGATGGTGTCGTCGATCAGTTTTCGGTCGAGCGCGGTCGGGCCGCTATGCGTCAAATAGGTGCGATAGACCGGGAAATGCAGCACGTACAATTCCAGCGCCTGCCGCAGGCTGTCGGCGGAGAAATCGCGGGTCGAGTAGTGCCCGTTGGCGATACGCGCGAGCAAGCGCGTCAGCACGGTGAATTCGCTGGTCAGCAGCGTCTCCAGCACGCGCCGCTTGGCGTCCTTGACGTAAGGGGCGAGCCGGGGTGGCCGGTTGCTGATCTGCCGCCAGGTCTCGTCCAGCGCCTCCAGCCCCTTGGCGTCGACCAGCACCTGGGTGATGACGTTCATCCACTCGTAACCAGTGGTGCCCTGGATGCCGGCGAAGTGCGGCAGTTTCTCGTGCTCGCACAGGATCTTTTCGATCACCGTGTAGAACGGTTTTGTGTTGCCTTGCGCGTCGCGCACAAGGCGGCGCAGCCGCTGGCAATATTGTGCGGGATCGCGCAGGCCGTCGATATGGTCGAGGCGGATGCCCTGCAGCCTGCCGTCTGCGACGAGCTGCTTCACCAGCCGGTGCGTGGCGGCAAATGTGCTCGCGTCTTCGACGCGCAGGCCGGCGAGCCCGTTGACGTCGAAGAAGCGGCGATAGTTGATGTCGCTGGAGGCAAGCCGCCAATGGCCGAGCTTGTAGTTCTGCCGCTCCAGCAGATGATGCAGCGCCAGCGTCTGCGCCGGGCGATCTTTTCCTGAGCGATAGGCGTCAAGGCCGCGCGCGATAATATCTGCGCTGCCTGCGATCTCTTTGAGCTCGGCCTTGAAGCCGGGCGCTTCCTTGCGGTTAGGACGCCGCAATCCCGTGTAGCGCGCGGCGAGCGAGAGCAGGCGTTTGCCGGCCTCCGTCTCGGCAGCGTCCGCTTCCTTCACGCTCATTCGCAGCAGCTCGCCATAGCGCTCCGGCGCGATCGGCAGGCGATGCTCGAAATACCAGGCGGAAAAACTGCCCTCATCGGGATCATACCGCAGCGCGATGTCGCCGCGCTCCAGCGCCTCGCCATAGGATGAGCCGAGGATCGGCAGCAGCACGCCGCCGCGGGCGCGGTGGGGCAGCAGATCCCAGTCGATATCGAAGGCGAGCGCGTGCGGTGAGGTCTGGCCCCATTCCAGCACGTCCAGCCACCAGGGATTGTCGGCAAAGTGCACGCCGACATGGTTCGGCACGAAGTCGATGATGAGGCCGAGGTCGTGTTGCTTGAGCGCATCGCTCAGCCGCGCAAAGCCGGCCTCGCCGCCGAGCTCGGGATTGAACTGGCTGTGATCGACGGTGTCGTAGCCGTGGGTCGAGCCCTTGCGCGCCTTCATCACCGGCGAGGCGTAGAGGTGCGTGATCCCGAGCGCGTTGAGATAAGGCACCACGGCGGCAGCCTTGTCGAAGTCGAAATCCGCAGTGAGTTGAAGCCGGTAAGTCGCGAGCGGAATCGCGGAAGGCATATCAACCTCCGAGATGCCAGACCACCGACCAGGGCGTGAGCCGATTGCCACTTGCGGTGCCCCAGAGCGGCGCGCCTGCATTTTCGCTGGAATACGTGTTGTCCTTGTCCGACAGATTGGCAGTCAGGCGCAGCGTCGCGCCGTCACCCATGCGCCAGTGCGCGGTGAGCAGGCCGCTGTCGGCCGCCTCGGCATCGCCGAAGCTCGCCCCTTTCAGCCGCGGCATGATCTCCTTGCCCCGAAGCGTGAGCAGCTCGCGCACCAGCGCAAGCCGCTTGTCCTGCCCTGGGGTGCGCCCAGTCCAGTCGAGCACGGCCGATTGCGGCGTGGCCGGATCGAGCGGGTCGGGCACCTCGTCGCCATACTTCTCGTAGGCCCAGGCATATTCCTGCTTGCGTCCCTTGCGCACGGCGTCGGCAAGTCCGCCCTGGAAATCGCAGAAGAACGGGAAGGGGATTTTTGAGCCCCATTCCTCACCCTGAAACAGCATCGGCACCATCGGCGCGAGCAGCGTCACCGCAAGTGCAGCCTCGATCTGCTGTGGCGATGCCAGGCTCTCGAGCCGGTCGCCGAGCGGACGGTTGCCGATCTGGTCGTGGTTTTGCAGGAAGTTGACGAAGGTGGCCGGCGGCAGCTCGCCGCTCGCCTCACCGCGCGGCTTCTTGCCCCAGAATTCCGAGATCTCGCCCTGGTAGACGAAGCCGGAGGCGAGCGCGCGCGCCAGGTCCATGCGTGGCGTCTGATAGTCCGCGTAATAGCCGGCGAGTTCGCCGGTCAGCATCACATGCCAGGCGTGGTGGTAGTCATCGTTCCACTGCGCGCGATATTTGCCGTTTGGCGGCTCCTGCGCGGCGTCGAGCAGGCTCGCGCGGTTGTCGCCATTCTCCAGCACGAGATGGATATGCCGGCTGGTGGCCTTGGCGAGCTCACCAGTGGCGGCACTGAGATCCTGCAGCATCGACTGCTCGCCGGGGATCGCCATGATGTGGTTGGCGGCATCCAGCCTCAACCCGTCGAAGCGATAGTCGGTGAGCCACGACAACGCATTCTCGACCGCGAACGCCCGCACCTGCGGCACGCGGTAGTCGATCGCGCTGCCCCAGGGGGTGTGCGCGTCGGTGAAGAAGGTCGGCGCATAGCGGCCGAGATAATTTCCTTCGGGGCCGAAATGATTGTAGACGACGTCCAAAAACACCATCAGCCCGCGGAGATGGGCCTCGTCGATCAGCGTCTTCAACTCTTCCGGGCGGCCATAGGCGCTGTCCGGCGCATACCAGAGCACGCCGTCATAGCCCCAGCCGCGGCGCCCGGCAAAATCGGCCAGTGGCATCAGCTCCAGCGCGGTGATGCCGGTCGCGACGAGATGATCGAGCTTGTCGATCATGGCGCGGTAGGTGCCATCGCGCGTGAAGGTGCCGACATGGGTCTCGATCAACACGGTCTCTTCCCAGGGGCGACCGCGCCATTGCTTCGCGCGCCACGCAAAGGAATCGTGGTCGATCACTTCGCTCGGGCCGGACACGTCCTCGGGCTGGAACGCCGACGCGGGATCAGGCACGTCGGTCTCATCGTCGATCCGAAACTTGTAGGTGCTGCCGACGGGCAGGCCGGCGATCTCGGCGACATACCAGCCATCCTGCCGGCGCTGCATGGCGTGTCGTCGGTCGAGCAGGAGATCGACGCGACGCGCACCAGGCGCCCACAAACGGAACGAGACGCCGTCCTTGACCGGCTTCGCCCCGAACGATGGCCTCATAGCGCCCCCGCGAAGGCGAGCACGGAACGCGGCGGCGCCTTGCTGTCGCTTCCGGGCAGGAAATCAACGCTGTTCAGCTTGGCATCCGTCGTGTTCAGGATCTGCTGCCAGCTCTTGTATTCGGGCATTTTTGGCAATTTGAATGCGATCTCTTCGGGGGCGGCGTTCAATACGATAAAGATTGCGGCGCTGCCCGGTTCCATCGGACCCATCACATAAGAGAGGAACCGCCCATCGGGAAATGTCCAGTCGCTCTCCGTCATCTCGTCACCGGCGGGCGTCAGCCACAGCGCGCCGTAGGAGATGCCGTCCTTCGGCCGGCCATCGAGCCAGCGATGGCTGCGAAGCTGCGAGAAGCGGCGGCGGATGTCGGCGAGACCTGAGACGAAATCGACCATGTCGTCGCCGTCCTTGCCGAGATTATCCCAGCCGACCCAGCCCACCTCGTTGTCCTGGCAATAGGCGTTGTTGTTGCCTGACTGCGTATTGCCGACCTCGTCGCCGGCGAGGATCAGCGGAATGCCCTGTGCCAGCATCAGGCAGGCCAGCACGTTCTTGCGAAGCTGCCGCCGCAGCGCGAGGATATTGGGATCGTCGGTCGGGCCTTCGACACCGCAATTGTTGCTGTGGTTGTCGCTGGAGCCGTCGCGATTGTCCTCGCCATTGGCCTCGTTGTGCTTCTCGTTGTAGCTGAAGAGATCGGCGAGCGTGAAACCGTCATGCACCGTGATGTGGTTGATGCTGGCGCGCGGCCGCCGTCCGTCATGGTTGAACAAATCGGAGGACGCCGTCATGCGGCTGGAGATGTCGCCGATCAGGCTGCCTTCGCCGCTCCAGTAGCGGCGCATGGCGCTGCGATAGCGATCGTTCCACTCCGACCATTGCGAGGGGAATGCGCCGACCTGATAGCCGCCGAGGCCGAGGTCCCAGGGCTCGGCAACGAGCTTGACGGTGGCGAGCACCGGGTCCTGCCGGATCGCCGTGAGAAACGAGATGCCGCGGTCATAGCCGTTCGGTCCGCGTGCGAGCGTGGTGGCGAGGTCGAAGCGGAAGCCGTCGACATGGCAAACCTCGACCCAGTAGCGCAGTGAATCCATCACCATTTGCAGCACACGCGGATGGGTGAGGTTTACCGACGAGCCGCAGCCGGTGAAGTCGTCGTAGTAGCGCGGGTTCTCGCGGTTGAGCCAATAGTAGGAGGCGTTGTCGATGCCGCGATAGCACAGCGTCGGTCCGAGATGGTTGCCCTCGGCAGTATGGTTGTAGACGACGTCGAGCATCACCTCGATGCCGGCATCGTGCAGGCGTGCCACCGTGGTGCGAAAGGAGTCGAGAGCGTTGTCCTGGGCGTAGCGCTGCTCCGGCGCGAAGAAGGACAGCGTGTTGTAGCCCCAGTAATTGGCGAGCTTCTTCTCCACCAGCATGCGGTCGTCGACGAAGGCGTGGATCGGCAACAGCTCGACCGTGGTGACGCCGAGCTTCTTCAAATGCTCGATCATCGCGGGCGAGGACAGCCCGCCATAGGTGCCGCGCAAATTCGGCGGTACGTCATCGCGCTTCTGCGTCAGGCCCTTGACGTGGGCCTCGTAGATGATGGTGTCTTCCCAGGGAATGTTGGGGCGGATCTCGCGGCGGCCCCAATTAAAAGTCTCGTCGACGACGACGCCCTTGGGCATGCCGCGGGCGTTGTCGCGGCGATCAAAAGACAGATCCTCGCGCGCGCTGCCGGTGCGATAGGCGAAATGCGCATCGCTCCAGACCAACCGTCCGGCGAGCCGCTTGGCATAGGGGTCGAGCAGCAGCTTGTTGGCGTTGAAGCGATGGCCGTGCTCCGGTTCATAGGGGCCGTGCACGCGGTAGCCGTAGAGCTGGCCCGGCGAGACGTCGTTGAGATAGCCGTGCCAGACGTCCTCGGTACGCTCCGGCAATTCGATGCGCTCCAGCTCGCGGCGGCCCTGGGGGTCGAACAGGCAGAGCTCGACCTTCTGCGCGTTGGCGGAGAACAGCGCGAAATTGGTGCCGCGTCCGTCCCAGCTTGCGCCGAGGCGTGCGTGCGATCCAGCAGTCAGGCGCATCGGTCAGCTTTCCGGAACGAGGAAGATCGCGGCGAGCGGCGGGATGGTGAGGCGAAGCTCCGGCGCCTTGCCGTCAACGGTCTGGACCTCGCCGATGTTCCCGACATTGGTGCCGCCATAATGGGCGGAGTCCGAATTGAATATCTCTTTCCACTTGCCGGCAAAGGGCACGGGGACGCGATAGTTGCGATAGACGTTGGGTGAGAAGTTGACGATCACCAGGCACCGCGCGTGCTCGTCAAAACCCTTGCGTAGCCAGGCGAACACGTTGCGGTTGGCATCATTGGTGATCAGCCATTCGAAGCCGGCCTGGTCGCAGTCCATCTGGTGCAGCGCCGGCACCGCGCGATAGAGCCGGTTGAGATCGCGGATCAGCGCCTGGATGCCTGAATGGTACTTGTATTCGAGCAGGTGCCAGTCGAGCGACTGGTCGTGATTCCATTCGCGGCTCTGTGCGATCTCCGCGCCCATGAACAACAGCTTCTTGCCGGGATGACCGAACATGAAGCTGTAATAGGCGCGCAAATTGGCAAAGCGCTGCCACTCGTCGCCGGGCATGCGGCCGAGCAGCGAGCGTTTTCCGTGCACCACTTCGTCATGCGACAGCGGCAGGATGAAGTTTTCAGAGAAAGCGTAGTGCAGGCCGAACAGGATGTCGCCGTGATGATGCTTGCGGTGGATCGGATCCTTGCTGATGTAATTCAGCGTGTCGTGCATCCAGCCCATATTCCACTTGTAGCCGAAGCCGAGCCCGCCGAACTCGACCGGGCGCGAGACCTGCGGCCAGGCGGTGGATTCTTCCGCCGCCGTGGTCGCCTGCGGGAAGCGCGCGAACAGTTCGGTGTTGAAGCGGCGCAGGAAGGCGATGGCCTCGATGTTCTCGCGGCCGCCATACTGGTTCGGAATCCAGGCACCGGGCGGGCGGCTGTAGTCGAGATAAAGCATGGACGCCACCGCATCGACGCGCAGGCCGTCGATCGCATAACGCTCGAGCCAGAACAGCGCGTTCGACACCAGGAAGTTCGTCACTTCGGTGCGGCCGTAATTGTAGATCAGCGTGCCCCAGTCGAGATGGCGGCCCTGCAGCGGATTGGCATGCTCGTAGAACGAGGTGCCGTCAAAACTGCCGAGCCCGTGCGGGTCGTCCGGGAAGTGACCGGGCACCCAGTCGAGCAGCACGCCGACGCCTTCGCGATGGCAGGCATCGACCAGCGCCGCAAAATCTTCCGGCGTGCCGAAGCGGCTGGTCGGCGCATAGAGGCCAGTCGGCTGATAGCCCCAGGAGCCGTCGAACGGATGCTCGCTCACGGGCAGGAATTCGAGATGCGTAAAACCCATGTCGCGGGCGTAGGCCGGCAATTGCTCGGCGAGCTCACGATAGGTCAACCATTCGTCGCCGTTCTTGCGCCGCCACGAGCCGAGATGGACCTCGTAGATCGACATTGGCGCCGACAGCGCGTTGATGCCGTCGGGCGCGGGCCGCGGCCGCGGCAGATGAGCTTCATCGAACACGATGGAGGCCGTCTTCGGCCGAACCTCGCTGGCAAATGCCAAGGGATCGGATTTCAGCGGCAGCAGATGGCCGTGTGGCCCGATGATCTCGAATTTGTAGTGGTCGCCGGCCTTGGCGTTCGGGATGAACAATTCCCAATAGCCCGCGCCGCGCACCCGCATCGGGTGACGCCGGCCGTCCCAGAAATTGAAATCGCCGACCACCGACACACGTCGCGCATTCGGTGCCAGCACGACGAAGCCGATGCCGTCGATGCCTTCGAGCCGCAGCGGATGCGCGCCGAGCTTATCGTAGATGCGCTGATGGGTACCTTCACCGAGCAGATAGAGGTCGAAATCGGTCAGGATCGGCGGGAAGCGGTAGGCATCCTCGAACTCGACGACGTTGTCGCCGAATTTGGCGCGCAGCTGGTAGTGCCTGGAGCCGTTGGGCAGGGCGCCGATGAACAGGCCTGAATCGTGGACGCGATCGAGCTTTGCCACCTCGCCGTGCTCGCCGACGGCCTCGACATTGGAGGCCTCGGGCAGGAAGGCGCGCACCACGCTCTTGTCCCCCTCGGGGTGCAGCCCGAGATAGTGGAAGGGATCGGAGTGGCGGCCCTCGATGATCGCGTAGGCTTCAGCTGGCAGTTTAGGCATGGGCTTCGCTCTCGGCATTGGACAGAATGCGAAGCAGGCCGGTCAGCGGCGCATTGAGCCCCTCCGGCCGGTGGGACAGCTCGTACTCTACCTCGTCGAACGCTTGATCAAGCAGGAAAAATCTTAACATGCCTTCCGCGGAATGGTTCTCTTGCGGCCAAAGCCGGCGATCGGTCATGGCCTCGCGATAGGCGGACAGGAAGGTCGCGGTGGCGTGTTCGCGCCATTCGCCGAGTGCGGCCGTGAGCCGGCCCTGCTCGTCGCTGCCCCCGGAGACCGCCCGGTTAAGTGCGGCGTTAACCGAAAGATCAATCGAGCGGACCAGGCCCGCGACGTCGCGTGCGGCAGGCAGCTTGCGCCGTTTGTCGGCCAGCGCGAGACGCGGATCGCCGTCGAAATCGATGATGAAGATGTCGTCCTTCACGATCAGAGTTTGCCCCAGGCGGAAGTCGCCATGATGACGGATGTTCAACCCGCCGATGTCGGATGGCAAGAGCGCATTGAGGTGGTCGGGCAGGGTCGCACGCACCGCAGCCAGTTGGTCGATCAGCGGGCGGTCGCCCTCGCGCAGGCCATCGCGGCTGTCAGCCAGCCGTTCGAAGACGCGCTCCGCGCGCGCCTTGAGGTCCGAGGTCCAGCGCTTGATGTGCGCGGGATTGATCGGCTCCGGCGCGAGAGCGGCGGGCTTGGCGGCGGCCAGAGCCACGTGCAGCTCGGCGAGCCGCCGGCCGGTCTGCGCCATGAAGTGCAGATAGGGCGCCTGCTCCTGGGTGACCCGGGGCATCTCGTCCACCGGCCCCAGCCGCTGCTCATCGACGTAGCGGTCGAGATAGCCCGTGGACACGGCCCAACCGTCGCCCTGGTTTTCGACATAGGCGTGCAAAACGCCGATCGCGCTGCGACTATTGCCCTCGATCAGCTCGACGCTGCCAAGCAGCGCCGGTGCATTGGCAAAGCGGGCGACCTCGGTCAGGTAACAGCCGATCTCGATCTCGGGATTGATGCCGCCCTCGAGCTGGCGATGGATCTTGGCGACATACTGGTTGTCGACCAGCGCCGTGCTGTTCGACTGCTCGACGGCGCGGATGCGCTCCGGCTCCTTGATGGTGTAATCGGCGAACCGGCTGGTGGCCTTGAACTCCAGCCGCAGATTGTTTTCCTCCACCACCAGGTTCTGCGACAAGCCCCGCAGGAAAAGCCCGATGAAGATCTGGTCGGTCGCGACGTCGAGGAGCGTGCCCTCGCGCGCACCCTGGCGCACGGCGGCGAGCGCCTTCGGGTTGAAGCGCTCGCGGTCGAAGCGCACCCACTCGATCTGCATCGGCAGCACGTAGCGCGTCGTGACGTCGTCCTGTGACGTCTCGAAGAACGCGATCCAGGGCCGGTTGTCGCCGATCTCGCTGAACGGAACGGCCGAGATCAGCGTGGCCTGGATGTGCTTGGGATTGTGCTCGGGATACCAGCGTGTCCGCGACAGGAATCCCGGCAGCACGTCGCGCTCGAACACGCCGCGCTCGCGCGCCAGCGACACCCAATTCGAATTGACCGGCACCACCAGCGTCTCGAATTCCGGCACCGCGCGTGGCACGACCGGCTCGGACTTGTCGCGCTCGGTGAGCTGGAACCAGTAGAAGCCGTACGGCCCCAGCGTGATCATATAGGGCAGCTCGCCGATCGCCGGGAAGCGCGTGCGGCCGAGCATCTCCTGCGGAATGCGGTCCTTCCACGGCGTCAGGTCCAGCTCGGTCGCCTGCGCTGCGCGCGATAGATTGGCGACGCAGAGGATCACCTCGTCGCGGTATTGCCGAACATAGGCAAGCACGGACCGGTTGGCCGGGCGGATGAAGGTCATGGTGCCGCGGCCGAAGGCCAGCGTCGACTTGCGTACCGAGATCAGCCGCTTAGTGGCGTTGAGCTGCGAGGACAGGCTGCGCGACTGCGCTTCCACGTTGACCGACTCATAGCCGTAGACGGGATCCATGATCAGCGGCGCATAGAGGCGGGCGGGATCGGCGCGCGAGAAGCCGCCATTGCGGTCAGGGCTCCACTGCATCGGCGTGCGCACGCCGTTGCGGTCGCCGAGATAAATGTTGTCGCCCATCCCGATCTCGTCGCCGTAATAGATGATCGGCGTGCCGGGGAATGACAGCAGCAGCGAGTTCATCAGCTCGATCTTGCGCCGGTCATTGTCCATCAGCGGCGCGAGACGCCTGCGGATGCCGACATTGATGCGGGCGCGAGGGTCGTTGGCGTAGGTGGTCCAGAGATAGTCGCGCTCGACGTCGGTGACCATCTCCAGCGTCAGCTCGTCATGGTTGCGCAGGAACAGCGCCCATTGGCAGCTTGCGGGAATGTCCGGCGTCTGCCGCAGAATGTCGGTGATCGGGAAGCGGTCCTCCTGCGCGATCGCCATGTAGATGCGCGGCATCAGCGGGAAGTGGTAGGCCATCTGGCACTCGTCGCCGCGGCCGAAATATTCCTGTACGTCCTCCGGCCATTGATTGGCCTCGGCCAGCAGCAGCTTGCCCTTGGAGTAGGAATCCAGCTCCTGGCGCAGGCGCTTGATGATCGCATGCGTTTCGGGGAGGTTCTCGTTCGAGGTGCCCTCGCGCTCACAGAGATAGGGAATGGCGTCCAGCCGGAAGCCGTCGACGCCGGCGTCGAGCCAGCGCTTCATCACCTGGATGATGGCGCTGACGACGCGGGGATTGTCGAAATTGAGGTCGGGCTGGTGCGAGAAGAAACGATGCCAGTAGAACGCGCCGGCCTCGGGATCCCAGGTCCAGTTGGATTTCTCGGTATCCGTGAAGATGATTCGCGTGCCCTGGTATTTCTGGTCGGTGTCGCTCCAGACATACCAGTCGCGCGCGCTCGAACCGGCAGGGCTGCGGCGCGCGCGCTTGAACCAATTGTGCTGGTCCGAGGTGTGGTTGACCACGAGCTCGGTGATGACGCGCAGGCCGCGCTTCTGCGCTTCCTGGATGAAGCGCTTGAAGTCCTTCATCGTCCCGAAATCGGGGTTGATCGAACCGTAGTCGCCGATGTCGTAGCCGTCGTCGCGACCGGGCGAGGGGTAAAACGGCAGCAGCCACAGCGCGGTGACGCCGAGATCCTGCAGATAGGACAGTTTCTCGGTCAGGCCCGCGAAATCGCCGATGCCGTCATTGTTGCTGTCGGCAAACGCCTTGACGTGGAGCTGGTAGATGATGGCGTCCTTGTACCACAGCTCATCCACGGTCTCGGCAGCCTCGGCCTTCTGGGTGTCTACGGAAGACAATACATTCATGGCGCGATCCTTACGCCAGGCAGCGGAACATGAGTGCCGGATCGCGGTCGGGATCGATACGCAATTTGATCCCGCCCCATTCGATGCGGGACTGCTCGCCCGTCATGAGATTTTCGATTGTCGTGACGTGGCGGCGCTCGCCGCCGACGTCGATGGTGAGATCGCCGAGCGGCAACCAGAATTCGCGCACATGGCGTGAGAGGGCGATGGCCACGACGACAGTGTTGACCGGTTCAGCCGCCTTCACAAAGGCGATGGTCTCGCTGTCCTCGATGCCGAGGAAGCGTAGATGTGTCGTCTGCTGAAGCGCCGAATTGTCGTTGCGGATTCGATTGAGTTCAGTGATGTAGGGCTTGATGTTGCCGGCCTTGTCCCAGTCGCGCTGCTTGATCTGGTACTTCTCGGAATCCAGATATTCTTCATGGCCGGGGACGGCTTCGTGCTCGAGCAGCTCGAACCCGCTATAGAGGCCGTAATTGCCCGACAGCGTTGCCGCCAGTGCCGCGCGCGACTTGAACATCCAGGCTTCGCCACTCTGGAGATGATAGGGCAGCAGGTCTGGCGTGTTGACGAACAGGTTCGCCCGATAGAAGTCCCGCTCGGGATAGCGCGAGAGCTCGCCAAAATATTGCTCCAGCTCCGCCTTCGCCGTCCGCCAGGGGAAATAGCTGAAGGACTGCGCGAAGCCGAGCTTGGCGAGCCCCTTCATCAGTTTTGGTCGCGCAAAGGTCTTGGAGAACAGGATCACCTCGGGATGCCGCAGACGAATGTCGCGGATCAGCCATTCCCAGAACGGCAGCGGCGCGGTGTCGTGATTGTCGATCGCGAAGATCGTCACGCCATGGTCGATCCAGAACAGCATGGCATCGCGAAACGCATTCCACAGTCCGATCCGGTCGACGGAGGCGAAATCGGGAATCACGATATCCGAATAGGGACCATCCGCCGTTCGTACCGAACGGTCCGGCCGCCATTTGAACCATTCCGGGTGTTGCGTCAGCCAGGGATGATCCGGCGAGCATTGCACCGCGAAATCGAGCGCGAGCTCGAGGCCGTATTCCAGACAGGTCGCGACCAGCGCGCGAAAGTCCTCGATGGTGCCGAGCTCGGGATGCAGCGCATCGTGCCCGCCCTCGGCCGTGCCGATCGCATAGGGTGAGCCGGGCTCGCCCTCGGTTGCGACGGCAGCATTGTTGCGGCCCTTGCGGCGGGTGTGGCCGATCGGGTGGATCGGCGTAAAGTACAGAACGTCAAAACCCATCGCGGCGACGTCAGGCACGCGCGCGATGCAGTCGCGGAGCGTGCCGTGCCGGCCGGCAACATGGCTCTGGCTGCGCGGCATCATCTGATACCAGGCGCCGAAGCGCGCTCTGTCGCGGTCGATCATGAGCGGGAAGTTCGGCGAGCGGGTCAGGTCGGGTCGCGCCTGGCTTTCGGCCATGGCCTCGCCCAGTTCGGTCGCAAGCAGTGGCGCGACATCGCCGCTGCCGAGATAGTTTTCGCATTGCCTGACGATCACGGCCGCGGCGTCCTGTCGCGCGCCGTGAGCCTTGGTCAGCAGGCCAGCACCCTCGATCGCATCGAGCGTGACGTCGCCGCCGGACAGCTGCTTGCGCTCGAGCCCGTGGCGCCAGGTGGCGAATTCGTCGGTCCAGGCTTCGATGGCATAGACATATTGGCCGGGCTCGGCCGGCACGAAGGCACCGGACCAGCGGTCATTGCCGTGATGGATCATGATCTCGCGCCGCCATTCGCGCTCCTGCTCGCCGCGCCAGATCAGCGCGGCGCTGATGGTGGCGTCGCCGTCGCGGTAGATGTCGGCCCACACCTCGACCCGATCGCCCGCGATCCGCTTCACGGCGAAGCGGCCGCCGTCGATCAACGGATAGATATCTTCGATGAGGAAAGCGCTGCCCGAAGCGGCACTCTCGACAGTTTGAATTGTCTTGTTCACGGTGATGCCATTGACAAGAGTGCAGGGGCCCGTTTCCCTTGTCGGGAACCTACGCTTGGTACCTATATAGAAAGCCGCTTGTGTGTCATTGGTTCCCTTGGGAACGGGAGGCTCGGTTTGTGAGTTAAGTCCGACTAACCTCTTCCGCGACAACGTTAAAATCGATTCCCCCGGCCAGTTGATGGCTTGCAAGCTGCGTGCCGAATGGACCTTTTAGCTCAAGCCCGGATCAAGGGCGTTCAATCCGAATTCGTCGATGCCCTCGGAAAGCTGCGGACCACCGCGCCCGAGGCGCTCAAATCCATCCTGGATGCCCTGCCGGAGAAGCGGGTCTACCGCTTCGTCAGCGGGCCGGTCGTGGTTCGCGCGCTGGGTCATCCGCGCACTGAGCTTACGACCATCGGCGCGCCGCCGCTGCAATGGAAAGTCACCTGCAACGGCAATGTGATTGCGCAAGGGAAGACGCGCGAGCCGGTGATCGCCTGGCCCGACGGCCTGCCGCTCGGTTATCACCGTCTGACGCTGACCGATGTCAAAGGTATGACGGAAGAGGTGCCGATGATCGTGGCACCCGAGCGTGCCTTTGGCGGTGATTTCGACCGCGGCTGGCTGCTCGCCGTGCAGCTTTACAGCGTCCGCTCTGACCGCAATTGGGGGATCGGCGATTTCACCGATCTCGCCGGCCTGCTCAGGCTCGCCAAGCAATTGGGCGCCGACGGCGTCGGGCTCAATCCGCTGCATGTTCTGTTTGATAATCATCCGGCCGATTGCAGCCCCTATTCGCCGAACAGCCGGCTGTTTCTCAATCCGCTTTACATCGACGTCGAGGCCATCCCGGAATTTTCGGCAGACCTGATCCCGGACGCGACGGCGACCGCCGCGCGGCTGCGCGAAGGTGATCGTGTCCCTTATGCCGATATGGCGGCGTTGAAATGGCTGGGCCTGCGCGCCGCCTTTGACAGTTTCGTGAAAACCGCGAGCGGTGTCCGCCGCAACCAATTTGATGCCTTCCGCGCCGACCGGGGGCCGCTGCTGTCGCGCTTTGCCTGCTTCGAGGTGCTGCGGCATCGTTTCAGTACGCCGTGGTGGGAATGGCCGGTGGAATGGCAGCAACCGGACGATGCCAAATGCGCCGAGCTTCGCAAGGGTCCGGACCAGCATGACGTCGAGTTCGTCGAATTCGTGCAGTGGACCGCTGACGCCCAGCTGCGTGCTGCCAAGGAGCTGTCGGCCGAGCTCGGCATGCGCGTCGGGCTCTATCTCGACGTCGCCGTCGGCGTACAGTCCAACGGCTTCGATGCCTGGAACGAGCAGACGGCCATCTCCCGCCACCTTGCCGTCGGCGCGCCGCCCGACGTGCTCAACACCGTCGGGCAGGATTGGGGGCTGGCCGGCTTCAACGCGGGCGGCCTCGAGGCACAATCGTTCGTGCCGTTCGCCAACATGGTGGCCGCCTCGATGCGGCATGCCGGCGCGATCCGGCTCGATCACGTGCTGGGCCTGAAGCGGCTCTATCTGGTGCCGCGCGGCTTCAAGCCCGACAACGGCGCCTATGTGCAGATGCCGCTCGAAGCGCTGCTGGCCGCGGTCGTGCGCGAGAGCGTCACCCATAAATGCATCGTGATCGGCGAAGACCTCGGCACCGTGCCGGAGGGTTTCCGCGAGACCATGCAGGATTTCGGCATCTGGTCCTACCTCGTCATGATGTTCGAGCGCGACGATGCCGGCCAATTCCGCAACATCGATCACTACCGGCCGAACGCGCTGGTCACGCTGAACACGCACGATCTCTGCACCTATGCGGGCTGGCGCTCCTTCAGCGATCTCAGGATGAAGCGCTCGCTCGGGCTCGATCCCGGCGAGGACGACCAGGCGCGCTGGAATGCGCTCGGCGGGCTCGACCAGATCCTGCGCCAGAACGGCATCGCCGCCAACGATCTCTATTCGGTGCTCAATTTCCTGTCGCGCACGCCGTCGCGGCTGCTCGCGGTGTCGATGGAGGACCTGCTCGGCGTGATCGACCAGCCCAACATTCCCGGCACGATCGACGAGCATCCAAACTGGCGCCAGCGCCTGCCGGTTACGCTCGACAAGATCGCCTCGAAGGTCGATCTTGCGGCTTTGAAGGCCGCGACGCGGGAACGTTCGCTGCCCGGCAGGAGTTGATCAGCCGAGGTTTTTCCAGGGCTCGCAAAACATTGTCAGAGAAGATCGAGGACTATGCGTTGATCGGCGACTGCGAGACCGCGGCGCTGGTCGGACGCAACGGCTCGATCGACTGGCTGTGCTGGCCGGCCTTCGATTCCGACGCCTGCTTTGCCGCGATCCTCGGCACCCACAAGAACGGCCGCTGGCTGGTCGCGCCGAGCGACGACGCGACCGCGATTTCGCGGCGCTATCTCGGCGATACCCTCATCCTTGAAACGCGCTTCGAGACCAAGAGCGGCACCGTCGCGCTGATCGACTTCATGCCGCCGCGCGGCAAGGCTTCCGACATCGTGCGGCTGGTGCGCGGCCTCACGGGCACCGTGAAGATGCGGATGGAGCTCGTGATCCGCTTCGGCTTCGGCGTCGACATTCCCTGGGTGCGCCGGATCGACCATTCGCTGCTGGCGGTTGGCGGCCAGGACATGACGGTGCTGCGTACGCCGGTCGAAACACGCGGTGAGGATCTAACCACGGTTTCGGATTTCGAGGTCAAAGCCGGCGAGACCGTGCCGTTCGTACTGACCTACGGTCCCTCGCATCTCGATCCGCCCGCGCCGATCGATCCGGAGATCGCGCTGCAGGAGACCGAGAAATTCTGGCAGGATTGGTCCAGCCGCTCCACGCATGACGGCGAGTATCGCGATCTCATCATGCGCTCGCTGATCACGCTGAAGGCGCTGACCTTCGGCCCGACCGGCGGCATCGTCGCCGCGCCGACCACGTCGCTGCCGGAAAAGCTCGGCGGCGCCAGAAACTGGGACTACCGCTTTTGCTGGCTACGCGATGCCACCTTTACGCTGCTGGCCCTGATGAACTCGGGCTATACCGAGGAAGCCTCGGCCTGGCACAATTGGCTGCTGCGCGCCGCCGCCGGCTCGCCGGCCAACATGCAGATCATGTACGGCATCTGGGGCCAGCGTCGGCTGCTGGAATGGGAGGCGGGCTGGCTCGACGGCTATGAGGGCGCGCAGCCGGTGCGCGTCGGTAATGCCGCGCATGCCCAGCTCCAGCTCGACGTCTACGGCGAGCTGATCGACGCCTTCCATCAATCGCGCATGGCCAAGCTCAAGCTCGACGATGAGGCGACCTGGGCGTTGGAATGCGCCGTGCTCCAGCATCTCGCCGAGGTCTGGGACCAGCCCGATCACGGCATCTGGGAGCGCCGCGGCGAGCCCCGGCATTACGTCTTCTCCAAGGTGATGACCTGGGTCGCCTTCGACCGCGGCATCAAGAGCGCTGAGACCTTCGGCTTCAAGGCGCCTCTCTTACACTGGCGCGCCCTGCGCGAGGCCATTCACCGCGATGTCTGCCACAGGGGTTTTGACGCGGAGGAGAACGCCTTCGTCGAATCCTATGGCTCAAAACTGCTCGATGCCAGCGTGCTGCTGCTACCCGGCGTCGGCTTCCTGCCGGCGGACGACCCGCGCATCCGTGGCACCATCGCCGCGGTCGAAAGGCACATGATGCGCGACGGCTTCGTGCTGCGGCACGATCCGCGCGAGATCTCCGAGGAGACCCAGCCGATCGAAGGCGCGTTCCTGGCCTGCACCCTGTGGCTGGCCGACGCCCATGTGCTCGCGGGCAATCTCGACAAGGCGCAGGCACTGCTTGATCGCGTCGCCGCGCTCGCGAACGATGTCGGGCTGCTGGCCGAGGAGTATGACTCCATCGCACGTCGCCAGACCGGCAACTTCCCGCAGGCGCTGACCCACATCGCGCTGATCAACACCGCGCATAATCTCTCGGCGGCAAGGCACGCGAGCGAGAAGCCTGCGATGCAGCGGTCGAAATAGATCGGCGCGGCGGGTTCTTCACCTCTCCCGTAGGGAGAGGTCGGATCGCATCGAAGATGCGGTCCGGGCGAGGGGTTACGGTTTCACCGATCGCTGCGGCCCCTCACCCGGATTGCTGCGCAATCCGACCTCTCCCCGCTGGGGAGAGGTGAACACCGAGCGGCAGGCGATAGTTGAGGCCATCAAGCGCTAACTAACCCCGTTCCGCTTCAAGATCATCTCCATCGCCTCCGCAAACCCGTCCTGCTCGTTGGTCGCGGTGACGTTTGTTGCCTGCTCCTTGACGCTGTCGGTGGCGTTACCCATGGCGATCGAGGTGCCGCTGACGCGGAACATCGCGAGATCGTTCTGCATGTCGCCGATGGTGGCGACTGCGTCGGTGGAGATGCCGAGGCGCTTGGCCATGGCCTGCACGAAGGTGCCCTTGTCGAAGCCGGGCGGTGTGATGTCGAGATAATAGGTCTGCGAGCGGACGGCAGTGGCCTCGCTGCCGAGCGCCTGCTGCATCGCCTTCTCGCAGGCCTCGAGACCTGCCGCATCGGCGCTGGCGCCGACGATCTTGCAGGCGCTCTCAAGGTACGGCGAAAAATCCGTCACGATGGTCGGCTCGGAGCGGATCGTGTGCTGCTCATGCGCGACATATTTGCCGTTCGGATTGTCGATCAGCCATTTGTCGTAGGTGAACAGCCAGATGTCGGCGCCGAACTCCCGGAGGATCTGCAAGCTGCGCTCGGCCGCGCTTTTCGGGATCAAATGCTGCTCGACCGGCTTCATCTCGGGATCGACGATCGAGGAGCCGTTGAACGGGCCGACCGGCAGCCACAGCGCCAGCGGCTCGATCAAAAAGCGCATGCCGATCGCGGGGCGGCTCGAGGTGATGGTGAAGCCGATGCCGGCCTGGTGCAGCCGCTGCACCGCAGACCTCGCGCGGTCCGTCAGCGTCTTGTCCTTGGTCAGCAGCGTGCCGTCGACGTCGGAAACCACGAGTGAGATTTTCGTCATGGCTGAGCCCTGGGTTATACGGCTTTGCTTTTCCCGCCGTCGATTTTCAACTGCCGCACGATGCCGTCCACGATCGCCTCGACCGATTCGTCGATCGACGCCGTGATGACATGTTCGCTCGCCACGGGCGGCTCCAGCGTGTTGAACTGGCTGGTGAGGAGCCCGGGCGGCATGAAATGGCCCTTGCGGTGCGCGAGCCGGTCGGCGATCAGCTCCTGCGTGCCCTTCAGGAACACGAACCGCACGTCGTCGCGTCCGCGCAGCAGCACGTCGCGATAGGTGTGCTTGAGCGCCGAGCAGGCGATGATGATTTGCTCGCCCTTGTTGCAGACCCGCGCGATCTCGTCGGCGATGGCGCTGAGCCATGGCCAGCGGTCCTCGTCGGTGAGGGGATGGCCGGCCCGCATCTTCGCGACATTGCGCGCGGGGTGAAAGCTGTCGCCGTCCTCGAATCGCCAGCCGAGCCGCTTGCCGAGCAATTCCGCCACCGTGCTCTTGCCCGAACCCGACACGCCCATCACGATCAACGCACAAGGTGCTTTAGCGCCCGCCACGAATTCCCTCCGGAAGCGCGGCCTGGTCGACCATCCAGACGGTCTCACCATTCGAGCGCGCGCGTACAGCCGGCAGAGTCTCGCCATTGAGGAGGCGCGTCAAGATCGGCTGCTTGTCATGCCCGGCAATCTCGAACAGCATCTCGCGGCAGGAGGCCAGCGCAGGCAGCGTCAGCGAGACCCGCGGCACGAAGGGCGCGACATTGGCCTTGGGGACGCCGACGACCCAGCGCGCGGTCTCCTCGATGGCGGGATAGCCGGGAAACAGCGACGCAGTATGTCCATCAGGGCCGGCGCCCATCAGCACCAGGTCGAACAGCGGCCGTGCCGGATCGAGCTGGTCTGAGCCGTAGAAGGCTTTTAGCTCGCGCGCATAGGCCTCGGCGCTCTCGTCCGGATTTTCGGCCGTGGTCGGGATCGGATGGATATGTCCGGCCGGCGCATTGCGGTCGAGAAAGGTCGCACGCGCGACCGTCATGTTGTTGAGGGAATCGCTCTCGGAGACAAATCGCTCGTCGCCGATGAACCAATGCACACGATCCCAGGGGATTTGGCCACGCCAGGCGTCGCTGCCGAGCAGCTGATAGAGCTTCTTCGGGCTCGAGCCGCCGGTGAGGCAGATTGCGATGCGGCCGGGATTGGCCGAAATCAGAGCCATCACCCGTTCGGCCGCGGCCTGCGCGAGAGCCTCGGGGTCGGCGACGACGATCAGCTTCGGCTGGTCAGCCGCGACCATCACGAAAACTTCCGCCAGCTGCGGCCGTCGCGCCGCAGCAGTTCGTCGGCGCAGGCGGGGCCATCGCTGCCGGCCTCATAGGTTTCGATGCCGTTGGTGCCTGCGCTCTTCCAGGCATCGAGGAACGGCTGCACCGCTTCCCATCCGGCTTCGACGCCGTCGGCGCGCTGAAACAGGATGTTGTCGCCGATCATGCAGTCGTAGATCAGCGTCTCGTAGCCGGTGGAGGGATCGGCGCGGAAATAGTCGCCGTACTTGAATTTCATCTCGACGCCGTCGATGGTGATGCTCGGTCCCGGGATCTTGGCGTTGAACTGAAGCTCGATGGTCTCGGTCGGCGCGATGCCGATGGTGAGAAAGTTCTGCGAGAGACGGTCGACCGTGGTCCCGTTGAACATCGACAGCGGCGCCTGCTTGAACTTAATCGCCACTTCCGTCCGCTTGTGACCGAGCGCCTTGCCGGTCCGCAGATAGAACGGCACGCCGGCCCAACGCCAATTGTCGATCAGAAGTTTCAGCGCGACATAGGTCTCAGTGGTGCTGCCGGGCTTGACCTCCTCGGTCTTGCGATAGTCGATGATATCGTCGTCGCCGATCCGACCGGCGAGATACTGCCCGCGAACCGAGCGCCTCAGTGCTTCTTCTTCGGTTGGCTGTTGGATTGCGGAAAGCACCTCGGCCTTCTCGGAGCGCACGGAATGTGCGTCGAAGCGCGCCGGAGGCTCCATCGCGACCAGCGACATCAGCTGGAACAGATGGTTCGGCACCATATCGCGCAGCGCGCCGGTGGCGTCGTAGAATCCGCCGCGATGGCCGACGCCGAGCTTTTCCTCCACGGTGATCTGGATGTGGTCGATGTGGTTGCGATTCCAGATCGGCTCGAACATGCCGTTGGCGAAGCGCAGCACCAGGATGTTCTGCACGGTCTCCTTGCCGAGATAATGATCGATCCGGTAGATCTGGTGCTCTTCCATGATCTTCAGCAGCTCGGCATTCAGCGCCTTGGCCGATGCGAGGTCGGTACCGAACGGCTTTTCGATCACCAGCCGCCGCCAGGCGCCGTTCTCCTTCATCATGCCGGTGCGGCCGAGCTCGCGCGCCGTTGGCGCGAAGGCGGCGGGCGGGGTCGCCAGGTAGAACAGGCGGTTGCCGCCGGTGTCCTGCGCGCATTCCAGCGAATCCAGATGCTCGCGCAGGCGGTCGAACGACGGCGGGTCCTTCGCATCGGCTTCGACGAAGGTCACGCATTCCAGCAGCTTCCGGGCAATGTCGTCGTCCACGGGCCGCGTCGCGAATTGCTTCAGGCCCTTCAGCAGGCTGTCGCGCAGCTCGTCATCGGACTGGCCGTTGCGGGCCACGCCGACGACGCAGAACTTTTCCGGCAGCATGTGCTCGGCTGCGAGATTGTAGAGCGACGGCATCACCAGGCGATGGGTGAGGTCGCCGGTCACGCCAAAGATGATGAAGGCGCAATTTTCCGGCTTGCGCTTTGCTTGCGGGTCTTTTGTCACGAACGATTGGCCTTCGCTTTGTGGAGGTTTTATTTGGGCTTGGAAGCGTCCGGCTGCTTTGGCTCCTTGTGGCCGCCGAAGCCCGCGCGCATCGCGGAGAGAATTTTTTCCGCGAAGGTGTGTTCCTTGCGGGAACGGAAACGTGCGTACAGAGCCGCGGTCAAGACTTCGGCGGGTACGGCTTCGTCGATTGCCGCATTCACGGTCCAGCGACCTTCGCCGGAATCTTCCACGAACCCGGAATATTCCGACAGCGTCGGGTTATCGGCGAGCGCAGTTGAGGTGAGGTCCAGCAGCCAGGAGGGGATCACCGAGCCGCGACGCCAAACCTCGGCGATATCGGGGAGGTTGAAATCGAAGCGATGGTCCACGGGCAGCGCATCGATATTGGCGTTCTTGAGAATATCAAAACCCTCGGCATAGGCCTGCATCAGGCCGTATTCGATGCCGTTGTGGATCATCTTGACGAAATGGCCGGCGCCGACGGGACCTGCATGGATGTAGCCCTGCTCGATGCGGGGATCGCGGCCGTCACGTCCTTCGGTACGCGGAATGTCGCCGGCGCCGGGCGCGAGTGCTGCGAAGATCGGGTCGAGCCGGTCGACCACCGGCTTCTCGCCGCCGATCATCATGCAATAGCCGCGGTCGAGGCCCCAGACGCCGCCGGAGGTGCCGACGTCGACATAATGGATGCCGCGCGCGATCAGCGCCTTGCCACGGCGAACGTCGTCCTGCCAGAAGGTGTTGCCGCCATCGATGATGACGTCGCCTTCCTGCATCGCGCCCGCGATCGTGTCGATGGTTTGCTCGGTGATGCGGCCCGCAGGCAGCATCACCCAGGCCGTGCGCGGCCGCTCCAGTTTCGAGACGAACTCTTCCAGCGTCGCCGAGCCGACTGCGCCATCCGCGGCGAGGCCGGCGACGGCCTTGGCGTCCTTGTCATAGACCACGGTCGAATGGCCGTGGCGCATCAGCCGGCGAACGATATTGCCGCCCATCCGGCCGAGGCCGATCATGCCGAGTTGCATGTGAGAGATCCCCTTAATTCAATGCGTCTGTGAGTGCGGCATTGAGTGCCGCGAGACCTTTCTTGAGCGGACCCTTCAGGTGCACCCGAAGCGCCCGCCGGCCGCGCTCGGTAAGCACGTCGAAATCGCCGCGCGCCTGTGCTGCCTTGATCACGCCGAAGCTTGCCTTCTGGCCCGGCACGGCCAGGTCCTTGGCGTCATCGGCGGTGATCTGGAGGAAAACGCCGCTGTCGGGTCCGCCCTTGTAGGCCTGGCCCGTGGAGTGCAGGAAGCGCGGGCCGAATTCGGCGGCAGTCGCCAGATGCCGCTTCTCGAGCACGGCCGTCCGCATTTCCTGAAGCGCCTCGATCGTGGCCTTGTCGCGCGCGATGTAGCCGAGCAGGGCAAAATAATCGCCGCGCCGCGATCGCGTGATATGGGCCCTGAGCCAGGAGGTGAGGTCGCCATTGGCTCCCATCGTCCGCAACGCGGCGGCGTTGGTGTCGTTGGTGTAGAGGTCGAACTCCGCGGTGCTGACCACGGGCTCTTCGGCCGGCAGCGCGCCGGTCTTCTCGTACGCCGACGTCAGCTCGCGGGTCTTGATCTTCGCCGCTTCGACGTCGGGCTGGTCGAACGGATTGATGCCGAGGATCGAGCCCGCGACGGCCGTGGCCATCTCGAAGCGGAAGAACTCCTGACCGAGATGGTCGATCGACTTCATCACGATGCGGACGACGGGATGACCGGCCTGTTCGAGCGCGGTGAGCTTCGAATCATGGCCGGCATCCGCTTCGCCCTCGGTGCGAATGTCGATGAAGAACCGGTCGGTGCCGTAGACCGAGGGATCGCCCAGCGGCTCGCCGGCGATCGGGATCAGGCCCTTGCCCTCCTTGCCGGTCGATTCCGCGATGAGCTGCTCGGCCCAGGCACCGAAATCGGCGATCTTGTTCGACGACAGGATCGTCACCTTGTCGCGGCCTTCGAGGCCGGCGAGGCCCATGGCGAGGCCGAGCTGCACGCCCGGGTTCTCAGCTGGCGGTACGTCCGGTCCGCAGGAGCGCGCCATCGCGAGCGCATGCTTGATCAAGGTCTTGACGTCGATGCCGGCCGTGGCCGCCGGCACCAGGCCGAACGGCGACAGCACCGAATAACGACCGCCGATCGACGGCTCGCCATGGAAGATACGGGCGTAGTTCAGCTTCTTCGCCGCTTTCTCCAGCGACGAGCCGGGATCAGTCACCGCAATGAAGCGGAAGCCGGTCTTGGCCTTCGGGCCGAGGGCCTGCGCCACGCGCTCATGGAAATAGTCCTTCATCGCGTTCGGCTCGGTGGTGCCGCCGGATTTGCTGGAGACGATGAACACGGTGTTGGCGATGTCGATCTTGGCCTCCATCGCCCGCACCTGCGCCGGATCGGTGGAATCCAGCACATGCAGCTTCGGGAAGCCCGCCTTCCTTGCAAAGGTCTCGGCCAGCACCTCCGGCCCGAGGCTCGATCCGCCCATGCCGAGCACGACGGCGTCGGAGAATTTCTGGCCCTTCACGCGGTTGGCATAGTCCTCATAGTCGGCGACGTCGGCTTTCGCCGCGCTGTCGAGCCAGCCGAGCCATTTGTCCTCATCCGTCCCGGTCCAGACCGATTTGTCGCGCTGCCACAGCTTGCGGATCTTTGCCGATGCACGCCATTCCTCGGTGCTCTTGGCCACGGCCTTGCCGAGGCCGTCACCCAGCGAAAGCTGCTGGCGGTCGATCGCGGGCCCGAGCACGGTCGCGCGCTTGTGCGCGACCGCGCCGTAGAGCTTGTCGGCGGCGTCCGCGAACTGCTTGACGCCGTCCTTGACGAGCTCCTCGGTGATGGCGTCGAGCGAGACGCCGGAGCGTTCCAGCTCTTCCAGCACGCGGCGGGCGTCGTCGACGTTTTCCTCCAGGCTGTCGCGCGGCTTGCCGTGGTCGCGGAACGCGTCCAGCGTCGCCGGCGGCACGGTGTTGACGGTGTCGGGGCCGATCAGCTCCTCGACATAGAGCACGTCGCGGTAATCCTTGTTCTTGGTGCCGGTCGAGGCCCACAGCATGCGCTGCGGCTTGGCGCCCCTGGCGGCGAGCTTCTCCCAGCGGGGGCCCGAGAACAGGCGCTTGTAGTCCTGGTAGGCGACCTTGGCGTTGGCGATCGCGACCTTGCCCTTCAGCGCGGCGAGGCGCTCCTTCTCGGACGGGTCGTTGGCCCGCGCGATCTTGTCGTCGAGCTGCTTGTCGACCACGGAGTCGATGCGGCTGACGAAGAAGCTCGCCACGCTCGCGACATGCGAGGGGTCGCCGCCGCCGGCGACATACTTCTCGAGGCCGGCGAGATAGGCCTCGGCGACCTCCAGGTAGACCGCCTTCGAGAACAGCAGGGTGATGTTGATGCTGATGCCGTCGCCGATCAGCGTTTCGACCGCCGGCAGGCCCTCCGGCGTCGCCGGCACCTTCACCATCAGGTTCTTGCGATTGACATCCTTCCAGAGCCGCCGTGCCTCGGCGATGGTGCCGGCGGTGTCCATCGCCAGATAGGGCGAGACCTCGAGGCTGACATAGCCGTCATGGCCATTCAGGCGGTCATAGACGGGGCGCAGCACGTCGGCCGCGTTCTGGATGTCCTCGATCGCGACCGCCTCGAACAGGTCGGCCACGGTCCGGTCGCCGCGCTTCAGCGCCTTGCCGATCGGGGCGTCGTATTCGTCCGAGCTGCCGATCGCCTTCTCGAAGATCGACGGATTGGAGGTGACGCCCTTGACGCCATCGGTGTCGATCAGCCGCTTCAGGTCGCCCTTGGCGATGAAGCCGCGGGCGAGGAAGTCCAGCCAGACGGCTTGTCCGTGCTTTTCCAGTTCTTTGACGGGATTCATGATGCTTTTTATCTCCAAGCCTGCGGGCGGAGGGGGTTTCCGCGCCGGTCCTGACGCGCTATCCTTTAGCTCACATGCTCCCGGGAGGGAACCAATCAAGGGTATTGGCGTCATTCTCTCAGTCTAACTCCGTCGCGATCATGGCGATCCAGGCGGGAGTCGTGCTTTTGCGTAATAAAAATTTGGCCGGGACGGTTCGGCCCAAGCTTTGTTACGTGAGCCTTGTTGCGTGAGGGCATCTGTCGCGTCGCGGAGTGTCGTCAGCGGTGATCGATCCGTCTGATCGTCATTGGCCGATCGTCATTGGCTCCATCGCGAATGGCCATGCTGGGGGAAAGTATGCACGCACGTCCTGACGGCGCTGCCGCCGCCAATTGCCGGCCATCGATCGTGTCGGCCGTCTGCGTCGGCGCATCCCATGATCTCGACATCGGTCAATCCGTCATGCGGCTCCTGGTCGCGGCGCGCCTCGCGGCGACGCGGCTGAGCGCAGGCGTTGCTTTCAGGTCAAGTGCGGCAGCTCTTCGGCATCCGAGCCGCCAGGCAGAACGGTGTTATCCCTTCGGTGGGTTTGGCGACCGATTTTGACACAGCGCTGCGCGCTTGCAGCGACATTCATGCTGCATGCAGCCCAGGCATCGCATTGCAGCAGGAAGATGAACGCGGCACGCAAGGCATCGCCCCTGCGGACGTCATAAGTTTGCCGCTCGCAGATCGCTCTATGTTGCAGTGCCGGAGGGACTTGTCCCCGGTATTGCCCGGATGTGGCGAGCGAGTGACAATTTCTGGAAATGAGCGAAGATAGATAGAGATTCGCACAAATTACAGGCAAGTGCCTGTTCGTAATTCAGCGAGTGCCTACCTTGTGCGTTGCGTCGTGTTGGCACCCGGGTGTCCAATGAACGTCATGTGCTCACGCTGATTCGAGAAGCGGCCTGAGGAACGGTCCAGTAACTGCTTTCGTTTCAGCATGTAGCGGAACTCACGCGGAGAGGGATCATGTACAACGATTCTCTATTCAACGCTTTCGCTAAGTCGTTCGAGGCGAGAAGCCAGCACGACATGTCGATGGCGGAATACCTGGAATCGTGTCGAAGCGATCCCATGAAATACGCCAATTCGGCTGAACGATTGCTAGCGGCGATCGGCGAGCCCCAGACGATCGATACGGCCAAGGACTCACGCCTTGGCCGTATTTTTTTGAACCGCACGATCCGGACCTATCCGGCCTTTGCCGGCTTCTACGGCATGGAAGAAACCATCGAGCGCATCGTCGGTTTCTTCCGTCATGCGGCGCAGGGTCTGGAAGAGCGCAAGCAGATCCTCTATCTGCTCGGTCCGGTCGGCGGCGGCAAATCTTCGCTCGCCGAGCGGCTCAAGTCGCTGATGGAAGTGCATCCGATCTACGTGCTCAAGGCCGGCGATGAACTCTCGCCCGTGTTCGAAAGCCCACTCAGCCTGTTCGATCCCGATCAGCTCGGCCCGATGCTGGAAGAGAAGTACGGCATTCCGCGCCGTCGTCTCACCGGCTTGATGAGCCCGTGGTGCTACAAGCGGCTGGAAGCCTTCGGCGGCGATATCTCTCAGTTTCGTGTCGCAAAAATCCAGCCGTCGCGGCTGCGCCAAATCGCGGTCGCCAAGACCGAGCCCGGTGACGAGAACAACCAGGACATCTCCTCGCTGGTTGGCAAGGTCGATATCCGCAAGCTCGAGACTTACGCGCAGAACGACCCCGATGCGTACAGCTATTCGGGAGGCCTCAACCGCGCCAACCAGGGCATTCTCGAATTCGTCGAGATGTTCAAGGCGCCGATCAAGATGCTGCACCCGCTGCTGACCGCGACGCAGGAAGGCAACTATATCGGCACCGAGAATATCGGCGCGATCCCGTTCACCGGCGTCATCCTCGCGCACTCCAACGAAGCCGAGTGGTCGAGCTTCAAGGCCAACAAGAACAACGAGGCCTTCATCGACCGCATCTGCGTGATCAAGGTGCCGTACTGCCTGCGGTTCACCGAGGAGCAGAAGATCTACGAGAAGCTGATCCAGGGCTCCGAGCTCGCGGCCGCGCCATGCGCGCCCTCGACACTGGAGACGCTGGCGCGGTTCTCGGTGATGTCGCGCCTGCGCAAGCACGAGAATTCCACGGTGTTCGCCAAGATGCGGGTTTACGACGGCGAGAGCCTGAAGGAATCCGATCCGAAGGCGCGCAGCGTCCAGGAATATCGCGATGCCGCCGGCGTCGACGAAGGCATGGACGGCGTCTCCACCCGCTTCGCCTTCAAGATCCTGGCTGCGACCTTCAACCACGATCCGCAGGAGGTCGCCGCCGACGCCGTGCATCTGATGTACGCGCTGGAGCAGTCGATCAAGCGCGAGCAGCTGCCCGAGGAAATCGAGAAGCGCTACCTCGAATTCATCAAGGCGGACCTCGCACCGCGCTACGCCGAGTTCATCGGCAACGAGATCCAGAAGGCCTATCTGGAATCCTACTCGGATTATGGCCAGAACCTGTTCGATCGCTACGTCGACTATGCCGACGCCTGGATCGAGGACCAGGACTTCAAGGATGCCGACACCGGCCAGCTGCTCGATCGCGAATTGTTGAACCAGGAACTGACGAAAATCGAGAAGCCGGCGGGCATCGCCAACCCCAAGGACTTCCGCAACGAGGTGGTCAAATTCTCGTTACGGTCGCGCGCCCAGAATGGCGGCAAGAATCCGACCTGGATCTCCTACGAGAAGATTCGCGATGTGATCGAAAAGCGGATATTCTCTCAGGTCGAGGACCTGCTTCCGGTCATCTCGTTCGGGTCGAAGAAGGACGGCGAGACGGAAAAGAAGCACGGCGAGTTCGTCGCACGCATGGTGGAGCGCGGCTACACCGAGCGTCAGGTTCGCCGACTGGTCGAATGGTACATGCGCGTGAAGCAAGCCGGTTGAGGCGGATGAGAAAGTGGCCATTCACATTATTGACAGGCGCCTGAATCCAGGCGGCAAGAGTCTTGAGAACCGCCAGCGGTTCTTGCGTCGGGCCAAATCCCTGGTGCAGGGCGCCGTCAAGAAGACCTCGCAGGAACGCGACATCAAGGACGTTCTGGAGGGTGGTGAGGTCACGATCCCGCTGGACGGCATGCACGAGCCGCGGTTCCGCCGTGAAGGCGGGACGCGTGACATGGTGCTGCCCGGCAACAAGAAGTTCATCGAGGGCGACTATCTCCAGCGCTCCGGCCAGGGCAGCGCCAAGGATTCCGGTCCTGGCGAAGGCGACAGCGAGGACGCCTTCCGCTTCGTGCTGAGCCGCGACGAGTTCGTCGACCTCTTCCTCGACGATCTCGAACTGCCCGATCTCGCCAAGCGCAAGATCGCGCAGACCGAGAGCGAAGGCATCCAGCGCGCCGGCTATACGACGTCAGGCTCGCCCGCCAACATCTCGGTCAGCCGTACCGTAAAACTCGCGCTCGCCCGCCGCATCGCGCTCAAGCGTCCCAGCAAGGAGGAGATCGACGAGCTGGAAGCCGCGATCGCCGCCTGCACCGACGAGGACGAACGCGTGGAGCTTCTCGCCCGGCTCGAAAAGCTGAAGGCGAAGACCAAGCGCATTCCCTTCATCGATCCGCTCGACATCCGCTACCGCCGCTACGAGAAGGTGCCGCGGCCGGTGGCGCAGGCCGTGATGTTCTGCCTGATGGACGTCTCCGGCTCGATGTCCGAGCATATGAAGGATCTGGCAAAACGCTTCTACATGCTGCTCTACGTGTTCCTGAAGCGGCGCTACAAGCATGTCGAGATCGTCTTCATCCGCCATACCGACCGCGCCGAGGAGGTCGACGAGCAGACCTTCTTCTACGGCCCGGCCTCCGGCGGCACGCTGGTCTCCAGCGCTCTGCAGGCGATGCATGAGATCGTGCGCGAGCGCTTCAATCCGTCGGACTGGAATATCTATGCCGCGCAAGCCTCCGACGGCGACAATTCCTATTCCGACGGCGAGCTCACCGGCCTGCTGCTGACCGAGAAGATCCTGCCGGTCTGCCAGTTCTTCGCCTATCTCGAGGTCGGGGAATCCGGCGGCAGCGCCTTCGATCTCTCCGATTCCTCGCTCTGGACCCTTTACGAGCGCCTGCGCAACAGCGGCGCACCGCTCTCGATGCGCAAGGTCAGCGAACGCAGCGAGATATTCCCGGTGTTCCACGATCTGTTCCAGCGCCGCGACACTGCTCAGGAGAAAGCCGCTCCATGACGGAACGCTTGTTCGAAGGCGCCGATTGGGATTTCCACACCTTGCAGCGCATCACCGATGCCTGCGAGGAGGTGGCGCTGAAAGATCTCGGGCTCGACGTCTACCCGAACCAGATCGAGGTGATCACCGCCGAGCAGATGCTGGATGCCTATTCGTCCGTCGGCATGCCGCTGTTCTACAAGCACTGGTCGTTCGGCAAGCATTTTGCGTATCACGAGGCGTCGTACCGCAAGGGCCTGATGGGCCTCGCCTATGAGATCGTGATCAACTCCTCGCCCTGCATCTCCTATCTCATGGAGGAGAACACGGCGACGATGCAGACGCTGGTGATCGCGCACGCCGCCTTCGGCCACAACCACTTCTTCAAAAACAATTATCTGTTCAAGCAGTGGACCGACGCCGACGGCATTCTGGACTATCTGGATTTCGCCAAGAAATACGTGATGCAATGCGAGGAGCGCTACGGCCGCACCGAGGTCGAGCGTACGCTCGACGCCGCGCATGCGCTGATGTCGCACGGCATCGACCGCTATCCCGGCAAGAAGAAGCTGGATCTGCGCGAGGAAGAGAAGCGGGCAGGGCGCCGCCGCCAGCACGAAGAGGAAGTCTTCAACGATCTCTGGCGTACCGTGCCCAAGGGGGCCTCGAAGACCCGATCCGCGATCTCTCTCGAACGGCGCCGCAAGCTGCTTGGCCTGCCGCAGGAGAACCTGCTCTATTTCCTGGAGAAGAGCGCGCCGCGGCTGGCGCCCTGGCAGCGCGAACTGCTGCGCATCGTCCGCCACATCGCGCAATATTTCTATCCGCAGAGCCAGACCAAGGTGATGAACGAGGGGACGGCGACCTACGTCCACTATCGCATCATGACCCAGCTGCATCAGCAGGGCCGCATCACTGACGGCAATTTCCTCGAATTCCTGGGATCGCACACCAATGTGGTGTTCCAGCCCGAGTTCGACGATCAGCGCTTCTCGGGCTTCAATCCCTATGCGCTGGGCTTTGCGATGATGCAGGACATCGAGCGCATCGTCGCCAATCCTTCGGACGAAGACCGCGAGTGGTTCCCGGATATCGCCGGCAAGAACGACGTGATGGGCGTGCTGCGCGACGTCTGGGCCAATTACCGCGACGAAAGCTTCATCGCCCAGTTCCTGAGTCCGAAACTGATGCGGCAACTCCGCATGTTCCATTTGCACGACGATCCCGAAGAGCGCGCCGGCATCCGCGTCGATGCCATCCACGACGAGCGCGGTTTCCGCCGCGTCCGCCGCGAGCTGGCCCGCCAGCACGATGTCGGCTACATCGACGCCAATATCGAGGTGGTCGACGTCGATCTCTCCGGCGACCGCCGGCTGATCCTGCATCACCGCGTTATCAAGGGCTCGCAGCTCAACGAGACCGACGCCAAGCGGGTGCTGCAGCATCTGGCCGATCTCTGGACCTACGACGTTGCGCTGATCGAGGTCGACGGGAGTGACAAGGTGCTGCGCGAATACGTCGTGAGCCCGCGCCCGATCACGGCGGCAGCGTAACGCCGCCGGCCCGGCCCGGCTTTTCTTGGCTTAGCTCTCCTTGGCCGGCTTCTTCTTGGCCTTGGACGCGTTCAGCGCCACGGCCGCGCGGATCAGCGCCTTCAACGCCTTCTCGTTGATCTCAGTGCCCTCGGGAATATCGATCGCGCGCCGCACATTGCCGTCGAGACTGGAATTGAACAGGCCGGCCGGATCATCCAGCGCCGCGCCGTTGGCGAACGTCAGCTTGACCACGGCCTTGTAGGTCTCGCCGGTGCAGATGATGCCGTCATGCTCCCACACGGGAACGCCGCGCCATTTCCATTCCTCGACCACGTCGGGATCGGCCTCCTTGATCAGCGCGCGGATTCGCCTCAGCGTTTCGCCGCGCCAGTCGCCGAGCTCCTTGATCCTGCCGTCGATCATCTTGGAGGGCGACGGTCCGTCCGCGTCCTTCGCGCTGGTCTTCTTTGCGGTCACCGCCTTTTTCATGATCGCGCCTCGCTGCGACGGCCAAGATAGGGCAGCGCGAACAGATAGAGCCCGGTCGCGAGCAACGGGATCAGTGGCACGAAGGCCAGCAACCCGATCCACGTCGCCTGAACCTGCATGGTCAGCGCAACGATGTTGGCGATGACGGCAAGCGTGAAAGCAAGCGACAGCCAGCGATGGATCTGTCGAATCCACATGTTCGAACTCATTGAGGGTCTCCGGTGAGAATATTGGAAATGGACGCCGGTGGCGGGGCTATTCGGCCCGCGCCAGCAACTCGTCCAGCCTGGTGAAAAACTGCTTCCAGCCGGCATGCGCGCCGCCATAGGCCTGCTTCTGGCTCGGACGGAAGCCCGCTTGTTCGACACGCAGATGCGTGCCTGTGCCTTGCGGGGTGAGCGTGAACGTCACCACGCTCTTGAGGTCGTAGGCCGCGTCCTCATGCGTGAAATTCCAGGTGTAGGCGAGCGATCGCTGCGGCTCGATGGCGAGCACCTCGCAATCCAGCACGCCACCCCACTCGCCGCGGAGATTGAAGCGGTGACCGACCGTCGGCTTGAAGTCGTTCTTCATCAGCCATTCCTCGATCAGATGCGGCTGCGTCAGCGCGCGCCACAGCCGCTCCGGCGGATAGGCAAATTCGCGCTCGATGACCACGGAACGTGTTTCGGTCGCAGCCTCAGTCATTGGTCCATCCTCTTCAGCAAATCGTCGAGCGCATCGAGCCGGTTCTGCCAGAAGCCCGCCATCTGGCCGGTCCAGTCGATCAGCGGATTGAGCGCACCGGGCTGCGCGCTGTAATGGGTCTGGCGTCCTTCATGGCGATCGCGCACCAGGCCCGCCTGCTTCAGCGCGCCGAGATGTTTTGAGACCGCCGGTTGGGAAACGCCGGATCGCACCGTCAGTGCCCCGACCGTCTGCTCGCCCTCGCGGCACAGCCGCTCGAAGATCGCCCGTCGGGTCGGGTCGGCGAGCGTCCGGAACAGGAGATCAGGGGTGGGAGACATGCGAATCCATAACTCGTAGGTTATGGATTAATTCATAACCATGGAGTTATGAATATGTCAAGCGCCGTGTGGGTCGGGGGCTGCTGCTACGGCCGCAAATACAGATACCCCTGCGACTGCAGCTCGGCCAAACGAACCACGCCGCCTTTCTCGGCACTCACGAACCCCGGCAGCAGATCCGTCAGCGTGATGTTCTGTGCCTTCATCGTGTTGCTGCAGGCGGCGAGCTCGACGCCGTCCTTGGAGAAATCGCCGATCCGCTTGCTGATGTCCGGATTGGCCTGCGCCGAGTGGAACGCCTTCAACGCCGGTCCGTGGGTCACCAGCGCGATCGTGACATGGCCGGGACCGCCGACGCCGTCGATGTGGTTCTGGATGTTGCCGAGCACGAAATTGACCTTGTCGGCGTCGCTGAGGTGATAGACGACCTTGAGCTTGTTCGACGGCGCGGCTTCAGTCGCAGCCTTGGCGCGCGAGGCGGCGAATGCTGCGCCCAGCGCCGAGACGGTGCTCCACAAGATGTTCCGGCGGTTCATGGCGATCTCCTTCAAAGCATGATCCGGAAAAGTGTGAAGCGGTTTTCCGGCAAGATCATGCGCAAACAACAACTGCAACTGGCTTTGCCGGAGACATATCACTTGTGGCGGAGCGCGGCGAGTTCCTTGCGGTCGTATGCAAGCGCAGCACACTCGCTGTTATCGGTCCGCTCGAGGCGGAAGATCCCGTCATCGCTGCCGGCGACCAGGGCCCGTTTGTCGTCTTCAGTTGCCTTGTTGTGCAGCCAGACCCTGATGCTTTCCAGCCGCACGATGGCAGATTTGTCGTCCTTCGACAGCGCGATGCCGAGGCCGCCGCCCTCGCAATCGACGCCGCAGCCGAGGCGGACCTCGCTGCCGTCCTTGGTGAGCACGGTGTGGTGGCAGGAGCCGCTGGAGTCGAAATCGCCGTTGCGGTGTCGGTACCGGAAGCCAATCCGGAAGGAGTTGTGCAGCTGCTTGTCTTCTTCGTAGGTCTCCGCGGACACCAGCAGCTTCATCGAAGCAACCTTCTGCTTCGGATGCTGCGCCAGATGCTCGGCATCGTAGCGGCGGACAAAGCAGGCATAGGCCGTCTTGCCGGGCGTGCCTGCATACATGCGCGCATTGAAGGTTTCGGCCTCAGCCGGGGTGGCTTCGCGAAAGTCGCCGGCTTCCTCGGCCCGGGCAGCGCCGATGAAAGCGGCAAATGCAATTGGGAGGATGAGGGCAAACTTCATGGTGCACCGGGCATGTCAGCATTGACGGCCCGCATCGGGACAAGGGGCCAATTGGCCGTTAGTCGCAAGCGGCACAGCCCGCGTTCAAGTCCATTCGCTCCGGCAGCCTCGCGCAAGGTTCCAGGCTTAACCGTTGCAAGGGAGGGGCGTGGATAGACCCCGGATTGTTGCAAATGGCTGGAGGCGATCGAAATGTCCGAAAGTCAAAACTTGCCCAATCTTGCGATCGGCTATTCGCGGGCGCGCCTGCTGACGCTTTTCGGTGGCAGCGGGCTACTGACGCTGCTCTTTGCCGGGCTCGCATTCGCCTGGCAGGAAGGCAAGAACATCACCTCATTCCAGGTCGCCGCCTGCTATGTCGGTGCGGTGTTCTTCGGCCTTGCCACCTGCCGCATGCTCTGGCGGCTGTTCTCCGCGCGGCAGCCGGTGGTCTTCATCAGCCGTGTCGGCATCCGCGACACCAGGCTCGCCGACGAGACCATCGCCTGGAGCGCCGTGCGAAAGATCATGCTCTGGGAGCAGCGCACGCAGAAATTCGTGGTGCTCAAGGTCGATCCACTCATCGCCGAGCGATTCTCCGGAGGATTTGCGACGCAAGCCTTGGTGCTGATGAACAAGGCGCTTGGCGCTGACAGCGTGGTCGTCAAAGCGGGCGGCCTGACCATGAACACCGAAACATTGCTCGAGACCTGCAAGCAATATTGGGGCGCGGGACGACCGGCCCACGCGGACCACGCCGTGCCGGAACCTGTGCCTGCGCCGGAGCCTGTCAGCTAAAGGTCAGGCTTGATTGCTTCCCGGCGGCGATGCGCTCCCTCTCCTCCAAGCGGGAGAGGCTAAGCACTGGCACAGCCTGGCGTTGATCTTCTCCGGCTCCGCGTCGCCTTAGTCGCGGGTTGGGCCAGGAAGGTTCAGGCAACTCATAAGCCCTTGCCCTCCGGAACTCGCTGTCGGCGATTCCTTCGACATTGTTCCAGTTCGTCAATGTGATAGCGTTCACACGCGATTGTTTCTCGAAGTCGTAGGCTGGGGCCGCCTCCTGCAGATTTGTGGAGTCCCCGTGCAATGGGCGAAATTCGCAACTTCAGATCCGGGAATCAGAACGAGCCGCCTCCGCACGGCGGAATGCCTCGTCGTCTCGCAGCCATCATTGTCGGTGACATCGCATCCTACAGCCGCTTGATGCAGGCCGACGAGGAAGGCACGCATGTCCGCGTCAAGCGGATCGAGCGGGACCTCATCGAACCCAGCATCGTCGAGCATCATGGAAGTCTGGTGAAGACCACGGGCGATGGTTTCATCGCCATTTTCGATAGCCCCGTCGAGGCCGTTCGATGCAGCATTGTGATCCAGCAGAACCTCATCGGCCGCAATGCCTCGATTCCGAAGGACTCCCGGATCGAATACCGAATTGGCGTCAACCTCGGTGATGTCATCGTCGAGCCCGACGACGTCTACGGCGATGGCGTCAACATCGCCACACGCATCGAGGGCATTGCCGAGCCTGGTCAGGTCTACATCTCTGGCGCGATCTACGAGCAGATCAAGCACAAGGTGGTGTGCGGCTATGAGTCGCTCGGGGATCGCAAGGTCAAGAACATCACCGATCCCGTGCGCGTCTATCGCGTGCTGCCGGACGCAGATGCAGTCGGCAGGACGCGTGGCCGGCGCGAGAATACCTTGATCTTTCTCCTGGGCATCACGCTGCTGGTGATTGCCACGGGCGTGCTCTGGTATTTGCTGGCGCAGACCGGCAGGGTGGGCGAGCAGGTCGCCACGCCGACCGCTGCTCCGGCCGCGTCACCGATCCCCCAGCCGTCACCGCGCGAGGCGGCGACACAGACGCCGCAACCGTCTCCCTCAGTGGCCTCAGCGCCTGCGTCGCCCACTCCGGCGCCCAGCCCACCGGCAGCGGCACCGCTCCGTGAACCCGAAATGATCGCCATTCGCGGCGGCAGCTTTGCGATGGGGAGCAACGATGACCCGACCGAACGTCCTGTTCACCAGGTCACGGTCAAGCCATTCTCGATCGGAAAATATCCGGTGACGGTGCAGGAATGGAACGAATGCGCCGCCGCCAAGGCGTGCGGATTCACGGCCATCGGCAAGGACGGCGCGCCGATCACCAATGTGAGCTGGGCCGACGCGCAGCAATATGCCGCCTTCCTCGTGCAGACGACGAAGAAGCCTTACCGGCTCCCAAGCGAAGCCGAATGGGAGTATGCGGCGCGCGGTGGGACGTCGACCAAGTATTGGTGGGGCGACAAGCCCCAGCAGGGCATGGCCGGGTGCAAGGACTGCGGCGACGCCGTGGCCGAGCAGCCGGCGAAAGTCGGCAGCTTCAAGCCCAATCCTTTCGGTCTCTACGACATGGGCGGCGGCGTCGACCAATGGGTCGAAGACTGCTGGCACAAGACCTATCAGGGCGCGCCCAATGACGGTTCGGCGTGGAGCGGCGGGGACTGCAGCTCGCACGTCCTCCGCTCGGGCTCCTGGAAGAACGACTTGAGATACGTACGGCCGTCCAACCGCGACGGTTACGATACCAATGTGCGTTACCCGACGCATGGATTCCGCGTCGCGCTCAGTCCTTAACTGCCGGAGTAGATTCGATGCAAATCCTTCGCTGCCTTGCGCTGTCGGCGGCGCTCGCGTTGCTCCCGGGTGTCGCCTTCTCGCAGGGTAAGACTGCTCCAAAGGACGCGAAGGTCTATTTTATCACCCCGTATGACGGGCAAAGGGTGCGCGGCGCATTCCTGGTCCGGTTCGGCTTGCGCAACATGGGTGTGACGCATGCCGGCGACGACTATCAGAATGCCGGCCACCATCATCTGCTGGTCGACGTCAACGACCCCATCGATCCCAAGGAGCCGATCCCGCAGGACAAGTCGCATCTGCATTTCGGGGCAGGGCAGACAGAAACGACTCTCGATCTTCCGCCGGGCACGCACACCCTCCAGCTGGTGCTGGGCGATGCGAAGCATTATCCGTTCGACCCGCCTGTCGTCTCGGACAAGATCACCGTGCGCGTCAGGCAGCCGTCTCAGCGCGGCAAATGATCAGCGCAGGCTGGGCTCTCGCCCGGGACGCGCGCTGCAACTGGCGTTGGGCGATGCCAAGCACAGTCCGTTCGAGCCGCCCGTCGTTTCGAGCAAGATCACGGTGCGGGTGAGATAGAGCTCTCGGCGGCAAAGATTTGCCATTCGCCGGGAACGCCCTTCAGTGGCGTGACACCACGGCTACCAAAGCGAAGGCCCGACCCAGCGACGAGATCCTTCACGGTGCTCGACACCAATACTTCCCCGGCGCCGGCCAGCGCCGCGACCCGCGCCCCGATGTGGACGGCGATCCCGCCGACATCATCGCCGATGATCTCGCATTCGCCCGTATGCAGGCCGGCACGGATATCGATGCCCAGCGACCTGACTTCATCAGCGATCGCTCGAGCGCAACGGACCCCGCGCGCAGGCCCGTCAAACGTCGCGAAAAACCCGTCGCCGGTGGTCTTGATCTCGTGGCCCCGGAAGCGGGTGAGGATGCCGCGGACCATGGCGTGATGGTCGTCAAGCAGGGCGCGCCAACGACGATCGCCGAGGCTGGCGGCCTTTTCAGTCGAACCCACGATATCGGTGAACAGCACCGTTGCCAGCACGCGATCAGCCACTGCGGAACCACGTGCTCCCGTCAGGAATTCCTCGATCGCATCGGAAATGTCGTCGGCGTTCTCGCCGACATAGAAGAGGTGATCGCTCCCGGGAAATTCCGCCAGACGCGCTCCGGGAATTTTCGCGGCGACGTCGCGCCCGCCCGCGACGTTGACGACCTGGTCCCCGGTCCGGTGGATGACGAGGGTTGGCACACGAACCGCCGGCAATACGCCGCCGATCTCGATCTGGCTGTTCATGCGCATCAAGGCCGTCACTGCGGCAGGGCTGGCGCCCAATCGCTCGTTGCGCCCCCACCAGCGCTGGAACGCGGCGTCGTTCGCCCGCGACGGTGCGAACTTCTGAATGCTGCCGCCGGTGCCCCAGGCTTTCTCGACATAGCCGAAGAATGCCGCGAGCGCCTCGTCGGTCGCAAACCAATAGGAGAAGCGCGAAAAGCTGCCGTAAAGCACGAGCGCGCGGCAACGATGCGGATAGGTGGCCGCAAACAGAATGGAGAGTGGCGCGCCCTCCGAGATTCCGAGCAGGGCGGCCTGCTCGATGCCAGCCGCATCCATCACCGCACGCAGATCGTCCATGCGCACGTCGAGACCCGGGAGTTCGCTGACGCGATCGGATCCGCCGGTACCTCGCTTGTCGAAGGTGACGACGCGCGCGTAGCTCGCAAGGCGGGTCAGGAAGCGAGCGAGGTCGGGTTGGTCCCAGTAGTTCTCGACGTTGGACACGAAGCCCGGCACCAGAACAAGGTTGATCGGACCGTCGCCGAACGCCTGGTAGGCAACGTGAACGTCTCCGCTCCTGGCGTACTGCGTAACCGGCTGCATACGTGATCCCTGCCTGCAGGGCTGACCATAGCAAACAAGATCTGCAGACGGAAAGCCGTCACTTTGGTCCAAAAGGCTAAGGCGCGCTCGGACGAACGCGCCTCGGAATCGCGACGCCGGTTTCTAGCGCAAACTGGCGTTGAACTTGTCCAGCGCCGCCGAGCCCGGGCAGAGCGTGTCCGCTTCCAGCGTGTTGAGCGGCGTCTCGACCGTGTTGAGATGGCTGTGCAGATCTTCCGCGTCGGGATCGACGTAAAGCAGACCGGTGACGATCTGGCCCTTGGCGGCGTGCCGCGCGAGGAAGGTCTGGGCGCCGAGCCGGTCATGCGGATCGTAATCGGCATCGATCTTGCGCAGCGCGATCTTGCTGCCGTCATGCTGCTCGACCACCTGCACCGTGCCCGGCGCATAGTCCACCGCGATCGGATCGCGGCCGACCAGCACGTCCAACCGGTTCACCGCATCGTTGTGCTCGCGGACATAATCAAAGCTCTTGGTCGAGCCGGCATGGTTGTTGAAGGCGATGCAGGGGCTGATGACGTCGATGAAGGACGCGCCCTTGTGGCCGATCGCAGCCGCGATCAGCGGCACCAGCTGGGCCTTGTCGCCGGAGAACGAGCGCGCCACGAAGGTCGCACCGAGCTGCAGCGCGATCGCGACCAGGTCGATGGCGTTATCAGTGTTGGTGACGCCTTTCTTGGACTTCGAGCCGCGGTCGGCGGTGGCCGAGAACTGGCCCTTGGTCAGGCCGTAGACGCCGTTGTTCTCGACGATATAGGTCATGTTGACGCCGCGCCGGATCGAATGCGCGAACTGGCCGAAGCCGATCGAAGCGGAATCGCCGTCGCCGGAGACGCCGAGATAGATCAGATCGCGATTGGCGAGGTTGGCGCCTGTCAGCACGCTGGGCATGCGGCCGTGCACGGAGTTGAAGCCGTGCGAATTGCCGAGGAAATAGTCCGGCGTCTTCGACGAGCAGCCGATGCCGGAAATCTTCGCCACGCGGTGAGGCTCGATCGAGAGCTCGTAGCAGGCCTCGATGATCGAGGCCGTGATCGAGTCATGGCCGCAACCGGCGCACAGCGTCGAGATTTTTCCTTCGTAGTCGCGATGGGTGTAGCCGAGCTCGTTCTTCTTCAGCCCGGGATGATGAAATTTCGGCTTTGCAATATAGGTCATGATACGGCCTTGCGGAGCGGGGTCACCTTAAGGTGATCCTGGTGGTCGCCAATGGCTTTTGCGATGTAGCGGGCGGTGATCGGTGAGCCGTCGTAATGCACGATCGGCACGAGGCGGACGGGATCGATGCCGTTCTCGTTGACGATGAGCTGACGGAGCTGGCTGTCGCGGTTCTGCTCGACCACGTAGACGAAGTCGTGCTCGGCAAGGAAGCTCGCCACGCTCGAGTGGAACGGGAAGGCGCGGATGCGCAGGCGGTCGAGCTGATGCCCGCGCGCCTCGAGCATCCCGATTGCTTCGTCCATCGCCGGCGAGGTCGAGCCGAAATAGATCACGCCATATTTGGTCGGCCGTTCCGCATTGGCTTGCAGCGGCCGCGGCACCAGGTCCTGCGCCGTCTCGAACTTGCGTACGAGCCGCTGCATGTTGTCCGCATAAACCGAGCCTTCCTCGGAGTAACGCGCATAGCGATCACGCGAGGTGCCGCGGGTGAAATAAGAGCCCTTGGTCGGATGCGTACCGGGATAGGTGCGGTAGGGGATGCCGTCGCCGTCGACGTCGAGGTAGCGGCCGAAGTCGCGGCCCTCTTCCAGCATTTCCGTGGTCATCACCTTGCCGCGGTCATACTGCTTGGAATCGTCCCACTTCAAGGGACGGCAGAGCCGGTGATTCATGCCGATGTCGAGATCGAGCATCAGGAAGATCGTGGTCTGCAGCCGCTCGGCGAGATCGAAGGCGGCCGCCGCGAACTCGAAGGCCTCCGCCGGATCTTCCGGGAACAGCAGCACATGCTTGGTGTCGCCATGCGAAGCATAGGCGCAGGCGATGATGTCGCATTGCTGGGTGCGGGTCGGCATACCCGTGGAGGGGCCGGCGCGCTGGATATTCATGATCACGGCCGGGATCTCGGCAAAGTAGGACAGGCCGATGAACTCGGTCATGAGGGAGATGCCGGGACCGGAGGTCGCGGTGAAGGCGCGCGCGCCATTCCAGGAGGCGCCGATGACAATACCGATCGAGGCCAGCTCGTCCTCGCCCTGCACGATCGCGTATTTCGCCTTGCCGGTTTCGGGATCGTGCCGGAACTTCTTGCAATGGGCGGTGAAGGCTTCTGCCACGGACGAGGACGGTGTGATCGGATACCAGGCGCACACGGTGGCGCCGCCATAGACGGCGCCGAGTGCGGCGGCACTGTTGCCCTCGATGAAGATCCGGTCGCCGACCTTGTCGGACTTCTTCACCCGCAGCCCGAGCGGACACTTCAGGTTTTGCAGCGCCCAGTCGCGGCCCAAATGCAGCGCATGGACGTTGGAGGACAAGAGCTTCTCCTTGCCCTTGTACTGCTCGCCGATCAGCTGCTCGATCAGCTTCGGGTCCATGTCGAGCAGCGCCGAGAGGCTGCCCAAATAGATGATGTTCTTGAACAGCTGGCGCTGGCGCGGATCGGTGTAAGTCGAATTGGTGATCGCAGTCAGCGGCACGCCGATCACGGTGATGTCGTCGCGGAATTTCGTCGACGGCATCGGCTTGGTGGAATCGTAGAACAGATAGCCGCCCGGCTCGATGCCGGCGACGTCCTTGTCCCAGGTCTGCGGATTCATCGCCACCATCATGTCGACGCCGCCGCGGGCGCCGAGATGGCCGGCTTCGGTGACGCGCACCTCGTACCAGGTCGGCAGGCCCTGGATGTTGGAGGGGAAGATGTTGCGCGGGCTCACCGGCACGCCATGACGCAGGATCGCGCGCGCGAACATCTCGTTCGCGCTGGCCGAGCCCGAGCCGTTGACGTTGGCGAAGCGGACGACGAAGTCGTTTACGCTGCTGATCGGCTTTTTGTCGGACATGCTGAACCTGCTTGAGTCATCTCGATCAAATATTTCTGCATGTCCCAGGCTCCAGTGGGACAACGCTCGGCGCACAGCCCGCAATGCAGGCAGACATCCTCGTCCTTGACCATGACCCGCCCGGTCTTGAGGTCCGAGGAGACGTAGAGGTCCTGGTCCGGATGCGGCGAGGGCGCCTTCAGGCGCTGCCGCAGATCGGTTTCCTCGCCATTCTCCGTGAAGGTGATGCAGTCCATCGGACAGATGTCGACGCAGGCGTCGCACTCGATGCAGAGCGAAGTCGAGAACACCGTCTGCACGTCGCAATTCAGGCAGCGATGCGCTTCGCCGAGCGCGAGCTTGACGTCGTAGCCGAGCTCGACCTCGGTGCGGATGTCCTTCAGCGCGATCACCTTGTCGCGATGCGGCACCTTGAAGCGTTTGTCGTTGGAGATGTCGTTGTCATAGCTCCATTCGTGGATGCCCATCTTCTGCGAGGAGACATGCACCTCCGGCAACGGCCGTTCGGTGATGTCCTCGCCCGACAGCAGCTTGTGGATCGACAGCGCTGCGTCGTGGCCCTGCGCCACCGCCCAGATAATGTTCTTCGGACCGAATGCGGCGTCACCGCCGAAGAACACTTTCGGGTTGGTCGAGACGAAGGTCTTCGGATCGACCTTGGGCATGTGCCATTTGTCGAACTCGATGCCGCAATCCTGCTCGATCCAGGGGAAGGCGTTCTCCTGGCCGACCGCGACCAGCACGTCGTCGCAGGGAATCGTCTGATCGGGATCGCCCGAAGGCACCAGATTGCGGCGGCCTTTTGCGTCGTATTCGGCTTTGACGTGCTGGAAAGTGACGCCGATGAGCTTGCCGGCGACATGCTTGAATTCCACCGGCACCATGTAGTTGAGGATCGGAATATCCTCGTGGATCGCGTCTTCCTTCTCCCAGGGCGAGGCCTTCATCTCCTCGAAGCCGGAACGCACGACCACCGTGACTTTCTCACCGCCGAGGCGACGCGCGGTGCGGCAGCAATCCATCGCGGTGTTGCCGCCGCCGAGCACGATCACGCGCTTGCCGATCTTGTCGGTGTGGCCGAACGACACGGACGATAGCCAGTCGATGCCGATATGGATATTGTTCGCAGCTTCTTTTCGGCCGGGAATGTCGAGCTCGCGGCCGCGCGGCGCGCCGGAGCCGACGAAGACTGCGTCGTATTTCTCGGCGAGCAGGGCCTTCATGCTCTCGATGCGGTGGCCGCCTTTGAACTCGACGCCGAGGTTGAGGATGTAGCCGGTCTCCTCGTCGATGACCGAATTGGGCAGGCGGAATTTCGGGATCTGAGTCCGCATCATGCCACCGGCTTCGGGATCACCGTCGAACACGGTGCAGTGATAGCCGAGCGGCGCGAGATCGCGCGCCACCGTCAGCGACGCCGGGCCGCCGCCGACGAACGCGACGCGCTTGCCGTTCTTCGCGGTCGGATGCGGCAGGCGCTGTCTGATGTCGTCCTTGAAGTCGGCCGCGACGCGCTTGAGGCGGCAGATCGCCACCGGCGTTTCCTCGACGCGTCCGCGTCGGCACGCCGGCTCGCAGGGACGATCGCAGGTGCGTCCCAGAATTCCGGGAAACACGTTCGATTTCCAATTGATCATGTAGGCGTCGCTGTAGCGGCCTTGCGCGATCAGTCGGATATATTCGGGAACCGGGGTGTGTGCAGGACAGGCCCACTGGCAATCGACCACTTTGTGAAAGTAGTCGGGGGCCGCGATATCGGTCGGTTTCATTCCTACCCTGTCCGCGCAGGCTCAAAGACCCGGCGGCCTTTTCTTGAGCTTGTCGAACGCTTAACGCGCCGCGATCTGGTTTCTGAATGACGTCATTGGGTTAGCTTATTAGAACCGTTCCCAAGTACAACGGCAAATTTGGGTGATCACCGGCTTTCATGGGAGCTGCGCGCGCACAGCATTAACGGCCGCGCGCAGCAATGCGGCGGTGCAATATGTTGCGTTGCGAGTAGCTACTTCAGCCCTGCGCGATATCGCTCTTCGCGAGATCCCACATCAGCCTGTAAGTGCCGACAGAGATCGGCAGCGGGAAGGGCGCCGCAGCCGGACCGGTGAAGCGTTCGGCGATGACGGCGGAGACCGCGCCGACATGCGTGCCGTCGATCAGCACGAACCAGTCGCGCGCGCCTTCGTTGCGCACCGCCGGAATATCCGCCGTTGCGCCGGACAATTCCGGCTCGCTCTCGAGCAGATGCATCGAGATGATGCCTTCGCGATCCCCATGCGCCAGCTTCTCTTGCAGTGCATCACGCCATGCCGCCGCATTGTCGGCCGTAGGGCGCAGCCGCACCAAGCCGAGTGCCGCGCCGCGGCCGGTGCCCTTGCTGATGGTGGTGCGCGCGACCACGCGCAACATATTCTTGAAATGCGCCATGGTACGCCGCGACCATTCGGTCTGGTTGGCGAGCCGCGCCCGGTAGGCGGGACTGTCGAGCACGTCGAGCGTCGCGGTCGAATACAGCGACAGATATTTGGGGTTCGCCGCGTGCGCGACATAGCGCCGCGCTTCCAGAAATCCCTCGATCGCGACGCGCTCTTCCAGATGCTCGCGATCGTACCAGCGATTGAAATCGGCTTCGTCGCTTGCGTCAATGTTCATCGACGTCAGCAGCATGCCCGTCCCGGCGAGCGGCATTTTCTTGTTGTCCTTGTTTCGCGCGCTAGCGCGCGGCCTTCGACGCGAGGTCGGCGATCGACTTCATGACCGCGTCCCTCACGCCGGCATCATAGAGCGAATGTCCGGCTTCTTCCACGATCCGAATCTCGGAACCCGGCCATTCTTTCGCGAGCCGCGCGGATGTCTCAGGAGGGCACAGCAGGTCGTACCGGCCCTGCACGATGATGCCGGGAATGCCGGCGAGCCGGGGCGCGTTTCGCAACAGCTGGTTCTCGGCCATGAAGCTGTCATTGATGAAGTAATGTGCTTCCATGAACGGTGTCGCGGGCAATGTGCGCCAGACGTTCAGCGAGGCCAGGTCGATCCGCGCCTTTGCCGGCTTGTGCTCCGACAGCGCGCGCTCGGTGTCGTGCCAGGCGCGCGAGGCAGGTCCATGCACGGCCGGATCGGCGTCGAGGATGCGGCGATAATAGGCTGCCACCGGCTGCGCACGTTCCTCCGGCGGCAGCACGCTCAGAAAATCCTTGTGCAACGCCGGATAGAATTGAGCCAGGCGCGAGGTGAAGGCCGTCTCGACCTCTGCCTGCGTGCCCAGAAAGGTCGCACGCAGCGCGATGCCGGAGACGCGCTCGGGATGGGCCTGCGCATAAGCCAGCGCCAGCGTCGCGCCCCAGGAGCCGCCGACCACCATCCAGCGTGTGATGCCGAACTTTTCGCGGATCTTCTCCATGTCCGCGATCAGATGCGCCGTCGTGTTGTGCTCGCGCGATCCTTTCGGGCGGCTGCGGCCGCAGCCGCGCTGGTCGAACAGCACGGCATGCATACGCTCGGGATCGAACAGGCGGCGATGATCCGGCTGGCAGCCGCTGCCGGGCCCGCCATGCAGATAGATGGCGGGGATGCCGTCGGCGCGGCCGACGCTCTCGACATAGAGCTCGTGGCCGTCGCCGACGTCGAGCATGTCGGAGGTCAGGGGGGCAAAGGGATCGGCACGTCTGGCCGATGCGGCCGCGTCGGCGTCAGGCGTCATTCCCGGATTCCAGAGTGCCGCCGGCAAAATTGCGATAGAGGAAGCGGTTGGTCTCGCCCTCGGCCTCGCGCTCGGCCTGCTTGAAGATGGTCTCGTGCAGCGGCGACAGCGCGCAGGCCGGGTCGGTGTTGGCGGCGTCACCCGTCAGCGCAAAAGCCTGGCAGCGACAGCCGCCGAAATCGATCTCGCGGAATTCGCAGGACTTGCACGGCTCCTTCATCCAGCCGGTGCCGCGATAGCGGTTGAAGGCGTCGGAGTTCTGCCAGATCCAGGCGATCGAATGGTTGGAGCGCACGGATTCGAAGTCGAGCCCGGTGATGCTTTCGGCGGCGTGGCAGGGCAGCACCTTGCCGGCTGGCGAGATGTTGAAGAACTGCCGGCCCCAGCCGCCCATGCATTTCTTCGGCCGCAGCGCGTAATAGTCAGGAACGACGTAGTCGATCGCAAGCGTCCCCTTCAGCCGTTCGCGCGCGTCCTCGACGATGCGGGTGCATTCATCGAGCTGCGCGACCGTCGGCATCAGCGCGGCGCGGTTCTTCAGCGCCCAGCCGTAGTACTGGACGTTGGCGACCTCGAGCCGGTCGGCGTCGAGATCGATCGACATCTGGATGATGTCGGGGAGCTGGTGCAGGTTCTGCCGGTGCATCACCGCGTTCACGGTGAGCGGAAGGTCAAGGTCGCGCGTCCATTTTGCCACTTCGAGCTTCTTGCGGTGCCCGTTCTTGTAGCCGGCGACGCGATCGGCGAGGCCTTCTTCGATGCCCTGGAATGAGATCTGCACGTGGCAGAGCCCGGCGTCGGCCAGCTCGCTCAGCCGCTCGCGCGTCAGCAGCACGGCCGAGGTGATGAGGTTGGTGTAGAGGCCGACGTCGCTCGCGTGCTTGACCAGTTCGACCAGATCCTTCCGCGCCGTCGGCTCACCGCCGGAGAAATGGACCTGGAGCACGCCGATCTCGGCGAGCTCGCTCAGCACCTTCTTCCATTCGTCCGTCGTCAGCTCCTTGCCGGAGCGGTCGAGCTCGACCGGGTTGGAACAGTAAGGGCATTGCAGCGGGCAGCGATGGGTGATCTCCAGCAGCACGGCGAGCGGAATGCCGAACGTCTCCGCCGTCGAGCGGGTCTTCTCCAGCACCGCGAGGCTGTCGCTTGTGTCAGGTGGGATGGTCGGGAGCACATCGCTCATGGCGTCTTCTCCCGGGCCTCGGTCAGGAAGCCCTTGTCGGCGAGATCCTGCAGCATGACGATGACGTCGGCCAGGATCGCCTCGCGCGGTGCGGCGTATTTCGCCGCCAGCTGATCGGACACGTCACCGACATTGCGCTTGCCGTCGCACAGCTGCAAGACCTCGACCGCGATCTCGTCCGGCGCCAGCACGCGTTCCGGCGCCAGGATCACCCAGACCTTTCGCGTGTCGTCATATCTCAGCTTGGCATGCCGCGGCAGCACGGGGCGGCTTGCCTCGCTGACGCTGATGTTCCGCGGCCCGGCCATCGCTCTAGTTCCCTAACTCGCTTTGGGCACGAACGCGCCCGGCGGAATGTTGCCCTCGACATAGGCGTGCTGCAGCGCGTCCAGTTGCACCCATAGCACGCTGGTCTTGAAGATCAGCGCATTGCACACCTGCGCGCGCTGCTCCGGTGTCGTGGCATGCGCCTTGACATAGTCGAGCGCAAAGCCGGCATCGCGCGGCGCCTGCGCCAGCCGTCGCTTGAAATAGCTCATGATGTCAGGATTGACGAAGTCGTAATGCTCCAGCATCCCGGAGATGCGCTCTTCGTGCAGGTTCGGCGCGAACAATTCGGTCAGCGAGGACGCGATCGCCTCCAGCGGCGATTTTTCGCGGCAGTAGTGGACGTAGGCTTCCACCGCAAAGCGCGTCGCCGGCAAGATGCCTTCGGTCGATTCCACATAAGCCGTGTCGAGCCCGAGACCTTCGGTCAGCTTCAGCCAGCGCTCGATGCCGCCCTCGGAGCCGACATCGCCGTCATGGTCCTCGATGCGGTGGCGCCATTCCAGCCGCGTGGCGCGGTCGCGGAAGCGCGAGATCACCACCGCGTCCTTGATCGGGATCGTGCTCTGGTAATAGTAGCGGTTCAGCGCCCAGGCCTGCACCTGGCCCTTGCTGAGCTTGCCGCCATGCAACAGCTTATGAAACGGATGCAGGCTGTGATAGCGCGTGGCGCCGATGTGGCGCAACGTCGCCTCCAGCTCCTCTGCCGAGTTGAGCCTGATGTCCTTGCCAACAGAGAGCGCAGTCATTCCAGTCATGGACGCGGCATTCACAGCACGATCTCCGTTCCGTCGGCGGGTATCTGCCAGCCCGCTTCTTCAGCGGCCTTGCGCTCGGGGGACGAGGGCAGCAGCGCCGGGTTCGAGTTGTTGATATGCAGAAACATCTTCCTGTCGATAGTGAGGTCGGCCAACCGCGCAATCGCGCCATCGTGACCGGACATCGCGACATGGCCCATGCTCTTGCCGGTCTTGTGGCCGAGCCCGCACCTGATCATCTCGTCGTCCTGCCAGACCGTGCCGTCGAAGAACACCAGCGCGGCGCCGTCGATCTCGGCCTTGAGCGCATCGGTCACCTCGGCGCAGGCGGCGATGAAGAAAAAGCACTTGCCGGTCGACTTGTCGGTGATCTTCAGGCCCAGCGTATCGCCATCGCCGCTCTCGCCTCCCGGATGCGCCTTGCCTTCGAGATACCAGGCCGGCTTGCCCGGCACCGCAAACGGCAGCACCTCGAGGCCGGAGCGCGCACCATCGGTGAGACGCGGCTCGAACGGCTCGCTGATCCCGATCGGCTGGCGCCTGACGTTTGTCTCGCTCAGCACGTTGAAGATGCTGTTGCTGGCCAGGATCGCCAGCACCTTCTCATGCGCATAGACCGTGAAGGGCGAGCCCTCGCGCATCGAGAGCAGGCCCGCCACCGCATCCACTTCGCTGTTGGTCAGGATCACGCCTGCAACAGGCGTATGGCGCAGGCTGCCCTCCTTGGGATGCAGCTGCGGCGTGGCATTCAATTGCTGGCGAAGGTCGGGCGAGGCGTTGATCAGGAACCAGTGCTCGCCGTCGCCGCTGAAGGCAACCGAGGCCTGGGTTCGATAAAGCTCATGGCCGTGGTGACGGGCTGCCCGGCAGCCTTCGCAACCGCAATTCCATTGCGGGACTCCGCCGCCGGCCCCGGCGCCCAGGACGACGACGCGAAGCATGATCCGTCTCCTGGAAGCAACGTCGCCAGGTGGATCCTCAGGCCAACACAGTTTCCATCATCCGGAAACCGATCGTGACCGGCAGACCCACCTGCGCAAAACGCGTACTCACCAACCGCTCACTTGCGGGTGGCGCTCACATACATGTTGATTTCCATGCCGCAGGGCACTTCGACGATCTTGGGGGCTTTCCAGGCCATTTTGGCTCTCCATTTTCGCGATTTCGGACGTGTACGCCCGAGGGCTAAGTTAATGCGGGCACAAAAGTTCGCCAGTGAAATTTTCCCGAGAAAGCCATGTTGCGCCGCGAAAAACGCGCCTGGAACGCCAGTTTCTGCCGATGCAGCCTTGCGCCTGGCGTATTCGGTCGCGAACCCTGTCCTGATAAAGCAGTTGTGAGCGCAGTGCAGCTTTCAATCCGGTACAGGCGACCCAAGTGGAATTCGGTGATGCCCAAATATTTCTTCAACACCCGTATCGGCGATGAACTGATCGTGGATCCCGAAGGCGAGGATCTGCGCAACCCCGATCGTGCCTGGGAGGTCGCCCGCCAGATGATCCTGGAGGTGGTGAAATCCGAGGGCGCCCAGCCGGCGCTCATGGAGGCGGTGATCGAGGTCACCGACGTCGAAGGCGACATCGTGCTGGAATTCCCCTTCACCGAGGCGCTGCTGGACATCCCGGACCAGTCCGCGACGCGGCACTAGAGCGGACTGGTCATCGGGGCGGCGAGCGAGGCCCACCGCTCTCTCCCCGTCATTGCGAGTTGGGACCGGCGTTGAGGAGCCGACGCGCGCTGGATGAAACTGTCCGAGCGGGTGCAAATGCGGTATTTTGAGACGCCGTCGGCAAAGAGGTCGATTACTCTCTGGTGCGTGAGAGCCCGGTTGCGAGTTGGACCCGGGTTGCCTGGATGACCCACACTGGCGCGGAGGGGCCGCATGGCCCTGGAGCACGCTTCCTAGCATTCTTTTTTGACAGGCGCCTATGCCGCCGGCGCAAACTGTCGAGGAGATGAGCATGGATATTCTGTACGAGCGGGTGGCAGGCCTGGATGTGCACAAGGACACGGTCGTGGCCTGTGTGCGGATCATGATTGATGGCAAGGCGCGGCGGGAGTGCCGGACCTTTGCGGCCACGACGGAGCAGCTTGTGATGCTGCGAAGGTGGCTGGAAGAGAGCGGATGCACGCATGTGGCGATGGAGGCGACGGGCGTCTACTGGATGCCGGTGTTCCGGATCCTGGGCGAAGGCGCCTTTGGATTGATTGTCGCCAATGCGGCGCACATCAAGAATGTGCCGGGACGCAAGACCGACATGAACGATGCGATGTGGATCGCCGACCTGTTGGCCTGCGGGCTGATCAAGGGCAGCTTCATTCCGGAAGAGCAAGTGCAGGAGCTGCGTGCGCTGACACGGACGCGCAAGCAACTGGTTCGCGAGCAGACGCGGCACGTGCAGCGGATCGAGAAGACGCTGGCAGAAGCCAATATCAAGCTCAATTCGGTGATCTCTGACATCATGGGCGCGAGCGGCCGGCGGATCATCCAGGCGATGATCGAGGGCGTGCGCCAGCCAAACAAGCTCGCCGAGTTTGCCGGTAAGCAGATCAAGGCGTCGCCGAAGGAGCTTTACGATGCCCTGCACGGGCGCCTGACGGATCACCACCGCTTTCTGCTCGCGCTTCATCTGCAGCAACGCGATGGTCTGGATGAGACGATTCGCAAGCTTGATGTCGAAATCGCTCAGCGGATCGGCTGCATGGAGGCGGAGGTAAACGGCAGCAAAACCCCCTTTCGCCACTTGATCGGACTTCTAAGCACGGTCCCCGGGGTCAGTGCGGTGGCGGCGCCGGCAATTTTGTCCGAGATCGGTGCCGACATGAGCCGCTTCCCGACTGCTGGCCATCTCGTTGCCTGGACCGGCCTGTGCCCCGGGCAGAATGAAAGTGCCGGCAAGCGCAAATCCTCGCGCCTGCGCAAAGGGGCGCCGTGGCTCAAGACGATGCTCGTTCAATGTGCCTGGGCCGCCAAGCGCAGCAAGGACAGCTACTATCGAGCTCAGTTCTACCGACTGCAGGCCAGGCGCGGGCCACAAAAAGCCATCTGCGCCGTCGCCGCCTCGATCCTCACCGCCATCTACCACATCCTCAAGGACGGCACCGAGCATCGTGACCTCGGCGCTGGCTACTTCGACCGCCGGCCCGCCGCGGCCAAAGCGAGCCGACTGGTAGCAGGCCTCAAAAAGCTCGGCTTCTCCGTCCAACTCCAGCCCATCGCGGAGGCTGCCTGACATCAGTTCGCCAGTAGTTTCTTCCTAGCGGTAGCGAAGCAATCCAGACTGTCCCCGCGGAGGCAGTCTGGATTGCTTCGTCGCAAGGGCTCCTCGCAATGACGGGGAGGGGGTTTTCCCTGCGAAATCCGCATGGCTTTGCCGCGTTCCCGGCGCTAAAAGACGCCGGTTACACGGAGCAAATCATGCAAGACCTCTGGCGCCTGTCGGCCGCCGACCTCGCTACCCTCGTCAGGTCCAAGAAAGTGTCCGCCCGAGAGGCGGCCAAGGCCGGCCTCGACCGCCTGGACGCCGTCAATCCCAAGCTCAACGCGGTGATCGACCACCGGCCCGAGGACGTGCTCAAGCAGGCCGGCGCCGTCGATGCCGCCATTGCCAGGGGCGAGGACCCCGGCGTGCTGGCCGGCGTGCCCGTCACCATCAAAGCCAATGTCGACCAGGAGGGCTTTGCCACCACCAACGGCCTCAAGCTGCAGCGCGACCTGATCGCGCGCGAGGACAATCCGGTGGTCGCCAATTTCCGCAAATCGGGCGCCGTTCTGCTCGGCCGCACCAATTGCCCGGCCTTCTCCTACCGCTGGTTCACCACCAATCTGGTCCATGGCGACACCAGGAACCCACGCGACGCCGCGCTGACCCCGGGCGGCTCGTCCGGCGGCGCTGGCTCGGCGGTCGCGGCCGGTATCGGCCATATCGCCCACGGCACCGACATCGCCGGCTCGATCCGCTATCCCGCCTATGCCTGCGGCGTGCATGGCCTGCGCCCGACCTTGGGCCGCATCCCCGCCTTCAACCCGGCGCTGCCGGAGCGCCCGATCGGGCCGCAGATCATGGCGGTATCGGGACCGCTGGCGCGCACCGTGAATGATTTGCGCATCTCGCTCGCCGCGATGTCGGCGCGCGATGCGCGCGACCCCTGGTATGTGCCGGCGCCGCTGGAAGGCCCGGCCGTGCCGAAGCGCGCCGCGCTCTGCCTCAACCCGGATGGACTTGCGACCACGCCAGAGGTGAAGGCCGCCGTCACCGACGCCGGCAAGCGGCTCGAGCGTGCCGGCTGGACCGTCGATGTGATCGAGAACACCCCGCCGATGCGCGAAGCCGTCGAGTGGCAGAGAAAACTCTGGCTCGGCGATGCCTACGAGGCCCAGCTCGACATGGCCGAGCGCGAGGGCGATCCCGGCGCGCTGGCGTGCCTGCGCGGCAACCGCGCCAAGGTCACGCCGATGGATCAGGCCAATTACGCGCAGGCGCTGACCCGCCGCGCCGCGCTGACCCGCGACTGGATGCTGTTCTTCGAGAAATATGCGGTCGTGCTGACGCCGGTCTCCGGCGAGCTGCCGTTCCCCGACCATCTCGACCGCAAGGACGCCGCCTCCTTCGAGCGCGTCTGGGAGGCGCAGTTGCCGCAGATCGCGACGCCGTTTATGGGATTGCCGGGGCTCGTGGTCTCGACCGGCCTCGTCGGTAAGGCGCCGGTCGGCGTGCACATCGTCTCCGGCCGCTATCGCGAGGATCTCTGTCTTCTCGCCGGCGAAGCGATCGAGGCGGGCGGCGTGCCGCCGTCGCCGATCGACCCCGTGGGTTAGCGATGTCTGCGATCTACGACTTCAAGGCCAATTCGCTTCTCGGCGACGAAGTGCTGATGCGCCAGTTCGAGGGGCAGGTGCTCTTGATCGTCAACACCGCGAGCAAATGCGGCTTCACGCCGCAATATCGGGGCCTCGAAGATCTGCATCGCGATCTCTCGCCGCGCGGCTTCTCGGTGCTCGGCTTTCCCTGCAACCAGTTCGGCGCGCAGGAGCCGGGGCAGGCCGCCGAGATCCAGGCGTTCTGCTCGACCCATTACGACATCACCTTTCCCTTGTTCGAGAAGATCGACGTCAACGGCGCCCACGCGCATCCCTTGTATGAGTACCTGAAACACCAGCAATCCGGCCTGCTGGGCGCCTCCATCAAATGGAATTTCACCAAATTCCTGGTGGACCGTGCCGGCCAGGTGATCGCGCGCTACGCGCCGACCGCGCGGCCGGAAGGATTGCGGCAGAAGATCGAGACCCTGTTATGAGCGAGACAATCATGAGCGACGAATTTCCCGACCGCCTGTCGGTCGACCCGAACAGCCCCTATTACAACGCCGACATCCTGTCGCGCGACGTCGGCATCCGCTTCAAGGGCGTCGAGAAGACCAATGTCGAGGAGTACTGCATCAGCGAAGGCTGGGTCCGCGTCGCCGCAGGGAACGCCAAGGACCGCTACGGCAATCAGCTGACCATCAAGGTGCACGGTCCGGTGGAGCCGTATTTCAGGGATAAGAAGTGACGACGAAGCCGTCATGGCAATGACGATGTGGAGGCACCGCGCGTCCAAATGCATCCCCGTCACCCTGAGGTGCTCGCCTCTTCGGCGAGCCTCGAAGGGCGACGGCCCGGCTGCAGCTCGGCCGTTCATCCTTCGAGGCTCTCCGTAGGACGCGATGCGTCCCACGGCTCGCACCTCAGGATGACGGGGAGACAGTCGACGAACTTCCTCTAGACCATCGAAAGCCGACCCCCATGTCCGTCCGCATCGTCGATGTTCGCGAGATCACAAAGCCGATCTCGTCCCCGATCCGCAACGCCTATATCGACTTCACCAGGATGACGACGAGCCTCGTGGCCGTCGTCACCGACGTCGTGCGCGACGGCAAGCGGGTCGTCGGCTACGGCTTCAACTCCAACGGCCGCTACGGCCAGGGCGGCCTGATCCGCGAGCGCTTTGCCGCGCGCATCACGGAGGCCGATCCGAAATCTCTGCTCAACGCCGCCGGCGACAATCTCGACCCCGACAAAATCTGGGGCGCGATGATGACCAACGAGAAGCCGGGCGGCCATGGCGAGCGCTCGGTCGCGGTCGGCACCATCGACATGGCGGTGTGGGATGCGGTGGCGAAGATCGCAGGAAAACCGCTGTTTCGCTTGCTCGCTGAGCGTCACGGCCTGACAGCCAATCCGCGCGTGTTCGTCTACGCCGCCGGCGGCTATTACTATCCCGGCAAGGATCTCTCGGCGCTGCGCGGCGAGATGCGCGGGCATCTTGATCGCGGCTACAATGTCGTGAAGATGAAGATCGGCGGGGCGCCGATCGATGAAGACCGCACCCGCATCGAGGCGGTGCTGAAGGAGATCGGAAAGGACGCGCAGCTCGCGGTCGACGCCAACGGCCGCTTTGATCTCGAGACCGGCATCGCCTACGCCAGAATGCTGCGCGATTATCCGCTGTTCTGGTACGAAGAGGTCGGCGATCCCCTCGACTACGCGCTGCAGGCCGCGCTTGCAGAGTTCTATCCGGGCCCGATGGCGACAGGCGAAAACCTGTTCAGCCATCAGGACGCGCGTAATCTCATCCGCTACGGCGGCATGCGCCCCGACCGCGACTGGCTGCAATTCGATTGCGCGCTGTCCTACGGCCTCTGCGAATACCAGCGCACGCTGGACGTGCTGAAAACCCACGGCTGGTCCCCCAGCCGCTGCATCCCGCACGGCGGCCACCAGATGTCACTCAACATCGCCGCCGGTCTCGGCCTAGGCGGCAACGAAAGCTACCCGGATCTGTTCCAGCCCTATGGCGGCTTCCCGGATGGTGTGCGCGTCGAGAACGGCCACATCACCATGCCGGACCTTCCGGGCATCGGGTTCGAAGGCAAGTCCGATCTCTACAATGAGATGAAAGCGCTGGCGGAGTAGGCGAGGCGCGTTGAGACGCGACGGCCGCGCCCCATACTCCCGTCATTGCGAGCGCAGCGAAGCAATCCAGAATCTTTCCGCGGCAACAGTCTGGATTGCTTCGTCGCAAGAGCTCCTCGCAATGACGGCGGAGGGAGCTGGGTCGTCCGCGGGCGCCTTCGTTTGCGATGGACGGTGGCAAGAGATGGCGCGTCACACCGCCCCCGCCTCCGCCACCACCATCGGCTGCCGCACCCCATACATCAACGACCGCCATAGCCATTCGAGCGGGCCGTAGCGGTAGTGGCGCAGCCACCACGTGCTGAAGCGGACCTGTGCGGCGTAGACGATGAGGCCGATGGCAAGCGCCGGGGTGATGCCGAGCCGGCCGAACAGGCCGAGGCCGTAGCCGTAGAAGATCCAGCCGAAGATGATGGATTGTGCGACGTAGTTGGTGAAGGCCATCCGGCCCAACGGCGCGGCCCAGCCGAGTAGCCGCTTGCCGCGCTCGAAACTTGCAACGAAGAGGATCGCGGCACCATAGCCCAGCGCCAGCACGATGGTGCCGAGCGGCTCGAGGCCGCGATAAAGCAGGCCTGCGCCGAGGCCGATCGCGGGCAGCGCGATGGTGAATAGCCCACGGGCATTTTGCACGATGCCGCTGCGCCATGCCAGCGCGCCGACCAGAAACAGCCCGATCGTGCGCAGGAAGACGAAGGCGTGCAGGGAGGCGATGAGGGGAATTTCGCGCAGACGGAACGCCAGCACGTCGAGGTAGCCGCCGGTCGCATAGATGCGATTGGCACCCATGACGTCCTGCCAGATCGCAGCCCTGCTCGGAAACAATCCCGCCGGCGGAAAGGCTAGCATGGCCAGATACAGCGCGAGAGACACCAGCGCGGCGAGCGTCAGCAGCCAGCGCGGACCAAACAGGAACGGCAGCACGATGAATCCGGCCAGCGCATATTCGGTGAGGATGTCGCCGTTCCAGATCAGGCACAAATGGATGACGCCAAATACCAGCAGCACGGCGAGCCGGCGCACGAGCAGCGCGGTGCGGCGCTCACTGGTCGCGAGCCGGTCGAATTGAATGGCGAGGCCTGCGCCGAACAGCAGCGAAAACAGCGCAAATGCCTTGAGCTCGACGGCCTGGGTCAGGATCGTCTCGATGGCACGATCGATTGGCGACGCCAGCATCTTGGGCCCAAGAAACTGGTCGAAGATCGAAATGCGAAATTCCATCACGAGGTTGATGGCCATGACGCCGAACAAGGCGATGCCCCGCAGCACGTCGATGGCATCGATCCGCTCCGCGGCGGGCGTCGGCGTGGGGATTTCGGCGCTATCGGACGTCATGGAGGAATTCCAATTGTAGCTCAGCGACGCGCGGTGAGGGACGAGGGGCCGCCACATTCTCTGTCATTGCGAGCGAAGCGAAGCAATCCAGAATCTTTCCGTGGACGCAGTCTGGATTGCTTCGTCGCATCAGCGCAAAATTGCTACGACAATTTTGTCGCGAGCTCCTCGCAATGACGAGTCCGCGATAGCGCGTTTTGCTCGCAATCATCTTTGGGTTGTGATATCGTGAAAGCTCTCATCAATTGAGCGCGATCCATGAAGCAGCCCTGCGTGTACATGTTCGCCAATCGCCGCAATGGGACGATCTACGTCGGCGTCACCTCGAACCCACCGCGCCGCGCGTTCGAGCATCACGAGGGTCTGGTAAAGGGCTTCTCGTCGAGATACGGCTGCAAGCTCCTCGTCTGGTACGAGCTGCATGAGACCATGACTGACGCGATCACGCGCGAGAAGCAGATCAAGAGCTGTAGCCGGGCGAAGAAGCTTGCGTTGATTGAAGCGTCAATCCGGACTGGACGGATTTGTACGAGACGCTGATCTGAGTACCAGGACAGCGGCGTCAAAGCGCAGGCGCTTACCACACACTCCGTCATTGCGAGCGCAGCGAAGCAATCCAGGATCTTTCCGCAGAAGCAGTCTGGATTGCTTCGTCGCAAGGGCTCCTCGCAATGACGATGTAGAGGGAGCCGAGCCCCCTACGACAACCGCATATCCAGCAGTCTTCGTCCTTCGCCCTTCAGCAGCTTCTTCACCGCGCTCGACGCCACCACCTCGCCGTCATTGGCGTAGGCTTCGTGGTTCTTCTCGATGTCGTCGAGGCGATAGAGGTAGTTCACCATCACGCCGGCGGATTCGCGCACGCCCTTCGGCGAGAGGTCGCCGAGCCAGTTGATGCGCTCGAGGCGGGCACCGTTGCCGAGATGGAAGCGGGCGACGGAGTCGATCAGCTTTCCCTTCGGCGTGCGCGCCTTCAGGAAATAATGCGCGGCCAGCGGCTCGATCACGCCGCGCAACTGCGCGGTGGTCTCGGGATTCTCATACCATTTGGGATCGTCGAGGCGCTTCAGGATCTCGCGGTCCTCGTCCGACAGCGGCAAATCCTTGTCCTGCTTCACCCATGGCATGAAGCCCGGCACCGGAGACAGCGTCACGAAGGTGTCGAGCTTCGGCGTCTCGCGGCGCAGCTCCTCGACCACCTGCTTGATCAGGAAGCTACCGAAGGAGATGCCGCCAAGGCCGCGCTGGGTGTTGGAGATCGAATAGAACACGGCGGTGCGCGCCTTCTCGATCGGAAGGTACTGGCGATCGACCGCGAGCAGCGGCGCGATCGCACCGGGAATGGTCTCGGTCAGCGCGACCTCGACGAAGATCAGGGGCTCGTCGACCATCGCGGGATGGAAGAAGGCGTAGCAGCGGCGATCGACCGGATCGATGCGGCGGCGCAGATCGTCCCAGTCGGAGATCTCGTGCACGGCTTCATAGCGGATGATTTTTTCGAGGATGTTGGCCGGGGTCGACCAGTCAATCCGGCGCAGCACGAGAAACCCCCTGTTGAACCACGAAGAAAGAAGATGCGAGACGTCGCGGTCGAGCGCGGCGAGATCGGTGTGTCCGTTCATCATGCCGAGCAGGTCGGCGCGCATGGCGACAAGATCGCTGGTGCCGCCCGGCGCGCGGTTGAGACGGCGGATCAGCTCCTGCCGCCGCGGCTCCGAGGCGAAATGCAGCGCGCTCGCGTCCTCGTCGGCCGGCTTCGCGCGCCATGTCTCGATCGCCTGTGCCAGTCGTTCCCGGTCCGGGCCGAAATCGCGCACGAGCGCGTCGAAAAAGGCGCGGCGTCCTGCCGCATCCAGCTCCTGGTAGACGTCGAGCACTTCACGCGCCATGGCTGTGCCGGATGCTTCGCCCCGGCCCGACAACAGCGCGCCGCAAAGCTCGATCAGCCCGTCGGCATCCTGTTTGGTATCGGCAGAATCGCGGCGCAGCAGCGTGCGGCCGCGCTCGGAGATGGTCGCAAGCAGGTCGGAGAAGAAGGCGTTAGCCATCTGGGCCTTTCGAAACCGGGTTTGTGCGGTGCGGAAGCTTACACGGGATTTGGGCGGAAGCCGATCACAATCAAGCAGGAGATGTTGGCAACTTTAGCTGGGCCGTGCGTTTCGAGAAGGCTGTCATGCCGGGTGAGGGGCGTGATGTCGTGAGACGTGCTAACCCCAAAACGCGCTGTCATGCCCCGGCTTGACCGGGGCATCCAGTACGCCGCGGCCCATCGGTTCAATCACTGTCGTCTCGGAGTACTGGATCGCCCGGTCAAGCCGGGCGATGACACCGAGTGTGTGGCAAACTCCGTAGGCGTCCGTCCCGTCACCTGGCGGAACGCCGCCGAGAAAGCCGGCACGCTGGCATAACCGAGCTGTGTCGCGAGCTGCTTCACCGATACGCCGGCATCGGTCGACAGCCGCTGGATCGCCGCCGCAATCCTCGCCCGCTGGCACCAGCTCTTGAAGCTCAGCTGCGTCTCCGCCGAGAACAGCCGCGATAGCGTGCGTGCGGAGGTTCCGACCTCGCGCGCCAGCGTATCGATGTCGTGTAGCCCCGTGGGATCGTCGAGCACGATCATCGCGGCGCGCCGGCAGCGCGGCTCGTGCGGCAGCGGCACGAAGGTCGCGGAATCCTCGGCCTGGTGCAATTCCAGCATCACCAGGCGCACCAGCAACTCGGTGCGCTCCTCGGTGTTGCGCGCGTCGAACAGCGCGAGGATCGCCTGATTGAGCAACGGCGACACCCGCACCACGAATTCCCTGGTCAATCCCTCATAGCGCTTCTCGCGCTTCAGCCAGGCGAGGTCGAAATACAGCGTGCGCATCTCGATGTCGGCGAGCACGTCGATCGCATGTTCGAGCCCGGCCGGGACCCAGACTGCGCGGTCCGGCGGCACCAGCCAGCGTCCCCCCGGCGTGTTCACCTGCATCGTGCCTTTCGCGGCATAGACCAGCTGTGCCTCGCGGTGCATGTGCGGGTCGAGCCGCAGGCCCTTGGGATAGTCGCGCGCGACCAGGTGCACGCCCGCGGTGGAGCGGTGGTTGCCCCGGACCTCCCTGAGGATTGGCGTTTCCAAAATTGGCGTTTCCAAGACAGTCATTGGCAGCATCCCGTCAAGCCCACGACATATAACTCATTTCGGAACAGGAGAGGATTCCGAATGAACAGCCCCAGCCGGGTCATCAGTTTCGTCAACGCAGGCCATTTCATGGACCATTATGCGATGCTGATCTTCGCCGCCGCCGTGATCATCATGGGGCCGGCGCTCGGCATGGCCTATTCGGAACTGCTGCCCTACGCGACCCCCGGCTTCATCGCCTTCGGCGCCGGCTCGCTGCTCACCGGCTGGCTCGGGGACCGCTGGAGTCGCCGCCACATGATGCTGATCTTCTTCATCGGCATCGGCGCGTCCATGATCTCGGTCGGCTTCGTACAGACGCCAGTGCAGCTCGGCGCGGCGCTGCTGGCGATCGGCGTGTTCGCCTCGATCTATCATCCCGTCGGCACCGCGATGATCGTGTCCTATGCCGACAGGCTCGGCCGTGAGATGGGCATCAACGGCGTCTGGGGCAATCTCGGCGTTGCCTCGTCCGCGCTGGTCACCGGCGTGATCGGCCAGTATTTCGGCTGGCGTTTTGCCTTCATCGTCCCCGGCATCGTCACCATCCTGATCGGCATCGCCTTCGCGATGCTGGTCGTGCATGAGGACCGCAAGGGCTCGAAACAGGCGGCCGCGCAAGCGCGCGTCGCCAAGCAGGACATGTGGCGCGTGGTGCTGTCGTTGCTGATCGTCGTGACCGCGATCTCGACCACCTTCAACGCCGTCACCGTTGCGCTGCCAAAGCTGTTCGCCGAGCGGCTCGCCGACCTGACCAAGAGCCCGGCGCTGCTAGGGGGCATCGCGGCCTGCGTCTATGTGTTCGGCGCGATGACGCAGTACACGATCGGCCGGCTGCTCGACCGCTATTCGCTGAAGACAGTGGCGCTGCCGCTGTCCTTCATGCTGGCGCCGTTTTTGTATCTCGCCGCGAGCCTGTCCAATCTGCCGCTGATATTGGTGTCGATCGGCATCGTCATGGGCGCGTTCGGACAGGTCACGGTGAACGACGCCATGGTCGGCAAATACACCAGCGAGGAATGGCGCTCGCGCGCCTATGCCGTGCGCTATTTCATCGGCTTCACCGCGGCGGGTGCGTCCGTGGGCCTGGTCGCCTGGCTCTACGAGCAGGGCGGCTTCGTCACCATGCTGCACGCGTTTGCAGCGCTCTGCCTGCTCGCGATTGCGGCGGCGATCATTTTGCCGCGCGAGATCCGGACGCCGGCGGCGGCGTGAGGGCGGCGTTCTCTCCACTCGTCATTGCGAGGAGCTCGCGACAAAATTGCGTAGCAATTTTGCGCTGATGCGACGAAGCAATCCAGACCGCTTCCGCAGAGGCACTCTGGATTGCTTCGCTTCGCTCGCAATGACGGGGAGGCTCGAGGGAGGGAACCCGCTCCACCTCCCGCGGGTTCTATCCCCGTGGCCCCGGCATCTTGCCGGGACGGAACGGGGGAAGAGACCTGCATGCAGTGGAGCCTGCTCCGACCGGTCGGCCTTGTCCCCGCGGCGCTCGTCCTCACCACCATTGCGGCCAGCGCCGAGGGCGGCAAATCGGCGGCCCCGTCTGAATTCCTGCTGGTGGCGCAGATCGTGCTGCTGATCGCGGTGGGGCGCGGTCTCGGCGAGATCATGCAGCGGATCGGCCAGCCCTCGGTGATCGGCGAATTGCTCGCCGGCATCATTTTGGGGCCGTCGTTGTTCGGCTGGATCTGGCCCGAAGCGCAGCACGCGATTTTCCCGAAGACACCCGAGCAGAAGGCGATGATCGACGGCATCGCCCAGTTCGGCATTCTGCTGCTGCTCCTGCTCACCGGCATGGAGACCGACCTCAAGCTGGTCAGGAAGGTCGGCAAGGCCGCAATCGCGATCTCGATCGCCGGCATCCTTGTGCCGTTTGCCTGCGGATTTGCGCTCGGCGGGTTCCTGCCCGATGCACTGCTGCCGAAGCCCGAGCAGCGGCTGGTGGCCTCGCTGTTCATGGGCACGGCGCTGTCGATTTCTTCCGTGAAGATCGTCGCCGTGGTCGTGCGCGAGATGAACTTCATGCGTCGCAATGTCGGCCAGATCATCGTCGCCACAGCGGTGATCGACGACACCATCGGCTGGATCATCATAGCCGTCATCTTCAGCCTGGCCTCGCAAGGCACGCTGGACGTCGCCTCGGTGGCGAAGGCCGTGCTGGGCACGCTCGCTTTCCTCGCGATCTCCTTTACCATCGGCCGGCGACTGGTGTTTCAACTGATCCGCTGGGCCAACGACAACCTCGTCAGCACTGCGGCGGTCATCACCGTGATCCTGCTGTTGATGTGCGTGATGGCGCTGATCACCCATGCGATCGGCGTCCACACCGTGCTCGGTGCCTTCGTCGCCGGCATCCTGGTCGGCGAGTCGCCGATCCTGACGCGACAGATCGACGAGCGCCTGCGCGGCCTGATCTCGAGCTTCTTCATGCCGGTGTTCTTCGGTCTCGCCGGCCTCAGCGCCGATCTGTCGGTATTGCGCGATCCCAATCTTCTGATGCTCACGGGCCTCTTGGTCGTGATCGCCAGCGTCGGCAAGTTCGGTGGCGCCTTTGTCGGCGGCACTGTGGGCGGCCTCAGCACACGGGAGTCGCTGGCGCTCGCGAGTGGCATGAATGCACGCGGCTCGACCGAAGTGATCATCGCGACCATTGGCCTCTCGATCGGCGTGCTCAGCCAGAACCTGTTCACGATGATCGTGACCATGGCGATCGTGACCACGATGGCGATGCCGCCGATGCTGCGCGCGGCGCTCGCAAAGCTGCCGATGAACAAGGACGAGAAGGACCGGCTCGATCGCGAGGAGTTCGAGAGGCGCGGCTTCGTCGCCAATCTCGAGCGTCCCTTGCTGGCGGTCGACGAAAGCGTCAACGCCACCTTCGCCGCTCACATCGCTGGCCTGATCGCCGGCATGCGTGGTTTCCCGATGACCGTGCTGCATGTCGGCAAGCGTGCCAAAGAGCAGGAGAAGGGCCGTGACGAGGCGGAGAGCCACGAGGCCGTGGTGAAGAAGGCGGCGGAGACCGTCTCCGCCAATAGTGACGGCGATGCCGGCAGCGTCGATGTCGTCACCCGCTCGCGCCGTGCGGAGCTCGGCGAGACCATCGCGGACGAAGCGCGCAGGGGCTTTGATCTCCTCGTCGTCGGCGTTGACAAGGTCGCTGCCGCTAAGGATCGGTTCGATCGGAAGATCGAGGACATCGCCGCAAAGTTCGACGGTCCACTCGTGATCGTTGCGGCCAAGGGCAAGCATTTGAAGCAGCCGATGCCGGACGGGCTCAACATCCTCGTCCCGGTCTCCGGCAGCGGCGTCTCCAAGCGCGGCGCGGAGGTCGCGGTCGCGCTGACGCAGGCGGGATCAGGCTCGCTGCGCGTGATCTATGTTGCGACGACGCGGGACAAGGGTGCCCAGCGCGGTGCGTCGCGCGGCCTGAGCCAGGAAGCCGGCATCCTGAAGGACGCCAGCGATCTCGCCGCCCGCTACGACGTCGACATCACCACGACCTTGCGCGTGAACCGCGCGCCGGAGGCTGCGATTCTGCGCGAGATCGACACCACCGATGTCGATCTCGTCGTCATGGGCGTCGACCGCATCCAGGGCGACTATCTCTCCTTCGGCGGCGTTGCGGACGCAGTGCTGCGGCAGTCGAAGGTCTCGGTGATGCTGGTTTCTAGCGGCGAGGCACGGCAGGCTCCGGCGGAGAAGGCTTAGCATGTGATGCATACTCCGTCATTGCGAGCGCAGCGAAGCAATCCAGAATCGTTCCGCGGAGGGACTCTGGATTGCTTCGCTGCGCTCGCAATGACGGGGAGCCGGAGGCGTCGCGCCACGTCACGCGCATCGCCCATGATGCCATCATGCCGGTGTTTTGCCCGACGGAGCAAGCGATTTCGGCAAGACCGAAATTTCTCCAGCCTTTTCAACCCCATCTCTACTGTGCATGGGGTTGTTTTCGCCTTTTGCCGGAGCGGCCTAGGACTTCGCCTCCGTAACCGGCTGCGCCTTCGGAGCCTTCTTCGACGCGCGCCGGTTCTCGAAGCGCTGCACCACCACGAAGAAGGCCGGCACGAACAGCACCGCGAGGCAGGTCGAGGCCAGCATGCCCGAGAACACGGTGATGCCGATCGACTTGCGGGCGCTGGCGCCGGCGCCGGTCGCGATCACCAGCGGCACCACGCCGAGGATGAAGGCGAACGACGTCATCAGGATCGGACGGAAGCGGGCACGCGCCGCCTCGATCGCACTCTCCAGCACCGGCTTGCCGTCGCGGCCGTGCAGCTCGAGCCCGACCTCGACGATCAGGATCGCGTTCTTGGCCGACAGCGCGATCAGCAGGATCAGGCCGATCTGGCAGTAGAGGTTGTTGTCGATCTTCAGGCCGTTGAGGATCAGCATGGGCCCGATCAGCGACAGCGGCACCGCGAGGATCACCGAGATCGGCGCGTACCAGCTCTCATACTGGCCGGCGAGCACGAGATAGACCAGCAGCATGGCAAGCCCGAACACCCAGTAGATCTGGTTGGAGACCGCCTTCTCCTGGTACGACATCGCGGTCCATTCGAAGCCGGTGCCCGGCGGCAGCGTCTTGTCGCCGATCTCTTCCATCAGCTTCAGCGACTGGCCGGACGAATAGCCCTGCGCCGGCAGGCCGACGATGGTCGAGGAGGGATAGAGGTTGTAGAGGCTGATCAGCGACGGGCCGGTGACCGGCGTGATGGTGGCGACCGTGCCGATCGGCACCATGTTGCCGTCCTGGTTGCGCACCTGCATGTTGGCGATGTCGCGCTCGGTGACGCGGAACGCCGGGTCGGCCTGGGTGTAGACCTGGAACACGCGGCCGAACTTGTTGAACTGGTTGACATAGGACGAGCCCAGATAAGTCGACAGCGCCGCGAACACCGCGTCGGTGGTCACGTGCAGCGTCTGGGTCTTGACGCGGTCGATCTCGACATTGAATTGCGGGACCGAAGAGCGGAACGAGGACGAGACGCGCTGCAGTGCGCTCTGGCTCTGGGCGTTCGAGACCATCGCGCCGGTGATGGCCTGCAGCTTGGCGAAATCGCTGTTGCCGTCGCGCAGCTCGACCTGCATCGAGAATCCGGCGGCGTTGCCGATGCCTTGAATGGGCGGCGGCGGCAACACCAGCGTGCGCGCCTCCATGATGGTGGCGACCTTGTCGTTCAGCCCGTACACCAGCGAGCGCAAATCCTCGCCGGGGCCTTTGCGCGCATCCCAGTCCTTCAGGATGATGTAGGCGACGCCGGCGTTGGCAAGGCTCGCGCTGCTGTCGAGCGCGGAGATGCCGGCGATGGTGATCACCTGGGCGACGCCCGGCGTGTCCTTGATGATATCGGCGGCCCGGTCGAGCACCTTCTGGGTCCGCTCCAGCGAGGAGCCGTCTGGCAGCTGCACGGCGGCGATCAGATAGCCCTGGTCCTCGATCGGCAGGAAGCCCGTCGGCACCCGCGACAGGCCGTAGCCGCCGATCCCGATCAGGATCAGTGCGAAGGCGACCGACACCGTGGCGTGCCCGCACAGGAAGGTGATCAGCCGCGTGTAGCCGCGCTCGACACGGTCATAGACATTGTTGAAACCGCGATAGAAGAAGTTGCGCTTTTCCGGCGGCACCGTCGGCCGCAGCCAGAGCGCGCACTGCGTCGGCTTCAGCGTGGCTGCGTTGATGGCGGACAGCAGCGCGGTCGCCGCGATCACCAGCGCGAATTGCGAGTAGATGCGGCCGGTGAGGCCGGCGAGAAACGAGGCCGGCAGGAACACCGAGATCAGCACCAGCGTGATGCCGACGATCGGCGCGAACAGCTGGTCCATCGCCTTGATCGCGGCGTCGTGGCCGTTCATGCCCTGCTCGATATTGTGGGCCGCACCTTCCACCACGACGATGGCGTCGTCGACAACAATGCCGATCGCGAGCACGATCGCGAACAGCGTCGACATGTTGATGGTGAAGCCGAGCGCCGCCATCGCGGCGAAGGCGCCGATGATGGTGACCGGCACGGTCGTCGCGGGCACTAGCATCGCGCGCCAGTCCTGCAGGAACACCAGGATCACGACCAGCACCAGCAGGCCGGCCTCGATCAGCGTCATATAGACCTCGTGCACCGAGGCATTGACGAATTTGGTGGTGTCGAACGGCGTGTCGTATTTGATGCCTTCCGGAAAACGCTTGGCGAGCTCCGTCATCTTCTTCTCGACGGCCTGCTCGACCTCGAGTGCGTTGGCGCCGGGCGACTGGAATACGCCGATGCCGACCGAGGGCTGCTTGTTGAGCGAGAATATCTGGCTGTAGGTCTGCGCACCCAATTCAACCCAGCCGACGTCGCGCACGCGGGTGACGTCGCCGCTGGTGCCGGTCTTGACGATGATGTTCTCGAACTGGCCGGTGTCGTCGAGCCTTCCGTTGACGTTGAGGGTGTACTGGAACGCCTGTCCCGGCGGTGTCGGCGGCGCGCCGACCTGTCCGGCCGAGACCTGCTGGCTCTGCTGCTGGATCGCCTGGATGACGTCCTGCGGCACCAGTCCGCGCGCCTGCAGCTTGTTCGGATCGAGCCAGATCCGCATCGAATACTGGCCGGCGCCGAACACCGTGACGTTGCCGACGCCGGGCAAACGAGACAACTCGTCGCGCAGATTGATGGTGGCGTAATTGCTCAAGTACAGGCTGTCGAACCGGGAGTCTGGCGAGGTCAGCGTCACGAACAGCAGGATCGAGGTCGATTTCTTCTGAACCGTGACGCCCTGGTTCTGCACCGATGACGGCAGCTGCGACAGTGCGCTGGAGACGCGGTTCTGCACCAGCACCTGCGCGAAGTTGAGGTCGGTACCGATCTTGAAGGTCACCGTCAGCGTATAGGTGCCGTCGGAGCCGCTGTAGGACTGCATGTAGAGCATGTCCTCGACGCCGTTGACCTGTTGTTCTATCGGCAAGGCAACCGTGTCGATCACGGTCTTGGCGCTGGCGCCGGGATAGCGCGTCGTCACCTGCACCGTCGGCGGCACCACGTCGGGATATTGCGAGATCGCGAGGTTGAACAGCGCGACGCCGCCGATCAGGATCATCAGGAGCGCGATGACGTTCGAGAGGACCGGCCGTTCGATGAAGAACTTTGAGATCATGGCTGGCGGCCCCTCACTTGGCTGACGCCTGCGGCTGCTCGATCTTGGTCTGTTGCGGGTCGATCTTCTGGCCTGCAATCACGCGCAGCAGTCCCGAAATGACCACGCGGTCGTCCGGCTTCAGGCCGCTCTCGATCACGCGCAGGCCGTTGTCCGCGGCGCCGATCTGCACCTTTCGCTGCTCGACCACATTGTCCTTGTTGACCACCAGCAGATAGCGGCCGCCCTGGTCGCTGCCGAGCGCGGTGTCGGGGACGAGGAGGGCGTTCTTGTCCTGGTCGAAGGGCACGCGGACGCGGACGAAATAGCCGGGCAGCAGCACCCGCTTGTCGTTGGGCACGAGGCCGCGCACCGCCAGCGTGCCGGTCGATGAATTCAGGGTCGGCGCGACGTAGTCGAGGTGGCCTTCATGCGGATAGCCGGTCTCGGTCTGGAGGCCGACTTCGATCGGGAATTGCTTGAGGTCGACGGCGGTCAGCCCGCGCCGTTGCGCTTCGGCGCGGATGCGCAGCACGTCCTGCTCGTTGACGGTGAAGTTCACCCAGATCGGGTCCATCGCGACGATGGTCGCAAGCTGTGTCGGGGAGGAGACGCCGACGAGTTCACCGACCGAGACCATATGCGCGCTGACGATGCCGTCGAACGGCGCGCTCACCTTGGTATAACTGTAGTTGAGCTCGGCGATCCTGGTGTTGGCCTGGGCCTGCTGGAGGCTGGCCTGGGCGTTGTCTCGGGTCGACGTCGACGTGTCGAGGGTGGCCTGCGAGACCGCCTGGCGCTGAACAAGATCGACCTGCCGCTTGAAATCGGCCTCAGCCTGTTTGAGCGAAGCCTGCGCGCCGGCCTCGGCGGCCTGCGCCTGGTCGAGCTTCAGCTTGTAGGTTTCGGGCTCGATCGTGAACAGCTGGGTGCCCTGCTTGACGAAGGTGCCGTCGGTGTAGTCGATCGTTTGCAGAAAGCCCTGCACGCGCGCGACGAGATCGACGCTCTTGATCGGCGCGGTGTTGCCGGTGGCCTCGACATAGCGCGCAACTGCGCGCTGGATCGGCGTCGCTACGTCCACTTTCGGCGGCGGCGGCGCCACGAAAGTGTTCTTGTCCTCGCAGCCGGCGAGCGCGACTGCGGCCGCGATCGCGACAGGTAGAAGGCCGATCCGCCGCCATGATCCGTCGGCTCGTGCGGGAGAAGCGAGAGTCGCGCGCGTCATTCGGTGGCCCCCGATGGCTGTCTGTCGGTGCGGCAGGCTACCAACAAATGCCCGGCCGTGGAACCACCATAGCCATGGTGGTCGCAGGCCTTGCAACGCAAACGGACTTGAAGTTTGTCACGAGATGCCGCTTTTCACGGAGCGCATGATCCGTCAGAATTACGTCAAAGGCCGCGCGACGGGCGCGACGCCAGCGAAATGAAGCGGACGCAAAAGAAGAAACGTGAGGAGACGATGACATGCCAACGCCGTTCTGGTCGGCCTGCGCCGGCCTCGCTCTTGCCGCTGTGGTCGCCATGCCCGCGCTAGCCGATGGCCTGAAAGACGAGATCGCACCGACCGGCAAGCTGCGGGTCGCGATCGCGATCAGCCCGGCGGGCGGGGCGTTCTGGTCGACCAAGACCGAAGCCGGCTATGCAGGTGTACCCGTCGATCTCGGCAAGGACATGGCGGCGCAAATCGGCATCCCCGTCGAATATGTCGTGTACCAGAATTCCGGGCAGATCACCGACGCGGCCGGTAAGGGCAGCTGGGACGTCACCTGGTTGCCGAAAGATCCCGAGCGCGAGACCAAGATGACATTCGGCCCGATCTACGAGGTCGCGGACGCCACCTATATCGTCAAGGCCGGTTCGAGCGTCACCAATTTCGCTACGCTCGACCAAGCCGGCATCAAGGTCGCGGCCGTCAACGCCACGACGACGATGCGCGGCGCCGTTGCGCATCTGAAGAATGCGAACGTCACGGGCTATCAGACCTATGATGAGATCTTTGGCCTGTTGAAGAGCGGCGAGGTCGATGCCTTCGCGCTGTCGCGCGATCAGCTCAACAAGATGGCGCAGAAGCTTCCGGGGACCAGGGTGCTGGACGAGACGTTCAAGAAGACGGTGACGGCCGTCGCGGTCCCGCTCGCCCATCAGCAGTCGCTTGCCTTCGTCACAAAATTCATGAACGAGGCCGTGACGAACGGCACCTTGCGCAAGGCCTATGATAATAATGGTCTGAAAGACACGCCGATCCGTACCGAGTAGATAGTCCTTGGACTGGGAGCACATGCTTGGACGTTGGATTGTAGCCGCGATGGTGTCGCTGGTCTTGATGATGCAGAACGCTCAGGCCCAACCGCTGACGGTCGATCCCGAGACCATCGTCCCATTGCCGCCGCGGTTCGACATGGAGCCGCCGGCGTCCGACGTACCGCCCGAGATCGCGCGCTTCCAGGGCGCATGGATCGGGACCTGGCAGGACGACAGGCACATCCTCGTGGTCGAGCGCGTCAGGGCTGACGGGCATGCGGACCTCGTTTTTGCCAAGTCGGATTCTTCATTCAACGGCATGAATCGCGAATGGTGGCGCGATCAGGCGACGGTCGTCAACGGCGTGCTGACCATGACTGGGTTTCGCATCTTCCGCTATGCCTTCGATGGCCCCGACCGACTGTACATGACGGCGACGCTCAAGAATGGTATCGTCACATCAGGAGCGCTGGTCCGTGCCGATCCGGCGCGCCTCGCCGCAGGGGAGCGGCCGATCGATTGGCCGTGGCCTGGCGAGCGCGTCCGGATTCCGCATCTCACGGTGCGCACGCCCGATGGCACGCGGCCGATCACGCTCGAGGGCACGTTCTATCCGCCGTCAGGGCAGGGGCCGGCACCGCTCGCGATCTTTACCCACGGCTCCGATATCGGCCGGATTCAACTCAGGTCCTGGTCGTTCTCGACCGAGGCGCACTGGCTTCGGGACAATGGCTTTGCCGTGCTAGCGCTGATGCGCCGCGGACGCGGCAGCTCCGAGGGTATCAGCGGCGAGGAGAATTTCGGACGCGATCATGACGGCAGCCTGATCGATGTCTCGGCCGGTGTCGCTGAGGCCGTCGAGGACCTCGAATCCGCGATCGCCTATGGCCGCACTTTGCCCGGCGTCAAGCCGGGCAAGGTGCTGCTCGCCGGCCAGTCGCGCGGTGGCTTTCTCGCCATGCACTACGCCGGGCTCAAACCGAACGAGGTGATGGGCGTGGTGAATTTCAGCGGCGGCTGGTACCCGTACGGACCGGTGACCACGCCATATTACGCGAATGCCGGCCGCGGCGCGGGCGCCAAAGTCAAGCAGCTCTGGCTCTATGCCGACAACGACCGCCTCTACAAGGAAGATCTGATCCGCGAATATCAGCAGGCGTTCGCCGCCGCCGGCGGCAACGCGCACTTCGAGCTGCTGCACGGCGTTCCCGGCGACGGCCATTTGCTGCGGCTCTATCCCGAGCGATGGCGTGCAGTCGCAGACCAGTATCTCACGTCACTCGATCGATGAGTCCTTATGGTTCGGCGGTGCGGATGCCGGCAGGACTTACCTGCATCTTGAGCGTGGATGTCCTGGTCAGTGCCTTGCCGTCGAACGAGAACGCAATCAGTTCGCTCTCGACCATGCATTGGGCCACGACAAACTTGGAGTCCGTTGACCACACCATGCCCTGGCACCAATGGCCGATCTTTGCATCTGCCACCGGCGCGAGCTCGGTCCCGGAGATCTTGTAGACTTTCAGCAGACCGAAATCGTTGAAGAAAGGCGACGTGGAGGGTTTGTTCGAGCCGTTCATGACGGTGACGGCGACGTAGTTTCCGTCCGGCGACATCTTCACGCCCTCAGGCGTCTGGCCCACGCTGATCGTGGTGACGACGCGGATCGGCTTTGCATTCATGTCGATCACGCTGATCGTATCAGCATCGCCGCCGCTGGCGCCGACATTGCCGATGATCGCGGTGGCGCTCCCGGTGAGATCGATGTCGTAGGGGCGCACGCCGGAATAGAGGTCGCGCTTGGCGTACTCGACCTTGTTGCCGTCCACGGTCAGCAGCGAGGTCCGGCTGTCGCCGTCGCGGGTGACCAGTGCGGTCGCGCCGTCATGGGAGAAGACGGCGTGGCTTGGACCTGATTTCGCGTCCCCGAGCTGGATCTTGCCGGCGGCCGTCAGCGTGTTGCCGTTGATGGTGAAGACCGAGACCGTACCTTCGCTCCGGTTCGCGACCAGCGCCAGGGTCGCTGTACGGTTGATCGACACGCCGGCCGCGCCGGCGCCTGCCTGCAGCGTCGCCAGCACTTTTGGCGGCGAGGATTTCAGGTCGATCACGGAGAGCTTGTCGTCAGGCACCGTCTTGGTCGCATCCGCCGGGTCGACCTTCATCGCACCCGTGACCAGCGCGAAGGAACCATCCGGCGCGATCGCCACGCTTGGCGGCGGACCGACGACGCTTGCGGGAGCCGGCACTTCAGCCAGGAGCTTGAGTGCGCCGTCGGTGAAATCGATGACGCTGACCGTATCGGGCAGAGGCTGCTTGCGCACCACGGCGTTGCCGTTCTCCAGCACCATCTTGCCGTCATTCGCCGTGACGAGGATCTCGGCATGGACGGGGAAATTGGCCAGGCCAGCCACTGCGCTTGCGACGACGGTTGATGCAACGCGGCACAGGCGCGTGTGATAAGCGGCTCTCATGGTTCCCCCGCAGGATTGTTTTTGTTCGACAGAGCTAAAGGTAACCGGAGCGATTTCGCAACAATGCCGGAACCGCGATTTTTTATTCCACGCGCGGAATAATTGCCGATGCGCGGGCCCGTGATTTTTTTTGTCCCAACAATTACGCAAGATGTCTCTTGCGTCAAACTGACACAGCTCTGTCAAATGTGATCGCTAGGGTCGCGCCGTCATTCCTTCAGGGCACACAAAAATGAAATCCAGATTTTTGACGACGGCTGCGATTTTCGCGGCCGCGACGACTCTTGCGTGCAGCGTTCCGGTGCTCGCCGAAGATTTCGGTCGTGATCACGACCGCGATCATCGCCATCCGCATGAGATTCATACGGAAACGCCGATCAAGCATCTCGTGATCATCTTCAACGAGAACCGCTCGTTCGACCATTATTTCGCGACCTATCCGAACGCGGCCAATCCCTCGGGCTCGATCCCCTTCGTGCCGAAGCCGCATACGCCCCGGGTCAACAACCTCGCCAACGCCAATTTGCTGGTGAACAACCCGAACAACAATCCAGCCAACGGCACCGGCGCGACGGACCCGTTCCGCCTGGATCGCACCCAGGCCAACACGCGCTCGCAGAACCACTCCTATACGCCCGAGCAGCAGGCCGTCGACAACGGCAAGGACGACTTGTTCCCGAAATTCACCGGCCGCGGCACTGCCGGCGGCGCCGGCGCGTTCGGCACCAACGGGCAGGTCATGGGCTACTTCGACGGCAACACCACCACTGCTCTCTGGAACTACGCCCAGCATTTCGCCATGAGCGACAACAACTGGACCGACACCTTCGGTCCGTCGACGCCTGGCATGCTGGAAGTGGTCGGTGGCCAGACCAACGGCGTGCAGCCGGTCATCGGTACCACGGCGTCGATCGCCGACGGCCAGGGCGGCCTGACCCTGATCGGCGACACCGATCCGGGCAACGACGCCTGCTCGAGCACGACGAGCACCATGCTGATGGACGGCAAGAACATCGGTAACCTGCTCACCGACGCGCGCATCAGCTGGGGCAGCTTCATGGGCGGTTTCGACCTGACCCTCAAGAATGCCAACGGTACCACCGGTTGCGCCCGCAGCACGTTCTCGACCGTCGTCAACGGCACCATCGTCGATTACAGCCCGCACCACGCCTTCTTCCAGTATCACGCGTCCACGGCCAATCCGACCCATGCGCGGCCGGGCTCGGTGCACGTGATCGGCCATACCCATGACTTCAATGGCAAGGTCGATCCCGCGAACCACAACTATGACCTCGAAGACCTCTATGCCGCGATCAAGGCCGGCAATTTCCCGGCCGTCTCCTACGTCAAGATGCCGGCCTTCCAGGACGGTCACGCCGGCAACTCCGACCCGCTCGACGAGCAGGCCGGCAATGTCGAGCTGATCAACTTCCTGCAGAAGCAGCCGGAGTGGCGCGAGACCGCCGTCATCATCACCTATGACGACTCCGACGGCTGGTACGATCACCAGTACATTGCGCCGAAGAACGCCTCGTATGACGCGACCGCCGATCAGATCAACGGCCCCGGCCTTTGCGGCCTTGGCCCGACCAAGCAGCCGGCGCCGAAGGGTCTCAGCGGCAAGCCGGTCAACGGCCGCTGCGGTCCGGGCACCCGCGTTCCCCTGATCGTGGTCTCGCCCTACGCCAAGACCAACTATGTCAGCCACACCTATACGACCCAGGCTTCGGTGGTTCGCTTCATCGAGGACAATTGGCTGCGCGGTGAGCGTCTCGGCGGCGGTTCGTTCGATGCCACCTCCGGATCGATCATGGACCTGTTCGACTTCGACCAGGATCACAGCCATGATTTCCGCACCGACGCGTTGTTCCTCGATCCGACCGCTGGCACTGTGATCGTCAGCCCGCCGGACGAGCACCACCACCACCACTAGTCCAACGGGACGTCATAATGAACAGCCGCACTTTGTGGCTCCTCGGCGCCGGCCTGATCGCTCTGGCCGGCGCCGTCTTTGCAGCCGAGACGCAAGGACTTGCAGAGGCGAACCCGGCGGGCACGAACCCGAACCCGGTTCGCCTCATGCGTCCGGCTGTTGTCCCGTTGTCCGCGATGGCGCAGCTCGGCAAGGAGATCTTCTTCGACGCGTCGCTATCCTCCTCCGGCGCGTTGTCATGCGCGTCCTGCCACAGCCCTGATCGCGCCTATGGCCCGCCCAACGACGGGCCGGTCATGCTCGGCGGCTCCGATCTGTCGCGGCAAGGCGCGCGCGCCGTGCCGTCACTGACCTATCTGGAGCGGCACCCGAATTTCAGCATCGGCCCGGACAAGGGCGACGACGACAACATCATCGACCTCGCGCAGATGGCCGCGCTCGGCCAGCAGGCCGCGCGTACGACCAAGACCGCAGGCGGCAACGCTGCATCGGCGCAAAACATCGTGCCGCAGGGCGGCCTGTTCTGGGACGGCCGCGCCGATACGCTTCAGGACCAGGCGCTGTTTCCGTTGCTCGATCCCAACGAGATGGACGGCGGCAGCGCGGAAATCGTCGCCGAAAAGCTGCGCCGCTCGCCCTATGTCAACCGCTTCGTCGAGCTGTTCGGAGTCGGCGTGCTGAGGAATCAGCGGCTGCTGATTGCGGAGGCGATGTTCGCCGTCGCGCGCTATCAGGTCGAAGAGCAGAGCTTCCATCCTTACAGCAGCAAGTATGACTACTGGCTCGAGGGCAAAGCCCGGCTGTCCGAGAGCGAATTGCGCGGCCTGCAATTGTTCAACGATCCAGACAAGGCGAATTGCGCCGGCTGCCACACCTCCGCGCCGACCCGCGACGGCCTGCCGCCGCAGTTCACCGACCACCAATACGAGGCGCTGGGCGCGCCACGCAACACGACACTCGCCGGCAACCGCGATCCGAATTACTTCGACCTCGGCGTCTGCGGCCCGCAGCGCACCGACGTTGCCGAGCAGATCCAATATTGCGGCATGTTCCTGACACCGACGCTGCGCAATACGGCGACGCGTCGCGCCTTCTTCCACAATGGCGTCTTCTCCACCCTAGAGCAGGTGATGGATTTCTACAATTTCCGCGACACCAATCCGGACAAGGTGTTCCGGCGCGCCGCCGACGGCACGGTGCAGAAATTCGACGACATTCCGCAAAAATATCATGCCAATGTCGACGTGACCGATCCGCCGTTCGATCGTCACCTCGGCGACAAGCCGGCAATGACGGATCAGGACATGGCCGACATCGTCGCCTTCCTGAAGACGCTCACGGACGGTTACAAGGTGGAGAACTAGGGGCTTCGGTCAGCGCGGCTTGATCTCCGCGTATTTCACCATCGCCTTGTCGAACTTCCGCTTGAACAGCCACATCGCGCCGAGAATCTCGCGGAAGCTCGCCGAGCTTCGCGCCCGGTCGGTCTTGCCGAAGGCGAAGATGCTGTTGTTGCGCAGGTGCTTCATGATGGTGGGATCGAAGACCCTGTAGTTCAGCAAGTCTCCTGACTTGAGTGCTGAGCGCGTCGGTGTCGGGACGATCTGGATCAGCTCGAACAGCTTCATCTGGTCGATCGGATCGGGCAGCGTCTTCACGATCGCGGGGATCTCGGCGAACAGCTCCGCATGCGCGTTCATGAGGCCGTCGCGCACATTGGTCCAGTGATTGAAACGGCGATCGGTGCCGCGGGATCGTGCCTCCTCCTTGTCGTCGCGCGCGTTCAGCGCGGGATCGGTGGCCGCGATCGCACCCTTGATGGCCTCCCATTTGCGCTGGCCGTTGCGGTCCTCGGACGGGCCGGTCTGCAGGCTGCCCATATAGGTGTTCGAGCGCGCATTGCGGACGTTCTGCTTGCCGTTGGTCTCGGCATAGAACAGGCCGAGGCTGATGCGGCCCGCCGCGTCAGCTTGAACAGGCGCAAGCCCCTTGGCGCGCGCAATCGCTGCGGCGAGATCGACGACATCCTTGAACGGCGTCGCCGAATTCTGTGCGCTCGCCGGCGGCGCCTCCATGATCTCGAACAGATCAGCATATTCGTCGACCAGCGGCTCGATTGCGGCATCGAAATAAGCCGGGGGAATTTCAAACTTGTTCGGTTTGCCGATCCGCGACGGTACGGCGTCGGTGAGATCCTTGTACGTGCTGATCACCGCGACGCGTGCAAGATACAAGGCTTGGCCCGGCAGGTTGGGCAGCGGCTGCTTCGCCTCGATCTGGCGGCGACGCTCGGCAAGGACCGATTTGAAATCGCCGAGCGCGCGATCGTAGGCGGCCTGCGCGTCCGATTGCGTTGCCGTGAGCGTTTGCGTTTCGCCCGTGACAGGCGTTGTGAGGAAGAGGGTAAGCGCCGCGATGGTCGCGGCGGCGTGACGTCTTGGTCGCATCGCGGGCTCCCAGGGCCTATCGATTCGGCAGCTGCGCAGATCGTAAGCATCTGCGCGGTGTTGGTCGAGGAAGGCCAGCTTCGGATCTCCGTAGAACAACGGATTACTCGGCCGAGGCTGACAAAACGCCTTTACGTTTCAGTAGCTTCGCATCGGCACAATGCGTCGTCTCACCAGGGACGATGCGATTCTTCCGGCGCGAATTTATCATCTGCGCTACCGCGCGTTGGTCCTGGCATCAACTTGGTCTCACCTTCCTGCAATTCATCTCAGTTACTTCAGATCGAACAGTCGAGCGGGGGCTTGGCAATGGCAATTCCCGAAACGATCCAGCATGTCGGCCGGCTCATCTCGCGGTTGAAGCACGACACCAAGGCCAATATCGCAGTCACTTTCGCGGTCGCGCTCGTGCCGATCGTCGCGACGATTGGATGTGCGATCGACTACAGCATGGCGACGCGCATCAAAGCCAAGCTGCAAAGCTCGGCGGATTCGGCAAGCGTCGCCTCGATCTCGGTGAACTCGGCCGGTTATAACGCCGCGATGGCGATGACGTCGAACGGATCGGTTGGCGCCGGCGTCACGGAAGCGAACAACATCTTCAACGGAAATGCTGCGACGTTCTCCAGCAGCTACACCAATCTGGGTCTGACGAGCACCGTCACCAAGACCGGCAACAAGCTCGTGTCAAACGTGCAGTTCAGCGCGGATGTGCCTGTCACCTTCATGCAGATTCTCGGCTACAAGAAGTTGACCGTGACCGGCAATTCGTCCTCGTCCACCACACTGCCGCTGTATCTCGATTTCTACCTGACGCTGGATGTCTCGGGCTCGATGGGTCTGCCCTCGACCACCGCAGAAGCCCAGCGCATGCAGTCGATCAGTCCCGACAACTACCGGCAATATCCGACGGGCTGCACGCTAGCCTGCCATTTCTCGCCGCAGAACAGCGCCTGCACGGATTCGGGAACGCAAGGCTATCCCACCAACAATTACTGTCTCGGCTATGCGATCTCGCGCGTCAGTCAGAGCGGATACAAGGGCCTGCTGCAGACAAAGGCCAGCAACCCCATGGGGGTCCAGCTGCCGTCCTCGATCGTCTCCGGCCTGCCGAACTCGCTTTACTCCAACCTCGCGACAGTGGCGAACTGTCCGACGGATGGGACCGATTCCTGCATTCAGTTGCGGCTGGACGCTGTCGGCTATGCGGTCAACCAGTTGTTCGTCACCGCGAACAGCACCACGAAGGTGGCGAACCAGTTCCGCATCGGTCTCTATCCCTTCATCCGCTACCTCTATTCCTACTTTCCGTTGACCAGCAGCATCAACGGGTCGACGACCAATCCCTCGACCATCAACTATGCAGCCGCGAACCTCGCGACCTTGCTTGATACCAACACGAATACAAATCTCGGTTCGGGCGGCACGCATATCGACACGGCGTTGTCGAGTGTGAACACGCTGATCACGAGCGTGGGCGACGGCAGTGCGTGGAATAACACGTTGCCCTATGTCTTCCTCGTGACCGACGGCGCGCAGGATCCGCAGGTGAAGGGCGTTCCGAACGGCTCCTGGTCCGGCAGCAACCATGCCACGACGATTGATCCGGCCACGTCATGTACGCCGGTGAAGAACCGCGGCGTCATCATCTCCGTGCTCTATATTCCCTATCAGAAGATCAATCCGGTCAACACATCCTTCGCCGGCGACGAGGACGACTACGCCAACTGGAATATCCCGAACATTCCGGCGAGCTTGCAGAATTGCGCCTCGCCGGGCTTCTTCTACACCGCGAACACGCCGGCCGACATCACGTCGGCATTGAACGCGATGTTCAATCATGCGGTAGCCGAGGCCCGCATCACCAATTAACCCGTCGCCCGGTACTCCGGCGCTGACGTCAGGAATTTGGCATAGTCTTCGGCGTCGGGCGGCAGGAAGTGTCCGGCGAGCCCGCCGCGCTTCCGGGTCTTGGCGCCGATGTCGGTCATCAGCTCGTCGAAATGGCGATAGTGATAAGGCGCGACGCACAAGCCGCCATAGACGCCGGCGGCCGGTCGCTCGACGCGCTTGAAGTGCAGCATCATCTCGATGTTGTCGCGCATCGCTTGCGCCGTCGGCTGGTTGGCGAGTTGCCCGTCGGCATAGCGGACCAGCCAGTTAGCGGCGAGATCGGCGCAGAGCACGGTGCAGAACGACGAGTTGAAGCCGACGAAGCCGAGGTCGGGCAGATCGGGGTTCGCGATCAGCCGGTAGAGCCGGTATTGCCCGTCTGCATCGACCAGCTTGGCCTGACAGGCGTCCGGCAGGAAGGGCACGCCGAGCTTGTAGCCGATCGCGAGCACGGCGATGTCGGCGCCGATGCGCTCGCCGCCGCTCATCACGATAGTGTCGCCTTCGTAGTGGTCGAAGCTGCCGAACACGGCCTTGATCCGGCCATCGGCGACCATCGGGTAGAAGCCGGGCGTTGCGATCGGCACCGAGCAGTTGACGCCGTCCTCGATCCGCTCCTTCGGCACCATCTTGCACCGGTTGAGCTTGAGCTGCGCCTTCAACAGGCTCTCAAGCCCGCGCCAGTTTGCCCAGATCAGGGGCGCGGCGACGCGGTACGCGAGTCGCGACATCGCACCGATGCCCCAGCCCGGAAACATCTCCTCCTGCGCGCGGATGTAGAGGATGCGCTTGAAGTTCACGAGCCCACCGATGAAATAGGGAATGCGCCAGACCGGCTCGCGCATCACGATGGTGACCTCGCGCGCACCTGATTTCACCGCGTTTACGGCGATGTCGGTCGCGGACTTCGAACCGCCGAGCACGACGACGCGGCGTCCTTTTGCCAGCGCGGGATCGCTGTATTTCGACGAGTGCAGGATCTGCCCGCCCTGCGCCAGAAAGCCGTCCTCGCCGGGGCAATGCAGCTCGCGCGGCTCGTTGAACTGCCCGGTGCACACCGCGACGAAGTCGAAGTCCTCGTTCGTGGTCGTACCGTCCTTGCCGGATAGCGCGAGCGTCCAGCCCGGCCTGCCGTCGGCGCGCCGCGCCATGCCGGCGACCGCGGTGTCGAGGCGCAGCATGCGGTCGAGACCGAAGCTTTTCGCGTAGTCGGCGAGATAGGCGTGGACCTGCGGCCCGGTCGGCCATTCCGGATAGGAGTCCGGCATGGCGCGATCGGTGTAGCGGTAGAGATCCTTGGGGCTTTGGGTCTGCACCTCCGGATAGGAGCGCGCCGGCTCCCAGACGCCGCCGAGATCGGCGCTGCGCTCCACGATCGTGACGCGGTGGCCGCGGGCGGAGAATGCTTTTGCGGTGGCGAGGCCGGAGACGCCGGCGCCGATCACGCAGACATGCTTTGGGCTGACCATGGGATGGCTCGCAATCAATGTGTTTCGCGCGCAAGCAGCCTCGTTCGGCCGCGAGACGCGGCCGGCGGACCAGCAAGCAGATGAAAGTGGACGCGGAGGGCGGCCTGCCTGGTTGTTTGGCCTAGTCGTTGGCCTCGGGCGGCAGGAAGTCGACCTCGTGCAGCGCCGAGATGCGCACGACTTCGGCAGGGTCGGTCAGATTGTGGAGCTGGTCGAACAGCGCCTCCAGCTTCTGCATCGGGGAGACCCAGAACAGCGCGCGGGCCGGCTTGTCGGATTTGTTGAAATAGCCGTGCGGGATGCCGCGCGGCAGGCGCACGAGGTCGCCGGCATGGGCCTTGACCCATTTGCCGTCGAGCTTGAGGTCGAGGGTGCCTTCCTGCACCAGGATGAACTCGTCCTGGGTCGGATGAATATGCACCGGCACGAACTGGCCGGGATCGCTGTTGGTCTCGAACGCGAAAGTGGACTCGGTGACGGCCTTGGGGAAATAGACCTGACCCAGGATGTTCCAGGTCTTGCCGCCATAGCCCGTGCCGTTTGCGGTAATGCCCTTTTCCAGTGCAGTCATGTTCGCCTCCATATGAACTCCGGCTGTACCGAGCTTCGGCCACGTGCGAGCCGGTGTCTATCCGCTAAACGAATCCGGTGGCGGCTGTTGCCATGCAACACGACGATTTTGCGACGCGGCCCTTTTCGCGTCCGCGGAACTATTATAGGCTTAAAGCAATTCCGTGACGCGAAGCGTGGTCGACGATGTCCGCAGCCGTGCAGGAAATGAGCACACGGTGCTCCCAGGCCGAAAGGCTTGCGGAGTTCGCTCGCGTCACCACCGATGATGTCGACGAAGCGGCCGAGCAGATCGGACGCATCTTCTGTCCGCACGACCTCAAGCCGGCACAGGCCCGTGCTTCCGGATTTTCGGCCCGGCACAATTGCGCAGCCTTCGACGGCTTTTCCATCAACTACGTTGCCTATGGTGGGACTGTGAGCATCGATCCGGGCTGCCTCGATCGCTTCTTCCTCGTCCAGATCCCGCTCACGGGCACCGCGCAGGTTTGGGCGGGTGCCAGCGGAGTCGATGCCGCGCCGGACCGGACGGCGTCGCTGTTGTCGCCGACGGTCCCGACCCGGATGATGTGGCACGACTGCGCGCAGGCGATTTTGCTGCTCGACCGTCGCATGGTCGAGCAGCGCGCCGCGGCGCTGTCGGGCAGGGCGGCCGGCACCGTCGAATTCGATCCCGCGATCGACCTGCGCGCGCCATCCGGCCGCCACCTGCAGGCCAGCCTTGCCGAGTTGATGAGGCTCGCCGAGCGGCTCGGGCCGTCCGGCCGGCTTTCACCGGCGGCAATGGCCGACTGGCGCGAGGCGCTGCTCGATCGTCTCCTCAATGGCCAGCGGCACGGTCTGTCGGATGCGATCAGGACGTTCTCGGGGCAAGCCGAACGCCTGCCGCGCGCGCTCCGCGCCGCGCGGGACCATCTCGCGGAAAATGCCGGCGAGCCGCTCGATCTCGCGCAGCTCGCGGGCGCGTCCGGCATCGGCATTCGCGCGCTCCAGCTCGGCTTCCGCCGTCACTTCGGCGTGTCGATCTCGGAGATGCTGCTCGATATGCGCCTTGCTGGTCTCCATACCAGGCTCGCGCAGGCCTCGCCGGATGTCTCCATCACCGACATCGCTTTCGATCTCGGCTTCACCCATCTCGGCCGCATGGCCGGAGCCTACCGCGAAAAATTCGGCGAGACGCCGTCGGCAACGCTGCGGCGGCGGATGAGCTAGCGAGAGGCGCCGGAAAACTTCATTTTCGCGATCGCGTCGTGCCCTCGTCGGTCTCCTGCTTGCGCAAGAACCCTTCGACCTCGGCCTGTACCGAATAGGGCGTCGGGATCGGGTCGCCTGCCGCATCGACGGCGGTGTCGAGCGAGCGGCGCAGCATGCGCGCGAGCTCGGCCTTGCGGTAGGGTTTTGTCAGAAGTGGCGCACCCATGGTGGCGTGTCCCGGCCCATGCGGGGCGTCGTGGGCATAGCCCGACGTGAACAACACCCGTAAGGACGGCCGCGCAGCCACCATCTCGTCGGCGAGCTCCCGTCCATTCAAGGCGCCGGCCATCACGATATCGGTGAAGAGCAGATCGAACGGCGTGCCCTTGGCCGCGATGGCGAGCGCGTCGCTCGCGTTGGTGGCGGGGATGACCTTGTAGCCGAGGCTTTCGAGCTGGACCGTGACGTAGTGACGGACGTCGCGGTCGTCCTCGACGCAAAGGATGGTTTCCTTACCGCCCACGATCTTGCGCTCGTCAAAGCCGGTCGGGCGAAGCGCACTGGTATCCGCTTTCGGCAGGTAGATCGTGAATGTCGTGCCGCGGCCTTCTTCAGATTTGACCTTGATGCCGCCACCCGACTGCTTGACGAAGCCGAACACCATGCTGAGCCCGAGGCCCGTGCCCTTACCGACCTCCTTGGTCGAGAAGAACGGATCGAAGATGCGTTCGAGGATCGCCTGCGGAATGCCCGTGCCGGTGTCGGCAATCTGGATCTCGACATAGTCGCCGGCATAGCCGGCGCCGACCGCGACGGCCTCGCGCACGCCGAACACTACGTTGCGCGTCCTCAGCGTCAGCCTGCCGCCCTCAGGCATCGCGTCGCGGGCGTTGATCGCGAGGTTGAGCAGCGCCGAGGAGAGCTGCCCGCGGTCGGCGAAGGCGAGCCAGATGGTGCCGTCGAGCCTCTTAACGATCTCGATCTTCTTGTCGAAGGTCGCCCGCATCAGCTTTGCGAGCTCTTCGAGCAGGTCGTTGACGTCGATATCGGCCGGCTGCAGCGCCTGCTTGCGCGCAAAGGACAGCAGGCTCGAGGTCAGTGCCGCGCCGCGATCGGCGGCCTCGCTGATCAGCTTGGTGATGGTGGCGAGCGGCGGGTTGTCTTTCACGGCATCGGCGAGGATCTCGATCGTGCCCGTGATCACCGTGAGCATGTTGTTGAATTCATGCGCGATGCCGCCGGTGAGCTGGCCGACAGCGTCCATCTTCTGCGCCTGGATCAGCTGCTCCTCGGCGGCGCGCTTCTGGGTGACGTCCTTGACGAAATTGTTGATGACGGTACGCCCGCCGATCTGGAGCGCGGTGCTCGACGCCTCGATCAGAATCTCGTCGCCTTCCCGGTGCAGCAGGGTCGCCTCAAACCGGATCCCGATCGGCGTAGTCGAGAGCTCCGGCAGAAGGTGCATCATGCGTTGCCTGAAACCGTCGCGGAGCGGCTCGGCGATGAGAAGGTTGACGACGTCCGCGCCGAGCGCCTCCTTGCGCGTCCATCCGGTCAGCGCCTCGGCCTGAACGCTCCACTCCAGGATGATCCCGTTCGCGTCGGTCTGGACGAAAGCATCCAGCGCAGTCTTGATGACGGCCTGGGTCATCTGTGCGCTCGACTGCGCCTGCTCGGCCAGTTGTGCGGCAGTGTGCTTGTCCTGAGCCGCCTCGATGGTGCGGGTACAGAGCCGCGCGACCAGCACCGCGACGGCGCCGCTTGCGAGCAGGGCAATGATCTTCGCAACGCCGAACCCGGGTCCGGTCACGGCATACGAGACAAAGAGAGCCGCGGCGGTCACGACGACCTGCGCGGCCATCGCGAGTGTCAGAAGCCCCCTGAGTTTCATGGTCTCGCACCAACGACGTCAGCCGCGGACCCCCGAAGTCCGCTTTGTCAAAATGAGTCCGGCTCCCTGTGAGCTACAGACTCCCTGCGGCGGCGTCGAGGGCAATTTCCGGCGGTATCGGGGCGAGGCGTTGCTTTGGGTCAACCTGCCGGCGAATCGGTCTGGCGCAGCGTCGTGACCCAGATCACACGCGCCGCCTGTTGGGTCGGGTTGTCGAACATGTGCGGCACGATGCTCGGAAAACGAAAACTGTCGCCGGCCTCGAGCACATGGGCCTGGTTGTCGAGCCACAGCCGCAAGCTGCCGGAGAGGATGTAGCCGGCCTTCTCGCCGGTGTGCTGCAGGAAGTCGGTGCCTGACGAGGCGCCGGGATTGAGCGTGAGCTCGTAGAGCTCGAGCTGGCCCGTGCCTTCCGGCGTCAGCGCTTCCTTGACGACGCCGCTGGCGGTGAGCCGCAGCAGCCGCCGGTTGTGCTTGCGCACGATGTAGCGCTGCACGTCGGCGGCGGGATCGCTGGCCTCGAAGAAATAGGAGATGGGGACGTCGAGCGCGATGCTGAGCAGGCGCAGCGTGCGGATCGACGGCATGGCGCGCGCCCGTTCGAGCTGGCTGATCATGCCGTTGGAGAGACCGGTCTTGTTGGCGACGTCCTGGATCGAGAGGCCGGCACGCTGGCGCAGCAGCCGCACGGTCTCGCCGAGCCGCTGGTCGACCGCATCGTCGGTCTCGGCCGTCGGCGCGTCCTTCGGACAGTTGGTGTCGCCGCGACCATCCATGTCGCTCTCCCGTGCATGACCTCGCCGCCGGAATCGGGCGGCGGTGTGAAAAGGTCGCGCATCCTAGCAATCCGATTGACAGCTGTATTTAGTCATGATGAACTTTTGATCGAAAAATTTAGAAGCACTAAAGCCCACTCCTGTCCCTTTGCCGGGGTCTCGGGGGCGCGGGAGAGGTGCCGCGTGCGGGAACGGAGACTGGTCATGGCAGACAGCACCGGCAAGTTCGGCGTTGGCGGACTGCATCATCTCGGCATTCCAAGTCGCCGACAATTCTTCCAGCTCGGCGCTGGCGCCGCGGCGGGATGGACGCTTTCAGGCAGCGCCCTTGCGCAGACCGAGCGTCCGAGCAATCCGCCGGACAAGCCGCGCGGGCAGGTGATCGCCGCGCTGTCGCAGGAGCCGACCGTCTTCCATCCCCTGATGCCCAGCATCGAGGTCGACCAGGGCGTCTGGTGGCAGGTGTTCTCGCCGCTCTGGTTCATCGATCCCGACGGCAAGTTCATTCCCGACCTCGCGCGCGAAGTCCCGACGATCGAGAATGGCGGCCTGTCGGCCGACGGCCTGACCTGGAAGATCAAGCTGCGCAGCGACGTGAAGTGGCACGACGGCACGCCGTTCACGGCGGACGACGTGAAATTCTCGCTCGAGCTGAACAACAATCCCGACTTTCGTGCGCGCAGTCGCGTCGGCCATAGCCTCGTGAAGGACATCAAGATCGTCGCGCCCGACGAGATCCATTGGCGGATGGAGGCTGCCTATTCGCCCTACATGTCGATCCTGGGGGCGCTGACCTTCATCGTGCCCAAGCACATCCTGGAGAAGGTGTCCGATCCGAATGCCTCGCCATTCCACAACGCGCCGGTCGGGACCGGACCGTTCCGCTGGGGCGAGCGCGTGCCCGGCGACCATATTCAGTTGAATGCCTACACCGGCTATCACGGCAAAGGACCTTACGTCGAACGGGTGGTGTTCAAATACATCCCGGACCTTACCGTTCTCTACACCCAGTTCCGCACCGGCCAGGTCGACTACACCGGCCTGCAAGGCATCTTGCCGAACTTCGTGCAGGAGGCAAAGACGCTCAAGGGCCGCAAGATCTTCGTCTCCTCGACGTCCTCGGTCGAGCACATCGCGCCCAATCTGGAGTTCGGGCCGCTCGCCGACCGCACGGTGCGCGAAGCGCTGTATCTTGCGATCAACAAGCAGGCGATCATCGATGCGCTGAATTACGGCCTGCCGACGCCGACCGAAAGCTTCGTGCCGCAGCAGGCCTGGTCGTTCCAGCAGGGACTGCCGCAACACAAATACGACCCTGCCAAGGCCAATGCACTGCTCGATGCCGCGGGATGGGTTCGCGGCGCCGGCGGCGTGCGCGAAAAGGGCGGCGTCAAGCTCGAATTCACCAACTCGACGACCTCGGGCAATGCCGTCCGCGAGCAGACCCAGCAACTCCTGATCCAGGACTGGCGCGCGATCGGCGCGACGATGCGCGTCAACAACATGCCGGCGGCGGTGATCTGGGGTGATTTCTGGCAGCAGTCGAAATTCAACTCGGTGATCGTGGGGGTGAACTTCATGCTGGGCAGCGACCCCGACGTGACGCCGCGCTTCGGCTCCGGCGCCATTCTCGCCAAGGGCGGCCGCGGCTACAACACCTATCAATACCAGAGCGCGGAAGCCGACCGGCTGCTTGCCGAAGGCGCTAAGCAGTTCGATCTCGCCCAGCGCAAGACCACCTATGGCGATCTGCAAAAGCTCGTCCGCAACGACCTCGCCATCCTGCCGCTGTTCCAGGGCTTCATCGCCGAAGGCGTGAAGGAAGGGCTGCAAGGTTTCCGCCCCAACATCAACATGTCGATCAACTGCTGGAACATCCGCGAGTGGTATTGGGCCTGATGCATTCGATCCGCGGGATCGCCTGAGATGGCCCGTTACGTCGCCAATCGCCTGGCGCAGGCGATGATGCTGCTGGTGATCGTCTCGGCGATCGGCTTTGCGATTCTGCATCTTGCCCCTGGCGGCCCGCTGTCGCAGTTTGCCGTCTCCGGGCAGATGACGCAGGAGGATCTCGACCGCGTCACCAGGCAGCTCGGGCTCGATCGTCCGCTGCCGATCCAGTATCTCGACTGGTTCGGCCGCATGCTCAAGGGTGATTGGGGCAAGTCGTATCGCGACGGCGAGGCGGTGCTGTCGGTGATCTCCTCGCATCTCGGCGCCACGCTGGAGCTGATGGCGACGGCAACGATTATCGCGGTCCTGCTCGGCTGCTGGATCGGCATAATCGGCGCGCTGCGCCGCTATTCGCTGTTCGACACGCTCGCGACCGTCGGCGCCATGATCGCGCTGTCGATCCCGACCTTCTGGTTCGGGCTCGTCACGATCTACATCTTTTCGGTGAAGCTCGGCTGGCTGCCGGCCGGCAACCGCGAAACCATCGGCGACGGCTCGCTGCTCGACCTGCTGCATCATCTGATCGCGCCGGCCTTGGTGCTGGCGCTGGTCGAGACCGCGATGTGGGGCCGCTTCATGCGCTCCTCCATGCTGGAGGTGATCAACCAGGATTACATCCGCACCGCGCGCGCCAAGGGCATGCCGGAATGGCGGATCCTCACCGTTCACGCGCTGCGCAACGCGCTGCTGCCGGTGATCACGGTGGCCGGCCTCCAATTCCCGACGCTGCTCGGCGGCGCACTGGTGGCGGAGACCGTGTTCACCTGGCCGGGCATGGGCCGGCTGTTCCTGGATTCCATCGGCTATCGCGACTATCCCGTGGTGATGGGCATCCTGATGTTCTCGGCGATGATGGTGCTGATCGGCTCGCTGCTGGCCGACATCCTCTATGCCGTCGTCGATCCGCGCATCCGGGTGGGCTAGGCGATGACGACTGCTGCTCTCTCCACCGCTCAACCCGCCCCTGGCCAGGCCGCGTGGCGGCGCTTCTGCCGGCACCGGCTGGCGCTTGCGGGTGCGGTGATCATTGTGATCCTCGTCCTCGGCTCGGCGATCGGTCCTTATCTGCTGCCGTTCGACGACACCTATATCGACATCATGAAGCGGTTCGCACCGCCGTTTGCGGGCGCGCATATCCTCGGCACCGACGAGCTCGGCCGCGACGTGCTGGCGCGCTTGATGATGGGTGGACGCGTGTCGCTCTCGGTCGGTATCGTCGCGATGGTGATGGCGATGGCGGTCGGCATCGTGGTCGGCGCATTCGCCGGCTTCTATGGCGGCGTGGTCGGCGCGGTGCTGATGCGGCTCGTTGATGCCGTGCTGTGCTTTCCGACGATCTTTCTCCTGCTGGCACTCGCCGCGCTCACCGAGCCCGGCCCCGTCACCACCACCGTGCTGATTGCGGCTACCGCATGGATGAGCGTTGCCCGCATCGTCGAGGCGCAGGTCCGTTCACTGCGGGAGCGCGAATTCGCGGTCGCAGCTCTCGCGTTCGGTTCGTCGAACCTGCGGATCATGTTCCGCGAGCTCGTGCCCAACGCGATTGCGCCGATCGTGGTTGCGGCAACGCTGAACGTTGCCCAGGCGATCCTGCTCGAATCCTATGTCAGCTATCTCGGCTACGGCATCCAGCCGCCGGCCGCGAGCTGGGGCAACATGCTCAACAACGCGCAGATCTATCTCACCAGTGCGCCCTGGCTTGCGATTGCGCCGGGCCTCGCCATCACGCTGGCGGTGACGAGCTTCAACTTCCTCGGCGACGGCCTGCGCGATGCGCTCGATCCGCGAATGAACATCCCATGACGAGTAAGACCTCGATCGAACTGAAGTCCAGGAGTGTCCCATGTCCCCGCCGCTCAACCGTATAAACAGCGACGAACGCCTGCCGGCGCAGGTGGACGTCGTCGTCATCGGCGGCGGCGTCATCGGCGTCTCAGCGGCTTATCACCTCGCCAAGAAGGGCCTCTCCGTCGCCCTGGTCGAGAAAGGTCATGTCGGTGGCGAGCAGTCGAGCCGCAATTGGGGCTGGTGCCGTCAGCAGGGTCGCGCACGTGAGGAAATTCCGCTGGCGCGCGAAGCGCTGCTTCTGTGGGAGGACATGCAGAACGACGCCGGCGTCGATGCCGGCTTCCGCCGCACCGGCGTGCTGTTCCTAACCAAGAGCAAGGACGAGCTCGCGAGCTGGGAGCGCTGGGCGGCCGTCGCGCGCGAGATGCAGGTTCACTCGACCGTGCTGACGCCGGCCGAGGTCGCCGAGCGCATGCCGGGCAATACCGACAAATGGGTCGGCGGCCTGCACACGCCGAGCGACGGGCGCGCCGAGCCGTCAATGGCCGTGCCGGCGCTGGCGACTGCCGCGCGGAAACACGGCGTTACGATTCACCAGGGCTGCGCCGCGCGCGGGTTGGAGACGACTGGCGGTCGGGTCAGCGCCGTCGTCACCGAGAAAGGCACCATTCGCACGCAAGCCGTGCTGCTGTCGGGTGGCGCGTGGTCGTCGCTGTTCTGCCGCCGTCACGGCATCGAGCTGCCGATCGGTCTCGTCAATGCCACGGCATGCCGGACCACGCCAGCGCCGGAGATTACTTCGGGCGCGCTCGGCACCGATCTCTATTGCATCCGCCGCCGCCTCGATGGCGGCTTCACGCTGGCGCTGCGCAACCGCGGCACGGTGGAGCTGTCGCCGGACCTGTTCCGCTACGCGCGCACCTTCTGGCCGACCTATCAGCATCGCAAGGGCGGACTGAAGCTGTCGTTCGGCAAGTCCTTCTTCGACCAGATCATGCGCGGCACCAGCTGGAGCCTTGACAAGCCGTCACCGTTCGAGACCGAGCGTGTGCGCGATCCCGAGCCTGACATGTCGCTGGTCACTGCCGCGCTGGCGTCGCTGATCAAGGCGAACCCGGAATTGAAGGACATCGAGATCGCGGAGGCCTGGGGCGGCACCATCGACTGCACGCCGGATACGATCCCGGTGATCTCGCCGGTCGACGCGCTGCCCGGATTCTTCCTTGCGACCGGCTTCTCCGGCCATGGCTTCGGCATCGGTCCCGCCGCCGGCAAGCTTGCCGCCGACATTGTCACCGGCGCAACGCCGCTGGTCGATCCCGCCGCCTACAGCCACAAGCGCATGATCGACGGCCGGCGGCTCGCGCCGGTCAGCCCGTTCTGAGGGCGGCATGGCGGTTCTCTACAAGGCCAACATGGTGCGTGGTGCGGAGTGGGCGACCTTCTTCGCCGAACGCGCGCCGCACGTGCCGTTCCGGCTGTGGCCCGATATCGGTGATCCCGCTGATGTTCGCTACCTCGTGGCGTGGGTGCCGCCGGACGATATCGCGGTGACCTTCCCCAACCTCGAACTGGTCTTCTCGGTCGGCGCTGGCGTCGATCAGTTCGACACAACAAAAGTACCGGCGCACGTCCCACTGGTCCGCATGCTGGAGCCCGGCATCGCCGAGACCATGGTGGAGTATGTGACCATGGCGGTGCTCGGCCTGCATCGCGATCTCCTGTCCTTCGTCAATCAGCAGAAGGAGCAGGTCTGGCGCGAGATCCGGATCACGCCGGCCAAACGTCGCCGTGTCGGCGTGATGGGGCTCGGCCAGCTCGGTCAGGCCGTGCTCGAACGCCTCAGGGCGTTCGGCTTTCCGCTTGCAGGGTGGAATCGTTCGCCGCGCCAGATCGAGGGCGTCACCTGTTATGCGGGCGCGCGTGCGCTGCCGGAATTCCTGGCACAGTCCGACATTCTCGTCTGCCTGCTGCCGCTGACAGACGAGACCCGCGGCATCCTCAACGCCGATTTGTTCGCGCGCCTGCCGCGCGGGGCAGGGCTCGTCAATGTCGGGCGCGGCCCGCATCTCATCGAGGCCGATTTTCTCGCGGCGCTCGACAGCGGCGCGCTGTCGGGTGCGGTGCTCGACGTCACCGATCCCGAGCCGCTTCCGGCGGGTCATCCGTTCTGGAGCCATCCGCGCATCCTGCTGACGCCGCACAATGCCAGCATGACGAGTCCGGACACGGCCGTCGATTTCGTGCTCGATGTCATCGCACGTCACCGCCGCGGCGAAGAGCTGCCGGGACTTGTCGACCGCAGCCGCGGTTACTGAGGGCGCGATGGCAATAGAGACATCAGTGCAGCAACGAGCTCCTCTTACCTCTCCCGCTTGCGGGAGAGGTCGGCGCGTAGCGCCGGGTGAGGGTTCTCTCCTCTTGGGGGTTCTCGCTTGCGGAGACACCCTCTCCCCAACCCTCCCCCGCATGCGCAGGGGAATCGCATGTGAATTTGCGCGAGGTGTTGCGCGGGCCGACAATATGGATTCTGAAGAGGGCTCCCGATTCGCAGAGGGGCCCCTATGCGCAAGATCCGCAATATCTTCAGTACGTTGCCCGATCCGCGTGCACCGAACGCGCTGCACGATTTGCTGGACATCATCGTCATCGCGCTGGCCACGATCCTGTGTGGCGGGCAGAGCGCGACGGACATGGAGGTATTTGCATCGTCCAAGGAAAAGCTGTTGCGGCAATTCCTTCGGCTGGAGCACGGAGTTCCCAGTCACGACACGTTCAGCCGCGTGCTCAACGCGCTCGACCCTGCGGCTTTCGAGCAAGCCTTCCGATGCTTTATGGCAGCCTTCGCCGAGGTCAACGGGATCAAACTTACCGGTGTTGTGGCCGTCGATGGCAAGGCGGTGCGAGGAGCCTACGAGCGGGGCCGCAGCGCTACGCCGCTGCACATGGTCAATGTCTTCGCCACCGAGGCGCGGATGGCGCTTGCTTCGTGCAAGGCACCGGGTCGCAACGAGGCCCAAGGGGCGCTGGAAGTGCTGCAAATGCTCTCGCTCGAAGGCTGCATCGTCACGGCCGACGCCCTGCATTGCAATCGCCCCTTCGCCAACAAGGTGCTCGCACGCGGCGCCAACTACGTGCTGGCTCTCAAGGAGAATCAAAGCAAATTGTTTGCGGACGTCGAACGCTGCTTCACCCGCTCGGGCAAGCGCAACGTGGCGCAGAGTCTCGAGCCGAGCACCCACGATCGATCCGAATCCAGACGCGCCACCATCATGCGCAACAGCAGCCTGGGGGTGGCAAACCGCTTTCCCGGAATGGCCGCCATCGCTCGCGTCACCTCGCGCCGACGGCTGCATGGCAAACCAGCCGGAAAACCGGCCGTGCGATATTACGTGTTGTCCAAGTATATGCCTGCAAGACGATTCTTGCAGGTCGTCCGCAGCCATTGGAGCATCGAGAACCAGTTGCACTGGGTCCTGGACGTCGTCTTTGGCGAGGATGCCTGCCGAACCCGAAAAGACAACGGTCCCGAGAACTTTGCGACCTTGCGGCGGAACGCGGTCAACCTCATTCGCGCTCACCCCGCCCGCATCTCCATGCGCCAAAAGGTCAAGCGCGCTGGCTGGGACGATGCCTTCCTTCTCCAACTCATCAGCCACATGCGATAGCCCTGCCCGCATGCGGGGGAGGGAGCGGACCTACTCCGCGGCAAACCTCTGGGCTTGCGCATGAGCAGCGGCGCAAGCAAATCTGATCGAGCGATTGCCGAAGCACAGGCGCCCGTGCTGTCGGTCTCCGGCCTCACCACGTCCTTCCTGCGCGAGCGAGAGTGGATTCCGGTCGTCCGCAACGTCTCCTTCGATGTCGCGCCCCGCGAAACCGTCGCGATCGTCGGCGAGTCCGGTTCGGGCAAGAGCGTCACCGCGCTGTCGATCATGCGGCTCATTCCCAAGGAGAGCGGCCGTAGCGAGGGCCGTATCATGCTCGCCGGCCGCGATCTGCTGACGCTGCCCGAAGCTGATATGAAGGACATCCGCGGCAACGACATCGCGATGATCTTCCAGGAGCCGATGACGAGCCTCAATCCGGTGCTCACGATCGGCTTCCAGATCGCGGAAGCGCTGATGCAGCATCGCGGTCTGTCGCGTGCGGCGGCCGAAGCCGAGACCATCGGCCTGCTCGACCGTGTCCGTATCCCAGCGGCAAAATCCCGCTTCCACGAGCATCCGCATCGTTTCTCAGGAGGCATGCGCCAGCGCGTGATGATCGCGATGGCGCTGGCCTGCAAACCAAAACTCCTGATCGCGGACGAGCCGACCACGGCGCTCGACGTCACCATCCAGGCGCAGATCTTGCAATTGCTGAAGGAGCTTCAGCAGGAGGAGGGGATGTCGATCCTCTTCATTACACACGACATGGGCGTGGTCGCGGAGATCGCTGATCGTACCGTGGTGATGTATGGCGGGCAGGCGGTGGAGACCGACGCGACGTCGCGCATCTTCGCCGCACCCTCGCATCCCTACACGCGCGCACTGCTCGCGGCCGTGCCGCGGCTCGGCTCGATGGACGGCCGGACGCGGCCGATGCGCTTTCCCATCGTCGACAAGGTCACGGGCACCTCGGACGAACCGGCGGAGACGCCCGACACAGTGTCGAGCGCCGAGCGTCCGCTGTTGGAGGTGTCAAATCTCACTACGCGATTTCCGATCCGCTCTGGCCTGTTCGGCAAGGTCTCGGGCCGCGTCCACGCGGTCGAGAACATCTCCTTCACCTTGCGCGCCGGTGAGACGCTGGCGCTAGTCGGCGAATCCGGCTGCGGCAAGTCGACCACGGGCCGCTCGATCCTCAAGCTGACCGAACCGGACGCCGGCACGGTCCTGATCGACGGCCAGGACGTGCTCGCCATGAACGGCCGCACCTTGCGCGATTTCCGCAAGCACATGCAGATCGTGTTTCAGGATCCGTTCGCGAGCCTCAATCCGCGCATGTCGGTGGGAACGGCGATCGCAGCGCCACTGCTGGCCAATGGTCTCGCGACTGCGTCACAGGCGCGCGACAAGGTCGCCGACCTGCTCAAGCGCGTCGGCCTCACCGCCGACATGGCCGCACGCTTTCCACACGAATTCTCTGGTGGCCAGCGCCAGCGCATCTGCATCGCGCGCGCGCTCGCGCTCGGACCAAAATTGATCGTCGCTGATGAGGCTGTCTCCGCGCTCGACGTCTCGGTCAAGGCGCAGGTCGTCAATCTGATGCTCGATCTTCAGGCCGGCATGGGGCTGGCCTATCTCTTCATCTCGCACGACATCGCGGTGGTCGAGCGGATGAGCCATCGCGTCGCAGTAATGTATCTCGGCGAGATCGTCGAGATCGGTCCGCGTGCGGCATTGTTCGGCAATCCGCAGCATCCCTACACCAAGAAGCTGATGGCTGCCGTTCCCGTGCCCGATCCCGCGCGCCGCGGCACCAGGCGCGAGGTCGCAAACGACGAGATCAGAAGCCCGGTGCGCGCGCCCGACTATCAGCCGCCAGCGCGGCAATATCGTGAAGTCTCGCCCGGCCATGCCGTGCAGGTCTGGGGCGAGGAGTGGTCGGCTTAGTTCGTGCTCCGCGACTCGGTCAGCAGCTTAGTCAGCAATCGGCCACTCGGTGGAAGTGGCCGGTTGATCGCCGACACCAGCGAGAACTGGGTCATGTAGCGAAACGCCTCGGCACCCGACACTTCCTCCAATGGATGGATCGGTCTTAGCATCTCGACATAATGCGTCGGCAGGAAGCCAACAAACCCGCCGCCGACCAGCATTGTCGCGACCGCCTCGAGCCCGAAGGCAACGGCATGTTGCTTGATGTGAAGCCGCCGCGCGAGATTTTGCGTACGTCGATCGTTTGTCCGCGTCACCACAACCACACCGCCGTCGCGCAAATCGTCGAGCGCAAGCGGCGCCGCTGCCGCCGTGTAAAGCCGGAACTCCTCGGTGAACAGCGAAACGTATTCGAGCTTGCTGTTGACGGCGGGCTGTCCGCTGATGGCCAGATGCAGTCGTCGCTCCAGCACGTCGTCGACGAGCGCACTCGGCAGGCCGATCGCAACGTTCAGGGTGACATTGGGGGCGGCAGCGCGAAACCGAGCCAGCGTGTCCGCCAACCGGCAGTGCGGGTTGGACAGGCAGTTGTCGGCGATGCCAATCTTCAGTTCGCCCGACAGGAGGTTGCGGGCGAGATTGAGCTCGTGATGCACCATTTCGAGCGCGTCACAGGCCGCGATGCTGGCCGATAGGGCCCGTTGGCCGAAATCAGTCAGTTCGAACCCGGAAGGACCGCGAAAACAGAGCCTGCTGCCGAGGCGCGTTTCCAGCGCGAGTAAATGCCGGCTGATGGTCGATCGCTCCATCCCGAGCTGGGTTTCTGCCGCGGTCAGGCCACCCGCCTCGGCGACGGCGCGAAAGATGCGCAACAGCCTGAGATCGCTCTCCGTGAGCTGCGGAACGGGTGCCGGCGGGACGTGCTTCATGTTGCGGTTCCTACAAGCATGGTTTCGGGAAACGTCATTCCGGGCGCTATTCGGTCCGCGTTAGCGTCGCTGAACATCTGAGCGATGCGCAGACCGGTTGCCTGGCGGCCGGATGCCGATTTGCTCGGCAAGACCAACCTGCTGTGACCTGGAGGACCTATGGTTCTGCCTCTGACGGTGCCGCCTTCTCTCAAGCACCAGAGCCTGCTCTGGTCGCCAATTTGCACCGATCTCGACGCTCTCGACGCGCACATTGCCATCCTCGGCATTCCCTATGGCAGCGCCTACCACGCTGCCGCGATCACCAACGACCAGTCGAAGGCACCCGACGCTGTCCGCTCGGTCACCGATCGCATCTGTCGCGGCCTGGAGCGCTACGATTTTGACGTCGGCGGCCCGATCTACGGCGGACGTGCCTTGAAAGTGGTCGATGTCGGCAACGTGCCTGCCGATATGACCGATCTCCGCAGCCATTCCATCCGAGCTGAAGAAGCAGTAAGCAAGATCCTTGCCGCCGGCGCCATGCCCATCACCATCGGCGGTGACCACGGCATCCCGATCCCGATCCTGCGCGCCTTCAAGGGCCATGGTCCGATCACGCTGATTCAGGTCGACGCCCATATCGACTGGCGCGATGAAGTGAACGGTGTTCGCGATGGCCTCTCGAGCCCGATCCGGCGGGCCTCCGAGATGTCCCACATTGGCGAGATCTTCCAGATCGGCATTCGCTCATCCGGCAGCGCGCGACCCGAAGAGGTGGAGGCAGCGGCTGCCTACGGCTCCAACATCATTCCGGCCTTCGAGGTGCACGACAAGGGCATGGATTCGGTGCTCGAACGGATTCCGGAGGGCGGCCAATATTACATCACGATCGACGCCGACGGCCTCGATCCGACCGTGATGCCTGCCGTCGATGGCCCGGCGCCGGGCGGCCTCACCTTCCATCAGGTCCGCAAGCTCATCCACGGCCTGGTGCGCAAGGGGCGGGTGGTTGGCATGGACATTGTAGAGATCACGCCATCCATCGACGTCAACATGATCACCTGCATCACGGCCGGCCGCCTGATCGTGAATCTGATCGGCGCGGCAGTGAGGGCGAATTATTTCGACGCGCCGCCTGCCTGAGGCGGCGGCAACCTTTGCGGACATCGACAACGAAGGGATCAGCCATGCGGAAGACCAATCGCACGATATTCGGCGTTCTGGCGGGCAGCGCCTGTCTCGCGCTGGTCGCGAGCGAGCCTGCCTTCGCCGAGACGACGCTGGACAAGATCAAGCGGACCGGTGAACTGACGGTCGGCACCGAAGCGGCCTTCCCTCCTTTCGAATTCGTCAAGGATGGCAAGATCGTCGGCTATGGTTCCGATATTCTCGCCGAAGTGGTCAAGGAACTCGGCGTCAAGAAGCTGAACCAGCTCGACCTGCCCTGGCAGGGCATCCTGCCGGGTGTGCTGGCCGGCAAGTTCGATTTTGTCGCCACCACGGTCGGCATCAATGCGGAACGCGCCAAGCGTTACGCCTATACGATGCCGATCGCCGATGGCGTGCCCTACGCCATGAAGCGCAAGGGCGACAAGCTCACCAAGGTGGAAGACCTCAACGGCAAGGTGGTCGCAACCCAACTTGCGTCGTCAACCGAACCGGTCGCTCGTGCGCTCGATGCCAAGCTGAAGGCCGCGGGGGGAACGGGCTTCAAGGACCTGAAGCTCTTCACCGCTTTCCCCGAAAGCTACGTGGCCCTCGCCAGCGGCGAAGCCGACGCCGTGATCCAGTCGCTGCCGAGTCTTGCCGCGCTGGTCAAGGAGAAGCCTGACGTCTTCGAGTTGCTGGCGCCAACGCCTCAGGACGGCGGATACTCCTATCTCGCCTGGGTGACGCGGCCTGACGACAAGGATCTGCGGGACGCCATTTCCGCGGTGATCCGCAAGATGCGCGACGACGGCCGCCTCGCGACCCTTCAGAAGAAATGGTTCGGCTTCGAGATGACGATCCCGGATCAAGGCTATCTGCCGCCCGGGGCAATGTAGCCGATCGACGTGGTGACCGAGGGGTAACAGCGAGACCAGGCATCTTGCGACATGAAAGGCCCGTGCCATGGGCTTCAAGCTCGACTACCTGCTGTCGATCCTGCCCCGTCTGATTGGCGCGGCGGCCGTGAACATCCGGCTGGCTGTCATCATCATGCTGCTCGCCCTGGCGCTCGGCACGGCGTTGACCATCGTCCGCTCGCTGAAGATCGTTGCCGTCAATGCGTGCATCGCCGTCGTCATCAGCTTCGTGCGCGGCACGCCGCTCCTGATCCAGATCTTCATCGCCTATTACGTGCTTCCGGCGGTCGGTCTCGACCTCTCGCCGGAAGTGGCGGGCGTCTCAGCCATCGCCTTCAACAGCATGGTGTTCGTCAGCGAGAGCATGCGCGGTGGCCTCGCCACCATCGATGCCGGTCAGATCGAGGCGTCGACGGCGCTCGGGCTGCCACCGCACGCCATCTGGCTCAAAGTGGTGCTGCCCCAATTGTTCCGGCGCATCGTGCCGGTGCTGATCAACGAAGCGACAATTGTCGTGAAAGGCACCGCGCTTCTGTCGGTCATCACCGTCGTCGACGTGCTGCGCACGGCGCAGCAGATCGCCAGCGCCAGCTATCGGCCGTTCGAGACCATGATCGGCTCGGCGCTCGTCTTCCTCGTCATCAATCTCGTCATCAGCCTGTCCGGCAGGGTGGCAGAGAGCCGCTTCGCTGCGGCGCGGGTCTGAGGCGATGCATTTCGATCCCGCCGTTCTGGTCGACTATTGGCCGCTGCTCCTGCAAGGCGCGTGGCTGACGCTCCAGGTCTCGGTTGCGGCGCTCGTGATGGGCTATGTCGCGGGGATTGCGGTTGCCTTGATTGCGCTCGTGCCGGGCTGGCTGCCGGGACTCGTCACGGGCCTCTATGTCGAAACCCTGCGCAACATTCCCTTCATCATCATTCTCTTCGTCGTCTATTATGGATTGCCGTTTTGCGGCATCCGGCTGCCGGCGACCCTGGTCGGGACCACAGCACTCGCGCTGTTCGCCAGCGCCTATTATGCCGAGATCGTGCGTGCTGCGATTCTCGCATTGCCGCGTGGCCAGTTCGAAAGCGGGCGCGCCATCGGCATGTCGCCGATGAGCGCGATGTGGCACGTGATCGCCCCGCAGATCCTTCGCGCCCTGGTGCCGCCATCCACCAACATGACGCTGACCATGATGAAGGAGTCGGCCGTCCTGTCCTCCATCACTGTGCCGGAGCTCACCTACCAGAGCCTCGTGGTGCAGGGAAACACCTTCGCTCCCTTCGAGGTGTTCGCAGCCGTGGCCTCGATCTACTGGCTGATCGCGGTCGTCATCGCGGAGGCATCCAGGCGACTGGAGCGCAGGGTCGGTGCCGTGCAGGCCGAGTCCGTCAGCCGCAACCGCATCGCCGACCGCTATCTCTCGCTGGTGGCCAGGAGGACGTGATGAGCGCTCCCCCCGTCCTCCGCGTCTCCAACCTGACCAAGCGCTTTCACGGCGTCACCGCGCTCGACAAGGTGTATCTTGACGTGCATGCGGGTCAGATCGTGGCGCTGATCGGTCCGAGCGGGTGCGGAAAGAGCACCCTGTTGCGCTGCCTGACCTGGCTCGAGCAACCCGACGATGGCTTCATCGAGGTGGCGGGCAAGCCGTTGGGGCGCGAATTGATGCCGGGCGGCGTCGTGCGCCGCCAGAACCGCCGGCAGATCGACGCCCTGCGCCCGCAGGTCGGCATCGTCTTTCAGCAGTTTCATCTCTGGCCGCACATGACCGCGCTCGAGAATGTGGTCCGGCCGCAGACCGTGGTGCTGGGCCGGCCGCGGGACGAAGCGACGCGGCGCGGTATCGAATTGCTCACGCGGCTCGGGCTCGCCGACCGGATGGACCGCCACCCGCATGCGCTCTCCGGCGGACAGAAGCAGCGCGTGGCCATTGCGCGAGCGCTGGCGATGGATCCGGCCCTGATGCTGTTCGACGAGCCGACCTCGGCGCTCGATCCGGAGCTGGTCGGTGAGGTACTCGCCGTGCTGCGCGCGCTGGCCGGTACTGGCATGACCATGCTGGTCGTCACGCATGAAATCGGCTTCGCGGCGAGCCTCGCCGACCGCATTGCCTTCATGGACCACGGACGCATCCTGGAGGAGGGGCCGGCGCGCGACATCATGGCCGCGCCGAAAGAGCCGCGCCTTCGCAACTTTCTCGACCTGGTGCGGGCGGACCACCGCATCGTCACGACTACAGCCACCCCCACGGAGTAGCACCATGCCTCGCGTCAACCGTCCCTATGTCGGGATCCCGTCCTTCCTGCGTTCGCGAATCTGCGAGGATCTGTCCACGCTGGACGCGGCCATTGCCGTACTCGGCGTGCCTTTCGACGAGGGCTCGCCGTTCATGCCGGGCAGCCGCCTTGCGCCGCGCGCACTGCGCGAGCATTCACTGCGCTTCTACGGCAGCGGCGAAGGTTACTACGATCCGGAGACCCGGCGCGAATATCTGGTCGAGGAAATGTCGAAGGGCCTGATCGCTGACGTCGGCGACGTCGATATTCACCCGGCCAACGCGCCTCGCACCTTCGAGAACATCACCGCCATGGTGCGCGGGATTCTCGATCGCGGCGCGCTTCCTGTGGTGCTCGGCGGCGATCATTCGATTACCTATCCGATCTTCCGTGCCTTCCAGGAGAAGCTGCACGTCATCCATTTCGACGCGCATACCGACTACGCGCCGTTCGAGAACGACCTGACCATCACCAACAGCCATGCCTTTCGCCATATCGCCGGCATGGACAACACGCTCAGCCTGACGCAGGTCGGCATTCGCAGCCTGCGTCATTCGCCGGCGCAGATCGAGGATGTCATTGCGTCGGGCAACCGTGTCATTCCGATGGGCGAGTTCCGTCAGATCGGTCCGCAAGGGGTCGCCGATCTGCTGCCCGCGGGCTCACGGGTGTACGTCAGCATCGACGTCGACGCTATGGACATGTCGCTGGTTCCAGGCTGCGTTTCGGCTGAGCCCAATGGACTGACGTATCCCGAGCTGCGCGACAGCCTGAAGGCGATCGCCGTGAGACACGATATCGCGGGTTTCGACTTCGTCGAGGTCAATCCGCCGCTCGATGTTGGCACCGGTGTCACCGCTTATCTCGGCGCGCTGACCGTCATCGAATTCCTGGGCCACATCTGCGCCCAGCCGCGCTGGGCAGCCCGCCGCAGCGCTCGTCTCGCCGCTTGAAGGAGGGCATCATGACTGGAACACTCGACGTCATCCCGGCCACGCGTGGCAAAGCCGTTCGGCTGGGCAAGGGGCAGGCCGTCCAAATCATCAACACCTATGGCGCTCAGGTCGTGGACACCTGGGCGTTCTGCATCGGGGATCTCGGACACCATATGTCGATGGAGCACACAAGGGTCGAGAACGGCCGGTTGATGCCGGCCGCCGGCCAGACGCTCTTCACCAATAAACGGGAACCGATTCTGGTGCTGGAGCAAGACACATCGCCCGGCATCCACGACACCCTGATGGCGGCGTGCGACCGCTGGCGCTATGAGCATCTGGGTTGCACGGACTATCATCGCAACTGCGCCGACAACATGGTCGAGGCTCTGGACGAGATCGGCATGAAGGCGAGCCATGTACCGCAGCCGCTCAACCTGTTCATGAACATCCCGGTCAACGGCGATCTCAGCCTGACGCAGGGCGAGCCCGTCAGCAGGCCAGGCGACTATGTGGTGCTGCGGGCTCTCCGGGATTGCTACGTGGTCTTCTCGGCCTGCCCGCAGGATATCACACCGATCAACGGCGCCGGCCGCAAGCCGACAGCCGCGCATATCCGGCTGGTCACTTGAAATCGACGCAGCGCCTCACGAATTGACGTGCACGAAATCCCGCAGCAGCGGATAGATCTCGTTATTCCAGCGCTTGCCCGAGAATACGCCGTAATGGCCGACGCCGGCCTGCATGTGGTGGACGCGGCGATAGGCGCGCACGCCGGTGCAGAGGTCTTGCGCTGCGAGCGTCTGGCCGATCGAGCAGATGTCGTCCTTCTCGCCCTCGACCGTCATCAGGCCCATGCGGCCGACGGCCTTGGTGTCCACCGGGCGGCCGCGATGCATCAGCTTGCCTTGCGGCAGCAGGTGCTCCTGGAACACGTCGCGCACCGTCTCGATGTAGAACTCGGCCGGCAGATCCATCACCGCGAAATATTCGTCGTAGAAGGTCTTGATGCTGGCGGCCTTCTCCTTCTCGCCCTTGGCGATGTGGTTGGCGAGATCCATGTGCTGCTTGATGTGGCGCTCGAGGTTCATCGAGACGAACGCCGTGAGCTGCACGAAGCCGGGATAGACTTTCCGAAGCGCGCCGCGGCACTGCACCGGCACGTAGTTGATCAGGTTCTGCTCGAACCATTCGATCGGCTTGCTCTTGGCGAAGTCGTTGACCTTGGTCGGCTGGATGCGCGTGTCGATCGGCCCCGCCATCAGCGTCAGCGTCGCCGGCCGCGAAGGGTGATTGCCCTCGCACATGATCGCTGCGGCCGCGAGCGCGGAGACTGACGGCTGGCAGATCGCCACCATATGCGGGCGCGGACCGAGCTGGCCGAGGAAGTCGATCAGATGCTCGGTGTAGTCGTCGAGCCCGAAGCGGCCCTCGCTGCGCGGGATATCGCGCGGATTGTGCCAGTCGGTGATGTAGACGTCGTGATCCTGCAGCAGGGTCTTCACCGTGCCGCGCAGCAGCGTGGCGAAATGGCCGGACATCGGCGCCACCAGCAGCATGCGCGGCTGCTCGGTCACGCCGTCCTTCTTGAAGTGCAGCAGCGAGCCGAACGGCGTCGCGTAGGCGATCTCCTCGGTGATCCCAACCTCACGATCGCCCACCTTCACGCTGTCGATGCCGTAGGCCGGGCGGTCATAGGTGAGGGTGGAGCGCGAGATCAGCTCCAGCGCAGCCGAGAGCCGGCCGATCACCTGGTCTGACATGCCCTGGGGCGCCAGATGGAGGAATTTGAGCGCGGACGAGGCCCCTGCCCGAAGCGGGGCCGTCAAGTCCATCTGGTTCTGAAAAGCCTGATAATACATCGACATCATACTGAAGCGCCCACCTGTCCGATGGTGCCATGCAATATCGGAGCCAGAAGCGCGTTGGGCCGACCTCAAAATTGGCACGTCGCTTGCTGCTCATTTCGCAGGAAGCACAGGTGACGGGCACGTCCAGGCCGGGCGGCGTGCAAGTCACTGCGAGTCCAAATAACTGCAAGTCAAAGGCGTGAGGGAAGAGCCCTATGGCGAAGGCGACACTGACCATCAGCAGCAAGAACTACTCGTCCTGGTCGCTGCGTGGCTGGCTGCTGACGAAGTTTTCCGGGCTCGATTTCGAGGAGATCGTCACCGCGCCCGATGACGCATCGGCGCGCGCCGAAATCCTGCTGCTGTCGTCCTCGATCCTGGTGCCCTGCCTGCGCCACGACGGCGCCACCGTCTGGGATACGCTCGCGATTGCCGAATATCTCAACGAGGCGATGCCGGACGCCGGACTGTTGCCGGCAGACCGCGTCCAGCGCGCGCATTGCCGCTCGATCTGCGGCGAAATCCATTCCGGCTTCACCACGCTGCGCGCCTCGCTGCCGGTCAATCTGAAGGGGCATTTTCCCGGCTTCAAGATCTGGTCGCGCGCGCAGGCCGACATCGACCGGGTCTGGTCGATCTGGCGCGACTGCCTGGAGAAGTCCGGCGGCCCGTTCCTGTTCGGCGAGACGCGCACCATGGCGGATGCGATGTACGCCCCCGTGGTGACGCGCTTCGTCACCTATGACGTCAAGCTCGAGCCGCAGCTGAAGGCCTATGCCGATACCATCATGGCGATGCCCGAGATGAAGGAATGGATCGCGGCGGCGAAGGAAGAGCCGGCCGAGATCGAGGAGCTCGAGGTCGAATATTAGGCAGGCGCTGCACGGTCCTGCCTGTTTCCGCGGCGGCCGTGGCCCGCGTCCTCGCCAGCCTCTATGTCTTTGCCATCATTAACTTTTGGCCCCGGTCATTGGTGAGGGCGGTTCTTGCGTCGCGCAGATATTGTGCGCGACGGCTGCGCTTTGTCGACATCTAGCCGTGAACAGCCGCGTACAGCGCTAAACGGCTGATTCGGACGTGATTCGTTCGGGCCGCGTTCCGTTCCTTAAGGCTGAGCGCGGCCCCGTTGCATTTTGAGACAGAACCAAGCCGTCAGGCGACGCCGGAATGCTTCACACGCGGCACGCGCCAGCCGATGACGGTGGCTTCCACCGGGACGCCGGCTGCGTCGTTCTGCCAGCGGCCCTCGACATAGCGGCAGGCGAACGGCAGTTGATATGTCCCGCTGTGGTCCTCACACAGCACTTCGACCGGCAGGCCAGGTGGCGGCTGTCCGGCGCCATCGAATTCCGCCAGACGTCTATCACGCGTTGCCATTCCAAAAATCTCCCCTAATCAAAGCCACGGAAAGAGCGCCCACTTCTTCCGCGCGCGGTTCACTGCTCCCCGTCCGAGGGAACAACCCAAGCTCAACGCGAGAATGCGGTACGAGTGTGGTAGCTTCGGGAAGGCGCGCCCAATCGGCGCACATTGCCGTGATTAATTTGACGAGGAACCTGAATGCCGCGCACGCTCGCCGCCGTGTGTTTCGCCATGTTACTGCTCGTCGCGCACACTCAGGCGCTGGCGCAGGACGTGCCCGGCATCGAGATCTGCACGGTCGAGAAGACCATGGAGCGGCGCACCGGCTGTCTGCAGAGCAATGTCGATTTTCTCCAGAAGACCATCGCCAAGCTCAATCTCGATCATCAGCAGAAGATCGATGCAGCCAACCGCCAGATCGACGCGCTGAAGGTGACGCTCGTGGGCCTGCAGAAGACCGTCGGCGATCTCCAGGCGGCGCAGGCGAAGCAGGCGGACGATCTGAAGAAGAAGCAGGACGCGCCGCCGCCGAAGGATGCGAAGGACAAATAGCGCCTGACCGCAACGCCGATCAAACAGGGCATCTCGTGATCGACTAAACCCGTCCTTGCTTCGAATGAGGGTCATCATGAACCCAGCCCAGCGCGCGCTCTGGTACATCGAGAGCCATCTGGCCGAGCCGATGACGCTCGACGAGATCGCTGCGATCGGTGGCGTGTCGCGGTTCCACATGGTGCGTGCGTTTGCCGCAGCCACCGGTCTGCCGGTGATGCGTTACGTGCGCGCACGGCGGCTGAGTGAGGCGGCGCGCAGTCTTGCCAGGGGCGCGCCGGACATTCTGTCGCTGGCGCTGGAGGCGGATTACGGCTCGCACGAAGCATTCACCCGCGCGTTCCGCGACCAGTTCGGCACCACGCCGGAAGCGGTGAGGGCGGCGACGAGCGTCAATCATCTCACGCTTCAGGAGCCGATCCTCATGGACTCCACCATGCTCGACAACCTCAAAGCCCCGCGTTTCGAAACCGCAAAAGCCTTCCTCGTCGCCGGCCTCGCCGAGCGCATCTCCTGCGACAACGGCGCGGCCATTCCGGGCCTGTGGCACCGCTTCCACCAGGAGGTCGCCGATATTCCGGAACGTGTCGGAAACGTCGCTTACGGCGTGTGCTGTAACGGCGATGATTCCGGCAACTTCGATTACATCGCCGGCGTCGAGGTCACCGACTTCTCCGATCTGCCGCGCGGGCTTGGCCGCATCCGCATTCCCGAGCAGCGCTATGCGGTGTTCACGCATTCAGACCACGTCGCCTCGATCCGCAGCACCGTCAACACCATCTGGAATCAATGGCTGCCGGCCTCTGGCCTGAAGGCCGCGGACGCGCCGAACTTCGAGCGCTATGACGAGAAGTTCGATCCCGTGAGCGGCAATGGCGGCTTCGAGATCTGGGTGCCGGTGAGGGAGTAGCATTGCAACGCTGGCATACCATCCCGCTTGCTTGGCAAGGGGGACCTACTTTGTCATAACCGCAGGCAAATCTTGCGTGTGGGGCCCGTGCCGGACATCCCGTGCAAGCCATAACAAGCAGCCGGGAGGGTCCCACATGTCCAACGTTCGCGTTCTCGCCACCGACCTCGAATTTCCCGAAGGGCCGGTCGTGATGCCCGACGGCTCGGTCGTGCTGGTGGAAATCCGCGGCCAGCGCCTGACCCGCGTTTATCCCGATGGCCGCAAGGAGATCGTGGCCAAGGTGCCGGGCGGCCCGAACGGCGCGGCGCTCGGTCCCGACGGCAAGATCTACATCTGCAACAATGGCGGCTTCTCCTGGATTCCCACCGGCAAGATGATCATGCCCGGACCGCAGCCGGACAGCTATCTCGGCGGCTCGATCCAGCGCGTCGACCTGCAATCCGGCCAAATCGAGACCGTCGTGACCAAATGCGGCGAGCACGATTTGCGTGGGCCGAACGATCTCGTGTTCGACAAGCACGGCGGCCTGTGGTTCTCCGACCTCGGCAAGCGCCGTGCGCGCGAGATGGATGTCGGCGGCATGTACTATCTCAAGCCCGGCATGACGGAGATCGTCGAGGTCGTGCATGGCGTGCTGCCGGCCAATGGCATTGGTCTGTCGCCGGACGAGAACACCGTCTACATCGCGGAGACGCCCACCGGCCGGCTCTGGGCCTATGAGCTCTCCGCGCCCGGCACGCTCAAGCCGGGTGAGGTGATCTACCGCGGCGAGCGGGGAAAACCGATCTGCGGCCTCGGCGGCTACCAGATGTTCGACTCGCTCGCGGTCGAAGCCAACGGCAACGTCTGCGTCGCCACCCTCGTCTCGGGCTGCATCTCGGTGATTGCACCCGATGGCACCCTGGTCGAGCAGGTCCCGACCGGCGACCGCGTCACCACCAATATCGCCTTCGGCGGCCCCGAACTGAAGACCGCCTACATCACGCTGTCCGGCAACGGCGAGCTGATCGCCATGGACTGGCCGCGCGGCGGTTTGCCTCTCAATTTCCTAAACAAGTAAACGGTGCTAGTGACCGTCATTGCGAGCGAAGCGAAGCAATCCAGGAATGCGTCCGCGGAGACGGTCTGGATTGCTTCGTCGCTGCGCTCCTCGCAATGACAAAGGAGACTTCAAGATGCCCTGGCCTGATCCCATCACCCTGCGTGGACAGCACGCCCGTCTCGAGCCGCTGTCGAAAGAGCACCGCGAAGGACTGGTGGAGGCCGTGAAGGACGGCGAGCTCTACACGATCTGGTACACCGCGATCCCGACGCCCGAGAACGTGGCCAAGGAGATCGACCGCCGGCTCGGTCTCCAGGCCGCGGGCTCGATGCTGCCGTTCACCGTGTTCGACGCGGGCGGCAAGATCGTCGGCCAAACGACTTACATGAACATCGATGCCGCCAACCGCCGCGTCGAGATCGGCTCGACCTGGTATGGCAAGAGCGCGCAGCGCGGACCGCTCAACACGCAGTGCAAGATCCTGCTGCTCACCCACGCGTTCGAGACGCTGAACTGCATCGCGGTCGAATTCCGCACGCACTTCTTCAACCACCAGAGCCGTCGCGCCATCGAGCGTCTCGGCGCCAAGCAGGACGGCATTTTGCGCAGCCACCAGGTCGCGCCGAACGGCACGCTGCGCGACACCGTCGTGTACAGCATCACCGCGGCGGAATGGCCGACGGTGAAGGCGCATCTCGAATATCAACTCAACGACAAGCCGCGCTAAAGGCGGCCGAGGCACCATGGATAGATTTGACTATGTGATCATCGGCGCGGGCTCCGCCGGTTGCGTGCTCACAAGCCGGCTCAGTGAAGATCCCAACACCAGCGTCTGCGTGCTCGAGGCCGGCCCGAGCGACTGGCATCCCTACATCCATCTGCCGGCGGGTTTCATCAAGACCTTCCACATGAAGAGCATCAACTGGGCCTACCAGCAGGAGGTCGGGTCCTACACCGGCGGCCGCAGCATCTACGCGCCGCGCGGCAAGACGCTCGGCGGCTCGTCCTCGATCAACGGCCACATCTACAACCGTGGCCAGCGCATGGATTTCGACACCTGGGCGCAGATGGGTAATCGCGGCTGGGGCTATGCCGACGTGCTGCCCTATTTCAAGCGGCTGGAGAAGCGGGTCGGCGAGGGCGAGGACGCGTTTCGCGGGCGCGACGGCAAGCTCACCGTCACGACGATGGAGTGGCGCGATCCGCTCTGCGAGGCCTTTATGGAAGGCGCGGTGTCGCTCGGCATCCCCCGCAACCCCGATTACAACGGTGCGAAACAGGAAGGCGTCTCCTACTGCCAGCGCACCATCGACAAGGGCCTGCGCGTCTCCGGCTCGACTGCCTTCCTCAAGCCCGCGATGAAGCGGCCGAACGTGCATGTGCACACGCATGCGCATGCGACCGAGATCATCTTCGAGGGCAAGCGCGCCGTCGGCGTGCGCTATGCCAAGGGCGGCCGCGGCGGTACGCCGGTGGAAGTGCGCGCCAACAAGGAAGTGATCCTCTCCGGCGGCACCTATAATTCGCCGCAGCTGCTCCAGCTCTCCGGCATCGGCTCGCCCGATTTTCTGAACGCCCACGGCATCCAGGTGCGTCACGCGCTCCCGGTCGGCGAGGGTCTGCAAGACCATTACGCGCCCCGAACGGTGGCGCGCGTAAAGGACATCAAGACCATCAACGAGCTTCGTCGTGGTTTCTCGCTGTGGATCGAGGCGTTGAAATGGGCGACCGCGCGCCGCGGTCTGCTCTCGCTGTCGCCGACCATGGTCTATTGCTTCTGGCATTCCGGCGAGAGCGCCGATAGTTCCGACCTGCAGCTCACCTTCACCCCCGCGAGCTACAAGGAAGGTGTGCAGGGCCAGCTCGAGGACGAGCCCGGCATGACCGTCGCATCCTGGCAGCAGCGCCCGGAGAGCCGCGGCTATGTCCGCATCCGCTCCAATGATCCGTTCGCGCCGCCGATCATCCAGACCAATTATCTCGACGCCGAGCTCGACCGCCGCGTCATCGTCGGCGGCATGAAGCTCGCGCGCAACCTGCTGAAGTCCGCGCCGCTCTCGCCCTATTACGCCTATGAGGATTTCCCCGGGCCGAACATCAACACCGACGACGAGTTCCTGGCCGCCGCCACCGAACGCGGCACCACCACCTTCCACCCCGGCTGCACCTGCCGCATGGGCCCGGCGGACACTTCTTGGGCAGTGGTCGACGACCAGCTCCGTGTTCACGGCCTGGAAGGCCTCCGCGTCATCGATGCCTCCGTGATGCCGCGCATGATCTCGGCAAACCTCAACGCCTCCACGATGATGATCGCGGATCGTGCCTCGGACCTGATCCGCGGCAAGGTGCCAATGGAAGCCGCGCGGATTCCGGAGGCCGCGGTGGCGTGAGGCGATCTTCGTAGGGTGGGTTAGCCCCGCGGCTGCGCAAAGCGCAGTCCGCGCGGCGTAACCCACCACTTCTCTCGATACGGAAACAGAAGAGGTGGGTTACGCTAACGCTAACCCACCCTACGAGCTGAAGGATTTTTGAATGGCGAAGATTGTGAAGGCGGCGGCGCTGCTCGCTCTAATGCTTCTTTCGTCCAAATCTGTCACCGCGGCTGAACGAGGCGGAGATGCGTCGGACGCGGTGTTCGATTGCTGGGAGCCTGAGCTGGACATCAAGCAATGCGCGGCGAGCGGTCCCGATGGTCAGCCGCGCCTGACGAGTTCCTATTTGTCGCGGCTCCAATTCGACTCCAATGGTCTCGCGCGAGTCCTGCTGTATGGCACGGGCAAGAAGGGCCAATGGTACTACACGCGACGTGGCAAACCGCTGGTGCCGGTCGAGACCTACGACAACGGCGCGGATGATTTCGTCGATCGCCGTGCGCGGTCGCCGGTCGGAGGCAAGCTTGGGTATGTCGACCGCAATCTCGACCTCGTCATTCCCGCCATCTACGATGGGGCCTATCCGTTCGAGAAAGGCCTCGCGGTGGTGTGTCGGGGTTGCACGCAGGCTTCCGACGGTTCGCATCATTGGTACGAGGGCGGAGAGTGGGGCCGGATCGATCCCGAGGGACGTGTGGTCGCGCCGTTCCAGCCGTGGGAGATCTGGAAGGAGCAGCAGCGCTAGTCCTGCGAAAACTGCCCGTCGGGCAAAACACCGCCCACCCCGTCAATTCCTCCCCGCAAAAATATTCCACTTTACCGAAATTCGGAATTGCGGCATAAATCGAAACAGCCCGGCCCATCGAAGAGGGGCGTCTCGTTTGTCGTTCGAAACGTGGGTCGGGTTGCGGTGGACGCGGCAGCGTCGGCACGAGATGGGGCGGGCAGGGCGGGTAGTCCCTGTGAGCCTGAGACCCGCGTGTGAACGAGCGGCGCTGTCAAGTTCGTCTCGCCAGCATTCTTTCGGCGCGTGTGCACACTGCCGGAAGACCCTGTGGCGTCGATGAGCGCGCGTACGGCAAAACCGTGTGGTCCTGGCCGTCGTCGCTACGGCCAAGCCTTTTGCGGAGGTGTGGAGCGCCCAACCGGGTCAACCACATCGTCAATTCGCGGGGCGAGGGAGGCCAGAAGGAATTCGGCTCCCGGGAGAGCACGGCATAAGCCGTCAACCCACTGCGCAGGGAAGGCCGTGTGTTCGGCTTCACCTGTATGCCGCTGTGCATTTCTCCCTGCGCTACACTCGCACAGCGGACCGTGGGTGCCAGCCGGCACCCGGCCTTCCCTGCGCCCTCTTTCCTGGAGGGCGAGGAACGAAGCAAAGCTCGGGCGAAATGCGCCGCGAGGATGCGGAGGTGCGTCTGCGGCCACACTCTCGCTGTCATCGTCCGGCTTGACCGGACGATCCAGTATTCCAGAGGCGGTTGTGCTTGAATCGAGGAGCCGCGGCGTACTGGATGCCCCGGTCAAGCCGGGGCATGACACCGATGGTGACGCGACAGCGCAGCGCTATCCCAAGAGAGCGTGCCCTCAAACTTCCCGTCGGCTCAAGAACGCCAGCCGCTCGAACAGGTGCACATCCTGCTCGTTCTTCAGCAGCGCGCCATGCAGCGGCGGGATCAGTTTTCGCGGGTCGCGCTCGCGGAGTTGCTCGACGCTCATGTCTTCGTTGAGCAGCAGCTTCAGCCAGTCGAGCAGCTCGGAGGTCGAGGGCTTTTTCTTCAGGCCGGGCACCTCGCGCACCTCGAAGAAGATGCGCAGCGCTTCCTCGACCAGGCGCTTCTTGATGCCGGGGAAGTGGACGTCGACGATGCGGCCCATGGTGTCGGCGTCGGGGAACTTGATGTAGTGGAAGAAGCAGCGGCGCAGGAAGGCGTCCGGCAGCTCCTTCTCGTTGTTGGAGGTGATCATCATGATCGGGCGCTGCTTCGCCTTGATCGTCTCGCCGGTCTCGTAGACATGGAATTCCATGCGGTCGAGCTCGAGCAGCAAATCGTTCGGGAATTCGATGTCGGCCTTGTCGATCTCGTCGATCAGGAGCACCGGGCGCTGCTCGGCCGCGAAGGCGTCCCACAGCTTGCCGCGCTTGATGTAGTTCTTGATGTCGGAGACGCGGGCATCCCCGAGCTGGCTGTCGCGCAGGCGCGACACCGCGTCGTATTCGTAGAGGCCCTGCTGCGCCTTGGTGGTGGACTTGATGTGCCAGGTCAGCAGCGGCGCGTTCAACGCCTTCGCCACTTCCTCCGCCAGCACCGTCTTGCCGGTGCCAGGCTCGCCCTTGATCAGCAGCGGGCGCTCCAGCACGATCGAGGCGTTGACGGCGACCTTGAGATCGTCGGTCGCAACATAGTCCTTGGTGCCGGTAAATTTCATCGCGCGTCCTTGTTGGTCGTCGGCCGAGGTGCTAGCTCGGTCACGACATGGGAACGGCCGCTCATGGCGGCCGTTCCTGGTTCGGTCAGGCTTTCAGACCCGTTTTATCAGCGAAAGGATGACGAGCACAATCACGGCGCCGACCGTGGCGTCGATGATGGAGCCCAGCGTGCCCGTGGCGAGCGCGATGCCGAGCTGCGGCAGCACCCAGCCGGCCACCAGCGCGCCGATGATGCCGACGACAATGTTGCCGATCAGCCCAAATCCCGCCCCGTGGACAATCTTGCCGGCAAGCCAGCCGGCGATCGCGCCAATGATGAGCGCTGCGAGAATACCCATTGCAAACGTCCCCAAAACAACCCTGTGAGGCGGTCAATTCTAGAGCAAAAAGCCCACCGGTCCAGCGTGCAGCGCCGGGCTCCGCCCCTTGACGTTCGCCACCCGACGGGCAATCTGTCACCCATGTTCCTGCAATTCTTTACGTCTCTGCGCGATGCGCAGGTCCCCGTGACGCTGCGCGAATACCTCACGCTGATGGAGGCGCTCGACGCTGACCTGTCGGACTATTCGGTCGAGAATTTCTACTATCTGTCGCGCACCTCGCTGGTGAAGGACGAGCGCAACCTCGACAAGTTCGACCGCGTCTTCGGCACGGTGTTCAAGGGGCTGGAAAGCCTGCTCGACGCCATGGAGAAGGCGGAGATCCCCGAGGAGTGGCTGAAGAAGCTCGCCGAGAAATACCTCTCCGAGGAAGAGAAGAAGCAGATCGAGGCCATGGGCTGGGACAAGCTCATGGAGACCCTGAAGAAGCGGCTCGAGGAGCAGAAGGGTCGGCACCTGGGCGGCTCGAAATGGATCGGCACCGCCGGCACTTCGCCGTTCGGCGCGCACGGCTACAATCCTGAAGGCGTGCGCATCGGCCAGGAGAAAAACCGCAACAACCGTGCCGTGAAGGTGTGGGACAAGCGCGAGTTTAGGGATCTCGACGGCAATGTCGAGCTCGGCATCCGCAACATCAAGGTGGCGCTGCGCCGCCTGCGCAAGTTCGCGCGCACCGGTGCGCCGGACGAACTCGATCTCGATACCACCATCCGCGAGACCGCCAATCACGGCTATCTCGACGTTCACATGCGCCCCGAGCGGCGCAATGCGGTGAAGCTGCTGGTGTTCTTCGACATCGGCGGCTCCATGGATTCGCATATCGAGCAGGTCGAGGAGCTGTTCTCGGCGGCGAAGAGCGAGTTCAAGCACATGGAGTATTTCTACTTCCACAACTGCCTCTATGAAGGCGTGTGGAAGCAGAACAAGCGCCGCTTCACCGATCGCACGCCGACCTGGGACGTGCTGCACAAATACCCGCACGACTACAAGGTCGTGTTCGTCGGCGACGCCTCGATGTCGCCTTACGAGATCATGGTGCCCGGCGGCTCGGTCGAGCATGTCAACGAGGAGCCCGGCTCGGTCTGGCTCGACCGCATCATCCGCACCTATCCGCATTCGGTGTGGCTCAATCCGGTCGCGCAGAAGCACTGGGACTATTCGGAATCGACCACCATCATCAAACGCATCTTTGCGAACCGCATGTTCCCGATCACGATCGAGGGACTTGAAGGTGCGATGAAGGAATTGACGCACTAGCTGCACGCGCGGCCGACTAGAGGGAGAACCACATGCCCCAAAACATCACCCGCGGCATCAAGGCGCTGATCGACGAGGCCAATGCCGAGATCGAGACGCTGACCGCCAAGGACGCCATCGAGATCTCCAAGAACGGCGACGTCGTCATCGTCGACATCCGCGACCCCCGCGAGATCGAACGCGACGGCCGCATCCCCGGCGCGTTCTCCTGCACGCGCGGCATGCTCGAATTCTGGATCGATCCGCAGAGCCCGTATGCGAAGCCGGTGTTCCAGGAGGACAAGAAGTTCGTCTTCCACTGCGCCGGCGGCCTGCGCTCCGCGCTCGCGGCCAAGACCGCGAAGGACATGGGCCTGAAGCCCGTCGCCCACATCGCCGGCGGCTACGCAGCCTGGCGTGATGCCGGCGGTCCGACGGAGCAGTGGGAGCCGAAGAAGAAGGGGTGAGCGCTCTCGTCATTCCGGGGCGCGCGAAGCGCGAGCCCGGAATCCATTCATCCTCAGTCTCTGCCGCACGATGGATTCCGGGCTCGTGCTGCGCACGCCCCGGAATGACAAGAAAGACCTCGCATGACCGCCACCGACCCCCTCGTCTCGACCGAATGGCTCGCTGCCCACATCAACGACGCCAACGTCAAGGTGCTCGACGCCAGCTTCAAGCTGCCGGGCGTGCTGCCGCTGCCGAAGGATGACTATCTCGCTGCGCATCTGCCGGGGGCGGTGTTCTTCGACGTCGATGCGGTGTCGGATCATTCGAACCCGCTGCCGCACATGTATCCGAGCGCCGAGCAATTCGGCCGCGATGTCGGCAATCTCGGCATCTCGAACGCCGATACCGTGGTGCTCTACGACGCAGGCGGCTGGGTCGCAGCACCTCGCGCATGGTGGATGTTTTTGGCCTTCGGCCACAGCAATGTGCGCATCCTCAATGGTGGCCTGAAGAAGTGGCGCGCCGAGGGACGCGCCGTCGAGAGCGGCGAGGTCAAGCCGAAGGCTGCGACGTTCAAGGCGAGCTACGATACGAAGCGTGTACGCAGCATGCAGCAGCTGATCGCCAATGTCGAAAGTCACGCCGAGCAGGTGATCGACGCACGTGCCGCCGATCGCTTCGAAGGCCGCGCCCCCGAGCCGCGCGCGGGCATTCGCTCCGGCCACATCCCCGGCGCGCGCAACGTGCCTTACAACCAGCTGTTCGATGCCGCGACCGGCGCGATGAAGCCGCTCGAGGATCTCCGCGCCGCCTTCACCGGCGCCGGTGTGAAGCTCGATGCGCCGATCGTGACGAGTTGCGGCTCCGGCGTCTCGGCCGGCGTGCTGACGCTCGCGCTCTATCGCTTAGGGATTACCGACACCGCACTTTATGACGGCTCATGGTCGGAATGGGGCCAGGAAAAAGGCCCGCCGATCGCGACGGGTCCGGCGTAAGATCAGCGCGTGCGCGTGGCGGTCGTGGCGAGCGTCTGCTGCTGCTGGCCGAACGGATCGAGTGATTGCTGTAACTGCTGAGGCGGCGGGCGCCGCACGATGCGGTGACGCTTCTTCGGCTTGTGCGCGCGCGGCTTGCTGTCGGGCGCGGCGCTGTCGGTCTTGGTCTTCGCAGGCGCGAGGTCGTTCAGCGCAGCCACCCTGGCCGCTGCGATGTCGCTCACGCGCGAAGCCAGCGCCGGTGTCGCGGTTCGCGGCACGTCGGTGGCGCTCATCGCCGGGGCCGGCGTCGTGGTGGCGGTGGCAACCGTCGTGTCGGCCAGGGTGAGCGTGTCGGCGGGCGCGGGAGCCGCAGCCTGGATCTTGGCGGGCTCGGCGACTGGCGCTTCGGTTGCGGGCGGAGCCGTCTCTGCGGGCGGCGCGACAGCGGCGACCTGAGGCTCTGGCTGGGGCTCAGACTGAATCTTGGCCTCGAGCGTCACCGCGGCCATCTGCTCGGGCGCGGTTTCGACCGCGGGCAGGCCAATGCTCGGGATCTGGTTGCTTGGGGCTTGGTCTTGCACCGCGGGCGTCGCCTCATTGGCGACCGGCTCCACGCGGAGCGCCGCGAGCACCGGCTGGGCCGGCTCGGGGCTTTGCGCGAACACCTGCTCCTGCGGGCCGTTCCGCCAGGACGGGTTGCTGACATACTGCTCGTGGCTCGCCCGCAGCAGCGAGGCGGCCCCTAAGCCGAACACCAGGATGGAGGTAGACAGCAGGATCGCGGCAAGCAGGAAGCGAAAGCCGGGAAGCATTGACGGATTGCGAATTTCCGCCCCGGCGGTCGGTAGCCAGGGCCCATGAGCCATCTGAACGCGGTGACGGTACTGAGCGCCGTCTTCGCCACGCAGGGATTCGAGCTCAAATCGGTGGCGAATCAGGCTGATTCGACCATATCGCAACGTCTCCGCGCCGTTCCGTAAAAATCGGGGTGGATGACTCCGGCAATCTACGGCGTGATGCGATTTCCATCCCGTGATGCAACGGGGCAACTGTGTGCGATTGCATCACAAATCGCTAAATCGGCCCAACTCGGCCTGTTATGTCTTGAATGTGCCGCTATCTTCGGTCATCTGGCCGTTGACGGCTCGGACGGGGCCCGGGGACTAACAAGAGCGATGATGATCAAACATTTTCTGACGATATGCGCTGCCGCAACAGTCGCTGCGGCGGGAACCTCGCTCGCACAGGCCCAGAGCTATCCGGTCCAGCAGGCGCCGAGCTACGGCGCTCCGGCCGAATACCGGCCCGGCGACCGCGCCCCGAATTTCGACTCGCTGGAAGATGACGACGACGCGATGCCGCAGGCCTCGCTGCCGCCGCCAGGTCCAGCCGACGATCCGCGCTACGGCCGCCCGGCCGGCGCTCCGCCGGTCTATTCGGCCGCCCCGCCGCAGGGCCCGGTGATGTCGCCGGATGATCCGCGTTATGGCCGCCCGGCTGGCGCTCCGCCCGTCTATTCCGCCGCTCCGCCGCAGGGGCCGGTGATGTCGCCCGATGATCCCCGCTATGGCCGCCCCGCCGGTCCGCCCGCAGTGATCTATGCTGATCGTCCGGGCCAGGCGCCCGGCGGTGATGGCCTGCGTCCGCCGGAGGCCGTTGGTGGCCCGGCCTCGACCGGAGCGGTCTCGCAGCAGCCCGCCGTCGGTGCCGATGGCCGGCCGATGGCGATCGCCTCGCTGCCGCCCGAGGAACAGCCCGACGCCGCTCCTGCGCAGTTGGCGCCGAACCTGCGCCGCCAGGAAGTGTCGCTGGCGACCAAGGAGCCGGCCGGCACCATCATCGTCGATACCCCGAACACCTACCTCTATTACGTCCTCGGCAACGGCCGCGCGATCCGCTACGGCGTCCGCGTCGGCCGCGATGGCTTCACCTGGACCGGCGTGCAGAAGATCACCCGCAAGGCCGAGTGGCCGGATTGGCATCCGCCGGCGGAAATGATCGAGCGCCAGCCCTATCTGCCGCGCTTCATGGCCGGCGGCGAAGGCAATCCGCTCGGCGCTCGCGCCATGTATCTCGGCTCGACCGTGTATCGCATCCACGGCACCAACCAGCCCTCGACGATCGGCAAGTTCGTCTCCTCCGGCTGTATTGGCATGCTGAACGAGGACGTCTCGGATCTGTTCGATCGCGCCAAGGTCGGCACCCGCGTCGTGGTGATGCAGGGTGGTACGCCGCCGGGAACGGCGACCGCATCGGCTGCGCCTGCGCCGGCCGGTCCGGTTCCGGGCACGCAGCCGACGGTGGTGCCGCCGCTGCCTGCGCCGGTCACCGTGCGCTAAGCGCGTCACGACAATTCAGATTGCAAAAGGGCGTGCCACTGGCACGCCCTTTTTTGTTTCAGGCTTGCGTCGTTTCAAGTCCGCGTCGCTTCAGGCGAGCTTGCGCGGCAGCTCGTTGCCCTTGGTGAAGGCGTCGATCGCCTCGACCATCTGGCCGTAGTGGATGCACAAGCCGTCCTCGGTCGCGTAGCCGAGATGCGGCGTCAGCACGAGATTGTCGAGCTTGCGGAAGGGATGATCGACCGGCAGCGGCTCGACCGAGAACACGTCGATGCCGGCGCCGGCGATCTTACGTTGCTGCAAGGCCTCAAGCAGCGCTGTCTCATCGACAATGGGTCCGCGCGCAGTGTTGACGAGGAAGGCGGTCGGCTTCATCCGCGCGAGGTCTGCGCGGCTGACGAGGCCGCGTGAACGATCGCTCAGCACCACATGGATGGTGATGATATCGGCCTTGGCGAACAGCTCCTCCTTGGTGGCGTAGCCGACGCCTGCGCCTGCGCACTTCTCCGGCGTCAGGTTCGGGCTCCAGGCGATCACGTTCATACCGAAGGCCTTGGCGATGCCCGCCATTTTGGTGCCGAGCTTGCCCAGCCCGACGACGCCGAGCGTCAGACCCTCGATCTCGACACCGGCAAAGGTTTGCCAGGGCTCACCGGCATGCATGCGCGCATTCTCGCGGCCGATGCCGCGGGTCAGTTCCAGGATCAGGCCCATGGCGAGGGGCGCGGTCGGATCGCGGGAATATTGCGTGCCGCCGAGGAGGATGCCGCGTGCCTTCGCGGCCTCCATGTCGATCGCGGCATTGCGCATGCCGGAGGTGAGCAGCAGCTTCAGCTTCGGCAGGCGCTCGAACAGGCTCTTGGGGAATGCGGTGCGCTCGCGCATCGCGCAGATGATGTCGAAATCGGCCAGCGCGCTGGCTGCGGCTTGCTCGGAGGCGAAGGGATGGCTGAACACGGTGGCGTCGACGCGGTCAGACAGTTTCGACCAATCTGCAACGTCGAGGGCGAGGTTGAAATAGTCGTCGAGAATTGCACAGCGCAGCCGCGTCATCCGCGTTCATCCAAGGCTAGAGTTGATGGCGAGAGGTGGCGGCGCCGGGCGGAGAGCGCCATCGTCGGAACCGGGCCATGGTTGCGCGCAATCAGGCCTGCGCGCAAGCAGTCTGGGTCTTCAAAAATCCGTAGGCAAACGAGATGGAACGGCGGCTCAGAGGTCGCGGGGCTTCAGCCGGATCGGCGTATCCATGCCGTGCTTGGCGCGCCAGGCCGGGCCGGGGCCGCGCATGTAGTGCAGTTCGGGCCGGTAGGGGTCGAAGGCCGTGGCGAAGAAGCGCTTCCAGAAGCCCTTGACCTCGGACACGAGTCCGGACGCGTTCCCGGCTTCGACCGGAACGGCGATGGAGTGGATCTCAATCAGAGCCATGATGGGCCTCGCTGTGCTCCCCGTTCATTCTGAGCGGGTGGCGCTGTTTCCGCGCGAGACCGAGCTTTGGCCTGATTTATTGAAAGATGGTTTCAATTGTCCGGAACGGGGTCAGGATGGTGTCCGCCCAGTATTCATCCGTGGTGAACGGAGGGAAAACATTGCCCTTTGGGGGCGGGATCGCTACATCGGCACCAAGCAAAACTCCTCAAATTGAAGGTTTCACGGGACCGATGGCGCGCCAATTTGTCTACTTCATGGACGGCCTGACCAAGAGCTACCCGACCCGCAAGGTGCTCGACAACATCCGCCTCAGCTTTTACCCGGACGCCAAGATCGGCGTTCTCGGCGTCAACGGCTCCGGTAAATCGACCCTGCTCAAGATCATGGCGGGCCTCGACAAGGAATACACCGGCGATGCCTGGGTCGCCGAGGGCGCGCGCGTAGGCTATCTCGAGCAGGAGCCGCATCTGGACCCTGCGCTGACCGTGCGCGAGAACGTCATGCTGGGCGTCGCCAAGCAGAAGGCCATCCTCGATCGCTACAATGAGCTGGCGATGAATTATTCCGAGGAGACCGCCGACGAGATGACCAAGCTGCAGGACGAGATCGAGGCCCAGGGCCTCTGGGATCTCGACAGCAAGGTCGACCAGGCCATGGACGCGCTGCGTTGCCCGCCCGACGATGCCGATGTGACGAAGCTCTCCGGCGGTGAACGCCGCCGCGTCGCGCTGTGCAAGCTGTTGCTCGACCAGCCCGAGCTGCTGCTGCTCGACGAGCCGACCAACCATCTCGATGCCGAGTCGGTGTCGTGGCTGGAAGGCCATCTGCGCACCTATCCCGGCGCGATCCTCATCGTGACCCACGATCGCTACTTCCTCGACAACGTCACGAGCTGGATTCTCGAGCTCGATCGCGGCAAGGGGATTCCCTACGAGGGCAACTATTCGTCCTGGCTGGTGCAGAAGCAGAAGCGGCTCGAGCAGGAAGGCCGCGAGGACGCCGCGCACCAGAAGACGATTGCGCGCGAGCAGGAATGGGTCGCGTCCTCGCCGAAGGCGCGCCAGGCCAAGTCGAAGGCGCGCTACCAGCGCTACGAGGATCTGCTCAAGCAGGCGAGCGAGAAGCAGACCCAGACCGCGCAGATCATCATTCCGGTCGCCGAACGGCTCGGCGCCAACGTGGTCGATTTCGAAACCCTCAGCAAAGGCTATGGCGATCGCCTGCTGATCGACGATCTCACCTTCAAGCTGCCGCCCGGCGGCATCGTCGGCGTGATTGGCGCCAACGGCGCCGGCAAGACCACGCTGTTCAAGATGATCACCAAGCAGGAGGCCCCGGACAAGGGCACCATCACGGTCGGCGAGACCGTGCATCTCGGTTATGTCGACCAGTCGCGCGACGCGCTCGATGGCAGCAAGAACGTGTGGGAGGAGATCTCCGGCGGCAACGAGTTGATCCTGCTCGGCAAGAAGGAAGTGAACTCGCGCGGCTATTGCTCGTCGTTCAACTTCAAGGGCGCCGATCAGCAGAAGAAGGTCGGTGCGCTCTCGGGCGGTGAACGCAACCGCGTCCATCTCGCCAAGATGCTGAAGTCCGGCGCCAACGTTCTGCTGCTCGACGAACCGACCAACGACCTCGACGTCGATACGCTGCGCGCGCTCGAAGAGGCGTTGGAAGATTTCGCCGGCTGCGCCGTCATCATCAGCCATGATCGTTGGTTCCTCGACCGCATCGCGACCCACATCCTGGCCTTCGAAGGCGACAGCCATGTCGAATGGTTCGAAGGCAACTTCCAGGATTACGAGAAGGACAAGATGCGCCGGCTCGGCCAGGACAGCGTCATTCCGCACCGCGTGAAGTACAAGAAGCTGACGCGGTGATGTCGGCATGATGGGGCGGTCGCTCATCGCTGCAGTGATCATGGTCACCTGCGGCTTGTCGTCCGCTCACGCCGCCGACGCCGCCTTTACGCAATTCATCGCCTCACTCTGGCCGGAAGCGCAGGAGGCCGGCGTCTCGCGCGCGACGTTCGATCAACAGACGCGCGGGCTCGAGCCGGACTACAAGCTGCCTGATCTGATCCTGCCCGGACGGCCCGCGACCGGCGCGCCGTCGCAGGCCGAATTCGTGCAGGTGCCGGCGGACTATGTCAGGGAAGGCTCGATTGCGAATCTCGCGGGCGAGGGGCAGCGGCTGCTGCAGAAATACAATGCCGCGCTGACGAAAATCGAGAAGAGCTCCGGCGTTCCCGCCACTGTGATGCTCGCGATCTGGGGACGCGAGACCGATTACGGCCGCTATACGCTGCCTTACGATCTCGTCCGCGTGCTGGCGACGCAGGCCTATGTCGGCCGGCGCAAGGACACCTATCGCAACGAGTTCATCCTGTCGCTGAAGATCCTCGGCGAGGGCGTGGTGACGCGCAAGGACATGCGCTCGTCCTGGGCCGGCGCCACCGGGCTCACGCAGTTCCTGCCGTCCGAATATTACAAGCATGGCGTCGATTTCGACGGCGACGGCCGCATCGACATCTGGCACTCGGTGCCGGATGCGCTGGCCTCTGCTGCGCAGCAGCTCGTCAACAAGGGCTGGCAGAGCGGTGTGCGCTGGGCCTATGAGGTGAAGGCGCCGGCAAAGGTCGACTGCACCACCGGCGTGCCCGAGGTGACGAAGCCGATCGGCCAGTGGTTGCGCGAAGGCTTTGTGCCGGTGCGTGGCGAGAAGCTCAGCGCGGCCGAGCAGGCGCAGCCGGCATCACTGCTCCAGCCGGAGGGCATCTATGGTCCGGCGTTCCTGACTACGAAGAACTACTTCGTCATCAAGGAATACAATTTCTCCGACCTCTATGTGCTGTTCGTCGGTCATCTCAGCGACCGCATGACGAGCCCGCTGCCGTTCGCGACGCCGTGGTCCGCCTCGAAGCAATTGCGCACGAAGGACGTCGAGACGATGCAGCGCGGGCTGACACGCGCCGGGCTTTACAAGGACAAGATCGACGGCAAGGCCGGCATGCAGACGCGCGCTGCGCTTGGCGCCTATCAGAAGGCGGCCGGGCTCAAGGTCGATTGCTGGCCGAGCGAAGAGGTGCTGCGTTCGATCCAGGCGGCGCGCTGACAAGGCCGCCGAAAAGAAAAAAGCCCGGCCGATGGTCTCGGCCGGGCTTCGATCGCGGCGCTTGGTCAGCGCTGTGCGATCAGATCAGTAGCAGACGCGAACCGGACGAACGGCCCAGCCGTAACCGTCCCAATAGCGCTGGCGCTGCCAGTAGCAGGGCGGCGGGGGCGGGCCGGGCTCGGCAACGTACACCGGTCCGCCGTAAGCGGGACGGCTCGACGCGATGGCGCCGCCGATGATCGCGCCGCCGAGCAGGCCGGCCGCGATGCCGACGCCAACGCCGTCATGGGCCTGGGCGGACGGCGTGGCGGTCACCAGCGAACCGGCGATCGTCGCAACCGTGAGGGCGGCAACAATAGTCTTCTTCATGCTCTTGGCACTCCTGAGAGATGGACGCTCCTTGTTGGAAGCGCCCGGGTTTCAAAGGTTCACGCACACTCTGATCGAATTGGCCTTGCAGCTAGGAAGCGCGCAAATGGTCAATCCGCGGTAAACGCGCACGGAGCTGTGACGAGAAAAAGCGGTCTTTTTCAGGCCCGGAGATGAACGGCGCATCCGTAGTGAACCCGCTCAATTGAATCGCTTCAATCGAGCGGCCTGACGCGCCTCAGCCGCAGACTCTGACGCGGCGAATGCGCCAGGCGTAGCCGTCCCAGAAGCGCTGCTTCTGCCAGACACAGCCATCGCCGTAATAGTCGTCAGCGACGTAGCCAGGACCCGGTGCGTAGTAGCGGGGCGGATAGTAGCCGGGGCCGTAACCCGGGCCATACGCGTAGCCCGGTCCGGGTCCGTAGTAATACGGAGAGGCCAGCGCGCCACCGACGATGGCGCCCCCGATGATCCCGGCGGCGACGCCGGCAGCGACACCGCGCTGTGCATGGGCCGGCGTACCCGCGGCCAAAACCAGGGTGGCGGCGGCAGCGACCGCCATAAGCGACTTCTTCATTGGGGCGACCTTTCACAGCGAACGCGGAACTCTTGCGGCTAAAGTTCCATACTTCGTTTGAACGATCAATGAACGGCACATTGGCCGGGTGCGACTAATTGGTAGAAATGGCCGATTTCATGCTTGGGAGGCGAACATGAACATCCTGACCAACGCCCTGATCGCCGTCGCGGCCGTCGGCGTGGTCGGTTATGCCCTGATGAGCCATTTACAGAGCCGCGCCCCGCGCCCGCGCGCCAGGGCAGGCGGCGACGGCGGAAGCGACACTTATTCGGACACCACGAATGAGAGCTTCTCGCTCGGAAGCTGGTTCTCCAGCGACAGTTCCGGAAGCTCAACCGACAGCGGCAGCTGCTCCACGAGCGATAGCGGCGGGGGTGGAGATTGCGGAGGCGGGGGCGATGGTGGAGGAGGCGGGAGCAGCGACTAGGCCCAATCCGGCCTCATCTTGATCCAGTGCAACTCCCTATTTTAGAGCCGTTCTAGGCTGCTTCCGGGCTAGTTTGGAATAGCTTGAAATACCGGTTTTTCCTTTTGCATCCGGATGGCCTCTTAAATATCGATGATGGTGCATCACCGAAGGGCCTACCGCTTCCATGATCGTTTGTTCCTGTAACGTGCTGAGCGATGACGACATCCGCGCCGCCGTCGCCGAGTCCGACGATGCCGTGCGTCATGCCAAGCAGATCTATGGATGCCTCGGCTGCAGCGCCGAGTGCGGCCGCTGCGCCCGGACGATCAAGACCATCATCGACGAAGCGCTCGGCCCCTGCGCCAAGTCCTGCTGCTCCGGCTGCCCGCACAACCACACCGTGGCTGCGAATGACGAGACGGCCCAGCCCGCCCAGTTCGCCCTCGCGGCCTGCTGAAAACTTCCGCAAATTCGGCTGAGCTTTTCCCCGGCTGCGTCCCGTAGCCGGTTGCCCTCGTCGGTGAACTAACTTAGAAGCATTCTAAATTCGGTTTAGGGCCGATTTGGACTGCAAGAGCTGGAGTGAACCATGCAGGGCGACGCAAAAGTTATCGATTACCTCAACAAGTCACTGCGTCACGAGCTGACTGCGATCAACCAGTACTGGCTGCACTATCGCTTCCTCGACAATTGGGGCCTGCTGGACATGGCCAAGGTCTGGCGCAAGGAGTCCATCGAGGAAATGGAGCACGCCGACAAGCTCACAGCGCGCATCCTGTTCCTCGACGGCTTCCCGAACATGCAGGTGCTCGATCCCCTGCGCATCGGCCAGAATGTCAAGGAGATCATCGAGTGCGATCTCGCCGCGGAGATGAGCGCACGGGCGCTCTACCAGGAAGCGGCGACCTACTGCCACGGCGTCAAGGACTACGTCACGCGTGACCTGTTCGAGAAGCTGATGAGCGACGAGGAGCACCACATCGACTTCCTCGAAACCCAGCTCGACCTGATCGGCCGCATTGGCCTCGAGCTCTACACCCAGAAGCACGTCGGCGGGCTCGAGGGCGAAGGGCGCTAAGCTCCGACGTCAGCCGCGCATTTTTGCAAATCGTCCCGGCGAAGGCCGGGACGATTTTTTGTCGAATACCCAGTTACAGCTGCGTCTTGTAGCGCTCTTCCACGATCTCCTGGCTCTCCGGCTCGCCGAGGCTGGTCTGGTCGTGGATGACCTGGCTGATGCTCGGCATCACCGAGCGCTGCACCTTCTCCGGTGCCCATAGCTTTGAGCGCATCAGCGCCTTGCCGCAGTGGAAATAGACTTCGTTGACAGCGACGCTCAGCACCGCGCGCGGCGGCTTGCCGAACTCGACCATCGAGGCGAGCAGATCCGGATCGGCCGACAGCGTGCCGCGCCCACCGACGCGCAGCGTCTCGTCGATGCCCGGCACGAAGAACAACAGATGCACAAAGCCGGAGCCTTCGACGACGTTGCGGAAACTGTCGATGCGGTTGTTGCCGGCACGGTCGGGCATCAGCAGCTGATTGGGGCCGGCGACATGGACGAAGCCGATGCCGCCGCCGCGCGGCGAGGCGTCGACGCTGCCGTCGGTGCCTGACGTCGCGAGCACGCAGAACGGCGACATCTCGATGAACTTCCTCGCATGCACGTCGATCGCGGGACGTGCCTTTGCGATCACGCGCGGGGTCGGCTTCGCATAGATGGTGGCGAGGTCTTCGGCGCAAAGGTCGGTCAATTGTGTGCCTCCACATCAGCTTGCCGTCAAACTACCCGATCGAGCCGTCTCCGGCCAATGGAATCCATCAAGACGCGCTACACTGCGTCGGCGGGCACGAAGCAACTGATGATGATGGCGCCGCGGTGGTGGACGTACCACACCACGGCTTGACCGACCGGATTGCCACGATCGCGGATGATGGCGCGCTCGGGCACCTCCATCCATTGTCCCTCGATCGGCACCCAATAGGTACCTTTGCGCACGTCGTAGTCGGTGCGATGGCCATCGGAGATGTCGCAGCAGGGTACGCCGTTCGGCGCGATCACACTCTTGAACCAGGCGCGAATGTCGGGCGGAACGTTGTCGTATTGGCCGTTGTCGAACGCGAACGCGGCGCTCGTCATCGCGGCGAGCCAAACGCACAGCGCAAGCCTGTGCATGCAATCCTCCTCATCGCGTGTCGATTCGTATCGTTGACGCGATTAAGCCCGAGCCGTCAGCTCATTGCATGCTCAAATAATATGCGGCGCCAAGACGCCGCATATGATGCGTTGCGATATCGGGGGCGGCTTTGACGATGCCTACATCGTGCGCTGCGGTGCAGTCTGCAGCAATTGCCGAACCTGCTCGCTGTAGAATTTTGCGTTGCCGGTGGTGCCGTGGCCGCGCGTCTCGGTGCTTGCGGGGATGAGATACAGCTTGCCGTTCTTGACCCGCTTCATTGCGGCGTCCGTCACGCCGGTCTCAGGCGGATTACGCTCGTCGTCGGCGGAGTTGATCAGCAGCAGCGAGGCCTCGATTCCCTCCAGCTTGTCGCTGGCGTTGTAGTCGTGCGAGGAGTCCCATTGGTAGACGTAGTCGTTGGCATCCGCCGGGATCGGCGTCGCCAGCCGTTCGTCGACGATCTTGTCGGCCTTAGCTGCGGTCGGTGCCTGTTGCTGATAGGCGAGCGTGCCGCCGATGCTGGCGATGCCATAGGCAGTGATGGCGTATTTCATCATGCGCGGCTGGCTGGTGTAATTGCCACCATTGTAATCAGGATCGTTGCGGATGGTGTCGAGCATGATCCGCCGCATCATCCAGTTGCGCGACGCCATCTCGGTCGGCTGCGAGGCCATCGGCACCAGCGCGTCCATGTCCTTGGGATATGTCTCGCCCCACAGCCAGGTCTGCATGCCGCCCATGGAGTTGCCGATCACGAGCCGCAGATGCTTGACGCCGAGGCCTTCGGTCACGAGGCGATGCTGCGCCTCGACCATGTCGTCGTAATTGTATTTCGGGAAGCTCGTCTTCATGCCGTCGGACGGCTTTGACGATTTGCCGTGGCCGATCGCGTCGGGAATGATGATGTAATATTTGGACGCATCGAGCGGCTGTCCGGCGCCGAACAACTCGCCGGCGAAGGCGGGCGTCAGCATGCTCGCGCCCGAGCCGCCGGTGCCGTGCAGCACCAGCACCGGTTGTCCGGTCGGTTCACCGACAGTGGTGTAATGCAGCTTCAGCTCCGGCATGACCTCGCCGGTGTGGAACTTGAAATCCTTGGCAACCCAGTCGCCCTGTTTCGGCGCCGGATAATCGGCGGCGAAGACCGATGTCGTGATGGACAGCAGAACGGCCGACAGCGCCGCGCAAGAGGCTTTCATGTTGGTCTCCCCAAGTGCGGCTCATGGCTCGTGGCCGCGTTGCGCGCGATCTTATCAGCCCGCGTCCCGGGATCGAGAGCGGACCGCTGCTCACCCCTGAAAAACATTTCCCCGATGTTGCGGCGCGCAAGTGGAATATTTGGGCGCCTGTGACATGCGGCTATAGGCGATGTAGGATTTCGGCTTCTCCATCCGTCCTTGGATCAAAATCGGGCCTCTACGGGAGAGACTGCATGTGCCGCAACATCAAGACGCTGTTCAATTTCGAGCCGCCCGCGACGGAGGACGAGATCCATGCCAGCGCGCTCCAGTTCGTGCGAAAACTCTCCGGCTTCAGCAGGCCGTCGCAGGCCAATGAGGCGGCCTTCGACCGCGCGGTCGCTGAGGTCTCGGAGGCTGCGCGAAAACTGCTGACCTCGCTGCACACCCATGCACCGACGCGCGACCGCGAGGTCGAGGCGGAGAAGGCGAAGGAGCGTTCGCGGCTGCGCTTCGGTTAGTGGTTCCGCCAGGCACGACCGTGATCTGGCTCACGGAAGCGATCGCCATCACGCGCGATGATGCTCGCCGGGGTTTTGACAACCCGGAGCTCGACCATGAACCGCCCCCTTCTTCCGCTGAAAGCAGGTGCCATCGTTTTCACGCTGTTGTGGACCGCGTGGATGATGTGGTGGAGCGGCTCGTTCTCGAGCGCGAACGTGGTGATCCTGGCCGTTTGCGGCGCGGTGGTCGGTTATCTCTGGTACCGCGCCATGCGCTGGCAATTCGAGCGCATGGGCATGCTGCCGCGGCGTGAGGATCAGGCGAAGTAGGCGCCTGCTAATCCTTGTGGCCGTGCTTCTTCTTTTTCTTCTTTTTCTTGTGCTCGTCGCCCTCGGCATCGTCGCTCTCGGCGTCGTCGTCGGAGGACGCATCTTCTTCAGCCTCGTGGACGGCGGCCTCTAACGCGGCGCGCTCCGCGGCCTCCTGCTCGCACTGGCGGCGGCGTTCGTCCCAGGCATCGAACAGCTGCTCCAGCCACGGCAGCACCTGCTCGATCGACGGCAATTGGCCGGGCGGACCGGCCTCGCCGCGCGGGCCTTGAGGACCCACGGCGCCCTGCGGTCCGGCTGCGCCCCGCGCACCGGCTTCGCCCGCCTTGCCCGGCAGACCGGCCTTGCCTTGCGCTCCAGCCTTGCCGGCAGGCCCAGGCTTACCCTGCGGTCCCGGCTTGCCGCGTGTGCCGTCGGGCCCCCGCTTGCCCGGATGACCCTGTGGTCCCGGCCGACCCGGTTCGCCCTGCCGCCCGCGCGGGCCCTGAGGTCCCGGCCGTCCCTGATCGTCTGCCACGCCGCTACTCCTTCTGCGCAAGCAAGCTACTTAGCGGCGTTTGACGACAGCAGCAATTCCGCCCGCGCATCATGCCGGGCTTGATCAACATCAATCGGCGCTGCGGCGCAGGGGGCTATCGCGTCAATCGTGATACGCCGGCACCTCGATGCCGGAGGCCGCATAGATCCTGATCTTGTTGCGCAGCGTGCGCACCGACAGGCCGAGCACGCGCGAGGCGCGTGTGCGGTTGCCGTCGCAGCGCGCGAGCGTCTGGAGCACGAGCTCGCGCTCGACCTCGTCGACGGTCGCGCCGATCAACAGTGGAACGATCTCGTTGGGTGTAAGGAATTGCGCGCCCTGCTCGGGCGCCGCGACATGAACAGTGGTCATCAACACACTCCCCGATCAACGCCCGCTTCCATCGTTGAAAGCGGATCGAGAACAAACGACCCCCAAGCCGTAGATCTACGGTGGGCGGGTTTGGTTAATGAAAGGTTAATTGCGAGCCGTCGCACGAATTGACCTTGGGAATGCCGCTGCATTGCCGCGATTGGCACGAGATGCATAGCGATGCGGACCGATCTCGCGGCTCACACCGTGCGATATCCGCCGTCCACCATCACGATCGTGCCCGTGACGAAGGACGACAGGTCCGAGGCGAGGAAGAGCGCGGGGCCGACGATGTCCTCGGGCTTGCCGGTGCGCGCGAGCGGGGTGTGATCGACGAAGGCCTGCACCAGCGCCGGATTGGTGGCGCGCACCTTGGCGTTGATGTTGGTCTCGATGAAGCCGGGCCCGATCGCGTTGACGCGCACGCCTTCCTTGCCGAGCTCGACCGCGAGCGCCTTGGTGAAGCCGAGCACGCCATGTTTGGAAGTGGTGTACGCCGCCGAGCTCGGCGTGCGCAGATGCACGAAAGACTGGATCGATGCGATATTGACGATGCGGCCTTTACTCGCGCGCAAGGGGCTGAGGAAGGCCTGCGTCATGTTGAAGACGCCGTTGAGGTTGAGCGAGATGATATCGTTCCAGTCCTTCGCGACCGTCTCGGTCTCGGCGGTGAAGGCATTGCGGCGGGTGATGCCGGCATTGTTGACGAGGATCGAGACCTGCCCGACCTTGTCGGCGACGGTCTTTGCCAGCGCAAAGCAGTCGTCGCGCCTGGTCACGTCGAGGGCAAAGCTCTCGGCCTTGCCGCCGGCCTTGCGGATCTCCTCGGCGGCTTCCGCGACCGTGTCGGCATTGACGTCGAGCAGCACCATTTGCGCGCCCTCGCGCGCATAGCCGGCGGCGATCGCCCGGCCGATGCCGGAACCGGCGCCCGTGATGACGGCGATGTGGTTTGCGAGCAATGCCATGGCAATTTCCTCCCGATTTCGTTTCTAAGTTTCATGAAAGGCTAACTCGAAATTAAGGGGTCGGAAACGGCCGCCTTGGCATACTCGTCTTCATTGCTAAACGTTGCGCACATGATGGAACGACTTGAATCCTGGAAATTGGCGCTCGAGCGCCTGCGGTCGGCGGAATTCGCCGACTGGGCCGAGGCAGGGCGGCTGGTGGCCGAGATCGCGCGGATGAGCAGCGATGCCACGCTGCGGCAGGCCGCCGAGCAGGCACTGCCCGTGCTGCGCCAGGCCGCGGACAATGACGATCACGGCGTGGCGCAGGCCGCCCGGCGCCGCGTCGGTGTGATCCTGGATGTCGTCCATGACCTGACCGCGCCGCGCTTCGGCCGCCGCAACGGCGCGCCGAAGAAATTGTCCAGGGAGGATCGTGCGCGAAAAATGCTGGGCCTGCCGCTCGTGGTGCAGCTCACTTGCGACGACATCAACCAGGCCTATCGCCGCGCCGCCAAGGGCATGCATCCCGACCAGGGCGGCAGCGCGCAGGCCTTCATCGACCTCTCCACCGCGCGCGACGTCTTGATTCACCCCGGCGCGCACAAGGACGCCTGAGGCACCTCAGCTCTTGTTCAGGCAGCTCGGATAGGGCGCGGCTTCGCCCGGCATGATCGGGCAGAGATCGATCGGGCTCAGATCGCGCAGACGCGCTTCCCAGCGGTCGTCATTGACCGGCGGCTCGTCGCTTTCGGGGCCGCGCTCGGCCCATTGGATGGTGTAATAGTCGGTCGCGCCCTTGAGCGTGATCAGCAGCGCAGTTTCGCTGTGCCGCGTCGGGCCGCTGTCGATGCGGCCGCAACCGACCACGGCGACAAAGCCCTCGAAGCGGCCGAAGGTGGTGGCGCCGAGCGGCCTGGCGGCAAAGCTGTCCGGACATGCCGTCTTGAAGCCACCTGCGATCGTGCCCGCAAAAATCTGTGGCGATGCGCCCGGCGTCAACGTCATGCCCTTCTCGCCGGTGACCGTGATCATCTGCGTCCAGCGCTCGGGCGTCTCGCCCTTCAGCACGGCTTCGCGGATGTAGTGGCCGCCCTTGGTGTTCTCGAACACCGCTTCGAAATGTGACGGCATCGCGAAAGAGACGAGCTGGCCGAAGATCGGCGAGATCACGCGGAAGGATTGCGGGGCCTGCGCCTGCGCCGTTGCGGCGAGCAGGAGCAAAGCGGTGAGAGCGGCCAGCATCGTCGTCCGTGCGCGCATCGACCTGCTCCAATCCGGGTTAAAAAACGACCGGGCATGGATGCTAGCATTGCATCCTTGCCCGGCCCTTATCGTCCGCCGACCGAATTCCTACCGGCTACAGTGACCGGCCGATGTGAGTAGTTCCGCGTGCTGATCAGGTTCAAAGCGTATGCGAGGGAAATGACGGAATTCGCTCGCGAAAAGAAGAGGGCAGGCTGCTCGCGCAACCCGCCCTCGAACTCGATTGGCCGATCGGATCAGAGAAAGCAGCGGCGGTCGGCGCGCATCTTGAGCTGGAGCTCGGAGGCGGCCGTGAAGGTCGGGAGCGGCTTGCTGACGACCTTGTAGGTCGACACGCCCCACTGGAACGGCTTGTAGCGGAGGTCCTCGTTCCAGACCTGGCAGATGCCGGTGTTGTCCCAGCGGATCACGTAATAGCCGGCTGCCGCCGACGCCGGCACGGCAAACACGGACGAGGCGATGCCGGCAACGGCACAAAGGGCGAGAACGCGACGCATGAAAAATCTCCTGATGGGGAAGTGTGACCCGAAAATTCGTGCGGTAAAAGCAGGTCCTTTGCAAGCCGAGGAGCGGCCGTTCACGGATATGTCAGACGGGATCGTGCACTTGGTTCGGCCGAGTGTCCGGCAAGACACACGCGCCAAGCGTGGCTCACTTCGCCAGCGAGGCCACCGCCTCGATCTCGATCAGCATCTTCGGATCGGGCAGTGCCTGCACCACGCACGTGGTCCGTGCAGGAAACGGCGGCGGGCCGAACGCGCCGGCATAGAGCGCATTCATCGCGGCCACGTCCGAGGCGCGGGTCAGGAGCACGTTGACCTTGACGAGGTCGCGCATCGTGGCGCCGGCCTCGTCCAGCACACGCTTGATGTTGACGACGACATTGGCGAACTGCGCCTCGAATCCGTCAGGCAGCGCGCCATGGGCGTCGAAGCCGGGAATGCCGGAGACGAACAGCAGGTCGCCGACGCGGGTCGCGAACGAGAGCGGCGGCGCCTTGACGTGCGGTGGGGCAGCGAAATGCTGGATCGGCATGGGGGACCTCGGAGGTGATGGAGCCGGCAGGAGCGTAGCGGTGTGCGGGGCGTGCTCCAACACAAAACGCGAAAACAACCCCATGCACAGTAGAAATCGTTGGCGAAATCCAAATTTCGGGAATACAGAAATTGTGGTTGACCCGTCGGGCAAAACACTGGCAGGATGGCATGGTGGGCGATGTGCGCGGAGGCTCGCAGCGTGCGGCCCGCTGGCGGGAAAGGCGGGAATCCATCCGCCCGTCGTTGCGAGCGCAGCGAAGCAATCCAGACTGTCTCCGCGGAAAGATTCTGGATTGCTTCGCTGCGCTCGCAATGACGGAGAATGAGGACGGTCCGCGAGTCCAACTGCCACCGTGATTGCGGAGGCAGCCCCTCACCCCAACCCTCTCCCCGTAAGAACGGGGCGAGGGAGCACACCGACAGCGCCGCCCATCATGTTGCCGCCGCGTTCGATCGGATAGATTGCAGCATCTGATTCGCTTTCCCCTTGAAAAATAGCCCCCGGAGACGCCCCATGAAGATTGCTTCCACCTTGCGTGCCGCGCTCGTCGCCATGGCCGCACTTGTCGGCCTCTCGACCGCGGCGCAGGCCGATGGCGGCACCGTGGTGCTGACGATCTACAAGGCGGGCTGGATCATCGGCGGTTCGGGCGGCTCCGGCGTGCTGAACTTCCGCGGCCGCGCCTATTCGCTTTCGACCGGCGGGCTCGATTACGGGCTCGTCTTCGGCGGCTCCAAGACCGTGCTGCGCGGCCGCGTCTCCAACATCAACCGTCCCTCCGATGTCGCCGGCGTCTATGGCGCTGCCGGTGCCGGCCTCGCCGTCGGCCGCGGCGCCCGCGCCATCGTGCTGACCAACCAGAAGGGCGCGGTGCTGGAGCTGTCGGGCTACCAGACCGGGTTGATGGCGAACGCGGACCTGAGCGGGCTTGCGATCACGATGCGGTAGGAACAGGTGCCGTAGGGTGGGCAAAGGCGCGTAAGCGCCGTGCCCACCATTCTCCCGTGATGGATACAGATCGTGGGCACGCTTCCGCCTTCGCTCTTCGAGCTACGGCGGACAAGTCGCTTTGCCCACCCTACGAGACCGCCGATTAGGTCGACACCATCGCATGAACCCGCTCGCAATGCGCGACGAGGTTCTTCTGCGCATCGACGAACGCCTTCAGCGGCGTCGGGATCGGATAATAAAAAATATTCGCGATGAAGCCGTAGATGCCGGCATCACAGCTGGTCGGCCGCTCGCCATCCACAAAACCGTTCGCGGGCACGATCTCGGCCAGCACCTGCAGATCAGCTAGCCCTCGCGCGTAAGCCTGCTCGGGCGTGTAGCGGCCGATGCCCTGGTAGTGATAGCGCTGCGCATTATACGCCTTCGCCTTCTCGAAGCCGGCAGCGTCAATCTGCGGATGCTGGGCGATGAAACCGTCGCGAAATGCGGGATAGTAGCGGTCGTCCTTCCAGCGCGAATAGGACATCACCCAGTAGAGATCGTCGAGCATGCGCGTGACGAGATGATGGGTGCGGCGCTGCGCCGGCGACAGCGCGGCATCGATGGTCAGATGATACTTTGCGATCGTATGCGCGATGATCGTCTCGCTGTCGCCGATGGTCTCGCCGTCGTCGACGACGTAAGGAAGCTGCGCGCGTGGGGCGGCGGAGGCATCGAACAAATGCTCGTGCACGAACGCCACGCCGGCGAGCTTCAGGAAAGCGTAGACCTTGAGCCCATAGCCGTTGTTATCGGCGACGCCGAACAATTGCGGGTAGGAATAGAGGGTCAGCATTGACATCTCGCTCCTGGTTCGTAGTTGACGAAATCAAGCTCTATCGGCTGTCGACCACCTCTCCCCGTTGGGGAGAGGTCGGATTGCTTCTGGCGATGCGAAGCATCGTCGGGAGCCATCCGGGTGAGGGGCCGCGGCACGAAGTGAAACTGTAACCCCTCACCCGGATCGCATCTATCGATGCGACCCGACCTCTCCCTACGGGAGAGGTGACCGGTTTCCGGGCTCGCGTCGAGTCAATCAATCTCAGCGCGCCCTCAACGTGTTGGCACCTGGTCGGCGGTGGTGCTCGCCTGCGCGCGCTTGCTGGAGCGGATCATCAGGAACGACCCGGACGTGCCCGGCAGCCGCCAGCGCCCGTCGATTTCGGTCGCCTCTCCGTTCATGATGCCGTCGTAATTGACAATGTCGAAGCCGTAACCCGGCGGCTCATAGCGCTTGACGAAGGACACGACGTGGCCTGAGCGATGGCCCGTGATCGAGGCGCTGTGGGTTCGCACCGGGCAGCGCGGATTCGAGCAGGGTTCGGTGACGTGGCCTGCGAGCGCGCCGCCGGCCTCGACCAGCGTCGCGGTGAACGTGACCATTCCCGTGCCGGGTTGAATGTAAGTGCCGTCCCAGACACCGGAGAGATCGTCGCTCATGGCGGCGGCTTCCTCGACATGATGAGCGCCGGTTGAGGCTCGGCTGTTCCGTCCCAATTTCTTCCACTCCAAGTCGTATCGCCGCCATCACGCCCTTGCAATAGTCCGCGTGCGACGTCGATCGATCGGAGGATGCCCGGCATCGACCGTTCGACGGAGGCCAAAAAGTGCTATTCCGCCTGTCGGATTATCGCCCGCGCGTTCGTCCTTCGAGTGACGGCGCGCGTGTGCGCGTCCGGTTCGAGGCAAAGGATAGCGCATATGACCTCCATCACGCCGTTTCTCTGGTTCGACAACAACGTTCCGGAAGCCGTCGCCTTCTACAAATCGGTGTTCCCCAATGCGAAGGTCGAGACCGTCAGCGACTTCATGGCGGTGTTCGAGCTCGAAGGGCAGCGCTTCAACGCACTCAATGGCGGGCCGCAATACCGCTTCAACGAGGCGGTGTCGTTCTTCATCAGCGTCGAGACGCAAGAGGAGGTCGATTATTTCTGGAGCCGCCTCACCGCCGACGGCGGCGAGGAATCCCGCTGCGGCTGGCTGAAGGACAAATTTGGACTTTCCTGGCAGGTGGTTCCGACGGCGCTTGGCCGCTATCTCGGCGACTCTGACCGGACGAAGGCCAATCGCGTCATGCAGGCGATGATGGGGATGCGGAAGATCGTGATTGCGGAGTTGGACAAGGCGTATACCGGCTGACGGTGCCGTAGGGTGGGCAAAGGCGCGCTCTTCGCGCCGTGCCCACGGTTCTGCCGGTGTCGTGGAGAGATCGTGGGCACGGCGCTTCGCGCCTTTGCCCACCCTACGAGGCCGGTGATCCGCTTCGCCAATTCGCCTTGCATTGCTATACTGCCGACCTCAGCAGAATGGTGATCTCATGGCAAACGAATTGGCAGGCAAAATTGCCGCCGTGACCGGGGCCGCGTCGGGCATCGGGCTGGCGAGCACCGAAGCGATGCTGGCCGCGGGTGCGCGCGTGGTGATGGTCGACCGCGACGAGGCCGCGTTGAAGGCGCTCGGCAACAAGCATGGCGACGCGGTCATCCCGCTGGTCGTCGATCTGCTCGATCCCAAGGACTGCGCCACGCTGCTGCCGCGCGTCCTGGAGCAGGCAGGGCAGCTCGACATCCTGCATGCCAATGCGGGCACGTATGTCGGCGGTGATCTCATCGATGCCGACAATATGGCGATCGACCGGATGCTGAATTTGAACGTCAACGTCGTGATGAAAAACGTGCACGACGTGCTGCCGCACATGATCGCACGCCGGAGCGGCGACATCATCGTCACGAGTTCTCTTGCCGCGCATTTTCCGACGCCGTGGGAGCCGGTCTATGCGTCGTCCAAATGGGCGATCAACTGCTTCGTCCAGACAGTGCGGCGCCAGGTCTTCAAGCACGGCATTCGCGTCGGCTCGATCTCGCCCGGCCCGGTCGTCACCGCGCTGCTCGCGGACTGGCCGCCCGAGAAGCTGCAGGAAGCGAGGGACTCCGGCAGCCTGCTGGAGGCCAGCGAAGTGGCTGAAGTGGTGATGTTCATGCTGACCCGGCCGCGCGGCATGACCATTCGCGACGTGGTGATGCTGCCGACCAATTTTGATCTTTAGGGCGCACTCTCGTAGGGTGGGCAAAGGCGCGCCCTTCGCGCGCCGTGCCCACGTTCTGCCGGATTGCGGGGAGAGATCGTGGGCACGGCGCAAGGGCGCCTTTGCTCACCCTACGCAGCTGAGGTCTCGGAGGGTGTTGCGGATTGCCTTTCGTGCAATAGGATGGCCTCAACACCGCTCTGAGGAGGTCCAAGATGGCAATCAACGAGGACAAGATCGACGACGCGGCGCTGGCCTTGCTCTATCTGACTCTGCACGACGGCTGTCGCGCCTGGAAGGGTTTTGATTGGGATGTGCTCGGCCGCCTGCATGACAAGGGCATGATTGACGATCCCGTCGGGAAAGTGAAGTCGGTGGTGTTCACCCCCGAAGGGCTCGAACGCGCGAAGGCGCTGTTCAAGGAGTTGTTCGAGGAATAGTCGTTTGCCGATGAGCCGCGAAGAACTGGCCGCTGCCTACGCAGCGCCGAACCGCCACTATCACAATCTCTCGCATATCGAGGATTGCCTGGCCGCGCTCGCGCGTGTCGACGGCCTTTCGGCCGCCGAGCGCGAGACGCTGACGGAGGCGCTCTGGTGGCACGACGTCGTGTACGACCCGACCCGATCGGACAACGAGGAGCGCAGCGCGGCGCTCGCCGAGCAGCACGTCCGCGCTGGGCTTCGCCCGGAGGTCGGCCGCCTGATCCGACTGACGAAAACGCATGACGTCGGCGCCGGCGATCGCCTCGGGGCGATCCTGATCTCGATCGACCTCAGCATTCTCGGCACTGATCCCGCCCGCTATGACGCCTATGCCGTTGCGATCCGCCGCGAATTCGGCCATGTCAGCGAGGGCGATTATCGCACCGGCCGAGCCCGGGTGCTCCGCCATTTCGCGGTCCGTCCGGTCATCTTTCCCGATCCGGATTTTGCCGCGGTGTATGATCAGCAGGCCCGCGACAACCTCGCGCGCGAGCTGGCGTCGCTGAGTTGAGGCAGCGCCTTCGTCCACCCTACGAAGCCCGCACTGCGTGTCAAACCCACGGTGTCGTCCCGGCGAAGGCCGGGACCCATACCGCGGAATCCATCGTTGCGGACGGCAGAAGTACCGAACGACGAGTCTTCGCCAAACCGCTGCCTGTGGTTATGGGTCCCGGCGTTCGCCCGGACGACGGCGGTGTCCGAGGCGCGATCGCCGATCCACCCTACGCAGCAATCCAGTTCGCCAGCTCCCGCCATGGCTCCAGCGTCCAATGCCCCGACGCGGCACCCGACGGCGACGGCAACACAAAAATCTCCGGCAAGCTCTCGTCGCGCGGCTGCCGCCCCAGCGAAATCCCGCTCGACGGCCTGCCATAAAACAAGCTCGCCGCCTTCTTGCTCGTGAACGCAACTGTCCGCGGCCGGTATTTCTCGATCTTGGCCCTCAAGCCGGGCACGTCGATCGTCTCCGTCGCGATCTGGTGATCCATCCCCGCACCCGACTTGGAGAGATCGGTGAAGCCGATCCCGAGCTCGATCAGTGCGGCGAACTCGCCGGGTTGATAGCGCCGCGGCGTAATCCCGGCCTCATGGATCGCGCGCCAGAAGCGGTTGCCGGGATGGGCGTAGTAGTGCCCGAGCTCAGCCGAGCGCGTGCTGGCGGCTGTGCCGACGAAGACGAGACGGAGGTTGGGGAGGAGTTGGTCGGGGAGGCGGTGGAGGACGGAGTTCGACACATCAACCATCCGCTGCTGGAGCCCGCGTGAGCGGAGCGATATGCGGGAGGACAAAGACAACGGATGTCGCTACGTTTGCCCGGCTTTGCTTGCTAGCGGTGAATCGGGAAGAAAATTGATATGGCAATTGGTTTTACCCAACGCTTTGATTTCTGCCCCATCATAGGATGGGAACTCTATCAAGTGACAATCGATAAATATCACGTCATGTTTTGGTTTGAGGACGAGAATGCGTTGTTGAATGTAGCGGATCGTTTTTCATTCCGATCCTCCGACGGCGCAGTCAATTTCCTTTACGAGATCTACGGCAATCATAAATCCCTGAATGTAGATCGCATTCTACGAGTTAAAATCGCCGAGACGAAGATTGTCAGTAAGGACCAACTCGATCTTGTGTTCGAAAATGGGGACGTACTGTCTATCTACGATAATCCGGAATTCAGATCTTGGTGGTTTCTCGGGGGGCGCCAAAAAGATCCGGCTATCCAAAGGACGAGTTGGTCATTCGCAATCTGCGATCACGATCCTGAGGATCTCACAGAGCAAGAGTGCCAAGATCGGCGCACCCTGTGATTCCGACATCTATCTAGCGCTAAGGGCCGTGCTTTCCCGCGCCGTGTGACACTGTTGCAAACAAAAAGCCGGGCATCTGCCCGGCCTTTCATTTTCAGCGGAATGCCCGGGGCAAGCCCGAGCATGACGAACGGAGCGGCCCTCACAACACCCGATTGCTCTCCTTCACCTTCTCCGCATCCAGATAAACGCTGCTCCCCATCTCCTTGAACTTCGCGCTCATCTTGGCCATGCCGTCCTCGGCAGTCCCACTCATGGACATGCCGATCGAGTTCGGATCATTCAGCGTCGCCGCATAGTCCCGCACGTCCTGGGTGATCTTCATCGAGCAGAACTTTGGGCCGCACATCGAGCAGAAATGCGCGACCTTGTGGGCTTCCTTCGGCAGGGTCTCGTCGTGGAAGTTTTTTGCGGTGTCGGGGTCGAGGCCGAGGTTGAACTGGTCGCTCCAGCGGAAGTCGAAACGAGCACGAGACAGCGCGTCGTCGCGGAGCTGGGCTGCCGGGTGACCCTTGGCGAGATCGGACGCGTGCGCGGCGATCTTGTAGGTGATGACGCCGACCTTGACGTCGTTGCGGTCGGGCAGGCCGAGATGCTCCTTCGGCGTGACGTAGCAGAGCATGGCGCAGCCGAACCAGCCGATCATGGCCGCACCTATCCCTGAGGTGATGTGGTCATAGCCCGGCGCGATGTCGGTGGTCAGTGGCCCGAGCGTGTAGAACGGGGCCTCGCCGCACTCCTTGAGCTGCTTGTCCATGTTGATCTTGATCTTGTGCATCGGCACATGGCCGGGGCCTTCGATCATGACCTGGCAGCCCTTGTCCCACGCAATCTTTGTCAGTTCGCCGAGCGTCTCCAGCTCCGCGAACTGCGCGCGGTCGTTGGCATCCGCGATCGAGCCCGGACGCAGGCCGTCGCCGAGCGAGAACGAGACGTCATACTTGCGCATGAGGTCGCAGATCTCGTCGAAATGGGTATAGAGGAAGCTCTCCTTGTGATGCGCCAGGCACCACTTCGCCATGATCGAGCCGCCGCGGCTGACGATGCCGGTGACGCGGTTGGCGGTGAGGTGGATGTATTGCAGGCGGACGCCGGCGTGGATGGTGAAATAATCGACGCCCTGCTCGCACTGCTCGATCAGCGTGTCCTTGTAGAGCTCCCAGGTCAGCTGCACCGGATCGCCGTTGCACTTCTCCAGCGCCTGGTAGATCGGCACCGTGCCGATCGGCACCGGCGCGTTGCGCAGGATCCATTCGCGGGTGGTGTGGATGTTGCGCCCCGTCGAGAGGTCCATCACGGTGTCGGCGCCCCAGCGGATCGCCCACACCATCTTCTCGACCTCTTCCTCGACCGACGAGGTCACCGCCGAGTTGCCGATATTGGCGTTGATCTTGGTGAGAAAATTGCGGCCGATGATCATCGGCTCGAGTTCACTGTGGTTGATGTTGGAGGGGATGATGGCGCGGCCGCGCGCGATCTCGCTGCGGACGAACTCCGGGGTGATGAAGGCGGGCACGGAGGCGCCGAAGCTTTCGCCGTCGGCGAGTGCGGCTTCCGCGCGCTCGAGCTGCTGCTTGCGGCCGAGGTTTTCGCGGGCGGCGACGTAGATCATCTCCTTGGTGATGATGCCGGCGCGGGCGAATTCGAGCTGGGTGATCTTGTGGCCGTCGAGGCCGCGCAGCGGCTGGTGATAGGCCGCGAAGGAGCGCGCCGCGTTGTCGGTGGAGACGCTGCCGTTGTCCTCCGGCTTGATCTGCCGGCCCTGATATTCCTCGACACCGCCACGCTCCAGCACCCAGGCTTTGCGCCCGCGCGCGAGACCGGCGTTGACGTCGATCGTGACGGACGGATCGGTGTAGGGGCCCGAGGTGTCGTACACCGGCAGGTTCGGCTCGCCGGCGCCTTCGGAGAGAATGATCTCGCGCAAGGGCACGCGGATGTCGGGCGCTGCGTCCGGCGAGGCGAAGATCTTTCGCGAGGACGGCAGGGGGCCGGTGGTGACGGCGGGGACGGTCTGTTGCGGGTTGGAGCGGATGTTCATGGGATCCTCCGGTTTAATTCTGTGGTGCGATGTTTGATCTCGTCATCCTGAGGTGCGAGGCCTGCGGCGCGAACGCGTCGCTGGGCGAGCCTCGAAGGATGAACGAGCCGGGCTGTCGCCCTTCGAGGGCCGCTGAAGAAGCGGCCACCTCAGGGTGACGGGATGGAGATTGAGTGAGGTGGGCAAGCTTTTGCTCCGTCATTGCGAGGAGCTCTTGCGACGAAGCAATCCAGGCTGCCTCTGCGGAGAGACTCTGGATTGCTTCGCTGCGCTCGCAATGACGAGGGGAGGGAGCGGAGTGCGGCATCACGCAGCCTCCTTCTGGCCGAGCCACTGCCGTACGCGTGCATCCGGATCGGCATTCTGGGTGACGTCGCTGACCACGGCGATGGAATCCGCGCCCGCGGCAAAGATCTCCGCGGCGTGCTCGAACTTGATGCCGCCGATGGCGACCAGCGGGATGGTGCCGATGCGCTTCTTCCATTCCGTGATTTTTGGAATGCCCTGCGGTTGGAAGCGCATCGATTTGAGTGTGGTGAAGAAGATCGGACCGAGCGCGACGTAATCGGGTTTTGCGGCGAGTGCGGTTTCAAGCTCCGCGTCGTCATGCGTGGAGACGCCGAGCGACAGGCCGGCCTCGCGGATGGCATTGAGGTCGGCGTCCACCAGATCCTCCTGGCCGAGATGCAGGTATTTTGCGCCGGCGACGACCGCGGCGCGCCAATAGTCGTTCACGACCAGCTTGGCCTGCGTGCCGTTGGTGATGGCCAGCGCATCGGTGACGATCTGCAGGGCCTGCGAGTCGTCGAGGTCCTTCGCGCGCAGCTGAATGGTGCCGACGCCGAGCTTGGTCAGGCGCTCGACCCATTTGAGGCTGTCGACGACGGGGTAAAACGGATCAGGATACGGCATGCCAGAACGGGGTCCCAACGACAGGGGTGGAGGGGGAGGCGAAGTCGCGGGCGTTCATTAGCCCGGCTTCGTAAGCGGTGCGGCCGGCATCACAGCCGAGGCGGAAGGCCTTGGCCATCGCGACGGGATCGGCGGCTTTGGCGATGGCCGTGTTGAGCAGCACGGCGTCATAGCCGAGCTCGAGCGCCTCGGCCGCATGCGAGGGCGCGCCGATGCCGGCATCGACCACCAGCGTGATGTCCGGCAGCCGCTCGCGCATCAGCTTCAGCGCGTCGCGGTTGGTGATGCCTTTCGCGCTGCCGATGGGCGCGGCCCATGGCATCACGACCTTGCAGCCGGCATCGACCAGCCGGTTCGCGACCGAGAGGTCTTCCGTGCAATAGGGGAACACCTCAAAGCCGTCCTTGATCAGGATGGTGGCGGCTTCGACCAGGCCGACGACGTCGGGCTGCAGCGTGTCGTTGTCGGCGATCACTTCCAGCTTGATCCAGCTCGTGCCGAACAATTCGCGGGCGAGTTTTGCGGTGGTCACGGCTTCGCGCACGCTGCGGCAGCCGGCGGTGTTCGGCAGCACGGTGACGTCGAGCTCGCGGATCAGATTCCAGAAAGCGTCCCCGGTCTTGCCGCCAGCGGATTCGCGCCGCAGCGACACCGTGACGATGTTCGAGCCGGAGGCGCGGATCGCGTCCTGCATGATGGCGGGCGAGGGATAGAGCGCGCTGCCGATCAGCAGGCGGGAGGCGAAGGTTTTGCCGTAGAAGGTCACCATTTGGAAGGTGTCTCCTCAATTGACGCTGTCATCCCCGCGAAGACGGGGATCCAGTACTCCGCGGCGGCGCGGCTAGAATCGTGAAGCCGCGGCGTACTGGATCGCCCGGTCAAGCCGGGCGATGACAGCGGAGTGTGTAGCGGGCACTTCATCTCCATCACCCTCCCTGCCGCGGCGTGATGATCTCGATCTCGTCGCCGGCCTTCAGGCTGGTCTCGGCCCAGCGGCTTTTCGGCACGACGTCGTAGTTGAGCGCGATGGCGAAATGGGTGCCCTTGTAGTCGAGCTCGCTGAGCAACGCATCGACGCTGGCCGCATTGATCTCGCGCTGTTCGCCGTTCACGATCACGCGCATTGCATCACCTCATTGTCGATCTGGCCGCGCTCGACGAAATTGAGCGTCAGCTCGGCGAGCGCCGGCGCGAGCAGGAAGCCGTGGCGGTAGAGCCCGTTGACGCTGATCTTGCCGCCGCGCACGCCGATGCGCGGCAGGTTGTCGGGATAAGCGGGGCGAAGGCCCGAGCCGAATTCGACGATGCGGGCCTCGCCGAAGGCGGGATGCACGGCATAGGCTGCGCCCAGCAGCTCCAGCGCCGAGCGGACGCTGACGCCGGTGTCCTCGGCCTCGATCGAGGTCGCACCCAGCATGAACAGATTGTCCTCGCGCGGGATCACGTAGAGCGGCCAGCGCGGATGGATCAGCCGCACCGGGCGCGACAGCTGCACCTCGGAGGTCTCGATCAAAATCATCTCGCCCTTGACGCCGCGCAGCTCGGGCTGCTCGTCGCGTGCGGACAGGCCGCGGCAGTCGATCACGAGCCCCTCGAGATCGTTGGCGGTGACGTCGCTGCCGAACTTGATGGTGCCGCCGGCAGCTTTGATGCGCGCGTGCAGCTTCGGCAGCACGCGGCGCGGCTCGACATGGCCCTCGGTCGGGAAGAACAGCGCATCGCGAAAACGGCCTTCCAGCGACGGCTCGAGTTCGGCCAAGGCCGCTGCATCGAGCCGGCGGTGGCCCTCGGTCATCCGCGCGAAGCGTTCAAAATCGTTGCGCTCGCGCGGATGGGCGACGACCAGCGAGCCGTTGAAGGGGGTATCGGGCAATTCGCGCCGCCAGATGTCGAGGGAACGTAAGCCCAAGCGGCTGATGATGGGCTCGGCGACCTCCGCCTCGCAATAGGGTGCGAGCATGCCGCCGGCCCAATGGCTGGTGGCGTCGGTCATGCCTGCGTCACTGCGCTCGTGTAGCGTCACGGCATGGCCGGCCTGCGCGAACAACAGCGCCTGCCAGGCTCCGGCTATGCCTGCACCGATGATGGATACCGGAGACTCCGGTCGCTTGGTCGTCTGCAACATCCCTGTCCCTTCGCCGGCATGACCCGGATCAGGTTCAAAGGGTCACCGCGGTCCTGGGCCGGCTTGCTGAAGTGCAGGCTTGCCCATTTAGCGGTATCTCAGCTCCTCCTCGGAGCACCCCTCGGAACGGCTCTAATGTAGGCTAGTGACGGCTGGTGTCAACGCATGTTCCCGGGAACCTGCGCCCGCGCGTTGCGGATGTGCTGGGCGAGCTTCCTGTGCGGCGGCGCGCCGAACATCGGCTGCGGATTGCCGTTCGGCTCCAGCCAAGCCTGGTCACTTGCCTCGAAGCTCGCTTGTTGCACGGCCTGCTGGCGCTGGTGCTTTGCAACGTAGTAATAGCCGCCCGCGAAATAACGCACGGCGCGGTCGTGGTCGCCATTGGCGGCGTGATAGGCGCCGGCGAGGTATTTGACCGCATAGGTGAGATTGGTGTTGGGGTCGCGCAGGCCGGCGGCATCGCCGGTGTAGCCGAGCCCGCGGGCGGTGGCGAGCTTGATCTGCATCATCCCGATCGCGCCGCCACGGCCGACCAGACCGGGCTGATAGCGGCTCTCGCGCATGATGACGCGATGCACCAGCGCCTCCGGCACGCCGTTGGCGCGCGCATGCATGGCGACCATCTCGGCATAGTCGGCCTGGCCCGCGAATGCGGCCTGCGGCGACACCAGTCCGGCCGCGATTGCGGCGGCAACGATTAAAGCTTTCATCAAATATCTCTCGGTCAATCAGACCTGCGCCCGTTCGCGTTAGGCCCCGTGAACGCGGCGATGATGTGGCGAAACGCCGCCGATCACGATTTTGCAGCGCAGAGCCGTCATTCTGACGCAAGGCCGGCGTAGAGGTTAACGGCAGATGAAGCCGCCATTCGCGACAGCGGGCCTGTCTATTCGCGCGCTGGCCGAAAGCAGTATGAGAGCGGTGCAAATCGGGAGAGGTGCCATGACAAAAACAACCATGGTCAACACCCACGGCGGCGACATTCCAAGACAGAACCCGTGTGCCCAGTGCGGCGCGCCGATCGCGCAGCCCGACTGGATCGAGCCGGGCGAGGGGCGAGTGTCCTATCTCTGGACTTGCCACGCCTGCAACTATCGCTTCGAGGCGATCGCGATCTTCGACGAGCCCGCTGTCGTTTATCCGCCGCTCGCGGCTTAAGCGGCGGCCTGCGCCGAAAGCCTCGGCTGCTGCCACACCGGCAATTGCATCCGCACGATCAGCCCGTGCGGCTCGCGGTCGTGCAGCGACAGCTCGCCGCCATGGGCGAGCGCGATCGCGCGCGCGATCGACAGGCCGAGGCCGAAGCCGGTGGAATCGTCCATGGTGCGCGCGTCGTCGCCGCGAACGAACGGCTCCAGCATTTCCTGCTTGCGCGCATCCGAAATGCCGGGGCCGTCGTCCTCGACGTCGATGACGAGCTTTGTGCCGGCGACATCGAGGCGGATCGTCACCTCGGCGCCGAAGCGCACCGCGTTCTCGACGAGATTGGTGACGCCGCGATGCAGGTCGTCGGGACGCGCCGCGGCGGTCGCCGATGACGGGCCGTCATAATGCACGACATGGCCCATGTCGCCGAACTGGTCGGCGATCAGCTGCAGCGTGCTCGCGATGTCGACCAGCGTGATCGCCTCGATCTTGCGGTCGTTGCGCAACAGCGACAGCACGCTTTCCAGCATCGAGCGCATCTGGTCGAGGTCGATCAGCATGCGCTTGCGGTTGCCCTCGTCCTCGATGAACTCGGCGCGCAGGCGCAGCCGCGTGATCGGCGTGCGCAGATCGTGGCTGATCGCGGCCAGCATGCGGGTGCGATCCGACATCAGCCGCCCGATCCGCTCATGCATGCGGTTCAGCGCGCGGGCGACCGAGCGGATCTCCTCCGGGCCACGCTCGGGCAGCGGTTCGGAGGTGCCGTCGAGGCTGAAATCCTCGGCGGCCTTGGCAAAGGACGACAAGGGCGTCGCCAGCGCGCGCGCCGCCCACAGGCCGAGCACGCTGATGGAGATGAAGGCGGTCATCAGCGTCACCAGCCACGGCGCGCCCCAGAACCAGGGACGCGGGCCGTTCTCGACATGGCCGGCGATCGTGGTGCCGTCAGGCAAGACCACGCCGATGCGGTGGGCGTCGCCCTCCGGCGCGAGCTGCACCACCTTGTAGCCGCGACCGAGATGGCGGCGGAGCCCGTGCAGGTGCTGGCTTTCGCTGTCCTCGACCACAATCGCCGTGCCCGGCGCCGATATCTCGATGTTGAGCTTCGGGAAGGCGCGCGCGATGTCTGCGGCGAGACGCGGCCGGTCGTCCGGCCTGGCCGAGCCGAGCAGCAGCGCCGCATCCAACAATTGCGGAGCGCCGTCCGGCGGCTGGTCCGGGCGGTCGGGCCGGGTGATCAGGAAGACGGTGGTGACGACGAGATGCAGCGCGACGGTCGAGGCCAGCACCAGCGCGGCGATCTGCCCGCCGATGCCCTTGAGGTGGAAGAACCCGAACGGCCTCATGGTCTTAACGCCCCGTCAGTTGCTCAGGGGCGTCGTAACCGCTTCCGTTCTGGGCGTAAACAAATAACCGCCGGAGCGCACCGTCTTGATGAGGGTGGGATCGGCCGGATTGGGCTCGATCTTGCGGCGGATGCGGCTCACCAGCACGTCGATCGAGCGCTCGAACGAGCCGGTGTTGCGGCCCTGCGTGAGGTCGAGCAGGCTGTCGCGCGACAGCACGCGGCCGGGACGCTCGCAGAACGTCCGGAGCAGGTCGAACTCGGCGCTGGTCACCGCGACGCGCGCGCCTTCCGGATTGCGCAGCTCGCGCAGCCGCAGATCGATGCGCCAGCCTTCGAAGGCAAGCGTCGAGGCGCCGTCGATCGAGCTTGCCGCCTGCGCGGAGGCCTGACGCCGCAGCACCGCGTTGATGCGGGCGAGCAGCTCGCGCGGGTTGAACGGTTTCGGCAGATAATCGTCCGCGCCCATCTCGAGGCCGACGATGCGATCGACGTCCTCGCCGCGGGCGGTCAGCATGATGATCGGCGTCTGTGCCTCCGAGCGCACCTTGCGGCACAGGCTGAGACCGTCCTCGCCCGGCAGCATGACGTCGAGGATGATGAGATCAACGCGGTGGTCGGCCATGGCACGCGACATCTCGCGGCCGTCGCTCACAGCGGTAACGTTGCAGGAGTTGTTGCGGAGATATTTCGCAATCAACGTCCGGGTTTCGCGGTCGTCTTCGACGACCAGGATGTTGGGAGAAGGAATGGCCATGAGCTTTGTTTGTCCAAGATTCGGGCCAAAAGGCGAAGATTTTTGTTTCAGTTTGTTTCCGAATGTATTTCCGCAACACCCCGCAACGACTGGGTCGTCATATGGCAAGGTCTCGTTAAGCCCGTTAACCATACCGTGGGGCAGTCGCGTACGAAACCCCGCAAAAACCACGGTGCACTCATGACCTCGATTTCGGCGGCCTCCGCCGGTAATTACCAGTCGCCGCTGCAGAAGCTGCAGCAGGAATTGCAATCGGAAGTATCCGACGGGACCATCTCCTCCTCGGACCAGTCCGCGCTCACGACCGCCCTGCAGGACATCGACACGGCGCTCCAGCAGAGCAAGTCGAGCGATCAGTCCAGCGGCACCAAGCCGTCCAGGGACGGCCTGAAGTCGAAGATCGACGATCTCATTTCCAACGAGGTCTCGAACGGGACGCTGACGTCGGACCAGGCCGACGAGCTGAAGGGCGTGTTTCAGTCCGGTTTCGGCAAGGGGCCCGGTGGTCCCGGCGGAGCGCATGGTGCAGGCGGCCCGCCGCCCGGACCGCCGCCCTCGGACGACAGCTCGTCTTCGGATGCGTCGTCGACGGATTCGACGAGCAGCAGCTCGACCGATTCCAGCACGGCCAAGATCCTCGAGCAATTCCTCCAGGCGTTGCAGCAGTCACAGTCCTCGTCGAGTTCGTCCTACAGCGCGAACGGCACGACGAGCTCCTCGAGCAGCACGGACATCTCCGCGCTTCTGATCGACTACCAGAGCTGACCTGAGCGACGCGGGTCGGCGCGTTCCTCGCCGCGATCGTGCTACATCCCAGGGCGCAAGATCGTCGGCGGGGAACTGTGCATTTCGCACGTTCCTCGACAGGAACCTTCCTCGCAACGCAGCGCCGCAATGGCACGACGAAATTGCCGCAGCACAGGAACTGCGGCTGGTCGTGGCTGTTCTCTCCACATGCGTTTTCTGCTGAAGGAGAGGACACAATGTTGATGAAATCGATCGCCGCCGGGCTTGCCGGCACAGCACTGCTTGCGACCGTCGCGTTTGCGCAAAACCCCACCGCCACCACCGACAAGTCGCCACCCGCGGCCACCACCGCGACGACGACCACCACGACCGCTTCGGGCGAGTGGCGCGCGTCGAAAATGGCCGGCTTGAAGATCTACAACGACGCCAACGAGAGCATCGGCTCGATCAACGATCTGCTGATGGACAAGAGCGGCGCCGTGAAGATCGCAGTCATCGGCGTCGGCGGCTTCCTCGGCATGGGCGAGCATCTCGTCGCAGTGCCGTATGAGAAGCTGAAGTTCGTCAACGAGGCGGTGGCCTACACCGGCGCGGCCGGCACCGGCGCCAACCCGAACCCGAACGCCAAGCCCGCCGCGACCACGACGACGGGCGCTGCGACCGGCACCGAGAAGACCACGACGGCATCGTCTTCGTCGAAGTGGTATCCGGACCACGCCGTGTTCAACGCGACCAAGGATGAGCTGAAGAACATGCCCGAGTTCAAGTACTCGGAGTAATGCGGATCGCGTGATGGCCTAAACGCAGCGCGCCCGGTTTTCCCCGGGCGCGCTGTCGTGTCTGCTCGTCATTGCGAGGAGCCCGCGACAAAATTGCGAAGCAATTTTGCGCTGGCGACGAAGCAATCCAGACTATTGCCGCGGATGCATTTCTGGATTGCTTCGCTGCGCTCGCAATGACGAAGGAGGGAGCTACTTCACCAGCTTGCAGCCGCCCTTGTCGAGCGGGCGGAAGGCTTCGTCGCCGGGCACGGTGGCGATCAGCTTGTAGAGGTCCCACTCGCCCTTGGACTCTTCCGGCTTCTTCACCTCGAACAGATACATGTCGTGGACCATGCGGCCGTCGATGCGGATCTTGCCGTTCCTGGCGAAGAAGTCGTTCACCGGCGTGTTGCGCATCTGCTCCATCACCTTCGGCGCTTCGTCGGTCTTGATGGCCTCGATCGCCTTCAGATAGTGCACGGTTGCCGAGTAGAGGCCGGCCTGGATCATGGTCGGCATGTGGCCGACCTTCTCGTTAAAGCGCTTGGAGAAGGCGCGGGTCTCGTCGTTCATGTCCCAGTAGAACGCATCGGTGACGATCAGGCCCTGCGTCGCCTTGATGCCGAGCGAATGGGTGTCGGTGATCTCCTGCAGCAGCGCGATCATCTTCTGCCCGCCCTGCGTGATGCCGAACTCGGCGGCCTGCTTCAGCGCATTGGTGGTGTCGCCGCCGGCGTTCGCCAGCGCGACCACCTTGGCCTTGGAGGCCTGGGCCTGCAGCAGGAAGGACGAGAAGTCGGACGAGTTGAGCGGATGGCGGACCTCGCCGAGCACCTTGCCGCCGCTCTCCTTGACGACGTTGGCGGCGTCGCGCTGCAGCGCCATGCCAAACGCGTAGTCTGCGGTGACGAAGAACCAGGTGTCCTCACCGCGCTTCACCATCGCCTTTCCGGCAACATTCGACAGCGCGTAGGTGTCGTAGGTCCAGTGCACCGTGTTGGGCGAGCAGGCAATGCCGGTGATGTCGGAGGAGCCGCCGCCGGAATTGATGTTGATCTTGTTCTTCTCGCGCGTCAGCGCCGAGATCGGCAGCGCGACCGAAGAGGTCGGCACGTCGAGGACCGCATCCACCTTCTCGTTGTCGTACCAGTTACGGGCGATATTGACGCCGACGTCGGGCTTGTTCTGGTGGTCGGCGGACACGATCTGGATCGGAACTCCCGCGACCTTGCCGCCGTAATCGGCGACGGCCATCTCGACAGCGGCCAGCGAGCCCTTGCCGGTCGCGTCGGCATAAAGGCTCGACATGTCCGTGAGCACGCCGAGCTTGACGACGTCGTCGGAAATCTGCGCCTGCGCCGTGCCGCAGGTCGCGGCAATGGCGAAGCCGGCCGCGACCGCGGCGATGAGTTTCTGCATATCGTTTTCTCCCTCAGCCTTGTTGTTTGGGGCTTTGTTGCGGGGACTGTTCTAGCGACAAACCGTCGCGGGGCAAAGCCGGGGAGGGATGGAGAGGGGTGAGAAATAAGTAGGGGCCTCCGTCATTCCGGGGCGCGCGTAGCGCGAGCCCGGAATCCATCGTGCAACAGCGACGGTGGATGAATGGATTCCGGGCTCGCGCTACGCGCGCCCCGGAATGACAGTTGGGGGCACTCAGCCCCCGCCGCCCTTCAGCCGTTCGTTGCGTCGGCGCAGGCCTTCCAGCGTGGCGAGGAGGATGACCGAGACCGTGGTCAGGACCACCGCGGCTGCGGTGATGGTCGGGCTGATGTTCTCGCGGATGCCGCTGAACATTTCGCGCGGCAGGGTGCGTTGTTCCGGCCCTGCCATGAACAGCACGATCACCACCTCGTCGAAGCTGGTCGCGAAGGCGAACAGCGCGCCCGACGCGAGCCCCGGCAGGATCAGCGGCAGGATCACGCGGCGGAACGCTTCGAGCGGCGAGGCGCCGAGCGAGGCGGCGGCGCGCGCGAGATTGGTGTCGAAGCTTTGCAGCGTCGCGCCGACCGTGATCACCACAAAGGGCGTCGCCAGCGCGGTGTGAGCCAGGATCAGGCCGAGATAGCTGCCGGTCAGTCCGATCGGCGCGAAGAAGAAATAGAGACCGACGGCGGTGATGACGCCGGGCACGACCACCGGCGACAGCACGAAAGCCAGCACCAGCGGCTTGAACCGGCTCTTCCACTGCGCGAGCCCAAGAGCTGCCAGCGTGCCCAGAACCATCGACAGCAGGGTCGAGGCGACGCCGATGATCATGCTGTTCTTCAGCGAATTCATCCAGCGCGGCGAATTGATGAAATCGTCGTACCAGCGCAAGGAGAGGCCCGGCAGCGGATACGTCAGGTACGAGCCTGAGCTGAACGACAGCGGCATGATCGCAAGGATGGGCGCGATTAGGAAGATGAACACCAGCGTCGAGATGACGATGGTCGCGGTCCACGCGATGCGCTGGCTGGGCGTGCGGAGGGAGGAACTGTCGCTCAATTCTTCATCCCTCCCGTGACCTGCTGGCCCTGCACCAGCTTGCCGTAGACAAGAGCGAGCAGAATGGTGGCCAGCAGCAGCACTGCACCTAGCGCCGACGCAAGGCCCCAATTGGCCGTCTCGGTCGTGTAGAGCGCGATGAAGTAGCTGATCATCTGATCGGCGGCGCCGCCGACCAGGGCGGGCGTGATGTAGTAGCCGAGCGCCAGGATGAAGACGAGCAGGCCTCCCGCGCCGATGCCGGGCAGGGTTTGCGGCAAATAGATCCGCAGGAAGGCGATGAGGGGTGGCGCACCGAGCGAGGCGGCTGCACGCATGTAGGCGGGCGAGATCGCCTTCATGCTGCTGTAGAGCGGCAGGATCATGAACGGCAGCAGCACGTGGGTCATGGCCACGCAGACACCGAAGCGGTTGTAGATCAGGCGCAGCGGCTCGTCGATGATGCCGAGCCAGTGCAGGCTGTCGTTCACGACGCCCTTGCTCTGCAGCAGCACGATCCAGGCGCAGGTGCGCACCAGAAGCGAGGTCCAGAACGGCAGCAGCACGAAGATCATCAGCAGGTTCGACCGGCCGGGCGGCAGTGTCGCCAAGAGGTAAGCGGCCGGGAAGCCAAGGATCAGGCAGAGCGCGGTGACACCGAGGCTGATGAGGAAGGTGCGGCCGAAAACATCGCGGTAAATCGCCTGATCCGCCGGAGCTGCGACGATCGCGCCGTCTACGTTGCGCGTCAGGTCGAGTGCGGCCAGAAGGTAGAAGCCGGTGACCGGGCCACCGGCGTCCTTGATCGTCGTCCAGGTGGTGCGTTCGCGCCAGGCCGGGTTGATCTTGCCCAGCGTCTCCTTCGCGGTGCCGGGCTCCGGCACCGCCTTCAGATTGCGTGCGGTGCTGGTGAGGATCGTGCGAAAGCCGTTCAGGGCGTAATTGAGCCGCTTGGCCGCGATGGCGATGGTGCCGGCGGCGCGCGCCGCCAGGATGTCGTTGGCAAGCGCCGCGTAGGCCTTTTCGTCCGGCAGGTCCTTGCCGTCCCAGTTGGCGAGAGCCGCGACCGTCTGAGGCAGAGCCTGGCGCACCTCGCGGTCATCGACCGCGCGCCACAGCATGCCGGCGATGGGCCCGGCGAAGGTAAAGAGCAGGAAGACGAGAAGCGGCAGCACCAGCGCCAATGCCTTGACCTGGCGTGTCCGCTCTGCGCGCCTCAATCGGCGTTTGAGCGGCACCTCGGTCGACGCATTGGCGCCGGTCAGAAGCGCTTCCGTCATGGGGCGAGCCTTGAGTCGAGTCTTGCGGGGGGCGCTATTTCGCGGCCCATTTGTTGAAGCGCTCGGTCAGGCGGTCGATGTTCTCGAGCCAGAAGGCAACGTTGATCTCGACCGCGTTCTTGATGTTGTCAGGCGCGGTCGGCAGGTCTTTCAGGACGGCCGGCTGGATCAGGGCGGCAGCATCCTTGTTCGAGGTGCCGTAGGCAATGTTCTCCGACAATTTCGACTGGTTCTCCGCCTTGCCGGCGAAGTCCAGGAACTTGTAGGCCGCGTCCTTGTTCGGGCTGCCCTTCAGGATGACCCAGCTGTCGAGGGTGAAGAGCGCGCCGTCCCACACCATGCCAAAATTCTTCTTCTCGTTCTTGTTCGCGGTGTCGATGCGGCCGTTGTAGACCGAGGTCATCGCCACCTCGCCGGAGGCGAGCAATTGCGGCGGCTGGGCGCCGGCCTTCCACCAGACGAGGTCGCCCTTGATCGTATCCAGCTTCTTGAACGCGCGATCGACGCCCTCGTCGGTCGCCAGCACCTTGTAGACGTCCTTCGGCGCGACGCCGTCGGCCATCAGCGCGATCTCCAGCGTGGTCTTCGGGCCCTGACGCAGGGCGCGCTTCCCTGGAATCTTCTTGGTGTCGAAGAAGTCGGCCCAGCCTTTGGGCGCGTCCTTCAGCTTGTCCTTGTCGTAGCCGAGCACGAAATCGTAGAGGATGGCGCCGACGCCGCAGGGATTGACCGACGGCTGGATGTAGGCGGCCTCGCCGCCGATCTTGGAATAGTCGAGCTTCTCGAACAGGCCTTCCTCGCAGCCGACCGCGAGCTCGTCGCTCTCGACCTGGACGAGGTCCCAGGTGGCGGCGCCGCCCTGCACCTTGGCGCGCAACACGCCGACGCCGCCGTCCCAGGACTCGTCGTTCATGGCAACACCGGCCGCCTTCTTGAACGGCTCGAAATAGACCTTCTTCTGGGCATCCTGATACGCGCCGCCCCACGACACGACGGTGAGGTCACGCGCCTGCGCGATGGTGGCCAGCGCAGCGCTGGCGCTGAACGCCGCGGCGAAACCCAGAGCAATCTTGCCAATCTTGCGCTTCAGCATGGTCCTTGTTCCTTCTTCATCTGCGTTTACGTTAAGGTCAATTGATGCAGGTTCGCCTGCGCTGGGATCAGACGGGGTCGAGCGCGAGGCAGTCCTCGGGGCGGAAGGTGATGAACACGCTTTCGCCGTGTCGCAAGCTATCATGTACCCCCGGTTGAAGCTTGACCATGAACTCGGCATTCCCGGCGACGTCGAGCACGGCCAGCGCGTGGTCGCCGAGATAGATGGTGTTCTGCACTTTGGCCGGCAGCCGGTTCGGTCCGTCGCTGGAGCTGCCGTCGGGGACAATCGCGATCCGCTCCGGCCGCACCGACAGGGAGGTCGATGCGCCTGCACCCGACACGTTGACCGCACGCGCCATGACCGAGCCGCCGGCCGCCAGCGCGACGCGGCAATAGTCCTTCTCGATCGTCTCCACGGTGCCGGCCAGCACATTGTTCTCGCCGACGAAATTGGCGACGAAGCTGTTGACGGGATGCTCGTACAGCGCGTCGGGCCTGTCGATCTGCTGCACGATGCCGTCGTTGAACACGGCGATGCGGTCCGACATGGTGAGCGCTTCGCTCTGGTCGTGGGTGACGTAGACGACGGTGATGCCCATCGTCTCGTGCAGCTGCTTGATCTCCAGCTGCATCTGCTCGCGCAGGCGCTTGTCCAGAGCGCCCAGGGGCTCGTCCATCAGCACGAGCTGCGGGTTGAAGACCAGCGCGCGGGCCAGCGCCACGCGCTGCTGCTGGCCGCCGGACAATTGCCCGGGCCGCCGCTGCGCCAGGGTCTCCATCTTGATCATGCGCAGCGCCGCTTTGACGCGCGCCTGCGTTTCCGCCTTGCTGACCTTGCGTACGGACAGCGGAAAGGCGACGTTCTCCTCGATCGTCAGGTGCGGAAACAGGGCGTAGTTCTGGAATACCATGCCGATGTCGCGCTTGTGCGGCGGCATGTTCTTGATCGGCCGTTCCGCGAGGTAGATCTCGCCATGGGTCGGAACCTCGAAGCCGGCCAGCATCATCAGCGTGGTCGTCTTGCCTGAGCCCGACGGGCCGAGCAGGGTGATGAACTCGCCCTTTTTGATGTCGAGGTCGAGGTTCTTCACCACGAGATGCTCGCCATCATAGGTCTTCTGAATGCCGGAAAACCGCACCAGTGCGGGCGTGACCATGCCGGCTTCCATATCGTCTTCGCGCCCCACTCAACTGCCGCTGTCAGCACCTCGTCCGAGGTTGCGACGAGCAGCTTAGCACCCTCCGACGAGAATGCCAGCGGCGCAAGCGATAAGCGCTGCGCGGATTCCGTGCATGAAAGCGCGCTACATCCCCGACAGCTTGGTCACGTACACATTCAGTGTGCCGCCGGCTTCCGCGACCACGCGCAGCGTCCTGGAATCGAAGGCGATGTCGGCCAGCGTCAGGCTGCTGATATTGGCCTCGACCTTGACGCCGTCCTCGCTTTTCTGGAAATCGGCAATGACGCCTGCGATCTTCTCGCGCGCATTGGCGGCGATCGGCTTCAGGTCGAGCGTCGCCTTCTGCACCAGCGCCTGCTGCATCTGCGGCACCACCGCGCGGGCGGCAGCGCCGAGCAGGCCGAAGGCCGCCTCGGACTCCACCGCGAGCTGGATGTCGGCGAGCCGCAGCGTCTGCTGCGCCTGGTCGAGCATTGGCCGGCCCCAGATGTGCACGTTCGCCTCGGCGCCGAGCCCGAGCCAGCTCTTCTTCTCCTTGGCGCGCACCAAGAGCGAGATCAGAAGCCGCTCGCCGGAGGGGACGACGTTGACGCTCTTCACCGTGACCTCGACCGGACCGGAGCCGTCCTCGGGATAGGTGTGGCCGACCATCTGGGCCGCGATCAGCTTGTTGATCTCGGTGAAGGGCACGTCGATGGGAACGCCGATGTTCACGCCGGTGCCGGTCGGCGGCACGATCGAGATCTTGTCGGGGAACGGGCAGTCCGGCTTGGTCGGCGTCGACGTCACACGCGTCTCGGCCTCGAGGCCGAGCAGCAGCGTCACGTTCTGCGCGTCGACGCGCGGCTGCGCCGCGATCGCGCGGGTCGGCTTCATCTCGAGCCAGAGCGGCGGCAGCGCGGCCGAGGAGCCCGAGCCTTGCAGCGGGATCGAGCGGCAGGCCTTGGCCCATTGCACCTTGGCGTTCTCGCGCAGGCTGGGGTCGTGGCGGATGCGCTCCGAGACGACGTTGAGCTGATCGCCGACGGTCTTGTCGATCAGCGGCTTCACCTGCGCGGGAACGTTGACCTTGGCGCCGGCGACGTTGAGGTTGGTGTCGCCGAGATTGACCTGCGCGCCCAAATTCGGCTCGAGGTGCCAGGCGGCCGCGAGCTTCGGGCGCGCGGTGACGACGACGCTGCCCTTGATCTCGGCGCTGGCGTTCAAATTCTTGATGTTGACCGCGCCGATCCGTTTCGCCGCGTCGCCGCCAAGCACGCTGCCCAGCGCATCGCCGAGCGCGCCGGTGGCTTTCGCCGACAGCGACCCCGTCACGTTCAGCTTGCCGGTGATCGGCGTCGACAGCGTCAGCACGTCCTTGTCGCCGGTCGCCGACATCGGTCCGCGGACGGCGGTCCAGCCGATATCGGCGTCCTGCAGGATCTGCGAGATCGGGTTCTCGGCCTTGCCGGCGAAATTGCGCGGTGAAGCCTTCTCGGCCTGCTCCCGGATCGCCGACAGTGCGATCGCCACCGGCGCCACCACGATGGAGCTTTTCGAGACCGGCGGCAGCGGCGGCAATTGCGCGACCGGCGGCCCCGAATTGGTCGCGCGCGGCGACAGCAAATCCATCGCCTTCAGGCTGATGAAAAACGACGCCGCGAGCACCGCAACGGCGATCAGGACAGTCTTCAAGTTCAACGTCAGACGCATCAATCCCCCAGGCCGCCCGGGCCGGAGTTTATAGGGCAGGCGAGAGGGGCGCTAGAGCGCACCGATGGGGTGGAATTGGGGCAGATGGGTTAACGGCTGTGTCCGTCTGCTGAGCCCGCCCGTGCGCAGCTAGCCGCGCCGGGGACGGCGGACCGCGCGCACCTTGCCAGCCTCGCCGCCGCCGCAGAACAGGCGATCGCCGCCGTCGGATTCCAGCCCCGAGACCATCGTCCCGGCCGGCAGGTCGAGCTGCTCGAGCACCTTGCCGGTTTGGGGATCGATCCGCCGGATGTCGCTGTCCTCGCCTTCCCAGGTGCCGTGCCAGAGCTCGCCATCGACCCAGGTGACGCCGGTCACGAAGCGCTTGCTTTCGATGGTGCGGAGCACCGTCCCCGTGTCCGGATCGATCTGATGAATCTTGCGCTCGCGGTACTGCCCGACCCAGAGCGAACCTTCGGCCCACGCCAATCCGGAGTCGCCGCCGCCCCCGGGCGCGGGGATCGTGGTGAGCACCTTGCCTGTCGCCGCGTCGATCTTCTGGATGCGATCCTCCGCGATCTGGAACAAATGGCGGCCGTCGAACGCCGTGCCCGCATGTGCGGCGACATCGAGCGAGCGTGCGATCTTGCCGTTGGCCGGATCGAGGCTATTCAGCTTGTCGCCCGATGCGAACCAGACATGGGTGCCGTCATAGGTGACGCCGTGCACGGCCTCGACGCCCGGAAAAGGTCCGTACTCCCTGATGATCTCGGCGGCGGAACGCTTCATCTGCCCGATCCCTGCGATGCGACCAATCTACGCTTTTAACAGCGGTCCGGGGAGTAACAAGCCTGTCGGGAATCCGGGGACGGGCGGGGTCATCCAGCGCCGCGCCCGTCCGTGGCCGAACGACTGCACCTTGTCCGATCGGGCGAGTTCCTCGAGGGCTCGCTGCACCGTGCGTGCGCTCATGCCAAGCGCGAGCGCGAGCGCCGAGCTCGACCACGGTTCGCCGTCGGCGAGAATGGCGAGGACCGCGGCGTGCTTCTCCTCGACCGGCCGCGCCAGCACGATGACGTTGCGTGTCCTCCGCGGCGCCAGCTCAAAACCCTGCTTGGTCGCGCTGATCTCGGCGAGCGGCTTGAGCTGGGTGCGCAGCCGCCCGATCTCGACGCGCAATCGCGCGCGGTGCGACTCGTCGACGTGCCTGGCCTGGAACGCACCTGATATCAACGCCTCGCGCGAGACGTCCGCGGGCCATGCCTGCGCCAGCAGACGGGCCAGCGCGAACAGCACGGGCCGCGTGCCGAGCGACACGGCTGTGCCTTGCCTGCGCACGACATGATGGAAGGTGTCGACGACGAGTGCCGTCGAGGTCGCCAGTCGCTCGACCTCGCCGAGCAGCAGCGGGTGTTCGCTGCCGCGTGCGATCAGGCGCGCAGCCGGCGTGTTCAGGATCAGGCTCGCGCTGTCGACCTCGGCGACGAGCGCCGGGATCTTTGCCAGCCGCGCTGCCTTGCCTGCGCGGTCGAGTGCTGCGCGTGCATCTCTTGTTTTCAACCGCCTGATGGCGATGCCGGCAACCACCAGCTCGCGAACGACGAGCGATGCAGGCGGGAGCGGGGAGACGCTGATCTCGGCCAGCGTGCGCTCTGCCTCGTCGACGCGTCCGAGCAGGAGCAGACGGCGGGCCTCGATATGGCCGGCATGGGCGGCATTGGCGAGATCGCCATGGCTTGCGAGCGTTGCGCGTGCGCTTGCGAGCGTGTGCGCCGGCCAGCTCAGGTCGCGCGAGACCAGCGCGATCTCGGCCTCGGCCACCACGCACCGGGCGCGCGCGACCGCCTCTCGCGGACCGAACGCGCGCGCGGCGCTGCGCAGCAGCGTCTTGGCTTTCGCGAGATCGCCGAGCTGCGCCATCGCGATGCCGCGCAGCGCCAGCGACGGCGCATCGTTGCGCAGCGCGACGCGGTTCAGGGCGCCGAGCGGATCGCCGGCCTCTAACGCGCGCGCGGCGGCCGTGATCAGCGACTCCATGAAAATCCCGCCACACTTGTTACTCCCACCACGCAACCGTCTGGTGCCAGAAATCGTTGACGGCCGACAATGTGCGGTGAGCAGGAAGTTTGGAGAGCCATGATGACATCAGCAGAAAAAGCAGGAACTAACGCCACCATGCAAACACCGCCAGTGGTGTCGCCGCAGGACTGGGAGGCAGCCCGTCAGCAACTGCTCGTGAAGGAAAAGGCGCATACCCGCGCCCGCGATGCACTCGCCGCCGAACGCCGGCGGATGCCGTGGATGGAAGTGGACAAAACCTACGCATTCGAGACGCCCTCGGGCAAGGCCAGTCTGCTCGATCTGTTCCAGGGCCGAAAGCAGCTCATTCTCTACCGGGCCTTCTTCGAGCCGGGCGTGTTCGGCTGGCCCGACCATGCCTGCCGCGGCTGCTCCATGGTGGCCGACCAGGTCGCCCATGTCTCCCATCTGAACGCCCGCGACACCACGCTGGTGTTCGCCTCGCGCGCGCCGCAGGCCGATATCGCGCGGCTGAAGACGCGGATGGGCTGGAACATCCCGTGGGTCACCATCACCGACAGTTTTGACGCCGATTTCGGCGTCGGCGAGTGGCACGGCACCAACGTGTTCTACCGCGACGGGACGCGCATCTTCCGCACCTATCTGATCAAGAGCCGCGGCGACGAGCAGATGGGCGGGACCTGGAACTATCTCGACATCACCCCGCTCGGCCGCCAGGAGCCCTGGGAGGATTCGCCGGCCGGCTATCCGAAGTCGCCCACCTACAAATGGTGGAACTGGAATGACAGCTACGAGGATGGTGGCGCGCCCGACAAGAAATGGGTCGAGGTGTCGGACGCCGGCGAAAAGGCGCTCCGCGAGAAGGGCGCGCAGTGACGGACGTCCATCCCATCGGCACCGGCCGTGACGGCAGGGAGGCCGCATCTCGCCTCGCCCGATGGCTGGGTCTTGCGGCCACGCCGACGTTCGCGATCATGGCCGTGCTGACGGCCGTGATCAGTGGCGGTCCGGCGGACATGCTCTGCTCCGCCGGACACGGGCTGTCGCCGGGCGGGATGGTGCCGATGTATCTGCTGATGAGCGCGTTTCACTCCGCGGCGTGGCTGAGGCTGATTTCGGGGTGGCGTTGGGGCGGCGGGTAAGCGGCCATCCCGCCCCCCAAACGAAACAGCCCCGGCATCGCCGGGGCCGTTCGCAATCTCGTTCGCGGATGACCGCCTCGCGCTACCGAAGTTCGGCGCGGCGCTCGGTCATCGGCAGCACGACCACCTTGGTACCGACGTTGACGCGGGAGTAGAGGTCGGAGACGTCGTCATTGGTCAGGCGGATGCAGCCGGAGGAGACGTGCTTGCCGATGGTGTCGGGGGCGTTCGTGCCGTGGATGCGGTAGACGGTGCCGCCGAGATACATGGCGCGGGCGCCGAGCGGGTTGCCGGGGCCGCCGGCCATGTGGCGCGGCAGATAGGGCTGGCGCTGGATCATTTCCGGCGGCGGGGTCCAGTCCGGCCACTCGGCCTTCTTGGTCACCGACTGGGTGCCGGACCAGGTGAAGCCATCGCGGCCGACGCCGATGCCATAGCGGATCGCCTGGCCGTTGCCGAGCACGTAATAGAGATAGGTGTTGGGCGTATCGATGATGATGGTGCCCGGCGCTTCACGTGTTGAATAGCTGACGGTCTGGCGGCGGAAGCGGGCCGGCGTCTCGACGGCGTCCTGATCCTCGGACGGCGCGGTCTGATAGGTCGGCGCCTGATAGGGCTGGTAAGGCTGAAGCGGCTGCGGCGCGGTCATCTCCGGCAGCGGCTGGAAGAACGGAAACAGCTGCACGGGCGCGGCTTTGACCGGGCCGGCAAATGCGATTGCGGTCACAGCCACTGCACTGACGGCAACGGCGCGCGAAAACGTCTTGAACGTGTCCAGATTGAACATTGGTCGCCCCTGTATGCGTGGTGTTTCTTGGTCACCCAGGCACCGTTTCGGTGCTCCGTTGCCTAATTCACTAACGGAAAGAAGTTTCGGGACGTTTGCGCGGAAAACCGAAAACGGTTTCGTCGTGGCAAGGATTGTTTCATGACAGTTTCGTGGCTAGGTGCGCCCGTTAACAAACAAAACAGCAGGCCGACACTTATGTGACGTCACACGCCTGAAATATCCGTGGTTGATGGTCCTAACCCGAGAATCATCAAACTCTCGGGATTTCCCCATGCGGGTATTAATCGCGACTGACGCCTGGCATCCGCAGGTCAACGGTGTGGTCCGGACGCTGACCTCGCTGGCGGCCGCTGCCAAGGCCCTCGATGTCGAGATCGACTTCCTGACGCCGGACGGCTTCCGGTCGTGGCCGCTGCCGACCTACCCGGGCCTGCGCATCGCGCTGCCGAGCGGCAAAGAGATCGCGCGGCGGATCGAGAAGGCCGCGCCCGAAGCGCTGCATATCGCAACCGAAGGCCCGATCGGCTGGGCCGCGCGGGCCTATTGCCGCCGCAACGGCCTCGCCTTCACCACCTCCTACACGACGCGCTTTCCGGAATACGTCTCGGTGCGGACCGGCATCCCGGATGCCGTCGGCTATGCCGTGCTGCGCCATTTCCACGATGCCGCCGCCATGACCATGGTGGCGACGCCGTCGCTGAGGCAGGAGCTCTCCGGGCGCGGCTTCAAGCGGCTCGGCTCCTGGGGGCGCGGCGTCAACACCGAGCTGTTCCATCCGGATGCTCCGGCCAAGCTCGACCTGCCGGGCCCGATCTTCATGACCATGGGCCGCGTCGCGGTGGAGAAGAATCTCGAGGCGTTCCTCTCGCTCGACCTGCCTGGCACCAAGGTCGTGGTCGGCGACGGCCCGCAGAAGGCTGCGCTCGAGAAGAAATATCCGGACGCCGTCTTCCTCGGCGAGAAGAAGGGCGCGGATCTGACCGCGCATCTCGCCGCCGCCGACGTCTTCGTGTTCCCGAGCCTCACCGACACCTTCGGCGTGGTGCAGCTCGAAGCGCTGGCCTGCGGCACGCCGGTTGCGGCGTTTCCGGTGACGGGCCCGAAGGACGTCATCGCCGATCATCCGATCGGCGCGATCGACAACGACCTGCGCGCCGCATGCCTCCGCGCACTCACCATGTCGCGCGAGACCTGCCGCAACTTCGCGCTGGAGCGCTCCTGGGAGAACAGCGCGCGCCAGTTCGTCGGCAATCTCACCTCACTCCAGCCCAGCCGCATCCTGCGCGCCTCGCCTCGCATGGCGCGGCGGCCGGTGCGCGGTTGATCCATACTTTGACCCACAGCGAGAACCTCATCGATGGCTAAGATCATGAACCTTGACGGCACCCAGCAGCTCGACCTCACCCGCGGTACGGTCGAGCAGGCCTATGATCGCTGGGCGCCGGTCTACGATCTCGTGTTCGGAGGCGTGTTCGCCAAGGGCCGTCAGGCCGCGATCGCAGCTACCAACAAGATCGGCGGGCGGGTGCTCGAGGTCGGCGTCGGCACCGGCATCTCGCTGCCGCTCTATGCTCCCAACCTCCGCATCTTCGGCACCGACATTTCGGAAGCGATGCTCGACAAGGCGCGCCGCCGCGTCAGCGAAGGCAACCTCAAGAACGTCGAGGGCCTCGCGGTGATGGATGCCGAGAAGCTCGAATTCCCCGACAATTCCTTCGACGTCGTGATGGCGCAGTATGTCGTCACCGCCGTGCCGAATCCGGAGACGGCGCTTGATGAATTCGCCCGCGTGCTGCGTCCGGGCGGCGAGCTGATCATCCTCACCCGCGTCAGCGCCGACACCGGCATGCGCCGCTTCATCGAGCAGAAGCTCCAGCCGGTGGTGCGTCCGCTCGGCTTCCGCACCGCCGAGTTCGCCTGGTCGCGCTACGCCAAGTGGCTCGCCGGCGCTGAGGGTATCGAGCTCGCCGAGCGTCGACTGATTCCGCCGCTGGGCCATTTCTCGCTGGTGCGCTTCCGCAAGGTCGACGTCGCCAAGGCAGCCTGAGCAAGGCTGCGAGAGAGCGGCGGTTCGATCCGCCGCTCACGCGTTCGCGTGCGTCATCGCGTCGCTGCACATCGTCACATGACAAAATGATGATGTCACACGGCGTACATCGAATCTCTGTAAATCTCTTACCCGAAAGCATTTTGGGGCATAGCATGATCAAGAATTATCTCGAGCAGCTGCGGATCCAGCGCTGGGACGACCATCGCTACTATCACCACAGCCGCATCAATCAGAGCCTGCACTTCGTCAGCGCGCTGAGCTTCCTCTTTGCCTATGTCTGGCTGTTCGTCGATCCGATGATCTCGGCGCTGGTCGGCTGGCTCGTCTCGATGACCTCGCGCCAGGCCGGTCACTTCTTCTTCGAGCCGCACGATTACGACCACATCAACCAGGCGACACACGAGTACAAGGAAGACATCAAGGTCGGCTACAACCTTCAGCGCAAGGTGGTGCTGATGGCGATCTGGGCGCTGTCGCCGCTGGTGCTGTTCGCCGATCCGACTCTATTCGGCCTGTTCACGCCCTGGGCTTCCGCGACCGACTTCATGCGTCAGGTTGCCAAGATCTGGCTCGTGATCGGCGGCGGCGGTCTCCTGTTCCGCACCGTGCACCTGTTCTTCATCCGGGACGTCGAGACCGGCCTGGTCTGGATGACCAAAATCCTGACCGACCCCTTCCACGATCTGATGCTCTATCGCAGCGCTCCGCTCGCCTTGATGCGCGGCGAGCTGATGGATCCCGGCCTGCACCTCAACCCCGAGCACACGCTGGGCTTCATCGACGAGCCCACACTCGAAGAGCAGCACGCCTGAGCGCGCTGTTCTCACAAAATACTCCGATGTCGATTGGCTACGTCATGCCCGGGCTTGTCCCGGGCATTCACGTCTTGCGGGCTTCTTCGCCTCTCCCCGCGTGCGGTAGGGCAATCGCATATGGTCCACACAACGCAGCGGCATCGGCTGTAGGCTCCCTCTCCCGCGTGCGGGCAGGGCAATCGCGTATGGAGTGCACGAGGCAGCGGCATCGGCACTGGTGCTCCCTCTCCCGCTTGCGGGGGAGGGCTGGGGTGGGGGTGTCTCCGCGTCGGGATTGTCGAGGATTACTGAGGATGTCCCTGCGTTGCGAGAACCCTCACCCGCCGCGCTCTGCGAGCGCGTCCGCCTCTCCCGCGAGCGGGAGAGGCGGAGCAAGCCCGCGCAGTGTAGCCTCAGCGCCCAAGACGCTTGGCCAGCATCTCTTTCAAAATCTGCCGCTTGATGTTCTTGTTGGTGAGCACGCCGTCGTGCCACCAGAAGCCATCGGCCTTCATCTTCTCGGCCGCGCGGACGAAGCGGTCGGCGACCTCGCTGAAGTCGGCGTCGGTGTAGTTCAGGCTGAAGATCAGCCGTCCGGTGCCGACCCAGCTCAGCGACAGGCCTTCGGCACGCAGGTAGTATTGCAGCATCCAGTTGTAGCGGGACGGGGTGGTGTATTTCACCGTCCAGATCGACGAGAAGTTGGCGAAGCGGACCGGCAGGTCGGCATCGATCATCATCTGGTTGAGCTTTTGCGCGCGGCCGTTCCAGGTCGCATCCAGGCCGTCATAGATGGCGCGGAAATTCGGGCTGGCGAGCCGGCTCAAGAACTCGTCCATCGCCGTCATGACGTAGGGATGCGAGTTGAAGGTGCCGCGGGCGAAGCAGATGTCGGCGGGACGATCGTCGCGGAAGCGGCGCATCAATTCCTTCTTGCCGCAGACGACGCCGACCGGCAGGCCGCCGGCGAGGCTCTTGCCGTAGGTCACCATGTCGGCCTTGACGCCAAAATATTCCTGGGCGCCACCGGCGGCGAGACGGAAGCCGACGAAGACCTCGTCGAAGATCAGCACGATGCCGCGCTCGGTGCAGACCTCGCGCAGCTTGTGCAGCCACTCGGTGTAGGCGGCGCGGTCGAAGTTACCCCCGCGGGAGCTGTCGACCAGCGAGGAATCGCCGGGCGCATTGCCGTTCGGATGCAGCCCTTGCAGCGGATTGACCAGCACGCAGGCGATGTCCTTGCGCGTGCGCAGCACATGCAGCGTCTTCTCCGACATCTCGGAGAGGGTGTAGGTCTCGTGCGCGGCGATCGGATTGCCGACGCCGGGCTGCACGTCGCCCCACCAGCCGTGATAGGCGCCGGCGAACCGAACCAGATGCGTGCGCTTGGTGTGGTAGCGCGCGAGCCGCACCGCCTGCATCACCGCTTCGGTGCCGGACATGTGGAACGAGACCTCGTCGAGGCCCGAGATCTGGCAGAGCCGCTGCACGTTCTCGAGGATGACGGGATGGTAGGGCCCGAGCACCGGTCCGAGCGCGTGCGCCCGCTTCTCGGAGCCCTCGATGCACTCCTTGTAGAAGTCGTTGCCGAAGATGTTGACGCCGTAGGATCCGGTGAGATCGTAGGAGGTGTTGCCGTCGACATCCGTGACGGTGACGCCGCTCGAGGATTCCATGAAGGTCGAGGTGCCCAGATGCTCGCGAACGAGGCGCGAGAACTGGAACGGCACGCGGTAGGTTTCGGTGAAGTTGAGGTCGGAGATCGTCTCCGCCGCCTCCTTCGTCATCGCGCGGCCCTTGGGGTAGCGATCGGCGTAGAGTCGCGCGAGGCGGAAGAAGGCCTCCTTGCGCTGCATCACCACATTCGCCGGCGCGCCGTCGCAGCCGAAATATTTGTCGCCCTCGAATTCGTAGAACGGGAGCAGCTTTGCCACCCGGCGCGACATCTTGGAGTGCCCGGCGAGCGAGCGATGCTTGGCGCGGGACAGTTCGAGCCGCGCCTTGAGCTTCGGGAAGGCGGCGGCAGCGGACGCTGCGGCGGCCACGGAAAATGAGAGAATCGGGAGTGTCGTTTCCATGACAACAAGCGCTAATACTGCGAGCTGACAGATTCATGACAGTCAAAGCCCTCATCGCCTCTTTCACCCAGCGGGAAGACCTCAACTTCCTGTTGACCAACCGTATCCCCCGCGCGGCGCTGACCCGCTTCATGGGCTGGTTCTCCAAGATCGAGAATCCGCTGGTGCGGGACGGCTCCATCGCGCTGTGGAAGCTGTTCTCCGACCTCGATCTGTCGGAGGCGAAGAAAGACCATTTTGGGAGTCTGCACGACTGCTTCACCCGGGAGCTCAAGCCGGGCCTGCGGCCGTTTGATCCGGATCCGTCCGTGGTCGCCAGTCCCTCGGACGGCATCGTCGGCGCCCACGGCCGGATTGCCGACACCGAGCTGTTCCAGGTCAAGGGCGCGCCCTATTCCCTGCTCGACCTCCTTGGTGATCCCGCGCTGGTCGAGCAGCACCGCAACGGAAGCTTCGTCACGCTGCGGCTGACCTCGAGCATGTATCACCGCTTCCACGCGCCGTTTGATGCGCATATCGAGCGCGTCACGCTGATCCATGGCGACGTCTGGAACGTCAACCCGATCGCGCTGAAGCGGGTCGAGCGTCTGTTCTGCAAGAACGAGCGCGCGGTGATCCGCACGCATTTGTCGACCGGCGAGGCCGTGACGCTGGTGCCGGTTGCAGCGATCCTGGTCGCCAGCATCCGGTTGCATTTCCTCGACATGGTGCTGAACGCGCAGACGAAGGGGCCGGTCAATTTCCCCTGCGACGTCAACGTGACCAAGGGCGAGGAGCTCGGCTGGTTCGAGCATGGCTCGACCATCATCATCCTGGCGCCGGGCGATCTTTCGTTCTGCGATGGCATTGCCGAAGGGACGCGCATCCGCGCAGGACAGGCGCTGCTGAGGAAAGAATAGCCTTCAATCCGCCGTCTCGGACCCCTATATCGTCCGCCGGGACAATTCGCTCGATACGGATCTTGTGATGGCGCGGGCGCCGGTGATGGCGGCGGGTGGTATCGTGCTGCGGCGTGGCGACACGCCGCTGATTGCCATCGTGCGTCAGCGCAAGCGCAATGAATGGGTGTTGCCCAAGGGCAAGCTCGACGACGGCGAGACGCCGAAGGAAGCCGCGCACCGCGAAGTGCTGGAGGAGACCGGCCACGACGTGGTCGTGCATGAGTTTCTGGGCACGATCGCCTACCAGTCCGGCGGCCCCATCAAGATCGTGCATTTCTGGCGGATGGAGGCCGGGGGTGGTCCCGTTCGCAAGCTGATGAACGATATCAAGGCGGTCGACTGGCTGACGCTGGACGACGCGCTCACACGCCTCTCGCGCGAATATGAGCGTGCCTTCCTCACCCAGGTCGGCCCGATCGCGATCGCTGCGGCCGGCCTCGCATCGTCCCCCGCGCCTGAGCCGGCGCCAACGTTGGCCGCCGACGACGTCGACGCCGCTTTGCAGACGCTGACGCCCGCGGAAGCCGCCTCCGTCGACGAGCTGCGGCACGGCCTGCTGCAGAAGGTGCGAGCCTGGCTGCGCGGCGAGGCGTGAGCGCTCCGCGAATCCGGAATCGGTAGAGTGGGCAAAGCGAAGCGTGCCCACGATACCGATGACGTGGGCACGGCGCTAACGCGCCTTTGCCCACCCTACGATACTGTCATCGTTGAGGGACTCTGGATTGCTTCGCTGCGCTCGCAATGACGGGAAGGAGCGCTCGCCAACTACCGCTTCTTCTTTTCCTTCGGCGCCGGAGCCGGCGCAGGCCGGCGCGGCGCCGCTGGGCGCTGCGCGGCGGGCAGGCGCTGCTGCAGGCCGGGCTGGCGTGGTGCGGCGCCTTGTTGCGGCTGCGCGGCCGGCTGTGTGCCGGGCTGCAATCCGGTGCGCGGCGTTTGCGGTTGTGGCGTCGTGCCCGGCTGAGGCGCGACCGCGCCGGGCGCTTGCGGAGATTGTCCGCTGCGCTGGGGCTGTGTCTGCGGCGTTCCGCCGGGTTGCGTGCCTTGTCCGGTGCGCCGCTGGCCCGTGCCTTGCGGCTGACCAGGTTGCTGCTGACCCTGGCCCGCGCGCGGCGTGCCCGGCTGCACGGCGCCGCCTTGTCCTTGCCGCTGCGGTGTCTGCGTACCCTGGCGGTTCGGCGCACCCGGCTGCTGCTGGCCCGGACGGTTGTTCTGACCCGGCTGGCCATTCGGCCGCTGCGGCTGCTGGTTCGGCGCCGTGTTCGGACGCAATTGCTGTTGCTGCGGCGGCTGCGCCGGTCGCGGAATGCGGCTGACCGCGGCCGGATTGGCGCGGCGGAAGTCGCGCTGTTCGGTGACGATCTGCCGTCCGGTGGTCTGCGCCGCATGCACCTGGCTGACGAAGCCGCGGTCGCGCGCAATCTGCTGCGGTGGAATCGTGATCGGCACCGCGGCAAAGCGCATGCCGCCCGGGCCGGCTGCACCCGGCCGGATCGCAAGGCCGCTCGAGGCTTGCGTCAGCGCGCCGAGCCGCGTGCCGCTGGCACGGTCGTTGACGTCGATATGGCCGACCCGGCCGTCGGCGTCGGGATAGAGTTTGATGTTGATGTTATTCGCAGTGTTCGCGGTCGCATTCTCGGGCACGTCGACGACGCCGGTGGTGCCACGAATGCCGAGCGTTGCGGTCGGCGTTGCGATCTTCATGTCGCCGGTCTTCGCCACCGCCGCCGCGACGAAGGCGACCGTGCCCTTGCCGATGTCGAAGATCGCCGAGTTCTGCTTGCCGCCGTCCTCATAGACGTAATTGTCGATGGTGATCCTGGAGCCGGCCGAGAGGTTGAACGTGGTGGCGTCGTTGAAGGTGATGCCGAGCGACGAGTTCGAGGAGGTCTGCACGGCGTCGTTGAGATAGATGTCGTCGCGCACCTTCAGCGGATAGGAATTCTTGTCGCGGATCACGGTCGCGATCCCCGTCACGGTCGCGACGTTGCCGATCGGCTCCACGGCGGCGGGCTGGGCATCGGCGGCCGGCGCAGGCGAGGCCGATGGCGCGGGCGTCGGTTGCGCCTGCGGCTGCGCTTGTGCTTGCGCGAGCTCGACTGCATCGGACGCGCACGCGCTGTCCGCGCCGGCCAGCGGCAGCGCCAGCAGCGGCAAAGCAAACACGACGCGGCGCCAAGCCACCATCAAAGCCACGAATGAGGTCCCGGTGAGAACACGAGGCAGGAACGGCCGATATCAGCCGGAGCTGGCTGAATGGCGGATGAACGTCTCTCGCACGGGACGAGCGAACGTTCAAACGCCAACATTCAAACGCCACGTCCCGGTGTCAGGGACGTGGCGTCATCTTGAGAACAAGAACGTTTGCCAGCGGCGACGCCGTCGGTGTCAGCTGACCCGCTTCCAGGTCTGGCCGCCGCAGAACATGCCGCCGAAGGCGCAGCCTTGCACGCGCATTGCATTCGGGCCCTTCATCGCGATCGTCGAGTCGTAGTTCTTGCCGGAGTCGGGATCGTGGATGCGGCCGCTCCACTTGGCGCCGTCGGGCTTCATGTTGATCAGGATGCGCTCATTGCTCTTCTCGGCATAACCACAGAGGTTGGGGCCGCACTGTTCGACGCGGACATTGCCCTTGTTCTCTTCGGTCGCCCACACGCCGACCGGCGTGTTCGCGGCCTGCACGGGCGCGACAGGAGCAGGTGCCGGAGCCGGCGCATAAGCAGGAGCCGTGGCGACCGGCGCGGGGGCGGCAACCGGAGCAGGGGCTGCAACCGGCGCAGCCTGCGTGGCCGTGTCGACGGACGGCGCGGCGGCGACGGTCGTGGCCGGGGCTGCGGGCGCCACTGGCGCGGTAGCCTGCACGGGCGCCTGCTGCGCGGGTTGCTGCTGCACCGGAGCCGGCGCGGGCGTTGCCGTCGTCGTCGCCGGCGTGGTGTCGTCATCGTCCTTGGAGCCGCCAAGGCCGTTGAGGTTGATGTTGTTCAGCTTGATCGGCTTGTCCGACAGGCCCGGCGCCACGATGGTGACGCAATCGAGCGAGGCGCAGTTGCGCGGCGTCTCGATGCGGATGCGCTGGCCTTCGATCTGGAACGAGACCGAATTGCCGGCATGGGCTGCGGCGGTCGATGCGAGGAAGAGTGCGGTGGCGGCGATGGTGAGCTTGTTCATGACAACCTCCGAAATGGCGTGGTCCCGATATGGACTGAAGTCGGTCGTGGACCGGATGTGGTTCGACCCTATGCCCGATGCGTCCGGCCTTCTGTGATGGACCTCACAACGGCTGCGTGGGTGAGCCAGCGCACATTCGGCAGCCCTTCATCTGCGTAACATCCTCGCGATCGAGAGGGAGAGGTCGATGAAGCGGCTTGCGATTTTGCCTGGCACGTTGATCGCACTGATGGCGATCGCGCCCGCGGCGCAGGCCGGTTCCTATTCCTTCTCGATCGGTGGTCAGCGGTTCCGTGTCGAGGCGCCCAGGAATTGCCGATCCACCTCCTGCGTTTCGGTTTCCAGCCGCGGCTTTCGGACGACGGACGATGTCAGCACGGCCCCGCCGCCTGCGCCGGTGGTCCAGGCGCCACTGCCGGTCTATCCGGTTGCTCCGGCCAAGCCGGCGCAAGCGACAGTCGCGGCCCCACCGCCGGCTCCCATCCTTGCCGCCACGACATCACAGCCCGTCGTGCCGCCGCCGGCGCCAAGACTCGAGACACTGATCCCCAATCCGCCGCGGGTTGAGCTGTCACGCCTGGGTCCGCCGAAGACGCTCGTCCCGCCGCAGACAGAGCCACCGGTCGCCAATCCGGACCCCAAGATCATGCCGGCGACGACGATCGCAAAGCGCAGCGACGACGAGACGGCCTATATGCCGCTCGGCGAATGGGAGAGCGACGGCGCCAAGGGCACGGTCCGCATCGAACGCTGCGGCCCCGCGCTGTGCGGTTACGCGCTGACCGAGGCGTCGACCCGGGGCGAGAGCGTGCTGGTCAACATGAAGCCGAAAGCGCACGACGTCTGGACCGGCAACATCTACAGCCGCTCCAGCGGCAACACCTATTATGCGACGATGACGCTGAAGAGCTCCGGCGCGCTGCACGTCGAAGCCTGCGCGCTCGGCCGCTTCTGGTGCTCCGGCAATGACTGGACGCGGGTCGAGGCGCGGCCGAAGCAGTTGATCACGACATCGCGCCAGTGGGGCGCGCGGTCATAGGCAACGCGCTCTTCTCTTACCCTCCCCTGGAGGGTTCCCTGGAGGGGGAGGGTCGATCGCGCGCAGCGCGAGCGGGGTGGGGTGATCTCTCCACGCGGGCACTGTTTGATGTCGAGAGACCGTCACCCCACTCCGTCTCACATTCCGCTGCGCTTCATGTGAGCCGACCCACGAGCGAGCTACGCTCGTCTCGGACCCCTCCAGGGGAGGGTGGCAGTTTGGGCTGTCCAATTTGTAATCGTCCCGCGCCGAACCTGCATCTCGCTTCGACGCGACCGATGGCTGACGACGCATGCAGGGAGATTGCACATGAAACGTCTCGGCAAACAATTTGGCCTCATCGCTGCGCTGCTGATCGGCAGCGCGATCTCGGCTCACGCCGACACCGACATCTGGACCAATGTGCTGAAGCAGAAGCGCGGCGACGACGCGCTGAATGTCGACAGCTCCTTCTGCGATGCGCAATTCGGCGCGCCGCAGAACGGCGCGGCGACATCGGCAGAGTACAAGCGCTGCATGCGCGCACGCGGCTGGCGCTTCAGCCATACGCGTCGCGAGAAGGACGACCGCTATCCCGACCCTGATAATCCCGGCATGATGTGCCGCGATTTCAAGATCGGCGACATCACCGGATCGGACTGCTCGAATTTCTGAGCACGGCAAAACGTCCGGCCGCCGGATGATCCGGTGCCGCCGGGCGAGCCCTGCGATAAGGTCGGTGGACGCTGCTAGATCATGCCGAGCACGATGGCGCCGACAAAGGCCATGGCAAGGTACGCAGTGACAACGCTCAGTCTCCCGACGAACGTCATGACGTTGCTCCCTGAGATCCCGCTTGGGATCACTCCTTCTGCGCGCCGCTTTGCGCGCTATCGTCATGGTTAACAGAAACTCACCTTTGAAGAAAGTCAGCCCCGCTGTCGTTCATCTGTGGCCGCGGACGCGACATGGTAAAGGAAAGCTGAAATCGACACGTTGAAGAGTCTTTAAGTAAATTCACCGAACGTGCGCGCATGACGCGCGGAGTTCGTTTGTATCTCGTCGGCTCCATCGTCCTCGTTTCGCTCGCGGGTTGCGGACGCGGCTTGTTCCAGGCCGAACGTGAACCGTGGCGGGCCGAGGCAGAAGCGGCGTGCCTGAAATCGGGCGCCGTGAAAGAGAGCCCTGACATCGTCCGGATCGAGCCGATCTCGGGCCCCGGCATGTGCGGCGCCGAGTTTCCGCTGAAGGTCGCCGCCATCGGGGAAGGCACGAGCAGCTACGGTTTCGCCGATGAGGAGTTGCGTCCGCCCGGCAGCGTCGGCACCCAGCCGCGCTGGCCGGTGACGCAGCCGCAATCGAATTATCCGGCGCCCGGCTATCCGCAGCGATCGAACTATCCCGAGAGCGCGGTGCGCCAGCCCTCCGGCTATGGCGCCTCCTCCGGCCCGGTGTCGCTCAGCGCGCCCGGCGTGGCGCCGCAGGAAGACGAGATCGACCTGCCGCCCGAAGGCACCGACGCCGCGGGTGCCGCGCGCTATATGAATGCGCCGAGCTATCCGGCGCGGCAGCCCGGTCCGGCACCTTATTCGCAAGCGCCCGCGCAACAGCCGCCGCCGCGGCTGGGTCCGGCGCAGGGCGATCCCGTCACCGCCGTCGGTCCCGTCGCGATAAAGCCGACCGCGACGCTGGCTTGTCCGATCGTCTCCGAGCTCGACCGCTGGTTTGCCGACAGCGTGCAGCCTTCGGCGATGCGCTGGTTCGGCGCCCGCGTGGTCGAGATCAAGCAGATCTCCGCTTATTCCTGCCGCGGCATGAACGGCAATCCGAGCGCCCATATCTCGGAGCACGCCTTCGGCAACGCGCTCGATGTCGCCGCCTTCGTGCTCGCCGACGGCCGCCGCATCAGTGTGAAGGACGGCTGGCGCGGGATGCCGGAAGAGCAGGGATTCTTGCGCGACGTCCAGTCGGGCGCGTGCGCGCATTTCACCACCGTGCTCGCACCGGGCTCGAACGTCTATCACTACGATCACATTCACGTCGACCTGATGCGCCGCGCCAGCCGCCGCCTGATCTGCCAGCCGGCCGCAGTCTCCGGAGAAGAAGTCGCCGCGCGCGCGCAGCGGCGTACGCCTTACGCGAACGCGCGCGATCCGTCCGTGACCGGTTCGCTCGGCACGCACAAGAGCAAGCACGAGAAGGTCAACGAGGAAGACGAGTTCTCGGACGATTAGCCGGACGCAATCCAGAATGCCCGCCGACATCGTCCGCTATCTCACAATGAAAGAGGGCGGGGCGTAGCGCTGCCGAGCTAGAAAATCATCTCGAAGACGGCTTCGACGGCGGCGGGGCCATGCCCATGCACAGCTGCACTTCGGCCGGGACGTTGTAGGTCCGCATGATGTGGCGGCTGTCGCGCAGGCCGGTCGCCTCACGTTGCACCACGAGCATCCAGAGCGCGTGGCCAGCTGCCATCACCAGCTTGCGACGGGCCGGCTGCATCTCAGCCGGCGTCTCCGGGAGCGCGTGCGTGGCGTCGAATTCGCGCAATTGCGCGAGCGCCTGTTCGAGCGCACGGCCCATTCGTCCAAGCGCTGAGGCTTGTTCCTGGACGATCTCGTAATGGAGGATATCGACCGGCGGGCGAAGATCACGGGACATGGCGCCCAATATAATGCGACATGAACCGCGCGCGCAACGCGTGGCCCGCCGCCGTTACTTCGCCTTGTACGCGGCCAGAAACATCCGTGTCGCGCTGTCGACCACATCCGTCATGCGCTGTTCCGACGGCGGCGGCGCGGCCTGAAAGACGAAAGGCAGGAAGAGCGAGGCCTTGCACAGTTCCATGAACTGCGAGGCGGCCAGGTCGCAATCGTCGATCGCGAGATCGCCGGGGGCGACATGGGCTTTGAGATAGTCGGACAGCCGGTTGATGGTCTTGTCCAGCACGCGCAGATAATATCGACAGCCGACATCGGGCATGCGCTCGGCGATCGCCATCACGGTGCGGATCGCCGATCCGCCGCCGGGCCGGCAGAGCAGGCGGATGTAGGCCTGCCCAAAATCGTTCAGCGTGGTCTCGACGTCGCGCGCCGGATCGAAATTGAACACGACCTGACCGTACTGGAGCGCCTCCTCCTCGAGGATGGCTTCGAACAGCGCGGATTTGTCGGCGAAGTAGACGTAGAGCGTGCCCTTGGAGACGCCGGCCGCGCGCGCGATCTCGCCCATGCTGGCCCCGTCAAAACCCAGATCCATGAACACCTTACGGGCGCCGGCCAGGATCTGGCGGCGCTTGGAGCTGTCCTCCTCTTGGAGGATTTGCAGATGTTCGCGGTCAGCTACAACCATTGGTTTAGGGTCTCGGAAGGTTTTGGACCGGGGCTTGGACCATGAAACGTAAATAAAGGATTCGGGCCAGTAGGGTTCGGCCCTGGAATATAAGTATATTGACCGAACCGTTCGGTCAATGGTATTTGGGATGGGCGAGCGGACCGCGGCCGTGCGACGGCTGCCCCGGGTCGCGTTTTTGTTGGGGAGGCCTTTATGGCCACATCGAGAGACCAGGCTGCGCGCGTCCTTCGCCAGGAAGCGGTGGAGACGACGACGGCGGACGGTGAAGCTGCGACCGGGACACCCGCAGTCCTCGCCGAACAGCTACGGTCTCATGTGGCCGAAGAAACCAAGCGCCGCACCAATGAGGCGCCGGAGAAGCCCGTGACCGACCAGCCGGCCCCGACCGCCCCTGCCGCTGTCGCGCCAAAATCCGGCAAGCGCAAATTCGTCATGATGGGCATCGGCCTCGTGCTGGCGCTCGCGGCGGCAAGCTATGCCGGCTACTACACGCTGGTCGGCCGCTTCTACGTGTCCACCGACGACGCTTATGTTCGCGCCAACAACACCATGCTGGGCGCGCGCGTGGCTGGCCATATCTCCTCGATCCTGGCCGGCGACAACACGCTGGTGCATGCCGGCGACACCGTGCTGCGCATCGACGACGGCGACTACAAGATCGCCGTCGATGCTGCCGCGACCCGGATCGCGACCCAGCAGGCCACCATCGATCGCATCGGCCGCCAGATCGCGGCGCTTGACAGCCAGGTCGCGCAGGCCAAGGCGCAGCTCGTCTCTGCCGAGGCGGGCCTCAAGCGCGCCGATCTCGACTATGAGCGCCAGCAGGCGCTGAGCACCAAGGGTTTTGCCTCGCGCGCCACCTTCGAAACCGCGGAAGCCGGACGCGACCAGGGCGCCGCCGCGGTCAAGGCCGCGCAGGCCGCCTACGACGTTGCGGTGAGCAATGTCGATGTCGCCAAGGCACAGCAGGCCGAAGCCCAGGCGCAGCTCGCCGAGCTCAAGACCACGCTCGCCAAGGCCGAGCGCGACCTCGCCTTCACGGCGGTGCGCGCGCCGGTCGACGGCATCTTCTCCAACCGTCTCGTCAGCGCCGGCGACTTCGTTGCCGTCGGCCAGCGCCTCGGCAATGTCGTGCCGCTCGACGACGTCTATATCGACGCCAATTTCAAGGAAACGCAGCTCAAGCGCATCCGTCCCGGCCAGCCGGTGATGATCAAGGTCGATGCCTACGGCATGCGCAAGTTCTCCGGCGTCGTCGACAGCATCGCGGCGGGCTCCGGCTCGGTGTTCACGCTGCTGCCGCCTGACAACGCCACCGGCAACTTCACCAAGATCGTGCAGCGCGTGCCGGTCCGCATTCGCGTACCGAAGGCGGTTGCGAAGCAGAATATGCTCCGCGCCGGCATGTCGATCTATGCGACTGTCGACACCAACAAGGGTGCCGCCGATGCCGACAGCGAGATCGATCTCGACGATCCCACCATGATCCATCCGCAGTAAGCGCCAACAGCGCTACGAGGTCAGACCATGGCGAACGCCACGACTGCTTCACCTGCCATGATGGCGGCCGCCGATTCGGAGCGTATCGCGCCGAAGCGGCTGTTCGCCTTCATCATCATGGTGTTCGGGATGTTCATGTCGATCCTGGACATCCAGATCGTCTCGGCGTCCCTCAGTGAAATCCAGGCCGGCCTGTCGGCGAGCTCGAGCGAGGTCTCCTGGGTCCAGACCGCCTATCTGATCGCCGAAGTGATCGCGATCCCGCTGTCGGGATTTTTGTCGCGCGCCTTCGGCACGCGGCTGCTGTTTGCGATCTCGGCCGCCGGCTTCACGATTTCGAGCCTGCTCTGCGGCTTCGCCACGACCATCGAGGAGATGATCCTCTGGCGCGCGCTCCAGGGCTTTCTCGGCGCCGGCATGATCCCGACGGTGTTCGCCTCGGCCTACACCGTGTTCCCGCGTTCGAAATTCCACATCGTCGGCCCCATTATCGGGCTTGTTGCGACCCTGGCTCCCACGATCGGACCGACGGTCGGCGGCTACATCACCGATTTGATGTCGTGGAACTGGCTGTTCTTCATCAACGTCGTGCCCGGCATCGGCATCACCCTCGGCGTGTGGGCGTTGGTCGATTTCGACGAGCCGCATTTCGAGCTGCTCGACCGCTTCGACTGGTGGGGCCTGATCTTCATGGCCGGCTTCCTCGGCACGCTGGAATATGTGCTGGAGGAAGGTCCGCAATATGAATGGCTGCAGGACACCTCGGTGGCGATCTGCGCCTGGATCGGCGTCGTCTCGGCGGTTGCCTTCTTCGTGCGTGTCTTCACGGCGGACGAGCCGATCGTCAATCTGCGTGCTTTCACCAACCGCAATTTCGCCGTCGGCTCCACGCTGCAATTCTGCATCGGCATCGGCCTCTACGGCCTGACCTACATCTATCCGCGCTATCTCGCCGAGGTGCGCGGCTACAGCGCGCTGATGATCGGCGAGACCATGTTCGTCTCGGGCATCACCATGTTCCTGGTCGCGCCGCTGGTCGGCCGGCTGATGGCGAGCCTCGACATGCGCTACATGATCGCGTTCGGCCTGATCGTGTTCGCGATCGGCTCCTACCAGATGACCTGGATCACGCGCGACTTTGATTTCTACGAGCTCCTGATCCCGCAGATCCTGCGCGGCATCGGCATGATGTTCGCGATGGTGCCGACCAACAACATCGCGCTCGGCACGCTGCCGCCTGACAAGGTGAAGAATGCGAGCGGCCTGTTCAACCTGATGCGCAACCTCGGCGGTGCGGTCGGGCTCGCCGTCATCAACACCGTGCTCAACGATCGCGCCGACCTGCACATCAGCCGCCTTCAGGAGCGCGTGCATTGGGGCAACGCCACCGCGACCGAGACCCTGACCCTGCTTCAGCAGAAATTCCAGGGGCTCGGCGACTCGACGCTGATGGCGATGAAGCAGCTCAGCCAGATCGTGCACCGCCAGGCCGTGGTGATGAGCTTTGGCGACGCGTTCTTCATTCTGACCTTGTTCTATCTGAGCCTCAGCCTCCTGGTCACGCTGTTGAACAAGCCGGCTTCGCCGTTCGGCGCCGGCGGCGACGCGCATTAGCGGTCAGACCTTCGGTGTCGTCGCCCGGCTTGACCGGGCGACCGGCGCACCAAAATGCAACACTCGTGCGTGAACTCGCGCGGGCCCGTTGCAAATCGCGAATCACACATCTATAAAGCGCACCTCATTCAATCGAACCGGGGAGAGATTTGCATGATTTCGTCGCATTCGCAGATCGCGTTTCCGCGCTCGATGATGGTCTGGCTCGGTACCGTTTCGGCCTGTTAGAGGCCGCTTCCGCCAGCTTCGATTGGGCTTTTTTCCCCGGTCGCTCCGCTTCCCAAGTCAAAATCAGTTTCAAGTGACGCCGTCTCGGCCCTTGCGGCCGGCCTGCGTCCATCGATGGAGCCGGCCCCGCGGCAAAGCGGCCGGATGACGCCATGACCGCTCTGTCAAAAAAGCCCGCGGCTATCCGCGTGGTCCTGCCCTTCGTGTACCGGCACTGGCTGAATCAGCCGGGGCGGACGCTTGCCATTGCCGCCGGTCTGTTAGGGGCGACCGTCGCCGATCTGTTCATGCCGGTGTTCTCAGGACATCTGGTCGACGCGTTGACGCGTGGCCCGTCCGATCCTGCCGCCCGCCACGCCGCACTGGTGGCGTTGGGCGGCATCGTGGTGCTGGGCGCGGCCTCGATGGTGCTGCGCCTGACGGGCCTGCAAGTGATCGTGCCGTTCACACTGAAGATCATGTCGGACGTGGCGCAGGACGCATTTCTGCGCGTGCAGCGTTTCTCTACGGACTGGCACGCCAACTCCTTCGCGGGCTCGACCGTGCGCAAGATCACGCGCGGCATGTGGGCGCTCGATTTGTTGAACGACACCATCCTGCTGGCGCTGGCGCCGTCACTGTTCGTGCTGATCGGATCGATGATCCTGCTCGGCGTGCACTGGGCCTCGCTCGGCGCGGTGATCGCGCTCGGCGCGGCTGCCTATGTCACGATGACGGTGCTGTTCTCGACGCGCTACATCGCGCCGGCCGCGCGTGTCTCCAACGCCTGGGACACCAAGGTCGGCGGCACGCTGGCGGATGCGCTGACATGCAATGCAGTGGTGAAATCCTTCGGCGCCGAGGCGCGTGAGGATGCGCGGCTTGCTCGCGTCATCAATCGCTGGCGCGTGCGGGTGCGGCGGACCTGGTTCCGCTACAACTACACCGCCATGGCGCAGCTCTCGCTGCTGCTATGCCTGCGGGGGTCGGTGATCGGCGGCTCGGTGCTGCTGTGGATGTACGGGCATGCCTCGCCCGGCGACGTCACCTATGTGCTGACGAGCTACTACGTCATCCACGCCTATCTGCGTGACGTCGGCATGCACATCAACAACCTCCAGCGCTCGGTCAACGACATGGAGGAGCTGGTGGCGATCCATGACGAGCCGATCGGCATCGCCGATGCCGCCGACGCGCGGCCGATCGCGATCGAGGGCGGCGAGATCGTGTTCGACGACGTCACGTTCCACTATGGCGGCCATCGCGCGCCGCTGTATGACGGGCTGTCGATCAGGATCCGGGCCGGCGAGCGTGTCGGCCTCGTCGGTCGCTCCGGCTCCGGCAAGACGACGTTCGTCAAGCTGGTGCAGCGGCTCTACGACGTCACCGGCGGTCGCGTGCTGATCGACGGGCAGGACATCGCCCTAGCCACGCAGCAATCGCTGCGCAGCCAGATCGCGATCGTGCAGCAGGACCCGATCCTGTTTCACCGCTCGCTTGCCGAGAACATCGCTTATGGCCGGCCCGGCGCCAGCCTCGAGGCGATCGAGCAGGCGGCGCGGCTGGCGAACGCGCACGACTTCATCCTGCGCCTGCCGAAGGGCTACGGCACGCTGGTCGGCGAGCGCGGCGTGAAACTGTCAGGTGGCGAACGGCAGCGCGTGGCGCTGGCGCGCGCCTTCCTGGCCGATGCGCCGGTGCTGATCCTGGACGAGGCGACCTCGAGCCTCGATTCGGAATCGGAGGCGCTGATCCAGCAGGCGATGGAGCGGCTGATGAAAGGCCGCACCTCGATCGTGATCGCGCACCGCCTGTCGACGGTGCGCAGCCTCGATCGCATCCTGGTGTTTGACCGCGGCGAGATCGTCGAGCAGGGCACGCATGCCACGCTCGCGGGCAAGCCTGGCGGAATCTATCGCAGCCTGTTCGAGCGCCAGGTGGTGGAGCTCGGGCATATCGCAGCAGCGGAATGACGCGCGGCGGCAGGGGCGTAAGTCCCGCCGTCATGTCGTCAAGGATGGAATGAGATGAAGGACCTGACGCGCGGCTCCATCGTGAGCCACATCCTGAGCATGGCGCCACCGATCGTGGTCGGCATGATCACGATCATGATCTGCCAGCTGGTCGACCTGTACTTCGTGTCCGGGCTCGGCGATGCGGCCGTGGCCGGCGTCGCTGCGGCCGGCAACGCGGGATTTCTCGTCAACGCGCTCATGCAGATGCTCGGCGTCGGCACGGTGGCGCTGGTCTCGCATGCCGTCGGCCGCAAGGATCGCGACGACGCCAATCTCGTGTTCAACCAGGCGGTCGTCTTGTCGGTGCTGTTCGGGCTGTTGACGCTGCTCGGCGGCTTTGCGCTGGCGCGCCCTTATATGCGCGCGATTGCCGCCGATGAGGCCACTATCAATGCCGGCACCACCTATTTTCTCTGGTTCATGCCGGCGCTGGCGCTGCAATTCGTCACGCAGGTGATGGCGGCCGCGCTGCGGGCCACCGGCATCGTGCGGCCGAGCATGCTGGTGCAGGTGCTCGCGGTCATCATCAATATCGCGTTGGCGCCGGTCCTGATCACGGGCTGGGGCACCGGATATGCGCTCGGTGTCGCCGGGGCGGGCCTCGCAAGCACGATCGCCGTTTTCATCGGCGTGCTGATGCTGTTCTATTATTTTCGCAGGCTGGAGCGCTATGTCGCGTTCCATCCGGCGCAATGGCGTCCGCAACTCCGGCAATGGAAGAGGATCCTCAATGTCGGCGTGCCTGCGGGCGGCGAGTTCGTGATGATCTTCATCTTCATGGCGGCGATCTATTACGTGCTGCGCGATCTTGGTCCGGCGGCCCAGGCGGGCTTCGGCATCGGGACGCGCGTCGTCGGCTTGATCCAGATGCCGGCCCTCGCCGTCTCCTTGGCGGCAGGGCCCATTGTCGGCCAGAATTTCGGTGCGGGCAATTACGAGCGGGTGCGGGAGACCTTCGTCAAGGCGGCGCTGATCGCGACCGTCGTGATGACCGCGCTGACGACCCTCGCGCAGCTCGCGCCCGGATTGTTGCTCGCCGGCTTCTCGAACGATCCGGAGACGATGAGCGTCGCGTTGCTGTTTCTGAAGATGATCTCGCTGAACATGGTGGCGCAGGGATTGATCTTCACCTGCTCCAGCATGTTCCAGGGCCTCGGCAACACCAAGCCGGTGTTGTGGAGTTCGGCGACGCGCGTCCTCACCTATTCCCTGCCGGCGATCTTTCTATCGACACGGCCGGGCTTTCGGATCGAGTACGTCTGGTATCTGTCGAACGCGGCAACGACGCTGCAGGCGGTCCAGAGCCTGTGGTTGCTGCGCCGCGAGTTCAGGAAGCGGCTGGTGCCTCCGAAGGGGAAAGTTGCAGGACCGGCGAGCCCTGAGCCCGTCGTGCCGCTCGCACGCGAGCCCGCGTAACGACAGCATGTTTCATCCCTGCAGCACCGGCTCATTTGCCGGGCTGCAGGCAGCTAGAGCGAGCTGATGCTGTTCCAGACCAGGGTGGCGCCCGACAGGAACAGAAGGCCGAGCACGACATCGCCGAAATGCTTGTCGCTCAGCGCGTGATAGACGCGCGCGCCGGCCCATGCGCCGATCAGCGTGCCCGGGAATGCGACCATCGCGAGCCAGACCACCTTGAACGCGACCAGGCCCGAAGCCGTCTGCAACACCAGCGCCGCCGCGAGCACCGTGAAATTGAAGAGCTGGAAGATGCCGCGCCGCTCGTGCTTGTTCCAGCCGCGGATGTTGGCCCACAGGATCGGCAGCGGCCCGGACAGCCCGGCGAGGCCGCCCAGAATGCCGCCGGCAAATCCGATCGCACCGTCGGCGATGCGGCCGCCGAAGGTGATGGCGAGCGGCTTCTTGTTCAGGTACAGCGCGGTCGAGAAGATCAGCAGCAGCACGCCGACACTGAGCTTGAACACTTTTGGATCGGCGGAGGCGACCAGCATGGTCCCGAGCGGTACGCCGATCAATCCGCCGATCAGGAACGGCCACACCAGCGACAGGTCGAAGCTCTTCCACATCGAGGGCAGCGTCGAGGTCTGCGCGATCACCGAGCAGATCAGCACCAGGGGCACCGCGAGCGAGGGCGGCAGCACGTAGAGCCAGATGCCGAGCGCCATCAGCGCCGTGCCGAATCCTGCCAGCCCCGAGACGAAGCCGCCGGCCAGCGCGCCGAACAAGAGCAGCGCGTAGTTAAGCGTTTCCACCAATGAATCCCTGCCGTTACCGGCGATGCCCCAGCCTTGATCGCCTCATGGCGCATAGCACAGATGCGGCGCGGGAGGTCAATATCAGAGAAGTTTGCTAGACGATTTGCCTGACATCGGCGGGCTTCTGCAGCGCGCCGACGAGGATGCGCAGTGCCTCGGTCAATTCCGATCGGTTGCGCGCCGCGCCGAGTGAAACGCGCGCCGCATGCGGCGAGGTTCCGTCGACGGTGAAGGCGTCGCCGGCAACGATCGCGAGCCCGTTGCGCAGCAGATGCGCGGCGACGTCCGGTCGCCCCTCCGGCAAGTGCAGCCACAGATGATGCGCGGCGGGCTTCGCCTGGAACTGAAAACCCTTCAATGCGCGCTGTGCCAATTGCTGGCGGCCGACGGCCTCGTTGCGGATCGCAGTGATGATGCGGTCGGCGACGCCGGTCTCGAGCCAGTGCGTCACCAGCGCAACCATCAGCGGTGCCGGCATCTGCACGGTCGCCTGGAGATGGCCGCGCATCTGAAGCTGCGCGCCGCTGTCGGGCGCGAGCAGATAAGCGACGCGCAGCGCCGGAGCGATGCATTTCGACAGCGTGGTCGCGAGATATGTTCGCTCCGGGATGAGGTTGGCGATCGGCGAGGCCGAGCGGTCGAGCAGCCCGTAGGCGTCGTCCTCGATCAGCATCGTATCGGCGTCGCGGACGATTTTTGCGATCGCGCTGCGCCGCTCGGAGGATAGAGTCGCTGTGGTCGGATTGTGGAGCGTCGGAATGAGATAGACGGCCTTCGGCCTGTGCGTGCGGCAGGCCTTCGCCAGCGCATCGGGCAGCACGCCGCCGTCATCCATGGCGACGCCGACGAGCTTGACGCCGAGTTGTGCTGCTGCCGCCTTGATGCCGGGGAAGGTGATGGCTTCCGTCAGCACGACATCGCTGGGCCGCGCGAGATGGGCGAGCAGGTTGAACAGGATCGTCTGCGCGCCGGGAAAGATCACGAGCTTGTCGGCATGCGCATGCGGAACGCGCGTGCGCATCCAGCGCGCGGCGACCTCGCGCTCATGCGCGCTGCCGCCGGGTGGCTGGTAATTCAGAAAGGCGGTCAGGCCCGATTGCGCGCGAATGGCCTCTAAGCCCGCGATGACGCGCTCGTCGAGCTGCGCTTCGAGCGGATGCGGCGGCACGTTCATCGAGAGGTCGATCGCCACCGGATGCGGCAGGTCGACCGCGCGGCGCGCGCTGGTCTCCGACACGAACGATCCCTGTCCGACGCGGGCCTCCATGATGCCGCGGCGCCGCGCCTCGGTGTAGGCGCGTGTCACCGTGGTCAGATCGACGCCGAGCGCCTTGGCGAGCGCACGCTGCGTCGGCAATTGCTGTCCCCGCACCAGCCGGCCGGCGGCGATGTCGGCTTCCATGGCCTCGACGATGCGCTGGTAGCGCGGCCCGCTCAGCTCCGAGATTGTAGGGGTCCAGTCCATGCAATTTAGGCCCATATCCTTTGAATGTATGGATGCAAGATATTATTGTATGGATCATCAAAACGGAAGAGGTGTCGTCATGGCAACCGGTTCAGTTTCTCTTGCAAAGGCGATGTGGCGCGGTTTTCGCGGCAAGTGCCCGAACTGCGGCGAAGGGCATATGTTCGGCCGCTTCCTGAAGGTGGCGAACAGCTGCGACCATTGCGGCGAGGAGTTGTTTCACCAGCGCGCCGACGATTTCCCGGCCTATCTGGTGATGGTCGTGGTCGGGCATCTCGTGGTGCCGGCGATCCTTGCGGTCGAGACCGTTTACGCGCCGCCGGTCTGGCTGCAACTGTCAGTGTGGTTGCCGGTGACGTTGTTTGCTTCGCTCGGATTGCTGCAGCCGACCAAGGGCGCCATCGTCGGCCTGCAATGGCAGATCGGCATGCACGGCTTCGAGGCGGGCAAGCTGCGGCGCGAGGCCACCGAGTTCGCTCCGGCACTTGTGAAGGATTCGCGCGCGGCCTGAAGCAGTCGTGAAGTTTATTTGGCGCGACCCTCCACTACACTCCATCACACCGACACTAACGATGGAAAATGTAGATGGCCGGACGCTCGAAGATTTTTCTACTCTGTCATGGCGCATGGTCCGGCGGATGGTCCTGGAAGAAGATGCATCCGTTGATGGCACAGGCCGGTCATCGCCTGGTGACGCCGACCTATACCGGGCTCGGCGAGCGTGAACATCTCGCCAGTCCCGGTGTCGATCTCGACACGCATATCCAGGATATCCTGAACGTTATCAGGTTCGAGGATCTCAATGACATCGTGCTGATCGGCCACAGCTATGGCGGCATGGTCGCCACCGGTGTGGCCGATCACGCGCGCGAACGCGTGACGCAGCTGATCTATCTCGATGCCTTCGTGCCGCGTGACGGGCAATCGCTGTTCGATCTCAACGAAGGCGGGCGCGAGCCGATGCGCAAGGCAGCCGCCGCGGGAGACGGCTACCGCATCCCGCCGAACCCACCACCGCCGGATACGCCGCAGGCCGATCTCGACTGGCTGGACGCGCGCCGCGTCAACATGCCGATCAAATGCTGCGAGACGAAGCTGAACCTCGCGCATGGCGAGCCGGCAATGCCGCGCAGCTATATCTATTGTAAACGCATTCCACCGGGCGATGTGTTCGGGCAGTTCGCCAAGCGGGCCAAGAGCGAGGAAGGCTGGGGCTATTTCGAGCTCGACGCCAGTCATGCACCGAACGTCACGGCGCCGGAGGCGCTGATGGGTGTGTTGGAGACGATTGTCGGTTAGTTTGTCATTCCGGGGCTCGCGAAGCGAGAACCCGGAATCCATTCATCCACCGTCTCTGTCGCCTGATGGATTCCGGGTTCGTGCTGCGCCCGCCCCGGAATGACTACGGTGAAATTGGTGAGGGGTCCGATGCGTTAGCATCGAACCCCTCGTTGCAAGATATCAGCCGGCCTGTAAGCCGGGTTCTGTAAGGCACCGTCCGCTTGCGCGAACGATACGTGACGGCCATTCCTCTGGGACCATGTTTGCACGTGGCCTCGAGCAACCTACCCGGACGGCGGGCCTGACATCGCCCCGCGGCGTTATCGCTTAAAGCGAACAGCCCGCTACGCCGTCCCTATTCGGTTTTGCTCCCGGTGGGGTTTACCATGCCGGCTCCGTTGCCGGATCCGCGGTGCGCTCTTACCGCACCTTTTCACCCTTACCCGTCTACGCAGCTCTCGCTGCTACGACGTGGCAAGCCTGGGCTTGCCTCGCCGAAGCCCAAAGGGCGGAGGCGGGCGGTTCGTTCTCTGTGGCACTTTCCCTGGGGTCGCCCCCGCCGGACGTTATCCGGCACCGTATGTCAAGGGAGCCCGGACTTTCCTCCCCGGCGGCCTTTCGGCACTTGCCGGAGCGGCCGTCCGGCCGACTGACGGCCTAGGCAATGAGCATTTGTGACGGTTTCGTCAAGCCAAGATCGTCGCGCACGCGGGGGCGTAAATAATTTATCCTGAAGATGTCGTTCGATATGCGCCCCGTTCGACTGGATGTCGGCAATTGAGCCGAACAACAGGAGTTGAGCCATGCAATATCTGCTGCTGATCTATCGGAGCGAAGCGGAATTGAGCAAGATGACCCCCGCGGACCGTCAGGCGATGTCGGCGGACTACGGTACTTACACGCAGTCCATCGTGCAGAGCGGTCATTTCAAGGCCGGTGACGGGCTTCAGCCGAGCACCACGGCGACCACCGTGCGCGTGCGTGATGGCAAGACCCTGACGACGGACGGTCCGTTCGCGGAGACCCGCGAGCAACTCGGCGGCTATTATCTGGTCGAAGCCAAGGATCTCGACACCGCCATTGCGTTGGCTGCGCGGATTCCCGGGGCCCGCGAAGGATCGATCGAGGTCAGGCCGGTCATGATCTACAAGTGATCTCGTCCACCGACATCGACGGGATCTTCCGCGACGAGGCGGGGCGGGCGCTGGCCACCCTGATCCGCCTCGTCGGTGATTTCGATCTGGCCGAGGATGCGCTGCAGGATGCGTTCGCGGTCGCGCTTGAGCGCTGGGCGGCAGACGAGGTCCCCGACAATCCCCGCGCCTGGCTGGTCAATGTCGGCCGGAACAAGGCGATCGACCGTGTGCGTCGTCAGGCCGCCTTCCGCGGCAAGCAGCAGGCGCTCCTGCACGAGCTCGAGCTCAACTCAGACACGCCGGCCGAACCGCCGGCGATGCTCGACGACGACATGCTGCGGCTGATCTTCACCTGCTGCCACCCGGCGTTCGCGGCCGAAGTCCGGGTCGCGCTGACGCTGCGCACGGTCTGCGGCCTCTCCAGCGCGCAGGTCGCGCGTGCCTTCCTCGTTGGCGAAGACGCGATGGCGCAACGCCTCGTTCGCGCCAAGCAGAAGATCAGGCTCGCCGGCATTCCCTATGAAGTGCCCGAGCGCGATGCCTTGGCACCGCGGCTCGATGGCGTGCTCGCAGTCATCTACCTCGTCTTCACCGAAGGCTATGTCGCAACCTCGGGCGCCGACCTGATGCGGCCTGACCTTGCGGTCGAGGCAATCAGGCTCGGCCGCCTGCTCGACCGGCTGATGCCAGACCGCGCGGGGATCAAGGGACTGCTGGCGCTGATGCTGCTCCATGATTCGCGCCGCGCCGGGCGCGAAACCGCGGCCGGCGACATTGTTCTTCTGGAAGAGCAGGACCGCTCGCTCTGGGATCGCGCGCAGATCGAGGAAGGCCTGCGTCTCGTCGATGACGCGCTGCGCGTGCCGGGCCGGCCGCAGCCTTATGCGGTGCAGGCCGCGATCGCCGCGCTGCATGCCCGCGCACCGAGCTTCGAGGAGACTGACTGGCCGCAGATCGCCGGCCTGTATGAAGTGCTGTTGCGCATCAGCCCGTCTCCGGTGATCGAGCTCAATCATGCTGCCGCGGTCTCGATGGTCGACGGTCCGGCGCGCGCGCTCGATCTCGTCGATGCGATCACCGCGCGCGGCGGGCTGGACGGCTATGAGATGTTGCCGGCGGTGCGCGCCGATCTGTTGCGGCGGCTCGGCCGCAAGGACGACGCGCGTGAGGCCTATCATGTGGCAACGGAGGCGACACAGCTCGCGCCGTTGCGGCGGCTGTACGCGCGGCGGGTGCGCGAGCTTGACTAGATGCCGAGCGCGCTCTGGTAGGCGAACAGGGCCGGCGCGCCGCCCGTGTGCAGGAAGATGACATCCTCGTCGTTGCGCCAACGCCCCTGGCGGATCATCGCAATCAGACCGGCGAGCCCCTTACCCGAATAGACGGGGTCGAGCACGAGCGCTTCCGTTTGTCCTGCCAGCCGGATCGCTTCGATCGTGGCCGCGTGCGGCACCCCATAGGCCGGTCCGGCATGACCGGCGACCACTTCGACCGTGGACTCGTCGAAGCCTGCGCCGAGCAGATCCGCCGCTTGCCGTGCAAGGGCCACCACATCGGAGCGCACCCGCGCGGGCTCGGCATCGATATCGATCCCGACGATTCTTGTGCCCGGCATGGCCACGGCCGCGCCGACGACGAGACCGGCCTGCGTGCCGGCACTTCCGGTGCAATGCACGATGGCGGCCGGCTTGAAGCCCGACAGCGCCGCCTGCTGCTCGATTTCGGCAATCGTGGTGGCATAGGCGACCGCGCCCAGCGGATTCGAAACGCCGTAAGGCACGAAATACGGCTTGCGTCCCTTCGCCCGGAGATCGTCGACGAGCGTGCGGATGGCGGCATTGCGGTCGCCGGTCCAGGGCACGTCGTGCAGGTGCGCGCCGAACAGCCGATTGAGAAAGGCGTTGCCCGAAGTCTCGTATTCCGGCGTCGGCGGCGCGAGCCGGCCGTGGTAGACGGCCAGGTGACAGGCGAGCCCGAGCTTTGCAGCAACCGCCGCGACCTGCCGCTGGCTGTTCGATTGCACCACACCGCCCGAGACGATCGTGTCGGCGCCTTCTGAGACGGCATCATGCAGGACGTAGTCGAGCTTGCGCAGCTTGTTGCCGCCGAAGCCGAGCCCGGTGGCGTCGTCGCGTTTGACCCACAGCCGCGGCCCGCCGAGATGAGCCGTCAGCCGCTTCATCGGTTCGAGTGGTGTGGGAAGATCGGCGAGGCCCAGCCGCGGAAAAGCTGCGAGTCGCTCAGTCAGTGGCCTGCGATCGATCTGCATCGTATCGTTCGTCCTGCTCGCGTCCGATCGCCGGACAATAGCCCGACGTCCGCAATTGCAGTGACGATCGCGCGATCACATTCGAGCGAACAGCGGAGGATTTCTGATCGAGGCGTCACTTCGACGCGACGGCCGTCCCATCCGCCGGCAGGCTCGCGAGCAGGGCCTGCAAGGTCGACAGCGTCGAGTGATCGGCAACACCGTCCAGGCGTGCGGGGCGGAAGTGGCGCTGGAATGCCGTGATGACTTCCATCGTCGATGCGTCGTATTTGCCGGTCAGCGGCACGCCATAGCCGTAGCGCGCAAGCGCCTGCTGCAGGCTCAGCACCTCGTCGCTGATGGTGCCGAGCATCAGGCTTTCGCCGCGCACGACCGGCGCCGGCGTCACCCAGTGACCGACGCCGGAATTGGCCAGCGAATGCCAGGGAAATTTTTCGCCGGGATCCTTCTTGCGCGCGGGCGCGACGTCGGAATGACCGAGCACCCGTTGCGGCGTCACCTTGCGACGGAGCATGATGCCGCGGCACAGCGCGATCACGGCGGCGATCTGGCGCAGCGGATATTCCGGATAGCCCCAATCGTGGCCGCGATTGATGATCTCGATCCCGATCGAACAGGAATTGATGTCGTCCTCACCCGCCCAGGTGGAGACACCGGCGTGCCAGGCGCGCCGCGCTTCGGGGACGCATTGCACGATGCGGCCGTCTTCGAGCACGACATAATGAGCCGACACCTCGGTGCCCGCCGTGCACAGCCGCGCCAGCGCGCCCTCGACGTCGGGCATGCCGGTGTAGTGCAGCACGATCATGTCGGGCTGCCGACCCTTGGTGCGCTCGCCGTGATTGGGCGACGGGATGATGTCGGACACGATCGACGAATCCGGCTCGAACGTCCGCATGTTCGCCGCGGCCTTGGGAACCGGGAGAACGCGCTGACGCTTCGAATCAGTTCCAGGCGGCGTGGACGAACCGGACGACATAAACAGCTCAGGTCGGACAGGAGAGGGGGCCAAGCCCTTCTCTTTACTATTTCTTTACTGTCCGGTCCGCGCAATCGCGCGGTGCGGTTAACGGGCGCATTTTGGCGCATGTGTGTGGATGCCGCATCACCGCCAGGCCGCCTTTTCGACTTGTAACGAGCCGATCAACGCTTTCTTAACGCTAAGGGCCGTTACTGAGGGGTGAAGAGCCGACCCGCGTCCTGAGGCGGCCAGAAGCGATTTTGGCTCGAAATCCCATGGCTGCCCGACATATTCCACTGGGAACACCGGGTCTGCCGCCTGGGACGACCGGGCTCGGCGCGCGTGTTGGACTGGGGCTTTGTCGTGGAACCGCCGCGACGCGGAATTATTCGAGGCGTGATGGGCTGCTTCGCCCCCGATTTCACCTGTCTGCCTGGCGGGCGCGGCGCATGAGCTCCGCGCCGCACATTCCCGTGCTTGGCCGCGAGGCGGTCGAGCATCTCGCGCCGCGCGAGGGCGGCATCTATGTCGACGCCACCTTCGGCGCCGGCGGCTACAGCCGCGCCATCCTCGACGTGCCGGGAACCCGCCTGATCGCGATCGACCGCGACCAAACGGCGATTGCCGGCGGTTCCGAGCTGGTCGCGCGCGCCGCGGGCCGGCTGACGCTGGTCGAGGGCCGCTTCTCGAATCTTGCCGAGGTCTGCGCCGCGCAAGGCGTCGATGCGGTCGACGGCGTCGTGATGGATGTCGGGGTGTCATCGATGCAGCTCGACCAGGCCGGTCGCGGCTTCTCGTTCCGCCTCGACGGTCCGCTCGACATGCGCATGGGGCAGGCTGGGCCGACGGCCGCCGACATCGTCGCGCGCGCCTCGGAAAGTGATCTCGCCGACATCATCTATCTCTTCGGCGAGGAGCGGCATTCGCGCCGCGTTGCCCGCGCCATCGTGGCCGATCGGCAGGAGACGCCGTTCACCACCACGCGCGCGCTCGCCGATCTCGTCGGCAGGGTTGTTCGTTCAAAGCCCGGTGACATTCATCCGGCGACCCGGACGTTCCAGGCCCTGCGCATCTTCGTCAACGAAGAGCTCGAGGAGCTTCAGACCGCGTTGGCTGCGGCCGAGCGCGTGCTCAAGCCCGGCGGCCGTCTGGTGGTGGTCTCGTTCCATTCGCTGGAAGACCGCATCGTCAAGAATTTCCTCGCCTCACGGTCGAAGACCGGCGGCGGCTCGCGGCATCTGCCGGAACTGGCGCAAGGTGCGCCGAGCTTCCAGCTTTTGACGCGACGACCCGTGATCGCCGGCGAGGCGGAGGTTGCGCATAATCCGCGCGCCCGTTCCGCAAAGCTTCGCGCCGCCGAGCGCACCGCGGCGCCGGCGCATGACGATGCCGAGCCATCGTCCTGGCCAAGACTCTCCGACGTGATGAGGGGAGGCTAGCGCATGCGCTTCATCCACCTTCTCGTCATCGGCGCGCTGATCTTCGCAGCTGCCTATGTCTACCGGATCAAGATGGATTCCACCGCGCGCACCGAGAAGGTGCTGCGGCTGCATGCGGAGATCCGCGAGCAGCGCGATGCGATCGCGCAGCTGCGCTCCGAATGGGCCAAGCTCGATGCGCCCTTGCGGCTGCAGGGCCTGTCCGAGCGGCATCTGCCGCTCAAGCCCGTCAACGGCACGCAATATGATTCACTGAAGAACCTGCCGGACCGTCCACCGCGGATGTTCCGGCCGGGCGAGCCCGATCCGATCGGAGCCATGCTCAACACCATCGAAGCCGCGAGCGATCCGGATAGCGTGACAGGCTCCGTGCCTCAGCCCGAGGACAAGCAATGAGCGCTGCGACTCCGGCCAAACCAGTTGAGCCTTGGCGGCAGCGTCTGATCCGCAGCCTGCTCTACGGGCGCAATGTCGATCGTGCCGCGAAGGCGCGCGCGCGCGTCGGCCTCGCAATGCTCGCTTTCGCCTCGGTCTACGCCCTGATCGGCGGCCGGCTCGTGATGTTCGCGGTCGGCGCCGACGCTCACAGCGCGCGTCGTGCTGCCTCGCAGGAGGTGGTCGCGACCGCGCGGCCCGACATCGTCGACCGTAACGGCGCGATCCTGGCAACCGACGTCAAGGCGGCAAGCCTGTTCGGCGAGCCGCGCCGCATCATCGACAAGGACGAGGCGATCGAGCTTCTGACCGCGACCGTGCCGGATCTCGACGAGGTCGAGGTGCGCGAGCGGCTGTCGTCGCGAAAAGGCTTCGTTTGGCTGAAGCGCGAGATCACGTCGAAGCAGCAGCAGGACATCCACAAGCTCGGCATTCCCGGCATCGGCTTCCTGCGCGAGAACAAGCGCGTCTACCCGACCGGCAATGAGGTCGCCCACCTCATCGGTCTGGTCAACATCGACAACCAGGGCATCGCCGGCATGGAGAAGTGGCTCGACAATCAAGGGCTCGCCGATCTGCACCGCGCGGGCTTTGCCACCGACCGCCTGCAAAAGCCGATCGAGCTGTCCGTCGATTTGCGCGTCGAGCACGCGCTGCGCGACGAGCTTTCGAAGGCCAAGGAAAAATTCCATGCCAAGGCGGCGTCCGGCATCATATCCAACGTCAAGACCGGCGAGATCGTGGCAATGGTCTCGCTGCCGGACTTCGATCCTAACAATCCGAAGGAAGCGCACGATCCCGATCGCATCAATCGCCTGACCACCGGCGTCTACGAAATGGGATCGACGTTCAAGGCGTTCACGCTGGCGATGGCGCTCGATTCCGGCAAAATCAACCTGAACTCGTCGTGGGATGCACGCGGGAACCTGCACTATGGCAAGTTCACCATCCATGACAGCCACTCGCTCGGGCGTTTCATCAACACCAAGGAGGTGTTCACCTATTCGTCCAATATCGGCGCCGCGCGGATCGCACTCAACCAGGGTGTCGAGGCGCACAAGGCGTTCCTGGCCAAGATGGGACAATTGACGCGGCTGCGCACTGAGTTGCCGGAGAGCGCGGCGCCGCTGGTGCCGCGCCGCTGGGGTGAGCTGAACACGGTCACCATCGCGTTCGGTCAGGGCCTGTCGGTCGCGCCGCTCCAGGCGGTGATGGGCATCAACGCCCTGATGAACGGCGGCTATTTGATTCCGCCGACATTCATGAAACGCAGCGAAGACGAAGCGCGGGCGATGGCCAAGCGCGTGATCAAGCAGGAGACCAGCGACAAGATGCGGTATCTGATGCGGCTCAATGCCGAAATCGGTACTGCCAAGTCCGCCGACGTGAAGGGCTACTATGTCGGCGGCAAGACCGGCACGTCCGAGAAGGTCATCAACGGCCGCTATGCCAAGAAGCGGGTGCTCAACTCCTTCACCGCGATCATGCCGTCCGACGATCCAAAGTATCAGATTCTCGTGATGCTGGACGAGCCGCAGCCGCTGAAGGAGACCTACGGCTTCATCACGTCCGGCTTTAATGCCGTGCCGACCGGCGGCAAGGTGATTGAGCGGATCGCGCCGCTGCTCGGCATCGAGCCCCGCTACGACCTGCCGCCTGCGGACCGCCTTATTCTTGCAGCATCCAGGACAACCCAGTAATCAATCGGGGGGGGCCCATCGCCGGTGCTGATTCGGCTTTTCCTGACGATTCGGCTTTCCGGCGCGGCATGTCGACTGGAAGACCATGAAGCTGCGTGAACTCTTGGGTCAGGATGTCCTGGGCAACGATGCCGCGATCGAGCCCGCTGTCGCGGCGCTCGATGTGAGCGGCGTTGCGCTCGACAGCCGCGCGGTCAAGCCCGGCGATCTCTTCTTCGCGCTCGCGGGGAGCAAGACCGACGGCGTGCGCTTCATCGATGCTGCCATTGCGGCGGGCGCAGTGGCCGTGGTCGGCGATCATGCGCCTGATGGCTGCAAGGTGCCGTTCATCGCTGTCGCCAATCCGCGCCGCGCGCTCGCACTGGCTGCGGCGGGATTCTTCCCGGCCCAGCCTGCGACGATTGCGGCAGTAACCGGAACCAGCGGCAAGACCTCGGTTGCCGCGTTCACGCGCCAGATCTGGGAGCGGCTGGGGCATGCCTCGGCCAGCATCGGTACCATCGGCCTCGTCTCGCCGAAACGCACTGTCTACGGTTCGCTGACGACGCCGGATCCGATCGCACTGCACCGGCAGCTCGATGAGATCGCGCGCGAGGGTGTGACGCATCTCGCCTTCGAAGCGTCGTCGCACGGCCTCGATCAATATCGCGTCGACGGCGTGCGCGTCTCCGCCGGAGGCTTCACCAATCTCTCGCGCGACCACATGGATTATCACCCCTCAGTCGCGCATTACCTCGCGGCAAAACTCAGGCTGTTTCGCGAGCTCGTGCCGCCCGGCGGCGCCGCAGTGATCTCCGCCGATCATGATTGCTCGGCGGAAGCGATCGACGCCGCGACGACGCGCGGTCTGCGCGTGATGGCGGTCGGCCGTCACGGCGACGGGGCAGGCGAGGGCATTCGTCTCGCCGATGTCGAGGTCGAGGGCTTCTCGCAAAAGCTTGCACTTGAACATCGCGGCAAGATTTATGTGGTCCGGCTGCCGCTGGCCGGCGAATTCCAGATCGAGAATGCGCTGGTCTCGGCCGGCCTTGCCATCGGCACCGGCAGCGATGCGGCCAATGTGTTCGCGAGCCTCGAACATCTCGAAGGCGCCAAGGGCCGGCTCGAGCGCGTCGGCGAATGCAACGGCGCGCCGATCTTCGTCGACTATGCGCACAAGCCCGATGCGCTGGCGAAAGCGTTGCAGGCGCTGCGTCCTTACGCCAAACGAAGACTGATCGTCGTGTTCGGCGCCGGCGGCGATCGCGACGCCGGCAAGCGTCCGATCATGGGCGAGATCGCGGCTGAAAACGCCGATCGCGTCATCATTACCGACGACAATCCGCGCAGCGAGAAGCCGGAAGCCATTCGTGCTGCGATCCTCGCGACTGCCAAGGGCGCGCGCGAAATCGGCGATCGCGCGGCCGCGATCCGCGCTGCGATCGAGGAGCTGGAAGATGGCGATGCGCTGCTCGTCGCCGGCAAGGGCCATGAGACCGGGCAGATCGTCGGAGGCGAGGTCCTGCCGTTCAGTGATCACGAGGCGGTCGCCGCCGCATTAGCATCGAGGGTCGCATGAGCGCGCCACTATGGACGGTTGCCGAGGTGGCGCGTGCGCTTGGCGCGACAGGATCTTTTCCGAACACGCCCATCGACTTCGTCACCCAGGACAGCCGCCTGGTGAAGCCCGGCAGTCTCTTTGTCGCGCTGAGCGGCACGCCGAGCGGCGGCTTCATCTCGGCCTTCGCCAGCGCGCGCGACGGCTGGGAGTTCGCGGACAAGGCGGAGGCCTCAGGCGCGGTCGCGATGATCGTGCCGCATGAGATCGCGGGCGTTGGCATTCCGCAGATCGTCGTCAAGGACACGCTGATCGACGGCCTCTGGGGCCTCGCCCGCGCCGCACGGGCGCGTTTCAACGGGCCGGTGATCGGGCTGACCGGCAGTGCCGGCAAGACCAGCACCAAGGAATTCATTGCGGCCTATCCCAATGCCTATGCGAGCCCGTCGAGCTTCAACAATTTCTGGGGCGTGCCGCTGACGCTGTGCAACGCCCGGCCCGATGCCAGCCTCTGGGTCGTCGAGATGGGCATGAATCAGACCGGCGAGATCGCGCGGCTCAGTGAATTGACGCGGCCGACCGTCGCGCTCGTCGTCAACGTCCAGCCGGTGCATCTGGAAAAGCTCGGCTCGCTCGACGCCATCCGCCACGAGAAGGTGTCGATCGCGCTCGGCCTGCCGCAAGACGGCGTGCTGGTGCTGCCGGCCGGGCTCAAGGCATCCGAATGGAAGGGCAAGGTGGTGCGCTTCGGCGAGAAGGCCGGGGTGCACGAGGTGACGCACGCCCCGCATGGCGATAGCTGGCAGGTCGTGGCCGCGATCGGCAAGAAGGAGATCGCCTTCAGCCTGACGCCCGGCGCACCGCACCGCGTGCAGAATGCGCTCGCCGCGCTCGCCTCGGTTCACGCCGCGCATCTCGATGTCGCGACGCTCGCGATCAAGCTCGACCGCGTCGGCATCATGACCGGCCGCGGCGTCGAGCAGGCGGTCGGCGGCGTCACCGTGATCGACGACAGTTTTAACGGCAATCCCGCGAGCGTCGCTGCTGCGCTGCAAAGCCTGCAGGCGCGCAACATGACGGGTGGCCGCCGCATTGCGGTGCTCGGCGACATGCTGGAACTGGGCGACGACGCACCAAGCTACCACACCGCGCTGACCACGCATCTCGACGGCATCGACGGCATCTATTGCGTCGGGCCGCTGATGCGGCATCTCTATGACGCGCTTCCCGCCGGCAAAGGGCTCGGCTGGCACGACGATCCCGCCACGCTGAAGCCGGGCGAGGTCGCGGGCCTGCTGAAGGCAGGCGATGTCGTGGTTGTCAAGGGCAGCAAGAAGATGTTCTGGGTCAACAAGTTTGTGCCGGGCCTAGTGGCCGCCTTGCAGGCAAAGGCGTAAACTGCTTGGAAGGCGCTGTTCCCGAATCCCACTCTTTGCGGCGCGCCGCCGTCCGGTTTCTTTGAGGTCGCCCGACCCCATGATGAAGACCAGCGAATGCGCGTGACACATGTTGAGGCCAAAGGCGAAGGCCGCGTGCGAAAGGCGCCATAGGACCGACTGAATGTTTTACTGGCTGATCGAGCTTTCCAATACATTTCCGGGCTTCGGTGCAGTGCGCACCGTTCTGAACGTCTTCCGCTACATCACCTTCCGCACCGGCGGCGCCGTCGTCACCGGCGCGCTGTTCGTGTTCCTGTTCGGACCATGGATCATCGACCATTTGCGCATCCGCCAGGGCAAGGGCCAGCCGATCCGCACTGACGGTCCGCAATCGCATCTGGCCAAGAAGGGCACGCCCACCATGGGCGGGCTGATGATCCTGTCCGGCCTCACGGTCGGGACGGTGCTGTGGGCCAACCCGCTCAATCCCTATGTCTGGATCGTGCTGGCGGTGACGCTCGGCTTCGGCTTCGTCGGCTTCTATGACGACTACCTCAAGGTGACCAAGCAGACCACGAGCGGATTCGGCGGCAAGCTGCGCCTGCTGATCGAGGCGATCATCGCGCTGGTCGCCTGCTATGCGCTGGTGCGGTTGAACCGCGATCCTGCGTCGACCGCGCTGACGATACCTTTCCTGAAGGACACCGTGCTGCATTTCGGCTGGTTTTTCGTCGTGTTCGGAGCCTTTGTCATCGTCGGTGCAGGCAATGCGGTGAACCTCACCGACGGTCTCGACGGCCTCGCCATCGTGCCCGTGATGATCGCGACCGCGAGCTTTGCGATGATCGCCTATCTCGCCGGCAACGCGGTGTTCGCCGACTACCTCCAGATCAAATATGTCGCCGGCACCGGCGAGCTTGCGGTGCTCTGCGGCGCGCTCTTGGGCGCCGGCCTCGGCTTCCTCTGGTTCAACGCGCCGCCGGCCTCGATCTTCATGGGCGACACCGGCTCGCTTGCGCTGGGCGGCATGCTGGGTTCGATCGCGGTCGCGGTGAAGCACGAGATCGTGCTCGCGGTGATCGGCGGCCTGTTCGTGCTGGAGGCGGTCTCCGTCATCGTGCAGGTGGTGTCGTTCAAGCTCACGGGCAAGCGCATCTTCCGGATGGCGCCCATCCACCACCATTTCGAGCAGCTCGGCTGGACCGAGCCGCAGATCGTGATCCGCTTCTGGATCATCTCGGTGATGCTGGCGCTTGCCGGCCTCTCCACGCTGAAGCTGCGCTGACACGATGATCCCGGTTACATCCTTCGCCGGCAAGACGGTCGCGGTGTTCGGCCTCGGTGGCTCGGGGCTCGCCTCCTGCCATGCGCTGAAGGCCGGCGGTGCCGAGGTGATCGCCGCCGACGACAATGCCGAGAACGTCGCCAAGGCCGCGCAGGCCGGCTTCGTCACCGCGGATTTGCGCAACGTTTCCTGGGGCAATTTCGCAGCGCTCGTGCTCGCGCCCGGCGTGCCGCTGACCCACCCGGTGCCGCACTGGAGCGTGCTGAAAGCGCGCGAGGCCGGTGTCGAGGTGATCGGCGACATCGAGCTGTTCTGCCGTGAGCGCCGACGGCACGCACCGAACGCGCCGTTCATTGCGATCACCGGCACCAACGGCAAATCGACCACGACGGCTTTGATCGCGCATCTCACGAAGGTTGCGGGCTACGACACCCAGATGGGCGGCAATATCGGCACCGCGATCCTGTCGCTGGAGCCGCCGGGCACGGGCCGCGTCCATGTCATCGAGATGTCGTCCTACCAGATCGACCTCACGCCCTCGCTCGATCCCTCCGTCGGTATTCTGCTCAATGTCAGCGAGGATCACATCGATCGTCACGGCACCATCGAACATTACGCTGCGGTGAAGGAGCGCCTGGTTGCATGCGTGCAGGCAGGCGGCACCTCGATCGTCGGCGTCGACGACGGCTATTGCCGCGACATCGCCGATCGGCTCGACCGCGCCGGCAAGAACGTGGTGCGCATCTCCGTCAGGAATCCGCTGGCGAGCGGCATTCACGTCGAGCATGGCACCATCGTGCGCACCTCGGGCGGCGCCCGCAGCGAAATCGCAAAACTCGGCGGCATCGGTTCGCTGCGTGGCCTGCACAACGCGCAGAACGCGGCCTGCGCCGCCGCTGCCGCGCTTGCGATGGGCATCAGCCTGGACGTGCTGCAGAACGGCCTGCGCAGCTTTCCGGGCCTTGCGCATCGCATGGAGCAGGTCGGCCGCCGCGGCAACGTGCTGTTCGTCAACGATTCCAAGGGCACCAACGCCGACGCCACGGCGCATGCGCTGTCATCTTTTGCCGACATCTTCTGGATCGCAGGCGGCAAGCCGAAGGCGGGCGGCATCACCAGCTTGACCTCCTTCTTCCCGCGCATCCGCAAGGCCTATCTGATCGGCGAAGCCGCACAGGAATTTTCCGGCACGCTCGGCACGGTCGCGCACGAGATCAGCCAGACGCTCGACGTTGCCGTCGAGCACGCCGCGCGCGATGCGGAAGCGTCGGGCCTTACCGACGCGGTCGTTCTGCTCTCGCCGGCCTGCGCCTCCTTCGACCAGTACCGCAACTTCGAAATTCGCGGCACAAAGTTCCGCGAGCTGGTGCAGGCGCTACCGGGTGTGAAACCGGTGGTGTGAGGATGTCGCGGCGACGCTGGATCGGAATTGTCGTCGCCGCTCTTGCTGTCCCGGTCGGTTTCCTCTGTGTTGTCCTCATTGACAACGTCATGAGCGGGTTCGGCGCATGCCACGTCGTTCGCCAGCGGGCGTTTGCCTCCCCAAGCGGCAGTCAGTTGGTTGTCGTGGTCTGGAAGACGTGCGGGGCGACAGTGCCCGACAGCACGCAAGCCAGCATCGTGGCGCGCGGTCGGACGTTCTCACCCGAGAGCACGCCGACCTTCGTCAGCGTGCGCGGGCATCTTGATGTTGTCGTTGCCTGGAACAGCGAGCGGGCAGTCAGGATCGGCTTCATTCCCGAGGCAGCGCAGATCGACAAGCGCGATCAGCGCGCGGGGGATGTCGCGATCAATTACGAATAGGGCCGCCGGTGGATCTATCGCCAAAGATATCGATTTCCTTAACCCTGCGGTAACCAACCTCGGCGACCAATGGACCGACCTCTGTCCGAAAGCGGCCGCCCATGCTCTCCCGTGAAGATCGCACCCCCTTTACCGAGTGGTGGTGGACCGTCGACAAGCCGCTGCTCGGCGCGATCCTGGTGCTGATGCTGACCGGCGTCATCCTGTCGCTGGCGGCGAGCCCGCCGGTCGCGACTCGCATCGGGCTCGATCCCTTCCACTTCTTCAGCCGCCACGTGATGTTCCTGGCGCCGTCCTTCATGGTGCTGGTCGGCGTCTCCTTCCTGTCGCCGCGCTCGATCCGGCGAAGTGCGCTGATCATCTTCACGATCAGCATCATCCTGATCGTGGTGACGCTCGCCATCGGCCCCGAGGTCAAGGGCTCGCGGCGCTGGATCACGCTGCTCGGCGTCAACATCCAGGCCTCCGAAATCGCAAAGCCGTCGTTCGTCGTCATCGCGGCCTGGCTGTTCGCGGAATCGACCAAGCGGCCGGAGATGCCCGCGACCTCGATGGCGCTGGTGCTGCTGATGATGCTGGTCTCGCTACTGGTGATGGAGCCCGACTTCGGCCAGACCATGCTGATCCTGATGGTGTGGGGCTCGCTGTTCTTCATCGCGGGCATGCGCATGATCTGGGTGTTCGGCCTCGCCGGTATTGGCGCGGCCGGCCTGTTCAGCGCTTATCTTTTCGTTCCCCACGTTGCCGGACGCATCAAGCGCTTCATGAACCCGGCCTCCGGCGACACTTTTCAGGTCGATACCGCGATGGAGGCCTTCTACAACGGTGGCTGGTTTGGCCTCGGACCGGGCGAGGGCATCGCAAAACGCAGCCTGCCGGACAGCCACACCGACTTCGTGTTCGCGGTTGCCGCCGAGGAGTTCGGCATCATCCTGTGCCTGGCGATGCTGACGCTGTTCGCCTTCGTCGTCATTCGTACGCTGTCGCGCGCCTATGCCAACGAAGACATGTTCTCGCGCTTTGCGGCTTCGGGTCTTGCGATCCTGTTCGGTGTGCAGGCCGCGATCAACATGTCGGTCAACCTCCAGCTCATCCCCGCCAAGGGCATGACGCTGCCGTTCATCTCCTATGGCGGCTCCTCGATCGTGTCGCTCTCCTATGGCGTCGGCATGATGCTGGCGCTGACGCGGCTGCGCCCGCGTACCGAGGTGGAGTCGATCGGTCGCGCCGAGGCGATGCGGAGTTACGCTTAGTTTTTCGTCATTGCGAGCGCAGCGAAGCAATCCAGAATCCCTCCGCGGGGGCGGTCTGGATTGCTTCGCTTCGCTCGCAATGACGAGAAAGACCTTGTAAAAAGCCTCTCCATGGACACTTCCCCCTTGATTCTTCTCGCCGCAGGCGGCACTGGCGGCCATCTGTTTCCGGCCGAGGCGCTCGGCGTCGAGTTGATCCGGCGCGGCTTTCGCGTGCGCCTCGTCACCGATGAGCGCGCACTGCGCTACAGCGGGCTGTTCACCAAGGACATGATCGACGTTGTCGCGAGCGAGACCGCTCGCGGCCGCAATCCGATCCAGCTCGCTTATGCCGGCCTCACGCTCGCGACCGGCACGCTCTCTGCGTACCGCCTGATCAAGCGATTGAAGCCCGCTGCCGTCATCGGCTTCGGTGGCTATCCGACATTGCCGCCGCTGGTCGCGGCCAAATTCGCCGGCGTGCCCGGCATCATCCACGACGCCAACGCGGTGCTCGGCCGCGCCAACCGGTTTCTGTCGAGCCGTGTCCGCGCCATCGCGACGTCGTTGCCGGGCGTGCTCGACCGCGATCCGGCGCTGGCAGCCAAGACCACGACGGTCGGCACGCCGATGCGACCGGCGGTCCTCGCCGCTGCCGCCGTGCCATACGTCGCACCGGAGGTGAACGGCCCGCTGCGCCTGCTCGTCGTCGGCGGCAGCCAGGGTGCCCGCATCATGGCCGACATCGTGCCTGGCGCGATCGAGCGGCTCGAGCCCGCGCTGTGGGGCCGGCTCATCCTCACCCAGCAGGTCCGCGACGAGGACATGACCCGCGTGCGTGCGGTCTACGACAAGCTCAAGATCAAGGCCGAGCTCGCGCCGTTCTTCACGGATTTGCCGGCGCGGCTCGCCTCCAACCATCTGGTGGTGTCGCGCTCCGGCGCCGGCACGGTCGCCGAACTCGCCGCGATCGGCCGGCCCTCGATCCTGGTGCCGCTGCCGGGCGCGATCGATCAGGACCAGTTCGCCAATGCCGGCGTGCTGGCCAAGGTCGACGGCGCCATCCGCATCCCGCAGACCGAGTTCACGTCTGACCGCCTTGCTGCCGAGATCTCCGGTTTCGCGGCCGAGCCCGCGCGCCTCGGCGCCATGGCGGCGGCGGCGAAAGGGGCAGGCCGGCTCGATGCCGCCGAGCGGCTGGCCGATCTGGTGGTCAAAGTCGCGGGAATCTGACGCGAAAAAGCCCTTGTCTTCGTCTTCCAAAGCGGGGCATCCAGTAAGAACGGCGCGGCTGATTTGGCCGTGATCTTCGCCAGACGCCGCCTGCGCAAGGCGGCGAGGTCAGGGAACAGAGCATGAGACTGCCGCGCGAGATCGGACCCATCCACTTCGTCGGGATCGGCGGGATCGGCATGAGCGGTATCGCCGAGGTGCTGGTCAATCTCGGCTATGCCGTGCAGGGCTCGGATGCCTCCGACAATTACAATCTCGACCGTCTGCGCAAGAAGGGCGCAAAAGTCTCGGTCGGCCACAAGGCCGAGAATGTCGACGGGGCCGAGGTCGTCGTCGTGTCCACCGCGATCAAGCGCGACAATCCGGAATTGGTGGCGGCGCGCGAGCGGCGCATTCCGGTGGTGCGCCGCGCCGAGATGCTGGCCGAATTGATGCGGCTGAAGAGCTGCGTCGCGATCGCAGGCACGCATGGCAAGACCACCACGACCACGATGGTCGCAACCCTGCTCGACGCCGGCGGGCTCGATCCGACCGTGATCAACGGCGGCATCATCAACGCCTATGGCTCCAACGCGCGTCTCGGCGCAGGCGACTGGATGGTGGTGGAGGCGGACGAGAGCGACGGCACGTTCCTGAAGCTGCCGACCGATGTCGCGATCGTCACCAATGTCGATCCCGAGCATCTCGATCACTTCAAGACTTTTGACGCCGTGCAGGACGCGTTCCGGCATTTCGTCGAGAACCTGCCGTTCTACGGCTTTGCCGTGATGTGCACCGATCACCCGGTCGTGCAAAGCCTCGTCGGCGAGATCGAGGACCGCCGCATCATCACCTACGGCGAAAATCCGCAGGCCGACGCGCGATTGCTCGACCTCACGCCGATGGGCGGCGGCTCGAAATTCAAGGTCGCGTTCCGCGATCGCAAGACGGGCGTCGTGCACGAGATCGCCGATCTCATGCTGCCCATGCCGGGGCGCCACAACGCCTCCAACGCGACGGCTGCGATCGCGGTCGCGCGCGAGCTTGGCGTTTCAGATGACGCGATCCGCAAGGCGATCGCCGGCTTCGGCGGCGTCAAGCGCCGCTTCACCAAGACCGGAGAATGGAACGGCGTCACCGTGATCGACGATTACGGCCATCACCCCGTCGAGATCGCAGCGGTGCTGAAAGCGGCGCGGGAATCCAGCAACGGCAAGATCATCGCCGTGGTGCAGCCGCATCGCTACACCCGTCTGCAATCGCTGTTCGAGGAATTTTGTACCTGCTTCAATGACGCCGATGCGGTGGTCGTCGCCGACGTCTATGCCGCGGGCGAGACGCCGATCGACGGCATCGACCGCGATCATTTCGTCACGGGCCTGCGCGCGCACGGCCATCGCGAGGTGGTTCCGCTGCCGGCGGCGTCTGAGCTCGCCGGCATTGTGAAGGGAGTTGCCAAGTCAGGCGATCTCGTCGTGTGCCTCGGTGCCGGCAACATCACGCAATGGGCGTATGCGCTGCCCGGCGAATTGAAAGCGCTGGGGTAGGGCGGTGATTTTGATCTCGCTATTTGCCCCAAAGCACACTGCGCTCCCTCCCCCCTTGTGGGGGAGGGTGGGGGAGAGGGGTAGCCACACACTCCGATCTTGCTTGGGGCTACCCCCCTCCCTGACCCTCCCCCACAAGGGGGGAGGGAACGGAGAGATTGTGCGTCCCTCAGGCGGGCCGATGGCATGAGCTTTCCCAACATCACACCCGCTCTCAAAGCCGCGATGCCGGATCTTCGCGGGCGGTTGCTTGCCAACCAGTCGCTGGCCGAACTGACCTGGTTTCGCGTCGGCGGGCCGGCGCAGGTGCTGTTCACGCCGGCGGACGAGGATGATCTCGCTTATTTCCTCGCGCATCTCGCCAGCGACATCCCGGTCTATGTCGTCGGTGTCGGCTCCAACCTGATCGTGCGCGATGGTGGCATTGCCGGTGTGGTGATCCGGCTGGCGCCGCGCGCTTTTGGTGAGGCCACTGCGAACGGTGACGTCGTGACCGCGGGTGCGGCCGCTCTGGACAAGCGCGTCGCGGAGGTCGCGGCCTCTGCCAATATCGGCGGGCTCGAATTCTACTTCGGCATTCCCGGCACGATCGGTGGTGCGCTGCGCATGAATGCCGGCGCCAATGGCGGCGAAACCAAGGATTTGCTGATCGAGGCGACCGGCATCGGCCGCGACGGCGCGAAGCACGTCTTCTCCAATGCCGACATGAAATTCGTCTATCGCAACAGCGGCGTCGATCCCTCCATCATCTTCACGTCCGCACGCTTTCGCGGCGAGATCAGGGACACTGATGCGATCCGCGCGCGAATGGCCGACGTGCAGAGCCATCGCGAGACCGCGCAGCCGATCCGCGAAAAGACCGGCGGATCGACCTTCAAGAATCCGCCCGGCCATTCGGCCTGGAAGCTGGTTGACGCCGCAGGTTGCCGTGGCTTGCGCGTCGGCGGCGCGCAGGTCTCCGAGATGCACTGCAACTTCCTGATCAACACGGGCGATGCCACCGCGCACGACATCGAGACGCTGGGCGAGACGGTGCGCGAACGCGTGAAGGCGAATTCCGGAATTGAGCTGCACTGGGAAATCAAGCGGATTGGAATTCCCGGCTAATTTGGACAGGCGACGAGAGAACATGCGCACCACGATCCTCTTTGGCGGCTCCAATCGCGAGCGTCTGGTTTCTGTCGCGTCAGCCCAGGCGCTGCATCAGGCGCTGCCCGAGGCCGATCTCTGGTGGTGGGACGTCGAGGACAAGGTGCACGTCGTGCAGTCCAGGCAGCTGCTCGAACATTCGCGGCCCTTCGAGGACGAGTTCAAGCCTGGCACGCGTGGCATTCCGCTGGCGCAGGCGCTCGACAAAGCCAAGACTGAAGATCGCGTCCTCGTGCTCAGCCTGCATGGCGGCAGTGCCGAGAATGGCGAATTGCAGGTGATGTGTGAAGTGCGCGGCGTGCCATTCACCGGCTCCGGCTCGGCCTCCTCACATCTCGCCTTCGACAAGATCGCGGCCAAGCGCTTTGCCGCGCTCGGCGGCGTGACGCCGCCCGAGGGCATCGCGATCGAGAACATCGATGATGCCTTCGCTGAGTATGGAAGGCTGATCGCAAAGCCGGCGCGTGATGGATCGAGCTATGGCCTGATCTTCGTCAACGCCAGGCAGGATCTCGTCGCCGTCCGCAATGCCGCCAGGCACGAAGAGTATGTGATCGAGCCCTACATCGCCGGCGTCGAGGCGACCTGCGGCGTGCTGGAGCGCACCGATGGCTCGATCATCTCGCTGCCGCCGATCGAGATCATTCCGGGTGAGGGCAATTTCGACTACGCCGCAAAATATCTTTTGAAGTCGACCCAGGAGATCTGCCCCGGCCGCTTCACGCCCGAGATCACCGCCGCGCTCAAGACGCAGGCCATGGCGGCGCATCGCGCGATGTCCTGCAGCGGCTATTCCCGCTCCGACTTCATCGTCTCGGAGAAGGGGCTGGTCTACCTCGAAACCAACACGCTGCCCGGGCTGACCAAGTCCTCGCTCTACCCCAAGGCGCTGAAAGCCGAGGGCATCGCATTCCCCGACTTCCTCCGCGACCTGATCGAGCTGGCGGTGCGGCAGGTGCGGAAATAGTTAGGATTGGTTAACGGCTGCGAGGCCGAAAACGGCCGGTTTGGTGCCCAAAACCGGTAAAATGCCGGACATCGTGGCATAACTGCCTCACAGAGCTGGGCAAAACGCATTCTTCGTTAACGAACTTTACCTTTTGTTTACCAGGAAGTCCGAAGGTTAACGCTGGCGGCGCATATGGCGTTTTGGCTGCCGGCGCGTGAGCCGTTTCGGATTGTCTCCGACCGGCGAACGCTTTGAAGGGGAGCGGTTTCTTCTGCCGAAGACCAGTACCCGGCCCGGCAAGTCCGAGACGTCATGTTCGCCAGGACCCGCGCGATGTCGCGGGCAAACTGTTGACGAGCTCGTGCAATGGATGGTGCAGGAAGCCTCACCCGGTCGTTTTTGAGATCGCTGAGGCCCCAAGCTGACCTGAAGGCGGCCGCTATCGGAGCGGTCGTGCTTCTGCGCGAGTGGGTGCAGGATCGGCGTGAGGAGAACCGCGCCACCGCCGAGCGGAAGATCAAGGCCAAGTCCAAGGTCAAGGCCGTCGTCGAACGTGAGCCGCCGCCGCGCCTGATCGCGATGGTCGAGCGTTATCTGCCGCGCCGGGTCGGGATCAGCATGACCGTGCTGCTGTTGATCGGCAGCTGCGGCCTCGGCATCGTCAAGGGCGGCCATCTCCAGGATTTCATCACGGCGGTCAGCGACGCGCGCAACGCCATGGCCAATTCGGCCGGCTTCCGCATCACCTCGGTCGTGATCAACGGCCGCAAGCAGCTCAGCCAGGACGAGATCCTCGCCATCGGCGGCGTCAGCGGCCGCTCCTCGCTGCTGTTTCTCGATGCCGACAACGTCCGCGACAAGCTCAAGGCCAATGCCTGGATCGCGGACGCGACCGTGCTGAAGCTCTATCCGGGCCAGCTCATGATCGAGATCACCGAGCGCAAGGCGTTCGCGCTGTGGCAGGAGGCCGGCCGGCTCTCCGTCATCGCCGACGATGGCGCGCTGCTCGAACCCTATGTCTCGCGCCGGTTCCTGTCGCTGCCGCTCGTGGTCGGCAAGGGCGCCGACACGCAGGCCCGCGACTTCCTCGCGCTGCTTGCCCGCTATCCGCAGGTGAACGCGGTGACGAAAGCCGCGATCTATGTCGGTGAGCGGCGCTGGAACCTGAGGCTGAAAGACGGCCTCGACGTCCGCCTTCCGGAGCAGGATGTCGGCAACGCACTCGCCGCGCTCTCCAAGCTCGACAAGGACGACAGGCTGTTCTCGAAGGATATCGTCGCGATCGACATGCGCCTGCCCGACCGTCTGGTGGTGCAGCTGTCCGATGACGCCGCCAAGGCGCGCGAAGATCTGTTCAAGGACAAGAAGAAAAAGAAGGCCGGGGACGCCGCATGACCGGTCTTGATCGCACCCAGACGCCGAAGACGCGCCAGATCCCGCACAAGCGCGGCGGTATCGTCGCCTGCCTGGATATCGGCACCAGCAAGATCGCCTGTATGATCGCGCGGCTGAAGCCGTCCGCGCCGAGCGAAGCCCTGGGCGGCCGCACCCATGCGGTGGAGCTGATCGGCTACAGCCAGATCCAGTCGCGCGGCATGAAGGCCGGCGCGGTGGTCGATCTCGCCGAATGCGAGCAGGCGGTGCGCCAGGCCGTGGGCCTCGCCGAGAAAATGGCCAAGGTCCGGGTCGAGTCCGTTCTGCTGTCGGTCTCCGGCGGCCGTCTCGCGGGCCAGCTGGTCGAGGCCGCAGCCGATATCCGCGGCGGCGCGGTGACGCCGGCCGATGTCAGCCGCGTCACCTCCACCGGCATGCGCCACGCCACCGGCGAGGGCCGCACCGTGCTGCATGCGCTGCCGGTCGGCTACACGCTCGATGGCGTCAAGGGCATCCGCGATCCGCGCGGCATGGTCGCGCATCAATTTGGCGTGGACATGAACGTCGTCACCTGCGACGCCACCGTGGCGCGGAACCTGATGCTGGCGGTGGAACGCTGCCATCTCAACGTCGAAGCCATGGCGGCGAGCCCCTATGTGGCCGGCCTGTCGGTGCTGACCGACGACGAGGCCGATCTCGGCGCCGCCGTGGTCGAGATGGGCGCCGGCACCACAACGATCGCGGTCTATTCCGGCGGCCGCTTCGTGCACGCAGCCGGATTTGCGGTCGGCGGGCAACATATCACGATGGATCTCGCGCGCGGACTCTCGGCGACCATTGCCGACGCCGAGCGAATCAAGACGTTATACGGCACCGTCATCACCGGCGGATCGGACTCGCGTGAGCTGATGTCTGTACCGACAGCCGGTGACGACCAGGATCTGCCGCAGATCGTTTCGCGCGCCACCATCGCCACCATCGTCAAGCATCGTGCCGAGGAAGTCTTCGAAATGGTTCGGGACAAGCTGAAGGATTCGCCCTTCGCGGCAGAGCCCAAGGGCCGTGTCGTGCTCTCCGGCGGCGCCTCGCAGCTCACCGGCCTCGTCGAGCTCGGAACCCAGATTCTCGGCCGGCCCGTGCGGGTCGGACGTCCGCTCGGTTTTGGCCGGCTGCCCAACGAGGCGAAGAACGCCGCGTTCGCGGTGCCGGCCGGACTTCTCGTCTACCCGCAATATGTTCACCACGAGCATGTCGAACCGCGGCATACGCGGCAGCAGGTCAGGACAGGAACGGGCGGTTATTTCGGAAAGGTCGGACGATGGCTACGCGAGGGCTTTTGATGACCGCTTTCCGCAATTGTCGATTTTCACCAACTCCCGCGGCCGCAGGCCGGGGCGAACCCACGCGCGCGTGATCGAGAGGCAAACATGACCATCAGCATCAACGTTCCTGATATTCACGAGTTGAAGCCCCGCATCACCGTGTTCGGCGTCGGCGGCGCCGGCGGCAACGCCGTCAACAACATGATCACGGCCGGCCTCCAGGGCGTCGACTTCGTGGTCGCCAACACCGACGCGCAGGCGCTGACGATGTCGAAGGCGCAGCGCATCGTGCAGATGGGCACCGCAGTGACGCAAGGGTTGGGCGCCGGCTCGCAGCCGAACGTCGGTGCCGCGGCGGCCGAAGAAGTCATCGACGAGCTGCGTGACCATCTCTCGGGCGCCAACATGGTGTTCGTCACCGCCGGCATGGGCGGCGGCACCGGCACCGGCGCTGCTCCGGTCATCGCCAAGACCGCGCGCGACATGGGCATCCTCACCGTCGGCGTCGTGACCAAGCCGTTCCACTTCGAGGGCGGCCGCCGCATGCGCACCGCCGAAGCCGGCATCAACGAGCTTCACAAGGTCGTCGATACGCTCCTGATCATCCCGAATCAGAACCTGTTCCGGGTCGCCAACGAGAAGACCACCTTCGCCGACGCCTTCGCGATGGCCGACCAGGTGCTCTACTCGGGCGTGGCCTGCATCACCGATCTGATGGTCAAGGAAGGCCTGATCAACCTCGACTTCGCCGACGTCCGCGCCGTCATGCGCGAGATGGGCAAGGCGATGATGGGCACCGGCGAAGCCTCCGGCGACAAGCGCGCGCTGACCGCCGCTGAGGCCGCGATCGCCAATCCGCTGATCGACGACAGTTCGATGAAGGGTGCCAAGGGCCTCCTGATCTCCATCACCGGCGGCAAGGACCTCACCCTGTTCGAGGTCGACGAAGCCGCGACCCGCATCCGCGAGGAAGTCGACCAGGACGCCAACATCATCGTCGGCGCCACCTTCGACGAAGCGCTCGACGGCCTGATCCGCGTCTCGGTCGTCGCCACCGGCATCGAGCAAGACGCGATCGCCCGCAACAGTAAGGGCACCAGCGCTCCGGTCGCGAACGTTGCGCCGCAGCAGGTGCAGCAGGCGCCCGCAGCTCCGGCCGCCGCTGCCGAAAGCCGTCTCGCCGACCTGACCGCACGACTCCGCGCCGACAACCAGCGTCTGGCCGAACGCGCCCAGAAGTTGGAAGGGCAGATTCCGGCCGCCGCGCCCGTCGGGCCGCGTGCGAATGTCGAACGTGCGGCGCTTGCCGCGATCGCTGCCGCCGTTTCCGAAGTCCCGCAGGTGCCCGCGCCGATGCAGACCTATGGCGACGTCACCGTGCGCCCGATCGCGCAGAAGCCGACGCTGTTTCCTGAGCCCGAGCAGGCCCCGATGGCCATGCATGAGCCGATGACGCCGGAAACCTTCATCCCGCCGCAGGCCGAGCGCGCGCCGGTGCGTGCGCCGCGGATGCCGCGCATCGAGGAACTGCCGATGCCGGCCCAGGCCGAGCTTCGTCAGGCCCGTGGCGAGGTCGAGGAGGAAACGCCGCAGAAGACCCGCCTGTCGCTGCTCCAGCGCCTCGCCAATGTCGGCCTCGGCCGTCGCGACGAAGAGACCGAGGCCCCGATCGCCGCCCGCACCGCCGGTCCCGCCATGCCGGCGCTGCCCGAGCGCAAGCAGCAGCGGACGGTGCAGCAGCAGATCGCAGCCAGCGAACCGGTGTCGGAATATGCCCGCCGGCCCGCGCCGCAGGGTCTCGACGCCCATGGCCGCCCGGCACCTGTTGCGCCGGCGCCACAGGGAGACGACCATCTTGATATCCCGGCCTTCCTGCGGCGTCAGGCGACGTGAGGATTGTTACAATAAGGCAGACGCAGAAAGGCCCCGGCGGGAAGCTTGCCGGGGCCTTTCCTTATGTCCCGTGCATATCCGGATTGCGCGTTCAAGCAACTGATTTTAAATCATTAATTACCGGTTCGGTGCTTCAGTAAAGCTGCCGATAAGTGCCCCAAACCGAGGTGCAATTTGGTTAAGCCTTGGCGCGAATACGGCAGGTTTGGGGTAACAATCGGTAAAAAAGCGTGAGTTGGCGCTGTTTGAGGCAGTGACTATGGTTCGGTGTGACTTGGGGATACGGAGATTCGGACGGTCGATCTCGATCGATCAGTCGGGTCCAGTATAAGTCGCAGTTGGTCGTAGTGGGGCGGTTCCTGATGAAATTTAGCCGGCAAACAACGCTTCGTGCGCAAGCCACCGTGGCCGGCGTCGGCGTTCATTCCGGTCTTCCCGTCACCCTTACGCTTGGACCTGCACCCGTCGATGCAGGTTTTATTTTTGTCCGCACCGGCCTTGAAGGACGTGACCGCGAGATCCAGGCGACCGCCGAGCAGGTGATCGCGACCGACTTCGCGACCGTCCTCGGCGATCGCAGTGGTCCGCTGGTTTCCACCGCTGAGCACGTGCTGGCTGCGCTGCGGGGCATGGGTGTCGACAATGCCACCATCGAGATCGACGGTCCGGAAGTGCCGATCATGGACGGCAGCGCCGCTGCCTTCATCGCGGCGATCGATCAGGCCGGCATCGTCAACCAGCCGGCGCAGCGTCGGTTCATCCAGGTTTTGAAGCCGGTTTCGGTCAAGGTCGGCGACTCCTTCGGCGAGATCCGGCCCTACGCCAACGGTTTCCGCGCCGAGGTCGAGATCGATTTCACCAATCCCGTCATCGGCCAGCAGAGCTACGGCTTCGACGTGAGCCCCGAGCGCTTCCGCCGCGAAGTCGGCCGTGCCCGGACCTTCGGTCTGATGGGCGATGTTGCCCGGCTCTGGAGCGCGGGCTATGCGCTCGGCGCCTCCTTCGAAAACACCGTCGTGTTCGACGAGGAGCGGCTGCTCAACACCGAGGGCCTGCGCTACGCCGACGAATGCGCCCGCCACAAGGTGCTGGACGTGATCGGCGATCTCGCGCTGGCCGGCCTGCCGCTGCTCGGTGCCTATCGTTCGGTACGTGGCGGCCACAAGCTCAACCACGCCGTCCTGACCGCACTGCTGGCCGACCGGACCGCCTGGCGGGTGGTCGAGGGTGAGGTGGCCCGCCGCACCACGCGTGGCGTGGCCGAGGTCGGCAGCGGCATTGTTGGCGGCAGGATCGCTGCCGCCTACGGGCCGGACGTGTCCTGAAGCCTGAAGCGGCTGGCGTTTTATCCGGGAAACTCCTGGTAACCATGATCGACTAGGATTGCGGCGTTTTCGCCTTAATCCGGGCGGAATGCCTGCCTATCCGATGGGTTAACAATCGTTTTTCGGTTACACCGACGTGGTCGCATGGCAGGCACCACGGTTACATTTCGCGCCCGTGACGGGGATCATGGGCTGGCGGGCACCGCATCACAGGGCGTCAGGTCTTAAATTCATGTCGGCACAGCGTATGACGCGCGGATATCTCTTGGTTTCACCGCGAGCCCGTGGGCTGCTTCAGGCCGCGACCCTCTTCGTGCTCGCGTTGCCGCTGGCCGGCTGCGGCACCGGCTCGCTCTGGGACAAGTTCATCGCCAAGGATGATACCTTCGTCGAGGAGCCTGCCGACAAGATCTACAATGAGGGCTTGTACCTCATGAACGAAAAGAAGGACATGAAGGCGGCGAACAAGAAGTTCGAAGAGGTCGACCGCCAGCATCCCTATTCCGACTGGGCGCGCAAATCGCTGCTGATGTCGGCCTACGCATCCTACCAGGGCGGCGACTATGACAGCTGCATCGGCGCTGCCACTCGCTACGTCACCCTGCATCCCGGCAGCCCGGACGCCGCTTACGCGCAATATTTGATCGCCGCCTCGCATTACGATCAGATTCCGGACATCAACCGTGACCAGGGCCGCACCGAGAAGGCGATCGCCTCGCTGGAAGAGGTGGTGCGCAAATATCCGACGTCCGAATATGCGACCTCCGCCAAGGCCAAGATCGAGGGCGCGCGCGACCAGCTTGCCGGCAAGGAAATGAATGTCGGCCGTTATTACATGCAGAAGCGCGACTACACGGCCGCGATCAACCGCTACAAGGCCGTGGTGACGCAGTACCAGACCACGCGCCACGTCGAGGAGGCGCTCTACCGTCTCACCGAGGCCTACATGTCGATCGGCATCGTCGGCGAGGCCCAGACCGCCGCCGCCGTGCTCGGGCATAATTTTCCCGACAGCCGGTGGTACAAGGACGCCTATAATCTTGTAAAATCCGGCGGTCTCGAGCCGAGCGAGAATCAGGGGTCTTGGATCAGCCGGACCTTCAAGAAGATAGGCCTCTAGGTCTCGGCTAGGAAATCTGGTTCCATGCTGGCGCGTCTGTCGATCCGTGACATCGTCCTGATCGAACGGCTCGATATCGAATTCGCCACCGGACTTGCGGTTTTGACCGGCGAGACCGGTGCGGGCAAATCCATCCTGCTCGATGCCTTTGCACTGGCGCTCGGTGGCCGCGGCGACGCCGGCCTCGTGCGCCATGGCGCGGAGCAGGGGCAGGTCACGGCCGTCTTCGATATCCCCAAAAATCACCCCGCAACGAAAATCCTCGCCGAGAACGGGCTCGACGACACCGGCGAGATGATCCTGCGGCGGGTGCAGTTCGCCGACGGCCGCACCCGCGCCTTCATCAACGACCAGGCGATCAGCGTGCAGACTCTGAAGGCCGTCGGCGCCGCGCTGGTCGAAATCCACGGCCAGCATGACGAGCGCGCGCTGGTCGATGCCGCCACCCATCGCCGCCTGCTCGATGCCTTTGCGGGCCTCGAAAAGGATGTCGTAGCCGTCGAAGCCCTCTGGGACGCGCGCCGCACCGCCAACACTGAGCTGGAAGAGCATCGCGCCGGCATGGAGCGCGCCGCGCGCGAGGCCGACTATCTGCGCCACGCCTCCGACGAACTGAAGCAGCTCGCGCCGAAGGACGGCGAAGAGACCTCGCTCGCCTCGCGCCGCACCACCATGATGCAGGGCGAGAAGATCGCCTCTGATCTGCGAGAGGCGCAGGAGGTCGTCGGCGGCCATAATTCGCCGGTCGCGGCGCTGTCGGCCGCCGTGCGCCGGCTGGAGCGCCGCGGCGTCAACTCGCCGGCGCTGGTCGAGCCCGCGGTGAGGGCAATCGATATCGCAATCAACGCGTTGGAGGAGGCCGATCAGCATCTCCAGGCCGCGCTCGCCGCAACCGATTTCGACCCGGCCGAGCTGGAGCGCATCGAGGAGAGGTTGTTCGCTTTGCGCGCCGCCTCGCGCAAATATTCGACGCCGGTCGATGGCCTGGCGGCGCTTGCCGCCAAATACGCCGCCGACGTCGTGCTGATCGATGCCGGCGCCTCGCGCTTGAAGAAGCTGGAGCAGGTCGCGATCGAGGCCGATGCACGCTATGCGGCGGCTGCGAAAAAACTGTCGGCAGCGCGGCAGAAATCGGCCGAGATGCTCAACAAGGCCGTCAATGCCGAGCTCGCCCCGCTCAAGCTCGAGCGCGCGAAATTCATGACGCAAGTCACGACCGACGAGGCCGCGCCCGGGCCGCAAGGCTTCGATCGCGTCGAGTTCTGGGTGCAGACCAATCCGGGCACCAAAGCCGGGCCGATGATGAAGGTCGCCTCCGGTGGCGAGCTTTCGCGCTTCCTTCTGGCGCTCAAGGTCGTGCTGTCCGACCGCGGTTCGGCGCCGACGCTCGTCTTCGACGAAATCGATACCGGCGTCGGCGGCGCGGTCGCGGATGCCATCGGCGGGCGTCTGGCACGGCTTGCTGGCAAGGTCCAGGTGATGGCCGTGACCCACGCCCCGCAGGTCGCCGCCCGTGCCGACCAGCATCTCTTGATCTCCAAGGATGCGCTGGACAAGGGCAAGCGCGTCGCCACCCGCGTCAACGCGCTCGCCGCCGACCACCGCCGCGAGGAAATCGCCCGCATGCTCGCAGGCGCCGAGATCACGGCCGAGGCGAGGGCGGCCGCGGACCGGCTGCTCAAGGCGGCGAGTTAGGCTTCGTGTCCCGGACGCGCGTAGCGCGAGCCGGGACCCAGACTTCCGCCCTATGGGCCCCGGCTCTGCAGCGCACCGTTTCGCGCTGCGCAGTGTCCGGGGTACGAGATTTTCACACGCCTTTACCGTCCTACCCGCTCCATCGTATCCAAGCACCATGGCAAGAGCACCAAAATCCAAAACGCTTCGTGACGTTGCCGACCTCACCAAGGCGCAGGCCAAGGTCGAGCACATGCGGCTGTCGCTCGAGATCGAGGGGCACAACGAGCGCTACTATCAGGACGACGCGCCCACCGTCACCGACGCCGAGTATGACGCCCTGCGTCACCGCCTCGATGCGATCGAAAAACGCTTTCCGGAATTCGTCAGTGGCGACTCGCCCTCACAGAAGGTCGGCGCGGCGCCATCGGGGCGTTTCAGGAAGGTGCGGCATTCCGTTCCGATGCTGTCGCTCGACAATGCCTTTGCCGAGGAAGACGTGCGCGACTTCGTCGGCCGCATCGTGCGCTTCCTGAAGCTCGACGACGACAAGATCAATTTCTCCGCCGAGCCGAAGATCGACGGCCTCTCGATGTCGCTGCGCTACGAGGGCGGCGAGCTCGTCACCGCGGCGACGCGTGGCGACGGTGCGGAGGGCGAGGACGTCACCGCCAACATCCGCACGCTCGAAGACGTGCCGCAGAAGCTGAAGGGCCGTAACGTCCCTGACGTCTGCGAGGTGCGCGGCGAAGTCTATATGACCAAGAAGGCCTTCCTCGCGCTCAACGAGCGCCAGAAGGCGGCCGGCGACACCATATTCGCCAATCCGCGCAATTCGGCCGCAGGCTCGTTGCGGCAGAAGGATCCGACTATCACCGCATCACGCCCACTCGGCTTCTTTGCGTATGCCTGGGGCGAGATGAGCGCGATGCCCGAGGATACGCAGAGCGATATGATCCACTGGTTCGAGCGCTGCGGCTTCAGGACCAATCCGCTGACCAAGCTGTGTCACTCCGTCGAGGAGCTGATCGCGTTCCACCAGAGTATCGAGGAAGAGCGCGCAAAGCTCGACTACGACATCGACGGCGTTGTTTACAAGGTCGATCGCCTCGACTGGCAGGAGCGGCTCGGTTTCGTCTCGCGCACGCCGCGCTGGGGCATCGCTCACAAATTCCCGGCCGAACGCGCCATGACGGTGCTCCGCGACATCGAGATCCAGGTTGGGCGTACCGGCTCGTTCACGCCGGTCGGCAAGCTCGAGCCGATCGGCGTCGGCGGCGTGATCGTGCAGAATGTCACGCTGCACAACGAGGACTACATCAAGGGCATAGGCAACAAGGGCGAGGTGCTGCGCGAGGGGCGCGACATCCGGATCGGCGACACCGTCGTGATCCAACGCGCCGGTGACGTCATCCCGCAGGTGGTTGACGTCGTTCTCGACAAACGGCCGAAAGGCGCGAAGGAGTTTCACCTCCCGAAGAAGTGTCCGTGCCCGCTGCACACCGACGTTGTGCGTGGAGAGACGGCGGCAGGCGAGGAGGAGTCGCGATCGCGCTGCACCGGCGAATTCGCCTGCCCCTATCAGAAGATCGAGCACTTAAAACTGTTCGTGTCGCGACGCGCTTTCGACATCGACGGTCTCGGCGAGAAGCAGCTGCAGTATTTCTTCGACGAGGGATGGGTGAAAGAACCCTCCGACATCTTCACGCTTGAGAAGCGCAACGCAAAGCTCAAGCTCGAGGAGATCGAGGGCTACGGCGCGACCTCGGTGCGCAATCTGTTCGCCGCCATCGAGAGCCGGCGCAAAATCGCGCTGGAGCGCTTCGTCTATGCGCTCGGCATGCGCCATGTCGGTGAGACCACGGCGCTCGCACTGGCACGCGGCTACGGCTCCTGGGATGCCTTCCACGACGCCTGCCTCAAGGTCGCCAAGGGCGACGAGGAGGCGATGGCGGAGATGGACGCGCTCGACCAGATCGGCGAAACCGTGATCAAGAGCATCGCCGACTATTTCGGCGAGAGCCACAATCGCGGCATTGTCGAGCGGCTGACCAAGGAGGTCGAGATCGTCGACGCCGAGAAGCCGAAGAGCAACTCCGCCGTCGCCGGCAAGACGGTGGTGTTCACGGGATCGCTGGAGAAGATGACGCGCGATGAGGCCAAGGCGACCGCGGAGCGATTGGGCGCCAAGGTCTCAGGCTCGGTGTCGAAGAAGACTGATCTTGTCGTCGCCGGCCCCGGCGCGGGCTCGAAGCTTGCGGAAGCCACCAAGCACGGCGTCAAGGTGCTGACCGAGGATGAGTGGCTGGCGCTGATCGGGGAGTGACTCTTCTCCGTCATTGCGAGCGCAGCGAAGCAATCCAGAATCGTTCTGCGGTGACGGTCTGGATTGCTTCGCTGCGCTCGCAATGACGGGGAGGCAGCCGTCCCTCACATCATCCCGCTCTCTTCCTCTTCCGCCTGTTCGATCAACTCCTCACTCACCACCATTTCCCGGCGGGGGACGATGAAGAGCATTGTCGAGGCGCAGAGCAGCGAGACCGCAAGCACGGCCGAGGTCAATGGCAGCGTCGTTGCCGAGTGGCCGCCGAGATAGGCACCGAATTGCGACATCAGCGCGCCGATCCCCTGCTGCAGGAAGCCCATCGCGCCTGACGCGGTGCCGGCGGCCTCGGGACGGATGCTGATCGCGCCGGCAGCGGAATTCGCCATCACGAAGGCATTGCCGACCATCACGATCATCTGCGTGCCGAACAGCCAGGCGGGCGCCTCGTTCCAGCCGGTAAAGCTCCACAACAGGTTCAACAGGCTGCCGCAGAGCTGCAGGCCGAGTCCGAACCAGATCAGCTTTTCCAGCGAGTGCCGCGGCGCGAAGCGCACGCACAGGAGATTGCCGACGAGATACGCAAATCCGGTCGTTGCGAACCACGCGCCGTATTCGGCACTGGTCCGGCCCATCTGCGTCACAACGATGTAGGGGCCGCCGCCGGCGAAGGTGAAGATGATCTGGGACGCCAGCACCTGGCACATCACATAGCCGATGAAGGCGCGGCTCTTGATCAGGGTGCCGACGTCGCTGCGAAAGCCGCCGCTGCCGACCGCGCGGTCGCGGCGCGTCTCGGGCAACGCGATCGCGATGCCGATTGCGACCGCGATCGCGGCGATGGTGACGGCGTAGAAGATCGCGCGCCAGCCAAATGCGGTCTCGATCAGGCCGCCGGTGAGCGGCGAGACCATCTGGCCGATCATTAGCGCTGCGACCACGAGGCTGATCATGGAGGCGACGCGGTCGCGCGCGTAGATGTCGCGGATGATGGCGCGGCTCACCACCATGCCGGAAGCGCCGCCGAGCGCCTGGAAGAAGCGCGCTGCGATCAGCTGCGGCAGGGTTTCGGCGAAGATGCAGGCGACGCTTGCGGCGACCATCAGCGCGAGGCCGCCAAGCAGCACCGGGCGCCGGCCGAACCTGTCCGACAGCGGCCCCATGATCAGCTGCGACAGCGCGATGCCGACCATGTAGAGCGACACCGTCATCTGCGCGATCGAGATGTCGCTGCCGAAATTCGTCGCCAGCACGGGCAACGCCGGAACCAGGATGTAGAGCGAGATCGGCGCGATCCCGGTCATGACGACCAGCAGCAGCAACACCAGGCGCGACGTCGCGAGGTTGGTTGTCGCCGTTCCCGGCGGCTTGCTGATCATGCCGTGCATGCGTGTCCATCTTCCGAATTCGAATCGGACTGTAGCGCGCTGGCACAAGACGGATATCGGCGTTTGGGAATGCGGCTATACCGATTCCGGGACTGTTATCATGACCGTGTGCAGGAGGCCGTTGTTTTACGGGCAAACTGCGTCAGGAGCGTGCAAAGCCTGTCGTGATTGCGGGCGAAAGCGGCCAAGCCTTGCGCAAACCGCGTAGCGCCATGCGCGCTAGGTCAACTCCGCCGTCGCCTGATCAAGCCACGCTTTCGTTGCTTCATCCAGCGCCGGGCCCACCTCGGCGCGGACGCGCGCATGGTAGGCATTGAGCCAGGCGAGCTCTTCCTTGCTCAGCATCGCGGCGTCGATGAGCCGGCGATCGATCGGCGCCAGCGTCAGCGTCTCGAACGCATTCATCGATTTCTCGGCACCCTTGATGTCGGCGGCAACCACCAGCGCGAGGTTCTCGATGCGGATGCCGAAGCCATCAGTCTTGTAGTAGCCCGGCTCGTTGGAGAGGATCATGCCGCGCTTCAGCGGCGTGGTGCCGAGTTTCGAGATCCGCGCCGGGCCTTCGTGCACACTGAGATAGCTGCCGACCCCGTGGCCTGTGCCATGCTCGAAGTCGACGCCGGCGGCCCAGAGATATTGCCGCGCCAGCGTGTCGAGCTGCGCGCCGGTGGTGCCGTCGGGAAACACCGCGCGTGCGATCGCGATATGGCCGCGCAGCACGCGGGTGAAGCGGTCGCGCATCTCCTCCGTCGGCTCGCCCACCGCCATGGTGCGGGTGACGTCGGTGGTGCCGTCTTCGTATTGCGCGCCGGAATCGATCAGCAGCAGGTCGCCGGGCGCGATCCGCCGGTTGCTCTTGCGGGTGACGCGGTAGTGCACGATGGCGCCGTTCGGGCCGGTGCCGGAGATGGTCGGGAACGACACGTCCTTCAGGGCGCCGGTATCGCGGCGGAACGTCTCCAGCGCCTCGACGGCGTCGATCTCGGTGAGCTTGCCGCTTCCTGCCTCGCGATCGATGAAGGCGAGGAAACGCGCCAGTGCGATTGCGTCACGGCGGTGCGCCGTCTGCGTGCCCTTGATCTCGGTCGCGTTCTTCACCGCCTTGAGCAGCGCGATCGGATCGCTGCCGCGCACCGGCTTGCCGCCGCTGCTCACAATCAACCGGCTCAGCGCGTCGGCCGCAGTGGCGTTGTCGAGCGCAATCGCCGCGCCGCTCTTGGCGAGCGCCATCAGCGTCGGCGTCAGCGCATCGGGCTCGCGCACGTCGGCCGATTGCTCGAGATGGTCACGCGAGAGGTTGGAGAGCTTGCGGTGGTCGATGAACACGGTCGGCCGGCCGACCTTTGGCACCAGTGCGTAGGACAGCGGCAGCGGCGTATGCGCTACGTCGGCGCCGCGGATGTTGAAGGTCCAGGCGACCGCGTGGCTATCCGACAGCACCAGCGCGTCGGCGCCCAGCTTGTCGATCTCGCCCTTGATCTGAGCGACCTTCTCGGCCTCGGCGACACCGGCATATTGCAGGCCGTGGATCGCGACCGGCGCGACCGGCGGCTGCGGCCGGTCCTGCCAGACCGCGTCGACCGGATTGCTGTCGACTGCCACCAGTTCGGCGCCGGCTTTGGTGCAGGCGGCGGAGAGGCGCTCGGCTGCCGCAAAAGTGTGCAGCCACGGATCAAATCCTAGGCGATCGCCGGATTTGAGATGCGCCGAGACCCAGCTTTCCGGCGGCGGATCGATCAGCGACTCCACCGCCCACGCCTTGGCGTCGACCTGCTTGGCCGCCTGGATCGTGTAACGGCCGTCGACGAACAATGCAGCTTCCTGGGCCAGCACCACGGCGAGCCCGGCCGAGCCGGTAAAGCCGGTCAGCCAGGCGAGGCGCTCTTCGGAGGGCGCGACATACTCATTCTGCTGCTGATCGGCGCGCGGAATGACGAAGCCGGTCAACTTGCGGCGGGCGAGTTCTTCACGGAGTGCGGCAAGCCGCGCCGTCAATGCGACGCCGGCCTCGGGCTCCTCGAATGTCTGGAAGTGCGCTTCGAACATGGCTCAGTTTAGGATCATGGAGATCAGTCCGCAATGTAGACGCATTTGGCATTTCAACTGGCATGGACTGTGCTTGAAATAGTTCAATTCGAATTGAGTGGAGTAAAGGATGCAGCTGTTGCGCTTCATCCGGATAACAGGGAAATTCGAGCAAGTGGTTCATCTCAACGGCGAGGGGACACACGATGCCAGCATTCACCTTTGAGAAGATTTCGCCGCCGGTGCGCGGCGCGCCCGCAGCAACGACACCGAAGAAGCCGCGCGGGCTCATCAGCCAGATGATGGACCGGTTTAGCGAGCGTCGCGCGAGGCGGGCGTTGCGAGACAAACGCGTCATGCGCCGGGACGACAAGCCGGCTGAGTAGCGCGGCGACGACAGTCTCGTAGGGTGGGCAGAGGCGCAAAGCGCCGTGCCCACCATCTTTCCGGGATTCGCTGACGGAGGGTGGGCACGCTTCGCTTTGCCCACCCTACGGCACCTCGCTCAATCCACTCGCCGCAGCAACAAACTGCTCCACCCCTCGATCCGCAGATGCCGCAATGGCACAAGGCCGCGCGCGCGGTAGGCGGCGATCACGGCGGGGGCCTGGTGGGTTAACAGGCCGGAGAGAATGACGCGGGCGCCGGGCGCAAGATGCCGGACCATCGGACCCGACAACTGGCGTAACGGATTGGCAAGGATGTTGGCCAGCACCAGGTCGAACGGGCCGCTTGTGGCAAAGTCCGGCGCGGCGAAGCCAGTGGCCCGGATCACCCGCACATAATGACCGGCTTCGTTCAGGGCCGCGTTCTCGGCCGCGACCCGCACCGAGGGCGGGTCGATATCGGAGGCCAGCACTGTGCGATGCAGCGCCTTGGCTGCCGCGATCCCCAGCACGCCGGTACCGGTGCCGAGGTCGAGCACGCGCTTGGGCCGCGCGTGTTTCAGGACATGGTCAAGCAGAAGTAAACAGCCACGCGTGGTGCCGTGGTGGCCGGTCCCGAACGCGAGCGCCGCCTCGATCTCGATGGCGAGCTTGTTTGGCGCCACGCGGTCGCGGTCGTGGCTGCCATGGACGACGAAGCGTCCGGCCGGCACCGGGACGAGATCTTCGAGGCTCGCCTTGACCCAGTCCTTGGCCTCGACCGTGTCGAAAGAAAGCGTCGCAGCGATGTCATTTCCTGCTGAAGTTGCAACGAGTTCACGCAGCAATTCCTGATCCGGCGCCTCGGCGAAATGCAGCGTGACGTCCCATTGTCCGTCCGGCCGTTCGAAGGCGGCGACAGCTGCATCGCCCTCGAAAAAGACCTCCGTGAGGACGTCGACGACACGCCTGGCAGCAGCCTCGTTGCCGATCGAGAAGCTGGCGCGATGGGTAGGTAAAGGCTGCATCTAGGGTTCCGTCAGGTTCAATTTTGAGAACTTTTGTTCCAAATTTTCCGTATAACTTGCAGTCCCCGGGTTAACTAGACCGCAGGTTGTTTTCCGTAGATTTCCGGATGTTGGACCCAACCAACACACCCTTGAATGGAAATGGAGGCGAGTCTTGAAGCGCATGGTTTCGAAGTTCTGGTCCGATGAGTCCGGCGCGACCGCGATTGAATACGGCCTGATCGCGGCCGGTATCGCGCTGGCGATCATCACCGTGGTGAACAGCCTGGGCACCACCATGAACGACAAGTTCGGTTCGATTAGCAGCTCCTTGAAGTAATTTCTGCCTCCCATTTCCCAGCGGGAGCCACTTTCTTCATAGACGGCTTTTTTCGACGCGCGCCCGCTGGGGGAATTGCCCCTTGGCGGGCGAAGTCGTTTTGGAGTTCGTTTCACAGGAACTCCCCAGCTTGTCCGCCCGTAAATCAAGTGGCGATCCACCGGCTTATGCGCGGCATATCCAGTCCCTTCTCCACAGCTTGATCCGCGCTTGTACCAAGCTGTCGCGCCACGCATCCACGGCTTCACCACAGCTCTGCCAACAGGCCTGTCCACAAGCCCGTCCACAGACCTATCCACGGCTTGCGAACAGGCCGCGGTGGTCCCGCAGGATCGCCTGCGCCGCGTTGTGGCCGGGCGCGCCGGTGACGCCGCCGCCGGGATGGGCGCCGGAGCCGCAGTGATAGAGGCCCTTCAGGGGCCCGCGATAATCGGCATGGCCCAGCATTGGTCGCGCCGAGAACAGCTGGTTCAGTGTCAGCGCGCCATGAAAAATGTCGCCGCCGAGCAGGCCGAACTGCCGCTCGAGATCGAGCGGGGAAAGGATCTGGCGTCCGAGCACGCTTGCCGCAAAGCCCGGCGCGTAGCTGTCCACCGTCGCGATCATGAGATCGGCGACCTCGTCGCGATGGTCGTCCCAGGATTTTCCGTCGGGCAATTCCGGCGCGACGTGCTGGCAGAACAGGCTGGCGACGTGTTGTCCCGCAGGCGCGAGCGTGTCGTCGAGCGTCGAGGGGATCAGCATCTCGACGATGGGTGATCGGCTCCAGCCCTGCACCCGTGCATCGAGATAGGCGCGGTCCATGTAGCCGAGGCTCGGCGCCAGGATGATGCCGGAGGAGAGGTGATCGCCATCGCCCGGCAACGCCGTGAAGGAAGGCAGGCGGTCCAGCGCCACGTTCATGCGGAAGGTGCCGGAGCCGTTCTTCCAGTGGCGGATGCGGGTGAGGAAATCGGACGGAAGGGCATCGGCCGCGATCAGCCGCGTATAGAGCAGCTTTGGATTGACGTTGGCCGCGACATATTTGGCGCGAATGGTCGTGCCGTTCTCCAGCACCACTCCGACGGCACGGTCGCGCTCGACGATCACCTCGCGCACGCTCGCATCGGTGTCGATCGTGACCCCGCGGTTGCGCGCGGCGCGCGCCATCGCCTGCGTGATCGCGCCCATGCCGCCAATGGCATGGCCCCAGACGCCCTTCTTGCCGTTCACCTCGCCAAAGGCGTGATGCAGCATCACATAGGCCGAGCCGGCCGCGTAGGGGCTCGCATAATTGCCGACGATGGCATCGAAGCCGAACAGCGCCTTGACCAGATCGTGCTCGAAGCGCTCGTCCAGCATCTCGCCGGCCGAGCGGGTGAAGAGATCGAGCAGGCTGCGGCTTTGCTCCAGCGTCAGGCCGCGCAGGATGTTGGCCGTCGTCAACGCGTTCGCAGCCTCGCGGATGGCGCCAATGCCAAAACTGGCGAGCAGGTTCGGCGGCGCGCGCAGCACGAACTGCCGCAGCACGTCGGCGATATCTTCGAGCTCGCGCGAAAACCCGTCGAGCGCATCGGCATCGCGCGCACTGAGCCGCGCGACTGATGCTTTGGTCCGGCCCTCGCCGGTGAGGAGATAGTTGCCGTCAGGGGCGGGCAGGAAATTCTGCGCGCGCCGCTCGACCACGCGCAGGCCCTGCTCTGCGAGCCCCAGATCGCGGACGACCTGCGGGTTGAGCAAGCTCACGGTGTAGGCCGCGACCGAGTTGCGGAAGCCCGGATGAAACTCCTCCGTGACCGCGGCTCCGCCGACCACCTTGCGGCGCTCGACCACGTGCACGCGCAAGCCCGCCATCGCAAGATAGGCCGCGCAGGTGAGGCCGTTATGGCCAGCGCCGATGATGACGACGTCGGTTTCGCTCATGATCGATTTCAAAATGTTCCACGGTCATTCCGGATGGTCCGAAGGACCGCGCCCGGAATGACAGCTGTATATCAGCCATTTCCCGACGCAACATCACGAGACCATTTATTGCCCGTTCAGGCGCGGTGTGCTCCATTGCGCGCGCCCGGCGCCCGCCGGGGGCTTTGTTCGACGCGGTTTCTCGCGCGAACCGGTGCCCACCTCGCTGGAAAACGCTTTTGCCGGAGCTCCCATGGATTCGATCGTGCAACCCGCAGCCACGGAGCAACCGTCCTCGTCGCGCAACCGGCTGCTGCTGACGGTCTACACGGCTGCGATCTTCGTCAGTGCGCTCTTGCTGTTCTCGGTGCAGCCGCTGTTCACGAAGATGGTGCTGCCGCGGCTCGGCGGCTCGCCGGCGGTGTGGTCGGTGGCGATGGTGTTCTTCCAGTCGCTGCTGCTGGCCGGTTACGCCTATGCGCATCTCCTCATGCAGATTAGGAATCGCGTGGTTCCGGTCGTGGTGCATCTGGTGCTGCTGATCGCGGCCTTCGCGACGCTCCCGCTCAGCATCGCCAGCGCTTATGGCGAGCCGCCGGCGTCAGGCTATGCGTTCTGGCTGCTTGGCCTGTTCGTGATATCGATTGGGCTACCGTTCTTCGCGCTCGCCGCCAACAACCCATTGCTGCAAGCCTGGTTCGTCCGCACCGGCCATCCTGACGGCCGCGATCCGTATTTCCTCTATGCCTCCTCCAACATCGGCAGCTTCCTCGCGCTGTTGTCCTATCCGTTCCTGCTGGAGCCGATCTTCACGCTGCATACGCAGAACCGGCTCTGGACCGGCGGCTATGGCGTTTTGATCCTTTTGATCTCCGCTTGCGGCGTGTTGTTGCTGCGCTCGCCGAAGCTGGCTGTGGCCGATGTGCAAGCGGAGGAGGCGAATGCGCCGGCGCCGACGGTGGTGACGCGGCTGCGCTGGATCTTCCTCGCCGCGGTGCCGTCCGGCCTGCTGATCGCAGTCACCGCGCATATCTCGACCGACGTCGCGGCGGCGCCGCTGCTGTGGGTGCTGCCGCTGTCGCTGTACCTCCTGACCTGGGTTGTAGTGTTCCAGTCGCGGCCGCTGCTGCCGCACAAATGGATGCTGATGCTCCAGCCGGTCGCGATCGCGGGAATCATCTTCCTGCTCGCCTTCGGCGGCGAGCAGAATTTGCTGCTCACGCTCGGTGGCCATCAATTGTGCTTCTTCGTTATCGCCATGGCCTGCCATGGCGAACTGGCGCGGACCCGGCCCGCAGCCAAATATCTCACCGGCTTCTATGTCGCGCTGTCGTTCGGCGGCATGGTCGGTGGCCTCTTTGCCGGCCTCGTCGCTCCCTTCACCTTCTCATGGATCGCCGAATATCCGATCCTGGTCGCGCTCGCCGCGCTGTGCCGGCCCTCAGTGAACGAGCGTCTTGCGGGCATTGTGAGATGGTATTGGTTGGCGCTTGCCGTGCTCGCGGCGGCGCTCGTTGTGCCGTCTTACATGACAGGGGATATCTCGACCTGGTTCGGGGATCACCGCGTCTGGGTCGCCGGCGCCGTCGGCGTGCTCGCAGCGCTTCTGGCGCTGGCCCTCAACGCAGACCGCTGGAAGATATTTGCCACCGTCGCGCTGGCGCTGGCCTTGACGCGGATCTATCCGGCCGACGAGGGCCGCGTCACCACCGTGCGCAGCTTCTTCGGCGTGCACAAGATCGTGGTGACGCCGGGCGGCTATTTTCACGTGCTGATGCACGGCACCACCATTCACGGTGCCGAGCGTTTCCTGAACAATGACGGTACGCCGGTCACCGGCCGGCCCGAGCCGATCACCTATTACCACAAGGACGGCGGCATCGGTCAGGCCATCTCCGCGATCCGCGAGCGCAAGGGCGCGCCGTTGAAGGTCGCGGCGATCGGTGTCGGATCGGGCACGCTCGCCTGCGCCGCGGAGCCAGGCGAGGACTGGAAATTCTTCGAGATCGACCAGTCCATGGTGGATGCCGCGCGTGATCCCAAAAATTTCCGCTACATCTCGAGCTGTCTGCCGGACCTGAAGCCGGTGATCGGGGATGCGCGTCTCACCTTCGCGAGGGAGCCCGACGGCGTCTACGACCTCATCATCGTCGATGCCTATTCGTCGGATGCGATCCCGATCCATCTCGCGACCGAGGAGGCGATGAAGATCTACAAGGACAAGCTCGCCCCGCACGGCGCCGTAGTGATGCACGTCTCCAACCGGCATCTCGATCTCGAGCCCGTCGTGGTCGGCATTGCCGATGCCAACGATCTCAAAAGCTGGGTCTACGACGAGGATTCGGGCCGCGACGCCGACTACATCTTCTCCACCGACGTCGTCATCTCCGCGCGCGAGGCTGATGATGTCGGCAAGCTTGCCTCTTCCAAGCAATGGGAGGAGACCGACGCGGACGAGAAGGTGCGGGTCTGGACCGACGACTATTCCAACATCCTTGGTGCGCTATACCGGCGGCTGCGGTACGGAGAGCAGTAAGGCTGAGGCTTACGGCTGGACCGGCGTCCCCGGCGGCAGCGCCAAGCCTTTCTCGCCGGCGACCTGCCGCAACAGGTCGGGCCGGTCCGAGATGATGCCGTCGACGCCGATATCGATCATCCGCGCCATGTCATCGGGCTTGTTGACAGTCCAGACCACAACGCGCAATCCCTGCGTATGGGCTTCAGCAACAAGCGCTGCAGTCACGTCACCGAAATAGGGCGACCAGATCGCGCCGCCCGCGGCCTTGATCGTGCGTGGCAGCGAGCCGCCGTGGTCGGCCAGGCTGTAACCCGCCGTCCAGCTGGTGGCCTTGTCGAGAGCGATGGTCGGCGCCGAGCCGCGCTGCAGAGTCAGATACACCGTCGGAATTGTCGGGGCCTGCTGCTGGATCAGCAGCAGCGTTCGCCAGTCGAACGACTGGATCATGACGCGGTCAGAAAATTTCTCATCTCGGATCACCCCGAGCAGCTTCGCGACAAAGGCCTGCGGCTCCATCGATTCATCCGGATGATCCGGATCGATCTTGGTCTCGATATTGAAGCGCACGCGTTCGTTGCCGGATTTGCGCACCAGCGCGAACAGCTCCTTCAGCGTGGGAATGCGGGTCCCCGGCACGGCGCGCTGGTCGGGAAATTGCTTGGCGTAGGCGCTGTCCGGCCGAATTTGGCCGACATCGTAGGCTCTGACATCGGCGAACCGCAGCTTCACGAAAGGCGTGCCGGGCGCAGCGATATAGGCGCCGTTCGCATCCCTGGCGAGATCGGGATTGAGCCCGCGCTCATGCGACACGACGACCTCGCCGTCAGCGGTCACGCCGACATCGAGTTCCAGCGTGTCCACGCCCATCGAGAGGGCATTGGCAAAAGCCGGCAGGGTGTTTTCCGGCATCAGCGCCCGCCCGCCGCGATGCGCCTCGAGGTCGAAAGCCGAATCAAGAGCCATGGCCCCTCCCGCACCGAGAAGACAGATCGTGCCCAGCAGGTGCGCAAGACGGAATGACATCATGAACCACGCCGGGCAAGAGGGGGCGGCTTCCGCCGCAATGCCATATCGACCAATAGTCGGCATCAGCTGCGCCGTCCACCCGGCGAGGGCGGAGGGGCAGGGCGAGGGCCGCGAAATGCGCGGGAGGCCGTGCGCTCAGCGATCGGGCACCGAGGCCGCAAGCTGGTCGATGGTGGGGCGCGGCTTCGACAGGCGCGGCATGTTGAACGGGCTGTCGTCTTCGCCGAGGTCGTTCAGGAAATCCTCGACCGCGCTGCCGATGAAGCCCTTGACCTGGTCCGAGCCGCGGTCGCTGAGATCATTGTGCTGGAATTCGGTCCTGACCACCTGGATGCCGGCCTTGGCGCAGGTTTCATCGTCGGGGACGACGCCGGGATCGGCCTTGAATTGCGGATCCTTCGAGCGGAAGGACAGGATCTTGACCTTGCCGTCGGTGACGAAGGGCACGCGCAGATTGTCGAGCGTGACGACCTTCTTCACCAGATCGGGATGCAGCTTGGCGAAATACATCGAGATGTCGCCGCCATTGGAATGTCCCACCAGGGTCAGATGGCGGTAATCCGCATTCGGATACAGCTTCTTCAGCTCGTCGATCGTGAAAAGGATGTTGGCGATGCCGCGGTTGTATTGCGAGCGGCGGCCGACATATTCCTCGCTGGCCTTGGTCACCATCGGATCGTCGGCTGCGAGATCGTGCTGGATGCTGACGACCAGATAGCCGCGGGCGGCGAATGTGTTGGTGAGGAACGAATACTCGGTGTGCTTGACCGTGTTGCCGTGGCTGAGGATCACGACCGGAAGCTCGATCATTTCCGCGATCGCTTCCATTTCGCGGTCGCGGCGGACGGAGACCTCCACGGTCACGTCGCGGTCGCCGCGCAGAATGTCGGCGAACGCCATGGTGCTGTGGTGGATCGCCCATTTGCCTGCAATAAAATAGAAGAAGCCCATTAGCGCCGCGGCTGAGGCGAAAACGGCAATGCCTCGCTTCATGACAGTCTCCGCATTCGCTGTTCAGATCGCGTGGGCGGAAGCCAACGATGCACCTGCCTCAATGCAGGGCACACCGCAAAACCTCCCGCCCGACGTCCATGCTGAATGAATGGGCGGACGGTATTGCGGGCTTTTTACAGCTGGATGAACCGGCCCCGCCGGCGCGGCCGAGGAGGCGGATTCTCGCGCAAAAGTGAGGGGATTGACCGCCTTTTGGCGCACCGGCCGCCGCAGTCCCCATGGGCAAGACCTGTTGAAACCTTGACCTGTTGAGACCTGGGGCGGCAGCTTGGGTTGCGGTCGGGCGGCGGTTATGTACTGTTGACCGCCTTGGAATCCCCGCCCGTGCAACCAAAACGCGATCACCGCATCATTCGCAGCCGCCATTTTCACAAGATGCAGCGGCGGCATTTCATCATTTTCGACGTGCTGCCCTTCGTAGGCACCTTGGTTGCGCTGGGGCTGTTGTTCTACCGTCCGATCGGGGTGATGGAACTCAGCCTGTTCTTCGGCTTCTGGCTGGTCACCGGCCTTGGGCTGACCGTCGGCTATCACCGCCTGTTCACCCATCGCGCCTTTGCCACCTCGACCGCGACGAGCGCGATCCTGATCGTGATGGGATCGATGGCCGGGCGCGGCCCGATGCTGTCCTGGGCGGCCATGCACCGCCGGCACCACGAATTGTCCGACCACGATGGCGATCTGCATTCGCCGCGGCTGCATGGCGGCGGCCTGCTGGGCCGCCTGCGCGGCTTCCTGCACGCGCATCTGACCTGGATGATCGCGCACGACTATCCCAACGTCGCCCATTACGTGCCGGATCTGATGGCCAACCGCACGCTGGTCGCCGTCAACAGCTACTATTACAGCTGGGTCGCGCTCGGCCTGTTGCTGCCGGCCGCGATCGGCGGCCTGGCCACGATGAGCCTGTGGGGCGCGCTGAGCGGCCTGCTCTGGGGCGGCGTGGTGCGCATGTTCGTGGTCGAGCAGACCATGTCCGCCATCAACTCCATCATGCACACTTTTGGCGCGCAGCCTTTCGTCACCCGCGACGACAACAGCAGGAATCTCGGCGTGATGGCCTGGCTCGCCTGGGGCGAGGGCTGGCACAACAACCACCACGCCTTCCCGTATTCGGCGGCCTTCGGCTTGCGCTGGTTCGAGTTCGATCCCGGCTTCATCTTCATCCGCGCGCTGGAAGCGCTCGGGCTCGCCTGGGACGTCAAGGTGCCGAGCGAGGAGAAGATCGCCCGGCGCATGCTGCGGCAGCCGGGCGATGCCGCGCCCGATCTGGAAACGGGCTAAGGATCGGCGTCCGGCGATGACGGCGCAGCGCTGAACCGATGCTATTCAACGACTACCCCTTTCTCCTGGTGTTCCTGCCGGCGGCACTGCTGATCTACCGCCTGGTCGATCCCTATCCGCATTTGCGCATCGGCGTGCAGGTGGCGCTGTCGCTGGCCTTCTACGCCTGGGGCAGCCCGTCCTTCATCCTGCTCCTGATTGCCTCGATCGTCATCAACTGGCTCGCCTCGGTCGCCTATGGGCGGATGAAATGGAAGGCCGTGCTGACGCTTGTCATCGCGCTCGATATCGGCGCGCTGGCGTTGTTCAAATACGCCAACTTCATTCTCGCCAATCTCGGGCATGTGCTGGGCGTCGCACTGCCGACACTCGACATCGGGTTGCCGCTCGGCATCTCCTTCTTCACCTTTCACCACATCATGTATCTGGTCGATCTGAAGCGCGGCAAGGCGCCGCTCTACGCGCTCGATCGCTATGCGCTCTACATTGCCTTCTTCCCGCAGGCGATCGCAGGCCCGCTGGCGCGCTGGTCGGAGGTGATGCATCAGTTCGGCAGGCAGGTCTATGTGCCGGGCTGGCAACGCCAGTTCTGCATCGCGATCTGCTTCATCGCGCTCGGACTGTTCCAGAAGGTCGTGATCGCCGACAGCATCGCGCACCTGCTTGATCCCATTTACACGCAGGCGGCGGCTGGACCGCTGGCAAGCGGCGATGGCTGGCTCGCCTTCTGCTTTTCGTTCCAGATCCTGTTCGACTTCTCCGGCTATTCCGACATCGCGATCGGCCTCGGCCTGCTGTTCGGCGTGCAGCTGCCCTACAATTTCAATGCGCCGCTGCGTTCGACCAACATCCAGGATTTCTGGCAGCGCTGGCACATCACGCTGATGTTGTTCCTGCGCGATTACGTGTTCTACCCCCTCGTCAATCTACGCATCCTGCCGCGGCGCTTTCTGCCGGTACAGTTCTTCGGTGCGATGCTGATCACCATGGCGCTGTGCGGCCTGTGGCATGGCGCGAGCTGGGCCTTTGTGCTGTGGGGCGTGCTGCATGGTCTCGCGCAGGTCCTTTGTTCGTTGTGGCGGCGCTATGGCCCACATTTCCCGTCATGGCTCGGCTGGGCGCTCACCGTGTTGTTCGTGCTGGCGACCGGCGTGATCTTTCGCGCCGGCTCGGTCGAGGCCGCCTGGCATGTCTTCGCCGGGCTCGTCCAGCCATTGCCGCTCGCGCGCGGGCAGCACCTCTGGCCGCTGATCGTGGCGCCGTTGTTTGCCTTCCTGTTGCCGGCCAGTCAGGACATCGTCGCGTTCTTCACGCGCCGCCCGAGTCCCTGGCTTGCCGGCGTGCTCGGGATCTGCCTTTTCGCTTTGCTGCTCCACATGGGTGGTCGGGATCTCCATGAATTCGTCTACTTCAAGTTCTGAGACCGATCCCGATTGGGGGCGGAGCATCACAGCCTGCATGGGCACGCTGATCGGCGCGGCCGTGCTGGTGCTGGCGCTGATGGTGGTCGTCGATCCCTATGACAGCGGCAAGCTCGGCCTGCTCGGCATTAACGGCGTCGACAATCGTCTGACGCAGATCACGGCTGCGAGCCGGGCGAGAGACCCGAATTTCGACGCCGCCATCCTTGGTAACTCGACGGCGCAGATGATCGAGCCCGTGGAATTGTCCCGCGCGACAGGCCTGCGCTTCGTGCAGCTCTACACCACCGGCTCGGCTCCGCGCGAGCAGCTCGCGGTGCTCGACTTCTTCCTGCGCAATCACAGGCAGGTCGGCGCGCTGGTGATCGCGGCCGATCCCGGCTGGTGCGTGCATGCGCGGCCGAAGGAGGAGGGCGCTCCGTTCCCCTATTGGCTCTACGACAGAAGCGTCGTCACCTACGCGGTGCGGTTGATCTCCTGGCAGGCGATCGAGCAGGCCTTTCAACGGCTCAGCATCGGGCTCGGCTGGCGGCAGCGGATGAATCCGGACGGCTTTGTCAGCTATGAGGACATCTGGCCGCCCGGCCAATTCAAGGAGGCCAACGCGCCGCGAGACCCTGTACCTGCCGTCTCGGCGGAGGAGCGAGCGATCTTTCCCGAGATCAGCGCCCTGCAAGACGTCGTCCGGACGCTGCCGGCCGACGTGCCCATCGTCATCATCGTGCCGCCAACGCTTGCGAACGTCGTGACAAAGCCCGGCACGGATGTTGCGCTGGATCGCGCGGCCTGCGATTGCGCGCTGAAGAAGTTGATCGTGGACCGCCCACACAGCAATTTCATCAGCTATCGCGTCGACAACGCGCTGACCCGCGACCGCGACAACTTCGCGGACTTCATCCACTATCGCCCCAAACTCGCACGCCGGATCGAGCAAGGCATTATCGCGAGCCTGCGCGATGGCGAGAGCGCGACGATCGATTTCTGAGCCGGCTCAGCCGATCTCCTCAAACCCGCCGTCGAGCCAGAGCCTGCGGGCGAGCTTGCGCTGGATCTTGCCGCTGGTGGTTTTTGGCAGCGCGCCGGGACGGATCAATGCGACGTGTCGCGCGGAGAGCTCATGGCTGTCGGCGATGGCCTCGCGGATCTGGCCCTTGATCTCGGCGGTATCGATCGCGTGGCGCGCGGTGCGTTCGACTTCCTGGACGATGACGAGACTTTCCTCGCCATGTTCGTCCGGCACCGAAAAGGCCGCACCGCAGTTCTCGCGCAAGCCGTTGTCCTGCGATTGCACCGTGCGCTCGATGTCCTGGGGATAGTGGTTGATGCCACGGATGATGATGAGATCCTTGATCCGGCCGGTGACGAACAATTCGCCCGTATGATCGAGGAAGCCGAGGTCGCCGGTGCGCAGCCACCGGCCATCCTCGCCCGCGATCTCCGCATTGAGCTCTTCGCGCGTCGGCGCATCGTTGCGCCAGTAGGCGCGCGCGACATTGGCGCCGCTGACCCAGATTTCGCCGACGCGGTCGGCGGCAAGCCGCACACGGTGCTCGGGGTCGACAATGGCGATCTGCTCGCCGGTCAGCGCGCGGCCGCAACCGACGACAAGCTGCGCGTCGTCAGGATCGGCCGACGCCTCGGCCGCATGGGCCTGAAGCGCCGCGCGGCTGATGCTGCGTGTGACATGGCCACCGCCGCGCGTTCCGCCGGAAATCAGGAGCGTCGCTTCCGCCATGCCATAGGCGGGAAACATCGCGTGGGATTCGAATCCGTGCGGGGCAAATGTTTCGATGAAGCGCGCGATGGTATCGGCGCGCACCGGTTCTGCGCCGTTGAGCGCGATCCTGAGCGAGGACAGATCCACGCCGTCCATCTGATCGGCACGATAGCGGCTGACGCAGAGATCGAAGCCGAAATTGGGCCCGCAGGCGACCTCCGCACGATAATGCGAGATCGCGCGCAGCCAGCCGAGCGGCCGCTGCATGAATGCGTTCGGCGCCATCAGCACGCAGGTCGCGCCGACATAGAGAGCCTGAAGCGCATTCAGGATCAGCCCCATGTCGTGATAGAGCGGCACCCAGTTGACATAGGTCGACTGCCTGGCGTTGCCGAGCGCGATCCGGATCATCTCGAGATTGGCGAGCAGATTGGCGTGACTCACCATCACGCCCTTCGGCTCAGAGGTCGAACCGGAGGTGTATTGCAGGAACGCGATGTCGTCGGGTGCAGGCTCGGGCAGGTCGACCGTCGCACCGGCCGCTTCGGAGAGATCGACCTCGATCCACCGGATGTTCTCCTGCGCAAAGCGTTCCCGCAGATCGCCACGCAGGGCGAAGGCCGAAGTGGTCAGCGCGAGCGCCGGCGTGCAATTGGCGAGGATCGCGGCGCTGGAATCGCGGGCGCTGTTTCGCCGGGGCATCATCATCGGTACGGCGATGATACCCGCCATCAGGCAGCCGAAGAACGCCACCATGAACTCGATGCCCGGCGGAAACACCAGGATCGCGCGATCGCCGGGCTGCGCGGTCGCGGTCAGGCGCGCCGCGAGCGCGCGCGCAGCCTCGTGCAATTGACGGAAGGTGAGGGAGGCTTCCTCCGTCCCGCGATCGGAGACGAAGACATAGGCGCGATCGCCGGCCTGCTCCGCAGCGCGCCGGGCGAGTAGCGCGACGAGCGAGCGGAGATTGTCCATTGGGATCGCGCCGGCTTCAGCCGCCCTCAGGCGGCGGAGCGGAGCGCGCTCTTGTCGGCGAGAAATCGCGACAGCGCCTCAACCGTAGGGTGATCGTAGAAGTCGTCCGTCGACAGTTCGAGGTCCAGTTTCTCCTCGAGTTCCATCATGAGATAGACGAGCATCGCCGAATCGAGGCCGAGACGGCTGAATTTTGTGCCGGTATCGACGCGGTCCTTGGAGATTCTCAGGATATTGGCTAGCGCCGTAACGCAGAAATCCGAAATCTGCTCGCGTGTCATGTCATTTCCCAGAAACAGTCAGAACGACAATACGGGTGACCTCAAGGTTGTCAATTTGGCCCGAACGCCGCGGCGTTGAAGGTTGGGGACTGTTGCTTTCCTGCGTCGCTGGATGCTCATTTCGTGCACAGGCGGACACGATTTCCCGCGGTCGACAGGGGTCGCGGCGGCCCTTATCCTCCCAAAATTGCAATTTGACGCGCGTGACGGGATTTTTGCATGAGCCGCGCCCGCTTGTTCGCCGCCCTTTTGCTCGCGGCCTTGACCGTATCGAAGCCGGCGACCGCCCAGCGCGGCAGCGATTTTGATTCGCTGCTGGCGCAGATGAATGCAGCGACGCAAGGGGGGCACTGGGCCGAGGGGCTGGCGGCCGCCCAGAAGCTGGAAAACCTGGTGCGCCGCCGGCAGGGCGCCGACAACATGAACTACGCCGGCGTGCTGCATAATGAAGGCATGTTCCTGCACAATCTCGGCCGCTACCCCGAGGCTATCGACAAGCTCAACGCGGCTCTTGCCATCAAGCAGCGCAATAACGACGTCGCCTCCACGCTGCGCACCTCCAATCTCCTGGTTGGCGCGCTTGGTATGCTCGAGCGGCGGGCAGAGGCAACCACGGTCGCGGAGCGCGCCCTGGCGCTTGGCACCAGCGCGTTCGGCGCAAACGACGTCCGTCTCTCGGATACGCTGAGCGCGCTCGGCGGATTGGCGCGCGACAAGGAGAACTACAGGGAGGCAGCCGGCTATTTCGAACGCGTGCTCACCGGCCTGCAGGCCGCGAATGCGCCGCCGGTCGATCTTGCCGGCGCGATGGACAATCTCGGCGACGCCTATGGACGGCTTGGACGTTTCGATGACGGCGAGCGTCTCCTGAAGCAGGCGATCGACCTGCTCGATCGCAGCTACCGCCAGAACGCTCAGGCCGCGCCGAATTACGACGAGATCTTCAACAATCTCGGTAGTCTCTACAAGGATGCCGGCCGCCTTGCCGAGGCGGAAGCCGCGATGCGGCGATCGCTGGCGATCGTGCGCGTGCGCAGTGGCGAGGATCACCCGAACACCGCTGCGACCATGGGCAACCTCGCGATCGTGCTCGAGCAGGAGGGGCGCTACGCGGAGGCCGAGAAGCTCTACCAGCGCGTCCTGGAGGTGTATGAGAAGGTCTATGGTTCGAACCATCCGACCACGGCGATCGGCCTCTACAATCTCGCCAACGTTTATGCCGATCAGGGCAACGTCGAGGCCGCGGTGGGATTGCAACGGCGCGTGCTTGCGATCTACGAAAAGGCCTTTGGCACCGACAGCCCCGATGTCGGGCGCGCCTTGAACAATCTCGCCAACAGCTATGCGAGTCTCGGGCGCTACGACGAGGCGATCGATCTGTTTCGGCGCGCGCTTGCGATTATGGAGCACAAGTTCGGCCAGGGCAGCGGGCCGACCGCGGTGGCGGCGGAGTCGCTGGGGCGCGCGCTGACGGATGCCGGCCGTCTCGACGAGGCCGCGCAATATCTCCGCCTTGCGCTCGAGATCAACCAGCGCCTGCTCGGCGAGACGCATCCCGATTTGATCAAGCCGCTTGGCGATCTCGGTTTTCTGGAACTGAAGCGGGGTCATGCCGCCGTAGCGCGACGCCGGTTCGAGCAGGCACTCCAGATCGCGCAGGATCGGCTGGGACCGCGTCATCACGACACCGTCGCGGCCATCGTCCACCTCGGCAATCTCGACACGCAGGAGGGGAAATGGGCCGATGCATTGGTGCGGCTGAGACAGGCATCGGCCGTGTTCAACACGGAGCGCAATGCGCAATTCGCCCGCTTCGTCGAGCTTGATCCACTGCTGATCGAGGCGATCTGGCGCGTCACGGATGGCCATCCTGACGATGCTGCGAAGGACGAGGCTTTCGGCGCCGTGCAGCGGGCCCACGAGACCAAGGCAGGCGCGGCGCTGGCGCAGATGGCGGCGCGGTTCGGTGCGGGCAATGATGCCATCGCGGCGCTGGTGCGGCGGCAACAGGATCTGAAGGCGAGCCTCGAGGCGCTCGACAAGCGTGTCACAACCGAGCTCGGCCAGCCCGAGGGCAGGCGCAACGATGCGCTGATCGGTAGCCTGCGCGCGGAATTGGCGCGGACGCAAAAATCCTATGCTGACGTCACGGCGCAGCTCGATCGCGGCTTCCCCGCCTATGCCGAATTATCAAACCCGCAGCCGCTGTCGATCGCACAAGCGCAAGACCAGTTGAAGCCGGACGAAGCGCTGGTGGCGTTCATTGCATGGTACAACGAGGTCTTCGCCGTCGCGCTGACGCGGGAGACCAGCGCGCTGCGCAAGATTGCGCTCAACAGCAAGCAGATCAGCGACCGTGTGGCGCATCTGCGGACCGGCCTCGGCAACGCGGAGACGACGCGCGCGACATTCGATCTCGACGCTTCGTTTGATCTCTATGGCGCGCTGTTCGGTCCGATCAACGCAGACATCGCGGGCAAGCCCAAGCTGCTGGTGGTCCCGGCCGACACGCTGACCAGCCTGCCGTTCCATGTCCTGGTCACGACGAAGCCCGATCCCGCGCTGGCGGTCGATGATCGCTACCGGCAGGCGGCCTGGCTGCTCAACGAGCGTGCGATCACAGTATTGCCGTCAGTGCCGAGTCTGCGCGCACTGCGCAACTTGGCCAGGGAGTCGCATGCGGCAAAGCCTTTCATCGGATTTGGCGATCCGGTGTTCCGGCGCACATCCTCGGAAAAACCCGCAGACATTGGGCGCAACGTGCGGCCGTACCAGGACTACTATCAGGGCTCGGCCGTGGATCTCGAACGCCTGCGCACTGGCCTGCCGGCGCTGCCGGAAACTGCGGGCGAGCTCCGCGCCGTGGCGAAGGCGCTCGGTGCCTCGCCGCAGGACGACGTCAAGCTTGGTGCGGCTGCGACAGTCACCAGCGTCAATCAGCTCGCGCTCGATCAGTACCGCGTCGTCGATTTCGCGACTCATGGGCTCGTCGCGGGCGAGGTCAATGGCCTCAGCGAGCCGGCGCTGGTTCTGACACTGCCGGACCGGCCAACCAGCGACGACGACGGTCTGCTCACCGCAAGCCGTATCGCAAAACTCAAGCTCGATGCCGACTGGGCGGTGCTGTCGGCCTGCAACACGGCCGCGGGCGACAAGCCCGGCGCAGAAGGCTTGTCGGGTCTCGCGCGTGCCTTCTTCTATGCCGGTGCACGCGCGCTGCTGGTTTCGCACTGGCCGGTCGATTCCGATGCGGCGGTGCGCCTGACCACGGGCGCCTTCTCCGAACTCGGCGCGCATCCCGGCATCGGCCGCGCCGAAGCGCTGCGGCGCTCGATGAAAGCGCTGATTGCGGATCGGTCGTCACCGCGCAACGCCGATCCCGCCATGTGGGCGCCCTTCGTGCTGGTCGGCGAGGGCGGTTGACGGCAGCGGAAGAAAGCCGAAACTGGTCTGCAAAAAAGACCGGGAGCGATTCACATGCGGCTCATCCTCATTGCAACGATGGCGGCTCTGATGGTTGGACAGGCGGCGGCCAAGGATGCGTTGTCAGGCGCGAGTCTTTATGCCGATGTGGCGCGCTACGCCTCCTTTGGCCTGCACCGCTTCGGCTCGCCCGGCGATCGCGCGACCGCCGACTGGATAGCCGGTGAGCTATCGGCTGCCGGCTTCGCGATCAAATTCCAGCCCGTCGTGCTCGGCCGGCAGTATGTCGTGGAACGGGCCAGCGCGGACGTGGCCGCCACGAGCGTCGAGGCGACGCCGTTCTGGTGGCCGCCGGAGGACAAGGCGAGCTTCCATCTCTCCGTACCGATCGCACGCGATGGCGATGTCACCGGCAAGATTCTCTGGATCGATCTGCCGTTTGATCGCGGCGCCTATCTCGGTCCCGCGCATCGTGCTGCGATCGCTGAGGCCGCGGCCAGGAAGCCCGCTGCCATCCTGCTGATGATCGGCAATCCCGCCGACGACCGCTTTGCCTACAACGTGACGCAGGAGGACGCACCCTGGCCGGTGCCGGTGATGGTGGTCGGCGCCAGGGCGCGCGGCATGTTCGAGCGTGCGCTCGCGGCGGGCGCGCCGGTGACGCTCGACGTTGCCGGACACTACGAGCGCAACGTCTCCGGCCGCAACGTCATTGCCGAGACCGGCATCGGCCGCGGGCCGACCATCGTCATCTCGACGCCGATGACCGGATGGTACAATTGCGTCTGCGAGCGCGGTCCAGGCATCGCCAATTTTCTCGCGCTGGCGCGCACGGCGGCGGCGGAGACATGGCCGGCGCATTTCGTCTTCATCGCGACCGCCGGCCACGAGATCGGCCATGGCGGCATGGAGCTGTTCCTGAAAGACGGCGCACCTGCGCCAAAGGACACGCTGGCCTGGATCCACTTCGGCTCGTCGAACGCGTGCTACGCCTTTGCAGAAGGCGCACGCACCAGCCGGCCGGAGGAAGAGCGCTATCTCGTGTTGAGCAAGTCAGCCGTCGCGCTGACCGATGAGGCCTTCGTCGCGGTCGCGGCAAAACGTCTGGTGACGGAGAAGCAGGCAGTCGGCGAGCTGCGCGACGTACATGCGGCGGGTTACGCCAATTTCCTCGGCATGGCCGGCCGCCATCAAACTTTCCACACACCGGCTGATGACGTCAGTGCGACCGGACCCGAGATACTCGAGCCGGTCGCCCGCGCCTTCGTCGATGCTGTGCGGAAAATCGTCGAACGCGGCGACGCCGCGTTCAGATAGCCTCAGTTTTGGTAGTAATAATTGCGCGGCTGATAATACTGCCGGGGCTGCTGCTGCTGATAGTAGTAGCCCTGCTGGCTATAGGCCGGGTCGTAGCTCGGCTGTGGTTGCGGCAGCTGTTGGTAGACCTGCGCGCCATTGGGGCGGTTGATCGGGCGCGGCGCCGGGTAGCGTGCGCCGGTGTCGCTGCCGTCGGCGGGATAGATGTAGTTGTCGTCCTGCTGCATGAAGCGGCGGGCGGGCTGCATCGGTGGCGTCAGATTCACGGGATCGCCTGTCGTCGCGTACTGCTCCTCAGCTGGCTGCTGGGCGCGGGCCACCGCATTGTTGGTCCGGCCGCGCGGGTTGCGGGCCAGTGCCACCTGCGCCGAGCCGGTCAGCGTCACCGTGGTGTTGAGCACGCCCTGCTCCTGCACCAGCGCGTAGAGCGTCGAGGCGTTCTGGCGCGACAGCCGCACGCAGCCATGCGAGGCGGGCGTGCCCAGTCGTCCGACCGAGTCGGTGCCGTGGATGGCGTGCCCGATCTTGGTGAAGAAGATCGAGTGCGGCATCGGCGCGTCGTCGAATTCCTTGGAGTAGTGATCCTCTTCCATGCGGAAGGCGCGGAACGAACCGCCCGGCGTCTCGCGCGAGGGGATGCCGGTCGACACCGGCCAGTGGTAGCGGGTGACGCCGTCGACCACGACGGTCATCTGCTGATTGTCCTTGTCGACGGTAATGTCGACCTTGGCCTGCGCGGCGCCCGCGCTCAAAAGCATGAGGGAAGTGAACGCAATGAAAGAGGAACGCATTCGAATTCTGGCCTCCGGCCTGTTCGCGCTAGAGCATGATCCGGAAAAGTGTGTAGCGGTTTTCCGAAAAGATCATGCCCAAACAATAACACCGCGGCTCTCCGTCCCCGGCGTGCACTATGCCTGCAATCCGGCTTTCGTTCCAGCGGCCTGCCCACCCATCGTTAACGTCATGCCGGGCGTAAGCAAGGCCGCTTTGCGCCGCGCTGGCTTCGGTGATGCTGACATTTTCGCGAGCGGGAGCAGCGGTCACAAACGCCAACAATTCGTCACAAAGGCGCAACCATTTGGCCGCTTCGGGCGTTGAACACGGCCTACCAATTGGCGGCCGTCGCCGCCGTCTACTCCCGGGGACTCAAGATGAACAAAGCTCGTATCGCCGCCGCGCAGTTGCCGGCGGGTCTGCCCGTCCGCCTGCTCTTCGCGGGCGCCGCCGTCCTTCTTGCCCTGGCTTGCCTGCCGCAAGCCAGCCACGCCCAGGGCATCGTGCGTGGCGCCCAGGAGGGTTCTTACGAGGGTAACCGGATTGCCGGTCCTGTGGGCGGTGCGGTCGGAGGTGTCGTCGGTGCCGGTGTCGGCGGCGCTGTGGGCGCCGTCGATGGTATTCTGGGCATTCCCGACCACGGCCATCGCCATTGCCGCGGGTACTACGACGGCTATCACCACTTCCGCTGCTACAGGTAACAGGCGGTCATTCCGGGCGCGCGGAGCGCGCCTGAAATGACGATCAGTTCTTCAGCCGATACCCGGTCCGGAAAATCCACCAGATCACGGCGAGGCAGATCACCAGGAACGCCAGCGTCATGCCGATGCTGACGGACACGCTGACGTCGGCGATCTCGTAGAAGCTCCAGCGGAAGCCGGAGATGAGATAGACGACCGGGTTGAGCAGCGCCACCGTGCGCCAGGTCGGCGGCAGCATGTCGATGGAATAGAAGCTGCCGCCGAGGAAGGTCAGCGGCGTCACCACCAGCATCGGGATCATCTGGAGCTTTTCGAAGCCGTCGGCCCAGATGCCGATGACGAAGCCGAACAGGCTGAACGTCACCGCCGTCAGCACCAGGAAAGTCAGCATCCAGATCGGATGATGGATGTGCAGCGGCACGAACAGGCCGGCTGTTGCCAGAATGATCAGGCCCAAAATGATCGACTTGGTCGCGGCGGCACCGACATAGCCGAGCACGATCTCGACATAGGAGATTGGTGCGGAGAGAATTTCGTAGATCGTGCCGGTGAATTTCGGGAAGTAGATGCCGAACGAGGCGTTGGCGATGCCCTGGGTCAGCACCGAGAGCATGATCAGGCCCGGCACGATGAAGGTGCCGTAGCTGACGCCCTCGACCTGGCTGATGCGCGAGCCGATCGCAGCGCCGAACACCACGAAATAAAGCGAGGTCGAAACCACAGGCGAGACGATGCTTTGAAACAGCGTGCGCCAGGTGCGCGCCATTTCGAACAGATAGATGGCGCGAACGGCGCGGTAATTCATGACGCCCTCACGAGGTCGACGAAGATGTCCTCGAGCGACGATTGGGTCGTGTCGAGATCGTTGAAACGGATGCCGGCGGTGCGGAGGTCGCTGAGCAGGCTGGTGATGCCGGTGCGCTCGCCCTTGGTGTCGTAGTCGTAGACCAGCGTCGCACCGCTATCGCAGAGGTCGAGCTCGTAATGAGCGAGGCTCTCCGGCAGCGCGGCGATCTTGTTCTGCAGATGCAGCGTCAGCCGCTTCTTGCCGAGCTTCTGCATCAAGGTGGCCTTGTCCTCGACCAGCACGATCTCGCCCTTGTTGATCACGCCGATGCGATCGGCCATCTCCTCGGCTTCCTCGATGTAGTGCGTGGTGAGGATGATGGTGACGCCGGATTGCTGAAGGGTGCGCACGACTTCCCACATGCCCTTGCGCAGCTCGACGTCGACGCCGGCGGTCGGCTCGTCGAGGAACAGGATCTGCGGCTCGTGCGACAGCGCTTTGGCGATCATCACACGGCGCTTCATGCCGCCGGAGAGCGTGATGATCTTGTTGTCCTTCTTGTCCCAGAGCGAGAGGTCCTTGAGTACCTTCTCGATATGCGCAGGATTCTTCGGCTTGCCGAACAGGCCACGGGAGAAGCTCACGGTGGCCCACACGCTTTCGAAGGCGTCGGTGTGGAGCTCCTGCGGCACCAGGCCGATCAGCGAGCGTGCCTTGCGGTAGGAGGTCTGGATGTCCTCACCGCCGACCAGGACCTTGCCCTCGCTGGGGTTGGCGATGCCGCAGATGATGGAGATCAGCGTGGTCTTGCCGGCGCCGTTGGGGCCGAGCAGCGCAAAGATCTCGCCGCGCTTGATGTCGAGATTGATGTTCTTGAGCGCCTTGAAGCCGGACCCATAGGTCTTCGACAGATTGGCGACGGAAATGATGGAGGACATGGTTGCCGGTGGGTGGGGAGGGAGGCGCTGGAACCCGCACCCTGTCGGGCGGAGAGCAGCGGAGACCTGAAATAGGAATGGCCTTGCCCGGTCGCAATTGGCGAGAGAAAAATGGTCTCAAAACAGGCATTTCAAGGGCAGGTTTTGGGCAAGTGTTGCGGGATGGTCACGGATTGCGGCTAAGATCGCAGTTCACGCGGCTCTTTGTTGCGTCTGCGAGCAGGCCGTGGCTACGATTCCCGCCAATCGCGAAGCGTATGTCCCCAGGGAAACAATCGATGAGACCGAACGGCCGTCACACCGCCGGCGCAAGCCAATTGCCCGCCCTCCGCGTGTGGGCGATCTGCCTGCTCCTGCTGTCAGCTGTTGCCATGAGCCCGGCCACCGCCAAGGCGGCGCCGAACCAGGCTGCGGCGACGACGCATGTCTATCTGCTCCGCGGCGTGCTCAACATCTTCTCGCTCGGGCTCGACACGATCGGCGCAAGGCTCGAGGCGCAGGGCATCCCGGTGACCGTCGCGAACTTCGTGTCCTGGTCCTCGCTCGCTGACGAGGCCGCGACTGCCTACAAGGCCGGCCGCATCAAGACCATCGTGCTGGTCGGCCACTCCTCGGGCGCGACCGCGCTGCCCGACATGATCGCCAAGCTCAACCAGCTCGGCGTGCCCGTGAAGCTCGCGATTGGCCTCGACTCCGTGTTCAAGACCAAGCTGTCGACCGGCGCCGAGCGCTACATCAACATCTATATCGGTGACGGTCCGGGTGAGCCGGTGCGTGCCGCGAACGGCCTGCGCGGCAAGCTCGACAATGTCGACGTGCGCGGCAGCGGCGTCGGCCACATCACCATCGACAAGAACGAGGCGATCCAGCGCCGCGTGATCGCCGAGATCGATGCCGCGATCGCCCGTTCGCGCGGTCCGGCTGGACCGGTCGCCGAACCCGGCGCGCCGCGGGCGGCGCACTCGGCGGCGGCAACGGCGCCGGCGAGGAACTGAAGCCTTCCGCCTGCAACGGCTGACTTCATCATGCCGCCGTCGACTTGATTGTCGACGGCGGCATTGTCTTGTTCGCGCTGCCGCCAGGATGTGAGAAGGGCCCGCTGCCGGGTACAGCGAGCCCTGTTCAGGCCTCCACGGGGCCCAACGGAACCCGACGTTCAATCTGGTGTTGTTGGAGCGTGACGCGTCGTCTGATTGGGACCACAGCACGTGAAAGAATTTCAGTGTCCGTCGTGCCGAGAGCCTGTCTCGTTCGAGCACGTCGCGTGCGCGAGTTGCGGCACCGAGTTGGTCTTTGACTCGTCGGGCATCGAGATGAGCAAACTCGCGTTCGATCAGGCCTGCCGTAATCGCGAGATCATCGGTTGTAACTGGTGTGTTGAAGGAGCGCATTGGTATTGCGGATCTTGCCGCCTGACGCGAACCACTCCTGACCTCGACAGCCCAAGAAACATCATGCACTGGCGGCGCATGGAGGAGGCGAAGCGCCGTCTTCTCTACGACCTCTTGCGTCTTCAGCTCCCGCTAGCGTCGCGCCGCGGCATACCAGTCGCATTCGACATCCTCTCGGATGAGAGCAATCCCATTCTGACGGGACACCATGAGGGTCTCATCACGCTCAACCTTGCGGAGGCGGACGACGTCGAGCGCGAGGCGCGCCGTGTCGCATTTCGAGAGCCGTATCGGACGCTGCTCGGCCATTTCCGGCACGAGATCGGTCATTTCTACTGGGATTTGCTCGTCGACCAGACGACGCTCCAGGCCCCGTTCAAGCTGATCTTTGGTGACGAGACGCAGGACTACCAGGGTGCGATCGGCGGCTACCATGGCCGCGCCGATCGTTCCTACGATCGCATGGGCTTCATCAGCGAGTATGCGACGTCCCATCCTTGGGAGGATTGGGCTGAGACGTTTGCGCATTTCCTGCACATCGTATCGACGCTCGACTCGCTGGTAGGCCTGCCGTTGGCGCTGGAGGAACGCGCCCGGCAAACCCTGACCGACCCTTATCTGGAAAGCGACTTCGAAGCCCTTCTGGCGTTGTGGATGCCGCTTGCGCGTGGCATCAACGAGATCAACCGGTCGCTCGGGATGGGCGATGCCTATCCGTTCAACATTTCGCCTGCGGTGAAGGGCAAGCTACATCTCGTGCATATGGCGATCAGCGTGTTCCGCGGGCAACAGAGGTTCGCGGGGAGGGAAGATGCCGCTCAGGCTCACCGCGCGGCCAAGGCAGGCTAACAGGGCAAAGCCGCATCACGCCTGCGAAAGTCCAAGGAATAGACGCTGAAGTCTCATGGAGACGACTCAGTCTTCGGATGAGCCCGGCTTCATGTCGCCGACAACCATGTCGCGGAGGGCGCCCCGCAGCGCGGCGACATTCTTCTCGCCGTTCAATTGCTCGAATTCCCGCTGCGCTTCCTGCCAAAGCGGGGCCGCCTTGTCGTGAAGACGGCGGCCTGCATCGGTGAGTTCAATCAGGCGGCTTCGGCCATCGGTGGGTGAAGGCCGGATTCGGACGAGGCCGTCACGTTCGAGAAAGCCGACCATCTTGCCCATGGCGGTCCGCTCGATGTCGAGCTGCTCGGCAAGCGCATTGACGGCAGCGCTGCCGAGCTCGTTCAGGGCCGCCAAGGTGAGGAATTGCGTGATGCGCAGTCCTGTCGGCTCGAGATGAGCATCGTAGAAGCGCGAGATCCGCCGGTTGGCCTTCCTCATGGCGGAGCAATTGCATTGATCGATTCCCAGAGGCTTGTTCACCGCCAATATCTCCTTGTCCTTTTCATTTCCGTCGAAGGCCACGCCGCGAATATAGGCGCGGAGCGGACGCAACGATATTCTCAAAATCCGGACGGCGGAGTGATGTAGCCGGGCTCTTCGGCCGCAAGCGTGCTCTTCAGCACTGCTGTCCCCTTGTCAGCCATTACCTCGCTCTTGCCCGCGGCGAGGGCGTCACAGGTCTGGTGCACCACGTCCGCAGGGGCTCGCTTTCGGCACATCAATGGGCGGCGATGCCGGCATTATTGACGAGCAACGTCGTATCGTTAGCGAGTTCGGCGGCTGCAGCGATCGATGCCGGATCGGTGACGTCGATCTTGATCGGGATGATGCCGGGCTCATTGAAGCCATCCGTGTTGCGCATGCCCGCGTAGACTTTCGCAGCTCCGCGGTGTCGTGCCTCGCGTGCAAAGGCCAGGCCCAGGCCGCGATTGGCACCAGTGATGAACGTTTGCGTTCTTGATGTCTACGACAGTCTACCTTTCCAGACTCTGGTGCCAGGGAGGCTTGTTCACGCCGCTGGCCCATTTTTAGTTCAAAGAAAAAGACGTTCCGGCAACTGGTTCGAAAGTCGCTTGCGCAGACCAGTGGCAAGAGACAGCACTGTGCCAAGCGGGCCCATGCGCACGCTGACGCGCGGCACCGAGCCGTCGGGATTGTGGTCGACGATGACGGCCGCGCTCAGCTTCTCTCCGCTGTTGAGAATGGCCTCGTATTCGAGAAACAGCCGCGAGCCGACATTCTGCACGAAGGTCGGTGTTTGCGACGCGTAGAAGGTTCCAACGGCGTCGATGACGCGGCGGATGTCATCGCGTCCGGTGACGGGGCCGCGTAGCACGGAGCTGACCAGTTCGGCATCAGCAGTCAGATCGTCCAGAAACGGATGACGCTCGGGTCGCGGGTGGGACATTTTCAACCCCTATGTTGGCTTTGATCGTGCTCAGGCGAACACGGCGCGGTTCTGCGCGATGAATTGCTGGACCGAGAGAGGCTGCGTTCCCGTGATCTTCTCGACGACATCGTTGGTGCCTGAGAAAATGCCGTCGCGATAATTCTGGGCGACCTCGACCAGGTGCTGCACGAGGAATGGAGGAAACTTGTAGAGCTTCTCCATCTTCTCCTTGAACATTGCGATCGAGGTTGGCGCGTACTCGATCCTGGTGCCGAGCACTTCGCTCATCGCTGCTGCGATCTCGGTGTGGTTCATCTCCACTGGGCCGTGCAGCGGATAGATCTTGCCTTCGTGACCTTGCGGCTTGGCCAGGAGGTGGGCGATGACACGGCCCTGATCGTCACTGGCGATCGGTGCGTGGCGTCCGTTCTCAAACGGAAATTCGATCTTCTTCCTGGCCCAGATCTCCTTGCCGAAATGCGGGTACACCAGCCAATCGGCAAAGAAGGTGGGGCGCAGGTGCGTTGTCGCGACACCCGACCAGTCGAACACTCGCTCCGAAACCCAGTGGTTCTGTGCCGCTTGGCTTGCCGATTCCCTGCGTGCCGAAATCTGCGACATGTTGACGATTGCGGTGACGCCGGCTTCCTTCGCGGCCTGGGCGAAATAGGCCGCCGCGCCGATGATTCCCGGCGCGATCGGATGAAGGAAATAGGCGGATTGGATGCCTTCCATGGCAGCGCGAATGGCGTCGATATCGGTGAAATCGCCGATGGCGATGTCGACGCCACGCTGTCTCAGCGCAGCCGCCCGTTCGCCGTCCGAGCGCACGTAGGCGCGTATCTCCTTGCCCATCTTGAGCAATTCGTCGACGGCGGCTCCTCCAGTGCGTCCGGTTGCACCGCTGACCAGAATGGTTGACTCGCTCACGACACCGCTCCTTCAACTCATGTGAGAGCATATGCTCTTATAATCCGAAAATGGGAGCATGCGCTCTTAAGTCAAGGCGTTTCTTTCGACAGGTGGAGGAGGGCGGTTCACATCGCCGTGTAGCAGTCGCGTTGACTCCGGCCGATCCAAAAGCCGCGGGCGGGTTGCGGAGATGGCGGCGGCTCGGGCCTAACCGGGCGAAGCAGCTTGCCCGAGCACGATAATTCTATCGCTTCGTGACCAGCTTGAGGGGACGCACGGTCTTCTGACTGCGCGGCTTGCTCGTGGCGCTCCCGGCTTCCGGCGGCCTCAGAAAACGGACCAGCATCGTTCTGAGATGCTCCACGTGCTGCCTGACATCCAGCTTGGGATTGCGGATCGGCAGTGCGCGCGATCCGTCGATGAGGGCGATCAGGATGTTCGCGGTTGTATCCGCGTCCAGCCCGGGATCCATCCGCCCCTGGTCTTGCGCCCGGCGCAGGAAGTCAGCCCACAGGCGGCGGAACGCGTCGGTGTGCCGTTGGATGATCTTGGCGAATTCGGGATTGCGGGCGGACTCCGCGAGTCCATCCATGTTGAGGACCTGGGTGGGGCGGAGCCGCAGGCAGGTTTCCTCGATATCCGCAAGCAGCGCCTCGATCACGTCGGGGGCAGCCAGAATCTTTTCAAGCCGTTCGGCTGCATATGCAAGGCCAAGGTCGATCATGGCCTCGATGATCGCCTGCTTGCTTGCGAAGTAGTGATAGAGGTGACCGGGGCTGATCCCGGCTTCGGTGCAGATGTCCGTGGTGCTGGCCCCGCGAAAGCCGTCCCTGGCGAAGCAGCGGATCGCCGCGTGGAGAATCTCCCCGCGCTTCTGCTCATGCTTGACGGGGTCCACCTTCCTCAAATTGCTCGTCTCCATTCTCGCTTGCCCCATTTAGCACGGCGGTCCGCCACGAGAAAATCCAAATTAGAGAGTTCCATCTATTTATGTTGACGGGTGGGGCGTGGTGTGAGAATGATTAGTAGAGTGATCTCTCTAATAAATTGTCCAGGCGTGAACGGGACAATGCGCTTTCCACGGACGACCCTGATGTGTGTCACGCTGGCGCTGGGTGGCTGCGCGACCGCGCCGCTCGAGCAGGCGGGCTCGCTCAGGAGCTACGACCGGATGTCGGACGCGAACGGTCTGGTGACGCGATCCAAGATCCGCGTGAACAAGAAGGACGTGCTGGCGGCGAAGACGATCCGGATCGCATCGACCGTCTTTCCGGCACGCGCCGACGTCCCCTTGACCGAAAAGGAACGGCGTCTGGTCGCCAACGCGATCAGCCGCGAGCTGTGTCTGCGCCTGAGCGAGCGCTTCCGCATCGTGGCTGCCGATGACGATGCCGACCTCACGGTGCAGGCGACGGTGACGCATGCCGCACCGACCAGTCCGACCGCCTCCGGCGCATCGCAAGCCCTGTCGATAGCGAAGACTGTTGCGCTTCCCGGCGTGCCTGTGCCGGTGCCGAGGCTTCCGGTCGGGCTCGGCAGCCTGTCGGTCGAGGCGGAAGCGCGCGACTTCGCCGGATTTCAGAAGGCGGCCATGGTCTGGGCGCGCAGCGCCAACTCCATCACGAACTCTGCGCGGGTCGCCAACGAGGGCGACGCATACGATCTCGCCGCCGATTTCGGCGCCGACTTCGCCAAGCTGGTTACGACCGGAGACTCTCCGTTTGGCGGCATCCCTGCGCTGCCCCCGATCGAAAGCATTCCCGTGCGGTTCGGCGGTGCGCCCAAATACGTCGCGTGCGAGGCGTTCGGACGGTTTCCAGGCGTGACCGGCTTCGCGGGGGAGAAGCTCGGCCTGCCGCCAGCCTGGACGGATTCAGGCGCCAAGGAAAGTCCGGCCAACAGTCCGGCCGCGCCACCGGCGCACGAGGCGTCTCCGGAGCAGACGCTCACGCAATGACGAGGCTGCGCATCCAGCGACCTCCAAGCTCAACCTGTTTGTAACCGACCCGAGTCAACGACATGCCGACATCTGGAACACCTCGCCCGTCCCAACGCGCTTTGCGCCAAAGTGCAACGCGCGGCGATGTGCACGCGAGGAGCGTTCCCCTGTTCACGGCCGATGAGGCGTGGAGCCGAACCAACGCGGATCGGCGCGCAACGAGCGAGAAGGACGACCCGAACGCAATCCTCGAACCCGGCTTCTGGATGACGGCTCTGGTTGCGTTCCTGCCGACGGTCGCAGGCTGCCTCTATCTCTTCCTGACCCAGGGATGACACACAGGTATCGAACGCGGCGCCGCGCATCCCCGCGTGCGTTGGCCGCTGTCTTGGCGCTGTTGCTGGCGGGATGTGCGTCGAGCGCGAATCTGCCGCCTGCCTATCATCCTTCGCGTGCGCCGAGCGCCAAGGCGGTACAGGAGGGCGTCAAGAAAGCGGCCACCGAGGCCAAGCTGACCGGAGGCCTCGAGACATCAACCATCCGTCACAGCGATCACGGGCCGGGATCGTTTTTCGTCTGCCTGAGGCAGACAGGCCCGTCGGCGGGCGGACGGCCTGCTTATTCGGTATTCTTCGACAATGACGAGTACAAGGGAATCCAGAGTTCGGTATTGTCCGAGGCGTGTGAAGCCGAATCATTGGTTCCCTTCAAATGAGGCCGGAATGTCGAATTGGTCAGAATGAGCGCCCCTGCTGACCGGCGCTATGGTCTCGGTTCCGTGCCCCAAAAACCGCCCAATCAGGGGGCACTAAGCGCCGCGGTGGAGGCCTCTGCCTCCTGTGGCGGGACTGCAGGACTTGATGATTGATCCAAGGCGACTTGTGGTGTTGGCAGCTTTTGCGCTGCTCGCCTTGAATCCCGGTCTGGCCGCAGCCTCGCCTGCCAAGTCGAAGCCGGCTGCGGCCCCGACCGTCGCGCCGCCGCCACCTCCGCCCGCTGAGCCGCTGCCGCCGCCGAAAATCTACTTGTTCCGCGGCGCCATGGGCCCGTTCTTCTCGACCGGCATGGACCGGCTCGAAGAGAAGCTGACAAAAGCGGGCTTTTCGGCCGACGTCAACGAATTCACCATCTGCCGATGGATCGGCGATCGCGCCGTCTCAAGCTACAAGGAATCGCCGGCGCCGATCGTGCTGATCGGGCATTCCATGGGCGGGCTATGCTCGGTGATCATCTCCGAGATGGCGGCCAAGGAAAACATTCCGATCAGCCTCGTCATCACCATCGATCCCGCGCATGCGACCGATGATGTGCCGCTCAATGTTGAGCGTTTCATCAACATCTTCCTTTCCGACAGCGTGCTCGGCGGCGGCAATGTGGTCGCGGTGCCGGGCTTCCGTGGCCATTATGCGAGCTATGATCTGAAGGAGAACAGCCGCGTCTCGCACATCAACATCGAGAAGTCGGACGACATTCACCGCCAGATCGTCGACATGGTGACGCAGTTGCCGCGTATCCAGGCGCAGAGCCAGGGCGACGCCGTGCCGCTGCGCTATCTGGTGCCCGCGGATACGCTGGTCGAATTGTGGGATAGCGGCGTGCGTTTGCCGGTGCGCCGCGGCGACACCATGGAGAGCATTGCAGCCGCCCATCGCGTGCCGCTGTGGACGCTCGTGCAGAGCAACTCGCTGCCCGAGAACGCGACACTCACACCGGGCCAGTCCATCATCGTCCCGCGGCATTTGACGCCGCCGGACGCCGCGGCCGCGATGGCGGTGCCGGCTCCGTCGGGGCGGCGGTAGGTGCTCACCCGTGGAGCCTCGACCCCTCATCCACGCGTATGGTGCCGTGGCAGCCATTTCGATGTTGACGACGTTGCCAACGACGATCGCGCCGTGGTGGAAGTTCGGATCGCCGGTTGATGGGGCGCGGAGAGAAGCATCAGAAACAGCGCCCTTTCAGCCGCATATTTGGCCGCGGGCCGGCCGCTCTCCGAACCGTGCATGACAAGGCGTCCTTCCGTCGTGCAAACGCGCCAACGCCAGGTCTTTCGGCTGCTTCTCTTCAAGAACATTTCGAAAGTCGGGAATTGATCGGACATTGGATTAACAGTGGTTGCTGGTTGCCTCTAGCGTTGTTGCGTTCATGACAGACCCGATCGGAAACGTTATGGGGAACGTGGCCGCGGCGATCCTCTCCATCGCGGACCGTTCCTCAGAGAGGCGCCGCTCGATGAAACGCCGCTCGCATTCCGTGAGTTCGGTCTGTAGAAGCCGGTGGTAGCGGCTGATGTTGTTGCGATGCGCGCGCAACAGGGCCAACTTCTCGTCCGTCATCGTCATCATCCGTTTGAACAGTCGTTTGCTAGGCTGCGAGGTTGGTCCGCGAGGCCGATCTGGTGCGAACAGGCTTGCCACCGGGAGGCCCTTTCGGATGGTGGTCCAGCGTGCAGAGGGCTTCCAAAATCTCGTCGATCGTCACGATACTGTTTGCGCCGGGCAGCGTTCTCAGCGCCGGGTTTGAGGCGACGCTGGCTGCGTCCGAGGCCCAGGATGCGAGGATCGCCCGCTTCTCGCTGATCGATATCGTCGGATCTTGGACGACGTCACGAGGATGATCGTAGACGGAGGCGGGGTGCAATATCGCGTTCAGGTCGATAACGTTATCAGCATCGTCGATCATGCGAGGTTCTCCTTTCTCCTTTCGCTAAAAACCTCTGGTTTGCTTTCCGGGCCGCGGTCAAAGGGCAATGGTCGCTCCCGCCCGGCGTCGGGCGGGAGCACAAAACCTCTGACAGGCGAGATTCAGGCTGCTTTGCCTTCGAGTTGATGCACGGTGCCTGACGGCAGGCTATTGATGGCAATTCGTCGCGGCCTCATCGCTTCGGGGATTTCCCGGATCAGTTCGATCTTCAGCAGGCCGTTCTCGAACGCGGCGCTCTTCACCTGAACATAGTCGGCGAGGTTGAACTGCCTCTTGAAGGGCCGCGCGGAGATGCCGTGGTAGAGATATTCCCGTTCGGCCTTGTCCGCCTTGTTGCCCTCGACGATCACCGCGTTCTGCTCGGCGGTCACAGATACTTCGTCGGGCGAAAAGCCCGCAATCGCCAGCGAAATCTGGTAGCGATCCTCGCTGACGCGTTCGATGTTGTACGGGGGATAATTGTCCTCACCGGCACGCTGTGCCGCTTCAACGAGGTCGAAGAGGCGGTCGAAGCCAATGGTCGAACGCCACAGGGGAGAGAAGTCGTAAGTGCGCATAGCCAGATCCTCCAAAGAGCAAAATGGATACGAGCGGCACCGGACACGACCGGTGCCCGTCTCAGGTCCCCGACCCATCAGGCGTCGGGAACGCCACCTCTCGGCGGCGAAACAAAAATAAAAAAACACCGTTTTGGTTTCAAGAGGGGGTCCAAAAATTTTAGAGGTTTTCGCGCCGGCCGGAATAGCCGGACAATCGCTTCCGAGCCCCGACAGCTTGTCGGGGCCCCTGAGATCGCAGTGCCGATGTTATCAATCTCCTATATATTCGACCCGTGGATCGCGTCGATCACGGCATCCGTCACTTCCTTCGTCGTGGCCTTGCCGCCGACATCAGGCGTCAGCACGCCGGCTGCACACACTTTCTCCACCGCCGCCATCAGGCGCACCGCTGCATCTTTCTCGCCGAGATGTTCGAGCATCTGTGCCCCGGTCCAAAACGTCGCGACCGGGTTGGCAATGCCCTTGCCGGTGATGTCGAAGGCCGAGCCGTGGATCGGCTCGAACATCGAGGGAAAGCGGCGCTGCGGATCGATATTGCCGGTCGGCGCCACGCCGAGGCTGCCCGCAAGCGCGCCGGCGAGGTCGGAGAGAATGTCGGCGTGGAGGTTGGTCGCCACGATGGTGTCGAGGCTCTTCGGATGCAACGTCATGCGCACCGTCATGGCGTCGACCAGCATCTTGTCCCAGGTGACGTCGGGGAATTCACCGGCGACTTCGGTTGCGATCTCGTCCCACATCACCATGCCGTGGCGCTGCGCGTTCGACTTGGTCACCACGGTCAGGAATTTGCGCGGCCGCGATTGCGCGAGCTGGAACGCATAGCGCATGATCCGGGTGACACCGACGCGGGTGAAGACCGCGACTTCGGTGCCGACCTCTTCCGGCAGGCCCCTGTGGGCGCGGCCGCCCATGCCGGCATATTCGCCTTCCGAATTCTCGCGCACGATCACCCAGTCGAGATCGCCGACGCCGACATTGCGCAGCGGCGAGGCGACGCCGGGCAAGATCTTGGTCGGCCGCACATTGGCGTATTGGTCAAAGCGCTGGCAGATCGGCAGGCGCAGGCCCCACAGCGTGATGTGGTCGGGCACGTCGGGCGCGCCGACCGCGCCGAAATAGATCGCGTCGAACTTCTTCAGCTCAGTGAGGCCGTCGGCCGGCATCATGACGCCGTGCTTCTTGTAATAGTCCGAACCCCAGTCGAACGTCTTGATGGTGAAGGCGATGTCGCCGCTGCGTTTTGCAAGTGCCTCCAGCACGCGAACGCCGGCCGAGATGACCTCGGGGCCGATGCCGTCGGCGGGGATCGCTGCAATCGAATGGGTGCGCATGGGAGTGCTCCGTTTCAGATATCAATGAGTTTGCGGGACGGGTTCGACGCGTGCGGTCTGCGCGCGCGACAATAGCAGGGTCAGGACCGCCGAGAGAACGAGCAGGCCGCTGACGAAATACAGGCCGCCGACAAAGCTGCCGGTCTGGTCCTTGATCCAGCCGATCATGGCGGGACCGACGAAGCCGCCGAGATTGCCGATCGAGTTGATGGTGGCGATGCCGGCCGCAGCCGCAGGGCCGGACAGAAACAGCGTCGGCATGCTCCAGAGCGGCGGTTTTGCGGAGGAGATACCGATATTGACGAGCGTCAGCGCTACGAGGACTGCGACGACGCCGGATGCAAGGCCGGCATAGGCAAGCCCGACCGCTGCGATCAGGCAGGCGATGACGACGTGCCAGGTGCGCTCGCCGGTGCGGTCCGAATGCCGTGCCCACAGCACCATGGCGACCACGGCGGCCGTGGCCGGCAGCGCATTGAGGAAGCCGACCTGGAGCGTGGACAGGCCGAACTGCTTGATGATCTGCGGCGCCCAGACGCCGAGCGTATAGAGGCCGGCCGAGGTGCCGAAATAGATCAGCGACAGCGCCAGCACCCGCGGATCGGCGAGCCCGCGCCAGATGCTGTGGCTCGCGGTCGCGGCCTTGCTGGTGGTCTCCTCGTTCATAGTCTCGACCAGCCAGCGGCGCTCGTCATCGGCGAGCCATTTTGCCTTCTCCGGGCGATCGGTCAGGAACGCCAGCACGACGAAGCCGAGCAGCACGGCCGGCAGCGCCTCCAGCACGAACAGCCATTGCCAGCCCTTGAAGCCGAATAGTCCGTCCATCTCCAGCAGCGCGCCGGAGACCGGCGAGCCCAGCACGGTCGAGAGTGGTGCTGCCGCCATGAACAATGCGGTCACCGCGGCGCGCTGGCGTGCCGGGAACCAATAGGAGAGATAGAGGATGATGCCGGGAAAGAAGCCGGCCTCTGCGACGCCGAGCAGGAAGCGCAGGATGTAGAAGCTGGTGGCGCCTTGCACAAACACCATCGCGGCCGAGACCAGACCCCAGGTGATCATCACCCGCGCGATCCAGATCCGCGCGCCGACCTTGTGCAGGATGATGTTGGAGGGCACTTCGAAGAGAAAGTAGCCCCAGAAGAAGATGCCCGCGCCAAAACCATAGACGGTCGGCGACAGGCCGATGTCCTTGTTCATCGTCAGCGAGGCGAAGCCGATATTGACGCGGTCGATGAAGGCCACGAAGTAGAGCAGCATGATGAAGGGAACGATGCGCCAGCTGATCTTGCGCAGTACGCGCGTCTGAATCTCGCTCGCCATCTCGCCTCCCTCAAGTTCCGGTTTTGGTTCTGTGGCGGCGAGCCTAGGCGTAGGCAGGAGCTGGACTCAATTGGCGCTGGTTTATACAAAAAAATGATATAATCCTCTTGCGGCAAGGCGAGAGGATCCGGGATGGAATTGCATCAGTTGCGATGCTTCGTGGCGGCGGCCGAGCAGTTGCATTTTGGTCGCGCCGCGCAGCATCTCCAGATGCTGCCATCCGCGCTCGGGCGCCAGATCAGGCTCCTGGAAGAGGATCTGGGAACGCGGCTGTTCGCGCGCACAACCCGCGCCGTCTCGCTCACCGAGGACGGCACGACGCTGCTGCGCGACGCCCGCGCTATCCTCGCCCGGGTCGAGGCCGTGGAGAGCAATCTGCGCAACCGCTCGCGCGCGGGCGCTGCACGGCGGTTGCGGGTCGGTGCCATCGACAGCGCAGCGGCGGGGTTGCTGCCGCCGCTGCTGCGCGACTTCCGCGCCGGACATCCCGAGGTCGCGGTGCAGCTGCTCGAGGACAAGACCGTCCGGCTGTTGCCGAAGATCCTGACCGGCGCGCTCGATCTGGCCTTTGTCCGTCCGCCCGACCGGGCAGACAAGCGGCTGGAATTCCGTCCCCTGCTTCAGGAGACCGCAATCGTAGCCTTTCCGCAGCGCCACGCGCTCGCCGGGCGCAAGTCGATCACGCTGGCTGACATCGCCGACGAAGCCATGCTCGTCCCGGACCGCCGCTCGCGGCCGCACAGCCACGACCTCACGATAAAGCTGTTCGAGCAGGCCGGCTTGACGCCGCGCATCGTGCAGGTGGCCGACGAGAAGCAGACCATCATCCATCTGGTGGCAACGAAGCTTGGCGTTGCGATCGTGCCGCGCTGGACCACGCGGATGGCGGTGTCGGGGGTGCGCTTCGTGCCGCTCCGTCCGAAGCAGAGCGGCCCTGTCGGCCGGCTGCCGCTGGCAGCGGCCTGGTTGCGCGGGTCGCGCGATCCGGCCCGCGATGCGATGCTGGCGGTGCTGGAGGCGCGCCTGCGCAGCTATGCGCGGGAAGCGTGAGCGGCTATGACTTGGGCTTGGCGAGAAGGTGATTGCGATGACTGAACAGAAAGCTTCGAACGAATTGCGGGTGGCCATTGCGGGGTTGGGCTCCATCGGCAGCAAGATTGCGACCGCGCTTGATCAGGGCATCGAGGGTCTGGCGTTGTCCGCCGTGGCGGTACGCGATCCCGCGAAACACCAGAGCTTCCTGAGCAGCCTGCGCCGGCCGCCGAAAGTTTTGCCGATCGACCAGCTCGGCGACGCCGCCGACATCGTGGTCGAATGCGCGCCGAGCAGCGAGCTGCGCGCGATCGTCGAACCGACAATGAAGCGCGGTAAGGCCGCGGTCGTCGTCAGCGTCGGCGGTCTGCTCGACAATTACGATCTGATCGATCTCGCCCGCGCCAATGGTGGTCGCATCCTCGTGCCGACCGGCGCGCTGATTGGGCTCGACGCGGTTAACGCAGCCGCGGTCGGCACCATTCATTCAGTGAGGATGGTCACGCGCAAGCCGATCGACGGGCTGAAGGGCGCGCCGTTCATCGTTCAGAACAACATCGACATCGACAATCTGCGCGAGCCGCTCAAACTGTTCGAGGGCAGCGCGCGCGACGCGGCGAAGGGCTTTCCGGCAAACGTCAATGTCGCCGTTGCGCTGTCGCTGGCGGGCATCGGGCCCGATCGCACCCAGATGCAGGTTTGGGCCGACCCCACTGTGACGCGCAATGTTCATCGCATCGAGGTCGAGGCGGATTCGGCGCGGTTCTCGATGGGCATCGAGAACATCCCGTCCGAAAATCCCAAGACCGGGATGATCACCGCGCTGTCCGTGATCGCGCTGCTGCGCAAGCAGCGCGCCACGCTTTGCGTTGGAACGTGATTCTTACGCGCCGGTGACGCGCCAGATCACGTTGCCGACGTCGTCGGCCATCAGCAGCGACTTCTTGTCCGGGCCGATCACGACGCCAACCGGGCGGCCGTAGGATTCCTTCTCGTCCGGGGACAGGAAGCCCGACAGGATGTCGCGACCGGGGCCGGAGGGCTTTCCGTTCTCGAACGGGATGAACACCAGTTTATAACCGGACAGCGTGCTGCGATTCCACGAACCGTGCTGGCCGATCACCATGCCATCGGGGAAACCAGGCAGGGTGCCGGCAGGCATCCAGCACAGGCCGAGCGAAGCGGTGTGGCCACCGAGCGCGTAGTCGGGTTGAAGCGCCTTGGCGACCATTGCTGCATCCTGCGGCACGCGGTCGTCCACCGTCTTGCCCCAGTAGCAATAGGGCCAGCCGTAGAAGCCGCCGTCGCGCACCGAGGTCAGATAGTCCGGCGGCGTCTCGTCGCCGAGCCCGTCGCGCTCGTTGACGACGGTCCAGAGCACATTGGTGTTTGGCTCCCAGGCCAGGCCCACGGGATTGCGCAGGCCTGCACCAAAAATGCGATGCGTGCCGGCGGCGAGGTCGAGCTCATAGACCGCGGCGCGGCCTTCCTCGACCTCCATGCCCATCTCGGCGATGTTGCTGAGCGAGCCGACGCCGGCGTAGAGCTTCTTGCCGTCGGGGCTGGCGAGCAGGCTGCGCGTCCAGTGGCCGCTCGGCTTGAAGGTGGTGAGCCGCTTGCCCGGCGCAGTGATGCGATCGGCGTTGGCGACGTAAGGAAAGGCCATCACGCCGTCGGTGTTGCCGACATAGAAGGTCTCGCCGACCAGCGCCATGCCGAACGGCTGGCTGAGGTTCTCCATGAAGGCGCCGCGGACTTCCGCGACACCGTCGCTGTCCTTGTCGCGAAGCAGCGTGATGCGGTTGGCGGACTCGCCGAGCGCCGCGGCGCGCCGCATCGTCGCCTGCATCGCGTAATGGAACACCGATCTCGGTGCGCCCGCGATCTGCGTTGATTCCGCGATCAGCACGTCGCCATTGGGCAGCACCTCGATCCAGCGCGGATGGTCGAGGCCGGTCGCGAATGCGTTGACCTTGAGCCCGGGGGCGGCCGTCGGCTTCTGTCCCTCGCTCCAGCCGCGGGCCGTCGGCATCTTGAGCGTCGGCAGCGCGCCTTGCGGCTTCGCTTCGGGAATCGACGGGGCCTGACCCCAGGCCGGCGCGGGCGTGGTGCCCGACAGCTTTCGCCATTGCAGCGCGATGCCGCCGACGAACGCGACGAACTGCGCAAAGATGCTGGAAAATGTCATGAAAATCCCCTGTCGAATCCTGCGGCACTGTCCAACGACGGATCGTCCAAAGCCCCGCGCGGGCCCAAGACCTAGTTCCTGCCGGATCGTCGACCTCTCCAGATCCACGATCAAACGTCATCGTGCCGTTTTGCGCGCGCATCCAACTGGGTGGCGGTCAAAAGGTCAACCTGTGCAGGGTCGGATCGGGCCGTTCACGGCGCAAATGGCTGCAAGCCGAATTTGCATGGCAGCTGCCACCACATCGTCGTCCTGGCGGAAAGCCAGGACCCATACCGCGGAATCTATCGGTGGGGGGCGCGGCAGAAGTACCGAGCGACAAGTCGTCGCCAAACTCCTCCCTGGGGTAATGGGTCCTGGCCTTCGCCAGGACGACACAGAAGAGTTTAGTGGCTTGCTACCTTACCGCGGCGACAGGAACGGGATGATCATCGGCACGCGGCGGCAATAGGCGCCGTAGGCGTCCTCGCCGAGCTCTTTCGACAGAAACACCTCTTCCATCCGGCCCTTCTGCCACATGCCGAGCGAGATCAGGATCGCGCCGAGGATCGTTGTCACTGTGCCGATCGCAATGCCGGTGACGAGCATGCCGAAGATCAGCCCGGTGTAGATCGGGTGCCGCACGATGCCGTAGGGGCCGGTGTCGATGACGCGGTGGTCTTCCTTCTGGGTGATGGTGTTGGACCAAAACTTTCCAAGATGCAGCCGACCCCACCAGGCGAAGGCGATGCCGGCGACCGAGAGAACCGCGGCGATGGAGATGCCGGTGTTGCCGAGCACCCAGAGCGGCTTCCAGCCCATGATTTCCGCAATCCATGGCGTGTACAGGATGCCGCCGACCAGGATCGGCAGACGATAGCGCTGCGACTCCAGCGTCATGACCTGCTTCTTGGTCCGCCCCTGCCAGAACGAGGCGCCCACCCAGCTGGCGAGAAAGGCGAGCCAGATCAGGGCCAGGAGTTCGGTCGGCCAGGTCGTGGTCCAGCCGCCCCAGGCGACAGAGAGAAGCTTGCTGAAATCAAAGGACATGCGGAAAGGTTCTTTGCTTTGGGGAGCAGATCAGCTCGCGCGCGACGACAGCGCGTGATGCTCGATGGCATTGGACGCGGCCTGGCCGCCGCGGGCGAGCAGATGGGTGATGGTTTCGCGCAGCACCGGCTCGATCGGGCGCGGCGCATAGCCGAGCTCGTCACGGGCCTTGCCGATTGAAAGGTCGCTCGCGGCAAGCGCGATGCGCACGCCCTCGGCGGTGCCGTTGGGCGGACGGTGCGTGATGCGATCGGAGATCGATTCCAGCATGATGGCGGAGAGCTCGGCGATCTTGCCGGGAACGACGACCGGATATTGCCGCCGTCCGCTCATCGCCGACATCATGCGCAGGATCTGGCCGAGCCGCACGCAATCGCCGCCGAGGATGTAGCGCTGGCCGATGCGGCCGCGTTCCATCGTCAGCACCAGGCCCATCGCGACGTCACGGACGTCGACGAGATTGACCAGGAAGTCGAGATGCGGCTGCACCTTCTTCTGTAGGAAGTACCACAGCATCGCGGTGGGCGGCGTCAGATTGTGGTCGGCGGGGCCGATCGGCATGGTCGGCGTGCCGATCACGAGCGGGAAGCCACTGGCTGCGGCCTTCGCGGCGTGGTGCTCGGCGAGCGACTTCGACCGCGTGTAGGCGCCGGGCATCGCTTCGGCCGGCTGCAGCGCCTCCTCGGCGGCAACGCCGTTGAGGTTCGCATAAGGAAACAGGATCGATTCCGTCGAGCAGTGCAGGAAGCGCGACACACTGCGCTTCATCGCAGCCGCAAGCACCACCTCTGTGCCGCGGAAATTGACGTCGTGGAAGTCCCGCTTGTTGGCGACCCACATGCCGGGCAGGCCGGCGAGGTGATAGACCTGATCGACCCCGGACAGCGCAGCATCGACCGCGGCACCGTCCAGCACCGAGCCGTGCACACATTCAACGTCCGCGTTCGCGGCAGCCGGCGGCCGCACATCAAGAACACGTACCCGCTGCCCACGGGCGCGGAGCGCTTCGACAAGATGATGTCCGATGAAACCACTGCCACCGGTAACCAGTACGAGAGTCATGAAGTAGGTTTTGCTGTTCCGCTTCGAGAAAGCTATCGGGTTGAAAGGGAGTTGGTCGGAAGAGGCGCGAGAATCGCGGCGAGGTCGCGACGAAAACCCAGTGCAATATAAAGTTTTGCCATGACGAACATCGGTCCAAGCAGAAAATGCGTGGGGTGGTCGACCATCGATGGCTGCCGCTCCTCAAACACCCTGTGGCCGACGATCTGCGATGCGACGCCGAGCACGATCAGCACCGCAAAAATCGACCACATCATGGCAAGTGAGACCTGATTGCCGATCGCGGTTGCGACCGAAAGCAGCACGATCATCGACACGAGGATGCCGAGCCCGACCCCGGCGTCCAGCATCAGCCAGTATGCCAGCACGGGCAGGGCCAAAATCACCGCCAGGCTGACCTCGACCCCGAACACGGAGAAATGGACCAGCGTCAGCGGCAGCGTCGCGCCGGTGAAGAGCAGGAGAATGCCGACCACATGCATCGCGCAATTCCAGGGATCGCGATGGTATTCGACATAATCGGCCAGTTGGCGTTGAAAATAGCCAGCCATCTCAGTCTCGTGCGGCACGGGGTCGGGGAAGGGCGAAAACAGCCTATAGCACCGGACAGGGCAGTGCACAAACCGGCGCTATTGTCGCGCAGGACCATGCTGTCGCGCTGTGAGACAGGTCACAAAACAGTCAGAAGTTCAACGGGTTCCGCACGGTGCGCGGCGCATGCGCTCAATGCTTCTTGGCGGGCTTTTTCGCCGCAGGCGCAGGGGCTGCTGCGGGATGCGCAGGCGCTTCATCGGGCACTTTGGCAAAGGTCAGGATTTGCAACTGGCCGTTGACTGCCGAGGTCGGCTTGGCGCGGTCGAGGAACTGCTCCTCGCCGAGGCCGATCGGCTGAAGCCGCTTGGTCGAAATCTTGAAGGTGTTCACCAGCACGTCACGGATCGCGTCCGCCCGGCGCTGGCTCAGGATCGCGTTGGCTTCCCGCGTCTTCTGATTGGACTCGACATGGCCGACGATCAGGAACGTGTAGGGCAGCAGCGAGGCGTGAACCATTGCGTCGGCGATCCGGCCGACGGTCTGGTAGGAGTCCGGCTGGATGATCGGCGTGTCGGCGTCGAACTGGATCTGGGCGTTGAAGGCGGGCAGCTTGGCCAGATCAGGCACGATCAGCGGCCGGTTCACCGGACCCGGATCGTTCTTGATCCTGGCCTTGGCCCGTTCCATCACCTGCTGCTTCAGCGCGGGCAGGTCGACCTCGGGGGTCTCCTCGAAATGATTGAGCTTGCCGACGATGTCGTCGCGGGTCGGCGCCGTCTGTGCGCCGGCCGCGCCCGCGAGCAGAACGAGGCCCAATGCGAAACCGATTCCGGCGGTGATGTGCCCGGTTGCGCGCATCATCGATACCCCGCGTCGTCGACGGCCTTCAGGCAGTTGTTGCTGATGCCCTTGGGCGTCGAGACCAGGCAGGGGATCGACTTGCTGGTCTCCTTGGTCGAGCCGCCGCAGACCTTGACGATCTCGCGCTGGCAGGCGTTCGCGACCGTGACGCGGGCCGCGACGCGCTTCTGGATGGAGTCGAACACGGTGAGGTAGTCGCTCTGGCACTGCTGGGAGAGCACGTCCCGGTTGCGGGACAGGCACTCCTTCAGGCGGGTGGAGTCCGGATTGACGCCGCGGCAATTGGCGACGATTTCCGCACCGCAACTCTTGGCCAGCAGCCCGATCGAATCGCCAAAGCTCATGGTCTCCGCCGTCGCGAGCGACGGCATCCCCAATGCAAGCACGATCAGTGTGATGGAGCCCCGGACCATGGTTGCATCTGATACGGGGAAGTTCGCGGTGGTCAAGGGCTGTTCGGGCGAGAACTGTCGAGAGTCCGGCCAGTGCGGCGAACAGTCCTCACTCCGCGGCGTCGGCGCGGGGAGGAAATTCGATCAGGGCGACCATGTAGTTCTTGAGGTCTTCCGCAACTTCGGGGTCGGCCTTGAGCTCCGTCAGTGTCCGGGGCGGAGGAAGCTGGCGGCCATCCGCACTCAGATCCTGCGCGTAGAGGTCGAGCGCCTCGGGCGCGTTCTCCAAGGCCTCGTCGATGTCGTCGCCACCCGAAATGCAGCCGGGCAGATCAGGGAACCACACGCCCACGGCGTGGTCCGGGCCAGCGTCTTCAATGATGGCAATGTAGTGAGCCATGTCGACCTCAATCAGGCTTCCAGCCCGCCCCCTTATAAATGGCACGGACCAGGCCCTTTCCCAAGTCCTTCTTAGGATGCGGAATAACGAGCGTTTCGCCCGAACCAGGGCTCTTGAAAACATGGTGTGAGCCGGTCACTCGGACGAGTTTCCAACCCTCGCGCTCCAGGCGCCGAATAATGTCGCGGCTCGCGGTCAGCATGAATTTCTCCCCAAAGAATCATCTGACCGGAAAACTAGAGCGTAGCCGCCTGGGTTAAATGCGGTCGACGCGGGTGTACTCACGTCCGCTGCACAAAGCTGTCCACGACCTTCTTCTCGCCGGCCTTGTCGAAGGCGATGGTGAGCTTGTTGCCGTCGATCTTGGTGACGCGGCCGTAGCCGAACTTCTGGTGGAAGACGCGGTCGGAGAGCGAGAATTCCGATGTCGTGCCGGTCGATTTGGCGACCAGCTCGCCCTCGATCGTCATCGGCCCGCGGCGGCGCGAGGAGAAGCTGCCGAAATCGGGGCCGGATGACGAAGAGGATGAGAAATTCGAGGCCTCTTCCTCGAAGCCGCCACGCCCGCCGCCGCCATTGCGTCCACCGCCGCGGTTGCGATTGGCCTGGGCACGCTGCCAGCCGGGCGTCGAATAGGTCGAGCCGAACGCCTCCATGTCGTCGAAGCGTGAGGCGCCGTAACCGCCGGTGCCACCCCAGGCCGAGCCGCCCTTGGATTCCGTGATCTCGACATTGGCCGCCGGCAATTCGTCGAGGAAGCGCGACGGGATCGTGGTCGACCAGGTGCCATGGATCCGCCGGTTGGTCGCAAAATAGATCTTTGCGCGCCGCCTCGCGCGCGTGAGGCCGACATGGCCGAGCCGGCGCTCTTCCTCGAGCCCGGCGCGGCCCTGTTCGTCCAGCGTGCGCTGGCTCGGGAACAGGCCTTCCTCCCAGCCGGGCAGGAACACGTTGTCGAATTCGAGCCCCTTGGCCGAGTGCAGCGTCATCAGTGACACCGCGTCTTCCTCGGCGCCGTTGTCGCGGTCCATCACCAGCGAGATGTGCTCCAAAAACCCCTGCAGGTTCTCAAACTCCTCCATCGAGCGCACCAGCTCTTTCAAATTCTCCAGCCGGCCGGCGGCGTCCGCCGAACGGTCCTTCTGCCACATCTCGGTGTAGCCGCTCTCATCCAGCACGATCTGGGCGAGGTCCGTATGCGCGGTGACCTCGCGCTGGGCGCGCCAGCGATCGAACTGGGCGACGACCTCACGGAGCGAGCCGCGCGCCTTCGGTTTCAGCTCGTCGGTCTCGACCACGGCGCGCGCCGCCTCGAACAGCGGGATGCGGCGCTTGCGGGCGTGGTCGTGCAGCATCTGCACGGTGGCATCGCCAAGCCCGCGCTTGGGCACGTTGACGACGCGCTCGAAGGCGAGATCGTCGGCCGGTGAGTTGATGACGCGCAGATAAGCCAGCGCATCGCGGATTTCGGCGCGTTCATAGAAGCGCGGACCGCCGATGACGCGATAGGGCAGGCCGAGCGTGACGAAACGGTCTTCGAACTCGCGCATCTGATAAGACGCGCGCACGAGAATGGCGATCTCGTTGAGCTTGTCGCCCTGGCGCTGGATCTGCTCGATCTCCTCGCCGATGCCGCGGGCCTCCTCTTCCGAGTCCCACGAGCCCGTCACCGTGACCTTCTCGCCGTCCTGGTCCTCGGTGCGCAGCGTCTTGCCGAGCCGGCCTTCGTTATGCGCAATCAGGTGCGAGGCGGCCGCGAGGATGTGGCCGGTCGAACGGTAGTTGCGCTCGAGACGGATGACTTTTGCGCCGGGAAAATCGTGGTCGAAGCGCAGGATGTTGTCGACCTCAGCGCCACGCCAGCCATAGATCGACTGGTCGTCGTCGCCGACGCAGCAGATGTTTTTGGTGGGGCCCGCCGAAGCAGCCGCGATCGCCGCGCGCTCCGTCATTTCGGGACGATGTGTATTGTCGGATTCACTTGGAGAATCGGGGTTCGAGTCTTCGACGCGCTCTGGAATGACGGCTTGTGCGGCAGGTTTCGTCGGCGCCTGCGACAGCAGCCGCAGCCACAGATACTGCGCAACGTTGGTGTCCTGATATTCGTCGACCAGGATGAATTTGAAGCGCTGCTGGTACTGCCGGAGAATATCCGGGTGCTCGCGGAAGATGCGGATGTCTTCGAGCAGCAGGTCGCCGAAATCGGCGGCGTTCAGGATCTTCAGCCGCTCCTGGTAGCTTGCATAGAGCTTGCCGCCCTTGCCGTTGGCGAAGACGGCGGCTTCGCCGGCCGGCACCTGCGACGGCGTCAGGCCGCGGTTCTTCCAGCCGTCGATCAGCCCGGCCAGCATGCGCGCGGGCCAGCGTTTGTCGTCGATGTTGTCGGCTTGCAGCAGCTGCTTGAGCAGCCGCACCTGGTCGTCGGTATCGAGCACGGTGAAATTCGACTTGAGCTGCGCCAGCTCTGCATGGGTCCGCAAAATGCGGCCGCCGATGGAGTGGAAGGTGCCGAGCCACGGCATGCCCTCGACGGCCTGGCCCAGCATCTGGCCGAGCCGATGCTTCATCTCGCGCGCGGCCTTGTTGGTGAAGGTCACCGACAGGATCTCGGCGGGGCGGGCGCGGCCCTGGCTCAGGATGTGGGCGATGCGGGTGGTCAGCACGCGGGTCTTGCCGGTGCCGGCGCCGGCCAGCACCAAAACCGGGCCGTCCAGCGTTTCGACGGCGTCGCGCTGCTCCGGATTGAGCCCGGTCAGATATTTCGGACCCACCGTGGCGCGCGCACGCGCGGCGATGCCGCCGGCTGCGGGCTGATGGTCGGGAACGCTGGTGATCTTGCTCGGCTCGGTCATGCGAATCATTGGCCCACGATGGCACCGCGCCGTCGCGGGAGGGAGCCTTCATAACAGGGATTGCAGCCTATATGGGGCGGCGGGGCGGGGTTTTCCACGTGCGTGGTGGGCCGATTTGTTCCTGCGACGCTCGCGAATTTCCCGTTCGTTTGGGTCGGAACCTTCGTTCCTGCGTCGAGATTGTCTGAACAAGCGAGGCGCGTCAGCCGCGCCGATCGCAGACAGACTCGAAACAGAGGTTCTGACCATGCTTAGCTGGGTTGTGACGTTTCTGGTTATCGCCCTGATCGCCGGCATTTTGGGCTTTGGCGGCCTCGCCGGCGCATCGATCGAAATCGCCAAGATCATCTTCTTCGTCGCGGTCGTCCTGTTCCTGGTCTCGGCCGTGGTCGGCCTCGCCCGCGGCCGCAGGATCTAGCGGCTTATCGCTTCGAGGGCATCGCCACGTTGCGGCCGATGCCCTCGGGCCGCGGCAGGACGCTGTGGGCCTTGGCGACCCCCGCGATCCGCTGCTGGATGTCCGGCGGAAAAGCCGCAACGCGTCGCGCGTTCATATCCATATGCAGCGACATGTTCTCCGATGTGGCCGACAGCCAGCCTTCGGTCGCGTGCCGGAGCTCCTCGAATGTGTGCAACCGCTTGTCGTCGGCCTCCAGCAGCCACACCAAAATCTGCACGGGATCGCCGAGGTGGATCTCACGCAAATACCGCACATGGCATTCGGCCGTGAAGGTCGAGCCGTGGCGTTCCTTCTTGTAAGTGGGACCGATCCCGAGCTCGAGCCAGAACTCGTCGATCGCCCGGTCGAACATCACGTTGTAATAGGCCATGTTGAGATGGCCGTTGTAGTCGATCCATTGCGGCTCGATCTGCATGATCGAGGAGCGGAACGGCTCTGCGTTCGGGGCGGTGGCGGCACTCTCCGGCATGTCTCAGTCCCTGGCTATGCGTCCGGTCGCTTGACTTGACCGGTGAGATGTCCTTTGCCACGGTTTCCTGTGTCGGGAGGACTATCCGTGGGTACGACCATCACCAATAATCCGCCGCGGCCGGCGCCGAAAGCCCTCGCGAGCGCGCTGGAGCAGCTTGCCGCACGCTTCGGCAACCGCCTCATCACCTCGCAGGCCGTCCGCGAGCAGCACGGCCATACCACGACATGGATCGTCAACCAGCCGCCGGATGGCGTGGTGATGGCGCAGGAGACCGCCGACATCCAGGACGTGGTGCGGATCTGCGCCAGCAACGGCGTGCCCGTCATTCCCTTCGGCACCGGCACCTCGCTCGAGGGCCAGGTCAATGCGCCCGCCGGCGGCATCTCGATCGATTTGCGCGACATGAACAAGGTGCTCGCGGTGCATGCCGAGGACCTCGACTGCGTGATCCAGCCCGGCGTCACCCGCAAGGCGCTCAACGAGCATCTGCGCGACCAGGGCCTGTTCTTCCCGATCGATCCCGGCGCGGATGCCTCGCTCGGCGGCATGGCCTCGACGCGCGCCTCCGGCACCAACGCGGTGCGCTACGGCACCATGCGTGACAGCGTGCTGGCGCTGAAAGTCGTGCGCGGCGACGGTGAGATCATCACCACAGGTACGCGCGCGAAAAAATCATCCGCCGGCTACGACCTGACGCATCTGTTCGTCGGCGCCGAAGGCACGCTCGGCATCATCTCGGAGCTGACCATTCGGCTCCGCGGCATTCCCGAGACGATCGCGGCGGCGGCGGTGTCGTTCGAGACCGTGCATGGGGCGTGTCAGGCCGTGATCCTGGCGATCCAGACCGGCATTCCCGTGGCGCGCATCGAGTTGCTCAATGCCGCGCAGGTGAAGGCCTGCAATTCCTATTCGAAGCTGACTCTGCCGGAGACGCCGCTGCTGTTGATGGAATTCCACGGCAGCGAGATCGAGGTCGATGCGCAGTCGAAGGCGTTCGGCGAGATCGCAAAGGATTGCGGCGGCGGCGATTTCTCCTGGACCACCAAGCCGGAGGACCGCACAAAACTGTGGCAGGCGCGGCACGATGCCTACTGGTCCGTCAAGGCACTGCGGCCCGGCGACAGCATCGGCGTGGTCGCGACCGACGTCTGCGTGCCGATCTCGCGGCTTGCCGATTGCGTCAGCGAGACCGAGGAAGACCTCAAGCGACTCAACCTGTTGTCGCCGATCGTCGGCCATGTCGGCGACGGCAATTTCCACTGCTCGCTGGTGTGTGACACCAACGACGCGGCCGAGATGGCGCGCGGTGAGGAATTCATGCATCGCCTCGTCGAGCGCGCGCAAGCGATGGACGGAACCTGCACCGGCGAGCATGGCATCGGACAGGGCAAGCAGAAATATCTCAAGGCGGAACTCGGCCCTGAAGCAATCGATGCGATGCGTGCGCTGAAAAAGGCACTCGATCCGCAAAACATCTTCAACCCCGGCAAGATCGTGCCGGAGGCGTAGCGCGCGCAGCTGCTGCGTCGCGTTCACGGAACTTTCGCCCACCACGCCGGTTCCAATTCTCGTCAACTTCCGATGCCGCAATGGCGCGGCTCTGCGGGAGGATGCGATGTTGCGACCGGTCATTGGAATTGCCGTGATGGTGCTCGCCTGCATGCTGGCAGGCACAGCTCTGGGGAAGGGCGGCGGAGGACATGGCGGTGGGCACGGAGGTGGCCATGGCGGTGGGCACGGAGGTGGTCATGGTGGTGGGCATCATGGTGGTGGGCATCATGGTGGTGGCCATTTCGGCGGTCATGGCTTCGGGCACGCGCATGGCGGTGGCGGGCAGCATGGCGGGGTGCGGTTCGCAGCCGGAGCGCGACATGGTGGTCCGAACTTCGGTCAGATCCGCAATGCAGGCGTCCGTCCTGCGAATTTCCGCAATGCCCTCAACGCGCACTCCAGCGCGTTCCGCAATGGCCGGCTGATCAGCAATCCGGCGGCGCGAGCCCAGATCGCAGCCGCGGCCGCACTTGCCGGCTGGCATGGCGCAAGCAGCGGATGGTGGCAACATGCGGGGGGCGGCTATGGCTGGGTCGGACCGTTGTTCTGGCCGTTCGCCTATAACGACCTCTACGACTACACGATCTGGGGCGACGGTCTCGGCTTCTGGGGCTACGGCTACCCGGACATCTATGCCGGCATCTTCGGGCCCTATGGCTATGACGGTCTCTCGGCCTATCTACCGCAACGACCGCAGGGACGGCGGCAACCGCGAGGAGTTGCGCTCGATCAGCTTTGCGGCAGCGATCGACGCGAAATCGTCGGACTGCCGATCGACCAGATCGCAGCCGCGGTGCAGCCGACGGACGCGCAAGGCGCAAGCCTCGACGAACTCGGCAATGCCTCGATCCAGGCGGCGGACATGATCCGTGCGTCCTGTCCGGCGCAGGTCGCGGCGACCGCGCCCGGTCGGCTGATGGCGATGCGGCAGCGTGTCGAGGCGATGGAAAAGGCCGTCGATCTCGTTCAGCCTGCCCTGGACAAGTTCTATGGCTCGCTCACCGACGAGCAGAAGGCACGCTTCAATGCGCTGGCCGAAGATCAGCGTCGCGCGACGGCGTCCAACAACAGCAATGGATCGCTGGTCCAGAATTGCGGAGCGTCTGCCGCGCTCGATTGGCCCGGCGCCGAGATCGAAGCGAGGCTTCATCCCAACGACACCCAGCGCGCCGCGCTACAGGTGCTCCAGGATACCAGCACCAGGGTCAGCGCATCGCTCAAGGCGGCCTGCCAGCCCAACGACGTCATGACGCCGCCGGCGCGAATGGCCGCGGTCCGCAAGCGGCTCGACGTCATGCTCGACGGCGTCAAGTCGGTTCGCGCGGCGCTGGAGGATTTCTACGCCACGCTGAATGACGAGCAGAAGGCGCAGTTCGAGGCGATCGGACCACGTCGGACGTCCTGAGCGTGTCGCGAGCCACGGAATTGTGGCGGAAAAAACCGCCTCGCCGATCTCGCTGCGGTTCTCTATGCTGGGTGGAGCTGAAGCACGGCAATACGGTGGCGGGAAGACCACGGGTGGCGGGGTGATGAAGTGGTTCGCAAGGAAGACGCCGGGGGACGTCTGGGACGAGGTGATCCAGGGGCCGCTCGGCGACATCGAAGCCGCTGCCCGCATCCGCACCATCTGTGAGGCTGCGACCGCGAGCGCAGCGACGGTCGGAGGTTCGCCGCGCAACGACATGCGCGAGAGCGAACGCTATGAAGGTGCGGCGCGCGCCGCGATGGAAATCGCGATGAAGATCTCCGACGATCTGATGCGCGACGACGCGGTCCGCCGCATCGTCGATCTCTGCATGAAGGCCAATGACGTCAAAACCGCGCAGATTTTGTCGCGCGCGATCCAGGCAAGCTGGATCCGCGAGACGGTGCAGCGTGACTATCCCGTGCTGTTGCAGTGAGCGCGGCTATTTCGCCAGCTTTCTCACGGCCTCGTCCACACTGTGGAAGACGTGCTCCTTCGGCAGCACATCGAACAATTTGAAGCGCTCGAATGCGTCCTGCGCGCGTACCGATTCCAGCCGCGCCAGCGCGACCGTGACGCCTTGTTCGCTGCATGCCTTGAAGACGTCGAGCAGGATCTGCGCGGCGGTGAAGTCGATCTCGACCATGCCGCTCGCCTCCAGCACCAGCAATTGCGGCGTCGCCGCGCTCAGGACTTTCGTCACGTCGCTGCGGAAGCCGGGCGCATTGAGGAAGGACAGCGGCGCCTGCAGCCCGATCACGGCGACACCCGCGATGCGCTCGCCGGTGATGTGGGGATGCGCCGGCCACCAGATCGTGGTGCCCGGCACGCGCTCGAACTCGATGAGCCTTGCGCGCGTCGTGCTCCAGATGCCGTGCAGCAGCGACAGCACGATGCCGAGGAACGCGCCCTGCTGGATCGGCAGCACGATGATCAGCGCCGCGGTGGCGACGATCAGCAGAAACTCGCTGAACGATTGGCGATAGATCGTGAGGATCTGCTTGGTGCGGATGATGCGCAGCGCGACGAACAGCAGGATGCCGCCAAGGGCTGCCTCCGGGACGTGCTGCAGCAGCCCCGTTCCGAACGCGAGCAACAACAGGACGATCACCGCGGCCGCCAGGCCCGCAAGCTGCGATTGTCCGCCGGTCTCGGCGACGATGCCGGTGCGCGGCGGGCTGGCATTGACGGGAAACGCGCCGAACAGGCCCGACAGCACGCTGCCGGCGCCGGCGCCGAGGAAGTCGCGATCGACGTCAGCGGGCTTGTCGAGATCGGACGGGAAGGATCGCGTGGTGGCTGCGGTCTGCACCATCACCACCACGGTGATCACGAAGGCGAGCGGCACCAGCCGCACCCATTGCTCTGGTGCAAGCTCGGGCAGTGTCGGCCGCGGCAGCGTGCCCGGCACGCTGCCGACGACGTTGACGCCTTTGCTCTCGAGGCCGAGCGAGATCGTGGCCAGAGTCGCGGCGACGAGCCCGATCAGCGCGCCGGGAATCTTTGCGCTGATCTTTTCGGAGATGACAACCACGGCCAGCACGCCGAAACCGATGCAGAGCGTCACGGGATTGGTGCGGCCGATCTCGGTTGCGAGCACGCCGATGCGATCGAGCGTCGGCCCGCTCGGCGATTCCAGTCCCAGCACGCCCGGCAATTGCGACACGATGATGTGGACGGAGATGCCGGCGAGGAAGCCGACCATCACCGGCATCGACAGGAGGTTGGCGATGCCGCCGAGCCGAAACGCTCCGCCGGCGAGCATCATCACGCCGACCATCAGCGCCAGTGCGATCGCGAGCCCCTGATATTCGGGTGAGCCGGCAGCAGCCAACGCGGCAAGGCCGCCGGCGAAGATCGGCGTGATCGTGGAATCGGCGCCGCAGGACAGAAAGCGGTTGCCGCCGAGCAGGGCAAAGCCGAGTGAACCCGCCATGAAGGCGAAGAAGCCGATCTGCGGCGCGAAGCCGCCGAGCCGCGCGGTCGCCATCTGCTCGGGGATCGCGATCGCCGCCAGCGTCAGCCCCGCCATGAGATCGCCGGGCAGCGAATAGGAGGCGAGCGAGCCAAACAGCGGCCATGCTTTCCTGGCGTGAGCGTCTTGCGGCATCGATGCGAAGTCCCCGGAAAATCTGCGTCGGTCGATCAGACTACAGCATTTCCGGATTGGAGGGCGGCAGACTGCGAAGGCCCGGGGCTATCAACAGAAATGTCCGCAAGCGAAGCTTGCGGACATCAATGCCTATCGCAATGCGGCAGTGTCAGTACCTGGTGCCGCGGTTGTAGTCGCCGCCGCCGCGTCCCATGCCTCCTCCGCCATGGCCGCCCATGCCCATGCCCATGCCGAGACCGATCCCGATGCCGATCCCGACGGCTTCGGGCGGCGGGCCTTGAGGCGGTGCGCGCTCGACGACCTCGTCAGGCGGCGGCCGGCGCGGCTTCGGCGGCGTGTCGACGACCTTGCGCTTTGGCGGCGTGTCGTCGACGCGCTTCTTGATGATAGGCGCAACCGTCGGGTTGATCGGCGTTGCCGGCGTTGACGGTGTCGAGCATGGGCAGGTCGGCGCCATCGCGACGGCGACCGGCACCGCAGCGGCCGCCACCGGCAAGGCGTAGTTGCGGTTCTGCACACGCAGCAGCAGCCGACGCGCGGTCGCCGCGAGATCGCTGTTGTCCCAGTTCGCGAGATAGGCCTCGTACGAAGCGCGGGTGTTGATCGCCACAGCGCGGTCCCACGCCAGCATCTGGCGCCGCCGCTCCAGCACCGTGCGCAGGCGCGGCGTTTGAGCGTCCTGCGCGTAGAGCTCGATATAGGCCTGATAGGCGGGCACGGTGTCGTCGGCGATCACGAGCTGATAGGCGACCTTGGCGTCCTTGCCCTGCAAATCCTTGCGCCAATCCTCGACGCTGCGCGTAGCGCTGGCGAGGGCCATCGCGTTCGCGCCCGGAGCAGGGGGCTGACCGCCGCTGCTATCACCACCGAAGAATTTGAAGTCGGTCGTCAGCGACGAGCTTTCCCAGGGGATCTGTCGTCCGTCGGTCGATTGCGCCACGGAGATACGAATGCGCTTGAACACTTCCTCGATCGGGACGTTCGGCTGCTTGGCGACCGTCAGCGCTGCCGTGGTGTAGGGACTGTCGGCTCCGGATCCGTCCTCGGCTTCGGCACCGGGCGAGGTCGAATATGAAATGAACGAGCCCGGCGCGCCTGCCTTGGTGTCGACGATCGCAAGCCCGTGGCCGGCACCGCTCAGCGCCGGGAACGGATTGTTGCGGCAGGCATCGAGCATGAAGATGCGCGCCCGCGTCGGCAACGCGCCGAGCGTGTTGAGCAGATCGTTTAGACGCACGCCCTGCAACGGAATGTCGGCCTCGCGCTTGGGATCGAGATCAACCGGCACGAGATAGTTCTCGCCGTCGATCTGCAGGCCGTGGCCGGCATAGAACACCAGCGCGACGGTGTCGGCGCCGCTGGCGCTGACCTTTCCGGCGAAATCCGATATCGTCTGGCGCATCTCGTTCTGCGACAGATTGGGCGCCGCGGTGACGTTGAAGCCGGCATTGCCGAGCAGCTCGGCCATGCCCTTGGCGTCGTTGGCGGCGTTGGGCAGTTCCGGCACGGTGCGATAGGCGGACTGGCCGATCACCAGCGCAAGCCGCGCTTCGGCCGCGGCCTGTGTCGGCGTCATCAACTGCGTGAGTGCAAGGAGACTGGAAGCAAGAACCAAATTACAAAGGACTGGACGGCGCATGGTGTCACCTCCATAGGCAATGGGTGCGAGGATGTCACCTTTTCTAGTCGTCCGCCACGACTCTGTCTGTGCGCTATCTCACGCTCTCGCGTGCGGCAAATGGGGCAGGGGGTCTGCCGGAGCCGGCGCGCTATGCCGTGTTTTCAGAACAATCCACGGTCCCAGGGCGGGTCAGGCGCAAAGCGTGCGGCGAGGAAATCGATGAAGGCGCGCACCTTCGCCGGCGGCCGGCGATCGGGCAGGTAGACCGCATGCACCGCGGATGACTGCATCTCCGGCTGATCGAGCGGAAGCGCGACCAGCGTGCCGGCGCGCAGATCGTCGGCGATGATGAAGGTCGGCTGCCGGGCGAGGCCGAGGCCGGCCAGCGTCGCAGCGCGCAGCGCATCGCCATTGTTGGCACGCAAGGTGCCACTGATCTGGATGCGGATCTCGCCGTCGACGCCGAACGGCCATTCCGCGGCGCTGCCCTGCTGCGTAAGCGTGTAGCCGAGGCAATTATGCGCGGCGAGGTCGGCGACGGTGCGCGGCGTGCCGTGCTTCGCCAGATAGGACGGGGCGGCGCAGACCACCAGCCGGTTCGGCGCGAGCTTCCGCGCCACCATGCTGGAGTCGCGTAAGCGTCCGATGCGGATTGCGAGATCCCAGCCTTCCTCGGCAAGGTCGACGAGGCGATCGTTGAGGCCGAGCTCGATGGTGACCTCGGGGTAGCGTTCCGAGAAATCTGCAATGAGGGGCGCAATCTGCCGTGTGCCGAACACGACGGGCACGTTGACCCGCAACAATCCGCGCGGCTCGACGCGCTCCCGCGCCACTGCGGCATCGGCCGTCTCCATGTCGGCAAGGATCCGCTCGGAGGACTCCAGATAGAGCCGGCCGGCCTCGGTGATCGACAGCCGCCGCGTGGTGCGGTGGAACAACTTGATGCCGAGCCGCGCCTCCAGCGAGGCCACGTGCTTGGTGACCATGGTCTGCGACAGGCCCATCGCCCGGGCCGCACCGGACAGGCTGCCGTTCGCCGCCACCTTGGCGAAGACTTCCAGGCTGGTCAGCCGGTCGAGCATTTATCTCACTCTATTGGTGTGAAGTATTTTTCCAGATTAGCCGATTATCGTTCTTTTGAGAATAGATCATAGCTGTCCCCAACAATGGAGACCGCCATGATCGATTCCCGTACCGCTCCTTACGCCGCGCTGGTGCTGCGCGTGACGCTGGGCGCGCTCTTCCTGGCCCATGCCAGCCTGAAACTGTTCGTCTTCACCCCGGCCGGCACCGCAAAATTCTTCGGCAGCCTCGGCTTCCCGCCCGAGCTCGCCTACCTCGTGATGACCGTCGAAGTCCTGAGCGGCATCGCCCTGATCCTCGGCGTCTGGACCCGCTATGCCGCGCTGGCCGGCATCCCGATCCTGCTCGGCGCGATCTTCACCGTGCACGGTGCCGCCGGGTTCTTCTTCACAAATCCCAAGGGTGGCTGGGAATATCCCGCGTTCTGGGTGATCGCGCTGGTCGCGCAGGCGCTGCTCGGCGATGGCGCCTTCGCGCTGCGGCCTTCACGCGACGTCGAGGCGGCGAGCGGACAGTTGAGCGTCGCGTCGTCGCGCTGACATCGTCGCATCATTGAAACGTGAGAGCTGCGGGATCACGGTCCCGCAGCTCTTTGTTGCGTGCCAACGCGCAGTGACCAGCCAAAAGCCCATCAATCTGCGTTCGGCATTGATCCATACCCGAATTGGATCGATCTGCGCAATCTGCATAGCCCGCCGTTCGGTCGCGATGCGGCATGATCGAGAACATCGGCAAATATAGGCATTCCGCTGCGGTCTCTGCCGGCGCGCCTTGCTCTCGTCCCGTCTCGGCTGCGCAGGCCGCAACGCTTGCCTGCGTCGTCGCTTTGGCCATACAGTCCGTGCAACAGGCTGTGGCTACGACCGTGGCCGCGAACAAAAAATACTGGGGAGAGACACCATGACCATCGTTCCCGTCAGCCGTCGCACGTTCATCAAGTCGTCGACGGCCGTGACCGCCGGCCTCGTGCTCTCTCCCGCCATCATCGGCCGTGCCGAAGCCGCGACGCTGAAGCTGAAATGCTCCTCCTCGCTGCCGAACGATCCCAAATTCGCCAACGGCCGCGTCTACTACGACAACCTCGTTAAGAATTTGAAGGGCAACGGGCTCGGCGAGCAGGTCGAGGTCGCCTTCTTCCCGGATAACCAGCTCGGTCAGGAAATCGACGTCATCAATTCGGTGAAGCTCGGCGTCATCGACCTCATGGTGTCGGGCTCGTCGATCTCGGCCAATCTGGTGCCACTGGTCGGCACCTACGACCTCGGCTTCCTGTTCTCGAGCTTCCCGCAGCAGACCAAGGCGTTCGACGCCGGCGCCGCCAAGCCGATCGAGGACGCGCTGCTCAAGGGCAGCAACATCCGCATCATCGCCTGGGCCTATAATTTCGGCTCGCGCAGCGTGTTTGCGAAGAAGCCGGTGAAGACGCCGGAGGATCTCGCCGGTCTCAAGATCCGCACCCTGCCGAATCCCGTCATCACCGAATGTCTGCGGCTGATGGGGGCTGCGGCCACACCGCTGGCGTTCGGCGAAATCTACACGGCGTTGCAGGCCGGCGTGCTCGATGGCCTCGAGCACGATCCGCCGACAATCCTCGCCAGCAAGTTCTTCGAAACCGCGAAGTTCTATGCGCTGACGCAGCACAATTTCTCGCCGCTCGCGGTCTATTTCAGCGACACGACCTTCAATCGCATGGATCCGAAGCTGCGCGAGGGCTTTCTCGACGCCGCGAAGAAGGCCGCGGCCGACACGCGGACCCATGGGCTCGCAGTCGAGAAGGAAGCGCTGGCGGCTCTGACCGAGAAGGGCGTGACGGTGGCCCAATGCGACCGCGAGGCGTTCAAGAAGCGCGTGGCGCCGCAGACCGAGAACTTCATCAAGGCACGGCCGGAGTCCAAGGCCGTCATCGACATCATTCGTTCGACGCAAGCCTGAGATGGCCAAATCCGGGTTGGCCAAATCTGATTTGACAATGACAGAAGCCGTGCCGCTCTCGGGCGGTCGCCACGGGAGCATCGCCCTTCTGCTTCGCCTGAGCGACACGATCGCGGCCATCCTTCTGGCCGCCGATCTCGCGGTCGTCTGCGGATCCGTGCTGCTGCGCTTCTGCTTCAACGCGCCGGTCGAATGGTCCGATGACGTCGCGCGCGGATTGATGGTTGGCTCTGCCTTCTTCGGCGCGGCAAGTGCGCTTGCGCGCGGCGAGAATGTCGGCGTATCCTTCTTTCGCGATCTGCTGGCGCTGCGGCTGCGTACCCTGGTCGACGCCGCCAGCGCCGTGCTCGTCGTGCTGATCTCCGGCTACGTCGCCTATAACGCCATCAAGCTGGGCTCGTTGACGGCGGGGCAGACCACCGGCTCGGGCTTGCCGCTGGAATTGACCTTCTATCCGATGGGCGTCGGCGCGCTGTTCATGACGGTGTTCGCGATCGACCATCTCTGCGCGCGACCGCTGCCTGAGATCGTCAGGGGCCTCGTTGCGGTCGCCGTCGTGACGGTGCTCTATCTCGCCTGGGATTATCTGTCGCCGTCCTCGGTGCCGTCGGCGGGCGTGCTGATGCTGATCGGTTTCTTCGCCACGCTGTTCGGCGGCTTGCCGATCGGTTTTGCGCTGGCGCTGGCCGCGCTGATCTTCATCTGGGTCGAGGGCGCGATGCCCGGCGTCATCTTCGCCCAGCAGATGGCGCGCGGGATCGACAATTTCGTGCTGCTCGCGATTCCGTTCTTCATCCTCGTCGGCTACCTCATGGAAGCCAACGGCATGTCGGTGCGACTGATCGAGCTGCTGCAGCGCGGAGTCGGCCGCATGCGCGGCGGCCTGAACGTCGTGATGGTGGCCTCGATGGTGCTGTTCTCGGGCATCTCGGGTTCGAAGATGGCCGATGTCGCGGCCGTCGGCTCCGTGCTGATTCCGGCGGCGCGCCGCTCGAAGCAGAATCCGGGCAGTGCGGTGGCCCTGCTCGCGGCGTCCGCGGTGATGGCGGAAACGATTCCGCCCTGCATCAACCTGATCATCCTCGGCTTCGTCGCGAACCTGTCGATCGGCGGCCTGTTCATGGCAGGGCTGCTGCCGGCGGCGCTGATGGCGGCGGTGCTGATCGCCTTCTCGATCATCTTCGGCAAGACGCCGGCGGACGCCGAGGAGGTCGAGCCGCAGATGCCGGTCTCGGGCCTGTGGAGCGGCGCAATCGCTTCGTTCGGCCTGATCTTCATGATCTTCTTCGGCTTCAAGAGCGGCTTTGCCACGGCAACCGAAATTTCCGCCTTTGCCGCGGCCTATGCGCTCATCGTCGGGAGCGTCGTGTTCCGCGAGCTCAGCTTCAGATCGGCGACGCATAGTTTCGTTCAGGCGGCGACGCGCGCGGGGCTGGTGCTGTTCATCGTCGCCGCCGCGCAATCGCTGGCGTTCACGCTGACCTTGCAGCAGGTGCCGCACGCGGTCGGCGACTTCATGCTGGGACTGTCCAAGACGAGCGGCACCTGGCTGTTCATCCTGCTCGCGATCGCCGTGCTGATCGTGATGGGCTCGGTGCTGGAAGGCGCGGCCGCGCTCATCATCTTCGGGCCGCTGCTTCTTCCCGTGGCGGTGCAGCTAGGGATCGATCCCCTACATTTCGGCGTGGTGCTGGTGATCGCGATGGGCGTCGGCCTGTTCGCTCCGCCGCTCGGGCTTGGGCTCTATGGCGCCTGCCTGATCGGCAATGTGCCGATCGAGCAGACGGTGAAGCCGATCCTGGGCTATCTCGGCCTGTTGTTCCTCTGCCTGCTCGTCATCGCCTTCGTGCCATGGCTCTCGACCGCGTTGCCGCGCGCGTTCGGTTATTAAGGGAGTGTTGCTGTGAAAGTCCTGCTGGCCCACACGCCGGAGATGCGCCGCAATTATTACGGCGATCGCAGCCTGAACGGCCTGCGGGCGGTTGCGGACGTGATCCTGCACGAGGGTGATCAGGCGCTCGATTCCGCAGGCCTCGTGAATGCGGCAAAGGACGCCGACATCATCGTCGCCGATCGCATGACGGAAGGGCGCGGCGAGATATTTGCGCAATTGCCGAATCTCCGAGCCTTCGTTCGCTGTGCCGTCGACATCCGCAACGTCGACGTCGATGCCGCATCAACGGCCGGCGTGCTGGTGACGCGCGCCGGTCCCGGCTTCGTGCAGGCGGTCGCCGAGCTCGCGATCGGCTTCATGGTCGACCTGTCGCGCGGCGTGTCGCGGGCCACAGCCGACTTCCATGCCGGCCGCAAGCCGGAGGCGCGGACGGGCCGTCAGCTCGCCGGCAGCACAATCGGCATCATCGGCTATGGCAGCATCGGTCGTTACCTCGCCGAGATCGCCAAGGTGATGCGCATGAAGGTGCTGGTCGCCGATCCCTTCGCTGATGTCAGCGACAGCGCGATCAAACAGGTCGGTCTCGACGAGCTGCTGGCGGCATCGGACTACGTGGTCTGCCTCGCAATTGCCAACGAGCAGACGGAGAAGCTGATCGACGAGGCGGCGCTGGCGCGCATGCAGAAGCATGCCGTCTTCATCAATCTCTCGCGCGGCAATCTCGTCGACGAGGCCGCGCTGGCGAAGGCCCTGCTGGAGAACCGCATTGCCGGTGCTGCGATGGATGTCGGCCGCGCCCCCGACCAGATGCCGACGCCGGAGCTGGCGAAGCTTTCCAATGTCGTCGCCACGCCGCATGTCGGCGGGCTGACGCCGCAGGCGATCGAGTATCAGTCGCTGGAAACGGTCCGGCAGGTCGACGCCATCATCAAGGGCGAGGCCCCGCAGGGCGCCGTCAACGCCGACCGCTGGACGCGGCGGCCTTGAGGCGCCCTAGAGCCGGTCGATCGCCCTGAACGTCCCGTCTTTCTGGATCACCGTCAGGAACACCTTTGGCGGCGTCTCGATGGCGCGAAAGCCGACGGTGACGACGCTGCCGCTGATGTCGAAGCGGCCGATGTCGTTGATGGTGCGCAGCAGCCCCGCGCGTGTCGGGTTCGGTCCGAGATTTTCGAGGGCGGCCGCCGCCAGGCGACCGCAGAGATAGCCTTCGAGCGACACGAAATCCGGCGTCAGCGTCGGATCAATCGCCTTCTGCGCCGCCTGGTAGTCGGCGACGAGCTTGATCGAGCGATCCCAGGGAAACGGCACGACCTGCGCGACCACGACGCCTTCGCCGTCGGAGCCGAGCTCCTTGGCGAGCGCGGTGGCGCCGACGAAGGAGATGTTGACGAAGGTCGGTGAGAGGCCGCTGCGGTGCGCGAGCTTGATGAACTCGGCGCTCGGACCGTAAGTGCCGACCATGACGATCGCCTCGGGCTCGGCGCGCTTGATGGTGCGCCAGGCCGCGCCGACCGCGCGGGTGTTGCGCTCGAAGGTGCCTTCAGCGGCGAGCTCGAGGCCGCGCTTGGCGAGCGCGTTCTTCACGCCGGTGAGGCCGTCGCGGCCAAAGGAATCGTCCTGGTAGAAAATGGCGATCCGGGTGAAGTGGCGATCCTCGGTGAGATGCTTGATGAGCGTCTCCGACTCCGCGCCGTAGCTCGCGCGGATGTTTACGACATTGGCCAGTTCGAGGTCGCGCAGGAATTCGGCGCCGCTGACCGGTCCGATGAAGGGAACGTCGCGGGCGCTCGTGATCGGGATGGTCGCCATTGCGGTCGGGGTGCCGACCGCGCCGATCAGCGCGAACACTTTGTCATCCTCGATCAGCCGCAGCGTCTGCGCCACTGAGCGATCGGGGTCGTAGCCGTCGTCGCGGCTGACGAGCTGGAGCTTGCGGCCCCGGATGCCGCCCTTGGCATTGATCTCGGTGAACGCGGCGACGATGCCTTGTCGCATCTGTTGACCGAGCACGGAGGAGGGACCTTCGAGCGCCGCGGCCTGGCCGAACAGGATCGCGTCCTCGCTGACGCCGACCTCGTCGCCTCTGGCCGTCAGCGTCGCCGCCGCCAGCAGCGCGGCGGCAAGCGCGATGCATGTCGGTGCGCGCGATCGTTTCATGAGAGAGCTCGCCGGATGCAGGAAAGGGTGTGGCAATGATAGGTCCGCAGGCTGAACAGGGCGCTAACCGGCGCGGGGAGAGCGGTCCGTAGGATTCCGGGTAATCCAGCAATTGGCTACCACATTGCCGGGAATGCGCAGGTCAATCGTTAACTACGCCTCGCAATGCGGGCCGGGTTGGTTCCAATATTGTGCAGTTCTTAACCCCGATCCTTGTCCGATAGTCGCCACGGTGGCTCAACCCTAAGTTCGGCCGCCGCGCCGAGGGGACGTGCGGAATCAAGATGGGCGATCGCGATCAGAATGATCAGGATCGAAGGCGTATGACTGGACGGTGGCGCGTTGCGCCGCTGCTCGGCCTCTATCGCCCTGCGCTCGTGGCGGCTGCCGTCGGCCTGCTGTTCTCGATCGCGGGCGCCGCTGCGGTGGCGCGCTGGGAAGACCGCGTCAACAGGATCGAGTTCGAGAACGCGGCCGAGACCGAATCCATCGTCATGCAGCACGGCATGAGCGAATATATCAGCCGGCTCGTCGCGTTGCGGACCCTGTTCGAGTCGACCAGCGAGGAAATCACCCGCAGCGAGTTCGAGACTTTCAGCGCCCGGTTGTTCGAGCGTCATCCCGGCATGCTGCGCATCGCCTGGCTGCCGCGCGTCAACCGCAAGGAGCGCGCCGAGTACGAGGCCGCTGCGATGACGGACGGTATCTCCGGCTATCATATCAGGTCGCTCCAGGACGAGACTTTCGCGATTGCGCCCCAGAGCGACGAATATTTTCCCGTCTTCTACTCGACCCAGCCGAAGACCTCGTCGGTCTACGGCATGGATCACAACAGTGTTCCCGAACGTCGCGTTGCGCTCGAACGCGCGCGCGACAACGACCGCATCGTTGCGATTCGCGCGCGCCTCTACGCCGAGCGTGAGACCGGCCGCCAGCCCGACGTGATCGTCTCCGTGCCGGTCTATGCCAAGGGCACCTCGCGCGACACGGTCGCGGACCGTCGCCGCAACCTCGCGGGCTACGTCGTCGGCGCGTTCGATCTGCCGCTGCTGATGCAGGCCATTCGCGTGACGACCGGGGCAAACCCTGCGGTCAGCGTCAACGTCTATCCGCCCTTCACGGGACGCATCGTCAGTCTCGAGGAGACGCTGCCGGACTATTCCTCTGCGTCCTCATCTCCGCAGTCGATGCGCGACGTCGCGCGGGGGCGACACTGGGCCGGCCATCTCAGGATCGGCGACACCGATTGGCAGGTACGTGCCATGCCGACGGCCGGCGGCGCGCTGGAGACGAGTTACGATCGCGCCGGCGCCGTGCTGATGGTCGGCATGCTGCTGACGCTGTCGCTGGCGACTTATTTGATGCTCGCCAGCCGCAACTCGCGGCGGCTGTCGCTGGCCAACCGCCGCGTGCTCGAGCTTGCGCAGACCGACGTCCTGACCGGACTGCCGAACCGCGCCTTTTTCCTTGCCCGGCTCGACGAGCTCAACAGCCAGCTGAAGGACCACGGTCCGACCTTCTCGATCCTGATGCTCGATCTCGATCGCTTCAAGAACGTCAACGATTCCCTCGGTCATGGTGCTGGCGATGCGCTGCTGCGGCTGGTGGCGCAGCGGCTGAAATCCGCGGTGCGCGCCACCGACGTGCTGGCGCGGCTCGGCGGCGACGAATTCGCCATCATCCAGGAAGGCTGCGAGGACCAGCGCGCCTGCTCGACCGAACTGGCGGCGCGGATCGCCAAGCTCGTGGCCGAGCCGTTCCTGTTGCCCGGCCATCGCGTCGAGATCGGGACCAGCATCGGCATCGCGATCGCGCCGGATCACGGCCGCGACCAGGAGCAGCTGCTGAAGAAGGCCGACCTGGCGCTCTACCGCTCGAAATCGGCGGGCCGCAACTGCTTCACCATCTACGACGAGGCGATGTCGGCCGAGCTCGAGGCACGCAACACGCTGGAGGGCGATCTGCGCGACGCCATCGCGCGCTGCCAGCTCGAGGTGCACTACCAGCCGTTCATGGATGCCACCACAGGCGCGCGGCGCGGGTTCGAGGCGCTGGTGCGCTGGCGGCATCCGGCCCGCGGCTTGATCCCGCCGGATCAGTTCATCGGGCTCGCCGAGGAGACCGGGCTGATCGTGCCGCTCGGCGAATTCGTGCTGCGTCGCGCCTGCGCGGATGCAGCAAACTGGCCGTCCGATCTGATGGTCGCGGTGAACCTGTCGCCGATCCAGTTCAAGGAAGCCGATCTGTTCGACGTCATCTGTGCGGCCTTGCGGGACTCCGGCCTGTCGCCGCAACGGCTCGAGATCGAGATCACCGAATCCGTGCTGCTGGAGCGCGGTGCCGAGAACCATGCCTTCATGGAGCGGCTCAAGCACATCGGCATCGAGCTTGCGCTCGACGATTTCGGCACCGGCTATTCCTCGTTGAGCTATCTCACCGCGTTTCCATTCGACAAGATCAAGATCGACAAATCGTTCATCCGCAACCTTACGCACCAGCCGCGCAGCTCTGCGATCATCTCCTCGATCGTGACGCTGGCGCGCGGGCTCGACATGTCGGTCACCGCCGAGGGCGTCGAGACGGCTGAGGAGTTCGAGCGGCTGAAGGCGCTCGACGTCAACTTTGTGCAAGGCTATCTGTTCGGCCGCCCGCTGCCGGTCGACCAGATCGAGCTCGACGAGTCCACCGAGCGTTCGCAGCGCGACGCCGCCTGAGCGCTCGGCCAAGCGGTACGCACGAAAATCGCTTGACCCAGGCAGTCCCGGATGATCGGTAGTGATCGTCCAGGGATGAAATAAGTAATAATGCGGCTTCCGTTCTTCTACGGCTGGGTCGTGGTCGCGGTGACCTTTGTCACCATGGCCATCGGGGTCAACGCGCGCACCGCCTTCTCGCTGTTCTATCCGCCCATTCTCTCTGAATTCGGCTGGCAGCGCGGCGTCACCGCAGGCGCCTTCTCCTTCGGGTTCGTTGCGTCCGCTGTTGCCAGCCCACTGATCGGACGGCTGATGGATCGCGCCGGGCCGCGCGCCGTGATGGAGCTTGGCGTGTTGCTGATGGCCGGCGGCCTGCTGCTCGCGCCGCTCACCAGCCAGCCATGGCATCTCTATCTGACGATCGGCGTCATGGTCGGCGCCGGCTCGGTGTGTCTCGGCTATTCCGGCCAATCGCTGTTCCTGCCGAACTGGTTCATCCGCAAGCGCGGCTTTGCCATCGGCATTGCCTTTGCCGGGGTCGGCATCGGTTCGGTGACGCTGCTGCCATGGGTGCAGCACTTGATCGAGCAGACCGGCTGGCGCACCGCCTGCACCGCGATGGGCCTGATGATCCTGATCGTGCTGGCGCCGATCAATCTGCTGCTGCACAAGCGCCCCGAAGACATCGGCCTCCAGCCCGACGGCGACGCGGCGCCGGCCGCGGGCGGCGCAAAGCCGGTCTCCAACATCGTCGATCCCGTCTGGGCCGCCACCGACTGGACGCTGAAGCGCGCGGTTGCGACGGCGCGCTTCTGGTGGATCGCGCTCGGCTATTTCTGCGGCTTGTACATCTGGTACGCGGTGCAGGTGCACCAAACCAAATTCCTGCTCGACATCGGCTTCAGCCCAAGCGTTGCGGTCTGGGCGCTCGGCGCCGTCAGCCTGCTCGGCATTCCCGGCCAGATTTTCCTCGGCCATATCTCCGACCGGATCGGGCGGGAATGGGTGTGGGCCATCAGCTGCGCCGGCTTTGCGATCTGCTTCGCGGCGCTGATGGCGCTGAAGTTCCAACCCTCGTTCTGGCTGGTCTGGCTGATGGTGTTCACGCAAGGCGCGCTCGGTTACGGCCTCACCTCGATCATGGGCGCGGTGGTGTTCGAGATTTTCGGGGGCCGCCACCAGGGCGGCATTTTCGGCATGATCATGCTTGCCGCATTGGCGGGTGGCGCGGCCGGTCCGTGGGTGACCGGCCTGCTCTACGATCGCGTCGGCGACTACACGCTCGCCTTTGCCATCGCCGTCGTCGTAAGCCTCCTGTCGGCACTGTCGATCTGGCAAGCCTCGCCGGGCAAGGTGCGGGCCGTGGCTGGCCGGCTGCACAAGCTTCAGGCTACAAAATAGGTTCCTTCTGCACCGGATTACCTCAGCATCTTTCGCGGAATGTTAAGCATGTCGCGGCTTGGCGCAGCGCGAGCCGGTTGCAAAAACGTCTTGGACACCATCGGAGCATTAGCCTGGGGCCGATTGCCGCATTGTCCTGATGCTGCCGAGCCCAACGATGTCTGCCTCCGACTTCCCAGTGACCGAAATGCCGGATGTGCTGCGGGCGGCGCTCGAATGCGCCGACGACGGCATCGTCATTGTCGATAGCGCGCATCGCATCACGCATTTCAACGCCGGCGCGGAGCGGGTCTGGAAGCTTGCGCGCGCTGACGTGCTTGGCCGCGATGCCGAAATCCTCTCGCTGAGATGCCTTCAGGCCGATCCGGTCGCGAATTTTCGCGATGAGATCAGCCTGGTGCGGCGCGATGGCAGCCGGATCAAGGCGACGATCGCGCTGTCATCGGCGACGATCGACGGCGCAACCCATCACATCGTGTTCGCGCGCGACGTCACGGCCGATGCTGAGCGCCGCGTCAGGATCGGGCTGCTTAACGCGGTCTCAGACCAGACCAATCGCGTCGTGATCGTCACCGACGTCGAGCAGAATATCCGCTACGTCAATGCCGCCTTCACGGCGCTGTTCGGCTACACCAGCGACGAAGCCGAGGGCCGCCGCGCGGCCGAGCTCCTTGCCGGTCGCCATACCGATCGCAACGCCGTCGCGAAGCTCGTCAAGCGCCTGATGCAAGGGGGCCGGCGCGGCGAGGTCGAGGCGCTCGCTTACGACAAGAACGGCGAGGAGATCTGGGTGTGTGCCCGGATCGACGCCTTCCGCGACAAGAAGGGCCGGGTCAAGCACATCTTCGCGCTGCTCGAGGACATCACCGAAACCAGGCAGCTGCGTTCGCTCCAGCAGCTCATCATGAGCGCGCTCGCCGACGAGGTGCCGATCACCGAGATCGCCGACCGGCTGTGCCGCCGTGTCGAAGAGATCGCGCCCGATGTCGTCTGCTCGCTGCTCCATGTCGATGCTTCGGGGCTTGTCCATCCACTCGGCGGTCCGAGCCTGCCAGAGGATTACTCGCGCGCGCTCGACGGCGTGGCGATCGGCCCTGACGTCGGCTCCTGCGGAACTGCGGCCTATTACGGCGAGCCGGTTCTGGCCGAAGATATCGATACCGATCCGCGCTGGCAGCCCTACAAGGCCATGCCGCTCGAAGTCGGCTTGCGCGCCTGCTGGTCGACGCCGATCAAGGCCAAGGACGGTCGCGTGATCGCCACCTTCGCGTTCTACTTCCGTGAGCAGCGTGCGCCGAGCAATTGGCACCGGCGTATCGTCGACGCCTGCGTCAACCTCGGCGCTTTCGCGATCGAGCGCAAGGAAGCGCGCGCCGAGATCGCGCGGCTCGCCTATCACGACATCCTCACCGGCCTGCCCAATCGCGCGCAATTGCGGCACCTGATCACCACCGCGATCGCCGCCTGTCCGAACGGCAGCCACGTTGCGCTCGCTTTCCTCGACGTCGACCATTTCAAGGACGTCAACGACACGCTCGGCCACGCCGCGGGCGACGAACTGCTGATTCAGCTCGCGCAGCGTTTGCGCGAGCAGATCGGTCCCGAGGACATGCTGGGCCGGCTCGGCGGCGACGAGTTCGTCATCCTGCTGCCGAATCGCAACGCCGAGAGCGCCGAGCGCGTCGCGGCCGACGTCTCCCAGGCGCTCGCCGCGCCGCTGCGGCTCGGATCGAAGCTGATGCCGATGTCGGCCAGCATCGGCATCAGCCTCTATCCCGACCACGCCACCGACATCGACACGCTGATGCAGCAGGCCGATGCCGCCATGTACATGGCCAAGCAGGCGGGCCGCTCGACCCATCGCATGTTCAGCGCCGAGATGAACGGACTGACCGAGCAGCGGCTGGCGATGATCGCGGCACTCCGCGGCGCCATCGCCGACAATGCGCTGAGCCTCAGCTACCAGCCGCAGATCCGCAGTTGCGACGGCGCCATCCACGGCGTCGAGGCGCTGGCGCGCTGGCATGACGCCGCGCTCGGTGACGTCTCGCCGGCAAAATTCATTCCGCTCGCCGAAGAATGCGGCCTGATCGAGCAGATCGGTCTGTGGTCGGTGCGCGAGGCCTGCCGGCAGATGGCAAGCTGGCGCCGCGCCGGGCTCAACATACCCTCCGTCTCGGTGAATTTGTCGCCGATCAATTTCCGCAACGTCACGCTGGCCGCGCGGCTCGAGGACGTTCTCGCCGAGTACCAATTGCCGCCGGATGCGCTGATGCTGGAGATCACCGAAGGCACCTTCATGCAGGACGGCGCCGCCGCGCTGGAGACGATGCACGCGATCCGCGCGCTCGGCATCGGCCTGTCCGTGGACGATTTCGGCACCGGCTATTCGAGCCTCAGCCGCCTCGCGCATCTGCCGATCCGCGAGCTCAAGATCGACCGCAGTTTTATGCGCGACATCGAGAAGGACGCGGGCGCACTCGCGATCGCCACCGCCGTGGTGCGCGTCGGCCAGGGCCTCGGCATGACCGTCGTCGCCGAAGGCGTCGAGACCGAAGGCCAGCGCAAGATGCTGGCCGAGCTCGGCTGCGACGTCGTGCAGGGCTTCCTCTATGCCCCCGCGCTCGCGCCGGTCGCCTTCGAGCGCTGGTTGATCGAGCACTGCGCCGAGCAGGCGAGGGCGATGCTGGGCCGGCTCGATGTCAAGCCGGTCGATGTGGTTGCGGTGAAGCGATCGGCGTAGGCGGCTCTAAGGCCTCTGCTTGCCATGGATAGCGAGCGCTCCTGGACGCTACGCGATCAGCGTGGCGGCCGGATCGCTGGTCTCGCTGCCGTTACGCCTTCCCGGAATCAATGTCTCGGTGTCGCCAACCGACTATTCCACTTACGACACGTTCAAGCTGGCGAAGTTCGACGGCAAGACCTGGAAGTTCTTCGGCGAGAACCTCAGCACGGCATCGCGCTGACGACGGGCAATGGGATGTTGTCATCGCAGGACGCCGCGGCTCCGCTGCGTCCTGCGGATCGTTACGAAAAGACGATCGTGGTTAGGCTAACGTCAGCCTACACTCCAGGCCGTGTGAAAACGCTCTGTTTTCCGTGATTCGCACGATAAGATTCCCGGTGACTTTGCGGGGCATCTGATGAAGCGCTTTGTTGAAGGGTTGGATCGCGGGCAGAGCACGATGTTTCCGGCATCGCTCGACGATTATGTAACCGAGGATAACCCGGTGCGTGCGGTCGACGTGTTCGTCGACGGTCTCGATCTCGATAAGCTCGGGTTTGTCGGTGTCCAGCCCCTCGATACCGGCCGACCCAGCTATCACCCCGGTGTTATGCTCAAGCTGTACATCTACGGCTATCTTAATCGGGTTCCGTCGAGCCGGCGCCTGGAGCGGGAATGCCAGCGCAATATCGAGATGATCTGGTTGACCGGGCAGTTGACGCCGGACTTCAAGACCATCGCGGATTTCCGCAAGGACAATGGCAAGGCCATTCGTGAGGTCTGCCGCGAGTTCGTCGCGCTGTGCCGCAAGCTTGATCTGCTTGTTGCAGCGAGCGTCGCCATCGATGGATCGAAGTTCAAGGCCGTCAATGCGCGGGACAAGAACTTCACCGAGGCGAAGATGAAGCGGCGTCTGGAGCGGATCGACGAGAGCATCGCCCGGTATCTCTCACAGCTCGAGACCGCCGATCGACACGGCGATGCGGTGCCGGAGGCGAAGGTTGAGCGATTGAATGGAAAGATCGAGAAGCTCAAGGAGGAGATTGTCCGGCTCAATGCGATCAATGCGGAGATGATGAAGAGCGAGGACAAGCAGATCTCGCTGACCGATCCTGACGCACGCTCGATGGCGACCAGTGGCAAGGACACCGGCATCGTTGGCTACAACGTGCAAATTGCGGTTGATACGCAGCATCATCTCATCGTGGCTCACGAGGTGACTAACGTGGGCACCGATCGCCACCAACTCGCCAACATGGCCGGACAGGCGCGCGGCGAGATGGCTGTCGAGGCGCTCGAAGTCGTGGCAGACCGCGGCTATTACGATGGTGAGGAGATCAGGGCCTGCGAGGAAGCCGACATCACGGTGACGTTGCCGAAGCCGATGACTTCGGGCGCCAAAGCTGCTGGCCGCTTCGGCAAACAGGACTTCGTCTATGTCGCCGCCGACGATGTCTATCGCTGTCCCGCCGGCGAGCGGCTAACTTATCACTATACGAACGTAGAGGACGGAAAGACACTGCGCCGCTATTGGACAAGCGCCTGCAAAACCTGCGCGCTAAAAGCTCAGTGCACGACAGGCCCCGAGCGCCGCATCTCACGCTGGGAGCACGAGGTCGTTCTGGAGAAAGTTCAGAATCGGCTTGACCACAACCCCAATGCAATGAGGGTTCGCCGTCAGACAGTGGAGCATCCGTTCGGCACGATGAAGTGTTGGATGGGGGCAACGCACTTTCTCACGAAAAAGCTGCCAAAGGTGGCCACCGAAATGGCGCTCAACGTGCTCGCCTACAACATGAAGCGCGTGATGATGATCGTGGGCGTAGGCGGATTGCTGGAGGCGATGCGGGCGTGAGGCCGGACTCTGCGCGACCAAATCAGCGTCTATATGACGCTCCTGGTTGCCACTGAGATGACAGGGAGTCGATTCCACCGAATTAGAAGCTAGGCGGTGCGAAATGCGCCAAAGCGCGCCCCAAGTTGCGGGATTTTCACACGGCCTGACTCGTTAGCTGACCGTTAGGAACAATATGCGCCTGGTCATTTCGTAAGTTGGAGAAGCAAGGTGTCGCTGCTGTTGGTCTTACTTGCCGCTTGCTTGATTGGTGTTGCCGGGTGGGGATTTCAAACAGTGATGGCAGAGGTCGCCAAGCAGCATCCATATCAACCAGAGGAACCGATGTCCCTCAGGTTCGAAGTTGAAGAGTTCATCTGGAGCTCCCGCGCGCCGCGCGCATTGCGCCGTCAGTACGTTGCGACACAGGCGTGTGCTATCCCGGCGAGCCTCTGCTTGGGTGGGCTGGTATGGCTGAATGAGACACACCCTAACACTCGCATATGGGGAACTCTTGCCTTCTGCTCGCTTTCGCTCCTCTTCGCCGGTCTTTTGGCGTGGCGCGTCATTCGGCGCGGCATATGATCGACGAGCATGCACATGCACTTTTGGCAGCGAGGTTGCGGCTGCCTGTGGCCTTCTGTTCACGCCGCTTGACGTCTGCCCTCGGGTAAGCCAGCTCGCTGATGTTTTGAAGCCACTCTACTCCGACGCCAACCCCGTCCTCCGCAGCAAATCCGTGATCGCACGCAAAAAACTGTCGGCCGGCGTCGTCTCCGGATCAATCAGCCGGTGTAGGCGAAATCCGTCCTCCATCGCCAGCACGACAGAGGCCATCCAGGGCGGGTTCAGCGTCTCGCCCTTCGCGTTGTCCTTCAATGTCGCCTCGACGATGTCGGCGATCAGCTTGCGCCGCGCGCGCAGCCGCTTGGCGAGCTCGGGCCGGCGTTTCTCGGCACGCGCGACGAACAGGATCATCTCCATGTGCAGCAGCGGCGAGCGGCCGAGAGGATCCTGCCGGGTGCGGTCCATCGCCTTCAGCGCTGCAATGAAGTCGTCGAGATTTGTGTGCTGCGCGAGGATTTCCATATTGCGCCGGATCGATTGCTCGACATGATTCTCGAGCATGGCGAAGATCAATTCGTCTTTGCTTTCGAAGTTCGAATAGAACGCGCCGCGCGTGAAGCCGGCCTCTGCCGCGATCGCCTCGATGCTGGCGCCGCCGATGCCGTCTTGCTCGAACATCCGCGCGGCTGCCTCGAACAGTCTGTCGCGCGTGTCGTCCCTGGTCGGCCTGGTTCTCACCCTTGACATCGGGCCAGTTTAGGGCAGAATGCAACTCGATACAACAATGTATCGAGTTGATAATCTACAGGGATGGTTACGCAGGGCAGGGGCTGCCTCGCGTATCGTGTCATGCGGCAACCGATGTCGAGGTCCACCATGAACGAGCAAGTGCAACCCGCAGGCGATCCGCTGTTCAACCCGCTGTCGCCGGACTTCATTCGCAATCCCTATCCGCATTACGACCGGCTGCGCACGGTCGATCCGATCCACGAGACGCCGTTCGGCCAGTTCGTCGCCAGCCGTCACGCCGATGTCAGCCTCGTCATGCGCGACAAGCGCTTCGGCAAGGATTTCGTCGAGCGCACGACGCGCCGCTACGGCCCCGAGATCATGAAGGAGCCGGTGTTCCGCAGCATGAGCTACTGGATGCTGCAGGCCGATCCGCCCGACCACACCCGCCTGCGCGGCCTCGTCGTGAAGGCGTTCACCGCCCGCCGCGTCGAGGACATGCGGCCGCGCATTCAGGAGATCGTCGACCAGACCATCGATGCGGTGAAGGACCGCGGCCAGATGGACCTGATCGAGGATTTCGCCTTCCGCCTGCCTGTGACCATCATCTGCGACATGCTCGGCATCCCCGAGGAGCATCGCGAGGTCTTCTACAAGAGCTCGCGCGACGGCGGGCGACTGCTCGATCCGGTGCCGATGACGCCCGAGGAGATCGCGAAGGGCAACGCCGCCAACATGATGGCTCAGATGTACTTCCAGCAGCTGTTCGAGTTGCGCCGCCGCAGTCCCGCCGACGATCTCACCACCCAGCTGGTGCAGGCCGAGGAAGACGGCAACAAGCTCACCAATGAGGAGCTGACGGCCAACATCATCCTGATGTTCGGCGCCGGCCACGAGACCACCGTCAATCTGATCGGCAACGGCCTGCTGGCGCTCCACCGCAATCCCGACCAGCTCGCGCTCCTGAAGGCGCGGCCGGACCTGATCACCAACGCGATCGAGGAGTTTCTGCGCTACGATTCGTCGGTGCAGATGACCGGCCGCGTCACGCTGGAGGAGATCGACGATCTCGGCGGCAAGCGGATCCCGAAGGGCGAGTCCGTGCTCTGCCTGCTCGGCTCGGCCAATCACGATCCGGCGGTCTATCCTGATCACCCTGACAGGCTCGACATCACCCGGCCGAACGTCCGCCCGCTGTCGTTCGGCGGCGGCATCCATTTCTGCCTGGGGGCCCAACTGGCGCGCATCGAGGCCGAGATCGCCATCGCGACGCTGCTGCGGCGGCTGCCGGATCTGCGCATTGACGACGTCGAAAACCCGGCATGGCGGCCGACCTTCGTGCTGCGTGGGCTGAGGTACCTGCCGGCAAGCTGGTGATAGCGAGCTGGTGATTCCTGGACGCGTTAACCTCCGTGCGCAACAGTCGCTGTGACTTCGCCACACTTCCCTTTATATAAGGGGCAGTTCCGGCGCGCCTGAAGCTTGGTTTGTCAGCTTGGGTTTGACCCGGGTGCCGGCTTGGCCGAGGGGAGACCCGTGCAGACGACGCTGCTCGGATTGGCAATTGCCTTCATCTTAGCGCTGCTGGCCGCGCTGATCGGGCCTTATTTCGTCGACTGGAACCAGTTCAGGCCCCAGTTTGAGGCGGAGGCGAGCCAGATCATCGGCGTGCCGGTGCGCGTGGCGGGCGCGCTCGATGCGCGGCTCCTGCCGGCGCCGACCCTGCGGCTGCGCTCAGTCACCTTCGGCGGCAACAACGATCTCGGCCGTCTGCGCGCCGACAAGCTCGACGTTGAGTTCAGCCTGAGCTCGCTGATGCGGGGCGAATGGCGCGCCACCGAGCTTTCGGTCGGTGGCATGGCGGTGGATCTCGGCCTCGACGCCAAGGGCAAGGTCGATCTGCCGTCCACCGCGAGCGGTACCTTCAACCTCGCTTCGCTCGCCATCGAGCGGCTGAACCTCACCGGCCGCATCGCGCTTCACGACGCCGCCAGCCGCGCGACGCTGGAGCTCAACGACATCGTCTTCTCCGGCGACGTGCGCTCGCTTGCCGGCTCCGTGCGCGGCGATGGCAATTTCACTGCCGCAGGCACGCGCTATCCTTTCCGCGTCTCCTCCGGCCCGAGCCCCGACGGCAGCGCCACCCGCCTTCACCTCAACATCGATCCCGGCGAGCGTGCCGTCCTGGCCGATCTCGAAGGCGTGCTTGCCTTCGACAACCGCCAGCCGAAATTCGACGGCGCGCTGACCCTGGCTGTGCCGCCGACGAAGAAGCCGGGCGAGGCAGGCCCGACGCCGTGGAAGCTCACCGCAAAACTCAAGGCCGATCCGGCTGGTGCCAAATTCGATCAGGTCGACGCCAGCTTTGGTCCCGAAGACGCCGCGCTGAAGCTCGGCGGCGTCGGCGATCTCAGGTTTGGCGCCTCGCCGCTGCTGCGCGCGGTGCTGTCGGCGCGGCAGGTCGATGCCGACAAGCTCGCCGGCCGGGACGATGCCGAGCCGCTGCGCATCCTGCCGGCGTTGCGCGGAGGTCTTGCCGCGATTCCGCAGGCGCCGATCCCGGCACAGATCGAGTTCAACTCCGACCAGATCATGCTGGGTGGCCGTCCGCTCCAGAACATCACCGCCGAGCTGCAGACCGATGGCCGATCCTGGACCTTTCAGCGGCTCGAGCTGCGCGCGCCCGGCACGACGCAGTTGTCGCTCAACGGCGCCACGCCCGGTGCCGACAGCTTTAGCGGCCGGCTCAGCGTCGAGTCCTCCGATCCCGATACGCTGGTGGCGTGGCTCCTGGGCCGCAATGAGGTCAACCGCCGCAGCACGCGACCGCTCCGCCTTGCCGGCGACGTGACGATCGCCGCCAACCATCTCGCCATCGACAAAATGAAAGCCGACATCGAAGGCGGCGCCGTCGAGGGACGCATCGCCTTCGCGCAGACCGGTGCCAGCAAAGGCTCGCGGATCGATGCCGACCTCAAGGCCGACCGGCTCGACCTCGATGCCGCCGCGAGTTTTGTCCGCGCGCTCGCCGGACCGCAGGGCGAATGGCCGGAGGAGGCAAAACTCTCGCTTGACATCGGGCGCGCGATCTCGGCCGGACAGGAGCTGCGGCCGTTCGCGGCCAAGCTCGGCTACGGTCCGACCTCGCTGTCGCTGGAGCAGTTGCGCTTCGGCCAGGCCAGCGGCGTGACCACGGAGGCGAGCGGCAGTTTTGATCGCACCAGGGCCACCGGCAAGCTCGCGCTGAAATCCTCGGCCAATTCGCTGGGCGATCTCACGGCGCTGCTGGAGCCGATCGCGCCTGCGCTGCGCGCACGTTTCGATGCGATCGCGCCATTGCCGGGCGCAACACGGCTGAAGCTCGACCTCAGCCTCGACAAGAACGCCGAACATGCCGATCGCAGCGACGCGCGCGCCGTCTTTGATCTCGATGCGCCGCAGCTCAAGGCCACCGCGACGCTCACCGCGCAGCTGCCGGTCGCCGCGGTCAACGGCATCGACATCGACAAATTGCGCAACAGCGACTTCACGCTGGAGTCGAAACTGTCATCGCCGCAGGCCGCTTCGCTGACGGCGCTGCTCGGCCTCGATCGTCTGGTCGCCGCAGGCGAGGGCGCCTCGCAGATCGAGGGCAAAGTGAGCGGCGCGTGGCGCCGGCCCCTGCAACTGAACGCCAAGCTCAGCGGCGGCGGGCTTGATGCAGATGCGCAAGGCAGCGTCGAATTGTCGGCGCCGGAGCCGAAGGCCAGCGTGAACTTGCGCGTCCGCAACGCCAATCTGGCGCCTTTGTTCGGGACCAGCCCGGCCGACAAATCAGCACAGAATGTGAGCCTGTCCTCCCGCGTCGGACTATCCGGCAATCGCCTGACCTTCGACGATCTCGACAGCACCGCTTTCGGCTCGCATCTGCGCGGCCGTCTCGCCATGACGCTCGATCAGGAGAAGCGCGTTGACGGCGAATTCGGGCTCGACACGCTCGATCTGATGCCGGCGCTTGCGCTTGCCGTCGGCGCGGCCGGACGTGACAGCGGCCAGCCGCTGAGCGCAGGTCTCGTCAGCGGCTGGCGGGGCCGGATCGCGTTCCAGGCATTGCGCGGCAACTGGCCGGGTGGAATCGAGATGCGTCCGTTCAGCGGCACGATCAGTGGCGATGGTCAGTCGCTCGCGCTCGATGCACTCAAGGGCGGCGTCGGTGGTGGCGAGATGACCGCAAGCCTCGATGCGCGCAACGGCGCCAACGGTCTGGCGCTGAACGTGCACCTTGATCTTACCAATGTCGATGCGGCGTCGCTGCGCTACCGTGATCTCGCGCTGCCCAAGGGGCGCGTCTCGGTGCAGATGACGCTGACGAGCCAGGGCCGCAGCGTCTCGGCGCTGACCGGCGCGCTCGCCGGCAACGGCACGGTGACGCTGGACGCAGCTGAAATCTCAGGCCTCAATCCGCGCGCCTTCGAGATCGCCATCCGCGCCAGCGACGGCGGGCAGGTCAGCGACGACAACCGGTTGCGCCAGCTCGTCGAGCCCGCATTGTCGGCCGCTCCTATTGCGGTTGCCTCGGCGCAGATCGCGTTCACGATCCGTGACGGCCGCCTGCGCGTCGGCGCAACTCCCCTTGAAGCGAAGAACGCCCGCGCGATCGTTTCCGGCGGTTACGACATTCCCGCCGACCAGGCCGACATCCGCGCCAGCCTGACGCCGATCATGACCGGCCTCTCCGGCGCGCCGCCGGAGATCCAGCTGTTTGCGGCAGGCCCGCCCGACAGGCTCAGCCGCACCGTCGATCTCACGCCGTTGTCGTCGTGGCTTGCGGTGCGCACGATCGATCGCGAGACGCGAAGGCTCGACGCCATCGAGCGCGGCGAGCCACCGCCGGCCACCGCCGCGCTGCCGACGCTGGTGTCGCCCGAGCCTGAGCCCGCGCCGTCGTTGACCGACGTGCCGATGCCCGGCCGCGATCCGCGCCGCGCGCCGCCGAAGGTGAAGGTTGAGCCCAAGGTCGCACCGATGCCGAAGGCGCCGCTTGCAGCGCCCGCCGTGCCGAGCCCGCCGCTTGCAAGCCAGCAGGTCGCGCCCCTGCCGCCGCCGATCGAGGTGCGGCCCGCGCCGGGCCCGCCGCCGGCAAAACCCCGGCCGAAGCCACCGCTGGTCCTGACGCCGTCGAATCCGTAGGGCGAAGTTGATTTGGGAGATTGGGCCGCGGGCTCCTCTTACCTCTCCCGCTTGCGGGAGAGGTCGCGCCGAAGGCGCGGGTGAGGGTTCTATCCTCTTGGGGGCTCCCACTGCGGAGGCACCCTCTCCCCAACCCTCTCCCGCAAGCGGGAGAGGGAGCGCACCTTCCGCCTTGCGCGGTGGTAACCACAGTCGCTCGCATTTGAACGAATTTTCGTCGGCAAAACTGAGCTGCTGATTTTACTGGATTCTCGCGTTTGATCCCTAGTGTCGGTTCCCAGAGGAATTCGGCGTCCGGCCCGCACAAGCAGGATGGCTCGCCGAGGAACTACCAAGAACTGGGGTTATCGAGATGAACGGGGCACCAACGCTTCTGCAGGATCTGGACGACGCGATCGCGCGCGGCACCGACGAAAGCCGGGCGAAGGCGTTGTGGCATGCGACCGATCTTTTGATCACCGGTCGTTACGTCGACGACGAGATCAGCATGTTCGGCGAGGTCATCGGCCGGCTTGCCGACGAGATCGAGGTCGAAGCGCGGGCGCAGCTCTCCGAACTGATGGCGGGCTGCGACCATGCTCCGCTCAACGTCATCGAGAAGCTCGCTCTGGACGACGAGATCGCGGTCGCCGGCCCCGTGCTGCGCGACTCGACCCGGATCGACGAGAAGGTGCTGGTCGCGAGCGCCATGACCAAGGGCCAGGCGCATCTGCTCGCGATCTCCCAGCGTGATGCGATCGGCGAGGCCGTCACCGACGTGCTCGTCAAGCGTGGTAACCAGGAGGTTGTCACCTCGGTCGCCAGGAACGAGGGCGCGCGCTTCTCCGGCTCGGGCCTGCTGCACATGGTCCGCCGCGCCGAGGGTGACTCGATCCTCGCCGAGCAGCTCGGCCTGCGCAAGGACGTGCCGCGTCACATCTTCCAGCAGCTCATCTCCAAGGCGTCGGAAGACGTCCGCCGCCGGCTCGAGACCGAGCGCCCCGAGATGATGTCGCAGATCCAGAGCTCGGTGACCGAGGTCACCGGCGATTTGCAGTCCAAGTTCGGCCCGTCCTCGCGCAGCTATTTCGTCGCCAAGCGCGTGGTGACGACGCAGTACCGGCAGGGCAACCTCAACCAGGTCTCGATCTCGAACTATGCGCGCCAGCACCGCTTCGACGAGGTGCAGATCGGCCTCTCGCTGCTGTCGTCGCTGCCGGTCGACGTGATCGAGCGCGCGCTGATGGACCGCAACCGGGAGATGATCCTGGTGCTGTGCAAGGCGCTCGACTTCTCCTGGGACACGACGATGTCGCTGTTGTTCCTCGGCGCCAAGGATCATCTGATCACGGCGCGCGAGCTCCACGACAATGAGCGCGATTTCGGCCGGCTCAAGATCGAAACGTCACGCAGCATTCTGAAGTTCTACCAGTCGCGCAAGAACAGCGCCGGCACCGATCCCGCGACGGGTCGTCAGCCCGAGCTCCAGGTTCACTGAACGGGACATCGAGGGAGTATTTGCAATGTTGCCTCAATTCGGCACCGCAGTTCGCAAGAACAAGAGCCTCACCAACAACCTCGACGCCGAGACCGGCGGAGCGGCTCCGGAGAAGGCCACGGTCGACGCCGCATGGCTCGTGCTGGAAGCCGCCAATGATCTCGGCGACCACGCCGCCATCGAAGCCTGCCGCCGCGTCATCGACGCCGAGCTGAACGGCACGGTCGCCGCCAGCGCGGATACCGATCTCGTGCTGGGATATTTCCGGTAACGGACGTAAAGTCTGATCGGCCCATCTCTACCTTTGCGCTTATATCCGACATGATGTAGCCTCCACTTGCGGGCGCCGAGAGGCGGCTGCAGGCAATGGGGTTCGGAGCGGTCGCTATGGGGCGGCGTGTCTTCCTTGTTGGTGGTTCGGCGCGAGCGCACGTGCTCGCCGCGCATTGTCATTTGCACGAAAATATCTGGAAGGCCTCCGGTGCTGCGCGCAGCGCCATCGGTGGCGCACGATTGCTGATTGCGATGTAGCGACGGCATTCACGCCGTCATGATTGAGAGCTTCACCCTGATTGGAGCCGATGATGAAATTTGATGTGCGCGTACCATTGATTGCCGTCGCCGCCCTTTTCGCCGGCTTCATCGTCGCATTAGCCCAAGACAAGCCTCAAGATAAGCCAGCGCCGAGCAGTCCCGTCCATCTGCAACAGGGCTGGAGTGACGAGACCGCCGATCGCTGGCATTTCATCTCGCAGGGAACGGCGCTGATCCCCTATGAATGGTTCGTCGCGCTGGAGCAGCCGGGACAGCCTTCCGGGCAAACCGCGTTGATCAAGGCGCCCGACAATTTGCAGCGTCTGGGTTTCCTCCCCGAATCCGTCAACCCGACCAACAATCCGGACGGTCTCGCGATCGGTCTCTACAGCACGCCGGTGGATATTCCAGACGGCAGGCACGCCTGCTGGAGAGGCAATTGGCTCGGCCTTGGCTGCGCCGGCTGTCACACCGGGCAAGTCAGCTATCGCGGCCAGCAGATCCGCATCGAGGGCGGTCCGTCCCATATCGATATCGATTCATTCGTCGGACAGCTGGTCGGGTCGATCACCGCGGTCCTGCAGAATCAGGACGGGGCCGGGCAGCGCTTCATGGCGCGGGTGAAGGCGCCGCCTGCCGACGTGCAGAGCGGATTGCAATGTTTCGGCGGCGTCCTGCAGGCGGCCGCCAAGTTCAACCAGATCGTCGGTGGAAACTCCGGCGATACGGCGGGCGGGGCGGGCAGGCTGGATGCGCATGGCGCCGGCTTGAACCAGCTGCTGGCCGGACCATTCAGGCTGATGACCGACCCGTCGGACATCGGCGAGACCAGGAATTACGCGCATCTGACCGCGCCGGTGCGATACCCGGCGCTGTGGGACACGCCGCGCTTCAGCTGGGTTCTGTACAACGCCTCGATCCGTCAGCCGCTGACGCGCAACATCGTCGAGGCGCTGGGTGTGCTCGCGCCGATCAAGCATGACGCGACGATGATCACGCCCGACGTGATGCACGGGGTCCAGATGGAGAATGTCGTCTGGGGCCAGCGCAAGCTGATGGATCTGCGCTCTCCGCGCTGGCCCGAAGCCATTCTCGGTGCATTCGACCAGAAGCGGGCGCTGCGCGGCCAGCTTGTTTATGTCAGCGCGTGCGCGAATTGCCACGAAGCCGCGCCTGCTGAAGCGGCTTCCGGGGCTTGCAGCGAGATCCAGGTCCCGCTGGTCGATCTCCGCAGGATCGGCACCGATCCCGAGCAGGCGACGACGTTCAACCGCCGCAGAATCGCGCTGTCGAAGATCGGTGGTCCGGACGTGATGTCCAACTACAAGGCCGCCGAGGTTCTCACCGGAAACATCGCCGCGCAGTGGATCGGCCGGTCCAAGGACAACGCGGCCAGCGCCGCCGAGATCAATTGCGGGCGTCCCAACCAGTACAGGGCACCGCTCGCGTACCGGGCAAGGCCGCTCAACGGCATCTGGGCGATGGCGCCCTATCTGCACAACGGCTCGGTGCCGTCGCTGAATGATCTCCTGCTGCCGCCAGGGCAGCGACCGAAGACCTTCTATGTCGGCAATTGGGAGTTCAATCCGGACATCGTGGGATACGACATGAAGGCGCAGGCGCCGGGCGCGTTCCTGTTCGATACGACCGTGCGCGGCAACTCGAATGCCGGGCACGTCTACGGAACGGATATGACCGAGGACGACCGCAAGGCGCTGATCGAATATCTCAAGACGCTCTGAGCGGGCGCTTCAGTCCTTGCGGCAGGTGAAGCAATAATAGGGGCAAGTGCCGTCGGCGAAGGACGCATGCAGCTGCGTGCCCGGAATGCCGGCGAACTCGTGTGAGACGCCGAGCAGCATCCGCGGCACGATCTCGTCCGCCAGCGCCGTGCGTCGCGCGCCGTCGAGCTCCAGCGCGCGCGCCACATTGGCGGTGATGTCGTCCTCTTGGATCAGGCGCAAGCGCGACTGGGCCAGGGCCTCGCGCGGGTACACGTCCTTCGACCGGTCTTCGAAGCACGCCATCAGGAAGGCGCCACCCGGCCTGAGCACGCGGTGGACCTCCTCCAGAAAGCGTCCCATGTCGCCATAATGCTGCGCGCTCTCGACGTTGACCACGACGTCGAAACTCTCGTCCGCGAACGGCAGGCTGAGCGCATTGCCGACGCGGAAGGCGAGATTGCCCTGGTCGGCATAGCGCACCTTGCTGAAGCGGATCGCCGGCTTGCAGATGTCGAGCCCGGTGTAGCTTTTGGGGTGGAGATATCGCGCGATGTAGGACGCGCCGCCGCCACGGCCGCTTCCGACCTCCAGCACATCCTTCCCCTCGATCGCGGAACCCGATGCGACATGATGATAGAGCTGGATCGCGTAGCGATCGGGCTCGTCGGCGGCTTGCAGCGCGACCTGCTCGCCGTTCAGCGAGGCATAGCCGTAGTTGAGGAACCGGATCGCGGCGTCCCTGTCGAGGTTGCTCAGCAGGGAGTACCAGGCATTGGTGAAAAGCTGGCGCGCGGCGCGCGAATAAAACAGTTTTACGACGGCCGAGTGGATCGGGCTTGCCGCCGTCGGATACGGGTCCTGCTTCACGGATGAATACTCTCACGCGAAAATGGGGAACGCTTCCACCATCAAGCATGAGCCAGGGTCCTTGATGCGTCAACAAGCGCGACGCTTGCCTGCCGCGATTGACTTCATTCCTTGGGGGGATATACTTTAGGTTTAGTACAGATATAGCGGACCCCGCGTGATGACTGGGCAGGTTGCTGCCTGGTTGGAGAAGGTCGGCCTCCCTCAATACCTGAAGTCCTTTTCCGACCACGGCATTGATTTCGACATCCTCTCCGAGATTACGGATCGCGATCTCGCGACCATGGGCGTCGTGCTGGGGCACCGGCGCAGGCTGCTGCGTTCGATTGCCGAGCTCGACGTTCCCCGGGCGCGTCTGCTCGCACCGAAGATCGACGCGGGCGCCGAGCGCCGACAGCTCACGATCATGTTCTGCGACCTCGTCGGTTCGACTGCGCTGTCGCAGCAGTTCGATCCCGAGGAGATGCGCGAGATCCTGCAAGCCTATCGCGAGGCCGCGACCGCGGTCATCGCGAGCTATGACGGCATCGTCTCGCGATTGGTGGGCGACGGCATCCTGTCGTATTTCGGCTATCCATCCGCTCACGAGGACGATGCCGAGCGCGCGGTCCGCGCCGGGCTCGAGATCACCGCCGCGGTCCAGGCCATCGACGTGCAGCCGGGATTGCGGCTGGAGGTGCGGATCGGGATTGCGACCGGGCTCGTCGTGGTCGGCGATCTCATCGCAAAGGGCGCCTCGAGCCGGCTCGAGGTGATCGGCGAGACGCCGAACCTCGCGGCCCGGATGCAGGCCTTCGCCGAGCCCGGCACCGTCATCACAGCCTCCTCGACGCGGCGGCTGCTCGGCAATCTGTTCGAGCTGCGCGCGCTCGGCACGCGCGCGATCAAGGGATTCACCGAGCCGATCGAAATCTGGGCGGTGGAACGTCCATCGCCGTCCGCGAGCCGCTTCGAAGCTTACCGCTCGGCGGGCTTCGCCGGCTTCGTCGGCCGCGAGCATGAGCTCGACCGGCTGGCCGAGTGCAAGCAGCGGGCTTGGCGCGGCCAGGGCCAGGTCGTGCTGATTTCCGGCGAGCCCGGCATCGGCAAGTCGCGGCTGGCGGCGCATTTCCTCAATGAGCGGGTCGCGGCGGAGCCGCACATCCGCTTGCGCTATCAGTGCTCGCCGCATCATCGCGCCAGCGCGCTCTATCCTGTCATCACGCAGCTGCAGCGGGCGGCGAAGCTTGGCGCCGGCGACGGCAACGCACAGCGGCTGCGCAAGCTCGAAGCGCTGTTCGGGCGCAGCGATCTGAAGACGCCGACGCTGGTGCCGCTGTTTGCGGATCTGCTGTCGATCGCCACCGACGGACGCTATCCGCCGCTCGACTGGACCCCGCAGCAGCTGCGGCGCAATACCCTCGCCGCGCTGATCCAGCGCTTGCAGCGCCTCTGCGCCGAGGCGCCGGTGGTCTGCATCGTCGAGGATCTGCATTGGGCCGATGCGACCTCGCTCGAGCTGCTCGGGCTCGCGGTCAGGCTGGCCGACCAGCTTCGCCTGCTGCTCGTGCTGACATTCCGCGCCGAATTTTCGCTGCCATGGATGGGCCCGGCGAATCTGACGACGCTGGAGCTCGGACGGCTCAAGGAGAGCGACGTCCAGCGCATGATCGCCGAGGTGATCGGCAGCCGCGCGGTCCCGTCCGAGCTGGTCACGCAGATCGCGACGCGGACCGACGGCATCCCGCTGTTCGTCGAGGAGCTGCGACGCGCACGGTGCTCGAGATGGGCGTTCTCGAAAAGGGGGCGGGCGGCCGCTACAGGATGGCCGGCAGCCTGCCGCGCCTGTCGATCCCGACGACGCTCCAGGATTCGCTGATGGCGCGGCTTGACCGGCTCGGGCCGGCCAAGGAGGTCGCGCAAGTGTGCGCCGTCATCGGCCGCGAATTCTCCGACGTGCTGCTGCGTGCGATCTCGGACAAGGACGATGCGGAGCTCGATGCCCGGCTCGCCCAGCTCGAAGCCGCCGAACTGATTTTCCGCAGCGCCTCCGCACCCGAAAGCGTCTATACGTTCAAGCACGCGCTGGTGCAGGACACAGCTTACGAAAGCCTGCTCCGGAGCAGCCGGCGGCGATTGCATGAGCGGATCGCAGCCGTGCTCCAGGAGAAATTCCCGGACGCCGCCGCCGCAGCGCCGGAAATCGCCGCGCATCATCTCACGCAGGCCGGCCTCGTCGAGGACGCCGTCGAGTGGTGGGGCAAGGCGGGGTGACCGGTCCTTGCGCAGTTCGGCCTATCCCGAGGCGATCGCGCATCTGACCAAGGCCATCGGCCTTGCGGAAGGCCTCAGCGAAAGCCCGGCCGGACAAAGCCGGCGGCTGCAATTGCAGATCGCCTATGGCAACGCGCTGATCGCAACGCGCGGCTATGGCGCGCCGGAGACGTCGGTCGCGTTCGCACGCGCGCGCGAGCTCGCCTCCAGCCTCAAGGGCGCGCCCGAGCGCTTCGCCGCCACTTACGGCCTGTGGGTGGGCAGCCTCGTTCGCAGCGAGCTCGGATCGATGCAGGAGCTCGCGCAGGCGTTCCTGCACGATACCGCCGACCGGCCCGACGCGCCGGAGGCGGGGATCGCGCATCGCGTCTGCGGCATGACGCGCTGGTTCGAGGGCAATTTCGTCGAGGCCAAGCAGCATCTCGAGCAGGCGATCACGATCTACCGCGACGAGCACGATCGCAATCTCGCCTTCCTGTACGGCCACGATTGCGGGATCGCCGCGGCGATCTACCTTGCGCTGGTGCTGTGGCCGCTCGGCGAAGTCGATCGCGCCGAGCAACTGGCGCAGCAGGCGATCCGCCGTGCGGCCGACAGCGGCCATGTCGCGACGATGGTCTACACGCATTTCCACAAGATCGTGCTCGAGGCGGTGCGCGGCAATCCTGAAGGCGCGAGGCCGCATGTCGATGCGGTGATCGAGCTCAGCCGCGAGCACGGCCTTCTGCTCTACACGCGGGCCGGCAAATTCTGGAACGGCTGGATCCGTTGCCGTCTCGGCGAGCGCACGGCCGGGCTCCAGGAGATGGAGGATTCCATCGCGCTGCCGCTGGTCGGGAAGATGGCAACCGGGCTCTACGTGCCCTTGACCTGGACGCTGCTTGCGGAAGCCAAGGCCGGCGAGGGGCAGTTCGACGAGGCGCTCGCGATCCTCGACGAGCAGCTCGTCGAGGTGGAGCGGACCGGACAGGAATGGTTCACGCCGGAGATCCTGCGCTGGCGCGGCGAGCTGCTGCTGCGCAAGGATCCTATCGATATCGTCGCCGCGGAGGCCGCGTTCATCCAGGCCATCGAGACCGCACGAGCGCAGCACACCGCGACGTACGAGCTGCGCGCAGCCCTTTCGCTGGCCCGACTGTATCAGGCGAGCGGAACGGATGCGCAGGCGCACAGCGTGCTCAGTCCGGTGGTCGGGATGTTCACCAACGCACAGGAGTTGCCGGAGATTTTCGAAGCACGGGCGGCCATGGAGCGTTCCAGCAAGACCAGCCCATGCGCAAACCCATGCGACTGAAAAATTTCTTGTACTTTGCCGATTTCGTGTTCTATCCCCTCGCAAGCGCCGTGCTGGTCGCGGTCGCGTTGCTCCTGAGAGAGCCGCTGCGCTGGGACGAAGCGGTGATCGGTTTCGCAAGCGGGCTGTTGCTCTGGAGCCTCGCCGAATACGTCATTCACCGCTTCGCCCTGCATGGTCCGGCCTTTCTCGCCGCCTTGCACGACATGCACCATTCCGATCCGCGCGCGCTGGTCGGCTCGCCGCTGTGGCTGAGCCTGGGCTCGATCTGTTTGGGATCGCTGCTGCCGGTGTGGCTCTTGGTCGGGTTTGGCAGCGCCTGCACCGTCACGGCGGGACTGATGCTGGGCTACATCTATTTCGGCGCGCTTCACCACATCATTCATCATCATCCCGTGAAGCGCGGCGGATATCTCTGGCGCCTGAAGCGCCGCCATACGCGCCATCATTACGGCAAGCGGCCGTGCAATTTCGGCGTGGTCACCAGCATGTGGGATCGCGTGTTCGGAACGTATTGTTCCGAATGAGCGCGCTCAATCCTGATTGAAGCGCGACCGGCCGATTGGCCGCAGCTATCGTAGGGTGGGCAAAGCGAAGCGTGCCCACGACTTTCTGTCGTAGTGCTGGATCCGTGGGCACGGCGCAAATGCGCCTTTGCCCACCCTACGATTTCAGACTCGTGGAGACATGAATGGATCCGTCGTGCAATCAGCCGCAATTCCAGATCGCGCCGATCGGCGTCCGGGTCCAGCACGGACCGAAACTGCCGCCATTGTAGCGGGAGCCGCCAAAACCGGGCCGGCCGAAATAGTATCGTTCGCCGTCAATGTAGCGGTAATAGCTCGGCACCGGATCGATGTACCAGGGGCGCTGGTTTTCGCGCGCGTAGCGCTTGAACCCGTTTTTCTGCATGAAGATCGGCTGGCTGTTGCTCAGCGGCTGGCGATAGCCCGGCAGGAACCCGTAGCCGTGCCAGGCTTGCTTGGGCTTTTTTGCGACGGGCTCGGCAGGCGCTGTGGCCGGCAGCAGCGACAGGATGACAGCAACAAACAGACATAAGAGGCGCGACATGGGTCGACCATAAACAGTCGATCGCGGGAACGCCATTCAAATTCGAGTGGGATTCTTTGCAGGCGCACGAACGGAAAATCCGGCCGGGCCGAATCGCGGCCCGGCCGTCACGTCCTTGTCGTCTACGCGTTCGCACCGCCGTCGACGGTCAAGGCCGAACCGGTGATGTATTTCGCCTTCTCGCTCGCCAGGAACGCCACCGCATTGGCGATGTCGTCCGGCGCGCCGTAGCGGCCGAGCGCCATGAACTGCTTCAGCGTCTCCGCGGTCGGGCCGTGGGCCGGGTTCATGTCGGTGTTGATCGAGCCCGGCTGCACCAGATTGACCGTAATGTCCTTGGGGCCGAGCTCGCGCGCCAACGCCTTGTTGAACGCGATCAGCGCCGACTTCGATGCCGCGTAGACGCCGAGTACCGGCGCCGGCACGCGGTCGGCGAAATAGCTGCCGATGGTGATGATACGACCGCCCTTGCCGAGGTGGGCCAAGGCCGCCTTGCTCGCCACGATCGGCGAACGCACGTTGACGTTCAGCAGCGCATCGATGTCGGCGAGCGAGATATCATTGAGGCCGCCCAGGCGCAGAATGCCGGCATTGTTGACGAGGATATCGAGTCCGCCCAGGGCGGCGACGGTCTTGTCGACCGAGGCTTTGACGGCGGCGACATCGGCGCTGTCGGCCTGGATCGCGACCCCTTTCCGACCCGAGGCCTTGATGGCGTCGACGACCTTCGCGGCGCTGTCCGCAGACTTTTCGTAAGTGATGGCGACATCGGCGCCTTCCGCGGCGAGCGCCTTTGCGATGGCCGCGCCGATACCCCTGCTTGCGCCCGTCACGAGCGCCCGCTTTCCTGCCAGTGTCATGATCTTCTCCTATTCTGTAGTGATCGACACAGAATATCTGGGATCTTGATCGCCCGCGTCAAGTGAATTATGTGTTGATCATTACAGAAAGAGACGTCATGGCGGGACGGCCACGGGAATTTGATCGCGACGCGGCGCTGGAGGCCGCGATGCTGCTGTTCTGGCGCAAGGGCTTTGCCAGCGCGTCGATGAACGATCTGTGCGAGGCCATGGGCGTCCGCTCGCCCAGCCTCTATGCGGCCTTCGAGAGCAAGGAGGCGCTGTACCTGGCGGCGTTCCAGCATTACGCCACGACGGAGGGGCAGGCGGTCTGGGACAAGCTCGCGGAGGGGGCGACCGCGCGCGCCGGCGTCGAGAATCTGCTGATCAAGGCGGCCGACACATTACCGAAATCCCGCACGGCGCCCGCCGGCTGCATGATTGCGCTCGGCGCCATCAGCGACGAATGGCCGGCCACCATCGCGCGCGAGGTGAGAAAGGTCAGGCTCGATCTGCTGGACAATTTGCGCGCACGGTTAGAGGCGGCAGTCGCCAGCGGCGAATTGCCCGCCGCGACCGACATCGACGCGCTAAGCCGGCTCTATCTCGGCGTCTTCCAGGGCATGGCCATTCAGGCCAAGGACGGCGCCACGCAGGCGGAACTGAGAGGTGCAGCCAAGGCGGCGATGGCGGCGTGGCCGGGCGAGGGCCGGGGTTAGCTCTGCGCCGGTCGATGTGTGAGATCGAACACCTTCTTCTGGTGCGCTGCGGCCTGCTTTGCGCTTGAAGTCTGGGTCAGCAACTGGAGCGCGCCTTCGTCCTCATCATCACTGCGCGACAGTGCACGATCCCTGTAGTCGAGACGGTTGGGAGTACGGGAAATCTTGATGCCCAGAACGGCGAGACGTGACAATGCAGCGATCGTAACGACTGTCTTGCGCGCAATCTCGAGCGTCAGCCTCGGCCAGAACAAGAGAGCGCTTTCAGCGGCCAGGCCCGGACGACGTTCGGAGGGATGACGTAACCGTATGATCCCGCTTTGCAGCGGATGGACCTGCTCAAGCCTTTGCGTCAACGAGAACGTCAACAGCAGCTTCACCAGGCTGCTCATATTGACGCCGGTCGCTGCGCCTCGGAGCAGCAGCGTTTCCATGTGCTCAGGCGTGTAGTACATCGCCCAGGCATCCCGGTAGATGGCCTTCCACTCGTCCTGCGACATGCGGGAATGCGCGGTGCAGACGTGCTCGAGGTCATAATTGTTGAGATCGGGATCCATCGGGATATTGGCAGTCCAGAGGGTCTTGTGATCCTCCGAGCCTGGCAACGGGGTCAGGCAAAAGAACTCGAGGATATCGATCGGCAGCTCGCGTTTGATGATTTCAATATCGTTGCGGATCGATTCAGGCGTATCGGCAGGGAATCCCAGGATGTAGCCCGCGAGCGTGAGGATGCCCTGGTCTTTCCAGGCCAGAAGCATCTGCCGATATTCGGTAATCTTGTTTTGCCGCTTTTTTGCCGCCAGAAGATTGTCGGGGTTGATGTTCTCGAGCCCGATGAATACGCGAGTCACACCTGCGCGTTTCGCTTTCTCGACGAAATTCGGGATCTTGTGACAAAGCGTATCGACCTGGATCAAAAGCCCGAGGGGAATGCCCTCGGATTCCCGCAGCCAGATCAGGCGATCGAGGATTTCCTCCCAATGCTTGTTGCGTGCAAAATTATCGTCGGTGATGAAATACTTGTAGACACCCTGTTCCCAGTTGCTTCGGACCAGTGCCTCGACATCGTCGTGGCGACCGGAATCGCGACTTGCGTCCCTGCACGTTGATGATGGTACAAAACGAGCATTGGTAGGGACAGCCGCGTCCGGCATCGAAGCTGGTACTCAGACCCAAAGTCTTCCGCACGTTCTCAACGGGCAGGAAAGGCACCGGCGTGCCGTCAATGCCAGGCAAGTCGTTGAGGAAATCGTAAGTCGGCTTCAGTTTTCCGGTAGCAGCGTCGTGCAACACGATATCGAGGCGACCTTCCGCCTCGCCAGCAAACAAGGAAACGCCCATGGCGCGGCCGGCCTCCAGATCGACCGCGCCGCCGTCGAGCATCGACAGACAACCCGAGACGTGAAAACCGCCGATCGCGACCTGAATGCCGGCTTCGCGTAGCGGACGGGCAATATCGAGAGCGCGAGGATACTGGTTCGACTGCACGCCCACGAGCATGACGACACCGAAATGATCGTGCCGCGAAAAGCGTGCCATTAGCTCTGGAATGTCGACCCGGGTGCTGAATTCGTCGATCGCCTCCATATCGATCTCGACATCGGGTCCCAGCACGCGACGCGTCAGGCATTCCTGGGCAATTCCATACACGCTGGCGAGCGAATTCGAGGGAATTGTCGCCCGCCACCACCGGATCACATATCCATCTTCGCCATAATGTGACGGTTTGATGAGTACGAGCTGGAATCGCCGTTTGAGCGGAAGGGCCGAAGCAGGCATGGGTCACTTCCCGGTTTCAGACCCTTTTAGCTAGCACGTTTCGGTAATTTGTTTTGCGACAGTTTGTGTCCGGTTCGGTCAAATGCAGACCTTGCGTGCCGGTTAGCCCTTGTCAGCACAGTATCTGGAAGGTTCGTAAGGATGGGTATCCTACGAGCTGGTCTATAAATCCGGCGTACGCAAAAAAGGTGGCCAATGGTTGAACGTCCCGACGGTCAGGAAAGCGCTCCACAAACAGGCTTCGCCGGCGTCACACGCAAAATTCTCGAGCGTCTTCCATTGCCGGGCAATCAGGAACTCATGGTCGTCGAGGTCACCTATCCGCCGGGCGGCGTCGCTCCGCTTCACCGCCATCCCGTGGCGGGCGCGATCTATATCGTCGAAGGCGTTGCCGAGTCCGCTTATGGCGATGACGCTCCGCGACAATATCGCGCGGGCGAGACCCTGCAGGACCGGGCCGATCTTCCACACACGCACTTCCGCAATTGTGACCCGGACCGTCCGCTCCGTTTTCTCACCATCTACGCGCTCGAGCCCGGGCGCTCCTACACGATGGAGCCGTAAGCGATGACAGTGCGGTGTTGCGGCGTTGGGCCGGGGGATTGATCTATCTCAAGACTATATCCGAAATGCGGGCCCAGCTTATTTACGGAAGGCAGTGATGCATCCAGAGGAGCGGGAGGCGAAGCATGTACCGGCATATTCTCATTCCGACTGACGGGTCCGAGCTGGCGGAGCATGGCGTGACGCACGGGTTGGCGCTGGCGAAGTCCCTTGGAGCCAAGATATCTGTCATCTTCGTTGTGGAGCCGTTTTCAGAAATGACGGGGCGGTTCCGTGAAGCAGTCGCAACATATGCCGAACTGCGCAGGGAACAGGCCAAGAGCGCATTGGATCGCGCGGCAAAGGCGGCCAAGGAGGCCGGCGTTGCCTGTGAGCCGATTCAATTGGAGAACGGCCAACCCCATCAGGCCATCATCGCAGCAGCTGAGGATAATGGTTGCGATCTCATCGTCATGTCATCCCATGGGCGTAGCGGCCTCTCGATGCTTCTGATCGGTAGTGTGACCAACAAGGTTCTGACGCAGGCGAAAACTCCCGTGCTGATTTGTCAGTGAATGCGTGGACCTTACAGGCCTTACGCGCCGGCTAGGCCTCGTCGGTCCCGGCACGCTGGAAGCGGGCAATCCGGATTTATGCTCACCGTTGGGCGCGGTAGATCACCACGTCCTCGCCGTGATGCGTCGTGCTTTTCTCGAGCAGGTAGTTCGACTTCACCAGCACGCGGCGCGATGCGCCATGTGCGACGGAGACGAGGCCGATGAGGGACGGCAATTTCAGCTGTGACAGCCCGATGTCGGTCATTGCAGTCGCGATCTCGCTCGCAAGACCCTGGCCCCAGAGATCGCGCTTGAACGTGTAGGCGATCTCGATCTCGTCGATGCCGTCCACGCGGATATGCCGAATTCCAGCTCGCCCGGCGAACGCGCCGTCTTTCGTTCGCAGAACCCAGAGCCCAAAGCCGTGCTGGTCCCAATGCGCCATGTTGGTGGCGAGATAGGTCTTCGTGACCTCGGCCGAGCGCACGCCGCCGAGAAAGCGGGAGACGTCGGGATCGAGATGGAGTACGACGAGATCGGCGAGGTGGCCCTCGCTTAGCCGCTCGGCGGTCAATCTGTCAGTGCTGAATTGATCCATGGAGACAGATAGCGGCTTTTGAAACCTGATGTCGACCGCTTCGCGATGCGAGGCCACGCGATGTCAGCGTCGGTTGGATCGCCTGGACTCCGTTTCAAGCCCAAGTTCCGACTTTACCGCGTTGAGCGCCGCCGCCAGCTCCTCGATATGATAAGGTTTCGGTAAAATCCGGATACCTGCAAGTTCAGCTTCATGGACGGCAGCCTCTGAATAGCCGCTGGTCAGCAGGACGGGGATGTCGCTGCGCCGTCTTTTGATTTCCTGCACCAGCTCGACCCCGTTCATGCCGCCGGGCATCATGATATCGGAAAAGATGAGGTCGACGGCGCGGCCGTCGGCCAGGGCGCCGAGCGCGGCGGCGGCGCTGGCTGCGCGTGTGACCTCGTAGCCGAGCTGTCCGAGCATCTCGCTCACGAGTGCGGCCACCTCGTCGTCGTCTTCGACCAGAAGGATTCGGCCATGGGTGCTCTTTTTCGGCCGTGCCATGTGGAGATCGATGAGATGCCGCTCCCCGGAGGGAACGGTGAGCGATCGCGGCAGGTAGAGCTCGATGCTGGTGCCTTGGCCGAGCTCCGATCGAATGCGGACCGTCCCCCGCGACTGCGTCGCAAATCCGTGAACTTGGGCAAGCCCGAGGCCTGATCCCTTTCCAACCTCCTTGGTCGTGAAGAACGGCTCGAACACGCGCGACAGGATCTCCGGCCCCATGCCGACGCCGGTATCGATGACCGACAGACGCACGAAATCTCCGGCGATCTGCTCGTCGTTCAGGTCGGGGAGGTTTTCTCCTCGCACCAGAATCGTGCCGCCATTGGGCATGGCGTCACGGGCGTTGACGGCGAGGTTGAGGATCACCAACTCCAGCTCGCCGGGATCGACCTCGACCGGCCAGAGCGTGTCCGGAAATTCGAATTCGACGTGGACGTCGCCTCTCAGGCTTCGATCGAGCAGTTCGCGCATGCCGCCCATCTGCGAGGCAACGTCGACCGGCTCCGGCCGGAGCGTCTGCCGGCGAGAGAACGCAAGCAGCTGCTTGGTCAGGCTGGCCCCGCGCTGTGCGGCCTGGACCATCCCGTCCATCAAGCGGCGACGGCGGTTTGGGTCTTTCTGACGGTCGAGCATGTCCAGGCCACCCGAAATGACCATCAGCAGATTGTTGAAGTCATGCGCCACGCCGCCGGTCAGCTGGCCGATGGCTTCGATCTTCTGAGCCTGGCGAAGCGTCTCCTCGACCCGGGCGCGCTCGTTCATTTCAAGGCGCAATTGCTCATTGGCGTCCGCCAGCGCACGGGTGCGCTCGACGACCAGCTTTTCGAGCTGCTGAGCCGTCTGCTCACGAGCCTCGAGCAAAGCGCGAATCTCGTATTGGCGCCGCCGGGCTCGCATCGCGGACTGGATGGCGCTCGTCAGCGTCATCGGCTGGACCGGCCGTTCAAGCAGCGAGACGTTACGGAGAAGCGCGACGATACCGCGGCGCCAGGCGACGACCGCAGGCTGCTCGCGGTGACTGGTGAGGACGACGAAGGGGAGGTCGGACCATGGCGGCTGGCTGGCGATCCATTGCTCCAGCGACGCCGTGTCCTGCCCGAACAGGCCTTCCTCGGCGAGGAAAACCACCCCCGCGCCGGCCGTCATCTCGCTGACCAGGTCATTGAGACTCCGGCAATTGATGGCTGGAAGGTTCGCGCTGCGGAAAAGTTCGGCGGAAGCCGGCCCGTCGCGGCCAATCGGAGCAAATACGAGAACCTGTTGATCGCGGTCTGCGCTCATCCGGAGGATCCTTCCGGCATTCCCTTGCCGGTATATTGTGGATTACCGGAAAAGATGCCGCTGAACTCGCGGAGGGGCGGGCCGAGCTTGATGCCGGCGCTGCCGAGACGAAACTCACGGATGGTGTGCTCGTGGTGGCCGCTGCGTTTCTTGACGACCGACAATGCGCGCCGCACCGTTCCGGCCATCTCGAAATAGCGCAACATGACCACCGCATCGCTCAAATAGCTGATGTCGAGTGGCGTATCCATCGGGCCGACCAGCCCGTGTTGAGCAAGGACCAGGATTGTCAGAACGCCTTGCTGCCCCAAATAGGTCAGGAGTTCGTGCATTTGCAGGATGAGAAATCGCTCGTCTGGCATCGCGCTCAAATAGCCGTTCAGGCTGTCGATGATGACAACGCGGGCATTGTCGACTTCGACGCTCTTCCGTACATTTGCCGCGAATTCTCCCGGCGACAACTCGGCTGGGTCAATCTGCTGGAACCGGAGATGTCCGGAAGCGACATACTCTTCAAGAGGCAAGCCGAGTGTCTTGGCGCGCGCCTCGACGGTGCCGCGACCTTCGTCGAATGCGAAGAAGGCGGCGTGCTCACCACGTTGGGCCGCAGATGTTGCATAGGTAAGCGCAACGGATGACTTGCCGACTCCGGCAGCGCCAATGAGGAGCGCGTTCGTGCCACGTTCGAGGCCGCCTCCCAGGAGCTGATCGAGCTCGGCGTTACCGCTCGATGCGAGCTCACCGAGAAAGGACCTGTGATGCTCGGCGGCGACCAGGCGGGGAAAGATCCGCAAGCCTCCCGCTTCGATCGTGAAATCATGGAAGCCGCCGCGAAACCGGATGCCACGCATCTTGATCACGCGAAGCCGCCGTCGCTCCGCGCCGTAATCGATGGCGAGTTGCTCGAGCATCACGACGCCGTGCGCAATTGAGTGCAACTGCAGGTCATCCTGGGACGAAGTGAGATCGTCGAGCAGCACGACCGTGCATTTGCGGTTGGTGAAGAAGTGCTTCAGGGCCAACACTTGGCGCCTGTAGCGCAGCGGGTTCTGGGCAAGGAGGCGCAGCTCGGACAAGCTGTCGAGCACCACGCGGGTGGGATTGATGCGTTCGACCTCCCTGAGAACGAGGTTGGTCGTTTCGCTCAGCTCCATCTCGGCGGGATGGAATACCGTGAGCTCGCGGTCCGGATCGAGCGTCGTCTCCGGCGGCACCAGTTCAAAGATGTCGATACCCTCGAGCGACCAGCCGTGGCGTCTGGCGACGAGATCCAGCTCTCGCTTGGTTTCGGACAGGGAAATGTAGAGCACGCGTTCACCGCCACGACCCCTTCCAGCAGAAACTGGAGCGCCATCGTGGTCTTGCCGGTGCCGGGCCTTCCCTCGTAGAGATACATCCGGTTGGGATCGAAGCCTCCTCCGAGGATGTCATCCAGCCCCTCGCTGCCTGTCGAAATCCTCGGCAAATCAAGGGACTCACCGTCTGGAGCGGCGCTGGCTTTGCTGATCATCGAACTTCCTGACGCTTTCACCCGAAAAGGGCGTCATCGGTAATGTCCCGCTGCTGCGGCTTCGACCGAAAGGGACGACAGTAGGAACTGCAGGACGGGCCCCGAGTTCCATTCCGGAAAGCAGGCTTGGTGCGCAGGTTCAGCGGCGCTCATGTCGCGCCGCAACCGGTCCTTACCCTAACCAGAAAGCACGTGGATGGCCGGGACAAGCCCGGCCTTGACGAAATACGCTCAAAACCCAGCCGATCTTTTCCAGCACCGGCAGGCCGCACCTTGAAGGCGGCGCAGAGCAGACCAGCGCTCTTCGGTCAAAGCCGGGACGATTTCATCAAGTCGGCCAAGGCCGATTGCGCTCGCGGCTCACGTGGTCGCTTACCAAACCACGCGGAAGCCGCCTGTGCCCTTGTAGCTGTGATTATCAGAGCTATCGGCGAGGCTCGCATTGTAGGAGACTTCGCCGAAGACGGCATAGCGGCCATTGGCCCAGCTGTAGGTGCCGCCGCCGCCGATGCTACCCCACAGCCGGTCTGGCGCGCTGGCGAAGCTGGTGCCGGCTACATCGACGCTCGTGCCGTTGAGGAACTCGTAGTGGACATTGGCGATGCCGTAGACGTTGGAGCGCACGATGCCCGAGCCGTCATTCCAGGTCTTCTGATGGCTGAGCGCCAGTCCGGCGCGGCCGAGCAAGCTGTCGTCATCGCGCAGCGTCACCCGCGCGCCGAACCGATCGGCGAAGCTGTCGAAATCGACCTTCGAATATGCGAGCTGCGCCTGCGGCGTCAGTGACCAGCCGTTGCCGACTGCGATCCGCCTGCCGGTTTCGACGCTGAAGGCATAGCCCAGCCCTTCATTGCCGTGCGTCATGTTTCCGGTCAGCACCGACGAAAGATCGCTGTGGTAGAACATCGACTGCGCCTGGCCATCGACATAGAAACCGTTGTCGCCATACCAGGTCAGGGTGCCGCCGACGCCAGCGCCTTCCACGCGGATGCGGCCGTTGCCGAAGAGCGACGTGACGTTGGCCGTCGTCAGACCATATTGCGCCGTGAGGCCGACGATCAGCCTGCCCCGCTCATTCTCCAGCGCAAGACCATCGAGGCCCGCCTGCAGCTTCATCTGATCGGCGGTGTAGGTCGAGCCGGTCGTGTTAGAGGGCTGCAGGTCGACGCGCCTACCTTCGATGTGCCCCCAGAATGCCGATGGCGTCGGCGAACCGTCACCCGGCACTGGCGCGATACCTGCGCGCGCCATGGCATCGGTGCCGCCCCAATAGCGGTTGCCGACACGCTGCTGCAATGTCGGCAGCTCGTTGAGGCCGAGCAAGATCAGGGCATAGTTCTCGTAAAGCGGAACACCTGGCTGATAGAGCGGACCGGGAGGTGCGGCAGGGGCCGATGGAGCCGAGCTCGACGGATTGACGAGGCTGGAGCGCAGGTACCAGTCGCCGTCCGCAGGCGTGCTGATACCATTCTTCTGCAGCGTATAGGCGTAGGCGCCGCCGACTACCGCCTGCTGGCCCTGAATGACATAGTTCCCCTGCAGCGTGAAGGTGCCATTCGAGGCGCCGCCGACATCGACGACCTTGATGCCTTCGACGGTCGGCGCTCCAGTGCCGCCGACATTGGTAACCTGCAAGGCCGTGGCGCCCAGGGTGTTGCCCTGAACCACGAGGCGGTCGGTCACTGAAGCGTCGCTACCCAGAGCGGTATTGAGACGAAGCAAGCCATTCCCGCCGACATAATCCCCGGTCACGGTCAGGGTCGTGCCGGCAGCGCCGTTCAGCCTCACCGTGCCCGCGTTGCCAAGCGATGCGACAGTCTGGTCGTGGCCATTGAGGTCAAACGTGCCGCCGCTCAGGACCGAAAACGCCGATGCCGCGCTGAACACGTTCGCTGCGCCCGCCTGCAGCATGCCGGCTGCCACCGTGGTGCTGCCGGCGTTGGTGGCAGCGCCGTTCAGAAGCAGCGTGCCGGTGCCATCCTTCACAAAACCGCCCGCACCGGACAGCGTGCCGTTGAGGGTCAGCGTGGTACCGGAGTCGGTCAGGAACGTGCCGGCGCTCGGCAGGCTGACGAGACGGTTGCTGGCAATGCTCGCGGTGGTCTGCAGCGTACCGCCATCGAGGGTCAAGCCACCGCTCGCCGCACCCAGATTGGTGTCGCTGGAAACGCGCAGCGTCCCGCCCTGGACTGCCGTGCCCCCGGTATAGGTATTGGCGCCGTTCAGAACCAGCGTGCCGAGATCGGTCTTGACCAACTGGGTGCTGCCGCTCAGCACATTGTCGATCGTCGCAATGAAGCTTGCGCCCGTCAGCGTGCCATCGCCAACGCGGACGATCGAGGTCGGCGAACCCGACAAAGCGATGGCACCGCCGGTCAGATGATAGCCATCGGCGGCGAACTGCATGCCCGCGGCCGTGACCTGGCCGTGGCTGTTGTCGACCGTCACCGTGCCGCCGATCCCAGCGAAGATCGCAAATGCGGCGTCGGTGAATGGCGCGTTCACCGCCCCGGTGGCGGTGGTCCAGCTGTCATTGCCGGCGGAGCTTTGCCAAATGCCGTTGCCGCCGTTGACCACACCGTTGTTCTTCGGGCCAGCCGCGCCGTCCCAGAAGTTCAGCGTCAGCCCCGCGGTGTTGACGAGATTGACCTGGTTGGCGATCGAGGTCTGGACGAAGAAATCCGGCGATGGAATCGTGCCGACCTGCAGACCATTGTTGGTCAAGGAGCCATTGTAGCTGATGACCCGGTAGACCCCCGGATCGAACGTGCCGCCCGGTGACACCGTCACACTCAACGTGCCACCGAGCGTGAGATTGCCGTTGACCTTGGTCAAATCGTTCAGGGCCCCGCCGGCGACGTTGGCCTGGCCGAAATTGTAGTTCAGCGCCGATCCGCCGCTGAGCGCGAGGTTCTGCTGGATCGTCAACGTGCCGGGAGCCCCGCCGGTATTGCCGGGCGCGAGTGTGCCGCCATCGGCCACAGCAACGCTGCCACCGATGACGCCGTTGCCGCCAAGCGTTCCCCCGTTGTTCACCGTGGTGAGGCCAGTGGCCGCCGTCTGGTCGCCGTTGACGATCAAACTGCCGGCGGAGATTGTGGTCAGGCCAGTGAAGCTATTGTTGCCGGTGAGCACCGTCGTGCCCGGGCCGATCTGGTTCACCGCGCCTGTGCCCAAGATCGCTCCGCCGAACGTGACTGCGTCGGAGCGGTTGAACGCCAGCACGCCGTTGTTGGTTACATCGCCGAGAATCGAGCCGGTCGTGGCGCCGTTGCCGAGCTGCAGTGTGCCGGCACTGATCGTCGTGCCGCCGGCATAGGTGTTGGCGTTGGTGAGGGTCCAGCTGCCCGCGGTATTGACGACGAGATTGCCGGCGCCGGAAATGATGCCGGAGATCGTATTGGCGCCGCTGAAACTCCCGCCCAGCGTCGCGGTGTTGGTGATCGCCATGGTCCCGGTGAGCGCCAGCGCCCCGCTGCCGTCGTTGCGGAGCGTGCCGTTGTTGAGCAGATAGCCGCGGTTGGTGCTGGCGCCCGCGCCGGTATAGCTCAACACGCCGTTGGAACTGATGCCGACGGTGCCGCTGCCCGAGCCGGTTCCGAGGGAACTGGCCACGCCTAGGTTCGCGAGCACACCGGCCTGCACCGTCACGACTGTAATAGAACTGGTGCCGGCATAAGTGTTGGCGCCGCCGAGCGTGATGGTGCGCCCGCTGGAGCCGCCGAAGAACAGAGGCTGGTTCGGAGTGACGTTGCTGATCACGCCGAGCAGCGCCATGTCGGCCCCGGTGGCGTTGAATCGAATGTTGGCTGATGCGCCGCTGGTCACCGCGATGGCGCCGGTCAGCGTCAGGACGCCGCTGCCCGCATTACCAAGCGTGAAGCCGCCTAAGTTGACGGGCTGGATCGTCCAGTTACGGTTCGAGCTGCTGCCCGTGCCGGTGTAGTTCAGGACCGGGGTCCCGCTGGTGGGGGCCACGAGGACCGTGCCGTTGGCCACCGTGGTCGGCGCGCCCAGGGAGCTGGCCACGCCCAGATTGGCGATGGAGCTGAACGAAAAGTTGGATCCCGCTCCCGCGAACTGGGTCTGGCCGGTATAGTCGTTGGCGTTGTTGCTCAGGATGACCCCGGAAACCGCGATGATCCCGCCCGCGCCGGTGAAGCGGGCCGCGCCGACGCGCGCGCCGCTCAGGGTGACGCTGCCGCTGGTGAGCGTGACCACCCGGCTGGCGACCAGAGGGGCGCCGCTGTTGGCGGTAAGCTGGGTGCCGCCCGCCATCGTGATGCCGTTGCTGGCGGCGCCAAGCGCCGCGTCGCCGATGACGGTGAGGTTGCCGGCAGTGACGTTGACGCCGCCGCTGAAGGTGTTGACGCCGCTGAGGGTCAGGGCGCCCGTACCGGCCTTGGTCAGGCCCGCCGTGCCGGTCAGGACGGACGAGATGGTGGCGGACGTGGCGCCGCTGTCGATGGTCGCGGCTGCGGCCCCGAAATTGACCGTGCCGCCGATCAGGCTTGCCGTGCCTTCCTGGAAGATCAAGCTGTTGATGCTCTGTGTCCCGTTCACCGTCACCGTATAGGCGCCGGTGGCGTCCGTTCCCGCCGAGAAGAACAGCCGGTCCGCCGTCGTCGTGGTGACCGCGCCTGTGGCCGCGGTGCCGGTGGAGCTGGTAGATAGCGTCGTGCCGCCGGCGCTCCAGGTTCCGCTCGGCGCCGGCCCGCCAGCGCCTGCCGTGGCACCGTTCGTGTCCCAAAAGTAATCTGTTGCTTGCGCCGACGTGGCGGCAAGGCAAAGCGGCGCGACCATTATTCCGCAGCGCGCCAACGAGGTGAGCGCAATGCTCGCGCTGCGCGGCGCGCCGAACCGGCTGCGACGCGCCGGCGCGACACCGCCGATGCCGAACGCACCGAGACCGAGCCGATCGCGCCGCAGGCCGAGGGCCTGCTGTGCCCGCCGCAACACCATCATCAATCGTCGTCGCAGCGATCGGCCGTTTTCCTCCGCACCGGCGAGCCAGTTCTTCCCGAAGCGAGCGCAGCGACGAGTGATCATGAGCTCTCCCTACGGTTCTCAGTTCCCTCTTGCGTGCCTGTTCGCGCGATCGCCGCATCGCTGAAGCGGCGACCGGTGCTTTCCTGCCGCGCTTTAGCGAAGCGGCGCGTGTGTGGCATTCCAATTCGAATAAAACAACGAGCGTAGGTTAGTCGGTTGCCATCAGCAACAAATAAATCCTAAAGTCGTAACGGAACTGGTAGCCTGTAACCTCGGCGCAACGCTGATTCAATTCGAACCAAATTTGAGCCTTCACGTTTGCGACTGACTGAGCACGTAGGCGCGAAATGGCCGTGCGATTAACGTTGGACGAACGCGCAATTCGGTTTGAGGCTCCGGCGCACGCAGCGCAAAGGACGATGACCGCATCACGAAGGGGCCTTGCGTCACCGACACGAGGCGGCCCTCGTAGATCGAAATCAGAAAAGCGGTTTGGCCGACCGCGAGAAGAAAGCTGGCGCCCCTACCCCTGAAATGTCATCGGGCCGCACGCCGCGGCCCGTTTTGTTTTCTTGCATAGCCGCGCCGTCAATCAAGGTAGTGTTTTCGAGCGAAGTGGATCTCGGTTCGCATAGCAATCAAGTTTACGCAGATTGCGTAGACTTACCCCCACAACCCCCGTCTACTGTGCATGGGGTTGTTTTCGCGGTTCTGGTTTTGAGTGAGGCTAGCCGGCGCCTAACGCGACCGCGACGTTGTACGTCAAAAGGCTTGCGGCATAGGCCAGCACCAGCATGTAGGCGAAGGTCGCCGCCATCCAGCCCCAGCTTCCGGTCTCGCGCCGGATCACGGCGAGCGTCGAGGCGCATTGCGGGGCGAAGATGTACCAGGCGAGCATCGACAGCGCGGTCGCGAGCGACCATTTCGTCGCCAGCACCTGGCCGATCTGCTCGGCCGCTTCCTTGCCGCCCTCGATCGCATAGACGGTGCCGAGGGCTGCGACCGCGACCTCGCGTGCCGCCATGCCCGGGATCAGCGCGACTGCGATCTGCCAGTTGAAGCCGACGGGCGCGAGCAGCGGCTCGAGCGCCTTGCCGATGATGGCGGCGAGGCTGAAGTCGATCGCGGGCTCGGTCGCGCCCGCGGGCGGTTGCGGGAACGAGGCCAGAAACCAGATCAGCACCATCATCGAGAAGATCGTGGTGCCGGCGCGCTGCAGGAACATTTTTGCGCGGGTGAAGATGCCGATCGCGATCGATTTCAACCTGGGCATCTTGTAGTCCGGCAGCTCCAGCATGAACGGCGCCGGCGCATAGTCGCGCAGCATGAAGAATTTGATCAGGAACGAGACAATCAGCGCGCTGGTGATGCCGGCCGCATAGAGGCCGAACATCACGAGGCCCTGCAGGTTGATGAAGCCCCAGACGTCCTTGGCCGGAATGAAGGCCGAGATGATCAGCGTGTAGACCGGAATGCGCGCCGAGCAGGTCATCAGCGGCGCGATCAGGATCGTGGTCAGCCGGTCGCGCTTGTTGTCGATGACGCGCGTCGCCATGATGCCGGGGATGGCGCAGGCAAAGCTCGACAGCAGCGGAATGAAGGCGCGGCCGTGGAGCCCCGCGCCGCCCATGATGCGGTCCATCAGGAACGCGGCGCGCGCCATGTAGCCGAAATCTTCCAGCAGCAGGATGAACAGGAAGATGATGATGATCTGCGGCAGGAACACGATGACGCTGCCGACGCCCGAGATCACGCCGTTCTGCAGGAAGCTCTGCACCAGGCCTTCGGGCAGGGTGGCGTGGACGACGTCGCCGAGTGCGTCGAAGCCCGATTGCAGCAGCTCCATCAGCGGCTGCGCCCAGGCGAACACCGCCTGGAACATCACGAACAGGATCAGCGCGAGCACGATGAGCCCGCCGACCGGATGCAGCACGATCGCATCGATCCGGGCGGTCCAGGTGTCGGGGCTAGCAGGCAGGCTGACGCAGTCCGAGATAATGCGGTCGGCCTCGCGCTGGGTCGCGCGCAATTCGGCGACGCTGAGCGCGCGCCAGCTGTTCTCGGCAGGCTCAGTGGCGAGCCTGGCCGAGATCTCGTCGGTCAGCGCCAACAGATCGGCCGTGCCGCCCTTGCGCACTGCGATCGAGGTGACCACGGGGACGCCGAGCTCCTTGGCGAGCCGCTCGACGTCGACCGAGATGCCGCGGCGGTTCGCGATGTCGAACATGTTGAGCACGAGGATCATCGGCCGGCCGGTGCGCTTCAGCTCGAGCAGCAGGCGGATGGTCAGGCGCAGATTGGTGGAGTCGGCCACACACAGCACGAGGTCGGGCACGGTCTCGCCGGAGGCCTTGCCGAGCACGAAGTCGCGGGTGATCTCCTCGTCCGGGCTGCGGCCGCGCAGCGAATAGGTGCCGGGCAGGTCGACGACGGAGACCTGGCGCCCCAAGGGCGTAACGAAAAAACCTTCCTTGCGCTCGACGGTGACGCCCGGATAGTTCGCCACCTTCTGCCGGCTGCCGGTCAGGGCATTGAACAGCGAGGTCTTGCCGCTGTTGGGCGTGCCGACCAGGGCGAGATGCAGAAGAGGTAATTCCATGGAATCAGATGTCCGGCCGCGATCTCAGGCGACGATGATGGCCATGGCCTCGCGGCGACGCACCGCGATGGTGATGTTGTCGACACGAACGGCGATCGGGTCGCGCCCGACCAGCCCCTCGTGCAGGACCTCGACCCGGGCGCCCTCGACGAAGCCGAGCTCGATCAGCCGGCTCTCGAGCTCGATGTCCGAGAGTGCCGAGCTCGCGTCCTTGGCGGAGAGGTGCTGAATGACGCCGGTATAGCCGCGCTGGGCCAGGCCCAGCGGCATCTCGCGGCGCGTATCATGGGTGTCGGTCATGCCCTGTATTTTCAACGCAGGGCATGGAGGTCAAGCGCGCACGCTCGCCTAAACTGCACCTTAGAGCGATTTTAAAGTGCAGATCACGAAGCCGTGGGCGGAGCGCCTCGGCGCTACTGCGCCGGGACCTTCTCCGGCTGGACGGCGGCCATGGCTCGGCTCTTGAAGTAGTCGAGCACGAACAGACGGATCGCCGAGGACAGATTGCCCTGTTGGCGGCCGCCGTCGATCTCGCCGACGAGCTCGGACAGCGTCATGTTGCGCAGGCCCGAGATCTCCTTCATGCCGTTCCAGAACGCCTCTTCCAGGCTGACGCTGGTCTTGTGGCCGGCGACCACGATCGAACGCTTCACGACGGGCGACTTCATGGCTGCTCCTCGCGATCGATCCGGTGCTGGTCCAGATGCGCCTTCGCCTGGTCCGCCTGCTTCTCCTCCGACGATCGCTCGGCCTTCGTGCGGCCGAACTTCGTTCGGTTGGCGTCCGCCTGCTTCGCCGAGGCTTCCCGCTCGGCGCGCTTCCTGAAACGATTCAGGTTGATGACGTTCCCCATGCCGCGTCTCCATCATCCGCTCCTCTTCAGGCTGGATGAAACTTCCAGAAACAGGGCGCCGCGTTGCGCCTTACAAGACTTGATCGTCATTCGCTCGTCCTCGTCAATCGGCCTGTCGGCCATCAAACGATGAATTTCGCCCCGTCAAGGGCAGAGGACGCTTGCGTCGCACGCGTCCCCGTCGCCACATTGACGGTAATCAAATCCTGCCCGTTTAGCCTCATATTTATGAGCCTTAAGGCTCCGTATCACTACGGATGACTATCGGAATTCGGAATTCGTCATCCGGGCCTCGTCATCTTCTCCGGCTGCACCAGGCGGTCGAACTCGTCGGCCGAGACGAAGCCGAGCCGCAGCGCCTCTTCCTTCAGCGTGGTGCCGTTGGCATGCGCGGTCTTGGCCACCTTGGCTGCGTTGTCGTAGCCGATCTTCGGCGCGAGCGCGGTCACCAGCATCAGCGAACGCTCCATCAACTCCTTGATGTGCTTTTCGTCGGCGCGAATGCCGCTGACGCAATGCTCGGTGAAGGAGCGCGCGGCGTCCGCCATCAGGCGGATCGAGTGCAGCATGTTGTAGGCGAGCACGGGCTTGTAGACGTTGAGCTCGAAATGGCCCTGGCTGCCGGCGACCGTGATCGCGGTGTGATTGCCGAACACCTGGCAGCACACCATGGTCATCGCCTCGCACTGCGTCGGATTGACCTTGCCCGGCATGATCGATGAGCCCGGCTCGTTCTCCGGCAGGATCAATTCGCCGAGGCCCGAGCGCGGGCCTGATCCGAGCAGGCGGATGTCGTTGGCGATCTTGAACAGGCCTGTCGCGACGGAATTGATGGCGCCGTGTGCCAGCACATAGGCGTCGTTCGAGGCCAGCGCCTCGAATTTGTTGGCGGCGCTGGTGAAGGGAAGTTTCGTGATCCCGGCGACGTGCTTTGCAAACAGCTTTGCGAAGCGCGGCTTGGAGTTGAGGCCGGTGCCGACGGCGGTGCCGCCCTGCGCCAGGGGATAAAGGTCCTTCACCGCGACCTTGAGCCGCGCGATGCCGCTCTCGACCTGCGCGGCATAGCCGGAGAATTCCTGGCCGAGCGTCAGCGGCGTCGCATCCTGGGTGTGGGTGCGGCCGATCTTCACGATCTTGGCGAACTCCTTCTCCTTCTTGCGCAGCGCGCTGTGCAATTCGCCGAGCGCGGGGACGAGATCGGCGGTGACGCGGCTTGCGGCCGCAATGTGCATTGCGGTTGGGAAAGAGTCGTTCGACGACTGGCTCATGTTGACGTGGTCGTTGGGATGCACCGGCTTCTTGGTTCCGAGCTCGCCGCCGAGCAGCTCGTTGGCGCGGTTGGCGATGACCTCGTTGAGGTTCATGTTGCTCTGGGTGCCCGAGCCGGTCTGCCACACGACCAGCGGAAAATGATCGTCGAGCTTGCCCTCGATCACCTCGTGCGCGGCGCGGATGATGGCGTTGGCGCGGCGCTTGTCGAGCAGGCCGAGCTCGAGGTTGGACTGTGCGGCTGCAAGCTTGACGATGCCGAGCGCATGCACGAGCGAGATCGGCATGCGGTCGATGCCGATACGGAAGTTCTGGCGCGAGCGTTCGGTCTGCGCCCCCCAATAGCGATCGGCGGGGACCTCGATGGGACCGAAACTGTCGGTCTCGATGCGGGTCGCGGGGCGGGCGGTCTTCGCAGCTTTGGCCATGAGCACATCCATTCTGCCGCGCGAAACGCCGCACGGCCTCTTCATGTGCTCTTCTATATAGGGAGTTTGGCCGGGCGCGACGGTCTCGCGGCCAGCCTAGATCATTTCTTGCGGAAACGATCGAGCCGCACGACCTCGGCGCCGCCCTGGTTCGGCGGGGTCGGCTCCTCCGCAGTCTCTGTCGTCTCGGTGGCTAGCGCGGGTGCCACGACGGCTGAAGGGGCCGGGGTCGCCGGCAAATTCTCGCCCGCCACCTCGGCGACATCAGATGTGTCGAACTGGAGGCCGAACTTCACGGACGGATCGAGGAAGCTCTTGATGGCGCTGAACGGCACGATCAGCCGCTCCGGGATGCCGCCGAAGGACAGGCCGACCTCGAAGCGGTCCTCGAGCACGGTCAGGTCCCAGAACTGGTGCTGGAGGATGATCGTCATCTCTTCCGGATATTGCGCCAGCAGCCGCGACGAGATCTTCACGCCCTCGGCCTTCGAGACGAAGGTGATGAAGAAATGATGCTCGCCCGGCAGGCCATGGGCCGCGGCGTCGGTCAGCACCTTGCGCAGCACGCCGCGCAGCGCGTCGCGGGCCAGCACATCGTATCGGATATGATCGGTCGCCATGGTGGTCCTGTTGCATTCCAGGAGACGGGCCCTGCCGGCCCGACTCGCCAAGCCGCAATAGTACCGCGCCTGACGGGTCAGCAGGAGTCCCCGCCGGGAAGGAAATCAAAGGTAAGTGGAGGCTTCTGTTGCCAGGTGCCTCCGAACCCCGCCTAACGGAGCTTAACCCGTTAGGACTTCAGAATGGTCTTTCAAACTGCGTTACGCAGCCTGAGCAACCGGAGCAAAGTTGTCGTTGGCAACTATTGCATAGCCCGATAACGGCGGAACAATACCGGGAAAAAGTTCGCCCTTTACGCCCTCGTCGATCCTATTTCGCCCCCGCCGAAGCTCACTTGTCAGTGGGCCAAGCCCGCCGAACGATGAGCTTTGGTGGAGGCGCCGGGTACCGCCCCCGGGTCCGAATGGTTTATTGCGACGACCGTTTATTTCCATAGCCGGCGAACCGGCACCCCCAATATAGGGGGCAAAGGTTTAGAAAGACAGGGGTTTGGCGCGACCGGGCCGAGTTCCCTTTGGATAGATTCCGACCGGCCTTCTGTCTGATCTTGGCCCCGCCGCGGACCGCGTTCTAAGCTGTTGGGATGTCCCCGCATTCAGCACCGGCCGCCCAAGAGCCGGATCCTCTACCAACTCACGCTCCTCCGCCCGGCTTGATCGCGCTCTTCCTGGCCTTTGCCCGGATGTCGCTGGCCGGTTTCGGCGGGGTCCTGGTGTTCGCCCGGCACGCCATTGTCGATCAGCATCGCTGGATGACCGCTGACGAGTTCAACGAGACCTTTGCGCTCTGCCATTTCCTGCCCGGGCCCAACATCGTCAATCTGTCGATGGTGTTCGGCTCGCGACTGCGCGGCATCGCCGGCGGTGTCGCGGCCTTCACCGGGCTGTTGCTGCCGCCGACGCTGATCATGACTTTGCTCGCGATCGTCTACGCCCGGTTCGGCGACGTGGAGGTGCTGCGTCGTATTCTCGCAGGCATCTCCTGCGCCGCGGTCGGCCTGCTGATCGCGGTGGTGTTTCGCATGATGACGCCGCTGCTCAAGCGGATGGACGCCGTCGTGCTCATCCTGATGCTCGGCGTGTTCACAGCTATCGGCGTGTTTCGCTGGCCGTTGCAGGCGGTGCTGCTGGTCGCGATCCCGCTCAGCATCGGCGTCACATCTGTGATGCGACGGAAGGTAGCAGCATGAGCAGCGAGAACCCGATCTGGGCGCTGATCTCCACCTTTGGTCTAATGTCCTTATTCGCTGTCGGCGGAGCCGCAGCCGCGGTACCCGAGATGCACCGCATCGCGGTCGATGTGCATCACTGGATGACCGACAAGCAGTTCGCCGACGCCTATGCGATCGCACAGCTCTCGCCAGGTCCCAACGTGCTTATCGTCACGTTAATCGGCTATGCCGTGGCCGGCATTCCCGGTGCGCTGGCCGCAACGCTGGCGATGTGCCTGCCGACGGCGCTGCTTGCCTATTATGTCAGCCGATTGCTGAACCGGCCGAGCCAGTCGCGGTGGCCCGGCCTGATCCAGGCTGCACTGGTTCCGCTGTCGATCGGATTGATGGCGGCGAGTGCTCTGATCCTGGCACAGTCGACCGATCGCAATATTGCTGCGCTGCTCCTGACGGCAACGGTTGCAGTGATCGCCTCCGTCTCGCGCATCAATCCGCTGTGGCTTCTGCTCGCAGGGGGCGTGTTGGGTTTTGCTGGCATTGTGTGATGAAAATCGCTAGGCAATGATCCGGGCCGGGGATCCCTTCCAGCCGATTAGAACAACAGTACTCGTGACTTACAGGTCGCGGAGGAGACATGCATGGCCGACACAATGGGCCACTCGGCGACGACAGCCACACGAAACAAATCGGTGGTGATCGGCTTCTGCCTGCTGGCGCTCGCGCCGCAGATTTTCGAATTGATCTGGTCGATCGGGACGATCTTCGGTTGGGGCGCTGGGCGCGGCCCAATCCAGGTCGTGGCCGCACATGCGGCGGCGCTGGTCGCGGGCGCCCCCGCCGGTTTGCTCGCCGCTGCCGGCGGTGACACCAAGAAGGCGTCATCGGATGTGCTGCTGGCGCTGATCTATTCCTATCCGCTGTTTGCGGTGGCCATCCTCACGATCTTCATGACGATCCGGTCGGCACAGGACTATGTCGGTGGCATCGTCCTGATGGCGCTCGCTCTGTTCGCCCTATGGGCCTCGAGCGATTTGCAGGGGATGCGCGGCTTCTCCTTTGGCGCTGGCACGGCGCCGCGGATGTTCGGCGGGCTTCTGGTCGCGCTTGGCGCCGGCATCGCCTTGACCGGGCTGTTGTCCGATGGACCGGCGATGGCACATTATTCCTGGCGCGGGCCGCTGTTCGTGATGGCCTCGATCGTCTTCTTCGCCCTCGCGATCCGTCCGCTTGGGGTCGTGGTTTCGGCGTTCGTGAGCTTCCTGATCGCAGCGATGGGGACGCATGAGACGCGCTGGATCGAAACGATCATCGTCGGCGCCTGCCTGACGCTCGGCTGCGCACTTCTATTTCCCTACGTGCTCGGGCTACCGATGCCGATGTTCCCGCGTTTCCTGGCTCAGTGAGGCTGTCATGGAGCTTTTTGCCAACCTCGCTCACGGTTTTGCCGTCGCATTCTCTCCGATCAATCTTTTGATGTGCCTGATCGGCGCCCTCGTCGGCACGCTGGTCGGCGTGCTGCCGGGCATCGGCACCATCGCGACCGTCGCGATGCTACTGCCGATCACTTTTGGACTGCCGCCGGTCGGCGCGCTGATCATGCTCGCCGGCATCTATTACGGCGCACAATATGGCGGCTCGACCACGTCGATCCTGGTCAACATACCCGGCGAAGCGACGTCGGTGGTCACCGCCATCGACGGCCACGCGATGGCAAAGCAGGGCCGCGCCGGCCCGGCGCTGGCGATCGCCGCGATCGGCTCGTTCTTCGCCGGATGCGTCGCGACCGTCCTCATCGCCGTGCTCGGCGCGCCACTCACAAAACTCGCGCTGGCGTTCGGTCCGGCGGAGTACTTCTCGCTGATGGTGCTCGGCCTGATTTTCGCGGTCGTGCTGGCCAAGGGCTCGGTGCTGAAGGCGATCGCGATGATCGTGTTCGGCCTGCTGCTATCGATGGTCGGCTCGGACATCGAGACCGGCGCTTCGCGCATGGCCTTCAACATTCCGGAGCTTGCCGACGGTCTCGGCTTTGCGACGGTAGCGATGGGCGTGTTCGGCTTTGCCGAGATCATCCGCAATCTCGACGCCGGTGCCGAGATGAACCGCGATCTCGTGCAGCAGAAGATCACCGGCCTGATGCCGACCAGGAAAGACCTGATCGACTCGACGCCTGCGATCCTGCGCGGCACCGTGCTCGGCTCGATCCTCGGCATTTTGCCGGGTGGCGGCGCGGTGATCGCGTCGTTTGCGGCCTATACGCTCGAGAAGAAGCTCGCCAAGGACCCGTCGCGGTTTGGTCGCGGTGCGATCGAGGGTGTGGCGGCACCGGAAAGCGCCAACAACGCAGCCGCGCAGACCTCCTTCATCCCGCTGCTCACCCTCGGCATCCCGCCGAACGCGGTGATGGCGCTGATGGTCGGTGCGATGACCATTCATGGTATCGTGCCGGGCCCGCAGGTGATGCAGAAGCAGCCGGACCTCGTCTGGGGCATGATCGCCTCGATGTGGATCGGCAATCTGATGCTGATCATCATCAACCTGCCGCTGGTCGGCATCTGGGTTCGCCTGCTGCGCGTGCCGTACCGGCTGATGTTCCCCTCGATCGTGATCTTCTGCGCGATCGGCATCTACTCGGTGAACAATGCGCCGGTCGACGTCATCCTCGCCGGCGTGTTCGGCCTGGTGGGCTACTGGCTGATCAAGCACGATTTCGAGCCGGCGCCGTTGCTGCTCGGCATGGTGCTCGGGCCGCTGATGGAAGAGAACCTGCGCCGCGCGCTGCTGATCTCGCGCGGCGACTGGACCGTGTTCCTGACGCGTCCGCTGTCGGCCGTGCTGCTCGCGATCGCGGCCTTCCTTCTGGTGCTCACGGTGTTGCCTTTCTTGCGGAGCAAGCGCGACGAGGTGTTCACCGAATCCGAGAATTGATTGCGTCGCGCCTGCGTCGGCATGTCCTGCGTCGGCGCGCCGCATTCGGAAGTCCAATCGACTTGTGTGACCTCTTCGTGAAATGAAAATGCCGGCCGTGAGGCCGGCATTTTTGTTTATGTCGGAGAGGATCGAGATGACGTCCATTCGCGCGCTCACGGGCGCATGTGCAGCCGTGCTCGCACCGCTGTGCGGCTTTGTCGCACCGGGCGAAGCGCAGACCTATCCGACGCGCAGCATCACCATGATCGTGCCGTTCGCGGCGGGCGGTCCGACCGACGTCGGCGCGCGCATCGTCACCTCGCACATGGCGCAGACGCTGGGGCAGAGCATCATCATCGAGAACGTGGTCGGCGCCGGCGGCACCACTGCGACCACGCGCGCCGCGCGCGCGGCCAATGACGGCTATACGCTGATCACCGGGCATATGGGCACGCACGCCGCCTCCGTGCCGCTCTATCCGAAGCTCGCCTACCATCCAGAGAAAGACTTCGAGCCGATCGCGCTGCTGGCGGGTACGCCGATCCTGATCCTGGCGCGCAAGGACTTTCCGCCGAAGGACCTCAAGGAGTTCGTCGCCTATGTGAAGGCGAACGCCGAGAAGGTGAACGCGGCGCACGCTGGCATCGGCTCGGTCTCGCATGTGTCCTGCGAGCTCCTGCATTCCATCCTTGACGTCAAGCCGGTCGACGTGCCCTTCAACGGCACTGGACCCGCGATGAACGCGCTGGTGGCGGGGCAGGTCGACTACATGTGCGACCAGATCGTCAACGCCGTGCCGCAGATCAACGCCGGCACCATCAAGGCCTATGCGATCGCAACGCCGGAACGCAATCCGTCGCTGCCGAACGTGCCGACGACGGCGGAAGCGGGCCTGCCCACATTCCAGGCTCAGGCCTGGAACGCGATGTTCGCGCCGAAGGGAACCTCGCCCGCGATCCTGGCGACCCTGAACGCCGCCGCCGTCAAGGCGCTCGACGACGAGACCGTCAAGAAGCGCCTGCTTGAGCTCGGTAGTGTTATCCCGGGTCCTGCGGACCGGACGCCGGAGGCGCTCGCCGCCCTCGTCAAATCCGAGATCGCGAAGTGGACCCCGGTGCTCAAGCCGGCAAGTTAAGCCAGCACAATCAAGCCGATAGGCGAGGGGTTGGACGCGAGTTCCGCCCCTTGTCGTTTAGGCCCGGAGCACTCACTTTTGCGGGTATAATCGGTGGAGGCAGCGAATCGCCGCTGTCGCAGCGCCGGGGGCGCCGTTAAGTTCGCCGCCTCCCCAAAGGCTCTATCGCACATGCACCAGTATCAGGACCTGCTCGAGCGGATTCTTTCAGACGGCGCCGAGAAGACGGATCGGACCGGTACCGGCACGCTGTCGGTGTTCGGCCATCAGATGCGCTTCAATCTGTCCGCCGGCTTCCCGATGCTGACCACCAAGCGACTGCCGCTGAAGGCGATCGTGCATGAGCTGCTGTGGTTCCTGAAGGGCGACACCAACATCAAATATCTGCGCGACAACGGCGTCACCATCTGGGACGAGTGGGCCGACGCCAATGGCGATCTCGGCCCGGTCTACGGTCATCAATGGCGTTCCTGGCCGGCGCCGGACGGCCGCAGCATCGACCAGATCGCTGACGTCGTCGACATGATCAAGCGCAATCCGGACTCACGCCGCCTGATCGTCTCGGCCTGGAATCCGGCCGAGGTCGACAAGATGGCGCTGCCGCCGTGTCACTGCCTGTTCCAGTTCTACGTCGCCAATGGCAAGCTGTCGTGCCAGCTCTATCAGCGCTCGGCGGACGTGTTTCTTGGGGTGCCCTTCAACATCGCCTCCTATGCGCTGCTCACGATGATGGTGGCACAGGTCACCGGCCTAAAGCCCGGGGACTTCGTGCATTCGTTCGGCGACACCCATCTCTATTCCAACCATCTGGAGCAGGCGCGACTGCAGCTCACGCGCGCGCCGCGTGCGCTGCCGGTGATGCGGATCAATCCCGACGTGAAGGACATCTTCTCCTTCCACTACGAGGATTTCGAACTCGTCGGCTACGATCCGCATCCGCATATCAAGGCGGCAGTCGCGGTCTAGCGCCGATGTCGCTCAGCATTCGCCGCGCGCGTCCTGGCGAAGCCGGGCTCGTCCTTGATTTCGTCCGCGAGCTTGCCGAGTACGAAAAGCTCTCGCATGAGGTCGAGGCGACCGAGGCTGACATTGCAGACGCCTTGTTCGGCAGCGATCCGCGGCTGTTTTGTGCGCTTGCCGAGTGGAACGGCGAGCCGGTCGGCTTTGCGGTGTGGTTCCTGAATTTCTCGACCTTCAGCGGCCGCCACGGCATCTATCTCGAAGATTTGTATGTGCGGCCGTCGCATCGGGGCAAAGGCCTCGGCAAGGCGCTGCTGGTCTATCTGGCGAAGGAATGCGTCGACAATGGCTGGTCGCGCCTGCAATGGGCGGTGCTCGACTGGAACGCGCCGTCGATCGCGTTCTACCAATCGCTCGGCGCCGTGATGCTGGACGACTGGACGCTGTGCCGTGTCTCCGGTCCTGCGCTGACGCGGCTTGCAGGGAGCGCCTCCTGATGGAGATCGTCTTCGTCGTTGCGATTGCGGAGAACGGCATCATCGGGGCCGGCAACGGGATGCCCTGGCGATTGAAATCCGACATGGCGCGCTTCAAGGCGCTCACCATCGGCAAGCCCGTGATCATGGGGCGCAAGACCTTTGAATCCTTGCCCGGGCGTCGTCCGCTTCCGAACCGCACCAACATCGTGATCACGCGCGATGCGGCCTATCGCGCCGCCGGCGCTGTCGTCACGACGTCGGCCGTGGATGCCGGCGCGATTGCGCTTGGTGACGCCCTGCGGCGTTCAGCCGCTGAAATCGCGGTGATCGGCGGCGCCGAAATCTTCCGGCAATGGCTTGATCGTGCCGACCGCCTCGAGATCACGGAAGTCCACGCACGGCCCGATGGCGACACGCATTTCACGATCGACCAGGCGCAATGGGACGAGGTGGCGCGCGTCCGTCATCCGGCCGGTCCCGACGACAGCGCCGACTACTCCTATGTGACATATCGTCGGCGGGCGCCCCATTAACTGCATTCGCCAATGTTTACATTGACTTTTCCGCCCCCGAGCATAGCTCGTGGGTCGGTCAGGCTTGCGTTGTAAGGGTCCTTTCGGTCCCCTATAAAGCCGGGCCGGACAATGCGGGCCGGCTTTAGTTCTAGTCCCGGTCTGCCGAGGAGAGCGTCGAATGCCGTGGAAGAATCAGGGCGGTGGCCCGTGGGGCTCGGGTCCGAAAGGACCGTGGGGCACAGGTCCGCAACCGGTCGGGCCGAGGCCGCCGGATCTGGAGGACCTTCTGCGGCGTGGCCAGGACCGGCTGCAGCAGATCATGCCCGGTGGCTATTTCTCCGGCATCGGCATCACGCTGATCCTGCTTGTCGTCATCGCACTCTGGCTGTTGTCGGGCTTCTTCCGCGTGCAGTCCGAAGAGCAGGGCGTCGTGCTGCGCTTCGGCAAGCATGTGCGCACCGTGGATCCGGGCCTGAACTATCATCTGCCCTATCCGATCGAGACCGTGCTGCTGCCGAAGGCGCTGCGCGTGTCCACCATTTCCATCGGCATGACGCTGATCGACGATCCGGCCCGCCGCGGCCGCTCGATCCGTGACGTGCCGGAAGAGAGCCTGATGCTGACCGGCGACGAGAACATCGTCGATGTCGACTTCACCGTGCTGTGGCGCATCAAGCCCAACGGCGTCGGCAACTTCCTGTTCAACATCCAGAACCCCGAGGGCACCGTGAAGGCGGTCGCCGAAAGCGCGATGCGCGAGGTGATCGGCCGTTCCGACATCCAGCCGATCCTGACCGGAGCCCGGACGCAGACCGAGACCACCGTGCAGGATCTGATGCAGAGGACGCTCGACGGCTACGGCGCCGGCATCCAGATCACCCAGGTGCAGATGCAGAAGGTCGATCCGCCGGCACAGGTGATCGATGCTTTCCGCGACGTGCAGGCGGCGCGCGCCAATCTGGAGCAGCTGCAAAACGAAGCGCAGACTTATGCCAACAAGGTCGTGCCGGAAGCGCGCGGCAACGCGGCGCGGATTCTGCAGGCCGCCGAAGGCTACAAGGAGCAGGCAGTCGCCGAGGCCAAGGGCCAGAGCTCGCGCTTCCTGAAAGTGTACGAGGAATACAAGAAGGCGCCCGACGTGACGCGTGAACGGATTTATCTGGAGACGATGGAGCGCGTGCTCGGCGGCTCTGACAAGCTGATTTATGACGGTGGCGCCTCGGGCCAGGGCATCGTGCCCTATCTGCCGCTCAACGAATTGTCGGCGAAGCGGCCCACGACGACCGGCCAGCTGCCGAGCGGAGGCTCAAGATGAGGTCGCCCGTTACAGGCATCGTCGCGCTGCTTGCGGCGCTTCTGGTCGTGATTGTCGGCTACATGTCGTTGTTCACCGTGCAGCAGACCGAGCAGACCATCGTGCTGCAATTCGGCGCACCGGTGGACGTCGTCACTGACCCCGGGCTGCACTTCAAGGCGCCCTGGAACTCGGTGATCAACGTCGACAAGCGCATTCTCGACCTCGAGAACCCGTCGCAGGAGGTCATTGCCTCCGACCAGAAGCGGCTCGTGGTCGATGCCTTCGCGCGCTACCGCATCAAGGATGCGCTGCGCTTCTATCAGAGCGTCGGCTCGATCCAGGCCGCGAACCTCCAGCTCACCTCGCTCTTGAACGCTGCGCTGCGCCGCGTGCTCGGTGAGGTCAGCTTCATCACCGTGGTGCGTGATGAGCGCGAAAAGCTGATGGGGCGCATCCGCGAGCAGCTCGACCGCGAGGCCGGCGGTTACGGCATCGAGGTTGTCGACGTCCGCATTCGCCGCGCCGACCTGCCGGAACAGAACAGCCAAGCGGTGTACGACCGGATGAAGTCCGAGCGCCAGCGTGAGGCGGCCGAATTCCGCGCGCAGGGCGGCCAGAGGGCGCAGGAAACTCGTTCGAAGGCCGACCGCGATGTGACGGTGATCATTGCCGAAGCGAACTCGACCGCCGAGCAGACGCGCGGCGTGGGTGACGCCGAGCGCAACCGCCTGTTCGCCGAGGCCTATGGCAAGGATGCTGACTTCTTCGCCTTCTACCGGTCGATGACGGCCTATGAGACCGGACTGAAGAAGGATGACACCCGTTACCTGCTGCGGCCGGACTCGGATTTCTTCCGGTATTTTAGTAACCCGTCCGGCAAGACGGCGACCGAGACGCCGGCGAAACCGTAAGTTAGACAAGGGCGGCAGGTTTGGCCGCCCTTCGTCCAGACAAGAACAGCACCACGGGAGGTTCCAATCCGATGAGGTCCATTGCGTTCGCCGACTTCCTCATCGGCTTAGGCATCCTGTTCGTGCTGGAAGGCTTGATGTTCGCGGCCAGTCCGAACTGGATGCGCAAGGCCATGAAGAGCGCCATCGCCACGCCGGACAATATTCTGCGGGCGGTCGGGATTGGCTCGGCCGTGGCCGGCCTGATCCTGATCTGGGTGATGCGACGTCCGATCTAGTCGTCGCGCCAACGCCAAAGTGAAGGCGAGGGGCGGGTTTTCGCCGTATTATCCGGGTCTTGAGGCCCGTTAAGCTCCGCGCTTGCACCGTGCCCCCGTTCGAGCGCAGTCTTGAGGCCGAATCCTTTTTCTCTGGAGACCACAATGACCGCTGCCACCATTGTTCCGACCCGTTTGCGCCAACATGCGCGATTTGGGCTGGCCGCGCTCGCCATCGGCGCTTTCAGTGTGTTCGGCTCGCCGGCGCAGGCACGCGGACCGGAGGGCATCGCCGACGTCGCCGAGAAGGTGATCGACGCGGTCGTCAACATTTCGACCTCGCAGACAGTCGAGGCCAAGGGCGGCGGCGGCAGCAACACCATGCCGCAACTGCCGCCCGGCTCGCCGTTCGAGGAATTCTTCGACGACTTCTTCAAGAACCGCAAAGGCCCCGGCGGCGGCAGCAAGGGCGGCGATAACGGCAACGGCCCGCCGCGCAAGACCAACTCGCTCGGAAGCGGCTTCATCATCGACACCTCCGGCGTCGTCGTGACCAACAATCACGTCATCGCTGACGCCGACGAGATCAACGTCATTCTCAACGACGGCAGCAAGATCAAGGCTGAGCTGGTCGGTGTCGACAAGAAGACCGATCTTGCCGTCTTGAAGTTCAAGCCGCCGAAGCCGCTTGTTTCGGTGAAGTTCGGCGACTCCGACAAGCTGCGCCTGGGTGACTGGGTGGTGGCGATCGGCAACCCCTTCAGCCTCGGCGGCACGGTGACCGCGGGCATCGTCTCGGCCAAGAACCGCGACATCTCCTCAGGCCCCTATGACAGCTACATCCAGACCGACGCCGCCATCAATCGCGGCAATTCCGGTGGCCCGCTGTTCAACCTCGATGGCGACGTCGTCGGCGTCAACACCCTGATTATCTCGCCCTCCGGCGGCTCGATCGGCATCGGCTTCGCCGTGCCGTCGAAGACGGTCGCGGGCGTCGTCGATCAGCTCCGCCAGTTCGGCGAATTGCGTCGCGGCTGGCTTGGCGTGCGCATCCAGAGCGTCACCGACGAGATCGCCGAGAGCCTCAACATCAAGCCGGCGCGCGGCGCGCTGGTGGCAGGCGTCGACGACAAGGGCCCGGCCAGGCCGGCCGGGATCGAGCCGGGTGACGTCGTCGTCAAGTTCGACGGCAAGGACGTCAAGGACCCGAAGGACCTGTCCCGTGTCGTCGCCGACACCGCGGTCGGCAAGGAGGTCGACGTCATCATCATCCGCAAGGGCGAGGAGCAGACCAAGAAAGTCACGCTCGGCCGCCTGCAGGATCCCGACAAGGTGCAGGCCGCGGTGAAGACCGATGAGCCGCCGCCGGAGAAGCCGGTGACGCAGAAGGCGCTCGGCCTCGATCTCGCCGTGCTGAACAAGGATCTGCGCACGCGCTACAAGATCAAGGACACCGTCAAGGGCGTGGTCGTCACCAATGTCGATGCCAATTCGGACGCTGCCGAGAAGCGGCTCTCCGCCGGCGACGTCATCGTCGAAGTCGCCCAGGAAGCGGTCGCGAGCGGCGCCGACATCCAGAAGCGGGTCGACCAGCTCAAGAAGGACGGCAAGAAGTCCGTGCTGCTGCTGGTCTCCAATGGCGACGGCGAACTGCGGTTCGTGGCGCTGAGCGTGCAGTAGGGGCGTACAGTCCCGTAGGGTGGGCAAAGCGAAAGCGTGCCCCCCATTTCACTACCGTCGCAGCAAAAGTGGTGGGCACGGCGCAAGTGCGCCTTTGCCCACCCTACGGCTGCAGAGTGTGTAGGAACGATCGCAGAGGCTACGCCTCCACGAACTCCGCGCGCTTATACCCCTGCGCATACAGCAGTGCGGTGAGATCGCCGTGGTCGATCCGGGCCGCCGCGGCGGCCGCGACGGCCGGCTTGGCGTGATACGCTACACCGAGTCCTGCCGCCTGGATCATCGCGAGATCGTTGGCGCCGTCGCCGACGACGATGGAGTCGATGTCGTCGAGATCGAACGACTCCATCAAATCCACCAAGGTCGCGAGCTTCGCCGCGCGGCCCAAAATCGGCTCCTTCACTTCGCCGGTGAACTTGCCGTCGCGCACGACGAGCTCGTTGGCGCGGTTCTCCTGGAAGCCGATTTTTGCGGCGACCGCGCTGGTGAACAGGGTGAAGCCGCCGGAGACGAGGCAGGTATAGGCGCCGTGGGCGCGCATGGTCGCGACCAGTTCGCGGCCGCCCGCGGTCAGCGTGATGCGCTTGGCCAGCACTTCATCGACGACGCTGGCCGGGAGATCCTTCAGCAGCGCGACGCGCTCGCGCAGTGCCGGCTCGAACTCGATCTCGCCCCGCATCGCGCGTTCGGTGATGGCCGCTACATGCGCCTTCATCCCGACGAGAGCGGCGAGCTCGTCGATGCATTCCTGGCCGATCATGGTGGAATCCATGTCGGCGAGAAAAAGCTTCTTGCGCCGGACGCCGGCAGGCTGCACGACGATGTCGATGGGCAGATCGCCGCGAAGCTCGCGCAACCGCTCTTCGATGGCGTGACGGTCACCTTCGAGGTTACTGTCGGCGCCGAAGGGAATGTCGACCGCAACTCCGTCGAACAGCCAGTGCGCGGGTGCCGCTTGCGGCAGCACGGCGCGGGCGCCGTCGACGATGGTCGAGTCGAGGGCGGGATTGGCGGGATTGCAGATCAGCGTGGCGACGAGGGACATTTGAGGTTTTCGTGAGCGAGAGGCATTCGAGCAAGGCCGTGCTTATCGCAGGCCCGACCGCAAGCGGCAAGTCGGCGCTGGCGCTGGAGCTTGCGCTGAACGCGGGCGGAATCGTGATCAATGCCGATTCCATGCAGGTCTATCGCGACCTCCGTGTCATCACCGCGCGTCCCACGCAGGATGAGGAGGCGCGCAGTCCGCATCGCCTCTATGGCCATGTCGATGCGGCCGTGAACTTTTCCGCCGGCGCCTGGGTGGCTGACGCCGCGAAGGCGCTTGAAGAAGCGCGGGTCGAGGGCCGCCTGCCGATCTTCATCGGCGGCACCGGGCTGTATTTCAAGGCGCTGACGGCGGGTCTCTCGGTGGTGCCGCCGATCCCTGTGGACATACGTGAGGACGTACGTGCCCGGCTGGAGCGCAACGGCGTCGAGGCCCTGCATGCGGAACTCGCGCGCCGTGACCCGCGCGCAGCCGAGCGATTGAATCTCCGCGACCGGACGCGGATCGCGCGTGCGCTCGAAGTGGTCGAGGCGACCGGCCGTTCGCTGCTCGACTGGCATCATGAGGGCCAGCCGCCGCTGTTGCCGAAGGACAGTTTTCGCGCGGTGTTTCTCGCGCCCGAGCGCGACGAGCTCTATGCCCGCATCGACGCCCGTTTCGACGCCATGCTGGGCGCCGGTGCCCTGACCGAGGTCGAGCAACTGGCCGCCCGCGGCCTCGATCCGCTGCTGCCGGCCATGAAGGCCCATGGCGTGCCGGCCCTGATCCGCCATCTGCGCGGTGAGCTCAGCCTGGAGGAGGCCGCCACGATCGGCCGGGCCGACACCCGCCACTACGCCAAGCGGCAATTCACCTGGTTCCGGCACCAATTGCCGGAGTTCGACTGGGTGAAGCCGGGTGAGGCGAGGGGCTGGCTCGCAGCGGCCGCCGGCGCTGCGCGGGACCCACACTGACGTGCTTTTGTGCTCGGGCTCCCGCATTTACCTCTCGCCGAACCCCGGGAACACCGCTACACTGCTAAAATCGCGCGGGAACGGCTGCTTTGCCTTGACATCGAGGCTTTGGTCGTTATGTTTCGCGCAACCTTTGGGAAGCTGAGCGCCTGCCATGCGTAATATTATTACCAAACTCCTTATCGTCGTCGTAACCAGGCACACCGCCGGGGGTGGCTAGCTGCCATCCACATGACAGGCGGTGTGCAGGGTCCCTCTTCGGGGCCTTTTTTATTTCCCGAACCCGACACGAACCAAGCCGCTGACAACAGCGCATCCGGAGCAAGCCAATGAGCGACAAGAGCCACGATCCGAACCAGATGACCGGCGCAGCGATGATCGTCCGCGCGCTGATCGATCACGGCGTGACCGACATTTTCGGCTATCCCGGCGGCGCGGTGCTTCCGATCTACGACGAGATCTTCCAGCAGAGCGAAGTCCAGCACATCCTGGTCCGCCACGAGCAGGGCGCGGGCCACGCCGCAGAGGGCTACGCGCGCTCGACCGGCAAGCCCGGCGTTGCGCTGGTGACCTCCGGTCCCGGCGCCACCAACATGGTGACTCCGCTGACCGACGCGCTGATGGATTCGATCCCGCTGGTCTGCATCTCCGGCCAGGTGCCGACGCATCTGATCGGCAACGACGCATTCCAGGAATGCGACACCGTCGGCATCACGCGCCCCTGCACCAAGCACAATTGGCTGGTGCGCGACGTCAACGATCTCGCAAAAGTCCTGCACGAAGCCTTCTACGTTGCGACCACGGGCCGTCCGGGCCCGGTGCTCGTCGACGTTCCCAAGGACGTGCAGTTCGCGACCGGCACCTATCATCCGCCGCGCAAGTCCGACGTGCACCGCTCCTATGCGCCGCGCGTGAAGGGCGATGCGACGCAGATCCGCAAGGCCGTGTCGCTGCTCGCAGGCGCCAAGCGCCCGGTGATCTACAGCGGCGGCGGCGTCATCAATTCCGGACCTGAGGCCACCAAGCTGCTGCGCGAGTTGGTCGAGGTTACGGGTTTCCCGATCACGTCCACGCTGATGGGCCTGGGTGCGTATCCGGCGTCGGGCAAGAACTGGCTCGGCATGCTCGGCATGCACGGCACCTACGAAGCCAACATGACCATGCATGATTGCGACGTCATGCTGTGCGTCGGCGCGCGCTTCGACGACCGCATCACCGGCCGTGTCGATGCGTTCTCGCCGAACTCGAAGAAGATCCACATCGACATCGATCCGTCCTCGATCAACAAGAACATCCGCGTCGACGTGCCGATCATCGGCGATTGCGCCAACATCCTCGGCGACATTCTGCAGGTGTTCAAGGCCGAGGCGAAGAAGCCCGACATCAAGACCTGGTGGCAGCAGATCGCGCAGTGGCGCGCCCGCAACTCGCTCTATTACAAGAAGAGCAACGACGTCATCCTGCCGCAGCACGCGATCCAGAGCCTGTTCGAGGCGACACGCGGCAAGGACACCTACATCACGACCGAAGTCGGCCAGCATCAGATGTGGGCGGCGCAGTTCTACGGCTTCGAGCAGCCGCATCGCTGGATGACGTCGGGCGGTCTCGGCACCATGGGCTACGGCCTGCCGGCCGCGATCGGCGTGCAGGTGGCGCACCCGGATAGCCTGGTCATCGACATCGCGGGCGACGCCTCGGTGCAGATGACGATGCAGGAGATGTCGACGGCGGTTCAGTACGAGCTGCCGATCAAGATCTTCATCCTGAACAACCAGTACATGGGCATGGTGCGGCAGTGGCAGCAGTTGCTCCACGGCAACCGGTTGTCGCATTCTTACTCGGAGGCGCTGCCGGATTTCGTCAAGCTCGCGGAAGCCTATGGCGGCGTCGGCATCCAGGTGCACAAGCCTTCGGATCTCGACGGTGCCATCCAGGAGATGATCTCGGTCAAGCGTCCGGTGCTGTTCGACTGCCGCGTCGCCGCGCTGGAAAACTGCTTCCCGATGATCCCCTCCGGCAAGGCGCATAACGAGATGCTGCTGCCCGAGCAGGCCAACGACGAGGCGACAGCCAAGGCCTTCGCCGGCGGCAAGGCGCTGGTGTGAGCCGGTAGATCGATGACGCAGCAACGACGAGCGCGCCTTCTTCGCCTCTCCCCGCTTGCGGGGAGAGGCCGGATTGTGCGTGAGCGCAATCCGGGTGAGGGGGAGTCTCCGCGAGTCCAATTCTCACCGTTTGTGCGGAAGCAGCCCCTCACCCCAACCCTCTCCCCGCGAAGAGCGGGGCGAGGGAGCTCACCTTCCGCGCAAATGGCGGTCGCACAATGACCCGGGCAATTGTGAAAAACTCCGCTGTCATCGTCCGCCTTGACCGGACGATCCAGTACGCCGCGGCAGTCGTGGGAATCTCAGGCGCCGGTGATTACTGGATGCCCGCCTTCGCGGGCATGACGAAGAAGATTTGAAGGGGACGACAATGAACCAGCCGGCATCCGCCTACTTCATCGAGGAGCGTCACGATCCCAACGAGACGCACACGCTTGCGGTGCTTGTGCAGAACGAGCCCGGCGTGCTCGCCCGCGTCATAGGCCTGTTCTCCGGTCGCGGTTACAACATCGAGAGCCTCACAGTCTCGGAGACCGAGAGCCAGAAGCATCTCTCGCGCATCACCATCGTCACCACGGGCACGCCGATGGTGATCCAGCAGATCAAGCACCAGCTCGATCGCATGATCCCGGTCTACCAGGTCGTCGACATGACCCAGACCAAGCGCTCGATCGAACGTGAGCTTGCGATGGTCAAGGTGCGCGGGCAGGGCGAGCATCGTGTCGAGGCGCTGCGGCTGGCGGATGCGTTCCGTGCCCGCGTGATCGACGCCACCACCGAGAGCTTTGTGTTCGAGATCACGGGCAATACCGACAAGATCAACCAGTTTATCGACCTGATGCGCCCGCTCGGCCTTGTCGAGGTGTCGCGCACCGGCGTTGCCGCGATCGGCCGCGGGCCTGAGGGGATGTGAACCATGCTGGCGCGCGACTGGTACTATAACGAGCGGAACCGGATGGGCATCGGGCCCACGGTGGCGTCGATCTACGACTCTCACGACGATGCCGATCTGCATGCGCGCGCCGCGCTGAAAATGTTGGGTGTCCAGCGGGGCTGGCGGATTGCCGACATCGGCTGCGGTAACGGCGTGCTGGCGACCGAAGCGTCGCTGATGGGCGCCGAGGTCGACGCCATCGACATCTCGCCGGCGATGCTGGCGCTCGCCGAGATCTACGCGCGCGACCGCAAGGCGCCCGTGCGCACGCAATCAGCCGGCCTGCTCTCCTTCGCCTACCAGCCGGAATCCTACGATCTGATCGTCAGCGAGTTCACGCTGCACCATCTGCCGGACTTCTGGAAGGCGGTGGCAATGTCGCGGATTTTTCGCGCGCTCAAGCCGGGCGCGACCTTTTACCTGCGCGACATCGTCTACGCCTCGATGCCTGACGCCGTTGAGCGGGACGTCGAGCAATGGGCCGACTACCACATCAAGAACCACGATTTCTCGCACGAGAGCGTGGTGACGCATATGCGCGACGAATATTCCACTTTCGGCTGGGTCATGGAGCGGATGCTGACCGATGTTGGCTTTGCGCTGGTCTCGGCCGACTACCACGCACCGATGCACGGCACTTATCTTCTGCGCAAACCCAATCCTTCAACGTAAAGGCCGGCGAGCAAGGCTAGACGAGAACAACAAGCAGGGCTGCACGACAGGGCAGAACCGGAAATAACAATGAAGCCGGCCGACATCCTCATCGCCCTCATGGTGGCGATCATCTGGGGGCTTGCCTTTGTGGCGAGCCGGATCGCGCTCGACGAGTTTTCGCCGGAGCTGATGACGGCTATGCGTTTCACCATTGCGGCGGTGCCGTGCCTGTTCATTCCCAAGCCGAAGGTCGCCTGGTCGCTGCTGATTGCGATCAGCTTTACGCTGTTCCTCGGCCAGTTCCTGAGCCAGGCCTACGGCATCGCCCATGGTGTGCCGGTGGGTCTGACCTCCGTCGTCGTGCAGAGCCAGGCGCTGTTCACGATCGGCTTTGCGGCGCTCGTCTTCGGTGAACGCCCGACGCCGGCGCAGACGCTCGGCATCGTCATCGCAGCCATCGGGCTGCTGATGATCTGCGGCACCGTCGGTTATGATTTCAGCGTCGGCGCCTTTGCGGTGCTGATGATCGCCCCGATCTGTTTTGCCGCGGGAAATCTCCTGCTGCGCGGCGCTCGCGGCGGGCCGATGTTCGATCTGTTCGCCTGGCTGTGCCTCACTGCGGCGGTGCCGCTGTTCGCGCTAGCGCTTGTCGTGAACGGGCCGGCGCCGACCTTCAAGTCACTGATCCATATGTCGCTCACCGGCTTGATCTGCCTGCTGGTGATCGGCGCGATCTCGACCAGCATCGCCTATTGGCTGTGGGGCCGGCTGCTGCGTGATTATCCGGCGGCGCAAGTCGTGCCGTTCGCGCTACTGGTGCCGTTCGTCGGCTCGGCTGCGTCCAGCGTCGTGTTCGGCGAACGGTTCGGGCCGCTGCGCCTCGCCGGCATGCTGACCGTGATCGGTGGCATTGCGGTGATGGTGCTGGTCAAGCGGCCCAAGGCGTTACCCAAAGAATCGCTTGCGAAGACCGCGTGAGGTGAACATGGCCAACTCGCTCTTCTACGCCTTCCTCGCCTTCATGGTGGTGATGTACTTCACCCCCGGGCCGAACAACATCATGCTGCTGGCCTCGGGCCTGACCTACGGCTTCCGGCGCACCATCCCCCACATCGCCGGCATCGTCATCGGCTTCGCCTTCATGGTCGGCGCGGTCGGCCTAGGGCTCGGCACCGTGTTCCTGGCGTACCCGATCCTCCAGACCATCCTGAAATATGCCGGCGCGGCCTACCTGATTTACCTGGCCGCTGTGATCGCCTTCTCCGGTCCGGCCAAGCCGGGCGAGGGGGACAGCCGCGGTCCGATGACCTTCTGGGGTGCCGCCATGTTCCAGTGGATCAATGCCAAGGGCTGGGTGATCGTGATCGGCACCATCACCGCCTACGCGGCGATTGCCCAGTTCCCGATCAACATCGCCATCCAGACCCTGATCAGCCTGCTGGTCGGCGCTGTCTCGACCGTGGTCTGGGCTTTCTTCGGCACTGCACTACGACCGGTGCTGACCTCGGAGCGGCTGGTCCGCGCCTTCAATATCCTGATGGCGCTGCTGCTGCTCGCCTCCCTCTACCCCGTTTTCATGGATGCATGATGTCGCGGATTTCCATGCAGAAACGGGTTTCCCTAAGGGCTGAAAATGCTCTAGACAGCCCCCGAAATCCGCAAATTCCACCCTTCGGACACCGACCTTTGGCCGATTCTGGCCCTCAAATGAGGAAATGACTATGCGTGTTTATTACGATCGCGACGCCGACCTGAACCTGATCAAGGGCAAGAAGGTCGCCATCGTCGGCTATGGCAGCCAGGGCCACGCCCATGCGCTCAACCTCAAGGACTCCGGCGTCAAGGACGTGGCAATTGCGCTGCGCAAGGACTCGGGCTCGGTCAAGAAGGCGGAAGCCGCCGGCTTCAAGGTGATGGAAGTGGCCGACGCCGCCAAATGGGCCGACCTCGTCATGATGCTGACCCCGGACGAGCTCCAGGGCGATATCTATCGCGAGCACCTGCACGACAACATGAAGAAGGGCGCCGCGCTCGTCTTCGCGCACGGCCTCAACGTCCACTTTAACCTGCTCGACCCGCGCGCCGACCTCGACGTGCTGATGATCGCGCCGAAGGGCCCAGGCCACACCGTGCGCTCGGAGTATCAGCGCGGCGGCGGCGTGCCCTGCCTAATCGCGATCGCCAAGGATGTCTCGGGCAACGCCCATGACCTCGGCCTGTCCTACGCCTCCGCTGTTGGCGGCGGCCGCGCCGGCATCATCGAGACCACCTTCAAGGAAGAATGCGAGACCGATTTGTTCGGCGAGCAGGTCGTGCTCTGCGGCGGCCTGGTCGAGCTGATCAAGGGCGGCTACGAGACCCTGGTCGAAGCTGGCTACGCGCCGGAGATGGCCTATTTCGAGTGCCTGCACGAAGTGAAGCTGATCGTCGACCTGATCTATGAAGGTGGCATCGCCAACATGAACTACTCGATCTCCAACACGGCTGAGTACGGCGAGTACGTCACCGGTCCGCGCATCGTCACCGCTGAGACCAAGGCCGAGATGAAGCGCGTTCTCGCCGACATCCAGGGCGGCAAGTTCGCCCGCGACTGGATGCTCGAGAACAAGGTCAACCAGACCTCGTTCAAGGCGACCCGCGCCAAGCTCGCCCAGCACCCGATCGAGGAAGTCGGCGCGAAACTCCGCGACATGATGCCCTGGATCAAGAAGGGCGCGCTGGTCGACAAGTCGAAGAACTAAGGCGGCGATCTCTGGACGTGGCGCGTCGCTGACACGCTACGTTCGGGCTGCCGATGCGAAAACAAAAAGCTTCGCGCGCCAAACCAAATCTTAAATCTTCGCGACTATGTCTGAGCGAGATCGCAAACAGCGGTCTCGCTCTTTCCGTCTCGCGCGAAGCATTGCTGCTTCATTCAAATTCTTCGCGAGTTGAAGTGCTCTCAGAGAGCCAAGAACTGACGCTTAAACCACATTCTTGAGATCGCGTCGTTTCTCAGACTTTTTCAGAAAGTTGCGATCTCCAAAAGCGCTGTGTCCTCAGAGTCTAGGATTCGGATCTTCATCTGCGCTCTCATCGCGCGATCAAGCGCGTTTCGCGACGTTCGCACGCCGCTTCATCTTAAGAGCCGGCACCCGCTGTGCCTTCTTGCAGTGCGCCGAGGTCTCGAAAAAGATCGTCGGTGCGCGGCTTGAGAACCGGGCATCATTGCGCTGGAGGGGCCTTCTCCTACATGATCGCGTGGGGCTAAAGGGGGGAAGACCATGCGATCTGTCGTCATCACCGGCGCATCCACCGGCATCGGCTGGGCCATTGCGAAATTTCTGATTGGGCGCGGCTATCGCGTCTTCGGCAGCGTCCGCAAGCAGGCCGACGCCGACCGGCTGAAAGGTGAGTTCGGCCAAAACTTCACGCCGCTGCTGTTCGACGTCACCGACGAGGCCGCCGTGCTGGCGGCCGCGCGCCAGGTGCGCGAGGCGCTGGGCGGAGAGACGCTGGCGGGTCTCGTCAACAATGCCGGTGTTGCCGTCGCTGGCCCCGTGCTCGAATTGTCGGCGGATGACTTCCGCCGCCAGATGGACGTCAACGTCATCGGGCCCGTGATCGCGACGCAGGCGTTCGGACCGCTGCTCGGTGCAGATCCGTCGCTGAAGGGGCCGAAAGGGCGGATCGTGATGATCAGCTCGGTCGCGGGCAAGAATGGCAATCCGCTGTCGGCACCCTATTGCGCCTCCAAGCATGCGATCGAGGGCCTCTCGGAAAGCCTGCGCCGCGAGCTGATGCTGTTCGGCATCGACGTCATCATCGTCGCGCCCGGCGCGGTGAAGACGCCGATCTGGAGCAAGGCCGAGCAGATCGACATGTCGGTCTACCAGAACTCGCCCTATCTCCCCGCGCTCAACAAGGTCATGGCGTTCATGATGAAGCTCGGTGAGACCGGGCTGCCGGCTGAGCGGATCGCGGAGGTCGTCTTCGAGGCGCTCACGGCTGCAAAGCCCAGGGTTCGCTACCAGATCACGCCTGACCGGATGCGGCACTTCATGACGGCCACGCTGCCCAAGCGAGCCGTCGACCGCATCATCGCCAAGCGGCTCGGGCTGCTGCCGCAGGGCTGAGCCGGCCGCTCAGCTCGCCACGGCCGTCCGTCCGCGCGGATGGGCGGCCATCGCGACCAGCCGTAGTGCCATCACCGCGAGCAGCGGAACGAGGAACGCGGCATAGAGCGGCATCGCCGGCACGCGTTTGCCGAACGACACCATGAACTGGAACCAGAGATAGTAGCCGCCGACGAGGTGCAGCGCGCGCCAGGCGCGCGGACCGATCAGCGCGGCCGTGCGATCGAACGAGGTCGCGCTCATGGCGATGATCACGGCATAGCCGATGCCGCCGAAGATGTAGGAGGCCGGCGAGGTCGCCTCCGCAAAGCCGGCCGGGTCCATTTTCGCGAATACAACGATCGCAACCGCGTGGATGGCGTGGGAGGCCGCAAAACTGAGGCCCAGATAGCGGCGGTTGCGGCGCTGCCAGCGCGTCCAGGCGTTTGGCCAGAGCCGCGCCAGCGCCGCGGCACCGAAGGCGAGGCAGAACAGCAGCAGCGAGCTGCGCGCCGTGAAGCGGATCACCATGCGCACGCCCTCGACCTCGAACTGCCGCATCGAGGCGATCCAGAGGCTTAAGACGATCAGGCTCAGCGTGAGGGCGGCGAGCAGCCGCCAGCCTTCGAACCAGCTTTGACGTTGGGACATGGGGTCTCCTCCATTATGTAATCATCGATTACATTTCGAGGTGATGGGGTCGTCAATGGTGTAATCGCCGCTTACATTCACGTTCGGGTGATGCTAGAAGGCGCCATGCCCGCCCGTCAGACGTCCAAGCCTCAGACCTCAAGACCTCGCGCCCGTCGCCAGACATCCGAAGCCCGGCCCTATCATCACGGCGACCTCCGCCGCGTGCTGATCGATGCTGCGCTGCAACTGGCGGCCGAGGGCGCTGAGGTGTCTGTGCGCGAGGCTGCGCGCCGGGCCGCGGTGTCGCCGGGGGCGCCGTTCCGGCACTTCCCCAACCGCGACGCGCTGATGGCGGCGGTGGCCGAGGAGGCGCAGCGGCGCTTTCGCGCCGGGATCGAGGCCGCGCTGGCGGAAGCGCCGTCAGCCGATCCGCTGGCCCGCTTCCGCGCCTTCGGCATCGCTTATGTGCGCTGGGCGATGCGCAATCCCGCCCACTTCGAGATCATCTCCACGGGGCGCTATTTCGCCCATGGCAGCTCAGCCGAGCTGACGCGCGACAATGCCGAGCTGGTCGCGCTGACCGAGCGGATGCTGGCCGAGGCGGCCGGACAGGGCCTGCTGCGATCGACGGATATCAAACGCATCCTGATTGCCGGCCGTGCCCTGATCTACGGCTTTGCCCGGATGAACCTCGACGGCCATTTTCCGCGCTGGGGCGTGGCGGAGGACGAGATCGAGCTGATGGCGGAGGGGGTGATCGATCTGTTCATCGCGGGGATCGCCAAGCCCTAGCGTGCTCGGCGTGCGGCTCTTCGCCCCCCGCTAACATTAAGCGAAGGTCGGATCGTTACACGCGTTGCTTGTCCGTGACCGTTCAATTACAGTTTTATGACACGGCGCAGGCTTTCCGGCTGCGTCGAACGCCGCAGGCCGATCAGACGGCTTGGCATCACCCGCCGGACCAGAAGTTGCGTGTCGTCAATGGCGTCCGCGCCTAATTCAGGTCCTTCCGCCACCACCGCCGTCCTGGCGAGCGTCGCCGCGCTCGGCATCTGGCGGCTGCTCGCGGTTGCCGCGCCGCATTTCGCCGCGCTTGCGCTGATGTACGAGACCGAGACCGATTTCGGCTCGCGCCTCTCCTTCCTGCTCGCCTGGGGCATCCTCAACTTCTTCTGGATCACGCTGCTGCGCCGGCCGGCACTGTCGGGCGCGCTGTCGCTGACCATGGTCGTGGTGCTGGTGCTGCTGTCGCGGCTCAAGCACGACGTCGTGCAGATGACGGTCAACTTCATCGACCTGATGATGATCGACCGCGACACGGTCGCGTTCCTGTTCACGATCTTCCCGAATTTGCGCTGGTCGGTGATCGGGGCCGGCTTGGTCACGCTGCCGCTGATGTATGCGCTGTGGTGGCTCGATCCGTTCCGCATCCGCCGCCTGCCGGCACTCGCCGCGATGCTCGCCTGTCTCGCGGGGTTAGTCGGATATTCCGTCTATCATCCGGATGAAGCCTGGCGCGGCTATTACGACGACGGCTATCTCTCGAAATTCTTCCGCTCGGGCGTCAGTGCGGTTTCCGACTTCGCGCAGTATGGCTTCATGGAGTCGGACGCCTCGACCAATGAGCGGCTCAACATGCCGCTGGTCGATTCCTGCCATCCGGCTGGCAGGCGGCCGAACATCATCATGATCCATGATGAATCGAGTTTCGACATCCGCGCCGCACAGGGCATCAAGGTGCCGTCGGGTTACGGTAGCCACTTCAAATCCTGGGACGGCAAGCAGCGGACCTTCCTGGCCGAAAGCAATGGCGGGCCGAGCTGGTTCACCGAATACAACGTGCTGGCCGGTCTCTCCTCGCGCTCGTTCGGCCGCTTCGCCTATTTCGTGACGCGCATCGCCTCGGGCCGTGTCGAGCGCGGCCTGCCGCTGGCGCTGCGCCGTTGCGGTTACGACACCATGTCGCTCTATCCCGCCTATGGCGGCTTCATGGGTGCGCGCAGCTTTCAGGTGACGACCGGCGTCGAGCGCTTCCTGGACTCGAAAGACCTCGGCGCCAAGGATGTCGAGCCCGACAGCTTCTTCTACGACAAGGCGCTCCAGTTGATGGGCACGCGGACGCCGAACAAGCCGCTGTTCAGCTTCATCTATCTCGGCGCCAATCACTTCCCTTGGGAGACGCGCTTCCGCCCCGATCTGGTGCCGAACTGGCGCGCGCCGGGCAACGTACCGTCCATCGACGAATATCTGCGCCGGCAGGCGATGAGCGCCGAGCAGTACAAGACTTTCATCGCGGGCTTGAAGAAGACTTTTCCGGGCGAGCCTTTCCTGATCGTGCGCTATGGCGATCACCAGCCTGAGTTCGCGCCCAATCTGCTCGAGCCCGGGCTCGATGAAGGCGCGATCGGCAAGAAGCTCGACGCCTATGATCCGCGCCTCTATGCGACCTATTACGCGATCGACGCCGTCAATTTCGAGCCGGTGAAGAGCGACGCGGTGATGGACACGATCGACGGTCCCTATCTGCCGCTGGTGGTCCAGGAAGCCGCCGGCATTCCGCTCGATCCGTCCTTCGCCGAGCAGAAGGAGATCATGCTCCGCTGCAAGGGCATCTTCTACGGCTGCAAAGACGGCGCCGAGGCGCGGCGGCTGAATCGGCTGCTGATCAATGCCGGGATGATTCACGGGCTTTAGTTACTGGCATCCTAGCGCCCGCCGACTTTCCCCCACAGCCACTTCGCCACCACATCCGGCGATGAATTCGCGTCATTGCCGCTGGCGCGCAGATTGGCCTCGCGCATGGTGGCGATGTCGATCTTGCCGAGGAGCGGGCTCAGCGCCGCTTTGAGCCGTTCGTCACCGGCGCGCTTCGGCGCCAGCAGCAGGATAGCATCGTAAGGCGGGATCGCTTGCTTGGGATCGTCGAGCGCCACCAGCTCGTATTTCGCGATCAGCCCGTCGCTGGTATAGCCCGCGATCACGTCGACCTCGCCGCTCGCGACCGCCGCATACATGAAATCCGGCTGCATCTGGCGCTGCGCGCTGAACTGAAGACCGTAGGCCTTTTGGAGCGCCGCCCATTCGGGCCGCGAGAAGAATTCGTAGTCGCCGGCGATCGACATCGTTGATGCATGCGCGGCGAGATCGGCGATGGTGCGGATGCCAAGCGCGTCGGCGCGCTTCTTCGGCAGCACCAGCGCATAGGCATTCTCGAAGCCGAGTTCGCCGAGCAGCGTGATGTTGTCCTTCGCGAGCGCCGTCTTCAAATCTGCCACCAGCTCCGCACGCGGCTTGATGTCGGTGCGGTGCAACTGGTTGGCCCAGAGCGTGCCGGAATAGTCGACATAGAGATCGATGTCGCCGGCCTTCAGCGCCTCGAAGATCACGCTCGAGCCGAGACCCGACCGCGCCGTGGCGGAGAGGCCGGTTGCCTGGAGGCGGTCTCGAAGCAGGGCCGAGAGCACGTATTGCTCCGCAAAGGTTTTTGCGCCGACCACATAGCCGGACGACGAACGCCCCATCGTCGGCACCAGCGTCGCCGCAACCAGCGCCGCGATCCCGATCGCACCCAGCCCGGCGCCCATGCGGCTGCGATTGCGCAGCCCGCTCTCGATCAGGCCGAGCAGCTGATCGACGGCGAGCGCGAGCAGGGCTGAGGCAAAGCAGCCGAACAGCACGAACACCCAGTTCTGGGTCTGGAGCCCCGCAAAAATGTAATTGCCGAGGCTGGTCTGCCCGATCGGCGTCGACAGCGTGGCGGTGCCGATCACCCACACCGCGGCGGTGCGGATGCCGGCCATCATCACCGGCAGTGCCAGCGGAAGCTCGACCATGACGAGCGACTGTCTCCCCGTCATGCCGACGCCTTTCGCGGCCTCGATCAGCGCGGGGTCGATGCCGTTGAGCCCGGTGATGCCGTTGCGCAGGACGGGCAGCATCGAATAGAGCGCCAGCGCCAGCATCGCCGGCAGGAATCCGAATGCGGAGAAGGAGACGCCGAACCATTTGAGCGTCACGGACGCCGCAAGCAGCAGCAGCGGATAGAACAGCGCGAGCAGCGCCAGCCCCGGCACCGTCTGCACGATGCTGGCGAGCGCGAGCAGGATGGCGCGCGGCGCGGGGCGGTTGCGTGTGAGGATTGCGAGCGGCAGGCTGACGGCGAGGCCAAGCGCGAGCGCGGCGAGGCTCACCCGCACATGATTGCCGAGATAATCGGGCAAATGCGATAGCGCCTCGCCCCAGCGTGGATCGGCGAACAGGCTCATGCCGCACCGCTCTGTGGCAAGAGCGCGTTCAGCCGTTCGACCTGGCGCCGTGGCGTCCGTAACAGCTCCAGCACATAGGCATCGCTGCTCGTTGAGAGCTCCGACGGCGTGCCCTGCGCGAGCGGCTTGCCGCCACGCATCACCGCAATGCGGTCGGCGAGCAGGATTGCCTCCGTCATGTCGTGTGTGATCATCACCGTCGTCAGGCCGAGCCTGCGATGCAGTGAACGATAATCGTCCCCGAGCGCATCGCGGGTGAGGGGATCGAGCGCCCCGAACGGCTCGTCCATCAGCACAATGCGAGGTTTTGCTGCCAGCGCCCGCGCCACGCCGACGCGCTGGCGCTGCCCGCCCGAAAGTGCCTCCGGCAGCCTGTCACGATGGGCGGCACGGTCGAGCTGCACCAGCTCGATCAGCTCGTCGACGCGCGCGGCGATCTCGGTTGCGGGTGCGCCGAGCAGCTTTGGCGTGATCCCGATATTGTCGGCGACGCTTAAATGAGGAAACAGCCCGCCGCTCTGGAAGACGTAGCCGATCCGGCGCCGCAGCGCGACCGGATCGACGTTCTGGACGTTCTCGCCCTCGACCGTGATATTGCCGCTATCGGCCTCGATCAGCCGGTTGGCGAGCCGCAGCAGCGTCGTTTTTCCAGAGCCGGAGCCGCCGACGATCGCCAGAAACTCGCCGTCGGCGATGTCGAGCGAGACGTCGTCGACGGCCCTGAGGGCACCGAAGCTCTTGGTGACGTTTCGGTAGCTGATCGCCAGCTTGGAGGACATCGCGGGTGGGCTCGCTGTTCTCTTACCCTCCCCTGGAGGGGGAGGGTCGATCGCGCGAAGCGCGAGCGGGGTGGGGTGATCTCTCCGCACGGGCACCGCTTCTGCGGAAAGACTGTCACCCCACCCCGTCTCACATTTCGCTGCGCTCATGTGAGCCGACCCTCCCCCTCCAGGGGAGGGTAAGGGGACGGCCAGCCCCATGCGTAGCACGCTTGGCCGGTTGATTGAACTTGATCGCGCGAGCGGCTAAGGCATCAAGCCAAGTTCGGAGGAAACACATGACAACGCCCACGGCAGTGGCGCTGGAAGATGCCAAGGTTGCGTTCCGGCTGGGGGACGGGCGGGTCTATACGGCGGTGGAGAAGGCCCAACTCGCGGTCGCGCAGGGCGAGTTCGTCGCCATTGTCGGCCCGACCGGCTGCGGAAAATCCACGCTGCTCAATGTCGCCGCAGGGCTGCTGAAGCCGGCCGCCGGCAACGTCAAGATTTTTGATCGGCCGCTCGCGGGGCTGAACCGGGACGCCGGCTATCTGTTCCAGGCCGATGCGCTGTTCCCCTGGAAGACCGCGCTCGATAATGTCGCGATCGGGCTCGAGATCAAGGGCACGCCGCGGGCCGAGGCGCTGCCGCAGGCGCAGAAATGGCTCACCTCCGTCGGCCTCGGCGCCTTTGCGGGCCGCTATCCGCACATGCTCTCCGGCGGCCAGCGCAAGCGTGTGGCGCTCGCGCAAGTGCTGATCCGCGACCCAAAGATCCTGTTGATGGACGAGCCGTTCGGGCCGCTCGACGCGCAGACGCGCCAGGTGATGGGCAATCTGCTGCTCGACTTGTGGAATGCCGACCGCAAGGCCGTGCTGTTCGTCACTCATGATCTCGAGGAGGCGATCGCACTCGCCGACCGCGTCGTGATCATGTCGGCGGGACCGTCCTCACGCATCATCGGCGACTGGCGCGTGACGCTCGCCCGCCCTCGCGACATCTTCGAGGTGCGGATGGAAAAGGAGTTCCATGCGCTGCATCGCGAGATCTGGAGCGTGCTCAAGGACGAGGTGATGAAGGGCTACGCGCAATCCACTCACGCGGCGGAGGCGGTCTGATGTCACGCGTCACGCTGCTTGCACTGCAAGTCCTGGTCGCCATCGTCTGCATCGTGTTGTGGCAGTTGCTGTCGACCGTGCCGGTGTTCGGCAAGATCCTGCTGCCGCCGTTCTTCTTCTCCAATCCGGTCGACGTATTCGAGCAGATCGTCAAATGGTTCGCCTCTGGCGTGATCTGGAAGCATCTCTGGATCACGCTTGTGGAGTCGATCCTGGCCTTCGTGATCGGCTCGCTCGGCGGCGTCCTCGTTGGCTTCTGGTTCGCGCGCCAGCCGCTCGTCGCCGCAGTGTTCGACCCCTACGTTAAGATGGTCAACGCACTGCCGCGCGTGGTCCTTGCGCCGATCTTTGCGCTGTGGCTTGGCCTCGGCATCTGGTCCAAGGTCGCGCTCGGCGTGACGCTGGTGTTCTTCATCGTATTCTTCAACGTCTATCAGGGCGTCAAGGAAGTCAGCCGCACCGTGCTCGACAATGGCCGCATGCTCGGCATGAGCGAGGGGCAGCTGATGCGGCACGTCTATTGGCCGTCGGCGCTGTCCTGGATGTTCTCCTCGCTGCACACCTCTGTCGGCTTCGCCGTGGTCGGCGCCGTCGTCGGAGAATATCTGGGATCGGCCGCAGGGCTCGGCTATCTGATCCAGCAGGCCGAAGGCGTGTTCGACGTCGCCGGCGTATTTGCCGGCATGTTCGTGCTGTCGGCCTTCGTCATCCTGATCGATTTTGGGGTTACGCTGGTGGAGCGTCGCCTGCTGGTGTGGCGGCCGACGGTGGATGGGCGCGGCTAAGTGCTGGGCCCGCGCATCGGCGCGAGCCCCGATCGCGAAGGTTCAATCCAGCAGCTTGACGTCGTCCGGCGCCTGCGGCGGCGTCTTGATCGCGATCGCCTTGACCTGGCCGCTGATCGGCTTGGTGCCGCCATGCGGCGTGCCCTTGGGGATGATGACGAGGTCGCCCGGCTTCACCGTGACCTCCTTGTCACCGAACCAGATCGTACCGGTGCCCTCCAGAATGTACTGGATCTCGTTGGTGTTGGGATGCATGTGCTTGGGCACGTTGCCGACCTGAATCGACACAGTGGCACCATCGGCAACCATGAAAGTCTTGGAGCGATAGCCGACATTGTTGGCGGCCCCGAGCGCATCGCCTTCCATCTCGCTGGTATGGATAATTTGCGGGGTGACATTTTCGGCCGCCAGCGCCGGCCGTAGCAGGTGAGCTGCGCCGCATCCGGCGGCAAAAGCGGTGGCGATCGACAGCCCGATTCCAAGGCGATTCATGTATCATCCTCCCGATCAAGAATTGTTCTTGTTTGCGCATGCTATTGCGCCGAAAGGCCAATGGCCAGTGCCACTTAAGCGGTGCTTCTCAAGCCAGTCGCGCTGCTCTATGGTGCCGCATGCCGAACGGAGGAAACCAATGAAGAACACGATAGCCAGGCTCGCCGGCGCGCTGCTCGCGCTGACGCTCACCACCGGTCTTGCCGCAGCGCAAAGCAAGGTGACCATCGCGATCGGTGGCGGCGCCTGCCTGTGCTATCTGCCGACGGTGCTGGCCAAGCAGCTCGGCGAGTACGAGAAGGCCGGCCTCAATGTCGAGCTGGTTGACCTCAAGGGCGGCTCGGACGCACTCAAGGCCGTGCTCGGCGGCAGCGCCGACGTGGTGTCCGGCTATTTCGACCATTGCGTCAACTTGGCGGCCAAGAAGCAGGAGCTGCAGGCTTTCGTGGTCTATGACCGCTATCCCGGCCTCGTGCTGGTGGTCGCGCCGTCGCACACCGGGGACATCAAATCGGTCAAGGATCTCGCCGGCAAGAAGGTCGGTGTCAGCGCGCCCGGCTCCTCCACCGACTTCTTCCTGAAATATCTCCTGAAGAAGAACGGGCTCGACCCCGCCGGCACCGCCGTGATCGGCGTTGGCCTCGGCGCCACGGCCGTGGCTGCGATGGAGCAGGGTCAGATCGACGCTGCGGTGATGCTCGATCCCTCCGTCACCGTGCTCCAGGGCACCCACAAGGATTTGCGCATCCTCAGCGACACGCGCACCCAGAAGGACACGCTTGAGACTTTCGGCGGCGAATATCCGGGTGGGGCGCTGTATTCGACCGTGGCCTGGATCAATGGACACGAGAAGGAGACGCAAGCACTGACCAATGCGATGCTCGCCACGATCGCCTGGATCCATTCGCATTCGCCCGAAGAGATCATGGCCAAGATGCCGGACGAGATGGTCGGCAAGAACAAGGAGCTTTATCTCGCCGCGCTGAAGAACACGATCCCGATGTTCTCCGAGACCGGCAAGATGGATCCGAAGGGCGCCGATGCCGTGCTGGCGGTGTTCAGCGTCGGTTCGCCCGAGGTGGCCAACGCCAAAATCGACGTTAGCAAGACTTTTACCAACAAGTTTGTCGACCAGGCCAAGAAGACCACGGGGAGCGCCAAATAACTGACGCGAAGGCTTGGTAATAAGGCATCATGACGTCACCGACCATTCATCGCGTCTCGACGCTTGAACTTGCCGTGCGCCCCGTGATCTGGCCGTTCGCTGAAGAGCGACGCGCCGAGATCGAGGCGCATTTCGCCGAGCAGCAACGCGCGCGGCCGAAAATCTGGAACGGCCGGGTTCTGCTCGGACGCGATGCCGTCTTCACCGATGGTCATCTTGCTGCGACCTATTTCGAGACCGATTTCGCCAGCTTCCTGGCCTGGCGCGATTGGGGCTTTCCCGATCCGGCCGTGTTCAATGGGTTCGGCATGGGTGCGCTGCGCACCTCCGATGGCGCGTTCGTGATGGGCGAGATGGCACATCACACCGCCAATGCGGGACGCATCTACTTCGCGTCAGGCACGCCCGACCTCGACGATGTCAGGGGCGGCGCGCTCGACATTCCCGGCAGCGTCGTCCGCGAGCTCGAGGAGGAGACCGGCCTGCTCCCCGCCGATTATTCCGCGGAGGCGGACTGGCACTGTGTCGTCACCGGCAGCGCACTTGCCATGATCCAGATCCTCAACCTGGATATGCCGGGTGAGGCGGCTCGTGCGCGGATCGAAGCCAATCTGGCTCGCCAGGACGAACCGGAGCTTTCGGCCATCCATCTCGTGCGCGGAATGGATGACCTCACGCCGACCATGCCGCGATTTGTCACGGCCTTCATCGCGCAGCAGTTCGCCTCGCGCTGAGGCGCGAGGCTTGACATCGCGCGCCCCAGCCCATGTGATGGGTGCAAAAGCAAAACAAAAAATTGCAATGCACAATCGTCCAGGGAGGTTTAGATGCGCCCGCGCATGGCTGCCCGCTTGGTCCATGGGTTGTTGATCGCAATCGCTGCGATGGGTTTGACGGTTTCGGCCCAAGCTCAAGACAAGAAAATCAAGATCGGCGTGATTTTCGACCTGACCGGCCCGCTCGCGGGCGGCGGCTCCGAGCTCGAATATCTCGGCACCAAGATCATCCTCGATCATTTCAGCAAGACAGGTGTCGAGGGCTACAAGGTCGAGGCGGTCTACGCCGACGCGCAGAGCAAGCCCGACATCGCGATCAATGAATCCGTCCGCCTGCTCGAGCAGGAGAAGGTCGATATGGTGCTCGGCTTCTTCTCCTCGGCGCAGTGCGTGCCGGTTGCCGCCCGTGTCGAGCAGCTGAAGAAGTTCATGTGGATGACGACCTGCATCTCGTCCGCCGTGTTCGCCGACAAGAACTACAAATATGTCTTCCGCCCGCAGGCGAGCGGCGACCAGTTCGGTGCGATGACGATGGATTTCATCGCGCAGAATGCCCAATCGAGGCTCGGCAAGGAGCCGAAGGATCTCCGCGTCGCCATCATCCACGAGGACGGATCTTATGGTGTCGACGTCTCCAAGGGCAACGAGGCCGGCGCGAAGAAGGCCGGCTTTAACGTCGTGATGAAGGAGGGCTATTCGGCGACCGCGCCGGATCTCTCGGCGCTGGTGACCAAGCTGAAGCGCGCCAAGCCTGACGTGATTTTCCACACCGGCTACAACCCTGACATCACGCTGTTGCTGCGGCAGGCGCGCGAGCAGGGCCTGAAGTTTGCAGCCCTCGTCGGCCACGGCGCCGGCTACGGCGTCTACGAAAAGCTGAAGGAAGGGATGGGCGCCGACGCGAGCTACATCTTCAACACCGATCCGATCTCGATCTGGCTCGCCAACCAGAAGACCATGAACCCGAAGCTTGCGCCCATCATCAAGATGGTCGGCGAGGAGTTCGACAAGATCAAGCCGGGCGTTGCCATCCGCTCCGCCCATGTCGGCATCGGCGCGTCCAACACCTACGTGTTCATGGATGACGTCCTGCCGCGCGCGATCAAGAAGTATGGCGGGGTCGATCCCGAGGCGCTGCGCAAGGCGTCACTTGACACCGACATTCCGGAGGGTGGCACCATGCTCGGCTTCGGCGTCAAGTTCTACGGCGAGGGCACACCGATGGCGGGCCAGAACGAGCGCTCGTTCCCGGTCGTGATCCAGTACATCGACGACAAGTCCTCGGTGGTGTGGCCCAAAAGCCAGGCGCAGCGCGAAGCCGTGCTCCCGCTGCCGAAGGGCACCACCTACAGCAACCAGTAGCAGCGGAGCGGGGCGGTGCTGGAGGTCAGCGGGCTGATGAAGCGGTTTGGCGGCTTCACCGCTGTCAACAACGTGTCGTTCAGGGTAGATCAGGGCGAGATCCTCGGCCTGATCGGCCCCAACGGCTCGGGCAAGAGCACGATCTTCAACATGCTCTCCGGCACGCTGGCGCCGAGCTCCGGATCGATCCTGTTCGATGGCTCGGAGATCGCGGGGCTGGCGCCGCACCGGATCATCAACCGCGGCATCGGCCGCACCTTCCAGATCCCGCGGCCGTTTCGGCGGCTGACCATTTTCGAGAACGTCGCGCTGGCCGGCTTCTATGGCCAGGGCCGCCACAGCCGCGTCAAGGCCGAGGAGGCGGCGGAGCGCTCGCTTGCCATGGTAGGCTTGCCGACCGATCGCCACGCCAGCGTCGACGGCCTGGGCGCGGCCGGATTGAAGAAGCTCGAACTCGCGAAAGCGCTCGCCACCGCGCCGAAACTTCTGCTCGCCGATGAGAGTCTCGGCGGTCTCGACGAGACCGAGATGGGCCAGGCGGCCGACATGCTGCGCAACATCCGCGACGAGCTCGGCATCACCATCATCTGGGTCGAGCACATCATGGGCGTGCTGATGCGCGTCGTCGACCGCGTCATGGTGCTCGATCACGGCGAAAAAATCTCGGAAGGCCTGCCGAGCGCGGTTGCGGGCGATCCGCGCGTCATCGAGGTCTATCTCGGCACCGATGCCGAGACCACGCAGGCCGCGGCCGCCGAAGCGCGCCGCCGTGCGGGAGGCCAATGATGCTGGAGCTTCGCGGTGTCAATGCCGGCTATGGCACGTTCCAGGCGCTGTTCGACGTCAATCTCGACGTAAGGGCCGGTGAGGCCGTGGGCGTGATCGGTCCGAACGGCGCCGGCAAGACCACGCTGATGCGCGTCATCTCCGGCCTGATCCGTCCCTCGCGCGGGTCGATCGCGATGGAAGGCATCGACGTCGTGGCGACGCCGGCGCACAGGATCGTCAGCCTCGGGATTGCGCATGTGCCGGAGAACCGGCGGCTGTTTCCGCAGCTCTCGGTCGACGACAATCTCAAGATGGGCGCCTTCATGAAGGAAGCGCGCGGGAAATACGCCGAGCGGCTGGAGGTCGTGTTCGACCTGTTTCCGCGGCTGAAGGAGCGCCGCCACCAGATGGCCGGCACCATGTCCGGCGGCGAGCAGCAGATGTGCGCGATCGGCCGCGCGCTGATGTCGAACCCAAAACTTCTGCTGCTCGACGAGCCGTCGGCGGGGCTGGCGCCGGTCGTGGTGCAGCAGGTGTTCGAGCTGGTGAAGCGGATCCGCGGCCGCGGGCTGACGGTGCTGATCGTCGAGCAGAACGTGCAGCAGGTGCTGCGCGTGGTCGACCGGGCCTATCTGATCGAGGCCGGCACGATCCGCGCTTCAGGCACCTCGGCGGAGATGCTGGCGAGCGACACGGTCAAGGAAGCGTATCTCGGGGTGTGAGGGGCATATGCAGGGGTTCCTGGACATTTTCGACATCTATCTGCTGGAGGCCGTGATCAACGGCATCCTGCTCGGCGGCGTGCTGGCGCTGCTCGCGCTCGGGCTGAACCTGATCTTCGGCGTCATCGACGTCACCTGGATCTGCTACGCCGAGCTCGTGATGATCGGCATGTACGCCATGTACTTCATGGTCCAGTACTACGGCATCAGCTATTTCATCGCCGCACCTCTGACCATCCTGCTGGTCGCGATCCTCGGCGCTCTCCTGCATTATCTCGTGATCGCGCCGCTGCTCACGGCGCCGCCGATCAACCAGCTGCTCGCAACCGGCGGCGTGCTGTTCGTGTTGCAGAGCTTTGCCACTGTTGCCTTCGGCATCGACTTCCGCAATCTCGGCATCCGCCTGCCGGTGCTCGCCTTCGGCGACATGAACTTCAGCTACGCACGCCTGCTGTCGTTTCTGGCGGCGCTGGTCGGCATGGTCGCGGTCTATCTGTTCATGACCCGCACCTTCACCGGCACCGCGATCCGCGCCATCTCGCAGGATCGGCAGATCATGGCGCTGATGGGCGTCGATACGAAGAGGATCTATCTGATCACGTCCGCGATCGGCGGCGGGCTGGCCGGGCTCGCCGCCTGCCTCTTGGTGCTGCAATATGACGTGCATCCCTTCGTCGGCCTCTCCTTCGGGCCGATCACCTTTCTGATCTGCGTGCTCGGGGGCCTCGGCAATTTCATCGGCGGCTTCATCGCGGCCTTCGTGTTTGCCGAGATCATCTCGCTCGGCGGCCTGTTCTCCGATCTCGAATGGGGCTATGTGCTCGCCTTCGCCTTCTTCATCGTCATGATGTTCATCCGGCCCGCGGGCCTGCTCGCGAGGCGCCGATGATGGGGCAGGGCCGGCTCGTGGCTTGGGGGATAGGACTGGCGGCGCTGGTCGCGCTGCCGTTCGTGTATCGCGATCCCTATCACCTGCACATTCTGGTGCTGATCCTGATCTGGTCGTTCGCCTACACGTCGTGGTCGATGATGGGACGGTTCGGCCTGGTCTCGCTCGGGCACGGAGGCTTCATGGGGATCGGCGCCTATGTCACCGCGCTGCTGTGGAATCATCTCGGCCTGTCGCCCTGGATCGGCATTCCCATCGGCATGGTCGCGGCCGGCGCGCTGGCGCTGATCGTCGGTTATCCCTGCTTCCGCTTCCGCATCACCGGGCACTACTTCGTGCTGGTGACGCTCGCGCTCTCCGGCATCGTGCTCCAGGTCATCACGGCCACGCGCGACTATACCGGCGGCTCGCTCGGCTACACGCCGAACCGCGGCTCGGGCAACAAGCTGCTGGCGCTGCAGTTCGACGACAAGATCACCTGGTATCTGGTCGCGCTTGCGGTATGGCTCGGCGGCATCGTCGTCTGGCACCTGATCGATCGCAGCATGAGCCGCTATGCGCTGGAGGCGATCTCGGAGGACGAGGACGCGGCTGCCGCCGCCGGCGTCGACGTCACCGCGGAGAAACTGAAGATCACCTTGATCAGCGCCGTGATGACGGCTCTCGCCGGCGCGATCTATTGCCAGTACCAGATGTTCATCACGCCCGACACGGTCTCCGGCATCGCGGTGTCGCTGCAGATGGTGTTTGCGGCCATCGTCGGCGGCCTGTTCGTTTCGCTCGGTCCGACCGTCGGCGCCGTCATCACCATCCTGCTTGCGGAAACCCTGCGCATCGGCTTCGGCACCAGGGCGGTCGGCTGGGACAACCTGGTCTACGGCGTGCTGCTGGTGCTTTTCATCATATTCCTTCCGAAAGGCATCCTTGGTAGCCTGCTCGACCGATTGAAGCCGCAACGCAAGGTGCCCCGCGCTCATGAGCAAAAAGCCGTCCAAATCGCTCGCCCAGGAGCTTGACCGCTACATCACGCCATTCCGGCACGACGGGTCCGGCAAGTTCCACCTGAAGACCTACAAGACCAGCGAGAAGGGCGATCTGGACAAGGAGACGGCGCAGGAGATTCTCGACGCCAACAAGAAGCGGCTGGTCGCGTTCCAGGAAAAGCTCTACGCCCAGGACCGCTGGTCGGTGCTGATCGTGTTCCAGGCCATGGATGCTGCCGGCAAGGACAGCGCGATCAAGGCGATCTTCGAGGGCATCAATCCGCAGGGCTGCGAGGTGTCTTCCTTCAAGGCACCGAGCAGCAAGGAGCTCGACCACGATTTCCTCTGGCGTCACGTCATCGCGCTGCCGGAGCGCGGTCATATCGGCATCTTCAACCGCTCCCATTACGAGGAATGCCTGGTGACGCGCGTGCACCCGGAGATCCTCGCCAAGGAGAAGCTGCCACCAAGGCTCGTCACCAAGAACATCTGGAAGGAGCGGTTCGAGGACATCTCCGCCTTCGAGCGCTATCTCTCTCGTAACGGCACATTGGTGCTGAAATTCTTCCTCAATCTTTCGAAAGAGGAGCAGCGGCAGCGTTTCCTCGACCGGCTCGAGGAGCCGGCCAAGCAGTGGAAATTCTCGATGGACGACATCAAGGAGCGCGCGCTGTGGCCGCGCTACCAGGCAGTCTACCAGGACATCGTGCGCCACACGGCCACGCCGCACGCGCCGTGGTATGTCGTGCCGGCCGACCACAAATGGTTCGCCCGCGTGGTGATCGGCTCGGTCATCGTCGCGGAGCTCGAGAAACTGGACCTGCGCTTTCCGCGCGCCGACAAGGCCTCGGCAGCGGAATTCGAGAACGTGCGCAAGGCGCTCGAGAAGGAAGGCAAGGGGAAGCGGTAAGGCGCGTCTCCGAACGATCTCCGCTCTCCCGGTTCTCGAAAACAACCCCATGCACAGTAGCCGATGATCGCAAAATCAATGGCTTGTCCGCCGGCGCAAATGATGTTCGGATTCAGCGAATTTTACTTGACCCGTCGGGCAAAACAGGAGCATGATGTCATCATCGCGCCTCTTCACTTCAGCGGACAAATCCTCTGGTCGGTCGACGCGGAACCGCTCCGCAAATGTGATCCTCACACCATTGATCCCGCTTGACAGTTTTATGTCACGGGAGGACGATCCAGATGGTCGCAAACAAGCGACGCGCAACGTCCACATCATGAGCAAGGGGAGGTCTATGACGCCACCTCCGCAAATCCAGCCGCGTTAAGTGCGATGGAGCTCGTTCGGACTATCGCATAGCGGCAGAAACCGCGAACGGCACGCCGGGTTAAGGTTTAGTGGGCTGCATCAGCAAGGCATAGCCCCTACCTGCCCGGCGCTGTGCGTTTTAGGCCGACTGCAACTACGCCTTCTTCTGCACGCCGAAGAGATCATCGAGCCATTGATAATACACCGGCTGCTTCTCGTGCAGCGTGGCGCGGTCGTTGGGGGGACGGTCGACATTGCCCCAGAGGTAGAGGCTTCCCGTCACCGCAAAGAACTCCTGTACGTTCTTCAGCACGTAAGAGTCCGGCGGATAGAGCTCGTTCTGCCTGGCGATGCCGTAGAAGCGCACGAGGTCCGGATTCTCCAGCGCGCCCGGCAGGACGCGGAAATGATAGGCGTGGAGCAGCTCGTGCAGCAGCACCGGCTTCTCCGGCGCAACGACGGCCGCGTCAACCGTGACGCCTTCGACCTTGGACGAGAAATGCCCGCCGCCGTCGCCCTGTCCGGGCTTGACCGAGACCGGCTGACTCTTGAAGAAGGTCATGATCTCTGGCTTCGCGCCGCATTCGACGACGATGTCGATCTGATGCTTCAGCGATGCGACGACCTCCTTGAGGTTTGGCTGGCCCTGCGCGGCGCTGGTGTCGACCGTGATGCCGCGATAAATGAAGGTCGGTCCGCTCTGTGCGATCGCGGATCGCGTGCCGAGCAGGACCGCAGCTCCCGCAAGCACGAGCCGGCGCCGATCGAAATCTGTCATGTGATGCCCCCGAATTCCCACGCGCAATCTCGCATGCTTTGGCGACACTGGCCATGACACGGTTCCATCACATCTGCGTTGGGGGAAATGCCAAGAGATGGTCGCCTGATCGGCAAACTTCCGACACATGATCGGGGCGAATAGCCCCATCCGACATGACGCAGTGCCTCGCGGTCACGATTCCGCCGGCGCATTTCATTTATTTTGGGGAATCCGCGTGTCGCACAAGCTTGCCTCGGCGCTTTTTGTAGCGCTCTTCCTCGCCATCTCGTCTTTCTCCCCGGCCCAGGCAGAGCCGCCTGCGCCGGCCGCCAATGGCACGGCCGCACTGTCGCCTGACGAGGCCAGGCGGGCGCTGGAGACGCTTCAGGACGACAAGAAGCGCGCGCAGATGATCGATACGCTGCGCGCGATCGCGAATGCGTCCGGTCCGCAGCAGCCGGCACCCGCGCCCGAACAGAAGTCACCGATCCCGCTGTCGGCCGACGGCCTCGGCGCGCAGCTTCTGCTCACGGTGTCCGAGCAGATCGGCGAGATCTCGCGCGATGTCGCCGACATGGCGCGGACGCTCACGCATTTTCCGGCGTTCTATTACTGGATCGTGCGGACCGCGAATGATCCCGACGCTTACAATCTCCTGATCGAGATCGCCTGGAAGCTGGCGCTGGTGTTCGGCTGCGCGCTTGCGGTCGAATGGGTGATTTTCCGCCTGATCCGGCGCCCGGTGGCGTTCCTCGAAGGGCGCGTGCCGCAAACCGCGCACCTGCCGGTGCAGGCGCTGCCCATTGCCGATCCGCCGTCATCGGTCGCCGATGTCACGCCATCGCCGGAATTGCACAAGCGCAGGCACAGCCTCGCGCGGGTCTGGCAGCTGTTGCTGCGGCTGCCCTTCGTGCTGGGGCGGCTGTTGCTCGAACTGCTTCCGGTGGTCGTTTTCGTTGGCATCGCGACTGCATTGCTTGGAACGGAGATCGGCGAGCCCGCGACCGTCCGCCTCGTGATCCTTGCCGTCGTCAACGCCTATGCGTTCTCGCGCGGGCTCATTTGCGTCGTCCGTGCGCTGGCCGGTCCGTTCGGCCTGTTTCCGGTGCGCGCAGAGACCGCAGCCTATATCGAGATCTGGGCGCGTCGTATCGTCGGCGTCGGTGTAACCGGCATTGCGTTTGCCAATGTAGCACTGCTGCTCGGCCTGCACCGTGCCGGCTATGCCGCGCTCATTCGCATGGTCATGCTGGTCGTGCATCTCTTCGTCGTCGTCATCATCCTGCAATGCCGCCGCCAGGTCGCCGATGCCATCCGCGCGCCTGCGGACCGGCAGGGGCTAGCGGCGCGCCTGCGCAACCGCATCGCCGGCGGCTGGCATTATCTGGCCATCGCGCTCGATCTGGCGCTGTGGGCGGTCTGGGCGCTGAACATCCGCAACGGCTATTCGCTGCTGCTGCAATATTTCGTCGGCACCATCGCGGTGGTGCTGATCACCCGGGTCGCGATCATGGTGACGCTGAGCCTGATCGACCGCGGCTTCCGGATTCAGCCGGAGATCCTCCATCGCTTTCCGGGGCTGGAGATCCGTGCCAATCGCTATCTGCCGCTGCTGCGCAAGATCGTCTCCGGCGTGATCGCCTTCATCGGCTTCGTGGCCGTGCTCGAGGTCTGGGGCGTCGATGCCATCGTCTGGTTCTATGGTGGCCAGATCGGCAGCCGGCTGCTCGCGGCGGTGGCGACGATCGGCGTCGCTGTCGTCATCGCCGCGGCGATCTGGGAGGCCAGCAATGCGCTGCTGGACCGGCAGATCAATACGCTGTCGCGCGACGGACATTATGCCCGCGCGGCACGCCTGCGCACGTTCCAGCCGATGCTGCGTACCGCGCTGCTGTGCCTGATCGCCACGGTCGTTGGGCTCACGGCGCTGAGCGAGATCGGCGTCAATGTCGCGCCGCTGCTCGCGGGCGCCGGCATCGTCGGCATCGCCATCGGCTTCGGCTCGCAAAAACTGGTGCAGGATATCATCACCGGGCTGTTTTTGCTGCTGGAGAACACGGTCCAGGTCGGCGATACCGTCAGCGTGTCGGGCCTGTCGGGCGTGGTCGAGAATGTCTCGATCCGCACCATTCGCTTACGCGCCGGCGACGGCGCCGTGCACATCGTGCCGTTCAGTGCGGTGACGACCATCACCAATGCCAGCCGTGGCGCCGGCAATGCCTCTGTCAGCGTCAATGTCGCCTACAAGGAAGACACCGACCGCGCCGGCCAGATTCTCAAGGACATCGTCGAGGAGATGCGCCGCGAGACGGAATTCCGCCCGTTGATCCGCGGCGATCTCGAGCTCTGGGGCATCGACAAGGTCGATGGTGCCATGGTGTCGATCGTCGGCCAGATCCGTTGCACCGAGGCCGGCCGCTGGCCGGTCCAGCGCGAGTTCAACCGCCGCATGAAGCAGCGCTTCCAGCAGAACGGCATCGAGGTGGCATCCGCGACCCAGACCATTTTGATGCACGTCGCGCCACCGGCCGATGTCGCCACGAATCTGACGCCGCGGCGGGCGGCTGGATAGCCGCACCGCAAAATTTCCGGCTTGCCTCCGTTCACGCGGCAGCGTTCACTCACCTTCCAGTCCGTTGATGACATGCGGGCGACAAAAAGGGTGGGGCAAGAATGGTGCGGGGGCTGTGGGCTGCATTGCGCGGTCATGTCATCGTCATGTGTGCGTTGATCGGATGTGCTGCGTGGAGCGCACCCGGCCACGCCCAGCCGTTCCCCTCCCGTCCTATCACCCTGGTGGTGCCGTTCGCGGCCGGCGGGCCGACCGATACGCTGGCGCGGATCCTGTCGGAACGGATCGCAGCCGAGCTGCATGCGACCATCGTGGTCGAGAACGTTGCCGGCGCGTCCGGCAGCATCGCCGGCGCCCGCGTCGCACGTGCAACACCTGACGGCACGACCATCACCATCGGCCATTGGGGCACCCATGTGCTCAACGGTGCGATCTTCAAGCTGTCCTATGATGTGGTCGCGGATTTCGAGCCGGTCGCGCAGGTCGCGATGGGCACGCAGCTGATCGTCGGCCGGAAGTCGCTCGAGGCCAACAATCTGAAAGAGATGATCGCGTGGCTGAAGGCCAATCCCGGCAAGGCCACCGCGGGGACCGCCGGCGCCGGCACCGGCGCGCATGTTGCGGGTGTCTTCTTCAAGGAGAAGACCGGCACCGACTTCCAGTTCGTGCCCTATCGCGGTGCGGGGCCCGCGATGATCGACCTCGTCGCCGGACAGATCGACATCATGTTCGACCAGGCCTCGAACTCGCTGCCGCAATACAAGAACGGTGCGATCAAGGCGTTCGCGGTGACGTCGCCGACGCGGCTCGCATCCGCGCCCGACATTCCGACCGTCGACGAGGCGGGCCTGCCGGGCCTGTACATCTCCTACTGGCACGGCATCTGGGCCCCGAAGAACACGCCGAAGGAGATTGTCACAAAGCTCAACACCGCCATTGTCGCAGCGCTTGCCGACGCTTCCGTCAAGCAGCGCTTTGCCGAACTGGGCCAGGAGATTCCGCCGGCGGACCAGCAATCGCCCGCAGCGCTTGCCGCCTTCCAGAAGGCCGAGACCGAGAAATGGTGGCCGGTCGTGAAGGCCGCGGACATCAAAGCGGAGTAGGCACAGGCCGTGGGCTTGCTCCGCCTCTCCCGCGTGCGGGAGAGGCCGACGCGCCCCGGGCGATGCGAAGCATCGTCCCGAGCGTGGCGGGTGAGGGTTTTTTCCTCTGGGGGATTGTCCCGTTGCGGAGAGACCCCCACCCCAACCCTCCCCCGCAAGCGGGAGAGGGAGCACAGTGCCGATGCCGCCGCATCGATGCACATCATCGTCCGGTGACGCGCGGCCGCGCCTCCTCACCATGAGGGGCGATAGTCTTCGATGTTAACCTTTTATCGTTCGCGAAAGTCTCGCTGCGGTGCGAGATCACAATCGCGGCCCAAGGGGCAACGTCCTTGATCTCGACGGAACGCTGGCCGACAATGCTTGCCCTTCAATAAGAAACTCCCTGGGGGAATTCGTGAATAGACCTGCTCGGGTCAGCGCCCATTCGACATCATCCGATTCCGCGCACGGCATGGCCTTGCTGCGCGATCCCCTGCTCAACAGGGGCACGGCCTTCACGGAAGCGGAGCGCGATACGCTCGGCTTGCGCGGCCTGCTGCCGCCCTGCGTGCTGACGATGGAAACGCAGGCCGAGCGCGTGCTCGTCAATCTGCGCACGCTGCCGACGGATCTGGAAAAATTCGTCGCGCTGAATGCGCTGCATGACCGCAACGAGGCGCTGTTCTTCCGTGTCGTCGTCGACAATATCGACGAGATCCAGCCGATCATCTACACGCCGACGGTCGGGCTCGCCTGCCAGAAATACGGCCTGATTTACCAGCGGCCGCGCGGCATGTTCATCTCCTCGCGCGATCGCGGCCAGATCGCGGACATCCTGAAGAACTGGCCCAATCCTGCAAAACTCATCGTCGTGACCGACGGCGAACGCATCTTGGGACTTGGCGATCTCGGGGCTAACGGAATGGGCATTCCCGTTGGAAAACTCTCGCTCTATTCGGCGTGCGCCGGCGTGCATCCCGAGCATTGCCTGCCGATCGTGCTCGACGTCGGCACCAACAATGAAGAGCTGTTGAACGATCCCTATTATCTCGGCCTGCGCGAGCGACGGCTCACGGGCGAGGCCTATGACAGCTTCGTCGACGAGTTCATGACGGCCGCGCGAAAAACCTTTCCCGATGTGCTGATCCAGTTCGAGGATTTCGCCAACCACTCCGCGTTCAAGCTGCTGCACAAATACCGGGACGAAGCCTGCGTCTTCAACGACGACATCCAGGGCACCGCGGCGGTCGCGCTCGCCGGCCTGTTCTCGGCGCTGCGTGTGAGCGGCGGCAAGCTCCGGGATCAGCGCATCCTGTTCCTCGGTGCCGGCGAGGCCGCGACCGGTATCGCCGATCTCGTCGTCTCCGCCATGATGGCCGAGGGCGCAACGGAAACGGAAGCACTCCGGCGCAACTGGCTGGTGGATTCCCGCGGCCTCGTCGTCAGCGGCCGCGATGGTTTGCACGGCCACAAGCTCCGTTATGCCCACAAGGATCAGGCGCCGATCGCCGACTTCCTCACCGCGATCAAGACGCTGAAGCCGACGGCGATCATCGGCGTTGCCGCGGTCGGTGGCGCCTTCACGCCCGAGGTGCTCAAGGCGATGGCCGAGCTCAACGAGCAGCCGATCGTGTTCGCGCTGTCGAACCCGACCTCGAAGGCCGAGTGCTCGGCGGAGGATGCCTATCGCTACACCGCCGGCCGCGCGCTGTTCGCCTGCGGCAGCCCCTATGATCCGGTCAAGCTCAACGGCCGCACCTTCGTGCCGCGCCAGGGCAACAACTCCTACATCTTCCCCGGCGTCGGCCTCGGCGTCATCGCCAGCCGTTCGCGGCTCGTGACTGACGAGATGTTCATGGCGGCCGCCCACACGCTCGCCAATTGCGTCGGCAAGGAGGATCTGGATCAGGGCAGCCTCTATCCCGCGCTGCCCCGCATCCGCGAGGTCTCGGCCCGCATTGCGGTGGCCGTCGCCGATGTCGCCTATCAGCGCGGGCTCGCGGACGGCCCGGCCCCGAACGATGTGAAGGGGCTGGTCCAGTCGCAGATGTACGAGCCGAAGTATTGACGCTGCTAAGCGAAATGGACTTAGGTTGAATCAACCAGCCGCGGGCTCGGTGCACCTCTCCCGCTTGCGGGAGAGGTCGGCGTAACGCGCCGGGGGAGGGTTCTCTCCTCTGGGGGAGTGTCCCATTGCGGAGAAACCCTCTCCCCAACCCTCCCCCGCAAGCCCCCGCAAGCGGGGGAGGGAGCACACCTCCCTTGCCGCGGCAATTGAAACCTAATCTCATCAGGCTCTACCAACGATCCCGGTTCCGCCGGAATCGCCGTTGTTTGCCGTCGCCTGATGTGCGACGGTTCGTAGCGTTACAAGAATCTCAAGCCGTTAGGTAAGCCACATGGACGATCGTTTGCCCGACCTGGGCGATCTCGAGCACGAGGTCATGCAATTGGTATGGGCCCATGGGCCGGTCACGGCCGAAATCGTGCGCGAGCGGCTATCGCGACGCCTGAAGGAATCGACGGTGCGGACGGTGCTGCGCCGGCTGGAAGAAAAGGGCTATGCTCGCCACACCGTGGACGGGCGCACCTACGTCTACCACGCGGCCGAAGAGCGGGCCCGCGTTGCGGCCAAGGCGGTGCAGCGCATCGTCGACTGGTTCTGCAACGGCTCGATGGAGGAGGTCCTCGTCGGCATGGTGGACAATGCGATGCTCGACCAGCAGCAATTGCGGGCGCTGGCTGACCAGGTGGCCAAGGCGAAGAAGGCAAGGGGAGTGAAGAAAGAATGATCGCAGCTCTGGCTGAGGCGGCGTTACGCTCCTTCGCGCTGGGAGGCGTCGTCTGGATCGGTCTCATCCTGTTTCGTGTGCGCAATCCGCACATCCACATGACGGCGTGGGTCGTCGTGCTGCTGGCATCGCTCGCGATGCCGTTCGTGATGCATTGGCCGACGCTCACCCTCGACCGAATGCCTTTGTCCGTGCCGGTGCCGGACGACGCCTGGCCGGCCGACTTCGCGATGCCTGAGCGACCGCAGCCGTCCCTGCCGATCGCGCCCGCTGCGGCGATTGCGCCGACGGTCAAGGCAGGCGTCTCGATCAATTGGTGGATGGTCGCCACCACCGTCTATGCCTGCGTCGCCGGCCTGTTGCTGCTGCGGCTGGCAATCGGCCTCTGCCTGACCTGGCGTCTGGCGCGCGCGGCGAGGCCGGTGAAAAGCCGCGAGATGATCGATGCCGATGTGCGCGTCAGCCGCGACGTCGGCGGCCCCGTCACCTTCGGCTCGACCATCCTGGTGCCGCCGCAGTTTTTCCGCTGGGACGCGAAGAAGCGCCTCGCGGTACTCGCGCACGAGGGCGCGCATGTCGCCAATGGCGATTTCTACGTCCTCCTGCTCGCCTCGCTCAACCGCGCGGTGTTCTGGTTCAGCCCGTTCTCCTGGTGGCAGCTCACGCGGCTTGCCGAGCTCGCCGAGATCATCAGCGATGCCCGGGCGATCGAGATGATCGACGACCGGCTGTCCTATGCCGAAATCCTGCTCGACGTCGCTACCTCCGTGAAGCCGCGGCCGATGGAGCTCGCGATGGCGCAGGTGTCGACCGTGCGCGCGCGGGTCGAACGCATCATCGCGGCCGCCGCCATGCCCGTCGCGGTCGGCTGGCGCAAGCGGCTGTGGATCGCGGCCGCAATCGTGCCGGTGGTGATCGTGTCGGCCGGCATGATCGCCTATCGCACGCCGGATCCGGTGCCCGCCGGTACGGATCTCGGCCAGGTGCCGGCCGAGCATTACCACCCGTTCGTCAATTTCTACGCCATGGGCCCCGCCTCGGTGTTCGCCATCTTCCGCGAGGGCGACGAGATCTACGGGCAGCTCACCGGGCAGCGCAGGCTGCGCCTGACCGTCACCAACGACGGCACTGCGTCCTATGCGGCGTCGTTCGGTGAGATCACGTTCCCGATCGATGCGGAGCGTCGCTCGTCCGAGTTGACGCTGCGCATGAATGGCCGCGACGTGCGCGCCGTTCGCGTGGCCGAGATGCCGGCGCCGGCCACCGATCCGGTGTCGCTCGATCAATATGTCGGCTGGTACAAGGTCGCGCCGAACCGCGTGCTCACCGTTCGGCGCGATGGCGATCGTCTGCAAGTGCAGGAGACCGGGCAGGGCCGGGCGCCCGTTCTTGCCGAGGGCACTGACGCCTTCTCCGTCCACGGCGATCATCTCCTGATCTTCCTGCGCGATGACGCGACCAGCGTCTCGCGCGTGCTGGTCCAGACCATCACCTCCGGCGCCCGTCTCGCGCAGCGGATCGATGCGGCGGAGGCCCAGGCGATCGAGACCGACTTCGCGCGCCGCCTGGCGGAAGTGCCCGACAGGTTCAGGGAGCAGGTTCCGGCTGCGGGCAGCAAGGAAGCGATTCTGACTGGAATCGAGGATCTGCGCCGCGGGACGCCGAACTATGATCGCATGAGCGCGCCGCTCGCCGCCAACATCCACCGTCGGGTCGACGAATTGCGCGCGACCTTCGTAGCGCTCGGCGCGGTCGAGACGATCTTCTTCCGCGGCGTTGGGCCCGGCGGCTATGACATCTATGGCGCCAAGTTCGAGAACGGCACGGCGGAATTCCGCGTGCTGCTCGAGCCCGACGGCAAGGCCGGCGACGTCATCTTTCGTGCCGATGGCAATGACGAGCTCGGCGGCATCGTCCCCTGCTCGGAAGAGGCGAACGTGCGCGGCCGCGCCGGCACCTCGCCGATCCGGATCATGGTCTATAACGAGCTGGGCGACGACATTCGGATCTTCAATTTCGACGCCGATGGCAATCGCCGGACGCAGAGCATCGTCCGGTCAAACATGACCTGGGCTTCCACGACCACCGTGAACAATCCATGGGTCATTGCCGACCAGTCGGGGAAGTGCCTGGAGATCCTGGTGCCGGGCCGGCAGACGCGCTTCCATAATGTCGAGGCCTCGAACCTCGGTGCCAGGCCCGGGCGCGCCGCGCGCCGCGCCGTTCCGATCGCCGATGGCGAGGCGATGCTGCGGCGGTACATCGAGGGCGTCGGCAAGGGGCAGCCGGACTACGACCACATGACGACCGAGGTTGCCAACATCACGCGGCAGCAGCTTCCGTTCGACCAGGCCATCCTGGCGCGGCTCGGCACGTTGCGCGCGGTTTCGTTCCACGGCGTCACCGCGCTCGACAGCGACATCTATGTCGCCCAGTTCGCCAACGGCTCGGCGGAATGGCGCATCGGCGTCAGGAACGGAACGATCACCAAGATCGCGTTGGGGCCGAATTTCTAGCGGCGCGGCTTGCGCATGAGTGCTGCGAGCGCTACGGTGTGTAACATTACGTGAGGTAGCCGGCCGCGGGCCCGGGAATGCGGCGCGGCCCTCGCAAGCTGTCCGGGTTCATGATGTGCACGCTGACGCAACGGGAGCTCGACTTTCTCGCCAGCCTGAAAACCGGCTGGCGGCTGCTCTATCGGCGCGAACTGATGCGGCTCATCAGGAGCGACGTCGAAGCCGGCGAAGCGCAGCCGGAGACGCGCGCGATCGGCTGGCGCGTCGTATCAGGCTGATTTTCCGCCGATTTGTCTCGATTCAGGACAGCTAACTGTGGTGGATTCATCACAGCCGGCGCCAAACGATGGTGGCCGCAAGGTCGCTTTCGTTCAGCCAAGGTTCTGCCCTCATTGCCCACCGAAACTTGGGGTTGTTCGGAGGGCGCATCATGTCTTGCATTGCACGTGCCGAAACTGCCCGGATTTCGCTGGCAACCTCGAGCCGGTTGCTGCTCGCCATCATCGGAGCCGCCTCGCTCGCCGCGTGCGCGCAATCACCGGCCGGCCGGCAAAGGGCCGATCTCGCTCCGACCACAAGGCAGACCGCGATCGAGCGTCCGCACAGGGTGGCGGCGCTGCATCCGCATCCGATCTACCGGCCGCATCGGTCCACCGACACAGCGCGCGCCAAGTCGACTGCCTCGCAGGGCGTTGCGAGCTTCTATTCGGATACGGAGACCGCGAGCGGTGAGAAGTTCGACAAGAACGAGTTGACCGCGGCGCATCCGAGCCTGCCGTTCGGCACCAGGCTGCGCGTGACCGACGTCTCCTCCGGCCGCTTCGTGACAGTTCGTGTCAACGATCGCGGGCCCTTCGTGCGCGGACGCGTGGTCGACATCTCGCCCTCCGCGGCCGAGGCGCTCGGCATGGTCGACAAGGGCGTCGCCAATGTCCGGCTCGACGTCGTGCAATAGAGCGCAATTCATCGATCCGAGATGACGCCGCTTAACCGGCTGTTAGCCGCTTCTCACGCACCATGGCTGCCCAAACAAATTGGGGTTATGGGGGAGATGGCGCTTGAACACGATCCAGTATCTCGAAGATCAGGCGGCGCGCGCCGAGCGACTTGCCAAACGGATCACGGATACGCTGACGATCGAAAAGCTCCTGACCTTCGCCGGCGAACGCCGCCGCGAGATCGAAGTCATCGCCGGACGGCGGCGCGGCTGACGCCTGGACGCGCTCAGCTATGGCTTTCGACGAAGTCGCTGAGATAGTCGGGAAGCCGGATGCCATCGATGTCGCAGCGCGCGCGAATTTCGCCGGCGACGTCAATCGAGATGTCCTTCATCCAGTGCTCGAGCGTGTTGAACGAGATCACCTTGATGGGGTCGTTGAAGCAGCCGGCGACGAGCTCGCCGATGGTGGCTTCGAGATCGCTTCGCTCGACGCGAATTTCTTTTCCCTCGTCGAGGCGATCGATCACCACGAACAGGGTCTGGTCTGCGCCATAGGGCACGCTTTGACTGGGCACGGCTTCAAGCATCTCAGGCACTCACGCCTTGGCGTTGGAGTCTTGGCTTTGGATTCCTGGCTTCCGATCCCCGATAACGGGAAAAACCGGAAGAAGGTTCCTGCCTTTTTGAGGAGCCGGCCGTTACGATGCCGTCAGAGATATTCACGTAGCCGCGACAGCTCCGCGATGTGCTCTGGCGAGAGGATGTCCGTGACCAGCGGCGGCTGCGGCGCCGTGTGGATGTCATAGAGATGCCGGGTCGGCGCGGGCTTCTCCATCAAGGCCGAGATGCACTCGTCGAGCGTGCCCTCGCTCACCTGGTAGGATTCGCGGTCCGGCCGGCGCTGGTTTCCGAGTGACGGCCATTTATGCAGCACGGCGTGCGCGGTGAAATCAACCTTTGAATCAACTGATACGCCACCCATCGTCCCCGCCTCACGCAAGAAGAACCCCACCACGCAAACCTTTCGTGCCGGGGCCCATACCCATCGCTGCATCTCAATGCCACACGCCGACAACGCGGTGGCCGGGAAAAAGTTCCCGGCCGATGGCGTCCTAACTTGCGGCCGCTGCGATCTTGTGTCCCGGGCTGTCATGGCCGTGGCTGGTGTCGTCGCCACGGCTGACCTCCGGCGGAAGCCCTGCGAAGCGCCGCAAGGCTTGAGCCATCTGCACCCGGCCCTGGACGCCGGTGATCACCACATCGACCATCGGAAAGGACGAGTGGAAATGGCCGCGGGCTTTCAGCTGTTCGACCGGGACGCCGGCGGCCGCCATCGCGTCCGCATAGGCGATGCCCTCGTCGCGCAACGGATCGAACTCAGAGGTGACGACGAAGGCCGGCGGCAGGCCGGCGACGTTGCCGCGCAGCGGTGAGACACGCGGATCGGTGCGGTCGGCCGGCGAGCAGTACAAGTCCCAGAACCAGTACATCAGCGAGCGCGTCAGGAAGTAGCCCGTTGCATTGTCGTTGTAGGAGGGACGGTCGAAGCTGCAATCGGTGACCGGGCACACCAGCAGCTGGCCCGCGATCTCGGGCCCGCCGCGGTCGCGCGCGAGCTGGCAGGTGACGGCGGCAATGTTGCCGCCGGCGCTCCAGCCCGCGACCAGCACAGGTCCCTGCTTGCCGCCGAGCTCGGCCAGATGCTCCGCGATCCAGCGCGTCGCCGCGTAGCCGTCCTCGGCCGCCGTGGGGAAGCGGTGCTCCGGCGCGTGGCGATAGCCGACGCTGACAAAGGTCATGCCGGTCCGCCGCACCATGTCGCGGCAGAACGGCTCGTCCGACTGCTCGTCGCCGAGCACCCAGCCGCCGCCGTGGAAATAGACCACGACCTGGTGCGGCCCCGGCGTGGCCGGCTTGTAGACGCGATAAGGCAGCGGGCCGTCCGCGCCGGGCAGGGTGCCGTCGACGATATCGCCGATCAGCCGTCCCGCAGGCCGGCCCTTGTTGAACTCGTTGACGAAGGCGCGCGCGCCGATCGCGCCCATCGATTCGATCGGCGGCAGGTTCAGCGACGTCAGCAGGTTCAGCACCAGCCGCACGTCCGGCTGGAGCCGCACCACCTCGCCGTCATTGCATTGTGCGGCGACGTCGGGGCCGGTGAGCTTGAAGCCGAGCATGCCGCGGCTCGTGACCTCGTCGCAGATGCTGCGATAGGGACCGACGCCGCCGGTATAGGGCATCAGGCCCTGCACCTTGCCGGGCACGTTGGCGCCCGTGTACCAGGTGTTGGCGAGCCGGTGCAGCGTCACCATCGAGCAGTCGGCCAGGTGCCGGCCCCAGCCGGCCTGCGCCGTCTCGGTCGGCTCGATCGTGGTGAAGCCGGCATCGCGCAGCGCGGCAAGACGATCGACGACCCAATCGACATGCTGCTCGATCGACACCGCCATGTTCGACAGCACCGACGGGCTGCCGGGTCCGGTGATCATGAAGAAGTTCGGAAAACCCTCGACAGTGAGACCGAGATAGCTCTGCGGTCCCTGTGCCCAGACATCGGTCAGCGACTTGCCGTTGCGACCCATGATCGGATGCACGGCGCGGATCGCGCCGGTCATGGCATCGAAGCCGGTCGCGAACACGATGACATCGACGTCGACATTGCGTTTACCGGTGGTGATGCCGCCTGCGGTGATCGCCTTGATCGGCTCCTGGCGCAGATTGACCAGCGTCACGTTCGGCCGGTTGTAGGTCGCGTAATAATTGGTATCGAGGCAGGGACGTTTGGCGCCGAACGGATGATCGTGCGGCATCAGCGCTGCCGCCGTCTCCGGATCCTTCACGGCCGCCGAAATCTTCTCGCGGATAAGCTCGCCGATCAGCGCATTGCCGTCGAAATCGACGCCCTGATCGGCCCAGAGCTGGGTCAGGATGTGGACGAGGTCGCCGGCGGCCCAGGCACGTTCGAACCGCTCACGACGCTCGGCATCGCTCAACTGCCAGCTCACCACCGTCTGCTGTGGATACGGCACGCCCGCCATCGACTGGCGCGCCTGCTCGCGATAGGCCGCGCGGTCGCTCTGGAACAGGTCCCTGCGATCGGCGGGCGAGGGGCCATTGTGCGCGGGCAGCGCGAAATTCGGCGTGCGCTGGAACACGGTCAGATGCGCGGCCTGCTCGGCGATCAGCGGGATCGACTGGATGGCCGACGATCCCGTGCCGATCACGGCAACGCGTTTTCCGGCGAGATTGACGCCGTCATGCGGCCAGCGTCCGGTGAAATAGATCTCGCCCTTGAAGTCCTTGACGCCGTCGATCTCCGGCGGTTTTGGCGCGGAGAGGCAGCCGGTGGCCATGATGTAATGACGGCAGGAGACCGGCGCGCCGTTGCTGGTGCTGAGTTGCCAGCGCTCGGCTGTCTCGTCCCAATTGGCTTCGGTGACCTTGGTCTTGAAGCGGATGTCGCGGCGCAGATCGTAGCGGTCCGCGACGAAGCCGAGATAGCGCAGGATCTCGGGCTGGGTCGCGTATTTCTCCGACCAGGTCCAGGCCTTGTCGAGTTCCGGATCGAACGTGTAGCTGTAGTCGATGGTCTGGATGTCGCAGCGCGCGCCGGGATAGCGGTTCCAGTACCAGGTGCCGCCGACGTCGCCGGCCTCGTCGAGACCGACGGCCGAAAGGCCGGCCTTGCGCAGACGATGGAGAAGGTAGAGGCCGGAAAATCCGGCGCCGACCACGGCAACATCGACCTGTTGGACCGTTCCACTCGCCGCTTTGGACTCGCGCGCGGCGATCATTGCTTCCGGCATGGCATTCCTCCCGTGTATTTTGTTTTGCCGGCAGGCTAGTCCTGCAGGCCCGGCTTGTCATCAGAGCAAGTGCAATCTTCGGTAGTCGTTTGCGGCGTGATCGTGGCGGCGCGAACCCTGCTTCAATGCACGCATCGCGATGCACAATGGCCGTGATTACCCGGGCTAATCATGTCCGATCCGTCTGTGTATGCTTGCGGCTACAAGCCACGCGCACCGACCGGGCGTCATGACAGAGTTGAGTGAGCGAACCAAAGCCAACATGGATGTCGTCCTGGAGGAGACGTGCCGCCAGTTGCCGCACGGCGGCGATCACGACAGCCGCAGGATCATCGCGGAGCGCCTGATCGAGGCGGCGCAATCGGGTCACTCCACGCTCGGTGAGCTCGGCATCATCGCGCGGCGTGCGCTGTCGGAGATCATTGCCAAGGGCGGGTAGCTGCCCCCTCAGCGCTTGCCTCGGTGCTGGCTGCGGACGTAACCTGACGGGGAACATTTCCGCGCATCGAGATCCCCGAAGATGCGGTCCCTGCTTGCGCTCATTGCAGCCTTTGCATCGCTCTATGCCGGCGCGGCCGTGGCGCAGTCGGTCGGCCAATTTCCATTTGCGTTGACGCGCGAAGGCCAGATGCTCGGCGCCGTCGAGGGCGAGGTGGCGTCATTCAAGGGGCTTGCCTATGCAGCACCGCCGGTCGGCAGCCTGCGCTGGCGTCCGCCGCAGGCCTTGCCCGAGAGTTCCGAGATGAGCACGGCCTACGATTATGCCGCGCCCTGTCTCCAGCCAGCGATGCCGGCCGCGCGCGAGGATTGCCTCACGCTCAACGTGTTTCGGCCCTTCGGCGTCGACGGGCCGCTGCCGGTGATGGTGTTCATCCATGGCGGCGATTTCATCGCGGGCACCGCCAGTGATCCGCTGTTCGACGGCTCGAGGTTCGCGCAGGCCGGGCTCATCGTCGTGACCTTGAATTATCGTCTCGGCGCGCTCGGCTGGCTGACGCGTCCCGCGCTGTCGGACGGCGGCTCCGGCAATTTCGGCCTGATGGACCAGGTCACGGCGCTGCATTGGGTGCATGACAACATCGCGGCCTTCGGCGGCGATGCGAACAACGTCACGCTGTTCGGCAACGGCGCCGGCGCAACGTCGATCGCGCTGCTGATGCTGTGCGCGCAATCGCGCGATCTATTCCAGAAAGCCATTCTGCAATCGGTGCCCGGCCGCGCGCGCCTGCATTCGTCGCAGGAGGCCGAGGCCGCAGGCCGGCAATTTGTCGCCGCGCTCGGGCAAGAGGCGGATCTGCGCGCCGTCAAACCGGCGCGTCTGCTTGCGGCTGAAAAGCGTCTGCTGGAGAAATCGTCACGCAGCTTCGCGCCGGCGATGGATGGACATCTGGTGACGGAAGACATCGCCGCCGGATTTACAGCAGCACATGAGAGCCGCATTCCCCTGATCATCGGCTCGAATGACGACGAGACCCGTTTCGACAGCGAGCTGGAGGTCAAGGAGACGCTGTCCGCTTCGGGCGAGAGCATCGACGAGCTGCGCAAGCTCTATCCCGATGCCGCGAGGCCATCCGACGTTGCGGCGAGCTTCTACACCGACAAGGTCTTCTCCGAGCCGGTGCGAATGCTCGCCCGGCTTCATGCCGTGAGCGGCGCGCCGACCTTCCGCTATCGCTTTGCCTATGTGCCTGAAGCACGGCGCGGCAATCCCGACGAAGGCCACGGGCGGGAGTTGCAGTTCATCTTCGGCGTGGAGGGCGTGCCCGGCGCTGGAATCTTCTCGCGACGGGATCGCGAGGTCTCAAGCCGCATGCGGGCCTACTGGATCAACTTTGCCAGGAGCGGCGACCCCAACGGCGCAGAGCTGCCGCATTGGGATGCGGCCGCGGATCACGACCATCTGCTGCTGATCGCGAACGATCGCATCGCGAGCGGCGACGACCCCTGGGTGGAGCGTCTCGACCGGCTCACGCGCGAGAGCAAAAAATGAATTAGAGTTAGGCCGCGAGCTCAACGCGCGGCGCCGGGCTCAGCCGGTCTTCTTCCAGATAGTCCATCGCGCCGTCCTTCTCGACGGCATAGAACTGCTGGCCTTCCTTCGAGCGGTAGGCGGCGCGAACGACGCCGCGGCGGCCCTTGTCACTGTTGACGACATCCCCCAGCGCAAACTTCTTCATCTCACGTCTCGCATGTCTTCTGGCCGATTCCTTCGGCCACGCCGGATTGTTGGCGGCAAATCGTTAACGACTTGCTAACCATACCGGTTTGCCTATGCTCGCCGCCGATTGCGCGACTGGTACATGCGCATGTTGTCAACGAAACGAGCTGGCACAAATGACGCGATTTCCGACCCTGTTCCTGTCCCACGGCGGCGGCCCCTGGCCCTTCATGGAGGACCGGCGGGTGCAATATGCGAAGACGGCTGCGGAATTCGGTCGGTTGCCGCAGCTTCTTCCCGAGCGCCCGAAGGCCGTGCTCGTCATCACCGGCCATTGGGAGGCGGACGCCTTCACTGTGTCGACCTCGGCGCATCCGCCGATGGTGTACGATTATTACGGTTTCCCCGAGCATACCTACCACATCACCTATCCGGCGCCGGGCCAGCCCGAGCTCGCGGCAGAAGTGAAGGCGCTGCTCGCGCGCGCCGGCCTCGATTGCCGCGAGGACGCCAATCAGGGGTTCGACCACGGCACTTTCGTGCCGCTTGGGCTGATGTATCCGAACGCCGACATGCCGATCGTGCTGCTGTCGCTGAAGTCGAGCTACGACGCGGCCGAGCACATCAAGGTCGGGCAGGCGATCGCCGCGCTGCGGGACGAGGGCATTCTGATCGTCGGCAGCGGGCTCACCTATCACAATATGCGCGGTTTCGGCCGCGCGGAGTCCAAGCCGGTCTCGTACGATTTCGAGGCCTATCTGAACGAGGCGATCGGCAATCCGGATGCGGCACGCCGCAATGCGATGCTGGTCGATTGGGAGAATGCACCGAGCGCGCGTCTCGCCCATCCGCGCGAGGATCATCTGCTGCCGTTGATGGTCGCAGCAGGCGCCGCCGGCAGCGACGTCGGCAAGCGCGTCTTCGTCGACGAGGTCGCAAACGTCGCGATGGCGTCGTATGTGTTCGGGTGAATCCGTAGAACTCGTAGGGCGGATCAGCGTAAGCGTAATCCGCCATTGGGCTAAAACGTAGTTCGCGGATTACGCTTCGCTAACCAATCCGCCTTACGGGCTGCGCTTCGCGATGAAGGTGCCGTTCGGCTGGTGATACACGAGTTCCTCGATCGCGCCGGACGGGCCGCGGCGGAATTCGGTGCGATAGCCGTCGAGCTGGACGATGCTGAACGTCGCGCCTTGGTAGGGCCGCAGCTGGTAGAGCGGCACGAACGGAATTTTCAGAGTAAGCTGGCCCTCGCCATCCTCGTGTGACGATGTGGGTCTGATCGCCGCGAATGTATTCGCCGACGCAGGCCGACCGGAACGCAGGGTCCATGCATTCGCCGGCGGCGGCGCGCGTGAAGACGATGTCCGGCACCAGCACCTCGAGCTGGGCCGAGAGACTCGCAATGTTGCCGTCGCGGTCGGTCGCAAAGGTAATCACGAGATCGTCCGGATTGAGGTCTCCGAAAACGTACGGCAGCTGGAACGAATCGTAGTGCCGGTGTGCGAGCTTCGCCTTCGTGCCGCGCCAGGCCCAGTGCAGGCTGTCGCCGTCTTGTGTGATGAACACCCGGCCATAGGCCGGGTGTTCATAGGCGCCGCAAAAATCTGCGAGATCATGGCTGGGCTTCGTGTTCAGCTTGCGCGCCGTCGGCTTCGCCGCCTCGTCGGCTTTCTGCTGCGCCAGCGCTTTGCGGCGCATGTCGCGCAGGCGGTCCAGCCACGGCACGGGTTCGTTGCCGGCGAGATGATCGTGAACGCGGTTGACCAAGATGCCGGACACCAGATTGCCGCCGGTGTTGGTGAAGACGGCGATGCCGGTGTTTCGCGCCGGGATGAGGCGCATCAGCGTACTCCAGCCGAGCCAGCCGCCGGAGTGTCCGACCACGCGCTCGCCGCGGTAGGTGGTGTGGTTGAAGCCCAGCCCGTAATGCGAATGGCCGAACTCTTCCCACTCAGCAGCGCCTGCGAAGACGCGCGGCGATTGCATCTGCCGGATCAGCGTGGACGACAGCAGGCGCTCGCCGGCGAATTCGCCCTCGGCCAGCAAGAATTTCATCCAGTTGGCGAGGGCGGCAACCGAGGTGACGATGGCGCCGGCGCCCGTCGTGGTAATGGGGAAGAATTTGCTTCGCGAGCGCACGTCGCCCCGTTCCACCAGGTAGGGAACGGCGGCGTCAGTTGCCGCGGCGTACTCCTCGGCCGAAAACCCGACCTGCATCCGCAATTTATCGGTCAGCCGGGTGCGGACGAAATCTTCATAGCTCTGACCACTGATGCGCTCGACGACAAGGCTGGCGGCATTGTAGGCGAGATTGTTGTATTGAAAATCGGTGCGGATGTCCCGGGCCGGCTCAAGGTGACGCAGCGCCGTCATCATCTCGCTGCGCGAGAGATCGGCTGGAATCCATATCCAGTCGTGGCGGGGCAGGCCGGAGTGGTGGCTGAGCAGGTCGCGCACGGTGACGCGCTCGGTCGCGACCGCGTCCTGCAGGCGGAATTCGGGAATGGTGTCGCGGACTGGTTTTGTCCAGTCGAGCCGTCCCTCGTCCACCAGAAGCGCCAACGCCGCGGCGGTGAACGTTTTGGTGATCGAGCAGATCAGGAACTGCGTCTCCGGCGTCGCGGGCAGCCCGGTCTCGACGTCGCGCTGGCCCCATGCCCTGAGCAGCATCGTCTCGCCGTTCTGCACAACGGCGAGCGTCAGAGCCGGCACCTGCCACTCCGCCATCGCCTCCGTGACCAGCGCGTCGAGCTCGGGGATGAGGGCTGTGATGGTCGTGTCGCTTCTGGCAGATCGGCTGGACATGGCATACTCCTTCTTCCGCTCGCCTCCACAACGGCTGGACGACGACCCGTAATGTTACAAGCCGTAGCATTTGCGACTGACCGACGCAAGCTGCGGGCGAGGCGAGACGGGTCGTCGCTTCCGCCCTCGCTCTTCGAGCTAAGGCGGACAAGTCCGCCTCGCGCAACGCGCGCCCGGAGAACCCACGACGCGGTAAGACTAATCCGCCCTACGCGCCGCGGGATGCCATCAGGCCGCGATAGAGTGCCGCGTACTCGCCCGCCCGGTTGCGCCAGGACACGTCGGTCGCGAGGCCCGCGAGCTGCAATTGCCGCCACGCCGTCTTGTCATGGAAGATGAAGCTCGCGCGCCCCAGCGTTGCCGAGAGATTTGCCGACGTTACGGGCCCGAACGTAAAGCCGGTCGTCTCGTTCACGGTATCCGCGAGGCCGCCAACGCGCGACACGATCGGCACGGCGCCATAGCGCAGCGCGCAGAGCTGGGTCAGCCCGCACGGCTCGAACCGCGACGGCACAATCAGGGCGTCAGAACCCGCCTGGATCAGATGCGCGAGCGCCTCGTCATAGCCGATCACGGCCGCGATCCGGCCCGGATGTCCGCGTGCGGTTCCCTGGTAGCGATCCTGCAGTTCGGCATCGCCACTGCCGAGCAGCGCCAATTGCATCCCATCACCGAGGATGGTGGGCATGGAATCCAGCAGCAGATCGAGCCCCTTCTGCCACGACAGGCGGCTGATAACGCCGAGCAGCAGCGCATCCGGCCGCGGGTCGAGGCCGAGCCGCTGCTGCAGCGCGGCCTTGTTGGCCGAACGAAACGACAGCTCCTCGGCGCTGAAGCGATAGGCGATGTGCGGATCGGTGTGTGGATTCCACACCGAGATGTCGATGCCGTTGAGGATGCCGCTCAGCACGCTTGCGCGCTCGCGCAGCAAGCCGCCGAGCCCCATGCCGCCCTCGTCGCTCTGGATCTCCTGCGCATAGGTCGGCGACACCGTGGTGATGCGATCGGCCAGTTGCAGGCCGGCTTTCAAAAAGCTGATGCCGCCGAAATATTCGAGGCCGTAGACATCGAACGATGCGTCCCAAGGCAGCCCGATCGCGCCCGCGAGCGTGCGGTCGAACTTGCCTTGATAGGCCATGTTGTGAATGGTCATGACGGTGCCGGGCCGCGTCCCGCCGTCGTAGTGCAGATAGGCCGGCGCGAGCCCGGCCTGCCAGTCATGGGCATGCACCACGTCAGGCACGAAGGCCGGAACGAGACCGTGGCCGATATCGGCCGCGATGCGCGACAGCGCCGCGAAGCGCACGCCGTTGTCCGGCCAGTCGACGCCCTCGGCGGTGACGTAAGGATTGCCCGGCCGCGCGTAGAGATGCGGCACGTCGAGCACGAACAGGTCGAGCCCGTCATGGGAGCCCGCGAGCAACCGGCCGGGGCCGCCGAAATAATCCGGCCAGCGCCGGATTTCTTCAGCACCCGAAAGCCGCCGCATCACGTCCGGGTAGCCCGGCATCAGCGTGCGCATCTCGACACCGTGCGCCTTCAGCGCGATCGGCAGCGCACCGGCGACATCCGCGAGGCCGCCGGTCTTGACGATGGGGTAGACTTCAGATGCGACCGCGAGGACGCGAACAGGCGTCATGTATTGAGCCCGTCGATCATCGTCTGGGTGATCAGCGAGATCCCTTGCTCGGTGGTTCGGAAGCGCTTGGCGTCGAGCTCGGGATCCTCGCCGACCACAAGCCCCTCGGGGATCTCGATGCCGCGATCGATCACGACGTTCTTCAGCCGCGCGCCGCGCCCGACGTTCACATAGGGCATGATCACGGCGTTTTCGACACTGGCGTAGGAGTTGATGCGCACGCCGGTGAACAGCAGCGAGCGGCGCAGCGAGGCGCCGGAGATGATGCAGCCGCCGGAGACCAGCGAGCTCACCGCCTGGCCGCGCCGGCTCTCCTCGTCATGGACGAACTTTGCAGGTGGCGTGATCTCCGAATAGGACCAGATCGGCCAGGCGCGGTCGAACAGGTCGAGCTCCGGCACCACGTCGGTGAGGTCGATATTGGCAGCCCAATAGGCGTCGACCGTGCCGACGTCGCGCCAGTAGGAGCGGGGGTCGTCGCCGGACCGGACGCAGGAGGTCGAGAACTGGTGCGCTATGGCGCGGCCGTTCTTGACGATGTAGGGAATGATGTCCTTGCCGAAATCGTGGTTGGAGTGCGGGTCCTCGGCGTCGCGCTTGAGTTCGTCGAACAGGAATTTCGAGTCGAACACGTAGATGCCCATGCTGGCGAGCGAGACGTCCGGCTTGCCGGGTATCGGCGGCGGATCCTTGGGTTTCTCCAGGAACTGCTGGATCCAGCCGTTCTCGTCGATATGCATGATGCCGAAGCCCGAGGATTCAGCGCGCGGCATTTCGAGGCAACCGACCGTGACGTCGGCACCGCTGTCGACGTGCTGCCGCAGCATCACCTCGTAATCCATTTTATAGATGTGGTCGCCGGCGAGCACCACGATGAAGCGGGCGTTGTGCGACTCGATGATGTCGATGTTCTGGTAGATCGCATCCGCCGTGCCGACGTACCACATGCTCTCCGACACGCGCTGGCTCGCGGGCAGGATGTCAAAGCTCTCGTTGCGCTCGGGCCGGAAGAAGTTCCAGCCCATCTGGAGATGCCGGATCAGGCTGTGTGCCTTGTACTGGGTGGCAACCGCGATGCGGCGGATGCCGGAGTTGACCGCGTTCGACAGCGCGAAATCGATGATGCGGGATTTGCCGCCGAAATAGACCGCGGGCTTGGCGCGCCGGTCGGTCAATTCCAGCAGCCGGCTGCCGCGACCACCGGCCAGGACAAACGCCAAAGCCTGGCGGGCAAGCGGCTCATTTCCGGCGGCACTCATGTCGTCCTCCCACTCGTCTGGCGCAAGCCAAATTCTGGCGTAAACCGAGGCCTTCGCGAAGTGCCTTCCGGCCGCGCATCATTGGAACCGATAGTAACGGTACGAATAGGTAATCGGGAAGGTGCTTGTTGGTTGCGAACGCATGGGAAGCTTAACGCTTTCCCGCCGGTCTCAACGCTCCAGCGCCGTCGTACCGGCGTCATATCGGCACGGCGGATGATCACATTTCAGGCACGCGGCATCTTGTGCGCTGCACGCAAATTCGAGGCTTTGACTTAACGCCGGGATGCCTGAATCATGGCTTGCGATCCTTTTCCTAAACGAAACTCAGATAGGGAGAAAGGCGATGAATATCTGGAAAACGGCAATTGCCTGTTCGCTCACGGCTGCGGTCGTGGCGGGCCAGGTCGGGCAGGCGACAGCGGCTCCGCTGCCGACCCATGTCGCGACCATGAAGGCCACGGCCGGCGATGACGTCACGCCGGTCTATTGGCGCGGCCGCGGCTTTGGTTGGGGGATCGGTGGTCTCGCGGCCGGCGCGATCATCGGTGGCGCCATCGCCAGCAGCGGGCCTTACGGCTATTACGGCGGTGACCCTTATTACGGTGGCGGTTACGGGCCGGGCTACGGCTATGCGCCGGCCTACTATGGCTACGGCTACGGGCCGGCCTATCCGCGATATTATCGGCCCTACCGTCCGTATTACGGCTATGGCTACGGCTACCGGCCGTACCGCCCTTACTATCGCGGCTACTGGTAGGTTAGAGCGACAGCCACACGATCAAGCTCATGCAGGCGAGATGCCCGAGCACGATCACGGCGAGATGCAGCGGGCCGGCTTTGAGTCGAAGCCTGCGCATCTCGCCGCCCCGCGCTAGTTCGATCCCGCGGCCGCGGCGGTGAAGCTGCGGTCGACGGCTTTGCTGACGTCGAGCGTCTTCGGCAGGATGCCGTAGCGCGTCGAGCGGTCGGATGCTTCCTGCACCTCCTTCACGACGTTCTCGTCGATCGGAATCGGACTGGTGCGCTGTGCGGCGTAGGCCGATAGCAGCACATCCTCGGGCAGTTTTGTGAGTTCGGCCGTGCTTTTGGCGTATTCACTGATGTGATCGAGCGACCACAGCCGGGCCTTGTTCAGCCGTTGCAAGAGATCCAGCACCGCCACGCGCTTGGTGGCGATGGCGCTGTCGGTGGCGACGATGAAGGTGATGGTCGGCGTCAGGCCGTCGCCGTCGGCGATCACGCGCGCCTTGTCCTTCAGCGTCGCGAACGAGACGTAGGGCTCCCATACCGCCCAGGCGTCGATCGAGCCGGCCACCAGCGCGACCTTGGCATCGACAGGGCCGAGCGGCGCGAAGGTCGCGTCCTCGAGCTTGATCTGCGCTTTCTCCAGCGTCGCGTCGATCAGGAACTGGCCCCAGCCGCCGCGCGTGCCGGCGAGGCGTTTTCCCTTGAGGTCGGCGGCCGACTTGATCGGCGAATCCTGGCGCACCAGGATCGCTTGCGTCTTCGCGTCCGACTTGGTGCCGCCGATCGCCTTGATCGGCGCACCGGCCGCATAGACCGACAGGAAGGAGAGATCGCCGGTATAGCCGACGTCGAGCGCGCCGGCATTGAGCGCTTCCAGGATCGGCGCTGCCGCCGGGAATTCCGACCATTCTATTCTGTACGGCAGGTCCTTCGCGTAGCCGGAAATTTCCAGCAGCGAGCGGTTGCCGCCCTTCTGGTCGCCGACGCGCAGCACGACCGTGTCGGCCGCGAACGATGCGGCCGCCGTCGACAAGGTGACGGCCGCGGCAAACAGCGAGGCCGCCAACCGGCGCGTGATGGGATGGTCGTGGGAATTGATGCTCATGTGATCTGTCTTGTTGCCTGCTTGTTATCTTGGCTCACGACACGTGAGCGCGTGATGCAGTAAGACGATCGAGTCTATGATTGCGCGGTGCGCAGTCAATGAAATGGCTATCCGTATTGCAGATGCGTCGGGCAATGACGTTTCAGCGCGGCGCCGCTTTCGAGAATGCGCAGCGTGCAGAGCCGCAGATGCGCAAGAATGGAGCAGATCGCGGGAGTCGCGAATGCCATTGCCGGATGATGCATCGCCTGAAATCGTTGCATCGTTCCTGCGCGCGCTGATGGAGAGAATGACTTCGCAGCGCGCCACATTCGAAATTCCATTTCATTGACGATGCGGCAGGCGCGCCGCATGATTTGCGCATCGCATCAGCGCAGCGCCGGAAGCGCCTGCGAAAAATATTCTCTCAACGCAGCTCCGCACGGAACATGCGCAACGCGAAGCGGTGCGCGAATGGTGGAGCCGTGCCAACTCAGGAGTGGGGCCGATGGGCAACGACGACAAGCGCGCTGGATCGGGCTTCGATCGGCGTCATCTGCTCCAGGCGGGGTTGGCTGCGGCGTTCGCCGCGCCGCTCGGTGCCTTTGGTGCAGCGCAGGCCTTTGCGCCGCAGGCGATCGCGCCCGGCGTCAATCTCTCCGAGTTCCCGCTGTGCCGGACGGCTTCGGATGCGCCCGCGCTCACCGGTGCGCCGCGCAAGCTGAAACTGTCCTGGAATGCCGGCGCGGTCTGTCTCGCGCCGGTACCGGTCGCCATCGAGCACGGCTTTTTCCAGAAGCAGAATCTCGACGTCGAGCTCATCAACTATTCAGGTTCGACCGACCAGCTGCTCGAGGCGATCGCGACGGGAAAAAGCGATGCCGGGCTCGGCATGGCGCTGCGCTGGCTGAAGCCGCTGGAGCAGGGCTTTGACGTCAAGATCGCCGCCGGCACCCATGGCGGCTGCATGCGTGTTCTGACCCGCGCCGACTCCAATGTGAGCAAGCTCGCTGATCTAAAGGGCAAGATCGTCGCCGTCGGCGATCTCGCCGGCCCGGACAAGAACTTCTTCTCGATCCAGCTTGCAAAACTCGGCATCGATCCGATCAAGGATGTCGATTGGCGCGCCTATCCGGGCAATCTGCTCGACGTCGCGGTCCAGAAGGGCGAGGTCCAGGCCTTCCTGTCGTCCGATCCGCTGGGCTATCTCTGGCTCAAGGACAGCCAGTACAAGGAAGTCGCGTCCAATCTCGACGGCGAGTATCGCGACAAGAGCTGCTGCATCCTCGGCCTGCGCGGCAGCCTGGTGCGCGAGGAGCCACAGGTCGCGCGCGCCCTGACGCAGGCGCTGCTCGATGCCGCGATGTTCACCGCGCAGAATCCGGCCGTGACGGCAAAATCGTTCCAGCCTTACGCGCCGAAGACGGCATCGCTCGCCGATATCGAGGGCATGGTGCGCTACCACACCCACCATCATCATCCCGTCGGTGAAGTGCTGAAGCGCGAGCTGAAGGGATATGCCGACGATCTGAAGAGCGTGCAGGTCTTCAAGCAGAGCACCGATACCGCCAAATTCGCGGAGCGCATCTATGTCGACGTATTCGCTGTCTGACGGCCTCGCGTCCGGCGCGCCGCGCCTCTCGCGCGCGCCATGGTTTGCGACGTGGCTACGGGAATCCGGCGCGGGCGTGGCCGCCAGCTTCGCCTGGATTGCCTTCGGACTGTCCTGCCTGTTGTGGGAGGATGTCGGCGACTGGTCGCGCACGCATTCGCTCGGCATCGCTGCGTTTGTCATCGCCGCCATCGCGCTGTTCGGGACCGTCGGCGCCGACTATCTCGGCTCGGCCGGGCGGGCCTTGCGCCAGCGCGCGCCGTGGCTCATTGCGCTCGGAGCTTTCCTGACGTTATGGGAGGTCGCGACCGCCAAATTTGCCTGGCTGCCGCTGCCGTTCTTCCCGCCGCCGCAATCGATCGTCGAGGTCTATACCGACGATCTGCCAAAGCTGCTCGACAGCGTCTTCGCCTCGGTCAAGCTTCAGCTCGGCGGTTATCTCATCGGCGCAGCGGTCGGCTTCCTGACCGGCGTCTCGATCGGCTGGTCGCGCGCGGTCGGATACTGGGTGCATCCGGTGCTGCGCTTCATCGGTCCGCTGCCGGCGACCGCCTGGCTGCCGATCGCCTTCTTCACCTTTCCGTCGAGCTGGAGCGCCTCGACCTTCCTGATCGCGCTGGCAACCGGATTTCCGGTCACCGTGCTGACCTGGTCGGGCGTCGCGAGCGTCAGCACGGCCTATTACGACGTCGCCCGCACGCTTGGCGCAAAGCCCTCGTTCCTGGTGCTGAAGGTCGCTATCCCAGCCGCACTCCCGCATGTCTTCGTCGGCCTGTTCATGGGGCTCGGCGCGTCCTTTGCCGTGCTGGTCGTCGCCGAGATGATCGGCGTCAAGGCCGGGCTCGGCTGGTACCTGCAGTGGGCGCAGGGCTGGGCCGCCTACGCCAACATGTATGCGGCGCTGATCGTGATGTCGCTGCTCTGCTCCGGCGCGATCACGCTGCTGTTTGCAATCCGTGACCGCCTGCTGGTCTGGCAGAAGGGGACCGTGAAATGGTAGCCGCAGCTTTCGCCGAAGCGATCACGCACCCCGCTGCGGGTGCCGCACTCGACATCGAGCAGGTCAGCCATGCCTTCGACATCGACGGTGTCGAGCTGCCGGTGCTCACCGAGGTCAGCATCGCCGTCGAGCCTGGCGAGTTCGTTGCGCTGCTCGGCCCCTCCGGCTGCGGCAAGTCGACCCTGCTGCGGCTCGTCGCCGGCCTCGACAAGCCCAAGGCTGGAAGCCTGCGCGAAGACGAAGTCCGCATCACCCGGCCGCATCCGTCGCGCGTCGTCGTGTTCCAGGACCCGACGCTGTTTCCATGGCGCTCGGTCTGGGACAATGTCGCGCTCGGGCTGGAAGCGCAGGGCATTTTGAAGAGCCAGCGGCACCGTGTCGATGACGCGCTCGATCTGGTCGGGCTGTCGGAATTTCGCACCGCCTATCCGCACCAGCTCTCCGGCGGCATGGCGCAGCGCGTGGCGCTGGCGCGTGCGCTGGTCAACGATCCCAAGATCCTGATCCTCGATGAGCCGCTGGGCAAGCTCGACTCGCTGACCCGCATCACCATGCAGGCCGAGCTGGTGTCGTTGTGGCAGCGCAAGGGCTTTACCACGCTGCTCGTCACGCATGATGCCGAGGAGGCGCTGGTGCTCGCCAACCGCGTCATCGTCTTCAGCGAGCGTCCCGCGCGCGTGAAGGCCGATATCCGCGTCGACCGGCCCTATCCGCGTCATCGCGGCGACCCGTATCTGGCCGATCTGCGCCGTCAGATTCTTGGCCTCTTGGGATTGGATGCGACATGGTGACTTCTGCAGCTCAGGGACGGGTGGCGCATAGCGAGCCCGACTACATCACGCGCGCCGAGGCGCTTGCGCCGGGCTTTGCCGCGCGGGCGGCCGAGCATGACCGTACCGGCAGCTTTCCCTTCGAGAATTTCCGCGAGCTGTCCGAGGCGGGCCTGCTGTCGCTGACGGTGCCGGCCGCGCTCGGCGGGGCCGGCGCGGGCGCACGATACACCGCGCGTGTCCTCGGCATCATCGGCAAGGCCGATCCGTCGACCGCGCTGGTGCTGTCGATGCACTACATCAACCATCTGGTGATGGGGCGAAGCCCGACCTGGCCGGCAAAACTGTCGCGCAAGCTCGCGCGCGAGACGGTCGAAGGCGTCGCGCTCGTCAACGCATTGCGGGTCGAGCCCGAGCTCGGCTCACCGTCGCGCGGTGGGCTGCCGGCGACGATTGCGCGCCGCACCGAAACCGGCTGGCGCCTGACCGGCCACAAGATCTATTCGACGGGATCGCCGATCCTGAAATGGTACCTGGTCTGGGCCCGGACCGACGAGGCGGAGCCGCGCGTCGGCCAGTTCCTGGTGCCGGCGGGCCTGCCGGGCACGCGTATCGTCGAGACCTGGGATCATCACGGCCTGCGCGCCAGCGGCAGCCACGACGTCATCTTCGACGACGTCGTGATCCCGCTCGACGCCGAGGTCGATGTTCGCAAGCCCGCGGATTGGAATGCGCGCGACATTACGCAGGCGACCGTCCATACCGTCTTCGTTGCGGCGATCTATGACGGCATTGCCCGTGCGGCACGGGACTGGTTCGTCTCGTTCCTGAAGCAGCGCGTTCCCGCCAGCCTCGGCGCGCCGCTTGCGACCTTGCCGCGCGCGCAGGAGATCCTTGGTGCGATCGAGGCCAGGCTCGCGGTCAATGCCCGGCTGCTCGACACGTTCGCCCGCGATTTTGACGACGGCGTCGATCTCTCCACCGGCGAATCCAACGTCGTCAAGCTGACGGTGACCAACAATGCCGTCGCCGCGGTCGAGGATGCCCTGTCGCTGACTGGCAATCATGGGCTCAGCCGGACCAATCCGCTGGAGCGGCACTATCGGGATGTCCTGTGCGGACGCGTGCACACGCCGCAGGACGATGCCACTCGCATCGGCCTCGGCCGCGCCGCATTGGGCCTCTAGCTTTCAGAAAACAACAGGGAGACCATCATGTCGGTCGAGTTCATCGGCTTTATCGCAAACAGCAACGCTTCCGAGACCATCGTGCGCCAGGGACCGGTGCTCGATCCGCACTATATCGAGACGGTGGCGAAGGCGCATGAGCTCGCCGGTTTCGACCGCGCGCTGCTGGCGTTCCATTCGACCACGCCGGATGCGCTGCAGATCGCCCAGCACGTGCTGACCATCACCAAGCAGCTCAAGGTGATGATCGCGCAGCGGCCGGGCTTTACCGCGCCGACGCTGCTGGCGCGCCAGCTCGCCACGCTGGACCAGCTCTATGATGGCCGCGTCTCGCTGCACGTCATCACCGGCGGCAACGCCATCGAACTGCGCCAGGACGGCAACACGCTCGACGACAAGGACGAGCGTTACGCCCGCACCAGCGAATTCCTCGACATCGTACGGCTCGAATGGACCAGCGAGAAGCCGTTCAACTACAGCGGCAAGTATTACACCGTCGAGAACGGCTTTTCGCAGGTGAAGCCGCTGCAGAAGGGCGGTATCTACACCTTCGTCGGCGGCGGCTCCGATGCCGCGATCGAGGTCTCGGGCAAGCATGCCGACACCTTTGCGCTGTGGGGCGAATCCTATGCGCAGGTGCGCGACGTGACCGCGCGCGTGCGTGCGGCGGCCGCGAAGCACGGGCGGCCGAGCCCGCGCTTCAGCCTGTCGGTGCGGCCGATCCTCGCCGATACCGAGGAAAAGGCCTGGCAGAAGGCCGAAGGGATCCTCGAGCGCGCCACCGCGCTGCAGGACCAGACCGGCTATCGCCGGCCCAATCACGCGACCGAGGGCGCCAAGCGGCTGTTGGCGGCGGCCGACCAGGGCGCGCGCATCGACAAGCGGCTGTGGACCGAGATCGCAAAGCTCACCGGCGCCAACAGCAACACCACCGCGCTGGTCGGCACGCCCGAGCAGGTCGCGGAAGTCTTCGCCGATTATTACGATCTCGGCGTCAGCCACTTCCTGATCCGCGGCTTCGATCCGCTTCCGGATGCCATCGACTACGGCGGCGAGCTGATCCCGCTGACGCGCAAGCTGATCGCCGAGCGCGACCAGCAGCGGGGGATCGCGGCGGAATGATCCGGTTCATTGTTGCAGCAGCGCTCGCATTCGCAGGCGCTGATCTCGCCAGCGCGCAGACCACGCTGCGCGTCGGCGACCAGAAGGGCAATTCGCAGGCGGTGATGGAAGCCGCGGGCGTGCTCAAGGACGTCCCCTACAAGATCGAGTGGAAGGAGTTTCCGGCGGCCGCGCCGCTGCTGGAGGCACTGAGCGCCGGTGCGATCGAGACCGGTCTCGTCGGCGACGCGCCCTTCACCTTCGCCGCCGCCTCCGGCGCGCCGGTGAAGGCGATCGCAGCGATCCGGCAGACCGGCGAGGGGCTCGCGATCCTCGTTCCCGAAAACTCGCCGATCAGGAGTTTTGCCGATCTGCGGGCTAAGAAGATCGCGACCGGCCGCGGCTCGATCGGCCATCAGCTGATCCTCGCCGCACTGGAAAAGAACGGGTGGGCTGCGAGCGACGTGCAGATCGCGTTCCTGGCGCCGTCGGACGCCAAGATCGCCTACACGCAAGGCTCGGTCGATGCGTGGTCGACCTGGGAGCCTTACGTCAGCCAGGAAGAGGTACTGTTCAAGTCACGCCGCATCATCACCGCGGAGGGCCTGACGCCGGGGCTGAGCTTTCAGGTGGCGCGGCCGGATGCGATCCGCGACAAGCGCGCCGAGCTGACCGACTTCATCCGCCGCCTCACCGTCGCGCGCGCGTGGTCATTGACGAATTCCAACGGCTATGCCGAGACCTGGGGCAAGCTGATGAACATCCCGACCGCCGTGCCGCAGAATTGGCTCTCGCGCGCAAAAATCCGCATCGCGCCGATCGACGACGGCGTGGTCGCGGACGAGCAGAGCACGATCGATCTGTATTTCCGCGGGGGCCTGATCAAGCAGAAGCTCGATGCCGCGGAGATCGTCGATCGCTCGTTTACGGATGCGATCGCCAAGGCGGGGTTGTAGAGAGCGCTTTCCCTCTCCCCTTGCGGGAGAGGGTGGCTCGCCGCGAAGCGGCGAGACGGGTGAGGGGTCTCTCTCCGCGATCACATCTCTGGCATCTTGAACTCGCGGATAGATACCCCTCATCCGGCGCTACGCGCCACCTTCTCCCGCAAGGGGAGAAGGGGATCAACGCACACCTGTCCCCCCTCAAAACATTTCTTCTGCACTTCACGCTGACGACGACACTTGCATTGCTATTTGCATCGCACCTCTTGCACCGCCGTCCGTCCCGTCAAAAATCATTCACACGACCACATCGGGAGACCGGCCATGGGCCTGCAAGAAACAAAAATCGAATCGCTTCCCTTCGTCACTGCTGAACTCAACTATCTCGCGCCGGTATCCGGCAAACCACGCACCTATGCCTTCGATCCGCCGCCGGGCGAGCCGAAAAGCACATCGCTGCCGGAGCCGCATCAGGTGCCGATCTTCGATGCGCGGCTGATCGCGAACAATGTCTCGCTCGATCGCGAGGGATTTGCGCTGGTGCGCCACCCGAACCAGGTGAAAGACTTTTACAACGACGAGGAGATACGGGCGGTCTACTATCCAGCCGTCGAGGCCTTCCTCCGCGCGACGTTGAAGGCTGACCGCGTCGTGATCTTCGATCACACCGTGCGCAGGCGGGTCGAGGGCGCCGCGGATATTCGTGACGGCGGTCCGCGCCAGCCTGCGACGCGCGTCCACGTCGACCAGACCGCTGTCTCAGGCGCCAACCGCGTGCGCGAGCATGTGCCTGATGAAGCCAAGGAGCTGCTCAAGGGCCGCGTCCAGGTGATCAACCTCTGGCGGCCGATCCGCGGGCCCCTGCGCGATTCACCACTCGCAATGGTCGACGGCAGCACGGTGTCGCCCGACGATCTCGTCGCTTCGGACCTGATCTATCCCAACCGTCGCGGCGAGACCTATTCGGTGAAATACAATCCGAACCATCGCTGGTTCTATTTCCCTGAGATGACGGCGGACGAGGCGCTGCTGCTCAAATGCTATGACTCAGCAACCGACGGCCGGACCCGTTTCGGGCCGCATACCGCCTTCGTCGATCCGACCACGCCGGCCGATGCCGCGCCGCGTGAGAGCATCGAAGTGCGCACGCTGGTCTTTCACAAGCGTTGAGGCGCTGTCGAGGGAGTTCAGCCGTGTCGGGCCGGACAACCCGACACGGCTGCAATCCGTCTGCTGACGTAGTGATCGGCCTCGTCCGTCATCGGCAGACATAGGCTCCGTTAACAAGCACGCGAACGCATCCGGTGCTCGCTGCCGCCGCGCCAACGGCCGCGCCGCCTACGACGGCGCGTCGTGTGGTGCGACGCGCAACGCCGGCCACGCTGACAGGCGTCAGGGGACGTCCGACCCTGGCCTCTGCACTGCTGACCGACAGCGCGAGTCCTTCGGTCGGCGACCACTGAAATGAACCGGATAGTCCGAGGCCGGCTATCAATGCAGCCAGTAGCAGCATTGTCGGCTTGCGATATGTCATGCTGACCTCCCGTCGTCTTAGAGTGAGAGGTCATCAGCCTACGGCTGGATCTCCAGACCATTGATCAGGATCAACAGGGCCGCGAAAGGTGCGGCGGTGTCTTGCCGCAGGCGGGTATTTCACAGGTCGTAACAATGTGTGATGGCACTGCCGGGCCTCGCCCGGCAGTGTTCCCGGAACCAACGGGAACTGCGCGACGTTGCAGCGCGGGGCAGGCCAACCGGGAGCGGTGCCGTGCGAGCGCAGCCAACGCTATTGTTGTGTTTGACCACTTTTTCGCTTTCTGCATTTTCCGTCGCCCACGCCGAAAGCGGACTTGCCTCATATTACGGATACGGGAAAGCCGCGAAGAGCGGTGAGCTGACTTGCGCGCACCGGACGCGTCCGTTCGGGAGCGTGCTCAGGGTGTCCTATGGCGGCCACTCGATCCAATGCCGCGTCAATGATCGCGGCCCCTTCATCCGCGGCCGCATCGTCGATCTGTCGGTGCCCGCCGCCCGCGCGCTCGGCATGATGAGCGCAGGCGTGGTGCGGGTCTCGGTGGAATAGGCGCGTAAGCCCGCTATAGTGCCGCCCAAAGCAAGGGGGAGGGGCGCTATGGCGAAAATCAGAGTCGGACTCGTCGGCTGCGGCTTTGTGTCGGAGCTGCATATGTATGCGTTCCGGCGCGTCTACGGTGTCGACGTCGAGGTTGCGGCGGTCGCCGCGCGCGGCGATCACGTCGTGGAGTTTGCCGCCCGCCATAACATCCCGCGGGTCTATCGCGGCTTTGCCGAATTGATCGCGGACCGCGCGCTTGATGTCATCGACATCTGCACGCCGCCCAATCTTCATGCGGAGATGATCGTCGCCAGCATGCAGGCCGGCAAGCACGTCATCTGCGAAAAGCCGTTTGCCGGCTATTTCGGCCGCAACAGTGACAGGGAGCCGATCGGCAAGCACGTGCCGAAGGCGCTGATGTATGAACGCGTGCTGGAGGAGATGGACGCAACGCGTGCCGCGATCGAGCGTACTGGAAAACTCTTCATGTATGCCGAGGACTGGATCTACGCACCGGCCGTGACCAAGACCGCCGAGATCCTCAAGGCGACGAAAGACAAAATCCTGTTCATGAAGGGCGAGGAGAGCCATTCCGGTTCGCACGCAGCGCATGCCGCGCAATGGGCGATGACCGGCGGCGGCTCGCTGATCCGGATGGGCTGCCATCCGCTCTCGGCCGTGCTCTATCTCAAGCAGGTCGAGGCCAAGGCGCGCGGCGAGACCATTGGGGTTGCCAGCGTCACTGGCGATGTCGGCAACGTCACGGCCGGCCTCAAGCCGGAGGAACGGACCTACATCAAGGCCAATCCGGTCGATGTCGAGGATTGGGGCACGCTGACGGTGACCTTCTCCGACGGCACCAAGGCCACCGTGTTCTCCGGCGACATGATCATGGGCGGCGTCCGCAATCTGATCGAGACCTACACCAGCGGCGGCTCGCTGTTCGCCAACATCACGCCGAACAACCATCTGATGAGCTACCAGACTTCTGAAGAGAAGCTCGCTCCGGTCTACATCACCGAGAAGGTCGACCGCAAAACCGGCTGGCAATATGTCTGTCTCGAGGAGGAATGGACGCGCGGCTATCTCCAGGAGATCCAGGATTTCATGGAATGCGCCGCCACGGGACGGCAGCCGCTGTCGGACCTCGCGCTGGCCTACGAGACGATCAAGGTGAACTATGCCGGCTATTGGGCGGCGGAGGAGGGACGGCGGGTGGTGTTGTAGGACGGAAAAGGTCGCCACAGGCACTCTGCAAATCCTTCTCCCCTTGTGGGAGAAGGTGGCGCGAAGCGCCGGATGAGGGGTATCTATCCGCGGGTCCATACTGAGAGAAGTGCTCGGTGAGGCAACCCCTCACCCGTCTCGCCGCTTTGCCATAGCCGACGCAAAGCATCGGCGTTCTAAGAACGGCGGCCGAAGGCCGCCTATGCCACCCTCTCCCACAAGGGGAGAGGGGAAGTGTGAGCGATGCCGCCTACCAGGCTCCGGCAGCCATCATCACGACAATGGTCAGGCAAGAGAGGCAGGCAATCGACGCAGCATAGAATTCAGGCGTGTTCAATGTTGCCTCCTGCAAATGTTCTGTCTTTCCAAGATACCGTTGCCGCGGCCTGATTATTCCCTCGTGCGCTTCAATTCGGCTTGGCGTTGCGGGTCCATCCCATCCGGCTCGACGGGATCGTCCTCCGGCAGAAAGAGTTTTGGATGTTTGCCCGTGAGCAGAAGCTGCTTGCGCATCTCGGCAAGGCGAGCACGGCAGAATTCCTTGTAGAGCAATTCGAATATGGCGGGCATTGTCACCCCCATCGCTGGAATTCACGAACTGAAAATGTCGGATCCCTGCTGGACGGCTTCGAAATGCGAGCCGGTTTGCCGGTTGTGCCAATGCTGAGCGCGATTGGCTGATCGGCTTGTACGTACGAAACGAAGCGCGGCTAGTTACCCAGATCACACTTTAGAAAGCTTTTGTTTCAAAGCGACGTCGTCTCACAACCAGCACGAGTTGCTCGGTGGTCGAAAATCCAACTACAGCGCGAAAACAATGACCACCGGATGCATTTGCCTTCAGCTGCAACGCGACGAACAATGACGGCCTTGCACCGCCAAGCGCCCGCCGTGGGAGATCATCCCCTCCCACGAGGAGAGAGGATGCGTTGCGTCGTATGGATGAAAGAGCGTCGCGAAGCCTCAGGTCAGATGCACTTCATCGTCCCGTTGGGCATGCGCGTGGCCGGATGGCCGGTCTTGCGGATGCAGTAGTCTTCGTTCTGTCCACCGAAAACGCAGCGGCCGGCTGCACTGCGATGTTGGTTTGGACCGCAGCCGCCAAGGGCAACGGCGGGGGTCGACGTCAACCAGAGACCAGCCAAGAGAACAACAATTCCAAACAGAGCAGCAGAAAGAGTCTTCATGAATACCTCCACCTCTCGCGCCATCGTGATGAATGGCGGCCCTCTATATCACGAGCGTGGAACTCTCATAAATGGCTCAGGCCCGACAAGAAAGCGCTGTCAGGCTGGTGTCAGGTAGCTATGCCCCGTAAGTCGAGCCCTTCGGCAGCGGAAACACCGGATCCTGGGTACGGATGTTGGTCGGCCACACCACCGAGATGTGCTCGCCGGCGTTCTGCATCACCACCGGCGTCGAGCGTTCGTTCTGGCCGGAGAGCGGCGTGCCCGGCGGGAAGAATTTCACGCCGTAGCCCTGGATGGTGCCGCCGGGCGGGATGTCGACGTCGAGGGCGGCCTTGCGAATGGCCTCCGGCTCGAAGCTGCCGTATTTCTCTTTCGCCACCGGCAGCACGTTGTTGAGCAGCACCCAGGTCTGGTTGAAGCCCATCGAGCAATGCGGCGGCACGTCGGTCGCGCCGGTCTTGGCCTGGTAGCGCGTGACCATGGTCTTGATCAGATCGCCCATGCCGGGCGCGAGCTTCGACGGATCGAGCAACTGCGCCGGCACCGGATCGATGTTGCAAAAATTGTCGATGTCGGCGCCGAAGGCGGTGCGCAGCTTGTCGAGTTGGCTGTAGCCAGCGCCGGCGCCGAACAGCATCTTGAAGCGCAATCCGCTCTCGCGCGCCTGGCGCAGAAACAGGGTGATGTCCGGGTTGTAGCCGGCGTGCGAGATCACATCGACCTTGGCGCGCTTGAGTTTTGTGACGAGCACCGAGAGGTCGGGCGCGGAGGCCGAATAGCCCTCGCGCAGCACCACCTGGATGCCGGCCTCCTTGGCATAGGCCTCGTCTGCGGCGGCGACGCCGACGCCATAGGGACCGTCCTCGTGGATCAGCGCGACCTTGACCTCCTTGGGGTCCATGCCGAGCTTGCCCTTGGCGTGCTCGGCGATGAAGCCGGCAAAGGCCTGGCCGTATTGATCCGAATGAATCTGCGCGCGAAAAACGTATTGCAGGTTCTTGTCCTTGAACACGGCGGTCGAGACCGCAGTCGTGATCCAGAGGATCTTCTTTTGCTGCTCGACCTTCGCCGCCATCGGCACGGCATGCGCGCTGGAATAGACGCCGTTGATGATGTCGATCTTCTCCTGGCTGATCAGCCGCTCGGCCTCGTTGATGGCAACGTCGGCCTTGCTCTGGGAGTCGGCGGAGACGGGCACGATCCTGGTCTTGCCGCCGATGCCGCCCTTCTCGTTGACGAGATCGATGGCGATCTGCGCGCCGACCGAGGAGGCGACCGAGCCGCCCGCGGCGAATGGTCCGGTGAGATCGTAGATCAGGCCGATGCGCAAATTCTCGGCTTGCGCCTGGGCCCGGGTCCAATCGAGGCTGAGTGTGGCGGCGGCAGCCGCCGTACCCTTCAGCAGCTGCCTGCGTGAAGTCGGCATCCTATTCCTCCCTCCGAACCGTCGTTTGCGACTGGTTTTATGCTTTTTTGCGAGTATTTGGAGGGGGCTTGTGAAAGTCAACATGCACCGCACCAGGCAATTCGGACGCGCTGCAGACCATGATCGCGTCGGCATTTTTCCCTGAGTCTCATTCTTTTGCGCTGCGCTGTCCCTTGATCCGGATCATTCGATTGCGCTGCGTCAGGGTGGACGCGAACATCCACTTGTCACGCGTGTGTTTTCAGCTTCGTCGCAACGCGGCATCGTCTCCCGCAATTGTGATGGTTTTGCTTGACGCGTTCGCAGCAGGGCAGGGCCCACGACCGGCATTCGGCTTGTGCGCATCGGAGGTTGCGTGCCATCCTAGCGGGGCAAATTGCACGGGAAGCCCAATTCCCGGCTTGGCCATTGCGCCGCGTTTAGGGTTGAAACAAAAGCTTAGGGAGAAGAGACATGGTGTGGACGCTTCGTTTTGCGGGGCTCGCTTGCGTTGGCCTGCTGCTGTCCCCGGTCAGTGCCTTGGCAGGGCCGAAGGTCGTATCCGGTCCGGGCGCCGATCCCGGTTGCTTCAAGCCCTGGTCTGCTCAAACCAAGTTCTTCCAGTGGGACAAGAAGCCCGGTCCCTACAAGATCGCGCTCGTCAACGGCTTCGTCGGCAACACCTGGCGCATTCAGATGGTGAAGACCGCCAAGGCCTTCGCCGCGCAGCCGGGCATCAAGGAGAACATCAAGGAGTTCAAGGTCGTCTCGACCGGCACCGATGTTGCAGCGCAACTCGGCGCGATGGAGGACTTCATCAATCAGGGCTTCGACGCCATCGTCACGATTGCGGTGGCCCCCGATGGCTTCGACCGCATCATCCGCCTCGCCGACAAGAACAACGTGGTCGTGGTTCCCTTCGACAACGTCCTCGACACCGACAAGGTGATGATGGTCAACGAGGACCAGAAGGAAATGGGCCGCATGTCGGCGAAGTGGTTGATCGATGAGAGCGGCAAGAAGGCGGGCGACATCCTCGAAGTCCGCGGCCTGCCGGGCAATTCGGTCGACCGTGACCGCCATCTCGGCTTCCGCGAGGTCATGGAAGCTTCGGGCAACAGCTTCAAGATCACCGAAGTGGTCGGCAATTGGGATACCGGCACCTCGCAGAAGGTGACGGCGGACGCGCTCGCGGTGCACGGCCATTTCGACGGCGTGTTCACGCAAGGCGGCTCCGACGGCACCGTGCAGGCGCTGATGTCGGCGAAGCATCCCTTCGTCCCGATGTCGGGCGAGGGTGAGAACGAGTACCGCAAGCAGATCGCCGATCACGCCAAGGACGGGCTCAAGGGCATGTCCTACGGCCAGTCTCCGGCGCTGGTCGCCATCGCCACCAAGGCGGCGATCTCCGCGTTGCAGGGCAATGTGATGCCGCAGCTCATCTCGATCCCGATTCCGGTTGCGACCTACAAGGATCTGAAGCCCGGCACCAACTACTGGCCGGACCTCAACGCAAACTTCTTCGCGCCGAACCAGTTCACGCCCTGCGGCGTCAACTTCACGGCGCCGGAGATCATGTCGCAGAGCGAGAAGAACACCCAGTGAGCGGACTGGAGATGTCCCGGTTGCGGCCCGGCGTTTGCCGGGCCGCCGCTGCCTGAGCCCGCCATGCCGGACGCCATTTCGAGCCAATCCGCCTTCCTCACCTTGTCCGGAATCTCCAAGCGCTACGCCGGTGTGCGGGCGCTCGAAGGCGTCGACTTCGCATGCGAGCGCGGCAAGATCCACGCGGTGCTGGGCGAGAACGGCGCCGGCAAGTCGACGCTGATCAAGATCATCGCCGGCGTCGTCCAGCCCGATACCGGCACCATGCAGCTCGGCGGACGCGATGTGAGCTTCGCGACGCCGTCCGCGGCCAATGCAGCCGGCGTCGTCTGCATCTTCCAGGAATTGTCGCTGATGCCCGACCTCTCGGTCGCGGACAACATCTCGATCGCGTCGCCGCCGCGCCGCTTCGGCCTCATCGACGCGCGGGCGCAGCGCCGCCGGGCCGAAGAGCTGCTGGCCGTGATCGGTTGCGAGGACGTCAATCCCCTGATGCGCGTGCGCGATCTGCCGCTGTCGCGCCGCCAGGTGGTGGAGATCGCCAAGGCGCTCGGCAAGAAGCCGCAACTCCTGATCCTCGACGAGGCCACATCGGCCCTCACCAGTGCCGACGTCGAGAAGGTGTACGCCATGCTGGCACGGCTCAAGGCCGAGGGCGTTGCCATTCTCTACATCTCGCACCGGATGCACGAGGTCGAGGCGCTGGCCGACCGCGCCTCCGTGTTCCGCAACGGGCGCCATATCGAGACCTTCGACAAGGGCCGGCGCTCGACTGCCGATATCGTTCAGCTCATGATCGGGCGTGACATCGCCACCCAATATCCTCCAAAGCCCGCGCGCGGATCGCCGAAGCCGATGCTGGCTGTCGATAATCTGAGCTGGGACAAGAGTCTCGATCGCATCTCGCTCCGCGTAGGCGCCGGCGAGATCGTCGGCCTCGGCGGGCTGGATGGCCAGGGCCAGAAATCCCTGCTGCTGGCGCTGTTCGGCGTGCTGCGCGGCATCTCCGGGCAGGTCACGGTCGAGGGTCGCGAGGTGCGTCCGGGATCTCCGGCGGCGGCGAAGTCGGTCGGCATCGCGCTCGTGCCGGAGGATCGCAAGACTGAAGGCCTGATGCTGCCGATGTCGATATCAGACAATCTGGTGATTGCCTCGCTCGACGCGATCTCGACCGGACCTCTGGTCGACCGTGCGCGCGAGACAGAGGCGATCAAGCGCGGCATCGCGCGGCTGCAGATCAAGATCGGCGCGCCCGGCGACGCGGTCGCCACGCTCTCCGGCGGCAACCAGCAGAAGGTCGTTCTCGCCAAATGGCTGATGACCGATCCGCGCATCATCCTGCTCAACGATCCCACGCGCGGCATCGATGTCGGCACCAAGCAGGAGCTTTACCGGCTGATGCGCGAGCTCGCCGACCAGGGTGCCGCCATCCTGTTCTACTCGACCGACTATGACGAGCTCATCGGCTGCTGCGACCGGGTGGCGATCATGTATGACGGGCGCATCGTGCGCGAGCTCGAAGGTGACGAGCTCAACGAGACCAACATCATCGCCAGCGCGCTGAACATCGACGCGGCGACGCCGGACTCGCCCGGAGCCGCCCATGCTTGACGATGTCGCCATCAGGATTCGCCAGAACATCGGCATCGTCACCGCCGTCCTGTTGTTCTCCATCCTCTACCTGCTCTACAATCTCGCCCACCCCAGGGGCTTCTCGTCAGCGGTTCTGGTGCAGAACGGCGACGAGATATTCGCGCTCGCCATGGTGGCGATGGCCCAGACCGTGCCGGTGCTGGCGTCGGGGCTGGATCTCTCGGTGGGCGCCGTCATGACCATGGTGGGGTGTTTCGCGAGCTACCTGCTCACGGGTGCGGCGGGGGGCACTCCGTTGCATCTCGACATCTTCGGTCTGCATCTCGGCCTCGGCACCTTTCCCGGCGGCGTGAGCGGCATCCTGCTCGGGATTGTCATCTGCCTCGCGATCGGCGCGCTGGCCGGCTTCGTCAACGGCTGCGTCGTCGTCTATGGACGCATCCAGCCGATCATCGCGACGCTCGCGACCGGCGCGGTCTATATCGGCATTGCGCTGTTCCTGCGGCCGACGCCGGGCGGCAAGATCGACGAGGATCTCAACTGGGCGCTGACCAATTCGCTCGGGGATTTCGCCGCGACCGTCCATATCTTCGATGATGGTGCAGCCGCCTGGTTTGCGCCGTTGGCCTGGATCCCGGTGCCGTTCGTGCTGCTGGTCTTGATCGCGCTGCTGGTCTGGGTGCCGTTCCGCCGCTCCGTGCTCGGCCGGGCTGTGTATGCGGTCGGCTCAGCTGAAGGCGCGGCCTACATGTCCGGCCTTCCGATCGAGCGCGCCAAGATCGCGGCCTTCACGCTCGCCGGCTTCTTCGCCGGCTGTGGCGGCCTGTTCCTCGCCATCCAGACATCCTCAGGCAATGCCGACATCCCGCAGGCCGGCGCCTATACGCTCAACTCGATCGCCTCCGTCGTCATCGGCGGCACCTCGCTGCTCGGCGGGACCGGCAGCGCGATCGGCTCGATCTTCGGTGCCATGGTCCTGCGCGTCATCTCGTTCTTCTTCCGTATCTTCGACATCGCGCCGTTGTTGCAACCGCTGTTCGAGGGCCTGATCCTGCTGGCGGCGGTCAGCATCGGCGCGCTCGGCGTCCTGCGCGTCAAGAACACGCTGGAGCTGTTCCGATGAGTTCGGCCTCGCTCAGTCTCTCGCGCGATGACCGTCCGATCCTGATCGCGGCGCTGTTCATCCTCGTCATCCTGGTGGCGGGCACGGTCTACACATTTGCCCGCTTCGGCAGTGCGCCGCTGCTGTCGCCGACCTATTTGTTGCAGCAGCTTCAGATCGGCGCCTTCCTCGGCATCGTGGCCGCCGGGATGATGATGGTGATCCTGATCGCCCAGATCGATCTGTCGGTGCCGTGGACGCTGGCCGCGGCTGCCATGATGGCGACCTCGATCGGCGGGCCGCTCGCAATTCCGGTCGGGCTCGGGGTCGGGCTTCTGGTCGGTCTCGTCAACGGCATCGGGGTTGCCTATCTGCGCGTGCCCTCGATGATCTTCACGCTTGGCGTCAACGCGGTGATGCGCGGCCTGATGGTTGCGCACACCGGCGGCTACGCGCCGCAGACCGGCGCCACCGACCTGATGCGGATGCTCGCCGGCGACCGCACGCTCGGTATTCCCAACGCCTTGTTCGTCTGGATCGCCGTGTCGGTGCTCGTCACGATTGTTCTGCAGCGCACAACGCTCGGCCGCTATGTCTATGCCATCGGCAACAAGGAGGCAGCCGCCTATCTGGCCGGCGTCGACACCCGCCGCATCACCGTGGTCTGCTTCGTCCTGTGCGGTCTTGCAGCCGCGCTCGCCGGCGTGCTGCTCGCCGGCTACTCCACCAAGGCCTATCAGGGCATGGGGGATGCCTATCTGCTGCCGTCGATCGCGGCGGTCGTGATCGGCGGCACCCATATCCTCGGCGGCCGCGGCCGCTATCTCGGGACGCTGATCGGCGTCGTGCTGATCGTGCTGCTCAACAGCGTGCTGTCGATCATGGACATGCCCGAGGCCGGCCGCCAGGTGATCTACGGCCTCGTCATCATCTTCATGCTGCTGGTCTACGGGCGCGGCGAACGTGTCACGAGTTGACGCCGCGCCATCGTACCCCTTGCGGATCAGAGAAACGGCGACGCCAGGGCCGGAGTCTCGACCAGCGCGTGAGCGGCATACTCGAGCGCAGATCTAATCTGCGCCCGGGTTGAAGGACCGCAGATGCATATTCTCACGGCCTCGGGAGGCGGATCGCTCACGACAAAGGCGTCGCTTGCGACCACACCGATGCCGGTCTGCCGCATATGCCCCACGAAAGCCGATCGGTTCCAGGCGTCGGGCAGCGCGACCCACAGGTTGAAGCTCAGCGGATCGCCGCGATAGGACCCCTTGGGCAGGATTTCGGCGGCGAGCTTCTGTCGCGCCGAAGTCTCGGCCCGGATGAACCGCAACATCGTGTCCGCGGTGCCGTCTTCGATCCAGCGCGTCGCGATCGCCACGGTGAGGGGAGATGCCATCACAGTCGCTGACCGCAGCGCCGAGGCAAACGGCCAGGCCGAGCGCGTATCGGGCACGACGACATAGGCGGTGCGCAAGCCCGCTCCGATGCATTTTGCCAGTCCCGCGACGTGCCAGGTCAGATCGGGCGCGATGGCCGCGAAGGGTGCGTGGCCGTGGCCGTGCTCGGGAATGAAGCCATAGGCATCGTCCTCGATGATCGGCAGCTTGAAGCGTCGTGCGATCGCGACGATCTCGCGCCGTCGCGAGTCCGGAATCGTCAGGGTCGTCGGATTCTGCAGCGTCGGATTGAGGTAGATGGCCTTGGGCTTCAGCTTCTTGCAGGCGTCCGTCAGCGCCTGCGGCTCGATGCCGTCGCCATCCATCGGCAGGCCGACGAGCGTGATGCCGAGCTGCGCGGCGATGGACCTGATCCCGGGATAGGTGATGGCCTCGCACAGCACCGCCTCGCCTGATTTCGCGAGGATCGAGAGAATGCCAAGCAGCGCCGGATGTGCGCCCGGCGAGACGAAAATGCGGCTCTGTGCCGGCACCAGCGCACGGCGGCCGAGCCAGCTCGACGCGGCATCCTTGTCGGCCTGCGTGCCGCCAAAGCCCTGGTAGCGCAGCAGCGACACGACGTCGCGCAGCACATGTTCGGCGCCGGCCTGCATCCGCTCGATCAATTCGGGATCATCAGGCTCTGGCGGCAGGTTCATCGACAGGTCGACGGGACGGGGCGGAAAGCTCGTCGCCGAGCGCCGCGGGCGCGGCTTGTCGCGAACGAAAGTTCCCTGTCCGACCTTCGATTCAATCAACCCGCGCTTCTGGGCTTCGACGTAGCCGCGTGCAACGGTGGTGAAATCGACATCGAGGCGCTTGGCGAGTTTCCGCTGTGGCGGCAGGCGGTCGCCGATCACAAGCCGTCCGGCAGCGATATCGTCGGCAATTGCGTCTGCAATCGCGAGATAGCGCGGCTTGTCGCTGTTCGATAGATCGGGGCGCCAGTCGGCCATTGCTCGGTTCCGTCAAGTTACGTCAGTAGAATTGACTGTATATTGTTGCAAGCGTCGAGGCAATTGCATCGCGGCTATTGCTTGCCTCGGCGAGGCGGTTCCGCCTGAGCATGTTGCACACCGATCGAGCGCGCTGCCCAGCATTTCTCAGGCATTATTTTTCGACCATTGGGCAAACATATCCATATCCAGTCAGGTCTCCATTCAACATTGAATGTACAAATGAATGTATATTGTATGGGTTGATGATTTGTAGTGCAGAACGCTGCTTGGCACATTGATTGCAAAACCTGATCTCGATCCGGGAGGCCCGGACGTGAACAGGAGATGTCTATGCCAGCAGTGAACATGCCCGCGCGTCAGAAGGGCGACTTTCTTGTCGACTACGAAGAGAAGGTTTTCGAGGACGTCAAAGCAAAGCCCGGTGAGAAGGCGCTCGTCACCTTCCACACCGTCGCGTTCGAAGGCTCCATCGGCCTCGTCAACATTCTCCAGGCGCTGCGCCTGAAGCGGAAGGGTTTCGAGACCTCGGTTCTGCTCTACGGTCCCGGTGTCACGCTCGGTATTCAGCGCGGCTTTCCGAAGATCGGCGACGAAGCCTTCCCTGGCGCGCAGAACTTCAATAACCAGCTCGCAAAGTTCATGGATGAAGGCGGCAAGGTCTACGCGTGCCGGTTCGCGCTGCAGGCGCTCTACGGCCATGGCGAGCCGTCACTCATTCCGGGCATCCGGCCGATCAATCCACTGGATGTGCTCGACCTCATGCTGATTCACCGCAGGGACGACGCGTTCATGATCCACACCTGGACCGTCTGATCCCGGTTGGCTCGCGCGGCGGACGAGGGAGGAGCGCAGTGACAGCGAAGCGCACGATCAGGGCCGGCGCGATTCAGATTGCGCCGGATCTGGAGACGCCGACCGGAACGGTCGACCGGATCCTGGCGGCTATCACGGAGGCCGCCGGCAAGGGAGTCCAGTTCTCCGTTTTTCCGGAGACGTTCGTTCCCTGGTACCCGTATTTCTCCTTTGTCCGTCCGCCGGTCCTGAGCGGCGCCGAGCACATCCAGCTCTACGACAACGCCGTCGTCGTGCCTGGTCCCGTGACGGACGCGGTTGCGCAAGCGGCCAGGCGTCACGGCATGGTGGTGGTGCTCGGCGTCAACGAGCGCGATCACGGCTCGCTTTACAACACCCAGCTCGTGTTCGACGCGAACGGCGCGCTCGTCCTGAAGCGGCGCAAGATCACGCCGACATTTCATGAGCGCATGATCTGGGGGCAGGGCGATGGCGCCGGGTTGAAGGTGGTCGAGACCGCGGTCGGCCGGGTCGGCGCGCTGGCCTGCTGGGAGCATTACAATCCACTCGCCCGCTACGCGCTGATGGCCCAGCACGAAGAAATCCATGCGGCCCAGTTTCCGGGATCGCTGGTCGGACAGGTCTTTGCCGATCAGATCGAGGTGACGATCCGGCATCATGCGCTGGAAAGCGGATGCTTCGTCGTCAACGCCACCGGCTGGCTGACCGAGGAGCAGATTGCGAAAATCTCGCCCGAAGAGAGCCTGCGCAAAGGCCTGCGCGGCGGCTGCATGACCGCGATCGTCTCCCCCGAAGGCAATCATCTGGTGCCGCCGTTGACCAGCGGCGAGGGCATCCTTGTCGCCGATCTCGATCTCGCTTTGATCACCAAACGCAAGCGGATGATGGACTCGGTCGGCCACTACGCCCGGCCGGAGCTGCTTTCGCTGGTGCTGAACGACCAGGCCGCGCGTCCGATGCACGGCTTTCACCCGAACCGCCTCGCGCCCATTCCGGGAGACCAATCAGATGAGACCGCAGATGCTGCAACCCAAGGCGATGCCGACCGAGCAATTGATCAACGAGTTGCAGTCCTTCGGGGTCCGGCTCGCTGATCCCAAGACCGCGGGAACCGGCCGCCGCGGCGGTGCCGGGCCGTCGGATCATACGCCGTTCACGATCGACGGCGCGACCGTGATGATTCCGGTCCACAACGCACCGGCCTTCGAGAGTCCCTATCTCGTCGAGCGCCCGGACGAGGCCGGACGAAGCCGCATCTCGCGCGACGGCGTGGTGCTCGCCGAGGTATCGTTTCCGTTGCGGCCCAAATTCTACGACCGCACCACCGAGGACGGCGTTCCCTATTGGAAGATTGCGACCCTGCACGGGCGCGACGTTCTCGCTACCACGGTGCTGCAGACCTGCATTCGCTACCAGAGCCGCACCAAGACCTGTCAGTTCTGCGCCATCGGCCAGTCGCTCGCGGCGGGACGTACGGTCGAACGCAAGACGCCGGCACAGCTTGCCGAAGTGGCCAAGGCGGCCGTCGAGCTCGACGGTATCAGGCACATGGTGATGACGACGGGCACGCCGCATACGTCCGATCGCGGCGCCGGGATCCTTGCGGAGAGTGCGCAGGCCGTTAAAGCCGCTGTCGACCTGCCGATCCAGGCGCAATGCGAACCGCCGGATGATTTTGCCTGGTTTGGGCGCATGAAGAGTGCGGGCGTCGACGCGCTCGGCATGCATCTGGAGGTGATCGGCCCCGCCGTGCGGCAAAGGATCATGCCCGGCAAGGCGCAGGTCTCGATCGAACAATATATGGAGGCGTTTGCTGTGGCCGTCCCGGTGTTCGGCCGCGGTCAGGTCTCGACCTATATCCTGGCTGGCCTTGGCGACGAGCCTTCCGAGATCCTCGCGCTGTCGCGCCGGCTCATCGATATCGGCGTCTATCCCTTCGTCGTGCCGTTCGTGCCGATTGCCGGCACGCCGCTGGAGAGCCATGCGACGCCGTCTGCGGCGTTCATGCACGACATCCTGCGGCCGCTCGCCGAGATGCTGCGCGCCGGCGGCATACGCGCCACTGACATCAAGGCAGGCTGCGGCAAATGCGGCGCCTGTTCGGCCCTGTCCACCTACGAACGCGGAGCAAGCGCATGATGTTCGAGCCGTTCAAGCCATTCGTTGCTCCGGAATTCCAGGTGAAGTTCGCAACCGAAGCCTGGGAGCGTGCTGCCGCCGCAGCCCTGCGCCGCGACGTCTTCTGCGAGGAGCAGGGCGTGTTTGCGGGCGATGACCGCGACGCGGTCGACGATATCGCCATTCCGCTCGTGGCCGTGTCGCTGCTCGGCGTGGCCGAGGCCGATGTCGTCGGCACCGTGCGCATTCACGCCGATGAACACGAGGCGGACGTGTGGTGGGGCTCCCGCCTTGCCGTCGACAAGGGCTATCGCCGGCTCAGCGCGGTTGGCGCCGGTCTGATCCGGCTTGCGGTCTCCTCCGCGCATGCGCGGGGCTGCCGGCGCTTCCTTGCCAACGTGCAGAGTCAGAATGCGCTCCTGTTCCAGCACATGCACTGGCGCTCGCTCGGCGAATTCGAGCTCCATGGCCGGCCGCACCATCGCATGGAGGCTGACCTCGACCACTATCCGCCGTTCCGGACGCCCGAAACCGGCTTCCGGTCACTCGCAAAACTGGCGGCCTGATCATGCTGACGGATGCCGCACTCACAAGTCTCGCCGAAAGGCTCCGCCAAAGCCGCGGCATCGCCGCCAAGGCCGACATCGCGGCTGTTGCCGCCGCGCTCGACCTCTCGGGCGGCGACGCCATCGCGGTGGGGGACGACTGCGCGGCGATCCCGGAAGGTGACGGCTACACTCTGTTCGCGATCGAAGGCTTCATGAATGAATTCGTCGCCGCCGATCCCTGGTTTGCCGGCTGGTGCGGCGCCATGGTCAACATCTCGGACGTCGCTGCGATGGGCGGACGGCCGACGGCCATTGTCAACGCGATCTGGTCCAATGGTGCGGACAAGGCCGCGCCCATTCTCGAAGGACTGAAAGCTGCCGCGAAGACATTCGGTGTGCCCGTCATCGGCGGGCACACCAATGTACGCAGCAGCCAGAGCCAGTTTGCCGTCGCGATCCTCGGCCGCGCCAGGCGGCTGCTCACCAGCTTCGACGCCAGGCCCGGCGACAAGCTCATCGCGGCGATCGATCTTCGTGGCCGCTACCGTGAGCCTTTTGCGAACTGGGAGGCGGCCACCGACGCGCCCGCGGAGCGGTTGCGCGGCGATCTGGAGATCCTGCCATCCATTGCCGAGGCGGGGCTCGCACTCGCAGCCAAGGACATCAGCCAGGGCGGTATCGTCGGGACCGCGGCGATGCTGGCCGAGTGTTCGCAAGTCGCCATCACGCTGGACGTCGAGGAGATTCCGATTCCCGTCGATGCGCCGCTCGAGCGCTGGCTGCTCACGTTCCCGAGCTTCGGCTATCTCCTGTCGGCGAAGCCCGACTCCGTCGACGAGATCCTGTCGCGCTTCCAGCGACGTGGCATCGCGGCGGCTGCGATCGGAGAGGTCAGTGCGGGAACATGCGTGGACATTCGCGACCGCTCCGGCCGCGCAACGGTCTGGGACTTCGCGACGCAACCGCTGATTGGCTGTGCGCCAGATCACAGCCATCAGCAGCGGAGCGTGGCATGAGCGGCGGCTCGTCCCGGCTTCGCATCGCGATCCTCACCCACTCGACCAATCCGCGAGGCGGCGTGGTGCACGCGCTCGCGCTTGCCGACGCCCTTGCGGAACTCGGACATAGGCCGGTCGTGCATGCGCCCGACCCCGCAGGCAAAGGCTTCTTCCGCCGCAGCGTCGCCGCGACGCGCTCCGTGCCTGCGTCGCCCGCCTCGAGTGACGTCGTCGCGATGGTCGAAGCGCGCATCGAGGATTATGTCAGGTACTTCGAGGATGCCGCAAATCGGCAATACGACGTCTTCCATGCCCAGGACGGCATCTCCGGCAACGCGCTCGCGACGCTGAAGCAGCGCGGCCTGATTCAGCGCTATGTCCGCACCGTTCATCACATCGATGCATTCAGCCACGAGCGGCTCTGCGAACTCGACCGTCGCTCGATTGTTCACGCCGACGGCCTGTTCGTCGTCAGCCGGTTCTGGCAGGCGCAGCTGAAGGCGGAGATGTCGCGCTCGGCGACGCTGGTCGGCAATGGCGTCGACACGGCACGCTATTCGGCTGCTCCGACATCCGCCGACCAGGTGCTGCGCGCCCGGCTCGGCCTTCGCGCGGGCCCAATCCTGCTGTCCATAGGCGGCGTCGAGCAGCGCAAGAATACGCTCGGCATTCTCGATGCCTTCCGGCAGGTGCACGCCGTGCACCGGTCCGCGCAGCTCGTCATCGCCGGCGGGGCTTCTCTCCTTGACCATGGTCTCTACCGACAACAGTTCAAGTCGCGGCTGCGCGATGCGGGACTGCCGGCGGATGCGGTGATCGAAACCGGTCCGCTGATGGATGCCGACATGCCATCGCTGTTTCGCCTGGCCGATGCGCTGCTGTTTCCGTCCTTGCGCGAAGGCTTTGGCCTCGCCGTGCTGGAAGCGATGGCCAGTGGCGTGCCGGCGGTGGTCTCGCATATCGCGCCTTTCACGGAATATCTCGGCCCCGATGATGTTGCCTGGTGCGATCCGCATCACGCAGGCTCGATCGCGGATGCCGCCCTCAGTGCGCTCGCCGAGCCCCTGCGCTCGCGCCTGATCGCGAATGGCGCCAGGGTCGCCAGGCATCACGACTGGGGCCGCACCGCCAGGGCACACATTGCGACCTATCAGGATCTGCGCGAGGTGCACTATGCCTGAGATGCACTTCAACGTGCGCTGGCCCGATGAACGGATAGAGGCCTGCTATTCGCCCTCGCTTGTCATCAAGGATCATCTCGTCGCCGGCACGACCTATGGGCTCGACGATTTTCGCGAACGCAGCCGCGTTGCGCTGACGATTGCGGCCGAGCGTGTCCGTGAGAAATACGGCTTTCTCTGCTCGCGCGCGCTCGGCCAGCTTGCCCGGATCGAGGCGACGGCCGTGCAGTTCGAGGCCACGCCTGGCGCTTCCGTCACCATCGTCTCGTTTGAAGAATAGCAGGAGCTGATCATGCCTGACCTTGACACTCACTATCCGGTCGTCGTGATCGGGGGCGGCCAGGCCGGCCTTGCGATGAGCGCGCAACTCACGGCTCAGGGTATTGAGCATGTCGTTCTCGAAAAGAACAGCATCGCCCATTCCTGGAAGACGCAGCGTTGGGACGCGTTCTGCCTCGTCACGCCGAACTGGCAATGCCAGCTTCCCGGCTTTCCCTACGCCGCCGGTGATCCGCATGGCTTTATGCTGCGCGATGAGATCGTCTCCTACATCGAGAATTTCGCCAGGCACATCGATGCGCCGGTCCACGAAGGTGTCGCCGTCACGCGCCTCAGGCAATCTGGCCGCGGTTTCATGCTCGAGACGACAGCCGGCGAGATCGCTGCGGATCGCGTCGTGCTGGCCGTCAGCGGATATCACGTTCCAAAAGTGCTGCCGTTTGCCGACCGGCTCGATTCATCGATCACGCAGATCCACTCCTCCGCCTACCGCAATCCGGATCAATTGCCGCCGGGCGAGGTCCTCGTGGTTGGGAGCGGGCAATCGGGCTGCCAGATCGCCGAGGATCTACATCTGGCCGACCGCAAGGTGCATCTCGCTGTCGGCAGCGCGCCGCGGTGCCCGCGCTTCTATCGCGGCCGGGACGCAGTCGACTGGCTTGACGATCTCGGCCAGTATGACCTGCCCGTCGACAAGCATTCGCTGAAGGAGGGCGTTCGCAAGAACGCCAACCATTATTTGACCGGGCGGGATGGCGGCCGCGACATCGACCTGCGCAAATTCGCCCTCGAAGGCATGAAGCTCTACGGTCGTCTCAGGGATGGCCGCGGAACCAAATTGCAGCTTGGCGATGATCTTCAGATCAATCTCGACAATGCCGATCGGGTCTACAACGGCATCTGTCGAATGATCGATGAGCACATCGCAAAGAATAGAATAGCCGCGCCTGTGACGCCTCACTATGAGCCCGTGTGGTCTCCCACTGCTGTGCCCACGGAGCTCGACCTCGCAGCGAGTGGCATCAGCACTATCATCTGGACGACCGGTTTCCGGTCTGACTGGTCCTGGATCGACCTGCCGATGTTCGATGGCACCGGTTATCCGACCCACAAGCGGGGCATCACGTCGGTCGACGGTGCCTATGTGGTCGGCCTGCCGTGGCTCTACACCTGGGGCTCGGGCCGATTTGTCGGCATCGGGCGCGATACAGAGTTTGTTGCCGATCACATCAAGGAGCGATCGAGCGCATCGCACGCCGGCACGCATCAGGCCGTCCCACGCGAGGCCTCGCAATATGCAGCGAGAGAAGCCGTGTAGCCTCGCTGCGCGCTCTACACCGCCGCCCGTGTGTTGAGATAGATCGAATACAGCGAGGTCTGGCCGCAGATGTAGAGGCGGTTGCGGCGCGGGCCGCCGAAGCAGACATTGGCGACGATCTCGCCGATCGCGATCGTACCGAGATGCTTGCCATCGGCTGCGTAGCAGAACACGCTGCGGCCCGCCGAGGTCCAGATGTTGCCATGGATGTCGCAGCGGAACCCGTCATAGAGGCCGTCCGGGCAGGTGGCGAACAACGAGGCTTCCCCGACTGTTGGCCCCTTGACCTCGTAGGACCAGATCGTCGGCGGAAGCCCGCGGACATGGGTCGCGCCGGTGTCGGCGACATAGAGCCGGGTTTCGTCCGGCGAGAAGGCCAGCCCGTTGGGCTGGACCCGGTCGGACACGACGCGCGTGATGGCACCCGAACTGCCGTCGATCCGGTAGACGTTGGAGGCGCCGATCTCTGACGGGCTTTGCTGCCCTTCATAGTCGCTGTCGATGCCGTAGGTCGGATCGGAGAACCAGATCGAATTGTCCGATTTGATCACGACGTCGTTGGGTGAATTCAACCGACGACCCTCGAACGCATCCGCCAGCACGGTGATCGCGCCATCGTGCTCGGTTCGGGTGACGCGCCGCATGAAATGCTCGCAGGTTACGAGCCGCCCCTGGCGATCGGTGGTGTTTCCGTTGGAATTGAAGCTCGGCGCGCGGAACACCGACACTGAGCTGTCGGTCTCGTCGAAGCGCATCATCCGGTTGTTTGGAATGTCGGACCAGATCAGGTAACGCCCGGCCGGAAAATAGGCGGGGCCTTCAGCCCAGCGGCAACCGCTGGTGAGTTTCTCGAGATTGACATGGCCGAAGACCAACCGCTCGAAGCGAGGGTCGTGGGCGACATAGGGGAGCATGCATCCTCCTTGATGAGCCGCAGATTCTTGGAGCTGCCTGCGTGCCGTCCGTAGTTTGATCGACCCTGCCAAATTTGCAAGCGTGCTTCACTTCAAGGGCGCATCGCGGCAGAAACGAAATGCCCGGGAATAGGCCCCGGGCATCACGCGTTTGCGAAAGCATTCTTCCGATATTTACTGCGACAGCTTCACAAAATTCGGAAACTTCAGCTTGCCTTCCGCGACCTTCTCCGGCCACACCGTGACTTGCTTGCCGTCCTGCCACTGGAAGACGAGACCGGTGACCGCGCCGGGACCGTACTTGATGCCGTGGGTGAACTCGTCGTCCTTGCCGTAGAACTGGATTTTTCCAATCGTGCCCTCGAAATCGGTCTTCTCCAGTTCAGTGACCATCTTGTCCGGATCGGTCGAGCCGGCGCGCTTGATCGCATCAGTGATAATGTAGACCTCGTCATAGGCGGTGTAACCGGTATAGGCCGGCGGCATGCCGAACTTGGCCGCGAACGCCGCCGCGAACGGCTTTGTCTTGGAGGTGACGGCGACGTCGGCCGTCGACACCGCGAACGACGGCACGCCGTCGGCGGCGCCATTGGTATCCTTCCAGAAGGTCGGGCTCAGCGCCTGGGCGCTGATGCCGAACATCGGGATCGGCACCTGCTGGTTCTTCCACTGCACCGTCGGCTGAACGCCGACATGGGAGATGCCGGTGACGATCACGTCCGGCTTCTTGGCCTCGATGTTGTTGAAGATCGGCGTGAAGTCGGTGGTGTCAGGCGAGAAGCGCACATGCTCGACGACCGTCAGGCCGGCCTTGGGCAGGCAGGCCTCGTAGCCGATGTCGAGCGGCTTGGTCCAGGCGGCGTCCTCGCTCATGATGGCGACTGTCTTCATGTGCATCTTGTCGACCAGGAGATCCTTGGCGGCGTCGCAGACGATCTGGGCCTGGGCCGCCGAGGTCAGATAGCCATGGAAGGAGTACTTGTTTTTCTCATAGTCGTTGTGGATCGCCTTGGTGATCTCGTTCGAGGCGGCGCCCGGCGTGATCAGCGGCATCTTCAGGCGAGCTGCCCAGGGCTCCAGCGCGAGCACGACCTCGCTGATATAGCTCGCGATCACCGCAGAGACCTTGTCCTCGCTCACCGCGCGCTGGAAGGCGCGCACGGAGTCGGCCGAGGAGCTCTTGTTGTCATAGGTGACGATCTCGACCTCGCGGCCGAGGATGCCACCCTTGGCGTTGATCTCGTCGGCGGCGATCTGCGCGCCGCCGGGTGTCGCAGCACCGGCGATCGACTGCACCTCGGCAATGACGCCGATCTTGATCGGATCGTTCGCCTGCGCGTAGGCGGGGGCGGCGAGGCACAGCGCCAGCGCGGAGGTGAGGAGGCTGCTGCTCAAGATGGTTTGTGGTCGCATGGTCGTTTCCCTTTGCTTGTTTTGTTATTGATACGCGCGAATTAGAGAAAGTCGGCGCCGGCCTCGGCGGCGAAGCGGCCGGGATCGCCCTCCCAGACGATCCTGGCGTGCTCCAGCACATAGACGCGGTCGGCATGCGGCAGCGCGAAGGTCACGTTCTGCTCGCCGAGCAGCACCGTGATCGACGTGGTCTGCCGCAGCCTCGTTAGTGCCTTCGACAACAGCTCGAGGATGACGGGCGCGAGCCCCAGCGTGGGCTCGTCCAGGATCAGGATCTGCGGCTGCATCATCAGCGCGCGGCCGATCGCCAGCATCTGCTGCTCGCCGCCGGACAGCGTCTGTGCCATTTGGCCCTGTCGCTCTTTCAGGATCGGGAACAGCTCGAACAGCCAGGCGAGCTGCGCCGCGCGCTTGTCGTCGGCTAAATGTTGCCCGCCGAGATCGAGATTTTCCCGCACGCTCATTTCGCCGAACAGCTCGCGCGATTCCGGGCACTGCACGAGGCCGCTGCGAGCGATCTTCGCGGGGCTGGTGCCGCGCAGCTTTTCGCCACCGCGCTTGATCTCGCCGCTATAGGGCAGGAAGCCGGAGATGGCGTTGAACAGCGTGGTCTTGCCGGCGCCGTTGAGGCCGACGATGGAGACGAACTCGCCCTCGTGGATGTGGATCGAGACATTCTCCAGCGCCTGCGCCTTGCCGTAATGGACGCTGACATTCTCGACCTGGAGCAGCGGCACCTTGTCCTTGAAGCTGGTCTCGGGCCGCGCATGGGTCTCGATGGCGCCGCCGAGATAGACCCGGCGCACGGTCTCGTTCTTCATGACGTCCTCGGCCTTGCCGGTGACGATCTCCTCGCCGAGATACATCGCCAGCACGCGGTCGACCAGCGCCGCGACGCTCTTGACGTTGTGGTCGACCAGCATCACGGCGCGGCCGTCGTCGCGAAAGCTGCGGATCAGGTCGGAGAAGACATCGACCTCGCCCCGCGTCAGCCCGGCGAAGGGCTCGTCTACCAGCACGACCTTGGGATCGCGCGCGATCGCCTTGGCGAGCTCGAGCCTTCGCAGATCGGCGAAGGGCAACGTCGGCGGGCGGCGGTTCATGACGTTGCCGAGGCCGACGCGATCGGCGATCCATTTGGCGCGCTCGACCAGCGCCTTGTCCGGAAACAGCATGAACAGGCTGTCGGGCAGCAGCGCCACCATGATGTTCTCCAGCACCGTCTGCCGATTCAGCGGCCGCGAGTGCTGGAACACCATGCCAAAGCCTTTTCGCGCGATCTTGTGCGCGGGCAGGCCGGCGACATTCTCGCCCTCGAACACGACTTCGCCTGCGGTCGGGCGCTCGATGCCCATCACGCTCTTCATCGCGGTGGATTTGCCCGAGCCGTTCGGCCCGATCAGGCCGAAAATCTCGCCGCTGTTGACCTCGAAGCCGAGGTTCTTCACCGCCGTCAATCCACCGAAGCGTTTGGTCAGGCCGCGGACTTCGAGCACGGGCCGATTTGAAAGCCTTTGATCCATTACGAGCGAGCCTCGCGCGAGAGGGCCGCTCCGAGGAAGCCGCCGGGGAAGAACAGGACGACGAGGAGGGCGACTGCCGAGACGATGAAGGTCGCAAGCTCGCCGGTCGGCCGCAGGAATTCGCCGGCGACGATCAGGAAGATCGCGCCGAGTGCGGCCCCAAGCACTGTACGCCGTCCGCCGAGCACGGCCGAGACGATCACGTTGACGCCGACCGCGACGTCGACGACGGTGCCGACCGAGGCGGTGCCAAAGTAGAACACCAACAGCGCGCCCGATAGCCCGGAGAAGAACGCGCTGACGATGAAGGCCGCGAGCTTGTGCTTGACGATGTTGAAGCCGAGCGCGCCGGCCTGCACCGGATCCTGGCCGCTGGCTTGGAGCACGAGCCCGATCGGCGATTGCGACAGGCCGTAGAGGATCGCCGCCGAGATCGTCATGAAGCCGAGTGCGATCCAGTAATTGGCGCCGGCATTGATGGTGATGACGTCGGGGATGGTCAGCCCGATCTCGCCGCCGGTGAGGTCGGCGAACACCACGATGAAGTTCTGCAGCATCAAGACCGCGACAAGGGTGGTCAGGCCGAAATACGGCCCGCGCACCCGCAGCGCCGGCAGCGCCAGCACGAGGCCGGCGATGACGGAGGCGAGCGCGCCGAGCACGATGCAGAGATAGACCGACCAGCCGAACTGGGCATTGAGAATGCCGGCGGTGTAGGCGCCGACGCCGATCAGGAAGGTTGGACCGAAATTCACTTCGCCGGCGAAGCCGAACAGCAGGTCCCAGGCCATCGCGAACACGCCGAAATAAAACGCGACAGTGAGGAGCCCGAGCACATAGCCGGAGACATAAAGCGGCAGCGTGGCTGCGATGATCACGAGCGCCAGCGAGACGAAGAACAGGCGCGAGGTAAAGAAGCTCGCCATCTCAGCGCCTCCCCAGAAGGCCCTGGGGCCGGATATACATCACGAACACGAGCAGCAGCAGCGCCGGAATGGTGCGGTAGGCCGGCGACACCAGATAGGCCGTCAGCGTTTCGAGATAGCCGACCACGAAGGCCGCGATCAGCGAGCCGGAGACGCTGCCGAGGCCGCCGAGCACGACGATCGAGAACGCGCTTGCGGTCAGCGGCCCCACGCTGTAGGAGCTGACGCCGAGGAACATGCCGAGCAGCACGCCGGCGATACCGGCAAGGATGCCGTAGATCCCCCACACCACGATGTAGATGTTGGTGAGCTCGAGGCCGAGCAGGGTGACGCCGCGCGGGTTCATCGAGGCCGCCAGCACCGCCTTTCCGGTGCGGGTGCGGTTCACCAGCAGCCACAGCAGCGCGATCACGAGGCAGCACACGATCGCGGTGAAAATCTCGTTCTTCGGCGTGCGCACGCCGAGCACGTCAACGACGCCCTCGACAATCGGCAGCACCGTCTTGGCGTTGTTGGTGAAGAAATAGGCGATCAGCTCCTGGATCATGATGCCCCAGAGCAGCGTTCCCGTGAGGACGAAGATCTCCTTCTCCTCGTTCGGGATGCGCCGGGAGTCCTGGATCGGCTTCACCACCGCGAAGTAGGTGGCGAACGCCGCGAGGAGGGCGACGCCCACTCCGATCAGCGCGCCGGCATAGGTGCCGACACCAAGCACGCTGGCGGCGGCCCAGGCCGCCACCGCTGCCGCCACCATGATGGCACCGTGGGAGAGGTTGAGCACGCCGGAGACGCCGAAGATCAGTGTGAAGCCGGTGGCACCGAGAGCGTAGAGGGCACTGATGGCAAAGCCATCGATCAGAATCTGGAAAGCTCGCATTGATGATTGGCCAAGAGTCCTGACTGGAGGGAAGGTGCCGCGGAAGGCCGCAAATAGAAGCTCCCGGGAGGTGGTCCCGGGAGCATGTCCGATCAGTTGCCGAGCTTGATGAAGCTCGGGAACTTGATATCGACCTTGGCGACGTCCTTCGGCCAGACGGCGCTCTGCTTGCCGTCCTGCCATTGCAGCATCAGCCCGGTGATCAGGCCCTTGCCGTATTTGATCGAGTGCGTGAACGGATCGTCCTTGCCGTAGAACTGGACGCGGCCGATCGTGCCTTCCCAGTCGGTCTTCTCCAGCGCATCGACCAGCTTGTCGGCATCGGTCGAGCCGGCGCGCTTCACGGCGTCGGCGATGTAGTAGACCTCGTCATAGGCGGTGTAGCCGGCATAGGACGGGTAGTTGCCGAACTTCTTCTTGAAGTTTTCCGCGAACGGCACCGACTTCGGCGTCACGGCCACGCCGGGTCCGGAGACGCCCTGATAGAGCACGCCTTCCGCCTCCTGGTTGCTGTCCTTGCCGAAGGTCTCGTTGGTCGCCTGCGAGGAGATGCCGAACATCGGGATCGGCACCTGCTGGTTCTTCCACTGCACCGTCGGCTGCACGCCGACATGGGAGATGCCGGTGATGATCACGTCGGGCTTCGATCCCTCGATCTTGTTGAAGATCGGGGTGAAGTCGGTGGTGTCGGGCGAAAAGCGGATGTGGTCGAGCACCTTCAGCCCGATCTTGGGCAGACATTCCTCGTAGCCGACATCGAGCGGCTTGGTCCAGGCGGCGTCCTCGCTCATGATGACCGCCGTCTTCATGTGCATCTTGTCGACCAGCAGGTCCTTGGCTCCGTCGCAGACCGAGAGCGCCAATGCCGCCGAGGTCAGATAGCCGTGGAAGGTGTACTTGTTCTTCTCGTAATCGGCATGGACGCTCTTGCTGATCTCGTTGGAGGCCGCACCGGGCGTGACGAACGGCGTCTTCAGCCGCGAGGCCCAGGGCTCCAGCGCCAGCACCACCTCGCTGATGTAGCTGGCAATGACCGCGTTGACCTTGTCCTCGTTCACCGCACGCTGGAAAGCGCGCACCGAGTCGGCCGAGGAGGAGTGATTGTCGTAGCCGATGATCTCGATCTTGCGGCCGTCGATGCCGCCATTTGCGTTGATCTCGTCGGCGGCGAGCTGCGCCGCCTGCGGGATCGATGCGCCGGCAATCGCCTGCGCTTCCGCGATCACACCGATCCTGATCGGATCGGCTGCAAAGGCCGGGCCTGACGCTGCCAACACTACGCCGGTCGCGGCCGCACCAAGCACACTTCGCAATGCACCAGAGAGTGCGTTATTCATATTGTTCTCTCCCTTGAACCAAGCTTCTTTTGAGCTATTGGGGCGGGACTATAACGACGAGAGAATCCCCGGCAAGTGAAACTGTATTCAGGATTGTACGATGGGGACTAAAGTCTAGCGCTGCGCAAAATGCAGGCAGAGCGAACCGACATTTCGCACGCAGGCATGCAGATTTCGGCGATGGGCATGCGAGCGCATCGCAGGTTGGCGTTGAGCCGGCTCAGCGCGCTTGCAGCAGCGATGGATCGAGCGGCGCGAGCCGGGCGGGATCGAACGGCGCGAGATCCACCTCGCGCGTTGTGCCGTCCGCGATCAGCTGCGCCATGGCCTCGCCGGTCGCGGGCGCATTCAGGATGCCCCACACATTGTGTCCGGTCGCGACGTAGAGACCGTCGCTCTGCGACACCCGGCCGATCAGCGGCAGGCCGTCCTCCGTCACGGGACGGAAACAGGCCTGCTGCGCGATGATCTTGTCGGGACGAAACAACGGCGATAGCCGCTGCGACATGGCTTGCAGGCGCGTGATCGCATCGCGGTCCGGCGTCACCGCCGCCGGATCGAGCGGCAGCGGCGCGATGTCGGAGAGTGCGGTGACATGCGTGCTGCCGTCGGCGCGCGGAAAGACCTCGATCGACACAGTGCTGCGATCCGTCTCGCATTCCAGGAACAACGCATCGGCCGGCACGTTGGGGCCGATGTCGTACACGATACTCGGGCTGCGCTGGCCATAGACAGCGGGCAAGCTCATCCATTGCGCCGCGAGCAGCGACCATGGTCCCATCGCGATCACGACGGCATCGGCGTCAATGATGCTGCCTTCGACCGCGACACCCTTCGCGCGCGTCGCATCGCGGACGATGCCGGTGACGCGGCCCCGGCGAAGCTCGGCGCCTTGCGAGAGCGCCGCGTTCATCACGGCTGACGTGAATTTTTGCGGATGAACGATCGCAGTCGTCTCGGTCGTGCCGATGCGTTGTGTGATGACGACGCCGTCGCTGAGCCAGCCGAGCACGGATGGCGTACTCCGGCGCGGATCGCCATCGGGAGCCACATAGCCGGCATACGCGCTCATCGGGCGGTAGCCCCAATCGCCCGCGATCTCCTGGGGTAGTTGTGCGTGAAGTGCAAAACTGCGCCGCGCCAGGCCATCGAGCGGCGTGCCTGCGCACCAGTCGCGCGCCAGAAAGCCGCCGGCCTTGCCGGAGGCCGCGGCCGCCACTTCAGCCCGTTCGACGACGATGACATCGACGCCGCGGCGGCGGAGGAAGTAAGCCGTGCAGGCTCCGATCACGCCGCCGCCGCAGATCACAACGCGCATGGCTTGTTTCCTGACCCGGGCCTACGCTTGAGGAGACGACCTAGCTCGAATAGCCGCGTTCCAGGGCATGGCGCTGCTGGTAGCGGTCCAGCGCCCGATGGACGAGGCGCGTCAGCAGCTCTCCATACGGCACGCCCGAGGCTTCCATCATCTTCGGATACATGCTGATCGAGGTGAAGCCGGGCAGGGTGTTGATCTCGTTGAAGCAGAATTCGCCGCTCTGCCGATCGAGGAAGAAGTCGACCCGCGCGAGGTCGCTGCATTCGAGCGCCGCGAACACCTGCACCGCGAGCGCGCGCACGCGCTCCATCTGTGCCGGGTCGAGCCTGGCCGGAAGATCGACGCGGGCGCCGTCGGGATCGAGATATTTGGCTTCGTACGAATAGAATTCGTGATGGGCGTTCGGATTGAGTTCGCTGGCGACGCTCGCAAACAGCGTGTCGCCGTCGAGCACCGCGACCTCGATCTCGCGGGCGTCGATGCCCTGTTCGACCAGCACCTTGACGTCATAGCGAAACGCATCATCGAGCGCAGGCCCGAGTGCATCCCACGTCTTGACCTTGTGAATGCCGACACTGGAGCCCATGTTGCACGGCTTGACGAACACCGGAAGGCTCAGCCCCTCGACCGCCCCGGCGAGAGATGCGGCGCGGTCCGCGGCGAAGGCCTTGCGGGTGAGCACGCGATAGGGCGCGACCGGAACGCCGGCGAATTCCGCGAGCCGCTTGGCGACATCCTTGTCCATGCTGACGGCGGAGGCGAGAACGCCCGAGCCGACATAGGCGACCTCGGCCAGCTCCAAAAGGCCCTGCACGGTGCCGTCCTCGCAAAGGGGGCCGTGCATGACCGGAAACACGACGTCGATCTCGATCGGGCCTGTCGCGCTTTCGGAGATCGGCACGAGAACGCCGCGTCCGTCAGCCCCTCGGGCGAGCCGCATCTCGGGTGCATCGGGCAGGATCGGCAAGGCCGCCTGCGCCGGATCGATCCTGGCAAGATCGTTCCACTGCCACCGGCCGGTCTTGTCGATGGAGACCGGGATCACCTCGAAGCGCGCGCGGTCGAGATGCCTGAGCACGGAGGCCGCCGATTTCAGCGAGACCTCGTGCTCACCGGACCTGCCGCCATAGAGAACAACGACGCGAATTTTGTTTGCCATGGCTCAATTATCACGCGCCTTGTCTGGAAGTCACGCGTTGCGTGCGGAGAACTAGATCGATCTGGATGCCAAAAGTTCTCGGGCGCGCTCGAGATCGGCCAGCGTGTCCACGCCCAACGGCTCCGTCTGGATCACCTTCGCGTCCATCCGCATGCCGTGCTCGATCGCTCGGAGCTGTTCGAGGCTTTCGCGCTGCTCGAGGACGCCGCGTGGGAGGCTGACATATTTCATCAACGCCTCGCGCCGATAGGTGTACATGCCGACGTGATGGTAGTGCTTGCCGGAGCCAGCGGGGATCACGGCCCGGCTGAAGTAAACCGCGCGACCGATGGTTTCTCCCGGGTGAATCGCAAGGGCGATCTTCACAACGCTCGGTGCCTGAAGCTCGATAGGATCCTCGATCTCGGTGGCGAGCGTTGCGATCGCGCATTCGGCATGTCGAGACAACGGCTCCATCGTCGCCCGTATCGTCGCCGGATCAATGGTCGGCAGGTCACCCTGAAGGACAACAACGACATCGTAGGCCGTTTCCGCGTCGATCAGCTGCAGTGCAGCGTGTGCACGATCCGACCCCGTCGGGAGAGTCGAGTCAGTCAGGACCGCACGGCCGCCCAAGCCATCGATGACATCCACGATGGCTTGATCGCCACAGGCAACGACGACGGGGCCGATATCGGCCTCGAGACCTCTTCGCCAGACGTGAACGATCATTGGCTCACCGTTGATCTCCGTCAGCGCCTTGCCTGGGAGCCTGGTTGAACCAAGCCGGGTGGGTATGATCACGATCGGACGCATTGAAGCCTTCTTCCTGAATAGGCACCGTAGCGCGCAAGTTTGAGGCGCCAGCGGGGCACGCTGGCGCCTCGTCGCAATTCAGCTCACGCCTGCTCAGCCCGGCCCTGCACCTTGCGTCGCCGTGAACACCGCGTAGAGCGACTGGCTCGCGGCCATGAACAGGCGGTTGCGCTTCGGCCCGCCGAAGCAGATGTTGCCGCAGACTTCCGGCAGTCTAATGCGGCCGAGCAGCTTGCCGTCCGGCGACCATGTCGTGACGCCATTATAGCCGACGGCGCGACCGGCATTGCTGGAGGCCCAGACGTTGCCGTTGACGTCGCAGCGCACGCCGTCCGGCCCGCACTTCACGCCGTCGATCACGCAATCGGAGAAGCGCTTTCCGTTGGACACCTTGTTGTCCGCGCCGACATCGAACACAAAAATCTCGCCATTGCCGCCCGGTCCGGTGTCGCCCGGTCCCTTGCCGGTCGAGACGACGTAGAGCTTCTTGAAGTCAGGCGAGAAGCACAGCCCGTTGGGATCGGGCACCTGCTCCTCGGTGACGACGAGATCGACGCGGCCGCTTGGGTCGATGCGATAGCAATTGGTCGGCAGCTCGCGCTTGCCCGGTGTAAAGCCGGCCGGCTGCCCGATCCGCGGATTGAGCTTGCCGCCTGCATTGCTCGGTCCGCCTGCCGCATCGGGCTCGCCTTCATAGAGCTGGCCGCCATAGGGCGGATCGGTGAACCAGTAGCTGCCGTCGGGATGCGCGACGACGTCGTTCGGCGAGTTCAGCTTCTTGCCGTTGTAATTGTCGCACAGCACGGTGGCGGTGCCGTCGTGCTCGTAGCGCGTCACCCGACGGGTCAGATGCTCGCCTGAGAGCTGGCGGCCCAGGAAGTCGAACGAATTGCCGTTGGAATTGTTGGAGGGCGCGCGGAACACGCTGACGCGGCCGTCATCCTCGCTCCAGCGCATCTGCCTGTTGTTGGGAATGTCGCTCCAGAGCAGATACCGTCCTTGCGCGCTCCAGGCCGGACCTTCCGCCCACAGCAGGCCGGTATGAAGCCGCTTGATCGCGGTGTTGGGCTGCGCCAGATCGTTGAAGGAGGGATCGACCGCGATGATATCGGGGTCCCAGAAATAGGTGGTCGGCGCGCCGTTGGGGCCGAAGTCGCGCGGTGGTGTGGTGATCGTCGACGGCGGGGCGGCAGGTCCGGTCTGGGCCAGCGCGGTGCCCGTTCCGGCGATCGTGGCCGCGGCACCGAGCGCAAGGCCCTGCACCAGCGTCCGTCGTGAAAGCGCAGCATCCTGCTCACGCTGCTGTTGGCGTGTCATTCGCGTCCTCCCGGGTCATGTCAGCTGGCCGGTTGATCCGGCCGAGCAAGTGCAAGGTTAGTCCCATTCATCCCCGGTTGCGAGGGCGGCCCGGCTGATTTCGGGCGCAACGGTGTGACGCGACAATTCGCGCGCCCTTGGGGAATTAACCGAGCCCCAGTTTGGGCCCTGTCAAGTCTTGACCTCGCCTCTATTGCTGCGCAGAAATCTTGAGAGAAAGGCCGCAGCCAATGGTGCAGGGTGTCATCACATTGATCGTGTTGCTCGGGATCGCGTATGCGGCCGGCTATTTCACGCGCGATTTCCAGTCCCGCAAACGGCGTGCCGTGGCTCGCCGCTCGGGCGGCTACAGGCAGCCGGACTGGCTTAGCCCCACCGTTCCCGCCAACACCAACGAAACTCCGTCCCCCGCCCTCGGTGAACTCGGCCAGATGCTGGATCGCTGGGAGACCAGGGCCCGCTCGCGTCGCACCGGGTAGCTTTCTGGAGACCACAAGCTCGACGGTCATCCCTGAGCAACCGTGACGCGGTTGTCGCCGGATGGAACGTAGCGCAACCGGGACCGGTCCCGCATTCCGCTCCGCTCCATGCGGGCTACGAGTGCTTGCGCTGCCCGCCGGGCAAAACACGCAAGCGCTGGGTCAATCGGGGTGCATCAAAATATTCCACTTTACCGAAATTCGGATTTGTTGGCGTTGTCGAACGCTGTCACCTTGAGGTGCGCGCCATGGGGCGCAACGCACCGCAGGGCAAGCCTCGAAGGGCGACGGCCCGGATGCACCAGTTCGGCTGTGCATCCTTCGAGGCTCCTGGCGCGATGCTATGCGCACCGCGCCACTCGCACCTCAGGATGACGGAGCCGCCATTGCGAGCCGAGCGGCGAGATCCGCACCCAGGTCAGTCCCCCTGACCATCTTTTGGCGTTGCGGTTGCGCCTATTTCTCGTCTAGAAACGACGCACTGAGCCTCCCGGCAACCAACCGTCAACGGTTTTGACCGAGGATTTGGAGCTCAAAAGGGTCTGGCAATGCTGATTCGCGGCCAAATCGATGGGATTTCGGGGGAGGTGGCTCTGGCCGCCGCCACGATCCCGGCCGCGCTGCTGCCCACCCTCCTTATTGGCGGCCTTCTTCTTACTTGCCCCTGAGGGCCGGCTGGGCGCCACGCGCCTGGGCACTCAGGGGTTGGTCGAGATCACCGGACACCTCCAAGCGCCCAGCAGACTGAACGGCGCAAAAGCTCAAAAGGAATTTTGCAATGGCCCCCGCGAACAAGTCCGATAAGGACCGCGTCATCATTTTCGACACCACGCTGCGCGACGGCGAGCAGTGCCCCGGCGCCACCATGACCTTCGAAGAGAAGCTCGAGGTCGCGGAGCTCCTGGATGATATGGGCGTCGACGTCATCGAAGCCGGCTTCCCCATCACCTCCGAAGGCGACTTCCAGGCGGTCAGCGAGATCGCCCGCCGCTCCAAGAACGCCGTCATCGCCGGCCTGTCGCGTGCCCACCCGGCCGACATCGACCGCTGCGCTGAAGCCGTGAAATTCGCCAAGCGCGGCCGCGTCCATACCGTGATCGCGACCTCGCCGCTGCATATGCGGGTGAAGCTGAACAAGACCCCGGAGCAGGTGCTCGAGACCTCGGTTGCCATGGTCGCGCGAGCCCGCAACCAGATCGACGACGTCGAATGGTCGGCCGAGGACGGCACCCGCAGCGAGATGGACTATCTGTGCCGCATCGTCGAGGCCGTCATCAAGGCCGGCGCCACCACGGTGAACATTCCCGACACCGTCGGCTACACCACGCCCGACGAATACACCCACTTCATGAAGACGCTGATCGAGCGCGTGCCGAACTCCGACAAGGCGGTGTTCTCGGTGCACTGCCACAACGACCTCGGCATGGCCGTTGCGAACTCGCTGGCCGGCGTGGTCGGCGGCGCGCGCCAGGTCGAGTGCACCATCAACGGCATCGGCGAGCGCGCCGGCAACGCTGCGCTCGAAGAGATCGTGATGGCGATCAACGTGCGCAACGACAAGTTTCCGTTCTGGAACAAGATCGACACCACGCAGCTGACCCGCGCCTCGAAGGTTGTGTCGGCGGCGACCTCGTTCCCGGTGCAGTACAACAAGGCGATCGTCGGCCGGAACGCGTTTGCGCATGAGAGCGGCATCCACCAGGATGGCGTGCTGAAGGACGCCTCGACCTACGAGATCATGCGGCCCGAAATGGTTGGCCTGAAGCAGTCCTCGCTGGTGCTCGGCAAGCATTCCGGACGCCATGCCTTCGTGCACAAGCTGGAGGAGATGGGCTACAAGCTCGGTCCGAACCAGCTGGAAGATGCGTTCACGCGGATGAAGGCGCTCGCCGACCGCAAGAAGGACATCTACGACGAGGACATCGAGGCGCTGGTCGACGAGGAGATGGCGGCGTCGCATGACCGCATCAAGCTGACCTCGCTGACCGTGATCGCCGGCACCCATGGCCCGCAGCGCGCGACCATGAAGCTCGACGTCGACGGCCAGATCAAGATCGAGGAGGCCGAGGGCAACGGTCCGGTGGACGCGGTGTTCAACTGCATCAAGGCGCTGGTGCCGCACGAGGCCAAGCTCGATCTGTATCAGGTGCATGCGGTCACCGAAGGCACCGACGCGCAGGCCGAAGTGTCGGTCCGGCTTTCGCATGAGGGACGTGCGATGACGGCGCGCGCGGCGGATCCGGACACGTTGGTGGCGTCCGCAAAAGCCTATCTCGGCGCGCTCAACAAGATCGTCATGAAGCGCCAGCGCGACACCGTGACGACGGCCGCGGCGAGCTGACAGGCGAAGCTGCGAGTTGTTTTCGCCTCTCCCGCTTGCGGGAGAGGCCGATGCGCGCGATGCGCGCGGCGGGTGAGGGTTCTCTCCTTTCGGGGGTTCTCGCCTGCGGAGACACCCTCTCCCCAACCCTCTCCCGCAAGCGGGAGAGGGAGCGCAGCGGCATTCACTGTGAATAGCAGCCCTGCTAACGGCCAATAGCACGCAGGGGCGCCGGCCTGTATTGAAGTGCCTGGCATGAGGACAGGCCGCCCGCGCCGGGCGGCCCAAAAACAACAGGGAGAGATTATGCGCACCTTCGCGATCGCGGCATCCGTCGCGGCATTGGCCTTGAGCCTTGCCGGCCCCGCCAGCGCCGACCCGATCATCATCAAGTTCAGCCACGTCGTCGCGACCGACACGCCGAAGGGCAAGGCCTCCGAAAAATTCAAGGAACTCGCCGAAAAGTACACCGGCGGCAAGGTCAAGATCGAGGTCTATCCAAACTCGACGCTGTACAAGGACAAGGAAGAGCTCGAGGCGCTGCAGCTCGGTAGCGTGCAGATGCTGGCGCCGTCGAACTCCAAGTTCGGCCCGCTCGGCATCCGCGAGTTCGAGGTGTTCGATCTGCCCTATATCCTTCCCGACCTGAAGACGCTGCGGAAGGTGACGGAAGGTCCGCTCGGTGCGCGGCTGCTCAAGCTGCTGGAGCCGAAGGGCATCACCGGCCTTGCCTATTGGGACAACGGCTTCAAGCAGATGAGCGCCAACAAGAAGCTGGTGGCACCGAACGATTATCAGGGCGTCAAGTTTCGCATCCAGTCCTCGCGCGTGCTGCAGGCGCAGTTCAAGGCGCTCGGCTCGCTGCCGCAGGTGATGGCGTTCTCGGAAGTCTATCAGGCGCTGCAGACCGGCGTGGTCGACGGCCAGGAGAACACCTGGTCGAACATCTATACCCAGAAGATGCACGAGGTGCAGAAGTACATCACCGAGACCAATCACGGTTACATCGGCTACGTCGTGATCGTGAACAAGAAGTTCTGGGACGATCTGCCGGCCGACATCCGCGACCAGCTCTCGAAGGCGATGAAGGAGGCAACCGACTTCAACAACGCGCAGTCGCAGAAGGAAAACGACGACGCGCTCGCCGAGATCAAGAAGAGCGGCAAGAGCGAGATCATCAAGCTCACGCCGGAGCAGGACGAGGCGATGCGCAAGGCGATGGAGCCGGTCTACAAGGACGCCGCAGGCCGCGTCGGCCAGCCGCTGATCGACGAGTTCCTGAAGGAATCGAAGAGCACGACGAACTAATCTAAACGAAATATGAAGGAGAGCTTCCGTGCGGGCTGCACGGAGGCTATTTTTTGTTGCGGATGATGTCCGCGGTGGCTGAACGGACATTCAAGTGAGTTACATCTGCGAAAGAACGCCCTCTCTGTCCAAGTTGTAAGTTGCACCTTGGCCTCGCGACGCCCATCTTCAGGACATCCTTCCAGAGGAGGTACGTCATGAGGAAGTTCACCATCGCCGCCATCGCCGTGCTCAGCATCGCCGGCTCGGGCGCGGTCTATGCCCAATATCATCGCCCGTGGATGGAGCACTTCCGCCACATCCGCATGAACCCCGAAGATCGCGCCGCCTTCGTCGACGCGCGGATCGCCGCGGTCCATGCCGGGCTGAAGCTCAACGCCGACCAGGAGAAGCTGTGGCCGCCGGTTGAAGCCGCCGTGCGCGACTTCGCCAAGCTGCGCCTCGACCGCGCCAATGCGCGGATGAACGCGGGTCCCGGCGACGCTGCCAAGGACGGCAATAAGGACGGCGACAAGCCGGACGATCCGGTCGCCCGCCTGCGCCAGCGCGCCGACGACATGGGCGCGACCTCTACGGCTTTGAAAAAGATCGCCGACGCCGCCGATCCGCTCTACAAGAGCCTCGATGACGGCCAGAAGCGCCGCCTTGCCATGCTGACCCACCACCGCGGCCCGTTCGGCGGCGGCGAGGATGGTCCGCCCCGCCACTTCATGGAACGCGGCATGGACCGCATGATGGAGCGTGGCATGGACCACTTCCGCGGCGGCGACCGGTTTGACCGCGACGGCGGCCCGGATCGGGAAGGGCGTCTTTGAGCGCTCCGGGATTTCCCGGGTATTAACCTCTGAGAAGCCGCTGGAATCCAGCGGCTTTTCGCATTTCCGGGGCTGTGGAAGAACCTTGGAAAACATGCGCCACATCGCTTGCCAGACCCGGATCGCTTTGCTAAACGACCGGCCTCGCAAGGCATTGACCGCCTTTCGGGCGCATAGCTCAGTTGGTAGAGCAGCTGACTCTTAATCAGCGGGTCCCAGGTTCGAGCCCTGGTGCGCCCACCAAACAAATCAGGCACTTAACATATGGCTTGGTAGGGTGGATGACCTCATTTTACAGGTCATTTTACAGTTTTGTTCTCGCTTCGAGCTTGAGCACCGCAGCCTCTGCAAGCTGAATGTCGCGACCAAGATAGTGCGCATCGAGAATGGCCTCGACGTCCTTTAGCGAGTGGCCGGTGACGGCCGCGATCTGCGGCACACTGGCGCCGGCAATCGCAAGCCGAACCACCGCGGTGCCCCTCAGATCGTGAAATGTAAGGCCGCTAACGCCTGCCCGCTCGCATGCCTTTGCCCACGATGTTCGAAAGCCATCAGACGTCCAGGGCCGGCCGAGCGTGTTCGTCAGGATAAGAGGTCCCCGACGCTGCGTGGTGTCGAGCAAAGCTCTCAAGGGAGTGCCAGCGGGCATCGCCACGCGCCGCCCGCCTTTCGACTGGCGAAGGCGAATGTGAGGGCTCTCGTAGGCTGACCAAGGCAAGCGCAAGAGGTCGCCTTGTCGCTGACCGCTCCATAAAGCCAAGATCAGCGCCAGCCTGATCTCGTCGGAGGCAACCGACAGAACTGCGGCAATGTCCTGTTCGGTCCAGATCTTGTCTCGGCGGTCTGCGACGTAGAGCCGGCCTCCGCGCTCGCAGGGATTGTTGGTAATGATCCCGCGGTCTTTCGCGAAAGACAGAATGCGCGCCAGCACCGTCCAGGCAAGATCAGCTTTGCGTGGGGTGTTGGCGTATTTGTCTCGCCAGCTCTTGAAGTCGCCGCGAATTCTGCGATCGGCGAGGGCGGCAATCGGCAGGTCACCGAATTCTTCTTCGATCAGCCTCCGCGCTGTCGCCGATCGCATTCAGCTCATGGGATTTCCGGTCGAAGTTCATCTGGTCGAAAAGCTCTGAGAGTATCGGTTCGCCGATTTCGACTGCTGAGTCTTCGGGGGCAGCCTCGCCGTGGACATTCGGTGTGGATCTCTGCCGTATGGATGACTGGCGCCAAAATGCATGCGTTACGAACGAACAGCGCACGTATCTGGTGCGGTTTCTGGTGCGGTCGTCGCGATGAAGGCAACGAAGATCGAGCAAATTACTGATATTCTTGGTGGGCCCGGCAGGACTCGAACCTGCAACCAGACCGTTATGAGCGGCGGGACAATGGCCGCGGCCGTTGATTTTCCTGTGCTTTCCGTGGAATTCGACCACGTTCGTTGCGTTTCGTGCGGGTTGTTTCTGGAGCGAAACTGGTGCGCTTCGTCCGCAATCGAACCTTGGACTTAGAGCATGTGCCTTCTGCTGGTGATAACTTGAGTCGTGCCGGCTGATCGTGGCGGCGTGCTCAAGGTCAGCGTCCACCCGGTTCGCAACGCGCTATCGGTAGCGAGCCAAAGACGTTCATGGGAAAGCAAGCTAGGCGAAAGAGATCGTGAGTTTTTTCGAGCGTCTAAAGGCAGAAGCATCCGCTGAGTGGCGGGCCTACACCGAACATCCCTTCACGAACGGGTTAGCAGACGGCTCGCTCGCCGAAGCGGCGTTTCGTCACTACCTCGTTCAGGACTACCTGTTCCTCATCGAGTTTGCTCGCGCCTACGCGCTCGCGGTCTATAAGTCGCCCAGGCTTGCGGACATGCGTGAAGCAGCGGCCGGTCTCTCGGCCATCCTTGATGTTGAGATGAACCTTCACGTGAAGCTCTGTGCCGGTTGGGGGTTGTCTCCGAGCGACCTTGAACAAACCCCTCCAGCGGTCGAGATGCTAGCCTATACACGCTACGTGCTCGACGCAGGAATGCGCGGCGATCTGCTAGCACTCAGGGTGGCGCTTGCCCCCTGCGTGATCGGCTACGCGGAGATCGCAACGCGGCTCGCCTCGCGCCCCGATGCGGGCGCTGCGACGAACCCCTATCGCGTTTGGATCGCCGAGTATGACGGCGTGCCATACGAGGAGGTCGCGACGAAAGCGCGGGCGCACCTTGAGCGTCTCGCCGATCTCTACGCCACGCCGGCCCGCGAGGTCGAACTGATTGCGATCTTCAAGGAAGCCACCCGACTCGAGGCAGACTTCTGGGAGATGGCCTGGCGCGCGGGCCAGCGCGATGAATAACCATTTCGGCAATCGTCAGGCTCATACCAAGGTCATAGATTCAAATCCTATCCCCGATTTGAACCTACCGTTCGACAAGGTTCTGAGCTTTAGGTGGAAATATCGCAGATTGGCGTCGTGTGGGGAAAGGCGATAGCGGTCTCTCGCCACCAAGCCTCTGCGATTTTGCTCGCGTTCCCTCGATCCTCTACGATCCCGAGTGCTGAATGGTAGCGACCGTCAGCGCGAACGGATGAAGACGCCCTGCAAACTTGGCAAAAGTCGAGGGGATGAGCGCCGCTCGCGCGAGCCAGTATAATAAGCGGCTGATCTTCAATCATCATGGACATACGCCACGACATTCAAACTCTCTCTTATCCCCGGAGCGATAGTACTTGTCCATGACTGCACAGTAGGCCTTCGTGTCGGCTGCGTCTGCCACCGCAGGTCTGCGCGCGTCGTTCAACGTTTCACTTTGTCCTTAGCAGCGCGAACAGTGGGCGGACGACACCGGTCAGGAGCTCGCGTTCCGAGCTGGTCCGCGCCAGCACGCGGATGCCTAGCATTGCGCCGAGGAAGAGGCGGGCCAGGTCAGCAGCCGGCAGTTTGGTTCGAATTGTCCCGTCTGACTGGCCGCGGACGATGCAATCGCGCATGTACTTCTCGATTCGGCCGAAGACGTTCGTAACCAGATCACGGAAGTCAGCGTCATGCGGGGCGACCTCAAGCGCGGTGTTGACGACGAAGCATCCTTTCCGCAGGGCGTCGGCCCGCGTCTCCTCTATGAGAGCGTCGAAGTACCGCTCTAGTGCGCGCAAGGGCGGGTCATCGTCTCCGAAAATCGCAGAGCAAGATTCGAGCGCGCGACGAACATACCGATCGAGCACGAGGCGGTAGATGGCTCTTTTGTCACCGAACGCATTGTAGAGGCTCGGTGTGGTCATTCCAGTGCGGTCGGCGAGGTCGCGCATCGATGTCGCCTCATAGCCGTTCGTCCAAAAGCGCTGCGTTGCGGCTTCGAGCACCGTGTCTTCATCGAATTCCCTGGGCCTGGCCATCTAGATTTGTCTGCCAATGGTGAGAGCGATAGCTTGCGACCTGTTTTATCACGTTTGTCAAAAAAATCTATTGCGTGTTTTCTTACGATCGTTATAAAAAGCGCCTGGCCTGGCCTGACCCGCGACGACAAGGGGCGCGGCGAGCCCACAGTCGACCTTGTTTGGAGAGGAGCTACCCATTGTGGAATCAAGTTTACAATCCGTTCGGTAATGCCGCCCTGTCGACCGTCGCTGCCGCCGTTCCCGCCGTCACCCTGCTCGTCTTGATCGCATCGAATAAGGTCAAGGCTCACATTGCAGCGGTTATCGCGCTGATTGCCACCAATATCGTCACCATCTTTGCCTTCACGATGCCGGTCGGAATGTCTATCCGTGCCTCTCTGCTCGGGGTTGTCGTAGGATTTTTCCCGATCGGCTGGATCGTGCTCAACGTCATCTTTCTTTATCGCATCACGGTCGAGACTGGACGGTTCGAGCTGCTGAAGCGCGCCATCGGCGGCGTCACGACGGACCGCCGCCTGCAGCTCTTGCTGATCGCGTTTGGATTCGGCGCCTTTTTTGAAGGAACCTCCGGCTTCGGAACGCCGGTCGCAATCACCGGCGCTGTTTTGCTCGGCCTCGGCTTCTCGCCACTGGCAGCATCCGGCCTGTCGCTGATCGCCAACACCGCGCCCGTCGCCTACGGTGCGCTGGGCGCACCGATCCAGGGTCTCGCGTCCGTCACCGGGCTCGATCCCTATATCCTTGGCGCGATGATCGGCCGGCAACTGCCGTTCTTCTCGATGCTCGTGCCGTTCTGGCTGATCTGGGCGTTCGCCGGATGGCGTGGCATGATAGCGATCTGGCCGGCCATTCTCGTCACCGCCGTGTCATTCGCGATTCCGCAATTCGTGATCTCGAACTACATCAACCCCTGGATCGTCGATATCGGCGCGTCGCTGATCTCGATGGGCTGTCTCATCCTGTTTCTGGAAGTCTGGCAGCCGAGGGAACTGTGGCTGTCGCCGGCGCTGCGTGGCAAGGACGAGTCGATCTCGACGATGAAGCCAGTCAAGCCGCTGGACACAAAACCGCTCACCCAGTCGCAGCTCTGGAACGCGTTGCTGCCATGGATCATCGTTTTCATCGTCATGCTGATCTGGGGCAACGGTTCGTTCAAGACTTGGGCAAATTCCATATTTATCTGGAATTACCAAGTCCCTGATCTGCACAACATGATCAACAAGATGCCACCGGTGGCGGCCAAGCCGACGCTTGAAGGTGCGGTTTTCTCGTTCCCCTACCTGTCGTTGACCGGAACCGGGTTGCTGATCGCCACTCTGATCTCGGGCGCCCTGATGGGCGTCGCGCCGGCCAAGATGGTCGTGGAATATGGCCGCACCATCCGGCTGTGCGCGGTCTCGCTGATCACGATCTCGGCGATGCTGGCGATCGGCACTCTGACGCGGCTGTCCGGCGTCGACGCGACGCTCGGTCTGGCGTTCGCTACCACCGGCGTTCTCTACCCCTTCTTCGGCACGCTGCTCGGCTGGCTGGGCGTGGCGCTGACGGGATCGGATACTGCCTCCAACGTGCTGTTCGGCAATTTGCAGAAGATTACCTCCGAACAGCTCGGCCTGTCGCCGATCCTGATGGCCGCCGCCAACTCGTCTGGTGGCGTCATGGGCAAGATGATCGACGCGCAGTCGATCGTGGTTGCCTCGACCGCGACCAACTGGTTCGGCCACGAAGGCACGATCCTGCGCTTCGTGTTCAAGCACTCGATCGCGCTGGCGTGTCTCGTTGGCGGGCTCGTGACGTTGCAGGCTTACGTCTATCCGTTCACGCAGATGGTCTTGAAATAACTACCTGCGGTGTGCGGTCGAATTCTTGTTACTGGTTCAGACGTAGAGCAGTTGTCCGTCCGGCCACTGCTACACGATCAAAGCGAACGACAATCAGCGGATCGAGGCAAATTATGGGAACGCCGTCATCGGTAATAAAGCTGCATGCTCGGGATAACGTCGCTATTGCGAGATCGGATATTAGTAGCGGATCCCTTCTCGTTGGACTCGATGGATTGATCGCCAGTTCGCCAATTCCAGCCGCGCATAAAGTGGCGGCCGTAGATATCCGTCGAGGCGAGCCCGTCTTACGCTACGGACAGATCATTGGTTTTGCGACGAGTGATATTGCAGCCGGAGAGCACGTCCACACCCATAATCTGGCCATGGGCACGTTCGAGCGGGACTATGCATTCGGTGCAGACGGGGGCGCGCGTCCGAGTGCCACGACGGTCGATGAATTTCAAGGAATTGTCCGTGCCGATGGGCGTGTCGCTACGCGCAACTACATTGGCGTCGTGAGTACCGTGAATTGCTCTGCGACGGTCGCCAAGCTTGCCGTTGAGCATTTCTCGAGGCCCGGAGCCTTGGAGAAATATCCGAATGTCGACGGGGTGGTGCCGATAACTCACGGTGTTGGATGCTGCATCGAACATAACGGGGAGGGCGTTCAACAATTGCGCAGAACCTTGGGCGGGTTCGTCAAGCACGTGAACTTTGCCGGCGTCGTGGTCATCGGTCTTGGTTGTGAAGCGAACCAGATGGGCGCGATGTTCATGGCTGAGGGTATCGAAACCGGCAAGATGATCGCTCCGCTCGTGATCCAGGAAAAAGGAGGCACGAGGAATACCGTTGCAGCGGCTGTTGCTGCAATCGAGGAGATGTTGCCACGGGCGAACGAGTGTCGCCGGCAACCGGTGCCGGTCTCTAATCTGGTCGTCGCTTTACAATGCGGCGGTTCTGACGGCTACTCGGGCATTACTGCAAATCCAGCCCTTGGTGTGGCAGTTGACATGCTGGTTGCACAGGGCGGTACGGCCATACTTAGTGAGACACCAGAGATCTATGGCGCCGAACATCTTCTGACGCGGCGAGCAGTGTCCAGAGAGGTCGGTGAGAAAATCGTCAGCCTGATCAAATGGTGGGAGGGTTATGCCGAACGAGAGAAGGGCAGCATCGACAATAATCCAACCCCCGGCAACAAAGCTGGAGGGCTTACGACGATTCTGGAAAAGTCGTTGGGGGCTGTCGCCAAAAGTGGCTCGACGCCCCTTACGGGCGTGTACCGATACGCTGAGCCGATCAAGGATCGAGGTCTCGTATTTATGGATGCGCCAGGCTACGACCCGATGGGGACGACTGGACAAATCGCCGGAGGTGCGAATTTAGTGGCTTTCACGACGGGGCGCGGCTCTTGTTTTGGTGCAAAGCCGTCACCCTCCGTAAAGCTCGCGACCAATACTAAGATGTATGCGCGCATGCGCGACGACATGGACATAAACTGCGGAGACATCATGGATGGCGGCTCCACAATCGAGAGCAAGGGCCTGGAAATCTATCGCAAGCTTATCGAAGTTGCGTCCGGTGAAAAGTCGAAAAGCGAAGAACTGGGCGTTGGCAACGAAGAGACCGTTCCGTGGATGATTGGTGCGCAGATGTAACGTCATGCACGAGTGCTTGCGTTCTGTCGTCGCATTCGTTCGCCCCACTCGAATGAGAACTGCTTCTAACACGCACGAGTTCGGTGCTAGACTAGCCGCCAAAGCCTCGCAGGCCCTCGATATCGAGCACGTTAATTTCCCGGTACTCTACTTTGATCAGTCCGCATTTCTCTAGCACTTGTAATGCCTGATTGACCCTTTGTCGTGATGTGCCAACGATGTAACCAAGCTCCTCGTTGGAGATATCGATACGGCCACCTCGGTTCGGATAGAGCTGCGGATGCAGCATGTCCGCGATCGTATGGGCGACACGCGCATCTGGATCGTCCAGCCGATCATGCTCGAATGCCCCCATGAATTGACCGAGGCGTTCGTTGAGCTGGGTAATGATGAAGCGGTTGAAATCGATGCTTGAGTCCAGCAGCCAGAAGAAAGTAGTAGCTGGCATCAACGCGACGCGCGAGTCACGCAACGCAACAACATCATATTTGCGCAGCTCCTGTTTGAGTATCGAACCCTCGCCAAACCAAGAATTGGCAGGGAAGGTTGCGAAGGTCACGGACTTGCCCGTGTCGGACAGGGTTGAAACTTTGACCAGTCCATCGATTACCCCGATCCAGAAACTGGATGGATCGCCCTTGTGGCATGCATAATTGCCCGGCAGAAATTCGCGGACGAGGATCGCTGCACGCACACGCTGCAACTGTTCGGTTGAGAGCGCGCGCGCCCATTTACTGGCCGCTAGTAAATCGTCGAGCACCCGGGCCCCTTGCGATCGAGATTGTCCGTCAAGCGACAGTCTCTGGGAAGTTAGTGATCTAGCTTGCGATAGTCGGGCATGCAAGCGTTCCAAAAAGCGCAAGCCCGCGCAGTCCGCTTGGAGGAAACGCTATGGGCTTAACGTTCGCTTGCAAACCGCATTCTCTGTTCAGCGGATTGCCTCTCAGCCTCGTGGGTATCACCGGACTCAGGTCTTTCAATCGAACCGGTACTTCACCGACGGCGCATTTGGGTGGAGGGGACTTGTCGCGCAGCTGTATGCCCAGGCATCGAGCTGGCCCACGGGCAGCGCGCTGCACTCATTTCTTCTTTTCGTCCGATTCATCCGGCCGGCCCCGTGAGCGCGCTGGCCGGATCGACGTCTTCGCTCGCGAGCGAGGCCAACCCAACAGCCTGATGAGTATGGCGCCGTAGAGTGGACGCCGTCTTTCGGAAATCGCACTCCAATAACAACAGCCGGAGCACGTCCGCGCAACTGGCGATCGTCAAATTCGATGCCTGGTTCTCAGGCGCAAACGTGGAGGAGGGAAAGACAATGATTCTTGACGAGTATCCAGTTGGCTCACGAAAGTATTTGAGAACGTTCGTGGCGGTGGCGTTCGCGACAACGGCATTCGCGGCCGCAACACCCGCCAAAGCGGACAGTTGCTCGAATTTGGCCAAGACCTTCCATCGACCAAAGACAACGATAACGATGGCTCAGACTGTTCCGGCGGGGACGTTCGTTAGTCCAGCCGCCGATACACTACCGAATATGCCGAAGTTCTGCCGGGTGGCCGGGTTCGCGACACCAAGCAGCGACTCACATATCCAGTTCGAGGTCTGGCTGCCGCAATCCGGTTGGAATCTGAAATATCTTCAGGTGGGGTGTGGCGGATATTGCGGCGCCGTCCCGTATACCTCGATGGCCGATCCGCTGCGCCGAGGATATGTCGTAGCCGCGACCGACGACGGCAATCAGTCGAATGCCATCGACACTAGTTGGGCCGTAGGTCATCCCGAGAAGGTCGTTGATTGGGGATACCGGGCCATCAAGGAGACCACTGATGTCGCCAAGGGTCTCATCTTCGCGTTCCAGAATAGCGGACCTCAACGCTCCTATTTCCTTGGTTGTTCGAACGGTGGTCGGGAAGCCTTGATGGAGGCCCAGCACTATCCGCGGGACTTCGACGGGATCATCGCCGGGTCTCCGGGGAACAACTGGACCCATCTAATGAGCGGGTTTGCCTATAACGTCGCGGCGCTGCAAGGGATCTCCAGCGGAGATCTCTCGCAATCGGACCTCGACACGCTGAGCAAGTCCACGCTGGCGGAATGTGCCGGAAAGGACGGAGGGCTGAGCACGGATCAGTTCCTGAACAATCCGCGCGCCTGCGGCTTCGACCCGAAGAAGTTGTCGTTGTCGAAAGAAAAGATAGAGGCCATCGAGAAAATCTTTTCCGGACCCCGCGGTATCTTCCCGGGCTATCAGGGCGGGAGTGGAGAAGCGAACAGCTTTGTCGATTGGCCGCTTTGGCTAACGGGTTCTGGAAATCCAGCCGCGGGGTTGCAGGGAGCCTTCGCGATCAGCACCTTCACGAAGCTGGTGTTTCCGAACTCCGGATGGACGCCGACTTCTTTCACCGCCGCCGATAACGCCAAGCAAGCGGACAAAGAGCTCGGTGCAATTGCGAACTCTATCGATCCCGATCTTCGTGTCTTCACCTCGCATGGCGGCAAGTTGATCCAGTATGCGGGCTGGAGTGACAGCGCCATTTCACCCCAGAACGACCTCGATTACTTTCACGCGCTGAACCGCGAAATGGGGAAGGGAGCTACGCGGGAGTTCTATCGTCTCTTCATGGTACCGGGAATGGCTCACTGCAACGGCGGACCTGGTGCAAATGCGTTTGGACAAGCCTTCACCCCCAGCGGACCGAACCCCTCCGATCCAGCTGCCGATATCATTTCCGCACTCGACAACTGGGTGGTGAACGGGAGAGTGCCTGAACAGATCAACGCTACCAAATACGTGAATGACGATCCGAATCAGGGCGTCGCGTTCCAGAGGCCGTTATGCGCGTTTCCGAACATCGCGAAGTATAACGGAAGAGGTAGCACGGCTGCCGCATCCAGCTTTGAATGTGTTCGCCCTGACGACGACGAAAGACTTGGCCACGACGATCATGACGACCATCAGCATGAGCAAAGGCTTGGCGCCAATCGTTAACTGAAGCGGTGCGGCAGCGCACGGGTTGGTCGAGACGTAGGGCTCGAGAACCAATTTTCTCGGTTCTCGAGCTGCTACGCGGGTTCTGTTCCGATCATTCGCGCAGAACTCTGCGGGGTTACGTCGCAAGAGGTGTTCGGAGGTGAAGAGGCGGGATGCCGGCGAAAGAGCGTCCGAGCAATGGCAGGGCGCGAAATCATGAGATGGCAGATCTTGGGCAAACGCAGCGTAAGGCGCGCCTTGCTGCTCGCCGCTACTGTTGCCGCGTCGGCGGCAACACGTGCATTGCCGACTGACGCGCCCGATCTCAACGCGCCGAGTCATGCCGATGACCCATCAATCCCAACGGTTTGGGAGCTACCAGCGACGCCTGCGCCGAGCATCATCGTTCGATCGGTGGAAGCGCAGCCTCCCGGGCCGGAGCGCGCACTCAGCCCCAATCCGCTTTGGGAAATTTTGCATTCGAGCCTCTCGGCCACGCGCGAGCGGCCGATCTTCTCGCCGTCGCGCCGGCCGCCGCCGGTAGTCGCGGCCGCATCTCCCGCACCGCGCCCCCCTCCAGAGCCGCCGCGCGTCGAACGTCCGCAGTTTTTCCTGGTCGGCACCGTCGACGGCGGCGATGAGGGTTTTGGCATCTTTGTCGACGAGGCAACCAAGGCTGCGTTGCGCCTGAAGATCGGCGAAGGTTACCAGGGCTGGAAATTGCGCGCGGTGCACGGCCGCGAGGTGATGCTTGAGCGTGATCAGCAGACCACAACACTGATGTTGCCGCAGCCGGGCGCTGGTGCGCTGGGCCAGCCGCTTATCGGGAACGACGGCGTCGCGGTGCCAAAGTCGGCCGATTAATCGCCACAGCGGCGTGACCCGCGCCGCCAGTAGATCACGCTCCGTTCCTGAGGCGCGCCTTGTCGTCAGAAACGTTGGGCTGCGGCTTCGAGCGTCGCGTCCTCGTCGAATTCGCTAGGCTTGGCCATCTGGACCCGTCGGGTAGCGAGAGCGAATACCCCATCGCGCTGTTTTATCACGATCGTCAAAAATCTATTGCATGTTTTAGTACGGTCGTTATAAAACTAGTCAGCCGATGCCGAGCCCGGCCTCGACCACCGATAGTCGGAGACTCGATTCCGGCTTCGGCGCGGCTCTTTGCCCGTACAAGCCGACCGCGATCCGCACAGGAGGAATTCGCATGATCAAGCACCTCAATCCCTCTCGCCGCGACTTTCTGACCACGACAGCTATCGGCCTGGGCGCGGTGGCCGAGTTCACACTAATGGGCGCGGCACGCGCCCAAACCAGGAGCAAACAGATGAGCGAGCATGTCCAAGTAGATGGAATTCATCCCTTTCCGGCTGCGATGCAGGCGCGGACGATCGAAACCAACGGTGCATCCATCCATGTGCGGGTCGGCGGTCAAGGCCCGGCGGTGGTCCTCGTGCACGGCTTCGGCACGTCGGGCGACATGTGGGGTCATCTGACGAGCGCCCTCATCAAGGATCACACGATTATCATACCCGACTTACGTGGGTCCGGCCTCTCGTCGAAGCCCGATGGCGGCTATGAGAAGAAGAATCTTGCGGTAGACGTGGTGGGCGTCCTGGACGTCCTGGGTGCGCGTACGTTCGAATTGGTGACGCACGACATCGGCATTATGGTCGGCTACGCAATTGCCGCCACCCACCCCGAGCGCGTGACCCGATGGGTGGCGATCGATGCGCCGCTGCCCGGCATCGGCCCCTGGGAGAAAATCCTCCAGGAGCCGGCCATGTGGCACTTTGGCTTCGGTGGTAAGGACATGGAGCGCCTGGTCGCCGGCCGCGAGCGGATCTATCTCGACCGCTTCTGGAACGAACTTTCCCGGCACCCGGAGCGGTTTGATGAAGCGAAGCGCCAGCACTACGCCGCGCTCTATGCGCAACCCGGCGCAATGCGCGCGGGCTTTGCCCAGTTCTTGTCGTTCAGCCAGGATGCGATCGACAACAAGGCGTTCCTTGCGAAGGGTAAGCTTCAGATGCCGGTCCTGGCCCTGGGTGGCGAAGCTACATTCGCTCCTATGATCGGCGAGGTGATCCGGGGTGTCGCCAACAATGTCGAAGTTGCGACGATCCCCGATTGCGGGCACTGGATCACGGAAGAACAACCGGCCGTGACGACAAAACTTGTCGTCGACTTCCTGCCGCGCCGTTCGTGAGTTAGCGCGTTACGTAGCGCGGCGCCGCTCGGGTGAGTCCAACCGACGCCGCAGTCCCTCCACGAGCAAGGGGGATTTTTCGTGACCTCTGGCCCCTCGAGGCGGATCCAAGGTCATGGCTCAGGAGCGAGATATGAACGCGTCGCGAAACATCGATCACCTCACCGCGCATGCTGACGGCGATGTTCTGCACTGGCTGACAAACGACACGCGCGACGAGCGTTTCCTCGACAATATTTTCGCTGAGCTTTGCCTTCGGCTCCAGCGAGCGGGCGTTCCGGTCAAACGGGCGACGCTTCATCTCATGATTGTCCATCCGCAGTGGCTCGGCTCCCGGATCATGTGGGCCGACGGGATGCGCGAAGCCGAGCTTAGGAGAGTCGACTACGATGTCAGGGAGCGCTCCGACTACATCGACAGTCCCGCAAACGAACTCCATGACGGGGCCGCCGAGGTGCGCGAGAATCTGGAGCGCGACCCCGCGTTGAGCCGCAAGCACGCCTTCTATAATAGGATGCGGGCGAAAGGCCTCACTGACTATGTGGCGTGGCCGCTGTACCATACATTGGGCAAGCGGCATATTGTGACCTTTGCAACCGACCAGCCCGGAGGTTTCGACGACGCGCATATCGCCGGCCTGTTAAGGCTGTTGCCGGTTCTGGCGTTGGTCAGCGAAATCCGTATGAAGAACCGGCTGGCGCGAACGCTGCTCGAAACCTATGTCGGGTCGCACGCCAGCGAACTCGTTCTGGCTGGCGCCACCAGGCGCGGAAGCGGAACGACGGTACGCGCCGCCATCATGATCTGTGATCTTCGTGATTTCACGGGGATTTCCGACAAATGGCCGCGCGATGACGTGATTGACCTTCTGAACGGCTATTTCGACGCGATGTCGGAGCCGATTGCACGACATGGCGGGGAAATACTGAAATTCATAGGAGACGGTCTGCTCGCCATCTTTCCGCTCAGCAACCCGTCGGCCTGTGCAAATCTGCTGCATGCCGTGGCTGAGGCCCGACAGGCCATGATTGCCTTGAACGAAAAGAACGGCGAAACCGGCCGTGAGCCGCTCAACTACGGCATCGGCGTCCATGTCGGCGACGTCATGTACGGCAATATCGGGTCACAGACCCGGCTCGACTTCACGGTGATCGGTCCGGCGGTCAACATGGCATCGCGTCTCGAAACCCTCACCAAACAACTGGGGCGAACAGTGCTGCTGTCCCGCGCGTTCGCGGACTTCGTCAACAGCGATTTCGACCTCGAACGCGTCGGCGAATATCCGGTGCGCGGCTTCAGTGATCCAATCGAGCTGTTTGCGTATCACGGCTGAATGCCGGCCCCATTGGTTGACGCCAGAGCGCCCCGAGCGGGGATAATCGGCCTAGGGAGCCCGCTGATGCCGATCGGCGGACGAGAGACCGCTTCAAACCGCGGAGGATCCTCCGCCACTCACTAGCGGCTGTCAGATATGGCTTCCAAATAGTGCTCGCCCTCGAGCGCGCAACACAAAGTTCTTACTTGCATTGTACCAACTAGTATGTACGTTCTACCGAACTTCGGAGATACCCAGGCAATCTCTTCGTATCTGGAGCTGACTGCGCGCGTAGTCGCGTTCAACACATGAACGACAAGCCAGGTTCAGCGAACAGGTGCACCGACCTACAATCGTTGTGCCCCGCACTGACCGCCAAAGACAGAGCAACTATGGAAACTCGGATGATCCGTCAGATTGAGCCCAAAACAGCGACCCGCCGTGACTTGTTGCGGATGACCAGCGCGGCCGCTGTAGCAGGGGGAGCCGCGCAGGTGTTCGGCACGGCTGCATCTGCGCAGACGGCGGTGGGAAAGATCAAGGCGATCGGGTTCGATGCGTTCACGATATTCAACCCGCTCTCGGTTGACGCGGTAATTGATGAAATCTTTCCCGGCAAAGGTACTCAGTTGGCCAGTGCCTGGCGCACGCGAATCTTCGAGTATTGCTGGCTCAGAACACTCAACCAGACTTATGTGGATTTTTGGCACATCCTGGACGATGCGTTGGTGTTCGTGTTCAAGGCTGCGAAGATCGAGCTCAAGCCGGACGCGCGCGACAAATTCATGGATGCCTTCCTTCGCGTGAAACCTTGGCCGGAGGCGGTCGAGGCGCTTAGATCGATGCGGCAAGCAGGGATCCGACTCGCTTACGTCTCGAATCTGACCCCCAAGATGCTGACGGAAATGAGCCAGAGCGCCGGCATCCTCGATCTGTTCGAGCACATTTTGAGCACTGATCGCGTGAAGGCTTATAAGCCGGATCCGCGCGCCTATCAGATGGCCGAGGTTGTGTTCAATTTGCCGCGCGAAAATATCGTGTTTGCGGCGTTCGGAGGGTGGGACGCAGCAGGTGCCAAATCGTTTGGCCTCAATACCTTCTGGGTCAATCACGTGAACGCGCCCATTGAGGAGTTGGGTGTGAGGCCTGATGTCATCGGGACGACGCTCACCGAATTGGCAGGATACGTCACTGCATAGCCCCCCTACGACGAAGTGGACGTCATGCCAGCTCAGGTTTCAAGATTATCTAGATACCCGATCAAGGGGCTCTCATCTGAGCCGCTCAACTCGGTGACATTGCAAGCTGGTCGAGGCGTGTCAGGCGACAGAGCATTTGCGTTGGCGCTGCCCACGACCGTGTTTGACGAAAGAAATCCTCAGCCGCTAAGCAAATTCGAGTTCATGGTGCTGGCACGTCAGGAAGCTTTGGCGCGGTTGAAAACATCTTACGACGGCAGCACCGGATTGTTGTCGGTGATCGACGGCAGTGAAGGATTGTCGGCAAACGTCCACTGCGCCGAGGGTCGCGCCGCGATCGCAGCGTTCTTCGCTCGCTTTCTTCCCGAAGATCAAAAATCATCGAAGCCGCGACTCGTCACTGCGGCCAATCATTGCTTCACCGACGTCGGGGTGCACTCGTCCGAGCTCATGCACGCTATATCGGTGCTTAACCTGGCCTCGGTCAGGGACCTCGAAGCGCGTATCGGCGAACGGCTCGATCCGCGCAGGTTCCGGGCGAATATTCTCATCGACGGACTCGACCCGTGGGTGGAGAACGAGTGGCTCGACCACGAGCTAATGCTGGGTGCCGTTCGGTGTCGGGGCATGCGGCTGACCCGCCGTTGTCCCGCCACTGAGGTCAATCCCGACAGCGCAATCCGGGACATCAATGTCCCACGTGAGCTAATGCGTTGTTTTGGTCACATTCATCTCGGCATTTATCTTACCGTGATCAAAGGAGGAGTGGTGCGCATCGGCGACACGGTCACTGCGGCCGGTTAAGCAACCAGCACGACACGATGATCCAGCCTCGTGCGCGTTGCGGGGGCGTTGTCGTCGATCTTGGGGCTGGACGGTGCGCCGGCCGTCCACGAGCCGTTGGTGAAATAACCCGAACAGGCATAGCGATCATAGCCGCGCAGCGAGTAGGGCCCCTCGCAAGTATCTCGAGCAAGCTTGCGTCGTTTTGTTGATCTAAACCTAAAACGAGGAATTCGTCGTGACTGAGACCCGTCCCCCATTTCCACCTTTTAGTCGTGAGACTGCTACGCAAAAGGTACGAGGCGCCGAAGATGGCTGGAATTCCTGCGATCCTGAACGGGTTGCGCTGGTTTACACGCCGAACAGTTACTGGCGAAATCGATCGGAGTTTATTCGAGGTCGCACCGAAATAGTCGCATTCCTTAGTCGCAAATGGGCGAAGGAGCTCGACTACCGCCTGATCAAGGAGCTTTGGGCATTCACGGAGAATCGGATCGCTGTGCGGTTTGCCTACGAGTGGCATGACGATAGCGGAAACTGGTTTCGTTCTTACGGGAACGAAAACTGGGAGTTCGCCGCCAATGGATTGATGGAGAAGCGCTTTGCTTGCATCAATGATCTCCCGATCAAGGAATCTGAGCGCAAATTCCACTGGGATCGTTCACGACCGCGTCCCGTGGACCATCCAGGGCTCTCAGAACTCGGGCTTTGAAGCTCGCGCGCGGCGCGTGGACATGTACGCTCATGGCTGCTGAACTGACGGTTGCTCCGTGCAGCTAGTGTGCTCCGTTTGAGATGGCCTGCGGAGCAACGCCGGCGAATGCCATTGTCTGCGCACGAAGCCCCGAAAGTCGATGGGCCGCGGTGCAACTCGCGCTGGATAACGCCGAAGATGCCGCGCCTAGCAAAAATGCTGGTTTTGACTGATAAGGGCTCATACGAAAGCAAAGCGGACATTGGCCGAAAGCTTGACGCCAGCCGTCAGCTGGTCGACGATCCGTCGCGCCAGGCGGCCCAATCGAACCGCTGGCTTCTTATCCGAAAGGCGTGTCCATGGGAGACCGATCGGAATTGACTGAAAGGATTATCGATCAACTCGCTGACGCGATCATCTTTACGGACCGCCTGGGGGTTATCGTCCGCTGGAACCGCGCTTCTGTTGCTTTGTTCGGCTTCTCTGCGGAGGATGCGCTCGGCCAAAGTCTCGATCTGATTATTCCCGAACATCTGAGGGCCTCACATTGGAGCGGCTTCGAAGCAGCGATCACAAAAGGCACTATGAAGCTCCAGGGCCGTCCGACGCTAACGCGCGCGCTTCACAAGAATGGACGCAAACTATACGTGGAGATGACTTTCGCAGTCGTCAAAGGTGAGGCTGACGATGTGCTTGGCTCGGTTGCCATGGCGCGAGACGTAACGGACCGTGTTGAACGAGAGCGCGCTGCGGCCCGTGCATCGTGAGGCGTCCTCACTCCCGCGACGCCAGCAGTTGCAAGCGGTGGCAACCACCTAAAGTCGTAGAGATTAGGGCCTCGGAGCACGGGGAGTGGATCGAAGGCCCATTTGCAGTCAACGTTCATCTCGATACCAGCAAAGCGAGACTAATTGAGATGTGCGTTACGTCGATTCTAGCTTCTCGAGATAGCTCCAGAAGACTCCCACATGATTCAGAGCGTCGTCGCAGCTATCTGGCCAAAGGTCGCGCGAGCGGAAGCGTACATCACATGTTGGCTCCATCGGAGCCTGCACACCGTGCCCAGCGGAATCCGGAAACGGGTACCGCGGTGAAATGCCAACGACAACCCCGACCTTGCCGCGAATATACCCTGGCATTCGGTGGTGCCCTGGCACGTATTCGTTCCTCACGCGCACCCTGTCGCCGATTTCGAATGTTTGTGGCGGAGCGGCTTGTCGCCCCGGACCGATGAAGCCTGCGAGCGGAAATCCGCCATTGACGTGAGACTCGAGTTCCTCGCGAGCGATGACGCCTTTCTCCACAAGGAGTGTAGCCACAGCGGTCAGATGGCGCTCGTAATAGGGCGCATTGATATAGTGTCGTGGCGCCATACGCTCGATGGCGTGTCGGAACTCATCCATGTTGTGGATGTGACTCTTCAGCGCGAATGCCGAAAGGGCGCGAACCAACGGCTCCCAGGTCTCTTCGTGTGGGCGCGACGGGTATGCCACACGTCCGAAGCCTTGCTTACCTCCGAGGTCATGCATACCGTCCATGGCTTACCTCGCGGTTGCCTGGAGGCGCGAGGCGCCAATCATGGAATCTTGTGTAACGATCTTGGCGAGATCTTCCTCGGACCAGCCAATTGTTGCCGGGGGCTGTACCGGCAGGACCATGTAGCGGTGGTCGGCCGTGGTGTCCCAGACGCGAATCTCGATACTCGCCGGCAGGTCGAGCCCCATCTCGCGGAGGACAGTGCGAGACTCACGGACGACTCTGGCGCGGTAATCCAGGTCCTTGTACCAGTCGGGCGCGGCGCCAATAATCGTATACGCGGTGCAAGAGCACAGCGTGCACACGATGACGTTGTGAACGGCCGCCGTATTTTCGAGGACCACAAGTTTCCTGTGGTGCTTGGGAAAATCGAAACCCATTAGCCAAGGTGGTACCATCAGCTAGCAGTCGTTTGCGGAATGAGGGATCGACCCAGGCACGTGCTACCATGCGCGCGCCGTTGTCGGTTATCCATTCCTCTTCTGCGTGCTCTGTGAAATCGTGGACGAAGGTCTCGGGCATTTCGCCCTTGCGTCTCAAGACGATTTCGAGCGCCGCCGCGCGCTGTTCGGGAGGTGCAACGAGCGGGTTTTGGCCGTGGGACATTGGCTTCCTTCTTCTTTGCAGAGCTGCAGTTCGGGCGACACGCGATTTCGGATGTCCGAACAAGGTGGTCTCGCGGATCAAAAGATGCTGCGCCGAAGACGGCCACCGATTGGGAATCGATGGCCGCCTCCGCCCGCGTCGTGCTTGGTTATGCAGCAGGTACGAAAGTGTAACCTGCGCCGTCCGTCACGATCTTGCCAACGGCCGGGAACGGGAAATGGTAGCCGGTAACGAGCGCCTTGTCGGCCACAGCACGGTCGAACAGTTTGCGCCGCGTTGCTTCCGCAAGCACCGGGTTAGCATCGATTGCGCCGTGCCAGTTCGGGTGCTTCGCGAACAGGGCAGGCATGTTCGTCGTGTCACTCAGCACCATCAGCTGCTCGCTACCTGATGCGACATGGAATGCAGTATGGCCCGGAGTGTGGCCCGGTGCCGCGATCGAGCGGATACCCGGAATAACCTCCGTATCCCACTCGTACTGCTTCAACTTGTCCTTCAGGAGTGGGAACATCGCCTGAAGTCTTTTGGGCAGGCCATGCTGCTTCTCAGGAAGCTTGGTGAAGATGCTTTCATCCATCCAGAACTTGTATTCGTTGCTTGGCACGTAGACGACGGCGTTCGGGAAGGTCGGTGTGTTATCTGGAGCTTTGCTCATAAGCCCGAAAACGTGGTCCGGATGGAAATGCGAAACGATCACCTTCGTGATCTGTTCCGGCTTGATACCGGCTGCCGCCATATTGGCGATCATCGCTCCGGCTGTGGGCTGAAACTGACCGCCCGTGCCGGCATCGAACAGAACCGTTTCGTTGCCGAGCTTGACCAGGGTGACATTGAATGGAATAGGCACGACTTCATTCGCGATTCCAGCGGCTGCCAGCGCGGCTTTGGTTTCTTCAACGGACACATCCTTGATAAACGACGGATCGTGAGGTTTTTCCCAAACGCCATCGTTCAGGATGAACCCCTCGACCTGACCGAACTTGAACGGGCGAAAGCCCTTGCCGGCTTCCGGTCCCTTCTGGGCGAGCGCAGCCTCGATGAACGAGACCGGTTTGGGCAGGCCGAACGCTGCTCCTGCAACTGCTGCCGTCAACAGAGCGTTCCGGCGGGTTAGATTTAGCATCGCTGTCTCCTTACTTGTTCTGCGAAGACGGCCATTCGCGGTCCGCCGGCCGAAGCCGGCATCTCGTGTCAAGCGATCGCAAACTTCCTATTGGGGAATTTTGAAATCCTAACCCTCCGTCCCCAGATGCGGCGAGTAGCTGACAAAGTCGAACAAATGCGGAAATGCACGCTCACGGTTCAAGACGCATTGGATGTCGAGAAAGATGAGCCTCTCGATCCCAGCGGACCGCATCGTCTCCGAAACGTCCCAGCAGATCCTGGCTCTGCCGATGATGTGCAGCATCCGGCCGCTCTGGAAGTCGATGAACAGAAGCCCGGTGCGCGCGTCCGTTTCCAGATTGCCGAGCGTATTGAAGAGCAAGTTGCCACTATAATCCGGAAAGCTAAGTTGGTTTGGCGATATCACCCGCACGAAGCCGGGACGTCCGCCGCGGTGGGAGATGTCGAGACCTTGCGAGGAGTCTTGCGGGTCGAGTTGCGGCGACCGAGATGCAATAAAGAAAGTGTCGGCCTCGGTAATGAAGCTGACGTCGTCATCGCCTAGATGGGAAGCTGTTCGGGCTTCGGGCGCAAGCCTGGAGCAGATCCGCGACCGTTCGCTACGTGCCTGAATGTATTTCGGGCAATTTCCAAAGCTCTGTTGAACCCTGATCGAGAAACCTTCGCCGATAACGCAATTTTCGATGCGGCCGTTGACCCGGTTTCGGCGACGCGTCGAAAGCTCGATTCCGAGGCCCCCGACCGGAGCACCATCTCGAATACACGAATGCAAGGGGTCACCCGGATCGGGCCATGACTTGATGGTAAGGAGATTCGCGTCCGAAGAATTCATGAACCCTGGCGGACCAGACAAAGTGGTGGCCCAGGGGTGTCCGTTCTGGTCCGCCATTCCCACGAGCATAAACGGCAGCGCAGCGAAGAACGCCCGATGCTGCTCCGGCATGTAGTCCCGGATGACCGCGCGCCCCTTGAGTTCCATGCGATCACGCACGCCGGCAAGGCTTTGGATCGTTTGCTCGCCGGCGTGAAAGGGAGACGTGGCCTTCATCATAATAGTACCATCATCGCCGCACGCCTTGAGAAAACATGGCTGATCCCCGTTATCGGCGGTTGTCTTTACATACTAGTAGTTACAGAATACAATCACGTTCGGTTGATTCGGCGCGATCATGAGGATGTCATGAAGGCGAAGGGCGAGCTTGTTAAGGCGGCCAAGAAACTGATGTGGGAGCGCGGTTACGAGGGCGTAAGTCCGCGCGACTTGCTGGAAGAAAGTGGTGCAGGGCAAGGCAGTCTCTATCACCACTTCAAGGGAAAACTGGACCTCGCGTCGGTTGCTCTGGCTGAGGTGTCCGAGGAAATGTGTGAGTTCGCGCGCGAGACCGTCGGAACGGATGGTTCTGGGTTGGATCGCGTCTTCCGCTTTCTCGACGTTGCTCGCGACGGGCTTAAGGGTTGCAGGATGGGTAGATTTGCTTGCGAGTCGTCCATCGCCGAGGCTTCGTTGAGGAAACCGGTCGAACGTTATTTCCGCGAACTGCAACAGCTCCTTGCGGCAGCTCTTCGTGAAGCTCAAGCCAACGGAGAAATCGCGAAACGCCTCGATGCCAGCGAGCTTGCGCTGATGCTCATAACTGTCGTGCAGGGCGGCTTCGTCGTTTCGAGGGTTTACCGCGATCGAAACGCCATCAATCAGGCCACTGAGATGGCCAAGTCCTTGCTCAAACCGCTCCCTCGCCGTTGAGCAGGAGGAGGCAGTCTTCGGGTTGAAATAGAGGCCGGGATCTCGGACAAGTCTCGGAAAAACGCCTGGGAGGCGCCTCCTGGTCAACAGTTACGCGGGACCAATCCGCCGTCGCCAATCTAATATCTCTCAATTCCAGGTTTATATCGCGACCAAGTGGTCATCGCCACCAAGTTCGGTGGCCTTCGCAGCAACGTCGGGATGTAGCCCGTTTCGACTAAGGTAAAGTCCACAGGGGGCTTTTCCAGGCCCTCAACGCTTCAAGGAATACATGTAGCCTTGAAGGCAAGAAATTCCTTGTGGGGTAGACGGCGTGCACTTCGAGTTGCCTCGAAGCCCAGTCGGGCAGCAACCTTACGAGTTCACCTTTTTCGATTTTGTCGTTGCAATAGGTCGATGGCAAAAGACCGATGCCGTGCCCTCGATAAACAAACGTGCTGACGGATTGGAAGTCCCGGCTTGAAATAGGGCCCGCAACCCGGATTTCCGCGCGTTTTCGTCCATTCAGCAATTCCCACTCTGCTTCGTTATTCTTGCCGTTGAGCAAGACACACTGATGTAGCCCGAGGTCGGCGGGCTTGGTTGGAGGCTTGCGATCCTTCAAATATTCGGGGGAGGCGACGACATAACGGACCTGGCTGCCAAGCTTCTTGGCAATCAAGGTCGAGTCTTTCAGCTCACCGAAGCGAATGCCGACATCGACATTTTCTGCGATCAGATCCAGGAACAGGTTGGTGATGAAAAGGTCGACCTTGATCCTCGGATAGAGTTTCAGGAAATCAGAGATAAATTCGAGAAAAGGATCTTGCCCCAAAACCACGGGTACGGAGATATTGAGTGCGCCCTCCGGCTTCCTCTGGGTCTGTGTCAAAACCCGCTCAGCGTCGAACAGGAGGTTCAGCGGCTCACTGCATTCGTGGAAATAATCCTGGCCTTGCGAAGTGAGCGCGAGCTTGCGCGTCGTCCTTTGCAACAGCGTGACACCCAGTTCCGCTTCGAGTGCCGAGACCTTCCGGCTCACGGTGGAAACCGGCATGCCAAGAGCGTGCGAAGCACGGCTAAAGCTTCCGAGCTGCGCGACCTTCACAAATACAGCAATGTCATTCAGATCAGCCATTTTCGCGATTTTTCCATAAATGGAAATGTAATTCCAGATATTTCCGCCTAATCAATCAAGCCGGCAGCTCCCATTCTCCCTCCTACCAGCGACCGACACCGCATGAAGAGGAGAACGCGATGCCAACCAATGTCTTATACAGAACCAATGCCACAGCGACGGGAGGCCGTGTCGGTCATGCCGCAACGCCCGACGGAAACCTGAAGGTCAGCCTGACCCGGCCCAAAGAACTGGGTGGCGATGGTGCCCCGGGCACCAATCCGGAGCAGCTGTTTGCCGCCGGTTATGCTGCCTGCTTTCTCAGCTCCATGCAGTTCGTCGCCACGCAAGGTGGCCCGAAGGTGCCGGCCGATACCACCGTCAAAGCAACGGTGGGAATTGGCCCGCGTGCCGAGGGTGGTTTCGGTCTTGAGGTCGGCCTAGCGGTTCTTCTGCCCGGGCTGGCAAAAGCTGATGCTGAGACGCTGGTGCAGAAGGCTCATCAGATCTGCCCCTATTCGAATGCGACGCGGAACAGCCTCGACGTGCGCGTAGACATCGTCGCAACGCAGTGAAGTTTCGAGCGGAAGGTTCAAGCGACTGACCTTCCGACGACCAATCCAAAACAACGGAGAACATCATGAGCAAGACAGTTATCGTAACAGGTGCTTCCCAGGGTATCGGTGCCGGCGTCGTGAAGGCGTTCCTCGACAAGGGCTACAACGTCGTTGCGACATCTCGCAGCGTGAGCAAGTCAAAGGAACTGCCGACGTCCGCCAAGCTCGCGCTGGTTGACGGCGATATCGGTGACGCATCGGTGGCCGCGAAGGTTGCTCAGACCGCAATCAGCAAGTTCGGTTCGATCGACGCGCTGGTCAACAATGCCGGCATCTTCTTTCCCAAGGCATTTACCGATTACACGGGTGAAGATCTGAAGAAGCTGTCGTCAACCAACCTGGAAGGCTATCTTTACATCACGCAGCATGCCGTGAAGCAGATGCTGGCCCAGAAATCGGGCGGCAGTGTCGTCGGCGTCACCTCGTCGCTGGTCGAAAACCCGATCGCAGGCCTAACCGTATCGGTGCCGATGATCACCAAAGGCGGCCTGGAGGCCATGACCCGCAACCTGGCAGTCGAATATGCGAAGCAGGGCATCCGCTTTAATACGGTCGCGCCCGGCATGGTGGACACCCCCCTGCACAAGGACGATCCGCACGAGTTCCTGAAGACTCTTGCCCCGTTGGGCACGGTCTCCAGCGTCAAGGACATCGTCGATGCGATCGTCTATTTGACCGAAGCGCAGAATGTTACCGGTGAATCGCTGCACGTTGATGGCGGCGCGCATTCCGGAAGATGGTAAGCGCGGAAGTCAGCCTGCGGGAGTTGGGTATCCAACTCCCGCAGGCACCCAAGCCTTTCGGCGCGTACGTCGAGGCAGTGCAGACCGGCAATCTGCTGTTCCTGACCGGCATGCTACCCGTGGTAAATCAGAAGCCGAAGTTTGCTGGACGTGTCGGCAAGGAACTAGACGGCGCGGCAGGCCGGGAGGCGGCGCAGCTTGCGGCCCTCAATGCCTTGGCTGTTGCCAGAGAGAGGCTAGGATCGCTTGACAAGGTCACACGCGTTGTCAGGCTTGGCGTCTATATTGCGACCTCGGGCGATCTTGTTGATCAGCCAAGGGTGGCGGACGGTGCCTCTGAACTGTTCAACAAGGTGTTTGGCCCGGACAAGATGTCAGCTCGGCTTGTGATAGGCGTTGCAAGGTTACCGATGGACACGCCGGTCGAATTAGAGGTCATCCTGGAGACGAAGTCGTAAGTTGCGGACCGACCTCAGCGGAGTGCTGATGTCGGTCTCAACTATCGCGTCGAAGTCGATGGGTAGAAGTGAGACCTTCACGCGACGAGAGGGTTTCTCCGCCAACTGGCGGAGTGGTTTGAGCTTTTGACCGTACCAAGCCATTTGCGGAGCCAAGGGTGCTTCGCCATCCACTCGCGCGGGGGCTACTTCCGCATACTCCAGGAGATCCTCGCAGACAGCCTTCGTGAGGTGCAAACTAACGGCGAGCTCGTGAAACGTCTCGACGCCAGCGAGCTAGCGATGACAGCTCATCGCTGTGGCGCAGGGCGGCTTCGTCGTTTCGAGGGTCTACCGAGATAGGAACGCCATCAATCGAGAGAGCGACGGTAAAATTCGCTGCTCAGATCACTGCAGCGGACATAATGACATAAAAAGCGCCGGGACCTTCAAGAAGATCCCGGCGAGTCTGGGAGAACGCACCAGAAGGGTGGTGATCTCCTTTGCCAGTCAAAAGCGACCGGCTCCGCCGAGGGGCAGCGGATTGAGTGTGGCAAGCCTGCACAATTGTACGACGGCTAACGAGCAAGCCGCTGTTCTCGGAACTCTGATCACTGAGGATGCCTTGTGCTTGCGATGCTCAGCCGCAAAGCTAATTGCTCGTGCCAGGCTGTCAGGTGAGGTCGTTGCGATCGCCAGGGGCGGTCGCCGAAGCGAAAGTCAAGATATTCAAGTGCGCAACCGACTGTTATGGTGCCGAGATCGGGATCGAGTGCCGGCGCGTTGGCGTCAAGGACGTCGAGGATCTTGCCGATCCGACCAAACTGAGCGTCGACCCATCCGCTCCAGCGGTAGCCTTCAGGCCGTAGGGTTTCTTGGCGGCAGACTACAGCCCGGTCCATGATGTCCAGGCCAAACAGTTCGAGCTTAAGCACTTGCCGGCGAGCTGGCCCAAGCGCCGGCAGCAATCCACCGTCTGCGAACTCGTCCAGGTACTCACAGATCAGGCTGCTATCGAAGAGAGTCTCGCCAGTATTCAATTGAAGCGTCGGTATGCGGGTCAACGGATTGAGTGCCGAAAGCTCAGAGTTCTCTTTGGTCGGCACCGCGGATGTCTCAATGAGTTTGACACGATCGTCGATCCGCAGCTCCTTGGCAACTACCACGACTTTTCGCGCGTAGGGGGAGTTCGGCGACCAATAGAGCTTCATAAGAATCTCCCGAGAAGAACCTATGAGTTGATGCCGTCGATGCCATGGTTGCGTCGGAATCGCCGGTTGGTGGTTGCCGCCGTCGCATGGTCAAGTACGGAGCATCTTCTTGATGGAAACGTCGATCATCATTTGGGTCGTTCGTGAGCACATCCACCACTCGTGCCGTCGCCAGATGTTTTCCAGTTCGGCTTCCAAAACTAGCCTATGAACTTGATATGTGCAGGCGAAGCGATTTGAACTGAACGTGGTATCTGTCGCGTCGATAGGACGGGGGCCGGAGCTCCGCGACCGGTCGATCGGTGGTGCTGAATCGCTCCGGCAGAGCCGTGCAGGGCGATCGATAGAGCTTGCGAATGCAAGATCGGCCGTCCGCCAATCTCAGCAGAAGATACGGCTATCTCGAAAATGCGTTTGATGGTGGCGCCAGCGGTTGCCTAGCGTTGAACCGACACGATCGCAAAATATGCGACGCAAATAATTCAATGCAGGGTAGGAAATATGCACAGAACCGCTGAAGTGCGTCCATTGCGCGCTGCTGCCAACAGGCCAGATACGCTCCGCGTCCGGTTGATGCTCGCGATGATCCTCGCGTATTTGGGGATGATGGCCTTCGTGATCTACAGCGCGCGGCACCCGGAGCCTGCCGCCATTGCTTCAACTACCTTTAGTCCAGCGATGATCGCGTTGGCCAGTTGTATGGCTGTCAGCGTCATCCTGACCGGGTTGTTCGTGTTCATGCGGCACGGAGATTGAGTGATGCGTATGTTACGGAATGGCATGAGCCGCCTCCTGCTCGCGATTGCATATAGCATCGGTATTGGCGGATCGGCGTACTCAGCGCAGTCGGAGTCTCAAGTTCGCCAAGCTGACGGTTCGACCATCTTGTTCTTCGTAGTCTTCGCAGTGCTTACGCTGCTCATCAGCTTCTGGACGGCGCGCCGCGCAACCAGTTCATCGGAATATCTTACGGCAGGAAGCTCAATCTCGTCAGGACAGAATGGATTGGCCATTGCGGGCGATTACATGTCGGCCGGCGCCTTCCTCGGACTGTCAGGTGCAATCTATGCTTCCGGCCTGGACGGAATGTTCCTCGCCGCAAGCTATTTGGCCAGTTGGCCTATTGTGCTGTTTCTCGTTGCGGAGCCACTGCGTCGCCTTGGGAAGTATTCCTTTGCAGACGTGCTGACTCATAAACTGAGAGAGCGGCCGGTTCGTATTCTGGCCGGTTCGTCTACCCTCGTAATCGTGAGCTTCTACCTCGTCGCGCAAATGGTCGGCGCTGGCGAGCTTATCTCCTTGCTGTTCGGAATTGGTTATACGCCAGCGATCATCATGGTCGGCGCGCTCATGATTGTGTTTTCGACCCTCGGCGGCATGCGCGCCGCCACATGGGTGCAGATCATCAAGGCCATCCTGATGATTGGCGGAAGTTCCATGATCGCGGCGCTGGTCCTGGTTAGGTTCGGATTTGATATGTCGAACCTCTTCAAGACGGCGGTGAGCAATCATCCGATCGGCCACGGGATCATGGATGTTCGTGGTTTCGCCCAGGATGGAGTTGCGACTCTGTCGCTAGGCGTCGGGGTCCTGTTCGGTACGGCCGGTCTGCCTCATATCCTAATGCGCTTCTTCACGGTTAGCGACGAGCGCGCAGCGCGTCTGTCAGTGTTCTACGCGACCTGCCTGATCGGCCTGTTCTTTGTAATGCTGTTTTTTATCGGATATGGCAGTATCGCGCTCCTCCGTGGCGATGCCACCTACGCCAGCGCCAATGGCGCACTCTTTGGCGGAAATAATCTGGCTCCCATCCACCTGGCGAGGGCCGTTGGCGGAAGCATTCTAGCGGGATTCATCTCTGCGGTTGCGTTCGCGACGATCCTGGCAGTCGTCTCCGGACTGCTCATAGCGGGTGCTTCGTCAGCTGCCAACGACCTCGTCGTCGGTTTGTCCGGACGGCAACTTACTGAGCGCACGCGGCTCCAAGTGTCGCGGATCTCCGCGGTGGCATTGGGAGTGCTCGGCATATTGCTCGGACTGGCATGCGAGGGCCAGAATGTGGCTTACCTGCTTGCGCTTGCGACGGCGATCGCAGCCAGCGCCAACTTCCCCTTGCTGATCCTGGCAATCTACTGGGAGGGCCTGACGACTCGTGGTGCAGTCATCGGTGGCACCTTCGGGCTTATCTCATCGGTTGTTCTAACGGCCATGGGCCCGACGATCTGGTCAAAGGTGCTGGGTCTTGGTCCCGCGATCTTTCCGTACGACTCTCCGGCGCTCGTCACCTTGCCACTGACGCTGCTTGTCTGCTGGCTGGTATCGATCACCAAGGCAGAACCTGAGGGGGATTGGCGCCTAACGGGACCATCCGTTGCGCGATACGTGGAGTAGATCGATGTCGCGTCGATAAGGCTGGTGGCCAAGATCTTGGATCGATCGACCAACGGCGATGGATAGCTTCGATGGGCTGTGCGAATTAATCAGCCAAGCCGGGGATTCCCGCGTAGGCCGCCCGCCAATCTCCAGAGAAGATAGGGCTATCTAGAAAAACCGTTTGATGGTGGCGCTAGCGACTGCCTAGCCTTAATCAATATGGTCGCGGAATCTGCGATGCATAGTCGAGTGCGGGAAAGAGTTCGCGATCCGCCAGGGACTTGTCGAACTGCGCATACCTCGTTCGTAAGCTGAGGCGTTGATCGACATCTCGTGTCAAGTGGTGGGTAAGTGGACCGTATCGACGCTATGAAGATCTTTGTTGCCGCCCTCGATGAGGGAGGCTTGAGGAAGGCGGGACGCAAGCTGGGACGATCGCCGGCTGCGATAAGCCGGGCGCTCGCGTCTCTCGAGGCGCACGTAGGCGTTACCCTTCTTCATCGCACGACGCGGTCGTTCAAGCTGAGCGAAGCGGGGGAACGCTATGCGATTGTATGTCGCCGCGTCATTGCAGATCTTGACGAAGCTGATCTCGTCGCGGCAGGTGAACGGTCGACCCCGCGTGGCACGTTGACCATAACAGCTCCGGTCGCAGCGGGAGAAGATATCTTGCGTCCGGTATTGGACGAGTTCATGGACGTCTATCCAACCGTCTCCGTCAGACTATTTTTGCTGGATAGACCGGTCAAGCTTATCGATGAGGGCATGGATATCGCCTTGCGAATCGGCAATTTAACCGATTCCGCGCTCGTCGCGATCCGGTTGGGAGAGGTTAGGCGCGTCGTAGTGGCGTCGCCCCAGTATTTGTCGGTGCATCCGAAAATCGAAGAGATCGCTGATCTTGCAAAGCACAAGATCATCGCAATGACTCACTTCGGAATCGATTCGTGGAGCTTTCCGCCGGCGAAGGGATCGTCGATACCCCGTTCGGTGCAATTTACGCCACGCCTGGTGGTGAATAGTGTTCGCGGTGCTATCGCTCCGGCCGTCGAGGGGCGAGGCGTCACCCGGCTCTTCTCCTACCACATTGCGGAGCAACTTTCGCAAAACAGGCTACAAATCCTTCTCGCGCAGGACGACGCTTCCGCGGTTCCTCTGCATCTGATTTCCCCACAGGGGCGGCTCGCTGTCCCCAAAGTGCGGGCTTTCGTCGATTTCGCCGTGCCACGTCTCAAAGCGCAATTCTCCCGCCTCTCGACAGATGCCGTGATTCAACAAGGCATCATTCGTGCACGCCGCGAAAGAATGTCTTCCGCCTAGCGAGTATTGGCGGCGTCAGGTGTTTGCGAAAGAATCCAGCGACCTTCGGAAGGCCGCGCGGTTGGTCAAGCGCCGAACGTCCTAAGACGAGGCGCCAGTCATTATTCAGGGGCATCGGGGTGATGAGAAGTCACATGGCAGAGAAGCTGGCCTAACGGTGAAAAGGGTAGGACGATGATCAGGACGCGGTTAACGAAGTTGTTTGGTATTGAGCACCCAATCATCCTTGCGCCGATGACGCCAGCCGCAGGCGCAGACCTGTCCACCGCGGTTGCGGCCGCCGGCGGGCTCGGCCTGCTTGGCGGCGGATATGGCGACCGCGCCTGGTTCGAGACGGAGTCAGCGAAGATCACGCGCGACGATGTGGGGTGCGGCTTCATCACTTGGTCGGTTGCAAAACAACCGGAATTGCTCGACTTCGCAATAGAGCGTCATCCACGCGCGATCATGTTGTCATTTGCTGATCCGGCACCGTTTGCAAAGCGCATCAAGCAAGCCGGGGTGCCACTCATTTGCCAAGTCCACACGGTCGATCAAGCGCGGCGAGCCGCCGATGTCGGGGCTGATGTTGTTGTAGCGCAAGGCACGGAAGCGGGCGGTCACGGCCAAACAGCCCGATCGACATTGCCGTTCGTCCCAACGGTGGTCGACGCTCTGAGCAAATACGCACCCGACGTGGTCGTTGTTGCCGCGGGCGGGATCGCTGACGGGCGAGGTCTTGCTGCGGCTCTGATGCTCGGCGCCGAAGGCGCTCTCATGGGCAGCCGCTTTTGGGCAACAAAGGAGGCCCTTATCCATCCGAATGCCAAAGCCAAGGTGGTGGCAGCTTCGGGCGATGAGACGATACGAACCAGCGTGTACGATATCGTAAGGCAGAGAGCTTGGCCGGAAGGATACACTGGGCGGCTCATGAAAAATGAGTTCATCGAAAAGTGGCATGGCCACGAAGAGAAGCTAAAGGCTCTACAGGCCGACGAATTGGAGAAAGTGGAGGCGGCGTCGCGCGTCGGCGACTTCGATGTGGCGAATGTGACGGTCGGGGAGTCAATCGGCATGATTCATGACCTGCCCGAGGCGGGTGACGTCGTGCGGCGTGTCGTTACCGAGGCCAAGGAAATGCTCGGCAGGTACGCCCGTGTTTCGCTGGAGTGACCGAACGGCGTCAGTTGACGCCCCTCGACGCTCCCCCTCCCAAGGACGGCGAAGCCGTTGGCTCCCCTTTGCCGTGCACTCGTTTCGCTGCGGGATCGGCAACGTCTGATCGGTGACCAACGGCTTCCAATTTGATGGGACGACGAATCGTTAGACAGGGCCTCGGCGGCAATCCTTGTCATCGTGCGGGTATCTGCGTTTGAGATATAGGTATTCTTTTTAGTGATAGCTTGCCGCAGCGCGTCTGTTTTCGAAAACGGGCATAAGCCGTTCGGATTCGGCCTTGTAAAACGGGTAGCTTGGATCAAGATAATCACTCGACCAAGCGCCTTGGTGCCGAACCGTTCGCTTCAGAAGATAGGGCTTGTTATGGACGCGACCGATCTAAGGGTTTTTGAGGCAGTTGCCCGGCACGGCAGTATGAACCGAGCGGCCGCTGAGCTGAACACTGTCCAATCCAACGTGACCGCGCGCGTGAGGGCGCTGGAGCTTGAGCTTGGTATTCAGCTATTTCAACGTCATGCACGCGGCGTGAAGGTCACGCCGGCTGGACGACGCATGCTCCCCTTTTCGGCACGCATAACCAAGCTCCTCAGCGACGCCAAGGCGGCCGCAAGGGATGACGGCATCCCGGGTGGCGTCCTTGAAATCGGAACTCTTGAAACGACCGCGGCGATTCGGCTTCCGTCGGTGCTTGCAAGCTTCACCAAGGCTTACCCAAAGGTTCGTCCAGTGGTGACGACCGGGACGACCTGCAGTCTCATTGAGGACGTTGTCGAGTGCAGACTGGAGGGGGCGTTTGTTGCGGGGCCGGTCGATCATCCAGATTTGCAACAGGAGTGCCTGTTTCGGGAAGAACTCGTCTTGGTAACGCCTCGTTCAATTCGAGGCATCGAAGACCTTTCCTCGATCAATGAACTGAAGACAATCGTCTTCCGTGTTGGTTGCTCCTATCGAGTAAGGCTTGAGAATCTGTTGACCAAGGCGGGAATACTTGTGGCGCAGCCTTTGGAATTCGGCTCGATAGATGCAATCCTCGGCTGTGTGGGGGCGGGCGTTGGAATTACATTGCTGCCAAAGGGAGTGGTTGTTGCGGCATGGCGGGACGGCCAAGTCGCCGTGCATGAACTGGAATCCGAATTTTCTGAAGTGCAGACCGTCTTCATTCGGCGCACAGACGCCTACGTCTCCAGTGCACTTTCTGCCTTTCTTCAGATTGTACGGCCGGGCACCGAGATACATGCGGCGGCCGCCGAGTAGTCCGGTTCGTTGCGAGCCGTCGAGTTCTCAAATGAAGGCAGTCATCCAGGCGCTTGCCATTCTGGCTATTCCTGCTTGGGACCGAGACAACTCCAGCGGCGCGCTGACGAACCTCGTTCAAACTTCGAGGCCTGGCGAAGGCGTTGAATCCGCGCGCCGCATCCAGTTCAGCAAGCTGGTGTTTCATCCTTGGCAGGTGCGAGCGACGCGCCTCTGTTGTCGCCGCGCGTCTCGGTACGCAGATCGATGCGGCTGCGTCCGAGCAGCAACGATAAGAGATCGCTCGATCGCTGCAATTGATGGCACCGTCTCCCGGACGGCAGCACCCTGCTCAATTCCGTTGCCCGATGCCGGCCTCCTTTATCCAACGAGCTCTGCGCCTGCTCGAGTAATCTGCCGTGCAGATTGCCTTCTCGAATCTATTCGTTTGCTGATCTCAAGTGATAAAGGCACGCTCCTTTGAAATTAAGCCAGTTCAATCGTATGGGACGCCGCCAAGGATCCATTATATGCTGATGAAGAATGCGACCTCCGTCTCTACGGTGAACGCGATCGCCGGCTTTGCCGATCGGGCTGTGGCGGCATCCCTAACGCCTGACGCGCGCAAGCTCTACAAGCGAAATATTCTGGATAGCTTGGGATGCGCGATCTCCGCGCTTCCGGGAGCGCCGTTCGCGGCGTTGCGCGAACAGTTTACGGAGTACCGGTCCGGCGGATCGTGCACGCTGATCGGCGGCGGCAGGACTGCGCCGGACCAAGCCGCCTTGTATAACTCCGGGCTGGTGCGATATGTCGACCTGCTCGACAGCTACATGTCGCCAGGCGGGCTATGTCATCCCAGCGACAATTTCGGCGCGATCCTTGCTGCTGCCGAGCACGCCAAGGCATCCGGCGAGGACTTCATGCTCGCCCTTGCGGTAGCCTACGAAATCCAATGCCGGTTTACCGCCGTCGTGCCTGTTATGGCGAAGGGATTCAATCACGCGATTCAGCTCGCAATATCTGCTGCGGCCGGAGCAGGAAAGCTGTTCGGATTGAGCGGTGAGCAGATCGCACATGCGATCTCGATCGCGACTGTCGACAATATTTCCCTCACTTGCGTCCATGTCGAGCCGGTATCGCAGTGGAAGGGCTTTTCTCCCGGAATGACCGGGATGCGCGCGGTCTATTCCGCTTCGCTCGCTAAGCGTGGCTTCACCGGTCCATCCGGGCTGTTCGAGGGCCCGAACGGCTTGCTGCGGATGTTTGATCAAAAGATCGACGTTGATTGGTCGGACGACTCGCTTGAGATCATCAAGCTCACGATCATGAAGAAATTCTGTTCGCTCATTCACGGTCAGCCGGTTCTCGAAGCCGTGCTCAAGCTGAAGCGCGACAATAACTTGGCGGCCAGCGATATTGAGGCCGTCCGTTGCGACATCTTCCAGTCAGGTTTCGACATCGCGGGCGGCGGCGCATTTGGCTCCAAGGATAGACCGCAGACCAAGGAGCAAGCGGACTACAACCTGAAGTATCTGATCGCGGCGGCACTTTTGGACGATGAGGTCGGGCCAGCGCAGCTCGAGCAGGCGCGTGTCCAGGCTGATGACGCACAAGCCCTGTTGAGCAAGGTAACGATAGCTCCCGACGATGCCTTCACCGCCAGATACCCGCACGAGCTGAATACCCGGATCGCTATCAAGGTCAAAGACGGTCGTACCTTCGATCGCGAGCAGCTTGGATACGAAGGCGGGCTCGGCAACCCAATGTCATGGAAACGCACGGTCGAGAAGTTCAACTGGCTGAGCGAGCCATTTGCAGATGATGCACTACGTAACAGTATCATCATGGCGGTCGAGAAGATCGACGAGCGACCGATCTCTGATTTGATGGCTATCCTTGGGAAAGTGAACCCCAAGGCGGTCCACCCTGCGCTTCACCCAGGAATTCAATAGTCATTCGCGCCAACCAAGGAGTATCCCGATGTCAATGATTTCTTGCGACATGCGGTACGGCCGCTCGGATGAGCAAAAACGAGCTCTTTCGGCCGGCCTGCTTCGTGTCGTCAGCGAAGCCACCGGTGAACCGGCCAACAACATCTTCTTTGTCATCAGAGAGGGGCGAGGCATCAACTTCGTCGAGCATGGGCAACACCTGCCCGAGTTCGTCGAAGGCAATGCCAACGACAAAGAGCTCATTGCTCGCCTGAAATAGGAAAGGGAGGCAACTATGCCCTACATCGAGTGTCATATCGCGGCCGGGCTCACCAAGACCCGTAAGACGCAGCTGATCCGAGACATCGTCAAGGTTACCCACGAATCGATCGGCTCCGATCCGAAGATCATCAATGTTCTTCTGTTTGAGCATCCCGCCGACAACATGAGCATTTCTGGAAGAATCCACGGCGAGGACTCGCAGTAAGTTTGCAGAAGCACGTGCCAGTTTAGGCGGTCTCAAGCGACTAGCATGGCCTACCAGCCAGAAAGCGTGGGCCAGGGACGACACCGCGCCTCGGGCAAGTTAGGCACGCGCGGTGGGCGAAAGCGGGGGGCGCAATACGCTCGTCGACCAGTTTCTCAATGAGCATTGAAAGAGCAAGATGACGAACAGCCTGAGTGCGGCAGGGCAACGAGTTCACTCGGTGACGACCCGCGGGGTGATGGTCCCGCTGAAGTTCACGCTGGGAACGAGTGCGGCTGTTATCAAAGCCGTGCCGCTGTTGCTTGTCGATTTGCTGAATGAAGAAGGTGTAACGGGCAAGGCCTACACGTTTTGCTACCGGCCTTCGGGCGCGACCGCGATAGCGTCCCATCTCCATGAGGCGGTCGAACTCCTCAAAGGCGGCAACGCCACGCCATTTGAAGCTTCACAGACCCTGTCGCGTCAGTTTGCGCTGCTTGGCGTGACCGGTGCTGTCCGTATGGCACTTTCGCTGCTCGACATGGCCATGTGGGACGCGATTGCACAGAAGCATCGTGTTCCGCTGTCCACGCTACTCGGGTCAGGGCCTAAATCGCTCCGCGCGTATGACAGCCGCGGGCTCGGACTGATGGAGCCGGATCGCCTCGTGCGGGAAGTGCGGGCCCTTCTGGAGAGCGGCTTAAGGGCCGTGAAGGTCAGGCTCGGATACCCCACTCTTTTTGAGGACTTGGCTGCCTTGCGGGCAGTTCGCAAGAGCATCTCCGGCGCAGATGTTGCGATCATGGTGGACTACAATCAGGCCCTGACCCCAGCGGAGGCGGTTCTTCGCGGAAGGGAGCTGGAAAAAGAGGGGATCTACTGGCTCGAAGAGCCGATCGCTCACGACGACTATGTGGCGAGCGCCGCATTGGCGCGTGAACTGACGGTTCCGGTCCAGATCGGCGAAAACCTCAACGGCCCGGATGCCCTGTTGCGTGCCGTCACGACCGGCGCGAGCGACTACGTCATGGTCGACGTCGCGCGGATTGGCGGTGTAACCGGCTGGCTGCATGCGGCCGGCATCGCTGCAGCCCAGGGCATCGAAATGTCGTCGCATCTGATGCCGGAAGTCAGCACGCATCTTCTTTGCGCTACGCCCACCGCCCATTGGCTTGAGTATGTTGATTGGGCAGATGCGATCGTCGAAGAACCATTGAAAATCCGCGACGGAATGGTTCTCACGCCGGAGAGTGTCGGCAGCGGGATCTCATGGGACGAGGCCAAGGTAAAGCGCCTTGCTGCAATCTGAGTCCGACCAAAGAAGACCCTTAACGCCATGGCTCCCGAAACGCACAAGTTGTTGCGGAGCTGTATCCAGTCGGGTGGATAGTAGATCGTCAGGAGAGCCCTAAGCAGCGAGGTTCGAGCGATCGTTTCGGCTGATATCGGCTCTCTGAAAGACTCGTCGGCTACAACAAAAAGTGGTTTGGCCACCACGAGATATAAGTGCCAGTTTGCCGCGCGTTCCGCTCCTACATTCGACGGCGGGAAACGTGATGATCAGATCGGGGAGACGTTATGGATAGAAGGAATCTTTTGAGGACGGTTACGTTGGCGGGATCGGCACTTGCTTTGCCGGCCCTTGTCGCGCCGGCCATGGCAGACAAGAAGAACGCAGCCGCACCGTTGATTGAAAAGTTCGCGGCGACTTTGAACGCGCACGACCTCACGGCATTCGCGGCGCTGTTCTCAGATAATTACGTCAACCATCAGCTCAGCGCGGCCGCACCGCCGCCGCCGCAGGGCAAATCGCCGAAGCAGGGGACGGTGGCAGTGTTTACTGCGCGGCTGGCGGGAATACCGGACCTCAAGGTGGAGATCGAGGCGACGGTCGCGGCCGGCGATCGTGCGGCCGCAAGCTTCGTCTATAGCGGCACCCATAACGGCCCGCTTTCGGGAGTTGCGCCAACCGGCCGCGCGCTCCGATTCACCTCCTGCGATATCTTCAGGGTTCAAGGCGGCCTGATTGTCGAGCACTGGGGCATGGGCGATATCGCCGGAGTCCTGGCACAGTTGAAGGCCTGACCGGCGACTGTTCGAGCGTCCGCCTCTGTGTTGCGAGAGTCACATTTCCTCGAGTGACGCCCGGCCAAAACAGGCTGTTTCAATCGACGGGATTGTTATTATGAATCCAGCACCGCCGGGGGCTTCAGGAACCCAGTATTAAGCGCCGCCGGGACACTAGATTTCGACGGCGTAAGTTCTCGGCGATCGGCAGATAGGTGCCCGAGTGGCGTCGTCTTGCCGCTGCCAAGCCAAAATTAATCCCGAGTTCTTTTAGGTCCAACCGTTGGGCTTCGACAGGCTAGAGCTCACCCGTGAGGAACTGGGCACGTCCGAGCCCAAATGACCAATCCTCATCGGTGTTCGTTACAAACGTCACGACAACGTCGCTCGGCGAAATGCCGCATTGATCGGCAAGCCGTTCCACCAACGAACTATAGAATGTTTGCTTCATTACGCGGCTGCGAGGGCGAGTCGTGACTTGAAGGACAAGCATGTTGGGTGTGCGTTTGATACCAAGGCCCGTGTCCTCGATGATCATTCTGGAAGGTGGGTGCTCCCTGACGATTTGATAGCGGTCGCGATGAGGTACGTTGAATGAGTCGACCAACACCTCATGGGTGACGTCTAGTATCTGTTTGAGCTGCCGTTCCGAACGTCCCTCAACAAGATCGAAGCACAAAAGGGGCATCATCCATTCTCCGTGTCGCTATGGGTCGTCGCTTCGTCTTCGAGAGCGCGATCGCGGCTGTTGATCGACTTTTGAAACCGACAGGCTTTCGCCGCCGCTTTCCAGATCGGCCCGCTGCTGGGTGAGCAGCGGGCCGGTTGTAGCGATCAGGACATTGTGGGCATCACGAACTCGGCGCCGGAACGAATGCCGGTTGGCCAGCGGCTCGTGATCGTCTTCATCCGCGTATAGAAGCGGACGCCTTCCGGGCCGTGCATGTGGTGGTCGCCGAAGATCGATGCCTTCCATCCACCGAAGGAATGGAATGCCATCGGCACTGGGATCGGCACATTGATGCCAACCATGCCGATCTTGATCTTGTGCGCGAACTCCCGAGCCGCGTCGCCGTCGCGCGTGAAGATCGAGGTGCCGTTACCGAACTCGTGCTCGTTGATCATGCGCGCGGCGGTGTCGTAGTCGGGCGCACGGACAACAGACAGAACGGGACCGAAGATCTCTTCCTTGTAGATCTTCATGTTCGGCGTCACGTGATCGAACAACGACCCGCCGATGAAGTAACCGTCTTCGTAGCCCTGCATGTTGAACCCGCGGCCGTCGACCAGCAGCTTGGCACCCTCGGCGACACCGGCGTCGATATAGCCACGGACCTTGTCCAGATGCTGTTTGGTGACCAGCGGCCCCATTTCGGCTTCGGGATCCGTGCCGGGCCCGATCTTGAGGCTGCGGATCTTCGGCTCCAGCGCCGAGATCAGCCGGTTCGCGGTCGTCTCACCGACCGGGACCGCGACGGAGATCGCCATGCAACGCTCGCCGGCCGAACCGAAGGCAGCGCCCATCAGGGCATCGACCGCTTGGTCCATGTCCGCGTCCGGCATGATGATCATGTGGTTCTTGGCACCGCCCAGCGCCTGGCAGCGCTTTCCGGTGCTGGCGGACGTCTCGTAGATGTACTTTGCGATCGGCGTGGATCCCACAAAGCTGATCGCCGAGATGTCGGGATGATGCAGCAGCGCATCGACGGTCTCCTTGTCGCCATGGACCACACCGAATACGCCGTCGGGCAGACCCGCTTCCTTCAGCCATTCTGCCACGATGACGGATGCCGACGGATCGCGCTCGGAGGGCTTCAGGATGAAGGTGTTGCCGCAGGCCAGCGCCACCGGAAACATCCACATCGGCACCATGGCGGGGAAATTGAACGGGGTAATGCCGGCGACCACGCCGAGAGGCTGGCGCATCGAGTAGCTATCGACGCGTGTTCCGACGTTCTCGGTGATCTCGCCCTTCAACAGCTGCGGGGCGGCCGTCGCGAACTCGACGACCTCCATGCCACGCTGAATTTCGCCGACCGCGTCGGAATGGACCTTTCCATGCTCGGCTACGATGACGTCTGCCAGCTGGCTGGTGCGTTCCTCGAGGATTCTGAGGAACCGATTGAGAATCCTGGCCCGCCGCAGCGGCGTCGTCGCCGCCCATCCCGGCGCAGCCTTCACCGCCGCGGCGACGGCATCCGCCACATCGGCCGCGTTTGCGATCGGCGCCGATGCCGCCTGCTCGCCGGTCGCCGGATTGAAGACGAACGACGACCGCCCGTTGCGGCCAGCGACGCGCTGGCCATTGATATAATGCTGAACTTGCGTAACCACGATGAACCTCCTTGTTTTCCGCAAACGCCATATGAAACGTCCAAGTCTGCACATCAACGAGAACTATCGCGCATTCGTTGTGCAGAAATTCAAGTCGGGGAGCGTAATCGGCAGCGAAGCGGCATTTGCGTGAATCGTCATCAGCAAGGCGCGTTGATCGCGCTGATGACGTCCATTCGTTGAGCGGAATTTTCGCCCATCTCGACAATGATCGAGCGGTTCATCACAAGGCCAATGGGAAGCGCGGGCTTCCGTAGCACCGGCCAAGAGTGATGCGACCTCAGAGGCCTCGGCGGATTTCGCGCACGCCGCGGCCGAGCTTCCGGCGCAACAGCGCGCGCAACGTCACGCCTTCGGCGTAGCCGACCTCGGTGGCGATCTGATCGACGCTGGCATGGCCTGTTGTAAGCAGGTGGACGGCCCGCTCGATCCGCAAATCCTGGAGGTACTCGAGTGGAGATTTGCCCAGCACGCTCTGCATCCGGCGCGCCAGCGTGCGCTTGCTGGTGGCGAGCTCCGCGGCAGCCTCATCCAGCGAGAATCCCTCGGCCAGCCGTTGCCGTGCCCATCGTTCGAACTTGTGTACGAGCGGATCGCCGTGGACTACGTGCCCAGGTATCGCGTAGGCGGCCTGCGAGTTGCGGACGTCGGCCATCAGATACTTGCCCGTAAGGTCGGCCAGTGCAGGGTCCGCGCGCCGGATCAAGGTCAGCGCCAGGTCCAGATGGCTGAGCGCCGCGCCAGCGGTGACGACCGTGTTGGACTGAACGATGATTTGCGACTCGTCGAGCCGCACATGCGGATAGCGCTGTCGGAACAGTGGAGCCAGCCACCAGGTGGTGGTTGCTTCTTCGCCGTCGAGCAAGGCCGCTTCCGCCAGCACGAAGGTGCCGACGCAGGCGGCCGCAGCCAGCGCACCGCGCTCCGACCATTTGCGCAACACCACACGGGCCTCGCGGACTTCGTCGCTGGCCAGCATTTGCACCAGCGGCTTCGGCATGATCCGGTTGACCGCTGGCATCACCACGGCATCGGGCTTCTGCGTGCGTATTGCCGAAGTCACCGGAACGTTCAGGCCCTGCGCTGTTGTGACAGTCTCACGCAAACCGACCACTTTCGTCTTGAAGCGCACCGAGGAAATGCCGTGCATTTCGGCCAGCGTGTTGGCGAAGGCAAAGGCGTCAAGCACCGCAGCGAGTCCGGTGTCGAGCACGTCGTTCAGAGCAAGGACATGGATGCGCATGGCAAGAACGATATCAGAATTAGACGCTTTGCCAACACTTTGACCAGGGATTCAAGTCGAACTTGCAATCCATCGTGTCTATAGAATTGGCGTAATCCCGAACATTGTTGGCCTGATCAGTATCAAAATTGGCAATCCAGCCAATACGCGCGGGGCCGCTCATCTCATAGAGATGCATGACTTTGAAGTCTCGGCAATCAACGAACGGAGAAGAAAAATGACGCTCAAATGTGGATTATTCGTCCGGCTGGAAGCCAAGCCAGGCAAGGAACGGGCCGTGAAGGATTTTCTCATCAGCGGTCTTGATCTGACAAATCAGGAGGCGGGCACGCCGGTCTGGTTTGCGCTGCAGCTCTCGCCGACGACATTCGGCGTGTTCGACGCCTTCAACAGTGAAGAAGATCGCCAAGCACATCTCGCCGGCAACATGGCCAAGGCCTTGATGTCGCGGGTCGAGGAAATGCTGGCCAAGCCGCCGTCAGTCGAGCCGGTTGACGTTCTCGCCGTGAAGAACCAGCCGGCCTGATCTCGGCGTCTGCCAACCCGGACGTGAATTCGGAATCTATCAAACCTGATAGCCGTCACCGGCCACGGCCCGGCGCCGAGATGGTCCTGCGAAACGGGCAGACTGCAACACACTAGGAGACTCACATGTCCTTACTACGAAAGACTTCCGCGATCGCTCTCATGCTCGCGGTGACTGGCGCAGTCGCCCACGCCGAGACGAAGCCGGCTGCGAAGGACGTTGTCATCGTCCATGGTGCACTGGCGGATGGTTCAGGCTGGCGCGCCGTCTACGACATCCTGACCAAGGATGGGTTCCACGTGACGATCGTGCAGGAGCCGCTCACCGGTCTCGCCGAGGACGTCGACGCCACTAAGCGCGTCATCGATCAACAGACCGGTCCGGTTGTGTTGGTCGGTCACAGCTATGGCGGTTCGGTGATCACGGAAGCCGGTGCCGACCCCAAGGTCAGCGCTCTCGTCTATGTGGCTGCCCTGCAGCCCGACAAGGGAGAGGCCAGCGGCGCGCTGATGTCGAAGTTCGCCGCGCCGAACGATGCCATGCGGGTCTCGGTCAACAAGGCTACGCCGGACAACAAGTATTTCTTCATCCCGGCGGAGAAGTTCCGAGAAACCTACGCCCAGGACGTCCCGGCAGAGCAAGCTCAGTTCATGGCGGACTCGGAGCAGCAGCTTGCCCAGAAGGCCATGGGGGCCCCGCTCTCGGTGGCGGCCTGGCACAACAAGCCCAGCTACGCCATTCTGACCACTGAGGACCACGTGATCAGCCCTGAGCTTCAACGCTGGATGTACAAGCGTTCGGGCGCCAAGGTCACCGAAGTGCCCGCAAGCCACGCTGTTTTCGTCTCGCAGCCGGCCGCGATCGCCCGCGTGATCGAGGACGCCGCGAAGTAAACGAAGAAGAGGCGATCACACCGCTGGTCGCCTCATTCGATTCGGAGTGCGCATACTTTGCGGTCTACCAACACGCGAAGTATGTACGCCTTGCCGGCGGCGCGTCCGAAGCGCAGGAGCACGATATGGCTACTGTTCCCAGTCCCGATCGGCCTGTCGTCGAGCGCTGGTACCGCCGCCATGCCGCGCTGGTGCGTATCACGCATTGGATCAACGCAGTCTGCTTCGCGCTGCTCCTGATGAGCGGACTTCAGATCTTTAATGCCCACCCCGCGCTCTATCTCGGCGAGCGATCGGACTTTGAGCATCCGGCCATGTCGATCCGGGCGCGCCTGTCTGAGAGCGGCCTCGTCGGAGAAACAATGATCGTCGGCCATTCCTTCGATACGTCGGGCATGCTCGGCATCTCGAGCGAAGACGGCCAAATCTCGCAGCGCGCCTTTCCGAGCTGGATCACGATCCCGAGCAACCAGGACCTCGCGACTGGCCGGCGCTGGCACTTCTTCTTTGCCTGGCTGCTGGTGCTAAATGGTCTTGTCTATTTTGCGTGGAGTTTTGTAAGGCGGCATTTTGACCGAGATCTTCTCCCTAGTCGCCGCGAGCTCAGCCATGTCGGAAGGGAGTTCCTTGAGCATCTGCGCCTGCGCTTCCCACGCGGTAAAGCAGCGAAGCGCTACAATGTGCTCCAACAGATCAGCTATCTCCTGGTCATCGTTGTGTTGTTCCCGCTGATGATCCTAACGGGGCTCACCATGTCGCCCGGGATCGACAGTGCCGTGCCGCAGCTGCTCGCGCTATTCGGGGGACGCCAGACGGCGCGGCTGGTCCACTTCCTGGCCGCATCGAGCCTCGCGCTCTTCGTCATTGTACATCTCGTGATGGTGCTGGTCTCAGGCGTCTTGAACAATTTGCGCTCCATGATCACCGGCTGGTACGATCTTGGCAGTCCGAGGACGCCCGATGTCACATGAACATCCGCGGCGCCGCGATTTGTTGACGGCACTCGCCGCAATCGGCGGCCTCGCTTTGTCGGGTTGTGACCGTGTCTCCGCCGGACCGCGCTTCCGTTCCGTCCTCAATGCCGCGAGCACCCTCACCTATAAAGTGCAGCGCCTCCTCATCGGGGCTCATCGGCTCGCGCCCGAATACAGTGAAGCCGACATCTCTCCCGCGTTTCGCCCCAATGGTTCGATTGATCCGCAGGACAAGGACTACCTCAAGCTGATCGGCAATCATTTCACCGATTGGCGCCTGAAGGTTCACGGCCTCGTTGAGCACGAGCTATCGCTCTCGCTTGAGCAGTTGCGTGCCTTGCCCACACGGACCCAAATCACCCGCCATGATTGTGTTGAGGGCTGGAGCTGCATCGCCAAATGGACCGGCGTGCCGCTCTCGGAACTCCTGTTGCGTGCCGGTGTAAGGGCAGAGGCACGATTTGCCGTATTCCATTGCGCGGACACCTTGGACGACGGCGGTGAGCCTGCTGAGCCAGAGAGCATCCGGTACTATGAGAGCATCGATCTGATCGATGCTGCGCATCCACAGACAATCCTCGCTTATGATATGAACGACGCGCCGCTGACCGTCAGCCACGGTGCGCCGCTGCGACTGCGTGTCGAGCGGCAGCTTGGATATAAGATGGCGAAATACATCATGCGTGTCGAACTGGTGCAAAGCTTCTCCAGCCTACATGGCGGCCAAGGCGGCTATTGGGAAGATCGCGGCTATGAATGGTATGCAGGAATCTGAGCGACTCCTAATACACCGCCGGAATCCCGATCTCTTTCCGCGGGCAAAGCCAGAGGTCGGCACTGGACGTCGCGGCGAGCTACAGACATTCACCTTTCGGTGTGACCGAAGGCGTCGCCCTGCTTGTTTCCACAGATTCGATATGGAATGCTGAGATCTACACATCATCGAGAATTGCTCTTGGTGCGCCTCGCGAGAATTGAACCCGATGGATTGGGACCGCATCCGCATATTCCTGGAGGTCGCCCGCACGGGTCAAATTCTCGGTGCCGCCCGGCGCCTGGGTGTGAACCACGCGACCGTGGCACGGCAACTCACCGCGCTTGAGCAGGAACTTAAAACCCGGTTGGTCGAACGGCGTACAACTGGCTGTGTCCTGACAAGCGCAGGCGAGGCCCTCGTTGCCGCGGCGGAGCGTGCCGAATCCGAATTCCTTCAGGTCGGCACCCAGCTTCGCGGCTCGTCGGACGCCATCTCAGGTACGGTCCGTGTCGGTGCTCCAGATGGATTGGGTAACTACTTTCTTGCCAGCCAGCTCGGTGCGCTTGCCGCGCAGCACCCCGACCTGCTCATTCAGCTTGTTCCGCTGCCGCGGACATTCTCACTGTCGAGGCGGGAGGCTGACATTGCGATCACCTTGGACCGTCCGAAGCAGGGGCGACTGATTTTCAAAAAGCTTACGGACTACACGCTCAGTGTTTACAGTGCACAGAGCTATCTGAAGCGCTTGGGACCAATCCGAAAGCAAGCCGATCTCGCCGGCCATCTTTTCGTGACGCATGTCGAGGATTTTGCCTACAGCCGAGCGCTCGACTACGCGTCTTCGCTCGGAAAAGTCATGACCAGGCACTACGAATGCGGGAGCGTCGTGGCACAGATGGAGGCGGTGAGGGGCGGTCACGGCGTGGGCATACTACACGACTACGCCGCGCGACGGTTTCCAGAGCTCAAGCGGCTACTACCGGAGATCAGCTTTGTACGGAGCTATTGGCTGATTTCTCATCCCGACACTCATCATACGCGCAGAGTGTCGGAGGTTCACGCCCACATCGTGGCAAGCGTGCGCTCAGCCCGCCGGGAATTCACGCATTGAACAGGTTACCTCCCCACATTTTGTGATTCCGCACTGTTTCGCTTTTCGGGACAGAAGTTTCCCACCCGAACGACCGATCGAATTCACCTGCATCTCTTCCGCCAATAACAGTTTCAGTTACTCCGTAGCTCAATGTTTTCACTAGCCACCGCAACTGTCATACTGTTCGATGGTGCCGGATCCAGAATGCAGCGTACCAACTCCAGTTTGAGAGAATTGCCATGCCGCGTTTCGCTGCCAATCTCCACTATCTCTTCAACGAGGTACCGTTCCTCGACCGGTTTGCCGCTGCTGCCCGCGTCGGGTTCCGAGGTGTGGAATTTCAGGTACCCTATCAATGGCCTGCTGCTGAACTTGCGTCCCTGCTTAGCGAACATCGGTTGGAGCTCGCTCTAATCGATACTCCTCAGGGAAACTGGGATGCCGGCGAACGCGGTCTGGCTGCATTGCCGGGCCGGGAAGACGAATTTCGCGCCGGGGTCGAGCTCGCTGCCGATTATGCGCAGGCGATGCTATGCGGTGCGGTCCATCTTATTGCTGGCATTGTGCCACCTGAGACGGATCCCGAAGCTGCGAAAGCGACGTACCTGAAAAATCTGGCGCACGGTGCGCGGGTTCTCGGGAAGCGAGGTATCGCCGCTGTTATCGAACCAATAAATGCGCTGCAAGGGGATATCGATGGCGGAGAGACGTACACGACTTATGGCATGCGCGGATTCTATTTGACGCGCACCGAACAAGCTCTACGAGCGATCGAGGCGGTAGGCGATCACAACCTTCATCTCCATCTTGACGTCTACCACATGCAGCTCACGGAAGGACACCTCGCCGATACGATTACCCGGAACATCCGGCGCATCAAGCACCTCCAAATCGCAGGCGTACCCGGACGTAACGAACCGAGCCGGGGTGAAATCAACTATCCGTACCTGTTCGATCTGATCGACAGGCTGGAATTCAGCGGTTGGGTAGGGTGTGAGTATCGTCCATTCGGCGAGACCGTGGCAGGCCTCGGCTGGGCGGCGGCTTACGGTATCGGACGTCGGTAGCCTCGCCGGATCATGACGCTCCATTTCGGTGCGGCAGCGGTTTCTGCTCTTTACGCACTGGCTGCAAAGAGATCCCATCGGCCGGGCAGGCCTTTGAACTCATACGCGCCTCGTTGGTCGAACCTCAGTCCTGCTCCCGCTACAAGATCCGAGACCACGCGGGACACGAGGACTTCGTCCGGCGCGGAATTGGCCATGACGCGGGACGCTGCGTGAACGGCGATGCCACCGATGTCGCGGCCTCTGACCTCGATTTCTCCCGTGTGCAGGCCCGAACGCAGGGGCAAACCAATCTGCCTAGCTGCGGCCGAAAACGCCAGCGCACAGCGTACGGCACGGCCAGGTCCGTCGAAGGTAGCGAGAATGCCGTCGCCGGTGCTCTTGATCAGGTTGCCGCGGTGTCTTTCGATCATCAGGCGCGCGAGCCGATCATGTTCGTCCAATAGCCGATGCCAGCTCTGATCGCCCATCTCGGCGGCGCGGCGGGTTGAATCGACGATGTCCGTGAACATTACGGTCGCCAGGATGCGCTCCAGGTCGGCCGATTCAGTCTCGCGATGGCCGATGATGAATTCCTCTATGTCTCCGAGCAACGTCTCGACGTCACCTGACCAGAAGGCATGATCGCCGCCGGGATATTCTGTATATGCCGCACCGGGAATATGGGCCGCGAAATCGCGTCCCTTCTGGACCGGAACCAGTGCATCGTTCGTCCGATGCAGCACGAGTGTTGGAGTACGCACGGTTGGCAGGATATCGACGACGTCGATCTGCAAGTTCAATAGCTGGAGGGCTTTCATTGCCCCTGGGCTGGCTGACAGGCGCTCGAACTTGGCAAATTTCGCAACCGCTTCAGGATCGGACGCCCTGCTGGCCATTACCTCTTTCATCAGTGCCCCGGTTCCCCAATACTTCATCTGCTCCTGAACGACCAGCTGTGGGTCAGCGTCGGGGAAAAGCTCGGTATAGCGGACAAACGCTCCAAACAGAACGAGGTGTGAAACGCGCTCCGGATAGGATGCCGCAAATACGGCACTCATTGCACAACCTTCAGAAAATCCCAGCAGGGCAGCGCGCTGTGCGCCAACGGAGTCCAGAACGGCGCGAACGTCATCCATGCGCTCATCGAGCGTGGGAGCGCCCGATATTTTGTCCGAAAGCCCCTGGCCACGCTTGTCGAACGTGATGACGCGCGCAAATCTTGAAAGACGCTGCAAGAACGCCGTGTATCCCGGCATTTCATGCATGAATTCGACATGCGAAACGATTCCAGGAATCGCGATGATGTTTATAGGGCCGTCTCCCATGGTCTGGTACGCGACGCTTACGTCCCCGCTCATCGCGTAACGCGTCATGGGTAATTCCAAATAGCTCATCGGGATAGGCGTCTCCGCGCGCATGTTTTCAACGGCTGCATCGTAACACCGCCAGAATCGTCGCGCGAGTTCTGTTCAGATCATTCGCGCGCTTGTGAGCGCGAAAGTGCTCGTAATCTCAAACGAAGACACGCGACGGACGATAACACAACGGAGCCGATCGGCCTTGACGTTTGTCAGTTTTGGATCGCGCGCCCGTCGCGGTCAAGCAAACGGACGATGTCGGCTCTCTACCTATCTCATATAGAGATATGGCTATCTCAAAAATGCGCTTGATGGCTACGCCGGTGACTGCCTAGCCTGAACAGGGCCGGTCGCAAATTGTGCGAGAACGCGAAGGCTGCCCTCGATATGGCGGGATCTAATAGGTACCCGATGGGAGTTTGAACGCACCGGCAAATGCCGCACCCGGCATGCGCGACCACCAGGCTGCCTGCGTAGTGCGGCTGAATGCCGTTCAAAAACCTCAAGCGTCAACCCGACCAGCGGACGTGATCCGGCCGCAGCTTCCAACGGAAGATTGATGAACATAACAACGATCGCGGAGGAGTTCGCTCGGACGAAGATATTGCCGAGAGCCGCTGGCTGGGAGAAGTCGCGCGCTATGGCGACGGCCGAGCTCCGGGAAGCGATCAATGCGGGAATTGGATCAATTAGAATCGGTGCCGAGTATGGCGGTCTGGGTCTCGATTATTTGTCCACGGGAGGCGTCCTGCGAGTCCTGGCCTCCGCAGATTTCCCGTTCGCGTTCAGCTTGGCGGTCCACAGCGCGGTTGCCGGTTCGATTGCGGAGCACGGATCGCCAACTCAGATCGCTCGATATCTTCGCTCTGTACAGTCCGGAGAGTTGATCCTGTCCGTGTGCATAACCGAACCCTCTGCAGGCTCTGATGCCGCCGCCATGCGAACGACAGCGACGCCTGACAAAGGTGGCTGGCGCATAAGTGGATCCAAGGCATGGATTACCAATGCCATGTCAGCCGATCTATTTCTTGTGTACGCCCAGACCGATTTGGAAGTCGGGCCGGCAGGCATTGCGTCGTTTCTCATCGAGCGGGATTGTCCCGGCTTTTCCGTCACAGCCGCGTATGATCTTATCGGATGCCATTCCATGGGTCTTGCCGGCGTCGAACTCGCCGGCTGCTACGTTCCCGATGAAGCACTGTTTGCTCGGCCTGACGAGGGGTTCAAGCGGGCAATGAGCGGCATTGATGTGGCGCGCACGCTGGTCAGCGCCATGTGTTGCGGCATGATGGAAGCAAGTCTCGCATTCGCAATAAAGGCAACGGCCGAGCGTTCAGCGTTCGGTTCAAGGACGATCGACTTTCAAGGGGTGCAATGGATGCTGGCCGACGTCGCCACAGACCTTTCGGCGTCGGAACTGCTCTTCAAAGCTGCTGCAACGAGGCTCGATCGAGGGGAGCGAGCGACGATCGAGGCTGCGCACGCCAAGAAGTTTGCAACAAAAGTAGCGTTGAACGCGGTCGTTCAGTGCATGCAACTCGCTGGTGCGCGTGGGCTCTTGGCCGAAACCCCCATCTCACGTCATCTCGCTGGCGCCAAGGCCGCTCAGTATCTGGATGGGACAACAGAGATACAGAATGTTGTCATCGCGAGGTCTCTTCAGTCGCGTGTAGATCAGGCTTTGTAGGGTTTAACGGAGTGGCTGCGTCAAGTGGCGCAGAGGCCAGTCATGGGGGGTGGGTGCGTGGCTCTTTCGCTTAATATCATCGCGGAGTTGCCGCGTCGTCTTCACGAGGTGGTGGACAATCAGGCGGCCAGTGCGTCAAAGCAGCCAGCAGTCATTGACCATACGAACGCGTTGTCATTTGGGGAGCTAAAGGGAGCGTCGATAGCAATGGCTTATGCCATCGGTCAGCCGACCAACGTGGACGTCAACGAAATCCTCATCCGGCCGACGGCGTAACCCCCTAGCGTCTTACGTGGCCCGAGGGTTTGGATGACCTCGTTGTGAAATTTGAGGCCAAGCCGCTCCAGTAAACGACGCGCCCGTTCATTGCTCTCGATCCGAGAATCTGGTATGCCAGATTTATGGACCAAACTGTAGATCTGAGCGCGCAAGCGGAGAAGACGATCCGCGAAGGTATCATCCGTGGGGCATTCGGGTTCGGCGAAAAGCTATCCGATCGCGTGCTCGCGTCGTCTCTGGGGATTAGCCGAACGCCGGTGCGGGAAGCTCTTGCCAGTCTCGCGCGGGAAGGACTGGTGGTGATCCGCCCCCAGAGTGGGACGTTCGTTATGGTCTTGGACGAGGAGTCCGTGCGTGCCTTGTGTGAGATGCGCACGATTCTTGAGCTAGGCGCCCTTCGCATTCTTACGGATCATCCCGAGCGGCTCGCCAGTGCGGTTTCGAAACAGATTGCTCGTGGTGCCTTGGCGGTTGAAGCGAAGGACGTCGAAGAGGCCGAGCGAATGGACTCGGCATTCCACCAAGCGTTTGTGCACGCAGCGGAAAACCCTCTTCTCACCCAAGCATATCAAATCATCACGCATAAGCTCGATGCCATTCGCCATCGGTTACCTCCCGACCTTGAGCGGATGCGCAGAGCGGTGGAGCAGCATCGGCGGATAGTCGATTTGACGGTAACGGGCCGCATCGCTGAGGCGAATGAAGAGCTCACCTCGCACTTGAAGATCGTCCAGCAACTTGCCATGCGCATCGTCGGTCCGCTGAAGTGATGGCAAACCGAGGCCCTCGCAATCGAGGCGCCTGAATCTGGAATACCAGTTGACACGGTACATCGTATTTATCACAAACTGGAATTCCAGTTTGTGAGGTATTCGCGTGGCCAGATTCGAAACGAAGGTCTTGATCATCGGTGCGGGGCCTGCCGGCTATACGGCCGCGATTTACGCGGCTCGGGCAAATCTCAAGCCGGTGCTGGTCACAGGGATACAGCCAGGCGGACAGCTGACCACGACAACGGGCGTTGAGAATTTTCCCGGGTTTGCCGAGGCAGTCCAAGGGCCGGAGCTCATGGATCAAATGCGGCAGCAGGCCGAGCATGTGGGCACCGGCATCATCTACGACACCATCACTTCGGTCGACCTTTCGCAGGATCCAATCGTCGCCCAAGGCGACTCCGGCGATGTTTATCTGGCGGACACTCTGATCATCGCGACGGGCGCCCAGGCAAAATGGCTCGGGCGTCCCGGCGAAGCCGACTATTCGGGCTACGGCATCTCGGCTTGTGCCGTTTGCGATGGATTCTTCTATCGCGGCAAAGAGGTCGTCGTCATAGGAGGCGGCAATACGGCCGTCGAAGAGGCCCTCTATCTGACCAATCACGCTTCCAAGGTAACGCTGGTTCATCGGCGCGACAGCCTGCGCGCCGAGCCGATCATGCAGGATCGTCTCTTCGCCCACTCGAAGATTGACGTGATGTGGAATACCGAGATCGTCGCTTTCCTCGGAAAAGATCAGCCATCACCCCGCCTGACCGGACTCCGGCTGCACGACAGAACAACGGGAACTGAATCTGTGATCGCCGTCGACGGCGCGTTCGTGGCCATCGGTCATGACCCAGCGACGGCGCTCTTTCGAGGCCAGTTGGACATGACTGATGACGGCTACATCAAGATTTCTCAGTGGTCGACGGCGACGTCGCGCAAGAACGTTTGGTCGGCGGGTGATGTGAGCGACGACCGTTACAAGCAGGCCGTCGTCGCAGCTGGCATGGGCTGCATGGCGGCGCTCGAAGCAGAAAAATATCTAGCCGATCGCGCGTCACCCGCCGCGAACCGACCGCCCGTCGGAATCCCCCAGCTCGTGGCCTAGCCAGGAGGCGCTTTCCTTCATCGTTAATCGGCATTCCGTGCAAGCCCCCCAAGAGAAAGCTCAGATGACGACATTGCTCCGAAGGCTCTCGAAGAATCTCACCGTGCAGGTCCTGCTGGCACTCTTGTTGGGCGCGACCCTGGGTGTGCTTTGGCCCGCTGTCGGGACCTCGATGCAGATGTTGAGTGACATCTTCATCAAGTTAATCAAGATGGTCATTCCGCCAATCGCGTTTCTCACAATCGTTGTCGGCATTGCGGAAGTGCGTGACTTGCGTCGGTTGGGGCGCGTAGGCGGACAAGCGCTCATCTACTTTGAGGTAGTTTCGACGATTGCTCTGGTCGTCGGCATGATCGTTATGAACGTCCTGAGGCCGGGCGCCGGCTTCGACAGGGCTGCCATCGGTAGCCAGGCCGTCGACGTATCTAAATATAAAGCGGCTCCCGTCGGGTCTTATTTTTTCGACTTCCTGTCTGGCATCGTTCCCGACAATGCGGTGGCGGCTTTTGCGAAGGGCGATCTGCTCCAAATCGTTTTCTTCGGAGTGTTGTTTGGCTGTGCGGCCGTCCTGGTCGGTGATCGAGCGAGGCCCTTTGTTTTGGTGGCCCAGTCCGCGAACGATATTCTGTTCAATATCGTCGGGATGATCATGCGGCTCGCGCCAATCGGCGCATTTGGAGCCATGGCGTTTACCGTTGGCCGCTACGGCCTCGGATCAATCCTCGTTCTAGGCCATATGCTGGTTGCCGTCTACGCGACCTGCATCATCTTCATGTTCGTCGTGCTCGGCGCGGTCGCCCGATTGAATGGCTTCAGCTTCGTTCGCTTTCTGCGTTACATGGCCGACGAGGCCCTCATCGTCCTCGGGACCTGCTCCTCAGAAAGCGTGCTGCCGCGGCTAATGGACAAGCTCACACAGTTGGGATGTTCACGATCGAGCGTCGGACTCGTCCTTCCGATCGGTTACTCGTTCAATGCCGATGGCACTGCGATCTATCTTTCGATGGCTGCTCTTTTTATTGCGCAGGCTTATGGGATCGAAATGACCGTATTGCAACAGATCGGACTTCTGTTGCTGCTTCTCATCACCTCCAAGGGCTCCGGCTCGGTCGCAGGATCGGGGTTTGTGGTTCTGGCGGCGACACTCTCTGCCACGCATGTGTTGCCCGTGGAGGGGCTCGCGTTGCTGATTGGCATCGATCGCTTCATGTCGGAAGCCAGATCCGTGACGAACATCATCGGAAATGGTGTCGCGACCGTCGTTGTTTCAAAAATGAGCGCAGAATTCGATCCGGTGCAGGCCGATTCTGCTTATGCGCAGCGGTTTGGGGCGGGGGTGAAATTCAACCTCAAACCCTTTGTGACTTCTGCCGACCAAGAGGTGGTCCCGGCGGCGTCAATGATATCGCCGCAGCCGGACTAAAAAATATCGTCGACTTTGTAATTGACCAAGGGCGGTGATCTTGCGGCAATCGCGAGTAGACACCCCCGATCTAAGAGTAGGGAGACCATGACCGTGGATATCAGCGAGCGACAGCAGGATGGTGTTTTGATCTTCGCCAAACGCGAATGCGAGACCTGCCAAATGGTCGAACCGGTATTTGGGCAGATTGCCGACAACCTACCGACGGTCATCTATACGCAGGACGATCCGACCTTTCCGTCGTGCGTTGCAGCAACTGACGATACATCGCTCGAATCGTCTTTCTCGTTCGATATCGAAGCCGTTCCGACACTCGTCCGCATGAAAGATGGCAAGGAGATCGCGCGAACCTACGGTTGGAACCGTCATGATTGGGAGACGCTTACGGGTCTCAAAGCTCTCGGAGAGGGCTTGCCGGACATGCGGCCCGGGTGCGGCTCGAAATCACGGGAGCCGGGCGTTCACGACGCCTTGCGCGCGAAGTACGGCAAGCTTGACTACAAGTCGCGGCAGATCCGGCTCGGTGAGTGGGATGACGACATCGAAGCTTGCTTCGATCGCGGTTTCAGCGACGGGCTGCCGGTAGTTCCTCCGACCGACGTTCGCATTTTGCGCATGCTTGAAGGGACGACACGTAAGCCCGACGAGATCATCGGCGACGTTCCCCCGAATCTCTCACCCATCACTGTCGAGAAGGTCGCAATCAACGCGGTGATGGCCGGCTGCCGGCCCGAATATATGCCGGTCGTTCTGACCGCACTCGAGGCAGCGTTGGATCCGCTCTTCACGATGCACGGTCTGCTGTGCACGACATGCTTTTCGGGGCCCATTGTCGTTGTAAATGGACCGATCGCTCGCGAGATCGGCATGAACTCCGGCATCAATTGTCTTGGCCAGGGTAACCGCGCCAACGCAACCATCGGCCGGGCGCTTCAACTGATCATTCGCAACGTTGGGGGCGGCCGCCCGGGAGAGCTCGACCGTGCAGTGCTGGGAGGACCTGGCAAATATACATTCTGCTTCGCAGAGGATGAGTCCGATCCAACATGGATGCCGCTCTCGGTCGCGCGTGGGATCGGACGTGATAAGAATGCGGTCACGCTCTTTCAGGGTGACGGCATTCAAGGGTTCCTAGACCAGCGATCCCGAACTCCCGAAGAACTCACGAAATCGCTGGCCATGTCCTTGCTCGCGGTCGGACATCCCAAGCTGTGCGAATTCACAAACGCCATGCTGGTTCTGGTGCCCGAGCACTATGCGATCTTCCGCGAAGCTGGATGGGACCGCGGACGCATCACTGAGGAGCTTCACAGGGCAATGATACGCCCCGGAAAGGATGTGATCCAAGGCGCTCATGGTGTCGGCGAAGGCATCGACCGAAGGCGGGTCGACGAAATGGTCAACAAGTTCTGGCCCGAAGGCCTCCTGATCGTCCAGGCTGGCGGACAGGCGGGCTTATTCTCAGCGATCTGCGCCGGCTGGACCGGTGGCCGTTTCCGGCATGAATCAAAGCCAGTCACCAGGGAGATTACCATATGAGATACGGAGTGAGTTTCCGCGACCCCACGGCCGAATCGGCTTCGGCGTTGCGGGATCGTGTAGCGCCGCTCGAGACCATCAGCGGTAAGACAATTGCGCTCATGGATATCGGGAAGATGCGCGGCGACGAGTTCATCGACCGCCTCGAACAGCTTTGCGCCGAACGCGACATCAAGACCCTCAGATACAAGAAGCCCACGAATACCCGGGTCGCCCCTCGTGAAATGATCAAGGACATTGCCGAAAACTGTGATGCGGTCATCATTGCGCTATCGGATTGCGGATCGTGCACGTCATGCTCAACGCATGATTTGAATGATCTCGATAAAAAAGGCCTTGCCGGCGTTAGTGTCCTGACGACCGAATTTCGGCAGGCGTTCGAGTCCCAGAAAGCATCGATCGGTCTGGATGGTGCCGCGGTGTACGTGGCGCATCCGCTTCAGAATAGAACCACGGCAGAGCTCCATCGGTGGGCCGAAGCCGCGGTAGATGAGATTCTGCAGATGATCGCGCGTGATCAGTCCAAGACGAAAATGCGCGAAACGGCCTAAGGGGGGCGCGTGTAGTGTACTGAAAGACTGCCATTTCCGAACTCGGCTCCTGGCTGAGTTCGGCGGGCGGCCACTTGCTCGTTGAACGAAAAACGGCGGCCTCGGTGGCTTCTCGTGTGGCTATCATTGTTCCAGTTTCTGGAACAGAACCTGCCGGATGACGGCCATTCGGCGTGTGCCCAACTCGCACTAGGTTTGTGGGATCAGACGTGGACCGTCTGGCGGGTGGTACTGACGTCGCCCGCTGATGAGGTGAGGCAGGCATGGGAACTGAGCAGAAAGTGGTTGTCATCACCGGCGCATCGCAGGGTTTCGGCGCCGGGCTCGTGAAGGCGTATAGCGATCGCAATTACCGCGTGATTGCGAACTCACGCTCTATCAAGCCCAGCACGGATCCAGACATCTTGACGATCGCGGGCGACGTCGCGGATCCCAAGACGGCTGATCGCATCGTCGAGGAAGGCCTGGCACGTTTCGGACGTATCGACACCCTCATCAACAATGCGGGGATCTTCATCGCCAAGCCGCTGATCAATTATACAGAGGAAGATTATGCTTCGGTCGTAGCGATCAATCTTGGAGGCTTCTTCCGGATCACCAAACGCGTCGCGGTCGAAATGTTGAAGCAAGAGTCCGGCCATATCGTGCAGATTACGACCAGCCTTGTCGATCATGCCAACAGCAACGTCCCCTCGGTCCTGGCCTCATTAACCAAGGGGGGACTAAACGCAGCCACGAAATCCCTGGCGATCGAGTACGCAAAAAAGGGAGTCCGGGTTAACGCCGTTGCTCCCGGTGTGATGAAGACACCGATGCATGCCCCCGAAAAGCATGAGTTCCTTGCGAAACAGCATCCGGTCGGGCGAATGGGAGAAATCAAGGACATCGTCGACGCGGTCCTTTTCCTCGAGAACGCTCCCTTCGTCACCGGCGAGATACTGCACGTAGACGGCGGCCAGAGCGCCGGTCGTTGACCTGTATCGAGTCGCGGCCGGCGCCACTGCTCCGATCCGCTCGCCTCGGCGGCGAGCCGCGCTTCGAGGATTATCGGCGGACTCAGGCCTTTCAATCGGACCGGTACTTCACCAGGCCGGCATCCGGGTTGGATGATCGAGGTCCGCCCGTTTGCCTGAAGAAGCCATCCGTTTGGCGAGGGTTACCGTTGATCGTTTCGCGGCCAGAAGGCTGAGGCCTGAGCCGGCGCGATCGCCAATGGACCGGAATTTTCAGGGCTCGTTCGCAACTGTCGCGCGCCAGCCAATGTCTTGGGAGGAGTTATTATGCAGAGTACGGCTAACCAGGCTCCGAAGAAGGGGCCCCTCGAAGGCATTACGGTCCTCGATTTTTCGCGGGTATTGGCTGGACCTTATTGCACCATGGTCCTGGCTGATCTCGGCGCCCGCGTCATCAAGATCGAGAAGTTTGGCACCGGTGACGATACGCGCGCATTTGGTCCGTTCGTCGACGGAGAGTCGGCCTATTTCATGTGCTTCAATCGGGGCAAGGAGAGCATTGTTCTCGATATCAAGTCACCGCGCGACAGGGAATTGCTTGAGCGACTGCTGGATCGCGCCGATGTGGTCGTCGAGAACTTTCGTCCCGGCGTCATGGATCGGCTCGGCTATGGCGCCGAACGGCTCGCCAAAACGCACCCCCACATCGTCTATGCATCAATTTCGGGATTTGGCCATACCGGTCCGTTCAGTGACCTGCCTGGATACGACATGGTGGTGCAAGCCATGGGCGGCGTGATGAGCTTGACGGGATGGCCTGACGGGCCGCCCTCTCGCGTTGGGACCAGTTTTGGCGATCTCGGTGCCGCCCTGTTCGCGACAGTCGGAATCCTCTCCGCGCTCTTTAAGCGCGTGCAAAACGCTCAGGGAGCGCGTGTAGATATTGGTATGCTTGACTGCCAGGCAGCGCTGATGGAGACGGCACTCGCTCGATATGACGTGGAAGGTAAGATACCTGGCCGCACCGGCGACAGTCATCCTTCACTGGCTCCGTTCGAAAGCTTCGCCGCAAAGGATGGGCGCGTCATCATAGCCGCGGGCAACGACACGCTTTTCATGTTGATGGCAGACGCGCTTGGATCGCCGGCGTTGGCACTCGATTCACGTTTTATGAGCAATGACCTGCGGTGCAGCAACCGCCCTGCCATGATTGCAGCTATCGAGGCGATCACCACGCGCGAGCCTGTTGAGCACTGGGTCGCTAAGCTCAATGAGGCCGGCGTCCCCTGTTCACCGATCAACACGATCGACAAGCTCTTTGATCACCCGCAACTCAAGGCGCGGAACATGATCGTGAAGGTGAGAGGTGAGGGCGCCCGTCCCATCCGTACCGCCGGCAACCCGATCCGTCTAACCGGCTACGCCGAAAACGACGTCGAAACACCCGCCCGTTCGCCGGGCCTTAATCAGCACCGCGAAGCAATTCTGAACGAGCTCATGGCCACACACGGCGCATATGCGAACGCATTGGCTGGTGAGGTCAACTCCGACGAAATCGATGCGTCCGGCTCGCTGCCACGAGCGGCCGAATGACACGGGCATCTCCCAAACGTAGGAAACAGGCCATGAGCAATACTGTCGCCCCCATCCGCAAGGACAGCCCACCCCCCTCCGAACAGCCGGCCGTAACGCCCGAGAGGAACTCGCCGCAGACGATTATCGTGGAACGCCGCGATCGTGTGGGCCTCATTACCCTGAACCGGCCAAAGAGTTTGAACGCCCTGAACGGTCAACTGGCGATCGAGACGTTGGCGGCATTGAAGGCGTTCGATGCCGACGATCGGGTCGGAGCGGTCGTGATCACCGGCAGTGCGCGCGCCTTTGCGGCCGGGGCAGACATAGCGGAAATGGCCGAGAAGCCCTTCACCGACTTCTATATGAATGACTTTCTCGGACCCTGGGATGAGGTCAAATCCATTTCCAAGCCGATCATAGCGGCGGTCGGCGGATTTGCGCTTGGCGGCGGCTGCGAGCTGGCGCTGCTCTGCGATTTCATCATTGCATCGGAAGACGCGCAATTCGGTCAACCGGAGATCAAGCTCGGTATCTTGCCAGGTATCGGAGGGTCACAGCGGCTAACGCGTGCGGTCGGCAAATCACTTGCCATGGATCTCGTTCTGACCGGCCGTACCATTGGAGCCGCCGAGGCGAAGGCTGTCGGTCTCGTTGCGCGTATCGTGCCGAGCAGCGATCTTCTGCAGGTTGCGCTGGAAGCCGCGCATACGATTGCTGGCTACAATGCGCCGGCGGTCAAGATGGCCAAAGAGGCAGTCAATCGAGCGTTCGAAGGACCACTTTCGGAAGGATTGCGACATGAACGCCTTCTGTTTCAGGCCGCGTTTGCGACCGAAGGGCAGAAGGAAGGCATGAACGCCTTCGTCAACAAGCGGGCGCCGGTCTTTCGCCACCGCTGAGCGCTCGCTGCTCCGGGCGGCTGCTGCGGGTCCGCGTTCCAGACACACAGGCCTACTCGCGGCGCACCGCAACGCAACCCCCAACGAAGGAGAAGACGGTGGTTTCCAGCACTGAACTGGATGGCGACTACGACTACATTGTCGTGGGAGCCGGGTCTGCCGGCTGCGTTGTCGCAAACCGATTGTCGACCGACAAAAGGAAGCGGGTTCTGGTCCTGGAAGCCGGCGGCAAGGACAACTGGATCTGGTTTCACATTCCGGTCGGCTATCTGTTCGCTATCGGCAATCCGCGTTCAGACTGGATGTTCGAGACAGAAACCGAAGCGGGGCTGAACGGCCGTTCCCTTAAATACCCCCGCGGCAAGGTGATTGGCGGCTCGTCCGCGATCAATGCCATGATCTCGATGCGCGGACAGGCGTCGGACTATGATCACTGGCGCCAACTCGGTCTCACCGGCTGGGGTTGGGACGATGTCCGTCCGGTGTTCAAACGCCTTGACGATCATTTCCTAGGTGAAACCGAGCACCATGGGGTTGGCGGCGAGTGGCGCGTGGAAAGTCCTGGTGTGAAGTGGGACATCCTCGATAACGTGGCAAAAGCGGCAGTCGAGATGGGTATCCCGGCCACGACCGACTTCAATACCGGCGATAATACCGGTGTCGGCTACTTCCACGTCAATCAGAAGCGCGGCTTTCGCTGGTCATCGGCGCGCGGCTTCCTGAAGCCGGTACTTCATCGCGCCAACCTACGTCTCGAAACAGGCGTTTTGGTCGAGAAAGTGCTGTTCGAGGGCAAGCGTGCCGTGGGGGTTCGATTTCGGCAGCATGGACGTACGATCAATGCTCGCGCGAAAGGTGAGGTCATCCTGTGTGCCGGCTCTGTCGGTTCGCCCCAGATCCTCCAACTGTCAGGCGTGGGGCCGGCTGAGTGGCTCGGCGAACTTGGCATCGGGACCATCGCCGACAGACCTGGTGTTGGCCGCAATCTCCAGGACCACCTGCAGCAGAGAGCGATCTACAGGGTATATGGCGCCAAGACACTCAACGAGACCTATCACTCGCCAATCGGGCGGGCGCTCATGGGCCTCGAATATGCATTGTTTCGCCGTGGTCCGCTTACCATGGCTCCGTCGCAGCTCGGGATCTTTACAACCTCATCGCCCGTCTTCGATCGGGCAAACATCGAATTCCACGTGCAGCCCCTCTCGCTCAATAAGTTTGGGGAACCGTTGCACCGCTTTCCGGCGATCACGGTTGCGGCCTGCAATCTTCGACCGACATCTCGCGGCACCATCCGCTTGCGCTCGGCGGATCCATCAGCGAAGCCTGTCATTGCGCCCAACTATCTTTCGACCGACGAAGATCGCCAGGTGGCGGCCGACGCCATTCGCGTCACGCGTCGCCTGATGAAGCAGCAGGCGCTTCGTCGCTTTCGCCCGGAAGAGTATATCCCAGGGCCGTCAGTCGATGACAGCGGGGCTGCTCTCGCCAAAGCCGCCGGCGACATCGGAACGACCATCTTCCATCCGGTCGGCACTGCGAAAATGGGCTTAGAGCATGATCCGCTGGCCGTTGTGGATCGGCACCTGCGCGTAATCGGTCTAGACGGGTTGCGCGTTATCGATGCATCGGTCATGCCCACGATCACTTCGGGCAACACTAATACGCCGACAATCATGATTGCCGACAAAGGCGCGAACTTTGTTCTCTGGGACGCCGGCTAAATTGGTGCGTTGGCGGTCCTTTGAAAAGGAACCCGGCCGAAGCCGGGCTCAGGCGCCCACGGAAAAAGGTCATACTCCGTGGAGAGGAGCCAAATGACTGCTGCCAAGAGCCCCGGGTCCACGAGATAAACACAATGTCGATCTCGTGGAGGCGTATCGAGCACGTCATAGATCAGCTGTGAAGATGGAAGACCTTGTTCATGATTTGCCACTTTCCATCCGTCTTCAGCAACGTGAACATGTCGGTGAAGCGCGATCCCTTCCAGTTATCGATTTCCAGGCGCACGTTTGCGATCGTGCCGACGATGTCGATTTCCGAAATGCGGGATTGGATTCCGGTGGCGGCACCGTTCGAGTCGTTCCAGTCGAACAACCCTTGAATAGGCCCTGCAAACAAGTTGGGTCCGACATATCCAAAGATCGTAGCGTCCTTGTGGAAGGCGGGTTTCATATCGCTTCCCTTGCCCGACTTGGCGCCGTCCAGATAGTGTTGAACGACCTTCGTGATGGCTTCATAGTCGCCCAAATTCGTAGCGGTGGCACTCATCTTTTGCTCCCTTGAATATCAGCAGCGCCATGGCCGAAGTGGAAAACACTCGCCGGCGCTCCTAACTGCTGGCGCCGTCGCAGTAGGAGCTCGCCCGCAATTTCCACCTATAAGCTAGTGGGACACGAGTGCTCCTCACAGCGCCGGTGCAGGCAAAGCGGATGGTACCGGTTCACGGCGAATGTTGAGCTGTTTGGTACGCTCTCGGAGCGGCGCGCGGTAACACGCTCTCAGTCCTCTTCGCGCAAGCACACCTGGTCGAGGAGCAAGGCGTTATGGCCGGCCTCACTTCCTAGGAGCGTCAAAGCGCTTTGGCGAGCCTCGAAATTCCCTCTTCGATTGCTGCTTCCGAGAGTGCCGCAAATCCCAATAGAAGGTATCTGTCGCAATTTTCGAGGTAATCCGCGTCCCCGATATTCTGGTCGCGCAGTGTGTAGACGCCGATTTGCTGCTTCAACATCAATGCCTGCAATTTGACTGCACTCGGAAAATCCGGAGGTAACTCCCATACTAAGTGGGTGCCACAATGTACCGGGTTTATTTGGACGGATCCGATATGCTTTTGAAGCGCCAAGATTAGACAGTCGCGCCGCGCCATGTAGGTTTTGCGGATTTTTCTCAGATGCTTTTCAAAGGCACCGGTTTCGATAAAGTCGTTCAGCACCGCCTGCTCAAGCCAAGGAACACCCGTGCATGGAAAGCCGTGGTCGAGCAGTGACGCGGCGTGGACGGCAGGATTAACCAGGTGCGGCGGTAGGACCATGTAGCCCACTCTCAGCCCCGGACCAATGGAGGCCGCAAACGAGCCAACATAGACGACCCGCCCGTTGGCATCGAGGCTCTTCAGAGGCGGCGGCGGTGAGCCCTGATACCTGATCTCAGTGTCGAAATCGACTTCGACAATGTGAGAATCCGTTTGATCGGCCCAGCTCAGCAGAATGTCGCGACGGGAGGTCGACAGCATGACGCCCATCGGATACTGACGCGCCGAAGTGACAAAGGCTACGCCGTTCTGGGACTGCGGCAAGTGTCTTACAACGATCCCGCTTTGATCGACCGGAACAGGCGCAATATGCGCGCCATAGGCCCGAAAAAGGTCCGCTGTCGTCCGGCAGCCTGGCGCTTCCATTGCGACTGTCGTACCCGCGCGCACGAACAAGTGGGCGGCGACATTCAACGCCTGCTGAACGCCGGTCACGATGACGATCTGATCCGGATTGCATGAAATGCCGCGCGCAGCGCCAAGATAAGTTGCAAGCGTTTCACGCAAATCCCGAAGTCCCCTGGGCGTACCGGAATACGTCAAATTGAATTTTGACGATTGCATGCGCCAATTTGTTAGGCGGCGCCATACGCTACGCGGAAAGCAGGCCGGATCTGTGCTCTCGAGTGCAAAGTCGCAAACGATTTCACCGGGGGCTACGGATCGCTTTGCATCGTCGGCAACCGGAACGAACAAGTGAACCGGTTTATGGTAGGTGGCATTATGGTTCGTGCCGCTCGCAGCAGACAGAGAGTTGTCGGGAAGCGTCGTCGACACGTATGTTCCAGCGCCCTCCCGAGACTCCAGATAGCCTTCGGATGTCAATGTTTCATAGGCGAGTATGATCGTATTGCGCGAGACTCCGAGTTGCTCGCTGAGGGCACGGGTGCCGGGAAGACGTGCACCAGGTTTCAGGCGACCGGATACGATCAAGCCGTGGATCTGCTTGAAAACCTGGCTTTGCAGTGACGCGGCGGATAGGTCAATTTCAAGAGCTAACGGCATCGGCTGCTCCAATCGTTCGACAGTCGGTACTTAGCGAACATGCCGGTCCGCAACTGCGTCTGTCGCCTGCTCGTTGGGTCAAGGCTCGTGGGCAATTCGGGACGTGGCACTCCCGAGACGCGACGTTCGATGGTTGCCGCAAGAAGCCTACGGCCGGCCGGTGCTTGCTGCAAGCATTTCGGGAATTCTCGTGAATTTCTCCCGCGGCTTGCCAAAGGGCGTGCCGCGAGCCTTCTCGGCCCAATCGATCATTTCCCACTCCTGAAACGATACCGGTCGCATCGCCCGCTGCGCCAAGAGCAAAGCAAAGGCTTCGCGGCCCGGCTTCGGCTGGGGCATGAAGGTCGGCAAATCGGCAAGAAGGGTCGCAACCGTCGCCATACTGTCGGCCCGGTTGGTGCCGATGATGCCGGTTGGTCCACGTTTGATCCACCCGGCGACATAGACAGGGCATTCGCCGGCCGATGCCATTTCTGCGCGGCCATCCTTGTTCGGAATCGTACCGCGTGCATCATCGAAGGGAATTCCTTCCAGGGCGCGACCGCTGTAACCAACACTGCGGATCAGGAGCCCGGCTTTTATGGACAGCGTCTGCCCGGTCCCGACCGCCTCCTGGCGGCCGGCGGCGCCAATGAGTCGGGTTCGCTCAAGTACGAGTTCTTCGAGTTTATGCTCTCCCCGTGCTTCTCTTGGGCTCAGGAAGAAGTGGATCCGGCAGCACTTCGGCTTCTCCCGCTGGCGCGCGGAGAAGCTCCGGAATGTATCGAAATTTCGTGCGCGGGCCGGCTCTCGGACATCGGCCAATTCCGATTTGCACGCGTCGCTCAAGAGCAGGTCGTTGGGGTCTACAAACGGATCGCACTCAGACAGTTGACCGAGCTCGCGCAACTCTTTGGTGGTGAAGCGCGATTGAACTGGTCCTCTGCGGCCAATCAGATGGATTTCGCGAATGCGGCTTTCGGCCAAAGCATCCAACGCATGTGCTGCGATATCTGTCTTTCGCAGTTCGTCCGGCGATTTGGCCAAGATGCGGCAGACGTCGATCGCGACATTACCTTGACCAATGATAATGGCGGCGTCGCCCGACAAATCGAACACAAGATCGCGGTAATCGGGGTGTCCGTTGTACCATCCGACAAAAGAAGTCGCGGCGTGACTTCCCTGAATATCCTCGCCTGGAATACCAAGCTTCCGGTCGGTCGCTGCTCCCGTCGCAAGGATCACGGCGTGGTAACAATCGGCCAGCTCCCGTAGGGTGAAATCCTTGCCAAAGGTGATGTTGCCGATAAATGAGAGGCGGGGATCCCGAGCGATCTCCGCATAGGTGTTGGCGACGTCCTTCAAGCGCGGATGATCAGGTGCGACACCATAACGAACCAAACCATAAGGGACCGGGAGCCGTTCGAAAATATCGACCTCGGTTGTGTGTTCGGACTGCAGCAGCGCCTCGGCCGCGTAGAATCCGCTTGGTCCGCTGCCAATGATTGCTACCCGTAAGGGGTTGTCTGCTGTCCCAATTGCGTTCACGGCGACCGGCCCAATGTGCCTAGCTGGGACCGTAGCCGAGGGCGGCGCGCCGCTCCTCGGCGCCCGCCAAGGGCGTTTGCTTGCTCCGGATCACAGGTGTGCTGCCGGATTTATCAGCGTTGATTTCAATCCACATCTGCTGATCCTGCGAGAGATCCGCACTTTCGCTGATCGCGTGGACCGGGCAGGCCGGAACGCAGGCTGCACAATCGACGCACGCGATGGGATCGATGTACATGCGCTGATCGTCCCCGTGGAAGCACGCTACCGGGCAGACTAGAACGCAATCGGTAAATCTACAGTCGCTGCAGTTCGCTGTAACCACATGGGGCATGGTCGTTCCTCATTCGAACGTCGTTTTCGCGGTAGATCAGCCGCCCGTCGCGGCCATGATTCGTGAAATCTTCTCCGGCTTCTCATTGAACTCGTGGCGCTCCGGCTTTAGGCTCATGGCCGAGCGAAGCGCGTCCACGATCTCGTCGTCGCTGGCGCCGCGACGCAAGAGTGGCCCGAAAGCCAACTGCTCACGCTGACCGAGACAGAGATACATTGTCCCATCGGCGGCCAGCCGCACACGATTGCACGTGGCGCAGAAATGTTCAGACAGCGGGGTGATAAAGCCGATGCTCAATCGTGCATCTGGCGTTTTCATGTACCGGGCAGGTCCGCCGCCGGGCACCTCGGCTGCGACGAGACCGCGTTCATGCTGCAGGCGTCGCCGGACAGGTTGGAGGTCGAGGTACTGGGCATTCCGGCCTGTCGTGCCCATCGGCATCGCTTCGATCAGGCGAAGAACAAAGCCCTGCTCGATGCAGAAATCCACCATCTCATCGATTTCATCGTCATTCACGCCCCGCATCGCGACCATATTGATCTTGATGGGCGCGAAGCCGGCCTGTTTGGCGGCCTCGAGGCCGGCCAAGATCTTGGCGAGGACATCGCGCCCGCAGATTGCGGCAACACGCTCAGCACGAAGAGAATCCAAGCTGACATTGATGCGCTGCACTCCGGCCTCTCGTAGAGGGGCGGCTAGGGCCTGCAAGCGGGTGGCATTGGTGCTCAACGATAGGTCGTCGATGCCTGGTATTGCCGCAAGTCTTGCTGCTAGATTTGGCAAGTCGCGTCGAACGAGTGGCTCTCCGCCCGTAAGGCGGATACGCTTCAGTCCACGAGGTGCCATAATCGAGATCAAGCGCTCGATCTCATCGAACCGTAGCCAAGAGGTTGGTTCCTGAAATCCGCGGAATCCGCTTGGAATGCAGTAAGTGCAGCGCAAGTCGCATCGGTCTGTGACTGAAAGCCGCAAATATTCAATGCGGCGCCCGAAAGTGTCAACCAGGAGTGGTGCTTGCGATCTCATATGATGCCGCTGCGCTTTCATGTCGACACGCAATGCGCACAACCAATGTGCCCGACCAAGGATCAACCGATGATCGGCCCCCAGGCGCAGGTTGGTGAAGTACCGGTGTAAATGAAAGGTCTGAGTCCGGACGGAAGGGAAAAGGCAAGCCGGCACCAAGAGAATCGAGGCAACCGGTACTCAATTCGATTGAGTCGTTGGCCTTAACTCGGGAAGGCCGTTCTTGGCGACCGTAAGTCCCAAGCGCAGATTTCCCTTAACCGGACGGTAGAAGGAATATGCCGATGTCTGCCAGCATCCAAACAACGAAGGTGAATACCAAGGAATTCTTTGGCGGTTGCCCCCACGATTGTCCTGACACCTGCGCAATGCTTTACACCGTGGAAGGCAACAAACTGGTCAACGTCCGCGGAAATCCCAAGCACCCGATCACGCGCGGCGGATTGTGCGTCAAGCTCAACGACTACGCGGACCGGCATTACAATGCAGATCGCGTGCTCTATCCCCTGAAACGCAACGGCCCCAAGGGCAGCCGTGCCTTCGTCCGGATCAGCTGGGAACAGGCGCTCGCGGAAATCGGAGATCGCTGGACGAAGATCATTTCGAACAATGGTGCAGAAGCCATTCTGCCAGTCAGCTATCTTGGCAACGAAGGCCTGGTGCAGGGTCTTACGGTCGGCGATGCCTTCTTCAACAGACTTGGCGCGACCGTTTGCGAGAAGACCTATTGTGCCTCGGGCTCGTCCACCGCTTGGCTCCTCACGGTCGGACCCACGAATGCGCTGGATCCAGAAAGCTTCGCTCACTCAAAATATATCATTATCTGGGGCTGCAATTCCCTCAGCACCAACCTGCATCATTGGCCCTTCGTGACCGAGGCGCGTCAAAAGGGTGCGAAGGTTGTTGTTATCGATCCGTACCGGTCGCGTACTGCCAAGCAGGCCGATTGGCATATCGCGCCGAAGCCCGGTACCGATGGCGCTCTCGCCATGGCGATGATCCAAACGTTGATCGCCGAAGATCTGGTCGATCACGATTATGTCGACAAATATGTTCTGGGCTATCCGGAGCTCAAGGAACATGCGGCAACCTGCACGCCGGAGTGGGCCGAGAAGATCACAGGTATCCGCGCTGACGACATACGAAAACTGGCGCGCGAATACGCGCAATCGCGCAACGCCTCGATCCGCATCGGTGTAGCGCTCGAGCGTACTGCGGGCGGCACCCAGGCCATCCGCGCTGTCATCGCGATTCCTGCCTTGACCGGCGCCTGGAAGGATGTTGCCGGTGGCATCTATCAAGCACCGCTGTGGGAATTCCCTGTGAACTTTGGTGCGATCTGCCGCCCCGACTGGATCAAGCCCGGCACGCGCGTGGTGAATCTGCTCAAGTTGGGCGAAGCGCTGCTTGGTGAGACCAAGCTTGATCCGCCGATCAACTCGATCATGGTCTACAACACAAATCCCGTGACCCAGGCGATGGATGTCGACAAGATCGTCCGAGGGCTCCAGCGCGATGACCTATTCACCGTTGTCGCGGATCATTTCATAAGCGACACTGCGGCTTACGCAGATATCATCTTGCCGGCGACGATGGCCGCCGAACACGATGACATGATGTTCTCCTGGGGACATTACTACCTCACACTCAATCAGAAGGCCATCGATCCGCCCGGTGAGGCTTGCTCGAATGCGGAAATTTTCCGCAGGCTCGCAAAGACAATGGGATTGACCGATCCGGAGTTCCTGAAATCGGATCTCGAGTTGGCCGAAAGCACGATCGACTGGACCGCGCCGCAGGTGGCGGGCGTCGATATGGATCTTCTGCGAAAGCAGGGCTTCGCCAAGTTGAACTTGGGTCCGGCGGATACGCGAACACCTCACGCTGAGGGAAATTTCAAGACGCCGTCGGGCAAATGTGAGATCCTGCTCACCGGCGCCACAAATTTCGTAGCACCGCCGTTTCGTCAACTCTACAACGAAATGCAAAGCGGCGAGCCCATCGAACCGCTTCCCGGCTATACCAGGCCCTATGAGAGTGCGGCTGACGAACCTGAACTTGCCAAGCTTTATCCTCTGAGCATCATAGCCCCGAAAAGCCACGCATTTCTCAATACCAACTACGCCAATGAACCCAAGAAGCGGAGACTGCAAGGGGATCAGTTCGTTCTCCTTAGTCCGCAGGACGCCGCTGAGCGTATGATCGAGCACGGCGACAAGGTGAAGGTGTACAACAGGACGGGCGGCTTCCACGGCGTCGCCCATATCACCGATGACGTTCAGGCCGGGCTGGTTGTTGCGACTGTCGGCTATTGGCGGACGCATAACGAAGAAGGTACCGTCAATAGCGTATCCGCAGCTCGGTTCGGTGGGATGGGCAACTGTCCTACATTCTCGGACAATCTCGTTCAGGTGGAGCGGATCGTAGGCAGGAATGCCGCACGGAGCATGTACGAGCCTGAGCCGGTCGCGTTGGTGAGAGCCTAGCCGTCTGACAACATGCGCTTGTGGGTCCGCAGCTTGATAGTTGTGGGCCTGCTGGCGGGAATGATCAGCATGACGCCAAACCTAACACAGCGTTAGAGGAAATATCGATTGCCCAAGGCTCGCAAAATTGTCTGATCTCCGACCGCTTGGCTTGAGATCGACCAACCAGCCAATGTTCCGTTAGAAGCAACAGTGTCTTTCCAGTAACGGCTCTTCAAGTCAGTGACAACTCGCACTAGCGTGAAAGCTTCGATCTGCGTATGCGTGGCTGCTCGCGCCGCAGGTTCGTGTGAGCGTCTGGAGAGCTGCAATGCAGGAGAACGTGCCGCTAACGATCGGTGTCGATCACGTAGGCCTTACCGTAAAGGATCTTGCACTGACGCGGAAGTTCTTTTGCGATTGCCTTGGTTGGCGGGTTGTTGGAGAGAATCCAAGCTATCCAGCAGCCTTCGTATCAGATGGGAATGCCATTGTAACGTTGTGGCAAGTCGAGGATCCGGGGACGTGCGTGCCGTTCGAGCGCCACCGTAATGTCGGTCTGCATCACCTTGCGTTGAAGGTTGTGGATCACAAGGCACTTGACGCATTGCACGAGCGTGTCGCGGCATGGCCTGGTAATGAGATTGAGTTTCCGCCGGAAAGGTCGGGCAAGGGTCCGAAATTCCACTTTATGATACGAGAGCCAGGCGGCATCCGGATTGAGTTTGCCTGCGTATCTCCCGCCACCGGTTAGCCGAGTTCCGGTTGGTGAACGCCGCCCCGCCGATCGGTCAAGTGCCTCTCTAGTGATGCCCCGTTCCGTCGTGCCGAGCCCGGCGTGTCAAAAGGAAGACCTTCGTGAGTAGTCCTAAGATTTTGGTTCTTGGTGCCGGGGGTATTGGCGGCTACTTTGGCGGCCGTCTGGCCGAAAGCGGTGCCGATGTCACGTTTCTCGTCCGGGAAGGACGGCGCAAAATCCTCTCCGAGCAAGGGCTACGGCTCGAGAGCCCATTCGGGGATGCGCAGTTGGCGGTGAAGACCGTGGTCGCGTCCGAAGTGGCACCGATTTTCGACGGAGTGATTCTAACCTGCAAGGCATACGACCTCGATGCGGCCATAGCGACGATCGCGCCGGCCGTGGCACCGAGCGGCTACGTCTTGCCATTTCTGAACGGTATTGCGCATATCGACCTCCTGAACCAAAGATTCGGTCAGCGCCGCGTACTCGGGGGTACTGCCAAGATTCAAGCGACCCTCACGCCGAGCGGCGCGATCCGCCAATTCAACGATTGGCGGACGCTCACTTTTGGCGAGCAATCTGGCCAGATGACGGAACGCGTGACAACGTTGGCTGCTCTATTCGCTGCTGCGAAGGGCGTCGAGGCCTTTGCGGTAACCGACATCGTGCAACGGATGTGGGAGAAAATCGTCCACCTCTCGACGGCTGCTGCGATGACCTGCCTGATGCGCGCGAATGTCGGCGAGATTGTCCGCACTCCCTATGGCCGTGAGCTTTTCCTCGAGCAGCTTCGGAGCGGTGCCGCGGTGGCAGCCGCCGGCGGCCACGCGCCTAGCGATAGCTTTATGAAAGTGTGGGAAGAGACGTTCTCGCAGCGGGAGTCGCAATACGCGACGTCGATGCTGCGCGACGTCGAACGCGGTGGGTCGACAGAGGTCGACCACATCCTGGGCTTCATGCTCAACAAGGCGATTGACGCTAACATTGAGCATCGCACATTGATGCTTGCCTATACGCACATCAAAGCTCTCGAGCAGAGACGCGCGGCAGGCCGTCTGCCCTGATCCGCTACAATAGCGCACGTGAACTGGACTGCGAGTCAGCTGGTACGCGCCGGAACATCGCATCGCATGAATAGATCGGTGAAGCGACAAAGGACCAATCGCCTTCGGCGATAAGATGATCGCGTTTATTCGTTTGACCTTCGCGAACACGGCTGATGAAGTTCAATGAGGGCGTCTATCACTACCGACATCAGTTGAGCAATGTTCTAACGCCGGCCATCACATGCAGATCTGCTTGGATCGCACGCCGTTGGGTCTGCGCGGCGGTTGGCTCGCTCGCATGTTGTCAGAGGGGTCCGACGGCCGCTTCATTGGAGGTTACGTCTTATGTCTATGACGATGGCCGGAGAGGTCCAACTCGCCGCGAACCGGGAAGCTGTGTGGGAGAAACTGAATGATCCGGATGTTCTGAAGATGTGCATTCCGGGCTGCGAAGAACTCGTGAGGTCGGCGGACAATCAGTTTAGTGCGATTGCAAAGATGAAGGTCGGCCCAGTCTCGGCGAGATTCAAGGGACGAGTCACTCTGAGCGATCTCGTTCCCCCGAGCAGCTACCGGATTGCGGGCGAAGGTGAGGGGGGAATCGCAGGATTCGCTAAGGGCGTAGCCACGGTCGCGTTAGTGGCGAACGAGGAAGGTACGTTGCTATCCTATGGCGTAGAGGCGCAGATAGGTGGGAAGCTGGCGCAGTTGGGTCAACGCTTGATCAGCGGGTCGGCAAAGAAGATCGCCGACGAGTTCTTTTCGCGCTTCGCAGATGTAGTCAAAGGCTCACCCCGCTAACTCTTCAGCGTATCTGCGCTCCGTCGCTCCTAATGGGCCTGCGGCGATCGTAAGGGCCGCGCCGGTCATTCGACTTCGGACACGGCCTTGCGGATGGCCCTCTCGAACGCCTCCGGCGGCTGGGCTGGCGCTCACGGTTAGCGATCGCCTGCTCACGCCCGACGTTGTTTCTGCGAGCCACGTTGGCGAACGGCTCTCACTCGCCGGCGGGATGCTTGGATTGAGTTCGAAGGGATGGAAATGGATGTCGGCGGTCAGTTGCTCTTCGTCGGCACACGCATGCGCCTCCGGCCGGACGCGCATGCGGGTTCGGAGACCGGCCGGAAGCACACCACCTAAAGCGAGGCGTATTGAAGTACGCTGGAGGGACATGGCAGAAGCGATTTGATCAAAGAACGAGCAGTGCTCCAGTGCCACTTGTCGATCACGTCGATAATGGGGAGGGCGCGGCATCCCTGCTGTGTCCTCTCCGCCCGTGAGGGCGCGATCGCTAAGAAGATTGCGGTTGGCCGATGCCGGCGTATGATGGCTCTTGTATTGTCGACCCCGATCTTGCCAAGGAGCGAGATATGAGCGCGCCGCCAAGCGGAGATCGAGGCGCCGCGTACAATGGCGTGATCCATTGGCTCACGAGCGAAACGCACGATCAGCGCTTCATCGACAATATCTTCGCTGAACTGTGCGTTCGGCTGCGTCTCGCGGGAATTCCTGTCAAACGCGCGGCACTCCACGTCTTGATGCAGCACCCCCAATGGCGCGGCGCCCGGATATTTTGGGCCGACGGGATGCGGGAGGCAACAATTACGCGGGTCGACTACGATGTTAGGGAGCGGCCCGAGTATATCGGCAGCCCAGTGCAGGAAATTCATAACGGTGCTGCCGAAGTGCGCGAGAACCTTGAAGGCGATCCTTCGCGGGGCCGTAAGCATAGCGCCTATGACGGGTGGCGCTCGGAGGGCCTGACCGACTACGTGGCGTGGCCGATGTACCACACGCTCGGCAAGCGGCACGTCGCGGCCTTTGCGACCGACGGTCCCGGTGGTTTCGACCAGGCTCATATCGCAAGCCTTTCCGGACTGTTACCAATCTTGGCCCTCGTCAGTGAAATCCGCATTAAGAACCGGCTGGCGCGAACACTGCTCGAAACCTATGTCGGCACGCACGCCGGTGAACTGATCCTAGCGGGCGCCACCAGGCGCGGTAGCGGGACAACCGTCCACGCCGCCGTCATGATTTGTGATTTGCGCGATTTTACGGGGATCTCCGACAATTGGCCGCGCGATGACGTCATCGATATTCTGAACAACTATTTCGATGCGATGTCGGAGCCAATCGCGCGGCATGGCGGCGAGATCCTGAAATTCATGGGCGACGGCCTGCTCGCCATCTTTCCGCTGAGCGCGCCACAGGCCTGCACAAATCTGTTGCATGCCGTGTCCGAAGCTCGCCAGGCGATGGCCGCCCTGAACGAAAAGAACAAGGAGACCGGGCGTATGCCGCTCGACTACGGCATCGGCGTACACGTAGGAGACGTTATGTTCGGCAATATTGGTTCGCGCACGCGGCTCGATTTCACCGTCATCGGCCCTGCCGTGAACATGGCGGCGCGCCTCGAAGCACTCACCAAGCAATTGGGGAGGACAGTGCTGCTGTCCCGGTCGTTCGCCGACCTCGTTGAAAGTGACTTCGGCCTTGAACGTGTCGGGAAATATCCGGTCCGCGGGTTTAGCGACCCTATCGAGCTTTTCACTTATCACGCCAGCTAAGGCCGCCGGATACGCGAGTGTCGCGCCGATTCCGGCCATTTCCGCGACGGCATCCCAGCATCCAGAGCCAGAGAGGAAGCTTATGAAAATCACGCGCCTGCGCACCCACGTCGCCCACCTGCCTGTCGCAAAGCCCTTTTCGACGGGAAGGTACGACGTGCGGTCAATCGACTGTGTGTGCGTATTTCTGGAGACGGACGAGGGTCTCGTTGGGGAGGGAATGTGTTATGTGACGAACGGGCGCCGACTAAAGGTGCTGCGGGAGATGATCGTGAGCCTCGAACATCTTGTCGTTGGTCTCGAACTCGGCCAGAGCGGCGGCTTTGTTCTCAACGCGTTCAATGATGTTCGTGCCTTTGGGCGGCAAGGGATTTCAGCTCTGGCGATTTCTGCCGTCGAGGAGGCGCTTTGGGACCTGCGAGGCAAGCAATTTGGCGTCAACGTTTCTTACATCCTGGGCGCCTGTCGAACTACCGTGCCCAGCTACGTGAACTCATTGTGGCTATCGGCAACGATCGACGAACTTCACAAGGAAGCAGAGGGCCTCGTGTGCCAGGGCTTTCGTGCGATCAAGATGCACGTAGGATTGCCGGATCCTGGCAAAGATGTGGAGCGTGTCAGGGCGGTTCGAGAGATGTTGGGTCCCGATGTCGTATTGCTGGTCGACGCAGCGCAACTGATTGCGTCGCCTGAGGCGTCTATCAAGCTTGCGCGGCGTATCGAAGAGTTCGATGTCGGTTGGTACGAAGAGCCCATCATGGGCAGTAATCCGCATTCAGAAGCGAAGATTGCCGCCGCTATCGATATCCCGGTCGCCACAGGTGAGTACACGTATAACCACCAAGGCATTTTTGAACTGCTGCAGCTCAAGGCTGCTGATATTCTGATGCCTGATCTGCAAAGGATGGGTGGACCGACCGAGTTCCTGAAAGCCGCAGCCATTTGCGAGGCATTCGATATCCCCGTGTCGTCCCATGTCTTCCCCCAAATGAGTCTCGCGCTCATGGCGTGCCTGCCCAACGCGAGCTACCATGAATACATCAATTGGTTTGATGCGCTCTACCAAGAGCCCCTGGTGAGGGACGAAAGAGGCGCGAGCATCGTGCCTAACAGGCCGGGTTGGGGCTTCGCCATCGACCCGTCCGTATTGACGGACTGATGCTCCAGGCGTTCATCCCTCACGCGCTGGCTGCAAACAAGCTCCATCGACCGGGGATGCCTTTGAGTTCATATGCTCCCCGTTCGTCGAATTTCAGTGTGGCCTTCGCTACGAGATCCGAGACGACGCGCGATACCAGGACTTCCTCGGGCCCGGCCGCCGCGTGGACTGCGATGCCCCCGATATCGTGCCCCTGACCTCGATTTCTCCGTATGCAGACTCGAACGCAGAGGCAAGCCAATCTGCTTGGCTGCAGCCGAAAAGCCAGCGCGCAACGTACAGAACGACTTGGTCCGTCGAAGGTGGCGACAATGTCGGGTAATCTAAAGAGGAGATATGGCCATCTCGAAAAAGCGTTTGATGATGGAGCTGGTCGGCGCCTAGCGTGATGTCGTTGTAAAGGGGAATAGAATGACTGGGATCGTCCTCTATGGTTTCGACGGCAGTACGTATGTCCGGACGGTCCGGATGCTGCTCGCAGAGAAAGGCGCGCAATACGAACAGGTGGCGGTGAATGTGCTCAAGGGCGAACCGCGCCAGTCCGAGCACATGGCCCGCCATCCGTTCGGTAAAGTGCCGGTGCTGGACCACGATGGCTTCCGCATCATCGAAACGGGCGCTATCGCGCCATATTTGGACGAGGTGCTGCCTGGCCCGTCGTTGACGCCGGATACTTCAAAGGACCGAGCGCGAATGCGCATGGCTATGGGCATCGTTGATTCCTATGGTTATGGCGCGCTGATCGCTGTCGCTGGATATCACTTGTTTCCCGATTTGATCGGCGGGCCGGATGAGGAAGCGAGAAAGCATGCGATTGTTAGCAGCCGTCGTGTTCTGCAGGAGCTTATGAAAATTCGTGGCGGTAGTGCCTTTATTGCGGGTGAGCGTCCCTCACTCGGTGATCTCTATGCCGCTCCGATCTGTTGCCTCGTTTCGCTGACCCCGGATGCTAACGAAGTCTTCGCGGTGGACGGTTTCGCCAGGTGGTGGGAGCAGGTCCAAGTAATGCCGAGCTACCAGGCGACAGCGCCTCGGTTCGGTTGGGATTTGTTGTTTGCTGCAGCAGCGGCGGGTAGGGGCGTGAACTGAGGCGGGCGAGCCGACCTCAAAGGCTGCGCCGGATTTCGCGTACGCCGCGGTCGAGCTTCCGGCACAGCAGTGCTCGCAGCGTCACACCTTCAGCATGACCGACTTCAGCCGCGATCTGGTCGATGCTGGCTTAACTCGTCTTGAGCGAGTGCACGGCGCGCTCGATCCTGACGGACTCACGTGGCGATTTGCCCAGCACGACTTGCATCCGGCACGCCAGTGTGCGCTTGCTGATGGCGAGCGCCGCCGCGGCCGTACGGTGTACCGGTCAGGCGACTTCGGATACGGCCTTCCTGATGGCCTGCTCGAACGCCTCCGGCGGCTGGGCCCCTGTGATCAAGTAGCGATCGTTGACCACCACGGCCGGAACGCTGCTTATCCCCGCTCGCTGCCATTTTTCTTCGGCGTCGCGCACTTCGGGGGCGAAATGCCCTGAGGTGAGCACATCGCGCGCAGCGGTGCCATCGAGGCCAACAGACTCGGCGGCGGCGACGAGTACGCCGTAGTCAGCGGGATTCTGCATGTTGGTATGGTAGGCCGCGAGCAACGCGCGTTTCAGTTCTTCTTGTCGCCCCTCGATCTGGGCCCAGTGCAGCAGGCGGTGCGCGTCAAATGTGTTGTAGAACCGACTTTCGTCGGTGGTCACCATATCGAATCCCACTTGCGCGGCTAGAACGCGCTGGCGCTCACGGTTGGCGATAGCCTGCTCGCGCCCGACACCGTATTTGCGCGCCACGTTGTCGAAGCGGCTCTCACCCTCCGGCGGCATGGCCGGATTAAGTTCGAAGGGTTGAAAACGGATGTCGGCGGTCAGTCGTCCTTCGAAGCGCTTCATAGCCGCATCCAGGTTTCCCAGCCCAATCACGCACCAGGGGCATGACACATCAGATATGAAGTCGATCTTGATCGTTTCTGTCATGGAATTGTCGCTCACTGCTCGCGTTGTCAGGTTTGGCCGCGCGATGCGGCCCCTGAAGTCATGCGGTAGATAAGACGACTTGACCAACGGATTAACAACCGCTGGCGGGAAGACACACTTTCGCAGGTCGGTACAATCTAGCGGCACCGGCCGAACGCGATGGACGCTTGCGGGCGGACAGGAAGGCTATCAAACCGCTGATGCCAAGCGCGACCTCAAAACGTCCGACATTGCGCGCCGCGCAGGAACGCGCACACTGTTGATCTCCTGCACGGCTACGGAACAGAGCGCGAGTGTAGGATCTGATCCGCTTCCCAAGGGCATGCCAGTCTCAAATCTTGGAAAGTTTCGCCAAAGCTAAAACGCCCGCTCCGAGACGATGAGGTGCTCCGTGCCAAGCGTCATTGTAGAGTTCATGCTTGATGCAAGATGCGCTGCTCAGCTCAAATTCTCGTGGTCATCGCCGAGGAAATGGCTCGCGTAGGCGTAGAGGCCGGGACTGCCGCCCGTCATGATGAAGAGCACGTTGTCACCGGCCGCGTATTCTCCTGCGGAGATGTCCGCCAGCAAACCGGCGAACGCTTTCCCGCCGTAGACGGGATCGATCAGCAGGCCCTGGCGGCTCGCCATCAACCGTACCGCGTCGACCATTGCGGGAGTGGGAACGCCGTAGCCTTGACCTAACTGGTCTCCAGAGACCCTGACATCTTCGGGAGCCAGCGATGGGTCAAAACCCAAGAGAGCCAATGCGGCGTTGGCTTTCTCAACTGTCGCCGAATTGGCGCTCGCGGCGGACGCAAGTACCGAATGGGATCTCACCCGCGTCGTATCGAGCCTGAGCGCCCGATATCCCGCGACCAGGCCGGCCTGTGTTCCAGAACTCCCGTTGGGGACCACGATCGAGGTGAAATCGATGCCGAGATCGCTGGACTGAGCTTGGATTTCCAGGGCGCAGGCCACGTAGCCGAGGCTTCCGACCGCCGAGGACCCGCCGAGCGTAGCCACATAGGTGGTCCGACCCGTTCGACCAAGCTCCGCAGCTCGCGCGTTCGCAAAACGCGTCGAATCGCTTCCTGGAGGAAGATCGTGAATGCGGGCACCGAAAAGATCGTCGAGTAGGATGTTCCCATTCCGGTCATATTCGGGCCCCGCACGCGGGACCATGCGGGCAAGGACGACCTCGCACGCTAGGCCCAAGCGCGCCGCTGCGGCAGCAGCAAGGCGAGCGAAATTCGATTGCCGACCGCCGGTGGCAATAATCGTATCCGCGCCTTGCGCAGCAGCGTCGCCGAGCAGGAACTCAAGCTTCCGGAGCTTGTTGCCACCGCCGCCGAGCGACGTGAGGTCGTCGCGTTTGGCGTAGAGCCGAACACCTTTCAACGACGATGCCAGAGCATTTTCGATGCCGAAGAGGCGTTGAATCGGCGTCGGTCCCTCCAGCAGGTCACGGCGGGGCAAAAGACTCAGAGCTTGGGAAAGGGACATGATTACATCTCGGAAATGGCACGTCGCGCGTCGTGCAGCCTTATTTACTGAGTTCCTAGTAGCTCACCGCAAGGCCAATCGCCAGTGCGAGACAAAATCGCATCGATTTCTTTAGCTCATGTCGCCTCCGCAAGAACGTGAATGCACGCTATCCGGTGCACACTGTTTCGTTGAGCGACCGAGTGTGAGATCGACGTTGTAAGCTTGGAAGCGATAGATCTGTCCTATCATCGATTTTGCTTAGATAAAGCAGTCCATTTCCAGCTCGCTGACACGCGCGGGATGCGAGTTCGCAGGTTTTGACTTATGGCGCAGCCCGACGGTCTGCTCGCAATCTGCAGTCGAGATAGGTGCGATCTGAATTATTCGTTTTTCGGATCGACGTTGGGCCCTTACCAAGGAAACTCGGCCTTAAAAGAAGACTGGATCAACGCAGGGACACAGTCCTGAGTTCGTCAACAGTTCATCCACTTCCCGATTTTGACCGGACTAGGGAACCACCATGCGCATAGCGGTGATCGGTGCGGGAGGTTGTCGCGGTTGGGAACGCCCATGGTGCGGAGCTTCCGACGGACTATGCCGAGCGGCGTCTCGCGCTCACAGACGACGTGGCGCCCGACATGACGTCATCCATGCATGATCTGCACCGTGGCACGCCCTTGGACATCCGGGGGTTATCCGACGGGGTAGTCCATCTCGGTAATACCGTGGCAGCGGCGACGCCGCTTAACCGGGCCATTTCCGGTGTCTTCGCGCTATTTCAGGGCGGCGTGCTTGCCGCGTACGAGACAAGGTCAACGGAGAGCTCCGGTGCTACTTAATCAGGAGGCCGCGGACCGAGATATGAAGATTGCGATGATCGAGGTCATCGTAGTCGGTATCCCGTTCTCAGGGGGCAGTAAGTCAGCTGAATCGGCCTGGGGAAGAAAGAATGCCGGTAGCGCCGACTCATTGCTGGTCAAGGTAACGACCGAGGGCGGAATTATCGGCTGGGGCGAGGCGTTCGGCTTCACTGCAATTCCCGCTGTCAAAGCGGCGATAGAACAGGTTATCGCTCCCTTGTGTATCGGCCTCAGCGCGTTGAACATCGGATCGTTGATGCTCGACGTTCAGAAGCGCCTCCACATATTCGGGCGAAGCGGCGCCATCATGTTCGGGATTTCCGCGATCGATATTGCGCTATGGGATATCCTGGGAAAGGCAACCGGCCAACCCGTCCACCGGCTCTTGGGTGGCACGGCAGTATCCGAATTGACCTGCTATGCAAGTCTCGTTCGCTACACTGATCCGCAGCTTCTCGTCGCGAACGTCAACCGTGCTCTGGCCGATGGCTTCTCCCATGTGAAGCTCCATGAAATTACCGTGGATGCAGTTCGTGAGGCGCGAAAAGCTGCCGGCGATAACGTGGAAATCACGCTGGACGTCAACTGCCCATGGACCGTGCGCCAAGCCCTCGATATGAGTGCCAAGCTGCGACAGTTTAATCTGCGCTGGCTGGAAGAGCCCATTTGGCCCCCAGAGAACTTTGGTGGATTGGCTCGATTGCGTCGTGAGGGTGGAATACCCATTGCGGCAGGAGAAAATGCATCAACGTTGGTGGAGTTCCAGCAGATGCTTTCGGCTGGCGCGGTCGACTTCGTCCAACCCAGCCCGGCCAAGATGGGCGGCATCTCGGAACTTCAGAAAGTGTTCTCGCTTGCGGCGGCAAGTGCGACCACCGTGATGGTCCACTCATTCTATGACGGCCCCGGCTTGCTCGCGAGTGTACACGCAAGCGCCGCGCTAGGCTCGAAAGACGCTCTGGTGGAGTGGCGGTACTTTGACCTCGAGGCCCAGCTATATGGCGATGCAGTGCGGCCGAAGAATGGAACGATTACAGTTCCTCAAGGGCCTGGTCTGGGATTCGACCCTGATGCCGACGTAGTTCGGAGCTTCCGAGTCCGGAGTTGAGTTCTTTTCAGCGATCGATGGATAAAAACATGCTTCTCAGGCGCTACCTTGTTTACGCAGGTGTGTTGTCGCTCCTGGTACTAGCTGTCTCTGTGGGTACCAAGAATGTTTCTTCACGAGAGTTGCCGGACGCGAGTAGCGCTGATTTCGTAGAGAAGCTCTACAGGCTGGATTGCGGCCGCTCGCTTGCCAACGATGAATCGGTCTGGACGCCCGGTGAAAACCAGGGGCGCAGCATCGAGTTTTCATCGACCTGCTGGCTGGTTAAGCGCGGAAACCAGTGGTTGCTTTGGGATACTGGAGTGCCGGAGGCGACGATCAACGATCCGAACGGTTGGTCGACTTTACCGAAGCTCATCGTTTATCACCTGGACAAGACAGTAACGGGGCAGCTTGCGGAGATTGGTCTCAAGCCGTCCGACGTAACTCACGTCGCCATTTCGCACACTCACGGGGACCACATCGGCAATGTTGGCCTGTTTCCTGATGCCAGGATCCTAATGCAGCGAGCGGAGTATGAGTGGATACATGGAAGCAATGGGCCAAACGAAAACGTGAATCAGTTGATGGCGCTGGCGCGCCGCCTGCTTGGAAATCCCAAGGGTATGAGACTGATTGACGGAGATCTCGACGTATTCAATGACGGAAGTGTTACGCTCATATCCACACCGGGACATACACCCGGTAGCCAGTCGCTGCTCGTCCACCTGAGAAATTCCGGCTTCATCATGCTGTCAGGCGATGTAGTTCATTTCGAGGAGAATTTCGCCAAGAGCAGGGTTCCTTCGCTCAATACCGATAAGCGAGCATCCGTCGAATCGATGGACAAGATCAGGCAGATCATCAAGACCTACAATGCCACAATGTTCATCAATCACGACAAGAAGCAAACCGACGGCCTTAAGTTGCTGCCGGAATTCTATGACTGACTTGTTGCGAACCGCCAGCCCTTCAAACTCGCTGGCAGTTCCGCGATCGTTGATCGAAGGGTCAAAGCGTCGTTCCGCCGTCGAAGTAACGTTCACACGCACAACATGGCCGGCAGCATGCAAACGTATCGCGGGTGTGTACAGACCGGTCGTCCAGGTTTTTGGGGTGCGATTGGTCGGCCGATCCTGCCGTTGTTTCGCTTGACGGGACAGTGTCTTTCTAGCGGGAGATCTTCGAACCCGCAGCAATCGTCGTAAACTAGCGTGCTGAATCTGCGGCTGCGTCGGTACGCGCGTCGCCACTTGTCGACCCGGTGATAACATTGTCCAGGAGGAAACGAATGACGGGCAGAAAGTTCATTGCGGCTATTTCGATCGCCATCGGTGCGGCTGCCGCGGCGTCCGTTGTCGGTGCCAACGACTCGGTCGTCAAGGCTGTCGCCAATACCGATCAGTGGGCGATCGCCGGCCATGACTACGGCAATACGCGCTTCAGTCCTCTCAGTCAGATCAATGCGGACAACGCCAGCAAGCTGGCCCTGGCCTATTCGTTTTCGCTCGGTTCGCTGCGGTCGAACGAGTCGTCGCCGATCGTGATCGGAAACACGCTGTATGTCTCGACCTCATGGGGGCCGAAATATGTTTACGCGCTCGACGCCGCGACCGGCGCACGCAAGTGGACCTATGAGCCGGAGATTCCGGACGATGTGTTGCAATACGCCTGCTGCGACGTGGACAACCGCGGCGTCACCTTTGCGGATGGAAAGATTTTCGTTGGCCGGCTCGACGGCAAGTTGACGGCGCTCAACGCAGAGACAGGCAAGGAACTCTGGACGACTGAGGTCGTCGACTACAAGCAAGGCTCAGTCATCACTTCTCCTCCGCTGGTCGTGCGCGACAAGGTGATTACTGGCTTTGGTGGCGGCGAATATGGTGTTCGCGGTGCGCTTCAGGCGTTCGATTTGAACACCGGTAAGCAGGTCTGGAAAACATTCACCGTCCCGGCGCCGGGGGAGCCCGCAAGCGAAACCTGGAAAGGTGATACAGGATTGAGGGGCGGCGGAGTTCCGTGGCTGGTCGGCTCGTACGACGCCAAGACCGATACCGTCTATTGGGGTACCAGCAACGCGGGCCCGTGGAATACTAGCGTCCGTTCTACCGGCGACGGAAATTTCGGAAAACTGACAAATTTATACACGTCTTCCACGCTTGCGCTCGATCCGAATACTGGCAGGATCAAGTGGCATATTCAGAGTACACCGGCCGACGCGTGGGACTACGACGGCGTTAATGAGAATGTTCTGGCCGACCTGAGCATCGGCGGCACCACGGTTCCCGCTTTGATGAAAGCTGACCGCAACGGCTTCTTCTTCGTCGCCAATCGCGAAACCGGCAAGCTTCTTTCGGCCGAGAAGTTCGTCTTCGCCAATTGGGCGGAGAAGTGGGACGTCGCAACGTTGCGCGCTGTCGAGAATCCCGACAAACGCCCGGGGCCTGGCCATCCAGTCAAGGATATCTGCCCGAACGTGATCGGCGGCAAGAACTGGCAGCCGATGTCATTCAATCCGCAGACCGGGCTGGTCTATATTCCGTCCAACAATTTCTGCATGGACTTTTCAAACACCGATGTCTCGTATAAGCGCGGCCTGTTCTATCTGGGCGCCGATTTCCCAGCCAAAGAAGGTCCGGGAGGTTTCCTTGGTGAGTTGATGGCGTGGGACCCGGTCAACAACAAGAAGGTGTGGTCAATCAAGCAGGACCTGCCGTTCAATGGCGGTACGTTGACCACCGGTGGAAACCTGGTCTTCTACGGCAATCTGCACGGTGACTTCCACGCAATTGATGCCACAAACGGCAAAATCCTCTGGAAGAAGAACCTTGGTTCCGGCATCGGAGCTGGCCCCGTGACCTACGCTGTCGACGGCAAGCAATATGTCGCCGTCGTCGTTGGTCGTACGGCTTCCATTCCCGCATTCCTGGGAGAGATCGGAAAGAAGATGACTGCAGCTGCACCTGAAGGTGGCTCGCTCTTCGTATTTGCCGTTCAATAGCCAACCAATGGGGCATCGTCCGTCGCACCGGCGTCCTGTGTGACGGACGAAAAGGATCCTGATCGTCGAACGAGCCTGCAGAGCTGAGCTTCCGTTCCGTACATCGTGCACAACAAAGGGGAACCGTGGATGTCAGTGAACGTCACGGGCAACTTCAAGGTCTCATGCGGCAAACTCTACGTACTCCTGCGAGCGGGTCCTCTTGCGTTGATGGCTATTCTTGCGCCGGTTGGTGCGAGCTCAAGCGTCGATGCGGACGACATCAAGCCGCTACGTTTGTGCGCAGATCCGACTAATCTACCGTACTCCAGCGATGATGCTTCCGAGCCAGGATTCTACCTCGAGGTCGGTCAGGCGATTGGAAAGGCGCTGGGCCGTCCTGTGACTTACAATTGGTACAAGACCTATTTTGGCAAGCGCAGCGTGCGCGTCACCTTGCTGGGAAAGCAATGCGACGCAATGATGGGCTTGCCACTCTCCGACGACTTCATGGGGCCTGCGGTCATCTTCTCTCGAAAGATTTCAGAGCAGGCTTACGCTCTCGTCACCGCGAAAGAGCAAGTCGTCGGCAGCATTGAAGATCTGAGGGGGAAGCGGGTGGCCGTCCAGTACCAAACGACTCCACAAAACCTGCTCGCTCTTCGGGATGATATCGAAAAGGTCACCGTAATGAGCCCGGACGACGGCATGAAGGCGCTGGATCTCGGTACGGTGGAGGTCGCCTTTGTCTGGGGACCAACTGCCGGCTGGCTTGACAAGACGCAATACCAAAACCGCTACAAGATTCGCACCGTCGAAGGGAGGGGTTTATCTTGGGACGCCGCGATCGGATTTGCCAAAACCTCGGTAGAACTCCGCGATCAGGTCGATGCGGTCTTGCCGGGCCTCGATCAGACAATTGGTGATCTGGCCACAAAATATGGCCTGACAGGCGACACGTCGACCAGGCTCCTGGTATCCGAAAATTCGTCGAGCCTATTTGTCCTCCCGACAGCCGCGACAGAGGTCCCTTTTGCTGCGCACTCCCCTTCGGTCAATGTTATAGCGAAAGAATCGGAAGCGCATGCAGGTGACTCCGGCAGTACCGAGGCAGGCAGGGAAATCTTCAATTCAACGTGCGCTCATTGCCACGGGACCGACGCAGTGCAGGGCGAGCGTAGGATCGATCTCCGAAGATTGCAGCTTCGTTACGGCGAGAATGCGCGCTCGACGTTCTGGGCAACCGTCCGCGAGGGGCGTCCCGCGAAAGGCATGCCGGCCTGGAAAGACGTCTTTACCGACGAGGATCTCAACAACATATACGCCTATCTGACCACCGTGCAGGCCTCGGCCGGTTCCGCGAATTGAAGGGGTCCACCAGGAGTTCGGACCAAATTCGGTCGACCGGTGTGTTCGGCGACGGCCTGAATGAGAGATGCTTCACTAACGCGCGCGAGCGCCAGGAGATGAGCTATGCAGGATAATGTCCCGTTGACGGCCGGCGTCGATCACGTCGGACTTGCCGTAAAAGATCTAGCGCTTGCGCGTGGCTTCTTTTGTGATTGCCTTGGTTGGAGAGTTGTTGGCGAAAACCAGAATTATCCAGCGTCGTTCGTGTCGGACGGAAATGGGATCGTGACGCTCTGGCAGGTCGAAAACCCCGAGAAATGCGTCCCGTTCGACCGCCGTCGCAACATCGGTTTGCATCATCTCGCTCTGAAGGTTGTAGACCGCAGCGCGCTTGACGCATTGCACGCGCGTGTCGCGGCATGGCCCGGCATCGTGGTTGAGTTTGCGCCGGAACGATCTGGCAAGGGCCCGAAGGTGCACTTTATGGTGCGAGAGCCGGGCGGTACCCGGGTCGAGTTCGCTTGCGTTTCCCCTGCCGTCGGATAACGGGATTCGAATCGAGTCCAACGTAACGGGTCCATACGGTTGGCATATCGCTGCAACGATGATCAGGACCGGCGTCTTCCGAGGATGGTGAGCTTGATCGCCATTCTCGTGCTGTCGCGGGGCGCATTTCGTCTTCTCGGTGTCGCGTAGGAGATCGCGAGGTTGGTGGTCCGGGTAGGCGCTAGCAGTTATGGTGAGGGCCCCGACGAGTGTGAGGTTCATCGCTCGCGACAATACATACCTGCAGCGGGCAATCTGTGCCGCGCGCGACCACGGAGAAGTTTGTGACGACGCATGATAGGCGCAACATCTTGATTACCGGCGTTGGCTCCGGGTTGGGGAAAGCATTTGCAGCGGAGGCGCTTTCATCCGGACACTTGGTCGTAGGGACGGTGCGGAGCGAGGAGGCCAGGTTGGCCTTCGAGGCGACGCATCCGTCTCGAGCCCGGGCCTTGCTACTGGACGTCACCGATTTCGCGGCAATCGGTCCTGCTGTTGCGAAGGTTGAACGCGAAGTGGCTCCGATCGACATTCTCGTGAACAATGCCGGATACGGGCACGAAGGTATTCTCGAAGAGTCACCGCTGGAAGAACTTAAGCGTCAGTTCGACGTGAACGTATTCGGCGCAGTTGCGATGATGAAGGCTGTGCTGCCCTACATGCGCGAGAGGCGCCGCGGACATATCGTCAACGTCACCTCGATGGCCGGATACGTGGGTTTGGCGGGCATCGCCTATTACGCGGGCAGCAAGTTCGCCCTCGAGGGTATCTCGGAGGTGCTGGCGAAGGAAGTTCGTCACCTCGGCATCCGGGTAACTGCGATCGCGCCGGGCTCCTTCCGAACCGACTGGGCAGGGCGGTCGATGGTTCGGAGTCCGCGGAGCATAGCCGATTACGACTTACTCTTTGATCCTGTACGACAAGCCCGTGCGGAAAAGAGTGGAAAGCAATCTGGAGATCCTGCACGGGCCGCCCGAGCGCTGCTGAGGGTCGTGGAAGCCGAGGACCCGCCGGTGCATCTTCTGCTTGGTACCGATGCCCTGAAGCTGGTCCGCCAAAAGCTGGAATCGCTTCAGCACGAGATCGATGCTTGGGAATCGATAACGCGATCGACTGAGTATGCATAGGATCTTGGAGGCGACATGCTCAAGCGGCAGACCTCGCGACATATCCGTCGGCCGGTCTTCGACAGTTGGAGCCGTTATTGAACAGTCTGGTACCACTGATTTCATATCGACCGGAGCTATGGCCGTCCTTTACGTTCGAATAAAACTCACGAACAGCTGCGACTGTTGTGGTGTAGAGCCGCGCTGACGTTTGCGAGGTTTTGGATGATGCGTGGACCCAGGCTGTATGTGCGAGGTGCTACGGTCTATCTGACACCTAACGTATTCGCGTTGCGACAGTGACGCAGCGATCTGACAGTTCGTATCCGCAAGCCAATGTGCGGACTTCCGTGCGCCATCTCGCGAGAGATGCCCGGAGGTGAACAAGAGGGAGGTCCGGGCGTGCCGACAGTCGATTTGACGATCAACGGGAAGGCTGTATCTGTAGACGTTGAGGATAGAGCCCTCCTTGTCCACGTCTTGCGCGAGACCCTCAATCTGACCGGCACCCATGTCGGCTGTGATACCAGCCAGTGCGGCGCCTGTGTCGTCCATGTCGACGGCCGAGCGGTAAAATCCTGTACCATGCTGGCGGGACAGGCCGTAGGCTGCGACGTCACTACAATCGAAGGCATTGCCAAGGGCGACGAGCTGCACCCGATGCAGGCTGCCTTCCGCGACAACCACGGCCTGCAGTGCGGCTACTGCACCCCGGGCATGATCATGTCGTCAATCGACATCGTGAACCGCCATGGCGGCAAACTGGACGAGGCGACGGTCCGGCACGAGCTTGAAGGCAACATCTGCCGCTGCACCGGATACCACAATATCGTCAAATCGGTGCTGGACGCGGCCGGCCGCATGAATGTCTCGCAGGCGGCGGAATAGCTGCCGCAGACCATCGGCTTGAATTGATGACCGCTGCGTTTCCATGGAAACCGCAGAAACAATAACTCCGGTCGGGAGGGCAGGACATGGGCGTTGAGGGCATTGGCGCAAGCGTCAAACGTAAGGAAGACCGCCGTTTTATTACCGGCAAGGGCCGCTACGTTGACGACATCAAGTTGGTGGGCCTGACACACGCGCATTTCATCCGCAGTCCACACGCGCATGCCAAGGTCAAGGGCATCGCGTTATCCGAAGCGGTGAAGATGCCCGGCGTGGTCGCGGTGCTCACCGGCCAGCAGATCGTCGATGACAAGGTCGGCAATTTGATTTGCGGCTGGGCCGTCACGTCGAAAGACGGCTCGCCGATGAAGATGGGGGCGTGGCCGGCGATGGCGCCGGAGACCGTGCGCTTCGTGGGGCAGGCGGTCGCTGTTGTGATCGCCGAAACCAAGAATCAGGCCAAGGACGCCGCGGAGGCCGTCGTCGTCGATTATGAAGAGCTTGAGGCCGTGCCTGATATCCCCGCCGCCATTAAGCAGGGCGCGCCGCAGTTGCATCCGGAGGCGCCGGGTAACGTGGTCTACGACTGGCATATCGGCGATGAGGCAGCAGTAAAAGGCGCGTTTGCCAAGGCGGCGAACGTGGTGGAAATGGACCTCACCAACAACCGCCTTGCGCCGAACCCGATGGAGCCGCGCTCAGCGATCGCCGACTACGAAGCGGCCGAAGAACACTACACGCTCTACACGACTTCGCAGAATCCTCACGTCGCCCGTCTCGTTCTGTCAGCCTTCTACAACATCGCGCCTGAGCACAAGCTGCGGGTCATTGCGCCTGACGTCGGCGGGGGCTTCGGTTCCAAGATCTACATCTATCCGGAAGAGATGGTGGCGCTGTGGGCGTCGAAGAAGGTCGGCCGCCCGGTGAAGTGGACCAGTGATCGGACCGAAGCCTTCCTCACAGACCACCATGGCCGCGACCATATCTCGAAGGCGGAGATGGCGTTCGACAAGGACAACAAGATCCTGGGGCTTCGCGTCAAGACCCACGCCAATTTCGGCGCCTACATGTCGCTGTTCTCGTCAGCGGTACCGACCTATCTCTATGCAACGCTGTTGTCCGGCCAGTACATGATCCCGGCCATCTATGCCGAGGTGATGGGTGTCTACACCAACACCACGCCGGTCGATGCCTACAGAGGTGCGGGGAGACCCGAGGCGAGCTATCTTCTGGAGCGCATGATGGAAACCGCGGCGCGTCAGTTGAAGGTCGATCCGACCGAATTGCGCCGCAAGAACTTCATCACGACGTTTCCGTATCAGACGCCTGTGATCATGGCTTATGACATCGGTGATTTCGGCGCTTCGCTCGACGCTGCGATAAAAGCGATCAATTACGCTGGCTTCGCGAGCCGCAAAGCCAAAGCCAAGTCGGAAGGCAAGCTGCGCGGCATCGGCGTCTCCTGCTACATCGAGGCCTGCGGCATCGCGCCGTCAAAGGCGGTCGGCAGCCTGGGCGCCGGCGTCGGCCTGTGGGAATCGGCCGAAGTCCGCGTCAATCCGGTCGGGACCATCGAGATCCTCACGGGATCGCACAGCCACGGCCAGGGGCATGAGACGACGTTCGCACAGTTGATTTCGGAGCGCTTGGGCGTCCCGATCAGCCAGGTACAGATCATCCACGGCGACACCGACAAGGTGCAGTTCGGTATGGGCACCTACGGTTCGCGCTCGCTCGCGGTCGGTGGGGCAGCCATCATCAAGGCGATGGAGAAGGTCGAGGCCAAGGCCAAGAAGATCGCAGCCCACGCGCTGGAGGCCTCCGAGGGCGACATCGTGATCGAGAACGGCGAGTTCAAGGTTGCCGGCACCGACAAGTCGATCGCGCTGCCGATGGTGGCGCTCGCCGCTTATACTGCGCACAACCTGCCTGACGGCATGGAGCCGGGCCTGAAAGAAACCGCTTTTTACGACCCGACCAACTTCACCTTCCCGGCCGGTACCTATATCTGCGAGCTCGAGGTCGATGCCAGCACTGGAAAGACTTCGTTCATCAACTTTGTCGCGGCAGATGATTTCGGCCGATTGATCAACCCGATGATCGTCGAGGGCCAGGTCCATGGCGGGCTCGCGCAAGGTATCGGCCAAGCGCTGCTCGAGCACGCCGTCTACGATACCAACGGGCAGCCGGTGACGGCGTCATTTATGGACTACGCCATGCCGCGCGCCGACGACCTGCCGTCGTTCCAGTTGAGCCACACCACCACGCTGTGTCCCGGCAATCCGCTCGGTGTCAAGGGTTGCGGCGAGGCCGGCGCGATCGGCGCATCTGCCGCTGTGATCAATGCGATCACGGATGCCATTGGCAACAACAAACTCGAAATGCCGGCGACGCCCAATCGGGTCTGGCATGCCATTCACGGCAAAGCGCGATAGGGAGCATTGCCATGTACGAGACAACTTACCACCGCGCGTCCAGCATTGACGAAGCGGCGACGATGTTCGCGAAAGGCTCGGAATCGAAATACCTTGCTGGCGGCCATACGCTGATTCCCGTCATGAAGCAGCGTCTGGCATCGCCCTCCGACATTATCGATCTCGGAAGGATCAAGGAACTCATCGGCATCGAAGCGTCAGGTGACGCGGTGACGGTGAAGGCAGCGACGACTCATTGCGATGTGGCCACCAGCAAGACTGTGCAAACGGCGATTCCGGCGCTGGCGTATCTCGCCTCGCTGATCGGCGATCCGGCCGTGCGGCATCGTGGCACCATCGGCGGCTCGCTCGCCAACAACGATCCCGCCGCAGATTATCCGGCCGCAGTTCTGGCGATAGGCGCCACCATCAAGACCAACAAACGCTCAATTGCGGCAGATGATTTCTTCGAGGGCTTGTTCACGACCGCGCTGGAGGAGGGGGAGATCATCACTGCCGTGTCTTTCCCAATCCCGGCGAAGGCCGGCTATGCCAAATTCCCCCATCCGGCCTCGCGCTTTGCATTGGCCGGTGTGTTCGTGGCCAAGACCAAATCGGGTGAGGTTCGCGTCGCCGTGACGGGGGCTTCACAAAGCGGCGTCATGCGAGTGCCGGCGATAGAGGCGGCCCTGCAGGCGGACTGGTCGACGGCCGCACTCGACGATGTCGCGATCTCAGACGACGGCTTGTTGAACGATCTTCATGGCTCCTCGGACTATCGCGCTCACCTGATCAAGGTGATGGCGCAGCGAGCGCTGGCGGTTTGAGTAGTATGATGTCTGGTAATGGATGAACTGGCATTTCGCACCGATGCACCGGCACTTGCCGTCGATGAAGTCAAGGTGGCGACTATGCCTTGAGGTGGAGTGATTGACATTGCTCCAACACCCGTTGCCAGAATTGCCAAAGCGTTGCCCTCCATTCGGACAGTACGAAGTATTAGAAGGAGTAAGCGAATGGCTCAATCGATATGCAAGCGGCACTGAGTGTGACGCCCATCCTGACGGAAAGAGCTATGGCGGCCGCGAACGGGGAAGATCCGTTGGAGGCCGCGGTGGAATTGGTGCGTACCTATATCGTGGTCGTCAATGCGATCACGGCGAATGTCCTTAATGCCCAGGCGGGGTCTGAATGGCTGAGCGCCGAACCGCAAAATCTCGAAGAGGTCCGACGTTCGCTCAACAGCATTGCGGACGATGGCATGCGAGCAGGAGAAGCTCTCGTTCGACTTCGATTGCTCATGGAGAAGGTGTCGATCGTGGATGGAGCCCTTGGACCTTGAACTGAAACAGCTTCTCTTAGAGCACGCTTCTCACCTCAAACCACGCGTGGAGATCTGCATTGGCGACGTTCAAGGCGATCAGGATTGACAAGGCAGACAAGGGCACAGTTGCCGCGCTCACCCAGTTCGACGAAGCGGACCTGATGGATGGCGACGTCACTGTACTGGTGGAATGGTCGGCGCTGAATTACAAGGACGGTCTTGCCCTCACCGGCAAGTCGCCGGTCGTGCGGCGTTTTCCAATGATTCCGGGCATCGATCTTGCGGGCACGGTCGAGCAGTCGTTACATCCGCATTGGAGAGCCGGCGACAGGGTGATCTGTAACGGCTGGGGGTTGGGTGAGACCCATCTGGGTGCCTATGCTGAGAAAGCTCGCGTCAAGGGCGATTGGCTGGTGCGTGTTCCTGACGGTATGTCCACGCGCGACGCGATGGCGATCGGCACCGCCGGCTATACGGCTATGCTGGCAGTACTTGCGTTGGAGCAGCATGGCATCACCCCGGCGAGCGGTCCGATTGTAGTGACCGGCGCGGCAGGCGGTGTCGGCTCGGTGGCCATCTCGGTGTTGTCCAAGCGTGGCTACCAGGTGATCGCATCGACCGGACGAATGTCGGAGGCCGACTATCTGCAACACCTCGGTGCGTCCGAGGTGATCGATCGCAATGAGCTCGCCGGTCCGGCCAAGCCGCTGGCCAGGGAGCGCTGGGCAGGTGGGATCGATAGCGTCGGCTCAACCACGCTGGCTAATCTCGTGTCGATGACGAAATACCGGGGTGCAGTCGCAGCTTGCGGCCTTGCAGGTGGCATGGATCTGCCGACCTCGGTGGCGCCATTTATTTTGCGGGGTGTCTGTCTGTTGGGTATCGATTCTGTGATGTGCCCAATTGAGCTGCGAAAGGTCGCATGGAGCAGTTTGGTCAATGACCTGGATTCCAGGAAGTTATCCGAAATCACTCACGAGATTGGGCTTGATCAAGTGTTCGATAGAGGCTCCGAAATCCTCGAGGGCCGGGTTCGGGGCCGAATCGTTGTAAAAATTGCCTGAGAGATTGAGTATTCGTCCCGTGCGCGACAGCGAGGTGTCCCGCCCCATTCTGGCCGCTCTCGTTTACAACGAGCAGGCCTATCCGGACGACATCTTGAAGGAAGTAGTCGATCGCTGTCGCGCGCGGGGCCTCCGTTTGGCGGGCGTCGTTCAGCATAGGTCACGTGAGGCCGGTCATCGCTGTGACATGCTGCTTGAGGATCTGGCAACCGGGCAGCAGGCTTCGATTTTCGCCGCCCGAGGCCGCGGCGCCAAGGGGTGCCAACTGGACCAAGATGCCATGCTGCAGGTCGTGTCGCAGATTGAGCGGGAGCTGAAGGACGACCTAAAACTCTTGATATTGAACAAGTTTGGCAAAGTCGAAGCCGAAGGCGCGGGTATGCGCGATCTGATCGCGAAAGCGGCCTGGATGGGTATTCCGGCGATCGTTGGTGTTCCTGTATGCAATCTCCACGCTTGGAGGGAGTTTGCGGGAGAATTGTCAGCCGAACTGCACGATTCGCGCGACGTCGAGGGGTGGCTGGTTCGGACGGTAAGCGGTGCACCTTTGGAAAAGGCAACGATGACGGACCTGCCTCCTTAGCCCTCGCGGTTGGGACGTTGTACGCCGAAGCACAACGCCGTTACCTGAAGTCGGTCTCTCCTAATGCGAGGCGCCTGTTCCATCAGATGGCAGTCCCGCATGTCGATGCAGTCGACGGCTTGCTTGACAGCTTCACTGCTGGAATAGATCTGCATAGTGTGCTCTGGCAGCTTGGAGACATTTTATTGGACGGCGGGTCAGATAGCTCCCGGCCAGTTTCAGGGCGGGCAGATTGCGATCCGGGATAGTTGCCTCCCGGTTCACTACCGAATATGGCGTCCCTTCACTGGCAATGCTCCTGCGGCCTTGTAGGTGCGCATCGCAAAGCTTGATCGAATGTCGCGCACGGAAGGCAGCGACAGAAGGCGGCGCAGCACCGTGCTCTCGTAGGTCGCCATGTCAGGCACGACCACCTCGATCAGGAAATCAACATCGCCCGATACCAGGTGGCAGGAGACCACATCTGGCATCGCGACAACCGCGTCGACAAAGGCGTTGGCACTCTCGTGCGAATGACGCTCGACCTTGATGCCTGCGAAAACGGTGAGGCCGAGATCGACCGCTGCCCGGTTGAGAATCGTGCGGTAGCCCTCGATCGCGCCGCTCTCTTCAAGCAGCTTAACTCGCCTTGAACAGGGAGACGGTGACAAGCCGACACGGTCGGCCAATGTGATGTTGGGCAGTCTCGCGTCCGCTTGCAGCTCCTCTAGAATCTTCAGGTCGATCGCATCCAGCGTGATTTTGGCAGGATCACTCACTCTTCGCCCTCGCGCTTTCAATTGTGCCAATCAGTGACTTAAAGAATAGCGAGTTTAGCACCAATGAACGCCGATTTGTGGCACAAATCTCCAAATAATTGGTCTTTCGGAGTGAATCGATGCAAGTGAGCCGTCGCAACCGTGGCTTTGCTACCCGCGCCATCCATGATGGCTACGATCCGCTCGACTATCATGGCGCGCTCAATCCACCGGTTTTCCTGACCTCGACCTACGCGTTCGATCGATCGGCGACTGGCAGCGACCGGTTCGCAGGGGCGGCCCAAGGATACGTCTACAGCCGTGTCGGCAACCCGACGGTTAGTATTCTAGAGAGCCGCCTCGCGAATCTCGAGGAAGGTGAAGCCTCACTCGCCACGTCATCGGGAATGGGCGCGCTGACGGCGGTGATCTGGACGCTCCTCAAGGCCGGCGACGAGATCGTTGCGGATAAGACGCTCTACGGCTGCACCTTCGGGCTGTTGCATCACCAGATCGAGCGCTTCGGCATTGTGACGCGGTTTGCCGACCTCACCGATCCAGAAAACCTCAAAGCCGTCCTCACGACGAAAACCCGGATGGTGATTACCGAGACGCCGTCCAATCCTAACATGCGCGTGATCGACATCACCGGGATCGCTCAAGTCTGCCGCCGCGCGGGTGTTTTGCTCGTCGTCGACAACACTTACTGCACGCCTTACCTGCAAAAGCCGATTACGCTTGGGGCGGACATCGTTTTGCATTCGGCGACGAAGTATCTGGGCGGGCATGGCGATCTGCTCGCCGGGGCCGTTATTGCGCGTAAGGAGCATATCGATCAATTCCGGTTCGTCGGAATCAAGGAGATGAACGGCGCTTGTATCTCGGCCTTCGACGCGTTCCTGATCCTGCGCGGACTGAAGACGCTGACCTTGCGCATGGACCGTCATTGCGAAACGGCCCTGAAGCTCGCCCACGACCTCGAGGCCCATCCGTCTGTGGAGCGGGTCTATTTTCCTGGTCTCGATAGCCATCCCCAGAAGATGTTGGCAAGCCGCCAGATGAGCTCATTCGGCGGCATGATCGCCATGGAGCTGAAGGGCGGCCTCGCCGCTGGACGCACCTTCATGGATGCAGTGCAAGTCGCCACCTGTGCCGTAAGTCTCGGCGACGCCGAGACGTTGGTGCAGCATCCAGCCTCCATGACCCACGCAACCTATTCCGCGGAGGAGAGAACTAAGCACGGGTTTACAGACGGCCTGATCCGTCTGTCTGTAGGTCTCGAAGACTACGATGATATCAAAGGCGATCTGATCGACGCGCTGGATCACCTGGGTCGCTGAAGACCGCCCATCCGAGTCAAACTCACCTTCAAACCCATTGGCGAACACCATGCCGCTGGCCGATGGCGGCGGATCACCCTTTAGAAAGAATGCGAATGCTCAATACGTCTTGAGAGTCCTCAAGGCGCCTCCGTCCGCGAGATTCTTTGACGTGAGCAGCGATTTTGGGGATCGAGAATGCCGTTGCGTCCATCACGCCCACGCGCTGGCATGCCCGAGGATACGATCGCGTGTCTGCTGCGCGATGCCGTCGCAGTCAAGCCAATCAGCCATGAGCTGACGTGTGCTGTATAGCGTCAAGTCGGCAGGCTCAAGGCCTGAGCGAACGGTCCCGCAAGGTGATCTTTGGTCACTCGACGAAGACCAACGTTTCGGACGGTTGGCGACTTTGACTAGAGGATTGGTCAGTTGTCTCCAAGGCAGGCCGAATGGGATGTTCGTGGCTTGTCATGGCGGTGGGCTCAATCAGTTCCGGGTGGCCTTGGCGTCGCGATCGCCGAACCAAGCGTCCCTGCCCAGCGGCGCCCTCTAGCCGCCCGGCGCTCAGGTGTGTTGACACTTGAGCAACGAAGTCGAACAAAGACTGCTATTGCTCGAACGGATGGCAGGCCTATTCTTTGTCCGCTGCCATCTACTGCGGAGCTGGGTTTCGCCGCAGCTTGACGCCGCCAAGCAAGCCTCATTCAGTCAAAAAGCCTGTTTGATCAGACCGAGTCGCTTGCTGGCGGTCGTTGTCCTATCTCAAGCCGCCCAGCAGGAGGCGATCCTTGAAGACACGCCTCGTCGGACTTGGCCCGCACAGCACGCAAACGAGTTCTCCCGGCGGAGTAGGACATGACCAACACGCGCCAGAGCAAACGCGAGACTTGCGAGACGCCAAGAACAGCGTCAAGGCCATGGGCCGTCGCAGACGACGATCAATTACAGGAGCTGGCCGTCTCCGGCGCATCCTTCCTGACAATGGTTGAGCGGCTCGATCGAACCGAAGCTGCCATTCGCGCGAGGGCATATTTCCTCGATATTCCACTTCGTCGTGTCGGCGTACGACGGCGCGCCACGTTCAAGTAGTCGCGACAGGGGCGTTCTAGGCCGTCACCGTGGATGCTGTGGCGAGATGGAGCGGGGCGGGGAGGGGCTCTGTTCTGCACTGTGAGACAAGCAGCTGGATCATCAAGATGGCGCCCGCTTCAATTTCTTTCCCGAGGCCGGGTGCGGACTGCGGTCTCGTTCTGTGAACGATACCGCGCCTTTTTTCTCGGTAACGAACCTTGGCACCGATGGCTCGGACAAAGACCATGATGCAGGCACTCGTTAGTATCACCGCGGAGGGCGAGGCGGGATCATGCACGTCATGACGATGATCTTGTCAATTGGGGCAATAACCCGAGAGGCGCGGGCTTGTTAAGCCATGTCGACTATTCCGCAGATCGATAGTCGGGCGCCGAACAGTTTTTCAATGAAGGTGGCGCTTGTTGCTCGGTTTGCCCAGCACGGGCCTACCGTCGTCAATCTGAGGACCTGCGAACGCTCGGAATGGTTGTTGGTTGCCATCGACCAGGCCCGGATCAAGATCGAGGTCCTGTCGGGCTATCTTTCGCTTTTCGGCCATAATCTCGATATGGTCGTCAGTGTCCACGAGAACGCTTACCTGACCGATGCCGAGCAGGTCAGGATCCAGGTCTTGAGCGAGGCGGGAGCCGACGTGATCGTCTCGCTCTTTCCAGGGGGCACGTTTAGCATTTCGGAGATCGCTCGCGTCTCGACGATAATGCGCGAAACCGGCTGACCGGGCTTTGACAGGTGCTTGTCGTGGCAGGCGTCGACGGAGGCGGCATCAAAGCCGGCTACTTGCCCTGCGTAATGCCGAACGAGGCAAGCCGGTTTCGCATATTGCTCAATAGCTGCGCTGCCGCGGGCGACAATGGCCGGGCACGGCGTGTAATCAGCCGTAGCTTGGCCTTGGCACAAATGGCGTGATCAATATCCAGCATGACGACCTCACCGCGCGCGACTTCGGGGGCGGCGGCTACGCCGGAGCCGATGATCGCGACGCCTTGCGTCGCCCTGACATAGCGCCGCAGGGCTACCACTGAGCTGCTGATGAAGGTCGGCCGAAGCTTGACGTGCTCGGAATATTCTAGCGCATCGATCAACTGGCTGACGCCATAACCCCGCGGCATCGATGCGAACGGGAATTCCGCCAACTGGTTCACGGTGATCGGACGGCGGTGCCGCGCGAGCGGATGGTCGACGCGGACCAGCAGTCGGGCTGGCGCAGGCACGCTTGCGATAAACTGGATGCGGGGATCGGCCTGCGGATTATACGCCAGCCCAATATGGGCGGCGTCCTCTCCGACCTGATTCATGATATCCAGGACGGGTAGCGGGTCGATCGCAATCGACAACTTCGGGTGCTGCGCACAGAAGGGGCCTACGATGTGCTCGATCAGATGATCGACATAGCCTTCGCTCAACACGATCCTGACATGGCCCTCGTCCAGTCTGTCGATGGCCTCCAGCCGCTCCGTCAACTGCTGGCGATGGGCCTGACAGCTGCGCCAATATTCCAGCACATGGGCTGCCGCATCATTCGGCTTCATGCCGCGCGCCTGCCGCTCGAACAGTTTTAGCCCGAGCTCTTTCTCGAGCAGCACGATCTGGCGGGTGATGACTGAGGGCGCCGTGTTCAATTGGTCGGCGGCACCACGGATGGTGCCGTGCCGGCAGACGGCCTCGAAATAGCGCAGGCGGCTTTGACTTGGTTCTCGCATGATCGGCCTCTGTTGCTGTTTGGGCAACGAACCAGAGCAAAGATTGCTGTTGCTCGAACGCAGGTCAAGCCTATTCTCCACACGTCCAGCCGGTGCGGATTTCAATCGGCAACGACAGCGTAGGTCGGAAGGCCGGCCGTCCATCGAAATTGCGAGCCAGACCAGCACGCCCACAGCCTCCGTGCGGCAGGCAGTGAGCCCGCGCGCGGTCAACAAGGAAGAGGAAGCTCCGTTGAAGATTCTTGTCGCCGGCTTTCAACATGAAACCAACACGTTCGCGCCGTCCAAGGCCACCTACGAGAGCTTCGTCCAGGGCGAGGACTTTCCGAGCCTCGTGAGAGGCGAGGATGTCTTGAGCCTGCTGGACGTGAACATTCCGATCGGCGGCTTCATCAAGCATGTCCAGGCGGATGGGCACGAGGTGTTGCCGGTGATCTGGGCAGGTGCTGGCGCGTCAGCTCACACCACTGAGGACGCCTACGAGCGGATCGCGGGCGAAATTCTCGAGGCGGTCAAGCGCAAGAATTACGATGCGATCTATCTCGACCTGCACGGTGCACAGGTGACCGAGCATCTCGATGACGGGGAGGGCGAGTTGTTGGCGCGGGTTCGCGCGATCGTCGGGCGCGACATCAAGATCTCTGTGTCTCTCGACTCGCACGCCAACGTCACCGATCAGATGCTTGAGTTGGCCGACGCGGTCGTTGCCTACCGCACCTATCCGCACGTTGACATGGCCGACACCGGACGGCGCGCCGCCGAGCTGCTGCTTCATCTGGTGTCGTCGCGCGCGCCGCTTCACCGCGCAGCTAGGCGTATCCCCTTCCTGATCCCAGTCAACGCGATGTCGACCATGCTGCAGCCGGCGCGCGGTGTTTACGACTTGCTGGAGCAGCAGGAGGGGGCTGTGACCTCGCTGTCGTTCGCACCGGGCTTTTCCGCGGCCGACTTTCCCGAATGCGGCGCCACCGTCTGGGGTTATGCCAGCGACCGCGACGCGATCGAACGTGCCGTGGGACGGATCTACCAGCACATCGTCGATGCCGAGCAGGCATGGCGCATCGAGTTTGAAGATGCAGACAATGCCGTGGTGCGCGCCATTGCGATCGCACGGACCGCGAAGCTTCCCGTCATCCTTGCCGATACACAGGACAATCCGGGCGTCGGTGGCAACTCCAACACAACGGGCCTGTTGAAGGCGCTGATCCGGCACGGTGCCAAGGATGCGGCGATTGGCCTAATCTGCGACGCCAAGGCCGCTGCAGCCGCCCATGCCGCCGGTGTCGGCGCCGAGATCTCTATCGATCTCGGCGGATGCGCCGAGGTCCCGGGCGACAGCCCGTTGACCGCCCGCTTCCAGGTCGAAACGCTGTCCGACGGCAAGCTCATCTATGGCGGGCCGATGATGAATGGCAAGCAGGCCAATCTTGGCCCGACCGCCTGTCTGAAAATCGACGACATCCGCATCGTCGTGACCTCGGCGAAAGCCCAGTTGCTCGATCGCAACATGTATCGGACCGTCGGTATCGATCCGGAAAAGATGAAGATCCTGGTCAACAAGAGCTCGGTGCATTTCCGTGCCGACTTCGCGGCCATCTCCGAGGAGATCATCGTGGTGGCCTCGCCCGGACCGTTCCTGGCCGATCCGACCGCGCTGCCGTGGAAGCATCTGCGTGACGGCATTCGGCTCGGTCCGAACGGTCCCGTGTTCAAGGCTGCAACCCACGCAGCACCTGCCAAACTCTCGGCGTAGAGCCTCGATCACCTCGTCAGCCTTCCTGGTGCGAGCCACGATGGAGAAGGACAAGATGAGCATCTATCAACGTCTTCAGGCCATGGACATCGTGCTGCCGTCGATCACGGCGCCGGCGGCGTCCTACGCGCCCCGTCTGCGTACGGGCCAAACCCTGTATTTGTCCGGTCACCTCGCCAGGCGCAATGGTGCGGTCTGGACCGGCCGGCTCGGCGATGACATCGCGCTGGAGGAGGGCCGGTCGGCGGCGCGCACCACCGCGATCGACCTGCTTGCGACGCTTCAGCATGCGACCGGCAATCTCGACTCCATCGCACGCATTGCCAAGCTGACCGTCATGGTCGCCTCCATGCTGGATTTCTTCGAGCAGCATCTGGTTGCCAACGGCGCGAGCGAGCTGTTCGGCGAGGTGTTTCCAGACATGGGACCGCATGCGCGAAGCGCGTTCGGTGTCGTCCAGCTTCCGCTGCGCGCCTGTGTCGAGATCGAGCTGATCGCTGAACTTGGCTCTCCAGGGGCCGCCTAGCCGCACTCGACATTCAACCATTCGAACAAAGCAATAGGAGGGGGTCAAATGACGGATAGGCGTTCATTTCTGGCGATGACTGGCGGCCTCGTACTTGCAGCCGCAGCGCCGCGGAAAAGCTTTGCCGCGGGACCGAAGGTCCTGCGCGTCGTGCCGCAGTCCGATCTGAAGATTCTCGATCCGATCTGGACGACTGCGATCATCACGCGCAATCACGGCTATGCCATCTACGACACGCTGTTCGGTGTGGACGGCCAGGGCCAGGTCAAGCCTCAGATGGTCTCCGAATACAGCCAGAGCGACGATGGCAAGGTGTGGACCTTCACGCTCCGCAAGGGCCTCAAGTTCCATGATGGCGCCCCAGTGACGTCGGCGGACGTCATCCAGTCGCTCAAGCGCTGGGGTGCGCGCGACAATCTCGGCCAAAGATTGCTGGCGGCAACCGCCTCGCTGGATGCCAAGAGCGGCGACACATTCATCCTCACGCTCAAGCAGCGTTTTGGACTGGTCTTGGAAGCGCTGTCGAAGCCGGCGTCGGTGCCTCCGTTCATCATGCCCAAGCGGGTCGCGGAAACTCCCCCGGATCAACAGATCACCAGCCAGATCGGTTCCGGACCGTTCGTCTTCAAGACGGACGAATATCGGCCAGGCGAACGGGTCGTCTATGTCAAGAACACGGACTACGTGCCCCGGAACGAGCCGGCGTCGGGAACAGCGGGCGGCAAGGTGGTCAATGTCGACCGCATGGAATGGATCATTCTGACCGACGGCCAAACCCAGACCAATGCCATCATCAACGGCGAAGTCGACCTGATCGAATGGGTGCCGGCCGATCAATATGTGGCGCTGAGGAATAACCCGAAGATCGCGTTTGCGGATCTCGTGCCGAAGGGATCCTTCGCACTCCATCTCAACCATCTGTACCCGCCATTCAACAACCCGAAGATCGCGCAGGCGGCCTATATGGCGATCAGCCAGGATGCGCTGATGAAGGCGCAGATGGTCCACCCCGATCTGTACAACACCAATGCGTCGCTTTATCCGACGGGCACAGTCTACCATTCCGAAAAGACCTCCTACTACACGGGCAAGCCGCAATTTGCCCGCGCCCGCGCACTTCTCAAGGAGGCAGGCTACAACAACGAGCCGGTCGTGCTGATGTATCCGGCGAGTTTCGCGATCCTCAACAAATTCCCGCCCGTGATGGCGGCATTGTTGAAGCAGGCCGGCTTCAACGTCGATATGCAGTCGATGGATTGGCCGACACTAGTCGCGCGGCGTGCCCTGAAGACGCCTCCTGCTCAAGGCGGCTGGGGTGCCTTCATCACGGGCTGGAACATCCCGGACAACATCAACCCGCTGTTCTACGCACCGCTCACCGGCAACGGCGAAAACGGCTGGTTCGGCTGGCCAACCGACGCAAAGCTCGAGGCGCTCAAGGACGAGTTCTTGTTGGCGACAACCAACGAGCAGCGCAAGTCGCTGGCCGATCAGATCCAGGAGCGGAACTACGATGCGGCAATCGTCGCGCCGATTGGCGAGTACAAGACCATCACGGCAGCGCGCAAGGACGTGATCACCGGCACCGTCAGCTCACCGGTGTGTGTGTATTGGGGCATCCAGAAGGGTTGATCTCCGATGGCCATATTCCTTGTCAGGCGGCTGATCGCCACGATTCCAGTTTTGTTGGTCGTGGCTGTCATCATTTTCCTCATGACGCGACTTGCGCCAGGGGATCCTGCGGCTGCGATCGTGGGCAATGATGCCAGCGCTGCGGCACTTGAGGCGGTGCGGGCGCAGCTCGGATTGAAGGACCCGCTGCTGCTGCAATTCGGACGCTGGCTGCTCGGCGTGCTGCACGGCGACCTCGGCCAATCGTTCTTCATGAAGCAGCCTGTGTCGAAGCTGATCGGACAGCGCATCGAACCGACCATTGCGCTGTCCACGCTCACGATCATCGTCACGGTCCTGCTCGCCGTCCCGCTCGGGGTCTTGGCGGCATGGCGGCACGGTGGCTGGCTCGATCGTGGCTTGATGACGTTCTCGGCGCTCGGCTTCTCCGTGCCCGTGTTCGTGACAGGTTATGTCCTGATCTGGATATTTGCGCTCCGCCTGCAACTGCTGCCCGTGCAGGGCTATAACCGGATCGCCGACGGCGTGCTGCCCTGGTTGCGCAATTTGATCCTGCCGGCAGCGACCCTGTCGATCGTCTACCTGGCCCTGATCGCGAGGGTCACCCGCGCCTCTGTCGCCGAAGCACTGACCGAGGACTTCATCCGAACCGCTCGCGCCAAGGGTATCTCCGAACTGCGCGTCCTCATTCATCACGCCTTGCGCAATGCGGCCATTCCGATCGTCACGGTTATCGGCATCGGCATTGCGCTGTTGATCGGTGGCGTCGTGATCACGGAATCAGTGTTTGCCATCCCAGGATTGGGATCGTTGACGGTCGATGCGGTGCTGTCGCGGGATTTTCCACTGATCCAGGGCATCACGCTGCTGTTCGCGGCGATCTATGTCGGGATCAATCTGCTGGTCGATCTCAGCTATCTGTTGCTGGACCCTCGCATCCGCCAATAAGGAGGCTCGCGTGACTGAGGCAACCATTGAAACGCTCGCTGCGGCATCGCCCGAGGCCAGCGCATTGCGTCGCCGGTCGATCTCGGCGCGACTGTCCAGCAATTGGTCGGTGCGGATATCGGGCCTGGTGCTCCTCGTTCTGGTGCTGATGGCGATTTTTGCGCCCTGGCTCGGCACGCTGGACCCGACTGCGATCGATCCATCGATCAGCAATGCGCTCCCGGGGACACACGCCGATTTTACGACGCTTGACGGCAATGTCATCCCGCATTGGTTTTTGATGGGAACGGACAGCCTCGGACGCGACATCTGGAGCCGGACGCTCTATGGCGGCCGCGTGTCGATCGTCGTGGGGCTTTCGGTTGCGGTCTTCGCGGTCACGCTCGGCGTGGCACTCGGATTGATGGCCGGCTATTTCAAGTGGCTTGATAGTATTGTCATGCGGATCATGGACGGCGTCATGGCCATTCCGGGGATCCTGCTTGCCGTCACCCTGATCGCACTGTTCGGCGGGACGCTGACCAGCGTGGTGATCGCGATCGCTCTGCCGGAGGTGCCTCGCGTGGCACGACTGGTTCGCTCGCTGGTTTTGAGCATTCGCGAGGAACCTTATGTCGAGGCCGCAGTCGCGCTCGCAACTCCCACCTGGAAGATATTGGTCCGGCACGTGCTTCCCAATTCCTTTGCCCCGCTGATCATTCAGGCAACCTATGTCTGCGCATCGTCGATTCTGGTGGAGGCCATTCTGTCCTTCCTCGGCATCGGTTTGCCAGCGGATCTGCCGAGCTGGGGAAACGTCATGGCGGAAGGACGCTCCCAGTTCAATCAATTCCCACACAACGTGCTGTTTCCGGGAATCTTCCTCGCGCTCACCGTTCTTGCAGTCAACATGCTGGGCGATGGCTTGAGAGATACGCTCGATCCCAAGTTCAACAAGCGTGGAGAGTGACATGACGACGACGCCAATCATGCCACGTAACGAACCCGTGCTTGCGGTCAACGAACTGACGATTCCGTTGCCGCCGAGGGCGGATCGCCCATACGCGGTCGAGAACGCGTCCTTTCAGGTCGATAAAGGCGAGACGCTCTGTCTGCTTGGAGAGTCCGGCTCCGGCAAATCGATGATCGCGAGCGCGATCATGGGGCTGTTACCATCCGGGCTGCGTCCATCGGTCGGATCGATCAAGATCGACGGCCGCGAATTGGTCGGATTGGGCGAGAGTGCGCTGCGGGGCTTGCGCGGGCCGTCCATGGCCATGGTGTTCCAGGAACCGATGACCGCGCTCAATCCGGTGGTGACCTGCGGCGAGCAGATCGACGAGATGCTGCGCCAGCACGTCCGGATGAGTGCCGGCGCGCGCTTTCAGACAATCCTTCAGATGATGGCACGCGTCAATCTCCCAGACCCCGAGCGGCTCTATCGTTCCTATCCGCATCAGCTCTCGGGCGGACAGCGGCAGCGGATCGTCATCGCGATCGCGTTGGTACTGAAGCCCGCGCTATTGATCTGCGACGAGCCGACGACTGCGCTCGACGTGACAACACAGGCCGAAGTTCTCAAGCTGATCCGCGAGCTGCAGGCCGCGAACGGCACGGCGGTCCTGTTCATCACCCACGATTTCGGTGTGGTCGCCGATATTGCCGATCGCGTGGTGGTGTTGCGCCTGGGACACGTGGTCGAGGCCGGGCGCAAGGAAGACGTGCTGAGGCGACCTCAGCATCCCTATACACGATCGTTGATGGCGGCTGTTCCTCAACTGAATCCCAAGACACGTCCTGCACGCGCTGATGCTGCTACGCTGTTGTCCGCAACGGATGTCTCGAAGAGCTTCGTTCGAGGCCAGTGGCCTGCGCGCAAGACGACGGTTGCAGCGGTCAAGCAGGTGTCGCTCTCGGTGGCGGCCGGCGAGACGGTCGGTATCGTCGGTGAATCCGGTTCGGGCAAGTCGACATTTGCTCGCTGTGTCGCCCGACTGGCCGAGCCGTCCGGCGGAACGATTGTCATCAACTCCCGCAACGTCACCCATCTCAAGACCCGTCAACTGGTGCCGGTCAGGCACGACGTGCAGGTGATTTTCCAGGATCCCTATCGCTCGCTCAACCCTCGTCAGACGGTCGGCGCCTCGATCGTGGAAGGCCCGTTGAATTTTGGTGTATCCGCTGACGTAGCCTGGCAGCGTGCGGAAGAATTGATGAAGCTGGTCCGCCTGCAGCCCGACGCGCTTCGTCGTTATCCAAAGGAGTTCTCGGGCGGACAACGGCAACGTATCGCCATCGCGCGCGCGCTTGCCTGCCAGCCGCGCCTGATTATCGCCGACGAGCCGGTGTCCGCGCTCGACGTGTCCGTTCAGGCGCAGATTCTCCAGCTCCTGGAAGACATTCAGTCCCAGACCGGCGTCGGTATCCTGTTCATCACGCACGATCTGCGTGTCGCCAGTCAGTTGTGCGACCGGATCGTTGTGATGAGAAACGGGCAGGTGGTGGAGCAGGGGACGACCCTCGAGGTCTTTGGTAGTCCGAAAGAAGATTATACCCGTCGACTATTCGCGGCTGCACCCGGCCAAGGCTTTGCTTTCGGCGGCGATTTGCCGTCGCAGAATGTCGAGGTCGTCGCCTAAACCGCCGATGCTACATGAGCTTACAAGCGCGGCTCATGCGGACACAGCCAAGATACAAGCGCACCTCACGATAGAATCGGGAATTCCCGTTAACTGGAGAGAAGATATGGAAGACGTAGATCCCAAGCGACGTTTGCTGGTTGCCGCGGCGGGCATCGCCGCCGCGCTGCCATTCACCCGGATCAGCGCTGCAACTGCGCAAGCCGCCAGCCAGTCCACGCCGGACACGATCCGCGGCACCCACACGTCGTTCGGTACAATCAAGCAGATCGACGCGGGTGATCTGAACATTGGCTATGCCGATGTTGGTCCAGCGGATGGCAAGCCGGTCGTGCTGCTGCATGGCTGGCCCTATGACATCCATTGCTACGTCGATGTCGCGCCGCAGCTCGCCAAGGCAGGCTATCGCGTCATCGTTCCTTATGTGCGTGGGTATGGATCCACCAAATTCCTTTCGGATTCAACGATGCGCAACGGCCAGCAAGGGGCTGTTGCCGCAGACGTGATCGCATTGATGGATGCGCTCAAGATCAAGAGTGCCGTTTTCGGCGGCTGCGATTGGGGGGCACGCTCGGCGGCCATCGTCGCAGCGCTTTGGCCCGAGCGCTGCGAAGCCTTAGTGGCGGTCTCCGGTTATCTGATTGGCAGTCAGGCGCTCAACAAGGCGCCGCTGCCGCCCAAGGCCGAATTGCTCTGGTGGTATCAATATTACTTCGCGACCGAACGGGGCCTGCTTGGATATCAGAAGTACACTAAGGACTTCGCTCGGTTGGTCTGGGAACAAGCTTCACCAAAGTGGGCGTTTGACGACGCGACCTTCGAGCGTTCTGCGACTGCCTTTGCCAATCCCGACCACGTTGCAGTCTCTGTTCACAATTATCGCTGGCGCCTCGGACTTGCCGAAGGTGAAGCAAAATATGATGACATCGAGAAGAAGCTCGCGAGCTTCCCGAACATAAACGTTCCGAGCATCACTTTGGAAGGTGACGCAAACGGCGCTCCTCATCCCGAACCAAGCGTCTACGCGAAAAAGTTCAGCGGTAGATATCAACACAGGGCGCTGACCGGCGGAATCGGTCACAATCTTCCGCAAGAGGCGCCGCTGGCATTCTCTCAAGCGGTCATTGACGCGGACAATCTTAAGTAATGGGATAGGTAAGCAAAATAGCCGACCTGCGACCGACTTTCATGCCAGTCGCAGGTCGATCATACGGACAGCGGGCATAAAGCCCATTGAAACTCCTTCGCAGAGGAGGGAATTGACTTCCAATAGGCGCGACGCTGACGCCATTGCAAGCGGCCGCCTCAAGTAGCAATTTGAGCTGACTGCATGTCCCGGATTTGAACCTACCGTTCAACAGGCTTCCGAGCTTAGGCGGACGATCGGAGGAAATATCGTAGATGTGCGTCGTGTGGGGAAAGGCGGTAGTGGTCTCGTGTCTCAACCCCCGACACTGCGTCTCTTTGGCTCGTCGCAGCTGCCGGACTAACGAGGCTCGATCACAGATGCAATGCAGGTTTACCCGTACGTTTGGCGGAACGGGCGAATGGGGGTTGAGTTTCTAAGAGTATACGCTTCCTAATCAGCAGCTCCGCCAGACCACCATCCAACCGATGAGTGAGCGACGATTGCATCGCTAATGGACAAACTCCACCCCGATGAAGGCATCGCGATGCCATACGAGGCGGCAGGCGAAGCTCGTTCGAAATTCGTCGAAGGACAGGTCGAATTCCGTCGGCGGGATCGGAGTATTTTCAAGAAGTATGCCGGCGCCAAGAACTGAAAGGTTTCGCATTGCGCAGGGCGTGACGGCTTCATCCCTTGAGAGTGAGAGCATGACTATCTGGTCAACCGTCTTGCGTGTGACGCGTCGCCGCTCAACGCCCTTCCATTCAACAGACACGTTCAGTCCCCTCAGGTAAGCAGCATCACATGGCGGGGTCGCCGACCAAAGGGATCGGCGACCCCTCGCCGCGAAGGCGCCGGTACGCGAGACGAGGACGACTTCGCGACTACATCGAGCATCGGCGCCGGCCACGGCCGGCGCAAGAACGTCTGTGCGTTAGCGTTACTTGGGCTGCTTAACGACGCCTGACGGCTTCGCAGATCGGCTCCGCGAGACGATCGCTTCAACACTTCGCAACGTCCGCACGAACTCATGCTTCAGATGTTGCTCGTGCGCCGCATCGATTGGCTCTGACAAAAACGCAATCTTCACGAGGAAGCGGTTCAATCGCGATGTGACGAGAAGATTGTCAGAGTGTTGCGAGCGCAAGTTCGCGACCTGTCGTCGCATCTCAATAAGATCGAAACGGTCATCGTCTAGCTTATTCGCCAAATCAAACTCATACCGTTGCAGCGGACAAACGAAGCCGCCGCGCCGAGTATCTTGGCGCGACGACCTCGCCATGGCAGAGCCGGACGGGGCAATGTCCGGTGCAGAGAGGCTAGCGTTCCGCAGCCCCCGTGCAATCGAAGACGCGGATTAAGCTTGATGTCGTCGCGGAAAGTTAAATCTGGTACAAGCGCTGCTGTCGCCGGAGCCGCCAGCGCGCCTAGTTCGGTACCCTTGTCCGGCGACGCGGTCCAGATCGGGGCCTAGCGCCTTGGCGCGGGTTGCGTCGGGGCGGATGGAGCGCTTCGGCGTTCCGGTCTTGGCCGACGTATCGGCGGTAAAGGACGCAACGGCAACTTGGCCGTTGCGTTGCCTCGTTCCATTGCACGACTAGCTGCACGTGCGCCAACGGCCTGACCCATTGCCCGCTTCATAAGCCGCCTTTCGCTTCGCGATCAGCTTCGCCCGCTGGGCTGGTTGCCTCTTAATCAGCCGGTCCAGCGCGATTCCCCGCTCGGGGTGGTCGCAATCGGCATGAGACGCGGAGAGGCAGCTTGGCTCACCGCGTGAACGCCCTCATGCGGAAGACTGAATAATATATCGCAGCTCCGACGGGTGTGGGGAAAGGCGGTAGCGCTCTCCTGACTCGAACCCCCGACGCTAGTCGTCGACGCCACCTGCGTTAAGGCGGGTTAGTAGTGCGACGAGTATGTGGGACAGGTGGACGCGCGAAGGCGGCTAATGACTTCATGCCTTCATGGTGCCGCCAACCACAGCCCCGAGGCTTGCCCGGTTAGCTGACCACCGATTGACCACCGAAACGCCGTGAACAAACAGCAATAAAGGTGGTCAACCAGGAGCGAAGTTTACTGTTTTTGTTGAACTTTTCGGTTGCTACTTACGTTCGGGACGTAGGGCTGCGGGTCGGCAATGGGAGCTGAAACGCTCCTATAAGGTTGATATGAACCTCTGGTTCTTCATCGTTGGGATAAGCGATTGAAATCGCAGCAAATGCGAACGCCCTCCGAGCGCACCATAAACCCACGTTTGCCAGTCGCCTGTATCCGCATCCGCGACAAACAGAGCCGCGTGAGTTGATAGCCTCATTCATATCCTGCGACCGGCTTTCAACCTTTTGCGGACGCCTGACGGCAGTCAACCCGAAGCCATTTTGCGGCCCTTGGCCGACCTTCGCATCCGACGCTGTTGATGACGGATATCGAACCGTTAGCGGACGATCGAGGGTCAACGCGGCGAAGCCCGCTTGTGACCCTATTGTATGGTCCGGCCGTGCGTTGCAAGCGGTTCGTCGATCTGGTGGTAAGCGGTCTTGCATCAATGTATCCGGCCTTTGATTGGAGCATTTGCTCCGGGCCATCATGGATATCAGCGCGCGTGCGTTCTGATTAGCGGACAGGCCTCGATTGGACCATTTGGGTCACCAGTGTTCGCACGCGCTCGGAAGACCGAACCTCCATCTCGTCTCATCCTCTCGCAGACCTCGGCTGGAAGCTGTTGATAGGGTTACGTCATCGCTTGCTCCTCACATCGCGCAGTTCCTTTGTTCGAGCCAAGGGCCGTTCCTTCGTCCCGGCCCGCAGAACGTCGATTGCGTCGCGCGCAGGGGCGGTCAAGGCCGGCCGTCGCGCTTGGCTTGCGGCCGGCTCCGGTGTTGCCACGCTGTGCCTTGACCGCGCCGAGCACGACGCGAGGATCAAACGGGTCGGACGCCTGCATCGTCGGTCCTCGTCAGCTCGAAGGCGCGTCCTTTAGCCAACACCGCCCAGGCGATGCGGGCAAGCTTGTTGGCAAGCGCGATCGCGAGCACGTTGTGGTGCAACCGCCTCTTGGCGGCTTCGATCCAGGATTTGAGCCCGTAACGTTCCCAGTCCTTTATCCTGACCAGCACAACCCATGCCGCCTGCACGAACAGAACGCGCAGGTAGCGATTGCCGCGCCTCGAGATTTTGCCGAGGATCGTGCGGTCTCCCGTCGAGATCTGCTTGGGTACCAGTCCGAGCCAGGCGCCGAAGTCGCGGCCTTTGGAGAATACGTCGCCAGTGCCGATCGCGGCCACCATGGCGCTCGAAATGATCGGCCCGATGCCAGGCACCGTCATCAGGCGCGAACATGCCTGATCTTGACGGGCCAGTGCTTCGATCTCGCCGGATAGGCCATCGATGCGCTGATCCAGCCGGCGCCAGTCGCCTGCCAACTCCTCGATGACACGCAACATGCGTGGCGACAGGGCATCGGTGCGCGTCGCAAGGACGGTGGGCAGTTCCGTGCGCAGGAAGCGGATACCCTGACGCACGGCGATCCCGCGTTCCAGCATGAAGGCACGAATCTGATTTATAATGCCGGTGCGTTGCGGACACCAGCCGCTCGCGCACCCGATGCAGCGCCTGCAGATCCAGTTGCTCCGCGGTCTTGGTCGCCACGAACTTCATCGTCGGGCGCTGCACGGCTTCGGCAATCGCTTCGGCATCATTGAAGTCGTTCTTCTGTCCCTTGCTATAGGGGCGGACATATTTGGCCGGCATCAACCTGGCATCGTGACCAAGCGATGCGAGTTTGCGGCTCAGGTGATGTGCGCCAACGCAGGCTTCCATGCCGATCAGGCAGGGCGGTATATTGGCGAGCCGCGCTTCCACTTGGCCACGCGACCACTTCTGCCGCAGCACGATGGCGCCGCGCGCATCGTGGCCCACGACGTGGAACGGGTTCTTGCCGATGTCGATGCCGATCACGGCGATTGCGCTCTCGAACTTCTGGGACATGGCGTGCTCCTTGTTTTTGGCGTCCCTTGCCAGCTTCGCTTGCTGGCGGGGCAGGAGCACGGCCGGGACCATCCCATTAGCGGACAAGCTACTTGTAGAATAACCATGTCCGAACTGCGCCACGACCGCATCTCAGACTCGTATCCAGGCCACGGGTATTTGGAGGAGCAACAACGTGAAGCAACACATCTTCGAAGAACTGTCCACCAGCTCGATCGATTGGGATGCCTCGATCATCATGGGCCACATGATGCCGCCCCGAGATCCTGATGAAGATGAAGAAGACGATGAGGACGAAGAGGACGAAGGAGAGGAAGAGCCACCGATCGTGCGCGAGCCAGACGAAGACTAGACTAGCCAGGAATTGATAGCCGGCGTTATAGTATCTCCATGAGCTGGGATGACAGAGACCTGGCGCTGCTGAAAGAACTCTGGTCCTTCGGACACAGCGCCACGCAGATTGCGCGCCGTCTCGGGTGTAGTCGTAACGCGGTTTGCGGGCGGCTGACTCGTTTGGGCCTGAAACGTGGTCACTAGCCATCAACTGCAAAACCCCAGGTAAGGGCGGCACCTAAGCGAAGGCCGCCGTTGTCCGCCGCTTGTGCCCGCGCTGTAGGTAAGAAGGTGTCGAAACCACTGGAGAAGCGGCAGCCCAAAGTGCTCAGCAAGCGCCAGCTTTACGCCATGCTAGCTGAGGCGGTCAGGAATACGGGCTAAGAGCCAGCCCGCGACGCCGTTGCGGCATCTCCTTACCTGGTTCAGTTCGAACGGGCTCGCTATTGCAGACATACCCGAACGATCCCCGCGGAACGGTGCGAAGCGGCTCTTCGGACCCGCCGGCGACCTGGCGCGATTGCCCAAAGGAGGCCGTCAATTGGCCGCGAACCCAAAAAGAGAGCTATGGGCGATTCTGTCGTCGCCTCAGATGAAGCGTCTTACGTAACAGGTTCGATATTTTTGGTGGCCGGCCAGTTCAGGAAGTGAGCCCATGGCAGGCGCGTCAAAGCTAGTACTTGATTTCCTGATGCGACGGGCGACAATGACGCCGCGCCAGCTTCCGGTACCGAACTTCATATAAGACGGGGAAAACCCGCTTGGCCACGGCAAGACCGTCGCTGCGCGGGAGGGACCGTTATGACGGTAGGGTTCAAGCGCTGCCTGCGGCGCCGACACGATCCAGGCCGCCGGTCGTATCGCCGTTGCGATTGGCAACGATGTAATCGCGCCGCTGCTCCGCGAAGAACCCACCCTGGTTCGCGGCGAACTCGCCACCCCGGCGCTGCAAGTGGAACACCACCAAATGATCATCGAGCCAACGTATTGCGCATGTTGTCGCGTGCGCATGCGTTGAGCAACGGAGGCGCGATAGACTGAAAGGCACTCCAGGCCGGCGTTAGACTGGCCAAAGGGCATTAGCTCCGACACACCGAGGGAGGAATGCATGACGACGGTAACCCGACGTAACGTCCTCAAGGGCGGTACCGCGCTTGCGGGCGGCATGGCCGGCATCCTGGCGGTTGGTAGGGCGCCCGCCTATGCGCAAGCCACCACGGTGCACTGGCTGCGCTGGACCGACTTCGTTCCGGCGTCAGATCAGCTGCTGCGCAACGAAATCGCCAAGGAGTGCGAGAAGGCGCTCGGCATAAAGCTCAATATCGAGACCATCAATGCCAACGACATCCAAGCCCGCGTCACCTCGGCGATCCAGTCCGGGTCCGGCCCCGACGTCGTCTGCGTCCTCAATAATTGGGGGCAACTTTACGGCGAAAGCGTCGTAGACGTCAGCGACATCGCTGAAGCACTCGGCAAGAGCCAGGGCGGCTTCTACGAAACATCCCGCGCTGTCGCCAATGACGGCAAAAAGTGGATCGCAGTGCCGTGGTGCATCGTCGGCCTGCAGATCGCGTACCGAAAGTCCTGGTTTGCCGAGATCGGCTACACGGACGGAAAATTCCCCCAGACGTGGGAGGAGTATCGCGAGGCCGGCAAGAAGCTGAAGGCAAAGGGACGGCCAATCGGCCAAACGCTGGGTCACACCTTCGGCGATGCGCCCGCCTTCGCCTACCCCTACCTGTGGTCCTGGGGCGGCAAGGAGGTCGAGGCTGACGGCAAGACGGTTGCGCTGAATAGCCCGGCAACGGTCGAGGCGGTTAAATTCATGGTGGCCTTCTGGAAGGACGCCCACGATGAAGGCGGGCTCGCCTGGGACGATTCCAACAACAACCGCGCTTTTCTGTCCGGGACATGCAGCGCCACGCTCAATGGCGCCTCGATCTACATCGAGACTCTGCGCAAGCCGGATACTTACAAGACCGAGTCAGGCGGGCAACTGAAGGACGACATCCTGCACGCCGCGCTCCCCAAGGGCCCCGGTGGGCAATTCAGCTATCACGTCCCGTTCTCGAACCTCCTGATGGGTTATTCGAAGAACCAGGATGCGGCGAAGAAATTCCTTGGCTGGATTCACTCCAAGGGCGTCTACGACAAGTGGTTCGTCTCGCAGAAGGGCTTCTCGGTCGGCCCGACCACGGATTGGGAAAAGCACAAGCTGTGGGGCGACGACCCGATCATGCTGCCCTACAAGCAAGCCGCTCGCACAGGGCGCTTCGCTGGTTACGAGGGACCCTCTACGCGCAGGGCAGCCGAGGTCGTAACCAAGTACGTCATCGTTGATATGTACGCAAAGGCTGTCCAAGGCATGCGCCCCGAGGATGCCGTGAAATGGGCAGAGGCTGAGCTCAAGAAGGTCTACGTCTGAGGATAAGCCGCCCCCCCTCCCATTTTTCGAGGGGCGGCGGAATCTTCCGGCCGACGAGGATCGAACATGGCGATAAGCGCGGTCTCCGACACCACGCTCCGCGAGGCGCCCCCTCCCCGGCGACAGCGTTTGCTCGAGGACGAGCGCTGGCTGGCGTTCGTGCTGCTGGTGCCGACCATCGTACTGCTCGGCCTGTTCATCGCCTATCCCTTCATGCGAGGGATATTGCTGTCGGTCACCAGCTCGCGCGTCGGTGTTCCCGGCGACTTCGTCGGCCTCGCCAACTTCTACAAGATCTTCAACGACGGGATCTTTCGCACCGCCGTTTACAATACCTTCCTCTATACGGGCGTGACCACCGTCTTCAAGCTGGCGCTCGGGCTGTGGCTGGCCATGCTGCTCAACCGTAATTTCCGCGGCAAGGCTTTTACCCGTGCTTTCATCCTGCTGCCGTTCATTATTCCGACCGTACTCTCGACTTTCGCCTGGAAGTGGATGTTCGACCCGACGTTCAGCGTTCTCAATTGGCTCCTCTACCATCTCGGTTTGATCACCGGGCGGATCAATTGGCTGGGCGATCCGGACCTCGCCATGATCTCGATTATCATCGTCAACATCTGGCGCGGGGTGCCGTTCTTCGCCATCAGCCTGCTCGCCGGCCTGCAAACCATCAGTCCCGAACTCAACGAGGCCGCCGCCATCGACGGCGCCAAGCCGTGGCAGCGGTTCTGGCACATCACCTGGCCGCTGCTGTTGCCCGTGACCATGGTCGTGATGCTGTTCTCGGTGATTCAGACGTTCGCCGATTTCCAGATTGTCTATGTGATGACGGGCGGCGGGCCGGCCAACGCAACGCACCTATTCGCCACCTACGCCTATCAGATCGGCGTCGGCACAGGCCTCCTGAGCGAGGGCGCCGCCATCTCGCTCGCAATGTTTCCGGTCCTGTTTCTGGTCGTCGTCCTCCAGCTTCTCTACATCCGCCGCGTGGAGGTCCGCTGAGCCATGATCGAGGGCGCAAGGTGGCGAAAGTGGGTGTTCTTTTACGTCCCGATGGCGCTGTTCCTGCTTTTCCTGCTGTTCCCGTTCTACTGGATGGTGATCACTTCGGTGCGGCCGGACGGCGAGCTTTACCGGCCCTGGAATTCGAGCAACTACAATCCGTTCTGGACCTGGAAACCGACCTGGGACCATGTCAGGTACCTGTTCGAGGAGACGCTGTTCGCTTCGTGGCTGTGGAACACGACGTTCATCGCGCTCGCTTCAACCGCCATCTCGCTCGTGTGCGGCGTATTCGCCGGCTATGCCCTGTCGCGGCTGAACTTTCCATTTGCCGGCAGCCTGGGCACCGCCATCTTCATTACCTATCTGGTGCCTCAGACGCTGCTGTTCATTCCGCTGGCAGAGATCATACGCAACTATCGGCTCGGCGACACGCCTTGGTCACTGATTCTGACCTATCCGACCTTTCTGATTCCGTTCTGCACCTGGATCATGATGGGTTACTTCAAGGCGGTACCCAAGGAGCTCGAGGAATGCGCGCGCATTGACGGCGCCTCGCGCTGGCAAGCGATGCTCTACATCGTCATCCCAGTGGCGATCCCCGGCATCCTCTCGGCCGGCATCTTCGCTTTCACGCTGTCGTGGAACGAGTTCATCTATGCGCTCGTCTTCCTGTCCTCGCCTGAGCAGAAGACCGTGCCGGTCGGCGTCACATCGGAGCTGATCCGCGGCGATGTATTCTACTGGGGGCCGCTGATGGCTGGGGCCCTGCTTGGATCGATACCGGTTGCTATCGCCTATTCGTTTTTCGTCGAACACTACGTCGCGGGATTGACCGGATCAGTGAAGGGCTGACAGCACCGCGGATCGCGGGGATTCGAAAGCGCGCATACTGACAGCGCATAAGCCGCTGGGAGGCAGGTGGAAGCGAATGGGCCAGGTCGTCCTCAAGGGGATCAACAAGTTCTTTGACAACGTGCACGCTGTCAAAGACGTCAATCTACAGATCCGCGACAAGGAGTTCATGGTGTTCGTCGGCCCTTCCGGCTGTGGCAAGACGACGACACTCAGGATGATCGCCGGGCTCGAAGCGATCAGTTCCGGCGACATTTCCATAGACGGCAACGTGGTCAATCAATTGGCACCCATGGACCGCGACATTGCCATGGTGTTCCAGAACTACGCTCTGTATCCACACATGAGCGTGTACGACAACATGGCGTTCGGCCTGAAGATGCGCAAATTCGAAAAGCCCGAGATTGACAAGCGCGTGCTGGAGGCGGCTGAGATCCTCGGCATCGGCGAATTGCTACAGCGCAGGCCACGCCAGCTCTCGGGCGGCCAGCGTCAGCGCGTGGCGTTGGGCCGTGCTATCGTGCGCCACCCCCGCGTGTTCCTGTTCGACGAGCCGCTGTCGAACCTCGATGCCAAGCTGCGGGTGCAGATGCGCGTTGAGCTGAAGAAGCTGCATCTGCGTCTCGGCACTACAGCCATTTACGTTACCCACGATCAGGTCGAAGCCATGACGCTGGGTGACCGGGTCGTCGTCATGAAAGACGGCGTGGTGCAGCAGGTGGGGGAGCCGCTCGAGCTATACAATCAGCCTGCCAATAAGTTCGTGGCCGGCTTCATCGGCTCCCCGGCCATGAATTTCGCCGCCGTTACGGTGACCGAGGCGAACGGATCGCTGATCGCCGAGAACACCGGACTGCGCATCAAGCTGCCGGACGAGACCGCGCAGCGGCTGCGCGGCCATATCGGACGCGAGGTCATGCTCGGCGTGCGGCCGGAGGACCTCACCGTGGCGGGTAGCGCTGATCTCGGTCACCCATGCTTCGATGCTGTGATTGAGGTGGTCGAGCAACTCGGCTCGGAAATCCTGCTCGATATGAAGGTCGGCGAGAGCATCATGGTGGCGAGCGTCGAGCCGACCGCGAGGGTGAGGGTGGGCGACAAGCTGCGCGTTGCCATGCGGCCCTCCAGGCTTCATGTTTTCGACGGGCAGACCGAGGCGGCCATCTAACGGCGGCAGTTGGCCAATTCCACTGGCGAGGGGAATTCTCTCAGAACCGGTGACCTCCCTGTCACCAGCTTGGATGACGCCCGGAGAGTGCGAAGGCACTTGGCCTAACCATTCACGAGCCCTTTTTGCTGCGCGCCGACAAGGCAAGGCGGACATTGCGCTGGCGAGTGCGAAGACCCGGAAATAGCATGGGGCTCGCAATCCGCGAGCCCCGCTGTGCACTCGGCAATTCAGGCCTTGTGATGGACAGTCTGCAGGCCGTAGACCGGCGTCGGGATGCTCTCGTAGCGCGCCTTCAACTGTAGGGAAAGGAATTGCGAGTAATGTCGCGACTGATGCAGATTGCCGCCGTGGAACCATAGGCCTTCCTGCTGCGTCGGCTTCCACATGTTGCGCTGCTCACCTTCCCATGGGCCGGGGTCCTTTGTCGTATTCGAGCCGAGGCCCCAGACCTTGCCGACTTTGTCGGCCATTTCCGGATTCACGAGATCGGCGACAAAGCCGTTCATCGAGCTGTAGCCGGTGGCATAGACGATCACGTCCGCTGGCAATTCCTTGCCGTTGTCGAGCCTGACGCCGTTGGGCGTGATTTCCTCGACCTGTCCAGCGAACAGTTTGATTTTTCCGTCAATGATAAGTTGTGAGGCGCCGACGTCGATATAATAGCCCGAGCCGCGGCGCAGATATTTCATGAATAGCCCGGAATCGTCGTCACCGAAGTCGAGCCTGAAGCCGGCCTTCTCCAGCCCAGCATAGAAAGCGGCGTCGTCCTGGCGGATTTTGTCGTAGACCGGCTTTTGGAACTGATTCAAGATCCGGTAGGGCAGTGAAGCGAAGATCAGATCGGCCTTTGCCGTCGTCGTTCCGCCGCGGACGGCGCGTTCGGAATAAAGATCGGCGATACTCTCCATCAGCGAATCCGAGCGCACAATGTGGGTCGTTGAGCGCTGTACCATCGTTACGTCGACGCCGGCCTCGTACAGCGCAGCGCAGATGTCATGGGCCGAATTGTTCGAGCCGATCACCACCACCTTCCTGCCTTTGTAGCCGCCGGAGCCGGGATGGCGTGAGGAATGGTGTTGCTCGCCCTTAAACGCTTCCATGCCTTTGATTTTCGGCATGTTCGGCTTGGCCGACATGCCGGTCGCGAACACAAGCTGCTTGGGCCGCAGAGTAATCTCCTTGCCATCGCGTTCGACGATGACGGTCCACTCCTTCCTGGTGTCGTCCCAACTGGCGCGTTTGGCCACGGTGTTCGTCCAATAGTTCAGCTCCATGACCTTGGTGTACATTTCCAGCCAATCGCCGATCTTGTCCTTGGGCGAGAACACAGGCCAGTTCTTGGGGAAATCGATGTAGGGCAAGTGATCGTACCAGACGGGGTCGTGCAGGCAGAGCGACTTGTAGCGGTTGCGCCAGGAATCGCCGGCGCGTGCGTTCTTTTCGACGATGATCGTCGGCACACCGAGTTGGCGCAGCCGCGCCCCGAGCGCAATGCCTCCCTGTCCGCCGCCGATGACAAGCACGTAGGGCTGGGTCTTGAAGCCAAGTTGCTCGACCTCCTCGTCACGCAGTTCCTTCCAGGTCTTGGCGCCGGGATTGACGCCGTGCCTGGCGCCGAGCGGTCGGCTGAAGCCAGCCTTTTCCTCATGGGCCTTCAGTTCGGCCATGGTCGTCAAGAGCGTCCAGATCTGACCATTCTGCAGGCGGATGAGTCCATATCCGCGCGCGACCTCGGTTTCGAACGTGATCCAAGATTCGGTCACGCCGCCGGCCTCGGTTGGCGGTTCACCCTCGGCGGTTTTCCAGTTGCGCGGCTTCACACGCGCGAGGCAATGCGCGAGCATGTCGCGGACCTGATCGCGGCCTTCCATGGTCTTGATGTTCCAGGTGAAGGCAACGAGGTCGCGCCAGTAGCATTCCGGAGCGAACATTCCTACGGCAGCGTCGAGATCGCCCGCCGCAAGCGCGGCTTCAAACTTGTCGAGGAAAACCTGGACGCGCGCGCTAAGCGTGGTGTCGAGCATCACTTCCTCCCGGATGTCGTTTGCAATTCTTTTGCGCAGGCAGCGTAACCTTACCCCAACCATCGCGGGAATCCAGACTCGCGCGGCAGGGTTCCCGGTCGGCTTCAGCGCCTCTCAGCGCTCGCCTGCAACAACGCCGCTTTGCCCACCGACGATGGGGTAGACTAAGAGCTCTTTTTGCTGCGGTGCATACGTCCGGAATTGGCCCATCGCGTCAGTTAGTCCGATGCAGCGGTTTGTCTGGAGTTGCGGGTAAAGCGGACCTGCCGGCTGAGCGCCCGGACTTCTCAGTTTGACCCTGAACGGTCGGAACGTGTGGAGTACTTGAAACGTGGCCTTCACGAGCGCCCCGCCGAATTGCCTACTGCCATCTTGCGTTCGGCCCAGCTCTTGATATCGCCGACCGTCATCGCCTTGAGGAACGGATTGGCGTTGACCAGCTTTTTGCGCGTGGTCCGACCCGTCGCGTCAGCAGCGGCCATAAGGGAAGCAGCATCGGCACTTTCTGCGCCGGCCAATAGCGCCACGGCGCCCGCCGGTCCCGCGAAATGGGCAAGGTAGAGAGAACCGGGTGTGATCGGCAGACTGCGCTTGTTCAGCATCGCGGCATATTCCTCGACCAGCCGTGCGGCGATCTCTCGCGCAAGCTCGGCATCTCGCCGCAAGTCCAACACTTGCTTGTCGGTGCGGCCCTGGATCAGATCGCGTCGGTGCCTTCGAACGGCTTCGAGCCACGTGTCATCGAGAAACTGGGCGGCGCCAGTCGCGCTCGACCGCTTGTTCCTTGCATTCGGGTCACCATTGGACTCGGCTATGATAATGCGCTCGACCAACGCCTTGGCGGCCGTCCTGTCGATCGATTTTCCGTTCAAATGCGCGTCGCGAAACAGGACGAAACTTACGACGAAAGCCACGCCGATCGCCACTCCAAGAACGAGCGTGATGGTTTCCGCCGACAGCCAGTCCCGCGCGGCGACAACGGATCCGCGCTCATCGGGGCGAGGCGGCCGGATTTCGTCGGCACGGCTTGTTTGCTCTGACGAACGCGCGAGGAGCCGCGGATTGCCGTCGGCTATCTCGCCGATGAAGGGAAATCGTTGGGCTAGGTCTGGCATCCCGCTGACAGGTTCAATGCTTTGAATAGGCCTTCGAAGGCACCTGACCGGCAGGGCTTGACCTCCGCGACCGATTTGGCGCGATTGGCATTCGCAGTTGCCTTGGAAGTTTCCTGCCGAGGCCGAGGTCGAGGTCTGGGCAGCATGACTGCGCATTTTCCTTCGCTTGCGCTGCGCTTGTGTTGCTCGATGATCTTCGAAGGCTCTTGCGCAACAATCGCTGTTAGATGCGGCGGAGGCATCGGCTCGCTCGAGGGCTGCAGCGCTTCAAATTGCATGTGCGGGATTTCGAGCCGGTCTGCCGTCGTCAGTGTATCGTGTGAGGCGCGTAACCCGACGGTTGCCTGAGCGGGCGGCTCGTTCACAGGCTTTGTGGTGCGCGGTGGTGTCTCGAGCTCCATCACCGCGAGTGTACCGAGGCCAACAAGGATGAGAGCCACTCTCATCTGATTTCACGCTTTCCGAACGAGAAGCCTCGCTCAAAGCCTGCCGGAAATAAGCTCCCGAAAATCGGAGAACAATTGCAAACATCCAATAAGGCGGCTTAGCGGCAGAAGTGAACCTGCAGGCGCGGTTACTGAGAAGATCAGAGACAGGGTTAACGCAGGTCGAACTGGCCGGCTTGACAAGACCGTACTCGGGATCGATCGATGGGTGACCGATACGGCTGTAGAACTAGCCATCTTGCGATGAACGTCTGCCAATGCCTGACTGACGAACACATCGATCTTGCGTAGGAGGTCGGAGGCCGGAACGCGCTCCTCCAAATGGAAAGAGTAGGAGAACTGGGCCTGACCCGCCCGCTGGCGCCCCATCACCTCATCAACTCAACTGACTTCTTCAACAGCATCGGCCCAGAGCCGAACGGCGCTCTAACTCTCACGATGTCGGCTGTCTAAGCTGGTCCGGACATGAGGGGCGCTTGTCTCGACCGCCGCCTTGACCCCATCGTACTGGGTCGGGTTCTTGTCCGCCTTCAGGACTAAAGCAGAAAATCGCCGCCGCCCCACCTGCGCACGATTTCAGAGTCGGATGCCTATTCTTCGAAACGTCATCCCGTCACCCCAGGACGCATTGACAGCTGCAATACGCAATCGCAATCTCGTTTCTGGCGTCTTTGGCGCAGCCTGCGTCAACCGCGCCGAGAGAATTCACCAGGAGTTCCGACAGTGAACAGATCAATCCTGCTCGCCGGCGTCTGCGCTACGGCGCTCGCGGTGGCCTCGACCGCGTCCGCCAAAACCTTGATTTACTGCTCGGAAGGCAGCCCGGAGAACTTCTATCCCGGCGTCAACACTACCGGCACGTCGTTCGACGGCAATGAGCCGATCTACAACCGCATTGTCGAATTCGAGCGCGGCGGCACGAAAGTGGTGCCGGGCCTCGCGGAAAAATGGACGATCTCGCCGGACGGCACCACCTATACGTTCAACCTGCGCAAGGGCGTGAAGTGGCACGCGATGTCCAAGGCGTTCAAGCCGACGCGGGAGTTCAATGCCGACGACGTCATCTTCTCGATCGAGCGGCAATGGAAGGACGACAATCCGTATTTCAAGGTGACGAGTCCGAACCATTCCTATTTCGGCGACATGGGCATGCCGAAATTGTTGAAGTCGGTCGAGAAGCTCGACGACTACACCATCAAGATAACGCTCAACCAGCCGGAAGCGCCTTTCCTCGCCGATCTCGCGATGCCCTACGCAGCCATCCAGTCGAAGGAGTATGCGGATGCCATGCTGAAGGCCGGTACGCCTGAGAAGATCGACCAGGATCCGATCGGCACAGGCCCATTCTATCTGGTGCAATACCAGAAGGACGCCGTGATTCGTTACAAGGCATTCCCTGAATTCTGGGGCGGCAAGGCCAAGATCGACGACCTCGTCTACGCGATCACGCCGGATGCATCCGTTCGCTGGGCCAAACTTCAGAAGGGCGAATGCGACGTGATGCCCTATCCGAACCCGGCCGACATCGACGCGATCAAGAAGGATCCGAACGTCACGATCCTGGAGCAGCCCGGCCTCAACATCGGTTATCTCGCGTTCCAGACACAGAAGAAGCCCTTCGACGACGTGCGCGTGCGCAAGGCCATCAGCATGGCGATCGACAGGAAGGCGATCATCGATGCCGTCTATCTGTCGACCGGCATCGCGGCCAAGAACCCGATCCCGCCCACCATGTGGTCGTACAACGACAGCATCAAAGACGATCCCTTTGATCCGGAGCAAGCCAAGAAGCTTCTGGCCGACGCCGGATACCCGAACGGCCTCGAAACCGATCTGTGGGCGATGCCGGTGCAGCGGCCCTACAATCCGAACGCCAAGCGCATTGCCGAACTGATGCAGGCCGACCTCGCCAAGATCGGCATCAAGGCCGAGATCAAGTCCTTTGAATGGGGCGAATACCGCAAGCGCTTGCAGACCGGCGAGCATCAGATGGGCATGTTCGGCTGGACCGGCGACAACGGCGACCCCGACAACTTCCTGCACACATTGCTGGGCTGCGCCTCGGCACAAACGGCGTCGGGTTCGAACATCGCCAAATTTTGCTACAAGCCATTCGACGACCTGGTCGTGAAGGCCAAGACGGTCAGCAATCAGGCCGAGCGGACCAAGCTGTACGAGCAGGCGCAGGTGATCTTCAAGGAGCAGGCGCCGTGGTTCACCATCGCGCACGCGGTGCAGCTGAAGCCCGTCAGCAAGAGGGTGATCGACTTCAAGCTGTCGCCGTTCGGACGGCACAACTTCTACGGCGTCGACGTCAAGGAATAGCAGGAGACAGGGGCGGAGTGGCTTGGCAGGCTCCGCCCATTTTTCTTTACCCTTTCCCTTCCGGGGAGGGTGGCAGGGAACGGCATGCTCCGGTTCATCTTTACCCGACTGAGCCTCGTGGTTCCGACCTTTATCGGGATTACGTTGCTTGTGTTCGTGCTTATCCGCCTGATCCCCGGCGATCCCATTGAGACGATGGCGGGCGAACGCGGCATCGATCCGGCCCGGCACGCGCAACTGCTCAAGGAGTACGGCTTCGATCAGCCGGTTCTGGTGCAATATGGCCTCTATCTGGCGCGGCTGGCGCATGGCGACCTCGGCCGCTCGATCGTCACCCATGAGCCGGTGATCTCCGAATTTGGGACGTTGTTCCCGGCGACGATCGAACTATCGGTCTGCGCGATCCTGTTTGCGTTAGGCCTCGGCTTACCAGCCGGGATCATCGCGGCGGTCCGGCGCAACTCCATCTTCGATCACGGCGTGATGGGCATCTCACTCACCGGATATTCGATGCCGATCTTCTGGTGGGGATTGTTGCTGATCCTGCTTTTTTCCGTGCAGCTCGGATGGACGCCGGTGTCGGGCCGGATCGCCGTGCAATACTACATCGAACCGGTGACCGGTTTCCTGACGATCGATGCACTGCTGGCCGGTGATTTCGGCGCGTTTCGCTCGGCCCTGTCGCATCTCGTGCTTCCGATGATCGTGCTCGGCACGGTGCCGCTTGCCGTCATCGCCCGCATGACGCGGTCCGCCATGCTGGAAGTGCTGGGCGAAGATTATATCCGCACCGCCCGCGCCAAAGGGGTGCCGCGTTGGCGGGTGATCGCGATCCACGCGTTGCGTAACGCTCTGATCCCGGTGGTGACGGTGATCGGGCTGCAGGTCGGCGTTCTCTTTACTGGCGCAATCCTCACCGAGACCATCTTCTCCTGGCCGGGTGTGGGCAAATGGCTGATCGAGGGCATCAACCGCCGCGACTATCCGGTGCTGCAGGGCGGCACGCTCTTGATCGGCGCGATCGTCATGATCGTCAATCTGCTGGTTGACGTCGCCTATGGGCTGATCAATCCCCGCATCCGGTACACAAGATGACCGCCGAAGTCCTCAACACTCCCGTCGTGGCGCAGCCGGGCGCGCCGCCGCATCCGCTGTTGCAGTTCTGGTCCGACTTCAAGGCGAATTTCGGCGCCGTGGCGGGCCTCGCCGTGATCGTGGTTCTGGTTCTGCTCGCGCTCCTTGCCGATGTCGTCGCGCCACATTCTCCGATCCTCACCAACAATGCGGTCTTTCTCAAGCCCCCGTTCTGGCAGCAGGGCGGATCGATGGCCTATCCGCTTGGTACCGATGCGATCGGCCGCGATATTCTATCCCGTCTCATCCATGGCGCGCGGCTGTCGCTTCTGATCGGCATCGCGGTGGTGACGTTGTCGGTGGTCGCCGGGACGATTCTCGGTCTGGTCGCGGGTTTTTTCCGCGGCGTGATCGAGATCACGATCATGCGGCTGATGGACGTCACGCTGACGCTGCCGAGCCTTTTGCTTGCGATCGTGATCGTTGCGATCCTGGGACCAGGCCTGATGAATGCGATGCTGGCGGTCGCGATCGTGCTGCTGCCGCACTATGTGCGGATTGCGCGCGCCGCCGTGATCAGCGAAGTATCGAAGGATTACGTCGTCGCGGCCAAGGTCGCAGGTGCCGGCCGGCTTCGGCTGATGTTCAAGGAGGTGTTGCCGAACTGTGCAGCCCCCCTGATCGTGCAGGCGTCGCTCGGCATATCGACCGCGATCCTCGACGCGGCCGCGCTCGGCTTCCTCGGTCTCGGTGCGCAACCGCCGCTGCCGGAATGGGGCACCATGCTGGCGGACGCGCGCGAATTCGTGCTGCGGGCCTGGTGGGTCGTCACGCTTCCGGGCCTGGCGATCCTCGTGACCGTGCTTGCCTTCAACCTTCTGGGCGACGGGCTGCGCGATGCGCTCGATCCCAAGCTCAAGCGATAGCATAGTGAAGTCGATCTGATGCCGCTGCTCGAGATTGAAAATCTATCGGTTGAGTTTCCATCCCAGAACGGGATGGTGCGCGCCGTGGATGGCGTCAACATCACGCTCGAAAAAGGCGAGGTACTGGGAATCGTCGGCGAATCCGGCTCCGGCAAGAGCGTCGGCATGTTGGCCCTGATGGGACTCGTGCCCTATCCGGGGCGTGTCCGAGCCGACAAGCTGCTGTTCGAGGGGCGGAATCTGCAGACTTTGTCCGACCGCGAGCGGCGCGCGCTCACCGGCAAGGACGTCGCGATGATCTTCCAGGAGCCGACGACATCGCTCAATCCCTCTTTCACGATCGGCTATCAGTTGGCCGAGACGTTGCACGTCCATGAAGGGATGGATCGCAAGGCCGCGCGGCGCCGCGTAATCGAGCTCTTGGAGCAAGTCGGCATTCCGGCCCCGGAGAGCCGGCTGTCGGCCTACCCGCACCAGCTCTCGGGCGGCATGAATCAACGCGTCATGATTGCGATGGCGATCGCCTGCAATCCGAAGCTCCTGATCGCGGATGAGCCGACGACGGCGCTCGATGTCACCATTCAGGCGCAGATCCTCGATCTTCTGCTGTCTCTGCAAGGCGATCGTGGCATGGCGCTGATCCTCATCACGCATAACATGGGTGTGGTTTCGGACACGACTGAGCGAGTCGCCGTCATGTATGCGGGACAGATCATGGAACAGCGCCCGACGCAGAGCCTGTTTGCGTCGCCGCAGCATCCCTATACAGCCGCGTTGCTGGCGGCACGCCCGGAGGCGAGTGATGGCGGACGGCTCGCCACCATTCCTGGCGTGGTGCCGGGGCTCCATGATCGACCGCCGGGGTGCCTGTTTAGTCCGCGTTGCATCCATGCAACGCCGCTGGCCGACAAGGTGCGTCCCGATCTGCGCCCCTGGATGGACGGCCTGATCCGTTGTCATTATCCGCTCGGCGATCCGACACGGGATGAGCGCATCGCGGCCGATGGGGGCGGCGCGTCGATCCTCAAGCGCGAGTCCGTGTCATGACGGCGCTTGTCACCGCCACCGATCTGAGGCGCAGTTACGAGATCAAGCAGGGCTGGTTTCGCCCACCGGCGCATCTGCAGGCCGTGGGCGGAGTATCGTTCGCGCTTGAAGCCGGCAAGACGCTGGCGGTCGTCGGCGAATCCGGTTGCGGCAAGTCGACGCTCGCAAGGCTTGTGACTCTCATCGAGAAACCGAGCGCCGGCACGCTGATGCTCGACGGCGTCGATGCGGTCAATCCTCCGGCCAGCGCTGTGAAGACATTGCGCCGCACCGTGCAGATCGTGTTTCAAAACCCCTATGGGTCGCTCAACCCCCGCAAGCGCGTTGGCCACATACTCGAAGAGCCGCTGATCATCAACACCAGACTTTCCAAGCAAGACCGGCGGGCGCAGGCCCTCGACATGATGGCGAAGGTCGGGCTGCGACCGGAGCAATATGGCCGCTATCCGCACATGTTCTCGGGTGGCCAGCGTCAGCGCATCGCAATCGCGCGCGCCTTGATGCTGCGGCCGAAGCTGCTCGTTGCCGATGAGCCTGTGTCCGCGCTCGACATGTCGGTGCAGGCGCAGGTTCTCAACCTCCTGGTCGATCTGCAGCGCGAACTGGGGCTGGCTTATCTCTTCATCTCGCACGATCTCGCCGTGGTGCGTCACATTGCCGAAGACGTGATGATCATGTATCTGGGGATCGCAGTGGAGCATGGGCCGAAAGAGCGCATCTTTGCGCGGTCGTTGCATCCCTATACACAGGCCTTGCTTGACGCGACGCCGGGCCTCGGTCGCAAACGCCAGCGCATCGTTCCGAAGGGCGAGTTGCCTTCGCCGCTCGATCCGCCGAAAGGCTGCGTGTTCTCGACCCGCTGTCCCTATGTGACGGATCTCTGCCGCACGCAGCGTCCGCTCTTGCGCCCGCTCGACGGCCGCCTCGTCGCCTGCCACTACGCCGAGCGTTTCCTGGAAGTACAGGCGGCTTAGAGCCGATTGGCCGTGCCAAGCGATGAACTGAGCGTCCGGTTTCGCAAGCCGCTACGCCGGACAAGCTACGCTGCTTCGTGCGAGAGAACGAAGACGGTTGCGCTGCGCCGCTATGACGTGGCGAGCAGGATGCCCAAAGAATGCGTCTGGCGATGTCCGTTCGCGAGGATAAAGCAGACGTAGGAGCCGGACGGCCTGACTTCCGAGTTTGGCCCGCTGCTGACCTCAGCTTAGGGTGCCGCGAGGTCCGCTTCCTGAAGGTGACCCGAACAGCGCCATGTGTGCCGCCCAAGGCAGCCGTTGACGCGTGTGAGACATGCCGGGGCGGTCTGACGATGTCCGTTCACAGGGGTAGACCGGAAGAGAACGGCACGCGGCCAAAGTGACGATTGGACCCATTGCGGACGCGTTCCCGCCCATTGACCCGAGGTTGTCTGATGACCCATATGCAGGTCGAGGGGGCAGCACATGGTCACTCGCGCATAACCCATCGAGACCGCAGCCTTCGGGTTCTCCAGATGGTTGGCGACTATCTCTCCATGGTGTCAATGATCGCATCAAGCTGGCGAACTAACGTCGATCTATCTCGCCCTTAAGGGGCTTCCCTTTCCACTGTGCTCTCGCTTCCCCCTGATACTGCTCTGAGAGCTTTGCCCTCGGGCGTTGTGGTGGATCAGTTGTGATCTTGATCGCTAATGATCATCGAAAGGGCGCTCAATTGAAAACCTGCTTTTGCCATTTTATCGAATGGGACAGCATCGCTGGCTTGAAGAGCATCGCCGCCAGTCACATGTGATTAAAGATCGGGGATCGTTGACCCGACACAGTGGCAACGCACCCACCGACCTCATTGAAGGTCGTGTGCGTCCAAATAAGAGCGAGCACGGGCTGCGTTCGAGCACCGCTCGACGCAGTACCTCTACGCAAACGCAACGGCACGAGCCGTCGAGGGAAACCTTGGCGGCTTTTTGCGTGTGGCCAGAGTAACCGGAGCGAGTTTGGAAATGGTGATATCGTTGGGGTGTTGAAAGCGTGTGAGGCCGCCCAAGTGAGGCTGGTCTAGCTGGGAGGAAGGGCCATGGAATGGTTTGGCCGGAAAACATCGATAGTGGGTATCCAAATTTCCAATTGGATAGTCGTTCTGGTGGCTCTCGTCGTAATTTGGATTATCTATCGCTCTGCAACGTGATGGTGGCTGCTTCCCCTACGCCGTTGCTCACGGCGCTCCAGCCATTTTGCGATTTCGCCATCGATGCAATGGATCACGCTGGCAAGGTGCGTGTCGGCGGGCTTGACGTTGCCGTAGCAGACGATGACGTCGACAGTCGGCAGCGTAGCCGACCGATGTCTGCCTTCGGGGGTAATACAGACATCCCATTTCAGGGGCGCCACGACCGTTTTTGACCCATCTGCGACATTGGGCAGCACTCAAGAAAGTGTACGACCTCACTTGATCGGCGGAATGGTTCGCCCAGGCGGCGATGTCCTGAGCTTACCCGCTAATGTTCAACTGCCGCTGCACGTCAGCGATGAGTTGCTTCACGTCCTGATGGCCACCGTTGTTGAGGGTGATGCGCGTGCCTTGTCCGTCGGGCAGTGGCGTGGCGGTCACGATCCTATCCGTGTTGATGACGATGGGCTGATCGTCCGGTTGCGTGAACTGCACGAATGCCATGAAAGATGGATCCTGTCTGGTGGGCGCGAGCCGCGCGCGGCGCCCCGAAACCTGCGACGCGCGGGCGTCAAGGTCAAGCCCGTGTAACCGAAAACGTAAAGGCGAGGCGCTTCAAATAGCTTGCGGCGTTTATGCCCGCTCCACCCGACGCGCCGCCTCGCTTCCCGTTGAGGGCAGCACTCATCTACGGGGTTGCGGAATGACCGCTGTTGGCACAGATGCGAAGTGCGCGATGTCCGCTATTTGGTCGCTGTCAGGAAAAGCGGACGTCGCGGACATCGCGTTTTTGTAGATGCGGAGGTCATACGAGGCGGGTCGCTGCTAGAGGTGGCGTGGCGGGCGCGGTAGAGAAGCTTGGCGAGCCGCCCAGGTTCCGCGCGGTTGCTGTGAGCGCATTTCGTCCCGCACACAATCCGCGGGCGATTTTACTGCGTCAGATATCTATATGCGACAATCAGAGCCACCATGCTCGCGAAAATCAGCAGTGCCGAGAGGGATTTTCGGATCATTGGCCTCGTCGAATGGCGCGCAGCCGATGGAGCGGGCTGAGGTTTAGGCCGTCTCTGGAAGCGCACGACTTTGCCCTCTGTCGTTGGTGTGCGGGCCTTTGGTTCCGGGGCCGCGCCCACGCCTCCCATCTCGCTGTAATAAGCGCTGTAGACCTCGCGAACGGCCAGGGCCGTGGACTCGGCCTCGCTCATCGTCTCGAGTCGGGTTCGATAGTTAGTCAGAAAGCCCTGTGCGTTTGACGGAAGGTCATCGAAACCACCGAGCTTGGCCATCATGAGCCAAGTGGCAAAATCCGCCTCGGCCTTCGTGCGAGCTTTCTTGGCGATACTGGCGTTGGAGCTAGAGGACATGGTGGTCCGATTGGTTCGCCCGCCCAAACTTGCCGGCGTTCATGGCTATCGTTGGACAGTTCGCTTAGGTATCTCGGTTGACGTCAAGTGTCCCGCCTCGCGCCTGGTTTGGCGCGCCAGTGATTTGCCCTGACGCCGAAGCCGCCAAGCGCGCTGGACCAAATTAAGGGGCTTGCCCGCCGGCATCGTTGATCCGACCAATCTACTCCTTTGCCGAAGTCGTGTATCTTGAACGAGCCGAAAAGCTCGCTCATAAAACCGTCATTGAAAGGTTGGTGGCCGTGGTCCGAAGCAAAAATGCCTCGCCAACTTGGAACGATGTTAGGACCGTGCTCTTAGACTTCGATCGCGCAGGCCTTCGGGGACTGGTGCAAGACCTCTACACTGCGAGCAAAGAGAACCGAGCATTCTTGCACGCCCGCTTGGGCTTGGGTCATGATCAGCTCCAGCCCTTCAAAGCAAATATTTCTACCTGGATATGCCCAGTCTTAATGAACAACCAGGCCGTGTCGGTTTCAAAAGCCAAGAAGGCGATTGCGGACTACAAGAAAGCGATTGGTCGCCCGGAGGGGATGGCGGAGCTGTCGATATTTTATTGCGAAGAGCCATTCGGCTTTCTAGAATCCTGCAGCATGGAAGATGAAAGCTACTTTGCCGCTCTGATCCCCATGTATGGACGGTCCCTCGAATTTGTATCGAGCTTACCTGCTGCCCAGCGCGCCACCTACCTCGAGCGTCTCGACAAGCTTAGATCACGCGGGAGCCACGTCGGGTGGGGGTCAGGATGACTCAATAGCCTTTGGCACGCTGCCGCTCTGGACGAGCAACAGAGTGAATGACGGCTCCTTCTGTTGGATGAGGTAATCGACGAAGCGCCGCGAACATTCTACGGGGAGATTGCATGGCGCGCGAAGCTTGGCTTTACGGACTCGTCATGAAGCTTATTGCGCATCGTGGATGGTCCGCGGGTCCGGGTGAAAACTCGCTCGCCGCGTTCGCACGTGCCGCCCATGACGGCAGAATATCTGGTGTCGAATTCGACGTCTGCCTTGCAGCGGATTCCGACACATTGGTGGTGTCACACGACCCGCCGCGTCCTGTCGAGAATGCGCTTACCCTTGATGCGGCACTGTCGCTTCTTTCACCAACTGACTTTGAACTGTTTGTGGAGGTGAAGGAGACGGGACTTGTCTCTAGAGTCATCGAGAGGCTGGTTGCGCGCAACGTGGCCGGTCGCTCAGTCGTATTTGCCTTTGCCGCCGTCGCAAGATCCTTTCCGTGGGAGGCTGCGCGACCGGTGCGCCTGAGCATCATCGTCATGTACCCGTCGAACCTGAATCGTGCAGTGCGCAGGTATGCGCCGGATGTCCTCCTGCTCGGCTGGGACGCGCGCGCTTGGACGCGAGTCGCTTTTCGCGCCTGGTGGTCCGTTTTCTCGCTTGAGCAGCTTGCGCGACGCCACCACGTGCCGGTTCTGGTAGGAATCGTGCAACGCATGGACGACCTTCATTGGCTCTCGCGGCAGCGCCTCTACGGGGCGGTTGCCGACGTCGACCGCACTATCGGCCGCAGCGCCAGACCTGATTAGGCCGGCGCAAACCCGTTCTTCGCCCGTGAAATATTCGAAAGCGGCTGACAGATCGGCCTGATCTGGCGTGGTCGGCTTTTTCGGTGACGTCGCCTTTTGGCCCTAAACGACGGTTTGCGCGACGCCTGAATATTTCCGAAGTTGAGGGTAGTCCGCACTTTGGCTGCTAACGGCGCTAAACCGGACGCCACGCGGATAGCCCAATTCGGTCGAGAATGACCCCGCCACTTCGAGGCGCCCTGAGGGGATCTTGGTGGTTGGGCGGGGTCAGGCAGTGTGGCATAATCCACGACGTGGACCCGTTAAGTCCATTGCTTCTTTGTCAAAGGAGAATCGCCATGTCCACGTACATGCTTCTCTGCAATTTCACCGAGCAAGGTGTTCGGACCATCAAGGAAATGCCGCAGCGTCGAGCGGCCGCCAGGGAGTTGGGCAAAAAGTTTGGCGTTGACATCAAGGCCGGCTATCTCGCCATGGGAACATATGACCTCATCATCCACACCGAGGCCACCGACGATGAGGCCATGGCCAAGTTTCTCTTGTCGCTGGCCGCCATCGGGAACGTACGGACGACGTCGGTCAAGGTGTTCCCGGAAGCGGACGTTGACAAGATCATCGCGGGACTTGCGTAAGCTTAACGCAAATCAAAACGAAGGTCAGCTGTTGGCACATAACGTCGGCCAGCGCAGCGACATGTCTGAAGTTGACGGTAGACCGGAAATGACAAGCCGACCTTCAAAACAACGCTAATGACCCGAAGGCGACGTTCGGCCGGCGCCCGCAATGATAGCCTTCGTGAGGATCAGGGCCATGACTTCCCACAGCCGGGACAATCGTCAGAGCGCGACTGTTTCCTCGACCACATGTTTCAGCGGCGTCCCCTCAGCTGACAGGGTCATTCGCAGTTTGAGCTTGCCACCCTTCACCTCCCCGCTACGCACTAGGTTCTCAATTTCACGCTGCGATGTAACTCCGACATGCTTCAGAAATTTACGGATAGCCATATTGAAGCGGTCTTCATCGAACTCGGCGGTCATGGCTGTTCTCCCTGGTCGGGCAGGCAAAGTCTAACACGAGGCGAGCAATGACGAAACATCGAGGCCCCGCTCGCGTCGCCGCCGACTTCCTCCTCAACCTGATTGCCTGCAACCTCGGCCCGAAGCTGAAGACTACACCTGGAAGCGAAAGTCTCACTCAGTGGAGTGCTTCCGCTCGTGGCCCATCAGCGAAGTGGCGGCACGCCTCCTTGAGGTCCGTTCAACAGGGCATAGCGGACGGAATTTGCTCAGGTTGAGTTTTTCGCATTTTGACCCATCAGCGACATGAGCCCTTCAGTTATGAGGAGCCCGACTGATCGGATAACCGCAGTTCGCTATTCTGAATGTTAGATAGGTCTCCCCGAAATTCTAGACGGCCAGCGCCAGCAAGTGCGCGGGCACGCGCGCACAAGACTAGATCGCCGGTCTGTAGCACTGACGTCTCCCAGAACTCTGAGAGCGCTTTTCCTATGACCCTTGCCGCCTTTTGCCATTCGGGCGTTGAGCACGACAACAGGAGCGGGTCAAAGAATGAAAGCGGCGCGGACACAAGTTCACCTTCGCTGAGGATGCGCAGTGGTGCATTTTCGGTCCTAAGGCGTCCCCATAATTCTCGATACTGAGCGCGTAGGACCGCCGTGAGTGTTTCAGTGCGATCAAGCAGTTCGTATTGGAGGATCTTGTGTGGAGGCAATGTCCCGAGGCTAATTGCGAAGTGTCGCTCGGTCAGCCCAGCGCCATTTCCTGCCACCGTGACGTCGGTGAGATCGACAACTTCGATTGGCTCTTCGTCAAGCCGCCACAGCCACTCGAGGAAACCCGCATATTCTTGCGCTGATCGTCTCGACAGCCACGCGACCCTTCGACTGCTGGTCGACAGCGCCGCGGACCAGAAGGAAGTTGCTTCGCTGACAACGTTCTCCCAGCCCGCATAGTCGAGTTCCGTTTCAACCCACTCCCTGCGCAACTCGGGATCGGGTGGGTTGATCGGGCCGAAACTGAGGCAGTCGGAAAGGCCGACCACGCGTTCGTCGCGGCCTGCCCGTCGTAGTGCGTCGCGCAGGCCAGCCGCCGCGGACGAATTGAACACGATATGAAGCGTTGAGGCAGCCATTGCGAGCCTCTCCCGAATGATGGGGTTCTGACATTCTAGAATAGTGCATTGTTACGTGTGCTCTTTTGTCACAATTTAAAATTGGTAAAGAGAAACAAAAAGCTCATGTCTGCCTTTGGCCCATCGCTACCGTTGAAGCCTTGCCATTACATGTCGGTTCAGAGGGGTAAACCGGAAGTTTGCCGCTGGGCGCCAAATCGACGCTTGTGACCCGAAGGCTGACCTTTTGGTCGTTCTGGTCTATCGGCCTGTCAGACGAACCGGCCCAGCAAGATTGCTAACTGTGCATTTCCGAGCCAAAGGTGCTCTCGGTGGCGTGCTTCCCCCCGCTTCGGAGGCAGGACCGTCGCTTGTAAGGTCGGCGGCGAGCCGCCCGAATTGACCACCAATTCCGATCCAATTTTAACAAGACAACAGCGCTGCTTGTTAGCGTAAGCCGCGCAGATCAACGTGCAGGAATTGCCGTTTTCCGGACGTCGGCGGGACCGGGAAACTGACTTCGTAAGTGCGATCGCGGCTGCTGCGATCGTTCGGTTGGGAAGTTACCATTTCATTTGGAGCACCTCGCCATGATCGAACGTCGTGCAACGAAGCGCATACCGCTTAACCTGGCGGCCCGGCTTTCGTTTGGTGAAATTCGCGGGACTCGTCCATGCATGGTGCGCGATATAAGCGCCTTGGGCGCCTGCATCTCCACGCCGTACTACATATTTGCCAAAGAGTTTGTGCTGTCGTTCGACGGCCATTCCGGAATTTTCATCTGCCGCGTCGTGTGGAGAAAGGAGACGCTATGCGGGGTCTCCTTCCTCTTGCGCCGTCGTTCGCCAACATCGGGAACGATCCCGGCGCGCCCACAAATATGGTGCGACTTGATTGCATGATCGGGCGCCGCGACCGGCGTCTCTAGCTTGGAGTTGTCGGCCAAACTCCTTGCGCGCCGACGGGGCTATCTGAAGGCGGCCCATCAGCGAAGTGGCGGCACTTTCAATGAGGTCCGCTCCGTGGGCTATTGCGGACTTGATTTGCCTAGGTTGACTTCTTCTCATTTTGACCCGAAGCAGGCGTCGCGGTCGTACGCGGCGTCACCATCGATTCCCCCAATCGCTGCGGATACCTACCGGCCGTGCGGCGGTCGAGCGCATCAAACTTTCGACTGAATTTCGCTGGCCTGGCGCGGAACGAGGTGCGACACTCGCGCCGCGCGGTCTTGTCACGCAGTAGGCCAACATGGCTGACATCCCGGCCACTCGCTACGTTAAAAGTGACGACGTCCATATTGCCTATCAGGTGGTTGGCGACGGTCCGCGCGACTTGCTGTTCGTCCCGGGTTTTGTCTCCAATGTTGAAGCGCTCTGGCAATCGCCGGCGCGCGCCGCCTTTTTCCGCAGGCTTGCAACGTTTGCGCGGGTCATCATGTTCGATAAGCGCGGCACCGGAATGTCCGATCGTGGCTCCCAGATCTTCACGCTTGAACAGCGGATGCACGACGTGCAGGCGGTGCTGGATCAGGTTGGCTCCCAACGGGCCACCTTGTTCGGAATATCTGAGGGCGGTCCGATGTCGTTGCTCTATGCAGCGACCTATCCCGAGCGCACGTCGGCTCTGGTGCTTTATGGCACCTATGCGCGACGCTCGTGGGCGCCTGACTATACATTCGCATGGACAGATGCGCAGTGGAGCACTTTCCTGGATGACATTGAGCACCACTGGGGCACGACTGATGCAATGAGTTTGCTGATGTGGGCACCCAGCGTTGCCGGGAACAAGCACGCAGTCGAGCAAATCGCTGCCTACTTCAGGGCCTCAGCAAGCCCAGGCGCGGCATCTGCAATCATGCGCATGAACCGGGACATCGATGTCAGAGATATCCTGCCTGTCACGCGCGTACCGACGTTGATTTTACATCGCACCGACGAGCGCGTCATTGACGTGAAGCATGCCCGCTACATGGCCCAGCGGATTCCTGGCGCCAAACTGATTGAGCTCAACGGCGAGGACCATATGGTCTGGGTTGGCAATCAGGATGCAATTCTTGATGAGGTCGAAGAGTTCGTCACCGGGCATCGGCAAGCAGCGGAGCCCGACAGGGTGCTTGCGACTGTGCTGTTCGTCGACATTGCGGGATCGACGGAACGCGCCGCCGCACTCGGCGACGGCGCCTGGCGCGTGCTGCTCGATGCGTTCTATGCCAAAGCTCGGGGCGTCCTCGGCCAGTATCGAGGGCGCGAAATCAACACCGCCGGCGACGGTTTTCTTGCCACGTTCGACGGCCCAGCGCGCGCCGTGCGTTGCGCCAGCGCAATCGGTGATGCGGTGCGCCCGCTCGATCTGAAGGTCCGTTGCGGTTTGCATACTGGCGAGTGCGAATTCGTCGCACACGATATTGTCGGCATTGCCGTACATATTGGCGCGCGTGTAGCGGCACTAGCTGCCCCGGGTGAAGTTTTGGTCTCACAGACGGTTCGCGATCTCGTAGCAGGCTCCGGCTTGACGTTTGAAGAGCGCGGCCGTCACGTTCTCAAAGGCGTGCCCGACGAATGGCGCCTGTTTCGTGCGGTAACGTCTTAGCACGCGTTCACCGCCATGCGGTCAGTGCGCTGAACGACCGCTTCTGGCCCATTGCCAACAACCTAGGCCCGAAAATCTATTTCCGAGATTGAACCCTTAGCGGACGTAGCATTTACCGCGAGGGAAACGCAGCAGTGGACGCGGAGCGCTAATCGTCTTCACGAACGAAAGTGAACGTATCTGGTGCGGTTTCTGGTGCGGCGGTCGCGCCGTGGGCGACGAGAACGAAGTAAGCTATTGATGACGCTGGTGGGCCCGGCAGGACTCGAACCTGCAACCAGACCGTTATGAGCGGCGGGATAATGGCCGCCGCCGTTGATTTTCCTGCGCTTTCCGTGAAATTCGACCACGTTCGTTGCGCTTCGTGCGGGTTGTTTCTGGAGTGAAACTGGTGCGCTTCGTCCGCAATCGAAACTTGGACTTAGAGCATGTGCCTTCTGTTGGTGATAACGTGAGTCGTGCCGGCTGATCGCGGCAGCATGTCAAGGTCAGCGTCCACCCGATTCGCAATGCGCTATCGGTAGTGAGCCAAAGACGGTTATGGAAAAGCAAGCCAGGCGAAAAAGATCGTGAGTTTCTTCGAGCTTTTAAAAACAGAAGCATCCGCTGAGTGGCGGGCCTACACCCAGCATCCCTTCACGAACGGATTGGCAGACGGCTCGCTCCCCGAAGCGGCGTTTCGTCACTACCTCGTTCAGGACTACCTGTTCCTCATCGAGTTTGCTCGCGCCTACGCGCTCTCGGTCTACAAGTCGCCCAAACTTGCCGAATTGCGTGAAGCAGCGGCCGGCCTTTCGGCCATCCTTGATGCCGAGATGAACTTGCATGTGAAGCTCTGTGCAGGTTGGGGTCTATCCCTGAGCGACCTTGAACAAACCCCTCCGGCGGTCGAGATGCTGGCCTATACACGCTACGTGCTCGACGCAGGAATGCGCGGCGATCTGCTGGCACTCAAGGTCGCGCTTGCCCCCTGCGTGATCGGGTACGCGGAGATCGCAACGCGGCTCGCCTCGCAACCCGATGCGGATGCTGCGACGAACTCCTATCGCGTTTGGATCGCCGAGTACGCCGGCGTACCGTACCAGGAGGTCGCGGCAAAAGCGCGGGCGCACATGGAACATCTCGCCGATCTCTACGCCACGCCGGCCCGCGAGGCGGAGCTGATTGCGATCTTCAAGGAAGCCACCCGACTCGAGGCAGACTTCTGGGAGATGGGCTGGCGCGCGGGCCAGCGTGTTGAATAAGTTCGCCAACGCGCCAGTAAGTCATTCGGAAGACGTTAAGCGGGGCTTACTTCAATTGACTTGTGGGCGTCCGGCAACGTTTTGAGCCATACTCTCAAATCGTCCGGCAGGATGATCACCGCTGCTGATCGCCTCGCGAATGGAGGTCAGCCCGATCCCGGTGAGGGCGCTTGCCTCCTCTGGTGAAACCGACAGCCGTTCCGAGAGCGGTACCTTTCACGGATCGGACCAGCATATTGAGTCAACTCATAGAGAGTTGCGCCTCAATGCGGCTGTGCTAGTACGCCCACTCTCGAATCGAGGAGCTAAAAGTGGCGAAGAAAGCAAAGAAGACGGCTACGAAGAAGAAACCTGTGCGTCGCGAATACACAAAGGCTGACGTGAAGGAGCTGCGCGCTCATTCGAAAGCGAAGACTCCGGTTGCAAAAATTGCGAAGCTCACAAAGCGCTCCGAAGGCTCTCTCCGCCAAAAGGCGCTCAAGCTTGGAATCCGGCTCGGTCACCAGCGCTAGAAGGCGGCATCATGACGCTCTTCAATAGAGTGTTCTCGACCAGAATGTTGTTGCAAATCATCTGCGTTCTCGTCGCTGTTGTCGCAATGAAGTTGTTGAGCGCTCATTATGACTTCAGCTGGGCAGCTGCAGTTGGCGGTTGAGTCAAAGAACACCCTGGAAGGTTGAGCAGAAAAGAAGCCCACCAAGTGCGAGCTATCACGCGGCGTTCAAGCGTACGAAGTAATGGCGCCCTTCAGAGCCGCAGGGTGAAGGAGACTACTCAAAAATCTAGCGCGGGCGATTTCCCCATATGTGCGGCAGGATTCGAATCTGCAACCAGACCGTTATGAGCGGCATGGTCTCCCTCACGGACGGCAGTTACCCAATCGGGAGGATCGCCGCTAGAAAGCCATTCTCCAGAAAAAACGGTTCGCCTCAGGCGTTAGCGCCGGGGGGCGCGTCGTGCTTGAGAGGCCGATGTGCGGTCGTGGTCGCTAAGTAAGGCCGATCCAATCGACCTGGCCGGTCGTCATGTACACAATGGCGCCTTTGTGCGCGCCGATGGCCCGAAGATACTGGCCGAGCTGGTTGCGGTAGGCGGCGAATTCGGCATCTTTTGGGGCGACATCGCTTTTCCAGTCGAACACGACGCTGCCTTCGTCGTCGCGCGTGACCGCATCGGCACGGCCCGAGATGAGATCGTCGGCGGATGCGGCCGCGTAGATTGGCACTTCCGCGACCAGCCGCCTGCGATACCTGACGATATCCGGAAGGCGCAGCGTCCTCAACGCGGTCGCGGCGATTTCACTCGCATCGATGGTGGCTCCGGTCGGCGACATTGATACCAATTGAGCGAGCAACTCCGCGGACCTGTTGGTGACGACAGCCGCGTCCTCCTCGATTTCCCCGGAGATCAGCTCCTCCATGACCTTGTGGAGAAGAATGCCGCGAATTCGGCCGCCTTCGATCGCGGCGGCAGGACGGAGCGGCTCGTCCTCGCCTGCGTCCGGCGAAAGGCGCGCGGTGATCACGTCCAGATCGCCGTCGCTGGGCTTGATCCAGCGCACGCGCGGCGCGCCTTCGATGCGCGAGCGTTCTTCCGCGAAGACCTTCGCACTCTGGAGGTTGACGGCCGGGGGCTGCAGCGCGATCGGCGAGCGCGCGAAGCGGCCGATGTCCAGATCCGGGATCGTGTCGAACTTGAAATCCAACAGTTTCGCCCAGGAGGCGTCGTTGCTCCATGTGAAGTCAGGTATCACCAGAAGCTCCATCGCACGCGTACACGCGACGTAGAGCAGCCGCACGTTCTCGTCCTTCTTTTCGGCTTCCTCGGTCCGAAGCGCTTCCCCCAACCCGGGCGGCGCGATCTGACCCAAAGCCCAGTGCAGGCTCTCGTCCCGCCGCCGATGGACGAACGCCTCCGCCCGCCGCGGCATGGAAGAACGGTTGATCGGGATGACGACCGGCCATTCCAATCCCTTCGAACTGTGCACCGTGACAATCTCGATCGATTGGCCGTCGGCCTCGATCATTCCTTCCGGAGACGAAGAACCGCTCGACCATTCGTCGTTGACCTCTCTGGCGAACTGAACGAAGCCGCGCACGTCGTAGCTCCGCGCCCGTTCGATTAGGTCGTCGACGTTTGCGAGAGAGCGTGCGGCCTGATCGGCGCTGCGAGCCGCGACGACGGCGCGAATCCGCAGGCGCTCGATTGCTTCAGCGAGAATCGTCGCCGGCGTCGTCCCGTTGATTCGTCGGCGGAGGTCTCCCAGGATCGACAGCACTTCGCTCGCCACGGGATTTCTGATCGCGGCCAAGTCGGTCCGCAGGGAAAGGCCGGGGACGCGGTCGTCCACCACGGGCAGGTCGACGGAGATATCCAGCAAGTCCTGTTCGGTTAGACCCACGAGCGGACCCCGCAGCAGCGCACCGAGGGCCAGCGTATCCCGCGTATCAGCCAAAGCGCGTATCAAAGCCACGAGATCCTGAGCTTCCTGGCGCTTGAAGAGGTTCTTGCCGGCCTGCGAGGCAAACGGCAGGCCGGCTTCTTCCAGCGCGCGTTCGTATCGCCACAGGTCCGTGGAGACCGGAGCGAGCAGAGCGATGTCGCCCGGTCGCAGGCGCCGTTTCTCGCCGTCGTTGAGCTCGATCTCGAGATTTCCGATCAGTCGCGCGCACACCTCCGCCACGACCTGGGCCTCCTCGTCGCGCGCGCCGTCGACGTTGGTCAGCGGCGGAAGCTGCACGGAGACTTTCGCCACGCACGGAACGCATCGGTCGGCGGCGGCTCTGGTATTGCGAAGCGCGACATACCCCGCGTCCTGGGACGACAGCCGCTCCTCGAAGCAGCGGTTGACGTGGTCCAGTATCTGCCCCCGAGACCTGAAGTTCGCGGTCACCCGCAGGATGTTATCCGGAAATTGCGCCGAGATCGCTTCGCGCACGAGGAGATAAGTCGCCAGATCGGCTCCCCGGAAGCGATAGATGGCTTGTTTCGGATCCCCGACGAGAAAGAGATTCCCGGGGACCAGCGCCCGTTCGTGCCAGGCGCGGTCGTCGTCGGCTTCTCCGCACAGCATGAAGATGATCTCGGCCTGGGTCGGATCCGTGTCCTGGAATTCGTCAACCAACAGATGCTTGAAGCGCAGCGCGGCGGTCGTCCGCACGATGGGATGGCCACGCAGCACGGCCCGGCACGTGAACACGAGATCGTCGAAATCGAGCACGGCCGCCCGCCGCTTGAACGCCTCGTATTCCGTCATGACTTCGTCGAGCTCTGCGGAGAACGTTCCGATGACAGCGGTTGCGATCCGCCCCATCAACGTGCCGTAGGCCTGCCGGCATCGCGCGAAGTGCTCGTCCGCCTCGTCGGCCAGCCGATCGCCGTTCTCCTTGCCGCCCGCCTTCTTCCACAACGTCCGCCGCTGGTATTCCCGGAGGTCGAAGGTTCCTTTTCGCATGATCGGAAGCCAGGCCGGATGCGCCAACTCCCACAGACCTTCGAAATCGGGTAGGGGCTCGAAGCGTCCGCGGAAATGCGTGCCCAAGGACTCTAGCGCGACGATGTCCGGATCGGCTTCGGGCGGCACGTCGACTTCGTCGCACCAGCGGCGGAATTCGCGCACGGATTCCGCGAACTCGAGGTCGGCGTCGGAATCGAGGTCGGCGGGGAGAGGGCGCCCCGACCGATAGCGCCGGCGGAATTTGGCGAAGGTCCGGAGCAATCCTTCGGCGCCGATCGGATCCCGGCGCGCGACGGATGCGATGGGATCGTTCGCCGACGTCGGCGCGTCGCGGTCCAACCTTCCGCGCCACCATCGGTCGAAGATCGCGTCGAAGACGAAATCGGCCTGATCCCCGTCGAGGATCTCCGCGCCGGGATCAATCGCGGCTTCTACCGAATAGGTGCGGAGAAGATCGTGGCAGAAGGAATGTATCGTTCCGCACGTAAGCTCGTCGAGCCGATCCGCCGCGGCGCGCAGCATGGCCTTCTGGCCGTCGCTCGGACCGGACGGCATGGCCGGCCTGAGTTCGTCGGGAATCCGCCCCTGAAGGATTCGCTCGAGGTAGGACGCGATGCGTTGGCGCAGTTCGCCCGCGGCGAGTTCGGTGAAGGTGATGGCCGCGATGGAGCCGGGATCCGTCCCCGCCGCGAGCAGCATCACGACGCGGCCCGCGAGCAGCGACGTCTTTCCGGTGCCGGCCGCGGCCTCTATCAGAAGACACGATTTCAGATCGGTCAGAGCCCTCAGGCGCTCGGCCTCGTCGGATATCTCCGTCACCGGGCGCTCCAGAACCGGGAGATGGCTTCGTTGGCCTTGTTGCTCGCGATCAGCTTGCGTCTTTCGTACCCGGGCGATGCGGGGAGCGCCAATCGTAGATCGTTGGATCTGTCGAACGACAGCCGGCCCGGCGTGACGGTACCGCTTCGGATCATGGCGACGGCAACGTTGATGAAGGCGGCGATTTGCTCGATAGCGGCGTCGAGATCGGGAAGCTTCCGCGGTATCGTTTCGCCGCGCAGGTAGAGCAGTCTGGCGACGATCGCGGGCTCGCCTTCGAGCAATTGCCGGCAGGCGAGACCGTACAGCGCCCGTTGCAGCTCGGAGCCGCCGTCGATCACGATGCGTCCGACGTGCCGCGGTTCTTCGCTGGTCTTATAATCGGTGACGCGGACTGCGTCGCCGGAACTTCGGAGATCCAGACGATCGATGGTACCACGCAAAGTGACAGGCGTGCCGGGCACAGTGACCGGGATCCTCGGGTCCCAAGGCAGCTCGCGCCCCGCGACGAAGGATTCGGGCTGTCCGAACGGCACCTCCGTCCAGCTACGGGTGCCGGCGTCCGATATTTCCTTCCGCATCAATCCCGCAAGGGCCAGAGTCGCGGCGAAGTCCACGGTATTGCGCCATAGCATTGCCGGGGGCACCTGCTGCCGGAGTGGCCATTCGTCCCGCACGGTCCCGACCGCTTCGGCGAGGGCGTTCTCAATCTCGATCTTGGAAGCCGCCGTGTATCCCGGGCCTGGTTCGAGCAGGTCGACTGTACAGCGGAGAAGCTCGTGTACGAGCCTTCCGAAGTCATCGGCTGATATCGTCATCGGCTGCTCGCGGTCGCGCGGCGCGTTCCATCCCAGCGCGTAGCGCCACACGAAACCCAAAGGATCGCGCAGCATTTGACGCAAAGACGTGGGAGACTGAACGCGCTCGATCGCCTTGACGATCGCGGGATGGTTCGCCTCGAACTTGCCGTCGTTGAGCGTAAGCTGCGCGACGTGCCAGTTGCGCCAGCACGTGTCCGCCGCCTTCAGCCGATTCACCTTGGCCGCGTCCTGCGGACGCGCCATGATGCGGTCGGCTTCGTTCCAAGCGTGCTCCGGAACGCGGGCGCGCGAAAGCTGCGTTTCCGACCGATCTTCCAGCAAAGGGCTGCGCCCGACGCGGCTGCCTTGCGCGCTCCGACGGCCGCGCGAGAGCATCGCTCCGCCGGTCGCCGCTTCGAGAACGATATGGAAGTGCCTCCGGTCTGCCTTTGCGACCGGATCGAAGTCCACGATCTCGGCCGACAGGACGTGCTCGGGTAGGATGGCATCGTTGCCCTGACGCCGAGGCCAATTGCGATTGGTCAGGCCGAGCAGCCGGACGAACGGGCGTGGTGCCGCCGCCAGGTCTTTCGCCGAGCACCAGACCACCGAGTCTGCGGCATCGTTCTCGGATTCGAACTTCGCGGACCGTAGCGAGAGCTCGATGGCTTCCGGCGGAGCGCTGCGCAAGGCGGCCTGCCAGAGCTGCAGCGCCCGTCCTTGCAGCAGAAGGCTGGCGGCGTCGGCCGCCGCCGATATTCCTCTTTCGAGCACCCTCGATGATCGGTAGCATCGCTTGCACGCCCGTCAACGCGGCATCGCCCGCTACGGCGGCAGAGATCGCACGCCGCCATTCGTCCGTGCGCGACAAGGTCGCGCCGCGGGGCAGTGCGGTCGGCCATCGTTCGGGCAAGGAATCGAGCGCATTGCGCTCGCCCCGGCAGAGCGAAACGAGGCGTCGCACGCGCTGCTGGTTGAGCCCGCGCTGCAGGACGTCGGCCAACGCCGCGCATCGCTGCCCGTCGCGAGTGGAGAGTGCCGGTATGCCGTGCGGAAAAGCGATCGGGAAACCGGCGTCGGCGGCGAGTGCCCGGAAATAGTCGTCCCAACTCGAGGTCGCGGCCGATACGATCGCGATCTGGCAGGCCCTGGCGGTCCCGGCCGCGATCAGCTGGCGCGCCCACCGTAGGCTCTCGACGACTTCGTGGCGCGGATCGGCGCAGGAAACGACGCTCGGCGCGGCCGGCTCGCCGTCCCTCGGACGGAGGATGTTGCCCCCGAACCATCCGGTTTCCGCGTGTTGGGACGCCAGCCATTCGACCCGGACCTCTCGCGCGAGCGCAAGTATCAGCGGACGCCACAGCGGCGGGATCATGGATAAACGTTCGATCGTCGTCGGGCCGATCAGGCGGCCGGCATGCCGGATCCTAGCGAGCGCCGCGTCGCGCAGATCGACGGGAGACGCCATGGCCATCGGAAGCGCGCGGCGCACGCGGGACTCGATCGTGGCCAGGTCGTCGAGGCGAGCGACCGAGGTCTCCGCCGACCGGATGTGTACGTCGGCGTCCCAGACCTTGCGCAGTGCCCGCGAAACCGCCCGTGTCATTCCCGGCAGGTCCCGAACCGCTTCGATCTCACGGAAACCGCCCTCTTCGAGAGCCGCCTGGACGGTACGGTCGAGGTGCTCGGAGGTGATGGGCGATCGGAAGCCTCCGGCGAGCCGCGCGGCGAGCTGGGGAAGCGTCAGGATCTGCAGCCCGCTTTCGCCGGAACGCGCGGCGTCGGCGCGCCGCATCTGAAACCCCAGCGGGCTTCCGACGATGGATGTGCGGATTTCGACCATATGGCTGCGCAGACCCTCGCGACTCGTACCGGCAGCGTCATCCTATCACTCCGGACTTTGCCGAAACCCGGAAACGGCACGGATTTCCGTCGATCCAGCGATCGCTTGCTTGCACGCGCGGGACCGGTACGAACAAAAAGCGCACGTGCTTGGTGCGGTGTCTGGTGCGGTCGTCGCGCAGCTAGCAACGAGAACGCAGCAAATCATTGATTCTCTGGGCCCGGCAGGAGTCGAACCTGCAACTAGGCCAACCTGACCTCGTACAGGGCAGGGCCCTTACTCAGCGGTTGAGCCAAAAGGCACTTTTGCGCACGAAATGCACCTCGACTCGTCTTTGACCTCTGTAACCCATTGAAATCGCGGAAAATGTGAACGCCCTCCGAGCGCACCAGAAACCCACGTTTGCCAGTCGACCGTATCCGCACAAGCGACACACAGAGCCGCGTGAGTTGATAGCCAACGGCCACTGGTTCTTCAATCCGCTGGCCTGGCAACTGCCGCTTGTGCTTGGCGCGTGGTGGATCATCGAGGGCAAGAGCTTCCGGCCGTGGGTGACCTCACGCGCCGCGCTTGCGCCTGCCGTTCTTTATCTGGTGTTCAGCCTCATCATCGCATTGAGCTGGAGCATCAAACCGCTGGAAGCGCTGGTCCCCCAGGCGCTGCTGACGCTGCTTTACCCGATCGACAAATCGAATCTAGCTCCATTGCGACTGCTGCATTTCTTGGCCCGTGCGGTTTTGGCCGTATGGCTCGTGCCTCGCGATTGGCGAGGGCTGACGACGGCGGTCATGCATGGCGCCATTCGCTGCGGCCAGAACTCGCTGCCTATCTACTGCCTCGGCGTTCTGCTGACGCTGGCCAGCCACCTGGCGCTGCTCGACATCTCGGATGGGCTGACGATGCAGATCGCGCTCAGTGTTGGTGGCGTCCTGGTGATGATCGTGGCGGCGACGCTGCTGAATTTGATCAAGATCAAACCCAGGCAGCAGCCGTACGCGAAGGCCGTCGAACGGCCAACCAGGTTTGAGCTGGTCATCAATCCCATGACAGCCCGGGCGCTCGGCGTTGACATTCCGCCCGCGCTACTCGCCTGTGCCGACGAGGTTGATCAACTAAAGATGCTGTTTGCTCCGGTGCGCGAGTCCGGCTGCGGCGCTGATCCAGTGCAAGCAATCGCGCACGCCTTCGGGCCACCAGCGAAAAATCTGGGTCAGGATGTGAATTAGATCACAAGGACCACAAGGACTGCGGAGCCTGCCCCTTAATCTTCCGGCCATCGTACAGGAGCCAAGGCCATGATTTCCCACCCCAGGACCCACAAGGGAGCGGTGCTGATCGCGGCGTGCGTGACGTTTGCCTGCGCAGCGGCAGCATTACTGTCGGTCAACCTGACGTCACCCACCAGCGCCGCGCTTGGCACTGACTCGCAGTGCAGCCGGTTTGCGCTCGTATTCACGACCTGCACGCCGGTGCGTGCACACGAGACCGTTTTCACTGGCCTGCGCAAGCGGACCTAGTACACCACAAACCGGACACCATGCTGCGAATGTCTGCTTAAATCAGCGGACACACCCTGCGAGGGCTCCGTTCCTAATTTGAGTCGGTCTGCCGAACGCTCGGCCAACTCCAACAGCTGCTTGGTCTGGCGCTCGGTTGGAAACTTCGGCGGATGAAATGATATGCCATCTTGGTCAGGAATTCCTGGAACCAACGATCCCATGCGTGGCCGCACCGATCATGAGAACGCAACGTTGGCGCGGTGCATGGCCGGCGACTCCGGGTTCTTCACCTTGGTTCAACGCGGTGATAAGCCAGCCCGATAAGGCCGATCCCGGTGCTTGGAGACCAAGTTCAATGCCTGCTACTGCTCGGGTCCAATTGCCCGAACGCATTATCCACCTGCCGCAACGCCTCGACTTGCTCGCAAAGTAACCTCAAACCTTGGCCTGCATTGCTGCACTCCGGCACGATAGCACCTTCGCGCTGGCACAACGGCCCGAACATCAGCTCCAGCCGCTTCCAGGCAAGTGTGCAAGACTTGCCTGGTTTCAATGATTATCCAAATGTCGTCTGTGTCGCTTCATGGCCCGAAGGTGAAGAGGTCCGGAAAGTCGCATCAGTCCGCCGGGTAGACAGGAAATCGGCGGTGTAGCCTTCGACCGGCGCTCCTGACCCTGAGCGGAAGTCCTTTCCCAAAAGTCTGAAAATGATCAGCTCTATCGACTCTCCTTCTCGCTGGCTCCGCGCTGCAACACGGGGGTGCAGCCTGATCGGCCCGAACCGCTATTCGGCGAAGCGGCGGAGATTTCAGCACCGTCTTCTCCGACTTCACCGGCCGCGCCGAAGCGGCTACTTCGCCCGTTTCATTTACTGCGTCGGCAGAACCAAAACGCGAGATAGGGCTGCATTCATTGAGAAGATCCCCTCAACCTCGAAACGCATGGTGTCGTGGCATTCGCACGCCACCGCTGCGAGCCGCGATGGGTCGATCTCGATTTCGCCTCGCCGTTCAGATCTGATCGCTCCGGAAGCGCGCAGATTGCGCATCAGGAGCGTCACTGTCGTTCGTCGTACACCCAGTATTTGCGAAAGCGCCTCCTGGGTGAGCGGGAGGACGTCGTGGTCGACGCGGTCGCGAAGATGGAGCAGCCAGCGTGCCATGCGGGCTTGGACCGGATGCAGCGCATTGCAGGCCCCGCCGATTTGTAGCTGTATCAGCATCGCCTTGAAGTGAATCTGGACTGCGTGGCGGATCGCGGGGCTCCGGCTAAAAGCGGCGTGGAATCGCGATGCGGGGATCCGCGAGGCGGTGACCGCGGCACGAACGATGGCGGTAACGGCCCCAGGGGACGGCCCCAGCACGGAAAGAGTGCCTACTGCGCCCTCGCGCCCTATTGCGGCGCTGGCGACCGTCTGCCCGTTGGCCATGTCGATCATCACAGAAATGGCGCCACTATGAGGGAAGAGGACGTGCTCGGTCTGGTCACCCGCCCGCGAGACGACAGCATCCCGATCGAGCGCAACCATCTCTAGCTCGGGTGCCAGCAGATCGAGGTCAGCCGCCGGTAGTGCTGCCAGAAGTCGGTTACCAATTCCGCTGGGAAGCGTCACTGCGGCCTGCCGCAAACCATCCGCCGCATCGCATTTCGAGCGGCATAGGGCGGCTCCCTCAAACTTTGTTTGAATCCGCCTACGCTTCGCGTTCCGAAATCCAATTCAGCTGCGGAAGCTCTCAATGTCAAAAATAGAACTCCAAAAACATGCGACTGCGAGGCGAATTTTTGTTCGCGGGATCATAGAGGAGTTAGATCCCAGCGCCACGCTGCACAATTGCAAAATGCGTATGGGTAATACCATAGGGAGTTCCAATTTCCTGGGCGCGGCAAACGCCGCGGCGATCTCGGAAGAGTGGTGCACGAATCGTCCCTCGCCGGGACCGGCTCGATCATGACCAGCGCGCGATAGTGGATGCCTTTCGCACTGCTGCAGGGGCTTGCTCACGGGCCTGGATCTCGTTTCCGGGCCAGAATGAATCCATCGCATTGCCGGATTTGAGCCGCATTGTGACCCAGGTCGCAGCCAAGGCTCGTGCCGGGGGGGCGCAACACCGGGTTTTCATGGCCGGTCCTTTGCGATTTTGCTTCGGCGCTTTTGTTCTTCTCGCAGGACTTTCAACGGCGCCCGCGTCTTCGAATCCGTTTGCAGACTTCTTCAATGTCGCGCCCCAGACAGCCGCTGCGACCGCTTCCGCGGAAAGGGAGTGCTTGCCGCGACCCGGCAAGTTGACGGCGGACGGTCAGCACTGGGTCTATCGTCTGGATGGCCAACGCAAGTGTTGGTTTCTGGCTGCCGAGGGGATCGCGACGGTGCGGAAGCGGGTTCATCATCACGCCGCAAAGGATCGTGTCGCCGCTCCCGCTGAGAACGAGTCCGCGTGGCGCAAGCAGGAGGCGCTCGTGGATACGCGTGCGGAGCAGCTGCGCTCCGCACCGGCGACGTCTGAAGCGATGCCGCCCGCGTCCAAGCTAAAGGTGGTTGATGCCGCTTCTGTGGTCGCTATCGGGGCCGCGGCCCCGGTGCTATCGGCACCCGTCGCCAACCGCGCGACCGATCAGCTCACGCCTGACCACCCCACGCGGCGCCATGTGGACGTGGAGGCGCTTCTCGCAGCCGCGCCGGCCGCCAGCGACGCGGTTGCCGTCTCTGTGGCTCCGGCCTCACTGGTCGCCTTTCCTATTGCCGAGGCGAGCGATCACGGGCGGGGCTGGACGGCAAACTGGCTTGGCCTGGTGCTGATGGCTCTGGGGCTCGTTTCCGTCTTAAGCTCGAGCCGAACCGTTCGGGAGGCGATGCTGTTGCGCGATTGATCCAACGAGCGGCCAGCGCGGACGACGCATTCCGGAACTGCCTTTGGCTTTTGGTCCAAATCTGCAACCTGCCGCTGGCCAAGCCGAAGATGATGGCGGCACAGCTTCGCGTAGACCGTGCTCTTGGCGAGACCGAGCGCAGACTGATCGCGACCACATTCTTTTTGCACGAACGTAGCATCCGCGCGATCGGGTCCCGCTTGGCGGACTCGGCCAGCGAAAGGTGCGGTATATGTTCTCGGGGGAGACGGGTCGTCTCAAGCAAATCTGATGGCGTCGATTGCACACCGACACTTGTCACCAAAAGACTTTCGATATCCGAGCGTGGTTCAACGATGTTTGGACCAAGTGCACCGGCAAGCTGGGCGAGGTACTGCGTTGCTCCGGTTCGTCAACGTTGCTGACGGTAATTTCCCGGAATTGCTGTGGCGCCAAACGCGGTCTGAGATGTGGCATTTCAACGCATCCACTTCGACGTCAAGATCCGGAATGGGAGATGATGATGCGCAGCACAGCACTGGTGATTGCATGCGTGATCTCATTGACCGCGCCGGCTTCGGCTCAGAAGGCCGAGATTGAAGCGATCAACACGAAATGGATTGAATTGTTCAACAAAGGGGACTTCTCTGGGGTTGCGTCACTCTACAGCACCGATGCGACCGCCTTCCCGCCCGGTTCTGCGATGGTACACGGCCGAGCGGCCATCGAGGCAATGTGGAAGGGCATGGCCGACCAAGTTGGCGATCCAAAGCTCACAACCGTTGACGTCAAGCCGCTCAGCCCTTCTGCGGCACGCGAAATCGGGACCTTCACTTTGAAAACCAAGGGACCGACACCGCAGGAGGTGACCGGAAAATATGTCGTCGTTTGGGAAAAGGTCGGAAACGACTGGAAGCTCACCACTGACATATGGAACGACGGCAAATAGGCACATCTCGTCCTTTCCGCTCGGCATCTTCAATCCGAAACGCTCAGGTGGAGGCAACTTGGCGCGAAGGAGTGGAACTCCGATCACTGATGCGAGAGATGTGAGGTAGCACACATCTGCCCCTCGTATGGGGCGCTAATCAGACCTCCGGCTCACGCATCAGCCAAGGAGTTACCATGAAGCGCCTAATGCTTTGCGGTCTGATTGCCGTCGCATCGCTCGTTGCGGCAACAACCCTGTCGCGATCGTATATATGGCCGATCAATGGGACCGTTGGAGCGACTCGACTAGCCGGCGTGCAAACGTCGCAGGCCGGAGTTCAGACAGACAAACTTCCGATCCAGGATTTCGATGATCGTTCGTTGGTGTTTCCACGCGAGACGATGCCACGCTAGCCGAGCAATAGAAGTGACCTTTGCTTGCGGAGCGGCGCTCCGATCGGTTGAATGGAAAGCATCCTTGACCCATCAGGGGCCCGTGAAATTGGGTTGCGTACCGGGTGGATCGCCGAGCAGTCCCAAAGACTGGAGCGCCGCACTGTGCTGATCGACTTCCAGTATCGCCAGCAGCAGGGCCAGCAAGACCGCGACGAAAATGAGCATCAATGAGGGCTCTTTGGTCGCCGGATCATCGGTCCACGAAAGCAAGGCACGCAGGCCTCGCAAGTGCGAAATCATCTGCAGATACGCTTTGGATCGTATTTGCATGACCGAGGCCCTCGCAGCCTCAAATACAAACTAGAACCCGGCGAGCCGTTGTTCAAGCTGGCGCGTCATTGTGCATCATGGAACTGAGCAGATCGTCATTCGTTGAGCTGCATCAAATCGAGCGGGTTTGCGTCATGCGGCAATTCGCAATCCTTGTAGGCGTGGCGGTGTGGTCCAGCTGCGGGTTGGCGCTCGCCCAAACGGATCAACGCATTGAGAAGCCGGCCACTGTTGGCGCGGGACGAACTGCTCCGGAGGATAAAGGCCAGTTGCAGCCGCAAGGCTGGACCGGCCCGGTCGACACCCGATCGGGTGGTGCGCCCGCCGAAAGCCCGCAAGGACAGAGCCCACCCGGCATGCAAGCCGCTCCGGACGGGTCGAACAAGGCTGTCGTCGCGCCGGACAAATGACTCGTTTGTTCGAAGCACGAATTAAGGCAGAATGAGAAGCGGTTCCAGTTCGTTCGGCGCTGCCCCGGATCGCTGATGAATTCCTCGCGTCTCGCCCCGCTGATGCTCGCCGCCTCGCTCCTCATCTCGGTGCAGACAGCTCGTGCGCAAATGATGGGACACGGCGGGCCGGTAAGGACCATTGCTGTTTCGGCCGATGGGACGAGCCTTTTGTCTGGCGGGTTCGACACCGCCGCCATCAGATGGTCGCTCGCAAGAGAATCCGCGGAACAGGTGTTGCGGTTTCATACGGACGCGGTGAACGCGGTTGGTTTCCTCACTGACCGACGGATGGTGACCGCCGGCGCGGACGCCCGCATCGCGATCTGGACGGCCGGTCAACAGCAGCCGGACACGGTGTTGCTGGGACATCAGGCGCCTGTCGTCGCATTGGCGGTTTCGCCCGACGGTGAGATGATCGCTTCTGGATCCTGGGATCACTCGGTGCGGCTCTGGTCACTCATCGACGGCGCGCAGCGTGTGTTGGAAGGTCATTCGCAAAACGTCAACGGCCTTGCTTTTGCGCCCGACGGCAAGTCGCTCGTCAGCGTCGGCTACGATCTCACGCTGCGGATCTGGCATTTGCCGAGCGCTATTGTCGAAACAATTGCGCTGCCGGCCCCGTTGAATGCCGTCGTCATCGCGGCGGACGGCGAGATCCTCGCCGGGGCGGCCGACGGCAAGCTGCGCATGCTGAGTGCTGAGGGCAAGGATCGTGGCGAGGTCGCCGCCGGGGCCACGCCGATCGTGGCTCTTGCCATCTCCAACAATGACGCATTGATCGCGGCCGCGAGGGTGGATGGCGCGGTGGCGATCATCGATCGCACAACTCGTGCTGTGTTGCGCACGCTGATGGGACTGGGCGGACCTGTCTGGTCGGTTGTATTCCTGCCTGATGGCGAAACCCTGCTGACCGGCGGTGCTGACGGAAAGATCCGGCGCTGGAATGCGCGTACCGGCGAGCCGATCGGCTCGAATTTGCTGGGCACGCCGGCCGATCCCATGGCGGCCTACGCCGGCGATCCCGGCGCCGAGGTGTTCCGCGCCTGTGTGGCCTGTCACACACTATCGGAGAAGGAAACGCAGCGCGCGGGGCCGACATTGGCGGGATTATACGGCCGAAAGATCGCGTCGCGGCCGGGCTATCGTTTTTCCGATGCACTCAGGGCGATGGACATCGTCTGGACGCCCGAGACGGTCGCAAGACTGTTCGAGATCGGTCCGAATGCCTATACGCCCGGCACTAAGATGCCGGAGCAGCGCATCGGCTCTGCCGAAGATCGCCGGGCGCTCACGGATTTTCTGGCCCGCGCGACCGTGAAATAGTCCATTGCGGAATATAGCAATCTAGTTCTTGTTGTCTCGCTGGCGCAAATAGTCGTCGGTCGTCCGTGGCGGTGCACGTTCGTGGGCGCCGACGAACGGATCGAACTGCTGCTCGCTCATGGTGATAACACGGCAGTCGGCACACATCCTGAGCGTGTCGAGTCGCTTGTCGCCGGCTGGATACATCCAGTGCCGGCCTTCGAGCTTCGCCGTGATACGATCGATCGTGCTCTTGACGCCAAACGGCTTGCCGCATCGGACGCATAGGGCGGGCTCTTCCTCTTTGATTACCCGGGCCGGGGCACGAGAGGCGCGGAAGTCGATCTGCGGATTCAGCGTGATCACCTTTTCGGGGCAAGTGCTTTGGCACAATCCGCATTGCACGCAGGCATCCTCGATGAATTTGAGGACGGGGCGCTCGGGATCATCGCGCAACGCGCCAGTCGGACAGACCGAAACGCAGGACAGGCACAACGTGCATCCATCCGTGTTGACGCTGATCGCGCCGACGGGTGCGCCTTGCGGCAGGGCGACTACGTCGACCTGCGTCGGCGCCAGGCGGTGCAATTCGCTCAAGGCAAATCGGAGCAGGTCACGCCGCTTGCCGACGGTCTTGAAGGTTGCGGGCGTCTCGACCGCCGCAAGCATCTCGATCCCACCCAGTTGCGTAGCCAGCGCGTCGGGATCGTCCGTTTCGATCGTGGCTACACGGCATCCGTCAAATCCGAGCCCGATCAGAATGGCATCGGCCATGGCGATCGTTTGCGATAGTCCGGTTACTTCATGCCGTGGTTTTGCGCGCAGCAGGAACCGCACGGCGGACGTGCCATAGGCGAATGCGCCGATGACCGCTTCCAGCCCGACCTGCGTCAGTTCGTTGACGGCGAGCGGAAGCACGTTGGCCGGAAGCCCGTCGCCGTGACGGGCGAGCGCGTCGATCAGCGGCGTGCCGTTCGGGCGGTCATGCAGCAGCAGCACCGGATGCATGCCACCGGCCTCGCGATAGGCGAGCAGCAAGGCGCGAAGGGTGTGCAACTGGGTGTCGGCGGGCGGCAGCGCGTAGGATGCTGCTCCCGTGGGGCATGCGGCCGCGCATTGCCCGCAACCGGCACACACTTCCGCGTTGATATCGACATGATCGCCAGCGGGCGTGATCGCCCCGGTCGGGCACAGATCGAGACAGCGATGGCATCCGGTCAGCTTCGAGCGCGAATGAGCGCACAGACCGGGCGTGAACTCGACATATCTCGGCTTGTCAAAACTGCCGACGAGATCGCGCGCGGAAAGCACCGCGCGCAGCACGGCGGCGGGATCCTTGGGATCCGCACGCAGATAGCCGTCGCGCAAGTCGTGCGCGGGAAACAGCGGCATCTCGCCGGAGAGGTCGAGCACGAGGTTGCAGCGCGAAGTTGCCCCGTTGCGCGGAGCTTCGAACAGGAAGCGATCGCGCGACGACGGGCGGGGCTGCGCGTAGTCGTCGATCGTGAGCTCGAAGGCGCCGAAATGTCCCCGCGCGCTGCGGATCGTGCCCTGCACGATCGGGAAGACTGTCGCTGCAGGCGGCGTGATATCCGTCGGCTGCTTGAGCATGACCGTGACATCGAGGTAGCCCGCGAGCATCCGGCCGGCTTCGATCGCCGCCTCATCGCGCCCATAGATCAGGATGATGCCGTCGCTTGTCAGCGTGACCAGCGGATAGTCCGGTGCGGAAATTGCAGCCGCTGCAAGCAGCGCCGCCATCTTCGCGCCCGCATTCGCGCCGTCGCGCGACCAGCCCGCGGTCTCGCGGACGTTGACGAAGCAGATTCCATCAGGACGTTCGCCGGCCTCCTCGGTAAACTGCGCCGCCTGCTGCGTGCAGGCGACCGTCAGCGCGCCGTCCGCCTTTGCGGCACTGCGAAAATGTTCGAGTTCCGCGCCGCAGAGATTACGAAAGGTCTTGATCTCACAGTTGGGGCATCCACGCCGGATCGCGGCCGCGTCGAGGCGCATCGTGTCTTCACACGAGCAGATCAGGACGGTCTTCGCTGGATGCTCCAGGTGAATCCCTCCGTCAGTGCGGCGCGGACTCAACGGACTCGCGCCGATCCTTTGCCTCGTATAGATATTCCCTATTGGGAAGAAAAGGAAAGTGGAGGACGGCCTTGCCGTCGACCCCTGCGACCCATGTTTCCCTGGCGGAACCGATCCATCTGCCGCCGCCATTCACGCTCGTCCGGCTGCGTGAGAGCGGAGACGCCTTTGCCCACGCTTGCCGCATTGCACCCAAAAGCGGTGCCGGCACGCTGGTGTATGTCGGGCGGTTCGACCTTGCAGAATTCGCCGTGGTGCTTGAGCCGGGCGAGCCCCTGGGCACCGCACGGCGCGCCTTCTATGCGGGCATGATCGCGCTCACTGACGCTCTTCGCGCCTATGCGCCGCCGAACAAGACGGTCGCGATCCGCTGGCCCGACGCCGTCGAGATTGACGGCGGGCTGGTCGGCGGCGGGCGGATGGGATGGCCGTCGCCCGCGCGCGAGGACGAGCCTCCCGCCTGGCTGGTGTTTGGCGCCATGATCCGGACGGTCGCAATGGCCGATCAGGGACCGGGCGTTCATCCGCTCGCGTCTGCGCTGGAGGAGGAGGGGTTTGGCGAAGCAGGGGCTGTGCAGGTGACCGAGAGCTTTGCGCGCCACCTGATGCGGGTGAGCGACGGTTGGCAGGTCGATGGCTTTGACGGCGTCGCGCGCGACTATCTCAGCCGCGTCACCCGCGAGAGGCAAACGCTCCTGCGGATTGACGATCGCGGCGATCTCCTCACGCGGCTACTCCGCACCGACACGACTGAGCGGGGTGGGCTCGTGAAGGCGCTCGCCGCGCCATCCTGGCTCGATCCAAAGCTCGGAGGGCCGCGGCTGTGAAACTGCTGCGCACCATAGCGCTCGATCCCTCCGACACCTTCGTATTCGATGCGGCGGCCGTACCAGGCGAATGGACCGTCTCCGGCGCCTTCCGCTTCTGCGATCAGGATCCGGCCAAACTCAGCGGCAAGGCGCGCGCGGCCTTCCGCAGCGGCTTCCTCGGCGTGCAATCCTGGGGCTGGTCGACGCTTGCGCAAATCGTTCCGGCGACGGAGAATGATCGTGAGGTGCTGGTCGATCTCCTTGCTAGGCAGCTCGTCGACCTCTTCGGCGCGCCGGACGCTGCAAGGGCACGGGCCGCCGCAGAAGACGAAGTCGCCTTCGTGCAATCGCTCTGCGCGCATCCGATCAGTTCGCTCATCGCGGTGCACCGCGCGGCCAATGACGGCGAGGTTCGCGAGACCTTCCGCAGGTTGCAACTGCGGAAAGGGCAGGGCCATGGCAAGGCGTTCTCGTTCATGGAGGTGGAGGACGACGTCGAGGCGGACAGCGATCTCAACCTTGCAGATATCGCCAGGGAGCCGCAACACCGATGAAGGATTTCTGGATCGCGTGTGGCCATCACTTGCTCGATCGCGATGCGAGCGGCGGGCTCCGTGCGACCGATGAATTCCTGAAGGCCTATTTTTCCCGTCCCGAACTGATGCCGCCGGACGATGCATGCCCGGTTGAACGAAGGCTGCACCGCGAGCTGCTCGCTGATCCGCGCCAGCCGGTGGGCGATGACGAGATCGCTGCGATCACCGATCAGGACGCACGCGAAAACTGGCGGTTCGTGCTCGCTTTTCGTGATCTCCTGCTGCGGCATCCGACGCTCGAGGCTGCCTACCTTGCAACCGTCCGGTCGCGGACCAACGATCTGCCGCCGGTGTTCGTGAATCAGCTCGTGCACGTGATCCTGCGCAACGCGCTCGATGGCTGCGATGATCCGTTCGCGCTGCGTGCAGCCGAGCTGTTCTTTCGCTCGCAGCGCATCCTGCCACATGAACAGGCCTTGCTTCTCGGCGATGAAGAGGTTGTCGGTGGGCAGAGCCCGACCCCGGTGCTCTCGTTGATATCGATGCTGGGGGTTGCGGCCGACGCCCGGCTGGACGTGTTGAGCGAGGCGAACGCCGAAGAGTATTGGCGACGCAGCGACGATTTCGACATGGCGTTCGACCTCACTCCGGGGGGCCGCGGACGAACGGCGCTGGCGCAGGCGATGGCGCGCTGGATCTCCCATCTGCTCGGGATCGACGTTGCCATTGAGCCGTTGCGCGAGCTCCATGATGCGCAGCTCACCTGGTATGTCGGGCTCGATGCCGACGCCACCAGTCTCGGCGACCGTCTCTGGCATGGCGAGCAGCTCGACGAACGCAGCGCCGGACGTGTGCTCGGGCTGTTCCGCCTGACGTTTGCGGACATCTGCGCGGCCAAAGTGGATATGCAGGGCGAGCCGGTCTATCTGCTCCTGGCGATGACATCCGATCGGAAGCTCAGGATGAAGCCACAGAATTTGCTGACGGGGCTGCCGATCAAACGCCTGGAGATGGTGACGTGAGCCCCGCCGCGCTGCCAGTCCTGAGCATTCCCGTCGGCATCGTGGTCGAGCGGTGCAGGGCGGATTCGCAATGGGCCGACTTCGTCTGGCGCGCTGTCGCCGTGCTGCCCGATGAACCCGAGACAAAGCCGTGGACCGTGCTTCGCGAAGAGCACGGCGCGACCCTGTTCTATGCAGGCAGCGCCACAGTCGATCTCTATCCGTCCGAGACGGCGCGCTATCGCGACAATCTCACCTCGGGCAGTGCAAGCATCTGGATCGTGTTGTCGCCAGCGGAAGGTGCCTGGCCCTATTCGGTGACGGCCGCTACCGCCGATCCCGCAGAAGGCGAGGCCTTCACAGAAGCCGGCGGCAATCTCGTCGAGGCTGTGGCCATGCCGGAGATGCTGCGCCAGGCGATTGAAAGTTTCGTCGCTGAGCACCACGTCGAGCGTGAGTTCTTCAAGCGCGCGCGGCGGCAAGCCGACCCGGAGGCGATGGCGCGCCGTCAGCATGAAGGCGGACATGAATGAGTGAGGACAAGTTCCTGAAACGGTGGTCCCGCCGCAAGCAGGAGGCAAGGGCGAATGCTACGCTGCCGGAGGCGGCATTGCGCGACGACGTGCAATCTGCGCCGCCGCCCGCCATCAAAGATGAGGAGTTCGAATTCGACCTGTCGAGTCTGCCGCCGATCGACTCGATCACGTCCGCGACCGACATCAAGGCATTTCTGCGCAGAGGGATTCCGCAGGAGCTGACGCGTGCGGCGCTTCGTCGCGCCTGGAACGCTGATCCTGCCATTTGCGAATTCGTCGGGCTCGCGGAGAACGCCTGGGACTTCAACGATCCGACCGCGATGCCGGGCTTCGGCCCGCTGGACTGCTCTGAGGCAGAATTGGCCGCGCTGGTTGATCGGATCGTCGGTGGCTTGGGCAAGGCGGCTCAATCCTTGCCGGATCTATCCGTCGAACCCGAGGATTCTTCACGAGAATTGCATCAGGAGGAAGAACCTGCCGCAGTCACGGACGCGGCTGACCGACCTGCCGCGGCCGAGCTCGCGTCCGCTCCTGTTGCAGCGCAACCGGCGGTGACTGAAGACACCAAAGGTGAAACCGATCCTGTGCGGCGATGCCGAACGCATGGTGGCGCGCTGCCATCCTAGATGCTCGACCAAAGGCTTATAGCCTCCGGCTATGGGCAAGCGTTGACCACCCGCGGAGCCAGGACTACGCTTCGCTGTTGCTTTGTTACAAAAGCAAAAAATCAAGCACCTGGATGGGAGGTCCACGTGCGTGATGATGGCCTTGATCGCGCCATTGACGCCGCTGGCGGCGTTGCCCAGCTTGCGCGCAAAAGCGGCATCAGCCAGCCCTCCGTTTCGAACTGGGGCAACGTGCCCGCACAACGGGTGATTGCAGTCGAAGCCGCGACCGGCATATCGCGCGGCGAATTGCGGCCTGATCTCTTTAGTAAGCAGCCTCTGTCCGTGGCGCCGGTGGATCCCGTCGACACGGCGCGCTCGCACGAATATTGGCTCCTGGCCACGCTCCTGTCCGCAGCGCCGTCAGGAAAGCTGCTTGATCAACTGGCTGCATTGACCGGCGATGCGACGCCGCTCGGGCGGGCGCATATTGCACTGGCCGCGGCCGCTGCCGGCGCGGTCGCAGCGAGGGTCGAGCGCGAATATTTCGATCTGTTCGTCGGCCTCGGACGTGGTGAGCTCTTGCCGTACGCCTCGTACTATCTGACCGGCTTTCTCAACGAGCGGCCACTGTCGCGCCTGCGCGCCGACCTCGCCGCGCTCGGGATCGAGCGTGTTGCGAACGGTTCCGAGCCGGAAGACCATGCGGCCATCCTCTGCGAGATCATGGCAGGTCTTGCCGGGGGCCGCTTCGAGGCATCGTCCGATGCACAGCGCGCCTTTTTCGAGAAACACGTCGCCCCCTGGATGGGGCGCCTGTTCGCCGACATCGAGGGCGCAGAGCACGCCACCTTCTATCGTGCGGTCGGTGCGCTCGGTCGCGCCTTTATCGAGATCGAGATGGAAGCATTCACATTCGCCAACTGACCTGCTCGCGTAGGTCCAGGAGAGATGCGATGAGTGAAGATGAGAAAGCCACAGTCGGGCGTCGCGGCTTCCTGCGCAAGGTCAGCATTGGCACGATCGGTGCCGGCGCGACACTCGCGACACCGCTGGTCGGGTCGGCACAGGCCGACAGCGAAACCAACGATGAGAAGCGAAGGGCACGCTACAAGGAGACCGATCACGTCAAGGCCTTTTACCGCGTCAATCGTTATCCGGCTAAGGGAGGCTGACCGTGTTGATCAAGCGAACAAACCAGCATTCCCTGCGCCACGGCTCCGTCGCGGAGTCCCTGGCGGGTCAGGGCGGCGGCCTCGACCGCCGCAGTTTTCTGCGCAAATCCGGCCTCGTGGGCGGCGCACTCGCAGCACTTGGCACCCTGCCGCTCGGCAGCGTGCGCAAGGCTGAGGCGGCGATGGCCGGCCCGCTCACCGTGGGCGCGACCGTCCGCAAGAGCGTCTGCACGCATTGCTCCGTCGGATGCACGGTCACAGCGGAGGTCTTGAATGGGGTCTGGATCGGCCAGGAGCCGAGCTGGGATTCCCCAATCAATCGCGGATCACACTGTGCCAAGGGCGCCTCCGTGCGCGAGCTCGTACATAGCGAGCGACGGCTGCGTTATCCGATGAAGCTTGTGGGTGGGCAGTGGACGCGTGTCTCCTGGGATACCGCGATCAACGAGATCGGCGACAAGCTTCTCGCCGTGCGTGAGAAGTCGGGCCCCGATTCCGTCTATTGGCTCGGCTCGGCAAAGATGACCAACGAAGGCGCCTATCTGTTCCGCAAGCTCGGCGCCTTCTGGGGAACCAACAACACCGACCATCAGGCGCGCATCTGCCATTCAACAACCGTCACCGGCGTCGCTAACACCTGGGGTTACGGCGCGATGACCAACAGCTTCAACGATATCCGCAATGCCAAGACCCAGGTCATCATGGGCGGCAATCCAGCCGAGGCGCACCCTGTATCGTTGCAGCATCTGCTCGAGGGCAAAGAGCTTCAAAGGGCCAACTTTGTCGTCATCGACCCGCGCCTGACGCGAACCGCGGCACACGCAACCGAATATGTGCGGATGCGGCCGGGCACCGATATCCCGGTGCTGTACGGCATGATGTGGCACATCCTCCAGAACGGGTGGGAAGACAAGGAGTTCATCCGACAGCGGGTCTATGGATTCGATGATCTCCGGAAAGAAGTGGAGAAGTGGAATCCGGAAGAAGTCGAGCGTGTCACCGGCATTCCCGGCGAGCAGCTCAAGCGCGTCGCCAAGTTGTTTGCCACCGAGAAGCCGGCAACACTGATCTGGGCCATGGGCCAGACCCAAAAGACCGTTGGCACCGCCAACGTGCGGGCCAGTTGCATCGCGCTGCTGATGACCGGCAATGTCGGCGGAGCGGGTATGGGCGCCAACATCTTCCGTGGCCATGACAACGTGCAAGGCGCGACCGATGTCGGGCTCGATATCGTCACGCTGCCGTTCTACTATGGGCTCGCCGAAGGCGCGTGGAAGCACTGGTCGCGGGTTTGGGACGTCGACTATGAGTTCCTGAAGTCGCGCTTCGACTCCAAGCAGATCATGGAAACGCCCGGCATCCCGCTGACCCGCTGGTTCGAAGCGGTGACGCTGCCGAAAGATCAGATCGCGCAGAAAGACAATGTGCGGGCGGTATTCGTGCAGGGACACGCTTCCAACAGCATTACCCGCATTCCTGAATCCCTGAACGGCCTGAAGGCGCTCGAACTGCTCGTCATCGCCGACCCGCATCCGACGACCTGGGCCTCGCTCTCGGTCGAGGCGGGACGCAAGGATGGAGTCTACATTCTCCCGGTCGCGACGCAATTCGAATGCAAGGGTTCACGCGTTGCCTCGAACCGCTCGCTGCAATGGGGCGAGCAGATCGTGAAGCCGATCTTCGAATCGAAGGATGATCTCGAGATCATCTATCTCTTAGCGAAGAAATTTGGCTTCGCCGACAAGATGTTCAAGAACATCAAGGTCGAGAACGATCTGCCGGAGGCGGAGGATGTGCTGCGTGAGATGAACCGCGGCAGTTGGTCGACCGGTTATTGCGGGCAATCGCCGGAGCGCCTCAAGGCGCACATGAAGAACCAGGCGAAGTTTGACATGCTGACGATGCGGGCGCCCAAGGACGATCCCGAGGTCGGCGGCGACTATTACGGTCTGCCCTGGCCTTGCTGGGGATCGCCGGAGGTCAAGCATCCGGGCACTCCTCTACTCTATAACACTAACCTGCATGTGATGGACGGCGGCGGCACGTTCCGGCCGCGTTTCGGCGTGGAGCGCGAAGAGAAGCTGCCGGACGGCACGACGCGGAAAGTAAGTCTGCTCGCGGACGGCTCGTACTCAAAAGGTTCGGCGATCGAGGACGGTTATCCGGAATTCACTCTGGCGGTCCTGAAGAAGCTCAGCTGGGACACGGAGCTCACGGAAGCCGAGATGGCGACAATCAATAAAATCAATCCGGCCGCTCCGGACACCGTATCGTGGTCGCTCGATCTCTCGGGCGGCATCCAGCGCGTTGCGCTGGCGCATGGCTGCGTGCCCTACGGCAACGGCAAGGCGCGCATGAATGCGTTCGGCCTGCCAGATCCCATTCCGGTTCACCGCGAGCCGATCTACACGCCGCGCGTCGACCTGATCTCCAAATATCCGACGCTGCCCGATGCCAAGCAGTTCCGAGTGCCCAATGTTGGCTTCTCGGTGCAAAAGGCGGCAGTGGAGAAGGGGATCGCCAAGCAGTTTCCGCTCGTCCTCTCGTCCGGCCGGTTGGTCGAGTACGAAGGCGGCGGCGAGGAGACGCGGACCAATCCCTGGCTCGCCGAATTGCAGCAGGACATGTTCGTCGAGATCAATCCCGCCGACGCCGTCGAGCGCGGCGTCAGGGACGGCGGCTGGGTCTGGGTCACGGGTGCCGAGAACAATTCCAGGGCGAGGATGAAGGCGCTTGTCACCGAGCGCGTCGGCAAGGGCGTGGCCTGGATGCCCTTCCATTTCGGCGGTTGGCTCGCAGGCAAGGACCTGCGTGGCAACTACCCCAAGGGCACCGATCCGATCGTGCTCGGCGAAAGCGCCAACACGATCACCACCTATGGATACGATCCCGCGACGAACATGCAGGAGACCAAGGTTACTCTCTGCCAGATCGCAGCGGCATAAGGAGCAACGACGATGGCACGTATGAAGTTTCTCTGCGACGCCGACCGTTGCATCGAGTGCAACGCCTGCGTGACAGCCTGCAAGAACGAGCATGAGGTACCCTGGGGCATCAACCGGCGCCGCGTCGTCACCATCAATGATGGCAAGCCTGGCGAACGCTCGGTCTCGATGGCGTGCATGCACTGCACCGATGCACCCTGCGCCGCCGTGTGCCCGGTGAATTGCTTCTACACCACCGCCGATGGCGTGGTGCTACATTCCAAGGATCTCTGCATCGGCTGCGGCTATTGCTTTTACGCCTGTCCGTTCGGCGCGCCGCAATACCCGAAGATCGGCAATTTCGGCTCGCGCGGAAAGATGGACAAATGCACGTATTGCGCCGGAGGGCCGGAGGCCGACGGCAGCAAGGAGGAATACGAGAAGTATGGCGCGAACCGGCTTGCCGAGGGCAAGCTGCCACTCTGCGCCGAGATGTGCTCGACCAAGTCGTTGTTGGCCGGAGACGGCGAGATCATTGCTCAAATCTACAAAGAGCGCGTCATGAAACGGGGCTACGGCTCAGGTGCATGGGGCTGGAAGACGGCTTATCGCGAGACGATCGAGTCCTGAGTTGCGGCTTCGGCAAGGGCGCGCACGACCAGGGAGGGTTTATGAGCTCATTTGCAAGAGTCATTCGTCTGATCGTCTGCGCGTGCGCTTTGCTCGTGTTGCTCATGGCTGTGCCGCCGCCGGCGAGCGCGCAGCAGATCAACCCAACGGCAAGCTCTGTCAATGAGCGGCAGTTGCTCCAGGAGATGGACCGGATCCAAGGCCGCGTCAGCATTCCCGACCAGCGCTCCAGTGTGCTCATGCAGCCGGCGGGGCGCGACTGGCGCGAATTTCGTAACGTCACACTACGCTGGATCGGCGGCGTTGCCATTCTCGGCATGCTTGCAGTGCTCGTGATCTTCTATTTGACGCGCGGCATGGTCCGACTCGAAGGTGGTCGGTCCGGTCGCACCATCGTGCGCTTCAATACGTTTGAGCGGTTCGTGCACTGGATGACCGCGACTTGCTTCATCATTCTGGCAATTTCCGGTCTGAACATAACCTTCGGCCGGCCGCTGCTGCTCCCGCTCGTCGGTTTTGAAGCATTCTCCGAATGGTCCCAATGGGCGAAATACGCTCACAACTACCTGAGCTTCCCCTTCACTATCGGCGTGGTGCTGATCTTTCTGACGTGGATCGCTGGCAACATCCCGAACAAGGTGGACATTGATTGGCTCAAACGGGGAGGCGGCATGGTTGGGCATGATCATCCGCCAGCCTATCGCTTCAATGCCGGCCAGAAGGCGATCTACTGGATCGTCGTGATCGGCGGCGTACTGGTTGCCGCGAGCGGCTACATCCTCATGTTTCCGTTCTACGCCACGGGGATTGAGGGCATGCAGACGGCTCAGATCGCTCATGCCATCGTCGGGGTTCTATTCATCGCCGCGATGCTGGCGCACATTTACATTGGCACGATCGGCATGGAGGGAGCGTTCGAGGCCATGGGCTCAGGCGAGGTCGACGTCAACTGGGCGCGCGAGCACCACAGCCTGTGGCTGGACGAGGAAATGGTGCGCACGGGGCCGAACGGCAATCAACCGCAGCCGCGCCACACAGCCTCCGCGGCGGAGTAGTGGCGGAGAGCGCCCTTTGCCGTTCCCTAGAGACGCACGCCGGTTGTTGCAAAGGCCTGTGCGACGGGCTCCTGAATGCTGCTAAGCACAGCGGCCGAGGCTGCCGCGATCGCGACGGCTGTCACGCAGGCGAGCAAGAAGGCTTTCATTCGGATCCTTTACAAATTAGGCCTGACGAACAGGATCCCGACAGATCGTTCGCACGCCTAGGGGACGATAGAGGGATGACAGTCATAGCGGCCGACCACTACTGGCTGGTTAGCAAAACAATCCGAAGGCTTGGAGACCGTAATCCCAAAAAGCAAAACGCTCTATTGAAACCATGCACTGACGCAAGCAAAACGGGCCGCACGATAAGCGCCGCATTGGCTTGATGATCGACTGCCGAGCGCCGGCTGGGAGATCGAGCTGAGGGCGAAGCCGAAGGGCTGATCTGCGCTCTAACCCGCGCCCGGGCGGCTTAGGCGCTTAGGAACGTTTTGGCTCTCCGGGCGTCCTAATGGCAACCTCGTCTGTGCTTTACGTGCGGGGCGCCAATGGAAAAAGCGATCGCCTTCGCGATCTCAGCCGGAATTGCCTGCTTCGGCGCTTGGATCCTTGTTGCCGCCCTCTACTCCAACACACCCGTTGTCGTTTGCCTCGCGCTCCTCCCCGTAGCCATCGGGCTTATGAGCGCTTTTGGCGACTACTGACGGACTGGGGAAAACGAGCGTTACGCCAGCGCCTCTGCGTTTTCCCAATCGGCGCGCGGTGTTCACCGTCCTCGCTCCAGAACGCCGCAATGAAATCGCAACGAATTGGCTGAAACGAGCGTGAACAAAACGGACGGAAGGGCCCGTCACAGCAAGAAAAATCAACAGCTTAGAAGATGCTCACCGCGTTCGGGACGCGGGGCCGGAGGTACGGGAAATGCAACCGGCCAATTTACATTTCCGCTGTAACCTATTGATCTACGGAGGCTCTCTGTGAGTATCTTTTACACGCAAGGCATTGAATTCATTAGTCAAAGAGTAGACTCTTAATCAGCGGGTCCCAGGTTCGAGCCCTGGTGCGCCCACCACCCTTAAGCGATTGGCCCGCAAGGGCTTTTTTCATTTCCCTGACAGAACAAATCGAGTCTGGTGCGACGCCTTTGGTAGTCGCACGTCGCACACCGTGCGACGTGTCCGATATTTGGGGCGTTATTCATCGCACCGGGCGCAGACGGTCATTGTTTGCGGACGGCGCGGGCAGAGATGGAGCGTACGCCTCGCCGTAGGAGGCGGAAAGCGTGGCGGGATTGATTGCGCGACACACCGCCTCCTGGCGACCTGCGAGCTTAAGGCGCAACCGGGCAAACGAAATTCTGCCGCTGTCCGTTCAGCCCTTCATCCCTTCCTTTCGAACCTGCAGTTCGAGCCTGTCGATGCCGGAGTCAGCACGAGCCGCATTTCGAGCCCGGTAGTGCTTCACGATGGTCTGCGCACTTCGATATGAATGCCCAGTGATGTCGCAGATCGTCAGTAAGTCGCAGCCAGCCCGATCGAGCAGCATGACGCAGGTATCCCGCAGGTCTTGGTCGTGCTTCTGGTCGAGGTCGCCGGCGCCATTGACGAACATCAGAGCGGGGCAAGGCTTTAGACGCCATGCGGTCTCATCGCCATTGCTGTCGCGCGCGGCCTGCGCATCCAGCCATTCTGACAAGACGCGCTTACGCTGATCAACCGTCCGAGCGCGCTGCGCCTTGTTCTCTTCATCGAGAGGAAATGGAGCGAATAGCTTGTCGGAGATCTTGATCAGTTCGGCATTCAGTCGCTCCGCGCGGACAATCGCTTGGCGCGCGCTATCGCGCGCGAGAAAGCCGAAGACCGCGACGGCTCGGGCGGTCGACACCCAATGCCGATAAGTGCTCTCGTCATAAGGCTCACCATTGTCCTCGTTGACCACGAGCTCGGGAGGCACCTTATCCAATTGAAGCCGGAGCTTGAGCTCCTTTACGCGTGCACGCGAGGAATTCAGCCGTGCGCTGAGTTGGGGCGCCTCCTTGATGTCGACAAGCTCGCCTGTCTTGCTCTGGCGGAACGTGTGGCGGCCTTCGATGTCGCTCTCATTCCGCATGATTAGACGGTCAGTCTGGCGCTGCCCAGTAAACAACGCCAGATGAAAGCTGTCGCCGATCGAAGGCCGATCAATCGCATCAGCTGCAGCGACCCAGGGAGAAAACGCGGCCGGGCTGCTTGTTTTAAAAACTAGTCCCGGCCGACCGGTGGCCCCATTAAACAGAGGTTTATTGGCACTAAATTGAAGTTTGGCCGGTTTGCCCTTAACGGCTACGTTCCGCAGCGCTTGGTCAACCCGGTCGAAATCAGAACGCACCGCCAGCCAGGATTGCTTACGCAAGGTTGTGGTGCCTGGTTCGATCTTGTGCCGATCTGACCTGTGTTTGCGCGGCCTCGACTCCGCGGAACGGCGCCCACCGGAAGCAATCGAATTGCCGAATTTGCTCAAAATGCTCTAATCTTCCCGGCCGGAATCCCGGGACGCTCCGCGATGATAGAACGCTAGTTCAAAGTCTCCGTAAATCCGCCGCGCATCGTCGGCGGGACGAGCACACAGAATGATAAGACTTGGTTTCACGGGACGGCTGACAACGTGTTCTGCGATGTCTCGCTACGCGGCAGCTGCCCTGTCGGTCGCGGTCGCGATCGTTGCTGCTGAGCAGATCACACGCTTACTGAGCGCCGAGGCCATCGCATCTTCAATGCTTTGCGCAGTTATTTTCGCTGCGTGGGTTGGCGGGCTTGGCCCGGGACTATTGTCGGTCACGCTCGCTCTCTTGGCCTTTCATTATTACCTGGTGCCTCCGAGCAGTTTATTTACCTGGAAGCGTGACCTTTTCGCTGTAGGCATTTCGGAGATGCCGCGTCTAATCCTGTTCTCCATTACATCTCTCGTGGTTGCATTCCTGATCTCGACGCAGAGGAAGGCAGCAGAAGAACTTCGGCGTTCGGCCCATGACCTGCAGATAGCGATGGCTGATCAGAAGCGGATTGATGCCGCGCTCCTGCACAGCGAAATGTATTTGACCGAAGCGCAGAGATTGAGCGGTACCGGAAGCTTTGGGTGGAACGTCGCCAGCGGAGATATTTTCTGGTCAGAACAAACTTTCCGAATCTTCGGGTGCGACCGGACCACGAAGCCGACCGTGGAATTTATTGTCCAGCGCACCCATCCGGAAGATCGCGCTGCAGTGCAAAACACTATCGATCGCGCGACCCGCGAGGGAAGGGAATTTGACGATGAATATCGACTGCTGATGCCGGATGGATCGGTTAAACATGTTCACGCCTTGGCGCGCCTCGCAAGAAATGCTCCAGGGGGCATCGAGTTTGTGGGCGCGGTAACGGATGTCACGGTAGCAAGGGAGACAGAGCGAAAACTGCGACGTAGCGAGGCTTATTTGGCCGAAGCCCAGCGCTTGAGTCACACAGGCAGTTGGGCCTGGGATGCGCGGCAGCGAGAGTTCGTGTTTCGGTCCCCGGAAACGCACCGCATGTTGGGACTCGATCCGAGTGAGGGCGCTGTACCACAGCAACCCCTGTGGGATCGCGTTCACCGCGAAGACCGAGACCGGGTTATCGAAATGGTGCGGCAGGCTCTCCGAGAGAAGACGGGCTTCGAAGGCGACTATCGCATCGTTCTTCCGGACGGTGCGACAAGATATGTGCATTCCGTGGGACATACCGTTGTCGGTCACGACGGTGAAGTGACCGAGCTGGTTGGTACGCATATCGATGTCACCGCGCAGCACCTGTCCAAGGAGGCGCTGCAAAAAGCCTTTGACGAAATCAGGAGATCCGAGGATCGGCTTCGACTGGTGATCGACACGATCCCGACGTTGGTTTGGCGCGCCGGACCGGACGGAGTCCCCGATTTCCTCAATCAACCGGCGCTCGATTACACCGGCCTCTCACCAGATCAAGTCGAAATTGGCTGGCCTCGCGCTTTTCATCCTGACGACAAGAAAGGCATGTTGGTGAAGTGGAGCGCAATACGGGCGTCCGGTATGCCCGGTGAGCTTGAAGCTCGCCTACGGCGTTTCGACGGTGAATACCGCTGGTTTTTGTTCCGGGGCGTGGCGCTGCGCGATGACCAGGGCAACATTGTCAAGTGGTATGGGTCGTCTACCGACATTGAGGACCGCAAGCGGGCCGAGGAAGAATTGCGGCGAAGCGAAGCCAAATTAATCGAAGCACAGCGAGTGAGCCAAACCGGCAGCTTCGTCTGGAATCTCTTCACTGGCGAACGCGTGGGCTCCAAGGAATTCTTCCGGATCCTCGGATACGACGAGCCGCGTTCTGTCACTTTTGAAATGGTTCTTGACCGCGCTCATCCGGAGGATCGTGCTCGCGTGGAGACGGCGATCGAACGCGCAGCCCGCAACGGAGAGGATCTCGACTACGAGCATCGATTGCTGATGCCGGATGGTTCTGTCAAATATGTCCATGTTGTCGCCCACTCTGTTAGAGACCAGGCGGACCAATTGGAGTTCATTGGGGCGGTGGTGGATGTCACCGCGACCAAACAGGCAGAGGAGAAGCTGCATAAGGCGCAGATGCAGCTCGCGCATGTTATGCGCGTGACTACGCTGGGCGAACTGACAGCCTCGATCGCGCACGAGGTGAACCAACCGCTCGCTGCCATCATCACTAACGCTGAGGCCTGTTTGCGCTGGCTCGACCGCGAAACTCCCGACCTGCCCGCTGCGCGCCGTTCGGTGGAATGGGTCATCAATGGTGGCAATCGGGCAAGTGAGGTGATCCGGCGTGTCCGGTCGCTCGCGAAAAAATCCGACATTGAGAAAGTGCCGCTCGACGTCAATGACGTCGTCAAGGAGGTTATCGTGCTGGTACAGCGTGAGTTGAGCAGTCACCTAGTCTCATTGCGAACCGAGTTGGCGCCTGCTCTCCCTACGATCCTTGGTGATCGGGTTCAGTTGCAGCAGGTGATCATCAACCTGGTGATGAACGGTATCGAAGCAATGCTGCCGATCACGGATCGGCCGCGCGAACTGGTAATCCGATCTGGCCGGGACGAGGCACACCGCCTATTCCTGAGTGTGACGGATTGCGGCGTCGGTATCTCCGCCGAGAATGCAAATCGGCTATTCGACGCCTTCTTCACCACCAAGTCCAGCGGCATGGGAATGGGGCTCTCGATCTGCCGTTCGATCGTGGAGGCCCACGAGGGGCGCCTATCGGCGTCGCCCAATGAGGGGCGGGGGGCGACGTTTCAATTCGCCCTGCCCTCGCAACCTCAGAAGGAGGCGTCGTGACCGAGCGCCCCAAAACACCGCGTGAGTCTATCAGCGCGAGAGAGCCGCTCGTCTTTATTGTCGAAGACGACGAATTGATGCGTGAAGCGCTCGGCAATCTCTTTGCATCGATCGGACTGGAGGTTGAGGTGTTCGGCTCGGCATCCGAAATGCTGCGAAGCAAGCTTCCAGATGTCGCCAGCTGCCTGGTCCTGGACATCAGATTGCCAGGAATGAGCGGCCTAGACTTCCAAGGTGAACTGGCCAAGGCGAACATTCATATTCCCGTTATCTTCATGACCGGCCATGGCGACATTCCGATGAGCGTGAGGGCCATGAAGGGCGGGGCGGTCGATTTTCTGACCAAACCGTTTCGCGATCAAGACATGCTGGACGCCGTGATGGTGGCGATTGAACGGGATCGCAAGCGGCGCGAGGCCGACAAGATCGTCGCGAACTTGCAAATCCTTTTTGAGAAATTAACTCCTCGCGAGCGTGAGATTCTGACTTTGGTATCGTCTGGCCTCATGAACAAGCAGATAGCTGCTGAACTCGGACTTGCCGAGATTACCGTCAAGATTCACCGCGGCCACATTATGAAGAAGATGGATGCGAAATCGCTGGCCGATCTGTTGCGAAAAGCAGGAATGCTCGGAATTCGTCCCGCCAAGCCTTAGCGCTTTGTCTCGCAAGTACCGAGCGAAGCAAACCTCCGCCTTCAGAGTTTCAGAAGGACGAATGCGCCTGATTGCGCACCCAGGTGCGCACGGACAAACCTAAGTATGATATCAGAATCCTGATTGACGGCTCATGTTTCGAACTAGGGCGGTGCTAAGGAGAGCGTCTTGCTCCCGCGCCTGGAGGCCGTCTTGTCAATGCTTCCGATGATTTCAGTTATTGACGACGATGAACTCGTCCGTGAAGCAACCGACAATCTCCTCAGCTCAGAAGGATATCTGGTCCGCACATTTGCGTCGGCCGAAGAGTTCCTGCAGTCACCCCAGTTGCACGGCTACGCATGTGTCGTTTCGGATGTGCAGATGCCCGGTATGAGCGGGGTGGACCTCCTCACCCATATGCGCGCGCAAGGACATAATACGCCGTTCATTTTCATTACGGCTTTCCCTGAAGACAGCGCGCGGAACAGGGCGCGGAAGGCCGGAGCCGTTGGCTTCCTGGCCAAGCCCTTTGCGGGACCCGACTTGATCAGATACGTCGAGGTCGCCATCCGCCGCGGGGATGCCAGCTAAGATCGCAAGAACCGGTTCATGACATTTGTGCGGCCTGCGCTAACTCGTCACGGTCCTCAGCATGCACGAGGCGTTTCGTACGCATAAACCAAAGGTATGGGGTCTCTCAAACCAAGACGACAGTCGGAACAACATCCGTAGGATCGTGCCGCTCGTGCTGTCCGGGTTAGGCTGGCGCCCGTAGCTGGAATCAAGGATGCGCCAGGCGGTGCGGGCAGGCGAGCGAAATGCGAAGAATGCATCCATGTCGACGAAGTCATGCGAGTTTTTTTTCGACGCTTCGCGACCATTCCCCAGGTCCCGCGGAAGAGTGGAGCAATTCTGCGATCTTTCGGCGAGACAACGTGATGCAGTGGCCTGAGTTCATGCGATCTAACAGGCTGCGGTGGACCGTATTGGTGACCTGCATCTTTGCGGCATTTACCGTTGCTCTACTCGGGTTCGTCTACTTGAAGACGAAACGTGACCTGACGTTGCGATCCGACCGCGCGATCGCTTCGGAGATGGAAAATCTTGTTGCCTTGCCGTCCGGTCAGAGGCTCGATGCGATCAACGAGGGACTGCAGTACGATCCAGGGCGTCATCGGATGGTGGGATTGTTTGGTGCGCACGGCGACAGGATCGCGGGCGACATGGAAGGGCAGCCAACCGATCTCCAGATCGATGGCATGGCACAAAACGCGGTGGCCGATAGAATAGACGGACTTGGTCGGGAGCAACAGGCCGTGCGGCTGATCGCGCGAACGTTGCCCGACGGCAATGTGTTGCTGGTCGGACGCAATGCGGATGAAATCGAGGAGATTGCACGGGTCGTTGGGGGAGCGCTCGCGATGGGACTATTTCCCGCGGTGTTCCTTTGCATTGCAGTCGGCGTGGCGCTGAGCGCGCGCGCCCGAGAGCGCATCGTGGAGGTCAACGAGCGAGTGCAGCGCATCGTCGCCGGCAGCCTGCGTGAACGGCTCCCGCTTGGGAACAGCGACGATCCCTTCTCGCAACTTGCGACGATAGTCAATGGCATGCTTGACGAGATGGAGACTCTCATCGAGTCTCTCGCAGGCGTCGGTCGGGACATCGCGCACGACTTGCGTACGCCTCTTACCCGTGCGCGTTTGATGCTCGAGCGCGGTCGCAGCAACGCCACGACACTGGAGCAATTGCAGGCAGTTGCGGACAAGACGACGGAGGCGCTCGATCAATCGCTATCCATCATCACCGCCATCTTGCGTCTTGCCGAAATAGAAGTAAGTCAGAGATCAGCCGGCTTCGGCCACGTCGCACTTGCAGATATTATAAGGGAAGTCGGCGACATGTACGAGCCGATAGCGGAAGATAAGGGAATCAGCCTTGTCGTCCAATCACCAAACGAACTTACCGTTCATGGTGACCGTGATCTTCTGATTGAGGCAGTCGCCAATCTGGTCGACAACGCCGTTAAATTTACGCCGACCGGCGGGCGGGTGGAGATCGGATTGGTACGCAGTCACGACGAGACCATCGTCCGCGTCAAGGATACCGGCTCGGGCATAAGCGAACAGGAGCGCGACGCTGTCTTGAGGCGCTTCTATCGGTCGGACAAGATAAGGCACACGCCAGGCTTGGGCCTCGGCCTGAACCTGGTTGCGGCAATCGTGAAGCTGCACGGATTCCGATTCACCATTCATCCAGGGGCTGGTTGCATCGTCGAGATCGCTTGCACTTATGCTCCGACGCTAACGTGATATAGGATCCGGCAAAAGCTGTCTGTCAGCTGATAGACCTGCTGAAGCAATACCTTCGTGTCAGCCGGAATACCCGCCCCGTATGCCAAACAGCAAGCCATCGCGGGCTCGGAAGTCACGCTGCGACGCAGCGTCTGCATGAGCTTGCACATCTCCCTCGCTGAATAAACTGTTAGTGGTGACGACTTTGTCGTGTCCTATCTGAGACATGTGCGCCCCAAAAGGAGACGGCCATGGAGTTGACCGTAACAGCATCACACACCGCGTTCCTGATCGATCACGATGAACGGATCAGCTGTCTCAGTGGGGCATGTTTCCGACGCGGCGAGAATCGCCGCACTCGTACGACGAGGCCCGAGAGGTTTCCCCAAGGAGCCTGCGCTGAAGTCAAGGTCTGGCGCCGATCCACATTCCAAGTTTCGTCATAGCCAGCGCATTTTCGTTTCGTATGGCCGCGCGAAGAATGCTATTGCAGCGAGCTTATGTGTCCCTACACAGAGATGAACAAGGCAATCAACGGCTGGCCCATCAAGACGCGACTAGTGCATAAACCCATCCGTCAGCGTCTGCATAAAGCGAACGAGCGCGTCCTCTTCTGCGTCGGACAGACCCAGATGACCAACTTTGCTCGAGTTCATATTGGCAGTCGACTCCGGCGCCGGCCAGCAGGTCGTACCTTCACCCGGATCAAGAGGCTCGCAGCGCGGCAGCACATCGCGCGTGTTGTAGAAATGCACGATCTGCTTCAGGCTGGTGAAATATCCATTGTGCCCGTAGGCCTTCACGAAGGCCGGATCGGGCCGCTTGTCCACGTTGCGCAGCGTTGGCACCTGTATTCGCGCCTGGTTGCCCGGCGCCAGCTTGAGCCATCGCGCGTCGACCGCCGAGGGCTGGCTGAGCAGATGTCCGTTGCTGAGAAAAGTACCGACACCCCCATCGACGAAGGACGATCCCAGCGGATTGGCGACATAGCCCAACGCGTCGGGCCGATCTTCGCCATAGTAGGGAAGCCTCGGGTTGGCGGGAGTGCCGATATTGCTGGCGGTGAAGTCCGTGAATAGCGGATCCTCTCCGGGCCCGCCGTCGCGGTGACATTCATTGCATCGCGCCTTGCCGCGGAACAGATCGTAGCCCTGCTGCTCCTGCGGCGTAAACTGCGCCTTCTTGGCGAGCACCGCGTCGAATTTCGAAGTGAACGACGTCACCTCGGCCGAGGCTTCATAGCCGGCGATGGACTGTGCCATCTGATCGAAGGTCGCGCCGACCCGGCCGCGATCGATCGGGCTCAGATGGACCGGCAGCGGATCGGCCGCCGCCGGCGGGCTGGGCCTGTTGCAGACCTGCTCGACGTTGACCGACCATGCGATCGCAAAACTCTGCGGTCCCCATACGCTCTCGAACAAGGCGCGATAGGGCCGCTGTGAGGCGCGATAGACCGCGCAGGCGATATCGGGCAGTGCCATTTCCACCGGATTGGTCGGCGGCCCTTGCGCCTGCTCGGCGGCCGGATTGCCGAGCCGTCGCCCGGTCGCGCGCATGTCCCAGAAATTGCCGCCGACGAGATCGCCCTGCGCGGCATTGTAATGCAGCACCGGCGACAGCGGCGCGTAGGCGTGCGACTGCGGCTTGCGATCGCTGAATCGCGTGCGCACCGACCCCGGATAAGCGCCCATGGTCCGGTTTAGCTCCGACACCGGACCGGTAAAGCCGGTCTCGGGCATGTGGCAGAAGGCGCAAGCCTCGTTGCGGTTTACCGACAATGCCTTGTCATACAGCATCAGCTTGCCGAGCAACTCGATCTGCTGGATCTGATTGTCCGGCGGCGCCGCAAGCCGTTCGATCGCCTGCGCCTCGGTGCGGTCAATCTCGGCCTCGACCTTCGCAATTTCCTGCAGCACCTGAGGCGGGAGATTTGAGCTTCTCTCCTGCGCGTCCGCGCCCATAGTGACTGCGAGTGCCGCCGCCGCGATCGACAAAATCGTGCGGTGTATCTCCATTTCGGATCGTCCTCAAGAGGGCGCCGTATAGCCTATGCGCCGACATTTTAGGAGTTTGCAACACTACGTGCCAATAGGCGACACGCACATCGCCACCGGGCAGCGGCGTAACGGCCGTCACATTCAGGCTGCCGCTCGAACAAAGTGCGCAGTCCGGATCTCCTCGAGGAGGTCATCGACGCCCGCCAGCGCAAAGCGCAGCGTGGCTTCGTCGACGAGGCGCCCGTCGCGGACCCTCTCATGCACGCTCCCGATCACGATCTGGGGCCGAAGCACAGGGCGTACCGGGATCGATGCGAGTGTCTCGTTCATCTGCTGCTGTGCACGCACGCCACCAGTGAAGGCGGGCGAGGCCGTCATCGTCAGTACCGGCTTGCCCCGCAGTACCGAACGTCCATAAGGCCGGGAGGCCCAGTCGAGCGCGTTCTTCAGGACGCCGGACATGCCGTGATTGTACTCGGGCGAGACCATGACCACGCCATCCGTTGTCTCGATTGCCGAACGCAGGGCGCGCACCGATTCCGGCGCGTGCTCGCCGTCTTCATCCTCGTTGTAGAGCGGCAACCCGTACAGGGAGAAAATGTCGAGCCGAGCCGTGGGCGCAAGCGCGTCCTGAAGACCGCGAAGCACCGCGGTGCTATTGGAAGCCCGGCGCAGGCTGCCGGAGAGGCCGAGAAGGCGGAGTTGGGTCATCGGGCGCAGTTCCTGATGGCTTGGATTTCGCGCCACGACGAACATCACCCAACCTCGGTCAGCTCAAGTAAATTCGAGTTTAATATTCGACTTATGGGCCCTCAGTCGCCGTCGTGCGAACGCCGACGATTTGCCCAATACGATTGCGCAATCTTAACGGACTTTGTGGCGCTCAGCTCTTGAGGTTTCGAAAGTGCCAAATAGCTTCCAAGGGGTGGGTGCAGTCGGAGTTGGATTGAAATGCAATTGCGCAATAGCAGCAGCCGGTATGGGGCATTGGCGCTTGCCGCACATTGGGTGACGGCCCTGCTCGTGCTTGCCTCCTGGCTGCTGGGAACCTACGGCGATTTGTTACCGCGGGGTACGCCTGGTGAGGTTGGGTTCATAGTTCACATGTGCATGGGTTTGACTGTTCTCATGATTTTGCTTCCGCGTCTGGCGTGGCGGCTAGTCGACCAACAACCAATTCCCGAGCGGACGCATCTCGGAGTATGGGGTGAGCGGGTATCGACAATCGTGCATTACACGCTCTATGCCTTGCTTTTCGCGGTGCCCATCCTCGGAGTTCTGACGCAATTTATGCGCGGGCACCCACTGCCGATCTTTGGACTGTTCGAAATTGCTTCCCCTTTATCGGCCGATCGAAGCCTTGCCCGAACTTTGAAGGACGTCCACGGATGGCTCGCAGATGGCATTCTGATTTTGGCAGCACTGCATGCGGGCGCTGCGATCCTACATCATTGGGTTCTTCGAGATAATACGCTGCGTCGAATGCTTCCTATGTCACGCTAGACGTCAACAGGAACATTGGCTCTGTTCATGCGACGAAGTTGCTGAACGAGCTTGCACTTTTCCCCATCGCTAAACAAAGTTTTAGTGGTGACGGTCTGGTCGTCTCTTACCAGAGAAATGCTCGCATCATAAAGGAGGCAACCATGAAGTCGACGATAAACGCATCACGCTCAGCGTTCACGGTCGATCACGATGAATGGATCAGCTATTCTCACTAGGGCCTATTTCCGGTGCGGCGGAAATCCTCGAACTCGCGCGGCCAGGCATGACCTCAATTTGGTTTCCCACGGAAAAGCGCGCTTGGTTGTGAAGGCCGGTCGAAATCCGCACTTAGACGGCGCATCCATCTAACGAGGGTAAAACGCCGTAACTCCCCGACCTCCGCCCCGATCGGCTCGAAAAGCTACAATGCGGTTGCTGCCAAGCGCGGAGACCGTACGGTCGTCGGCCGGGGTTTCTGTATTTGACATATGGCGCGGCCGTGACCTCCGGCGGGAGTTCATCGATACGCTAGGCCAACCATTCCCCCAAACGCTCCGGCCGAACTGCCACTGCAATCTTCAACCAGGGGAAAAATCGTCTCTGTGGGGAATTTATCCAAAATCAATTCCGGCCCAGCATACGGATCACGAACATATCCTGGATGTGCCAGTGATTGACGTGAGGCTCCATGGCAATCACCATTCCCTCTTCCAGGCAGCGCGGGTGATCGCGTGAGATAACGGGCTCCTGCTGGTGTCCACCAGGCGCCGAGGCTGTGACCGGCCAGCATCGACTTGTACTGCCGCGACACAAGATACCGTGCCCATCGGAAAAATCTGATAGGCACGCTACGCTATCAATCTGAAGCAACAGATATCCTCTGGCGAGCGCATCGCGACGTGATCGACTGGGATTCGTCCTTTCAGTTTTGACGCCGCCTCCGGCTTCCGAAGATTGGCGCAAGACCGCTACAATTGCAGCAATAGACCCTAAGTCGTTGCCAAGTAGACCCATACATTTCCGTTGTACCCGGCTTCTCGCGAACGCAATTCCGTCAACAACCGACGTTGCGAACGCAAGAGCGGTTGCCACAAAGAGCGGCGGCGCTGCTGGGGATCTCAATGTCTCGCGATACAGGAGCAATCCGTGGCCAAACACCCTACACTTACCACCGACAGCGGCATGCCAGTTTCCGACAACCAGAACAGCATCACGGCGGGGCCACGCGGCCCGTTGTTGATGCAGGACTTCGTTCTATTCGAGAAGCTTGCCCACCAGAACCGGGAGCGGATTCCCGAACGCGGCCAGCACGCCAAGGGCTCGGGTGCCTATGGCACGCTGACCATCACTCACGACATCTCGAAATACACCAAGGCCAAGGTATTGCAGAAGGGCGCAAAGACCGAAGCGTTCCTGCGCTTCTCGACGGTAGCGGGCGAGCGAGGCGCCGCGGACGCAGAGCGTGACGTGCGCGGCTTCGCGCTGCGCTTCTATACCGAGGAAGGCAATTGGGACATGGTCGGCAACAATACGCCGATATTCTTCGTGCGCGACGCCCTGAAGTTCCCGGACTTCATCCACACGCAGAAGCGGCACCCGAGGACCAACATGCGCTCGCCGACCGCGATGTGGGATTTCTGGTCCCTGTCGCCGGAGAGCCTGCACCAGGTGACCATCCTCATGTCGGATCGCGGCCTGCCGCAGAGCTATCGCAATATCGACGGCTTCGGCTCGCATACCTACTCGTTCATCAATGGCAGGAACGAGCGCCATTGGGTCAAATTCCACTTCAAGACCATGCAGGGCATCAAAAACTGGACGAACGCCGAAGCCGCCGAGAAGGTCGCCCACGATCGCGAGACCCATCAGCGCGACCTGTTCGAATCGATCGAAAAGGGCGATTTTCCGAAGTGGAGATTCTCCATCCAGATCATGCCGGAGAGCGATGTTGACAAGCCCTGGTACAACCCGTTCGACCTTACCAAGGTCTGGCCGCACAACGATTACCCGCTGATCGAAGTCGGCATCCTCGAGCTGAACCGCAATCCGCAGAACTATTTCGCCGAAGTCGAGCAGGCCGCGCTTTCACCCGCCAATATCGTGCCCGGCATCGGTCACTCACCGGACAAGATGCTGCAGGCGCGCATTTTCTCCTATGCCGACGCGCACCGCTATCGCGTGGGCGTCAATGCGGATCAGCTTCCGGTCAACAGGCCCCGCTGCCCCGTCTACACCTACAACGTCGATGGCACCATGCGGCTCGCAGGCAATCCGAATCCTGATGCCTATTACGAGCCGAATTCGTTCAACGGTCCGGTGCAGGACGAGCGTTTCCGCGAGCCGCCGCTGAAAATTTCCGGCGATGCCGACCGCTACAATCACCGCGACGGCAACGACGACTATCGTCAGCCCGGCGACCTGTTCCGGCTCATGACGGCCGCCCAGAAGGAGCAACTGTTCCAAAATTACAAGGCGGCGATGCAAGGCGTTCCGGTCGAGATCGTCAAGCGGCAGATCGCCCACTGCTACAAGGCCGACCCCGAATACGGCGCCGGCGTCGCGAAGGCGATGGGCATCGATTTCCAATCGCAGACGATCGCCGCGGAATAGGGGCGCTCGCTTCGCCTTCCGACGGCGCTCCCCGTGCCGTCGGCCATCCCCAAAGCCAACGGATCGCTTCCGGCGCAAACCTGATCGCCAGCCGGGCGGTCAACAACACACTGGAGTCAACGATGTCCAACCGGATTGCACCAAAACTCCTGGCGGAGTTCATCGGCACCTTCGCGTTAATATTCATCGGCGCCGGCGCCGGGGCCGTGGTCGGCGATGGTGTCGGCCTGCCTGGTCTCGCCGCGATTGCCTTTGCTCACGGCTTGACCGTCATGGTCTTCGCCTTCGCCTACGGCTCCGTGTCGGGCGGCCATTTCAACCCCTCCGTTACTGTGGGTGTGCTCGCCGCCGGCGCCATGCGTGTCGGCGAGGCGGCTGGTTATATCGTCAGTCAGCTCGTTGGCGGTATCGTCGGCGCACTCTTGCTGCGGGCCGTGTTGGGGGGTGCGGAGACCGGCCTTGGTGTGCCCGCGCTCGCGCACAACGTGGCTTTGGGTGCCACGACGCTCACGGTCACCGCTTGGGCCGGCTTCGTGACCGAGGCCGTCCTCGCCTTTTTCCTGGTCACTGTCGTGCTCAGCACCGCGGTGGCGGGCCGCGCCGGCATCCTCGCGCCGTTGGCGATCGGTATGACCCTGACCCTCAACATCATCATGGGTGGCGCGCTCACGGGCGCCGCCTTCAACCCGGCGCGGGCGCTTGGCCCGATGGTCGCGACCGGCAATTTCAACGATGCCTGGCTGTACCTGACGGCCCCGATCGTCGGCGCCATCGTCGCTGCCATTCTGCACACGGGCCTCGCCCGGCTCGTCCAGCAACGGATGCCGTCGCCCGGCGCCGCCCCGACGCCGGCCGAATAAGTCTCGTTACGAAACGCATGTTAAGATCAGAGGAAATCGCGCCTGCTGCCGATCGGCAGCAGGCAATGTCCTTCGACCATGTTGTCGTTTACGAGCTGCGTCGCGCGCCGGGGCGACCCGGTCGGTGCGTCGTATCGCGCGGCGTCCGCAATCCCGACCGCTTAATCGAGACGGCGACGGTAATAGCTCGGAGTTTCGCCGGTCAGCCTGTGAAACGCGCTGGTGAATGTGCTGGTATCGCTGAAGCCGACCTCAAGTGCAATCGCCGTGACCGACCGTTCGCGATTCGCCAATAGCTGCTTGGCCCGTTCGATGCGCCGGGTCGCGTGATATCGGTGTGGCGGCAGGCCGAAAGAACGTTTGAACGAGCGGGAGAAATGATATGGACTGAGCTGCGCCAACTCGGCCAGCGTCGCGAGCGGAATATCGTTGGCGACATGCTCCTCGACATACGCGGCCACCCGCTTCTGTTGCCAGGCGGCAAGGCCGCCACGACTGACCGGCTCGTGGGGGTCCGTGCCACCGTTGAGGCGAACGAGCTCATGGGTCAGCACGATGCCAAGCGCTTCGGCGTATTGCCGATGCGCCGTGTCCGCGTTCTCGATCACCGACTTGAGCTTGAGAGCGGTTTGCCAGAGATCCCGATCGTAAAAGAACAGGCGCGGCTTGAATTTGATCTCCTCAAACCGCAGCGCGGGATCGGCGAGAGGTCCGAGCGGATCAATGTAGAAGTAGGTTGTGTGCGTCAATGCGCGCGGTCTCTGCCATCCGCGGAAGTCGTGCCCGGCGGGAACGAAAGTCAGCTTGTGCGTGAAATCGCGCAAGGTCGACCGCGGCAGGCCTTCAACAAACGACTCCCCATCGTAGCGCTCGGCGACTTCTGCCGCAATGAGCAGGTGCCATGAAGCCCGGAATCCATACTCAAACGGCGCGTGCCGCATGATCTGGACCGTCTCCCCGCGAAACCCCGACCAGGTCGTGGAACGGCGCTTGGCGATCTCAGGCGGGGAGATATTGACGAGTGGGCGAGATTCAAAATGCGGTTGCGGCCGTGCCTGCGGGTGCTCGGCGATCTTACATGGGAGAAGTGGAAGGGCAGCGGGTTGATTCAAGGTCGATTTGGTGGAAGTGGCCATTATTCGATCTCACTCGCTTTGATACCCGTCCAACCTCAGACGTTATTAGTAAGGCGGTCGCGACGATCAACAAGATGTGGAGTCGGCCCCGCTCACGCCGAGTTGAGAATCGACCGTCACGATCGATTGAGTCTCGCGTGTTTCGCCCGCAATTTTCGGACGAAGCCGCGGAGCGCGAATTTGCCACAAGACCAAGGCGTCGAGACATTGGCGCGATGCGATCGAGAATTGACGCAAGAAAAAAGGCGCGATGAAAGACAGAATTTGCGCAAGATTGGGGTAATCGCAGCAAGACGACCAAAGTGGTCTTCAAGATCGTCCATACCTCAAGGGTGACCGAGACTATCTGCGCGGGCCGAAAGCGCCTGCGTCCAGCAAAGAACCTATCGCGTCGACACGACGCACAGCGTGAGACCTAAGGAGATTGCAGATGCCTTCCAACTCCAATCGCGGCGTCGTTTACCTCAAGCCCGGCCGCGTCGAAGTCCAAAACATCGACTTTCCGACCTTCCGCAATCCGGCAGGAAAGACGATCGATCACGGCGTCATTCTCAAGGTCGTAACGACGAATATCTGCGGCTCCGATCAGCACATGGTCCGGGGCCGCACGACAGCGCCGGCGGGCATGGTGCTCGGACACGAGATCACCGGTGAAGTGATCGAGAAAGGCCGTGACGTCGAGTATCTCGAGGTCGGCGACCTGGTGTCGGTTCCTTTCAACGTTGCATGCGGACGGTGCCGGACCTGCCGAGAGGGTGACACCGGCGTCTGCCTTCATGTCAACTCCGACCGTGCCGGGGGCGCCTACGGATATGTCGATATGGGTGGATGGATCGGCGGGCAGGCCGACTACGTCATGGTGCCCTATGCGGACTTCAATCTGCTGAAGTTTCCGGACAAAGCTCAGGCGATGGACAAGATCCGCGATCTGACCTGCCTCTCCGATATTCTGCCCACGGGATTCCACGGAGCCGTCACCGCCAAGGTTGGGGTCGGATCGACGGTCTACATCGCCGGGGCAGGGCCGGTTGGGCTTGCGGCGGCCGCGTCCGCGCGCATCCTTGGCGCGTCGGCCGTGCTGATAGGTGACATGAACAAGGAGCGGCTCGCTCACGCCAAGAAGGTCGGCTTCGAGCCGATCGACCTCACTAGGCACGATCGCCTCGGCGAACTCGTTGCTGACGTCCTCGGCGTTCCAGAAGTCGATTCCGCGATCGACTGCGTCGGCTTTGAAGCGAAGGCGCAAGGAACAGACGGCAAGGTCATCGAAGCGCCTGCCGTCGTGCTCAACAGTCTGATGGAAATCACCCGGGCAGCCGGCGCGATCGGCATTCCCGGCCTGTATGTGACCGACGATCCTGGCGCGAAGGAGCAGGCTGCCAAACATGGCAACCTCAGTCTTCGTCTCGGTCTCGGCTGGGCAAAATCGCACGCGCTCCATACCGGCCAGACGCCGGTGCTCAAATACAATCGGCAGCTCATGCAGGCGATACTTTGGGACAGACTGCCCATCGCCAACATCGTAAATGTCAAGGTGATCGATCTTGAGCAGGCGCCGGAGGGCTACAAGAACTTCGACGCCGGCGTCGCGAACAAGTTCGTCATCGATCCGCACCGGCAACTCCCTAGGGCGGCTTAAGTCAGCTCGCTATGACCAAACCTGGAATTGGCGCTGCAGTGTTGGCAACGGTCTCCTGCCTGTCTGTCGGGGCACAGACCATCAATGTAACGACCCTCGACCAAGCGGGGGGCCCAGATGGTTCTGCAAGCGGCGAAGGCAAGCGCACAGCAGCGCCACGCGCCCTCGGCAATCGCGGTGGTTGATCCGGCCGGGGATCTGCTTGCTTTTGAGCGGATGGACAGTGTCCGGCCGGCAAGCGCCGACCTCGCAATCGGGAAGGCACGAACGGCCGCGCGGCTACAAAGACCAACGGCGGAGATCGAGGACAACATCAATCGGGGTCGAACGGCGTTCGTCACCACCAACATCGCGGCGCTGCTCGGCGGCATGCCGATACACGTAAGGGGCGAAGTCGTGGGCGCGGTAGGCATAGCTGGCTTGAGCAAGGAGACGGACGTGGACATCGCGAACACCTCAGCGGCAGCGCTGGGCCCGTTGCCGGAGACAACCGGGCATCATTGAGAGAGTTGCTGTTCGTGTGGCCAATGGGCGCCGAAGCTATCGCAACCCGGCCTATGGAGCGGCCCGGACGAGACGCGACCGTCTTCGGACGTGCCAGCGGCGAACTTCGGCGCAGCCCGCGGTCAGTTCATTCCGGAGACATGGGTTGCACAATGGGGCTTTTGCGGGGAGCGCAAAATGCTGTCCCTGTCGGAAACCTGATCCGGCTGGTACGTGAGATCGAATCGCGCGATGCTTCTGCCTTATGAGAGAAGCTTGCAGCCTGGTCTGGTCGGTGCTGGCGTTGTTGTTCCGGTCGCGGGTCTCGCTGGAAGCTGAGATCCTGGTCCTTCGTCATCAACTTAACATCCAGCGACGGCATCTGCCGAAGAGACTGGCCTTCAGTGACATGGATCGCCTGATCTTTGTTGGGCTGTATCGTTTGGTCCCAAACACCATCAAGGCGTTGACGATTGTGAAGCCGGAAACGGTCATCGGCTGGCACCGCGCCGGTTTCAGCTTGTATTGGCGCCGGAAATCGCGACGCCGCTGCGGTCGACCAATTGTGCCGTTGGAAATTCGCCGGCTAATCCGCGAGGTGAGCATCGCCAACCCGTTGTGGGGAGCGCCGAGAATCCATGGTGAACTTCTCAAGCTCGGCATCGATGTCGGCCAGACTAGCGTGGCCAAGTATACGGCACGGAGGAGGGGCTCTCCCTCGCAGGGATGGAAGACGTTTCTTCGTGACCATGCGGATGGCATGGTCGCGATGGACCTTTTCGTGGTGCCGACAATTTCGTTCCGGCTGCTCTATGGATTGCTGATCATGGGCCATGGCCGGCGGCAGATCCTATGGCTTGGAGTCACCGCGTATTCAAGGGCCGATTGGATCGCCAATCAGCTCACTGAGGCCAGCGGCTGGGAGCAAACTCCTCGTTACCTGATCCGGGATCGCGATCGAGCTTATGGCGAGATCTTTGTCCGCCGGGTTCGGTCGATCGGCATTCGAGATCGTCCGACGTCTCCTCGCTCACCCTGGCAAAACGCCTACGCAGAACGGCTGATCGGTTCAATCCGCAGGGAATGTGTTGATCATATTGTGGTGTTCGGCGAGCGCCATCTACGTCACGTGCAGCTGTCGTACATGGACTACTACAACGCCACGCGCACTCATTTGTCATTGAACAAGGATGCCCCGCTCCCTCGCGGCGCCGAGCGGGCCGGGACTATCGTCTGCCGCCCGATCCTGGGCGGTCTCCATCATCAATACGCCCGGATTTGATTTGCGAAGGACAGCCGTGGCGAGAGCTGTTTTGCGCATCTGATCAGCTCATGCGGCGTAGTGGAAGCCGGTCTGCTGTAGCTCTGGAATGGTCGCAACTATTCCGGGCGTGAGCACGATGCCGTCGATGAGATGGTTGGTCAGCTCGGCGGCGACCGCCTCGTGCGAGGCGTGATCCGGATTCTTGCCGGACGCGAGGAGCTTTGCCGTCACCTCCCAGATCGCGTTGTGGCAAGCCAGGAAGACGACGCCGCGCTCCTGCAGCGCCGGGATGGTGTCGCCGACCGGTCCGAATACGCTCGCGGGATCCTCGTTCCGCGCGAGGGCGGTCGGGGCCGGTTTCGGCGTTGCCAGCGTGTTGGTCTTGAAGCCGTTGCCGGCCAGCGCCGCGAGCTCATACTTCTCCCACATCGCTTGGCCGAACAGTGCCAGGTGCGCCGTACCATGCGTGGCGGAGACCGCCAGAAAATCCTTGTGTTCGAAGGCAAAGATCTGCGCGTTGATCGAGTTGCGCATCAGGTTGAGCCAGGGACCCGCGAGACTGGTATTGTCCCACACCTGCTTGCGCGTGCCGCGATAGGCGATGATCTCCTTGAGCGCTTCATCGTCCCAGAAGCCGGGTTGCTGGAGTATCATCGGCACCGTCTTGAAATCGCGTCGGCGCGGCGCGCGGCGCAGCCGGCCCATCAGATCGGCGAGGTCTTGGGCACCGGGCAGGATGATCTGGGCGGTCGTGGCGGCATGCGAGGGACCGGCTACAAGTGCAGCGGTCCCGGCCGCCAACGCGCCCAAACTGACGAGGGCGGAACGCCGTGAGTTATCGAGCGTCATTCAGTATCTCCTCAATTGGCCTGCCGGTGAACCGATCGAGCAATGCTCGAAGGGCTCATCTTGTTACCTATGAGGTAAGAACGCCGCGATGGCGGACCAACGCAATATTCAGATCGATCCAATCACGAGATCTAATGAATAAGATGCGATGGACGTTAACCCGCTCATTCGGCAGGCGCCGGATGGACGTCGCGTGACGGCGCTTGATGCCCTCGCGTGCCGAATAGCCAATTCTGCAACCGATCGAGGTAGAGGTAGACGACTGGCGTGGTGTAGAGCGTGAGGATCTGCGACAGAGCCAGGCCGCCGACGATCGCGTAGCCCAAGGGTTGACGGATCTCAGATCCCACGCCGGTGCCGACCATCATCGGAACGGCGCCAAGAAGCGCTGCCATCGTCGTCATCAGGATGGGACGGAAACGCTTGATACAGGCCTGGTAGATCGATTGCTCCGGTGTAAGGCCGTCGTTCTGTTCGGCCTGAATGGCGAAGTCGACCAGCATGATGCCGTTCTTCTTGACGATGCCGATGAGCAGGATGATTCCAACCACTGCGATCACGCTCAGATCGTAATGAGCGGCCATCAGCAGCAGCAGCGCACCGACGCCTGCCGAAGGGAGCGTGGAGATGATCGTGATCGGATGAATGATGCTTTCATAGAGCACGCCGAGGATGAGGTAGATCACGAACAGCGACGCTGCGATCAGGATCGGCGTGCTGTTCAGCGAGGCACCGAAGGCCTGGGCATTGCCCTGGAAGCTCGTCTGCAGCGACAGCGGCGGATGCAGCTCCTTCTGGATGGATTGTATGCCGCTCACCGCCTCACCGATCGCGGCTCCGGGCGCCAGGTTGAACGAGATCGTCACGGAGGGGAATTGCCCCTGGTGGTTCACGACGAGCGGCGAGACCTTCACCACCGAATCGACCAACGTCGATAGCGGCACCTGCTGACCGCTGGATGATTTGACATAGATGTTGTTGAGCGCCTCGGGCCCATACTGGAATTTCGGGTTGACCTCGAGGACCACGTGATATTGCTGCAGGGGTGTGTACATCGTCGAGACGATCCGCTGTCCGAATGCGTCGTCGAGCGTGTTGTCGATCGTGTACGGGAGAATGCCGTAGGATGAAGCGACCTCGCGCTTGATCGTGATGTCGAGCAGCGGCCCGGCATTGAGCTGGTCGGTGGTCACGTCAGCGACCGTGGGCAGCGTCTTGATCTTGTCGAGGAAAAGAGTGGCCCAATGGCTGAGCTCGCCCGGATCGGCATCGTTCATGGTGTACTGGAACTGGGTCTTGTTCAGCCGCGCGCCGACGGTGATGTCCTGCGCGGGCTGCATGAAAAGGGTGATGCCCTGAATCTTGGCAAGATTGGTGCGAAGTCGTGCGATCACCTTCTCGATCGGATCGCGCTGGTCGGCCGGCTTGAGTTGGATGAACACGCGGCCATCGTTCACCGTGTAGGTGCCGCCGCCGGCGCCGACCGCCGAGCCTACCGATGCCACGGCGGGGTCTCGCACGACGGCATCGAGCATGGCTTTCTGGCGCTCGGCCATCGCCTGGAACGAGATGTCCTGCGCGGCTTCCGACTGGGCCAGGATCAGGCCGGTATCCTGCTGAGGAAAGAAGCCCTTGGGGATGATGACGTAGAGATAGCCGGTGAATACGATGGTGCTGATCATCACCATGAGAGTGATGAAGCGATGCCGAAGCACGACCTTCAGGCCCGCCTCATAGGCATTGAGCAGGAGATCGAAACCGCGCTCGGACCAGCGGTAGAGCCGGCCATGCTCCTTGCTCTCGGGCTTGAGCAGATACGCGCACATCATCGGCGTCAGGGTGCGGGAGATCACCAGCGACAAGACCAGCGCGACGCTGACCGTCATCGCAAACTCGCGGAACAGCAGCCCGACATAGCCGCTCATCAGGAAGAGCGGAATGAAGACGGCGATCAGCGAGAACGTGATCGCCATGACGGTGAAGCCGATCTCGCCGGATCCCTTCATCGCGGCGTCGTATGGAGACAGGCCTTCCTCGATATGTCGCGTGATGTTCTCGATCTCGACCACTGCGTCGTCGACGACGAATCCGACCGCGATCGACAGCGCCATCAGCGACAGATTGTCGAGGCTGTAGCCCATTTCGTAGAGGATCGCGAAAGTGCCGATCAGCGAGAGCGGCACCGTGACGGCTGGAATGATGGTTGCCCAGAAGCTGCGAAGGAATATGAAGATCACCATCACGACGAGGGCAATGGTCAGGAGCAGCGTGAACTGCACGTCCGCAACCGAAGCCCGGATCGTCTGAGTGCGGTCCGAAATAACGTTGATCTTGATGTCGGCAGGGATCGACGCCTGGAGCGTCGGCATCATCGCCTTGATGCGCTGCACCGTCTCGATGACGTTGGCCCCGGGCTGGCGCTGCACGGCTAGCATGATGGCGCGGTTGTTGTTGTACCAGCCCGCGATCAGATCGTTTTCGCCCGCGCTGACTGCGCGTCCGATGTCGCGAATACGGACCGGCGATCCGTTGCGATAGGCGATGACCAGATCGGCGTATTGCTCCGGGTGAAACAGCTGGTCATTGGTGTTGAGAGTATAGGTCTGGCGCGGGCTGTTCAGGGTTCCTTTGGCCAGATCCACGTTAGCCTGTCCAAGGACGGTTCGTACATCCTCCAGATTGATTCCGCGTGCGGCCAGCGCCTGTGGATCAACTTGTACGCGAACTGCGGCCTTCTGCTGGCCGCCGATGCCGACGAGACCCACGCCCTGGACCTGCGAGATCTTCTGCAGCAGGATGTTCTCGGCATACGCGTCCACAGTAGTAAGCGGCAGGCTGTCCGAGGTGAGGCCGAGGACGAGGATCGGCGTGTCGGCCGGATTGACCTTCCGGATCGTCGGCGGATAGGGCATGCCAGTAGGCAGATACGGGCTTGCCGCGTTGATGGCCGACAGGGTATCGCTGACGGCGCCGTCAATCTGGCGGTTCAAGTCGAATTGTAGCGTGACCTGGGTGTAGCCGAGCGCGCTCGCCGACGTCATCTGCGTGAGTCCGGGAATTTCCCCGAATTGGAGCTCGAGCGGCGAGGCGACCGATGAGGCCATCGTCTGCGGGTCCGCGCCCGGCAGCTGGGCGGTGACCGTCAGCGTCGGATAGTTGACGTTCGGCAGGGCGGCCACCGGCAGCAACGGATACGCGACAAGTCCGGCAGCCAACAATCCGATCATCAGCAGCGCGGTCGCGATCGGTCGACGGATGAAGGGTGCGGAGATGTTCATGGGATGGGTGCCTGCAATGCGTCTTGAGCGGTGGCTTCCTCTGCAGCCTTGCCGTGTAATGGAACGACGTGTGTTCCCGGCCGCAGCTTGTATTGTCCATCGACCACGACCTGCTCATCGGCTTTCAGACCGGAATCAATCAGCGCCTGACCGTCACTGACCTGCGCGACCTTGATCTGGCGGAGAGAGACCGTGTTGTCCGGATTGATGACGTAAGCATATGGCCCGTTCGGTCCTTGCTGGACAACGGCGGCGGGAACGGTCAGGCCGTTCTGCCGCGTATCGAGCAGCAGTCGTGCATTGACGAGCTCGCCGGGCCAGAGGCTGTTCTGCTTGTTGGGAAAGTTCGCCTTGAGCTGGATCGAGCCAGTGGTCTGCAGGATCTCATTATTGACAAGCCCGAGCTGTCCCTCGCCAAGCCGAATCGTATTGTCCTGGTTGTAGGCCAGAACGGAGAGAGGCGTTTTCGTTTTCCGCTGCTGTTGCTGGATCTGCGGAAGAACGGTCTCAGGCAGGGTAAAGATCAGCGAGATCGGGTCCAGCTGGGTCACGACACAGAGGCCATTCGTGCTTGACGGGCTAATGATGTTGCCCACGTCGATCTGGCGAATGCCAACTACCCCGTTTATTGGAGACGTAAGCCGCGTGAAACTGAGCTGTACTTTCGCAGCATCGATCAGGGCCTGGTCGGCCTTGATCGCTGCCTGCAGCTGGCTGACCTGCGCGTTTTGCGTTTCAATCAATTGCGGTGTGGCCCAGCCTTTGTCGCCGAGCTGGTTGTAGCGGACTTGATTGGCCCGCGCATTTGCGAGCTGCGCCTGATCGCGTTCCAGATTGGCGGCATACTGATCGATCAAGGCCTGGTAGGGCCGCGGATCGATCTGTGCGAGCAGATCGCCAGCATGAACCTGCTGGCCCTCGGTAAAGTTGATGCTGATGATCTGCCCCTGGATCTGGGCCCGCACGATATCCGTGTTGTAGGCAATCACCGTACCGACGCCGGTCAGATAGATCGGTACGTCGTGCTGGGTTACCGTACCGGCGACGATCGGAACAGGTGACACCGGAGCCGGCGCAGCGGCGGCCTTCTGCAAGGGGTCAAGATGCGCAAAGTGCAGCAGGGCGGCACTCGCGATGACCGCGGCCGATATGGCGGCTGAGATGACAATCTTCATTTTCATGGATGTTGCTCCGGAAGGAAGAAGCTCAGCAGCCGCCCGTGGATGCGGATGCGCATCCAGGTGTCGCGATCGAAGCGGGCGCCGTAGTGGGGGCGGTTACAGTCGGCACTGTCGGCACGATGCTGCCCGTCACGAGCGGCACGGCCGCCGTGGGAAGCAGTGCCGCAGAGCTGACACCGAGGTTGCCAATCTCCGTCGAGTCGAGGGGAATGCCGATCTTGGGGCTGCCGCCGAGCGTTGTCGGTGCCGTCGAACTCGGGCTCGAAGATGCGGCGATGCTGCTCGAGCCGGAGCCGCACGTGCCCGACATGCCGGCGGTATCGAGCGTGCCCGATGTGGTCGACATCCCGGAGCTCATCCCCGATGTCGCCGCTATCCCTGACGACATGTCTATTGATGCCGCCGTGGTCCCGGCTGCGCCGCCGGCGACTGGTGTCGACCCAGCCATCGCCATTCCGCCGCCGTCATAGGTCGACGTCGAGCCGTACATTCCGCTCGGCGAGAGACCGAGGGTTGAGCATGCGGTGCCGGTGGACGGAATGGCGATGCTGCCGGTGACCATAGGGGCCGGGCTGATGCCTGACGAAGGAAGTTCAGTTGCACCAAGGCCGATCCCCAGGGGCGAAATCGCCGCTCCCGTGCTGCTGCCAAGCGGGGAAGTCGTTCCCACCGTCGGAGTCGGGAGCGCCATCCCTGTCACCTGTGCAAGCGCTCCGCCACCCGCGAGGAACGCAAGGCAGGCGGCGATCAAGCGATATCTCACGGGCGTGCTCCATTGCAGGGAAGCGGTGCACTGAACTTGACGATTGCTAGACGGATGCCCTTGCGGTTTTGCACGAAAATCGCGTGACGGCGGCCTCCGACAGCGGCAATCCCAAAGGGAACAAAGAGAAAGACCCGCCGAGGCGGGTCGATTCGTCTTTCAAGTGCGGCGCAGATCAATGGCGTGCAACAAACGCTCAGGCCTGTGTCGGCAAATGGGTAAGAATCTTGTCGAGTGTGATCGGATAGTTCCTGATCCTTGCGCCGCAGGCGTTGTAGATCGCGTTGGCGATCGCAGCACCGGCACCGCAGATCCCGAGCTCGCCGATCCCCTTGCTCTTCAGCGGATTGGAGCATTCGTCCAGCTCCGGAAGGAAGATGGCTTCTACGCCCGGCGGGATATCCGCATGCACCGGCACGTGGTACTCGGCCAGGTCGTGGTTGACGAAGTAGCCAAAGTGAGGATCGAGCACGAGGTCCTCGTGCAGGGCCGCGCCTATGCCGAACACCATTCCGCCAATGGCTTGCGAGCGTGCCGTCTTTGCGTTCAGCACGCGTCCGGCAGCGAATACGCCCAGCATTCGCCGTAGGCGCACTTCTCCGGTGTCCCGGTCAACGCCAACCTCCGCAAAATGAGCGCCATAGGACTGCTGAGAGAAGTCCTGATTGTTGCGGCCAGGGCTGATTTCGCCCTCGGCTTCAATTCCGGAGCCGACAAGTTCTTTGAGGCTGACAGTGCGCTCTGCCGTTGCAATGTGGCCGTCGCCAAAGCGCGCTGTATTGGGATCCATGCCGGCGCGCACCGCCAGTTTCTCGCGCAAGGCCTGACACGCCTCGAACAGTGCCGATCCGGAACTCGCCGCGCCGAACGAACCGCCTGAGCCGGCCGCTTCCGGAAAGATCGTGTCGCCGAGATCGACCCGCACTTTTTCAATCGGCAATCCCAGCATTTCGGCGGCGATCTGTGCCAGGATCGTGTAGGTCCCTGTGCCGATATCGGTCATTGCCATTTTCACGGTGGCCACTCCATCGGGATCCAGCCGTACATTGGCTCTAGAGAACCGGAGCGGATTGCCTCTGGTTCCGGCGGACATGCCCATTCCGACCAACCAGTGTTCGTTCCTAACCTGACCGGGGACCGAATTGCGCTTGTCCCAACCGAACCGACGTGCGCCCTCGTGCATGCAGGCAACCAGATTGCGACTGGAGTAGGGGATGTGCTTTTCAGGATCCTCGGCGGGCTCATTCCGGATTCGCAGCTCGATCGGATCGAGCTTCAGCGTTTCCGCAAGCTCGTCCATGGCGCACTCCAGCGCGAGCAGGCCGACCGCCTCGCCGGGCGCGCGCATGGAAGATGCGACGGGAATGTCGAGCGGCACCAGGCGATGCCGCGTCAGCCGATTGGGGCCGGCATAGAGCGACCGAGTCTGAAGCGCTGCAGCCTCGTAGACCTGTTCGGACGAAAAGTTGCCGGAGAAGACGTCGTGGCCGATCGCGATAATCCGGCCGTCGCGGTCGGTACCGAGGCGGATGCGCTGGATGGTGTCCGAGCGATGCGTCGTGACATGGAAGGTCTGCTGCCTGGTGAGCGCGACCTTGACGGGTCGCTTGAGGTATCGTGCTGCAATTGCGGCAAGAATGGCATCGGCGTTCACCCATAGCTTGCCACCGAAGCCGCCGCCGATGAAGGGGCTGACCAGTCGGATGTTTCCGACGGGGATATTCAAGGTCCGGGCGATGACCCGCTGGCCCTGATTCAGCATCTGGTTCGCCGTATGCAGAATCAACTCGTCGTCGTCCCACATCGCGAGCGTCGCATGCGGCTCCATCATCGCGTGGTTTTGCAGCGGGGTGCTGTAGGACACATCGATCTGCACGGGCGCGCTCGCATACGCGTCCGAGAAGTTTCCGACTTCGCTGTCGGCCGGCGCACCGTCCGTTTGGTGCGGCACGCGGGCCAGGTCGAGATGTTGGGGCAGAGCGTAGTGTCCTTTGTCCTGATCATACCTCACGTTGACCAGAAAGGCGGCGGCCCTGGCCTGCTCGAATGTTTCGGCGACGACGAACGCGACCGGTTCGCCGTAGCGGGACACGACCGGGCCCGTGAGCACAGGATGCGCCTCACGATGATTGCCGGTGCCCTGCTTGGGAGCGTTGCGATGGGTGAGGACGAGTTTGACGCCCGGCGCCCGCTCAGCCGCGAGTGTTTCGATCGAGGCGATCCCCCCTTTTGCGATCGAAGCTTCAACGACAAACCCGTAGAGTGCGTCCTGTTGCATCTCGTAGGCGTAGCGTGCGCCGCCGGTGACCTTCAGTCGTCCGTCGACACGATCGAGTGGTTTGCCGACAATCTTCTCGGCATCCAGCGCATTCGGGCCGACCGGTGCATCCATGTCCATTTCGATGTTCCCTCAGATACGGGTGGTCTCGCCGAGCACGGCATGCAAGGTGCGGCGGGTCAGCGCAATCTTGAAATCGTTGGAGCCGGCTCCATGCGCGCCCTCGAGAACCGCGTCCGCGGCTGCATCGAACGAATTGGCGCCGGCAACCGCATTCGTGAGACCTTGTTCGGCGGCGGCGACGCGCCATGGTTTGGGGGCGAGACCGCCGAACGCGAGCCGCGCCGAGCGGATTCGACCGTGCACGCTGTCGACGATGGCAGCCACCGAAACCAGCGCAAAAGCGTAGGACGCGCGGTCGCGCACCTTTCGGTAGAACTGGGCGCCCGGAGGTGGCGGAGGCAGCGTCACAGCCGTGACGATCTCGCCGGACCCTAGAGCCGACTCGATTTGTGGCGTGCGGCCTGGAAGCCGGTGGAAGTCGGCGATCGGAATCGCGCGGGTTCGGCCTTCGTGGTCAATTGTCTCGACCTTTGCATCGAGTGCGCGCATGGCAACGGCCATATCCGATGGGTGGGTCGCGATGCACGCCTCGCTACCACCCAGGATCGCATGGATGCGGTTGAAGCCGGCGATCGCCGAACAGCCCGAGCCGGGTACACGCTTGTTGCACGGTTTTGTGACGTCGTAGAAGTAGTAGCAGCGCGTCCGCTGCAGCAGATTGCCGGCCGTCGTCGCCTTGTTGCGCAATTGAGCGCTCGCGCCGGCGAGCAGGGCACGGCTTAGCACGCCGTAGTGCTGCCGCACCCGTGGATCTGCCGCGAGGTCGGTGTTGCGGACCAACGCGCCGATGCGCAAGCCGCCTTCCGAGGTCTCTTCGATCTTGTCGAGCGGCAGCCGGTTGATGTCGACCAGGGTCGATGGCGTCTCCACCTGCAACTTCATGAGATCGAGCAGGTTGGTGCCGCCGGCAATGATCTTGACGCCGGGCTTGCTCGCCGCGATAGCTGCATCCGTGACCGATTGCACGCGCCCATAGGAGAAGGCCTTCATGTCTGTTCTCCCATTGCCTGCTTGATAGCCGCGACAATGTTCGGGTAGGCCGCGCAGCGGCAGATATTACCGCTCATACGCTCACGAATTTCATCGTCGTTCAGCTTTGCTTCCGGCTGGGCGAGATCCGCGGTCACATAGCTCGGCACACCCTCGCGGCTTTCGGCCAGCATGCCCACTGCTGAGCAGATCTGGCCCGAAGTGCAGTAGCCGCACTGAAACCCGTCATGCTCGACGAACGCGGCCTGCATGGGATGCAGATCGTCGCCGAAAGCAAGTCCTTCAACAGTGGTTATCGATTGACCATCGTGCATGACCGCAAGCGTAAGGCATGAATTGATGCGGCGTCCCTCGACCAGAACGGTGCAGGCGCCGCACTGGCCGTGATCGCAGCCCTTCTTCGAGCCGGTGAGCGCCAGATGCTCGCGCAAGGCGTCCAGCAAGCTCGTACGGGGGTCGAGCGCAAGATTGTGCAGGTGGCCGTTGACCCGAAGTGCGATTGACGTGGGAGAGGGGTCAACCTGATCGGTGCTGGCGGCAAGCGCGCCCCGTGGAAGGCTGCTCAACAGGAGCGCGGTGGTGCCGGTCTCGATGACCGTGCGGCGCGTGACCCCCACGGTTGGAAAAATGGCGTGTGTATCTTCCATGTCTGTTCCGTGTTTGCAGGGCAAATCAAAGATGTCGGGGGCAGGTCGCCTCGCTCATGGCCAGATCGCGTCCGGCAGATTGACGACGATAGGCACAGGCGTGCTGCGCACCACGACCCACCGGAAAGGAAGAAGCCGGGAGGGATTGATCTCCATATGCGGAAGAAACGCGGGAACGTGAATGAAGTCGCCGGCCTTCGCGCGTGCAGAGAACTCACCCTTGTCGCCCCAGCGAACTTCGCACCGGCCTGACAGGACAAATGCGATCGTGTCCTGTTCGCCATGATGGTGGATTCCGGTTCGCGCGCCCGGTTCAACTTCGAAGAGGCCGCCCCAGATGGTCGAACTGATGCCTAGCGACGGTCCGATCGCGGCGAAGCGATGGGAGCCCGATGTTTGCGCCGTCGTCGCGTCGAAGCGGTCCCGGCTCACGATTTGGATTGTGGATCTCGTGTCCATCATGCCGCCTCCCGATCCGGAGGTGCCATGAATTCGGGACCGATGGGATCCTTGATCGTCTCCTGAAGAATTCGATCAATTTCGGCCATGGCTTCGGCATCGATCCGCCACCCGAGCACGTCCGCGATCGGCGAAAGCTGCTCGGCGCGCCGGGCGCCCCACAGCGCGATGTTCCGCTCTCCACGATCGAGCACCCAGCGTACCGCCAATTGGATCACTCGTCTGTCGAAGCGTTCCCGCGCGAACTGGTCGAGCCGCGCAACGGCGTCAAGATATTGCTGAAAGCGTGGCGATTGAAATTTGGGGTCGCTCTTTCGCAGGTCGTCGCCGGTGAATTGGCTGGATGCGGACATGCTGCCGGACAAGAGGCCGCGGCACAGCGAGCCGTAGGCAAGGAGGGCGATCTTCTTCTCCTGGCAATAGGGGAGGACGTCCCGCTCGACGGCACGTTCGAACAGATTGTACGGTGGCTGGGCCGCATGAAGCGGCGCGACCTTGCGGAATTCATCCATCTGTGCCGGACTGAAATTGCTGACGCCGACTGCTCGAATTTTCCCATCGCGGTGCAGCGCGCCGATGGCTTCAGCGGTTTCCGCAATCGGTATGCGCGGATCCGGCCAGTGCACCTGGTAGAGATCGATGACATCCGTCCGGAGCCGCCTTAGCGAATTCTCGACCTCTTCGACAATGCGCGCCTTGCGCGCGTTGCGGAACGGCTTGCCGTCCTTCCAGTCGAGTCCGGCCTTTGTGGCGATGACCGCCTTCCAGCGGCGGCCGCCGGCGAGGGCTGTTCCGACGATTTCCTCCGAACGACCGAATCCATAGACGGGCGCGGTGTCGATGAGATTGATTCCGCTATCGAGCGCTTGCCGGATCGTCTTGACGGCATCGCTTTCGTCGGTCCCGCCCCACATCCAGCCGCCGATCGCCCACGTCCCCAGTGCGATGCGGGATACGCGAATGGATGTGCCGGGAATGTCGATGAATTCCATGTTCTTCTTCGGGACGGCGTTCATTGCTTGCTCCTTAGTCAGCGTCCGCTTGCATGAGACGACGCTCGGGATGGCCGCGCGAGCTGATGTCGATGCTTCGCTGTGTTCCGTGCCCATCTCTGGATATCGAGAGCTGCAGCGGCGCATTGGCGGCGCTGAATGGACGAACCGGCCAATCCGGAGGTAGGGCCGCTGGCGATAGGGCGCCAGTAAATTGGATTTCAGAGCCGTCACTTTGAATTGAGGCTTCTGATCGGGGCTCGGTCCGGATGGCACAGGCCATCCAGACCGAACGTAAGGGCTACAGTCTAGCTGCAGCTTAGCGGCAGCGGTTGATCGGGATGCAGGACGTACCAGTCGTAGCAGTCAGAATCGCCGTAAGAGTAGCCGTAACCGGGCCGGTATCTGCCGTAGTGATGCATGGCGTGGTCGTGGATGCCTACGCCATACGGATGGGGATGATCGCCAAGGCCGAGATGATCGCCACCTATCCGGGCCATGTCGCCATGCATCGCCATGCCGCCGACATGAACGCCTCCGCCGAAGCCGCCCACATGCGCACCGCCACCGAAGCCGCCGATGTGCGCGCCTCCACCAAATCCACCCATATGCCCGCCACCACCGAAACCTCCGCCGTGACCGCCACCACCGAAACCTCCGCCGTGACCGCCACCACCTCCGCCCCCGCCTCGCGCATCGGCCGCGCCGACGGCCAGCACGGAGGCAAGCGCGGCCGTGGCCAGGATCATCAATAACCGTTTCATCAGAACACTCCTTCTACTTGATGCTTCGCAGATCAGCGCAGGATCCGTGTGGCTGCGTGATCGAGCTTTCGCGATAATGGAAAGAGTAGGGACGCTTGACGCCCGTGCCATTCAATTTGCGTTCACAAGAGTTGGAATGCTGTTTGACTCGCGGCAAGTTGAGGACCGCCGAGACCAAGAGACGCTCGATTGATGTTCGCGTCCGGAATGATCGTAAAAGAAAAGGCGGGCTGGAACGGAGTCCAGCCCGCTCTTCTCGGGGCGGTGACCGACGAGCCCGCACGCGCAAAAATGCGAGTGGAATGGTCGAGCCAGGCGATGCAGGGTGTGCTGACTAGAACGCGCCCGTGCCCGGTTCGCAGGGAACGTTGTTGCCGGTCCACGGCGCCGTCGCAAATGCGCCGACGCGCGGCGGCTGAACGCAGGCATGGCCAGCCGAGTAGATCGACGCGGCCGGCCCGGCAGCATTGGCTTCCACGGCGGTGCGCCGAGCGAGGCTGCCGTTTTCGCGCGCCATGGCGGGCGTAGCGAGCATTGCGACCGCGATCAGTCCAGTCGACAGCAGTTTGAGGTTCGTCATTGAGCTTCTCCGTTGAAAACAGCAGGCCGGGTGAAAGAGTGGCCCGTCGGAGCAGGTGGGATGGATCACGGATCAGCCAAACGCACAGATATTTCACGGGACTTCAATGGAGCGTGATTCACGAGCAGAAGGAATGGGACCGCAGTCAGTGCCACCGCGCGGGCGGCGCGGGGAGCCTGACGCAAGACACCCTTTTGACGATGATGCTACGCCGCCGCGCGGACCGGCGCGCCTATAGTCCCGCTTCCTCCGAAGCCACCATTCCGAGTGCCGTCCAGTCGAGTCCGCCATGGCCGCGAGCGATGCCCGTGATCAGCCGGTCGCGAACGACACCAACGGATGGCATCGGAGCGCCGGCCAGCTCCGCCTCGGCGAGCGCCAGGCGCACGTCCTTGAGCGCCAGCGGCATGGTCAAGCCGGGCTTGTAACTGCCCGCAATGAGCCGGCTACCATAGTTTTTGTGGACGCGGCTGTCGAACATTGTGCGGGTCATGATGTCGACGAATTGCTGAGGGTCCTGTCCACGCTTCCGCAGCACTGTCACGATCTCTCCGAGGACCTCGAGAGTTGTCGCCGTCATCATATTGCCGAGCAGCTTGATCAGATTGGCTTGCGATGGATCCGTCCCAATGACGAAAGTCTGCCCGAGCGAATCCGTCACCAATCGGCAACGTTCACAGGACGCCGGATCGCCTGCCACGATGACGGCCAACTGGCGCGCTTTGGCTGCGTCGGGGTTGCCGAAGACGGGGGCAGCAACGTAGCCTTGACCGCGACGCTCGTGCTCGAGCAGGAGCGCGGCCGAGGCTCCGGTGCTAATCGTGCTCATCGACAGATGGATCACGCCGGGCCGTAACGACTCCGAAATCCCGAATGGTCCAAAGAATACATTCTGAACGGCAGCGTCATCGGGCAACATGGTGATGATGATGTCGCTGTCGAACAAGTCTGGCCGACGAGTTGTGGCCGCCACGCCGAGCGCCTGGAGGTCGTGGATGCGCTCCGGCCGGCGTACATAGGCACATACGTTGCGACCGTCGGCCGCGAGATTGGCGGCCATGGCTGTACCCATCAGGCCGAGCCCGATAAATCCGATTTTGGAGGACATCCGCGGATCAACCTGCGGATTGCCATTCGTGTTACGTTCGTCGACGTTGTCCAGCATGCCGGCTCGCTCTTTTGATCGCGTGTCCGGGAACGTAAGCAGCCGTCCGGAGGATTTCGTCTAAAATCGATTTCAGTGTTGCGAGGAGCGGGGCGTGGACCGCGCGGCGGCGCGACCATGCGCCGGGCGGCCCCCGATCAGCTAAGCTCTTTAAATTGCTATTTAATGGCGACGCCTCGGCAGAGAGTTTATGTCTTTCATCGAGGGCCCTGCCGCGCTTTGCCAAGGCGGCGTGCCAAGCCGAAGCGGGCGGCGCTAAGCCAAGTACTTGGGTAGCGCGGTCCGGCTCATTCTAACTCGACCATTTGGACGGGTAGCCTATGACTTTGCCAACGAGCGAGCATATGATTTCCCGCCGGCCGGCTGGGCACTTTGGCACACTTGAGATCGAGCTGATGATGAAGGTTCTTCTGATCGAAGACGACGCCGAAACGGCCGAGGAGATCGTGGCCGAGCTCAACGAGCTTGGGTTTGAGGTCGAGTGGGCGTCAAACGGAATTGACGGCCTCGACAAGGCCCGAGCCCTGCATCCCGACGTCCTGATCGTCGATCGCATGCTGCCCGGCATGGACGGGCTTACAATCATCGAGGCGTTGCGCAAGGAGCAGGTTAGCACCCCGGTCCTGGTGCTGAGCGCGCTCGGCGCCGTCGACGATCGGGTGCGGGGCTTGCGAAGCGGTGGAGATGATTACCTTACGAAGCCCTTTGCAGTCGTGGAACTCATCGCAAGAATAGAAGCCCTACTTCGTCGTCCCGCGGACAGCCGCGGGACGACCTTGCGAGTCGGCCCTATCGAGCTCGATCTGATCGAGCGTACCGCTCGGCGCGGCGAACGGGAGATCGATCTGTTGCCACGCGAATTCCGCCTCCTCGAATACATGATGCGGCGAAGCGATCAGTTGTTGACCCGCGCAATGTTGCTCGAAGAAGTCTGGAACTACAAATTCGTCCCGGCCACGACCAACCTGGTTGACGTACATATGGGCCGGCTGCGGCATAAGGTTGACGGTTCCGGGGAATCCCAGATGATTCACAATGTCCGGGGCTCGGGGTTCATTCTGCGGGCGCAGCAATAGGCGCGCCAGCGCCGTGGCCCGGTGATTGGATGAAGTACGAACAGCAACCGGCCAGATCGATGCGCCAGCTCCAGCTCATACGCTCGAATACCTTCCGGTGGGCTACGGCGGTGGCTGTTGTATTCGCCATCTTCATGATCGTGCTGTTCGGTTTCATCTACTGGAAGATCGACGGCTATCTCATTGCGCGTTCCGATCGCATGATCGCTCAACAGCTCAATTTCATGGCGACCCTGCCGCGCGATCGCCGCGCTGACGCTATCTCGGACCATCTCGGCCAGGACTCCCGAGGCGTTCAGTATGCGGGATTGTTCGATTCCGCCGGCAATCGGCTTGCCGGCAATCTCAAACAGCTGCCGCAGGACCTCAGGGTCGATGGAGCGGCGCAGGCCACGAGGGTGGCGCGGGTTGGCCAATCGCCTGCTGGCGATCCCCTGATTCGGGCGGCGGGCCAGCGTCTGGAAAACGGCGATGTCCTCGTGCTGGGGCGGAACGTCGACGAGACCCGCGAGATATCGAGCGTCGTGGGACAAGCCCTCGCGCTCGGGCTGCTGCCGACGCTGTGTCTTTGCCTGTTGGCCGGAGCCTGGTTGAGCGTGCGCGCCGAAAGGCGTGTCGAGGAGGTCAATCAGCGGGTGCAGCGCATCATCGCCGGGGACCTCCGGGAGCGCCTTCCACATCGAAATGTCGACGATCCGTTCTCCAGATTGGCCATCATCGTGAACGGCATGCTAGATGAAATGGAAACGATGATTAATGCGCTGGCCGGCGTAGGCAACGATATTGCGCACGATCTACGAACCCCGCTGACGCGCGCCCGATTGTCCCTGGAGCGCGGGCGTACACATGCAACCACCCTGGAGCAGCTTCAGACCGTCACGGACAAGGCGATCGGAGGCATTGATCAGTCACTCGCGATCATTACGGCTCTCCTGCGACTGACTGAGATTGAGAACAGCCAGCGTTCGGCCGGGTTCGGCAATGTTGCGCTTCATGAAATCTTGCGAGAGGTGTGTGACGTCTACGAGCCGATCGCCGAGGACAAGAGCCTCGCGCTTGGTGTGGATATCGACTGCAAGCTGCACGTTTGGGGTGACCGGGATCTTCTCTTCGAAGCCGTGGCGAATCTCGTCGACAACGCGATCAAGTTTACGCCGGCCGGCGGGAAGGTCGGCCTGGAGCTCTTGCGGGGCGACAAGGAAGCCACCGTGCGTGTGACCGACACGGGGCCAGGTATCGGCGAACAGGAGCGAGAAGCCGTGCTGCGGCGATTCTACCGCTCCGACAAGATGCGCAACACGCCGGGTGTCGGGCTCGGACTTAGCCTGGTGGCGGCCATCATCAAGCTGCATGGTTTCCGGCTGGTCATCCATCCCGGTTCCGGAGGGCAGATCGAGATCGTCTGTCCCGACAAGGCAAATGGACTGAATTTGCCGCAGAGATGATCGATGCTCTGGGCGGCGCGGCGCTACCGTCCAGCTTTGCCCAAAATCAGGTCTGATTGGGACGCGCCGGTCGGTCGGCCAATCACGATCGTGCCGTGATTCAGCGCCTGGTGACAGGAGTTGCAGGCGTCGCTGAGTTCGTCATAGGCCTTGCCAAAATCGGCGTCACCTCTCCGATGGATGGCATCCTTTAGGTCATCGAGCGGTTTCTTGGTAACGGACTCGATCATATCGGTAAACGGGGTGTTCTCTTCCATTGGATGAGCGCGTCCGAGTCGGCCGAATGCACCGCGGAGATTGCCCAGCTCGTAGGCGGCAAAATCCCAATCGCCGGCCTGCACGGCACGCCAAATCCGCTCGTGCCTGGGTTGAATCGTGCCGATCATCATGTCGCTGATGCTCGGCAGATACGTCGCCGATTGTGTGGAGGAGATGCCTGCCGCGCCGGCATGAGCTCCGGGCAGGCGTACAAGGGTGGCTGTCAGCGGGATCACAATGGAAGCCGACAGCAGGCCGAGGGCCAGCGAACTCTTCGATACGGCAGAAAATGGACCGATTTTCATGGCGAGTGTTCCGAACGAGCAGGCCGATTGAAAGTGAATTGGGGCCGGTGCCATCGACGGACGGGAAGCCCGCTCCGCCACGAAATCGCGCAAACGGCCAGTCAGTCGGCCAGAAGCCCCTAACGAGCGTCCCGTGAACCATGTGCACGGTGTGATCTCAAAGCCAACGCTGGCACCGGTGAGGCTGTCAAGATCTGGAACCAAATCCAAGCGGTCATGAGAGGTAGGAGGATCATCTGCTCGCCTCGCGGATTGCCATCACTCGAGAGTTAGAACTAGGCTCTCAAAGAGCTGAGGCCTTTCGCAATTGCACGATGCCGTCGCTGACGCCATGGCGCGATCGTTCGCAATTCACGTTGAATGTTATGGAAATGGTGTCGCACTCAGAACGAAGCCTGCGCCGCGCACGTTTCGGATGAGAGCAATCTCATTTGGGCCGTCAACCTTGCGACGCAACTTGCTCATGTAAACGTCGACGAGATTGGTCTCCGGTACGAATTTGTAACTCCAAACCTCAATCAGGAGAGTCGCCCGCGAAAGTAACGTGTCGCTGCGTTGCATCAGGTACTTGAGCAACTGAAACTCGCGCGGTCTCAGATCGATATGGCGATCGCCGCGCTTCGCAGTGCGGTCAAGGAGGTCGAGCTCCAGCGTTCCCACCCGCAACACGGTATCATTTGGTGGCGGAAGCCGACCCGAATGCTCCGCGCTCGATGCCGATCCGACAGTCGCGAGCGCCAGTTTTGAAGGAGCGTGATGTTGCAGCGGCAACGCGCCCATCGCGTCGATCAGCTTTGCGACCACAGTCGATAGGAGCGAATGAAAATCTGTCTCAGTGGAGACAAAACGGGATTGCATTTCTGCGAGTATATCTGCGATGAGAAGGCGTGCCGGCACGGATAGGCCGTCGATACCCGCCGGAATCTCTGCGCCTTCATTTCGTAGCTTTGTCGCGGTCTGTGGGCCCGGGACAAAGCTACGATGCTGGCGGCGTGCAGTTGGAAGGTGTCTTGACGTCGACTGCAAGATACTTGGCTCAACACTAGTGAATGTCGATTCCTCGCAGCTTGGCCTGTTGCGGACCGTGGTGTGAGTCGTCATGCGACGTCCCTTCCGCCGCTCGTTGGCGAGTAAATGTTCATGATACCACTGCCCGGCTTTCGAGCAGCAGAATGGCACTATTGCAGTGCTCTGCGTAGCAATCGTGATCGCAGTAGGTGAGGCGTGTTCCGATTTCCCGCAGGTAGCCTGGGGAGATCGGCTTCTCGCACATCACGCAGACTGGCTGAGTGCAGGGCATTCGACCATTGACCAGGACGAATCTCATGTCGCGCCTCTCCGTTAGATGCATTGCCCGATTGGAGTGTTCTCAAGCCGCTCGATACCAGGATAACCACTTGCGGTCGGCCTCCCGACGGGCCTTGAACCGATCAACGCACCGTTTGGAACAAAGCGCAGTCTTCCAGCAATAGTGCCGGATAAGGCCAAATCGGCCGTCGCAGATCGGGCAACGCTTGGTGGCCACGTCATGACGATGTTGAGAGTTGTTGCACATTTACGCCTCCTCTTCGTATCCCGTGGATGGCAGATTGCTTCTGGCTCGTTCGCCGTTGATTTTCCGTACGGGCGATCGATTGATGGCGAGGCTAAGAGGAAACGAATGCTGCCTCAAGCATGCGCGGGTAAGCGTCCGATATTCAAAAAGGGTCGGAAGAATTATACGCAGGGTTAAGGCGCCTTGCTCTTCACGCACCCGAATGAGTGGCAACGCTGAAAGCTCGCGCAAAAGGGTTGGAGAGCCGCAGGGCTTGCCAATCGCTGTGGCGGGTCGATGAAAGGTCCGAAGAAGCCTCGTAGCGTTTCGGTCGTGCTGCGATTTGGTGAGTCGCCACGGGCGAGCGGGATACGAGAAGAGAATCTGAAAGGCCCCGCAATAGCGCTTCGGCCAATCGACAAAGCGACGGACGGCTTCTCGCCGAGGGCAGAGGAGGCGACGTGAAACCGTCCGCTTGGCAGACAGGCGGTGCGCGCCAGGGAGGAAAACGCGGCCGTGCTGCTTGATGTGAGAATAAGTTCGGCCAACCTGCACTTCAATTAAACGGAGGTTTAGATGTCTTATCTCGCGGGTTAGTTGGATTGCCACCGCGGAACCCTCTCGGATCGCAGCCGAATTTGCCCGGACTCCTTCCATAAAATGTACTAATGTTGATTTGCTGAGAAGCCCGAATGCGTATGAACGCCGCGCAGCAAGAACACGGATTTCTAGAAAGCGGCCGCAGCATTCGTTCTTCTGCGAGATGCTGTCTAAATCACCTGAAGCGGACGAGCAGGCGGAATGACGAGATCTGATATTCCCCGACCGTGGTCAACCTCGCTTGCGACTTCGTTTGCGCTGGCGGTTTTGTCTGTTGCCGTTGCAATCATCGCCGCTGAACTCCTGACACGTCTATTGAATGCCGAGGCGATCGTATCCCTGCTGCTTTGCGCGGTCATTTTCGCGGCATGGTTCGGCGGTCTCGGCCCTGCGCTGCTGGCAGTCCTCCTCGGCGTATTGGCATTTCATTTCTACCTTGCGCCACCGAGCAGTTTGTCCGTATGGAAACATGATCTGTTCGCCACAAGTATTTCCGGGGAGGTGCCGCGCCAAATTCTCTTCGTTCTCACAGCGACTGTCGTAGCACTCGTAATCTCGGCGCAGAGGAAGGCTGCCAATGATCTTCAGCGTTCGGGCAGCGACCTGCATGTGGCGATGGAGGATCAAAAGCGGACTGAAGCGGCGCTGCGGCGCAGCGGAATGTATTTGACTGCGGCGCAGAAATTGAGTGGGACCGGAAGTTTTGGCTGGAATATCGAAAGCGGAGAGATTCTCTGGTCAGATCAGACCTTTCGAATCTTCGGATGCGATCGCACGACGAAGCCGACCGTCGAGCTTATTGTTCGGCGCACCCATCCGGAAGATCGCGCTCCCTTGCAAAGGATTCTCGATCGCGCGTCTTGTGACGGCGAAGAGTTCGACTTTGAGCATCGCCTGCTGATGCCGGATGGCACGGTGAAATATGTCCACGCTGTCGCTCAGGCTGGCAAGAGCAAGTCGGGAGGTATCGAGTTCGTCGGCGCCGTGACGGATGTCACGGCTGTAAGAGAAACGGAACGGAAGCTTCGACGCAGCGAGAGCTACCTCGCCGAAGCCCAACGTTTGAGCCGAACGAGTAGCTGGGCCTGGGATGCTCGCCTTCGAGAGTTCGTGTATTGGTCCCAGGAGGTGTACAACCTGTTTGGACTTGATCCGAAAAACGACACCGTGTCACCCCAGCCCTTCTATGATCGTATCCTACCGGGGGATAGGGAGCGGGTCATCGAAATGGTGCAGCAGGCCGTTCGAGAGAAAGAAGACCTAGAAGTCGACTTCCGTATCGCGCTTCCGGACGGATCCATTAGATACATACATTCCGTCGGACATCCGTTCCTTGGAGAAGACGGCGAAGTGGAGCAACTGGTTGGTACGCATGTCGATGTCACCGAGCAGTACCTCGCCAAAGAAAAACTGCAAACGGCCTTCGACGAAATCAAGAGGTCGGAAGATCGCCTTCGACTGGTCGTCGATACGATCCCGGCGCTGGTCTGGCGCTCTACCCCGGAAGGTATGCCCGACTTCCTCAATCAACCAGCCCTCGACTACACCGGCCTCGCCCTGGAACAGGCCGAGACCGGCTGGCCTCGTGCCTTTCATCCTGAAGACAAGAAGTGCATGCTGCAGAAATGGAGCGCGATAAGAGCCTCCGGCCTGCCAGGCGAGCTCGAGGCCCGGCTTAGGCGGTTCGATGGTGAATATCGCTGGTTCCTGTTCCGCGCCGTACCGCTACGCGACGAGTCGGGCAACATCGTCAAATGGTACGGCTCGTCCACCGACATCGAGGACCGCAAGCGGGCCGAGGAGGAATTGCGCCGAAGCGAGTCCAAATTGGTCGAAGCACAGCGGGTGAGTCAAACCGGCAGCTTCTTCTGGAATATCTCCACCGGCGAGCGCGTGGGGTCCGAAGAATTATTCAGAATTCTTGGATATGACCAGTCGCATTCTCTCACGTTCGACATGATCCTCGAGCGAGTTCATCCGGAAGATCGCGCGCTCGTGGCGCAAGCACGCGACAGCGCGTTCAGCGAGGGACAAGATCTTGACTATGAGCATAGATTCCTGATGCCCGATGGGTCCGTCAAGTTTGCTCATGTTGTCGCTCATGTTGGCAGAAATCACGCAGGCCAGTTGGAGTATGTTGGCGCCGTGGTCGACGTCACCGCGACTAAACAAGCCGAGGAGAGGCTACAGAAGGCCCAGACGGAGCTCGCGCATGTGACGCGCGTGACGATGCTGGGAGAAATGACGGCGTCGATCTCGCACGAAGTGAACCAGCCGCTTGCCGCTGTCGTCAATGCCGCCAGCGCCTGCCTGCGTTGGCTCGACGGAGTCCCGCCAAATCTGGACGAAGCGCGCCGCGCTGCCGAATGGATTATCAAGGAAGGGAACAGGGCGGCCGAAGTAATCCGGCGCGTTCGCAATCTCGCGAAGAATGCCGATTCGCAAAAGGAACAGCTCGATATCAACGGCATCATTGATGAGGTGATAGCGTTGGTACAGCGTGAATTGACCACACGACAGGTGCGTTGGAGGCTGGAGCTGGCGCCGGCGCTTCCCATTGTTCTGGCCGATCGGGTTCAACTGCAGCAGGTGATCATCAATCTGGTCATGAACGGTGTTGAAGCAATGCAACCGATCATGGGCCGAGTGCATGAGCTGGTTATCCGGTCCTATCAGGACGAAGCGCGACGGGTCGTGGTCGACGTCGCCGACTCGGGCGTTGGAATATCAGCCGACAGTGCCGACAAATTGTTCAATGCATTCTTCACGACGAAATCCGGTGGGATGGGCATGGGACTTTCGATCTGCCGCTCGATCATCGAGGCTCATGGCGGGCGGTTGGCGGCCGCCAATAATGCCGGCCCCGGCGCGAGGTTCCAATTCACGTTGCCAACGTATCAGCAGGAGGCTGCGTGACCGCTAGCTCCAAATCGCAACGTGACCCCGCAGCCGCGCCTGAACGTGTCGTGTTTATCGTCGATGACGACGTGGCGATACGAGAGACACTCGGCAGCCTGTTCCGGTCCGTGGGACTATGGGTGGAGCTCTTTGGCTCTGCCCGCGAATTCTCGCAGATCAAGATGCCTGATGCAGCCAGTTGCCTAGTGCTCGATATCAGGCTGCCGGGAGTCAGCGGTCTCGACTTCCAGGCCGAATTGGCAGAGGCCGGTATTCGCGTCCCGATCATCTTCATGACCGGTCACGGCGATATCCCGATGTCGGTGCAAGCGATGAAGGCTGGTGCCATCGACTTCCTGACCAAGCCATTTCGCGACCAGGAGATGCTGGATGCCGTCGTCAGAGCGCTCGAGCGAGACCGGAAGCGACGCGAGAGCGAAAAGGCTGTTGCAGAAATCCGAGCTCGGCTCGACTCCCTGACATCACGCGAGCGAGAGGTGATGGCGCTCGTCGTCGAGGGTCTTATGAACAAGCAGTCCGCGGCAAAACTGGGAGTTAGCGAGATTACGGTCAAGGTCCATCGTGTCAACATGATGCGAAAAATGAAGGCTCGATCGGTCGTTGATCTGGTGGGAATGGCTGACTCGCTCGGAATCCGGCGTCCGAAAGGCTGAGGGCTGGGATATATACGCAGGTATCGTTTACGATCTCAATCAATGGTGCAATCTGAAGTCGCCGCGACGGTGACGCTTTGGAGCCCCGTCTCCGCACCGAGGAAAGATCGTTGTGTCGAAGCTTCAACTTGTCGCCATCATCGACGATGACGAATCCGTGCGCGTCACGACCGACAGCCTCGTGAGGTCGCTCGGATATATCGTGCGTACATTCGCATCGGCCGAAGAGTTCCTGCGCTCGGGACGCATTGACGACTTCGCGTGCGTAGTTACGGATGTCCAAATGCCTGGTATGAGCGGGGTCCAATTGCAGGATCACTTGCGTGCCCAGGGGAGCCGCGTTCCTTTCATTTTTTTCACCGCGTTTCCCGATGAGAAGACCCGTGCGCAGGCGCTTGCGGCTGGGGCGATTTGCTACTTGACGAAGCCATTCGACGGAGACGGCCTTGTCAAGTGCTTCGACGCGGCTCTAAAGACGCATGACGGCGAATCCGAAAACTGAGACCTCTCTGTCGGGTCGCGAAGTTGGACGTCGCTCGGAGAAGTGTGCCGAGGTCTCGGAGAGAATAGCGATACCTGGGTAGCGGGTACCCCTGCAAAGAACCTATTCAATCGAAACGGCGGCAGAATGGAGCGTCTCATGGCTCCCGCTATTGTCTATCGCACGCGCCGGATCTCTCGACAAAAATACAGAGACCTCGAATCGTTCGGCTGGCTGCGCTTGCGGCCGTGAACTATCGCTCACGAGCAAACTGCGGTGATCGTGCTTGTTATACTCATCGCCATTCCCTGCAAGGCCAAGGATGCCTGGAGAAAGTTGTAACCGATCATGTTGATCAAGGAGTATTTGCTGAAGGTGCAGGCCGCGTCTCGCGAGTCCCGAAATGCGCTTGACCAGGCCGTCGCATATCGGCTTGAGGCGCTTGCCGAAGATTGCGAGCGCCTGAGCAAGTCGCGCATACTGATCCGGCTGGTGCCTCAGCCCTGCGGGCTGGCGCGGCAAGAGTCTGCCGAGAGATGACTTGATCAGCGTGCTCGCCCGGACGCGCGGTTCGAGACTGTTGTCTCCGCCGGCCGAATCGCGAGTTGCGCCGCCGCGGAGAAAGCGCGCGAGCGCATGAGAACCGTTGCAACAAGACCTGTAATGCCCGATGCGGCCAGGATCATCGCCACGACGATGAACTGGTAGATGCCCGCATAGACCGGACTGACGCCCGAGACCACCATGCCGGCCATAACGCCCGGGATCCACACCAGCCCCAGTGATTTCATCATGTCGAGCCGGGGCAGAAGGCTTGCATACACGGCACTCTGCAGATAGGGCGCAACGGTAACGGCGGGCTCCGCGCCCAGCGACAGGCCTGCCTCGATCTGGCCGACATGGGCAAGGATTTCGGCTCGGAGACGCTCAATTGCCTGTGCGCACGCATTCATCGCGTTGGCAATGATCATGCTGCCCACGGGGACGAGCATTGAAATGTCCGGCCGAAGACTGCGGGTCGCGAGCATTACTGCGATGACGGTGCCTGCACCTGCGGCAATCGACCAGAAACAGAGTAAAAGTGCGCCATCCATTCCCTTGAGACGTTGGGCCGCCGTGATCGCTGCGGCGATCGCCATCATGAAGAGGATGAGGCCGCCGATCAGCAGGCGACCGTGCAGCAGCAGGGCCAGCACCAAGCCGACCAGAACCATCTGTACGAGGCCGCGTGCCATCGCTACGATCGCCTCGCGCCCCACATGCACAGATTGCCAGCCACACAACGCGACGACGGCGGCGCATAGCGCGATCGCCCCGCCGGCCTGCGCGAGGCCTGTCAACACGTCGTTGCCGATACTGTTCTGAAGTTCAGCCAACATGCAGAATCTCCCCGGTGGGGCCGATTGCGACTAGCCGGCCCGCTTGCATGACCATCGTCCGCTCCGCGAGCCTCGCCGCCTGGGCGCGATTGTGCGTGACGATGAGGCATGTCATCCGTCGTTCCCTGACGATGCCGAGAATGAGCTCTTCGATGCCGCGCACTGACGCATCGTCCAGGGCGGAGGTCGGCTCGTCCAGCAACAGCACCTCAGGCTCGTTCGCAAGCGTCCGCGCCAGCGCGACGCGTTGCGCTTCGCCGCCGGAGAGATTGCTGACGTCGCGGTCGGCAAGTCCGGGCAAGCCAACGCGCTCCAGGAGGCGCTCGACCTGGACGGGCGCCAACATCTGGCCGCGTTGGAATGGTCCGAACGCAACGTTGGCGGCGATGGTGCCTGGAAAAAGATAGGCCGTCTGCATCACCATGCCAATCCGGCGCCGCAATTCTTGTGGGGAAATGGAACGAAAATCCTGCGACTTGAGCAGGACCGTGCCGGACGTAGGCTCGTCCAGGCGATTGAGCAGCCGGAGGAATGACGACTTTCCTGCCCCGCTCGGTCCGACGATGGCGAGTATCTCGCCAGCCGAAACTTGCACACTGACGTCCTGGACGAGAACGCGCCCAGCCACCTTCCGCGACAGATATCTGGTTTCGAGGCCGGCGATTGCGGCAAGCGGCTCGATGGCGAACACCTTGACGTCTAGGCCGGTCGTTTTGGGGTATATGGCCCAATCACGCACTTGTAGCCGTGTAGCGTCCACTGGCTGTACGGGCCATGCGAGAGCCAGTCGGCGATTCCAGTCTGGGCATTGGTCTCGCACGCGCTCATGCTGATCCCGGATTGATCGCTATTGGTGACGACCTTTTCAAGGCAGAGCGGTCCGTTGCAGAGAATCGCAACCAAGGTAATCAGCATTCTCACCTCCAGGATAATCCTAAAACCGCTTGATCAAAATCTCTGCAGCACATCGGCCGGGAAGGTTGCATCGGCGGGTTGGCCGTCATCATCGGTCCAAACGCATTTGACCTGGTCGCCTTTGACCGTGGATACGGTCATCATGGGTCCTCCTGACCGCAACCTGACGAGCTCGCCACGCCCGAATTGGACCGTCACATCGCGTTGGACGGAAGCCTGCGGGAATACAGGTGCTGTAGCGGCGAGTGCTGGACACGAGGCGCCAATCGCAAAAAACAGCGTCGCAACAACGATGCGCCGTTTGGTTCGCAGATACATGTGAGCCTCCATCCGTCCTGATTTTGAGATAGGCGCTCGCTGCGTCGATCCGACTAAATTCGATGACAGGCATATCTCACGCATCGACCGAGAGCTTGAGCGAGTGGGAAGGCAGGCCCGTTTCCAGGCCGCCTGGCCCGCACATCGGTGTGATCGCTACGAGGCCGGCTTGGGCGCAGCCGTGACGTCAGCCGATGAGACCCGCCACACCGCGTTGCCGACGTCGTCGGCAATCAGCAGTGCACCACTGCGATCCACGGCGAGGCCGACAGGTCTGCCATGGGTGTGGTTGTTTGCATCAAGGAAGCCAGTGACAACGTCCTGGGCCGAGCCGGAAGGCTTGCCATCCTTGAAGGGTACGAAAACGACCTTATAGCCATTAAGCGGGGTTCGATCCCAGCTGCCGTGCTCTCCGACGAAGGCGCCGCTCTGATAGTTCGCAGGCAGATTGTGGCCGGAGGACATGGCAAATCCCAAGGGAGCCACGTGGGAACTGAGCGCGTAGTCCGGCACGATCGCTTTGGCAACCAGATCGGGGCGTTGCGGCTGAACGCGTGGATCGAGATGGTGTCCATAGTAGCTGTACGGCCAGCCATAAAATCCTCCATCCTGCACGGAGGTGAGATAGTCCGGCACGAGGTCCGGACCGATCTCGTCGCGTTCGTTGGCAATCGCCCACAGCTTGCCGGTCGTGGGCTCCCATTGTAGCCCCGTCGGATTGCGCATGCCGCTGGCGAAGATGCGGTGAGCACCGGTGGCGCGATCAACCTCCCAGATGGCGGCGCGTTCGTACTCGGCTTGGAGCCCGTTTTCTGCAACATTGCTGTTCGATCCGACGCCGATGTAGAGCTTGGATCCGTCTGGGCTGGCCAGAAGGCTCTTCGTCCAATGGTGATCGATCGGGCCGCCCGGCAGATCGGTCAGCTTGGTACCTTTGGCGCTGATGCTGGTCTGCCCGTCCTGATACGGGTAGCGCATGATCGCGTCCGTGTTTGCGACGTAGAGATCGTGACCAACCAGCGCTACGCCGAACGGAGAATTGAGGTGATCCAGAAACACCGTTCGCATGTCGGGAACACCATCGCCATTGGTGTCGCGGAGCAATGTGATTCGGTTGGCGTCCTTCGCCTTGGCGCCGGCGAGCAACTCCACCACCCCGGTGATCAGGTCCTTGGGACGGAAAATCGGCGCCTTCGGACCGTTGCTCTCGACGACCAGCACGTCGCCGTTCGGCAGGACGTAAACCGATCGCGGGTGCTGCAAGCCTGCGGCAAGCGCATGGACCTGCAGCCCCTGCGGTACCTTGGGTGTCTCGGATCCCCACCCCACCGGTGTCGCAATCCGGATCGGTGGCAGCAAATATTGATGCAGCGGCGGCAGCATCGGATTTGCGCCGATCTGCAGTTTCGGATCACCTCCGGTATCGTTGCAGCCGGCCAGACCCAATCCGGCGACAGCGGCCATGATGGCAGCAACCCGCGGCAAGCTCGTCCTGACTTCGGTCATGCCTTTGCTCCGATGAGATAGCGATGGGTCAACGTCCAGCCTGGGGACATCGCGAAAAGCAGAACAACGAGGACGACGCCCGAGAGCGTTAGCCCCGTGGGAACGACCGCGGTATAGCCGTCCCGGCTATGGACAAGGACATTGAGAATGGACAGCACGACCGCGGCCGCGTAGGCGAGTGCGCGGATCCATGCCGGTCTTTGGTTACGAAAGAGATCGAACACCGCGGCCAGCGCGACGAGCGCGGCCACGACCAGTCCCCCCGCGATCAGCCAGACGGAAAACCGGTACCACATCACCTCGGCGGTCCTCCAATAGGCCAGGTCGGTCGCGAATGCCGCCGCAAAGTAAGCGACCGGGAACGGCACCAGGATCTGGTGAATAGGTTGTCCGAATGCACCGGCCCGTGGTCGACCGGTGAGGCCAGTATTTTCCGGCTTAGTCATACTCGTGCGCTCCGTGCATTGAGTTCGCTGTCCTTGAGCCCAGAATGGCGACGCGGCCTTATCGGCCTGATTGGGCTTGCCTCCGATATCGTTGTCGACCACCGAATGATCTTTCGAATTCGCACGCTGCAGCGCGAATCGATCGCCCAGAAGCGCTGTCGTGCGATCAAGAAAATGCGATCGTGGGACGAAAACATCTGTCGGCAAGCGAGGCTATCTGAACGGGTACGGTACCTGAAAGGAGCAGCAATGATCGCCGATGGTCCGCTTCAGCAGCGTGCGAAGCTTCTCTGGCGCGGTGGAAACCCCACGCTTTCATCGAGATATGTGGCCGAGGAGAGGGCGATTGCGCTCACCTTTGGCGGATCTACCAACGCAGTGATGATGGCCACGCCGGCCGATCTGGAGGATTTCGGAGTTGGTTTTGCCCTGACGGAAGGGATCATCGAGCAGGCGGACGAGATTGCGAGCATCGAGATCGTGGAGAGCAGCCTCGGGATCGAGGTTCAAATGTGGCTGGACCGATGCCGGGCGGACGAACTCTCGGCGCGTCGCCGGGCCATGATCGGTCCGGTCGGCTGCGGATTATGCGGAATCGAGAGCCTGGAGCAGGCCTGTCCCACGCCACCGCACGTATCCAGCACGGCGACCTTTCGCGCGCGCGACCTGCTGAACGCCATGAGCGCTCTGGCGCCTTTGCAAGAGCTCAATCAGAAGACACGGGCTGTGCACGCCGCGGCCTTCTGGCAACCGCAAAAAGGCATAGGTCTGGTACGGGAGGATGTCGGCCGTCACAACGCACTCGACAAGCTCGCCGGTGCGCTCATGCGAGAGAACATGGCGCGGGCAGGCGGTGCGATCCTTCTGACAAGCCGCGTGTCGGTTGAGATGGTGCAGAAAACCGCGCGGATCGGTGCTCCTGTCCTCGTCGCGGTCTCGGCGCCGACCTCGCTCGCAGTCGAGACCGCCGATCAGGCAGGCATCACGCTGATCGCGGTCGCCCGTGCGGATGGATATGAGATCTTTACCCATCCCAATCGCCTCATCTTTTCCGATTGTCCGACGATCGCAGCATGAAGGCTGATCGCGCACGTGGGATCACGCCGCCGCTTCGGCCGGATCCGGCGTGCAAATGCGCAAAATCCATTCGCGCTGGAAAATGCCGTCGTAAAACGCCCCCTACCTGCACCACAGGCGGGATCAGCACGAGGCCCGTGAGGGGAAAGGATAGCTCACATGGATGCAACGGCGCTTCTGCTGTCGCGGATACAGTTCGGCTTCACCATTTCATTTCACATCATCTTCCCAGCCTTCACGATCGGTCTTGCGGCCTGGTTGACCGTGCTCGAAGCTATGCACATGCGAACGGGCCGCCCGGTCTATCAGGCGCTGTTCGAATTCTGGCTCAAGATTTTCGGCGTCGCCTTCGGTATGGGCGTCGTCTCGGGAGTCGTTATGGGATTCCAGTTCGGAACGAACTGGAGCGTCCTGTCGAAGATGTCCGGGCCGATCCAAGGTCCGCTTCTCTCCTACGAGACCTTCACGGCGTTCATGTTGGAAGCCAGCTTCTTCGGAGTGCTCGTGTTCGGACGCAAACGGGTGCCGCCAAGGTTCTATTTGTTCTCCACCGCGATGGTGTCGCTCGGGACCGCGCTATCCGCGTTCTGGATCATGGTCAACAACAGCTGGATGCAGGTGCCGGTCGGCTATGTCCTCCAGAACGGCTACTTCGCGCCAGACGATTGGACGAAGATCATTTTCAATTCGGTCGTATGGTCGCGCTTTCCGCACATGCTGCTGGCGGCCTATCTCACGGGTGCATTCTGCGTTGCCGCGACCGGCGCATGGTACGTGTTGCGTGGCGACCACTACGCCGAGTCCAGGGTGATGCTGAGGATGGGACTGTTCCTCGCAGCGCTTCTAATCCCCGTCCAGCTCGTGTTCGGCCATCTTGTCGGCGACTACGTTCACGACTACCAGCCGGTAAAGTTCGCGGCCATCGAGGGGCGCTGGCATGACGAGCAGCCTGCGAGCGAAGTGCTGATCGGGCTTCCCGATCCGGCTACTGAAAGCAACAAATACGAGATCAAGGTGCCGATTCTCGGAAGCATCATCGCCAGCTCGAGCTTGACCTCGAAAGAGGTGGGGTTGGCCGATTTCGCGCCGCGGGATCGCCCACCGGTGTTGATACCGTTCGTAACGTTCCGCATCATGGTGGGCTGCGGGCTGATCATGCTCGCGATCGCGTGGTTCGGGTCCTATCTGAGCATCAAACGACGCCTGCGCCGAAACCGCGCTATGCTTTGGGCAATCTTCCTCAGCTTCCCGCTTCCGTTCATCGCCATTCTTACCGGCTGGTATGTTGCTGAGGTGGGACGGCAGCCCTGGGCGATCTACGGACTGCTGCGGACGGCCGACGCCGTGACGCCGTTCCTGACGGCGCCGGCGGCGATGATCTCGCTTCTGTTGTTCGGAGCGGTTTATCTCTTCATCTTCTCGTTCGGCACATTCTACATCTATCGGCTTCTACGCACCGGTCCGACGCGCCTCGTCGTCGAGCCGCCGCTCGGCGCCTCTCCAAACCGCCCGATGTCGCTCGCCGACCCGGAACTCATTCAGTCAAATTACAGGAGCGCAGGAGAATAGAGATGGTTTTGTTCTGGGTTGCTCTTCTGGCCATTAGCATATTGATCTATCTGCTGCTCGATGGATTCGATCTCGGGATCGGCATGTTGTTCGGTCTCGCCGGCAGCGAGGCGGATCGCGACACGATGCTCGACACTGTCGCGCCGGTCTGGGATGGCAATGAGACTTGGCTTGTCGTTGCCGGCGTGATCCTTTGGGGCGCGTTTCCACTCGTCTATGCCACGCTGCTGTCGGCCTTCTATCTGCCGGTCATCATCATGCTGCTTGGGCTGATCCTGCGTGGCGTTGCCTTCGAGTTTCGCCACAGGGCGGCGCGGCATTTTCGCTGGATCTGGGACGTGAGCTTCGTGGGCGGGTCGTTCGCTGCGAGCTTCATGCAAGGCGTGACGGTCGGAGCCCTGGTGCAGGGCCTGAAGTTCACCGACGGGGTCTATGTCGGCGGTGTTTTGGGCTGGCTGAGCCCGTTCTCGCTGTTGTGCGGCATCGGGCTGTGTCTGGGCTATGCACTTCTGGGCGCAAGCTGGCTGGTGCAAAAGTGCCGGTCGGGCGTCCGTGACACGGCTCGTCGCCAGATTCCCGGGCTGGCGCTCGCCGTCCTGGCGTTTCTGATCATCGTTTTTGCGCACGCCCTGATCAAAAACCTTCCGATCATGCATCGCTGGCTCGATCGGCCCTATCTGTTTGTATTTCCAGCCGCCGGAGCCGTGGCTGCGGTCGTGCTGGCCAGCAGCATTCTCCATCACAACGATCGCTGGCCGTTCGCCGCTGTCGCCGTCATCTTCGTCGCGGCGTTTGGCACGCTGGCACTGTCCTTCTGGCCTTACATGATCCCGTTTGCCATCACGGTCGAGGAGGCGGCGGCGCCTCACGCCAGTCTCGCCTTCATGTTCTGGGGCGAGGGCCTCTTCGTCTTCCCCTTGATGGTGCTGTATGTCGCGATCGGGTATCGCGTGTTCAGAGGTAAGGTGGGGACGACACCCGGCCACTAAGACCGTGCGGCCTCATCTGCGGAAGCGCTCGCGATACTCGCTGGGACCGGTGCCAATGCGCCTCAGAAAGGCTCGGCGCATCACGTCGGGATTTGCAAAGCCGCAACTCGATGCGACGCGCTGCAACGGCTTGTCGGTATCCTCGAGCAGACGCCGCGCCGAATCCACGCGCGCCATCTCGACGAAGTCGGCCGGCGTCATCCCAGCCTCCTCTTGAAAGACGCGGGTAAAATTGCGCACGCTCATTGCGGCCCGTGAGGCAAGGATCTTTACCGTCAAGTCGAGGGGCAAATGATCGAGGATCCAATGCTGGATCGCCTGGATGCGCCCCTCGGTCGCGACCTGTGCGGCAAGATGGGCGCTGAACTGTGACTGGCCGCCCGGTCGCTTCAGGAAGACGACCAGCCGGCGCGCGACGGAGAGCGCGACTTCGCGTCCGTGATCGTCCTCTATCAGCTTCAATGCGAGGTCGATTCCGGCGGTAACGCCGGCAGAGGTCCACAGAGGACCGTCCTCCACGAAGATCTGATCGGGCACCACTGTTGCGGCTGGAAATCTCTCCGCCAGTTCCCCAGCATGCTGCCAATGTGTCGTCACGTTGAAGCCGTCAAGCAATCCTGCCGCGCCGAGAAAGAAAGCGCCCGTGCAGACGGAACCGTAGCGGCGACTGCGCGGCGCCTGCCGTCGAAGCCAGGCATGCAGGGCCGATTCCGTGAAGGCTCGAGCGTAATCGGGTGTGCCGGCGATCAGCAGTGTATCGATCGGTTGGTCGTCCTCGACGATCGAGCCGTGGGTCAAGATCGACATCGCTCCGGCCGTCACGGCTCGATCCGGACCGATCGACAACAGACGCATCTCGTAGTTGCACCTGCCGGGAGCCTGCCGATTGGCCTCCAGAAAGGCGTCTAGAGGGCCGGAAACGTCCAGCGATTGTGCGTTCTGCGGCACAACAATTGCGATCGGCGTGGCAGACATTTCGTTCTCCCCGTCGCACGGCACGGGCGCCCCGCAGGTCGCCTCAGCCCCGTAACATCAAATCCAGCCGCTCAATTCTCGGCGCACAATCGCCTCGATCACGCGCATTCCACGGCTGCTGTCGTTCAGACAGTCGATGCGAGCGAATGCTTCGCCGCCCTCGGCAAAGAAGTATGCCGCATTCTCGCTCCCGATTTCCTCGATCGTCTCGAGACAATCGGCCGAGAAGCCAGGGGTTATGACCGCGATCCGTTTGGCGCCTCTTGCCGCGAGTGCCTTTATGGTCTCGTCCGTATGCGGTTTCAACCATTCTGCCCGACCGAAGCGTGACTGGAACGTCACAATGAGTCGTTCCTGCGATAAGCCCAACCGCGATCGAATGAGATCCGCTGTCCTGTGGCAATGTACGTAGTACGGGTCGCCTTCGATACGCGTATCGAGCGGCATGCCGTGGAAGGACGCCACGATAACGTCCGGCTCAAAGCCCGCGCTTGAGAGACGGTCAGACAATGAGCCCGCGATCGCGTCGATGTAGCTGTCCTCGTCATAATAGGGCGCGGCTATTCGCAATGTCGGCTGATTTCGCATCAATGCAAGCAGATCGAAGAGCTTGTCGCATGCGGTTGCGCTCGTGGCGGCCGAATATTGCGGATAGAGCGGAACGAAAAGGATGCGCGTGCATCCCCGCGCCGTCAGGCGCTCGATGGCGGCCTTCAACGAAGGATTGCCGTAGCGCATCCCCCAGTCGACGATGACATCGGAGTTCGTATCGCCAAGAAGCCCATCGCGGATGGACTGCTGCAGCTTCTCTGCCTGTGACCTCGTGATGGTCTTGAGTGGGCTCTCGTCGCGTCCGCGATTCCAGATCGTTGCGTAGTCCTTGCCCTTTCGCCGCGGCCGCGTGGTGAGGATCACTGCATTCAGGATGAAAAGCCAAAACAGTCTGGGCGCTTCGACCACCCTTCGATCGGATAGGAACTCGGCAAGGTATCGTCTCACGGACCAATAGTCCGTCCCGTCCGGAGTACCGAGATTGCTCAACAGCACCCCGATCTTTCGGGAGTTCGTCTGCCCGCCGACGTCGGAGTGCAGAATGGTCATATCCACCTCCTCATAGGCTGATCCCTTGCCAGGCGAGACGCGCGGCGGTTCTGAGCCTAGAAAGGTTGACCGTGCGGTGATTCCGGCAGCGCTCGGTAGCCGGGCGCGGTCACTGTCAATCCGGGCCGGTCCGAAGGTCGATGCCGCCTTGCGAGGGGGAGACCGAGCTCCTGCCAGACCCGGACCATAGAGTCGGTCAATTGTTCGACCAACCGGGCATCGTGTGCCGGGGTCGGTGTAATTCGCAGTCGTTCGGTGCCCCTGGGGACGGTCGGATAATTGATCGGCTGGATATAGATGCCGCAATGGTGGAGCAAAAGGTCGCTCGCCCGCCTGCATAGCTCGGGATCCCCTACCATGATCGGGACGATGTGCGTTTCGGTTGGCATCACGGGCAAGCCGGCTTTGCGCAGAGCGGATTTGGTGGCTGCTACGGACATGCGCTGCGCGGCGCGTTCGCAATGCGACGCCTTGAGGTGAGCGATCGACGCTTTGGCCGCCGCAGCAACGGCCGGCGGCAATGCTGTTGTGAAGATGAATCCAGGCGCATGGGATCGCACCGCATCGATGACGGCGCCCCGACCCGCAATATAGCCGCCAAGCGTACCGAAAGCCTTGGCGAGTGTCCCTTCGACGATGTCAATCCGATCCATGATGCCATCGCGTTCGGCGATGCCGCCACCGCGCGGGCCGTACATCCCGACCGCGTGCACCTCGTCGAGATACGTCATTGCCCCGTAACGATCGGCGAGATCGCAAATCCGCTTGATCGGCGCGACGTCTCCATCCATGGAGTAGACGCTTTCGAAGACAATCAACTTAGGGCGGATTGGTGCTGCGCGTGAGAGCAACTGCTCCAGGTGTTCGACATCGTTGTGGCGCCAGATCTCCTTGTCACAACCGGCCGTGCGCACACCCTCGATCATGGAATTGTGATTAAGGGCGTCGGACAGGATAAGACAGTCCGGAAGAAGCTTCGCAAGCGTCGCGATGCCAGTCTGGTTCGAGACATAACCCGACGTGAAGACGAGCGCAGCCTGCTTGCCGTGCAAGTCCGCGATCTCGGCCTCCAGTTCGACGAGTGCACGATTTGTCCCCGAGATGTTGCGTGTACCTCCTGCGCCTGCCCCCATGCTGCGCGCAGCGCGGCACATTGCCTCGATGACTTTCGGGTGCTGACCCATTCCAAGGTAGTCGTTCGAACACCACACGACGACGTCTCGCTTGCCGTCCGGTCCATTCCAAACGGCATGGGGAAACTGTCCCGCCCTGCGTTCCAGATCGACGAACACCCGATATCGCTGCTCGTGCTTGAGAGCACTGATGGCGTGTTCAAAGCTGCCAATGTAGTCGAACATCCTCGAATTCCTCCTGAGAGCATCCAACCGGACGCCACGCATGAACAGACCGGTGCCTCCCGTTGCTCGCGCCGATCGCGCGGGCAACGGGTTTCAGCGAAGTCGCGCTGCTTTCCGACGATGGCTAGAGCTTGCCCTCGGCGAACCTGGCCAGCGCGTCGGCGACGCCTTTGCCGTAGGCCGGGTCCGCCTTGGCGCAGTTGGCCACGTGGCGTTCCTGGATGTGCCTTGCCGCCTGACCCACTTGGCGTGCGGTGTTGTCGAACAGCGTCTGCTTCTGCGCCGAGGTCATGTTCCGGAATAGATGGCCCGGCTGCTGCCAGTGATCGTCGTCCACGCGGTGATCCCAATGCGCGGCAGCGCCGGTGATCTCGAGCGGCGGCTCGTTCAGCTGCGGCCGGTCCGTCCATTCGCCACGGCTGTTTGGCCAATACGTCGGCGTACGGCCAAGATTGCCGTCAGTCCGCATTGCGCCGTCGCGGTGATAGCTATGGAACGGGCATTTCGGCGCGTTGACCGGAATGTGGTGATGGTTGACACCGAGCCGGTAGCGCTGCGCGTCTCCATAGGAGAACAAGCGCGCCTGAAGCATCTTGTCGGGCGAATAGCCGATACCCGGCACAATATTGGCGGGCGAGAACGCTGCCTGCTCGACTTCGGCAAAGACGTTTTCCGGGTTCCGATTGAGCTCGAAATAGCCGACCTCGATCAGCGGATAATCGGCCTTCGGCCAGACCTTGGTGAGATCGAACGGATTGAAGGCAAATTTCGTCGCCTGCTCGTCCGTCATCACCTGGATGCACAGGGTCCAGCGCGGAAACTCGCCTTGCTCGATGCTGCCGAAGAGGTCGCGCTGGTGGCTCTCGCGATCCTTGCCGACAAGAGCCTCCGCCTCTGCGTCAGTCAGGTTCTGAATACCCTGCTGGGTGCGGAAGTGAAATTTCACCCAGACGCGCTCATTGTTGGCGTTGAGCAGGCTGTAGGTGTGACTACCGAAGCCGTGCATGTGACGGTAGCTTCTGGGGATGCCGCGCTCGCTCATGACGACGGTGACCTGGTGCAGCGCCTCGGGAAGCAGCGTCCAGAAGTCCCAGTTGTTGTCGGCGCTCCGCATGCCCGTATAGGGATCGCGCTTGATGGCGTGGTTCAGATCGGGAAAGCGCAGCGGATCGCGAAAGAAGAAGACGGGCGTGTTGTTGCCCACCATGTCCCAATTGCCCTCTTCCGTATAGAATTTGAGCGAAAACCCGCGGATGTCGCGCTCGGCGTCCGCCGCGCCGCGCTCGCCCGCGACCGTCGAGAACCGCGCGAACATCGGTGTCTGCTTGCCAATTTTGGAGAAGATCCCGGCTTTGGTGTAACGGCTGATGTCGTGGGTCACCGTGAATGTGCCGTGAGCGCCCGAACCCTTGGCGTGCATTCGCCGCTCAGGAATGACTTCCCGGTCGAAATGCGCGAGCTTCTCGATCAGCCAGACGTCCTGCAGCAGCGCCGGTCCGCGCGGTCCAGCGGTCTGTATGTTGACGTTATCCGTGACCGGCGCGCCGGACGCGTGGGTCAGAAACGGTCTTCCAGTCTTGTCGTTCATTGGGTTCTCCTGTGATTGGTCTTGGAAAATGCTTGTCACCCAACCCTTCGATGGGTGATTGACAAGAGTGCTCTCGGATCGAGAGGTGGCACCTCACGATCGAGCTTGATGGGCCAGCGCGTCCGAGGGCTACGCTTGCGAAGCCAAGGCGCCGTCAGCGTTGCCTTTTCGTGCGCTCGTGGAAGATCGAGCCGATGAAATCGAGACTGGTCCGCGCCGCGAGCAGCGACGTGATTCCCGATGGATCGTAGGGCGGCGAGACCTCGACGAAGTCGACGCCGACCACCTCGAAGCGCCGCGCGACCTCCCTGAGAAGATCCTTGGCTTCATAGTAAGTGAAGCCGCCGTGGCTTATCGTCGCCGTGCCAGGCGCGATCGAGGGGTCGAAGCTGTCGATGTCGATCGAGACGTAAACCCGCTCGCCATCGCCGATGTGGGAGAGAGCTGCGGCCGCGCCCATCGATCGGAATTTTCGCAATGGGACGACGTGCGTGCCGTAAGCCTTCGCCGCCTCATAGTCCTTTCGGCTCACGGAAGCCATGTTGTGCGGACCGAGCGTCGTGATGCCCTTCACATGCGCCATCTCCGAGGCACGGCGCATCGGGCTGCCGTGCCCCCAGCTGATGCCGTTGCGCTCGTCGATGAAGTCGAAATGCGCATCGAGATGGATGATGTGGATCGGCTTCTCGTTCGAATATGCCGCCACCGTCGCCATGGTGATGGCATGGTCGCCGCCGAGGATGTAGGGCATCGTCTTGGCGTCGAGCAGCGCCCGAACCGCCAGCTCGGCGTTGGCGAGGCTGCGCCTCGTGTCGGCATAAATGACGTCGCTGTCGCCGGCGTCGACGATCTTGACTTCTTCGGCGCCGAGATAGGTTACCTCGTCCTCGAAATCGAAGACGCCTTCCGGGCCAAAGCCGTGGAACATGGACACTTCGCGGATCGCGCGCGGCCCGAAACGTGTCCCGACGCGATAGCTCGAGGCTGTATCGATTGGGATGCCAAGGACGGCGACATCAGCGCCATCGAGCTCGTCCCAGTTGGTACAGGCGGGCTGGCCCGCAAAGGTGGCCAGGCCCACGAAGGGCAGATTCATTCGCTCCGGCATGTTTCGACTCTTGGATTGCGTTGTCATTGCAGCGATCCTTCTCGAGATTGGGAAATTACGGTGCGATCACCGCGCCGAATTGCTGCGTTCAGCAGATTTCGCCGGTGACGCCTTCACCCTCATAGGCACGGCGGACTGCGGGTAGGGCCCCAACCATGTCGAGCAGCCGCGCGATGTGCGGCCGCGAACGAGGCGGATTGGACATCGGGCGGGCCCAGCGGGAGAGCATCACGAGGTAGAAGTCGACGGCGCTCAGCTTGTCCCCCAGGAAGAGAGGGCCGTTCGCTTTCAAGTGCCGATCGATTACATCGAGGTAGGCGCCGGCGCGCTTCTCCGCGCCGTTCCTGACGATCTCGGTCGCGGCGGCATCGGTGCCCGTCAGGCGGTCGGGGTACTGCCAGATCATCAGCTCTTCCTGTAGCGAGTTCGTCAGGAAGGTGATCCACTGATAGAACCTGGCACGTTCCGGCGTACCGACCTTGGGTGCAAGGTCTGCCTCCGGATGTCGATCGACTAGGTGGAGAACAATCGCGGCGGCCTCGAACAGCACGAGTTCACCGTCGACCAGGGTGGGAATGCGACCGTTCGGATTGATCTCCAGATATTCTTTTGACTTCTGGGTATTGCTGGCGCGGTCCACGAGTACGAGCTCGTATTCGTGGCCGATTTCTTCGAGCACCATATGAGGCGCAGCGTTGGCGTTACTGGGGAAGTAGTGAAGTTGGTACATCGCATCTCTCCGAATTTGTGCGTCCATGAACGGAAAACTAGAAGTCACACCGATTGGCCACAATGAGGGAGGTCCGTCGATGTCGGCCAAAGGTCCGTCGATGTTGGCCAGCGCCGTGCTGGACGCACGAATACGGATGAATCGGTGGCTTGCGCGTGTTCGGCACTCACCAACCGATCCAAGGTCATGCCTGCCTCACCGCTTCGGCATCACGCCTGGCGCGTTTTCGGGCCAGCTCGCGATCGTTGCCTCATCTACGTTGAGATGCTGCGCCACGAGTTTCGGCGGCGTGTGCGCGAGCCAGTTGGAGAGGGAGACTTCCTCGTAGTGCGGCGCGCGAAAGACTCCGATGAACTGGAGATCGGTATCGCCGACGTTCTCGACATAATGGCCGAGGTTGCGCCGGACATAGCCGATGTCGCCGGCATTGAAGTCCATCGTCAGTGCGTTCGGGCCGGTGTCGAACACGGTCATGCGCGCCTTGCCCTTGAGATAATACTGCCACTCGTCCGCATTGGGGTGCCAGTGCATCTCCCTTACGCCGCCGGGACGAACCGTGACCAGCGCGGCGGCCACAGCGGTTGAAACCTTGAAGTTGCTGCTGTCGGCGACCCGGATGCTTCCCGTATCGGACGATTTGAACGGCTGGGATGATCCGAGCGGGAATATGAAGGGATGCGTGGCGATGGGCGCGTCCTTCTGGATTGCGGCGCGATCGCCGGCAAGGTCGCCGGGCACGGTGCCTTGGAAAATCCAGAGATTGTGCAGCGGGATCTTTGCGAATGCGTCTGCCGGAACGCCGAAGTTCTTGGCCAGTATCTCGGGCGGTGTGTGGGCAAACCAGTCCGACACGAGCAACGTGTTGAATTCGTCAGCATGCCCGTCGTCAAAGCAGATGACGAATTCGCATCCATCCGGGCCCAAGCCCTGCAGTGAATGCGGCGCGCCCGGGGGGAAGTACCAGAGGTCGCCCTCCTTGACGTCTGCGACATAGGGACGACCGTGCGCATCGAGCACCGTCACACGGCAAGTGCCGTAGGTCATGATGGCCCACTCGGCGGCCTGGTGCCAATGCAACTCGCGGATGCCCCCCGCCGTCAGGCGCATGTTGACGCCTGAGATCTCCTTGGAAATGGCAAAATCGGCAACGGTGACCTGTCGCGCCCATCCTCCATTCTGAATTCGCTTCGGTGCGTTGTTGAAGGAGGCCCACGGTGTCGGCATGCCGCCGACATCGGTTGCCGGGGGAGATTGCGCGGAAGGAAATTGATTGCCAAGAGCCTCACTCTGCGGGCCCGGATCGCGTAGATTTCCCGGCCCCTTCCCGTTGATGGCGCCCTGGGGCGGCTCGTCCGGATTGCCGAAGGATCCGGCCTTCGCTGCGGACACCGTCATGGCCGCGCCCATTGCCGAGGCCGCCAGCAGGTTTCGTCTCGAAATCATGTTTGTATCTCCAAGCGGATTGCACTGCGGAGCCGTCAATAGCGGTCTCTCTCCGTGGAGTTAGGAAAGCGCCGATGTGAGCCAATCCAGAGAGGACGTCAGCCTTTCCAAAATGCACTACGACATCTGCTGATCGGACCCTTCGGTCTGCCGCGCCGGCAGAATCCGGCAATTTCGAAAGAAAGCCCGCGGCTGAAATCACAACTGTTTCGTATCGGTACCTGCAGAGGTTCTCGCGATGTCGGAACGAAAAGAAATTCGCCCCTATCATCATCCGGCCGGCGGGTGGGGTGCGCTCAAGGCCCTGAGCGAGCACCTGATCGAACAGCGGATTCCGATCAAGGGGGCGAACACGCTCCGGTGCATGAACCAGCCCGAAGGGTTCGACTGTCCCGGCTGCGCCTGGCCAGATCCGAAGCACACCTCATCATTCGAATTCTGCGAGAACGGTGCGAAGGCCGTGGCGTGGGAAGCGACCGCCAAGCGTTGCACGCCAGAGTTCTTCGCGGAGCACTCGGTGGCCGAACTCGCCACCTGGAGTGACTACGATCTCGAAATGGTAGGCCGCCTCACGCATCCGATGGTCTATGATGGAGCAACTGACCGCTATCTCCCGGTGAGCTGGAGCAAGGCGTTCTCGATCATCGGTCGGCATCTGAAGGCACTGCCCGATCCGAACATGGCGGAGTTCTACACTTCCGGCCGCACCTCGAACGAAGCTGCTTTTCTGTATCAACTCTTCGTGCGGGAGTACGGCACCAACAATTTTCCCGATTGCTCCAACATGTGTCACGAGGCAACGAGCGTCGGCTTGCCGCAGTCCATAGGCGTGGGCAAGGGCACGGTCCTGCTGGAGGATTTCGACAAGGCTGATTGCATTTTCATCTTTGGCCAGAACCCCGGCACCAACAGCCCGCGCATGATGACCAATTTGCGCGATGCCGCCCGCCGCGGTGCTTCGATCATTTCGTTCAATCCGTTCCGTGAGCGCGCCCTGGAACGGTTTCAGGCCCCGCAGAGCCCGATCGAAATGGCGACGTTGAGCTCGACGCAGATCAGTTCGCGCCTCTACCAGGTTCGAGTCGGTGGTGACGTTGCCGTGATCAAGGGCCTTATGAAGGTTCTGGTCGATGAAGATGCTGCGGCGCGGGCGAGAGGCGAGCAGCCCGTTCTGGACTGGGATTTCATCGGTGACCACACCCACGGGCTTGATGAACTCGTAAGCGATCTGAGGGCCGCACAATGGACTGATATCGAGCGTTACTCGGGGCTCAGCCGCGAGGAGATCGAATATGCCGCGCAAGCCTACATGAAAGCCGAGCGCGCGATCATCGTCTACGGCATGGGAATTACCCAGCATCGGCGTGGTGCCCAGAACGTTCAGCAATTGGCCAATCTCGCTCTTCTTCGCGGCCACATCGGCCGTGAAGGAGCAGGCATCTGCCCGGTCCGCGGCCATTCGAACGTGCAGGGGGATCGTACGGTCGGCATCACCGAGACGCCGTCCGGAGTTTTCCTCGATCGGCTGGAATTCCGTTTTGGTTTCAAGGCACCTCGTGCGCACGGTCACAATGTCGTCACGGCGCTCGAAGCGATGATCCGCGGTGACGCGAAGGTGTTCATCGCGATGGGCGGCAACTTTGCTGCTGCAATTCCCGATTGGCAGCTGACGCAAGATGCGCTCAGGCGGCTCGATCTCACGGTCCACATCTCGACCAAACTCAACCGCAGTCACCTGATCCACGGGCGCGATGCCCTGATCCTGCCCTGTCTTGGCCGCACGGAGATAGACATCCAAGCGACCGGGCCGCAGTCCATCACCGTGGAGGACTCCATGTCGATGGTGCACGCGTCGGCCGGTCGCAACCAGCCCGCGTCCGAGCATCTTTTGAGCGAGCCCGCGATCGTTGCCGGCATGGCCCGGGCGACCTTGGGGCAGTCCTCCGTCGTCGACTGGGACGGCTTCGTCGCCGACTACGATCTTGTTCGCGACGCGATCGAGATCGTATTGCCGATATTCCAGGCCTACAACGAACGAATTCGCGTGCCCGGCGGCTTCCATCTCGTCTCGACCGCGCGCGAGCGCATCTGGGCGACGCCCAGCGGCAAGGCCAATTTTCTGGTCTTCGAGGGCCTCGGCGAAGATCCGAACGACGATCATCCGGAGACGCTCTGGCTAAGCACAATTCGCAGTCATGATCAGTACAATACTACGCTCTATTCGCTGTCCGATCGCTACCGGGGCGTCTATGGCCAGCGCGACATCGTGTTTCTCAATCAGTTCGAACTGGACAAGCGCGGGCTCGCGGACGGCGATCGCGTCGATCTGGTGACCGTGTCGACGGATGGACGCGAGCGGCGGGTACGCAACTTCCGCGTGGTCGGATACTCGTTTCCGAACGGTTGCTGCGCGGCCTACTACCCGGAGACCAATCCGCTGGTGCCGCTCTATGCGCACGATCCCATCAGTTTCACGCCGTCTTCGAAGGGCATCCCGGTCCGAATCGAGCGCACCGGCGCCAACGTCACGGACGAGTCCTCGCATCAGGACGAGAGCGATCAGAGGAGTTGAGACGGATGAATCCGAGCACGAACATCGCCATCGGCATGGCTGCCGCCGTGTCGATTGTGGTCACCCCCGATATGACGGTCGGGCATTTCGTTCCGGGTATGCCGCAAGTCTACGCGACCCCGATGATGATCCTGCACATGGAAATGGCCGCCGGCCTCGCGGTCGCAGCTGCCCTGCCGCCGGGATACGTCAGCGTTGGCATGTCGGTCGATATCCGGCATCTGGCGGCCACGCCGGTCGGCGGTCGGGTACGCGCGCTTGCGCGCGTCAAAAGCGTCGGCGCAAAGAGCCTCCTCTTCGAGATCGAGGCGTGGAATGATCTCGGAAAGATCGGTGCCGGAACTCACCGCCGGGGGATCGTGAATGTCCCCGAGTTCGAGAGGCGGTTCGGCGTTCACCAGGTCGTGGCCTGACGCCCCCGCCCGTTGCCGGCAGAAGCGCGGTCATCTCACATATCACAGGGCAGGCAGCTCGAAATCGACGGCGCCCGTTCCAGCTGCCGTCGACCGTTCATATCGGCAGATAGCGCAGGGCCGTCACAGCTCTATGGCAGCCTGCTCGAGCTCGCACCGCGGGGGCATGTCATTGCCGACGCGCCAGCACCGGGGAGTGCATCCCGTGAACCGCTTGAAGACGGTCGTAAAGTGGGCCTGGGTCTGGAAGCCGACCGTGAGCGCGATCTCCATGATCGGCATCGTGGTGTCCCTCATCAACTCCGCGGCCCGCCGAATTCGCCGCTGCAGCAGGAATTCGTGCGGGCGCAAGCCTGTCGCCACGCGGAACTGAGAGGCGAAGTGCATGCGGCTAAGCCCCGCGACCGCAGCCAGATCGGGCGAGGTCATCTTCGACGACATGCTGGCATCGATGTAGTCGACGACGCGTTTGAGCCGCCATTTCTGCAATCCCTGGACATGGCGGCCGCGAACGGAGGCCTGATCATTCCCGGCCGGTCGCTCCGCGGCAGGCCGCAGACCGAACTGCCTGACCGCGATCGCGAGCCGAAGCGCTTCCATGCATTGACGATCATTGTTGTGCGTGGCGACCTTCAGGGTCTCAAACAGCGACTGAACGACTTCATCTCTGGACTCCATCTCGGAGGGGGCCGACGGTAGATTCGACAGGCGACCACTTGCAATCGAAGCTGAACGTCCTGCCTCGTTCTCGCTTGGGGCTGCATGCGCGAACAATTGCCGAAGGGGATCGTGGGTCTGGACGGACATCTTGAGTCGCTCCGGGATGAACAATGCTGTCAGGTCTTCACGATGTGGCGAGATGCCGTCAACTCGGTGCGAGCGAGGCGATCTCGGCGCCGGTCGACGGCATCAAATTGGCGGCGGCCGGCCGCGCGTGACGCAGGGAGGAGATTTCCTGCTCCTGCCGGCTCACCATCCTCTTTGCGAGCTGCCGAAGTTCGTCGTCGTGGCCGTGCCTGATCTCCGCACGCGCCATGTCGATCGCGATCCGATGGTGAGGGACCATCACATTGACGAAATCGCGACCGATGTCGTCAGTCGGCGTCATCATCATGCTGCGGCTTATGTTGCTCATCGCAAGATCGTTATCGAACAGAAACTGCTGCTCGTCCGCATCCTTCACCGTACGTGCTTCAGAACCGTGCTTCGGATCCTGCGCGAAGGCGAATGATGTCGCCATGACCGATAGGCTGGTTGCCAGCGAGATGGCACGTCTGCGCACGAATCGGCGGGAAAACAAGGGCACATCGAACTCCAGGGCAAGCTAATGTGATCAGTGTCACGCAGACGGTTGCGTGTTGCTGTCTTGAAGATGCCAAGGGGGATCGATCAGCTCAATTAAAAATGGTTTTAAGGTTCGGTGAGCGAGACGAGCGCCGGCGCCGGCTAAACCCGAATTCAGATTTCTTAAGCCCAATTTAGTGGCCGCCCCATCCACGCTCTCCCTACAGTTGAGGTGCCGGACCCAACGTAGGAGCAGTCAATGCAGGCTCAAAAGGCCACCGCCAATGTCACCGGAGTGCCAGCTCTGCAATCGGCTGGTATTCTCGCCTATTCCGCAGCCATCAAGCGCTTCGATCTACTCGAGTGCGACCGGGAGCAACAGCTCGCGCGGCGTTGGCAGGAGCGGCGCGACAAAAGCGCGACCGACGAACTGGTTACGAGCCATCTTCGCCTCGCCGCCAAGGTGGCACGGGGCTACAAGGGATACGGTCTTCCGATCGCCGACCTGATCGCGGAAGCCAATCTTGGACTCGTGATTGCAGCTTCTCGTTTCGAACCCGGACGCGGCGCGCGGTTTTCGAGCTATGCCATGTGGTGGATCAAGGCGACCGTCCACGAGTACATCTTGCGCTCTTGGTCCCTGGTCAAGATCGGCACGACGGCCGCGCAGAAGAAGCTCTTCTTCCGGCTGCGTGGTGAAATAAGGAAACTCGCGGGCGAGACAGCAGCCCTGACGCCTGAAATGGCGCAGGTCATTGCGACAAAGCTCGAAGTGACCGTTCGCGACGTGGTTGAAATGGATAGTCGGCTCTGTGGTGATCGTTCCCTGAATGCCCGGGTCGGCGACGGAGATCAATCGGCGGAATGGGAGGCGACGCTCGTTGATGAGTCTCCCGACGCAGAGGAGATCGTCGCGGAGCACGACGAAGCAACACGCAGGTCAAGGGCCCTGCGCGGCGCGATGGAGGTCTTGACGGAGCGCGAGCGGCGCGTGTTCGAGGCGAGACGGCTCGCAGAGCCCCCGTTGACCCTCGAGCAACTCGGTTGCGAGCTATCGATCTCGAGCGAACGGGTGCGGCAGATCGAGACGTCTGCATTCGCCAAGGTCAAGCGTGCGACGATACAGGGGACCAGGGCGGGCAGTGACGCACTGGCTGCGTGAAGTGCACGAGCATCGAGCCGGTGCTCGGTTGGCAGGTTCGGCTCGATTGAACAGGAAGCCGCGGACATCACGGCTGCGCGAAGCCTGACCAAAAGGTGAAGTTGCGCGATGGCTTTGTCATTTCCTGTCGGAGCGACTGAATTCCAACTTGATTGACGCGGCTGGCCAATCGACGTGATGCCTCGCCGAGCGTTTTGAACCGACGGGCGCAGGGGTCTTGAATGGGAATTGTTCGATTTGCACTGAAGTTTCCGTACACCTTCTACGTGGTGGCGGCTCTGATCCTGTTTCTGGGTGGTGCCGCGCTGTGGTCGATGCCGACGGATATCTTTCCGGAGATACGTATCCCGGTGGTGACTGTCATCTGGCAGTACACCGGGCTGTCCACGCCGGAGATGGAGCAGCGCGTCAGCACATATAGCCAGTATTCCATCAGTGCCAACGTCAATGGCATCAAGAACATGGAGTCCCAGACTCTTAACGGTCTTTCGGTACAGAAGATCTATTTCCAGCCCGACGTCAATCTCGACCTGGCTATCGCGCAGATCGTTTCCGCAACCAACTCCATTCGTGCGTTGATGCCGCCGGGCATCCAGCCGCCGATTGTCGTGCAGTTCAATGCGTCGAGCGTCCCGGTGCTGCAGCTCAGCCTGAATTCGGACAATCTCAACGAGCAGCAACTCTACGACTTTGGCATCTATCGTGTTCGGCAGCAGCTTGCGCCCGTTCCCGGCGTCACCCTGCCCACACCGGCCGGCGGAAAGTATCGCCAGATCATGGTGGACATCGATCCGGACAAGCTGCTGTCCCGAGGGCTGACGCCGCTCGACATCGTCAACGCGGTCAACACTCAGAATCTCACGCTGCCCTCCGGCACTGCGAAGATGGGAGACATCCAGTACACGGTGCGGACCAACGCGACTCCGGCGACCATCGACGATCTCAACAAGATCCCGGTCAAGTTCGCGAACGGTGCCACCATTCTGCTGAAGGACGTCGCCCAGGTCCGCGACGGTGCGATGGTGCAGCAGAACATCGTCCGCGAGGACGGTCGTCGCTCGGTCCTTCTCGGCATCATCAAGAATGGCAATGCCTCGACGCTGGCAGTCGTCAATGGTGTGAAGAAGGCGCTGACCGCCGTTCGCGCTGCCGCGCCTCCCGGACTCAAGATCACAGAGCTATTCGACCAGTCGGTCTTCGTGACAAATTCGGTGAATGGCGTGCTCCGCGAAGGGGCGATCGCGGCGGGGTTGACCGCCATGATGATCCTCCTGTTCCTGGGCTCGTGGCGCTCGACCCTGGTGGTGATGATCTCGATTCCGCTAGCGATCCTGTCGTCGCTCGTCGTGCTCTACTTCCTCGGGGAAACGCTGAACACGATGACGCTGGGCGGACTCGCCCTGGCGGTCGGTATCCTGGTCGACGATTCGACCGTCACGATCGAGAACACGCATCGGCTGTGGACAGAGGAGGGGATGTCGCTCGCGGACGCGACCTTGCATGGAGCGGCCGAGATCGCGGTCCCCACGCTGGTGTCCACCCTTGCCATCAGCTGCGTGTTCACGTCGGTGGTGTTCCTCGAAGGGCCAGCCAAATACCTATTTACGCCGCTGGGACTCGCCGTCGTGTTTGCGATGCTTGCGTCCTACGGATTGTCGCGAACGCTGACACCGATCACGATTGGGCTGCTGTTGAAGGGCGAGCGCCGGCATGTCTACGGCGAGGTCCCCACCGGGCTGTTTTCGCGCCTGTCCGCCGCCTTCGAGCGCAGCTTCGAGCGGCTGCGCGACGGCTATTCCCGGCTTCTCGGGATGCTGCTTCGACGCCGCGCCGTCGTGCCGATCGTTGCGGTCCTGATGCTCGGCCTGGGCGCGGCGATGTTGAGCCTCGTGGGGCGGGATTTCTTCCCATTGATCGATGGAGGCCAGATCCAGCTCCATGTCCGCGCGCCGGCAGGTACCCGGATCGAGAGCACGGAAGCCATCTTCCAGAAGGTCGAGGACAAGATCCGCGAGGTCATTCCCGAGAAGGATCGCTCGCTCATCGTGGACAATATCGGGCTGCCTGCGCGGGCGTATAATTTGGCCTTCGCCGACGGCTCGACCATCGGCATCAACGACGGTGTCATCCTGGTCTCGCTCCGGGACGGCCACAAGCCGACCGCGGAGTACATCAAGAAGCTGCGTCAGGTTCTGCCGGCGTCGTTCCCGGAGGACACTTTCTATTTTCAGGCCGCCGACATCGTCACACAGATTTTGAATTTCGGACTGCCGGCGCAGATCGACGTTCGAACCGTCGGCTATGGCACCGACAATCTGGCAATTGCCAAGAAGCTCCAGAAGCGGCTGGCCGCCATCCCGGGTGTTGTCGATGCCCATCTCCAGCAGGAGATCGATGGCCCGGCGTTCTATGCGGATATCGACAGGACCCGTGCCGCCCAGCTCGGGCTGAACGCCAGCACGGTCGCGACCAACATCAATGTCAGCCTCAGTTCGTCAGTGCAGGTCTCGCCGAATTTCTGGACCGATCTGAGCTCCGGTATTCCCTACTATCTCGCCGTGCAGACACCGGAATACAAGATCAATTCTCTGAATGCGCTGGCCAATACGCCCGTGTCCACATCGATGGCCGCGAGTGGCCAGACGGTACCCGGCATGCTCAGCAACGTCGCGACCTTTAAGCGCGACACGGTGCCGACCAATGCCAACCAGAGCAACGTCCAGCCGGTCTACGAGGTCTATGCGAGCGTGCAGGGCCGCGATCTTGGTGGCGTGGCAGCCGATATCGGCAAGGTCACCGCCGATCTTCAAAAGCAACTCAAGCCCGGCAATTCCATCCAGGTCCTGGGCCAGATCCAGAGCATGAACGACTCGTTCCGGGATCTCGGTATCGGCCTCGTGTTCGCGGCCGTGTTCGTCTACCTGCTGATGGTCGTCAACTACCAGAGCTTTGGTGAGCCCTTCGTGGTCATCCTGGCGTTGCCAGCGACGTTGTGCGGCATCGTGACCATGCTGTTCATCACCGGGACCACGCTCAATGTCCCGTCGCTGATGGGCGCGATCATGTCCGTCGGAGTCGCATCGGCGAATTCCATTCTGCTGGTGACGTTTGCGCGCGAGCAGCAGCTCAAGGGCCATTCCGCCTTGGAGGCGGCACTGAGCGCCGGACGCACCCGGATCCGGCCGGTGCTGATGACAGCCGCCGCGATGGTGGCCGGCATGATCCCGATGGCCATCGGCGGTGCCGGCGAGGAGCAGAACGCGGCACTCGCCCGCGCCGTGATCGGCGGACTGCTGTTTGCAACGCCGACGACCCTGCTCATCGTCCCCTATCTGTTTGCCATGCTGCGCAAGGGTAATGACGGAAAGCCGCAGCATGGCGTGTTCGAGGAAACGCAGGCATGACTGAGATAGATCTGCGGCCCGATCGGCCGCTCCACGACCTCGATCTTCCGGACGATGCGGATGAGCCTTTGCTGCGGGTCGAGGGCCGGCAGAGGCGACGGTCCGGAGCGACCGTGTTCGGGTCAGCGGCGCTGCTCTTGCTTGCCGGAGGGCTCGCTGTGGGTGGCTGGCGCCACTATGAAGCCGAGCGCGCGCTGGCCGCGACGTCCGAACAAGCGCATACGTTTGTGCCCGAGGTCCGTCTCGCGACCGTCCGCGCCAATGACAGCAAAATAAACGTCACCTTGCCGGCGACGACGGCAGCCTTCGAAGCTGCCAACATATTTGCCAGGACCAGCGGCTACATCGAAAAGCGCTACGTCGATATCGGCGATCGGGTGAAAGCGGGAGCGCTGCTGGCCGAGATCGTCGCGCCCGAGCTGGACCACCAGATCGCGCAGGCCCAGGCCACATTGGCGCAGACCCAGGGAACCCTTCAGCAGACGCAGGCGAGCCGTGAACTCGCCGAGGTCACTAACGCGCGCGACAGCGGCCTCGTCAAGCAGGGATGGCTGACCGCCCAGCAGGGCGACAATGACCGTCTGACACTGCGCGCACAGCAGGCGGCCGAGGCCGTGGCGAAGTCGAACATCGCCGCTCAGCAAGCTCAGATCAAGGTTCTGGAGCAGGACAAGGCTTATCAGCGCGTGGTGGCTCCGTTCGACGGCGTGGTCACCCAGCGCAGTATCGACAATGGCAGCCTCGTGCAGGCCGGTTCGACATTCATGTTCACGTTGATGCATGCGAATGTCATCCGCACGCAGGTGTTTGTGCCGCAGGACGAGGCGATCGGAGTTCAGCCGGGTGTCGATGCGGTCATCCGCGTCCCGGAGCTGCCGGGCCGGGCGTTTCCGGGAAAGGTCACGCGGATTGCCACCGCGCTCCAGCCCGGCAGCCGTACGTTGCTGACGGAGATCGACGTCCAAAATCCGGATGGCGCGCTTCAGCCGGGCATCTATTGTACCGTCGAGCTGTACATTCCGCGCAAGACGCCGTCGTTGATCGTACCGGCCGACGCCGTTGTCTTCGATGAGAACGGCCTGCATGTCGCGGTCGTGAAAAATGGCGTTGTTCACATGCAGAAGATCTCGATCGCACGCGATTTCGGCACGCAGGTCGAGGTGCACGATGGCGTCAAGCCGGGCGATCAGGTGATCCTCAACCCGATGCTGAGCCTGGCGGAGGGTAGCCGGGTTTCTGCTCACGGGCCGCAGACGAGCTAACTCGCTGCCAAACCCCGACGAGCCGCCGATCGAGAGCACGGCGTGCTGGATCAGCCTCGTATTCCAGTCTACGAGCACGCGTCCGCGAACCGCCTATGGTGACCGCAAGGCGAGTGCTTCCGTCTCCGATGCAAGCGAGGCACTGCGTGCCCTGGCCGCTCCTGGTTTTCCGGATTAACGAATCGTAAGCGGCTCACAGCTAATTGGGCGCCTGTGAGCAAGTCTTGCATTCGCCTCCGCTGCATCGATCCGCACCTCCTTCATAGGGCAACACGTTCGTTGCATTTGAATGGAGAAGATTGATGACGATGTTGAAGATCTTGTCGGCGGGACTGATCGCGACCGCGATGTTCACGACGGCCGCCAGTGCACGCGAGACTTACACGAACCAACGACACATCCCTGAGCGCGCTCATCACGCGAGCGTCTTTCCGTTTGCACGATCTTTCGGCGCCTACACCGCAGCGCCGTCGGAGCAGCAGCCGGACGGAATTTGCGATCACGGTGACGATGAGCAGATTTGCTGAGGGGCAGACGAAGGAGGCCCGGCGGCACAAACGGGCTTCGCAGTCGCCGTCTCCCATGTATCTGCGGCGCGCGAGGACGAGGTACTGTCCACCAAACCGTACAAATGTTTGGCTCGCTCAGCGCGACTCGGCCCGGTGCGGCGTCCCGGATCGCGCCGGCGAGCCTGACCACTGGGTTCAGTCGACCGAGTTGTCGAGGATTGCAGGAATTCCGCTTAGCAGCCCGCAGGCGGGGATGCGCTCGCCGCCGCAGCAGGGCCGCCGGTGATGGGGCTGGCCGGGGCCGGATTGGCGAGGTCCATCGAAATGCTTTCGGGACACGCGCTCGTGTTCGGGGTGGGCATGACGCTCGGCGCGGGGCTGATGCTGGTGTCGGCGGTGTCGGCGTCGATCGCCGGCGGTTGAATGGTGCCGGGGGCAGGGGCTGGCGGGATATCAGGCGTTGACGCCGGCAAGGCCGAAGCATTGGTGAGGGTGCTTCCGGGTGCCGACGTGCAGGAGCTCCCGGGAGTGGAACTGCCGAGTGCGCTCGCCGGCGCCACCGTGCCTGTCGTGCTGCCAGTGACTGTGCCGACGATGGTCACTGGCATCGCCGCCGGCAAGGTCGGCGGCAGGGTTGTAACGGTCATCGGCGTAGCCAGCCCGGACATGCCGGTGATGGTCCCCATTGCGCCCATCGTGCCCATCGCCACGGTGGGGCTCGCAGAAACGCTGCTGCTCGTGGCGGTGACGCTCTCCACCGATGGCGAAAGCTCCACCGCGGTCGGCGCGCAATTCACGCTCGTTCCTGGAAGTGTCGGGTCCAGCGCCAACGGGGGAGAAGCCAGCGTGGTCGCCGGCGCACCGGGAACGGTCGCGGCCGAGAAAAGGCTCGTGAACGGGCTCGGTCCTGCCAGCGGGGACGACACAATCGCGCCCGGTGTCGTCGGAATAGCCATGGCGGTCGTTCCCATGGTCGAGACTTGCGCCAGGCATCCGTTGCCGCCCAGCAGCAGAACGGCCGTCGCGCAGATGAGCATACGCATTTCAAGATCCCGGACGTTTGACTGTCGAGATCAAATGTAGGTACTGGGGCCCGTAGATCCAATTCACGTTCGAGAGCAGAGATTGACGGCTCCAAGCAGCCGGGTGCCGACCGCGCCCGTGACGCGAGATGCGCGCCAAGTTCGGATCGAACAAATTCATACCAGCTCTCGATCGCAGATTCTCAACTCGCCGTCATGGTCCTTGCCGGAGCGCCTCTAGCGCCTAGTCTTTATCCACGACGATCCGATCGTCGGGAGGCGCTTCCGAAAAGAGCTGCCGTTTGCGAAGGTGCTACATGCGACGAATTCCATTCGTACTTGTTTGCATGGCGGTCTCGGGGTGGGCGGCGCCGGGCTATGCGGTGCCGGTCGTCCCCCCTGATCCGCCGATGAGTGCCGCGAGGATCGCTGACCTTCCGCCCGGAATCAGGAGTGTCGTGTTGTCCAGATGCGGCGCCGGCGCCGAGGCCGGACACTACTTCGCGACATACGACGACAACTCAAACGTCGTTCGGCTCGACTACTCGCTCTTGCAGTGCCCGAATGCATCTGAACATTGCGCGGGCTCCAGCTGTGTGCAGACGTTCGTCCGCCACGCCGGCCGGTATGTACCGTCCAGGTCCATCCGCAATCACGTCCCGCGACCGCGACACGAGTGAGCCAGGATTGCTGCGGGACCTTCGAACAGCAAACAGGGTGCGCCGCAGGTTGCGGCAGCACCCCGTATGACGCTTCGCGAGGCCTGCGCTCAGCAATATCTCGGCCCGATACGGACGTTGCGGCCGGCGAACACGGGAGCGGCGCCGCCGGCGCGCTCGAGGCCCATCCTGCCTGCAGGCGTCAGGGCGCCGCCGTTCAGGACGTCCCGGTTCGGATACATCGATGCGTACGTCGCAGGCTCCTGGTCCGCGAACGACCACGCCGCAAATGCGGATGGGATTGACGCCGTCGAGATCAGCGCCGCAGCCATCAGTGCCTTGAACGCAGTCATCATTATTCTCCATTGTCTCACTCGTGCGGAGAATTCACGGCTCGCGATCACTGCTGCTCACCTAGTGGCGTTTCCCGAACTGAATATTGTTGATGTGTCTGATGTAGGCATTTCCGTCCGCGACCGTGCATCGTCGCGGGAAGACGAAATGCGGTTGGGGCCGGTGAACGCGCCGATGCCGAATCTGTATTCTTTGTCACGATCGCTCTCGTCATCGTGCTCGGCGCCGGACGTGTCTGTCGCCTACTTCGAGTTCAGGTCACCTCGACGCCCGGAGTATGAATCATGAGGCTGTTGTCCCTGCTTTGCTTCGCACTTTGTCTCGTCCTCTCCGCCACCACGGCATTCGCTCGCGGCGGCATGGGATCGATGGGATCGCACACGTCGATGGGTGGCGCGCTCGGCACGAGCGCTGCTACGCCGGGAACGAATTCGCTTGGCACCGCGCTGCCGTCGTCCGGTGCCGTCGGTCATGCCATGAAAGGCCCGATGCTCGGTACGAACCCTGCCATCGACCAGGAAGATGCGCGGGTTGAAAAGATGCTGGAAGGATCGATCTGCCGCGGATGTTGAACCGTGCATGTCGCCAGGCCAAATGATGATACCCGCTTTTCTTGTTCTTCTGGCGTGTGAGCTTGGCGGCAACGCGCTGCGCCAAATGCTTGGGCTTCCCGTACCGGGACCGGTGATCGGCATGGCAATTCTGGCGGCCGGACTGGCCATCAGAAAAGCAGGGCCATCCCCGAGGTCGTCGATCGCCGGCAGCCTGGAACTCACCGCCGAAGCCCTGATCCGTCACATGGGGCTGCTGTTCGTGCCGGCGGGTGTCGGCCTGATCGCGGAGATCGGCGTGTTGCGGTCGGAATGGTTGCCGATTGCCGCCGGCCTGATCGGATCGACGTTGCTGAGCCTCGCCGTGACTGGCCTCGTGATGCACTGGAGCATTCGCCGCCGCGCCTCGCGGCGACCGCCAGACACCGTGCACGGTCTGGAGCGGGGTTGATCCAGGTCGGACCGCCGCCAATGATTGTAATTGATCATCTCTGGAATTCGCTTGGCACGACGCCGTTGCTCTGGCTCGTCGTAACGTTGGCCGCCTACACGGCCGGCAACGCGCTGCAGCGGGCTTGCGGGGGGACGACGTTCGCGAGTCCCGTGCTCATAGCCATCACCATCGTGGCTGCGATCCTCGTCGGGACCCGGACCGACTACAGGGACTATTTTGCGGCGACCCAGTTCATCAATTTCCTGCTTGGGCCGGCAACCGTCGCCCTGGCCATTCCTCTGGCGCGAAGCACTCGCCTCGTGAAGGAGAATCTTGCGGGCATCGGGCTTGCGCTGTTGGCGGGCTCCGTAACGTCGACGATCAGCGGCATCGGCCTGGTGTGGCTATTCGGTGGTTCACGCACTGTTGCGCTGTCGATGGCGCCGAAGGCCGCGACCACTCCCATTGCTGCCGCGGTGTCCAGCCAGATCGGCGGCATTCCGGCCCTGACGGCCGCGCTCGCGATCGTTGGCGGCATCATGGCGGCCGTTGTTGGTCGGACGATGCTGACCAGGTTGAATGTCGACGACTGGCGGGCCCATGGCCTCGCTGCCGGAGTAGCGGGCAGCGGCATCGCGGCTGCACAGGTGGCTGCGCGTAACGAGCTCGGAGCCGCATTCGCCGCGCTTGGCATCGGACTCAACGGTGTCCTGGTTGGAATTGTCGTGCCGCTCATGGTGCATCTCTGGAAGTGGTGAATCGTTTGGTCGCGCCCGCCCCGCGGAGCGGTGCCGGCAGCATGATACGCCGTGCGACTGCCCGGATTGGGATGACGAACGGCACGTCCTACCCCCAGAAAGTGAGCAATTGGAGAAGACTTCGATGCGTTCTCTCTTGACTGTTGGTTTTCTGATGTCGCTGACCGCCTGCGCAAGCGCGGCTCCTATCCATGGTACGCACGCACGGCATCGCGCCGTGGCTCATCATGGGCCGGTCGTGTCGCTGGGTGACTTCGTCATGCCAAGGGGAGCCTATGCAGGCCCTCGGCCGCCGATCTCCTATAACGATACGCCCAGCTATGACGATCCGTCCAAGTTCGGTGGACAATCGCTCGGGATGGACCCGTAGAGCCCTGGCCGTTCGCGGGCCGTGCCGCGCGCGACGCTGAAGATGATTTGGAGCGATTCAATGCGCTGTTTGTTGGTGTTTGGTCTCGTGCTGGCTTCGTGTGCGACTGCGTCTGCGGCAACGCGCGATCCATTGCACCGGTCTGCACGTCTGCACGTGCAGAGACATCGGCCGTTCGCCGTCCCCGGGTGGAGCAATGAAGACACTGAGCTGGCTGGACAACGCCAGTTCGTCCTGGTCACAGGCCTGACGTTAGTTCGTTCCCTTCGTGCTGGCCAGATAGTCGACGATCGCGGGCACATCGCCCTCGTCGATGGGCGCCTTGTAAGCGTTGATCATCTTGTGGACCTCGGAGTCCCACGCGGACCTGGAGAGAGCAGGTTGGTTCAGTATCATATCCGCGGAGTGACAGGCCAGACAGTTGTTGTTGATGGCGTCCGCGCTGGATCCGCCCGGAAATAGCGCATCACCCGGCGGAAGCTCCACTGTCGTCGATGTGATCGCCGGAGCGGGCTTAACCTGGGCGGTGGCGGGCGTGAGAAGGGCAGCGAATGAGGCGCCCAGAGCAATGATGGCGTGTCGCATGAAATTGCTCCTAAATGGCGGTGACATGGGCCGTCTCGACGGCATTGAGCATGAAGCCGCTGTTATTCCAGTTCGGCGTTGCGGGCTGGACGTCGCCGCTCAGGCTCGTGCAGCGGACCATGAGTGAATGATGGCCCTTCGCCAATTGGGGAATGTTCACCTGCCAGCGGCGAAAGCTGTACTTGCCGTGATCCTCGCCCAGTGTTGCGGGTTGCCAGGTCTGACCGTCATCCATCGAAAGCTCGACCTTGGCGACGCCCGTGTCGCCTCCGAAGGCAATCCCGCGGATCGCCGCGCTGGCACCAGCCGGAAGCGACGCACCTTCCGTAACATTGGTGAAGAAGGACCGCGGCACCATCCGGCTGATGGGAATCATCTTCACGCCGGTCTGGCCAGGCGTGATGTTGGCGTGCGGCGTATCCGGGATGGTGTACGCTGTCGCCATCCAGTAATTGTCGTCCGCGCGATCGAGGACCTCGATGTCGCTGAGCATCTTGACCCAATAGGTCGAGTACCAACCCGGCACGATCAGGCGCAGCGGAAAGCCGTTCAGCAGCGGCATCTGTTCGCCGTTCATCGCGAAGGCGATCATGACCTCGCCATCGCGAGCATGATCGATGTCGAGTGACTTGCGGAAATCGGGTGCTTCGGGCACCACGGGCTCGTCCAGTCCGCTGCAGCGGACCTGGATCGCGCCGGACTTGATGCCGGCACGGTCCAGCACATCCTTGAGTCGCACCCCCGCCCATTGCGCATTGCCCATCGCGCCATGCGCCCACTGCGCGCCTGAGACGCGAGGTGAAAAGAAGCCCCGTGAATTGCCCGAGCACTGATTGACGGCGGCGAGCTCCACCCGAGGCATCTTGAGCAGATCGCCGACGGACAAAGACAGCACCTGGTTGACGTGGCCGCGCACGGCGAGCCTGAAGGCGTCCGCATCCACCGACGTCGGGATCACGGCCCAGTGCCAGCGCACATAGAACTGGTCGTTCGGCGTGAACACGCCGCGATCGAACACTTCCATCGGGGTTTCCAGCAGCGGCGGCCGGGTACGCTGCAGGATCATGGGCCCCTTCTGCGGGAAGTCATGCGTCACCGGCCGCTGCCGCGGACCGCTGGCAATCGGCAATTCGACCGATTGATCGGCCCAGGCCGATGAGGTCGCGAGCGCCATGCCCGCGACTCCGATAGTGCCGAGCACGGCCCGACGGGTGAGGGCTTGAAAGCGGGCATTGTTGCGATGTTGCTGCATCGAGAGCTCCTGTCGAGATGACGCATGCGCTTTTGTGCAGGTTCGCTCATCCTAGGATCATGTCCGCGAAGGGATCTACGACCTGCTGCTGCGGTGGCGCCTGATGGGTGGACGGCAGATGCCGGTCGCTAAGGCGGGACCGCTCTTGCGAGTAGATGGTACCCCTGTTGCCCGAAGAATGCATCAGGCTGCCGGCATGCGCGAGCGGCGCGCCGAGCATCGAGGCGGCGGTGGCCAGCACGGCAATCGCGAGGGAAACGCGGTGCGAAGCAATCATTGTGAATCTCCATCTCTATGTTCTGGCAGGCGAAGTGTTCGATGTGCCTGCCGCTTCCTAAAGACGTAGGCCGCCGTGCGGCAGCAATCCAACGAGATGATTGGATCGTTCTGATCGCCGGCCACGATCGAATGCGGAACGCTGCCACGCGCTGCCGACGCCCGCGGCATTGCTGGCGAGGCATCAGTTCAATCGTTGCAATGGTAGAGGTGCCGCCTGCGGGCGCAGGTCGTTCTACGCGGCAGGGCCGGCTGCGATGCTGGACATCAACGCGGCTTCGGCCTTGCTCACATGTCGCTCCTTGTGGCGCAAAGCGTAGAACGAACGCTTCGCCATTTCGCCTTCGAGCTGGAACAGCCGCTTTGCCGCGATCGCGTTTTCGACCACGAGATCCGAGATGGCCGCGGCGCAGCGGCCGGTCTCGATCGCCGTTCGAATTGCCTCGTTCGACGCGAGCTCGAGCTGTACCTTGAGATCGGAAAGGCGTACTCCGCGCTTCTTGAGGGCCCGTTCGAACATCGCACGCGTTCCGGAACCCGGCTCGCGAAGGATCCAAGGCGTCGCGGCGATCCAGTCCTGGGGCAGCTTTCTCTGGTTCGCCAAAGGATGCTGTGAGCCCACGACGGCGACCAGCGCATCGCCGTCGACGCGGCGGGCCGATAGTGCGGCGTCGTCGATATCTCCTTCGATGAAGCCGAGATCCGCCATGCCTTCGCGAACGTCGGTTGCGACATGTTCGGTGTTGGCGATTTTAACGTCGAGTTCGATGCCGGGATAGATCGCCTGGAAAGCCAATAGCCTTGCGGGCAGCCAATAGCTGCCGACCGTCTGGCTGGCGGCGATCACAAGCCTTCCGGCCTTGAGCCCAGCGAAGTCCCGCAGAACTTGTTCCGCCGCGTGGGCGCGCGCCAGCACGCCACGGGCTTCTCCGAGAAACGACCGGCCCATATGCGTGAGCACGATGCCGCGACCGACCCGATCGAACAGCTTGACGCCATAACGGCCTTCGAGCGCGGCGATCGCCGCGCTCGTGGCCGATTGTGTCAGATTCAGTTCGCGGGCCGCTTGCGTCACGTGCTGCTTGTCGGCGACCGCGGCGAATATCCGGAGCTGTTCGAGCGTCATGGTCACCCCATGAATTTGATGAGAGCGAGGCTGAAAGTTGCAATGAACAGGAAGGCAAGTGCGCCCAATATAGCCGGACGCAGGCCCTGCGCGTAGAGTTTCGAGATATCGGTCTCGAGGCCCATGGCAGCGAGTGCGATCGTGAGCAGAAAGGTGGACAGGGTGATCGTGGCGTCCCTCGCCCCCGCCGGAATGGTCACGGCACTGTTGATGGCAGTCACCGCAACGAAGCCGATTGCGAACCAGGGCAGGGGCGCCTTGGCCGGCTTGCCGGGCGCACCTCGGCTCGCAAGCCGGGGCCCGACACTCAGGGCCAGTACCACGGGCGCAAGCAACATCACTCGGGCAAGCTTGGTCACCGTGGCCATTTCGCCGGCGCGCTGGCTGTTCTGGAAAGAAGCAGCGGCCACCTGCGCAATCTCATGGATGGATGCTCCGCTCCAGAGGCCATAGGCCCGGCTGTCCAGATGCAGAAGATGCGGCAGCACAGGATAGACGAACATCGCGATCGATCCGAAGATCGTGACGCAGGCAATCGCGTAAGCGACGTCCTCGTCGGACGCACCAGTTACGCTGTTGGTCGCGACAACGGCCGAAGCGCCGCAGATCGAGGTGCCCGCGGCGATCAGTTCGGTGAGCTTTCGGTCGACGCCCAAGGCGCGGCCGGTTGCGAGGGTAAAAGCGAAGGTGGCAACGAGCGTGCCGACGACGATCAAGAGTCCCCTTGCACCCACGGCTGCAAGCTGGGTCAGCGTGATCTGAAAGCCGAGGAGAACGATCGCGGCCCGAAGCAGACGGCGCATGCTGAAAGCAATTCCCGGGGCGGCGAAGGACGGCGTGCCGACCAGATTGCGCATGGATATCCCGATTGCGATGGCGAGGATCATGGGGCTGAAGGTGGCAATCCCTGGAACGCTGTGAAGCAATTTGGCGACGAGAGCGATAGCTCCTGCCAGCGCCACCCCGGGGATGACGACGCGGGCTGGCTTCACCCGCGATACGATCGCCTCGCGGATGACGGATCTGAGTGGAGAAGTGCGGAAGTCGATGGCAGAGGTCATTGGCGTTACTCCGGGTTACGCCAAAACTGGTCTGCGGCGATAAATTTATCCAACAGATTGATATTTAGATTATGATCGATAAAATCGATTAGTCATCGCTGGTGCGCATTCCCTGGTCAGGACGCTAACGCGTCTGTGATCGGGCCGAAGATCGTACCTTAGTCATTGCTGCCGCTGGCTTTTTGGAAGGCCGTCTGCCTGCGGCCGAAGAACCTTTGCGGCCGTTTGGAATAGAACGCGTGCCGCTCCGTCAAACTCCCATGCGATCAACATGGGAGTTCAGGATGCACCAGAAGTCGCGCAGATTCATTGCGACACTCGCAAGCAGGTGTCGTTTCCGAAGACCAGGGCTCGCCGCGATCCTGTTGGGTGGGCGAGTCCTGATTGCTTGCGCGATCCCGCCGCTCGCGTTCGCGCATGAAGCCCATCCGGCCGATCCTCCGGCGGGGCTGACCGCCGAGGAATCCGCGTTCCTGAAAGAGAACGACGCGGCGATGACCAAGATGATGAACGACATGGCGGCGAAGCCCAGCGGCGATATCGATCGCGACTTCGTTGCCATGATGAACCCGCATCATCAGGGCGCCATCGACATGGCCGTAATCGAGTTGCGCTACGGCAAGAACGAGCAGCTTCGACGGATCGCGCAGGAAATCATCGTCGATCAGATGCAGGAGATCGCCGCGATGAAGCTCGCCATCGGCGAGCCGGCGACCGACACGACGCCCGCGCCGACGCAGCCGCAAGCTCTCCCTGCCGCGCACGATCACCATCATCCGGGCATGCAGATGGACATGTCCTCCGGAATGAAACACTAGGAGCGAAACATGAAAACGTGGAAAACCTTCTTCCTGGCGGCAACGATGCTCGCAACCGGGTCCGCTGCGTGGGCCGGGCAAGCGCCCGGCGCGCTGTCCTCGCCCGATATCCCGATCAGCCATCATGACCGCATTTATGCGGCCGAGCAGTTCTCGAACACGGTCTCGGTGACGGATCCCGTCGACAACAAGCTGCTCGGCGTGATCCGGCTGGGCGACCCGCAGCCGCTCAATTTCAGCCCGCTCTACAAGGGGCAGGTGCTCGTCCACGGCATGGGCTATTCACCCGATCACCATACGCTCGCGGTAGTCTCTATCGGGTCGAATTCGGTGACGTTCATCGACACTGCGACCAACGCCGTCAAGCATGTGACGTATGTCGGCCGTTCGCCACATGAAGCATTCTATACGCCGGATGGCAAGGAGGTGTGGGTCACGGTGCGCGGCGAGAACTACATCTCCGTGATCGATGCCAAGAGCTATGAAGAGAAGACGCGCATCACGACTCCGAGCGGCCCGGGCATGCAGATCTTCTCGCCCGACGGCAAGTATGGCTACATCTGCTCGTCCTTCAATCCCGAAACCGATGTCGTCACGGTTGCCGATCACAAGATCGTCGCCAAAGTGAAGCAGGATAGCCCGTTCTGCCCGAACATCGCCGCGACGCCCGACGGCAAGCAGGTCTGGTTCACGCTCAAGGACGTCGGCAAGACGCAGGTGTTCGACGCACGTCCTCCGTTCAGCCTCATCAAGACGATCGACACCGGTCCGATCACGAACCATGTCAACTTCGCACAAACCGCCAAGGGATCGTTCGCCTATGTCACGATCGGCGGTTTGAACGAAGTCAAGGTGTTCCGCACCGACGACTTCTCGCAGGTCGCGACCATACCGGTCGGCAATTTGCCGCACGGCGTCTGGCCGTCGGGCGACGGATCGCGTGTCTATGTCGGCCTTGAGAACGCCGATGAGCTGGCGGCGATCGATACCGCGACCAACAAGGTGATTGCCAACATTCCGATCGGTCAGGCACCTCAGGCGATCGCCTATGTCCCCAACGCCGCGCCCAATCCCGACGACCGGGAGAACCTGCAGCCGCTCGGTGTCGCCGGCCAGGTTGCCCATCTCGCCCTGGCGCCCGAGCAGCCGACCGGCGATGGCAAGGCGCCGACCAGCGTGTCGCTGTTCGACCAGGGCCTGATCCAGATCCTCCAGGCTTCGGTGACGGGTCTCCAGCCCAAGCAGAAATATGTGCTGGCGCTGTCCGAGCATGAGGATGGCAGCGGCCCGTTGCAGCCGCTCGCAGCGTTCATGACGAACCCGGCAGGATCGGCTATCGTCAACGCCGCTGGCCCGATCCGGCAGATCGTCGATCAGGGGGCAAAGGCCGACAGGCGATACCTCGTGATTGCGTCCGGCGAACCGGCCATGCCCGGCGAGGCGATCCAGATTGAGACCCGTTGACGTTCGCTGAAGCGAGAAGGAACGCAGGCGGAGGGCGAGATGAAGGATATGTTGGTTCAGGTCGAGCCGCTGATCCCCGCCCTCCGCCGCTATGCGCGCGCCCTCGTGCGCAACCGCGCGAACGCGGACGATCTTGTGCAGGACTGCCTGGAGCGCGCTGTCAGCCGCTGGCATCAGAGGCGGGACGGGAGCGTGCGCGCCTGGCTCTTCACGATCCTGCACAACCTCGCGACGGATCAATTCCGTCAGGCGTCGTCGCGCGGCAGGCATGTGCCGATCGAGGAAGCGGGTGAGGGCGAGTTTCGCGGGGCTGCCGCGCAGGAGCATCGGCTCATGTATCAAGACGTACTGGACAAGCTTGCGAAACTGCCGGGGGAGCAGCGGGCCGTACTGCTGCTGGTTGCAGTCGAGGATCTCTCGTATGCGGAGGCTGCGAAGGTATTGAACGTCCCGATTGGCACCGTGATGTCGCGCCTGTCGCGGGCCCGCGAGAGGTTGCAGCAGGAGCTCGACGGCGTCGCCGGTGCGCCAGGGAATGTGGTGACAATGCGGAGGCTGCCATGAACAACCGGCCGATCACGGAAGACGACCTCCATGCCTATGTGGATGATGTGCTCGAGCCGGAGCGTCGAGCGGAAGTCGGCTCCTACCTTGCCGATCATCCGGACGTCGCCAAACGTGTCGCTGGCTTTGCTGATCAGCGCGAGTTGCTGCGCGCGGCGCTAGCGCCAATCGCCGGCGAGCCGTTGCCACCCGAGCTGAACCTCTCGCGCATGTTCGAAGGCCAGAGGCGTCGTTCTCCGCGGGCCTGGTGGGCGATCGCGGCGATGCTGCTGCTGAGCGTGGGCGGGTTTGGCGGCTGGGTCATGCGCGGCTCGTTGGAGGTGCCAACTGGCGGCCTCGCCGCACTCGCGCAGGAGGCAGCCTATTCCTACAATGTCTACGCACCGGATCGGATCCGCCCCGTCGAGATGCGAGCATCCGACACCACGCAGCTCGTCCAATGGATATCGAGTCGGCTCAACCGGCCTGTCAAGGTGCCGGATCTGGCGGGGTCAGGCTACCGTCTGATGGGTGGGCGCCTGGTCGCGACCCAGCACGGACCGGCCGCAATGTTCATGTATGACGACGACCACGGCGGCCGGGTTGTCGTGCTGACGCGGCCGATGAGCAGCGCCGACCAGAACGCACCAATGACAGCACAGGCAAACGGCGGCGCCACCGGGTTTGCCTGGGCGGACGACGGCATTGGCTATAGTCTTGTGGGCCCGGCGCCGACGAACTCGCTGAAGGCGATTGCGAATGAGGTTCGCAGGCAGGCGCGCGCCATCTGAATTGGCGGCCTCACGTGTGGCGGACCGCCTCCCCATGCGCTCACCCTTATTGAACAAGAATTTAGGATGTCGAGCCCTGTAGAACGGGCGTTGCTCCCTATCTTTCACAAGAGAGGACCGATCATGATGACAACCAAATTTGTGACTGCCGCCTTCGTAACTGTAGGGCTCGCGATTGCGCCCTTTGCTGCGGAAGGGAAGAGCTACACGTATTTGAGGCACGATGTGTCGACAATGCAATCTGCTGCCTATGGGACGTCCGGACTGTCGACATCGCCATCCGGGACCTATGGGACATCCGGAACGTCTCTCGGAACTGTCACCGCACCCTCGGTGGGGTCGTACAACTGGCCTTCGGTAGGCGTGACAAACGCAGTGCCCACTTGGCGCAACACCAATCCTTCTGTTGGCAGGTAGCGAGCCGCGGCCACGTCTCGAAGCTCCTTGCGGAGGCATGCGCCCCGTCGACGAGCGCGGATCGGTGTTGAGCGATGGTCTGGCCGAGACGCGACGCCTCGCATGGCGTGTGGTGTCATCGCCGCGAGCTGAGTCCCCACGCCAGTTCGGCCGCCGTGCCAGCGAATGAATTCGTATTTAATCGAAATCTGAGCGCGGACTCATACTTCCACTCTATCGACAACGTTGCGCGCGGTTCCAAACCACGTTGTGCGGTCCGTGATTGATTTGTCGAGTGACCGCAGCCCAGGAGTTCTGGCAATGTGCTCTTTTCATCAATTCAGCGCCTTCGCGGCATCGCGCGGCGAAGGTCTTCACCCGAAATTGCGCGCGCTGCTCGAACGGGCGGCCGCATCGCCGTTTTCGGAGGTCTCGCTGCGTCATGATGGTCTGGTTCAGGCTGGGCCGGATCTGGAGTCGGAAATCGCATCGTCGCGCGCCAAGGTCGTTCTGCTCTCGCGACTGCCGGCCGATCAGTAAGCGCGCCTAAATGAAGTTTCAGTGATGAAGGGTTGAACGCTCCCTACTTCTAGATCATTCGTACAATGTAAGGAGACGACCATGAACGCCACCACATCGGCATCCGCGCTCGCGACCAACCACGACGAATGGATCAGTTGTTCTCACTGGGGCATGTTTCCGCTGCCCCGAAAGGCGCGCTGATTTGGCGACCGCGCCGATTCAAAGCCCGTCTCAGTGAACAGATCACCAGCATGTCCCGCCCCAGGTTCCTGCCTGAGAACTTCACCCTGGCATTGATCGCGACCGTCGTCGCGGCAAGCGAGCTGCCATGCCGCGGTACGGCGGCGCTGGTGGTGGATCACCTCACCGACCTCGCCATTGCCTTGCTGTTCTTCCTGCATGGGGCAAAGCTGTCGCGCGAAGCCGTGATCGCGGCCGCAAGCCACTGCCGGCTGCATGCCGTGGTGCTGCTGACGACATTCGTGCTGTTTCCGCTGTTCGGCCTGGCCTTCAGGCCGATTCTGTCTCCGCTTGCGACGCCGACGCTCTACGCCGGCATCCTGTTCCTCTGCACCCTGCCGTCCACGGTGCAATCCTCGATCGCGTTCACCGCCATCGCCAGGGGTAACGTTCCTGCGGCGATTTGCAGTGCCTCGGCCTCAAGCATCATCGGCATCTTCGTGACGCCGCTCGTGGCAGGTCTCGTGCTCTCAAATCACGGCGGAGCTGCCTCAGGCTGGGACGCTATCGGGCAGATCACGCTGCAGTTGTTCGTGCCGTTTGTCGGCGGACAACTGCTCCAGCCGTTCATCGGCGGATGGATTGGACGTCATGACGGCATTGTCGGCGCGGTCGACCAGGGATCAATCCTGCTCATTGTCTATTCCGCCTTCAGCGCGGCCGTCAGCGAGGGCTTGTGGCATCAGGTTCCGCCAGCTGCGCTCGCGGGGCTGGTCGTTGCCGACGGCATCCTTCTTTGCGCCGCCCTGATCACGACCGGATTTCTCGGCAAATGGCTGGGCTTCAATCGTGCCGATCGGTTGGCCATTATCTTCTGTGGCTCGAAGAAGAGCCTGTCCCAGGGAGTTACCATGGCCAAGGTGATCTTTGCTTCCCACGGGGCGGGTGCCGTGATCCTCCCGCTGATGGTCTTCCATCAGATTCAACTGATGGTCTGCGCGGCGCTGGCCCAGCGATGGGGTCGTCGTGCAGAGCTCTCTGCGCCCGCTTCGGCCGGCGCCAGTTCCGTTGTGATGCGCTGACGAGAGCCGTCCTAGCGGTTTTCACCTGCCCATGAAAGGGATAAGGCGGATCGGCGTCTTTGGGCTCCGGGGCGAATTCGGGCAAATTGAAAAGGAGGCCGCCAACCTGCGCCTTATCTCTTGAGGCGGTGGTCACAATCGAAGATTCCGGCAAGGACGATTGCTGATGTGGCCGATCAGTGCAGCGCGATGGAGATCATATGACGTCTGCGGTCCAGACCCGCCTTGTTGGGCTACCCGGTAGTCTCCGCAAGGGGTCTTTTTCGCGCGCAACCCTCGCCAGTTTGCGCGATAGTCTTCCAGGCAGGACGAGCCTCGAGATCTTGAGTCCGGAGCTGCCACTCTACAATGAGGATGAGGATGGAAATCATGCTCCGGTCGAAGTACGGCAGTTTCGGAATGCCGTGGCGTACAGTGCCGGCTTGATCATCGTCACACCGGAATACAATCACGGTATGCCGGGCGTCCTGAAAAATGCGCTGGACTGGGCGTCCCGCCCATATGGGAAGTCCGTCCTAATCGACAAGCCAGTCCTGGTGATATCGGTGTCCCCAGCCTTCACCGGTGGTGTTCGAGCCCACGCGCAGGTCAACGAGACGCTACTTTCGATCCCCGCCCGCCTCGTTGGCGGAGCGCAGGTCGTTATCGGGAACGTCTCGGAAAAGGTGTCGGAGGGGGTGATGGATCAATCGTTTCTCAGCTTTGCAATGCAGTCCGTAGATCGATTGATCGAGCTTTCACGGAGCGCCTCGGCATTGGCTGCGATCGGGGCGGCCAAGTGAATATCGGGCGGCGATGAGCCGCCAAGGGAATCTGGACGAACAGCAGATTGAAGCAGGAACTAATGCTTTGACGGCCCGTCGCTCGACGGCATTGTTGTCGATAACGGCCGTTGGCGGAGCAGGCTTTTGTCGGAGGCGAAGCCTATTTTCCGGCCGTAGCTCAACCGGTGGGTTTTGGTTCAACAAGGTCGAAAATACGTTATCTTTCAATGCGGATTGACTGACACTCTCTCCCCCACATTCGCTCGCAAGTTGGGCGAGGTAGACGAACAGCGCTAAGCGCATGATTGGATGAGATATCGTAGGCTTGGTTGGTGTGGGGAAGGGCGGTAGCGCTCCCCCGCTACCAACTAGAATGGTGCTTTCGCTCAAACCACGCGAACCGGTATCCACCTCGCTTGAAAAAGGTTCTAACCGGGCGTTCAGGTTTGCAGGTTATCGCTACAAGGCGGCGTTTACTTGCCGTGCGTCACCGTTGAATTCGGGCGCTCCATCACCAGTGGATGATCCAACTGGCTCGCATGCCGCTCATCGGCGCCGCCGGGCGCGCCCCAGCCGGTCACCGTCGGGCCGAAGAACTCGGCGTTGACGCGCGCAAAGTCGCGCTCGGTCTCGGGCAGTTCGTCCTTGGCGTAGATCGCATCGACCGGGCAGATCGAGAGGCACAGTCCGCAGTCGATGCATTCCTCGGGGTGGATGTACAGCATCCGCCCGCCCTCATAGATGCACTCCACCGGACAAACATCCCGGCACGCGCCGTCCTTGACGTCGATGCAGGCCGAGGCGATCACATAGGCCATGGGCCGCTCCTGTGTTTATTTCCCGCGCCATTGTGGCGCGCGCTTCTCCTGGAAGGCGCGCACGCCTTCGTCCTGATCCGATGATTTCAGCGCTTCGACGAGCGCCGGCAGCCGCAGCATTTGCGCTTCCGCGGCCGTCAGCCGCGCGCCCGCACGCACCATCTGCTTGATCGCGCGCACCGAAAGTGGCGCGCAGGCGAGAATATCGGTGACCCAGCGCGTCACGGCCTCATCGAGCTGGTCGGCTTCGACCACTTCGTTGGCGAGGCCGAAGCGCAGTGCGTCTGCGGCGTCGATGCGCCGCCCGGTGAGCAGCATGCCCATGGCGAGCACGTGCGGCATGCGGCGCGGTAGTTGCGCGATGCCGCCGTCGAGCGCGAGCCGTCCGACGCGCGGCTCCGGCAAGCCGAAGGTCGCGTTGGCCGCGGCGACGACGATGTCGCAGCCGAGCACCATCTCCAGGCCGCCGCCGAGTGCATGGCCGTTGACGCGCGCGATGACGGGAACATCGAGCGTCTCGCGCAGCGAAATGCCGCCGAAGCCGCCCGGACGCGGCGCGGCCCAGTACTCGAGGCCGCTGGAGCCGGAGCCACCCTTCATGTCGGCGCCGGTGCAAAACGCGCGCGGGCCTGTGCCGGTGAGAACGACGACGCGAACCTCGCGGTCGTGTTCGATCGCCTCCCAGATACGGATCAGCTCCGCTTCGGTGGCCTGGTCGACCGCGTTGAGGCGCTCCGGCCGGTCGAGCGTGACGCGGGCGACATGGTCCTGGACCGTGAACTGCACGCTCATGTGACGATCCCCGCATCCTTGAGCGCCGCAATGCGCTCGGTCGAATAACCCGCTTCCGCGAGGACCGCCGCGCCGTCGGCGCCCAGTGCCGGCGGGGGACGGCGCACCTGGAATGCGCCTGGCGCCATGCTGATCGGCGTGCCGATCAGCAACTTGCCGGAGTCGTCGCGAGCGACCACCGTTCCGTTCACCTTAGTCTGTTCATGGCCGAGCGCTTCGGCGAGCGTCAGCACCGGCGCGCACAACAGGTCCTGCTCCTCGAGGCGGGCAATCCAATGCGCGGTCGTGTTCGAGGCGAAGCGTTCGCGGAACATTCTCTGCAGGTCGGCCTTGTGTTCGACCTGGCCCTCGAACGTGGCGTAGCGCTGGTCCGCGGACAGATCCGGCAGGCCGAGCGCCTTGCTGATGTCCTGCAGGGGATTGGCCTTGAAGGCGCCGACCAACACGATCGCGCCGTCGGTGGTCTCGAATGCGCCGGTCAGTGGATAGGACCCCCAGCTGAAGTGCCGGCCGCGCTGCAGCCACATCGCGGCTTCCTGCATCTGCATCGCCAGCATCGATTCGAACAGCGAGACCGCCACCTGCTGGCCGCGCCCGGTCTTCTCCCGCTGCAGCAGCGCAAGCAGGATCCCCTGCACCAAATGCATGCCGGAGGAGTAATCGCACAGCGACGTCGCATAAATGGTCAACGGCTCGTCGTCGTTGCATTTGCGCCGCATCACGCCGGACAGCGCCTGCGCCAGGATGTCCTGGCCGCCCTTGTGGGCAAACGGTCCGGTCTGGCCGAAGCCGGATCCGACCGCGCAAATGATTTTCGGGTTGATCCTGGACAGCTCCTCGTAGCCGAAGCCCATGCGCTCCATCACGCCGGCGCGAAAATTGTTCACGACCACGTCGGCATTGCGCACCAGATCGTAGATGATCGCCTTGCCGTCGGGCTTGCGCAGGTCGAGCGCGATCGAGCGCTTGTTGCGGTTGAGACTCTGGAACACCGGGTTGTCGAGACCGTCCGGATCGTCGGGAATCGACGTGCGCGAGAGATCGCCGGCGCCGGGCCGTTCGATCTTGATGACGTCGGCGCCGTAGTCGGCGAGCACCTGCGTCGCGCTCGGGCCCAGCATCACCTGGGTGAAGTCGATGACGCGCACGCCCGACAGCGGCTGCGGGGACGTAGAAGACATGAGAAGGATTCCTTAATTAGGCTTATTCGGCGGCGATGGTGACGAGCGCGTTGGCGGCGGGCCGGTCGCCGGGATCGGCTCCCTGCGCGCGCAACTTGGCCTGTAGTGTTGCGATGTTGACGTGGTCGACCGTGACATTGGCGTCGACCGCGAGCGCAGCCGCAACGCCGGCCGCTTCGCCCATCGCCATGCAGGGCGGTATCTCGCGCGAGGTGCGCTGCGCCGACGAGGTCGCGGAATAGTGCCGGCCGGCGACCAGCAATTGGCCCACGTCGCGCGGCAGCATCGAGCGGTAGGGATAGTAGTAGTCGCGGCCGCGCGCGACGCTGTCGGCGAAATGCCGTCGCTGCGCCACGTCTTCCTTGCTCATGACATAGACGCCCTCGAGCAGACGGGTCTGGCGAACGCCTATCTGCGGCGCCACGTCGACCACGAATGAATTTTCGAAGCCGGGCAGCTTCTCGCGCACGAAGGCGACGAGAGCGGCGATGCGTTCGCGGCCCTGGAAATCGGCGCGGGTGAGGTCCTCGACGCGAGTGCCGTCGAGACCAGTCATATGCGGGCAGTTGCACCACACGATGCCGGGCAGCGGGGTTTTGAGCCACCACTTGTCCCACGAGCCGCCCATGATCTTCTTGGCTTCGCGGTCGATGGCATGGAACGCCGCGGGCTCTTCGTATTCGAAGCGTTCTGCGGCATCGACGTCGACGCCGCCGAGGCGAAACACGGTGGTGACGATGTAGGAGCCCTGGATGAACGGCGCGCCGGCGGAGGCGGCGACGTCGAGATCGCCGCTGGCGTCGATGACGATCTTGCCCATGATCGCCTGGCGTCCACTCTTGGTCTCGCAGACGACGCCGGTGATGGCGCCGTCCTCGACGATCGCGCGGGAGAACCAGCTGTGCAGCCGCAGATCGACCTTGGCCTCGGCGATCATCGCGTTGGCGACGCGCTTGTATCCGTCCGGGTCGAAGGCGGCGGCGTAACAAATCGGCTGCGGCTTGATGTGCGAATGGAAGTCGAACACGCCCCAGCGCGACCATTTGCGCCAGAGGTCCGCGTCGGACCGGCGCTCGGATTCCGGCGGCACCACGCATAGGCCGATGCGTTCCATGCGCTCAATCATTTCGCTGCACAGGCCACGGACGCTGATCTCCTCGCCATTGCACATGTCGTCGAGCACCAGCACCATTCCGCCCGAAGCAAGGCCGCCGAGATAAGGGTAGCGCTCGACCAGCGTGACCGAGAGCCGGTTGCGCGCGCCGGCCACCGCCGCCGCGATTCCCGCGGGGCCGCCGCCGACGACCACGAGATCGGAACGGCGCACGACGGGAACCTGGCCCGAAGGCTCGGTGATGTAATCGGAATTGCTCATGATGAACTCCTCGGTCGAACAGCGTTTGTTGTTATTGACGCGTCACCGTGACGCGCGCCGTTATCCACCCCGGATCAAGCCCGGGGCATGCTTCACACGAAGACGTCTTAGCCGGTCTGCGACACGTTCCACTTCAGGAAGTAGCGTTCGAGCCAGGAAATCAGGCCGAAGAACGCTGCCGAAAACAGCGAACCGATCACGATGGTGGCGTAAAGCAGCGGCGAATTGAAATTGTAGGTGGCCTGGATGATCAACGCGCCGATTCCGGTCGTCGCTCCGATCCATTCGCCGACGATGGCGCCGATGACCGAGGTCGCGGAGGCGATCTTGAGGGCGGAGAACAAATACGGCAGCGAGCTCTTCAGGCGCAGCTTGAGGAAGATTTCGCTCGGCGATGCCGACAGGATGCGCATCAGTTCCATCTGCTGCGGACTGACGGCGCGCAAGCCGCGCGTCATATTGACGAGCGTCGGAAAGAAGCAGATCAGCGCAGCGATGGCGACCTTGGCCTCGAGGCCGTTGCCGAGCAGCAGCACGAGGATCGGCGCATAGGCCATCACCGGTATGGTGTGGAACATCACCGCGATGGGAAAGAAAGCCTCTTCGGCGGTGCGTTGATAAACGAAGATCGTGGCGAGCAGGATCGCCGCGCTGTTGCCGACCACGAAGCCGGCGATCGCCTCGATCATGGTCGGCAGCAGGTTGCTGAGCAGCATCCCGAGTTGATTATAGAGCGTGATCGCCACAGCGGTCGGCGCCGGCGCAATGAAAGGCCGGATCTGAAAGACGACGACAGAAAGCTGCCAAAGCACGAGCAGCAGGATCGCCGCGCCGAACGGCAGCAGGCGGCGGCGCCAGGCAGCCAGTCGCGCGGCCGCTGCGAAATCCGCCTGTGCGGCGGCGTCGGAAGCGAAGGCTTCACCGCTGTCCGGCGACGACAATGCTGGCACGGTCATCAGCAAGACTCCAGAACTGTTCGCAGGTTCGCGGCGAGCGCCACGAATTCCGGCGTATCGCGCATGGCGATATGACGCGGGCTGTGCAGCGGCACCGGCACGATCTCGCGCACGCGGCCCGGCCGCGCGGCCATCAGCATCACCTGCTGGCCGAGAAAGGCGGCTTCATAGATCGAATGGGTGACGAACAGAATGGTCGCGCCGGTGTTTTCCCAGACCCGCAGCAGTTCCTCGTTGAGGCGGTCGCGGGTGATTTCGTCCAGCGCGCCGAACGGCTCGTCCATCAGCAGCAGTTTCGGGTCGTTGATCAATGCGCGGGCGATCGCGACGCGCTGCCGCATCCCGCCGGACAATTCGTGCGGGTAGGCGTTTTCCCATCCCGCCAGTCCAACCATGGCGAGCAGTTCGTGCGCGTCACGGGCGCCGCGCCGTTTGCCGCCACCGCCGACTTCGAGCGGCAGCTGGACATTTTCGAGCGCGGTGCGCCAGGCCAGCAGTGAAGCGTCCTGGAACACGAAGCCGATGTCGCGCCGGGCCCGGGCCGCGAGCGCGGTGGTGCCGAGGACCTCGACCTCGCCGGCGCTCGACGGAATGAGATCGGAGACGACACGCAGCAGCGTCGACTTTCCGCAGCCCGACGGGCCGAGCAGCGTCAGGAATCCGCCGTGCGGGATCGTCAGGCTGACCCGCTCCAGGGCCGTTACCACGCCGCGTTCGGTGGTGAAGCGCACGGTTACGTCGCGAAGCCGGACGGCCGGGCTGTCGTTGATCACGGGCGCGCGCTGCAGCGCGGCTTGCGGCACGGCGCTCATGTGCTTCAACCAATCTTGGGACGGTCTTTTTCGGTCATCTCGAGGATTTTCGTGGTCACGACCTGCTCGAGCTTGGGCTTGCCGGCCGGGAACTGCTTGAGTTCGTCGTGCAGGTCGATCTGGTCCTGCCAGACCTTGGTGTCGAAGCTGCCCCAGGCGAAGGTCTTGGTGCGCTCGGTGAATTCCACGCTCATCATGATCTTCGCCGCATCCAGTTCGTCGGCGCGCACGAGATTGGGATATTCCTGGACCAGCAGGTCGACGGCCTTTTCCGGATTGGCGCTGGCGTAGGCCCAGCCGCGGCCGGTCGCCCGCAGGAAAGCGGCGAGCACCTCGGGCTTGGCCTTCAGGTAATCCGCCGTGGTGTAATAGGGCAGCGCATAGAGCTGTACGCCATGGTCCCACATCGACATGGTGATGACATCGGGACCCAAAACCTTCAACGCGGTGGTGTTGGTGCGCCAGCCGGTAATGGCGTCGACCTGACCGCTGAGCAGCGGCGTCATTTCGGCGCCGATGATCACCTTCTCCACCTTGTCCTCGGGGATCCCGTTTCGCCGCAGCAGCGCGGTCAGCAGGATCTGTCCGGTGGCCTGGACGCCGATCTTGCGACCGATCATGTCCTTCGGCGAGCGGATCGGCTGCCGCGGCAGCGAAAAGAACGCGTAGGGGTGTTGCTGTGCGCCTACCGCGAAGCAGATCACCGGAATGCCCTGGGAGGCCGCGAGCATCAGCGACGGACTCGACGAGACCTGGCCGATTTCGTAGCGGCCGGATGCGACGATCGCGACGCCGTCAATGTTCGGTCCGCCGGGCTGGATGGCGAATTTGATGTTCTCGTCCTGGTAATATCCGAGGCGTTTGGCAACGATCTCGCCGATCTGGTTGCCGCCGGTGATCCAGCCGAGCTGCATGTTGACGGGGTTGAGGTCTGCCGCGCGGCTGCGCGAACTGAAGACCGAGGGGAGCGCCGCACCGGCGGCGATGGCCGCCGCGCCCGTGAGCACGCTACGCCGCGTTCCGGTAAACGTCTTCGCCATGATCTCTGCTCCCTTTGCGGGCCGCCAAACGGCCCAAATACGACCAAAGATGACCCTCGAAGAAGAAAAAGAACGAGGGTCGACACGCAGCGCCGGCTGCGCCACCCAGGCGCCTCATGAGGCTAGTGGAGGCCAGGTCCTGTTGGGAAGTATAGAGTTTCGTGATAGGTGATGCCTTTTCGGCATCACCCCTTTTAAAGGCTGTTTCGCCATGCACGCGGTGGTCTTGCGTTACCTCGATCAGGTTGCCCGCGCCGGGTCGATCCGGCGTGCCGCCGAGCAGCTCAGTGTCGCGTCCTCGGCCGTCAATCGGCAGATTCTCAAGCTCGAGGCCGAAATCGGCGTGCCGATTTTCGAGCGTCGCGGCAATGGCGTGAGGCTGACGCCGGCCGGGGAGCAGTTGCTGCGCCACACCCGCAACACGCTTGCCGAATGGCGCCGCACCCGGCTCGAAATCGCGTCGATTTCCGGTGACATCCGCGGCGAGGTGCGGATCACCGCGATTCCGTCGCTCCTCGTCCATGTCGTGCCGCGGGCGATCGAGGCGATCGCCGCCCTCCACCCCAACATTTCATTCCGCGTCATCGACGCGGATCCCGCCGAGCATGCCGAGGAGATGCGGGCGGCGCGGCCGGATATCGCGCTGATCTTCATCGACAAGCGATATCGTCACTACGATATCGCCGCGCGCCTGCATTCCTCGCTCGGCGCCATCATGCGCGCCGACCATCCGCTCGCCGGCGCCAAACATGTGACGCTCACCGAATGCGCGGCGTTTCCGGTGGTCATGCTGAACGACGCCTGGCAGCTCGACGCCGCCTCGGAAGCCGAGTTCATCCATAGCGGCGCGCAGTTTGCGGCCCGGATCACCTCGAATTCGCTGCTGGTGATGAAGGCGACCATGAAAGCGGGGCTGGGTATCGGGTTTTTCACGCCGACTGGATTTGTCGACGAGATCGCGCGCGGTGACCTCGTTCATGTGCCGCTTGCGGATGCCGGGCTCGCGGCGAGCGAGATCGGTCTGTTCGTGCATCGGGTCCGCGGCGCCGCCCATCACATCAGCGTCGTGGCGGATCAGCTGCGGCGCGAATTCAATGTGCTCGAGGAGACTATCCGCTCGATCCCGCATCGCTAGAATGCGCTACAGTTTTTGAAACGCACCGATCAGGAGATTCCATTGTCACGTGATGCTGACTCGACCCCGCCGCCCGGCGCCGACATGCCGGCCGCGCTTCGCGCCGCCGCCTTGAGCCCGAACCGGGTTCGTCAGGTCGGCGCGGTGCTGGTGACGCGTGACGGCACGCAGATCACGTCTTGCAACACCTTTCCGGCCGGCATCCGCGACCTCGATGAACGTCACGAGGGCGATGGCCGCTTCGTCTGGATGGAGCACGCGGAACGCCACGCGATCTTCGAGGCGGCCCGGTGCGGTGTGGCCACCGCCGCCGCCCGCATCACCACCACATTTTTCCCGTGCATCGATTGCGCCCGCGCCATCGTCGACGCCGGCATCAGGTGTGTCGATACGCCGGCCCCCGCGTTCTCCGACCCGGTCTGGGGCGTCGCGTTCGAGCGATCGCAAATCATTCTGCAAGAGGGTGGCGTCGACATCCGTATCGTCGAAGTCGGCGTCTGGCAGTCTGCTGAAAAACTGTAAAGCAAGCACGCGCCGTACGGTGGGGAGTGAGGCGACATGGTCAATGGTCTGCCAAGCGAAGTTGAAGTCATCACGCTATTCGTCGATGACATTGCGTCTTCGAAAGCGTTCTACGGCAGGGTTTTCTCAGCCGAGACAGTCTGGGAGGATGCCGTCTCGTCTGTCTTGAAATTCGGCGGGCTCCTGATCAATCTTCTCGAAAGGTCTCAGGCGCCTCAGCTCGTCGAGCCGTTGCCGGTTGAGCCGTCTTCCGCAGGGGCGCGCGCACTGTTGACGATCAGAGTCGCTGACGTCGATGAGGCGTGCTCCGCCCGTGATGAGAACCAGCCGAAGCCGTTAGGATTGGTGCACCCGACACGATTCGAACGCGTGGCCTCCACCTTCGGGGGCACGGTCAGCCTATGCTGCCAACCGGGGAATGGCACGCTCAACCAATCGCAAGAATCGGGTGTTGCGAGCCCCCGCAACCAACGATCCTTGCGATACTAGCAAAGGCGCTCCGGAAGGGGCGCTTTCGCGTTTTGGTCCCCAATTCGCCGGGATCGGGTGTTGCGTGTCCCCGCAACCAAACAATCCCTTGATTTTCAAGGGCGGTTCTTGGCCAGTATTTTCACCGCCTACACGCTCTCCGCGTCGCCTCTCTCGGCGATCCCATCACCTCTACTGCGGGAAAAGCGGCGTTCCCAGTCATGGCGTGATCGCGACCTTGAACACGCCATCACGTTGGTTCGCGAAGAGTTCATAGGCAGCTTCGATCTCATCCAGCTTAAACCGGTGCGTCACCATCGCGCTCAGGTCGACGCGTCCCGATTCGATCACTGCCATCAATCGTCGCATGCGCTCCTTCCCACCGGGGCAGAGCGTTGTCACGATCGTATGGTCGCCGAGTCCCGTTGCGAAGGCGTCGACCGGGATCTTCAGATCGGACGAATAGACGCCGAGGCTCGACAAGGTCCCGCCCGGCCGCAACACCCGGAGACACGATTCAAATGTGGACTGGGTGCCGAGCGACTCGATGGCCACATCAACTCCGCGTCCATCGGTGAGGCGCAGGATCTCGGCGACCGGATTGACTTTACTGAAGTCCACGACGTGGTCGGCACCGAGACGGCGCGCCATCTCCAGACGCTCCGGCAGCCGGTCGACGGCGATGATCGTCGACGCGCCGAGCAGCTTCGCGCCTGCGGTGGCGCAAAGACCGATCGGACCCTGTGCGAACACCGCCACCATGTCACCGATCTTGACCCTGCCGCTTTCGGCGCCGCTGAAACCGGTCGACATGATGTCGGGGCACATGAGGACCTGCTCGTCGGTGAGCATGTCCGCAACAGGCGCGAGATTGCCCATCGCGTCAGGCACGCGGACATACTCTGCCTGGCAACCGTCGATCGTGTTGCCGAACCGCCAGCCGCCCGCTGCCTTCCATCCATGTCTGGCGTCAGGACCATCCTGGGAGCAGCGGCCACACTGGCACGCGTTGCTGTAGCCGCTCGGCGTGATTGCGCCAGCGATGACACGCTGACCTTCGTGGAATCCTTTGACCTCCGAACCGAGCTTCTCGATCACTCCAACTGGCTCGTGACCGATTGTCAGACCCTTCGCGACCGGATACTCCCCCTTAAGGATATGAACATCCGTTCCGCAGATGGTTGTTGTCGTAATCCGAACCAGTGCGTCGAGCGGACCGACATCTGGCACGGGCTTTTCTTCGAGCACGATCCGGCCACGCTCGACAAAGGCGGCAGCTTTCATTTTTGACATCTGATTCACCCTTTTTCATCGCAAGAACTCCCTGAATCGTTGCAAAGAGAAGAAGAACAGGATCGCTCCGATCACCAGCAGCGCGGCGAGCTGCGGCCAGACCACATCAAGCCCGGCGCCACGGAACAGCACGGCCTGCGCGAGAATGACGAAGTGGGTGTTGGGCGCCGCGAGCATGATAATCTGGATAATCTCGGGCATGCTCTCCCGTGGCGTCGTGGCTCCCGACAACATTTGAAGCGGCATCAGCACGAGCATCATCAGCAGGCCGAATTGCGGCATGGTTCCGCCGACCGTCGCCAGAAAGATGCCCATGTTGGTCATGGCGAAAAGGTAGAGCGCCGTACCGAACAGGAACAGCGTGATCGAGCCTCCGATCGGGACCGACAGCAATCCCTGGACGACGAACACGAGCGACACGCTGGAGGCCACAAGAACGACCAGACCCATCGACCAGATCTTGCTCGCCATGATCTCGAACGGCGTTACCGGCATGACGAGCAGATGTTCGATGGTGCCATGCTCGCGTTCGCGAATGAGCGCGGCTCCGGTCAGGATGATCGACAGCATCGTGATGGAGGAGATGACGTTGTTGATTGCGCCGAACCAGCCCTTGTTGAGCTCGGGGTTGAAGCGTGCCCGGAGCGCCAGTTCGATGGGGAGAGGGGCGGCCGAGCGATAGCGGGCCAGAAACTCGCTGACCTCGTCGGTCACGATAGACTGGATATATCCGCTGCCGGTGAAAGCCTGCGACATGCGGGTCGCATCGACGTTGAGCTGGATGGTCGGTGATCTCTGGGCCAGCATGTCGCGCTGGAAGTTGGGCGGGATGTTGAGCGCGAAAGTATCGAGGCCCGCGTCCATCCGGTCGTCCATCTCGGCCTGCGAGATCAGCCGCGGTATGATGAAATAGGGTGGGTTGAACGCCGTGATGATGCGCGTCGCGACCGGCGACTTGTCCTCATCGATGATTGCGAGCGCCGCCTGGTTCAAGGTCTCCGGTTGTGCCTTCGATGCCGTATAGATCGACACCGTGAAGGCATAGATGATCAGTATCAGCATCATGGGATCGCGCAAAAGCCCCCGCAATTCCTTGATGCCGAGCTGAACGATGTTGCCGGAGCGCATAGCTAGCTCGCCTGTTTCTTGAGAAGCGCCGTTGCAAGACCGAGCAATATCGGGATAGTCACCAGCAGCGCTATGAACGGGCCGGACAGATCCGCGAGATCGAGCCCTTTCGAAAAAGTGCCGCGCGTGATCGTGACGAAATATGCGGTTGGGTAGATCCGTCCGATCATCCCGCCGGCTCCCTGAAGCGACGAGACCGGATCGATCAGGCCGGAATACTGGGTGGCCGGGATCATGGTGAGCAGCGCGGTCGCGAAGATCGCGGCGATCTGGCTGTTCATAAACGCCGATATCAGGAGTCCCATCGCAGTCGTGATGATGACGTAGAGAAATGCTCCGGCCGTGAACGCCGCGAAGCTGCCGGTGAAGGGAACCCGGAAGACGAACACTGCAAACGCCGTCAACAAGAAGAAGTTCAGCATACCCAAGGCCACATAGGGAAGCTGCTTGCCGATCAGGAACTCCAACCGCGTCACCGGTGTCACATAGAAATTGATGATCGATCCCAGCTCCTTCTCGCGCACGACGCTCAGCGTGGCCAATATCGCCGGTATGATCAAAAGGAGGATCGGGATCACGGCGGGAGCCATGGCCACGATGCTCTTGATGTCCGGGTTGTAGCGGTAACGGATCGCAAGCTGGAAATCCCCGGCGGTCGCGGCACTGCCGTAGCGCTGCTGGGCCCTCTGTGTCAGCCATTGTGCGTGCATCGCCTGCACATAACCCTTCACGGTCTCCGCCCGCGAGGGCATGGCGCCGTCGATCCACGCGCCAATCTGAACGTTACGGCCGTGTGCCGCATCGCGCCCGAACCCCGGCGGAATCTCGATCGCAAGGCTCAACTCACCACTGCGCATGCGGCGATCGAGATTGTCGTAGTCGGTAATAGGGGGCATTTCGGTGAAATAGCGCGATCCGGAGATTTGCAGGATATAATCGCGGCTGATCGTCGTCTCGTCGCGGTCCATGACTGCGAACGCAAGATCTTCGACGTCCATGTTGATGCCATAGCCCATGACGAACATCAGAATGACGCTCCCGAGAATGGCGAGCGTGGCACGGATCGGGTCGCGTCGCAGTTCGAGCGCCTCTCGCTCGGTATAGGCGAACACGCGCCGCAGATCGAAGAAGCGCTTGATCCGGCGGTGAGCGGCGCCGGGTTGGTCGGCCCGCGCAGCTTCGATTGTCGCCGCCGGTGCGGCGTTCGGCGGCTTATTATCTGTCGTGCCGATCGCGTCCTGCAAATAGGCGACGAAAGCTTCTTCGAGGCTGCCGCCGCCGCGCTGATTGGCAAGTCTTTCCGGCCTGTCGCTGACGAGCACCTTGCCGGCATGCATGAGCGAGATACGATCGCAGCGTTCCGCTTCGTTCATGAAATGGGTCGAGACGAAAATCGTGACGTTGTCTTGACGGGAGAGGTCGGACAAGCTCTGCCAAAAGCCGTCGCGTGCCACTGGATCGACGCCGGACGTCGGCTCGTCCAGAATCAGGATGTCGGGTCCATGGATCATTGCCACGGCGAGCGACAGGCGCTGGCGGACGCCGAGTGGCAGCGCATCGGGCAACATATCCATGACGCCGGCGAGACCGAACCGCTGCGCCATCTCCTGGACGCGATTGGCGATGGTTTCGGGGGCCATCCGAAACAGGCGCGCGTGCAGCTCGAGGTTCTGCCGGATTGTCAACTCGGAATAGAGTGAGAAGGCCTGCGACATGTAGCCGACGCGGCGCCGCACATCCATGTCGGTGGGATCGACCTCGTTTCCAAACAGCGTAGCTTTGCCTTCGCTGGCCGGCAACAATCCGGTCAGCACCTTCATGGTCGTGGTCTTGCCGCAGCCGTTCGAGCCGAGAAAGCCGAAGATCTCGCCGCGGGCAATGCGAAAGCTGACGTTTTCAACAGCGGTAAAATCGCCGAATCGCACGGTGAGGTTCTCGGCCTCAATCGCGATGTCGTCGCCGCCTTCGCTTCGACGGGGAGGGATTACCACGTCCCTGTGGTCCCGGCGCTGCTCGTCCGGGAGCAACGCGATGAAAGCGGCATCGAGATTGGCCGCGCCTGTCTGCCGCAGCAGGTCCGCGGGCGACCCCGTGGCGAGTACCCGCCCTTCATCCATCGCAACCAGCCAGTCAAAGCGCGCCGCCTCCTCCATGTAGGCGGTAGCGACGATAACGCTCATGCCGGGACGGCCTTTTCGGATTTCGTCGATCAGCTCCCAGAACTGGCGGCGCGAGAGCGGATCGACACCGGTGGTCGGCTCGTCGAGGATCAGGAGGTCGGGTTCGTGGATCAGCGCGCAGCAAAGGCCGAGCTTCTGCTTCATGCCACCCGAGAGCTTGCCAGCGGGCCGATCTGCGAAGGGGGCGAGGCCGGTGTCGGTCAAAAGCTGCCTGATCCTGTGTTCGCGCTCGCCTTTGTCGTGTCCAAAAAGGCGGCCGAAGAAATCGGCATTCTCGAAGACCGACAGCGTCGGATAGAGGTTCTTGCCGAGACCTTGCGGCATGTAGGCGATCTGCGGGCACGTCAGCCGGCGATGTGCAGCATCGACCATATCGCCGCCGAGCACGTGGACCCGCCCCTCCTGAATGGCGCGAGCGCCGGCGACGAGCGAGAGCAAGCTCGACTTGCCGACGCCGTCCGGTCCGATCAGACCGACCATGCGTGAGCTGGGTATGTCGAGTGTGATGGCATCGAGCGCGCGCGTCTTGCCGTAGGACAGCCCGACCGCTTCCAGGCGTATCACGGTCGCCAGAGCGCGAGATTGGTCCCCGGTTGATGGATCGCTCATTGAGCCAGCTTTTCGCTAAGCTGCGCCGGCCATTCGGCGTTCGGGTCGAGCCGGACGAAGGCCCTGCCGGGCAGGCCGGTTTTCACTTGTTCGATGTGTTTCCGCAGTAGTTCCGGTGAGATATGCGCCTTGATACGGAACATGAGCTTCTGCCGCTCCTCCTCCGTTTCCACGGTCTTGGGCGTGAACTGCGCAACGTTCGCGACGAAGGTCGCCGTGGCGGGAATCACGAATTGGGGCGCGGCATCCAACACGATGCGGACATCCGCACCGATCGCGACGCGCCCGGCCTGCGCCGTCGGCAGGAAGAAGGTCATGTAGACGTCGCCGAGATCGACGAGATTGAGCACGCGTCCGCCTGCGGCGAGTACTTCCCCCGGCTGCGCCACGCGGAATTGCACGCGCCCATCGCGCGGTGTTATCAGGGTGCTGTCGTTGATGTCGGCCTTGATGCTCTCGATGGCGGCCCTTGCCGCGTCGATCGATGCCTCGGCGTCGACCACTTGCGCCTGGGCGGAACTGATAGCGGCCTCCGCCGCCGCGCGCTGCGCCTCCGCCGCCGCCACCGCGGCCTTCGCGCCCTCGGCGGCGGCCCGATCGTCGTCGAGAACCTGCTGGGGCACGGCGTTGGTCCTAATCAGCTGCTCGGATCGCTGCAGTTTTCGGTCCGCTGTATTCAATTCCGCATTGCGCTGCGCGATTACTGCGGTGGCGGATTTCCTCTCGGCCTCGCGCTGGGCGACGAGGCTCTTGGCGGTATCGACGCTGATGATCGCGCGGCGCAACTGCGCTTCGGCTTGTCGGAGCTGGGCACGCAGCTGCGTCGTGTCCATGCGCGCCAGCACCTGCCCTGCCGTGACGAAATCGCCCTCTCTGACCAGAATGTCTTGAATGCGTCCGGGGGTCTTGGTGGCAATATCGATTTCGACCGCCTCGATGCGGCCGTTACCGCTGGCAATTCCCGGAGGGAGATTGTCTCGCCCGAGCGTCTCCCAAGCGAAGTAACCTGCTGCGGCCAAGACCGCGACAATCAGGATAGCTAACAAGTATTTTCGGTTGCTTGTCATGGTTTCACGCCGGCCATCGAGGGAGTCGGGAGCAGCATGAACATGCCCGGGCTCGCGATGGTCCAGGCGATCATCGCGCCGAGCGCCCCGGTGGTCCGCCCGAACGAGGCCGGCAACACGAAAATGCCTGAGCCAATCGTCGGTCGTATGACCCGCACAGTGAGCGCGGATCGAGAGAGCTTTTGATCGGATGTAGGTGCCATGCCGTCTGATGGCCTTCCCATCGGCGATGGCGCAGTCATAAAGGAGGAGATCACGCCAGCCGGCCGATAAGCGCGACTTTATCCGGACCTTTTCCGGCTCGCCTATCCGGGATTCTCTGTAGGAACTGGCGGCGGAAACTCTGAATGCGGAGGCCCTCTGCCGAGTGTGCTCGGGTCTTCAGGACACTGGCGTCCCGATTGCGATTGGAAGACGATGTTGGCTCCGCGTGCTGTGTCACCAACACCGGCGCAGGAACGAAAAAACTCGCCGGCTTTCGCGTTCGCGAGTTCAGACACAATGAGATCGGCGGGCCGGAGGGCAGAGTTCCGGCCCATGCACTCGAATAGGATTCCGTCCAGAGAGGCCATATCGGTCGACAAAGTGAGGAAAATCACTCTACTTCACGTCAATGGTTGCTCAGAGCGAGCCCGGCGGAACGCGACCAGTCAAGGCGTACATAACCTCCTTGCACGGGGAGCCGGTCAACCGAATCCAAATGACGAACGCTGTGCCTGTTCCTTCTGGGCGCGTCTGCTGAAGATCTTGCAGAGACCAGGCTTCAGGATGAAGGGTGGGTCTAAACAGTCACCGTCGACGAACGTCGGTATCGGTGGTTGCGTGTCCCCGCAACCACCGATACCGACACTCCCGTAGCGAAAGCTGCGGGAGTTTCGCGTTTCCGAGTCTTTCCAACGGCTTGTGCTTCGATCCATCCGAGGATCGTGCCCAATTCGCCGTGTAAGGTGGCGTCGATTTCGCCGCGGTTCGGACCAGGGCGCAGCGTAATCTTCTCAACCAGCGACCGGATTGCTTCCGCCGCCTCATTGCGATCCTCGGGGGTGTTGAGCGCTTCCGTCAGCCGCTCGAACTTCTTCCGATAGATGCCGGACACGTTCGGATGGATGTCCGGAATATCCGCTGGTTCCTGGGCTAGAAGTTCCTTGAGAACGTCCTCGCGGGCCTCCAATTCGCGCATACGTTCGGTCATGCCGCGGGTGTGTCCGCCTTCTTCAATCGCACTCAGCATTTGCTTCAAGGTGCGGTGGATCTTCGCCAACTCCGAGCGGTGGCCTTCGCCGCTGGCGCGGCGCTCGCGGTTGAGTCGGTTCGTTTCCTCGGCGTAAGCGCGCATCGCCTCGGCGGCCATCTCCGGCGCCATCATCCGATCCTTGAGCCCGGCAAGCACACGCTGCTCAAGGTCACTCCGTGTGATCGTGCGCGTGTTCGCGCAGGAGCCATTGGTAACACGGGCCGAACAGGCATAACGGTCCTGGCCGCGCAGCGAGCAGGGACCACCACAAACGCCGCAATGGATCAACCCGGAAAACAGCGCCTTCGGCCGGCGCAAGCCGTTTAGCCGGTTCGATTGCGCCTCCCGTATAGCCTCGGTGACATTGACATACTTGTCGGCAATTTCGCTTTGTCGCATTTTTGCCGCCTGCCAGAGTTCATCGTCGATGATCCTGAGTTCCGGAACCTCGGCGACAATCCACTCTGATTCCGCGTTCATGCGCGACACCCGCCGTCCAGTGCTCGGGTCTTTGACGTAGCGCTGCCGGTTCCAGACGAGCCGGCCGACATACAGCTCTTGTTGATGAGGCCGGTGCCGCGCTTTACGTGACCACGGATTGTCGAGTCATTCCATAAACTTGCATCGGGACCGACGACGCCGTCAGCATTTAGCGCTCTCGCGATCGCGCGCGGGCTGATGCCAGACGCAAAATCCCTAAAAATGCGACGCGCAACACTTGCCTGCGCCTCATCGATCTCGCGATGGCCGCGGATCAGTTCGCCACGCTCATCCAGCTTTTTGACGACGCGGTAGCCGTAGCAGAGGCCACCGCCGGACTTGCCGTCCTCGACGCGACCACGCAGGCCGCGATGGGTCTTCGCAGCAAGGTCCTTCAGGAATAGGGCGTTCATGGTGCCCTTGAGTCCAACGTGCAGCTCGCTGATTTCGCCCTCGGCAAGCGTAATGATCGGCACGCCTGCAAAGCGGAGATGCTTGAACAGGGTAGCGACATCGGCCTGATCGCGACTGATGCGATCTAGCGCTTCCGCCAACACGACGTCGAATTGCTGGCGTTGAGCATCCTGCAAGAGCGTTTGGATGCCCGGTCGCAAAATCATGCTGGCGCCGGAAACTCCAGCATCCTTGTAAGTGCTGACGATCGCCCACTTCTCGCGCTCGGCCTTCTCTCGGCAGATGCGCAATTGGTCTTCGATCGACGCATCGCGCTGATTGTCGGAGGAATAGCGGGCATACAAGGCAACGCGGGTCATCGGAGAGTTCCCTTACATCCCTAAGCAATCAGCGGCGCACCGCATCGCTCTTGTTCTGTCGTGCCAGCTCGAGGAATCTAGTTTTGATCTGCGCGAACAGGCCGGGCGGAATAAAGCCATAACCGAACACGCCCGGCTTTCCCGGAACCGGTGAAAGACCGGCGTTCGGCCATTCGTCGATGTTGTGCTCGGATACGATGACCCAGCTCCGCGCATCGTCGAGACCAATTGCCTGTTTGACCTTCGCTGGAATCTCAATCCCGATCGTATCGCCATCGGGCGGCGTATGGGTGATCGGCAATAGGACCACAAAACGTGGGCTGGTCTGGCTGTCGCTCGCGGCGACGAGACAGGCCGGACGATCCTTTCCCTGATCACGTCCCGCTGCCACTTCATGGGTCCAAAGATAGTCATAGCGGACGACGAAGCCCGGCTTAGGCTCAGGAAAGGCCACTTGGCCGGCTCACTTGAGCAGTTCGTTGAGCGCTGCATGTTCAGGGTCCATCTCGGCCCGTTCAACAGCGTCGATCACCACTTGGGTCGCATCGACCGTTCGGTAGGTGCGCTTGGCAGCCCCCGTTAGCCAGTCATAATGCTCGGCTGACATCAGCACGAATTCTCGCCGGCCATGGCGGGTAATCTCGACAGGCTCTCGCTGAGCTTGGTGCTGAAACTCGCCGAATTTGCGTTGGAATTCCAAGGCGCTCGTCTGAACCATGATAGGGCTATTCCATAGGGCGGTTGAGTAAGTGCGTATTATACGTATAATGCGGACTCCCGTCAACTCCTATCGATTGTCATGGCGATTTTCCACGCTTCATAATTTCAGCAGCTCCTTTCGCTTTTTTACCATTGCGGTGTCGCCGCTCGAACTCCTCGCGGGCTATTTGGCGGCCAATTAGGCGGGCTAGGCGCAGGGTTGCCTCATCGATGCGGGCGCTGACAGTCGAACCTGGCGCTTCGGGTGCGGAGGGAGCGAACAGCTCGGTCGGAGCCTTTTCGTTCTTTGCCGCCATATTCCCATGCCTCTAGCCAACTCGGACTTTCGACATGGAAACGGACGTGGGTGATGAAGGGAACGGGGATCTAGTCCGCGTGCGGAGTTTGGATGGCTATGGCGTGGAAATCGGACGGGTGGTGCAAGACGCCCTGATCGTGATGATCACTTGGCGACCGTCCCAGTTACGTGTTTTCGGAAAATGCGATCTGGGTTGATCAACAAGGCCTGCTGCGAAATGTCTATCGCGCAGCATACACACCTGCGACCCGTCAGCAGATTACGGATACTGCGCTGATCCGAGCGTATGCCAAGCCGCTACTTGTGGCGCTGGTGCTCCACATCCTCTGTTCCAAACTGAGAAGGCTCATCCAACTCGCGGGGGCGTTTGGCGCGGTGGATCGTCAACGACTGCAGGATGGGGTGGTCGCGGTTCGCAACGTACTCGGAGCCGCAGCCGAGCCCGACCGATTGACGTTCGTCAAATCTCTTGTGGAGCAGAGCAGTAGAGCGATCATGATGTTTCGCGACGGCTACGCGCCCGACGCAGCACGGCCTTATAATCCAATTACGCCGACCCCGATTCAACAAATGGTCGGAGACGTGAATATCCCGGCTTCCGGTCTACGAGAGGCGGCGGTGGCGACCGGTATTCTTGGGGCGGGTATCAATGACGGCGCATGGACGCTTCATCCGGTCGACGCCAGCGATCCAACCGCCGGCGTCGTCCGGGTAAATTCTGCGGCTGGTTCGGCAAAGGTGTTCTTTGCTTCGAACAGCCACGCAGCGCTCCGTCTTCAACACCATGGACATCTCGTCGACGGCGACGATGTCGTCTTAATCCACAGCCTGGAAACCGCTCCGCCAGCAGCCCGGTCGCCACGTGGCGCTCCCGGTCGGACCGGTCGTTCTAGCCGGAGGGAAGTTAGCATTGCTGGGCTGATGAATGAGACGGCCACCGGCGCAGAGCTGATCCAGCGTTTTCGCGAGGAGTTGGCGCTATGACAGCATCGACCCCCGTCGAGCGTGTTGCCGAAATCCTCGCCAGCGCCGGATATCGCCGTGTCGCAACTCCGCTCAATATCGCGGGACTCAAGTTCGACCTTCCGACGGCCTTCGTGGGTATTAGTCCGTCGCCCGATCTCATTCTTGTTGCCGATACAGCCTTTGAGGACGAACATCGTATCTTGAAAAAGATTGAGAGTATCGCTCGGGCGATGGATAGAATAACAGCATCCGGAAGTCGCGCAGAGTTCATCTGCGGGATTGATCATCTGACCCCGCGGTCGAACCAAATATTTAGATATACATATTCGTTAGGCGACGCAGGTGCGAATACGACCGATCTAAACTCTGTTCTGGAAGGACGCGAGGAGTTCAACTCGATCGGTTTCCCGGATGGAAGTTGGGAAGTTCGCCTTCGTGACACTGACCCGCTTAGCAACTCTTATGGGGCGCTTTTGCGCGCAACGGCTGCTCCCACCGGTGATAATCATACGAACTGCACTTCGAATTGAGGCCGGCCGCTCGAATTTCCGCCGACGTTCAGCGCCTCCCATCGACGAGGTGATGGAATAGGCTGGCTACTCCGGTAATGGCACTTTTGCGAAGTGGTGGCAGACGCCAACGACGTCCGATCATTGGGTCAGACCGGAAGTGAAGGGCTAACTGTCGGAGCGGAATCGGCCCGTCATGATTAGACGCCTTTTGGATCAAGGCGGAGGGTCTGGTCAGGCTCTTCGCTCTCTGCCCATTCACGGAACATAAGTGCATTGCTCGGCTGTTTTGGGTCGAGCACCTTTTGGGCGACCTCCGCACCGGCGATCGGGAGGCCCTCAACTGGGAGCAAGCCCACTTGGACAAGGACCGAAGCCTGATCCCAATAGATGTGCTCGTGGGCTAGCCTCCCGTCCCGAAAATGGGCGATCACTACGAGTGGGACCTCGATCTTCCTGTGGGTCGGAGCGACTCCCGGGAGGAAAAAATCCATTCGACAAGAATGTGTGAAACGCGCGACCATCTCGTCGACGAGCGTCTCCTCCCCCACCGTGCGGCTGACCGGCACGACCTCAAAATCGTTGGGCTGGCGATAGATAAAATGGTGCGCGTAGAAGCGCCGCAACTCAGCTGCCCCTACGCCGCCCGTCATCGTGGGAACGTGATTCACATACGGGTCGCCCGTCATCGTCGCCATCGTCGCATCGATGTCCTTCGCGAACAGCTCAGCGCCCAGGTGTTGCTCCCAGAGTGCGATAATCTTGTCTTTGTCCATTTCCAACTCAATACCTTGCAATCACCACGCAGTTGTCCGAGGAAACGCCCTCTTGTTCGAGGGCGTGTGCGTCACGCACCGGCAACCGGTCGACGCGTGCAAATTCAACCTGCAAGATTACAAAGCGATTTCAGCGGAGAGCGCTCTTGTTACAACGGTAATTGTCAATCATCGCCGCGCCAGCCCAAGCGACTCGTCACTGGAGCGTCCCACCAAGTTCGACCTCAAGATCAATCTCCGCATCGCGCGAACACCGGGCATCGAGCGGCCCCCAATCCTGATTGCCTGCACCGACAAAGCGATAAAATGAAGCCTGGCCACTTCCGCCTTTGTGCAGGGTTTCGGACGCCGGCCCCATCACGGTGGGGCCGCGCGCACGGGGCCGGCGTCCCTCCAAGGGAGGAAACCGCAGTTGAGGGAACGAAGGCCGTGCCGCAGGTGCTATGGCGATTTGAGAGCCGCGGGAGAGATTTGTGATCGGGATCGAGCCGGCCCGGCAAGTTGGCCGACGGTGAAGCGGCTGGTGAATCGGCGGCGGATCGCGTCGGACATGATGAACGGTCGGACGATTTGAGACGAGGGCTGGATATCTGAGCGTGCTCTGCCGTGGCCGGTCGGAGGCCGGCGAGCGCGATGACGAGATTTTGCGGGATTGTGACGGGCTCATGAGGTGTCGATCCTGATGACGTTTCGTTGGACCTGTCGGCCGATGTCGTGGCGTTGCACCGCGCTCGAAGACCTCGGTGACGACCATGCGACCGCCGCAGCATGGACAACTCGGTTTGTTGAGATCGACGGTGGTTGCGGCAGGCTGGCCTTCAGATTTTGCACGGCGAGCAGCTCACGAGCGCGTGCGATGTTGTCGGCGCAAGCGCTTTTGGCAAACAGGCCGTAGTGGCGGATGCGGTGGAAGCGGGATGGCAGCACGTGGATGAGGAAGCGGCGGATGAACTCGCCGGTGGCCGGGGTCATGATCTTCTGTCGTTCGCGTCCCCCAGCACGATAGTCCTTTCCATCGGAAAATCGCGCCTTTGTCGCCGAGTGCGACCAATCGGCTGTTGGCGATGGCGACGCGATGGGTATAGCGCGAGAGGTAGGCGAGCACGGCTTCAGGTCCGCCGAACGGCCGCTTGGCGTAGACCACCCACTCGGCGTTGCGGAGTGGTGCCAGATACGCCGCGAAGGCTCTGATGTCGGCCAGTGGAGCGTGATCGCCGAAGAAGTGCAGGCGGCCGGCCTTGTGGGTCGCGATGAGCTTCTCCAGGAACAGCCGGCGGTACAGGCGTGAGAGCACGCGCCGGCAGAAAGAATCTCGGCCGGCAAGATACCCAGTGCTTGCCCTCGGGCGAGATGCCGCCACCCGGGACGATCATGTGCACATGCGGGTGATGGGTCATGGCCGAGCCCCAGGTATGCAGCACCGAGGTGATGCCGATGCGGGCACCGAGATGCTTCGGATCGGCGGCGATCGTCAGCATGGTCTCGGCCGAAACCTTGAACAGCAGGTCGTAGATCACAGCCTTGTTCTGGTAGGCGATGTCGGCGATCTGCGCAGGCAGCGTGAACACCACGTGATAGTACGGCACCGGCAACAGGTCGGCCTCACGGTCGGCGAGCCATTCCTTCGCGGCGGCGCCCTGGCACTTCGGGCAGTGCCGGTTGCGGCAGGAGTTGTAGGCAATCGTCGTATAGGCGCAGTCCGCGCAGCGCGTGACATGGCGGCCGAGAGCTGCCGTGCGGAAGTTCTCGATTGCCGACATCACCTTCAGCTGCTCGAGGCTGACATGGCCGGCATTGGCTCTGCGCCACGCCGGTCCACGGTCGCGGAAGATCTCCGCGACCTCCAAAGCCGGGCGCGACACAAGCGCCTCAGCGTCAGCCGGGCGGCCGGATCTCCTTCTTGAGCGCGATGTGCTCTAGCGGGCTCATGACCTCACTGATCGTCTTGGTGGCGACGCGGGTATAGAGCGCCGTGGTGTCGAGCTTGGCGTGACCGAGCAGCACCTGGATGACGCGGACATCGATGTTTTGCTCGAGCAGGTGGGTGGCAAAGCTGTGCCGAAAGGTGTGCAGCGAGACGCTCTTTTTGATCTCTGCCATCTGGGCAGCGGCGTGGCAGGCGCGATTGAGCTGGCGCGTGGTCATCGGCTGCGCCGGATCGAGGCCTGCTCGACACCACGGCGCTCGGGGAGCCCTGGAAAAGCGGGCTATACGTAAAAACCTGAAACATTTGGGAGGCGCACTTGTAAGAGTGAATTCTCCAAAGAAGATCGGCGGTCTTTATCCTACCGTTTCAAATCCCGATGCCGAACGATACAGCAATGGGGCAATGCCGATACTGGCGGGACACTAGTCGGAGGCGCGACTAGGCAGGAGGTCGGAGCTGGCAGCGGTCGGCCTTCAGCTTTCGTGTGCCCGACCACAGGCTCGATGGCGGAACGACGTCGCCTCGCGTTTGGTCGCGCCGAAGACGCTACGCTTCAGATCCGAGATAAAGACACAGCGGGCGTGCTGGCCGCGGTATCGACGCAGGGACGCTGACTTCGCATCCCGTCGGTTTATGAGTGTCCGTTGACAATGGCGCGCAGGGTGTATCTTTGATATGGATTGCCCGGCAGTGCCTTCGCGTGCAGCCTTCGAACCCATCGGTGCATTGCGAACGAACGCTCGCCTACGCCGCTTTGCGACGATGTTCTGATTGAGCCCATACTGGGCGGCTAACGCTTTGAGCGGGGTTTTCGATCGCTGTATCGCAATTCGGACGGCGTACGCGGTCCCGACGCTGTCGTGGAGTATCTGTTCCATAACGCCTTCCGGAATGAAGGATCAGTTTGGCTGATTCCCGCACATCTGGGACTAGACGCCTAGGGCGGTCTCGAAATCTGCCTGAAGGTCGTCATTCCCCCGCCCTCTTTCACCTTGCGGCGTATGTTGCGAACGATCCAGCGTAGTCAATCCTGCCGACAAGCTGGACCAGATCGTGCTTCAGATTGATGATCTGGTCGAACAGCGCCCGGAACAGATCCAACACCTGACGCCTCGCGCCTCTTCGGCCGCATCGTACCCCTCCGATGTAGTAAGGAACCATGCGGATGTGATCGCTGAGCCGGTCAGCATCCACCTGCGTCCGAAGTGATCGCCGAGCGGCCCTAGGACAAACGCTCCCGGCATCGCCCCGAGCAGTCCGGCAGAGAAGACCGGTCCGAAGGACTGGATCGGAATATCCAGCGAAGACGCGACGTCTGTGGCGACGAAGCCGATGGCCTGCCTGTCGAAGCCGTCCATAAGGACTATCAGCAAACACAAGACAACGATGCGGGGCCGATAGGCGCCGAGCGGCATTTGGTCGATGACCGACGCGATATTGGTCCGCCTTAGCTCGGCGACGCCTCGCACCACCTGTCGTTCCAATGGCCGCCTTGATTAGGCGTATGTACCAGTACGTGGAGCAAACACACGCATATTCAAGGGATGAATGACAATGGCATCGAGCTGGAGCTTGAGAAACATGTTACGTTCGTAACGGGTTTCCCGGTGCTGAAATCGCATCGTAACAAATCCCGTGCATCTCTTCTTCTCATGGAAAGGAGAAAAGTGGGAGATGGTATAAATCCGTCTGGCGCGACGCCTGCCCGCCAATCCCATAGCGGCCCGGATCGACGATCATCGAGAGCATCACCGACAGCGTCGTTGCCGTCAGTAGACCAGCTCGTTCGAGACTTCCAAGGACTGATCCGCCGAGCGGTCGGACAAGGCTGCGAGGTCAAATTAGCCGCCGATGATGGATTGTGGCGATGCCTATCGACTGCGCACAGCTGGAGACTGCACTCGTCAACCTGGCCCTGAACGGGCGCGATGCCATGCCAGACGGCGGTACGCCAATTCCGTGGCCGACAAGATAATCGTCTCCCCAAGGAGCACTTGCGCGGTGATCGGTTGGATCATTGCTCTGATCTCTCTAGAGGAAGCGAGTATGTTCGAAAGGGAAAGTTCGTGTGCGCGCGGTCGACGACTCTAATGGACCTTGCCCGTCGACACGCGATTCGGCGTGGGAGAAGGTAATGCCGGGGTCTTTCAAGGTTTTCCATCCGCGTTCGCTCGTAGACATTGTGGACGCAATCTGGGAGTGGGACGTTGCCGATGGCGCCGCTGCAAGGGCGCTTACAATTAAGCATCCGCCGGGCACTGCCTTGTTTTTGATCGCACAATATAGAGAGCCCCTGCGGTCAGACTGGCGGTTTGGTTCCAGGAGCCATAGCCGCAGCGAGTACCAACTCTTCGCGACCCAAGGTCAGACTGGTGTTGTCAGCACGCACCCCAGGGGTCCGCTCGGCGTCATCATTGTTTGCCTGAAACCGGAGGTGGCCGTCCGCATCATCGGCGCACCCCTGCAAGAGTTTGCGGACACCAAGATCGAGCTGAGTAGTGTATTTAATGTTGGCGAAGTGATTTTGCTGGAAGAGATGCTGGCGGCGTCGAGGGACAGTGCTGAGAGGGTGGCGCACGTCGAAAGCTTTCTAATGGGGCACATGCGCCACATCCGGCCGGAGTCCGCAGCATGCCGTGCCGCATTGCTCTTGCGGCGCCATCCCGCCTTACCCGTGTGGCGGCTCGCCTCGAAACTTGACATCAGCCAGCGGCACCTACAGCGTCACTTTCAGGGCACGTTTGGGACAAGCCCGAAGCAGTTTGCTCGCATCGCCCGCATCGAAAAGGTTCTGGCGGCGAGGCGAGAGGGACGGGCTTGGGCGGATACTGCTTACGCTTGCGGCTTCACTGACCAGGCACATATGATCAATGAGTTCAATCGCATAATCGGCCAGCCGCCGGAAGACTTCTTTCGTACGGCCCCGGCCGAGGAACGTCACACAGTAAACGCCAACTTCCTTGTAACTTATGCAATCTCTCGTCCTGCAAACTCCCTTTCACCAACTGGCGCATGAAGCAAAAAGGCCATTGCTTCGAGGTGCGTGGGGTGAGTTGGCGGGGAGCGGTCGCGGAGATATTGAGGTGCAACAACCGAGAATGCCTTCGTCGAACCAATGTGGTGCTATCGATGCTGAACCGACGATTTGACCGCCCCGAATCCGTCCGGCTGGAGTGCCTAACCCGGTCGAGAATTCGTTCGAACCCGTCCAGAATCTAGCGTCGGACAATTCAGCCTCATTGGTTCGGGCCTTCCTGAAGGCGCTCCCCTGAAGAGCAAGACCGCGCGATTTTGTTTTGCAACATTGGGCGGCTCGTGCACTCCTGCTTCATGCCGGCCGTCAACAGTTGGATGAGCCGTCGCATCGTGAAGGAGGCAGGGATCGAAAATGGACCGCGCGAGCGTGTTGGTGTGGTCAAGCAGAATGTTCGGTTCACTCTACCAGGTCCGGCTGACGGGCAAGCGGTTCAAGGCCTGGAACAAGTATGTCTACCATACAGCTAAGTACACCGTAGCAAGTACACTGCGAGCGGTTTGCTCTGGCTCATACTCTGCCTTGATCTAAGACGGCTTTGCCGGTCGCAGCGCGCATCCAGATTGCTGGTACGATGCCCGTCCGTTTTCGTATGCAGAATGGGCCTGGGGTCGCTGAAACACTCGATCAGGCTCTTAAATGCTTTGTTGGTCGAGATGGGACGCCGACAATGTGTTGTACGATCGAGCTACGACCATGTCATTCGGAGCCCTGGAATATTCCGGAAAGATGTGGACCGACTCCAGTCGCGCGGCGAAAATGTTCCGGTTGATCGGGCAGGGGTTTCGGCTGGGCCGGACTAATCGCGCTCGCCAATCTGAGGCGAGCCGGGGGCTTAGGATCTTCCTCGACGAATGCGCCGACCCCGGGTCGTGCGAAGCATACATCGTGTTTGGTCCCGGTTCGATTGTTTGGCCAGGACCGCTACATCCGTTCCGATCCATATCAGCCGGATCAGCAGATCTTCTGGCGCGGCGACGCGTGCCCGGAGAATTTCGCTGAATTGATCGATATTTTGACCGGCCGTGTTTCGAATCGAGAGGACTGGTCGCGGGCCGTTGTTGATTATCTCCGCCGAGAACGATCACCGTGCGACGAGGAAATTGGAGCATGATCCGCAAAAATGGGAATCGATTTTCGAAAAGATCATGCTCCAACAAAGACAGGAGATCATCATCCGGTTCAATCCAATCGGATCATGGTCCGGTGGGCGGGTAGTTGCCAGTAATGCGATCAATCGTGTGACACTTTTTGCGCACGCTTTTCCAGAAACGCTCGCAGCCTCAATTTAGCTTCGTCATCCGCCACAGTGATGGCAGCCATGAGGCTTTCCAGCAGGAAGCCGACATCTGGATCTGCACGCGCTATGCGGGGTAGAGCCTGGAGCACAGCATAATTCGATAGGGGCGCATTTGTGCTGATCTGCGTCGCCAGTGCAAAGCCCTTGGCCAGCCCCTCGCCGGGCTCCACGAGATATTGCGACAGACCAAGCGCCACGCCTTCTTCCGCCCCATAGGTGCGCCCGGTCAACATCATGTCCATCATACGTGGCACGCCGATCAGCCGTGGCACCCGCACCGCCGCGCCACCGCCCACGAAGATGCCGCGGGTTCCTTCTGGTAGCGCGTAGAAGGTGTCGCGTTCGGCCACGCGAATATGCGCCGCCGCCGCCAGTTCTAAACCAAGGCCGATCACTGCGCCGCGCAACACCGCGATGACCGGCACGGTGCATTGCTCAATTCTTTCAAGGATGCGGTGAATGGAGCGGGAGCCAAACAACGCGGAGGATGCGTCACTCTCGGCCATCATGGAAAGATCGACCCCGGCGGAAAAATGATCGCCCTCGCCATGGATTACGACAGCGCGGATGCCCTGCGGCAACTCGCCAAAGAAGCGGTCGATGCCTTCCGCCATCATACGGTCTATCGCATTGCGTTTTTTAGTGCGCGACAATCGCAGAACTGCCGTCTCTCCGTGCAATTCAACGAACAGGGAGCTGGGCAGACTGAACTGTGTGGTGTGGTAGGGCATTTCGCAATCCAATCCAGATAAGCACCCCGTCATATTCGAAGTTCGTCGGTGATATTGAAGAAGCCGCGTTACGGATTGATATCGTTTCCTGCAAGACTCGTTACCGGCGTAGCGGCCGAACAAACAATCCGGGTCAGTGCTCTAACGGTGCTCGGCTTGACCAAGGAACTGTTCAAGTATCACAAGCGATCGCTGAGGCCGTTCTAAATAACGAAGCATTTGTGCCGGTCGAGGGTGGAGCTCACTCCGAACGCTCGAGCTGGTTGAGATAGTCGACTAGCGCGAACTTATTGTTTCCGTCTTCGTTGCTCCCTCCAGGCAATTCGCCATGCGGTGGTCTCATGTTGCTCGATTAAAATGACCGCGAGCACGATCAACAGGAAATCAGCAGCCGACGGCATCCGCTCAGCGCGTCGGTCATGGCTCCATGTTACGCTTGTTGGCATTTTGCGCCGCTACAACATCCGACGGTAACCTGAGGTTTTCATTCTCATGACCTCGGACCCGCGCCGAGAAATGAGATAGAAATAACGACGTACTGATCTCAGGAGATCCGATTATGCGAAGCTTGATGACGACAGCAGCATTGCTGGCCCTGCTCGGTAATCCGGCAGCGATGGCGCAAACTATCGGAGGCGGGACATCGTCGGTTGAACCCGCAAGTCCGGCCGTATCTTCATCGCTGACGCTGGATGCGCGATTGATCGGCGGCACGCGAGCCGGCCAGGAGGTTTTCATCGACCGCCTTGCGACGGGCTGGCCGCTGCCGCTACGGCCGGCCGAGCCGCCGACCGCGCCCCTTCCGGTATTGAAACCTTCTGGCCAATTGAAGGGATCAGTTATCAACTCGGATCGAAGCGCGCGGTGGGATATTTCGAACCGCGCAACGGCAAGTGCAACGTCACTTTAATGATCGCCGAAGCGGTCGATCCAGATCAAGCGTAGCCCTCTTCGACCGCGCGTCTCTCGCTTCCAATGTAGCCGGGCGACACTCATGGCGCTATGCCGATCAGGTGTCATTCCGATTAGGTTCATTCTGATTAGGTCCGACCATGGTCTGGTGTTCTTCTCGGTTCTGTCAAAGGCAGTTTGAGACGGGATCAACTTTAGCGCTTGATAGTCTTTCATCCGCCCTAAACGCGGCGGAATCTTGATTGAAGCGATAGAACCGACGCCTGGTCAAGAAGCTTCGCAACGAATCCCTCGATAGATATAATGTTACGATTTGGCGGGCTGCCAATAGTATCGGTCGGTTTGCCTGCTGTGATGAGTTGATAGCAGACCTTATTGCGGAACTTCAGCACCGCGAAATGGGCCTGGGCGACCGAATAGTTTCGTCATTGCGATGGTCGCCGATCAGCATGGAGGCCTTCGGCTGCGCGGCAGGTCGCTGATCGTCGGTGACGTTCCCAGTGGCACATTGATAGATAGTGTCGTCAGCCTTGGATTCTACGCGCATTGCGGGCGGGCGCCAAGTGTAACATCGGTAATGTGATCGCCGCTTTTTTGCAATCACGCCGAGATCCGCGCGGTCTACATGACATCGACAGTCATGGAGTGTACATGGACGCGCAGTGCTTCGATCAGGGCCAGTTGGGCTCGATCCATTCTCGGCCAGCCGCCAGCGCACGCAATCGGGCCGCCATCGGCATCCTGAACGGATTCGGCAGGAGCCTCGGCGACAGTGTGATCGGTTTGCAGGCGCTGACGCTGGCAATCGCGGGGGGCACCGTCGAGCGCGATCCAACGTTGCTCCGCCTGCCTGGCTTGCCGCCGATCACACGCGAGCTTTACGATGCGGCGTGCGACTTTGCCGTGGTTGAGACGTTGCCGTGGACGGATGAAAAGCCAGGACCGCCGCCGGACACCGCCGCCCGCTTTTCGAAGGTCATCGATCTGCGCGACTTCGCATTCGATCCCGCGTTTCGCGGAGTGGCCATGGTCGACTTTTTTCTTCGGCGTCTCGGGCTCGATCCGAAACTGGTGCCGCCGCCGCAAAAGCGCAACAACTGGCTGGGGCCGCGGGTCCGGACCCGCCCGCCGGCATTTGAAGCGGGTTACGTGCTGGTGTGTCCGACCGCCTCGATGTCAATGCGCTCGATGCCGATGGCGATCCACGATGCGGCGCTGAAATGGTTGCGCGCAAACACCAACCGCAAGGTCCTGACCCAGGCCATGCTGCCGCGCGAAACAACTCTCGCCGGCCTCTGTGGGCTGGTCGCCAACGCAAGCCTGATCATCAGCACAGATACCGCGATGGTGCATCTCGCTGACGCCTACTCGAGACCTTGTCTGGCGTTCTTTAATACCCACCGACCGGAGTGGCGCGCGCGCGATTACCCGTTATGCCGGCGCATTCACCTTCCGGCCAAGCTCCCCACGGCACTGGAGTTTTCGCGCGGCGATGGCGATGATGCAGCAGCCCGTGCGGCATGGTTCCCGCATGGCGACGACATCGCATGGCTCGACAATTTGCTTGATGAAACCGTGCGACATTTCGTAAGCAGTGCTTTCAGGTCGGGGCTTTGAGGTCTTGCTTTCGGTTTGTCCATCGGAGTGGTTAATGGCGCGTGGTTCATCAGCACTTTTGCATCGAACTCGGGGACGCCAGCCGCGGCCGCAATGGTTCGGAAGCTCTGGCGAAGATCGTTGCCCCACTTCGATAGCATCGCTCGATCCTCCTTTTGCTCAGCGAGATGCCCTGATGCGCTATCGGCGGGGAACACCCATTCCATGCGAAAGCGCCTGATCAAGTCGCGGCAGCTGAGCAGTGGACCAAAGCTGTTGGTTGTCAGTATCGCTCGACAGTTGCCGTGAATACATAGCCGATACCGCGTTCGGTTGCGATCATTTTTGGTGTGCTTGGATTCAACTCGAGTTTGCGGCGCAAGCGAAAGACCTGGACATCGACGCTACGATCAAAGATGTCCTCGTGCATGCGCGTCGCTTGCAGCAGGTACTCCCGCGTTAAAGGTCGCTGGGACGCATCGAGAAATGCGATCAGCAAGGCAAATTCACTCTTGCTGAGCGATATGGAGGCGCCGGCTGGGTCGATGAGCAGCCGTCTACGCCGTTCAAGACTCCACCCCTCAAACTTATAACCGCCACGATCAGGGTCGCGCTCCCGTGCAAGTCGTCCCATTTCTTGCCGTCGGAGAACGGCTTTGACTCGCGCCAGCAGTTCTCGCAGTCCGAACGGCTTCAGTATGTAGTCGTCGGCACCAAGCTCAAGCCCGATCACGCGGTCCACCTCCTCCAGACGGTGGCCCGTCATGACGATGATGGGAACGTCCGAGCGCGAGCGGATCTCTCTCAGTGTGTCCAAACCATCTTCCTGGTCCAGCTGTAGATCCAGAAGAATCAGGCAGGGCTCGGCGGCAGCAAGATGGCGATCCAGGCTCGCGCGGCCGGATACGGCGATGGTGGATTGGCTATGCTCCTCGAAATATCTTGTGAGGACGCCGCGCATCGCTGGATCGTCGTCAACGATGAGAACGTAGCCCATCTTCGTTGATTCACGGAGTGCGTTTTTCGCAATCTTGTTTGCGGCATACATGGCTGTGAAGTGTCCTGTCACTACTCAGTGAAACTCCCGGATGAGTCGTCATTTGCGGCAGGCAAATTGCCAACGATAGTCATTAGTAGGCTAACGATAACTACACTGGCGCGTTGACGTCATGTAAAAAAGAGACATTGTTAGAACATTCGCGATGGTTAGCAGCAGTCGATAAAGTTGCCGGTAAGGTGCGTGCTCAGGCGTGACCTGTGATTGATCGCGGTGCGCTTGCCCGTCGATGAGATCCTTCAGATCGTGCTGGCAGGCGCAAGTCGGCGGCGCGTCCAAGCAATTCGAGTTGGCGATGCGTTCTATCACGCCTTGCTGAATTTCGCGGCGCTGGTGTGCAATGTAGGCTCAGCCGACAGCCGTCATAAGGATAGGAATGCCAAGCCGGTCATTGCGTTGTCGATGGTCCACGGGCTTGCGCGTCGCGTTGTCCGTTGAATGATTATCTGGTCGAGATGAAACGTGAAGAGATCGGCTGGCCATATGACATCGCGTCTTCAGGCTCTTCAGTGCTCCACCGTATATCAGAGCAAAGCGTTCGAACGCTGGTCCAAAAAGGAATAAGACCCGCTTGCTGTGATCTACGAACACTCCCGTCGACCTCGGCCTACCGGAATTCCTGGACCGCTCCGGAGGTGGCAACGTCGGTGTCGTAACCGCGGTGCATTACCGACTGCACAATTCTCTCCAGCGTCCGCTTCGGCATGTTGATGTTCCCGTTCGCGGAGGCGAGGGCGGTGCAGAATGGATGCGTCGAGATCGCGGCGTCTGCCCCGGAGGCGCTGAATGTCCAGCCTGCTTGCGTCGTCAGTGCCGATGGCGCGCTTTCATTATGATCGTGCCGACGTGGAGCGGTGCGCCGGCGCAAGGCGAAGCGCAGATTGCGCCATTCCTGAAACTCGGAAGCATGCTCGCGGAAAGTTTGGCGGCAATGCGGAGCATTTGATCAAAGCCAAACGGCGTTACGATCCCGACAACGTGTTCCGCTCGGCCAGTTCGCTGCCGGTTCCGGCGACAGATTTAATCAAGGCGGCGCCTTCGTAGATGCAACAGCAGACGATGCTTCGGCCCAACGGTGGTTGTCGCACTCGATCAAGAAGCTCTGCAGGCGCATCAAAATACGAGATGCGAAAGGCATTCCGTGTATTGGACAAATCGGACGTACCGCTGAGGTACGAAGTGTCCTTCTGATCCTCGCTCTAAAAGAAGTAATTCAACTATTTTTGATGGGCCTAGCGGTGGTTCGGGGAGCCTCAACACCCCACTTGAGCACCCCACTTGAATTCGGCGCCTGATGACGAAGGCGCCGGCGCGATAGGCATCGCGCTGATCTCGAACGTCAAGTCAGGAAGATAAGTGAGTGTCTGCTCCTCTCAATGTCAGTTTACCATCGTCTCTGAAAGACATCGTCGAGATTATTGGAGATTGGGACGTTCCGGACGGCGACGCAGCAAAGCCGATTACGATCAGGCACCCGCCGGGCAATGGCTTGTTCCTGATAGTCCAATATAGAACGCCCATACGCGCGAGCTGGCAATTTGGTCGAGAGACCGAGGTGTGCAGCGAATATCAATTCGCCGCCACCCAGGTTCAATCTGGTGCCATCAGCATCAATCCGACAGGGCCGCTTGGCGTTATGGCCATTTATCTTAAGCCGGAAGCCGCAATATCAGTCCTTGGCTCTCTGAAGGAGTTCATGAATATCAAGGTCGATCTGCGGGATATTTTCCGATCCAGCGAACTCGAACGGCTACATGAATTGCTCGTGCAATCACGGCAAAGCTCTCAGAGAGTAGCTCATATCGAAGCCTTCCTGGTCCAGAACGCGCGTCGTGCCCCGAGAACATCTGTCGCGCAGCATGCTGCCAGGTCGCTGAGGTCCCGCCCAGGTCTTCACCTGTCCCGATTGGCTGTGGAGATGGGTATAAGTACACGCCATCTGTCTCGCGCCTTTCAGGAATCATTCGGAGTCGGCCCCAAGCGCTTTGCCAAAGTGGCCCGGATCGAGAAGGTCATGGCAGGTCGTCGAGAAGGCCTGACGTGGGCGGATATCTCCTATGCGTGTGGTTTTTGCGACCAGTCGCACATGATCCGGGACTTCAAGGAGATTGTCGGAAAATCACCTACCGAATTCTTCCAGCCAACGGGAAACGGCGGAGCGCCATTGCTGGTTGGCGGTTCGAATCTGACCTTCACGATCACAAAGACCGACGAATAGTCTCCTCGCGAAGCTGTTGGGTAAACTCACGGAGTAAGGGTGTGATCAGTCAGCGCAACGTGCTACATCGGCATGCAGTAGCGATTGAGATGCTCTACCGCGAAGCCCTCGGATCACGTGATCTGCATAGAACCTGCTCGAGCCTCTCAGCGGCCTGGGGCGCCGACGCCCAGTATGTTCCGTAGGAATTATCGGCGGGGCATTAAATAGCACTATGCTGGCAAAGTGAGACGTTAGTGAAAGCGTGATCCTGCGATGGGCGTCTAGATTGATTTGAACGACACCAACTTTGCCACTGGAGAGCGTTCATGCGCATCGTTGCCTTGGAGGAGCATTTCACCGTCCCGGCCCTCGCTGGCCGCATCGACCTCGACGCCATCACCCGCCGCGGCTTCCCCCCACCCGGAACCTCCTGGAGCCTGACGATCAGGCAGCCGCAACTCCAGGACCTTGGGCCGGCGCGCATGGCGGACATGGATGCTGCTGGCATCTCCGTTCAGGTCCTGTCGCTCTCCGGCCCAGGGGCAGATCTGGTTCCCGGTCGGAAGGGGGTCTCCCTCGCGCGCGAGTTCAACGACACCCTGAAGGGCGCGATAGATGAAAATCCGCAACGCATGGCCGGCTTCGCACATCTGCCCATGCTGTCGCCGGAAGCCGCTGCGGATGAGCTGGAGCGATGCGTCACCCAGCTTGGCTTCAATGGCGCGCTGATCAACGGCCTCATAGACGGACGATTCCTGGACGATCTGCGCTTCGAGCCCATATTGGCGCGCGCCGAGCATCTTGACGTGCCAATCTATCTGCATCCCTGGATCCCGCCGGCATCAGTGCAAGAGGCGTACTACGCCGGGCTACCGGAGCCGCTTGGCTTCATGCTGTCGGTTGCCGGCTGGGGCTGGCATATGGAGACGGCCATCCATGTCCTGCGGCTAGTTCTCAGCGGCACGCTTGAACGTCACCCCAGGCTAAAGCTCATCGTCGGCCACATGGGCGAATCTCTGCCGTTCATGTTGGCGCGATCAGAGGCGATACTGGGTGGGGAACTCAGGAAAATCAGCCAGCGCTCATTGGCAGAGACGATACTGCAACAGGTCTGGATCACGACCAGCGGGTTCTTCACGGTACCGCCGCTGATGGCCGCGCTGACCACATTCGGTGCTGACCGGATCCTGTTCTCGGTGGACTACCCGTTTTCCGCCAATGCCGCGGGCCGGAGATTCCTCGATGACCTGCCGGTCTCACCCGAAGACAAAGCGAAAATTGCGCATGGCAACGCGGATCGGTTGCTGAAGTTGCCCGTGTAACTACGGCAGATGCGGCAGAGCCAGCCACTCCTGCCTCTGCATTCATCTAGCCGAGGTGCGGTCCAGCGCGATAACTCCCTGCCGATGATTACTGCGAAACAGGCTGGGCGTAGTGCCAAACCTCTCCTGGAAGAGCCGTGTCAGATGCGAATGGCTGGAAAAGCCGCACGCAAGGGCGACCTCCGTGATCGACGCGGCGTTCGAACGCAACTGTCGACGGGCGTGGTCCAGACGAACATCCTGCAGGTAACGGTGCGGTGTCTTGCCCGTGGCGGCTCGGAACATGCGCAGGAAGTGGGCGCGGCTGAACCCGCTGGCAGCGGCCAGTTCGCCGAGACTGAGATCCCGATCGAATTCGGCATTCATCAAGTTCAGCACCAGGCGGAGGCGTGCCCCAGGCAACGGATTAGCAAGCGGGACCGGCCAGGGCGCCGTCAACGCAACGCGCATAAAGCGGCTAATTATGGCATAGGCCAATGAGTTACGGTAAAGACGTCCGTTCGGGCTGTCCCCATCAGCTTCCAGGACAGCGAGTTCTAGCAAACTGGCCAGGGCGGCGTCATAAATCCCCAGATGCTCACGGACTCCGCTACCGACGTTCTCCTCGAACTCCTGTGCCACGCGCTCAGCGACGACAGGATCGATGACACAAGCAATCACATCATAGGGAGATTTCGCTTTGACCGCCGGCAGTCTGCCGGCCGCGCCGAGCGAAAGGGAACCCGGCGGCTTCACCACTCGAGTGAACCTGCCGGTCTTATATTCGCGATCTGCTATGGTTGGCCTTCCCTGCCAAAGGATTATGTAATGATGGTCGAGGGTTTCCTCAGTCCGCTCGATTGGCGGCGCAATGCGGCGCTCGACAACTATTCCATCCCACGTGAGACTGGAACTCGACTTACCGCGGACGGTCGAGCCGCGTAGTAGCGCTTCGATTAGGGTGCTTGGCATCTCTTTCACCATCAACCGTTTTTGGGCGCCCATTGATCTTCATCGGCGACCGAAACGCGGCTCAGCTTCCCCAATGATGTGGACATCGTTGCGAAGATGACAATAGGTGCACGCTGAGCATCACACGCTCATAGCGCCGCTACGACTCAGCGTCGTGGTCTGGCATCGGCGCGATGATCGCGCAACTATTTTCCTGCACCAGATGGAATGTCGTACGCACCATGCGAGATCTGGAGTGCGTTGCAGGCGATGAACGCCCTTAGCAGGAGTTATCGGCAGGGGCATTAAATAGCATTATGCTGACAGAGTGAGACATCGGTGAAAGCGTGATCTCGCAGTGATCCCTAGTCTAGTCGGAAAGGCACCAATGGCACCTAGCCGAATGGCTGCCTCGAGCCAGCAAGGGCATTGCAACATGTTAGACGTATCAGACGAGATTTCTCCAGTCGTTCGGGCCGGTTTTTTCATCGGCGGCCAATGGCGTGAAGCCGACTCTCTCCACCGCATTCCCGTCGTCAATCCGGCAAGCGAAGAAACCGTTTGCGAAGTGCCGCTCGCCAGCGCGGAAGAGGTCGACCGGGCAGTCACCGCCGCCCGCGTCGCCTTTGATGTCGGACCCTGGCCGCGCCTTAGTGCGGCGCAAAGGTCCAGATACATGCATGCTTTGGCCGACGCACTGACCGCGCGGCTGCCCCTTCTGGCGCAGCTGTGGACAGCGCAGGTAGGGGCGCCCATCAAGATCACCCGGCAACTCGTCCATGCCGGCACCAATCGGCTGCGCTTCTATGCTGACCTCGCGTCGACCTACGAATTCGAAGGCAGGCGCCCCACCCCCAACGGCAGCGCCCGTGTCCGCAAGGAGCCGAAGGGTGTCGCGGCCCTTGTCATTCCCTGGAACGCAGCCTTTCCTATCCTTTCATACAAGCTGGGAGCGGCCCTGGCAGCAGGCTGCACCTGTATCGTGAAGGCGTCACCCGAGAGTCCGTTGGACGCTCTCGTCGTCGCGGAATGCGCAAAGGCGGCTGGCCTTCCGGACGGTGTCGTGAACGTCATCACCGCGGATCGTGACGAAAGTGCACGCCTGGTCAGCTCACGCGATGTGGACAAGATCAGCTTCACCGGCAGCGTGGCGGTCGGTCGCCAGATCCTGGCGGCCGCGGCAGCCAACATGACCCGTACGACGATCGAGCTCGGCGGCAAATCTGCGGCAATCCTGCTGGATGATGCAGACCTGGCACAGGCCCTGTCGGTAGTCGCCCCCTTTACCATGCCTTTTGCCGGCCAGATGTGCTTTGCGCAGACGCGCATCCTTGCCCCTCGTGCCCGCCTTGCAGAAGTCGCCGACCGTTACGCATCCATCGTCAGAACATGGAAGCTCGGCGATCCCTGGGACGAGACGACAGAGATGGGGCCCGTGTTGAACCGCCGGCAAATGGACAGTGTGTTGGGATACATCGATAGCGGATTGGCCGAGGGCGCGCGACTGGTCACCGGCGGCAAGCGCGCGGCTGGTTTCGAGCGAGGATTCTTCATAGAGCCGACTGTCTTCACCGACGTGTTGCCGGAGATGGCTATCGCGCGGGAAGAGATATTTGGACCGGTGGTGATCGTTCAGCCCTACGACGACATTGAGGACGCGGTCCGGCTGGCGAACGATACTGATTTCGGGCTGAGCGGCACCATCTTTAGTTCAGATTCCGAGCGGGCCTACCGCGTGGCCTGCCGTATCAGGAGCGGCCAGATCGGCGTCAACCAGTTGGAACTCGTACCCTCGATACCGTTCGGCGGTTTCAAGCAGTCTGGTATCGGAAGGGAAGGCGGTCTCGAAGGCCTGGAAGAATATCTCGAGACGAAGGCGATCTTCATGCCGGCGGCCTAGGCCGGCTCAGGCCAGTCCGACTGCAGTAGAGCTACATCACGGCGCCCCAATCAAACCGTGCTGCCGTAGCGCTATGCGCCGTCACGCACGCCAAGTCGAACAACGGAAAGTCCCTATGAGCACCTTCACCAGAAATGAACGGCCGATCGTGATCGCTGGAGGTGGCATTGGCGGCCTCGCCTGCGCCTTGGCTCTGGCGCGTCGGAACTTCCAGGTGGTGGTGTGCGAACAGGCCCAGCAGTTTGGCCAGGTGGGCGCTGGCCTGCAGGTCGCCCCCAATGCACTGGCAGTCCTGGAAGCTCTTGGCGCTGGTGACTGCGTCAAGCGGCAGGCCTTGCTGATCGAACGCATGCTGCTGGCGGACGGCATCACTGGCGAGACCATCTGTGATATTCCTTGTGGTGACCGATTCGAAAGTCGTTTTGGCTACCCCTACGCTGTGGCCCATAGGGCGGACGTCCACGGCGCGCTGCTGGATCGCTGTCGTGCCGAGCCATCGGTCAAGCTGCACACTGACAGCCGGGTTGAAGGTTACCGGATCGAAGAGGGGGGCGTTGTGGTGACCCTCAAAGCAGGTGATGAGATACCCGCCAAGGCGCTCGTTGCGGCAGACGGCATCCGTTCCCGTATTCGACAGTGCCTGATCAAAGACGGTGAGCCCAAATCGGCAGGCGCCGTCATCTACCGTGCCCTGATCCCGGGGAAGAATTTTCCCGAGGCGCTGCAGCGACCCTATCCCACCCTATGGGCCGGTCCCGGCGCGCATCTCATGTGCTATCCGGTAAGCAATTGGACGCAATTCAACGTCGGCGCGACAGTCAAAGTTGCCGCTGACGATATAGAGGAGGGAGAAGCAGGCATAGGGGAGGTGGTGCGAACCTATACGGACTGGTGTGCCCCTGTGTCGGAAATCCTACGCCTTTCCTCATTTTATCAACGCCATATCATTCGGTATCGTGATCCCATCGACAATTGGAGCGACGGGCCGGTCACGCTGCTCGGTGATGCGGCACATCCTATGGCGCAATATATCGCACAGGGTGCCGCGATGGCGCTTGAGGATGCCATCTGTCTTGCCGATCAAGTCGACCGACACAACGGCGAGGTCACTGCTGCTTTCAAGGCGTACCAAGCCATCCGCATAGTGCGCTCGGCACGCATGCAACTCTCCTCGCTCATGCTCGATAGGCTCTATCACGCAGGGGGAATCGAGCGAAGCGTGCGCAACTCGATTTTCGAGGGCCGCACAGCAGAGGAGAATCTCGACCGTCTGGCCTGGATCTTCACGCCGCCAGCCTATGTGAAGGACTGGCGAAACCGTCCGCCTAACGCCGCATTATTCTCGCCCTGAGCGGAATTCCCGCTGCAGTACGACCGAGCGCCGCAAGAGTGATCAAAGCTGATGTAGAGATACGGCTTCCTCTCCGACCTACTACGTCGGAGCGGTGCGTCGAAGGTGTGCTGCCAGGGCATGTAGCACGATGCGAACTCGATCGGTGCGCGTTGGCAAGGAGGAAAGCTTGGATGTTAAAACCATAGCCAAAAACGAGGACGAGGGAATTGAAACTCTTAGACTTGGAAACAGCAACCTGGAAGTCACTGCCATCGGGCTCGGCTGCATGGGACTGAGCTTTGGCTATGGTCCGGCGGCCGACAAACAGGCGGGAATCGCGCTGATCAGATCGGCCTTCCAGCGCGGCGTTACATTTTTCGACACCGCCGAATGTGCGGCCCGTTCACGAACGAGGAGCTCGTGGACAAGGCTCTTGCCCCGTCCGCGAGCAGGTCGTGATCGTAACCAAGTTCGTTTTCGATATCGATCCGAATACAGGCCAGCAGCGGGGTTTGGATAGCCGGCTACGGGGCAAAAAAAAGTGGAGCGCCGCCGTTTCGTGCCAATTTGCACAAGATCGTGCGAAGCGTCTCGCCGGATCGCAGGAACTCCCTTTCAGGCGCGACCGTCACTGGCGCGTGAGGTCCGGAGGCTCGTCCTGACCATAAAGCACGTCTGTCGTTAAGCGATCCAGCAACTCTTGGTCCAGATCTGACAACGGTCCCATTGAACATGGGCCAGCTGGCTTCTTTGGTCGCTCCGATTCCAATCGTCTGTGGTCCCAAGATGGCGGAAAATCCGTGCCTGTTGGATACCGAGATCCGCTGATCATGAATGGTACCGACACCGTCACCGTCGTTGAGGGCTATGACGCGATGCGCATCTTCCGTGCGTCGATCCTTCCAGCCCAATGAAACCCAGCGTGCTACAAATCGAGCGACCAGTGGCGCGCGCGGTCAATGATCGTCACAAGGAGATGAGCTGCAAATACGTTTTCGACCGTGCTTGCATGCCGCATCCGTTTGCTCCAGCGCCAGATCTCTTAGAGGCGTCATCGTCCATCTCGACGACCGGCTCGAGAGGCAGGAAATGAAATCTCCAGACGGCGGCTGATCGCGCCGTCGCCGTCTCACGAAACTGGTCTTTTCGATTCATCAGTGCCGGATAGCGATCGGAATCCGCCGTGGCCCTCGAACAGTCCCCGCCGACCATTCCACGACCGCGCCATCGCTTAGCACGAAGTCGGGAAATCTGCCGAGCCACTCTTCGATAGCAACACGGATTTCCACGCGGGCCAAATTCGAGCCGATGCAGCGATGGATGCCGAGACCAAACGTTGCATGCCGGTTCTCGGCCCGGTCGATAATAACCCGATCCACATCCGGAAACATCGCCGGATCGCGATTGGCTGCGCCGTAAGCCAGCATGACCATCTCCCGTTTTTCAGCGCGCAACCGCCGATTTCGGTCTCCTTCACGATTTGACGGGCCACCGCAACCGACGCATACGCGCGCAGGAAGTCTTCGACGGCGCTCGTTGCGATCCTCCTCGTGGGTGGCGAGGTGCCACAGATTGGCGCCAATCATGCTCCAAGTCGTATCGATACCAGCGAAGAACAACAGTCGTGTTGTGCCTATGATGTGCTCCTCACTGAGCGGCTTACCGTTGAGCTTGGCCTCAAGCAGATGACTAATGAGATCGTGACCCGGCGCGGCCCTGCGCTTTGCAATTTCCTCCGCAAAGAACGCGTCCACCTGGGCGAGGACACGGTGTGTGATTGCGGGGTCCGCGGCACCTTGCTCCAGGAAATCGCGGGCCCATTTCCGAAATCTAGGGCCATCGTGCTCAGGGGTGCCGAGCAGATAGGCCGTTACACGCGTCGGTATCTCTTGCGCATAGTCCATGGCGGCGTCACATTGTGTCCTGTCGGAAAGCCGGCCCAGAAGTTCACGGCAAATGGCGCGCGTTCTCGGCTCCAGTTTTGCGACGGACTGAGGCGTGAATGGTGCGATCAGGATCATTCGGTCATCTCGATGCGCCGGCGGATCGGACGTGACCGGCGGGCTGGGCGGCAATAGTGGTTTTCCTTCGAATTGAAAACGTGGCGAGAGGAAAAATGCTCAGTGTCATAGGCGACCGCGCGAATGTCCTCATAGCTCAACGGAAGATAAACACCATCGAACCGATCGGTGTGAGCGACCGGGCACGTCTTCCGCAACTCGCGCCAGATCGAATGGGGATCTTGAGCCCAGTGCGGATCAAGATGGTCGAAATCATTCGCTCAGTCGGTAACAGGTGTTCGTCCCACTCATATTAGTCATATCTCCTCGATATCGATCGCAGATTCGGGGCAATTGGCCTTCGCAGCATAGGCCTGGTCCTGCATGTCTGCCGACACGATGCCGCTGCCGATCGCGCGACCCTCGCCAAATTCGTCAACTTCAAACAGTGTCGACGCGAGCGAAACGCAACGCGCATGGCCTTGGCAGCGTTGCCGGTTTACGCGGAGTCTTGCTATGGCACTAGGATCGGAAGAGGGGCGGCGGAATGTACTCATCGTTCAACCTCCTTATGGCGAACATCGATCGCATCGACAGGGACAGGGACAGGCTGAATCCACCGCGTTACAGCGTGGTTTCGATTTTCAGGTGAAAGTATTGCGTGTGCGTAATATTACCGTGCTCGCGCTGAGCACCTGATTGCCCGTTTCCCTGAAGGGCAGTCGGCGTCAACTTTCGAGTCAAGAGCCCGGGACCGTCTGGCTAATCTCGCGATTCAAGATGCTTCACCATCATCAGGGCTTTCCTTCCATCACCCAGATAAGGAGAGACCCAGTCGTATTCGCTCGCGGCCGTCGCGGCCGCTTCATTCAGGGCCAAGATGGTCGCATGAGTGTCCTCGCCGCGAAGACAGCTCATAGTGGATGCGATCGGGGGCGTCGTCGCTAGCCAGCGATCGGGCTCGATATCAGCAAAATGGCCGGGCGAGGGACAGCCGAGACTTAGGGGTCCATGTTACGTTCGTAGGCCTTTCGTGCAGCCACAACATCCATTCGTAGTTTCGGTTCCGCATGGTGAGCTCCTCGGACCACACATCGGTCGCGTCGCAAATGGCGCGCCGATCTCAGGAGAGGCAATCATGCGAAACTTCATCAAAGCGGTAGTGGTGCTGGCTCTGCTCGGCGATCGCGCAGGCTTTGCGCAGACCGCGGGAACAGCGAGACCGCCGACCGGCTCAGCGTTGACGATCGCACCGTTAAAGTTAACGCAGGGCGCGCGATTGGCCGGCGGGAGGTCGGTCGGCCACCGTCAACCGCAGGCGCGCGACGTGCCTTCGGAGATGCCCAGTGATCTCGAACGCCTCAGTGCCGAGGACATCGTAGTCGATCGCAGGCTAATCATCTGCCGCGGCTGCTGAAGCGATCGCGGCCTGCACCATGAGCGGCTGCACGGTTAGGAGGCACGTTGCAGCCGTAACAGTTTCTCGCCACTTCGAAATCGAGACGCAACCTGGATTCGTCAATCTTGCTCGCCCAGAGCTGCGACGGGCGCCGCTTAATCATGGGGCATCCTGCTCGTGCGTTTTCTGCCTTCCTTCCATGGCGTTCGCCCTGCTGCTCGGCTTTCTCGTTGCGCCGCCGTCGTTCGGCATCGACATGAGCCTGCCGGCGCTCACGGCCATGGGAGCCGCGCTCGGCGTCGCTCCCGAGCGCGCCAGCCTGATGATGAGCCTCTTCATGTTCGGTGTCGCTGTCGCGCCGCTTTTTTGCAGGCCGGTCTCCGATCGATATGGCCACAAGCCGGTCGTAGTGTTCGCTTGCACCCTGTGCGGCGTCGCCGGCGTCGGTTGCGCGATCAATGCCGATCCTCTTGATGTGGCGTGTCGTGCAGGGGCGCCAGCGGCGCTAGCATGACGATCGCGTTCGCCACTATCCGTGATCAGTTCGAAGGGCAGGCCGCCCGCACCAGGCTCTCCTACGTGGCGATCGTCACTATGGTCGTTCCCATGATTGCGCCAAGCGCGGGAGCCCCATTGCTTTCCCTTGGCGGATGGCGCTCCGTCCTTGCCGGCGTCGGCCTGCTCCTGCTTCTGATCATTTTGATCGGCTTTGCCGAGACCGCGAGGCCGGACCCGGCCAACCACCCGGCGCCATCAGTCATTGCAACGATCTTCACGTGCTGACGCATCCGTTGTGTCTTGGATACATCATGGTCATCGCCGCAGCGTTCGGAGCGCTGTTTGCCTATGTCACCGGATCCTCGTTGTTCTTGATCAAACGTTGTAGGACTCCGGTCCGAGCAGTACGGCTTGGTGTGCGCGGCGACTTCGCTGGGGATCATGGCGGGCGCGTTCCTCAACGGCCGGCTCAGCGCAAGGGGCGTTGCGCCGAAATATCCGCTGTCGATCGGCTTGGTATTGGCGGTTGTTACCGCTACTGCGCTGCATCATAATGATGCTGGCCGACTGGATGCCGCTTGCTGGGTCATCTCGGTCCTCGGCAACTTCGCCTTCGGGCTGATCGTGCCGAACGCGACGGAGGGGGCCATGCAGCCGCTGCCGCAGATTGCGGGCGCTGCCGCTGCCGCCACAGGCTTTATCCAGATGAGCACAGCTTCCGTTGTCAGCGGCCTTGTCGCGATGTTCCATGACGAGCATTCGGCGCTGTCGATGACGGCGCCCATGGCGATATGCTCGCTCGTTGCCCTGGCCGCTTACTCGCTGCTGGCTCGTCCCGTCGAGCGCGCAGTCGCGCAGACTTGAGCATGGCCGCCTCTTCAAAGCCATCCCACGTTGCAGCCGTGACCATTTCTCGTGGCCTTCGAAGTCGAGGCGTAACCGCGATGCACCAGCCTGTTCCTGCCGGAACTGCTCCCTCGGACCCCATCGTACGGGGCGGCTCTTCTCACCAACCATAGTGACAGGTCACATGAAAATCCTCATCGCTTCGACTCCCGCCACCGGCCATCTCAATCCACTGCTTGCGATCGGACGTTTCTTGATCGCCGAAGGCCACGAGATCGCCTTCTATCGGGCAGCGTGCTGCACAGCCGCATCGAAGATATCGGCACAAAATTCCATCCGCTCCCCGCAGGCGCGGACTTCGATCTGCGCGTGATCGGCACGGGGGTTCCCGAATTGAAGGACATCCCGCCGGGACCGGAATGGCTGCGCGTCGCGATGGGGCGTGTGTTCGTCGACGCGGTTCCTGCCCAGCACGAGGATTTGCTGCAGGTGATGCGAAATTTCGCAACCGACGTCATCATCGGCGACGGGGATATTTTCGATCGAAGCATCGATGTCCAGGTGCTGCTGCTGAGGCGCAAGCTCGAGGTCGACCCGAGCGCGGCGTCGGCTATACCTTCGCGTTGCCGCTAGAGCCATTCTAACGTGATAAAAATGCGGCGCCGAGGGGTTACAACTGTAATCCGATTGTTCGCGCAAGTAATACTCGCGTAACTGGCGATCATCAGAGTCTCCTTGCCAGTTTACGGAGAATCTCATGTTGCGGAAACGCCGATCCGTTCCATTGATCGCATGTCGGCGCGCCCGTTCGCTGTCCTCAGGATCTCTTGCAACTCTTCCTTCGTCTGTGTGAGCAGCCAATCGGAGCAGCTGATGTTGAATCCCGCCAAATTAGTGAGCATTACGGGCAAACGCCCGAGCGTCCAGGGATATGAGCCAGGCGTTCAATCGCGCAGCCGGCGCGATCTAGCGCAGACTCCGGACCGCTCCGCGGCCGACGCGAGTTTGGTTCCGGAAGCGATGGCAGCAATGACCGTGGCGAGCGCGACCTGGCCACGGCTGGTTTGGTTCTTGATCGAAGGGTTTGCCTTGTATGGCGCTTCAATGCATGGGATTGCGACGTTGCCCGTCACGGTGAGTGACGAGGAAGCCAGTGCTCCACAGCCGCGGGACTCCTCCTGGCGCGAGCGGCGTAAGTCGATTTCGCTTGTTTCGTCCTCCGCCAGTACCGAAATGACGGCGCGCGAATATGGGCCGGTCGACCAAGTCGGGGTGGTGTCGCGGGCATATTCCTCGACCGGCGGTTATGCAACGCTTGCAGCCAACCGGTCCTCCCGCCGTGGCTGGCTGATCAGAATCTGGCGAGCGATCGCAAGGCGGTGAACGAAGTGGCGGAGCGAGCAGGAAATCAAGAAGATTGTCGCTGCCTTGGAGGAATTCGATGACCGAACCTTGCGGGACATACGCATTCGCGGCCGAGGCAAGATCGAGCAGGCGGTGAGGCGCGGACGATATTGGCTGGGCTAGCCACCAAACCGCGCACATGGCCCCCATGCAGTGCAAGGGGCTGCGTTCGCCCGAGCTTCACAATCTGCAAAACAATCCTCATATTCCAGCTGCGGAAGGACGGAGCATGACGTGTGGAATATGATGACGTTGACTAGAAATTGCCCAGCATGCTGCGCGACGATACTTTGCCTCATCTGACCTCGCGGAAAAGTGGAACTGCCCGGCCTGCCTATCCCTGGCGCTGGATCACGTTGATTTGCGTCTTGATTCTTGGTGGCTCTTTGCTTTCCTCGGCGAGATCGCAGCCGTTGCGCGCCGCAACCCGAAGCGAACAGCACCGTCTCCGACGAGCCGATCATTCCGGTTCCGGAATCTCCCGCGATAGATACCGCGAAGGTCAGGCTTGGCGAGCGTCTTTTTGGCGATCGGCGCCTGTCACGGGACAATTCGCACAGTTGCCTTTCCTGCCACGACCTCAGTGCAAATGGTGCAACCAAGGTGAGCCACGACGTCGGCCTTGACGGTTCTGACCTTCCGCTCCACACGCTGACCGTATTCAACGCCGCACTCAGCTTCCGCCTGGGTGCGAAGGGAATATCCGCACCGTGCCGATCGTTCTCGCGATACCCTCGGCGCGAGATCTGGACGCGTCATTGCTGGCAGTTTCGGGAATCTCAGAAGTGATCCACCATCCGCTGGCGTCTGCTGAATTGGCCCGCGCCTTGTCGCGCTGCCTAGCGACCGAAGTTGCTCCCATTCGGCAGGCGCGAAACGGCCGCTGATGTTGAATCACGATCAGTCCACGCGTTACCGTCGTAATTATTATCCGAGCGACTGAAATTCAGCTGCAGTCCACATGTGATCATCTGCTCATCTCGAGTTTATGGAGCGGAGCAGCATGACCAATCTGTTCGGTCGGCGCGCGGTGCTCATTGGCGCGGGCATCGGCGGTCCGTCGCTCGCGGGTGCCTTGGCGGACTATTTCGAGCAGGTCGACATCTTTGAACGTGACCGCCTCGCGGCGTCCGCCGAATCGCGGCCTGGCACCGCCCAGGATCGGCACCCGCGTGGGCTGCTAGAGCATTTTCCGACCTGTCGGAATCGGAAGGGATTCCCTTGCGAGGCAAATCGTGATTCACCCTGAGGGCTGGTGATGGAGGCCAGCCCCCATGGCTAAACCCCTCTCGCTGGATCTTCGCCTTCGCATTATTCGGGCTGTGGAAGATGAGGGCATGAGCTGTCGAGGCGCTGCCGGCCGGTTCGGCGCAGCTCCGTCGACGGCGATCGAACTGGTCAGCGAGTGGCGAAGCACCGGCGCCTGTGAGGCGGGAGCGCAGGGCGGAGACCGGCGTTCAGCTAGGATCGAGGGTCATGCTGCAGAGATTCTCTCCCTGGTCGAGGCTACGCCCGACATGACGCTGGCCGAGATCGCCGATCATCTCTTCAAGGCCCACGGCGAGCGTTTCGTGCCGAGCGTGCTCTGGCAGTTCTTCGATCGCCGCAACATCACGTTCAAAAAAACATCGCACGCCAGCGATCAAGATCGGCCAGACGTGGCCGAAGGAGGCTCCCTGGTCGTGAACTGCGCAAGTAGCCGTGAGGGAGCCGACAAGGTCGTCACGGATATCGTGGCCGCAAAGCGGCAAGACACCCACGATCCCGGTGCCATCGCAAGAGGACGTCGAGAGGGTCACAAATCAATAACGACTGAGGAATGCGTGAGATCATGTAGCTCGTCGCTCATCTCTCACGCGACTAGTTGCCGACGTAACGACTCCAGCAACCTTCCGAAATCGCGCTGTAACCCGCAGCTGATGCTCTCCGCATCACGAATCTTGTGGAGCGCACAACATGAACAATCTCTTCGGCCGACGTGCGGTGGTGATTGGCAGCGGCATCGGGGGCTTGTCTGCCGCGGCGGTATTGGCGAGCTATTTCGAACAGGTCGAGATACTCGAGCGCGACCAAATCACGGCCTTCGTCGAATCGCGGCCAGGCACTCCCCAGGATCGGCACCCGCATGGCCTCCTTGCCGGCGGCCTCAAGTCGCTCGACGAGATTCTTCCAGGCTTCGAACAGGAACTCGCCGCAGCTGGGGCCGTCCCAGTCAAGATAGCGGAGGAATTCCGACTTGAGTGCGCTGACATTGGCGCGTTGCCGAGCCGTGATTTTGGCCTGTCGATTCTCTGCGCGTCCCGGCCGCTCATTGAGTCTGTGCTGCGGCGTCGGGTGATGGCGATCGGCAACGTCTCGCTGCGGTCGCAGTGCCGGGTGGTCGAGATTTTAGCGGACACCAGCGTTGTGCGCGGTGTGCGATTCGACACGGGCTTCACACGGTCGGATACGCTGGAGAGCGATCTTGTTGTCGACGCTTCCGGCAGGGGCGCCCTGACATTGTCGCTGCTGGACGCACTTGGCTGGGAACGGCCAGAGTTCACCGAGGTCACCCTCGAGATCGGCTATTCGACCACGATCGTGCGCTTTGCACCGCATGACTTGCCCCAATGGAAGCTTGTGTTGACGGAGCCGGATCCCCCTAACTCGGCGCTAAAGGCCGTCTTCGTGCCCTTGGAAGGCGACCGCTGGTATATCACCATCGCCGACCGCCGGGCTGTACCGCGGCTGGAGACCTGGGACGATTTCCTCAGCACGTTCTCCCAACTGGAGATGCCGACCTTATCTCAGGTATTTCGTCATGCTCGGCCGATCGAATCGGTCAGGCACTTCGGCTTTTCGGCAAACCGGTGGCAACATTTTGAACGGCTGCATCACTTGCCCCACGGTGTACTGCCGATCGCGGATGCGCTTTGCCGTTTCAATCCGACCCACGGTCAAGGCATGTCATCGGCAGCCATGCAGTCACGATTGCTGCGGGCTGCCTTTGAAAGCGCGGCGTCAGAGGCCAGCCCAATTGCGGCGGCGCAGGCGGCCTTTATGAGCGACGTGAAATCCGTTATTCAACAGCCATGGAATATGTCCACCAGCGTCGATCTCGCTTTTCCGGAGGCGCACGGCGAACGGCCTGAGAACTTCGAAGATAGCCTTCGGTTTCAAGCCCGGCTTTTGCGCGCCGCAGTCGCGGATCCAATCGTTCATCGTGCTCTTATCGAAGTCGGTCAGCTCTTGCAGCCTCACACACTTCTCCACGAACCGCACATCAGGGAGAGGATTGAGGCTGGCTCCGCCACAACGATAGCACTAAGCGGGAGTTGAATTAACGAGGCGTCGCCCACTATCTGGGCGACAAATAACAACGGCCGCCGACCAAGCGATGGGAAAGTTGCCGAATGCGGGCTTCAGGAAGTGATCGACCGCGAGCCCGCAACCTCTCGTTGGTGCAGCTCCATGCTGGAACGTCCGCTGAATTCCGTACTCGAAGGAAAAATCGATGCGTCCGGCGCTATCATCTCGTCTCTCGGCACGCCGCCGTATAAAACCAATAGAACACCGCCGAGCTCGACCGCTGCTGAGCAAGTTCAGCTAATCAGATAGTTGACGCGCCTATCGCTTCCCTAGGGCCAATCTTGGTCAGTCAATGTCCGCCGCACGGACACTTCTATTCAAACGTCTTGTGATCTTGATGGGTCTCGCTCTTTAGTAAGCAACCGCAGCGGAGCATGAGCTGGTGTTGGACGTGCGTTGCCGCTCATCGCCAGAGAAGGAGACGCGTGATGAACTCGATGAAAGCAGTTCCGACTTCGATCGTAGGCACGCTCGCGCCGGCTGATATTTATCGAGCCACCGCCGTTCTTGTGCTTGCCTTCACGCATGACCCGATAGTGCGTTGGCAATACCCCGAGCCAGCACAATATCTAAGGCTTTTCCCGGACTTCGTACGCGCGTTTGGTGGTAGTGCTCTACGACAAGAGACCGCGCGCTACGTTGGAGAGCACGCGGGGGTGGCGCTGTGGTTGCCGCCGGGTGCGGACCTAGACCACGCAGCCATTGAAGCAACCTTACCGGTCGCTCGAAAAGCGGAGATTGCAGCTGTCTTAGAAGAATTGGCGTCTTACCATCCGAGCGAGCCTCATTGGTATCTACCGCTCATCGGCGTTGATCCGGTTTATCATCGCAAGGGGTACGGCGCGATGCTCCTCGACGACACGCTTCACCGGTGCGATCGGGATCACGTTGCCGCCTATCTAGAGTCTACCAATCCAGCCAATATACCGCTTTATCAGCGGCATGGGTTCACGTTGCTAGGCACCGTCCAAGTGGGATCATCGCCGCCGCTCTTTCCGATGCTGCGTCCAGCGCGCTAAGTCACTAGACATGGCGCTGCGGCCCCTCAAGCGTAGGCGGGGCTCCGAGGCCCATCAGATTGTTTGTGCGTAGATCTGTGAGCACCGCTAGAAGAGTCATCTTCTGCAAGGGTGCTCACAATGGACGACCATTCGGACGACATGAGACGACCGCTGTCTCCGCGTATCGAAGTGTATGCTGGAGTAGGCCGAAAACAGTGGCCGGATGATTTGAAGGCCCAGATTGTCGCGGAAAGCCTTGAGCCAGGCGCAGTTGTAACAGATATCGCACGCCGCCATGGCTGCCGGCCCCAGCAGGTACATGACTGGCGGCGGCGGGCGCGATTAGGTCAACTGGTGCTGCCGGCTTCGACGGATACATTATCGTTCGTGCCTTTGGTGTCATCGTTCGTGCCTTTGGTGTCGGAATCGTCGCTACCGGCGGCTGCGGAGCCTTCTGGATCGCCGGAAGCCGCCATTGTTACGGTTGAGTTCCTGGGTGCACGAGTGGAGGTGCGCGGAACGCCTGGGCTTGCCGTGCTGAGTGACGTATTTTTGGCGTTGCGCCGGACACGTTCATGCTAACGGCTCCCGCTGACCTCATGATTTACGTTGCGACCCGACCTGTAGACTTCCGGAAGGGCGCGGATGGCTTGGCGCTTTTGGCGAAGGGAGACGCTGGGCCACGATCCGTGCGAAGCGCGCTGATCGGGTGAAGATCGTGGTCTGGGATGGCAGTGGCCTTGTGCTGTATTGGAAGCGGCTTGAGGGCAGCGCCTTCAAGTGGCCGCCGGTTGTTGACGGCGTGATGCGAATGAACGCGGCGCAGTTGTCGGCGCTTCTGGCCGGCATGGATTGGACACGCATGCATGCGCCTCGAATCCCGCAGCCGAAAGCGCTTGCGTAGGAGATAAAATCTTCGCTGCATCGAGGCGCGAAGCATGGCAGACTCGGGCCAATGAGTGATTTGCCTGATCAACTGCCGAGCGACCCAGCCGAGTTGCGTGCCTTTGCCGCGGCTCTGCTGGAGCGCTGGCCAGACTCGAGCGGTTGCTCAAGCTTGCAAAAGATGCGCAGTTCGGTCGATCGTCGGAAAAGCTTGACGCTGATCAGCTCCAGCTTGTTCTGGAGGATATCGATGGGGCCGTTGCGGCTCTCGAAGCAGCCGAGGACCGCGCCAATCCCAAAACACGCGAGAAGAGAGCTGCCGAGCGCAGGGCCAATCGTGGCAAGCTGCCGGAGCATTTGCCACGCATCGTCGAAACGCTGATGCCGACTGCAACCTGTCGCCCGTCCTGCAAAGGCGATCTCGTTGAGATTGGCAGCGATGAGAGCCAAAGGCTCGACGTCGTTCCGGTGCAGTACCGGGTGATCGTAACCCGCCGGCCCAAGCTGGCCTGCCGCGCCTGTCATGGCGTGGTCCTCCAGCACGCCGCGCCCGAGCGATTGATCAGGGGTGGACTGCCCACCGAGCGGCTCGTCGCGCATGTAATCGACGCCAAGTATCATTGGCATTTGCCGCTTTATCGTCAGGCGCAGATGCTGGCGACGCACGGTATCGCCATCGACCGTTCCACGCTCGCCTTCTGGGTCGGCTATGCCGCCCAGGAATTGAAGCCCTTGTGGCATCGTCTGCGCGAGCTGCTGCTCGTGTCCCCAAAGCTCTGTGTCGACGAGACCCCGGCTCCGGTGCTGGATCCGGGGCGCGGCAGGACCAAAACCGGCTACTTCTGGGCGCTCTCGCGCGATGACAGGCCGTGGGCCGGACCTGAGCCACCTGGCGTGGTTTACGCCTATGCACCGGGCCGCGGCGCCGTTCATGGCCTGAGGCTGCTCGAAGGCTACCGCGGCATCATCCATTGCGATGGCTACGCGGCTTACAAGACCATGACCCGAGAGACGCGTGCGGACGCCCTGTCCGGTACGCTCGCGTTCTGCTGGTCTCATCTACGGCGTCAGTTTGTGAAGATCGAGCGCGAGGCTTCGCCGGCGCCGGCTCCGGTTGCCCGTGAGGCCCTCGAGCGCATCGCCTAGCTCTACGCGGTCGAGAAAGCCCTTCGCGGCCGATCTGATGCCGAGCGCCGCGCGGGCCGACAAGCGCATGCCCGGCCTCTGGCTGCAGCCTTGAAGCAGTGGTTTGAGGCAACGCTTGATCACCTTGCGCAGAAGAGCGACACGGCGAAGGTTGTGCGCTATGCGCTGCGTCATTGGGACGGCTTGACGCTCTACCTTGATGACGGGCGCATCGAGATGGACACGAATGCTGTCGAGCGTGCGATGCGGCCGATCAAGCTCAACGTCAAGAACTCCCTTTTTGCCGGCTGCGACGAGGGCGCCGAGAGTTGGGCAGTACTGGCGTCGTTGATCGAGACCTGTAAGCTCAACAGCATCAGCGCCGAGCACTGGCTCTCCGACGTCCTCGCCAAGCTCGTCAATGGCTGGCCTATGGCCCGACTGGACGAACTGCTTCCCTGGGCGTCGACATACACGATGCATGCACACCATCCGAGGCTGGCGGCATGAGCCTCAACACGACCGCCGTCCGGATCAAGGTGACCCTTAAGGACGTGCGGAGTTGATGCGCTGCCTTGTCGTGCCGCTCGCGCTGCGCCTTTGATCGGCTGCATCTGACGCTTCAGACGGCGTTTGGTTGGACGAATAGCCATCTCTTCGAGTTCTTGGCTGGCGAAGGGCGTTGGGGTATCCCTGATCCCGATGGCGATTTTGGCCCCCAGCCCATCGATGCCCGCAAGGCGCGGCTCTGCGATATCGTTCGCGAGACCGGCGCGAAGACGATCCATTATCTCTATGACTTCGGCGACAGCTGGGACCATGTGATCAAGCTTGAAAAATGGTTCGACAACACGTCGACGGACGGTCTGCCATTCTTGCTCGATGCCGCTGGCCGCTGCCCTCCAGAGGAGGTTGGAGGTGCGCCCGGATATGCCGACTACCTCGATGCCATCGGCGACCCTACTCATCCAGAACATGAAAATATGCGCCTCTGGGGGCCCGATCACTTTGATCCCAACGTCATCGACAGCAAGGCGCTCGAGGCCGCCGTCAACGCTTTGTCCGAAATTTGGAAGCCGCGGCGTCGCGTCCCGCGCTCAAAATAGGCGTCAAGCACCAATCAAAAAGGGCCGCAGAGCTACGCTTACCCTCAAGCTATGAGCTCCGGCCTTCCTCTTCTCACTGCCGGACCGACGGAAGGGAAGGCTGGTGTCATGCGCCGGTGGCGTGGTCCGGCACCTCGCCAGCGACAGCTGGCTGGGCTGCCCAAGCTCTCCGCCAAGCCGTTCGACCCGCATCGGACAAGCTAAACGACCGGCTCGGGGCTCGCTAACGGCGAATGAGTCGAGGGCAATTGATACACGAGCGGAGTTCGGTCGGCTCCAGGCGTTCGTCGTATCAGGCATAGTTCGCTGCGGGCGCAGAGATATCAGCGAGATTGACGCAAGAAATCATCCGGCTGATCTATGGACTCATAAAAGCGGGATCAATGGGGCAGTCAATGCTCGCGAGGCCGAGAGATGCGAGCCCGTCTCGATGAGCATCCATTTCCAGAATGGCCACGAGAGCCGTCAGCACGATCGCAACGTAGATCAAGGGGGGTGACGCCGTCGCGATTGAGTCGTGGCTGTGTAGAGGTATGAAATCGCGAAATGATCGCCACAAGGAAACGAGTTGTAGATACGTCTTAGACCGCGTTTGCATGCTGTATCCGATGCCTATGGCGCCAGATCTTTCGAAGCTTCACCGTTTCGAGAGGGCAGTGAATGAGATCTGTGGGCGACGGCGGATCGAGTCGTCGCAATCCCGCGATCTGTCGTTTCGATTTATCAACGCCCAATAGTGATCGGAATCTGCCGCGGTCCTCGAACGGTGCCCGCCGACCATTTCACCTCCGCTGCATCGCTTAGCACGAAGTCGGGAAATCTGCCGAGCCACTCTTCGAGAGCAACGCGGATTTCCATGCGCGCCAAATTCGAGCCGATGCAGCGATGGATCCCGAGACCAAATGTTGCATGCCGATTTTCGGCCCGGTCAATGATGACCCGATCTGCATTCGGAAACATCGCCGGATCACGATTGGCCGCGCCGTAAGCCAGCATCACCATCTCCCCTTCTTTCAAGGGACACCCCCCGATTTCGGTCTCCTTCACGACTTCACGGGCCACTGCGACTGGGGCGTAGGCGCGCAGGAACTCCTCTATAGCAGTCGGAATGAGATTGGGCTCGGCAACCAGGCGCTTGCGGTCGTCCTCATGGGTGGCGAGGTGCCACAGACTGGCGCCGATCATGCTCCAGGTCGTATCGATTCCGGCAAAAAACAACAGACGTGTTGTGCCTCTGATGTGCTCCTCGTTGAGCGGCTGCCCATGGACCTTAGCGTCAAGCAGGTAGCTAATGAGATCGTCGCCTGGTGCGGCTTTACGCGTGCTAATTTCCTTCGCAAAGAACGCGTCCACTTCTGCGAGCACACGGTGGGTAACCGCGGGGTCCGCAGCCCCCAGTTCCAGAAAATCACGGGCCCATTTCCGGAATCTTGGACCTTCGTGCTCGGAGGTACCGAGCAGATAGGCCGTTACACGCGACGGTATCTCCTGCGCATAGTCCACGGCTGCGTCGCATTCCTTTCTGTCGGAAAGCCGCTCCAGAAGTTCACGGCAAATAGCCCGCGTTTTCGGCTCAAGCTTTGCGACGGACTGGGGCGTGAATGGTGCGATCAAGATTTTCCGGTCGTCTCGATGCGCCGGCGGATCGGACGTGACAGGCGGACTGGGCGGCAACACTGGTTTGCCTTCACGGATTGAAACGCGGCGAGAGGAAAAATGCTCAGTGTCGTAGGCAACCGCTCGGACGTCCTCATAGCGCGACGGAAAATAAACCCCGTCGAACCGATCGGTGTGAGCGACCGGACATGTCTGGCGCAGCTCGCGCCAGATCGAATGGGGATCTTGTGCCCAGCGCGGGTCAAGATGGTCGAAATCCCTTGCCCAGTCGGTAACAGGGGCGCGCTCGTTCATATGGTCACCTTTCGTCGATCTCGATGGCGGATTCGGGACAATTGGCCTTGGCGGTATGGGCCTTGTCGTGTAGGTCTGCCGAAACGATGCCGCTGCCGATCACGCGACCTTCGCCGAATTCATCTGCGGCAAACAGCTCCGGCGCGACTGAAGTACATCGCGCGTGGCCTTGGCAACGCTGCCGGTTCACATGGACTTTCAAGATGGCGCTGTGAACGGAGGAGGGGCCGCGAAACGTACTCATCTTTAATCTCCTTTCGACGACGTCGATCGCATCGATTGGAGGAGATTGCTTCTATCGCGTTACGGCGTGATTTCGGCTTGGAGATGAACGCGTTGCATTCGTAATATCATCTTTTGCAGCGACTGCAGACCTGGTCTGTTTCTTCATCGAACGGTAGACAGCGCCAACCTTCGAGCTCACAAAACTTTGCGTTTGGCTGTCCGTCTGGTAGCGTTTTGCGATTTAAGGTCTGGCGGTCAACTTGGAACCGGGAGTCGACTGACGCCGCCGGTGGGGGAGCTTACGTTGCGGGACCGCACGTCATCCCCTTTTCTTCCCGGGTAAATGAAGAGTAGCTCACCACGGCGTCGAGATTGTAATCGACCTATTTCAACAAACCGATCGCGCGGTCTGACAAAGACAACCCGTGGCCGATAGAGGTTGGCATCGCGATTATGCCTTCTTTGACTGGAGGCCAGCCCTTAAGCAATTGTTCGAGCAAAGGGAATTCTTCGAGCCAACGGAGAGATTGCGATACAGCGCCGACATGTACAAAAAGGCCTGGCGGGAAGTGGGGACTAGCCGTGGCGCCCAGCGCGTCCGCGACGATGCCGATGTTGACAATCGGCGTCAGACCACCGATCGATCGCCGGATCGGGTTGGACAACCGTGAGCAACCCATCTCGCATCATGGAGATCAAGTGCGAATAGTCTTGCGCATGCTCACCGCCCGCGCTCGTCATCCCGTCCACCTTTAACATGGAGTAGGCCGTCCCAGGGGGACCATGGAAGAGGTTCTTCGACAAACTGTATACCATGGTCTTTCGCGACCTGGACTAGGCGATGAACCCTCGGTAGATCGCATTTCTCATTTGCATTGGTCATCAATACTCTTCATCGCCAACCGCTTTGCGCACCGCGGTCAGCACTTGAGCGTCCTTAGGCACGCCCGCGACCCGCGGCTTTACGGCCCGCATGCCCCGCGATATGTGACCTGCCGCTGCCTCAGCGGCTCGCTCCGGTGTTTGCTGGGTATCGAAGCCGCCGCTTCCGTGAACGGAGATAGGTCGGTTTTCGCTACCCATCGCCACCCCAAGAGGAACGCCTTGACGTCGTGCATGAATATCCCAAAAAGCGACATCGATCGCGGCGAGGCCGGTCAGGTTGGGACCAGGACCAGTACGGTTGAAGCTGCGGATGATGTTCTGCCACGTAGCTCGTGGTGGGGCGGGGCTTTCTCGCGAATAAAGCGCTCCAATTGACGCTCGGCGGCTACGAAAGCTAATTCGCCGCCCCCGCCGAGAACGTAGGAGAAGCCAAGCACGCTGGCGCCATCGGAATGCTCCAGCTCAACGAGGATGACATCGATGGCGGCGACGCCCGATCCGCCTACCGCTCGGTCCAGCCTGAATTCGAGCAGCTTGGCGGCAGCGCGATCTATCCGATTCATGGTTAAGCCATGGATCGTTTGCGATCAGAGATTACGTGCACCTTCATCGTCCCCAGATTGCTTGCGTGGCAAGTTATTGTGTCACCATCGACGACCGGGCCGACGCCTTCTGGCGTGCCGGAGTCAGTAACAACGCGCTGGGCCCGCAATGACGCGAAAGATCGCCCCCCAACCTCTGAAGCTGGATGTCGAGCAGCTATTGCATCGCAAGCCGGGCTGTCCCATTCGGCGTCTTCAGCAGACGGCAGTCTCGATCTTTCTGGAAGAGACATCGGAATTCGACGTCACACCGGTTCAATACGCAGCGATCGCCGCGGTCTGAGTCTTTCCAGGCATCGACCAACTCCGTCTTGCGAGCGCCATCGGTTTCGATCGCACCACGATCAGCGGCGTCGTCGATCGGCTGGAAGCGAAGGGGCTGATGGTCCGCAAGATCTCTGGCACCGACCGCAGGGCCAAGCCTTGTTTCCAACTGCCGCGGGTAGACAACTGCTAAAGGAGATCCAGGAAGCCACTGATCGGGTACAGCATCGGATACTCGCCCCGCTGAGTAGATCCGAACAGAAGACGTTCATGGAACTGCTAGAACCGCTTGGTCCTTTCCCATAATGATTCGAGCCGCGTTCCCATCGATAATGCCCTGATTCCCATCAGAAAGCCTCGGTCCGGCAAAGAGGTGCCCGACAGCAGTTGAGATAGCGGCAGGCAATCCATCCTCGATAGCCGCACCATTCGTGCTACGTGTTTGCTGAGTGATACCGAGGTTCCGACCAGGTTCGTGATTGAACAACGAGACAAGGCCCGCTAGTCACAAGACGGGTCTAACCCAATGGGCTCGTGCCTGAGTTAATTCTAGGAATAGCCAGAACAGCGCCTATGCTCATAAATCCCGAGCAGGCTACAACAGTAAACATTAGGCTGGTGTTCTCGGACCTTTGCAGAGCCCATCCCGCAACGACTGGACCAATAATGCCTCCAATCCGGCCAATTCCAAGGGCCCAGCCGACAGCTGTGCTTCGGACTTCGGTTTCAAACGATTGAGCGACGAGGTTGTTGAGAACGAGCAGTGGTCCGAGAACGCACATTCCGGAGATGCCGACGAACAGAATGTTCGTTAAATGTGTATTGATCAGGGCAAGGCCTATGACACTGAGCGTTCCGAGCGCCCACCACGCGGCCAACGCCGCTCGCTGGCTGCCACTGAGGTCGGCAAAGAGGCTGCAAGTCAGGCCACCAAGCAATGACGCGATCTGCAGCAACGCGCCGAACAGGAACCCGCTGGCAACGGCTTCCCCCCGCTGAATCATGATGGTGGGTATCCAGCCAATTAGGGCGTATGCATTGAATAGAACCAAGCTTTCGACCGTCCAAATTAGAATCGTTATGCGGCGGTTTGCAGCGTTCAGGAGCAACGCGACCGATCCTTTCCGCTTTGTTTCTTCATTCAGCACCAATGCCCCGCGCGGATCGAAACTGCCCGGCGCAAGGTTCTGCATCACTTCCGCAGCTTCAAGATTGCGACCTGCGCCCACCAAGTACAGGGGGCTCTCCGGGAGCCAGGCGATGCATAGGAATGCCAGCAGGACGGCTGAGCCACCAAGCAGAAAAAGAATCGGCCAGCCGAAGCCGCTGACGAGAGTAAAGCCTGCGAGGCCTGCCAAAGTGCCGCCTATCGTGTAACCGCCGGTGGCAAGAACGGTTGTTACGTTGATGACCCGAGTCGGCATCAACTCGTTCATGTACGCCGTCGAGAGTGGCAGGATCACTCCTAGGCCAACTCCCGTCAGGATCCGCAAAATGACGAACGCTGGAAACGAATGCGCCCAAAGGCCCGTAAACGTACTGAACGCCCCCGCGACGAACAAGGCAGCGACAAGCGTCGGCTTGCGGCCAAAGCGGTCAGCTATTGGACCGTGCCCCAGTGCGCCAATCATGAATCCGATCAAGCCAGAAGACACCAGAAAGCCGGCCTGGCTCCGGCTGAGGTGCCATTCATCTCTGGTAAAGTGAATGATGTAAGATGGAATGAAGTTGTCGTATCCATCGAAAATTGTCGCGCAGGCGACGATAATGATGATGCGGAGGTGGTGCGCGTTCACCGCAGCTGCGCCGACCTGACGACGGACATCAGTTATAGAAACCATACTTTCCCTCTCTTGTTCTCAAACAGTAGAGAGGGAGCTTCGCGAGCTTACAATAGCGACCTATGGCGTTGTCCGAAGAGCGGACATCTATGCATGATATTCAGCTGACGAGCAGCGGCGATCTAGCGGCGACGCCTTGGCGTTCGCCAAGAAATTGCCTGTTGGTTCTCGGAAAGTTGCTCGGCAATCATTTTCGCGGCATTGGTAAGAGGTCCCAGATAACGGCGTTTTGCTTCCGATGCGCGCAAGGCCGAACTGATGTATGTGATGGCGATAGAGCACGCAGCGTAGCCCTTGATCAACACCGGCATCGCGATACTGCCCGTCTTCGGCATAAAGGTACTGTCGCGCGTTGCGAAGCCGTCCTCTGCGATCAGGTTCAGCATTCTTATCGCAGTCGCGCTGTTCCGTGCGAGTGCACGATCCGCATGGTCCGATTTGGCGAGGCGTTCTATGACGCCCTCCTGGATTTCACGACGTTGATGCGCAAGGTAGGCTCGACCGACGGCGGTGATGAGAACGGGAATGCCGAGACCGATCATGGCGTTATCAATGGTCCAGGGGCTAACGCGCCGCGTCGTATGCCGCATGATCATCCGATCGTAGTGAAACGTGAAGAGGTCGGTCGGCCATATCACTTCCTGCTGCAATTGATCGAGCACCGGAGACGCGATGTCGCTTATCCACGCGTCATCGCTAAATCCGTCGCTCAACTGCCTGACCAACGGCGTGAGGAGATACCCGTCAATATCAGAGTCGAATCGAAGGTAGCCGTCGTCGGACAGCGCGCGGACGATGCGATAAAGCGCGGGCCTGGAAATGCCTGTGGCGCGATTAAGCTCCACAATGCTGGCACCATTGCTTAGATTCAGGGCGCGAAGGACCTCCAGAGTTCTCGACGCGCCACGCATCCCACTGTTCATGTTAGCGCAGGCCAGTTTACACAATCAGATGCAGAAATATTGGTCCATGCTGCCGGTACAATACCCGACACCAGCAATTGAGGCGCGACGCCAGGGCTGCCTGATGCTGCGGCCTTGCTTGGATTGCTTTCCCGGGTGCTCAACCACTAATTTTGTCCCCTGAGATACGTTCATCGGCTCCGTCTCCTAAGACGCAAGCTGGTCCGAGGTCAGAGCAACAGAGTACGAACCATGCGTTCCAGCAATTCGATCGAGACAGCCAATAGAAATGCCAAAACGGCTCAAACGGCGCGAACCACCGTCAACTCATGCTTCCAGGCATGAAGCACCGAGCTTTTGGATGACCATCCTGGTAGTAAGGCCAAACCATTGTACGGCCAGCGCGATTCGGTCGATCCACGACAGCATCCTTCGGAACATCAACCCACTCGCCATCAATGCGCACGCGATAACGACCATCCCTACTTTCCCAATCGGCATCGTCTATTCGCATAGCCTCACTCCCATCACAGCATGGCCCTTTGCCGCTATGCAAGCTCTCATACCAACTGTCCAACTGAGGGTGCTCAGGATCATGAGCATGAGAGCGATTGATTGCAAAGATCGCCACAGCAACAGAAAGAACAAGGAACGTTGTTTTGTCTAAGCCACTTTTCATCTCACATCTGGTCCGTGCTCTGATCGTATAGCTGTTCAAGCGGTTACTGGCTTGAGATCGCCTGCTCGCGCACGCTTGCCGGTCACCAACTTGACCTTCGGTACGAAATACCCCGATTTACCCCGATCGGAGTCTGTCACCATCATTCAGTCTCTGTCCGGTTGAATAGTTATGCTCGGGACATAAGTACGGCGACCTCTTCGTCAATAAAATGACGATGATAATATAATCACGTTGTTGCGAGCCGGTTGCTCTTAGCAAAGGCCGCGGCAGCGAGTCTTAGCTTTGCACAAGAGCATTCACGCTGAGCCGAACCTCGTGCAGCACCGCTGCAGTCTCGGCCGTCTGTGGAGGGCGGCAAGATTTATCGATAGAAGTCCGGCACGCGAAACAGAGCGTCTGATCGACTGGCCTGGGGCTTTGACGGTCGACGAAAGCAGCCTGTTGCGGTCTTGAAGCGCGCCTTCTTGCACACACATTCGTCGCAGGGCCGAATTAGCGACTTGTTGCCGCCACGGCTGATGCCCCCGTCCACGATACATCGCGGGACCGGACATGCGAGGCGAGGTCCGATTTCTCCAATTCCACGGCCTCTTTCGACCTGTATTGCGAATGCAGCTTATGTAGCGGCGATAGCCAAGTTGGTCGGTCCCTCTGGTTTCGTGGTTGGGGTCGGGCCGTCGGGGTGGCCATCAATTTCGCCGAGAGACGCGCAACGGTGGCTGGTCAATGTTATTGGGCGCGCTTCATCTCCGCCAACCTTAGTGCATTCGTTCCCGCTGAACCGTTCGATGCGGTCGTTCTCCGATCCATGTGCCGGCATGCGCGCGAACACGCCGCGACGTTCTGGCGACTGTCCGCTCACGTTCGTCGTCGCGGCGTAATAGCGCTTGTGTCTGGGGAACTGGCATCCAACGGTCCGGCATCGTACGCTAAGAAAAGGCGGAAGGTCTCATCTTGATAGACACCATAATCCGAGACAGAGACCGCCGTTCCCCAAGCGGCTTTTGCGCACGTTTACCCGGGGCGAAATGCCTCACACGAAACCTCGGAAGTTCTCTGAAAGGCGCACCAAGTCGCATCGGGTATTCGGCGGGATTCGCCTTTCTTCGCTGAGGACCTTGATCAAGGCAACCCGAGCATCTCAAAACGACCCAGAAAACGAGTCCGCCAAGTGCTCCGAACAAGCAAAAGTACAGCACGGGCTTGATGCAGCTTCCCGATATTGCGGCGCGGGTGACAGCAAGGGCAACGATCGGCTCGCTGACGGCCAACATAAACACGGAGTGCTCTTGCCGATAACTTAGGATGCTGGCGGGTGCGCCACCAAGTACAGCACCCAGAACAACGCACGATACGATGGTGACCCACCTCAAAGGCTGAAGAATCAGGAAAAGCGGCAACCCCAGGAGAACTGTGTGACTGAGGGCTATCATCAATGTGAATGTAAACACCATGGGTGCAACACTGGGAATGTGCCAATACAGGGTCAGGGTCAGCGCTGGAGCAATGCTTGCAAATACGGAGGCAGCTGCGACGCCTAAAATTATTTGCAACCGTGACTCATTGGCTACTGATTGCGATGTCGATTGGGCTTGTATTGCGCATATCCAGGTCGCGCCTTCATCTATCGCCCACGTCAATCGGTTACGGCCGCGCATATCCATCGGCGCAGGATCCGCGACACGCACAGTACCGGTTCACACTGCGATCTTCGGCAACCCGTTCTAGGCGCCGTACGTCGAAGCGATGGCTAGTGTAATTGTGCGTCGTTGGTGTTCTGGTGAATTGCAGGTTTCGGACTCGTCTGCTTGGCGCACGTGGCCGTGATGTTGTGCTCCATAGGCGAAGCGGCATCTCTCGGTGCTGTTTGCTCGTCATTCGCCGCAGTCGGCATGTCGGGATTGATGCGATTTTCCTGGTCAAATGAGGGTATCGCGGCACGCGATATGATAGGCAAGCGCGCTTCGCCGTCATACGATGCCTTCAGTCGGCAGCGGATTCCCGTCAAGCGTAGCCGGGGGAGAACGATGGTTCGGGATCATTCTCAAGCGCAGCATGCTCTAGGATGGCGTTCGGAGACATCCGCGCGCGGTGACCTCGTGCGCTGCAGTGGGACTGATACGCTGGTGAAGCAATCCGCTCCGAGCGCGGCAGTTTCCGAGCCGCCTTGCAATGGAAGTGAGACATTCTCCAAGCTTCGCCCGTGTACAAGGGGAGTTTGTTCTTCCAGGCGGTCAGTTCGACGCGAGTGCTCCTCTCACCCGATGGCCGAAACATACAATCGCTGAAGCCATGCTGGTGGTTCGCTTGCCGGCGTAGCTCGGGTCAGGGCACGCTTTAGAGGTTCTGATCGGGAAGCTGAGGGGAAACGAATTCTGTTGGTACCGCGTCGTTTCTCGGAGCTGAAGGACGGAAGCAAGATCAACGAACGTGCCGGATGTTCAGAGGGAGTGCGCCGTCCGCTAGTACGGTTCCCGCAACATCTGCGCGTTGCAAATGTGAGTTGGATGATGAGCGAGACAATACCGATCAATACCACGGAATTCGAAGCCCGCGTTAATGCCAAACAACGCCGGCAGGCAGCTGATCTGCGATCCTCGTACGATTTTATCGTCTGCGGATCTGGCTCATCTGGCTCCGTTATCGCGCGACGGCTCGCGGAAACGGGGCATGCGTCGGTCCTTTTGCTGGAGGCGGGAGCGGACGATGACGTCCCAAGCGTTCGGGAGGCAGGGCGATGGCCGGAAAATCTCGGATCGGAACGGGATTGGGGATTTCAGGCGACTGCGAACCCGCAACTCAATGGCCGTCGGCTCCCACTCGCGATGGGTAAGGTACTCGGCGGCGGTTCGAGCATCAATGCGATGGCGTGGTCGCGCGGGCATCGGAACGATTGGAATTACTTTTCAACCCAGGCGAACGATCCGGCTTGGAATTACGATTCCATTCTCGCTGTCTACCGCCGCATCGAGGATTGGCAGGGCGCGCCTGACCCATTGCGGCGTGGACGGGATGGTCTTGTCTATGTTGAACCGGCGTGCGAGCCGAGCCCGTTGGCTCCGGCCATGGTCGAGGCCGCGCGATCGGTCGGCATTCCCACTTTCGATGACCAGAACGGGGCGATGATGGAGGGGGAGGGTGGGGCGGCGATTGCCAATCTTCGGGTTCGCAACGGCCTTCGCCAGTCCATCTTTCGTGCCTATGCCTACCCTTGGATGGATCGTGGCAATTTGACGGTCCTTACGGGGGCGCTAGTGACGCGCGTGCAAATGGAGGGAAAGCGGGCAATCGGGATCGAGTTCCTTCGCAACGGCCACCTTCACCGCATTGCGGCACGCTGCGAGATTGTGCTGTCCCTCGGCGCGATCAACACGCCCAAGCTGTTGATGCAATCGGGTATTGGCGACTCCGCCGAATTGGCTCGCTTCGGCATCGAACTGGTCCAGCACCTTCCGGGTGTCGGACGCAATTTCCAAGATCATATCCTGGCTCCCTGCCTCTGGGAGCACAAAGCTCCCCTGTCGCCTCGTAACAATGGAGGGGAGGCGACCTTCTTCTGGAAGAGTGATGCATCACTCGACACGCCGGACCTGCAGCCGTTCCTGATCGAGTTTCCCATTGTCACGCCCGAGACAGCTCATTATGCGCCACCGCCGGCGTCATGGGGGATGTTGCCAGGCGTCGTACGCCCGCGTAGCCGCGGTCGCCTGCGCATGACAGGCTCCAGCCCCTCCGATCCAGTGGAGATCGACGCCGCCACGTTCGCCGACCCGGCTGATTTCAAGGCCATGGTCCGCGCCATCCAGATCTGCCGTGAGATGGCTAATTCCGCCGTCATGAGCCCATTCGTCAAGCGCGAGATCATGCCGGGCCCTCTGACAGGACCTTCGTTGGAGAACTTTGTCCGCGATGCGACAATGAGTTACTGGCACGAAAGCGGCACAGCGAAAATGGGCCGGGATGAGATGTCCGTGGTCGACAGTCGGCTCCGGGTCTACGGCATGGACCGACTGCGCGTGGCCGATGCTTCGATTATGCCGCGCGTCACCACCGGTAATACCATGGCGCCCTGTGTCGTCATTGGTGAGAAGGCCACCGAGTTCCTGATTGCCGAACATGGACTGTAGCAGCGCCGAACCTGTACCTCTGCAAGTGGTACCCCGAGGAGCGTCGGATCGTAGCACCGGGTCATGCTCAGATGGTCATCAGCCCGTCGGGCCGAAGTGTTGCGCCTGTAACCACTTTCGCACCCAGAAGAAAGGAATGCGTAACGGGAGGCGGCGACACTTCCCTTGGGCCGTCTGCCCTTCAGGGTAACGGATCATGCCGTATCGGATGTAAGGTTCGGGGTGATCCAAGCGCCAAACATGCAGACGCACGAGCAATAGTAAGAGCAGAGCTTTCCCCTGAACACATTCTCGGGAATGCCCCTAAAACATCCAGAGTGTAAGACGATGGTTTCGCAAATGACGAGCAAGATCTCCGGTGATCTCAGAGGCGATTTTGCGAACCAGCGGATCAATCGCCGCAAGGCGTTGGCGGCCGCGGCGGTCGGCTGCGGCATGGCGCTGTCGAATGTAGCTCGGTCCGCCGTGGCCGCGTCCGGCGTCCGCATACTCGCATCACCTGAACAGCTTCATTCAGCCTATGACTACGTCATTGTCGGTGCAGGCTCATCCGGTTGCGTTCTGGCGCATCGGCTCGGTCTGGCTGGACGACGGGTGCTCGTTGTCGAAGCCGGCGGCCAAGCAAAGCCGGCAGCCATCGCAGATCCGACAGAATGGCCCAAGCTCCAGGGCAGTCAGTTTGACTGGCGCTATTTGACGGTCCCGCAACCGGGGCTGGGAGGCCGCATTATTCGCTGTCCACGCGGCAAGGTCGTGGGCGGCTCAAGTGCGATCAATGCCCTCGGCTATCACCGCGGCCACCCCGCCGCTTATGATCGCTGGCCCGAGGGGTGGCGCGCTATGGACCTCCTGCCGTACTTCAAGCGCGCCGAGACGTTTTCTGGTGGCGCCAGCGCATGGCGGGGTGGCAATGGTCCTCTGCACGTCCTATCGCTCGCGGACGTCACGGATCGAAACCCCGTGGCATCCGCCTTCGTCAAGGCATCGCAAGACCTTGGGTTCTCGATGACGCCCGATATCGGAGGGGAGGTCACAACGGGCGTTGGCTGGCAACAACTCAATATCAAGAGACGAGTTCGCGACGACGCCGCGACGGCCTATCTCGGGAGTCTCGAGAACGTGACCGTCGATCTGCTGGTGGACGCGGAAGTGCTCGGTCTTGTGATCGAAGGCGGAAGGTGCATCGGCCTGCGGCTTGCCGAACACCTCGTGCGGGCCGGCAGTGAAGTCTTGCTTTGTGCCGGTGCAATCGATTCGCCGCGCCTTCTGATGCTGTCGGGAATTGGCCCGGCCGACCAACTACGATCTCTCGGTATTCCAGTTGTCCTGGATCTGCCGGATGTCGGCCGCCATCTTGAAGACCATCTGCTGGTCGCGGGCGTGGCATATGCGGCACGGCGCGAGGTGCCGCGCTCGCACTACAACCATGCCGACGCTCTCCTCTACGTGCCGCACACTGACCCAGATGACAGCCCGAATCACCTTTTGATGTGCCTTTCCCTGCCGTTCGTTCTGCCGAGCGTCGGCCCGTTGCCTTCACCGGCTTACGTCCTTGTGTCTGGCCTGATGCGACCGCGGAGCCGCGGCAGCGTGAAACTTGCCTCCGGCAATCCACGGGTCCCGGCTCTAATTGATCCGAACTACATTTCCGAGCCGGCCGATCTGGACCTTCTTGTTGAAGGCGTTTCTCTCGCCCGCGAAATCGGGGCCGGTGCTGCTTTTGCCGACTGGCGCGCGCAAGAGGTCTATCCGGGGCCCGAGGGAACAAACACCGCCGACATGCGCAAGTTCATTCTTCGCGCGGCAGATTCGTTCCACCACCCTGTCGGCACTTGCCGCATCGGGGCCGTCGTCGATGAGGCCTTGCGCGTTAAAGGTGTGACGGGTCTGCGTGTCATTGACGCCTCGGTGTTCCCTGGAATTCCGCAGGCGTTGATCAATGCTGCCACAATTGCAGTTGCCGAGAAGGCGAGCGATTTAGTGCTCTCCGGGTAAGGCGCCGTCAGACGTTTTGGCTCCGACATGCGGTAAGGCCGTTGAGCGAAGATATTGTGTTCGATGGTTCTGAACTACGGTTTGGTCCCTGCACAATTTGCCGACGCCAGTGTTTCTCTATTCAGCCAAGGACGGGTCGTTCACCTCCGGAGAACCTCATGCAGAGCATCGCGCAGCGCGGTCAATGGTCGCGTAAGCTATCTCAACGTAGCACCGAAGGCGTCATTGACTCCGCGAGCACCCAATCACGGTCGATTTGATGCCGAGAATTTCGATGGCTTTCAGTCGCATTTCGATGGCTTTCAGTCGCGAGGTGCACCCGCTTTGCGGCACGCGGGGGAGGAGATGGCACCTAATGCCGCGCTCGGATTGTTGGCCACGGCAAGGTAGCCGATCAGAAGCGCGACGCGTCACAATCGCCCCGCGGAAGGCTTTCCTTTGGCGGCTATCTGGAATGCCTTCGGCTCTGAACATACGGCGGGGCGAATCAACCCTGATTGATAAAACCGCCTGTTCTCCTGGTCAACGATGTCAGGTGTTCGGAAGTCTCTCTCTCTCTCTCTCTCTCTCTCTCTCCGGCGTGCGGCGCGTGCTCCGTACCTGAAAGTGAGCGGCTCGATAGTTCGTGGGGACTACCCTTGTCATCTCTCCATAAATGCGCAGGACAACAACTTGCATAAAACGAAAAAAATCCTTTCGTACACTGGAGCTGCAGCGATTGTTTCTTTAGCAGCGATCTGCGCATGGTTTTACGTAGCGCGAAATCGCAATGCGCTGTGGGAGATTGTCAGCGAGCAATGTGTGCCGAAGGCGCAGCGGGGTGCTGCAAACAATCCGTGTGCAAAAGTCGATTTGAACGGGGAGTATGTGATCTTTAAGGATCGAATTGGAGTGGGGCAGTATCTACTTATTCCGACCAAACGTATTAAAGGCATAGAAACCCCCGAACTGGTGGAAGGTGGTGAGCATAATTATTGGCGAGATGCTTGGAATGAGCGCGCCTACGTCGACCATGCACTACGATTGCAACTAGTATCCGAGAACATCGGACTCGCCGTCAACTCGGCTAGCGGGCGAAGCCAGGATCAGTTGCATATTCATATTGACTGTATGCGGCCTGATGTGGTGGCTGCCCTGCGCGTCAACAGGGATGCGATCTCGGGACGCTGGACCGAGTTTCCTTCGCTGTTGTCTCGGCATCAGTATCGTACGCTCTTGATATCGGTTGGGACATTGCGTGATATCGATCCGTTCCGGCTCCTGTACAGTTATCTTCGTGGCAAAGGCGAGGCTATGGCAGATCAATCGCTGCTGCTGACTGGTACGACACTCGCCGATGGGAAGCCGGGATTTATCCTGTTGAATACTCATGTAGGCCCAGGCGGCGATGCATCTGCCGAAGAGTTGCTCGATCATTCGTGCAGTCTGAGTAAATCGCATAACCCGGAATAGTTGTGCATCCCGCGTTCGCAAGATCGTTCTGCAGCCGCCGCTTCAGATGCAGTCCCTGGCCAGAGCAGCGCCGCCCCCGCGCGGTTTCGTTTCGGTTATCCGTAGCAGGCTGGCGACTGGCGAGTACGTGCTGATCGCGGAGATCAAGAAAGCGTCTCCCTCAAAGGGGCTGATCCGAGCAGATTTTGATCCGCCTTCGCTTGCGAAGGGAAAAGGCGGGGCGACGGCCTGTCCGTGCTGACCGACAAACCGTCGTTCCAGGGCGAGCTGGCTTTCTTGGCGGCGGCTCGCGCGGCGACCAATCTCCCGGTCCTGCGGAAGGATTTTATATTCGGTCCTTATCAAGTGATGGAGGCGAGGGCACATGGATCGGACTGCATTCTGGTGATCATGGCGGCGCTCGACGATCCTGCTGCCAGAGATATCGAAGCGGCGGCGCTCGATCTTGGCATGGACGTGTTGCTTGTGATTCATGATCGTGAAGAGCTGGCACGCGCCCTATGCCTCCGCTCGCCGATGATCGGTATCAACCACAGGAATCTGCGGACCTTTGAAACGAGCTTGGCGATCAGCGAAGTGCTGGCGCCGTTGATTCCGAAGGACCGCCTGATTGTTGGTGAAAGCGGTATATCCACGTCGGCCGATCTAGCCCGGCTCGGGCGACTCTGTATCTCGACGTTCCTAATTGGAGAAAGTTTGATGCGTCAGGATGACGTGACTGCAGCGACGCGGGTGCTACTCGGACGCGACGCCCGCTGAGTGGCCCCCGATAGGAGCATTCGTTACGGTCGTAGCCAGATCCTTCGGCATTGTGACATATCCGCAATCGGCAGGGGGGACTCTCAGCTTGCTCACAGCGAGGGAAGCGTCCGTTGCCAACCGTCATAGATCACGTATTGTTCCGTCTCCGCGATATTGGCCTGACCGATGTGTTCGGTGTTCCCGGGGACGTTTCCTTTCCAGTCAATGATAGCGTCAGTGCTCACCCGGGTTTGCGCTGGATCGGCTGTTGCAACGAGCTGGATGCGGGCTACGCCGCGGATGGTTATGCGCGTTTGAAAGGTATGGGCGCGGTTGCGACGACGTTCGGAGTCGGCGAACTCAGTGCAATGAACGCAATCGCAGGCGCTGCAGCCGAGCGGCTTCCGCTATTTCACCTCGTGGGAACGCCGCCAATGTCAGCACAATCGGCGCGCGCTATCGTGCATCATTCGCTCGGCGACGGTGCCTATGACTGGTTTCGGCGCATGAGTGAGCCGGTCGTGTGCGCCAGCGCAGTCATGACGCCGCACAATGTCGTGTGGGAAACCGAGCGCCTGATCTTCGAAGCGTTCTACAATTTGCAGCCGGTCTACATGGCTTTTCCATCCGATCTCGCGCTGCAGTCGGCGCAGGGGCCCTTGCAAGTCATCGGAAGCCCGGTGAGCGATCTGGTTACGCTCGGACGTTGCGTCGAGGCGATCTTAGATGTGCTGGAAAGCGCCAAGACGGCATGTATCCTACCGGGCTTTTTGGTAGCGCGGGCCCGGCTGGAATCGCTCATGCAGGCGATCATCGATTCTTCGGGCCTTCCATTCGCGACCATGCTTGCCGACAAGGCGGTTCTAAATGAACGTCAGCCGGCTTATCTCGGCATGTATGTGGGCCGGTTAGTGAACGAGGACGTGCGCCTGTTTGTCGAGAGCTGCAATGCCGTTCTGGCGGTTGGCGCCTTGTTCAGCGACCTCAACACGGGTGCGTTCACCGCGCGGATCGACCCCGTGCGCCTGATTTCGATCAATCTTCATGACACGACGGTCTGCGGCCGAAAATTTCCAGGCCTTGAGATGGCGGATGTGCTGGCCGCGCTCAATCAAAGAATGAGACGGCGTGAGTGGCAGGGTTGGCCTCGTTTGGCAGAGGCTCCCAGCCCGCGAGCCGGCAGCGGTTCGGATCCGATCATAGCCGCGGCGCTTTACCCGCGCTGGGCCGAATTTCTACGTCCCGGCGACATCGTCGTTGCCGAAGTCGGTACCACGTCCATGGGGCTCGGCATGTCGCATCTTCCCACAGGTGCCGACTTTATCACCCAGGCGCTCTGGGGCTCGATTGGTTGGGCGACGCCCGCTGCGCTCGGGGCCGCCGTCGCGGCACCCAATCGACGGGTAGTGCTTTTCAGCGGCGAGGGGGCTCACCAATGCAGCGTTCAGGAAATCGGCCAGTTCCCGCGTCTCGGCCTTAAGCCGGTCGTCTTCGTGTTGAACAATGGCGGGTATTTAATTGAACGGCTGCTCTGCAATGAGCCCTCGCTCGCCTACAACGATGTCTCGGCCTGGCACTACGCTGACCTGCCGAACGTTCTTGGCTGCGATGGCTGGATGACAGCCCGGGTCACCACCTGCGGCGAACTCGACGAGGTGCTTCAGCTGGCTTCGAATACCGAATCGGCGGTCTACGTAGAGGTGGTTACGCCGCCATACGAGTCGCCGCCGCTGTCGCTTCGCTTGCAGGAGTTCAGCAAATCCAGATTATCCTGACGCGTACCGGTGAGCTTGGTTACAATTGTAACTGATGTAGCTGAGGCAGAAATTAGGGGACTTCTAGGGAGCGCTCTCAAGAACGTGTGCGGCAATTCTGGCATGCCAACTCTATATCTGCGAGGGGCGCCGGGGTGAACAAAATTGGCGCGAGTGACTGTCAGTCCCGATAGCGCTCGCCAGACAAGCTGATATGGACGCGTTCAGACCGTTTGAAACATTGCCCGCAAGCGACGGCAGTCGCCTGACGCCCACGTGTCTCGTCGTCGAAGACGATCCGACCATGCGGCACCTGGTGACAAACTATCTTGAGGATCACGACATCCGCACCGTCTCGGCCTCGCGGCGCGAGGAAGTGCCGGGTATTCTTGCTCGCGATGAGCCGGATCTTGTCGTGCTTGACCTTCGGCTTGGACAGGAAGAAGGTCTCGATCTGCTTCGCGAGATCAGGGCGCGGTCGGATGTGCCCGTCATCATCACGACAGGCCATCGGCGCAACGAAATCGATCGCGTTGTCGGCCTGGAGCTGGGCGCGGATGATTATCTCACGAAGCCGTTCGGCTTGAGGGAGCTGCTTGCACGTATCAAGGCTGTTCTCAGGCGCCGGGAGGTTGGCCGGGCATCGAATCGGCGTGACGCGGAAAAAGGTCGCTGGCGTTTCGGCCCTTGGCAGGTCGATCGGCGCCTGCGTCGCCTAACCAACTCGACCGGCCAGCCCATCACACTCACGAAGGGCGAATACGCGCTCCTGATTGCATTTCTAGATGCTCCGGGACGGCCGCTCTCCCGGGAGTATCTGTTACAGGCGACGCGCGTCCACGAAGATGTTTTCGATCGCAGCATCGATGTCCAGGTACTTCGCTTGCGACGCAAGTTGGAAACCGATGCGCGCGCGCCCTCCATCATCCGCACCGAGCGCGGTGTTGGCTACGTCTTCACGCTTCCTGTCGAGCAGCTCTGACGATCGCGCGAAGGACATTTCGGCCCGTTGGTTGTATCCGCGCCGACCGGAAGCAACCGGCTCCACTTTGAATGCACAATAAGCCGATATTGCAGGCGTAGCTCTATCTCCCTCCGCCGAAATTCTCCTGAAACATGGCGGCTGCAGAGTCTCTCCATCGGATAACGTAGGAGATGACGATGCTGGCTCTCAAGCAAACATCATACGATGATGCGCGACATGGGGCGCCGGACTGGTCTGAACGAGGTGCCCGCGCGAAGCACTCGCCGGCGCGGAGGACCTTTACTGGGGACGCATTCAGTTGCGTGCTTGCTGTCTGCTCTGCGCTGACGGCGGAGTTTCTTGCCGGCTGCGCCGCTTACGCCCATGCGATGTATCCTCAGCCCCTCGTCCAGGAGGAACCTGACGCGGCAGGTGAGCCCGCGACGACCTTCGCTCGCTCCACCGGCCGCAAGTTGACGGGGGCGAACCGAAACATACGCGTCGTCGCATACCCCACAACTCTGCGGATCGAGGATCCGCAAGCCGGCCCGCCGTGGCGGCCGAGCCCGGCGACGTTCCCCTACGGTGACGTCGCGAGCAAGCGCACCGACCAATTTCATCCGATCCGGACCTGGTACACCTCGATCAGTGCCGCAGCGGTGTCGTTTCGGGATTGGGTGCGCAAACGCCGGGCCATGCGCCATGCCCTGCTCGAGCTGGAGGGGCTCGATGATCACGCCTTGCGCGACATCGGGCTCACGCGTTTCGACATCGGAAGCGCCGTCCGAGGCGACCTCGATTTGCTATGAAGAAGATCCTAGCCGCCGTCTGTGGGGTGGCTCTGATCGCCAGCACCGTGGCCGCGCAGGTGTCATTGCAACAAGAACCTTCGGCACACCGGAGTGCCGAGGGTTGCGAGCCGATCACGCCGATTCCGCAGGCGCCTCTCGCCGATTCCAAGAAATTGCCGCTCGGTGAACGCCTTTTCGGCGATACGCGACTATCCGCCGATGGGACGTTCGCCTGCGCGTCCTGTCACGACGTTGGTACCAATGGAGCTGACGGCACGAAGGGGCGGAGCAATGCATCAGAGATGCTGGACACACTCACCGTATTCAACGCGCCACTCAGCTTTCGCCTGACATGGGAAGGACGCATTCGCACTCTTGCTGAGCAGGCGGAAGCATCGATCGCCAATCCCAACAACATGCACAGCAGTGTCTCGGAGGTGATCCTGCGATTGAAGGACGACCCAGCCACGAATAGAATGTTCCGCGCTGCCTATGGACACGACGTCGATAGCGACAGCGTTCTCGATGCCATCGTGACGTTCGAACGCTCCCTGCTCACACCTGGCAGCCGCTTCGATCGCTGGCTCGGCGGCGATACGTCGGCGCTCACGCCGGCGGAGCTTGATGGTTACCGAACCTTCAAGGCCTTCGGCTGCAGCTCGTGCCATCAGGGCGTCAACGTTGGCGCTAATCTGCTCGCCCAACAGGGCATTTTTCGTCCCCTGGTCATGCGCGGGCCCACTTCGGTTCGGGTCCCCAGTCTCCGCAACGTCGCGGAGACTGCACCATATTTTCATGACGGGAGCGCCGCCACGCTTGAAGCGGCAGTACGCCGAATGGCGGCCTCGCAGCTCAACCGAACCTTGACCGACGATCAGGTCGCCTCACTCGTCGCGTTCCTGAAGACCTTGACCGGAAATTACCGAGGAAAGCCAGTTTCCGGAGGTTCACCATGAGAGCCGCTCGATCGGTGGTAATCGTTATCGGCCTGTCCGCGCTTCTCACTTGGCTTTCGCTGCGTGCGGTCAACCCGGAGGCCGAAGTGTTTGACCGTGCGCTCGACGAGCTCGAGCATTTCAGTCAGATCGAAGATGCGCTGTATCGCGATTTCCTCTCGGCGCGCACAGGCCTGCTGCGGAACTACGATCCGTTGGGGGACGAGATCAACGCTTTGCGCGATTCGTTGGAACGTTTGCGGGGAACCGTGGCGATCAACACCGAGATCAATGAACAGATCGATCGGCTGGCGGCGTCGGTCGATCGGCAGGAGCAACTGCTCGAAATGTTCAAGAGTCAGAATGCGATCCTGCAGAACTCCCTGTCCTTTTTTGCCCGGTTCGCAGCCCATTCGGACGTCCGGGACCTCGATCTCGCCATCAGTTCGGCAGCTGCGGCGATTCTTCACTTGACCCTGGACACGACATCAATCGCGGTCGGCGAGGCCCAGAGGCGCCTGGATAATCTCGAATGGGAGGCGCTCAGCGATGGCCAGACCGACATGGTTGAGCCGTTCCTCGCGCACGGCCGTCTGCTGCACAATCTCTTGCCGTCGGTCGACAGCATGCTGAAGGCGATGATGATGCTGCCGCGGAAGAAGGACCAGGATGCTCTGCGTGCGACGATACTGGACAGGCAGAGTTCGTCCAGAAACACAGGCCGTTCGTTTCGAAGTTTGCTCTATGCCACGTCGCTCGCGCTGGTGGCTTTCCTGGTTCACCTCGGCGTCCGGTTGGGGTCGCGCGCCAACTTGCTGCATCGCCGCGCTGCGCTCGAACACATGATTGCGGACATCTCGATGAATTTCATCAATGCGACTCCGCAGGGTGTCGACGCCGAGATCCACCGAGCTATTGCCTCGTTCGGTACTCTCGCCGGCTCCGATCGCGTCTATCTCGTCGTGTCGGGCGCGTCAATGCGCTCCTATGTGTGGCACCAGCCCGGTAAGGACTTCCCGCCGGGCTGGCCTGATACGGCTCCCGACCTGGCAGCCAGGATCGGCGCCGACCGAAATGGCATCGTCCACGTGCCCAAAGTCAGTCGGATGCCAGTGGGAGAGAACCAGCGTTTCCTGAAGGAACTCGGACTCGGGGGATGGGCATGCGCGGTGAACACCGACCGTCAGGGGCGCGTAGTCGCCCTCGGATTCGATGCGATAGATCGCAAGTGTCGCGTCGCTCACGCTGGCGAGTTGGTCCTGATACGAATGGCGCTGGACACATTCATTCACGCAATCGAGCGGCAAACAGTCGATGCCGAACGAAGCCGCCTGCAGAAGCGACTACAACATGCGAGCCGAATGGAGAGGATCGGCACGTTCAGCAGTGGCATCGCGCACAACTTCAACAACATCCTAGGAGGAATTCTGGGATATACAGAAATCATGGAAGAGCATGTCGCGATGAACGCTGCTCTCGTCCGTCATCTCTCCGGGATACGCCGGAGCGCAGAACGGGCGCGAGATTTGATCAGTCAAATCCTGGCGTTTGGACGGCGTCGCGATGTTCGCCGAAACCCTCTGAGCATCAACGCCCTGGTCAGTGAAACGGCCTCGCTGCTGCGCGTCTCGCTACCTACCCGGATCGAACTCGTGATCAAGCCATGTCCGGTTGGGTTGACCGCACTCGGCGAAGCCGCCCAACTCCAGCAGGTGATCATGAACCTGTGCAACAATGCGGCGAATGCGATCGCCGGTTTAGGGCGGATAGAGGTAGCCATTGAGTCGCATGAGATATCGAAGCCGTTGTCCCTCAGCCACGACAAGATCGAAAAGGGTCAATATGTGAGCCTTTCGGTTGTCGACAGCGGAGTCGGAATGGAAGCGCCGATGCTGGAGCGGATATTCGAGCCGTTCTTCACCACGCGGTCTGATGGAAATGGCCTTGGACTCGCGACGGTGCGCGATATTGTTCACGACCATGGTGGAGGCATGAATGTGAGCAGCTCGCCAGGTCAGGGATCCCGCTTCGACGTGTGGTTACCAAGAGAGGCAGCGATTTTGCCAACCGGACGGCAACTCACGGCAAACGGAACTGGAAACGGCGAGGTCGTGATGATCGTCGCCGGCAATAGCGGTCAGTTGCTCGGGGATGAGGAGATGCTTGCAGCGCTCGGATATGAAGCGGTCGGCTTCATGACTGCCGATTCCGCGCAGGCTGCATGCATTGCGGCCCCGGATCGTTTTGATTTCGCGATCGTCGGACAGGTCGGTTCGCTCGCGCAGTCGCTTGAGCTTGCAACGGAACTGCATCGACTGATGCCCTCCGTTCCGATCGTCCTTGCGACCAGGGTTGCGTTCGAGATTGGTGCAGACACACTTCTTGTGGCCGGGATTTCTGACGTCATAAGTTGGCCCATCGTTGCGGAGGAAGTCGCGAGCGCGTTGTCGCAGAGTGCGCCAACCGGCGCGTCGAGAGGCTCGACGCGGTCGCAATTCACAAATTATTCGCTAACTCTCCCAGCGTCACTGCTGGATCACGGCACAAAAATCGATGCGATGGAAGTGGGGATCCTTGAACATCCGCCTTGACCTTGCCGAAAGTCGTTTGGGGCTTGTGCTTGATGCCGTCATAGAAGGTCTGAATGATGTCTTCCTTGAAGTGTGGTGTGCGTGGATGCGCAGAGACGACGGCGCGGCGCTCAATATCGGAGAATTTCTCAAAGTCGATTCCGAGAACGTCCATCTCCACGCCCGCACAAGGGCGACCGACCGGATGTATATGCTGGGGTATCCCGGGAGTCGTATGTAAGGCGATTGCCGTCCAAACGAGATCGATGCCGGCTTGCGGGATGTTGCGCGACTGCACGAAATCGCGTGCGGCGTTCGCCCCATCGACCTCAAAACGCACATCTTGGCTGCAATGTTGCGGGGTGAGCCCCGTATCGTGGAACATGGCGTTGCGGCTATATGAGTCGCTTTCACTGTGCCGCATGTATTTGATGGCAACCGACGATGAGGTCGGCGAGACGATCGGGCGAGCGCTGGAGCTGGCCGTCGCTTGGGCAACGGGAATCGGAATTGCACCTGCTGGCGGGCCTCAATCTCTTCCTCACTCGCCGGGCGGATTATACGGGAGCGCTGGCCGCTGCGGAGCGGTTTGCGGAACTGGCGCATGCCTCGCAGAACTCCGTCGAGATCGTCGCATCGGAGTGGATGCTGGGAGCGACGCACAACCTCATCGGGCATCAGCAACTCGCCCTGGAGCTGATCGCAAGAGGTCTCGCCCGCGCGGAAGCGCTGGGCATCGGCAATACCTACTACTTTGGCTTCGACAATAAGGGCAGAGGCACGATCGGGCGCATATGGACGTCATGGCTTTGCGGGCTGCCAGAGACGGCCATGCTTCGGGCAGCGGAGGTGCTCGCCGCATCGACGGCGCAGCGACGCTCTCGATCTCGACCGTCGCTGTACACGGTGGCCGCATCGAAGCCGATGGCTTTGTATCGGCGCAAGGATTGGGCCGGCGATCGGAGATGTTCGATCGAATGGCGCTGTGCCGCGGCCACTCGCCTCGCTTCTCGCCCGCATGTACCCGTTGTCAGTGCATGAGCTGCCCTACAAGACGGCCATCATGGATGTCTCTGTTCTGTGGTCCGAACGTAACTGTGGCGATGCCGCGCAGGATTGGCTTCGCGGGATGCTGGCGCGGGCAACCGAATCTTTGCGTCAGGTCCCGACCGAAACGGAGGTCTCACCGTTCTCTTCGCCGATTGCGCCGCTGCCGCGCGTCGCAGTCCGCGCATGAGAAGCGTTGGCCTGCACGCTGCTCATCCTGTCAATGAGGAGTCTCACTTCCGGAAGCGGGAACGAGCTTTTGCGCAGGGCGAAGACCGTTCGAATGGAGACGTTACAACGAGCACCGCTCTGGAACGCCGCATATTCGGCCGTCGTCGCAGACCAGTCCCATCTGGGCCTGAGCGCCGGGCAAGAGATCAACAGAGCGCCCAAATATCTGCTGCCGGATCTCTTCGCGCTGTATCTAATAACGAACTTTCATTGGTGCATGTCCGGGCGGCACTTCCGCGATCCGTGCTCGCTTGGAAACCGCGTCGCGCAACGATTGAACGCCGTCAGGGCCCATTCATATGAACGAGAGCCGAGGCATCACTCAACCGGGCCGGAGCCGGGTGATAGGCCAGTGTGACGCGCTCGCGATCGTACACTGGTTCGATTTCATCTGCCCGTTCTGTTACATCACCCAGGATTGGGATGCCTTGATCTTCGCTCGCGGCATCGATGTCGTGAGTCTAGCCCTCCGCGCTCATCCCGAAATTCCACCCGCGCGCGTTCACGTCGGGCCCCGCCACGGTCCGACGTACCGCAACATTGAGGCTCGGGCCCGCGCAGCCGACCTTGCGCTGAACTGGCCGTCTCGCCTCCCCAGCAGCGGCAGTGCGCTCGACGCGGCGGAATGGGTTCGCCGGAATCGCCCGACAATCTCGCGAGACTTCAACACGGCCTTATTTGAAGCGCATTTCGTCCTGAACGAGGATGTAGGAGACAAGGCCACGATCCTGCGCAAAGCCAAGCAACTCGGCCTCGATACGGCGGCGCTCGACGCCTGCCTTGAGGACGGATCGGCGGCTGGTTGGCTTCGAGAATCCGAGGCGATGGCGTACGAGTACGGGGTGCGCCTGCATGGTTCTATCGCGGCAGGATTCTGGCGGGCACTCAGTCCATCGATGAGTTTTCGCGCTTCCTGCAGGCCGTCAAGGCGCAGTAACCCTATGCGTTCCCGGTTACAGCCGTAACCGAGTACGCGCAGCCTGTAATTCGCCTGTGATCGCCACGACTCAGGATCAATTATCAATCCATTCCTAGAGTCGCTGTGCGGCATGCAGAATCTTATTGGTCTTGCCTTCTTAATCCTTTCCTCCTTGTTTCTGATCTGGTTGCTGATGATCGTCGCAAAATTGCGAGATCGCGCTCTCAGATGGAGCGTCGCCGGCATAGTCGCGCTGCTTCTCGTCTTGACGTCATTGCTGAGCGGCGCAGTGGCTGCCGGACTGATCAAGCAGTACGGGCGCGCGAACCTTCCGGCGCCGGACGTCGAGATCGACGCCAGCCAAGCTGCGCGCGGCAAGGCCATATCGAGCTCATTTTGTGCCGACTGCCATTCAAGCACAGGCACCATGACCGGCGGAAAGGATTTCGCCGCAGAAATTCCCGTACCGATCGGCTCGTTCGTTCCTTCCAACCTCACCCCGGCGGGTTCGCTGTCGCATTGGAGTGACGGCGAGATCTTTCGGGCGGTCCGCAATGCAGTCGGCGCGAAAGGAAACTGGCTGATGATCATGTCCTATACGAGTGCAAACATGCTAAGCGATAGCGACATCAAGGCCGTCATCGCCTATCTGCGCTCGCTTCCCGCGGCAGGTGACCGAACGCCGGAGCCACCGGATCGTCTTAATCTGCTGGGGCTGGCCATGCTGGGCGCCGATCTCCTGCCCACCGGCAACCCGGTCTCGACCTGGACAATCACGTCGCCGCCGTCAGGCGCGACGGCGGACTATGGCGCGTATCTAGTGTCATACCTCGACTGCCGCGGCTGTCATGGCCGCGACTTGACCGGCGGTGTGCCGGGGCAGATGACGCCGCTCGGCCCCGATCTCACCGTCATGAAGGGCTGGTCCCTGCACGATTTCATCTCAACCATGCGGACCGGTATCGATCCCAACGGATATGCCTTAAGCCGGCAAATGCCATGGCGCTCGATCGGCCATCTCACCAATGACGAACTCACCGCGCTCTACGCCTACGTGACGAGTGTGATTCCCGGCAAGTGAGGCATCGCACGTTCTGACGGCGTTGGGCGAAGAAGCGCTATCATGGCCGGGCCTGCTGGAGATTGTTCATGGAACGATTGCGAAGGCGCGGGCGGGGAAGCCCAAGCCGTCTTTGACCTTCGGCCAGGTGACAACGATTAGCGCGCCCTTTGCCGGCACCTGATCGAGATTCGCCATGACCTCGATCTGATAGTGACCGCTCTTCAGGATATACGTCTCCGAGTCCATCTTGTCGGTCGTGTCCGTATCCATGGCCTCGTGGCCCGTGGCGGTGACATGCCGCTGCTCGTACAAGAACTTGATGGTCTCGAGCTTCCAGCCGGGAAACGGGGTGCGCTTGAAGCGTTCCGGATTGCTGTCCCAGTCCTTGTACATGTCGGTCCGGAGCGCGACGAAAGCGCCCGCGGGCAGGTGGCCGTTCTTGCGCTCCCATGCACGAAGATCATCCAACGAGAAGGCGTGGTTGGGATCCTTGGCGAAATACGGTGTATCGTCGAGCACGATGAGCGGCAGGATCATCTGCTTGAGCGGGATCTTGTCCATTGTGGTCCCATGCTCGTCAAAATGCGCGGGCGGGTCGACATGCGTGCCGTATTGTCCGACCATCTCGTAATAGGTGCTCCGAAACCCGTCGTCCGCGATGGTGTATGGCCGCTTGGTCGCGGGATCGATGGCCGGCGTCATCTTTGCTTGTCCGAACCCGGCCCAGACTGGAGTGTCCGTTCCAAAGCTGTGGGTGAGATCGACGAAACGCGCATTCGCGATCGTCTTGTAGATATCGTTGAGCGATGTTGCCGTCGCAGCCGTGTTGCTAATCCAGAGGACGCACGCGCCGGCGATCAGGCGAAGGATGATGGTACGGGAATTCGGCTGCATGGTTGGTTCCAGGATTGAAGGAGCTTCGGATAGATCAGCGTCCTGCTGCGGGTCTGCAAGGAGCATGACCGCAATCGGACACCGCACTCTGTTCATCCGGCGGCTGAAGTCATTTCACTTCCACTTGTCGTCGGAGCTAAGCACGATAGCGGCAAGCGCATTGGCGCATGAGGCTGCCCGGAAGAACGCATGGCATCGCATGTGGCGCCAATCGATCCGTATCACCGTAACAGCGAGGCGGTAAATGACCAACCGCGCGCCCTTTGACCCACGCCACGGGGGCACCCGTCGTGGACAATACCAGCATCCTGACGCCTGGCCCACGTGGGCCTGCACTGTTGCAGGACATCTGGCTGATCGAAAAGTTGGCGCATTTCGACCGGGAGGTGATTCCGGAGCGGCACATGCATGCCAAGGGATGGGGCGCCCACGGCACCTTCACCGTGACCCACGACATCACTTGTTACACCAAGGCCAAAATATTCTCTGAGATCGGCAAGACAACGCCGATGTTCGCTCGCCTCTCGACTGTGGCCGGCGAGCGCGGTGCCGCCGATGCCGAGAGGGACATTCGCGGCTTTGCTCTCAAGTTCTATACGGAGGAGGGCAACTGAGACGTGGTCGGCAACAACACACCCGTGTTCTTCTTCCGCGACCCGTTGCGCTTCTCCGATCTCAACCATACCATCAAGCGCGATCCGCGCACCGGCCTGCGGTCGGCGGACAACAATTGGGATTTCTGGTCGCTGCTCCCGGAGGCGTTGCACCAGGTCACGATTGTGATGTCGGACCGAGGTCTCCCAAAGAGCTTTCGCCACATGCACGGCTTCGGGAGCCACAATTTTTCGATGATCAACGCCGCAAATGAGCGGAGCTGGGCAAGTTTCATTTCCGTACCCAGCAGGGCATTGGGAATCTCACCGATACGGAAGCGATTGATCTGGTCGGCCGGGACCGCGAGAGCCACGGCCGCGATCTCTTCGAGGCAATCGAACGCGGAGGGTCACGTCATAGCGCGTCATCGTCAGTTGTGGCCCATCACTTCGAAACGCTCGCTGGTCAGCAATTCGTCTTATGCAGGATTCGCCCGGTGATCGGGGTGGAAATCGCGCGCAGATAGGCAAGCGCAACCTCCGCGGCGGGAACGGGCGTGAAGCCGGTGAAATAGGCGTGGTATGCTACGGACTCTGTAAGAACCGTGGGGCTGATGCAGTTGATCCGCACGCCACGCGGCAACTCGACGGCCGCCGCTTTGGCAAAGCCCTCTACCAGATGATTTACCGTGGTTCCAATAGTGCCGCCATGCAGGAATTCATCGGTCACGATGCCAGAAATTAGAGTAGACGATCCCCTATCAGCGATGAATGGGAGCGCAGCTCGCACCAGATTGATTTGGCCCATGCCTTTGGCCGCGATCGAGTTCGCCCACTGCTCATCAGATGTTTGCTCGAAGGGTCCCGGAAACACGCCGGCAGCGGCGTTCGCCTCGATGTCGAATGAGCCGACGCTGCTAAAGAGGGCCTTCAGGCTTGCGGGATCGGAAATGTCCGCCTGATAGTCGCCCGATTTGCGGCCAACTGACATGGCCTCATGTCCGTTTTCCTCCAACAGCTTTCTCACCGCGGACCCGATGGTTGCGCTGCCGACGACGATGGCTTTCATGAGGGCTCCGTTGCACTATGTGCGAGAGTGTTTCGAGCAGTTGCGAACCGCAATCTGAGAGCTTGCATCACGCAAGGCCAATTTTGAAGGATCGAGGTCAGGCCGCGGCCAACCTCAGAGAGGCAACGTCACGCCGGGGAGCAGTCCCGAACATGCGGGAATATTCTTGGCTGAACTGCGAGGGGCTCTCGTAACCAACCTCGAACGCGGCCGCCCCGACGTTGATCGGGTTCGAAAGCATCAGCCGACGTGCCTCCAACAAACAGAGCTGTTTCTGATACTGCAACGGCGTCATGGACGTCAGCACCTTGAACTGACGATGGAACGCAGATGGACTCAGTGATGCCCATCAAAGGCGCGTCTGTAGGCAAAGATGCCAGGGCTGCCGCCAGTCATTACCAAGAGCACGGAATCACCCGATTGGTAGGCGCCGGCGCGGACCGCAGCGTGCAGGCTTGCAAAGGCGTCAAACGGCTCCCACTTGTTCCACGCCCGCGCACAGTCATAGTTCTTCCTTTTTTCTGGTGGAACGTCGTGACGCCGTGCCGGCGGCTCACCGCCGCCACTCGCCGCGTCGAGGGTCTTTCGGTATGCAAAGAGCCCCGGCCTCCCACCCGTCATGAGGAAAAGAATGTTTGCATCGGCGCGGAATTCGCGAAGCCGCGCTGCTCGAAGCAAGCCCGCCAAGGCCTTCCCGGAGTAAACCGGATCAAGAAGCAGCCCCTCGCTCGAGGCCATCAACCGGACCGCCCCGATCATCGCTGCAGTCGGTATGCCATATCCTGCACCGCGCTCATCACCTCGCACATCGATGTCCGCTTCCTGAAGCAGCCGGCCGCCGTCGAGCAGCTCCAGGGCCGCGCGGGCAGTATCAAGCGTCGCTGTTCGGCTCTGGTCTTCGTCCGCTAGAACCGAATACGACCGGACAAGACCTGGCGAATGGCCCACTCCCATTGGCGAGAACTTGGTCGAAGCTGATATCCAGTGAGCGCGATTGCTCCAATATCTTGAAAGCGCAAACTGCATAGCCCAACGACCCAAGTGGGGATGATCCCCCGGAGGCTGCGAGAAACGCTTTACGGCCTTGCTCGCGCAGCTCGGCCGCACGGGTGTTTGCATATTCGACTGCTGAACCCGCCGAGCCCAAGTCGTGAATGCGGGCACCGAACAATCGGTCGAGGAGGATATTTCCGCTCTCCTGATAGTCGACGTGGTGCCGCGGAACGGCCTGTGTGAGGACAAGCTAGGAAGAAAGACCAAACCGAGCGGCTGATGCCGCTGTCAATCGGGCGAAGTTCGATTGCCGACCTCCTGGCGCAATGATGGTATCGCATCCGCAGCGCAACGCCTCACCGATCAGGAACTCCAGCTTCCGAAGCTTGTTGCCGCCTCCTCCCAGGCCCGCCACATCATCGCGCTTCGCAAAAAGGCGCACGCCGCCCAGTTGATCCCCCAACGCAGCTTCGAGCCGAAACAGCCGCTCGATCGGCGTCGGGCGAGAGATCAACTCCACACGTGGGAATTTTGCGAGTACGTCCTGCAGAACCATCATATCATCCTCGTGTAGCCAATGAGGCAGCGCTGCCGAAGCGGCGTCAGTGTGCCCTCTCGTGCGCGATGGCGGTCGCTTCTGCATGTCTCGAACCATGGACGACAAGGCAGCATCCGATGCGTCCCTCCGTGTGGCATGTGCGGCCGCACGGACGCAACTCGGTCTCGAGCCGAACTAAGGTCCCGGCATCGTTTTGACGGGACGCGTGGCTGTCTGCCCACGTAGCCCGTCTCTACGATCTCCGTCAGGCGCCCTTGCACGCTCGCGAATAAGCTCAACAAGCGCCTGCAAGCCGGCCTGCGTGTGACGAGGTTTTGGATAGTAGAGGTGCAGACCGGAAAATGGAGGCGTCCAATCCTCCAGCACTCGGATCAGCCGGCCAGACACGATGTGGTCACGCACGAAATAGTAGCTGGTGTAGGCGAAGCCGGCGTCCGCCAATGCCGCATCGATCGCCAGGTTGTAGTTGTTGACGGTGAGGCGTCCCCGAACGTCGACGCGCTCCTCTCGACCGTGCTTGCTGAACTCCCAGCGATAGAGAACACCGCTCGGGTGCCTGGTCCTGACGCAATCGTGCTTGAGAAGATCGGCCGGCGCCCCTGGCATCGCATGGTCGGACAGATACGTCGGTGAGGCGACAACCGCCATCGAGTGCTCGTTTTCAAGGGGCACCGAAATCATGTCCTGTGGCACGGCCTCCGAGAACCTGATGCCGGCGTCGAAGCCGCCCGCAACGATGTCGACCAAGCTTCCCTCCGCCATCAGGTCAACCCGCATGTCCGGATACCGATGGAGGAACTCCAGGACGACAGGCGCCAGAAACATCCTGGCTGCGCCCTCTGCCGCGTTGATCCGAAGCGTTCCCGCCGGCGTCTCGCCAAATGCGTTTGCCGTATCCATAGCGACGGCTATCTCGGCGAGCGCGGGCTCGGCCTTTGCGATGAACTGCCGCCCAGCTTCCGTCAACGCGACCGTGCGCGTCGTGCGATGGAAAAGCTTCACGCGCATACGCTCCTCGAGAGCGGCGACCGCACGGCTGAGGGCAGTAGGCGACAAATCCAGCGCCTCGGCCGCAGCGCGAAAGCTTCCATGACGGGCTACGGCAATGACCGCCCGAAGCTGCAAAAAATCTTGCTGCATGATAATCCCGATCATTGCAATGATGCGTGCCGCATAATGGTGATTATCACAATTATCGCAATCGTATAGAGCGTTGTCCAGACCGTCGTGCCAATGGAGAAAGCATGCTCGATCATGTTGTAATCGCCGTTTCAAATTACACCGACGCTCTCGCGTTCTATCGCCCGACGCTCGCCGCGCTCGGAATTGAGATCGCGGCCGAATGGGAGACGAGCTTCGCGGTCGGCTATCCCGACCAGGAGCCGCAGCTTGGCTTTCGCGCGAAGGGCAATCCAGTGACTCCCCAGCACATCGCGCTGCGGGCGAACAGCGAGGACGAGGTCCATCGCTTCTACCAAGCGGCCTTGCGCGCCGGAGGCACCGACAAAAGAGCCCTGGGCCCGAGACCGCATTATGACGACAACTATCTCGCCGCGTTCGTCATCGACCGCGACGGACACAACATCGAAGCCGTCTTTCGGAGGCGGCACCGTAACTGAGAATCCATGAGTGGAAGCTCAGCGGACGTTTTCGTTAATTTTGAGGAGCTCGTAGCTGTGACAAAGACTGTATTGATCACCGGATGTTCATCGGGATTTGGCCAAGCGACCGCGAGGCGGTTCGTTGCGAGTGGCTGGAACGTCGTCGCAACCATGCGAAACGTCACCAGCGCGGGCGATCTTAACGGCCAATCCAACATCTTCGTGACGCGCCTCGACGTTCAGGATCCTGCAAGCGTGGCCAAGGCGATCGAACAGGCCATCGATCGGTTCGGCCATATCGACACGCTGATCAACAATGCCGGCTTCGGCCTCCACGGCGTCTTCGAGACAATTCTGCCAGAGAAGGTCCAGGAGCAGTTCGACGTCAACGTCTTCGGCATGATGACCGTCACACGCGCTCTCCTCCCTCACTTTCGCGCCCGCCGCGCCGGTACGATCGTGAACGTCAGCTCCGGCGCAGGTGTTTTCACCTTGCCGCTGATCTCGCTGTACTGCGCGAGCAAATTTGCGCTCGAAGGGTTCTCCGAAGCCCTGACCTACGAGCTTGCTCCGCTCGGCATCGCAGTAAAGCTCGTCGAGCCTGGAGGTTCGCTTAGCACGAACTTTGGCTCGCGCAGCCGCGCCGAAGGAGCGTCATTCACGGTTCCCAGCGACTATCATCCCATTGTCGAGGATGCAGGAAGGCGATTCCAGGGGTTGATGGAAGTCGCGACCGCGACTGCCGACGATGTGGCTGACGTCATCTACAAGGCGGCCACCGATGGAAGCGACCAGCTCCGCTACATCGCCACCAAGGACATCGAACCGTGGGTGCGCGCCAGGCGCGAAACCTCCGAGGCCGAGTACATCAAAACGATGCGTGACGCCTTCATGGCCAAGCCAATTGGTGGGACATGACAAAAGGATGCGGCCTGGCCGCGGATGCATGAATTGAGCGCGTCTCACGTCTTCTTTTGCACCGTCACACCCTGCTGCTGCACCTCTGTAGGCAATTGCGACAGCGCGCTCTGCACCCGGTTGTTGACATTGACAGTGTTGATATCGGGGTCGATGCCGAGCGCAAACGACACCGTCAGGGTGTAGCTGCCGTCGTTGCCGTTGGTCGATTTCATGCAGAGCGCACGGTCGACGCCGATCACTTGCGCTTCGAGGGGCTGAGCGACGCTGGTCTCCACGACCTCGGCGGACGCGCCGGGAAAAGTGCCGGCGACCGTGACCTGCGGCGGTACGATGTCCGGAAACTGCGCCACCGGAATCCGCGTCAGCGCGAGCGCACCTGCGATGGTGATGATGAAGCAACGACCATCGCAAGTCGCGGACGATCGATGAAGACGGCGGACATCATGGTTTTTCGTCCTCCGGGCGTGGACCGGTCGAGCCGCCATGGTCTGGCTGCGAGGACGCGTCTCCGGCGCCGGCCTTCATGCTCGACTGGATCAGCGCACTGGCCGGACCCGGCGAAACCGCTTGACCTGGACGAACTCTCTGCAGGCCTTCGACGATGACCTTGTCGCCGGCGGCGAGGCCGCTGATGACTGAGGCGATGGTGGGCGTCGACTGCCCAAGTTGGATACGGCGTTGTTCGGCCTTGTCGTCGGTGCCGACGGTGAGGACGTAGTCACCCTGCTGGTCGGACAACACCGCCAAACGCGGGACCGCCAATACTTCGATGGGCTGGATACCTTCCAGCACGACCGTGACAAAATCACCGTCGGTCAGTTCGTGGACGGTCACGCCCGCGGCGGACGGCGCGCGCAGGATCGGGTTGACGATCTCGCCGCGCACGGTGATCGTGTCGGTATTCTGGGCGATCGTGTTGTCGACAAAATTCAGCTTGCCGGACTTGCCATACATGCGGCCATTAGGCAGCCGCAGCCGGATCACCACGGCAACCCACCTTGGGGCCATAGCGTTCGCGCAGTTCGAGAGCCTGGCGCAGCGGCACCGGGAAAGTGACATACATCGGGTCTTGGCTGACGATCGTGGTCAGTACGCCCGAGCTTGGACCGACGACATTGCCCTCAGTCACGGCCGTACGTCCGACCTTCCCGTCGATCGGCGCGCTGATCATGGTGTAGTCGAGATTGATCTGGGACGCATCGACTTGTGCTTGTGCTGCCTGTACCTGGGCTTCAAGGCTGCGTTGGTTGGCGATCGCTGCGTCGTAGGTCGATTGCTGACCGGCTGGCCCACTGAGCAGCGTACGGGCGCGCTCGGTTGTCAGCTTGGCGTTATCGAGCATCGCCTGGAGCTGGGCCACTTGCGCCTGCTTCGACGCGAGATCGGCCTCGGGACGGACCGCGCTCGAGCCGGTAGAGCGGGTCGCCTTTCTTGAGCTCGGCACCGTCGACGAACAGCCTCTCTTCAAGAAACGCGGTGACGCGAGCCACGACATTGACGCGATTGACCGCCTCGATTCGCCCGAGAAATTCGCTGCTCTCGGTGATCGGTCGCTTGATCGCTTCGACGATGCCGACAGCAGGCGGGCCGCCGGCGGCTGGCTGTGTCCAGCCTGTACCGACCGCGATGAGTGTCAGCACGCTCGCCGCCAGCATGTTGATCGAGATATTCGGTTCATTGTTCGCTCCTTGCTCTCGGGTCTGGAACCTGCCGCTATCGCCGTCCGCGCGGGCCGAGGGTCAGGTTCGTAACGCCCGCCGCCAGGTTCAATCCGATAGATCGCTCGATCGACAAGGGCTGGAGCATAACCGTCCGGCGAGAGCCACCGATGAGAACATTTGCTCCGAAACCGGGGCCGAACGCGAGGTTGCCGCTCGCACCCACGTAGCTTCCCCGTAGGGTGCCGGAGCTGATGCGCGAGTTCCTGGCGAAGACGGCCCACGATAGCGTTCCAGCGCTGGTCACGCCGATGTCGAGGCCGACCCGCCTGATCCGTCCCTCGTAGATGTATTGCCGAGTGGGGCGCGTCGTGACGAATACGCAACGAAGCTCTTGCGCTGAGCCGAGCACCAGCCCAACGCGAGGGGTGCTGTTACATACGAGCCGGCCAACCCTGAATGACTCGGCGCGGGCGGGCAGGGCGTCGGCGCACATCAGAGCGGATCCGCAGAGGATCGCGAGAAGCAGGTTAGTGGGCATTCGGGCCTCCGTTTGGCTTCCGGTGTTGGCGGACGAGTTCCTTGGGCTGCGGTCTTGGCGAAGCCAGAACGTGATACCGAGACCGATCAGCAGGACGGCGCCCAACAGGAAAAAGATGATGGATTGCTGCAACCAAGATATCGCCGGCACCGTGATGCCCATCGCAAGGCCGAGAAAGCCGATTTGAGGCGACAGAAGACCGACGCCCGCGAGGAAGGTGCCGAGCGCAAGCAATGTGAGAAGGACGAGGCTGGTTGCCGGCGTCGGCAACAATTGCTGAACGCCTGACACCAGCATGATGTTCATCGCGACAAGGACGGCCACCCAGTGTAGCGCCTGAGTCCAGATCAGCCGCCAACGGGTCTCTCTGCCCTCGACCTCCAGCCATTTGTTGATGACACAGACCACGCCGATCGCGAGCGCAAGAAATTCCCAATAGCCGACGAGAGGCTGGTGTGAAACATTGGTGTAGGCGACGCCGGCAATGGCGAGCACCGGCGCTACAATGTAAGGAAGCTGCTGCCACAAAAAGCGGGTCATCCCCGAACGTGTTGAGAATGGCTCCACTTGGCCGTTCCGTTCGGCTTCAGATTCGCTCATGGGCCACCTTACGATCGATAACGGTTCGCCTGAGGTCATCACCGAGGTAGTCCTCGACGTAAAACCTGATGATTGCGACCCGGCTGACCGCGACCAGCGGCATAGCGAGCGCGATGCCTATGACGCCGAACAACGCACCCAGCAGCACGATCGCGACCAATGTCCATGCGGGTGGGATTTCGACCGCCTGACGCTGGATCAGCGGGCCGATCACATAGCCCTCGATCGATTGAATGATGGTGTAGACGACGACGGCCCAGATCAGCAGCGATCCACCCAGCGGCATCGCCACGAGCGCGATCGGGATCGCGGCAAGGATCGGTCCGAGATACGGCACGAAGTTCGACAGGCCCGCCTGCAAACCAAGCACGAACGGACCAGGCAGCCCGATCAAATAGAGCGCGAGCCAGACGCACAGCGTCATCAGGACAATGCGGATCAGTTGCCCCACGAACCACAGCCGAAGCACGCTCCCCATCTCGTCCATCACCACGCGTGCCCGGGCGCGATAGGATGGTTTTGCGAGCATGACGAGGCTGTCGCGGTGGCTGGTGGGATCAAATGCGAAGAGAATGCCGAGGAATATGATCACCAGCATGCCGGCCAGAAAGCTGGACGCTCCACCAAGGACGCGCTGAGCGTTGCTGAAGAAGCGGCGTTGGTCGGAGATCAGCCATTGCGTAAAATCCCGGCCCCATTCCGGACCGAGCAGATCGATGCCGTAGCTCAGAAAATGCTGCTGCAGGATGTCAAACTGGGTATCCATGACTTTCAGCAAGAGGCGCGTTTGCTCGGGAAGCTTGCCAGCTCCCCAGACGAGGCCGAGTCCGACCACGGCAGCGAGCAGCAGAAGCACGAATGACAGCCGCCAGATGCGATTGAGGCGAACGACAGGCGCCATCGCCCTCGCAGCGGCATCTAGAAAAGCTGCAAACAGCACGCCCGCGAAGATGATCAGGAGGCTCGATACCGTTTGCCACACCAGAAAGAGGGCAACGCATATGGCGAGCAAGGCAAGGCCCGTTGCAAGAAAGGCGCGGTGCCCGTGGGCCTGGGCTGGAGCCGCGCTAATCGCGTTCTCGCGAAGTTGCTCTTGTCCTGTGCTCACTTCGCTCATCAGGTAACTCGGCGATTGCAAGAGGACCGTTGTGTCCGGGCCTAGGTACGAACACGCCGGCTGCCATAGTGAGGATGCGAGCCGCCGCGATGGCGCCAGTAACGATGCTTGGTCGGGTTCGTATTGATATTTGGTGTAGCGGCATTGGTCGCGGGTGTTGCAGAGGCTGGTTTTGGCGCGGATCTGGCCGGGTCGGTCGACTGCGCCTGGGAGAAGCTCGGCTGCGCGGCCGCGATCGACCCGATCAGGATCAGAGCGCCGTAGACGGTCCGGACATTCATGTTCGCCTCCACTCGACCCACAACACCTCAGATCGAGATCGCACCGACGGCCAGCGCATACACACCAGCGCAAGCAGAGAGCGCAATCGCTGTAAAGATGATCGCCTCGAACGGCTTGAAGACGGTTTCCTTGCGCTCGCGCTTGGCCAGATAGAACAGAACCGTTCCCGGCGCGTAGAGTATCGCTGACAGCAGGAGAAACGTCGGGCCGCCGGCGTAGATCATGCCAATGGCGTAGAGCGTTGCGATGGCCGAGCGGATCCCGTCGACGGTGCGGGCGCGTTCTCCGGCATGATAGGAGTCGCCGCGATACGCCAGCTTGAGACCGTACGCGGCCACCAGGAAATACGGGATCAGCGTCATCGCGCTTGTCATCTTCAAGGCGAGGGTGAACGCATAGTCGGCGAACGAGGTGACGAGAAGAAACGCCTGGATCACGCAGTTGGTGAGCCAGAGGGCAGCGGCGGGGACCTGGCGGGCGTTAACTCTCGCGAGAAAGGAAGGCATCGTGCGATTGACGGCCGCGGAGTGCAGAACCTCGGCCGCCAGCAGCGACCATGACAGGTAGTTTCCAAGAATGGAAATCAGCAGTGCCACGCTGATGAAGATGCCGCCCCAACGCCCCACCATCGCTTCCATGACACCGGCCATCGATGGTGTTGAGAGGCCCGAGAGCTCCTGTCGCGTAAGGACGCCGTAGGACAACAGGGTCACCAGAACGAGAAGGCAGAGAACCGACAGGAAGCCGGCAACAGTCGCAAATCCGATGTCGGAGCGGTCGCGGGCGTAGCGCGAGTACACGCTCGCGCCCTCGATTCCGACGAAGACGAATACGGTGAGCAGCATGGTGCTTCGGACCTGCCCGGATACCGCTGCCGCGCTCGGCTGCTCCGTTCCCCAGAAATTCTGGGAGATCAGGTCGGGATCGAGGACCATGAATGCCACGCCGATGAAAAGGAGGATCGGGATGATCTTGGCGTAGGTTGCAATCGTATTGAGGGTGGCAGCTCCCTTGATGCCCCGCAGCACCAGGAAATGAACGCACCACAGCAGGAGGGATGCCGATGCAATGGCTGCCGGCGTCGTACCGTCGCCGAAGACGGCAAAGAAATGTCCGATTGTCGCCTTAATCAAAATGAGACAGGCCACGTCTGCGAGGCAACATCCGATCCAATAGCCGGCCGCCGAAGCAAAACCGATATAGTCTCCGAACCCTGCCTTGGCGTAGGCGTAGATGCCCGTATCCAGGTCCGGCCTGCGGCGAGACAGTGTCTGGAAAACGAGGGCAAGCATGAGCATGCCGGTGCCGGCAATGAGCCAGGCGATCAGCGTTCCGAGCACGCCAGTGACGCGTCCGAAGGACGCCGGCAGCGCGAAGATGCCGGAACCAACCATCGATCCGACCACGAGCGCGACGAGCGCGCTGCGCGAAAGCTTCTGATCGACCTCGTTCGACGAAGGAGCCATGAGGAGAATGGCTTTCCGGCCAGAGATGAAGTGGGCGCGACTTCGAACTGAAGCAGGATCGGCCACCCTTGGCCGGGACCTTAGAGGCGACCTCCTGGGCGGAACATCAGGGATTCCATGTAGAGCCCAATGCCGGAAATCGGCCCGCCGGGCACTGCGGCAGCGGCTGAGCGGGACGCCAGCGGGGATGGCTGCCGTGCTCTAATGCCGACTGGCCGATCCAGGCGCGGCGGCTCTGGCGATCAGCACGAAGCTCGTGCGGCAGAACTCGCCTGCTTTTGCGAGTTCTGCCGCGATATGCCTGGCGTGCACGATCGCGGCTTCCTGATCCACGTGCTCATATCCGGTCTCGTCCAGACAAAGACCGTATTTGTCCACGATATGGAAGAAGTAGCGCATGCGCACGGAGTAGGCGGCTGTGCCGCGAGCCACCAGTGACAAACGTGTAAGAATCTAGGCAAAAAGGATGAGGAACTCCTTGGGCGCGCATTGCCTTTTTGGCGAGGCTGCCGCCAGCGTGTCCCCAATATAGGTATTGTATCTCCCGGCACTCGGGTGATCATCTGATGTTCCGGCCGCAGGCCGGCCGGCATCTTGGATCCTTCCTGCCCAGACGCGAGGAGATCAAGTTATGTCGAACTATGATCCGAACGCGACTTTCTCGAACACAGTTGGCACTTCGCCCGCAATCGACGCCGGATTGCGCGCCTACATGCTGCGCATCTACAACTATATGGCTGCAGGCGTCGGCCTGACCGCCGTCGTGGCGTGGCTGACTTATGAGGTTACCGGTCCCGCGTTGCTTCAGCGCCCGCTGATGTGGGTTTTCGTACTGGCGCCGCTCGGGCTGGTGTTTTTCATCGGGGCGCGCATCAATACGCTGTCGGCGGGAACGGCGCGGCTGTTGTTCTTCGTCTATGCTACGCTGGTCGGCGTCTCGCTCTCGACCCTTCTGCACATCTACACCAGCGCCTCGATCACGCGCGTATTTTTCATCGCGGCTGCAATGTTCGGGGCACTCAGCGTCTTCGGCTAACACCACCAGGCGCGATCTGTCCGGGCTCGGGAGCTTCCTGTTCATGGGCCTGATCGGCGTTATCGTCGCAAGCCTGGTCAACCTCTTCTTGAGGTCGACGGGACTCGATTGGTTGATCTCGATCGTCGGCGTCGGTGTCTTCGCGGGCCTCACTGCCTACGACACGCAGCGGATCAAGGCGATGCATGACAACAGGGACGACGAGACCACGACAGGCCGCAAGTCCGTGATCGCGGCGCTGTCGCTCTATCTGAACTTCATCAATCTATTCATGATGCTCTTGCGCCTGTTGGGCGGGCGCCGGTAGGCGGCTCAAGCCGCCGGACGCTCCGCCGCGCTGGCGAGCGCGTCGCGCAGGATCTTCTCCTTGGTCTCGTCCAGGGACGTCTTCAGCACGACTCCGCCGGCGTCCTTGATCTCGTTGAGGACCTTGTCGGGGGTCATGTTCTTGATCAGAACGAAGAGGGCCGCGTTGCCCGGGTGGAGCGATGCCGAGAGCTCCTTCACGAACGCGTCGTTGATGCCGAAATCGGACAAGGCGCCTCCCAGCGCTCCGGACGCGGCGCCGAGCGCCACACCGATGATCGGATTGAGGAAGAGGACGCCGATCAGGAGCCCCCAGAAGCTGCCGGAGATCGCGCCCGTCGCCGTCGTGTTGACGAGTTGATTGAGCTTCACACTGCCGGTTTCGGTCTTCACGGCGATGACGGCATCGCCGATGGAGATCAGATACTCTTTTTGCAACTTGAGCAGCCGCTGGCGGACGTCCTCGGCCTTCGCCTCGTTCGGGTACACGATTGCGACAAGATCAGACATGGAGACCTCCGTTTCCATTGGGACAGCTCCGTCCAGGAGCGGCTGATCCCGACTGCACGGTGCGAAATCGAGACTAGAGGGTGAGAGGCCAGCCCGGCATCCGAGAAAACCCTTGGGCGCGGGAAGGATGTTCCGGACCTGCCAGAACGCCAATCCTTCAGTGCCCCGCGGGGGTTCAATTGGCGAAGAACATCAAGGCGGCGAGCAGCAATGCGACCAGAAGGAGGGACATGCTGGCCGTCGACCATTGACGAAGAACGTCGTCGCCTCTTTCGACGAGGCTGCCGGGTCCGCTACAGGTGCGCCGCAAGGGGTCGATCAGGTTCATCATCATTTTCCAGCCTGCCGAAAACGCCATGGGATGTGGCCAGGGACTGAGCAGGATCGCGAGCACGGCACCTCCGAGCACGGTTACGAGCAATTTGGCGAGCGCTCCGATACCGAACAGTTTCGATTCCAGAGCATACGGGATCGGCAAATACGGCTCCCATGGCAGCAGGCCAAGCAATAGCGAGCAGAGCGCCAAGGCAAGCGCCGCCAAACCGCTGCCGCGTGGCGGCCTCGCGGCGAGGGCGACCGGCTGATCCGGAGGCGAAAGCGCGTGGGCAAGTACCAGTACGACATAGGCGGTCGTGAACATCCCGCCGACCTGGAGCACGCCACCCCACCACCACTGTCCCGTCCTCGCCGTCTCCTGGAGCAACAATTCCTTCGCAAGCGACGCACCGCCCGGCTGGATTCCCATCAGTGCGAAGCCGGCTAAGGCGAAGGTCATGACGCTCAAGGGCAGAGCGCGTGCGGCGCCGCGGATCCCGGTGATGCGATCATGGCCCAGTCCGGCGTAGATCGAGCCGACGGCCAAGAACATCGCGGCCTTCGCGGTGGCGTGGGAGATCACCTGAATCAATCCACCCGCCAGGGCCTGTCCGGTCTCGAGTCGGCCCGAGGCACCCAGGGCGAGAGGAAACATCAGGAAGAGGTAACCGATCTGGGCCAATGTCGAATATGCGACGAGCAGCTTGAGGCGCTCCTGCCGCAGGGCGACGATGCTCCCGACCACGATCGCGCCGGCCCCCAGCGTTGCCAGACACTGTGCAGCGGCAATGCCCGGTAGCGCGGGCAGCACGTCGAACCACAGCCGCAGGAGGATGAAGAACGATCCCTTCACGACTAGGCCGGACAGGATCGCGCTCGCTGCGGTCGGGGCGCCGGCGTGAGCGGGCGGTAGCCAGAGGTGCAGCGGAAACAGCGCGGTCTTGGCGAGGAGGCCCGACGTCATCAGCGCCGCCGCAATGAGCGCGCCGGGCTCCGCGGAGACGCGACGAGACAGCAGCACGATATCGAGCGTGCCGCAGAGGCCGTAGAGCAACGCCGTGCCCATCAGGTAGAGGACGGACCCGACCAATGCGAAAAGTAGGTAACGCAGGGCCGCCTGAAGTGTCTCTGCGCGCCCCTCCAGAGAGACCAGCGGCACCGCTGCGAACGTCAGCAGTTCCAAGGCAACGTAGAGGGTGAAGAGGTCGCCTCCGACGAAGATGGTATTCAGCGCCGCCCAAATCGCCAGCAAAAGAATCCAGAATGCGAATGGCGCCCGCCGGTTTCCTGCTGCAGGACGAGAATCGGTCGCGGCATAAACACCGACCGCACAGATTACGATCGCCGTAGCCGCCAGCATCACCGCAGTCAATCCGTCCCCGCGCAACGCCACCCCCAGTGGTGGCGGCCAGGCACCGAGCAGATAGACGAGGTGGCCGTCGTTTCGCGGCAAGGCCAGGAGTACGCCCGCGGCAATGCCTAACCCGCCCGCCATGATAGTGAAGGCGACCTGCCGGACGTAGCGCTCGCCCAAAACAAACGCCAGAAGCACGCCCCCGACTGGTATGACGATCGATAGCACCAGCAGCTGGTCAGCCGCGGTCGTCACCAGCGGGGCGGCGGAAGCAAACATCAACCACCGAACGGATCGGAGCGCGGGCCCGCCGGCGCACCGCTGCCTAGCGTCGTCGAGCCGGCGGCGTGGAACAACCGGAGCAGCAAGGCGATCCCCAAGGCTGTAGCCGAGAAGGCGACCACCACCCCCGTGATCACCAGGGCCTGTGGCACCGCGATCGTTGCCCAAGCCGGCCGCAGCGCCCCTTCGTCCGACGACGCCGAACAGGAGAAATACGCCGCTCCCGAGCAGATTGAATGCGAGTATCTTGCGAAGAGGTTGCGGGTTCGTGATCAGGCCGTAGAGCCCAAGTCCGACCGCAGCAGCGGCGCACAATCCGAACACGTTTACGGCGCTCATGGCTATGCACTCCTTTCGGGGGCACCAGCAAGGAGCAGAGCGAGGGTCGCCGCAATCGTCAGGATCATCGCGACCTCGACACCGAGAATCAGCGGTTTGGCGAACGCCACCGGATAGGCGAGGAAGGCCGATCCAAAACAAAGCCCACCGATGCCGACAGCGAGAAACAGGACGGGCCCGGCCACCAGAATGAGCCGCATCCATCGGCTGCTCACGGGTGGCGTGTCTGCCAATCCGGCCATGATGACCAGCAGCCACATTGACGCGAGGACCGCTCCGCCCTGAAATGCTCCGCCGGGGTGATCGGCGCCTGTCCACAGCATATAAATGGCGACTACAATGCCCGCAGGAGGCAACAAGCGCGCGAGAAAGGCGAGGACGCCGTTTGGATCAGCCTGGTGGCGCGGTCCCGGCCGACCGCCCCAAGCCCGATCCGGTGCGAGCGACCAGACACCGACGATGGCCAGCAGGAGAACGACCTTCTCGAGTATGGTGTCCATGCCACGGAATGCCATCAGCACGTTGGTGACGGCGTTGCCCAACCCGGTCGCTCCGGCATTCAAGACGGCGGCGGGCGCGAGCGTGCGTGCCGGATCAGGCAGGTGCAGGATCGCGAGGCCCAGCGCCGCTGAGATCGATGCGGACAATGTGGCCGCGCTCAGACGAACAATACGGCTGGGACGTTCGGCCGCCATCTCCTCGGCATCCCGCAACCGGGCGGCCGCACCCAGCAACACCACGCCGCCGAGCCCTCCGCCTATCGCGGCCTCCGTCAACGCGACATCGACCGCGTCGAGACGAACCCAGATCAGCGCAACCAAGAGCCCGTAGGCGACAAAGCCGACGGTGGCCGAATAGGTTTCCGGAACGGCGATGGTCCAGACGGCGAGACCAAGCACCACGGCGGCGAGCCCGATCTCGAAGACCGCAGCGATACTCATCTGGCCGATCCGTTCTGGCGCACCGTGCGCGCGATCAATTGGGAGACAGTTGCACCCGCGAGCAGTGCAAACATCCAGATGCTGATCAACTTCAGCCCGTCGCGCAGGCTTCCTGCTTGCGGGAGTAATCCAAGCACAACGAAGCCCAAGCCGAGATTGTCGGCCTTGGTCAGGGCGTGCAGGCGGGTCAGGGTATCGGGGAAACGAAGAAGGCCTACGGTGCCGGCCAGGAAGAAGAATCCGCCCGCCGACACGCAAGCAATCGTCATGATGTCACCTGCGACGCTCATTGGTCCCCCGCTGAACTGGCCTCATCGATCTCGAGGCGTGGAAGCCCCTTTTTGACGAACGCAATGGACGCGAAGGTGGCGAGCAGCGCCAGGATCAATGCCACGTCGACGGCCGCCGGCACACCTGTCACGGTGCCAAGCAGCAGCAGCACGGCAATGCCCGCGGTGCCGATCAATTGCGTCGCCATCATGCGGTCGGCGTCGCCGGGACCGCGCAAGATCGAGACCAGGCCGAGCGCCAGTAGCGCCAGGATCAAGCCAACTGCTGCGGTCAGGAACTCAGTCATTGTAGAGGGCTCGAACCAGCGCCGCTTCCTCGGCGGTGAGATCGGCAACGACCGGCTGTGTGACGTCGAGGCAATGATAGATGATCAGGCCGTTCTCCTCGCCGGCCGGCACTGTGCCGGGTAACAGGCTGGTCAGCGTCGTGAACACGTTCTGGCGCAAGCCGCGTGGAAGCCGGGTCGGATACGAGACGAATCCTGGATGCAATGGCAATCGGGGATTCAATGCGCGTCCCGCGACGTCTATTCCGGCGACGATGGAGTGAGACAGGAAAAGCAGCGCCAGACGGGCAATGGCTGGGAGCGACCGCCGCGTTCTGTTCGGCACGAGCAGGCACAGGCTTGTCCAGGTCGCTGCGGCGATCGCGGCCACCGCGGCGGGAATATCCGCGGGATCGGCACCGGCGAGCACCAGCCAGAGGCAGAGGAATAGTGCCGCCCGATACATGGCGATCGGCCACGACGGTCCCATTTTGACGGCCGCGACCCCATCTCGTTTGCCTGAGGCCCCTGTCATACCGGTTTCCTCGGTCGCTCCTGATTTGCGTCTCGGGGCTCTGCATTGTCTCGAAAATGGGGCCTTGCGGGCGGCGACACCACCGTGCGGCACCATTGCAACCCGCTGATGCTTCGCCTGACGATTGCAACATGTACCGTTGGCGAAAGCGGCGATATTGGGTGATTGCCTGATCGGGGGGCAGGGATTTCCTGAGGCATGAACCCTTGCGAACCGCGGTTGCATCCAGATGCATCGGGTAGATTTACCGATGTCCGCGACCGGCGCCTCCGGCAAAAATGGCGGCGAGGATTGTCGCAAGGCCGCGACCTGCGGAAGGCCGATCTGCCAGGCAACGTTCACAGCGGGAACGGAGGAGCTCATGTTCACGCGCGGCAGCCATTCCGCGTTCAAACGCACCATAGCTATGGCCATCCTGGCGGCGCTCTCTTCGATGCTGGCGGGCTGCGGGAGAGAGGCAACGAATGAGAAGGATACGCCTTCGCCACGCATCGTACGGACGACGACCGTGGAAAAGCGCAAGCTCACGTCGCCCCTGACGTTCTCCGGACGGATCGAAGCCGAAGATGAAGTGAATGTGGCATTCCGGATTTCCGGGCGGCTGTTGAATAACGACACCAGGATCGGCGACCGGGTCAAAGCCGGCCAGGTGCTGGCGCGATTGGAATCCCAGAACGAACTAAATGCATTGCGGCAGGCGCAGGCGTCTCTCGCGGCGGCCCAGGGACAGTTGACGCAGGCTCGCAATCACTTCGACCGTCAAGAGACGCTCCTAGCGCAGGGCTGGACTACGCGCGTCAATTACGATGCCGCAACCCAGGCGCAGCAAACGGCGCGATCGCAGGTCGATGCCGCCGAAGCGGCACTGAGTGCCGCGCATGACCTCGTCGGTTTCACCGAACTGAGAGCCGATGCGCCCGGCGTGATAACCGCTACCGGTCCGGGAGCTGGCGAAGTGGTGCAGGCCGGACAGATGATCGCGAGGATCGCACGGCAAGATGGTCGCGATGCGGTTTTCGACGTTCCCTCTCAACTGGTCAGATCGGCTTCGGCCGACCCGGAGGTCGAGGTCAGCTTGGCGGATGATCCGACCATCATGGCCAAGGGGCGCATTCGCGAGGTTGCCGCCCAGGCCAGCGCCGTCACCAGGACCTTCGAGGTCAGGGTTGGCCTGACCGATCCACCGCCGGCGATGCGCCTTGGCGCGACGGTCGTCGGGCGGGTGAGCACGAGCGCGGGGCCGATGATCGATATCCCGGCGTCCGCCCTGACCAGGATAAACCAGCGGCCGGCCGTGTGGATCGTCGATCCGACCGCCAGCACAGTCTCGGTGCGCAATGTGGACGTGCTGCGGTTCGACGAGGCCCAGGCGGTGATTTCGCAGGGACTCGACACTGGCGAAGTCGTCGTCACCGCGGGGGTCCAGGCGCTTCATCCGGGCCAGAAAGTCCGGGTTCTCGGATCAGAGCAATGAGCGGGATCAATCTTTCCGATTGGGCGCTGAGACACCGATCCCTGGTCGTCTATATGATGATCATTGCGGTGGTTGCAGGTGGGCTGTTCTATTTCCGCCTGGGTCGGAACGAAGATCCGGCCTTCATCATCAAGACCATGGTCGTTCAGGCCGCCTGGCCGGGCGCTTCCGTGGAGGAAACGATGAAACAGGTGACGGAGCGCCTCGAACGTCGCCTGCAGGAAACGCCGCATCTCGACTTCCTGCGAAGTTTTACGAGGGCAGGCGTTTCGACAGTCTTCGTGAATCTGAAAGGTAGCGCCAGCGCACGAGAGGTCACCGACACGTGGTACCACGTGCGCAAGTCGATCGGCGACATGCGCCATACGCTGCCCGCCGGTGTGATCGGGCCGGGGTTCAACGACGAATTCGGGGATACGTTCGGGATCATCTACGGCTTCACCAGCGATGGCTTCAGCCAGCGAGAGCTGCGCGACCGGGTCGAAGATATCCGCTCAAGGCTCCTGCTCGTGCCCGACGTGTCGAAGATCGAGCTCCTTGGCGAACAGGACGAGGTGATCTTCGTCGAGTTTTCCACGAAGGAGCTTGCGGCCCTCGGAGTCGATCGGTCCGCCCTCATTGGAGCGCTCCAGTCGCAAAATATCGTACGTCCGGCAGGAACGATACAGACGAGCGTCGACAGCATCTCGATACGGGTATCCGGCGGGTTCCAGTCCGAGCAGGACATCGCCGACATCAACTTTTCCGCGGGCGGGCGCATGCTTCGCCTGAGCGACATCGCGCGCGTACGTCGCGGCTACACCGACCCGCCCCACCCGACGTTTCGGGTCAACGGAAAGCCGGCCATAGGACTCGCAATCGCCATGCGGGACGGCGGGGATATTCTTGCGCTGGGTGCGAACATCACGAAGACGATGGCGCAGATTACCGCCGACCTCCCGATCGGGATCGAGCCAAGCCTGGTCGCGGACCAGCCCGTCGTGGTCAACCACGCCATTCGGGAGTTCATGGTCTCGCTGCTTCAAGCGATCGCCATCATCATGGTGGTCAGCTTCATCAGCCTCGGCGTGCGGCCCGGTCTGATCATCGCGCTAGCCATACCGCTCACGCTGGCGATCGTCTTGCCGATCATGGGTCTGCTCAGCATCGACATGCAGCGGATATCGCTCGGCGCGCTGATCATCGCACTCGCGTTGCTGGTCGACGATGCGATGACGACGACCGACGCGACCCTCACCAAGCTGGCGGAGGGCGCCAGCAAGGTCGAGGCGGCAACTTTCGCATACCGGACCCATGCGATGGCGATGCTCGCGGGCACGCTGGTGACGATCGCAGGATTCATCCCGGTGGGCTTTGCGGCAAGCTCGGCGGGCGAGTACACATTTTCGCTGTTCGCGGTGGTCACCATCGCGCTGCTGGTGTCGTGGTTCGTTGCGGTCATTTTCACGCCGCTGCTTGGCGCCGCGATCCTGGTCCCGCCCAAACCGGGCAAGTCGGCCGAGCCGGGCAGGATTTTCCGGAGCTACCGGAGCTTCCTGACATCAGCGATGCGCGCGAAATGGCTGACCATCGCGATTTCGGTGGCGCTCTTTGTCGCCTCGGTCATTGCGATGCCGCTGATCCCCCGGCAATTTTTTCCGTCGTCGGATCGGCCGGAACTGCTGGTCGATGTCAGCCTGCCTCAGAACGCTTCGATCTACGCGAGCGAAACCGCTGCGAAGCGCCTGGATACGGCACTCGCGACCGATCCCGATGTGGCGCGGTGGAGTACCTATGTCGGACGGGGGGCGATCCGTTTCTATCTGCCTCTCAACGTCCAGCTTCCGAACGATTTCTTCACGCAGATCGTGGTGATCGCGAAGGATGTCGCCGCACGCGAACGCCTGCATGCCAAGCTTGAAAAGCTGCTGGCCGAAGAATTTCCGAAGGCCATCGCGTCCGTCTCTCCACTCGGGCTCGGGCCGCCGGCCGGTTGGCCGATCCAGTATAGAGTGAGCGGGCCTGACGTTCAGCGGGTGCGCGAGATCGCGCTGCACGTCGGCCAGATCGTCGCATCCAGTCCGGACACCAAGCAGGTCAATTTTGATTGGATGGAGCCCGACCGACAAGTGCGGATCCGCGTCGATCAGAACGAGGCGCGCCAACTCGGCCTGAGCTCCCAGGCGATCGCGACCGTCCTGAACGCTGTCATCACCGGCACGCCGGTCACGCAGGTCCGCGACGATATCTACCTGGTCAACGTGGTGGCCCGTGCGACCGAGGAGCAGAGGGTCTCGTTGGATAGTCTGCGCAACCTGCAGGTGGCGCTACCGGGCGGACAGACCGTTCCTCTCAGCCAGTTTGCATCGTTCGAATATGACCAGGAGTTCCCGCTCATCTGGAGGCGTGACCGCGTTCCGACCTTGACGGTCCAGGCCGCCATCGCCGGAGACAAATTACCCGAAAGCGTTGTCGCCTCGCTGTCGGCGGCGATCGAGAAATTCCAGAAGACGCTCCCGGCCTCCTACGGTGTGGTCGTGGGCGGGACGGTGGAGGAAAGTCAGAAGTCTCAGGCATCGGTGCTGGCGGTCGTACCGGTGATGCTATTGGTCATGCTCACCGTCCTCATGGTGCAGCTCCAAAGCTTTGCTCGGCTGTTCATGGTCATGAGCGTGGCGCCGCTGGGGCTGATCGGGGTTGTCGCAGCCTTGATGCTGTCCGGCAAGCCACTGGGCTTCGTCGCCATTCTCGGTGTGCTCGCGTTGCTCGGTATGATCAGCAAGAACGCCGTCATTCTGATCGGCCAGATCGACGCGGAGCGTGGCTTGGGCAAGTCGCCTTGGGACGCGGCGGTCGACGCCAGCAGCTCCCGGTTCCGGCCGATCATGTTGACGGCCGTATCGACGGTGCTGGGGATGATTCCGATCGCGCCGACGGTGTTCTGGGGGCCGATGGCGTTTGCGATCATGGGCGGCTTGCTCGTGGCGACGGTTCTTACGCTCGTCTTCTTGCCGACATTGTACGTCGCGTGGTTTGGTGCGACCGCGCTGGCCGACCCCGCGCCGCGCAAGCCGCCGGAGGGGGTAAGCCAAAGCCGGATAGGGAAATCCTCGTCATCGGCTAGGTAGTCAACCCTATGTTTTTCCTCCCCGTGATGGCTGCATTTGTGATAGCAGATAATCCGGGCGCCTCTATGAGCACAGACACGGACGTCCAAAGGCTTCCGCTGCGGACCCTGACCGCCATGGTCGTCGGTGGCATGGTGGGCGCCGGTGTGTTCTCTATACCGCGCAATTTCGCGCAGGCGACGGGCATCTACGGCGCCCTCATCGCTTGGGCCATCGCTGGCGCCGGCATGCTCATGCTCTGCTTCGTGTTCCAGACGCTGGCCAACCGCAAGCCCGATCTCGATGCCGGCGTCTATGCTTATGCGCGGGCGGGATTCGGACCCTATGTCGGCTTCTTCTCGGCGTTCGGCTATTGGGCCAGCGCCTGCGTCGGCAACGTCTCGTACTGGATCCTGATCAAATCGACACTCGGCGGGTTCTTCCCCGCTTTGGGGCAGGGCAATACTTTAACCGCGGTGCTCATCTCCTCGGTCGGGATATGGGCATTCCATTTTCTGGTGTTGCGCGGCGTGAACGAAGCGGCGGGAATCAACGCCATCGTCACGGTCGCCAAGATCATCCCGCTGCTCTTGTTCGTGGTGTTATCGATCTTCTTCCTCAAGCCCGCTGTGTTCGCGGACAACCTCTGGGGCGGATCGGCCGGGGACTACGGCAACCTGTTCGAGCAGGTCAAGGCGACGATGCTGGTCACGGTCTTCGTGTTCCTGGGCATCGAGGGTGCAAGCAATTATTCGCGCTTCGCCGAGAAGCGCAAGGACGTAGGTGTAGCCACCGTCACGGGATTTCTAGGCGTGCTGGCGCTGTTCGCGTCGGTGTCGATTCTGGCCTACGGCGTTCTGCCCCGCGCCGAGATCGCGCAGCTTCGCCAGCCCTCGGTCGGTGGCGTGCTCGAGGCTGCGGTCGGCCATTGGGGAGCGGTGTTTATCGGTGCGGGTGTGATCGTCTCGGTGCTTGGCGCCTATCTGGCTTGGACGATGATGGCCGCCGAGGTGCTTTCGGTTGCGGCCAAGAAGCTGGACATGCCGGCGTTCCTGGCGCGAGAGAACGCCAATCAAGTGCCGTCATCGGCGCTTCTGATGACCACGCTGCTGATTCAAGCGGTGCTCGTCGCCACGCTGTTCTCGGACGACGCCTTCACCTTCGCGCTGTCGCTCTGCAGTCACCTCTCGTTGATTCCGTACTTTCTGTCCGCGGCCTTTGCGTTGATGCTGGTTTTTCGCAGGGAGACTTACGAAAAGGACCCACGCGACCTCCGCAAGGACACGATCATCGCGGTCCTGGCGACGATCTACACGATATTCCTGTTGTTCGCCGGCGGGACGAAGTTCCTGCTGCTCGGCTTCATCATCTACGCCCCCGGCACGATCCTGTACTACATCACGCGGAAAGAGCAGGGCAAACAGCTCTTCACGCCGGCCGAATGGGTCTTGTTCGCGGTAGCGGTGATCGGATGTGTCGTCGGTATCCATGGCCTCGCTACCGGCTATATCAGCATCTAGCCCAAGTACTAAAGGAGCCATCAATGGCGAATTCCTCAGCCTTCGGCGTTCATTCGGAGGTCGGTCAGCTCCGGAAGGTGATGGTGTGCTCGCCAGGTCGGGCGCATCAGCGGCTCACGCCGTCGAACTGCGATCAGTTGCTGTTCGATGATGTTCTCTGGGTGGAGAACGCCAAGCGTGACCATTTCGACTTCGTCACCAAGATGCGCGACCGGGGCGTCGACGTGGTGGAAATGCACAATCTTCTGGCCGAAACGGTGGCGGTACCGGAGGGTAAAAAGTGGATACTCGACAATCAGGTCGTGCCCAATCAGGTCGGCCTCGGCTTCATCGACGAACTGAGGAGCTACCTTTCCGGCCTGGACAATCGCACGCTTGCTGAAACCTTGATCGGCGGCCTGTCGACCCACGACTTTCCTGAGGAGCATGGCGGCCAGGCGATCAAGATAGTCAAGGAGGCGGCGGGCGCCACCGAGTACCTGCTGCCGCCGCTGCCGAACACGTTGTACACGCGCGACACCACCTGCTGGATCTATGAGGGCGTGACGCTCAACTCGCTTTATTGGCCGGCCAGGCACGAGGAGACGATCCTTACGACCGCCATCTACAAGTTCCATCCTGATTTCGCCGGCAAGATCAATGTCTGGTGGGGCGACCCCACACATGACCATGGGCTGGCCACGCTGGAGGGTGGCGACGTGATGCCGATCGGCAAGGGCGTCGTGCTGATCGGGATGAGCGAACGCACATCCCGTCAGGCGATCAGTCAACTCGCGGCGACGCTGTTTGCGAAGAAGGCGGCGGAACGCGTCATCGTGGCGGCGATGCCCAAGATACGCGCCGCCATGCATCTCGACACTGTGTTCACCTTCGCCGATCGCGACTGCGTGCTGACCGCGCCCGACTTCATCAATCAGACACGTACCTACTCCTATCGCCCGAGCAATGCGCCGAGCGGCGTCGAATTGCACGCGGAAGAGAAACCGTTCGTCGGCGTCGTCGAGGAGGCGCTGGGTCTCAAGCAACTTCGCGTGGTCGAGGCCGGCGGAAGCGACTATCAGCGTGAGCGAACACAGTGGGATAGTGGCGCCAACCTCGTTTGCGCGTCACCAGGCGTCGTGTACGCCTACGATCGCAACACCTATACCAATACGCTGCTGCGCAAGGCAGGCATTGAGGTGATCACCATCGTTGGCGCCGAGCTCGGCCGAGGTCGCGGCGGCGGTCATTGCATGACCTGCCCGATAATCCGGGACGCCGTGGACTACTAAGGAGCAGATAGCGGACGGTTCTGGCTGGCGAGACCCATAAGGCAGCTCTCATGGCTCGGGCGCCGTTATCGCCGGCCGTCGGAACTCGTCGCATGCAAGCGGGTGTTGAGCCAGGCATCCTTCTCCGTCGCGAACGCCTTGTACCGCGCGCGAGCGTCGCTCGACAGGATTTGACGTTGTGAGGATGCGCGGCCTCAGCATATGTCCCCCTTTCCCCGAGGCTTGGCGTGACGTCGGTCGGACCCGGTAAACCGTGGTCACAACCGACGAGTCTGGCCAGTGCTTACCGAAAGTTTTAATCATTATTGTTGGGCTTGAGCGCCGATTGTCGCGATGAACTGGCACAAACTGCACAGTAATATGCGGAAATTCATGTCAGACATGCGCGGTTTTAGACGAGATGGAATGTAGCTCACTGGTTGTAGTGAAAACGCGGGTGTATACTCTGCGTCATTCCCCTAGGGGTTTGCCTGCGGTTCCGTCGTCATTGCCGAGATCGCAGCGCGGGTAGCTCTCGAAATTGGCCGTTGAAGTCGATTTCAGGAACAGCCTGGAAAGTTGGGTGCGTACCGTGAAGCCTCACAGTCTTCTTGCCAGCGCGGCGACGCGACCCAGCTTCACGGAGCAGCTAAGTGTCTCGGACGCGATCGGCGATGGGCTGGACGGGACTGACCACGAAGACCTTCTTTTTGCGGTGCGCCCGTTGCGTGGCGGCTTCGCATATGAGGGGGTCAATCACGCCTTCGAGGCAGTCCTGGGAATGTCATCGCGCGAAGTGTCGGGGCTGGACATCTTCGATTGTATGGGAAGCGAAGATTCCGAGTCAGTCTGTGAAGCCCTCGATGCCTGCCTTGCAGACGCTACTGAGGTGAGAATTCAACACAGCCTGACACTCGGTGGTTTCCGGCGGGACGTCGAGACCATCGTTATTCCGATCTTTGATCCAATGGATGCTGACATCGTCCGATTAATCGGTCGTCACCGCATTCTCCTAAAGGAGTATCCCGGGGACAGAGCCGACGAGACCGCCGACCTTCGCAGAAGTGTCAGCTTGGCTTCCATTCAGGAAGATATCCAGCGACGGATTGCGTCCGAGCTCCATGATTCGACCTGCCAGCATCTGATTGCCGCGAGTCTTGGCGTGATGCGTATCCGCACCTGCCTTGGCTCGGCCGATGGGCTCGATCGCCTTTGCGACGATGTCGATGCATCGATTGACCAGGCCCTGAGGGAGATCCGCTCTCTCACCTATTTGCTACATCCACAGAACCTGATGGCGCAGGGACTGAAGGCGACGATCGAGTGCTATGCCCATGGCTTTGCCGCACGTACGTCGTTGCACGTCGGCATTGATATCGACGCCTCTGTCGATCAGCTCTCTTACGAGAACCAGCGTTCGTTGTTACGCGTCGTCCAGGAAGGGCTCACGAACATATTCCGCCACGCGAAGGCGACAGAGGTCAAAATTGTTGTCGACGCGACTAGCGGGCAGTTGCGGTTGACGATCAGCGACAATGGGCGTGGCTTTCCAGTCAGTCGCGCGACGGACGGAAACAGCGCGATGTCGATGGGGGTCGGTATTCCGGCCATGAGGGCGAGACTTAAGCAGCTTGGCGGCACCCTTGAGATCCGGTCCGATCCGGAAATGCTGCACTCTGGCACAACGTTGTGCGCGGTGTTCCCGCATCGTGTTGAAGCGAAGCGACGCAAGCGGCGATCGCCGCTGCAATCATGAGTGCCGGCGCGGGCACTCGGTAAAAATTAACACGGGTCTCCGGCTGCAAGCGGATTCCGCCGCCGGCCTCCGGCACTCGAAAGCTGAAGCACGGAGTTGATGATCGGGAGGTCCTGCTATGAAGCGAATCCTTATCGCCGACGATCACGAAGCTGTCCGTTCGGGCCTCCGTGCGGTGCTCACGCAACGTGTTGACTGGGAGGTCGTCGCGGAAGCGAGCGACGGCAGCAAGGCAGTCGCCGCGGCGATCGAGAGCCAGCCGCATGTCGCGATCGTCGATTTCTCCATGCCGCGCATGACGGGGGTGGAGGTCGCCCGGCGGATCAAGGAGTACCCGCTCTTGACCGAGGTTCTGATCTTTACCGTTCACAACTCTAGTTTGCTGGCCCAGCAGGCCTATCAGGCCGGCGCCCGGGCATTCCTGGCGAAGTCTGACGCAAACAAGCTGCTGCTGGCGGCTGTCGATTCGCTGCTGGTTCACAGGCCATTCTGCGTCAAGAACGCGTCGAATGAGTTCGATCGCGGACCAGCTGGCGCCGCGAGCGCCCACCAAGGACTTACGCCGCGTGAGCGGCTTGTCGTCAAATTGGTCGCGGAGGGCTATAGCAACAAGGGCATTAGTGCTATCCTGAACCTGAGCGTGAAGACGACGGAGGCTCACCGTGCGGCGGCAATGCGAAAGCTCGACGTGAACTCGACCGCCAGTCTGGTCCGATACGCAGTTCGAGCAAAACTGGTTGATGCGTAATCCAGAGTGCGAACGTCGGTACATTCACCGCGGAACATCAGGGTTTTGTATAATAACTCTCTTGAGGATGGCTGGTAGGATCGGCCCCCACTTGGCTACCGGCCATCTCCGTTGATTGGCCGGCGAATTCTGGGCCGACATTCGGGAAACGACGCCGTGAAACGCATCGTGATTGCCGATGATCATGAGGTTGTACGTTCTGGGCTTCGCGCGATCGTCGACACGCGCTCCGATTGGATCGTCAGTGGAGAGGCAACCAACGGTGAGCAGGCTGTGGCTTTGGCGTTGGAAACGCGTCCAGACATCATAATCGTTGACTACTCGATGCCGCTCATGAACGGAATCGAAGTTAGTCGTCGCCTCAGGTTGATGCATCTGCGTACTGAAGTGCTAATCCTCACGATGCACGAAAGTGAGGAACTCCTGACGGAGGCCATCCTGGCGGGCGTCCGCGGCTTCCTCTTCAAGTCGGATGCCAGGAAACATTTGATTTCGGCGATCGAGGCCTTGCTCGACGGTAGGCCTTACTTCACAAGTGTACTGCTTGAGAAGCTGTTGCATGACTATCAAATCAATAAGCAGAACAAGTCGGACGTGCTGCTCACCTCACGCGAACAGAGCGTTGTTCAGCTCATCGCGGAGGGACATACAAACAGAACGATCAGCGGCATCTTGAAGCTGAGCGTAAAAACTGTTGAGACCCATCGTGCCGCAGCCATGCGCAAGCTTGGGATGTCATCGACCGCGGAGCTTGTTCGCTATGCCATTCGCAAGAAATTGGTCGCGCCCTGAGTTGGCAGATGGTCCGCGCATGAGGCAGCATAGAGCCGTTGAGTTTTGGCACCTCGAAAGGTCCGCTGAGGGTCCATGCGCGGACCTGCCGATCCATCAGAAAATCTAAAGGACGGAGAGCCCGAACGGTTTTGGGCGTCATGGCCTGGCAGCTTGCGGCCCGTCAAGGACGGATCCATTGACGGGGATCCGCTGTAGCTTGCCCGACCGCTATCTTCGTCGGTTTGCTGCGCTATCCGCGAGTTGTTCTGCGCCACCCACGCCTGCGTAAAAGGGCGCGTGGCCGCTGTTCGGGCGGTCGCCAACAGGGCGAGCGACGAAACATCAAGCTTGTGCGACGAATGCCCATTTCAGCCGGACAAACCCGGTGCTGCGACTGGTAAGTCATTGATTGTGCTTAATGCGTGGCTGACTCTTAATCAGCGGGTCCCAGGTTCGAGCCCTGGTGCGCCCACCAAAGGAAAGTCTTTGGTTCCCAATAGCTTCGCCAGATGTCTATTGAGGAATAACGAGTTTCGTGCGACTTTTTTGTAATCGGACGTCGCACGGCTGGATTACCGCGTGACCTTCCTTTGTTTCTGCACTTCTCCTTGCTTATGTATCTTCGCGCCATTCGATACAGAGCGCGGATCCGATGGTACAGGGCAATTACTTGCTGGTCGTAGAATAGGATATTGCGGCGAGCAAAGCGGACATTCTGTTCTGCCTGTTGCCGCAGGGTGCTGGGAGTTACAGAACCAGACCCAGATCGTTTGGGTCGGGGGCCGAGTCGATCCGCTGCTACCAATCCTGCGATTTTGCAAGCTAAACTACGATTTTTCTCGATCCTGCACTCTCGCGGATAGCGCTCCCGGAAGCCTCGAGGATAGCGCCCGTCAGGCGCCTATCTAAATCAAGGTACGTGCACCGCTTCAGCTCAAGGCGTGACCGGCCAATCCGTAGACCCACGGCTCGTTTTCCTTCCGATGCAGGAATTGCCGTCCCTTGGACATAGTCGTGACTGTATCGTTCATCCCGAAGCGGCTCTGTTGAAGAAAGTCCGCAAAGAGACCCGTCTGCTCCCGTGTATCCACGCGGACGAACTGCCCGGCGAGATCCTTGAGATGCACGGCCGTGAGATGGATCGCCTCACAATCATTGCTGGCGACGATCGGGCCGATCACATGACCGCGCCCGAATTCGCGCTTCATGGAGTAACCGACGGTCTCTCCGCCGCGGCGCAAGGCGCAGATTGATGCGCCTTCAGAAAGCAATGCAAGCAGCCTCCGACGGTTGGTTCCGAACGCTCGTTCATCGAGTGCTGCGATCTCTTCGATGTTCTCGGTGGACAGGGAGCTCAATTCGCCGTCGAGGGCCGGCACCCGTGGGGGTGGTGATATGACCTCTCCTTGCCACAGATACACTGTGGCTTCCTTCGTGAAGCCCAGGGAGAGATAAAGATGATAGGCGGCATCGGTCGAGTTGAGGCTCAAATTCCTATCGCCACACCGCTCGAACACCTGCTCCATGAGCCAGCGGCCAGTACCTTGAGCCTGGGTTCGAGGCGACGTGATCACCAAGCCGATCGTCGCGAAGTCGTGGCCATGCGGGAACCACATCGCGCTGCCGAAGACGCGTCCTATGCCATCGACGGCGACGATACCGTGGCCGGCGCGGCGTAGGAAATCCCAATCCTTGGGTCGATGCGGCCAGCCAACCCCGGTCGAGAGCGCATGAAGCAGCTTCACATCAACTTCGTTGATGTCCCTCGCGGCCAGTTCAAAGGACTTGACGCGTACCGTTCGTCCCATTTCAACCTGCCCGTTCTTTCGCGATGCTGGTCTGGCACATCGCACTCTTTGTCGTCCCGCCACAATAAAGCAGCGGTCGTATTTCACCGCAGTATCGCATGGAAGCCCAGCAGGTTTCCCCTGTTTCCGCCGCTTTTTCCAAATCTTCGGCCCGTATTGCAACGCAATTCGGCAGGGAAAGCTTCGGCTTGCAGCTACCCTCTCGATGTTCAATCGCCCTCCCGGCGTCGTGCCGAGCGAGGCAGAGGCGTGCATCGATGGCATTTCTTTTCAATTCTGATGCGGCCAGGGGGGAAGTCTTCCGGGAAGCGTTTGCGTGCGAGCTCCCTGACCTGGAATTTTACCATTGCGGCGAATCGATCGACCCGGGAAAGGTGCGCTTCCTGCTGACTTGGAATGTGCCCAACGATCTCGCGCGTTTTTATAATCTGGAAGTGCTCTTTTCCATCGGTGCGGGGGTTGATCAGTTCAAGCCGGAGGCCATACCCGACCACGTGAAGATCGTGCGCATGGTCGAGGATGGTATCGTGCGCATGATGCAGGAATACGTCGTTCTCGGGGTAATGGCGCTGCATCGTGAGATGCTGGCCTATCGGGAGCAGCAGAGAAGGGGTCTTTGGCAGGCCCTGGCAACGTCCCAGGCAACCGACCGGCGTGTGGGCTTCCTGGGCCTAGGGATGCTGGCACAGGCTGCGATCGACCGCTTGAAGCCGTTTCGATTTCCTCTTGCCGCGTGGAGCCGCAGCAAGAGGGTGGTCGAGGGTGTCACCTGCTTCCATGGCGCGGATCAGCTTGGCAATTTCCTGCAAGGAACGGATATCCTCGTCTGTCTTCTTCCCCTGACGGAGCAAACGAGCGGTATCCTGAACGCAAAGCTCTTCTCGCTTTTGCCGGCGGGAGCGAGGCTGCTGCATGTCGGCCGCGGCCCGCAGCTTGACCAGGGCGCACTCGTCGCGGCGCTCGACAGTGGTCACCTGGCAGCCGCCATGCTTGACGTCACCGATCCCGAACCACTGCCGGAGAGCCATCCACTCTGGTCGCATCCGAAGGTGATCATCACGCCGCATATCGCGTCCGTGACTCAACCGCATACGTCAGCACGATCCGTCATAGAGAACATCCGGCGGCACCGCGCTGGACAAAACCCAATCGGCCTTGTCGATCGAACACTCGGCTAAAAAGCGCCATGTCCCTTCTGGTCACCATCGACATCAATCCGGACTTCGCACCGAAGAATGCCTTGCCTGCTCCGGAACGGCTCATTTCTGGCAATCCATCGTTCAAGACCTGGGCACAGGATGCCTCGAAAGGAGAGAAGGTGCTGACCGGTGTCTGGGAAGCAACGCCGGGCGAGACCCATTCCATCAAGGGCACCACCTTCGAGTTCTGCCACATTCTCTCGGGCCTCGTCGAAATCGAGGAAAAGGGTGGTGAGACCAGAAGGTACCGCGCCGGCGACAGCTTTGTGATGAAGCCCGGCTTTGTTGGGATCTGGCGCACGGTCGAGACAGTGCGAAAGATCTACGTCTGCCATTATGACTGAGACGATGCTGAGGGCAGCACTAGAACGGCCCTCAGAATATTCGACCTTCGAGGCCGCGTCTGACCAGATTCAACACGGCCAGACACTTCATTATCAATGAAAAATGCGGCGTGCGGTCCTGTACTGCTCGCATGAGACGGCTTCGTCTCGCCACTCGCAAATCAGGCGGTGATGGCGGGGTCGGACCCGAGGCAAGGAACAAGCCCCATGATTGCATTGAAGGACAAGGATCTGTTTCGCCAGCAAGCGCTGATCGGCGGCAACTGGCGGGATGCGAGCACGAAAGCCAGCGTTGATGTCATTGATCCTGCCAGCCAGAAAGTGCTTGGCACCATCCCCGATATGGGCCGAGACGAGACCAGGGCAGCAATCGACGCAGCGGCGGCTGCGTTCAAGCATTGGAAGACAAAGGCTCATGCAGAGCGTACTGCGCTGCTGGAGCGCTGGTATGAGCTCATGCGGCATCATGAGCAGGATTTGGCGCTTCTGCTGACGCTGGAACAGGGCAAGCCGCTTGCTGAAGCGCTCGGAGAGATCCGTTACGGGGCATCCTTCGTCAAATGGTTTGCGGAAGAAGCCCGCCGCATCAACGGATCGACAATCCCCGCGCCGGCCGTCGATCGCCGCATTCTGGTTCTGAAAGAGCCGGTCGGCGTCTGCGGGATCATCACACCCTGGAATTTCCCAAATGCGATGATCACGCGGAAGGTGGCACCTGCACTTGCTGCGGGCTGCACTGTCGTTATCAAGCCCTCCGAATTCACGCCTTTTTCGGCTCTCGCCATCGCTGTTCTGGCTGAGAGGGCCGGAATTCCGGCGGGCGTGATCAACATCGTGACGGGCATGCCGGCGGAGATCGGCCAGGAGCTGATGGCCAACGAAACCGTCCGCAAGATCTCGTTCACCGGATCGACGCGCGTCGGCGCTTTGCTGATGAAAGGCGCCGCCGACAACATCAAGAGGCTCAGCCTCGAGCTCGGCGGCAATGCGCCGTTCATCGTCTTTGACGATGCCGATCTCGACCGGGCCGTTGACGGCGCGATTGCGTCGAAATTCCGCAATGGCGGACAGACCTGTGTCTGCTGCAATCGCATTCTCGTGCAATCAGGCATCTATGATGCCTTTGCACAGAAGCTCGCCAGCCAGGTCGCGAAAATGAAGGTCGGCGCCGGCACGGACGAGGGGGTCGCAATCGGGCCTATGATCAATGGCGCAGCGATCGAGAAGATCAAACGGCATGTGGTGGATGCCCTGGATAAGGGCGCAAAGATCATCTCGCAAAGTGAAACAGTGCCGGAAGGTCGGCAATATGCCCGGCCTCTCGTGCTCGGTGGTGCAACAACTGAGATGCTGTTGGCCTCAGAAGAGACCTTCGGGCCGGTCGCACCGCTTTTCCGGTTCGAGACCGAGGACGAGGCGATCGCGATCGCAAACGGTACGCCATTCGGTCTTGCGGCCTATTTCTACACTGAAAGTCTGAAGCGTTCCTGGCGGGTTGCCGAAGCGCTGGAATTCGGCATTGTCGGCCTGAACACAGGCTTGATTTCGACTGAGGTTGCGCCGTTCGGTGGCGTCAAGCAGTCGGGCCTCGGACGCGAGGGATCTCAGCTCGGGATAAAAGAATATCTCGAGACCAAGGCGCTCCATGTCGGCGGACTGGACTGAGCGGCTCCTTGATCAGTTGTGGAAAAAGAAAAGGGGGCGGTCGAACCGCCCCCTTTTCCTTGCGAGAGAAACGGAAAAGCATACGCTCAAGCGCTTTTGCGCAGGGGCTCCAGGCCGACCGCCGCAGCAAGCCCGTCGATACCAGTGACTTCGGTGTATTCATAGAAGGGATTGGCGGGCTCGTGGCCGCGGTTCACCCAGACCTTGCTTTTGATGCCGAGATCGTACGCGGTCATCAGATCGTAGCGGAAGGAAGAGGAAACGTGGGTAATGTCTTCCGGCCCGCAGCCGAGCTTGTCCAACATATATTCGAAGCCCTTCATGTGCGGCTTGTAGGCGCCGGTCTCCTCCGCCGTGATGACCATGTGGAAGGGAGCGCCGAGCCTTTCGACGTTCGACATGATGAGATTCTTCATCGAATTCGACAGGATGACCAGCGGAATCTCCCTGGCAACTTTTGCCAGGCCCGCCGGGACGTCGGCATGCGGACCCCATGTGTGGATCTCTTGATTGATGTGCTGAGCATGCTCCGGCTGAAATACGATGCCGTTGCGCTTGCACGCGCGTTCCAGCGCATTGTGCACGACCTCGAAGTACGGCTTCCAGGCGCCGAGGACCTCGTCCAGGCGGTAGGCTGAAAAATCCTTGATTAGCTTTGCCATGGCGGTCGAGGTGAGCTCGGAGCCATAGACTCTTCTTGCCGCGCCGGCCATGTCGAAATTGGTCAGCGTGCCGTAACAGTCGAAGGTGATGTATTTCGGTCTAAACGTTGCCATGGCTCGATCCTTTTCGGTCCTCGCGCACCGCGTTTCGGTACGGCAGGGATCATAGCGGGCAGACGACCGGATAAAGCACCGCTGTCGCGGTGACCGGGAGCAGATTCTGTCGTATCGGATCGGAGCCATGGCAGAGAGTTGTGCGAAAAGGCGCCTCCAGGTTGAGCGCCAATGCCGTGCACAGTCCGATCCGGCATAAGATGCGGCGCCGATCGTCAATCAAAGTCAAAACGCCCTTCGTCGCCGTCCTGCCTGGGAGCAACTGCTGCCGTGGTCATCTTACGTTACGCCTGAAGACATCGGGGTGGCCCGCACAAGCATTGCGGTTGAACTGGAGGACGATATGTTGAGCAACTCGCTGGTTGAACTCGACCGCGCGCATCTGATTCACCCGGTCGCATCCTATCGCAGCCATGAGGCGACGGGCGTCCGCGTGCTGAAGTCAGCGAAGGGCGCGACGCTGACCGATGTTTCGGGACGGCAATTGCTCGACGGCTTCGCCGGCCTGTGGTGTGTCAATGCGGGCTACGGACAGGACAGTATCGTTGAAGCGGCGACGAGGCAGCTCCGCGAACTGCCTTATGTGACGGGTTATTTCGGGTTGGGCTCCGACCCAGCCATCCGATTGGCCGCAAGGCTGGCTGAATTGGCGCCTGGTGATCTGAACCATGTCTACTTCACCTTGGGTGGCTCCGATGCCGTCGACAGCACGATCCGCTTCATTCGGTACTACTATCACGCCAAGGGGACGCCGCAGAAGGACCAGTTCATTTCCGTCGAGTATGGCTACCATGGATCGTCAACAGCGGGCTCCGGCTTGACCGCGCTACCGGCTTTTCATGCGGGCTTCGGAGTGCCGTACAATTGGCAGCACAAGATTCCATCGCATTATGCCTATCGCAATCCGGTCGGCTCCCATCCCCAGGCTATCATTGCTGCCTCGGTCGCAGCGCTGCAGGCCAAGATCGCCGAACTGGGCGCCGATCGCGTTGCCGCCTTCTATGTCGAGCCGATACAAGGCTCGGGAGGCGTCCTCGTTCCGCCGCCGTCCTGGCTGAAGGCTATGCACGCTGTTTGTAAGGAGCACGACATTCTGTTCGTTGCCGACGAGGTCATCACCGGCTTTGGCCGTGTTGGTCCATTCTTCGCCTGTGAAGGGGACGACGTCGTGCCGGATCTCATGACCACGGCAAAGGGACTGACCTCGGGATATGTGCCGATGGGGGCCGTTCTAATGTCGGACCGCGTCTACGACACCATTGCCGATGGTGCCGGCAAGGCGGCCGTGGGGCACGGTTACACCTATTCCGCCCATCCCGTCAGCGCAGCCGTCGGGCTCGCGTGCCTTGACCTTTACGAAAACGGTTTGCTCGAAAATGGCCGAAAGGCCGCGCATCGCCTGATGCAGGGACTTCGCGCGCTGGCGGATCATCCGCTTGTCGGCGATATCAGAGGTCGCGGTATGCTGGCCGCAATCGAGCTTGTCACCGACAAGGAACGCAAGACGCCCCTGCCGGCGGAAGCCGACGCGGCGCGCCGTATTTTCGACCGCGCATGGGACAACGGCCTCGTCATCCGCGCCTTTGCACAAGGCGTGCTGGGCTATGCGCCGCCGCTCTGTTGCACGGATGCGGACATCGACGGCATCATCGAGCGGACCAGGACGACGCTCGACCAGACGCTCGAAGACAAGGACGTCCGCGCGGCCATGAAAGGTTGATCGCTGCGCCTGCTCAGCTATTGAAGATGCTTTCGAGCGGCAAATGGGACTTCACGATTGGCGATTTCAGCACGACGAAACTGAAATATTTGTCGATGCCGATATCCATCTCGACTAGGCGTTCCATGACTGCCTGGTATTCACTGATCCCTGCCGTGATGAACTTGACGAGATAGTCGTACCCGCCCGAAACGAGATGGCACTCGACGACGGAATCGATCTTTTCGATCGTCGCGAGAAAGCGAGCGAAATCGATCTGCCGATGATTCTTCAGGGTGATTTCGGCGAAGACGGTCAGGGTTTGCCCGAGCTTGGCAACGTCGATCTGGGCGGAATAGCCGGTGATGAAGCCCTCCGTCTGGAGCCTCTTGACTCGCATCAGGCACGGGCTCGGGGAAAGGTTTATCAGCTCTGCGAGCTCGACGTTGGAAATCCGCCCGTTCTTCTGTAGTTCGCATAAAATCCTGATGTCGATCTTATCAAGCTTCATAGCAATGCCATGAGATGTGGCCGATAACTGCGTCGAGGCTTTGAGGCTTCAGCGTCATATGCATTGTCATAGCATCAACCAGCATCTTTTCCCACCGGGGGCGGAAACTGCATTCTAGAACTCGCTCACCTTGCCCCAGGCGCTCATTTTCAGCCGCTCCGGCCTATAGGGGCGCGGGTCGACGATTGGCGCACTGCCCGCAATGATGTCTGCGATCATATGCCCCGCGCCCGGGCCGATTCCGAAGCCGTGGCCGCTGAACCCCGCCGCCAGGATGAAACCTGGAATCGACTCAACTTCACCGATTGCGGGGATGCCGTCTGGCGTGCTGTCGATGTAGCCGGCCCAGACATTTGAGATTGCGACGTGCCCAAGTTCCGGCAGGAGCTTGCAGGCTCGTCGATGCGTCGCCCGAATCTGCTTCATGTCGGGGCGAGGATCGAGCGTCCGGTTCAGCTCCATCGGGGTCACCTCATCCAGACTCCATTTAGCCAGGGATTCATGGCCCTGCCGCAGCCCCTCGAAAGCCCCAGGGCTAAGACTTCGCCACCGGCGGGCGAACATGGGCAGGAATTCGCGGCCGAACCTGAATTGCTGCGGCGTGGGGTCAACTCGCGCGCGCCCGCTGATAGCGAGCGTGTATCCGCCATTACCACGTCGGGTGAGCGAGACGAGCCCAGTGTAAAGGGCATCAGGCAGGCCGGCGGCGCCAGGAGCCAAAGCGAGAATGGACTGGCGTACGGACGCCTGCGGGAAGCGAATTCCCAGCTGGTTGCAGAACGACGATGCCCACGCACCTCCTGCCATAACCACTGTCTTGGTCCGGATCGTGCCGGCTTCGGTCACCACTCTGCTGACGCGGCCGCCACTGAGCTCCAAGCCGCGCGCCGCGCATTGCTGATGCACCGTGCCGCCCGCCGCCATGATCGCACGCGCGGCGATGGGCACCGCCTTTGAGGTATCTGCCGTCCCGTCGGTTGGAGAGAAGACACCGCCTTTCCATTTGCGGCCTGTCGCCTTGCCTCGCTCGCTCGCTTCTTCCGCACTCAACATGTGCGTCGTAACGCCGACGGTCCTGGCGAAGTCTCGCCACTTTGCCCAGCTCGCCAGCTCATTTTCGTCGTTCGACAGATACAAGAGGCCGCAGCGGCGGAAGCCCGTATCTTCACCAGTCTCTTGGGCAACTTTCTCCCAGAGATCGAGGCTCTTGGTTGCGATTGGCAACTCGCGAGCATCGCGGTTCTGTTGGCGGCACCATCCCCAGTTGCGGCTGGACTGTTCGGCGGCGACACGGCCCTTTTCCAGCAAGGCGACCTTAAGGCCGCGACGGGCGAGATAATAGCTCGTGAACACGCCAACCACTCCGCCGCCGATGACGACGACGTCGGCCTCCCGAGGCAGTGTCGGACTGGTATCGATATGCATGAGCGGCGCGCTCATTGGGCGGGTCTCTCCGGTGAGGGCTGTATCGTATCCGAGGAGGTACGGCAGACACGCCGCGGACTTTCAGGGTCCGGCGGAATATCCTGCGGTTTGCTGCTTTTGGCACAAGCAATTATTGCGGGATACTTCGCTTGCACGGCAAATCGTAGGTGAGGAAATCGACGGACAGTCCGGCCCTTCGTCGTCAGCAGGTATGCCCCCAACCCGGTGCCCGCGTCGGCAGCCCTGGCGGCGCAGACCGAAATGCCAAATCGAGCTTCGTTTTTAGAACTTCATGCTGCCTATCCGTCGCGTTTCGGCGACTCCGGGATGATTGAAGCAGTCAGAGTTGTGAATACCGGATCAATGTCGATCAACGGGCAGAAATGCAAAAGGTGACGCGCGATGGGCCTTGTCAGGGAGGAGACCTTTGCCGAAGCGATCGAGCTGGGCGTCAATGGCAGCCTCTCGGACCTCGATTCATTGTTCGAGCGGTCCACTCGACCGATCGCCCGCGCTCAGCGACGCCTTTGCCTATAGAGCCTCCTCTGAATCATGTCGTATTCACCGCGCGGAGAATGGCAGAATGAGCGACGAGTTGTTGACCTGTCCGAGCGTAGCGGCGGTAAAAGAGGCCGAAGAGCCGATCCGCAACGGGATCATGGGACGCGCTTGAAAGGGGAGAATGTTCAGATGACCTCTGCCCCGCAACCTTTAGCCTCAGAAGATGTGGCACTCGCGGTCCGTGACCTGACCGTGAGCTTGCCGGCGGGCATGGAGCGCGCGAACGCGGTCGAGAACGTCTCCTTTGAACTGAAGCGCGGTCAGATCCTCTGCATCATAGGAGAATCCGGTTCTGGCAAGTCTGTCACGGCCAATGCGATCATGGGGCTCTTGCCCAAGTCGATCCGCGTGTCCTCGGGAGCAATCCGTCTCGAAGGGATGGATTTGGTAGGACTCTCGTCGGACAAACTGCGCGACCTTCGTGGCCGTGTCGTCTCGATGATCTTCCAAGACCCGCTCTCCGCACTTAATCCGTTGATGACAGTGGGCGTGCAAATCGAGGAGGTGATGGCGGCGCACGGCGTGGGAACGCCGAAATCCCGTCGTAGCCGCGCCATGGAATTGCTGACCGAGGTGGGCCTGCCGGATCCGCCGCTCATGTATCATCAGTATCCGTTCCGGCTCTCGGGCGGGCAGCGACAGCGGGTGATGATCGCCATGGCTCTGGCTCTCGAGCCTGCGATCCTGATCGCGGACGAGCCGACCACCGCCCTCGACGTGACGACCCAGGCACAGATTCTGCAACTGATCCGCGACATTCAACGCCGCAAGGGAATGAGCGTGATGTTCATTACCCATGACTTCGGAGTTGTGGCGGAGATTGCCGATTCCGTCGTGGTGATGGAGAAGGGTCATTGCGTGGAGCAGGGGAACGCCGAGCAGGTGTTGAGGTCCCCGAGCCATCTCTACACGCGCCGCCTGATCGCGGCGGTGCCGCATCTGACGGGCAAGGACCGGGTCTCGGCGGAAGCTGCGGCCACGTCCTCCATTCTGAAGGTCGAATGTCTGGTCAAGACCTACCGCAGCGGCAGTGCGCTGTTCGGTAGGCAGCGGATTGTATCCGCGGTCAATGGCGTGTCGTTCGACCTTTCGCCGGGACGCACGCTGGGCGTGGTTGGAGAAAGCGGTTCAGGCAAATCATCCCTCGGGCGATTGTTGATCAAGCTCCTCGACAGCGACAGCGGCTCTATCCTGTTCGAGGGGCGCGATATTGCCCGGCTTTCCGACGCCGAGTTTCGGCCGCTTCGGCCAAAGATCCAGATGATTTTCCAGGATCCATTTGCCTCGCTCAATCCCCGATCAACGGTCGGGCAAATACTGACGGTTGGTCCGATCGCGCATGGAGTGCCTCGCAAGGAGGCATGTGAGCAGGCACGAGAGCTCCTGGCCCATGTCGGCCTGGACGCGGGAACGTTCGATCGTTATCCCCACGAGTTCTCGGGTGGCCAGCGCCAACGCATCGGAATCGCTCGGGCGCTGATGTTCAAGCCGAAGCTTCTGATCGCTGACGAGGCCGTTTCCGCACTCGACGTGTCGATCCAGGCGCAGATCTTGAAGCTGCTGGACCAGATTCAGCGGGAGACCGAGGTGTCGATGATCTTCATCACGCACGATCTGCGCGTGGCCAGCCAGATCTGTGACGAAATCGCAGTCATGCATCGAGGGGAGGTCGTCGAGCACGGACCCCCATCGCAGATCTTTCTGAATCCGAAATCCGCCTATACGCGAGAACTGGTCGCTGCCATCCCCGGCGAGCAGCAGAGCAGCACCCCCGCCGTTGGAATCCAATCGACATTGGCCGGACATAGCCACAAATGAGGAGGGGTCATGACTGAAGCAAAGACTGCATCGATCTATTCGCGGCGTAGCGCACTCCAGTTGATGATCGCCGGGGCGGCCGGCCTCGCTGGATCAAATCTGTTGGGCAAACCTGTCCTCGCGCGCACCTCTCCGGCGAAACCAACCGGCCGCGTCATCGTTGGGCTTGGACAAGAGCCGACGGTCTTCAATCCGCTGATGGTACATATTGAAGTCGATGACGGGGTGCATTTCTCAGTTTTCGACGCGCTGTTCCGCATCGATCCTCAAGGCGTCATTCAGCCCAATCTGGCGGTCGAAGTGCCGGACCAGAAGAACGGCGGCATTTCGGAAGACGGCCTCAAATGGCGAATTCGCTTGCGTGACGATGCCCGTTGGCATGACGGCAAGCCATTCACGGCCGAGGACGTGAAGTTCACTCTCGAACTGATCATGAACCCCAACTTCCGCAGTTGGCGCACCGCCGGCCATGCTCTCGTGCGCGACATTACGGTGATCTCGCCGACGGAGATCTCGTGGCGAATGGAAGAGGCCTTTGCGCCGTATTTGTCCTTCCTGACCGAAACCTTCATCGTCCCCAAGCACATCCTCGAGAAAGAGGCCAATCCGAACAACGCCGCCTTCAATCAGGCGCCGGTCGGCACCGGTCCGTTTAAGTGGAGCCAGCGGGTCGCCGGCGATCATCTCGAACTCGTGGCAAACACCGACTATTTCGGTGAAGGCCCTCACATCGAGAAGCTGGTCTTCAAGTACATTCCCGATCTCACCGTCCTCTACACACAGTTCAAGAGCGGCGACATAGATCTCGTCGGCCAGCCCTACATCACGCCTGACCACTATGGGGAAGCCAAGACGCTGCCGAATCGCGTGGTGACGCTCGTTCCAAGGACCGCATTCGAGTCCTTCTACCTGAACCTCGAGCGACCGCAATTCAAGGAGCTTGCGGTTCGGGAGGCGCTCTATGCGGCGATCGACAAGGAGGCGATCATCCAGGGCCTCTACTACGGGGTGCCAACCCCGACGGAGACTTTCATGCCGCGGCAGTCCTTCTTCTTCAACGCCAATCTGCCCCTGCACCAATTTGACGTGAATCGCGCGGGCAAGATTCTCGATCAGGCCGGCTGGGCAAGGGGCGGGGACGGCATTCGTGCCAAGAACGGCGTAAGCCTGTCCTTTACCAATTCGACCACGTCGGGCGATCCCCTTCGTGAACAGGTGCAGCAGTTCCTGCAGCAGACCTTTGCGCAGCTCGGCGTCGAAATGAAGATATCGAACCTGCCTGCCGCCGTGATGTGGGGCGAGTTCTGGATGCAATCGCAGTTCGATTCCGTGATCGTCGGCAGTTCGTATCTGATTGGCGCTGACCCGGATGTTACCAATCGCTTGCACTCGCGTTCGATCGGAGCGAAGGGCGGGCGCGGCTCGAACAATGCGCAGTATTCAAATCCAGAGGTCGATGCCTTACTCGACAAAGGGGCTCGCACCTTCGATCCGGAAGCTCGGCGCGCAATCTATCAGCGGGTACAGGAGCTTGTCCGTCGCGACCTGCCCTTCCTGCCGCTCTACCAGAACAGTGCGGTCGAAGGTCTCAAGAAAGGCATCAACGGATTCGTGCCGAACGGCAATACCCGCACGGAATCGTGGAACGCGCTGGCCTGGTATTGGGCGAGCTGATGTCCTGCGGTCCGGGCCGGTACGGACCAAAGCGAACGGCATTGTCACGCTAATGGAGGACTCGAATGTCCGCCTTCCTGCTCAACCGTCTCTCGCAGAGCGTCGTGCTGCTGATGATCGTCTCGATCATCGGCTTCATGGTTCTCAACCTCATGCCGGGTGGTCCCCTCGCGCAATTCGGGCTCGATCCCGGCATGTCCCAGCAGGACGTGCAGCGACTGACAGCGCAGCTGGGGCTGGACCGGCCGCTGTGGATTCAATATCTCGACTGGGCCTGGCGGCTGGTGCGGGGCGACTGGGGGCACTCTTTCCGTGACGGCTCTTCGGTGCTGGCGGTGATTGGCCGACATCTCCTGGCGACGCTGCTGTTGATGGGCACGTCCACCGCCTTGGCAATCGCGGTCGGCACCTGGATCGGAATCCGCGGTGCCACCCATCGTTATTCCCTGTTTGACTACTGTGCGACGATCTGTGCCATGGTCGCATTGTCGGTCCCGACGTTCTGGTTCGGCCTCATCGGCATCTACATCTTCACGCTGAAGCTCGGCTGGGTGCCTGCAGGCAACATGTACACGATCGGCGACGAGTCGGTGCTGGACTATCTGCATCACCTGATCTTGCCGAGCTTGGTGCTGTCGCTGGTTCATGTCGCGATCTGGAGCCGCTACATGCGTACGGCGACGCTCGATGCGCTGAGCCAGGATTTCGTCAAGACGGCGCGAGCCAAGGGCGTGAGCGAGCGCCGCATCCTGCTGAAGCATGTCGTCGGCAATGCGCTGTTGCCGATGATCACGCTGGCGGGAATGCAGCTCCCCAGCATTCTGACCGGCGCATTGGTCACCGAGACCGTGTTCACGTGGCCGGGAATGGGCCGGCTGTTTCTCGACAGCCTTGGGTACAGCGACTATCCGGTGGTGATGGGGCTTTTGATCTTCTCGGCCATTCTGGTCGTGTTGGGCAACCTGATCGCAGACATCGTCATCGCAACCGTCGATCCGCGCATTCGCCTGGGCTGAGGCCAGGCGTTCTCGTCTGTCAAAAGGAGGCAACAGATATGACCGCCATTGTAGCAGACGCAGCTCCGACCCGCTGGTGGCACAGCCGTGCGGTATATCGCTTCATGCGGCATCATCTGGCGCTGATCGGGATCGCGATGATCACCCTGCTCGTGCTGGCGTGCGCCATTGGGCCCTATGCCCTGCCCTACGACTCGCTCCACATCGATCTGCGTGCCCGCTTTGCTCCGCCGCTCACCGGTCACCATTACTTCGGCACGGATCCGTTGGGGCGTGATCTAGCTGTGCGGCTGTTGATGGCCGGGCGGGTTTCGCTGCTGGTGGGATTCTCGGCGATGTTATTGTCAACGCTCATCGGAACGCTCGTCGGCGTGACGGCCGGCTATCGCGGCGGCTGGGTCGGGGCAGCGCTGATGCGCATGGTGGACGGTTTCCTCTCTTATCCCTCGATCTTTCTCGTGCTGGCGCTGGCCGCAACGCTGCGGCCGAGCCCGGTGATGATTACCGTGATCATTGCCGTCACGAGCTGGATGGAGACTGCGCGCATCGTCGAGGCCGAGGTCCGTTCGCTGCGCGAGCGCGAATTTGTCCAGGCTGCGCGCATGGTGGGGTTGAGCCGCCGTCACATCATGTTCCGCGAGGTCCTGCCCAATGCGATGGGCCCGATCATCGTCGCCGCAAGCCTGGCGGTCGCCCGCGCGATTCTTCTTGAAGCCTATATCAGCTTCCTCGGCTACGGCATCCAGCCGCCGCTGCCCAGTTGGGGCAATATGCTCAATGGCGCCCAGCAATATCTGGCGAGCGCTCCGTGGCTCGCCATCATTCCCGGTGCCGCGATCACGATTGCAGTGACGAGCTTCAACTTCATCGGCGATGGCTTGCGGGATGCCCTCGACGTTCGAAACGACAATTTTTGATCCATGTGAGCCAAGCCGCGGCCGAACATAGAAGTCATAAGAGAAGCACACGCTATGCACGCGCCCATAATTGCCGAGAAGGCGACGCCCTATTGGTGGGAAGCTGCCCCGCTGAGACCGCTCTCTCAGCAGCCATTGCCGAAAAAGATTGACGTAGTGATCGTGGGCGCGGGCTATGCCGGACTTTCAGCCGGTCTGGTATTGGCGCGCGAGGGACGCTCAGTTGCAGCGTTCGATGCAATGCAACCTGGAGAAGGGGCTTCCACGCGTAATGGTGGGATCACCAGCGGAAGCATTCGTCCGGATTACGCGACACTCACGCGGTGGTTTGGTGAAGGGAAGGCGCTGGCGATAGAAGCAGAAGGCAAGGCCGCACGCGAGTTCCTGTACGAGTTCATCAAGACGGAAGGGATCGCGTGCGACTTCCAGCCGGTGGGACAGTTCAAAGGCGCCTTCGGATATGAACAATACGAGGCCATGGCGCGTACCGCGGAGAGGCTCGCGACGAGGCTGGGAATCGAGGCGTACGCGGTTCCTTATGCCGAGCAGCGCAAATATATCGGCACCGACGTCTATCGCGGCGGCACGGTTCGAATGGACATCGGCGGACTTCATCCGGCGAAATTCCACGCCGAACTGCTGCGCGTCGCGCTCGCTTCTGGCGTGACAGTCCACGCGCGGACGCCGGTCGTCTCAATAGAACGAGATGGCGCCGGATTCCACGTCGTCACCGCGGCCGGCCCGGTGAAGGCACGTCAGGTGCTGGTGTGCACCAATGGCTACACGGATAGCGCCGTCCCTTTTCTGCGTCGCAGGTTGGTTCCGGTGCGCAGCCGAATCATTGCGACCGAGGAGCTAGCGCCCGAGGTTATGACGCGACTGATGCCGAAACGGATGATGATTACCGAGAATCGAGAGGTCGGCTTCTATTACCGTCCGTCGCCCGATGGCAAACGCGTTCTGCTCGGTGGACGTGATAGCTCCCGCGTCGGCGATCCCGTCGCTCCGAAGCTGCTTCTGCGCGGCGGCCTGGTGAAGCTGTTCCCTGAGCTGGAGTCCGTTCGCCTGTCACACAGCTGGTTCGGCAATGTGGCAATGAACCGCGACATGGTTCCCCGCATCTTCCAGACGAACGGCATCGTCTATGCGACCGGCTTCTGCGGTTCGGGCGTCGTCTGGGCGCCATGGATCGGCATGCATGCGGCCCACAAGCTCATGGGACACGACGAGCAGGCGCGTACGGCCTTTGACTTCCGGCCGCCGGCCTTCATCCCGTTCTATCGCGGCAATCCCTGGTTCATGCCTGCCTTCATCCAAACCTATCGCATGCGTGATCGGATCGCGCGGTGGCGTGCCAGCCGCTGATGGCATATTGGCCGCGATGCTGCATCTTCTACGAAATACTATGCCGAACTTTGCGCCAGGTTGGTTGCGTAATGCTGTCGAGCTCAAGATACGCTGCAGACGATCAGAGGATCAACAAATAGCCCTCGTCACCGTCGGCCACTGGCGATTAGTCGGGCAACTCCGAGCAAGAGACATCGACGCATCATGACAAGCGCAGCGTACGAGGCCGGAGATCGTGCCGGAGAGAACGTGGTCCTGGTTCCCTTCGCCAAAGCGCATCTGGAAGGTGCCCTAAAGCTCTCGCAAGAGATGTCCTGGCCCTATCGGCTCGAGGATTGGGATGTCGCGCTGCAGTTGGGCCATGGCTTTGTTTTGCAGCGCGCGGGGGCGGTGATCGGTACCGCGGCGTGGTGGCCATATGGGGAGACCCATGCTTCCGCCGGAATGATCATCGTCGCGAAGGATGCTCAGGGCCGCGGCTATGGGGCTCGGCTCATGGATGCCTTGCTGACATCCGCTCGCGCACGGAGCATTGCGCTGAATTCGACGGCCGAAGGCATCATGCTTTACCAGCGCCGCGGCTTCGTCCCCATCGGGATCATCCACCAGCATCACGGAATTCTCGACGAGCGCTATGAGCCGCCGCGGTCGGGCCTCGTCAGGTCAATGGCTGCATCGGATTTCGGGGCGATCACGCGCCTCGATCGCGAGGCTACAGGCTTGGAGAGGCGACGGATGCTCGACAAGCTCCTCCAGAGCGGTGATGGCTATGTCCTGGAGCGTGACGGCATGGCACGTGGCTACGCCATCTCCCGGCTTTTCGGCCGCGGGCATGTCATTGGGCCTGTCATTGCCGAAACTCCAGCCGATGCACGCGCACTGATCGAGGCCGCGCTCGCAGATCTCGGACGTCGTTTCGTTCGGATCGACACCTCTGCCACATCGCAGCTTGGGGAGTGGCTCGAAAGCATCGGCCTGCAGCGGGTCAGTGATGCAACCACCATGATCCTGGGAGTGCAATCGCCAGCAGCCGGACCGGCGCGCACCTTCGCGGTCGCCAATCAATCGTTCGGCTAGGAGAGATCGAAATGCCACAGCCGGAGACGCGCGCAGCGGACATCCAGAACAGCGAGGCCGCGACAGTCGGCGCGCTGGCGACCCCAGCCCTCTTGCTCGACCAGGACCGGCTCGATCGCAATTTCGCCCGTCTGTCCTCGCGCATGGCCGCGCAAGGCGTCGTGCTGCGTCCCCATATGAAGACCGCCAAATCCATTGATATCGCCCGACGCGCTCATCCTTCGGGGGCGGGACCAATCACTGTCTCCACTTTGGCGGAGGCGGAGTACTTCGCGCAGCATGGCTTCCGGGACATCACCTATGCCGTGGGACTTGCGCCTCACACCGCCGCGAGGGCGATGCACTTGCGGAAAGCAGGCATCGATATCAAGGTGCTGCTGGATTCGTCTGAGCAGGCCGCCATGCTTGGCGCGGCCGGTCGTGCCGCTGGTGTGATACCGTCCGCCTTCATCGAGATCGACTGCGACGGTCATCGTGGCGGGCTGACCGGGACCGGTCCCAAGCTCCTGGTCGTCGCGACAGCCCTGGCCGAGGCCAGCGTCAAGCTTGCCGGCGTTCTCACCCATGCCGGCGAATCCTACAGCCTCAGCATGCCGGCGGCCCTTGTCGCAGCTGCGGAGAACGAACGCACCTTGGCCGTCGCCGCCGCAACGACCTTGCGCGCGGCCGGCCATGAATGTCCTGTCGTCAGCGTCGGCTCGACGCCGACCGCCCATTTTGCCGAAGACCTGACCGGCGTCACGGAAATGCGCGCAGGCGTCTACATGTTCTTCGATCTGGTCATGCACGGCGTCGGCGTCTGCACGACCGATGACATCGCCATCTCGGTGCTCGCCACCGTGATCGGCACGAAAGCCGAGAGGGGCTGGATTTTGGTCGATGCGGGGTGGATGGCCCTGTCGCGCGACCGCGGCACCGCGGCGCAGCGGGTCGACCAGGGATATGGTCTGGTCTGCGACGTGGCCGGCAAAATCTATCCCGACCTGATCGTTTCGCAAGCAAGCCAGGAGCACGGGATCCTCACCATCAGGCCCGGGTCGGCGCATTCTTTGCCCCATCTTCCGATCGGCGCGAAGGTCAGGATTCTCCCCAATCACGCCTGTGCGACGGCGTCGCAACACGAGTTGTACAACGTCGTCTCCGCCGGCAGCGACGCGGTTCACGCCCGATGGCCCCGGATGCGCGGCTGGTAGGGCTGGCCGGCCATTCCCGGCCACCTCGGCTGCCCTGGTTCCTGCCGCTGATCGGCGCCTATTACTGGATCAAGGATCGCTTCCAATGACCTCGGCCCTTCGACACCTGACGGAAGCCGGCTTCCTCGGAAAATTCTACATCGACGGAGAATGGCGGAAGCCGATCGGATCAATCACGGCAGCAGCAACTGTCGTGAATCCGGCGACGGAGCAGCCGATCGCTGACGTCGCGCTCGGCGATGACGATGACGTGGACTGCGCCATCGCCGCCGCCAGACGAGCCTTCGCCGGTTGGTCCCTGACACCGCCTGCTGAGAGAGCGGCGCTGCTCGACCGGATTCATGGTTTGCTCCTCCAGCGGCTGGAGCTGTTCGCGCAGGCGCTTACGTGCGAGATGGGAGCTGCGATAACCTACGCGCGCCGCGCTCAGGTGCCGTTGGCCGCCGAACATATCCGTGTCGCCCGCGATAATCTCGCGACCTATCCGTTCATCACCCCGCGCGGCGCCACCGCGATCATGCGCGAAGCGATCGGTGTCTGCGGTCTCATCACGCCCTGGAATTGGCCTCTCTACCAGATCACCGCCAAGGTCGGTCCGGCGCTCGCCGCCGGTTGCACGGTGGTGTTGAAGCCGAGCGAATTGTCGCCATTGAGCGCCTTGCTGTTCGCCGAGGTGATGGACAATGCCGATTGTCCGCCCGGCGTCTTCAACCTCGTCAATGGAACGGGTCCGATTGTGGGCGCCGCTCTGGCGTCGCATCCACAGGTTGACATGATTTCGATCACCGGTTCGACGCGGGCCGGCGTTCTCGTTGCGCAAGCGGCGGCGCCCACCGTCAAGCGCGTTGCCCAGGAGCTCGGCGGCAAGTCGCCGAATATCATCCTGCCGGACGCCGATCTCAGCCGTGCTGTTCCGCTCGGCGTCGGCGCCGCCTTCCGTAATCTCGGCCAATCCTGCAGCGCGCCGACGCGGATGCTCGTGCACCGTCCGCAGACGGAAGAAGTCGAGAGCCTGGCAGCTGCGGCCGCTTCGGAACTGGTGGTCGGCGATCCCCTTGCGGAAAACACGACTCACGGTCCGATTGCGAACCGGCCACAGTTCGAGCGTGTGCAGACCATGATCGGTGTCGGCCTGGAGGAAGGCGCCAAGCTCGTCATCGGCGGGCGAGGTCGGCCGGACCACCTGCGGATCGGCCTCTATGCGCGCCCGACGATCTTCTCGAACGTCCATCGCGACATGAGGATCGCACGGGAGGAGATCTTCGGCCCGGTGCTGTCGATCATTCCCTACGACACCGTGGACGAGGCGATCACGATCGCCAACGACACCGTCTACGGTCTCGGCGCTCATGTGCAAGGCACTGATATGGAGACGGTGCGCGCAGTCGCCCGTCAGATCCAGTCTGGTCAAGTGCATCTCAATTATCCTGACTGGGACCCCAACGCACCTTTCGGCGGCTACAAGCGTTCCGGCAACGGCCGGGAATATGGCATCGAGGGCATGGAGGAGTATCTCGAGACCAAAGCAGTTCTCGGATTTTATCGATGAACGCTGCCGCTCGGTGCTCAGCATGAAGAACACGATCTTTAGCAGGCCGGGACTTCTCTCATTGGATGCTCATGGTGATCTGGTGCCCGATGGTGAACCTGGTCCGCACATTGGACCGGTGGTTGCGAGAGCAGGCCAACTTTCTTGCGCGTCAGCGGCAACCGAAACCTATTTTCGTGCGGCCGCCGCGGTCCTGGCCATGCGGTCCGACTCCTCCGGACCGGACATGTCGGCGGCACTGCTGAAGCGTCACTACGGAGTGACCGGATCAATCGCGACGTTGTCGTCCGAGGTCGAGCGCACTGTTGAAGTCGACCTCCCGGATGGCCGCCGGTGCATCCTGAAGACGTCGACCAGACCGGAGGCGGCTGACAGCTTTCGTTTCCAGACCTCGGCCATGGCAGGCTTGGAGGGGGCTGCGGGCGTCGTTGCGCCCGCAGTGCTGCGCACGAGCAGCGGCGCATTGATGTTTGAGGAAGAGCGAATATGCGGATACCTGCAGACCCGGATCGAGGGCATTCCGCTGCACCAGGTGGTGCCCACTCCCGACCTGCTTTTTCGGGCTGGCTGTGCCCTCGCTCGGCTTGATTTAGCGCTTGCGCAAGTCAAGGTGCTTGCAGCCGATCGGCCCGTTCTTTGGCATGTCGGGTGCTGGTCGCGGTTGATGGAACTGGAGCCGTACCTACCGAGCGGGAGCGTTGCCGATAGGGTTCGCGCCGCTATGGCGGATTATCTGGAGTTTGTTGAACCACAAATCCCGAACGTCGTCTGGCAGGTCACTCATAACGATCCCAGTCCGTTCAACATGATTGTGACTGGCCAGAGATTGGGCTTCATCGATTTCGGTGATGGCTGCTGGAGCCCCAGGATCCAGGAGCTGGCGATAGCAGCAAGCCACCTCGTATCAGATTCGGCTCTTCCTCTGGGTGGTGCTGAACATCTCATTGCCGGCTATGCCTCTGTCATTGCGCTTTCAAGGTTGGAAACAAGACTCCTCGTCGGACTGATGCGGGCGCGACAAAGCGCATTGATCCTGGTCAATTACTGGCGCGCCCACCTTTTCCCGGCCGACGCCCAGTACATCAAAAAGAACGTCGCGCGTGCCGAGCACGGCCTTTCTATCCTGGCGCCTCTTGATGTCGCACTGGGCGAGGCGGCAGTCTTGTCGGCAGTATCGTCGTCCTTGCCGTGATGGCGCTTAGGTTCGCTCGAGCGACAGGGTCGTAAAATGCGAAGTGGCCACGGTACTCTTTCAAATAGGCAGCAGCACATGTCCACAGATCTCATGCCCAATCGTTACCGACCTGGCGAATCAAACCTTCCCAGGCGAGAATCGGAGCTCATTGCTCGTCGTGACAAAGTTCTAGGCTCTTCTTATCGGCTCCAGTACCGCAGGCCCATGCACTTCGTTCGCGGCGAAGGTATGTGGCTGTACGATCCGGACGGGCGGCCCTATCTCGACTTCTACAATAACGTGCCGTGTCTCGGCCATTGCCACCCGGAAGTAAACGACGCAATGGCGGAGCAGGCGGGCCGAATAAGCGCCAACACGCGCTATCTCGAGCCAAAGCTTGTTGACTATGCCGAGCGGCTCGTCGGTACTTTCCCAAACGAGCTCGACCGCGTGGTGTTTACTTGCACGGGGAGTGAATCCAACGATCTGGCCCTGCGTATAGCAAAGTGCGCAAGCGGCAACGAAGGCGTGATCGTATCCAGCTATGCGTATCACGGAACGAGTGCAGCGACAGCCGCGGTTTCCCCAAATCTGGGTGACGCAGTCAAGCTCAGCCCGTTCGTGCGCATGGTATCCCTGCCCGGGCCGGCGTGCGTTCCGGCGGCCCAGGCTGCGGACTTTTTCGAGACACAGATTCGTTCAGCCATGATGGATCTGAACCGTCGTGGCATGGGGGTTGCGGCCCTGCTCATCGACAGTATTTTTTCCAGCGACGGCGTATGGGTAGATCCTCCTGGCTTCATCGCGAACGGAGCTGCGAAGGTGCAGCAGGCAGGTGGTCTCGTCATTGCCGACGAAGTTCAACCGGGCTTCGGACGAACTGGCGGTCATATGTGGGGCTTCGAGCGCCACGGGATCGTTCCGGATCTTGTTACCCTGGGCAAGCCGATGGGCAACGGATTTCCGATTGGCGCTGTCGTTGGTCGCAGAGCATGGATGGACCAATTTGGTGCCACCTCTCGCTACTCGAACACATTCGCTGGAAACACAGTCGGAATAGCAACAGCGGACGCCGTGTTAACGATCCTGCAGCGCGACCAAATCCCGCAAAAAGTGCTTGCGATGAGCCAGCGCCTCCGCGCCGGACTGGAGAAGCTCGCAAAGCAACGTTATGAGGTCCGCGCCATCCGAAACGCCGGTCTTTTCTTTGGCGTCGACATAGGATCTGAGGGAACTCCGGCCCCAGGCCGTCGTGCGATGGCTTTGGACCTGGTCAACACAATGCGGGATGACGGCGTGCTTATCAGCACGACCGGGGCCAATGAAGATACGCTTAAAGTGCGCCCTCCGCTCGTTTGCGAAGCCGAGCATGTTGACCTCTTCCTAGCAACCATGGAGCGCGCGCTCATCAACGTGGCGGGCTAGATCGCAGGCCTCATCGGGGCAGCACCCGTTCCGGGTGCGTGTCGCGGCAGGGCTATCAAACCCTGATGTCACGAACCGGGACCAGGTCGGGCTTGAGCAGCATCGTTCAATCAAGCGGCCAAAAACCCGAGCATCTTTCGAAGTCCTAGATGATTTCAGCACATTCTATCGAGCGTCCGATGCGATGAAGGGTTGATCGGAACTTTGCTTCCGGATTCTTGGCAGCCGAGGTTCGTTGGAACATGTCGCCCCGCGTCGAGCGCATTCACAGCGATGAGCGTCTCCCAGCCGAGGCCGACGTCGTCATCGTCGGCGGCGGCATCCTCGGCTCTACGGCCGCCTATTACCTGGCGAAGCGCGGCCTCTCTGTGGCGCTCCTCGAGAAGGGCCACGTCGGCTGTGAACAATCGAGCCGAAACTGGGGTTGGTGCCGCCAGCAGAACCGCGACCGGCGCGAACTGCCGCTCTCGGTGCTCTCCATGCGGCTGTGGGACGAGCTCACGCGCGACATCAATCGGGACCTCGGATTTCGACGCTGCGGTCTCGTCTATGCGACCCACGACGAAGCTGTGCTCGCCGGCTGGGAAAGGTGGCGCGAGGTCGCCAGGGAGTACGACGTCGACACCCGCGTGCTGAGCCGGGCGGAGGTGGCCGAGCGCGTCCCGGAAGCGCGCGACAAATGGGTTGGCGGGACCTATTCGGAGCGGGACGGCAAGGCCGAACCTGCGCTCGCTGCGCCGGCTATCGCCGAGGGGGCTAGAGTGCTGGGCGCCACGATCCACCAGGAATGCGCCGCGCGGGCGCTCGACTTGGCCAATGGCAGGATTGCGGGCGTGCACACGGAGAAGGGCTATATCAGAACCAGCGCGGTGCTGTGCGCCGCCGGTGCCTGGTCCTCGCGCTTCCTTCGGCCGCTCGGGATCAGTTTCCCCCAGGCGAGCATCCGTCAGACCGCGCTGCGTTCCACCCCGACAATCAACATAGGCGAGGCGGTCTCCACACCCTACTGCACGATCACGCGCCGACTGGACGGCAGCTATACGCTTGCGATCAGCGGCAAGGCGAACCTCGAAATCACGCCCCAGGCTATCCGGTATAGCCGGGAATTCATGCCGCAGTTCTTGCGTCGCCTGAAAAACGTCAGGCTCGGCGTCGGCCAATCGTTCGTTTCGGGGCCGGATTCAATGTCGGCGCTGCTGACCAACGACGATCGGATCTTCGAGCAGAATCGCGTGCTGGATCCTCCGCCCTTGAAATGGCTGGTGAGCCAAGTGGTGGAGAGTGTCCGGAAAACCTTCCCCCAACTTGGCGAAATAGAGATCGATAGCGCCTGGGGCGGCTTCGTCGATTGCACGCCGGACGCAGTGCCTGTGGTGTCGCAGGTGGACGGGGTGGAAGGCCTGGTGCTCGCGGCGGGCTGCTCGGGTCACGGCTTCGGTTTGGGCCCGGGGCTCGGCTATCTGGCCGCGGAGCTTGTCGTCAACGACACGCCTTGTGTCGATCCCACACCGTTCCGGCTGTCGCGTCTGGTCGATGGCTCCAAGCTGGACATCGCCGCCATCTGAAGATCGAGCCGGAAGTCAGGCCTGACGGGCACCCTGGCGAGCAAAGGATTCGGAGCTGTGCTCGAAGATCGCCATCTGCGTGCGGGACCTAATGTCCATCGCGGACGGCTAACTTCAAGGTCCGTCGCCGAGAGTCTCGGCCTGCCATTCTCACCAATCGAACAGGTCGCGGCCTGATCGCGATTTAGCCGTCCCTGAGGGGCGTTTCCTCTGCAACTTCAGCCACTCCTTCGGAGTGGCTCTTTCTTTATGGACAAGACGATTTGGCTGATCGAGGTGCCTCAGCCGAAGACCCACGGTTTGGGCCTGGACGAAAGCATCGCCAGCTCGCCGACCGATGGTTCAACAGGCAGACTTCTCTCCCAATGGGCGAACGATCGCGCCGGCGTTCATGATGTCCGCCGGATCAAAGGCGGTCTTGATCCGGCGCATCGCCGCGATGCGTCCGAGATCGCCGTACCGCTCCAAAAGGTGCTTCTTGAATCGACCGACGCCGTGCTCCGCGCTGAACGTGCCGCCGAGCGCCGCGGCCGTGTCGTAGAGTTGCAGCGACAGGCTGCCTTCGACCCGCTTGGTGAACTCCAACCGATCGACGCCGGCAGGAACGAGCACGTTGTAGTGCAGATTGCCGTCGCCGACATGGCCGTAGACGGACAGCTCAAGCTCGGCGTCATACGATCGCACCTGTGAGCCGGCCAGGTCCAGGAAGCGCTGAATGGAGGAAAGCGGTACCGAGATGTCGTGCTTGACCGATCCGTTTCGGCGCTTCTCGCCGTCGGGGATGGTCTCGCGGAGTCGCCACATCGCGGCCCGCTGCGATCCGCTCTGCGCTAGGAACGCGTCCTCGACCCATCCGGCCTCGATCACCTCGGCCAGAACGGCTTCCATCAGTTCGTCGAGATTGAGATGGCGTGAGGAAGAGGCGAACTCGACGAGGACGGCGCCTTCCGGGCCTGCTCGAAGGGAGGGCGGGTCGGTCATTGCATCGATCGCGAGCGCGATCGATCGGACGGTCATGAATTCGAATGCGGTCAGCAGGTCCGCGGATTCACGACGGATCAGGGCGAGAAGCTCGGCGAGCGGCGCGCCCGTCGCGAGCTTGAGCCAGGCAGTCGCGCGGTGGGTCGGCAACGGCGCCAGACGCAGCACTGCGCCCGTGACGATGCCGAGAGTTCCCTCGCTTCCGACGAAGCACTGTTTGACGTCGTAGCCGGTATTGTTCTTCCGCAGCTTGCGCATGTCCGAGACTACCGTGCCGTCCGACAGCACCGCCTCGATTCCGAGCAGCAGATCGCGCGTCATCCCGTACCTGACGACCGACAGCCCGCCGGCGTTGGTGCCGATGTTGCCGCCGATCCGGCAACTGCCTTCCGCGCCGAGGCTGAGCGGCAACAGTAGTCCGGCAGCCGCTGCGGCGTCCTGTACGTTCTTCAGGATGACGCCGGCGTCGACAGAGATGCTCATGGAGAGGGGATCGATTTCGCGGATCTTGTCCATCCGCTCGAGGCTGACGATGATCTGACGACCTGAGGCGTCCGGCGTCGCGCCGCCGCAGTAGCTGGTGTTGCCGCCCTGCGGAACGATGCCGATGCCGTGGTGCCCCGCGAGCCGCACGATGTCGGCGACCTGCTTCGTCGTCGTCGGCTTCAGCACGGCAAATGTCGACCCCGTGAAGAGCTGGCGTTGGTCCGTTGTGTAGGCCGCGATCTGCCCCGGCTCGTCAACGACGCCCCGATCGTCCAGAAGGTCGCGAAAGGCTCGAACCTGTATTGAGTGGGACATGCTTCAGCTCCGATTGGCATCGGATCATCTTTGCGCGTTTGTACGGCATTGCTTGCCGTTCGAGGGCGATTGAGAAGGAAGCAATGCTGAAATGCTGCGATTGTCGGCAGTTTGCGTCGATCCGGCTCGTATTGAACGCCTTCATCACGCGCCTCCTCGGGCTTCAGAGGGAGCCAGTCGGCGACTTACCAGACAGCCGATCGCATCAAGTTTCGAAATGGTGTGCCGCGATCGGCCTTCGTTTATTTTGGCCGACCGGAACGATGTAGGCCCCGCACGTCCCGCTGTTGAAAAAGTTCACAGCATAGGTCACGCAGCCATTGGCTTGCCGGATCGTGATGGAAGCGGGCATGCCAATATTGCTTCACGGTAAAGCCGGCGATCGCGAGCGGACAGTCGAGCACGCGCAGTCCGTAATAGTGAGCCAACGTTTCGCCGATGTGCCTTGGAAGCGTGGCGATCAGGTCAGTCGTCCCGACGATTGCGGGTAAGCCCAAAAAGCCTGGCAGCTCAAGAGCAACGTCAAGCACCATTCGCTGCTCCCGTAGCGCGTCCGCGAGCAACTGGTGTCCAGTGCCGGAGCGAATGAGGACGTGCGCCTCACGCCTGAAATCCTTGGTGGTGATGCGATCGCGGATTCGGGCGTGTTTTGCGTTCGCCAGGCAGACCCAATCCTGCGGAAAGAGTGCCTGTTGGAAGTGTCCAGCGTCGAGATCGGAGATATAGCCGAGCGCCAGATCGGCCTCGCCGGACTGCAGCATTCGTGGGGTATCGCCGCCGATCTGCGCCGCCTCGATGCGGATGCCCGGCGCAAGGCGGCGAACGTGGGCGAGGATGGCGGGAAGGAGCGTGATGTGGCTCGCATCCGTCATGCTGATGACGAAGCGGCGCTTTGCAGTCGCCGGATCAAAGTCAGGGCGAAGCTCCGCTAGACGACGCAGCATCTCCAACGCTTGTCTGGCTGTGCCGATGAGAGCCTCGGCGCGCGGAGTCGGCAGCATTCCCCCAGCCGACCGGATGAAGAGCGGATCGTCCAATTCCTTTCGCAGGCGCGCCAGCCAGATCGAAATGGTCGGCTGGCTTTGACCGAGCTTCTCGGCTGCCTTGGTGACGCTGCCCGTGGAGAACAATGCGTCGAACAACCTAAGCAGGCGCGGGTCCAACAGGTTCGTCTCGGAGGGGTCCCCGCGCTTCATTGCGATCCACAATAATGGTTATAAGGTTCATAGCATATCCAAATACCGGGCAGCCTGCTAGCACGCTTCCAACGCCAAAATCGGCGAGGGAGAAGCGTTCGGATGAGGATCTGCTTTATCGGAGCGGGAGCCTTGGGCTCGACCATCGGCGGCACGCTGGCGCGCGGTGGTGCCGAGGTCTGGTTGATCGATCCGTTTCAGGCTCATGTCGACGCGATCAATGCGGGCGGCCTACGGATGCTCGAAGGTGACGCCGAGACCGTTGTGAAGGTCTCCGCCTGCACCTCCGCGACGGAGGTCGGCATCGTGGCGGATCTCGTCATCGTCCTCGTCAAGTCCTACCACACGCGGGATGCGATCCGAGCGGCTGCTCCGATTATCGGCCCGCAGACGGTTGTGATGTCGCTTCAAAACGGGCTTGGTCATGAGGACATCCTCTCGGAGGAAGTTGGTCGTGACCGGGTGATGGCAGGCAAGACCTACGTTGGCGGTGTGCTGCTCGGCCCCGGTCACGTTCGCTCCGGGGTCATCGGCAAGGAAACCATCATCGGCGAACTTGATGGACGCTTGACGGAACGCGCGCGGCGAATTTCCGAGACGTTCAATCGCGCCGGCATTCTCACGCTGCTCAGCGACAACATCCTGGGCACGATGTGGGACAAGTTGTTCATCAATGTCGCCGGCGGGGGAATCACCGCCGTGACCGGGCTGACCTATGGCGGCCTCTATTCACTGCCGATCCTGGAAGATTGCGCGCTGGCCGCAATCTCGGAGAGCATCGCGGTCGCGCAGGCGGCTGGCGTGAAGATCTCGATCGCCGACCCGCGCCGGGCCTGGACGATGGCGTCTGCCGGACTGCCGCCCGAGTTCAAGACGTCGATGTTGCAGAGCTTGCAGTCCGGCAATCTGACCGAGGTCGATTACATTCACGGCTCCGTCGTGCGTTGGGGCGCCAAGCTCAACGTGCCGACGCCCGTCAACTCGACCCTCGTCGCATTGGTCAAAGGGCTCGAATATGCCCGCAACGACTATCCAGGAAAGGCCTGAGACGATGTCGTTGTCTCGCGCTTATGTCGAACACGTCGCGATCCGTGTGCCGGATGTTGATCGTCACGTCGACTTCTTTCATGACGTGCTTGGTCTTGCCATTCGCGACGAACAACCCGCCGATGGCGCGCGCCCGCGTCAGGTGTGGGTGCTCGGAAGCGTGCAACTCATCGAAGATCCCAATTTCGTCGGTCCGGAAGGGCGTCTCGCCCATCTCGGCATCATGGTCGACGATTATGAAGGCGTGCTCGCCCGTGCCGCCGCCTGGGGCGCCAAGGCATTGCCCGCCGGAGCGAACTGGCTCGAGCTGCCGGGCGGCCTGAACATCGAGATCTTGCAAGCCAGTGCGGGTGCCGTGGAAGCGGCGCTGGCGATCAATCCACGGGCCTAAGGAACACGCGACATGACCGATGAGCGCTACTGGGACGATGCCAAGGTCGGTGATGAATGCATCACGCCGTCGGTGACCGTCACCGAAGCGATGGTGAATGCCTATGCCGAACTGACGGGTGATTTCACGCCTGTTCATGTCGACGAGGAATACGCCAAAACGACACCATTCGGCACGCGCGTCGCGCACGGGCTATTTGGTCTGTCGCTGGCCGATGGTTTGAAGACCCGTGCCGACTACCGCTTCCTTCCGGGAATGTCGCTGGGCTGGACATGGGATTTCAAGCTGCCGATCAAGCTCGGCGACACCGTGCATGTGAGGTTCCGCGTTGGTTCGATGCGCGCCACGAAGCGGGAAGGGTGGGGCATCGTGGTGCTGCCATCGGAGCTGATCAATCAGCGCGGCGAAGTGGTGCAGCTCGGTGAGCATCGGCTGATGATTCCGATGCGCCCGAAGACAAGCGTCGCGGGAGAGCAAGTATGACCGCACAAGATCTGCCGCTGAGAGGCATTCGCGTCATCGACTACAGCCATTTTTTGGCGGGCCCGTTCATGGGCCGCTGCCTCGCCGCGATGGGCGCGGACGTCATCAAGGTGGAGCGTCCGAGGGTTGGCGATGCGGGCCGTGCCCACGGCTATTTCAAGGACGGACAATCCGGCTACTTCCTTCAGCAGAACATGGGAAAGCAGGGCCTGTGCATCGATCTGCGCGACAGGCGTGGCCTCGACATGATGATGAAGTTGGTCGAGACGGCCGATGTCTTCATCGAGAACTATCGTCCCGGCGCACTCGAACGCCTCGGGCTCGGTTACAAGACGCTCTCGGCGCGCAATCCCAGGCTGATCTACTGCTCGGTCTCCGCCTATGGGCACACCGGCCCCTATGCCGACCGACCGGGCTTCGGCCTGATCGCAGAGGCGATGTCGGGCGCGCTGGCGCAGCTGGGCTCTCCGGGCGAAGCGCCGCCGCTGCTGCGGATGCCATTGGCCGACATGTACACCGGCATTCACGGTGTAGCCGCCATCAATGCGGCGCTGGTCGGCCGCGCGTCGTCCGGCCGCGGCCAGCATATCGATCTGGCGTTGTACGATTGCATGGTCTCGATGCACGACTATGCGGTTCAGCGTTACTTCCTCTCCGGCGGCACCGACCTGCCGAAGCAGACCGGCAGCGGACAGCCGGACTCGACCGTCTACGGCGTCTTTCCGGCCAGAGACGGCAATCTCGTCATCGCCGCGCAAGTCGACGATGCGTGGCGGCGTTTGGCCACGCTGATCGGGGGGAACGCGTTGGCATCCGACGAACGCTTCTCCACGCCCGCCGCGCGCAACGCCCATTATGCCGAAGCCATGGAGATCGTGCGCAGCTGGACGCTGTCGCAGCCGTCGCGGGATGCCTGCCTCGCCGCACTCGATGAGGCCGGCGTGCCGTCCGCTCCCGTGCAGACCATCGAAGAGGTTGTGAAGGATCCGCAGATTCACGCGCGTGGCATGCTGGTCGAGCAGGAGCATCCGGTGCTCGGCAAGGTAACGCTGCCGAATCTGCCCTTCCGCTTCTCCGACTGCGACACCACGGTACGCACTCCGGCTCCACTGCTCGGCCAGGACAATCGCCGCATTGCACAGTCGCTGGGACTGTCAGCCGAACTCGTCGAGGCGATGGTACGGGACGGCGTCCTCTACAACGAAGTCGCAGTGCAGGAGTGAGCGATGAGCGACCGTTATGCGGTGATTGGCAATCCAATCGGCTTCAGCAAATCACCTCTCATCCACGGCACTTTCGCCAGAATGACGGGACAGGACCTGGTCTATGAGGCGATCGAGGCGCCACTCAATGGCTTCAACGAACGGGTTGATCAATTCCGGACAGAGGGCGCCAAGGGGCTGAACATCACCGCCCCGTTCAAGCTCGATGCCTTCGCCTATGCAAACGAGCTTTCAGAGAGTGCCAGACGAGCAGGCGCCGCAAACTGCCTGAAGTTCGAGGGCGACCGGATCAGCGCCGAGAATTTCGACGGGATTGGCCTCGTGCGTGACATTACCGCCAATCTCGGCGTCAAGATGGCCGGCCGGCGCGTCCTGATGCTCGGCGCTGGAGGAGCCGCGCGTGGCGCGCTGCTGCCGTTCCTGCGAGAGGAGCCGTCCGAGCTGGTTCTAGTCAACCGAACGCTATCGAAAGCGGTCGCGCTGGCCGAAGAGTTTGCCGGTTGTGGTCCCCTGATCGTCAGCGGTTATGCCGAGCTGGCCGATCTAACCGAGGGCTACGACGTCGTGGTCAATGCGACGTCGGCCAGCCTGCGCGGTGAAATGCCGCCGCTTCCAGGCAATGTCTTCCGCGGTGCGGAGCTGGCCTACGAACTCGCCTACGGCAAAGGGCTGACTCCCTTTCTGCGAGCGGCTCGTGCCGAAGGCGTAGCCAAGTTGGCCGACGGCGTCGGCATGCTGGTCGAGCAGGCGGCCGAAGCCTTTGCCTGGTGGCGCGGCGTTCGACCGGGCACGGCTCGGGTCATCGCCGAGCTGACCGTCCCCCTGAGCTGACGGGCGATGCCGAACATGCATCCGAAGCCCAGCTTTCTCGTCGGCCTGATCGGCAGCGGCATCGCTGCGTCCCGCACCCCGCCCATGCACGAAGCGGCCGCTGACGCTGCTGGCATCCGCTATCTCTACAAGAAGATCGATCTGACCGAGTTAAAACTTGGTGCCGAAGCGCTGCCGGAATTGCTGACGGCCGCAAAGCGGATGGGCTTTGATGGGTTGAACGTGACCCATCCCTGCAAGCAGGCGATCCTTCCGTTGTTGGACGAGCTTTCGCCCGACGCGGAGGCGCTCGGTGCCGTGAACACCGTAATCATCAGGAGCGGTCGAATGACCGGCCACAACACCGACTGGTTCGGCTTCGCCGAGAATTTTCGGCGCAACATGCAGGACGCGTCGCTCGGTCGCGTCATCCAGTTCGGCGCGGGCGGCGCAGGCGCGGCGGTCGCCTTCGCCCTCATGAGACTGGGCGTGCAGGAACTGACCATCATCGACGTCGACCTGGCCAAGGCGCAGAGCTTGGTGGATAGCCTGTCGCCTCGGTTCGCAGAACGGCGCTTGAGAGCCGGCCAGGATGTCGTGGCGGCCGTCGCCGCCGCCGACGGCATCGTCAACGCGACGCCGATCGGCATGGACAAATATCCGGGCACGCCGCTGCCGGCGGCCTTGCTGCGGCCCGATCTGTGGGTCGCCGAGATCGTCTACTTCCCGTTGGAGACTGCGCTGCTGCGCGCGGCGCGTGCCCTCGGCTGCCGCACGGTCGATGGCGGTGGCATGGCGATCTTCCAGGGCACCGAAGCATTTCGCCTGTTCACGGGTATTTCGCCTGATCCCGACGTCTTCTTCGCCACTTTTGCATCCCTGGGAGGGTGACACCCGGCCGATGGGCGAGCGGCACGCACAACGCTCGAGAGGAAACGCAAGATGGGCTACACGCTCGATTTCTCGGTGGTTTGGCATGCGATGCCCGCGCTGCTGTGGGGCTGCGTGGGCACGTTGGGCCTGGCGCTTGCCGGCATGACGCTCGCGATGCTGATCGGCGTCGCCGGCGTCGCGGCTCGCGATTCGAATGCGGCCTGGTTGCGGGCCATCGTGATCGGCTTCGTCGAGATCGTGCGCAATACACCTTTCCTGGTTCAGATCTTTTTTCTGTTCTTCGCCCTGCCGCTCATCGGATTGAAGCTCAATCCGACAGCCACCGCCATTATCGCACTCGGTGTCAATGGCGGCGCCTACGCTATCGAGATCATCCGCGGCGGCGTGCAGTCGGTTCACAAAGGGCAGGTGGAAGCCGGCTACGCGCTTGGACTGCACAAAGGGCAGGTATTCCGTTTCATCGTGCTCAAGCCCGCGCTTCGTGCGATCTACCCCTCGCTCACAGGGCAGTTCATCATGCTGACGCTGACATCGTCGATCTGCTCGGCGGTGTCCGCTTACGAACTGACATCGGTTGCGCAACGCATCGAAAGCGACACATTCCGCAGCTTCGAGGTCTATTTCTCCGTCACCTTCCTCTATCTCGCGATCTCCTGGCTGCTGATGCTGGGCTTTGCGGTCATCTCTCACCGTTTCTTCTCTTATCCGACACGCTGAGGAGAGATCATGACACCGCATTTTGGCCTTCCGGAGTTCGGCTTCCTGCTACGTGGTCTGCAATGGACCGTGCTGCTTACGCTGGTCGCATTCGTAGGCGGCTGCACGGCGGGGCTCGCTATCGCATTGCTGCGCACCTGTGGTCACAAGGGCGTGGAATGGATCACCCGCATCTACATCGGGATATTCCAGGGCACTCCGCTGCTGCTGCAGCTTTTCGTCGTGTATTACGGACTGGCGCTAACCGGGCTGAAGCTCGATGCCTTCGTCGCGGTAGCGATTGGTTTCACCGTGAACGCCTCCGCCTTCCTTGGCGAGATCTGGCGCGGCGCGATACAGGCCGTGCCGCGAGGCCAGACTGAGGCCGCGATGGCGCTTGGACTGCACTATTCGTCCCGCATGCGCGATATCGTGCTGCCACAGGCGATCCGCATTTCGCTGCCGGCGACAATCGGCTATCTCGTGCAGCTCATCAAGGGCACGTCGCTCGCCGCCATCGTCGGCTTCATCGAGCTCGCCCGTGCCGGTCAAATCGTATCGAACCAGACCTTCCAGCCCCTGCTTGTCTTCGGCGTGGTCGGCGCGATGTATTTCATCCTCTGCTGGCCACTGTCGTGGTGGGGCAGCCGGATGGAGGCCAGGCTCGCCCTCGCCAACCAAAGGTAGGAACGGCGCACCTGCCCAATTACAAACAGCCATCACCAGGAGGAGATACTCATGTTGTTTTCACCCAATCGTCGCCAACTCGGGGTCGCGCTATTGGCATTGGCAGCTATCGCCATCGCAGGCGAATCGCAGGCGGGCACTCTGGAAGACGTGAAGAAGAAGGGGGTCGTCGTCATAGGAATTCAGGGCGACAATCCTCCTTGGGGTTATGTCGATAGCTCGGGAAAGCAGGATGGCATCGATGCCGACATGGGGCGCGCATTCGCTGAATATCTCGGCGTGAAGGCCGAGTTCGTCCCGCTGGCGGTGGCCAATCGTATTCCGGCGCTGACCACGGGCCGCGTCGACATTCTGTTCGCAACCATGGCCATGCTGCCCGAGCGCGCGAAGGCGGTGCAGTATTCCAAGCCGTATGTCGCCAACGAGATCACGCTTGTCGCGGCCCAGGCGACGCCGATCAATAGCAATGCCGACATGGGCAAGTACGTCATTGGCGTTCCGAGGTCCTCCACGCAGGACACCCAGGTCACCAATAGCGCTCCAGCAGGCACCGAAATCCGCAGGTTTGATGATGATGCGGCCACGATCCAGGCACTGCTCTCAGGCCAAGTGCAGGCCGTCGGCGCAAACAGCTTCTATCCTCAGCGTCTGAACGCTGCAAAGCCAGAACTTGGGTTCGAGCCCAAGCTTCACTTCACCGCTCTGCACAACGGGGCCTGCACGCGCCTGGGAGAGAAGGAGTGGAACGAGACGGCCAACAAGTTCATCGACCAGATCAAGTCTAACGGCAAGTTGGCCGCCTTCTACGCCAAATGGATGAAGGCCCCCGTGCCGATCTTCCCGGACTCGGTCCCCGGCGTTCCCTTCACAGTTCAGTAGCCACTGCGGGCGGCCGGCGCACGATCCGCGCTGGCCGCCGTCCGATAGCGGAGTGAATCCATGCAGGACCTGATCCTGATCGAAATGAAAGCCGTGCAGAAGTGGTACGGCGGGTACCAAGCTCTCCGCAACGTCGATCTCGCCGTGCGCAAGAGCGAGAAGATCGTGCTCTGCGGTCCGTCCGGTTCGGGCAAGTCGACGCTGATCCGTTGTATCAACCGCCTCGAGGCGATCCAGCAGGGCAGCATCGTTGTGAACGGTCATAGGCTGGACGGCAGCATAAAGGCCATCGATGTCGTACGTCAGGACGTCGGCATGGTCTTTCAGAGCTTCAATCTTTTTCCGCATATGACGGTGTTGCAGAACTGCATGCTCGCCCCCATTCGCGCGCGCCGCATCAGCAAGGCCGAGGCGGAGGCGACTGCGCGAAAATATCTCGAACGGGTCCGCATCGGTGATCAGGCCGACAAATATCCCGCCCAACTCTCGGGCGGTCAGCAGCAGCGTGTCGCAATCGCGCGTGCGCTCTGCATGCAGCCCAAGGTGATGCTGTTTGACGAACCGACCTCGGCTCTCGACCCTGAGATGGTCAAGGAGGTGCTCGATACGATGATAGGCCTCGCCAACGACGGCATGACCATGATCTGCGTCACCCACGAGATGGGCTTTGCCCGCCAGGTTGCCGATCGCGTCATCTTCATGGCTGAAGGACAGATCATCGAAGAAGGCGCGCCCGACGCTTTCTTCCGCAATCCACAGCAGGCCCGCACCAGGCAGTTCCTGGGCGAGATCCTCGCCCATCACTGAACGGAGTTTTCATGAGTCGTCTTGTCTACGTCCTGAACGGGCCAAATCTCAATCTGCTTGGCAAGCGCCAGCCCCACATCTATGGCAACGAGACGCTTGCGGATGTCGAGCGGGATTGTCGGGCACTGGCCAAGGAGCTCGGCCTGGACATTCGCTTCCATCAATCGAACGGAGAATACGAGCTGATCGACTGGATCCACGAGGCGCGCGAAACGGCGTCTGGTATCGTGATGAATCCCGCGGCTTTCACCCACACGTCGGTCGCCATCCTGGATGCTCTGAACACGTTCGAGGGGACAGTGATCGAGGTGCACATTTCCAACGTGCACAAGCGCGAGGAATTCCGCCACCACTCGTTCGTGTCCAAACGGGCTGACGGTGTCATCGCAGGCTTCGGCACGCAGGGTTATCTGCTCGGCTTGCGTCGTGTGGCCAAGCTGCTTGACGAGAAGAAGGGGTAGCGTCGGATGAGTGCACCCGTCCGCCTGTCGGTGATGGGAGCGGGTCTCATCGGCAAGCGACACATCGAGCACATTCTCGCCCGGCCGGAGGCGGTACTGTCGTCGATCATCGATCCGACGCCGGCGGCCCGAGAGTTGGCGGTGTCGCTGAACGTGGACTGGTTTCCGTCCTTTCAGGATATGCTCTGCGAAAATCGGCCGGAGGGGGTCGATAGTCCATCAATCACAATGACGCCAATAGAATGAGAAAGTCCTGAAGAAGTGGCTCGCTTTTTAAGACCAAAGCCGATCGGGATGTATCGCTATGGCTCCGATGGCTCGATACGACGGTTTTGCTCGACGCGGTGATCCGCGAGAAGACGACCGCGACCTGGACCCAGCTCCGTCCCGACAGAGGCAGATGGCGTCCTGATCCGGGCCAGTCCTTCGCCTTCGACAAATCCCGCTTGGGAACACCTGCATGTGGGTCGATCCAAACATGCCGACGGAGGGCGCCCTGATTACTGAAGCGCTCGATGACGCGTTGAAGGACGCGCAAATCGAGTCTTTTCATGAATGGACCTACTCCGAAGAGATCTGAATGCGCCTTCATCGGTCGATCGAGCTCTCCTACTGCTTCGATGCGCGACCGTGTCACGATCTAATGGGCCGGTGAGAAGTCCCGTGGGATACGCAGAAGCCGAGGCCGATTGGTTTCGAAATCCCTAAGCAAGGTATCCCATGGAAGAGAGCGTGTATCACGCATACTGAATTGCTGGTTGGGCGGATACTGATCTATTTTTGATCGGCGCGTCGGCTTGGCAAAATGACGTCGCTTTCGATCGTTTCGTTTTGGGATGGCTGAATGGGCGCGTTGATCAAGTTTCCAATATCGCGTCGGTCCGGTCGATCGGACAACCGAAACGATCAACTCAGAAGTACGTGCCCGGCTCACCTGGGTCAAACCATTCACGGTCTGGAGCGTATCTTGGATCGATTGGATGTATCGCTGGCAGAGCTTCCGGATAACTGTAGCAGGCGCCAATTGTTGCACCAGATCAACTGCATTAGAGACAAGTTGCCGCTTGCAAAGAATCTCTTGTCGCGGCTTTGATTAGAGTAATGCGCCTTGGCGAGTCGCCAGCCACTGCTTCGCCCGTCGGTATGACGCCGTGTTGACAACCTGCAGCCGGTCACCCGTCCAGAAATTTGCGAGGAGGCCCAGGAAATCTGGGCGAAGGCTGCACTGGCAGCACGGCAATCACCATCGCCTCGTTGTGACGGCTTTTCCTTGAGACGAGCCAGTTCGGGGGAGGAGGCAGAGACCCGCTCGGTGAGTTCCTCGTCTCCGATCTTGAAGACAACCTGATAGGCAACCATCGATTTTCACTGATCTCTCGTCGAGCGCGTTGTTCACGGTGCAGTATCGATGCTCGTCGGGCAACGGAGTTGCCGTAGAACATCCCTGCGCGCGTGTGTCACCTTGATGGTGCGGGACATCGCAAGCCCCGCATAGCGGGGCGCGGTTTGACTGGACGCGTGGTGCGCTCGCGTGGAACATGAATCCAGTGAAGCGCATCAGGATCGGCGTCGGTCCCACCGTCTGCGTATTGTCCGATCAAAGCGGCACGCACTGCAGTGTGGGGCTGTTTCCGATAGCGGCTTACCTGGAGTTGCGAGGTGATGAGGACGGCGTCTTGTCTTCGGCCAAACCAGGTGCTCTGGCGGTCGTGCACGCCGCGGGGCCTGCAGCAAATCTGGCTTTCTCGCTGGCGATTTGCGGACTTTCGTTGGCGTTGGTCGGCGAGGGCGGATTGGTGCCGTCCCTCGATTTTCACCTTCCCGCGCTGGCCGCATCCTTCGTCAGCGCGCTGTCGATCGCGATTGGTCTCTACAACCTCGTTCCCATTCCACCGTTGGATGGAGGTCATCTGCTCCTCGCGACACTGCGCGCGGTGGGAGGAATCAGGAGCCTCCCGAACAACGAGTCATGGATCATCCGACTGGGCTTGGTGGTGAATATCGCTGCCAGCGTGCTGTTCCTGTCTCTCGTTGCCGTGGATCTGCTGTCACGGGGTTGAGCGGAGGACGGCGACGAAAGAGCCGTTCGCCGGGCAAATGACCCGGCGTGTACCGCGAGCGATTTCGCCGTGTCACGCTGACGCCTTTGGGTGTGCCACACAACGCAACCGGCCCTTAATTCAAAGTGTCTATCTCTGTTCCATCCGGCCATCATGCGTTGCGCAACTGCGCCGGAGGAAAACGCCGGTGATTCGCAAGGTGGATTCCCGACATCAATAGTGTCCCGTCAAGAGACCGTTGCGGATGCTGTCATCGCGCACGAGGGATACACCAAATTTTGGAGAACGTCGTGGCCTGGCTCGATAAGCAGCAGAGTGAGGGGGGAGCCGGGGTCGCAAGGACGGCCCCGGCGCCATCAAATTCCGGCCGCGCACCTGACGGCGCACGGCCGGTTCGGTCGAAGCAAAGTGGCGATCACCCGCGCTAGCTCCTCTTCAAATGTGGGCCATGATCCAATCGATCCGCGCCGTTTGCCGCATCGGGAGGATGTCTCGCGCCTTCTTTTTGCAGGGACAAAGCGATCAGATTCGGGGCTTTGATCGTGTCCGGAGCCACGTCGCGGCAGCGCAATCGGGCGATTAATTCTGGTCGGCGCCATCGTTTGCTGATGCGAAATTGCCGGCGGGTTGCTTGGTTTGTCCAGTGCATCGTCCTTGCGTTTGATGCGCAGACGTCGGCATTTCTCTGATAGATCGGCCGCGTTCCGATGCTGGGCTGGGCGTTAGCGGCCATGGTCATCGCCGTCAGTTCGGTCATGGGCTCGCGTATGATGCAAACAAGCCTGGATCTAGAATCCACGTTCGATCACAACACCGCCGTTTTGAACAACCATCCTTATGTTGTGTAGGGGAGCAGCGAGGAGGTCGATGTTGCGCAAAGGGTTTCCTCGGACGACAAGAAGGTCTGCGGTTGCTCCCTCGCGGATAACACCGAGCCTTTCTCCAGCACCGATCAACGCGGCAGCTGTCGTTGTCGCACTGGCAAGCACCTCAGTTGATGACAGAACCTCTGACCGGTATCTAAACTCCTCGTTTTGGTATTCGTGCGTCTCGCCGAGCAGATCCGTGCCATAGGCCATCTTGACGCCTGCATTGCGCAAGATCTCGATGCTCTTGAAGCCCGCAGACCGGACCATGTCGAGCTTGGGTCTGTTTTCCTTCGGTAAGCCTATCTTCTCTCCCTCGCGGGCCTGAGCCTCGAAAATGGTCAACGTCGGGACCGCAACTGCACCTGCAGCGGCGGCAAGCGCGGCCGTTTCATCATCGATGAGGTTGCAATGTTCCAGAGAACGGACGCCACACTCGACGGCTCTCTTAATTCCCGCTGCAGTATACAGGTGAGCTGACACGTAGGTGTGCGCATCACGGGCCTCGCTAACAGCGGCTCGCAGCTCATCCTCGGAATAGCCGAACCAATCGATCGGGTCGGTCGGACTTCCGACGCCGCCGTTGGCCATCACCTTTATGAAGCGCGCGCCTTGTCGGAGCTCTTCTCTACAGGCGTGACGTACTTCCTCTGGACCGTCTGCGATGCGGCCGAGCGATCCAAACCGATGATCGTTGCGATGCGGTTCGCGCACATCGTATTTTTGTCGGAAGTCGGTGTGTCCACCCGTCTTGGACAATGCCTTGCCGCAGACGATGAGCTTCGGGCCGGCAATTAGGCCTTGCACTTGCGCATCTGCGAGTGCGACAGGGGCGCCGCCAACATCGCGTACGGTAGTAAAACCTCTCTCCAGCATGCCGCGCATGATCGGCACAGAGCGAAGCACGGCAAGAGGATCTGGCAGAGCCGCGTTTTGGGCTAGGTTCATCATGCTTGCTACGACGTGAACATGGCAATCGATCAGCCCAGGCATCAGGCTCTTGCCTTTCAAGTCGAAAACCCGGCAATTTTCGGGAACGCGGCCGGAGAATGCAGTATCTCTGATCTGACCATTCTCAACGTAGACGGCACCATCCCGCGCACCGAACTCGGTCGCGTCTACGACAAGTGCATTCTTGAACAAGATCGGCATCGGGTTTCTCAGATCAAAGGAAGACTTGTGTCAGGCATTGGCCGTAAAGGCTGGCCAATGGGCACATGTCTTCCGTGTAGTGATTTTCAATGTCCAAGATGTTTATCGAGCCGATAACCTGTCCTCGCGATAGAATCGGCGTGTTGAGCACACTTTCGCAACCAAGGTTGAATAGCGCCTCATGTTCGGCGAATACGCTCTTGAGATCGGAGCGGTTTCGGCCGACGTAGTGGAGACCTTCGACCAGAACGCGTTGAGTCCAGTTGCCTGCCTCAATCGGCTTGGTGCCCCCGACAGGGTTGATCTTGGTATTGCTCGAGTAGAGCCGGCGCATGAGGCTGGCATCGCGGTCGACCTTCAGGAGCGTGAAGAGCTTGTATCCGAACTCTCGCTGAAAAGCCGCTTCCCCCAGCGTCATCATAGCGCTGGGGTCGGTCGCACGCGTAACGGCCGCATTGAATGCTGCCAAGCGATGGAATTGCGTTTCCGTCAGACCCTGGGTCACGCGCGGGACTCCTCGACACCCTTGACAGGGAGAAGGGCAGCCTGAAATTCTGTGCTCTCGATTTCTTCGAGCGAACGCCCTTTTGTCGGAATTCCAAGTGTGATGACAGAGAGTGCGCCTGCGAGCAGGACGGCCGTAGTCATCCCAAACACACCCGCAAAGCCGGCGATTGGATAGATGTAGCCCACAAGAATCGGGGAACTGATTGCGCCAATGCGGCCGATTGCCGATGCAGTCCCAACTCCTGTTGCCCGGACACGAGTTGGGAAAACTTCCGGCGTGTAGGCATACTCACCTGCATTGACGCCGTTGATAAAGAACGACAGCAGGATGCTCATAGCTAACACCTGCTGATCGGTCTGGACTGTGGCCAAGGCAAGAGCCGAAAGTGCCGCGCCAGCCATGTAAGACACGATGGTGTACTGACGGCCGATCCGCTCACAGGCCCATGCTGCGGAAAAATATCCCGGGATTTGAGCGAGATAGATCAGGATTGAGAAGGAGAAGCTCTTGGTAATCGTCATGCCGCGTTCGACCAGCAGACCGGGAATCCAGGTAAAAAACAGATAGGAACAGAAGGTCACAGAGAGCCAAAGCAGCCAGGTCATGATCGTGATGCGCCGCAGCTTTGGCGACCACAAAACCTTGAAAGTCTCGCCGAGGCTCGCTGCAGGAGTTGTAACGATCGCCCCGGATGCAGGAACCGGCGGAAGTTTGATGCCACGTTGCTCGAAATCCGTTTCGATGCCCGCAACGATAGCTTCGGCTTCTGCGTGCCTGCCGCGGCTTTCCAACCAGCGTGGTGACTCGTGGACCGACCGGCGCCACCAAAGAACGAGAACGACAGGGAGAGCAGTTGCCACGATTGCGTACCGCCAACCGTTGTCACCGAGCGGGACGATGAAATATCCGATGAGAGCAGCCGTTACGAACCCAAAAGAGAAGAATCCTGCGAGCGATGCCGTAAAGCTACCTCGCCTGTTGGCGCTTACGAATTCCGATAAGAATGGGGCGATGATGGCGGCCTCCGCGCCCATCCCAATTCCTCCAATCACCCTAAGTGCGAAGAAGTGGTGCCAGTTGTTGACGAACGCGCTTACGAAAGCGGAGACACAGAACAGCACGAGCGCCCACATCATGATGTTGCGGCGTCCAAAGCGGTCACCGAGTGCGCCGGCGGTCAGCGCGCCGACGAGGAAACCGAAAAAAGTGCTGCTTGCGAGGACACCGGTCTCGACGCTGGTTAGACCCCAGAGCGGTCGCAACACCGGCAAGAGGAATGCAATGATGGCGGCGTCGACCGCCTCGAACATGTATCCTAATCCTCCCATCAGGAGGAGCTTGTAGTGAAAACGACCGAAAGGCAGCCGCTCAAGGCGTTGAGCAATCTGAGACATACATCACACTCCCCTTGGGCGCTACGCCGGCGACAATCGATTGGATCCAATTCTGCTCAGAGTTTTGGCCCCTCGACCTGCCGCTTCGTCGATTCTGCAAAGTTCTTTGCAAGAAAGGGGGCGCCGGTATTTATTTTCGGCTGGGGTAGTATGCCATCTGCAAGAATAATTGCAATATGACTCACGGATGACAAAAGATACAAAAATCGTTGCAAGACCGGAGCTGCATGGGCGGCCGGTTGAGGATTGGCTTCGCGCGCTCGCTGCCAACAAGGTTCCGTCGAAAGCCGTTCATCACGTTTTGGACGCAGTCATTACCAATCCAGAGCTTGCATCCTATGCCTCCACCTCTGAGATGGCGGGGGCTTCGGGCGTCAATGTCGCCACCGTTACGCGAAGTGCTCAATCTTTCGGATTCTCGGGCTGGCCGGAATGGCGTCAGGAGATCCGCGCTCGTTATCTCGGCCTATTGAGCGCACCCGAGCTTGCGGTTGTTCACGATGCTTCATCAACACAGGCGCCCTTTGACGCGACGATCGGAAAGCATATTGAGCACCTGACTGCAATGAAGCGGGCGATCGATCGATCGATCATCTTGGATTTTGCAAAAGTCATCTCTTCAGCGAAGCGGCGCCTTATTGTTGCGTCGGGAAGCTTTGCCGCAGTCGGAAGAACGTTAGCTCACCATGCAGGAGTGGCTGGCTATCGATGCGAGGTTTTGGACGATACAGTCGTCCTGACCAACGCACTCGCTGACCTAACAGACAGAGATGTCCTCATTCCGATAACGTTTTGGCGATTGTACAACTCATCCATCGCTGCTGCACGCGAAGCAAAGCGTCGAGGTGCGCCGGTTTATCTGATCTCGGACCAATTGGTATCGCCGATCGCTGAATTCGCGGACCGGATCTTGGTGGTCCCATCTGAAGGTGCCTCGTTCTTTCCTTCGATCGTTCCCAGCCTATCGATCGTCGAGAGTGTGTGCGCTCAACTTGTGAAGCTGGACGCAGAGAGAAGCGCGAAAGCAATCGCTGCTGCAGAGAAGCAGTGGCAGGAGTTTGATCTCCTGCACTTCAATTCCCCGAAGTTTCAACCCTAGAGCAAGGCAACGAGATCTTGGTGGAGCGAGCGCGGGATTAACACGCCGTCAGTAATGCTTCGCTCCCGGTTTTCGTATCGTCGTTGTGAGGACAGGCGCGCTCCCTGTGTCGTGATAGCCTCGAACAGAGACTCCGCTCTGCGAATATGGTGGTTGGTCGAAACGCCTAGGAATCCGACTGGATCGATGGCGACGATCAGCTCCCCTCCGAGCGGAGACGACTTCCGCCCCGCGTCGGCCGCCAACGATTCCGCGCTCGTCATGTCGCCGATCAGCGGCCCTGCCAGCAACTCAACCATGACAGCCAGTGCGGAGCCTTTGTGTCCGCCGAAGGCGAGCATGGCGCCGGCCAGCGCGTCACCGGCGTTCGTTGTCGGGCGTCCATGGGTGTCGAGGCCCCAGCCGATCGGAATGGGTTTCCCGGCACGATGGTGCAGTTCGATCTCACCACGCGCGACCGCGCTCGTAGCGAAATCGAAAACGAAAGGCGGACCGTCTGGACGGGGCCAGGCGAAGGCAATTGGATTGGTTCCAAAGACGGGCTTCGTGCCCCCGGCTGGCGCGACCCATGCGTGGCTTGGCGTGCAGGCGAGGGCGACGAGACCTAGATCTGCCAGGCGCTCGACTTCCGGCCACAGCGCTGCGAAATGAACACAGTTATTGATCGCCAGCGCGGCGATACCTGTTTGCTTTGCATTCTCGACGAGCGTGGGAAGCCCCATTTCGAAGGCAAGCTGGGCGTATCCGCCCTTAGCGTCGACCCGTGTCATCGACCGCGCGGTGTTCGAGACCTCCGGAACGGCTTCCCGGATCACATTCCCGCTGGCGAGCGTCCGCGCGCAGACGATCAGACGGTACACTCCGTGTGAGGTGCAGCCGTCGCGTTCGCTCGCCACGATCGTCTCGGCGACGGCAGCTACATGGTCGGACGCGAGGCCGTAATGCGACAGGATGCGCCTGGCAAGGTCGCGAACCTCGTCAAGCGACATGCGAATGGCGTCGGTTTGGCTCATGGTGCTTTCGATCAACTGAAGATGCTGTTCAGGCCAACTGGAAGCCATGCGCGAGCGGGTCACGATCGTCTACGTAGATTGTATTGTGGCCAATCACGCGGGCCCAACCTGCAACGCTTGGCAGGATTGCCGGCTTTGTGCCGACTGTGGTCTCGCCTTCGACGCGACAGTTGAACATGGTGCCGATGATACTTTCATGGACAAAACGGTCACCAACGGCCAATCGCCGACGCGCCACGAGTTGGGCCATGCGAGCCGATGAGCCCGTTCCACATGGCGATCTGTCAATAGCGTTGTCTCCGTAGAAGACGGCGTTGCGCGCGTCTGCTTTTGGCGATTTTGGCTTGTCGCACCACATGACGTGGCTGACGCTGCGGATGCGCTCGTCCTCCGGGTGTACGGGCGCCAGAGCACGCTCCGCGGCGGCGCGCACCAACGGACTCAAGCGCTTGATTTCGTCAGCCGACATTCCATCAAGGCCCGACCAGTTGGCTTGAGGTTCAATGATCACGTAGAAGTTTCCGCCGTAGGATAGGTCAACGACTATTGAACCCAGGCCGGGTACGTTCAGGGTGACGTCTTGTGCGTGAAGGTAACTGGGCACATTGAAGAGCCTGACCTCCTCGACGTACTGTCCGTTCTTGAGGTATTCGATCGCCACGCGGCCGGCTGGCGCTTCGATCGCCAGGCGTCCTTCTTCCTTCGGAACGACGAGGCCTTCTTCGATCGCTGCGGTTATCGTTCCGATCGTGCCATGGCCACACATCGGCAGACAGCCGCTGACTTCGATGAAGAGCACGCCAATGTCGCAATCATCGCGAGACGAGGGATACAGGATCGTTCCGGACATGACATCGTGTCCGCGCGGTTCAAACATGAGCGCGCGCCGGATCCAATCATAGTCCCTGACAAAGATCTGACGCTTCTCGGCCATCGAAACCGCGGGCAGGAGCGGACCGCCGCCCGCGACGACACGAACCGGGTTTCCGCAGGCGTGAGCGTCGATGCAGAAGAACGTATGGCGCGTCATGGCGTAACTCTTGGCTCAGTTGAAGCGAGATATGGAATAAGCAGAGAGATCGATCGAATCAGGGCGCCCTTTGATCAAATCTGCGACGATTCGACCCGTTGTGGCGGCTTGAGTTAGGCCGAGGTGCCCGTGGCCAAACGCATAGATCACGTTTGGACAATGCGGAGCTCGGCCGATCACCGGCAGGCTGTCCGGGGTCGCTGGTCGATGGCCCGCCCAGGCGGTCCCACCGCGCGGGTTGAGCTTGGGAAAGTAGCGCGAGGCCAATGAAACCAAAGCTTCGGCACGCTTGTAATTCGCGGCTGCATCGAGGCCACCGAACTCGGCCGCACCTCCGATGCGCAAGCCGATGCTGAGAGGCGTTGCAACGAACTTGCGCTCGGCGAAGATGATCTCACGGGAGATCTCTACGCCTGGCTCGGGCAAGGTCGTATTATAACCTCTCTCACTCTCGAGGAGCACACGGTCGCCAAGCGTCTGGGCGAGGATGCCCGACCAGGCACCAGCGGCGACCACGACAAAGTCGCCCGAGAATTCTCTTCCTTCTCCGCAGCGCACCGCCACTCTTTGTGAATCCTGGGCGACAAGGCTTCGGACCTCGCCCGTTAGGATCTGAACCCCTCTTTCGCGCATCAGCCACGAGCGCAACCCGTCAACGAGTGCCTTCGGGTCGTTGACATGCGACCATTGCGGCGTGAGGGTCGCGTTGGTTATGACCGGGCTGAGCGCTGGCTCGAGTTCGCGTGCTTCATCCCCCGATAGTGCTCGTACCTCTATGCCGTGACGGCGTTTGAAGCTCCACTCCTCGGCGTCGTTCCTGAAAGCCTTCTCGCTCTCGTAAACGGTGAGTGCGCCGCGGCGCTGTAGTTCTCCAGAAAGCCCGCACGCGTCCAGCATCGGTTCGAGATCATCGTAGACTCGGCTGTTCAAGGCTGAGAGCGCCGCCCCAATGCGCTCAACTTCTTCCCGGCGACCGGCGCGCGAAAAGGCCCAAAGCCAAGGTAGAAGTTTGAGAACGTGCACAGGGCGGACGGCTAGGGGGCCGAGCGGATCGAGCAGCCATCCTGGAATCTTGAGGGCGAGGCCGGGCACCGAAGCGGGGACGACCTCTGTCACTGCAATCCCGGCGGCATTTCCAAACGATGCCTTATCCCCGAGAGGGTCGCGATCCACCACGGTAACAGCCAGACCTTCGGCGGCGAGATGAAACGCCGTGGATAGCCCGACGATTCCGGCTCCGATCACGATTGCAGATTGCGCTGACACGGCCTCTCCTAATCCAATATTGTAGATTGGATCCATATAGGACGTCAAGATTATTCAAAGGCCGAGAATCTCTTAGCTTCAGGGGGGCAAAATGCCCCAAAGCTCCACGCCGGTCGTTCCTTGCTGCTTTCCACCTACTTGACAATTGTAGATTGGATCCATATCGTCATTATTGCCGGATTTGCCAATAGTTGTCTGCTTTTTCAGAGGGAGAGCCTGATGTCGCGTCAGAATTGGGGTCGAGGTGCGCTGGTATCTTTAATGCTCGCGGCATTTGCGGGTGGCTCCGCCGCCCATGCGCAGTCCGCGCTGGACAAGATCGTTCAATCGAAGACGCTGCGATGCGGGGTGCAACTCGATTATCCGCCCGCGGGCTTCCGCAACCAAAAGAATGAGCCTGACGGCTATGACGTCGCTTACTGCAAGGACATGGCCAAGGCCCTTGGCGCAACCGCGCAGATTATCGAGACGCCTTCCTCGGAGCGTATTCCTGCTCTGGTCTCGAACCGAATCGACGTCTTGATTGCATCTGCGTCGATCACCACCCAACGAGCGCTGACTGTGGCTTTTTCTCAACCTTATGTCAGCTACACGAATGTGGTCCTGACCCGCAACGACGCTGGTGTCGAAAAATTCGACGATATGAAGGGGCGGGCGATCGGCGGAGTAACGGGCACGACGACAGAACAGGAGCTCAAGTCTCTCTACAGTGCCTGGAAAGACGCGAAGGGCTCGTACACCGGTTACGGCTCCGAAGCGGAAAGCTATCTCGCGCTAACGCAGGGGAAGATCGACGGGATTATTCTTGGCAACGCTTCGGCGGGTGCTCTCGTCCGGAGCGGCCAGTTTCCCACCTTGGTGATCAAGGGCGAAGCGCCGACGCCGGCAGATCTTTGCGGCATCGCTGTCCGAAAAGACGACCGGGACCTTTTGAGCTGGGTGCGGGTGTTCGTCTGGTCACAGGTAAGGACGGGGCGCTACAAAGAACTCTATTTCCAATACTTTGGTGGCAGCGAATCTCCGTCGCTGAGCGTGCCGGGCGTGGACTTCTGATCGTAGTGGGGTGGATCGCTTCTCGAGCGCCACCTCATAGGTTTTTGGAGTCGGCGCGATGTTCAATTACACATTCTACTGGTCGATCGTCTGGGAGAAGTTTCCTGAGTTGCTTCAGGGAGCGCGGATCACGCTTGAGGTCACCATTCTTTCGATGATCTTCGGTACTGCGCTCGCTTTGCCGCTTTCGCTCTGGCGGCGTGCAAAGGAGGGCGTCGGGCACGCCTTTGCGACTGGCTGGGTCGAGCTGGCGCGAAACACGCCGGCGCTATTCCAAGTGTACATGGTCTATTTCGGCCTTGGATCTCTACACATACATCTGCCGAGCTATTTTGCGATGGTGGCGGCACTGACGTTCAACAACGCCGGTTATCTGGCAGAAACGTTTCGAGGTGGCTTGAATTCGGTGCCGCCACAGCAACTGTCGGCCGCGCGCTCCTTAGGTATGAGTGCATTTGCGGCATACGCGTATGTCGTCTTCCCTCAAGTCTTTCAAGTCGTTTTCTTTCCATACGTGAATCAACTGAACTGGGCGCTGTTGAACAGTTCGCTTGGAATGATCATCGGTCTACGCGAACTGACTGGAGCAACGCAGGCGGCGCAGTCGGAGTCATTCCGAACATTCGAATTCTTCATCGTCGCGGCCTGTATCTACTATGTCATGGCCAAAGCGATTGAAACGCTCGCCCAATTGGCGTCGTGGCGTCTGTTTGGGAGGTGAACGCGATGCAATTCCAGCTGCCGTATTCAGGACTCCAATGGTCGGATCTACCGTATGTCCTCTTGGGCGTCTGGAATACCCTCATCCTCACACTTGCCGCCGCTACGTTCGGTACCTTGATTGGCGTCGTGATCGGCTGGCTGAGGCAAGACGTGCCGGTCGCGCGGATTGTTCTTGCACCCTACGTTGACGTAACCCGCAGCGTTCCGTTAATAATCCAGTTCATTCTAGTCAACAGTTCCTTCGCGCTGGCTGGCATTCCGCTGGAGCCACTGTGGGTTGGGGTCATTGTCCTCAGTCTCTACATGGGTGTCCTGACCTCCGAACTGGTCAGAGCCGGGCTTGGCGCTGTGCGGTTTCAGTTGAAGTGGGCGAGTAGATCGCTCGGCATGAGCTATTGGCAGGAGCTTCGCTATGTCTCCGCTCCACTCGCTCTTCGAACTTTCTTCCCTGGTTGGATTGGGACTGTCATAGCGCTGACGAAGGATACGGCTCTGGTCAGTGTCGTCGGGTACGTCGAGCTTCTGCGCGCATCGCAAGTCTTGATCAATCGTACGAACGAAGCACTTCTCGTGCTCGCCGGTACCGGGCTGTTCTACTTCGCCATTTGCTACCCTATCTCACTTTACAGCCGCAGGCTCGAAAGGACCTTCCAGCATGATTGAGATTGAGAATGTTCGTAAATCGTTCGGTACGCTGGAGGTGCTCAAGGGTATCAATCTGTCGATCGAAAAAGGCGAAGTGCTGTGTCTCATCGGCGGCAGCGGGTCTGGAAAGTCGACGCTGCTGCAGTGTATCAACGGTCTTCAATCGATCCAGGGTGGTAACATCATCGTCGACGGAACCAACGTGCACGCCCGAGATACAAATCTGAACACCCTCAGGCAGAAGCTTGGGATTGTTTTCCAACAGTACAATGCTTTTCCTCATCTCACGGCTCTTGAGAACGTCGCGTTGGCGCCGCGCGTCGTCAAGAAGCAGTCACGCCGCGATGCGCGCGATTTGGCTCGCGAGCATCTGGACTATGTCGGGCTGGGCAGCAAAGCGGATATGAAACCGTCCGGGCTTTCGGGCGGGCAGCAACAACGGTTGGCCATTGCGCGAGCCTTGGCGATGAAGCCTGCTTACATGCTGTTCGACGAGGTAACATCGGCGCTGGATCCAGAACTCGTGGGCGAAGTCCTGGATACTCTACGCAAGCTCAAAGAGAGCGGGATGACCATGATCGTCGTCACCCACGACGTGGCCTTTGCTCGTGAATCCGGTGACCGCGTCGCGTTCTTCGACCAGGGGGTGATTTGCGAGTTAGGACCTGCGCGCCAGGTGATCAATGATCCGAAGGAAGAGCGGACCCGCCAGTTCCTGCAGCGCGTGCTACATTAAACCAAAGCCGATGGACTAAGATGCGCCCCGACGTGGGCTGGTCGCGTGAAGCAACCAGGCGTGGTGCCGAACGCCTTATTCAGGCTGATATCGAAGACGGCAACTTAGCGGCATCCAAGATATGTTTTCGGAGGTAGTCGACGGCGGTCGGATTTCGTTCTGTGCACAGGCTCAGAAGGTCGCGGTGCTCTCGTTCGGCTGCGGCGATCGCGCCGGTCATCACGAGTTGAACCCGAATGAAACGCTCTACTTGAATATTGATCCCTTCGAGAACTGACAGCGTCTCTGGCCTGTTCGCGGGCAAATACAGGCTCCTATGAAACTGCCAGTTCAACTTACCCCATTCGGCCGTGTCCCGGCGATGATATGCGCCCTCGAGCTGGTTGAGGAAATCCTGAGCCGCGGCAGCATCTGAAGGACCGAAGTGCGGTAGTGCGCGTGCAAGAATGTCGCATTCGAGCAGAGCACGCAGATCGAAGAGCTCGCTGACTTTTTCCTTCTTCATGGAGGTCACGATCGCGCCCTTGTGGGTCTTAAGCGCGACTAAGCCCTGCCCCTCCAGTTGCCGAAGCGCTTCGCGCACGGGCATGCGGCTCACTTCGTATTCCTCCGCAATGGCCTCTTGAACGATCGGGTCGCCGTCCTTGAACTCGCCGTTGAGAATTCTCTCGCGCAGCTCAACGGCGATCGCATCGGGCAAACTCTGTCGAGCGATAGGATTCACCGATCGCGCTTCGCGGGTAGTCACTTTCATTACCTTCCGTTCTGAGCCCTCGCTGGCTGAATCCATAAAACAGGATCCATGGCCGCTTTCGGAATCACTGCCTCGAAACCTTAGCCTACCTCGTCGTTGGAAGGAAGTAGACATGTAATATAAACTACTGTAGATTGGATCCAGTCTACTTGTTACAGGAGATGGATCTCATGACGAAGAAATGGACCGGCGTTTTTCCGGCGGTCACCACCAAAATGACCCAAGATGGCAACGTGGATCTAACGGCTACTCAGTCGAGCATCGACAGACTGATCAAGGCTGGGGTTTCAGGCGTGATCGTTCTGCCAATGCTTGGCGAAAATGCATCGCTCACGCTCGCCGAACGTGAGTCCGTCATCCACGCGGCCTCCGAAGTGACGAAAGGCAAAGTGCCACTGCTGTCTGGTCTGGCTGAAACGAATCTGAGCGCCGCCAAGGCCAATGCAAAGTTGTATGAGACGGTCGGCGCGCAGGGGCTGATGGTCTTCCCAAGCCTCGGCTACAAAACGGACGATCGCGAGACGGCGGAGTGGTACAAGGGCATCGCCAGCGCCTCGTCGTTGCCCATCATGATCTACAACAACCCGATCACCTACGGGGTTGATGTAACGCCGGCCGTATTGAAACAGCTCGTCGATACGCCTGAGATCGTATGCGTGAAGGAAGAGACCGGCGACATCCGTCGCGTCACTGATACGTACATCGAACTCGGCGATCGATTCAGCGTTTTCTGCGGCGTCGATGATCTCATTGTCGAAAGTTCTTCGCTTGGCGTAACGGGCTGGGTATCCGGCATGACGAACGTCTGGCCGGCCGAATGTGTCGAGATCTTTAACCTGTGCGCTCAGGAGAAATTCGCAGAAGCGCGGAAGCTCTACCACATTCTGACGCCGTCCTTCCATCTCGATACTCACGTGAAGCTGGTCCAGTACATCAAGCTCGCCGAGAACCTTGTCTACGGCGCTCCCGAATGGACGCGCGCCCCTCGGATGCCGCTTGTTGGCCCCGAACGTGAACACGTTGTGACCACCGTGAATGCAGCGATCACTGCTCTGGATCGCCGCGACCGGAAGGCCGCTTGATCCTTTTAGCGTCTGATTATTCTCAGGCTCCGGCAGCAATTTGTCGGGGCCTGCGTGCGATCGGTGAGTTGGTAGATTTGGGAGAGGCAAGCTGGCGCAGCGGCCGCCGCCTCAATCAAACAATCCTCCCGGAACTGATCGAGTCAGTCGTCCAGCTCGTTGATGTCAGCGACTGTGGACGGGCCCTCCGCAGACATTTTGTACTGGAGCGTTTGTTTACATTATGATCTCTGGAAATCTCTTGATCGGCGGCAGCGTAAGGCGCGGCATTAACGGAGCGTTCTTTGGTTTGGACGCAGCTACCGGCGAGCCGCTGGAGGGATCGTTTGGCGGCGCGACGATTGCGGACCTGGAAGACGCCGCGGCTCTGGCTTGGCAGGCTTTCGGAATCTATCGGCAAACCTCGCTTCACTTGAGAAGCCGCTTTCTTTCGAAAATGGCAGACGAGATCGCGGAGCTCGGCGAAGACTTGATCTCGCGTTGCATGGCGGAAACCGCGCTGCCCCGGGCGAGAGTCGAAAGTGAAAGGGCACGAACGGTTGGCCAACTCCGGCTCTTTGCGGCGGTCGTTCGTGACGGGTCATTTCTAGAGGCGCGTATCGATCCGGGCCTGCCTGACCGCAAACCGTCGCCGCGGCCGGACTTAAGGCTCATGAAGGCGCCACTCGGACCCGTAGCGGTCTTTGGAGCATCCAATTTCCCGCTCGCATTTTCAGTGGCGGGAGGTGATACGTCATCGGCCCTGGCGGCCGGCTGCCCCGTGATCGTCAAAGCACATTCGGCTCATCCCGGCACCTCTGAACTGGTTGGCCTGGCGGTGCAGCGCGCGGTCCGAGCCTGCGATCTTCCTGAAGGCGTCTTTTCCCTCATATACGATAGCGGCAACGACATCAGTCAGGCGCTCGTCGCCCATTCCAAAATTCGTGCCGTCGGTTTTACCGGATCGCGTAGCGGCGGGACGACTTTCATGAAGATCGCAGCCGCTCGCAATCAGCCCATTCCGGTTTATGCCGAGATGAGTTCGATCAATCCCGTGATCCTTTTCCCCGTAGCCTTGGCCCGACGAGGGGCCGCAATCGGGCGCGCCTTCGCAAGTTCGCTCACTCTTGGGGCCGGCCAATTCTGCACGGGTCCGGGACTGATCTTGGCCGAACAAGGCAACGGACTTGAAGAGTTTATCCGCGGCGCTACAGACGCATTGTCCGGCATGCCTGCTGCGACGATGCTCACCGATAGAATCCGCAAGAGCTACGGCTGGGCTGTCGAGCGGCGCACTGCTCGCCTTGATGTCGAACTGCTCGCACAAGGATTGCCTGCATCAGGACGGGCGGCTCAGTCGGTCGTGTTTTCCACTGACGCGAAAACGTTCTTGGCAAGCGTCGATCTACAGGACGAAATATTTGGAGCGGCATCGCTCGTCGTTCGCTGTACCGATCAAGGCGAGCTTGCAAAGGTCGTTCATAGCCTTGAGGGGCAATTGACGATCGCGATTCATATCGATCCCGAGGACCACGATTCTGCACGTAAGATGCTCCCGGCGCTTGAAGGGCTGGCAGGCCGAATACTCGTGAACGGGTTCGGCACCGGGGTCGAGGTTGCTCACGCCATGGTCCACGGGGGACCTTATCCCGCCACGTCGGACGGACGCTCTACCTCTGTTGGTTCACTCGCGATCGAGCGCTTCCTTCGATCGATCTGATACCAAGACACCCCGGACGATCTGCTGCCTCAAGTGTTGAGGGATCAGAATCCTGAATCCATCCGTCGAATGGAAAGCGGCATATTTGTTTGAGATCAGATTGAATCCCATCGTTTAACTTAGGAGAGGCATCATGTCTTGGTCAGCGCGTGGCGCGCTCGCTGCGGTTATACTGCCTGCTCCATCAGCGGCGTTCGCCTCGAACAAGCGACGCGCGCGATCTTACCTTTCATCGGCGTCCTATTGTTTGACCTGGCGCTGGTCTCGATCTTTCCCGAGATCGCGCTCATGCTCCCGAACCGGATGCACTAAAGGGCACAATCGGCTTCGTCGCCAAATTCACACGACAATTATGTGCCGTGCTTCGCCCGACTCGCCTCAGATGGGCGTCGTTTCGACAAGCTGAGGATTCAGCTTGTCGAAATGTCTCATTCAGCATTCCGTGACCGCCGCAGACCACCTGATTCGGTCAAACGTCTAGATCGGTCTGAGCGTAGTTAAGGAAATATGCAGTGAAGACCGTCGCCCCCAAGATATGCAAACGCGTTGGCCAGTTGCTCATCGCTCCAGCCGGACGCTCCAGTAAATCCTGCGTCCGGCCCGGCGCAGGTCGGCAGGTAGAAGATGTCATACCGAATTACCGTCAACGACGAGCCCCATGCGGTGACCACCGCTCCAGAGACTCCGCTGTTGTACGTGTTGCGAAACGATCTCGGGCTAAATGGTCCCAAGTTCGGTTGTGGCTTGGGGCAATGTGGTGCCTGAGCCGCTATGGTCGGCGGAAAGCTCGTAAGGACCTGCTCGATTGCCCTACAGGATGTCGGAGACGACCACGTCGTCACGCTCGAGGGCTTGGGAACAGTTCAAAAGCCGCACCCTTTACAGAAGGCGTTCATCGAGGAGCAAGCCGCTCAGTGCGGTTACTGTTCAAACGGCATGATCAAGGCGGCAAAAGCCCTGCTGGATCGAAATCCAAATCCGAGTGACGGCGAAATCAAGGATGCCCTCGCGGACCAGCTTTGCCGCTGCGGCACCCACAACCGGATCGTGCGCGCTGTTCGCCGTGCTGCAGCGGACTCGGCGCGATGAGCAGCGCGAGGTTATCTCGCAGGTATTTTGGCAGTCGCGTGGTGTCGTGCTCTCGACCTCTGTGCTGCCATCCCCGCCGTTATTCGGGCAGGCGCCCGCCGTCGATCATCTTGATGGACCGGAACGAACCGTCCTTGGGCGCCGGTGAAGGTTCTCTTCCTCCGACGTCAGCGGCATTGGCCAATGCTTTCGCCCGTGCAACTGGACGCCGCATACGCGAGCAGCCCATGACGCCCGAACGCGTGAAGGCCTCGCTCGCCTGATCGGCGGAGCGACTATCGAAAGCCAATTCCATTTCACATGCTGGCCAGCGCATCGTCAGGAGCGGCTCGAAAATTATACTTTACATACGTAAAGTATTGTGAGATAACCCGACCAGTCGAGGTGATCGGCTGAATTGCCTCACGCTCGACCACTGCTGAACATCGACGGCCAACGCCACAAAAACGGGGAGTGAAGCGATGATCGAGGAGCGTGACATCATTGTTGCCATGCGCGACGGCGTGCGGCTCGCCGTTGACGTCTATCGTCCCGACACGCCGGGCCGGTACCCGGTGCTGTACGCGTCCGCGTTGCACAACAAGGACATCCAGGGCCCGGACATCGCGGATATCCTGCCGCCGCAGCCGGCTCATGCGCCGCTCTGGTTCGGTCCGATCGAGGCGGGCGATACGCGTCGCTTCATCGCTAATGGCTATGTTCATGTGATCGCGCAGCCGAGAGGCTCGGCAAAATCGGAAGGGCACTACGGCCACGAGAACACGGACCATTACGACCTGATCGAATGGATCACGCAGCAGCCCTGGTCAAACGGCAAGGTCGGAATGGTCGGCATCTCCGGTTATGCCGGCGAGCAATGGCGCGCGGCCGCGCAGGGGCATCCGGCGCTGAAGGCCATCTTTCCCTATGATGCGTGCAGCGCCTATGGCGGCATGTTCGGATTCCGCGATTTCAATCCCGGCGGGGTCCTGCACAGCTTTCCGTATTTGCTCGACGTCTTCAGCACGGTCCACGAATCGCGTGACCGCCCCGCGGAACTTCCCGCCGCCGAAGAGCAGCTCTGGCGCCGGGCCATGCAGAACCCGGACTACAAGCAGTACATCAACCTCTACAACATCCTCACGCAGAAGGGGCAGCGCACGTTCATCATGTACCTCATGATGACGCAACCCTGGGAGATGGACGGAACGGTCGAGCGCTCGGAAGAGCTGTTCAGGAAAATCAAGATACCGTTCTACACGGGCTCGGGCGCCTATGCCTACACGTACAAGCTCCATTGGCTGGGCGCGCAGCACTATTTCCAGAACGTCGACGCGCCAAAGAGACTGCTCTTCACCGGCCCGGCCCATCTCGAGCGGCCATTCCATCAATATCACGACGAAATCATCCGCTGGTACGACCATTGGCTGAAGGGCGAGGACACCGGCATCATGAACGAGCCGCCGGTGCGCTATTGGCTCATGGGCGCCAACGAGTGGCGAACCGGAACGGATTGGCCGCTGCCGGAGACCCAATGGACGAAGTACCATCTGTCCCACTGGGAGACCTTGTCGACAGAGCCGCCGCGACCTGCCTCGCAACTCGGCGCTGCGGCGCGCGAGCCCGACGTCTTCACGCAGATGCCGGTGACGCGGACGACGAATGTCGAACGTCTGCGCTACATGACGGATCCCTTGCCGCACGACGTCACCGTCGCAGGCCCGATCACGCTGACGCTGTATGCGTCGATCGACCAGGACGACACCAACTGGATCGTCGTGCTCAAGGACGTGGGCCCGGACGTCTCGGTTCGAACCGCGCGCGAGGGCGAACGCGATGTTCCTTCATTGCCCGAGCGCGAGCTCACGCGAGGTTGGCTGAAGGCGTCCTACCGGGCGCTCGACGAGAAGCGTTCGAAGCCCTGGGAGCCGTTCCACATGCTCACGCGGGATGCGATCAAGCCCGTGACGCCGGGAGAGGTCGTCGAGTACCAGATCCAGATCCTCGCGACCGCAAACCAGTTCAAGGCAGGTCACCGCATCTGCCTCGACATCACTTCCATGGACGTCCCGACCGGCACGGGAGCCATGACCAACGTCGAATACATTCCGTACCACGTTTGCAGCAGCAAGACCGTCACCCACAGAATTTATCGGGATGCGGAGCGGCCGTCACACCTGCTGCTGCCGATCGTTCCTGAGCCCGCCGGCGGGCGTTTGGCCTGATGTCCGGCACATGAAAGGAATCTCGACCATGAAGACGATCCGATTTGAACGAGATGGCGCCGTCGGAAACATTGTTCTGGCCAATCCGCCTTTCAATCGACTCGATCTGCGTTTCGCGGAAAACCTGCGAGCAGCAGTGCGTGAGGCTAGCCAAAGCGACATTCGCGTGCTCGTTGTCCGTTCGGAGGGGCCGCACTTCAGCTTCGGCGGCGAGGTGCGCGAATGGCCGGGGAAGGACATCAACTGGTTCAGAACGTTCGTCGCGGACGTGAACGTCGCTTATCGGGCGATCGAAATGTTGAAAGTTCCGACCGTCGCCGTGGTGCAGGGAATCGCGTTCGGCGGTGGCTTCGAGCTTGCCCTGGCGTGCGATTTTATCGTTGTGGCCGACAACGCGGTCCTGCGGTGCGTGGAGGTGACGACGGCGATGCTGCCGATCGCAGGCGCGCTGCAGCGGATTGCCGAACGCGCCGGCCGCGCGCGCGCATCGCGTTTTGCGATGCTCGGCGAGCCGATATCGGGGCGTGATGCCGGAACGCTCGGAATCGCCACCCACGTGGTACCTGAAAGCGAACTTTCAGCTACCGCGGCTGACCTGACGCGACAGCTCGCGACCGGGCCGACCCGATCCTACGCCGCGACACGTACACTGCTCAAGGCGTGGTCGAGTGGAGGAGTGGCGGCAGCCGACCTCGTGATGCTCGACGTGGCCATGGAGCTCTATGACGGTGTGGATGCGCAACGCGGATTTGCCAACACGGCGGAAGCGTTTGACAAGGACATCGAGCCGCCCACACTGGTGTTCGAGGGGAAGTGAGCAGGCCCGCACGCAGAGCATACAGGCCGAACATTCGAGGCAGAGGAGGTCGTCGTGCAGCACGAAAGTTATGTGCATGGCAACAGCGGCGCGCCGTTGATCGGGACGACGATCGGCGCGCTTCTGGACGAGGTGGCCGCGATCGACGGATCCAGGGAGGCGCTGGTTGTGGCGCACCAGAAAATCCGATGGACCTATTCGGAGCTCAAGGCGCGCTCCGACGCGCTCGCAGCCGGGCTCCTGACTCTTGGCCTGGAGCCGGGAGACCGGGTCGGCATCTGGTCCCCGAACTGCGCCGAGTGGACCGTCGCGCAGTTCGCGACGGCGAAAGCCGGCCTGATCCTGGTCAACGTCAATCCCGCCTATCGCCTGAGCGAGCTGGAACACGCCCTGGGTGTCGTTGGGTGTCGTGCACTGATCACCGCCGCCCGTTTCAAGACGAGCGACTATATCGCAATGATCGGCGAGCTGGTCCCGGAATTGAAGAACGGAAACGGTGAGCTGAAGAGTGCGCGGCTGCCGGAGCTGCGTCACGTCATTTCGATTTCGGGCCAGCACGATGGCTGCCTCGCATTTGACTGGATCCTGGAGAGAGGCAAGCTGGTCGGCAACAGGCGGCTGGATTCGGTGTCGGCGACGGTGCAGATGGACGATGCCGTCAATATCCAGTTCACGAGCGGCACCACGGGCTTGCCGAAAGGCGCGACGCTTTCGCATCACAATCTCATCAACAATGCCTTCTTCGTGGGAGAGACGACCGGGATCGAGCCTGGTTCTCGCGTGTGCATCCCGGTGCCGCTGTATCACTGTTTCGGCATGGTGATGGGCAATCTCGGCTGCGTGACCCATGCAGCAACAATGGTCTATCCATCCGAGTCTTTCGATCCGCTGCGGACACTGGAGACCGTCGAGGCGGAACGCTGCGACGTGCTCTACGGGGTCCCCACGATGTTCATCGCGCAGCTCAATCACCCCGAATTCTCTCGTTTCGACTTGAGCTCCCTTCGTCGTGGCATCATGGCGGGAGCGCCGTGCCCGATCGAGGTCATGAAGGAAGTGGCTTCGGCGATGCATATGAGCGAAATAACCATCGCTTACGGTATGACCGAAACCAGTCCCGTCAGCTTCCAGAGCAGCCGGGAGGATCCGCTCGAACTGCGCGTCTCCACGGTCGGCAGGATACAGCCGCACCTTGAAGTCAAAATTGTCGATCGAAGCGGCCAGCTCGTTCCGCGCGGCGAGGCGGGGGAGCTCTGCACGAGAGGCTACTCGGTCATGCTCGGCTACTGGAACGATGAGGCGAGGACGAAGGATGCCATCGACCCGGCCGGCTGGATGCATACGGGCGACCTGGCGACGATCGACAACGATGGATATTGCCGCATCGTCGGACGGATCAAGGACATGGTCATTCGCGGCGGCGAGAACATCTATCCGCGTGAAGTCGAGGAATATCTGTATCAGCATCCGGATATCCAGGACGTCCAGGTATTCGGCGTTCCCGATACGAAATACGGTGAAGAGCTCTGTGCGTGGATCATTGCAAAGGCCGGTGCCACCACCGATGAGGAGGGGGTCCGCAAGTTTTGTCAGGACCGTATCTCGCACTACAAGATCCCCCGCTACATCCGGTTCGTCGAGAGCTTCCCGTCCACGGTGACCGGCAAGGTCCAGAAGTTTGCGATGCGCGAGGCGATGATCGAGGAGTTCGCACGCCCAACCAAAAGCTGACAGGGAATCTGCTGAGAGGCAGGCTCAGTTGAGTTGACAAGAGCCGATCAATGCGCTGCGTGACGTTCGGTTAGGAATCATGTTAATCGAAGGCCAAATGGCGAAGAAAGCTGTCCGGCGAGCGCGCCCGCGCAAAAGGGCCGAACAACAGCGCGCGATCGAGACGCGAGCCTCGATCCTGGATGCTGCCATTACTGAATTCGCTGAGCGCGGGTTTGAAGGGGCGAGCATTCGTGCGATTGCAGACCGCCTCGGTCTGCAGCATCCGCTCATCACATACCACTATCGCAACAAGGATATCCTCTGGCGGGCCGCGGCCGAGCATGCGTTCGCGCAAATCAGGGCAGGGTGGGATAGTTCGATCCCGGAAAATTCCGGTCTGCCGCCGCTTGCCCGACTGCGGGAGGAATACGCCACGCTGTTTCGCTACACCGTCGCATTTCCCGAGTTTCATCGGTTCATGCGTCAGGAATCGCTTTCGAACAATCCGCGACTGAAGTGGGTTGCGGAAACGGTGCTGACGCCCCTTCTGGGACGGTTGATTCCGCAGATCGTCGCAGCGCAGAAACAGGGGCTGCTTCCCGCGGTCGATCCCATTCTTTTTCATTATATGATGGTCGGCCTCACCGCCACGCTTTCAGGGTTCGGGCCGGAAATGCAGGTTACGAGCGGACTGTCCGCCAAGGACACGAAGGTCGCGGAAGCGTATTGGGGCCTGGTGGACGAAATGATCTTTGAAGCACAAACGCGCGGGAAATCCGTTCGGGGTGGGGAAGCGGGGAACCGCTGAATACGGGCAGGGTCAATTCCGCAGTTGTGCCGCTAGTGCACGACCGGGCCGTCGAAGTGATTCCTCTATACCCGATGATATCCCGTGCGAGTACCGAAGACGGTAATAGACGGAAGCATCAGTTCGCGGCCGATATGTGTGGATTGCGGGGGGGAGGAGCGGCGCACGATACGCCCCAAGCGGGCAGCGGATCGGGTGCAAACGCCAAGTGGCTATCCCCATTCTGACCAGGAGAAATTCCGTAACGATCTCAATGGGCCAAACATGCTGGAAGTGTCAGAACGGCCCTTGGAAACACTGCAAGATTTCTCGACTTCCAAGCTGAATGCACTCCGGCTGCTATTTCAAACGGTTACCACCAGCGAGTGTCGGTATCGGTGGGTTGCGAGTCCCCGGTTTAAACCTACCGTGCGACTAGCTTCTGAGTTTAGGCGGACGATCGGAGGAAATATCGCAGATTTGCGTCGTGTGGGGAAAGGCGGTAGCGGTCTCCTGACTCGAACCCCCGACGATTCACGATCCGCCTTTCCGCTCTCGTCAATCGAGACCGGTCATTCCGACAAGGAGAAAAACCTGTTGCGCTTTCAATGTAGGTTTGGCGGTTCGGCTGTCGGAATAGGCATTGATTTTCCTGGCAGATCATTCGCCACTTAATCAGCGGGTCCCAGGTTCGAGCCCTGGTGCGCCCACCATATAAATCAAGATCTTAGCGAGAGAAACCGTTTGAGAGGGCCGAACGAAAGCGGCTTTTCAAACGGTCTTTTCCGGCCGGACAACCCTAAATCGCTCGCGATAACTTGAAGTCTGCACGAGACCGGGCGGTCCGTTTCGATCGGATCGGTAGCGGAGGCGGCTACACTCATTTCGCCCGGAATCCGGCGACGAGTTCTCCTGGGTCGCCGGGCTGACCTACAACTTCAAGAACCGCGACACGCCGAAACGGGGCGGACTTTCATGTCGGTTGGGGTGCGTCGCATTTCTTCGACAACAAGCTCCAACTCGGGGCTCGACGTACGCCGCATACCGCGATGGCGCGACCAACAGCGTTAACTTCTCGGTCTCGCACCGGATGAGCGTGGCCAAGCGCGCTTCATGCACCGCGCAGCCTCCATCGCGATTGACGTGGCGCGCGGCCCAATAGCCGATGCAAGGAGTAGATAGGGTCGACATTCGCCGACTGTGCGTGCTCTCAGCCGATCACCCTTGGCTACCCCACATCAGCGATGAATGACAATTGCGATTATCGAACGCTTCCGCCAGCACGCGAGGGCTTCCGCGCGCCGGGGCCCGGATGAACATGGACTGCCTTTGCCGTCAGCGGTTCACCGCATTCGGAACAGACCATGACGGGGTCAAACATCTTGTGGCAGTTCTTGTGTTCGTGCAGGAGCGGTCGTCCGCGCGAGTCGATCATGTGGACGTTGCCCCAGTGCACGATCGACATGATGATCGGATAGAGGTCGAGACCCTTCTGCGTCAGGATATATTCGTAGCGCTTAGGGGCATCCTGATAGGGAATTTTGCGAAGCACCCCGAAGCGGACGAGTTTCTTCAGCCGGTCGGCTAGCAGGTGCCGGGTCAAGCCGAGCGACGACTGAAATTCGTCGAATCTGCGGATCCGAAGAAAACATTCGCGCAGGATGAGCAGGCTCCAGCGGTCACCGATCACCGCCACCGTGCGGGCCAGCGAGCACGGCTCCTCCTCAAGAGCATCCCATTTCATCAACGTCTCCAGTCGATCTGCAGCATCTAAGAAGATAAATTCTAAATCAGAACTAACTACATTTCAATAGGATGCCTCATTCTAAGCCGAAACGGCAGCATTGAATGATGATTATCATATTGACAGTTCTAAAATAGAACTTTAAGACTCGCGCCACGATCAATCAGGTGGCGAACGATTGCCGCCATCGAAGGGAAGGGCGTTCCATGGCAGCTCCGCTCAAGGTCGAGTTTCACTTCGATTTCGGCAGTCCCAACGCCTACCTCGCCGAGCTTGCGCTGCCCGCCATTGAGCAGCGAACTGGGGTCAAGTTCGACTACCTGCCGGTGCTGCTCGGCGGCGTCTACAAGGCGACCGGCAACATGTCGCCCGCGGAGTCGCTACGCGGCATCAAGAATAAGCCGGAATACAATGCGCTCGAGACCGAGCGTTTCCTGCGCCGTCACGGCATCACGAAGTTCAGGATGAACCAGTTCTTCCCGGTCAACACGCTTGCGCTGATGCGCGGTGTTGTTGCGGCGAAGTTCGAGGGAGTGTTCGAGCCTTACTTCCGCGCTGCGTATCACCACATGTGGGTCGAGCCAAAGAAGATGGACGATCCGCAGGTCTTCCGCGAAGCGTTCCTGTCATCCGGGTTGGACATCGACCGCATCACCGCCCGCGCCCAGCAGGACGACGTCAAGAAGAAGCTGATCGAGAATACAAGCGCTGCCGTGGCGCGCGGTACGTTCGGCTCTCCGACGTTCTTCGTCGGCAGCCAGCTTTACTTCGGCAAGGACAGTCTGCGCGATGTCGAGGACGAAATCCTCGCGCAATCGACCGCGCAGCAGCGCAAGAGCGCCTGACCGCGCGGGACGCATCCAGAACGAGCCGAGCCCGCAAAGGGCCTTTCAACGGGAGGTGTCATTGTCGAACTGGCAGCAGGCTGCGGCCGAAATAACGAACGCATTGCCGCATCGCATCCATGAGGTAGTGGACCACTATGTTGACGCCACACCTGACCGAACGGCTCTGATCGAAGACAATGCCACTCTGACCTATCGCGAACTCGACCGGGCGGTTGGTGCCACAGCGGACGCGCTCCGCGCGCTCGGTATCCGCGCTGGCGATCGCATGATGATCGTCAGTGAGAACTCGATCGCGCTCGCCTGCCTCCTGTTCGCTGCAAGCCGCCTCGATGCCTGGGCGATCGTCGCCAATCCTCGGCTGTCGCCGCGTGAACTGGATCAGATCAGGGATCACAGCGGCGCCCGGCGCATGTTATTCACGGCCAAGGTTTCCGAAGAGGCGGTCGCGCACGCGATGCGTTACGACGCTCGGGTGCAGGACGTCGGGCCGCTCCGCGACATCGGCGTTTCTGCCCTAAACCAGGAGGCGCAGGCCGAGCCGGTCGAGGCCGACGGCGCGCGGCAAGTGGCGGTCCTCATCTACACGTCCGGTACGACCGGAACGCCGAAGGGCGTCATGCTCACGCATCGGAACCTGCTGTTCTCGGCAAGGACCACAGCGAACTTGCGCAGCATGACGGCAGACGACGTGCAGTATTGCGTGCTCCCGATCTCGCACATTGTTGGCATATCGCTGTTGACGATGACGCTGATGGTTGGGGGCGTGACCCGGCTGGTCACGAAATACAATCCCGCTGCACTGGCCAAGGCGCTGGCCGAGGAAGGCATCACGCTTCTGAACGGCGTGCCCGCCACCTACCAGCGGCTGCTGGAATACAAGCAGATGGCGGGGTTGCAGAGGCTGGAGCGCGGTGCGCTGCGTCTGATGAGCGTCGCTGGTGCACCGCTCGATCTCGAGCTCAAGGCGAGGGTCGAGAAGGAGCTTGGTCTACCGCTCGGCAACGCCTTTGGCATCACCGAATGCTCGCCCGGCATTTCCGGTGTGCGGCCCGAGGCGCCGCGTAGCGACAATTCGGTTGGCGTCCTCGTGCCGGGTATCGAAGCCAGGATCGTGGCGCGGGACGGCGCTATCGTGACGAACGGCGAGATCGGCGAGCTGCATGTCCGCGGACCGAACGTGATGCGCGGCTACTACCGCGCGCCCGACCTCACGGCGAAAGCGATCGACCCGGACGGGTGGTTCAACACGGGCGACCTCGCGCGCTTCGAGGGCGATGCGATGTTCATCGTTGGCCGCACCAAGGAGATGATCATCCGTTCTGGCTTCAACGTCTATCCGGCCGAGATCGAGGCGGTGCTCAGCACCCATCCCGACGTGGTGCAATGCGCCGTGGTCGGGCGGCCGGTCGTGGGCAACGAAGAGATCGTGGCCTTCGTCCAGCTTCTCAAAGGCTCGTCGGCCACCGCGCAGGACGTGATGGCGCATGTTGCGCCGGAGCTCACTTCCTACAAGCGGCCGTCAGAGATCATCCTCATGGACGCGCTGCCGGCCACTTCGACTGGCAAGCTCCTGAAGCACAAGCTGGCGGAATCGCTGCGCAACTGAAGCGGGCGAGATCGCCTCAATAACTCACACGGCTGGAGAAGTCCCTTGCAGAAGAGAAACAGGACGGTTGCGGTGATCGGCGCCGGCGACTTCATCGGCGGCGAGATTGCCAAGAAGTTCGCCTCGGAAGGCTTCACGGTCTTCGCTGGTCGGCGCAACGGCGACAAGCTGGCGCCCCTGGTTGCGGACATCGAGGCCGCCGGCGGCGAGATCCACGCCCGCTCGCTCGATGCGCGCAGGGAGGAGGAGATCATCTCCTTCCTCAATGACGCCGACAAGCACGCGCCGCTCGAGGTCTGCATCTTTAACATCGGCGCCAATGTCAACTTCCCGATCCTCGAGACCACCGAGCGGGTGTTTCGCAAGGTCTGGGAAATGGCCTGTTATTCCGGCTTCCTTGCGGGGCGCGAGGCAGCGCGGTTGATGCTGCCGCGCGGAGGCGGCAACATCTTCTTCACCGGCGCGACTGCGTCCTTGCGCGGCGGTTCCGGCTATGCCGCCTTCGCCAGCGCCAAGTTCGGCCTGCGGGCCGTCGCGCAGGCGATGGCGCGCGAACTCGGACCGAAGAACATCCATGTAGCGCACCTGATCATCGACTCCGGCGTCGATACCGAATGGGTGCGGCAGCGCCGGCTCGAAGCGCTCGGCCCCGATGCGCTCGACAATCCGGACCTGTTGATGCCGCCCGCGTCGGTGGCCGCGTCCTATTGGCAGCTCTACCAGCAGCCCAAGAGCGCCTGGACGTTCGAGCTCGAGATCCGTCCCTTCGGCGAGAAGTGGTAAGGAGCGCAGCCCATGGAGCTCGCGCTATCCCCTGAAGACGCGGCGTTTCGCGGCGAAGTCCGCGCCTTCATCAAGGACAATTATCCGGCCGAGATGCGCGTTCCCAATCCGGAGACCGACCTCTCCAAGGAGCAGATGCTGCTGTGGCATCGCATCCTGCACAAGAAGGGCTGGATCGCGCCGCTCTGGCCCAAGGAATATGGCGGGCCCGGTTGGTCGATCACCCGCCGTTTCCTGTTCGAGCAGGAGACCAGCCGTGCCGGCACGCTGCCGCCTCTGGCGTTCAGCGTCACCATGGTCGGCCCGGTGATCTACACCTTCGGCAATGAGGGGCAGAAAAAGAAGTTCCTGCCGCGCATCTTGTCGGGCGAGGACTGGTGGTGCCAGGGCTATTCCGAGCCGGGCTCGGGCTCGGATCTCGCCACCGTCCGCACCAAGGCGGTGCGCGACGGCGACCACTACATCGTGAACGGCCACAAGACCTGGACCACGCTGGCCCAGCATGCGGACTGGATCTTCTGCCTGGTTCGCACAGATCCGACGGCCAAGCCCCAGTCAGGTATCTCGTTCATTTTGATCGACATGAAGTCGCCCGGCGTCACGGTGCGGCCGATTATCACTATCGACGACTCCCATGAGGTCAATGACGTCTTTCTGGAAAACGTCCGCGTTCCCATCGAGAACCTGATCGGCGAGGAGAACAAGGGCTGGACTTACGCCAAATTCCTGCTCGGCAATGAGCGCACCAGCATGGCCGGGATCGGTCGTTCGACGCGCTATGTCGAACGATTGAAGCGGATCGTGAAGGCCGAGATCCCGGAAGATGATCCGGCGCATCTCGAATACATCAGGGATATCGCCCGCATCGAGCTCGATGTACTGGCGCTGGAAGCGACCGAGCTTCGCGTCGTGGCGCAGATGGCGCGCGGCATCGATCCGGGGCCGGCCGCCTCGCTGTTCAAGATCCGCGGCACCGAGATCTTCCAGAACATCACCGAGCTGACCCATCGCGCGATAGGCACCTTTGGACTCGCGATCCGCGAGCATCCGGTCAGCGCCAACCATTTCATGCCGGGACCGGACTACGGCCACACGGCGTCCGAGAAATATCTCAATTCGCGCAAGCTCTCGATCTACGGCGGATCGAATGAGATCCAGCGCAACATCATCGCCAAAGCAGTGCTCGGTCTCTAGCGACGCCACGAGAGGATCGGATGGATATCCAGTTCACGGAAGAGCAGGAATTGTTGCGATCCAGCGTCCAGCGGCTGCTGCGCGATCAGTATGGCTTCGACGCGCGCCGCAAGGTCGTTGTGAGTGAGGACGGCTTCAGCCGCAAGCACTGGGCGGAATTCGCCGAGCTCGGGCTGCTCACGGCGCCATTCTCGGAGGCGGTCGGCGGGCTCGGCGGCGGGCCGCTGTCGACCATGATCATCATGCAGGAGTTCGGCCGGCATCTTGTGGTCGAGCCGTTCCTCGAGACGGTCGTGGTGGCCGGCGGCCTGATCGAGCAGGCGGGGTCGGACGCGCAGAAGCAGTCCTTCATCGCCGATATCATGGCGGGAACAAAGCTCTGGACGCTGGCCTGGACCGAGAAGGGCTCGCGCTTCGATCTCGCGACCGTCACCACCACGGCGCGCCGGGACGGTGACGACTACGTCCTCACCGGCGAGAAGGCGGCGGTGATGGCTGCGCCCTGGGCGGATCATCTGATCGTCTCCGCCCGAACCTCTGGCCATCGTCACGACCGCGGCGGCGTCAGTCTGTTCGTGGTCGATCGCCGCGCCGCCAATCTCGATCTCCAGAGTTTCAGGACCATCGACGGCCGCAGGGCGGCGGAGATCAGTCTGCGCGGCGTGCGTGGGGAGCTATTGGGTAAGGAAGGCGAGGGCGTTACAGCGCTTGAAGCATGCCGCGACCGGGCGATCGGTGCGCTCTGTGCCGAAGCGGTCGGTGCGATCGGCGAATTGAACGCGGCGACGCTGGATTATTCCAAGACACGAAAGCAGTTCGGCGTCACGATCGGCAGCTTCCAGGTGCTGCAGCACCGGATGGTGGACATGTTCATCGCACATCAGGAGGCGCTATCCCTGATGCAGCATCTCAGCCTGAGTCTCAATAATGGCGAGGCCGGCATCTCCCGGCTGGCGTCCGGTGCAAAATCCAAGATCGGCTATTCAGCCAAGTTTGTGGCGGACCAAGCCGTGCAGCTCCATGGCGGCATGGGCATGACCGACGAGCTCAATGTCGGCCACTATTTCAAGCGAATCTCTTCCATCAACATCCAGTTCGGCGATCCCGCCTACCACGTGCTGCGCTATGCGCAGCTTGACGCGGTCGCCTGAGACAGAGAGGCAAGCATATGTCATCACCCGAAGCAGTCATCGTCTCCACCGCGCGCACCGGCGTTGGCAAGGCCTACCGGGGCGCGCTCAACAACACGGACGGTCCAACGCTCGCCGGCCATGTCATGGCCGAGGCGGTGAAGCGCGCCGGCATCGCGCCCGGTGAGGTCGAAGATGTGGTCATGGGCTGCGCGATGCAGCAGGGCACCATGGTGATGAACGTTGCGCGCAAGGGCGCGATCCGCGCCGGGCTTCCGGTGACCGTTGCCGGCACGACGATCGACCGCCAATGTGCCTCCGGTCTGCAGGCGATCGCGGTGGCCGCGCGCTCGGTGATGCTCGACGGCGTCGAGATCGCGATCGGCGGCGGCATCGAGTCGATCAGCCTGGTGCAGAACGATCACATGAACAGGTTCCACGCCGTCGATGAGGAATTGATGGCGATGAAGCCGGAGATGTACATGTCGATGCTGGAGACCGCCGAGGTCGTCGCTGAGCGCTACAAGATCGGTCGCGACAAGCAGGACGAATACAGCCTCGAGTGTCAACGCCGCGTCGGCGCCGCGCTGCAGGGCGGCCGCTTCAGCGACGAGATCGTGCCGATCACGACGAAGATGGCGGTGGTCGACAAGGACACCAAGGAGGCCAGCTATCAGCAGGTGACGCTGGCCAGGGACGAGGGGCCGCGGCCGGATACCACGGCGGAAGGCCTCGCCAAGATCAAGCCGGTATTCGAAGGCAAGACCATCAGCGCCGGCAATGCCAGCCAGCTCTCGGATGGCGCCTCGGCCTGCGTGGTCATGAGCGACAGGATCGCCGCGCAAAAGGGACTCAAGCCGCTCGGCATCTTCCGCGGCTTCGTCGCCGCCGGGGTCGAGCCCGACGAGATGGGTGTCGGCCCGGTCGCTGCGATCCCGCGGCTCCTCAAGCGCCACAATCTGAAGATCGACGACATCGATCTCTGGGAGCTCAACGAGGCGTACGCTGTCCAGGTGATCTATTGCCGCGACAAGCTCGGCATCGATCCCGACAAGCTGAACGTCAACGGCGGCTCGATCGCGATCGGCCATCCCTATGGCATGACCGGGTCGCGGCTGACGGGCCACCTCCTGATCGAGGGTCGGCGGCGCAAGGCGAAGTACGGCGTCGTGACCATGTGCATCGGCGGCGGCATGGGCGCGGCCGGTCTGTTCGAAATCATCCACTGATCGGGAAAAGCGGGAGATCATCGTGAAGACAGCGATCACTGAACTGTTCGGCATCCAGCACCCGATCATCCAGGGCGGCATGCATTATGTCGGCTTTGCCGAGATGGCGGCCGCGGTGTCCAACGCCGGAGGCCTCGGCATCATCACCGGCCTGACGCAGCGGACGCCTGAGCTATTGGCAAAGGAAATCGCGCGCTGCCGCGACATGACCGACGAGCCGATCGGCGTGAACCTGACGTTCCTGCCGAGCTTTACGGCGCCGCCCTATCCGGAATACATCGCGGCGATCAGGGAAGGTGGCGTGAAGGCCGTGGAGACCGCCGGCCGCAGCCCCGAGCAGTACATGCCGGCGCTGAAGGCCGCCGGCATCAAGGTGATCCACAAATGCACCTCGGTGCGGCATTCGCTAAAGGCCGAGAAGATCGGCTGCGATGCCGTGAGCGTGGACGGCTTCGAGTGCGGCGGCCATCCCGGCGAGGACGACATTCCGAACATGATCCTGCTGCCGCGCGCGGCCGACGAGCTCAAGATTCCGTTCGTGGCCTCCGGCGGCATGGCCGATGCGCGCAGCCTGGTCGCGGCGCTGTCGATGGGCGCTGCCGGCATGAACATGGGTACGCGCTTCATCGCCACCAAGGAGGCGCCGGTCCATCCCAATGTGAAGCAGGCGCTGCTTGACGCCACCGAGCTCGATACGCGCCTCGTGATGCGCTCACTGCGCAACACCGAGCGGGTGCTGAAGAACAAGGGCGTCGACGAACTGCTCGAGATCGAGCGCGAGAAGGGCGCCACGCTGAAGATCGACGACATCCACGAGCAGGTCGCGGGCGTCTATCCGAAGGTGATGATCGACGGCGAGATGGATGCCGGAGCCTGGAGCTGCGGCATGGTGGTCGGCTTGATCAACGACATTCCGACGGTGAAGGAGCTAATCGACCGCATCATGGCAGAGGCCGAGGCGATCATCCGCCAGCGGCTGACTGGATTCCTTGACGGGACGATCGAGCCTGCACGGACCCGCGCGGTCGCCTGACGAGGCGCGACATACGAGCACGTCAAGACCGGGATAGCTGACGGCGTCACGAGGCTGATACCGCAGCACCCGGAGAAAAAAAGAGCGCCAGGGAGGAAGAGCATGCCAGTCGCCGGTAGCCATCAATACCCCACCATGGAATCCGTGATTTACGGCAAGCCGGCGGCGGAGGCGCTGCGGGAGGAGGCCGAACGGCTGGGCGCCAAGCGCGTCTATTTGATCGCCAGCCGCACGCTCAACACCATCACCGACGAGATCGAGAAGATCCGGGCGGCGCTCGGTGCGCGCCATGCCGCGACCTTCGATGGCGTGCCGCAGCACACCACCCGGGACGTGGTGACGCAGATTGCGCGACAGGCCAAGGATGCTCAAGCCGATCTGGTCGTCGCGATCGGCGGCGGTTCGGTGGTCGACGCGGCCAAGATCGTGCTGATGTGCATGGAGCACGAGATCTTCGAACCGATGGGGCTGGACGGATTCGAGACCACGCCGGACCGCCGCTTCGGGGCATTTCGCGCGCCGAAGGTGCGGATGATCGCGATCCCCAGTACGCTCTCGGGCGGTGAGTACAATTCCGGCGCGCTCGTCACCGATACCAGCCGCAAGCTGAAGCAGATCTTCAATCATCCGAAGATGATGCCGCGCAGCATCATCCTCGACCCCGCGATCACGAAATACACGCCCGAGAAGCTCTGGCTGGGGTCTGGCACGCGGGCGATGGATCACGGCATCGAGGCGATCTGCTCAAGCCGTCCTAATGTGCTCGTCGATGTCGTGTGCCAGCAGGGGCTGCGTTATCTGCACGATGGGCTCCTGCGCACCAAGGACAACCCAAACGACGAAGCGGCACGGCTGAGCTGCCAGTTGGGGTCCTGGATGTCAGCCTTCGGGTTGCAGGCGCGGGTGCCGATGGGCGCGAGCCATGCCATCGGCCATGTTCTTGGCGGGACCTGTGACGTGCCGCATTATTTCTGCACGGCCGTGATGATGCCGAGCGTGCTGCGATATAATCTACCGGCCACGCAGATCGCTCAAGAAGCGGTCGCGACCGCACTCGGTGCGCCGGGGCGCGATGCCGGCGAGACTTTTGCAGCTTTCATCGCGGAGCTCGGCCTGCCGCGGCGGCTTGCCGACGTCGGCGTGGCCGAGGACCGTTTTGAGCTGATCGGCAAGAACGCAATGCTGTCGATCTTCACGCGGGCGAACCCCCAGCCGATCCGTGAGCCCGGCGACATCGTCAAGATACTTAAGCTGGCCGCCTGAAGCGGCCACTCAATCTCCGTCGCGCCTGCTGCATGAAGGGCGCGCGCAAAACAACAATGGAGGAACGCGCGATGTCCTGGGGCACACGACTGGCCTGCGCACTCGTGATTGCGATGTCCACACCTTGCTGGGCGGGTGACGCACCGGGTGTCACGCCGACGAAGATCAAGATCGGTGGTATTTTCCCGCTGAGCGGACCAGCTTCTTCGATCGGCCAGGTCGGGCAGGGCGTGCAGGCCTATGTGCAATCGATCAACGATCGCGGCGGCATCCACGGGCGCAAGATCGACTATGTCATGATGGACGATGCGTACAGTCCGCCCAAGGCGTTCGAGCATGTGCGAAAGCTGGTGGAGAGCGACGAGGTCGCCTTTATGTTCAGCCAGCTTGGCACAGCGGGTAACTCCGCCGTGGCAAAATATCTTGCCGCAAAACGTGTGCCGACGATCGCGATCGTCACGGGAGCGAGCAAGTTCACCAGCGTCAAGGACTATCCGCTGACGACCACCGGCCTCGTCAGCTATGACACCGAAGGCAAGATCTACGCAAAATATCTGATGCGTGCGCTGCCCGCGGCAAAATACGCAATCCTCTACCAGAATGATGATCTCGGCCGCGACTACGTCAGCGCTTTCAAGGCGGTCCTGGGCGCCAATTTCGACAAGCGCGTGGTTATCGCCAGTTACGAGGTGACGGAACCGACCGTGGACTCGCAAGTGGTCTCGCTGAAGAGCTCGGGCGCGCAAGCGCTGTTTGTCGCGGGCACGCCGAAGTTTGCAGCGCAGGCGATCCGTCGCGCAGCGGAGACTGGATGGAAGGCGACGATCCTGATCAACTTCCCTTCGTCCTCGGTGGCTGGCACACTGAGACCGGCGGGCCTGGAAAACTCCATCGGTGTCATCGTCGGGACCCCGAACAAGGATCCGAATGACCAGAAATGGACCGACGACGAGGCGATCAAAGGTTATCGAGCCTTCTTCGATCGGTACCTGGCCGGCTCCGATATCACCAACACCAGCTATCTGACGGGGTACCAGCAGGGCTTGGTGCTGGAGCAGATCCTCAAGCAATGCGGCGACGATCTTTCGCGCGACAACGTCATCAAGCAGGCGAAATCGCTGAAGGACATTGCGCTGCCGACCGCGCTGCCCGGCATCCGGATCAACACCAGCGAAAGCAACAACATGATATGGACGCAGTTGCAGCTCCAACGATGGACCGGCACACGCTGGGAGCAGTTCGGTGAAATTCTCGACGCGAGCTCGGAGTAGGGCATCCGGCTCTGGTGGTCGCGGGCCCCGTCGTCCTGTGGGTACAAAGAGTCGCCGGGAGCAAACCATGATGGCTGAATTGCGCATATTCTCGTACCTGCCCAATCCGCGCGTCTGGAAGGCGACCATTGCCGCCCGGTTCTGCGGCGTCGAAGTCGAGGTCAGGGGTGCGTCAGGCAAGGAGTTGCGGGACTGGCTGTGGGATTATGACGCGCGTCCCCTCACGCAGGGCGAACGGGAATCCCTTTCGTCCTTTGCACGAACCGGGCGGGTCGGGTTGACCGGCGCGCAACTCTTCAAGACTGACGCTTTTCTGGAAACACAGCCGTTCGGCAACGTGCCCGCCGCGTTCGGGCCTGACGGAAGCACCGGAATATTCGAGTCGAACAGCATCATGCGGGCGGTCGCGCGGCTGGGCGAGGCGAGGTTTCCGCTTTACGGGCGTGACGCCTATGAAGCATCCAGGATTGACAGCTTTCTGGATGTCAGCCTGGTCTTCGCCAGGGATTCACAAATCTATCTCCTTGCACTGTCGGATTGCACGGTTGATGCGGCCGTTCACGCGCGTGCCCAAGCGGCATTCGCGATCTATGCCTCGGGGCTCGAACAGGCGCTGTCGCCAAGGCGCGATACGCTGGTGGGAGACGGCATCACGCTAGCCGACATCTGCTTTGCAGCCGAGCTTGCGCTATTCATGAACGAGCACGTGCGGGTCGAGCAGTTGAGCGCGCGCGGGTTGGACAGGATCTTGCACGCTGGAGTTCGGGACGAGTACCCGCGCGTGTTCGCCCACCTTGATCGGCTGGTCGACCACACGAATTTCAGGCCGGACCTCAAACCGTACGTTGAAAAGTTGCTTTCAAAAGCGGCCGACTGAGGCTGCCAGCTCGAGCGAGGAGGATTGATCGCATGACCGCACCTGTCTGCCTTATTTCCGGCGTCGGACCCGGCACGGGGTCGGCACTCGCCAGGAGATTTACTGAGGGCGGCTATCGCGTCGCCCTGCTCGCCAGGAGCGAGGCGCGTCTAGCCGCACTCGAGAAGGAACTGCCGGGCGCGAAGGCATATCGCTGCGATGTGTCGGATCCCGCGCAGATCGAAGCGGTGGCGTCCACCGTGGAGCGCGAGTTCGGCCATCCCGGCGTCGTCGTCCACAACGCCGTCGGCGGGGCGTTCGGCACCTTCCGCGAGATCGATCCGCAAATTCTTAACCGCAACTTCCAGGTCAACGCAATGGGGTTGTTGTACCTCGCGAGGCGGTTTGCTGCGGCGATGATCGACTCCGGCAAGGGCGCGATCATTGCCACGGGCAATACCTCGGCATTGCGGGGCAAGCCAGGTTTTGCCGGTTTCGCGCCGACCAAGGCGGCACAGCGGATTCTCGCCGAGTCGATCGCGCGCGATCTGGGTCCAAAAGGCGTACACGTCGCCTACGTCGTCGTCGACGCTGTGATCGACCTGGAGTGGACGAGGAAGCGCTGGCCAGACCGGCCGGACGACTTCTTCATCAAGCCCGCGGCGATCGCCGACGAGATCTGGCATGTCGCACACCAGCATCGCAGCGCGTGGTCGTTCAATGTCGAACTGCGGCCTTTTGGCGAGAGCTGGTAGCCGGCAAAGACAACGTCGAACAACACCCCTGGCCATAATAGCCAGCATCGAGTGTTGGGCGCTTCTGTAGAGACTCGCCGAATGAATGATTATGGAATGGCCACTTGTCGCGGCGCAAAGCAGCCATCCGTAGGATGGGCGCTGTCGCCAGGCTGCAGCGCAAACCCAATCGTGATAGCCGCACGGGTGCATTGTCGTCATTCAGTGCAAGAAGGCACCCGGTTAAAATACGGGGTGCACAGCTATGGCCAGTCGATCCGCGAGAATGGAATTACGATCGGGTATCGATCCGGGCCTTTAGCCCGCTGATAAGCAGATCGAGTCCTGCTTCGAAGCGATCGTCAAGATCGTCGTCGAACATACGGTGCAAAGCCGTGTGGATGCTTGGGTACTTCATTGCCGCAAGGTTCGCGAATTCCGCTTGTCGGTTCGCGAGATCGAGCGGGCCGCCTGTTCGCGGATCCAGTCCTTGTTCCTCCATCGTGAAACCCAGCACGTAATAGACGAGACTGAAGGCTGCGTCGGACGAAAGCTTTGGCGAAGCGCCAGCTTCCTGCATTAGAGCCATCATGGCTTCGACGACTCGAAGTACGTTGTCGGTAGGAACATACGTACCGGCGAAGACACGAGCACCGTCCCGGTGAGCGAGAAAAGCCCTCCGGATGGCGCGGAAAACAGCCTTCAGCCGCACATCCCAGATCTGGCCTTTGCGATTCCGCGGCAGCGACACGGCGCCAAAAATGGCATCCGCCATGCCGTCCAGCAATGCCTGCTTGTTGGGAAAATGCCAATACAGCGAAGGCGCCTGAATCTTCAAGGCGGTGGCGAGCCGCCGCATCGTGAGGCCCTCCAGCCCAACCTCATCAAGCAAGGTCAGCGCAGCCCGTACGATCACCTCTTGTTGAATGCCCACACCGGCTGCCAACGCTTGATCTCCCTAACATCGTTAGATCATATCTTACATCGTAAGATACGTGGTGAGATGATCATGAGCAATGAATTTGACGTCGTCGTCATTGGCGGCGGACCGGTGGGACTGTGGCTCGCCTGTGAACTGGCGCTGGCAAAAGTGAAAGTCCTCGTGCTGGAACGGCGCACCGAACGCGTCACCCAATCCCGCGCATTGACGATCCACGGTCGAACCCTGGAGGTGTTCGCCCTGCGTGGGATCGCGGAGCGCTTCCTCTCACAAGGTCGGCCGAACCCCGGGTTTTTCTTCGGAGGGCTGGATACGCTGCTTGACTTCTCGACATCGGAATCGCGCTTTCCTTTCACGCTGTTCCTGCCACAGGCGACGACCGAAAGGCTCATCGAGGAGCGTGCACTGGAGCTGGGCGTGGACATCAGGCGTGGCCACCTTGTGGAAGCGGTTGAGCAGAATGCCGACAGCGTCATCATACGGGGTCGGAACGGCGAGGTGCCGGTCGGCTTTGCCGCTCGCTACGCCGCTGGGGCGGATGGCGCTCGCAGTATCGTAAGGCAAGCCTTAGCCATCGATTTTGTCGGTCATCCGGCACGTCATACAATGACATTGGCAGACGTTGCGCTCGACGCACCACCAGAGAAACCGGTCCTCACTCTGGTCAACGAGGCTGGTGGTATGGTTCTCGCCCCACGTGGCGATGGTGTTCATCACAGAATTGGCGTCATCGATGCATCGTCACCCTATTTAGCACCCTCTGAGCCGGTATCGCTCGCCGAGGTCGCGGCTTGCGCGGCCCGCATTTTCGGCAGGGATCTCCGTCCGCGCGATCCTGTTTGGATATCGCGCTTCACAGATGAATCGCGCCTCGCTGAGCGCTATCGGAAAGGGCGGATTTTCCTGGCTGGCGATGCCGCTCACATTAATCCGCCGATGGGCGGTCAGGGCATGAACGTCGGCATCCAGGACGCCATGAATCTGGGCTGGAAACTGGCGAGTGTCATACGCGGTACCGCGTCTGACGAGATGCTCGATAGCTATCAGTCAGAACGGAGGCCGATCGGCGAAGCGCTCCAGGATGACACGCTTGCGCAATTCGCGCTGTTCTCCGCATTTGATCCTCCGGCCTTGGCTTTGCGGCGCATGCTCAGCGGCTTTCTTCGCGTGCCGGAGGTCAACCGCCAGCTCGCGGACCAGCTCTCCGGCTTTGGTGTTGCCTATCCAGAACCGCTGTTTCAGGCGGAGCGCAATTGGGAGCATCGGAAAGGTGTAAGTGGGCATCGTCTTTCCGACGGGGATCTTGTGTTGAGGGACGGCTCGCGCACGACCCTCTACTCCTATCTCCAAGAAGGCCGCTGGGTCCTGTTGCAAGTCGCTGAGGAGGGCAACGCAACGCCCGTCAGGGACGCAATCAACATCGTCAGCCTGGCACCCGGCGCCAACGACGGTCTGCTCGGAAAATTCGCTTCAATGCTTGTCCGTCCGGACGGCTACGTCGCGCACGTGCGCTCAATAGACGACGCAGGCAGCATCGAGTTCGCCGCCTGATTGCCCGCGCGGGCAGGTGTTCAGGACGACAACGGTCACACCTCTGCCCGAGTCGCCTCACGACGCTTTGACTTGCCATTAAGCACGTCATGTAACACCTCAATGAGATGACGGTCGTCATTTACAAACGGAAAGGGTAAATTTGTGTCAGCAACAGGCGTCGTAAATGTCGACGATGCGCGCGTCGCATATCGATTGCACGGGCGTGGTCCTGCCGTTGTGCTCGTAAACGGCACCGGGGGCGGAGACGGGCATTGGGGCGATCTCATCGAACGGCTGGCCCGAAGCCGCACAGTGGTGACGCTGGACTATTCCGGTGCGGGTGAGACCACTGACAATGGCGCCCCGCTCGACTTGCCGACGCTGGCCCGGCAGGTGGCCGCGGTATCCGAGGCGGTCGCCGCACCGCACGTCGACCTCGTGGGCCATTCGCTCGGCGCCGCCATAGCAACCGTTCTAGCAGCAGAGCGACCTGAACTGGTCCGCACGCTCACCTTGGTAGCCGGTTTTTTGACCGCCGCCGAGCCACGTCTGAAGCTGACCTTCGAGCTGTGGCGCCGTCTTATCGCCGTGGATCGTGAGGGTTTCATCCAGATCCTCGCGCTGACAACCTTATCGGACAAGTTCTTCGCCAGTCCGCTTGCGGCACATCTCGACGCGCTGGCCCAGGGCATTCTTACAGGCACGAACTGGGAGGGTTTGGCGAGGCAGGTAGAGCTTGATCTGCGCGTCGACATCCACGCAGAAGCCAGCCGGGTCCGGTGCCCGACGCTCGTTGTCGGATGCGCCCACGATCAGATCGTCACCCGCGCTCGCGATCTCTGTGACCGGATTCCAGATGCGACGTTCAGCGAGATCGACGCCGGACATCAGGCCTATTTCGAGGCCTCCGAGGAGTTTGCCGCCAAGTTCCTGACCTTCGCGGACGGACTGTACTCGCCAAGGCGTCTTTCGTCCTCGGTTTCCTGATCAGTAACGAGTTCGACAGGTCAGTGAGGAGACCATGAACGACGAAAAGATTCCGCCTAACGCGCGCGACTGCGATGACCAGCAGAAACGATGCGAAGCTATGGCGATCATAGAAGCAGAAAACTCGCTTCAGACAATTTTGAAAGACCTCCGCCGTCAAGAAAAGCACAGCGTGGTATTCAATCAGTATCACCGCCAATTTCTCAATTTCCTGCGCGATGCCGATTGGATTGCCTGCATGAAGCTGCCCGACACTCCCAGAACAACGCTTACCCTTCTGCGAAATGGATGGATCGAGCGACGCGCAACGAAAGATGGCATCGAATACCGCATAACTGAAGCTGGCCTGACCGAATTGAGCCGGCCACGATAACCGCCAGGCCGCGGATTGGGGAACGACGGACGTGTCGACCGCCATGCAACTGATCGTCGCTGGCTACGTGAGGGTGCGAGATCGGCGCGCCCTCGCTGATCTACTTGCGCATCGACGCAAGGTGCTGGGCGAACTACATTCTGTCTCCGGCATCAACCCAGCGAACGCTGTTCAGGCCATCCAAGACGAGGTAGCGATCATCGAAGCCGGTCTTGAGGAACTAAAGCCGGTTCGCTGCCTGAGAACGAGTGGAGCTAGCGATGCGCGTCAACAAGATCAACTGGGACAAAATCGGCCGGGCAACCGAGCCGGGTCGATATCAGTGCTTTTTCGGATATCTCAACGTCACTTCAGAGTTTAGACACGCTACCCCGACGCGACGTTCACCTTGATCGCGCGGCCGACGACTGAGCAATCGGTGGGGGAAGATTACCGCCTGGGCGCGTTCGACATCGGCGATCGTCAACAGTAGGCCCGCTCGGCGACGCGGCCTAAGGACTGAAGCATTGCAGCCCCCATAGGAACTTTGCCACGCAGGTTCGGTTGGTTAGGGTGTGTCGTTCGGCGGCCCTTTGCCAACTCAGGAGATGAAGGTGGCAAAAGCTTTAATTTCAAAGGCGGACCTCGAACGCATTGCGCTTCAGGACATTCGTAGTTTCCCCGGCTCCGAACATGTCGTCTCAGTAGAAGTCGAATACGAGGCCCATCAACCACAGGGCATCAACTGGCAATTGTGTGTCATAGCGAACGACGGAGGCGATCTCGACCGCATTCAATATGCCGCCAAGGTCACAAGCGATCGGTTGAAGCGCCGATACGATCTTCGGCTGGCCTTCTAGGCAGCACGATCAGCCGTGGCGTCCAGTTAGAACTCGGATTGCGAAAGAAGCGCCCCCGCAACAGTTGCGATGATTGAAGTCAATGGCGCGCTAATGCCGGAGGTCCCTCGGCGCACCTTCCACTTCTTCGATGATCCCCTCGACGTCGGGCAGGTCGGCCCGATCGGCCATATTGCACTTGCAAGGCATGCCGGCGCCGCGCTGGCATGCTCCGCGCGACAGCAGCCCTTGTTCCAGATTTAACTTTCCGCGGCGACATCAAGCTTAATCCGCGTCTTCGGTTGCACCTGGGCTGCAGGGCGTTAGCCTCTCTTGCACCGGACATTGCCCCGTTCGGGTTCACCATGGCGCAGCCGTCGCGCCAAGATATTCGGCGCGGCGGCTTCGTTTCCTTTATCCGACACAATCTTCATTTGGCGAATATGCCCGACGATGACCGGCTCGACCTCGTTGAGATGCGACGACAGATCACGAACTTGCGCTCGCAACATTCTGACAACCTTCTCGTCACATCGCGATTGAACCGCTTCCTCGTGAAGATTGCTTTTCTTTCGGAGCCAAAAGATGCGGCGCACGCTCGGCATCTTCAGTCCGAATTCGCTCGTACGCTGCGACTTGTTGAGGAAATGGTCTCAAGGAACCGGTCCACGAAGCGGACCGGCGTCGTTAAGCGACCCAAGTAATACAAACGCAAGAAGGTCCTTGCACCCGCCGGCGCGGTGCCGCTGCTGGATGCAGTCGCGAGGTCGTCCTCGTTTCGCGTATCGACGCCTTCGCGGCGAGGGGGGCGCCGTCCCCCTTGGTCGGCGACCCCCGCCATGTGATGCTGCTAACGTCCCGAGGCAAAGTGTCTATTGAATGGACGGGTGTTGAGCGGCGACGCGTCACACGCAAGGCGGTCGACCAGACAGCTATGCTATCGCTCTCAGGCGGTGCGACGGTCACGCCCTGCGCAATGCAAAACCTCTCGGTTCTCGGCGCCGGCATCCTGCTGATGGTTTGCTGATCATGGGCCATGGCCGGCGGCAGATCCTGTGGTTTGGGGTGACCGCGCACCCGACGGCCGAATGGATCGCCAATCAGCTCACGGAAGTCTGCGGCTGGGAGCAAATCCCTCGTTACTTAATCAGGGACCGCGATCAAGCCTATGGCGCGATCTTTGTCCGCCGGGTTCGGTCGATCGGCATTCGAGACCGCCCGACGTCTTTCTGCTCACCATGACAAAGCGCCTACGCAGAACGGTTGATCGGTTCAATCCGGAGGGAATGCATTGATCATGTCGTAGTCTTCGGCGAACGCCATCTGCGCCACGTTCTGCTGTCGTACCAGGCACAGGGCAGAAACCGACCACCGGTTGACCACCGAACCCCCGTGAACAAACAGCGACAGAGGTAGCCAATCCCACGCAGAGTTCGTTGTTTTCATTGATTTTTTCACTTGCTTACTTACGTTCGCAGGTGAGCAAAAGCGCCGGCTCGCGGTTTACAACTCATCCGTAAGCCATTGATCTATGTTGCCCTGTTTGGGCCGTCTTTTACATCTAAGTGCCTGCGATTATTTATGAAGCATCAGACTCTTACTCAGCGGGTCCCAGGTTCGAGCCCTGGTGCGCCCACCATATAAATCAAGATCTTAGCGAGAGAAACCGTTTGAGACCGACGGACTAAAACGGTTTTTCAAACGGTGTTTTTGACGGCCGGGTGGCGAGTCCTCTCTCGGCATTGTGATGTGCCATGCTCGTCACGGCGGAGGCCAAAGGCGTCTCGAAGGCCGCCCGACAGAACCGCTTCCTCACTGTTGTATCTGGGTCAGAGCCGCCCGACATGGCCGGCTTCTTCCCACTTCTGTTCAATGTCATCGGCGACGCATCTGGGCAGCTGCGCACGTCGAGGTTTTGCTGCGGGACCGACGCGCAATCCTCGCGGCCGAGCATTTTCGCCCAGGCGATCAGAGTGCCGTAGGCGGCTCGGTCTGGTAGCAGGCTTTCATTTGACAGCTGCCGCACAAAAATTGCGGAGAGACTTTATTAGAGACGAGCTTGGTGCGCGTGATTGCATGATGTAACCAAGCGCACGACCGCGAACAGGCGGTCGAAAGTCCTCGCCGACGATAAGCGGGATGCAGGATCGTTTAAGTCATAGTATCGGTCAGTCATCCCCTGTGCTGGAGCTGGAGATTATCCTAGCACGCCATCGCTCTTCAAAAGTGTCAGAGCCATCTTTGAGTGCCAACGCTCGTGCATCTAAGGGATTGCCGGGCTTGCTAGCTATGACAATGCCTGTGGCTTCTCCGCGAGAACCGAGTTCGGGCGCCCGCTCTGTAGGCCATTCCAGCAATGCTTTCGACAGCATGGGCTTGCCGGCGTACCAGCATTTTCGTCCGTTGATGAGACGATAGGACCACCATTGCTTCTGATTTGGCGGCATTGCGGCGCTGCATTGTTGCTTAGCATGCACGCTAGTCATTTCGAGCGATGAGAGCGCAGCAATGCAAACGGTTAAAGCAAACGATTGAAGCGGTTTGCTCATGGCTCAATTGCCCTGTCGCTGCAATCGACTCACAGCAACGATCAACGCAGGCCTTTCGAGAACTTCCACCAACTTTTCAAGGATACGCGCACTATCCGTGGGACACGGCTGAAGGTATTCTTCCAATATGAGTTGCGCGTCGCTAATCGCTTCCAAGGCTAATTGCTGATCAGTCATCACTGCTTACTCATCAATTAGTGGCGCTGGAAGTCAGCGAAGGGAGAAATCAAGTCAGCTTTGAGGAATATCCCCGCTCTTCTTTTCACTTTTTATTTCAAATCCCCCACCGTGGGTCGCGGTATCGTCTCGGTCAATGTGCGTAAATAGTCCCGCGAAGGCGGGTCGCGAGCGAAGCGGTGACGGCGACCAAGTAGGCCACTGCTCGCTCTTCCCTCTCCACCCGCCATCGCGAAGGGCATCATCCGGCAATGGCGGCTGCAATGCCTTCGCCTCGTTCCACGGCGCGCGAATACACGTCCCGCTCTTCGTCGGTCGTCAGGAGCACTGGCATTGCCTTGGGATGGACTAGATTCGGCGCCGGTCGTCAGTAGCTACGCTTCGTGTTTGCGCAGTGGTTTGACCAGGAGCCGTCTCGCTGCGAATAGTAAAGCCGCTGCGGTCTCAACCCGGCGGTTTCTACGTTTCTGAGCGATCAGACTTTGGCGACGGCTGTTACGGCCTCGATCATTCGCTCCTTGGTAACCCGCAAGCTACGGACGTAATAGCCTTGTCTCTGGACGGCCGACCTGATCTCGGCGCTGACTTTGAAAACTCTTTTTCTGCTCTTGCGCCACTTATTCCGAGAGCCGAGCACGGGTATCGCAGAGCCTTTGCTTAGGACGAGCAAATCGCGCTTATCATTGTGATAGACATCAAACATCTTTCACCCACTGATCATGCTGAAGTAAACAATGAAATATTGTTCGGTCTCACCGAGCAGCTTAATCTCTCGGATGTCTACGCGGGCTGTAAATGTGCAACGCTCGCCACTTTCTGCTTCGAACATCAACCCCGCCGGCCGCGTGGCAAGGAAGCCGAGTGACCCGGATGCGCCGATCACACCGCCTATGACGGGATCGCCTCGGAAGCGCAACGCGATGGACGCAACTGACCGCGACGCACTTAAGCGCGCCGTCGAGATCGCGCGGCATTGCCAGAGCGATGCGCTCGACCTGATGCCGTGGCAGAGTGCGCCGATGTGATTTGCCAATCACCTCGGCACCGTGCTGCGCGAGCCGTTCGGCGATCCCTCCGGCCGTCGCGAAGCCGGCAAATGAAACTTTTGAGCGCGAAATGCACCAAAGCTTGCTACTCTCCAACGTAACCCGCTGAAATCACAGCAAATGAGAGCGCCCTCCGGACGCGCCATAAACCCAAGCGGCGATACGTCGTCGCAATAAGCTTCAGACTGGGTAAGTCTCCAGCTCCGGGAGTTCTTTGCTACCACAACGCTTGAGACGCACCCCGCTGATGTGTCTGAGGTGACGGACAGCGGCTCAGATCGGGCACAACTTGCCAACATGGCCAGGCAGGCGAAGGCTGTTCTGAAGACCGAGACGCTCGAGGCCCTTGTCGATCGTGGCTACTTCAGCAGCCCGGAGATCCTCGCCTGCCACGAGGTCGGCATCACGGCAACTCTGCCCAAGCCGATGACTTCGGGCGCCAAGTAGACGGACGCTTCGGTAAGCAGGACTTTGTCTATTTGCCGGAGGAAGACGCCTATCGTTGTCCGGCAGGAGAGCGATTGCCGTATCGCTATAAATTCTCTGCGCCAACGGAGAGGCTTTGGCGCGTCTCGTCCGAGCCTTTAAAGCGGTCCAATCCACTGGGAAGCATTCGAGACGTACATAGTTCCGTACGTCCGGAAAGCAGACAATTCAAGTCCCACACCTAAAAGCGGCAAGTCAAGCACAATGACGCCCGAGCCCTTGGCTGCCTCGAGTCCTCCGTACAGCGTGTGGAGTGCATTTCTTACGTTCTGAAGTAAGCCAATAGCCGTAAAGGTGTTTCGCGCATTTAGCGCGGGCGCCACGTATTTACCGTTTTTGAAGCCATCGATGAAGTACTTGCTGTTATGGATCGATTGTAGCGCTGATTTCGATATTAGCTTTTCGGTAAGTGCGACATTGACGCCCCAGTCCCTTACGGATCTACGATGCAACTCTTCTGGAACACTGAAGCCAAAGCCGATAACAGCAACGACCCCTCCGCTGCCTCCAAGGCCCACTCCCAAGCGCCTGCTAATGATCTCGAGATCGAAGGTCTCCAAATCTCCTAAGTTCACGACGTACGCGGTAGTGCTCTCGACGCCGCCGAATATCAACTGTCCGCCAGACTTGACGCCGAAGCCCAGCCAACGCTTGAAGAATTTGCGTTCCTCCGGATCTGATTGAGGTCTCGATTCAGGCGGCGGTGGTGGCGGCGGCGGCGGCGGTGGTGGCTCCGGTTTATTCCAAACTGAGATGATGACACCGCGCCAGCTTTCGTTTTCCACCCCATCCATTTCACCTGCATACATGGCCGCGCGCTCCCCTTTCGCCACCTCAAGCGCAATTTTGAAGTCGTTGCTCACTTGCTTGCGAAGCAAATCAATTACGGCCTGCAGCCTATTTTGCGACAATTGCATGTTGAAACTGTCGCTGCCGGTACGACTCGCAAGTCCTATAATTGTAAGGCTTCCTCCGGCCTTCAATTTCGGAGCGACGACACTATTCAGCCAGTTGGAATGTTCCGACTTTATGGCGAACTTGCCGACTTCAAAGTTGAATAACTTCGCCGCAATCGTATCTGGTCCCCGCGACCCGTACTCCTGGATTTTCCCGGGTGATACCATGTTGATTATCTCCCAACGGAGAGGCCGATGCGGAAGGGGTAAAACTCAGATCGAAAGATCCTGTCGATGGGTCGCTCTGAAAGTTATGTCGGTTCATCCTCGCCCTCAGATTTTCCGTCAGCTACTTGAAGGTGCGATCGATGCCGTCGAAGTTGGTGAAAGCGAAGCCATAAGACATTCCGTGGTTTTCAGCGAATGAGCGTAGGCGGCGTTGATTTTATCGCATGTCGCGGCGAAGCCATTCGATATTGCCTATATCGCGCAAGGAACCCTGCCGAATAAACCGCAGCATGTCGCTTCTGACCCATCGGAGAAGTGGGGCGCTTCTCCACTAGCTCCCCTCACCGAGGTATGGCGGCCCCGATTTGCTCACTAAGCTTTTCGCATTTTGGCCGGCGCATCGCCACGGAATGACTTTTGCCCGCACCTCGCCTTTGAACTTCCCCGACCGCTCACGTCACTACTAGTCATAGCCGTGGTGGGAGCCGACGCTCCGTCCAGTCCTCGGCGGGGCAGGCCACACCAGCGACGGGAGAAATTGCCAAGGGACGCGCGCCGCAGCCACTGCCGCAATACACGCCGCCGGGCCCGGTGGAGCAGATGCCGAATATGGCGGCGCCGCAACTGCAGTGCTCGTCGCTTGCCAAGGTTTACAGCGCCGCCGTCTTTTCCTACCTGGCCAATGAAGTCGCGACGTCCCGCACCGAGGTCGGCCATCTCGGTGTGGACGTCAGTCTGGTTCCGCCGGCCGGCATCTGCCAATATCTCATCATCTGGGATTTCGGCGTCGACTGGCGGCATCTTAAGAACATCGCCAAGCGAGATCCGCTGTTGGCAGCGCAGCTCATCCGATTCGAGACCGACAAGTCGTTGCAGTTCCAGATCGTCGGATACAGCGACAGCACCGGCGGCGAACGGAACAACATCTTCCTGCGCACGGGCCGGGCCAAGAACGTCTTTCACCTATTCGGCCCAAGCGCCCGCTCGCGCGTCTTCGCCGTCAAGCCCGCTTCACACTACGAGTATCTGCAGGACAACACGACCGCGATGAACAGGGCCGCCAATCGAGCCGTTGTCGTCGAAATCTTCGCCGGCGGCGGGACGATCTAGCCATCTTCCACTATGCGAACGGAGGGGCGGGTGGCTCCTAGTTGGGGAAGTCGCGGAACTCCTTGACGAGATTGAACGGAATTTTCCACCCGGCGCCTCCCCCGCGCATCAGCATCTTGATGTCTTCTGTCCTGTTTTCTTTTCCGGTTTTCGGATCGGTCTCCAGCGTGTGGCCTTGGCTGTCCCAAGGTTTGCTCGCGCTCTTCGAGTAGTAGCCGAGGAAATGCCCAGCTTCGTGGGCAGACGTGTTAGGTCCGCGTGACGAACTGATGAAGGCAAGGTCCAGCGATCGAGCAAACGAGCCGTTGGCAGGGCCGCCGTTGGACCAAACCTTGTCGACGCAGAACATGGTTAGATGAGCGCCCTGGACTTTGTGTTTGACGAAGAAGCCCTTCAGCTTTTCGACGTCGATCACATCGGGAAAGATCGCGAGGCTCGCATCCTTCATGCCAGTCGCATTGGCGAGCTCCTGTTTGACGGCAGCCTGCGAGTCGTCGATGACCAGCCAGTCGCTTGGCACCCGCTCAAAGCGGATGTTGGCCTGCGGCCTCCATATGTTGTTCATCGTCAGCAATTCATCTTGCTCGTTGAAGGGCTTCTTGGCGTGAAACGCCGAAGCGCCGCCACTCCCCGGAACCATGACGTTGCGGAACGCCACCTTGATCGTGATTTCTGGCAGCACGACGACATGGAGCTTGGCTTCGATCTTCCGGCCGGCCGACCGGGCCACCACCTCGAGGCCGGGAAAGCCAATCGGCTTAATCCGGCCATTGATTTCGAAAAACCGTGCATCGCCATTGAAGGTGGCGGGAAGCGACGCCGCCCTGAGCTGCGGATCGATATCGGGTTCGGAGAAGGTGTCTCTGGCTTGCATTACGCGTCTAAGGGTATCGGCGCCATCGATCTCCTTTATCCCAAGGGCATGGGCGTTAGGGTCGACTTTGAGCTTTCTTCCGGGATCGATCAGCGCCACGATGTTGGAGCCGCCGAACGGCACCACCATGCCTGGCGGGCTGCGGCGCTCATCGATGCCGGAGCGGCGGAAAACCTCTTGAAAAGCGGCCATGTCTGGTTCTCCTGTCCTAGTTCGGTCCGTCAACGCGAAATTCGCGTATGGTGTCGGGTCCCGTCTGGGTCGTCAGGCCCGACAGGACGATCGGCAAGAGGAATTCCGCCTTGCGAGGTCCCCGCCGGTAACGTTGAGTCCATAGCACCTAGATCGCGCTTCACGCCTTTCAGCATGCTACGAATCTCATTCGTATCGACTGTATTGGCCCAGATCCGAAGCTTGTCTGCCTATGCAGTACAGGTCGCATATGTAGCTGGCGGCCCGTTCAGCAAAATGTCTTGGACTGCTTCGCGCCGAACAGGTCGTGCGTCCTGTTGATGCTCACCGTTCCCAAACACTCGAGGCCGCCGAAAAATCCCGCGGAGCGGTGATCTGGCGGTGGAGGTGGTTCCGCCTCGTCAGCCTCGCGCCTCGGCGTGGATTGGTCGCGTCCGAACTGGGACGGGTTCAAATGCCGGAATGTTCAACGAAGTTGCCGGCGGTCCAGCTCAATTCTGGTCAGAGTCACACGTTAACGGTGCCTGGGCTGAAGCGGTTTGAACCTGCCGACCGGAAAATCCGATCACCGTCCTAGTCGCCGTCCTTCTCGCGAACGACTCGAAATCCATTCGCCTGATAGCGAACATTGAAATCGTATCTAAAGCGTGCTGCTGAGCGCAGATATTTTGGGTCATTGTTAAACGAGCCGCCCCGAAGCACCCGCTCGGGACAACCCGGTTTAACCGAAGCCGATCCATCAGTGGGCGCCCCTCGATAACCCTCAGTCCAGCAATCCTCGACCCACTCTGCGGCATTACCGGCCATGTCATAAAGACCGAACGCGTTTGGCTTGAATGACCCGACCTGAATGGTGACTTTGTGCGGTTCGCTGGTGCAGCCTGCACAATTTGCTCGGTCCTTATCCACCGAACGGCCCCAAGAGTAGGTTGAGCTGGTGGCGCCTCGGGCGGCGTACTCCCATTCACTTTCCGTTGGCAGTCGGTAGGTCTTCCCGGTTTTTTGCGACAGCCATGCTGCATAGAGTTTTGCATCGTTCCAATCGACATCGGTGACGGGACGGCGGCCGCGTCCAGCTCCAGCGTCGTCCGGCCGATAGGTGCAGCCCCTGTCCATGACACAGGCGTCCCACTCATCGTATGTGACTTCGTACTTTCCGATGTAGAACGGCTTGCGGATCGACACCTGATGCACAGGGCCCTCAAAAGGGAAGACCTCAGTCGAACCCATGTTGAAATTGCCTGAAGGTATCAGCACCACTTCCGGGCATTGTGAACAGTCACGAATTGTAGACGTCGGCGGCGAAACCGGCGGCGCGGGCGTGTTGGTCACAGTCGGTGTTTGCGGCTTTGCCGGGCTGGCCAGTGCGCCCAGGCGTTGCAGGCCTGACCGCGCCTCGGAGGAATATGGACCGTTCGGATAGGCATCGAGATAGGCCTGAAAATCGGCCGCGTTGTTGCTGCTCTTGATCGTATCCCAGAAACCTTGTTCCATCGTATCCGGCGGGCTGCCTAATCTCGAGACCGCGCGCGACGCCATGTCTGTTGGTTCGTTGTGGCCTGTAACGACAAAATCAGCGGTATCGAGCGACGCTTCCCAGGGGAGTTGTTTGTTGCGGCTTTCCCTCGCGACCGCAGCCCGGGTTTGGCCAAATGCTTCCTTGAAGGTTCGACCAGGGGGCTTGGCTGCCTTCACGAACTCGTCAGCAAACAGGCTGAGCGTTCCCTTTTGATCCTCCACGACCTGCCCGGGGAGTGCGGGGTAAGCTTGAGTGATGCCCTGGATGGGACTGACGTTGGCGAGCCCAATTGCCTTGACCGATGTCTTTTGCTGCCACGGATTTCTCCTCGCCGCATCAAGGATGACGGCTGAACCTCTGGGCCGGGCAACGATCAGCGGATCGAGAATGAGATCTCCATCCACCGCGTTGGAGTGGATGTCGAGATCCGATGCAATAGTACCATCGATCGGGATGAGGAAATTGCGGCCTTCATACTGGATGGCATGACCGGCGAAGTAGACGACGGCGGTCGCACCGCGTTCCAACTTTTGGCTGAATTGTTGGATTGCCGCATCCATATCGGCATGTCGCGCATCCTGCGCATAAACCACGTCAAAACCGCCAGCCCTCAAAAGCTCAGCGATCCCTTTCGCATCTGCAACCGCCGTACGGACAGGCGACTGCTGATAAGATCCATTTCCGATAACGAGAGCAACCCTCTTGCCGGCCTGCGCAGCACTCGTATTCTGGCCCCGTGCGGCCGAGAGAAAAAAGAGTTGTGGGATGAACGCGCCAGCCACAAAGGCGCACAAAGCAACGAGCACCTTTAAAGTGCGGCCCATGCCTGACAGTTTCATACCTTCATCAGCCCTAGACCTGGATCAACGCAAATGCCCCAGACTTGGATCAGCGCAAAACTCCGGTTCATATGCACCGGCTCCTTCACCGGCGCGGTCTGCTCAGGCTGAAGCAAACGAACGGGCGCAGTGTGCAAATATGCTCGCGAGGCTAACACGCTGGCTGAGTGGAAACAAGAAGTTGCGAGATTCGGCAATTGCTCCTAGTGTCAAATCACCGGTGCCGCTCGTCAAGCCATTTGGCGGAACTCCGTCCGTGAAATTCGTTTGCACACTTTGCCTGATTGCTAGTTCCATCTGCCTGTCTCTGCTTCTTTCGTCAGAGGCTCGCGCTGACGGGCGTGTCGCGCTAGTCATAGGCAATGCGGCATATGCCAATGCCACGTTGCTTCGCAACAGCCGCAATGATGCCGACGACATCTCCGATCAATTGCGTCGCCTTGGGTTCGAGGTCATCGACGGCCGCGATCTCGATGGCCGTGGCATGCGCGCGGCATTGGCGCGCTTTGCGCAGAAACTGCGGGGTACTGATGCTGCGTTGTTCTATTATTCGGGCCATGGGCTTCAGATTGAAGGTCAGAACTACCTTGTCCCCGTCGATGCCCAAGTCGATCCCGATTCAATCGTGACATTCGACCTGGTAAAGCTTGAAGACGTTATCGAAGCGCTCGGATATACCTCGGGAACGCGACTTATGGTTCTGGATGCCTGCCGGACCAATCCGTTTGCGAAGGCTATAGCCCAACGCAGCGGCAATCGCGGCGGGGAAATCACCCGAGGGCTTGCCCGGATCGACCGAACCCAGGGCATGCTGATCGCCTATGCGACCCAGGCCAACGCGGTGGCGGCTGATGGCACCGGCCGCAACAGTCCGTTTACAAACGCTCTGGTTCGCGAGATGCAGGAACCAGGAATCGAAGTCGGCGCGCTATTCCGGCATGTCGCCGTCAGTGTCAACCGTGAGACGCGCGGACAACAAACGCCAGAGCTCTCGGTCTCCCTGCTGGGGGATTTCTATTTGAATCCCCAGGAGAGCGATCTGGACGCATGGAAGAAGATGGGACCGCTGTCTTCCGCGAGCGTTGCGACGTTGAAGGCATTTATCGCGAAGTTTCCGTCGAGCAGCCTTGTCGACGCGGCCCGCGCCCGGATCGACACCGTTGAGAATGCCAACGAGCGCGACCGACTGGTCAACGAATACAACGAGAAGGAGCGACAGCTTCGGGGTGACCTGGAACAGGCCGAAGCCGGCTTCCGAAAAGCCAGCGAGGAATTGGCGCAATTGCGTAAGCGCGACGAGGTCAGGCGGGCCGACGAGGAAAAGCGATTGAATTCGAGCGCTCCCGTGCAACCGTCCAGGCCTTCGCCTCCCGAACCTGGCGCCGCGGAGAAAGCTCGGCGCGATCAGCTCGCGAATGAAGTGGCGGCACTCGAAGCAAACAAGGCCAGATTGGCCGAGCAACGCGCCACTCTAGAGCGTGCGATGCAGGAGAAACTGTCGAAGGCGCAATCCGATCGCGAGCGCGCCGAGCAACGCCTTGCGATCGAGACTGCCCGGCTGCCACCGGTTGCAGGTGACACGCGGGCAGCCCCTGCACCGACTCGGCAGAAATCGACGTTCAGTTGCCAGGAGATTAATGCACGTGCGCAACTGGGTGACATATCGGAATCTGATCGCATTGCCCTTCGGCAATGTCGTTAGTTCATTTGAATCAAGGTTGAGCAGACATGATTGATCGCGGTCCAATCGTCACCTGCTTCGCGATCGGCTTCCTGATGACGTCCATCCAGGCGTGCTATGCGCAGGCGACGCCGCCGGCGCCTTCGCCGCCACAAGCTTCTTCGGCTCCGCCGCCACCGCCCACGCCGATCCCTTTCGACGACGCTCTGTTGCGGGCCGCCAACGATCTCTTTTCCAAGGCCACGGTGCCCGCGGGGGCGGACAAGGCCGAACTCGTCATCGATCCGTTGATTGACGCTGCGACCGGCGCGCAATCAGCTGCAACCCGCCTGATGCAGGAGCGCATCAAGGACCTCGTAGCCAAGTCATATCCCCGCTTCGCTGTGTTGCCATTTTCCAGCGAGGCCCTGAGCCGCGCTCCTGTTGTCCTGATCGGGACCTTTACAGCAATAAACAATGCCGGCGCGCCTGACGGTGTTCGAGACGCCTATAGGATATGTCTTGCATTGGCAGACCTTCGCAGCAAGAGCATCGTATCGAAGGGCGTTGCGAGGGCAAAACCCGATGGCGTTAAAGCCGACCCCACGCCGGCATTCGCCGACGCTCCGATCTGGAGCAATGATCCGGCGATTGCCGTCTACATCAAGACCTGCCAGGGGACGAAGCAGGGCGACCCGATCGATCCCCTATATGTCGAGAGGATCGCCACGTCGGCATTTGTGAGCGACGCAATCCTCGAATACGACGACAAACGCTATCGAGAGGCTCTGGCGTTCTACCGGACGGCCCGGCAAATGTCGGGCGGCGACCAGCTTCGTGTTCATTCCGGTATTTATCTTTCCAGCTGGAAGCTCAATCGCCGGACCGATGCCACCGAGGCATTTGGCAGTCTCGTCAAGTATGGCCTGGTGGCCAATAAACTGTCCGTACGGCTTCTGTTCAAGCCGGGCACGACGCAGTTCCTCGATGACCAGAATATCACCGGTCCATATCCGATGTGGCTAAGTCAGATCGCGACGCAGGCGATGCAGAGCGATTCCTGCATCGATGTCGTTGGGCACACATCAAACACCGGACCGGCGCAAGTCAATGAACGCCTGTCGGTGCTGAGGGCGCAGTTCATCAAGGATCTTCTGCAGAGTGCTTCTCCCAGCATGGCTGACCGGCTGAAGGCCGTCGGCGTCGGATCTCGAGAATCGATCGTCGGGACGGGCCGCGATGATGCGAGCGATGCGATCGACCGCCGTGTCGATTTCAACGTACACCGGTGTTGAATGCGCATTGAAGTCTCCGACGCTGCCGCGCACTCTCTGCTTTTGTCTTGTTCCGCCACGTTGGTTTTCCTTCAATCCAGGGCGCACGGTGCTCTAAATTATCGGCCTTAGGGGGTCTCTCATGGTATCGAAAGCCTTGGTCGCAATGACGACGTCCCTCCTGATTGTAGCGGGAGCGTTCGGCTCAGCGCATGCACAGCCAAAGCCCGCCGGCGGTCCTACAACGTCGCCTCCTGGTGCTGCGGTCTATTTCGTGGACATCAAGGACGGGCAGACCGTCCCGACGAAATTTACCGTTCATTTTGGTTTGAAGGGAATGGGCGTAGCGCCGGCCGGATCCGACAAGGAAAACTCCGGTCACCATCATCTTTTAATCGATACCGAGCTGCCGCCGGTGGACAGTCCCATTCCGAGCGACTTCAATCATCTGCATTTCGGTGCAGGTCAGACCGAAGCCGAAGTTACGCTCACGCCTGGAGACCACACGCTACAGCTGCTGTTGGGCGACAGGAACCATGTGCCGACGTCGCCGCCGCTGTTCTCTGATCGTATCCATGTTCATGTCGTCGATCAGGCTGCAGTCCCGTCGGCCCAAGCCACGTCGCATTCGGGACGTCACCCGTCGCCCCCGGGAGCGAAGGTCTATTTTGTCTATCCGGTGGACGGGGCGTACGTCACGCCAACGCCTGTTGTCCGTTTCGGGCTAGTCGGCATGGGCGTCGCTCCCGCCGGCTTCGAAAAAGCGAATACGGGGCACCACCATTTGCTGATCGATACCGGCCTGCCGCCATTTGATCAGCCGATCCCGAATGATTTCAACCATCTCCATTTTGGAGCCGGTCAAACCGAAGCCAAAATCAGTCTGCCGCTGGGGCGTCACACGCTGCAGCTGATCCTGGCCGACGAAAATCACATACCACACGATCCCCCGGTCTTTTCGCAGCCCATCAACGTTGTGGTGACCGCTAACGGTCGCAAGCCGCCGACGCGGAAACGTCACCGAACGTCGCACTATCATTAGACACGAGACGGATGCACGCGAGTGCGCGCAGCCCACGGCAGTGGTCTCGCGCCTCGCTTCGAGTTGGGATCGATCGCGTCAAGCGACCAACAGGCCCAGCTTGCCGACCATTGCAAGCGAGCGTTCAACGCTCTCTCGGGTTGAAAGCAACAGCGGCTCTGCCGGCTTTCCGTCCTTGTCCTTTTGTTCGATCCGGATGGTCGGGCCGAATGCTTCGGTCATGTCGGCCGTGATCTGGTCGATCGTGCGAAGGCCGTCGAGCAATTGCAGGAAATGCCGGGTCCGGTCGTCCTCCAACTGCACTGTTTGGTGGAGCAGGTTGGTGACGTGCGGACTTGTCTGCGACTGCTTGCGAGCCAGCAAGCTCGCTTGCGGGCGGTCGGTAATTTCCTTCAGCAGGAAGGGCGGCGATACCAGGAAGGAGACCTCGCCGCTGCAGGCCAGGATGTACATCGCATCCGTCAGGACCCGTTCATCATCGTCGGAGTGACGGCCATCCAGCAGCGCGCGCGCACCGTGCAGCAACTCGCCGAATGACAAGGCGCGCGGCCAGGCCCGGCCGAGGCACAGATGCGCCGCCTTCAGGAGCGGATTGGTCACCGTAATCCTGCTGCCGTCCTGGATCTCGAATTCCATTGCAGAATCGTCTGTCACACAGGCTTCGGGATCGACGGGGCTGGTCGTGCTCAAGAGGTGATATCGCCTGACGAAATCTGTGTCGATCTGCCGGTCGAGGGAAACATTGTCGTGGCAAAACAAGGTGCGCCGGAAGCCGTTGCCGTCGATGAAGTCCTGATACTGGTCGCGCGCCATGAACTCGCTTTCCGGGAAGCGCTGCAGCGTGGCACGGACCTCCTCGGAATAGCCGGCGAGATAGCGGCGCGAAAAATCGGAATCGCCGAGATACCGCAGGCCATGGCGAGCGGCGTCCTCTGCGACTTCGTGCAACAGGAAGGCGGTCGCGCCATCGTCGAGATCGTCGTGAAACAACAATTCGTCGGGAGACTTGAGAACGCGGTTGTACTGATCCCGCATGATCGCGCCGTGAACCGTGTTGGCCTTCGAGCCTTCGCTGAGGAACTTCAGGATCGCGCGAGCCTGTCCGACCTTCTCCTTCATGGCGGTGAGGCGGCGGGTGTGATACCGCATCATGTCGCGGGCCATGTCGCGGAGGTGCGAGAACGGATGCGCATTGTAACTGACATAGCAGATTCCGCGCGGCGCCAGGTTCTGCTTGAAGATCGTCATCATCTTCTCACGCACGTGCGGTGGTACCCATGAGTACACGCCGTGCGCGATGATGTAATCGAACTGTCCGAAGCTTGGATCGACATTCATGATGTCGCAATGGAGGAGCTTGATGTTGCTCAGGCCCAGTGTCGCGATATTTTTCTGGCCGCGCTCGATCGTCACGCCGCTCAGGTCGACGCCGACGAACTCGCTGTCCGGATATTGAAAGGCCATGGGCAAAAGATTGCCGCCGACGCCGCAGCCGAGTTCCAGTACTCGGCAGCGCTCGACCGGAGCAGGTTGCATGCCGTAGACGGTGGCGATCGTTGCGAGATGGTTGGGGTGGGTGAGCCCGTAGACGTGGCCGGGGTAGTAGACCTCGTCGTACCGTGTGGGGCCGGTCGTTGAAGGGCGATGCTCAGTGTGAACATTCATCGTGCTCAGTTCCACGAATATGCGAACTTGTCGTTCGCGATTGAGACGCGTGTCTGCTTGATCTCTTCCTTGGCAAGCGATTTTCTGAGGAACTCGCGCGACAGCTCCGGCAGCAATGTATTGGTGATGATGTTGTCGATCATGCGCCCGCCGGAATCCGGATCGTTGCAGCTTGACACGATGTGCTCCACGACCGCGTCGTCGTAGCTGAAGGCCGTGTTGTGATTATCGCGTAGCCGACGGCCGATGCGGTCGAGCTGCAGCCGGACGATGCCGCCGAGCATCTCGTCCGAGAGCGGGAAGTAGGGGATTGAGACGATACGCCCGAGCAATGCAGCCGGAAATACTTTCAGCAATTCCGGCCTGAGCATCTTCGCGAGCTCTTCCGGTTCGTTGCGATACTTTGGGTCGCGGGACAGCCCCATGATCAGATCGGTACCGACATTGGTCGTCAGAATGATCAAGGTGTTCTTGAAGTCGATCCGTCGTCCGTTGCCGTCCTCCATGACTCCCTTGTCGAACACCTGGAAGAAGATCTCATGGACGTCGGGATGGGCCTTCTCCACCTCGTCGAGCAGGATGACGCTGTATGGCTTGCGCCGGACCGCCTCGGTGAGGCGGCCGCCTTCTCCATAGCCGACGTAACCGGGAGGTGCTCCCTTCAGGGTCGAGACGGTGTGCGCCTCCTGGAACTCCGACATGTTGATCGTGATCATGTTCTGCTCGCCGCCGTAGAGCGTCTCGGCAAGCGCCAACGCGGTCTCGGTCTTTCCGACGCCGGATGGTCCGGCCAGCATGAAAACGCCGATCGGCTTCGACGGGTTGTCCAGCTTGGCACGGCTGGTCTCGATACGTTTGGCGATCATCGTCAGCCCGTGGGACTGGCCGACGACGCGGCGGTTGAGGATCTCCGGCAGCTTCAGCACGGTTTCGATCTCGTCCCGCATCATCCGGCCAACCGGGATGCCGGTCCAGTCGGACACGACGGACGCTACCGACTGCTGGTCCACATGGGCATAGACCATCCGTTTTTCCGGATTGATCCCCTCCAGCGTCTCGAACTTGCCGCGCAGCTCCGCTCGTTTTGCGTCTGGATCTTGATCTTCCTTGGGCTTGGACAGGATGTCACGAATGCTGCGGATGTCCTTGACGAGCTCCTGCTCCTTGGCCCAGTCGGCCTCAAGCGCGGTTAGCTTTTCTTTCAATGCGGCGATATCGCTGTCGATCGCGGCGACGCGCTCGCCGTCCTCGATGCCCAGATCGCGGTCGCTGACCAGCGCGGATTTCTCAGCTTCGCGAGCCGTGATCGCGACACGCGTGTCCTCGATCAGGGCCGGCGTTGCGCTCTGGCTGATCGCCACGCGGGCCGAAGCGGTATCGAGCAGGCTGACGGCCTTGTCCGGCAGCTGTCGGGAGGGAATGTAGCGGTGCGAGAGGTTGACGGCTGCAATGATTGCGGCATCGGAAATGCGAACGCCGTGGTGCTTTTCCATTGGGCCAAGAAGGCCACGCAGCATCACGCAACAGGTCTCGACATCCGGTTCGTCGATCTGGATCGGCTGGAAGCGTCGCGTGAGCGCCGGATCCTTCTCGATGTACTGGCGATACTCCGCCCAGGTGGTAGCGGCGATGGTGCGCAGCGTGCCACGGGCGAGTGGGGGTTTTAGGAGGTTGGCCGCATCGCCGGTGCCGGCTGCGCCGCCGGCGCCAATCAAGGTATGGGCTTCGTCGATGAACAGGATGATCGGGGTGGGTGAGCTCTGCACCTCGTCGATCACCGAGCGCAGGCGCTGTTCGAACTCGCCCTTCATCGAGGCGCCGGCCTGCATCAGGCCGATGTCGAGGGCACAGAGCCGGACATTGCGCAGCGGCGGTGGCACGTCGCCGGCGGCGATGCGTTGCGCGAATCCTTCGACCACGGCCGTCTTGCCGACGCCGGCTTCGCCGGTGAGAATCGGATTGTTTTGCCGCCGTCGCATCAGAACGTCAATCAACTGGCGGATCTCTTCGTCCCGACCCAGGATCGGGTCCATCTCGCCCGATTTGGCCTTGGCTGTGAGATCCTGCGAGAACCGGTCGAGCGGTGTCGTGCCTTTCGGACTCGCCTGATCCGCGCCGTCCGTGCCAGCGCCCACAAGACCCGAGCCGTCCATGGGCCGCATGGTCTCCTCGTCGGAGCCGGCCCAGATGGCGCGACGCTCGGCTGCCAGTGCTTCGACGTTGACCTTGGCGAATTCCTGGGAGAGGTTGTTCAGCGCGCGACGGATGTCGTTCGACTTCAGCCCAGCCACCAGCAGGTGGCCGGTGCGGATCTGGGTTTCGCCGAAAAAGAGCGTGGCGTAGTGCCAGCCGCGATCGAGGAGATCGATGACCGGATTGGCCACACCCGGCATGTCTGTTTCGTTCTTGCGAAAGCCGTTGATGGCGCCGGCAAGTTCCGACAGCAACCGCCCCCGGTCGAGCCTGTAATGGTCCACCGAGAGGCTGAGGTCTGTGCGGTCCTGCTGCAGGATATGAAACAGCCAGTGCGCAAGCTCGACGTTGCGGTTCCCGGCGCTCTTGGCATGGCGAAGAGCCTGTATGAAGGCGTCGTAGCCGGCGCGGTTCAGTTTGCCCGTTACGGCTTCAATACTGATGTCGGTCACGGCGGCCCCTCCTGCTCAATTGCTCCGCCGATGTTTGACACCTAACGGAAATTGGCGCGAATCCCATGACATTGGGACGATCCGCGCGGTCGATAGGTTCAAATCGCCGAGGCATCGGCTGCGGCGTTCCGGCGGGCTCGCAGGCGCTCCCCGAGCTGAAAGCGGGCATCGCGGCGATATTCTTCAGTGGAGGTCCAGTTCGGGGAGACCCAGGTGGTCCATCCAAGCCGTCCGCTCTGCCCTAGTCTGACGGGGACGACCTCTCCTGCTGGAATCGCGAGCTCGACCTCCCACTCCAGTTCGTCGCCGATGTAGAAGAAAACGGCGTCCGCCAGCGGCTCCGACAAGTTGCGCGCTTCGGTCGGCAGGAACTGCTCGTACTGGACAAAATTCTTGACGAAGACCCGAACCCTGATCTTGTCCTCGACGCTGAACACGCGTGAACCGAGAAGCGCGTCGCGACCGAGGCTTGCATGCGCCTCGCCGAGCCGGCTGCAGTGACTTGGGTCGAACGCAAGCCAGGTGCCGACGAATTCGTCGATCTCGACCTTGACGTCGAACAGTCCCTGCAAGAACCGCGTCAGCCGTGACGCACACTTCGCCCTGGGGGCGATCAGTCCGGCGAAGCTGAGCTTCGCCATGTCGGGTACGGTGTCCCGATTGGTGAAAGCGTTGGAGCCGAGGCCGGCAAAGGAGCCGACATAGGCGATAAAGCGATCCTCCGGGGGGCGGTCGTGCTGCGCGATCGGCCGGGCGTCGGCCCAGGCACGAAAGAAGAGCTGAAGAAACCGCCCGTTGAGCAGGTCAAGAAAGCGCGGGAAGGCGTCGTCCCGCATCAGCCACCAGCTCAGACTCTCATCGGTCGTGGCAAGTGGCAACGCACCCTGCGGACCCAGGAGGCCGAGAAACTTGACGAGTATCCTGAGCCGGCCATTCTGGTCGTCGACCGCGGCAAGATTGGAGGCGGGGAACTCGAGGTAAGGCACTTGGCCGAGATCGACGTACTCCTCGCGGCGGGCGGCGCTGTCACCGATCCGAGGTCGATCCGGATTGGCTCGCTCGAGCTGACGCAGGGTATTGAAGAAATCGAACCGCCAGGGTTCGGCCTTCATCTGGTCGATCAGCGTCACAGCGGTCTCCGCGTGCCCATGCGCGGTGGCCACCGCATGATCTCGCCACGCTCCGGCGTCGAGACGACCGTCTGGGTGAAGGTGTTGAAGCCTGAATAGTCGGCGAAGAAGCGCTCCAGCACAGCTCCGAGCAGGAACACGCCGCTCCCCTCGAACGCCTTCTCGTCAAGCGTGATAGTGATCTCCAGGCCGCGCGCGGCACCGCTGCCGGTGCGCTCCCGCACCCGTCGCACGACGGGCCGGCTTTCGATGCTGCGCACGCCCCGGATCTTGCGTTCGGTGGCGTCGTCGTACTGGTCGGCAAACAGGGACAGCATCTCGCGCAGCGCTCCGGCGTTCTTGCCGCCATTGCGCTCGACGAGGCCGAGATAGTTCAGGCTCAGCATGTTGATCAGCCGCCAACTGACGATCCCGCTGTTGGCGATTTCGCTGCGACTGCGCAACTGGGCGACCACCGGCTCGCGCGGCCGGGTTGGACCAGCAACGCACACCAGGTCGAGGGACGTATCGTCCAGCAGACGGAAGTCGGCGCCGCTCGCGCCGACCGGCAGGTGCTCAGTGAGGTGCCGATTGGAACACAGCGCCCGGACGCTGAGCTCGGCGGCAGAGTCCTGCCCGTTCAATTCGCCGGGCTCGAGCAGCGACAGGAACATGTCCGTCCCGGTGTAATCGGAAGATGAGCCGTACGTCTTCTCTTCCACCGTGCGGCGCCGGGGTAGGCGGCGGACGGTGAAGTAAAGCCCCTGGACCGATCCGCTGGTCTGGTCGACGGCTGCCGAATACAGCGGGCGCACCAGCCGCTTGTCCTTCTCCGCCGGGAAATGCGCGTAGACTTCGAGGACCTGGTGCGGCTCGTATTCGAGATAGCGACTACGATCCGGCACCACGTGATATTCGTGGGTATTCGACTTGACGGGGATTCGATCACTCGTCTTCTCGAACAGGTTGATCGCCGGCGCGGTGTAGAGCCTGAAGGTGTCGGGACGCACCGCGGCGGCGAGCCGCGAATTGTGTTCATCGAAGGCGAATACGATATCGATCGACTTGCTGCGCAGCCGCGGCATCACGCTGCGGAGTCCGGTCAGGTGGATGCCAAGGAACTTGCGCGGAAACATGAAATATTCCCGGAGCAGTTCCGAGCCGCGAAAGACGCGGTTGTCGTTCGGAAACAGCGACTCGGTTTCGTCGAAACCGATCTGCTGCACGCAGTCGTGTGGTGCGCGCGTCACCACCGGATCGCCGAAATCGTCGAGATGTCGGAAGTAGACGCCCTTGCAATTCGATATCAGTTGCTCGTAGAGCGCGATGCCGTCTGATTCCGCACCGACGAGGTAGATCGGGAGCTCGCCTACGCGGCAGCCCGCAAACCACGTTTCCGGCTTGGTCCGAGCCTCTGCATCCGGCAGTTCCTCGTCAAGCCGGGCCGCGGTACGGTGGGTCAACGATAGCCTGAGTCCGGCGATGACGTCGCCGCCGACCGGAATTCCGAGTGCCTGCAGCGCGCCCGCGGTCGAGAAGTATTCGGCGCCGGTGACGTCGAACGGCCAGAGCGTGATATCGCGGCAAAGTCGAAATCGGCAGGCGAGGCTTCGCTCTCTTTCGCGGTAGGTGGCGTCGAAGTAGGCGCCGCGCGCGAGCTTTTTGCCGTCGCGCAGCGCCGGGTCGGCATAGGGCGGTCGTGCTGCGACCAGCATGGCCGACGGGGTAGGGGCAAGATAGTTCGGAACCAGCTGTTCGAGCAGATTTGAGGTAAATTCCGGAAATTCGTGCTTGAGCTTCAACTGCACACGGGCGGCGAGAAACGCGGCGCCTTCCAGTAGCCCGGTGATCATCGGATCCGAGCGGTCCCTGATCAGGCCGCCGAGGCGTTCCGCGATGCCGGGATACTCCTCGGCGAAATCTCCAGCCTGCTCGTACAGCAGGGACAATTCGCGATTGTAGAAGTCCAGGAATTCGCGATTCATGCTAAAGTCGGTTGATCTGGATATCGCCGCTGTCGAGCTCGACGTCGGCGACGAATTCCACGGGAACGTTGAGCGGTTCGGCTTTCAGATCGGCGTGAACGATGAAGCGCAGCTTGAGCTGCTCGGGTCCGATCGAGCCTTCGCGGCGGACGCGGATTGTCTTACGATCGAGCCTTGGTTCATAGGTGAGCAGTGTGGCGCGCAGCGCGTCACTGAGCTCGTCGTCCGTGACTTCGTCGATCGAACGGTTCGCGATGTCGGGAAGGCCATAGTTCAGAATCGACGTTCGTACGCAATCCCGGCCGCTCATGTCCAGCGTCGATTCGAGAGCGATCGTATTGAGAAGCGTTTCAAGGTCATGGGAGACCTCGCGCCGGAGCAATGCCTCCGAGATCGGATGGCGTCCCGTGCTGCGCCGGCCTGCGATAATCCGTTCACCGGACTGATCGCGCAGATCGAGCTTCTTGCGCGCATCACGCGCTTCGTGCGCCGCGCGAAAGGCGAGCATCAGCGGCGGAGAGAGCCGATCCTTTTTTGGCGTAAACGTCATTCCGGTCCCCATGTCGGTCGGCGCGTATGCCGCTTCGAAGGGCGGCAATTGGCGTCCGACTTGACTTATCGTGGCCAGGCATCCGGCCCTAACCCGGGCCATTCGAAGATGTAATCCGGGATCGCGCCGCATGGCGCCGGTGTCCGCTATCGGCAACCGGCGCCAGGCGAGGGGCCGAAGATCAAGCCCATTCCTTGTTGGCAGGAACGTCCCAGCCGAAGGTCGGCGAGGCGCCGGCGGCACCCTTGTCCGTCTGGCTCTTGTAGGTCATCTTGACCTTGGCGAAGTTCAGACTCACGTTTTCGGTGAGGCGGTCTTCGCCGTGCGATCCGCCGGTCGACACGCTGGAGACCAGAACGTGCTTCATCTCGATCTTGAGATACTCCAGCGGGTTCTCGCCGGCCTTGCGGACAGTGAGGATCGCCGAATCGATGTGCTTTCCGTTCGCGCAGACCTTGAACAAATCCGGGGTGGCCTTGTCCACGAAGTGCGTGAAGTGGAGATCCTGGACGCTGACCTTGCCGGCGCCGCCTCCGGATCCGCTGTGGAATGTGCCGGTCTGGCTTTCGCCGAACGACCAGCTCAACACATCAATCTCGTCCTTGTGCTTGTCGTCCAGCGACTCGCCCTTGATGGGATCGAGTTTCAAGAAAATATCGACAGCCATAGCTTAGTCCTCTCAAAAATCTGCAATTGACAGTTGCGACGACGTGACGTCAGGAGCTCGGGCCCGGCAGGCGCGAGACGAGACTGAGGCCGACGTCCATCGCTTCAAGTTGGAAGTGTGGACGGAGAAAGAAGCGTGCGTTGTAGTATCCCGGGTTCTCCTCGTTTGCTATGACCTCGACCTTCGCTGCGGCCAGCGGCTTGCGTGCCTTCTGAGCTTCTGACGACAGGGCTGGGTTGGCATCAACGTACTCGTTGATCCAGGTTTGCAGCCAGACCGTCAGCTCATCCTTCTCCTTCATGGATCCGATCTTGTCGCGAACCATGCACTTCAGATAGTGCGCAAAGCGGGACACCGCGAACATGTAGGGCAGACGTGACGACAGGTTGTCAGACGCGGTTGCATCCACGCCTTTCTCGCCGAAATACTTCTTCGGCTTGTAGAGCGACTGCGCACCGATGAAAGCCGCCTTGTCGGTGTTCTTGCGATGGATCAGCGGGATCAGGCCCGCCTTGGCGAGTTCGTGTTCGCGACGATCGCTGATCGCGATCTCGGTCGGGCATTTCAGGTCCACGCCGCCGTCGTCGGTCGGGAACGTGTGCGTCGGCAGGTTGATGACCTCGCCGCCGGACTGAACACCGCGGATGCGGGTGCACCAGCCGAACTCCTTGAAAGCGCGGTTGATGTTGACGGCCATCGCGTAGGAGGCGTTGATCCAACCGTACTTGTCGCCGGTATGCCCGTCGGTTTCTTCCTCGAAGGCGAATTCTTCCACCGGCTCCGACTTGGCGCCGTAGGGGAGGCGACCCAGTACTCGCGGCATGCAAAGGCCGACATAGCGGGAGTCGTCCTGGTCGCGGAGGCCTTTCCAGGCCGCGTATTCCGGCGTGTCGAACACCTTGCCGATGTCGCGGGGATTGGACAGCTCGGTCCATGAATCCATGCCCATCAACGTGGGCTCGGCTCCGGCGAAGAAGGGGGCGTGCGCGGCGCCGGCGACTTTGCTGAGATCACGCATCAACTGCACGTCGGTCGGCAGATGGCTGAAATAGTAGTCGCCGATCAGGCAGCCGAACGGCTCGCCGCCTAACTGGCCGAATTCGTACTCGTAGACCTGCTTGAACAGCGGGCTCTGGTCCCAGCGGGCGTCCGGATAGAGCCGCAGGTTGCGATAGAGCTCGGTCTTGGAGACATTCATCACGCGAATCTTGAGACTGGCGTCCGTCTCCGAATTGAAGACGAGGTAATGCAGGCCGCGCCAGGCGCTTTCGATCGCCTGGAACTCGGGCGCATGAAGGATCTCGTTCATCTGCGCGGTGAGCTTCTGGTCGATCCGCGCGATCATCTCCTCAATGGTGTCGAGGACATCCGACTTGATGACGCTCGTGTCCTTCAACGCCTCCTGAACGAGCGTGGATACCGCATTCTCGACTTCGGTCGCCGCGCGTTCGGTGCGGGGCTTAAAGCTCTGCTTGAGCAGGTTCGCAAACTCGTCGGCCTCGACGGTTCCGACTTGAGTGACGGTCGCCTTTTGACCAGCTTCTTTTGCCATGGTCCCCAGTCCTTCTCTTTAGTTCTATTTCTCGGCGTCGGGTTCGGTCGGCTGGCTCGCTGCGCGTTCTTTCAGCGCGGCCATCAGCTGCGGATCGCTAAGGAGCTTCTTCAGCTGATCCTCTGCAGCCACCTTGCCGTCCATGTAGCGGAGCAGGTTGGCGAGCTGTTCGCGGGCCTCCAGCAGCTTGGCCGTGGCCGGAACCTGCCGGGCGACCGCCACAGGTGAGAAGTCGGCCATCTTGTTGAAGCGCAGGCTGACGGAAATCTTCTCGTCGGCCGCTTCGCTCAGGCGGTTGGCCACGCGGGTCGTCACCCCGGGCTGGATCGCCGCCATGCGGTTGTCGAAATTGTCCATATCGAACTCAAGGAACTTGCGCTCCTCGACCTTGCCTTTCTCGACGCCGGCGTTGTTGCCGGAAAGGTCGGAGAGGACGCCCATCACGAACGGCAACTCGATCAGCCGCTCGGCGTCGTAGGGATCTTCGTAGGTGATGTGAACGCGCGGTGCGCGGTTACGACGGATGAATTTTTGACCGCTGTCCGTAGCCATGGTTCCCCTCTCTGCGAGATCATTCAGAAGCAGGCTTGCCGCGACGCAGGTTACAAGAGCAGCTCAACTTGCGGTCGGCAGAAACTCCGTATGTCCTGTTAGTGGCGTCGAGCGAAAAGTGGGTTCAATACGATTTGTCGATTGTCTTGAGCGCGCCTTCGGGCAGGACGTCATTCAAAAGGCTGAGAAAGTCTCGCTGTGCCAGATCGCGCGCGCGGTCGACCAAAAACGGAATAGGGCTGGACGGTTCTGCGGTCCGGAAAAATGCGGCCACTTTGGCCAGCAGGCCCAAGGCCTGTGCTCTATTTTCTACAGAAAAAACAGTATCTTGAACTTCGCTCTCGATCCCGGACGAGGGTGAGGTGGCGAGCTCCGCCATCCGTTCGATGGGCAGGTCGAAGAACTTGTCTCGCCCGATATTAATCGCGGCGCTCTCAACGTGGGCGGGCACCAGCATTCGCATCACTTCGATGAAAGATTTACCGACCATCTCCTGCGCCTGACGCACCAGCAACAGGGCGGGATTGGATGGTTCCATTCGGGCGAAATAGTCCGCGGCGGCGGCAAGCGCCGCAGTGGCCTGGCCCGACGACGTCAGCGCACCGGTCGCCTCAAGGGGAGTTTGCGGGTCAGATAGTTCAGCGTCGTCTGACGGCGCAGCCACAACAGCGGTCGGGTCACGCTCCGCGACGAGACCCGCAAGCCAGGCGGCCATGCCATTAACGACGCCGGAGACCCGGTCGAGGCTGATGGGTTGCCCCGAGTTCAACTTTTCGTGCCAGATCGTCTTGATGCCTGCAATTTCGGCCGCGACTGCCGAACAACGTGCGCTTGCCGCCCTCAGAGTGTCGAGATCTGTGTCGTCAATGATGCGCTCGATGATTGCAAGATCGGGACTGTCAGCGTCGGCGTCACCGGCGGGAATTTCTCCCTTGGCAACCTGATAGGCACGGTAGTTGAGGGGGCCTTGTCTGCGATTTTCGATCAGCGGAAGGAATTGGAGGGGATTGATCACAGTCGGAAACACGTCGATCGCTTCGATCGTGACAGCGCGAAGAGCGTAGTCGCCGTCTTCGGCCCTCGGATGTACAGCTTCCCACTGCTCCCTCAGCAACGTGGTCGTCGCCTTCAGGCAATTGAGAAAGCCGTCAAGGTCCCGGTTGAGGATGGAGAACTTGGCCAGCAGCATGTTCAAACGCAGATCTCGGGTGCGCGCCAGAAGAGGTCGCGCGGCGGCAAACTGGCCGGCGATGTCGATGGCCTTCGGATCGAAACGCCCGCGCTCTCCATTGGCGTTGACGACCTCGAAATACGACATCGGCAGCAGCGATTCCGCACCTGCGAAGAAGTTGAGGTACTGAACGTCCCCACTCGCGTCGAGATCCGGTCCGCAGGGATCGTCCGCGGCTACCGGCTGGGTCAAGGAGGCGACGTCGAGCATGATCGTCCATCCACTGGGCCCCCGCCGACCCCCGTGACGTTCAAGGGAGAGCGGAGAGGGGACTATAATCCGATTGTCTTATGGGTCAGATGCTTGGCGGTCCCGGTTCATTCCCGGTGATCATGACAGTTTCGCGTGAACCAGCAAGCTCTTGGAGGCGACTACTTGAAGGCCGGGGTGCTTCTTTGGACGGCTACTGTGGCGTGTCAGGAGGCCAACCCCGGGCGGACTTACCGGCCTGCCAGCTGCGGCCAGGATGTCTGTGGTTCTTGCATGACGCCTGATCTGCTCTTCGGAGCGGATCATGCGGCCGACGAGGGAGTTTAACGCCCACATGGGCCAGCTTACCCAAGATACCCGCCTCTGCGAGCTCAAGACGCCACTCGGCAAGGACGTTCTGGTTTTCGTCGGATACGAGGCTTCGGAAGGTCTCAGCGAGCTCTTTGAGTACCGTATCGAATGTCTCAGTGAGGACGCCGATCTCGACTTCGACCGCGCAATCGGTCAGCAGTGCACGCTGAAGATAAAGCTTCATGAGAACGAGCGCGAGTTCAGCGGCATTCTCACCGAAGCGCAATGGCTTGGGGTGAAGAACGACTATTTCAGCTACAGAATCGTGCTTCGGCCCTGGTTATGGCTGCTGTCGCGAACCACCGATTGCCGGATATTCCAGGACAAGAAGGCGCCCGACATCATCAAGGAGGTCTTCAACGATCGCGGCTTCACCGACTACGAGTCGAAGCTGACCGAGGAAGGTTCCTGTCCGAAGCTCGAATATTGCGTTCAGTACCGCGAGACCGATCTGAATTTCGTTTGCCGACTGATGGAACAGCACGGCATCTACTATTTCTTCAAGCACGAGGGCGGCAAGCACACGCTGGTATTGGCGGACTCAAAATCGTCGCATAGTCCGATCAACGGACTCGCCACGATCCCCTACATCCCGCTGACGGGCGCCGACCGGCGAAGCGAGCAGCACATCTACGAATGGGTCTCGGAGCGCCGGTTTCGGACCGGCAAGGTCGAGCTCAACGACTACAACTACCAGAAGCCCAATGCGCAGATGATCAGCGACGCCAAGGGCAACGAGAATTACACCCGCTCGGAGATGGAATATTACGACTATCCGGGCAAGTTCAAGGAAAAATCCGACGGCGAGCGCTACGCGAAGGTCCAGCTCCAGTCCGAGCAAGCCATGGACCGGCGGCGCCGCGGCAACGGTGATGCAGTCAGCCTGTTCCCCGGCGGACTGACCAAGCTCGAGAAGCATCACAAGGACTCGCAGAACGTCGAATATCTGGTGGTACGGGCCACCCATTCGTTCTCGATCGAATCGTACCGCACAGGTGGTCCCAGCGACGCCGGTCAGCACGTTTATTTCGGCAGCTACGAATTCCTGCCAAGCGACCGCCCGTTCCGGGCGCCGATGCTGACGCCGAAGCCAAGGATCAACGGCGTCCAGACCGCCAAGGTAGTGACCAAGGAGGACAATTCGAGCGAGGAGATCGACGTCGAAAACCTCGGCGAAATCTATGTCCGGTTCTTCTGGGACCGTAAGAAGAAGCGGTCATGCCGGTTGCGCGTCGCCCAGGTCTGGTCCGGCAAGAAATGGGGCGGTCAGATCATTCCACGCGTCGGGCAGGAAGTGGTCGTCGAATTTCTGGAAGGGGATCCCGACCGGCCCCTGATCGTCGGCACCGTCTATAACGATGAGTACAAGCTGCCCTACGACCTGCCGTCCAAGAAGACGATCGCGGGATTGAAATCGGATTCCACCAAGGGAGGCGGCGGCTACAACGAGTGGAACTTCGAGGACAAGAAGGGCTCCGAGAAGATCACGGTGCATGCCGAGAAGGACCATGACGTGACGGTCCGCGACACCGAGACGCGGACCATCGGCGAAGCCGCGATGGGCGGCGACACCCGCAAAACCACCCTCGTCAACGGCAACGACAAGCTCGATATCGAGTTGGGCGGTCAGCATATCACCATGACGATGGATCAGTCCGTCACCGCAGGCCTCACCATCACGCTCATGGCCAACGTCAACATCACGCTGCAGGTAGGCCCCAGCCAGATCATCCTGACGCCTGCGGGCATCGTCATCAACGCGCCGACCATCGCCATGACGGCGCAGGGCGCCATGGCGCTAGCAGCCGGGGGACCGCTGGGTGCCCACGGCCTGCCAACCCTTGTCGGCTGAGTGCTATGAGCCAGGTTCGGTTCGGTACCGTGCAGGATCTCTTCCAGGCCTATCCAATGGCGCGCCACGACGTCGGCAGGGCCGAGGCCGACAAGCCTTCACTCGACTTCCTCCAGGACGCCACCGATGCGCGCAATTGGCACGGGGCCGTCTCCTTCTGCGCTTATCTGCTGCCCCGGCGCGTCGCCGTTGCCTGGGGATGCCGCTCGTTACGACGGATGTTCGACCATTTCGATGCCAACGACGGCAGGTCGCTGAACTACGTGGAAACCTGGGTCAGGCAACCCGACGAGCAGTCCCGGAACAAGGCACTGGCCGTCGGCAACGCCAACGATCCCGACCAGCCGGCGACATGGCTGGCGCTGGCGGCCGGATGGTCTGGCGGAAGCGTGGTCCCGGCGGAATTTGCGCCGGTCGAAGCCAAGCCCGATCAAGCTGCGCGCGCGGTGCGCGCGGCCCTGCTGATCGCCCTTTGCCGGCTCCCCCGCGAGTCTCGGGACCGGATAATGACGGCATGCCTGGAGGATGGTATTCAGTTGGCACGCGGCGAACCGCGCTCTCCGCGCTAACGAGACGAAGAGATGGTGCTTCGCTTCAATATCGAGAACGAACCGAACCTTCCGGACGGTGGCCCTGTGTCATTTACGGTCACCGGCAGGCGCTCGGTCGATATTGGCCGTGACCGTCACCTCGATTGGACGTTGCCGGATCCGGCGCGGATGATCTCCGGAAAGCATTGCGAGGTGCATTTTCGCGAGGGCGGCTATTGGCTGCATGACGTCTCGACCAACGGCACTTTTCTCAATGGCGCCGACCAGCGAATTCGGGGACCGCACCGGCTGCGTGACGGCGACCGGCTCACCATTGGCCACTATATCATCGGGGTTTCACTGGAGGATGAGGCTGGCGGGCATCCGCCGGACCGCGAGGCACAGCAGCACGCTCCTCTCGCACAGCAACATGCCGACTATCAGGAATTGTGGGCGGCCGATCGCGACGTACCGCCGCCCATCGATCCGCAGCAATTGAAGAAACCGCGCGAGGCGGCGCGACCCGTCAATCCGGAGTTTCTGGATTGGGCGGCGAACGTCCCGTCGCCGGGTGTGGATCCCTTTCGACGTCTACCGCCGACGTCCCCGTACCAGCCTTCCGCGCAGGACGACATGAGCTGGGCCGACGGCCCGGTCGCGGCACCGAAAGACCCCATCGAACCGCCGCCCGCGATGCCGACCCCGCGCCGGCCCTCGGTGTGGGCCGATGCTGAAGCGGCGCCCGTCCAACCGCCGCCACCGCCATATGCCGAGCCGCCGCGCCCGGCGCAGGTGATGGACGAAGCGCCGGCGCCCGCCATGCCGGCCGGCGGCGCCGACTTCGCACGGCTCGTGGCACGCGCCGCCGGATTGCCCGACAATTTCTTTGCCAACAAGGCCGATGCCGAACTCGCCGAACAGCTTGGTAGCATCTTGCGCATGACCGTGGACAATCTGATGGCGCTGCTGCAGGCGAGAACTCAGGCCAAGCAGCTGACGCGTAGCACCAGCCAAACCACCGTTCAGGCGATTGAGAACAACCCGCTGAAATTCTCGCCGACCTCGGAAGATGCAATGCGGATTCTGTTCGGGCCGAAGACGCGGAGCTATCTCGACGCGCAACGCGCCTTTGCGCAGGGTTTCAGCGACCTCAAATCACATCAGTTGAAGACGTACATGGCGATGCAGCACGCCGTTCACGAGCTCATCGCCGGCATCGATCCGACCCTCATTGCGCGCGAGCTCGAGCTTCAGCGCGGCGCCAAATCCTGGCTCGGCTCGAACAAGAGCAAATTGTGGGATGAGTTCATGACGCGCTGGAAGGCGCATCTCGGCCGCGACAACAGCGCGCCGATCGATACCTTTATGCTGTATTTCTCCGACTATTACGACCGCTCCGACAAGAGCGGTGCAAAGTGAACTAGCGGCGGCCGTCCGGTCGCCGACATTGCTAAGTGGATGTAGGAATGTCTTGGTACAGCAAGGTTTTCTGGTCGGAAGGTCTGTTTCTGCGGCCGCACCATTTGCAGCAGAATGATCGCTATGTCGAGCACTTGCTGGAAAAGCGCGTTCGCTACACGACGCCTTATCCTTGGGGATTTGCCCAGATCGAGATCGACACGGACCTCACTGAACAGAGCAAATTCGCGGTGCGCAACGCCTCCGGCGTCATGCCGGATGGCACGCCATTCGACATCCCAGCGGACAGCCCGATCCCGGACGCGATCGAGGTGCCGGATTCTGCTGCCGGCCAGATCGTCTGGCTGATGATGCCCATCGCCGCACCGAACACCCGCGAAGTGGACGAGGATCGGACCGACAGCGCCAGCCGTTATGTACGCACTTCGGAGACTTTCATCGACTCGACCTCCACGCTGCGCATCGAGGAAGAGATCGACATCGCTTATCCGCGGTTGTCGTTCGAATTGCGCAAGACCAGCAAGCCAGGATACATGGGCCTCGGCATCGCGCGCATTCTGGAGGTGCGCGACAAGAACGTCCTGTTCGACGACAAGTTCGTGCCGCCGATGCTGGTCTGCGCCGCACATCCGATCATCGACGGCTGGCTCAATCGCATCATCGGCTGGGTCGAGACCAAGCTCGATGAGCTCGCACGCTACGCGGTCGATCCATCGTCCGGTGGCGGGTTGCAGAGCGTGGACTATCTGGTGCTGCAGGTCCTCAACCGCACCATTCCCGTGCTGACCCATTTCCAGCGCTCCGGAAGCGTCCATCCTGAGCGGCTGTACGAGGAGTTGCTGAGGTTCGCCGGTGAGCTTGCGACGTTTGCCACGTCGGAACGCCGTGCACGCAACTATCGGGCGTACGATCATGATGACCTCGAAAACATCTTCACCCCTCTGGTAAGCGACATCCAGGACTTCCTGAGCGCGCGGCTCGGCCGGCGGGCGATCCGCCTCGAGATCATCGAGCGTGCACAGAATGCATTCGTGTCGCCGATCCGCGATCGGGCGCTATTCCGGAATGCGACCTTGGTGCTCGAAGTTGCAGCACGGCGACCGCTCGTGGAAATCCAGAACGATTTCCCGCATTTGTTCAAGGTCGGCCCGAACACCAAGATGAACGAGATTGTGCACGCCAACCTGCCAGGGTTGACGTTGGTGCACTTGCCGACCCCGCCACCGCACATCAGGGCCATCACCGATCACGTCTATTTCTATCTCGATCGCAAGTCGCCGCTGTGGCCCGAGTTCAGCACGGCGGCATCGATCGGGATGCACTTCTCCGGCGACTGGCCGGAGCTTGAGCTGTACCTTTGGGCGATCCTGGAAGACAGGCCATGAGTGACAGGGACAAGCCGGTCAATCCTTTCGGTCGGGGCGAGCGGACGATCATCCGTCCCAATCCCGGCGGGAAGTTGCCACCGGCTCCTGCCGCCCAGCCGCCGGCGGGCGAGGGGCCTGTAGCACGCCCTGCCTATTCGCCGTCGCCTGTGCCGTCTCCCGGCGCGCCCGCGCCGTCGTCATCGTTTTCCCCGGTTCCGCAGGGCCCGAGCTACGCCGCCGCACCAACCAGCCATCCGTCGGAGGAATGGATTTCGAGCCCGGCGCAGTCCTCCGCGCAGCAAGCGATACTGCCGCCCGGACCGCCTTTACGCGTCGACGATCTAGTCGCGCCGAACGCCAATCCAGTGATGCGCGCCGCAGGGCCCTTGCTGCAACTGCTCGGCCGCTTGCGGGTGGCGCTCATGCGCGCATCATTCGCAAGTCTCATGGAACAGGTGGCCGATGCCATAAAATTCTTCGAGAAGGACATCCGTTCGGCGGGCATCTCCGAGCACCAGGCCAATACGGCGAAATATATCCTGTGCGCCACCGCCGACGATATCGTGCAGCATATCCCGACCGAGGAGCGCCACGTCTGGACGCAATACTCGATGTTGAGCCGGTTCTTCGGCGAGCGGGTGGGCGGTGTCCGCTTCTTCGAGATCCTCGACCATTTGAAGGTTGATCCGCTGGTCAATTATCCGGTGCTCGAATTGCAGCATGCCTGCCTCGCGCTCGGCTTCCAGGGCATTCACCGCACATCGACGGGTGGGCTTGCCAACCTCCAGGTGATTCAGCGCAACCTGTATGAAACGCTGCGCCGGGTCCGTCCCAAGACGATGAGCGATCTGTCCCCGAACTGGCGGGGGCAGGCGCTGGCGGCTCGACGGCAGCGCCTCCGTGTTCCGGTTTGGCTGGTAGCGGCCGTGGTTGCCGCGCTGCTGACGGGCTCTTATTTCGTCTTGCGCACACTGCTGGCCGGCCGGTCAGAGAATGCCGCCGAGGTGGCGCTGGCCCTGCATCCCACCGATCCGATCGAGCTCAAACGCAAGGTGATCGCGCCGCCACCACCGCCTCCGCCACCACAGCCGGACCGCATCACCCAGTTGCAGCGCATCCGCAACGCGCTCGCCAAGGAGAATACCGCCTGCGCCATGACCGCGGACCAGACCGCGAGCTTCATCGTGATCAGGGTCTGTGACCTCGCACTGTTCTCGTCGGGCCAGGCCACCATCCTCGACGGCTTCAAGCCGATTGCGGTTCGGGTCGCTGCAACCCTCGACAAGGAGCCGGGACGAATCCGGGTTGTCGGCCATACCGACAGTTCGCCGATCCGCACCGTGCGCTTCCCGTCGAACTTCGAATTGTCGGTCGAGCGCGCCAAGGCGGTCGCCGCGGCGCTGAAACCCGGCCTGACCGACGGTTCGCGTGTCGACGTCGAGGGCAAGGGCGCAGACGCACCGATCGCTCCCAATACGACACCTGAAGGACGCGCCAAGAACCGGCGTGTCGAAATCTTTATTGAACGCAGCGAATAGCTGCCACCACAGCCCACGCTGTTTGCGACAGGTACCGGTCAATGCTCGCCAAGGACATTATCCGCATCATTCTTTACGGAGTTGGGCTCAGCTCGCTCGGCTGCGTGATCTATTTCGCCGGTCCCTTCATCGCATTTGGCGACTGGCACCCGCTCGAGAACCACATTATCCGCCAGATCGCAATTCTGCTGCTCACCACGGCGGCGGCTGGCATCGGTGGCTTCAGCTACTTCAAGCGACGCAAAAACGCCGAGAAGATCGCTGACGGGATCAGCGCGTCCGATCAGCCTGTCAGCGACGAACCCGTGCTCAAAGAGCGCATGAAGGATGCGCTCGCGACGTTGAAGACCGCAAGCGGAAACAAGTCGGGCTACCTCTACGATCTGCCCTGGTACGTCATCATCGGGCCCCCCGGCGCTGGCAAGACCACAGCGCTGGTGAATTCCGGGCTCAAATTTCCGCTCGCGCGCGGGGCAACGCCGGCGGCGATCGCGGGAGTCGGCGGTACCCGCTACTGCGATTGGTGGTTTACCGAAGAGGCCGTGCTGATCGACACCGCCGGTCGCTACACGACCCAGGACTCCAACAGCAAGGCTGACAAGGAAAGCTGGCTGGCTTTTCTCGACATCCTGAAAAAGAGCAGGTCGCGCCAGCCGATCAACGGCGTTCTCGTCGCCATCAGTGTCGAGGATGTGCTGACGCTGCCGAAGCAGGAACTCGCGCTTCACGCCGACGCCGTCAGGATGCGCCTCCTCGAATTGCATCAGAGGCTCAAGGTCAGCTTCCCGGTCTATGCCCTCTTTACCAAGACCGATCTGGTTGCCGGCTTCACCGAATATTTCGCCTATCTCGGCGAGGCCGGTCGCCGTCAGGTCTGGGGCGCCACGTTCCAGACCGCCGACAAGACGCAGAATCTGGTGGGGCAGATTCCGGTCGAGTTTGACCGTCTGCTGGAGCGCCTGAGCGAGGAGACGCTCGATCGTCTGCAGGACGAACCGACGCCGCAACACCGCGTCCAATTGTTTGGCTTCCCCGCGCAGATGGCGCGCCTCAAGCCCCAGATCCACGACTTCCTCAACCAGATATTCGAGCCGACGCGCTATCACGTCAATGCGAACCTGCGCGGGTTCTACTTCACCTCGGGTACCCAGCAGGGAACGCCGATCGACCAGTTGATCGGGTCGCTTGCGCGCACGTTCGGTGCCGAGGAGGTCGGTTCCGGATCCTATTCAGGAACGGGCAAGAGCTACTTCCTTGCCGATCTCATTTCCAAAGTCATCATCGGTGAGGCTGACTGGGTCTCGACTGATCGTGCTGCGGTCCGCCGCGCGCTGATCATCAAGACCGCGGCGCTGTCCTTGATCGGCCTTGTCTCGATCGGGCTAATCGCGGCGTGGCTGACGAGCTACAAGCGCAATTCCGACCTGATCGAGCAGAGCCTGCAGGCGGACAACGAATATGCAGCCGCCGGGGCGCCGCTCATCAAGCAGACGCTGATCGATGACCACGATCTCGACAAAGTGTTGCCGCTGCTCTATCGGCTGCGCAACGCGCCCGCAGGCTACGGATTGCGCAACGAGGCGGTGCCCCTGTCGGCCCGCTACGGCCTCAGCCAGCGTGAACGCCTGCTGTCGCCCTCCAAGGCCGCCTATCACGCCGCGCTCGAACGCATGTTCCGGCCGCGCCTGCTGTATCGCCTGGAGGAGCAGCTCAATGCGCGCATCAACGAGCCCGCGTTCGTTTACGAGGCGCTCAAGGTCTACCTGATGCTCGGCGGCCTGCAGTCGCCGGACCGCGAGCTGATCCGCTCCTGGATGCAGCGCGACTGGCAGGACAACCTCTATCCCGGCGCAACCAACGCGGAGGGACGGCGCCTGCTCGATGAGAATCTCACCGCGATGTTCGACCTCGAGACGGAGCAGCCGCCGCTTGTCCAGCTTGACGGCCGGCTGATCAAGCAGGCGCAGAACTCGCTCGCGCGCCTCAGCGTGTCGCAGCGCGCCTACGAGTTCCTGAAATCCGAGGCGCGGTCATCAACCGCAGGCGACTGGATCGCCGCCCGGCGCGGTGGTCCCGATATGGCCATCGTGTTCGAAACCACGACGGGGCAGCCTCTGGACGCTGTGCGGGTGCCCCAGTTCTTTACGTATAACGGCTTCCAGCAAAACTTCGTCGCGAAACTGCCGGGATTGTCGGAGCGCATGAAGAAGGAGCGTTGGGTGCTGGGCGATGCCGGCCAGCAATCGGCCATCGACCAACAGTACGACAACCTCGCCGGCGACCTCTTGAACATTTATTCCAACGAATTTGTCACGACTTGGCGAACCGCATTGGGCAGCTTGCGTCTGAAGAAACTGCTCGCCGACAAGCCGAAATACGAGGTGCTGAGGGCTCTTTCCGCGCCAACCTCACCGATGCGGCAAATCCTGGAATCGGTGCGCGACGAGACGGTGCTGACCAAGGAGCGGCCGAAGCAGGCGAACGCAGCGGCGCCCGCTGCGGCCACGCCGGCACCGGCTCTTTTCACCAACGCCCAGGATGGACCGCCCGGGGCGACGATCGAAGCACAGTTCAAGCCCTATCATGCGGTGCTGGAAGGCGACAGCACGCACCGGCCGATCGACTCGACCATCGCCAACCTGAACGATATCGCGCAGAACCTGACGCTGATGATCGAGAATCCACAATTGACCGCGCAGGCGACCGCTTCGCTTCAGACCCAGGTCGCTGCCCTGCGCAATAATGCCTCCCGCATGCCGCCGCCGTTCTCCGACATGCTGCGCGCGGCGGCTGCGGAGTTTGAAGGCAACATCGCGGCCTCGACGGCCGGACAGATTCTGCAGACGTTGCGCGATCAGGTCACGCCGGTCTGCCAGCAGACGGTGACCAATCGCTACCCGTTCGTCCGCGGTAGCAATCAGGAAGTTCCGCTCGCCGACTTTGCCAAGGTGTTCAGTCCCAACGGCGTCATGGACAAGTTTTTCACCCAGTACCTCGCGCCTTACGCCGACACCTCGAAATCGGACTGGGCCTGGCGAAAGGAAAGTCCCGTCGGACGATCGTTCTCCCCCGACACGCTGAAGCAGTTCCAGAATGCGGCCTATATCCGTGATGCTTTCTTCCAGACCGGCGGCAGCGTGCCGGCAGTATCGTTCGCGATCCGGCCGCCGGGCGCATCCGGACCCGGCGTGACGGTGAAGACGGAGATCGGCGGTACTACAATCGTGAGTCCGACCACGCCGGGCGCGCCGACCGCGTCGTCGATGTTCGGCGGCGCGCAACCTCCACCGCCGCCACCGCAATCGCAAAGCAACCCACCGACCACCGTGCTCTGGCCGGGGCCATCGCCGCGGACCGCGATTTCGGTGAGCAACGATACCGGAGCGCCATCCATTCTCGAGCGCATCGGCCCCTGGTCGTTGTTCCGGATGCTGGAGGCGGGCTCTTTGGCTGTGAAGGCGGAAAGCGCCAGTGCGACTTTCATCGTTGCCGGGCGGGAGCTCAACTATCAGATTTCGACCGGATCGTTGCGCAATCCCCTGAACCTGTCCGTGCTCCGCGAGTTTCGTTGCCCGATCGGAATATGACCATGCGTTGCGGGCTATTCGGCAAGATCGGCGCCAAACGCGATTTCATCGCGATAGCAACGCCGCGCAGCTTCCTGGAAGCCTGGGAGCCGTGGGTGCAGGCCGGGTTGTCTGCAAGTCGCCATCAGCTTGGCTCGGGCTGGCAGCAGGCCTTCCTCACTGCGCCGGTGTGGCGCTTCTGGCTCGGCGCTGCGATCTGCGGCACCACGGTGACAGGGGCGATCATGCCTTCGCTCGATGGGGTGGGACGATACTATCCGTTGACGCTGCATGCGGTGAGCGACGAGATCGCCTTGTTGCCGCCGCCGGGCATCGACCCGCAGGATGAATGGTTCGCCAAGGCGGAGGCCTTTCTGCTCTCGACCCTGGATCGCGCCGCAACGTTCGAGCAGATCTCGGATTCGCTGGATCGTCTTGCGCTGCCGCGACTACAGCTATCGCCCTCCAATGGATCGGACGTGACCGCATTGGGCGCAACGGGGGTGGGAGCGCTTTCAGACGTCGGCGCGTTCGCCCAGTCGTTCACCGCGCTTGCTGCTGCAAATCCGCAGATCCATGCCGCTGCCAGTTTCTGGTGGACCGCCGGTGGAGAAGGCTTTCCGTCAATGGCGCTGGCTTGTCGCGGATTGCCGGATCCGTTTCACTATTCCGCACTGCTGACCGGCGATCTCGGCCGTACAGCATCCGGGACCGGGTGACACGCGATGGTGCAAGTCGCATCCTTGTTCGATGTTGGCAGCGTCACCCATGCTGGACGGGTGCGGACGCGCAACGAAGATTCCTGCCTGGTCCGGACCGATGTCGGCATGTGGGCGGTCGCAGACGGCATGGGGGGCCACGAGGCCGGCGATCTCGCGAGCCGCATCGTGGTGCAGTCGCTTGATGCAATAGGCATGACGGATTCCGCCGCAGACTTTCTGGCGGAGTGCGAGGAGCGGCTGTTCCGCGCGAACCAGCAGATACTGACGCTCAGCCGGGAACGGCAGGGCGCAACCGTCGGCACCACGGCGGCGGTTCTGCTCGTGCGCGACGGCTATTATGCCTGTATATGGGCAGGCGACAGCAGGGTGTACCTGATCAACCGCGGCGGCATCAACCAGGTGTCTCATGATCACAGCGAGCTGGAGGAACTGATTGCCGGCGGTGCGGTGTCGCGCGAGGACGTCAAGGACTGGCCGAGCAATGCGATCACCCGGGCCGTCGGCGTCGCCGACGATCCGGAGTTCGAGGTCGTGACAGGTCCGGCCGAGCCGGAAGATGTCTTTGTGATCTGCAGCGACGGCCTGACCAGGCATGTGCAGGACGACGAGATCCTGCAGTATGCAGCCACGCAGCGCGCGCAGGCGGCTTGCGATGATATGCTTGCTTTGGCTCTGGACCGAGGAGGGCTCGACAACGTGACGATCGTAGTGGTGCGGCTGCTGACGCCGCGCTCCTCGGAGCCAACGAGAACGCCGCTGGATCGGGAGCCGCAAGCATGAACTCCAACGATCCGTTCCGGTCGAACTACCGCAGTGTGCCACCCGGCACCCGGCTCAACGGTATCTACGAGATCGAAGCGGTGATCGGCGCAGGCGGGATGGGCGAGGTCTACAAGTGCCGTGAGATCCAGACCGGATCGCCGGTTGCGGTGAAGATGCTGTTGCCCGACATGGTCGAAAACGAGGCGGCGCTTGCGCTTTTCCGGCGCGAGGCGGCGGCACTCCACAATCTTCCGCACGATGCGATCGTTCGCTATTTCCTGTTCACGGTAGAGCCTGTCCTGCAGCGGCCATATCTCGCGATGGAGTTCGTGAACGGCCGCTCGCTGTCGAACATGCTGGACGAAGGCCCGTTGACCTTCGAGGCGCTCGTGAAGCTGATGCAGCGCGTCGCGTCCGGGCTGGATGCCGCCCACGAGCATGGCATCATCCATCGCGACGTCTCTCCGGACAACATTATCGTCCCGCTCGATGATGTGAGGCGCGCCAAGATCATCGATTTCGGTATCGCGCGATCGACCCAGATGGGTGACAAGACCATCATCGGCTCCGGCTTTGCCGGCAAGGACAATTACGCATCGCCGGAACAGGTCGGGCTGTACGGCAACGAGGTTACCGCCAAATCCGACGTCTACAGCTTTGGCCTCGTGCTGTTTCATGCGCTGACCGGACAGAAGCTCGACATGGGCGGGAGCCAGTTTCAGCTGGTTGAAAAGCGCCGGCGCGTACCCGATCTCGGTGCGGTAGACATGCGCATCAGGCCTTTGCTGGAGCGGATGCTGCAGCCCGATCCGGCGTTGCGTCCAACCATGGCGGAAGTCGCCAGCTGGACACCGACCGGTTTGGCTCGCACATCCACCGCGCCGTTGTCGGGCTTCGATCCGTTGGCGCGGCCCGAAAGTGCCGCGCAGGTGCGACAGGACAGGGCGCCGTCGAGCGCTCCAAGGCGGCGCGTCCCCTGGCTCGGTATGAGCGTGGCAGTGGTGCTGCTTGTGCTCGGCGGGAGCGGATATGCCTTATTCCAGCTGGTCCGGTCGGCGCCCGGCGTGCCGACTTTGCCGCCGCCGCCGAAGCTGTCGGGAACGATGTCGCCGACGAAGACTGAACCTCCGCCAAAGCCCGAACGTCAGGAGCCGGCGAAGCTGTCGCCACCGCCGACGGGGACACCCACTCAGCCCGGCGATGGGCCGGCTCGAGCCGACCGCATCCGCAAATACGTGGCCCAGTATTCCGGCGGCGACTGCTTCTTCATCTTGCCGGTTGCGGTTAGTCAAACCGCCGCGGTGATCGAAGGCTTCGGTGCTTCGACGGCTCCGTTTGATACGTTCGACAAAGCGTTCAGGCGGGAGCAGGGATTTGAGGCGTCGGTTGGTGTCAGGCAGGTGACCGAGGCGCAGTGCCCTGCCGTCAAGTTCCTCAGCCAGCTCGGGAGCGATCAGACGCGGGTGCCGCGCATCACCCTGTCGGCGACGGAGCTAAAGGGAGGCGAAACCCTCAATGGCACCATCGAGAACTTCGCGAACCGCGTAGTGGAGCTGCTCATGGTTTCGGACCGCGGCGAGGTGCAGAGCTTGTCCTATCTTTTGAAGCCGGGGATCGACTCGCTTTCGTTCACACTCCCGACACCGCGCGCGAACGGTCCGCAACTGCTTTTGGCTGTGGCCACGCCGCAAGTTCTTGACTCGTTGCGCCAGCCGCGACCGACAGCCGCTGATGCATTCTTCCTGCAGGCGTTGAGCGATTCCCAGCGGAACCATGTTGCGATCACCGCGGCGGCACGCTACGTGTTGCTCACGAACTGATCAGCGCGCTCAGAGCATGATCCGGGAAAGTTTGAAGCAGTTTTCCGCTGGGATCATGCTCAATCAATGAGCTAAAGCGCGATGGCAGTTCATCCCAATCTCATCGCGGTTTAGAATTGTCCGACCATCAGGATCTTCAGGTCGGTATCCGGTTTGAAGTCGCTTGCTGTATATTCAGGTGTGCGCCCCGCAGGCGATGCCTTGAGCCGACCCTGACAGAAGCTGACCAGGCGGTCGCTGCCGCCAGCGTCGATGGTCAGCTTGAACGATCGGATCGGACCTGCCCAATTCGCGCCGGTCTTGAGCACGTATGATATGCGCCGCTCCTGCAGCTTCGCGCTATTGGCCTGGCCGTCGCCTGCGCGCTTATCAAGCTCGGCGAGGAATGCATCCGTGACGCAATATTCCTTCCGATAACGCGCGACCTCCAGACCAAGCGCGCTGCTGCGGCGCAGGCTCGCGCGCAGGATAGTGTCTGCGCTAGAGCCGACGCTCGGCCGGTACTGATGTTCAACGACGACGGTGCGCGCGGGCGGGAACACTTGCTGACGAACGGCGGAGGTCCTGGTGACCCAGCCGGGCGCATATTGCTGCCGACCGTTGTCGCTCATGCCGGCAGGCATCAAGAGCCCGTCGTCCACCAGCCGCGTCCGGGTTGTTGCGGGCAGGTCGGCCACCCGGATCTCCCGGCTGCCGATGGGCAGCAGCGGCAGCTTGAACTGGCGGAGTTGAGCGCTGACATCCTTGTCGCCAATCATGGCGCGCTGATCGATAGTCAGTGGCGCCGGGCTGCCGTCGACCTTGGTCTCAAAGTCGACGAAGTTCACCGGGTCGTTCGACGGCAGGGCAATATTGTCGGCTTCCGAGAGGTCGATGTCAGGCAGCGGAAAGGCCACAGTCAGCGTAACCGGCTTGTTGGTGATGTTGGCGAACTGATAGCGAACGCTGACCTTGTCGAGCGCGATACGCAGATCCTCGCTCTCCATAGCCACATCGTTGGTGTGAACGAACTGCAGTCCGCCAATCGACAATTCGGCAGCCGAGTCGTTGGCCTGCGCCGGCCAGGTGGTTGCAACCATGAACGCGGCCATCAGGGCCCGTACCCGGAACGAAGGCCGGGGCGGCGGTTCATTCACCATGCTAGTCTCCATATGGCGTGGCAACATGTGCCGGTTCCGCTCGGCAATGGATCAGTCGAGGGCCCGGTAAAGCTCGCCCCATTCGGACTTCCAGACGCCGTCCGGATCCCACACCACGATCGCGAGCTTTACATCATTGGCGAGCCGGATCGCGCCGCGAAAGGCATCCTGGGCCGGCAACGCGGCACTGACCTGGTCGTTTGACAGTCGCCCGCCGCTCGCAGCGGCCGGCATCACGACCGATCCAGTGGCGCCGTCATTGTCGCGTTTCAGGACTAACGTGATGGCGTCGGGCTGGACTTCGTTGACCTGTTCAAATCTATTCCTTGTCATGAATTTGCACCGCAAGCTGAAGAATTCGGACTATCACCGTCCAGTGATAGAATTGAACGGGATCGAGATTGCTCACCACTAATTGACGCGCCGCATTAACGGCATCTCGGATTAGTCGGTCCGGCGCGACGATCGGTTCGGGGTACACTGAGGCGAATATGTTTCGTCGATTTTGCTGGACTTGGGTCTTGATCGCAGGTGCCGGCATTTTCGCTACCGCGGCGCACGCCGAGGATACTGTCGTGCGCAGCTTCGCCGGCGGTTCGGCACCCTCGATGGTAGGCATCGTTCCCGCCAGCGAGGACGTGGAACTGGGGGGCCCCCAAGCGCTCAGCGCCGACGGGCAGGGCAACCTGTTCGTGCTCGACCAGATCAACGGCCGCATTCTCCAGTTCGATCCCAAACAACCGAACTCCGCCCCGGACGTCCTGAAGATGCCGAAGGATGTCCAGCCGACCGACCTCGTCGTTCACAACGACGACATCATGGTTTGGGACGGCGGCGTGCGCACGTTGAAGGCAGCGGCGGGGCAGTCCACGCGTGGGCTCGGCGACCAGATCCAGCTCGAGGAAGTCTCAAGCCGCGGCGTGGACGATCAGGTCGCCGTCTCCGCCTTCGCCCAGATGGGGTCGCAGCCGCCAGGCAGCGCAACCGACCTACTCGACCAGAACACGCGCGCGGCGGTCATCAGGAAGGGGCGGCAGCCCGATCGGCAATACATCGCGTCCCGCAGCAAGGGCTCGGTGATCGCCGACGTCATCCCGGACAAGGGCAATTCCAGCGTACGGATCGAGATCCAGACCATGGTCACCAACGAGACCATTGGCGCGCTCGGTCTGCGCGTGCGCGACCAGCTCGGCACGGTCGAATTTCTCGAGATTGACAACAGCGACCGCTTCTATGTGCTGGCCGAGGACATCCCGCCGTCGGGGAAGAACGCCTCGACCTTCGTCGCACGCTATGCCGCAAACGGTCGTATCGAGGGAATCTACGAACTGCCACTCGAGAACACCCCGCTGACCAGGCGGTTCGTCACCGTCTCGGGTGATGGCGATGTCTATTTCCTGCGAACCAAGCCGGACGGTGTCGAAGTGGTTGGCGTTGGCTTCAAACCGCTGGGCAACGTGTTGGTCATCGACGTGCGGCCGTCGCGGACCTCAGCGAAGCCGGCCCCGGGCCCCGACGGCCGACCCGACAGCGACGTCAAGTTCAGCGCGACTGCCGCGGTCCGGCCCTCCAATCGTCAGCAGGCGATCGAGACCGCGTTCGCATTCGAAGGCGTGCAGTGGAAGCTGACGCAGGCGAACTATGGCAACGATCCGGATAGCCAGTGCAGCGGCTTCAACCGCATTCGTCGGCCGTGGTACCTAGAGGGCAAGGTGAACCAGGAGGTGCGCGGCGTACCCTATTGCTGGGGCTGCCACGGTTCGCTCGCAAATTTCCGGCAGCGGATCGAGAGCGGGACGCTGGCCGGCAACGTCTGCACCCGCAACGCGCCGCGGCCAGACGTGGCGGGCGTCGACTGTTCGGCGTTCGTCAGCGCCGCGTGGGGACTCTCGGTCCACTACACGACTGCCGCCATCCCGGCGATCGCGGCCCCCGTGTCGAATCCCTGGGACCTCAAGCCCGGCGATGCGCTCAACAAGCCGGGCTCCCATGTGATGTTATTCCTGCGGTTTACGCCCGATCGCAAGGCGGAGGTGATGGAATCCTCGACCGGTGGATGCAATGGACGCGTCTGCCGCAACGTCTATCCGTTGGCGGGCCTGCTAGCACGTGGCTACAATCCGGTCCGGTTCCGTGCCTTCGCGGATGACCAGGCGACAGTTTCGGCGGATGCCTATCAAGAGGACGATGCGCCGACGGGGCGCAAATCGACGGCTGCCAAAGCTGCGACCAACAAGCCAGCGACCAGGAAGCGCTGAACCCCCGGTGTCCTCGGCGCTACAGATGATTATGAACTACTGCCGGCTGGCGTTTCGAACACCCGGACGGCGGACCACCGCCTCGATCCGACAATCTGGTTCCGGGGCGGCCTGCATGACGTCGAGGTGGATCAGGATGCGAAGCTCCAGAGGATTTGAACACAGGTTCGGCCGCTTGTGCGCGGCCATCGCGCTCGCCGCGATGATCGGCCTGCCGCTGCAGCATGCTCGGGCGGCGGAAGCGCTTTCCATAAGCAATCCGGATGGCGGGGCCGTGCGTGCGCTCGTGATCGGCATTGATGATTATCAACATGTCCGCAAGCTGAAGGGGGCGGTCGCCGACGCCGCCGATATCGTGTCCAGTCTGAAGACGATGGGGGTTGGCGACGTCGTCGAGCTGACCAATGCCCAAGCGGACAGGGCGAGCGTGCTGCGAGAAATCAGCGCGATGGTGGAGCGGACAAGGAACAACGATCTCGTCTTTCTGTCGATCGCTGGTCACGGCACGCAGGAGCCGGAGCGCATCAAGGGCTCGGAGCCGGACGGCATGGAAAACGTGTTCCTGCTGCCAGGCTTCGAAACCACGCCGACTGGATCGGTCGAACGTGTTCTGGGGAGCGAGTTCAACCACTTCATCCGGCAGTTCGAACTGCGCGGTGCGAAGGTGATTTTCGTCGCGGACACCTGCCACGGCGGCGGAATGGTGCGCGATATCGATCCGCGGGCTGAGGAGATGAGTTTTCGCCAGGTGCCGCGCTACACGCTGCTGGTCGATGAATTGAAGCCGGTGTCGGACAGCAACGATCCGAAGTCCGAGCTCGATCTCGATCACACCGCGTTCCTGGCCGCCGTTGATCGCAACACCAAGGCCCCGGAAGTGCGAATCCCCGGGGTCGATGGCCTGCGCGGGGCTCTCAGCTACGCGGTGGCGCGGGCTGTAGAGGGCAGCGCGGACATCAATCATGATGGCAAGGTGACACTCAAGGAGCTCTTCGCCAACGTCCGCCAGGTGGTCTATCAGCTTTCAGACCAGCGCCAGAACATTGTGACGATATCGTCGCCTGCGCAGACGCCGGAGACGGACGTCGCCTTCGAACTGACGCGCGGTGTGGTGCTCATTCAGGGGCCGGCCGCGAGAACCGCCACTGCTCAGGCTACGGTTGCCGCTGATGGGAAGGCGCCCTCCGCACCGGTTGCCACGACCAAGACTCCGACGGTACCAACCCTTGTCGCCGCGCCCAATGCAGCTCCCAGCAATCCAGTTCCGACCGACACCGCGCTCGCCGGCACCGCACCGGCGCCCCCCCGTCTTTCAACGCCAATCCGCTTGGCGGCGCTCGACGGCAAGATGAACTATTTTTCGAGCGTGAGCACGAAGGATGTCACCGTACAGGCGGTTCAGCCGACGGATAATCCCGACTTGATCTGGGACCCCGTGTCTCATGACGTAATCGCCTGGGGCGATGTGGTCGCTTACGGGATGGAGGTGGCCAATTTGCCGACGGTCGTGGATCGCACCGCGGCCATCCGCGAGCTCAAGCGAATGGCAACTCGTTCACCCCAGACGATGCGTATTTGGCCGGACGATCGACAGCAGCGCGCCGGCCAGACCATCGAAGTTGAACTGTCCGACGTCGCGGCGAGGGCGCTGTTGCTGTTCAATGTGTCAGGCGATGGAACCATCCAGATGTTGTATCCCGTGGGTACGGATGCGCCGTTGGCCAAATCGCCGAGCTTGCGGCTACCGCTCAGGGTGGGCGAGCCTTTTGGCGCCGAGCAGATTGTCGCGGTGACCTCGCAGCAGCGCATGTCCGACCTTGAGACCGTCCTGATCCAGCTCAATCGGCGTCGTGCGTCGGGGCAACTGATCAAGAGTCTCGAGCGTTACCTGCCGGCGGACGCGCGGATCGCCTCGATCGGCTTCTTCAGTGCTCCCTGACGGTTTGACCGGGGGAGCCATGTCGCCATCGGAGCCGATCCGCCGCGAGCGAATATACCTTGCGTTGCTGCTCCTGCTGACGGGCGGACCCGCGCACTCAGCGCCGTTGCCCCCGGAATCCTCGCATGCAAGCCCAGCGATCGCTTCATCGCTTTGGCGCATCCAGGTCACGCGCGGACAGACCAGTGCGGTGCAGAGCAATTCCGCGAACGTGTCCCTCGAGATCCTGCCGGGTCCGACGGTCGAGGTCGGCGGCAAGGTATCGTTCGGCGTAACTTCCAGGAAAAAGGGCTATCTCATTCTGGTTGATGTGGATGCGGAAGGACGGATGTCCCAGATCTTTCCGACTCCCGAGTTGGTGGAGCAGTCGGACGAACGCGACATCAATCTTGTCAAGCCCGGCGTCCAGTTCGTTGTGCCGACGCCAGCAGCGCGGCAACGTGGCTTCGAGTATGTCGTCGCACCGCCGACCGGCTCGGCTATCATGGTTGCGATCCTCAGTGAGCGGCGTGTGCAATTGCTCGATTTGCCGGATCTCCCGCGCAAGCTGCAGAGCCAGGCCGACGCGTTGAGCTACCTGGCGGCCTGGACCAGCGAGTTGCGTGTGCCGGACAGCGCCAACGGAAGACTGGTGTCGAACAATTGGTCGCTGGACGTCAAATCCTATTCCATCAAGTAAGCCGGGGCCGTCGACTGGCTCAGAACTTGAAACCGAGCGTGAGCGTGCCGGATGTTTCCATCTTGCCGTCAACCGAGCAGCTGCCGTTGAGCGCGATGCTGACACGCCCGAACTTCGCGACGTCGACGCTCACTCCGACGCGAGAGAAATCGGTTGGCGAACTCGGGATCATGAAATTCACGTTGTCGAGCGCCCAGAAGGGCAGCTTGCCCTGCAAGTCGGTTTTCCAGAGCAGTTCGACAAAAATATGCCGCAGCGCGTCCGGGTCGACGATGATGGTACCTTTGCTGTCCCTGACCACAAAGCCCATCTCGTCGATGTGAAAGTTGCAGATCCGCTTCGAGACGGCACAGTGCACCGAGGTGAGATCGGGCAGGTTCTTTGAATCGCCGAACCGAGCCGAAGCCTTGGGATCCATCGCCGGCCCGGTTCGCGGGTCGGTCGTCGCAACCGGTCTTTCTTCCGGAAATGTCTGCCAGATTTGCCGAAAGCCGATGCCCTCGGTTGCCAGGAACGAGGCATTGCCGAAGAAATGACCGCGGCCGGATCGTTCTCCACGGAAAAAAACACTGTTGCCGGCGGGATATTTCAGATTCGTCAGCACATCGAGAAGCCGGTTGTGATCCTTGGCGACGAAATTGATGCCGTCGAGCACGAGCCGTCCTGCCTCCAGGTGCGAACCGATGTGCTCGTCGAGATCGACACCGAGACCCTCCACCCGTCGGTAGATCTTCCTGAACACCTCGGTGTCTCTCGCGGTAACGACCCGGGCCCGTCGCAGCGCGTCGAGACGCCGCTCATCGTCTTTCTCCAGAATGTAGATCCGGCACAGCCCGGGCCGGTCGATCGCAATGTCGAGATGCACGTGCGGAGCTTTGCCGGTCTGCGTGAAGCCGACGCTCTTGACCCCTGCCTTCAGCCACGGGTCATAACTCGGCATGTCGATCTGGTCAGAGCCCAGCCGCGGCGCCTTGCCGGCGGCGTCGAGCAATTGCCGCCAGTTGTCGCACATGAAGTCGAAGCCAAGCGGATTCCAGTACGGCACAAGGTCGTGGATTTTGTAGAAGCCGTAGAGCTGAATGCCGGCTTCGTGCAGCTTCAGCGCGACCTTGTTCATGTCCGCTCGCATCGCGGCGCGGTCCTGGCCCGTGTTGCCGGCCTTTGGTGCGGTGTTCGGGTCGAAGGGGCTGCCCGTCATCTGCGAAGGTCTCCTCGCGTCACCACGGCGGAAGCTAGCAGGTGGCCGGTTGGCCGGCTAGTCCGTGATCGGCCGCAGCCGTTCCCGCAAATCTACAGCTTGTTCAGCCGGCCGTAGAAACCGCCCCGGGCGATCATGTAATGAATGTCTTTCGGAAAAGGAAAAGCGTCGCGAACGTTTGAGATCGCCTTTTTGAGGAATTCACCGTGATGCGAGGCGGGCTTGTGGCCCAGGGGAGCTTGGTCGGCGACCTGCGGAATCATGAAGCGGTCCACGTAAGCTGGATCCAGATCATTGACCCTGACCATCTGCCCGAAGGCTGGAAATGCGTCATAGTGACCCACGCTCACATTGAGGTTCTTGAGGGCAGGGCGCGATGACAGAGCACGATCTCCATCGAGCGTTGCCAGTCCGCGTCCGATCAAATCCAGCTTCACCGATTGCGAAAGCGTCGACGGACCGTAGACGATTTCGAGTGCGCAGGTGCTCTGACCAGACAACCATTGGTACCAGAACGTCGCGTCATCGGGCTGTGCCATCGCGCCATAGAGGCAGTCAAATCCCCAGCAGGCCGACAGGTTCGGCTGATATTTTCCGAGGCTTCCGACCAGATTGCGCATGCCGTTCCCCCCGCCAGAATGGCAGGCGATGATGAGCTTGCCGATCTGGAGCTGGGGTACGGTCTCCGAGCCAGGCTTGGTCCCAAAGCCGGAACCGGTTCCGAGAGCAGGAGCCAGCCACCTGGCAAGAGCCCCGAGTATTTCGTCGAGGTAGCGTTCGCCCCATTTGGCAGAGGCCAGATCCTTGACGCTGTAGTTGCCGGCAAAGCTTTCGCCGACGGCATATTCGTAGCCCAGGAATGGCGCGATAAGCACAACGTCCCTGCCGGAATCCCGGACCTGTTCGCGCAAGCGCGCGGGATCATTGCGGAACAGGTATTCATGATCCCTGACGTAGAATCCATGCAGCCAGAGCACGACATCGAACTTGGTGGCGGTCGTGAGGTGCTTCGGCGGGAGATAGACCGCCGTCGGCCTCATGCCGGGCGCCTGCCGTTTGGTGAAGAGGGTCACACCTGGAAAGGTGCCGATATCCTTCTGCTCCAGTTCGCACGTTGTCACTCGGATCGCTCCGCTTCGGGCACGTCTTCTGCGGCGCGCTAGTTGCAGACCTCGACATTTCCAGCATTGCCGTCGGCGCCGCCGTTGCCGCCACGAGATTCGATGTGACAGCCACGGTTGACCTGACGGCACAGAAGCCGGTCGCAATAGATCTGGCCACTGCTTCCCTTGGCTGTCGCCTGCCGCCGTGGCACGGGAGCCTCCGCAGCCGGAGCGAGCTTTTCGCGGGCCGGCCGATCCGCGCGGGTTGGGCGCTCGTCCGTGCTGCGGCTTGCAACGGGTTTCTTGCCGCGCCGTTTCTCGCATTCATTGTCGTCGTTGAGGAACGAACCTTCGGCGCAAGTAATCTTGCTGCACTGGTCGCCGTCGGCTCGGTAGCCGTGGTCGCAGATCATCGGGCAGATCCGCGACGGCCGGAGCTTGATTGCGTCAAGCGCATCGAGACTAGCAAGCTTGGTGTCGAATTTGGTCCCCGCCTGGCGGTTGAAGAGCGCCAGCGAGCGCTGCGAAGCCGCATTCCATTCGCCATCGACGGCACCCGTGAAGCATCCGACGCGGCTCAACTCGCTCTGTACCGACCTGGCAAGATCGGCTTGAGGGATATCGGCCCTGGCGGGATCGACTTGGTGCGGCCCGTCGTTCAGGGCGGCGATTTTTGCGTTCGTGTCGTTCTGGACGGACTCAGCCGCCGGAGGCGAACCAGCTGCGAGAGAATTCTCGGTCGCGGACCTCGGGGTGAGTGCAGCGATGATCGATGCCTCGGAGGCGGCCCGCTTCCGCTCGGCATCAGTTGCTTGCTGCTGCGCCACCTGCTTTGTCGTTTCGGCGGCAATGCGGGCGTTCTCCGCGGCCTTCAGGTCTGCGGCCGCCTTTTCCTGGTCGGTGCGCTGGGCGCCTTCGGAAGCCAACCGAACGCGCTGCTGTTCGGCCTGCCGCGCCTTCTCAGTTGCGGCAATCCGTGCGTCCTCCGCCTCGATCTGGTTGAGCTGAAGCTTTGCCAGACTAGCGTAATACCCGTCGGGATGCTGGCTCAGGAATACGCCCAGGGCGGCCTTGTTGTTGAGTTGCAACGCCAGTTCGTAGTCACGGCGGACCTCGGACTGGGGATTTGCCGCCGCAGGCGTCGGTTCCTCTGCCTTGGCACTAGGCACGAGAGCAACGTCCTCGCCGCCCAACGAGCCGTAGACGTAGGGCTCCTGCCGGTTTCCTGTGGCTTGCAGGACATCGTCGCGGACAAAGCCGAATACCCTGCGCAGGTCGAGGCCCGGCTTTGCGATGTACTTGACCAGAGCCGCCGCGTACGGGCTGTTCTTGCTGTTGCCGTCGAGCGCCGTCAACCCGGCCTTTGCGGCGAAGGCGATCAGCGTATTGGATACGGTGGGCTCGACCCTAGCGAGCCCGCGACTGATCGATCGTGAGGCAACCGTTCGCTTCATGGTATCGGCAAAAGGATTGTTGCGGCACGCATCGACGATCACGACCCGTAGCTGTCTCGCAGGCTCGATCGCCAGCAGCACACGGTCGAGCGAGAACGCCTCGTCGTAAATGTCCGTATCGCGTTCGAGCCTTGCATCGGTCGGGATCAGATAGTTTGCGCCATCGATCTCGATCCCGTGGCCTGCGTAGTAGACGAGAGCAATGTCGGCATCGCGTACTTGATCAGCGAAATCCCTCAAGGCTCGCTTCATGTCTGTCGCGGAGAGATTGAGCCTCGAGTCGACCACGTCAAATCCTGCCGCTTTCAACGTCGCTGCGATGGCGGCGGCGTCGTTGGCCGGGTTGGGAAGCAGGGGTGCGTTTTGATAGGTGGAATTGCCGATCACCAAAGCCACGCGCTTCGTCGCGGAAGCCGGCTCAGCAGTCAGGACCAGCAAGGCGCCGAGGACAAGGGCGAATAATTTGATTTGCGTATAAAGGCTCATGGCGCAACGTCCAGCATCAGCCGAGAGGGGAGCGTCAACGAAGATGGCCGCGCAGAATGCTTAGAAATGAGCTCTCGGCGGCCGATTGTCTCCGTCCAGGAGCAGTCTCGAGCACGATCCATTCCTAATGTTGTCGCGTATTTCAGTGAATGCGTTCAAAGGCCTGAGACGATTGTCGGGCCGGGCACGTTGGGCATGGTTGGAGCCTAGAAGGGCGTGTTTGTAATGTAACATACTGATATTTATTGATTTTTTGATCGTCTTCGATGGCTTCGTTGAAGCGCAGGAGGGCTAGGCTTGGCTGGGATCGAAGTTCCACTGGCAGCACATCAAGCGGAAGTGAAATCCGGTGTTAGACCTGCGGATCGATAGCTTTGGTCGAAAGCTCTTCGCTGGCTTGATTGGCCGATCGCCGAGGTCGTGCAGGGATCAGAAAAGGAGTTACGGCGGCGTAGGCGGCATATTCCGGAAATGCCTGCCTCAAGATCCGCTCTTCGTTGATCATCCGTCGGTATTGGCTCGTCACGACCATGATGGCGACGAGCACGGCAAGCGGTGAAAGGACCTGGAGTGTCATGCCGACCAGAGCAACCCCCTCGCAAAGATAGAGCGGATGCCGCACAATTCCATAAGGCCCTTCCGTCACCAGGCGCCTGGCCTCTGCCAAGATGCTGAACGATTTACCCAGCCAGCGGAGCACCACGATACTGAGCGAGATACCCACCAGGATCAACGTGGTGGAAACGGCCGACCAGATCGGTCCCAACTCAGCCTTCGGAAGAAACGCGAGCGCGATGCTCAAGAATGTGCCCAGCAAGGCTGAGACCCGCGTCTCAATGCCCTGCGACTTCATGATCGGGACCAGCCGGGTCACGGTTGCCAGTGCGACGAGGCCGAGGAACAGGACGTTGGCAATTCTGGCGGCGACCGTCAGCAGGTCGTGGATATTGTCGGGCGGAAGCAGGCGAGGGACGCTGGCGGCGCCCACGAGCGCGGATCCGCCATAGACGATCACGACGGCTGCTTTGGCGCTCCAGTCCGACCAGGGATTGACGCTGCGCCCGGCGGTCCGTTTCCTGGCTATCCCAGCCTGGTCGAGTTTCGCGTCAATCACAGGAGTGATCCCGCTCGTTCGAAATCTGCATCACTAAACGGCAGGCTTGCCGGGACGTCAATCGACCGGGCAGCCAGCGCAGTCCTGCCGCCCCTTGTGGGTTCCACTTGCTGACCGAGAGGCGGTTTTGAACCGCTTCGGTTGTGGCGACACAAATGATAGAAGAAGACCCATTAAAAACAGTTGTACTGCGATGCATTTGCACGGATCTGTGACATTGCGCCGAATCCTGTTTTTTCTCGCTGTGCTGCTCGTCAGTCAGCCGGCCTGGGCGGCGAACCGTGTTGCGCTCATTATCGGTAACTCCGCCTACAAAAACGCCGCACCGCTTGCCAATCCTGCCAATGACGCTGCGATCGTCGAGGAGACGCTGAAAAAAGCGGGCTTCGACGTCGTGCAGATCCGCACGGATCTCCAGGCGACCGAAATGCGGCGGGCCCTGCGCGATTTTGCCGACGTCGCGCGCGACTCGGATGTTGCCCTTGTCTACTACGCCGGTCACGGCATTGAACTCGAGGGTACGAACTACCTGATCCCGACGGATGCGACGCTCGAGCGCGATACGGATGTGTACGACGAAGCCTTTTCGCTCGAGCGGGTGCTGCTGGCAATCGAGCCTGCACGGCAGCTGCGGCTCGTGATCCTCGACGCTTGCCGCAACAATCCTTTCGCCGACAAGATGAAGCGGACGGTCGGCTCGCGGGCTGTGAGCCGGGGCCTGGCCAGAATCGAGCCGCCGACATCGAATACACTCGTTGCCTTCGCCGCCAAGGCGGGTTCGACGGCGTCGGACGGCGGCAGCAAGAACAGTCCCTATGCCTCCGCGCTGGTGAAATATATCGGCAGTCCGGGCATGGATCTGCGCAGGGTCTTCGGTTTCGTCCGCGACGACGTGATGAAAGCCACCGGCAACAAGCAGGAGCCGTATGTGTACGGTACGCTTGGCGGTGACGATGTGCCGCTCGTACCAGGACCGGCCAAGGAAGCGGTCGCCGCAGCGCCTCAACCGGCCCCGCCGCCGCTGCCCGCAACGTCAGTGCTCTCGGCACGTGCCGAAATTCGGCACGACTATGAACTTGCACTACAGATCGGCAATAAGGATGCGTTGAACTACTTCCTCGCCCAGTATCCGGACGGCTATTACGCAAATCTGGCCAAGCTGCAGCTCGCCAAGATCGATGCGGAAGACAAGCGCGTCGCCGCTGCCGAAAAGGCGCGCCAGGCCGAGCAGGAACAGGCGCGGCTTGTTAGTCAGGGTGCCCAACAGACACAACTGGCCAAAGCGGCCTCTGACCTGAAGGCGGCGCGGGACGCCCGTATCGAGGCGGAGAAGGCCAAAGAGACCGCTCAACAATTGGCAGCGCAAGCCGAGCAGCGGCGTCAGGCTGCTGAAATTGCCGTCGCCGCGAGAATTGGTGCGCCGGCTGCGTCCGACTCGTCGCAAGAGGCCAAGCCGAATCCGGATGCAAAAGTGGCCGCGCTGCCGGCTCCACAGCCGTCCGCGCCGACACCGCCGCCCACTCCACCGTCGAAGGCCGAGCTTGCAAAATCGGTGCAGGCCGAGTTGCGCCGGGTTGGCTGCTTCAGCGGACCGGCCGATGGCGACTGGGATCCCGCCTCACGGCGTTCGCTTGAATTGTTCAACAAGAACGCCGGCACCACGCTCGACGCCAAGGCCGCCAGCACTGAGGCGCTCGACGCAATCAAGCTTAAATCGGCGCGGGTTTGCCCGTTGGTTTGCGGATCCGGCCAGAAGCGCGACGGAGACCAATGCGTCAGGATCACCTGCGCTGCGGGTTACTTCCTGAACAACGACGATGAGTGCGAGAAGCAGAAGGCCCGTCAGGCGCCATCCGCAAGGGTCGAGCGCAGGAGCAGAGAACGTGAAGAGGCTCCGGCAAGGCCCTCGCGGCCTCCGAAGGCGGAGGCCAACTCGGGTGGTAGCGGCGGAGGTGGCGGCCCCGGCTTTATGCCGTTCTTCCTGCCCTGAAATATTTGGCAGCCTCGCATGTCCGTTCCGCTGAGACTTTATATCACGCCGTTCGCCGATAGAGGCGTTCTCGAGCCTGCGCAATGGGATTGCGACACGGCCAAGAAGGCGCTTGATGTCGTCAATACGATCTGGTCGAAGGCCAAGATCGCATTTGTGATCAGTGATTGCGTGATGGAAAGGCCGCTCGACATGGCAAAGAGCCGGCGCAGCAGTGACGAGGTCCTGCTGGGTGTTCTGGCGTCCCGGCATGACCCCGACAATGCGGTCCACATCTACCTCGTCAATTCTATTCCAAATCTGAACGCCGGCGGGGGCTCGTTTCCGAACGGCATTCCCGAGCCGACGAGCTTCGTCCAGTGGTATGGCAATGACCACGCCAGTGGACGCGCCTGGGCACACGAGATTGGGCATCTGATGGAGCTCGATCATGTCGAGATCGACTATTCCAACGAGAAGCAGGCGGCGCAGCGCGTCAAGAACCTCATGGTGCCTGGATTGAGTGCGGGCAGCGATTTGACCAGCCAGCAGATCGGCACGGCCAAGGGGTCAAAGCTGGTCAAGAGATTTGGCGGTTAAGCCGCGTCCGAAGCTCCACGATGCAATTGATCCTCGCAGCGTCGTGGCTGTCTAAATCGGATAAGCGGGCAGCCGCATTCGACGGGAAACGGGCTGGGGGCAATCGCGCTTTTAGGGAGGCATGTACTGACTGATGTGGCCATGCGACGAATCCCCATTTTCAGCCGGTTAAGCGCAGTCGTGGGACCGGCAAGTCATTGATTTTAATCGATCCGCGGCTGACTCTCAATCAGCGGCTTTGTCGGACCATCTCTGACCGATGAGTAGGCGACGATTACATTCACCATCATCATCGTCCGATGGCGACATAAAAATTAGCAAAGTCAGTTTTGGTTTCAAGTGGGGGTGAAGATTTTTTAGAAGGCCAAGTCCGACCGCTCCGTTGGGCTTCAGCCTAATTGCGGTGTCTCGGCATCAAGCGTTCGCCGGAGGCACGCGGTCGATCGATGATGCCAGGGCAGCCTCGATGAATCCGGGGAGGGGTGCCTTGACGCCGATGACATTACGCCTTGATCGCTTGCCGCTAGAGCAAGCGCAGGCTGTACTTCAGCAAACCCCGCGCGGCGTAGCGGTCGACGAGCTCCTGCAAATGCGAGGGGACATCGGTGAGTTGCAGATTGCAGCGGTGCTGGATCTCGCTGGCGATATGCGCAGACATTTACGGCCAATGCTCTGCGGTGTTGGAAGCGATGACCCGGATCGGACGGCGATACTCTCCAGCCCTTCAGGTCCTGGATGACCGTCTCAAGGTCCGCAATCTCCATGTCGGCTTCGCGCCAAGCGCGTCCAGCACCCCCAAATCATCTGTCACCAGGTAGAGCAGGCGGCTCAATGGCAGTCGACAAGCCGACCGGTGACAATGCTCGCAAGGGTGTGGTGAAGAAGCGCTCTCAATCTAAAACGACGATCGGCGGGCCATCGGGCTGGACAAAGCGCGACAGAGAAAAACCCCGGCCGGGGGCGCGGGGTTCTTCAAAGCCAACATCACCGGGGGAAGCGATGTCGGCACCACTGATGGCACTAATCTTTCAGGCGCTCGAGTGTTCCCGGAAATTATGCCGCGGTCGAAGCCTTTTTGTTAACGCCCTTGCGCAGCGCAATCGTGTTTAGCTTGGTGTTTGCCGCCTTCTCCTCGCTCAGATTCGTCGTGAGAAAGCGCACTATATCCTCGTGACCAAGCTCTTCGGCCCAGGCGATCAATGTGCCGTAGCGACACATCTCATAATGCTCGACTGCTTGGGAATTCGCCACGATGGCGGCATCGAGCACAGCCTTATCTTCAATTTCACCGGCCGTTTCGTTCGCCTCTTTGATGATACCGTCAATCGCCGGAGCGGCGCTCCGGCATGGCGCGGTGGAAACAGCTTACGCTTCACTCTCTGGACAAAGGTCACCGCTCGTCACGGGCACGCGGACGGCGCGGAGCGCGGCACCCAACAGTTCAGATTTGCGCGCGTCTAGGTCGCGATATTGTGGACGTGGCGTGACGGTTAGGCCCAGAATGGAAATGTCGATATTCCGAATTTGACTTGCTCCGTCGGGCAAAACAGTGGTTCATAAGGTGCTGGCTCTAACCGTGTTGAGAGGAACCAGCACATGGCGGATGAAGCCCAAGCGTCTTCCGAGCTGTCCAAAATTGCGAAGCTCAATGGGGAGTTCCGGAGAAATTATGGGACGCTGCTTGGCGCGTTCCTCTACCTGCGTTCGATTAGTGCCGCGCGTGGCCGCTCTTGGTTCTGGGCGGGCTTACTTTCGGTCGCTTGCTCAACCGCGCTGGCATGGGTTGGGAAGCACGGCTTGTCCTGGTTAGTCTCCGGGTGAATCGCACGAACGAGAGCATCAGCCGTTTTGAAGCAAGTGATTGCACGGCGCTCGCGCGCTGCCTCCGAGAACCGAATGGTTCGCTTTACCTTGCCATCGGTCGGCAACAACACGTAGTCCAGCACGGCCTTATTGCTGGCCGTCTTTCCTTCGTCATCAGCATTGAGATCACTCCCGCCAGGACGAATCCTTCCGTCCACCTGTTCGTTCCGAGCGGTTAGCACGGGGCAAGGATTCGCGATCGGCATGGCGAAGAGATTGTCCACCTGTTCCAACCGCCCGTGCACAAGCACCTGCAAATCAGCTCTTCATCGGCGGTTAGCCTCGTCAAGCCAATGTTCTTTGCGGATTCGGAGTATCGGGAAAGCACTTCCGAGAGGCTGCTACGGCAGACCCCGTTGAAAGGTATCAAGCGGAAGGAGGTTTGTCGGCCTCCCATGCCGAAACCAGGGCAACCCGCCAAGGCCGGACGCATTTACCCTCCTTTCTGCTCGACCGTCTCGATCGTCGTCGAGAAGGTCTTCGCCGAAGCGGACAAGACGGGCACTTTCTCCAAGAGTTCCATCACGCGCCCCTCTTGCAAAGGGCGAGATGCCATCCATATACCATCCAATTAGATGGTGAAGGGATGGCGAGAAGAATGCCCTCGAATGTTCAAGAGCTGAGGCCGAAGCCTCCGGAAACTGAAAAAATCACTATCAATCTCGGCTTCGTCGACTTGGGCCATGTCGATCTGATGGTGAAGGACGGGTTCTATTCGAACCGCACGGATTTCATCCGGACGGCGATCCGTAATCAGCTCGAGCGTCACGCCGACGTCGTCAAGCAATCTACCGCCCGTAAAAGCCTGGATCTCGGTCTCCGGAATTACACGCGCGCGGATCTCGAGGCGGCGCGGCAAGCCGGCGAGATGCTGCACATCAATGTGCTTGGCCTTTGCAGCATCGCGCCGGATGTCACGGCCGATCTCGCCCGCGCGACCATCGGCTCGGTTTCCGTACTCGGAGCCCTCCATGCAACCCCCGCGGTCAAGGCCGCTCTCGCCGACAGAACAAGGTGAACACGGTGTTGAATCAGGACACGCTGCGCGAAGCAACGCGCTTGACCCGAGCGGGGCAACTGGTCGAAGCCACGGCGCTTCTGCAGCGCATGTTCAAAGGCGAGTATGCGCCCTCTGCTGCATCGCACGTCCCGCAGCTCATCGATCTTCCGGGCGGCGTTCCGCCCAACATCGACCTCAAATCTAACCGCGTCGGCAGGGCAGATCTCAAAGCTCCGGGTACCACTGCACGTCAGCACCGGCTGCTGTTCGATCGTGCCAAGGATGGCACCTGGCTGGGCCTGCGGGGCGTCAAGCACGGGCCTGCTTCGATCGCCGACATCGTGCCGGAAGGAACGAAGTTCATCGACGGCACCTACATCAATGAGGCCGGAAGCCGGACCTACAAGCTGTTCATCCCGAGCGGCTACCAACGAGGTCAGTCGCACCCGCTGGTCGTCATGCTGCATGGCTGCACGCAGTCGCCGGACGATTTTGCGGCCGGCACCAGAATGAACTTCATCGCGGAAGAACAGAACTGCCTGGTGGTCTATCCGGCACAGCCCGGCGGCGCTAATCCGTCAAAGTGCTGGAACTGGTTTCGCGCAGCCGACCAGCGTCGCGACGAAGGCGAGCCCTCGCTGATCGCGGGCATCACTCGCCAAGTCATGTGTGACTACTCGATCGATCCAAGGCGCGTCTTCGTCGCCGGCCTCTCTGCCGGGGGCGCGGCTGCAGCAATCATGGGAGCCACCTATAGCGATCTATACGCTGCGGTCGGGATCCATTCCGGGCTTCCTTACGGAGCCGCCACCGATATGCCCTCGGCGTTCACCGCCATGCGGCAAGGAGGCAAAGGCGCTTGTCCTGCGGCGACCGGTCCGATGATGCCGACCATCGTTTTTCACGGCGATCGCGACACCACCGTGCATCCCGACAATGCCGCCCAGGTCGTCGAACAGGCGATCGGAGCGACCAAGACGCAGAAGAAAGTGCATCGCGGGCAAATTCCGGGAGGGCATGGATATACCCGAACGACCCACGTCGACGGCCAGCGCGAGATTCTGGAGCACTGGAACATCCACGGCGCCAGCCATGCATGGTCTGGAGGGAGCCCCGCCGGATCCTATACGGACGGAGACGGGCCGGATGCCACGAAGGAAATGCTGCGATTCTTTCTGGAGCATCCGCACGCGGGATGAATCCCGAAGCGAGGCCGGAAGATCCCCTCGCGAGATAGCCTCGTCAGATCGTAGACCCGGGAGCGTCTTCCTTCACTCCACGGGCGACGATTCGGAGCGCGCCGTCGGGCAGAGGCCGCTGCAGTATGAGGGCTTCGTCTGACGGTGCGGTCATCCAGGTCTCGACCTCCTCGGGCGTCGTCAAGATCTTGTGCGAGGCCAGGAACGAATACCGGAGGCGGCGAAAAGCCGATGATCGGCTGATTGGGATCGAAATTGGAGAAAGCCTGCGTCGGAGAGGCATTCGAAGAAATCAGATTCAGCTCGTGCTGCACATTGCCGAGGCCGAGATCGGGCCAGGAAAATTGCAAATCGGAAAATGAAAAATCCAGATCGGAAAACGGGAAGCGCGCCGAACCTTTGTAAGGAGTCCTGATAGGAAATTGTACGGAGCGGAGTCAGATCTTAAACTGATAAGGTTTCGAGCAAAAGCTTATCAGTCGGGGTCCGGGTAGCTCGCGACTGGGTCATTTCTCAAACTCAGAAATCGCTGTGCGGCACGCTCTCGTCGTCATGCCGCGCAGTTGCACCATCAGTTATCGGCGGTGGCCCAGCCCTATCCCAACGTGCAACGCTTTCTGGCGAAGGGCCCCAACCGAGCGCCTCGTAAGCTTTGCTATTTTGACTACTGGCGTTCTTGCCTTTGAATGAGCCTTCAGCTCTTTAAGATCGGCTTTCGTCCATTCGCGGCGCTTACCCGTCCGTTTGGCCACCTTAGCTTTCTTCAAGTTAGTTGCTCCTATTGATGATGAGGGTCGGTTGCTATCACGGAAGATCGGGCCGCGTGCTGTCGCGGGACACGCCGCTTGTTTTCACATACGGAAGCGCGGCCCTTTCGAACAAGACATCTATCCACTCCTCCTTACCGTTGGCCGCAAGATCCTGTGAAGGCACCACTTCTTGAGGGATCAATGCAACGGCGCGAAAATAGCTACGGTCGTTAGCTACGAAGCTGGAGCTCTGACGTTTTGCGATTACGAACTTTTGGGCCTGACTTCCAATAACTCCGATTATCGAAAGTCAGTCCAGCGGGCAGCTTTTCCACCCAGCGGCCGACTCTCACGGCACGGGCGCCAAATCCCGTGCGGCGACGTATCGGAGCGGCTTGCCCTCGCTGGCAATCAGCGACCAGCTGTTCTTGCTCTCAAGCACCGTGACGCCGGTCCTGGCCGACAAGCGTGGGATCAGCATGAGCAACGTGATCGAGCTGGTGCCCGACCGCTCCGAGGTCAACATCGACGAGCGTCACGCGCAGACCTTCCGAGATCTGGAAACCAACCTTCGGGATTGCGTGAGGAGGACCGGCATAGCCGCCGAGTTGATGTTGAACGCGAGCATCGAAAACGACCATTTACGGTTCGCCGTGTTTCATTCGGCCGAGATGCTGGTAGCGCTAGAAAAGGAGTACGACGCGCGCGGGAATAGCGAGCTGCGGGGCCCGGCATGAAGCGCCGGCGCAGACAGCACCGGAAGCGAGACCGCCAGCGGCTGATGACGCACCGCCGGCGGCTGAGGCGGTGACAGCAAAAGGCCCGCCGGTCACTTGGCGGGCCTAGCACTCCCAGCGCTCTGATCCGCAATTGGACCGGCAGCCGGGAGCTTTGGGGGCTGGAAGAGCGAGCCGTGCCATGCTGGCTATTTGGCCACAATACGTAGGAAAACGGATTCCGGTAGTTATACCGACTCCATTTTCGGAAAGGGGTGTTCTACTGTGAGAACACCGGCGAGATTTAAGTACTCATCAATTTTCAGTTGTCCGGGATGGCCGCAGTGGGGGCTGGAACCACCCTGCGGCCTTTCCCTTCAGGAACAAACTTCTGCGAGCGTCGACGCTTTTCGTCTGACAACATTTTTGCGCAGCGGTCTGGATCCCGAATTCATTTTTGGAGCGGCGATGTCTCATCTCGTGGCATGCGTATTTTGTGCCCCCGTTGCGACTGCGATGATCTGGGCAGGAATTGTCCTCTACCTGAACATGGTTCTTCCCGAGGAACAGGACTAAGTCGCGAGGCGCGTAATGGGCAAGATCGGATTTGCTATCATCCTTGCTGCCGTTGCGGCTGACCTGCTCCCCTGAAATGCCCCCGGTTTTGAGTTAGGGTTCTGTTCTCCACCGAGGAGAGGGAGGGACTCCTCTCCACGATTTCGAACTCCGATCTACGATTAACAGTCCGCGCATCAGCGCGTCAGCTGTTCACGATGTGAAGCTCGACCCGCCGGTTCTTGGCTCGGCCCGGCTCATCCGTGTTCGGCGAAAGGGGCTGGGTCTTGCCGAAACCCTGCGTCCGGATCTTGGCGCGCTCGAGATATTTGCGCGTGACGAACCAATCGGCGGCCGCCTTGGCGCGCGCTTCCGACAGGCGCTGGTTGTAGTCTGCCGAGCCTGTCGCGTCGGTGTGCCCGTTGATGAGGACATATCTCAAGCGCGGGCCGATTCTCGCCTTGATGTCCGCTGCGGCCTTCTCCAGCGCCGCGTTGGCCTCCGGCTTGATGTTCGATTTGTCGGTATCGAACAAGACGTCGCCGCTGATCCTGATCAGCGAGTCATCATTGGCGGTGACTCGCACGGGGCCGGGATCCGACGTGATGATGTCCAAGCCGTTATCGATCCAGCGGCCGGGCCCTGGATCTGTCATGACCACCCGCCACTTGGCCTTTTCTGTGATCGGCTCGGGCTTGTCGAGCAGCTTGTCCAGCAGCGTGTACAGGGCCCACAGCCAGGGCCTCGCGTTCTCGCTCGAGAATGCCTGGCCGGCGCCCATGATGTTGCCCGCGAGTGCCGCGTTCGTTGAGCCATAGCAGACCAGCGCGTTCGTGCCGCCCGCGAGCGGGCTTCCCGCGGGCAGATAGCGGTCGACATTTGCCGTGTTGAGATTCGCCGCGAGCTGGCAGATCGGCGCCTTCGTCAGCACACCGATGTGGTCGAGCCCGATGGCATGGCCGATCTCGTGAGCAATCACGGGGTGGCTTGCCGGCATGCCGGGGGCGTGGCCGAGAGGGAACGCCCATGGGGTCGCGTCGAACGAGTCGTAAAGAAACGCGTGGGAGCGAAATACCCCGGGATCGGGCACCCTGCCGGTTGCGGTGATAAAGGCGGCGTTGAGGTTGGTGACCTCGATGGTCCTGTGGGCACCGCTTGCGGGCGAGAAGTCGACCTCTAGTGCACACAGCAGGTTCGGCCGAAAGATCTTGTTCGGAAACTTGTTGAAGAACGGATCCTTTTGGTAGACCTCGTCGAGCCCCGAAAAGGCGGGCGGCGGAACGAGCCAGAACCTGTTATTCCATAGGTTGGCCTGCGCCGACGCGCTGTTGACGAACGCAGACCACTGGGCGTCGGTCCACGGCGTCGTGAGGAACGGCTTGTTGTCGGCGTCCAGCCGGACCGGCAGAAATCCCCTCGCCTGTTTGAGGCTGATCTTGAGCTTGATCGTGAGCTTGACGTGTTTGAAGCCGCCAGTCGGCTGGTAGAGGAAGGTGTCGAACGCGGCCGGAACGCTGCCGCCGGTCCTGGAATTTGAGCTGAATGCCGCGCCGACGAGCGGGACAGGTTTGTAGGACGGTGCCATGGGCTCCTCCAACAGAGGTTTCGACCGCAGGATGCGCCTCTTGGTCGCGGCGAAGCGCGGCGGCGTTCAATGGACCCGGCGCGGATCTGCAGGCTTCGCGGCTGCGGTCGCGATGCGATTCGGCGCTCCGGCGAATGCGCAATCCGCGGCCGAACGACAAAAGTCGAAAACAACCCCATGCACAGTAGACGGCGGCTGCGGGTGCGAGGTGCGCTGCAGCCGGAGAACTATCTGAAGCGACGGGTGAAATTTCGAGAGCGGGTTACGCTGGGTGGGGGTGGCTCAGACTCGACACCGGAGCGCGTTGCGCGGCGACACCGCCGCCCGGTTCCGGTCACACTTTCGGAGGTCGGCAGAGATAGGTGGTCACCGCAGCGTCGGATAACCGCCGAATCGTGCCGGAGGCTGACCACCGATTGACCACCGAAACGCCGTGAACAGACGGCGATAAAGGTGGTCAATCATGAACGAACTTGATTGTTTTTGCTGGATTTTTCGATTGCTACTTACGTTCGGGACGCAGGGGCCGCGGGTCGGCATCGCCCGACGCATCGGCAGCGAGTGCAATCTTCGCTTCATTTAGAAATCGTCTCGTAAGTTATTGATATTGCTTCTAAGGATTCTCGCATTTTTAGAAACTAACCTATTGATTTCTTTGTAAATCAGAGAGGTCTCTTAATCAGCGGGTCCCAGGTTCGAGCCCTGGTGCGCCCACCATTTATCCCAGACGCTTGGACGGGTTGCGCGGCAGGCCTGACTGCGGCGCTGGCAGCAACACTATCTGACAGAGTAGTCCGACCAGCGGCGCGCTGTTCGTTCGCCTCGGATCAGATACGTGCCTTCAGCTCGAAGCTCGACGAGCCGCAATTGCAGTCATCTCGAGCCTGACGCCGGGGCCGAGGTCGGCGACTCCGATGACCGCGCGCGCCGGTAGAGAAGCCTCCGTGAAGCATGTTTTCCAGGCCGTATTGAATGCGGCTTTCTCGCTGAGCTTCGTAACGAAGATTGTCACCTGGAGGACATGCGACCGGTCGGATCCGAGGGTTTCCAGCAAGCGCGACAGCTGGCCAAGTACATCATTTGCCTGGCCGGCCATGTCGAGGCTTGTGTCCTCGGGGACAATTCCGCCGATGTAGAGCACGCCGTTATGCTCGACAACTTCGTGGAGCAATCCCTCATACGGTAGGACGCGCTTGATCATGGTGGCCACCTCTAACGTTGCCGGGACGGCGAAAGTTGTACGGCGTATTGTCGTCCTTCCGACAAGTCAACACGCCTCATCATCAACGCGTTCCGGCCAGGGGCCGGTGCGCCCGCCATCCCTGGAGCGTCACACCCAGCCACCATCGATGATGTAGTGCTGAGCGGTGCAGGCGGAGGCCTCGTCGGAGGCGAGGAAGACGGTGAATTTCGCGACCTCGTCCGGCACCAGCCTGCGCTTCAGGCACTGTCGCTGCTGCAATTCGACCTCGCCCGCCGGCGTCATCCATTTCTCGAGCTGGCGCTCGGTCATGATCCAGCCCGGCGCGATCGCGTTCACGCGGATATTGTAGGGGCCGTAGTCGCGCGCCAGCGAGCGCGTCAGGCCGATCACGCCCGATTTGCTCGCGGTGTAGGCGGCCATGCCGCCTTGTCCGGCGATCCACGACACCGAGCCGAAATTGATGATGGCCCCGGCATTCGCGGCCTTCATGTCCGGCAGCACGGCTTGCGACGCAAAAAACTGGTGTTTCAGATTCACCGCGATGCGGTCGTCCCAATATTCCGGCGTCATCTCCTCGGTCTTGTGCCGTTCGTCATGCGCGGCGTTGTTGATCAGGATGTTGATCCCGCCGTGCGCCTTGCGGGCCTGCTCCACGCCGGCGCGCAACGCGGGGATGTCGGTCAGGTCGACGTGCTGGAAATGCGCAGCCAGTCCCCGATCGGTTAGCTCGCGCGCCAGTTGTTGGCCCTCGTCGACCTTGATGTCGAAGAACACCACCTTCGATTTCTGTTCCGCGAAGCGCCGCACGATCGCAGCACCAATTCCCGCCGCACCGCCGGTGACGAGCACGACCTTGCCGGCGAGGTCGGAATAGATGGCAGCCATGGGCACCTCCCAGTTTGTTGTGGGCGGCGCGATAGGCGGCCCCGACTCTTTTGCAGACCTTAAACCTTCCGCTATGAGGTCCATAGGTCAGAATTTTAGTTGCGTACCTCAAAAACTGAAGGCAGGATTGCAGTCAAAGAATAAGACTCGATCGGGAGGATGTGATGAGGCTGCTCGCCAAGCTGAGACTCGCTGCTGCTGCATGCTTGCTTTGGGCAAATTCCGCGTCGGCCGACACGATCGTCAAATGGCTGCATATCGAGGTCAATCCGGCCCAGGTGAAGATCTGGGAGGAGGTTGCGCGTGCCTATGAGGCGTCGCATCCGGGTGTAAAGGTCGAGATGCAGTTCCTTGAGAACGAGGCCTACAAGGCCAAGCTGCCGACCATCCTGCAATCCAAGGACCGGCCGCACATCATCTATAGCTGGGCCGGCGGGGTGCTAAAGGCGCAGATCGACGCGGGCGTGCTGGAAGACATAACCGATTCTGTGAGAAGCGGGGGCTACGGCGACACGATCGCGCCGGCGGCGCTCGCCGCCTTCACCCAGAACGGCCGCGTCTTTGGACTTCCGATCGCGCTGTCGCAGGTCGGCTTCCTCTACAACAAGGATTTGATGGCCAAGGGTAATGTCGATGCAAGTAAGATCAAGACATGGGACGATCTGCTCGGCGCGGTGAAAACGCTGAAGGCCGCGGGTGTTACGCCGATTGTGGTTGGCGGTGCCGACAAATGGCCGCTGCATTTCTACTGGACGCATCTCGCAGTGCGCGTCGGCGGCAAGCCGGCCTTCGATGCAGCGCTGAAGGGTGAAAACGGCGGCTTCGCCGGTGAAACTTTTCAGAAATCCGGCGAGTTGTTCAAACAGCTCGTTGATCTGCAGCCGTTCCAGAACGGCTTCCTCGGCTTCAAGAACCCGCAGGCCGTCGGCTATTTCGGTGACGGCAAGGCCGCGATGATCCTAGCCATCTCGTCCTTCTATCACACCCAGCGCGCGCTCGCCGCCGACAAGGTCGGTCTCGGCGACGACAAGCTCGGCTGGTTCGATTTTCCGGTCGTACCTGGCGGCAAGGGTGAGCCGTCAGACACGCTCGGCGGCATCACCGGCTGGCTGATCACCAAGGGAGCGCCCAAGGAAGCCACCGACTTCCTCAAGTTCTTTATCTCCAAGGACGTGCAGGCGCGGCTCGCCGCCGGCAACTTCATCGTTCCCGTCGTCAAGGGCGGCGAGGCCGGCCTCAACAGCGCCTTCATGAAGCAGATCGCGGCCAATCTGGCGAAGTCCAACTATCATCAGAACTTCTACGACCAGAGCCTCGGCCCCTCGGTCGGTCGCGTCGTCAACGACGTCACCGCGGAGATCGCCGGCGGCAGCATGAGCCCGCAGGACGCAGCCAAAGCGATCCAGGCGGCGTTCAAGCAGGGCAACTGACGGTGGCACGGCGGATCGCGATCGCGTCGCCGATGGGCGTTGCCGGCGAGACGGTGCCGCAGGCCGCGGTTCGCGGCCCGAGCTGGGACGGCCGCTTCACCGTCCTGATCCTGTTTCTGCCGCCGGCGTTGCTGCTGTTCACACTGTTCGTGGTGCTGCCGATCGGCGAGGCGGCCTGGTACTCGGGCTTCAACTGGAACGGTTTTGGCAGGCCGACCAACTGGATCGGCTTCGATAATTACCGCTTCGTGCTGGAGACCCGCGCCTTCTGGCTCGCGCTGCGCAACAACGGGCTGATCATTGCGGTTTCGCTCGCGGTCCAGCTGCCGCTCGCGCTCACGCTCGCCTTGATGCTCGCCGAGCGCTTTCGTGGCGCCGTGGCGCTGCGCATGCTGTTCTTCATGCCCTATATCCTGGCCGAGATCGCGACCGGGTTGATCTTCTCTTTCGTCTATGACGGCGATTACGGTCTGGTCGCCTCGATCTGGCGTACCTTCGGCGCGGAGGCGCCGCATCTGCTGGCGTCGACCGACACGGCGATGCTGGCGGTGCTGATCGTGATCGTCTGGAAGTATTTTGGCTTCCACATGATGCTGTTCATCGCAGCACTCCAGAGCCTCGACAAGAGCCTGATCGAGGCGGCGCGGATCGACGGCGCAACGCGCTCGCAGGCTTTGCGCCATGTGGTTATCCCCTTGCTCTATCCGACGATCCGGCTCTCCGTGTTCTTCGCAATCGTCGGCTCGCTGCAGCTGTTCGATCTCGTCATGCCGTTGACGCGCGGGGGGCCAGCGGATTCCTCCAACACGATGGTGAGCTTCCTCTACAACAACGGCATCTCGCGCATGCGGGTCGGCTATGGCAGCGCCATCGGCGTCATCCTGTTCGTGATCTGCGTGACTTTCGCCTTCACCTACAAGCGATGGTTCATGCGCGATGAGTAGTGCCGAGACCACCCGCGCACCGCTCGATCCCGCCGTGCTGTTCAAGACGGCGTTCCTCGCCGTTGTTGCCATCTTCGTGCTGGTGCCGCTGCTTGCGACCTTGCTCGGCGGCTTCAAATCGCTCGGCGATTTGCGCGTGAATCCGTTCGGCTGGCCCACGCACTGGGAATGGCAGAATTACGCCGACATCCTGTTCTCCGCGCGTTACTGGCAGCTCCTGCGCAACTCGCTGATCATCTCGACGCTGACGGTGATATTGACCCTGATCACAGCCTCGATGGCGGCGTTCACCTTTGCCCATATCAGGTTCTATGGCTCGTCGATGCTGTTGAGCTATCTGACGCTCGGCCTGCTGTTTCCGGCGGCGACCGCCGTGCTGCCGTTGTTCATCAAGGTGCGCGATCTCGGACTGCTCGATACTTATTTCGGCGTCGCACTGCCGCAAGTCGCCTTCAGCCTCGCCATGAGCGTGCTGCTGCTGCGGCGCTTCTTCAAAGACATCCCCCATGAATTGCTCGAAGCGGCCCTGGTCGATGGCTGCAGCTACATCAAGTTCTTCCGCTACGTGACGCTGCCGTTGTCGCGGCCGATCCTGGCGACCGTCGGCACCATCACCTTCGTCAACAGCTGGAACGCCTATCTTCTGCCGCTGGTGATGCTCAACACCGATGCGCTCTATCCCTGGCCGCTCGGCATCATGATTTACCAGGGCGAGTATTCGTCCGAATGGCACCTGATCCTGGCCTTCATCACGCTCACCATCCTGCCGACGATCATTCTGTTCCTGCTGGCACAGAAGCACATCGTCGCCGGCCTCACCGCAGGCGCGGTCAAGGGATGAACGGTACCTCACGGAGATCATAATGAGAAAAGTCGGCGTCGGAATCATCGGCTGCGGTGTCATCAGCACCGCTTACCTCAAGGCAGCGCAGCGCTTCCCGGTCATGGAGGTGAGGGCATTGGCCGACATGCGCAGCGATATCGCGGAGCGGCAGGGCGCCGCCTTCGGGCTCCCGGCAATGCGGGTCGACCAGTTGCTCAAACGCGACGACGTTGAAATCGTCATCAATCTCACCGTGCCGCTCGCCCACACTGACGTCAGCCTCGCGGTGCTGAACGCCGGCAAGCACGTTCACTCCGAAAAGCCGCTCGGCATCAACGTCGCGGAGGCCCGCAAGGTGATGGATCTCGCCGCGCAGAAGAATTTGCGCGTCGGCTGCGCGCCCGACACCTTCCTCGGCGGCGGGCACCAGACCGCGCGGAAGCTGATTGACGACGGCGCGATCGGCACGCCGGTGGCGGGCAGCGCCTTCTTCGGCTGCCCCGGCCACGAGCGCTGGCATCCGGCGCCGGGATTCTATTACCTACGCGGCGGCGGGCCGATGCTCGACATGGGCCCGTACTACATCACCGATCTCGTCCAACTGCTCGGCCCGGTGGCGAGCGTGATGGGCTCGACCGCGCGCCCTAAATCCGAGCGCCTGGTCACCAGCCAGCCGATGAACGGCGCCTTGATCCCGGTCGAGGTTTCGACCCATGTCGCGGGTACGCTCGAATTCGAGAGCGGCGCGGTCGTCTCGATCGCGATGAGCTTCGATGTGCCGAAGCACCGGCACGCGCCGATCGAGATTTATGGCGACAAGGGCAGCATGCTGGTGCCGGATCCGAACCGCTTCGGCGGCGAGGTGCAGGTCGCGAAGACCGGCGGCGAATGGGAGACGGTGCCGTTGACGCACGGTCATGTCGAAGGAGAATTCCGTTCCATCGGTGTCGCCGACATGGCCTCCGCCATCCTGAACAACCGGCCGCACCGTGCCAGCGGCGCGCTCGCCTTCCATGTGCTGGAGGTGATGGAGGCGTTCCAGACCTCCGCCGACGAGGGGCGGCGCGTCAAGATCGAGAACCGCGTCGAGCGGCCGGCGATGCTGCCGGCCGGACGTGAAACCGGACAGATCGACTGAGGGAATGACCATGCGCAAGGCATTGATTGTATGGGGCGGCTGGCCGGGACACGATCCCGATCTCTGTGCCTCGATGATCCGCGGCTGGCTGAAGGCGGAAGGCTTTGAGGTCCGGATCGAAACGACGACAGAGGCATTCGGCGATCCGGCGATCCATGATCTCTCCTTGATCATTCCGATCTACACCATGTCGAAGATCGAGAAAGCGGACGCGCTCAACCTCTGCGCGGCGGTGCGTGGCGGCGTCGGGCTTGCCGGACATCATGGCGGCATGTGCGATGCGTTCCGCGATTCCGTCGACTACCACTTCCTGTGCGGCGGGCAATGGGTCGCGCATCCCGGTAACATCATCGACTACACGGTCGACTTGACGAAGCCGGATGATCCCATCATGAAGGGCCTGAAGAGTTTCGAGCATCGTTCCGAGCAGTATTACATGCATGTCGACCCCGCCATCGAGGTGTTGGCGACGACGACCTTTACCGGCGAGCACGCATCCTGGATCGACGGCGTGGTGATGCCGGTGGTCTGGAAGAAGCGATACGGCGCGGGCAGGGTGTTCTATTCCTCGCTCGGCCACCGCGCCTACGAACTCGACGTCCCGGAGATCCGAACGTTGATGACTCGCGGCATGCTGTGGGCGGCGCGTGAATGACAGCTGGCGCGACGCAGCCGGCGCTACGCGCCACGCTGGAGGACGTCGCGCGTGCGGCGGGCGTTTCGCTCGCCACTGTCGATCGTGTCGTCAACCGGCGCGAGGGCGTGCGCGCCAAGACCGTCGCGCGTGTCGAGGCCGCCGTCGCCAAGCTCGGCTACCGCGCTGACGTGGCGGCCGCACGGCTCGCACGCGGGCAGAGTTTTCGCTTCGCCTTTGTGCTGCCGTCCGGCAGCAACAGCTTCATGACCAACCTGACCGAACAGGTCCAGCGCACCGCGGACTGGCTCGCCGGCCAGCGCGGCTTCATCGATATCCTCCATGTCGACGTGTTCGATCCGGATGTGCTGGCCGGGGCGCTGGAAAACCTGTCGCCGGCCTATCAGGGCGTCGCCGTCATCGCGCTCGACCATCCCAGGGTGCGCGCCGCGATCGACGAGCTCACCGCGCGCGGGGTCGTCGTGGTGACCCTTGTGTCCGATGCGCCGAGCTCGCGCCGCCTGCATTACGTCGGTATCGACAACCCGGCTGCGGGGCGGACCGCATCGACGCTGATGGGACGTTTTCTGGCCGGGCGCGAGGGGACGGTTGCCGTGATCGCTGGATCGTTGTCGTTGCGCGATCACACCGAGCGGCAGTTCGGCTTCCACCAGATCCTGTCCAGCGAGTATCCGAACCTGCGCGCGCTACCGGTTATCGAGGGGCGGGACGACAGCGCGCGCACACGGGAGCTCACCGCGGCGTTGCTCGCACGCCATGCCGATCTCCGCGGCATCTATTGCTGCGGCGCCGGAAACCGTGGCATCGCCGATGCGCTCGAGGCCTCCGGTCGCGCGCGCGAGGTGGTCTGGATCACCCATGAGCTCACTCAATACACGCGGCGTTTCCTGGTCCGCGGCACGCTCGATGCCATCATCAACCAGGATCCCGGCCACGAGGCCCGGTCTGCGGCGCGCGTCCTGCTCGCACATTGTTCCGGCGAGCCGATCAGCCCCGATCAGGAGCGCATCCGCATCGACATTTTTCTGCGGGACAATCTGCCGTAAGTTCGAGCATCGCCTCTCAACCCCACCGTATCGGTTTGCCGCCTTGCTTCGCACTTTCCTGGGCGAGGATCGCGATGCGCGTGGCGCGCAGGGCGTCCTTCGCCGGAATTTGCAGGGCTTGTTCGCGCGCGAGATGATCGAAGACGAAGCCGGCAGGCGAGCCGCCCGGCGGGAGGTCGACCTCACGTCTCGCTCGTGTTGCGGTTTCAACGAGCAGCCGGTTCTCGGCGAAGAGAACGTCCGCACGCCCGCGTGTCCCTGAAATCCGCATCGCATAGTCGCCATGGCGGGGAGAGGCTTCCGGCTGAATCCAGTCCACTTCGATTGAGAATTGCGGGCCGTTGTCGCAGGCGAGGATGGCGCGTCCGAGAGCAGGAAAGCTCGTCGTGCCGGCAGCCGGGGTGGGCGAGATCCAGCCGCTGATCGTGCCGCTGGTGTGTCCCGTCAGCCAAAGTGCCAGATCGATGTCGTGGACCGTCAGGTCGGCGAGAATGCCGCCATAGGTCGAGGGCTCGAACATCCATGCCGGACGACGGCTTGGCACGAGCTTGTGCGGCCCGGTCGAGCTGATCGATACGATGTCTCCCAACTCGCCGCTTTCGAGAACCGAGCGGAGCGCGAGCGTGACCGGATAAAAGCGCTTCTCGAGCAGAAGCGTCAGCAGGTTGCGTCCGGCAAGGGCGTCCTCGATCAAGGCGAGCTGCGGAAGCGTCACCGCCATCGGCTTGTCGATGATCGCAAAAATATTCCGGCGCAACAGTTCGATCACGATCGGAGCCCGGAGACCGAACTCGGTGAAAATAGCCACAGCCTCGACCTTGTGCACGTTCAAAAGCGCGATCGGGTCAGCATAGCCGGGAGCCTGCGTGCGTCTTTCGAGCTCGGCGAGGCGCGCGGCGTCGTGATCGGCGACCGCCGCGATCCTGACGTCGGTTCGAGCCGCGATCTCCGAGAGCACATATTCGACATGCGGATGAGCCGCACCAATGATGGCAATGTCGAGCATGGAAGGAGCATTACCTGGCATCGAGGGCCATCTCCGGCGAGACGTCGTCGGGGGTGACGGCGCGGCCTTCCGCGGCCGAGCGATAGATTGCGGTGACGACGCGCGTAGCCTCGAACCCGTCCCTGAACGGAGTGGATGGTGCCCGTCGCTCCCGGATCGCCTGGACGAAGTCGCGCCATTGCGCGATATGCCCCTCGATGCCGATCGCCTTGGGGTCGTTGGCGGCGCTTCCTGGTCCCGTCGCGCTCGCCGGCTGTGGAACACCGGGAAAATCCCAACGAACGATGCTGTCGTGTGCAAGCTCGCAACTGCCGCGATCGGTGAACAGGCGCAGCATGGCCGGCCGTCCCGGAGGCAGTGCCGTGCTCGTCACGATCACGCCCAAGGTGCCGGATGTGAAGGACAGCAGGGCCGTCGTCGTGTCCTCGATCGCGTGCGCGTGTCCGAGCGTGGCCGTCTGGCCTTGAACACTCGCCACCGGTCCGAACAGCCAAAGCATCAGATCCAGATTGTGGACGCCCTGGTTGAAGAGCGAGCCGCCGCCGTGATCGGCTTCGGCGCGCCATGGCTTCTCCGCATAGTAGGCGTCGGAGCGATACCAATGGATCGCCGCCTCGATCAGGCGCGGTTGTCCGAGGTGGCCCGCGTCGAGCAGCGTCTTGATCGTCTGGTGTTGCGGTTCGAGCCGGCGCTGCGAGACCACACCGCATGTCAGCTGCGAGTTCTCGGCCGCATGGACCAGCGACGCGGCCTCGGCTGGATCGACGCAGAGCGGCTTCTCGACAAGCACGTGTCGTCCGGACCTGATGGCGGCAAGTGCTGCGTCATGATGAGCGCCGCTCGGGGTGCAGATAACGACGGCGTCGATGTCCGCACCGGCCAGCATGGCGTCGGTGGTCGCAAATGTCGGAACGGGTTCGCCATCGATACACGCGGCAATCTGTTCAGGCGTGCCGCCGGCGACAGCGGCCAAAACGGTCGCGTCGAGCGCCCGGATCGCTCGCGCGTGCGTTTCACCGATCGCCCCTGGACCGACCAACCCGATGCGAAGTTGGCTCATCTCAATTCCTCAATGCTTGGCTGGAAACGGCTGACCGGCGACATAGACGGTCTCGGGAATGATGGATCCATCATCGCCGAGACGAAATCGAAGCAGATCCGCTGGCGCGCCGACTGTCAGAGCTGGCAGCTGGAATGGCGTGCGGGGATTGATCGTTGCCAGCCTGAGTGCTTCGGCCAGCGTCAGGCCGGCCATGCGTCTGGCCGTCGCAATCCCGAACGCAAGGCTCGCCGCTGCGCCCGCCAGAAACGGCGTGCCGACGACTTCCAGCCGACCATTCGCTTTCAGTTCGACGCGTCCGCCCACTGGCATGTCGTAGATCGCCGGCGAACAACCCGCGAGCGCGACGGCATCTGAAACCAGCATGGATCGTTCGAGGCCCTTTGCGCGTAGCATGGCCTTGAAGGTCTCGGGCGGAAGGTGATGGCCATCGGCAATAAAGCTCGCCCAGAGCCTGTCCTCCGCCAACTGCGTCCAGATCGGGTTGGGATGCCGCGGCAGCTGGGCCGCGATGCCGTTGCCGAGGTGTGTTGACAACATGGCGCCAGCCTCAATCGCGGCGGAGATCTGATCTGTCGTGGCGTTGGTATGGCCGAGCGCAACATGAACGCCGCGCGCGCGAAGTCCTCGTACATAGTCGGCCGTCTCCTGCCAGTGCGGTGACAGGGTCACGAGGCCGACGAGGTTTCCGCAGGCGGCTTGCCAGGCGTCGAATTCATCGAGATCTGGCGGCCTCACATGCTCGGCCGGGTGCGCGCCGCGGGGACCGTCCTCCGGTGCGATATGGGGCCCTTCAACGTGGACGAAGGGAATTGCGTGCTTGACCAGCGGATCGCTGTCGCGCGCCTGGGCGATCGCCTCCAACGCGTCGATGAGCGCGGCGCGTGATGCCGTGATCAGCGTCGGAGCAAAACGCGAAACGCCGCTGCCATGGACGGCGAGGGCGAGATCGCGAACCGTCTGTGGATCGGTGCCGCCATTGAGGTCATGGCCACCAAAACCGTTCAATTGCAGATCGAACAGTCCGAGCGATAGCCAATGCCCGTCATCGGCACCGCCTGGGGCGATGGCCGAGATACGGCCATCAGAAATGGTGATCGTGTGAGGCTGTCCGGTCTCGGGATCGCGTCCCGAGACATGTGTCGCCCCGTCGCTCATGCGCGTGCCGGCGTTTGCAGCGAAAGCCGGGCTGGTGCGGAATCACGGTCGAGATACAGCGTGCATCGCGGATGCGTACGCAATGCGCTCGCAGGACAGGCCGCGCCAATCGGGCCGTACAGGGATTGCTCGACGGCGGCGCGCTTGGCCGCGCCGGGCACCACGCAAAATAGCTGATGAGCGTCCAGCAATCGGGAGATCGTCAGGGTGATAGCGTGCGTCGGCACGTCGCCCAGAGCCGCAAAGCACTTGTCGTCGACCTGCTGCTGACGGCAGATCGCGTCGAGCTCGACGATCTTGACCTGCTCCGTGTCGTGCAAATTTGCGACGGGCGGATCGTTGAACGCCAGATGCCCGTTGACGCCGATGCCGAGGCACACGATGTCGATCGGGGCCTCGGCCAGAAGACCGGCGTAGCGCGCCGTTTCGCGGTCCGGATCTGATTCCTGTCCGATCAAATGGACGGCGCCCAGGGGGACACGTGAGAAGAAATGGCGGGTCAGCCATACTCCAAAGCGCTCGGGCGCGTGCGCCGGAAGCCCGAGATATTCGTCCATGTGGAAAGCGATCACGCGTCGCCAATCGATATCGCGCTCGCTCGCCAGCGCGTCCAGCATCTCTGCCTGGCTCGGCGCGGCGGCGAACACCATTCTCACACGATCTTGGTGCGCAAGGCGATCGCGCAGCGCGGCAGCGATGTCAGACGCCGCAGCCCGGCCCATCGCATCCCGCGTCTCTGATATCGCGATCCCTGATGTTGCGATTTCTGGAGCGACCGAAGCCATCATGCTCATCCGTGGTTCTTGTCGGGGCCTGTCACTCCGCGCGATCAAGGATGTAATGCAATCGGTTGCATGTCAAGCTTGCGCCCCGCCGACGATCAAGGCATGTGTAGTGCGGAGATCCAGCACAGGAGGCGCCCCCGGTGAAACGCGATTCCGACGACAGGGAGCGGCGCTCAGAGCTCGCGCCGACCATAAGTCAGGTCGCAAAGATCTCCGGCGTCTCGCGCGCGACCGTATCGCGCGCCTTCACGCGACCTGAAATGCTGAGTGAGGAGACGGTCCGGCGCGTCAAGGCGGTCGCCGACAAGTTGGGTTATGTGCCCAACCAGGTCGCGCGCGCGCTTTCGACCGGACGGCACGGCAATGTCGCGCTCATCGTCTCCGACGTTGCGAACCCGTTCTTTCCGCCTCTGATCAGAGCCGCACAGCTTCACGCCGACAGGGCGGGACTATGCGTCTTTCTGGGCAATTCGGACGAGGATCCCGCCCGTGAGGAGTTGCTGCTCGGCCGCTTTATCGGCCAGGTGGAGGGGCTCGTGCTCGCCTCCTCTCGCCTGGACGAAGCGCATATCCGGATCTATGCGGCGCGTCGGCCGCTGGTGCTGATCAATCGCGACATCGAGGGAATTACGCGGGTCCTGATCGACACGGCGCCGGGCGTTGCAGCGGCGATCGCACATCTTGCCGAGCTCGGGCATCGGCACATCGCCTATGTCAGCGGCCCCACGACGTCATGGTCCAACCAGCAGCGGCGCAACGCCGTCCGGAAGGAGGCGGCGAAACGCGAGCTCAAGGTGATCGCCATTCCGGCGCGCCCGCCATCTTACGACACCGGGCGATTGGCCGCCGCCCCGATCGTCGCCAGCGGGGTGACCGCGGCCATCGCGTTCGACGACCTTGTAGCCCAAGGCCTGCTCGCGGGGCTTGCTGCCCTCGACGTTGATGTGCCCAGATCGTTCAGCGTGGTCGGCTGCGATGATGTCCTTGGCGAAACTACTTATCCGCAACTCACGACAGTGTCGGCGCGTTGCGCCGATGCGGGCGATGTCGCGGTTGGGCTCCTGCTCAGCCAGTTGAACGGTGGCGCGTCGGGCGAGATCCGCCACAAGCTGAACTCACATCTCGTCGTTCGAGCGAGCACCGGTCCGGCACCTGCGAAACGAAAAAGCCGCTGACGATTTGGTCAACAGCCTCGGAAAGCGGCAATGGATCGCAATTGACACGCAACCGGTTGCATGACAGCCTTTAGTCGGGATTTATGTAGTTCTGGGAGCGGGGACATGGCCTTCATCGCGACATCGGTCGGCACGTTCGGATATCCAAACTCTCCCGAGAAGAAGCGTCGTTCATGGCTGTCGGCCGCTCGATGGCTGGCGATGGCTGTCGCAATGCCAATGCTGGCGTCGCCGGCGTCGGCGGAGAAGCTGACCATCTGGAGCGGCTGGCCTGACCTCGCCCCATTCTACAAGCGCGTCGGAGACCAGCTGAAGGCGAAGTATCCCGATCTCGACATCAGCGTCGAGGCAATCGCCTTGCGTGAGCATGAGAAGCGGCTGGCACTGTCGCTTCCATCCGGCGCGGCCGGAGACGTCATTGAGATGGAGGTCGAGGCTGCCCGATATCTGGAGGCGGGCCTGATTCCGGAGCCGCCGGCCACGATCGTGGATTTCGTCAAAGCCAATTACGACATGACGCGGGTGAAGACCGCCACGTATGACGGCAAGATCTACGGCGTGCCGTTATTCCAGGGGCAGGGCGCGCTGTTCTACAACACCGAGATGTTCGCCAAGGCCGGCCTTAATTCGCCTCCCAAGACGATGGCGGACTACACGGCCTATGCGCAGAAGCTCGTGCAACGTGACGCATCCGGCGTGCCGACGGTCAGCGGCTGGAGTTTGCGCCTCAGCGGCGGTGGCTCCGGTATCGCGGAGAAGTACTGGACGATTCTCTATAATTTTGGTGGGACCTTGCTGGAGGAGAAGGGCGGGAAGTGGCGCGCGGCCTATGCGAACGAAGCCGGCCGAAACGCACTCAAGCTGTACCTCGATAACGTCGTGACCTATCGGACGGTGTTGCCGGAGATGAAGGCAGACGCTGAAGCCTTCGAACTCGGACAGACCGCGATGTTCATCCGGGAGTCCTGGGTGATCGGCGACGTCGTCAAGAAGGCGCCCACCCTCAAATACGCGACGGCGCCGTTGCCGAAGGGAACGTTGATGGTCCCGGTGGACCTCTACGTTCCCAACAAGGGGCCGAAGAGCCAGATCGCCTGGGACTTCGTTCAGAAGGCGAACGAGCCGGAGAATTTGCTGTGGCTGCTCGAGAACACGGCGTGGGTGCCCAATCGCAAGGGCCTCGACTACTCTGCCGTCCTCGGCAAGATCCCCCAGCTCGGCGCGTTTGTTAACACCCCCGCCGACCACGTCTTCTTCACCGTTCCGGCGATCAGTCCGGCCAGCGAAATCCTCACCCGGCTCGCGGCCCGGCTTGAGAAGGCATTCACCGACAAATCGTTGGCCGGAAACGATGCCGCCATCGACGCTTTTCTGAAATCTGCGGCTGAGGAGAGCGACAAGATCCTTGCCCGGGAAGATCTGCTGGCCAAACCGTAAGCTCGCCCCCAATGGTCGCGACCACACAATTGCAGCGCTAGCCGGCGGCGGCCTCCGGGAGACTCCATGCATTCCAAGCCGAAATGGCTGTTTCCGGTTCTTGCGCTGGTTCCGGTTCTCGGCCTCTATGCTTGCCTGCGCGTATACCCAATCGCCGAGACACTGCGTCTCAGCCTGTTCAAGTGGAACATCATCTCACGGCGCAAGCCATTCATCGGACTCGATAACTTTGTCGAGCTGATGACTGATCCGCTGTTTCTCGAAGCGATTTTCAACACCACAGTTGTCGCCTTCGGCGTCCTGCTGATCACGATTCCCGTCGGGCTCGCGCTCGCCGCGCTGATCAACAGCCGGCAGGGGCTGCGACGCAGCGGCTTCTACGAAACCTCGATTTTCCTGCCGCACGTCGTCTCGCTGGTGCCGGCGGCGATGGCCTGGAAGTGGATTTTCGATGCACGGCTCGGGCCACTCAATGCCCTCATTGGATGGTTCGGAATCCCGGCCCAGGCCTGGTTGTTCGACCCTACCTTATCGTTGGTGTGTCTGATCGTGCTGTGCTCCTGGCAGTCGATCGGCTACGCCGTCCTGATTTTTCTAGTCGGATTGAAGAACGTTCCGGAGGCGCTGTACGAGGCGGCGCGCCTCGACGGTGCATCCTCGTTCCAGGCCTTCCGCTACGTTGCAATCCCTCTGTTGAAGCCGGTGATGCTGTATGTCTCGGTGATCACGCTGATCTCGTCGTACAACATCTATGCGCAGGCCTTCGTCCTGGCCTCGGACGTCCAGGGTGCGCCGGGACATCTCGTTCGCGTCCTCGTCCTCGACATGCTCGAAAACAGCTTTCGAAATTATCGAGTCGGCTATGCCGCTGCCGAAGCCGTGGTCCTTCTCGTGATCGTGCTCGTCCTGACGGGCGCGCAGTTCAGACTGTTTCGGGATCGGAGCCGCGCGTGAGCGATCCAGACCATCCCTCCAGCGATGTTGATCGGAACACGCCTGCTGGTCTCGCGATCGACGTCGTTCTTTTCGCTATCGGCCTGATGATGCTGCTGCCGCTCGTCTTCCTGATCAGCAACGCATTCAAGACGCCGCCGGAATTGCTGGCGTGGCCGCCCACCATCATTCCGGACCGTCCGACGCTGGAGAACATCCTCGGCGTGCTGCACGAAACGCCGCTGCTTCATTGGATCGGCAATACCCTGATCTTTGCAGTGCTTTCGACGGCCAGCATCGTCACCACCTCCGCCATCGCCGGCTACGTGCTCGGCAAGTTCGATCTGCCCTGGTTTCCCGCCGTGTTCGGCATCATCATCGCGACATCGGTCGTTCCCTTTGAAGTGTACATGATCCCGCTCTATCTGAATGTTCAGGCTGCGGGGATGTTGAACACTCTTCCGGGGCTTCTGGTCGGTTATCTCGTGATGAGCTTCGGCATCTTCCTGGTGCGGCAATATGTGACGACGTCGATCCCCGACGAGCTGCTGGAGGCCGCGCGGGTGGATGGGGCAGGCGAGGGCTGGATCTTTCTGCGGATCGTGCTGCCGCTGATGCGGGGGCCGCTGGGGGCGCTGGCTGTGCTGGCGTTCTTTCAGGCCTGGACCGCGTTCGCATGGCCGCTGGTCGTGACGACCAACAAGGATACGTATACGCTCGAAGTCGGGCTGGCGCTGTTTCAGACCGGCTTCACCGTGGATATCGGTCATCTCAGCGCGGCCGCAGCGCTTGCCCTCGTCCCCAGCGCGCTATTCTTCTCGCTGATGCGCCGGAATTTCGTGCGTGGCGTGGCTGGAACCGGTCTGAAGGAATGATCGCCACGTCCCGTTGGGCCGTCGCAGGAGCGCACAGCACGTGATTGAACAGGAATACGATACGATCATCATTGGTGGAGGTTCCGCGGGAGCGACGCTGGCCGCGCGCCTCAGCGAAGATCCATCGCATCGTGTGCTGCTGCTCGAGGCGGGGCAGGATCTCCGCACCGCGACCACGCCGGAGCACATTCGTATCCCCAATCCGATGCGCGCCATCGGTGACGACGACTTCCGCTGGCCAAAGCTGTTGGCGCGACGCACCGAGCGGCAGCAGCCGCTGCTGCTGTGGCGTGGCCGCGCCATGGGCGGCAGCTCGACCATCAATGGCCAGATCGCGATCCGCGCCGTTCCCAACGATATCGACCGCTGGGCGGCCGCGGGCTGCACGGGCTGGTCATGGGACGAGCTTCTGCCCTATTTCTGCAAACTCGAGACGGACAAGAATTTCCCCGACGCGCCCTATCACGGCGATCGAGGTCCAATCCCGGTGTATCGCGCTCCGATCCCGGATTGGGGCAACGTCGACCGCGCGCTGCGCGCGTCGGCCCTCGGCCTCGGCTATGGCTGGTGTGAGGATCACAACGCGCCAACAGGCACCGGCGTCTCGCCCTACGCCATCAATAGCGAGGGCGGCTTACGGATCTCCACCAATGACGGCTATCTGGAGCCAGCGCGCGATCGCGCCAATCTCGATATCGTCGGCCACGCCCTGGTCGACACCATCACCTTCGAAGGCAATCGGCTGCACGCCAACGGCGTCCATGTTCGCGTGAACGGCCGATCCTACGCACCCCGCGCGACGCGCGACGTTATCCTCTGCGCCGGCGCCATCCATTCGCCGGCCATTCTGCAGCGCTCCGGCATTGGGCCCGTCGCCCTGTTGGAGAGGCTCGGCATCCCCATCCGCGCGAACTTGCCGGTGGGCGAGAATTTGCTGGACCATCCGATCGTCAACGCACTGCTGCATTTGCGCGAAGGCAGCCAGGTCAGCACGCTTATGCACCGGCACACCAATTGTTGCCTGCGCTACTCTTCGGGCCTCGCAGACGCAGGCGACAACGACATGATCATGATCGCCGGCAATCTTGCTCGCTCGTCGCAATCGATGGTGGAAGTCACGCTGGGACGCATTGCTGTCTCCGTCTATCAGGCTTTCAGCCAGGGGCACGTCCGCATCGTGACGACCGACCCCGAGGTCGATCCGGCCATCGAGGAGCGCATGCTCTCCGACTCTCGCGATCTCTTGCGCATGCGCGACGGCGTCCGCCGCCTGCGTGATATCTGTCTGCAGCCTGCGGTGACCGATATCGCCGACCGCGTCGACTATGGCGCCAGCGGACGCTCCATGGACGAGCCGTTCAGTGATGCGGAGTTGGATGATTGGCTGTTCGCCGAGTGCAGCGACGCGCAGCACGCCAGCGGCACCTGCAGAATGGGCGCGCCGGACGATGCGCGTTCGGCCGTCGATCACGAATGCCGGGTGATGGGATGCACGGGATTGCGCGTGATCGATGCCTCGGTCATGCCGGAAGTGCCGCGCGCCAACACTCATTTGACCACGGTCGCCATCGCTGAGCGCATGGCCGATCGGTTGAAGGGCGCAACATAAGGCGTGACGGGCGTGAGACATGGTGCCGAACTCGCCCCAGCCGCCCGTAAACAAGCCTTGTTTTGCCCGATGTTGCTGGCTCTTTGCGCAAACGCCGCGCGTACGGCGCTATGTGCGTCGGCGGCTCAATCAAACTCAATCCGCGGAAACAGTACAGCAATCTGAAAGCCACACCGTGGCCACAGCTTTCCCGTTTCAGAGCAAGTCAGCTGCTCTTGAGGTGTGGAATGTCGTTTTTGCGGGCCTGGCTTGTCGCGGCGGTCGTGGGTGGCGTGTCGATTGCAACCTCACTTCCGCTGGTGCTGTTGCCGCAGCCGGCCGCGGCAGCGGCAGCGGCGGCGCAAGCCGCGGATACGATCGTGGTCGAAGGCAATCGCCGCGTCGAGGCCGAGACGGTTCGCTCCTACTTCAAGGCCGGCCCCAACGGGCAGTTCGACCAAGTGGCTCTCGACGACGGCCTCAAGGCATTGATCGAGACCGGCTTGTTTCAGGATGTGAAGGTCAACCGGGCCGGCGGCCATGTCGTGGTGTCGGTGGTGGAAAACGCCGTGATCGGCCGCGTTGCCTTCGAGGGCAACAAGAAGATCAAGGACGAGCAGCTCACCGCCGAGGTCCAGTCCAAGCCGCGTGGGACCTTCTCGCGCGCGATGGTGCAATCCGACACGCTGCGCATCGCAGAGATCTATCGTCGCTCGGGCCGCTACGACGTCCGCGTCACGCCTGAAATCATCGAGCAGCCGAACAACCGCGTCGATCTCGTCTTCACGGTCGAGGAGGGCGTCAAGACCGGCGTCAAGTCGGTCGAGTTCATCGGCAACAGCGCGTTCTCGGCCTACCGCCTCAGGGACGTCATCAAGACGCACGAGTCGAATCTGCTCAGCTTCCTCAGCAGCGGCGACATCTATGATCCGGACCGGGTCGAGGCCGACCGCGACCTGATCCGCCGCTTCTATCTCAAGAACGGCTTTGCGGATGCGCAGGTTGTGGCGGCGCTGACCGAATATGATCCGGACAAGAAGGGCTTCCTCGTCAGCTTCAAGATCGAGGAGGGCCAGCAATATCGTGTCGGCGCGGTCGACTTCCGCTCCAGCATCGCCAATTTCGACGCGAGCTCGCTGCGCGGCTTTTCGCGCGTCAATGTCGGCTCGCTCTACAATGTCGAATCGGTCGAGAAGTCGACCGAGGAGATGCAGATCGAGGCCTCGCGCCGCGGCTATGCGTTCGCTGTTGTGCGGCCGAGCGGCGACCGCAATTTCGAATCACACACCGTCTCGGTCGTGTTCAACATCGACGAAGGGCCGCGCACCTATATCGAGCGCATCAATCTGCGAGGCAATACCCGCACGCGCGACTACGTGATCCGGCGCGAATTCGACATCTCCGAGGGCGACGCCTACAACCGCGCCCTGGTCGACCGCGCCGAGCGCCGGTTGAAGAACCTCGACTATTTCAAGAGCGTCAAGATCACCACGGAGCCCGGCTCCTCCAGCGATCGTGTGATCCTGATCGTTGACATGGAAGAGAAGTCGACCGGCGATTTCTCGGTCTCTGGCGGCTACTCCACGACCGACGGCGCGCTCGCCGAGGTCTCGGTGTCCGAGCGCAATCTGTTCGGCAAGGGCCTCTATGCCAAGGCTTCGGTGACTTACGGCCAGTACGCCCGCGGCGTGTCGCTGTCCTTTGTCGAGCCCTATTTGCTCGACTACCGGATCGCACTCGGACTTGACACCTATTGGCGCGAGAGTTTGTCGAACAGCTATACCAGCTACTCGGTGACGACGCTCGGCTTCTCGCCGCGACTGGGCTTTGCGCTGCGCGAGGACCTGTCGCTCCAGCTCCGCTACTCGCTCTATCAGCAGACTATCACGCTCCCCAGCGCCTATAACAATTGTAACAACAACGCAGCCAATACATCGCTGGCCTTCAACCCGACGCCGGCCTACATCCAGAGCGTGCTGGGCGGAGTGGATCCCACCAACTCGACCAGTTCAGGTTACTACGGCTACGGCTGCTACGCTGACGGCGAATCGAGCCTGCCGATCCGCAAGGAATTGGCGAACGGCCCGACCTTGACGTCGGCCGTGGGTTACACGCTGACCTACAACACGCTCGACAACACCAAGAACCCGAACGACGGCCTGCTCATCGACTTCAAGCAGGATTTTGCCGGGGTGGGCGGCGATGTCACTTATCTGAAGACCGCGCTGGACACCAAATACTACACGCCGCTGGTGTCAGAGATTATCAGTGTGATCCATCTCCAGGGCGGTGTTCTCAACAAGATCGGCAACAACGATCTGCGCATGCTGGATCACTTCCAGATGGGCCCGAACCTCGTGCGCGGCTTCGCGTCCAACGGTATCGGTCCGCGTGACATCACCTATGCAAGCTTCGGCGCCACCGGCGATGCGCTCGGCGGTACGAAATACTGGGGCGCGTCCACGGAATTGCAGATGCCGTTCTGGTTCCTGCCCAAGGAAGTCGGCCTGAAGGGCGCGGTCTACGCCGATGCCGGCTCGCTCTGGGGTTATCAGGGGCCCACCTCATGGGCGGCGACGGGCGAGGTCAATACCAAGGCCTGCCCGACCTGCGGACTGCAATATGACGACAGCAGCGTGGTGCGCTCGTCAGTCGGTGTCGGCCTAATCTGGGCCTCGCCGTTCGGACCACTGCGCTTCGACTACGCCGTGCCGCTCACGAAGGGCAAATACGACATCGTCCAGCAGTTCAGGTTCGGGGGCGGTACGTCATTCTAAACTGCGAGAATCCGCCGGCAGGCGTCGACGAAAACCTGCGCGCCGGTGACGATGTCGGCATCGGCAGTGTTCTCGGTCCAGTGATGGCTGATACCGCCGATCGAGGGCACGAACAGCATGGCTGCCGGCATGATGGTCGCGAGCATCTGTGCGTCGTGGCCGGCGCCGCTCGGCATGCGCAGCGATCGTCCGCCGGCCAGTGCCTTGCTCGCGGTCTCGATCGCATCCTGGAAGCGTGTATCCATCATCGCGGGCGCGCCCACGCGGATCCGCTCCACGGTCACGGTACAGGGGCCCTTGGCATTGGCCTCGTCAGCCATCGTTCGCAGCACCTCCTCCAGCCGCGCGATCACGGCCGGGTTGTCGTCGCGGATCTGGAACAGCATCTCCGCGCCGCCCGGAATGATGCTCGGCGCGCCCGGATCGAGCGTGATGCGGCCGGTGGTCCAGACCGTGCGCGGTCCGCATGCAGCCGGGAAACGCTGGTCGACCGCCACGCAGAATTTGGCCAGCGCGAGGCCGGCATCCTTGCGCACGGCCATGCGCGTGGTACCGGCATGATTCTGCTCGCCAGTGAAGGTGATGCGGTATTGCCAGATGCCGACGATGGAGGTCACGACGCCGATTGCGAGCTTGCCACTCTCGAGCGTGTCGCCCTGCTCGATATGCGCTTCGAGATAGCCGACGTGCCGTCCCAGCTCGGCGGCGAAACGCGGCCGTCCAGCGAGCCCCATATCAGTCAGCGCGTCGCGCATGGTGCGTCCATCAGTGCGGTCGCGTGCGGCGTCGATGTCGGCCTCGGTGACCTGTCCGATATAGGAGCTCGAGCCGAGGAAGCTGCCGAAATGACCTTCCTCATCACACCACGCCGCGACTTCCACCGCGCCTTTCATGGATGGATCTGTGTTGAGCACGCGGGCGGCCTCGAGCGCATAGACGACGCCGAGCGGGCCATCGAGCCAGCCAGCGTAGTTTTGGCTCTCCAGGTGCGATCCGGCGAGCAATTTCGGTCCGGGCTTCGCACTGGTGCCGAGGACATTGCCGATGCCGTCGATCGCGCCCGCAAGGCCGGCCTCGGGCAACTTCCGCACCAGCCAGTCCAGCGATTGCCTGTGCGGCTCGGAGAAGGTCGGCTTGTGCACGCCGGTCTTGTAGGCGCCCAGCGCACGCAGCGCGTTGAGGTCGGCAAGAACGCGCTCGCCGTTGGCGTGGGACTGAGTATCAGGCATGTTCGGCAACCTTCAGGGCCTCGGTGCGGATCTCCTCGACCAACCGTTCCTTCAGCTGGACGAATTCGGGCGTGGTCTTGATCTTGTAGGAGCGCGGATGCGGCAGGTCCACATTGATCTCGGCCTTGATGCGGCCGGGACGGGCGCTCATGACGATGACGCGGCTGCCGAGGAAGATCGCCTCCTCGATGTCATGGGTCACGAACAGAACGGTCTTCTGATCGCGCTCCCAGATGCCCAGCAGCATTTCCTGCATCAAGGCGCGGGTCTGGTTGTCCAGCGCGCCGAAGGGCTCGTCGAGCAGCAGGATCTTTGGATCATTGGCGAGCGCGCGTGCAATCGCGGTGCGCTGCTGCATGCCGCCGGAGAGCTGCTTCGGCCAATGGTTCTCGAAGCCGGACAGGCCGACCTGGCGGATGAAGGCATCCGCAACCTTGTTGCGCTCGCCCTCCGGCACGCCGCGCTCGCGCAGGCCGAAGGCGATGTTCTCGCGCACGGTAAGCCAGGGAAACAGCGTGTAGGACTGGAACACCATGCCGCGATCCGCGCCGGGGCCGGTGACCTCGCGGCCATCGAGCGTGACGCGTCCGCTGGTCGGACGGTCGAGGCCTGCAACGATGCGAAGCAGCGTGGACTTGCCGCAGCCGGAGGGCCCAAGGATCGTGACGAAGTCGTTGTTGCCGATGACGAGATCGGTGGGCTCCAGCGCTCTTGTGGGCGCGTTGCCGTGGCGCGCCGGGAAGGTTCGCGAGACCTGTTCGATCCTCAGCGTGGTCATGCGAGCCTCCACGGAAACAGCCAGGCGTTGAACGCCTTGAACATGAAGTCCGAGAGGAGGCCGATCAGCCCGATGACGATGATGCCGAAGATGATCTGACCGGTATTGAGCAGCGCCTGGCTGTCGGTGATCATGTGGCCGATGCCGGAAGACGAGCCGATCAGCTCGGCGACGATGACGTAGGTCCAGGCCCAGCCTAGCACGAGCCGCAGGATTTCCGCGATTTCGGGTGCGGAGGATGGCAGCAGCACGCGGCGGATGATGCCGCGGTCGCTGGCGCCGAGCGTATAGGCGGCTTCCACCAGATCGCGCCGCGTCGCGCCGACGGTGACTGCGATCATCAGGATGATTTGGAACACCGAGCCGATAAAGATGACCAGCAGCTTCTGCAGCTCGCCGATGCCAGCCCACAGGATCAGGAGTGGAATGAAAGCCGAGGCAGGCAGATAGCGCGCAAAGGAGACGAACGGTTCGAGGAAGGCCTCGACCGGCTTGTAGGCGCCCATCAGCACGCCGAGCGGCACCGCGATAATCGCGGCCAGCGCAAAGCCGCCGACAACGCGCCAAATCGTCATGCCGATGTCGAACAGGAAGCCCTGCTTGGCCAGGAGGTCATAACCTTCCTGCACCATGGTCAGCGGGTTGGCGAGGAAGGTCTTTGACACATGGCCGCCGAAGGTCGCCCACGACCAGAGGGCGACGAATAGCACGAAGAACGCGAGGCCATAGGCCACGCGCTGCTTCGATGTCACGGAATCCAGGGGACGCATCAAGAGTCTATCCGAATGGTCGATCTTCTGCTGGTCCCACCGCGCGGCGGGACCAGCAGCTTATCCAGGCTTACTTGATGAAGCTCGCGTCGAAGAGGTCTTCGACTTTCGGCGCCGCCTTGATGATGCCGATTTCGAGCAGGAGGTCGGCCGCATCCTTGTTGAACGCGAGGAAGTCGCCCGCGAAGAATTTCTGGTTCGCGGCCTTGTCCTGCCAGCGCAGATATTTTGCCGAGTTGCCGAACGCCTCGCCGGTCTGCTTCACGTCGGCGCCCATGATCTCATAGGCCTTGGTCTGGTCCTTGGCGATCATGTCGAGCGACTCGAAATAGCTGTCGGCCAGCGCCTGCGCCGCCTTCGGATTCTCGCCGAGGAATTTTGGCGTGCAGCCGAACGTGTCCATCACGATCGGATAGTCCAGCGTGGTGGCGATGATCTTGCCCTTGTCGGGTGCGGCGCGCACAGTCGACAGATACGGCTCGTAGGTCATCGCGGCATCGTTCTGGCCGGAGACGAAGGCCTGCGCGGCGGCGGCCGGCTCGAGGTTCACGACGGTGACGTCCTTCACCGTGAGGCCGTTCTTCTTCAGCATCCAGGCCAGCGCGAAATAGGGTGAGGTGCCCGGCGCGGAAGCTGCAACCGTCTTGCCCTTCAGCTCCTTGATCGATGTGACGTCGTTGCGCACGGCCATGCCGTCGGCGCCGAAGCTCTTGTCGAGCTGGAAGATCTGCTTGGTCGCGACGCCGTTGGCGTTCCAGGAGATCCAGGTCTCGACCGTGGTCGCGGCGCACTGCACGTCGCCGGAGGCGATGGCGAGGTGGCGGTCCTTTTGCGGGATCTTCTTGATGGTGACGTCGAGGCCGTTCTTCTTGAAGATGCCGGCTTCCTTTGCCAGCGTCAGCGGTGCGAAGCCGGTCCATCCGGAGATGCCGACGCCGACCTTGACGTCGTCGGCGAGCACGGGAGTGGCGGCTGCGAGAGCAATGATTGTCGCAAAAACTGTCGAACTACGCATGATTGTCGTCCTCTTGCCGATCGATGGTTTGACGTCCTGTTGATCTCTGTCGGTCTGTGGGGGACCGTTGCCCGAAGCGTTGCACGATTTGTGCCGACATCGCTCTCTCAGCCTCCCTTGAATCGCGCGACAAGGCGGTGAGAGTCACCGGGATAGAGCAGGCGCACCGCGGTGATCGTGCGCGCGCTGCGCCAGGTATAGCGGTCGATCACGAGGCATGGCGCGCCGACGGCGATGTCGAGCGCTTCCGCCGTGCGATCATCCGCGATAATGGCGCTGATCGTATGCTCGGCCTCTGTCCATGGGACATGATGAAGCAGCCACGAGCCCGGCGGCTCGCGCGAAAAATCCGCGGTCGCGGCGTCAGGCACGGATGACAGATCGATCAGCCGGTCCTCGACGGCGAACGGCACGTTATCGGCGCTGTGACGGCAAGAAATCGCAACCACCTTGCCGGCCTTCTTGACGCCAAGCCGCTCGCGGTCGGCGGCAGTCGCCGCGCGCAGCTTGTGGCCGATCAACTCGTAGCCGTAAGTGCGGCCAAGGGCGGTGATCTCGGCGCGCATGTCGGCGATCTTGAGCACGGCCGACTGATGCTGTGGCCGGCGGACGAACGAGCCGGCGCGGCGCCGGCGCTCGATCAGGTCGGCCTGCGCGAGCTCCGACAACGCCTTGTTCACCGTCATGCGCGAGCAACCGTAGCGCGCGACCAGCTCGTGCTCGAATGGAATGCGATGGCCTGGCGGCCATTCGCCGGTCAGGATGCGCTTTTCGATGTCAGCGCGGATGCGCTTGTAGAGCGTCGGCTTGTCGGTGGCGTCGGTGGCAAGGCTCATGCAACGAGCCTCCGCACCGCCGCGTTGAAGCGCTCGCGCGCGGCCTTGCGCAGTTTGTGTCGGCCGTTCTCGACGACCTTGTTTCCGCCGGACCAGACGCAGTCGATCGCACCACTGCCTGCCGCAAAGATCCAGCCGTCGATCACGGCATCCCGCGCGCGTCCCGCCAGCGACGGATGCGCAGCGTCGAGCGTGACGATGTCGGCACGCGCGCCCCGCGCGAGGCCCGCGATCGGCTGCGCTAGCGCCCGGGCTCCGCCCGCAAGGGCATCGTCGAACAGCGTGCGCCCCGTTGAACGGCCGGCACCGGCTGAGAGCACGTTGCGGGCGCGGTGCTTGAGCCGTTGGCCGTATTCAAGCTGACGCAGCTCGTCGGCGACGCCGACCAGCACGTTAGAATCGGTGCCGACACCGAACAGCCCGCCAGCGTCGAGAAATTCTCGCCCCGGAAAGATGCCGTCGCCAAGGCTCGCTTCCGTGATGGGGCAGAGACCCGCCACCGCGCCGGTCTTCGCGAATGCGCTGACTTCGTCATCGGTCATGTGGGTCGCGTGAATGAGGCACCAGCGTTGATCGACCGGTGCGTGCTCCAACAACCATTGCACCGGGCGTCGTCCCGACCAGGCCAGGCAATCCTCGACTTCCTTCACCTGCTCGGCGGCATGAATATGCATGGGCCCGCCTTCGGCGAGCGGAATGATCGCCGTGAGCTCGTCCGGTGCCACCGCACGCAGGCTGTGCGGCGCGATGCCGATATTGGCGCCAGGCAAGTTTGCGATGGCCTTGCGCGAGGCCGCCATCAGCTTGGCGAACTGATCGACAGAGCAGATGAAGCGGCGTTGGCCGTCATGTGGCGCGGCGCCGCCGAAGGAACCGTGCGCATAAAAACTCGGCAGCAGCGTCAGGCCGATGCTTGAGGCTCCAGCAGCCTGCGCAATGCGCGCGGCCATCTCGGCGACGTCTGCATAGTGCGAGCCGTCGCGATCATGATGCAGATAATGGAACTCGCCGACGCGGGTAAAACCCTGCTCCAGCATCTCGACGTAAAGCAGCGTCGCGACGGCGGCGACATCGTCCGGCGTCATCGCCAGCGCGAAGCGGTACATCGTTTCGCGCCAGGTCCAGAACGTATCGGTCGAGTCACCGCGCAGTTCGGCAAGCCCCGCCATGCCACGCTGGAAGGCGTGGCTGTGCAGGCTCGCCAATCCCGGAAGTGCGATGGCGTGGCGTTCGTCGCCGGCGGCAGGCTGAACGCCCGGCGTCACCTCCGCGATCGCGCCGGCGATGATGACCACCTGCACGTCATTGGCCCAGCCCGAGGGCAGGAGCGCGGAGGCGAAATGCAGTCGGGACATGATGACACGCCGGCTGGACAGAACCGCCTTACGATTATATGTCTAGACATATAAGTCAAGCATCCCACGACCAAGGGACATCCGTATGGCAGAGCGCTTCGACCGGATCTGGCATAACGCCCGGCTCGCCACGATGCGGGCCGACCGTCCCGATCTCGGCGAGATCGAGCATGGCGTGATCGCTACGCACCGCGGCCACATCGTCTATGCGGGCGCGGCGGGTGACTTTCCGGTCGATGCGGACGCTATCAAGCGGATCGATTGCGAAGGACGCTGGATCACGCCCGGCCTCGTCGATTGCCACACCCATCTCGTCTATGGTGGCGACCGCGCGCACGAATTCGAGCTACGCCTGAAAGGCGCGACCTACGAAGAAATCGCGCGCGCCGGCGGCGGTATCGTCTCGACGGTGGCCGCGACGCGCAAGGCGAGCGAAGCCAAACTCGTCGCGAGCGCGCTGCCGCGACTGGACGCACTGATCAGCGAGGGTGCGACGACTATCGAGATCAAGTCCGGCTATGGCCTCGATGCAGAGACCGAGATGCGGCAGCTCGCCGCCGCCCGCAGCCTGGGCCGTCAGCGGCCGGTTGCGATCCGGACCTCCTTTCTCGGCGCGCACGCAGTGCCGCCCGAGGCCGAGGGCGACAAGGACCGCTACATCGATCGTGTCTGCATGGAGATGCTGCCCGCGGTGGCAAAGGCGGGCCTCGCCGATGCCGTTGATGCCTTCATGGAAGGCATCGCGTTCTCGGCGGAGCAGACGGCGCGGGTGTTCGAGGCGGCAAGGGGGCTTGGGCTGCGGGTCAAGCTTCATGCCGACCAATTGTCCAATCTTGGCGGCGCTGCGCTTGCAGCAAAGTTCTCCGCGCTTTCCGCCGATCATTTGGAGCATACCGACGAAGCCGGTGCTGCGGCGATGGCGAAGGCCGGAACGGCAGCCGTGCTGCTGCCCGGCGCCTACTACTTTATCCGCGAGACGCAGAAGCCGCCGGTCGAGGGCTTTCGCAGGCACGGCGTCCCTATGGCGCTCGCGACGGACTGCAATCCGGGCAGCTCGCCGCTGACCTCGCTGCTGCTCGCGATGAACATGGGCGCGACGCTGTTCCGGATGAATGTCGCCGAATGCCTGGCCGGCATCACCCGCGAAGGCGCGCGTGCGCTCGGCGTGCTCGATGAAACCGGTACGCTGGAAGCCGGCAAGTGGTGCGATCTCGCGATCTGGGACATCGAGCGGCCCGCTGAACTGGTCTACCGCATCGGCTTCAATCCGCTGCATCGCCGTGTGTGGAGGGGCCAGTGACCGAGCCGGGCGCAGCGATCGTCGTCAAGCCGGGAACGGTCAGCCTCGACGATCTCGCGCGCGTGCTGGCGGGCGCGCCTGTCGTGCTCGATCCGTCGTTCTGGCCGCGCGTTGCTGCGGCGGCGCAGATCGTCGCAAAGGCCGCCCAAGCTGCGGCGCCTGTCTATGGTATCAATACCGGCTTCGGAAAGCTGGCATCAAAGCGCATTCCGCCGGACCAAACTGCGCTGCTGCAGCGCAATCTTATCGTCTCGCATTGCTGTGGGGTCGGTCCTGCGACTCCCGAGCCGATCGTGCGGCTGATGATGGCGCTGAAAATCGTCTCACTCGGGCGCGGAGCCTCGGGCGTGCGCGGCGCGGTGATCGAGCAATTGCAGACCATGCTGGCGCGGCGCGTTTATCCGCTGGTGCCGCAGCAAGGTTCGGTCGGCGCCTCCGGCGATCTGGCGCCGCTTGCGCACATGACGGCGGTGATGATCGGCGAGGGGGAAGCGATCGTCGACGGCAAGACGGTGTCGGGCCACGAGGCACTCGCTGCTGCCGGCCTTATGCCGTTGACGCTCGGTCCCAAGGAGGGTCTTGCGCTGATCAACGGTACGCAGTTCTCGACCGCTTACGCCATCTCCGGCGTGCTGCGTGCATTTCGTCTCGCTCGCGCCGCGCTCGTCACCGGTGCGCTGTCGGTGGATGCAGCCATGGCATCGACCGCGCCGTTCCGTCCCGAGATCCAGGCGCTGCGCGGTCATCCCGGCCAGATCGCCGCAGCCGCGACGCTGACCGCGCTGCTCGACGGCAGCGACATCCGCCTGTCGCATCTCGAGGGCGACGAGCGCGTGCAGGATCCTTATTGCCTGCGCTGCCAGCCGCAGGTCGCGGGCGCCGCGCTCGATTTGATCACGCAGGCCGCGCGCACGCTGATTACCGAGGCCAATGCTGTCACCGACAATCCGCTGGTGCTGGTCGACACCGGAGAGATCGTCTCCGGCGGCAATTTCCATGCCGAGCCGGTCGCCTTTGCCGCCGATACGATCGCGCTGGCGCTGTCGGAAATCGGCGCGATCAGCGAACGACGCATCGCGACGCTGGTCGATCCCGCGCTCAATTTCGGTCTGCCGCCGTTCCTGACGCCCGATCCCGGCATCAATTCCGGCTTCATGATCGCCGAGGTGACGGCGGCTGCGCTCTACGCCGAGAACAAGCAGCGCGCGGCGGCCTGCTCGATCGACTCGACGCCGACCAGCGCCAACCAGGAAGACCACGTCTCGATGGCCGCGCATGCCGCGCGGCGTCTTTCCGACATGGCCGACAATCTCGCCGCCATCCTCGGCATCGAGCTTCTGGTCGCAGCCCAAGGCATCACGCTGCGCGCACCGCATGCGACCAGCGCGCCGCTCGTCGCCGTCATCGCGGCGCTGCGTGAGCAGGTAGCCGCGCTCGGTGCCGACCGTTACATGGCCGGCGATCTCGCCAAGGCTGCGGCGCTCATCGAAGACGATGCGCTGCCGGCCGTTGCGCTCGCCGCACTTCCAACCGATCCGTTCCCAAGACTTGATTGAACAAGACTCGCCTGAAGAGGTCCGCATGAACCGCCGACTGGACAATGACCGCACCATCCGCGCCCCCCGCGGCAGCGACATCAGCGCCAAGAGCTGGCTGACGGAAGCACCGCTCCGCATGCTCATGAACAATCTCGATCCTGATGTCGCGGAGCGCCCGAGCGAGCTCGTCGTCTATGGCGGCATCGGCCGTGCCGCGCGCGACTGGGAGAGCTTTGACCGGATCACCAACGCCCTGCGCAAGCTCGAGAACGACCAGACGCTGCTGGTTCAGTCCGGCAAGCCGGTCGGTGTGTTCCGCACACATGCCGATGCCCCGCGCGTGCTGATCGCGAACTCCAACATCGTGCCGCACTGGGCGACGCTCGATCATTTCAACGAACTCGATCGCCTGGGCCTGATGATGTATGGCCAGATGACCGCTGGCTCCTGGATCTATATCGGCAGCCAGGGCATCGTGCAGGGCACCTATGAGACCTTCGTCGAGGTCGGCCGTCGCCATTATGGCGGCAGCCTTGCCGGCAAATGGATTCTCACCGCCGGCCTCGGCGGCATGGGCGGCGCGCAACCACTGGCGGCGACCATGGCCGGCGCCTCGATGCTCGCGGTCGAATGCCAGCCGAGCCGCATCGAGATGCGATTGCGTACCGGCTATCTCGATCGTCAGGCCGCAACGCTCGACGAAGCGCTGGCGATCATGGCGGAGGCCGCGAAGACGAAGAAGGCGGTCTCGGTCGGCCTGCTCGGCAATGCCGCGGAGATCTTTCCCGAGCTGGTGCGCCGCGGCGTCAAGCCGGACATCGTTACCGACCAGACCAGCGCGCATGACCCGATCAACGGCTATCTGCCGAAGGGCTGGACGCTCGCTGATTGGGAAACCAGGCGGGCCTCCGATCCGAAGGCCGTCGAGCGCGCCTCGAAGACATCGATGGTCGAGCACGTCCAGGCCATGCTGGATTTCCACGCGCAGGGCATCCCGACGCTCGACTATGGCAACAATATCCGCCAGATGGCGCAGGACATGGGCCTGAAGAACGCCTTCGATTTCCCGGGCTTCGTTCCCGCCTATATCCGTCCGCTGTTCTGTCGCGGCGTCGGGCCGTTCCGATGGGCCGCGCTCTCAGGCGATCCCGAGGACATCTTCAAGACCGACGCCAAGGTCAAGGAGCTGATGCCTGACGACAAGCATCTGCACAATTGGCTCGACATGGCCAGGGAGCGCATCAAGTTCCAGGGCCTGCCCGCGCGGATATGCTGGGTGGGCCTTGGCGATCGCGATCGCCTCGGCCTTGCCTTCAACGAGATGGTGGCGCGCGGCGAGTTGAAGGCGCCGATCGTGATCGGCCGCGATCATCTCGACAGCGGTTCGGTGGCGAGCCCTAACCGCGAGACCGAGGCGATGAAGGACGGATCAGACGCGGTGTCCGACTGGCCCTTGCTCAACGCGTTGCTCAATTGCGCCAGCGGCGCGACCTGGGTCTCGCTGCATCACGGCGGCGGTGTCGGCATCGGCTATTCCCAGCACGCCGGCATGGTGATCGTCGCCGACGGCACGCCGGAGGCCGCAAAACGCATCGAGCGCGTGCTCTGGAACGATCCGGCCTCGGGCGTCATGCGCCATGCGGATGCGGGCTACGAGACCGCAATCGACTGCGCCCGCGACAAGGGGCTCGATCTCCCGAGCCTCGCGAAGTAGTCGGGCGCCAATTCGCCCTCAGGCGACAACCTTGCTGGCTGCGCCGTGGTCCAGGCGCGCGCGCTCCTTTGCGAGATAGTCCTCGATTGCAGCGCCCGGCATGGGCTTTGCGAAATAATAGCCCTGGATGAAGTCGCATCCCAAGCGGCGCAGGGTGTCGAGCTGGGCGCGCGTCTCGACGCCCTCGACCACGCAGGCGATCTCCATATCGTCGCACAGACCCGTCAGCGACTTGATGATCTTGTGACTCACCGGGTTTTCGTTGACGTCGGCGACGAAGCTGCGGTCGATCTTGAGCTTGTCCAGCGGCAGGCGGTGCACATGGCTCAGCGAGGAATAGCCGGTGCCGAAATCGTCCAGCGAAATGCCGCAGCCCATGGCTTTCAAGGTGGCGATCGACTGTTGCGCGCGCGCGAAATCGAAGGTGACGGCCGTCTCGGTGATCTCGAAATCGATCCGGTGCGGCGGCAGGCCGCTCTTCTCGATGATGGAGACCAGCGGCAGGATGCCCTCGGCCGCGCAGACGTCGTGGGCGGAGAGATTGAACGACAGGCGGATATGGCCGGGCCAGCTCTTTGCGGTCGCGAGCGCGCGCGTCAGCAGCACTTGCGTCAGCGGCCGGATCAGGCCGATGCGCTCGGCCGCCGGGATGAAGTCGGCGGGAGAGACCCAGCCGAGGCGAGGGCTGCGCCAGCGCGCCAGGGTCTCGAAGCCCGCGGTGTGCTCGCTCATGGCATCGACGATCGGCTGGAACGCCAGCTCCATCTCGGCGCCGAAATCGGAGGTCCGCAACAGATTCTCGATCACGCCGCGGCTGCGGATCTCCGCCTCGAGCTCGCTCGAGAAGATCACGGTGCGGCCGCGCTGGTGGCGCTTGGCGTGGTAGAGCGAATAGTCGGCGCATTCGTACAGCGCTTCCGACGTCGTCGCGGAGTCCGGATAAAGCGCGAAGCCGATCGAACAGGATAGCCCAGTGTGGGCGGTGTCGAGCTGGTAGGGCAGCTTGACCTGCTCGCCGATGCGTTCGCCGAGCCGCACCAGATCGGCGTCCTCGGGGTCGCCGCACACGACGAGGCCGAATTCGTCGCCGCCGAGGCGCGCGAATTCCACCCGTTGCGGGCCAAAGCCTTCGCAGACTTCGCGGATGCGGCGGCCGGCCTCGATCAGGACGCGGTCGCCGACCGAGTGGCCGTAATTGTCGTTGATCGGCTTGAAGCCGTCGAGGTCGATGATGCCGACCGCGACGCGAACGTGTCTGCGCTCGGCATCGGCGAAGGCGCTCGCCAGCTCGGCGAAGAAGCGGCGGCGGTTCGGCAGCTCGGTGAGCGAATCGAGATTGGCGAGGCGGAAATTCTCGTCCGATAGCGCCTGCGTCGCCGCCTGCTGCATCAGCAGCGATTTGCGGCTGGCGACGAGATCGGCGAAGTCGCGATAGTAGATGAACAGCACCGTCACCATGGCGCCGGAGACCAGCAGATTGTTGACCGCGATCGCCTTCAGCGTCGGCTCGCCGGTGGCCCAGAAGAACAGCACATAGGGGACGTCGACGACCAGCGTCACGATCAGCGCCGCCGAACGCAGATGCATCAGCGAGAAGATGCAGCCGATCACGGTCACGGCCATGTAGAACGCGACTTGGCTCTTGGCGAAGGGATCACCGTAAGGATAGAGCGCGAACGACCAGATGGCGAAGCCGGCGCCGATCGGCAGCGTCATCCAGTTGGTGGCGCGCAGATTGCGCAGGATATCGGCGTCGCTGCGGACGAGGTGACGCTGACGCAACCACCACAGGGTTCGCAAGCCCGCGAGCCCGGTCAGCACGGCGGGCACGATCATCGTCAGCCAGTCCGGCGCGACGTTGACGTAGGTATACGCGACCGCGATCGTGTTGCTGATCAGGATGAAATACAGCAGCGGGATCTGCTTGGAGAAGGCGTCGAATTGCGCGCGCGTCAGATCCGGATCGGTCGGCACGCGGAACAGCCGCATCGCGGCGGCGAGGTGAGCTTTCAAATCGACGGCAGGCATTGCAACACGCGCCCCAAATCCCTTCAAAAACGGGGGCGATCTTGCACGGCGGGGGTAAAGAGCGCGTTAGACGAGTTCGACGAGGATGCGCTAGCGCTGGTTGCACGCTACCGCAGGATTTTGCGCCCGCGTGCATGGTGAGGCGCTGTTAAGGATGTGCGGTGGAAGCAGGCGCTGTCTCGCGCGGCCGATCGTCCGAAATGATCGCGGCTACGGTCTGCTAACCATAGGCGTCCTCGGCCGCGTAGTGCCGCCGATTGTCACGGCGGCGGTCGCTGACGACCGCCGCGCAGAAGTGACGACGGCCTTCATTTTGCAGGTTGAAGCGCGGCCGTCTGCTTGGCGAGCGCCTTGTCGAAATCCTCCGACAGGCCTGTGGCGTAGGTCGCAAGCTCGCCCGGCTTGACGAATGGATTCGGCGTGGCGTTCTTGATCTGCTGCGCCCGCTTGTCCTGCATGCCATAGACCTCGGGGTGGGGCCCGAGTAGCACGTCGACCTTCATCGCCTTGGCCTTGCCGAAGGTCGCGCGGTAGTCGTCGACGATGCCGGGATAGGTCGGCTGTCCCACCAGCCGGTTCAGTGCCACGGTGCCGCTGCAGAAGAACAGCACCTCGCGGTTCTGGCCGCCGTCCTTCACCGTCATCTCCCAGCTGGTGCAGCCCGGCGAGTGGCCCGGCGTCTCATGCGCCGTCAGCGTGGTGTCACCGAGCGTGACCTTGTCGCCTTCCTTCACCGTGCGATCGACCTTCGCTGGAGGAAAGCCGAGGTCCGTGTTCTTCTCGTCGCCCGGATAATAGCCGCCTTCGAGCAGCGCCTTGTCACGTTCGCCGGCGACGAGCTGTGCGCCGGTATCCTTCTTGATCTCGGCGAAACCGCCGGTGTGGTCGAGATGGGCGTGGGTGTTGAGGATGATCTTGATGTCGGCCTCCTTGAGGCCGAGCTTGGCGATGTTGTCCTTGATCATGCCGGTCGACTGCGGCATCGCGGTGTCCATCAGGATCAGGCCCTGGGACGTCTTGATGACGTAGACGGCGATGCCGTCGGTGCCGACATAATAGATGTTGTCGATGAGCTGGAACGGCTCGAACGGCGCGGTCCACTTCACCATGACCGCCGCCAGGAAGTCCCTGATGGTCTGGGCCTGCGCGACAGGTGCGAAAAGCGCCAGCGTACATAGCGCGGCCGCAAGCTTTCTCATGGATTGATCCTCCCAATTTGTTGTTGTCGTTGCGACCGCAGGTGAGACCTGCTGGTCGACCAGCCGTACGCTAGATGTTGCGCGATGCGGCAGCAACGGTTTCACGTTCGAAGAATTCCGCGTCATGCGCGGAATAACGGTCGCTGTCCGGTTTGAGCATGGCGGCGATTGCTGCACTGCGCGCACCGCGTTTGACCGCGTGCGAGCCGGTCGCCATACTTTGCGCCAAGACGAGCCAGCTAGAGCCGTCAACATCGGGAGCTGAAATGACCCATTCATTGTCCGTCCTTGGGGGGACGCTGATTTCCGTCGTCTCCTTCGCTTCGATTGCCCTGGCACAGCCGGCCTGCGTCACCCAGAACATGGCCGTGCCGCCGGGCGCCAACACCACCGACAAGGCAGCGCCGTTCTTCATCGACACCGCCGGTCTCGATTTCAAGACCACGCCGCCGACGCGCGATCCCTCCAATCCCAACTATCCGCGCGCGACCGAGCTGCCCGACGGCACCTTGCCGCCGCCGGGTGCCGAAGGCAATTTCATCATCGGCCCCACCCACAATCCGGCGCCCGAGACCATTGCAAAGGAAGGCGTTCCGCGCGGTACGACGAAATCCTTCACGCTGACGTCGAAGGACAGCACGATCTACAATCCTGGCCTGATCCGCGACGACGTCGCCGGCTGCACCAATTCCTCGATCATGACGACCGTGACCGCGCCGGACGACAAGTCGAACATGATCGTCACCACCAGCCATCCCGGTATCTGGTCGCGCACGATCGACGTCTATGTGCCGGCGCAATACGTACCCGGTACCGAGGCGCCCTTCATCGTGATCGGCGATGGCGGCTCCGCTGCCTACAAGGATCTCCCGACCACGCTCGACAATCTGATCGCGCAGCGCCGCGTGCCGCCAATGATCGCGATCCAGATCGGCAATGGCGGGCAGGATGCGCAGGGCAGCCAGCGCGGCCGTGAATACGACGCGGTGTCGGGTATCTACGCGCAGTTCGTCGAGCGCGAGGTGCTGCCGCTCGTCGAGCAGAACACCGGCGTCAAGCTCACCAGGAACCCTGAGGGACGTGCGACCATGGGGCTGAGCTCGAGCGGCGTCGCAGCTTTCACCATGGCCTGGTTCTATCCCGATTTCTATCACCGCGTGCTGGCGTTCTCGCCGACCATGGTGAACCAGCAATGGCCGCATGATCCGTCACTGCGTGGCGGCGCCTGGGAATATCACAGCGCATGGACGGGACCGGCGACGCCCAATCTCATCTCCAAGGCTGGCGTGCTGACGCCGGCCGAGCCGCCAGGTGTGCCGCTGATCCTGAGTGCACCGACCAAGCCGATCCGTTTCTGGTTCTTCGGCGGCGACCAGGATCTGTTCTATCCCAATCCGACCATTCCCGACGGCATGCACGACTGGACCTTGTCCAACGCGCTGACGGCCAAGGTGCTGGCGGAGAAGGGTTACCACTACCAGTTCCTGTTCGTGCGCAACGCCAAGCACGTCGATCGTCCGACGATCGCACAAACGCTGCCGTCGGCGCTGGAGTGGGTCTGGAAGGGCTATCCGATCCCTTGAGCGCGAGGCGGAGCCTAGCGCCCGATCGTCACCCCGGCGGTCGAGCGCATGACGTCGCGCAGGCTCGTCGCATTCATGTCGTCGAGCATCTGCCGCGTCAGCACGGTGGTCTGGCCGGGCGTGTCGAGGATGGCCTCGCCGCGTGAGGAGGACAGCCGGTTGGCCTTGTAAGGGGCAACCGGATCGGTGGCGGGCGGCGCCGCATGCACGTGGCGCGGGCCGTTTTCCGGACGTGGCGAGAGCGCCTTGCGAAACGCCGAGGGCAGCGATCACGATCAGGCTCTGCAATTTTGTGGACATGCGATCTCCCATATCCAGGGCTTCAGCCTAGCATATGGGCGCCTCATCGCAGAGGAAAAGGATCAGGCGAGGGCGGCCTGGCGTTCCCGCATCGGCTCGCGGGTGCTGCGGTCGGCGCCGCGCGGCTCGGCGAGCCGGGTGAAGCCGCGCTGGCCCGCATGCACGGGTGCCTCGACGATCACGCCTTCGCAGACGATCTGGCCGCCGAGCATCTTGAATTCGAGCTTGTCGTAGCGCGGCATCGTCTCGCCGGGCTCGGGCGGCAGCAGTCCGATGCGCCCCTGGATGTTCAGTGTTGCTTCGCCTGTGCCGTGAAGCCGCGGATTCCACATCCTGATTCCGGTCTCGGCCCAGCGTTGCCGGATCAGCGCGGCGCGATCGGCGGGCTCCACGATCTTTGCACGAGCCTTCGGCGCGCTGGGGTTCTTAGGAGCGGGCGACACGGGCGCCGGCTCGATGTCAGTGGCGGCAGCCGGTGCGTGGGCGGTCGTCTCGTCGGCGACAATGGCCGCGACGGGTGGAAGATCGTTGGCGACGACCGGCTCGATCTCCGTGGCGACGCTGGGAGCGGGCTCGCTATCGATTCTGGCCGTGGCGACGACAGGCGCGGGGACTTCAGCGTCGACCACGATGACGGGCGTCTCATCGATGACAACCGGTTCGAGCTCCACGGAAGCGACGGATGCAGGTTCGTCTTCAGTGATGAGCTCGGAGGGCTCGACCGAAACGGTCTCTGTCTCGACTGGCGCGATGAAGACCAATTCCTCGATGACCGGCTCGACATCCGTCAGGAGTTCCGCAGGCGGATCGCTGTTGATGAGTTCTGGCGCGTCGACCGTCTCGCTCGCAACATCAACCGAAGAGGCCGAAAATTCTTCCTCGATGACAGGCTCGACTTCTGCCGGCGTCTCCACTGATGAATCGTCGCTGACACTGATATCAGCCGGTGTTGCTGACAGGCCTTCAGCGACAACAGGTTCGGCGGCGCTATCGAGAGCCGGAATAGCTTCTGCGATGACGGCAGGCTCTTCATCCGCAGCAATCGGCGCCACGTCGAGACCGCCGCCGTGCGGCAGAGGCCGAAGCCGGTTGAACGCCCATTCCACCGCAGGAATGCGGCTCAGCAACGATATCAGTCTCGAAAGCACTGGGAGTTGTCCAAGAGGTACTCGGGCCGTAAGGGCAATCGCTGATTCGCCAGCAATGTGAAAAACTGCCCCGGCCGTCACACCCCTGTCAATCTGGGCGGGACCAATTGCAGAACATCTGCACAGCCCCACGCGCCACAGCGTTCATTCGAAATGCATCGACGCGAGCGGATCTTCGTCGCGATCGGGCTGGCGCGTTGGCACATGCGGGATGGCCGCGTGCTCGGTCTTGCGGATGTGCGGACGCGCGAGGGCATGCTTGTGGACCAGCGCTATGGTGAGCGCTTCGCATTCCGTGGGTTCACCGCCCCACGCGCAGTCGATGCCCGACGACTGTCCGGGCCAGGCCTGCGCCGGGCCGGCGATCGTAAGCGACAAAATGATCCGCAGGGCGGCGGCGATGCTTGTCTTTGTCATGGGACGCTCCAAACCGTTCTATCGAATAGATCAGGCGAAGCGGTCGATATTCCGCGCCCCCACATGATTGCGCGGCAACTCACGCGGGGTTCAACGGTCGTGAGGTACGCGTGAGGCGTGTGGCAAACGACTGTCTTGGGAACCTGCATGCGACAAAGCACCGCCGCGGCGTTCCGAGCCGTCGCGCTTAGGATACGCGGGCAGCAAGGCGAAATGTTCGCATGTCCGATCCTCCGGAAGACAGGATCGTTCCGATCCGCTCGTTGCAAGGCGCAAGGCTTGACGAGCGCTTTGACGCAACGCTTGGCAAGAGCAGTGGATGAAAGAGCCGGATCTGCAGAGCAACCGCAAGGTCATGCGGTACTGCCCCGGCCGCTAGGGATGATGCCTGTCTGGTCGGACAAAGCACCCTGCCGCCCGAGGTCGTCCTGGATGTCGAGACCAGCGTCCGAAATTATTCTCCTTTACCGAAATTCGGAATTGGCGTATGTTTCGCCGCATCTCACCCGGCACGAGTGATGGATTGCGAGGCGTCCGGTACGTGGGTGAGTTGCGGTGGACGCGGGCGCCAGCCGGCGCCGGGCCTTCCCTGCGCCCTCCGCATTCCCCGGGGGCGAAACGAGCAGCAAATCTCGGGCCAAACCGGCCGCGAGACCGCGAAATCATGCCCTTTGCGAGCGGAAAGGCGACTTTATTCTCGCCACGGATGCTTTAAGGAAGAGCCTGGATGCGGCGCAGCACTCGGGCAGCCGCGGGTCGAAATTCGGGTCAATTCGGGCACGTCGCCGCAGAGGCCGGGCTCGCTCAACGAGAAGGACGTCAGGTCATGATCAATACCGTTGGCATCATCGGAGCAGGGACCATGGGCAACGGCATCGCCCAGATCTGCGCGGCGGCCGGGCTTTCGGTCGTGATGGTCGACATCTCCGATGCGGCGGTGAACCGCGGCATTTCGACCGTCGGCGGCAGCCTCGAGCGCCTGGTCAAGAAGGAGAAGATGTCGGCGGCCGATCGCGAGGCGACGCTCAAGCGCATCACCGGCACGACTGATCGCGCCAAGCTTACCGATTGCGATCTCGTCATCGAGGCCGCGACCGAGAATGAAGAACTCAAGGTCAAGATTCTGAAAGACCTCTGCGCCACGCTGTCGCCGCGCACGCTGCTCGCGACCAACACCTCCTCGATCTCGATCACCAAGCTTGCGGCCGCGACCGATCGTCCCGATCGCTTCATCGGCATGCATTTCTTCAACCCGGTTCCGGTGATGGCGCTGCTGGAGCTGATCCGCGGCTTGCAGACCTCGGACGACACCCACGCCAAGGCGCTCGATTTTGCCCAGCGTGTCGGCAAGGTGGCGATCACGGCCAAGAACAGCCCAGGCTTCGCCGTCAACCGCATCCTGTGCCCGATGATCAACGAGGCGGTCTTCGCGCTTCAGGAAGGCATCGCGACCGCCGAGGAAATCGATGCCGGCATGAAGCTCGGCTGCAACCATCCGATCGGGCCGCTGGCGCTGGCGGACCTCGTCGGTCTCGACACCATGCTGTCGGTGATGGAGGTCTTCTATAAGGGCTTCAACGACCCCAAATACCGTCCGGCGTCCTTGCTCAAGGAAATGGTCGATGCCGGCCATCTCGGCCGCAAGACCGGGCAGGGCTTTTATACCTACGGCGCCTGATCTCCTGGCGCAGGCGGCGGGCGTTTCTACGCCCGTCGTCGTCCCGCAATTTGCGCTGTGTCAAAGACGACGCGCGCAATGGACCCGACAATGTCGAACGGGCGGCTGGCGGGAACAACGAAACGGAAAACGAAGGACATGTCGGATCGACTGAAGGCCGAGCGGGAAGCTGCGGCCGAACGGCGGAACCTGCTGATCCAGGATGCGATCGAGCGCACAGGGATCACCGAGGAGATGATCGAGGAACTTGTCACCCGTTTCTACGGACGCGTCCGCGAGGATGCGCTGCTCGGGCCGGTGTTTGCGATCGTGCAGAATTGGGACGATCACCTTGCCAAGCTCAAAGGCTTCTGGTCGTCGGTGGTGCTGATGAGCGGGCGTTACCATGGCTCGCCGATGCGGGCGCATATGCCGCTCAGCCTGGTCGGCGATCATTTCGACCGCTGGCTTGATCTGTTCGAACAGACCGCGCGCGAAGTCTGCCCGCCGCCGGCAGCCGCACTCTTCATCGACAAGGCGCGTCGCATCGCCGATAGTTTTGAGATGGCGTCGGCCACCATTGCCGGCCGCATCGCGTCGCCGCGTCACGTGTTCAGATCCTGACGACGGCGAAGGCTGCCTGCAAAACGTGCAGTTGAATCGGTTCGAGGTTGCGTCGCGTTGTTTACAGCGCGTTGCACCAATTCCAACATCATCGGTCTGATCTGCAAAATCATCATGCCGATCGCGCGGCATGACGTTGAAATGGCAAAAACGCATTTGAATGCGTGCAATCGCGTTCAATCAAAGCGAGTAAAGACATAATGATGCACTGCGGCGCCAATTCTTCGCCTTCATTTCGGCAGAGTTCCAGCGCCTGCTACTGTGCATGTCACGCGCATCATTCAGTGTCGCTTCATCATCCTCCGACAGCACTGCGGAACCCGTAGCCGATGTGAGCGCGGAGCAAACGCGGCGAACGCTGCTGCTCGGTGCGCTCGCCACCACGGCCTGTCTTGGCTGTTCCGCGCCGGCGCGCGCGGGAGAGGATCCGCCCGGCTCCGACGAGCGTCCGCAGAAGGGCGATTTGCTCGTGTTCTCCGAAGGCGACAGCGAAGGAAAGCTCATCAAAGCGGCTGATCTGACGGCCGGCGGGCCGCCGATACATGCCTGGCCGCAGGACCCCAAGACATCGGTGGTGCGCAGCGCATCGCGGCTCAACGAGATCCTGATTATCAAGCTCGACCCCGCCGAGCTCGACGAGCAAACGCGCGCGCGTGCCATCGACGGCATCATCGCCTATTCGGCGATCTGTTCCCATGCAGGCTGTCCCGTCACCGCCTGGGTCAAGAGCGATGTCGGCGACAGGGAGGTGTTCAAGTGCATGTGCCACAACTCCGAATACGATCCCCGCGCGGGCGCCCAGGTCGTGTTCGGACCGGCGCCGCGGCGGCTCGCCGCGTTGCCGCTGGCGCTCGCTGACGGCTCGCTCAGCGTCGCGGGCGGCTTCATCGGAAAGGTAGGTGGCGTGCAGCAGGGATAACGGTGCGGGGTGTGCCCGCGTCACGAGAGGCCGCATCCGCCGAGGGGCGGACGTCGGGACGAACGACAAGAATTCAAAACAAGAATTCAAACGGATGAAAAAGGGGAACGTCCATGACCAGGAAGCAAATGCTGCTGTCCGGCTTCGTCGCCTTCACGTGCCTTGTCTCGACCGCCGCAATCGCCGGCCCGATCGAGAGCTACGCGCCAGTCACCCAGCAGCGTCTCGAGAATCCGGAACCCGGCAACTGGATGCTCTATCGCCGCACCTATGACGGGCAAGGCTACAGCCCGCTCGACCAGATCAACACCTCCAACGTCAAGGATCTTACGCCGGTCTGGACGTTCGCCACCGGCGTGGTCGAAGGCCATGAGGCGCCGCCGATCGTCAACAATGGCGTGATGTTCGTGGCAACGCCGATGGGGCAGGTGATCGCGCTGAACGCTAAGACCGGCGATGAATACTGGCGCTACAAGCGGCAGCTCCCCGACGATCTGTTCCAGCTGCATCCAACCAGCCGCGGCGTCGGCCTGTGGGAAGACAAGCTCTATCTCGCCACCACCGACGACCACGTCGTCGCGCTCGATGCCAAGACCGGCAAGGTGGTGTGGGACACCAAGGTGCAGGATTACAAGAAGGGTCAGTACATGACCCTGATGCCGCTGATCGTCGACGGCAAGGTCATCGTCGGCGGCTCCGGCGGCGAGCTCGGCGTACGCGGTTACGTCGTTGCCTACGATGCTAAGGACGGCAAGGAACTCTGGCGAACCTTCACCATTCCCGGCGAAGGCGAGCCCGGTCACGACACCTGGCAGGGCGACGACTGGAAGACCGGCGGCGGCTCGGCCTGGATGACCGGCAACTACGACAAGGACACCAAGACGATCTATTGGGGTGTCGGCAATGCCGCGCCGTGGCCCGGCGAAACGCATCCCGGCGACAATCTCTACACCTCGTCGGTGCTTGCGCTCGATCCCAGCAACGGCAAGATCAAGACCTATCACCAGTACCATCAGAACGATTCCTGGGATTGGGACGAGGTCGACGCGCCGATGCTGGTGGATCTACAACGCGATGGCCGCAGCATCAAGAGCCTGATCCATCCCGGCCGCGATGCGATCTTCTGGGTGCTCGAGCGCACCCCGACCAAGATCAACTACGTCGCCGGCTGGCCGTTCGTCGCCACCGACGTCTGGAAGGGCATCGACGCCGAGAGCGGGCGGCCGATCGTCGATCCCGATCACAAGCCGGTCATCGGCAAGCGCGTCGAGTTCTGTCCCTCGCTGTGGGGCGGCAAGGACTGGCCGTCGGCGGCCTATAGCCAGAAGACCGGTCTCGTCTACGTTCCCGCCAACGAGAATTTCTGCGGCGGCTTCACCGGCGAGAAGGTCGCGTTGAAGCCTGGCGAGCTCTGGCTCGGCACCAAGCCGGAGGACATCGGCCTGACAGCGAAGCCCGGCGCCGATCATTTCGGCGAGCTCCAGGCCTGGGATCCCGCCACGGGCAAGAAGGTGTGGCAGCACAACTTCCCGAAGTCGCAGCTATTCGGCTCGGTGACGGCGACCGCAGGCGATCTCATCTTTGCCGGCGGCACCAACGACCGCAACTTCCGCGCCTTCAACGCCAAGAGCGGAGAAGTGTTGTGGGAGCAGAAGACCAACTCCGGCATCATGGGTATGCCGGTGTCCTATGAGATCGACGGCACGCAATATGTCGCAATCCAGTCGGGCTGGGGCGTGGACGCGCAGCGCATTCAGGACGCGCTCGCGACCAACAACATCGGCATCGAGGCCAACGTGCCGCAAGGTGGCGTGATCTGGGTGTTCGCGCTGAAGAAATAAGCTCCGCAGGCGGATCGAAGACGGCGGAGCAGCAGGGGGGTGGCGAGTGCGGCGGACGACAACGTCCGCCGCATATTGCGTGCGCGAAGGCCGCTACTTCCCTTGCCTATCCACCTTGTCCTTTTCCTTCTGGTTCATCTCCCGAACCTTGGGATCGTTGCTGCTCTGCCCAGTGGTCTGGGTGGTCGAGGCGGGCGGGGCGCCGGCGTTGGGAAGCGAATTCTGCTCCGGCGCGGTGGGGCGCGTCGCCGTGGTTGGCGGCGCGGCGGTGCTCTGGGCGAACGCGGCTATATCAGTCAAAAGAAAGGCGGCTATATCAGTCAAAAGAAAGGCGCCCGACAGCAGCGAGACTGCGAGCGCCCTTGGAATGTTGGTCATCGATCTGCTCCTGTCAGATCGAAGAAAACGGCGCGAGCCGTCGAGTGTTCCGTCAAGCCTCCAATTGCTTTCCGATCGGAAGCGCGCGGATGCGCTTGCCGGTCGCCGCGAAGATCGCGTTCATCAGCGCAGGTGCGAACGGCGGCACGCCGGGCTCGCCGACGCCGCTGGGCGGCGTATCTGCTCCGGGCGGGACGATGTAGACATTGGTCACCAGCGGGGCCTCGTCCATCCTGATGACCTGGAAGTCGTCAAAATTCTTCTGCTCCACCTTGCCGTCCTTGAAGGTGACCGCGCCATATTTGGCGAGGCTCAGGCCCATGATTGCCGCGCCCTCGATCTGTGAGGCGATGCGCTCAGGGTTGACATAGGTGCCGCAGTCGATCGCGGTGTCGACCCGTGGCACCGTCAGCTTGCCCTTGTCGTCGACGGCCACCTCGACGATGGTCGCGATGTAGCTGACGAAGCTGCGGTGCACGGCGATGCCGAGGCCGTGGCCCTTCGGAACCTGACGGCCCCATTCGCCCTTCTCGGCGACCAACTCGACCACCTTGCGCAGACGCGCGGTGTCGATTGGGTAGCTGTCATACGGCTCGCCGTAGTTCCAGAGGTCCTTCACGGCGGGCTTGACGATCCGGGGCGTGCCGATCAACGCGAGCAGCGTCTCCTTCTGGTCGCGGCCGGTTGCGTTCGCGATCTCGCCGACCATCGACTGCACCGCGAAGGCACGCGGGATGTTCGAGACCGAGCGGAACCAGCCGATGCGGGTGAATGCGGCTGCCTCCGGGTTCTCGCAGGAGATGTTGGCGATCTCGAACGGCATGTCGACGAGGCCCATGCCAAGCTCGAACGCCGCCGCGTGATTGGCCCCGGCAGCGAAGGTCGAGGCGATGGTCGGTGCCACGCTGCGGTGGCGCCACGCGATCACCTTGCCGTCCTTGTCCAGACCCGCCTCGATCCGCTCCGCCGAGACGGTGTGCAGGAAGTCGTGATGGAGATCGTCCTCACGCGTCCACTGCACCTTGACGGGCGTGCCGAGCTCCTTAGACAGCAGCGCGGCCTCGAGCGCGAAATCGCATTTCGACTTACGGCCGAAACCGCCGCCGAGCAGCGTGACATTGACGGTGACATTGCCCTCGGGAATGCCGAGCGTCTTGGCGACATCCTCGCGCGTGCCGCCCGGGCTCTGCACCGGCGCCCAGATCTCCGCCTTGTCGCCCTTGACGTCGGCGACCGCGACCGGCGGCTCCATGCTGACATGGGCGAGGTGAGGCAGGTAATATTCGCCGATCACGACCTTGTCGGCCGCCTTCAGCGCGGCGTCCGCGTCGCCCTCCTGGCGCACGACGAGGCCCGGCTTGCGCGAGGCCTCCTCGAGCTCCTTGCGATAGGCGACCGAGTCGTATTTGCCGTTGGCGCCGTCGTCCCAGACGAGCTTCAGCGCATCGCGGCCCTTGATCGCAGCGCCGGTGTTGCGGGCGATCACCGCGACGCCGCCGAGCGGCTGGAACTTCGAGGGCCACGGCCAGCCGCGGACCTGCATCACCTTCTCGACGCCGGAGATTTTCATCGCCTCGGCCGGGTCGAACGAGACGAGCTTGCCGCCGGTGACCGGCGGCCGCGCGATCACAGCATACTTCATGCCGGGCAGACGCACGTCGGCGCCGTAACCCGCCTTGCCGGTGGTGATGTCGTGGAGATCGACGATGCTGACCTGGCCCTTGCCGAGATAGCGGAAGTCCTTCGGGTCTTTCAGCTTGAGGCCTTCGATGCTTGGCACCGATTCCTTGGCGGCGTCGGCTGCGAGCTCGCCGAAGCCGAGCTTGCGGCCGCTGGCGCCGTGGACGACCTCGTGATTGACCGCCTTGACCTCGGTCGCCGGCACGTTCCAGCGCTTTGCCGCGGCCTGCTCCAGCATGGTGCGGGCGGAGGCGCCGATCTGGCGCATCGGAATCAGATAATGCCGCGTGCTGCGCGAGCCGTCAGTGTCCTGGTTGCCGAACTTGACCTCGTCACCATGGGCCTGTTGCACCTTGACCTTGGACCAGTCGGCCTCCATCTCCTCGGCCACGATCAGCGGCAGGCTGGTGCGCACGCCGGTGCCCATCTCGGCGCGGTGGGCGAGGATGGTGACGGTGCCGTCAGGCGCGACCGCGACGAACACGCGCGGATCGACCACGACGCCATGCGGCATCTTGCCGGCGCCGGTCTCATAGGCAAAGGCCTGGCGCGACATCACGGGTGCGGCGAGCACGAAGCCGCCGGTGACGCCGAGCCCCTTCAGGATACTGCGGCGCGAGATCTTCTCGACCTTCAGATTCTTTTCGAAGCCACGAAGCTTCCGCGGATTGTCGATGAAATTCATGTCACACTCCCGTCGATGCGAGGTGGACGGCGTTCTCGATGCGCTGGTAGCAGCCGCAGCGGCAGATGTTGCCGGCCATCGCCTCGCGGATCTGGTCATGCGACGGCTTGGGGTTGTCCATCAACAGGGCCGCGGCCTGCATGATCTGGCCGGCCTGGCAGAAGCCGCATTGGGGAACATTGACCTGGCGCCAGGCCTTCTGGACGGGATGATCGCCATCGGGATGCAGCCCCTCGATCGTGGTGACTTCACGCCCCGCGACGTCGTTGATCGAGGTAATGCAGGAGCGGACCGCTTCCTTGTCGACGATGACGGTGCAGGCGCCGCACAGGGCCTGGCCACAACCGAACTTGGTGCCGGTCAACCCGGCTTCGTCGCGCAGGAACCAGAGTAGCGGGAGATCCGGGTCGCCGTCCCAGCTCTGTTCCTGGCCGTTGATCTTGATTTTGATCATGATCGTCCCTCGCTCTTCATAAGCTCGATGATTTCAGGATTTGCCGAAGTCGATCGGCGAAATGGTCCGTACGTCGTGCCGCCGCATCTCCGCCTGTTCTCCTCCGCGGGCAAATCCCGGCAGGAAGCTGGAGTGCGAATCGTCATGTGCGGATGTGCTCGATACCTCCCGTTTTGTTCTTAATTGATTGAATGTCGCGCGGCATCATCACGGCGAAATCGTAGCAGAGATCGCGTCGGGCCGGCGTTCACAGCCAAGTGTTCTTGACGAGCGTTCTCGACGGGAAAAGATTGCAACGAAGGTTGTCAAAAGCAGGGCGCGGCAACATTTCGCGCGTTGCACAATCACAGAATCTGAGGCGCGTTGAAAAAAGCTTCGTCCGCCAGAGGGACTGCGCGGACGAAGCAGTATTCCTCAGTCGAGGGAGGGAGAATCGCAAGGCGCGCTGACTTCAAGCAGGAAGAGGGCGGCACTGCGCAGTCATTCAGAGACCTGGACTGAGGGAGCGGAACGCGCTCGCAAAGTGCACCGGCGGCAAACTCGCCGCAAATCATTCGAGAGTTGTCCGTCCCCTCTCTGGTGAACAGCGAGGGGACGGACAAACTTCTGGCGGCCTTGTCAGGCGGCTTTGGCCTTCGCCACGTGGGTGGCGATTGCATCCATCAGCGCCGGCGACAGGCAGTCATAGGGCTCGAGCCCGATTTCCTTCAGCCGCGACCGGATACCGGCCATCTGCTCCGGCTTGACGCCGGATTCGATGACCGAGGAGACGAAGGCGGCGAATTGCGGCGCCTGCGAGCCCTGCTCCTGGAACAGCTCGGGATGGATGAAGTCGAGACCGTAGAACGGATGGTTCTTGTTCTCGATGCGGCCATACATATGCGTGCCGCAGGCCTTGCAGGCGTGACGCTGGATCACTGCCGAGGCGTCGACGATCTGGAGCTTGTCGCCGTTCTCGAGCACGGTGAGATTCTGGCGCGGCACCACCGCGACCACGGAGAAGTTCGCGCCTTCCGGCTTCCAGCACTTGGTGCAGCCGCAGGCGTGGTTGTGCGCCACGTCGCCCTTGATGCCGACCTTGACCTGATGGTCCTTGCATTTGCAGGCGAGCGTGCCGCCGGCAAAGTGGCCGGTGCCTTGTTTGAGACCGTTGTCGATCGAGGGATGAAGTGCAGTCATGGGTCGATCCTCCTTGGGTGTGACGCTTGCGAGCTAGAACACGACGACTGAACGAATCGATTTACCCTCGTGCATCAGGTCGAAGCCCCTGTTGATGTCTTCGAGCTTGAGCGTGTGGGTGATCATCGGGTCGATCTGGATCTTTCCGTTCATGTACCAGTCGACGATCTTCGGCACGTCGGTGCGACCGCGGGCGCCGCCGAAGGCGGTGCCGCGCCAGTTGCGGCCGGTGACGAGCTGGAACGGACGGGTTGCGATCTCCTTGCCGGCTTCGGCGACGCCGATGATGATCGAGGTGCCCCAGCCGCGATGGCAGGCTTCCAGCGCCTGGCGCATCACCGTGGTGTTGCCGGTGCAGTCGAAGGTGTAGTCGGCACCGCCGTCGGTCAGGGTCACCAGATGCGGGACGATGTCGCCGGTGATCTTCTTCGGGTTGACAAAGTCGGTCATGCCGAACCGGCGGCCCCATTCCTCCTTGGAGTCGTTGACGTCGACGCCGATGATCTTGTCGGCGCCGGCCATCCTGGCGCCCTGGATCACGTTCAATCCGATGCCGCCGAGGCCGAACACGACGACGTTGGAACCCGGCTCGACCTTCGCGGTGTTGACGACGGCGCCGACGCCAGTGGTGACGCCGCAGCCGATATAGCAGCTCTTGTCGAAGGGGGCGTCCTCGCGGATCTTCGCCACCGCGATCTCGGGCAGTACCGTGAAGTTGGAGAAGGTCGAGCAGCCCATATAGTGATAGATCGGCTTGCCCTTGTAGGAGAAGCGGCTGGTGCCGTCAGGCATCACGCCCTTGCCCTGCGTCGCGCGGATCGCGGTGCAGAGATTGGTCTTCTGACTCAGACAGCTTTTGCACTGACGGCATTCCGGCGTGTAGAGCGGAATGACGTGATCGCCCGGCTTCACCGAGGTCACGCCCGCGCCGATCTCGCGGATGATGCCGGCGCCCTCATGGCCGAGGATCGACGGGAAGATTCCTTCGCTGTCGAAACCGTCGAGCGTGTAGGCGTCGGTATGGCAGATGCCCGTTGCCTTGATCTCGACCAGGACTTCGCCGGCCTTCGGCCCTTCCAGATCGACTTCGACGATCTCGAGCGGCTTTTTGGCTTCAAAAGCGACGGCAGCACGTGTCTTCATCGGTAACTCCTCAATTCTCGCAGGGCGCCAAGACTTAAGTCTCAGCCGGGCCCCAAACGTTCACTTCTTGCCCATGCACGAGTCTTCATTCTTGGTATAGGCGTCGTTCTTGTCCTCATGTTTGCCGGGACGGGCGCGGCCCCAAGCCTCGTCGGAGCGGGCGCGCAGATAGACGTAGAGATCGTCCATGTAGCAGGCGACGTTCGGGTTATCTCCGAAGGCCGGCATCACGTTCTCTGCGGCGGTGGAGATGTTCTTGCGGCCCGAGGCGACGACGCCGAGAAAATCGGCATAGCTCATCGTCTTGAGCGAATCCTTCAGTGCGGGCGCATAGGTCGATCCCATGCCGTCCGGGCCATGACACACATGGCAGTCCGAGTGATAGCGGCGGTATCCGGAATAGGTGTACCAGTCGACGGAGTCACCGTTGATCTTGTAGGTCGGGTTACCTTCCTTATCGAGCCATTCGCCAGTTTCGTTCTGCTTGACGGCGGTCGGATCGCCCGAGCCGTCCGCGATAGCAATTCCTCCGGACGCAACGAAGATTATCGCAGCAATGACAGAGCAGATTTTACGCAAGAGGTGTTCCTCGAAGGCATCAGGTGGAGACGAGCCGGCGCGTGGAGTTGATCCACGCGCCGGAGCGATACGAAGCTGACGCTAGTTCGCGGGCAGCGAGAACACGGTCAGCGTGCCGCCGAGTGCCGTGTAGTTGCTGAGCGCGGCGTAGCCACCGACTGCGCCGAGACCTGCGGTCGGATCGGTCAGGCCAGCTGCCAGACCGATGCCGGCCCAGCCGCCCACGCCCGAGAGCACGGCGACATACTGCTTGCCGCTGTTCTCATAGGTGGTGACGTTGCCGATGATGCCGGAGGGAGTCTTGAACTTGTAGAGCTCCTTGCCGGTCTTGGCGTCGACTGCCTTCAGATAGCCTTCGAGCGTGCCGTAGAACACCACGCCGCCGGCGGTTGCGAGCGCACCCGACCAGACCGAGAACTGCTCCTTGTTCGACCAGACGATCTTGCCGGTCTTGCCGTCCCAGGCGATGAAGTTACCCATGTTGGTATCGCCCTGCGGCGGATACATCGAGAGCGTTGCGCCCACATAGGGCTGGCCCGCGGTGTAGCTCACCTTGAACGGCTCGTAGTCCATGCAGACGTGGTTGGTCGGAACATAGAACAGCTGCGTGTCCGGCGAGTAGGCCGCCGGCTGCTCGTCCTTGGTGCCGAGCGCGGCCGGGCAGATGCCCTTCACGTTGTGATCCTCGCCGGCCTTGTCGGTCGAAGCTGTGTCGAGCACCTTCGGACGGCCATAGGTGGCGGAGTTCTTGTCCATGTCGACGCCGGAGGTCCAGTTCACCTTCGGATCGTACTTTTCGGCGACCAGAAGCTCGCCAGTGGCGCGATCGAGCGTATAGCCGAGGCCGTTACGATCGAAATGCGTCAGCAGCTTGCGCGGCTGGCCGTTGATCTGCTGGTCCGAGAGGATCATCTCGTTGACGCCGTCATAGTCCCATTCGTCATGGGGCGTCATCTGGTAGACCCACTTGGCCGCGCCGGTGTCCGGGTTGCGTGCCCAGATCGTCATCGACCATTTGTTGTCGCCGGGACGCTGCTTCGGATTCCAGGTCGAGGGGTTGCCCGATCCGTAATAGACGAGGTTCAGCTCGGGATCGTAGGAGATCCAGCCCCATGTCGCGCCGCCGCCGATCTTCCACTGATCGCCTTGCCAGGTCTTGAGGCTTGAATCCTTGCCGACCGGCTTGCCGAGTGCGGTGGTCTTGTCGTCGACCAGGATCTGGTCATCCGGGCCTTCCGAATAGCCGCGCCAGGCGACCTTGCCGGTCTTGATGTCGTACGCAGTCATGTGGGCCTGAACGCCGAACTCGCCGCCAGAGATGCCGACCAGCACTTTGTCCTTGACGACCATCGGCGCCGAGGTGCCGGTCTCGCCCTTGCTCGGATCGCCGTTCTTGGCGGTCCATGCAACCTGACCGGACTTGGCGTCGAGCGCGACCAGGGTCGTGTCGGCCTGATGCAGGAATATCTTGCCGTCGCCGTATGACAGGCCACGGTTAACCGTATCGCAGCACATCACCGGGATGACGTTCGGATCCTGCTTTGGCTCGTACTTCCAGACGATCTTGTTCTCGTTGGAAAGGTCAATGGCGTAGACCTTGTTCGGGAACGGCGTGTGGACGTACATCATGTTGCCGATCACCAGCGGGCCGCCTTCATGGCCGCGCAGCACGCCGGTCGAGAAGGTCCAGGCGACCTGGAGCTTGCCGACATTTTGTGCGTTGATCTGGTTGAGCTTGGAGTAGCGGGTATTGGCATAGTCGCCTGTCGGCATCACCCAGTCTTTCGGGTTCTGCGACATCTTGTTCAGCTCGTCATTGGCAGAGGCGCCGCCGACGGCGAGAGCCGCCGCGGAGCCAAGAAAGGTCGCCAGTAGCACCTTGCGCATAGTCATTCCTCCGTTGGTCGCGTTTTATTGTTTCCGAAGCATTGCTTAATCACCGGGCTTTTCGTCCGGCGTCTGCTCGTGCAGGGCGGTCACGTTGGGGACCAGAAACGATGCTGTGCTGTGTCCTCCTCAGGATGAGAGCTACAGGTCCGCGTGCAGGAGCGGCCGGTTTTTTTTGTTCCTGTCGTAATTCCTAACGACTTCGCTATCGGGAAACTTGCCCAAGAGAGAAGCCGCTTTGCTCGACAGCGCACGGATACGAAGTTTTTGATTTTGCAGTAGCGAATTCAGCGGCTTCCGCTCACCGTGGTGCAACGCTCGTCGAACAGGTTCCCCTTGACGGCGGTGCAACTAAGGCGGAGGATTAACTTTCAAGGGTGGCAATGGAGCGATGGCGCTCGTTCCAAAAGACCGCCCAAATTCGAGGTAAACGTCACGCAATCACGGCTGAGGGCTCCGGAAGCGCTGGTCGCGATTCGCATCGAATCCCGGAACACGCCAGTGGCTGGATTAATGTCCGACACAATTCACACGCTCTCGACGACGGGACTGACGCCGAAGCGGCAGATCCAGAGCTGGATCGACGGGCTGACGAGTCTGTGCGGACACTTTGATGTCGATCCGCTGGAAGCATCCTCGCTCGAAGGGCGCATCGACTACACCTCCGTCTCGCGCCTGAAGCTCTGCCAGATCGAGGTGAGCCAGCATCGCATCGCGCACACGCTGGCGCGCGCCAAGGCCAACGAACACCCGTACATCAAGATTCACTTCCAGACATATGGCGTGTCCTATTTCGAGCAGGAAGGCCGCCACATCGAGCTGAACCCTGGCGACATCATCGCCTATGACGTCTCATGCCCGCATCTGATCGTCAGTCCCGCCTTCACGCGCCATGACGTGGTGATCGTGCCGAAGGCGCTGCTGCGCGATCGCGGCTTCCCGTCGCAGCGTATGCCGGCCTGCAAACTGTCGGCGAAGACGGGGACGGGACGGATCGCCCATGATTTCGTCCATGCCACGTTCGACGAGGCGGCGAAGCTGTCGGCCAACAGCGCGGTCGGTGTCGCCGATTCGCTGATCGACCTGTTGCTGCTGCCGCTGCGCGAAGCCGACTCGATGTTCGATCGGGTCGGGCCCGAGGCGATGTATGTGCGTGCCCAGTTTTTCATCCGCGAGCACCTGCGCGATCCCGATCTGTGCATCGACCAGATCTCCGCCGAGCTCGGCTGCTCCAAGCGCTATCTGCACATGCTGTTCTCGGAGCGCGGCACCACGGTGAGCGATTACATCTGGCAGGCACGCCTCCAGAACTGCCGCCAGGAGCTCGAGGCTCACGGCGGCAAGACCATCACCGACGTCGCGTTCTCGTGGGGCTTCTCCAGCTCATCGCATTTCAGCCGCGTGTTCCGGAAATATTTCGGCGTGGTGCCGTCCTCGATCCACAAGGGGCAGCAGGGCGCTGTCGCCGTGGACGAGAACTAGGCGCGCCTCACGCAGCGGCCCGTCCTGGAGCCGCTTGCCGGACGCGCGATCCTCTCAGGTCGTTGTCGCAACGTAGGGAATGCTGGCCACGAGAGCGGCGACCAGCACCGCGTTGCACAGCATTGCCTTCCAATGCAAACGACGCAACTGGCGTACCGCGTTCGCATCGCCCGCATCTCTGGCGCTGAGCTGATCATCCATCTGTCGCATGAACCACGGGCGGCCCCAGATCGCGAGGACCGCAATCAGGCCGATGCCGGCCGCGAACAGCGGTCGTCCGGCGAAGATGAAAGCCGCCGTCCCGATGATGCCTGCGACGCTCACCATCCTGAACTGGATGTTGAACATCCCGCGCAAGAGCTGCGCGACGGGCGGGATGTCGAGCTTCACCAGCAGGAAAGCGGGCGACGCCAGCAGGAAATAGCCCATCGGAAAAAGCAGGATGACCAGGGCGGCCACGGCGACGGCATCGGGTCTCATGCGAACGGCCTTTCTCGTTCAGGGGGTAAGGCAAGGGGCTTCCGACGATTGCGCATGATCATAACCGGACAGGGCGCCTGCGACACTAGGCTTTGGTCGGATGCGAAGGGGGCGAACCACCTTTCCGCATCACGCGCTGCCAGACGATGTCGGTCAGGGCCACCGCGATGAGGCCGAACGCGCCACCGATGATCACATTGGCGACGCGCTCCTCCGCAATGCCGCTGGCGCCGCCGGCCAAGGATGCAGCGAGCGCGATGAAGAAGCAGCGCAGGCCGAAGCCGACGATATAGCGGGAGAACGAGATCAGCGTGAGCGTGGCCGCGAGAACCGCAAGTGCATAGCCGATGCGGTTCTGCGGCAGCGCGAGGCCAGCGAGGAAGCCCATGGGCACACCGACGAAGGCGCCGATGGCACGTTGCTTCAGCTTGTCGGTGGAGGCGGAGAGATCTCCGACCACGACGCTTGCGGCCGACCACATCACCCATTGCCCCTGCGCAAGATCCAGAATTTCGACCAGGGCCGCTGCGACAAAGACGGCGATGGCGGTTGCCGCCGCAGGCAGTAGCCATTCGGCCGCAGGCGGTCCGAACGAGGTCGCGATATTGTCTCGCCGCCGCTGATCGTAGATCTGGATGCCGCAGACCAGCGCCAGCGCAACCGGTGAGGAGACAATGATGATGCCGGCATGACGCAGCGCTTCTGACGCGTTCACCCCCTCACGCACCTCGCAGGCAAGATAGACGGCCGGAATGAACACCCAATTGCCGAGCGTCCGGAAGTGCTCGCCATAGCGCGTTGCCGCCACCGCAAGGAAGCCGGCAAGCGCCGTCAGCACAACGAACAGCGGTTTGATCGGAGCGGCGAGGAAGAGAGCCGCAAACGCCACGAGGATCGCGAGGTAGTGCCACGCGATCACTTTGGGCGGAAGGTGCAGCCGCAGTGCCGGTATGAGCAGCGACACCGCGATCAGTCCCAAATTCAACAGCGCCGTCTCGCGCGAGATGAAATAGGCAGCAACGAACGGGCCGACGACGATCAGCGCGCGCAGCAGCTCGCCGCTCTTGATTTCGCGGGCAAGGACATCGCGCAGGCCGGTGGAGGGCGGGATGGTGGAGGATTTCACGGGGCACCGTCGTCAAATGAGACGTATACATAGCACAGGAGCAGCCTCCTGACTTCGGTGTGCGAGCCGACAGTCTTGCCACACTCTCGCTGTCATCGCCCGGCTTGACCGGGCGATCCAGTACGCCGAGACAGCAGAGATTGAATCGAGAAGCCGCGGCGTACTGGATGCCCGCCCCAGTGCGCAATTGCGCACAAGGCGGGGCATGACAGCGGAGAGCGGCGCGGCATGGCGGTCGCGACGACCTCACCTCTGAATGATCTTCGTCCAGACGTCCCCGAGGATCGCAGGCTCGCGCGGCGGCAGATAGGTCAGGCCGGCTTGCTTGCCGAATTCGGCGATCTTGCCCTCGGCCGCAAGATCCGTCAGCGCCTTGTTGACGGCCTCGATCAGCGCAGGATCGCTGCCAAGTCCGACATAGCCGCGATTGGCCCCGATCGGATAATAATAGTCGGAGGCTGATATCGCCGTATCGGGATGCGCGGCGCGGTGGGCGTCGTAGCGCGCGAGATCGATCAGGGTCGCATCATATTCGCCGCGATCGAGCGCGCCCAGCAGGTCGTCGCGTGCGGGCACGAGATGGGTGATGTTGTCGATCAGTCGCCCCTTGTCGAAGGTCATCAGGATGGCGTCGCCGAGCGATCCGCTTTCGATCGCAAGACGAAGACCGGCGAGGTCGCCGATGTCCGCAATCTTGCGGTCGCGTGCCTTCGGCCCGAGCACCACCGTCATCGGCGAATAGACGTAAGGCCGGCTCGGCGCGAGTACGCCGAGCGCAACGCGGCGGCGTCGGTCGTCGCGCGTGGCGCCCGCGAAATCCGGCAAGCGCGCCGTCTTCAGGCCGGGCTTGACGAGGGAATCCGTCGTCAGCGCGTAGCCGCCGACCAGCGAGCAGCGGCCGTCGGACAGCAGCGCATTGGCCTCGAGCTGCGGGCTCGAATCCTCATCCAGCTTGCTCTCGAACCACTGGATCCTGAGCGGGCGTCCCATCCGGTCCGCGATCGCCTGCGCCAGCAGCACGTCGAAGCCCGAGTCCGGCTTGCCGCGGTGATGCGCCGAGAGTGGCGGCCGGTCCTCGTCCAGACAGATGCTCAGCGGATCTGCCGCCCATGCCGCCGTTGCCGAAGCCGCGAGCATCGCGGCGAGACCGAGTACTGCCAGCCGGCCCCTCATGGCTTCCTCCGGCTCGAGATGAAGGCCCAGAGATTTCCGATCTCGTCGTCGTTCAAGATGTCGCCCCAGGGCGGCATCTTGTTGTTCTTGCCGTTCTTCACGGTGGTGACGAAGCGCGTCCTGTCGTCGGGAAAGGCGCGCAGGTCCGGCGTGATGGTGCCGGAATTCATCATGTTGGGGCCGTGGCAGTGCGAGCATTTTTCGGCATAGGTCGACTTGCCGTGGTCGATCTGCGCCTGCAGCGGATTGCCGTTCGAATCATCCGCGGCGCGAACGGTCGCCGCAAGCGCGACCGTCAGCACCGCGACGGTGGCGAGGATCGCCACCGTCTTCTGAGCAATGTCTCTCAACGTGTCTGGCCGTTACTGCTTCACCGCAAAGACCCACAGCGAGCCGCCGGGCGGCACCTTGGCCAGCCGCTCGTCGCCGGAGAACAGCGAGTAGACGCCGCCATAGCCGCTGGTGACGGCGATGTATTGCACGCCGTCCTGTTGCCAGGTCACCGGCTGTCCCTCGATGCCGGAGCCGGTCTGGAACTGCCAGAGCTTCTTGCCGGTGTCGGCGTCGAAGGCCTCGAACTCGCCGGTCAGCGCGCCCGTGAACACGACGCCGCCCGCGGTCGACAGCACGCCGGAGAACCGCGGGATGTCGCTTGCCGCCTCCCACTTCGCCTTGCCGGTCATCGGATCGATCGCCTTCAGATGGCCGCGCGCGCCGTCACCCCATTCCCAGGGATCGGTGAGGTCCATGCCGAGATACCATTCACCCTGCTTGAAGGTGGCCGGTTCCGACTTGTACCTGCCGCCGAAGGCGAGCGTGTTGGCGTAGGCGAGGCCGGTCTGCGGGTTGAACGACATCGGCTCCCAGTTCTTGCCGCCGAGGACTGACGGATAGATGACGACCTTCTTGCCCTCGCGCGCATCCTTGACGACGTCGGTCTCGATCGGGCGGCCGGTCTTCATGTCGATGCCGGTTGCCCAATTCACCTTCACGTAAGGATTGGCCGCGAGCACCTTTCCGTTGGTGCGGTCGAGCACGTAGAAGAAGCCGTTGCGGTTGGCATCCATCAGCACCTTGGTCGGCTTGCCCTCGACGTTCATGTCGGCGAGGACCATCTCGGCCACCGAGTCATAGTCGAACGGATTGTTCGGCGAGAACTGGTAGTGCCACTTGATCTTGCCGGTCTTGGGATCCATCGCCAGCACGGAGCAGGTGTAGAGATTATCGCCGGGGCGCACGGCCGCGTTGAACGGGCCGGGATTGCCGATGCCCCAATAGACCGTGTTCAGCTCGGGATCATAGGAGCCCGTGATCCAGGTCGAACCGCCGCCGAGCTTCCAGGTGTCGCCCTTCCAGGTATCGCCGCCGGGCTCGTCCGGCGAGGGGACCGAATGGGTGCGCCAGAGATGCTTGCCCGTTGCCGGATCCCAGCCGTCGATGAAGCCGCGGGTGCCGAACTCGGCGCCGGAGATGCCGGTGATGACGACGCCGTCGGCGACCAATGGCGCCACCGTCATCGAATAGCCTTCCTTGATGTCGGCCGCCTTCTGCCGCCACAGCTCCTTGCCGTCCTTGGCGTCGATCGCGATCACGTTGGCGTCGAGCGTGGTGCGGAACAGCTTTCCTTCGTAGAGCGCGCCGCCGCGATTGATGATGCCGCAGCAGACGATGCGCGGCGTCTCGGCGGGATATTCGATCTTGGATTTCCAGATCTGCTTGCCGGTCTTGGCATCGACCGCCATGGTCGCGTTGTGGGAGGTCACGTAGATCACGCCCTGGTACACCAGCGGCTGCGATTCCTCGCTGCGATCGTCGTTGAAGGAATAATTCCAGACCGGGACGAGGTTCTTGACGCTGTCCTTGTTGATCTGGTTCAGCGTCGAGAAGCGCTGGAGATTGTAGCCCATCCCGTAGTTCAGAACGTTCGACGTATCGGTTGCGCCCTTGACCAGTTGATCGGTCGTCTGTGCGCTCGCAACCGAGCATGCGGATATGACGAGGCTCGCGGCCATCGCAAAGCGTTTCATCCGTTCCTCCCAATATGCGCGCCTTTTGACGCTGCGATTGCAACACTCCGCCCGAAAGCAAAACCCGTCAATACGAAAGTCGAAAGCGCGCTGCCGATAGTTTGGACGCCAGATGCCAGGCTTGATGCGGTAATCTCCGAAGAATTTTGCTCGTCTTGCGCGAATGCGCTGCACCAATTTCCACGGCGCGAAGATTGGCGCAGCGCGAAAATCTTGGCGCGAACGGGTTCGACGCGGCCGAAGCATTGCAATTCGGCTTGAACCGGGGCGGGCTTGCGGACTTATGTTGTCGCGATCCCCCGCGAATCGGGGTTCATGGTCAGGGAGGACAAAATGATATCGCGTCGCTCAGTTGCGCTTGCGCTCACGTTTGCCGTGCTCTCCGGTCCGGCCTGGTCGGCATCCGCCAGCGCCGTCAAGATGTTCGACACCGACAATGACGGTACGCTCGATCTCGCCGAGGTGAAGAAGGCGGCAGCCGCGCTGTTCGCGAAGCTCGATCCCGACCATGATGGCACGCTCGACGCGCGTGAATTGCGCGGACGGTTAACGGCGAAAGAACTCGCCGCCGCCGACCCCGATCACGACGGGACGCTGACACTCGACGAATATCTTGCCGTGGTGGAGCAGCGCTTCAACGCGGCGAATCCCGACAAGGATGGAACGCTGGATGCGAAGGAGCTGAATTCGCGCGCGGGTCGCGCATTGCTGCGACTGTTGCGTTGAGAACAGCCGCGCTTGACTGGGAGCGAAGGCGGTTTGCCCGAGAGTGAACTGCATGCGTGTGACGCGACAGTTCGCTGTGTTCGCGGTCCGATTCCAGGCTTGCGCAGTTGCTGAGGCAGCCCTAGGTTTTGCCCGGCGCGATGTCGCGCTCAATACTTGGGGAGACCCGAATGGCCTGGAAAGCTCCGAAGATCGTGGAAGTGCCGGTCGGCATGGAAATCAACATGTACGCCTGCGCTGCGCGCAAGTAGGACTGAACGACCTGCCGCGGCTTCGATGGCGGATGCCGTCGAAGCCGTGGTAGTGTTCGTGATGCGCATTGGAGCCCACACAATCTGGACGGCGGTCGCGTGCACGCTCACGCTCGAGCCAATGTGCGCCAGGGCCGAAGAGGGCTTCGACACCGAACACATCTTCGGCTTCATGATCGGCAGCGATGTCGGCAATGTCGGCGAGCGCGAATTTCAGACCCAGACGACGGGACGCTTCGGCAAGAGCGGCGGCACCTATCGCGCCCTCGGCCAGGAGGTCGAGATCGAAGTCGTGCCGCTGCCGAATTTTCGCATCGAGGTCGGCGCCACCGCCACGCTGCACGACATCACCGGCGTCCCTGATATCGACGACCGCCGCCAGTTCAACTTCCAGGGCCTCTCGCTCGACCTGCGTTATCGCCTGCTCGACCGCGAGCGCGCCCCGTTCGGGATGACGATCGCCGCCGAGACCCATGGCGATCGCATCGACGAGGTCAGCGGCGCCAAGGGGCGGATGTACGGCACTGATTTCACCCTCGCCTTCGATCGCGAGCTGATCCCGAATTTTGCGATCGGCGCGCTCAATCTGATCTACCAGCCGGAATGGACACGCTTCGAGGTGAGCGGGCTGTCCGAGAAGAGCTCGACCATCGGCGCCGCTTTCGCCGGCATGGTGCGCGTCAGCCCAAACGTGCTGCTCGGCGGCGAGATGCGCTACTTCCGCCAGTATGAAGGCATCGGCCTCGGCGCGTTCTCAGGGCAAGCCCTGTTCGTCGGACCAACCGCCTACTTCCAGCTCTCCGAGCAATCGCGGCTCACCTTGAGTTGGAGCATGCAGGCCTGGGGCCGTCCGGCCGGAACGGGCGCCAATCTCGACCTCGTCAATTTCGAGCGGCACCAGGCGCGGCTGGTGTTCGGGATTAACTTCTAGCGGAGCGGGTTCCAGCGCATCCCTCCCGCCGGATTGAAACTTCCGGCTCCTCGGGACGTATCCATTTGTGCTAGACTTAATTCCGCGCGAGGATCCCGGCATGAATCCGATCGACCTGGTGGTGACTGTGTGTGCCGTGCTCTCGCCTGCGACCTGCGAGGAGCAGCATATTGTGTTCAACTACGCGGGGTCCCCGACGCAATGTGCGATGGCCGCGCCGCCCTATATCGCGCAATGGGTCGGTGATCACCCGAAGTGGCAGGCCGTGCGCTGGCGCTGCGAGTATCCGCACCCGGACGACAAGGCGTGAGGCGGCCGCGTTACTTCGTACACTCCTTCAGATCCTTGTCGGCGATCGAGAACACCGCGTCGGCCTTGATCTCGATGTCGCGGACGACGCATTGCCGTGAGTTGGGATAGCTGACCTTGGCGTCGTAGCGGCCGGGCTCGACGCCGGTGATGCGCAGCCGCTCGTCGTGGTCGACCTCCTTGTCCTTGTCGTTCAGGCACTGGTTCGGGCCCCAGTCGGTCTTGCCGCTGGGCGCGAGCTGGAAGCCGGAGATCGTCTCGCTGGTCAAATTCCAGAGCCGGATGCCTTTGCCCTTGGTCTGCGCGAGCGCCGCGCCCGGCAACGCAACCAACACGATGCCGATCGCAATCAGCTGACGGCGCATGGTGACCTCCCAAGAAACTTCCCAAGCAATCTGGTTTGATACAGTTGACCACGAGTTCTCATTTCGATTCAAGCGCCAGTGCTGCGAGCTCCGCCCTGATCCTGGCAAGCTCGGCCTCACTGCGCTCGGCGCGCGGAATCGAGATCGGCACCTCCCGCACGATGCGCGCCGGGCGCGGCGACAGGAAGAACAGGCGGTCGCCGAGACGGATGGCGTCGTCGAGGCTGTGGGTAACCAGCAGCGTCATCACCGAGTGGTTCGCGACGAGCATCGCGATCTCGTCGCGCAGGCGGCCGGCGAGCGCATCGTCGAGCGAGGCGAGGGGTTCGTCGAGCACCAGCAGGTCGGGCTCGACCGCAAAGGCGCGAGCGAGCGCGACGCGGCGGGCGAGGCCCAGCGACAGTTCGCCGGGGAAGTGGCTGCGATGCGCCTCCAACTCCAGGATTTTGAACAGCTCCGACAGCTTGGCGTCGGTCACGTCGGGCGCCGCCAACCGCACGTTCTGCTCGACCGAGCGCCACGGCAACAGCCGCGGCTCCTGGAACACCATGCCGATCCGCGCCTCCGGCGCGCGCGTGATATGGCCCTCGAAGTCGCGGTCGAGCCCGAGGATGATGCGCAGCATCGTGCTCTTGCCGCAGCCGGACGGACCGATCAGCACGCCGACCTCTCCGCCTCCGAGCGAGAACTTGATCGGCGCCAGAACGTCCTGCGTCCCGCCCGCCGCGTTCTTGAACGTCTTGCCTGTGATCTCGACCTCAAGCCGCACGGGGCCGCCACCGCGTTGCGCGGGCCTCGAACGGCTGCACCAGCGCCGTCTCGATCACGAGCACGACCGCGGCGAATGTCAGGGAGTAGGCCAGCAGGCGCGGCGTGTCGAACAGCTGGAAGGCAACGCCGATCTCGAAGCCGACGCCGTTCGGCCGCCCCAGCAGCTCGGCGACCAGCACGATCTTCCACACCAGCGATAGGCCGGAGCGGGAGGAGGCCGCGATATAGGGCGCGAGCTGCGGCAGCACGACATGGCGGAAGGCGCGCCAACGCGGCATCGCGAACACGGTCGCCATCTCGTCAAGCGAACGGTCGAGCGCGCGGGTGCCCTCGCGCAAGGTGACGACCGCCGTCGGCAGCTTGTTGATGGCAATCGCTGCGATCGCCGCGGCCTCGGTGAGCCCGGCCCAGATATAGGCCAGCACGATCACCACCAACGCCGGCAGGTTCAGCAGCAAAATGAGCCAGGGATCGCCAAGCCGGTCGGCGAGCTTGACCCGGCCCATCCAATAACCGATCGCGCTGCCGAGCGACATCGCCAGCACGAAGGACAGCGCGACGCGCGCCAACGTCGCACCGAGATGCAGGAACAGCGCGCCACTTGACGCTTCCGCGATAATGACATTGAGCACGGCGGGCGGGGAGGGCAGTTTTGCGCCGCCGACGAACAGCGCGGCTGTCCACCAGATCGCAAGGAGCAGGGCGATCGACAGAAGGCGCAGCACCTCAATCTCCAGGGACTGCGTGATAGAACGTGCCGGGATCGAGCTCGGCCGCCGGTCCGACCAGGTCGCGGCCGCCGATCTCGGCCAGCACGCGATAGAGCACGCGCGCATCCGCTTCCTCATCGTTGATGTTCCGGCGTGGAATGCCGTCACGATAACGCTCGCGGTAGGTCTTGAGCATCGTGAGATCGGTCGCACCGGTGAGCGGGGCGATCCTGTCCCAGGCCGCATCCGAGGTAATCAGCAGCTGCTTGGCCTTGCGGGTCATGGCGATGAAGCGTGCCACGGCATCGCGATGGCTCGCGGCCCAGCTCTCGTCGAAGACATAGCCGACGGCGGAGACCGCGCCCTTGGCGCCGAGTTTCGGCAAAATCTCCTCGATGCCGGCCAGGCGCCGAAAACCCTTGGCCTCGAGCTGGGCGCAGAAATTCCAGAAATTCAGGCTCGCATCCATCTCGCCGTCGAGCGTCTTGGCGGCGATCAGAGGCGGCGCGCCATAGGCGATCGTCGCATCCGATTTGAGGTCGATGCCGTCCTGCTTCATGCGCGCCTGCAGCAGCAGCCAGCTCTTGTCGATGGGGCCGCCGCCGACGCCGAGCTTGCGGCCCCTCAGATCGGCGAGCGTCTTGATCGGCGATGCCGCGGGCACCATCACCGCGCCGAGCGCGCTGGAATAGGGATAGAAGGTGAGCTTGGCGCCGAGCGCGCGCTCGCGCGACACCCACAGCCAGTCCGACAACATGATGTCGGCATTGCCGGCGCGCAGCGCAATCTTGCCGGCTTCAGGGCTCGCAAGCTCGGTGACCTCCAGCGACAGGTCGGCCTCCTTGTCGAGCCCGGCCTCGCGGATCGTCGCCAGTTCCCAGGAGAATGTTCCGGTCTTCTGCACCGCCAGGCGAATGGTATCCGCAGCATGGGCCGGCGTACCCAGCGTCAGCACCATCGCGAGCGCCAATGTTCGTCCCAAAACTCTCATCACCTTGTGAGCCATTTTCTCGAAGCGAGTGCTTTTCAGGACAATAGGCATAGCATAGCTTCCATCGCAACCAGCGGGAGGACGCTCATGAGTTTTGCGGGACAGGTACGACCGATTGTCGCCGCTGTGGTCGTGCTCGCGGCGACGGCTTACGCGGCGCAGGCCGAGGAGGCCAATGATTATCCGACGTCGGCGCGCGCGGAATATGTCTATGGCTGCATGAAGGCCAATGGCGAGACGCGGCAGGCAATCGAGCAATGCTCCTGCTCGATCGACGTGGTCGCCTCGATTGTCAGCTACGAGCGCTATGTCACCGCGGAGACCGCGCTCAGCATGTCCCAGGTCCAAGGCAATCTCGGCACCCAGTTCCGGACATCAGAGCAGGCGAATTCGGCTGTGAACGATTTGCGGCGGGCACAGGCCGAGGCTGAGGTGAGGTGTTTCTAGCGATTGCCGCGCAAGCGGTGCCTTCTTCCTTCTCCCCTTGCGGGAGAAGGTGGCGCGTAGCGCCGGATGAGGGGTTCTATCCGCGAATTCCAACGAGAGCCGTGTGAGCGGAGACATACCCCTCACCCCGATCGCAAGAGCGATCCACCCTCTCCCGAAAGGGGAGAGGGGAAGCAGCTTGCCTTAAGTCCCCGGCTTCTCCACGTCCCACTCGTTCCGGAACACGTGGCCATCCGTGTCCTTGGCCTCCGCGCGGAATCGCTTTGCGCCGTTGGAGACATAGGTGAAGCGCAGGTTGGGATCTTCCGAGATCGAAATGCCGCCTTCCATCGACAGCACGGGGCTGTCGTCCTGCGTCAGCTTCAGCTGGTTGACGAAGAAGGCGGGAATATAGAGCTGCGTGACCTGATCCATCTGCAGGCCGGAATTGTTGGGATGGCCGATCATGATCTGGGCCTCGCGGATGCGGCTCGCCGGCGCCTCCTCGCGCGCGAACTGCCGATAGCGCATCTGGCCGAGGCGGTTCTGGGCCTCTTCCGCGTTCTTCCCCGCCGGGGCCGAGCAGCCGCCTGACGCTTTCACATAGGTCTTGGAGACGTAAAGCTGGCCGTCGCTGAGCTCCGCCACCGCATGAACGTCGGTGTAATTGTTGACGCGCACGCGCGTGGAGATCTCGGTGATATTGGCATCCGCACCGAGCTCGAATTTCGCCGCCATCGGCGCCGGGTTGCGGTCGATCACCAGCGTGATTGAGCGGATGCGGCGGCTATCTGCCGGCGACAGCTTGCTGCGCAGGGTCACCGGCACGATCGCCGCGTCCTCCGCGCGATAGGGCATCTCGATGGCGATGACGTCGTTGCCATCGTTCATCGGACGGTTGCTGAAGATATCCTGCACCAGGCCCGGCCAAGGATCGTAGGAGGCCTCCTCAGCGCTCGCAGGCCACGCAAGCGCGATGCCGAGTGCGGCCATCAGGAGCAGGCGGCGTGTGCATCCCGTCATGGTCAAGGTCCTGCGCGGACGAAGCATTGTTCAGACGTAAGGTAGCGCGTCCGCTACTCCCATTCAATTTCCGAAAATGCTGCGGTTGCGTTGCGGGCGTTGTAGTCGTCGAACAGTTCCCAATGCGGCCGCTCGGTGGCGGCTGCCTTCTCCGCCGCGGTCCGGATCGGCTCGCCCTTCTTGTTCGAGGCACGGACGTCCGACAGCAGCGTCGAGAGGTAACGCCGTTCATCGGCGAGCGCGGCAGGCCAGTCGCTCACAGGGCCGTGACCGGGAACGACGCGGACCGCCGGAACTGTCTCCAGCTCCTTCAGCAAAGCAAGCCAGCCGCGAATGCTGCCATCCACCACCGGAATGTGGCGGAGAAAGACCAGATCGCCTGCGAACAGCGTCCTGGTCGTCTCGTCGAACACCGTCAGGTCATTGTCGCTGTGCGCTGCAGGCCATGCCCGCAAGGTCAGCCGGCGCGATCCGAGATCGAGCGTCATGGTGTCCTTAACCAGCACAGTGGGCGGCACGATCTTCACCGGATCAATCAGTTCGCCGCCCATGATGCGCCGGAAATTATCGAGATAATACGGCCCGCGTGTCGCCAGCGCCTGCGGCAGCTTGCCGTGGCCGACGAAGCTGGTTCCCTCGGCAACAAAAGCCGCATTGCCGAAGACATGGTCGGGATGACCATGGGTGTTGATGACGTAACGGATCGGCTTCTTGGTACGGGCCCGCACCGTGGCCAACAGCGCTTCGCCTTCACGCAGGCTGCCGCCGGTATCGATTACGGCCACCGCATCCTCGCCGACAATGAAGCCGACATTGGCAATGTCGCCTTCATTCTCGCGGGTCATCAGGGCGATGGTCCCGGAGTGCACGAAGATTCCCGGTGCGACTTCGCTCACAGGCAATTCGGCCGCCCCGGCGCGTGCTAGCGTTGCGAGCCCCAGCAGGGACAGGGCTGCGATCTTTGACGTGAGATGCGACACTTTTCCGCCTCAGTTCAGGACTTGCCGCATTGCACTGCAGCACAACAAGCCAACGCAAAGTTTGGCAAAACAGGGTGCGTCCTGCGTTGCATGGATAGCATTCGAATGAAATGAGGAGGAAGCGGGATGGAGGCCGGACGACATCGTCGCTGGTTGTTTTCACTGTGTGTGATGGTGGCGTCTTGTGCGATCGGCGACGTCGCTCGAGCGCAGACGACCGATGGTGGTGACCTTTCGTTCGAGCTGGTCGACCCCAAGGTGCTGCGCGTCTGCGCCGACCCGCGCAATCTGCCGTTCTCCAACGAGAAGGGCGAGGGGATCGAGAACAAGCTCGCCGAGCTGTTCGCGGACAAGCTGCAGAAGAAGCTCGACTACGTCTTCTTCCCGCAGGCCACGGGCTTCGTGCGCATGACGCTGGGCGCGCATCGCTGCGACGTCATCATGGGCTTCCCGCAAGGTGACGACCTCGTGCAAGGCACCAATCCGTATTATCGCACGTCCTACGCGCTGGTTGCGAAAGCGGGCAGCGGGCTGGAGGACGTCGACACGCTCGAAGACCCGAAGTTGAAAGGCAAGCATGTCGGCATCGTCGCCGGCACGCCACCGGCGACCAACATGGCTATTGCAGGTCTGATGGGCGATGCAAAACCCTATCCGTTGATGATCGACACGCGCTACGACAATTCGGCGCAGGCCATGATCGACGACCTCGCTGCCGGCAAGATCGACGCCGGCGTGCTGTGGGGACCGATGGCGGGATACTACGCCAAGAAGGCCGGCTCGCTGCACGTGACGCCGCTGGTGAAGGAAACCACCGGCCCAAAACTGGTCTATCGCATCGGCATGGGCGTGCGCGCCGCCGACCAGAATTGGAAGCGGCAGCTCAACAAGCTGATTCAGGAGAACCAGGGCGAGATCAACAAGATCCTGCTCGACTTCGGTGTGCCGCTGCTGGATGAAAACGATCGGCCGCTCGGTGCGGAGACGGCCAAGAAGGCGCCATGAAGCGACATCTTGCCGCCGCGCTCGTCGCCGCCATGCTGGCGGTGCCGGCTTTGGCGCAGCAGCAGGAGCCGTTCGAGCCCGAGGGCTATCGCACCGACAATTACCGCGCGCCGGTGCCGGCGATGCTGGAAGGCGCGCGCGTGCTGACGACGGCGGAGACCGAGGCGATCTGGCGCGCGAAGAGCGGTTCTTTCATCGACGTGCTGCCGCGCGCCCCGAAGCCGAAGAACCTTCCCGCAGGCACGGTATGGCGAGATGCGCCCCGGAAAAACATTCCCGGCAGTATTTGGCTGCCGGACACCGGCTATGGCGTGTTGCCATCGGCGACGGACAATTATCTTCACCGCGGTCTCATGCAAGCCTCGCACGGCGACAAGGCCGCGCTGCTGGTGATCTATTGCCTCGCCGATTGCTGGATGTCCTGGAACGCCGCCAAGCGCGCGCTCGCCTACGGCTATTCCAACGTCGCCTGGTATCCCGAGGGCACCGACGGCTGGGAGCGCGCGAAGCTGCCAACGGAGGAGGCACAGCCGGAGCCGCGGCCTGAGCAGTGAGCGAGCCGCAACTCTCTCCCCGTCATTGCGAGCGCAGCGAAGCAATCCAGAATCTCTCCGCGGAGGGACTCTGGATTGCTTCGTCGCAAGTGCTCCTCGCAATGACGATGTCGCCCTACTGCTTCTGCAGCTTCGTCAGCGTGCCCGCGCCATCCGCGTCGGTCGCGGAATACGTCACCCGATCGCCGGCATGGACGGCATCCAGCATCGCGGCGTCCTTGGCCTTGTACTGTTGCAGCGCGCCAGCGCCGCCGGCACTGCCGCCGACCGTGCCCTTCTGCGTCTGCTGGATCGAGATCGTGCTGTTGAGCCGATTGATGCTGGTGACCATTCCGGTCATGTCGTCGGCAAAGGCGGGGGATGCGAGCATGGTGATGGCTGCAGCACCTGCGAGGATGAATTTTGCTGTTCCCATCGGGGCCTCCCGGCATTTGGAGATTCACAGGACAAGCCATCTTAGATCGATTTGGTTCCGGCAGATAGCGCGGCAAAACATGAATGATCGCGTTGATATCGCGGGAACTTTTATGAAAGCTGTCAGCAGGACTGACGCTATAAGACTGACGCTATTCCATTTCCTGCTGGATGACGCGGCCGAGCGCGAACAGGCGCTGGTCGATCGTGGTCGGAACCTCGCAGACGAATCGCACCACCTTGCGGCGGTCCTCGAAAATGCGGGTCTCCCAGATCAGCTGGTTGCTCATCGCGTCGACCTTGGTGTCGTCGCGCGGCGTGGCGTCCTGCAGCGCCTGGAGCTGGATGGTCTCCTCGCGGATCTTGTCGGCGGCCTCGCGCTGCTTGCGGCTGACGCGTTCGAGCCCACCCATGACCTGGGAGCGCTGGGCATTCAGCGTGTCGAACAGGCCGGCGAACAGCAGTTTTGCGTTGGCGGTCTTGTCGGCCGCGGCGCCGCTCAAAAATTCCTTCACCGACTGCTCGGCCTCGTCCAGCGACGTCTTGCGCGCCGCCAGCTTCGAGACCAGCGCGCTGACCTTGCTGTCGTCCTTCCACTTGCTCCCGGCGTCGTCGAGCGCAGGACCGGCCCAGACCGCGGCGAGCGAGATCTCCGGAACCTTGGCCTGCGAACAGGGCCAGTCGGGATAGCGCGGATCGGCTGCGCGTGCGGCGGCGGTCGAGACCGCGAACGCAAGGGCTGCCATGGCAAGTGTCCGAGCAAGTGTCCGAACCATCATCCTTCGCCTCCCGCAGACCCGCGCCGTGCCAGCCCGCGCGAGGGATCATAGGCATAGATCGCGGCGATCATGAAGACGATTGTGCACGCTCCGACCACGGCCAGCGAGATCCAGTTGATCTGTCCATAGAGCGCAAAACGTATCAGCTCGACCGCATGGGTGAACGGATTGGCCTGGCAGACATAATAGAGATAGGGGCTGCCCTCCTGCACCCGCCACAGCGGGTAGAGCGCGGAGGAGGCAAAGAACATCGGGAAGATCACGAAGTTCATGACGCCGGCAAAGTTCTCGAGCTGCTTGATGCCGGACGAGATCAGCATGCCGAGCGAGCCCAGCATCAGCCCCGACAGGATCAGCGCCGGCAGCACGGTGAGATAGCCGATCGGCGGAGGGGTGATGTCCCAGAACCAGGCGATGATCAGGAAGGCATAGACCTGGAGCAGCGACACCGCGGTGCCCGCGAGCAGCTTGCAGAACAGCAGGAAGCCGCGCGGCAGCGGGCTCACCAGCAGCGTGCGCATATTGCCCATCTCGCGGTCATAGACCATCGAGAGCGAGGATTGCATGCCGTTGAAAAGCTGGATCATCGCCATCAGCCCCGGCGCGATGAAGACCTCGTAAAGGATATAGGTCTCGTAAGGCGGGATGATGGAGATGCCGAGCACCTGACGGAAGCCGGCGGCAAAGATGAACAGCCACACCAAGGGCCGCACCAGCGCCGAGACGAAACGCTCGCGCTGATGCAGGAAGCGCAGCCCCTCGCGCCAGACAATGCCGGTGAGGCAGGTCAGGTACTCCGTGGCCGAGAAGCCGCGCGGTACTTCGCGCGTGGTGATGCTGCTCATGCGCCGCCTCCCGGCATCACTTGCGCGCCGGTCAGGCGCATGAAGGCGGTGTTGACGTCCTGCGCCCCGGCTTCGGTGATGACGCGGTCCATCGGGCCCTGCGCCAGCACCTTGCCCTGGTGCAGCACCACGAGGTCGTCACTGGGCATGATCTCGTCGAACAGATGCGTGGCCCAGAGCACGCCGATGCCTTGCTCGGTCACGAGCTGACGAACATGGCTGATGATGTCGGCCCGCGCCTTGACGTCGAGCCCGACGGTTGGCTCGTCCAGCAGCAACAGCCGTGGCCGGTGCAAGAGCGCACGGGCGATCTCCAGCCGCCGCATCTGGCCACCGGAGAGGTCGCGTACCTTGCTAGCGGCGCGGTCGGAGAGGCCGATGCGCGCGAGCAGTTCGGCGCTGCGCGCGGCCGCCTCGCGACGGCTGATGCCGTGGAGGGCGGCGTGATAGAGCAGGTTCTGCGTCAGCGACAGATCGAGATCGAGCGTGCGCGGCTGGAACACGACACCGAGCAGCCGTAGCGCCTCGCCGGGCGTGCGGCTGATGTCATGGCCGAAAATGCCGACGCGGCCGGTCTGAATGCCGAACAGCCGCGTGATCAGCGAGAACAGTGTGCTCTTGCCCGCGCCGTTGAGGCCGAGCAGGGCGGTGAAGCTCGCAGGTCTCACGTTGAAGGAAACGTCGATCAGCGCGCGGCGCGGACCGTAGGAATGGCTGACGCCGTCGATCGACAGCGCCGGCACCGCGGCCGGATCGGGCCGTGGCGTCTCGCGTGGTTCGGCGATGGGAGCAGGGCTGGTCATGGCGCGATCGTGATGCCCCAGGGCAGCTCGCCCACCTGAATGGTCTTGATCACTTTTTGCGCGGCGACGTCGATGACGGAGACATCGTTCGACACGCCATTGGTGGTGAGCAGGTATTTTTCGTCCGGCGTGAATGCCAAGTGCCAGACGCGCTGGCCGACCAGCAGATATTTCGTCACCTTGCGCGTGGCGACATCGACCACGGCGACGCGGTTGGCGGGACCGAGCGCGACGAAGGCGGTCTTGTCGTCCTTGGTCATGCCGATGCCGACCGGCTGGATTGCCTCCTTCCTCAAGCCCGGAATCTCGAAATTGACCGTACCGATCACCTCGTGCTTCTGCGGATCGACGATCGACACGGTGCCGCCGATCTCGGAGGACACCCACAGTTCGGAGGCGTCGTGCTTGAATTCGGCAAAGCGCGGCCGCGCGTCGACCAGCACGTTGGCGACGATCTGGCGCGACGATGTGTCGATGAAATGCGCCATGTTGGTCGTCTCGGACGTGTTGATCAGGATCTTCCCGTCCGGGCTGATGGTCATGCCCTCGGGCTCGACACCGACCTGGATGTCGCCGAGGCGTGCGCGCTTCTCCAGATCGATCACGGTGACCGTGTTGTCGTTCTCGTTGGCGACATAGAGTGTCTTGCCCGCGGCATCCTGGGTGAATAATTCCGGGTCAGGCCCGGAGGGCAGGGTGTCGACAACGGCTTGCGTCTTGGCATCGATCACCTGGATGGTGTCGTCGTCGCCGACCGCGACCATCACGAATTTGCCATCGCGGGTGAACTCGATGCCGCGCGGGCGCTGGCCGACCTTGATGGTCTTGGTCACGGTCCAGCTGTCGGTGTCGATCACCGACACCGTGTTGCTCTTTTCGTTCGAGACATAGGCGATGAAGGCATGCGCGGGCGCCGCGACCAGCACCAATCCGGACAGCAATCCCACGCGCCACATGCGCAACATTCCACTGCGTGTTGGTTGTACCTCCCCCGCTTGCGGGGGAGGTCGCATCGCATCGCAAGATGCGATGCGGGTGGCGGCTCTTTCCTCTTGGGGGTTCTCGCGAGTCGAGACACCCTCACCCCGACCCTCTCCCGCAAGCGGGAGAGGGGGCGCAGCGTCGTTGCGGCGGCAGCTCGAACTCATCTCACAATGCTCATTTCAGCTTGCATTTGCTCTCCGGACGATCGTAGCCGAGCGTATCGAGCTCGGAGACCTGGTGCAGAAACCCTTCCTGCGGCGACACCGACACCACCATGCGGCCGTCGACCAGCAGGATCGGTTGGCGGAGCTGGAGATTCCAGTCGCGCAGCGTCAGCTTGGTGCCCTTGAAGGCGGCGACGGAGAAATCCGGTCCCTTGATGAAATCGGTGACCTTCTTGATGTCGCCGGAATTGGTGCGCGAGGTGGCCTCGCCAATCATGCGCACGGCTGTCCAGGCCTGCATGTCGAGCGCGGTCATGCGCCGCGAATTCAACTTCATGAAGCGGTTCTGCATCTGCGTCGCGCCCCATTGGTCCTGCGCGGCGTCCCAGCTGCGCGGCACCAGGCCGGCCGAGCCCGCGACGGGGCGGGGATCCCAGGTGCGGTAGGGCAGATAGGCTGCGAACACCTCGCTCTCGTCGGCAGCGACCAGCACGTCGTAGGCGGGCGCGGCTTGCGTGAACACCGGCATCTGCCGCTGGATCAGCGTCACGCCCGAGTCCGTGCGGCGCGCGCCGCCGGTGTCTTCGAAGGTGCGCTCCTGCACGATCTTGGCGCCGAACCGCGTCGCGGCGCGCCGGAGCGCATCGGCGTAGAGCTTGTCCTCGTCATGCGAGCCGACCACCAGCAGCCAGCGCGGCCATCGCTTCCACACCAGGTACTGGCCGAGCGCATCGGCCAGCATCGATCGCGTCGGTGCGGCATGGATCACATTGGCGCGGCAATCGGCCTCGCGCAGCCGCTCGTCGATGGCCCCGGCGTTGAACAGCAGCGTGCCGCGGTCGCGTAAGGCATCGGCGACCTTCAACAGCGCATCGGCCGGCAGGTCGGTGATGATAAAGCCATTGTGCTCGGCAAGCGCGGTCGCGGCCTGGACCACGTCCTCGGCCTCCTTGATGCGGCGCTCTTCCAGCACAAAACGCTGGTTGAGGAATTTTCCGGTGGTGTTGTTGTCCTCGATCGCGAGCTTCGCGCCGGCGACGCCGTCATTGTCCGCGGGCTGCTCGACCAGCGAGAGCGTCGATCTGGTGCCGGCGATGCCGAGATAGCCGACGCCGATCGTGACCGGGTCGGCCGCGAGCGCTTGCATCGCTGCCAGACACAGGCCGATCGGGCCGAGCAACCATCGGATCATGCTTCCTCCTGACGTTCTCCCCGGCTTGACCATCGGTGAAGAATTGTCTCTCTTGAAGCATGACCGATTTGGCCGGGCTTGCAACCCCGCATTTGGTCCTCACGCAGGCACGCCGGGAATCACGATCATGCGAGCGCTGATATGTTTCGCGGCTTTGCTGCTGATGGGTTCGCAGGCAGCTGCCGATCCGCCAAAGCTCGCCGTGTTCGATTTCGAGTTGATCGACACCAGCCTGCCGGGCGAGTTCTACGGCTCGAAGCCTGAGGAAGCGCGGCTTGCGCATATCAGCGACCAGCTGCGCAAGGAGCTGGCTGAGTCAGGCCGGTTCCAGCTGCTCGATATCGCGCCGGTCAGGGATGCCGCCCGTCACGCCAATCTGCAGGCCTGCGGCGGCTGCGACCTCAAGCTTGCCGGAGAGCTCGGCGCGGACCTCGAGATCACCGGCATGGTGCAGAAGGTCTCGAACCTGATCATCAATCTGAATATCTATCTGCGCGACGTGAAGACCGGCACCATGATCGCGGCGGCAAGCGCCGACATGCGCGGCAACACCGACGAATCCTGGTCGCGCACGATGAGCTATCTGATCCGCAACCGCCTGCTCGCGCCGAATTACGGCAAGCCGGAGTAGAGGGCGTTCTCACCCCCTCAGCCGCTCCGCGTGCCAGTGCAGATGATCGCTCATGAACGTCGAGATGAAATAATAGCTGTGGTCGTAGCCTGGCTGACGTCGAAGCGTCAGCGGGATGTTGGCCTTGTTGCAGGCCGCCTGCAGCAGCTCCGGCTTGAGCTGCTCTTCGAGGAAATTGTCGGCCTCGCCGACGTCGACCAGGAAGCCTGAATATTTCGCGCCGTCCTCGATCAGCGCCACCGTGTCATGGCTGCGCCAGGCATCCTTGTTTGGCCCGAGATAGCCGGTCAGCGCCTTGATGCCCCATGGCACCTGCGACGGCGCCACGATCGGCGCAAAGGCGCTGGCGGTGCGATAGCGGTGCGGGTTGCGCAGCGCCACGGTCAGCGCGCCGTGGCCGCCCATGGAATGGCCCATCACCGATTGCCGCTTGGCATCGACGGGAAAATGTCCCGCCACGAGCTTCGGCAGCTCGTCGGTGACGTAACTCCACATGCGATAATTGCGCGCGAACGGCGCTTCCGTCGCGTCGACATAGAAGCCGGCGCCCAGGCCGAAATCATAGGCATTGTTGGCATCGCCCGGCACGTCGGGCCCGCGCGGTGAGGTGTCGGGGGCAACGAAGATCAGGCCGAGTTCGGCGCAGGCTTTGCGGAATTCGCCCTTCTCGGTGACGTTGGCATGGGTGCAGGTGAGGCCGGAGAGATACCAGACCACGGGCAGCTTGGCGCCGTCGGCATGCGGAGGAACATAGACCGAGAACACCATGTCGGTTCCGGTCGCCTGGCTCGCATGGCGATAGACGCCCTGCACGCCGCCATAGGACGTATTGGTCGAGACAGTCTGGATCGTCATGCCGTTGTGCTCCGTGGCATCTCACCACATCGAGAATGCAATGCTTGTGTGACCGAATTAGTGGCGCGCTTTTAGGCCACGCCGCTGTCGATCGCCAGCCGCACCAGCTCGACCGAGGTCTTCACCCCGAGCTTCTGGCGCATGATCGAGGAGGTGTTGGCGACGGTCTTGTAGGAGGATTGCACCAGCCAGGCGATCTCGGACAGGCTTTTTCCGGCGCTGAGCAGCCGCAAGATCTCCATCTCGCGCGCATTCAGCTTCGACAGCGGGCTTTGCGCCAGTGTCGGCCCTGCGAAGGCGATGCTGCGCGCGATCGCGCTCGGCAGATAGGTGCCGCCGCCGCCGACGGTGCGGATCGCCTCGACGAGATCATCGGGATCGCCGGTCTTGGAAACGTAGCCCTTGGCGCCGCATTCGATCGCGCGCGCGGCAAAGGCCGGGTCGTCGTTCATGCTGAACATGATGATCCGGGCATCAGCCGCACGCTCGAGGATGCGGCGCGCGAGCTCGAAGCCGGAGACGGTCGGCAGGTTGATGTCGATCACGCAGAGGTCGGGGCGCTCGACGATGAAGACGCATTCGCCGTCTTCGGCGTCGGCGGCCTCCAGAATCTCGATCTCGCCTTCGTCGGCCAGCACGGCGCGGCAGCCGGAGGCGACGATGGGATGATCGTCGACGATCAGAATGCGCATAGGCGTTCCCCGTGACAGCGCGCTCCCGTGACAGAACTTGTCTGTTTTGCGCCGCATGATGCCGAACGAGGGGAGACGCGCGCGTCTCATGTCGGGTCATGCAACCCGGCCGGGATTGCTGTACGCTTCCGATTAGATATCGGGCGCTTCGTCTCTGTCAACGCTATCGGACAGCCGCGAGCGATCCTTCGTGGGGCAGGCGAGAGCAATGTGGCAAAATCTATCCTTGCGCGGGCGCATCAACCTCCTGCTGGCGCTGCTGCTTGCGCTCGGGCTCGCCGTCAACATTGCCCGCCAGGTCGCGGAGGCCGGTCCCCGCGTGCAGGCCGAGGACCAGAGCGTGATCCGGCTGGCGCGCGAATTCATCGAGATGATCGTTGCCGATCTCAACGAGGCGCCGGATCCCGATGCCAGGCTGAACCAGATCGCGCGTGACCTCAATCGGCTCCGCCATGTCAGCATTGCGCTTCGGGACGCCGGCGGGAACCCGCTGACGCCGCCTCGCACTGAGGCCGATGACGACACGTCTGGGCCGCCGGCCTGGTTCGTCAGCCTGGTTCATCCCGAGCAGACCGCCGTCAGCGTGCCGGTCTCGGTCCATGGCATGCCCGGCTCGCTGGTGATCACCTCGCATCCCAATGACGAGATCGCCGAGATCTGGGACGCCATCGTGACGCAGCTCGAGGTCGGTTCAGTCATCGCGCTGGTGCTGTTCCTGGTGATGATGAATGTCGTCGGCCGGGCGCTCGCGCCGCTCCAGTCATTGACGCAGACGATGGGCGAGCTCGAGGGCGGCCGTTACGACGCGCGTGCGGTGCCCGGCGGCGCGCCCGAGCTCGCTGCGATCTGCACCAAGCTCAATCATCTCGCGGCGACGCTTGGCGAGGCGGTCGAGGACAAGCGGCGGCTTGCCGAGCGCGCGGTGTCGCTCCAGGACGTCGAGCGCAAGGAGATCGCGCGCGAGCTGCATGACGAATTCGGGCCGTATCTGTTCTCGCTGCGCGCGCATGCGAGCGCTCTCGCAAAGCTCGCCGACGGACGCGAGCCGAGCGCAGATGCCGTGCGAAAACACGGCGGCGCGCTTCTTGAACAGATCAACGCACTGCAGCAGTTCACCCGTCGCGTGCTGGAGCGCTTGAGGCCCGTTGGCCTTGCCGAACTCGGCCTCGGCAAGGCGCTGGAATCGCTGTCGCGGCTGTGGCGGGAATCGCATCCCGAGGTGACGATCGAGACCACGATCTCGCCGGCGCTGGGCGTTACGGGCGAGACTGCCGACCTGACGATCTATCGCGTCGTGCAGGAGGCGCTCACCAACGCGTTCCGCCACGCCGGCGCGACCGCGATCAATGTGGTGATCGAGCCGGCAGAGCAGCCCGGCCGTGACGGCCGCGGTTGCGCGCGGGTGCGGGTCAGCGACAACGGCCACGGCATGGAGCCGGGCCAAAAACTCGGCTTCGGCCTCGTCGGCATGCGCGAGCGCATTCTGGCGCTGGGCGGCACGCTCAATGTGGCGTCAGGCGAGGGCGGTGTCACCGTGGAGGCGCTGGTTCCAACCGTGGCGGCCTGATTGCACCCGGTTAAATCGAGGAAAATTCACGATCGGGAAAAATTCCCGATTTCGTCGGGAAAACGGGTGCGAAGAGTGCCCGACCTTTTGTGGCTGGTCCAAGAGCCGCCGCCGAATACACTCGTCACGACCAAACGGCGAAAACCAAAACAGCCGAAGGTTGCGGGTGGGACAATGGGAATGCGCAAGCCGGGACACACGCGAATTCTGCTGATGGCCTCGGTCTCGACCGGGTTGCTGTCCGGGCTCTGTTTCGGGACCGACGCCCGCGCTGCGCAGGACGAGGAGACCAACGTCCAGAATTTACCCGCAGTCGAGGTGGTGGCACCGCAGCCAACTGCACGGCGTGCACCGTCGCGGCCGGTCGCACGGACTGCTGCGAGTGTCGGCAAGCCCACGGCCCCCCGGATCTACGTCTACCCGACCTCGCCCGGTGCCTCCGGCAGCATTGATGTCGACAAGATCCCGGCGAGCGTCAACGCGGTCGATCCGTCCCAGATCAAGCGCACCGGCTCGCTGAACATCGGCGATGCGCTTCAGCAATATGTCCCGGGCGTCAATCTCAGCGAAGTCACCGGCAATCCGTTCCAGCCCAACATCGAGTTTCGCGGCTATGTCGCCTCGCCGCTGGCCGGGACGCCGCAGGGCCTTGCCGTCTACCAGAACGGCGTGCGCATCAACGAGGCGTTCTCCGACACAGTGAACTGGGACGCGATCCCGACCGCGGCGATCCGCTCGGCCACGATCGTCACCAACAATCCCGCCTTCGGTCTCAACGCGCTCGGCGGCGCCGTCAATCTGCTGATGAAGGACGGCTTCACCTATCAGGGCGCCGAGATCGACGTCATGGGTGGCTCGTTTGGCCGCATCCAGGGCTCGGCGCAGTGGGGCAAGAAGATCGACAACAACTGGGCGGTCTATGGCGCGCTGGAAGGCGCGCATGACAGCGGCTTTCGCAATTTCTCCGCGTCGGAGATTCGCCGCTTCTACGGCGACGTCGGCTACCGCTTCGAGGGCAACGAATTCCACGTCAACATGGGCGTCGCCGACAATCATCTCGCCGGCCCCAGCACCGTGCCGATCGAATTGCTCCAAAATTACTGGGGCGCGACCTACACCACGCCGCAGACCAGCACCAACAAGGTCGGCTACGTCAATCTGACCGGCAAGGTCGAGGCGACGCCGACCTGGACGTTCGAAGGCACCGCGCATGTGCGCGGCTTCAACCAGAAGACCCAGGACGGCAACCCGACCAATGCCCAGCCCTGCGCCGATCCGACAACACTGTGCTTCGGTGACGACTCCACGCCGGCCTTCGGCCTCAACGGCGTCCAGCTCGCCAATCCGTTCGCGGCGGGTGCGGTGCTCGGCGAGATCGATCGCACCACGACGCGTTCGACCTCGTTCGGCATCTCCGGCCAGGCGACCAACAGCGACAGGCTGTTCGGGCACGAGAACCGTCTCGTGTTCGGCGCCAGTTACGATGCCAGCGTGACGCATTTCGACGCGAGCTCCGAACTCGGGACGGTGGGCGAGAACTACGTCGTCACGGGCAGCGGCATCTTTCTGGGACAGTCGGGCAATCCGACCTCGATCGGCCCGGTGTCGCTGCGCACCGTCAACCAGTATCAGGGCCTCTACGCGCTCGACACGTTCAACGTGACGGACGCGTTCGCGATCACCGGCGGCGGCCGCTTCAACGCCGCCCGCGTCACGCTGGAGGACCAGCTTGGCACCGCGCTGAACGGCGACCACACCTACAACCGTTTCAATCCCGTGATCGGCGGCACCTACAAGATCACGCCGGAGCTGACCGCCTATGCCGGCTATTCGGAAGCCAACCGCGTACCGACGCCGCTCGAGCTCGGCTGCGCCGATCCCAACAATCCCTGCCTGATCGCGGCGTTTCTCGTCTCCGATCCCGATCTGAAGCAGGTGGTGTCCAAGACCGTGGAAGCCGGCTTCCGCGGCACCAGGGAATTGGCCATCGGCTCGCTCGGCTGGAAGATCGGCGGTTTTCGCGCGACCAATTACGATGACATCCTGGCGCTGCCGATCGCGGGCCTGCAGGGCTTCGGCTTCTTCCAGAACGTCGGCTCGACGCGCCGGCAGGGCCTGGAAGCCGAGATCAGCCTCAAGTCCAACGAGGTCCAGTTCCACGCGAGCTATGCCTTCGTCGACGCCCGTTTCCTCGATGCACTCGACGTCGCCTCCAACAGCCCGACGGCCGTCGCCAATGGCGGCATCATCTCGATCGTGCCGGGCAACCAGATCCCGGCCATTCCGCGCCATCGCATCAAGGCCGGCATCGAATATGCCGTCACCGATGCCTGGAAAGTCGGCGGCGATGCGCTCTGGGTCTCGAGCCAGTATTATGTCGGTGACGGAGCCAATCTGGAGACCAAGCTGCCGGGCTATGCCGTGTTCAACCTGCACACGTCCTACCAGGTCACCAAGAACCTCCAGATCTATGGCAAGGTCGACAACGTCTTCGACAATCGCTACGCGACCTACGGCACGTTCTTCGACACCACCGCGCTGCCGAACTTCGCCAATGGCGGCAACAATTTCAACGACCCTCGCTCGCTGAGCCCGGCAAGACCGCGTGCGTTTTACGCAGGCGCGCGGGTGACGTTCTGACGCGGGCTGGAGGAGCGGAGGCCCGCCCAAATTCTGTGCCTCGTTCGTTGGAGCCCGGAATGACACGGGCCGCGCGATTAACCGTTCCTTAGCGCTAACCGTGCGGATGATCAGCGCGGAAAGATCAAGGGAGACTGCTCCCATGCTGAAGGACGGGACCTACGCGGCGTGGTACAAGACGCCGCTCGACCAGGGCACCGGCATCGTCCATGTCGCAGACGGCCAGATCTGGGGCCGCGACAGCCTCATGACGTATCACGGTTCGTGCAAGGTCGATGGCGATCGCTTCACCGCGACCGTGTCGACGAAGCGTCATACCGAAGGACGTGTCACCGTCTTCGGCGTCTACGATGAACTGACGCTGGACATCGAGGGCACGTGCCCCGACAAAATCGCGACCTACACGGCGACGGCCGGGCAGGCACGGGGAATAGTCCTCCAGGGGACGCTCATTCTGACGGAACAGCCGGGGGCGGCACCTGAACCAACCGGGCAGGTAACTGGGCAAGTCCCGGCGTTCGATCCCGGCAAGCTTCCAAAGCTGCCGAAACGCCCGCGCTGATAGTATCGCGGCCCGCCGCATCGCCTGCATCGACATGTCGCGCCCCGGCGGCCGCGCAATTCTGCATCCTCAAGCCTCCATCAGGGAGCTCTGCTGAAAGGCCTACCGCTTCTCGGTTGCCTGGCCGCGGGCCCTTATGCAGGCTTGCGCGCGACGTTCTAGGACTGCGGGGTCCCGATCATCCCCCTAAGGTCCTTCCGCTAGACCCGCGAGCGCCATCGCTGCTCTGAGTTCATGCACCGTCGCTGTTTCCGCGCCGGTAGCCTGGAACGCCAGAGGGGCCGGATTCAGCGGAAGCCGCGTCACGTTGGCCGGGCCGCGCGGCGGCTCGAATATCATCGCCTGGCTTGCACTGAATGGAATCCGATCGAGCTGCCGAATGGCGCTGCGCATCTCGCGCAATCCCGCATTCAGAGGCATGGCAAGGGGCCGCTGATCGGACCAGACGCCGAGCGCGCGGGCTGCATCCGGCAACCCGGCTCCGGTCTGCCATGGATGGCCGATGGGCTGGGCCGTATCCTTCAGAATCTGGAACAGCCGTTCGACCCGGAGGGCATCCTTTGCGATGAAGCTGCCCTTGAAGTCGGCGTGGTCGGCGAGGATCAAGGCTGCAAGTGCGGCAACGTGAGCCGCTGCGATCGAGGTGCCGTCGCAGACGGCGTAGCCGTCCGGTGACTGGCAGGTAATGACCGCAACACCGGGCGCGCACAGGTCGAGTTCGGACCCGCGGCCGGAAAACGGCGGTACAAACAACCCGCCCGCCGCGGCGCTGGCGGTTGCGGCCTGCGCCGCCTGCGGACTGTCCTCCGGGAAGCTTCCCATCCGTCCGACTGCACCGACTGCCATGACATGCGGGGAGCAGGCCGGAAACAGTACGCCCTCTCCGGAGTTGCCGACAGCGGCAATGATGCTGACGCCTTGCTGCTTGGCCATGGCGATGTGCTGCTCAACCAGCACGGAGCCGCGCGCGCAACCGACTCCGACGCACGCCACGTCGATGCCGTTTTGCAGGCAATCATCGAGCGCCGCGATCAGGTCGCTGCAACGGGCATCTATTGGAAGCTTGCAAACATGCAGCTCGCTGTCCGGGGCGTAGCCGCGGATGCCGTGATCTGCCTGCGCAGCCGCATTGATGATGCCTGCGCAAGGCGTGCCGTGGCCAGTGACGTCCTTTGACCATGAGCGATCCTCGCCACTTCGGGCATCGATACCGTGCTCGATGCCAGCCAATTGCTTGTGGCTGGTCGCCACGCCGCTGTCGATGAGCGCGATCTTGATGTCAGCTCCACGGCAGTGGTCGGGAATCTGATCGAAGCGCATCGTCTCGCCGCCCCAATCCAGCCGGCCAGGTAGCGGCAACGGTTTCAGGGTGAAGGTGTTCACCGCATCGGCCTCGATATTGGGCCGCTGTTGCCACAAGCCCCAATGGCCGGAGCGTGCGCTGACGAAAATGGCGGCGATTGTTTCCGGCATTTCGTCCCGCAGCGTCAGATCGATGTTGCCATCACGGTCCGTCCGTCCCTGAACTGACGCCTGCTCGCCGACGAGCTGGACGATTGCTTGTTCCACAGGCGCACCTGCTTCGCTGAGAACCCGGATCGTCACCTTCAAGTCCGGCCCGAGTGCGGTCATCGTCGTGGCCGCCGGGATGAAAGAGGAGGCCGGGCGGGCAAAGGATGCAGCTCGCAAATGGCTGTCCGGCTCGATGATCAAGCTGCCGGCCGTGGAGCGGCGCAACGCGGCGGCGGCTTCGTCAGGCATGCGCACGATTGCGATTGGCGGGCCACTGACGCCGCGCTGGTCATGGGTCCACAGGATGTTGCCGAACTGGTTGAGTTGTTCGGCCAGCGTTTGAGCGCTGACGCCAGGGCCCGCCGGCGCGATCATGTATTGAGTGCTGCGCACTGGTTTATGTCGATTGTCGCTCGAGGTCGGTCGCGCATCATCTGGACCGTTTGCCATGGCGTCGCCTCCTTTGATTTCAGTGGATAGAAGATTGCGTGCGATCGATCGAAGCCAGCAGCGGAAGGCGGGGATCGGCTGCGCGGGCGGCTTCGATCGCGCGATAGGCGAAATAGATCAGGTTGAAGGCCTGCGCAAAATCCCGCTCGGTAAACTTGTTGGCTGCCTGGGTGACGATCGAGACGCAGTTTTCGAGGCCCGCATGCTGTGCGGCGTTGGCCTCGAGATAGGCAGAGAGCGAGCGCAGCGATTCTGCGATCATGTCTCCGATCATGTTTTCGGCCGCCTGATGTTCGAGCACCGGGTTCGGCATCGCGAAGTTGCCGGGCGCGGTTCGGAACGGCTGCTCGAACGTTTGCGACTGCAGGCGCAAGAGCAGCGGCATCAAATTGCCAAGCAGGCCCACGAGCTGCTGAATGTCTGGGGAGTGGCGTTGTGTCGCGGATGCGGCGGAGGGATTTGAATCCGACATGAGCGTTCTCCTTCGGAGGAAGCATGCGCAACGGCAGGCGCGACCGCCGCTTTTGGCGGCGGTCGCGCCTTACCGCGGTCAGATCATCCGCTGCTGGCCGTAGGCCTGAAGGTTGCCGATGACCTGGGGTATGATGCCGATCAGCTGGCGGGTGATGTCGGCGACGTCTTGCTGCGTCAGTTGTCGTTGCTGGCCCAAGCCCGTCTGACCGCCGAATGCCGCCTGGAACTGCGGCGCGCCGAACTGCGGACCCCACATCTGCCCAGGCTGAGTCTGCGCGGGACCGAATTGACCGAGGCCTCCGAACTGACCCTGACCGATACCGCCGTGCATGGCCGAATGCTGCATTTGGGGCTGGCTCTGCAGCATTCCCACGATCTGTGGCACGATGGGCAGGATCTGCCGCACGACCTCGCTCACGTCTTGCGGACTTAGCTGCCGCGGCGCCTGGCCGTAAGCCGCATAGCCCATTCCTGCGAACGGAGTCTGAGCTTGCGCAAGAATTTGAGGCAGCGCCGGTACCAATTGCCGCACGACCTCATTCACGTCCTGTGGCGAAAGCTGGCGCTGTTGTCCGCCCCAAGTCTGCTGAGCCGGCTGCTGACCCCAGCCCGTTTGCCCGCCCCAGCCGGGGCCATATCCAGACGCGCCAAAGGTCGGCTGACCGCCGAACTGCCCGTATTGCTGTCCATAGGCAGCCTGGCCCAATCCAAGACCGCCACCTCCATACTGTTGGCCGCCTTGCGAACCGAATGCTCCCGATCCCCATTGTTGTTGCGGACCGAACTGGCCGAATGGCGAACCATGCGCGAGGTTCTGTTGCAGGGTGTCATAGTACGTCATCGCTTGGCCTCCTTGCGATGGTTGGTGCCCTCAGCCCAAAATCCTGACAAGAATCCTGCAAAGGTCGGTCGCATGTGCGACCCCTTCGCTGGCAATAGCGATTGGTCACGCCGGTGCGACGGCGTTGTTGGAGCTTCAAGTTCAAATGCTTGGCACGGAAGTCTCGGCCGCAAGCAATGTCGCCCCGCCTGGGAGGCGCGAGTTGCGTCCCCTCAAGGTGACAAGCCGACGGTGAGATGCTTTAGAGCGGCTAATGATGGCCGCCGAGAGATGTGGGAGCGGATTTTCCTCGCTGGCACGATGGCCAGCCATTTACCGTTTATGTCCTACGTCCGCTCAAACGCTTGGCAATTGCGTTGGTTTCTCCCCAGTTCTGCAATGAGCAGAGACGCGGAAAACGTACTCACGTCGAAATAGTTTCGCGAAAGCGCGGCGATATTTTGGCGGCGATCAAACTCCGCAAAAATTTCAAGCGCACGGATTTTCGTCAGCACTCTTTGCCTGGTCAGCGAGCCTTCCGATGTGCATCCGTGTCAACTTCAGCGAATGCTAGAGCATGATCCGGAAAAGTGAGAAGCGGTTTTCCGAAAAGATCATGCTCAAACAATACTCTAAAGCGCGATGACGATTCATCCCGATCTCATCGCGCTTTAGTAGGCGAGGTTGAGCAATGCGCCGACGCGCTCGGAGGTGGCGGGATGACTGCGAAGCAAGCGCACCGGATCATGCACGAATGCGGACGTGCGGCTTGGTGCAGAGCCGGTGTGATGGCGCTCCAGCTTGTCGAGTGCGGCGATGAGCGCTCGCGAGTCGCCGGTCAGTTCGAGCGCCGTTGCATCTGCATCCAGTTCGCGAACGCGCGACAGAGCAAGTCCGAGGAGCTGGCCGAGCGCTGGTGCTGCGCTCAGCAGCATCGCCAATGGCCGGCTTGATGTCATGCCGCCGTGATGATGGCTGGATCGCAGCAGCGCGAGACCAGCGAGCGAGGTCCAATCGATCGCGTGTCGCAACGCTGTCGCCCAGCCCATCGTCCAGGCGTCGTTGTTGCGGATATGAGCGACTTCATGGGCCAATATCCCGGCAATCTCGTCACGCGCCAGGCCGCGTAGCAGGCCTTCGGTCAACACGATGGCGCTGCGTTCCGGTCCGCCGAGCGCATAGGCATTCATCTCGCGCGGTGCCGGCAGACAATAGAGATCCGGCAATCGCACCAGGCCGGCCCGGCTGCAAACTTTTGTCAGAATGGCGAACAGGTCCGGCACCTCGGCAGGGGACAGCAGGCGGGCGCCGAACCAGCGATACACGCTCTCGCGCGAGATGACCGTCTCGTCGGGACGGGGCGTGCTTCCCGACAGCGCCCGTTGCATGCCCTCGGCTCCGCCGGCGATCCAGCCGCAGACGGCGAGCAGCAATGTCATGGCAAGGATCGCCAGTTGAGATGATTGATGGTTCGCAGCCTGATGGGCGTGCCGTCGATGCCGCAACGGCGACGAGTCTCTCGAGCTCAGCTCGATACGGCATTGCAGGAAGAGGCCTGCCTCTCCCGACGGCCAGTGGATCTCCACGGTGACGGTAGGGCCGCGCCGCAAAACGCGCAGCATCTCTCGCGGCGCATGTCGCACCAGAGCGAACGAAAGGCCTGGCGTGAGGCCGGCAACGACATCTTGGCCGTGCCGATCACCACGCAACGCCATCGGGCTTACGCCAGCGTGAATCACCCTTGTCCCTCGTGCGCGTTCAATGCGAAAAGCTACGGATCTCCCGGTGTCTTGTCATGCGAGTTTCATGCCTTGGACACAGAAAAGTCCCGATATCCACACTGAGGGGAGTTCGATCCACTTCGGCGCAAGCGCATGGATCAGACCTTAGGAACCGGGCTCTGTTCAAGCTAAACCATGGTTTGGTCAGATAATCAGTTAGCAGCGCTCCCGTCGGAGATGGCAGTGTTGCAATCAAGACAACGTGGGAACCTGGCTTCTCAAATCGGCCGAGACTCGCCATTGTGCGGCCCGCAACAAATGTAGCCGGAGCAGTACCAATGTCGGATAAGTTCTCGCGTCGCCAGTTCGCGAAGATCGCGGGGCTTTCCGCAGCAGCGATAACAACTCCACCGGCGGCGGCTGAGGCCAAACCGGCTCTGGCTACGCGCGATGCGCGCGGCTTCCCGCCGGGATTCCTCTGGGGCACCGCCACCTCGTCCTATCAGGTCGAAGGGGCCGTCAACGAGGACGGACGAGGGCCCTCGATCTGGGACAGTTTTACCCGCATCCCCGGCAAGATCGAGGACGGCACCACCGGCGACCGCGCCAACGAGCATTATCACCGCTACAAGGACGATATCGCGCTCATCAGGGAGCTCGGCTGCAAGGCATATCGCTTCTCGGTGGCCTGGCCGCGGGTGTTCCCGGACGGAGACGGCAAGCCGAACCCGAAAGGGCTCGATTTCTACAATCGCCTGATCGATGAGCTCCTGAAGAACGGCATCGAGCCGTGGCTGACGCTCTATCACTGGGACCTGCCGCAATCGCTGCAGGACCGTTTTGGCGGCTGGCGCTCGACCGAGACCTGCAAGATCTTTGGCGACTATGCGGCCTATGTCGCCGAGCACCTGACCGATCGCGTCAGGAACGTCTTCACGCTGAACGAGAGCGGGCGCTTCGTCTATTTCGGCTATGGCACCGGCATCGATGCGCCCGGCCTCACGCTGCCGCAAGCCGAAATCAACCAGATCAGGCACAACAGCGCGCTCGCGCATGGCCTCGCAGTGCAGGCGGTGCGCGCCCATGGCCGCCGCGGCACGCGCGTCGGGCCGGCCGAGAACATCGATGCTTGTAGTCCCGCGATCGATACGCCCGAAAACATCCGCGCCGCCGAGATCGCGTTGCGCGAGATGAATGCCGGCTATCTCAACGTCATCATGACGGGTCGCTACACCGACGCGTTCCTGCAATACGCCGGGGCCGACGCGCCGAAATACACCGATGCCGAGCTGAAGATCATCTCTTCGCCGGTCGACTTCCTCGGCCTCAACATCTACGCGCCGCAGCACTACATCGTCGCCTCCGACCAGGGCGCGGGCTTCATGCCGCTGCCGGTCCCGAAAGACTTCCCGCACATGAATTCGAACTGGCTGCGCATCGGCCCCGAGACGATCTACTGGGTGCCGAAGCTGGCTGCAAATATCTGGAAGACGGATGCGATCTATATCAGCGAGAACGGCACATCCGGCGACGACCAGGTGATGCAGGACGGCAAGATCTACGACACCGACCGCATCATGTATCTGCGCAACTATCTCGCCCAGCTCCAGCGCGCCACCATCGAGGGCGTGCCGGTGCGCGGCTATTTCCTCTGGAGCCTGATGGACAACTTTGAATGGGTGTTCGGGCTCAACAAGCGCTTCGGGCTCTATCACGTCAATTTCGACACCCAGGTGCGTACGGCAAAGCTGAGCGCAAGCTTTTACCGCAACGTGATCGCAAACAACGCGGCGGGGGCGTGATCTTCTCCGTGAAGGTTCGATATTGCCTTCTGGAACCACAACCGCTCCTGCTCCAATGGGACAGAGCATGGTGCTGGGACAATCCGGTTCAGGTGCTGAATGAGTCTTCGAACGCGAGCCCTGCTATTCGCAACCGCCATGTTCCTGGCGGCTGTTGGATTTATGTTCGCGGTCCGCATTGGCGCCCAGTCATTCATATTCAATCGTGTTTGGCGGTCTCGCTTTCGTTCTTCTTATTCCGGGAGGTTTGTGGGTGAGAAGCATCTTTGGATGTCCTGTGTGCGGAACATCCATCTTTGAAAGAGAAGGTTTGTTGACAGTATTCTGGCCTGCACGGACGTGTGCAAAATGTCGTGCCGATTTGAAGAATCGTTAGCTGGTGGCTCGGAATTGCGGTGCATGAAACTAAGCGACCGAAAATTTCCCCGGCCTTGTTGCCGTCAATCGGTTCGTTGATCCCCAAAAAACAACGGCCGCCCGTGAAGGGCGGCCGCCTTCATTCGATATCCGGCTTGACTAAGCGGAATGGGCTTAGGTTGAATCAGGCGGCCGCGGGCTCGGTGCACCTCTCCCGCTTGCGGGAGAGGTCGGCGCAACGCGCCGGGTGAGGGCTCTTTCCTCTTGGGGGTTCTCGATTGCGGAGATACCCTCTCCCCAACCCTCCCCCGCAAGCCAGGGGAATCGCATGTGAATTTGCGCGTGGTGTTGCGCGGGCCGACAATATGGATTCTGAAGAGGGCTCCCGATTCGCAGAGGAGCCCCTATGCGCAAGATCCGCAATATCTTCAGTACGTTGCCCGATCCGCGTGCACCGAACGCGCTGCACGATTTGCTGGACATCATCATCATCGCGCTGGCCACGATCCTGTGTGGGGGACAGAGCGCGACGGACATGGAGGTGTTTGCATCGTCGAAGGGAAAGCTGTTGCGGCAATTCCTTCGGCTGGAGCACGGAGTTCCCAGTCACGACACGTTCAGCCGCGTGCTCAACGCGCTCGACCCGGCGGCTTTCGAGCAAGCCTTCCGATGCTTTATGGCAGCCTTCGCCGAGGCCAACGGGATCAAACTTACCGGTGTTGTGGCCGTCGATGGCAAGGCGGTGCGAGGAGCCTACGAGCGGGGCCGCAGCGCTACGCCGCTGCACATGGTCAATGTCTTCGCCACCGAGGCGCGGATGGCGCTTGCTTCGTGCAAGGCACCGGGTCGCAACGAGGCCCAAGGGGCGCTGGACGTGCTGCAAATGCTCTCGCTCGAAGGCTGCATCGTCACGGCCGACGCCCTGCATTGCAATCGCCCCTTCGCCAACAAGGTGCTCGCACGCGGCGCCAACTACGTGCTGGCTCTCAAGGAGAATCAAAGCAAATTGTTTGCGGACGTCGAACGCTGCTTCACCCGCTCGGGCAAGCGCAACGTGGCGCAGAGTCTCGAGCCGAGCACCCACGATCGATCCGAATCCAGACGCGCCACCATCATGCGCAACAGCAGCCTGGGGGTGGCAAACCGCTTTCCCGGAATGGCCGCCATCGCTCGCGTTACCTCGCGCCGACGGCTGCATGGCAAACCAGCCGGAAAACCGGCCGTGCGATATTACGTGTTGTCCAAGTATATGCCTGCAAGACGATTCTTGCAGGTCGTCCGCAGCCATTGGAGCATCGAGAACCAGTTGCACTGGGTCCTGGACGTCGTCTTTGGCGAGGATGCCTGCCGAACCCGAAAAGACAACGGTCCCGAGAACTTTGCGACCTTGCGGCGGAACGCGGTCAACCTCATTCGCGCTCACCCCGCCCGCATCTCCATGCGCCAAAAGGTCAAGCGCGCTGGCTGGGACGATGCCTTCCTTCTCGAACTCATCAGCCACATGCGATAGCCCTGCCCCGCAAGCGGGGGAGGGAGCGCACCTCGGTCGTTGCAACGATCGAGCCTGATCTCATCCCGATCTAATGTCCCGGGAAGCCGGGGAAACCCGGGAATCCCGGCTCTCCGTGCTCCGCGAACTCGAAGAAGTCGAAGAGATCGCTGATCGCCGGGCTGTTCAGGGGAACATAGGGATTGCGGAACTCGGCGACCGGGTTCGGGAAGTTGTCGCGACTGCGATGCGTGATGGTCGGCAGCTGCCAGTTGCGCTCGATGAATTTGATGATCGAGACGTGATCGGCGTAGTCGTGCGAGATATGGCCCGGTTTCACCAACGGCGAAACCACGATCAGCGGGATGCGGGTGCCGTCGCCGAAGAAGTCGAGCGGCTGCACGTAGCCCGAGTCGTAGTAGCCGCCGCCTTCGTCGAAGGTGATGAAGATGGCGGTGTCCCGCGCGTAGGGCGAAGCCTGGACCTGATCGACGATCTTCTTGGTGAAGCCTTCGAACAGATCGAGCTTGGAGGACGCCGGGTGGCCGTCGACGAAGCCGCTCGGCTTCACGATCGAGACTGCAGGCAGGGTGCGAGCGGAAATATCTGCGTACAGTTTCGTCGAGTCGTGCAGATGCTCGGCAACCTGGTCCGGATGCGACATGATGGACGTGTCGTACTGGAACGGATTGCAGATGTTGCAGTATTCATCCGCGGTCGGGCCCGCCGCGCCCCAATTGAGCTGGTATGGATCGTCGACGTAGTTGTCCCACTGGTCGCCGTAGTACTTCCACGAAATATTCTTGTCGTTGAGGAGGTCGCCAATGCTGCGGGTCGACGACGGCGGGATGGTGAAGGGCGTATTGGACGGATTGTGGTCGATGTAGGCGTTCTTGCCGTTGCCGAACCAGCCCGGATTATAGTTGTTCAGCAGGTAGTAGTGGCCGGGCTCGCAGTGGGGATCAATCGGGCGAGGCAGTGACTGCAGATAGTCCCGGATTGGCTTGACGCCCGGCTGGTTGGGATCGGAGCAGTCGCTATACGATCCGCCGCCGGAGGCGGGCGCGACAGAGAACGGGGGCGGAAAGCCGGAGTTGAAGCTGTTGCCGTACCCATCCTCGGTGTACCAGTTGTTGGTGTCGGACGCCGGATTGGGGTTTTCGATCATATGGACGATACCGGCATCGGGGGTGCCGCCGAAGACCTGCACCCCGTTCGGCGGCGCCGCCGGCTTGCCGTCGGAGTCGCTGAACCAGAGCGCGTCGGCATGGCCGAACATGATGTGGTTGGCGCCGGTGCCGCCGTTGACGGATTGGTGGAAGTTGTCGCTCATAGCGTACTTGTCCGCCAGGCTCGTGAAATAGGGCGCGTCACCCTTTTGTACGTTGTAGAAGCCGAGCGCGGTCGAACCTTCTCCCGTGGTCACTGCGCCTGGCGCATACTGGGTGCTGAAGGTCTCGGGCTGCGCAGCGCCGTTGGCTCCGGCACCGACGGTCACTTCGACCCAGGCGAACAGATTGCCGGTGCAGCCCGAGGGATTGTCCCGGTTGGCGGCGCCCTTGGCGCAATTCAATTGCTGCCACATCTGGTAGAAGCGATGCACCGGGCTCGCTGCGTAGCTCTCATAGAGGAACGTGTTGCCGTTGGTCAGCTGAAACGGGCCGGCCGGCAGGCTGTTGACGGAGGTGATGCGCTGGTCCGGCGTCTTCGAGGTCTGGCCGGTGCCACCGGTCAACAGTGAAGAATAATAGCTCGGGTCCAAGCCGGTTTCCGATTGCTGCGCAAGCGTCAGGCTCGCCTGGCACTGCGAGATCGGCGTGCTGCCGCACTTGTTGGGGATGTAGGAGACCTTGGGCCCGCCGACCAGCGGGGCCGGCAGCTGGTCGTTGGGGAAAGTCTGCTTTGGCGGGCTCAGCAGAAACGCGTCCTTTGAACCGATGTCCTTTGCGGCCAGCTGATGCGCCTGTTCGAAGTTGGGGCCTGGAACCGCATTCTTGTTGGCGTCGAGCTTGATGATGCCACGGGAGAGCAAATTGTCGACGCTGTGACGACGCTCCTTCGGCACGTAAGTCGCGAACACATGGTCGAAGCTGCGGTTCTCGCCGATGATGACGATGACGTGCTTGATCGGCGACCGCGTGTATTGATCGGCGGGGGTCGGCACGCCGCCGGCAAGCACCGGGCTCATGCAGAATTGCCCCATCGCCAGTGCACTCAGCCCGACGCGGCAACCATTCAGCAAACGTGACTTACGCCTGTTTCGGCTCATTCTGCTCTCCTTTGGTAAGGTTGTTGATCTGACGACTGGGTGGAAACGGCGGTGCCGGCTGGGTCGACGCGGATTCGTCCCATCATGCCGTTGTCCTCATGCTCGAGGAGGTGGCAGTGGTAGACGAAGGTGCCGACGATGTTCGGGTCGCGAAAATCCATGCGCAGCCGCACGCTCGGATATTGCAGCATGCGGCCGTTGTAATAGGGGACGTTGACGGTATCGCGCACGAACGGCTCGTCGACCTGCATGCCCGACCATTCGCGCAGCTCGAAGTGAAGCTGGTGGGTGTGGAAGTCGTGCAATTCCGTCGAGCGGTTCTCGATGATCCAGTCCTCGACGTCGCCTTGCTTGACGACGATGTCCGCAATGTCGGCACCCGCATCGAACGGTTTTGGCTTTTCGCCATCCACGGTGATGTAGAACGTCACAGGGCTGTTGGGATCGTCCGGATTGGTCGGTTGCTCGGAGAAGTACAGTTTCCTGACGCGCGCCGGCGCGACGTCTCCGATCCAGGGTCGAACGGCTGATGGCAGCGGCTGCGGATTTGCCGGCAGCCTCGATTGCGGTTCGGGCGCATCGGCCGCGGCCGTGATCGACAGGAGCGCGCGGTTGGGATCGTTTTCGCCGGCCGGCCCGGTATCGACCGTTCGCGTCACCAACAGTGCCGGTACGCTGGGCGGCGGACCTTCGACGATGAATTCGACGCGGGAGCCGGGCGGCACGCCGATGCGATTGACCCACTCGACCGCAGGCGCAGGGCTGCCGTTGAAATGGACCGGCACGCCGTCGATGGCGACGATGCCGAGCGGTTGCGGCGCGCGCCGGAACACGACGGCGAGATTCAGATAGGTGATCGCCGAGGCGTTGAGAACGCGCCACAGCTGTCGCTCGCCCGGCTTCATCTTCAACGATGCCGGCGGATAATCGGGATAAGGCACCGGCACGAAGTTGACGGACAGGTCTTTCGCCGGCCTGCCGAAGCCGGTGCCGTTGTTGGTGGTGTCACCGTCACTGTCGAGCTGATTTTTCGGGACGATCGGCTCGGATTTTGCGGGCGGTGCATCGGGGTTCAAAAGGTCGAGGTCGCGGATCACCAGGACCCGCTCGGGGAGGTCAGCCAATTCCGGCGCAGCCCGCTCGACGCCCTCGATGATCAGCGCGCCCGACGCCCCGCCGAGCACCTGCGCCTTGCTGTAGCCGTGAATATGCGGGTGATACCAATAGACTCCGGGGGGCTCGTCGGCGGGAATGCGCAACCGGTATTCGAAGGGCGGATCGTCCGGCTGGATCGAGGTCTTCAGCACATCGTCCTGATGGCATACCGGCGGCGCCGTCAGCCCGTGAAAGTGCAGATTGGCCGATGTCGCGCGCATGGCGTCGCTGCCGCACGGATCTGAGATCCTCTTCGACACACACAACGGCGCGGGGAACGGCAGCGCTTGTGGCTGATCCGCAGCCGGGCGTGCCGGCGCAAGCTCGGTCAGATCATTCTTGAAGCGCACGATCAGCAGATCGCCCGGCTTCACTCGCAAAGTCGGTGACATCTCCCCATCGGGCGTCAGGTAGCAGTAACGAGTCGAGCCGTCCGGCTGTTTGCTGTTGTGAATGGCCAGATCGACCTGCAGGACCCCGTCGTGGCTGCGAAGGTCCTGCGGTTCCTGTATCGCGCTTCCGGACGTCGGCCGCTGACAGGCTTCGCGCTGCGGTTGTGAGGGCTGAGTAAATCCGCTGGTTCCGAGCAAGGCCACGAAGCTGATCGCTCCGAGCGTCAACATCGCGAACCAGGCCACGACAGCGAACACGCCAAGCGGCCATCGTCGCGTCGATCGATTGCGGCTGATCCGACCAAGCCAACCACATGAGCGCGCTTCGGAATCAACCATAGACAGGTCCGGATCCCGCTTCGCTGAGGGATGACAAGTAAATGACGGTCGCTGCGTCGTATCGACGCGGTAGTTGTGTATCACCCGCTCTCTGACAGGTTGTTTACACGACGATGACACGCACGCTCGGAGTCGATGGAACTCTGACAGGCGACGATCAGTGGTTTGCTGGCGACGAGAAATCGCAAGCAGCGTCCGACGGCGTCGTATGACAACGACGCTTGCTTGCGGTGTCGACTTGGTCGATCTGCTTGATCAGGTTCTGGTCGCATGCAATAACGCCGGCCCGCGATCAATCACCGAATGGCGTTGGGCCGGCTCATCATCGGCTGGAAGCTGATGACGCTCTGGCTTGGGTCACTGTCGTGAGAATTTTGCGAATGGTTCCGGCTCGGTGATATCGGCACGGGCACGCTGGATGACGGGGCGGACAACGATGCCGAAGCTGACATGGATTCTGTTTCTGGTGTCCGCGCTCTGCGTTCTCGGCTCGAATGCGGCTCTGGCTGCTGACAATTTCGATGATGAAGCGGCGCGTGGCGCCGGTGCTTTAGCGATGCCATCGCTCGAGGTTTCCACTACGGCTTCCGTGCGTGTGCCGAGTGCGCCTGCCGAGCAGCCAAGCGGGCCCGCGCGAAGGGGCAATCCGCTATGGGAGATCCCGTTTGAGATCCTCAGCGGTACGCGCGAGCGTCCGGTGTTTTCGTCCTCGCGACGGCCGCCGCCAGTTGCGGTGACTGAGGTCGCGATCGCGAAGCCACCGCCGCCGAAGCCGGCGCAGGAGGAGCGTCCTCCGCAACTTTCGCTGGTCGGCACCGTCAGCGGCGACGGCCGACGCTTCGGCATTTTCGTCGACCAGACCTCCAAGGCTGCGCTGCGTTTGAGAATAGGCGAAGAATATCAGGGCTGGAGATTGCGCGCGGTGCAGGGCCGCGAGGCGACGTTCGCGCGCGACCAGCAGACCATCGTCCTGAATTTTCCGGCGCCCGGCACGGTTGCGCCGGTGGCGCTACGCGTCGAAGTCGCGGCTGTGGCGTCGCCGACCGACGAACCCAGGCCGCCGCATGTCCATCGTTAGCCGATCATAGATTGTTGCTCCTGTTTTGCCCGACGTGTCAATTGCTCTACGAATGGGCGAGGCAGCACCCGGCACCACAATCCCTACTTTGCATGGGGTTGTTTTCGCGTTTTTTGCGGAGAGGGCGGGAAGCGGGCGTGCGGCACGCCGATTGACTCCGTTGTCCCTGTGATTCAAAACCGTCCTCAACAGTCAAGAACAAGAGGACAACGCCCATGACCGACGCGCTGATCATCGATGCCTGCCGCACCCCGCGGGGCGTCGGCAAGGCCGGCAAGGGAGCTCTCTCCGGCATTCATCCGCAGCAGCTTGGCGCCACCGTGCTGAGCGCGCTGGCGAACCGCACCGGCATCAACACGGCCGATGTCGACGACATCGTCTGGGGCTGCAGCGCGCAGGTCGCGACGCAGGGCGGCGATCTCGGACGGATGTCGGCGCTCGATGCCGGCTATGACGTGCGCGCCAGCGCGGTGACGCTCGATCGCTTCTGTGGCTCCGGCATCACCAGCGTCAACATGGCGGCATCCTCGATCATGGCGGGCGCGGAAGATCTCGTCATCGCCGGCGGATGCGAGATGATGTCGATGGAGGGACGTCGCGGCGGCGGTCCGATGATGATGGACAGCGGCAATCTTCGCCTGCGCGCGCTGCACCCGCAGTCGCACCAAGGCGTCTGCGCCGATGCGATCGCGACGCTGGAAGGCATTACGCGGCAGGACGTCGACGCGCTCGGCCTCGAGAGCCAGAAACGTGCAGCGCAGGCGATGGCCGGCGGCCACTTCAAGAAGAGCCTCGTGCCCGTTCACCGCGAGGACGGCAGCCTCGCACTCGACCATGAAGAATATCCGCGGCCGCAGACCACGATGGAAGGGCTCGGCAGCCTGAAGCCTGCGTTTCCCGCGATTGCCGATTATGCGCTGGACGACAAGGGCACGACCTATCGCGGCCTGATCCTGCAAAAATATCCCGATCTCAACATCGACTTCATGCACCACGCCGGCAACTCGTCCGGCGTCGTCGATGGCGCGGCTGCGATCCTGCTGGCGTCACCGTCCTACGCCAAGGCGCATGGTCTCAAGCCGCGCGCCCGCGTGGTGGCGATGGCGAACATGGGGGACTCGCCGACCCTGATGCTGAATGCACCGGTGCCGGCGACGCGCAAGGTGCTGGCGAAGGCCGGGCTCACCATCGACGACATCGACCTGTTCGAGATCAATGAGGCCTTTGCGGTCGTCGCGGAAAAATATATCCGCGATCTCAAGCTCGACCGCGCCAAGGTCAACGTCAATGGCGGCTCGATTGCGCTCGGCCATCCCATCGGCGCGACCGGCTCGATCCTGATCGGCACCGTGCTCGACGAGCTCGAACGGCGCGACCTCAAGCGTGGTCTCGTCACCATGTGCGCGGCTGGCGGCATGGCTCCGGCGGTCATCATCGAGCGCGTCTAGCCTTATTTTTCAGGGTGAATCGCGCTCCTGCTCCGGCAAAGAAGCCGCTCGTCGCTTGTCGAAAGCATCGAATCAGCTTTAGCAAGGGTGCTTGCGGGCCTTTGAAACAAGGCAAAAACCGCTGCTGGAGGTGCCTTCCGCTCAGGAAGCCGCTAAAATGCAGGGTTTTTTGCCTCAGGGGGCCAAAAAAGCCCGTAAAACCGCGACAAAACTGTGCAGAAGGCTATAGGCCTTCGCCGGTTGGTCTAATATGCAACCGGCAACGAATCAGAGGAGACACGATGCCGACCCAACTTTCCAAATCGCAGCTGATCGAAAAGATCGCGACCGCCACCGAGCTTTCCAAGCGCGACGTCAAGAGCGTCATGGAGACGCTCACGGACGTCGGCCACAAGGAGCTCAAGAAGAACGGCCTGTTCCTGGTGCCGGGCTTCGCCAAGTTCGTGGTCATCAAGAAGCCCGCGACCAAGGCGCGCAAGGGCACCAACCCGTTCACGGGTGAAGAGATGATGTTCAAGGCCAAGCCGGCCCGGAAGATCGTCCGCGCCCGCCCGGTCAAGGCCGCCAAGGACGCCGTGGCCTGATAACGCAAAGGCCCCCTCGATAAGAGGGGGCCTTTGGTATCGAGTGACCGCAGGGGCCGATACGGAGGGGTTCAGCCCTTGCGGCGCTTGACCCGGACCGGGATCGGCTGAAGCCGCGGCTCGGGTCCTGCGAGCGCATCGCGCACCCGGTCGATGGCTCGATCGAGCAGCTGGCGCAGTTTCTTCGTCTTCCGCGATCGCTTCGCTTCTTCCAGCAGTTTCTTCATTGCATTTACTCCGCCGCTTCGACCTTGGCGTCGACGTTGGCCTGGGCCGGCTCGAGCGCTGCGGCGATGGCCTCGTCGACGCGCTCCAGCCAGATGAATTCGAGCTTGTCCCGCGCGCTCTTCGGGATGTCGTCGTAGTCCCGCTTGTTGCGCGCCGGCAGCATCACCCGCTTCAGTCCGGCGGCGGCCGCAGCCACCACCTTCTCCTTGATGCCGCCGACCGGCAGCACCAGCCCGCGCAGCGAGATCTCGCCGGTCATCGCCGTGTCGCTCCGCACCGTGCGATTGGTGAGTAGCGACGTCAGCGCCGTGAACATCGCCACACCCGCGCTCGGTCCGTCCTTCGGGGTTGCGCCCGCCGGCACGTGAACGTGGATGTCGCTCTTCTCGAACGCTTGCGGATCGATGCCGAGCTGCGTGGCTTTGCTCTTCACCAGCGTCATCGCCGCCTGCACGCTCTCGCGCATGACGTCGCCGAGCTGGCCGGTCAGGATCATGCCGCCGCGGCCGGGCACGCGCGAGGCCTCGATGAACAGGATGTCGCCGCCGACCGGCGTCCAGGCAAGGCCGGTGGCCACGCCGGGAATGCTGGTGCGCTGCGCAATCTCGCCTTCGAAGCGCGGCTGGCCCAGCACGGAGCCGATGTCGTTCGGCGTCACCACGACCTTCGCAGCCGTACCTTCGGCGACCTGCACCGCGGCATGGCGGAACAGCTTGCCGATCTCGCGCTCGAGGTTACGCACGCCGGCCTCGCGGGTGTAACCCTTGACGACCAGCTTCAGCGCCTCCGGCTCGATCTCGACCTGCTCGGCGGTCAAGCCGTTGGCCTCAAGCTGCCGCCGCACCAGATACCGCTTTGCGATCTCCAGCTTCTCCTCCTCGGTGTAGCCGGCAAGGCTGATCAGCTCCATGCGGTCCAGCAGCGGACCCGGAATCTGGTCGAGCATGTTGGCGGTCGCGATGAACACCACGCGCGACAGGTCGAACGGCACGGCGAGGTAGTTGTCCCGGAACGTCCCGTTCTGCTCGGGGTCGAGCACTTCCAGCATGGCGGCGGAGGGGTCGCCCTGCACGCCGCGGCCCATCTTGTCGATCTCGTCCAGCATCATGACGCAGTTGCGTGCGCCCGCCTTCTTGATGCCCTGGATGATGTTGCCGGGCAGCGCGCCGATATAGGTGCGCCGGTGACCGCGGATCTCGGCCTCGTCATGCACGCCACCCAGGCTGACGCGCACGAAGGGGCGATCCATCGCACGTGCGATGGACTGGCCGAGTGAAGTCTTGCCGACGCCGGGCGGACCGACGAAGCACAGGATGGGCGCCTTGCCTTGCGGCGCCAGCTTGCGCACCGCCAGATATTCGATGATCCGGCTCTTGATCTTTTCCAGGCCGAAATGATCGGCATCCAGGATGCGCCGCGCTTCCTTGATGTCGATCGGCTTCTCCGTGGGCAGCGCCCACGGCAACTCGATCAGCCAGTCCAGATAAGTGCGAACCATGCCGGACTCACCGGCAGCTTCCGGCATGCGCTCGTAGCGCCGCAGCTCCTTCTTGGCGTGCGCATCCGCCTCCGGCGGCATGTTGGCCTTGGCGATGGCAGCCGTCAGCTCGGCGACCTCTGCAGCCTTGCCGTCGCCCTCGCCCAGTTGCCGCTGAATGGTCGCCATCTGCTCGCGCAGGATCGCCTCGCGTTGCCGCTCGTCGAAGCTGGCGCGAGTCTTCTGGCCGATTTCATTGCTGATGCGCAGCACCTCCAGCCGTTCGGCCAGGTGCTTCGACACCTTCTCGACGCGCAGAGCGAGGTCGATGGTCTCCAGCACTTCCTGTTTGTCCTGCGGCCTGATGTCCATGAACGAGGTCGCCAGATCCGCCAGCGCGCCAGGCGCGGTGGTGCTCTGGAACATCGCGACCAGCTCGGGCGGCGCCTGCGGCAGCAGCTCGATCGCCTCGATGGCCTGGCGCTGCAGGTTCAGCGCCCGCGCCTCGATCTCGGGCGAGGACGTGGTCGGCTCGGGGATCTGCTGGATGCGCGCAGCCGGAAACGGCGTCCCCGGCAGGAAGTCGAGGATGCGCGCGCGCTGCACGCCCTGGCAGACGATGTGATGCGTGCCGTCGGGCGCGGTGATGTAGCGCACGATGTTGGCGATGGTCGCGACGCGATAGAGATCGTCCGGACCGGGCTCATCGGTCTCGGGGCTGCGCTGCAGCACGATGCCGATCGGCCGCTGCTCGCGCAGCGCCTGCTGCGCGGCGGCGACGGACTTCGGCCGCGCGATCGCTATCGGCGCGATGGCGCCGGGGAACAGCACCATATCGCGCACGGGGATGATGATCAGCGCGTCTTCGGGGATCTTCACGTCAGAATTGGTCTGTGCGGGATTCATCTGTTCGGTGGCCATGATCGACCTCAGGATTTGGCGAGGCGCAGAGCGACGCAGCCGTCCATCACGAAGCGGCTGATGGCGTAGCGGCCAAGGGGCAATGCAATGCGGCGCTCAAAACGCCCCTGCGGCAGCTCGAGCCGGTGGATGCGGGCGTTGCGAAGCTCCGGCGGCAGTGTGCGCTGGCCGGAGATGATCAGCACGCCGTCCTGGATCACCGTCTCGACATTGTCCGGATTGACCCCGGGAAGCGCGACCAGGATCAGGAGCTCATGCTCGGTTTCGAGCACGTCGATCGGCGGCTCCCAGCAGGCTTCCTGGCGGCCGAACTGCTGGCGCAGCCGTTCGCCGCGGGTCACCTGGTCCAGGGCTTCGGAGAGCATCCAGTCGAAGGGATTTTTGGGTTGCATGGCAAAACTCGGGGAAGGCGCTGCGGTTGGAAAGCGAGGATATGGTGATGGTTCCCGCAAATTCCAGCATCGCGCGCTTGGAGCATGCCTGGCCCTCGAAGGAGAGGAGGCCCTTGCGCCCAGACGCATCGACGCCGCGAAGATGTTCCGCGGCGTCGAAGGCATTAGTGGGGCGCGGTCCGCAGATCAGGCGGCGGCGCGGTATTCTTCTTCCGCTTCGAGGTTGATGACGGAGGTGGCCAGCTCGGATAGCGCGTGGTCGGTCGCCTCCTCCTCGTCCAGCGTCGCCTGAAGCAGCCTCGCCGCGTCTGGCATGCCAAGCTCTTCGGCCCAGGTTCGCAGCGTGCCGTAGCGGGAGATCTCGTAATGCTCGACGGCTTGTGCGGCTGCGAGCAGGCCGGCGTCGAGGGCAGGGGCGTTCTTGAAATCCTTCATGATCTCGGCGCCCTCGTCGGTGATGCCGTTGATCGCCTCGCACGGCTTGCCGCGCGCCGGCTTGCCCAGCATCCTGAAGATCTGCTCGAGCCGTTTGACCTGGCCCTGCGTCTCGCGCAGATGCTTGTTGAAGGCGGCGGCAAGGTCCTTCGAATGCGCGGCCTTGGCCATCTTCGGCAACGTCTTGATGATCTTGTTCTCGGCGTAATAGATGTCCTTCAGCGTCTCCAGGAACAGGTCGCTGAGCATCTTAGGTGCCTGACGCGGGCGGCGCGCCGCGGTGCTTTTCTTGTTCGCACGTTTCTTCGCTTGTTTAGCCATAAATCCTCCTCTTGAGGGGCACGGGAAGGCAATCCCGTCCTCAATCCTCTCGCGACCAAGACGCGGCGAGGGCAAATGTTCCTCGCGAGGGCCGTGTCGAGCCGTTATGGATGGCGGCAGCACCTCGCGTGAGACACCCCTCGCATGCTCGACTTTGCCCTGTCCGCCTTCGTGACGCTGCTGCTGGTGGTCGATCCCGTCGGCCTTGCGCCGGCGTTTCTGGCCGCGACCGGGGGCATGCCCGACAAGATCAAGCGGACGGTCGCGCTGCGCGCCCCTTTCATCGCGGCCTCGATCCTGGTGGTGATCGCGCTGGCCGGAAACTGGCTGCTGCGCCAGCTCGGGATCGGCATCCCTGCGTTCCAGATCGCCGGCGGACTGCTGCTGTTCGGCGTCTCGTATCAGATGATCTTCGGCGACCGGCCGCATCGCGAGGCGCGGGAGGCCGACAAGGCGACCGCAGAGCATGCCTCCGATGTCGCCGTGTTTCCGCTCGCGATCCCCATGATGGCCGGCCCCGGGGCGATTGCGACCACGCTGCTGCTGACAGGCAATGCCGGCTATGGGGCGAGGCTCGCGATCATCATCGCGGTCGTCCTCGCCGTCTGCCTGCTCTGCATGCTCTGTTTCGTCTCGGCGAGCCTGATCGCGCGGACGCTGGGGCGGACCGGAAATGCCGTGCTGTCCCGCGTCCTCGGCATGCTGCTCGCGGCCTATTCGGTGCAGTTCGTGATCAACGGGATTGCGGCCGTCCGGGCCAGCCTGTCTTAGGTTTTCTTGGGGCTGCGGTAATCTGTTAATATGTTGATTTTACAATATAATTCTTGATGTGGCAGGCCCGCCGGCGCGACGGCGCCTGAACAGGTCCGCTTTCGCTTGCACTGCCATATTGCTTTGACGTACTTCGGGTCTAACAGACGCCCATCGCCAAGAAGGTCGAGATGAAATCGGGATGTCGATGACAGCGGACGAGCTCGACAAGAGACAGGCCATCATCGACGCCTGCCGCCGCATGAACGCGCTCGGCATCAACCAGGGCACCTCCGGCAATATCAGCCTGCGAGATGGGAACGGGCTCCTGATCACGCCCACCAGCGTGCCTTATGACGCCATGACGCCGGACCAGATCGTCTTCATGGCGATGGACGGCTCGCATGCCCCCGAGCAGAGGCCATCCAGCGAGTGGCGCTTCCACCTGGACATCCTGAAGGCGCGCGCCGACGTCAACGCTGTCGTGCACGCTCATCCGACCTATTGCACCATCCTGGCGATCATGGGCCTGGATATCCCGCCCGTGCACTACATGATTGCGGCCGCCGGCGGCGACAACATCCGCTGCGCGCCCTATGCCACTTTCGGCACGGCGGAGCTGTCCGAGCATGCGGTGAGCGCGCTGGTCGGCCGGCTCGCCTGCCTGCTCGACCATCACGGCATGATCGCGGTCGGCAAGACGCTCGACAAGGCGATGTGGCTCGCCGTCGAGGTCGAGACGCTGGCGCGGCAATATCACGGCTGTCTCCAGATCGGCAAACCGCCGCTGCTGTCGAGCGCCGAAATCGAACGGGTCCGCCATCGCATGGCCGGCTACGGCATGTCGGAAGGGTAGGACGGGCAGACGGTGTTCGCGCGGATCAGATATTTCGTCGACGGCAAGGGGACGAACCGCACCATGGTCCGGCTGCGCGCACTCCTGCGCAGCAATGAGTTCTACCTGATCCCGTTGTCGCTTGTGATCGGCACGCTGGCCGGCGCGATCGTGACGCTGATGGCCGAGATCGCGCAGATCGCCCATGTCGTGATCTACGGCATTCCGATCGACGTGCGCCTCTCCGCCAACACCTACATCAATCCCTGGGCGGCGCTGATTGCGCCGGCGCTTGGCGGCCTGGTGCTCGGCATCATGGAGTGGTGGCGGCGACGGTGGAAGATCTCCAGCGCGGTCGACCCGATCGAGGCCAATGCGCTGCGCGGCGGCAATCTGTCGATGCGCGACAGCGTGGTGGTGTCGAGCCAGACGCTGATCTCGAACGGCTGCGGTGCCTCCGTCGGCCTCGAGGCCGGCTACACCCAAATCGGCTCGGGCATCGCCTCGCTGTTCGGCAAATTCTTCAATCTCCGGCGTAACGACCTCCGCTTGATCGTCGGCTGCGGCGCGGCGGCGGCGATCGCGGCGGCCTTCGGCGCGCCGATCACCGGCGCGTTCTACGCCTGCGAGCTGATCGTCGGCGTCTATTCGGTCGGCAGCGCCGCGCCGATCCTGGCGGCCTCGCTAGCCGGCGCACTGACCGCGCAATGGCTCGGCGGCGCGCCGTACTCGATCGAAATCCCGAAAGTCAGCGCCGTCGGCGTCGAGCAATATCTGGCGCTGATCGGGCTCGCGCTCGTCACCAGCGGCGTCGGCATTGCGGTGATGCGCTCGTCATCGATGTTCGAGCGGCTGTTCAAATGGCTGCCGGTCTGGCTGCGCCCGGTGATCGGCGGTCTGATCGTCGGCGGCTTCGCGATCGTGACGCCGCAGGTGCTCGCTGCCGGCCACGGCGCCATGGTGCTCGACCTCTTTCACGACATGACTATCGGCCTGATCGCGATCATCATCGCGCTGAAGGTGACGGCCTGCCTGATCTCGCTCGCGTCCGGCTTCCGCGGCGGACTTTTTTTCGCCTCGCTGTTCGTCGGCAGCCTGATCGGGAAGTTCTTCTCGGCGGTGCTGCTGTTGATCAGCCCGAACTTCGTGATCGATCCGCTGGTGGCGATGCTGACCGGCATGGCGACGCTCGGCGTCGCCATCGTCGGCGGTCCGCTGACCATGTCGTTCCTCGTGCTCGAGATGACGCGGAATGTCGACGTCACCGCCGTGGTGCTGGCCGGCTGCATCGTCACCTCGATCTGCGTCCGCTTCATGTTCGGCCACTCCTTCTCGACCTGGCGCCTGCATCTGCGCGGCGAGACCATTCGCAGCGCCAACGACGTCGGCTGGCTGCGCAACCTCACCGTCGAGCGCCTGATGCGCTCCGACGTCGGCAAAGTGCCGTCGACCACCACCATCGCCGCCACCAGGGCGGAATTCGCGCTGGGCTCGCGGCCAGGAATCGTCATCGTCAACAATGCTGACGAATATGTCGGCCTCGTCTTGCTGCCCGACCTTTTCTCCAGCGACCTCGACACCATCGCCGACGAGATCCAGATCATCGAGCTCGCGCGCCTGACCGAGATCGTGCTGATCCCGGAAATGAACGTGAAGAGCGCGATGGCGGTGTTCGACGAGGCCGAGGCCGAAATGCTGGCGGTGGTCGACTCCACCGACAGCCGCAAGGTCGTCGGCTTCCTGACCGAGACCTTCACTCGCCGCCGCTATGTCGAGGAAATCGACAAGGCCACGCGCGGCGTGCTGGGTGCGCTGTCATAAAGAACGCGCCCCGGGCAAGTTGACGCTGGCACGCCCAGCGGACTTGCCAGATCGTTCACAACCTCTAGGCTAAGGTGGGCGGCAGGGCTGGTGCCTGGCCGCATTCAGCGACGAGGGACGTGCGATGTCGGACACGCTTCGCCTGTTGCTTGCCTTGCTCGAACTCGGGCCCCGGTTGAAGGATCTGCTGGGCGACAAATGGCCCCCTTACGGCGAGGAACTGCAGGAGCTCGCCGGGCGCGCCGGCGATGGCGAAGATCCGGACAAGCTTCGCCAGTCGCTCGACCTGCTGGTCGTACGCCTGCTGGCGGAGCCGCCGGCCATGGAACTGGTCGAGCGCTTGATGGCAGACATGGCCGCGCCCGTTGCTGCCAGGGAGACCGTGACCCGCCGCGGCCGGGTTTCGCCGCCCGTCGTCCCGGACACAGTCCGGCCCACCACGGATGAGACGACCGGCGTTGTCACGATCCCCGTCTTCTACGGCACCGACCGCGCCCGGGGTGACGACACGCCGGCGCACTATTTTGGCGGGGCGCGCGGGACGCTGTCCTTCGGCGTCGCAGAGGTCAGCGTGCCCACGCGCGGCCGCGACCTCGGCGAGCTGACCAGCCCGAGCTGGTGGCGTCTCGAATTCTCGGCCAATCCCGAGAAGCACGTGATCCTCAAAACTGTCGCGGCTCTTGCGCGGGACGCCTTCGTCACGAGCCTGAAGGACTCGCTCGCCGCTGCGGGCGAGCATGATGTCCTGATCTTCGTGCACGGCTACAACGTGACGTTCGAGGATGCGGCGCGGCGCGCCGGGCAGCTTGCAGTGGATTTGAAATTCGCAGGCCGAACGCTGCTGTATAGCTGGGCGTCGGCGGCGGACACCAAGAAGTACACCGTGGACGAGAGCACGATCGACTGGTCGCGCGATCATTTCGAGGCGTTCCTCCAACTCGCGCTCAGCGAGGTCGGGGCCGGCAAGGTTCACATCATCGCCCACAGCATGGGCAACCGCGCGGTGATCAACACGCTCGAACGCGTCACGTCCTGGCAACTGCCGGCCGGCGCTGCAAAGCTCGGTCAGATCATCTTTGCCGCGCCCGACATCGACCGCGACCGCTTCGTCCAGCTCGCCGCGAAGTTCAAAGGTTGCGCCGCGCGCGTCACGCTCTATGCCTCGTCCCGCGACGTCGCGTTGCTGGCCTCGAAATTCGTGCACGGCTATCCCCGGGCGGGCGAGGCCGGAGATGCCCTGACGGTCGTCGACGGCATCGATACGATCGATGCGTCGCTGGTCGACACCAGCCTGGTCGGCCTGCACCATTCCTATTTCGGCGAGAAGCGCTCGATCCTGAACGACATGTTCAATTTGATCGCGCAGCAGCTCGCCCCCGACCAGCGCTTCGACCTCCAGGCCGCAGGTGATGCACTCCGGAAGTACTGGAGCTATCGGGCCTAGAGGAAACAATCGTTCGAAGCGTGGCAGATTGCCGCGATCGCGAAACCATTTCAGTGCTTTGCGCGTTATGTGTTGTTTCCATATCTCTCTTGGCGAGAGCGGAGGACGTTCGGATGAGTGGCAGGTCCGTGAATTCGAGAATTGGCCGCAGCGCGACGCTGGCTGCGTTCACCAGTTTGGCCCTGGTCGCGGCGTCTGCATCGCCGTCGGCCGCCGCGTCCCCGACACCGGCCAAGGCAGCGCCCGCGACGGCTCCGGTGGCAGGGCAAGGCTCATCCAATGCGACCGATTTCAGCTCCGCGCGGCGTCGTCACTATTACCGTCGTGGACCGAACGCTGCTGGCCTTGCCTTCATGGGTGTCGCGGCCGGTCTGATCGGAGGCGCGATCGCCGAGAGCCGGCGTCAGGAGTATTACGATAACTACTACTATGGCGGCGGCCCGCGCTATTATGGTCCCGGCTACGGCTATTATGGCGGTCCGCGCTACTACGATCCGTACTGACGGTTGCCGACTGGCAAAACACCTGCATGGGCTGTCAATCCCTTTGTGCAAAAATATTCCACTTTACCGAAATTCGGAAATGGCGTATGTGTCACTCATCCCGGCTCATCCTTGAGGGGCGATCTCGTGTCGTCTTGTTCGCGAGCCGGGGATGCGGTGGACGCGGCAGCGTCGGGCGCGAGAGGTGCGGGCAGGGCGGGTAGTCCCTGTGAGCCCGAAACCGCGTGCCGACGAGCGGCGCTGTCAGGTTCGTCTCGTCTGCATTCTCTGGGCAATGTCGACAATGCCTGGAGATAATGCAGCGAACCAGCGAGCCGTGCGTACGGCAAAACCGTGTGGTCCTGGCCGTCGTCGCTACGGTCAAGCTTTCGCGGAGGTGTGGAGCGCCCAACCGGGTCAACCACATCGTCAATTCGCGGAAGGGAGGGAGGCCAGAAGGAATTCGGCTCCCGGGAGAGCACGGCATAAGCCGTCAACCCACTGCGCAGGGAAGGCCGAGTGATTGGCACCACCTGTATGCTGCTGTGCGGTCTTTTTGCGCTACACATTTCGCGCAGCGGACCGTGGGTGCGAGGTCAGCACCCGGCCTTCCCTGCGCCCTCTCGGACAAGAGGGTGGAGAGACGAAGCAAAGCTCGGGCGATACAAGCCGCGAGAGCGCGCAGGCGCGTCTGCGAATCGAAATGTGATCTGGAAGAGCGAAGCTGCCGTCCCATACTCCGCCATTGCGGCGATGACGATGTTGAAGCAGTCGCGCCCTATGCCTCCAGCATCAACGTCCGGCCGGCGCCGACATTGCGCCGTTCGCGTAACGCGACCAGTCGGGTGCGGTCGGCTGCGATGGCCACATGGCCGCGTTGGAGTCGCGCACCGATTGGGCGATGGGGGCTGGCGGCGCCTTGCGCACGTGATGACGGTTGTTCGCTGCTGCGGTCTGGATCGTGATGGCGGAGATCAGCGTGGCGCCGAGAATGGCAATAGTCTTCTTCATTGGTGTTTCTCCCATGACGACGTCCCGGTTGTCAGAAGTATCATCGTCGTCACCTCCGACATGGCGATGCGGCCTGCCCAATATCAGCAGCGCCGGCTTCACGATCGGTTGCGCCACTTTCACGATGGGGCGAGCAAATTTTTTGGTCCCGGCTAAATATTCGGCAATCGCCCGCCAGGCCCGATGGACTTGACCGGCGCAATCCGGTTGAATGGGGCCAATGAAGGTTTCGGGCGCGACAACGATGTCGAAATATCTGCTGGTCCTGCTGTTGATCGCCTCGCCGGCTGTGGCGCAGGTGAAACCTGCTCCCAAAACCTCGGCGGCGCATCCCGACCCCTGCGCGCCGATCGGGCGCACCGCGGACGGCAAGCTGGTCTACTCCATGAAATGCGAGAACCTGCCGGCGCCTCCGCCGCCCCCGCCGCAGGCGGAACTGAAGGAGGCATCGCCGCCGGCTGCCGCTGCCGAGCCCGAGCCCGAGGTGCGGCGGAGCGGCCTGTTCGGCTGGTCTTACGACCGCAGGTGAGGGGCTCGGCGCCACTTGCGCGAAGCTCGCTGGAATGCTCTTTGCTTGCAAGTTCCCCGTGGGGCCACCTGATCCCTTGGCCCCCGATCCAGAGAGATGAGATGAGCAAACTCGTTATCCGCGCCGGCGATTTCACCTTCGATGCCCGCTTCGAGGAGCAGGCGGCGCCCAAGACGGTCGCGGCGTTCCGCAAGGCGTTGCCGTTCGAGAGCCACATCATCCATGTGCGCTGGAGCGGCGAAGGCGTCTGGATGCCGCTCGGCGATCTCGACTTCGGCGTCGGCTATGAGAACCACACCAGCTATCCCGCGCCCGGCCAGATCATCCTCTATCCCGGTGGCATCAGCGAGACCGAGATCCTGATGGCCTATGGCGGCGTGCATTTCGCCAGCAAGATGGGCCAGCTCGCCGGCAATCACTTCATTACGGTGACCTCGGGCCTGGAGAATCTCGCGACGCTGGGCAAGAGCGTGCTGTGGAAGGGCGCTCTGCCGATCCGCTTCGAGGAAGTCTGAGTGACTGACGCCCGCTATCCGCGCGATCTCCGCGGCTACGGCCGCAATCCGCCGCATCCAGAGTGGCCCGGCAATGCGCGGGTCGCGGTGCAGTTCGTCGTCAATTTCGAGGAGGGCGGCGAGAACAACGTTTTGCACGGTGACCGCGCCTCGGAAGCGTTCCTGTCCGACGTGCTGGGCGCGCAGCCCTGGCCGGGCCAGCGTCACGCCAACATCGAATCCATGTTCGAATATGGCTCGCGCGCCGGCTTCTGGCGGCTGTGGCGGATGTTCAACGAGCGGAAGTGGCCGACCACCGTGTTCGGTGTCGCCACCGCGCTGAAGCGCAATCCGGAAATCGTCGCTGCGATGAAGGAGGCCGGCTGGGACATCGCGAGCCACAGCCTGAAATGGATCGAGCACAAGGACATGACGGAGGCGCAGGAGCGCGCCGAGATTGCCGAGGCGATCCGCGTCCATACCGAGGCGACCGGTTCGCGGCCGCTCGGCTGGTACACCGGGCGTTCCTCGATCAACACCAACCGTCTGCTGATGGAGGAGGGCGGCTTCCTCTATCTCTGCGATTCCTATGCCGACGATCTGCCTTATTGGGTCAAGGGCGGCAACGGCAAGCAGCTCATCATTCCCTATACGCTCGATGCCAACGACATGCGGTTCATCAATCCGCAAGGGTTTGCCGAGGGCGAGCAGTTCTACACCTATCTGAAAGATGCGTTCGATGTGCTCTATGCCGAGGGCGAGATCGCGCCGAAGATGATGTCGGTGGGGCTGCACTGCCGTCTCGCCGGCCGTCCGGGCCGCGCCGCGGGCCTGATCCGCTTTCTCGATTACATCGGCAAGCACGAGCGCGTCTGGGTGCCGACGCGGTTGCAGATCGCGCAGCATTGGCACGACAAGCAGGCGCATCTCGATGCCTTCGAGATCGGGTGAGAGAACGATGTTGCAGATCTCGCTCGCCGACCTGAACGCTGCAAGCAAGGCCGACTTCGTCGCCGTGCTCGCCAATGTCGTCGAATATTCGCCCTGGATCGCCGAGCAGCTTGCGACGCAGCGGCCGTTTGCCGGCATCAACCAGCTGCATGCCGCACTGATGGCGGCGATACAGGCTGCCGAACCCGATGTGCAGCTAACGCTGATCCGGGCGCATCCCGATCTCGCCAACAAGACCCAGCGCGCGGCGGGGCTGACGGCGGAATCGACCGACGAGCAGAACAGCGCCGCCCTCGACCGGCTGTCGGACGCTGAATATTCGGCGTTCGAGCGCGCCAACATCGCCTATCGCGAAAAGTTCGGCATCCCCTACATCGTCTGCGTGCGTCGTCATACCAAGGATTCCGTGCTGCGCGATTTCGAAACGCGCCTGCGCAACATTGCCAAGACCGAGACCCGTCGCGCGATCGAGGAGATCGGCCGCATCTCGGCGCTGCGGCTCGATCAGCTCGTCAGCGCCGACGACAAGCTGAAGGTGCACGGCCGGCTCTCGACCCATGTGCTGGACAATCACGCCGGCAAGCCCGCGCCCGGCATTCCAGTCGAGCTTGTCGAGCTCGCTGCGCTCGGCGAGAGCCGCGTCATCGCGCGCACCGTTACCAATGCGGATGGTCGTACCGACCAGCCGCTGATCGGCGGCCGCCCGCTGCCGATCGGCCGCTACGAGCTTCGCTTCAGCGTCGCCAAATACTACGCGGAGCGCAACGTGCCGCTGTCAGATCCGCCGTTCCTCGACGAGATCCCGCTGCGCTTCGCGATCAGCGAACCGGAGAGCCACTACCACGTGCCGCTGCTGGTGACGCCCTGGAGCTATTCGACGTATCGCGGCAGTTAATCGCCGAACTTGTCGAGTAGCGCCGGAAACAGCCGGTCCGGCTTGAAAGGCGGTGCGGTGAAGCGGATGCCGGTGGCATCGGCAATCGCGTTGCCGAGCGCGGCGGCGACCGGGTTGTACGGGCTCTCGCTCATCGATTTTGCCCCTAATGGTCCGATCGTGTCGGACGTCTCGGCGAACAACACCTCCGTGCGCGGCACGTCCGCGAAGGACGGCAGATGGTAATCGCGGAATTTGGGATTGGTCACGCGGCCATTCGCATCGATCACCATCTCCTCGTAGAGCGCCGCGCCAAGTGCCTGCGCGACGCCGCCTTCGACCTGGCCGCGGCACTGCATGGGATTGGCGACGACGCCCGCATCCGCGGCCTGCACGCTTTTGAGAATCCTGATCTCGCCGGTTCCCTTGTTCACGGCGATGCGAAAGCCCTGCACGTTGAAGCCGACGGACCTCGGCGTTCCCTCGGAATTGCCGTGCGCCACGAGCGGACGGCCCGACTCGCGCGCGAGCTTCGATAGCTCAGTAAAGGACATTCGCCGCACGCCGCTGAGGACGAACTCGCCCTCGAGTGTGCAAGTCGCGACATCGCAAAGCCACGCGTTGGCGGCGGCGGCCTTCAATTCGGTCGCAAGCTGCATGGCGGCTGCCTGCGTCGCCTTGCCGGCAACGAACGTGCCTGTGCTGCCATAGGCGCCAGTGTCGTGGCCGCCATGGGCGGTGTCGGACTGGCGCAGGCGGATCCTGTCGACGGTGGTCGCGAGCACCGTCGCGGCGATCTGCCGGTGCACAGTGCTGGTGCCGTTGCCGAACTCGGCGGTGCCGACGGTGAGATCAAAGCCGCCATCGTCGTTGAGCGCAATCATGGCGTCCGCAATGTGGCCGGCGGGCGGCACGGTGTCGATCATGGTCAGCGCGATGCCATCGCCGGTCAGCCATTCCGGCGAAAGTTCTGGCTGCGGCTGATCGACCTGCATCGCGCGTTCGACGAGGTCGATGCACTGGTCGAGTCCGTAGGAGCCGTAGAGCACGTCGTGATATTCGGACTCGGGCGGCGACAGCATGGGATCGCCGAGTCTGACGATATTGCGTCGGCGCATGTCGTAAGGGCTGATGCCGAGCTGCCTGGCGAGCTCGTCGATGGCAGCCTCCACCGCGATCAATGTCTGCGGCAAGCCATAACCACGAAACGCGCCGGCCGGCACGGTGTTGGTGTAGACGACGAAGCCGTCGACCCGCTTGTTCGGGCAGTTGTAGACGGCGATGGACTCCGACACTGCGTGGAACATCACGGAGCCGCCGTGATTGCCGTAAGCACCCGTATTGGAGAGCACGTCGAGTTGCAGCGCGGTGAGCCTGCCGTCGGCATCGGCGCCGGCCTTGATGTGGACCCGCATGGGGTGCCGCGTTGACGTCGCGATGAACTGTTCTTCGCGGGTGAGTTCGAGCTTGACGGGGCGACCCGTCTTCAGCGCGGCGAGTGCCAGAATGTCCTCGACGAACATCTCCTGCTTGCCGCCAAAGCCGCCGCCGACCCGCTCGCAGAACACGCGGACCTTGTCCATGGGTAGCTGGAAAATGTCGGAGAGCGCGCGACGGGTCAGGAAAGGCACCTGCGTCGAGGTGCGGACATTGAGCACGCCTGCCTCATCGAGCCAGGCGAGGCCGCCATGGGTCTCCAGTGCGGCATGCTGCACGCGATGACTGTGGAAGGTGGCCTCAAATGTGACCGCGGATGTGGCAAGGGCGGAGGCGACGTCGCCGAACTCCCCATGCGTCTCCGCGACGAGATTGCGCCGCGCGTCGGCAACGCGGTTTGCGGTGGTGCGATCGGGATGCACTAGCGGCGCGCCCGGCGCCATCGCCTGCTCGGGATCGATCAGCGCGGGCAAGATCTCATAGTCGACCTTCAGCCGGCGACAGGCCTCCTCGGCCGCGCCTTCACTCTCCGCGACCACCGCCGCTACCTTCTGGCCAATGAAGCGCACGACATCGTCGAGGATGCGGGTGTCCTCGGGGTCCATCCAGTCCTTCTCGTGCTGAGCCGTCGAGAACAACACCGAGGGCGCATCCTCATGCGTCAGGATTGCATGCACGCCCGGGATGGCCATTGCTGCCGATCTGTCGATCGCGACGATTCGTGCGTGCGCATGCGGCGAGCGCAGCAGCTTGATGTGCAGCAGATTGTCGATTTCGGTGTCGAACGTGTAGCGCGCCGTGCCGCGAACGACGTCCGGGCCCGCGGGCGCCGGCAGGCTGCGGCCGAATGCGCCACCCGCCTCGACGCGATCCTCGACATTGGTCTTGCCGTGGATCGCATCCTCGATCGAACGATAGCCGGTGCAGCGGCAGATGTTGCCCTTCAGCGCGGCGTCGAGGTCGGTCCGCTGCGCCTGGTTCAGCGAGGCGCAGGTCAAAATCATCCCCGCGGTGCAGAAACCGCACTGGAATCCCTGCGCGTCGAGGAAGGCCTGCTGCATCGGGTGTGCGCCATGTTCGCCGCCGAGACCTTCGATCGTGGTGATGGCGCGCCCCTCCGCGCGAAACGCGGGGATCAGGCAGCTATGCACAGGCTCGCCGTCGAGCAGCACGGTGCAGGCGCCGCAGTCGCCGGCGTCGCAGCCCTTCTTCACCCCGAAATGGCCGAGCTCCCGCAAAAACGTGCGCAGGCACTGGCCGGCGCGTGGCGTTTGCGGAAAGTTCGCGCCATTGACCTCGAAGCTCATGGCGGCGTTGCACCCAGGAGCTCGGCGCGGATCTCCTCGGCGAGCCGCAGCGTCATGTGCTTGCGCCAGAGCGCCTTGCCATGAATGTCGGTGTGATAGAGATCGTCGGTGATCTCCTCGGAGATCGCCGTGCGAAGCGTGCTCGCATCCGGCGGCTTTGGAAACGAGAATTGGATCGGGCGCACAGTCGATGCGGTCACGGTCAGCTTCAGCGCACCGGCGCTATCGAGGCTTCCGATCAGGAGGGCTGCGGAGCGGCCGACCGGGGCGAGCGAGATCTGGCGAAACGCGGAGCGGCGCTTCAGTGCGGCCAGTGGAATGTCGATCTGCCGCAGCAGGTCGCCCGGCGACAGGCGATTGCGCTGGTTGCCCGTGACGAACTCGGCGACGGGAATCCTCTGCTCGCCACCGCCGGCCTTCCAGATCGTACAGACGCCGTCGAGCGCGGCGGTAAGCGAGATCATCGGTCCTGCAGGCAGCGACATGCAGAGATTGCCGCCCACCGTCGCCGTCTTCCAGATCTTGAAGGAGGCGAGAAAGGCGCGGCAGCATTGGTTGATCAGCGGTGCTGCGAGCCAGTCGGTGGGGCAGGTGAGCGCATCGAGTTGCGAGATCGTGCAGGTGGCAGCGATGCTAAGGTGGCTCTCGGTGATCGCCAGCGCCGGCCATTTCAGATCGGTGAGATCGACAAGTCGCGTGAGGTGGACTTGCGGCTCCGAGAACAGCCACGTGCCGCCCGCGAGCCAAGCATCACCTGGCGTCCAAGCGGGCAATTGCGCGCGTGTTTGCGGATGACTGACGACTGTGATGGTATTCAAGTCCATGGCTGCGACAACGCCTGTGCCGGCTGAATTAGCCTAAGGGAAAGTCTTGCAAGACCAGCGCCAAGTGGCAACAACAAGTCGCAGCAATAACGTCTTCGGGATGGCCTCTGCCTTGCAGGCCATTCGTTAACGAAGGCGGGGAGAAACAGGACATGAGCGACGCAAAGCCGATCTGGATCAGGGATCCCCTGGCCATCCTCGCCGACGGCGCCGGGCGCGGCATCGTCGTCAAGGATGGTCGTATCATTGAACTCGTGCCGGCCGGCGGAACACCGGCGACCGCAGACGTTACGGTGTTCGATGCGAGCGAGCATGTCGTGCTGCCGGGCCTCATCAACACCCATCATCATTTTTATCAGACGTTGACGCGGGCGCTTCCCGCGGCGATGGACCGCGAGCTGTTTCCCTGGCTGCAGGCGCTCTATCCGGTTTGGGCGAAACTGACGCCAGAGCGGCTCGAGCTCGGCGTCACCGTTGCGATGTCCGAACTGCTGCTCTCGGGCTGCACCACCACGACCGATCATCACTATGTATTTCCGGCGGGACTCGAAGAGTCCGTCGATATCGAGGTCGAAGTCGCAAGGCGCCTCGGCGTACGCGTGCTGCTGACGCGCGGCTCGATGAATCTGTCGCAGCGCGACGGCGGCCTGCCGCCGGATAGCGTCGTGCAGGACGAGGACACCATCCTCGCCGACAGCGTGCGCGTCGTGGCAAAACATCACCAGCGCGGTGCGGATGCGATGGTGCAGATTGCGCTCGCGCCGTGCTCGCCGTTCTCGGTGACGACCTCGCTGATGCGTGCCACTGCCGATCTCGCCGACAAGCTCGACGTGCGCCTGCACACCCATCTCGCCGAGACCGAGGATGAGAATAAGTTCTGCCAGCAGATGTATGGCTGCCGCCCGCTCGATTATCTCGAGCAATGCGGCTGGCTCAATTCGCGGACCTGGCTCGCCCACGGCATCTTCTTCAATGCCGAGGAGATGAAGCGCCTCGGCAAGGCAAAGACCACCATCAGTCACTGCGCCTGCAGCAACCAGATCCTGGCGTCCGGCTGCTGCCCGGTGTGCGAGATGGAAGAGGCCGGTGTCGGCATCGGGCTCGGCGTGGACGGCTCGGCCTCCAACGATGGATCGAACCTGATGCAGGAGGTGCGTGCCGCCTTCCTGCTGCAGCGGGCGCGCTACGGCGTGACCAAGGTCAGCCACAAGGATGCGCTGCGCTGGGCTACCAAGGGCTCGGCGGCGTGTGTCGGTCGGCCGGAACTCGGCGAGATCGCGGTCGGCAAGGCCGCCGACCTCGCGCTGTTCAGGCTGGATGAGCTGCGCTTCTCCGGCCATGGCGATCCCCTGGCCGCGCTGGTGCTGTGCGGAGCGCATCGGGCCGATCGGGTGATGGTGGCGGGGAATTGGGCCGTGGTCGACGGCGCGATCCCGGGACTGGACGTCCCGGACCTCATCCGCCGGCATAGTTCCGCGGCGCGGGCGATGCGCGCAGGGTAAAATAGAAGGAGGGGGCGACCACAAGTGCCGGGTGCTTCTGGCCACCCCCTCCGAACCTCCTCCGGGAGGAGCAGGTAATCTAGTCAATGCAAGAAGCGTGCTACTTGCCCGGCAGCTTGTCGTCGATGCCCTTGACGTAGAAATTCATGCCGAGGATCTGGCCGTCGGCGAGATTGGCGCCGCCCTTGCACTCGATCTCTTTGTCGTCCTGCCCAATCACCGGGCATTTGAACGGGTGCAGCTTGCCCGCGGTGATCGCGGCTTGCGCATCCTCGGCGATTTTCTTCACGTCGTCAGGCATGTTGGTATACGGCGCCATCGCGAACATATGGCTGTCGAGACCGCCCCAGCTGTCCTCGGACTTCCAGGTGCCGTCGAGCTCGGACTTGACACGGGCGATGTAGTAGGGCCCCCAGGTGTCCAGGATGGAGGTGAGCTGGGTCTTCGGCCCGAACTTGATCATCTCGGAGTCCTGGCCGAAGGCGAGCTTGCCGCGTTCGCTGGCGATCTGCATCGCCGCCGGCGAGTCCGTGTGCTGCATGATGACGTCGGCGCCCTGGTCGACCAGCGCCTTGGCGGCATCGGCTTCCTTGCCCGGGTCGAACCAGGTGTTGGCCCAGATGATCTTGACCTTGATGTTCGGATTGATGGTCTGTGCCGCGAGAATCGTTGCGTTGATGCCGGAGACGACCTCGGGAATCGGGAACGAACCGATATAGCCGAGTACGCCGGACTTCGACATCTTGGCCGCGATCAGGCCCTGGATGTAGCGGCCCTCATACCACTTGGCCGAGTAGGTCGACATGTTCTTGTCGCGCTTGTAGCCCGAGCAGTGCTCGAAATGCACGTTCGGGTATTTCTTGGCGACCTTCAGTGTCGGATCCATGTAGCCGAACGAGGTCGTGAAGATCAGCTTATTGCCCGCGCGGACGAGCTGCTCGATGGCGCGCTCGGCGTCGGGACCTTCGGGAACGTTCTCGAGAAAAGTCGTCTCGATCTTGTCGCCGAGCTCCTTCACCAGAGCCTGGCGCGCCAGATCGTGCTGGTAGGTCCACCCCAAGTCTCCGATCGGACCCAGATAAATGAAACCGACTTTCAGCTTGTCGGCGGCGGAGGCAGCACTGACGCTCCCGGCAAGCAGAAGGCCGGCAGCCAGCGCAAGAAGTGATTTCCTCATCATCAATCTCCAAACAGTCGGGGAAAGCTACGATCCGCAACGTGCGCGCCCCATCGCGCATGCCGCGGAGATGAAAATTCAGCGGTCAGGCACGAACACGGTGCCGAGCGCGGCCGGTGCGGTCGAGCCGCCGGTGCGCGCGCGGGAGAGCAGGACCAGAACGATGACGGTCGCGAGATAAGGCAACGCCGACATGAACTGCGAGGGAATGCCGACGCCCCAGCCTTGCGCGTGCAGTTGCAGGATCGTCACCGCGCCGAACAGGTAAGCGCCGATGACGAGCCGTCCCGGCCGCCAGGACGCGAACACGACCAGCGCCAGCGCGATCCAGCCGCGGCCCGCGGTCATGCCGGGAATGAAGAACGGCGTGTAGGCGAGCGGCAGATAAGCGCCGGCAAGACCTGCGCAAGCGCCCCCGAACATCACAGCGAGGGTGCGAATGCGCAGCACGGGATAGCCGAGCGCATGCGCGGAAACGTGGTTGTCGCCGCAGGCGCGCAGGATCAGTCCCGCACGCGTGCGATACAGGAACCACCAGACGCCGATGATCAGCGCCAGCGAGAAATAGATGAAGGCGTCCTCGCCGAACAGCACACGGCCGATCAGCGGGATGTCGGTGAGGCCGGGAATGTAGAGATGTGTCGCCGGCGTAATGCGCTCGCCGACGAAGCCGGCACCGATGAGGCCGGAGAGCCCGATGCCCAGGATGGTCAGCGCGAGACCGGTCGCGACCTGATTGACGGCGAGTCCGAGCGCCATCAGCGCGAAGATCAACGACATCAGGGTGCCCGCGATGATGCCGAACAGCGCGCCAATGAAGATCGAGCCGGTCAGCCAGGCGCCGCCAAAGCCGCAGGCTGCACCGACGATCATCATGCCCTCGACGCCGAGGTTGAGCACGCCGGAGCGCTCAGTCACCAACTCGCCGGCCGCCGCGATCAGCAGTGGCGTCGAAGCGGCGAGCACCGCCAGGATGATGGCTTCAACCAGCTCCACGGGCCACCTGACGGTTCGGGAAGACCAGCTTGAAGCGGTAGAGAATGAGGGAATCGCAGGCGAGCACGTAGAATAGCAGGATGCCCTGGAAGACCTTGGTGACGTCCAACGGGATCTTCATTGCGATCTGCGCCTGCTCGCCGCCGATAAAGGTCAGTGCGAGAAAAAGGCCTGCAATTAATATTCCAATCGGGTTCAACCGGCCGAGGAAGGCGACGATGATCGCGGTAAAACCGTAGCCTGGCGAGATGCCGGGCTGGAGGTGGCCGACGGGGCCAGCAACCTCGATGATGCCGGCAAGGCCGGCCAACGCGCCGGACACCGCGAAAGTCAAAATGGTCAGTTGGTTGGCGTTGAAGCCACCGAACCGTGCCGCGCGCGGCGCGGCACCGACCACGCGGATCTCGAAACCCTTGATGGTTCGCCCGAGCAGGATCACCGCCGCCGCAACGACGAGCAGCGCGATGATCGAGCCGAGATGCAGCCGGCCGCCTTCGATCAGTAGCGGCACTGTGGCCACCGGATCGAACTCGGCCGTGGTCGGGAAGTTGAATCCGTTCGGGTCGCGCCAGGGCCCGCGCACGAGGTAATCGAGGAAGAGGTCGGCGACATAGACCAGCATCAGGCTGGTCAGGATTTCACTGGCGCCGAACTTCACCTTGCAGATCGCCGGGATCAGCGCATAGAGCGCGCCCGCGGCTGCGGCCAGCACGAGCATTGCCGGCAGCACCCAGGCGCCGGCGTCGGCGCCTTGCGTCTTCACCGCGATCCAGCTTCCGGCGACGGCGCCGATCAGGAATTGTCCTTCGGCGCCGATGTTCCAGGCGTTGGCCAGATAGCAGAGCGACAGCCCGATCGCGATCATCACCAGCGGTGTTGCCTTCACCGCGATTTCCTGGAGCGAATAGCCGTCAGTCAGGGGCGCGATGAAATAGGCTTGCAGGGCAAGAATTGGATTCTTGCCGAGGATCGCGAACAGGATGGTCATGGTCACGATCGTCAAGCCGATTGCGATCAGCGGCGAGACCAGCGCGATCGTGTTGGAGCGCTCGGCGCGCTTCTCAAGCACCAACTGCATGCGCGGCCTCCTTCGGCTCCAGGCTGCTGCCGCCCATCAACAGGCCGAGCTTTTCGCGTGTGGCGTCGCGTGTGGCGAGCGGCACCGACAGGCGGCCGTGGAACATCACGGCGATGCGGTCGGCGATTTCGGCGAGCTCGTCGAGATCCTGGCTGGTCACCAGCACCGCGGCGCCTGCGGTGGCGAGATCAAGCAACGCCTGGCGGATGACGGCGGCAGCACCCGCGTCGACGCCCCAGGTCGGCTGGCTCACCACCAGCACCGCCGGGTTGCGCAGGATCTCGCGGCCGACGATGAATTTTTGCAGGTTGCCGCCGGAGAGGGATGCTGCCTCCGGATCGCGCTTGGCCTTGCGCACGTCGAAGGTTTCGGTCGCCTTGTCCACGGTCTTCAGCGTGGCGGCGGTGTCGATGAAGCCGTGATTGACCATGCCGCTGGCGGCGTGTCCGGTGAGCAGCGCATTCTCCGACAGCTTCATGCGTGGTGCGGTGCCGTGGCCGAGCCGCTCTTCGGGCACGAAGGCGGCGCCGAGCTTGCGCCGCTTGGTGATCGAGAGGTGGCCGGCGGCGATGCCTTCGATCACCACCGTGCCGGGATCCTTCGACATTCGCTCGCCGGACAGTGCTGCGAACAACTCGTCCTGGCCGTTGCCGGCCACGCCGGCAATGCCGAGGATCTCGCCGCCTTTCAGCTCGAAGGAAATGTGCTCGAGCCGCACACCATGCGCCTCGTCGGGCGCGAGCGAGAGATCGTTGACGACCAGCCGCGGTATCGTGGTCTGCCGGCCTGCGGCCGCCTTCACTTCCTTGATCTCGCCGCCGACCATCATACGTGCGAGCGAGGCGGCGGTTTCGAGCCGGGGATTGCAGGTCTGGATCTTCTTGCCGCCGCGCAGGATCGTGGCGGTGTCACAGAGCCGCTTCACCTCTTCGAGCTTGTGGCTGATGTAGAGGATGGCGCGACCTTCGGCCTTTAGCCGCTCCAGCACGATGAAGAGCTGGTCGGCCTCCTGCGGCGTCAGCACCGCGGTCGGCTCGTCCAGGATCAGGAATTTCGGGTCTTGCATCAGCGCGCGGACGATCTCGATGCGCTGGCGTTCGCCGACGGACAACTGCCAGACCTCGCGCTTGGGATCGAGCGGCAGGCCATAGGTCTTCGACACCTGCTCCAGCCGCGCCGACATGTCTTTGAAGGATTCCTTGCCGTCCAGGCCGAGCGCGACGTTCTCGGCGACGGTGAGATTGTCGAACAGCGAGAAGTGCTGGAACACCATGCCGATGCCGCGGCTGCGCGCTTCCGACGGGCCGGACAGCACGATTCGATCGCCCTGCCAGCGGATCTCGCCGGCAGAGGGCTGGATCAGCCCATAGATCGCCTTCACCAGTGTCGACTTGCCCGCGCCGTTCTCGCCGAGCAGCGCGTGGATTTCTTTCGGCCAGATGTCGATGTCGATGGAATCGTTGGCGAGGAAATCCCCATAGCGTTTGGTGAGCCCCACCGTTTGAAGCAACGGGGACTCGCCGGAATGCAGGCCGTTAGGCGTCGGATCTAACATTCGCTGGTACGCTTGCATGGGATGAAGTGCCTCAATAGTGGGCTAGTTTGAACCGCCGCGTAAGGTGTGAAAATGCGTCATCCCTTGCTCAACGCTTCGGCAGGAGGCCGGTCGCGCGAGTCGCGGCCGTTTCCGGACGCAAGGCATCCCCAATGGCCCCTTGCACGGCTCTAGCGGTCGCGCGTTGCACGAGACGGCTGTTGCAAATTTGTGACGGTTCAAGCCAAATCGGAACTCGCTATGCAGGCCTGACGTGAAGTTGAGCAAAGTCGCGCCATCGCTCGTATGCAATTCGCCGCGACCACGATGGCCGCCTTCGACGGTCGCGCTTGGGTTGTCCCGTCGACGCAAAAGCCAAACAGAATCAAGCGGGAATGTTCGGCAAGGCGTTGTCGATGGCCGCTGATGGTGCGGCACCAAAGCCCTCAAAATTCCGCAGCGAAACGCGGAGCGCTGCCGAAACAAGCGGCATGCCTTGAAAAAAGTTGAGGCTTCTCACCTCGGGACTTCGGCGCAAGTGTCGCACTCAAGGGACGTTCATTTTTACGTGTCCAAGCTTGGGGGTATTCAGGATGTCGTTTCGTTTCAGGGCAATTGCAGCCGCGGCGCTGTCACTTGCTACGCTTGCCACCAGTGGTCTGGCGCAGGCTGCGGATCTGCCGGTCAAGGCCGCCAAGAAGGCACCTGACCTTCCGTTCTTCCTGGTGATCGACGACCGCGTGTCGTTCTCCTACATCTTCACGGCGGCCCAGCCTGGAGCGTGGTCGCTCAAGCCGGACGGCACGGTGAACGCCAAGACTGCAAAGCAGGTCTACTCGTTCACCCACTTCGATGCGTGGGCCTACGGTACAAACTTCTTCACTATTTCGCTGTTCAAATCCGACCAGAACGATCCCGCTGGACCGTGTACTTCAACGGGAGTGATCCAAGACCCCTTGAATGGCTTTGCTACGGTATCGGCAAAGTGTGCGGGCGCGAGCGAAATCTATGGACTGTTCCGGTCGACCCTTGGCTGGAATCAGCTCTTTGACACCAAGGCCTTTAGTGTGGGCCCGCTGCACAACATCTCTTTCGAAGCGGGTATGGATGCCAATACCGAGAACCGATATTTCGGTGCGGCTAAGCGCGATGTGGTCGCCGGTTTGGAATTTGCCTTCGACCTGCCCTACAAGGGATATTTCAACGTCTCGCCGCTGGTCTACTGGGAGTTCTACAACCACAATTCCTTCAGCCAGTGCGGCGCCGGATGGGATCCGAACAATCCAGGCGTGACCTGTCTCGCGAACGGAAACACGAGCTACAAGCCGACGTGGGCAATCGAAACCAACTACTACATGGACTTGGGCTTCCTGCCAGAGAACATGCAATATTTCTCGATCAGCGGTCGCATGGCATGGTATGGCCGCAAGGGGACGGACACCGAGGGATTGCCGTACAATCCGGCTAACAACGTTTACAACACCAAGGTGGAATTCAACTCCGAGCCGATCCGTTTGACCATGGATGCTTCCAAGGCGATCTGGGGTCCGAAGTATTCTCACTTCGTCGACGTGTGGGTGGCTTACCGTTACTGGCAGAACAAGTTCGGTCTCGATCACAACGCCCCGTCGATCGCGTGTTCCGCCACTGTAGGCGGTGTGACCCGGCCGAGCGGAGCCTGCACGGAGTCCTCGCTTTACTCTGGCATCACCGTGAAGTTCTGATCGACTGAGGTCTCCAAGCTACAACGATGGCGCCGCGCATGTCCCGCGCGGCGCCATCGGCGTTTGTGAATCGGAAGCGTAGGTGCCGTAGGGTGGGCAAAGCGGAGCGTGCCCACCATTCCATCGTGCACGACACCGGCAATGGTGGGCACGGCGCCGACGCGCCTTTGCCCACCGATTCCGAGTTTGTGGCGGCGCCTACTTCGTCCACACGCCGTCGTGCAGCGCTGCGGCTTCATCTTCGAGCAATGGCCCCACCACCTCCGTCGGCCGCTGGCCGCTTGCAAACACCTCGCGGCAGGGCAGGTCGAGCGTCGGGTTCTCCGGATGGTTGCCTGTGATGCCGCGCAGGCGGTGCTCGCTGAGGCCGTAGACCACGCGGCCAATGCCGGTCCAGTAGATCGCACCGGCGCACATCGCGCAGGGTTCGGCGGAGGAATAGAGCGTCGCGGTCGCCAGCACCTCGCGGCTGAGCGTGCGGCATGCTTCCGTGGCGGCGAGGCGCTCGGCATGCGCGGTGCCGTCGTGATCCGGCATGTAGCCGTTCTCGGTCTCGATCAGCACGCGGCCGTCGGCATCGACGACGATGCAGCCGAAGGGATGGTTGCCATGGGTAAGCGAACGGCGCGCGACCGCGAAAGACAGGCGCAAAAAGTACTCGTCGCGCTCGCCTTCCATCGCGCCTCCGCGGTCAGTGTCCCGCCATGTGCCGGCCCACCTCGGTGAGATCGGCTTCGCTAGTCCGTGCTTCATACACGAATTCGCCGTGGAACATCACCACCAGCCGATCGGAAAGTTCGAGCAATTCGTCGAGATCCTCGCTGACCAGCAAGACGGCCGCGCCGCGGTTGCGCGCGGCCATGATCTCGGCGTGGATCTGGGCTACCGCGGCGAAATCGAGACCGAAGCAGGGGTTGGCCGCGATCAGCACCTCGACCTCGCTGCCGAGTTCGCGGGCGAGCACGGCGCGTTGGACGTTACCGCCCGAGAGCGCCGAGATCGGCGTATCCGGCGTGCGCGTCTTGATTTTGTACTGCCCGATCTTCTTCTTTGCGTCGTCGCGGAAGGCGCCTCGGTTGAGCCACCAGCCGCCGCTGGCGAAGGGGGCGCGGTCGAACTCGCGGAAGGCGATGTTGTCGGCAACGCTCATGCCGCCGACGCAGGCGTTCTTCAGCGGCTCCTCGGGCAGGAGCGACATCTTGTGGCGCCGCATCTCTTCGCGGCTGGCGTGATAGGGATCGCCTGCGACGCGGATTTCGCCATCCTCCGCTTCGCGCTGGCCGGCCAGGACTTCGACCAGCTGGCGCTGGCCGTTGCCGGAGACGCCTGCGATGCCGACGATCTCGCCGGCACGCACGGTGAGGGAGACGTCATGCACGGCGATGGCGCCGGCATCGTCGAGCGCACGGACCTTTGCCAGCTCCAACCGCGCCTGTCCGGCCTCGCCGGTGCGCGGCGGCTGCACGGTCAACTCCTCGGCGCCGATCATGGTGCGTGCCATCGCGTCCGGCGTCAGCTCGGCGACCTTGCCGGCACCGGCGAGCTTGCCGCGGCGCAGGATCGTCACCTCGTCGGCGAAGGCCATGACCTCGCGGAACTTGTGTGTGATCATCAGGATGGTCAGCTCGCCCTTGACGACCATGTCGCGGAGCATGCCGAGCACCTCGTCGGCTTCGGCCGGCGTCAGCACCGAGGTCGGCTCATCCAGGATCAGGAAGCGGCGCTTCAGATAGAGCTGCTTCAGGATCTCGCATTTCTGCCGCTCGCCGGCCGAGATGTCGGAGACTTTTGCGGAGAGCGGCACCTTGAAGGGCATCCGCGCCAGGAAGGTCTCTAGCTCCTTCATCTCCCTCGGCCAGTTCACCACGGCCGGCACGTCATCGCGTGCCAGCACGAGGTTTTCGGCAACCGTCATGGCCGGCACCAGCGTAAAATGCTGGTAGACCATGCCGAGGCCGAGCGCATGCGCGTCCTTCGGATTGGCGATCGCCTGCTCGCGGCCGCCGACGAGGATGTCGCCTTCGGTCGCGTGGTAGTAGCCCATGATGCATTTGACGAGGGTCGATTTGCCGGCGCCGTTCTCGCCGAGCAACGCATGGAACGAGCCGGGCCGCACCTTGAGCTCGACATTGTCGAGCGCCAGGAAATCGCCGAAGCGCATGGTCATGGCGATGGCATCGACGCCGAAGGCGCCCGACGGCGCAGGCGGTTCGCCGATGATCACGAAATCGCTCCGATGAAGGCATCCGACGTCGAGACGGCGCCGAACACGCCACCCTGCATCTTGATCATCTTCAGCGCATGGTCGTGGTTGCTCTTGTCGGTCGCGCCACAGCAATCGTGCAGCAGCACGCATTCGAAGCCGCGGTCGTTGGCCTCGCGCATGGTGGTATGGACGCAAACGTCGGTGGTGATGCCCGTGAGAACGATGTTCTCGATGCCGCGCACGCGCAGGATCAATTCGAGATCGGTAGCGCAGAACGAGCCCTTGCCGGGCTTGTCGATGATAGGCTCGCCCGGCAGAGGGCTAAGCTCCTCGATGATGTCCCAGCCGGGCTCGCCGCGCACCAGGATGCGACCGCACGGGCCGGGATCGCCGATGCCGGCGCCGATCTGGCGCGAGCGCCAGCGCTTGTTGGCCGGAAGATCGGAAAGATCGGGGCGGTGGCCTTCGCGGGTATGGATGATGTGAAAGCCTTGGCTCCGCATGGCGGCGAGCAGTCTCTTGATCGGCTCGATCGGCGCCCGTGTCAGCGACAGATCATAGCCCATCTTGTCGACATAGCCGCCGATGCCACAGAAATCGGTCTGCATGTCGATGATGATGAGCGCGGTATTTTGAGGACGGAGATCGCCATTGTAGGGCCAGGCGTAGGGCTCGGATTTGATAGTGCGCTCGGACATGATTTCGCTCTCTAACGGGTGATCGACAATTCGGCCGGGGCTCCGGTCAGCGTGCGTTTCGGCGAGCAGGTGATGATCATGATCGCCAGCGTCAGGATGTAGGGCGCGGCGTTGAAGAGGTGATAGCCGGAGGTGACGCCGACCGATTGCAGTGCCGGTCCGAGCGCTGCGGCGCCGCCGAAGGCGAGCGAGGCCCACAGGCAGAGCAGAGGATCCCAGCGCGCAAAGATCACGAGCGCCACCGCCGTGATGCCTTGGCCGGAGGAGAGGCCCTCGTTCCAACTGCCGGGATAGAAGAGCGACAGGAACGAGCCACCGATGCCGGCAAGGAAGCCGCCAACCATGGTCGCACGCAGGCGGATCAGAAGCACGGAGTGGCCCATCGCGCGCGCAGCGTCTGAGCTCTCGCCGGCGGTGCGGATGAGCAAGCCCCAGCGCGTGGTGCGGAAGGCCCAATAGAGGATTGGCGCAAGCGCGACGCCGATCAGGAAGAGGACGTTGACGCGCAGCGCCGCGCGGAGCTGCGGGATATCGCTCCACCAGCCGAAATCGATCGCGGGCAGGCGCGGCGCAGTCGGTTCGATCAGTGGCTTGCCGAGATAGAAGGCGAGGCCGGTGCCGAACAGCATCAGGGCGATGCCGACGGCGACGTCGTTGACGCGCGGCAGCGAGCAGATACCGGCATGCAGCGCGCCGAGAAGCGCGCCGGTGATGCCTGCGGCGAGCACGCCTAACCACGGCGATCCCGTGAGATAGGAGATGCCATAGGCGCTCATCGCGCCCATCACCAGCGTGCCTTCGAGGCCGAGATTGATGCGGCCCGACCGCTCGGTGATGCATTCGCCCAGGCTCACGAACAGGAAGGGCGTGGAGACGCGAATGGCGCCGCCGAGCACGGCGAGCGGGACAGTCCAGAGTCCGATCGATCCGTCTGCCATCAGGACTTGCCTTTCAGGAAGCCGATGCGGCCGTAGAGCGCATCGCTGGCGAGCACGAAGACGAAGATGATGCCCTGCAGCACCAGCACTGATGCGTCAGGCAGGCCGAGGCGGCGTTGCAGCAGGCCGCCGCTGGCGCTGATGCCGCCGAGCAGGATCGCGACAGGAATGATCGCAAGCGGATTTTGCCGCGCCAGGAAGGCGACCAGAATGCCGGTGAAGCCATAGCCGGCAGCGAGATTGGCGTTGGTGCGGCCTTGCACGGCAGCAACCTCGACCATGCCGGCAAGACCCGCGGCGCCGCCGGCGAGGAAGCAGATCGTCAGGATGAGCTTGCTGACACCGAGGCCAACGATCTTGGCGGCGCGAATGTTGCCGCCGGCAACCCGCGCGGCGAAGCCGAACACGGTGTGATAGATCAGGATGTAGGCGGCGATCGCGGCGATCAGGCCGAAGACGAGGCCCCAATGCACGTCGGTGCCGGGAATGGAGCCGATCATGTTGGCGGCGCCGATCTCGCGGGTCGAAGGCTTGTTGAGGCTCGCGGGGTCCCGCATCATGCCTTCGACGAGGTGATTGAGGATTGCGAGCGCGATGTAGACGAGCAGCAGGCTCGATATCGTCTCGTTGACGCCGCGATACTGCCGCAATGCGCCTGCCAGCATGATCCACAAGCCGCCGCCGATGACGCCGGCGACGACCATGGCGATCTGTACGACGAGCGGCGGCATGCCCTGAAGCAACAGTGCGGCGCTCGTCGCCGACAGCGCGCCGATCAGCAATGCGCCTTCGCCGCCGATGATGACCATGCCGAGTTGCGCCGGCAGTGCCGTACAGAGCGCGGTGAGGATGAGGGGTGCGGCACGCGTCAGCGTATTCTGCCAGGAGAACCAGGTGCCGAAGGCGCCGTAGTACATGTAGAAATAGAGGTCGAGCGGGTTCTTGCCGAACAGCATGACGAAGATGCCGAACACCACGAGCGCGCCGGCGAGCGCCGCGCCCGGGATCAGGACGTATTCGATCGTGCCGCCGTGGCGTTGGAGAAAGCCGGGGTCGGCGGCCGGGGCAACCGCCCCGACCACCTCGGCAGAATCCGCTGCTTCCGATGTCACGAAGTCGCTCCGATCACGCCCTCCACGAGATAGTCCATCTTCTCGAGTTCGGGATCCTTCTGGCCGCGGTCAGTGCCGGCCGCGATGACAGTCTTGCCCTTGTTGTCGACCAGGCCGCCCTTGAAGATGGCAAATCCGTCCGAGGACAGGAATTTGGCCTTGGCCTCGTCTGCCGCCTTGCGCGCTTCGGCCGAGACGGATTCGCCATAGGCCGAGACCTTGACGATCTCTTCCTTCAGGCCGCCGCGGTAGAAATTCGGGATGCCTTCGCCGGCGGCGATCATGTTGACGAACTTCGGATAGAGCGCTTCCCAGTTCCACTCGGCGCCGGTGAGGTACGCCTTGGGCGCCAGTGCGGACTGGTTGGTGTGATAACCGCAGACGAAGGCCCCGCGCCGCGCGGCGTTCTCGACCATGGTCTTGGGGCCATCGACGTGACAGGTGAGCACGTCCACGCCCTGGTCGATCAGGCTGTTGGTGGCTTCTGCCTCCTTGACCGGCATCGACCAGTCACCGGTGAAGATTACTTGCGTGGTGGCCTTCGGATTGACGGACTTGGCGCCCAGTGCAAAGGCGTTGATGTTGCGCAGCACCTGAGGGATCGGCTTGGCTGCGACGAAGCCGAGCTTGCCGCTCTTCGACGTCAGGCCGGCGACGATGCCCGAGATGTACTGCGCTTCGTCGATATAGCCGAAATAGCTGCCGGCGTTCTTCGGATCCTTGTCGCTCCAGAGGCCGCCGCAGTGCTCGAAGCGCAGCTTCGGGTACTTGGTGGCCATCTTGATCATGTGCGGATTGTAGTAACCGAACGAGGTCGGGAAGAGCAGCGTGGCACCGTCGAGATTGATCATGGACTCGATCGTCTTCTCGACCGCGTCGGTCTCCGGCACCTTCTCTTCCTCGACGACCTTCAGTCCGGGAATCTTCTTCAGCGCCGCCGCGCCCTGCGCGTGTGCCTGGTTGTAGCCGTAGTCATCGCGCGAGCCGACATAGATGAAGCCGATGGTCGTGTCGGCCGCGAAGGCCGGGCGGGCGCCGGCCGCCGCGCCGAGGGTGAGGGCGGCACCGCCCTGCAACAAATGACGTCGTGAAATCCTGCCAAAATCCATTGCTTGCTCCCCTTGGCGGCTGGACCGCCCTAATCTCTCGCGGCTGCGCCGGTCTGGCGGAGCCGGGATAGGATGTCGCAAGCTTCGTGCCAGAGGCTGTCGAACGGGCATTTCGTAATAAACTGTTGAAAAATATAAAGTATATCCACCGTTGGAATCTTGATTAGGAAATCGGCAGATTAAATTGTGAGCAGTATTGTCAGATTGTATGCAAGGTAGTTAAGCAGTCTTAACCCGCTTTCACGTGTGCATGATGGGACTGCGGTGGTCGGCCGACCACCCGCATTCATGCTAACCACGCGCTGAGTTGAAGCGGCGCCGGCCGCCTGAATTCGCTGGCACCGAAGCTGGCACCGAACTTGTATCGATTGGGATTGCGACCGCCCGCGCGGTCTCCGTGATGGAAAGCTTGACCGAGATGGTTGCCGTGACTGCCGCTCAACATGCATCGCTCGGCGAGGAGATCGTGCGTCGGATTAACGAGCTCGCGGCGATCTCGGAAGCGGACGGCAAGCTCACCCGTATCTATCTCACCAAGGAACTGCGCACCGCCTCGGACCTCATCCTGGGCTGGATGCGCGAGGCCGGCATGAGCGCGCATCTCGATGCGATCGGCAATGTCTGCGGCCGCTATGAAGGCGACCGGCCGGGGGCCCCCTGCCTGATGCTCGGCTCGCATTACGACACGGTGCGTGACGCCGGCAAATGGGATGGGCCGCTCGGTGTGATCACGGCGATCGCCTGCATCGCCGAGCTCAACCGCCGCGGCAAGCGCCTGCCGTTTGCGATCGAGGTGGTCGGCTTTGCCGACGAGGAGGGCGTGCGCTTCGCCTCGACCCTGCTTGGCAGCCGCGCCCTCGCCGGCACTTTCGACGAGAGCGTCCTGAACACACGCGACCGCGATGGCGTGTCGATGCGTGACGCGCTCGTCAAGTTTGGCCTCGACCCCGATCATATCGGCGCGGCCGCGCGCGCCCGGCGCGAGCTGCTGGCCTATCTTGAATTGCACATCGAGCAGGGACCGGTGCTGGAAGCGCAGGGTCTTCCCGTCGGCGTCGTCACCGCGATTGCGGGCGCGACGCGGCTGGCGGCGCGGCTCACCGGCATGGCTGGTCACGCCGGCACCGTGCCGATGGCGCTGCGCCGTGACGCGCTCAGTGGTGCTGCCGAATGCATTGGCGCGATCGAGCAGTTTTGCCGGACCGACGAGGGCGGCCTGGTTGGCACCGTCGGCTATATCCAGGCGAGGCCCGGCGCGACCAATGTCATTCCGGGCGAAGTATCCTTCACCATCGACATGCGCGCGCCGACCGATATGCATCGCAAGCGCGCGGTCGCCGACGTCGTCAGGCAGATCGAGGCGATCGCAAAGCGCCGGCAACTGGCGCTTCAGCTCGACGTCACCCATGAGAACCGCACCGCACCTTGCGCGCCCTGGCTGAAGGACCAGATCGCGCACGCAATCGCCGCGGAAGGCTTTTCCGTCTTCGAGCTGCCGAGCGGAGCGGGGCACGACGGCATGGCGATGATCGATATCGCTGATGTCGGCATGATTTTCGTCCGTTGCCGCGGCGGCATCAGCCATCATCCGGACGAGCATGTCGAGCTGGCGGACGCCGATGCCGGCGCGCGGGTGCTGCTGCGGGTCATCGAGAATTTCAGGCCGCGGGAGGGCTAAGCCCCGCAAGTCACCGGGTAGAGATACGAATCAGGCAGGGCTAAAATAGCGACGGCCCGGCACCGGGATCACCAGACATCAGCCGACACACAGATGAACAGCGACATTTCCTTTCCATCCCATCGAGAGAACCGGTTTTACCAGGGCAGGGCCGCGACCTTTGTCGCGAATGCGCTTCAGGCGGTCAATTTTCTCGGTGACCGTTTCCTGAGACAGTCGCATCATTCCTTGTCGGCTATCGAGGACCTTTACCGCCACTCGATGGACAGCGCCTTTTCGGTGACAGAGGCGTTCCTCGTCACGGGCGCACCGCACGCCTCCGCCTATTACCCGCGCGACTTCGCCTGGTTCTATCCCGACGTTCTCGACCCCGAGACCATCATGGATGCGCAGGACGCGGTGCGGCGGGCGCGCCTGCTCGAAAAGAGCGTGCGCCTGTTGCTGGAAGCGGTTCGCGCCGACGTGATTACGACGACCATCGTTCCCGCGGGACGCGGCCGGTATCTCGGCGTGAACTATTTCTCGCGTCCTTCGGATACGCTGCTCGGCATTCTCGCCGGCCTCCAGCAGATGCTCTCCGCCGAGGAGCGGGCGTCGTCCTATCTGGCGATGTCGCAATGCGCGCATGCCGGTCGTCTGTTGCTGGCCGAATATGGCGGCGATCTGAAGCGCGCGATCCTGAAGCTCGCAAGCGAGCTCGAGCCGTTCGAGGCTGACGGCGCCAGATATTTGCTGTGCGATGCCAGTGGGCCCCGCTCTGCGGCAACGGACACCCGCGCCGAGCGCCGGCGTTTTGTCACCAATGCCTGCGTCTACACGACCTTCGTGTGGGGCGTGCAGCTCGGTGTGGTCGACGAAAACGAGCTGAAGCGGCGGCTCGGGCGCGGCCTCGGGCAGTACAAGCAGGACCTGCTTCGTCTGTTCGGCAAGGACGGCTATATCAGGCATTCGCTGGATGGACCGGCCGGCACGTCGGCGTCCCTGGTCGCGCTGGATTTCGTCAGCGTGCATCGCGGCTTCTGGGACATGAGCGATGCGAGCGAGCGCGCCTTGTTTGCGGCCACGACGGATTTGGTTATCGCCGAGCCGCGCTTCCGCATCCCCAGCACATTCCACTTCCTGGTGTCCGCTGATAATCCGCGGAACAAGATGATCCACAAGATCGCGGCTCCGGCCTATCAGGGACGTTCCTCCTGGCCGACGTTCAACGTCGAATTTGCCGATCGCATGCTGGACTTTGACGAGTCCTCGGGGAGCAACACCTATCGCGCCTGCGCGCAAGGGATATTGAAAGACATCCGCACCGCGACCGAGGTCCACGGCGGTTATCAGGAACTGATCTCGGAGCAGGGGTTGAAGTATCGCACCTGGGCCTATAAAGGCGCGGTGGCGCACTCTTGGTTCCCGCGCTTCCTCTCCGTCTGGAGCAGGGCATACGGAACGCCCTTGCTCCACTGGAACGACTGAGCGGCGATCTTCCCGCGGCCGGCCGCGTTGGAACGTCAAGGGCCAAATCCGCAGTAAGTCATTGACGGCAATCCAGAAGCGCCTGTTGGTTGCGACAATAGGTCTCTGCTCGTTGTCATAATCTCGTAACCGAAGTGACATGGCCGAGCAGCACGTCTGACAAGCGCGCCTCTTAACCTGACACGCGTTGAAACGATTTCTCTGCATTCAGGAAACGAACGAGGGGTGTGCAAATGCTTTCGAAAACGACACGACGTCTGCGTGACCGTACCGTGGTGACAGCCGCGATTCTGTCACTGATGGGACATGACGTTTATGCGATGGACAATATACTCGGCGGTAGCAACAAGAACGGCGAGCGCACCGAGAGCCCGATCAAACATGTGATCGTCATTCTCGGCGAAAACCGCACCTTCGACCACGTCTTCGCGACCTATGAGCCGCGTCATCCGGGCGAACGCGTCGACAATCTGCTCTCCAAGGGCATCATCACCAGGGATGGTCAGCCCGGTCCGAATTACGCCAGAGCCGCGCAGTCCTCCACTGTCGTCAACAACACTTACTCGATCAATCCAAGCCCGAAGACGCCTTATAATCAAACGACCAACAAGGTGCAGACGCCTGGCACCTCCTATGCGCCGCAAACCTGCTACACCTCCGTCGATCAGGCTGCGCTCAATGGTCCGGGATGTCTCGCCACGCTGCAACTCGCGCAGCAAGGGGATTACGGTCTGAGCCAGCAGGACCTGCCGCTGCTGACGACCGGTGCGACCGGCCTGCCGGGCAATTCGCCCGACACGCGCATCCTGGACTCCGATAATCTGCCGAACGGTCCCTATCCGCTCGTGACCCTGGCGCAGGGCGGCGAAACTCCGTCGAGCCTCTACAAGACCTATGGCGGCAGCCCGGTGCACCGCTTCTACCAGATGTGGCAGGAGCTCGACTGCGACGTCGCAAAGGCGACGCATCACAATCCAAGCGGCTGCCAGGCCGATCTCTTCACTTTTGTGGAACAGAGTGTCTCGTCGGGCAGCAATGGCAATCCGACCCCGCACGCGCTGAAGGAAGGTGCCATCGCGCTCGGCTTCTATAACGTCGCCAAGGGCGACGCGCCCTATCTGGCCGAGCTTGCGCGCAAGTACACGCTCAACGACAACTTCCACCAGAGCGTGATGGGCGGCACTTTCGCCAATCACATGATGATCGGCTACGCCGACGCGCTCTATTACGCCGACGACAAGGGCGATCCTGCCAAGCCCGACCACGTTCTCGTACCCGGTTCCAATCCGCCGCAATACGTCAACGAGGTCGAGAACCCGAACCCGGCGCCGGGTACCAACAACTGGTATCTCAACGACGGCTATGGCGGCGGCAGCTATTCGAACTGCTCAGATCCCAGCCAGCCGGGCGTGGGTCCGGTCGTGACCTATCTCAGCGCGATCCATGTGTCGCCGCGCTGTGCGCCGAACGCCTATTATCTGCTGAACAACTACGTTCCGGCCTTTATCGGCAGCGGTGCCACCGATCCGATCAACAATGGCCCGTTCACTCTGCCGCCGGTCATCAAGCAGCGGCATATCGGCGATGCGCTGACCCAGGCCGATGTCTCCTGGGCCTATTTCGGCGAGCGTTGGAATGACTTCAAGACGGCCCCCGGAGAAGGCACTAACTTCGGCGCGCTGGACCCGGTCGCCTATCTCTATTGCAACATCTGCAACCCCTTCCTGTTCTCCGCATCGGTCATGACCCATGCGGCGCAGCGCGATGCGCACATGAAGGACACGCTCGATCTCTATGACGCCATCGCCAATGGCAAGCTCCCTGCCGTGTCGTTCGTCAAGCCGAGCACCTTCAATGACGGTCATCCGTCCTCGTCCCGTGTCGATCTCTTCGAGGCCTTCACCAAGAAGATCGTCGATCAGGTGAAGTCCAACAAGGAGCTGTGGAAGTCGACCGCGATCGTCGTCACCATGGACGAGGGCGGCGGTTACTACGACTCCGGCTATATCCAGCCGGTCGACTTCTTCGGCGACGGCACGCGCATCCCGCTTCTCGTCGTCTCGAAATACTCGCGCGGCGGCCACATCTCGCATGAATATGGTGACCACGTCTCGATCACCAAGTTCATCGAACGTAACTGGCACCTCAAGCCGCTCGGACCCAAGACGCGTGACGCCTTGCCGAATCCGATTGCGTCGGACGACAATCCCTACGTTCCCGTCAACCGGCCCGCGATCGGCGATCTCTTCGGCAACTTCAACTTCGCCGATCGTCACGACGACGACAACGACAACGACCAGGATTGATCGGGGCCGATAGCCTTCATCAGCATGACCCGGCGGCTGTCCAGCCGCCGGGTCAATCTCGTCTGAATCGCATGGAGCCACACGCGTGGAAGCCACAGGACAGCATGCCGCCAGCGCCGCTTCGATCGAGGCGGCGCGCCGTGCCTTTGCAAACGGCGATCTGAGCTCCACCGAGACGATCTGCGCAAAGGTGGTCGCAGGCAATTCGTCGGATTGGCGCGCCTGGGCACTGCTGACCGAGACCGCGCTGATGCGTGATCGTCTCGATGCGGCAGCGGTCAGCGCGGAACGCGCCGTCGCTCTCGCGCCGACTAACCCGATTGCGCTGGTGTTGCGCGCGAAATGCCTGTTCGTGAAAGGGGAGGCGCGTCAGGCCAGTGCAGCGACGGAAGTCGCGGCCGGGCATGTCGGCGAGGAGCCGGACGCGCTTGACGCAGTTGGTGCTATGTTTGGCCTGCTCGGGCTGCAACAGCGGGCGAGGGAGCTTTTCCGCCGCGCTGTCGCCCTGAAGCCCGGCGTTCCGCAGTATCTGTTCAATCTGGCCGCCGCCGAGCGGATGATCGGCGCACTCGGCGACGCCGAAGCGCATTGCGATGCGGCGATTGCGTGCGACCGCCGCTACGGATTGGCCCACTATCTGCGTTCGGACCTGCGAATCCAGAGCAGCGACCGCAACCATGTCGACGAGATGGAGGCCGTGATTGCCGAAAGACGTTTGTCGGCGCCGAGCGAAATCATGTTGCGCTTTGCGCTTGGCAAGGAGTGCGAGGATCTAGAGCGTTGGGACCGTGCTTTCGCCCACGTCGAGGCCGGCTGCAACCTCCAGCGCCGGTCGCTGCCGCGCGACCCCGCCGCCGAGATTGGCGAGGTCGATGCGATTATCCAGACACACACGCGAAGATGGATCGAATCCGCGCCGCTTGGATACGTCGATGTCGCGCCGGTCTTCGTCACCGGCTTGCCACGCACCGGCACCACGCTGGTGGAGCGGATTATCGCGAGCCACTCCGCGATGCATTCCGTAGGCGAGACCAGCGCGTTCGCTGCCGAGATGCGCCGCACCATGGCGGAACGTCCGGGGAGTCGTGACCTCGAGGGTATTGGCAGGCGCTACCTGGATCAGGCTACCGCGCTTCGCGTGCCGGACAATGTCCGTTTTGTCGACAAGACGCTCGAAAACCACCTCTATTGCGGCCTCATTCACGCGGCGCTGCCGTCCGCGAGGATCATTCTCGTGCAGCGCCATCCGATCGATTCGTGCTGGGCGATCTACAAGGCGCACTTCCGCGGCAAGTTCTCGTTCTCATATCACCAGACCGAGCTCGCGGACTATTATCTGGCGTACCGTCGCCTGTCGCGACACTGGCGCGCAGTGCTACCTCCAGACGTGCTCATGGAAGTCAATTACGAGGACGTCGTTCGGGATCAAGCTGCGGCGAGCCGGGATATCATCCGGTTTCTCGGGCTTCCCTGGGAAGATGGGGTGATGCGCTTTCACGAAAGCCCGGCGCCATCGGCAACCGCCAGCGCCGTTCAGGTGCGCCGTCCGATCTACGCATCCTCGATCGGGAAATGGCGTCACCATGCCGAGCGGTTAGGGCCACTCCGCGAACGCTTGGCGCGGGAGATACCGGAGGCGGAACTCGCATGATGATGCGTCGGCCGTTCCTGCTCTTCTTGATCGCGTCTGCCATCGTTCTGCCCTTCGGTCGAACTGCATCGGCCGAGGTGAAGGTCGCAGGCAAGCCGGAGGCGGTTCATGTCGAGGTTCACGAGGCCTCCCTCCATGACGTGTTGGCCGCGTTGCAAGAACGGTTCAATCTGCGCTATCGCACGATCGATGCGCTGGAGACCCATATGACGGGTGTCTTCGACGGACCATTGCGTCGGGTGGTGGCGCGGCTCCTCAGCGGCCATGACTATGCGATCCAGGTCAACGCTGACGGCGTTGACGTCCTGGTGCTAGCGCCGCAGGGCCCAAGCGTCGCCGTCGTCGCTACGGTGACGCCGGCAAGTGCTGCCAGGCCGCCGCTCACGGCGGCCGAGCGTAGGCACTACGAAAGCGGGCACCTGCGCTAGCGACGGGACGCGCACGCCTCAGCCCTCGGTCACGTCCACCAGCTCGCCTCCCGCGAGGACCTTGGCTGCCTTGGCGCGGTCGAGGTCGCCTTCCCAGGCGGCCACGACGACTGTCGCCACGCAGTTGCCGATGAGGTTGCCGACTGCGCGAGCCATGCCGATGAACCAGTCGACCGACAACACCAGCACGAGGCCGATCGCCGGAATGCTCGGCACCGCGTTCAGCGTCGCGGCGAGGATCACGATTGCCGAGCCCGGTACGCCGTGCGCGCCCTTTGACGTGATCAGGGAGACACCCAGCACCAGCAGAAGATCGCCGAACGACAGCGGCGTGTTGGTGGCCTGCGCGATGAAGACGACGGCAAGCGTCAGATAGATCGAGAAGGCATCGAGGTTGAAGGAATAGCCGGTCGGGATGACCAGTCCGACCACGGAATCCTTCACACCCATTCGCTCCAGCTTCTTCATGATCTGCGGCAGCACCGCATCGGACGAGGCGGTCGCGAGCACGATGGTCAACTCTTCGCGCAGGTAAGAGAGGAACTTGAGGATGTTGATTCCGGCGAGCGCCATCACGCTGCCGAGCACGCCGAGGACGAAGATGCCGACCGAGACGTAGAACAGCATGACCAGCGAAACGAGCTGCTTCAGCGAGCCGACGCCGTATTTGCCGACGGTGTAGGCGACCGCGCCGAGCACGCCAAGCGGGGCGACGCGAACAATAAGTCCCATGACGCGGAACAGCACGGTGGAGGCCGCGTCGATGATCGAGGTGACGAGCTTGCCCTTCTCGCCGCCGACCAGTGCGAGGCCGACGCCGAACAGGACCGCGAAGAACAGCACCTGGAGCACGTCGTTGCGCGACAATGCGTCGAACGAGGTGCTGGGAATCACGTTAAGCAGGAAAGCGCCGACGCCCGCGCCTTGCAGCTTGTGGGCGTTGTCGGCGTAGGTGTTGAGTGCCTTGGCATCGAGCGTCGAGGGATCGATGTTCATGCCATGGCCGGGGCCGAAGATGTAGGCGAGGATGAGCCCGACCACGAGCGCCACGGTCGTCATCACCTCGAAATAGAGCAGCGCCTTGACGCCGACCCGGCCGACCTTCTTGAGGTCGCCGGCGCCGGCAATGCCGTGCACGACGACGCAGAACACGATCGGCGCCACGATCATCGAGATCAGCTTCAGGAAGGCGTCGCTGAGGATCTTGAGGCTGATGGCGAAGTCCGGGGCGACTACGCCGAGGACGATGCCCAGGATCAGCGCCGCCAGGACCTGGACGAACAGCGAGGCGTAAAGCGGTTTGGGCTCTGCGGCCGGGGCCGCGGCAATGGTCGACATGATAAATCCCCCGATTCTGACGACGTTTGGTCCCAAGAACAAGAAAGAGCAACTAACGTGCCAGATTGTCGCGGATTATCCAGGAAACGTCTGGTTTTCCGGCCTGGTATCCCCGATACGGCGGCGATTGCTGCGCCGTGGGGTCTGAGGCTTTCACTCCGCCGCCTTCGCGGTCTTGCCGAACATGCGGCTCGGCGCCGGGAAACCGCAGGAGGTGCCGTCGGTGATTTTGACCTGGTCTTCCCATGGCAGCCGGTAGGTGCCCGCAACCATGTCCTGCATGAAGGTGTAGGGGCAGTCCATCGCACCGCCCTTCACCGCGACATAGCCGCGGTGCCAGAGCTGGTAGATGTTGTTCTCGACGCCCCAGTTGATGCGGGCCTCGCGCACCAGGTCGGGCCGCACCTCGGCGGTGATGATCTCGTCGGTGCGGCCGGTAGTGCCGTGCGCCAGCACGGTGCCGTCGAAATTGACGATCATGCCTTCGCCCATGGAATCGAACGAGCCGTCCGAGCCGCACATGCAGACATTGGCCGTGACCATCAGGTTCTGGAACGAATTGGCCTGGTTGGTGAAGCGCCAGGAATCGCGGATCGGCGCGGTGTAGCCGGCAGTGCGGATCATCATCTCCGCGCCCTTGTAGGCGCATTCCCGCGCCATCTCCGGGAACATGCCGTCATGGCAGATGATCAGCGCGATCTTGGCGCCGTTCGGGCCCTCGATCACGGGAATGCCGATATCGCCAGGCTCCCACGGCTCGACCGGAATCCAGGGATGAAGCTTGCGGTAATAGAGCTTGATCTCGCCGTGGTCGTCGATGATCAGGCCGGAATTGTAGGGGTTACCATGCGGGTTGAACTCCATGATGGAGAAGCAGCCCCAGATACTGTTGTCGATGCAGGCCTTCTTGAATGCCGCGACCTCGGGCCCGTCGAGCCGGCACATGATCTCGGGATTGGTGTCCATCGAGAGGCCGTGCAGCGAGTATTCGGGGAACACCACCAGATCCATGGTGGAGAGATTGCGGCGCGCCTTGCCGACCATCCAGGCGATACGCTCGGTCTGCCTGGCGAGATCGGCCTTGGTCACGACGGTCGGCAATTGTAATTGAACCAGTCCGATAACTACGCCCTCAGGCGATTTGTTCAGCCCGCCAAGCCCGTTCATGATCAGCTCCCTCCGTCGGCTCCCTTGCCGTCCGCGCGACGCCGTTGCGCGCAGTTCTCGGCAGAGCAAATCCGATTTTGGCGGCGCACAAAAGTCCATTTTTCAGGCGGCAGGCAATAGTCGCGCTCGCATGGGCCGCTGGCCCCTAGATCATGCCGACGCCCATTGTTGCGGCGCGGCCTGCCTCAACTCTCGGCTTGACCCTCCAGTTTGTCTGATGTCAGACTTATGACATGAGTACAGCAAAGCGACATATCGCCAACCTTCGCGACGAATATGCCGAGATGACGCGGCAGCGCATCGTTACGGCTTTTGTCGAGACGCTGGAGGACGAGGCGGCCGACGACATTTCCATGGCCGCGGTCGCCAAGCGCGCAAAGGTAGCCGAGCGAACCATCTATCGGCACTTCAAGACCCGCGCTGAGCTGTTTGCGGCGGCCGGCGAGTGGATCGAGGACAACGTCTTCAGCTACATTCCCTTCACTTCGCCCGACGAACTGCCGGATATTTTCCGCAAGCTGTGCAAGCGGTTCGACCGTCATCCGCATCTGGCGCGTGCCATTGCGATGACGCGGGCGGGCCGCCGGGTGCGCGCCGGCTTCCGGCGCCACCTGATCGACCAGCATCGCAACGCGATGGCGCCGTTAGCGCGGCATCTCTCCGCGAAGGAGGTCCGCCAGGCCGAGGCGCTTGCGTCCTATCTCAACAACGTGCTGGCCTGGAACGCGATGCGCGAGGACTTCGGCATGTCCAGTGCCGAGATCGCCGACACGGTCGAGTGGGCGCTCACGACCCTTTTGAATGATGTCCGTCAGCGCGATGCCGCTGCGGCGCGCAACGGCAAGGCCGGCAAATCGCCGCGCAAGCGAACCACGGCGCGCGAAAGCAACGGCGTAGAGTGAGGCAGGCCATGAATGCGATCCCCGACGACCTTCTGATCAACGCGCCCGACGAAGTCCGCACCCGCCAGGACCTGGTGCTGACGGCGCTCGGCCGGCGTCCGGCCGATCGCTCCCTGCGGGTCGGCAGGTTGCTCGACGTGCACAGTCGCACCTGGAGCGAGGATCAGGAAATCGTCTTCAAGGGACGGCGCATCGCCTGGGTCGGGCCGGCCGGTAGCTATCCCGGCGAGGTCCGCGAGCGGGTGCACCGGCCGGATCTTGCGGCCGTCCCCGGCTTCGGCGAGGTGCACAAGCACATCGAAAGCTCGCATCTGACGCCGGAGTGGGAGGCGGCGCTGGTGCTGCCACATGGCAATACCTGGACCTGCGAGGCGAGCCACGAGTTCTCCAACGTCAACGGAGCCCGCAATCTCGAGTTCTGGTTCGAGGCGCGCCGCCGCGGCTCGCCGCTCAAGATATTTCCGCAGCCGGGATCGGCGGTGCCGCCGACGGCCTACGAATGGGGTGGCGGCTGGTATGGCCACGACGAGCAGGCGGGTTTCATGGCCGAGAGCCTGATGGTCACCGGGCTCGACGAGGTCATGGATTGGCCGGCGGTGTGGAATCCCGACAATCCCTCCTACAAGCGGCTCTGGGGCATGATCGAGGCGACGTTCGCAGCGCGCGGTGTCGTTGAAGGCCATGCCTCCGGCCTGCGGGATCTGCCCTCCATCAACGCCTTTGCCGCGGCGGGGCTCGCCTCCGACCACGAAGTGCAGACGCCGGAGGAGACTTGGGACAAGCTCACCCGCGGCCTGTTCGTCGAGCTGCGCGTCTACGCGATGGATGAGATCGTGAAATGGCTGCTCGCGAAGGGTCTGCAGGACTGGTCGCAGATCGCGTTCACGACGGATGACCGCAGTGCCAGCCACACGCTCGAGCTCGGTGCCAGTGATCACAATGCGCGGGTCGCGATCGAGGCCGGTCTTGCGCCTGAAATCGCAATCCAGTGTCTCACCATCAACCCGGCGCGGCATATGCGCATCACGCCGTTCGTGGGGAGTCTCGCTCCAGGGCGTTTCGGCGATGTCGTGCTGCTCTCGGACGTCACCAAGCTCACGATCGCCGAAGTGTGGGCCGATGGCGCGCAGGTCTCCGAGGGCAAGCGCTATCTTGGTCAGGTGCCTGAAATCCAGTGGCCGGATTGGGCAACGAAGACGGTCAACATCAAGCGCTCGATCAAGCCTGAAGATTTCGAACTGCCGGCCGAGCCCGGCCGTACCACGATGAAGGCGGCGGTGATCCGTCCCTTCCATTGGCATCCCGAATTCTACACCCTCGAGCTGCCGGTGCGTGACGGTGCCGTGCAGCGCGACGAGAGCGAGGCCATCACCAAATTCGCCATCGTCGATCGCTTCTCCGGCGATGGGCGCGTCGCAAAGATGTTCTGGCGCGGCTGTGGTCCACGCACGCCGGAGACGGCTGTTGCCTGCTCGGTGGCGCACGACAAGCACAACATCTGGGTGGTCGGCTCGTCCGACGCGGCGATGGCAAAGGCGGTCAACGCGCTGATCGAGCTTCAGGGCGGCTGGGCGCTGGTGCGCGAGGGCGAGCTCGTCGCCACCGTGCGTTTCGAGGTCGGCGGGCTGATGAGCTGTCGTTCGGCGCAAGCGCTCGATGCCGAGATGCAGGCGCTCTATGCGGAAGGTCGCAAGGTCGACTGGATGTACGAGCCGACGTTCCGGCCGCGCTGGTATCCGGGATTCCCGGAGAGGCTCATGTTTGCGACGCTGACCTGTGCGCCCTGGAGCTGGGTGCTGGTGGCGCCGTGCGAGCAGGCGCCGCTCGGCTTCATTAATGTGCAGACCGGCGAAGCGCACCCGGTGGTCTGGTAGGGGAGAACTGGGATGAACGAGATGACGAAGCCGCAAGCCGCGCCCGCCGAGCCAACAACACCCACAGCCTCGGGGCTGCTTGATCGTACCTTTGGCCTCACCGAGCGGGGCACGAGCGTCGGCCGCGAAGTGATGGCCGGTGCGACGACATTCGCGGCGATGGCCTATATCATCGCCGTCAATCCTGCGATCATGTCCAACGCCGGGATGGACCGTGCCGATCTCGTCAGCGCCACGGCGCTCGCCGCGATCGTCGGCTCGGTGATGATGGGGCTGTGGGCCAATCTGCCGCTTGCGGTGGCGCCCGCGATGGGCTCGAACGTGATCTTCACCTATGTCATCGTCAAGCAGATGGGGATGCCCTGGCAGGGCGCACTCGCCATGGTCGCCTTCACTGGCGTGCTGTTCCTGATCCTCAGCCTGTCGAAGCTGCGCGAGAAAGTCGCGAAGGACGTGCCGGAAGCGCTGAAGATCGGCATCCAGGCGGCGGTCGGTACCCTCATCGTCTTCATTGCATTACGGGGCGCCGGATTCGTGGTCCAGAATCCGTCAACCTATATCGCCATGGGCTCCTTGCGCAGCCCGCCGGTGCTGCTGACGCTGTTCGGTCTCCTGCTCACACCGGTGCTGGTGGTGCGCCGGGTGCCGGCGGCGCTGATCCTGTCGATCGCGGCGCTCACGCTGATCGGCTTCTTCGTTCCAGGCGCAAACGGCAAGATGGTGACGTCAGTACCGTCAGCCATCATGGCGTGGCCGCGCTGGCCGACAAGCACCTTCATGGCGCTCGACATCGGCTATCTCTTCAGCCATTTCGTCGTCGCGCTGCCGCTGCTGTTCTATTTCCTGTGCGCCGAATTCTTCTCGACGCTGGGCACGCTGATCGGCGTGACGGGGGCCGCCAATTTGCGCAAGCCAGACGGCTCGATCCCGAATGCCACTGCCGCATTTGCGACCGATGCGACGGCTTCCATCGTCGGGCCGCTGCTCGGGACCTCCGTCGTCACGGCCTATATCGAGTCCATCACCGGCGTGCAGGCCGGCGGTCGCACCGGCCTGACCTCGTTGACCGTCGCGGGTCTCTTCTTCCTTGCGCTGTTCTTCTGGCCGGTCTTCGTCATCATCCCGCCGCAGGCGACCGCGCCCGCACTGGTGCTCGTCGGCGTGCTCATGATGCAAGGACTTGCCCGCATCGACATGACCGATCTCGCCAACGCGGTTCCGATCGTGCTGACGCTGCTGGTCACTGTACTGACCAACAACCTCATCAACGGAATGGCGCTGGGGACGCTGAGCTACATCGCTCTCGAAGTGGCGGTCGGCCGGCGGTCGCAGATTCCGGCAATGGTGTGGGGACTTGGGGTCGTGTTCGTCGCTTACGCGATCGTGACCGCACAGATCTTTTGATGCGCACGTTAAGCTGCGAGGTCCAGCAATCGGCACGATCCGCGCACCAGTACCTTGCGTCCCATGGGAGTCATTGCGGGCACGCCATTGTCAACGACAACGAGACCAAGCTTGACGAGGCTGTCGACGAGATAGGCCTTCGCGAGGCGATTGTTCGCTACGGGGTTACGAAGTGTGCGCAGGGCTGCCCATTGATCCGGCGAAAGATCGAGTTCGAAATCGTCGTTCATGTTGCCTCAAGCGATAGTCACGTTCGCGCGCCCCTGTTAGCGGCGCGGCATGAACACCGTGCGACGACAATGAGTCGGGAATTCGGTGAGCTGTTTAGAACTTCTCTTCACGAATTGCCGCAGTCTGTTGCGCCACAATAGTTAAGATTGCTTCGATGCAAATATCGTCCCGAGCGCTGATCACTAATTGATGATCTTCACTTGATGTTGCGCTGCGACGGCCCCAGTGCATGGGAAGCGTTGCTGTCTCATTCTGCGTCGCGATATGCACAGAAACCGTGAGACGCCGGGTTCGCGATTCTGCTAGGCTGATTCGCGGGGAATCGCTTCACACGACAAGGAGTGTGAGTGCATGAACAGGCTGGTGGAAATTCGCAGTCAGGAATCCCTATGCCGTGAGCGTGCCGCGCTCGATTTTGAGCGTCGGGTTTTCTGGCTTACGCAAGCCCAGGAATGGGAACAGCGCGCGCTCGACGAAATTGCCTATCACTTTCGCGAGTGCAATGTCGCTCACATGGAGCTTGCGCGAAGCTGATGCCCGCCGTGAGCTGAGGACTTACTGGTAAGTCGCAACGATATCGGAGACCGCGCGCTCGAGCTGCTGCGCGGTGGCGCATTGTCGCACGACGCTGCAAAAGGTCGCATAGCGGGGCATCTCGGAATCGCCAAAGCCCCAGGCGAGCCGTCCTTCGGGGTTGAGCCAGACCAGTCGCTTCGAGCGCTCGGAGATTCGCCGCAGAATGTCTGCGCGCGGGTCGAGATTGTTGCTGCGGGCATCGCCGAGCACGATCACCGTGGTCTGCGGCGTCAGCGTGCTCATGAAGTCGTGCTCGAAATCGACCAAAGAGGAACCGTAGTCCGACGAGCCGAAGCCGACCTTGGACATGATCTCGGCCATCGCCTCTTCGGGCGACTTCTTCTCCAGGATCTCGCTGACCTCGATCAGATGCGACGAGAACGCGAAGGAGTGGACGTCGTCCACAACCTCATGCAGGGAGTGGATCAGGAGCAGGAAGAAGTCTGAGACCTGTGCCACCGAGCCCGAGACGTCGCAGATCGCCACGATCTTTGGCCGGTCGCGGTGCTTGCGTTTCCACGCGGTGAGGAAAGGTATGCCGCCCCAGGCAGCGTTGCGGCGGAGTGTGCGGCGGACATCGAGGTGACCGCGGCGCTGGCGCTTGCGCGGCTTCGAATAGCGCTCGCGCAGGCGGCGCGCGATCTGGCGGATGAGAGCGCGCATCTCCGCGACCTGGCGCCGCTCGATGCGGGCCAGTGGCGCATTGCGCAGGATTTCGTTGCGGAGGTTTTCGGCTTCTTCACGGGCATAGAGCGCAAGCCCTTGGGAGACGGTGTCGCGGACTGCTTCGCGCAAGGCGTCTAGCGCGCCGCGGAGACGCTCAGCCAGCGACGGATTGGTCGTGGCGAGTTCGTCGAGATCGTCGCGGAGGCGCTGAAGGCCCATGGTGTCGAGGATGCGGCTGGAGAAGATGCCGCGCTGGGTGGAGTAGCGGATGTCCGAGAGCGAGGCTGCACCGGATGCGGTAGCGATGGCGGCCTGGATCGCGTTGCGATCCTGCGACATCAGCATTTGTGCAAGTGGGCCCAATCCTTCGGGAGGTTGTCGTTCGCCCGCTTCGCTGGCCAGGCTTGAGGAGGGCGATTGATCCGCGTCCTGCGAGGCGCCGTCATCGTTGTCGGCCGCAGGCTGGTCGTCGCGGGGCTCGGGCTGGCTGAAGAACAGATCAAAGCAGTCGCCGAGCGCGAGCTTCTCGTCCTGCGACTTGGCGAGCGTCAGAAGCAGCGCGTCGCGCAGAATGGCACGGTCGGTGAGACCGATCTGCGCGACGGCGCGCATCGCATCGATACTTTCGGCGGGCGAGACATGGACGCCGGCCCCGCGCGCCGCCCGAAAGAAACGATGAAAGTTCTCGCGCATCGGGCGTCAACCGAAGACGTTGGATCGTGATGCCTTGGCAATGAAAGTCGTGATCTGGGGGTGAGCCGCCTCGATATCGGCCTCGTATTTCAGGAGCACGTTGAGAGTGTCCTTGACGATCTCGGTGTCGAGCTCGGTGGCCTGCAGCAGCACCAGCACGCGCGCCCAGTCAATGGTCTCGCTGACCGAGGGCAGCTTCTTCAAGTCGAGCGAGCGGATCTCGTGGATGAAGCCGACCATCTGCCGGCGCAGCGTCTGCGAGATGTTCGGCACGCGGCTCTCGACGATGCGCTCTTCCAGCCGCTGCTCGGGGAAGCCGATGTGCAGATGCAGGCAGCGCCGCTTCAAGGCGTCGCCGAGGTCACGCTCGTTATTGGAGGTGAGGATCACGGTCGGCGGCGTGATCGCCGAGACCGTGCCGAGCTCGGGGATCGTGACCTGGAAGTCCGAGAGGATTTCCAGCAGCAGCGATTCGAATTCGGCATCCGACTTGTCGATCTCGTCGATCAGGAGCACGCAGCCGCCCGGCTGCTCCAGCGCCTGGAGAAGGGGACGCGGCTCGACGAATTCCTTGGAGAAGAACACGTCGCCGAAATCATGAAGCTGTTCGAGCGCGGCGTGCAGCGTCTGCGCGCCGCCAAGGACTTCGCCGAGCTTGTCCTTGAGGATCTGGGTGTAGAGCAGCTGCTTGGCGTATTTCCACTCATAGAGCGCCTTGGCCTCGTCGAGACCTTCATAGCACTGCAGGCGGATCATCTTCATGCCGCGCCACGCGGCAATCGCCTTGGCAAGCTCGGTCTTGCCGACGCCCGCAGGGCCCTCGACCAGGATCGGCTTCTCGATCTGTTGCGACAAATAGACTGCGGTCGCGATCTGCCGGCTCGCGATATAGCCCTGCGCGGCGAGGCCGCTCTCCACTGCCTCGATCGAGGTCGAGGCCTTCTGTTCAGCCACGAAAGGGCGCTCCCAAAGGTCTTGCTTGAGGCTTGTTCTGCCTGCGTTCCCGGCAAAGAACAAGCCTCGTTTGGGACGGGCCTGATCCGCGCTGACGGCCGCTTTTTCCGTTCAGCGCAAAAACTTAAGAGGCGATCGATGGTGCTGTTAGTGCCGCAGCAGCTCGGGCTTGCGGATGGTCTGCCTGACCTCGGCGCCGCAATCGGCGCATTCGTAGACGAAGTCGATCTTGGCAAGGCTCCAGTGCGGCTCGACCTCGCGCACATACATCGGCAGGAACCCCATGCATGTCGGGCAAATCACAGGCGCGATTTCGACATCCTGATGATGCTGTACATAAGCTGGCATCTCGGCTCTCCTTCGCAGGCGACCACCAAACCCCGCGCAAAGGCTACTGCCGGTTGCGTCGATGCCGTCATCAACTCTTTCGAACAGAGACGGAACGGCGAGGGTTTGTCGTTCGCTGTGACATTCTTGTTACGTCTCTGTACTGTAACGGGCGGACCAAATGCCTATTTCACAGGCCGATCCGCATTCCACGGACCTTCACTGCAACGATAAGGGAGCAACGCCCATGACGCATGCCATTCGCTTTCACAAGACCGGCGGTCCGGAAGTCCTGGTCTGGGAGGAGGTCAACGTCGGCAAGCCCGGGCAGGGCGAGGCGCGCATTCGCCATACCGCTGTCGGTCTCAACTTCGTCGACATCTACAACCGCTCGGGTGTCTATCCCGCGCCATTGCCGAGCGGGCTCGGCAGCGAGGCCGCGGGCGTTGTTGAGGAGGTCGGGCCGGGCGTTACCGATCTGAAGCCGGGCGATCGCGTGGCTTATGGTGCATCACCGCTCGGTGCCTATTCCGAGGCGCGGCTGATCCCCGCCGACCGGCTGTTGAAGCTGCCTGACGGCGTCGACGACAAGACCGCGGCTGCAATGATGCTGAAGGGGCTGACCACGCAGTACCTGATCCGGCAGACCTATCGCGTGAAGGCTGGCGACACCATTCTGCTGCATGCGGCGGCCGGTGGCGTCGGCCTGATCCTGAGCCAGTGGGCAAAACATCTCGGCGCGACCGTGATCGGCACGGTCAGCAGCGACGAGAAGGCAAAACTCGCCAAGGCGCATGGCTGTGACCACGTCGTCATCTACACGCGCGAGGATTTCGTGAAGCGCGTCGACGAGATCACCGGCGGCAAGAAGGTGCCGGTGGTCTATGATTCCGTCGGCAAGGACACGTTCCTGAAGTCGCTGGACTGCCTCGCGCCGCTCGGCGTCGCAGCGCTGTTCGGTGCGTCCTCCGGCGCGGTCGAGCCGCTCAATCTCGGCCTGCTCGCCCAGAAGGGCTCGCTCTACGTCACCCGGCCGACGCTGTCCACCTACGCCGCCAAGCGCGAGAGCCTGGTCGCGATGGCGAACGAGCTGTTCGACGTCGTCAAGTCCGGTGCGGTCAAGATCGAAGTGCAGCAGACCTATGCGCTGAAGGACGCTGCCAAGGCGCATGCCGACCTCGCCGCGCGCAAGACCACAGGATCGACCGTTCTGACGGTGTGATCTGCAACTCGACCGTGGCGCAGGCGGCTTAGGCCTGCGTCACACCTTCTCGTGCTTGCGCAGGTCGCGGGCGTGATCGTGGCGGATCGCCTGGAGGTCGACATCTTCAGGCGGGATCTGGGGAAGGGCGGCCTCGGCCAGGATGGCCTCAGTCACGTCCTCGACCGAATTCTCTGCGATTTCGTGGATGAACGAGATGTTCTGGTATTCGCCGGAGGTGACGCGGGAAATGACCTCGCGCCTTGTGATCTCGGGGTCAACGATCGCCTCGCGACCGCGCCGCCCGTAGTCGATCATCACGACGAAATACTGCACGAAACGATCCTGCCGCGCACCCAGGGCCGGGTGTGCGGCAGAGTATTTCCGAAAAACGGAATTAAGTCAAGGTCGATTTCTAAAAATCGGAAATCGCGGCCTACCGGCCCTTCTTGCGGGGGCGGGCCGACTTGGCGCGCAGCCGCTCCAGCTGGCCCTTGGGCATGGAGAGGCAGATCTCTCCGACCCAGTCGAGCTTGACGCCGACGATCGGCTTGGCGTTGAAGCTGTTGAGATTGACGACGGAGGGGGATTTGCCCCGCTCGATGGTTTTCAAATAGCGCTCGCCGGTCTTGAGCCGGACCACGGCCTCTTCGCCGTAGAAGCTCGACAGCGGATGGCGCTGGTCCTTGTAGACCACGATCACGTCGCCGCTTTCGTATTTGGGCAGCATCGAATCGCCCAGGATCTCAAAGGCGACGGTCTCTTCCATGATCGGGAAGGGCAGCGCGATGTCGCCGAGCCCCTCTGGAGGGACCTGCTCGAAATCCGGCTCGATCACGGCGCCGGCGCCGACCCGGCCCATGATCGGCGCGAGGTTCAGCTCGAGATATTGCATGATCGGAATAATTTCGGAGGCCTTCACAAGGCGTTCGCCGCCGAGGATTTCCGACACCGCGCCCGGGCGCACGCCCATCGCCGCGGCCAGCCCGCCCTTGCTCTTGCCCGTCTTCTCCAGGCCCCGTTCGATCATCGCAGCGTCCAACATGGTGATTCCCTCGATTGCCCATGGCTCTGCCTCTTGTAATCCGAAATTCGGAATTGATGCAATTATGAATATCAGAATTATTGCTTGACTTCGTATTCGGAATAACGGAATGTGTGTTCCGCCTCCGGATCGTGCGATCGGGGCGCATCACAGGACAGCAGCATGGAACCGGGCCATTGGTCGTCGGAGCATTCCGACGCGCTTCGCGACTATTTTTTCAAGGGACTGTCATATGCGGAGATCGGAAGGGAGATTAACGCAAGGTTTGGAACGGCTTACACGCGCAATGCGGTGGTCGGTCGCGCCAAGCGGCTCGGACTCGCCGCGCCCGAACGGATGACGAGTCCATCGATCGTGCCGTCCTTGCCGGGCGATCCCGGTCCGCTCTCGCCGCCGCGTGTTGCAATACCCGGCCTGAACCTGCCGCCGCCATCGGCATTAAGGCCGGCCAATCCGGTCAAATTGCGCTGCATCGGTGTCCGGCCGCGACTGATCACGCTGCGCGAGCTCGAGCACGGCGATTGCCGCTATCCCTATGGCGGTGACAGGGAGGGGGAGGAGATCAGCTTCTGCGGTCACCCGCGTCAGCCCGGCTCGAGCTATTGCGCGCCGCATGCGCATCTGACCCGCGGTCCCGCAGCAGTGTCCGGCCGTATCGCCGGTGCCGTCATGCTGAGGCTGGTCTCTGTCGCCTGACCAGCGCCTTCTCAATTCAGTTTGCAAGGAGTTTCCGAGTGGCACGTGCCAGACGCAACATGTCCTACAAATTGACCGGGCTTCACGACCGCCGATCGCGCGACCTGCCGTTGAATGCAGAATTGGCGGAGGTTGAGGTCGACAATCCCCTGGCGCTCGATCTGGACGAGAAGATCGTGGCGATGCGGTCGATCCGCAACGATCCGCTCGGCCGGCTGCACGCGCACCACCAGATCGACGAGGCGCAATATCGGGGGGGCCGCGCCTACCAGAGCGACTGGGAGCGAGCGGAGCGGGGCCCTCAGGCCATGGATCCGACCCGCGAATATGTCGACGGCGCGCGCTCCCGCGAGCCGGTCACCGAGAGCCAGCGTCAGGCCGTATTACGGCTGAACCGGGTCGAGCGCGAGCTCGGCACCGACGGCGCCGCGCTGGTGCATGACGTGCTGGTGCTTGGTTTGACGATGGACCAGATCGGGCAACGACGTGCCGTCCGCACCCAGCGATGGAATGACTATTTTGCGCGCCGTTTTCGCGAATGCCTCGACCGGCTGGCGCTGGTCTACGGCTTTGCCACCGATGCGCCGGCGCGGCGCCGCTGAATGTGGCTGCCGGCGGCTTCCGCCGCCGGCATTCTCCCGTCGCTCCTCACGGATGCGGTATGATCTGGTAGGGCGTGGTGTAGGGCTCGACGCGGAGCGAGGCGTTGGCCAGCAGCCCGATCTTGGCAGTCGGCGCCTGCTGCATCTCACCGTTCTGTCCGCGATGCACGTTGTACTGCCAGACGGTGAGGTCGCCCTTCTGCGCCAGTGCGTGCGCGACCGCGCTCGCGTCATTGCCGCCGAGCGCCTGAAGCTCCTCGGGCGATAGCCCGACGACGATCTCGTCCTTGATGGTGACGACCTTGAAAAGGTTCATCTTGGTCTCCTGCGCCCATGCGCCCTGTGCCGAGAGTGTAAGAAGCGCAACCGCGGCGCCCTTGATGAGATCGCAGCGAGAAAGCATGCCGCCGTCCTTTGGTGCTGACGCGCGCCCGAATCAAAACAGTCCGTCAGCCATGGCGCCCGTGATCTGCGTGGCCGTTTCGCAACCGCTTGGTCGTACGATGTTGAACAACGGTTCACGGAGCGCGGAATATCGGGAGCGATGAACCCCTGACGTGGGGCGGCGAGCCCAATCCGGAGATCAAGGGGGACTCGTCGGATGGGGCCCGTATCGGGACGCTGGAGATCGACGTTCATTTTTCGTGGGCGATGCAACCGCCGAAATCGGGCTCAACGATTACGTGTATACGCTGAAGAGGCGTTAGTTCGCGGCTGCTAATCTCCGTTCACACGGGAAACAAGGTGAAACGGAGGTCTAATTGACTGCAATCGGGGCCCTGTGGTGACTGGTTGCTGCTTCTTGACGCAGGTGGGTGACGGCAGCGCATATTCCTGATATCCGGAATTGCCGTGGCACGATGCCGACGAAGCATCGCTGGTCTTACGGTTTGGCTTGCTCGAGGGGTTGTTCCTTGCCATAATTGCAACTTCTCGGGTCGGGCCGAGGCTCTCCAGATTTGGAGCTCGGCATGCCAACCTGCTGAGGTGCCCCGACCTAGAGTTTGTCGTCGCCATGGCGTTCGGTGACGGCGTGCGGTTCTCGACCCGGCTCCCGACGCCCAACATCGAGGGGCCGAGTCCTGTGATAGGTGCGAGATGAAGAACCTCAATTTCGCGGCTGAACTGCATCTTAAGCTCGGCGCACCCGCGAACGGGACCGTCGAAAGTCTCCGCCTGCTGCGCGCCTTTCTCAAGCTCGCTCCCCGGCAGCGCTTTGAGGTCATCAAGCTCGTCGAAGACCTCGTCACTGACGAGACCATCCCCGAACACCCGCTGTCTTGAGCCCGGCCACGGGCCGACATTACGCTTTGTCCACCTTTCAGACCGGAAAGCGGACCGCCAGGTGGCGTCCGTTGCCGGCGCTTGGCCGCTGGAAGGCAATGCGACAAATGTGGTAATGAGTTGGAAAAAGAGGGAGGAGTGCGACCATGATCGAACCGAAGCTCGAAGTTCCGGCCGAACTGCGCGACCTGGCTGAGAAAACCATCGACCAGGCTGAGAAGGCATTCGGCATGTTTTTTGATGCCGCCACCAAGTCGATGTCGTCGGTCCCGGGGGCTGGCGCGGACGTGTCCAAGCAGGCGCTCGCCTTCACCGAGCAGAACATGAAGGCGGCGTTCGAACACGCACGCAAGCTGGTTCACGCCACCGACCTTCAGGAAGCGATGCGAATCCAGTCCGAGTTCCTGCGCAGCCAGTTCACCAATGCCGGCGATCATATGCGACAGATGACCGGCAACTTCATGCAGCCGGGCAAGGGTAAATCCTGACAAGGGAACGTTCTGATTTCCCGCGCCACGGCCGTGTGCTTACAAATTGATCTTGCGTAGTGACGCGCCGCGCATTTCAATTCCGGTGCAGGTCCATGATGGGCCACCGGATGATCCTCATTCGCCGTCCGTCATCCTTTCTGCTGATCCCTGTCGGTTCACCCGGCAGGGATTTGCATTTTGAAGACGCGTTTGCGCTTGACGCCAAGAGCTGCGTCGATCTGCTTAGTAGTCGCCGGGATTCATGATCATCGGGGAGGTCGTATCGGCCGGCGCGAGCGCGCTGCTGGCGCTGTCGCGCAGGAAGCGGTCAAGTGTCGCCTGGATCTTCTCCTTGACCGAGTCGGGCCCGCGATCGCTCATCTCGGTATGCTGCGCACCGGTCGGGATGATGTCGATGCCGCGCGCCTTCGCCTCTTCGGGCGTCGGCAGCACGCCGGGGTCGGTTTGGAAATGCGGATCCTTGGAGCGGAACGACAGGATCTTCATGCGGTCGTTGAGCACGAAGGGCACCCGGAGATTGTCGAGTGTGATCACCTTCGACACGAGCTCGGGATGCTGCTGGGCGACATACATCGAGACGTCGCCGCCATTGGAATGACCGACCAGCGTGATGTGGTCGTAGTCGGCGTTCTCCTGCCGCCCCTTCAACGTGTTCAGCACGTAGAGGATGTTGGCTTCGCAACGCATATAGACCTCGCGGCGGCCGACATATTTCTGGCCGACATGGGTCATCAGGGGCGGATCGCTCGGCAGATCCTGCTGAATGCTGGCGACGAGATAGCCGCGCGCCGCAAGCACGTTGGCGAGGAAGGAATACTCGATGGCCTTGACCGTGTTGCCGTTGCTGATGATGGCGACCGGAAGCTTTCCAGAGGCCGAGATTGGCCTTGGTCTCGTAGTCGCGCCGCACCGCAATCTCGACCGAGATCGGCCGCTGTCGCGCGGCGTCGAACAAGGACAGCATCTCGTGACGGATCGCGAACCTGCTGACGACGACATACTGGCCCGCCGCGAGGACGCAGAGAAAAGCCAGGATTGCAAACACCCTCTTCATGGTTCCGTCTCAATCACTTTTGACTGAACGTGGCTATTGAAAACTCACGGATCGAGAGATCGTGAGTACGTTACGGGATTAAATTTAGGCAAGTCTGTGAGAAGGGTCCCAAAAAGGGCCCCCAAAAGCCCATCGAGCCGGGCGAGGCTAGAGGCAGGTCGCCTTGCCGCGTTGCGGGCAGAGCCGGAAGGCGCTTGAAAGTGTGAACAGGAAGCGCGGGCTGCGGCGCTCATTGTCCGGCGCCCGGTAGCTCAAGGGCACGGCCACGCCGAAATCCGCCTGAATATCCTCCGGCAGGAAGAACCGCACGCCGACACCGGCGGACGTCAGCGCCAGACCGTCGCTTAGCCGGTAGCCGTCGTTCCAGACTGCGCCGGCGTCGCCGAAAGCGTAGAGCTGGTAGCCGCTCCAGTAGCGGAAGTTGAGCTTCTGGTCGAAGCGAACTTCGAGCGAGCCGGCGAGACCGTTGTCGCCGCTGATCTCGGCCGCACCATAACCGCGGCCGAAGGCTGCGCCGCCGAGATAGAACTGCTGCGAGGTGAACAGCGGCCGCGACGCGGTCTGGCTCGCCGCGGAGAGCTTCAGCGACCAGGCGTCATTGACCGTCTGGTAGCGCGTGAACCAGAGGTTCAGCACGGAGAAGTTCGAGGACGCGCCATCGCGCGACAACAGATCGTCGTCGAAATGCGAGGCGCCGAAGACGTCGAGGCCCTGGCGGAAGGTCATCGTCGCGTAGTTGGTGCCGCCGAAGCGATCCTGGAGGCGGTAGTCGGCGGTGAGGCTCGCGGTCCTGATGTGGTCGTTGTACCAGGGGCCGTAGAGATCGTGCTCCGATACGTTGCTGAAAGTCCCGGCCATGGTGAGCGTCAGTCCGGACGATTGCGACATGAAGGGCACGGTGCTTGCCCGCACCTCAAAAGCCTCCGTTGTGGTGATGTCGCTGTCGAGGCGCCGCGCATCGCCCGGCCGGACTGCGCTGTAGAGGACGGAGGCGCCGAGGCGTACGCCGTCGACGCCGACCGGTGCGTCATAGGACAGCCGCGCGAAGCCGAGCTCGCGCGGGTCGTTGGCGACGGTCGACAGGTTGACGGCGAGCGTGTCGCCGGGCGTGAGGTACGAGTTGAACGCGCCCGTCGCGTAGGTCTGCCATGGCCCGACCGATGACGAGCCGAGATTGTCCAGGCCGAACGACGTGAAGACATGCCAGGTCTTCAGATAGACGGTGAGGCGGAAGCGACCGGTTGCACCGCCGATCTCCTCCAGCGCGGTATCGGTGATCCGAACGCCCGGCCTTCCGTTGATGAGGAAGAGCTGGCGTTCGAGCGTTGCCAGCCGCGACGGCTGCTCGGCCAGGACCGGCCCGAGCATCGGCCTCACACCGAACTGCTCGGCGCCGTCACCCTTCAGGTCGGCCTGCGCGATGGCGCCTTCGATCACCTGGATCCGGACGCGGCCATCGGCGATGTCCTGCGGTGGCACGATCGCCCGGCTCAGATGGAAACCGTCGGCACGGTAGAGATCACTGATTGCGCCGGCGATCGCAGCGAGGTCGGCTTGCGAGACCTTCTTGCCGAGATAGGGCTGATACAGGGTGGCGATGCGATCGTGAGGGATGACGTGGGCGCCGCTGACTTTGATGCCGCGCAGCACGAACTGTGGTCTGGTATCCCCGTCGGTATTGGGCTGGCCGACCGAGGGCAGCTTCACCGGAGGTCGGCTCAGAGATTCCTGCTCGGTTTGGTTTTCAAAGTACTTCTCCGGCTGGCGCGGATCGAACCCCGGCTGGTTCGCCTGCTGCGCGAACGCCGGCGGAGTTCCCGCAAACGTTGGTCCTAGTAGCACCAATGTGGCAGCAAAATACCGTCCAACCGCACCAGGCGCGGACCGTTCTCCGTAGTTTGACGGAGAGGTCTCCGTGCGCCGGTAAGGATTCAGTAGCCACATGATTTTTCATAGTTTTTTATGGTCAACGATTGGTTAATGCGGCCGACCGACTCCCCGATTCCCGCTAAGCCAATCTTGAGTGATCTCGGATACGCATCAGGGCTCGCAGTAATGCAGGCTGAGGGGTCATCATGCTCGTCCGAATTGGAATGCAGCGCGCCTTGATGGCAGCGCTGATCCTGGGAACGGCGTCCGGTGTATCCGCAGCAGATGACGTCGTCTGGTCGGTCAGCAAGTCGTCGGGCGAGGTCTGGCTCGCGACGAACGGCACCCAGCACGTGTCGTTGAACCAGCAGGAGACTCTGAAGCCGGGCGATACCATCCGTACCGGGCGCAACGGGCGCGTGCTGCTTGTTCGCGGCGAGGAAACGATTTTGATCTCGCCCAACTCGGTGGTCGGTGTGCCGGCCGAGAAGAAGGAGGGACTTTCGACCACTATCATCCAGCAGGCCGGTTCGATCCTGCTCGAGGTCGAGAAGCGCAACGTCAAGCATTTCGAGGTCGAGACGCCGTATCTCGCCGCCGTGGTCAAGGGCACGCATTTCAGCGTCACCGTGGGCGCGGGCAGCACCAAGGTCGGCGTGCTCCGCGGCCAGGTTGAAGTCTCCGATTTCAAGACCGGCCAGATCGCGCAAGTCATGCCGGGGCAAGTGGCTACCGCCTTCGAGCACGGCAAGCCCGGTCTCAGCCTGAGCGGTGCCGGTACGCTCAATCCGATCGAGCAAGGCCAGCCGCGCGCTTCGACGATCGAGCGCGTTCCTGTGCCGAAGTCGGGCCTGTCGATGCCGCGCAATGCGGCGAACGGCCATGCGATCCATGCGCTTGGTGCGATCGACAAGGGCACCAGGACGGCCGGCGCGCCGGCGCAATCGCGCCAGGCAGGCGAGACTCACGCGCCAAGATCTGGCGTGGTGCGCATCTCGAGCTCGCTCGGCGAGGTCAAGCTGAACTTCCATAAGGTCACGAACGGTCTCGCCCACGGTGCAGTCGCGCCGGGGCGGGTGCGTAATGCGAATGCCAGCACCGACACGGTGTGGAGCGATAGCAAGTCGAGCACGACGACCACTGCGAGCAACAGCTCGACAGTCACGGCGGTCACCGTGAGCAGCAGTGGATCAGCGGCCAGTGCCTCATCGACGTCATCAAGTACAACAACCGCTGTTGCGACTAGCGCTGCTGGGGCGACCAGCGATAATTCCGGCGGGAATAGCGGCAACAAGAATGGCAAGAGCGACCCCGGCAAGCAGAGCAACGGGGACGGCAACAACGGGAACGGCAACAGCAGCACCACCGGTAACGGTAAAGGTAACAACGGTAACGGCAACGGAAATGGCGGCGGTAACGGCAGCAACGGCAATGGTAATGGCCACAGACACTAAGGCGATTTCCTAGGCGGCGAGGGGGCGCCCGCAGAAGCGAGCGCGGGAGAATCAGGTGAAACGTTATCGGCCACATATCCTTGTCGTGATCGCGCTGGCAGTCGTGCTGTCCACGGGATGGCACGGCTCGCTTCGCAACGCGCTCACCGACCTGCGCTTCGCCTGGGAGTCGCGGGCTGCCAGCGGTAACGTGGTCGTGGTCGCTATCGACGCGCCCTCGATCGACCAGATCGGAGTGTGGCCCTGGCCGCGCCGGTTGCATGCGGAGCTGCTGCACAGGCTTGAGGTTGCAGGTGCGCAGGAGGTGGCCTTCGACGTCGATTTCAGCACGCCATCCGATCCGGCCTCCGACGAAGCCTTCCTCACCGCGCTTCGCGAAGTCGGCGGCTCGACGATCCTGCCGTCCTTCAAGCAGCCGACACCAAATGGTGGTGCGGCTCATATCAATCGCCCCCTGAAGCCGTTCAGCAACCAGTCGTGGCCGGCCGTGGTCAATGTCGCGGTCGAATCCGACGGGCTCGTTCGCCGCTATCCGGTCGCCGAGAAGCTCGGCGATGCGCAGATGCCGTCGATGGCCGTCGTGCTGGCCGGGCAGGACGCCAATCGGCGGCCGCCCTTCCTGATCGACTTCAGTATTCGTGCGACGTCTATCCCGAGTGTTTCCTATGTCGATGTGCTGCGGGGCGACGCCGCGACCCTCGACAGGCTGAGGGACAAGAAGGTCATCGTCGGTGCCACGGCACTCGAACTGGGCGACCGATTCAGTGTTCCAAATGGCCGGATCGTCGCGGGCCCCGTCCTCCAGGCGTTGGCGACAGAATCGGTCCTTCAGAACCGCATGCTGCGCTGGACGTCCAATGTCGGCATGATTGCTGGCCTCGGCGTGATCTGCCTGCTGATGATGTATTCATGGCGCCGTGTCGCACCGGGTGTCCGCGTCGCGATCCTGGTCGCAGCCGGAGCCGGTATCGAGCTGACCGCTGTCCTCGTACAGGCAGGGTGGCCGCTCGTCATCGACACGTCGCTGTTTCACATTGCGATCGTTGCCTATCTGACGGCGATCGCGCTGGATGAGATCGATTTCCGCAGTCTGCTGGGGCGCATCGCCGAAAGTCGCTTTCACCGCATCGCGATGTCGCTCGGCGATGGTCTGGTCTGCACCGACGAGGATCACCGGATCACGGTCTGGAATCCCGGTGCGAGCGCGATCTTTGGCTACATGCCGACCGAGATGATCGGTCGCCCGTTCGAAACGCTTTGCGCGACACCGACAGAAGGGGGCACGAAAACCTTCGCCATGCGCGACGCTGCGCGCCAGGCGCTGTTGGTCCCCGGTGGGGCCGTGGTCGTCGAGTTCGAGGGCCGGCGCAAGAATGGCGAAACCTTCCCGGTCGAGGCGAGTTTTTCGGGCTGGCAGGGGACGGAGGGCTTCCAGTACGGCGCGATCCTCCGCGACATCTCCGTGCGCAAGCGCGAGGCCGAACGCGTCAGATATCTCGCCGAGTATGATGCGCTGACTGGTCTTGCCAACCGCAATACGCTCCATGCGAAGCTTGCCGGCCTGCTCACCGTGGCGCAGCGGCGGTCCTCCGAGGTCGCACTGCTCGTGCTGGGGCTCGACGGCTTTCAGCAGATCAACGACATGCTTGGACACTCGATCGGCGATCTCGTGCTGCGGGCGGTCGCTGAACGCCTGCGGACCGAGGTCGATGGCAAGGCGGTGGTCGCCCGGCTCAGCGGCGACGAGTTTGCGATTGTGCTGGATTGCGCGGACAGCGACGAGCCGATTGCCGCGTTCGCCGAGCGGATTGCGCGCGCATTCGAGGCGCCGCTTGTGACGGGCGCGCGCCAGCACCGCGTCAGGATCAGCATCGGCGTCGCCGTCTATCCGGAAGGTGGACAGAGCGCGGATGATCTCCTGAGCAACGGCCATCTGGCGCTGAGCCGCGCCAAGGCGACCCGGCGTGGCAGCCATGTGATCTTCGAGAGCGCGATCAGGCAGGAGCTGGAGAACCGGCTGACCCTGGAGAGTGAACTGGCGCTTGCCGCCGACCGCGGCGAGTTCGAGCTGTTCTACCAACCCCAGGTTCGCCTGATCGACGGCGGCCTGATTGGTGCCGAAGCGCTGATCCGCTGGCGGCACCCGGTGCGCGGTTATGTCTCGCCCGGAGAGTTCATGCCGGTAGTCAACACTTCTGCGCTGTCCGAGCGGATCGCGAACTGGGTGATGGACACCGCCGGCCGGCAGGCGCGTGCGTGGGAGCTGTCGGGCAACGCTGTCCGCGTCGCAATCAACCTCTCGCCGTCCCAGCTCGACTCCGGCGATCTCGCGCATTCGGTTGCAGAGCTGCTGAGAGCGACGGGACTTACCCCCTCGTTGCTCGAGATCGAAGTCACCGAGGACATCCTGCTACACGACGAGGGCCGGGTGCTCGACATATTCAAGCGGATACAGCAGCTCGGCGTCCGCATCCTGTTCGACGATTTCGGCACGGGCTATGCGAGCCTGAGCTACTTGAAGAAGTTTCCGCTCGACGGGCTCAAGATCGACCGCTCGTTCGTGCTCGATCTGCTCGCGGATTCCGACGATGCGGCGATCGTCGGCTCGACCATCGGCCTCAGCAAGCAACTCGGTCTTACGGTCGTTGCCGAAGGTATCGAGAATCGCGCTACGGCGGATTTCCTGGTCAGCATGGGCTGCGAGGAAGGGCAAGGCTACTTCTTCGGCCGTCCGATGCCCGCCGACGCGTTCGAGAAGCAATTTTTGGTGGCCGAGCTGGAAACTGTCAGCGCTGCCTAAGCGCTCATTTGGTTCTAGCGCCGGCGCGCAACCGCCACGCCAAACAGGAAGGCGACGAACAGGCTGGCCAAGGGCGCTTCACGCGTGATCGCGGCAACTGTCGAGAGCGGTTTACCCGGTTTTCGGGCTTCGTCGATGACAGAGGTCAGCCGATCGACGCCAGCGCGCAGACCGCCGACGACTTCGCCGAATGTCTGGGAGACGTCGGTCGCGGCGTCGATGGCGCGCTCGGCCATGCCGGGCTGCGGGGTGGACTGCGGAATTTCCGTGCTCAAGTTCGTGAACTCCGCTCAGGGGAGGTGAATGAGGCCGGCACCTTTGGCTATCCGCGCGAGCGCTAGTGTTGAACAGCGGGTCCGGAGACCTTTGGCTATCCGCGACGGGCGCCGTGTTGAAACGGCGGGTGCCGGCCTTGGATAAGCAATTCGGCGTTCTGGAATTTGTTCCGACCATCCCCGTGAAACGACGGGTGCGAATCTCTGTTAGGCTGGCACAGCCTTGCTGATCTCAGGAGATTGCCGTGACCGACCGAACCATTGCGGATCGAGCCCGGCGCATCGCGTTGCTGGGCGCGCCGATCGATATGGGCGCTTCACAGCGCGGCACCTTGATGGGCCCCGCGGCGCTGCGGACCGCCGGCCTTGCAACGCTGCTTGAAAGCCTGGATTTCGAAGTCGTCGACTACGGCGATCTCTCCGTGGCCGAGGTCAGCGACCTCGCCGACAGGCCGCCCGAGAAGGCCAATCATTACCGCGAAATCCAGCGCTGGACGCGCATGCTCAGTCGTCGCGGCTATGAGATCGCGCAAACCGGTGCCTTGCCGATTTTCCTCGGGGGCGATCACACACTGTCGATGGGTTCGGTCACTGCGATGGCGCGACATTGGCAGGAGCGTGGACGCGAGCTATTCGTGCTCTGGCTCGACGCCCATGCCGACTACAATACACCGGAGACGACGATCACAGCCAATATGCATGGCATGTCGGCGGCGTTCCTGTGCGGCGAGGCCGGTCTCGATGGCCTCCTGGGCGATGATCCGCGCGCCTCGATTGATCCGGACAGGCTTGACCTGTTCGGGGCGCGTTCAATCGACAAGCTCGAAAAAGAGCTGATGCGCGCACGCCGGATCAGGGTTGTCGACATGCGTCAGATCGACGAGTTTGGCGTCGCGGTGCTGATCCGGCGCGTCATCGAACGTGTCAAGGCGAGCAACGGCGTGCTGCATGTCAGCTTCGATGTCGATTTTCTCGACCCTAGCGTCGCGCCGGGCGTCGGTACCACGGTGCCGGGAGGGGCGACCTATCGCGAGGCGCATCTGATCATGGAGTTGCTGCACGATTCCGGCGTGGTGGGATCGGTCGACATTGTCGAGCTGAATCCGTTCCTGGACGAGCGCGGCCGCACGGCACGCACCGCGGTCGAACTAATCGGCAGCCTGTTCGGCCAACAGATCGCAGATCGGCCGACACCCAGCAATGCAATCGCGCCGGGTGAGTGACACGCGAGCTGTTTGTGCATCGCAAAGGATGGAACTGCTGCGGCTGCCGCCGGATTTAGGTCAGTCCTGATCGAAATCGCCTGCTTTTGAAATGCACGCGAATTGCAAATGTGCTTCGCGGAAGGTTTTATGCAGGCCGAGCTTCATCCGAGGGTCCGCTATGAGCAGCATGATCGATACAAGCGACAAATCCGCAACGACAACACGTCGCGGCTTCCTGAAAGGGAGCGGCGCCGTGGCAGGCGGCTTTGTCCTGGGAGCCGGTGCATCAGCCGCCGCGGACACCGAAAACCTTCCGCCTAACGTCCCCGATTGGATGAAGGCGCCGGGCGATCCGATGGGAAGCCAGCCTTACGGAGCGCCGTCGCCGTTCGAGAAGGGCGTCGTCAAGAACATCTCGAAGAACCTCAAACAGTACATCTCCGCGTCCGGCCGGACGCCATTGCAGGAGCTCGACGGCATCATCACGCCGAACGGCCTGTTCTACGAGCGTCATCACGGCGGTGTTCCCACCATCGACCCGGCACAGCACCGGTTGATGCTGCACGGCCTCGTCGAGCGTCCCCTCATCTTCACTGTAGATGATCTACGGCGCTTCCCGTCGGAGTCGCGCATCCACTTTCTCGAATGCTCCGGCAATCCCGGTTACACCAAGCCCTATGGCAAGACTGCGTCAGACCTCGTCGGCCTGCTGAGCTGCGCCGAATGGACCGGCGTCAGCCTGAAGCTGGTACTTCAGGAGGCTGGGCTGAAGCCGGAAGCCAAATGGATCATCGCTGAAGGCGCCGACGCGGCCGCGTTGACACGCAGCATCCCCATCGAGAAATGCCTCGAGGATGCCATGCTCGTCTATAGCCAGAACGGCGAGCGGCTTCGCCCGCAGCAGGGCTATCCGTTGCGACTGCTCCTGCCGGGGTTCGAAGGCAATATGAATGTGAAGTGGCTGCGGCGCCTGCATGTGACGGCAGAGCCCGCTTATTCGCGCGAGGAGACGTCAAAGTACACCGACCTCCTGCCCGACGGCACCGCACGCGAATTTTCCTTCTACATGGAAGCGAAGTCGATCATCACGCGTCCATCGGGCACCCAGCGTCTCAGCGCACCCGGCTTCCACGAAATCACCGGCATCGCCTGGAGTGGACATGGCAAGATCAAGCGGGTCGAGGTGTCCGTCGATGATGGTAAGAGCTGGCAGTATGCGCAATTGCAGGAGCCGGTGCTGACCCGTGCCCTCACGCGCTTCCGCCTGCCCTGGCAGTGGGACGGCAAGCCCGCCGTGATCCAGAGCCGCGCAATCGACGAAACAGGCTACGTGCAGCCGACGCTCGCCGAGCTGCTCGCGGTACGCGGCGAGAATTATTTCTACCATAACAATGCGATCTGGCCCTGGCGCATCGCGGCCGACGGGGAGGTGACCAATGCGCTGGCGTGAAATCTGCGGCGTCGCCTTCGCAATCTTGCTCTGCGCTTCAGCGAGCACCGCGCGGGCACAAAGTCCTTATGGCATCGGGCGGCCGGCGACGGCGGCCGAGATCGCGGGCTGGAATATCGATGTCGGGCGCGATGGCAGCAATCTGCCGAAGGGAAGCGGTTCGGTCAGTCACGGACGCGAGGTTTTCGCTCAGCAATGTGCGTCATGTCACGGCGACAACGGCGAGGGCGGATTAGGTGATCGTCTCGTCGGTGGGCTTGGCACGATCGGGACCACCAAGCCGATCCGCACCGTTGGAAGCTTCTGGCCTTATGCTCCAACATTGTTCGACTATATCCGTCGCGCCATGCCGCAGAACGCGCCTCAGTCGCTGAGCGATGAAGATGTCTATGCGGTGTCCGCTTATGTCTTGAGTCTGAATGGGCTGGTGGGAGCGGATGCGACGCTCGATGCCAAATCGCTCGCGGCGGTCAAAATGCCGAACCGCGACAAGTTCGTCGGTGACGCGCGCCCCGACGTAAAGTGAACGAAGCGACATGGTCGAGTTCCGGGCATTGGCTCGGAACTTGCTTAAGTCTGGCGCGGAACTCGTGGGCCGCATTTGAATTAACCTGCGAGAGGAAAAATGATGGGTCTTTCGATGACAACTGACCGCTTCGCAAACTCCATGTCCTCCGCGCTTCGCCATCCCGGCGTGATCGCTCTGATCGTGGCCGGCGTGACCATTGCTGCGATGTTGATCGTTGATCACGGCCCATGGAATCGTGCCAAGACCCAGCCAGCTCATGTCGCGATGTACGCAACCACGGGCGAAGCCGCCAACGCAGCGGGCGCCAAGGTGCTTCCCACCGAACCAAGGTCGGCAGTTGAGCCGGAGCGGCCGGGGCCCAAGACGTCCCCGACCGTCAATCCCGTGACGCCGTAATTTCAGCCCTTGCGGCCGTAGTTGAGGAGACCGCCGGTCGTCTTCGGTGGATGCGCGCGAAGGGCCTCCTCGTTTGGCTCAGTGCCCCAGCCGGGGCGATCCGGAATGACGAGATGGCCGTTCTGGATCTCCGGCTCATGCGTGAACAGCTCGCGGTCCCACGCCAGACGGTCGATGTCGATCTCCATGATGCGCAGGTTCGGCACCGCGGCACAAAAATGCGCGTTCATCATCGAGCAGAGATGGCCGTAGAAATTATGTGGCGCGACGTTGACCTCAAAGGCTTCCGCGGCCGAGGCGATTTTCATCGATTGCCACACGCCGTTCCAGGGTGTGTCGATGATCGCCACGTCCATTGCCTGCTCGTGGAAATAGGGCAGGAATTCGCGCAGGCCCAATAGCGTCTCGCAGGACGAGATCGGATGCGGACTGTGCCTGCGGATATAGCCGAGGGCTTGCGGGTTGAAGCTGTCGATCTCGATCCAGAACATGTCGAGGTCGGCGATCGTGCGCAGGATCTTCAAATAGCCTTCAGTCTTGGCGTTGAAATTGCAGTCGAGCAGGATGTCGACGTCGGGACCCGCACCGTCGCGGATCGCTTCCAGATGCATGCGCAGGTCGCGCAGGGTCTTGCGGTCGACATTGATCTCGGGCGCAAAGGGCGAGCCGAAGCCGGGCCGCCAGCCGGTCGGTTTGCCGTCGTCATAGGAGAAGATGTTGGTCTTGAGCGCGGTGAACTTCTTCTCGCGCACTTCGCGCCCCATCGCCTTGACGCCGTCGAGGTTTTCGATCGGCGGCTTGTACCAGGACGGATGATTGATCCGCCAGGTCGCGCAATGCGACCAGTAGACCCGGACACGGTCGCGGATCTTGCCGCCGAGGAGTTCGTAGCAGGGGACGCCCAGGCATTTCGCCTTGGCATCGAGCAGCGCATTCTCGATCGCGCCGAGCGCTTGCGCCACCACGCCGCCGGCGGCGGGGCGTGTGGCAGCGAACAGTTCGGTGTGGATGCGCTCATGCTGAAAGACGTTCTGGCCGATGACGCGGGCGGACAGGCGTTGGATCGCCGCGCCCACGCCGGGCGAGCCAAAGCCCTCATCGAATTCGCTCCAGCCGACGATACCGTCTTCCGTCGTCACCTTGACGAAGTGGTAGTTTCTCCAGCCGGCGTCGCAGGCGAGGATTTCGAGACTTGTTGCTTTTGATGATCTTGTCATGTCGCTCCCTGTCGCCCGGCCGGGCGTTGTTGGTTTTGCGGTCCGGTCGCAAGCTCGGGCCCAGCCACAATTGTTAGGCTAACGACCGACGGTCGTGAAGCCTGCAAGCGTTTGGCCGAGCGTCGATTTTCGGCCGTGCAGCGAAAAACCCGTAGAATCGGGGGAGCATTATGTTTCTTGGGATCGTCCCGAAATTGCGCCAAGCCCAGACTCTTTTGGCCACAATCGGAACCGATCAAGGAGGCATGCAGTTTTTGGCCATGATTTCGGTTCTGGCGCTCCTCACGATCAGCGGAGCGGCCGTTTCCGATCGGTTTCTGACAGCCGATCAGCACGTCGCGCAAGGGGTGGAGTAGCGCGTACGCGCGAGGGCGCTTTGTCTTTGGGGAGACAACAATGCTTTCGATCGACCAGTTCTTGCGGTTCATCAGCGTGCCGGCCGTGCTCGCGGCCTTCGTCATCGCGTCGCAGATTTCGGCAGCGCTGTCGCCGCTCTAACCCATCGCGGACGAGCCGAGCAGAGCGAGGACGGCAAGTGCCATCAGCGCGGTGCCGAGCCAGCCCAGCGTGACGAGCCACGACCGGGCCTTGAAGCGCCCCATGATGGCTCCGTTCGAGACGATCAACATCATCATTGCCATGATCGGGACGGCGACGATGCCGTTGAGCACGGCGCTCCACACCAGCATGTGGATCGCGCTGATGCCGGTGAAGCCGAGGCCGAAGCCGATCACGGTCGCGGCGGCGATAATGGTGTAGAAGCCGACCGCCTTCTCCGGCTTTGCCTCCAGCGTGGCACGCCAGCCGAAAATTTCCGCAACGCCATAAGCCGCCGAGCCCGCCAGCACCGGGATCGCCAACAGGCCCGTCCCGATGATGCCGAGCGCGAACAGCGCGAAGGTGAAGTCGCCGGCGAGCGGCCGCAGCGCCTCGGCCGCCTCCGTCGCCGAACTGATGTTGGTGACGCCGTTGGCGTTCAGCACCGAGGCCGTGGTCAGGATGATGAAGAAGGCGATGCCGTTCGACAGCAGCATGCCAAGCGTCGTGTCGACCTTGATGCGCGAGAGCTCGGGGTCACCGCGGTGGGGCTCATCGCGCAGCGGCTTGTCGCGCTTGCCCTGGTTCATCTCCTCGACCTCTTGCGAGGCCTGCCAGAAGAAGAGATAGGGGCTGATGGTGGTGCCGAGGACTGCGACCACCATCATGAGATAATCGGCGTTGACGGTCGCCTTCGGCCATACCGTGGCGAGCAGCGCCGTGCTCCACGGGATCGTCACGGTGAAGGCCGTCGCGACATAGGCGAACAACGTCAGCGTCAGGAATTTCAGCACCGGCGAGTAGCGGCGATAGGGCACGAACACCTGGAGCAGGGTCGATCCCGCCGCGAAGATCAGCGCGTGCTCGTGATTGAGCCCGCCGATGACCAGCGAGAGCGCCTCCGCCATCGCCGCGATGTCGGCGGCGATGTTGAAGGTGTTGGCGGCGACGAGCAGCGCCACCAGCCCCATCACGATCCAGCGCGGCGCGAGCTCCATCACGTTGGCAGCGAGCCCCTTGCCGGTGACCCGGCCGATCTGCGCGCTGACGAGCTGGATCGCGATCATGAACGGTGTAGTGAGAAAGACCGTCCAGAGCAGCCCGTAGCCGAATTGGGCGCCGGCCTGGGAATAGGTGGCGATGCCGGACGGATCGTCGTCGGCCGCGCCGGTGATCAGGCCGGGACCGAGCCGCTGCAGCAGCATCGGAGCGGACTTCCTCGGCTCGTCGGCGCGGTCGTGCTTGCTGGGGCGATGGTGCGATCGGTTGGACAGGGTTTTCTTTCCGGAAATTGCGAAGTCAAAGCCTAAGCGCGATCATAGCCGCAAAGTTCCTCGGCCGGCCAGCAGGCGCGATGCGCGGAGTTGTAGCGTGGTACCATCGCAAACATGCGCCGCGTCCAGCGCCGTCATAGGCCCGCAGGCTTTTCGTTCACCGCGGTCTAGCTTCGCTTCAAGACAAGGCCGTGACCCCGCTTGCGGTGGCGCGCGACGCCCTTGCGGAAAGCACGCTGGGATTGTAGGGAGCGTCATGAGCCATTGCCTGACGCCGACCAGGGTCGCCCCGCTTGCAGCGGATCAAGCCGCGATGCTGATGCGCGACGGCTATCTGCTGCTCCGCGGCGCCGTGCTCGAAGACCGGCGCGGTGCATTGCGGGCCGCCTTCGATGCGGGGGTGGGGACCGGCGATCAATGCGCGGTGCCCCGCGGCAACGGCTGGCGCCATGCGCTGGTCGATCTGGATCCGACGGTGCAGCGGACCTGCCGTCTGCCGCCGCTGCTGGCGGCGGCGGCCGGGATGCTGGCAGGCCCGTTCTTTCTCGCCCAGGTCGAGGGGCGCGAGCCGCTCAGGGACGGCGGCTATCAGCCCCTGCACCGCGATGGCGTGGGCACCAACGCCGTCGCCGCCCTGGTCTTCCTCGACGCTTACGGACCGGACAACGGCGCCACGCGCGTCGTGCCGCGCCATCTCGACCAGGGCCTTGTCGATCAAGGCCTTGTCGGTCAAGCCGAGCCGGACGAAGCCTCGTCACTGATCCTTGCGGGTGAGGCGGGAGACATCCTGGTGTTCGACGCCGACCTGCCGCACGGCGCGACGCGCAACCGCTCCGGCGCGCGGCGGCGTTCATTGCTGCTGAGCTTCATGCCGGAGCGTATGCGCGCGGCCCAGGAATCCTGCCGCGCGCTGCGCAACGTGCGCATGGACACGTCCGAGGTGTTTGTCCCTTAAGGCAATCCGATGTTACCGGCCGTCATCGAAGCAGCCTCGACGTCCTGCCGCATGGAGTCTTCCGGGATTTAGGAACGGCTGCCGATGGACGACGTTTCCTGTTTCAGCAAACAAGGAATGGCCAATGGACAACCTGACCAAGCGCGAGCAGCCCGACCGCAGCAAGATCAACATGCACGAGGCTTACGAGGTCAAATACTGGTCCCACGCGCTCGGCGTCTCCAAGGAGAAGCTGCAACAGGCGGTCGACAAGGTCGGCAATTCGGCCGCCGCGGTCCGCAAGGAGCTGGCGACGTAGCCGGCCCGCAGGCCGTTGGTCCGGCGGCACCTGCGATCCTCGAGCCCGGCCTCCCAGGGACGCCGGGCTTTCGTGCTACTTGATGCTGACGAACATGCCCCAGGCGGCGGCGAGCGCAGCACCGGTGAAGACGACCACTGGATTGTCGCAGAAGGTGCTGCCATAGCTGCACACGTTCGAGCCGAACTGGCCGAGCTCGTGATGGCTCGCGGAATAGAACAGTCCTGACAGTCCCAGCAATGCGGCGGCGACGTAATACATCGCACATCTCTCCTCGGAACGCGTATGTGCCAGCATAACGCAGAGAGATTTCATTCCGCCGAATTCGCTGTGTTGCATTCGATTAAAGTTTGACCCGTTGGGTAAACCCTGGGCCCGATCGCGGCCGCGATTGAACCTGCATCCTCACCGAGAACACTAAGGCAGGCAGAGCTATTGCCGGAGCTGCCGGGCCCTTGCCGAGGGATCGGTAATACGGCCCGGTCATCGGCAGCCCGGTCCGACGAACGGATGTTTGCATGAACCCAGCGCTCGATCTCCTCTATCGCCTGGTTGCGATCGGGATCAGCATCTATTGCGCCCGCAAGGCCTGGTATGGCTATGTCGAGCGAAAGATCCTGTTCGTCAGTGATGACTGGCTGGACTGGTCGCGCTGGTCGCGGCAGGAATTTGACCGCGACACCATGCCGAGCCGCTACTGGATGCAGATGGTCGGCACGGCCTTCGGCGCGCTGCTGTGCCTCGTCGGTGCGATCATCGGGTGGCAGCCGAACGTCTGAGCGTCCGCATGGCCTGGGGCCAGCCAGCCTGTTCACGTCCACACGATCGGCGAGAATTTCAGTCCCCGGCTGACGATCTCGTCGTTGAGGCGTTCGGCGCGGTCCATTGCCGCCTGGCCGATGAGACGGTATCTGTTACCGAGTGCCTTGTCGGCATCGACCTGATGCCGAATGGCGTCGTAGAGACGCAGCACGCTTTGATCGGTGAGGTGTTCGAAATCGTCCATCGGGGACAACGCGGGGGCGACCGCATTGTTCGTTCGGACCGCCCGCGAGAATCTCGTCGACCGATCGCCTATCGGTCATGTCCTTCGCCGCCGATTCACAATTGTTGGTTTTGAAACGTCGACATGGCCAGCGGCCGCGTCCGGGGCGTTCCGGCCGACACTCCGTCGGGCATGCTCGGCCCCACGAAACAGGTTTGAAACAGTCCTGAAACCAGATCGTCCTGAACGCCTTCGCCTTTGGGCCCGACCAACGGAGCGAAAAGGAGATCACCATGATCCAGGTCGGTTCGAAGGAAGAAGTCGCGTTGCTGCTGGCGCTGTTCGGCACCCATACCCAGCCCGTCAGGAAGCCCAAGCAAAAGCCGCAGCAAAACTGAGATCGCGAACCCATGCCGGGTTTGGCCGATTGCCTGAGCTTTCTGCGTTTGCTGATTGCGCGAGGAGACTCGAAAGGCATCCCGCTGGCGATGAGCGCCATCGACGATTATGTCGCGATGGCGCCGGTCAGCGCGCGCAGCCGTGGCCTGCGCGTGCTCCAGCAGGATGCGCTCGAGCTGCATGTGACGTCAGTCGGCGTGCAGCGCTCGTTCGCCGAGACGGTAGATGCCTACATCGAGCGGAAGCTGGCGGAGGAGTGAGGCGCTCTTGCTCCGGTTCCCCCAAAGGAGCTGGCATCGCTCTTGCTGCATGACGTCGTAATCCCGGCCCGGCCCTTCGGTCCGTTTCAGATTGAGGCGATCACATGCAGACAACGTCCCGTTTCGAAGCGAACGCACTCCACGCTCTCATCTCCGACCTGCGCTGGCGGATCCAGATGCTCGACAGCGACATTGCCGAAGAGGAGCGCAATGCTGGCAATGCCGACCCCGGCAGCCCCACCTATTCGATGCTCGCCCTGGCCCTGCGGTCGCGCAGGGACAATCTGCGGGCCTCGATCGCCATGCTGCAGGGACGCGAAGAGCGCGCGGCGGAGCTGTCGCACGCTGCGTGAGCGACTGATCCGTCCTTCAAACGGAGCGAACCCGACCGGAGATCGCCGCGTTGGCGCGATCGATCGCGGCGAGACTAACGCGCCGGCGGGCGCACGGTCTCGGCGGCTCCATTTGGAACTTTCGGCTTCGAAGCTGAATTGATCAGATGGCCGGTCGTTCCGCCGATTGGCCGGCCTGGAATGGCGGCTCCGGCGCCCGAGCCCCCCGTCCGCGCCGGGGCCGTTCTCTCGCGTTGACACGTCGGGCAAAACACCGGCACGATGGCATCATCGCAAAGAGTTCGGCCCGCGCGGAGCAATCCGTCGCGGGCTTTTTTGCGCGGACAGTCGTGAAACGAGAGGTCTTTTGCCGGTTGTTTTGCCGGTTCCATTCGGAGTGCACGCACGAGCCCTTCTGGAGCCTTGATCGCGATCCTGCCGTGTAACGACCTTGATGCGTCGGAGCGGTTCTACAATCGGCTGGGCTTTGCGCGCCCGGACAGTGAAAGGCCTGCTCCGGGAGAGCCCGACACCCATCGCATGCTGTCGAGCGCGAAGGGCGGATATCTCCATCTGACCGACGCGGTCGAGGGATGGCTGACGCCGGGCGGCGCGCGAATTTCAGCAATCACCTGAAGACAAGCCGTGGGGGATGTACGAATTCGCGCTCTCCGATCCGGATGAGACGCTGGTCCGTGTCGGTTGGCCAACCCCTCTTCGCGCCCGCGCGCGGACAGACGCGAAGCGCTAATCGTCCCGCGAGGGATCGCCGGGCTTCGTCGGCATGTCGATTGTGCCGCCGTCGCCTTGCGGCTTCGTTCGTTTGACACGTCGGGCAAAACACTGGCACAATGGCATCATCGGAAAATCTGGTTCAGCCCGCGCAGAGAAATTCGCCGCGGGCTTTTGCATGAGCAGCCGAAGCGTTCACCGCAGCACCGCAGCAACTGCCGCCGCAACCGCCTTTATCGGGGACGCGGACTGCGGTCTGGATAAGACGGCTGTTGCGCGTAAGGATTCAGCATGCACATGGCGGGAAGGCCCGCAGCGGACGCGCGACATTCGTCCCACGAACGATAATCGCACGAAATATAGCTGCTGCCGCCCCACTCCCACTTCTGCATGCACACCGGAGCATTGCCGGCGAACCGTTGCGCCGCGGCCGGAGCGGCCGCAGACATTGTGATCCCGACCAGGAGGAGAATGGGAAGCGCGCGCATGATGATACTCCGAGGATTTGCGGATTCGTTTCAATATAGGCTTTGAGACGTCGGGCAAAACACCTGCAGAATCACATCATCGGCAAGTCTGGTTCAGCCCGCGCGGAGCATCCGCCGCGGGCTTTTTGATTCCGCGGTCCAGCCAGGCGTCCGGAGGAACGAGTCGACGGCCCGGCTCTTGTACAGTCGGGAGGATTATATGCTGACAGACGCCCAGATCGCCGTGCTCTGCGACATCGGCCAGTCCATCGCTTTCAGCGATGACAAGCGGGAGGAGCTGTTCCGGCTCATCGCGGATGGCTACGTGCAGAAGGATGGCGATACCTTCGAGCTCACCTCCAAGGGAGAAGCGGCCGTGGTGGATCGCGGAGCTGGATTGAACGAGGCGTGATGTCGAGCGCGTCGCGGGCAATCGCAATAAAGTTTGTCACGTCGGGCAACACTAGCGGAATGGCATCATCTAGGTGGGCTTAATTAGCCCGCGATGGGTCCTTGCCGCGGTTTTTTTGTTCGAAGAAGTATCCCTGCTTAACGGCGCAGCTAAACGAATATTGCAAGCGAGAAATGGCTCGGGTTCGCCCCGCTCAGGTTGATGCGGGCCGTCGAAGCGCGCGGGCGGCGCATCGGATGGGACAATATCGTTTCGGATACAACGGACAATCGTTTGTCCGCGAATAATTTCATCCAGACGGGCTATCGGCTCTATGAACCAAAGATGCCCTGGGCCTGGTCGCATACACTCTATTGGCGAAGGTCGCTTCGCTGAGTGGAGCTTCCCGTGATGCGGAAGTTGCTCTTCGCAACGTCAAATGGCCCGCGTTGATGCAGGTGCGGCCTTGTTCACCCGGAATGCGTGGGGACCCGGCAGCTCGACCGCTGCCGGGTCCTTTTTGCGTATTGAAGCGTTGCTGCTGAGGCACTTGCGAAGTCGGCCCCGCCGGGCTTTAAGTTCGCTTGCAGGAAATTCGGCGAGCACAAGCCGATGTAAGGGAGCCCCTGGGATGTCCACCAAGCCTCAGTTGCCGGAACGCCCGTCGCGAGCGGCGGGAGGACCAACCGCACTTGATGGTCTTCTGGTCGTCGATTTCACGCGCGTGGTCGCGGGCCCTGCCTGCACGCAGACGCTCGCTGATTTCGGCGCGCGCGTCATCAAGATCGAGAACCCCGATGGTGGCGACGATACGCGCGCTTATGAGCATGCCGACATCGGCGGGGAAAGCGCGGCCTATCTCAGCCTGAACCGCAACAAGAGCGGCATTGCCCTCGACCTCGCGGTGCCGGAAGCGCGCGAGATCGCACTGGATCTGATCCGCAAGGCGGACGTCGTCGTCGAGAATTTTTCCAGCGGGGTCATGAAGAAGTTCGGCCTCGATTACGAGGCTGTTGCACCGCTCAACCCTCGGCTCGTCTATTGTTCGATCTCCGCTTACGGGCGCACCGGACCGTTCGCCTCGCGTCCCGGCTTCGATCCCATCACGCAAGCCGAGAGCGGCTTCATGTCGCTCAACGGGTTTGCCGATGGCCCGGCGGTTCGGACTGGCCCGCCGATTGTCGACATGGCGACGGGGATGTCGGCCTGCAATGCCATCCTGCTGGCGCTGTTGGCGCGGGATCGGCTCGGCCGCGGACAGCATGTTGAGGTCGCGCTGTTCGACGTCGCCATGGGAATGACCGGTTTCTATGGCATGGCCTATCTGATCAACGGCGAGAACCCCGGACGGTTCGGAAACTCGCCGAGTGGGTCTCCCACCGTCGGCGTCTACGAGGCATCCGATGGTCCGCTCTACATGGCTTGCCCCAATGATCGGTTGTATCGGCGACTGGTGGTCGAGGTGCTGAATCGTCCCGATCTCATCAATCAGCCGCAGTTTGCTACGCGAAAGGCACGGTCCGAGAACAAGGAGCTACTGCGCGCAGCTATCGCAGAGGTGTTCGCGAGCGACACGCTCGAGAGCTGGATGGCAAAGATGAAGCTAGCCAATATCCCGGTCGGCTATCTCCGGACCATCGAGGAGGGCTTCAATGCGCCAGAGGCGCGCGAGCGCGCGCGCTTAAGCCGGATCCCGCATTGCACAGCAGAGTGGGTGCCTAATATCGAGCCGCCGATCAATATGAGCCTGACAGCGGCGATAGATCCCGTAGCGGCGCCGCTGCTGGGCCAGCATACCGAGGGCGTCATGCGCGAGACGCTCGGTTACGACGCGGGCCGGATTGCGGCATTGGCCGAAAAAGGGGCATTCGGGTTGCGCAAGGCCACGACGTCGGACTGACCGTTGCGCCAGCTTGATTTGGCAGGGTTCCCGCCGCATAAATACATAAGAGCGAGGGACACGAATGGCGCCTGGTCAAGAGCCGAGTGTGGGTCAGTCGGTAGCGACAGACTCCGGCGAACGAGCCTATGCGACGATGATTGCCAAGACCCGGTCGCTCGTGCCGCAATTGCGGGAACGCGCGGCACGCACCGAGGAGCTGCGGCATCTGCCACCGGAAACCGAGCAGGACCTGCACGATGCCGGCCTGTTCCGGATGCTTCAGCCGAAGCGCATCGGCGGCGCCGAGCTCGACTATGTCGCTCTGATTGATTGCGCCGAGCTGCTCGGTCGCGCTGACGCGTCGGTAGCCTGGAATCTGGCCAATCTGGCGAGCCACCATTGGATGCTCGGTATGTTCGAGCAGCGCGCGCAGGATCTGGTCTGGGGCGGCGACCCGGACGTGCTGATCGCATCATCGTTCATCTTCCCCGCCGGCCGTGCCAGCAAGGTCGAGGGCGGATACCGGCTGCACGGAAGCTGGCCGTTCTCGTCGGGTGTCGGCTCCTGCGCGTGGAATATGCTCGCGAGCGTCGTTTCGTCCGATGACGAGGCCGACGGCATCGAATACCGCATCTTCCTGTTGCCGAAAGCCGACTACAGGATTCTCGACACCTGGAACGTCACCGGACTGCGCGGCACCGGGTCGTCGGATGTCGAAGTCAAGGACGCCTTTGTGCCCCAGCATATGACGGTCGCCGTGGGCGATCTCGCGGGAGGCGTAGCGCCCGGAAGGAACGTGAACGCCAACCCGCTGTACGCGCTGCCGGTGTTTTCGCTGTTCCCTTATGTTCTCTCCGGCGTTGCGCTCGGGAATGCGCAGGCCTGCCTGGACGACTACACGGAGGTCGCGCGTCACCGCATCTCGACGTACAACCGTGCCAAGCTGAGCGACTTCCAAAGCACGCAAATCAAGATCGCGGAGGCTTCCGCCAAGATCGATGCTGCGCGCCTCATCATGCGCTCGGCCTGCGTCGAGGCGATGGAGCATGCGCGAAGCAAGCACACGCCTGACATGGCGATCAAGACCAGGTATCGGCGCGACGGGGCGTTCTCGGTCAATCTGTGCACCGATGCCGTCTCGATGCTGTTCGCGGCGAGCGGCGCGCGCGGCCTGTTCACGACGGGAGTGTTGCAGCGGCAGTTCCGCGATGCGCACGCCATCAATTCGCACCTCGCATTCAATTTCGATACGGCCGGAACCAATTATGGACGCGTGGCGCTCGGTCTGCCGTCCGAGAATCTCACCTTGTGAGGCCGGCGGATGAATGATTTGCCAAAGCAGCCGGCCACGCCTGATCCAGCCAACGAACTCGCGAGCGACAGCTCTCAGATTGATCCGCGTGATTTTCGCAACGCGCTCGGCACTTTCGGAACAGGCGTAACGATCATCACAGCCATGGCCTCTGATGGAAAGCCGTATGGCATCACCTGCAACTCGTTTGCGTCGGTCTCCTTGAATCCTCCCCTGGTCCTCTGGAGCCTCGGGGTCTATTCATCGAGTCTGACCGTGTTTCAGAACGCCAGCCATTTTACCGTCCACGTGCTGGGCACCTCGCAGCAGGCGCTCGCAAACAAATTCGCAAAATCGTCCGAGGACAAGTTCGCCGACGTGGACTGGACGCCGGGCCTGGGCAACGCGCCGGTGCTTGCCGAGAGCGTGTCCAATTTTCAGTGCCGGTCCGTCAATCGCTATTATGGCGGCGATCACGTCATCTTTCTCGGCGCGGTCGAGGCCTATGCCTATAACGTAAAAGAGCCGCTGCTGTTTGCGCGGGGGACGTATGGCCGGTTTCTGTCTGACGACGAGCGCAAGAAGTCGCCGTAGGGCGATCCAGGGACGCTCGTCGGTTCAACGGTCTGTGGCCGAGAGCTTGTAGATTTCCAGCGCGTCCGCGTCTGCGCCGCGCGCAGCCTTGGCCAGCCTGAAGATCTGTCCCGCGAGCGTTGCCATGGGCACCGGTGTTGACGTTGCCTGGGCGACATCCGCAACCGTGTCCAGATCCTTCAGCATCGTCGCGATGTGGCCCAGCGGCGGCGAATGAATGCCCTGGACCATGCGCGGCACGAAGAGCTGAAGCGGAATCGAATCCGCAAAGCCGCCGGCGAGCGCCTCGGGCAGCCGGCTCGCATCAATTCCGGCATTCGAGGCTAGGCGCGTTGCTTCCGCGAGCACGGCCATTGCACATCCGACGATCACCTGGTTGCAGAGTTTTGTGGTCTGGCCCGCGCCGGTGGGACCCATGTGGGTGAATCTGCGCGCCATGGCCAGCACATAGGGCCGGGCCCGCTCGATGTCGGAGGCCTCTCCGCCGGCCATGATGGCAAGCGTGCCTTCTTCGGCGCCCTTGGTGCCGCCGGACACCGGTGCATCGATCCAGCTTGCGCCGTTTGCCGCTTTCAATCGCGCTGCAAGCTTGCGCGCGGCGTCTGGGTGGATGGATGAAAAATCGACCACGAGCTTGCCTGCGCCGGGAGCGGCCGCAAGGCCTTCTGGCCCGAAGATCACCTCTTCGACGGCAGCTGCATCCGTCAAGCACATGAAGACGATGTCGCAGTTCGCCAACAGGTCGCGAGGCGTGCTTGCGCGCCTGCCGCCGGCCTCGACGAGCGGAGCGACCTTGCCTTCCGAACGGTTCCAGACACTGACGTGATAGCCGGCGTTGAGCAGGCGTCGGGTCATTGGCGTCCCCATCAGTCCAAGGCCGAGATAGCCGAGCCTCTCGACGCCCTGCGGGTTTGCATTGCTCGCATCAGCCATAGGTTGCCTCCTTCTGTCGCGGCGCAACGCCGCGCGACCGCTGCGCACCATACATAACGCATCCCACAGCGAAACCAGACCGGCTTGCATGGCTTGCTTGATTGTTTGAACCATGAAACATTTGGACCGGTCGGGTTGGGTGGCGTCGGTCGGCGCGGAGCAACGGAGTGGGCACGATGCGGGCAGTTTCGACGTGGATGCTGGCAATAGGAGCCGTGGCGGCCATGATCGCGGGCGCGAGCCCGTCATGGGCGCAGCAGACGATCCGCGTGGGCTGGACCATCCCGGCCGAGGAATCCAAATACTGGATGATGCGCAGGCCGGCCGAATTTCCCGATATCGGCAAGACCTATAACATCGAGTGGACCCAGTTTCAGGGCACTGCGCCGATGACGCAGGCCCTGGCGGCGGGCGCACTGGATTGCGCGACGCAGGCGCCGCTCTCACTTGCCAACGGCGTGGTCGGCGGCAATCTCAAGGCCTACATCGTGGCGCAGCACGTCTTCGAGAAGGCCGGTGGCTTCTCGGTCTACTGGGCGGTCATGGATGACTCGCCGATCAAGACAATTGCTGATCTCAAGGGCAAGACCGTCGGCATTTCCGTGATCGGCGGCGGCACGCAGGGCCCGTTCAACCTGCTGCTGAAGCAGAACGGCGTCGATCCGGCAAAGGACATCAAGCTGGTCGAAGTCGGCTTTGCCGTCTCCGAGGATGCGCTGCGTCAGGGCCGGGTCGATGCGGTCAACATGAACCAGCCATTTGCTGCGCGAGCTGAGGCCAAGGGCGGCACAAGAAAGCTGTTCTCGCTATCGCAGGCTATGCCGAACATCGTGCACATCCTGGAAGCCTGTCGTGCCGATTTCGTCGACAAAAACCCGGAATTGGTCAAGGCCTATGTCCGTGACATCACGTCGGGCATGAAAAAGGCACTCGCGAACCGCGAAGAGACGTTGAAGGTGGTCAATGAAGTCTTGAAAGCACCCATCCCGGTGCTCGAGACCTATCTGCTCAAGGACAATGATTTCGGTCGCGATCCCGGTGCGGCGCCGAATTTCCCGGCGATCCAGAAGATGCTCGACATCTATGCGGAAACGGGAATGCTGCCGAAACTGGATGTTGCGCAGTTCAAGCACCCGATGATCGTCGCGCCGCTGCAATAGGCGATCGGGCTGTTCTCTGGACCAATGAGGTCGCAATGTCCCGCCGCGTGCGGGACATTGCATGAAGATGATGCAGGCATGAAGAAGTTGCGATCACGGATAACGACCGACGGCCTCGACCGGGCTCCGCACCGTGCCTTCATGCGCGCCATGGGGCTGGACGACGCGGCCATTGCCAATCCGATGGTCGGCATCGTCAGCATGAAGGGCGAGCAGACGCCCTGCAACATGACACACGATTTCCAGGTGGCTGCAGCCAAGACCGGGGTCGAGGAGGCCGGCGGCACGCCGCGTGAATTCTCGACCGTCTCGGTGTCTGACGGCATCAGCATGAATCACGAGGGGATGAAGTTCTCTCTGTTCTCGCGTGAGCTGATCGCCGACTCCATCGAGGCTGTGGTCCACGGCCTCGCCTATGACGCGCTGATCGGATATGGCGGATGCGATAAGACGCTCCCGGGCGTGATGATGGGCATGGTTCGTTGCAACGTGCCCTCCATCTTCATCTATGGCGGCAGCTCGCTGCCGGGCCGCGTTGATGGACGCACGCTGACCGTCCTCGACTCCTACGAGGCCGTCGGCAGCTTCATGATCGGAGAGATCGACGCTGCGGCGCTTGAGCGGATCGAGCGCGCGTGCCTGCCGACCATTGGCGCCTGCGCCGGTCAGTTCACCGCGAACACCATGGGAATGGTGTCGGAGGCGATGGGCCTGACCATCCCCAATGTGTCGATGGTGCCCGGTGTCTATGCCGAGCGCGCGCAGATTTCCCGCCGCGCCGGGCGGCTGATCATGGAGATGCTCGAACGCGGCGGGCCGCTGCCGCGTGACACCGTGACGCGAAAATCTCTGGAAAATGGCGCCGCGATCGTTGCCGCAACAGGCGGATCGACTAATGCCGCGCTGCATCTGCCGGCGATCGCGAACGAAGCCGGCATTGCGTTCACGATCGATGACGTCGGCGAGGTCTTTGCCAGAACGCCGCTGATCGGAAACCTGCGCCCCGGGGGCAAGTACACGGCGAAGGACGTCTACGACATCGGCGGCGCGGCCGTTGTGATCCGCGAACTGATCCAGAGCGGGCATATCGATGGCAGTTGCCTCACCATCACCGGCCGTACGCTCGCGGAAGAGTATGGTGCGGCCAACGCGCCCGATGGCGAGGTGGTTTATGCGGCCCGCGCGCCGATCATGCCTGACGGCGGTGTGGCGGTGCTGAAGGGCAATCTTTGTCCCGATGGCGCCGTCATCAAAGTCGCGGGCTTGAAGAGCCAGTCCTTCGAGGGCGTGGCGCGCGTCTTCGAGGATGAAGAGGCTTGCGTCGCAGCCGTTCGTGACCGCAGCTACAAGGCTGGCGAGGTTTTGGTGATCCGCAATGAAGGGCCGGTGGGCGGTCCCGGCATGCGCGAGATGCTCGGCGTCACCGCGCTGATCTACGGCCAGGGCATGGGCGAGAAGGTGGCCCTGATCACGGATGGGCGATTCTCCGGCGCCACGCGCGGCATGTGTATCGGCTATGTATCTCCGGAGGCATTCGTCGGCGGTCCGCTGGCGCTTGTCCGCGATGGCGACAAGATCCGGATTGATGCCGCTGGCCGCCGCATGGACTTGCTGGTCGACGAGCAGGAACTTGCTGCACGCCGACGCGATTGGAAGCAACGCCCGCCGCGTCATCGCGCCGGTGCGCTGGCAAAATATGCGCGCCTGGTCGGCCAGGCACCAGGTGGAGCTGTCACGCATGAGGGACCGGCGGAGTGGCCGTGGTTCGACTAAGAAGTCGCGCGCGTGAGAAATGGCGACCTGTCTGGCAAGTTTCTTGCTAAGCTCGTGCCGCTGATGGAGGACATTCAGCAGGATCGGTTGCGTGACGTTCGCGCCTGAGTGAAGCGAGAGACGGGATGAAGGTAGTGCCTTCGAGATCGAGCGAATGGGTGAGACCGGTGACGCCGAAAAAGCCGGCTTCTGCGATCATCGAGATCGACGGCGTCTCGCAGGTCTTCCAGACCTCGGCGCGCAAAGATCATTTGGCGCTGTCGGACATCTCCTTGACGATCGAGGAAGGGGCGTTCGTCTCCATCCTCGGGCCGTCCGGCTGCGGCAAGTCCACGCTGCTTTACATTGTCGGTGGCTTCGTTAGTCCGACCAGCGGCGCGGCCAAGATGAAGGGACAGGCGATCACGGGGCCGGGGCCGGATCGCGGGCCGGTATTCCAGGAGTTCGCGCTGTTTCCGTGGAAGACCGTGCTGGGCAATGTGATGTATGGCCCGCGCCAGCAGGACGTGCGAGCCGCAGAGGCAGAAGCACAGAGCCGCGCTCTGATCGAGATGGTCGGGCTCAAGGGCTACGAAAACTTCTATCCGAAGGAGCTGTCGGGTGGCATGAAGCAGCGCGTCGCGCTGGCCCGGACGCTGGCCTACCATCCAGAAGTCCTGTTGATGGACGAGCCGTTCGGTGCGCTCGATGCTCATACTCGGACACGTCTCCAGAACGATCTCCTGAATATCTGGGAGCGTGACCGCAAGACGGTGCTGTTCGTCACCCACTCGGTCGACGAAGCCGTCTTCCTCTCGGACAAGGTCGTGATGATGTCAAAGTCTCCCGGGCGTATCCGGGAGGTCATCGATATCGATCTGCCGCGGCCGCGGCGCCGCAACGAGCTATTGCTCGATCCGCGCTACCAGAAATACGTCGTCGACATCGAGCGTATGTTTGACGAGGTCGACGAGACGGGATCAGTGTCATGATCTCGCCGTCGGCCTTGGCCAGACGTGCTGCCCCTATGTTCGCTTGCATCGGGTTGCTTGCCATATGGCAGGTCGCGTCGCTTGCGCTGAAGAACGACAGCTTTCCCACGGCTACCGAAGCGATCCGCGCGATCCCGGATATCCTCGGTGACAAGGAATCTCTGATCAATATCCTGGCCTCGCTTCGCCGCATGGCGATCGGGTTCGGCATAGCGGTGCTGGTTTCGATTCCGCTGGGCCTGTTGATGGGCCGTAGCCGGGCCGTCGCCGCCTTCTTCAATCCGCTGCTGATGGTGATCTATCCGGTGCCGAAGGCGGCGCTGATGCCGATCATCATGCTGTGGCTCGGCGTTGGTGACATCACCAAGACGCTGGTGATCTTCCTCGGCGTCAGTTTGCCGGTGATCTATCACAGTTTCGAAGGTGCCAAGGCCGTCGAGGAGAAGATGCTGTGGTCAGGCGCGGCGATGGGGCTTACGCCCTTGCAGCGCCTGGTCCGGATCGTGTTGCCGGCCGCGCTCCCGGAGATCCTGACCGGGTGCCGCACCGGCCTGGTGCTGGCGCTGATCACGATGATCACCAGCGAGATGATCGCGCGCCAATCGGGAGCAGGGAACATCCTGTTCAACGCGCTCGATATGGGTCAATACGACACGGTCTACGCGATGATCATCATCGTCGGCGCGATGGGCATCTGCCTCGATGCGGTCTTCGAGCGCGTCCGCGCAAGACTGGTGCGTTGGTCCGAGCCTCAGTTCGACATGCCGTTGAGCTTCTCCTGATGTCACGTGCTCTCTCAGCAAACGTCATCTTGGGGCTCGCGCCTATCGTGCTGGTGATCGCGCTGTGGCAAGGCCTGGTGTCATTCGGATTCGCGCCTGCGGTTTTGCTGCCGCCGCCTGGCGTCGTCTTCAGCCGGCTGCTCCAGCAGCTCGTGACATGGACGTTTCAGCAGGAAATCGCGGCGACTCTGATCCGGTTGTTTGCCGGCTTTGCGATTGCGGTCGTCTTCGGCGTGAGCATTGGCATCGCGGCGGCTGCCAGTCCGGCGATCAATGCCATAGTTCGGCCGATCGTACGGGTGCTGGCGCCGTTGCCGAAGGTCGCGCTCTATCCGGCGCTGTTGCTGTTGCTCGGCTTCGGCCACGGATCGAAGATCACGCTGGTAGCGGCGGACGCGCTCTTTCCCATTCTGCTGTCCACCTACTACGGGGCTTCTACCGTCGAGCAGAAGTTGATCTGGTCGGCGATGGCGGCGGGAACGCCGCGCTACGAAATCCTGTTCAAGGTCGTTTTGCCGGCGGCGATGCCGTCGATCCTGACGGGGTGCCGGATTGGCCTTGTCATTTCGTGCGTCGTGGTGTTTCTGGCCGAGATGATCACGTCGACGGACGGATTGGGGCACGTGCTTGTAACCGCGGCCCGGACCTTTCAGGCCGTCGACATGTTCGTGCCACTGATCACGATTTCGCTGCTGGGGTTGATCCTGAACGGCCTGTTGGGCGCCGTGCGATCGTATCTCTTGCGGGGCTTCCCCGAAGCGTGAGCTGACGAACAAGAAACCAGAAGACCCGGGAGTAACCATGCTGGCTGATCGCATCGAGGCAAAATGGATCGACGCGTTTTGCGAGATATTTGAGCGTTGCGCCGTCAAGGCCGGCGATACCGCGGCGATCCTCTCGGAGACGCAGTCGCGCGCGTTGAATGTGCATCTGGCAGAGCTTGCACTGTTGCGCATGGGGGCGAAGCCTTTTCATGTCGTCATGCCGACGCCGCGCAATCGGAGTATCGTTCCGGTCCGCTCAACCGGCGCCAGCGAAGCAATCCAAAAGCTTGGGCCGGTCATCACTGCGCTTCAGCAAGCTGGCTTCGTGGTGGATTGCACCATCGAAGGTCTGATGCATGCGATCGAGACGCCTGAGATATTGAAGGCCGGCGCGCGCATTCTGGTGATCTCCAACGAGCATCCCGAGGCGCTGGAGCGGATGGTGCCGGATCCGGCCCTGGAGAAGCGCGTTCGCGCGGCGGCAAAGATGCTGCGCGGGACCAAGCGGATGCGGGTCACCTCGAAGGCCGGCACGTCACTTGATGTCGACATGGTCGGTGCGTCCACGGTCGGCGTGTGGGGCTGGACCGACAAGCCCGGCACGCTGGCGCATTGGCCGGGCGGCATCGTTGTCAGCTTTCCCAAGAGCGGGACGATCAATGGCACGCTGGTCATGGCCCCGGGCGACATCAATCTCACCTTCAAACGCTATTTGACGTCGCCGGTGAAGATGACGTTGAAGGACGACTATGTCGTCGATCTGGAGGGCGAGGGTACGGACGCAGCCATGATGCGTGCCTATCTCGCCGCATGGGGGGATCGGGAGGCTTATGCCGTGTCGCATGTCGGTTTCGGTATGAACCCGGCTGCGCGCTACGAGGCACTGTCAATGTATGACCAGCGGGACACCAACGGCACGGAGATCCGCGCCGTCTCCGGCAATTTTCTGTTCTCGACCGGTGCCAATGAATTCGCCGGCCGCTATACGGCCGGCCATTTCGATCTGCCGATGATGGGAACGACCATCGAGCTCGATGGCGTCGCGGTGGTGCGGGAAGGCGTGCTTCAGGACGTTTTCGGCTAGCTGCGGTCGAGCACCGGCGGGCGAGCGAGGTCGAAGTGCCGGAGCAGGTCGACCATGGCCTGGAGGCGCTTTGCGCGATAGGCGTCAACGTCCATGCCCGAATAGTCGAGAAAGCCTGCGCCCGTGCGGAGTCCGATCCGCCCTTCATGCATGTTGCGTGAGATAACGTCCGGCGCTCGATAGCGGTCGCTGCCGAGCGCACCTTCGAGATAGCGGCTGGCGTAATACAGAATATCGCCACCGCCCCAGTCGATGAACTCGAGCAACCCGAGCACGGCATAGCGGAAGCCGAAGCCGTAACGGATCGCCTTGTCTATCTCCTCCGCGCTGGCGACACCTTCCTCGACCATGCGCGCGGCTTCGTTCATCGCCAGCGCCTGGATGCGCGGGACGATGAAGCCGGGCGTCGCCGCGCAGACGACGGGCACCTTGCCGATGCCTTCGAGCAGCCTCTTGACCTCGTCGATGATGGCAGGATCGGTGGCTTTGCCGGGCGAAACCTCAACCAGCGGGATCAGATAGGCCGGGTTGAGCCAGTGCACGTTGAGGAAGCGGCGGGGATTCACGATCGCGCCCGAGAGATCATCGACGAGGATGGTCGACGTGGTCGATGCAATGATCGTGTCGGGGCCGACCTGTTTTGAAGCCGCCCCCAGCACCTCGCGCTTGAGCTCGACGACCTCAGGAACGCCCTCGAACACCATTCCGGCTTCGGACAACGTGGCGCCGCTTTGGCTGGCCGGCACCACCGAAACCCGCGCGATCAGCGGATCAACGTCGGTTTCGGTCAGCAGCCCCAGCTTCGACAGGCTGGCAAAAGTCTTCGCGACCTCGCCAAGCGCGTCCGCCTCCAGCCCGGCGAAATCCTCCGCTGAACGTGCCTTGATGTCGATCATCGTCACCGTGTGCCCCGCATAGGCGAACGCGACGGCGATACCGCGGCCCATGCGACCGGCCCCGAGACAGGCAATGTTGACGCGGCTGCTCATCGGTCAGAATCCCTCACGAAGCAGTGTCTGCAATTCGGTCTTGTGAAGCTTGCCAAGCCCCAGCGTCTCCAACGTCCGGCCGCCTTGCGCAAAATCCTCGCCGCAGATCGCGCCACCGATGGCCAGGAAGGCCTTGGCGAGCGGCGTGGCGACGCCCGCGAGCCCCGCGACAGACACCAGCAGCGACAACCCAAACCGCAAATCCTCGCGCATGTAGCGATGCTCGGTCAGCACGATCCGCTCGCGCCAGTCGCCGGAATCGGTCAGGCGATCGTGCGAGCCGCGGCCATACATCCAGATATCACCTTCCTTTGCGTAGTGATGGACGAGCGGAAAATGCGGTGCGCCATATCCCAGCGCCTCGCGCACGGCGATCCGCTCGGCGTCGAGTGCGTCAGTCACTCGCCGGATCGCAGCTTGCGTTCCCTCCTTGTGGATGTCCCACCGCTCGAAATGCTCGATCGGGCCTGCGTTCATCACGATGAGCGGCGGATGGATGATGCAGCCCGCGTTCATCAGCGCGCCGGATAGCGCGTCACCGCACGGCTCGATCACATCAGGGAAGGCGCGTCCAATCACTTCAAGCGCATGTGACGCCCGGTCGAGCGGGAACACGCCGACCGGCAGCCGCTTGGCGCGGATGGTGATTGCGACCTCGAATGGCCCATGCTTGCGGGTGAGCCATGGCAGCGTGCCAGTTTCAGCGAAGCTCGCCTGGGCGCGATTGCCGATGTCTCGGGCAGCCTGGGCGAAGATCATCGAGCCTAATGTCGCTGGCGGCAGAAACACGACCTGGCCATCCCGTAGATGCGGGGCGAGGAGCCGGGCGATATCCTGCTGCGCGAAGGCGGGGGCAGGGCACAGGATCAGCTCGGCATCGCTGACGGCTTCGGCGATGTCGGTGGTCACCATCGCCAGTTTCACATCGTGCTGGCCATTGTGGTCCTTCACGAGGATGCGGGAGCCAGCGGCACGATGCGCTTCGACCTGCTCTGTATCTCGGCGCCACAATCGGACTTCATGCCCCGATAGCGCAAAATCGCCTGCGGCCGCGAAAGAGCCGTTTCCCCCACCCAGAACCGCAATCTTCAAGATGCTTCTCCTTGCGCGCGCGACTGCGCATCAAACTGCTTCAGCAGGAAATGCTGGACCTTGCCCAGCGCCGTGCGCGGCATGTCGGCGACGAAGACAATGTCGCGTGGAACCTTGTAGCGGGCGAGCTGCGCCTGAACGTGCGCTCTCAGCTCGTCTGCTTCGAGCCGGCAGCCGGATCGCGGGATGACGTAAGCGATGGGCACCTCGTCCCAGCGCGGGTCTGGCCGGCCGATCACGGCGCATTCGCTGACGTCAGGATGTTCGAGCAGCACCCTTTCGACCTCGGCCGGATAGATATTCTCGCCGCCGGAAATGATCATGTTCTTCTTGCGGTCGCGGACCCAGAAGTAGCCGTCCGGGTCGCGCAGGCCAATATCGCCGGTGCGATACCAGCCGTCGTGGAGCGCATCGCGTGTGGCGTCCGCATTGCCCCAATATTCGAAGAAGACGTTGGGTCCGCGGACCGCGATCTCGCCCGGCGCGCCCGCCGGCACCTCGTTGCCGGTCTGATCGATCACCTTCGCCTCGCAGCACAGGCCGGCAAGCCCGGTCGATCCTGCGCGCGACAGGTCGCCGCCGAGACGGGTGTAGATGGCGATGGGGCAGGTTTCCGTCGAACCGTAGACTTGCAGCACCGGCACGCCGCGCGCGACAAAGCGATCGATCAGGTGCGGCGGCACGATGGTCGAGCCGGTAGCGACGGCTTTCAGAGATGAGAGATCGGTCGCGGCCCAGGCGGGGTGCTCGCTGACGGCCTGGATGATTGCCGGCACCATCACCGTCAGGGTCGGCCGGTCCCGTTCGATGGCCGCAAGCGCCGCATCCGGGGTGAAGCGAGCGTGGATTGAAACGGTCGCGCCAAGCTGGAGCGCCGCGGTCGTCTGGATGTTGAGCCCGCCGACGTGGAAGAACGGCAACACAGTCAGCACATGATCGTCGGACGTCATGTTGTGCATGTGCTGGCTCATGACGCCATTCCAGAACAGCGCCTCTTGGCGTAGCACAGCCCCCTTCGGCCGCCCGGTCGTTCCCGACGTGTAGACGATGAGTAGCGGGCAGGAGAGCTCGATGTGCGGATTGCGTCCGCTGCTTCCCTTATGCGCCAATAGGCTCTCGAAGGTCGAGCCGCGCGCCGGAGCAAAATCGAGGCCCACGACCGCGGTCCCCGGCGCGAGTTCGGGAAGGACTCCCTCAAATGCCTGTTCGAGCACCAGCACTTTAGCGCCGGCATCGGTGAGGATGAAGAGCTGCTCGGCGACAGCCAGCCGCCAGTTCAGCGGCACCAGCATCGCGCCGAGCCGCGCGCATGCATAGAGCAGGACCAGATAGTCCGGTCGATTCAGGCTCAGGATTGCGACGCGATCGCCCCGGCCGACACCGAATTCCTGCTTCAAAGCTGTTGCGGTTCGTTCGATGCGATCGGCGAACGCTGCGTAGCTCAGCCGCTCGCCCTCGAAGGCGATGGCCGTCTTGTCTGGCGAAAACGCCGCGTTGCGATCGATCAGACTGCAGAGATCCACCGTCAGTCGTCCGTTTCGCCGGCCTCGTACAGCGCCTCGCGACCAATCCGGTCGAGGCAGAGCTCGGCCGTCCAGGGCAGCATGAGTGAGCCGCAGCGGCTGTCGCGATAGATGCGTTCCAGCGGCAGCGAGCGGAGCATCGCCTGTCCCCCGCAGGTGCGGATCGCAAGCGCGGCGAGCTCATTGGCGCCTTCCATCACCGAATATTGCGCGGCATAGGCGCGCAGCACCTGCTCCTTGCTCGGATTTGCGCGCGCCTCCGTGACCGCCTGGAACCAGATCGCCTTGATCTGCTCCAGCTTGATTTGCATCTGCGCGACCGCGATCTGCTTGGTCGGGTACATCCGGCGCTTGACCGGCGGCATGCCCGGCACCTCGCCACGCAGGTAACGTACCGTGAAATCGTAAGAGGCCTGCGCGAGGCCCATATAGGTTGGCGACAGCGTCAGGAACATGTGCGGCCAGCGCATCGCCGCCTGAAAGTAGACGCCGCGCGGCATCAGCGCAGAATCTTCCGGAACGAAGACGTCCTTGAACAGCAGCGTTCGCGAGACTGTGCCGCGCATACCGAGCGGATCCCAGTCGCCGACGACGGAAACGCCTTGCGACTTCGCAGGAATCGCGAGGTAAAGCGTATTGCGGCGTGAGGCCTTCGCGCCTTCCTCGATCTCGGTGCAGAGCACGCCGTAATAATCGGCGTGGCCGGAGAGCGATGCAAAGATCTTCTTGCCGTTGACGATCCAGCCGCCTTCGACGGGCTTTGCTTCCGTGCCGAAGGCAACGCCGCCTGCGGCTGCCGCACCACCTTCGGAGAAGGGTTGCGAATAGATCGCACCGTCCTCGACGATGCGCTTGTAGTGGACGGCCCGCCGCTTCTCGTGTTCCGCGCGGGTCTCCGCATCCATGTCGAGATCATCAGCCAATGGGCCCGACCACAGCGTCGAACAGACGTGCATGTTCCAGGTCAGTGCGGTCGCGCCGCAATAGCGGCCGATCTCCGCCGCGGCCAGGGCGTAGGTCTGGTAGTTCGCTCCCAGCCCGCCGTGCTTCTTCGGTACGGCGATGCCGAGCAAGCCGACGCGGTGCAGGTCGCGATAATTCTCGGTCGGGAAGACCGCCTCGCGATCGTAGGCGGCGGCACGGCCTGCGAACACGCTTTGGCCGATCTCGCGCGCCCGCGCGATGATCCCGGCCTGTTGGTCGCTCAAGCGGAACGCCACAGGATCGAAGATCGGCGCGTCCAGCGCGACCTTGTCGCTCGCACCAATGGTCTTGCTGACTTGCACGGTCATGGCGCAGTCACTCGCGTCTTGCAGCAACGGAATCGACGAAGCTGCCGAGAGCCTTGTCGAAGGCATCTGGCCGCTCAAGGTTGGCGAGATGGCCAACTCCGGGGAGTTCGACATATTCGGCCGCGGGAATGTAGGTTGCGGTTTTCGCCATCATTGGCGCAGGCGCGTTGTTGTCTTTGGAACCAGACAGCAGCAGCGTCGGCACAGAAATGTCCTTGAGCGTGCTGCGTTGGTCAAATCCGATCAGCGCCAGCATCATGGCGCGATAGCTTGCTTCGGGCACACTTCCCATGCACTCGCGCGCGAGCTCCATTCCCTTGGGATCAGGATCGTCACCGACGAGCTCCTTCACCAGGGAAGGTGCCAGCGACTTCATGGTCTCGCCGCGATCGAGCGGATCCAGGCGCGCCGCGATGAACGATTTCTGCCAGTCGCCGTCGGCCTTGCCGAAGGCCGGGCTGGTCTGCGCGAGGACGACCGAGCGCGCAAGTTTCGGCGCTTGCACCAGCCATTTCTGCACGATCATGCCGCCGATCGAATGGCCGACCAGAATGGGGCTTGTCGCCCCGATCTGCACGATGAATTGCTGGAGTGCATCGGCCAGGGCAGCGATGCTGACGCTGACGAGTGGCGCCGAGCCGCCATAGCCCGGCATGTCCCAGGCGATTGCGCGGAAACGATTACCGAATGTGGCGAGCTGCTGCCGCCAGGCCCGCGCTGCGCCGCCAATGCCATGCAGGAAAATCAGGGGTATCGCACCCGGATCGCCCGCGGCTTCATAGGCGAAGCGCCCGTCCCTTGTTATCATTGGCGCAGGCTGCGACACGCGACATCCTTTTGCTTGGCCCGACGATGCTAACAGGCCTGTGGGGGATGGGAAGAGATAATTTTATACTTAAAGCAATTTTCGGGCCGCTCCCGCGCGCGCGGGCTTTTGCGGCGCCGATCCGCGCTTTCGTTGCAAAAGTTTGAAGGTTAAAATATATCGGAGGAACGATCAGCAGATTTTGAGGGAGCCCGCGCATGTCCGCATTGCCGCATTCGCCGCACGCGCTGGTGACCGGTGGCGGTCGCGGCATCGGCCGCGCAATCGCAGCGTCCCTTGTCGGCGCTGGTGCCACCGTGACGGTGCTCGGTCGGAACGCGGCTACTCTCGAAGAAGCGATCAACGCGGGCGCCGCGCATTTTGCAGCCATCGCCGACGTCTCGGACGAAACCGCGCTGAAGGCAGCGATCACTGAGGCGCATGCGCGACAGCCGATCGATATCCTGATCGCAAACGCCGGCAGCGCCGAGTCCGCGCCATTCGCGAAATCGGACAGCGCCCTTTTTGCGCGGATGATCGATGTCAATTTCATGGGCGTCGTCTATGCCGTCCGCGCAGTGTTGCCGGGGATGAAGGATCGCCCCTATGGCCGTGTTATCGCGATTGCATCGACGGCCGGGCTCAGGGGTTATGCTTATGTGAGCGCGTATGCGGCGGCGAAGCACGCTGTGATCGGTCTCGTGCGTTCGCTTGCGCTGGAAATGGCCGGCAGCAACGTAACCGTGAATGCGGTCTGCCCGGGCTTTACCGACACCGATCTCGTTGCCGGCAGCATCGACAACATCATGAAGAAGACCGGGCGAACCCGTGAGCAGGCGATCGCCGAGCTCGCAAAGCACAATCCGCAGGGGCGCCTGATCACGCCGCAGGAAGTGGCGAATGCCGTGCTTTGGTTGTGCAGCGAGAACGCCAGTGCGATCACGGGACAGGCGATTGCTGTCGCCGGTGGCGAGATCTAACCGTGCGGAACAAGGAAGGAAATCTCATGAGCAGACCAGCCAATCCCGTCACCGTGCCGCTCGCGGACTATTCGCCGCAACACTTCCTGCTGGCCGTGGTCGACGGCTTTGCGACCGTGACGCTCAATCGTCCTGAGCGGAAGAACCCGCTGACGTTCGAGAGCTACCGCGAGTTGACGGATTTCTTCCGTGCCTGCGCGTTCGACGACGCGGTCAAGTCCATCGTCGTCACCGGCGCCGGCGGCAATTTTTCGTCTGGTGGCGACGTGTTCGAGATCATCGGCCCGCTCGTGAAAATGGACACCAAGGGGCTGACGGCGTTCACGCGAATGACCGGTGACCTCGTCAAGGCGATGCGGGCCTGCCCGCAGCCGATCGTGGCCGCGGTCGAGGGCATCTGCGCCGGTGCCGGCGCGATCATCGCCATGGCATCCGACATGCGGCTCGCCGCGAGCGGAACCAAGGTGGCGTTCCTGTTCAACAAGGTGGGTCTTGGCGGCTGTGACATGGGCGCCTGCGCGATCCTGCCGCGGATCATCGGTCAGTCCCGCGCCTCCGAGCTTCTCTACACCGGCCGGTTCATGACCGCGGAGGAGGGCGAGCGCTGGGGGTTCTTCAGTCGCATCGTCACGCCGGAGCAGGTGCTGCCCCAGGCGCAGTTGCTGGCCAAGCAGGTCGCGGAAGGGCCGACCTTCGGCAACACCATGACCAAGCGTATGCTGGCCATGGAATGGGCGATGTCGGTTGAGGAAGCGATCGAAGCGGAGGCCGTTGCCCAGGCCCTGTGCATGACGACGGCTGATTTCGAGCGCGCCTTCGAGGCTTTTGCCAACAAGGTCAAGCCGGTCTTCAGGGGCGACTGAGTGGCCTTTTTCTGCGGAAGGCCTGGAACGGGGACTTGCCAGAAATTATTTTAGGCTTAAAATAGTTTTCATGGCCGGGTGAATTGGCGAGGCTCCCATGAAAGTCGCGATCATCGGTGGCGGACCTGCGGGTCTATACGCTGCAATCCTACTCAAGAAGCAGCGCCCAAGCGCCGATGTCACCGTCTATGAGCGCAACCGCGCCGACGACACGTTCGGCTTCGGCGTGGTGTTCTCGGACGCCACGCTCGACAATTTTGAAAAGCACGATCTTCCGAGCTACCGCCGCATCACCCAGGAGTTCGCCTATTGGGACGATATCGCCGTGCATTTTCGCGGCACGGTGCATCGGGTCGGAGGTAACGGCTTTTGCGGCTGCTCTCGGCAAAAACTGTTGCTGATCCTGCAGGAGCGAGCGCGTGAGCTCGGTGTCAACCTCCTTTTCGAAGTGGATGTTGACGACGAGTCGCGCTTTGCCGATGCCGATCTCGTCTTGCTGGCCGACGGCGTCAATAGCCGTTTCCGGGAGAAGCATGTCGATCACTTCGAGCCGGAAGTCGACCTCCGCACCAACAAGTTTGCCTGGATGGGCTCGACCAGGCCGCTCGATGCCTTCACCTTCATCTTCCAGGAGACGGAGTGGGGACCTTTCATCGCCCACGCCTACCAATATGAAGCCGGTCACTCGACCTGGATTTTCGAGACCGACCCGGAGACGTTCGAGCGGGCAGGGCTGACTGGGCTGAACGAGAGCCAATCTGCCGCGCGGATGGCCGAGATCTTTGGCTGGTTCCTCGATGGGCACAAGCTGCTCACCAACCGCTCGATGTGGCGCAATTTCCCGATGATCCGCAGCAAGCGCTGGGTCAAGGACAACATGGTTCTGCTCGGTGACGCCAAGGCAAGCGCGCACTTCTCGATCGGTTCCGGCACCAAGCTCGCGATGGAAGATGCGATCGCGCTGGCCGAAGCGATGGCGAAGGCGCCCAGCATCAAGGCGGCGCTCGATGTTTACGAGCACGGCCGCCGCGAAGAGGTCGAGAAGACCCAGCACGCGGCCGACGTTTCGCTGGTCTGGTTCGAGCATGTCGACCGCTTCTGGGATTTCGATCCCGTGCAGTTCGCCTTTGGCGTGATGACGCGCTCGAAGGCGATCACCTATGACAATCTGAAGCTCCGCGCGCCCGATTTCGTCGCCGAGGTCGAGACGTCATTTGCCAGGCAAGTACGCAGCAGCGGCTTCGACGTCAGCACCGACAAGCCGATGGTGCCGCTGTTCCAGCCATTCCGCTTGCGCGAGATGGATATCACCAACCGCGCCGTGGTGTCGCCGATGTGCATGTATTCGGCGAAGGAGGGCGTTCCCGGCGATTTCCACCTCGTACACTACGGCTCGCGTGCGATCGGCGGCGCCGGCCTGATCTTCACCGAGATGACCTGCGTCAGCCGCGATGCCCGGATCACGCCCGGCTGCGCCGGATTGTGGAACGACGAGCAGGAGACGGCCTGGCGGCGCATCGTTGATTTCGTCCATGGCAACTCGGCTGCGAAATTCTGCCTGCAGCTCGGGCACGCCGGCCGCAAAGGTGCGACCAAGTTGATGTGGGACGGAATCGACCGCCCGCTGGACGAAGGCGGCTGGGACGTCGTCTCGGCGTCGCCGTTGCCGTACTTTCCCGACAGCCAGGTGCCGCGCGAGCTTGACCGCGCCGGCATGAACGCGGTGAGGGATTCTTTTGTTGCCGCAGCTGAGCGTGGCGAGCGCTGTGGCTTCGATATGCTCGAGCTGCACTGCGCCCACGGCTATCTGCTCGCGAGCTTCATTTCACCACTGACGAACACCCGTACGGACGAGTATGGCGGCTCGCTCGAAAACCGGCTGCGCTTTCCGCTCGAGATATTTGAGGCGCTGCGGGCGGTGTGGCCGAAGCACAAGCCGATGTCGGTGCGTATTTCTGCGACTGACTGGGCGGATGGCGGCATCACCGGCGATGATGCAGTGGCGATCGCGCGGGCCTTCGCCGAGGCCGGTGTCGATCTGGTCGACGTCTCGACCGGCCAGACCGTGCGCGATGCACAGCCGATCTATGGTCGCATGTTCCAGACGCCATTCTCCGACCAGGTTCGCAACGAGGCGCGCGTGGCAACCATGTGCGTCGGCAACATCACGACCGCGGACCAGGCCAACACCATTTTGGCGGCCGGCCGGGCAGACCTCGTCGCGCTCGGGCGACCGCATCTGGTCGACCCCTTCTTCACCATGAAGGCGGCGGCCTGGTACGGCGCAAACGACGCGTTCTGTCCGCCACAATATCTGCCCGGGAAAGACCAGATTTTCCGCAACAGCGCGCGCGATCGGCAGGATCTCGAGGAGCTGAGAATTAAGGCTAAGCCCAAGACCCGGGCTGAGCTCAAGGCGGAGGCGACAAAGCCGCTTGCGGCGGAGTGACCGCCCGTGCGACGTTAACCCCGTTGCCTGTGTATTGAGTGGAGTTAAGGGCGATGAAGGCGATTATCGTCGGCGGCGGTATCGGTGGTCTTACCACGGCTTTGATGCTGCGGGCCCGCGGCATCGGCTGCGAGATTTTCGAGCAGTCCGATACGATCCGCGAGCTCGGCGTCGGTATCAACACGTTGCCGCACGCCATGCGTGAGCTTGCCAGTCTTGGCCTGTTGCAAAAGCTCGACGACGTCGCGATCCGCACCGACCAGCTCTACTACCTCAACCGCCATGGCCAGGAGGTCTGGCGCGAAGCCCGCGGCGTCGACGCCGGGCATGACGTGCCGCAATTCTCGATCCATCGCGGCCGCCTTCAGGGTGTCATCCACCGCGCCGTCGAGGAACGGCTCGGAGCGGATGCAATCCACACCGGTTGCCGGCTTGGCGCCTTCACGCAGGACGAGAGTGGCGTCACGGCCTATTTCTTCGATCGTGCTGGCTCGCATATTCACACCGCGCGCGGCGATATCCTGATCGGTGCCGACGGTATCCGTTCGCGCGTGCGCGACACGCTGTTTCCGAACGAAGGGCCGCCGTGCTGGAACGGCCTGATGCTGTGGCGCGGCGCGCGCGACTGGCCGATGTTTCTCACCGGCAAATCGATGATCGTCGCCGGTGGTCTCAACGCCAAGGTCGTGATCTATCCGATCGCGGAGGGATCGAGCCCGGCGAGCCGTCTGACCAATTGGGCGGTGCTGGTGAAGGTGGGCGAGGGCAATGCGCCGCCGCCGCGGAAGGAAGACTGGTCGCGGCCGGGCCGGCGTGAGGAGCTCATGCCGCACGTCGCGCGCTTCTCGGTGCCCTATATCGACGTGAAGAGCCTGATTTCGGCGACGCCCGAGTTCTATGAATATCCGACCTGCGACCGCGATCCCTTGCCCTATTGGTCGTCCGGACGCGTCACCCTGCTCGGTGATGCCGCGCATCCGATGTATCCGGTCGGCTCGAACGGCGCTTCGCAGGCGATCCTCGACGCGCGCTGTCTCGCCGACGCACTTGTGCGCGCCGAGCATCCGCGTCAGGCCTTGATGGAATATGAGAAGAAGCGCCTGCCGATGACGGCGGACATCGTCCGCTCTAACCGCCGCGGCGGCCCCGAGGGCGTCATCGACGCCGTCGAGCAGCTTGCGCCCGACGGCTTTGACAATGTCGACAACGTGCTGAGCTATTCCCAGCGCGAGGCGATCGTGCGCGGCTATGCCACCAAGGCAGGCTTCGCCGCAGTGCCAGGACTTGCGGCGGTGCGCGCCTAGACCGCGCGGCTAGCCGGCGCCGGGAGGTGGCGGAAGGAAGTGGATGTTGAACTCGGCGGCCATCGCCACCACGTCCTCCGGCTTCTGTTCCTTCATGTTGTGAAGGCCCCAGAACAGGTCGAACAGCTTTTTGGTCGGCGAGACCCAGAACAGCACTTTTGCGGTCTGGTCCGATTTGTTGAAGATGCCGTGCGGCACGCCCATGCCGAGCCGGATCAGATCGCCCGGCGTTGCCTGCGCCTCCGAGTTGCCGAGCATGAAGTCGAGCTTGCCCTCCAGCATGTAGAGATATTCGTCCTGGTCGGGATGAATGTGCGGCGGTACGAACGTGCCCGGCGGCAGCGTGGCGTGCCAGGAGAAGCTGTTCTCGGTGTTGCTCTTCGGCACATAGGTCTGGCCGAGGATGTTCCAGGAGATGCCCTGGATCCCCTCATTGGCCCGCGTGATGCCCGTGATTTCGCTCTTCATTGCAGTCCTCCCTTGACGCGACGCGCGGCCTTAGTTCGCCGCCTTGCAGTCCTTGGCATAGCGATCGCCGTAATTCTCGAAAACCTTCTGGACGATCTCGGTCTGGAATTTGCCGTCCGGACGCTTGGCGACCTTGGTCAGGTAAAAATCCTGGATCGGATAGCCATTGGTGTTGAACTTGAATGACCCCCGCAGCGACGTGAAGTCCGCCTTCTTCAGGGCTGCCGCAACGGCGTCCTTGTTGGAGAGGTCGCCCTTCACGCCCTTGACCGCGCTGTCGATCAGCATCGCAGCGTCATAGGCCTGGAAGGCGTAGGTGCCGGGCACGCCGTTGTAGGCGGCCTCATAGGCGGCGACGAACTTCTTGTTCTGGGGATTGTCGAGATTGGGCGCCCAGTTCGCGCCGCCAAACATGCCGACGGCCGCGTCCTGCTGTGCCGGCAGGGTCGATTCATCCACCGTGAAGGCTGAGAGCACCGGAATGCTGTCGGTGAGACCGGCCTGCTTGTATTGCTTGACGAGGTTGACGCCGAGGCCGCCCGGCATGAACGTGAAGAGAGCATCGGGCTTCTGCGACGAAATCTTGGAAAGCTCCGGCTGGAAGTCCAGCGTGTTGAGCGGCATGTAGGACTCTTCGACGATCTCGCCCTTGTAGTCGAGCTTGAAGCCGGCGACCGAGTCCTTGCCGGCCTGATAGTTCGGCACCATCAGATACATCCGCTTGTAGCCGCGATCCTGCGCCACTTTGCCGAGGATCTCGTGAACCTGGTCGTTCTGATACGACGTCACATAGAAGAACGGGTTGCAGTCCTTGCCGGCAAAAGTCGACGGGCCGGCATTGGGGCTGATCAGGAACACCTTGGATTCCGTGACCGGCCGGTGGATCGCCTGGAGGATGTTGGAGAAGATCGGTCCGACCACGAAGTCGACCTTGTCGCGTTCGAGCAGGCCCTTGACCTTGGTCACGGCCACATCAGGCTTCAACTCGTCGTCGACCGCGACGACCTCGACGTCGCGGCCACCCATCTTGCCGCCGAGATCCTTCACCGCGAGCGCAAAGCCGTCGCGAACCTGCTGGCCGAGCGCGGCGCCGGGGCCCGACAGCGTCACGATCACACCCAGCTTGATCTTCTCCTGTGCGAGGGCAGGGCTCATTGCGGTGCCGAGCAGCAAGGCGGCCGCAGCCAAAGTCGTTTGCGTCTTCATGATCTGTCCCCCATCACCATCGGGCTTGTGTCGCAAGCCGCGTACCTTAATCCAAGCTTATGCCGATGATGGCCGCCGCGGCAAGTTAGCTCAAGGCGCCACCATCGTGCGGGCAGCGGAGCATGCAAGCGGCGCGCCAGTTACTTGAAGCCTAAAGAAACTGACGTGCGGTCGATTGTTGCAGCTTTGGGCTTGCGGCGGGCGTCGATTTATTTGAAGCTCAAAACGTTGGGGAATCCGTGCCGGCGCCAATGCCGACCGTGAGTGACTGCATCGAGATGCTCGATTCCGAGACCAAGGCCGTCGAAACGCCGGAGGACCATGCCGAAGAGCTTCGGCTGTGGTTGCGGCTGCTCACCTGCACGACCCTGATCGAGGGAGAAGTCCGCGGCCGGCTGCGGCAGCGTTTCGACGTCACGCTGCCCCGTTTCGATCTGATGGCGCAGCTCGACAAGGCGCCCGACGGCATGACGCTGTCGGACGTCTCCAAGCGCATGATGGTGTCCAACGGCAACGTCACCGGCCTCGTCGAGCGCCTGGTGGAATCCGGCCATCTCGACCGCCGGACCTCGGAGACCGACCGCCGCGTCCAGGTGATCCGGCTCACAAAGCTTGGCCGCGCCGAGTTTCGCAGGATGGCTTCGGAACACGAGACCTGGATCGCCGATCTCTTTGGCGATTTGACGCCGAAGGACGTGCGCGAGCTGATGCGGTTGCTGGCGAAGACCAAGGCGTCGGCGCAGAAATCGGCCGCGCGTCGCCGGCCCTGAGCGCGGGCAGACGAGCCCTTCATCCCCTTTGCCGCGCGAAAATGCATGGGATGCCCAAAATCCGCTATTGCGCCAAATTGTTTTAAGCCTAAAATGTTTCCCGAGTTAGTGCTGCCGGGTGCTTTCCATGCGCAAAGGAGCGTGCGATGGCCAACGCCGCCAAGGTTCAAGTCTCGGGCTCGCATGACGCAAACGCTGCGACCGCCCATGTCGACACGTTTGCGCGGCAGCATCTGCCATCGCCAGAGCTGTGGCCGGAGTTCATCTTCACGCGGCCAGAGCTGCGCTATCCGCCACGTTTGAACTGCGTCAGCTATTTCCTCGACCGCTGGGTCGAGCAGGGACACGGTGATGCGCCTTGCGTCATCAGCCTCGCCGTCAGCTACACCTATCGCGAGCTGCAGGCACTCGTGAACCGGATCGCCAATGTGCTGGTCGGCAAGCTCGGTCTTGTGACCGGCGGGCGCGTGATGTTGCGCTCCGCCAACAGCCCGATGATGGTTGCGACTTATCTCGCGGTGATCAAAGCCGGCGGCATCTGCGTGGCGACGATGCCCTTGCTGCGCGCCAAGGAGCTCTCCTATCCGATCCAGAAGGCGGAGATCACGCTCGCGCTCTGCGACGGAAAACTCTCCGACGAGATGGAGAAGGCGAAGCTGGCCGCGCCTGGTCTCAAGCATGTGGTCTATTGGGGCAACGGTGCTCCCGACTCGCTCGAGGCGCTGATCGCTGATGCGAGCGCGGAATTCGCCGCGGTCGACACCGCCTCTGACGATATCTGCCTGATCGCCTTCACGTCGGGCACGACCGGCGATCCCAAGGGCACCATGCATTTCCACCGGGACATGCTGGCGGTGTGTGACGGCTACGCGCGCAACATCCTGCGGGCCGAGCAGAAAGACCGTTTCGTCGGCTCCGCGCCACTCGCCTTTACCTTCGGGTTCGGGGGCGTGCTGTTCCCGATGCACATCGGCGCTTCCTTCGTCGTGCTGGAGAAGACGACGCCCGATGATATCCTCTCAGCGATCGAGCAGTACAAGACCACAGTCTGCTTTACGGCGCCGACCGCGTATCGCGCCATGATCGGCAAGCTTCCGGGCCGTGACATCTCCTCGCTACGAAAGTGTGTGTCCGCGGGCGAGACGTTGCCCAAGCCGACATTCGACGCCTGGCTGAAGGCCACTGGCATCAAGCTGATGGACGGGATTGGCTCGACTGAGCTGCTGCACATCTTCATCAGCGCGACCGAGGACGAAATTCGTCCCGGTGCGACCGGCAGACCCGTGCCTGGCTATGAGGCGAAGATCGTCGACGATGACGGCAATGATCTGCCGCCGGGCACGATGGGGAAGCTCGCGGTGCGCGGGCCGACCGGCTGCCGTTATCTCGCCGACGAGCGGCAGCGGAAATACGTCCAGAATGGCTGGAACATCACCGGCGACACCTATCTGATGGATAGCGACGGCTACTTCTGGTACCAGTCGCGCTCCGATGACATGATCGTGTCATCCGGATACAATATCGCGGGCACGGATGTCGAAGTCGCGCTGCTGACGCATCCCTCCGTCGCTGAGTGTGGCGTCGTCGGTGCGCCGGACGAGGCGCGCGGGATGATTGTGAAGGCCTATGTCATTGCCGCCCCCGGCGTGACGCCGGATGCAAAGCTCGCAGCCGAGTTGCAGGAGCATGTCAAACGCGAGATCGCGCCGTACAAATATCCGCGCGCGATCGAGTTCGTGACCCAACTGCCGAAGACCGAGACCGGCAAATTGAAACGTTTCGCCTTGCGGCAATTGGCGCAGGCGGCGGCGACGTCTTCCGGCGTCGCGGCAGTGTGAGATGAGGATCAAGAATTGTCCGTGACGACGCCGAAAGGCCCACAGCTCGCGGTGCTGCCAGGTGCAGCCGAGGATGACACCAGCCCTATGGCACAGGTGCTGCAACCGTCCGGCTGGCCGGTGCCGAAGGGCTATGCCAACGGCATGGCGGCCGAAGGACGCTTCGTGGTGACCGGCGGCGTGATCGGCTGGGATGCCGAGGAGCGTCTCGCGGACGGCTTTGTCGCGCAGGTCCGCCAGACCCTGAGCAACATCGCCGAAATCCTTGCCGCCGCCGGTGCGCGGCCCGAGCATCTCGTTCGCCTGACCTGGTACGTCGTCGACATGGACGAGTATCTCGCGAACCTGAAGGAGCTCGGCAAGATCTATCGCACGATCTTCGGCGCGCACTATCCCGCGATGGCGCTGGTCCAGGTCGTGCGCCTCGTCGAGAAAGCGGCGCGCGTCGAGATCGAAGCCACCGCCGTCATTCCTCGCTGAACTACGCTCAGCTCGTCGTTTCAGCTCGCCTCGGCGAGAGCATCGTCCTGCAGCAGAGGCCCGCCTTGACTCAGGTCAAGCAGCGCTGCCGTAGAGCTAATCCTCCGGCTCCGAATCCGGCGTCAGGTCGGAGGAGCGGAAGGGCTTGGCCTTGTCCAGCTTGCGATAGGCCGTCGAAGCCGTCCGCAACAGCTTCTTTTCCCGCTTGCGGTCGAGAAAGCGAATGCCGGCTTCGGGAACGGCCTCGTTCAACGACGCGGCCAGCGTTTGACCGCGCGCATCATCGTTCAATTGTCCAAGGGATTTTTGCGCCCTGCGCAACTGCTTGAGAATCGATTTTTGTTTCGTCAGCGATTTCTCGCCGAACAGATCTTCCAGCGACTCGATCGAATAAGTCAGTCGCTTGTTGAGGATCCGCAGCTTGTGCCGTTTCTCGACGTCGAGCTTGCGCAGCTTCTTGGCCTTCCTGAGCAGCGCCTTTTCCCATCCGGCCAGTTGCGTCGTGGCGTGGTCGGCGAGCGGGCAGCGGCGCAGCCTGATGGCCTCCTTGCTGCGCCTGGTCGACCAGGGTCCGCTCTCGATCCAGCTCGAGGTCTGCTCGACCAGGCGGCGATATCGCGCCGATTGCAGCGCGCGGGCCAGCAGGCGATGGCTTTCGGCCCGCTTCTCGTCCCAGTGCTGGAGTTCGGCGATCACCGCGAGCTCGTCGCCGGCTTCGGCCACGACGCGTTCGATGGCGACGTCGAGGTCCCGCACCATGCCGAGCTGGCTGTTCAGCCATTTCAACTCGGCCCAGACTTTGGGGCGTAGCGCGTCGTCGACCATGGGCGAAAAGAAGCGAATCGCGGTCCGCAGATGGGTCAGCGCGATTCGGATCTGATGCAGCGCCTCCGGATCGCCACGACAGGTCCCGTCATGCTGGGCGAGGACGGCGGCGAGGTGACGGCGGGCGATGATCCGAAAGGCGGTGTCGCAGGCCATGCCGGGGCTGAGGCGCCCTGGCAGCGCATTACGGCTCGCCGCCGGCCTGGCGCGGGCGGTCGCCGTCGAACTCGTGGTGGGTCGCGCCATCCTAGCCCGCGCCAATCAGATTGCCTTACCTGCCCTCAGCGATCGCGTCCTGGCAGCTCTGGAGCGTCTGCGCTGGTGTCCCGGATGCATCGATGGTCGTCCAACCGATATGGCCGATATTATAGTGCTCTTGCAACGCGGCAACCTCTTGCGTCGCGTCGGATGCGTCACTGCTGCGACCACCGATTCTAGCCTGCCGGGTCACCAGATCCGCGACCAGGAAGAGGCCGGTGAGAGCCACGTTACATTCCCGAGCCAGCGTGACGATGGCGTCCCGCTCGAAATCGCGGGCGAACACGCCGTCGACGATCGCCGAATGACCTTGGGCCAGCACGTGCCGGGCGCGCTCGGCCAACGTCGCGTAGACCCGCTCTGCGAGCTCAGGCGTGTATGCGGATGGTGGCAGGCGCTCCGTGTCGGCGACACCGAACATCTGCTTGCGAATGACGTCGCTGCGCAGCACGACGGCGCCCGGCTGCGGCGCGACGGTCGGCGCGAGTGTGCGCGCCAGAACCGTCTTCCCGGTGCCGGACAGTCCACCCACCGCGATGAGGCGGGGAGCGGGAGGCTGGATCAGCGCCCGGGCAAGGTCGAAATAGCGGTGCGCCTCGTCGAGAATGCCGGCATCGTCGGAATGCGGAGGCTTCGGCCGCGCCAGCGCCACCTGGGCGCGGATCGCGGCGCGAATCGACATGAACAGCGGCAGCGCGCTGAGCGCGTCGAGGTTTTCTAGGGGCGTTGTGGCAAGGTACCGGTTCAGGACGGTGTTGGCTGCCAGCGGCTGATCGTGGCGCAGCAAATCCATCAGGGTGAATGCGAGGTCGTAAAGCGCGTCGACGGTCGCCATCTGCGCGTCGAACTCGATGGCGTCGAACAGCACGGGCTGCTGCCCGATCAGCACGATATTCGCAAGATGCAGGTCGCCGTGGCAACGGCGGACGAAACCGCGGCGGCCGCGTTCTTCAAGCAAGGGACGGGCGTGCAGGAATGCCGCGTGCGAGGCCTGTGCAAGCTGCTCGATCTCCGCGGCCGGGACATGATTGCCGAGCCGCAGACCATTGCTGTTGCCGTCGATCAGGGCGGGGATGGAGGACATCCAGGCGCTGCCGTCGGCGGGCGTCGCCGCCGCGTGCGAAGCCGCGATCGCGTCGGCAATACCCGACGCAAAGTCCGCATCGAACTGTCCGGCCTTCGCCAGATGATCCAGCGTCCGGCTCTCGTCGAAACGCGACATCTCGACGGCATATTCGATCGGCCGGCCGCGGCCGTCGACCTTCACCGATCCGTCCGGCTCTTCTGTAATGGTCACGACGCGATGATAGATCTGTGGCGCATGCGGCCGGTTGATCCTGACCTCCTCCTCACAGGCCATCTTTCGTTTCTCGAGTGTCGAATAATCGAGAAAGGGATACTTGACCGCCCGCTTGATCTTCAGCGCGCGCGTCTCCTCGAGGAAGACCGAAGCCGCGTGCGTGTCGATCCGCTTTACGCCGGCATGCGCGGTCAGTGCCGCGCAGATCCGCTCCTGGGTCGCAGAATTGTCTGTCATCTGCCGGCGTATTGTTGATGAGGGGCCAAGCGGTTCGGCCGCAAATCCAGGGTAACCCTTAAGTCGAGACCGCGACCAGTCCTTGACTTCCGTCAAGGCCTGTCGTCGGTTGGCGATGCGGAGTTTTCCCGGCTTGAGGGGGATCAAGCGCCCGGACCAAAGGCGGCCTATTCTGGCCGGCAAGGAGAATCCGATGCCCGTCAAGGACGTGTTTCTGCCGCTCATCGGCGAGCCGCATGCCCCCACGCTGGCCGCGATCGAGAAGTGCGTAGCCGTTGCCGCCGGCCTCGGTGCCAGGGTGACCGGGCTCGCGCTCGAGGATGACGCTTTCGTCCGGCCGAAAGTGGTATTTCCTGATGATCCGGCGTCGGCCGAACTCAGCGCTGTGCGCGAGGTCGGTGACATGCAGCAGCTCCTGGACGTATTCACCAATGCGGCCTCCCGTATTGGCGTTCGCGCGCAGGGCCGATCGGGCAGGGTGCCGGCGGATCGGATCGCATCGACGCTGGCCGAGCATGCGCGCTTCAGCGATCTCACCCTGGTCCCCGTGAAGCCGCACGACAGTCGCGCGGAGAATATCGTTGAGACCTTCCTGTTCGAATCCGGCCGCCCGCTGCTGCTCTGTCCGGAGCAGCATGTGGAGCTGCTACGGCCGGAAATCGAGAACGTCATGATCGCCTGGGCGCCCTCGGCCCGCGCGGCACGTGCGATCGGCGACGCGCTGCCGATCCTTCAGGCCGCCAACGCGGTGCGCGTGGTGACCGCCACGGACGACAAGACTGACGAGGTCATGCAGTCCGGAACGAACCTCGTCGGTCATCTGAGGGAACACGGGGTCTACGCATCCTTCGAGACCGTGAAGGGAAGCGGCAGCTCGATCGGCAAGGTGCTGGGGAGCTGGGCGCAGTCGCACGCCATCGACGCCATCGTCATGGGCGCCTACCACCATTCGCGCTTGAACGAGATCGTCTGGGGCGGCGTGACCAAGACCGTCATCGGCCAGCCACCGTGCTGGGTGATGATGTCGCACTAGCGTCCTGAACCGGAAGTTCGCAACATCGCGTCGTGTTCTGCTGGGGCATTGTATCGGCAGAAGCGCTCGATGGAAGCAAGAATGTCATCAGCAGACTTAGCCCATGGGAACGGTTTGGGATCGGCGTTGTGTCGGTCGATGAACGATGTGATGTCAACCCTGAGGGCAGCGACGCTGCGATAGACGCCGCGCCTGATCTTCTAATCGGTAAGGAGCGCGAAGAAGTGCTCGACTTGGTTGAGCCGGCGATCTTTGAAAGAGTAGCAGGCTCACCTAGTTCTAGGCGCTGTCGCGGACTTTCGAGACCATGCCCTCAAGCCCGATCTTGCAGGCGAACTTTCGCTGAACTGCAGCCCAGTGCCCGAAAATGATGTTCTTCAATTTCCCCCTGCGCTGAATCAGCGGTATGCGCCGCAAGTCTGTTATTGAGCTACGGTCCAAGCCACGGCCTGCAACAAGGGGCGGCGCTGGTCACATCGAAACTCTCCAAAGCGCGTCCCAAGTGATTATCTCCGGGACCAGGGTCGCAGCCGGTCGTCCGTTGCGGTGAGGTAGTCGGCATACGCCGCTGGGATGAGATGTTTTTGCGACGAGTGAGGGCGCCGGATATTGTAGTCGGCGACAGATTGCGACGGTGGTCTGCTGGTATTCTCTCTCAGCATCCTTCTGGAACGCTTGATCGAGTGGACGTCAACGTTTGGCGCCTACGCCGCCCTTTCCTCGGGCACTCCGCGTTCGATTGCGCGCAGGATCATGACAGGATCATGAAATGCTCCAGCACGATGGCGAGCCAAATCGTTTTCTCGCTGCAGCTACAAGCTTCGTCGTTGGTTGCGAGCAGACCTTTGGTGGGCACTGATGACCGAAAGGGTTATTGAGTTCTCAGCACACCGCGTCTCATGTGATTGATTGAGGTACCTCCTCAGAGCCATTGGCTCGACAGGTGAACTCAGCGAGTATCGAGACGAAATCGCAGTTCGTCGCGTCTCGGATCAGCGAGTCGGGGCTTTCTGTCATCAGTCATTTTGATGAGGCCGAGCGGACCGTGGCAGCGGCGCGCCCAAATCTCTATTGCCAGGCTCCGGAGGGGGGGCATGCGGACGCCAAGTACCTCGCGTTCCGAGATTGCAGCAGTGGTCGTCCTGGAACCTGCTCTCTCGACCAACGGGCACCGCGATCTCGGACGCTTGGCCTGTCCTGGATCTGTCCCCCGGTCGCAACGATCCCTTCCATGATCTCCATTCAACAATTATCGCCCGTCCGCCTTCTGGGGGCGCCGCAGAGACGAACGCGAAGAGCCGCGCACCTTGATGAAAAAGGTTGCGCGCATCGAACCGCAAAGGAGGACTGACGATCATGACCACGACTCCGAGCCACATTGTCGTCCTTTCCCTGGAAAACGAGAACTACTCCGACATCATAGGTAATCCCCAGGCGCCTTACCTGAACTCGCTGGTCGCTCAGGGGATGCTGCTCACCAACGACTACGGTGTGACCCATCCGAGTCAGCCCAATTACATTGCCCTGTTTTCCGGCTCGACGCAGGGAGTCACCAGCAACGGCGCCGTTACCCAGCTTCCGGCCAGCGTACCGACGCTGGCGAGCACGCTTGCCGCCCATGGTTACACCTTCGGCGGTTACGCCGAAACCACGGCGGTCCCCGAACGCCAACCTTGGATCCACTTCGCCAATTCGGCCAATGACGGTCACGATTTCAGCACGTTTCCTCAGACCGCAGCCGGCTTTGCCAACCTTCCGACCGTCTCCTTTGTTTCGCCCAACGACGCCCACAACATGACGCCGACGAGCGACAATGGCGGCGGGATTCCGGCGGGTGATGCCTGGATCCAGGCCAATCTCTCTGCCTACGCCGCCTGGGCGCAGGCCAACAATTCGCTGCTGATCGTCACCTTCGACGAAAACAACACCAATCCAGCAGTGACCTACCCCAATCACGTTGCGGCGATCGTCGTCGGCGGAGGAGTCCCGGCCGGGGTCGTCAACGACTCGCCGGCTGATCCCTATTCCTTGCTCGCCACGATCGAAAGCCTTTACGGCGCTGCGCCGATCGGCGCCAGCGCCGGCGTGCCGGCGCTCAACTTCTATTCGGCGACGCCACCGACGTCGTCCACCTCCGTCGACCATTCATTTTCCGGATTGTCCGATCCGACCAACACTCCGCCGCAAAATGCGTTGGCGGTCGGGCCGAATTACATTTTCACCGCGGAGACCACGCACTACGAGATAACCGACCTCAGCGGCCATCCAATCGTATCCAACGGATCATTGCACAGCTTGTTCTTGCCGCTTGGCGCCACGCTCGACAACAATCTTCTCGACGCGCGCGCCACCTATGACAGTTCGACCGGCCACTACGTGGTCATCGCGGATAATTTTCAACCGGGAACCGGGAACTTCGCCACCAATATCGATATCGCCGTGTCGATAGATAGCAATCCGAACGACGGCTGGTATTTGGCTTCGATCGATACGTCCAACGGCGCCACGACCCAATCGGACATGCCCTATCTGTCGGTCAGCAACGGCAAGATCTACATCTCCGCGCCCGAATTTATCGACGCGGGAGGCGGCTACAACAACGGCGAATTCGTCGTCAACGAAAGCAGCGTCATAGCCGCCGCAAACGCCGCGATCACGCCTGACGCCAGCACCAGCGTGTCAGGGACCGGCGGCATCATGCGCAATATCGCCGGCGACAACGGGGTGACCTATTATTTGAGCGCCTATTCGACCGCGAGGCAAACCGCGCTCACATATCAAACCTACGATCCGACGCATGGCTTCAGCGCGACCCAAACGCTCTACCTCGGTGACGCCGATGTGGGCGGAAGCAGCAACACCGCCGCGCAGTTGGGCACGACCAAGACGCTCGGCCTTGGCGACGGGCGCATCCAAGGCCTTGCCTACACTTCCTCGGGAGGACACAACTACGTCTATGGCGTGAGCGAAGCCATGCCGATTGCGGGGGGGCTCGCGCAAATCGAGTGGTTCAAGCTCGATGTCACCGATCCCACGAATCCGCAATATGTCATCGGGAACGTCATTTCCGGCGCCTCCATCGGCACGGGTGTGGCCGTGTTCACCCCTTCGATTGCGGTCGACCAGAACGGCGACGTGCTCATCAATTTTTCGGCCTCCGGGCCGAACATGTACCCTTCCGACTATTATACGGTGCTCGGCGCCGGCGCTTCCGACTTCACCGCGCCGACGCTTTACCAGGCGAGCACCACGTTTTTCGATTCAGGCGCTCTGAACGACCAGCGCTGGGGCACCTATTCGACCGCTATCGCCGATCCGAACAACCCGGGCGGGTTCTGGATATCGAATGAATATATCGCCAACGGATGGTGGCAAACGGCAGTAGCTCAGGTCAGCGTCCATCCGGATACGACGCCGCCGGTCGCGCCGACCGGCCTGGCCCTCGACGCGACGACGGACAGCGGTACGATCGGCGATCGCATCACCAACTTTACGCACGTCAAGATCGACGGCACGGCCGAGTCCGGCAGCACGGTGACACTGTATGACAGCAACGGCACCACAGTGCTTGGCACGGGCACTGCGGACCTGACGACTGGTGCGTTCAGTATCACGACATCGGCGCTGGCTGATGGGACGCACAATATCACCGCGAAAGCGACCGATGCGTGGGGGAATACGAGCACTGCGTCCGCCGTCCTTGCCGTGACGGAGGACAGCACGGCACCGGTCGCGCCGACCGGCCTGTCCCTCGACGCGACGACGGACAGCGGTACGATCGGCGATCGCATCACCAACGTCGCGCACGCCAAGATCGACGGCACGGCCGAGCACGGCAGCACGGTGACACTGTATGACACCAACGGCACCACAGTGCTCGGCACGGGCATTGCGGACCCGACGACTGGCGCGTTCAGTATCACGACATCGGCGCTGGCTCAGGGGACGCACAATATCACCGCGAAAGCGACCGATACGGCGGGGAATACCGGCGCGGCATCTGCCGTCCTTGTCGTGACGGAGGACACCACGGCGCCGGTCCCGCCGACCGGCCTGTCCCTCGACGCGACGACGGACAGCGGCATCAAAGGCGACCACATCACCAGCTTCACCCAGGTGTTGATCGACGGAACGGCTGAGGCTGGTAGCACGGTGACGCTTTACGACACGAACGGCACGACGGTGCTCGGCACAGGCACTGCGAACCTGACGACTGGCGTGTTCAGCATTGCGACATCGACGTTGGCGGAGGGAACCCATAGCATCATTGCAAAAGCAACTGACGGCGCGGGGAATACCAGCAACGCGTCGAACGCACTTGCAGTGACCGCTCTCCATGTGACTGCCAATTTCGATTTCAGCGGCGATGGCCATAGCGATATTCTCTGGCGCAACGACAATGGCGCTGTGTCGATATGGAACAATGGCGACATCAACCAGGCTCATATCATTGCCCAAGCGGGCGTCGTGCCCGATAGCTGGCATTTCGCCGAGACCGGCGATTTCGACGGCAATGGCCGGAGCGACGTTCTCTGGCGCAACGACAACGGTGCAGTGTCGATCTGGGATAACGGCGACATCAGTAAGGCCCATATCGTGGCCGCGGCGGGCGTCGTCCCCAATAGCTGGCATATCGCCGGCACGGGCGACTTTGACGGCAATGGCCAGAGCGACATCCTCTGGCGCAACGACAATGGCGCAGTGTCGATCTGGGATAACGGCGACATCAGTAAGGCCCATATCGTGGCCGCGGCGGGCGTCGTCGCCAATAGCTGGCATTTCGCCGGCACCGGCGACTTTGACGGCAATGGCCAGAGCGACATCCTCTGGCGCAACGACAATGGCGCAGTGTCGATCTGGGATAACGGCGACATCAGTAAGGCCCATATCGTGGCCGCGGCGGGCGTCGTCGCCAATAGCTGGCATATCGCCGGCACCGGCGACTTTGACGGCAATGGCCAGAGCGACATCCTCTGGCGCAATGATAATGGCGCAGTGTCGATCTGGGATAACGGCGACATCAGCAAGGCCCACATCGTGGCCGCGGGGGGCGTCGTCCCCAATAGCTGGCATATCGCCGGCACAGGCGACTTCGACGGCAATGGCCACAGCGACATCCTCTGGCGCAACGACAATGGGGCGGTGTCGATCTGGGATAATGGGCAGATTGGCGCGGCGCATCAAATCGCCAATGCGAACTTGATCCCTAACGATTGGCACATTGCGTAAGCAAAGCTTGGTACGCGCACTGCGGACCTGACGACTGATGCGTTCAGTATTACGACGTCGGCGCAAGCCGAGGGGACGCACAATGTTGCCGCCACGGCAAGACCGACCTGCTGTTGCTCAACCCAACCACAAATGGCGTGGCGGTTTGGGAGATGAACGGCACACAGGTCGAGGCCAAAGCTCAAATCGGAGCGATCAATGCAGCAGCTGATTGGCATCTCGTGAGCTAGGGTGTGAGCTGGCATGCCGTCCAGTCAGCTTCTGCTCGCCGCCAGTTGCCTGCTTTCTCGTCAGCGCTCGAATTCGCAGGACAATGGCAGCAATCGTTTGTGGAACGGGCGGGTGGACGGGCTACGTGACGAGCCGCGCTCCGGAGCGCAGCGCACGATTGACGATGCTCGCATCGAAGCCGTGATCGCGAGGACAGTGGAGGGTTGCCCCGAGAACGCCCCCGTTGGAGTTCCCGCGACATGGCGAAGGCCAGCGGCCAGTCACTGTCGACGCTGCAGCGCATCTGGCGGGCCTTCGGACTCCAGCCGCATCGGATGGAGATGTTTCAAGCTTTCCACCAACCTAAGTTTCGTGGCCAAAGTGTGCGACGTCGTGGGCCTACTCTTGCCGCCTGAGCACGCTATTGCTCTGCGTGTGGACGAGAAGTCTCCAAGTCCAGGGCGCTGGACCGCAGCTATGCTGCCGATGCGTCTTGGCCGGCCGGCACGAAGAAGCCATCACTACGCGAGGGACGGCAGCACAAGACATCACGTCGTTTGTCGGCTTGACACCATGCCGATCCCAACCAATCCGAAGAACCAGGTCCTCCGATGACATCCTTGCTTCCATCCAGCGCTTCTGCCGGTACAATGCCCAGCAGCAGAATGCGACGCGATGGTGCAACTTCCGGTTCAGGACGCTAGGTGCGCTCGCTCCGTATCCGGGCCAGCATCGCAACTGTCGGATCCGTCGCCCGAACGGACGAATGTAGTCATGTCGACCTACCGCCTGAAAAACGTGCTGTCGCCCCGATCCGTCGCGCTGGTCGGCGCAAGCTCCCGCCCGGTCTCCGTTGGACGCGCGGTGCTGGAGAACACTCGCAAAGCGGGATTCAAGGGGCTGTTCGGTCTGGTGAACCCACGCCATGCCGAGATCGGTGGCGTTGCCGCGGTGAGCCGCCTGGAGCAGTTGCCATTCGTGCCCGAGCTCGTCGTCATCACCGCGCCGGCGCGAGAGGTCCCTGAGATCATCGAGCAGGCTGGCCGTCGCGGCTCGGCCGGCGCCCTGATCATCTCGGCGGGACTCGGTCACGGACCGGGATCGCTCCAGGAAGCCGCCACCGCTGCCGCCCGCAAATACGGCATGCGGCTGATCGGCCCCAACTGTCTCGGCATCATGATGCCCGGCGCAAGCCTCAACGCGAGTTTTGCCGCACACATGCCGGGGACGGGACACCTCGCGCTGATCTCGCAGTCGGGCGCGATCGCGGCCGGCATGGTGGATTGGGCCGCGCAGCGTGGCGTCGGCTTCTCGGGCATCGTCACGATCGGCGATCAGATCGACGTCGACATCGCGGACCTGCTCGACCATTTCGCGATGGACCACAAAACCCGCGCGATCCTGCTCTACATCGAGGCCATCAAGGACGCGCGGAAGTTCATGTCGGCGGCGCGCGCCGCGGCGCGCGTGAAACCCGTCGTCGTGGTGAAGTCCGGCCGCATGGCGCAGGGCGCGAAGGCGGCGGCCACACATACGGGCGCGCTCGCAGGCGCCGACGCCGTCTATGATGCGGCCTTCCGCCGCGCCGGCGTTCTCCGGGTGTCCGATCTGCGTGAGCTGTTCGATTGTGCCGAGACGCTCGGCCGGATCGGATCGCCGGCAGGCAAGCGCCTCGCCATCCTGACCAATGGTGGCGGCATCGGTGTGCTGGCGGTCGATCGGCTGGCGGACCTCGGCGGAATTCCCGCGCCCATGACCCCCGATATGCGCGAGAAGCTCGATGCGGTGCTGCCGCCGACCTGGTCCCGCGCCAATCCCGTCGATATCGTCGGCGACGCCGATGCGTTGCGCTATGCCGCGGCGCTGGCGGTGTTGCTCGACGATCCCGGCAATGACGCGGTTCTCGTGCTCAATGTGCAGACCGCGATCGCCTCGGCCGCCGAGATCGCAGCGACCGTGACTGAGCTCGTCGTCAAGTATCGCGAGAAGCACCGCAGTTGGGCCAAGCCCGTGCTTGCGGCCTGGGTGGGGGCCGACCAGCAGATCATCGCGACGTTGTCCGGCGCGGGCATTCCGAACTATCCGACCGAAGACGATGCGGTGCGTGGCTTCATGCATCTGGTCCGGCATCGCGAGGTGGTCGATGAGCTGAGCCAGGTTCCGCCGGCGATGCCGGACAGCTTCGTGCCGGATGTTGCGGCTGCGAAACAGATCGTCTCGACGGCCATCGCTGACGGGCGCAAATGGCTCGAGCCCGTCGAGATCAAGCATCTGCTGGGGTGCTATGACATCGGAATGGTGCCGACCTATGCGGCCGCAGATGTCGAGCAGGCCGTCGCCTATGCGGATGAGATATTCGCGCAAGGCGCGACCGTTGTGCTCAAGATCATGTCGCGCGACATCGTGCACAAGTCCGACGTCGGCGGTGTCGTACTCAATTTGACCTCGCCGGTCGCGGTGCGCGCGGCTGCTGTCGACATTCTCGCCCGGGCAAGGAAGCTGCGGCCTGAAGCCCGCATTGATGGCGTCATCGTCCAGGCGATGGTCGTCAAGGCGAAGGCGCGCGAGCTGATCCTGGGCCTCGCTGACGATCCCACCTTCGGCATGGTTGTCGTGTTTGGCCGTGGCGGGACGGCGGTCGAGATCATCAATGACAAGGCCCTGGCGCTGCCGCCGCTCGATTTGCAGCTCGCCCGCGACCTGATCGAGCGCACCCGTGTGTCGCGATTGTTCCCCGCCTATCGGGACGTGCCGGCTGTCAAGCAGGACGCCGTCGCCATGGTGCTGGTCAAGCTGGCGCAGATGGCTGCTGACATCCCCGAAATCCGCGAGCTCGATATCAATCCGCTGCTTGCGGATGAAACCGGCGTGACCGCCGTCGATGCCCGCGTCGCGGTGGCTCTGCCGCAGCGGAAATTTGCGGGCTCCGGTCCGGCCAATTTGGCGGTTCGCGCCTATCCCCCGCAATGGGAACGCCGGCTCGCGCTCAAGGACGGTTGGCATATCTTCGTGCGGCCGTTGCGCCCGGAGGACGAGCCCACCATCCATGAGTTCCTGCGCCACGTGACGCCTCACGACCTTCGTCTGCGCTTCTTCGCGCCGATGAAGGAGTTTACCCACGAATTCATCGCGCGTCTGACCCAGCTCGATTACGCGCGCGCCATGGCGTTCATTGCGTTCGATGAGAAGGACGAGATGGTCGGCGTGGTGCGGCTTCACTCGGACTCGATTTACGAGAGCGGCGAATACGCGATCCTGCTGCGATCCGACCTCAAGGGCAGGGGGCTCGGCTGGACCCTGATGCAGCTGATCATCGACTACGCGAGGTCCGAAGGGCTCAAAACCATCTCGGGCGACGTGCTCAAGGAGAACGTCGTGATGCTGGAGATGTGCCGGCAGCTTGGCTTCGAGATCAAGCCGGACCCGACCGAGCCTGATATCTGCGACGTGCGGCTGAAGCTCTGAGGCACGCCGGCTACGAGCGCGGTTCGGACGAGTGTCTGCCGCCAACAGAATAGGGCGGCGCACTGGCTGCGGCCTGAGTCCCGGCCCAGCCCGACGCCCGCCCATTCTTGATTCCGATCAATGACGCCCGCCGCGCGTCGCGAATAATGGCCGGAATAAGGTGGAGACGGTACAATGCCGATTGACGCGTCGCTGGTCGTCATCGCCGTCGTGGCGATCTTTGTCACATTCGCAGCCGCGCTGGCTTGGGCAGATCGACAGACCGGTGCAGGCCGGCTCGATTCGGACACGCAGCGCCGAAGTTCCTGAGATTACTGTCGCATTTTGTCGCGACAGCCGGGAGTGATTGGTTGGCGGCCCCAACTGTGGCTTGCTCTCTCTGCAACTCTGCATGGCTTGGAACGCATCGACGCACCCTCCGGGTGCGATTTCGCGGCGCGACCTCCGCATCTTAACGGCATTTGCTTCAAATTGTGTCCGTGCTTTCCGGTTGAAAAGCCTGCTAACGTTGACTACGCAGGAACTGCAGTGCCTCGCAGTCTTAGGAGTCCCGGCGTGCCTCAGGACAAGACCGGCGACCCCCGGCAGCCGTCGGGTAACAAACTGTCGGTTCTGCGCAAGCATCCGATCTTCGCAGATCTGGATCCGGACGCGCTCGATCAGCTCTGCCGCTATGCCAAGCACACCACGGTCAAGCGTGGCGCGACGATCGCGGCCAAGGGCGACCCAGGCAACAATCTGTTCGCGGTGATCTCCGGAACAGTGAAGATTTCCTCTTCATCGCCAGACGGCCGGAATGCCATTCTCAATCTGATCGGTCCCGGGGAAATCTTCGGTGAGATCGCCGTGCTTGATGGTGCGCCGCGGTCGGCGGATGCGACCGCCAACACCAATTGCGAGCTCTACATCATCGACCGCCGCGACTTCCTTCCGTTCGTGAAGAGTCAGCCGGCGCTGGCGATGAAATTCATCGAGCTGCTCTGCGCGCGACTGCGCTGGACCAGCCAGCAGGTCGAGCAGGTGATCTTGCAGAATCTCCCGGGCCGATTGGCGAGCGCGCTGCTGGGCCTCACCGAGGAGCGCAAGTTCGACTCCGGCAGCGGCACGCTTGCGATCACCCAGCAAGAGATCAGCGAGATGGTGGGGATGACGCGCGAGAGTATCAACAAGCAATTGCGCGCCTGGGCCGGACGGAGCTGGGTGCGCCTCGAGCACGGCGCCATCGTCGTACTCGACACCGATGCGCTGCGCGAGCTCGCCGAAAGCGGCCTCGACGGCGAGTGATCGTGTTTGCCTAACCGTCGATGATGGCGACTGCGCGGGTCCAGCCCGCCGACGCGCGCTCGATCTTCACCGGGAAGCATGAGACCGTGAATCCGATCGATGGCAATTACTCGAGATTGTGCAGCTTCTCGAGATGGCAATAGCCGATGTGCCGCCCTGCCTTGTGGCCTTCCCAGATCAGGCTCGCGTCCTTGGTCTCCGCATACTTCCTGGCGGTGAAGACGAAGGGTGCATCCCAGCTCCAGCCATCGGTGCCGGTCAGCCGCCCGCCGCGCTCGAGCAGGTACATGGTGGCGTCATAGCCCGTGCCGCAGCCGGAGTTGACGTGATCCACCTGGGCGTGGCCATAATTCTGAAAAACGGAAATTTCTGCCGATCGTTCCCGGGGGCGCCACATGGTTGATCAATGCAACTCCAGCATCGATCAATGCCGCATTTGGCTTGGACTCAGAATGCCGCCCGCCCTAGGGACGACGCTGGCGATATCGCGCCGATGCGGCGCGTTCGTACAGGATGAGCCGATCGTCTCGCCCGAACCTCAAGCCGCAATCAATAGCGGTCGAGCACGAAACCAGGGGAACGTCTATGGATACGATGAGCATCGCACCCGCGCATCCGGCATTGGCCGGTGACGCGGCCCGATCGCCGGGGCGCCGCCGCTTGCCGCACAGGTCCCCTGCAGAAGCGGGCGCGATGAGCGTCGCACTGTCCCGGGCGGACATTACCAACCGGCCAAATCCCCTCGACTCCGCCACGCAATGCTACGAAGGTGGTGCAGTTGCAGTGCTTGACTTCACACCTGAAGTGGAGCGACCCAAGGCGGCCCGCAGCTCGTGCCCAACGACGACATAATCACACTCAGGAGGAAACCCCAGATGAAGACGTTAATCGGTATCATCGCAGCCGCTGCATTGGCGGTGTCGGCGCCGCTCGCAACCGCACGCGATTTCCGTTCTGCCGACATCCATCCCGCCGACTATCCGACCGTCGAGGCGGTCAAGTTCATGGGCAAGCAGCTCGCGACGGCGAGCGGCGGCAAGCTCGGCGTCAAGGTGTTTCCGAATGGCGCCCTGGGCTCCGAGAAGGACACCATCGAGCAGCTCAAGATCGGCGCGCTCGACATGATGCGGATCAACGCATCGCCGTTGAACAACTTCGTGCCCGAGACCATCGCGCTGTGTCTGCCCTTCGTCTTCCGGGACACCCAGCACATGCGCAACGTGCTCGACGGCCCGATCGGCGATGAGATCCTGGCGGCCATGGAGCCTGCGGGCCTGGTCGGTCTGGCCTATTACGACAGCGGCGCCCGGTCCATCTATACCGTCAAGGCACCGATCAAGTCGCTTGCGGACCTCAAGGGCCTGAAGATCCGCGTCCAGCAGTCCGACCTGTGGGTCGGCATGATCGAGAGCCTCGGAGCCAATCCGACGCCGATGCCGTATGGCGAGGTCTACACCGCCCTCAAGACCGGCCTGGTGGACGCCGCCGAGAACAACTGGCCTTCCTACGAATCCTCGCGCCACTTCGAGGCCGCCAAGTTCTACAACGTCACCGAGCACTCGCTGGCGCCGGAAGTCCTCGTGATGTCCAAGAAGGTCTGGGACACGCTCAGCAAGGAGGATCAGGCGATGGTCCGCAAGGCGGCCAAGGAATCAGTGCCCGTCATGCGCAAGCTCTGGGACGAGCGTGAGCTGGCTTCGCGCAAGACCGTCGAGGCAGCCGGCGTTCAGGTCATCACGATCGCGAACAAGCAGGAATTCGTCGACGCGATGAAGCCGGTCTACGCCAAGTTCGCCGGCGACGACAAGCTGCAGAGCCTCGTCAAGCGAATCCAGGCCACGAAGTAGCACCATAGCGCATCCGGTCCGGTGCCGCCGCGAGGCGGCACCGGGCCCTTGCAAGGAGACGATGATGACAGACCCTCACGTCGCAAGCCACGAGCAGGAGGTAGAAGGGCGACCGTCTACCGGCTTGCTGTCGCGGATCAATGCCGTCGTTGCTCGGCTCGGCATGTATCTGTCCGTGACCGGCCTGCTCGTCATCGTCACGATCGTGTTCTACCAGGTGTTCGGACGTTACGTGCTCAATTCCAGTCCGACCTGGACCGAGAACCTCGCATTGGTGCTGATCCTCTACGTCACGCTGATCGGCGCCGCCGTCGGCGTGCGCGATGCCGGACATATCGGCATGGACAGTTTGCTGGTGATGCTTCCCGATCATATACGCGAGAAGGTCGAGCTCGTGATCCACGTCCTGGTGGCGATCTTCGGCGTTGCGATGGTCTATAACGGCTGGATCCTCGGCGCGTCGGTCGGGACCGTGAAGATCCCCAATCTCGGCCTGCCCGAGGTCGTCCGTTACGTGCCGCTGATCGCCTCCGGCGTTCTGATCGTCTCCTTCTCAATCGAGCACATCATTGCTCTCCTGCGTGGCGAAGAGGTCGTCCCCTCATGGAACTGATTATTCTCGGCGCCACCTTCTTCGGCTTTCTGGTTCTCGGCGTTCCGGTCGCCTTCGCGATCGGGCTGTCGGCGATTTGCACCATCCTTTACGAAGGCCTGCCGGTCGCCGTCATCTTCCAGCAGATGATGTCGGGGATGAACATCTTCTCCTTCCTGGCCATTCCGTTCTTCGTCTTCAGCGGTGAGCTGATGCTGCATGGCGGCGTTGCCGACAAGATCGTGCAGCTTGCCAAGAATCTCGTGGGACACATCCGCGGCGGTCTCGGCATGTCGAACGTGGTCGCCTGCACGCTGTTCGGCGGCGTCTCCGGCTCGCCGGTGGCCGACGTGTCGGCGATGGGCGCGGTGATGATCCCGATGATGAAAAAGGAAGGGTTCGACACCGACTACGCCGTCAACGTCACGACCCACGCCTCGCTGGTCGGAGCGCTAATGCCGACCAGCCACAACATGATCATCTATGCGCTCGCCGCGGGCGGCAAGGTCTCCATCGGCGCACTGATCGCCGCCGGCCTGCTGCCGGCGATGGTGCTGATGGTGTGCATGCTGGTCGCCGCCTACGCCGTCGCGGTGAAGCGCGGCTATCCGGCCGGCAAGTTCCCGGGCTGGGCCGAGGTGTTCCGCTCGTTCGCAGCCGCGCTGCCGGGCCTGCTGATCGTCGGCATCATCCTGGCCGGCATCCTGTCCGGCGTCTTCACGGCCACTGAATCCGCGGCCGTGGCGGTCACCTACACGATCCTGCTGACATTCTTCATCTACCGCACCATGACCCTGCCGAACTTCCTGCGCGCCGCAGCGAAGGCGGTGAAGACGACGGGCGTGGTGCTGCTGCTGATCGGCGTCTCCACCATGTTCCAGTATCTGATGGGGCTCTATGAGGTGGCCGACTTCGCCGGCGACCTGATGAGCAAGGTCTCCTCGCAACCCTGGATGATCTTCCTGCTCATCAACGTCATCTTGTTCTTGCTCGGCACGTTCATGGACATGGCGGCGACCATCCTGATCTGCACGCCGATCTTCCTGCCGATCGCGATGAAGGCGGGAATGGATCCGGTGCAGTTCGGCATGCTGATGCTGATCAACTGCGCCCTCGGGCTGAACACTCCGCCGGTCGGCACGACGCAGTTCGTCGGCTGCGCCATCGGCGGCATCTCGGTCGGCGCGGTGATGCGCACCATCATGCCGTTCTACGCCGCCCTGATCGCGGCGCTGATGTTCGTGACCTACGTTCCGGCCTTCTCGCTGTGGCTGCCCCGTCTGCTGATGGGATACAAGGGATAGCTGTCGCGCGTTCGCCGGCATTGGCCGGCGAACTGCGCTTGCGATAGTTCACAGCAACAGGGAGAAGCTGTCCGTGACTGATTATCGCAAGCTCTTCGATCTCACCGGCAAGACTGCCGTGGTGCTCGGCGCTGCATCGGGCATCGGCAAAGCGTCGGCCGAGGCGTTGGCGGGGCTTGGCGCCCGCGTCGTCTGCGCCGATCGCGCGCTTGACGCGGCAGAGGCGACGGCTGCGGGAATCCGCGACAAGGGTGGTTGGGCCGAAGCGGCCGCGTGCGACGCCGCGAGCACTGCCGACGTCAACGCGCTCGCCAAAACCGTGATGCAGACATTTTCGCGGCTCGACATCGCCGTGACGACGCCCGGGCTGAATATCCGCAAGACCATCCTCGACTACACCGAGGAGGATCTCGACCGCGTCCTCAACCTCAACGTCAAGGGCACGGTCTGGTTCTTCCAGGCTTTCGGCCGCATCATGGTCGAGCAAAAGGGCGGCAGCATCATCGCCTGCTCCTCGGTGCGCGCGGTCACGATCGAGCCGGGGCTCGGAATCTACGGCTCGACCAAGGCGGCGATCGGCTTGCTGGTGAAGGGCTTTGCCTCCGAGGTCGGCCATGCCGGGGTGCGCGTCAATGCGATCGCGCCGAGCATCGTGGAGACCGCGCTGACCAGCGCGTTCAAGCAGCGGCCCGACATCTACAATCTCTATGCCGGCCACACCGTGTTCAACCGCTGGAGCAGCGCTGACGAGGTCGCGACGGCCGTCGCCTACCTCGCCTCGGATGCCGCTAGCTATGTCAGCGGCAGCACGCTGTTCGTCGATGGCGGTTGGACCGGGGTCGACGGTCCGCCGACCGGTCTCACCCAGCTGCACACATAAGGTTCGCATCTAGGCGGCAAAGCCCACGCGCTGGCGCAGCTCCCTGTGATCTGCGCCAGTCAGCAGTGCAATCAGTGCGGACGCTTCGTTCGGATGCGCCGCCTGCGTGGTCACGCCGGCCGTGTACATCGTCACCAGCTCGCATCCCGGCGGCAGCGAACCCGATAGCGCGATGCCGTCGGTCGCGATGATCTCGGTCGCCTGCGTGCATCCGATCGGCCGCGCCGCGGCGGACATCGCCAGCTCGTGCATCGCCGTTGCGCCGTTCGGAAAGATCTTCAGGCGCGACGTGACCTCATAGGCGATGCCAAGCTGATCCAGCACTTTTGCGACGTGCTGGCCAGCGGTCGAGGCCTTGGTGTCGGGAACGTAGATCGCGCCTGCAGATTGCAGGATCTCGCGGAGATCGGCTTCCGTTTTCACGGACACCCTGGGATCGCGGCTGCGGACCGCCAGCGCGGTCTCGACCCGGCCGACATCGGCGATCGAGGAGGGGACGACAAGCTTCTCCGCGGCAAGCTTTGCAAGGAGGACCTGCGTCAGGATGACGAGATCGGCCGGCTTGCTCGCGCGCAGCTTGTCCGCCATAACGCCGACCGCGCCGAATTCGCCGCCGATGCCGAAGCCGGTCTTCGCCTTGAAGGCCTCGCCGAGGCCGCGCACCAGGCCTTGCGCCGCGCCGCCGCTCAAAATGTTCACTGTGGTCACGATGCAAGCTCCATGGCTGCGATGATTTTGTCGCGTGTGATCGGCAGGTCGCGCACACGCACGCCGAGGCAATCGAAAACCGCATTGGCGATGGCCGCCGTCGCCGGTCCGTGCGCGGCTTCGCCGGCGCCGACGGGATCGATCTCCAGTCGCTGGATGATCTCGACATCCACCGCCGGCGCCTCGCTGAAGGTCAGGATCGGATAGTCCGTCCACGAGGTCGATGTGATGCGCGTCCGATCGAAGCGGACGCGCTCCTTCAACACCCAGCTCGTCGCCTGGATCGCGCCGCCCTCGATCTGGTTGATGACGCCGTCCGGATTGATGGCCTCGCCGACATCGACCGCAAGCGTGAGCCGCCTCACGCGGACCTCGTCGGTGCCTTCGATCTCGGCAATAGCGGCGCAATAGGCGCCGGTGTTCTTGTAGCGGGCAAAGCCTATGCCATAACCGATGCCGGATCGTCTCTCGGGCTTCCACCCCGCGCGTCGCGCTACCGCGCGGATGACCTCGCGTGCCCGTTCGTCGCGTAGGTGCCGCAGGCGAAACGCGATCGGGTCTTCGCCGCGCAGGGCGGCGATTTCGTCGAGCAGAGATTCGATTGCGAAGACGTTACCCTGCGCGCCGAGGGTCCGCAGTGCCGAGGTGCGCACCGGCATGGTCAGCAGGCGATGGCTCGTGATCGTCCAAGCCGGGAAATCGTAGAGCGGGACAGAGTTGCGGTCGCCACCGCCGCCATTGGCGGCAGGGGGATTGGTCGAGATAATGCGCGGATAGGGATTTGCGATCTCGCTCGCCGCGAGCAGAGCGGGCTGCGCCGCACGCCCGGGCCGCGCCGCGTGGCCGTTGCTCCAGATCGCATGGCGCCAGCCGACGATCTCGTTTTCAGTGTCGAGATCGGCCTCGATCTCGATGGCCATGGCGGCGCCGAACGGTGCGTGGGACATCTCGTCGTGGCGCGACCATTGCACCCGCACCGGGCGGCCTCCGGCAGCTTTCGCCAGCAGCACGGCATCGAGCGCGACATCGTCAGCCGCATTGTGCCCGTAGCAGCCGGCGCCCTCCATATGCTCGACGACGATGTTTTCGACCGGCAGCTTGAGCACGATCGCGAGATCGGCGCGCAGCAGATAGACGCCCTGGCTATGCGTCCAGACATGGACCCGGTCGCCATCCCATCGCGCCATCGCGCAGGACGGCGCGATCGAGGCATGTGCGATGTAGGGCCGGGTGTATTGCCGGCGAAGCGTGCGTGTAGTCCTTGTCGTCGCCGCTACCTTGGTGTCGATGACGGTGGTCTCGACCGGCTGGCTTCTCAGGAAGCCGGCGAGATCGTTTTCATCCGGCAGCGCCTCGCCGGCCGACCATGTTGCGCCCTTACGCAACGCTTTCAGCGCGGCTTCCGCCGCGGCCTCGCTGTCGGCGACGGCGCCCGCAAAGCCATCGTCGCGGACGATCGCGATAAGCCCGGAAACGGCGCGCGCGGCTCCTTCGTCGAGCGCGATCAGCCTTGCGCCCGAGATGTCCGGCCGCAGCACGCGTCCGTGCATCAATCCCGGCAGCGCCTGATCATGGATAAAGCGGGGCCGTGCGAACACCTTGTCGGGAATATCCACGCGCTGCACCGAATGCCCGGCGATGCTGCGTGTGGCTGAGGACTTCGCCACAATGCCCGCAATGGCATCGTGATCGAGCGAGACGTCGCCAGCCAGCTCCCAATAGCTGGTCCTGACATTGCCGGGCCCGGAGATCGTGCCGTCCTCGACACCGAGCAGCGACGCATCGACGCCAAGACGTTCCGATGCAGCCGCGAGGAAACGCTGGCGTACTTCGGCACAGGCGTGGCGCAGTGCGCGGCCGGACTGCTGGATCGACAGGCTGCCGGACGTGACACCCTCATTCGGGCTCGCAGCCGTCGAGGCGCGGATCATCTCGATGCGGCCGATCTCGACGTCGAGCTCGTCCGCCGCGATCTGCGCCAGCGCCGTGACGATACCCTGGCCGATTTCGACCTTGCCGGGCGAGATCGCAACGCGGCCTTCGCCGGTGAACTTCACCCAGGACGACAGTCTTGGATTGGCTGCGAGGCTGACCGGAAGTTTCGGGGCAGGGGACAGCGCACTCATGACGTCGCCATCTCCGATGCCGCCCGCAGTACGGCGCGGACCATCCGGCTGTGCGATCCACAGCGGCACAGATTGCGATCGAGCGCCGCTCTGACCTCGGCCTCCGACGGCGATGGATTGCGCTTCAGCAGCGCCGCCGCACTGATCAGGATTCCCGAGACGCAATAGCCGCATTGCATCGCCTGTTCGGAGATGAAGGCGCGTTGCAGCGGATGCGGTTGCTCGGCCGTGCCGAGACCCTCCAGCGTGACGATTTGCTTGTTCGCCACCGACCACATCGGCATGTCGCAAGACGCCATCGCGCGGTCGCCAACCATCACGTAACAGGCGCCGCATTCACCGGCCCCGCAGCCGAAATGGGGACTGGAGGTGCCGAGTCGGCCACGCAGCACGTCGAGCAGCGCTTGATCGGGATCGGCATCCACCGTCACCGTCACGCCGTTGAGCTGGAACTGAATGGTGGGCATGACGGCTAAGGCCTCAGGATTTGTCGAACTTCTTGACGACATCGGCCCATTTCGCGATGTCGCCCCTCAGGAACTTGTCGAATTCTTCCGGCGTCATCGACATGGGCACGGCACCCTGCTCGGTCCAGAGTTTGACGATGTCCGGCCGCCTCACCATCGCGTTCACGGCGGCATTCAGTTTGTCGATCACGGGCTTTGGCGTGCCCACTGGGGCCATCAGGCCGAGCCAGATCGTCGCCTCGTAGCCGGGAACGCCTGCCTCGCCGGCAGTCGGCACATTGGCCAGCACCGCGGAACGCTGCTGACCGGTGGTCGCGAGTGCGCGGACCTGGTTCTCTCCGATGTTCGGCGCCATCGCGGGCACCGCGTCGATCATCATCTGAACGTGGCCACCGATCACGCCGCTGCGCGCTTCGCCGCTGTTGCGATAGGGCACATGGACGATTTCGATGCCGACCATCGCTTTGAACAGCTCGCCAGCCATGTGGTAGGGCGTGCCCTGGCCGGAAGAGGCGTAGTTGAGCTTGCCCGGCTGCGCCTTGGCGAGCGCGATGAACTCCTGCAGCGTCTTCGCGGGAACTTGCGGGTTCACCACGATGACGAGATCGGAATAGTTCACCGGCGCGATCGGCGCGAGGTCGCGCATCAAATCGTATTTGCGCTGCTCCGGCGTCAGCAGCGATTCATTCGCGGTTTGGGTGTTGGACATCATCAGCAAGGTATAGCCGTCGGCCGGCGACTTTGCCGCCTCGACCGTGCCGATGACACCGCCCGCGCCGGTGCGGTTCTCGACCACGAAGGGCTGACCAAAGCGCTCCTGGAGCGCGTTGCCGATCAGCCGGGCCGCGACGTCGGCCGGCCCGCCAGCGCCGAAGGGCACGACGATGCGGACCGCGTGCGCGGGATAGCCTTGCGCCAGGGACGGAGTTGCGGAGAGTGCGGTGAGCAGGCCGGCGGCCAGCGCCAGCATCAATTGTCGGGCCGTCACGCCCACCTCCCTCAACTCGTTTTTGTTGGCTGGGACTGTAGCGGCAGCGGGTGCGGACTGTCGACGCCTCACAAAGTCGATCTCGGCCGGAATATCGGGCCGTTTTCGGTGTGGCGGCGGGGCATTTCGCGGTCGCGGCAGGAACACGCCAGGCGCATGGTTTGAGCATTTTGCATGGGCACTGCCGGATAAATGCCCTCGGCTGCCCGGTAGTTTGGTGTTACCAAATTGGTCATGAACCAGCACGCCAAGATCGAGATCCGGCACTCCACCTGTCCGCACGATTGCCCGTCGGCCTGTGCGCTCGATGTCGAGGTGGTCGAGGGTCGCAGCATCGGCCGCGTCCGCGGTTCGAAAAAGCAGACCTATACGGCTGGTGTGGTCTGCGCCAAGGTCGCTCGCTACGCCGAGCGCATCCACCATCCGGAGCGGCTGACGTTTCCGATGCGCCGGATCGGACCGAAAGGCTCCGGCCAGTTTGCGCGGATCACCTGGGACGAGGCGCTGGACGAGATCGCCGATCGCTTCAATCAGGCCGAGCGCGAGTTCGGCGCGGAATCGATCTGGCCATATTACTACGCCGGCACGATGGGGCTGGTGATGCGCGACGGCCTCAACCGCCTCACGCATGTGAAAAAATATTCGCGGTTCTACCAGACCATTTGCGCCAATGTCGGGCGCATCGGCTTTGCGATCGGGACCGGCAAGATCGCGGGCGCCGATCCGCGCGAGATGGCGCTCTCCGACCTCGTCGTGATCTGGGGCACCAACCCCGTCAACACGCAGGTCAACGTGATGACGCACGCTGCGCGTGCGCGGAAGGAGCGCGGCGCCAAAATCGCGGCGGTCGACATCTACGACAACGAGACGATGAAGCAGGCTGACATCAAGATCCTGCTGCGGCCCGGCACCGACGGCGCCTTCGCCTGTGGCGTGATGCATGTTCTCTTCCGCGACGGCTATGCCGACCGCGCCTATATGGACAAATACACTGATTGCCCCGCCGAGCTCGAGGCGCATCTAAAGACACGCACCCCGGAATGGGCGTCTGTGATTTGCGGCGTGCCGGTGGCGGAGATCGAGGCCTTCGCCAAAGCTGTCGGCGAGACCAAGCGGACGTTCTTCCGGCTCGGCTACGGTTTTACGCGTTCGCGCAACGGCGCGACGCAGATGCATGCGGCGAACTGTATTCCCGCGGTGACCGGCGCCTGGCAATACGAGGGCGGCGGTGCCTTCTTCAACAATTACGCGCTATGGCACTTCAACGAAGCCGTCATCGAAGGTCACGATGCACTCGACAAGTCGATCCGCGCGCTCGACCAGTCGCAGATCGGCCGCATCCTCACCGGCGATACCGAGGCCCTGCTGGGCAAGGGCCCGGTCAAGGCAATGCTGATTCAGAACACCAACCCGATGACCGTCGCTCCGGAGCAGGCGCTGGTGCGGCAAGGCTTTGCGCGCGAGGATCTGTTCGTCGCGGTGCACGAGCAGTTCATGACCGAGACGGCGCAGATGGCCGACATCGTGCTGCCGGCGACCATGTTCATGGAGCATGACGATCTCTATTACGGCGGTGGCCACCAGCACATCTCGGTGGGGCCGAAGCTGATCGATCCGCCCGGTGAATGTCGCTCCAACCATCAGGTGTTGCAGGCGCTGGCGCCGCGGCTTGGCGCGAAGCATCGGGGTTTCGAGATGACGCCGCGCGAATTGATCGACGCGACGCTGAAGCTCAGCGATCACGGCGACATCGCCGGCCTCGAGGCCGACCTCTGGCGCGATTTGCAGCCGGACTTCCGCACTTCTCATTATCTCGATGGCTTCGCTCATCCCGACAAGAAATTCCACTTCAAGGCCGATTGGGCGCATCCGCCGTTCGGCCAGATGATGGGTGATTTCGACAAGATGCCGTCGCTGCCGGACCATTGGGCCGTGATCGAGCACACCGATCAGGCCCATCCGTTCCGGCTCGCGACCAGCCCCTCGCGCAGCTTCCTCAACACCACCTTCAACGAGACTCCGTCCTCGCAGGCGCGCGAGGGCAAGGCGAGCGTGATGATCCATCCGCTGGACGCAGCTGCACTCGACATCGCCGACGGCGACGCCGTGACGCTCGGCAACACCCGCGGCGAGACCACGCTGATTGCCGCACTGTTTGAAGGTGTACGGCGCGGCGTGCTGATTGCGGAGTCCGTGCATCCGAACAAGAATCATATTGGCGGCCGCGGCATCAACATGCTGACGGGAGCCGAAGCGGTCGCCCCGATCGGCGGCGCTGCGTTCCACGACAACAAGGTCTGGATCAGGAAAGCGGCCGCGGCCTGAGCCGCGCTCGCGGTTCGATCGCGCGCAAATTTGTGTCGAGGCGCTAAAGCGGCGCCTCCCGACAGATTGCCCTTGCACGCCGCGCCCGAGCTGCCGCAAATGGCTGCAAACCGGGAGCAAGGATAAAGCGTCATGACCGACACCACAGGCGTCATCACCGAGAAGCGCGGGCAGGCGTTCTGGATCACCATCAACCGGCCGGAGAAGCGCAACGCGCTGAACGGCGACGTGATCGCCGGCATCACACACGGCTATCGCGACGCGCATGACGACAAGGACGTCCGCGTCATCGTGCTGACCGGCGCGGGCGACAAGGCATTTTGTGCTGGCGCGGACTTGCAGAATTCCGGTGCGGCTTTTGCGATGGATCATTCCAGGCCGAACGTCGATTATGCCGATCTGTTGCGCCTGTCGCAGAACGCGACCAAGCCGGCGATCGCGCGTGTCGGCGGCGTCTGCATGGCCGGCGGCATGGGGCTTCTTTGCATGACCGACATGGCGGTTGCGGCGGATCACGTCATCTTCGGCCTGCCGGAGGTGAAGGTCGGCGTGTTTCCGATGCAGGTGCTGAGCCTGTTGCAGGAGATCGCACCGCGACGCCTGATAAACGAATGGGCGCTCACCGGCGAGCCGTTCGACGCGAAGACGGCGAAGGATGCGGGCCTGCTCAACTACGTCGTGCCCACGGCCGAGCTCGACGCCAAGGTCGAATGGCTGATCGGCCGCATCGTCGACAAATCTCCGACCGCGATCCGTCGCGGCAAGTATGCGATGCGTGCCATCGCCTCGATGTCGTTCGACGAAAGCATCGCCTACACCGAAAGCCAGATCGCATTGCTCGCCATGACCGAGGACGCCAAGGAGGGGCTGAAGGCGTTCGCCGAGAAGCGCAAGCCCTTATGGTCCGGAAAATAGGTGTTGCTCAGCCCATATGCTCATTCGGAGCGTAAACTGCGGACTATTCGGGCAAGTCTTATCCGTTCTTCACGACGCTTTTGTGAGGCTCTGATGAGTTGCTTCTGCGTGCGCTTTGCATAGGCAGGTAGCTGCTGAGCCGATCTGTGACGGCTAGCTGCGCGCAACTCGGCATCCGTTAGATCACTGTCAGCCGCTTCGGTGAAGCCGCCGTGACGGAAAGAAGTAAAAGATAGTTCCGCGCGAAGACCCGCAGCGACTACGATGGTTTTTACCACGCTACGCAGATAGCGCAGATCCCCACGTGCAGTAATCCATGGAAGTGGCGTTGCCGACCTACGATGCGGATGGTCGCGTCGGAATGCGAGGCCCGAGGAAACCGCCCTCTTGATAGCATCCAGCTCGTCCATCAGTTCAGGAAAGATAGCTTCGCCGCCTTCATCGAACAGGGGCCACCAGGCCTCCTCCCCATTCTTTAGATGCACGATCCTGACGCTGTTTGGCCGCTCACTCGGTCGATAGTGCGAGATATCAAAAGCTCCGAACACGTGCTCCTCGCGCTGCAACCATTCCCAGGTTAACAATGCGGCAGTTCCGATGGAGTCATATCCTAGCCTCGTGGCAGTTGCCCTAAATGCAATGAGTTCGTCCCAGGTTGCTGTAGGCGTGTGCCGCGCGGCCTGACCTGGAGCACGCGTCTTTAGGCCCATTCGTGCAAATGGATTATTAGCTGGTACGATCTTCTCTTGAGCGCGCTGGCCGACGTACCATGCGCGCCTGCTGGAGATCATAGCGACATTTGCGAAACGTCGTCGCTCTCGCACGACAACATCTCCCCTTTCATTGACTTCTTCAATGACTAAGAGTTTTGCATAAACCGCATCGACGAAACCTTTCGTGAAGGACGATAGCTGCTGAGCCCCTGCACGGCTCCCATCCTTCAACTTATAATTCGCGAACAGCGTAAGACCTTGTGTATATTGTCGCCGCGTCTTTCGATCGAGTTCCTTCCATTTTGAATGAGCTTGGAAGATGCTGACGAGCCAATCGAAAGTGCCAAGCGCAGGCGAGCGCGGCACCATCTCGCTTAGCCCTCGTGAGCACCAATTGTCGAACGCGGGCAAAAGGATTCTCTCGGCTCTGTCGATCGCCTTAGTATAGTCTTGCCCCAATGGTTCAGCCGCCACATCGCAGCCCTGTTGGCGAGCCCAGGTAGGAGGTTCAAAGAAGTATGCCAAGCGACCGTCAGCTAACGGGCTTGCTCGGCAATAACGTGGAAGCGCCAAGGGAGGGAGGGACGATCTCATACGAGACATAGGAGGTCTTCCGATGGATTGCGAGCCGGTTTCGTCGGCATTGCAAAATGGTCGATAATAGCTTTCGACCAAACTGGCTGCCGCAGGCGTCCAGCGCCGCGATAGCTGATTGGGGGCGGTGCCTCTCCGCGTCGCACGGCGCGCGCGAATTCAGTTGTGTTGGGAAAGTCCAAATAGGCAGCTGCCATATCCGCCCGCATCATTGCTGGCCAGCAGCCATCGGGCGGATAGCGCGCTGGCACTGCTGCCCGCGCAATCGGTCTATGGGATCCTACCATAAGTTATTATTAGCGATGCGGGCTGCATTGCTCAAAAGTCGTCGCGGAATTGGATAGCTGGCGTTCACGGCCGCCTTCTCACTGATAACCTTCATACCTTCTAGGGCCGAAACCTATCCGGTTCGAGGAGGCCTGCCTGTCATGGTCACAATCGGCTAGAATGTCGTGGAAAAGGGCCGGCTAGCGGCGAACTAGTCATGGACAGGGCTCGAACCTGGGACCCGCTGATTAAGAGTCAGCTGCTTCTGACGGATTGTCAGCGCTCAATCCGACAAACCTGTTGCTCAACTTGCATTGAAGGCCGCAGCGATCTTCTCTTTATCGGAATGATAGGCATCGCATGTACGCCAGGGGTAGATGGATTCCTTGTGGTGCCTCGGCCGGATCCTTCGACGTTTGCGAGGGTGCGATCGGGGTATCATCGGTGCCGTTGAGACGCGCTTTTGATCTGCGTTGCGCGTGCGGCATTTGCCGCAACGGGCTCTCGTGAACCGAGCCGCGCTGCGTCTCGGCCGACGGCTTCGATCCCTTGCGCACCAAATTGTGTCTCTCGCCGGAGGCACTCGGTCCCGGGTTCCGTCGCGTTTCGCGCCGGCGCTATGCTAACCCTCCTGCGGGTGCCTTGTTAACCGGTCTCGAGACTGCAGTCGGTCCCGCGTCCCGCCCAAGGGCGGCGCTATGCTGACGCTCCTGCGGCTGCCTCTTTTAGCCCCGCCGTCGCGCGCCTTCGCTTGCTCGGCCTTCATAGTGGCTGCGTTGCAGCTAGTGGTGTGCGCACAACGCTTTCCTAGCTTGCCATCAAAACCCGAACAGATCTGCCGCGTAGCCGTCGCGGGGCGACAGAGCGAGAGGAGCGAGCTGTTTCTCGCTGTCGAATTGGAAGCTGCGAGAAAACTCGTGGCGCCCGTCGCGGACAGACGTGATGTCCAGATATATCCGCTTGGGCGTGCCGGCGAGCCTCTGTGAGGAAATCACCGACAAGATCATCGCCGGAGTGGAGGCCAGCCGTGTGCCATGTGAGGTGCTGTGCGCGGACAATCGGGCGATTGTCCTCGCGGTAAACCAAGCCGGCAAAGCGGCGGATTACACGGTCGGCTTTCTGCCAAGTCTCGCTGCCGACATAGCAGGTGAGAGTGCGCAGTGCGAGGCGGCTTGAAGTATCTCTTCGCTGCTTGGAGGAAGAGTGAGAGGGGTGGGCGGATGTCCGCGACGGGTTGGAAGCCGAGAGAGAGGCTCTCGGCCACCCGGCGTGGAGAATCGAAATGAAGGAAGCTGTCCGAGAGATCACTTTGTCCCCATCCGGCGACCTTGCGTTCAATAAGGTGGCGCTGGAGCGCTGCGCGGTTGAGCAAATCGGCCAGCGGGAGGTCGCGCGATGACACGCGACGCTTCCGAGCTGGCGCACCGCCTCGCGCGCGAGGCCGAGGCGGTGTGCCGCCACTATCTGTCGAACGGTCGGCGCCAAGGCCGCTATTGGTTGGTTGGCAATGCCAGCAATACACCGGGACGTTCGATGTTCGTCCGATTGAAGGACACGCCCAGGGGGCCGGCCGGGAAATGGACTGACGCTGCAACGGCTCAAGGAGCACGGCTGGTCGGCATCTATGACAGCCAAGTAGCCTTCGGTCAGTCCCGCGTCCTGCTGGCCTGGACGCGGCTGATCATGCCGAATGGACGTTCTATCGTGCTCGAGCGGCAGCCTGGTGCTGATACCGCCGGGTATGCGGGCCTTGAAGACCAGGTCGACAATCACTGGGGTGAGCTATTCAGGGCCGCTGCGCTCTCGACGCTCTTGTCTGTCGGGACGGAACTGAGTGCCGGCTCGGACACCAATAGCAACAACAGCGCCGTTATCCAGGCATTGCGGCACGGTGCCGCAGAGTCGCTGAACCAAACTGGTCAGCAGGTGGTTCGGCGCAGTTTAAGTATTCAGCCAACGCTGACGGTACGACCCGGCTTCCCAGTTCGTGTCATCGTCAATCGCGACCTGGTGTTCGAACCCTACCGAGAATAGAACATGACAAAGCTCAAAATCGGAACGCTCCCTGATGAAAAACCGGTCAAACTGAGCTTGGAATTGCCCGCTTCGGTGCACCGTGATCTCATCGCTTACGCCCAAGCCTTGGCGCGCGAGACTGGCCAAGCAATCGATCCATCCAAGCTGATCGCGCCAATGTTGGGACGGTTTATGGCGACAGATCGTGGATTTGCACGACTGAAACGAGAAGCTCACCCGCCGCCCTCAGGAGACGGATAGTAATCTGCCACCAATTTCAGAAAGCATCTCAGCGCGGGATTTTTGTTTCCGGGACGCCAGTGAACCTGGAAGCACACCTGTATCTGACCCCGATCATCACGCAATTGTCGCCAAATCAGGCCATCCCCAATAGATCCCGTCTCAGATACAAGGACAAAGCTGACCCCAAGCCCCGCACTTGCAAGGCTCTGGATCACTTGTCGGCTCACGTTTTGTCGCCGAACCTTCTGCTCGATCCCGTGCGCCACAAGGTACGGCTCGATGATCTTGGCCAAGCCGCATGCTTGTTCGTTCGTTCCGAGCAAGATGGTTTGGTCAAGGAGATCTGTCCAGTAGATCGCCTCGCGACTGGCCAGAGGATTGTCTGCTGACAACAGAACGAAAATTCCTTCATGCCATAGTGCACGAGATCCTGGATCGATCGACCGAGGCCTTTCTGGAACGATAATAACATCTGCTAGCCCGTTGCGTAGAATGCCATGCAAATCTGTTGGTGACCGCTCAATCGCGGTCACCTCAATACATTGTCGTCCAAGATCAGCTAAGATCGCACGCAGATTTCCTGTTGAACCCGATGCACACAGCCCGACGGAGAGTTGACCGGAGCAAGTACCCGCGCCACAACCTGCCGATTGGATGAGTGCGTCAATCTGCTCAAGGATCGCCGTAGCGCGGCTTAGAAAGCTGGAGCCTGCACGGGTAGGGCGTATGCCTGCAGTCGATCGCTCGAACAACGTCGTCCCAATTAGTTGCTCTAACTGGGCTACCGATCGGCTCAATGCCGAATGTCGAATCCGGAGTAGATCAGCCGCGCGCCGGAAGCTACCGCAGCTACATGCGAGCGTTGCAAAACGAAGATGCTTCAGCTCGATTCTTGCTGGACGCCGGTCAGAGCTGCCGGATGGTTGTACGTCCACTTTGATACCCCTGATATAGCCGAACCCAGTGGGGTAAGGTATTTTACCTCAGGCATGCGTGCACCTGTACGATTCCACAGGGCCAGATCTGGTGAGAATGCGCGAAACCAGCAGGATGCTGCTATACTTTTGAGGGTGCACTACCTCGCACGGTGAGGAGCTCGTCACATGACCTTTTCTACAGTCTCCAAAGTGGAGCCGTTTGGTGAACCTTCGGTCCAGGGCTGCCCAGACCGTTTGAACGATACGTTCAGGTTTGGATACCGTATTCCAGACACGAATACGGTCCTGGCATCTGTCGAAGTTCCCTTGTCTGTCGTTCAGCAGTCGATCCCGCAAGAGCTGTCAGTCCGGCTGAGCCAAAATGGCGGGGTGATCGCAAGTCTGAATCTCGAGGGGACAGCTGGATGCAAGGGCATCATGGAGGTTTCGTTGGTTCAGCTTGTCGAAGAGCTTATCGAGCCCCATCATCTATCCATGGAAGAAGTCACACCGTCAGATTTAGAAGTGCTATTGCTAAAGTTGGAAAGTTCAGCTCGGCTCGTCAGGGCTGCGATGTCAACCTTGAAGTCGAGCACGGAGTTGCCATTTGGGTAGGCCGCCCAACCAGGGATCGTCGCCGGACGCGGACCTGGAACTGGACGGACCACTTTGCCTTACTGGCATCATGTGCAAGATCTTTCATCTCTTTACCCCAGGGGCCGATCGCTCTGCGCTCTACTTCTGCTACTGCACGGTACCGGCGACACCGAACTTGACCTATTGCCTTTGGCCCGAGATCTCTCTTCCGAGACGTCGACCCTTAGTGTCCGAGGAAACCGTTGAAATCGAAGGCGGCTTCGCATTTTTCCATCGCCATCCTCAGGATCAGGTGCGCGCTGTCTGGGTTGCATGCGCTACAATTATTGGACTGATCCTTTTACGCTATTGTAGCGTGCGGCCTGCAACGCAACGCCGCTCATTGCTGAGCCGCCAACCGCGATTGGCTTGCCGGGAAGGTCCGGGTTGTCTCGGTGGTCGACCGACGCGTTACTGACGCCAATACGGATGATTTCGCGTGGTAGCCTCGGCGACGATTTGATTCTGAGCCGTGCTTTCATTGGGCGAGCCATAGGATGCAGCGTCACAAGTCTGCAAGTCAAAGCCTTGGGGAAGGTCAGGGGCCATCAGGGCTAAGCCGCTTGTGCGCTCTGAGCGAATTCCTCGTGTCTCTTCCGGTTGATCAGGTTCAGCAGGTGAACGGAGGCGCGCGCATCGCACAGGGCCCGATGATGATTATCCAGCTCGATTCCGTAGATCTCGCAGAGTTTGCCGAGCCCGTAGGATTTATGTCCCGGATAGCGCCGGCGCATTCCCGCGCAAGTGCAGAGCTTGGGAAACCGGAAGCGGCGCTCCACCCGTTCGTACTCATACACGATGAACCCATAGTCGAAGTTGACGTTGTGAGCGACGAAGATGCCGTCACCCATGAACTCCATGAAGCTCTCCGCGACCTCCGCGAAAACGGGTGCGTTCCGCACCATCTCGTTGGTGATACCGGTCAATTGAACGATTTTGGCCGGGATCGGACGCTGCGGATTGAGCAAGGTGTGCCATTCGTCGACGACCTCGTGATTGCGAACCTTCACGGCGCCGATTTCCGTGATGCGGTCGCCGTTCGACCAGGCGCCGGTGGTCTCGATGTCGACCACAACGTAGTCCTGTTCGGGGTCGAAGCGATAGTCGACCCGGCCGATTTCTGCGACGATGCCCGCGGCGCCGAGCTGGCGCAGGCGGGTCAGCTGATTGCGCCGGATGACATCGCCCTCTGCCTTGATCTCCATGAACGAAGCTTTGCCGTCGCGTACCACCATCAGGTCGGGGAAGCCATCCTTCATGTCGCGGAAGTCGTCGCACATCGAGCGGACGATACGGGCGACGCCGGCCGGATCGGTGCCTTCGAGCAGCGCGCGCAGCGCTTCGACCTGCACATGATCCCAGGCAAAGATCCCGTTGGGCCGCCCCCATCTTGCGGCGATGGTCCGCAGGATGATCGCCAATCCGTTGCCGGATTCAATGCCCTCCAGTTTCGCATCGATCGATGAGGCGAACAGCCTGCTGAAGCTGCGGTCCTTCAGGCAATGCGGCACCCAGTCGAAGCCGCTGGCCAGTTGGGTGGTCTCGAATAGCTCGTCCCAGAACAGAAGTCCGAACAGGCTGTGCCACAGTACGTTTTCGGCGTAGAACACACGGGCGCCCTCGCGCCGCAGGACGCCGGCCAAGCCTGCTTCGGGATTGCCACGATGCGTGTCGTCGACCGTAATGGCCCGGCCTGATCGAAGGAGTTCGGTGTAGAGCCCCGTGCGCCGTCCCCCGAACTTGCGAGCATAGAAGTCTGTGGCAAACAGGTGCTCGCCGTCGCTCGCGGGATCATCAATCATACGCTGCAGCAGTTCCTCGGCTTCGACGCGTTCGCCCTCGTTGTAGAGCAGGCGCGCCAGGCGTTCGTTGCAGTCGGAGGAAGAGCCTGCACGATAGAGCTGACAGGCGAGGGCGCTCTCGTCACTCTTCTCGAAATACAGGCCCGCCTGATGTGCCGCACGGCTGCGAAGATCAGCGGCGTAGTCCGTCCCGCAAGCGGGCCCTCCAAGGACGTCAATGGCAGCTTGGCGATAGACAGCTTCAGATTTGACATCGAGACGATCAAGGACCTGACAGTAGTAGAAAGACGCCACTGCCTCGTCGCCGTCAGTGAAACGTGCGTTGAAAGACGTTTCCTGGTTGGTGCGGAGAATGCCGAGATCGCGCAGCGCGAAGTTCTTGAGGTCGACCTCGGTCTTGCCGAAATAAAGGTAGAGCAGGAACTCGATGGGGCGTGTTCCGTCGAGCGCGATGAATTTGTGCCCGCCGCAGTGCTGCGCAGCGACGGAAAACGGAACTTGCTCGAGAAAGTAGTCGACGAATTTCAGCTTCGACCATGATTTGCGGACGTCTCCGCGTCCGGCCGCTTGCGCTCCGGTCATCAGGACATCCCTGGGAAGGCAGGCGACGAACGCCGGGTAGTCGGATTCCCTGAGGGCGCGAGCGTGGCCGGCCGCCGTCAATTCGGCGACCGCAACTTTGACGTCCTTGATCTCCGGATAGCTGAACAGCGATCGGTTGAAGATCGCGCCACGCCTGTTCACCATTCGGATCAGCAGGCAGCGTGCGTCCCGCGAAAGGCCGCCGAAGCGCGCGATGAAAGCGCGGTGTTCGTCGCCGAGGATCGAACTGTAGGTCTTTTGTACGAACTCTAGCATCTCGACGAAGTGGTCGAGATAATAGTACGCGGGCAGCATAGGCAGCTTCATCCGCGGTCGCTCCGCCGGATGTACCGATGTCTCCGCAGGCTTTCCCGAGTTCCGTGAAGTCTGGGCACGATTGTAGGTCCCGAAGCCGCTGACGTCGCGGTTTTAGCAGGTCGATTCATGTTCCAGTTTTGTTCTCGTGGCCGCTTTTTGTCAAGAGAGCGGGCGAGCTGCGGCGTGTGCGCCCTGGGGCTCTGCCCGTGATGACGGAAAATCGGGGCAAATGGTGAGCCGCCGTGCATCTCGGCGCTGCGGCGGTGGTGCGGTCTCGGCCGTCTCGTCTTTGGCGGGAGAGCCTTCGCTTGATGGCAAAAGTCCAGCATGGATCGCCCATTCCATCGAGCCTGTTGATGTCGCGAACTCTTTCTCCTCGTCGATTGACCAGAATTGAAGGCGAGGGGTAGACGGGTAACCGTAGTAACCGCCTGCGTATCCGCTGTCGGAGTCTCTTGGTGGTTCGACGAAACCAAGCTTTGCTGATCTGGCCGAAAGATCGAGAACTCTGGGCTGGTGAGAGCATCGATTTGCTGAATGCGTCGTCGGATTCACGCCGAGATATTCTCCGCAGGGTTCTTTCCATCCATCGCGGGTTGGTCGAGATGCGCAAGCACGGCAGAGAGCTTTGATCGCTTAAGAAGTTGCTCATGGACTGCATCGACAAACTCAAGGCGTCGCTTCTCTAGTGTATTGAAGGCTTCCAGTCGTTTGCGCTGAGCACCTGATTGAGAATCCATCTATTGATGTCGCCCTCGTCGGGGATCGCGAACTTCTTCCCGCCGTTTGCATCAGGCTGCAGGCGTCCAATGTGAGCGGTGTCGCAATTATGCGGATCACCGACCTAATGGACCTGGAGGCCGCCTTGGTTGGCGGCCTTTTTCATATCAGCCAAGCGTCCAATGTCGCATGTGACACGAACCGGACCAACTCGGCCGACGTGATGATGTCCGTTGTTGGGGAGTAGACCGGAAGTCGCGTTTCTCGACCGGGAGGACCGATTCTGACCCATACCGGAACTCAGCCTGTAGATCAGAGGCGAGGTGAAGAGAACTCGACGGCCGGGACAACTGATTGTGGAGCTGCGTTCAATGCTCGTAGCAGAAAGTGACTTGCGAGGCTATTCTTGTCGGGTCGTGGGAGCACGCAATGTCGAAAGCAATTGCCGTCTTGGGCTCCGCTCTGTTCTTCGTCATTGCGCCGTTGGTGCTGGCAGGCCTCGTCCCCTGGTGGGTCACGCAGTGGGAATTTCGGCCAGCTTTGTTCGGCGTCGATCTAACCCGCATCCTCGGCGGTATATTGATCCTCGTCGGAGTGCCCGGACTCGTGGATTCATTTTCCCGTTTTGCGCTGGAGGGACTGGGGACGCCCGCCCCGATCGCGCCGACACAAAAGCTCGTAGTGACTGGCCTTTATCGCTACGTGCGAAATCCGATCTACATCGCGGTCGTCGCAGTCATTTTTGGTCAGGCCCTTTTGTTTGGTGACTGGCGTCTCCTCTGGTACGGCGCGCTACTCTGGCTTTTTTTTATGTCTTTGTGGTGATGTACGAAGAACCGACGCTCAAGCAAACATTCGGCACGGAGTACGAGAGCTTTCGGACTAATGTGCCGCGCTGGATTCCAAGGTTGACGCCATGGCGAGCCGCATAAAGGAATCGCTGCAAGCGGCTCGATGCCGGCTGCAACAATCAGTGCGAGACGTCGAAGCGTAACAAGCGCGCCTAGCGGCCTCGCCCCGGAGGGTCCACTACCCTAGCCGCCAAGGTCGAAATAACGCATGGGCCGGGCAACTGCTCCGCACGCCGTGTCTTTCCGATCCCGGAGGAAGACCGGCCGTCTGCGCCTGCGCATTATGAGGACCGAATCTGGCCCATCGCGTCAGTTAGCGCTTTGCTGCGACATGTCCGGTGCCGAGAGTGGACCGGAAGACCGAACTCGGGTACGCACGGACGCGATTGACCCGGAACGGACGTCAGCACGTCGAATTGCGACCGACCAATTCAATTCGGTGGGTCACCGGCGATCCGCCCAAACATTCGGAAATCATGATACGCACCTTTGAACCAAGCCTTCTGTCGAAGGGTGCCCTCGTATCGAAATCCGGATTTTTCCAGGACCCGGTCTGACGCTGAGTTTCCGGGAAGCGTCCAAGCCTCAATGCGGTTAAGTCCAAAAGTCTCGTGACCGCATGCCACCGTGACGGAGACCGCCTCGGACATCAGGCCCTTTCCCCAAAATTCCGGGTTTAGCTCGTACCCGATCTCGCCAGAACTCCATTTTCTCTCAAAGCTATTGAAGCGGATCGCGCCAATGAGGGATTTTGACTTTCGGTCTTCGATGATCCACGCGCAGCCCTTGCCGGAGGCGTAAAGCTTAACCATCCACCTTGCATACCGTTCGCTTTGAACTTTGCTGGGTTTATCGGGCCAATTTGAATGACGGGTTACTTCCGGAATCGACAGGAGTGCTCCGAAGGCGGTGGCGTCTCTAGGCGTCATGGCGCGCAGCACCAAGCGCTTTGTGGACAGCGAGGGGAAATTCCTTCCTTTGGTTATCAGCATCATGCGCTCACTTCTGGCGGCCAACATTTCGATACCAGCTTAGGGCATGTTCTTGGGTTTGTTTAGCGGAAGGGGCGGCCTGCCCACCGTCAATGTGAAGCGAACAGCCCACAACGGACCTCGACAGATCGAACGCGCAGGTCAGGCCCGGAAGTGGCCCATCAGCGAAGTAGCGGCAAGCTTCGTTAAGGTCCGCTCAGTGGGGCACTGCGGACGCGATTTGCTCTGGTTGAGTTCTTCGCATTCTGACCCTTAGCGGAAGTGCAAGTCGGCGCCGCTGACATCGGCTTTCGAGGGTGGAGCGGGCATGGTCAACACGCCGGTCAGGTTGCCTAATGACCCAAGGCGGATAATCCATTGGAACGACATGGCTCTTGGCTATTGACGAATGAACACCTTGGCATATGGCCGACGTGGCGCAATGTAGAAACGAGCCTCGCACTCGCTGCAGGTCAGATGCTCGGCGATATCGACGCGGAGTGCGGATCGCAATTTATTTGCGCCGCAGTCCGGACACTCATGGTTGTTTAGCACGTCAAGAATATCGGTCTCGCTCATCATGCTCACGCTTGGGCGACGACAGGTGCAATTAGGCACCAAAGGAGTGTCTAATCTGCTTGGCCATCATGATGACCGCATCGGAATATTGGCCACTGGATGTGTATTGATCGCACATTGATAAAAATATTAGCGCTAGAACGGCAATCATGAACCCCTTGAGCATAACGGCCTCGCGCATGAAGAGACTGCCAAGCGAGCAGGTCTTGATCAATCGAACTTCGATATTGGCGTCGCCGCCGCGACGATTTGCAATGGTCACAGGTTGGCAATGAGCCGTAACTAATTCCTTAAAGCGCGAAAAGGGGCAATGCCGGCGACGTTAAAGTGGCAACTGCCCCTGATCTTCTGACCAATCGATGATCTCGAAGAACATCCCTCGCCCGAGCATTTCGGTTTCAAGATTGGCGGCATGCTCCTTCCAGTCACGCGTTTCCCGCACTTGAAAGCAGGGCTTGTCTCCGACGGTCCTTGCAGCGTCGTCGGAAGCGAGAGCCCCCCGAACACTCTCGTACATCATGGTGAGACTGTCGTTCGTGAAAGCTCGATAGTCCATGTTCACCGCAACAAAAAAGGCCGTCGCCGGGTTGAGATCAGCGACGGCTCCCAATGTGTGAGTTTCTGGATGATCTATCCACGCTAGTCAGCGTTGATGATCGGGGTGGATGGGTTAACAATCCATTACCGTCCAGGAAGTTTTCGCGGCTCACTCGGCCCTCTCCCTTGGCAGCAGTATCCGGGCGTAGCTTTCGAGGTGCCGGGCTGGCCAATATTTCGTTGATTTCATTGACCCGGCGTTTGATCAGGCAGGGCCGCGGCGGTGAAAGCCGCTGCGGCTTATTGCGTTCACCGCCTTGGTCCCCGCGCGCGCCGTTACCGGTTGTCCTTGAAGAATACTTAATCTCTATCCGTGATTATGTGGGAATTCATTTTTCGCTTTCCTATGATTTTCCATGCATCTCGTCGCCACGCGAAAGTATGCATTTATCGCAACTCAAACGCTTGCTGAATGTCAGGCGCGCGATAGCCTTTTTAGGTTCGCCGAGAATAAGTTCCTGCTGCATATGACTTCTGACGAAGACCTCGAAGATGAGCGGCTGGTTTGGCTCGATACTAGAGCCGCTCTGCTCTGGATCAATCAAACGACCGACGAGTATGGAATAAATTGGGAGTGATCACCAGTGGTCGAAACCCGGATTGCGCCTCGCTATCGCGTTTCAAAGCCGGCGCAGATTGAATATGGAGGCGACAAAACCTCCTGCATTATTCGTGATCTCTCTATTACGGGCGCCGCTCTGCAGCTTTCCGATCTGAGCGCGACCATTCCTGCCGCGTTTACGTTGATCATACCTGAAGACAAACTAAAAATATCATGCCGCGTGGTCTGGCGAAGAGCGTACAAGATTGGCGTAACTTTCAATTAGCGGCATCAAGAGACCTTTCAGTCGGCGTCACTGTCACCACGTACTTGCGTCAGCGGTTGACAATCCAGCTCGGCAACAACGCGACCGTGACCGGCACGATGAAGGCCACGGCTTGCCATGGCGGCATCGTTAACATCACTGCTGATCGTGCGGCGGCTCTCCGTCCCTGGCGAGCAATCTGCTCGATTGAGTTTTCAAAGCTCGCAGATAGGCAGCCTGCGAGAGCCCCCGCGACCGACGACGAGTTCCGCTTTTGGGCCCGTGGCTGACCCTCAGCCCTAAGCGCGGCGATCTCCACTTCCGAGAGATGACCCGACCAAAGGCGTGCTGGCTGCCGAGGACCCACAGCGGACTAATACGCAGGCCCCGTCAAGAAACACGCGGGTAGTACGTGTACCTTCCATTTTGGTGCCACAACAGCCGATCAACCGCTCCATCCTTGCCATGAAGAAACATTCCCTGGGCATCAACAAAGCGCATGAAAAACCGGTCCTCGCTCTCGGCAAATAGTTCGAATTCGGGCTGTCCCGTTCCACGCACGAATAGCCGTCCACCTGTCATTCGGCCTGCAAATTTGACCCCTCAAATTTGCAAGCCGATTGACATTGGAAGTCTGCAAAGAACCTGATCGTGGTGACTAACGCTTGGCCTGTTACCGTTATCGTTGTTGCCGACGGAACCCGCGCGGATCGATTCCGATATCGGAAGGTCCCCTGGCTCGCGCGCAGTCATTCGGTGACGGTGGTTCCGTCGCTCTCCGCGCTGCTTACGTTACGGAAAGTGCCAGTCGCGGCCGCCTCCCGCCAGCAGTTGATCGGTTTTGGCGATCCGCTGTTCAGCAAGGAACAGGCCGTTGAAGCGGCTAAGGAGGATGCGCAAATCAAGGTGGCGGACGCATCCAACGTCACCCGCGGTGCGCCCCTGAAACGGCGCAACGGGCCAAAGATCGACGGCATCGATTAACTTCAGCTGTCGCAATTGCCGCGGCTTCCGGATACCGCGGACGAGCTTAAGGCGATCGCGCTGACGCTGCAGGCCGATCCGGCCAAAGTGCTCAATCTCCGCAAGGATGCCAACGAGAAGAACGTCAAGTCCACCGATCTGTCCAAGTTCAAGATCATCGCCTTTGCGACCCATGGGCTGGTGCCCGGCGAACTTGATGGCCTCTCACAACCGGCCCTGGCCCTGACGGCTCCCGCTGTAGCCGACAGCGACGGCGACGGCCTTTTGACTATGGAAGAGATTCTTGCATTGAAGCTCGATGCCGACTGGGTCGTTCTGTCGGCATGCAACACTGGCGCCGGAGTTGCCGCTGGCGCGGAGGCCGCTTCTGGTCTGGGCCGCGCTTTCTTCTACGCCGGCACCCGAGCCCTGCTCATCACTAACTGGTCTGTGCATTCGCAATCGGCGAAGGAGCTAATCACCGATCTATTCAGGCGTCAGGCCGTAGATCCCAAGCTGACACGCGCCGAGGCGCTCCAACAGGCTATGATGGCCTTGGCGGATGGGCCCGGCTACGTTGGCGGCGATGGAAGGACGGAATTTGCCTATGCTCATCCTTTGTTCTGGGCACCGTATTCCATTATTGGAGATGGCGGAGCACGATAGGGACATCCCGCCGACGGGTTGACCCGTAAATTCTTAGGCCGGCTCCGGCGGCCTATCGTCTGCATGCACAAGACCGCGTATGTCCCCACGGCGCCGTCCCAGGGTTTTGGACTAGCCGGATTAAGAAGCTGTGTGCAACATAGACCGGCTCCGGCCCACGCGCTGGCTAGGTGCGGACCCCATGGGCGGGGGCCTACTTGCCGCGGCAGTGGGATGATCGTCACTACCTGACGTGCATTTTCTCGACGATCGCGTAAAGCAGCATAAAAATCAGCAAGAAAACGAAGAACCAGACAGCGGTCCGATCTTTTTGCGCGAATTCGCGGTTCGGACTGTTGTGGGTCGCATGAGGTATTACGATCGGTGGCCAAGCGGGCCGCCCACGTCTGGCGAAACGACTTAGCAGTCGCCGAACCGTCGTTTCCGGAGGAGACTGGTCCAAGTCCATCTCATTGAGCCAGCATCAGCGGAAACTTGCGCACGAGCTCAATGTCGACATAGCCGGCGCTATTAATCCATTCGAGCGGACAGAAGGCGACGGACGCTGTATCAATTTCGAGGCCGTCACGCCTAATCGCGTCGCGCGTGCCCATTCGGCCAGCCCATTCCCTCTCGCCATTTTTGGGATCGGGACGCATAGCGTCAAACACAGCTGTGTCGTTTGTCACAGCAATCTCTCCATGGTGCTGAAATCAATCGTAGGCAATGGCACGATCCCGCGAAACGATCCGTGCAAGCGGGATCATTGCTGCGGCTGCTCACGGGTGGAAGAATAGACTCGGGAAATTTCCCATGCGGTGAGCGCGCGCGAGCGGGTTCGGACCGTTGATTGCCGCTTGCCACTCCGACGCGTCGTTCTTTCTTCGGGAGCGCGGCGATCTACTCGCCGGCGTCCAGCAGCGTCAATCGCGCGTGTCGGTACCCCATGATTGCAAGCCGGTGGTTGCCACCCTCAAAGTCGGGCCGAACCTCCGCGATTACCACAGCCCTGGCACACAACTGCGGCTCGAGATCCGAAAGCCTCACATCGTCGGGCCAGTGGTCAGCGTCGAGAGCAACGTGGTGACCGCAATGGCAATAGACGAGCACGCCGCGCACACCCATCTGCCGCATTTCGCCGAACGTGATCTTGAGCGGCCGGCCGGCGGCGTGCGTAGTTGTGTGGCGTCGGACGGGGTGAGGCCTGCCGCCATCGAAACCCGGCGCGGGCGAGAGTCAAATCGTCAATCGGTAGCGTCTCGCAACGCGCGCGAGCTACTGGGCGTCGTGGGTGTGTGAAACCGACTGAAGCCGAAGCGCAACCGAAGCGGCTGATGATGCACCGCCAGCGGCTGAGGCGGTAGACCACGCAAAAGGCCGCAGTAGGGTTCCACTGCGGCCCACGCTTGAGGTCAAAACGAACCGGATGAAAACAATCTAAGTGAATATACAGCCAGCCGCGGCGAAGTAATCCTATCGGGGAATCGCTGGATTTCAACAAACGTGCGAGTGTAGGGCGGGCTATGCATCTCGGCCTGTGTGGCCGAATCCTCAACGACAAAAAGAGGAGATTGCAATGAAGCTTATTCTTTCAATCTGCATGATCCTTCCGGCCAGCGCTTTCGCCAACGATTGCCCAGGATTTTTGCACTACGTGAAGGCCAACTCGCAGCTACGACAGTTCAATGATAGCCAGATTCAATGCTTTAAGACCAGCCATGCAAAGCAGCACGCTCCCACGTTCACTTTTTCATCCGGCGACGTGACCGTTGCTTGTACAAGGACGGGATCGTATCCCTACCGACAAATATCCTGCAACGATGGCGGCCATATCTTCGGAAAAGCACTCAAGAACTAAGAGCACTCCTGCACTGGCCGCATGCAGAGGAGACGAAGCGCGGCTCGATATCTGACAGCCACATATCCCCCACGCTGCGGACCGCCACCAAGGTCGTGCTGCAGTCCCCACTGCCACTGGTGATGCTGTGGGGACCGAACGGCATCATGATCTACAACGATGCATATTCGGAATTCGCCGGTCAGAGGCATCCGAAGCTCCTGGGCTCCAAGGTCCTGGAGGGCTGGGCGGAGGTGGCGGACTTTAATGCGAAGGTGCTTGAAGTCGGGCTCGTCGGCGGCACACTATCGTTCAAGGATCAAGAATTGACGCTGTACCGAAACAACGTCGCCGAACAGGTCTGGATGGACCTCAACTACGGGCCAGTTCTCGGAGAAGACAACAAATCTGAAGGTGTGATGTCGATGGGAGGACTACTCGCTACTCTTGCTCAGCGAAGGGTGCCGCCGCAGTGCTCACGAAGAGACCTTGGCGATTTGGGCGCCAGCTCGACCACCGTTGCGTTAGGGTTGCCCAGCTGAGCAATTTTTGTCGGTAGTGATGAGATCGTCACTCGCAATTCCTCCCGAGAGAGTTCATGTAAATCGTCCCACGGCGGAACGTTTAGCGACAGTGATAGACAGTGATAACAGATCACCCGCGCCGCCCATGTCGAACGTGTATTTGGCGAGACGTCCGATATCGCGCTCAACGGTCATGAGATCATCTGCGCTATAGCTCGCGGCCCCGAGCATTGTCAGCGCGGTCGCCCATCCAGATCTGATACACGAAGACATGCGCTTGTTCAGGCACGTAACGCGACTTGCCCGACAGCATCAGAAAAACGCACATGGATTCGCAGTAGGCCTCCGGTGGCACGTGGGCGCTCGCCACGTGCGCTGGCGGTAAGCACGCTCACCCCGACAGTCGTGAACATTTCCGGAAGCGTCGTCCGAGCGCGATCGGGTCGTTGACCGAGCTGCCGCCGCGCGCACGCCAGCGCCGCGCATGTCGCCGAAGGTAATCTTCTGGGGCCGCATCCCGCCTCGAAATGCAGCGTCCCCCGTATGAACCCGGGTGCGGAGCATGCAAGTCGGCTACCAACGTCTTATTAAGCCTTCCCGGCCAGTACAGTGACCTTCCGATGCGGACTGGCGGCATATCAGTGGGCAGCAAGGCCAGACCTGGCGCGGTGTTCGCAAAAATCCGAGGATTATGAGGACTGCTCGGAAGAGTGCCGCTCCCTTCAAGAGGGCGGATACAAAGCGGCGAGGCGGTCCAGCGGCATCCTGCGCTCGGCTGCGTTCAGTAGGCGCTTGCTGATAAGGTGGCTGAGTTGCCAATCCGGGCGGTCAAATTGATCCCCTGCCCAAATTTGTGGGCAGACGTTGCCTGATCGGTCTAGTACCCAAACAAAGTAATAGTCGTCTTCCATGGACCTGCATTTTCGATACGCTGGGCGCGCTCCGTCTCCTTCAGGGAAAAGACAAAGCATCAGCCCGGATGGTGGGTTTTCGGATCTAGGAATTGACCACGGCGAGAACGCCATCGACGAATGCTTGGCATTCCTCGTGGGTTTTGAAAGTCCCTTTGTATTTGCCAAACAAGAAGACGGTTCGTCCGTAGTTCTTCCCAAAAAAATACTGGCCAATATGCCTGCCAGCTGCATCTTTGAGTTCTATGCTGTCGATGCTCTGGACGAATTTGAGGTCCTTTCGAGGAAGTTTGATCTGCACAATATGCTCCGCGGAAGTCAGGCCGGCATCCAAACTATACACAGGCTCTAGGCGTGCCAAGGTCCATCGGGTGATCCGCTGACAACGAAACGGCGCCGCGCGTGCCAAGACCGGCGCCGCCGGCCAGACAGTCCACGTCTAGGCGCTCGCAGGCCTTTACCGCAGCGCCGATAAGGCACATTTCTTTTCGTATCTGGTCATCGCCCAATGGGCGGCGCCCCGTGGCGTGCCGCTGGTGCATTTTTCGACGGACTATGTCTTCGACGGCTCCGGCGAACGTCCCTGGCGCGAGGACAGCACGCCGGCGCCGCTCTCGGTGTACGGCCAGAGCAAGCTTGCTGGCGACCAGGCCATTGCCGAGGCGGGTGCCTTGCATGTGATCGCGCGCACGTCCTGGGTCTACGCTGCAACCGGTGCGAATTTCCTCAAGACAATCGTGCGCCTCGCCGGAGAGCGCGAGCAGTTGCGGATCGTCGCCGACCAGATCGGTGCGCCGACGACAGCCAATGCGATTTCGCAAGCGGTGGTTGCGATGCTGCCACGGAGTGACGACGACCTTCGCAAGACGTTCGAGCAGCGAAGCGGAATCGTCAATCTGGTCTGTGCCGGCGAGACCAGCTGGCACGGCTTTGCGACTGCGATCGTTGCCGGGTTGCAGTCGAGGGGTGCGAAATTTGCCGTGAAGGAAATCGTTCAGATCCGATCGGACGAATTTCCGGTCAAGGCGAAGCGGCCCTCCAACTCTCGCCTTGATCTCACGCGGCTGCGCGAGCGGTTCGGCATCACGCCGCCGAGCTGGCAGCAGGCGCTCGATCGCGAGCTGGATGCCCTCAAGGCGACGATCTGAACGCCGGTTCAAGGGTCGCATCTGAGCACAACGTTCCGCGGCCTTTAAACTCTCGAACCGGAAAGTGCACGCATGTTTCAGCTCTTCTTACGGGCCCGCACACACAATTTCCTGAAAGACCGCTTCGGCGGAGAGCAGACGTTCCGTGCCCGCTCGCCCGAGCGCGACGCCGACACCGATCGTACGCGCATCGAAGCCATCATGGTCGCGATCGAGGACGCGCTGCATGCGGCGGAGCGTGAGCAATCGGGTCTGAACCGCCGGGTGGAAGACGTGCTGGCGCGCGCGGCTGTGACCATCGGCAACGGCAATGACGAATATCTCGAGCGCGAAGCGCTGGACAATCACCATCAGGATCTGTTCGACAAGGAAATCCTGAACGGCCAGCGCAGGTTGAAGGAGCTCAGCGCGTCGATCGCCCATTTCAAATTCCTGAAGGCCGCGATGCTCAGCCGGTTCCCGGAATACCGACCGCCGGCAAGCCAGACCAATTGACGCCTCGGACCGCGTGGCGCGCGCTTTGGAGGGGACCTCAGACGGCTGACACAAGCCAACGGCATCGCGCCGCTGGGCTCACCCAGCTCGGGGGCGGCATCAGTGACGAGTACTATCCAGCGTTGGCTTTCAGCCCCGCCGCCTGGATGCCCGCCACCGCGCAGGCCTCATCATTGTCAGACGCGTCGCCGGAGATGCCGACGGCGCCCAGCAAGGTCTTGCCGTCCATGATCAGCACGCCGCCGGGGACCGGCACCAGCGCGCCTTTTGCAATCGTGTTCACGGCGTCGATGAAATAGGGCTGCTCCTGCGCCCGCTGAAATAGCGCGCGCGAGCCCAGGCCCATGGCGAGCGCGCCATAGGCTTTGCCGTGGGCGATCTCGGCGCGCATCAGGCTGGTGCCGTCCTGCGCGGCTGCGATCTTGAGTACGCCGCGGGCGTCGAGGACGGTGACGACGAGCGGCTTGAGCTTCAGCTCATCCGCCTTCGCGAATGCGGCGTCGAGGATTTTCCGGGCGGTGTCGAGCGTGAGGTCAGCCATGGCTGGGTTCCTTTACAGCGGTTGAAGTGGAATTGATCTTGGCGCGGTCGAGGCTCATCGCCAGCACGCGGGCGACGTGAAGGGCCTCGCGTTGCGCGCCGTCGTGGATCTGGTGGCGGCAGGAGGTGCCGTCGGCGACGACTAATGTCGCCTGATCAACCTTCCGCACCGCGGGCAGCAGTGACAGCTCGGCCATTTCGATCGAGGCATCGTAGGTGTCGGCACCGTAGCCGAAAGCGCCGGCCATGCCGCAGCAGCTGGACTCGATGGTCTTGACCTCAAGGCCGGGGACGAGGCGCAGCACCTGCTCGACCGGTTTGAAGGCGCCGAAGGATTTTTGGTGGCAATGGCCGTGGACGACGGCTTTGTCGGCGACGGTGCCGAGCGGCAATTGCAGCCGGCCGGCCTCGGCCTCGCGCACGAGAAACTCCTCGAAGGTCAGGGCATGGGCGCCGACGGCCCTGGCGTCGTTGTCCTTGCGCAGCGAGGCAAGCTCGTCGCGCAGCGTCAGCAGGCAGCTCGGTTCGAGGCCGACAATCGGGACGCCGCGCGCGGCAAAGGGCGCGAAGGCGGCGACGAGACGGTCAAGCTCGGATTTGGCTTCATCGACAAGGCCGGTCGACAGGAAGGTCCGGCCGCAACACAGCGGGCGGTCGCCGCTGGCAGGCTTCGGCATATGCACGCGATAGCCGCCGGCCGCGAGCACGCGCAACGCGGCCTCGAGATTCTCGCGCTCGTAGATGCGATTAAAGGTGTCGGCAAAGAGAACGAGCTCGCGGCCGGTCGCCGGCCCGACCGTTTCGGCCGGTGGCACGAAGACATCGCTGCGGAAGGCGGGTAGCGCCCGGCGCGCGCTGATGCCCGCAAAACGCTCGAACAGCTTTCGCAGCAGGGGGCTGTGGTTGCGCCAATTCACCAGCGGCGCGAAGCGCGATGCGAGGCCCGCGTAGCGCGGGAGGTAGCCGACCAGGCGATCGCGCAGCGTCAGGCCGTGGGAGGACGCGCGCGCGGCCAGCACCTCGATCTTCATCTTGGCCATGTCGACGCCGGTCGGGCATTCATGGCGGCAGGCCTTGCAGGAGACGCAAAGTTTCAGCGTCTCCATCATCTCGTCGGAGGACAGCGCATCGGGGCCGAGCTGGCCGGAGATCGCGAGCCGCAGCGTATTGGCGCGACCTCGCGTGACGTCCTTCTCGTTGCGCGTGGCGCGATAGGACGGGCACATCACGCCGCCCTCGAGCTTGCGGCAGGCGCCGTTGTTGTTGCACATCTCGATCGCGCCCTGAAAACCGCCGCCGGCGCCGGGATAGGCCGACCAGTCGAGCTCCGTCTTGAGGTCGGCGACGCGATAGTCGGGCTTGAAGCGGAACAGCGAGCGGTCGTCCATCCTGGGCGCGTCGACGATCTTGCCGGGATTGAGCACGCCGTCGGGATCGAAGCGCTGTTTCACCTCTTTGAAGTCGGCGACGAGACGCTCGCCGAACATGGTCTCGTGGAATTCGGAGCGCACCAGGCCGTCGCCGTGCTCGCCGGAATGCGAGCCCTTGTACTCGCGCACGAGCGCGAAGGCTTCCTCGGCGATGGCGCGCATCGCCTTGACGTCCTTCTCCAGCTTCAAATTCAGCACGGGGCGCACATGCAGGCAGCCTTCGGAGGCGTGCGCGTACATCGTGCCGCTGGTGCCGTGTTTAGAAAATACCTCGTTCAGACGCTGGGTGTAGTCGGCGAGATGCGGCAGCGGTACGGCGCAGTCCTCGACGAAGGAGACGGGCTTGCCTTCCTGCTTCATGGACATCATGACGTTGAGACCGGCGGCGCGGAAATCGGCAATGCCGCTTTGGAGCGCGGGCTCGGTGATCTCGACCACGCCGCCCCATTTGCGCGTGTCGTTATTCCAGCCGAAGCCGAGATCGCCCATCAACTCGCCGAGCTGCTTGAGGCGCAACAGATTGTCGGCCTGGTCCTCCTCGGCGAACTCGACCATCAGCACGGCATCCGGATCGCCCTTGATCGCGGCATTGATGATCGGCTTGAACATCGCGATGTCGCGGCCGAGCGCGAGCATGGTGCGATCGACCAGCTCGACCGCGATCGGCTTCAGCTTGACCAGATGCTGGGCCGCATCCATCGCCTCGTAAAATCTGCCGAAATGGCAAACGCCGAGCGCCTTGTTGCGGATCACGGGCCACAGCTTCAGCTCGACCTTGGTGGTGAAGGCCAGTGTGCCTTCCGAGCCGACGAGGAGATGCGCCATGTTATTGCGCGCATTGCGCGGCGTCAGCGCATCGAGATTGTAGCCACCGACGCGGCGCTGCACCTTGGGAAAGCGCGCTGCGATCTCGTCGGCCTCGCGGGAGCCGAGATCGAGCATGTCGCGGAACAGCGCGCGCATGTTGTCGCCGGCGTCGAGGTCGGAGAGATCGCGCGACACCTCACCGAAGCGGCTCAGCGTTCCGTCGGCGAGGGAAGCCTCCAGCGACAGCGTGTTGTCGCGCATGGTGCCGTAGCGAAGCGAGCGGCCGCCGCAGGAATTGTTGCCGGCCATGCCGCCGATGGTGGCGCGCGACGCCGTGGAGACGTCGACCGGAAACCACAGGCCATGCTTTTTGAGCTGGCGGTTGAGGTCGTCGAGCACGATGCCGGGCTCGACCACGCAGGTCCGTCCTTCGACGTCCAGCGACAGGATACGGTTGAGGTGCTTCGAGAGATCGACGACGAGGCCGTCATTGACGGTCTGGCCGCATTGCGAGGTGCCGCCGCCGCGCGGGGTGACCTTCACGCCTTCGTCGCGGGCGATCGCCAGGGCCCGCAGCGCCTCGTCCATGGTCTTGGGGACCACGACGCCCGACGGTACGATCTGGTAGAACGAGGCGTCGGTGGCGTAGCGGCCGCGGCTGAAGCCGTCGAACAGGACGTCGCCAGTCATGTCCGCGCGCAGGCGTCGTTCGAGCGAGGAGGCGTTTGTCATCCCTGGTCCCGGAGTGATCCAACGCGGCTGTTGGCCGTGCTGAGTATTCATTCTTGTTTTCTGACCGATTATATTATGAATTCAAAATGAGCAAGCCGGCCGCCTGTTAGGGCGCTGCCGGCGCGTCGTCTTCGGGCTCAGCCAGGTGCTCGATCGCAGCGGTCCGCTTGTTGCGCAGGTGCTGGAACAGGGTGTCGCTGAGCTCGCTCGCGGCGCGGCGGCGCAGCGCGTCGAGGATCGCCTCGTGCTCGCGCATCGCCTCCGCCCAGCGCTGCCGCTTGCGGGCGAAATTGGCGGAGTAGCGGACGCGGCGAATCCGTCCGGCGAAGTTGGCGTAGGCCGTCTTCAGCGTCTCGTTGCGCGCGGCCGCGACGATGCTCTCGTGGATGCGCTGGTTGGTCTGGAAATAGCCGTGCATGTCGCGATGCAAATAGTGGCCGTACATCTCGTAATGCAGCTGTTCGATCGCGGTGATTTCCTCATCCGTAATGGCCTCGCAGGCAAGGCGCCCGGCGAGACTCTCAAGTCCGGCCATGACGTCGAACAGCTCTTCGAGGTCGCGCTGGCTGAGCTGGCGAATGCGGGCGCCGCGGTTGGGAAGCAGCTCGATCAGGCCCTCGGCCGCGAGCACCTTTAATGCCTCACGCAGCGGTGTCCGGGAGATGCCGAGCATCGCGCAGAGCTGGCGCTCGGGAACGCGGGCGCCATCGGGAATGTTGCCTTCCACGACGTAGTCGCGCAGCCGCAGCAGGATCTCGCCATGGAGCGAGGCCTCTTGGCGGTTTTCCTGGCGGTCGCCGCCATTCGTGGCGGGCGGGGCGATCGGAACTCCGGTGTCGGGAATCGTGGATTTCATTTGCAGCACAGTAGTTTGCTCGATTAACCGCGTCGACGTCCACAATCGAATACCAAATTTCGATTGAAATGACAAAAAATGAATGCAAAATAGTGGCCGAGCCAGCCAGAATCCGCCGCCAGGGAGGTTTTCATGCATCAGGGGCGCCATTTCCTTCAGATTCCGGGCCCGAGCCCGGTCCCCGAGCGCGTGTTGCGCGCCATGGACATGCCGGTGATTGACCACCGCAGCGCGGAGTTCGGACAGCTTGGCCGCATCGTGCTGGAAGGCAGCCAAAAGATTTTCCAGACCAAAGGCCCCGTCATCATCTTCCCCTCGTCAGGGACGGGCGCCTGGGAGGCCGCGATCGTCAACACGCTGTCGCCGGGCGACAAGGTGCTGATGGTCGAGACCGGCCATTTCGCCACGCTGTGGCGGCAGATGGCGGGGCGCTTCGGTATCGAGGTCGATTTCGTGCCCGGCGACTGGCGTCGCGGCGCCGATCCCGCATTGATCGAAGCGCGGCTCACCGAGGACAAGGCCCGCGCGATCAAGGCCGTCATGGTCGTGCACAACGAGACCTCGACCGGCGCGACCAGCCGCATCGCCGAGATCCGCGCCGCAATCGACCGCGCCTCGCATCCGGCGCTGTTGATGGTCGACACCATCTCCTCGCTCGGCTCGGTCGACTACCGCCATGACGAGTGGAAGGTCGATGTCAGCGTCAGCTGCTCGCAAAAGGGATTCATGCTGCCGCCCGGTCTCGGCTTCAACGCGATCTCGGAGAAGGCGCGCGCAGCTGCGAAGACCAACAAGATGCCGCGCTCCTATTTCGACTGGGAGGAGATGCTCAAGCCGAACGCCAACGGCTTCTTCCCCTACACGCCGGCGACCAATTTGCTCTACGGCCTGCGCGAGGCGATCGCGATGCTGCTCGAAGAGGGGCTCGACAACGTGTTCGCGCGGCATCAGCGGCTCGCCGCCGCGACGCGCGCCGCCGTCAATCATTGGGGGCTCGAAGTGCTCTGCCAGGAGCCGTCGGAATTCTCGCCGGTGCTGACCGCAGTGCTGATGCCGCCGGGCCATGACGCCGACCAGTTCCGCAAGATCGTGCTCGAGAATTACAACATGTCGCTCGGCTCGGGCCTCTCCAAGGTCGCCGGAAAGGTCTTCCGCATCGGCCATCTCGGTGAATGCAATGCGCTGACGCTGCTCGGCGCGCTCACTGGCGTGGAGATGGGCCTGTCGGTCGCCGGTGTGCCGCACCGCTCCGGCGGCGTCGACGTCGCGATGAAGCTGCTGGAGCAGCGCCCGCAGGGCAATGCATCGCCGCATCTGAAAGTGGTCGGCACCTAGAATTGCGCAGGGACACGCAAGGCCAATCATAAAGAGCGATCAGGAGGGGTGGAGATGGGAATTCGGTTCAAGGCGACGCATGTCGTGCTGGCGATGCTCTGCGCGATGTATTTCATCACCTATGTCGACCGGGTGAACATCGGCACCGCGGCGAGCGAGATCCAGAAGGAGCTCGCTCTCTCGAACACCCAGCTCGGCCTCGTCTTCTCCGCCTTCGCCTATCCCTATCTGCTGTTCCAGGTGATCGGCGGCTGGGTCGGTGATCGCTTCGGGCCGCGCAAGACGCTGTTCTGGTGCGGCATGATCTGGGCGGCCGCCACCATCTCGACCGGTTTCGTCAACGGTCTTGGCGCACTGTTCGTCGCGCGCTTCGCGCTCGGCTTCGGCGAGGGTGCGACGTTCCCGACCGCGACGCGCGCGATGCAATACTGGACGCCGGCCAACCGCCGCGGTTTTGCGCAAGGCCTGACCCATTCCTTTGCCCGGCTCGGCAATGCGGTGACGCCGCCCGTGGTGGCGCTTTTGATCCTCTGGCTGACCTGGCGCGGCGCCTTCGTCGTGCTCGGCTTTGTCAGCCTGATCTGGGGCGTGATCTGGGTCTGGTACTTCCGCAACGAGCCGAAGGAACACGCCTCCATCACGGAAGCCGAGCTCGCTGCATTGCCGCCGCGCCCGACCGGCGAGCGGCCGCGCGTGCCCTGGGGACCGCTGTTGGGGCGGATGTGGCCGGTGACGCTGACCTATTTCTGCTACGGCTGGTGCCTGTGGCTCTATCTCAACTGGCTGCCGCTGTTCTTCAAGAACAACTACAATCTCGACATCAAGAACTCGGCGCTGTTCGCCTCCGGCGTCTTCTTCGCCGGCGTGATCGGCGACAGCGTCGGCGGCGTGATCTCGGACAAGATCCTCGACCGCACCGGCAATGTCCGCCTGGCGCGGCTCAGCGTCACCGTTGCGGGATTTGCGGGGGCGCTGCTCTCGCTGTTCCCGATCCTGTTCGTCCACGACATCACGATCGTGGCGCTGTGCCTGTCGGCCGGCTTCTTCTGTGCCGAACTGGTGATCGGCCCGATGTGGTCGATTCCGATGGACATTGCGCCGAAATATTCGGGGACCGCGTCGGGACTCATGAACACCGGCTCGGCCTTTGCCGCCATCGTCTCTCCGCTGGTCGCGGGCTTCGTGATCGATGCGACCGGAAACTGGTACCTGCCGTTCCTGATGTCGATGGGGCTGCTGCTGCTCGGCGGCGTCTCGGCCTTCCTGATGCACCCGGAACGCCCGTTTACGGAGGCCGAGGGACGCCTGCCGTCCGGCAAGGTGGTGGCCGCGGAGTAGGGGCGGCGGAGGGGGCCCCGGTTCTGCATGGGAGCAGCCCTTTGGAGAGGGGACAAGTCGGTCAAATGGTGCTATTCGGCGGCCATCAAAACAAGGCTAGACCGGGAAGGACGCCTATGACCGTGCATACTGGAAGGCATTTTCTCCAGATTCCAGGACCGACCAATGTGCCCGACCGCGTGCTGCGGGCGATGGACATGCCGACGCTGGACCATCGCGGTCCGGAGTTCGCCGAGCTCGGTTTCGCGGTCCTGGCCTCGATGCAGCGGGTGTTCCGCACCAAGCAGCCCGTGATCATCTTTCCCTCGTCCGGCACCGGCGCCTGGGAAGCGGCGATGGTCAACGTGTTCGCCCCCGGCGACAAGGTCTTGATGTGCGAGACCGGCCAGTTCGCCGTGCTGTGGCGCGGCATCGCCGAAAAATTCAAGATCGACGTCGACTTCATCCCGAGCGACTGGCGCCACGGCGCCGACCTCGCCGAGATCGAGAAGCGCCTCAGCGCCGACAAGCAGCTCACGATCAAGGCGGTCTGTGTCGTCCACAACGAGACCTCGACCGGCTGCGTGACGCCGCCGCTCGAGGTGCGCAAGCTGCTCGATCGCGTCAAGCATCCGGCGCTGCTGATGGTCGACACCATCTCCGGCCTCGGCTCGATGGAATACGAGCACGACGCCTGGGGCATCGACGTCTCGGTCGCCGGCTCCCAGAAGGGCCTGATGCTACCGCCGGGTCTCAGCTTCAACGCCGTCTCGGAGAAGGCGCTCGCAGTGGCGAAGGCCAACCCCGGCATGCGCTCCTATTGGGACTGGCAGGAAGTGATCAGCTTCAACAAGCTCGGCACCTTCCCCTATACGCCCGCGACCAATCTGCTCTACGGCCTGCGCGAAGCGGTCAAGATGCTGGAGGAGGAGGGGCTGGAGAACGTCTGGACCCGCCACAAGCGCCACAGCGCAGCGACGCGCGCGGCGGCCAAGGTCTGGGGCCTGGAGACGCAGTGCGTCGATCCCGCCGCGCATTCGCCGGCGCTGACTGGCGTGCGCGTGCCTGACGGCCACGACGCCGACGCCTTCCGCAAGGTGGTGCTGGAGAACTTCGACATGTCGCTCGGCACCGGCCTGAACAAGGTCAAGGGCAAGGTGTTCCGCATCGGCCATATCGGCCATTTCAACGATCTGATGCTGATGGGCACGCTCGCCGGCGTCGAGATGGGCCTGGATCTTGCAAAGATTCCGCACCGGAGCGGCGGCGTGTTGGCGGCCATGGACGTCCTGAAGGGGCGCGATGTGGTGCCGATGGCCAAAGCTCAGGTGGCTTGAACTCATCTGGAAAGTGAGCGCGCGATGAACGCACCGACGACGACCAACGAAGACCTGCTCTACTCCGTCACGGACGGCATCGCGCGGATCACCTTCAACCGCCCGCAGGCGCGCAACGCCATGACCTTCGCCATGTATGACCGCATGGCGGAGATATGCCTGGAGATCAATGCCGACCGTTCGATCAAGGCGCTGATCCTGACCGGCGCCGGCGACAAGGCGTTCGCCTCCGGCACCGACATCTCGCAATTCCGCGCGTTCAAGACTGCGCAGGATGCGCTCGACTACGAGGCGCGGATCGATCGCGTGCTCGGCACGCTCGAGCAGTGCCGCGTGCCGGTGATTGCGGCCATCGCGGGCGCCTGCACTGGTGGCGGCGCCGGCATCGCCGCCTGCTGCGATCTGCGCATCGGCACCGAGACGACGCGCATGGGATTTCCGATCGCACGCACGCTCGGCAACTGCCTGTCGATGTCGAACATCAGCCGGATCGTCTCGCTGGTGGGACCTGCGCGCACCAAGGACATGATCTTCAGGGCGCGCCTGGTCGAGGCGCAGGAAGCGCTGTCGCTCGGCCTGCTCACCGAAATCGTGCCTGATGTCGAGACACTGCAGCGCCGCGCCGAGGAGACTGCAAAGCTCGTCGCGAGCCATGCGCCGCTGACGCTCGAAACGACCAAGGAAGCGGTGCGCCGCATCCGCCCCACGCTGTCGCGCGAACAGGGCGAGGACCTGATCCTCAAGGCCTATATGAGCGAGGATTTTCGCGAGGGCATGGACGCCTTCCTGAACAAGCGCACGCCGAACTGGAAGGGCAAGTAGCGCAGATCTAGGCTTTTCGCGCCGCTGAAACGCGGCGTGAACGCCGAAGCGATTGCTATCGCGCTTCGTCAGCCACTCCGCGTAATTCCAATTGTCACAAATCTTTCAGGCAGTTCAGTCGCGCGGAACCGCGATTGCGCGCCTGCATGAACGCGCGTTTACGTTGACGGCGCCACGAGCTCAGGCGTAAGATCGCGGAGGTTGCATTCCACCGGGTGATTTTCAAGTCCAGCCCGATTGAGCGACGTAAATTGCGTGATGTGTTCCGGCCGACCTTACCGCAACCGGAAGTCATTGAACTGAAGTTGACTGAAGACCTAGCGACTACGTTCGACGATGCGAGCCGCGCCAGAATTTAATTGCTGCTGACCATCCCCGACGCCAGGCACGGCCCGCGCGACCAAGCCACGACATTTAGACTCTGAAGTCAGGACTGTTGGATCTCGTCCGATATCTCGGTCCGATTAGTCGCGTCGCCGCGTCTCATGCGGCGGCGCCCTCATGGCAAACGCAGGCAGGGATTTTTCCATGACCAATCATACGCCGGTATTTACGTCCTCATCCGCGACGGGCAGCTTCACTGAATTCGCCAACACCACCGATTCCACGACACTGCACACGTTGTCCGGGACGATGTCGTTCACCGACAGCGACCACAGCGACACCCATACGACGACGGCGACATTGCACTCCGCCGTGCTCTCCAGCGGAACGATCATTCCGGCATCCTCGCTTGCGCATTTCCAGACCGCGATGCAGTCGCAAATCGTCAGCGACCACAACGGCTCCGGCCAGCTCAAATGGAATTTCAGCGACGCTGACGACGATTTCGATTTCCTCGCCAAGAACCAGACGCTGGTCCTGACTTACGACATCAAAGTCTCCGACAATCACGGCGGCACCGCGATCCAGACCGTCAAGGTTACGATCACCGGCAGCGACGACAAGCCGGTGATCAACATGACGACGACCGCGACCGTCACCGAGCAGGCCAACCAGACCCTGTCGCTGTCGCCCGACACCGTGCATGTCGCACTCAACTTCACCGATGACGATCTCACCAACACCGGCCACACCGCGACCGTGATCGGCGTGTCGACCTCCGGCGCCACCGCGGGCTTGTTGCCGGGCCCGTTCGGCGACGCCGAGCTGATGGCGTTCTACCATGTCGACAACGTCATCAAGAATTCCGGCTCTAGCGCCGGCACCATCAACACCACCTTCTCGGCGCCCGATCTCGCCTTCGACTATCTTGCGGCCGGCCAGCATCTCGACATCACCTACACGGTGCAGCTCGACGATGATGCCGGCGGAATCTCGACGCAGACGGTCATGGTCACCGTGGTCGGCACCAACGACAGGCCGGCGTTCCTGTCGTGCCCGGAGTCGGCCGCCCTCGTCGAGGATCATAATGTCGATCCGACCGGCAATCTGACCGCGCATGACAGCCTGCTCTTCACCGACATCGATCTCGCCGACGCGCATACTGTCTCGACGACGGTGACGGCGGCCCGTTCGGGCGGCGGCGCGATCCCGCTGACCAATGCGCAATTGCTGGCCGCGTTCGGTACCTCGCTCCACGATTCGACCGGGCATGTGATCGGCGATATCGACTGGAATTTCACGTTTCCCAATTCCGAGGCCAACTTCCTTGGCAGTGGCGAGACACTCAAGCTCGTCTATCACGTCACGGTCGACGACGGTCACGGCGGCACCGCCACGCAGGACGTCGCCATCACTATCCTCGGCGTCAATCATCCCGTCGTCATCACCAGCGCTCCGGAATCCTCCACCGTGGCCGAGCAGGACGCCACCACGGGTTCGTCGGTCCCCGACACGACGCCGACCACGCCGGCGGGCACGCTTGCGTTCACCGACCAGGATACCAATGACACGCACACCGTGACGGTGACGCTCGACTCGAGCTCCGGGCCGACGCCGCCGGCGGCGACGCAGGCCGATCTCGCCACAGCGGTGACAACGGTGCTGCACGATTCCACCGGCACCGGTACCGGCAGCATCGATTGGAATTTCGCGCTTGCCGACAAGGACCTCGACTATCTCGCCGCCAATGAGACGCTGACGGTGAATTACGACGTGAAGATCGCCGACGGCTCGACCAGCTCGACGCAGACTGTGTCAGTCGTCATTACCGGGGGCAATGACGCGCCGGTCATCACCAGTGGACCGCAATCTGCTTCGTTGTCCGAGCTACCGGGAGTCACAAATTCGAGTGCGATCGACACCACGAGCCCGGTGCCGACGGGAACGTTGAGCTTCAACGACGTCGATCTGTCGGACACCCATTCCATCAGCGTCGCGCTGGATTCGGCGGTGTGGTCGGCCAATCCCAGCTCGGTGCCGGCAGACACTTTCGCCGACCTCCAGACAGCGCTCGCGACTGCGCTGCACGATTCCACCGGCACGGGCATCGGCAGTATCGATTGGACTTTCGCCATTCCCGACGCAGACCTCGACTTCCTCAGTGTCGGGGAGACCCTTACGGTCCAGTACGACGTGACGGTCGCGGATGCGACCATCAGTTCAACCCAGATTGTGACCGTGACTATCAACGGCGCATCCGATCCGCTGGTCCCGACGCCGGTCACGGTCGCGGCGGCCGACACGACCGGCACCGATGCTGGCAGTCCGATTGTGAGCGGCTCCATCTCGGACGTCGGTCACCCCGTGGATCTCTCGACGCCGAGGACGATCACGGCAGTGAACGGAAGCACAGGAGACGTCGGCATGCCGGTCGCAGGCATCTATGGCTTCCTGGTTCTCAACGCTGACCGCTCCTTTAGCTACATCGCCAATGCAGCCGTCGATGCGCTCCATTCCGGCGACAATGTCAGCGATCAATTCAGCTACACCGTCGATGACGGGCAGGGCCATCAGGCCACCACGACGCTGACGATCAACATCACAGGCGTCGATGACAATCCCCTCATCACCGCGGCCAATGCCAGCGGATCGGTGACCGAGGACGCCGGTCCTGCTTCCATCATCAACGGTGATTTCGAGACCGGCGATCTCACCGGATGGACCGCCAGCGGCTCGCACATCCATGTCGTGAACTACGAGTTCGGCGGCAGCTTCGGACACTTCTCGGCACAGCTTGCCCCAACCAGCAGCGCGGAGACACTCTCTCAGGCGATCGCGACCACGCCCGGGCAGCACTACTTCGTCAGCTTCGACATCATCGGCGATCCCGAAGGGCTTGACACGCCGCTCACGGTGACGTGGGACGACGCCGTCATGCCGCTGCTTTCGGTCAGCAACATCGCGCCGGGCGTCCATCATTATGCGTTCGAGGTCACGGGTGACCCGACATTGTCGACCTCGACGTTACAATTCACCTATGCCGACGATGGCGACGGAATGATCCTGGATTCCGTCAATGTCAGCCCTGCGACGGGGCCGGCAACCGAATCCACCGCAGGCTCGATCTCCTTCTCCGATGCCGAGATCGGCGACAGCCACACCGCGAGTTTTGCGCCCGCGGGCGGCGGTTATCTCGGCACGTTCGCGCTCGATCCGCTCAGCGAGTCCGGAGGAACGGGCTCGGTCGGCTGGCACTTCACAGTGAACAATGCCGACATCCAGTTCCTGGCGCAGGGGCAGACCCTGGCTCAGGACTATTTCGTCACGGTCGATGATGGCCATGGCGGCACCGTCATGCAGGACGTCACCGTCACCCTCGACGGCACCAACGACGCGCCGACCGCGGTCGGCGAGACCGTGGTCACGGATGTCGGCGCCGGCGGCTCGGTTACGATCGCCGGTTGGGCGCTGGCGTTGAACGACACCGACCCGGATACGACGGACCATCTCGGGCTCGGTCCGATTACGGCGAGCTCGGGCGGTAGTGCCAGCGAGGCCTTCGGCAATGCGTCCTTTACGGACGACGCGACGCTCGGCGGTTCGTTCAGCTACGGGGCGACCGACGGGATGACGACATCGGCCAACATCGCAACCGCGACCATCGTCAATAACGCGACGTCTGCAACCACGCTGACCGCGGGAAGTGGCGACAGCATCCTGATCGCCACTCAGGGCAGCGAGCAGCTCGTCGGCGGTGCGGGTAATGATGTCCTCATCGGCACCTCCAGCGGCAACATCATGACCGGGGGCGGCGGCAACGACACCTTCGCCTTCCTCCAACCGCCGACCGCGCCGGGGCAGATCACCGACTTCAACACCACGACCGAACACGATCGAATTGCGATCTCGGCGAGCGGCTTCGGCGGCGGCCTGACGGCAGGCATGGACGTGACGTCGACATTCGAAAGCTCGGCCGACAATAATTTCTCCGGCTTCGCCGAATTCCATTTCGATACGGCCAATCAGACGCTCTATTTCAGCGCGGACGGGACTCAGGCCTCGGCCCATGGGATCGTGGCGGTCCAGGCCACGGCGGTGATCAACCCGCACGACATCCTGGTCGTGTAGCGGTCGCCAGCCCGGCTTCCCGCGAATTGCGCGCGCGGGCTCCGCAAGGGGCCCGCGCTTTTTTGCCGGGCCGCAGCGCTTGCAATCAATCTCATTCCAAAGTCATAAGCGGTGCGACGCCGGGCGGCTTGAACTGGCCAGCGTTCGCCCGCACAATGCAGGTCATCTCTGGCTTTCACGAATTGCCAATCCGAACAAGAACATAGACAGGAATCTGGGGAAGACGCGCGTGGGACATGGAATGAAGGCCGCAATGATCCTGACGGCTGCGCTTTGGGTCGCACCGGCGGCCGGCGGCTGGGAACCGACCAAGCCGGTCGAGATCGTGGTGGCGGCGGGGGCGGGAGGCGCCTCCGACCAGATGGCGCGGATGATGCAGGCCGCGATCCAGAAAAACAATCTGATGAAGCAGCCGATGGTGGTCTCGCTCAAGGGCGCCGCGTCGGGTGCGGAAGCGCTGATGTACATGAAGTCCAGCGAGGGTGATCCGAACAAGGTGCTGATCGCCTATTCGCTGATCTACATGCTGCCGCTGTCGGCCAAGATCCCGTTCAACTGGCGCGAGCTGACCCCGGTCTCGGTGATCGCGCTCGACCAGTTCGTGCTGTGGGACAACAGTGCCGGCCCCAAGACGGTGAAGGAGTTCGTCGACGCAGCGAAGGCCGCGAGCGCCCCGTTCAAGATGGGCGGCACCGGCTCCAAGCGCGAGGACCACGTGCTGACCGTCTTCCTCGAGCAGAAGACCGGCGCGAAATTCTCATATCTGCCCTACAAGTCCGGCGGCGAGGCCGCGACCCAGCTCGTCGGCAACCACACCCAATCCAACGTCAACAACCCAAGCGAAAATCTCGAAGTCTGGCGCGCCGGCCAGGTGCGTCCGCTCTGCGTGTTCGACAAGGAGCGCATCGCCTACACCAGCAAGGTGACCGACACGCAGTCCTGGGCCGACATTCCGACCTGCAAGGAGGAGGGCGTCGACGTCCAGTATCTGATGCTGCGCGCGATGTTCCTGCCCGGGAAGGTCACACCGGAGCAGCAGGCGTTCTATGTCGAGCTGTTCCACAAGGTGACGCAGACCACTGAGTATAAGGACTACATGGAAAAGCAGGCATTGAAGCCGATCTTCCTCACCGGCAAGGACATGGTGCAATTCCTCGAGGAAGACGATGCCACCAACAAGTCCCTGATGACGGAAGCCGGATTCCTCGCGAAGTGATGACGCCTCCGACGTCATGCCCCGCGAAGGCGGGGCATCCAGTAGGCCGCAGCTTATCCGTATTCCTCGCCCGTCTCTGGAATACTGGATCATCCGCCTTCGCGGATGATGACAGCGCAAGTTGACCTGACAGCTCATGTCCCAAACCGATCTTGAAATCGTCGTCGACGATCCGACCGCGCCTGAGGAACACTCTCCCTCCGTCACCAGCTCAGGCACGGTCGAAATCATCGTCTGCCTGCTGCTGCTCGCGCTGGCCGCGATCCTCGGCTACGATAATTGGCGCACCGGGGCATCCTGGGATTCGACCGGGCCCGAGCCCGGCTATTTCCCGTTCTATCTCTCCATCATCCTCGGCGGTAGCAGCGTCTACGGCTTGATCGCCGCGCTCATTGCGCGTCGCGCGGCTGCCGAGACTTTCGTCACGCGCGTGCAGGCGCGCCGGGTGATGGCGGTGTTCGTGCCGACGCTGCTGTTCTGCCTGGTGACGCAGTTGCTTGGCCTCTATGTCGCGAGCTTCCTGCTGATCGCGGGCTTCATGCGGGCGGTCGGCAAGATCGCGCTGTGGAAGTCGCTGCTCACCGCCTTCCTGTTCACGGCGATCATGTTCGTCACCTTCGACATCGCCTTCGACGTCATCATGCCGAAGGGGCCGCTCGAAGCGGCCTTCGGCTACTAGGCGGACCCGCGATGGAAGCTTTCGGTCTCCTGCTTCACGGCTTCGCCGTCCTGCTGACGTGGAAGACGCTCGTGCTGATGATGGTCGGGCTCGTGCTCGGCATCTTCGTCGGCGTGCTGCCGGGTCTCGGCGGCCCCAACGGCGTCGCGATCCTTTTGCCGCTGACCTTCACGATGGATCCGACCTCGGCGATCGTGATGCTGTCCTGCATTTACTGGGGCGCGTTGTTCGGCGGCGCGATCACCTCGATCCTATTCAACATCCCCGGTGAAGCCTGGTCGGTCGCGACCACCTTTGACGGCTATCCGATGGCGCAGCAGGGCAGAGCGGCCGAGGCGCTGACAGCGGCGTTCACGTCGTCCTTCATCGGTTCGCTGGTCGCTGTGCTGCTCATCACCTTCCTCGCGCCGATGATCTCGTCGTTTGCGCTGAAGTTCGGCCCGCCGGAATTCTTCGCGGTCTATCTGCTGACCTTCTGCTCCTTCGTCGGCCTCGGCCGCGAGGCCAAGTACAAGACGGTCATCTCGATGTCGCTCGGGCTTCTGCTCGCCGGCGTCGGCATGGACACGGTGTCGGGCCAGCTGCGCATGACCTTCGGCTCGTCCGAGCTTCTGCGCGGCATCAACTTCCTCGTTGCCGTCATCGGCCTGTTCGGCATCAGCGAGATCCTGCTGACGATAGAGGAGCGGCTGGCGCTACGCGGCCACGCCGCGAGCATCTCGCTGCGCGTCGTGCTGAGCGTGTGGAAGGACCTGCCGAAATACTGGGTGACGCTGCTGCGCTCCTCCTTCATCGGCTGCTGGCTCGGCATCACCCCGGGCGGCGCGATCGCGGCGTCCTTCATGGGCTACAATCTCGCCAAGCGCTTCGCCAAGGATCCGGAGAACTTTGGCAAGGGCCGCATCGAGGGCGTATTCGCGCCGGAGACCGCCGCGCACGCCTCCGGCACCGCGGCATTGCTGCCGATGCTGGCGCTGGGCATTCCCGGCTCCGGCACCGCGGCGATCCTGCTCGGCGGCTTGATGGTGTGGGGGCTCAATCCGGGACCGCTGCTGTTCGTCGAGCACAAGGATTTCGTCTGGGGCCTGATCGCCTCGATGTATCTCGGCAATGTCGTCGGACTCGTGCTGGTGCTGACGACGGTGCCGATCTTCGCTTCGATCCTGCGCGTGCCGTTCGCGGCGGTCGCGCCGATGATCGTGGTGTGCTGCGCGATCGGCGCCTATGCGATCCAGAATGCGATGTTCGACATCTGGCTGATGCTCGGCTTCGGCGTCGTCGGTTACGTCTTCAAGAAGATCGGCATTCCGCTGGCGCCGTTCACGCTGGCACTCGTGCTTGGCAACCGCGCCGAGGACGCCTTCCGCCTGTCGATGATCGGCTCAGGCGGGGACCTCAAAGTATTCTGGTCGAACGGTCTGGTCGGCTCGATCACGACGCTCGCGATCGTGCTGCTGTTTTGGCCAGTGATCGACGGGCTGCTTGCCCGTGTCGGATGGACGCAGCGGACCAGGGCGAGATAGGACGATCGCATCTCGCATGTCGTGCCGAGTTGCGGTCGGTTGCAAAACATCCCATGGTATGTAACGAGGCGCGTAAAGCGCGCCACCGATGGTTTGCAAGTTCATGTCTCAGTCCGCTATTCGACACGCAATCGTCATAGGCGGCGGGGCAAGCGGTGTCCTCCTCGCGCATCAACTTCTGCATCATCCGGCTTCGAATTTCCGGGTCACGCTGATCGAAACGCGCTCTGAGATCGGGCGAGGGCTGGCCTATCACACCGGGAATCCCGACCACCTGCTCAATGTTCGGGCAGCCAATATGAGTGCGTTGCCGGATCAGCCGGACCATTTCTGGCGATGGGCTTCGTCGCAAGACATCGCAATTTGTCCCGATCCCTACTGCTTCGTTCCCAGGCGGGTCTATGGAACCTACATCGCAAGCCTGATCGAGCCGATCATCGCGAGCAATTCGCACAGATTGACGATCGTGCAGGAGACCTGTGTCGAGGTTCGGGAAGGGGCCGCGAGCGTGGAGGTGACCCTGGCCGGTGGCCATCGTCTGACCGGCGATATCGCAGTCCTTGCGACCGGGCACGATACGGGGGAGCCAAAGCCAGGCGCTTACGCCAATCCCTGGGCGCCGCCCGTCGGAATGGACAGGGATAGCGCGGTTCTCATTCTCGGAACCGGATTGACGATGGTCGACTACGTGTTGTCGCTGCTGCGGGATGGACATCGGGGGGCGATCGTTGCGATGTCGCGACGCGGCCTGCTGGCGACGGCCCATCGACGTGTCGAGCCGATGCGTATCGAAGAGTCGGATGTTCCCTTCGGGCAAGGGAGCGGGGAGCTGTTCCTATGGTTCCGGCGCAGGGTCGATGCGCATATGGCCCAAGGGGGCGACTGGCGCAGTGTCGTCGACGCCATTCGTCCCTACACCCAGCGCATCTGGCGCGAGCTCTCGGTGCCGTCGCGGCGACGCTTTCTCGAACATGCGCGCGCGTGGTGGGACGTTCATCGCCATCGCATGGCCCCCGAGGTGGAGACCCTGATCGCAAGCGCCCTTGCCGAGCAGAAACTGAAGATCATGGCGGCCAAGGTGGTCGCCCTGGCGGCAAACGAAGACGGGGTATCGGTTCGATATCGCCCCCGGGGCGAGCGCGAGATCCGCGCAATGCAGGTGGGCGCCGTCGTGGACTGCACGGGCGTGGTGAAGGATCCACGCGCGACCGCGAATCCCGTGGTGCGCAACCTGTTGCAGGAAGGTCGGGCGCGTATCGATCCATTGGGCATCGGGATCGACGTCAGCACGGATTGCGCGATCATCGACGGGAACGGATCTCCCTCGCATCGGCTTTTCGCCGTTGGGCCTCTGACGCGTGCAGCCTTCTGGGAAATCATCGCGATTCCCGACATTCGCAATCAATGCGCCGAACTGGCTGCGCGACTGGCCCGCGCCTGAACCTCGCCTGGTTGCCTGGGGCGAAGCCTGCTTCCTCCGTCAATCGATGATATGACGACCATCTTTGTGGCCGGAGGGAAACCGTGTTCTTCGTTCTATCCAAGACGCTCGGCATCATGGCGTTGCCGCTGAATTTCCTGATCTGCCTCGGCGTACTCGGCTCACTCCTGCTCATGACCCGATTCGTCAGGCTCGGTCGCGCGTTGCTGGTCCTGTCTGCATTGATGCTCGCGATATGCGGGTTCGCGCCGGTCGGAAACCTGCTGCTTTATCCGCTCGAGTCCCGCTTCCCGGCGTGGAGCCCGTCCCAAGGCGCGCCGGATGGCATCATCGTTCTCGGTGCGTCGATCGACCTCGACATGTCCGCGGCTCATGGTACGCCGGTCGTGAGTACCTCGGCCGACCGGATCCTCATGGCCGCAGCACTGGCTCGGAAATATCCCAAAGCGCGCGTGGTCTATACAGGTGGCAGCCCCAATCTGATCTCCGACGATGCGAAGGAAGCCGACTTCGCGGCGGGCATATTCGAAAGCCTGGGAATCGACAGGAGCCGGTTGATCCTGGAACGCCGGTCCCGCAACACCTACGAGAACGCATTGTTCACAAAGGCCATGGTCGATCCGAAACCCGGCGAGCGCTGGCTGCTCGTGACCTCGGCCTATCATATGCCAAGATCGATCGGTCTGTTTCGGAAAGTGGGATTTGTCGTCGAGCCCTGTCCGGTCGATTGGCGTGTCGGCACCGGACAGGACGTCTTCTCGTTCACGGACGTCGCCGAGGACGGCCTATCGCGGACCAATGTCGCGGTACGCGAGTGGCTCGGCTTGATGACCTATCGGGCCGTCGGCCGCATTGACGAATTGCTTCCGGGGCCACGGGGCTGAGACCTCAGCCAAGGCGGCTCGGCACTTCAAAGGCGCCGGAGGAGTTCGACGACCTGATCGGCGAGTTCGTCCGGGCGGTGACCGACCGTTTCCAGCAGGATTTCCGGGCGCTCGGGCGCCTCATAGGGCGCGTCGATGCCGGTGAAGTTCTTGATCTTGCCTTCTTTCGCCTTGGAATAGAGCCCCTTCGGGTCGCGCCGCATGCACTCTTCGATGGGCGTGTTGACGAACACCTCGATGAAATCTCCCTCGGCCACGAGGCCGCGGACCATGTCGCGCTCGGCCTTGTAGGGGGAAATGAACGAGCAGATCACGACCAGGCCGCTGTCGACCATGAGCCTGGCGACCTCGCCGACGCGCCTTATATTCTCGACCCGATCGGCTTCCGTGAAGCCGAGGTCCCTGTTGAGCCCGTGGCGGAGATTGTCGCCGTCGAGCAGCATGGTGTGATTGCCGAGCGCGAACAGCTTCTGATCGAGAATGTTGGCGATCGTCGATTTGCCCGCACCAGACAGGCCCGTGAACCAGATGATCCGCGGCTTCTGGTTCTTGAGTGAGGCGCGTTCGGCCTTGCCGATCGAGAGCGGCTGCCAGGCGATGTTGCTGGCGCGCCGCAACGGAAATGCGATCATGCCGGCGCCCACGGTCCGGTTGGTGTAGCGGTCGATGACGATGAAGGCGCCGGTCCGGCGGTTGGCCTCATAGGGATCGAAGGCGACCGGCAGCGCCGTGGCGAAATTGCAGAACGCGATCTCGTTCAGGCCGAGCGTCGTCGCGGCAAGGTGCTCGCGGGTGTTGACGTCGATGCGGTACTTGATCGCGGTGACGCTCGCCGCCGTGATCGTCTGGGTGCCGATCCTGACGACATAGTTGCGCGCGGGTACGAGCGGGTCCTGATCCATCCAGATCAGATGGGCGGCGAACTGGTCGGCAACCTCGGGCCGTTCGGTCGGTTTCGCCAGGATGTCGCCGCGGACGATGTCGATCTCGTCCTGGAGCGTGATCGTCACGGCATCGCCGGCCTCGGCCTTCGATAACTCGCCGTCGTAGGTCACGATCTCCTTGACACGGCTCGCATGGCCGGATGCCGACACCACGATCTCGTCGCCGGGCGAGATGCTGCCTGATGCCACCGTCCCGGTGAAGCCGCGGAAATCGAGATTGGGGCGGTTGACCCACTGCACGGGAAAGCGGAACGGCAGTCCGGTCGTCTCACTCGCGACGTCGATGCCTTCGAGATAATCGAGCAGGCAGGGGCCGTGATACCAGTCGGTATTGCCCGAGCGCTCGATGATGTTGTCGCCGTAGCGCGCCGACATCGGAATCGGAACGATCGAGGAGAAGCCAAGACCGGTGGCAAAGGCGACGTAGTCGCCGACGATGCGATCGAACACGTCCTTCTTGTAGTCGACCAGATCGATCTTGTTGACGGCAACGACGACGTGCTTGATGCCGAGCAGCGAGCAGATGAAGGAATGACGCCTGGTCTGCACCAGGACACCCTTGCGGGCGTCGATCAGGATGATGGCAAGCTGCGCGGTCGAAGCACCGGTCGCCATGTTGCGCGTATACTGCTCGTGACCCGGCGTGTCCGCGACCATGAAGGAGCGCCGCGGGGTCGTGAAGAATCGGTAGGCGACATCGATGGTGATGCCCTGTTGCCGCTCGGCCTCGAGGCCGTCGACCAGGAGCGCAAAATCGATGTCGTCGCCGGTGGTGCCGTGCTTGGCGCTGTCGCGCGCCAGCGCGGCGAGTTGATCCTCGAAGATCAGCTTGCTGTCGTGCAGCAGCCGCCCGATCAGGGTCGACTTGCCGTCGTCGACCGAGCCGCAGGTGATGAAACGCAGCTGGTCTTTGGTCCCGGTCGAATGCGGCTCCTTGAGAACGGAGGTGTCCATCAGAAATAGCCCTCGCGCTTCTTCTTTTCCATCGAGGCGGCCTCATCGGAATCGATCAGGCGTCCCTGCCGTTCCGAGACTGTTGCCGTCTGCATCTCCGCGACGATGTCCTTGATCGTGGTCGCGGTGGAATCGATTGCGCCGCTGAGGGGATAGCACCCCAATGTACGGAAGCGGATCATCCGCATTTCAGCCGTCTCGTTCGGCTCCAGCGGGAGGCGGTCGTCATCCACCATGATGAGCGTGCCGCCGCGCCGCACGACCGGGCGCATCTTGGCGAAATAGAGCGGCACGACCGGGATGTTCTCGTGCATGATGTATTCCCAGATGTCGAGCTCGGTCCAGTTCGACATCGCGAACACGCGCATCGTCTCGCCTTGCCGGATGCGGGTATTGAAGAGATTCCACAGCTCCGGTCGCTGGTTGCGCGGATCCCAGACATGGCCCGCGGAGCGGAACGAGAAGATGCGCTCCTTGGCCCGGCTCTTCTCCTCGTCGCGCCTTGCGCCGCCGAACGCCGCATCGAACTGATAGAGATCCAGCGCCTGCTTCAGGGCGTCGGTCTTCATCACCTTGGGTATGTAAAGAGGAGCCGGAAGCGATCGGGCTGATGCCGCGTTCGACGCCGTCCATGTTCACATGGACGATCAGATCGGCACCGATGCGCTTGGCCGTCTCGTCGCGAAATGTAATCATCTCCCGGAACTTCCACGTGGTGTCGACATGGAGCAGCGGGAAGGGGAGCCTGGCGGGATGAAACGCCTTCATCGCCACATGGAGCATCACGCCCGAATCCTTGCCGATCGAATAGAGCATGACCGGCTTTTTGAACTCGGCGACCACATCGCGCATGATCTCGATCGATTCAGCCTCGAGGCGGCGGAGATGTCGGGGTAGCATATTTTGTCTTTTGATCCAGTTGCGCTATTCGCCGACGCTTCCGCCCCAATGCAACGAAGTGACCGTTGCGATAGGCCGGCTTGCCGTAGCGAACGTCCTCTCCGTCCAGGCCGACAACACGTCCGCCGGCCGCCAGGAGCACCGCGTGCCCTGCGGCCGTATCCCACTCCATGGTCGGAGCCAGACGTGGATAGACGTCCGCCGCTCCTTCTGCAACCGCGCAGAATTTGAGCGACGATCCGGACGGCTTCAGCTCCCGGATCCGGCGCCGGCTGATCCATGCCTGAGTGGCATCATCGAGGTGCGACCGGCTTGTGACGGCCCGCAAGCCTTCGGGCGAGGGGACCTGCACCTCAATCGTCTGCATGTCGCTGAACGAGGGACCACACGAGCCGGGTTCGACATGCAGCTTGTAGGCGTTCGATCCGCCGAGATAGAGCTGGGACAGGGCCGGCGCATAGACCGCGCCCGCGACCGGTGAGCCGTCTTCGATCAGGGCGATATTGACCGTGAATTCGGCGGCTCCCCGGATGTATTCCTTGGTGCCGTCGAGGGGGTCGACGAGGATGAATCGCGGATGCCGTGTCGTCACGGTGCCATCGCAGGTTTCCTCCGTAATGACGGGCAGGTCCGCAAGATTGCGCGCGAGGCACGACCGAATGACCTCGTCGGCCCTTAGATCGGCGGCCGTGACCGGCGAGCCATCGTTCTTGTATTGCGGATCGCTCGCCGTCGCGCGGACCCTCATGATGGTTTCGCCGGCACGAACGGCGATCAGGCCAAACAGGCGCGCAATGCGGTCCGTCTCGCCCAGCACTCCCTTGCCGCTCATCGGAGCGGTTCGCCGGCGCGTTGCTCTGGCATGCTTATGCTCCATTGAAGCTCACACCTTTGCCCTTCACTGTGCGAGCAATGATCGCCGTCGGTCTTCCCGTCTCGTACGGCAATTAACTCAAGGCACGCTAGATCGCCTCCAAAGCGTTCGCGTCGATTTCCATCGCGTGCTAGCCGAACGCCCGCCACTTTTCCGCAAATTGTTCGAGGGTCAGCACTTCCGGCACGCGAAATTTGCTGACATGCCGGTCCCGGGCGACGGTCTTGTACCTCTCGACAAAGAACATTTCGTAGTATTCGGCAGGATCGCAGTCGATCGAAGACTCCGGGTAGCGATACTTGAACGATTACAGCGCCGAAAGAAAATCGAGGCTACGTGAGCTGCCGATTTGCGATTTATTCCGAACTATCGTCCCCTCGTTTCGGCAACGGGCCCATGAGCCAAATGATGTGCCGGACGCTCTCCTCACACGACTTTGGCTCGCCTTAGCTCCACGATTTCGTCGTTCGTAAAACCGAACTCGGTGAGAACCTCGTCAGTCTGCTCGCCGAATTCCGGCGGCCGCGCCACCATCTTGCTGGGCGTACGCGACAGCGTGACGGGCTGGCCGACCAGGCGGATATGGCGATCTTCTTCGTTCGGCACGTCCTGGGCGATACCGAGATGTCTGACCTGGGCGTCCTCGAACATCTGGTCGATGGCGTAGATCGGCCCGCAGGGCACGCCGGCCTCGTTGAATTCGCGGACCCAGGTCTCGGTCGACTTCGTCACTGTGCGCTTCTCGATCTCGGCATTGAGCGCATCGCGGTTCTTGGAACGGGCAGGGGCGGTCGCATAATCGGGATGGCTGTAGAGCTCGGGCGCGCCGATGGCCTGCGCGCAGCGCTCCCAGATCCGCCCGCCCGTCGTGGCGATGTTGATGTAGCCGTCCGAGGTCTTGAATACGCCGGTCGGGATGCTGGTCGGATGGTTGTTGCCGGCCTGCTTGGCGACCTCCTTCTCCATCAGCCAGCGCGCGGCCTGGAAGTCGAGCATGAAGATCTGGGCCTGGAGCAGCGAGGTCTGGACCCACTGGCCCTTGCCCGAAACCTCGCGCTCGAGCAACGCGGTGAGGATGCCCATGGCGCAGAACAGGCCGGCGGTGAGGTCGGCAACGGGAATGCCGACCCGCATCGGGCCTTCGCCCGGCGCACCGGTGATCGACATCAGTCCGCCCATGCCCTGTGCGATCTGATCGAAGCCCGGCCGCTTGTGATAGGGGCCGTCCTGGCCGAAGCCGGAGATGCTGCCGTAGACGATGCGCGGGTTGATCTCGCGCAGGCTCTCATAGTCGATGCCGAGCTTCTTCTTCACGTCGGGCCGGAAATTCTCGACCACGACGTCGGCCTTGGCCGCAAGGCGCCTGAAGACCGCGAGGCCCCTGGGGTCCTTCAAATTGAGCGTCATGGCCCGCTTGTTGCGGTGCAGGTTCTGGAAGTCCGAGCCCTGCCGGGGGCCGCCGGGCTGTTCGCCACCGGAATCCTCCAAAAGCGCGTCGATCTTGATGACCGTGGCGCCCCAGTCGGCGAGCTGCCGCACGCAGGTGGGGCCCGACCGGACCCGCGTCAGATCGAGCACGATGAAGCGCGAAAGGGCTTCCGAGGCATGCGGAAAGGGCATTTTTGGGAAAACTCCGGACAGCTCTGGGCAGGAGGTCTTCTAATCGGGCAAACCTAGCAGAAATTCAATGGCATGCGGTGTCACCGCCGCAGTTGGGCTGCAATGCGGAGATAATGTATTGTGACGCGCCGTCTGATCTTTGGCGTGTGTTGTGGTTGTCGGTCGGTCAATGCGAAACGACAAATTAACACTTGACCGGCAAATCTGGCCGGTCTCGCGCGGGTGAGGTCTTGGCCGCGTCGAAATGGGCTGATCGCTCGGCCCGGATCGGATCGCGGAGAGAAGCGGATCTCTTTCGGGATCAAGGACTAAGCGATGGCTGACGCCGAATCCGACGACCTGATTTATACCGTTGTCGGTAACGAGATTCAGGGGAGCTACACGCCGGCGGGCTCGGGCGCCACGATCAGCAACGCCTCCACCGCAGGTGCGGTGATCTCGGCCACCTCGGCTGGGATCCGGATCAATCTGATCCTCGACGCAGCAGCGCAGGCCGCACCGGCGAGCTTCAAGAACGGCTTGCAACAGGCCGCCGCGATCCTGGCTGCCAGCATCACCGACCAGATCACCGTCAACATCAACATCGACTACAGCGGCATGGGCGGCGGTGCGGCGGCCGGTCCCGACCACGGCTATCTCGAAAATTATTCGTCGGTTCGATCGGCGCTGGTCAACAACGCAAGCGTCGGCGACACCACCTTCAACAGCCTGCCCAACGCCAGTTCCATCCAGGGCCAATCGCAGGTTGCGGTGTGGAACGCGCAACTGAAGCTGTGGGGCGTGCTGGGCGCCAACGACACCACCACCGACGACGCCAGTGCCTACTTCTCCACGGACATCAACCCTAACCTTCTGGTCGGCGTTGCCCTTCACGAGTTGACGCACGCCTGGGGACGCGTGCCCTACGGGCCGCCCTATGGTTCGCAACCCGATATTTTCGACCTGTTCCGCTTTACGAGTCCCGGTACGCGGCTCATCAGCGGCACATCGACGGCGCCTGCGGCCTATTTCTCGCTGGACGGCGGCAACACGAAGCTCGCCGACTACGGATTGAATTCCGATCCCAGCGACTTCCTCAACAGCGGCGTGCAGGGGCCGAACGATCCATTCAACGAATATTACTCCAGCACCACCATCCAGGGGCTGACGGCCCTCGACCTGAAGCAGCTCGATGCGCTTGGATTTCACCTTGCCGTCAACAATCCGACGATCATCGAATCGTCCGGGTCGACGAGCCTTGTGCAAATCGGGAGCAGCTACTTTCTCGACCCGACGGCCGGTGGAACCGGACCCGAACTGAAATATCAGGGCGCGGCGGTCACGGTCGGCGAGTTCGGCGCCTATACGCCAATCGGCGTGGAGGCGATCTCGACCGGCTACGAGGTGGCCTGGAAGATGGCTGGCGCCGACCTGTATTCGGTGTGGAGCACCGATAGCAGCGGCAATTATACCGGAAATCTGTATACGCCTGGTTCCGGGTCCAGTGCAGCGCTCGAAGCGCTGGAGCCGAGCTTTCGTCAGGACCTGAACGGTGACGGCGTGATCGGCGTGCCCACACTTGTCAGCACTGTGACTGAAGCGCTCGGATCGACCAGCCTGGTGCAAGTCGGTCAGAATTTTTATCTCGACGACATCAGCACCAACACCGGCCCGACGTTGAAATATGGCGGAGTGGCCGTGGTCGCCGGTCAGTTCGGCGGTTACACGCCGATCGGTGCCGAGCACACTTCGACCGGCTACGAGGTGGCCTGGAAGATCGCGGGCGCCGATACGTATTCGGTGTGGAGCACCGATAGCAACGGCAACTACACCGGAAACTACTATCAGCCCGGTACCGGTTCCAGCGCAGCGCTGGAAGCGCTGGAGCCCAGCTTCCATCAGGACCTGAACGGTGATGGCGTGATCGGCGTGCCGGTGCCTGCCGGCACCGTGATTGAGGCACTGGGATCGACGAGCCTGGTGCAGGCCGGTCAGAATTTCTATCTGAAAGACATCAGCGCTGGTACAGGCCCAACGTTGAAATATGGCGGGGTGGCTGTGGTCGCCGGCCAGTTCGGCGGTTACACGCCCATCGGTGCCGAGCAAACCTCGACCGGCTACGAGGTGGCTTGGAAAGTCGCGGGCGTCGATACATATTCGGTGTGGAGCACCGACAGCAACGGCAACTACACCGGAAACTCCTATCAGCCTGGTCCCGGATCCAGCGCAGCGCTCGAAACACTGGAGACAAGCTTCCATCAGGACTTGAATGGTGATGGTGTGATCGGCGTGGCGACTATTGTCGGCACTGTGATCGAAGCGCTGGGGTCGACGAGCCTCGTGCAGGTTGGTCAGAATTTCTATCTGAAAGACATCAGCACGGGTACCGGCCCAACGTTGAAATATGGCGGGGCGGCCGTGGCCGCTGGTCAGTTTGGCGGTTACACGCCGCTCGGCGTCGAGCAGACCTCAACCGGTTACGAGGTGGCGTGGAAGATGGCTGGCGCCGATCTGTATTCGGTGTGGAGCACCGATAGCAGCGGCAATTATACCGGAAATCTGTACATGCCTGGTTCCGGGTCCAGTGCAGCGTTCGAAGCGCTCGAGGCAAGCTTCCATCAGGACCTGAACGGTGACACCGTGATCGGCGCCCATGCAAATATCCCCGATCCGCATGCTGCCGCCGTTTCCGGTCCCGTCCTGCTCGCAAGCCATTGGCACATTGTCTAGATCTGACGGGACCACCGATCGGCGCGGCCGATAGGGCCGATCTTGTTCGCAGGCCCCTGGGCGGACGACCATCATGGGGTCGTCTTTTGTTGCGATCGGCCTGTAAACGGATATAACGGTCCCGTGGGGGTATTCCATTGCAGAAGCAGCAAATCGTCATTTTTGGTACAGGCGAAATTGCGGAACTGGCAGATTTCTATTTTTCACATGATTCACGCTACGAAGTAGCGGGCTTTACCGTCGATGCTGCGTTCCAGAAGCAGTCGGAATTTCGCGGCCGGCCGGTCGTGGCGTTCGAAGACGTAGCTACAAAATTTGCGCCCGAAAGCCACGATATTTTCGTCGCTGTCAGCTACGCGAAGATCAATGCGGTTCGGGCCGAAAAGGTCGCAGCCGCCCGCGCCAAAGGTTACCGACTTGCGACTTATCTGAGCAGTCGCGCCACGGTGTTTCCCGGGTTCGAGGCAAAGGAGAATTGCTTCATTCTGGAAGACAATACGATCCAGCCATTTGCGAAGGTCGGCGCCAACGTGACGCTCTGGAGCGGCAACCATATCGGCCATCACTCGACCATCGAGGACGACGTCTTTCTGGCGTCGCATGTCGTGGTGTCCGGCGGCGTGCGGATCGGGCAGGGGAGTTTCGTCGGCGTCAACGTCACGATCCGCGATCACGTCACGATCGGCAAGAAGTGCGTGCTTGGCGCCGGGGCCTTGGTGTTGGAAGATCAGCCGGACTTTTCAGTCGTGGCGCCGCGCGGAACCGAGCGCTCGGCGGTACCGAGCACACGCCTTAGAAATTTGTGAGATCAGGAATGGCCTGGCGGCGTCTCGGCCAAATCTTCGCTCCCGACGGCAAATCGCCCTGGGCGCATAGCCATGCCGCGCTTCCGGCGCCTGTCCACCTCGCGGGCGATATCTTTCGCTTCTTCTACAGCTCGCGCGATACGGATAGACGTTCGCATGTCGGATGGGTGGACGTCGAAGTCTCTGAACGACCGCGCGTCGACGCTGCTGCGCATGCAGCTGTGATGGCGCCGGGTGAGGACGGCGCCTTCGACGACAGCGGTGTCGGGGTCGGTTGCGTCGTCAAAACAGCAGACGGTTTTTCACTGTATTACATGGGCTGGAATCTCGGCATTCGTTCGCCGTGGCGGAATGCAATCGGGTTGGCGCAATCGCCGACGCTGTCGAGGGCGTTCGAACGTTTTTCGCCGGGGCCGATCCTCGATCGTTCGCCTGAGGACCCCTACACCCTTTCTTATCCAAGCGTATTCCGGCTGGGACCCGGCGACTGGTGGATGTGGTACGGCTCTAACCTTGCTCCCGCCGTCGGCAATGCAGACATGCAGCATGCCATTAAGGTCGCACGTTCCAGCGATGGCGTCCGCTGGACACGTGATGGCACACTTGCCGTCGGTTTTGCGACGGCCGCCGAATACGCGCTTGCACGTCCCAGCGTTGTGCAGATCGGCGAAAAGCTGTTGATGTGTTTCGCCTGCCGTGGCGAGCGCTACAGTATCGGTGCGGCATCGAGCAATGACGGCTTGAATTGGACGCGGCTTGACGAAACGATGGGACTGAGCCCGTCAAGCAGCGGATGGGATAGCGAGATGACCTGCTATCCAGCACTGTTCTGGCATCGGGAACGGCTTTGGCTCGCTTATAACGGCAACGGCTATGGCGCGACCGGTTTCGGCCTGGCGGTCTGGGACGGCGAACTTCCACTCTAGGGCGTGCTTCAACCAGGTGGAGGCATGCTTGCCGGGAAGTCGGCTTCGCCCTTTCGAGTTATCCCTCTAATCGGGTACCCGGCCCATTCCCATCATGACGACGCCGAGGCCGGTTCGGTAAAACAGTCGCTGGATCAGGAAGAGCGGGTACAGCGTCGCCCGGTTCAGAATGATCCGTACCCAGGAAGGAAACACCGTCTTCCAGGGTATTTCGCGGATGCCACTCGTCTCGGTCTGCTCTCTCTGGCTCTCGTTTTTTTTCGCGGCCGCGCCGCTGCGGATGATCATCCACAGACTGACCTTGAACAGCATGTTGATGGTGGGAACGCCAACCGACCATACCGAGGTCTGGTCTAGATTGGCCTTGCGCAAAACCGCGTCCAGATCGTCGCGGTCATAACGGCGGAAATGGCCGACGGTCTCGTCTTCCAGCGACCAGTGGTCGCGACGTCCGGGAACCCCGAGGATGATGTTGCCGCCCGGTTTCACAAACTTCGCAATCTTCTGCAGGAACGCTACATCGTCCTCGATGTGCTCCATGACCATGTAGCTGATGGCAAGGTCGACCTTGACGAAATCGTCGGGCAGGTCGTGCAGGTCGCCAAGTTTCAGCCGGTATTTGCCCTGCTGGATGTAGGGATCGAGCAGCGTCGCGGCGACTTCCAGCGCGCGCTCGGAAAAATCGATTCCGACGCCGGTGAGGCCTTCATCGCATAACAGCTTGGAGAGATCGCCGCCACCGCAGCCGACATCGAGAAAGGTCGTCCCGCCGCGTTCCCTGAACGCGTCGCGAAGCGCCTCCTGAGTGCAGAAGCTGCCGGGCGGGTTGATCCGTACGAATTTCATTTTGGCTAAGTTCCTGGGGGCCGGTCCCGCTCAGCATGTTCTGCTGCTTGCATGTTGCGACCAAAATGGTTCTGTCCGGCGTACCCGCTATGACTTCTTGTTACGCGACGCCAGATATCCGGTAACTGAGTCGGGCGTACGGACCTCATATCCCAGCAACTTGCGGAGCTGAGCGTCGGTCGTGAATCTCTCGCCGAGTGCGGCGGGCAAATCGATTTGTTGGCGCAGCAGCGGGATCGTATAGACGTGATTGACGGCGCGTCGCGGCCGATCGGTCGTGTTGACGCTGCCGGTGTGAAACATCATGCAATCAAGAATGATGAAGGAGCCGGCCGGCGCCACCACGGTGACCGCTTCGTTCGCCAGGAAACGGTCTGACGGAAATGCCTCAAGCCGGTGCGAAGCGGGCAACACCTGGGTTGCGCCGTTCTCGATCGTGAAGGCATCCAGGCAAAATAGCGCGTTGATCGCAAGCGGGCGGGACGAGACAAAGTGCTGATACGGCAAGTCGCGATGCCACGCGCCTTGATTGTATCGTTCGGCGTGCGGCGGATTGATCACGCCGTTCTGCTGATTGAGGATACTGTAGCCAGTAATCAGCCGATTGCAGATCTCGAGTATGATCTTGTTGGTGGCGAGTTCGAGAAATAGCGGCTCATACGCCATCGGCAATCTGACGGTGTTATGCTCGTCGAGCGCCTTCAGGGCCTCGATGCCGCCGTGTTCGGCGTAGTGACGCTGCCGCGCACGTTCGAATGCATCCGATAAGCTGCCAAGCCAGCCCGAATCGTAGCCGCCATCGATCACGGCGTAGCCGAGCTGCCGGATCGATTCGCAGGCATATGCGATGTCTGTCTCCGAGGCGGTTTGCTCGATAACGCCGTACCGTCTGGAATTGGCCGGTTGCATGTGACCTCGTGCTGTTTCTATATTCATCTTCAGCACCTCGGAGCGGAATAAGCTGTTCTGGGCAGTTATTGCCTCGCAAAGCAGCCTTTCCGGAGCAAATTCGAGCATCCACCGGCCGATTGATATCAATTGACCGGCGTTCTGCAACCCCTAAGTCGGCAGGTCAATCAGCCCCGGTCGGGGTACCGAACGAGAAGGGTGAACTCGTAAAGCTCGTAATCCTGCAACAGGGCGACCGAGCGGCCATACTTCGCGAGGCAATGGCCGAGCATGGCAACCGGGTCGGCGTAATAAAGGTTCGGTCGCCGCTTCTCGGGGTCGCTTGACAGGCTCAGAACGTTGAATGCAAACCCGCGGCGGCCGGCGCGCGCGAGAATATCGAGCGTTCCGTTGACATAATCGATCCAGGACTCCGTGGGAACGTCGCCCTTGACGTTGAAAATCCCGCTTGCGATCGCAAAGTCGGCGGATTCTTCCGGTTCGCTGCCGATCCGCCACTGACGATCCTCGCCCTCACCATATAATTGCCGTGCCTTCTCGATCATGCTTGCGGCAATGTCATAACCGGTGAAGCGGCCCCGAAACCCTTCGGAGCGGAGAAAGCGCAGGAAATCTCCGAACCCGCAGCCAAGATCGATAACGCTGGCGTCTGAACTACCCTCGAGCAGACGAAGAAATTGCCTGTGGCGCCGGTCGTGTGAAGCATTCCCGTTCCAGTCCACGCCTTGCGAAGTAGTTCCGTGCAGCTCAAGCTTCGAGGCGTAATACGACGCAACCTGGGGTAGGATCAAAGCATCAACCCGGTCCTTCATCGCTTAATGTCCTTGTCTTTCAACACTGGGGCTGTCGCGCTTTCCGCGCGATAGATCCGGCGTATGATCGTGTACGGCCTGCGCTTTGTCTCGGCCAGGATATTGGCGATGTAGATTCCAAAGATGCCGAGAACGAGGATGATGAGTCCGCCGAGAAACCAGATCGAGACGATCTCCGACGTAAACCCGTCGACGCCCACCCCCCGTGTAAAATACCGGCCCAGAAAATAGATGATGACCGCAATTGACAGACCGAATATCGAAAGGCCGACGTAGAAGATTAGATACAGCAACTTGCTCGACGTTGTCGTGATGTCGCGTATCGCCATCTCGACCCGGCGCCGGAAAGTATAGCTGGTGGGCGACAGCGAGAGTTTTTTTAACGGAAGTGATTGCTGGCGAAAGCCCGTCACCTCCCAGAGATGGGATATCGAAAACTCACGATCGCGATGCCGGACGAGGGCCTTGACGTAATCTCGTGTCATCAGGCGGGCGGTGAAGACGTTACGCGGAACCGGATGGTCGCTCAGGAGGTCAAGCAGACTGAAGAACATTGCGCCAGGCAACCTGGCGAAAAAGTTGCCGCGTCGCGTCATCTGGATTCCATAGACGACGTCACAGTCGCCTTGCGCGAAGCGTTGATGCAAAGCCGCGAGATCTTCCGGCTGCTCCTCAAGATCGCTGTCGATGAGAAAGACCATGTCGCCGGAGGCGTGGGCGAGACCCGTCATCATCGCCTTGTGATGTCCGAAATTGCGGGACAGATCGACAATGACGACGCGCGGGTCGCTGCGCTGAAGTTCAAGCGCGAGCTCGAGGCTGTTGTCTGGTGAGCCATCGTTGACGATGATCAGTTCGATATCGTCGGTGATGGCTTCCGCGGCCTTCATTGCGCGGTTGTAGAACTCCTCGATGCTGGCGGCGGATCGATAGAGAGTGGTCACGATGGAGAGTTTCACCCAAATGTCTCCGTGACGATATAAGAGATAATTATCATCAGCATCTTATGTGAGTTTCCACGGGAGGCCTGGGCGCGCCGGAAGTTAATAGGGCAATTTGCCTGAAGCCGCAAACGCCGAGCGCATCTCCTCAAATCGGTCATCCGTGGCGTGAGGAGAAAAAGTTCAATCAATCCAGCCGGCCAAATAAGAGTCTTTGACGTTGAACCTCAGGTGTGGCTGACGGCGACTTACCACTGGGGCGAGTTGTGTCTGCCCTCAGCACGCAATTTCCAGGGGAGTTTGCCGCAATAGTATTGCTAAGTGTAGTTCAGAATTGCAGTTTTAAGCCTGCCACTCAGAAGCCCACCGTCTAAAGGCCTGCCGTCTTGGGGAATAGGGGTATCCCTGCGGATGTCAGCCCACCCAAATACCCCGTTTCATTCGTCGAACCAACCTAAGCAGTTGTGCAGCCGGCCGGGCGAAACCCGGCTCATTTGAGGAGGACGATAATGCGTCGTATAGCTTTACTCGCGGTTCTTTTGGGATTATTCGCGTCGGCCCCGGCACATGCCCAGGCCTCCCGCACTTGGGTATCGGGTGTGGGTGACGACGCAAATCCCTGTAGTCGCACTGCGCCATGCAAGACCTTCGCCGGCGCGATTTCCAAAACAGCAGCCTTCGGTGAGATCAACTGTCTGGATCCGGGCGGCTTCGGCGCCGTGACGATCACCAAGTCGATGACCCTGAACTGCAGTGCCACGCTCGGATCAGTGCTGGTCGCAGGCACGAATGGTATCGTCATCAGTGCGGCGGCGACCGACAAAGTCATCCTCCGCAACATCCAGATTCAAGGCCTTGCGGGTACCGCTGCCCCTGGTCTCAACGGCGTCCGTATCCTCACCGCGGCGTCGGTTTCGATCGAGAACTGCGTGATCACGCAATTCTCGCAAGCCGGCATCAGCGATGCCCGGACTGCGGGCAATACTCTGCTTTTCGTTCGCAACACGATCATCAGTTACAATACTGGAAACGCCATCAGTCTGACTGCTACCGCCGCCAACAAGGCAATTATTGAAGACTCAAGTCTGATCAACAGCGTCGGTAGCGGCATCGGCGTCGGCAATCTCAATAACGCTTTTGTCACGCGGACCGTGATTGCTGGCAACGCAGCCAGCGGGATCGTGAACGACGGTGGCTCGGCAATCAATGTGGATAGCAGCTCGATCACCGGCAACGGTACCGGCATCACGGCGAACGGAATCATCCGGCTGTCGAATTCCGACGTGACGCTCAACGCCACAGGGTTCGCTGGCTCAGCGACAGTTTCCTATGGAAACAATCGTTTGGCCGGAAATACGACTTTCGGGGTCGCGGTGACGCCAGCCGGTGGAGCTTCGTCCAACCTCGGCGAGCAGTAACAATTTGCTCAACATCTGGCCGTCGCGTCGCCAGACAGTGGATGAAGAGCCCCGGACAGCGATGTCCGAGGCTCTTCTTCTGGCCGCGGGACGGTCAGCGGTGGCGCGGTCAGGATGAAGCTGGCTGGCGATCGACCTGGCCGGTGCGGCTCATATAGCGCAGCGCGTCTGCCCCGGTATTGAACAGTAGGTCTAGTATGGTCACGGCGTGTTCGAAGCCGCCGTGGAGTTGCGGATATTCCGGATAGCCCTCATAGCTCATCCATTCTGGAGTGACGCCGGCGGTTGTGAACATCGACTCGTCGAAATAGCCACGCGCCGACGGCCCGCTAAGGTAGCAGTCCGCGCCGGCCGCGCGGGCGATCTCCAGTAGCCGCTCTGTCTTGGTGCCCTGCGCCGGATAGGCGGTATCTCGGGTAATGCGCGTCTTGAGCCCGAGCAGCCCGACGATGCCGTGGAGAAAGATCGCATTGACATCGGTCAACAGACGTTCCTTGCCGGCGCGTTCATACCAGCCCTTCACCGTTGGCGCTAACTGCTCGAAGCACGCGGCTCGTTTGTACGCCAGCTCAAGTGTGCGCCAGTGTTTCTCTGCCCAAGGCTGCTCGATCTGGACCTCATCGATAGGTTGTTCAAACCGGCCCTTGGCGAGCACCGGAATGGTCAGCCATTGCAGGCCGTTGGCAGTCTTGATCTTGTTGCGGTTGTGCCAGTGACGTTTGGCATATTGCACGCGGTCGAAGACTACATACTCGTCGCATCGCCCGATCAGGTCAAAAAAACCCTTCCAGGGAATGTAGCAGGACTGAATGATGCAGATGCGCAAGTGATGACCTGAGGAGTGTATGGTTGACAGACTTGGTAACACAAATGGTAAGTTGGCATTCAATAATCGTCAGGACTTCCCATGCGATTACCACATCGGGCTGCTTGTCGCCGTTCCTGCCTCTGCTGTCCATAGTCCGTCAGGATCGTGGGCGCCGGCATGCCCGGGGTCCAGCGCGTGATGGGCCGCTTCTGACTGATTCCGCCCCTGCAAGATGACCGAGAAGTAGCGAGCTGATATCGACGGCCTTCGGGCGGTCGCAGTGATTTTGGTCGTCATCTACCACGCGTTCCCGCGCGCCATGAGTGGAGCATTCATCGGCGTCGACGTGTTCTTCGTGATCAGTGGGTACCTGATCACGGGTATCGTTCTCTCCGGCATTAATTCATCCAGCTTCAGCATCAGGGAATTCTATGCGCGGCGCGCGAGGAGAATTCTTCCTGCCCTTGCGACTGTGCTTCTTGCCGCGCTGGCGATCGGATGGGTGGCAATGCTGCCGTTGCCGTTTCACAATCTCGGTCTCCACGCTATTGCCGGCGCGCTGTTCTTTCCCAACCTGTTGCTTTTGAACGAGGTCGGATATTTCGACGCGGCGGCAGAGACCAAGCCGTTGCTGCACCTTTGGTCGCTCGGCGTCGAAGAGCAATTCTATCTGCTCTGGCCGCTGCTGCTGCTGGGTCTGAAGAAGATACCGAAATGGTCGACGGTCGGGCTAATATTCGTGGCGATCGTGTCGTTCCTCTATTGCTGTTATGCGACGCGATACCACCCGGCCACGGCGTTCTATTCTCCGATATCACGGCAGTGGGAACTTGCGATTGGCGGATTCTTTCCTGCGACGAAGCGGTCCGACTTCATGTCGCTTGCGGGGATCGTGCTGATCGTCGCAGGCGGGCTTTTTCTCAAGAGGTCGAACGTTTTCCCGGGTCCCGCGGCCCTGATTCCGGTAACGGGCACGGCACTCGTTATCATCTTCGGCTCGCGTATCCTACGGCAGAAGTGGATCGTATCGATCGGCCTGATCAGTTACCCCTTGTATCTGTGGCACTGGCCGCTGCTGACGTTCGCGGCGTTGGCCGGCTTTGTGTCGGTCCGGCGAAGCTCGCCGTGATATTGTCAAGCCTGGTTCTGGCGGCGCTGACGACCGCGTTCATCGAGCGCCCGATCAGGTTTGGCTGGCTGCGTCCATCGAGCGTTGCCGTTTCGCTTTCGTTGATGGCCTCGGTGCTCGTCCTGTCGACGGCGGTCTGGGGCGATGATGGTGTTTTCTCGCGATTCCCCGAGCAGATCCGTCCGGTTTTAGCGGTCATGCAATACAATCCGGCGTTAGGTGGCCGGGTTCTCAAATGCTGGCTGGAAGCGACGACGAGTGTCGAAAGCTATCGTCCCGAATGCAGCGCGGGTTCCACCCTGATTTGGGGGGACTCTCACGCGGGGCGCCTTTATGCGGGGCTGGCGGCGCTAAAGCAAAGCACCAGCGAGATAGCGCAGTTTACGCGAGACAGTTGCCCGCCCTCGGCGCTCAAAGAAGGAGAGGCTTGCTCCGCCAGCAATCGCGCGATTCTTGCGAAGATATCTGAACTGAAGCCAAGGAGGGTCATTCTTTTCGCGGTCTGGACCAGCTGCCCGGAATACAAGGGGCTCAACTCGGAAAACGCGATGAGCAGTAGTCTGGCCGAGATGCTTCGCCAGCTAAAGACCGAAGTCGATGAGGTGATCCTGGTTGGTGCGCCGCCGCTCTGGACACCTGATCTGCCAACGCAGGTTTACGATTTCTGGCGATCAAACGGGCAGCTTCCCGATCGCTTGCCGCCTCGCACCGAAAACTATCAGCCCATCAATATGGGGCTGGCGCGCATTGCGGCCGAGACAGGCGTTCGGTTCGTTTCGCCTTTTGCTGTGCAACGAGGCGGGCTGCCTGACGCACACGACGTCGTCGAGAGCGGAATTGCTGACTTGGGACTATGGTCATCTCACAATCGAAGGTGCGGAATTTATCGTCAGATTGTTGCGGATCGAGTAGGGGGTTGCGCGTCAGCGGGATCGTTATAGGCCGGTTGGTATGGATTTCACCGGCCCACACGTTTAAGATTTCGCCGAGGTTGAGAGACCAATGCGAGCGGCGATGAAACGAGTCTTTGAAGACTGTCGGGCTGGAAGCTTGGCGCAGCGGTCAGGGCGCGGCTTGGTGTCGAGTCGGGCTGCGATCAAAAACGGCTTGGCTGTGGCGCTATTTCTACTCTGCGCCGTCGCTCCCGCCCACGCCCAATCCCTTGGTCAGGGCGTCGCCGCCTTCAAGCGGCAGGACTATGTGAGGGCGTCCCTCGTCTTCATTCCGCTCGCCGAGCGCGGCAACGTGGCGGCGCAGTCCTATCTCGGCTTCCTGTTCGAGACCGGCCGCGGCGTGCCGCAGAACTACACGGAAGCTGCGATGTGGTACCGGCGGGCGGCGGAGCAGGGCGACAGCCGCGCGCAATATTCGCTGGGGCTGCTCTACGACCGCGGCCAGGGCGTGCCGCAGGACATCGTCGAAGCCTCCAAATGGCTGAACTTGTCGACCGCCGCGTCGCCGCCGCGGGTGCGGGAGTCCCGGGCCCGGATCCGCGACGCCGTCACCACCAAGATGACGCGCGGGGAGATCGCCCAGGCCCGCCTGCGGGCGCTGGAATGGGCGCCGAGCCGCGAGCACTGACGCCGGGCGCCCGGGGGTTCCACGACCCCTCGACAAAAAAGTCGAAAACAACCCCATGCAAAGTAGACGACGGCTACCGGCGGGATGCCTCGCGCCTGCGCCGCGATGAGGTTTCACCCCGGGCGCGTCGGGCCTTAGCCGGCCCAGCCGCCGAGCCAGTTCAGATACCAGGTCTCGCCCAGCCAGCCGATCCAGATGGACGGCGCCAGGAACAGCCCGAACGGCAGGAAGGCGGTCCCGCGCAGCGGCTTCCTTTGCAATGCAGCATTGGCGACATAGGCGCCGATCGCGAGCAGCGCCGCGAGCTCGATCACCACGGCCACCGTCGTAAGATCGAGCCAGGCCCCGCTGACGGCGGCGAGCTTGACGTCGCCGAGCCCGAGCCCGTCGCGGCCGCGCCAGTACCGGTAGGCCAGCATCAGCAGCAGCAGCGGAAGCGCCACGGCGACGGCGCGCGCGATCGGCCAGAGCAGCGCCTCGGCACCGAAATCGGGCACGAAGGCGGCGGCGCGGAGCAGGGCGAGCGCGAAGGCGGCCCCCGTCAGCTCGTTCGGGATCAGGTAATGGCGGGCATCGTTCGCGGCGATGGCGAGCATGAGAGCGGCCAGGAACGCACCATAGAGGCCTTCCGCGGCGGGTGCCGTGACGAGGCTTGCGAACATTGCGACGAGCAGCGCGAGGCTGAGGACGAGCGGGGCGCGGATCCCGTCATGCGCATCTTCCCCGGTCACACCGTCAGCGCGCGGCCCTGGGCGGGCTGACGGTGACCACGGGATTGCTGGTCCCGACCAGGCGGCCGTTCATCTTGCTGCGCATCTCCTCGGCGATGACATGCGCGTCGACGCCGTCCTTGATGACGGTCGGACGGATGAACAGGATCAGCTCGGTGCGGGCGCGTGCCGTGGTTTGATGTCCGAAGGCGTCGCCCACGCCCGGAATGGAATCCAGGATCGGCAGGCCCTGGCGCTGCTTGTTTTCGGTCTCGCTGATCAGGCCGGCGAGCAGCACGGTCTGTCCGCTCGTCACCGCGATCGAGCTTTTGACCCGGCGCTGCGAGATCGTCGGCGTCAGCGAGTTGGCGCTGCCGGCGGCCACGCTCGAGATCTCCTGCTCGATGTCAAGCACGACATTGCCGTTGGCATTGGCGCGCGGCAGCACGCGCAGGATGATGCCGGTGTTCTTGTAGTCGATGGTGTTGACCACGGTGTTGTTGGCGGTCAGCACCGTCGCGGTGCCGGTGGAGAACGGCACCTGATCGCCGACCTGCAGCGTTGCGGCCTGGTTGTCCAGCACCACCAGCGACGGGTTCGACAACACCTTGACGTCGGTGACACCGTGCAGCGCGTCGAGAATGACGCGCGGTGAGTTCTCCGAGCCGATCAGGAAGTTGAAACCCGGCAAGACACGTCCGAGCAACGCGCCGGAGGCGGCGTTGACGGCGTTGGACGCCGCTTCGACCGCACCGCTGCCAACAGTCGCGGCATTGCTGACGCCCGAGATGGTGTTGGAGATCGAACCCTTCTGGCTCGCCAGGAAGAACTGCACGCCATAGTTCAGCTGGTCGTTCAGCGTCACCTCGGCGATCGTCGCCTCGATCGCGATCTGGCGCTGCGGCCGGTCGATCTGGCGGATGGTCTGCTCGACGATGCGCTGCGCGTCCTGGTTGGCATAGACGAGAACGGCATTGTTGGTGACGTCGGCGGTGATCCGCACGTTCTGCAGGATGCCGTTGACGCCGGACTTCGAGCCATTGCCGTTGGGACCGCCGAAGCTGTTGTTGTCCTGCGCCGGCGTCGCGGATGCTGCCGGAGCGGGGCGGGTGCCGAGCGCTGAGCCTGCCGGTCCGGTCACCGGCGTCGCGGCGCCTGAAGCGGCGGTCGGCAGCGCGCTCAGTGAGGCGACAGGATTGGTTGAGGTCGACGTCGAAATCCCCGCACCGGGGGCGACCTGGCTCGACGCGCTGTCGAGCGTCGAGCTGCTCGCCGAGCTCTGGCTGAACAGCATCTCGTTGAGCATCGACACGACCAGCTTGGAATTGCCGTAACGCAACGGATAGGATTTCAGGTTCACGCCATCGGTATCGGAACGGTCGAGCCGCGCAATCCAGGTCTGCGCGCGCTTCAGATATTCCGGCTTCTGGCTCACCACGAGGATCGAGTTGAGCCGCGCGATCGGCTGGAGCTTGATGACGTTCTGCCCCATGCCGCCTTCGCCGGAATCCATGATCTTCTCGATCTCGGCGATGACAGGCTCGGGCGAGGAATTGCGCACCGGGAAGATGCCGACCGATTGTCCACGCATCCAGTCGGCGTCGAATGACAGAATTGTGTCAACCGCGGTCGCACGGTCCGTTCCGCTGCCGCTGACGATCAGGGTGTTGCGGGAACTGTCGGGGCGCATGGTCGAGGCCTTCACGCCGAAAGCATCGAGCAGCTTGAAGATGTTTTGCGCCGACGTGTAGCGTAACGGCACAACAGTGATGCCCTGGCCGGCTTCGGTGCTCGCCGAGCGGTCGATGCCGCCGGGGCCGGCTTCCGGTGCCGGCAGCAGGCGATAGCCGGTGCGGTCGCGCACCAGCGCCACGCCGGACATGCGCAGCGCATTCTCCAGCACGTAAATCGCGTCCGCCTTCGGAACCGGACGCACCGAGGCGAGTGTGACAGTTCCTTGTACGCGCGGATCGATCGTGTAGCCGACATTGAGCACGTCGCCGAGGATCACCTTGGCCACGGTCGCGACCGGCGCATTCTCGAAATTGAGGTCATACCCGCTGCCGCCGCCATCGTCGCGCTCGGCCAGCGCGCCGCCTTGCGGTGCACCATCGCTCAGATAGATCGCGGGTTTCGACGATCTCGGCTGGCCAACGCCGGTTGCCCCCGCATCCGCAGATTGCCGGGGCTGGAGATCGAGGCCGCGGATCTTGTCGACAATGTCCTGGGCGCGCGGGTCCTTCGGGTCCGCTTCGACCGACTGATCGGCTGTGACGATGCAGGCAGTGAGCAGGAAGGCGGACGACAACAGGACGAGCGTTCCAGTCAACGCTGAGCGCAGGCGCAAAAGCGGCTGGACCACTTCAAACAAGATACGCCTACCAACGCTACGAGAAAAAAGCATCCGATCCCCCTTGGCTCGGACGCGCAATAATTTGCCGCACGATTATGTTTTTGCTAAGAAATAAGTCAAGGGCAAAGGACCTTCCGTGCTCCATCGAAGCTGTTGTATTCAAGTAACAAGGTCAACGCCGTGAATGCGATGCGCGACCGTTCCGCCGATAGCTTCAGGCAGCATCTCCTGGAAAAATATTCACTGCCGCCGCGAGCGCATGTCCGTGTCGAACGGTCAGCCAATCCAGCGCTGACGCGTCCCCTGCGCGAATTTTGGGAGGCGACCGATCTGTCGGCGGCGGAATTCGCCGACGAGCTGTCCGATTATTTTGCTCTGCCGCGGATGAGTCTTCCGCAACTGCTCACGACCACGCCCCGCCTCGAGGGTTTTTCGCGGCGATTTTTACGAGAATCCACCATCTTTCCCTTTGGCGCGCCCGATGGGGGATTTCGCCTGGCTGTTGCCGATCCCTCCGACACGGCGGCCATTCGTGCCGCCGAAATCGTGTTCGGAACGCCGGTCGATGTCGTCGTAGCGTCATATGAGGACATTACGACGGTCTTGGATCAGCGAACCGATGCCGACGATGCGAATGCAGACCAAAGCACCGGCCGCGCGGGGCAGTCCGACGACGACATCGAGAGCCTGCGCGATCTCGCCAGCGGTGCGCCCGTGGTGCGCGCGCTCAACGATCTGTTGGAGCGCGCGGTCGATCTGCGTGCCAGCGACATCCATGTCGAGCCGTTCCGCGCTGGTCTCGTAGTGCGCATGCGCGTCGACGGCTTGCTGCGCCCGCTACCGTCGCCGCACGGCATCCCGCCGCAGGCGCTGATCTCGCGCGTCAAGATTCTCGCCAGCCTCAATATCGCTGAAAGGCGCTTGCCACAGGACGGCGCGGCGCGTGTCCGCGTCGGACGCAGCGAGCTCGACGTTCGTGTCGCCACTATGCCAACGCAGCATGGCGAGAGCGCAGTGATCCGCCTGTTGCCGCGAGACCGCGGCCTGCTGGAGATGAGCAAGCTCGGGCTCGGCGCGCGCGACGAGAACGTGATGACGCGGCTGCTCGCGATGCCGCACGGCATGATCGTGGTCACGGGTCCGACCGGCAGCGGCAAGACCACGACGCTTGCCACCATGCTGTCGATCCTCAACGAGCCGACGCGCAAGATCCTCACCATCGAGGATCCCGTCGAGTACGAGATCCCCGGCATCAACCAGTCCCAGGTCAAGCCGTCGATCGGCCTGACCTTCGCGTCCGCCATGCGCTCTTTCGTGCGCCAGGACCCCGACGTGATCATGGTCGGCGAGGTCCGCGACGCCGAGACCGCGCATATCGCGATCCATGCCGCGCTCACCGGCCATCTCGTGCTGACGACGCTGCACACCGAGACCGCGGCTGCCGCCGTGCCGCGCCTGATCGATCTCGGCATCGAGGGTTTCCTGCTCAAATCGACGCTGCGCGCGGTGGTGGCGCAGCGGCTGGTCCGCATGTTGTGCGACCGTTGCAAGGTACCGCACGCGCTGACCGAGGCCGATCTGGCCAAGGATCCTCGGTTTGCCGTGATCGGCTTCAAGTGCGGCGAGGTCGTGCACGAGGCCGGCGGCTGCGAACGCTGCGGCGGCACCGGCTATCGCGGCCGCAACGGCGTGTTCGAGATCCTCGAAATGTCCGACGAGGTCCGCACGCTGATCGGGCCGCAGACCGACTCCCACTCCATCGACGCCGCCGCGATGCGGGGCGGCATGACGACGATGCTCGAGGATGCGGTCGCAAAATGCCGTTCCGGGCTGACGACGGTGCCCGAGGTCTTCCGCGTCACGACGGTGCGGTAAAACATGATGAGATTTGGTTCAAACGCTGCAACGAGGGAGGTGCGCTCCCTCCCCCGCTTGCGGGGGAGGGTTGGGGAGAGGGTATCTCTGCAATCGAGAACCCCCAAGAGGAGAGAACCCCCACCCGCGCCTGCGGCGCGACCTCTCCCGCAAGCGGGAGAGGTGCACCGACCCCGCGGTCAATCGATTCAACTCAAGCTCATGCTGCGCTAACCCATGCCGAATTATCGCTATCGCGCGCTCAATGCCAACGGCGAACTGATCTCCGGGGCTATCGCCGCGCCGGCGCCGGGCGACGTGGCGCAGCGGATCGAGCGGCTCGGCCTGGTGCTGGTCGACAACGTCGCGCCGGAGGAGGGCGGCGCGGCGCGTGGCGCGCTCAGCCTCTTCAACAGGCCGACGGCCGAGGACGTCACCATCTTCACCCGCGACCTCGCGTTGCTGCTGCGCGCCGGCGCCCGCATCAATGACGGGTTGGAGCTGCTCGCCGCCGATCCGGATTTCGGACGGCTGAGGTCCGTCGTCGCCGACATCCGCGCGCGCGTCGTCTCCGGCGAGAGCTTTGGCGAGGCGCTGGCGCGGCATGAGGGGTTGTTTCCGCCGATGTACATCGCGCTGGTGCGGGTCGGCGAGGCATCGGGATCGCTGGACCAGGTGCTAGAGGTGCTGGCCGGCGAACGCGCGCGCGGCGAGGCACTGAAGCGACGCCTGACCGATGCGATCCGCTATCCCATTTTCGTGCTCGGCGCGGCCGGATGCGTGCTGCTGTTCTTCCTGACATTCGTGCTGCCGCAATTTGCCAGCGTCTTGCAGGATTTCGGTGCCAAGGTCGATCCGATCGTCGGCGTATTCCTGAACATCTCCACGTTCCTGCGCGGCAATTCAGAGGCAGTGCTGGCCGGGCTTACCGCCACGATCGCCGCTGCGTGGTTGCTGTTGCGTCAGGAGCGCGTCCGCAGCGCAATGACCAACGCGATCACGCGGTTGCCGGCGATCCGCAACGTGATGCGCGCATATCGCACGGCGCTGTTCTGCCGCAATCTCGGCCTGCTGCTCGGCAGCGGCGTCAACCTCACCACAACGTTGCGCATCCTCGTCGACATGATGGCGACAACCGGATCGTCGACGGTCTGGAGCGATGCTGCCGACCGTGTCCGCCATGGCTCAAAGCTCTCCGATGCGCTCGCCGAGACCGAGGCGTTGCCGCCCATGGCGGTGCGCATGTTGAGATTGGGCGACGAGACCGGGCAACTGCCGATGCTGTCCGGCCGGGTCGCCGAATTCTACGAGGCCAAGCTGCAACGCACGCTCGACCGTGCAGTCGGCATTGCCGGGCCTGCGGCAATCATCGCGATCTCGCTCGTTGTCGGCGGCCTGATCACATCGGTGATGACGGCGCTGATGTCGGTGAGCCAGATTGTCGGTTAGGCGGATGTAATGGGAGGGGCATGAAGTGACCAGATATCCATCGTCAAGGCGACGCCAGCGGCGCGTCCCCCGCGGAGAGGCCGGCTTCACCCTGGTCGAAATGCTCGTCGTCATCACCATCATCGGCATGATCATGGCGCTGGTCGGGCCGCGGGTGTTGAACTATCTCAGCGAGTCCAAGGCCAAGGCGGCGAAAATCCAGATCGAGAGTTTCTCCAGCGCGCTTGATCTCTATTATCTCGATCTCGGCCGCTATCCGACGTCGAATGAAGGTCTCACCGGGTTGACGCGCAGCAACAATCAGGCCGGTTGGAACGGACCTTACTTGCGCGGTGGTGTGGTGCCGAACGATCCCTGGGGCCACGTCTATGTCTATCGTTCACCGGGCGCGAGCGCTCCCTACGAGATCATCTCGCTCGGATCAGACGGTCAGGAAGGCGGCAGTGGAACGGCAGCCGATATTGTCAGCGGCGCGCGCTGAGCTGGTTCGTGACGTGCGGACGCAAGCCTTCGATGCGCGAGGCTTCGCGCTGATCGAGATCCTGTGCGTGCTTGCAATCATCGGCCTGCTCGCGGCGATCATTCTGCCGGCAATTCCGCACTCGACGACGCGGGCAAAGCTCGAGAGCTACGCGGTCGAGACCGCGGCGCTGCTGAAGTCCGATCGCAACAGCGCGCTGCGCCGCCAGGTCAGGGTCGCAACCCAGGTCGACGCGGAGGCGCGCGCGATCCGCTCGGGCGTCACCGGACAGACCATCCGCCTGCCGCGCGACGTGGTCATGCAGGCGACGCTGGCCGCGCGCTGCGCTGATCGCGCCACGGGGCGGTCGATCGATTTCTTTCCGTCGGGCATGTCGTGCGGCGGGACGATCGCGCTGGCGCGGCCCGGAATGGGTTACGAGGTGCGCGTCAACTGGCTGACCGGAGGCGTCGAGATTGTCCCGCAGAAGCTGCTCTGACGGCGCCGCCGGCTTCACGCTGATCGAGGCACTGGTCGCGCTTGCGATCATCGCCATCGTGCTCGGAACCATCGGCTCGGTCATCGCCGTTACGACCAAGGGCACGCGCTCGATCGACCAGCGCCTGGCGCTGGCCGGCACGGCCGAGACGTTGCTTGCGGATTTGCCGGCGCGCGGACTGCTGAAACCCGGCCGGCAGAGCGGGCAGCTCGCCGGCAGCCGCTGGCGCGTCGATATTGCGCCGATGAATGTTGCCGGCGGCGATCCTGCTACCGATCGCTTCGTGCCACTGGCGGTCAATTTGCGCCTCCAGCGCGCCGACGGCAGCGCGATCCAGGTCACGACGGTGAAGCTGGTGCCGAGGTCGACGCAATGATCCGCGCCAAGAGATGGGTCAAGGAACGCGTCATGAAGCGCCTGCACCACGGGCTCGCTTCCGAGGCGGGCTTCACCCTGCTCGAAGTGCTGCTGGCGACGCTGCTGATGACCGTGATCCTGGCCGCGCTCGCGACTGTGACGGCACAGTGGCTGCCGAACTGGAATCGCGGCATTGCGCGGGTGCAGCGCGCGGAGCGCCTCGCCACAGGGCTCGATCGCATTGTTGCCGATCTCTCCGTCGCCGAGCAGATGACCGTGAACGGCGACGCCAAGGTGCCTCTGTTCGACGGCGCCGAATTGTCGGTGACTTTCCTGCGCACCGCGCTCGGCCCGAGCGCGCGTCCGGGCCTCGAATTCATCCGCTTCATCGAGAAGGCCGACGCGCAGGGGCTGGCGCTGGTGCGCGAGCGTGCGCCGTTCCAGCCGATGCCGACCGACGGGCAGATCCGTTTCGTCGACCAGGTGGTGCTGATCCGCGCGCCGTTCCGCATCAGCTTCGCCTATGCCGGGTCTGACAGGCAGTGGCAGCCGACCTGGCATGGTCAGTCGCAATTGCCCGAGCGCATCCGCATCACGGTGCGCGACGGCGCCACCGGCCAGGTGCTGGCGGTTTCAGCCGCGGCGTTGCCGCATATCAATGCGCCGGCCGAATGCGCACGGGCCAAGAATCCGACGACCTGCGTGGCGGGCACAAAGCCGCAACAGGCGGAGAAGAAAGAGGAGCAGCAGCTGTGAGCACAGCGGCGCAAGATCGGGAAACACTTGGCCGAAAAACACTTGGCCAGAAAACGCTTGGCCAAAAAACATTTGGCGACGACCGCGGCTTCATCGTCATCGTGGTGCTCTGGATGCTGGCTGCGCTTGCCACGCTCGCGCTGATCTATCTGACCTATGTGACCAACACCGCGGTGACGGTCGCCGTCAACGCCGACCGCTTGCAGGCCGATGCATTGATGAACGCGGGGCTCGAGCTCGCGGCCTATCGGCTGACCGCGCAAAGCGAGGCGACGCGCCCGACCAGTGGCACCTTCAATGCCCGGGTCGGCGCGGGAAGAGTGGCCGTGACGTTCCGCTCGGAGGCCGCGCGCATTGATCTCAACATGGCGCCGAAAGCCGTCCTCGCCGGCCTGATGATAGGGCTCGGCGTCTCCGCGTCGGATGCGCCTGACTACGCCGACCGGATCCTGGCGTGGCGGTCGTCGGCAGAGACAGGCCAGGACAATCCGGAGGATTCCTACTACCGCACGCTCGGCGCGCCCTATCTGCCGCGCCACGCGCCGTTTCCGCACAGCGACGAGCTGTGGCTGGTGCGCGGCATCCCGCCGGCGGTGATCGAGCGCGTGCTGCCCTTCGTCACCGTGTTCAGCAACATGCGCACCGTGAACGTGCTGGATGCCGCGCCGCAGGTGGTCGCGGCGCTGCCGAATATGACGCCGGAGACCCTGCAACGCCTGCTGCGCGACCGTGCCGATCCCAGCGTGGACCCGCGGTCCCTGGTCGGGCTCGCCGGCAGCGCTAGCGCGACGATCGACGGCTCGAAGGCCTACCGCGTGACGGTCGCCGCCGAGGCGCCGTCGCATCGGCAGAGCTCGGCCGAGGTCGTCATCCTGCTTCTCGAAAGCGGCGATGAGCCCTATCGTGTATTGTCGTGGCACAACGCCTTCGACGGCTCTGCCGGAAAGCCTCTGTGAGATGAGTTCGCTCAATTCCCTTCGCGCGATCTTCGATGTATGGACCGGCACGGTGGCCGGTGCTGCGGTGGCCGGACTGGAGCGAATGGTCTCGCCGCGCCTGGTACGGCTGGTCGAAGGCGAGACCGGCGCGTTCGCGCTGGAGGCTGCGAAGCCGGAGAACGCGCCGAAGGAGATCGCGTTCGACGACGGCAGGTTCACCGGCGCCAATCTCGCACCCATCGTCCGCGGCTGCCGCGTCGAGATCGTGCTGCGGCCGGCGCGCTTCCTGTTCCGTCCGCTGGAGCTGCCGGCGCGTGCGGCCGATTTCCTCGACGGCATCGTGCGGGCGCAGATCGATCGGTTGACGCCGTGGAGCGCGGGCGATGCCGTGTTCGGTTGCAGTGCGCCGGTGGCGCAGGGCAGCGAGGGCATCACCACGATGATCGCGGCCGCACCGCGCCGGCTGGCGATGGGTTATGTCGAGGCAGTGTCCGGATTTCATCCGTCCGCGATCGCGGTTCTGACCGAGCCGGCCGAGGGCGGCCGCATCAAGGTGTTCGAGCAGAAGTCGCGCGGCGCGATCGACCCGGTGCGGTTGAGCCGGATGCTGCAGGCGGTGCTGGCCATCGCCGCGATCGCCGCCGTTCTCGGTTCGATCGGCGCGGGCTATCTGGCCGACAGTTTGAGCGCGCAGGAGAGCGAGCTCGAGCAGCAGATCACCCAGCGCCGCGCCGCGATCCGCGGCATTGACGGCGGGGAGCGCTCGCCGCTGGCGCTGCTGGAGCGGCGCAAATACGACACGCCGGCGAGCGTGATCGTGCTGGAATCGCTGAGCCGTCTTCTGCCCGACCACACCTATGTCACCGAGATGCATCTGGCCGGCAACAAGGTCCAGATCGCCGGCATCACCCGCGATGCGCCCTCGCTGATCCCGCTGATCGAGCAGTCCCAGCATTTCACCCGCGCGACCTTCTACGCCCCGACCACGCGCAGCTCCACCGATCCCGGCGAGCGCTTCCACATCGAGGCGCAGATCGAACCGAGGAATGCGCCATGAGCAAGATCATGAGCAGCGGCGGGATGGCAAGCGGAAACGCGGTTGCGCGGTGGCTGAGCGGCTCGCCGCTGATCGCGGTCACGCTCTACCTCGCGGTGACGGCCGGGCTGTTGCTGATGGCGGGCCTGTCGATCGCCGACGTCATCGCCCACCGCCAGGCCCTGGCGCAGACCTCCGACCTGCTCGATCAACTGCGCGGCCGCAAGGGCGCCGCCAAGAATGCCGCGGCGATCTCGGCCGAACATCCGGGCACGCCGTTCCTGGAGGGCCCGACCGTGACGGTCGCAGGCGCCAATTTGCTGCAGCGGGTTGCGGCCGCGGTCGGCAATGTCGGCGGCTCGGTGCAGTCCTCGCAAGTCGACGTCTCGGGCGCGCAAGTGAAGGACGGCTTTGTCGGCCTCGTCGTCAGCTGTGAGCTGGAGCAGCCCGCGCTTCAGAAGGTGCTCTACGATCTGGAGGCCGGCATGCCGTTCCTGTTCGTCGACCAGCTCGACGTACAGGTGCCGCAGGCCACCGCGATGAACGAGGCCAGCACCGGCCGCGTCAGGGTGATCTTGGGTGTTTCCGGTCAGTGGCAGGCGGGGAAGTAGGGCGGCCTGCTCACCAGCTGTATTTGAACACGCCCTTGCCGGAATAGCTGTTGACGTTGCCGGAAAACTCGCCGTCGAAGGTGCCGGCGAGGGAGAAGCCGTTCAGCCATTTCATCTCGGCGCTGGCGCTGACAAGCGCGGAATCGGCGTCGGCCCTGGCGCCGTTTACGGCGAAGCTCGCGCCCGGCAGGGTCTGGAACAGCGCGGTGACGGCGCGGCTCGGATTGTAGTCATGCGCCCAGGCGGCGCGGCCGCGCAGGGTCAGCACGCCGTTCTGCATCGCGTAGGATTTGTCGGTGCGCAGGCCGAGCTCGGAGCGGGTGTCGGTCAGCGACTGCGCTGCATAGTTCAGCGCGAACAGGCCGCCGCCATTGAGGCTGACTTCGGAATAGTTCGGCAGGTTGAAATTCGTCACCTGCGCGGCCGCATAGGGCGTGATGCCGATCAGCGGCGTCGTGAAGCGATAGCCGCCCTCGAAGCGGGCCGAGAAGGTGTCGGCCTTGAACCGGCCCTGGAGCTGGTCAGTGCCGGCCAGCGCCACGGTGCGGTTGGTGGTGGCGTCGTGCCAGCCATAGGCCAGCGCGGCGGCGATATAGGCCGGGCCGAAATTGTGCCGGCCGTAGACGCCGACCTGGAACAGGTCGGCGGAGCCCGCGCCCATGGCGTTGGCAAGCGAGTAGTTCAGCCCGCCGCCGCCGAGCGAGAAGCCGACGAGCGTATCCAGCGAAATCCTGTAGTCGGCGCCGGCCGCACCACCCCAGACCCGCGCGGTGAGGTCTTGCGAGCCGACCGCGGCATTGCCGCCGACCTGCGCCGAACCGCCATAACCGGCCGCCCAGACGCTCCAGCGATTGATCGGCTGCGACGACAGCAGCGGCGCCTTGGTCGCCATCGCGTAGGCCTCGCGCTCGCGCGGCGTGGCGGGGCGCATCGGCGCGGTATAGGCGGACGCGTCGTCGCTCTCGGCGAATTGCGCGACGCTGCCGGCCTTCGTGAAGCCGCTCGAGCGTCCGACGACGGTCGGATCGAGCATCAGGTTGAGGAACTGGCCGTCGGCGTTGATCGCGGACTGGATGATGCCGGTGCCGAGCTCGCCCGAGGCGGTGGTCAGCCCCGCAGGCGTCAGCGCGGCGAAGGCGGCGGGAATGCTGCCGGTCGAGTTGAAGAAATTGGTCAGCGTATTGGCGACGTTCTGCTGGTTGACGGTAAGGCCGCCGCCGCTCGGCGTGAAGTTGACGCCGATATTGAGGAACACATTGTTGTTGTCGTAGCTCAGCGTCGCGTTGAGCGACGGCATGTTGGAGACAACGGCCGAATTGAAGGCCGTGCCGCCGAGGCCGCTGGCTGCCGTCAGGATCGTGTACTGCTTCTTGACGGCGCCGGAGCCGAAGATCGCGCTCACCGTCGCGCCGCCGAGCGTGGCTGCGCCCGTGACGTTGGCGAGGCTGGACGTGGCGGAGGAGAGCTGCACCATATAGGTCGAGGCCGCGGTGAAGCTCAGCGATCCGTTGATCGTCAGCGTCCCGGTCGGGCTCGCCGCGCTGCCCGGCGCAAGCGTGCCGCCGTTGACCGCGACACTACCGACGCTGCCGGTGCCCGCAAGCGTGCCGCCTGCATTGACGGTGGACGCGCTCACGATCGAGCCGTCCACCTCCAGCTTGCCGCCGTTGACAGTGGTCGCGCCGGTATAGGTGTTGGTGCCGGACAGCGTCTCCGTGCCGCCGGCCATGGTGAGGCCGCCGCCGGCGCCGCCATCGTCGATGACACCGGCGAAGGTGCCGTTGCCGTTGGTGATGGTCAGCGTGTTGGCGCCGAGATTGACGTTACCCGAACCCGACAGCGACTTGATCGAGGTGCCGGCGCTCATGGCCGAGATGTCGAAGATGCCGTTGGCGATGACGTTGGTCGAAGTCGCGATGCTGCCATCGCTGCCGCCAAAATTGATGAGGTCGAGCTCGCCGCCGCTCGCGATGGTCGTGGTGCCGGTATAGGTGTTGGTGCCGAACAGCTGCTGCGTGGCGCCGTTGGCGATCACGACGTTGCCGCCTGTGCCGCCCGCGATGCCGCCATCCTGAACGACGCCGCCGAAGAAGCTGCCACTGGTGATCGTCAGTGTCTTGGATCCGAGTGCGACGATGCCGTCAGCGGTGAACGAGACCAGAGCGTTCACAGAGGCGCCGGAGGTTGTTTGCGAGATGTCGAACGTACCGCCCGCGCCGGGCGTGAACGTGACACTCGCCGAGTTCGCGATCGATCCGCTGCCCTTCAGCGCCAACGTCGCGCCCGCATCGATCTGGGTCGTATTGGAGTAGGTGTTCACACCGGAGAGGGTCTGCGTTCCGCCGCCGACCTCAAATCCACCAGTGCCCTGGATCACACCGGCGAACTCGGTCGAGCCGTTGGTGATGAACAGCCCCTTGCTGCCCATGTTGACGACACCGCTCGAGCTGCCGGCGAGCGTCGTGATCGCGGCGGCTGACGGGGTAATCGCCGAGATGTCGAACGTCCCGTTCACCGTGACAGAGCTCGAGCTGGAAATGTCGCCGAATCCCGACAGCGCCAGGGTGCCGGCCGAGATCGTCGTCGCCCCCGTATAGCTGTTGCCGCCTGTCAGCGTCAGCGTGCCTGTACCGACCTTGGTCAGTCCGCCGTCGGTGCCGGAGATCATGCCGTCGACCTGGGTCGAGGTGTTGAGGCTGCCGGTGGTGAGCGTGTTGGCGCCGAGCACGTAATTGCCCGCGCCTTCGATCGACCCGGACGTCATCCCGCCGCTGGTCAGGCCGGAGATATCGACGGTGCCGCCGGCATTGGTGATGAAGCGGGCGTTGCCACCGGTCGCATTGTCCACGAAATTCGTGGTTGCGGCGTTGTTGGTGGTGATCGTGGCATTGCCGGCGGTGGCGGAGCCATCGAAGGTCACCGTGCCGTCGTTGGTGATGGTCGCGCCGGCGGCGGTGGTGTTGCTGTGGAAGTTCAGCGTCGCTCCCGCGGTATTGCCGATCGTCGCGGTGCCGGCCGAGGCATTGGTGAAGAAATCGATCTGGCCGTTGAGGTTGTTGGTGATGTTGGCGCTGCCGGCCGAGCTGGAATCCTCGAACGTGACAAAGCTGTTGTTGATGAGGCTTACCGTGCCGGCCGTGCTGTTCTGGATGAAGTTGACGGTGCCGCCGGAATCGTTGGTGATGGTCACGGCCCCGGTGCCGCCGCTCGCGGTGCTGCTGTTCTGAAACACCAGATTGTTGCCGGAGGTGACCTCGAACGTCTGCGTGTTGCCCGAATTGTTGATGATGCCCGCCGCGTTGATGATGAACGGGTTGAACAGCGTGAACGAGTATGCCGGCGCGATGCTTGTGAACTGCAGCGTGCCGATCGTGACGATGCCGTTGAAGTTGTTGATCGTGGTGGTAGCGGTGTTGGCGAACGTCGCGGTCCCGTCCGGCACGCTCGGATTGGACGACCAGTTGGCGGCATCCGTCCAGTCGTTGCTGAAGGTGCCGGTCCAGTTGGCGTCCACGGCGGCGTGCGCGGCGACGACGCCAAGCGCCGTTGTCGCGAGCAAGGTCGCCAGCGAGTGACGGACGACAGAGCGCAGCCGGCCAGCCATCCTTCCACGCGACATTGCCGGTCCAGCCATTGGGTCTTCTCAAATCGACAAAGAAAATCAGCAACTTATGCGTGTGGTGAAGCCGCTTGCCGATGCCATAATCCATAGCGTCGCGGCGTCCTGCAATGAATGGAAGTTCATTTGCGTTGAGTTCCATGCCGTTTCGTTTGCAATTTCGAGGATCGTGGCCGTTGGGCAACATTTTCATGCGCTGCAACAACGCTGAAAGCCCAGTTTCTCCAATCCGGTAGAACAAGTCGGACGCGGGTTGATCGTGAGGCCTATCAGAACTAGTTTGCTGCCTCTGGCTTGCCGCGCGCTGGCCGATCGCAGGGGAGTTCGATGTCCGGGTGGCTGAGATCGGTCGGATTGACTGTATTTTGCGCGGTCCTCGGCATCACCGAAAGCGTAGCGGCGACCTCGTCGCGCATGGACATCCTGTCTGACGATGCCGCCAGCGGTCCTGCCGAGAGCGTCGATGTCGGTGCGGTCAGACCGATTGCCCGACCCGCGCCGGCAACGAGCAAGCCTGCGCCTCGCGGTAATCCGCTCTGGTCGGTGCCGCTGTCGGCGCTGACCGGGACCCAGGAGCGCCCGATTTTCTCGGCGACGCGGCGGCCGCCGCCGCGCGCGGTTGCAGCTGCTCCGGCCGAAGAGGCCCGAACGCCGCTGCCGCCGAAGCCGGTCGACGCGCCGCCACCGCTGATGCTGGTCGGGGCCGTGGTGGGCGAGGGTGACGCGATCGCGATCCTCGTCAACCGCACTGACCAGAAGATCATTCGGCTGCGGCAGGGCGAATCGCTGGACGGCTGGTCGCTGGCCTCGGTCCAGCCGCGCGAGGTGACGCTCAAGCAGGGCGATCGCAGCGAGGTGCTGGCGCTCCAGCGGCCAGAAGCCGCGTCCGCTCCTGCAAGCGCGCCCGGGATGGCAGCCGCTTCCGCGGATGGCAGCGGCCAGCTGACGATGCCGACCGCGGGCGGCCCGTCGTTCGCGCCCTTCGTGCCGCAGTCCACGCCCAAGAACGGCCAGCCGGACGGGCTCTGAGCTGCCGGGAAGGATGCGGTTTGACCGACACGCAGACTGACGCGCCCGGCAAGGCCGAGGGTGCGGGCGGACCCGGCGGTGCCGGGCGGGCCCGCCGGCTCGTTCGCGGCTGGTCGGCGAATCTGGTCCAGATGGTGTTGGGCCTGACCCAGCAGTTGCTGCTGATCCCCGCATTCCTGCACGTCTGGAGCGGCGATGTGCTGGCGGCGTGGCTTGCGATCTATGCCGCCGGAAGCCTCATCATCGTGGCGGATGCCGGATTGCAGTTTCGCGCCATCAATCGGTTTCTCGCCTTCAAGTCCTGCGCCGATTGCGACGGGCGTACGGCGAGCGTCTATCACGGGATGCTGCGGATCTATTTTGCCATCGTCGTCGGGCTCGGCGTCCTGCTCTGCGTGGCCGAGTATCTCGCGCCGCCGTCGGCCGTGCTCGGTTTTCACGCGATGCCGACATTGGACGCGGCGATGCTGGTGATGACGCTGGGAACGCTCCTGAGCTTGCCGGCCAACCTCTGCTCCGGCCTCTATCGCGTCCGCGGCCTTTATGGCCGGGCCGTGTGGCTGCAAAACGCCGCACTGCTGCTTGGCCAGATCGCGCAGCTGGTCGCGCTCGCCATGTTCGGAAGCCTGCTTGCGGTGGCGATCGCCTTCGTGTCGGCACAGCTCCTTTTCACGATCTTCATCGTCGGCTTCGACGCGCCGCGCCGTTTTCCGTTCCTGCGCCGTGCCGCAAGGTCGCCGTTCATCTCGCCATCCTGGCGCTGGAGCATCGGCCAGTTCGGCCGCGCGCTGCCCTTCGCGATCGCCAACATCACCGAGCTTGCGCTCGTCAACGTTCCGGTCCTGCTGGTCTCCGCGCTCGTCACCGATCGCGTCGCGGTGGTGCAATGGGGGCTGACGCGCGTGATCGCGAGCCTGGTGCGTGGGCTATGTCTCCAGACCGCCCTGCCGCTCGGTGCCGAGCTCGGGCACGATTACGCAATCGGTGACAAAGAGCGGCTCCGCCGTCTTTACGCTCATGGATCGGTGTTCGTCACCGGGCTTGCGTGCCTGACCGTCGCGGGCTTTCTGCCGTTCTGGCCCGATTTCTTCGCACTGTGGACCCATGGCAGCATCCCCTATGACGGGCTGCTTGCGGTGACGCTGCTGCTCGGCTCGGCCGCGGGCGCGCCCTCGCTGATGGCGCTGGTCTTTGCCAATCATAGCGATCGCGGCGTGCTGCTGATCCGGACCAAGGGGCTGCAGTTCGTCGTATTCCTGCTGCTGGCCTTCGTCCTGATACCGAGGCTCGGACCGCTCGGCGCAGCGCTTGCGGTGGTCGCGAGCGACGTTCTCGTTCAGTTCGGGCTGCTCACGCTGGTGATCATATGGCAGACCCTGCGCCACCCGCTCAGGCACGTGGCGTTCCTGATGCTCACGGCCGCGGGGATCGTGGCACCCGGCTGGCTGATCGGGCTCGCAATCACAGCACTCCTGCCGGGGAGCGGGCTCGTGCATTTCGTCCTGGAGTGCGTGATCTGGATGGTGGTGGTCGGCGGGCTTGCAAGCCCGCTATTGAATACCGCGCTGCGCGAGCGGCTGCGGGCGCTGGTGCCGGCGTAGCCGATGATCTCAGCGTGCGGTCAGCGCCAGCCGGTGCTTCAGCCGTTCCAGATGGCGGGCGAATTCCCGGTGGCCGGCCTTGGTCTCCTCGGCAAACTGCGCGAGCCGAAGATGTCCGGCCGCACTCAGGCGCGCGCGCGTGCCCTCGGCGCGGAGACTGACGATGGCGTCTGCGAGTGAGCGCGGGTCGTCATAGTCGAACAGGATCGCAGCGTCGCCGGCCTGCGCCTTGAAGGCTTCCGGATAGATCACAGGTGTGCCGACCGCCCAGGCCTCGAGCGGCGGCAGATTGGTCGGGCCGAAATAGGTCGGCATCACCAGCGCCGATGCGCCGCGGTAGAGCGCGCCGAGTTCGGCGGATTCGACGAAGCCGATGATGGAGATCTGGTCGGACAATCCGTAGGTGCCGATCGAAAGGTCGATCTTGTCGCGACCGCTGCGGTTGGAGCCGCACAGCACCAGTCGCTCGGTGATGCCGCGTTCGCGCAACAAAGCGAGCGCGGCAAGCAGCGTGACGTGGTTCTTGTGGGGCCAGAACTGCGCCGGATAGAACAGATAGCCCGGCTCGAGCCGGTATTTCGCCAGCACGGCAGCATCGGCGGCGGCATCGGGCGCGGACTTGCTGACATAGGTCGATGGCGAGAACGGGATGCAGATCGCGCGCTCCCGTTCCATGGCATAGCGGCGGCAGAGATCATCGATCAGCTCGGACGCATTGACGATCACCGCGACCGCCTTGGTGCTGGCCAAGCGAAACAGGATCTCGCGGCGCTCGAATTCGCCGAAGGTGCGCACTTCCGGAAACTCCGGCGCGTCGCGATGGCAGCCGTCGAAGATCGTGATGATGAACGGCAGTTCGTGGAGCAGCAGGTGCCGCTTCGAGGTCGAGGTGAAATGCACGACGTCGATCCCGTCGCGGATCAAGGCGCGCTCGAACGGCGATTTGAGCTCCAGCGCGATCTGGACGAGATCGAACGGGCCGCAATATTTGAGAAACAGGAAGAGATAGTCGGACACGCCGAATTTGCGCAAGCGCCCCTCGACACCGAACTCCTTCAGGATCTCGATCGTCTTCGGATAGGGCGAGTACACCACGATTTCGTTGCCGGACTGTGCCGCCCAGTCGCGCAGCCAGAGCAGATCGTTGAGCGGTTGCTGAAAGCCGCCGCCGACGTCGAGGGCCTGCTCCAGCATCACGGCAAAGCGCAGCGGTCTCACGGCTTGCCGGCCCTTCTAGCGACGGCGTAGGCGGCCCAGATCTTCGAGTGCGGGGCGCCCTGCGTCAGCCATGCGGCGTGGTCGGCCGGCTCAAAGCCGCTCGCCGCGAGCGCCGCGTCGATCTCGAACGGAAACCAGTAGCGCATGTGGTGCGCTTCATCGACGCGACGGATCGTGGCGCGATCGGTGTCCTCGCAGAACAGCGTGTAGTTCACCGTGACGGTCGCCGCCTGTTCGTCGTGATCGGATTGCGCAATCCGGGTCAGGCGCAGCGGCTTCTGCTCGATCACCTTGACGCGCGTCTCGACACCTTGCGCCAGCACGGCGCCGCCATACCAATAGTCGAAGAAGAAGATACCGCCCGGCTTCAGCGCGGCATGCGCCGTGCGAAACATCGCCGCCAGTGCTTCGCGGCTGGTCTGATAGCTGGCCACATGGAACAGTGACACCACCACATCGTAGTCGCGTTCCGGGCCGGTCTCGCAGGCGTTGCCCTGCCGGAACGGAATCGAGAGCCCGGCTTGCGCGGCGCGCGCCTTTGCGCTCGCGATCATCTCATGGCTGAGGTCGATGCCGGCGACAATCCAGCCCTGGCGCGCAAACGCCAGCGCGTGCAGTCCGGTGCCGCAGCCGAGATCGAGCAGCTTTCCGGAGGAAACGCCGTGGTCGCGCAAGCGTGCTTCGACGAACGATGTCTCGGCCGCGTAATCCTTGTCCTGATAAAGCAGGTCATACCAGGGCGCGTAGTCGGCGAACACCGTCACGCCAGAATCTCCCTGAGCGCCTGCGCGGAGCGTGCGATCTCGTCTTCGGTCAAGGCAAGTCCGCTCGGCAGGTAAAGACCGCGACGGGCGATGTATTCCGCGTTGGGATGGGATTCATCGCGCATCAGGCCCATCCGGCGCAGCACCGGCTGCTCGTGCATGCACCAGAAGAACGGCCGCGTGCCGATGCCCTTTTCGCCGAGACGGCGCATCGCTTCCTTGGCATCGAACGGCACGCTGTCGTCCAGCACGACGCCGTAGACCCAGTAGATATTGTCGGCATAGTTGGTGCGGGCGACCGGGCGACGAATGCGGTCGACACCGGCGAGATGCTCGTCATAGAGCCGGCCGATCCGGCGCTTGAGCTCGACCGTGCGCGGCAGGCGCTCGACCTGGGCGACGCCGAGCGCGGCCTGGAGGTTGGTCATCCGCGCGTTCCAGCCGAACTCCTCGTGGACGAATCGCTGCTGCGGCTGGAAGCAGAGATTGCGATAGCCTTGCAGCCGGTCGGCGAGTGCGTCGTCGTCGGTGAGGATCATGCCGCCTTCGCCGGTGGTGACATGCTTGTTGGGATAGAAGCTGAAGGTCGAGACGTCACCGAAGCTGCCGCAGGGCGCGCCACGATAGGTCTGACCGTGCATCTCGGCGGCGTCCTCGATCACCTTCAGATCATGCTTGCGCGCAAGCGCCATGATCGGTTCGAGATCGACCGGCAGGCCGTAGATGTGCACCAGCATGATCGCGCGCGTGCGCGGCGTGATCGCGGCCTCCACGCCCTCGACCGTCATGTTCCAAGTCGCGGCATCGCAGTCGACCCCGACGGGGACCAGGCCGGCGCGCACGATCGCTGAGGCGCAGCTGATGATCGTGAAGGTCGGGATGATGACCTCGGAGCCTTCCTCGAGGCCGAGCGCATGGACGGCGATGTCGAGCGCGACCGAGCCGTTGGTCACCGCGATGCCGTAGCGCCGTCCGGCGGCTTCCGCCATCGCCTGCTCGAAGCGCTTGATGAACGGTCCTTCCGACGAGATCCAGCCGGTGCGGATGCATTCTGCGAGATAGTCGGCCTCGTTGCCGTCGAGCAGCGGCGTGTTGACGGGAATGAACGGCGCGGTCACCGGCGTCGTCACAGATTTGGACCCTTGATCCGAATTTCCGACGGGGCGACTTCGGCAAACCTTGTCTTGTCGTTCTCGCCGGAATAGGGGCCCTGCTTGATCTCGAACATCTCGACCGGCTCGAGCACGTGGAAGCCGTGGGCGCCGCTGCACAGCAGGATGATGTCGCCGGCGCCGAGCACGCGGCTCTCGAGGTATTCTTCCGCGACCGTGTAGAAATCGACCTGGAGCTTGCCCTTCTGAATCAGGAGCACTTCCTGGGTATAGTGCACCTCTCGCGTCACCTTGTTGTGGCGATGCGGCTCGATGCTCTTGCCCTCCGGATGGCTCATATAGGCGAGCTGCTGGGACAGTTCAGGCGACGAAAAGAAGTGGATACCCGGCTCGCGGAACGAGGCGCGCACGATGATCGCATAGAGCTGGTCGCCGAATCGAACATGTTCGACGTGTTCCATCTGAGCCTCGACAAAAAACGCTGTAATTGTAGTAACATAGCGTCACGCAGGAACACTTTGGCCATTTTGGCCGGGACCGTCAAGGGCGCGTCGGCGGCCCCTATTTGTGGCCGGCGAGCTGCAAGATCGTGCTCACGCGTTGGCGGAACGTATGGGTCGAAAGCGTGCGTGCCTGTCCGGCTGCGGCGATCGCCATGCGCGCAGGCTCATCGTTGAGATAGCGATCGATCAGCGCGATGCAGTCGTCGGCCGAACGCCAGACAGCGACCTCGCGGCCGGGCTCGAACAGCGTGTGAAGATTGTCCTTGAAGTCCGTGAGCAGGAAGGCGCCGATACCGGTTGCTTCGAACAGGCGCGCATTGCCGGCTTCGGGTCCGGCCATGTCGATATGCGAGTTGAGCGTCACGCGCGAGGCTCGCAGCGCCTGATACATGTCCACGCCCCACACCTCGCCCTGGTAGCAGCGATGAAGCGGTGACGAGGCGGGCAGCGTATGCAGTCCGCTGCCGAACAGTTTGAGATCGTAGCGCTGCGCGACAGCTTCCAGCTGCGCCACGCGCTGCTGGTGATCGGCCGATACGGCGCCCACGAACGAGACGTCGATGCTGCGCGCTGGTGCAGGCGGAAGAACGTCGAGGATCGCAGGCTCGAATCCGAGATGGATGACCTCCGAGCGGGCGCCCTGTTGGCGAAAGAAATCCACCACCGCGGCGATTTGCGAGATCAGCAGATCGTAAGCCGACCAGTCTTCACCGCGCGAGGGCACGATCCCGACCTGGCCGACCATGGTGGGGCGGCAGATCTGCTTGATCCGGCGCACCAGGCGCGTGTCGACATGGAACAGATCCTGGTTGAGGATCAGGTCCGGCTTGAAGTCCTCGATCTGCGCCAGCAGGATCTGTTCGGACTGCGCGTCGAGGCGCGGGCTCAGACCGATCTTGCGGGCGAGCGGCCTCAGCACCGGCTTGAACGGTGCTACGGCGCGCTGCAGCCAACCGGGAATGGCGTCGCGCGCGGAAGGCGCATTGGGTGGCGGCGGGGCTGCGACGGCGAGGCTATGTTCACGCGCCCAGGCCGCGCGCATCCATGGGTTGTTGACATGGATGTCGGCGGCGACGTGTCCGAGGCCTGCAAAATTGCGCGAGTAGAAATCGGCAACGCCGAACAGGCTGGCGTTCCGCGCCGCCATCTGCGAGGCATATGACGCATTTTCCAAGTCCGGCTCGCGCCGATAAAGCCAGGACATGAAACGCGGATAGTCCGCGTTCAAGACGAGGACGCGCATCGCTCAGGGCTTTCCTTCGAAGTTCCTCCGTCGTGCACATAGCAGAGCAGTGAGCGCACGGAAAACGAAAACTGCAACTGATCTGCTGGCCCAACCCGATTGCATTGGTCTCATGCCGGAGGCAGCTAACCGCTCCTGAGGGCGATTTAGCGTTACTCTGCATTCGGGGTTAGCTCAAAACTTCCGTCGGCGCTTTCGTAGGCTTTCAGCATGGCTTGGGCGATTAGTTTGGGGTCGTGCCATCGCTCTACGAAGCGACGCGATGCAAGACCGCAGTGGGACCATTCAGATCGTCGATCAAGAATTGCAGCCATGTCCTCAACAAGATTTTCCGGATTGAGTTGGTTGAGGGGTAAATCACGTCTCATTGCTTCCGGCACAAACTTCATGTCGCTATCTCTTACATAGCAAACGACTGGTTTGCCCATTGGCATCACTTCAACCGCAAATCCTCCGTACCATCCGGCTAGCACCTGGTCGATCGCCGGATCCGCAGACTCGCGCAAGCGAGGTGGGGCACAAGATGGTGTCCAACGAAGCAACAAGGCCATCCGTCACCCAATACACGGGGTTCATCACTCATCTGACGAGACTCAAACACGCCGCCGCAATGGCCGGCCGCAAGGCTTATGACAAATCCCGATCGCTAACCAACGAGAGCAGTTTCGCGTGGTTGAAGTTCGAAAATTGTGCGTGGGGTAAGGTACCACAATAAAAACAGGAACCCGAGGCCATGCGTGAGTAATGTGGTCGCAAGCGGGACATTGAGAAGAATCTGAGGGATGATTGCCCCGGATAACAGGATGAAATTTGGCGGCAGGTCGGCAGACAAACGATTGCCGAGGGCTATGACCAGCCCGCATATGAAGACGGCAAACGGTGCGTACAACATACCAACGGACGCAATACCTTCCGTTGCGAATGGCGATGCGTTAAAATAACCGAGCTTGTAAGCGTCTTGCATTACTATGGATAGCTGATCTTGATAGGGACAACCCATCACTCGCTTCAACGGCGACATTTGGCAAAAATATGTGAGGTCATGCGTGGCGAAAAAATCATGGTAGACGTCCATCGCGACCGATGGGATTGCTATCATCCGAAAATTCACGAGGGAAAAATACGACGCGACATGTTGCCCGAACAGGCTGATCAATAGGATTCCTGTTAAAAGGGGAACAAGCAGTGACAGGATAACCGCTGCTCTCGCTTTGACCCATTTCAAGAGTATCAGCAGCGCGACAATCCAGCAGGGAGCAAAGAGCGCGAGCTTGCTGTAGGTAATTGGATAAAAGAAGACCAGGAGAACGATGATTGCAGCCGAACGCCAATAGGCCCTGCGCGCAACGAAGCCTGCGAAGGCAAACGGCAACAACGTGCTGGACGTTATACCGACTAGATATCGCAATAACGCCGGAGATTCCATTTTACTACGATATTCATAGATGTGCTCGATGCCAACAAATTGAAAGCTATAGGTGGAGCTTATTGCAACCGTCACAACGCCCAATAAAAAAAACGATGCCAGCAGCCGATCAAATGCCCTCTCCGACAACGCATAAGTCTGCCGGATCGGTGAAACGACAAACAAGGCGGGCAAAAGAAATGCGGCGGCTGACGCAACGGCAGACAACTGCGCCAGCGGGTGGTTATAGTTCAAGTCAGAAAAGCACGCGATCCAGAGATAACCGAGAACCATCGTGTAGAAATAAAATCCGATAAAGTAACCGATGCTGAATCTGGCGAAAGCAAACAGGGGCGCAAAAAGGGTAAAAACCGCGACAACGAGAATGGCGACGTATAGTCGTGACGGGTCATATCTGATATGAAACACGGTTGGGTCTAAGAGGTGGGGGATGCGATCGTTCGCGAGATAGACCAGCGAGACGCAGCAAAGTACGATGTGAAGGCCGATGAGAATCCCAAGCCAAAAACGTTCTTGAGTGCGCCGATCCTTATCGGCTATATGCCGTTGTTCGTTAGTCGGCTGGGAACTCATACTAGTGAGATAGCTCAACCGAAAAAGGCGCACGTCCTACTCCGCTATACGTCTGTCAGTGCGAGGGGCCCGCGTCGGTTATCTTTGGGTTTCCAGGATCAGCTACTTTCAAGCGGGATCTTGTATTGTCGGAACAAGGCCCTGTCGAGCCACAATATGACGATGACGCGCAAAAGGATTATGAGCGGGGCCGTCCGGGATGCCGCTCGTCCTCACAACCTTAAAAATAGATCAGGGCGATATCCAAGGCTTTTCAATCGTGTCCGTTGCGCAACCTAAAATTGTCATCCTGCTCGCGAGCAGAAATGGTGCTGAGTATTTGCAGCAGCAACTGGATTCCTTTCGCGCCCAAAGCTATTCCAACTGGGAATTGCAGGTCTCTGACGACGGCTCAACGGACAGCACGATTGATGTTCTCAAGGCCTTTGCTGAAAGCATCCCTCAACCTGTTACAATCCGACAAGGGCCGAGGCAGGGCTTTTGGCAGAATTTCATGTCGCTGGTTCGAAACGGTGAGATCGTTGGCGATCTGTTTGCCTATAGTGATCAGGATGACATTTGGTTTTCGGATAAGCTTGCGAGGGCCGTGGCCTGGTTCGAAACGCGCGATCTTGGTCAGCCCGCCTTATATTTCACTAGGACCGAACTGATCGAGGCCGACGGTACTTCAAGAGGATATTCACCACTCTTCTCCCGGTTGCCAGGGTTCCAGAATGCACTGGTACAGAATATCGGCGGCGGCAACACGATGGTTTTCAATGCGGCCGCACGGCATTCGCTTCGCGCCACACCGGTTGATGCATCGATTGTGGCTCATGATTGGTGGACCTACCAGGTCACCACCGGTGCGGGCGGTGTCGCGCATTATGATCCGCGACCGAGCCTGCAGTATCGTCAGCATGGAGAGAATCTGATCGGTGCCAATGTCGGCTTACGCGCACGTCTGATCCGGCTACATGCTTTTGCTGGTGGTCGTGTTGTAATGTGGAACGAGATCAATTTGAAATTGCTGGACCGTATGCGATCTATGCTAACCCGTGAAAGTATCGCCACGCTGGACTTTTACACCAGCGCGCGGCGGGCGGTGTGGCCGCGGCGGCTCTGGTTGGTGTGGCGATCGCGCGTGTATCGTCAGCGTAGAGTTGAGACCCTCGGCCTCTATCTTGGTGCATTGTTCGGCAAGTTGTGATCTGAAAGCGAAGCCGAATGGTCTTCGCCCCAAGTAATCGAGGCAAATGCATTGCGTTCCTGTTTGGTCATCCTATCGAACGCGCGTGTCTGATTGTCATGAATGAGCAGGTTGGCCTGATCCTCAAGGCGGAATGTACGGCTCCGCGGCCAGTCGCCGACATCGTAGCCCTTTCCGTCGCGCCCGACGACGATGGCTTGCTTCCCTTTGCGTAGCATCTGGCGCGTAAGGCTATCCGGCCCGAATTCGTAGAGATAGGCCTCCGTTCTGGTTAATACAGCTGATGCTCCCGAATTCAAAAATATGTGTCGATCGATTATGAAAGCATTGGTGCGCAGATGCGCGTTGGGAAAATCTGGCATTGCTTGGAAGTAACTGTATGTTCCTTCGGCCTTCGTCTCCCGTACCCAAAAGGCTTCAAACTCGGCTTCCGAGTTGCTGACGCTTTTGGATTTCTCAGCAGACGTAAGAAGTCTCGCGATCAACTTGTTCACCAAATATCTAGAAAATTTCTTAGGAAGTATCCTGCGCACGAACTGGAAGGCTCCCCGAAGTCGAGTTGGCGACGGAAAAAATCTTGGCTGTGCAAGGAACAGTCGCTTCTTCAAGCGGCGCATGCTTGCGCGAGGGCTTTCGTAAGAGCCAGTAGCACCCGCGATCCCCACTCCAGGTCTGTCAAAAACAGCTCGTAGTTTAGCGAGCCAGTCGTCGGATGCGATCTCGGAGAACGTATTGAGACATACGATGAGCCTGTGCGGTAGAAGCGCGGCAGCCGCGGCATATGAGGTTATGTCGACTCCGTCGTCCGGCAAAGAGATGGCCGCGGGGAGGTAGCGCGCAAGGAAGAGATCGATCTTTTCGTCAGGATTGCCTTTGCGAAGCAAAATGAAATCGTGTGGTGCGCCCGCTTGGTGCCGTTCATACGATTTGATAAAAGTCTGAATCGGCTTCGTACCCTCGGCATATCGTGCGAGATAAATAACCGCTAGATCGGAGGTGCCGGGCGTTGATTGGTCGGTCATTTGAATCGTGCAGTCGGGCCCGTGTGTTCTGTCCGGAATAGGCGTCCAACACCTTGTCGATCCTACTCCATCGAGCTGCCCGGTGCTGCGGAACCCGGCAAAATGCCGCACGAACCACACTACGCCCGTCACACCGCGAGCATAGTGGGGATCGGCACGTCCAAGTAATCTTTGTATCCGGCCATTTAACCACGGTTGTGAAGCCTAGCAACACCTTATCTGACCTGTGAAGTCAATAGGTTACCGGTCAGATGTCGACCCAATTCGCGGTCTCACCCGGTTGTGCAAGTTCATCAAATCGGGCAGTTGGGGCAATTGACGAAGGAAAGATAGCGTATGCAGATTGAACCCCTGAATTTGCCCGGCGTCCTGTTGATTGCGGCCAAGAAGCCGGATGATTCTTGCGGTTTTTTCTCTGAGATATTTCGTGCCGATCTGTTTATCGCCGCGGGCGGCAACGCTGTCTTTGTGCAGGACAATCATGTGCGCTCGACGCAAAGGGGGGGCGTGCGCGGACTGCATTTCCAGACCCGCCCCGTGCCCAGCGCAAGCTGGTCTGATGCACGATTGGCGCCATCCTTGACGTGGCCGTCGATATCCGCGCCCGGTCGCCCACCTTCGGAAGGCGCGTTGCCGTCGAGCTTTCCGCCGAGAACTGGCAGCAACTGTGGATTCCGCCCGGTTTCGCGCATGGTTATGCAACCTTGCAAGGCGATTGCGAGGTCATTTACTAGGTGACGGACTATTATGCGCCTGATTGCGACCGCGGCATCGCATGGGCCGATCCGGCGCTCGGTATCGATTGGCGCCTCGCATCGTCGGAAGCGGTTCTCTCAAACAAGGATCGCATGCAGCCGAGGTTGGCGGACATGCCATCAGCGTTCACGTTCGTAACGTAAAGGGGGGATGCGGGTCATTGTCACCGGAGGGGCGGGCTTTATCGGTTCGGCGGTGTGCCGTCACGGCCGGAACCGGATTGGGAGGGTGGAAGGGCATATGGAGCATGTTTGACCGCAAGCCGCTACTCGGAAACCTTGTATGTTGGTTTGACGTTCCACGCGTTTATCCGCGGTCGGACGATTAGCCCTGATCGTGGACGTATTTGGGACAGAATTGCCCTGCGTCAGAGCGGGATTAGATTGTGCTGCACTGCACCGGTTGGTAAATAGGCCAGCGAGGGCGGGGGTGTATGGGCAGCGGCGCTAGAGCAGCTTTTCGCCCATGTTTGAGCCGTTTCCAAAGTTTCAGTGAGAAGCAGATGTGCGTTCCCGAGAATGTTTACCGTTACGGTGCACGGCCTGACCCGTCCGGGTTTTCAGAGCAATGCGTAACAGCGTCTGCGTCCGTGCGTGGCATCATTGGGTGTGTTCTTGATGTTGCGGTGAGGCGGATCATCCACTGCCAGGTGTCGTTCAGCGACGAATCGCCGGTTGTGCGATTTGCAGCTGCAGGGGTTTTTGCTTGATGCAGTTTTTTTCGATTTCTCCGTTGAAAATGCTGATAAGTCTTTGGCGCAATCGCAGTTTGATGCGAGCTTTGGTCCACCGGGAAGTGGTTGGGCGCTATCGCGGGTCCGTGATGGGGCTGTTTTGGTCGTTTTTCAATCCTGTTTTGATGCTGCTGATTTATACCTTCGTCTTCAGTGTTGTTTTTAAGATGCGCTGGAATGTCGGCAGTGATTCAAAGTCCGAATTTGCGATGGTGTTGTTTCCCGGCCTCATCGTGTTCTCGCTGTTTTCAGAATGCCTCAATCGCGCGCCGAGCCTTATTCTGACCAATGTCAACTACGTCAAGAAGGTGGTTTTCCCGCTCGAAATACTCCCTTGCGTGGCCCTAGGGTCTGTGGCTTTTCACGGAGCCGTCAGTTTGTTCGTGTGGTTCGTCGCTTATCTGTTTTTGTTCGGCGTGCCGCACCTCACCGTCGTACTGATACCCTTGGCGTTGCTTCCGTTGCTGCTTTTCACCTTGGGGGTAAGCTGGTTTCTGGCCTCGCTCGGCGTCTATCTGCGCGACGTCTCGCAATTCATGGGCATGATCACCACGGTCTTGATGTTCCTGTCGCCGATCTTCTATCCCGTGGATAAATTTCCAGAAAAATATCGGAGCCTGCTTTACCTCAATCCGATCACGCCCGCGATCGAGCAGGCCAGGGATGTCTTGTTCTGGGGGAAGGTGCCGGATCTTTGGTTTCTTCTGATCTATCTTTTGTTGGGCGCGATCGTCGCTTGGTGCGGCTTCGCATGGTTCCAGAAGACACGCCGGGGGTTCGCCGATGTCCTCTAAGGAAACTGCGATCAAGGTTGAGAATCTCAGCAAGTGTTATCAGATCTACAACAAGCCGCACGACCGTCTGAAACAGTCATTCTTTCCGCGGCTGCGTGCGCTGATCGGCAAGGCGCCGCGGCAGTATTTCCGGGAGTTCTGGGCGCTGAAGGACGTTTCGTTCGAAATCAAACGGGGCCAGACCGTCGGCATCATCGGCCGCAACGGCAGCGGCAAATCCACACTGCTGCAAATGATTTGCGGAACCTTGAATCCGTCTGGCGGCAAGATCGAAATTAACGGCCGCGTCGCGGCTCTGCTGGAACTTGGGGCAGGTTTCAATCCCGATTTCACTGGTCGCGAAAATGTCTATATGGCCGCCACGCTGTACGGGCTGACGCAGGATCAAATCGGTGCGCGTTTTGACCGCATCGCTACATTCGCGGATATTGGTGATTTCATCGAGCAGCCGGTTAAGACCTATTCGAGCGGCATGTATGTGCGGCTGGCGTTCGCAGTGATCGCACATGTCGATGCGGATATTCTTGTGGTCGATGAAGCCCTGGCGGTCGGGGACGCCGTATTCACCCAGAAGTGCATGCGATACATTCGCGAGTTTCAAAAAAAAGGCACCCTGCTTTTTGTCAGCCACGACACCGGCGCAGTACAGAATCTCTGCGAGTCCGCGATCTGGCTCGGACATGGCCAAATTCGGTTGACGGGAACGTCCAGGGAGGTTTCGGAAACCTATCTGCAATTTACACTGCAGGAAGTCTATGGCGAAGAGGCCAAGCTGATTTCGGTGGTGTCGGCCGCGTCCGAGACGTTACCGGTCGATCCTGGCGGCTTGCCGGCTGTAGATTATGGCGGGCTTGCCAGCGTGCGCGACAATACGGCTGTCGCGACCGGCTGGAAAACGGGCGTCGCCGAGATCGAAGGCGTTTCACTAACGAAATTGTCGGCTGGTCCCGAAGGAATTTATGAGGGCGGCGAGCAAGTCCGAATGACGATCCGCGCCAAGGCGACCGCAGCGCTCGGAAAGCCGATACTCGGATTCTTGGTCCGCGATCGGTTGGGGCAGGATCTGTTCGGCGAGAATACGCTGCCTTTTACCGACCGGATGCCGACCGCTATCGGGTGTGGCGCGGCGTTCGAGGGCGTGTTTGAATTTCGTCTACCGATGCTTCCGAACGGGCAATACGTTGTCATGGCGTCCGTCGCGGACGGCGATCGCTACGAAAACATCCAACACCACTGGATGCACGACGCGCTGATCATCAATGTGGCCTCGAGCAAAATTCGATACGGGCTCGTCGGCATTCCGTTCGAACGAGTAGAGTTGCAGGTTACCAATGATTAGACGGACCCTTCACGACCTCTACGCCAACCACTCCGGAAATGTGTCAGACAAGTGGTCGCTTTATCTGGACGAATACGATCGCCTGTTTGCATCGATGTGGGATCGCCCGGTGCGGCTGCTCGAGATCGGCGTCCAGAATGGGGGCTCGCTCGATGTCTGGTCGAAATTCTTTCCGAACGCAGAGGCGATCGTCGGCTGCGACATCAACGCCGATTGCGCGCGCCTGACATATGACGATCCACGTATCAGCGTGATCGTCGGCGATGCGAATGCGTCCGAAACGCAGCGCCGGATCCTGCAGCGGTCCGGGCACTTCGATATCATCATCGATGATGGATCACATCTCTCCTGCGATATCGTCAAATCTTTCGCACTTTACTTTCCTATCCTTGCCGAAGGCGGTTTGTTCATCGCCGAGGATCTTCATTGCAGCTATTGGAATAAATTCGAAGGCGGATTGTACTATCCCTATTCCTCCATGACCTTTTTCAAGCGCCTTGCCGACGTCATCAACCATGAACATTGGGGAATACCCAAGGCGCGCGGGGAAGTATTGCGCGGCATCTTCGACAAATACGACTGCGGGCTCGCCGAGGACACATTGGCGCTCATCCATTCCATCGAATTTATCAATTCAATGTGCGTTGTGCGGAAAGCGCCCACCGCCAGCAACGGTCTGGGTCACCGCATTATTTCCGGATCCAGGGAGCTCGTGCTCCCGGCCAACGAGGAATGGAGCGGCAGGCCCTACGAACTGGATCCGATCTTCAACCAATCCAACAACAGTTGGAGCAACCGGCCAGCAGCTCCCGACGAGATGCTTCCTGAAGCGGAGCGTGCGCTGGCCGAAACGACACAGCTGCTCTCCAAGCTGCAACAGCAAAACGCCGTGCTGACGCAGCAGCTCGATGACATCCACCGTTCGAAGAGTTGGCGAATCGCCTCCGCGCTGCGACTGACGGCCGGGCGTATGAAAACGACAGTGAACGTGGCCAGGCGTTTTGTTCCGATGCGCTCGGCTGCCGGGCAGTCAATGCTCCGTTCGATCACGGGCTTCGATTCCAGCAGTACAAGAATTTCTGCCAATCTTCGCAAATTGTTGTTGCGTCGTGGTCTTGTATTTTATCGTCAACACATGAGGCACACTCAATTGGGCCGAACCATCGGCCAAAAGATTCGTGATCGCGGGCTGATATCGACTTTCGACTTGCACTCCAGCGCACTTGCTGATGGCACTTTGGAGATTGCGGCTCATCAATCTTTCGACGCCTCAGATGTCGAGGTCGATTCCCGGGTGCCCGGTTTCCATCTCAGCCCTCCGCTCAATTTCGAAGTCGCCGACGAGTTGGCTTTGCATCCGTGCGTAAACGTGTTGCTGCCAAGCCTCCGGCTGAAGAGTATGTCGGGCGGACCCAATACAGCCCTGCTACTCGCGTCGATGCTTGCCGAGCGCGGCGAGCGCGTCCGTCTAATCGCTTGCGATGCGTCGTTGGATGGCGAGGACGCGGCGTTGTTTCCCTTTATGGAAACGCTTTTGAACCGACCGGTCGCGCGCGACCGCATTGAAATTGTCGATGGCTTCGACCGGACAAAACCGATCTCGATCGGCACCCACGACGTGTTTCTCGCCACCGCATGGTGGACGGCGCAAATGGCGAAATACGCTATCGCTAAGACCGCGTGCAAAGTCTTCATCTACTTGATTCAAGATTTCGAACCGATCTTGCACGAGGGGTCGACTTTTCAGGCGCGGGCGCTTGAAACCTATGGTCTGGCGCATATTCCGGTCATCAATACCGAGCTGCTGCTCGATCATCTGGTGCGGGAAAGAGCCGGCCGATTTTCGGATCCCGCATTCGTCGCCGATGCTATGTGGTTCAATCCTGCGCTGGATCGGACGCATTACTTTCCCAGCGAACCCCAGCCTGGCAAGAAGGTCCTGCTGTTTTACGCGCGCCCCAGTGTTGCCCGTCGCAATCTGTTCGAAATCGGTGTCGTCGCACTGCGCAGAGCAGTGGCGTCCGGTGCGATCGACAAGGACAATTGGGAAGTCTGGGCGATGGGTGAAAAGCTGCCGCCGATCGCGCTCGGCGAAGGCGTCATGCTGAACCCGCTGCCATGGATGAGCTTCGATGACTATGCGAAGCGTGTCCGCACGGCCGATCTTCTGCTATCGTTGATGCTGTCGCCACATCCGAGCTATCCACCATTGGAGATGGCTGCCTCGGGCAAACTGGTGATCACCAATAGCTTCTCGGTCAAGACTGCAGAGCGGATGAGGGCGTTTTCGCCCAACATCATTGTCGCGGAGCCAAATGCCGAGAGTGTGGCTCAAGCGCTTGAAAATGCCGCGGGGCGCATCAATTGCGGCTTGCGAAGTCACGATCCGGCGGGTGCGATCGGACTGCCGACGGATTGGGACGAGAGCCTCTACGGAATCGTGTCGAAACTGATCCCGCGGCTGAAGACATTGCGCGAACCTCCAGGGGAGCAGGCGCGGCAACGAGCGCTGGGCCTGCCGTCTGTTCCAAGGAGCGACTACGAGGCGTATCGTAAGGCGAGACTCGCGGCTCGTCGCAGCGACGGCACGTACGCGCAGGAACCTGGTTTGCTGTGCTTTGTAACCTCAGCTTACAATACGCCCCCTCAGTTTCTTGAGGAGCTCGGCAACAGCGTATTCTTTCAGGATGGAGGGATGCATTTCAAATGGTTCATCCTCGACAACGGGTCCACTGAACCGGGCACCCGCCGCGCTCTGGAAAAGCTTGCCCTGAATCCCGACGTCCGGCTTGAACGCGTCGAAAGCAATTTGGGCATCATCGGTGGAATGAGGTTTTGTCTCGAGCACGCGACTGGCCGATATATTTTGCCGCTAGACTCCGACGATCTGATCGAGCCGGATTGCGTTCATGTCCTGACACGTTTCATTCAGGACAACGACTATCCGGCGCTGTTGTTTACGGACGAAGACAAGCTGGACGCCGGTCGCTTCAATACGCCATATTTCAAGCCGGACTGGGATCCGGTGCTGTTCCTGCACTCATGTTACATCGCTCACCTTTGCGCGATCGACCGCGAGCTTGCGCTGGAGCTTGGGTCGTATAGCGACAAGTCCTCCGAGGGCTGTCACGACTGGGACAGCTTCATCCGCTTCATGCTCGCAGGCAAGAAGCCGTTTCATGTTCCGGAAGTGCTCTATAGCTGGCGGGTTCATGCAGCGTCAACGTCAGGAAATATAGAGTCGAAATCCTATATCACGGAGTCGCACCGACAGACCTTGCAGCGGTTTCTTGACAGATCCGGCGTCCGCGACATTGAACTCGCGAACAGTCCGCTATTTCGATACAATGTGGACTGGTGGTTTCGGCGGATGCAGTCCAACCCGCGGTCGATTCAGAGCATTGTGATCGCCAGAGGAAGCAAACATTCTCCGGAAGCCACAGCTGCGAGCAATTCGTCCGCCAGCGCGCCGACGTTGCTTGCCGGTGCGCCGCAACGCGTTGTGCTCATCGGCGGCAATTCCGGTGAACTGGCAAATTGTGTTGAAAACGTCGATAGCGATCTCATCCACCTGTGTTGGAAGGATGTTGCTCCGCTCGACGACGGCTGGGAATGGGACTGCATGGCTCTGCTGGAGCTGTTTCAGGACGCGGTGATGGTCGGTGGGACGCTGCACGACGGCACCAGGATCGTCGATGGGCCGCGTGTGTTCGGTTTCGGCGAGGGTTGCGATTGTCCGGATCAAGGCCGCGAACTGGGTGATCCAGGCTACGGCGCGCGGATGTGGAAGCCGCATTCTGCGTCGGCCGTGTCGACAGCGCATTGCGTGATCAAGACGTCGTTCTTGAAGGAATGTCTCGGCGAATTGCGACGAGAAGGAATCGCGGTTGAAATGCTGGGGCCGTGGCTGGGCGCGTTGGCGGCGGAGGCGGGCAAGCGGGTCGTTTACTCGCCTTTCATGCGCGCACGGGTGCCGGCTTCCGCCGATATGGTGAGTCCGAAGGAGTTGACCGCGCGTTGGCTGTCGCGTTTCTGGTCGCTCATTCCGGGCCAAACCACTTATTCACCAAGGCTGGGTTTGCAACGCGAGCAGGCGTACAAGGAGGTTGATCCGGACGCTAACCGCCAGCATCTGGCCCGACTGCAGTCTGGAGTGCTGACTTACTCCGCGTGGCTCGATATGCACCTCGCCAATCGGCAATCGAGCTATCCGCTTCCTGCGAGCGTCGCGTCGATCTCGCTCATCACGACAGTTTACGAAGGCTCCAAGATCGAATTGCTCGATGCGCTGGCCGCGTCGATCGTCGGACAGACGCTCAAGCCTGCCCAATGGATTATCGTGGCGCACGGGCCGATCGCCGCGGCGTCATTGGAGCATATCCTGCGCGAAGGCGCCGATCATTGGGCCGCAACCGTCATTGTGGAGCAGAACCCGCTGGGGATCATGGGTGCCATGCGTCGTGGGCTGGAGCAAGCCCAAGGCGATTACATCGTCTCCGTGGATGCGGACGATCTCCTGACCTTGGATGCCATTCACATCCTGACGAGTTCGATCGCGCGATTGAACTCGCCGGATCTGATTTTCTCCGACGAAGATGCGCTGGTTGAAGGCAAGCCGGTGTCGCCCTATCTCCGTGCGGCGTTCGATCCTGTGCTCAATCTGGACAGTTCGTATATCTGGCACTTGTGTGCGATCAACCGACAACGGGCACTCTCACTCGACGTCTACACCGATCCAGACGCTACATGGTGTCATGACTGGGACAGTGTGATGCGGGTTGCCAATGCCGGCGGGAGAATTGAGCACGTTCCGGAAGTACTCTATCATTGGCGCCAGCATGCAGCTTCCACCACCCATAAGCCGGAAGGAGATGGGCGTTCGCTTGAGTCGGTGAAGCACGTGCTCGAACGTCAGATCGCTCGTTTGCCTGCGCCTGAGCGATTCTGCGTTGCGGATTGGCCAGAACATCGCGGCGCGCGTGAGCTGTATATTGCGCGAAAGGCCGCAAAGTTGCCGCAGCTGATCTGGACCGGCGATATTGCAGGCGCCGGGGATGTCGATCCGGAGGCAATTCTGGTGTTCGCCGCGAGCGGTGTGGTGATTCCGTCTCAGCAAGCCGTTGCCGAGGCCGCCCGCTTGTTTGAGTTGCATCCGGCCATCGGCGCGATCGGAGGCGTCGTGATCGGCCATGACGACTTCGTGGTGGACGGCTGCTGCATGATCAATCGCACTGGCGCGCTGGAATCGCCCTGGCTCGGCCGCAAGGAGACGTGGCCTGGTCCCTACGCGCTTGCATCGAAGCCGCAGACGGTGGCGACAACGGGCAATTCTCTGGCCTTCTTCAGGGTCGCGGCCCTGAAACAGGCCGGCGTTTGGCCGCCGGAGGCCAGTGAGCAGTCGCTTTGTTCCCCCCGTGATATCTGCATTCAGCTCGCCAAGGCCGGGTGGATGACCGCATTCTCACCTCTTGTGCGCGCGCGCGGTGGCATTGCAGCTCGTCGCGACGCAATCGGCGGTCGGAAGTGGCCCCACGCTCCACGGGAAAGGCAAGCCCTCGTCCGATATGGTACCGAGCTCGGATACCGCGGATAGCAGGGTGACCTCAGCGGCACCGGCGCGGGCTCGGTAAGCCGGATATTCTTGATATCCGCCGGGCGTGTTAGTATGGGTTATCGGGCAATTTCCCGATAAAAGCGGGCATCTGCGGTCCATCCGCCCGGATGTTCCCATGGGAAGCGCCGACGACAGTCGCGGTTGCGCAGTGCTGTTCGAAGATCGAATGAGAGATAAAATGAAAGCGATCATTCTCGCCGGTGGTTTGGGCACCCGCATCAGCGAAGAGTCCCATCTGAAGCCGAAACCGATGATCGAGATCGGCGGCAAGCCAATTCTTTGGCACATCATGAAGATGTATTCGCACTACGGAATCGACGATTTCGTGATCTGCCTTGGCTACAAGGGTTATGTCATCAAGGAATACTTCTCGAATTATTTTCTGCATACATCCGACGTCACCTTTAGCATGCGCGAAAACAGCATGGAGATTCATCAAAAATTCGCGGAGCCCTGGCGCGTAACGCTGGTCGACACCGGTGAATTGACCATGACCGGTGGGCGTCTGAAGCGTGTCGCGCGCTATATTGGCGACGGGACGTTTTGTTTCACATACGGCGATGGTGTCGCCGACATCGATATCTCGGCTCTCGTCGCCAATCATCGCCAATCTGGACGGCTCGCGACCGTAACGGCGATCCAGCCTCCGGGCCGCTACGGCGCGCTGCATATCGAGAACGATGCCGTCGAACATTTCCAGGAGAAGCCGGCGGGCGACGGCGCCTGGATAAATGGCGGGTTTTTCGTGCTGGAGCCGGGTGTGCTGTCCTATCTCGGCGGTGATGACACGGTGTGGGAGCAGCAGCCTCTGCAGCGCCTGGCCGCCGAGGACCAGTTGTCGGCCTATCGCCATGGCGGCTTTTGGCAGGCGATGGACACGCTTCGGGATAAGAATCATCTTGAGGAATTGTGGTCGTCCGGGAAAGCCCCCTGGAAGAGCTGGTGATATGTTCGGCGATATTTATAGGGGCCGCCGTGTATTGGTGACCGGGCATACCGGCTTCAAGGGGAGCTGGCTCACGCTTTGGCTTAAGCTGCTCGGCGCGCGGGTGACAGGAATTGCACTTCCGCCGGAGACCGATCCGAATCATTTCGGACTGCTCAATCTCGATATCGAGTCGCACTTCATCGACATTCGCAATGAAGGACCGCTTCGCGACCAGATCCGGAAGGCCGAGCCAGATGTCGTGTTTCATATGGCTGCCCAACCGCTCGTGCGGCGATCCTACCGCAGTCCGCTAGAGACGTGGGCCACCAACGTCATGGGAACAGCGAATGTTCTTGATGCTTGCCGCGAGGCTCGGCATCTTGCCGCGATTCTCGTGGTGACCACCGACAAGTGTTACGAAAACAACGAATGGGTCTGGGGCTATCGCGAGACCGACCGTCTGGGTGGCCACGATCCTTATAGTGCGTCCAAGGCAGGCAGCGAGCTTGTTGCGGCCAGCTATCGGAGTTCGTTTTTCAGCGGGCCCGACGCGCCGTTGCTGGCCACCGCACGCGCCGGCAACGTCATCGGCGGTGGCGATTGGTCCGAGGACCGACTGATTCCCGATCTCGTCCGTTCGATCAAGCAAGGTAAGCCGGTGGAAATCAGGTCCCCGAAGGCGACGCGGCCCTGGCAGCATGTGCTTGAATGCCTCTCAGGTTACCTCACCCTTGGACAAAAATTGCTGGAGCGTGACGGGGCCTTTGCCGAGGCCTGGAATTTCGGGCCCGATCGCGAGGGCAACCGTCAGGTTCAGCAGGTCCTCGATACCATCAAGCAGCGATGGCGAGCCGCGCAATGGCACAACACCGAGCAGGTGCAGGCGCATGAAGCCCATTTGCTCCAGGTGGATAGCGACAAGGCGCGTCAGCGCTTGCAATGGCGCCCGGTATGGACCTTTGAGGAGGGCGTCGCAGCCACCGCCGAATGGTATCAAGCTTGGTTGGAACGCAGCGAGATCATCAGCGCCGCTCAGCTCGAGCGTTACATCGAGCGCGCCGGCGCCCGGGAGCTGGCGTGGGCCGAGGGTTTGATTTCATGAAGCTCGTCGAAACCAGCATCGCGGGCGTCTGGATCGCGGAAAGCGTTGCCCGTCAGGACCCGCGTGGGGCATTCTCCCGGCTGTTCTGTGCCTTGGAGGAACTGGCAGTTGTCGGATCAAGATCGATCGTCCAGATCAATCAGTCGATCACCCGGCGTGTGGGCGCCATCAGGGGTCTGCACTACCAATTGGCCCCGCATGCCGAAATGAAGATCATCCGCTGTCTCAAGGGACGCGTGCTCGACGTGGCGGTAGACTTACGCAAGGGATCGCAGACATTTCTAAAATGGACGTCGGCTGAACTTTCGCCGGACAATCACCGCGCTCTGATCATCCCCGAAGGATGCGCCCATGGCTTCCAGGTGTTGGAACCGGATGCCGAACTACTTTATTTGCACACTGCGTTCTATATGCCCGAAGCAGAAGGAGCCGTCCGCTTCGACGACCCAATGATTGGCGTGGATTGGCCACTGGAGCTGACCGATTTGTCCGAGAGGGACCTCAATCATCCGCTTCTTGCTAAAGATTTCAAAGGGATCGTCATATGAAATGCCGCCATTGTCACAACGAGCTTGAACACGTCTTTCTTGACCTCGGTCACGCGCCGCCATCGAACGCCTATCTCTCAGCGAGCCAGCTGCGCGCCCCCGAGACAACGTTTCCGCTGAGACTCTATGTTTGCGATACTTGCTGGCTGGTTCAGACCGAAGACTATGCGGCGGCCGACGAATTGTTTTCGCGCGACTATGCCTATTTCTCTTCGACGTCGCGTAGCTGGCTACAGCATGCGGCGACCTACGTGGAGAAAATCACTGATACCCTGAAATTGAACAGGGACAGCTTTGTGATCGAGGTCGCCTCCAATGACGGCTATCTGCTGAAGAATTTCGTCGCCGCGGACATCCCCTGTCTTGGCGTCGAGCCGACCAACAGCACGGCCGATGCCGCCGAAAAAATCGGTGTGCCGGTGTTGCGCAAGTTTTTCGGCGTTGAAACTGCGACCGGTCTGGCAGAGGCTGGCAAGCGCGCCGACCTAATCTGCGGCAACAACGTTTATGCCCACGTTCCGGACATCAACGACTTCACGGATGGCCTTCGCATCGCCCTGAAGGAGGGCGGGACGATCAACCTTGAATTCCCACATCTGATGAACTTGATCCAGCTCAATCAGTTCGACACCGTTTACCACGAGCATTTTTCCTATCTCTCGCTGACCACCGTCGTTCGCATTTTCGCCGGGGCGGGACTGCGCATCTTCGATCTCGAGGAACTGCCGACCCATGGCGGTAGCCTCCGGATCTACGGATCCCACAAGAATGATCCGCGGCAGACGCAACCGACGGTGACGGATATGCTTGAAAAAGAGAGCGCCTATGGCTTGCGGGATCTCCCGGTTTACCAGGGCTTCCAGCGCAAGGCGGACAAGGTCAAAAACGATTTCCTCGAATTCCTACTCGCGCAAAAGCGCGCCGGCAAATCGGTGGCGGCGTATGGCGCCGCGGCCAAGGGAAACACGCTGATGAACTACGCCGGCATCAAGCATGACCTGATCGATTTCGTCTGCGATGCCGCGCCGTCGAAGCAAAACAAGTTCATGCCGGGCAACCACATGCCGGTCCTTCATCCGGACGAGATCGCCAAGCGCAAGCCGGACTGGGTCGTGATCCTACCGTGGAATATCGCCGCCGAGGTGCTGCAGCAGCAGGCGCAGGTCAAATCATGGGGCGGTCAGTTCGTGATCGCGGTCCCCGAGATCAAAGTGCTCGCATGAAGATCTGGGTGACAGGCGCCACCGGCTTTGTCGGACGGCATGTCGTCCACGAACTCCTGCAGCGCGGGCACAGCGTCACCGCCATTGCCCGCGATGCCGCACGCGCGCAGGCCATGCCGTGGGCGCGACAGGCCACATTCATCGTCTGCGATCTGATCACCGACCACGCAAAGCTCCTGAGCGAACACGCATTGCCCGATGCTCTCGTACATCTGGCATGGCCAGGTCTGCCGAACTACCGTAACTTCTTTCATGTCGGCACCAATCTGCGCAGCGATCTGAAATTTCTTCCGGCGGCCGTTGCCGCGGGCATTCCGCAGATCATGGTCGCCGGCACCTGCCTCGAATACGGCATGCAGAACGGACCGCTCGCAGAAGACTTCGCGACTGTACCTCACACGCCCTACGGCTTCGCCAAGGACACGCTGCGCAAGAGCCTGCAGATGCTGCAGCAGGAACATCCTTTCACGCTGCAATGGATGCGGCTTTTTTATATGTTCGGCGAAGGCCAAAATCCGAACAGCCTGCTCGCGCATCTCGACCGCGCCATCGATCAGGGCGATGCTGTTTTCAATATGTCTATGGGCGACCAATTACGCGACTATCTGCCAATAGAGGAAGTCGCCGTGAACTTCGTGTTGGCCCTGCAGCATCCTGCGATCTGCAACGGCATCATCAATTGCAGCAGCGGTCGTCCGACCTCGGTCGTCGACTTAGTGACCCGTCGCTGCATCGAGCGCGGAAGCGGCATTCGGCTCAACCGCGGTCACTTTCCATACGCAGATTATGAGCCTATGGCGTTCTGGGGCGTCCCTGTCAAATTGAATGAAGCGCGTAACGCTTCACGGGCACGATAGTTTCGCAATGTGACCATTCATGCGCTGAGCTTTGCTCAGAATTCCGACTGCTCTGTGGCGCCTCTACGGCGCTTCAACGACGCTCGACGCTGCCTCGTTTCGCAACGGCTGCAGCAAGTATTCATGCGGCCATTTTATTCAAATTCGGAACGCCAGCGAACGAAGTCTAGCGATCGTACTTTATCGTCAGGCCGATTTGACTTCTGTCCTCGCGCTTAACGCCGTTGACCTCTGCAGGCTCGAGAAAGGCATCGTTCGAAAAAAATAGCGGAATTCCGACGGGGTTCTGAACGGAACTGTCCTTTGCTCGGAAGCTAAGCATTACTTCCTCCGCCACCGTCATATTGTTCATTCTGACTGTAACGGTTTTCCAGTCCGAAAGGTTTGTTGTCGAAAATGCCCCCTCGCCAAGTTTGGCCCATGCGTCGCCCTTTCGGCCGAGCGCTTCCCAATAAACATCATAAGGGGTTGGTTTGTTTCCCCAAGTCGCGACCTGGAATGAAACCGACCTTACAAATGGGTACATGGCGCGAAAACGCTGGCTGATGACTGAAGCTGATGTTACGGGCAGCGCGGTAACGAATGTTCCAGAATAAATAGGAAGCTGCATATGCGCGACCGAGCGATAAGGACCGATCTCTAGCCGAATGAGATCAGCTCTTCTCGCCAGGAAATAGTCCAGATTTGGATACGCTTGCTCACGCGTTTCGGCTGGCTGAATTTCAGTAGAATAATTTTCTGCAAGCCAGTCGTCGTAACTTCCGTATGCGGTGTAAACTTTAATTCCACGGACGTAGCTTACTGTTGTCAAGACAAAGAGAACAGCTAGCGCCGCTCCGTGCCAACGTGCGAACTTTACTTCACTGCGCGCAAATTTCGCGGCATAGTAGAAAACAAGTCCGTAGAGTAGGAATGCCGCGAAAATGCTGTAGCGGCTGGAGGCCGCCGTGCTGATAGCATCGTCACCATGCGCTCGACCCCACGCAGTGACAATGGCGCAAGCTCCGGAAAATGCGGCGAAAGTAATGAATACCCTTGCTTCAGGCCGTGTATGCAGTTCGGTCAGCGACCGCCAAGCGGTGATGCCGCCGGCACAGATGAGGAGTGCGCCACAAATGCCGTTTAGGAAATTGTTATTTGGAGGAGCGATTGTGGCGGAAAACCAGAGAAGACTTCCCAAAGGATTGCCGATGTATACAAGCAGGAAGGCGATAAAGTCGAAGACTGCAGGCCTCGGTCCGTTTGAGAGGGGCACGCCTGGCAAATACAGAATGTAACAAGCGATAAGATTGATGATCCAGAATACGCACCATCTGTCCAGCGCGAATTTGTTTGGTGTCGTCGCCTGATGGAGTAAGATCATGATTGGAAACACGAAAAGACCTTGGCTGTTCGAGTAGGTCGCGACCCAAGTTAGGGTGGCGGCAAATACGTTTGCTGACGCCGACTTCGGCGCGAGAGAGACAATAAGAAGAGCGCTCACAATGCCAAAATGGGCCAATGTCGCGATCAACATTAAAGACCAGACGTGATTGTTTGCTCCGACTGGAGAACATGCCAACGCGCTGACCAAGAGAGCGGCGGTCAATAATGCGATCTCTGACCGACCTGCCAACACCTTCCACAGTGCAAAAAGGAGCGCCAGGAGAGAGCCATAGACGGTCATATATATGTATATGAACTCGGACCGTATATCCCAATTCGTGAGAGCGGCGTTTGCGACGAATATCAGCCGGGGAAACAGTGGCCGCGCCTGATTTTGCGGCTCAATCAAGCTGTGGAACGTCAACGTTCCATCGAAATATTGAACGACCTGTCTGGCGGTCTCGAGATGGTCCCAGAATGGAAAAGTTATTGCGCCATACTGGATCATTAAAAGAAGATACATCGGTGGTAGAAAAATGCCGACCTTGAGGGTTGCGATTATTGCTGATCGACGTGTCACTTTGCTTCCCTAAAGACTACGATGGCTCTTCACTCTCGGATTGATGAGACTGACGGATTATCGGTTGAGCTGAACTTCTGATCTGGCACGCATCGAACATCACTCGACGTGAGATATTACGCCATGTTGGCCAGCTGTATTAACGCGAAAACTCGACGTTAGACCAATAGGTGTGGTCGTATGCTGGGTCAGTTTCTGGCTTCGGCGCGGTTTCGAAAACGAGGTCGATGGGCGAACTGCCGGTTGTTGCTCCGAGGTCGATGTCAGTCAATGGAAGTGTGATTTTGTGAAGCCCGCGGTCCGGGTGGACTATGGCTGGATTCAGGAGTGCGGACCAAATCGGCTTTCGCTTCAGGTCGCCGGCATTGCCGGTTAAGCGCGCATAAAGGCCCAGAAGATTGTTGGTGTTCACAAATAGCCAGCTCCGAGACCCCAGCGAGTAAGGGAGTAGTGTCTGATCGATCAGCATTATTCCCAAGCAGCACAACGCAGATACAGCAAGCCCGAAGCGGCGGCGGATGGTTTGGCGACGTAGCTGAGCATTCCATGATAAGGCAAATAGTATGACGAAGTTGATGAATAGCACCTGCAAGAGCATATTACCGCCGAATGCATATCGGAGGCCGATATACTCAATGCCGAGCACGAAAAGCCCTGCGAGGCACAGGCTTGCTGATTGGCTGCGATATCGAATGGCCTCGCCGAATATCCAGATCGGCGGTAGGGCGATTGCGACATAAAAAAGAGCAATTTGGCGCAAGTTAAAAGGCTCTAGCCAGCCCTTCGGCATCGCATCACCATATCCGGAAGACACTTCCAGTGAGCGCGAAACCCAGAGGGGAAAATTTTCTGGCCGCTGACCAATCAGGCACCATGCGAGCCCGAGGCAAGAGTTGTTGGGTGACCTTCGCGACAGTGGCTTCTTCGATGGGGGAATGCATCTTTTCCAGGGCCTATCACCAATCAAGCTAGCTCGGATGTCGCTCCGGCAAGTTTAGAATTTTCTCGGGAATATCAAGAGGATTCGAGATCCTCAAAGCGATGTCGCAAAGTTTTCCGGCATGATGCCGAAAACAAGCTTTAGCGTAGCACGCATAAAGGTCTTTTGCTATAGATGCACGGGAGGATAGGCGTGGCCTGCTCATGCAATGCGCCTATCTGCTCTGGTTCCATTGCTGACCTGACGGTGCAGGGGGATGGCTTTTTTGGGTTCGATTCCGAAGCCTGGTTGTCTCGCTGAAAGTCCATCTGCTACACAGGAATTGCGCGATTTGTCTAATATTTAATAGATGAAAGAGTTGCCGCGCGGGACGCCTGCTCTCCGCGCGCAGCAATCGCAGTCTTGACATCAAAGTCGAAGCCGCTGTGTCGCTTGTTGACAGCCAGCGGAAATGTTGCGGGCCATATTGATGATAGAGATTTGGCAATGATTCGAAGTGGCGATCTGTTTGAGGACAGCCTGATTTTGTCCGCTCCCAAAATGGCCGTCGTCTTTGATGCCGAATGCACGTTGTCAAAAGGCCTCGATTTACACTGGTGTTAGGTGCGGAATGCGGATAATTCTAACTTTGAAATAGCACCGGTCGTTACCTCGTATGCCTCTCGACTTTCCAGCTGTGCCACCCGCGACGGTTCTTCCGGCTCGCGCGAGACATCATAGCGCGACACTCGATGTAAAGGAGCCGACGGGCACACTTGACGTGAACGTTGCGTTCGTCGCTTCCATCGTGGCTTTTGCTATTTGCGCAGTTACGTTCGCTATTCTGTACATACTGACCCAGTATCCCGTGAGACCCTTCACGGCTTATGATGGTACTCCATTTCCTGGTTATAGCGTAGCACGTCAGTACCTCACTCATAAGGTTGTCGTTGGTTTCATCGCGCTACTCTGTCTTTTCATAATCTTGGCTCCAAGCGGTACTCTCCGTTTTGAGAGACTTACAGCGTCGACGAAGGCAGCTATCCTAGCTGCATTGACGTTCGTTGCAGCCCTTTTTCTGGCTGTGACCGTTTGGCATTTTGCTCGCATTCCTCCGTGGAATGCGCCGATGTTATGGGCAAAGCATTACGCGTTGCACGCGGTGATCTCGCCATTTCAGTCTGGCGTAGCCGGAATTGTTTTCGCTTCCTATCTTATGACCTGCGCCAAAGTAGGCGCGATAAAAAACTCAAAACTTATATGGGGTGCAATTCTTGTATATGCCGGCGTGCTCGTCGCTCCAGGCATGATTTTGCCGATACGGCTCGACAGCCTGCCGCCTGGCGAGATCGAAAGTTCTTTCTTCCACTACTCGGCTCTTTTCAACACTAAAACAATGTTGGCGGGTGGCCAGCAACCTACAGACCTCGGTTATGGCATCGGTTGGAATGTGTTCTTTGCCGCGATAGAGAGAATGTGTGGTAAGTTGTCATGGGCCGACGATATTCGTTTTGTACAAGCGGGAAATGCCGCATACGCGGCCTTAAGTATTCTGACGTTATTTGTCTGGCTTCGAAGCCGTCCGTTGATTGCCTTGGCGACGTCGCTTTTGGTGCTTCCTTGGGTGCATACGCTGCATGCGGGAATATTTTTCCCAAATCAAACGGGCTTTCGATTTATCTTCTTTCCGGCTGTCTTGCTCGCCATCGGTTTGATGCGAAGCACTCCATTGCCGGTGCTCACATGGGCATTGGGTGTTTTCTGTGGACTTTCAGCGCTCTGGAATTTTGAGACCGCCATCGCCCTGTCAGGTGGGCTGATCGTCTATCTCTTTGTTCGACTTTCTTCATTGTCGCTGCGAACGATTGCGCTAACGACAACTTTGTTTCTCGTCGGTGTTCTGACGGCAGCAATTCTTTTCCAGCTAATTGTGGGTTTGGTCTTTGGCTTCGTGATCCCGCCCGAAGTGTTCACCAAGTTTGCCCTTGGTCGTGCAAGTGCGATCAGATACTTTGGTCAGAATCTGACTCCTAATCCGGTCATGATCGTGAGTTTCGCCTTGTCGTCGTGGTTTCTTGTTTACGGCGCAGGGGTTCGAAGTCGCCGACCGGTGTCGATCGAAATAGCTGAAGGCATGGCGTTGGCGACGATTCTGATTCTATGGGCTGCCTATTACTTAGTGCAGCCAGATGAATGGAATTGTTGGAGCTACTTCTTGCCTCTGTCCCTTCTGGCGGTAACCGCGTGGCAAGTTCTAACGCCAGCCAGAGGTTCTCGACTCTCATTCGGAGTCGGACTGGCTGCGATTCTATCCATTGGCATGGCGATCGGGCCGGTCATCTACCGAAATCAACTGTTTGCGATCGCGGCGATCCATTCTTTTATCGGAACAGATGGCCCGCCTGCTTCGGCGCATATTTCCGGAGTTTACATCAACCCAATCGATCGAGAACGGATAGAAACTAGGCTTTCGGAGCTCGGCGACGTCTCAAAGAACAGCATAATTTTCAGTGGGGACACTTATCTCCTTGCCAAATTCACCAACAGATCTCTCAATTTTTGGCTCATCGATCCGGCTTATGTCCTGCAGACGGATGTTGAGTTCGAGGAGTTGATGAGGCAGGTCAAAGCCCAGCGGCCTGATGAAATTCTTTTCGATAAAGCCGAAAGCCAGGCTCTCGATAACCCACATCGTCGGTATTTTGCGTTAATGCGAGCATCGCTGGAAAGTGACTATACCACGTCTGACGAGCGAAAAGGATGGACCCAGTTACGGCGCAAGGACTTGTAAGACATGGTCTCGGACCTGGTCGAAGTCTAGAACGCTCCAACGCTGCGATGGCTCCGAAGTCGAAAGCGTTGCAGTCAGTACTGGGCGAGACAGGCGGTGAGGAGAAGCATTCGGTAATGGAGCCAAATGCAGTCCCATTTCGTTGCATTTATTCGCTCGCATTGAACGTTGATTCCGGGGGGCTAAACAGGCAAGTTGCTGAGCCTATGAATTGGAGGCTCGGCGCCTCCGCGAGCCAGTGAAGCAAAAAAGTGACATCAGATTTTATTCCGTTCAATCGGCCGTACGTGACGGGCAATGAGCTCGACTATGTCGCTGAAGCGCATCGTAACCGTCATCTCTCCGGCGACGGCCCCTTTACTAGACAGTGTCACGATTGGATAGAAAAGCGAACCGGTTGCGCCAAAGCGCTGCTGACGCACTCGTGCACGGCTGCGCTCGACCTCGCTGCGCTGTTATTAAATTTTGCATGCGGCGACGAAGTTATTATGCCGTCATATACGTTTGTATCGACTGCAAACGCGGTCGTGTTGCGCGGTGCAGTGCCGGTGTTCGTCGACATCCGGGAAGACACGCTAAATCTGGATGAAAGTTTGATCGAGGCGGCGATTACGCCGCGTACGCGTGCGATTGTCCCGGTACATTACGCAGGTGTGTCGTGCGATATGGATTCGATCATCGCGATCGCCGAGCGTCATGATCTGCGAATTATTGAGGACGCGGCACAGGGCGTGTTGGCAGGCTACAAGGGCCGTGCGCTCGGCGCCATCGGAGATCTCGGCAGTTTTAGTTTTCATGAAACCAAGAATATTATCTCGGGTGAGGGGGGAAGCCTTCTTGTGCGAGATTCCAACCTGGTGGCGCAGGCTGAAATCATTCGTGAAAAGGGTACCGATCGGGCCAGCTTCTTTCGTGGCGAGGTAGATAAGTATACTTGGCGAGATGTCGGATCCTCACTTCTACCGAGCGAAATTATTGCTGCTTTCTTGTGGGCACAGCTCGAGCAGGCGCAACGCATTACCGAGGAGCGTCTAGCGATCTGGCGACGTTATCATGAAATGCTGGCGCCACTGGAAGCGCAAGGCCTGTTGCGTCGTCCGATCGTGCCGGCCGATTGCCAGCACAATGGACACCTGTACTACATTCTTCTCGCACCGGAGATCGATCGTCATTCTGTCCTCAACGAACTCAGAAAAAATGAGATCAACGCGGTGTTTCATTACGTCCCGCTGCATTCTTCTCCGGGTGGCAAGCGCTTTGGACGTGCGCATGGAGATCTACCGCTGACCACGTCGCTCTCGCAGCGGCTGGTCAGGCTACCGATGTGGCTCGGCTTGAGCGCGGCGCAGCAGCAGCGGGTCACCGATGTATTGGGAGCGATCCTGCGGCAGAAGGCGCGATGATTGCTGCGACCACGATGACACTATGCGGTCCCGTCGCTAAACGACCGATCATCTGTGCAGAAAACATCTGCCTGAATAGATCGACACGATGTCGCAAGGCTCAATCTCGCGAGCCCAAGAAGGTTGTGCGTGCCCATGGTTGATCTCCGATCGGAACAAATACAACGCCTAGGCGCTTCCAGGACATGGCGGACTCAAATATGCCGGAGACGACTGCTAGGGACTGCCGAGCGCTCGGTTCCCCGTGGTGCGACGACCGAAAAATCCGGTTGATCCTCTAAAACCAGTGCGCCGGCGCCGAGCACGCACTGTTTCCCGATGTCGACGTGATCGCGGATCGTGACATTAACGCCGACGAAACTTCCCTGTCCGATGCGGACGCCGCCGGACACCACTACTTGGGAAGCAAGAAAAACGTCGTCCTCGATGATTGAGTGATGACCGATATGGTTGCCGCTCCAGAGCGTTACGTTGGCGTCAATTTCGGCGAAGGGCTGAATGGTATTGTCTTCCAGAATCAAACAATTCTCTTTGAGATCGAATCCAGGAAACACTGTCGCGCGGCGGCTCATATAGGAGACGAGGAGATAGCCTTTGGCGCGTGCTGATGCGACCTTCTCGGCGCGAAGAGCGTTGATTTTCGCGTAGCTAACGGCCACGAAAAATCCGTAGTCCTCCGGCGGAAACTTCTCACTGATTTGCTCGAACGCCACCACAGGGCGTCCGCGAAATTCCTTTTTCTTCAGATAAGCGTCATCCACCGTGAAACCGGCTACTTCGAAGTCGGAGTCTTGATCGAAATAAAAATCCGCCAACTCCGCGATTTCGCCAGTCCCAAAGACGATGATCCGCTTCGTTTTCAATTGATTTGATCCTTACCGGCCAACGGCCTTCCTGGGTCGTGTGTTGTACGCCGAAGTGATAAGGCCATCTCGAGGCTTGACAGCTCTCCGTCCCTTGCACGGACACGAAGCTACAGACCCGTCAGACGTCTCGCAAGGAGCACGTTTTCCTATGTGGCCGAAACACCTCAAAGGAGCACCCTTGGCACCGGCAGCGGTGTCACCAGCATGCCCTTGTAGCCCTTGGCGCGCAGCTTCGGCGCCAATTCATCGGCGATGTGCCAGGACAGGATGATGGCGCAGTCGGGCTGGTCCTCGAACATGCGGCTTTCCTCGACCACCGGGATCAGTGTGCCCGGCATGCATTTACCGATCTTCAGCGAGCCCTCGATCTCGCAGACATAGTCGATGATCGCGGAGTCGAGACCGACATAATTCACCAGCGTCGACGCGCGCGATGGCGCGCTGATGCCGCAAATGCGACCGCCCTTTTCCTTGACCTCGCGAATCAGCGCATGAAGCCGTTCCTTTGAGAGCATCACGTCTTGGCGGAAGCTGGCGAGGCGTTTGCGCATTGCGTCGCCGGTGGGCTCGCTGGCAAGCAACTCCCGCACGCTGGCCTGCACCGGTCGCGTGCCCTTGCGCGCGGCATAGACCCGGATCGATCCACCATGGGTCGGAATCTTGCGGGCGTGAAACACCTCCAGGCCATGCATGCCGAGTAGATGGGCGAGGCTACCGACGGTGTAGTGCCGCAGATGCTCGTGATAGACGGTGTCGTATTGCAGGTCGTCGAGCAGCCCGATCAAGTAATGCGATTCCGAAATGAATACGCCGTCGGGCGCCAGCATTTCCAGTATGCCTTCGACGATCGCATGCACGTCCTCGATATGGGCGAAGCAATTGGCCGCGGTGATCACTTTTGCGGCGCCATACTTCTCCTTCACTTCGCGTCCGACTTTCTTCGAGAAGTAGCGCTGGATGGTCGGAATGCCGCGCTCATTGGCAATCTTCGAGACATCGGTCGGCTCGATGCCAAGAATGCGGTGGCCGCCCTTCTGGAAGTTCGAGATCAGTGTGCCGTCATTGGAGCCAATGTCGATCACCAGGTCGTCCTTGGTGAGGCCGAGCAACTTCGAGGACTCGGCATAGAGGTCGGCGAAGTTCTCGCGCAGGATCCGCGTCATGCCGCTGGTGTAGGGATATTCTGGCGGGAAGATGATGACAGGGTCGACGGCGACGCCGAGCTGCACCAATTCGCAGCTCGAGCAATACATTAGGTTGGTTGGAAACCAGATCTGCTGCTTCTGGACCGCGCCAATCGCGACCATCTGGTTCACCGGCGGCATGTAGCCAAGCGACAGCACCGTCTCCAGGGGCTCATGGCCACAGATCTGGCAGCACTCGACAGGAACACTTCCACCGCTACCGGCGCCTCGCGCAATTTTGGTTGGGAACATGGGAAATCTCCAGAGGGGCGATGGGATTAATGTTTGGGCGCCAGATTGTCGTTGGCCCAGTACCAGTCGACGGTCGGACCGAGACCCTGTGCCAGCGGGACGTTCGGCTGGTAGCCGAGCTTGGTGAGTTTCGCGATATCCGGACACCGGCGCTCGGTGCCGCCGGCCGGCCCGGGCTTTTCGATCAGCTCGATCTCACGGCCGCCATGCGTCGCCACGCGGCTGGCGAGATCGGCGATCGTGATCTCCTCGGTGGTACCGATATGATAGATGCCTAGATGTTCACCCTTGTCGCGCATCACGAGTACGCCGGCGACCAGATCGTCGACATGGCAGAAGCTGCGGGTCTGCTGGCCGTTGCCCTGCATCTCGAACGGCAATTTGCCGACTGGACGCTTAGCTGCGACGTCTTTAACCCGCTTTGCGAATTGTGGAACCACATGCTCCCAGCCCATGTCGGGGCCATAGATATTGTGCGGACGGAAGATCAGCACGCGGTCGAAGAACTTGCGGCCGTAATTGAGCGCCATCAACTCGCTAATGATCTTGCCGCCGCCGTAGGAATAGCGCGGATTGGTTGCGTCGGGCACGATCAGCGGCGCGCTTTCGTCAGTCGGCACGTGCGGCGGCGTCTGATACACTTCCGAGCTTGACGCCAGCAGTAGCGAGCGAACGTTTTCGCTGCGGCAGGCATCAATCACGTTGATCATGCCCTTAACGCCAACATCGAGCACCAGTTCGGGAGCGCTGTAGAAAAACTCAGTGCCGTTGACGAAGGCGAGGTGGTGCACCTCGTCCACGCCGCGCACCGCGCGAGCTACCACCGAGGCGTCGCGGATGTCGCCGCTGATGAATTCGATGTCGCCTTCGACGTCCTTTAGACGCCGCGGCGCTCCGCGCGAATTGTCGTCGAGCACGCGGACAGCATGACCATCTCTCACCAGTGCCTTGACCAGTGCAGAGCCAATGAAGCCGCTGCCGCCGGTGACGAGAATAGAACTCACGCCTGCTTCTCCATGACTTCTGGGCCTGTATCGAGCCAACCGCGGGTGTTATTTGCACGCCGAGCGGTGTCGAGCAAGGTTTGAACGCGGTAGCCTTCGGCAAAACCGGGGCGGGCCGACTGGCCACTCAGGATGGCATCAAGGAAGTCTGCGGCGAGACGGGATACCGGTGCGATCCGACCGTCGGCAGGAAAATCGCGATCCAGGGGATCGGTGATCTCGATCGGAGCCAGGGCCCTCTCAGGGCGCCGAGCCACGCGGAGTTCGAAGCCGCGCATATAGTCCGGGGTTTCGTTGATCAGCGTCAGTGTGCCGTCCTCGCCGTAGAATTCCAGCCGGTGGCCGGAGCCGAGATAGGAGGCGCAGCTCACGGCGAGGCTGCCGGATGCCCCAGAGCCAAACGCCATGCTGACTGCGGCGTTGGTTTCCATCGCCGGCTCGTCAGGCAAGCCTGTCAGCCTGGCGGACAGTCCGGTGATCGGGCCGCATAGCCATTCGAGGTAATGAAAGCTGTGGCTGACGAAGTTTCCCAGCGCGCCGCCGCCAACCTCGCCCATTGCCTTCCAGTTCTTGATCCGCATGCGGGTACCATAATTCTCGACGTTCCAGTTTACGGTGACGTGGCGCAGCCGGCCGATGGCGCCTTCATCCAGCAGCACCCTGGCCTTGCGCCATGCCAGGATCGCGGAAAAATTGAAATCGACCATGGTGGCGCGGCCGCTGGTTGCCGCCTTCTGTGCCATGGCCATGGCGCCCGCCACGTCGGCGGCCATCGGTTTCTCGGCGAAAACCGGCTTGCCCAGTTCGAGCGCACGGATTGCAATTGCCGGCTGCAGGCTCGGCGGTGCCGCGATGGTGACGGCATCCACGTCCGGGTGCTCGACGAGCTCAATCCAACTGCCCAATGCCAGCGGGATGCTGGCGGCCTGCGCCAGCTCCGCGGCGCGTGCGGCGTCGGTTCCGGCAAGCGCGATCACCTCGCAACGCGGATCAAGCCGGAAGGCGGGAAGATGGACGAGGCGACCGTAGTTGCAGCCGACAATTCCGATTCGGATCACGAAGCCTCCTGATGTTTTGCCGGCGTAGCTAGATTGACTGCCAATCTGGTCGGCATGAGGACGGTCGAGGGACGTGGGCGATCGTCTATTTGAGCGAGATGAAGGATCGGAGCTCCGCCAGCAATAGTGCGCCGAGATGCAATTGCTGAATGAATTCGCCTGACTTGATCATGTCAACGAGCTCAGACGGGGTCGCCAATACGACAGTAAGACCCGGCTCTGGCGTAAAATCGGCGATGCGCTCGCCGGTCTGCAAAAAATAGGAATGGATGCGGTTACTTAGACGTCCCGAGCAGGGTGCTGCGATTCCCAATGGGTAGATCGCGCGAGTCGGATAGCCAGTTTCCTCTAGCAGCTCGCGCTTGCAGCCCTCGGCCGGATCCTCCTCGAGCTCGGCCAGCCCGGCCGGCAGCTCCCAGGTAAACGTCTCGAGCGCGGGACGATACTGTCGCACCAGTGGAAAGCGTCCGTCCGGCGTCAGCGCGACGATGGCGAGGTAATCGAGCTGGGCGACCGCATGATAGACCTCCGTCGGTTCGTCGGGCGCGAACTCGACCTCTCGCGCAACGATATCAACCCAAGGCGAGATCGTGGTGGTCTGCCGGGATTTGATCTTCGGCCATGGCTCGTTCATCCGACGCACCCCTTAGATCTGCCGGGATTTCATCGGAACGGTCTGTGGCGAACGGCGCAGGAAGGTCGTTGCGAAGGCATAACGAAACCAGCGCAGATAGTGCGGAAGCCATTTCATCACGCGAAACCGGCTCGTGCCGCGCTGGCGCTCGAACCAGACCGCCGGGACCTCGCCGATGCGCCATCCTAGCCGATGGGCTTTCACCAGCAGCTCGATGCTGTAGCAAAAGCCCTGGTCTGATTCGATTTCAATTTGCTCGATCACGCGGCGCGAGAACATTCGAAAACCGCTGGTCGGATCCCTGGTCGGTAGGGCCGCAACTCGGTTTAGCGTGAAAGCCGCCGTTCTTACCAGCGTGGCTTTCAGCCAAGGGCAGCCCTCCATTTTGCCGCCGGGAAGGAAGCGGCTGGCGCATACTACATCGCATCCATCGCGTACCATCGCGGCCATACTGTCAATAATGCCGGCATTGAAATCGTCATCGGCGGGATAGGCCACGACGATCGGCGCCGTGCTGGAGGCGAATCCGGCCATTACCGCCCCATGCGCGCCGCGGACACGGTTGCGAATGAACGCGACTTCCAAACCCGCATGGACGCCCGGATTGCCGTGTATCGCGGGCAGCGTGTCGTCTTCGTCAAAATCGTAACAGATCAGCACGCGCGCGGGTGTCTTGACCTTGCAGGCTAACGCGCCGAGGGTCGGGAGGATGTTCGAGCCTTCGTTATAAACGGGAATGACGATATCAATTTGAGGTGTCATCGGCTCGGGCTCTTTGCTGCCGACGGGATGGCGGTCAGCCTTCCGAAAACTTGCGTCGATCGCGGCGATCTACAGAAGCAAATCGCCGGAAGGCCTGCGTGCTTAGCAAATCAAGTTCGCGTTCTCAAGCATTCCCCAGACATCAACGACGGGCTTTCCCTTCAGATCAGCGAACCTATAACTGTTGTGCGGTGTGCAGAGGATCAGAACGTCACTGCGCCCGACGACTTCGTCAAGCGGGAGAAGATCAGGATCGGCTGTCACAAACGGATCGGTGGTCAGAACAGCGTGCGCGTAGCCGTTCAGTACCTTCTTGAACTTGTAGCTCAGCGAGGAGCGAACGTCGTCGATTTCCGACTTGAACGCCATACCGAGCAAGCCAACCGTTATCTTGCTAAGGTCGTAACGACGGCGCAGATCGGCGACGATATGCAACGGCAAGCCTTCATTGACCAGCATCGCGGCGTTACCGAGGGTGAACTCGTTACGCGCAAAGGCAGTCAGCTGCATCGTGTCCTTCATCAGGCATGGTCCAGCCGAATATCCCGGCTTCGGAATGTTTTTGGCGCGCGGGTAGTTGTACTTCATCGCCTTGAGAATGCGCTGATAGTCGAGCCCTGCGGATTTGGCGATCAGGTAGAACTGATTGGTCACCGCGAACTCGATGTAGCGGTAGGCGTTGCCAAACAGTTTGGCGAATTCGGCTTCGATCGGGTCGAGAGTGACGATCTCAGGCGCGATAGTGCGGAACAGGCTTGACGCTTCTTCTGCGGCTTCGGGTGTAGTTCCGCTGACGATTTGCGGCATTCGGGCGAGTTCCTCGATGCCGTAGCCCTGCACGATTCGCTCGGGACAGAACGCGACCTTGAGGTTGCGATCCCTGCGTTTCAGATACTCGTTGATCCAGTCCGTGGTGCCGGGATAGAGCGTCGAACGCAGCACCAGAAGCTGGTTATTCTTTAGATACGGCAGCAGCACGTCGATGCAATGCTGGATAACGTGACGTTCCGGATTGAGAAATTCATCGACCGGCGTTCCGATGGTGACAATCACCGGGCCAGAGTTCGAGATCTCGCTCGGTTTACTGGTGAAGATTAAGCGATTCTCGCGCAGCGCAGCCTCCAGCAGTTTTTCGGCGCCGTGCTCGATGAAGGGAAGGCGGCCTGATTTGAGCGCGGAAAGGCTATCGAGGTTGAGGTCGTTAACGTTTACGGTCAGACCTTTGGCCGCGAACGACAAAACCAGCGGGATGCCCACATGTCCCGCGCCGCCAATGACCGTGAGGTCAGCGGTCTGGGTGTCGGTGGTGCGGATGGCAGTCGGAAGATCGACGACGGTCAAGGCTTTTCACCGTACGTTAGGACGAAGGAACGAAGGGGTCTCATGAAACGCGGCGCGAATGCTACGCGGTCGATGGCGTTATAGGCCGGCAATAGCCAACGAAGCTTGGACGACGCCAGATATCGATAGTTTAGGTCCGAAATATAGTCGGTGCCGACTTCGAAGCCTGAGCGCTGAAACACTGACGCAATCTGATGCGCGAGTACCGGTCGTTCGTTCTCCGTCACCCCGACGGAACTATAGAACGGCGAGGAGCGGTCGCGATACAGATACATGAACGGGTTCATCCGGTTGGGATCGAATGCCACGAACGAGCCGCCTGGCTTCAACGCGCGGAAGGCTTCGGCCGCGCAGAGCGTGGGATCGGGAAGGTGATGTACGAGCCCGCTGAGCAAGACGCCATCGAGACTCCCCGTCTCAAACGGCAAATGCTCGACGTCGCCTTCGAGAAACTCGACGTTCGGATATTTGGTCCGGCCGAGTCCAATGAGCTTCGGACTGATATCGAGACCCACCGGAACGTAGCCTTGCTGGCGCAATAGGTCAGTGAAAACGCCCGAGCCGCACCCGAGATCGGCGACCCGAGCGCCCGATTTCAACTTCGCCAGCCGTGTACAGGTCTCGATCAGTCGCATGTTGCTCTCTGGCGTGAAAACATCATAACTGTCGGCGGCAGCGTGGCCGTCGAAGAATTCGATTTCCTTTTGTTTATCTTGGGCGGCGCTGATCATGAGGTTGCCTTTAACACGAAGCTTTTGAACCAGCAACGAAACGAAATATGCATCTGCCGGATATTCGATCGCGGGACTTCCTGTTAATTTCCATGAGAATAACCGCCGCTTAAAGCACCCTACCAGCTATCGGCTTTGCTCGGGAACCCACCGTGCCCCTGGAGTGCTGGCTTCGGGCTAACGATCCATGCCAGTCCGCCAAGCGCACCAACCTGCGCCGAACAGCAGCGAGATATCGACATTTTCCGAGGCCATCGGCCCAGCATAGCCGAAGGCGAGTCATTACGAGGCTGACCGGCGGGATCAGTTCGAAGACCTCGAAAAACGCTACGCGCGCCGCTTCATCGCTGACTTTTCGTCCAAGAGCTCTTGCCCGGCAAATTTAAGTGGTGCGCATCGCAGGGGGAGCGTTGGCACACTACGCCAGCGGACTCACGTTCGCGGCGGTCCTGGTCATCAGATTCCATCGTCTCACCTCCATCTTTGGCATCGCGCCACGGAGTGAGACCTCCAGTGCAGCAGAACGCTACGCAAAGACGCTACACGCCGAGGCGCGACTACCGCGCATCTCGTTCATGTCGGTTCGCTTTCGGATTTCTGAAGCTTGCGGTCGAGCCCGTTGGACCGGATCGCTAGCGCTTACTTACGCATCAAAATCGCAGCCGTCAAACATAATTGGACGCGTGCGATCTGCATTCGGGGCTGAACAGGGTGACTAAGGTCCGATGGGCGCTGCGTGCTAACTTTCGCGTTGGAGCCGCCGCGTTCCCGCAGATCCAGGATCGATTTCCCGTCTCGATTTTGTGGGAATTTGACGGCCAAAGCCTTGTTTTCGGTGGTTTTTCCGTGTGCTCACCTTTATATGGGCGTGGCTTTTGTCGGATTTGCCCTGTTAATTCCCGCTCGAGCGAACCCGCCTCTTTACCGCTCGTCCGCGATCACCTTGCCGTCGTTCGGCAGCGCGCCGGGGCTGACCAGCTCGACCGTGCCACCCAGTTTCGTCACCGCGCGCAAGGTGCCGGCGATCTCCTCGCGTAGCGCGTCGCTCGACGTGCTCGTCTCCGCTCTCAGCGTCATCGCGTCGCTCTCGCCCTGTCGCCTGACGACCAGGCGCAATCTCCCGAGCGCGGGATGGCGCTTGCCGATCTCGGCAACCTGCTCGGGGCGGACGAACATGCCCTTGACCTTGGTGGTCTGGTCGGCGCGGCCCATCCATCCCTTGATGCGCATGTTGGTGCGGCCGCATTTGCTCGAGCCCGGCAACGCCGCGGTGAGGTCGCCGAGCGCAAGCCGGATCCAGGGATGGTGGGGATCGAGCGAGGTCACCACGATCTCGCCGACATCCCCGGGGGAGACGGGATCGCTGGTGCCGGGTTTGACGATCTCCATGATCAGATCCTCGTTCACGACCATGCCGTCGCGCGCCTCGGTCTCAAACGCGATGAGGCCGAGATCGGCGGTGCCGAAGGCCTGGTAGGCGTCGATGCCGCGCGCCTTGATCTCGGCCTGGAGTGAGGGCGGGAATGCCGCGCCGGAGACCAGCGCGCGCTTGATCGAGGAGGCATCGCGGCCCGCGGTCACTGCTGCATCAATCAGGATCTTCAGGAAATCGGGGGTGCCACTGTAGCCGACGGGACGGTAGGCCTCGATCAGCTCGAACTGCTGCTCGGCGTTGCCGGGGCCGGCGGGGATCACCGCGCAACCCAGTGCGCGCGCCGAGGCGTCGAAAATGAAGCCGCCAGGGGTGAGGTGGTAGCTGAAGGTGTTGAGCACGATGTCCTCGGGGCGGAACCCGGCCGCGAATAGTGCACGCGCGCCGCGCCAGGGATCGGTCTGCCGCCCCTCCGGCTCGAAGATCGGCCCCGGGGAGGTGAAGAGGCGGGCAAACGACCCCGGGGCCGCCGCCACGAAGCCACCGAAGGGCTGAGAGGCCTTGTGCAGGGCGGGCAGTTCCGACTTGCGCAGCACGGGAAGGCCCGCCAGCGCCGTCCTGGAGGTCACCGAGGCGGGATCGATGCCCTTCAGCCGCTCGGCATAGGCCGGCGCGCTCATCGCGCTGCGCAGGACGCCGGGCAGGCGGGCGAACAGCTCGGCCTCGCGCGCCGCTGGCTCGCGCGTCTCGAGGGCGTCGTAATGGGCGGTCATGGCAGATCTTTCATGGCAGGTCTTTTCGGGTTGGCATCCATTGCACGCCGCCGCTTGCATGGGTAACAGACGGCCATTGGCGGGGCGTGGAGAGAACGCAATGGCGGACGAGAGCATCATTCCGGCGGAAGAGGCGACCGACGTCGTCGCGCGCCTGAAGCGCCGGATGATCGAGGACGCGATCCCGCTGTGGTCGACCGTCGGCTGGGACCATGAAGCAGGCGGCTTCATCGACCGGCTGCATCGCGACGGCACGGCGGATACGGCCGCGCCGCGGCGGGTGATGGTGCAGGCCCGCCAGATCTATTGCTACGCCAAGGCGGCACAGATGGGCTGGTATCCCGAGGGGCGCGCCATCGCGCTGAAAGGGCTCGAGCACCTGCTGGCGAAGGCCAAGGCGCCGGATGGCAAGCCCGGCTACGTGCACCGGATGGCGCCGGACGGTTCGGTGCTGGACGCGCGGCGAGATGCCTACGACCACGCCTTCATCCTGTTTGCGCTGGCAGCCGTCTTTGCGCTCGACAAGGACGCGCAGATTCGTGCCGAGATCGACGCGCTGCTCGCCTTCCTCGACGGCCATCTGCGTTCGCCGCATGGCGGCGTGCACGAGAGCCTGCCGGTCTCGCTGCCGCGCCGGCAGAATCCGCACATGCACCTGTTCGAGGCGATGATCGCGTGTTTCGACGCGACCCACGATCTGTCGTTCCAGAATCGCGCCGGCGAATTCTTCGCGCTGTTCCTCGCCAATCTCTACGACAAGCGGAAGTGTGCGCTCGGCGAATATTTCGAGGAGGACTGGTCGAAGATCGAGCCGATCAGCGTCGAGCCCGGCCACCAGGCGGAATGGGTCTGGCTGCTGAAGGGATTTGAACGCATCACGGGCTGCCCAACCGGACAGCGGCGCGCAGAGCTGCTTGCGACTGCGCTGCGCTATCGCGACACGGCCACCGGCTGCCTCGTCGACGAGGGCGATGACACCGGCAACATCCGTCGCGCGACGCGCCGGCTGTGGCCGCAGACCGAGATCGCGAAGGCGTGGATCGCGCAGGCCGAGTCCGGCGAGGCGGGCGCGGCGGACGAGGCGCGCGCGGCACTGGTGCGGCTCGAACGGCATTACCTCAGCCATCCCGTGCGGGGCGGCTGGTACGACCAGTTCGACAGCGACGGCAAATCGCTGATCGACACCATTCCTGCGTCGTCGTTTTATCATGTTCTCTGCGCAGTCACGGAAGCGGAGCAGGTCCTCGGCTGAGAATTAAAGCCAGCGCTTGCGCCGCTTGAAGCTCTTGAGGTTTTTAAAACTCTTGCGCTGGTCGCCGGCGCCGCCGAGGTAGAACTCCTTGACGTCCTCGTTGTCGCGCAACTCGTCTGCGGTGCCGTCGAGCACGACCTTGCCCTGTTCCATGATGTAGCCGTGGCTTGCCACCGACAGCGCGGCGCGGGCGTTCTGCTCGACCAGCAGGATGGTGACGCCGAGGTCGCGGTTGATCTTCTGGATGATCGAGAACACCTCCTTCACCAGCAGCGGTGACAGGCCCATCGACGGCTCGTCCATCAAAATCATCTTCGGGCGCGCCATCAGCGCGCGGCCGATCGCGAGCATCTGCTGCTCGCCACCGGAGAGATAGCCGGCCAGTCCCGTGCGCTCCTTCAGGCGCGGGAAATAGTTGAAGACCATGTCGAGGTCGGCATCGACCTCGCGATCCCTGCGGGTGAAGGCGCCGAGCTTGAGGTTTTCCAGCGACGTCATATCGGAGACGATGCGCCGGCCCTCCATGACCTGGAAGATGCCGCGGCGGACGATCTTGTCGGGATCGATGCCGTTGATCCGCTCGCCCTCGAACAGGATCTCGCCGCGCGTGACCTCGCCGTCCTCGGTCTTGAGCAGCCCCGAGATCGCCTTCAGTGTGGTCGACTTGCCTGCACCATTGGCGCCGAGCAGCGCCACGATCGCGCCCTTGGGTACATCGAGGCTGAGGCCACGGAGCACCAGGATGACGTCGTCATAGACGACCTCGATGTTGCGCACGCCGAGGAGCGGCGGGGCGGGGACGATGCTTGCCGAGGGGCGCTCGATGTGAGCCGCTTCACTCATGGTCAGTTACTTTCTCGGTGTCGTCACCCGCGAAGGCGGGTGACCCAGTATTCCAGAGACGCCGGACGTTCCACGAGGAGTCGCGGCGTACTGGATCCCCCGCTTTCGCGGGGGATGACAGTTATGCGTGTGGTCAAAGCCGGGCTCACCAGCCCAGCAATTCCGGCTTGCGCGGCAGCTCGACGGTCTTGACCTTCTCGAGCTTGATCGTGCCCTTGGCCATGAGGTCGTTGAGATCGCCGTCGGTCGCGCCCGAGATCTTGGTGCGATAGAGCTCGACCTTCAGCGTGCCGCGATGGTCCTTGTCGGTCCAGGTCGAGGGCGCGCAGACGCCTTCCATGCCAGCCGGCACCCAATCCTTCTTCTGATAGAAACCCTTCGCGACGTTGTCGCCGGTGGCGCCCCCGTTCTTGGTGGCCCAGTCGAGCGCCTCCTTCATGTAGAGCGCCGAGCAGACGGCGGCGATGTAGTGCACGGGGCGATAAACCTTGCCGGTGGGGTCGGACATCTTGGAGATCTCCATCACCGTCTTCATGCCGGGCGCATCGCCACCCCAGCTCACCGCGGTGCGCAAGGGGAAGATCACGCCGTCGGCGGCGTCGCCTGCGGTTTTGGCGGCGTTCTCGTCCATGCCCCAGACATTGCCCATGAACTGAATGTCGACGCCGGCGGTCTTGCAGGCCTTCATCACCGAGATGTTGGAAGCGGCGGTGTTGCCGAGATAGGCATAGTTGGCGCCCGAGGATTTCAGGCTCAGGCACTGGGCGCTGTAGTCACCCGGCGCGAGCGCGAACACCAGCGGCGGCAGCACCTCGAAGCCGAGCTCCTGCGCCATGGCTTCGCCGGCGGCCTTTGGCGCGTTCGGATAGGGATGGTTAGCGCCCATATGCACGAATTTCGGCTTGCCGGGCTTGCCCTTGGCCTTCCAATCCTCGGCCGCCCAGATCAGCATCGCGCGCAGCGAGTCTGAATAGCTCGGGCCGTAGAAGAAATTGTAGGGCGCGGGCTTGGCCTTGCCGCTGGTGCCTTCGGGATCGGTCAGGGCCGCGGCATAGGAGCCGGAGAGGTCGGGGATCTTGTCCTGGGCGAGGAAGCCGGTCAGGGCCTCGGTGTCAGCCGTGCCCCAGCCCATGATCGCCGCGACCTTGCTGTCCGGTGCCGACCACTTCTTGTAGAGCGCGATCGCGCGCGGCACCTGGTAGCCGTAATCGTTGGTGTCGACGCTGAGCTGCTTGCCGCCGATGCCGCCATTCTTGTTGACCCAGGCGAAGGCGTCGGCGACGGCCTGGCCGTAGGGCGTGCCGACGTCGGAGGTGCCGCCGGAATAATCGGCGAGATGCCCGATCGCGATCTGCGCCTGCGCGCTCGCGGAGAATGCCGCGATCACAAGCACGAGCGATGCGGTGCTCAAAAGGGATTTCGTCTTCATTGGTTGCTTCCTCCTGTTATTGTTTAAGTGACTTTGCCGCGCTCAGTGCGAGAACGGGTAGAGTTTCCAGTACGCCTTGATCTGCCGCCAGCGATGCGCGAGCCCGTCCGGCTCGAACATCAGGAATGCGATGATGATCACCCCGATCGCGATCTCGCGCAGGAAGGTGATGTTGTTGTTGAGCGAGAGCGCCTTGTCGATCGCGCCGCCCTTCAGGGAGAGGCTGATGAACTCCATCGACTCCGGCAGCAGTACCACGAAGGCGGTGCCCATCAGCGTGCCCATGATCGAGCCGGTGCCGCCGATGATGATCATGGCGAGGAACAGGATCGAGCGTTCGATGCCAAAACCTTCCTGCGAGACCACGAGTTGGTAATGCGCATAGAGCGCGCCGGCGATGCCGGCGAAGAAGGCGGCGAGCCCAAACGACAGCGTGCGGTATTTGGTGAGGTTGATGCCCATGATCTCCGCGGAGAGATAATGATCGCGGATCGCCACCAGCGCGCGGCCGTCGCGTGTGCGCATCAGATTGGTGACGAGGACGTAGCTCGCGACCACATAGGCCAGAACGACGTAGAAATATTGCCTGTCGCCGCGCAGAGCGAAGCCGAAGATCGAGAACGGCTCGGCGCTGGCCGGCACCGATCCGCCGGTGAACCACTCCGCGCGAGAAAAGAAGTCGAGCAGGATATATTGCGCGGCCAGCGTCGCGATGACGAGATAGAGCCCCTTCAGACGCGCCGCCGGAATGCCGAAGATCAGCCCGACCAGCGCGGTGACGACACCCGCGAGCGGGATCGCGAAGAACACCGGGATCGGCGCGTTGTTGGAGATGTAGGCCGAGGTGAAGGCGCCGAGCAGGAAGAAGGCGGCGTGGCCGATCGAGATCTGACCGGTGAAGCCGACCAGGATGTTCAGCCCCAGCGCCGCGATCGAGAAGATGCCGATCTGGATCAGAATACTGAGCCAGTAGCCGCCGAGGACTTGCGGCACGAGGCAGAGCGACAGCACGCCAAAAATCGCAAAGTTGCGGCTGGTCGTGGTCGGGAAGATCGTGGTGTCCGCGGCATAAGAGGTGCGGAAATCACCAGCAGGGATGAGGGCAGGACCGGCCATGGATCAGATCCGCTCGATGTCGTGGGTGCCGAACAGGCCGTAAGGCTTGATCATCAGCACGATGATGAGGACGTAGAACGGTGCGATCTCGTAGAGATTGCCCCAATGCAGGTATTCGCTGTCGACATATTGCGCGATATTCTCGAGCAGCCCGATGATGATGCCGCCGAGCACCGCTCCGCCGACGGAATCGAGCCCGCCGAGGATCGCCGCCGGGAACACCTTGATGCCGTAGGCGGCAAGGCCCGAGGACACGCCGTTCACCACGGCGACCACGACGCCCGCGACCGCGGAGACGGTGGCCGAGATCGCCCAGGCCATCGCAAACACGCTCTTCACGGAAATGCCGAGCGACTGCGCCACTTGCTGGTTGAACGCGGTGGCGCGCATCGCAAGCCCGTACTTCGAGGCGCGGAAGAACCAGGCCATGCCGATCATCATCGCGACCGAGACGACGAGGCTCATGACGTAGACGGTCTGGATCTGGAGGCCGAACAGGCCGACCGACTGGCTTTCGAACACGCGCGGGAACGGTTGCGGATTGACGCCGAACATCCATTTCAGCGTCGCCTGCAGCACGGTGGAGAGGCCGATCGTCACCATGATCACGGAGATGATGGGTTCGCCGATCATCGGCCGCAGGATCAGGACCTGGATCGCGATGCCGAACACGAACATGAACACCAGCGTCATCGGCATGCCGATCCAGAACGGCACCTGGTATTTGGCGAGCAGCGTCCAGCACACCCAGGCGCCGACCAGCAGCAGTTCACCTTGCGCGAAATTGACGACTTGCGTCGCCTTGTAGATCAGCACGAACGACATCGCGACCACGCCGTAGAGCGTGCCGACCACGAGGCCGTTGACCAGGAGCTGAATGAGGAAGGCGGTGTTCATGTGATACTATCCTTCCCCTCTCCGCGCCTGCGCAGGGAGAGGTGGATCGATTGCCGGCTCTGTATCGGAAGCGATTTCACTCAGCAGCCTCCGCCATAGGGCCATGTCCGGCCAGATCAACCACCCGCAGCGTGGTCCGCACCCGCTGCGTGGTGCCGTCCTGGAAGCGGATCACGGTGTCGACGGGGATGTCGGCGGTGCCGCGGTAGACGGCGTCGATGATGCCTTCGTATTTCTCGTTGATGACGCTGCGGCGCACCTTGCGCGTGCGGGTGAGCTCGCCGTCGTCGGCGTCGAGCTCCTTGTAGAGCAGCAGGAAGCGCGAGATGCGCTGCGCCGGCGGCAGCGTGGCATTGACGGTCTCGACTTCCTTGCGGAGCAGCGCATAGACCTCAGGCCGTGAGGCGAGATCGCTGTAGGTGGTGAACGAGAGCCGGTTCTTCTCCGCCCATTTCGAGATGATGGAGTAGCGGATGCAGATCATCGCCGCGAGCGCGTCGCGGCCAGCACCGAGCACGACCGCTTCGGCGATGTAGGGCGAAAACTTCAGCTTGTTCTCGATGAATTGCGGCGAGAAGCGCTCGCCGCGCGACGTCTCCGCGAGATCCTTGATGCGGTCGATGACGACGAGCTGGCGGTTCGCGTTGAAATAGCCGGCATCGCCCGACAGCATCCAGCCGTCGCGGATGTCGGCGACGCTCGCTTCCGGGTTCTTGTAATAGCCAAGGAACATGTTGGGGTGCCGCACCACGATCTCGCCGACGCCATGGACGTCGGCATTGTCGATGCGAATCTCGACGCTGTCCGCCATCGGCACGCCTGTCGTGTCAGGGTCGACCTTGCCCGCGGGATGCAGCGTGTAGGCCCCCAGCAGCTCGGTCTGGCCGTAGAGCGTGCGCAGCGGCACGCCCATGGCCTGGAAGAACTTGAAGGTATCGGGGCCGAGCGCTGCGCCGCCGGTGGCGGCCGAGCGCAGCCGCGTGAAGCCGAGCCGGTCGCGCAAGGCTCGGAACAGGATCGCGTCGGCAAAGCCGGAGCGCTTGCCCTGCTCGAGTGAAGCGAGACCGCTTTTCATGCCGACATCAAACAGGCGCTGCTTGAACGGCGTGGCGTCCATTACCTTGGCGCGAACGTCGGCGGCGATCGATTCCCAGACGCGCGGCGCGAACAACACGAACGTCGGTGCGATCTCGCGCAGATCGTTCATCATCGTATCCGGCTCTTCGACGAAGTTGATCTTCATCCGGCAGAGCAGGCCTTTGCCGAGCACATAGACCTGCTCCATGATCCAGGGCAGCGGCAACACCGAGACGTATTCGTCGTCGGGGCCCTTCGGGTCGAACGCGAGGTAGGTCGCGCAATGGCTGAGCACGCGACCGGCGGCGAGCATCGCGAGTTTTGGTTGAGATGTGGTGCCTGAGGTCGTGCAGAGGATCGCGACGTCCTCGCCCTTGGTGGCGTCGACCAGCTTGTCGTAAAGTTCCGGCTCGCGTGCGGCGCGGGCACGGCCGAGCTCGGCGAATTTCTCCGCCGACATCAGCCGCGGGTCGTCATATTTCCGCATGCCGCGCGGGTCGGAATAGATGATGTGCTTCAGCCGCGGCACGCGCTCGGCCAGCAGCAGCAGCTTGTCGACCTGCTCCTCGTCCTCGGCGAAGACGAGCTGGGCTTCACCGTAGTTGAGGAGATAGGAGGCCTCTTCGTCCAGCACGTCGCGATAGAGCCCGAGGCTCAATCCGCCGATCGCGTGGGTGGCGACTTCCGCCGCAACCCAGTCCGGCCGGTTGTCGCCGATGATGCCAACGACATCGCCGCGGCCGAGGCCGAGTTCGATCAGCCCGAGCGCGAAATCGCGCACGCGGGTCTGGTAATCGCTCCAGGTGAACGGGCGCCAGAGCCCGAGATCCTTTTCGCGCAGCGCGATCTCGTTGCCGTGCTCTTTTGCATTGAGCCGGAGCATCTTTGGATAGGTGTCGGCCTGGGCGACGCGGCCTGCATAATCCATCATGCCGCGCTCTCCTGCGCCGGCGGCGCATCGTCGGGATCGACCAGCACCTCGTCCTCCTCGCCGAGATAGGCGCGCCTGACGTGGGGATCGGCGAGCACGGCGGCGGGATCGCCTTCGGCGATCTTGCGGCCGAAATCCAGCACCATGACGCGATGGGAGATGTCCATCACCACGCCCATGTCGTGCTCGATCATCACCACCGTCATGCCGAACTCCTCGTTGAGATCGACGATGTAGCGGGCCATGTCCTCCTTCTCCTCGAAATTCATGCCGGCCATCGGCTCGTCGAGGAGGATGAGGCGCGGCTCCAGCGCCATGGCGCGCGCAAGCTCAACGCGCTTGCGCAGGCCGTAGGAGAGGGTGCCGGCTTGCGCTTTCCGTACCGATTGGAGGTCGAGGAAGTCGATGATCTCTTCCACCTTGCGGCGGTGCTCGAGTTCTTCCTTGCGCGCGCCGGTGAGCCAGTAGAGCGAGCCCGTGAGGAAATTGTTCTTCAAGAGGTGATGGCGGCCGACCATGATGTTGTCGAGCACGCTCATGTGGTGGAACAGCGCGAGGTTCTGGAAGGTGCGGCCGATGCCGAGCGTGGGACGCGCATTCGGCGTCAGGCCGGTGATGTCGCGGCCGCGGTAGAACAGCTGGCCTTCGGTCGGCTTGTAGCGGCCGGAAATGCAGTTCACGATCGAGGTCTTGCCGGCCCCGTTGGGGCCGATGATCGAGAACAGCTCGCCCTCATTGATGGCGAAGCTGACATCGGTCAGCGCGCGAACGCCGCCGAACCGCAAGGACACGCCGCGCACTTCGAGACTGGTAGCCACCAAACAAATCCCTCCCGGTGATGGCGCGTTCAGCGGCGCTCTTCGTCCGTTCCTCCCGGGCAATCCTAGTACGGTCGTGCCGGTGAGGCCATGCAGCACATGGTCCCGACCGGAGCCGCGCCACTTTCGTACCCGTTTGGGATCAAAAGCCGCATCACCCGAGGTGGCTCTCAATAGGGGAAAGCGCTATTTTGAAATGTCTCCGGCCTGACAATTCTGCGACAAAGTTTTGGGACGGCAGCGGCGTACGTCTTTCGTCGGATGGTGGCCGGAATGATCGTGCTGCAGTGCAGCAGAGAGGTGGAGTGACGAAACGGTGCGGCTGGCCTCTCGATCATGATTTCAGAGGATCAACTGAAGCGTGTGGCCGCCTGGTCGCGGGAGCTCACGCCAGCGGAGATCGAGATGGCCCGCGCCGGGATCACGGAGCGGTCCTACGGCACCGGTGAGACCGTGTTCATGCGCGGCGACAAATTCGACTATTGGGCTGGCATGGTGAGCGGCCTTGCCCGCATGGGCGGGGTTTCGCGCGACGGCAAGGAGACCAGCCTTGCGGGGCTTACGGCGGGCGCATGGTTCGGCGAAGGCAGCGTGCTCAAGAACGAGCCGCGCCGCTACGATGTGGTCGCGCTGCGCGACAGCCGGGTTGCGTTGATGGAGCGCTCCGCCTTCATGTGGCTGTTCGAGAACAGCGTCGGCTTCAACCGCTTCCTGGTGCGTCAGCTCAACGAGCGGCTCGGCCAGTTCATCGGCATGCTCGAGGTCAACCGCACGCTCGATGCGACTTCGCGTCTTGCCCGCAGCATCGCCTCGCTGTTCAATCCGATCCTCTATCCGGAATCGACCGCGCATCTGGAGATCACCCAGGAGGAGATCGGGGCGCTCTCCGGCATGTCCAGGCAGAACGCCAACCGCGCGCTGAACCGGCTGGAGAAGGAGGGACTGCTGCGTCTGGAATACGGCGGCGTCACAATTCTCAATGTTGAGCGGCTGCGCGGATACGGGGATTAGCGCGCATTGGCGGGCGCGTGTATCGGCCAGAGGTCGGCGCGCCAGCGGATGGCGATGGCCAGCATCGCGATGAATCCAGCGGCGGCGTAGAGCGACCCCGTCGCGGAAAAGCCGATGATATCGATCAGGCTACCGGCCGCGAGCAATCCGATCGGCAGGCCGTAGATCACCATCATGCGCACCCCCATCACGCGACCGCGAAGGTGTGCGCTGGCTGTCCGCATCAGGATCACGGCAGCAGAAATCATCGACATGCTCTGGGCGATGCCGGTGAGCAGGAGGCAGGCCATGGCCACCGGCATGGTCCTGATTTCGACGAACACGAGCAACATTGTGTACCACGCCAGCGTCGCGCCGATCAGGAGCCGGGCAATGCGCAGGCCGCTGACCAGACTGAGCGTGACGGAGCCGATCAGCGAGCCCAAGGCGAAGCTCGCCGAGAGATAACCGAGGCCGGTCTGGTCGGTATGAAAGATGTCGCGCGCGATGTAGGGCAACAATCCATTTGTCAGCGGAAATGCGGTGAGATTGGCCAGGAACGCAACGCAAAGCGCTGCCAGCATGGCCGGCCCGTTCCAGGAATACACGATGCCTTCCTTGAGATCGCGCAGCAGCCGCGAGCCCGAATGGCTCTCAACCGCGCGATGCTCGGCGGACTTCGCCGGTCGGGTCAGGCACAGCATCAGTATAGCGGCCACAAAATAAAGGCAGGCGATCACTGCATAGACTTTACCGATGCCGAAGGTCGCGAATAGTCCGGCTCCCGTCAGTGCCCCGGAGATGCGCGCGCTGTCCTGGGTCGTGCGTGACAGGCTGATCGCCCCCACCAGCAACTCGGCCGGCATGATGTCGGCGAGAAGCGCGCTACGAAGGCCGAGATCCGAGGAGCGGATCAGGCCCATGATCGTCACAATGATCATCACCTTGAGCGGCGCCAGATGACCGGTCATCGCCAGCACCATGATGGTCGAGGCAAGTACCGTATAGGTGAGACGCAGCACGACAAGAAGATCGCGGTGACCCATGCGATCACCGAGCATCCCGAGCACCGGAGCAATCAGCGTTCCGACATATTGCAGCGACGCGAGAACGGTGAGCAGCAGTACCGAGCCCGTCTCGACCAGGATGTACCAGCCGAGCACAAGCGTCTCGATCTCGAACGCCCAGGAGGTGAGCAGGTCGGACGGCCACTGGAAGCGGTAGTTGCGGATGCGGAATGGTGCGAGCGCAGAACGCCGCGCGGTTGTGCTCACAACGCGATGACTCGTGTCACGGCGATTCCTGCCCTTGTTGTTTCTTCTTGCTGTTCGGCAAACTAGCGCCGACGATCCGCGTGTCAATCACAGCTGCCGCGGGCCGCCCCTGCGCCCGGCACTTACCTCACTGCTGCTCTCGGCTTTCGCTCTGCGAGCGCCGCAGCCATCGCCGAGATCAGTGGACGCATGAAATAGGCGTCGTCCGCGGGCGAGATGTCGGTGCGCAGGCCGTGCGCGGCAAGCTCACCTGAGACTGCCGGTCCCACTGAGGCGATCAACGTGCGCTCGAATCCTGCGCGTAACTTCGCCTCGCTGCCATGGGCCCTGGCGGCCTCGATCAGGCGGCGGACCTGGCCGAGATTGGTCAACGCAACGGCATCGATTCGTCCCGCCGCCATCTCGTCGATGGCGGCGACGATGTTGGCGTCGGCTGCCTTGGAATCGTAGGCGTAAGGCAATACGGTATCGACCTCGGCACCTTGCGCGGCCAACGCACCAGTCAGCGCGCTGTGATCCTTGTCCGGATAAAGCTGTAGCCCGAGGCGGCGTCCCCTGAGGTCGAGCTTGCCCAGCATCTCGATCACGCCCTCGGTGGTCGGCTTCTCTGTGGTCTGCTGGGCCTCGAGCGAGACCTCGCGTAGCGCCTTGCCGGGCTTCGGCCCGCGCGTGAATTTTCGCGATTTGGCCAGCGCCGCGACAAAGCCCAGGTCGAGGCCGCGTGCGCGCGCGAGTTTCATGATCCGCCGCAGGCCTTCACCGGTCATCAGCACGAGGTCGTCAAGCGGCTTGTCGATGGCGCGGCGGATCCAGGCCTCGACCGGCGCGGGGTCTGGCGCGTCCTGGATGGTGAACATTGGGCACTGCACGACCTCGGCGCCTTGCTCGGCCAGGAGTTTTGAAAACTGCGCCTCCTCGCGGGTTTCCAGGATCAGGATGCGGGTGCCGGTCAAACGGTCGGCCATGGGCGTGCTCCGGTCAGTCAGAATCGCCCATTCATCCTGACTCCCTCGCCGGGATTGGCGCAAGGGAGGGGTGGTGCTAGAGCAGAGCGCAAATCGCGGGGTATTCCGCGCACCACTCCCCAAACCTTCATCATGAGCCATGCTCGATAATCAATACGTTCTGACCCTGTCCTGTCCGGATCGCCCCGGCATTGTCTCGGCGGTGTCGACCTTCCTGGCCCATAACGGACAGAACATTCTTGACGCCCAGCAGTTCGACGACGTCGAGACCAAGAAATTCTTCATGCGTGTGGTGTTCACCGCGGCCGATCTCGCCGTGGAACTGGCCGCGCTCCAGACCGGCTTTGCCGCGATCGCCGAGCGCTTCAGCATGGAGTGGCAGATGCGCGACCGCGCCGCGCATCGCAAGGTGATGCTGCTAGCGTCGAAGTCCGACCACTGCCTGGTCGATATCCTCTATCGCTGGCGCACCGGCGAGCTGCCGATGACCCTGGCCGCGATCGTCTCCAACCATCCGCGCGAGGTCTATGCCGGGCTCGATTTCGGCAGCATCCCGTTCCACTATCTGCCGGTCACCAAGGAGACCAAGCGCGAGCAGGAGGCGCAGATCCTCGACCTCGTCGGCAAGACCGAAACCGATCTCGTGGTGCTCGCCCGCTATATGCAGATCCTGTCCGACGATCTCTCGGTAAACTTGTCAGGGCGCTGCATCAACATCCATCACTCGTTCCTGCCGGGCTTCAAGGGCGCAAAGCCCTATCACCAGGCCCATGAGCGCGGCGTGAAGTTGATCGGCGCCACCGCCCATTACGTTACGCGCGACCTCGACGAAGGTCCGATCATCGACCAGGACGTCGAGCGCATCAGCCATCGCGACACGCCGGAAGATCTCGTCCGCAAGGGCCGCGACATCGAGCGCCGCGTGCTGGCGCGCGCCATCCGCTATCACCTCGACGACCGCGTCATCCTCAACGGCCGCAAGACCGTGGTGTTTGTGGATTGAGTTGCTCTAACTGTCCTCTCTTGCTGGGAGAGGTAACGCACCGGCCTAGCGCACCGCGTCGCCAGACGTCGATCCGGTCGCGCCCTTCTGCGCCTGTTCTTCCTTCTCGCGATCGACCGCCGGCATCAGCCGCTTCTGCTCCCGTTCCTTCATCCACGCGTCGTATTGCGGCGTGCCCGGTCGCGGTGGGGCGTCGGCGGGCAGGCCGCCGGCCCATTGCGGGACATAGTCGCCCATGCCGGCCGACAGCTTCTCGTTGACGGTGCCGCAGCCGGACAGCCCCGCGGCAAGCCCGACGAGAAGCAGGAGAGAATGGTAACGCATGGACATCGTGCGGGCGCCGGGTTCGGAGCGGGGGTGATCGGACGCCGGATAACCAGCGGGTCAGCAACGATAGCCTTCAACAAGGTAAAATTGGCTTATTCGAGGTGGGTATCAAAATACCAAATAGGATGAGCGGCGCGTTTGCCAATGTTCAAATTCTGCAAATGAAAGACGAAATCCTCCATCCACCCGCCGGGTCGCATTTCTAGACTGCGGCCATCGGCTCGCGACAATCTGGCTTGTCCGGCGAGGGGGCTTTTTCGTTGACAGGTCCATTTTATTTGTACAATCGTACAAATACAGCGACCGGGATCGAGGTGCTCGGGTTACCCCGGCGTAACCGCGACATCGCACTCCACGCTTGGTCATCGGGACGCGCGGCTTGCGCCGAATGGTCGCCAAACGTCCGATTGACAATGAGGGCGCGAAAGACGCCTTGTGACGCGCGAAATCGCTCGTGTGTGGGTTAAGGTGAGGCAAGGACCGGGCACTCGGTCCGGCGCACAAGAGGTCAGGAATGAAGGGGAGGGACATCTGATGTTCGAACGCAAACAGTTTACGCAAACGGTCTCTTGGGTGGCCGCGCTTGCTGCCATCGCGGGCCTTGCGGCCGTCGCACCGGCCAAGGCGGAAGACACCGTCAAGGTTGGCCTGATCCTGCCGATGACCGGCGGGCAGGCTTCGACCGGCAAGCAGATCGAGAACGCGATCAAGCTCTATATGCAGCAGAAGGGCGACACCGTCGCCGGCAAAAAGATCGAGATCATCCTCAAGGACGATGCGGCGATTCCGGACAAGACCAAGACCGCAGCGCAGGAACTGATCGTCAACGACAAGGTCAATTTCATCGCCGGCTTCGGCGTGACGCCGGCAGCGCTGGCCGCGGCGCCGCTGGCGACGCAAGCCAAGATTCCGGAAGTCGTAATGGCGGCCGGCACCTCCATCATCACCGAGCGCTCGCCCTATATCGTGCGCACCAGCTTCACGCTGGCGCAGTCCTCCACCATCATCGCCGACTGGGCGGTGAAGAATGGCATCAAAAAGGTGGCGACGCTCACCTCCGACTACGCGCCCGGCAATGACGCGCTGAACTTCTTCAAACAGAATTTCACCGCCGGTGGCGGCGAGGTGGTCGAAGAGGTCAAGACGCCGCTTGCCAATCCGGACTTCGCGCCGTTCCTGCAGCGTATGAAGGATGCCAAGCCCGACGCGATCTTCGTGTTCGTGCCGGCAGGTCAGGGCGGCAACTTCATGAAGCAGTATGCCGAGCGCGGCCTCGACAAGGCCGGCATCAAGGTGATCGGGCCGGGCGATGTCACCGACGACGATCTCCTCAACAACATGGGCGATGCCGTGCTCGGCACGGTCACCGCGCATCTCTATTCGGCGGCGCATCCCTCGCAGATGAACAAGGATTTCGTCGCGGCCTACAAGAAGGCCTACGGCACCCGCCCGGGCTTCATGGCGGTGAGCGGCTATGACGGCATCCACCTGATCTATGAGGCGCTGAAGAAGACGGGTGGCGACACCGACGGCACCAAGCTGATCGAAGCCATGAAGGGTCAGAAGTGGGAGAGCCCGCGCGGCCCGATCTCGATCGATCCGGAGACGCGCGACATTGTGCAGAACATCTACATCCGCAAGGTCGAGAAGGTCGACGGCGAGCTCTACAACGTCGAGTTCGCGACTTTCGAAGCCGTCAAGGATCTCGGCAAGACCAAGAAGTGACCCGCGCAAGCGGGTCATCCCGGAGCTCTTTCCTTACCTCTCCCGCTTGCGGGAGAGGTCGGCGCGAAGCGCCGGGTGAGGGCTTTCTCCTCACCGGGAGTCTCTCCTTGGAGACACCCTCACCCCAACCCTCTCCCGCAAGCGGGAGAGGGAGCGCAGCACGACCCTCGGCCAAACCTGAGATGATCCTCGACCTTCGATGACCTCAATCCTCACCAACCTGTTCGATGGCGTTGCTTATGGCATGCTGCTGTTCGTGCTGGCCTGCGGGCTCGCGGTCACGCTCGGCCTGATGAACTTCGTCAACCTCGCCCATGGCGCCTTCGCCATGGCCGGCGGCTATGTCTGCATGGTGCTGGTCAACCGGATGGGGTGGCCGTTCTTCGCCGCGCTGCCGCTCGCCTTCGTCTCCGCAGCAGCGATCGGCATCGTGCTGGAGCGCCTGCTCTATCGCCATCTTTACGCCCGCAGTCATCTCGACCAGGTGCTGTTCACGATCGGTCTGACCTTCATGTCGGTCGCGGCCGTCGACTACATCCAGGGCTCGTCGCGGGTTTTCATCAATCTGCCGGCCGCGCTGCAGGGCCAGTTCGACGTGTTCGGCGTCGGCATCGGCCGCTACCGGCTGATGATCATCGTGATCTGCGGCCTGCTCACTATTGGTCTGCAGATGGTGCTGGCCAAGACCCGCTTCGGCAGCCGCCTTCGCGCCGCCGTCGATGATCCCCGCGCCGCGAGCGGTCTCGGCATCAACGTGCCGCAGGTGTTCGCCTTCACCTTTGCTTTTGGATGCGGGCTCGCCGGTCTCGGCGGAGCGCTCAGCGCCGAGATCCTCGGCCTCGATCCGTATTTCCCGCTGAAATTCATGATCTACTTCCTGATCGTGGTGACCGTCGGCGGCTCGTCCTCGATCACTGGACCGTTCCTCGCCTCGCTCCTGCTCGGCATCGGCGACGTCGCCGGCAAATATTACGTGCCGAAGATGGGACCCTTCGTGATCTACACCATGATGATCGTGATCCTGATCTGGCGCCCGAACGGCCTGTTCGGCCGCACGGCTGCGCGTTGAGTTCGCCGATGAGCGCTTCTTCCGACGTCGGTTATCACGCCCAGCGGCAGGCGCGCTGGCACTATGGCGAGGCCGCCTTCTGGCTCGTCGTGCTGGCCTGCGGCTTCGCATTTCCCACGCGCTATCTGATCATGACCGACATCCTGCGGCTGGCGCTGTTTGCGATGTCGCTCGATCTCATCCTCGGCTATGCCGGTATCGTCTCGCTCGGCCACGCCGCCTTCTTCGGCGTCGGCGCCTATGCCGCGGGGTTGCTAGCGCTGCACGGCATCATCAACGAGCCGGTGCTGGCGTTGATTGCCGCAGGCCTCGCCGCGATGGTGCTTGGCTTCGCCACCAGCTTCCTGGTGATCCGCGGCGTCGACCTGACCCGGCTGATGGTGACGCTCGGCATCGCGCTGCTGCTGGAGGCGCTCGCCGAGCGCTTCTCCAACATCACCGGCGGCACCGACGGCCTGCAGGGTATCGAGATGCAGCCGATCCTCGGCGAGATCCCGTTCGACATGTTCGGCAAGGCCGGCTTCTTCTATTCACTGGCCGTTCTGTTCGTGCTGTTCCTTCTTGCCCGCCGCATCGTGCATTCGCCGTTCGGCCTGTCGCTGCGCGCGATCAAGAACAATCCGCTGCGTGCCGCTGCCATTGGCATCCCCGTCAATCGCCGCCTGATCGCGATCTATACGCTCGCGGCGTTCTATGCAGGCATCGCAGGCGCGCTGTTCACGCAGACCACGGCGATCGCCTCGCTCGACGTGTTTGCCTTCGACCGCTCCGCCGATCTGATGCTGGTGCTCGTCATCGGCGGCACCGGCTATCTCTATGGCGGGCTGATCGGCGCCGTGATCTTCCGCATGCTCCAGGAAGTGTTTTCCACCATCACCCCGCAATATTGGCAGTTCTGGATCGGCCTCGTGCTGGTCGTGATCGTTTTGGTTGGCCGCCAGCGCTTGCATCGGTGGGTGCTGTATGTGCCGAACCTGATCATCAAGCAGGTCGCCGGGCGAAAAGCCGCCGTCGCCGTGCCGGAGAGCGACGCATGACCATCGCGCTCGAAACCCAGAACCTCGAAAAGCAGTTCGGCGGCCTGCGCGTCACCCGCGACCTGTCCCTGAAGATCGAGCAGGGCGCCCGCCACGCGCTGATCGGTCCGAACGGCGCTGGCAAGACCACGGTGATCAATCAGCTCACGGGCGTGCTCAAGCCGAACTCGGGCCGCATCCTGCTCGAAGGCCAGGACATCACCGATCTGCCTGTGCACAAACGCGTGCTGCGCGGTCTCTCCCGCACGTTCCAGATCAACCAGCTTTATCCTGATCTCACCCCGCTCGAGACCATCGGCCTTGCCGTGTCCGAGCGCCTTGGCCATGGCGGCGACTGGTGGCGGCGGATGGGCACGCGGAGCGACGTCAATGACGAGATCGCCGATCTCCTGACGCGCTTCCATTTGCTCGACGTCATGAACGAGGAGACCGTGACGCTGCCTTACGGCAAGCAGCGCCTCCTCGAGATCGCGGTCGCGATCGCCGCCAGGCCGCGGGTGCTGCTGCTCGACGAGCCGGCCGCCGGCGTGCCGGAGAGCGAGCGCCACGATATTCTCGCGGTCGTAGGCAGCCTGCCGCGCGACGTGACCGTGCTGCTGATAGAGCACGACATGGACCTCGTGTTCTCCTTCGCCGACCGCATCTCGGTGCTGGTCTCCGGCGCGCTGCTGACCGAAGGCCCGCCCGACCAGGTCGCGCGCGATCCGCAGGTGAAGGCGGTCTACCTCGGCGAGGAGGCGGTCAATGTCTGACCTGCTCGCAATCGATTCACTTCGTGCCGGCTATGGCGAGGCCGTGGTGCTGCCCAACATGTCCCTGCGCCTTGCCGAGGGGCAGGTGCTGGCGCTGCTCGGACGTAACGGCACCGGCAAGACCACGCTGATCAATTCCATCGTCGGCGTCACCCGCCGCTTCTCCGGCAACGTCACCCTCGGCGGCACCGACGTCACGACCATGCGGCCGGACCAGCGGGCGCGCGCCGGCATTGGCTGGGTGCCGCAGGAGCGCAACATCTTCCGCTCGCTGACGGTGGAGGAGAACATGACCGCGGTGGCCCAGCCCGGTCCCTGGACCGTCGAGAAGGTCTACGAGATGTTTCCGCGGCTGAAGGAGCGGCGGAGCAACTTCGGCAACCAGCTCTCCGGCGGCGAGCAGCAGATGCTGGCGATCGGCCGCGCGCTGACCCTCAACCCAAAGGTCCTGCTGCTGGACGAACCGACCGAGGGCCTTGCCCCGATCATCGTCGACGAGCTTCTGAAGGCGATCGGCACCATCACCCGGGCCGGCGGCATCTGCTCGATCATCGTCGAGCAGAATGCGCAAAAGATTCTCGGGCTCGCCGACCGTGTTGTGATATTGGAGCGCGGAACGATCGTCCACGACGCCCCGAGCGCCGCGCTGAAGGCCGACCCGTCGGTCCTGGAGCGCCACCTCGGCGTCGCAGGGGCGGCGGCCCACTAGGTTTGTTTGACGCGTTTTCTTAACGCGAACCGGTACCCACTTCGCTTGAAAACGCTATAGAAAATTCTCGGGAGTTCAAGAATGCAGCGAACCAAAGCCCCCTTCCGCGCCGACGAGGTCGGTAGCCTCCTGCGCCCCGCCAAGATCAAGGAAGCCCGCGCCAGGCTCGAGAAGGGTGAGATCTCGGCCGACGATCTGCGCAAGATCGAGGACATGGAGATCGAGAAGGTCGTGCACAAGCAGGCCTCGGTCGGTCTGAAGCTCGCGACCGACGGCGAATTCCGCCGCTCCTGGTGGCATTTCGACTTCCTGGCCAAGCTCACGGGCTGCGAAATGTTTCACCCCGACACGGGCATCCAGTTCGCAGGCGTCGAGACGCGGCATGACGCGGTCCGGGTGATCGACAAGCTCGACTTCCCCGATGACCACCCGATGCTGGATCACTTCCGCTTCCTGAAGAAGTCCGCCGACCAGGCCCACGTCACCGCCAAGATGACGATCCCCTCGCCCGCCGTGCTGCACTTCCGTGGCGGTCGCAAGGCGATCTCCAAGGACGTCTATCCGGATCTCGACGCCTTCTACGAGGATCTCGGCAAGACCTACCGCAAGGCCGTGAAGGCGTTCTACGACGCCGGCTGCCGCTATCTGCAGTTCGACGACACCGTGTGGGCCTATCTCTGCTCGCCGGACGAATTGCAGAAGGCGCGCGAGCGCGGCGACAATCCGGAAGGCCTGCAGCAGATCTACGCGCGTATCATCAACTACGCGCTGGCCGAGAAGCCCGCGGACATGGTGGTGACCACGCATGTCTGTCGCGGCAATTTCCGCTCGACCTGGATTTCTTCGGGCGGCTACGAGCCGGTGGCCGAGACCATGCTGGCCGGCACCAATTACGACGGCTACTTCCTCGAATACGACAGCGACCGCGCGGGCGGCTTCGAGCCGCTGCGCTTCCTGCCCAAGGGCAACAAGGTCGTCGTGGTCGGCGTCATCACCTCGAAGTTCGGTGAGCTCGAGAAGAAGGACGACATCAAGCGTCGTCTGGAGGAAGCCTCGAAGTTCGCACCGCTGAAGCAGCTCGCGCTCTCGCCACAGTGCGGCTTCGCCTCGACGGAAGAGGGCAACATCCTCTCCGAGGAAGAGCAGTGGGCCAAGCTCAGCCTTGCGGTCGAGATCGCAAAGGAAGTGTGGGGGCAGTAGCCCACGCGGTCTGCCGTATGATTGACGAGTAGCTGGCGCCACATTCTCTCGGTGCCGTCAGCTATCCCGTTCGCATCATCGGCCCCAGCATCTCGTGGACATCATAGGTCATGACCGCGAGCAGGGCCGCGAGCGCAAGATACGCGCCGCCATATTCGAGCTTGGTCTGGAGCGGCACGCCGTAATAGGCGATATTCTCGGGCGCGTTCGGATCGTATCGCCACGCGCTAATCAGTTGCGGGGCCGCCAGGATCGCAACGATGAGCAGCATCGGGCTTGGCCGGTATAGCGTCAGCGCGACCAGGATCGGCACGCCAACGAACCAGATCCGCGGGCTGAGGACAGCCGTCACCCGGCCGCCGTCGAGCGGCGAGATCGGCAGCAGGTTGAACAGACTGAGGAACAGCCCGGCGTAGGAGATCGCGAGCAAGAGCCCGCTGTCTTCCGATCTCGCCCACAGGTACACCGCGAGCGCGGCGACCGTCCCGACAACCGGGCCTGCGATTGCGATATAGGCTTCCGTCTCCACGTCGACCGGCTTGTCCTTCAGTGCGATCCAGGCGCCGACGAACGGAATGAAGGCCGGCGCGCCCACGTCGAGGCCGCGTTGCCGCGCGGCAACGTAGTGGCCCATTTCGTGTGCGAACAGCAACGCAATGAAGCCCGCCGCATAACGCCAGCCCCATATTGACGCATAGACCGCCAGCGATAGCAGCATGCTGCCGCCGCTGGTGGCGAGCTTTCCCCATTTCAGGCCGGAGAACAGCAGCAGAAAGAGAGTCTTCATGCGGCGCCGCCGGCGGAATCGTCGCGCGGCTTACGGCGGAAGAATTTCACCACGCCTTTGCCGAACACGGCCGCACCGACGAAGATGACTTGGCGAATTTGAGCACGAAGGCGAGCAGCACGGCGAGCAGGCCGAGCTTCTTGGCGGCGACGCCGCCGACCAGCGCGAGCAGCCCGTATTCGGCGATCCGATCGGTCGAGGCGCTGAAGTCCTCGTAGCGCTTGCCGGATTGATAGGTGAGGTTGGCCAACAATTCATGGGCGGCGGACTTGTCGGTTGCGATCCTGGTCGAGTCCGACAGCAGGTTCAGGCTGAAATAGCCTTCGCGTCCCAAAGCATAGGTGTTGTAGTTGACGTCCTTGCGGACATCGTCTGCCGCGCCCTTGTCCTTGCCGAGCACCGACCATACCAGACGATGGGATGCGGCATCATAGTTCGGCGACTCGATCCAGCCGATCACTTCCATCTCGGGGAATCCGCGGGCCGCGCGATCCTTGTTGGATTCGTCGACACCCTCCTTGAGATTCTTCAGAAGGTCGTCGGGGTTCCAATCCTTGGCGGCGTCATCCTTGATGTAGCCTTCTTTGATGTAGGTGATCACGACCAGCCAGCGGTCGTTCTGCCTTGTGCCGAGCACGAGACCGACGAAATTCGGATTGTGAACCGTGTTGCCGAGCGCGCGCATCACACGCATGCCCTCTGCCTTCGGCACGAAGAAGTCGCCGGCCGGCAGTTTCAGCGTCGCCTGGTCGATCAACGGAAGGTCTGCGGGACCGGCGGTGCCGGCATTGCTAGCCGCTTGCCACGCGGCGGCCAGCTCTGCCTTGCGGGCCGCTTCGCTGGAAGGAGCCCCTTGGGAAAAGCAAGACTGCGTGCCCAAAATGGCAAGCAGGATCACGCCGACGGCGGCAACGAATTTTCTCACGCTATCCCCCAGCAACCAACCCACCGATAATCGGCGTTGCGGGTACTGTAAGATAACGATATGCGACAGAATAGAGCAGCCGCAGGTTGCGTTCGACTATCTCGTGAGCTGTTGCAATTTTGGCGCGTCGGCGTGCGGTGCGCCGGCTTCCTCACTTCTCCGCCAGATAGACCTCGCCCAGCAGCGACGAATTCGACCACGGCACCTGCTTGTTCTTCGTGCCCGAGACCACCTCGGCCCGTACCCGTGTCAGCATCTGCTGCACCTCCAGCCCCGGCGTGCCGAGATGGTGGGACAGCGCCGCGGAGAAGGGTGAGTTGGCACCCTCGCCATCGAGCGCCACCTGGCCCGGCGCGGTCGCGAATGCGATCAGCGTGCCGGCCCCTAACGTCGCGCCGGACCCGAGGCTCGACGGCGCGGCGAGACCTGATGCGCCCTCGATGGCGCGACTGCTGCCGGCGCTTGCGACCTGCTGCGCCATCGGATTGTTGCGGCAGGCATCGAAGATCAGAATGTTGGTACGAACCTGGTCGTCGAGGCCGGCCATGATCGTGTCCATGTCGATCATCGCCTCGGTCATGCCAGTACCCGGCTTGAGCTCGACATCGACGGGAATGAGGTAGTTGCGGCCGTCGACCTGCACGCCGTGACCGGCATAGTAGACGACCGCGACCTGCGCTCGTGCCGCATCACGCAAAAACTCGCGCGTCATTCTCTGCATCGCTGCGCGGTCGAGATCGACGCCCTCCGACACGATGAAGCCGATGTCGCGCAGGCTCTTCGCGACGGCGCGCGCGTCGTTGGGCGGGTTGGGCAGTGCCTTCACATGGGCATAGGCGCCGTTGCCGATCACGAGCGCCATGCGCTTGCCGGGCGTTGCGGGGGCAGGCGAAAGCGCAGGCGCGGCGTTAGCCTGCTGCTGCGTGGGCGTGGTCTGCTGTTGTCCTGACGGGGCGGGCGCATCGCGCGGGATCGGTGCGGTGGCGTCCGTCACCAGCGACAGCCGCACTTTTGCGGTGGCCTGATTGGCCTTGCTGCCGGCGTCCGAGGCCACGATCGCGAGCGAGGCGCTGTAGTCGTCTTTCGCCCGTGCGTAGTCGCCCTTGGCCTCATAGGCCAGCGCGCGATGGGTGTAGGCGGAGATCAGCACACTGTTCGGCGGCGTCATGATGTTGACCGGCGGCTTGTCCTTCGCGAGCCGGATCGCCTCGCTGCCGTCGGCGATGGCCCGGTCGAGATCGTTCTTCGCGCGCCAGATCGCGGTGCGGTTGATCAGCGGCTGCGGCAGCGTCGGATCGAGCCGGATCGCCTGGTTGATGTCGTTGAGCGCGCCGTCGAGATCGCCGAGCGCTTCCTTCGCGATGCCGCGGTTCTGGAACGAGAACGCCGATTTCGGATCGGCTTTGATCGACATGTCGTAATCGGCGATCGCCTTGGCGTAGTCGCCTTTGCCGCGCCACGCATTGCCGCGGTTATGGAAGATGGTGCCGCTCGGCGGCCCGAGCTTCAGCGCATCGTCGAAATCCGCGATCGCGATGTCGTAGTCGCCCTTGTCGTAATAGGCCGAGCCCCGCATGTTGTAGACCGCCTGGCTCGGCTGCAGCCGGATCGCCTCGGTGGTATCGGCTATGACACGGGCGTAGTCGCCCTTCTTGTTCCAGCCCACCGCGCGCCAGAAATAGACGGTCGCGAGCTGCTCGCCCTTGAAGACCTTCAGCGCGATGATCTTGCTGCAGGCCTCGACCATCTGGTCCGCCGGCGTGGTCTCGGTGGTGCAGAGCGGCCCGAGCTGGCTGCGCGATTGGGCGGAGCAAGGCGCCGACCATAGTGCGGCGGCGAGCAGGCAGAATGCCAAGAACAGGCGGCGCATGGGGCCTCGGATGCCGGCGACGTGACAGAAAAGGGGGCGTGCCCCTTTTGTCTCCCCTGAAGCACCCTCGGTTCAGATCCTGCGCTTGCGGATGCTGGCTTACTTCTTCGATTGGCGGGTGCGGACCTCGATGACGCCGCCAGCCATTTGGACTTCGAATCGTGACAGGAAGCTCATGCCGAGGAGACCGTCGACGCCGGCACCGAAGCTCTTGTCGTCCGTGGTCTGAATTGCCACGGGCACGTTGGTTGCCTCCAGCTTGCCGAGCGCAACCCTGTCGGCCCTGGAGAGCTTTGCCTTGCCTTGGCCGTTGGCCGTTACGAGCATAATCTCACTGGCGCCTGCGTCGGAGATTTTGGCGCGGCTGGCAAACGCGGCCTTTACGGACACGTAGCTCGCGCCGGTATCGAGGACGAACAGTCCGGAGACGCCGTTGATCGCAGCCTTCACCGTGACGACGTCCTTTCCCCCGCGCAGAGGGAAGCTTTCCTTGCGGGATCCGGTCGAAGCGACGCAGTTGCCCTGGCTCTCGTAGTCCGCGATGATTTTCCGCGTCTGGCTGGTATCGCGGGCGGCCGGATCGAGCGCGACCCATAAACTGATTGGCGCTGTTGCCTCGCAGAACTGTTTGAGAGCGGCATAGGCGCCTGCCATGCGCAGGAAGACACGGCTCGAGATCGATTTCTTGTCCGTGCCATAGAGCTCGATGGCATCGGAATAATCGGCCAGCGCGCGGCGGTAGTCTTGCACGCCTTCAAGCGCGACGCCCCGCAAGTAATGCGCGTCGTGATTGGTCGGTGCGCGCCGGATGAACTCGTCGGCAACCTCGACCGCTCGGGGATAATCCGTGAGCTTCAGATAGATGTTGATCGAGCGATGCAGTGCCGTGATCGGCGCGCCGCAATTCATGACGAATTTGTAGAGCCCGTCAGCGGCCTGTCGCCGGTAGCCGAGCTTGTCCAGCATCAGCGCGAGATCGCCGATGCTTTTCTGGTCGCACGGCTCGCGCTTCAGCTCTTCCAGACGCAGCCAGACAAATGGGTCGCGCGCCGCCGCCACGGGCAGGGCGCCGATCCTTTCATAGACCGATGCGAATAATTCGTCGGGGTTCTCGTCCAAGTAACCTGCACGCGCGCCGCCCGATACTGCCGCCAGAAGACAAGCGGCGAGCCAAATCACCCTGAACATATCCAGCCCCGAACTTCCCCGTTCGCCACCTATACCGATAAGTGTGGGTGCGGCCAAATGCACGATGGGGTGTATCCGGAGGGGAGTCCGGACCTGGAGCAATTCGAGAGGGTATTCCCTGAGTGGGCAGAAGCTGCTAGGAGACAGGTCCCAACTTTTCTGCCCACCGCCGTCCCACTCCATGAAAAACGACGAAATCCTGAGCCAAATCACCGAGTTCTGCCGCAAGGCGGACATGGCGGAATCGACGTTTGGCCGGCGCGCTGTGAACGATGGGAAGCTCGTGCACCGGCTGCGCGAGGGCAAGCGCATCACCATCGACACGCTGGATCGGATCCAGGCCTATATCGCTGCGTCGACGACGGGCGGCCTACCGCCGCCGCGGGGGCTCCAGGTGCCCCCGGAAAAGCGCGATCCGCGCGGCAATTTCCGCTTCTTCGAGAACCGGCAGAAATACCTGCTGTTCGTTCACACCTGCAGCGAGAAGCGGGTGGTTGCGGAGCGCGTCGCGCTGGAACTCGCCAGCATCCATCCGCGTCCCCCGGCGCTGCGCATTTTCGATGCCGGCGTCGGCGATGGTACGGTGCTGGCGCGGGTGCTGCGCGCCACGCACCAGCGCTACCCGCATATGCCGTTCTATGTGGCCGGCAAGGAGCTCAGCCTCGAGGATCTGCGGCTGACGCTGGAGAAGGTTCCGGACCGCATTTTCGAGCATCCGGCGTCGGTTTTCGTCTTCACCAACATGTTCTACTCGGAGGCGCCCTGGCTCACGCCGGCCTCGCCCGCGGCTGCCGCAGCCACGGTCTGGCATGAGGTCCCGCTGCGGGGCGCCTCATCGGGCGAATTCGAGCAGCAGATCGCCGAACTGCGGCCGTTCCTGGAGCAGAACTGGCGGGCCGCGATCAGCCCGCGCACGGCCATGCCGCTGTATGAGCGGCCGGTCGTGCTGGTGCTGTACCGCGAGGACCACCGGTTCCTGCTGGATTCGACCATTCCGCGGCCGGGGCAGACCGAGGCCAATTTCGACCTTGTCATCGCATCCCAGCCATACCGGGCGCTGTCCTCGGTCAATTTCCGGGCCAAGCGGATCATTGCACCGCTGGCTAAGGCCTTGCGGCCGGGCGGTCGCCTGATCGGTATTCACTCCCACGGTCACGATCCCGGCATGGAAATGATCCAGGCGATCTGGCCCGGAGAAAATCCTTTCTCGGTGAGCCGTCATGAGCTATTGCGCGCCGTCAAGTATGAGCTTGGCTCGTTGGGCCGCGACTTAAATTTTAATGCTTACGCGGATAACCGTTCGATCTTCAGGTATGATATGGAAGCGCTGCCCAACGAGGTGACGGGTACCATCGGAACCTCGACGGCCTTTGCAGCGTGGAATGCGGCGGTGTATGTCGCTCAGATTGAGGACGACCGGTTGACAGATATGACTCAAAACGGCCGCACTCTGGATGCCGCCAGGGATGTGCTGCGAAAGTACAACGGGCTCTGGTTTCTCGACGAATCCTACGTCATCTCGCGCCGGCGTGATTGACATAATCCAAGGGTAAACATCGCAAACTCCGCCTGAAGCGGCGGAACAAGGGGTTACTGATGCGCGCGTCCTATCTTTTCACCAGCGAGTCCGTGTCCGAAGGCCATCCGGACAAGGTCTGTGACCGGATTTCCGACGAAATCGTCGACCTGTTCTACCGGGAAGGGCCGAAGGCCGGCATCGACCCGTGGGCAATCCGCGCGGCCTGCGAGACGCTGGCCACCACCAACAAGGTGGTGATCGCCGGTGAGACCCGCGGTCCGTCGTCCGTCACCAACGAGCATATCGAGAGCGTCGTGCGCGACGCGATCAAGGACATCGGTTACGAGCAGGACGGCTTCCACTGGCAGAAGGCCGACATCGAGATCCTGCTGCATCCGCAGTCGGCCGACATCGCACAGGGCGTCGACGCGCTGCAGCCGGGCGAAGTCAAGGAAGAGGGCGCTGGCGACCAGGGCATCATGTTCGGTTACGCCACCAACGAGACGCCCGACCTGATGCCGGCGCCGATCTTCTACGCCCACAAGATCCTGCGTCTCATCTCCGAAGCTCGCCACTCCGGCAAGGAGAAGGTGCTCGGTCCGGACTCCAAGAGCCAGGTCACCGTGCAGTACGAGAACGGCAAGCCGGTCGGCGTGCGCGAGATCGTGGTGTCGCACCAGCATCTGGTCGAGGACATCTCGTCGAAGCAGATCCGTGACATCGTCGAGCCCTATGTGCGCGAGGCGCTGCCGAGAGACTGGATCTCGCCGAAGACCATCTGGCACATCAACCCGACCGGCAAGTTCTACATCGGCGGTCCCGATGGTGACTCCGGCCTGACTGGCCGCAAGATCATCGTCGACACCTACGGCGGTGCGGCGCCGCATGGCGGCGGCGCGTTCTCCGGCAAGGATCCGACCAAGGTCGACCGCTCTGCCGCTTACGCAGCGCGCTACGTCGCCAAGAACATCGTTGCGGCCGGCCTTGCCGACCGCTGCACGCTGCAGCTCGCCTACGCCATCGGCGTGGCGCGTCCGCTGTCGATCTACATCGACACCCATGGCACCGGTAAGGTGTCCGAGGATCAGCTCGAGAAGGCCGCCGCCAAGGCGATGGACCTCACCCCGCGCGGCATCCGCAGCCATCTCGATCTCAACCGCCCGATCTACGCGCGCACCTCGGCCTACGGCCATTTCGGCCGCACGCCGGACAACGAGGGTGGCTTCTCCTGGGAGAAGACCGATCTCGTCGAAGCGCTCAAGCGCGCGGTCTGATTTTTGTGCGTCATTCCGGGTTCGTACGCGACCCCGGAATCCTTAATCCTCACGTCGCGATTCCGGGGCCCCTCTTGGAGGCGTCCCGGAATGCCCGTTCAACCATAGGACACTCGCAATGAACGCGAAGCCCGGCTTCACCGATTACATCGTCAAAGACATCTCGCTCGCCGATTTCGGCCGCAAGGAACTCTCGCTGGCCGAGACCGAGATGCCCGGCCTGATGGCCACCCGCGAAGAGTACGGCCCGAAGCAGCCGCTGAAGGGCGCGCGCATCGCAGGCTCGCTGCACATGACGATCCAGACCGGCGTGCTGATCGAGACGCTGGCAGCGCTCGGCGCCGACATTCGCTGGGTCTCCTGCAACATCTATTCGACGCAGGACCACGCGGCCGCTGCGATCGCCGCCGCCGGCATTCCGGTGTTCGCGGTCAAGGGTGAGACGCTGACCGAATACTGGGACTACACCGCAAAACTGTTCGACTGGCACGGTGGCGGTCACCCGAACATGATCCTCGACGACGGCGGCGACGCCACCATGTACGTCCATCTCGGTCTGCGCGCCGAGAACGGCGACACTGCGTTCCTGGACAAGCCGGCTTCGGAAGAAGAGGAAGTCTTCTTCGCGCTTTTGAAGAGGCAGCTCAAGGAAAAGCCGAAGGGCTACTTCGCCGAGATCGCCAAGAGCATCAAGGGCGTCTCTGAGGAGACCACCACGGGCGTGCATCGTCTCTATGACATGCAGAAGGCCGGCACGCTGCTGTGGCCCGCCATCAACGTCAACGACAGCGTCACCAAGTCGAAGTTCGACAACCTCTATGGCTGCCGTGAATCGCTGGTCGACGGCATCCGCCGCGGCACCGACGTGATGATGTCGGGCAAGGTCGCGATGGTCGCGGGCTTCGGTGACGTCGGCAAGGGTTCGGCGGCATCGCTGCGTCAGGCCGGCTGCCGCGTGATGGTATCGGAAGTCGATCCGATCTGCGCGCTGCAGGCGTCGATGGAGGGTTACGAAGTCACCACCATGGAAGACGCCGCGCCCCGCGCCGATATCTTCGTCACCGCGACCGGCAACAAGGACATCATCACCATCGAGCACATGCGCGCGATGAAGGATCGTGCCATTGTCTGCAATATCGGTCACTTCGACAACGAGATCCAGATCGCGTCTCTGCGCAATCTGAAGTGGACCAACATCAAGCCGCAGGTCGACGAGATCGAGTTCCCCGACAAGCACCGTATCATCATGTTGTCGGAAGGCCGCCTCGTGAACCTCGGCAACGCGATGGGCCATCCGTCCTTCGTGATGTCGGCGTCCTTCACCAACCAGACGCTGGCGCAGATCGAGCTGTTCGCCAACAACAAGGACGGCAAGTACAAGAAGGAAGTCTACGTGCTGCCGAAGACCCTCGACGAGAAGGTCGCGCGCCTGCACCTCGCCAAGATCGGCGTCAAGCTCACCGAGCTGCGCAAGGACCAGGCCGACTATATCGGCGTGAAGCAGGAAGGTCCGTACAAGAGCGACCACTACCGGTACTGAGTTAAAAAAAGGCCCCGGAGCGATCCGGGGCCTTTTCCATGGCGGTCATGGTTGCGCGTACGGGGGGCGTTGAGTCTCGCGGCTTGTTAACCAGGCTCTAATGAGCCTTGTTGCATGTTCGGTCCGAACATGCGGCATACCAACTCATGACGTCAGCAGCTCAGCCGGCAAAGCCTCCTGCTCCGCAGCTGCGGGCGCCTGTCACGAAGCTGCTTAATCCGGAACGGCTCCGTCTCGTCGCGTATTGCTGGATAGTCATTGCGGCAATCACCGTCGTGGTCGATCTGGTTGCCCGGACCCGCGTGGGTCCGGCGGATGGCATTGGCGATCCGATCTGCGCGGACTTCATCAACTATTGGTCGGGCGCCTATCTGGCCCTGCATGGCCGCGCAGCCGGGGTCTACGACTTCGTCGCCTTCCATGATTTCGAGACCTCGTTGACCGGGTTTCAGATCGATTTCCATCACTATTCCTACCCGCCGGTTCTCCTGTTGCTCACCGCGCCGCTCGCGCTCCTTCCCTACGTGCCTGCGTTCTTCGTATGGCTCGTGTCGACCTGGTACGGCTTTTATCGCGCCCTGAAGCTCGCTGCAGGCGACAAGGCATTGGTGCTCTCGCTCGCGGCGCCGGCCGTGTTCGTCAACGTGTTGACCGGACAAAACGGTGCATTGACGGCAGCCCTCCTGGGTGGCGGGCTCCTGCTGGTCGACCGCCGGCCGGCAATGGCGGGAATTCTGTTTGGCCTGCTGATCTATAAACCACACCTCGCATTGATGCTGCCTGTTGCAATGATCGCGGGCCGGCGTTGGCGGGTGATCGGTGCGGCCGGCGCCACCGCGCTCCTGCTGATCGCGGCCAGCATTGTGATCTTCGGTCCCGCCGTCTGGGTGGAGTACCAGCACAATCTGTCGGTGCTGCGCACAGTGATCCTCGAGGATGGCGCCGGGGTCTGGCACCGCATGGTTTCGGTGTTCGTGTTGGTTCGGCGTCTGGGAGGCGGGGTCGAATTGTCCTACGCGCTGCAGACGGTCTGCGCGGTCGTGGCGGCTCTTGTCGTTGGTTGGAGTTGGCTGCGCAACGATCCTGCGCACATTCGCAACGCCCTGGTCCTCGTCGGGACCTGCCTCGCCACGCCCTATCTGCAGGACTACGACCTCGTGTTCGGAGCATTCGTGGTCGTGTGGCTCAAGAACGCTCAGCAGGATTCGCAAATCGGCGCTCAATGGTTCGATGCCGGGGCGGCGATGGTGCTGCTGCTACCCTTGGTGGCCGCCTCGCTGGCCAGCTTCACCGGGCTGGCCCTTGGGCCGTTGTTCCTGATTTTGCCATTTGTGCTGCTCTGCGCTGTCGCGGCGGAGCAGCGTCGAGCGTCCTTCTCCGTCATGGTCGGTTGACTGGCCCCTGCAACGGTCGGACAATCCCTCCCGGCGGAGGAAACCATGCAACAAGAACATTTCGACGTGCTGATCGTCGGTGCCGGCCTGTCCGGCATCGGCGCGGGCTATCACTTGCAGAGCAAGTGCCCCGGCAAGAGCTACGTCATCCTGGAGGGGCGAGACTGTATCGGCGGCACCTGGGACCTGTTTCGCTATCCCGGCATTCGCTCCGACAGCGACATGTTCACGCTCGGCTATTCCTTCAAGCCTTGGACCGATCCGAAGGCGATCGCGGACGGGCCGCAGATCCTCAACTATGTGCGGGAGACCGCGGCCGAGAACGGCATCGAGAAGCACATCCGCTTCCGCCATCGCGTCAAGCGCGCGGCGTGGTCGACGCCGGAGGCGCGCTGGACCGTCGAGGTCGAGCGTATCACGGGAGAGGGTGAGACCGAGCTCGTGCGCTTCACCTGCAATTTCCTGTTCATGTGCTCGGGCTATTACAAATACGAGGCGGGCTATACGCCGGAGTTCAATGGCGCGGCTGATTTCGCCGGCTGCATCGTGCATCCGCAGAAATGGAGCGAGGACATCGACTACGCAGGCAAGCGCGTCGTCGTGATCGGCTCGGGTGCGACCGCGGTGACGCTTGTGCCGGAACTCGCCAAGAAAGCGGCGCAGGTCACCATGCTGCAGCGGTCGCCGACCTATGTGGTGTCGCGTCCGGCACAGGATCCGGTCGCCAACAAGCTCCGCCGCAATTTGCCGACGCGGCTGGCCTATCACGTCATCCGCTGGCGCAATGTGATGTGGGGGATGTTCTTCTTCCAGCTCAGCCGGCGGCGGCCGGACAAGGTGAAGAACCTGATCCTCGGTGGCGTGCGGATGGCGCTCGGGCCGGACTACGACATCGCCACGCATTTCACGCCGCGCTACAACCCCTGGGACCAGCGGCTCTGCCTCGTGCCCGACGGCGATCTGTTCAAGGCGATCCGCGAAAAGCGCGCCGCCGTGGTCACCAATGAGATCGACAGCTTTACCCGCGACGGCATCCGCCTGAAGGACGGCAGTGAGCTTGCGGCCGACATCATCGTGACGGCGACGGGCCTGGTGCTCCAGGTCGTCGGCGGCCTCGAGATCAGTGTCGACGGCCGTGCCGTCGATTTCGCCAACACGCTGACCTACAAGGGCATGATGTATGCCGACGTGCCCAACATGGCGTCGGCCTTCGGCTACACCAACGCGTCCTGGACGCTGAAATGCGATCTCACCTGCGAATATGTCTGCCGTCTCATCAACTACATGGACCGGCATAATTTCCGGCAAGCCGTGCCGCACAATGACGACCCCGAGATCACCGCGCAGCCGTCGCTCGATTTCACCTCGGGCTATGTGCAGCGCTCGGTCGCAAAAATGCCGAAGCAGGGCTCGAAGCAGCCGTGGCGGCTGTACCAGAACTACGCCCTCGACATCGTCTCGTTGCGCTTCGGCCGGATCGACGACGGCGTGATGCGCTATTCCTGATCTTGCCACGTATGATACCGGAGTAGTCTCACGTTCGCTTGAGACGAATCACGACTTGCGGTAGTATTTTTTTGCGCTGCAAGATTTTATTCGACAACGTCTGAGTTCCGCGTCGTTGCCATCTTGAGGAGAGCGCGGAACATGTACGTCCTTGCTCTGGTCACGCAAAAAGGCGGAAGCGGCAAGAGTACGCTGTCCGTTGGACTGGCGGTGGCAGCGATGCAGCGCGGAGAGCGCGTCGCTCTTATTGAAGCGGACGCGCAAGGCACGATCTCGAAATGGAAGGAGCGGCGAGCTGGTGCCTATCCTTGCGTCGATTGCGTCGCCGATCCCGCCGAAATCGAGCCGGTGATAGCCCGCCTCAAGGCCCAAGGGGTCTGGCTTGCAATCATCGACACAGCCGCCACGAACAATGCCTTGGCGACGCGCGCCATTGCCAGTGCCGATCTTTGTCTCATCCCGGCTCGTCCGAGCCCGGCCGATATCGAAGCCGCAATACCGACGCTGATCGCTATTCGCAGGCTCAATCGCCGGTTTGCCTTCATCCTCAATCAGACGCCCACACGGGGGGGCCGGCTGAGCGAAGCTGCCACGTCGCTCAACTCGCTCGGCTTGCTTGCGCTCCCCTTCATTGGACAGCGTAACGATCACCAGGATGCGCTCGGGGCAGGGCTGGGCGTGACCGAGTTCGCGCCGGAGGGAAAAGCCGCAGAGGAAATTGTGGCCCTGTGGAGTTGGATCTCGGAGTGCCTTATCGTGGAGTCGAATGATCATGAGCAAGCCGCGCTCAAGACAGCCTGCTGACGTTGCACGCGCCGGGCGTCGCTCGCTGGTGGAGTTGGCGGCGGAAGTGAGCCGTGCCGTCGACGAGGGCTTGGCCAAGCCGTCGGACCCGGTCACCGTCTTGCTTCAGGATGCGCCGCAGATCGCGCAAGCAGCGCCTGCTCCGATGACTGTTCCGGTACAAGAAGCGGCCAGCGTCGTCGTTGCAAGACCTGAAGCAAGACCTGAACCTGCGAGCAGCACCACCATTGATCTCATCGTGGACATGGCCAAGGATTGTCAGGCCCGTGCTTTGGACGGCATGAAGACTGGTGCTCACGCTGCGCTGGATTATGCCAAGGACCTTGCCAAGCCACGGCTTGCCGGTGGAACATCTGAGGCCGATGGAGACGCTGCCGCGGAAAGCCACCTCATCGAGGTGATTGGAACGGCCGCTGAGTGTCGCGCCGTCGTGCTCGAACTGATGAAAGTGAATGCGGGCGCGACCTTGGAGTATGCGCGGGAGTTGGGCCGTGCGAGAACGTTGGCGGAATTGGTTGAGCTCTCGAGCACCCATGCGCGAAAGCAATGTGAGTTAGTCCTGAAGCAAACCGAGTTGCTGAGATCGCTTGCTCAAAACATGACAGAGCCCGGCGCCAGGTAGCTGTCGTCATGCGCTCAGGATCTGCGCGAGACAATCAGGGTGAGGCCGAGGTCGATCGCGAGTGCGAGCACCACGGCACCGCCGCCGAGAGCGAACAGGACGAGATAATCGCCGCCGGTGTTCGCGTAGATCCAGGAGAAGCCGTAAGCTGCGGCCGCCTGGAACAGCGCAAAGCTCGTGGTGGCGTGGCTCCATGTCGCGCGCTGCTGCTCGCTCGCGTGCGGGACAAGCTCATGGATACGTCCGAGCACCAGCGGCACGATGCCCGGCGTGAAGCCGCCGACCACGACGCTCGACACGATCAGCGAGACCGGCGCGGTGCTGACGGTCGGGAGCAGCACGGCGGCCGCCTCGATCAGAAAGGCCGCGCGCAACGCCGGGCCGAAGCCGGATCGATCGCCGAGCTGGCCGGTGACGAGCGGACCGACGATCGCGCCGAGGCCATAGAGCACCCAATAGCGCGATCCCGCGGCAATGCCCTGGCCGAGGCCGCGTGCCACGAAATCGACGAGAAAGACCATGTGCGGCACCAGCGCCACCGCGTTGAGGCCGTACTGGATCAGCAGCGCTCGTTCGGCAGGTGACGCACGATGACGCTTGGTGTGATGCGGTTCAGGTGCGGTTGCAGCCTTCGCCTCCGCAGGCCAGTTCCACCAGCTCGCAAGCGTCAGCACGGCCGAGAGCACGCCGAGGCCATACCAGCTCTGCTGCAAGCCCTGTTGCAGCAACAGCGGCACCAGCGTGCCCGATGCGGCGACGCCGAGACCGACGCCCGCAAAGATCACGCCGCCGACAATGCCGCGCCGGGCGGGCGAGGTGTGCGGCAGAATGACGGAGGCCGCCAGCACCATGATGATGCCGCCGGTGAGGCCGGAGAGGAAACGCCAGGCGAAGAACCACATGAACGACACAGGCGTTGAGCTCGCAAAGAACGAGAGCGTTGCGAGCAGCATCATCGCACGCAGCGCGTTCACCGCGCCGACACGAGCGGCGACGGCTCGCGCCGCCAGCGCGCCGGCGAGATATCCGGCAAGGTTCGCGGCGCCGAGATAGACAACGTCGGATGCGCTGAACCACTTTGCCGCGATCAACGCGGGAATGAGCGGCGTGTAGGAGAAGCGGGCGAGGCCGAGTCCGACAAGCGATGCGGACAAGCCCGCGACCGCATATCGCCAAGTCTTCCGGGACGTCGTCTGCTGGGACGTCGATCCCGGCCGCTGGTGCGGCCGAGACTGGTGCTTGGTACCTGCGCTGAGTTCAGTCATGCCATCCTCCTGCGCGGGCTCAATGGCCGGCGCTCTGGCCGCCGTCGACATGCAGGATCTCGCCGGTGACGAAGGAGGCTCCCTCGAGATAGAGCACGGCGTCGACGATGTCGGACATCTCGCCCATGTGACCGACCGGGTGCATCGCACCGAGCTGGGCGTGCGTCGCGACCGGGTGCATCGGCGACTTGATGATGCCGGGCGCAACCGCGTTCACGCGAATGCCGCGCTTGGCGTATTCGATCGCGAGCGACTTGGTCGCGGCGTTCAGTCCGCCCTTGCTCAGCGAGGCCAGCACCGAGGGGACGTTGGAGTTGGCCTGATCGACCAGGGTGGTTGTGATCTGGACGACGTGGCCAGACCCCTGCCTCTCCATCTCGGCGATGGCGAGCTGCGTGATGTTGAAGAAGCCGGCAACGTTGGTGCCCATCACCGCCGCATAGTCCTCGGCGGTATACTGCGTGAACGGCTTTGCCAGGAAGATGCCGGCATTGTTGACCAGCGTATCGACACGGCCAAAGCGGGCGACGGCCTGCGCAATAACCCGCTCGGCGGTCTTCCGGTCGGCGATGTCGCCGGGAACGGCGAGGACATCATCGTTGCCCGACGGCTTGACGGAACGCGCGGTGGCGACCACGCGATAATTGCGATCGCGAAAACCCCTGGACCAGGGCGGCGCCGATGCCCTGCGATGCACCGGTGATGATGGCAACCTTCTGCTCCATACCCATGACGGGCTCCTGTTGTTGATCGATGCCAGCATCGGCTGGCTTGGGTGCTGAGGTACGTCGCGGCGGTCCGGCTGCGAATACGCGCTGTCCGGCAGACACTCTTTCGCGGCGCGTATGAATGCCGGATCGCTGTCCGGCGGCAGTTGTCGCGGTTCGGGCAAACGCCTAGCTTCCCAATGGAATTTCAGCGGGGTGGCGGGAAGGCATGGATCGTCTGGACGCGATGAAGGTGTTCGTCCTTGCAGTGGACGAGGGCAGCCTGGCGGCGGCAGGCCGCAAGCTCGGTCGGTCGCCAGCGGCGGTGAGCCGCGCCATCGCCTTCCTGGAGGGGCAGGTCGGCGCCGAACTGCTGCACCGGACCACAAGGTCGATCAAGCTGAGCGAGGAGGGCGAGCGCTATGTCGCGATCTGCCGGCGCGTGCTGACCGAGCTCGAAGAGGCAGACGCCATTGCGGCCGGCCCGCGCGCGGCGCCGCGTGGCCTGCTGACGATCACGGCGCCGGTTGTGTCAGGCGAGATGGTGCTGCGTCCGATTCTGGATTCGTTTCTGGACGTCTATCCGACCGTTTCGGCAAAGCTGCTGCTGTTCGACCGTGCGGTCAACCTGATCGAGGAGGGGTTCGATATCGCGCTCCGCATCGGCCCGCTTGCGGATTCGGCGATGGTGGCGATGCGTCTCGGCGAGGTGCGACGGGTCGTGGTCGCGGCGCCGCGCTATCTGAAGCAGCATCCGCGCATCGCGGAGCCCGGCGATCTCGCCAAACACCAGATCGTGGCGATGGCGCATCTGCCGAATTCATGGACTTTCGCGCCGCCGAAGAACTCGACGGTGCCGCGCACGGTTCAGTTCACGCCGCGCCTGATGGTCAACAGCACCTATGCGGCGGTTGCCTCCGCGGTGGCTGGGCGCGGCATCGCGCGGATGTATTCCTATCAAGTTGCCGAGCAGGTCGCGCGCGGCGAACTCGAGGTCTTGCTGGCCAGCGACGAGGATCCAGAGATGGCGGCCAACCTGATCTCTCCGCAAGGTAGGCTCTCGGTGCCGAAGGTGCGTGCCTTCACCGATTTTGCCGTGCCCCGTCTGAAGAAGCACTTTGCGCAGTTCAAGAAGAGCATTGGCGCTGGCTGAGGTGCCGCGCCGCCCCTGCCAATGCGTTGTTTTGCGTATACGGCCGCCGGGCTGAATCGGCGATGGTTCTGGACGGTTAACGCCGGATTAACGGATGAGTCCTAGCCTGTCTCGGCCGGGGTTACTCGCAAGGCCGAGGTTTGCCCAATGGAAGCCCAGAAGATCGCGGTCGACGCCGTCGTCGCGCTGACCGATTGCGACCGCGACGCCGTCATCGCTTTTATTCGCCGGCTCTATCTCGCCGGCGTCACCGACCCTAAGCGCCTGACCTTCAAGGGTCTTCAGGCGCTGTCGCGGGCCTGATCCGGCTCGTTTTGGTCCGTTTCGGCCCGATCTCTCGTCGGGTGTTCTCCCCAGAGTGACCGCAACCCAGCGGTGAATATCTTGCCGCTCGGGCTGGGTCGCGTTAGATCACGTCCCCGGTTGGGTCACTCGGGATTTGGGGAAATGCTGAAGCAGCTTTTTGCACCGCAACTCGTCATTTTGTATGTGCTCGCGGTTTCGACGATTTACGTTCACTTCCGCGGCAAGCAGCGGCTGCGCTTCGCGCGCCAGCTCGGCGATCACTCGACCTATCTCGCACCCTACAATGTGCTGATGTATGCGGGCTCGGCGGTGCCGAACAAGCCCGTCATCTCCGTCGAGCAGTTTCCGGAGCTGAAGCCGCTCAGCGAGAACTGGGAGACCATCCGCGACGAGGCCGTCCGCCTGTTCGACGAAGGCTTTATCCGCGCTGCCGCGAAGAACAATGATTGGGGCTTCTACTCGTTCTTCAAGAGCGGCTGGAAACGCTTTTACCTGAAGTGGTACGACGACTTCCTGCCCTCGGCGAACACGCTGTGCCCGAAGACGGTGGAGCTGCTCAAGTCGATCCCGAGCGTGCACGGTGCGATGTTCGCGATGCTGCCGCCGGGCGGCAAGCTCGGCGCGCACCGTGATCCCTTTGCCGGATCGCTGCGTTATCACCTCGGTCTCGTCACGCCGAACTCGAACAAGTGCCGCATCCTCGTTGACGGCGTCGAATGCGTCTGGCGCGACGGCGAAGCCTTCATGTTCGACGAGACGTTCATTCACAGCGCGGAGAATGCGACCGACGTCAACCGCATCATCCTGTTCTGCGACGTCGAGCGTCCGATGAAGTACGGCTTCATGACCGCGATCAACCGTTGGGTCAGCCATCACATCGTCAAGGCGTCGGCGACCCAGAACGTCGACGGCGAGAGCGTCGGCGTGCTCAACAAGGTATTCGGCAAGCTCTACGAGATCCATCTCGGCAGCCGCAAGGTCAAGGAGTGGAACCGTAACGTCTACTACACGCTGAAATATTCGCTGACGGCGCTGGTCCTGGGCCTCATCGTGCTCTCGGCGTTGCGATAGGGCGTAGTGTGTTTTCTAGACCTTGCCGTGGTGTCACACCGGCTTCGCACCGGTGTTGATGATCGACCCCACATGCTGCCCGCGCAGCGCCGCGCTGATCCGGCCCGGCACGAGGCCGTTGACCACCTGCACGCGCGCGATGTGGCGTGAGTTCGCCATCACCTCGAGCAGCGCGGGATCGAACGGCAGCGTGCCCTTCAGCTTCGCAAGCTCGGCGAAGCTGGTCTCCTCCAAGAGCTCGGCCTTCTTGCCATCGGCGCCATTGGGGTCGGTGGTGTAGACGCCGTCGACGTCCTCCACGATCGTCAAGCCCGCGGCCCCGAGTGCGTCGGCGAGCAGGAAGGCGCCGGTGTCGGCGCGATGCAGTGGGATGCGCGCGGTCGGGAACTCGTGATGGTGGTAGGGCGGGAAGGCGCTGCCGACAACCGCGCGCGCCGCAGAGAGATGGATCGCGAGCTGGCTTGCGATGGTCGGATGCTCGACATACGAGACGCCCTCGGGCGCGAGCAGGCTTGCAAGGATGTGGCCGTTCTGGCCGGCCTCGCTGGCGGCGAGCGGCGCGAGCGAGCCGGCCGGCAGGCCGAGGTCGAGACCCACGCTGTAGAGATGGCGGGCGCGGATGCCGGCGCCGGTCAGGATGAGCAGGCGATGCTCCGGCAGCAGCGCGCGCAGTTCGTCGACGAGTGGCAGGATCGCTTCATGGCCGCGGTCCATGATGCGGCCGCCGATCTTGATGACCTGCAGCCAGGGCAGCAGCTTGATCGGGCGATTGCCGGCGACGGGGCGGGTGAGATCGCTGTCCAGAAGTGTCTGGCGCGCGAGCGGTGAGGCGACGTGCTTGATCTGGTTGGTGTCAGCCATGACGGTTCGCCCCTCAGTTCGCGGTGATGATGGTGCCGACATGTTCGCCCGCGAGCGCGCGGGTGAGATTGCCGGGGACGAGGCCGTTCACGACCTGCACCTGGCGGACGTGGCGCGCTGCGGCGAGGAGATCGAGCACCGGAAATTCCAGGATCGAATCCTGCAGGCCCTTGGCCTTCATTTCCGCCACCGAAATTTTCGGAATGAAGGTCGCGTTCTTCGACGTCTTCGGGTTCGCGGTGTAGAGGCCGTTCTCGTCCTTCACATAGATCATCGCCTTGCAGCCGAACTGCTCGGCGACGAGGAAGCATCCGGCGTCGGTGCGGTAGGGCGGGATCACGCCTTCGGCCGCGGGTCGCATCCACAGGCTATAGGGCGGCATGCCCGCGAAGATGACGGCGTTCACCTCGGCGAGAAACAGCGGCACAGATGAGAGCCCGGCGCTGCTGACGGCGGAGATGCCGTGCTTGGCAAGCAGCTGTCCGAGCATCGCGGCGTTCTGGTCGGCCACGCAAGCGCCGAGCTGCGACAGCACGCCGGCCGGCAGGCGAAGGCCTGCGGCGATCGAATAGAGATGCCGCGCGCGGGTGCCGGCGCCGGTTCCGATCAGGAGCTTGTGGTTTTTACGGGCCGCGACGATCTCCTCGACGATCGGATAGACCGCGGCGCGACCGCGATCGATCATGCTCTGGCCGCCGATCTTGATGACGGTCGCATCCGGCAGGATGCGGAAGTCCGAAGCTTTCTCCGCGGCCGCGACAAGTTGTGGGTCGGTGAGCGAGCGCTGCATCAGCAGCCCCTCGAGCTCCGTGATCGTGTTCGACATCCGAGACGTCCTCTCGTTTTATGATGCAGTCCCTGCGGCAGACCCACCGGCCTCGACTCGCGAATCTTGCTGCACTGGTCGGTTCATGGCAACAAGGTTGCCGCGATTTAGCGACCTAACCTGGAGCAGGCAATGGCCCCGTTGCCGATCTCCGGGGCTTTTTCTCTGTCTGAAGAGCGGGACGTGAGGCATATTTGGGTTAGCCTCCGCGCGGAGCGCTAGCCCCGTGGAAGGTTAGGCCCGGCGCTGGCTTACGGACGGCGACCGGGCCGCTTCGGTCAGGCCCCTGGATCGCTCGCATTCGGATAGAAGAGCTGTTGCCCTTCGATCTTGTAACCTGCGATCGCGTTCTGTCCCTCCGGCGAGATAATCCAATCGATGAAGCGTTGGCTTGCTTCCTTCTTCACCGTCGGATGCTTCGCTGGATTGACCAGCATCACCCCGTATTGGTTGAAAAGTCGCTTGTCGCCTTCGACAAGGATCGCCAGGTCACCGCGATTCTTGAAAGCTAGCCAGGTGCCGCGGTCTGCAAGTACGTAGGCATTGGATGCCGATGCGACGTTGAGTGCGGCTCCCATTCCTTGACCGATCTCCTTGTACCAGCTGCCGCGATCCGTTGTGACGTCGACGCCCGCGTCTTTCCAAAGTGCAAGCTCGGCTATGTGCGTGCCAGATCGATCTCCACGGGAGATGAAGGGAGCGGCCTTCGTCTTTATGGTCTGGAGCGAGGCGACCACGTCAAGACCTCGGATCCCGGCAGGATCGCTCTTCGGCCCAATGAGAATGAAGTCGTTGTACATGACCGGGTAGCGCTTGACGCCAAACCCCTCGGACAGGAATTTTTCCTCGGCTGACTTGGCATGAACAAACACGACGTCTGCATTGCCACGCCGCGCCGTGTCGAGCGCCTGCCCGGTGCCTTGCGCGAGGACCTTGACTTCAACGCCGGTCTTTTCTCGAACGATCGGCAACAGGTAGTTGAACAATCCCGAGTCCTGCGTTGAGGTCGTCGACGCAACGACGATGGCCTGATCTTGTGCCGAGACAGGAGCACACAACAAGGCCAACAAGATTGCTGTTCGGGCGGCAATCGAGCTGAGCCATCGACCCATGGGCGAACCTCCTTGCAATAGTTCATTTGCGAGCTCAGCGCCGCAGGGCGCGTCCGAAGACATGGCTAAACGTGCTGACGGTCATCGACAGAACGATGAGGATTATGCCAAGCGCAAGAGCGAGGCTCAACTCACCCTTGCTCGTCTCTAGCGCGATGGCGGTCGTCATTGTTCGCGTGTAGCCTTGGATGTTGCCCCCAACGATGATTATTGCGCCGACCTCCGCAATCGCGCGCCCGAACGCAGCAAGAAACGCGACGATGAGCCCCTCGCGGCCTATGTTCATGAGTGAGGCCGCGGCTCGGACGTGTGAAGCTCCATCAACCAGCAAAGCCTCGCCATAGGTGGCCCAGAGATCCACAGTCATGCGGTGCACCAAGGCAACCACGATCGGGATGCCGAGTATGGCCTGTGCGATGATCATGGCCGTCGGGGTGAATAAAATTCCGAGCGGGCCGAGCGGCCCCGAGCGAGAGAGCAGCAGATAAACCGCGAGACCAACGACCACCGGCGGCAAGCCGAGAAGGGCGTTCGCAGTCACAATCATGGCTTGCCTGCCCGGGAAACGACCGATGGCCAATGCCAAGCCGAGCGGCGAGCCGATAACGAACGCGAGGCCGCTCGCTGTCAGGCTCACTTCCAGAGATAGCAGAACGATATCGCGGAGCTCCGGGTCGAAGCGGCCGATCAGCATCGCCGCCAGTTGAAGCGCCTGGGTGAAATCATTCATCTCACCTTCCTACGCGATACCAAAAGGAATGCCAAAATCGCGCAAGTCGGCGGCCCCTCCGGTCCTGACCGCGGCGCGAGTCTTGCTGGATAGTTCGCCCCATGGCAACAAGATCGCCGCGATTTGGTAGCCTAACATGGAGCAGGCGATGGCCCCGTTGCCACTTGCGAACACCGAGACCGTGCAATTCTTCCGCGAATGGTTGGATACCTTCTCAGGGTATGTCCGCGAGGTCGACTATGCCTCGGCGCGACCGCTCTTCCATCCCGATGTGCTGGCCTTCGGGACCCATAACGATGTCATCCCGGGCCTAGATCACTGGGTCTCGTCCCAGTGGAACAACGTCTGGCCGAAGACGACCGACTTTCGGTTCGTGCTCGAGCAGATCTCGGTTCTGGCGTCAGCCGACGGCGCGATGGCGACGGTGATCGCGCCCTGGACCAGCACGGGCTATCATCCCGACGGCAGCGCGTTTCCACGGCCGGGCCGGGCGACGATGATCTTTTCGAGGAATGGCGATGGCTGGCTGTGCGTGCATTCGCACATGTCGCTCAATCGCGGTGTGCCGCAGGCGAGCCACGCCAATCGGCCGGTGAAGGCCTGGTAGAGCGATCGGAAATGAAAAAGCCCCGGACGATGTCCGGGGCCTTTTGATTGCGAGGTGTTGCGTAGCCTACTCCGGCTGGCCGATGCTCACCTTCAGCGTTCCTACGCCGTCGACGCCGCATTCGAGCTTGTCGCCGGGCTGGAGCTGCGACACGCCGGCCGGCGTACCGGTCATGATGATGTCGCCGGCGGCGAGCTTCACCTGCTGGGACAGCTGCCAGATCGTCTCCGGCACGTTCCAGATCATCTGCTCGAGGTCGCCCGTCTGCGCTTCCTTGCCGTTCACCGTGAGCCAGATCTTGCCGTTGGAGGGATGGCCGATCTTCGAGGCCGGCTGCAAGGCGGAAGCCGGCGCCGAGCCGTCGAACGACTTGCCGATCTCCCACGGACGCTCCTTCTTGCGCGAGGCGATCTGGAGGTCGCGGCGGGTGAGGTCGATGCCGACGGCGTAGCCGTAGACGTGGTCGAGCGCCTTGTCGGCGGGGATGTTGAGACCGCCGCTCTTCAGCGCGACGATCAGCTCGACCTCGTGATGGAAATCCTTGGTCAGCGGCGGATAGGGAATGGTGGCGCCATCGGGCACCAGCATGTCAGCGTGCTTGGCGAAGAAGAACGGCGGTGCGCGCTCGTCATTGCCCATCTCGCGGATGTGCTCGAGATAGTTGCGGCCGACGCACCAGATGCGGCGCACCGGATAACGGCCGGCCTCGCCGACGACGGGAAGCGAAGCCTGGGGCGGAAGCGGGATGACGTAGGAGGCGGCGTTCATGAAGCGATCTCGCTGCTCTTGGGTTGATAGGGAACTCTATGCGGTGGCGCTGATCGGCGCCAGAGCGCCGGTGTCGTAATGCTGCAGGCGGAAGAACGAGGCGTAGCGGCCGCCGCGACGAAGCAACTCGTCATGCCGGCCCTGCTCGACGATCTCGCCGCCCTCGACCACCAGAATGCTATCTGCGTGCATGATGGTGTGCAGCCGGTGCGCGATCACGATGGTGGTGCGGTTCTGGCAGAGATGCTCGATCGCCTCCTGCACCTGCCGCTCGGACTCGGAATCGAGCGCGGCGGTGGCTTCGTCCAGCAGGATGATCGGCGCGTCCTTGAGCAGCGCCCGCGCCACCGCGATGCGCTGGCGCTGGCCGCCCGACACTTGCGTGCCGTGCTCGCCGACCGGGGTGTCGTAGCCGAGCGGGAAGCTCATGATGAAATCATGCGCGCAGGCGGCTTTCGCCGCGTCGATGATCTCGTTCTCGCTCGCGCCGGGTTTGCCGAAGGCGATGTTGTTGCGGATGGTATCGCGGAACAGATAGACGTCCTGGCCGACATAGGCGGTCTGCGCCCGCAGCGATTTGCGCGAGATCGCGCCGATCGACTGGCCGTCGATCACGATGTCGCCTTGCGTCACCTCGTAGAAGCGCAACAGCAGCGCCAGCACGGTCGACTTGCCGCCGCCGGAGGGGCCGACCAGCGCGGTGACCTTGCCGGGCTCGGCGACAAAACTCATGCGGTTGAGCACGGTCTCGTTGGCGCGATAGGAGAAGCTGACGTCGCGCAGCGCGATCCGTGCATCGGAGAGCTTGAGCGCCGGCTTGTCGTCGTCGGAATGCTCGCTGGCCGGGCTGTCGACGACTTCGAGCAGCATGCGCGCGCCGACGAGCTGGCTGTTGAGGTCGATGTTGAGCCGCGCCAGCCGCTTGGCCGGCTCGGTCGCCATCAGGAACGCGGTCATGAACGAGAAGAACGCGCCCGGCGTGGCGTTGAGCGCGACCACGCTGTAGCCGCCATAGAGCAGGCAGCCGGCGACCGCGAAGCCGCCGAGCATTTCCATTAGCGGATTGGAGCGGTTGGCGACGCGGGCCATCTTGTTGGCGTTGCGCTCGACGATCGCGATGTTCTCGTCGATGCGGCTCTGCATGGTGTCTTCGAGCGTGAACGCCTTCACCGTGCGGATGCCCTGCAGCGATTCCTGCATCGTCTCCAGGATGTCGGCGGTGCCGGTGAACTGGTTGTAGGCGAGGCCCTTGATGCGCTTGACCAGCTTGCGCAGCACCAGCATCGCCGGCGGCACCGCGACGAGGCCGATCAGCGACATCAGCGGATCCTGCCACACCATCACGCCGATCATGGCGAGCAGCATCAGCAGGTCGCGCCCGATGGCGTTGACCAGCATGTTGAGCACGTCGGTGATCGACTTGGCGCCGGCCGTCAGCCGCGCCAGAAATTCGGACGAATGCCGCTCCGAGAAGAAGCCGACGCTTTCGCGCATCAGCTTGGCGAACAGCTGGCGCTGGTTGGTGGCGAGGATGGCGTTGCTGATCTTGGTCAGGATCACCATGTGGCCGTAGGTCGTCACGCCCTTGATGAACAGCAGGATCACCGTGAGCCCTGAGAACATCGCGATGCCCGGGATGTTCTTGTCGACATAGGCCTGGTTGATGACCTGGCCGAGCACGTAGGTCGCGCCGGCGGTCGCGCCGGCAGCCGCTGCCATCAGCGCAAAGGCAACGAGGTAGCGCCGCCAGTAGATGATCCCCTGTTCCGCGACAAGGCGGCGAATGAGGACCATCGCCTCATAGGGATCGTCGGTGATTTTCTTTGGAAACTGGGCCATCCGTAGTCCATTGACGGCCAAGGCGAAAAGCCTCCCCGCGCGTCAGGGATCGAATGGCCTCTGTGCCCGCTAAAGCGGGGCTTTTCAAGCCCAATTAAGGGCTTGCGCCTGGATGGAATCTAGGCCGAGACGGCGTGGCGGAGCTCGCCATGGCGCTCGCGGAACAGCTTGTCCTCCCAGGCCAAAGCGTGCGCCGCGATGGTCTCGAGGTCATCGTATTGCGGCTTCCAGTCGAGCAGGCCGCGGATGCGGCTGGTGTCGGCGACCATGGTCATGATGTCGCCGGGCCGGCGCGGGGCGTATTGCACGGCAAAGCTGCGGCCCGACACCCGGCGCACGGCGTCGATGGTTTCGAGCACCGAATAGCCGCGGCCATAGCCGCAGTTCAGCGTCGTCGAGACGCCGCCATTGCGCAAATAAGCCAGCGCCGAGCGATGCGCCTGCGACAGATCCGTCACGTGGATGAAGTCGCGGATGCAGCTGCCATCCTGGGTCGGGTAGTCGGTGCCGAACACGTCGATCTTGGCGCGCTGGCCGGTCGCGGCTTCCACCGCGATCTTGAGCAGATGCGTGGCACCGACGGTGGCAAGGCCAATGCGGGCCTGCGGGTCGGCACCGGCGACGTTGAAATAGCGCAGCGTCACGTACTGCATGCCGTAGGCGGCGGCGACGTCGTGCAGCATGATCTCGGTCATCAGCTTCGACGAGCCGTAGGGCGACAGCGGCCGCGTCGGCGCGTGCTCGGGCACCGGCACCTGGTCCGGATTGCCGTAGACAGCGGCGGTCGAGGAGAAGATGAAGCGGCTGATGCCGCGCTTGACCGCGACGTTGAGCAGGTTGCGCGCGGTCGTGAAATTGTTGCGGTAGTAGCCGAGCGGATCGCGCATTGACTCCGGCACGACCACGGAGCCCGCGAAATGGATGATGCTCTCGATGTTGTGCTGGGCGATCACGCCCTCGAGCAGATTCTCGTCGCCGGCGTCGCCGATGAACAGCGGCACGCCTTCCGGCAGATAAGCGGAGAAACCGGTGGAGAGATCGTCGATCACGACGACGTCCTCGCCGGCTTCCGCCAGCGCCAGGACCGTGTGACTTCCGATATAGCCGGCGCCGCCGGTGACTAGCACAGTCATGATCTCACCCGTCTTCGATCAACGCACCAAGTTAACGTTTGCGCGGTGAAGAGGGGGTTTCGGCCCGGCTGAACTGGTCACTATGCTTAATGTTGCGTATAGGGGACGCACCAGATGGAGCATGACGTGGCGAATTTCCCGGGCGATCTGCAAGTTATCGTGCCAAATCTGCACAGGCGCTATTCCGGGGTCACCGCGACCAACCGGATGGTGGCGCCGCGGCTGGCAAAACTTGTTCGCGCCGCATGGTTCGGATCGGATGCGCCGGAGGGGATTTCGCGGCTGAGCGTCGCCGATGTGCTGAAACTATGGCGCCGCAAGTCGCCTTTGATCTGGCATGCGCGCCGCAACAACGAGATGATCGCGGGCGTCGTGCTGCGCGCGCTCGGCTGGCCGCTCAAGCTGGTGTTCACCTCGGCGGCGCAGCGGCATCACAGCTGGATCACGCGCTGGCTGATCCGGCAGATGGACGCGATCATCGCGACATCGGATATCTCGGCCTCGTTCCTCAAAGTGCAATCGACGGTGATCCCGCACGGCGTCGACACCGACGTCTATGCGCCGCCAGTCGATCGCGCTGCGGCCTTCGCGGAAAGCGGCTTGCCGGGCCGTTACGCCATCGGATGCTTCGGCCGCGTGCGCGCGCAGAAGGGCACGGATCTGTTCGTCGATGCGATGTGCCAATTGCTGCCGCGCTATCCGGATTTCACGGCCATCATCGTCGGACAAGTCACGGCCGAACAGACGCCCTTCGCGAACGATCTGAAGAAGCGCATCGAAGCAGCCGGCCTGCAGGCGCGCATCGTCATCACCGGCGAATTGCCGATCGAAGATGTGCAGCGCTGGTACCAACGGCTGACGATCTACGCCTTCACCTCGCGCAACGAAGGCTTTGGACTGACGCTGATCGAGGCGATGGCGGCCGGCAGCGCGCTCGTTGCGGCGCGCGCTGGAGCTGCCGAGCTCGTTGTCGAGGATGGCGTCTCCGGCGTGCTGGTCCCGACCGGTGATGCGGCGGCGCTGTCGGCGGCGCTCGAGCCGCTGATGCACGATGTGGCTGTGGCAGCCGCGATGGGCGAGCGCGGTCGCGAGCGCGTGCTTGAAAAGTTCAGCCTCGATGCCGAGGCGGCCCGGATCGGCGAGGTTTACCGGCGGCTGCTGTGAGCGAGGGCTGGCCAAAAGTGCAAAAAACAACCCCATGCACAGTAGCCGGTGGCAGAGGCATCAATGACTTGTATGGCTTATGGGGTGTGAATTGCTGATTTTACGAATTTAAGTGACGCGTCGGGCAAAACACCTCTAGACTTCCAATATCGCGAAATTCTGAAATCTCGCGTTCTCGGCCTTGTGGTTCATTTCTCCTACAAGTTCAAAAAGGTCCTCATCAAGTTTGTCGGCACGCACGAAGAGTACGACGGAATAGACGCGGAGACGGTGTGATGATGGACGTAAGGCCCCTTCATAATGAACAGGACTACGATTGGGCTATCCGCGAAGTATCCCGCTATTTCGAGGCCGAGCCCACCCCTGGTACGCCCGATGGTGATCGCTTTGAAGTTTTGTCTTCGCTCATCAAGGAGTACGAAGACAATCACTTCGCGACCACTCATGGCGATCCAGTCGACGTTCTCCATTACGCAATCGAGTCCATGGGACGTTCGCAGGCAGAATTGGCTGCTCTGATTGGACGCAATCGGGCATCCGAGATTTTGAATCGCGTCCGTCCACTGACATTGGAAATGATCCGCATCATTTGTAAGGAATGGAACATTCCAGTTGGTGCTCTGACGGCTCAATATGAGCTTGGGCGTGAGTAGGCTAATCAAGTGCGCTAACTGCGCCACTCGAGCCGCTGATGCGCGATGCTGCTGCGACGACTGCGATGCGTGTTCGAGAAATTCGGTCTGGCCTTGACGTCCCGCAGCCCTCTACACCCGCCTAATCTGATCAATCACCCCCGCCACATACGCGTCGAGGTCGCCGCCCGGAAACAGAAAGCCCGGCAGTCCGAGCGCTTGGCCGGCCTCGATGTCCCTGGCCTGATCTCCGATCACAAAACTGCCGTCGAGCTGCACGGGCCAGTGCTGGACGAGATCGCGCAACATGCCGGGCGCGGGCTTGCGCCAGTCATGCTCCCCGATATAGCCGGCGACCGTTCCTTGCGGATGATAGGGACAGAAGCGGATGTCATCGATCCCAGCGCCGTCGCGGGCGAGCTCGTCGCGCATCCAGCCGTGTAGCCGGTTCACGTCAGCTTCGGTGAAGAGGCCGCGCGCGACGCCGGACTGGTTTGTGAAGACGAATACAAAATAGCCGGCCTCATTGAGACGGCGGATGGCGCTCGCGACGTTGGGCATCCAGCGGATGCGGTCTCGCGTGCCGATATAGCCATCGTCATGGTTGATGACGCCGTCGCGATCGAGGAATGCGGCGGGCTTCGCCGCGCGGCCGTCAGACATTTGCAAGTCAGCCATTTGAAAGTCCCTGCGTCCTCGCAAGCACGTCTCTTGCGATCTCGACCAAATCCTGCGCCGCGATGTCGCGCATGCAGCGGTGGTCGTTCATCCGGCAGATCGTGCTCTGGCAGGGCTGGCAGGCGAGCACGCTCCTGGTCTGGACCACGGTCGCGGCGAGGCCATTGAGGGGCGCCCACAGATAGGGGCTGGTCGGGCCGAAGATGCCCATGGTCGGCGTATCGAGCGCGGCCGCGATATGCATCAGGCCCGAATCGTTCGAGATCGCGACGCCGGCCGCGGCCATGGTGAGGACGCCGTTGCGCAGATCGTTGCCGGTGAGGTCCCGCACCCCCGGGCCACCGGCAGCGACGATCTCCTGGGCGAGGCCCTTTTCCGCGGGGCCGCCGACCACCCAGACCTCGAGCCCGCGCTCGACCAGCAGGCGGGCGGCCTCCGGATAATAGGTCCAGCGTTTTGACGCCCCGACCGAGCCGGGGGCGAGCGCGACGGCGGCTCCGGCGCTGAGGCCATTGGCCTGCCGCCAGCGGGCGATCTCCTCAGGCTGAACCCGCAATTGCGGCACCGGCCATTCCGGCGGCAGGGGCGCGCCGTCTGGCCGGGCCAGCGCGGCGTTCTTGTCGATGAAGCGGGGCAGCTTCTTCTCGCCCCAGCGCCAGCGGTTGAGCAGGCCAAACCGGAATTCGCCGACGAAGCCGACCCTTTCAGGGATGCCGGCCAGAGCGGGCGCCATAGCCGCCTTCCAGGTCCGCGGCAGCACCAGGGCGGTGCCGTAGTTCCGCTCGCGCAGGAGCCGCGCCAGGCCGAACTGGCGGCCCACGGCGAGGCGGCTGCGGGGCAGATCCCAGACGAGCCCAGCGCGTACGCCGGGCATGTAATCGACCAGGGGGGCGCACAGAGACGTGGTCAGGAGATCGACCGGCCGATTCGGCCATCGCTCCTTCAGCACTCGGACAACGGTGTGATTCCGGACGAAATCGCCGATCCACATATAGGGGACGATCAGGATCGGGCTTGTGTCGCTCCGATCCTCACTTCCGCCAAATTGCGAATCTATATTCATTCGTTAATGGTGCCGCGGGCGCTTTGATGTGCCGGTTCGGTTAGCCGCTCCCGGCCGGCAGGTAAAGCCGGCAGAAGCGCGAGTCCAAAAGCGTCTGCCCAAAATGCTTACACTTTGGCAGATGATGCGCTAGGGCAGGCACTAGGGCAGATATCGGGGCCGCAAAAATCGGGCAGGGTGGTTGGAATGTTGCTGGTGACCGGCGGGGCCGGTTTTATCGGATCGAATGTCGTCGCGGCGCTGAACGGCGCTGGCCGTAGCGACGTCGTGGTCTGCGATCTCCTCGGCAGCGACGGCAAATGGCGCAATCTCGCCAAGCGGCAGCTTGTGGATATCGTTCCCCCGGCCGAGCTGCCTGGCTGGCTGAAGGGCCGCAAGTTAGACGCCGTAATTCATCTCGGGGCGATTTCCGCGACCACCGCGACCGACGGCGATCTCGTGATCGAGACCAATTTCCGCTTCTCGATGCGCCTGCTCGACTGGTGCACGGCCAACGCGGTGCCGCTGATCTACGCCTCGTCGGCGGCGACCTATGGCGACGGCGCGGAAGGTTTTGACGACGATGCCTCGCTGCCGGCGCTGAAGAAGCTGCAGCCGATGAATCTCTACGGCTGGAGCAAGCAGCTGTTCGATCTCGCGGTCGCCGGGCGCGCAGCGAACGGCGATCCGTTGCCGCCGCAATGGGCGGGCCTGAAATTCTTCAACGTGTTTGGCCCGAACGAATACCACAAAGGCACGATGATGAGCGTGCTGGCGCGCCGCTTCGACGACGTCAAAGCCGGCCGCGTCGTGCAGCTGTTCAAGTCGCATCGCGACGGCATCGCCGACGGCGACCAGCGCCGTGATTTCATCTATGTCGACGACGTCGTGCGCGTGATCCTGTGGCTGCTGGCGACGCCTGCGGTGTCGGGGCTGTTCAATGTCGGCACCGGCAAGGCGCGCAGCTTCCGGGACCTGATGCTGGCTGCCTATGCCGCGCTCGGCACCAGGCCCAACATCGACTATATCGACATGCCCGAGCAGATCCGCGGCAGCTATCAATACTTCACCGAGAGCAAGGTCGATCGTCTCCACCGCGCAGGCTATAACGGCGGCTTCACGACGCTCGAGGACGCGGTGAAGGCCTATGTCGCCGATTATCTCGACCGGCCCGATCGCTTCCGTTAAGGCCTATTGACCATGCCGACGCCCCTTCTCGATTTCGATGCCCTCGCGCAAGCCATCTCCGGCCGCACGGTGCTCTGCATCGGCGACATCATGCTGGACGAGTTCGTCTATGGCGAGGTGTCGCGGATTTCGCCGGAAGCGCCGACCCCTGTCATCGTGGCCCAGCGCAGCGAGATCCATATCGGCGGCGCCGGCAACGTCGCGCGCAATATCGCTTCCCTCGGTGCGCGCTGCGTTTTCGTCGGTCTCGTCGGCGAGGACGATGCGGGGGCGCGGCTCAAGGCCGCGCTGGCGGACCATGCCGGCATCGAGAGCGCGCTGGTGTGCGACCCGTCGCGGCCGACCACGCGAAAAGTCCGCTTTGTTTCCGAGCATTTCTCCACCCATATGCTGCGCGCGGATTGGGAGCAGGCGCAGCCCGCCTCCGATGAAATCGAGACGAAGTTGATCGAGGCGATCGTGCCGCAGATCGCGCGCGCCGACATCGTGCTGCTGTCCGACTACGCCAAGGGCGTGCTGACCGCGCGCGTGATCCGCCACACCATCGACGCCGCGCGAAAGCTCGGCAAGCCCGTGATCGTCGATCCCAAGAGCCTGAACTGGGCGATCTATCGCGGCGCCACGCTGCTCACGCCCAATCGCAAGGAATTTTCGGAAGCCACCCGCAGCCGCGCCGACACGCCGCAGAGCATCGTCGATGCCTCAGAGGACGTGATGCGGCTGGCCGATTGCGAGGCGATCCTGGTCACGCAGGGCGAGCACGGCATGACGCTGGTGCCGCGCAAGGGCGAGGCCGTCCATGTTCCGGCGTTCCCGGTGAAGGTGCGCGACGTCTCCGGTGCCGGCGACACCGTGGCCGCTGCGCTCGCGGTCTCGATCGCGGCAGGGGCGGATTGGGACACGGCGCTGCGGATGGCGAGTGCGGCCGCCGCCGTCGCGGTCGGCAAGCAGGGCACCGCCAGCGTGAGCGCGGCCGAGCTGCGGCGCAAGATCCTGCCGCATGCCACTCTCGCGGCCGAGGAGAAGGTCGTGAGCGCGCCGGGTGCGCTCGAGGCCCAGCTCGCCGAATGGCGCGGGGAGGGCTTGCGCGTCGGCTTCACCAATGGCTGCTTCGACATCCTGCATCCCGGCCACGTGAAGGTGCTGACCGCGGCGCGCGCCGCCTGCGACCGCCTGATCGTCGGCCTCAACAGCGACGCCTCGGTGCGGCGGCTGAAGGGCGCGGATCGCCCGGTCCAGGACGAGCGGGCACGTGCCGAAGTGCTGGCAGCGCTCGAAGCCGTCGATCTCGTCGTCATCTTCGAGCAGGACACGCCGATCGACCTGATCACGCGCATCACACCGAGCGTGCTGGTCAAGGGGGGCGACTACACCCGCGAGCAGGTGGTCGGCCACGAGGTCGTCGAGGCCGCCGGCGGAACCGTCGTGCTGATCGACATTCTCAAGGGTTTCAGCACGACCGCGCTGGTCCACCGCGCGCGCGGAGAGACGAAGTGATGGAGCTCGCGCGGGAGTCGATGTGGGCGACGACGCTCCGGCGCCTGCGCAGTCCGGCGGCATGGTCCGAGACGGTCGATCTGTTTGCCATCCTGACCGCGGCCTCGCTGCCGTGGTCGACGTCGCTGGCGGCGATTTTCAATGTCGCGATGCTGGCTTGCATGGTGCCGTTTCTCGACGTCAGGGACTTCCTGCAGTCGCTGAAGCGCCCGGTCTGCGCGCTGCCGATCGCGCTGTTCCTGCTCGCGCTCGTCGGCACGCTGTGGTCGGAGGCGTCCTGGGGCGCGCGGTTCTACGCCGTGAACCCGACGACGAAGCTGCTGGTGCTCCCGGTCCTGATCTATCATTTCGAACGCTCGTCGCGCGGCCACCTCGTGTTCATCGCGTTTCTGGTGTCCTGCGCGCTGCTGTCGGTGATGTCCTGGCTGGTGTTTCTCCATCCCACGCTCTCGCTGAAGCCCCCTGAAGAATCCAATTCGCGCGGCATCTTCGTGAAGAACTATATCGACCAGAGCCAGGAATTCACGCTGTGCGCGGTCGCGCTCGCGTTTCCGATCGTGAGGCTGCTGCAGCACAAGAGGGTCTGGCTGGCCGTGTTGCTGGCGGCGATCGCGCTCAGCTTCTTCGTCAACATGGCCTTTGTGGTAGTCTCGCGCACCGCACTCGTGACCGTGCCGATCATGCTGGCGGTGTTCGGACTGCTGCATTTGAAGTGGCGCAGCGTCCTCATCATCTTCGTGGCTCTCGCGGCCCTCGCCGCGCTGGCATGGCAGACCTCGTCGACGCTGCACTCGACGATTGAGACATTCTCCGTCCAGTACGAGCTGTACAGGGACAAGGGAATTCCGACATCGATCGGACTTCGGCTCGAGTTCTGGCGCAAATCGCTGGGTTTCTTTGCCGAAGCGCCGGTCGTCGGTCATGGAACCGGCTCGACGCGCGGCTTGTTCGAGCAGGCCGCGACCGGCGGCCGCTACGAGGCCTCAAGCGAGGTCATCGGCAATCCCCATAACCAGACGCTGAACGTGGCCGTACAATGGGGCGTCGTCGGCATCATCATCCTGTATGCGATGTGGGCGGTCCATCTCCTCCTGTTCCGCGGCGACGATCTCGCCAACTGGATCGGGCTTTTGGTCGTTGTGCAAAACGTATTCACCTCGCTGTTCAATTCCCATCTCTTCGACTTCCATGAAGGGTGGATGTACGTGCTCGGTGTCGGCGTGGCCGGCGGCATGGTGCTCAATTCGCGCCGGAACGGCCGGAGCCCGGGAGAAGCTCGCGCCTGAGCTTCGGGGCGCTGGCAAGTCCCGGGCAGATGGGCTATCAGCGCGGTCAGGTTGTGTTGAAGAACTGGATATAGTCGGCCGGCATATGACCCGTCTATCGCATCTTACCTTACGCAATTTCCTGATCGCGCTTCACGACGTGGTGGCGACGGCCGCGGCCCTGTTCGTTGCGTTCTATCTGCGCTTCGAGGGTGGCGCGGGCTTCACGGCCCGCTTGCCGCTGCTGCTGCAGATCCTGCCCTATTTCCTCGCCTTCAGCGTGGTCGTGTTCTACGTCTTCAACCTGACGACCACGAAGTGGCGCTTCATCTCGCTGCCCGATGCGCTGAACATCATCCGCGTCGCCACGGTGCTCACCGTCGCCCTTCTCGTGCTCGACTACATCTTCGTCGCGCCGAACGTGCACGGCACATTCTTTCTCGGCAAGATCACCATCGTCCTCTACTGGTTCCTGGAAATCTCCGCGCTGAGCGCATTGCGGCTGGCCTATCGCTATTTCCGCTACACCCGCGTGATGCGTCATGTCAGGACCGAAAATGCCGCGTCGACGCTCCTGATCGGGCGTGCCGCCGATGCCGAGGTCGTGCTGCGCGGCATCGAGAGCGGCGCCATCAAGCACCTCCGCCCGGTCGGGGTGCTGTCGCCGTCCCGGGCCGATCTCGGCCAGCTCATCCGCAACGTACCGGTCGTGGGCGCGATCGACGACATCGAGGACGTCATCGGCAGCTTCGCCAAGCGCAACAAATCGATCGCCCGGGTGGTGATGACGCCGTCCGCCTTCGAGCCGGATTCGCATCCCGAATCCGTGCTGATGCGGTCGCGGCGGCTTGGCGTGATCGTCAGCCGCCTGCCGTCGCTCGAGCACGGGGATGTGCCGCGGCTCACCTCGGTTGCGGTCGAGGACCTGCTGCTGCGGCCGAGCGAGACGATCGACTACGCGCGTCTTGAAGCCCTGATTAACGGCAAGAGCGTCATCGTCACCGGCGGTGGCGGCTCGATCGGCTCGGAGATCTGCGAGCGTGTGGTTGCGTTCGGCGCGGCGCGTCTGCTGATCGTCGAGAATTCGGAGCCGGCCCTTTATGCTGTCACCGAGGTGCTCGCCGCGCGCGGATCCGGCGCCGAGATCGAAGGCCGGATCGCCGATATCCGCGACCGCGAGCGCATCACGCGTCTGATGGCGGAGTTCAAGCCGGACATCGTGTTCCATGCCGCCGCGCTCAAGCACGTTCCGATCCTGGAGCGGGACTGGAGCGAGGGCGTCAAGACCAACATTTTCGGTTCGATCAACGTGGCCGATGCCGCGCTTGCGGCAGGTGCCGAAGCTATGGTGATGATCTCGACCGACAAGGCGATCGAGCCGGTCTCGATGCTCGGCCTGACCAAGCGTTTCGCCGAGATGTATTGCCAGGCGCTCGACCACGACCTCGTGTCGCAGGCGGGCGGCAGCAAGCCGGCGACGCGCTTCATCTCGGTCCGGTTCGGCAATGTGCTGGCTTCGAACGGGTCGGTCGTGCCGAAGTTCAAGGCGCAGATCGAGGCCGGCGGTCCGGTCACCGTGACGCATCCCGACATGGTCCGCTATTTCATGACCATCCGCGAAGCCTGCGATCTCGTCATCACGGCCGCGACCCACGCGCTCGGCGCCAGGCGTTTTGACGTTTCTGTCTACGTGCTGAATATGGGCCAGCCGGTGAAGATCGTCGATCTGGCGGAGCGGATGATCCGTCTCTCCGGCCTGCAGCCTGGCCACGACATCGAGATCGTATTTACGGGCATGCGGCCGGGCGAGCGCCTGCATGAAATACTGTTTGCTTCCGAGGAGCCGACCCGCGAAATCGGTGTCGCCGGCATCATGGCTGCGCAACCGAACGAACCGCCGATGCAAACCCTGCACAAATGGATCACGGCACTCGATCAAGCGATCGCACGCGACGACCGGGCGACTATCAGGACCATCCTGAGGGACGCGGTTCCGGAATTCGGGTCAACCGCGGCCTGACCATGCAGCCCCGAAACAAGATCATCGTCGCGAGCCAGCATTATCCTCCGGATCCGAGCACGACCGCGGCGATTATGGCCGAGATCGCCTGCCGTCTCGCTGCGGAGCACGAGGTGGTGGTGCTGTCGGGCTCGCCCGGCGAGCTGCCGGCTTCGCAGATCGGGCCGAACAAGCCGCGCGTCGTTGCCGTCAACAATCAGATCGCAGCGAAGGCCGCGCTGGTCCGGCGCAGCATCTCCGAGCTGCTGTTCGTGCTGCGCATCTTCGTCACGCTGTTGCGGCAACTTCGGCGCGGTGACGTCGTGCTCACTGTCACCGCGCCGTTTATGCTACCCTATGCGGTGGTAGCGGCGGCGTGGCTCAAGTGCGCGCGCTCGGTATTGATCATGCATGACCTCTTTCCCGACGTGCTGGTGACGGCCGGCGTCCTGAGGCCCCAGTCGATCATGGTGTGCGTGATGCGGGCAGCCAACGGGCTGATGTTCCGCGCTCTTAGTGCCGTCGTCACCATCGGCCGCGATGTCGAGCGGCTGTTGCTGAGTTATTCCTGCATGACGCGGAACAAGATCCGCTTCATTCCAAACTGGGCGACGCTCGCGCCCGCAGTGCGGCCGGTGACATTGGACAATCCGTTCCGCAAGATGCGCGCGGCCCGTTTTATCGTCGGCCTGTCGGGCAATCTCGGCTTCACTCACGATCCGGAAATCGTGATCGAGGCGGCGCGGTTGCTCAAGGACGAGGCAGACATTCACTTCATGCTCTCCGGCTGGGGCATCGGCTTCGAGCGGCTGAAGCAATTGCAGGCGGATGCGAACTTGCCCAACATCTCTTTCGTGGCGCGGGTCGATGACATCGAGCTGGAAGCCTTTCTGGCTGCGGCCGATCTCTGGATTATCCCGTACCGGAAGGACGCAGCCGGAGTGTCGGTGCCGAGCCGCTTCTATAATCTGCTGGCGGTCGGCCGCCCCGTCGCGCTGGTCTCGGAGCCGGAGGCGGAAGCCGCCTTGACGGTGGTGGAGAACGGGCTCGGGTGGGTCGTGGCGCCGGGCCGGGCCGATCAACTCGCAGGCGCTATTCGTGCGGCGTCCAGTTCGGACGCTGCCGGCATGGCGCAGCGGGCGGTGACGGCGGCGTTACGGTTCGATCGCGCCGCCGCTTTGAACGCCTATACGGGCCTGATCGGAGAACTGCTGCACCACCCTAGCCTTTCGGAGCAACGATGATTGAGCGGAAGCCGGTCGTGCTGGTGACGGGAGCGAGCGGCTTCGTCGGTCGCCATATAATTCCGATGTTAGCGCGTGAGGGATGGTCCGTTCGCCGTGCAGTCCGCAGACCGGACGGCCTCGACGGGGAGGTAGTCATCCCGTCGATTGGGCCTGAAACCGTCTGGCGTACGGCGCTTGCCGATGTCGATGCCGTCGTCCATCTTGCCGCACGCGTTCATCATAAGCGTGAGGAGCACGCGGATGATCTTTATAGGGCGATAAATATCGCCGGCACGCTGCAACTGGCGCGCAGTGCGGCGGAGGCTGGTGTGCGCCAGTTTATCTTCATCAGCACAGTTCTCGTCCATGGCCGCAGCAATAGAGGTCGCGCGCCGTTCAGCGAGAACGATATTCTGACGCCCCGTGGCGTCTACGGCGTATCGAAGGCTGAGGCGGAGGCGGGCCTGAAGGCGTTAGCGTCCGAGACCGACATGAAAATCTCGACGATCAGGCCGCCGCTGGTCTACGGTGCTGGGGCGAAAGGCAATTTTGCGCTGCTGACGCGTGCGGTCAACTTAGGCCTGCCACTCCCGTTAGGCGCAATCCGCAATCAGCGCGCTTTTGTCGCTGTACAAAACCTGTCGTCGTTCATTCTTCATCGACTTGCTCATCCAGACCCCGTCAGCAATTTCGAGACCTTCCTGGTCGCAGACAAAGAACAGATCTCGACTCCAGAATTCATCTCGCGTCTTGCCAGAGTATCCGGCACCCGTCCCAGGCTCTTCCGGGTGCCGCCAAGGTTGCTCAGCTCGCTTCTCGGCATGATCGGTCGGCAGGAAGCTTATGACAGTTTGCTCGGCTCGCTCGAGCTCGACATCTCAAAGGCGATCGCTACCGGCTGGCAGCCGCAGGTCTCATTGGACGAGGGCTTGCGGCTCGCGCTGTTGGCTCAAGACCCCTGATGGCGGGAGAATCGCCGCAAGACAAAGCCGATCGCGATCGCGCCGCCGAGCAGTGCAAGGGACGTGACCGTTGCTGAGCCGGCGCTGATGGTGCCGAGGGCAAGCATTCCCAGCATGAAATTGAGCGCGAAGACCTCGCCGACTACGCGGCGCACCGTGAAGCCGTTGTCGGTGGCGCGCTGGTAGAAGTGGGTGCGATGCGCCGACCAGAATTGTTCGCGGCGGACGATGCGAAGAAACAGTGTGATGGTTGAATCCGCGAGGTAATATGCCGGCAGCAGCAAAGCCGCGACTGGTTGTCCGTGCCAGGCAAGCTCGAGTAGGCACCAACCTAGCAGAAGCCCGATTGGTAAACTGCCGACGTCGCCCAGAAACACTTTTGCGACCGGCTTGTTGAATGGCGCGAAGCCAAGTACGGCGCCGCACAGCGCCGTTGCGATCAGCAGCGCCGGTGAGGGCAAGTCCCCGAGCCATCCGAGCAACAGCAGTGCCGCGGTGACCGGCACAACCTCCGCCACCGTCATCAAGTCGAGCCCATCCATGAAGTTGACGAGGTTCACGAACCAGACGCCGGCGAGCAGGATGAGGGAACGTTCCAGCACGAGCGGTAGCGCCGGCACGATCCGCGCATACACGGGCGCGGTGAGCACAACAGCGCCGACACAGGCTGCTTGCGGCACGAGCCGCATCAGCACCGGAAGCGATACCATGTCGTCGGCGAACCCGACCAGTGCTATTACGATCGTCGCAAGAACCAACGTCGATGGGATTGCGACGTTTGCCCAGGTTCCCCATGCCAATGCAACGATGAGCGTCGCGGTAATTACCGCTATGCCAGCGCCTTGCGGGGTCGGGCTGTGATGCGAGGAGCGTGCGGTCGGTCGCGCCAACGCGTAGCGCTGGAGCAGAGGTCGGCTGGTCCAGGTTATCAACGCCGAAATCAGCGCGGCAATCGCTACGGCAAGCAGAGGCGGCGGGACAGCGAGGGAGATCACTCCGGCACCCCGATCGGCGCCGAGCCCTGTGCGGCTTTCTCCGCGCTGAGGATCCAGACCAGACCGCCAAATGCGCCGACGATGAAGGAGACCGCGCCGAACAGCAGCGAGATGTTGACGCCTTCATTGGCCGCCAGCCCGGCGAAGCCGAAGGCCAGCCCCATGCTCGCCTCGCGCACGCCCCAGCCGGCGATCGAGATCGGCATCAGTGTGATCAGCATCACCGGCGGGACCAGCAGGAAGACCTGCGCGAAGCTGACCGGTGCCGCGATCGACTGCACCACGCACCAGGCGATGACGACGGCAAGCACGTGAACCAACAGCGACAGGATCGCGATCATTGGTCCGCGCGTGCGGTCGAAGATCACGCGGTTGGCGATCACGGCGCAGGCGTGGATGTGGTGGGTGGCCCACCAGGTCTTCAGCCACGGCCATTTCAGCGCGCCGAAGATCAGGAAGCCGATGCCGCCGGCGAGCGCGGCGAAGTCGACGAGCAGCAGCGCCGAGCGGCCGTGCGGATCGGTGATGAGCGTGTAGCTCCAGGGCAGGCTCGCGACGATGAGGACCGCGAGCGCCACGAGGCCGATCGCGCGATCGACAAAGATCGAATAGGTCGCCGCGCGCCATCCGGCGCCGGTGCGCGCCACCAGCCATAGCCGGACCGCATCGCCGCCGATCGCGGACGGCAGGGTCTGATTGAAGAAGGAGCCGATCACGTTGTAGCGCATCGCGCGGCCGAGTTCGAGCGGCGCACCGCATGCGGCGCTGACCTCGCGCCAGCGCAGCACGCCGACGAAGATTTGCAGGAACGTCACCGCGATCGCCATGCCGATCCAGAACAGGCTGGTCGCGGTGAAGCGCGAGAACAGCTCGGTCAGATCGACCTTGCGCAGCGCCAGATAGAGCAGCGCCGCGGAGATCAGGATTTTGGCCGTCGACAGCAGGATTCGGCGCATCTCGCCCGCTTGAACAGGGTTTCGGGGCAACCCGACGCGAGGCGCCGAATTCGGCCGCCTTGGTATGGTTTTGGCGCCGATCTTGCAATAGCTGTCATCGCGAGCCGTCATGGAGGCGGCGGCCTATTGCGCTCCCTCGATACCGGCTAAAGAGGCGTCGCGGGCCGGCTTTTGGGATCGCTTGGGAACAGGATGACGGATCGGGCGATTTTGGTCACGGGTGCCGCCGGTTTCATCGGCTTTCACGTCACCCGGCAGCTGCTGGCCGAGGGGCGGTCCGTGGTCGGGCTCGACAATCTCAACAGTTATTACGATCCAGCGTTGAAACAGGCGCGTCTTGCGCTGCTCGTCAACGAGCCCCGTTTCTCCTTTGTCCAGGCCGATCTCGCCGATCGCGAGACGATGGCGGCGCTGTTTGCGCGGCATCGTTTTCCGGAGGTCGTGCATCTCGCCGCCCAGGCCGGCGTGCGCCACTCGATCGAGCATCCGCAGAGTTATGTCGATTCCAATCTGCAGGGCTTTCTCAACCTGCTCGAGGGCTGCCGGAATTGCGGTTGTCGTCATCTCGTCTACGCCTCGTCATCGTCCGTTTATGGCGCCAACACTAAACTGCCGTTTTCCGTGCAGGACCGGACCGATCATCCCGTGAGCTTTTACGCTGCGACCAAGAAGGCCAATGAGGTGATGGCGCAGTCCTACAGTCATCTCTACCGGCTGCCGGTCACGGGCTTGCGCTTTTTTACCATCTACGGCCCGTGGGGACGGCCTGATATGGCCATGTTTCTGTTTGTAAACGCCATCATGGCGGGCCAGCCGATCCGGCTCTTTAACCATGGCAAAATGCGCCGCGACTTCACCTATATTGACGACGTGACCCGTGTAGTATCCAAGCTGATCGATCTTGTGCCTGCGGACAATCCGGCTGCCGCAAATGCGCCGTCTCGGGTCTACAATGTCGGAAATCACCGCCCCGAAGAGCTGATGCATGTCGTCGGACTTCTGGAGCGGGAGCTGGGTCGGACGGCGGTCAAAGAATTGCTGCCGATGCAGCCGGGAGACGTGGTGGAAACGTTCGCGGATGTCGAGGATTTGATGCGCGACACCGGCTTTGCACCGTCAACGCCGATCGAGCACGGGGTCCGCAATTTTGTCACCTGGTATCGCGACCACTACAAGGTTTGAAATGACGATGGACAAACGCATTATCCCCCTGATCATGTGCGGCGGCGCCGGCACGCGGCTGTGGCCGGCTTCGCGCGAGGTGCGCCCAAAGCAGTTCCTGCCGCTGTTCGGCGCGCGCTCGACCTTCCAGGATACGCTTTCGCGCGTCTCGGATGCCGCGCTGTTCGACCGCCCCATCGTCATCACCAATGCGTCCTATCGCTTCATGGTGCTGGAGCAGCTCGCCGAGATCGGCATCGAGGCCGACGTGATCCTCGAGCCGATGCGGCGCGACTCCGGTCCCGCGATCGCCGCCGGCGCGGCGTTCGCGCAGAACCGCACCAGTGAAGCGATCGTGCTCGCGCTCGCTGCCGACCATGTGGTGCAGGACAATGCAGCCTTCGTCGCGGCGTGCCGCGAGGGCCTGGTTGCCGCAAGCACCGGGCGCATCGTCACCTTCGGCGTCAAGCCGGAGCGGCCGGCGACCGAATACGGCTATATCAGCCCGGGTGAGGTGATCTCCGGCGAGGTGCACGCGGTCGCGCGCTTCGTCGAGAAGCCGGATGCCGTGAAGGCTGCCGACTACCTCAGTTCGGGCTATCTCTGGAACAGCGGCAACTTCATGTTTCCCGCGGCCCTGCTGCTCGACGAATATCGCAAGGTTGATGCGGCGAGCGTGGAGGCTGTGTCCAATGCGGTTGGCAATGCGGGGCGCGATCTCGGCTTCGTGACGCTGGAGCCGCAGGCTTTTGGCTCGGCGAAGGCGATCTCGATCGATTATGCGGTGATGGAGAAGACCTCGCGCGCAGCCGTGGTGCCGGTGTCCTGCGGCTGGTCCGACGTCGGCTCCTGGCGCGCTGTGTGGGAGCTCTCCGACAAGGACACGCAAGGCAATGCGGCGCACGGCACCGCCGTGTTCGAGGATTCGCGTAACTGCAATGTCACGAGCGATCATGCGCTGGTCGCGCTCGAAGGCGTCGACGATCTCGTCGTGGTGGCAACCGCGGATGCCGTTCTGGTCTCGCGCCAGAAGGACGCCAACGGCCTGAAGCGTCTCGTGACCAAGCTGAAGGCCGTCGCGCCGAAGGTCACCGAGGAGCATCTCAAGGTGCATCGCCCCTGGGGCAGCTACCAGTCGGTCGACAATGGCGAGCGCCATCAGGTCAAGCGCATCGTGGTCAAGCCGGGCGGGCGGCTGTCGCTGCAGAAGCATCATCACCGCGCCGAGCACTGGATCGTGGTCCGTGGTGCCGCCCGCGTCACCGTGAACGAGACCGTGAAGACGGTGCATGAGAACGAGTCGATCTACATCCCGATGGGCGCGGTCCACCGGATGGAGAATCCCGGCAAGATCATGCTGGAACTGATCGAGGTCCAGACCGGCTCCTATCTCGGGGAAGACGACATCATCCGGATTGAAGACGACTATCAAAGGTCGTAACCAGCAAACTCCGAATCACGGGATCCGGGCCTGAAAAGTCCGCTTTAGGGGGCTTAAGGCCCGGAGAACGTGTAACTTTTTGAATCAAATCGTGTCCGGGCAGTTTGCCCGGCATTCGCCACAAATGGGGCACCCGTGCTAGAAGCGGCCCGGGGATTTGCGGTGAATCGGGGTTCGATCAGATGAGTTCCAAAGGGTCACAACCGGCACAGGCCGGCCTGCGCGTCGGCGTCATCGGTGCGGGCGTGATGGGCAGCAACCATGCGCGCGTGCTGAGCGGTCTGCCCGGCGTCAGCCTGGTCGGCGTGGTCGATCCCTCGCCGGCGCATCGTACGCGCGCGATGGAGCTCGCCAATTGCGCGAGCTTCGAGACGCTCGACGAGCTCCTCACGGAGGGCGTCGATGCCGTCACCATCGCGGCGCCGACCCATCTGCATCACGAGGTCTCGCTCGCCTGCATCGCCAAGAACATCCATGTGCTGGTCGAGAAGCCGATCGCATCCACGGTCGCCGAAGGCCGCGAGATCGTCGTTGCTGCGCAAAAGGCCGGCGTCACGCTGATGGTCGGCCATGTCGAGCGTTTCAATCCGGCGGTCGCCGCCGTCAAGCAGGCGATCGCGGGCGAGGACATTCTCTCGATCGCGATCACGCGCGTCGGCCCGTTCCCGCCGCGCATGTCCAATGTCGGCGTCGTCATCGATCTCGCCGTGCACGACATCGATCTGATCCGCTGGTTCACCGAATCCGACATCGTCGAGGTGCAGCCGCAGCTGTCGAGCGCGGTCGCCGAGCGCGAGGACATCGCGCTGCTCCAGTTCCGCACCGCCAACGGCGTGCTCGCGCACATCAACACCAACTGGCTGACGCCGTTCAAGGCGCGCAGCGTGACGGTCGCGACCCGCGGCAAATACGTGATGGGCGATCTCCTGACGCGTCAGGTCACCGAATGCTTCGGCTTCAAGCCGGATGGCAGCTACTCGATGCGGCATCTGCCGGTCGGCCATGACGAGCCGCTCCGCGCCGAGCTGATCGCCTTCCTCAAGGCTGTGCGCAACGGCGAGACGCCGGCGGTCACCGGCGACGAGGGCGTCGCCAGCCTCGAGATCGCGACGCAGTGCCTCGAGACGCCGTCGCGGCCCGCAGCGACGTCGCCCGCCCGCAAGGGTCCGCGCCGCGTCGCCGGCTAAAATCCTTTCCATGTCGACCACGCAAGAAGGCGCCAAGAACCAGACCATGAACCAGCATCTGCGTTCCGAACCCATTCCCTTCATCGACGTGGCCTCGCAGCGCCGCCGGCTCGGCGCCTCGCTCGATGAGGCCGTCAAGCGCGTTCTCGACCATTGCCAGTTCGTCAATGGACCCGAGGTCGCCGAGCTCGAGATGCAGCTCGCCGACTATTGCGGCGCCAGGCACGTCATCGGCTGCGCCAGCGGCACCGATGCGCTTCTCATGGTGCTGATGGCGAAGAATGTCGGGCCCGGCGATGCCGTGCTGTGTCCGTCGTTCACCTTCATCGCGACTGCGTCGCCCGCGGCGCGGATGGGCGCGACGCCGGTCTATGTCGACGTCGATGAAGCGACCTTCAACATGAGCCCGGAGTCGCTCAAGCGCGGCATCGCGGCCGCGCGCAAGGCTGGCTTGAAGCCCGTCGCGGTCATTCCGGTCGATCTGTTCGGACAGCCTGCCGACCACGATGCCATCGCCGAGACCGCCAAGGCCGAGGGCCTGTTCGTGATCGATGACGCCGCGCAAGGTTTTGGCGCCAGCTACAAGGGTCGCAAGCTCGGCACCTTCGGGCTCGCCACCACGACCAGCTTCTTCCCGGCAAAGCCGCTCGGCTGCTTCGGAGACGGCGGCGCGATCCTCACCGATGACGACGAGCTCGCCGCGACGCTGCGCAGCATCCGGGTGCACGGGCAGGGCGTCGACAAATACGACAACGTCCGCCTCGGCCTGACCGGCCGGATCGACACCATGCAGGCCGCGATCCTGATCGAGAAGCTCAAGATCTTCGACGACGAGATCGCCGCCCGCAACAAGGTCGCCGAACGCTATGCGCGGGGCCTGTCCAACGTCGTGACCGTGCCGCGTCTGGCGCCGGGCAATACCTCGGTCTGGGCGCAGTACACGATCCGTCTCCCTGAGGGGACCGACCGCGACGGCTTTGCCGCCGCGCTGAAGGCGCAGGGCGTGCCGACTGCGATCTATTACGGCAAGTCGATGCATCAGCAGACCGCCTACAAGCAGTATCCGGTCGCCGACGGCGGCCTGCCTGCTTGCGAGAGCCTGTCGCAGGACGTCATCAGCCTGCCGATGCACGCCTATCTGACCGAAGCCGATCAGGAGCGAATCATCGCGGCCGTGCGCGGCGCGCTTTCGGCCTGATCTGCCCTGATTTTGCAGCGAGCCGTCTCTTCCTCTAGAAGGGACGCATGCTCGGACGCATCTTCACGGTCGGTGGTTATACGCTGCTCTCGCGGCTGACGGGATTTGCCCGCGACATCATGCTTGCGGCGATCCTCGGCGCGGGCCCCGTGGCCGACGCCTTTTTCGTGGCGCTGCGGCTACCCAATCATTTCCGCGCGATCTTTGCCGAGGGCGCCTTCAACGCCGCCTGGGTGCCGGCCTATGCCCACGTTCATGGCGAGCGCGGGGAGGGGGCGGCGCGGCTGTTCGCCGACCGCATCTTCACGCTGCTGCTCGCCTCGCAGGTGGTGCTCCTAATCGTCGCCTGGCTGTTCATGCCGCAGGCGATGAGCATTCTGGCGCCCGGCTTCAGTGAGGATGCCGAGCAGCGCAAGCTCGCGATCGAGCTGACCCGGATCACCTTTCCCTATCTGCTGCTGATCACGCTGGTGACGCTCTATGGCGGCATGCTCAATGTGATGCAGCGCTTTGCCAGCGCTGCCGCCGCGTCGATCTTCCTCAACGTCGCGATGATGATGACGCTTGCACTTGCCACCTGGTTTCCGACAGCCGGCCACGCCGCCGCCTGGGGCGTGCTGATCTCGGGCTTCCTGCAATATTTTCTGCTGGCGGGCGACCTCGCCCGTCATGGCGGCCTGCCGCGCTTTGCGCCGCTCAAGCTCGACGAGGACGTCCGCGCCTTCTTCAGGGCGCTGGGACCGGCGACGCTGGGCTCGATGGGTACGCAGGTCGCGCTGTTCGCCGACACCATCATCGCGACCTTCCTGCCCGCGGGCGCGCTGTCGGCGCTCTATTACGCTGACCGCCTCAATCAATTGCCGATCGGCGTCATCGGCATCGCGATCGGCACGGTGCTGCTGCCGGAGATGTCGCGGCGAATCACGGCCAACGACCATGACGGCGCGATGAAGGCGCAGCGCCGCGCCTTCGATTTCACGCTGCTGTTCTCGGTGCCGTTCGTCGCGGCCTTCCTCACCGTGCCCGACGAGATCATGCGCGCGCTGTTCGCCCGCGGCGCGTTCTCCAAGGCCGATGCGGTTGCCGCAGGCAGCACGCTCGCAGCCTATGCCATCGGCCTGATCCCCTTCGTGCTGATCCGCAGCGCGGTCGCGACCTTCTATGCGCGCAAGGACACCGCGACGCCGGTTCGCGCCTCATTGTCAGGTATCGCGGTCAATGTCGCGCTGAAGCTCGGTCTGGTGGGATCGTTCGCCCAGATCGGTCTGGCGCTGGCAACCGCCGTCGGTGTCTGGACCAACCTGCTCCTGGTGCTGTTTTTCGCCGTGCGACGAGGCTTTCTCGTGCTGGACCGCGCTTGGCTGTTGTCGCTCGGCAAATTCCTGTTGGCCGGCATCATCCTGGCGGCCGCTTTCTGGCTGATCGCGCGCTACAGTGCCTCTGGGCTGGGCGCGATGCACTTCCGGGACGAAATGACGCTGGTCCTGTTGGCGGTCGGCGGCATGATCGTGTACGCGCTCGCGATCGTCGTGCTGTTCGGCCGCGGCTGGCTGGTCTCGCTGGCGCGTGGCTAGAGCAGATATCAGCTCGCGCTGTGAACAACGGCCCGGCTCCGCCACATCTCCGCCAGGAGGCGTGCCGCGAACGCGCCTGCTCGAATCGAAGGGGCTTCGATGAACCGATACGCCAGTGCAGCGATGCCGATCGCTGCGACAAGTGAGGTCACCATCACGAACAGATTGCCCCAGATCTGCGCCGGCACGATCGAGGCACAGTTAACCGCGACGAGGGTACAGACATAAAAGATCGGCCAGTGCACGAGGTAGAGGCTGAACGAGATTCGGCCGAGAAAGCGGAGCGGCGCGGTCGTCGTCCAGCGCAGCATGTCGCGTGACGACACCACCGCACCCATCATCAGCGCGGCTGCGCCGGCCGAAACCAGCACAATGCCCACCGTATAGAACTCATCATAGGAGCCGGCTATCTCCAGTCCGACCAGCCCCGAGATGAACGCGACCGTGGCAAGCTGCCTTCGACCCGCGAGCAGCGCGGCAAACTCCTTGACGAGAAAACAGCCGAAATAGAACCACAGCAGCGTTCGGAAAGGGCCGCTCGCAAGCAGGATCGTGACCGCGGCGAACAACGCCCAGCGCCATCGTGGTTCGATCCTGCCGTGCGCGGGGACCACGAACGGCAACATGATGGATCCCAACAATTCGGGAAACAGCGTCCAGGTCGGACCGTTCACCCGATTGGAGCCGAGCAGCAGATTGTCCCACAGATCGTGCCAGGTCGGCTGCGGCCAGAACAGGTGCTGGAAGCCGGATGTGAGCCCGGCCGGGGCGGGATCAAGGCGCAAAAGGCGCTCGCAGGCGAAAGCGAACAGGACCGCTGCTGCAAACGGTGGAATCAGCCGAAACAGCCGCCGCGCCAGGTAAGGCCCGATCGCGAGGTTGCGCTCCAGCGAGGCCCCGAGCACATAGCCGCTCAGCACGAAGAAGAACATCACGGCCGCGGCCGGATTGGCGGCCAGCAGCAGCGTGTCAAAGAAAACCGATTGCGGATTGCTCGCAAATACGTGGCCAGCGTGGAATACGCATACCGTCAGGCAGGCGAGGCCGCGCAGGGATTCCAGCCGAGGGTCAAATGGCGAGGCGGGCGACGCGTCCACCTTTGTAAGCGAGGGCATGGTCATCGACCAGGCGCGGCCCCGGACGCGTGCGCCCGCGATTCGCGATCCACGTTGGCGAGATGATGCTCTCGCGGGTCCCATTCGGTGACATCGAATGGGTGGGGACTGCTGAAGCCTGGCCTTGCAGCCGCAGAGTTCAAAACATCTCTGATCATACGCGCGGTCCCCATTCCCGACTGGGACCTCAGTAAACCACAGGTGCATCGCACGAGTTTAAACCTAAACGTACAACTTGAACGAACGTTGTTCACCTTGCGACCGAGCGCTTCGGAGCAGCTTGCGGCAGCGAGGCGGAGGCTCGCCTGCAGGGTGCAGCCTAACTCCGCACATCTCTTGATTTTGTGCGATTGCCGTGCTATTGGCCTCCCCATGATTAAATGGTCGCGCAAAGTTAACTTCTCGAACATGACCCGCTTCGGCTGGGCCGTGGAAGGAGTCGCGCGCTAGGAATTCGTCGACGACATCTTTTCCACCAGGCCCCGCCGGCATCGGACGGGGCCTTTTGTTTGGCCACGCTCCCTGCCGGCACAACAGCAGGAGCATGCGATGCCACCCCAACTGACGAACATTTCACCCGGGATCGAGGGCGATGCCGCAAGGCGCGGCCTCAAGCTCTCCATCGTGCAGGCCAAGAGCGCAGTCGACCAGGCGTTGGCAGCACGCCTCAAGGCGTCCGCTGCAGCGCTGGACGACACTCTGTCGGACAAGAACGCTGGCGGACCAGCGGCCGCATCGACGCAAGGCATCTTCGGTCTGCTCAGGCAATATTGGCGTGCGCTTCAGCAGCGGCGCCAGAACCGACCGCTCTCCTTGCAGGACCTGAGTGACAGGGAGCTGATGGATATCGGCCTGACGCGTGCCGAGATCGACTATCTCACGCCTCAGCGTGCAATCGATACGCTGAGAGACAACACGCGGTATCTGTTGAGCCGTGGTGGGATGTAAATGGTCAATTGCGAGACGTGGACATGCGCTCTGAGGGCAGGCGGCGGTGAGTGCGGCTGCTTGTTCTCAGGCGTGTCTTGCGGCCGCGTGTGCTACTCCAGAAACGTCTCGGACTTCTCGTCAGGATTGTTTGTGGCGCCGTCCTTCAATTCGCGTTCGGCTTCGTGCCAGAATTCGTCCTCGCGCCCCTCAGGCTGTCCGGCGACGTCCCACAATTGATGTGCGCGGATTCGGATCTGTTCTTCGGTCGGGTTGGGCATGGGTCCGCTCGTTTATTAGGGGCGTAACGCGGCCACACGGGCGTGACACCGTATGACCACGCTGGCGACTGTCCCGCTCCGGATTCCGTCTCCGCAAATACAAGCTCTTCCAACTAGGATTTGTTCCTGCCCTACGGGCTGCGGCCGTTTGCACGCCCGGGATTGAGGTCCGGTACCGACAAAGCCGTTTGCCTTGCCACTTTTTCCACGGCAGTATGGTTCGCAAAACAACCATAGGACGGGACAAGAAAATGGCGGCTCCCATCAAGTTCGGCGTTGGCCAAAGCGTGCTGCGCAAGGAGGATGACGCGCTCATCCGCGGCAAGGGCCGCTATACCGACGATTACGCGCCGCAGGCCGCCCTTCGCTGCCTGATGCTGCGCTCGCCGCATGCGCACGCCAAATTCACTATCGACGCCAGCCGCGCCCGCACCCTTCCCGGGGTGGCGCTGATCCTGACCGCCGCCGAGGTCGGGGATCTCGGCAATCTGCCCTGCCTGTTCAATTTCGAGACCGATCCGTTCACCGGCCCGCCTTACCCGATCCTCGCCAAGGACGAGGTGCGCCATGTCGGCGATTGCATCGCCTTCGTCGTCGCCGAGACCATCGACCAGGCCCGCGACGCGATCGAGGCCATCGAGGTCAAATGGAGCCCGCTGCCGTCGGTGACCGGCCTCGTCAACGCCGTCAAGAAGGGCGCGCCGCAGGTCTGGCCGGACAAGCCCGGCAATGTGCTGTTCGACGTCTCGATCGGCGACAAGGCCGCGACCGAAGCCGCGTTTGCCAAGGCGCATACGATCGCCGAGATCTCCATCGTCAATCCGCGCGTGGTCGCGAGCTTCATGGAGACGCGCGCGGCGGTCTGCGAATACGACGCCAAGAACGATCATCTCACGCTGACAATCGGCAGCCAGGGCAGCCACCGCCTGCGCGACATCCTCTGCCAGAACGTGCTGAATATCCCGACCGAGAAGATGCGCGTGATCTGTCCCGATGTCGGCGGCGGCTTTGGTACGAAGCTGTTTCCTTATCGCGAATACGCGCTGGTAGCGGTCGCCGCGCGCAAATTGAAGAAGGCGGTGAAATGGGCGGCCGACCGCTCCGAGCATTTTATGGGCGACGCGCAGGGCCGCGACAACGTCACCACCGCGAAGATGGCGATGACTGAAGACGGCAAATTCCTCGCGATGGATTGCGACCTGATGGGCGACATGGGCGCCTATCTGTCGACCTTCGGGCCCTACATTCCGCATGGCGGCGCCGGCATGCTGCCCGGCCTCTACGACATCCAGGCGTTCCACTGCCGGGTGCGGACCGTCTTCACCAACAGCGTGCCGGTCGATGCCTATCGCGGTGCGGGCCGGCCCGAAGCGGCCTATGTCATCGAGCGTCTGGTCGATGCCTGCGCGCGAAAACTCGACATGACGCCTGATGCCATTCGCCGCAAGAATTTCATCCAACCGAAGGCGCTGCCCTACAAGACCGCGACCGGCAAGGTTTACGATTCCGGCGACTTCGCCGCGCATCTGAAGCGCGCGATGGAGATCGGCGAGTGGAAGGAGTTTTCCAAGCGCGCCAAGGCGGCCAAGAAGGACGGCCTGATCCGCGGCATCGGGCTTGCGAGCTATGTCGAGGTCTGCGGCACCATGGGTGAGGAGACCGCCAATGTGCGGATGGACCCCAATGGTGACATCACCGTCCTGATCGGCACGCAATCGAGCGGGCAGGGCCACCAGACCGCCTATGCGCAGATCGTTGCCGAGCAGTTCGGCGTCGCGCCGGAGCGCGTGCACGTCCACCAGGGCGATACCGCCATGATCGCCACGGGCCTCGGCACCGGCGGCTCGGCCTCGATCCCCTCCGGCGGCGTCAGCGTCGAGCGCGCCACGCGCGAGCTCGGGCAGAAGCTGAAGGAGATCGCGGCGCAGGCGCTGGAAGCCAGCGCCGGCGACCTCGAGATCACCGACGGCATCGTGCGCATCGCCGGCACCGACCGGTCGATCTCGTTCGCCGATCTGGCCAAGCGGCCGGGCGCCGATCCGTCGAAGCTGAACGCCAGCGCGACCTTTGCCAGCGCCGACGGCACCTATCCCAACGGCACCCATGTCGCGGAAGTCGAGATCGATCCGGCGACCGGCATCATCAGAATCGTCAACTACGTGATCGTCGACGATTTCGGCAAGACGCTCAATCCGCTGCTTCTGGCAGGCCAGGTGCATGGCGGCGCCATGCAGGGTATCGGCCAGGCCTTGATGGAGCAGGTGGTCTATGGCGCGGGCGATGGCCAGCTCATCACCGCGACCTTCATGGACTATGCGCTGCCGCGCGCGGCCGACGGCCCGTCCTTCGTGTTCGAGACCAACAATATTCCCTGCACGACCAATCCGATGGGCGTGAAGGGCGCGGGCGAGGCCGGCGCGATCGGCTCCTGTCCGGCCGTCGTCAACGCCATCGTCGACGGGCTCTGGCGCGAGTACAAGATCGACCACATTGACATGCCGGCGACACCAGAACGTGTTTGGATCGCGATCAACGAGCATCATCGCCGCCACAGCCTGTAAAGCATGGCGCCCGCGGCGGGAATAATCGCCCGCCGCCGGGTTCTAACCATGAATGACTTTCCCCCAAACCGACTTGCGAGCCGGAGAAACACGCCGATGAAACGAATTTTGATTGTCGCGGGCACCCTGGTGCTGGGTGCGGGCGCCGTGATGGCGCAGCAGGATATTGCCGTCCAGCAGGACAATCTGATGCGCTCGCAGGCCAAGAGCATGTACGGCGTCATCCTCAAGATGACGAAGGGCGAAATTCCCTACAATCAGAAGGCCGTCGACGAGGCGATCGCCAGTCTCGAGGCCGACGTCGCCAAGATCGCGAAGACCTTCGAGGTCAATCCCAAGCAGGACGTTGTGAACGCGAATTATGGTTCCTCGCCAAAGGTCTGGCAGAACAAGACCGATTTCGAATCCAAGATTCCGCCGGTCCAGAAGGCGATCGCCGAGGTCAAGGGCAAGGTCACCGATCTGGCGAGCCTGAAGGCCGCCTACACTGCGATGAACGACCGCTGTACCGACTGCCACGAGACGTATCGGCTGAAGCTGAAGTAGCGGTTCCAGTTCATAGCCCGGATGGAGCGCAGCGAAATCCGGGAAAGCCGTTGCGACGGTGAGACTGTTCCCGGATTGCGCTTCCGCCTTCGCTCTTCGAGCTACGGCGGACAAGTCGCTCCATCCGGGCTACGGGACTATTTCGGCGCAGCCAGCGCCGGGTCAAGGACGCAGGTGACCCGGTGAACCCTGATGCCGCTGTCGATGCCGGCGCGCTTCACATATTCGGCAATGACGTCCTCATTCTCGACGACGACGAGCCCGAACAACTTGCGATCGTCTGTCGCGTAGGTGCAGAGCCAATGCATCTTCCCGGCCGTCGCGGTGATTGCGTCAAGCGCAATGCGCGCGTGGCGGCTCGCCTGCGCGGGGTCGCTGGGATCGAAGTTTTGCGGCATGTCCCGTTCCATCAATATTTTGATCATGAACCGCTCCGGATTTGGCAGATGGTGCGCTAGTTCTAGACTCAAAGCCCGGGTGAGCGAAGCGATCTCCGGCTGAGTTGGCGCGGCACCAGAAGGTGGGGCTCGAAGCCGACCGCACTGCAGTTAGGCGCGTTGCCGCCAAGCCGTAAGACGATCATCGAGAAGAGGGGCAATCCGATCGTAATTTTCCCACGTATCCGCAACGTGGTAGATCGTTGGCCCGTCTTTGCCGAAGATGGCCTCATAGTCGGCTATGTATTTTCCTTTCTGAAGGTCAAAATACGTGGCGGCGAACGCATTTCCCTCGTCGTTCAGGTCCTCGTCCGTGAATTTGCCAGCGCATAAGCGAAGAAAGAAAGCGCCAGGCGTCATGCTGCGATCCCTCAGTCTTGCAAAGTCGTCGGGAAAATCATCGTCCGATAGTCCAGAAAGAAGCGCCCAGGCAACGAACATCCCTGTGTGAGTTGCTCCAGCTTTGGCTGGAAGGTCCTTTGGGAAGTTCCCGCCGCTATGCCAACTCGAGTCGTCATACTTCATTCCAGGCCCCTAGCATGATTGCGCGCAACTCCTGATCTATGATGCGCCGATCAAAAGCATCTGTAAAAGTGTAGTTTTAAACTATCGCAACCTCAAGGACATCACAATTCGGATGCATCGACTGCGGGCGGGAGGCGTTCGCCGTATTCTCACAGGCCGCTTTGCTCATGCGGGTTGTGCGCGTTCCCTTAAGCGTGATGGCACGCTGAAGCGGGCGATCCAGTATGCTGTCATGCGCCGCGACGAACTGAATCAACAGCGAGGCAGGCCATGGTCAAACCGTTCCCGTCAAAAACCCATATCGGCAACCATATGCTGCATCCGGAAACGCTGATGCTGACCTATGGCTATGATCCGCAGCTGTCGGAAGGCGCCATCAAGCCGCCGGTGTTTCTGACCTCGACCTTCGTGTTCAGGACGGCCGAGGACGGGCAGGACTTCTTCGATTTCGTCGCCGGCCGGCGCGAGCCGCCGGAGGGCATGGGCGCAGGCCTCGTCTATTCGCGCTTCAACCATCCCAACAGCGAGATCGTCGAGGACAGGCTCGCGATCTATGAGCGCACCGAGAGCTGCGCGCTGTTCTCATCCGGCATGGCGGCGATCTCGACGACGATTTTGGCCTTCGTCCGTCCCGGCGACGTCATCCTGCACTCCCAGCCGCTCTATGGCGGCACGGAAACGCTGCTGACCAACACGCTGGCGCGGCTCTCGATCGGCGCGGTCGGCTTTGCCGACGGCGTCGACGAGGCGGCAGTCAACCAGGCCGCCGAGGAGGCCATGCGCAAGGGCCGGGTTTCGATGATCCTGATCGAGACCCCGGCCAACCCGACCAACGGCCTCGTTGATGTCGCGCTGATGCGCCGCGTCGCCGACACCATCGGCAAGGCCCAGGGCCACACGCCGATCATCGCGTGCGACAACACGCTGCTCGGACCTGTGTTTCAGCGGCCGATCGAGCATGGCGCTGATATTTCGCTGTACTCGCTGACCAAATATGTCGGCGGTCATTCCGACCTGATCGCGGGCGCGGCCCTCGGCGCCAGGGCGATCATGAAGGGCATCAAGGCGTTGCGCGGCGCCATCGGCACCCAGCTCGATCCGCATTCCTGCTGGATGATCAACCGCTCGCTGGAAACCTTGAGCCTGCGCATGGACAAGGCCAACAGCAACGCGCGCCTCGTCGCGGATTTCTTGCGCGACCACGCCAAGGTGGCGAAGGTTCATTATCTCGGTCATCACGAGGAGGCCTCGCCTGCGGGGCGCGTGTTCGCGCGACAATGCTTGGGTGCGGGATCGACGTTCTCGTTCGACATCGTCGGCGGCCAGGCGGCGGCGGAGAAATTCCTCAACGGCTTGCAGATCTTCAAGCTCGCGGTCAGCCTTGGCGGAACGGAGTCGCTGGCGAGCCTGCCGGCGACGATGACCCATTCCGGCGTCCCCGCCGACATCCGCCATAAAATCGGCGTGCTGGATTCCACGATCCGGCTGTCGATCGGCATCGAGCACCCGTCCGACCTGATCGCGGATCTCGAGCACGCGCTGAACGCGGCCTGAGCGGGACTCAAAGCGGATTGGACGTGCGGCATGCCGACATGATGGCCGCGGCTGCCTCGTTGGACTGGGCGCCCGAGAGCTGTCGCACGAGGCAGATGTAATAGCCTTTGCTGGACGCATTGAGCAGGGAGTCGCCATTGACCACCAGCCAGTTGCAGGCCGAGCGGATATACTGCACCGCAAGGGGCGATCTCGTGTCACGGATCGCCGACAGCTCGCATTGAGCCTGCCTTTCCAGATCGGTTTGCGCGACGACCGGTGCGGAGAACGCAACAACCATGGCGACAACGACAACGCCCGCGAGACGATGCAATAGCGCGCGGGCAGGCTTCCCGCAGGCCGCTTGGTGCGAAAACTTCTCAGAGAAGGCGGGATAATTCGCGTTGGGAGTGATCATGTTGCGCACCTTTGCTCTGGGGGCGATCATACACCTGGAAGCCGGACAATCCGACTGGATACGCAAGCGTCCGGGCTACGGGCTCCGGAATCGAAAAGGCCGGACGCTACTACGCCCGGCCTTCGCTGAAAAAATTGCTATAGAAACTTACTTCGTCACCTGGCCGCGGATTTCGCCGCCCGGATTGGCCGCGGTGTGAATGTTGACGTAGAGCTTGCCGGCGAGGAGATCGGAGGCCTGCGCGTCGGTCAGCGTCGCCGAGCCTTCAGCCGGGCTGTTGGCGATGCCCGCGATCGGCACCGCGACGCCGGCATTCTTGCCGGTCTCGGCGGGGCCATGGAAGTGGGCGGCGGTGGCAGGGCCGGAGAGGCCGGAATAGCTCACCTTCCACGACAGCTTCTTGGTGGCGGCGTCATAGTCGAGATCGGCCGTGCCGGTGCCGCTGCTGGTGGTGGCGGGCACTTCGGACTTGCCGTCCAGCGTCGCCTTCAGTTTCTCCGCACTGGCCGAGCCGGCGAACGCGACGGCGGCTCCGAGCGCCAGCGTGGCAAAAAGCGCTTTGTTCATGGGTCTCTCCCTGTTGACGCCTGATTGCTGTCAACCTGCAAACAGTGCGGTTCCGACTTTATTCCCGGATTCCGATCAAACCATCTAAATTATTCGTGGCTGGAGCGGCTGCGGGATGATCCGTAAATTCGCTCGAGCTCGATGGGATCCTCCATGCTGCGACGAACAATTTATGTCATTTTGATTTCTGCTGTCGCAGCCTTTGCCATCTACTGGTGGTTGACCGCGCCGACCGCTCTGGCCTTGCCGGCGCCGGCGCGCGGGCCTGATCTCGCCAATGGGCAGGAGCTGTTCAACGCCGGCGGCTGCTCGTCCTGCCATGCCGTGCCCAACCAGCCTGATCGTCTCAGACTTGGCGGCGGCCTCGCGCTCGGCTCGCCGTTCGGAACGTTTTATGCCCCGAACATTTCCCCCGACCCGACCGACGGCATCGGCCGCTGGAGCGAGGCCGATTTCGTCAACGCGGTGATGCGCGGCATCTCGCCTGAGGGGACGCACTACTTTCCGGCGTTTCCCTACACCTCCTATCACATCACGAAGGTCGACGACGTCCGCGATCTCTTTGCGTATCTGAAGACGCTGCCGCCCGTGTCCGGCCGCGTGCGCGATCACGATCTGCCGTTTCCCTTCAACATCCGCCGCAATGTCGGCATCTGGAAATTGCTGTTCATGGATGTCAGGCCGTTCTTGCCGGATGCAGCGCGGTCCGCGCAATGGAATCGCGGCGCCTATCTCGTGAACGGTTTTGGCCATTGCGCCGAATGCCACAGCCCGCGCAACGCTCTCGGTGGGATCAACCGGGGCGAACGCTTCGCCGGTGGTCCCAATCCCGAAGGTGAGGGCTGGGTGCCGAACATCACGCAGAAGGGCATTGGTGGCTGGAGCGAGAAGGATATTGCCGACTTCCTCGAGACCGGCGATATGCCCGAAGGCGACAGCGCATCGGGCTCGATGCGGCCGGTGATCAAGAACCTCGCGCAGTTGACGCCGGAGGATCGCGCCGCGATGGCCGCCTATCTGAAGTCGCTGCCGCCGGTCGATGGCCCGACGCCGCCCAAACGCAAGGAGGGTGGCGGCTGAATCCGGCCGTTTCCAATTGACGCGCGGCTCGCGCCAACTGCGCCGGCTAGCTGGCGCCAAACGCCTTGAAGGTGATGATGGTGAGCGTGTCCTGAATGCCGGGCAGCACCTGCACCTTCTCGTTGATGAAGTGGCCGATGTCGGTGTCGTTGTCGACATAGAACTTCACCAGCAAATCGTAATGGCCGGCCGTGGAGTAGATCTCGGAGGCGATCTCGGCTTCGGCAAGCGCATTGGCGACCACATAGGATTGGCCGAGCTTGCATTTGATCTGGACGAAAAAGGGAACCATTGCAGTCACTCCGAAGGCGTATCTTGCCGGCTAATAGGCCAAAACCGGCCGGATTTAGCAAGCGGACTTGCTGCCTGCGGGGATAAGCCGCCCGCGCGCAAATACCGGTTTTGCCCTACGAATTCACCGTCGCCGCGGCGAAGGCGTCCCTGAGGCGCTGGGCGAGCTCGGTCCTGCGATAGGGCTTGGTCAGGACCACCGCTTCCGCCTGCGCGCGGCCCTGCTCGACCAGGGTCTCCAGCGCATAGCCGGAGGTGAACAGCACCGGCAGGCCCGGTCGAATCCGCCGGGCCTGGTCGGCGAGCTCCCAGCCGCTCATCCCGCCGGGCATGACGATATCGGTGAACAGCATGTCAATGCCGGGATCGGCGCGAAGCCGCTGCAGGGCCTCGTTGCCGTTGACGGCGGCGACGACGCGATAGCCGAGCGCCTCGACCCTTTGGATGACCGAGGAGCGCACGAACGGATCGTCCTCCGCGATCAGGATGGTCTCGTGCCCGCGCGGCGCGGTGTCCTCGCTGTCCAGCACGTCGGTCGGCGATTGTCCGCCGCCGGCGCGCGGCAGGTAAATCCGGACCGTCGTCCCCAGGCCCTGCTCGCTATAGATCGCGACATGGCCGTCGGACTGCTTTGCGAAGCCATAGACCATGCTCAGCCCGAGCCCTGAACCCTTGCCGACCTCCTTGGTGGTGAAGAACGGCTCGAACGCGTGCTCGATCACCTCGGGTGTCATGCCTTCGCCGTCATCGGTGACGGAGATCAGCGCGTAGCTACCAGATGCCACTTCCGGGTGCATGGCACGATAGTCCTCGTCGATTGCGGCGAGCTCCGTGCTCAGCGTCAGATGTCCGCCTGACGGCATCGCGTCCTGCGCATTGAGCGCAAGGTTCAGCACGGCGGATTCGAGCTGGGCACGGTCGGCAAAGGCCTGGATGTTGCCAGGACCGAATGTCGCCTTGATCTCGATGTTTTCACGCAAGGTCCGCTTGAGCAGCTTGAGCATGGACTGCAGCAGGTCGCGGCAATCGATCGCCCGCGGCTGGAGCAGCTGGCGACGGCTGAACGCGAGCAGCCGCTGCGTCAGCTCAGCGCCGCGTTCGCCGGACTCGCAGATGTCGTCGGCAAATTGCCGCAGGTCGGGCCGGGTCTTGAGCTGCTCGCTCAGAAGCTCGGCATTGCCGATGATGACGGTCAGCAGATTGTTGAAGTCATGGGCGATGCCGCCGGAGAGCTGGCCGACCGTCTCCATCTTCTGCGCCTGCTGGAGCTGCTGCTCGGTCAGCTTGCGTCTGGTCAGGTCGTGAACGATGCCGACGTAGATCAGCTCGCCGTCCTGCCACGCCTGGCCCACCGAAAGGTCCATCGGGAAGGTCGATCCGTCCTTGCGCAGGCCGGCGGCTTCCCCGGTTGCGAGGCGCCGCGCATGACTGGTGGATGAGGGTCTCTTCTCGTCGGACATCAGCATTCCAATGTCGAGATTCATGACCTCGTCGGCGCGATAGCCGAACAACCGTTCGCAGGCGGGGTTGAACAGCAGAATGCGGGCTTGCGCATCGAACAGGATGACGCCGTCCACCGCTGTCTCGACCACGGCGGTGAGGCGCGTCATGCTCTCGCGCATCGCGCGCTGGGCGTCACCGACTTGTTTGAGCAACAGCGTCGCGTCCCGGCTCTTGATCTCCTCCTCTTCGAGTGCAGCCTGAACCTTCTGCAGCTCGAACGGGGAGGGGATCGTCAGGATTTTTGGCAGCAGCGGCCAGAGCGCGGCTGCGGTGAAGATCGACGCGATCGCTGTCGCTGCCTTGACCAGGCCCTCGATGCCGTAGATCGGAACCCAGAGCGTGTAGATCGACAGCACGTGCGTCAGGCCGCAGGCCATGATGAAGATCGCGAACGCCCAAAAGACCCAGCCGAACTGGAGGTCGCGCCGTTTGGTGACGAGGATCGCGAGCGCAAACGGGATCGAGAAATAGGCCAGTGCAATGCAGGCGTCCGAGACGACATGGAGCCAGATCAGCTCGGGCTCCCAGAGCAGGCAAATGCCGTGCGGCGAGAACATCGAGGAGTCGAGGATGCGTTCGAAGTAGGCCCACATGATTCCACTCCGATAGACTTGCGGGCCAGGGGCGAGCCCGCAACATTGTCGCTGGACGGTTGCACCGCTAACGTCTCACTCCTCGGTATCGACGCCAAGGGCCAAGGCGATATCGGGCTAAATTTTGCAGCCTTTGCACGGTCGAGGGTCGACAGCGCCTCGCCGGATTACGGCTGGCTGATTCGCCGGTGCCGCGAATCGCGGCCGGTCCGGCTTGCTGGGGCCCCGCGAGCGCGCTAGGACAGGCCATGGCGGTGTCCTTATCAAGCAAGTGTCTTCCGCGATGACGACGCCCGTGGCGCTCACCATCGCAGGGTCCGATTCGAGCGGCGGCGCCGGCATTCAGGCCGACCTGAAGACGTTTGCCGCGCTCGGCGTCTACGGCGCGTCCGCGATCACGGCGCTGACGGCGCAGAACACCAAGGGCGTCAGCGGCATTCATGCGGTGCCCGCGGAATTCGTCACCGCGCAGATCGATGCGGTGTTCTCCGATCTCGATGTCGGCGCGGTCAAGATCGGCATGGTGGCGCAAGCCGGGAGCATCGATGCGATCGCCTCCGCGCTGGCGCGCTGGAAACCTCGTCATATCGTGCTCGATCCCGTGATGGTCGCGACTTCGGGCGATCGCCTGCTGGCCGCGGAAGCTGTCGAGGCATTGCGCACGAAGCTGATGCGGCTAGCGTGGGTGATCACGCCCAATCTGCCGGAGGCGGCCGCACTGCTGGACGAGCCGATCGCGCGAAGCGAGGCCGAGATCGAAAGCCAGGGGCGTCGCCTGCTTGGGCTCGGCTGCCGTGCGGTCCTGATCAAGGGCGGGCACGGCGAGGGTCGTGAGAGCATCGACTATCTCGTCAGCGCCGACAAAACGGTCGCGCTTGCCGCGTCGCGCGTCGCCACGCGCAACACCCATGGAACCGGCTGCTCGCTGTCCTCAGCCATTGCAGCGGGCCTTGCCAAGGGCGAGGATCTCGAGACGGCCGTGCGCAACGCCAAGAGCTGGATCAGCGCGGCGATTGAAGCTGCCGATCGCTTCAGCGTCGGGCACGGCCACGGGCCGATCCATCATTTCCACAAGTTTTACTGACGCAGGCTGCGGATCGCGGGCCGGCAATATCGGCCCTCAAGACAACGTTCCTGCGAGAGCCATCAAGGTGGCAAACACTCCAAGCGGTACAAGGTGCGAAAATTCGCGGTGGCGCAGGACGGTCAGAACCGCGGCCAAGATGATTGCCGCACCCAGCGCCAGGCCAACAACGCGACTGGCAGGGAGCGCAATCAGAACGGCGCTGACCATCTCCAGTCCGCCGGTAAGGCTGCCCCACCAGCGCGGGTAACCCCATCGAACGAAACTGCTTTGCGTCGCGGACGTGCCGATCGCGTTATAGAGGCCTGCGCCAAAGAGTCCGGCAACGAGCAGACAGACTGAAACAACATGGGCCATCTCAGGGCACATCCATCATCATGGGGATGGCTGCCAGAACCATGATTGCCGCTGTGAGGCAGTGAATGCCGAACGCGCTTCTTGCAGAGCCTTTGCCGCCAAGCACGACCAGCATGTCGCCGATGGGGATGATGGCTTCAACAAGCAGGATGATGCCGACCCCGCGTGGGACACCCCACGCCATGAATGCCAGCACGGTCAATCCCGACGCGATGTCGCGAACGCCCTTGAGGCGAAGCCACCAGTCGGTGTTGGCGCCGTCTTCAGGGAGCGGCAGGCCGAAACTGCGCGTCGCGGTCCTCGGGCTCACGACATATTGCGTGCCGATCGCGATGATCCCGAGAGCCAGGAGCAGTGCTGTTCCAAGCGGAAGCCAATGCATGAGATTCATATCTATCTATCCAAGATAATCTAGCGCTGCTAGGTTTTGTAGTCTAGCATTGCTAGATCGTCAAGCATCGATAATAAGTGTCGACCATCTTGCCTGGGAGATCGAAGGTTGGGGATCGCCGAGCGGAAAGACAGGCAACGCGCCGAACGCGAACGCCGGATCGTGGCGGCGGCGCGCGTGATCGCGGAGCGCGAGGGATGGAACGCCGTTACGATCCGTCGGCTTGCCGACGAGATCGAGCACAGTCAGCCGGTCCTCTATTCACATTTCGAAAACAGGGATGCGATCGTTGCCGCGGTTGCGCTCGAGGGTTTCCGGGACATCGCCGTGGCTCTTCGGGAGGCGGCAAGCGGGTCGACCGGGCGAAACGCCATCAAGAATGTCGCGACGGCCTACCTCGGTTTTGCACTCGGTAATCCTGCGCTCTACGAGGCCATGTTCATTCTTCCGACGGAACTGCGCTTTGCCGAAGCCGGGACCAAACCGGAACTACGGGCCGGCTTCGAGGCCCTTGCGGCAGTCGTGACGCCGTTTTGCGTCGATGTGGAGGTCGCGACCGAGACCTTTTGGGCAGCCCTGCATGGGCTCGTTGAACTCGAACGTTCGGGCCGAATTAGGCTCAGCGCGCGGAGCGAACGCATCGCCTTCATTGTTCGGACGATTGTCGTTTCCGGAAAATAGGGCGCCTACGACTCGCGTCATTTGGTGTGTGCCGCGCTCCGGCCCGGACTTTTGCGGGGACCCGGTGCCGCCTCATGTCGCCTGATTGTCGCATGCGACTGATATTCGCGGGGAGGGCGAGGCGAGGTTTGATTCGTATCTGAGGGTGCCTCAAAGGTTCAATTGGTCATCCCCCTGTCACGGGACATTGTTACAGGCTGTCGCATGGGAAGTTACGATGTGAGTGACGAGAGCCCTGAAAGGCGCTTTCGCACCTTGTTCATCTCCGACGTTCATCTCGGAGCCCGCGGCTCGCAAGCCGACCTTTTGCTGGACTTCCTGCGCTACCACGATGCCGACACGATCTATCTCGTCGGCGACATCGTCGATGGCTGGGCGCTGAAATCGAGCTGGCACTGGCCGCAATCGCATAACGATTTGGTGCAGAAGCTGCTGCGCAAGGCGCGCAAGGGCGCCAAGATCATTTACGTGCCCGGCAATCACGACGAGTTCCTGCGCAACTATTACGGCACGCATTTCGGCGGCATCGACGTCGTCGAGAACACCGTCCACACCGGCGTGGACGGCAAGCGTTATCTCGTCATCCACGGCGACATCTTCGACCTCGTGGTGCAGAACGCGCGCTGGCTCGCCCATCTCGGCGACAAGGCTTATGACTTCGCGATCCAGATGAATCGCTTCGTCAACTTCTTCCGCCGCCTGTTCAAGGTGCCCTACTGGTCGCTGTCGCAATGGGCCAAGCAGAAGGTCAAGAACGCCGTCAACTATATCGGCGCGTTCGAGCAGGCGCTCTCGGCCGAAGCACGGCGCCATGACGCCGACGGCGTGATCTGCGGCCACATCCACTACGCCGTGATCCGCGACGAGAACGGCATCCGCTACATGAATTGCGGCGACTGGGTCGAGAGCTGCACTGCGCTGGTCGAGCACGATGACGGCCGTTTCGAGATCATCACCTGGGCGGATCACGCGCAGAAGCCTGCAGCCGTACCGCAGGTGGCGGCAAGGGCGGCTTGATGCGCATCCTGGTCGCGACCGACGCCTGGCACCCGCAAGTCAACGGTGTGGTTCGGACGCTGACCAAGCTCGCTGACGCCGCCAAGACGCTGACCGTCGAAGGTCTTGGTGTCGAGTTCACGTTCCTGACGCCGCAATCGTTCCGCACCTTTGCGATGCCGAGCTATCGCGACGTGCGGCTCGCGATGCCGCGCCCGGCGCGGATCGCAAAGCTGATCGAAGAAGCGCGGCCCGACAGCATTCATATCGCGACGGAAGGGCCGATCGGCCTGATGGTCCGCCGCTATTGCCGGCAGCGCAAGCTGCCGTTCACGACCAGCTTCCACACCCGCTTCCCCGAATATGTCCGCGCCCGGGTGCCGGTTCCGGAATCCCTGATCTGGCGGGCGCTGCGCCGATTCCATGGCCCGAGCCGCGCCGTGATGGCGGCTACGCCGGCGCTGGCCCGGGAGCTCGGCGAGCGCGGTTTCGACAATGTCGTGCTGTGGCCGCGCGGCGTCGACACCCATTTGTTCCATCCTCGCGCCATTGACCTCTGCCTGCCGGCCCCGGTGTTCCTTTCGGTCGGTCGCGTCGCGATGGAGAAGAACCTCGAGGCGTTCCTCGACCTCGATCTGCCCGGCACCAAGGTGATCGTCGGCGACGGCCCGGCGCGCAACGTGCTGGAAGAGGCCTATCCGGACGCGATCTTCCTGGGCGAGAAGCACGGCGAGGAATTGGCGGACATCTATGCGGCGGCCGATGTCTTCGTGTTCCCGAGCAAGACCGACACCTTCGGCCTGGTCCTGCTCGAGGCTCTGGCGAGCGGCCTGCCGGTCGCGGCGTTCCCGGTGAAGGGGCCCCGCGACGTCATCGGCGAAGCGCCGGTGGGTGCGCTGGATCATGATTTGCGCAATGCCTGCTTCGCCGCGCTCGATATCTCCAGGCAGGCCTGCGTCGAATTTGCCTCCAATTACACCTGGGAAGCCTCGGCGAAGGCTTTTGTGGACAGCATTGTTGCGGTCGGCGCGGTGCTGCCGGGCCGGAATGGGGCGGACCCGGACCGGTTTGCCGCCTGAGAAGTGTAGATTCTTGTTTTGACGCGTTTTCTTCGCGCGAACCATAGGATCCTCGCGCGGAGGTGTCTTGCCCGCGCCGCATCCGTCGCGATAACATCTGACATGACCGAACAGCCCCTTCCGATCGGCCCTGCCGATATCGATGCCGCAGCGCGCGTGCTCGCGCCCTTCGCCGTTCGCACTCCGCTGTTGTCCTTTCCCGTGCTCAACGAGCGCGTCGGCGCAAAAGTGTTCCTGAAGCCGGAGATGCTCCAGCGCACCGGCTCCTTCAAGTTCCGCGGCGCCTTCAACAAGGTGTTCTCGATCCCGCAGGACAAGCGCGCCGGCGGCGTCGTCGCGTTCTCCTCCGGCAACCACGCCCAGGGCGTGGCGGCGGCGGCAAAGATCCTCGACATGCAGGCGACCATCGTGATGCCGGCGGACGCGCCGCTGTCGAAGCGCGAGCGCACCAAATCCTACGGCGCCGAGGTCGTGCTCTACGATCGCGACCGCGACGACCGCGAGGCGATCTCGCGCGGCATCGCCGAGAAGCGCGGCGCGACGCTGGTCAGGCCCTATGACGATCCCTTCGTGATCGCAGGGCAGGGCACCGCCGGCCGCGAGATCGCGGAGGACATGGCGACGCTCGGCCTCTCACCCGACATCGTGGTGGCGCCGGCCTCCGGCGGCGGCCTGATCGCGGGCGTCGCGACCGCCGTGAAGGCGCGCTATCCGCAAGCCGAGATCGTGGTGGCCGAGCCCGAGGCATTCGACGATCACGGCCTGTCGCTGACCGCAGGCCATCGCGAGCCGCACGCGCCGGCGGGCCGCACCATCTGCGACGCGCTGATGGCGCTGATCCCCGGCGAGATGACCTTTGCGATCAACAGCAAGCTCTTGGCGCGCGGCGTGACCGCGTCGGACAAGGAAGTCGGCGCGGCCGTCGCCTTTGCCTATCGCGAGCTGAAGCTCGTGGTCGAGCCCGGCGGTGCCGTCGGCCTTGCCGCGTTGCTCGCGGGCCGTCTCGACGTCGCCGGCAAGAACGTGGTCATCGTACTCTCCGGCGGCAACGTCGATGCGGATCTGTTTGCCGAGCTGGTGGCCTGAGTTTTTGAGCTTCTGACATGATGAAGGGCAGAGCGTTGCCGCTCTGCCCCTTTGTCGTGTGTGGCTGATGCGATCAGTGCATGAAGCTGCGGTGGTTGTTGCCGCCGTTTGACTGGTTCATCGACTGACGGACATTGTTGCCGCCGCCATTCCCCATCGCATTGAACTGCGGCCGGTTGTTCTGCTGGTTGTTCAGGACCTGCACCTTGTTCACCGGGTTGTTGTTGAGCTTCACGCCGTTGTTGATACGGATCGGATTGTTCTGCGTCTGAACGTTCACCGGTTTCGTATCGACGGTCGTACCGCCCTTGCCGATCGTCACGGGCATGGTCACGACCTTACCAGGGTTGCCATTGGCGGTGCCGACATTGTTGTTGCTGGTGTTCTGATTGGTGGTGGTCACCGGCAGTGTCGTGATCTTGCCGATGCCGTTGTTGTTCGTCGTCGTGTTGGTCGGCGCGGGCAGGCTGACGCCGTCGACCGGCTTCTGCACGACCGGCAGGTTGGCATTCATCTGCGAGCCGCCATTGCCCTGCTGGATCAGCGGCATGTATTTGGGCTGGCCGAGATTGCCGATCTTGAGCGTCGGGGCAATATTCTGCGGAGCCAGAAACTTCGTCGCCTGCATCAGCGGGATCAGCTTCGGCTGCGTCTCGAGCTTGTGCGCCATCTGCGCATAGGGGCTGTTGCCGTAGTTGTTATAGAATGTCTGGTAGCCGATCGGCGAGTTCGCCAGCACCGCCTGGTGCCAGGCCTGCGTGAGCAGAAGGTTCGACAGCAGCCAGCGGATGTGATCGCACAGCGGGTCGTGCGGATACATCTGGATGAACTCCTGATAGTATTCCGGCCGCCCCTCGGACACGACGTAGTCATAGGCCTGGCGCGTCGAACGGCTCGGCAGGTTCGAGGCCATCTGCACCACCGGTGCGTTCACCGGCGCGCGGTTGGCAGCGACCGCCGTGTCGCCGAAGAAGGTGAAGTCGGAGGTGAGCGAGGAGCTCTCCCACGGAATCTGCGCGCCGCTGGTGGTCTGGTTGACCTGGAGACGCACGCGCTTGAACAGCTGCTCGATCGGCACGTTGGGCTCGCGCGCGACATTCAGGAAGGCCTGCGTGTAGGGGCTGTGGCCGCCATTGCCGTCGAGCGCTTCGGCGCCCGGCGCGGTCGAATAGCCGACGATGGAGCCGTTCGGCGCATCGACGATGGCGAGGCCGCGGCCGGCGTCGTTGACGTTGGGGAACGGGTTGTTGCGGCAGGCGTCGAGGATGACGATGCGCATCCGGCTCGGGATCGTCTCCAGCGTCGACATCACGTCGACCAGGCGGACCGAGTCGTTGACGAGCTCGGTCTGGTTCGACACCTTCGCGTCGATGGGGACAAGATAGTTCTCGCCGGCGAGCTGCACGCCGTGACCGGCGTAATAGACCATCGCCACCGTGTTGGGGCCGCGCGCGGACACTTTTGCCGAGAAATCCTGCACCACGCGCAGCATGTCGTTCTGGCCGAGGTCGGTCGCCGAGATCACCTCGAAGCCGGCCAAGTTGAGGAACTGCGCCATCGACTGCGCGTCATTGTCGGGATTGGCGAGCTGCGGCGCGTTCTGGTAGTTCGAATTGCCGATCACCAGCGCCACCCGCTGCTCCGGGCCTTGCCGCGCGGCGGGTGCTGCCGGTTCGACAGGGGCGACTTGTGCGGAAACGGGGCCGCAGGCGAAGCCGAACAGGCTTCCCAGCAGGCCGGCGGTCATCAGGGCGGATTTCAGGCGGAACATGGTGTGCTCCCTCGGGCTCATCTCGGTGCGAGATTGGTTGCGAGGAAGCTAGGCCGCGTTCGAGTTCCGGTCCGTGATTGCGATCACCGTCACACTCTGCGTGATCTAAATCACGCAGCGAGCCGGGAAAGCTCAGATGATGCCTGCGGTGCGCGACCCCAGGCGGGCGCCGATGATTTCGACCTTCTGCGGGCCGAGCCACGGCGACACCAGCCGCCGGGCGCGCGTCATCATCGCGCTGCGGCGGCCATGGCCGACGATGGGCGCGCAGTGAGCCTCCTGCGCGTCCTGCTCGCCGTGCTGCCGGAGATACTCCGCGAAGTTGCTCATGGTCTCGTCGACCTTGAGCAGCGTCTCACAAGGCGCGCCTTCGGCGAAGATCACGTCGTGGGTCGCGAGCTTGATGTGGAAGAATTCGAGCGTCTCGTGCGCGTCCGCCGCGTCGAGCGCAATCGTCGTGCCGTTGACGAGGTTGCCTGCGGGGACGAGCAGGCCGTCGACGAGCACGGCGTGACCCTGGGTCACGTAGAGATCGGTGTGCGGCACGTTGGGCGCGAGCGCCGAGCGGGCGATGCGGACCGGCCGTGCGCTCCTGGTCCAGGGCCTGGCGGAATCGCTCCTCGTGCGGCTGAAGCGGCCGATCCACTGGATCGCGCGCAGGCCGCCGAACATCGTCGGCAGCTGATCGCCGACGACGAGATCCTCGATCCTGCGCTCACCGTCTGCCGTTGAAATCCGCGTGCCCTTGAGGAAGCAATTGCCGCCAGCGGCGGGGCGGCCGCCGCTAACAAAATTGGCCGTGACGCGCCTGCCGTCGGCCATCGCGGAGCGCGTCGTCATCGCGCTCGCGGCAACGCCTACTGCGGCCGCACCAAGGCTTCTCGATAGGATCGCACGGCGCGTGGCTGTGCTCGACGACGGCGTCGTGTTGTTCGACATCGCGCTTAAGTCCCTGTTTATGCAATCGGCTTGTGTGCAATCGGCGCGATCATTGCTGCCGTGCTGTCGCCTGTTGGCCGCGACCTATAGCAGAAATCAGCGTGCGAATGAGTCTAAACTTAACGCTATCGGACAATAAGCCGCGCGTCGTGCGAGCGTCTCAATAGTGTCGTATTGGCAGGCCGCTGAAATAGTAGTTCACGCCGATGCGCACGATGTTGTCGTCGAATGCGACGTGACTGCGATCGAAGGCCGCACCGAGATTGGGCGTGGCGAAGCCGCCGTCGTTCAGTTTCACATAGAGATATTCGATCTTCGCCGACCATGCCGGCGCAAACGCCCATTCGGCACCTGCACCTACGGTCCACCCGGATCGCCACGACGAGGTGCTGTCCTCTACGACACCGGTTGCTGTCGACTTCAGACCGGCCTCAATGCCTGCACCGGCATAGCCCGCGGTCGCATAGAGCAGCACGTTTCCGGGCGTGTATCCCACCCGCCCGCGAACGGTGCCGAGCCATTGCACTTTCGTGAAGCTTGAGAAGTCCGGATTGCCGGCGGGGCCGCTGTCGAGCGAGCTGCCTTTCTGTCCGGTCCACGACAAATCGCTTTCGACGCCAAACACCCAGCCCGCGAGCTGCCAGTTGTAGCCGGCCGTGCCGCCGACAATGCCGCCATTGACGTCGAACCGCGGCGTATCGTCGAGCCCGGTCAGATGATCGGTATGCTTGCTGCGTCCAAAGCTGCCGCCGCCGGCGAGCCCGACATAGGCGCCCTGCCAGCCATAAACCGGCGCACCGCGCAGGGGAGGATCTGCAGGCAGGTCGGCGGCCCGCGCGCTCATGCTCGCTGCGACGCACGCGATGCCGGCAATGGCTATCGAGATCGGAAGAGAAAACTTCATCGGAGGCAGGCCTCAACTCGCTGCGGTCGCAGAACGCGCGACCGCAGCCCTCGTGACCTAGACGTTTGCCGAGGCTGGACTCCGCACAAATTTCTCCGTGCACTTTTCGTCGCACGTCATTGGGACGAATTGTGAACGTCACAAATTGTGCGGCGGGGTCGATAGAGAGCGCCGTTACGAGAAGAACGCGATCTTCTCGGCCTGGGTCATGCGGCGGATGGGCGCGAGCGCGTCGTTGGCCGCAGGGCGGGGCTTTTGCAGGATGCCGCTGGCCAGGACCGTGGCGCCGAGCGAGAGCTCGGGCAGGGGGGACGGCATCGGGAGTGACGCGGTCGGTGCTGCGCCGAAATTCGCCACGGCCGAAATGGCGGGGGCTGGCTGCTCCATCACTTCGGCGGCGGCTTCCGCAATGGCATCGGTGAGGCGCGCGAGCGATTCCATCGCGATCGGTGTTTCGGCAACCGGCTCCTCGACATGCGGCTCCTCGACAATCGGCTCCTCCAAGGGAGGCGCGATGTGCGGCGCGATCGGCGCCTCCATTGCGACCGGTTCCGCGATCATCGGCTCCGGCGTCGGCTCGGGAATAGCCGCTTCCATCTCGATGGGCTCGACGATCTCGTCGAACTCCGGATCGGGCGCGGCCATCTCCATCGCGATCCGCGCCAGCACGGCGTCGTCCTCGGCCTCCGCGGCGGCATCGAGCGAGAACTCGTCCGCAATCTCGGCGACAGAAGCGGGATCGGCGAGGCTGTCCTCGACCGCAGCAAAACGCGCTTCGACGGCGGTGTGGCTTTCGGCGATCTCGGGCGCGATGTCCTGCGGGGTCTCCGTAAAAGCCACGGGTGCTTCGGCCGCCATCGCGGCGGGCGCTTCGGCAATTGGCGCTTCCGCCACCGGCTGTGCGGCTTGCGCAGGCGTTGGCCGCACCGCGGCCTGCGCCGCTGCGACGCCCTCCGCGTCCGTTTGCTCGACCCGATCCTTGAGCAGATCGAAGGCGGCCTTGAGGTCGCCGCGCGGGTCGATGGTCGACACCTGGGCGCAGGCTGCTTCGATCGAGGATAGCTGCGAATCAATCAGGTCGCAGATTCGCCCGTCGGCGCCGATCTCGCGCCAGCGCCAGGAGATCTCCTTGATGATGCGCACGCCGCGCGGGATCGGTGCGAGGCTCGCCTCGAGCGCGGCCGGATCGAACGCCTCAGCCGCGGCGCTTTCTGCATCCTCGACGGCGCGGCGGATCGCGACCAGCGCTTCGGGAAGGCGGTCCTCGACGACGGGTTGTCGCTGGGCCGCAAGGGCTTCTTCGATTTTGGCGACCGCGTCGAGCACCATACTTGTGTCGGCATTGCGGTTGCGCTTGGCGTACTCGCCGAGGAACCAGCGGCCGCGCGCGGTCTCCATGAAGGCTTCGCGGATCGCGTCGTAATCCTGCTCGTTCGGCTCGGCCGCGCGGGCAGACATGGGCGAGAGGGCGAATGCTTCGTTGGCCATGACAATCTCGTCGCGCAAATCACCGCGCGTTACTGTAACGATCACCACGATATCGACCGAATCGCAATTGGTTTGATGGCAGGCGAATCACAAATCCCCATCGCGACATCCGTCAAGCGGCGATTCGCCGTGCGTCTCGCGCTGTTCTATTCGGCTGTGTTCGCGGTGTCGGGCACGCATCTGCCGTTCTTCCCGGTCTGGCTCAAGGCGGTCGGCGTCGATGCGGCCTGGATCGGGATCATCAACGCGCTGCCGGGGATCACGCGCTTCACCACGCTGCCCTATGCAACCGCCTTTGCCGAAAAGCGCCATGCGATTCGCGCCGGCATGATGGTTTCGGTGGTGGCCACCGCGATCGGATTTGCGGCCGTCGGCTTGCAGCAGCAGCCGCTGGCACTGTTCCTGATCTATGCGCTGACCTGCATCATGTGGACGCCGGTCGTCCCGCTGACGGATGCCTACGCGTTGCGCGGCGTCATTCGCTACGGCTTCGATTATGGGCCGGTTCGGCTGTGGGGCTCGGCGGCCTTCGCTGCCGGCGCACTCGCCTGCGGCTATCTCGTGGACAGCATCGACACGCGCGAGCTGATCTGGGTCATCGTCGCATGGGCTCTGGTTGCGGCCATCGCAGGCCTGTTGCTCCAGCCGCTCGACGATGTCAGGCGAAGGACGGCGGAACAGCACGCCAGCAATGCCCTGCTGCGCGATGTTGGCTTCTGGCTGGTCGTCATTTCGGCCGCGCTGATCCAGGGCAGTCATGCCGCCTATTACTCATTTTCGGCGATCAGCTGGCAGGCCCATGGGCTCGGTGGATTCACGATTGCGGGACTCTGGACGCTGGGTGTGATTGCCGAGATCGTCGTCTTCGCGCTGTCGCCGCGCTTCTCGCTGCATCCGTCATCGCTGATGGCGATCGGCGGCGTCAGCGCGGTGCTGCGCTGGATCGTCACGGCGCAGGATCCGCCGCTGGCGCTGCTCGCGATCGCGCAGCTCGGCCACGGCCTCACCTTCGGCATCACCATCGTCGGCACCATGAATTTGCTGGTGCAGCGCGTGCCGTCGCATCAGATTGCGCGGGGGCAGGGTTACTTTGCCGCGTGCAGCGGATTGTTGGGCGCGACAAGCTCGATCGCCTCAGGCGCGATCTACGCCCGCATCGGCGACAGCCTCTATTACGTCATGGCGGCGATGGCGGCGGCCGGCGCGATCGTGATCTGGTCGGCGCGGCACAGGTTCATGGCTCAGCCCCAGAGCGAAGCGTCCGGCGGATAGACCAGGCTCCCGTCATAACGCAGTCCATGATCGCGATCGCGCGCCAGCAACAAGGGGCCGTCGAGATCGACGAAGCGCGCCTGCGGGGTCACCAGCATGGCCGGCGCCATCGACAGCGAGGTCGCGACCATGCAGCCGATCATGATCTCGAAACCGAGCGCCTGCGCGGCATCGGCCATGGCCAGCGCCTCGGTGAGGCCGCCGGTCTTGTCGAGCTTGATGTTCACGGCGTCGTAGCGTGCGCGCAAGGGTGCTAGTGAATTGCGGTCATGCACGCTCTCGTCGGCGCAGACCGCGAGCGGCCGCTTGATCCGCGCCAGCGCGTCGTCCCTGCCGGCCGGCAGCGGCTGCTCGACCAGGGTGACGCCGACGGCGTCGCAGGCGGCGAGGTTGGCTTCCAGATTGGCCTCGGTCCAGGCCTCGTTGGCGTCGACGATCAACTCGGACTCAGGTGCTGCCTCGCGCACGGCCGCGATCCGCTCGGGATCGCCGTCGCCGCCGAGCTTGATCTTGAGCAGCGGCCGGTGCGCCGCTTTCGCAGTTGCCACCGCCATGGCGTCCGGGGTGCCGAGCGAGATCGTATAGGCCGTGGTGCGCTCGCCCGGGATCGGGCGGTCCAGCAGGTTCCAGGCCCGCAGGCCCGCCGCCTTGGCCTCGAGGTCGATCAGGGCGCAATCCAGCGCATTGCGGGCAGCTCCTGGCGGCATGGCGGCCTGGAGGGCCTGTCGCGTCAGCCCGCCCGCGACAGTCGCCTGCATGGCCTGGATCGCGGCCAGCGTTGCCTCGGGCGTCTCGCCATAGCGGGGATAAGGAACGCATTCGCCGCGGCCGGTCAGGCCGTTTTGGCTCAGTTCGGCCACAACGGTCACGGCTTCGGTCTTGGCGCCGCGGCTGATCGTGAAGCTGCCGGCGATGGGAAACCGCTCGATTCGAGCGGCAAGGGCAGGAACTTTGCTGGAAGTCATTTTGAACTCTGGCGAAATCTGAACCTGCTAGTTACCTCTAGCAACTAACATTAACCAGTTGGGGATACCTTTCCTGGGTAAGGGCGTGCGCAACTATCTGATTTCCTCCGCCCTGATACGGGAGCGGACACCTTGAGCGGCGATCCGAAGCTGGAGCGGATTGCCAAAGGCAACGCGCTGGCCCTCTGCGCCACCGGAACCTGGACGGCGAGCTTCGCGCCGGTGCTGGAGCGGATGGTGGCCGACGCCGAGAAGCTCGCCGGTAGCCCCCAAAGCATCTTCATTGACGTCTCCGAGGTCGCCAAGCTCGACACCTTTGGCGCCTGGCTGATCGAGCGGCTGCGCCGCAGCCTGACCCACGGCGCCGTCGAGGCGCAGATCGCGGGACTGTCCGCGAATTATTCGAGCCTCGTGGACGAGGTGCGCCGGGTCCGCGCGACCCCCGTCATCGACAGCAGCACGATCACCATCACCGGCATGCTGGAGCAGATCGGCCGCGCCGTCGCCGGTATCGCCGGGACGGTGGCGGGCCTGATCGACATGCTCGGGGCGGTGCTTGCGGCGTGCGGGCGCGTGCTGATCCGTCCGCGCTCGCTCCGCCTGACTTCGACCGTGCATCATTTGGAGCAGGTCTGCTGGCGCGCGGTGCCGATCATCGTGCTGATCACCTTCCTGATCGGCTGCATCATCGCCCAGCAGGGCATTTTCCATTTCCGCCGCTTCGGCGCCGACATCTTCGTCGTCGACATGCTCGGCGTGCTGGTGTTGCGCGAGATCGGCGTCTTGCTCGTCGCCATCATGGTCGCGGGCCGGTCGGGCAGCGCCTACACCGCCGAGCTCGGCTCGATGAAGATGCGCGAGGAGATCGACGCGCTGCGCACCATGGGCTTCGACCCGATCGAGGTTCTGGTGCTGCCGCGCATGCTCGCGCTGGTGCTGGCGCTGCCGATCCTCGCCTTTCTCGGCGCCATGGCCGCGCTCTATGGCGGCGGGCTCGTCGCCTGGCTCTATGGCGGCGTCGATCCCGAAGCGTTTCTGCTGCGCCTGCGTGACGCCATCTCGATCGACCATTTCATTGTCGGCATCGTAAAAGCGCCCGTCATGGCCGCGGTGATCGGCATCGTCGCCTGCGTCGAGGGTCTTGCGGTGCAGGGCAGCGCGGAATCGCTCGGACAGCACACCACCGCGTCGGTGGTGAAGGGCATCTTCTTCGTCATCGTGATGGACGGCGTGTTCGCCATCTTCTTCGCCTCGATCGGAATGTGACGATGGCGCAAGAAATCCAAAACGCGATTCAAGACCCCATCATCCGCGTCCGCGACATCACCGTGCAGTTCGGCGCGACGCGGGTGCTCGACGGTCTCAACCTCGACGTCAGGCGCGGCGAGATTTTGGGATTTGTCGGTCCCTCCGGTGCGGGCAAATCGGTATTGACCCGCACCATCATCGGCCTGGTGCCGAAGGTCGCGGGCTCCATCGAAGTATTCGGCGTCGACCTCGATTCCTCCAACATTTCGCAGCGCCGCAATGTCGAGCGGCGCTGGGGCGTGCTGTTCCAGCAGGGCGCCCTGTTCTCCTCGCTCACGGTGCGGCAGAACATTCAGTTTCCGATGCGCGAATATCTACGGGTCTCGCAGCGTCTGATGGACGAGATCACCATGGCCAAGCTCGCCATGGTCGGCCTCAAGCCGGAAGTGGCGGAGCGCTTTCCTTCGGAACTGTCCGGCGGCATGATCAAGCGCGTCGCGCTGGCCCGCGCGCTGTCGCTCGATCCTGACCTCGTCTTCCTGGACGAGCCCACCTCCGGCCTCGATCCGATCGGCGCCGGCGACTTCGACGATCTGGTCAGGACGCTGCAGCGGACTTTGGGGTTGACCGTTTTCATGGTAACCCACGACCTCGACAGCCTTTACACAGCCTGCGACCGCATCGCCGTTTTAGGGAACGGTAAGATCATTGCGGCAGGGTCGATCGCCGACATGCAGGCCTCGCAGCATCCCTGGCTGAGGCAGTATTTCCACGGCAAGCGCGCCCGCGCGGTCGTGACTTGAGTGGCCGGAGCAGCTGATGGAAACGCGGGCGAACTACGTACTGATCGGATCCTTCACGCTGGCGGTGCTTGCGGCTGCGATCGGCTTCGTGCTGTGGTTCCAGTCACTGCACACCACCAAGCAGCGCAGCCCGTTCCGCGTCGTGTTCGAGGGCCCGGCCGCGGGCCTGCGCAACGGCGGCAGCGTCAATTTCAACGGTATCCGGGTCGGCGAAGTCGTCTCGGTGAAACTCGATAATCCGCGGCGGGTTGTCGCACTCGCCATGATCGAGAACAACACGCCGCTCCGCAAGGACACACTCGTCGGCCTCGAATTCCAGGGCCTGACCGGCGTCGCCGCGATCTCGCTCAAAGGCGGCGAGGAGGCGGCTGCACCGCCGCCGCTCGACGAGGACGGCATCCCGACGCTGACGGCCGATCCGAACAAGCTTCAGGACGTCACCGAGGCGATCCGCGGCACGCTGCAGAACATCAACAAGATCGTCGCCGAGAACCAGGAGTCGGTGAAGAACTCGCTGAAGAACCTGGAGACCTTCACCAATTCGCTCGCCCGCAATTCCGAGAAGATCGACGGCGTGATGGCCAAGGTCGACGGCGTGATGCTGAAGGCCGACAACCTCATGCTCGGTCTCAACACGCTTGCCGGCGGCAAGGACGGTGGCGAGCTGTTCCTGACCGTCAAATCGATCCGCGAGCTCGCCGAGGATTTCGACAAGCGCTCCGGCGCGCTGATCACCGACGGCCGCCGTACGCTCGGCGACATCAGCCGCGCGGTGAACAACTTTGATCGCAACCCGACCCGCGTGCTGTTCGGCGCGAGTAACAACGCGCCAGCGGCCGCGCCCCCGCCGGCCGAGGCGCCGAAGCCGGCGCCCGCCAACGAGCGCAAGCGGCAGTAGGCGAGGTTCGCGCTAAGGCGCCCTCGGGAAACATATTGCGCAGGGTTGCGAAATAACTGGCGGGATGTTCAGTGACAGCCGTAAACGAGGAAGAACGCGCGCGAAATACTGAGAAGCAGTATGCGGCGCTCGGCCGGTTTGTTGAAGCCTTTGAGGCGATGGTGAATGAAGTTCGCGAGGCTTGTATTGAAAGGCTCTGTGAAGGGGTGGGGAGTAGCGAACGACAGCGATTGATCGAAATTCCATTTCACCATCAGAGCATGACTGCCAAAATCTTGTTCGACATCATGCGCGCGATCATCGCCGAGATCGTTGGCGACAAAAACAGCCCGCATCATGAAGACCGGCTGAAGTTCAAGAAGATTCTCGGTTGCATCGAAGGCGAATACAGCAGCCTACTTAGCAAGCGGAATGAACTGCTGCATGGAACATGGTTCATCGGCTACGGTGCCCCCGACGATCCAAATGCAGAACGATTCCTGGTTCGAAAATACAAGACAACAGCGGACGGCCTAGGCAACATAGAGCTACCGAAGAATGTCGCCGAATTGGACGAATTAACGCAGCGGTGCGTCGATACGTTCTTGTGGATCGGCCATCTCGATATCTGTTTGCAGGATAAAATTCGAGTCGACGACTTTTTCAGGCAGGATTCTAGAGGACCTTGGAAGTTCTATATTAACGCCGAGAGCCAAGGGACCACGTTGCCGAGAAAGCAGCGTTCATGAGCGATCGCCGCTGAATGCACCTGACGCGATCTTGACGAATGCAGCCCGCCCAATTTTCCATGACTTCTTCACGCTACGTTGGTTTCAATTCTGCGTAACAGCAGCGCGCAGCCCGCGCCGGCGCACGAGCGCAAGCGGCAGTAACGGCGAAATCTCTCTCCTCGTCATTGCGAGCGAAGCGAAGCAATCCAGACCGTCTCCGCAGAGGCAGCCTGGATTGCTTCGTCGCAAGTGCTCCTCGCAATGACGGAGCTTGTGGGGGGCCCGCTCGTTGTCAGCCGGACTTGTCCGACCCGTCCGGAACATAAACGTTGAAATCGGCTGCGATCCTCAGGTCGGCCGCTTGACCCAAGACGTGGTGTTCAAGCGCATCGCCAGTGTGCTCGTCGCAGAACCATCCGATGAACAGGTTGATACGACCGCCTGTCGAGACCAGCTTCCGTAGCGTTCGACGGTGTGGCTGGAGCAATGTGAGCGCGGACTCGATCCGTTCCGCGGGCGCCACGCGCCTGCTTGGTCCGAGATCAATCGAGCAGTAAGAGTCGGGCCGAATTCCTTCGAGGCGCCTTCCCTTGGGCGTGCGGCGCTCGTCGCCTGCTTTCCAGATCACCGAGGGTGTTAGTCCCAACTTGTTACAAACCTCAGCCAGGTCGATTTCCGGATGCTTGAAGTGCAAGCTCAGTCTGGTCCGTTGGTGCTTCATCTCCGGATTTCGCTTCCATCATCCAGTGTGAAACAAAAACGGAGGCCGTGAGGCCTCCGTTTGCATTAGCTATTGCGAGCTTCGCCTCACCCCAGCCGGCCCGCCGCATGTGCCAGCAGCGTGTACACCAGCCCCGTCTCCGAGGTCAGGTGGCTGCGCAGCTCCTGCGGGCCGCGGCCGTCGCGGGCGACTTCGTCGAGCAGGCGTTCGAACTCGCCGATGTAGCGGTCGACCGTGCCCTTAAAGTTGCGGTCGGCGCGATACTTGCGGGCGACCTCGTCAAAGGCCTTCTGGCCGGCGGGCGTGTACAGGCGCTTGGTGAAGGCCTTGTTCTCGCCGCGCTGGTAGCGGTCCCACATCTCGGTGGCGAGGTTGCGGTCCATCAGCCGGCCGATGTCGAGCGACAGCGATTCCAGCGGATTACTGCTGGCCTGCGGGGCCTGCGGCTGCGGAGCGGGTGCAGCCTGGCGGCCGCGCGGGGCCTCACGACCGTTCGGAGCCGCCTGGTTGGCGTCCGTGCGGTTCAACAGATCCGACAGCCAGCCGTCGCGGCCCTGGTCGTTCCCACCAGGGGCAACCGGCGGCGCTTCGGTGCGACGCGAGGAGGCCGGCATGCCGAGGTCCGGCGGCGGCAACGTCGAGGCGCTGCCGGTGTCGCGCATGCGCGTCTCGGTGCCACGACCGCCCGCGCTTGCCATCACCGGCTCTTCCTGGCGCTGGACGGCGACAGAAGCGCGGCCCGTCGTGGTGACGTCGAGGCCACGGCCGTGCTGGGCCACGATGCGGTTGAGCTCGGCGAGCGCCTCGATCTGGTCGACGATCACCTTGCGCATCTGCGCAGTGCTCTCGGCGGCCTCCTGCGGCATCTCGAGCACGCCACGGCGCAGCTCGTTGCGGGTGGCTTCGAGCTCGTTGTGCATCTCGAACGCCATCTGCTTCATGCTGGAGACGAGGTTGCCGAACTTCTCGGCCGACTGCTTGAACATCGCATCCGCTTCGTCGGTGGTCTGGCGGTAGATGTCGTGCATGGCATCGATGGTCTGGCGGTGCTCCTCTTCGGAGGCCGACCGCACCGCCTCGAACTGGCGGGTGATCGCGGCGGAACCTGCGCCGGCGGTCTCCGCGACGACGCGGGCGATGTCGCGGGCACGCTCTTCGGCCGCAGCGAGCGACTCATCGAGCAGCCCGGTGAAGCGCGACAGGCGCTGGTCGAGATCGGTGGTACGCAGGTCGATGGTGGTGACGAGCGATTCCAGCGCCTGCTTGCGCTCGGCGAGCGAGGCGGTGGTGTTCTTGTTGCTCTGCTCGACGACCTGTGCGGCATCGACCAGCGCCTTGCCGTGCGCGTCGAACTGCGTCGACAGCTCGCCGAGATCCTGCAGTGCCCGCGTGGTCTTCGTGTTGAAGACGTTGAGCTGGTCTTCCAGGTTCTGCGTCGCAGCGCCGTTGCGCGAGGTGACGTCGTTCATCGCCGAGACGAAGTCGGCGACGCGCGTCACCAGCGCGCGCTCGAGCGAGTTGAGGTTGTCGTGCGCACCAGTCAGCACCTCCTGGAGGAGGATGTTGCCTTCGCGCAGACGCTCGAACAGGGCGACGGTGTCGGTGCGCAGGATCTTGCTGGTCTCCTGCATCTCGGTGACGGCCGCGATCGAGACCTGGCGCGACTGGTCGATCGCCGCACGCGAGGCCGTCTCGAGGTCCTTGAGCGACCTGCCGACCGCGCTGGTCGCGATCTCGCTCGCCGAATTGATGGTGCGGGCGACTTCGTTGCCGTTGCCCATCATGGTCTGCGAGAACGCGGTGCCGCGCGTCTCGATCGACTTCAGCGCGTCGGAGGTGACGCGGTCGATATCGAGCGTGAGCTGGCTGGTCTTCGAGCCGATCGCATCCACGAGCGAGCCGCGCTTGGCGTCGATCATGTTCGAGAGGCGGTCAGCCTGCTGCTGCACATAGGTGACGATCTCGTCGGTCTTGCCGGTCATGGCCTGGCCGAAGCTGCTCGAGGCGGAGAGCACCGAGCGCTCGACGTCGGCCGAGCTCGACTTGACCCGCGAGCTCGCCTCGTTGGAGGCGTTGATCAGCGCGTTCTGGGCGTTGAGCGCACTGGTCTGGATGTCGTTGGTCGCGTTCGCCGTGGCCGTGCTCAGCGCGCGCTCGATCTCGGTCGAGATCGTGCGGATCTGGCTTGCGGCATCCGCTGAGGTCGAGGTCAGCGAGGTCTGGGCCTCGCGTGCGCTGCTGAGGATGGTCGAGGCGGTGTCGGCGCCGACCGAGGTCAGCGTGCGCTCGATATCGGTCGTCAGCGACTTGATCTGGCTCGCCGCAGCGGTCGATGCGGTGATCAGCGTGCCCTGGGCCTCGCGCACGCCGCTGGTGAGCGCCTCGATGGTGGCGCCGCCGGCGGTCGCCAGCGCGCGCTGCATCTCGGCCGCGAGCGAACGGACCTGGCCGGTTTGTTCTGCGGAGACAGCAAGAAGGGTGCTCTGGGCGTCGCGGGCGCTTGTCGTGATCGTCTCGGCAGTGGTCTGGCCGACCTGCGACAGCGAGCGATGCACTTCGGCCGCGAGCGACTTGACCTGGCTCGCCGCATCCGAGGACGCGTTGACCAGCGTGCTCTGGGCCTCGCGCGCGCCGGTCAGAATGCTCTCTGCCGTCGAAGTCCCAGCCATGGAGAGCGACCGCTGCACGTCGGCTGTAAGAGCTTTAACTTGGTTTGCTGCATCCGCAGATCCGGCGACGAGCGTGTTCTGGGCCTCGCGCGCGCCGGTCATGATGGTCTCGGCGGTCGAGGTTCCCGCCATCGAGAGCGAGCGCTGGACGTCGGAGGACAGCGCCTTGATCTGGTTGGCAGTCTCGGTCGAGGCCGCGATCAGTGTGCCCTGCGCATCGCGGGCGCCGGCGGTGATCGATTCCGCCGTGCTGGTGCCTGCCATCGACAGCGAGCGCTGCACGTCGGCGGTGAGCGTCTTGACGTGGTTGGCAGCATCCGACGAGGCGGTGACGAGCGTGGTCTGCACCTCGCGGGCGCCGGCCAGGATCGAGGCCGCGGTGGCAGAGCCGGCCGCGGACAGCGTGCGTTCGACGTCGGCCGCGAGCCCCTTGATCTGGTTGGAGGCATCGCCCGATGCCGCGACCAGGGACGACTGCGCCTCGCGGGCGCTGGTCAGGATCGAGTTCGCCGCACCGGTGCCGACCGCGGTCAGCGCGCGCTCGACCTCGGCGGAGGTCATCTTGAGCTGGGCGTTGACGTCGGAGGAGACCGTCATCAGCGACTGCTGCGCAGTGCGCGCACCGGTCTGGATCGTCTCGCTGGTGTTGACGACGAGGTTGGTGAGCGAGCGCTCGGCGTCCTCGACATGCGAGCGGATCGCGGTCGAGATCATCTCGGCGCGGGACATCATGTCCTCGCTGGCCTGGCGGCCGCTGCTCTCGATGCGGCCGGCGACGGCCTCGACACGCGAGCCGAGCAGGTCTTCGAACTGCGCCACGCGCACGTCGATGTCGTTGGCAACCGAACCGACCTTGGTCTCGATCGCCTGGTGGATGTCCTGGAAGCGCGCCGTGACGGTATCGGTCAGGTGCATGCTGCGGCCGTCGATGAGGTCGGCGACGCCGGTGATGCGGCGGTCGACCGCCTCGATCGCCTGTGCGGTGCCGTCCGTAAGCGTCGAGGTCAGCAGGGTAAGGCGGGTGTCGATCGACTGCACTGCCTGCTGGGCGCCGTTGGTCAAAGCGGTCGTCAGATAGGTGAGGCGGCTGTCGACGGACTCCAGCGCCTGCGATGCGCCGCCGTTGAACGTCGTCGTGAGATGCGTCAGCCGCGTATCGATCGCCTGGATCGTCTGCGAGGCGCCGTCGGTCAGCGTCGACGTGAGGTGGGTGAGGCGGGAGTCAATGGACTCGAGCGCCTGCGCCGCGCCACCGGTGAGTGTCGTCGTGAGGTGCGTCAAGCGCGTGTCGACCGACTGGATCGCCTGGGCGGCACCATCGGTCAGCGACATCGCGAGCGTGTTGAGACGCCCGTCGATGGTTTCGGTGACGGATTTGGCGCGGGTGTCGAACGACTCTTCGAGCGCGGCGACGCGGCCGACGAGCTGCTCGTCGAAGGTCTTGATGTGGCCTTCGATCGTGCCGTCGAGGCTTGCGATCTTGCCGTTCAGCGAGGTGTCGAGATTGGTGACGCGTTCGCCGATCGTGGTCTCGAACTGCACCAGGCGCTGGTCGAGCACGGCCGTGATCGCACCGCCGTTGGAGGTGAAGCGGGTGTCGAAATTGTCGACATAGGTCTTCAGCGACTCATGGATGTCGTGGGTGCGCTGGCCCATGCGCTCGACGATCTCGCCGCCGAACGTCTTCACGGTGCGGTCGAACTCGGAGATGTGGCGCGTGATCAGGGCACCCAGCGTGCCGGAATCGCGGGCGAACTTCTCGACCAGCTCGGAACCCTGGTTCTTCACCAGCTCGTCGAACGCGCTCATCTGCAGCGACAGCGAGTCGTGTGCGGTCTCGGTCTGGCTGACGACCTTGGCGACGAGGGTGTTGACCGTGGCGTCGAGCGCTTCGCTCGCCTTGTCGCCGGAGGTCATGATCTGGCCGGCGAGGCGGTTGCCGGCGTCGTCGATCTTGGCGGAGAGGTCGTTGGAGCGCAGCTCGAGCTCGAGCAGCAGCGAGTCCGACGAGTTCTTCAGGCTGTCATGCACCTGCTCGGTGCGCTCGGAGATGCCGTCGACGATCGCGGCGGAACGCTGCTCGAACTCGCCGGTGATGCGGTCGATGCGCTCGTTCAGCATTTCATGGACGCGGTCGGCGAGGTCGACGAACTCGTCGTGGACGTGGCCGGTCTTGAAGTTGAGGCTGGTGGTCAACCGCTCGCTGGCGTCGAGCACCGCGCGGGTGGTCTCGGCGCTAGCCTCCTCGAGGCGGTCGAGCAGGTCGCCGCCGCGCTCGCCGAGCGCCAGGATCATGTTGTCGCCGGCGTGGCTCAGCGCGCCGGTGATGTGGGCGCCGCGCTCTTCCAGCGCGCCGGTGATGGATTTCGCGACCTCGTCGACGCGCGAGGCGATCGCGTCCGAGATCAGCGCGATGTCGTGGCGGAGGTCGATCTGCACGCCGGAAATGGCGCTGCGGACCTGCTCGGCCTGACCAACCAGATTGTCGCGCTGATGCGCGATGTCCTGGAGCAGGGCGCGGATGCGGACTTCGTTGTCGGAATAGGCGCGCTCAAGTGCGGCGACCTCGTTGGCCACCAGCGTCTCGAGCTCGCCGGCGCGCGCGATGGCGCGTTCGATGCCGTCGCCCATTGCCGCGACCTCGCGGCGGATGGCCTGGCCGACGGTGACCATGGAATCGGAGGCCGAGCCTTCCGGTTCGGAGAAGCGGATCGCGACCTGCGCCATCGCCTGCGCGACCTGGCTCATCTGCTGGCCGCGCCAGACCAGGCTCGCGAGGAAGTAGAACAGCATGATCGGCGCGAAGAACATCGTGGCGAGGCCGGCGATCGCCAGCACGCCGCCGCTCTCGCCCATGGCGGCCCGGATCGAGGGCAGGAAGCCGACCGTCAGCGCGGCGCAGGCCGCAAGCCAGACGACCGTGAAGATGGTTGCGCCGGTGTAGATGTTGCGGGCAGGGCGGCCCGTCTGCAGCGACTGGAGCAACTGACCGATGGTCTCGCGGTCGTCATTGGCGGCGCGGCGCGAGGTGCGCGGTTCCTCGATCGGATCGAACACGGCGCGCTCGTTGGCGGCAGCGCGAGGCTCGAACGTCGGCTCGTCGAACACGGGAGGCATCGGCGGCGCGACCGAAGGCGCCGTTTCGTCGCGCATCGATGCGTTGCGGCTGGTATCGGCAGCCGTGTCGCTGATGTTGAGGGCTTCCTGGATCGCAGAAAGCGCATCTTCTGTGGGATCTTTGACCTTTTTGGGAGTGTTGGCCATGTTCAGTCGAGCCCTCGTTACTTGTACGCGTCCCCCCGCGAGCCCTGCGCGCTACGCAAGCCCACAGTCCGGATCATGCCGCTTGCGCGGATCTCCGAGCCGTCCACACCCGAACGGCTTGTCCGCCAATTTCCGCAACATCCTATTGGCAGAGCGTCGCGAATGAAATGGCTGCGATTAAGACAATCTTAATCATCGTTAACAGGATCGAGCCGTAACGCCTTAGCCTGACATGAAATTCTCCACCGAACTTGGCCGATTGCGGCAACTTTTCGTCAATAAACGGGCGGATTTGCGTAAAACGGCCCAAACACTTCGTTAACCATTTCCATGCTTCGGTGGGGGCGAACCGCCGGACCGGCGGACCGTCGTGCGATGCCGGGGCCTGCGCCATGATGCCTGAACTGCAACGGATGGACTGGATGCCCTCGCCCCCGCTTGCGCCCATCGACAGCCCCCTCGACCTCGACCACCTCTCGCGCATGACGCTCGGCGATGCCGAACTGGAGCAGGAAGTGCTTGCGATGTTCGCGGAGCAGGCGGTTCGGCTGATCGCGGCGATGACGGCGCTGCCGGCCGAAACCGGTGCGCTCGCGCATAAGCTTAAAGGCTCGGCGCGCGGGATCGGTGCCTTTGCGGTCGCGGATGCCGCCGGCAGCCTGGAAACCGCGATCCGGATCGGCCACAACCAGCCCCACGCCTTCGCCGCGCTGAAAGAGGCGGTCGCCGAGGTTCGCGCGGCCATTGCGGCGATTCTGAAGCACTAGGCCGGGGTCCCCAAATGCGGGTGGACTGTGCACTAGTCTTTTGTTTGTTTTGACGCGTTTTCTTCCCGCGAACCGGTATCCACTTCGCTTGAAAACGCTATGGCGCTGCCCGGACCGACCCGTTATAGGACAGCCCGGACCCTCCTTTTTCCCCAGATCGCGGCAGCACGAGCACCCATGGCCAAAATTCACTTTGTCGACCACAAGGGCGAAACCCGCACGGTGGATGTCGAGAACGGCGCGACCGTGATGGAAGCCGCCATCCGCAACAGCATTCCCGGTATCGAAGCCGAATGCGGCGGCGCCTGCGCCTGCGCAACCTGCCATGTCTATGTCGACGAAGCCTGGCGCGAGAAGGTCGGCAGCCCGACGCCGATGGAAGAGGACATGCTCGACTTCGGCTTCGACGTGCGCCCGAACTCGCGCCTGTCCTGCCAGATCAAGGTCTCCGACGAGCTCGACGGGCTCGTGGTGTCGACGCCGGAACGTCAGGCCTAAGCACGTCTCGTTTAAGCGCTCGGCGGCGCGACCTCGATGCCGCGCTTGTGCCAGGGTTTGAATTTCTCGATCACCTCTGCGGTCAGCGGTGCCGGCCGGCGTGTCGCCTCGTCGAGCAAGACGCCGACGGATGTCGCTGACGCGATGCAGGTCCCGTTCGAAAACACGACCTGCTCGAAGGTCACCGACGTGCGTCCAAGCTTGACCACGCCGAGGCCGAGCTCGATCGTGTTCGGCCAGTGCAGCTCGGCGCGGAAATAGATGTCGAGCCGCACCATGATCCAGGCGAGCCCCGGCGGTGTCAGCCCGTATTCCGGGCTCTTCATCAGCGTGACGCGGCCGGTCTCGAAATAGGTGGCGTAGACCGCGTTGTTGACGTGCTGGTTCGGGTCGAGATCGCCGAAGCGGACGTTGTCACTGAGGCGAAAAGGGAAGTCCTCCAGGCGCGGCGTCGTATCGAGGCGGCTTGGTGCGTTCACCGATTGATCTCCGTCATATCCAACCTCGTTACAGCCCAGTTATTTTGAGCCGGCAAGTGGGCGCGGCTGCGGGGCGCTCCCGCTTTTATGCCTTCCCTGATCCATCCCCGTTGGCTAGACAGGCAGGGTCACCTCTGCCCGCCGGGCGCCGTCCAACCGATAACGACCGATAAAGAGACGACATGAGCGACGTGATCAAAACCGATGTGCTGATTATTGGCGCAGGCCCTTGCGGTCTGTTCGCCGCCTTCGAGCTTGGCCTTCTCGACATGAAGGCGCATTTCGTCGACATCCTCGACAAGGTCGGCGGCCAGTGCGCCGAGCTTTATCCGGAAAAGCCGATCTACGACATTCCCGGCATTCCGCAGGTGTCGGGGCAGGGCCTCACCGAGGCGCTGATGGAGCAGATCAAGCCGTTCCATCCGACCTTCCATCTCGGCGAGATGATCGAGACCGTGGAGAAGATCGGCGATCCCCTGTTCCGTTGCACCACCGATGCCGGCAAGGTGTTCGAATGCAAGGTGGTGGTGATTGCGGCCGGCGGCGGCTCGTTCCAGCCGAAGCGCCCGCCGGTGCCGGGCATCGAAGCCTACGAAGGCACTTCGGTGCACTACGCCGTGCGCAAGATGGAAAATTTCCGCGACAAGAACGTGCTGGTCGTCGGCGGCGGCGATTCCGCGCTCGACTGGACGCTCAACCTGCATCCGATCGCCAAGCGCGTCACGCTGCTGCACCGTCGCGACGATTTTCGTGCCGCGCCCCACAGCGTCGAGCAGATGCGCGCGCTTGTGGCTAACGGCAAGATGGATCTGCGGCTCGGCCAGGTCACCGCGCTCTTAGGCGCGGATGGCCAACTGACCGGCGCCACCGTCAAGGGCAACGACAACAATGTCGGCGATATTGCCTGCGACACCATGCTGCCGTTCTTCGGCCTGACCATGAAGCTCGGTCCGGTCGCGAACTGGGGCATCGCGCTGGAGAACAATCTGGTGCCGGTCGAGACCTCCGCGTTCGAGACCAACGTGCCCGGCATCTTCGCCATCGGTGACATCAACACCTATCCCGGCAAGATCAAGCTGATCCTGTGCGGCTTCCACGAGGGCGCACTGATGTCGCAAAAAGCCCACCGTTACGTCTATCCGGAGAAGCGGCTCGTGTTCCAGTACACGACCTCGTCCTCCAGCCTGCAGAAGAAGCTGGGTGTCAACTGATCGCAACGGGAGCGGACGGGCGATGCCCCATGTTTCTGGTGCTGGAATCGTTCGCGAAATCGCCGTAGTCTGCGGCCATTGCAGTGGCGGCTCAGCAAGGTGATCATAATGCGGAATCTCTTTACCGGCTTTCGGCTGCTCCCGTTTCTCGCGCTCGCGTTGACGCTCGGCGCGGTGAGCCCGGCTGGGGCGCAAGTCTCGGCTGCGGCGCCGGCTCAGCCAACCGCCGCAGGTCTCTGGCAGAAGGTCGAGGACGGCAAGACGGTGGGCTGGTTCCTCTTCATCGACCACAACGGCATCTTCGAAGGCGTCATCGCCAAGACCTTCCCGCGTCCGGGCGACGATCCGAACGAGGCCTGCACGAAATGCGCGGACGATCGCAAGAACCAGCCGGTGCTCGGGCTCTCCTTCATCCGCGACATGAAGCGTGACGGGTTGAAGTATGAGGGTGGCAACGTCGTCAATCCGCGCGACGGCAACATCTGGAAGGCCAAGATGACGGTGAGCCCGGACGGTCAGGTCCTGACCATGCGCGGCTTCCTCGGCATTTCCCTGTTCGGCAAGGACGAGACCTGGCAGCGTTTGCCGGATGCAAGTATCGCCGAAGTCGATCCCGCCATCGTCGCCAAATATCTCCCCGCGCAGGCCGTTGCGACCAAGCAGCCGCCCGCGCCCGCGACCAAAAAAGGTGGCGCGATGATGATGGCGCCAGCAGCGAAGAAGTAGGCTGCTTTCACGCCGCCCGGGCTATGGGCGTCAATACGTCCGGGCCTTCTTGCAAGGCGCATAGAACGTGCCGTTACCGGCAACGACCCGCTCCAGGCATTGCCGGGGATCGGTGATGTCGCCGTCGACCTGAAAATAATAGGCCTGCGGTCCCAGGCTCAGGACGTAATGTCCCGGCGAAAGCTCGAGCTCTACGTCGCTGGCGTGGAGCTCGTACATTTCGGCTTTCCCCGGAATCGGCGAGATCCGGAACGGATAGGAGACGTTGCGGATCACGCCGACGTCGTCTCCGCCACTCGTCGTCTTGCCTGCAGCATCGGTCGAAAATTCTTTGACCTTCGCGACAACACGGACCTCGACGCGCTCGGGGATCACATTTGCAATGTCCCGGCGGAACACGATGAACTTGACGCGGCCGTTCGGCAGGTGCGGCCGGTCGGGCTTCTTGAATTCCGGTGAAATCGCAATGCGCATGTCCGGCGCCATCACGCCGGTCGCGTTCAACTCAGCCAGCGACTTGTCGTCGATCAAGGCATAGATGCCGTAATCGGTGGGCAGTACGCGTGCGGGCGGAGGCGGAGCAGAGGGCACCATTTCCGGCTTGGCGACCGTGATCGTCGTCTCCGGCTTGGGCGCTACTTGCGCGATCTCCGGCGTCTGCGACGACATCAGCCGGCGCAGCGCGGCGATCCGGTCTCGCTGCGAGACGATCACGATGGTTGCGCCAACGACAAGCAGGATGGCCGCCGTACGCTTGATCACAGGCCAGAGCGGACCAGAGACCGCTGGCAGCTTGCTGCGGGACTTGATCGCCGAAGGCAAAACGGTCGCATCGCTGGACACCAGAAGAGTGCCTGCGTCGGTCACCCTGGACGATGTGAGTTGCTGCGGTGGCAAGCGCTCCAGCGGTGCCTGTTCGCGCGAAAACTTCTCGACCTCATCGATCGCGATCTCGAGGGCCTGCTTCATCTGGTCGATGTTTTTTGCGTCGGCGTAGGTAAACTGCTCCTGGAGCTTGTAGCGGGCGAGATCGTAGACCATCTGCCGCTGGGCTTCGGCGTCGTCTTTCACCGCCTCGAGCATGCGCGAAATCACCAGCGCAAACTGCACCTGGTTTGCGGGCAAATCCGTCGGGTCCTGTTGACCGGGAAGCAGGTCCCTCGAGTCGCTCATTGCGTTGACGGTCCAAAACCAGTCACGCCGATACCCAATTCTTCCATTCGAAACAGTCGGTTAAGCGGTTAGCGGTCGCGTCCGCGCCAGCTTCGTACACGTCCTGACACAACAAGGAAAGCCTCCGGAGCGAGGCGCGGCGGAGCGTCGGCATATCACACATGCGGGACGTCCAGGCAGATCGAGCAAGGCTGCCGCGCCAGTAGTTCCCCGGAATGCGCGCTGGCGCTGGATTTGCATAGCTGTCGGCAAATCTGCCGGAGGAGTGAGTCGCCGCTGCCGCGCCTGTTCAAGGGCGTGAGTGACGTCGCCTGTTCCTCGCGGCGCGTGACTTCGATCGATGAGATGACGCTATGAGACTTGCAAGATTGTGTGCAGCGACGTTGGCGGGGCTGATGCTGCCACTGGCGACATCGGCGATGGCGCGTGACGACGGACGCTATGCCAACTCGCCGCTCAAACCCTGGTTCGAGAGTCTGCGCAGCGAGTACGGACAGTGCTGTTCGGATGCCGACGGCTATGTCGTCGCCGATGTCGACTGGGAGTCCGACAAGGGACACTACCGCGTGCATCTCGACGACGAATGGGTCGTCGTGCCCGACGGCGCCGTGATCAACGAGCCGAACAAGATCGGCCGCACCATGGTGTGGAAGCACTATATTGACGGCCACCCGCGCGTGCGGTGCTTCATGCCGGGCAGCATGACCTGAGAATGCTTGCAGCGCCTGCACTGAATGCGGGCGCTGCAGGTGACGCGGGACGGTTAGCGCGCTTCGCTGTCGGAGTTCGCGCTGGCAAACCGCTTCACGCGCGGTGACAGCACCGAGATCTGCGCAGGCGAGGCCGGCATACCGGCGACGATCATCGCGGGCGCAGTCGACTGCTCCTGAACGCCGGCACCGCCGAGCACCTGCACTTGCATTGCCGAGATTGGAAACGAATTCACTTCGTAAGAGGGGAGCTCGCCGGCAAATGCGCTGGCTGTGCTTGCAATCATTGCGCCGGCAACGGCAATCATCAAGAGAATACGCATTTCAAAATCTCCGTTGAAGATATCAATCGGAGGTTAGGTCGCGGCAGTGCCACAACAGGTTCGCTTGTGTGCGAACATTCGTCTCCCGTGCGCGGGCAAATATGGTTGCGCGAGACGACAGGCGCGAAACGAGGAAGAAATTTTCCGCCTCAATATTTCCGGACGGTTTCGCGAAAGCCGAGCCGATCGTGCTTTACGCGCCGAGTTTGGTCTCTCGCACCACTGCATCGGCGCGGCGGCGCAGCTCCGGATTGAGCGCGAGCCCGAGGCCCGGTGCCGTCGGTGCCGACACGATGCCGTTGTTCACGACGGGCAGCGCGGTGACGAGGTCGCGGTACCAGGTCGACAGCGTCGCGCGAACGACCTCCTGGAAGATCGCGGTCGGCGCATGCAGCGCCAGATGCAGGCCCGCCATCAGCGCGACGGGTCCGGTGCAGTCATGCGGAGCAAGCGGCTTGTTGTGGGCCTCGCTCAGCGCTGCGATCTTGCGCGCCTCGCTCAGGCCGCCGCACCAGGCGATGTCGAGCATCACGACGTCGACGGCATCGGCCGCGAGCAGATTGCGGAAGCTCGCGGCGCCCGCCAGCGTCTCGCTGCCGCAGATCGGCGTCTTCACGCGCCGCCTGAGATCGGCGAGGCCTTGTACGTCGTCCATCTTGTTGAGGGGATCCTCGACCCAGAACACGCCGTAATCTTCCAGTGCGCGGCAGATGCGCTCGGCGGTGTGCATGCCCCACAGGCTGTGCAGCTCACACATGATCTCGATGCGGTCGCCGACGGCGTCACGGATTTTGCGGAACGGCTCCAGTCCGGTCTTGAGGTCGGTGAGCGAGATCGCATGGCCGCCATTGGCGGCAAAAGGATCGAACGGCCAGATCTTCATGGCGCTGTAGCCTTCGCTCAGAAGGCTTTCGGCAAGCGTCCCGGCATCGCGCATGAAGGCGATCTGGTCGTCATAGGGGCCGAGCGCGGCATCGTCAGCGCCGATCTCGCGGCGCCTGGAGCTCTTGGTGTTGTAGGCATAGCCGGCGCAGGTGTTGTAGGCGCGGATCTCGAGCCGGCTCGCGCCGCCGAGCGCCTCGTGCACGGGAATGCCGTGACGCTGGCCCTTGAGGTCCCACAGCGCGATGTCGATCGCGCTGGCCGCGCGCACCTCGGCGCTGACGCTGTGAAAGCCGAGATAGGGCGTCAGCAACTGGCGCGAGATCGCCTCGATGCGGCGGGAGTTCTGGCCGAGCACCAGCGGCGCGGCGAGCTCGTGCACCGCGGCTTCCACAGCCTGGGCGCCGCGAAAGCTTTCGCCGAGGCCGGTCAGTCCCTCGTCGGTTTCGATCTCGACCCAGATCAGGTTCGGTCGCTCGTCGATGCGGATCGTGCGCAGGGTCGTGACGCGGGACATCGAGGTCCTCTTGGACGAGTTGCCGGCGCTCAGGTCACCGGTGCCGGATTGAACAGCGTGAGGTCGTTGTGAATGCCCCAGCGATCCGACCACGGCTTGGTGCGGCCGGAGGCGACGTCGAGGATCAGGCGGAACAGATCCCAGCCGGTTTCCTCGATCGTCTTGTCGCCGGTGGCGATGCCGCCCGCGTCGAAATCGATCAGATCCTTCCAGCGCCGCGCCAGCTCGGTGCGGGTCGCGACCTTGATCACGGGGGCCGCTGCGAGGCCGTAAGGCGTACCGCGGCCGGTGGTGAACACCTGCAAGGTCATGCCGGAGGCAAGCTGGAGCGTGCCGCAGATGAAGTCGGACGCCGGCGTCGCCGCGAACAGCATGCCCTTCTGCGTCGCCTTCTGGCCGGGCGAGAGCACGCCGGTGATGGCGCTCGAGCCGGACTTGACGATCGAGCCGAGAGATTTTTCGACGATGTTGGCGAGGCCGCCCTTCTTGTTGCCGGGCGTGGTGTTGGCGCTGCGATCGGCGCCGCCGCGGGCCAGATAAGAATCATACCAGGCCATCTCGCGCACCAGCGCGCGGCCGACGTCCTCGTTGATGGCGCGGCGGGTGAGGAGCTGGATGGCGTCGCGCACCTCGGTCACTTCCGAGAACATCACGGTGGCGCCGGCGCGCACCAGAAGGTCGGCGGCGAAGCCGAGGGCGGGGTTCGCAGTGACGCCGGAGAAGGCGTCGCTGCCGCCGCATTGCAGGCCGATGACGAGATCGGCAGCCGGGCAGGTCTCGCGGGTGCGCTTGTTGAGGATCTTCAGGCGCGCTTCGGCCTGGGTCATGATCGCGTCGACGATCGCGCCAAAGCCATCGAAGGCTTCGTCCTGCATGCGCACGATGGCATCATTGACGCCCTCGGGCACCAGCCGCTCGGGCGCAAGCTTCTCGCAGCCGAGACTGATGACCAGGATCTCGCCGCCGAAATTCGGGTTCAGCGCGAGATTTTGCAGCGTGCGGATCGGTATCACTGCGTCGGGCGCGGTGATGGCGACGCCGCAGCCATAGGCATGGGTCAGCGGCACGACGTCGTCGACGTTCGGATATTTCGGCAGCAGCTCGGTGCGAATGCGCTTCACCGCATATTCCATCGTGCCTTTGACGCATTGCACGGAGGAGGAGATGCCGAGGATGTTTTTCGTGCCGACCGAGCCGTCGGGATTGCGAAAGCCTTCGAAGGTGAAACCTTCGAGGGGCGGCAGCGGCGCAGGCACGGCGGTCGATATTTCCAGCTTGTCGAGGTCAGGGGCCTCCGGCATGCGGATGCGCGCCTCATCCACCCATTCGCCGGCCAGGATCGGCGCGAGCGCGTAACCGATCACCTCACCATAGCGGATGATCGGCTGATCTTGCGCGATGTCGACCAGCGCCGTCTTGTGCCCCTGTGGCACGAAGGCGCGCAGCGTCAACCCGCAGGCAAAGCGGGAGCCGGCTGGAAGCCCGAAATCATTGACCACGATCGCGACGTTGTCGCGCGCGTTGAGCTTGATGTAGCGGGGCCGCTCTTTCGCTGCGACGTCCTGGTCCATGCGCTTTTGCCTCAGAAGCTGAAGTCGTAGGGTGGGCAAAGGCGCAACGCGCCGTGCCCACCATGCTTCACACCGAACGTAAGCGGTGGGCACGCTTCGCTTTGCCCACCCTACGATCTCTTCCCCGTGGTTAGCCCGGATAGGTATAGGCGGTCTTCACCGTTGTGTAGAACTCGCGCGCATAGGAGCCCTGCTCGCGGGCTCCATAGCTCGAGCCCTTCCGGCCACCGAATGGCACGTGGTAGTCGACACCGGCGGTCGGCAGATTGACCATCACCATGCCGGACTCGCTGTTGCGCTTGTAGTGCGAGGCGTATTTCAGGCTGGTGGTGCAGATGCCCGAAGCGAGACCGAACTCGGTATCGTTGGAGATCGCCAGCGCTTCCTCGTAGTTCTTGGCGCGGATCACGGCTGCAACGGGGCCAAAGATTTCCTCACGCGCGATGCGCATGTTGTTGTTGGCCTCAGTGAACAGCGCCGGTTGGAGGTAATGGCCGGGCGTCTCGCGCTTGAGCAGCTCGCCGCCGAAAGCGAGTTTCGCGCCCTCGTCCTGGCCGATCTTGATGTAGCGGAGATCCTGGTCGAGCTGGCTCTGATCGACCACCGGGCCGATATGGACGCCGGCCTTGAGCGCATCGTCGACCGACAGGCCGTTCAGGCGCTCGGCCACGGCCGCGACAAAGCGGTCGTGGATGCCTTCGGTGACAATCAGGCGGGAGGACGCCGTGCAGCGCTGGCCAGTCGAGAAATAGGCGCCGTTGACGGCGACTTCGACGGCAGTCTTGAGGTCGGCGTCGTCGAGCACGACCAGCGGATTCTTGCCGCCCATCTCGAGCTGGAACTTTTTCATCGGATTCGACAGCACGCAGGCCTGCGCGATCTTGCGGCCGGTCTGCACCGAGCCGGTGAAGGAGATCGCAGCGACATCCGGGTGCTCAAGCAGCGTCTGGCCGACGACGGAACCGGAGCCGACCACGAGGTTGAACACGCCAGCCGGAATGCCGGAGCGAGCAATGATCTCGGAGAGCGCATGTCCGGAGCCCGGCACCAGTTCAGCCGGCTTGAACACGACGGTGTTGCCGTAGCAGAGCGCCGGCGCGATCTTCCAGGCCGGGATCGCGATCGGGAAGTTCCACGGCGTGATCATGCCGATGACACCGACCGGCTCGCGGGTGAGCTCGACGTCGAGGCCGGGACGGACGGACGCGCCTTTCTCGCCGATCAGGCGCAGCGCCTCGCCGGCAAAGAACGCAAAGATCTGGCCGGCGCGGGCGACCTCGCCGATGCCCTCGGGCAGCGTCTTGCCTTCCTCGCGGGCAAGCAGGCGGCCGAGCTCGTCCTTGCGGGCAATAATTTCAAGAGAAATCTTGTTGAGCGCGTCGTAGCGCACCTGCGGGGTCGACTGCGCCCAGGCGGGGAAGGCGGCTTTCGCGGCCGCGATCGCCTTCTCGGTCTGCGCCTTGTCGGCCTTGGCGTATTCGCCGACCAGATCGTTGGTGTTGGAGGGGTTGATGTTCTTGGTGACGCCGGAGCCGTCGACCCATTCACCGCCGATGAAGTTCTTCAGGATCGCAGTCATATCTCTTCCTCCGAATTTTCTAACGCACGAGGCAGGGACGCTTGTCGTCAAAGGTCCAGCCGGGGATCAGGTCCTGCATGGCTGTAGCGTCATCGCGGGCACCGAGTCCATGCTGCTTGTAGAGTTCATGCGCGGCCTCGATGGCCGCGCGGTCGATCTCGATGCCGAGGCCCGGACGATCCGGGACCGCGATCTTGCCGCCCTTGATCTGGAGCGGCTCCTTGGTGAGCGCCTGGCCATCCTGCCAGATCCAGTGCGTGTCGATCGCGGTGACCTTGCCGGGGGCGGCGGCGCCGACATGGGTGAACATGGCGAGCGAAATGTCAAAATGATTGTTGGAGTGCGAGCCCCAGGTCAGGCCGTTGTCACGACAAGTCTGGGCGACGCGCACCGAGCCTTGCATGGTCCAGAAGTGGGGATCGGCCAGCGGAATGTCCACCGCACCGAGGCGCAGAGCGTGGCTAAGCTGGCGCCAGTCGGTCGCGATCATGTTGGTTGCGGTCGGCAAGCCCGTGGCGCGGCGGAACTCGGCCATGATCTCGCGGCCGGAGAAACCGGCTTCGGCGCCGCAAGGGTCTTCGGCATAGGCGAGGATGCCGTGCATGTTCTTGCAGAGGCTGATGGCCTCTTCGAGCGACCAGGCGCCGTTCGGGTCGAGCGTGACGCGGGCGCTGGGGAATCGCTTGGCGATCGCCGTGACGGCCTCGATCTCCTGCTCGCCGCGGAGCACCCCGCCCTTGAGCTTGAAGTCGGCGAATCCGTAATGGTCCTGCGTGGCTTCCGCGAGCCGCACCACCGTCTCAGGCGTCATCGCCTCCTGATGGCGCAGGTTGAACCAGTCGGGCTTGCCGGTCTCGCCCTTGACGTAGTCGAGCTTGGATTTGCGCCGGTCGCCGACGAAGAAGAGGTAGCCGAGCGTTTCGACGCTCTTGCGCTGCTGGCCTTCGCCGAGCAACGCGGCGACGGGCAAATTGAGATGCTGGCCGAGCAGGTCGAGCAGGGCGGATTCGATTGCGGTGACAGCGTGAATCATCACGCGAAGATCGAACGTCTGCTTGCCGCGGCCACCGGCGTCGCGGTCGGCGAAGGCCGTGCGAACGTCGGCGAGGATGTTGTTCATCGCGCCGACGGTCTTGCCGATCACGAGATCGCGGGCATCCTGGAGCGTCTGCCAGATCTTTTGCCCGCCCGGCACCTCGCCGACGCCGGTGTGACCTGCATTGTCGGTGAGGATGACGATGTTGCGCGGTGAAGAACGGCGCATGCGCGCCGCTCAGATTGAGGAGCATACTGTCGCGGCCCGCGACCGGGATCACCTGCATCGTTGTGACGACCGGTGCGCCGGCGACTGGCGCGCCGGAGATATCAGCCTGGGCCATCGCACGCTCCTCCCTGTTGTCTTGCTTTATTCTGCCGCCTGTTGTGTCGATCCTGCGGCCGGCAGATTCTTCACCAGCGCGGTCAGTTCCGCAATCTCCTGCTCGGTGAGATCGGTCAGCGGCGGGCGGACCGGGCCGGAATCGCGGCCGATCACCTTCATGCCGGCCTTGATGATCGAGACCGCATAGCCCTTCTTGCGGTTGCGGATCGCGATCAGCGGCAGGATGAAATCCTTCAGGCCGGCGTGGATCGTCGCATGGTCGCGCTTGCGCACGGCGGCGTAGAAATTGGTGGCGAATTCCGGCACGAAGTTGAACACGGCCGACGAGTAGGTCGTCACGCCCATGTCGAGATAGGGCAGCGCAAACGTCTCGGCGGTCGGCAGGCCGCCGACATAGGTCAGGCGGTCGCCGAGCTTGGTGTAGACGCGGGTCATCAGTTCGATGTCGCCGATGCCGTCCTTGTAGCCGACGAGGTTCGGGCAGCGCTCGGCGAGGCGGGCGACCGTGTCGGGCTGGAGGATGGCGTTGTCGCGGTTATAGACGATGACGCCGATTTTCACGGCGGCGCAGACGGCCTCGACGTGGGCGGCAAGGCCTTCCTGCTCGGAATGGGTGAGGTAGGGCGGCAGCAGCAGCAGGCCGTCAGCGCCGGCCTTCTCGGCACCGATCGCGATCTCGCGGGCGATGGCGGTGCCATAGCCGGTGCCGGCGAGCACGGGCACGCGGCCCTTGGTCTCCTCGACGGCGACCTTGACGACTTCAGGGACTTCGGTTGGGGTCAGCGAGAAGAACTCGCCGGTGCCGCCGGCGGCGAACAGACCTGCGACATCATAGCCGCACAGCCAATCCATGTTGGCGCGGTAAGTCGCCTCGTCGAAGGAATAGTCCGCCTTGAACGGCGTGACGGGGAAGGACAGGAGGCCGGATCCGATCTTCTGGGCCATTTCCTGCGGGGTCATCTTGCTCATGGGCGCTGCTCCCTGCTCTCGTGTTGTCTGGGACGCAACGCGACGCGCGTCCATGCGCTGCTGTTTAGGAGACGGTTCGATGCGCGTCCAAGCCAAAGCCTATATCGACCGATGCGGATTGAGCATCAATCTTCCATCACCTCCGCCGAGGACAATTCGCTGGCGATTTTGACCAGTGCGGACAGCAGCGGATTCTCGTCGTCGCGGCGCCAGACCATGAAGAGTTCGACCGGAACGCGGTTGCGCAGCTTGAGGGGACGCAGCCGAACGTCGGAGATTTTCAGGCCGGCGGCCGCGGCCGGCACGATCGCGAGGCCAAGGCCGGCGCGCACCATCGCCAGGATCGAATGGATCTGGCTCAGATGCTGGACATAGCGCGGCAGGATGTCGGCGCGGGTGAACAGCGCCACCAGGAGATCGTGGAAGTAGCGGCTCTCATAGGGCGAATACATCACGAAGGGCTGGCCGTCGAAATCCTTGATGGTGATGCTGTCGGCATTGGCCAGCGGATGCTTCTTCGGGATCGCGGCGAGCAGGGGCTCGGCGACGACGCGGCGGCTGGTCAGCTCGGGCCGCGCGATCGGCGGCCGCAGCAGGCCGGCATCGATCTGGCCCGAGGTCAGCGCCTCGAACTGGTCGCCTGAGACCATCTCCTTCAGCGAGAAATCGACCTCCGGCAGCTTGGCGCGGCAGGCCGCGACCAGCTCGGGCAGGAAACCGTAGGCGGCCGCGGCCGTAAAGCCGATCTTCAGCGAGCCGGTCTTGCCGAGCGCGATGCGGCGGGCGACCTGAGAGGCGCTTTCCGCGAGCTTCAGGATGCGGCGGGCCTCGGGGAGGAAGCTGCGCCCGGCGGGCGTCAGGCGCACCGAGCGGCTGGTGCGCTCCAGCAGCGGCGCGTCGATGATGTGCTCCAGCACCTGGATCTGCCGGGACAGCGGCGGCTGGGTCATGTTGAGCCGCGCTGCGGCACGGCCGAAGTGCAGTTCTTCGGCCACCGTAACGAAACAGCGGAGCTGGTTGAGGTCGAACATCGATACATGCCTTAGATGAATAAGGCGTTTCCCCGGCACTTCTAGCATCGATCATCCCCAAAACAAAGACGGCGGCTTTTTAGGGCCGCCGTTGAGTTGCCTGTCCCGCTCCGATCACTCGGAGCGCTCAGGAGGAACGTTTGAGCACCACCCGCTCGATCTTGCCGACCACGACGAGGTAGGCGACCGCGGCCACCAGCGCGTTGATGCCGACGAACACCAGGGCGCCGTTGAAGGAGCCGGTCGCGGCCACGATGTAGCCGATCACGATGGGCGTGGTGATCGAGGAGAGGTTGCCGAAGGAGTTGAACAGGCCGCCGGAGACGCCGCCGGCCTCCTTGGGAGAGGTGTCGGAGACGACTGCCCAGCCGAGCGCGCCAATGCCCTTGCCGAAGAAGGCGAGCGCCATGAAGCCGACCACCAGCGCCTGGCCGTCGACATAGTTGCAGGCGATGATCGACATCGACAGCAGCATGCCGCCGACGATCGGGATCTTGCGCGCCATGGTCAGCGAACCGGTCTTGCGCAGGATGGCGTCGGAGATGACGCCGCCGAGCACGCCGCCGATGAAGCCGCACAGCGCGGGCAGCGTCGCGACGAAGCCGGCTTGCAGGATCGACAGGCCGCGCTCCTTGACCAGGTACACCGGGAACCAGGTCAGGAAGAAATAGGTCAGCGTGTTGATGCAGTACTGGCCGAGATAGACGCCGAGCATCATGCGGTTGGAGAGCAATTGGCGGATATGGTCCCATCTCGGGCCGGAGTCCGGCGCACGCTCGTCCCTGGGCGCGTCGAGATCGACCAGCGCGCCGCCTTCCCTAATGTAGTCGAACTCGGCCTCGTTGATCGAAGGGTGCTCCTTCGGTCCATAGACGGTCTTGATCCAGGCAAGGCCCATGATGACGCCGAGCCCGCCCATCACGAAGAACACGTAGCGCCAGCCGTAATCATGGGCGATCCAGCCCATCAGCGGCGCGAAGATCACGGTGGCGAAATACTGCCCCGAATTGAAGAAAGCCGATGCGGTGCCGCGCTCATTGCCGGGAAACCAGGCCGCGACGATGCGGGCGTTGGCGGGGAACGACGGCGCTTCCGCGACGCCGACCAGGAGGCGAAGCGCGAACAGCACGATGATCGCAGTGCCGACGCTGAAGAAGCCGACCCAGCCCTGCAGCATCGTGAACAGCGACCAGATGATGATGCTGAAGGCATAGACGAGGCGCGAGCCGTAGCGGTCGAGCAGCCAGCCGCCCGGCACCTGCGCGGCGACATAGGACCAGCCGAAGGCGGAGAAGATCCAGCCCATGGCGACGGGATCGAGATGAAGCTCCTTGGAGAGCGCGGGACCCGCGATCGAGAGCGTGGCGCGGTCGGCGTAGTTCACCGTCGTGACCAGGAACAGCATGGTCACGATGAACAGCCTGACGCGAGATCTCCTCACGTCCGTTGCGGACACGACTGCGCTCATAAGGCGCCTCCTTAGAACTCGAAATGTTTCCTCACGACGACTCCTAGAGGCGCACGCTGGAAAGTGTCCAAGTTCAAGGGGGTATCGATTGATACCGTTTTTGAATTGATGGAACGGCAGGTCGCGGGAACGTATTGTGACAGCCATCAGAAAATGCATCGCCCGCTCCAGTGCGCGATTGCGCACAAGGCGGGCGATGATCTGACGGTGGGGAGAGGGCTGTCGTCCTCTCGCACTCTGGCGAATGGGCTTTGAAAGATCAGTCCTTCAGCCGCACGGCTGGCAGCAGGCGGGTATGATCCTCGCCGCGCACCGCCTCGAGCTCGTCCGGCTCCAGGCCGAGCGCCTTCAGGATGGTCGGCGCGACCTGCCGGTTCGCAACGCGCTCGCGGACGACCGTGGGAGCGAGCTTCGGATTGGAGACGACGAGCAGGACGTGTGTATCGTCCTCGGCGAAGCCGCCATGTTCGGCGATCTTGGCCTTGCTCTTGCTATAGATCGTGCCCGCGATCGGCTGGATGATGATGTCAGGCGTGCGCCCCGCCGCCGGATCGCCGAACCGATCGACCAGCTCCTCACCGGCATAGATCTTTTCGATGTGAGCCTTGTTGCTGCCTTTGCGGTCGGCCTCGAGAATCGCGACGGCCTTCGCGGCATCCCCCTGGTTCTTGAGCCAGATCAGGGCAACGTCATCGGCAGTTTCCTGGGCCAGCGCAACGCCGCCGCCCGTCAGCAGATCGGCCGGATCGGTGACGTCGGCGCGCGCGCCGCCGCCCAGCTTCGGATTGGTGCTGCCGGTCAGCATGTGAAGCTTGTTCACGTCGATCGGCGATTGGCCGTGCTTGGCGCCGACGATGACCAGCGTATCGCGGGCAAGGTGCTGGTCCGCCAACGCATCCAGCATCTGGCCGAGCGAGGCGTCGACGAAGTCGAGCGACGCCTGAAGTTGCGCGCTCGGCGTTGCGGCGGCGTCCAGATATCCGTCGGCGGTGACTTTCTGTCCAACGCTGACGGCCTGGAAGTTCATGCCAAAGATCGCGGGAACGCCGACCTTGGTCTTGCCCGTGTGGTCAAAGCCCTTGATCCAGTTGAGCACGGCCGTGACCTTGGTCTGGTCGTAGGTGCGCGTGAAGCTTGGGTCGGTGGTCCAGTCTGCGCCGGGCTGTCCCGGTACCGAGGTCGAGTTGATCTCAGGCGTATAGAGCTCATCGAGGCCCTTGCCAGACGGACCGCTGATGATCTCGTAGGCTGGATGCTTGTCTGACCAGGCGGTGCGCCGACCCGTTTCGTGGATCACTTCCATGATAGTATTGAGCCGCAGAAACTGGTGCGGATAGACCAGCTCGCATTTGCCGTTCCTCAGTCGCATCGGCAGGTTCGCGGGGTTGATATGGTTGGAACCGGCCGGGCCGCCGCCGTCGAGTTTGGTGAGGTCGTAGTCGAGGTTCTCGGCAAAAAGCGTCTCGGTTCCGGCACTTCCCTGGCAGTTGCTGCCGGGCGCGAACAGCGTGCGGTCGTAGGAATCGTCATAGAACACGCCGTGAGTTTTCGGGGTCCCGCCGGTCATGAATGCCAGGAGGCCCGGGAAGGAGTCCGAAGGCCGCGAGGTGTGCGCATCGGCGAAGTGTACGCCATGCGCAAGCAGCCTGCCGAAGCTCGACGACGGATGGGAACCGACATAGCGCTGCAAATCGACCTCATGCATGCCGTCGACACTGATCAGCAGGACATGCTTCACGTCGCCCTTGTCCCTGTCGTCCGCGCGCGCGAACGAGGGAGCCAGTAGCGAAAGACCAAGGGTCGATGCAAAAGCGATAGCGACAGCCGCGAGCGGCCGCTTTTCGATCGTCATTGTTGAGCTCCCCAGTGATGTCTGTTGTTGATTGATGTGCAGGCGCACGACACCGCGCAGCGGAGAGCCTGCGCTCACTGCTGCGTGCGTCGATTTGAAGCACTGGGAAAAATAGGTAGTGGTAGTGAACGTTGGATGACGCCACGATTACGCAGCACTCGAAAATTTTTGTGCGCGCAGTGTCGTCAGTTCAAACTAACGCCAGATTCGTCGGGTGCACGCCCGTAAAGATGCGCTGGATGCTGTCGTTGTTGAGGCCGAAGACGTGGCCGAACAGATCGGCAAACAGCGCGCGATAATCGGTCAGCACGGGATAGTCGCGGTTCTGGAACAGATGCGGCTGCTCGACCTTGACCTGCTCGCCGAGAATGCGGCCGCCATTGATGCCGCCGCCGAGCACCCAATAGACACTGCCGTGACCGTGATCGGTGCCGCGGTCGCCGTTCTCGCGGAATGTGCGGCCGAATTCCGAGATCACGACCACCACCGTATCGCGCCATGCGGCCGGCCCGACTTCCTCGGAGAAGCCGACGAGCGCGCGCCCGAGCTCGCCGAGCCGGTCGGAGAGATAGCCGTTGGCGGCGCCCTGGTTGACATGGGTGTCCCAGCCGCCGACGTCGACGAAGCCGAGGTTGAACTGCTCGCGCATCAGCCGGCCGATGCGCCGCGCCGACAATTCGAAGCCGCGCGGCGAGACCGCGCCGCGATTGGCGGCATTCATCTCCTCGGAAACCGAACGGTAGACGTCATCGCGCACGCGAAAACCTTCCGACACCGAGGATGCCAGGTTGGACTGGGCGTACATCTGCTTGATCAGATCGGCCTGACGGTCGTCGACGCCGGGCTTGCCGACGTTGTTGATGCCGGTGTTCGGCACCTGCGATTTGCCGCGGAAGATCAGCGGGAGCTGGTCAGTGAACGCGATCGGCTTGACGCGCGTCAGCTCGGTGGCGAGCCGGCTCATGAAGCCCGAACGATAGTCGCGCGAGCCGGAGGCCGACTGGCCGAGCTCGATCGTGTCCTGGGTCTCGAAATGGCTCCGGGTCAGGTCGTCGCTGGTGCCGGCGAAGGGAATGAAGGCGATCTCGCGCTTGGCCCAGAGCGGATAGATGCTGTCGCGCAAAGCGGGATGTAGTCCCCAATCGGAATCGAGCGCAAGCGCTGCGTTGGGATTGCCAACATCGGGCTTGGCGATGGCGAGCGTCGGTCGCGATGCACGATAGAATTCGCTCGAGACCGGCACGACGACATTCGCCGCGTCATAGGCACCGCGCAAGAATACGACAAGCATGCGGGCATCGGTTGCCGGCGCGGCCCAGACGCGGCCTGCCACCGTGAGCGGAGCGAGTGCCGCAAAAGTCTTGATCAGCTCGCGACGGTTCATGGCGATCTCCGTAGCTCAGTGCATGAATTCCGGTGACGACAGGAACAGCGTGTTCCAGTCCTGCGGTGAAATCGCCCGGTCAAGCGATGCCAATGTCGCCGGGCCGAGCGTCTTGCGAAGGCCGTTGAAGTAGAGCGCGTTCTGGAGCAGCGGGAACGCAGGCTGCTCGACCGGGTTCGGCCCGTCGGGTTTGAACAGGCCGGACGAGCCCGATCCGATCTGGCGCGCGATCTCGAAGCGAACCATCATCTGTCCGGGGCCGTTCCACGACGCCGAGGTCAGCGCATAGCCGTCCGGCGTCTCGTGGTTGAACAGGCCCTCGCCGAGGCGGTTGATCCAGCCCTGGATCGGCAACCCGGTCGTCATAGGCGAGACGGACCGCCGACAGCACATATTGCACGGGATCCTTGAAGCGCGTTCCGGGTTTTAGCGCTGCTTCGAATTCCGGTGAATGGATCATCGTGGCGAGGACCGAGGCGATGTCGCCGTCGGTGGATTTGAAGGTCTGCGCCATGCGTGCGACCAGCGCGTCCGACGGATTGTCCGAGACGAAATAGGTCGCGATCTTGCGCGAGACATGGCTCGCGGTCGCAGGATGGTGGACCAGAATGTCGATGGCCTCGTCGACCTCGGCGAGCCCGCGGCCCTTGATGGTGTGGCCGAGAAAGGTCTTGTCGCTGTAGTCGTGACGGGACGGATTGAACTCGAAGGCGCCCTCGCGCACGAGCTGGGACTGCAATTCCGGCTTGAGCTTCGGGTCTTCCGGTTTGGTGTCGATGCCGACCCCGGTGAGGATCTTCGCCAGCGACTCGACGTCGGCCTGCGTGTAGCCGGAGCCGACGCCCATGGTGTGCAGCTCCATGATCTCGCGGGCGTAGTTCTCGTTCAGATGGCCGGCCGCATTGTCGGCGTTGTCGAGATAGCGCAGCATCGCGGGATGACGAACGGTCGCCGCGAGCAGGTCGCGAAACCTGCCGAGCGAGTTGGGACCAATGGCGTGATCGACGTAGTCGCCGACCAGCACGCGCAGATTCGATTTGTACTGGTGAACGTTGAAATGATTGAACCAGAACCAGACCATGCGCTCGCGCAGCTGGTCGGGCGCATAGAGCGCGCGCAGGATGGTACGGGCCGCGGCCTGTTTGGCGCGATCGTTCATCGCCTGCTGAAAGACCTGCTGCGCGGCCTTCTTCTGTTCGGGATCGGTGACCTGATTGGCGCTCTTGGATTGCTGTTCGAAGGCGACCGCAATGTCGAACGGGAAACTGTGGACGTCGGGCATTACGTCGATCTGCGCCTTTGCCGCGTCGGGCAAAACCGGATTGCCGGCCGGATGCAACTGCTCCTGCAGCCAGCGTTCGGCACCAAGGCCGTGCATGTGCGCGGCACTCGCGGTGCTCACGCCAAAGGTCAGCCGATCGAGCAGAGCGAGATCATGCGGATTGAGATCGTCGGCGCGGGTGGTGCTCGGGTGTAGGCCTGCAGCGAGCGCGACGAACGCCGCAACGCTCGACCAGTGCAGCCGACGATATCCGCTTCTGCTATCCACGATCGGTCCCGACGGGTTCGGACTGCATGAGGATTCCCACATCCCATGACGCGTCCGTCACCATGCGCCGGCCGGCTGAACCTGCCCTGAATGGAATGGACTCAATTGACGGCAGCGCGATCAATTTCCGGCGAGCGGCAACGATGCGCCGTTCCGGTTCCCGCGCCGTCTGCAATCCGCTCTATTGCTTTGCGCCCGGCAGGAGCGGAGCCAGCAGTCCGCGCGTGACGCCTGGCGGCACGGCATCCAGGCCGAGCACCGCGCTCGCGGCGGGCAGCGTGGCGTCCGCCATCGCCGCGTGGCCTTCGGCGCTCGGATGCACGGCGCCGCCATAGACGGCCGAGAGCACGCCCCAGGTCGCGTCGTGGATGTCGTTCGGCTGGCTCGCCGCCGGCAATCCTTGCGGATAGGTCATCGCCGCAAAATAGCTGTCATTGGCATCGCGGATCCAGCGCGCGCGCGGCAGGTAGGCGCGATATTCCGAGGCGCTGCGGCCGCACAGCATCGGCTGGCTCGCCGCGCTGACGATATCCGGATTGAAGCTCTGGCCGTTCTCGGCAAAGCAGGTGCGATCGAATTCGGGATCATTGCCGGAATGAGCGCAAAAACCGTGATCGGCGAATGCAGCCTGATGCGTGTCGACGAAGGTCATGCGGTCAGCCTCGGGGTCGCGGCACAGCGCGCCCTGCGTGCAGGTGGCGAGGCCCTTCAGCTGCGGCAGGAACTCGGTGTCGACGAAGGTCGAGACGCGGGCCAGGCGCTGCGGATCGGCATTGAAGGCGGGATGAATGTCGAAGCCGCCGCGGCCACCGCGGCAGGGTACGCCGCCGTCGGCGAGCGCCGGATTGGCGTAGGAGACGTAGACCACGCGCGATAGATCGCCGCCGAGCAGCGGCTTCAGCTCCTCGCGCAACTTGACGAAATTCTTCGGCAGCTCGCGCTGGAGCGCATCGCGGGACTCGTCGACGCTCGCCATCACGCCGGAGCGGCGGAACAGCGCACGTTCAGTTGCAGTGTCGACGATGACATCGGCGACGAGGCCGGAGAAGTAGACGTCGTTGGCGCCGATCGAGAGCAGGACCAGATCGAGATTGCGATCCGGCTGGCGTTTCTTGGCCGCGGTGACTGCCTCGCGCAGCTCGGCCACCTGCGCATTCACGCTGGTGTTGCAGACGCCGCTCTTGCCGGGCGGGCATTCGCGGGCGCGCTGCGAGCCGAGCAGCCCGTCGCTGATGCTGGCGCCGGTGCAGGCGAGCGGCAGATAGGTGACGGCGATATGGCTGTAGCGCACCGCGAGCGCGAGCGCCGTGCGGGCCTGGTAGCTGTAGAGCGAGCGGTGGCAGGGCGAGTTGAGCCAGAGCGCGCTGTAGCGCTGCCAGTTGGCGAGCGTATCCGGCGCCTCGCAGGCGCGACCGCCCTTGAAGCCGGCGCGGCTCGGCCGGTAATACTGTCCGCCGGCGGTGCCGAGATAGGAGCGGAAGCAAAAGCCCTCGTCCGACAGCGCCAGCGGCCGGTCCGGATTGCCTTCGCCGGAGGCGATGCTATCGCCAAGGCCGGCGATGAAGATATCGCGGACCTGGATTTCGGTCTGGATGCGTTGGCTCGGATCGGAGCCGGAGGAGACGTCGACGCTCGCGACCGTCTGCTTGCCGTAGCGAACCCTTAGATTGACCGGTTCGGCGCAGTCGAAGGTCGAGGTCTGCGGTCCGTCGCCGTCGTCGAACGACCACGCGCAGGTGGCGCCGACCGGCACCGCGCCGGTCAGGCGCACGGTGATGGGGTGGTCGATCGGGGTGATATAGTTCTCTTTGACATTGTCGCGGGTGCAGGGCTGGTTGACCCGGCCCTGAAGGTCGATGCAGAGGCGGTTGACCATGTTGCGGGCCCAGCCGCGGCCCTCGCTCTGCAGCTCCAGTGACTGCTCGGCGGCGAGGATGCTGCGGTTACGCGCATTCTCGACGTGCAGCAGGAAGTCGCGCTCCTCGCGGAACAGGCGGAAGCGGTTGCGGACCTCCCAGGTGATCTGCATCGCGCCGGCATCCTGCGCGACGGCGCGCTGAAGCGGCAAAACGGTAAGGAGCCCGGCCAGCAGCAGGGCGCCCGAGAGACAACGGCGAAGGGAAACAGGGATCATGGCCCGCGTCTTCAACGGCAAAGTTGAGGCGGAAATAAGAGAGCATAGCTCTCCGCCCTGCAACCTTGGTCTGCCGCCTCCACGGGCTGCCAGCGTGACCGCCGGCTCGCCTTATCGTTTGCTGGCCTGACGCACCAACCGTTCGCGCTCCATCGGCGTCACCTCCTTGGGCAGGTTGGCCTGCGCGCAGGCTTCCGCCAGCCGCCGCCGCTCCTGCCAGGGCCGGACCACGTTCATCCAGAGCTCGCGGGTGCCCATGATGGAGATGGCGAGGCCGAACGGGATCACGAAATAGAGGATGCGGAAGACGAGCAGGGTCGCCAGCAGCTGCTCGCGGCCGAATTCGGGCAGTGCCACCAGCATGGCGGCGTCGAACACGCCGATCGAGCCCGGCGCATGGCTGGCGAAGCCCAGCAGCGTTGCCAGGATGAACACCACGGCGAGCGACAGGAAGTCGATCGGCGGATTGGCGGGCATCAGCAGGTACATCGCAAGAGCGCAGAAGCCGAGATCGACCACCCCGATCAGGATCTGCACCAGGGTCAGCGGCGCCGACGGCAGCACGACCTTCCAGCCCTTCTGACCGAGCTCGCGGCGTTTGTCGCCCATACAGAGCCAGACCAGATAGGCGCCGATCGAGGCGAGGCCGCCGAGCGCGATCAGCCGATTGATCGACGACGGCAGCTGATCCATGTAGGAGGCCGCATCCGGGTGGATGGTCATGCCGATCGAGAGCACGAAGATGTTACCGAGCCAGAAGGTCAGGCCGGAGAGGAAACAGATCTTGGCGACGTCGATCGCATTCAGCCCGTAGTCCGAGTAGATCCGGAAACGGATCGCACCGCCCGTGAACACGGTGGCGCCGATGTTGTGGCCGATCGAATAGGACGTGAAGCTCGACAGCGCTGCGATGCGATAGGGCACGTGCTTCTTGCCGATCGTTCGCAGTGCAAAAAAATCGTAGAAGGTCAGCGTACAGAACGCGAGGAACACGCAGATCGCGGCCAGGCCGATATTGCCACGAGGGATATCGGCCAGCCCGGTGAGGATGGCGTTCCTATCGATCCCGTGGAGGGTCCGCACCAGCGTGGTGACCGCGAAGGCGATGATCATCACGCTCGCGGCAATACCGAGCCGTCGCCAGCCGATCCATCTCTTAAAGCCGCGTTTCAGCGCGGGCAGCAGTCCGTGCATTCATCCTCCCGGCGGGGGGCAAGACCGACCGGGCCAGACATTGGCCGGTCGGCTACGATCACTGCCCGAAACGGGCATCGATCGCTGGGCATGATGTAGCTCATTTAAGGCAAAAACAGCGGCTTGTGCAGCCCTTGACAACGACAGGTTCTACGCCGGACCGGCTGTTTTGTCATAAGTGGTTCACATGGCGCGCGCGTTAAGCATATGAGTCGAGGGACCGGCTTGCATCGCGCGCCCGTGTATTCAGATGGTTTCAAATCCTGCGCCCGCAAGCGTTGTTCCTGCGCAAACGATGCAGGCTTTTTTTGGAACGACGGTATCGCGCGCAGGTTAGCGCTCCATCAGCAATCGAACACGGCGAAAAAATGCGGCTTTTCGTGCGAGCCGGTGCCGCCGTGTTCCCGAAACCCAAGAGGATCGGAACGATGGGACTGTTCACAAAAGACATCAAGACCATGAACGACCTGTTCGTGCATCAGCTACAGGACATCTATTATGCCGAGCAGCAGCTCACCAAGGCACTGCCGAAAATGGCGGATAAGGCGACCGATCCGCAGCTGAAGCAGGGCTTTTTGACGCACCTTGAAGAAACCAGGCAGCACGTCACGCGGCTGGAGGAAGTGTTCAGGATGCACGGTGCGAAGGTGAAGGCGGTCGACTGTCCCGCAATCGACGGCATCATCGAGGAGGCCGACGAGACCGCGGGCGAAGTCGCCGACAAGGCGGTGCTCGATGCCGCGCTGATCAACGCAGCGCAGGCGGCGGAACATTACGAGATCGTCCGCTATGGCAGCCTGATCGCCTGGGCCAAGCAGCTCGGCCGCACCGATTGTGCAGCCGTGCTTGCCAAGACTCTCGAGGAGGAGAAGGCGACCGACAAGAAGCTGACCTCGCTTGCCGAGAGCAAGATCAACCTGCGCGCCGCGAGCTAGCGGAGGCCAAAAATGAGACGCCGCGCGGTCGACGCGCGGCGTTTCGCTATCCAGCGACGACATTCATCCTTCGGTCCTTGTCGAAGCATAGTGGTAGGCGGGGAGCCTATATGTCGCATGGGGCTGCAATCGAGGTGGCAGCATGCGAGCCAACACTATCAAATATGAAACCTTCGACGCGAACAGTGCGCCGCGCACCGCATCGCGCCTTGCAACCTCGCTCACGCTGGCCGCGATGAGTCTCGGCTACGGCGTGGTGCAGCTCGATGTCACCATCGTCAACACCGCGCTCGACGCCATGGGCAAGACGCTCGGCGGGGGCGTTGCCGAGCTGCAATGGGTGGTGAGCGCCTACACCATCGCCTTCGCCGCCTTCATTCTGACGGCCGGCGCGCTCGGCGACAGGATCGGCGCCAAACGCATCTTCATGGCGGGGTTCGCGATCTTCACCGCGGCCTCGCTGGCCTGTGCGCTATCTCCCAACGCCATCGTGCTGATCGGTGCGCGGCTGGTCCAGGGGCTGGCCGCGGCGATCCTGGTGCCGAATTCGCTGGCGCTGCTCAATCATGCCTATACGGACGACCGCGCGCGCGGCCGTGCCGTCGCAGTCTGGGCCGCGGGCGCGAGCCTGGCGCTGACCGCCGGTCCCTTCGTCGGCGGCGCGCTGATCACGCTGGTCGGCTGGCGCGCGATCTTCCTCGTCAATCTGCCGATCGGCCTGGTGGGGCTTTGGCTAAGCTGGCGCTATGCGACCGAGACCACGCGGGCGCGTTCGCGCGAGATCGACCTGCCCGGCCAGCTCGCCGCGATCGGCGCGCTGGGTGCGCTCGCGGGCGCGATCATCGAGGGCGGCGGGCTTGGCTGGCAACATCCGCTCGTGCTTTCGGCCTTCGCGGCGGCAGCGGTCCTGGCCACGTTGTTCGTCTGGCGCGAGAGCCGTACGGCGCAGCCGATGCTTCCGCTGTCCTTGTTCAGTCACCGGCTGTTTACCCTGACCACGGTCGTCGGCCTCCTCGTCAACATCGCGATCTACGGCCTGATCTTCGTGCTCAGCCTCTACTTCCAGCGGATCAACGGCCTTTCGGCGTGGTGGACCGGGCTTGCCTTCGTGCCGATGATGGGTGCGGTGTTGCCGGTCAATCTGCTGGCACCGCGCCTCGCCGAGCGTATCGGCCCGTGCCCGACCATCGTCGTCGGCGCCTGCATCTCGGCGCTTGGCTGTCTTGGTCTGGTCTCGATCGATGCGGGAACGAGCTATTGGGCAATCTTCGCGCAGATGATCGCGATCAGCGGTGGGCTCGGCTTGCTGGTCCCGCCGCTGACCTCGACCTTGCTCGGCAGCGTCGAGAAGGCGCGCTCGGGCATCGCCGCCGGCGTCCTGAACGCGACGCGGCAGACCGGCAGCGTCCTTGGTGTTGCGCTGTTCGGGGCGCTGGTGGCGTCCGACAGCGCGTTCATGACGGGCCTTCACCAGTCGCTCATCATTTCGGCGGCCGTGCTGCTGCTGGCCGCCGGTGTGATCGGCCTCGGGGCAAAGGCAGGCGGGCGAACAATGTGAGCGACCGCACACATTCTCTGTTCACCATTTCCGAAACGGGCGCATAGCCGGTTACCGACTGTCCACCTCTGCCGGCTCTAGTGCGGGATGGAATAGGGGCCGGCAATGTATCAAGTCCTTTACTGTCTCACGGATCAGCACGATTGGCGTCTGGTCGCACTCGGCGGGGCGGTTTGTCTGCTCGCCAGCGCGGCGGCAATCAGCCTGTTTCACCGGGCGCGTGCGACGCAGGGACCGGGGCGGCTGGTCTGGATCTCGCTGGATGCCGTCGTCAGCGGCTGCGGCATCTGGGCGACGCACTTCATCGCGATGCTGGCCTACGGGCCGGGCAACGGTGGTGCCTACAACATTCCGGTGACGATCCTGTCGTTGATCTTCGCGATCTCAGTCACCTTCGTCGGACTGAGCATCGCGGTATCGTCCTTGCGAACGCTGTGGGTCGTCCTCGGCGGTGCCATCGTCGGCGGCGGCGTCGCGGCGATGCATTACACCGGCATGGCGGCGCTGGAGATTCCCGCGCGCGTGAGCTGGGTCGAAGGCACGGTCATTGCATCGGTCCTGTTCGGCATTGCCTTTGCGGCGCTCGCGCTGTTCGTCGCGGCGCGACGCGACGACCGCTCCCATGCGCTGGCTGCGACCGGCCTGCTGACGCTCGCCATCGTCGCGCATCATTTCACCGCGATGGGCGCGGTTGTGCTGACGCCGGACCCGACGCTCGCGATCAGCGGGCTGTCGATCCCGCCCGCCTCGATGTCCTTCCTCACCGCCAGTGCCGCTGTCGCAATCATCGCGATCGCGCTGGTGTCGGCGCTGCTCGACCGCCGCGCCAAGGGCGAGCTGGGACGCCAGCAGGTCGTGCTGGATACCGCTCTTGAGAACATGTCTCAGGGGCTGTGCATGTTCGATGCGGACGGCAAGATCCAGCTGTTCAACGAGCGCTACGCCGCGATGCTCGGCCGCACCGACATTCCGCTTACCGGCCGACTGCTCGTCGACGTGCTGCGGGAAGAGCAGGCCAAGGGCCAGTGGCAGGGCGATGCGAACGAATTCTTCGCGCGCCTCGTCGCCGACGCGCGCGAGGGCCGCACGACCAGCCAGGTCGTGACCCGGTTCGATCGCTCGATCCGCGTCGTCAATCAGCCGATGCTGGGCGGCGGCTGGGTCGCCACCTTCGAGGACATCACCGAATGGCTGGAGGCGCAGGCCAAGATCTCGCACATGGCACGCCATGATGCGCTGACCAATCTGCCGAACCGCGTGCTGTTCCACGAGCAGCTCGAACAGGGGCTGCGCCGGGCGCGCGCGAACGACCAGCTCGCGGTGCTCTGCCTCGACCTCGACCATTTCAAGGATATCAACGACTCGCTCGGCCATCCCATTGGCGATGCGCTGCTGAAGGAAGTCGGCCGCAGGCTCAAGGCCACCGTCGGCGAGCAAGACACCGTGGCCCGCCTCGGCGGCGACGAGTTCGCCGTGGTCCAGATCGGCCGCTCCGAGGAGGCTGCCGCGCGAGCGCTCGCCGGCCGTCTCGTCGAGGTGATCTCCGCGCCTTATGAGATCGACGACCATCAGATCGTGATCGGCGTCTCGATCGGCATCTCGCTGTCGCCGCAGGACGGCAGCAATCCCGACGAGCTGCTGAAAAATGCCGACCTCGCGCTGTACCGCGCCAAGGCCGACGGCCGCGGCACCTATCGCTTCTTCGAGACCGGCATGGACGCGCGCGCGCAGGCGCGGCGCTTGCTGGAAATGGATATGCGGGCGGCGCTCCAGCGCGACGAATTCCAGCCGTATTACCAGCCTATCCGCGACGTCGCGAGCGATCGCGTGGTCGCCTTCGAGGCGCTGCTGCGCTGGAACCATCCGCTGCGCGGCCTGATCTCGCCTCTCAACTTCATTCCGCTCGCCGAGGAGACCGGCCTCATTATTCAGCTCGGTGAGCTCGTGCTGCAGAGTGCCTGTGCGGATGCTGCGACCTGGCCCGATGACATCGGCGTCGCCGTTAATTTGTCGCCGGTGCAGTTCAAGAATCCGAACCTGATCGCATCCGTGACCGAGGCGCTGGAGAAATCAGGGCTCGCGGCCCGCCGGCTCGAGCTCGAGATTACGGAATCCGTGCTGCTTCAGAACAGCGAGGCGACGCTGACCACGCTGCACGATCTGCGCGCCATGGGCGTGCGGATCTCGCTCGACGATTTCGGCACCGGCTATTCCTCGCTGAGCTACTTGCGCAGCTTTCCCTTCGACAAGATCAAGATCGACCGTTCGTTCGTGTCCGAGCTCGCCACGCGCGAGGATTCGGTGGCGATCATCCGCGCCGTGACCGGACTCGGCCGCAGCCTCGGCATCGTCACCACGGCGGAGGGTGTCGAGAACGACGCGCAGCTCGAGCTGCTCAGGCGTGAAGGCTGCACCCAGGCACAGGGCTATCTGTTCAGCATGCCCAGGCCCGCATCCGAAGTGGCTTTGATGCTGGAACGGCCGCGGCTGCGCGCTTCGGCTTAAATCAGGTTAGCCACGGCGCAGCGAGAAATGCGCGCCGCAAAACGCCATCACGGCGCCCAGGCAGAGAGCGGCAAGGGCCGCCAGCATGCCGGAGATAGTCGGGACCGCGCTTGGCGCCGAAGCCGCCTGGCCCGCGCCTGCAAGCAAGAGCACGCCGACTGCGATCAGGAATTGCCGCATACGGTGCGGGATCTGGCCGTCGACGGCGCTCTGCATCAAGCCTGCCGTGAAATAACCGCCCGAAAAGCCAACCGTGGCAATCAGCCACCAGGCGATCGCAGCACCCGTCGGCATGAACTCATGCGTGTCCGAGCGCCAGAGGCCGCCGAGGTCGAGCCCGTAGCGCGCGCCAAGCATATGCACCGCGAGCGCGAGCAGCACGCCCGAAATCATGGCGGCTCCGAGAATCAGACGGCGCGGAAAATAGGTCGTCTCAGCCATGCCCCGCTTGTAGGATGGGGCAGGGCGATCGCGCAAGCGGATCGCAGACGGGATTGACAGATGCAGGTTTCGGACGGGCCAGGCGCCCCGGTCACGGGCTATGCCTACAAGGCGTCGCTGATCGGATCGGCGCATCGCTTCGAGCTGACCGGCGAGGGATTGTCCTGGCGCATCGCCGGCCGCTCGGGCGTCTGGCGCTATGATGAGATCAGTGCAATCCGGCTGTCGTTTCGCCCGGTCTCGATGCAGCAGCACCGCTTTCGCGCCGATGTCAGCCGAACCAGTGGCGGTCGCATCGCGATCCTGTCGACGAGCTGGCAGACTGCGGCGTTGATGGCGCCGCAGGACAGAGGCTTTCGCGATTTCCTCGTCGAGCTGCACGCGCGGATGGCGAAGGCCGGCAGCCGCGCCGAGCTGACCGCCGGCCTCGGCCGCAAGACTTATGCTGCGGTGCTGGCGTTCCTCGCGGTGCTGGCCGTGGCGATGGCCGGGTTGTTGATCCGCGCGCTGATGATCGGCGAATTCGCCGGCGTCCTGTTCATCCTCGGCTTCGCCGCGCTGTTTGCCTGGCAGGTCGGCGGCTTCGTCCGGCGCAACCAGCCGCGCAGCTACAGTTTTGATCGGCTGCCGGCCGGCTTGCTGCCCTAGCGCTTGCAACCGGCCGCAATCAAAATTGACTTCGCGGCCGCGGGCCGGTCCCGCATCGTGCCGCGATGACAGCCAGGAATCGCAGCACGCGCCTGCCGACGGCGGACGAGATCGCCGAGATCAATCGCACCCATCTGATCGATACGCCGCTCCAGCCGGCGGACCTGCTGTTTCTGTTCGGCACCCGGGAGGACGTCGCGCTGCGCGTCGAGACCGCCGCGCGGCTGTGGCGTGAGGGCTTTTTCCGCTGGTCGATTGTCAGCGGCGGCGTAACGCCTGGCTCGGAGCAATCCGAGTGCATGATCATCAAGGCGGCGATGGTCGGCGCAGGCATTCCGGCGGATCGGGTCCTCGAGGAGCATCGCGCGACGAACACGGGCGAGAACGTGATCTTCTCGCTGCCGATCATCGATGCGGCGCTGGGACTGCACAGCATTCGCAGCGTGATTTGCCTCGGCAACACCTGGACCGCGCGGCGCTATCCGATGACATTGCACCGGCACTGGCCCGAGGTGACGAAGCTGCTGCTCACCGTCGATAGTTTTGCGACGCCACGCACGCTCTGGCATACCGACGCCGAATTTCGCCGTCGTGTCCTGCACGAATGGGACAAGATCGCGCCGTACAAGGCGAGAGGCTTCATCGCGGAATGGCCGGAGCGCTGACCGGCGAGGGGCTACTCCGTCGAGTCGAAATCTTCCTCCTTGGTGCCGAGCAGCGAGACGATCGTGCGCAGGCCGGAATCGAGCTGCTCGAACGAGGGCGGGGCGAGCGCCAGCCGCACCGCGTTCGGGGCATGGCCATGCGCGACCGCGAATGTCGAGGACGGCGTCAGCGCGATGCCGCGCCGGGCCGCCGCGGCAACGAATGTCTGCGAGCGCCAGTGCGGCGGCAGCGTCAGCCAGAGATGATAGGAGCGCGCATCGGCGGCGATCTGGTAACCGGCGAGCAGTCGTGCGGCGGTCTGCTGGCGTCGCGCAGCGTCGATGCGCTTGAGCCGTGTCAGCTCGGCGACGGTGCCGTCGGCCATCAATCGCTGACCGGATGCGAGCGCGTGGCCCGAGGCGATCCAGCCGCCGGTGCGGACCGCGCTCATCACGCTCTCGCGCAAATGAGGGGGCGCAACGAGGATGCCGAGCGCAAGACCCGGCGCGACTTTTTTTGAGAGGCTGTCGAGCACGATGCAGCGGTCCGGCCCGAGCGCCGCCAGCGGCGTGTCGTCGGCGAGGAAGCCGTAGACGGCATCCTCGATGATGGTGAGGTCGAGCTTCTCGGCGACGCGCATGATGTCGGCCCGCCGCGTCGCGTTCATGGTGACACCGAGCGGATTCTGGATGATCGGCTGGAGATACAGCGCCGACAGATGCGCTTCGCGATGCGCCTTCTGGATCGCGTCGGGCCGCGCGCCAAATTCATCCATCGGGATCGGCACCAGCGTGATGCCGAGCCGCGCGGCGATGCTCTTGACGTAGGGGTAGGTGAGCGCCTCGACGCCGCAGCGGCCGCCGGTCGGGACGAGCGCGGCGAGCGCGGCCGCGAGCGATTGCTTGCCGTTGGCGGTGAACAGGATCTGTTCGGCCTGAGGCGTGAAATCCTTCCGCGCGAGATAGGCGGCGGCCGCGTTGCGTGCGCTCTTGGTGCCGGTGCTGGTCGATGAGCGGAGTACGGCTTCCAGCGCATCGACGCGTTCGAGCCCGGCGAGGCTCTTCGCGATCATTGCCCATTGTTGCGGCAATAACGGATAGTTGACCTCGAAATCGATGCGCGCATCGCGCGGTTCGGTGAGGGTCTCGACTTCGCGTCTGATGTCGCCGGAGATGAAGGTGCCGCGTCCGACCTCGCCGACCACGAGCCCGCGGCGCAACAGCTCCGTATAAACCCGGCTCGCGGTCGAAACCGCTATGCCACGCTCATAGGCAAAATTGCGCTGCGGCGGCAGCCGGTCGCCGGCCCTTAACGTGCCGTTAGAGATATCTGCGGCAATGGCATCCGCAAGCTTCACGTACTCGAACTTGGACATTATTGCACCGAGAGCAATGTTTTCCTTGCTCCGAGCAATGTACTGGAGCATTTAAGTTCCATCAAGGCCCGCGATTGAGCCGAGGAGAGCGAGAGCAATCCGATGGCGAATGAGGTGCAGACGCTTCCAGCGTTTGCGCCAACGGCACCTGCTTCGTCGCGCGGGACAATCGGCCGGAGAAGAAACATGACCACGATCTCGCAAACTGCCGGGCGGAGTTTACGCCCATCCTCGTCGAGCGGATTTTTTGCCACACTCGTCAACGCCGCTTACGCCCTGTTCGACCGCCTGGAGCGCCGCTCCGCCGTCAAGACGCTGAACGAGCTCGACGACCGCGCCCTGCGCGACATCGGGATCAACCGCAGCCAGATCGAGGACGCGGTGTACGGGCAGTTCAAGGCCGAGCTGACGCGGTATCTGTGAGCTATCTCTGACGGGACGTCCCGCAAGGCTGGCGTCCCGATATGTGCAAATGTTTCCTCAGCGTCATTGCGAGCGCAGCGAAGCAATCCAGAGCCTTTCCACGGCGGTAGTCTGGATTTCTTCGCTGCGCTCGCAATGACGGAGTGTGTGGGTGGTAGCGTCCGCTCCTTCAGCCCACATCTCAATCACAGACACGGCTTCGCCCTCTCGCGGCTCATCTCGCCCGAGCTTTGCTTCGTCGCCTTGCCCTCAATTGAAAGAGGGCGCAGGGAAGACCGGGTGCCGGCTGGCACCCGCGGTCCACTGTGCGATGGTTGCGCTACGAGAAGCTGCACAGCGGCATACAGGTGAAGCCGTGACATCCGGCCTTCCCTGCGCAGTGGTTTGACGGCTTATGTCGTGCTCTCCCCGGGGAGCGATGCACTATTGCCCCCGTCGTCTCGCAGATAACTGACACGCGAACCCGGTTGAGCTACACGCATCACTGCGAGACTTGACGCACAGACCCCGGGCGTCAGGACCACACGATTTTGCCGTACGCAGATCACACCGGTCGTGTGCGCGACGCTTTTGCTCACGGTTGCCCGCCCTGCAAAACCCCTCGCGCCGATGTGACCACGTCCACCGCCGCCCGGCCCGCGTTCGTGACGATCGCGATACGCCCCTCTTCCTTGGGCCTGGGTTGCGCGAAACATACGCCAATTCCGAATTTCGGTAAAGTGGAATATTTTTAGATCTGCGGATTGACCGACGTTTTGGGTGTTTTGCCCGTCGGGCAACGCAATATGTCGTAGCACGATCACGCCAGTGCGACCTGGCCCCACACGCTCCCATAAGCGCGATCGTCCTCGGACGGGACAGGCTTGCGGCGAGGCCGCGTCGGAGCGCCGTGTTGACGCCCGTGCCGAACATCGAGGCGCGGCAAGTGCGCGACGAGGTGGCCTGCGAGCGACGCGATGCGCGCCGCCGCCTGTTTGACGACGAACAAAATCGTCGTGATGCGGCTCAGCACGCCGAGCAGGAACAGCACCGAGAAGATGTCGATATAGGCCAGGAAATCGCCGATCAGCATCAGCTCCGGCGGAATCGGGATGCTGTGATAGTAGGCGCCTATCAGGATGACGACGGGGATGAAGGCGATGACCTTCCGCACCGTCAGCCTGTCCAGCAGCGCGGCCAGTTGCACGACCAGCACCTCCCACAGCGCATCGCCGATTGCGAGCGGGACCTCGTAGGTCCATCTCCGCCAGAGTTGCTTCACGACTTTGCTCCGAGTTCAAAGCGCGATGAAATTGGGCTGCGGCTGCTTCCGCATCGTCATTGCGAGCGAAGCGAAGCAATCCAGAGTCTTTCCGCAGAGGCAGTCTGGATTGCTTCGTCGCAAGAGCTCCTCGCAATGACGGAGTTCGTGGTGAGAGCTCAGTGCCTCACCACCAGCACCGAGCACTTCGCATAGCGCACCACATGGCCGGCGTTCGAGCCGAGGAAATAGGTGCGCATTGCAGGCCTGTGCGAGGTCATGACAATCAGATCGGCCTTCATGTGCGCGGCTTCCTCCAGGATCTCGTGATAGATGCCGCCCTGGCGCACCACGCTCGAGATGTGGGAGGCCTCGATCCCGGATTCGCGCGCGACGATGGCGAGCGCCTCTTCCGAGGTCTGGCGCTGCTGTTCGTCGAAGTCGGCCGGGACGTATTCGGCGAGCATCACCGGCGTCATCGGCAGCACGTTGAGCAGCCGGACCGATCCGCTCCAGTTCTGCGACAGCGTTGTCGCGGTTGCGATCGCTGGCTTTGCCAGATCGGTGTCGGCGAGGTCGATGGGCACGAGAATGGACTTGTACATCTGCGCCTCCCTAGTGACCAAGCTGCATCAACCGGTCGAGACGGCGCCCGCGCGTCTCACCCCAGTCGAAGCAATTTGGGGCTGACGAACAGCACCAGTTTGCCGCGGCGGTAGGCCACGTCACCCCAATCCTTGACGTCAAAGTCGAGGACCGCAAGCCCCGCCGTGGGTAGATTGTCGGCAAGCGCCTTGGCGCCGGCCGGATCGCCGCCGCCCATCAGCATCAGGCCGGCCTCGTGCATGCCCGGATTGTGCCCGACCAGCAGCAATTGCCTGGGATTGGCCGGGACGGTTGCAGTGCGAATGGTTTCGAGGATATGCGCGGGATCGGCGCCGTAGAGTTCCGGCAGGATCTCGACCTGCGGCGCTGCGACGCGGTCCTTCATCGCCTGCCAGGCGATGTCCCAGGTCTGCCGGGCGCGGACAGCATGCGACACCAGCACCATCTTGGGGACGGGGGGATGGGTGGCGATCCAGTCGCCCATCTCGGCGGCATCCCTCTGACCCCGGTCGTCGAGCCGGCGGTCCTGGTCGCGGCCGCTCGGCGCGTCGGTCTCGGTCTTGGCGTGACGCAGCAGCATCAAACGGCGCATGGCATTCTCGAATCGTTCCACGTCCAGGATAATCTACAGGCGCCGGTTGAGGACAAGGTGACAAGCGCCCGATTGGTCCTTTAAGAAGATTGCACCATTGACAAAACGACATGAGCGAGACTTTCACAAGCGTGTCCCAGGAAGAAGCCGGCTTTCGTGAACGTGCGCGGTTGTCGTTCGATCTCGACGCCGACATTTGCGTGATAGGGGCGGGGCTTGCCGGCCTCTCCATTGCGCTGGAGGCGGCCCGGCTCGGCGCCAGCGTCGCGGTGCTCGAGGGCCGCCATATCGGCTGGAACGCCTCGGGCAACCAGCTCGGCGCCGTAACGCCGGGCTTCGCGCTGCCGCTCACCGAGCTGATCGAGCGCATCGGCTTCGAGGACGCCAGCGAATTGTGGACGCTCTCGAAGGAGGGCGCCGAGTTCGTCCGGGCCAACGCCACCGAGGAGAACATGCCGGGCATCGGCCTCACCGACGGTGTGCTGGAAGTCTCCAATGTCGATGCCGGCGACCGGCTGATCAGCCGGCTGCAGATGCTCAACGAGGATTTCGATACCGAGGCCGAGGGCTGGCAGGTCGATCGTGTCCGCGAGGCGCTCAAGACCGATCGCTACTTCCACGGCGTCTATTATCCCAAAGCATTCCAGGTCGACGGCCGCAAATATGTGCATGGCCTGGCCGCGCTGGCGCGACGGGCCGGTGCCCGCATCTTCGAGGATACGCCGGTCGTCAGCATCGATCATTCCGGCATCCGCAAGCGCATCGTGACGCCGTCGGCGCGGCTGCGCGCGACGCACATCGTGCTCGCCGGCAACATCCATCTCGGCGCGCCGTTGCGGCGTCTGTCGGAGACGCTGCTGCCGGTCTGGCGTTATGCTGGAATTACCGCGCCGCTCGGCGAGCGCGTGCACGAGATCATCGGCTTCAAGGGGTCGGTGATGGATTCCGATGGCGTCGATCATTTCCGCATCGTCGATGGCGACCGCCTGATGTGGGAGAGCCCGGAGACCACCTGGGCGGCGCGGCCGCAGCGCTTTGCCGGTCCCGTGAAACGGCGGATCCGCACGATCTTCCCACAGCTCGGCGATGTCGAGATCACCGAGACGTTCGGCGGCGCCACCGGCCAGACCGTGCACGGCATGCCGCAGATCGGCCAGTTGCGCAAAGGCCTGTGGGTGGCGAGCGGGTTCGGACGCCAGGGCATGAACACCTCCGCCATGGCCGGGCAGCTGATTGCGCGCAGCATTTTGCGGGGCGACGAGCGCTGGAAGCTGTTCTCGCCGTTCGAGCTGGTCTGGGCCGGCGGCACGACGGGACGGGTCGCGGGCCAATTGGTCGGCATGTGGGGCAGGGCGAGTTCCGCCGCCGCCGGGTCGTTCGCCCGCTACCGCGAGCGGGCACGGGTCAAGGACAGGGAACGCGAGGCGCGGCTGGCCGAGGCCAACCGGGCCGCCGGCACCGGTTCGCGCCGTCCGCCGCCCGGGGTTCGGCCGCGGGTGGCTCCAGCGCCGCCGCCTGCGACAGAGGAGGCGAAACTCGCCTCCCAGGAGCAGAGCGTCTCGCAATAAGTTGAGAAAATTCCCGCCTGGAAGTGTAACGTACGCCGTTAGAACCCGTATCTCAGGGCGTGGACTTCCTGCGCACGGAGAATGACATGTTTGACCGCCGCATCCTGTTGACAACCGTCGCCGGCCTGTTTGGCCTTTCGGCCTTCCGCTGGCTGAGAGCAACTCCGGCCCAGGCGGCCGAGAAGTTCGAGATCGAGAAGACCGACGCAGAATGGCGCGCCCAGCTCACGCCGCAGCAATATGAGATCCTGCGCAGGGAGGGAACCGAACGGCCGGGCACCAGCCCGCTGCTGAAGGAGCATCGCAAGGGCGTCTTCGCCTGCGCCGGTTGCGACCTGCCGGTGTTCGCCTCGGAGACCAAGTTCGAGAGCGGCACGGGGTGGCCGAGCTTCTACCAGCCGATCGAGGGCAATGTCGGCAAGACCGAGGACCGCACCTTCGGCATGGTGCGCACCGAAGTGCACTGCCGGCGCTGCGGCGGCCATCTCGGTCACGTCTTCGACGACGGTCCGAAGCCGACCGGATTGCGCTATTGCATCGACGGTTTCGGACTGGTCTTCCACCCCGCGGCGCCGTCGGCGACGTAGGGATCTATTTGACGTGTTTCCCCGGCAATTGTTGCCGGTCCGGCAATTATGCCCCGGTCATCGGATCGGGGCATCTCTATTTAACTCATTGATTTCCTGAGAATACGCGCATTGGCATAGGCCTTGCGACGTCTCCTCCGACTGCGGCCATTGGTCTGCCGGCCGCCGAGATCGGATTTGGAGACAAAGTTATGGGTATCTTCGATGCAATGAACACCTCGGTGGGTGGCCTGCAGGCGCAGTCCTACGCGCTTCAGAACATCTCGGGCAACATCGCGAACTCATCCACCACCGGTTACAAGGGCATCGGGACCAGCTTCGAGGATCTCATCCCGGATGCCTCCGTCCCCAACAAGCAGGTCGCCGGCGGCGTCACGGCGCATGCGCAGGCGACTATCACGACCCAAGGCACGATCTCGGCCTCCAGCGTCGCCACCAACATGGCGATCACCGGTGACGGCTTCTTCTCGGTGCAGAAGGCGAGCGGCGTCGTCGACAACGTGCCGGTGTTCGACGGCGTCACCTATTACAGCCGCCGCGGCGACTTCCAGGTCAATGCCAACGGCAACCTGGTCAACGGCGCCGGCTATTACCTGATGGGTGTCACGGTCGACCCGAAGACGGGCAATCCGACCGGCAGCGTGCCGACGGTGCTGCAATTCCAGAACAACTTCGTGCCGGCGCAGGCGACCACCTCAATCCAGTACGCGGCGAACCTGCCCTCCCAGCCGAACACGGTGGCGAGCTCGACGGCGGTGAGCGGCACGCTGCTCGCGGCCGGCGGCCTCAACCCGTCCGATTTCCAAGCCAACCCGCTGGCCGTGGGCACACCGCCGCCGCCCTTTGTAAGTGTAGGGGTCTCTGGCACGGCGGCCACGGGCAATCTGCGCTCGGCCTATACGGCCACAACCGCAACCGGTTCGGTGGCGCTGACGGACAGCTCTTCAGCTGTGGCCAGTAGCGGTACCTCGCTCGACTCTGGCGTGACCCCGCATCTTAACAACACGCTGCTGACCAGCCTGGCCGGCACGCAGATGGTGGTCGGCACCCAGACGATCAAGTTCGACGCCACCGTTTCCGGTGCCTCGACAGTCGGCAGCACGACCACGATCGGTCTGCTCTCGCCTACCGGAGCAAAGATGTCTGACATCCTGAATGCGATCGTGGCGGGGGCCGGCGGCGTGCCCGCTGCTGCGTCGGTGACATCGAGCGGCAACATCCAGATCACAACCAACACCACCAGCGATATCACGGTTTCCGGCGCTGCGGCCGGCCTGCTCGGCATCGGCAGTGTGACGCGCGGCGGCAACGTGCTGTCAACGCCTGCGATCACCGGCGCAACGGTGTTGGGCGGCGCTGCGACGGCGGGCGGTTCGGAAGTCCTTTCGTCGGGCTTCGCCATCAACGATACCATTACGGTGAACGGCAACGTGCTGACTTTCGTCGCCGCGCCCACCGCCAACCCGAACCAGATCAGCGTCACCGACGACATCACGACGCTGCTCAACAAGATCGACGTACTCAGCGGCGCCGGGGCAGGCTCCTCCTCGATTTCCAACGGCGTGATCACGCTGCAAACCGGTACCGCCAACCCCAGCCTGACGGTGACCAGCTCCAACAGCGGCGCCTTCGGCGCGCTCGGCCTTACGTCGACCGTCACCAAGAACCGCGGTGGCGGTGGCACCTCCGGTACGGGCGGCGTGACCGGCAACGACATTGCCACCTTCACCAAGGAATCGATCAGCGGCGGCGCGGTGACTGCCTACAATGCGGCCGGCACACCGGTGAACCTGCAGCTGCGCTGGGCCAAGACCGACAGTGCCTCGCTGTCTGGTGGGGGGCACGCCGACACCTGGAATTTGTTCTACCAGACCGACCCGAATGCGGCCGGCACGGCGGTCGGCTGGGTGAACGCGGGGCAGTCCTTCACCTTTGCTGCTGACGGCTCGCTCACCTCGCCGAGCGGCTCGGGCATCACCCTCAACAACGTCAAGGTCAGCGGCCAATCGCTCGGCTCGGTCGCTCTCAACATCTCCTCGGGCGGGCTGACGCAATATGCGAGCACCAGCGGCGCGGTGACCATCAACACCATCACGCAGAACGGCTACGCCGCCGGTCAGCTTCGCTCGGTCGCCGTCAACAACAACGGTCTCGTGGTCGGCACCTTCTCCAACGGCCAGAACCTCGACCTCGCGCAGGTGACGCTGTCGCACTTCAACGGCACCAACTACCTCAAGGCGATGGATGGCGGGGCCTATGCCGTAACCGATCAGTCGGGTCCGGCGATCGCGGGTGCCTCGGGCACGATCAGCGGTTCGTCGCTGGAGGGATCCAACACCGACATCGCTGACGAGTTCACCAAGCTGATCGTGACCCAGCAGGCCTATTCGGCCAACACCAAGGTGATCACGACGGCGAACTCGATGGTCCAGGACCTTCTGAACGTGTTGCGCTGATTGGCGCGTAACGTAACCAAAGGCGGCTAGTCACCATGGGTTTGAGTTCAGCCCTTGCCAGTGCGATGAGCGGTCTGCGTGCCAATCAGGCCGCGCTGTCGATTGTCTCGTCGAACGTCGCAAACTCGCAGACGCCGGGTTACGTCGCCCAGACGCCGAACCAGATCGAAGTCACCACCGGTGATTTCGGCTCGACGGCGAAGACGACCGGCGTCAGCCGCGACATCGACAGCTATGTGCTGAACCAGCTCCGCACGGAGACCGGCGGCAGCGGCTACGCCGACCAGACGGCCAACATTCTGAAGCAGCTTCAGAATGTCTATGGCAACCCCGGCGGCAGCGGCACGCTCGAAACCGCGCTGAACAATTTCACCAGCTCACTCCAGGCGCTCTCGACGAGCGCGGGCTCGTCGTCGGCGCAGACGGTCGCGGTCGGTGCGGCACAGGCGCTGGCGACGCAGCTCAACGTCACCACCAAGGGCATCCAGTCGCTGCGCTCCAATGTCGAGCAGGATCTCGGCACCTCGTCGCAGCAGGCGAACGCGGCGATGAACCAAATTGCCGACATCAACACCAAGCTCCAGGGCCTCGCCCCGACCGATCCGTCGGCGGCAACCCTGATGGACCAGCGTGACCAAGCCATCAACTCGCTGTCGAAATATGTCGACGTCCGCGTCACCACCGACGGTTCGAACCAGGCCAACATCTACACCACTACCGGCATCCAGCTGGTCGGTGCGGGGCTCGCCTCGCAATTCTCCTTTGCGTCTGCCGGCGCGCTGGGGGCGACCTCGCTCTACAATATTGATCCCGCCAAGTCCGGCGTCGGCGCGCTTACCCTCAAGTTGCCGAACGGCTCGTCGATCGACGTTGCCGGCAACAACGTGGTGTCCTCCGGCCAGATCGCGGCCGACCTGAAGCTGCGCGACCAGACGCTGGTGCAGGCGCAGCAACAAGTCGACCAGCTCGCCGCGACGATGTCGAGCGCACTGTCGGACAAGACCACGGCCGGCAGCACCGTCTCCGGTCCACCCGCCGGGTTCGACATCGATCTCGCCGGCGCGCAGCCGGGCAACACCTTCAACATCACCTATACCGATTCCACCAACACGCAGCGCCAGATCACGCTGGTGAACGTGACCGATCCGGCCGCCCTGCCGCTTCAGAACGCCACCAACGCCAATCCGATGCAGATCGGGGTCAATTTTTCCAGCGGCATGGGCGCGATCGCCTCGGCGCTCAACACTGCGCTGCCCGGCTCGCACCTGACGTTTTCTGCTGCTCCGTCGCCGGCCACAGCGACGACGCTGCGCGTCACGGATGACAATTCCGGTCTCGCCAAGGTCAATTCGGCCTCGAGCACCAAGACGGTGTCGTCGCTGACCTCGGGCGGTCCGCAGTTGCCATTGTTCACCGACGGCGGTCAGGCGCTCTACACCGGCGCGATCACGGCGTCGGGCTCGCAGATGACCGGCCTTGCCGGCCGCATCGCCGTGAACACACAGCTCACCACCGATCCGACCCGGCTGTCGGTCTACAGCACCTCGCCGGTGACGCCCACCGGCGACACCACGCGCTCGGACTATCTCTACTCGCAACTCACCAATACGGTGTTTTCCTATTCACCGCAGACCGGTCTCGGCTCGGCGAGCCAGCCGTTCAGCGGCAGCGTCTCGAATTATCTGCAGCAGTTCCTGAGCGTGCAGGCCAACGCATCAACCCAGGCGACCGCGCTCCAGCAGGGCCAGAGTGTCGTGGTCTCGACGCTGCAGGCCAAGTTCAACTCGACCTCCAGCGTCAATCTGGACTCGGAGATGTCGAACCTGATCCAGCTTCAGAATGCCTATGCCGCCAACGCCCACGTGATGTCGGTGGTGCAGAGCATGATGAACACGTTGATCCAGGCTCAAGGGTAATCAGTAGGGCTCTGAAACATGTCGATCAGCAGCATCAATTACGGTTCGTCGGTCCTCGGCGCGCAGGTCCGCAATATCAATCAGCAGCTCACCGATTTGTCGACGCAGCTGTCGACCGGCAAGCTGTCGCAGAATTATTCCGGCATGGGGACCAACGAAGGTTTTGCGATCGCCTCGCGCGCGCAGCTTTCGAACATCGCCGCCTATACCGACACGATCACCAACGTCAACGTCAACATCAACCTCGAAAACACCGCGCTGCAGTCGCTGGCCACGATCCGCAACACGGTGCAGACGGGCTCGGCCACCTCGTCGCAGGATCTCAACGTCAACGGCCAGACAGTCGCGCAGAACACCGCCGCCGCCCAGTTCGGCTCGATGGTCGGCGTCCTCAACACACAGTCAGGCAACCGCTATCTGTTCTCCGGGACGGCCTACAACACGCAGTCGGTCGCCAATGCCGGCGACATCATCAACGGCACCACCACGCAGGCGGGGCTGAAGACCGTCATGGCCGAACGTCAGGCCGCCGACCTCGGCGCCAACGGCATGGGCCGGCTGGTGCTGGCGACGCCACAGCCGACGCCGAGCTCGGTGAAGGTGTCCGAGGACGTCGCGGGATCGCCGTTCGGCCTGAAGATTGCCGCAGTGTCCTCGACACTGACCGGCGCGACAGTGACCGGCCCGAGCGGATCGCCGGTGTCGTTCTCGGTCGATCTCAACGGCGTCAACCCGAAGGATGGCGACAAGCTCAGCGTTCAGTTCACGCTGCCTGATGGTTCGACCGAGCAGGTCGACCTGACGGCGTCGAGCGCGACGCCGACGCCGGTCGGCAGCTTTGCGATCGACCCCGGTAATCCCAATGTCGTACCAGCGGTTGCTCCGAACCCGAACATCACGGCGACGAACCTCAACACCGCGTTGAACACCGCGATCACGAAGCTCGCCAACACCTCGCTGGTGGCGGCATCCGCCGTCACCGCCGGCGACAATTTCTTCAACACCGATAGCTCGGCGATCGGCGCGGCCAAGACCAACCAGGCGACACCTGCCGCACCGATCAGCGGGACCACCGCGCTATCGGGCACGGCGCCTTCGGACTCGATTGCACCGGGCTTCTCCGCCGGCGACAGCATCACCGTCAACGGCACCACGCTGAGCTTCGTCGCCTCCGGCGCGACCGGCAATCAGCTCAACGTCGGCGACAGCATCCAGACCCTGATGAGCAAGATCGACGCCATCACGGGCACTTCGCGGCCGTCGACTATCCATGGCGGCTCGATCACGATCAATACCGACGATGCCGCGAGCCTGAGCATCTCGGGCTCGACTCCGGGCGCGACCGCCGCGCTCGGCGCGCTCGGCTTCAGCTCAGCGCCGATCACCGCCACGCAGCCGCCGCTGCGGGTCGGCTCGTCGCCGGCAAGCTCGGCGACGACGCTTGTGAACGGCTCGGCCACGACAGTGAAATGGTACACCGGCAATGACGGGCCTGGCTCGGCGCGCTCGACCGCGGTGGCGCGGGTCGACGATTCCGTCACAGTGCAATATGGCGCGCAGGCCGATGAGGACGCGATCCGCAAGCAGTTGCAGGCGGTTGCCGTGTACGGCACGTTCTCGACCTCGCCGACCGGGCAATATTCGGGCGCGCAAGTCGCAGCGCTGAGCCTGCGCACGACGCAGGCGCTGACCCCGCAGCCGGGGCAGCAGAAGATCGAGGACATCCAGACCGACATCGCGATGGCCCAGAACACGATGAAGGACGCGAGCACGCGCCAGACCCAGGCCAAGGCGCAGCTTCAGAACATCGTCGACCAGGCGGAGTCGGCTTCTCCCGACCAGGTCGCCAGCGAAATTCTGTCGCTCCAGAACGCGCTGCAGGCGTCCTACCAGACTACCGCCAACCTCGCGCAGCTCTCGCTGGTCAAGTACCTTTAAGGGCGCATTAAGGCGCCGTTAACCATGCCTGTTTACCTCTTGGTGAGGATTTGAGCGGGGGCGGAGCCGTCGATGTCGGACAAGATGCAACTGGTGGTGGCCACGCCGTGCTTTGGCGGGCAGGTGTCGAGTATTTACGCGAGCTCGATCTTCGCGCTCCAGCGCGCCGTGCACGGCATGTCCAATCTCGGGCTCAAGGTGCACTTGCGGGACGGCGACGCGCTGATCACGCGTGCACGGGCGAATCTGGTTGCGATGTTCCTGGACGATCCGGACGCGACGCATTTCCTTTTCATTGATGCCGATATCGGCTTCAAGCCGGAGCAGGTGTTCCGGCTGATCGAATCCGGCGCCGACGTCGTCGCCGGGTGCTATCCGATCAAGCGGGTCAACTGGGACAAGGCGACGCGCGCGATCAAGGCGGGACGGACCGACGTCACGGCGGCCTCGCTCGACTACGTGCTCGAGATCGAGGATCCCGACCGCATCGTGGTGGTCAACGGTTTTACCCGCGTGCGCTACGCGGGCACGGGTTTCCTGATGATTCGCCGCCAGGCGCTGGAGGCGATGTGCCGCCATCCGGACTACGCTCATCTGCAATTCTTCCGCGAGCATTCGCATGACTCTCTGGTCGCGAGCCAGAACCGGTTTGCGCTGTTCGAATGCATGATCGATCCGGCGACCGGCACTTATCTCTCGGAAGACTTCGCCTTCTGCAAGCGCTGGACCGATATCGGCGGCGAGATCTGGGCCGACATCCAGAGCTCGCTCGACCACGTCGGTCCCTCGGTGTTCCACGGCGATATCGCCTCGCAATTCGCGCCGGCCCCTGCGGCTGCGGCCGACGCGGCGTGAGCCGGTCGGGATGAGCATCGGCGCATCCCGCCTGTCAGAGATCGAGCGAGCGTCCGAGGGCGGCTCGCGCTATCGCCTGCGCGATCTCTTCACGCCGCTGGATACGTTGCTCGTCTCCGGCGGCGATCAGCGGCTGGCGCTCGATCCCAGAGATCGCGTCAACGCCTATGGGTGCGGACCGTCCCCGGAACCCGAGATCTGGAATTTCGCCTCGTCGACCGCATCGACGATCTCGCAGGCGGCATATGACCGCGCAGCGCTGGCGCGCGAAGAGCTGGTCCACAAATCACTGTTCGACGAGGTCGAGATCGCCTTCGACCGGCGCTGCGAGGATATGCGCGACGAACTGCGCGGGCACTTCCAGCTCCCGCCGCACGTCGATGTCGTGTTCTCGCCGTCGGGCACCGATTCCCAGCTTCACGCTCTGTTCCTGGCGCGCGCGGTGCTCGGCGCGCCGCCGGTGTCGATCGTGGTCGGGGCTGATCAGACCGGCAGCGGAACGGCGCACACCGCGCGCGGGCACCATTTCAGCACGATGACGGCGAGCGGCGTTGCGGTGCGCAAGGACGCTGCGATCGCGGGCCTCGTCGGCGACAGCGTCGCCATACCGCTGCTCGACGCCACGTCGGGCCTTGCGATGCGCACCGACGCGGATGCCGAGATCATGCGAGCAATCGAGGACAGCCTCGCGCAAGGCCGGCGCGTTTTGTTGCACATTATGGATTCGTCAAAGCTCGGCTGGCGTGCGCCGAGTGCCGCCTGTCTCGATGAGATCGCGCGGCGCTGGCCACGCAAGGTTCAGGTCGTCGTCGATGCCTGTCAGGCACGGCTCGGCCGCCGCCGGCTGCGCTCCTATCTCGATCGCGGTTACATGGTGCTGATGACCGGCTCGAAGTTCTTTGGCGGGCCTGCCTTCAGCGGCGCGCTGCTGGTGCCGAAGGGGCTGTCGCGGTCACTCGACCGGATCGACGGGATCGCGCCAGGCCTGTTCGACTATGTCGGCCGCTGCGACTGGCCGATGACGTGGACGGCGCTGCGCTCGCGCTTCGAACGCCGTCCGAATTTCGGCCAATGGTTGCGCTGGGAAGCCGCACTTGCCGAGATCGGCAATTACTACGCCGTGCCCGGGGCGTTCCGCGCCAAGGCGCTGGCCGAGCTCGCGGCCGGGATCGACAGCATGATCGCGTTGTCGCCGTCGCTGCGCGCCGTACCGGCAGCCTTCGACAAGGCGGATGCGGGTAACGAGGAATTCGCGCAGCGTACGATCTTTCCATTCACGCTGCTTCGGAACGGGAAGCCGGTGTCCATCGCCGCTACCAGTGCGGTCCATCGCGCGCTGGCGCGCGACATGAACGACCACGTCGTCGGCCGCGCGGCGGACCGGCAGATTGCCGCACAACGCTGTCTCGTCGGCCAGCCCGTGCGGCTGGAGCAACCGGACGGCGTGCCGCAGGCTGCGCTGCGGTTGTGCGTCGGCGCGCGACTCGTCACCGACGCATGGTCGCCCGACAGCGTGCAAGCGCAACGCAATGTGCAGCATATCCTCGATCGCATCGCCCACGTACTGGTGAAGACAGAGCTGCTGCTTGACCATACCGCCGCTGTGCCGGCGTAGCCCCTATAGGTGTGAGATGTTGCATCCGCTTGCCGCGCCGAACTTTGCCGACCGTATCGGCTTCGCGCATTTGACCCGCCAGGCCTTCGAGGGCATCGATCTGCATCCGTTGCGTGAGCGGCTGCTGGCGCGGATCGCGGAGGGGACGGCGCAGGCCGGTGAGGGGCTGGACCTGTCCCTGATCGCCCAGCTGATGGGCGAGAAGGAAGCAGGCCTCGTGATCCAGTCCGAGGTGCTCTCCTTCCACCAATTGTTTCGCACGCCCGCCGCAGTGCCGAAGCCGGGCTTGCGCGTGCTTGCGCTTGCGGCCGACATCGACATGGGCGGCAACACGCCGATCGAATTTTTGCTCGAAGGCTCCGATATCGAGCTTCTGACGCTCTACGTGACCAAGGACAAGGGCCTGCCGGAAACGCTGCCTGATCACGACGTTGCCATCGTGGTCGCATCCGACTCCGAGGAATGCCGCGAAGCCTTGGCGATGATCGAGAAAGCCGCGCCGCGCTGGCCGCGGCCGCTGCTCAATCGCCCCGAGCTGATCGGCAATCTCGACCGCGACAAGCTCTATCGGCTGCTGGCTGATATCCCCGGTCTCGATATTCCCGTGACCGCCAACGCGACCCGTGCGCAATTGACGGCTCTCTCGGAGGAGCGGATCGCCTGCGCGGAGATCTCGGGCGAATTGCACTTTCCGATGATCGTACGGCCGCGCGGCACGCATGCCGGCGTTGGGCTTGCGAAGATCGACGATGCGGCGGCGCTCGCGGCCTATCTTGCCGAGCGGCAGGAGCAGGACTTCTTCGTTGCGCGTTTCGTCAACTATGCGAACCCCGACGGGCTCTATCGTAAAATTCGGCTCACCATGGTCGACGGCAAGCCTTATGCCTGCCATATGGCGATCGCCGATCGCTGGGACATCTGGTATCTCAACGCCTACATGGCGTTCAGCGAGGAGAAGCGCGCTGAAGAGGCCATCTTCATGCAAGACTTCGATCGCGCTTTCGCAGCACGTCACAAGAATGCGCTCGACGAAATGAGCCGGCGCGTCGGCCTCGATTATTTCATCGTCGATTGCGCCGAGAACCAGAACGGCGAGCTTCTGGTGTTCGAGGCCGACAACACCGCCGTCGTGCACAACATGGATTCGCCGGTGGTGTTTCCGTACAAGCCGCCGCAGATGCGCAAGATATTTGCCGCGTTCACCGCGATGCTGTTGCGGCATGCAAAAACGGCCGTGGGGAGTGCAGCATGAACGAGATCATCCGCAACACGCAGGCATCTGTCACGAACGGATCGCTCGATCCGCAGGACTGGAGCGAGTTTCGTGCACTCGCCCATCGCATGCTGGACGAGGCGATCGACGGCATTGCGAATGTCCGCGCGCGTCCGGTCTGGCAGCCGATCCCCGACGAGGTTCGCGCGGCAGTCCGGACCGACGTGCCGCGCGAAGCGACGTCTCTTGCGGACGTCTATCGCGAATTCTCCGAGCACGTCGCGCCCTACGCGACCGGCAATGTTCATCCCGGCTTCATGGGCTGGGTGCATGGCGGCGGCACCGCCGTCGGCATGGTCGCGGAGATGCTCGCGGCCGGCCTCAATGCCAATCTCGGCGGGCGCGATCACATGCCGATCGAGGTCGAGCGCCAGATCGTCGAGTGGATGCGCGGCCTGTTCGGCTTTCCGCAAGGCGCAAGCGGCATTTTCGTCACCGGCACGTCGATGGCCAATCTGATGGCGGTGCTGGTGGCGCGCACGAACGCGCTCGGCACGCTGGCGCGGCAACACGGCATCGGCAATGACGGCGCGCTGCTCACGGCCTATGCCTCGAAGGCAGCGCACGGCTGCATCTCCCGCGCGTTGGACATCGCAGGCTTCGGCACCGAAGCGCTGCGCAAGATCGATGTCGATGCCGATCATCGCATCGACGTCGCGGCGCTGCGCACGCAGATCGCGGTCGATCGTGAGGTCGGCTTCAAGCCGTTCCTGGTCACGGCATCGGCCGGCACCGTCGACATCGGCGCGATCGACGATCTCAGGACGATCGCGGCTTTGTGCCGCGAAGAAGGCATCTGGTTTCACGTCGATGGCGCCTTCGGTGCGCTCGCGATCCTCTCGCCCGAGCTCGCACCGCTGCTCGAGGGCATCGAGCTCGCGGATTCGATCGCGCTCGACTTCCACAAATGGGGACAGGTGCCTTATGATGCCGGCTTCCTGCTGGTGCGTGACGGCGAACGGCATCGGCAGGCCTTTGCGCAGCCGGCGGCCTATCTGAGCCGAGAGGCGAGGGGGCTTGCGGCCGGTGCTGTCTGGCCGTGCGATCTCGGACCGGACCTGTCGCGCGGTTTCCGCGCGCTGAAGACGTGGTTCACGCTGAAGACATTCGGCACCGACCGGCTGGGTACGGTGATCGCGCGCAGCTGCGCGCTCGCAAGGTATCTCGAGACGCGTGTGCTCGCCGAGCCGCGGCTCGAACTGCTCGCGCCGGTCAATCTCAACATCGTCTGCTTCCGCTATCGCGCCGACGATGCGATCAATCGCGAGATCGTCGCCGATGTCCAGGAGTCCGGCATTGCCGCACCGTCAAGCACGACGCTGGACGGCAAATTCGCGATCCGCGCGGCGATCGTCAATCATCGCACCGCGGAGACGGATATCGACGCATTGGTATCGGCCGTGATCAAGTTCGGTGCGCAGCGGACCGGTGGGTTGATCGAAGTCGATGCGCCGCCGCTCGCGGCGCAGTAAAAGCAACCCGCAGAAGCGACAACGGCCCCGGAGATGATCCGGGGCCGTTGTCATTTGCGCAGATCTCTGCTGAGATCTTAAGATCTTGGATCAAGCGGCCGTGCTGACGTCGCTTTCGGGATGCGCTGCGTTGTACTGGTCGCGCAGCTTCTCTTCATAGGCGATCAGCTTGCGGGCATCCTTCAGCGCCCGGTAGAGGTCGCCGTTCAGGATGTTGTTGTTGATGCCTTCGATGATCGGCCAGGAGCTCGGCACGGCGGTGACGATGTCGCGCACCAGGTTGAAATAGGTGCCGTGCTGGGTCTGCGGGTCCGGCGAGATATACATGAGCTGGACCGCCAGGTAGACGAGCTTGGCGGGCGTATCCGCGGTCTCGGGCGTGAGAATATCGCGCTCGCGCAGGATCGGCACGTTGTCGCCATCGATCAGAAGGCGAGCCCGCTGGTCGGTGTTGGTGATGACGCAGTTACCGACAATGATGCGTTCGTGCGGCCTGAGCTCGACCTTGAGGGCCATTGCCTGTTCTCCATCAACGCTTTCGTAACCGAGCGCGTGTTGCGGCGGGTCAGGGCGCAATAGTCCATCAAGACTAGTTAACGAGTTGTAAATCTCCGGCATCTGCGCGGAAAAGCCCAATTATTTCAACAACGAAGCGGGGCGGCGGCGCAGCGGCGTGCAAGGCGAGCTTGCCCGAATCACGCTGCGACTCAGCGAAAGCGCCATTTTCATTTCATGCTTCGTTAGATTCTCGGAGCCACGGTCCGGCGGTCGCTGGGTCAATCAAGATCCCAGTAGACGCGTAACAGTAGCGTCGTTTACCAGAAAGGTAACACCCAATGTCCGGTATCGTTCTCTCCGCATCGGTTCGTCAGAACCTGCTCTCCCTCCAGTCCACCGCCGATCTTCTCGCCACCACCCAGAACCGTCTGGCCACCGGCAAGAGCGTCAACTCGGCCCTGGACAATCCGACCAACTTCTTCACGGCACAGTCGCTCGACAATCGCGCCAGCGACATCAACAACCTGCTTGATGGCATCGCCAACGGCGTGCAGGTGCTGCAGGCCGCCAACACCGGCATCACCTCGTTGCAGAAGCTGATCGACAGCGCGAAGTCGATCGCCAACCAGGCGCTCCAGACCACCGTCGGTTACTCCACCAAGTCCAACGTCTCCACCACGATCTCGGGTGCGACGGCGGCGGACCTGCGTGGCACCACCTCCTATGCGAGCACGGTTGCGAGCAGCAACGTCCTGTTCGACGGCACGGCTGGCGGCACCCACGCTGCGAGCGGCACCACGACGCTTGGCGCTACCCAGGGGGCTCTCACCGGTGCGGCGGCGACGGCCGGCGACGGTTCGACGGCCATTACGGCGGCGATCACGCTGCTCGGCACTGGTGCGGCGACAGCGACCGGCCTGGTCGGCAACGCCCAGCCCTCCGATGGCGACACGCTGACCGTCAACGGTCACACGATCACCTTCCGCTCCGGCGTTGCGCCGACTTCCAGCACGGTCGCGAGCGGCCTTGGTGCCAGCGGCAACATCACCACCGACGGCGCAGGCAACTCGACCATCTATCTGGGCGATACTACGACGCCGAAGGGGACGGTCGGTGATCTCACCACTGCGATCGACCTTGCCAGCGGCGTGAAGGTTGCGTCGATCACCGCCGGTGCGGCGACGATCTCCCAGAGCGCCAACGCGACCGCCGTTTCGGACGTCGGTGTCACGACGGCCAGCAAGCTCACGCTGCACAGCTCGAGCGGTGCCGATCTGAGCATCACCGGCAAGGCCGACCTGCTGAAGGCCCTCGGCCTGTCCACCGCCACCGGCGGCGGCAACGCGACGGTGAACGTGAACCGCACCACCAGCTCCGGCTCACTGGGTCAGCAGATCCAGGACGGCTCGACACTGAATGTCGACGGTCATGTCATCACCTTCAAGAACGGCGCCGTTCCGGGCTCCACGGGTGCTCCGGCGATCCCGAGCGGCTCCGGCGTCAGCGGCAACGTCCTCACCGACGGTGCCGGCAACTCGACGGTCTATCTGTCGTCCGGCACGATCTCCGACGTGCTGAACGCGATCGACCTTGCCTCCGGCGTGCAGACCGCGACCATCGCGGCCAACGGCACGGCGACGCTGAAGACCGCGACCGGCCAGACCAACTCGTCGATCAACGCCTCGGGCCAGCTCAAGGTCTCGACCGGCGTGAATGCCGACCTGTCGATCACCGGTACGGGCAATGCGCTGAACGTGCTCGGCTTCGCCGGCAACACCGGCACCGGGACCGCCTTCACCGCGGCCCGCACCTCGGGCATCGGCGGCATCACCGGCAAGACCTTGACCTTCTCCTCCTTCAACAGCGGGACGGCGGTCAACGTCACCTTCGGCGACGGTACCAACGGCACGGTCAAGACGCTCGATCAGCTCAACTCGCAGCTCCAGGCCAACAACCTGACCGCGACGATCGACGCCAACGGCCTGCTGACGGTCTCGACGACCAACGACTACGCGTCCTCGACCATCGGTTCGAGCGCTGCGGGCGGCGTCATCGGTGGTACGCTCACCACTGCGCTGACCTTCTCGACGGCTTCCAGCCCCGTCCAGGATACCGTTGCACAGACGGCCCGTGCCAACCTGGTCAGCCAGTACAACAACATCCTGAACCAGATCGACACGACCTCGCAGGATTCCTCGTTCAACGGCATCAACCTGCTGAACGGCGATCAGCTCAAGCTGGTGTTCGACGAGACCGGCAAGTCGAACCTCAACATCACCGGCGTGACCTACAACTCCAAGGGTCTGGGCCTTGCCTCTTTGACCAGCGGTGTCGACTTCATCGACAACTCGGCCACCAACAAGGTGCTGTCGAACCTCAACGCTGCGTCGAGCACGCTGCGTTCGGAAGCGTCGAGCCTCGGTTCGAACCTCTCGGTGGTGCAGGTTCGTCAGGACTTCAACAAGAGCCTGATCAACGTGCTGCAGACCGGTTCGTCGAACCTGACGCTGGCCGACACCAACGTCGAAGCGGCCAACAGCCAGGCGCTGTCGACGCGCCAGTCGATCGCGGTCTCCGCGCTGTCGCTGGCCAACCAGTCGCAGCAGAGCGTGCTCCAGTTGCTCCGCTAATAGCGGACAACATCGCAAGCAAGATCAGGCGGCGGGGCTTCGGCCCCGCCGTTTTCTTTTGTGCCGGCGTTAGAAGATGTCGCGTGTCGAGGCGAAAGACGATGCATTCGAATGCAGCCAATTGCTCACTCTGAGTTATGGTTGACAAGTCGCAAACAGTGCACCGGTGCCCGAAAAAGTATCATCCTATCATGACGATACGCGTGAGCTCGATTTTGCTTCGATCGCGCATATGGTGAATCCACGCAGGGCGTGGCGCGACACGCTTCATGCTTTGTTAGCCACCTACGTTCACCGTCCCGGCATCGATTAATCCTAATCGAAGTTTGTTGCGTTGCGTACCAGAAGGGTAACACTCAATGTCCGGTATTGTTCTCTCCTCATCGGTTCGTCAGAACCTGCTCTCCCTCCAGTCCACCGCTGATCTTCTCGCCACCACGCAGAGCCGTCTGTCGACCGGCAAGAGCGTCAACTCGGCCTTGGACAATCCCACCAACTTCTTCACGGCACAGTCGCTCGACAACCGTGCCAGCGACATCAACAACCTGCTCGATGGCATCGCCAACGGCGTGCAGGTGCTGCAGGCCGCCAACACCGGCATCACCTCGCTGCAAAAGCTGATCGACAGCGCGAAGTCGATCGCCAACCAGGCGCTCCAGACCACGGTCGGCTACTCCACCAAGTCCAACGTCTCCACCACGATCTCGGGTGCGACGGCGGCGGACCTGCGTGGCACCACCTCCTATGCGAGCACGGTTGCGAGCAGCAACGTCCTGTTCGACGGCACGGCCGGCGGCACCCACGCTGCGAGCGGCACCACGACGCTTGGCGCTACCCAGGGGGCTCTCACCGGTGCGGCGGCGACGGCCGGCGACGGTTCGACGGCCATTACGGCGGCGATCACGCTGCTCGGCACTGGTGCGGCGACAGCGACCGGCCTGGTCGGCAACGCCCAGCCCTCCGATGGCGACACGCTGACCGTCAACGGTCACACGATCACCTTCCGCTCCGGCGTTGCGCCGACTTCCAGCACGGTCGCGAGCGGCCTTGGTGCCAGCGGCAACATCACCACCGACGGCGCGGGCAACTCGACCATCTATCTGGGCGATACTACGACGCCGAAGGGGACGGTCGGTGATCTCACCACTGCGATCGACCTTGCCAGCGGCGTGAAGGTTGCGTCGATCACCGCCGGTGCGGCGACGATCTCCCAGAGCGCCAACGCGACCGCCGTTTCGGACGTCGGTGTCACGACGGCCAGCAAGCTCACGCTGCACAGCTCGAGCGGTGCCGATCTGAGCATCACCGGCAAGGCCGACCTGCTGAAGGCCCTCGGCCTGTCCACCGCCACCGGCGGCGGCAACGCGACGGTGAACGTGAACCGCACCACCAGCTCCGGCTCACTGGGTCAGCAGATCCAGGACGGCTCGACACTGAATGTCGACGGTCATGTCATCACCTTCAAGAACGGCGCCGTTCCGGGCTCCACGGGTGCTCCGGCGATCCCGAGCGGCTCCGGCGTCAGCGGCAACGTCCTCACCGACGGTGCCGGCAACTCGACGGTCTATCTGTCGTCCGGCACGATCTCCGACGTGCTGAACGCGATCGACCTTGCCTCCGGCGTGCAGACCGCGACGATCGCGGCCAACGGCACGGCGACGCTGAAGACCGCGACCGGTCAGACCAACTCGTCGATCAACGCCTCGGGCCAGCTCAAGGTCTCGACCGGCGTGAATGCCGACCTGTCGATCACCGGTACGGGCAATGCGCTGAACGTGCTCGGCTTCGCCGGCAACACCGGCACCGGGACCGCCTTCACCGCGGCCCGCACCTCGGGCATCGGCGGCATCACCGGCAAGACCTTGACCTTCTCCTCCTTCAACAGCGGGACGGCGGTCAACGTCACCTTCGGCGACGGTACCAACGGCACGGTCAAGACGCTCGATCAGCTCAACTCGCAGCTCCAGGCCAACAACCTGACCGCGACGATCGACGCCAACGGCTTGCTGACGGTCTCGAGCACCAACGACTACGCGTCCTCGACGATCGGCTCGAGCGCCGCGGGCGGCGTCATCGGTGGTACGCTCACCACTGCGCTGACCTTCTCGACGGCGTCTGCGCCCACGCAGGATACCGTTGCACAGACGGCCCGTACCAATCTGGTCAGCCAGTACAACAACATCCTCCAGCAGATCGACTCGACCTCGCTCGACTCGTCCTTCAACGGTGTCAACCTCCTGAACGGCGATCAGCTCAAGCTGGTGTTCGACGAGACCGGCAAGTCGAACCTGAACATCACCGGCGTGACCTACAACTCCAAGGGTCTGGGCCTCGCCGCACTGACCGGCGGTGTCGACTTCATCGACAACGCCGCCACCAACAAGGTGCTGACCAATCTGAACACCGCGTCGAGCACGCTGCGTTCGGAAGCCTCCGCCTTGGGTTCGAACCTGACGATCGTGCAGGTTCGTCAGGACTTCAACAAGAACCTGATCAACGTGCTCCAGACCGGCTCGTCCAACCTGACGCTGGCCGACACCAACGTCGAAGCGGCCAACAGCCAGGCGCTGTCGACGCGCCAGTCGATCGCGGTCTCCGCGCTGTCGCTGGCCAACCAGTCGCAGCAGAGCGTGCTCCAGTTGCTCCGCTAATAGCGGACAACATCGCAAGCAAGATCAGGCGGCGGGGCTTCGGCCCCGCCGCTTTTTTCGTTTGCCAGATGGTACTCGGGGAGGCGAGGTGCGATTGAAAAAGTAACCAGCGGTTATGGTTAATGGAGAGTAAGCGCGCAGAATCGCCAGCGATTTCAGACTGATTGCGAGGCCAGCCAACGCTTCACAATGGTTTATGGTGAACCGGCGCTTATGAGAGTGAAGCTCGTTTCACCCTTTGTTAGCCATGTCCGCGCACCCTGTGGCCGTCACTCGATCCAGAAGCGATCGAACGAAGACGCGTAAGCCAGAAGGGTAAGAGTCATGTCCGGTATTGTTCTCTCTGCGTCGGTTCGTCAGAACCTCCTCTCTCTCCAGTCCACCGCCGATCTTCTCGCCACCACACAGAACCGTCTGTCGACCGGCAAGAGCGTCAATTCGGCCCTGGACAATCCCACCAACTTCTTCACGGCACAGTCGCTCGACAACCGTGCCAGCGACATCAACAACCTGCTCGATGGCATCGCCAACGGCGTGCAGGTGCTGCAGGCCGCCAACACCGGCCTGACCTCGCTCCAGAAGCTGATCGACAGCGCGAAGTCGATCGCCAACCAGGCGCTCCAGACCACCGTCGGCTACTCCACCAAGTCCAACGTCTCCACCACGATCTCGGGTGCGACGGCGGCGGACCTGCGCGGCACGACCAGCTTTGCCAGTGCTTCTGCTTCCAGCAACGTGCTCTATGACGGCACGGCCGGCGGCATCCACGCTGCGAGCGGCACCACGACGCTTGGCGCTACCCAGGGGGCTCTCACCGGTGCGGCGGCGACGGCCGGCGACGGTTCGACGGCCATTACGGCGGCGATCACGCTGCTCGGCACTGGTGCGGCGACAGCGACCGGCCTGGTCGGCAACGCCCAGCCCTCCGATGGCGACACGCTGACCGTCAACGGTCACACGATCACCTTCCGCTCCGGCGTTGCGCCGACTTCCAGCACGGTCGCGAGCGGCCTTGGTGCCAGCGGCAACATCACCACCGACGGCGCAGGCAACTCGACCATCTATCTGGGCGATACTACGACGCCGAAGGGGACGGTCGGTGATCTCACCACTGCGATCGACCTTGCCAGCGGCGTGAAGGTTGCGTCGATCACCGCCGGTGCGGCGACGATCTCCCAGAGCGCCAACGCGACCGCCGTTTCGGACGTCGGTGTCACGACGGCCAGCAAGCTCACGCTGCACAGCTCGAGCGGTGCCGATCTGAGCATCACCGGCAAGGCCGACCTGCTGAAGGCCCTCGGCCTGTCCACCGCCACCGGCGGCGGCAACGCGACGGTGAACGTGAACCGCACCACCAGCTCCGGCTCACTGGGTCAGCAGATCCAGGACGGCTCGACACTGAATGTCGACGGTCATGTCATCACCTTCAAGAACGGCGCCGTTCCGGGCTCCACGGGTGCTCCGGCGATCCCGAGCGGCTCCGGCGTCAGCGGCAACGTCCTCACCGACGGTGCCGGCAACTCGACGGTCTATCTGTCGTCCGGCACGATCTCCGACGTGCTGAACGCGATCGACCTTGCCTCCGGCGTGCAGACCGCGACCATCGCGGCCAACGGCACAGCGACGCTGAAGACCGCGACGGGGCAGTCAAACTCATCGATCAATAGCTCCGGCCAGCTTCGCATTGCGACGGGCATCAATGCCGACCTGTCGATCACCGGCTCGGGCAATGCGCTGAACGCACTCGGCCTTGCCGGCAACACCGGTACGGCGACCGCCTTCACCGCTGCGCGCACCTCGGGCATCGGCGGCATTGCCGGCAAGACCTTGACCTTCGCCTCCTTCAACGGTGGCACGGCGGTCAACGTCACCTTCGGCGACGGCACCAACGGCACGGTCAAGACGCTCGACCAGCTCAATACGCAGCTTCTGGCCAACAACCTGGCCGCCACGATCGATGCGAACGGCCTGCTGACCATTACCGCGTCCAACGACTACGCGTCCTCGACGATTGGATCGACCACCGCTGGCGGTGCGATCGGCGGTACGCTCACCACTGCGCTGACCTTCTCGACGGCATCCACGCCCATCCAGGATGCGGTTGCCCAGACCGCCCGTGCGAATCTGGTGTCTCAGTACAACAACATCCTGAACCAGATCGACACGACCTCGCAGGACTCCTCGTTCAACGGTGTGAACCTCCTGAACGGCGACCAGCTCAAGCTGGTGTTCGACGAGACCGGCAAGTCGAGCCTGAACATCACCGGCGTGACCTACAACTCGAAGGGTCTGGGCCTCGCCGCACTGACCGTTGGCGTCGACTTCATCGACAACGCCGCGTCCAACAAGGTGCTGACCAACCTGAACGCCGCATCGAGCACACTGCGCTCGGAAGCCTCGGCACTCGGTTCGAACCTCTCGGTGGTGCAGGTTCGTCAGGACTTCAACAAGAACCTGATCAACGTGCTGCAGACGGGCTCGTCCAACCTGACGCTGGCCGACACCAACGTCGAAGCGGCCAACAGCCAGGCGCTGTCGACGCGCCAGTCGATCGCGGTCTCCGCGCTGTCGCTGGCCAACACGTCGCAGCAGAGCGTGCTTCAGCTGCTCCGCTAATAAGCGACTGAAATATCTAAATAAAACCGGGCGGCGGGGCTTTTGCCCCGCCGCTCTTTTTTGCGTTTGGAGGCGGGAAGGGGCGTTCACCGGCCATTAACCGTATCCCTTAAACCGTCGTTAACCATACTTTAAAGGACAGCCCCTAAAACTGGACAAAAGCCCGCTTCCAGACCCGCGCGGCCGATTCGTATCCGGTTCAAGAGGAAGACCTGCCAATGTCCAACATCGTTCTCTCGGCGTCCGTTCGCCAGAACCTGTTGTCGCTGCAGTCGACGGCCGACTTGCTGGCCACGACGCAGGAACGGCTTTCGACCGGCAAAAAGGTCAACACCGCGCTCGACAATCCCACCAACTTCTTCACGGCGCAGGGGCTGGACAACCGGGCGAGCGACATCAGCAACCTTCTGGACGGCATCAATAACGGCGTGCAGGTGCTGCAGGCGGCCAATACCGGCATCACCTCGCTGCAGAAGCTGATCGATTCCGCGAAATCGATTGCCAACCAGGCGCTCCAGACCACGGTCGGCTACTCCACCAAATCCAACGTCTCGACCACGATCCCGGGCGCGACACCGGCGGATCTGCGCGGCACGACCTCTTATGCGAGCGCGACCGCCAACAGCAACGTGCTCTATACCGGCGCGGCCGGCGGCGTCACGCCGGTGACGGCAGCCGCCGCGCTCGGCGCCTCGCTCGGTTCGAGCGCCGGCACGTCGGTCGGTACCGCGGTGAACGCCGCCGACAACACCACTGCGCTCGCCGGGACGGACACGCTGGTCGGCAGCACTACATCCACCACATTCAGCACGCCGCCCGCGGACGGCGACACCATCACCGTGAACGGCAAGACCGTCACTTTCCGCACCGGCCCCGCCCCGACGACCCAGCCGACTGGCTGGGGCCTCAACGCCAGCGGAAGCATTGCCACCGACGGCAACGGCAATTCGATCGTCTATGAGGGAACGGCGGCGGCGCCCAAGGCGACTGTCAACGACGTCCTTAGCGCGATCGACCTCGCCAGCGGGGTCAAGACCGCGACAATCAGCGCCGGCGCGGCCACGATCGTGACCAGTGGCGCGACTGTCGGTACGGTCCAGACGCCATCCTCCATCGCGGCGGGCGTAGTTACGCTGAAGAGCTCGACCGGCGCCGATCTGAGCGTCGCGGGCAAGGCCGACTTCCTCCACGCCCTCGGCCTGACGGCCGCGACCGGCGCGGGCAATGCCAGTGTGACGGCGAACCGCTCGACGACCTCGGGCTCGCTGGGATCGCTGGTCCAGGACGGCTCGACGCTGAACATTGACGGTCACACCATCACCTTCAAGAACGCGCAGACGCCGCAGTCGGCAGCAAGCGTGGCCACCGGATATGGCGTCAGCGGCAACGTCGTCACCGACGGCAATGGCAACTCGACGGTCTATCTGCAGAGCGCGAACCTGACCGACCTGCTCAATTCGATCGATCTTGCGACCGGCGTGAAGACCGCCAGCCTCTTCAACGGGGCCGCAACGCTCGGCACCACCCCGGGTCAGATCCCGTCGTCGGTGAACTCGAGCGGCCAGCTGGCGATCTCGACGGGTATCAACGCCGACCTCTCGATCACTGGCACCGGCAATGCGCTCAGCGCCTTCGGCCTCAGCGGCAATACCGGAACGGCGACGGCGTTCAGCGCGGCGCGCACCTCCGGTGTCGGCGGCGTCAGCGGCAAGACCCTGACTTTCACCTCCTTCAACGGCGGCACGCCGGTCAACGTCACCTTCGGCGACGGCACCAACGGCACGGTCAAGACGCTTGACCAGCTCAACGTCCAGCTTCAGGCCAACCACCTGACCGCGACGATCGACGCCAACGGCGTGCTGACGGTGACCACCGTCAACGAATATGCGTCCTCGACCCTCGGCTCAAGCACCGCGGGCGGCGCGATCGGCGGCTCGCTCACGGGCGTGCTCGCCTTCACCACCGCGCAGCCGCCGGTCCAGGATCCCGTCGCACAGACGGCGCGTTCGAGCCTGGTCAGCCAGTTCAACAACATCCTGGCGCAGATCGACACCACTTCGCAGGACTCCTCCTTCAACGGCGTCAACCTCCTGAACGGCGACACGCTGAAGCTGGTGTTCAACGAGACCGGCAGCTCCACGCTCGGCATCAACGGCGTGGTGTTCAACGCGGCGGGTCTTGGCCTTAGCAATCTCGTGCCCGGCACGGACTTCATCGACAACGGCGCGACCAACAAGGTGCTGACCAGCCTGAACGCGGCGTCGAGCACGCTGCGCTCGGAAGGCTCCTCGCTCGGTTCGAACCTGTCGATCGTGCAGGTGCGCCAGGACTTCTCCAAGAACCTGATCAACGTGCTGCAGACCGGCTCGTCCAACCTGACGCTCGCGGACACCAACGAGGAAGCGGCCAACAGCCAGGCGCTGTCGACCCGCCAGTCGATCGCGGTCTCCGCATTGTCGCTGGCCAACCAGTCGCAGCAGAGCGTGCTGCAGCTGCTCCGCTAATTCGTAGACGCAGAATCGAATCTTGAGACGGCGCGGCGGGGCTAATGCTCCGCCGTTCTTTTGAGGGAGTTCGCTAAGACAAGATTAGCTGAGATCGATGTGCATGATGCATTGCAGGTTTACAGCTTGCGTGTGCGCATCTAGCCTCGCGCTCACGGAAGGACTCCGCGACCCGTAATAATCCGGAGTGCTTCCAGGCGCACATGTAAGCAAATCTTAAGCGCTGCTGCATAGGGTTGGGAAAGAAATCCTTAAGTCCGTTCAACGGGCTAGGAAGCTTCCAAGGTGTGATTGATGTCGAATTCCGCTGCCTCGGCCTACGCGCGTGTTGCAACGACCACCGCATCTCCTCGTGACGTCGAGGCGCAGACCCTGCTGAAGGCAGCCAACAAGCTCCAGGACGCGATCAACGCCGCTGACCCCTTCAGCGAGCAGACCACGCAGGCGCTGATGTTCAACCGCAAGCTCTGGACCATCTTCCTCAGCGAAGCCATGCGCGAGAACAACCCGCAGCCGCTCGACGTCCGGCAGAAGATCGCCAACATCAGCGTGTTCGTGCTGAGCCAGACCGCGGCGCTGCAGATGAGCCCGCAGTTCGATCACTTCCGCCCGCTGATCGAGATCAACCGCAACATCGCTGCCGGTCTGTCCGGCCGGCCGTGACGGAAACTCCTGATGTCCGACATCATGAGCATCCTGTCGACCGCGTATAAGGCGAATACGCTTTCGAGCACCACAGGCTCGTCCAAATACGTTGCGGTCGACTCGTCGCTGTACCAGGGGAACTGGACGGGTACCTATTCCGACGGCAAGAAATTTTCGCTCAACGTCTCGCAGGTCAACGGCTTCCGCGCGCAGATCCACTATCAGAGCGACGGGACCTCGCAATACCAGCAGGTGCTGATCAAGGATTCATCGTTCCGCTTCGGCAACACGAAGTTCACGCTGACCGATACCGGCACGGCGCAGATCAAGAACGTCGTCACGGACCCGGCGACCGGCTCGAGCTATCTCGACACCGCCCAGGCCACGCTCGACAGCTGATCGGCAGGCGCTCTTTAAGCGCTGAGGTCCGTGTTGAGCGGACGCGAGGGCTCCGACTTCAAATCCAGTGCGTGGAAATAGGCTCGCCGGCGCAGCATCGCCTCGTCGGGGAACTGATTGACCACGGCATCGGTCCGGTCGTTGACGACCTGGAAGACCATGGATGCGGATGCCTGGTCGAACACGACCTGGCGCGAGATGTTCGCATTGCTCTGCAGATCATTGCTCGCAGCCGCGCTCGTATCGCTCGCGGCGACCGTCTGGCTCACCGGCAAATCGGTTTGCACGGCATCGTTCGCCGCCGAATTCGACGTCGTGACGATCTGTACGGGGGCCGGTATCCCCACCGGCCTGATGCTGAAATCTGTACTCATGGCAGCCTCCTGGTTGCCTTGTGTGAGTCAAATCCCAACCCCTCTCAATACGCAACCATGGAACACCAGGATTGAACACCCGGTAAGCAAACGTGACTAACCGCGCGACGCTTTCGCCGCGCGGTTTTTCGTAAAATTGGATGGAGTTCTTTGTCTGCGCTCAGAGCGTGCGGCTGACCGCGAGCGGCGTGATGTGACGCGGTCCAGGCGTGGCGCGGCGTCCCGCCGCAGTATAGGTGTTCGGTACGTTGCGCTTCTGGATCTCGGCATTGACGCCGCGCACGACGCTCTCGGAGACCGCATGCGCGGTCGCGAGCACGGTGAGATTGACCTGAAGCATGGCGCGGAAGGCGTCGTGGTGACGGTGCAGCGTCGAGAGCAGCTCGGGCGCGGACTTCGAGAGCTGGGCCTGGTTCGCCTTCAACTGGCTGACGGCGCCGACGTAGCGCCGCGACAACTCCTGCTTCTGGCTCTCCATCATCATCGCTTCGCGAACCTTGCCGGCGCGGACCAGCTCGGTCTCGCGCTCGATCAGGCCGAGCAGGGCGCTCATCGCGTCCATCAGGTCCTCCGCGAGCTTGCGCGCAGCGGCGCTCTCGGGCGTGTTGTTCGGGCGCTGCGCTGGCATCGGCTGACGTGACGCGTTGAAGTGGTTCATCTCGTTTGACCTTATGCCGTACGAAGAGTGGTTTTGGCCTGCTGTATGATCAGGGTACGGTAGACGTCGCGGGCGACACCGACGCCGCCGGCATTGGCGAAGTTCTTGGAATATTGTTCGGTCAGCATCGAGCGCCACACGCCGGTGCCCGGCGTGTCGCCGAACGGGCCTTCGCCCTTCAGGCCCGAGGTCATCTGCGCGAACATGCTGTTGAGGAACATGCCCTCGAAGTCAGTGGCGGTCTTCTGGGTCTTGGCCTGCTGCTGCGGCGAGACTTTCTGAAGCGCGGCGGCGAGCTCGAAATCGGGGCGGCCGTTGCGGCTTTCTACGGAGAAGGCGGGGTTCGAGAGCGCGGCGGTGACGACGTGCGCGGTGTTGAGCATGCCGGTTTGCATCACATCACCTCGATATCGGCTTCGATCGCACCCGCGGCCTTGATCGCCTGGAGGATGCTGATGAGGTCGCGCGGACCGATGCCGAGGCCGTTGAGGCCGTCGACGAGCTGCTGCAGCGAGACGCCGTCCTTGACGACGGCGAATTTCTTGCCGTCCTCGGTAACGCCGACGCTGGAGCGTGGCGTGACCACGGTCCGGCCCCGCGACAGCGGATTGGGCTGGCTCACCTGCGGGCTTTCGGAGATCGTGACCGTGAGATTGCCTTGCGCGACCGCGACGGTGGCGACGCGGACGTCGCGGCCCATCACGATGATGCCCGAACGCTCGTCGATGATGATCTTGGCGGCGAGATCCGGATCGACCTGAAGCTGCTCGATCTCGGTCAGGAAGGCGACCACGTTGCCCTTGAACTCCGGCGGGATCGTCAGCTGCACCGTCGAGGGATCGATCGGCTCGGCGCTCTTGACGCCGAGATAGTCGTTGATCGCTGCCGCAATGCGCTTGGCGGTGGTGAAATCGGCGTTGCGCAGCGCGAGCCGCACGTTCGGCAGCCGGTTCAGCGCGAACTCGATCTCGCGCTCGATGATGGCGCCGTTGGCGATGCGGCCCACGGTTGGAACGCCGCGCACGATTTTCGCCGCTTCGCCCTCGGCCTGGAAGCCGGAGATCGCGAGCGAGCCCTGTGCGACCGCATAGACGTTGCCGTCGGCGCCAAGGAGCGGGGTGACGAGCAGGGTGCCGCCGCGCAGATCCTTGGCGTCGCCGAGCGCGGAGACAGTGACGTCCATGCGCGTGCCCTGAGTGGAGAAGGCCGGCAGGTTGCCGGTCACCATCACGGCGGCGACGTTGCCGGTGCGGATGGTGGCGCCGCGGATGTTGACGCCCATGCGCTCGAGCATCGCTTGCAGCGACTGCTTGGTGAAGGGGATGTTGTTGAGGGTGTCGCCGGTGCCGTTGAGGCCGACGACGAGGCCGTAGCCGATCAGCTGGTTCTGCCGCACGCCTTCGATATTGGCGAGATCCTTGATGCGCGAGGTCGCGTTTGCAGAGGCAGCCGAGAGCGCCAGCGCTGACAGCGCGGCACAGGCCACCCCAAACACCCCGCTCAGAATCCTCACCCAACGAACGCCTGGCATCCTCTGCTCCCCGAGGCTCCTCACATCTCGGACCATCTGCGACACTCCCATGACGAGCTGGTCCGACGCTTTCCTTGCGAGCGCTGTGCCAACACGGGGCAGAGGGGTTAGTCGATTGAATAGGTTGAATAAATCTCTTCGGATCGGCGCCAGCCGGCATTCGCCGTAAGGAGCGAAACTGCCGCCTCCCGGCAGATTTTGCCGGGGCCGTTTACGCCCCGTTAACCATAAAGCGGCGAATGTGGCGCATCGATCACCCGGATTGCTTCGATGCGCATCTACGGACCGAATGGCACCACGCTTGGAACGCCGGCCAGCCAGGCCAGGCGAACGAGCTCCGGCACCTTCGTGCTGCCCGACACTACGTCGGCGCAGGAGACGCGCGCAGCGGCAGCACCCAAGGCCTCCGCCAACATCGATGCGCTGCTTGCGCTGCAAGGTATCGAGGAAGATCCGGTCGAGCGCCGCAAGCGCTCGGTTGTCCGCGGCAAGACCGCGCTCGATGTGCTCGACGATCTCAAGATGGGACTCTTGTCCGGCAATCTCGATGCGTCGACCGTGATGAGGCTGCGTGATGCGGCCGCGAACCTGAAATCGTCCTCCGGTGACCCCGGTCTCGATTCCGTGCTGTCCGAGATCGAGCTGCGCGTCGAGGTCGAGCTGGCCAAGGCCGGGCAGGGCTGATCATAATCCCGCGCGAGGAAGGCCTTACGCCGCTTCCTCCTTCTGCTGCGAATCGTAGCGGCGCTGGGCGGCAAGCACGTCTTTCAGATTCTCCTCGGCCCAATCGCGCAACGGATCGACCGCTGCGGCGAGCGTCAGGCCGAGCTGCGTGATCGAATATTCAACCGTCACTGGAACGGTTGCGATGGCGCGGCGCTTGATCAGGCCGTCGCGTTCGAGCGACTTGAGAACCTGGCTCAGCATCTTCTGCGAGATGCCTTCAATCGTGCGGCGCAACTGATTGAAGCGCATCGGCTCCTCGCGCAGCAGCAACAGGATCAGCACGGCCCATTTGTCGCCGACGCGATCGAGGATCTGGCGCGTCGGGCAATTGGCTGCATAGACGTTGGGTTTCATCTCATTCCTCGCGCTTGCTTCAGTTCGCCGGTTACTCCTGCGTAATCAGGTAAGCACAAAGTGCTCTCTTAACACCAGCGCTCATTACGATATCTAGTAACCATTGGTTACTATAGAAGCGAAGGAGCCTTCCATGAAAATCGCAGTTGCCGGCGCCTCGGGCCGGGCCGGTTCGGAGATCACCAAGGAACTGTCCCGCCGCGGCCATGGCGTTACCGCCATCGCCCGGAACCCGGAGAAGATCGCAGGCCTGCCGAACGTCTCGCCGACCAAGGGCGATGTGCTCGATCAGGCCGGCCTGACCAAACTCTGGGCCGGGCACGATGTGGCCATCAGTTCCGTCCACTTCCTGGCCAGCGACCCGCACAAGCTGATCGGCGCGGCTAAGGACTCCAAGGTCGGGCGTTATCTGGTCGTCGGCGGCGCCGGCAGCCTGGAGGTCGCTCCGGGCGTCAAGCTGGTCACAACCCCCGGTTTCCCTGCCCAATACAAGGCCGAGGCGGAGGCGGGTGGGGCCTTTCTCGACCTGCTGCGGCAGGAAAGGGAGCTGAACTGGACCTTCCTGTCGCCCTCGGCGCTGTTCATCGAGGGAGAGCGGACCACCAAGTTCCGGCTCGGCACTGACCAGCTTCTCGCAGATGCGAACGGCAAAAGCTGGATCAGCTTCGCCGACTACGCCATCGCCCTCGCCGACGAGATCGAGAAACCGGCCCATCCGAGGCAGCGTTTCACGGTCGGCTACTAGGCTTTTGGCCGCCCCCGGGCCCTTGCGGATAAACCTTCCTGTGCAAGGGCTTGGGGGCGGTAACTGCGCTATTAAGGAAATATTGTCTGTCACATGGGGTAGCTATATAAGCCCCGGCTCAACGGACCCCGTTCCGTTCACGAGTCGTTGCTTAAGAAGATAGGCCGCCCTTGGAAAAGTTGAAAAACTACCGACCGACCGAAAAAGAGCCTTTCATGAACGACCGGCAGAAGGAGTACTTCCGTATGAAGCTCCTCGCCTGGAAGGATGAGATCCTCAAAGAGTCCAAGCTCACCCTGCAAGCTCTGCAGGAGGAGAACGTGAACCACCCCGATCTCGCCGATCGGGCATCGTCCGAAACCGACCGCGCCATCGAACTCCGCGCCCGCGACCGCCAGCGCAAGTTGATCGCCAAGATCGACGCCGCGCTCCAGCGCATCGAGGACAACACCTATGGCTATTGCGAGGATACCGGCGAGCCAATCTCGTTGAAACGGCTCGAGGCCCGGCCCATCGCGACGCTCTCGGTGGAAGCGCAGGAGCGCCACGAGAAACGCGAGAAGGTCTATCGCGACGAATAGAGTCCGAGCCGCAGAGATGCGGCTCTTTATTTTTTTGGCTCACGGCGCCGCTTCGCGCCATGATCAGCATTTTGCCTGTCGCTTGCCGCCGCGCGCATCAACGCGTGAGCGCAATCGCGAAAAGTGAATCGTGATCAATGGGCTAGAGTCGATTTCTGCAAGCTCACGTGAGTTCGCATGAGAAACAGCCTTCACTTCAGGTGCGGGAGGTTTTGCGAGTCGCATCAACGAGATCGTTGAGCTTGTTGAAGCGGGGATCGAGCTGCATCACACATCGCTGCAATCAGGCTTCATGCGACGCTGCAAGGCGTGCATCTCCATGAAGCCTGGGCCAGCTCAATATTTCCTTAAACGCCGGCAGCAGGCCGTAAGCCGCGCAACGAGGGGAATTTGGCAATGAGCACTGTTCTGGTCACCGGCGGATCCGGCTTCGTCGGCATCCATGTCATCCTGCAGCTCTTGGCAGCCGGTCATGCGGTGCGAACGACGGTGCGGCGGCCGGACCGGCAAGCCGATGTGCTGGCGATGCTGCGCGAGGGCGGGGCGGTGTCGCCGGAGAGCCTGACCTTCTTCACCGCCGACCTCACGGCAGACGGGGGTTGGCGCGAGGCGGTCACAGGCTGCGACTACGTGCTCCATGTCGCCTCGCCGCTGTCGACCAGTGTGCCCAAGGACGAGAACGAGATGATCGTCCCGGCCCGCGACGGCACACTACGGGTGTTGCGCGCCGCCCGGGATGCCGGCGTCAGGCGTGTCGTCGTCACCTCGTCGATCGGCGCGATCGGCTACGGTCATCCGTCGCGGGAGAAGCCGTTCGACGAGACCGAGTGGACCAATCTCGCGGGCAGCGACGTGCAGCCCTATATCAAGTCCAAGACGCTGGCCGAGCGGGCGGCCTGGGATTTCATCGCGCGCGAGGGCGGCGGGCTCGAATTGTCGGTGATCAATCCTGCCGGCGTTTTCGGCCCGGTGCTGGGGCCGGATTTCTCCGGCTCGATCGAGATCGTCAAATCGCTGCTCGACGGCGCCATGCCGGCGGTGCCGCGGGTCTATTTCGGCGTCGTCGACGTTCGCGATGTCGCCGACCTGCATTTGCGGGCGATGACCGCGCCGGAGGCCAAAGGCGAACGCTTCATCGCCGTCTCCGGCGAGACGCTCTCGATCCTCGACATCGGCAAGGTGCTGCGGCGGGAACTGGGATCGCGGGCGCGCCGGGTTCCCCGGCTTCAGGCTCCGGACTGGCTGGTGCGGCTCGCCGCGAGCCGGATTCCCCTGCTGCAGGCGGTCGTGCCGATGCTCGGCCGCGTCAGGCATTCCACCAGCGCCAAGGCGAGGTCGGTGCTGGGCTGGCAACCCCGTTCCAACGACGAGGCGATCCTCGCCACGGCCGAGAGCTTGATCCGGCTCGGCTTGGTCAAGGCGTGATGCCACAATCCGCCCGCGCTTGTCAGGCCCGGGCGGGGATGCTCCACTGCCGCCCTTGATTGTGATGCGTGGGAGGCGGCGCCGATGGACAAAATTCTCGAGGCCGCAAAGGCGATCGCACTGGCGCGCCGGAACCATGCGCCGCTCGCGGCGCTTGAAGTTCCCCCGGCCGATGAAGCCGAGGGCTATGAGGTTCAGCGCGCGCTGCATGATCTTCTGCTGAAGAATGTCGGACCGCTGGTCGGCTACAAGATCGGCTGCACCAGCCAGGTGATGCAGGACTATATCGGCATCCCGCACCCCTGCGGCGGCGGCGTGTTCCAGAAGGGCGTGCACGACAGCGGCGTCAAGCTCGCGGCCTCCGACTATGTCCGTGTCGGCGTCGAATGCGAGATCGCCGTGCGCCTGAAGCGCAACCTCGCCGCCGGCGAGGCGCCGTTCACCGCCGAATGGGTCGGTGAGGCCGTCGAGGCCTATCATCCCGCGATCGAGATCGTCGACGACCGCTACGTGAAGTGGGAGACAATGGGCGCGCCGACGCTGATCGCCGATGATTTCTTTGCCGCCGGCTGCGTGCTCGGCACCTCCGTGCCGCGCTCGTCGGTGCCGGACCTGAAGGCGGTCAAGGGCCGCGCCCTCGTCAATGGCGAGGAAGTCAGCCACGGCACCGGCGCCGACGTGCTCGGCCATCCCCACAACGCACTCGCCTGGCTCGCCAACCACCTCGCCGCCGACGGCAAGGGCTTGCATGCGGGACAGCTCGTGCTGACCGGAAGCCTGGTGAAGACGCTGTGGCTGAAAGCCGGCGACAAGGTGCGGATGGAGCTGGACGGGCTGGGAGTGGTGGAGGCGGAGTTTACGTAGTCTATCTCCGTCGTCATTGCGAGCGCAGCGAAGCAATCCAGAATCTTTCCGCGGAGGCAGTCTGGATTGCTTCGCTGCGCTCGCAATGACGGCGTGTGAGGCAACGACACCGGCAAAAATACATGCGGCCCTCGCCAGGGGAGCTAGCGAGGGCCGCGTCGTACATCGTCGTTCGCGCCTAGGTTCGCGAACACGATGTGGGAGCTCGGGAGAGACTTAGAAGGGCAGCAGCACGTCCATGACTTGCTGGCCGTAGCGCGGCTGCTGCACGTCCGTGATCTGGCCGCGGCCGCCATAGGCGATGCGGGCCTGCGCGATCTTGCTGGAATCGATGGTGTTGTCGCTCTGGATGTCTTCGGGGCGGACGATGCCGGCGACCACGAGCTCGCGGATCTCGAAGTTGACGCGGATCTCCTGCTTGCCTTCGACGACGAGGTTGCCGTTCGGCAGCACCTGGGTCACGACCGCCGCGACGTTGGTCTGCAAGGCTTCCGTGCGCTGCACGCTGCCCTTGCCGTCGCTGGAGGCGGTGGAGTCGGCGGTGAGGATGCGGCCGGGCAGCACCTTCTGCGCCTGGACGCCGAGCGTCTTCGAGCCGATGAAATCGGTGATGCCAGAATCTTCCGAATTGGTGCGGCTGCGCTGGGTCTCGTTGGAGAGGTTGGCCTTGTCGGTGATGTTGACGGTCACGGTCAGGAGGTCGCCGACATGGGTCGCGCGCTGATCCTTGAAGAAGGCGCGGCTGCCGTTCCGCCACAGCGAGTTCGGATTGTAGGAGGCGACTTCCGGCTTCGGCATCGGCATCTGCACGGGCTTGTAGCCGGGCTGCGTCGTCGGATTGTCGATCGCCGACAGCTTCGGTTGCTCGCCGATCTGCGACAGGCGGTCGATCGAGGAGCAGCCGCTTGCGAGCGCGCAAGTGGCGAGCAGCAGGGCGGAGACCACGACGCGACGAAGACGGTAAGCCGAACTGAAAGCGGACATGACTAACTCTTACTTTGCTTGAGCTTGCGAGACGCGAGCTTGCGGGATCTGGGCTTCTGCGATCTTGTCCGGCGACGCGGGCGCCTGGACCAGGTTCCGGAGGAGGGCTGCGGTGTCGACGGGGGCGGGCGCTTGGTCGCGCTTGAGCGAGGAGGTCTGCTCGACCGCAGTCTCCATCGGCGCGGACTGGCTGGCGCCCAGCACGGTCACCTGGCCGCGGGCGGTGACGACGCCGGTCAGCGTACGCTTGGTCTGCAGATTGAGGACGCTCACGGTGTCGCCCTCGGCGCCACTCTCGATCGCCTTGCCGCGGGTGGTGAGGTAGATCCCGGGGACCTGGTAGATGACGGTGACGCTCTGGTCGCGCGATACAAACTCGGGCTTGGCGATGTCGGCGGTGCGGATCGGCGTGCCGGCGCGCATCGGCCGGCGAAGCTGCATGCCGACGGTACGGTCGCGCGTGGCCGCCTCGCCCGGCACTTCCGCCTTGGGCCGGCGCTCCTGCGCGACGTCGGAGGATTTCAGCGTCTCGGTGCGTTCGATGTCGCGGGTCAGGACGGCAACTTCCACGGTCTCGATCGCAGTGCCGGTCAGGCGCAGCTTGGTCGGCGTCGGGTTGCTGTCATTGTTGATCTCGAAGGCGAGGTCGAAGCGGCCGCTGCGGGCGTCGTAGCGCGTCGCGACCGGCTGCAGCGCGCCGGTGTTGGAGGCATCGAGCCGCATGTCGGAAACGCCGCGGTCGAAGCTCACGGTGATGTTGGCGGCGTCGCCAAGGCCGAAGCGGCGCTCGAGCGCGGAAGCGACCGCGTTTTCGAGATCCTTGTTGGCGAAGGTGCGGGCAAGCCGGGTGACCTGGACCTCCTTGATGTCGCCGGTCATCACGCCGATCACCTGCTTGGCGCGGAGCACGCTCAGGACCTGGGCAACCGGCAGCGCGCCGGTGGTGCCGAGGTCGGGCGAGCGATAGACCGCAATCAGCGCGGTCGAGCCGGCGTTCTCGATGAGGTCGCCGACCCGCACCACGTCGGAGGTGACGGTGACGCTGGGGCGCAGCGTCGGTACGGCGATGCCGTCGTCGGCGGCCTGCGCCGGCAGAGCCAGCACGAGCAGGGCGGAGAGGGTGATGAGCGTGGTGCGGATCATGATCATCACCTCAGCGGAACAGCGCCGTGGTCGATTGCATCATCTGGTCGGCGGCGCTGATCACCTTGGCGTTCATCTCGTAGGCGCGCTGCGCGGCGATCAGGTCGCTCATCTCCGACACGACGTCGACATTGGCCTGTTCGAGGCTGCCTTGCGTGATCTTGCCGTAGCCTTCGGAGTTCGCGGTGCCGTCCTGCGGCGCGCCGGACGACGTCGTCTCGGTGAACTGGTTGCTGCCGACCGGCTGCAGGCCCGCCTTGTTGATGAAACGGGTCACGCCGATCTGGCCGAGAATGGTGTTGCTCGACGAGCCCGGCAGGGTCACGGACACCTGGCCCTGCTCGTTGACGGTGATGCCCGAGGCGTTGTTCGGGATCGTGATGGTCGGCTGCACCGGGTTGCCCTGCGCAGTGACGACGCGGCCCTGGTTGTCCATCTGGAACGTGCCGTCGCGGGTGTACTGGAAGGTGCCGTCGGGCATCAGGATCTTGAAGAAGCCTTCGCCGGACATCGCGAGATCGAGGTCGTTGCCGGTCTGCGACAGCGTGCCCTGCGTCATGCTGCGCGGGGTGCCGACGGTCTTGACGCCGCCGCCGATATCGACGCCGACCGGCAGGATGGTGCCCTGGTCCGAGGCCTGCGCGCCGACGCGGCGGACGTGTTCGTAGATCAGGTCCTGGAACGCCGCGGTCTGCTTCTTGAAGCCGGTGGTGCGCAGGTTGGCGATGTTGTTGGAGATCACCTGAACGTTCAGTTCCTGTGCCGCCATTCCGGTCGCAGCGGTGTGGAGCGCTTGCATCTCAGTGGTCCCCTAATCAGGCCGGAACGTCGGCGAGCTTTTCGATCGCCGATTTGTGGAGGTCGCTCTGCTGCTGGAGCAGGTTGGCGATCGCGGTGTAGCTGCGCATGACCTCGACCATGCGGCTCATCTCGCCGACCGAATTCACGTTCGACTTCTCGATGTAGCCCTGCTGCAGGGTGGACTTGCTGTCGGTCTGCTGGTTGGCCGAGCCGGCGCCGTAGAGATTGGCGCCGAGCTTGGTCAGCCTGGCCGGGTCGTCGAACGTCACCATGCGGATCTTGCCGCGGATCGAGTCGGTCTTGGCCGTGCCCTCGAGCACCGTGACGGTACCGTCGGGGGAGACGTTGATATCGTGGTCGGTCGGCTGGAAGACGATCGGGCCGCCGGTGCCGAGCACGAGGTTGCCGTCGGAGGTCATCAGCTGGCCGGTGCTGCTGAGCGCGAACTTGCCGTCGCGGGTGTAGCGCTCGGCGCCATTGGCCTGCACGGCGAAAAAGGCGTTGCCGCTGATCGCCATGTCGAGCGGGTTGTTGGTCGCCTCCATCGGCCCCTGGCCGACGTCGCGGTAGGTGCCACGGTCCTGCACATAGGAGACCCGGCGGTCGGAGCCGACGAAATTGTCCTCATGCGCGTTCGAGTTGAGGTACTCCTCGAACAGCGAATGGTCGGCCTTGAAGCCGTTGGTGTTGGCATTGGCGACGTTGTTGGCGATGACATCCATCTGCCGTTCCAACGTCATCTGCCGTGACAAGCCGATCAGAAGCGCATTCTGCATCGGTCAATCTCCCCTTGAGTGAGACCTGCCATTTCGCTCTCCCAAGCGCCTTGGCCGACCCCGTGAACGAGACTGTCGGGTTCTCCCAAACCGTTCAGTCTCGCCCTCTCTCAGCGAAAGCCGTGCCAACTTGAAATAATGTGTAATTACAATTGGTTGTCGATTTTACGGCGGCGCGGGCGGGGGGCAGAAAGGTTCTGTTAGCCATGTTTGCCCGGCAGATTTTTCCTAGCGGAGGCCCAATCGAAAGGTTCCGTTAACCATTATTACCGTAGCGTTTGCTTGTAAGAGGAGCGCTTTGCGCTGGGGCATTTGTATCGCGTCACTGTCTGCCAGGAGGCTTCGCTCTTTCGACCCTTTTTGAGATGAGCGAGCCCCGACGATCATGGCAGAGAATGAAGCGGAAGGCGGCGCAGCCGCCGAAGGCGCGGAAGCCGCTGCCCCCAAAAGCAAGTTCAAGCTGATCCTGATCATCGTCGGCGCGCTGGTCGTGCTCGGCGGCGGTGCCGCGACCTGGTTCCTGTTCTTCCGTCATGGCGAAGACGAGCATCATGCCGAGGTCGCCCCCCCGCCGAAACCGCCGGCCTTTGTCGAAGTGCCCGACATGATGGTCAACCTCGCCGGTGCGCCCGGCGAACGCGTGCAATATCTCAAGCTCAAGATCGTGCTCGAGCTGAAGGAAGAGAAGCAGATCGAGGCGATCAAGCCGTCGATGCCGCGGGTCACCGACATCTTCCAGACCTATGTGCGCGAGCTCCGCTCCTCCGACCTCAACGGCTCCGCCGGCGTCTTCCGCCTCAAGGAGGAGCTGACCAAGCGCGTCAATGCCGCAGTCGCGCCGATCCAGGTCAGCGCAGTGCTGTTCAAGGAAGTCGTGCTTCAGTGACGGCGCAGGGAAGGTAATAGGCTAGCGGCATGGCCGGCAACGAGCAGATGGACCAGGATGCGATTGCCGCCCAATGGGAGGCGTCGCTCGATTCCGAGGATCCCGCGGAGGCCGCGAAGGCTGCTGCCGAAAACGAACTATCGGAGACCATGGCCCTGCAATGGGCGGCCATGGTCGAGGACGGCAGCCGCGATCTCGGCAACGGCAAGAACTCCGGCGAGCGGGTGCTGTCGCAGGAGGAGATCGACAATCTCCTCGGCTTCACCGTCGGCGACGTCACGCTCGACGACCATTCCGGCATCCGCGCGATCATTGATTCGGCGATGGTCTCCTACGAGCGTCTGCCGATGCTCGAAATCGTCTTCGACCGCCTGGTGCGGTTGCTGACGACCTCCTTGCGCAATTTCACCTCCGACAACGTCGAAGTCTCGCTCGACCGCATCACCTCGGTGCGCTTCGGCGACTACATGAACTCGATCCCGCTGCCCGCCGTGCTCTCGGTCTTCAAGGCCGAGGAGTGGGACAATTTCGGCATGGCGGTGGTCGACTCCAGCCTGATCTATTCGATGATCGACGTGCTGCTCGGCGGTCGCCGCGGCGCGAGCCAGCTCCGCATCGAGGGCCGGCCCTACACCACGATCGAGACCGAGCTGGTCAAGCGGCTGGTCGAGGTGGTGCTGGCCGATGCCGAACAGGCGTTCCGGCCGCTGTCGCCGGTGACCTTCACGATCGACCGGCTCGAGACCAACCCGCGTTTCGCCGCGATCAGCCGTCCCGCCAACGCCGCCATCCTGGTGCGCCTGCGCATCGACATGGAAGATCGCGGCGGTAATATCGAACTGCTGCTTCCTTACGCGACCATCGAACCGATCCGGGCCGTCCTGCTCCAGATGTTCATGGGCGAAAAGTTTGGCCGCGACACGATCTGGGAGGGGCATTTCGCCACCGAGATCAACCAGGCCGAGATCTCCGTCGACGCCGTGCTCTACGAGGCCGACATTCCGCTCAAGCAGCTGATGCGGCTGAAGGTCGGCGACACGCTGCCGCTGGACATGCGCGCCGATGCCAACGTCACCGTGCGCTGCGGCGACGTCACGATCACCGAAGGACGCATGGGCCGGGTCGGGGAGCGCGTTGCGATCCGCGTGACGAAACCCCTGCGCAAGCCAAGTACGACACTTGCGATGTTCGAGAAGGTGGACGAACAGAACAAGATGATGGAGGCCCCATGAACCACTCCCTAGGAATGGCGATCGAGACGCTGGTGGCCATCCTGCTGATGCTCACGATCGGCTACTGCATCCTGCTCAACAAGCGGCTGACGCGGCTGAAGGCGGACGAGCATTCGCTGAAGGCCGTCATCGGCGAGCTGATCACCGCGACCGAGATCGCCGAGCGCGCGATCGGCGGGCTCAAGCTCGCGGTGCGTGACGTCAACGAGAATCTCGGCAGCCAGCTTGCCGCCGCCACGCATATGTCCGACCAGCTCCACAAGCAGCTCGGCGAAGCCGACAACGTGGTGCGCCGCCTCTCCAAGATCGCGATCGCGGCGCGCCCCGTCACGAATCCGGAAGCCGCAGCCGCCCCCGTCGCCAAGCCGTCGGCGGCGAAGGCGGTGGCCGCTGCCGCCGAAGCCTTCTCGGAGCGCCGCAGGTCCAACGGTCTTGGGTCTAACGGTCTTGCCGCATAAAGTCAGGGTATGAAGTCCTTTCGTAACATCCGCGTCATTCCGGTCGTCCTGGTTGCGGTCGCAGGTCTTGCCACGCTGAAAGTGGCGGGGCTGGTGATCAATGGCGGCTACGTCTTCGACTACCAGCCGAACCGTGTGAAGAAGTCCTGGGCGCAGGAGAATTTGAATTTTCCCGGGGGCGAGGACCCTGACATCACCGGCTCCACGCATGGAGCACCGAAGGAAGCGCCGAAGCCGGCCGCGCCCGAGACCAAGATGGAGGGCACTCCGGTCAAGATGGACGAGGCCCAGTCGCAGGTCTCTGCCTCGGAGCGCGCGATCCTGGAACGGTTGCAGGCGCGCCGCCAGGAGATCGAGTCCCGCCAGCGCGAGATCGATATCCGTGAGAGCCTTTTGAAGTCGGCCGAGAAGCGCATCGAGAGCAAGGTCGAGGAGATGAAGGCGGTGGAATCTCGCATCTCCGCGACCCAGGCCGAGCAGAAGGCCGCCGAGGCCCAGCGCCTGAAGGGCCTCATCACCATGTATGAGGGCATGAAGCCCAAGGACGCCGCGCGGGTGTTCGACCGGCTGGAGATGGGTGTGCTGATCGAGATCGCCTCGGCGATCGCCCCGCGCAAGATGTCGGACATCCTGGGACTGATGTCGTCGGAAGCCGCCGAGCGGCTGACTGTCGAAATGGCCCGCCGCGCCAATGCGGGCGGGGATCTGGCTGCCTCCGCCGGCGATCTCCCCAAGATCGACGGCAAGCCGACGCAAAAGCCCAATTGAGGGCTCGAGAGGCGCGGCACGCGGCGGCGACCTGCGCGCAATCGCGCGGTCGTTCGGCCTGCACGCGGCTGGACGTCCTGCGCGTCTAGTTCGCGAACCGCTGTTGATCCCTACGATCAGTCGAGCTCAGCGGTGTCTCGACGGGAAAGAGGGTCTCGCAGTGCTGCTTGATCAGCGCAGCCTTCGTCATGCGAGTCACGAGGTGAAGGGTGCTATGGCAGCAGGAGCACTCGTACACCTTTAGGGCATAGCCCCGCGCGATTGGAAAGACGGCTACGACCGTTCTTGCCTGGCTACACACAATGCAGTTGGCTTCTCCGCTCATTGATTGCCCCCCAAAGCTGACCAATCGAATTCGCATCGCCGTGATCACATCTGATTCAGAGTCGTCGACGGACCGCAACACCTCTGAGGTTGTGCGAGCGGGCTCGAGGCAACCATGCGTCAGTCTGACCTCCTTGCCGCACGAAGCACGTCGACTCGCGTTGCGGATGCAGCCGAAGCAAGCGGCATCCTCTGAGGCTGCGATGAGTTGACGCGCACAAATGTGAAGTGGAGTACAGTGGCGCTGAAGAGTTCGTCCTAGGCTTCGGCCATTCGCAATCCGCAGCGCGGGAGGAAGTTATGAACTACTCGTCCGCAGCAGAACGCGCAATCGAAGCCGTCAATCGGCTGCTCATCGCCGCGATGACGCTCGCCTGGACATCCGCGCTTGACCATCAGCATGCATTGCCGCCTCAAAGGGAGAATGGTGATGCTGATGATGACGCTCATATCGAGCGGGAGAACTCCTCCGCGTCGGATTGCGCGGGAAGGCGACACTGAAGACACCGTCGCCCTTCGGGCATCACACGATCAGATCGTGCGGTACGTGGGTGTGAGTTGAGCCTGCCCCGTGAACTGGATCCATATGCGGCGGGGACAGTTCAGGCATCGGCGCCGCCCCGAATCCATGGATGACGCCGGCATGTTCGTGATGACCGGACGGGTCCGAGGAATCATCCAATCCTGCGCCGGGCCCTGAGCGGTGGTCATGCAAAGCGCCATCCTTGGTGGCGTAGGGTTCGGCCGCCGCGTGCCTCGGCTCGGGCGCAAGGACACCCGAACCGTCAGGGGCGGGCTGCTTGAAATGAAATGAGTCCCCGAAGCGAACCGAAGCAACACGAGGAAGGTCGTTCTCGGCTATCGCGTCCCTATGATGATGCTCGAGCAACTGATTTTCATGGTGTGACGTCTCGATGGGCCCTGTGCCGGAATGGATGCTGCGGTCGACTGTGGACGATGTGGCCGGGCCGCCGTCCTTTGCGGCCACGCTTTCCCGGGCGAACCCACTCTCCTTGCCGCTGTCGAACGGTGCTGGCTTGTCGAATTCGAACCTATCCTCCGCGGCTGCTGTCGGATGAAGATGGCTGACGGGCGGCTCCTGGCTTGCCGCGGAGGTCGCCCCGTTCTCGCCGGTGGACGCGTCCAGTTGCGATTTTGTATCGTCGGACCGAACGAACTGAGTGTGCTCGACCAGAATAAGTCGTTCGCAATCAGCATCGAACGAGCCCCCGCTCGTCTTCGCAGCTTGCCCGCTTGCGTATCCGTCGATCAGAGCGGCTCGCTCATGGGCGATTTCGACTGATGAGAGGCTGGTCGCCGTCGTCGGGCCACCAGTTGCGCCGTTGCCCACGCCCGGTTCCAGATTGACCGGCTCGGCTCCCATCGTATGACCCGGCGTTTCCGGCGCGGGTATGAAATCCGACGTCTCGATGGTGGAGAAGCCATTGAGATGGATCTCCTCCAGACTGGAATCGCCGATGCTCAGGACGTGATCCGTCGAATTGACGTAAACGATGGTTTGGTTCGCCGAGCTGTCGTAGTGCCAGGCGATCGCATGTGCGGGCACCGTCGTGCTGGCGGAGCCGAGTGCCAGAACGGCGAAAGTCAGCGCGCCGAGAGCTGTCAGGTCGATGCGCTCAGAGTCTGCCTTGAATCCAGAGATGATATCAGGGCGCGCCGCACCGGGATTTGACGTCGAAGCAAAGACGAAATGGTCGTCTCCGGAACTGCTGGCAAGAAGATTCCGCTCGTGTCCGCCGAAACGGGCATCGCAACCGTCCAGTGAACTGATCTTGCCATCATCCGGAGTTTCGCCGGAGACAGCGGTGTCATCGGTGCGCGCGTCGTGGGTGCTCGCAGCCACCGTCTGAACAGCGGCAAAACCATCTGCAGCCGTATTGTCTTCGGGGATCGCGGCGGCGTGGGGCGGGGCGGCGGCATCGCGAGCTGCCGCGTGGCCGAAATGGTCGCGATCGTCGGCACCGTGGATTGTGATCGCTACCGTCTGTTCCGTGCCATCGATGGTGGTCACCGTGAAGGTGTCGGTCAATGTGTCACAGGAAGGAAGCGCCTTTACGGCGCAGTTGGTGGTATCGAGCGTGTAGGTCCACACGCCGGCAGCGGTCATCGTGAAGGTGCCGTAGCCGCCCGCGCTCCGCGTCGCACAAGTGACCGGCGTGAATGTGTTGGGCGGGTTGTCGACGTCGGTGTCGGTCAGTCTGCCGCTCGCCGTCGGCTTGCCTCGCTCCTCGCAGTCGGGCTCGGTCACCGAGCCAGTGGTGCAGCCGCGGATGATGGCCGGATCGTTCGTGCCGCGGATAGTGATCGTCACCACCTGCGCGGTGCCGTCGATGGTGGTCACCGTGAAGGTATCCGTCAGGGTGTCGCAGACGTTTAGCGCCTGGACGGCGCAATTGGCGTTATCGAGCATGTAGGTCCAGACGCCGTCTGCCGTCATCTGGAAGCTGCCATAGCCGTGGTCGCTCACCCTTGGCGAGGTCACCGGCGTGAAGCTGTCGGGAGTATTGTCGACATCCGTATCGGTGAGCCTGCCCGTCGCGGTCGGCGTCCCGCGCTCCCCACTCGCGGCTTCTGTTACGGTACCGGTCGGCGTCCCGGAGATGATGGCAGCATCGTTGGAGCCGTTGATCGTGATGGTAATCAACTGCGGGGTCCCGCCGATGCTGGTCACCGTGAAGGTGTCGGTCAGCGTCTCGCCGATGTTCAACGCCTGTACTGCGCTGTTGGATTGATCGAGCGTGTAGGCCCAGACGCCATCGGCGGTCATCGTGAAAGTGCCGTAGCCGTGTGTACTCGGCGTCGGTGAATTGACGGCCGTAAAAGTGTTGGCGGGGTCGTCGACATCGACATCCGAAAGCTTGCCGGTCGTGACGGGTGGGCCGGACACGGCATTGGCGACGCCGCCGAATTCGATTGACGAGCCGGTCGTCGTGCCGGAGATGATCGCCGCGTCGTCGACTCCATTGATGTTGATCGTGAAGACCTGTTCGGCCGAAAGGGACCCGTCTGACACGCTGATCACAAAGCTATCGGTGGTCGACGTCTTCAGCGCGTTGATCGCGCCATTGTCGGGAACGAAGGCATAGGCGCCAGTCGTGCTGTTCAAATAAAGCGTGCCATAAGAGCTGGTCTTCGATACGTCGTAGGTTGCTCCATCCAGCACGGTATCGCCCGTAGCTGCTCCGCTGATGGCGAAAGTCAGCGCGGCGTTGGGGCTGGAGCTGCTGGCGCTGAACGTTCCCCTCGTTGCGGTGAAGATGTCAAACGCGGCCGTGTCGAGTTCAAGCGGGGGCGCCTGAGCATTCAAGGTCGGCGGCGTCCGCACGATCGTGATCTCCGGCATCGTGAAGATGGTCACCGATGGCAGCGTGTTCGGCGCCGCGGGGGCGTCGGGCCCTATGAAATTGATCGGCTCCAGCGGCAGAGATTTGACGAACGGAGGGGTGCCGGATCCGTTCGTGCCAAATCCCTTCGCGAAATTTTCGAGCGCCTCCTGCTGGACCGCCCGCAGCTCCTCCATGCGCGTCGCGCTGTTGTCGAGCTGGTTCACGGTAAGCCCGGAGCCGACCTTGCTCAGCACGACCGTTTGTCCGGGATCCTCGACGATGATGTGCCGCGGGATGGGCTCCTTGGTCGTGAGCTCGAACACGCCGTGCGCAAGGTCCTTGTATGTGATCGTATCGTCGTCGAGGAACGTTACGTTCGGGTCTGCGGCCTCGGCCTCTTTGATCATCGAGAAGAGCAGTGCCGTGAGCCACAGCATCCCGAAGCCGCCGGCAGCGGCCCGCTCACGCATCTGCGTAGCGGGCGCATCAAGAGCGCCGCTCGTCGCTGGCTTCACTTGGCGGTGCCGGGCCGCGGCGGCTTCGCGCTCGTCCCCGTGCCTTGCAGTGGACGTGACGAACATCGTTCAACCCCGACTACCCAAACAGTCGGCCTCAGGCGTCGCCGCATCCTGGCTGGCTTGCCGCGTCACGCGATCGGGAGCAATTTTGTGCCGGCAACCTCAGTCAGGCCCGCTGAAGGCCGTGGTCTCCGAGAATTCCGCGCAGGCGGATCACGGCAGAACTGCTGTCGTTTGCCGTGCACGGCTTTCCGCGAAAAGCTGTTTGAAATTGCCAGGCGCGGATAGTGGCTCTTTTGGGCACGGCGATCAGCCGTTCGGATTAATCCGGAATAACCATTTTGACCGTCGTGGCTTGTTATGGCTGGTCTGCCATGATGCGCGATGGCTTCGCCGACGCTGTCGGAGCCGTTCGGATGCTCAAGGACATTATCTTCTTGAGGAGGAAGTCATGGGCACTCGTGCACCGACTATTCTCGTGGCAGGTTTCGTCCTTGCGCTGGCCGCCTGTGCAGCCCAGGCGCAGAACGATTCTCCGCGGCGTGCCGTGTTGGACTCGTCGTCAAAGCCAATCGGGAAAGTTGTGGCGGCCGATGGCTCGGTCATCATCGAGCATGCGGATGCCGCCATTGTCCAGGCAAACGTCGCGGGCGACGCCATCCAGACGAAGATCGGAGATCCCGTCTATTCGGGCGATGTGGTCCGAACCGGTGCCGACGGACGGGTCGGCATCAACTTTGTCGATGGAACTTCGTTCAACCTGTCGAGCAACGCCCGCATGACGCTGGACGAATATGTCTACGACCCGACTGGGAAGTCCAATTCGACGATCTTCAATCTGACCCGGGGGACGTTCGTTTTCGTTGCCGGCCAGGTTGCGAAGACCGGCGACATGAGGATCGAAACGCCGGTCGCGACGATGGGCGTTCGAGGCACCACACCTCACATCGAAATCTCAGACGACGGAACCACCAGGTTCTCCACTCTCATCGAAGAGGGAAAGAACAAATATACGAAGAAGTCCGGCGCGGCGGGGGCGCCCAAAGCCGAGCAAAGGGTCGAGCACAGGCCCAATCTGAACATTTGCCGCGGCTGCTAGAATTGGTTCTAGCCGTGCAATCGCCAGATCTCAGAAGGTCGGGAGCCTGACATGGAAGCAAGGTCCTCCATTGCAGAAGGCGGAATCGCGCTTGTCGTCTTGCTGCTGGTCGGCCTGCCGGTCGCAGCCCAGAACCCCAAGATGAAGGACAGCTATCTCAGCAAGATCGAATTATGCAACGGGACCGGTGCCACCCCGCTTGATGCCCGGATCGGTGCCTGCACGGCTTTCATAGAGGCGCGTCAAGGTCCGACCACAGCTCTCGCCATCGCCTATAACAATCGCGGCAACGCCTACACCGCAAAGGGCGACTACGACAGGGCGCTCCGCGATTTCGATCAGTCGATCACACTCAATCCGACATACGCGAAGGCTTTCAACAACCGCGGCGTGGCTCATCTGAGGCAAGGCGAATTTGAACTCGCGATCGAAGCCTTTGATGGTGCGATCAAGCTCGATCCTGGCTACGGCGCTGCCTTCGTCAACCGCGCCGGAGCCTATCTGAAGAAGAAGGACCACCAGCGCGCGGCGCGCGACTACGACGAGGCAATTCGTCTCCAGCCCGACTTGCAGTCCGCATGGAGCGGACGATGCTGGACCCGGGCGGTTCTCGGCGCCTGGCAGGCGGCGCTGGAGGATTGCGACAGAGCGCTTCAATCGGGATCGACCAGCGCTGCCGTGTACGATTCGCGCGGACTGATCCACCTGAAGATGGGTGAACTCGGCGCCGCGATCGACGACTACAATTCTGCCCTGCGAGCTGCCCCGGAATTGGCCAGCGCGCTTTTTGGCCGCGGGCTTGCCAAATTGAAGCAAGGCGACGGGGTTGGCGGGGATGCTGACATTTCGGCAGCAAAGACAATTCAGAGGAACATCGGTGACGAGTTCGCACGTTATGGCGTCGCATCCGACTGAGTTGGCCTGGTAACGCGGAACGAATCGGAGGTGAATATGGATGCAAGGTTCGCGCTCATTCGAGCTCACGACGACAGCATTCGCCGCTATCAGCGGTTGTTGAACACGCAGCTGACGGATCTCGAGCGTGAGTACATCGAGAGTCGAATCTCGGAAGAGCGATCGACCTTGCGGTCAATTCGCGAAGCGCGAGGCGAGGTAAGTTCCTTGCCGGCCAATGGCCGCGCTTGATTGGCCGTCTTTTTGCGTCCGCGCGGCCGATGACGGTGCGCGTGATGACGGGGCGTTAACAGCTCCTTAACCATTTGCTCTCCAGATTCCGAGCGCGAACGTCTCGGTCCACGAGCAAGGCGTCGCGTCACCTGTGCCGGATTCAAGTCCTCATTACAGCATTAACAAGTCCTTAATTGGCAAAACCTACAGTCGACGGCACGGGCCGGCGCCAGTGCCGTCATGACCCGTCGAACCGGAAGAAATGCCGCCAATGGCGCAGAAGGCTGCCGCTGGATTTGTGTCGCGAGCCCGCGCTTTGGCGCAGGCGCTGTCGCGTCATATCCGCAAGGCATCTCTGCTGGCAGGCTGCCTCCTGATCGGCCTTAGTCATGGTGTCCGAGCTGCCGATGCTATCAGGGGCGAGGCGAGCTTTTCGGCCGGCGGCGGTTTTGCCCGTCTCGTGATCAAGCTTGGCGAGGACGTTCCCTCCGAGGTTACGACCGCCGGCTCCATCCTCATCATCCGCTTCGAGCGCCCCGTCGATGTTCCCGTCGATCGGGTGCCGGAAGGCGCACCTGATTACGTCAACTCTGCCCGGCGCGATCCCGACGGCAGCGCGATCCGGCTGTCGCTGGCGCGGCGCGTCACCGTCAACACCATGAATGCCGGCGAGCGCACCTTCGTCGATCTGATGCCGGAAGGCTGGAAGGGGCCGCCGCCGAGCCTGCCTCAGGAGGTGGTCAAGGAACTCGCCGAGCGCGCGCGCGCCGCCGAGCGCGCGCTGCGCGCCCAGCGCGCCGCGGCCGAAAGCAAGAAGCGTCCGCCGATCCGCGTGCGCGCCTCGATGCAGCCGACCTTCGTGCGCTTCGTATTCGAGATGCCCGACGGCGTCGGCGTCTCCTCCGTGCTCAACGAGCAGAAGCTGACGCTCGCCTTCAACGCCAATCTCAGCTTCGACCTCGCAGATGCCGTCGTCGCCGCACCGCCGAACGTCGCGTCGATCAAGCAGAAGTCCGATATCGACCAGACCAGCGTCGAGATCGCGCTGATCGGTGATTCCGACGTGCACTCCTTCCGCGACGACAAGAACTACGTCGTCGACATCGCCTTCCAGCCCGACAAGACCAAGACGGCGGCAACGCCTGAAGCCACGATCGCGAAGGCCGAAGCCGGCGGTCATGGACCGCCGCCAGCGGCTGAAAAGCCGGCGGCGGCGAAGTCGAAGGACACTCATGCTGAGATCAAGCCGCCGACCTCGGAGACGATTGCGCGCGAAGCCAAGATTGAGGTGAAGGCAGAGGCGAAGCCGGAAGCGCCCGCTGCGATGCCGCCCGCCGAGGCGCCGAAGCCGGCACCGGCAATAACCTCGACCGAAGCTCCGCACGTCACGGAAGCGCCCAAGCCCGCGCCGCCCGCGACGGAAGCCGCCGCGCCTGCCAAGCCGGTGGTGACCGAAGCGCCCAAAGAGGTCGTGAAGGACGCCGCGAAGGAGCCGATCAAGGAAGAGCCCAAGGAAGCGATCAAGGAAGCTTCGAAAGAAGCGCCCAGGCCTGCGCCTGCCGAGGCGCAAGCGGCAACGCCCCCGCCTGTTGCCAGCGTCGATGCACGCCGCGACAGCGACGGCCTGCGCGTGACGTTCCCGCTTCAGGTCTCAACGCCCGCGGCCGCGTTCCGTCGTGGCGACACGGTATGGCTGGTGTTCGACTCGCCAAAGCCGATCGACGTGGAGGCGATCCGCGCCAAAGGCGGTGCGATGATTGGCGAGGTCAGCCGCATGCCGCTCGAGAAGGGGCAGGCGGTGCGCATCCGTCTCACCCGTCCGCTGGTCTATTCGCTAACCAGCGAGGAGGTCGGCAAGGAGACCAACTGGCTGCTGACGCTCGCCGACAAGATCCAGGCAACCCCGTTGCCGCTGATGATATCGCGCAACATCACCGACCCTGCGCTCGCCAACATCGCGATCCCCTTTGCCAATCCGGGCCTGATGCACAAGCTCACCGATCCTGATGCCGGCGACATGCTCTATGTCGTCACCGCGCAACGGCCGGTCCGCGGCTTCATCAAGCGGCAGGATCTCGTCGATGTCTCGCTGCTGGAATCGGCCCACGGCATCGCGATCCGGCCGAACTCCGACGAGGTCGGCGTCGAGGTCGGATCGGACAAGGTCATCCTCGGGAAGAAGGGCGGCCTGACGCTGTCGCCGGTCGACGTCTCGGCCGAGCGTGCGCCGACGGCGGTGCGGCCGGTCTTCAATCCCGAGGGCTGGCGCAAGGGCCAGGCGGAAGATTTCTGGACGCGGCAAAGCGATCTGATCATGGCGATCTCCGCCGTCGAGCCGGCGCAGCGCTCGCTGCCGCGGCTTGATCTCGCCCAGTTCTACATGTCGCGCGCGATGTATCACGAAGCCAAGTCCGTGACCGAATTGATGCTGAGCGATCCCCTCAACAAGGAAGAGAGCAGCGCGCTAATCATCCACGCGATCGCGAGCATCCTGATCGGACGGCCGGCCCTGGGCCTGAAGGATCTCGCCAATCCCGTGATCGGCAACAGCCACGACTCACAGCTCTGGAAGGCGCTTGCCTATGCGCGCCAGGGCAAATGGGCGGACGCCCGCGAAAAATTCAAGAATGTCGAATTCGCCATCGCCTCACTGCCGCTCGACATCCAGCGCATCGTGACGATGGACGCGATGCGCGCCTCGCTCGAGGTGAAGGACTATGCCGGCGCCTCCAAGCGGCGCGGCGAGATCGAGGTGGTCGGCGTGTCGCCGGAGGCTGGGCCCGGCTTTGCCGTGCTGCGCGGCCGGCTCGCCGAGGCGCTCGGCCACGACAAGGATGCGCTCGACGACTATAAATTCGCGGTTGCCTCGAATGATCGGCCGGCCGCGGCGGAAGCCAAGCAGCTCGAGGTCGCGCTGCGGCAGAAGCGTGACGAGATCAGCAAGGAAGACGCGCTGAAGGAACTCGAGACGCTGTCGATGACCTGGCGCGGCGATGCGGTCGAGGTCAAGACGCTGCAGATGCTGTCGCAGCTTTATGCCGAGAACGGGCGCTATCGCGACGCGCTCACCGCGGCGCGCACCGCGACCAAGCTGCAGCCGAACGCGGAAGCCTCGCGTCAGGCGCAGGATCTGGCGTCGGATCTGTTCACGCAGATATTCCTGGGACCGAAGGGCGACGAACTGCCGCCGGTCGAGGCACTCGGGATGTTCTACGAGTTCCGCGAGCTGACGCCGATCGGCCGCCGCGGCGACGAGCTGATCCGCCGCCTGGCCGATCGTCTCGCCTCGATCGATCTGCTCGACCAGGCCGCCGAGCTCTTGCAATACCAGGTCGATCACCGTCTCGAAGGCGCCGCACGTGCGCAGGTCGCCGCGCGGCTTGCGATGATCTATCTCGCCAACCGCAAGCCCGACATGGCGATCACGGCGCTCCGCGCGAGCCGCATCAGCGACCTCTCCGGCGAGTTGCGGCAGCAGCGCCTGTTGCTGGAAGCGCGCGCACAGAGCGACGTCGGCCGTCATGATCTCGCGCTCGACATCGTCTCCAACGTCAGTGGCCGTGAGGTGCTGCGGCTGCGGTCCGACATCTTCTGGGCAGGACGGCGCTGGCGCGAGTCCGCCGAGCAGATCGAGCTCTATTACGGCGAGCGCTTCCGCGACTTCAAGCCGCTCAATGCGGTGGAGAAGAGCGACATCATCCGCGCCGCTGTCGGCTATGCGCTCGCCGACGACTCGATCGGGCTTTCGCGCTTCCGCGAGAAATACGCCCCCCTGATGAGCGAGAGCGCCGACCGGCTCGCCTTCGACATCGCCAGCAAGCCGGCGGCGGCGTCCAGCGCCGAATTCGCCGACATTGCAAAACTCGCCGCAAGCGTCGACACGCTCGACGGCTTCCTGCGCGAGATGAAGCAGCGCTTCCCTGACGCCACCGCGCGCGCGCCCGCCGCCCCGCAGGCCAAGGACGAGACCGATCATACCGGCTCGCTGCCGACGATCCCCGTCGTGCGGCAGATCAAGATGACGCGGTAGAGCATGATCCGGAAAAGTGCGCCGCTGTTTTCCGAAAAGATCATGCTCAAACAATAATCTAAAGCGCGTATCGCGCTTTAGGAACCCTGCTACTTCTGGCCTCTCGACAGGTGCCGGGCGAGACGGCAACCTAAAGCACCTTCATGCCGGGAGAGCGACGATATGAGCAAGCCAGCCAAGACCGAAGCCGAACTCATCGCCATGGCGCGCGCCGAGTTGAAGGTCCATACCGATGGCCCTGAGGGCATGACCATCTCGATCGTCCGCGATGCCGACAGCTGGGAGTTCCGCGCCGATGCCGACCAGGCGACACGGGACAAGCCCGGCTTCCCCGAAAGCGTCGCCATGTTGGTGCAGATCGGCGACCACCTCAGCAAGCAATATGATTTGAAGGGGTAGGGCGGGCGCTACCCCCCGTAGCTCTGCACCAGGCTTCCCGCCACCAGCGACCAGCCGTCGACCAGCACAAAGAAGATCAGCTTGAACGGCAGCGAGATCGTCGCGGGCGGCAGCATCATCATGCCCATCGACATCAGTACCGAGGCGACGACGAGGTCGATGATCAGGAAGGGAAGGAACAGCAGGAAACCGATCTCGAAGGCGCGCTTCAGCTCGGAGATCATGAAGGCGGGGACGAGGATGCGCAGGGCGAGCTCGTCAGGCGTCGCCGGCGGTGGCTCGCCGGAGAGATCGAGAAACAGCTTCAGGTCCTTCTCGCGCACGTTCTTCTGCATGAAGCCGCGCAAGGGAACGGAGGCGCGCTGGAGCGCGTCCTCGACGCCGATCTGGTTGGCGACGAGCGGGCGGATGCCGTCGTCGTAGGATTTTTGCAGCACCGGTCCCATCACGAAGAAGGTGAGGAACATCGCCAGTGCCAAGATCACCGAGTTGGGCGGCGCCGTCGCCGTGCCCATCGCGGTGCGCAGCAGCGACAGCACGACGACGATGCGCGTGAACGACGTCATCATGATCAGGATCGACGGCGCGATCGACAGCACCGTGAGCAGCGCGATCAGCTGGATCGCACGCTCGGTGACGCCGCCACCGCCAGCACCGCCGCCGCCGAGATTAATGCTGATGTCCTGCGCATGCGCAGGGGAGGCAAGCAAACCCGTGGCGAGCAAGGCCGCGGCGATCAGAACAGAAGGGACAAGAACTCTACGCGGGAAGGACGGCAGCCTCACGAAGACGGCTTCGGACGGCCGAGCAGCGAGGCCATCTCGTCTTCGAGATTTTCAAAGCTGGTCTTTTCCGGAACCGGCCTGGCAGGCGGCGCGGGAGGGGCCGGCGGTTCGACGCGTGCGGCGCGCGGCGGAGCAGCGGGCGGCTCCGGTGCGACCGGCGGGGCGATGGTCTCGCCGGCCGGACGACGCAGCGCCGCCTCGAGGCGCTGGGCCATCTCGGCGAGATTTTGCTCGGCATTCGACGGCGCGGCGCTAGCCGCCGGCGGCGGAACGGGCGGAGCTTGTAGTCCTGGCGGGGCCTGCGGCACGGGCGGAGGCGGTGGCGGCGGCGCGGCTGCGCGCTCGGCACGCACCGGCGGTACCTTCACCGGCTCGCTCGCGCGCGGCGGGCGCGGCATCAGCGGCGGCTCGTTGCGCGCAACGCGCGGCGGCATCGGCTCGGGGCGAGGCTCACGCTCGGGACGCGGCGGCATCGGTTCGGCCGAAAAGCCGCCGAGCGCCGGTTCGCTGCGGCGGTCGGCCAGAGCGGGCGCCGGCCGGCGGACTTCGTCGGCGAAGGACGGACGTGCGGGCCGCGGCGGCGGCTCGGGCATCTGCGGCTCGGGATGATCGAGCACTTCGGGGCGCGGCGCTTCGTCGGCCCAGCTGCCGGCATCGGGCATCGGGGCGAGGCGCGGCGGCTCGGCTGCGCTGGGACGCTGCGGAATCTGGTCGCGGCCGGCTGCGGCGCGCACGATATTCGGTTCGACGACGATGTCGGTCGGGCCGCCGATCATCAGGAGATGTTCGACATTGTCACGGCGGACCAGCACCAGGCGCCGGCGGCCATCGACCGCGGCTGCGTCGATCACGGCGAGGCGGGGCATCCTGCCGCGCTGGGTGTTGGCGCCGAGCCGGGTGGTCGCGAATCGGCGGACCAGCCACGCCGCGACGCCGATCAACGCCAGCACGACGATGAACGCGACAATGAAAGTGATAGGGCTACCGTTCATACCTGTCCCCGGCAAATGGCGCTTCTCTCGTGCCTATGGTCGGATGCGCCGACCACCGGCGTGCGATGCCCCAAAAACTGCAATCTCTTAACGTCCCGCGGCAAGTTTTGCCGTCCCCAACCCTTAATAACCTATGAATCGCCCGATCCAAAACGACTTCTTGGCCTGTGCAGGGGCCGCCAAGCGGTTGGGTTAATGCGGCTTTTGGAACGCGCAGAATCACGGGGGGAGCATTGCATGTCTCAATCAGAAACATGCATCTGCCGTGCCTTAACCACCTGTTAACCATACACGCGGCAAATTCTGCCTAGCTTCGGACCAGGGGTCCGCAAGAGGCGGAAGGAGCCGCAACGATGTCCATCAACGATCTTCCGGTGCTGTCGGCGCTTCGCACCAAGATGCAGTGGCACCAGGAACGCCAGCGCGTCCTGTCCGAGAACGTCTCCAATTCCGACACCCCCAATTTCCGGCCGCGTGAGCTGGTCGAGCCGAAATTCGACAAGACCGGCGCTACGGCGGGCTCGATGGGGCCCCTGGCCATGACTGTCACCAGTGCCTCCCACATGACGCCATCAGGCGCGGCCTCGAGCTTCGACCAGAACAAGAATGCGGGTTTCGAGACCCGTCCTGCGGGCAACGCCGTCAATCTCGAAGAGGAGATGACGAAGTCCGCCAACAACCAGATGGATTATGCGGCGGTCACCTCGCTCTATTCGAAGAGCCTGCATCTTCTGAAGACCGCGATCGGCAAGGGCTAGAGCATGATCCGGAAAAGTGTGCAGCGGTTTTCCGGCCAGATCATGCTCAAACCAAAGAGCTAGAGGACGCAGACCATGGCGAATGACAGCAGTGACTTTGCCCGCTCGATGGCGATCGCGACCTCCGGGTTGCGGGCGCAGGCCGGGCGCATGCGGGTGATATCGGAAAACATTGCGAATGCGGACTCGACTGCGCCGACCGCAGGCGGCGATCCCTATCGGCGCAAGGTGCCGACGTTCTCCTCGGCGCTTGATCGCACGCTCGACGCGCAGGTCGTCACGCTCGGCAAGATCAAGCCCGACCAGTCCAACTTCCGCGTCAAATACGAGCCCAGCAATCCGGCGGCGGATGCCACCGGCAACGTCAAATATCCCAACGTGAATTCGGTGGTCGAGATGACCGACATGCGCGATGCGCAGCGGTCCTACGAGGCCAATGTCAACATCATCAGTGCAACGCGCCGGATGATCCAGCGCACGCTCGACATCCTCAAGTCCTGAACAGGAACCTTAAGCCATGGCAACACCGACAATCGCGGCCAATGCCTATGCCAACCTTGCCCGGGTGCTGGAAAACAGCGGCGCCGGCAAGGGCAGCGAGGCGAGCGGGCAGTCCTTTGCCTCGCTGCTGAAAGACGCCGTCGGCAGCGTCATGGAATCCGGCCGCAAATCGGACGCCCAGACGGTGGCGATGGCCGCCGGCAAGGCCAACGTGATGGACGTGGTGACGGCGGTCGCCGACACCGACGTTGCGGTGTCCACGCTGGTCTCGGTCCGCGACCGCGTGATCGCCGCGTACGAAGACATCATGAAGATGCCGATCTGACGAAAGCGGCGAGTAGCGAATGGCGAGTTGCTCCCATTCGCCATTCGCTACTCACCATTCGCAGCCGTCAAGTCAACCAACAACGGAATTCTGAGATGACCGGACCCGAGACTCTCGACGTTGCCCGCGATGCGCTCTGGACCATCGTGATCGTGTCGTCGCCGCCCATGATAGTCGGCCTCGTGGTCGGCGTCATCGTGTCGCTGTTCCAGGCGCTGACGCAGATCCAGGAGCAGACGCTGGTCTACGTGCCGAAGATCCTGGCCATCTTCGCCACAATGCTGCTGGCGCTGCCGTTCATGGCCGACGCGCTTCATTCCCACATGATGCGGATCTCGTCGCGAATCATCGGCGGGTAAGGCACAATGCGCTTACCATGCGCATCGACGTCTCGCTGCTGCCGGCGCTCGCCGCGGCCTTCATGCTCGCTTTCGCCCGGGTCGGCGCGATGGTGATGCTGCTGCCGGGGCTCGGCGAGACCAACATCCCGACGCGGGTGAAGCTCTCGATCGCGCTTCTGCTGACGCTGATCATCCTGCCGCTGCATCGCAACGCCTATCAGGTCGACATGGGCTCGCTCGCGCCGATGCTGGTGTTGATGCTGCATGAGATCGTGATCGGCATCGTGCTGGGCGCAACCGCGCGCGTGACGCTGTCGGCGCTCCAGGTCGCAGGCGCCGTGATCGCGCAGCAGATGGGACTGGGCTTCGTGACATCGGTCGATCCGACGCAAGGGCAGCAGGGCGTTCTGGTCGGCAATTTCCTCACCATGCTGGGTGTGACGTTGCTGTTCGCCACCGACAGCCATCATCTGGTGATCGCGGCGTTGAACGACAGCTACGCGATCTTCGCGCCGGGCGAGACCGTGTCGAGCGGCGACATCGCCTCGCTCGCCACGCGGGCTTTCTCCGCCGCGTTTCTGCTCGGCTTGCAGCTGTCGGGGCCGTTCCTGGTGTTCGGCCTCGTCTTCAATATCGGGCTCGGCGTGCTGGCGCGGCTGATGCCGCAGATGCAGGTCTATTTCGTCGGTGTGCCGCTGTCGATCTTCGTGGGCTTCATGGTGCTGGCCCTGGTGCTCACGGCGATGATGGGCACCTATCTCGACTACTTCATCGGTGTCATGCACCAGATGCTGCCGCTCAGATAGGTGATCGATGGCGGAAGACAACGATCCAGAGAGTCAAACAGAAGACCCGACGCAAAAACGTCTCGAACAGGCGCTCGAACGCGGCGACGTCGCCAAAAGCCAGGAGATCAATACCTGGTTCATGATCGCGGGCGCCACGCTCGTGGTTTCGACCTTCTCCGGCTCGGTCGGCAGCGGCCTTGTGACGCCGTTGCGCAACCTGCTCGCCAATTCCTGGATGATCAAGACCGACGGCGGGAACCTGCTCGCGCTGATGCAGCAGATCGAGGTCGCGGTGTTGGCTGCGGTCGGCGTGCCGCTCCTGATGCTGATGATCGCGGCCATTGCCGGCAACATGCTGCAGCACCGGCTGGTGTGGTCGGCAGAATCCCTCACGCCCAAATTCAGCAAGCTCTCGCCCGCTGCCGGCTTCAAGCGCATCTTCGGCAAGCAGGCGGGAGCCAATTTTCTCAAGGGCATCGGCAAGCTCGTCGTGCTCGGGGTGGTCATGACCACGATCCTGTGGCCGGAGCGGCATCGCATGGAGGCGATGGTCAAGCTCGATCCGGCCGCGATGATGGGCGCCATTACCAGCCTGACGGTCCATCTGCTCGGCGCAGTGGTCGCCGCGCTCGCGATCATCGCCATCGGCGACTATTTCTTCCAGTATCGCAGCTGGTTCCAGCGGCAGAAGATGTCGCTCCAGGAGATCAAGGAAGAGTTCAAGCAGTCCGAAGGCGACCCGCATATCAAGGGCAAGCTCAGGCAGTTGCGCCAGCAGCGCTCCAAGAAGCGCATGATGGCAGCGGTTCCCAAGGCTTCCGTGATCATCACCAACCCGACCCATTATTCGGTGGCGCTGTCCTACGAGCGCGGCATGTCGGCCCCGATCTGCGTCGCCAAGGGCGTCGACAACCTCGCATTCAAGATCCGGGAGATCGCGCGCGAGCACGACATTCCGATCGTCGAGAACGTGCCGCTGGCACGCGCGCTGTACGCCACTGCCGAAATCGACAAGGAAATCCCTGTCGAGCACTACCACGCGGTCGCCGAAGTCATCGGCTACGTCATCCGGCTGAAGCGCGGTTTTAGCGCCGCGCGGCAATAAAACCCCGAAAGTACCGGAAATGGCCGTAAACTGGGAATCAGCGTACCTTTCGCCCCTGCCGCCCTTGCGTCCGCGGGTCCGATTCAGGCAGGGAGGACCCCACGTGCCCCGTGGCGCGTTGATTCTCTGCCGACAGGCCATGCCAGCGTGAAATGACCGCCGAGACCGACCACGACCTGTCACGCGAGCCCGTTGCGGCGCATGAGCCGTCGCCGCGCTCGGGCAGCATTGCGCTGGTGCTCCTGGTGGCCACCGGCCTCGTCGCGGTCGCCATCGGGCTGATGACGCTCGGACGCGCGCAGGCACAGCCCTATATCCTCGGCATCCTCGCCGTGCTGGCCATGATCGGCCTGTTCAATCTGTTCGCCTTCGCCGCCGGCATCATCCGCTTCGTCGACCGCAATCTCGACGATCCCGTGATGGGGCGCATCGCCGATCACGCCTTCGATGGTCTCGCGGTGACCGATCCGCGCGGCCATGTGGTCTATTCCAACGCAGCCTATCTGACGCTGACCGGCGCCTCCGGCCCGCAGGACGTACGGCCGGTCGAGCGCGTCTTTATCGGCAATCCGGACGTTTCGGAAGCGGTGTTCCGCCTGCTGAAGGCGGCGCGCGAAGGAAAACGACAGCAGGAAGAGGTGCGCATTTCCGGCCAGGACGGCAGCCACGGGCGCTGGCTGCGCATGCGCGTGCGTCCGCTCGGCACCGGAAAGCGCGAAGCCAAATATGCGGTGTGGTCGATTGCCGACATCACGCGCGACCGCGAGCGCCAGGAGGACGTGTTCCAGGAGCTCCAGCACGCGATCGAATATCTCGATCACGCGCCGTGCGGTTTCTTCTCGGTCAATCCCGCCGGCGAGCTCGCTTATGTCAATGCAACGCTGGCGAATTGGCTCGACTATGATCTCGCCGAGATCGGTTCCGGCGGCCTGAAGCTCGCCGACATCGTCTCGGGCGACGGCGCTTCGCTGCTGAGCTCGATCGTGGCGGTGCCGGGCGAGGTGAAGACCGAAGTCTTCGACATCGATCTGCGCATGCGCACCGGCAAGACCATGCCGGTCCGGCTTTATCACAAGCTCGCTTTCGGCGCCGACGGCGCGCCGGGGCCGTCGCGCACGCTCGTCATCAGCCGGGCCCGCGACGAGCGCAGCGATCCCGACCGTGCCGCCGAAGTGCGCTTCATGCGCTTCTTCGACCACACGCCGATGGCGATCGCCACCGTCGATCGCGGCGGCAACGTGGTGCGCGCGAACGCGCGCTACGCCAAGCTCGGGCAAGGCCTCGGGCTCGACAGCGCGAGCAAGTCGATCTTCCGCGCGGTCAATGCGCGCGATCGGCATTTGCTGATCGCGGCTATCAACCAGGCCGCTGAAAACCAGGCCGACATCGCGCCGGTCGAGGTGGCACTGGAGGGCGCGAAGGATCGCTGGGGCCAGTTCTTCGTCACGCCGGTCGATGCGGCCGAGAACGACGCGGAAGCCGCCATCGTGCACATGCTCGAGACCACCGAGCGGCGCGCGCTGGAGAACCAGATCAACCAGTCGCAGAAGATGGAGACGGTCGGCCAGCTCGCCGGCGGCATCGCCCACGACTTCAACAACGTGCTGTCCGCCATCATGATGGCGAACGACTTCCTGCTGAACGCGCACAAGCCGACCGATCCGTCGTTCCAGGACATCATGCAGATCAAGCAGAACGCCACGCGTGCTGCGACCCTGGTGCGGCAGCTGCTCGCCTTCTCGCGGCGGCAGACGCTGCGGCCGCAAGTGCTCGATCTCGGCGATGCGCTGTCGGATCTCACCATGTTGCTGCGCCGGCTGATCGGCGAGAAGGTCAAGCTCGACCTGATCCATGGCCGCGATCTCTGGCCGGTCAAGGTCGACGTCTCCCAGTTCGAGCAGGTCATCGTCAATCTCGCGGTGAACGCGCGCGACGCCATGCCCGACGGCGGCAAGCTGATCATCCGCACCGCCAATGTCGCGACCGACGAGGCGGGCAAGCTCGCCTACAAGGGCATGCCGGCGGCGGACTATGTGCGGATCGAGGTCGCCGACACCGGCACCGGCATCCCCGCCGATATCCGCGACAAGATTTTTGAGCCGTTCTTCTCGACCAAGGAAGTTGGCAAGGGCACCGGCCTCGGGCTGTCCACCGTCTACGGCATCGTCAAGCAGACCGGCGGCTTTATCTATGTCGATTCCGAGCCGGGGCAGGGCACCTCGTTCCACATCTTCCTGCCGCGCCATCACGCCGAGCCGGACGTGCAGGTCGAGCAGCCCGCAGCGAGCACGACGAATGGCGCCGCAAAGGACGCCGCGCCCGCGGCCGTAGAGGCGAAGCCTCGTACCGATCTCACCGGGCAGGGCACCATCCTGCTGGTCGAGGACGAAGAGGGCCTGCGCGCGCTGAACGCCCGCGGCCTGCGCTCGCGCGGCTACACCGTCGTCGAGGCCGAGAACGGCGTCGAGGCGATGGAGGTTCTGGAGGAGCAGAGCGGCGGCATCGATCTCGTCGTCTCCGACGTCGTGATGCCGGAGATGGACGGGCCGACGCTGCTCAAGGCGATGCGGGAGAAGAACCCGGACATCCGCTTCATCTTCGTTTCCGGCTACGCCGAAGATGCCTTCGAGAAGAGCCTGCCCGAGGGGCAGCAATTCGACTTCCTGCCAAAGCCGTTCACGCTCAGCCAGCTCGTGGCGGCGGTGAAGGAGACGATGACGAAGCAGGGGTGAGCAATGACGGGGGAGAGAGCGGAATTCCGATCTCTCGACCGCCGGTAACCGGCGACCACAGTTCCCGGCCGGATCCGGCCAAACCCCCGGCAAATATGGGCTTTTGCCACATCCCCGCGACTGAGGGCCGCAGCCGGGGGGTCCGAAACCGGCTTCCCTTTTGGTAAAGGCTGCCCATCTTACTGGCACGTCCCCATACCGGGGATTTGGGAAACGAACATGAATTTCTCGCAATGGTCCCGCACCCTCGTGAAGACGATTGCCGTCGTTCTGGCGCTCGCGCTGCCGACGGCGCTTGCGATCTCGTCGGCTGACGCCCGCGTCGGCGGCGGTTCTTCGTCGGGTTCGCGCGGTTCGCGGACCTTCTCGGCCCCGCCGTCGACCACGACTGCGCCGGGCTCGACCTCGCAATTCAACCGCACCTTCACCCAGCCGGGCGCAGGTATCAACTCGGCTGCATCGGCACCCGCGCGCGGCGGCCTGTTCGGTCGCGGCGGCGGTTTCCTGGGCGGCCTTGCGGCCGGCTTCCTCGGCGCAGGCCTTCTGGGCATGCTGTTCGGCGGTGGCCTGTTTGGCGGCCTCGGCGGCCTGTCCTCGATCCTGGGCCTGATCATCCAGGTCGTGCTCGTCGTGTTTGTGGTGCGGCTGGCGATGTCGTGGTGGCAGCGCCGCAACGCGCCGCAGGCGGCCTATGCCGGTGCTGATGCCAGCCCCGGTCCGGGACCGCAGACCAGCTATCGCAGTGGCCTCGGCGGAGGTCTTGGGTCAGGTCTTGGCTCGGGTCTTGGCGGCGGCTTCGGCTTCGGCGCCAACAATGCGCCGCTCGAGATCAAGCCGGACGACTACGAGGCGTTCGAGCGCCTGCTCGGCGACATCCAGGCCGCCTGGTCGAATGAGGACGTTGCAAAACTGCACACGCTCGCGACGCCGGAAATGGTCTCTTATTTCGAGAGGGATCTCGCAGAGAACCGCGCGCGCAACGCCGTCAACAAGGTAACCAACGTCAAGCTGTTGCAGGGCGACCTCGCGGAAGCCTGGCGCGAAGGCGAGACCGACTACGCGACGGTGGCGATGCGCTTCGCGCTCACCGACAAGACGGTCGACCGCAACACCGGCGCGCTCGTCGCCGGCAGCGAGCAGCCGGGCGAAGTCACCGAAGTCTGGACGTTCGCCCGCCGCCCGGGCAATCCTTGGGAATTGTCGGCGATCCAGCAGACCAACTGATCGCGCGCAACATGAGAAACCAGGGCGTCGTGCTTCCAGCACGGCGCCTTTTCTTTTGGACGTCTCGCATCGCGGCATCGGAATAAGCGGGCGCGCGTCGGGTTGACATCAGGCGGCCAAATACAAACACAACTGGGAGGACAGGATGATCCGCATCGCAAGATCCGTGACGATGTCAGGCCTCGCGCTCGCTGCAGCCTTGCTTGCGGCGCCGTCGGCGCAAGCGCAGTCGGCCGACATGACCTTCTTCGTGACCTCCAACGGTCCCGGCAAGGGCGCAGATCTGGGCGGCCTTGATGGCGCAGATGCGCAGTGCCAGAAGCTCGCACAAGCCGGTGGTGCCGCTGCAAAAACCTGGCGCGCCTATCTCTCGACACAAGCCGCCGACGGCAAGCCCGCAATCAACGCAAAGGACCGCATCGGCAAGGGACCGTGGCAGAACGCCAAAGGCGTGGTGATCGCCAAGGACGTTGCCGACCTGCACGGCGCGGCCAACAATCTCACCAAACAGACCGCGCTCAGCGAGAAGGGCGAGGTCATCAACGGCCGCGGCGACACCCCGAACCGGCACGACATCCTCACGGGATCGCAAGCCGACGGCACCGCCTTTGCCGCAGGGGACGACAAGACCTGCAAGAACTGGACGTCGAGCACGCAAGGCGCGGCGATGCTCGGCCATGCCGATCGACAAGGCCTGCGCGATGACGAGCCGTCAAGATCCTGGAACAGCTCTCATCCCTCGCGCGGCCCTGATGGCGGTTGCTCGCAGACCGACCTGAAAACCACTGGTGGCGACGGCCTGCTGTATTGTTTCGCGGCGAATTGAGGCTCTCTCCTCCGTCATTGCGAGGAGCTCTTGCGACGAAGCAATCCAGACTTCCTCCGCGGAAAGACTCTGGATTGCTTCGCTGCGCTCGCAATGACGGAGCGTGTTGCGACAGGGTTCCGTCCCGCACTGCCGGAACCCGGAGCGAAGTGCTACATTGGTTCCGTCGCTTCCACGCTTACGGACCCCTCCCATGAAATACGAGCTCTACTACTGGCCCGAGATCCAGGGCCGCGGTGAATATGTGCGGCTGGCGCTGGAGGAGGCGGAGGCGGCTTACGATGATGTCGCACGCGGCCAGCGTGGCTCGGCTGCGATGATGAAGATGATGGAGGCCCACAAGGGCACGCCGCCCTTTGCGCCGCCGTTCCTGAAATCGGGCAAGCTCGTCATCGGCCATGCCGCCAACATCCTGCTCTATCTCGGCGCCCGTCACGCCCTCGCGCCGAAGACCGAAGCCGGGAAACTCTGGGTGCACCAGCTTCAACTCACCATCACCGATCTCGTGGTCGAGATCCACGACACCCATCACCCGCTCGGACCTTCGATGTACTACGAAGACCAGAAGCCGGCGGCCAAGAAGCGCACGGCCGACTTCTGGGACGAGCGCGTGCCGAAATATCTCGGCTATTTCGAGCAGCTGCTCGACGACAATGGTGGCGCCTACGTCACTGGCCGGCGCCTGACTTACGTCGATCTCTCACTGTTCCAGATTGTCGACGGCCTGCGCTATGCCTTCCCGAAGCGGATGAAGGCGTTCGAGACAAACATTCCTGGCCTCGTCGGCCTGCACGACCGTGTCGCCGCGCGGCCGAACATCAAGGCCTATCTTGCAAGCGAGCGCCGCATTCCCTTCAACGAGCAGGGCATCTTCCGGCGATACAGGGAGCTCGATGCGTGAATCACCATATGCCCGGCAACAAGCGGTAGCGCACCCGCGCCGCATAATCGGCATAGCCGGGCAGGCCCGCGATGAGCGTGCGCTCCTCGATGCGGATGCGGACCGCAAGCAGCGCCAGGAAGACCGGCGCAATCGCCAATCCCCGCCACGAGCCGAGGATCAGCGGCACGCTGGCGAAGAACAGGATCATGCCGCTGTACATGGGATGGCGGACATGGGCGTAGGGCCCGGTCGAGATCACGCGCTGCGCGCGCTCGGTCTGCAGCTTCACCACGGGTGCTGCGAACGAATTCTCGCGAAACACCCACAGCGTGAACAGTGTCGAGGCGAGCAACAGCACGAAACCGAACACCTGCCATGCCACGTTCATGTGGGATGCGAGATGACGCCGGTCGAGCCCCATCGCGACGAGCCAGCCCAGCATCGCCACGACGAACGCGACCATGAAAACCTTGTCCGCGGCCGGCTGATCTCTCTGCAGAACGGGACGCAGACGTTCGGCCAGAAGCGCCGGGTCGATCCGGTAGAGCCACCAGCCGCAGAGCGGGCCGAGCACAACGGACGTGACGAGAAACACCCACGCGCCCGGCCAATGCAGCGTGCCGGCGACGGCGAACAGCAGCGCGCCCATTCCGACGGTGAGAACAGTGTTCTGCAACAACAGGCGTGCGATCATGTTCGATCTGGCTCCATCACGCGCCGAGCCATTGATAGCATGCTTCCGACCAGCAAGCGGCCGGCGCGTGTGGGCCGAGGTCATCTCCAAACGCGAAAAGCCCGGTCAACCGGACCGGGCGATCCATCGCAGGCAAGCCGGATCAGGCGAGCTGATCGATCCGCGTGCCCTGGCCCGGCGGCAGCGGCGCAGGCGGCGTCGGCTTATAGGTCGGGTCGGCATCCTTGGTCTTGGTCTGGTCGTCCGGCTGCTTGGTCGTGTCGTAGCTCGGGACCACGACCGTCACAGGCGGCGGCGCAACGCTGGAAACGCTCATCCACAAATCCTCACAGATTGAAACAATTGATCCTGCCCCGGAGCGGACGAAGGCTCCGTCAAGCCAATCGTTAAAATGCGAGGGATCTGGTGCGATAAGATGCGTTGTCTTTGCGTCCGCAGTCGCACTCTCTGAGAGGACGTCAGCTCTCTCCTCGTCATTGCGAGCGTAGCGAAGCAATCCAGACTGTCGCCGCGGAGAGATTCTGGATTGCTTCGCTGTGCTCGCAATGACGGAGTGTGTGGCAGCAGCCCGACCTACTCGTCCTTCGGCCGCGTGATAGAGATCGCGGCGTCCGTCTTGGTGCGTGTGCATTCCATGTTGAGGCGCTTGTAGCGCATCGTCACCTTGTCGCCGCGCAAGAGGCCCATGCGCTTGAGGCAGCGCGTCGCGCCGGTCGTGGTGTCGTCCTTCGTCACCGTGAAGATGATCGCGGCCGCGGAGGCGACCAGATCATAGAACTGCGGCGTCGGCTTGCGGTCGCCCTTGGCATAGAGCTCGTTGGAATAGGTCTGTCCCTGCGAACGGCAGCCGAGCGACAGCTCCTTCGCCGCCGGGTGGGTGAGGTAGATGATGTTGGCGGCCTTGAAGTTGACCTTCAGCCCGTCGATGCCGCCGGCGAGCTGCTTGGCGATGTCGTCGCACTGGTCGGCGCGCGCAGGCGCGGCGAGGGTCACAAGGCCGAGGATTGCGGCGGCGACAACAATCGCGCCGCGGACGTGCAGTTTGAAAGTCATGATGGAAAGCCCCTTGGAGGGCGTATTCAAGCGTCGGCGGACGCGGAGTGCAAGGGCAAGCGCGCGCATTTCCACGGGCAGGGCGGCTGTCCTCGCCCATCCCGTGTGCTATATTGCCCCGCATGACAAAGCTCTTTGAAGACGCCATCCGTCAGGTCGAACAGCTTCCGGAAGGCGAGCAGGACGCCGCAGCCGGGGCGTTGCTGGACTATGTCAAGCACATGCGCGAGATCCGATTGACGGATGAGCAGGTTGCGGAAGTGCTACGCCGGATTGCCGATCCGAACCGCAAGCTCCTCTCCCTCGCAGAAGCGCGGGCTCGTGTCGAAGGCTTCGGTTCGTGAATGTCGATGGAAATTGTCTTTGATGATCAGGCAATTTCTGACCTCGAAGGCATTTTCAACTGGATCGCGCAAGTGGTCTATCAAGTCGATGAAGCGCACCGTCGGGTTGTGATAGCTGCGGTCTTTCACGGCGCCCAGGGGCGGGACGTCTGGGCTATGTCGGCCGAAGCAGTCCTTTATGCGTGGTCAGGGCCAGTGCCGCGCGACTCGCTCCCTTCCCTTTGCGGCAAAAAAGCTTAGAACGCTTCTATGCTTAGAGGCCCGCGAGGGCTCCAGAACCCGAGATCGCCCCCATGAACGCTCCCACCGCCTTCCCCGACGCTTCAAAACCCGTCCCGCCCTACAAGCACACCCCGCTGTTCCCATTGGGCAAGGACGAGACGCCCTACAAGAAGATCACGGCCGAGGGCGTCCGGGTCGAGAAGGTTTTGGGCAAGGACATGCTGGTGGTATCGCGCGAGGCGCTGCGGGCGCTGTCGGAGGCGGCTTTCGGCGACATCAACCATTATCTGCGCCCCGGCCATCTGAAGCAGCTCCGCGCGATCCTCGAGGACGGCGAAGCGAGCCCGAACGACAAGTTCGTGGCGCTGGATTTTTTGAAGAACGCCAACATCGCGGCCGGCGGCGTGCTGCCGATGTGCCAGGACACCGGCACCGCGATCATCATGGGCAAGAAGGGCTGCAACGTCATCACCGACGGTGACGATGAGGCCGCGCTGTCGGAAGGCGCGCGCGATGCCTATCTGCGCCGCAATCTGCGCTACTCGCAGGTTGCGCCGCTCTCGATGTACGAGGAGAAGAACACCGCCAACAACATGCCGGCGCAGTGCGAGATCTACGCCGAGGGTGATGACGCCTACAAGTTCATGTTCATGGCGAAGGGCGGTGGTTCCGCCAACAAGAGCTTTCTGTTTCAGGCAACGCCCTCGGTGCTGACCAAGGACCGGCTGCTCGCCTTCCTGAAGGAGAAGGTGTTGACGCTCGGCACTGCGGCATGCCCGCCCTATCACCTCGCCATCGTGATCGGCGGCACCTCGGCCGAGCTCTGCATGAAGACAGTGAAGCTGGCGTCGGCGCGTTATCTCGATGCGCTGCCGACCCACGGCTCGCCGGACGGCAACGCGTTCCGCGATCTCGAGATGGAGCAGGAAATTCTGAAGATGACGCAGTCACTCGGCGTCGGCGCGCAGTTCGGCGGAAAATATTTCTGCCACGATGTGCGCGTGATCCGTATGCCGCGTCATGGCGCCTCGTTGCCGATCGGGCTCGGCGTGTCCTGCTCCGCCGACCGCCAGGTGCTCGGCAAGATCACCAGGGACGGCGTCTATCTCGAGGAGCTCGAGCACAACCCGGCGCAATATCTGCCGCAGGTCGAGCAGTCGCTCGGCGGTGAGGTCGTCAAGATCGACCTCAACCAGCCGATGAAGGACATTCTGGCGACGTTCTCGAAGAACCCGATCAAGACGCGGGTCTCGATGACCGGCACCATGATCGTCGCGCGGGATAGCGCGCATGCCAAGCTGCGCGAGCGGCTGGAAAAGGGCGAGCCGCTGCCGGACTATTTCAAGAACCATCCGGTCTATTACGCCGGTCCTGCCAAGACGCCCGAAGGCTACGCCTCCGGCGCGTTCGGCCCGACCACGGCGGGCCGCATGGATTCCTTCGTCGACCAGTTCCAGGCCGCCGGCGGCTCGATGGTGATGGTGGCCAAGGGCAACCGCGCGCCAGCGGTGCGCGAAGCCTGCAAGAAATATGGCGGCTTCTATCTCGGCTCGATCGGCGGTGCCGCGGCAAACCTCGCCGAGCACTGCATCAAGAAGGTCGAGGTGCTCGAATATCCCGAGCTCGGCATGGAAGCGATCTGGCGCATCGAAGTCGTCGACTTCCCGGCGTTCATCATCATCGATGACAAGGGGAACGACTTCTTCAAGGAGTTGAATCTGGGCTAAGGAGGCATCCTCCTTTCCCAGCAGAGGCCGGCGCCTTCACACTCCGTCATTGCGAGCGCAGCGAAGCAATCCATCTTTCCGCAGGGAAGAGTCTGGATTGCTTCGTCGCAAGTGCTCCTCGCAATGACGACGTGGAGACGTCGCGCGTATCCGTCAGAGTCGGATCAAGCCTTCGCGCCGGTGAACGGGAAGCTGCCCATCGGGCCGATGCCCATCTCGCCGCTGATGTTGTCGCCGGCAACCGTGCCGGTGAATTCGAGCGTCAGGGGCATCGGGTTGGTGATCGAGACTTTCCAGGAGACGTTGTCGCCGCTGACGGTGCCGTCAAAAATCTCGGCGGTATTGCCTTCCGCGCCTTGCGTGCCCGTGAGCGTGCCGCCGGCTTCCTTCAGGCTCAGCGTCGCCTGGCGTTCGCCCATCGGCGTCGTCATGGTCAGATTCCAGTTGCCGTCCACGGCCATTCGCGTCTCCCGAACAATGTCCCGGCGGGCTGCGATGATCGCAGCCAGTCCTGCGTCGAGCCTATAGCGCAACTTGAGGCCGCTGCCTAACGCGGCTTGGGCGGCATTCAGGCGCGGGCGGCCGCGCGCCGGCGGCTGGTGACGACGAGCCTGAACACCACGTACTGCACGGCAAAGGCGAGGGCCTTGGCGCCGCCCGCGACAGCCGAGATGTAGAACGCCCACAGCTTCAGATCGCCGGTGGCGGCGACCGCGATCGTGCCGGCGCCGAGGACGAACATCAGCGCGGCCCAGGCATAGCCCGCAGCGGTGACATATTCCGGCGCGGTCTCGACCACGATCGGCGGCATGTAGCGCAGCATCCAGCCGCGCTTGACCATGATCGCGCCGATCGCGAAATGCGCGATCGCAGGCTTGGCCAGCATGAAGCGGGGATCGTTGGTCAGCAGCGTGACAGTGCCGAGAACGATGACGAGCGCGACGCTCGCATAGGTCATGTAGCCGAGCTCACGCCCCTTCACGCGGGCATAGATCACCTGCGCGATCGCGCCGGCAATTGCGACCGACGTCGCCAGGATGACGTTGTCGGTGACGAGGTAGATCACCAGGAAGACGATGGCCGACAGGAAGTCGGAGGCGAGGCGGGCGAATACGTCCTTCATTGTCGGTCCTGTCTCACTGGGCTTCGGGCAGCGCGCCGGCCGGCGCACCGTATTTGATCTGGCGATATTCGGGATACCACTTGGTGAAATAGATCGCGCTGTTACGGGCGGCGAAGGCGACCGCAAGGCCGAGCCAGACCGGCAGGCCAGGGAAGTAGAGCAGCACGATGTTGGCGGCCATCATCAGCAGCGCTGCCACAGTCCATGCGCCGGTGATGATGTAATTGGCGGTGAGGAAGCCGGGCATCGCCGCGGTCTCGGCTGGCACGGCTTCGACCGCGTATTGCAGCGTGAAGGGCCGGCGCGCCAGCATCGAGCCGAGCGAGATGATGAAGATGCCGATATCGACCGAGAGCTTGACGCCGAGCGTGCTGAGCGAGGGGGCGCGTAGTGCGAGGAACAGGCCGAGGCCTGCGAACAGGATCGCCGAGCCCGCCGCCAGAATCTTCACCGAGCGGCCGCAGGCCACGTCGATCGCGATGGTGGCGAGGCAGATCGCGGAGGCCACGAACACGCTGGTCGTGGCCGACGTCACCATCATCAGCAAGGTGTAGACGCCGTAGGGGGCAAGGATCAGGAAGATCGTCATGGTGGCCTCGGTCGAGCCAATCTTTACGATGTCAAGATTGATAGTTCAGGGCCGGCGCCGGGTCAAGCAAAATCTTTACAGTGTCAAAATGATCTGAATGACCTGTAAAAACTCAATCGTGGCAATGGCTTGATCGGATATCTCGTCGGCGACGGCCGCCCAGGGAAGGCGCGACAGGATGGTCAGCGCGGTGCTGATCAGCAGGCCGGTGGTCAGGAAGATGCTGCCGCCACGGCAGATCATGAATTTGAGCGAGCCCGGCGTCGCGTACATGCCGAGCGGATGCAATAGCCGCGACAGCACCAGCGCGCCCATCAGCAGGTGAATCCGCAAGAGCGATGCGCCGGACATTTCGAGAAACGCGACCATCAGCGTGATGATCGGAACGTATTCCATGAAATTACCATGGGCGCGGATCGCGCTGCGCAGGCTCGCATTGCCGCCGTCGCTGAAGGCAGCGCCGTTGCTCCGCCGCAGCCGGACGACTTGCAGCGCAAGCGCGGCGTAGATCAGCGCGAGGATCGCGAGATAGTTCGCCGTGATGGCGGGGACGTGCATGCGAAGTCTCCCTGGTGACATCCGCGGCGGAGTGGCGGGAGCTACTGCGCTCCCACCCAATTGCCGTGAAAGCCGTCGGGCACGCGATGGCCGAGCTGCACCAGCGCGGCGGGGCCGGCCTCGATGTCGGTGGCGTTGAACACGGCGAGGTCGCTGCGGTTTTCCCGCGCGCGCCAGACCACGGCCAGCAGCCAGCCGTCACCTTCCGCAGCATCCTTCGATCGCTCGACGAAGACAGGCTCGGAGATGGTGTCGCCCGCCGGCAGCAGATACTGGCCGAGCCGCTTGCCCGTGCCGTCGACATGGACGATGCCTGACAGCGCCCCGAACATCGGCAGCCGCGGATTGGCGCAGGCGTACCAGCCATGGCGGCTTCTCCGGCCGGCGCGGCGATCGTCGATGCGCGGAAACTCGCCGGTGAGGTCGTCGAGATAGGTCTGCTGGAAGCGCTCGGTATTGCCAGAGAGATCGAAGGTCCAGCGGCAGTGGCGGGCGCGCGATTTCTCCGGATCCGTCGGCCGGCCGTCCGGATGCGGAAACAGCGGCGCTTCCTCGAACTGCATGACGTCGGCGATGGTGCGGTCGCCGTCCTCCCACGCATTCATGACGTGGAAGACGTAGCAGGCCTCGGCACGGAACCAGACGATGTCTTTCGCCGTCCCGTTGCGCTTCATCACGCCGACATAAGCGCCTTTCTCCGGCTCCCAGGCATAAGGCGGCTTGCCGCTCATCGCGCGCTCCATGCTGCCGGTGATGGGCAGGATCGGAAACAGCACGTGATTTTCGGTGACGATGAAGTCGTGCACCATGCTGGCATAGGGCGTGTCGAAACGCTCGAAGCGCGTCACCTTGCCGCTCGCATCGATCGATCCGTAGGAGAGGGCGGGTGTCAGCGGGCCCGCCGCGTTGTAGCCGAAGAACACCAGCTCGCCCGTGACCGGATCGACCTTCGGATGCGCGGTGAAGGCGCCGGCGATGCGGTTCTGATAGTTCTGATAGCCGCGCGTTGCGAGCGTGCCCGGCTCGATCTCGGTCGGCAGATGTCCCTCTTCCAGCGCGAGCAGCTTGCCGGCATGGAAGACGATGTTGGTGTTGGCGACGCCGCCGTCGGTGAGATGGGTGGGTGCATCCGGCAGCTTGCGGCCGAAGCCGCCGAACAGCGCGCGGCCGGCATCGTGCTCGGCGAGCCATTTCGGCGTGCGGACCCAGCGGTTGCGGTAGGAGGCGCGGCCCTCTTCGAGATGAAAAGCGTGCAGCATGCCATCGCCGACGAACCAGTGTGCGCCGGGCGCGTCGAACTGCGGATTGGGGCCGTTGCGATAGAGCGTGCCGTTCAGCTCGCGCGGCAATTCGCCGACGATCTTGAGGAAAGGCGCGTCCGCCTCGAACGGAATCGGCGCGATATTGTTGCGGCGCTCGGTGACGGCGTCCTGCTGCATGGCGTATCCCTCCCCATCTTTACATCGTAAAGATGGAATAGAGCCATGCGCGGCTTCCGTCAAGTGAAATCTTTACACTGTCAATATTGCGTCATATAGCTTGTAAATGGCCAAGAGCAACACCACAGCCGACACCAAGGGCGAAACGGCGCGTCCCCCGCGTGCCCCCAAAAGAACGACATCGACCGCGGCATCGCGTCCGGCGCGCCGCGCGGCGAGCGCGAAGGCCGAGACGCCCTATCACCACGGCGCCTTGCGCGAGGCGCTGCTGCAGGCGGCCGAACGGGTGCTGGAGCGCGACGGGCTCGCCGGCCTGACGCTGCGCGCGGTGGCGCGCGAGGCGGGCGTCTCGCATGCCGCACCGACACATCATTTCGGCGATCTCACCGGCCTCGTCAGCGAACTCGCCGCGATCGGCTTTCGCCAGTTCAACGCGGCGATGGCGTCGGCCTGCGATGCCGCCACCTCGCCGCTGGAGCGGGCGCTGGCGCGGCCCAAAGCCTATGTCGCCTACGCCCAGGCCCATCCCGGCATGTACGGTCTGATGTTCCGCACCGAGCGGCTCGACTATTCCAGGCCCTCGCTGCACGAGGCTGCGGAATCTTCCTTTGCCGGATTAGCCAATGCGATCGGCGCGATGCGGCAGGAGCCGATCAGCGGCGACGCGCTGACCATCGAGCAGGGCGCCGCGATCGCGCGGGCCTGGTCGATGGTGCACGGCTTCACCATGCTGCTGCTCGACGGGCGGCTCGAGGATATTCTGGAGCGGCTGCCGGATGGCACGACGGCCGAGCAGCTGCTGGAAGCGATCCTGAAGTCGACGGTAGCGGGAAAGCTGCCGCCCGCCTGATCGGACGAAACCTCCGCAACTCTCGTCGTGCTTGCCCGTTTGACCCAAGCAAGCGGTCGCGCCCAAGGATTGGGCATTGGCGAAGGATCGGGACCAGCGCAGGCGAGTGATGATGCGGAACTCGCGCGCATTACGCATCTTCACTGTGGGCAAGGTTCAAACGCGCTTCCGATAGTCCTGACAGCGGCGCGGAATCGTTCTAGAAGGGCGGCTTCGCTTGGGCTCATGCAGCCTGGTTCGCGTCCTCATTACACTTGATCATGCCAGTCATCGCTTCCAGCAAATCCTATCGCGTCGGCCGCTCCAAGACCGGACTTGGTCTCTTCGCCACCATGCCGATCAAGAAGGGCACCCGGATCATCCGTTATTTCGGACCGATCCTGGACTGCCGAATCCCGGCGCAGGACGACATCGAGAACAAATATCTGTTCGAGCTCAATGGCCGCTGGACCATCGACGGCTCGGTGCGCAAGAACGTCGCCCGCTATATCAACCATTCCTGCCGGCCCAACGCCGAATCGGACGTCCGTCCGCGCGAGCGCAAGGTGTTCATTCGCGCCATCAAGAACATCGAGCCGGGCGACGAGATCAACTACGATTACGGCACCGACTATTTCAAAGCCTATCTGAAGCCGATCGGCTGCAAGTGCCCGTCCTGCGAGAACAAGCGCAAGAAGCAGCGCGCCGAAGCGCGTGCCGAACGCGCCAAGGTGAAGGCGCGCGCGGAGCGCAAGGCGCAGAAGGCCGGTGCGAAAACCACCGCGGCGAAAAAGAAGAAGCTCAACGGCAAGCATTTTGCCGGCAAGGTCGGACGCGCGAAGGCGTAGGCTCCGTTCGGCCGCAGGCCGGACTCTACGGCAGTCCTCAGTCGTCCTATCACCGTCACCCTGAGGTGGCCGCCTCTTCGGCGGCCCTCGAAGGGCGACGGCCCGGTTGTATCTGGGCCGTTCATCCTTCGAGGCTCCCCGTGCGACGCGTTGCGTCGCGCGGCTCGCGCCTCAGGATGACGGAATTGGCGCATCACGCCGCCACCACACTCCCGCTCTTCCGCAAGCCCACATATTGCAGCTCGGCGAACACACCGGTCGCAATCGCCTGTGCCACCACCATGAGCTCGCCGGCGAGGTTCGGCGACACCGCGCCGGAGAACAGCAGCGCGATGCTGCCGACCGTCCAGGCGGCGTTGCCGACCACGACCAGCAGCACGAGCGGCTTCGGTACCACTGCGCGGGAGGCGAGCCAGCCGACCAGTGCGGTATAGGCGATCAGGAACAGGCCGGTTTCGCGCAACAGCGCCTCGGGTAGGTTGAACAGCGTCGCGAATGCGCTGGCGCCGAAAGTGAAGCCGAGCGCGGCGACACCGCTGAAGACGGCGTCGGCGAGCAGTGCACGGCGCAGGAAGGTCGATGCGTCAATCATCGGAGGTCTCCATGGTTGGGTTGGCTTTGAGTGAACTTGGGGTGGACGCAATGCAGTCCGCGCCACCAGGCGCGGAGCAGGCGGGCGAGGCGGAACGGGCAGAGGCTTCTGCCAACGCTGTGCTCGAAGGCGGTGACCTGCGCGACGACATAGTCGCCGGTCGAATGCACCAGCGGCTCAGGCATGTTGAGGCTGCGCGCCAGCATTCGGGTCGCGAACGCCATGGCCCAGGGAAGAAGGTGGTCTGCAAGGGTGCGGTAGAGCAGCAGCGCGATCATGGTCATTCTCCTGTGCTCAGGAAGATGCGCTGGTCGGGGGCCCAATTCGATTACCTCGGGAGTAAGACAGGCCCCTATTCGAGACAGTTCTAAGATGTTCGATGTTGCTCGCGAATTGCACAGAACCCCTTGAAAAACGTGCGCTTCCGCGCACATCGGTGTCCGTCACTGTTTGTTCTCAATCGCTCCCAGGCCACGCCCGAGCAGATCAGGACCGACGTCGACTGTCGTGCCGCCAAGCCGAAGTTTGAGAACGGTGTGTGGAGAGCCAGAAAGGTTTCCGACGCGACCGGCGGCGGTCTCTATCTCTTGATCACGCCGGACCTGAACAACACGGGCAAGGCCGGCTCTAAGCTCTGGCGGATGGCCTATCGCTTTCGCTCGCCACGGCGCGCCTGGATTGGAATGAGGGTTTAATTTTTTCAACTCCGATGTGACACTCAACTGGGCGTCTTCCGGAGTGCTGGAATTCGTGTTGGACGGCATCCTCCTCGATCCGCGATCGCTCATGAAGCCCGTTGAGACTCCCGGCCAAGTGGTGCTCGCGGCGCGAAACAATGACGGTGTTCGCAGATTCGGTCGCCGCTTGTCGGCAGCGCTCGGCTTAACGGTATGATCGTAGATATCTTGCCTGGCGAATCGACGATTGCCTCCAAGCGTAATCGGAGCGGCTCCGATTAGATTGTGAATATCGGCCGAGCGCGGATCAACGGCGCACGCGCGTCCACCTCTCATTCAGACCATTGACGCTATTGGGAAAACGCCCGGAAAGGGTGCTTTGGACCAATTGCGGCCTAATTGGGCGCCCAAGTTTTCGGCACAATAATCCCTTGGTTCCGCCCAATCGAACCGAGATTCCTGCCCCAAATGTAAACATACGTTCACCCGCAATGAGAGGCCGGTTGCACTCAGACTTGGAGGTGCTGGGGGCATTCACCACGAAGGGGAAGCGATTTGACGCTACACTATACCGCAGGTAACAACATCAATGCACAGGGCACCTACGCGCCAGCCGCGGCGGGCTTCAACCTGGCCGACGTTTCGTCGGTCGACGAGTTGAATTCATTGCCGGCCAATGTGAAAGGTATGGTCTACCTTGACCAGGGCGACGGCGTTACCCAGAGCTTCATCGATGCTCTGAAGCCCTACGTCGGGAATTCGAAGGTCTACGCCTTTTACCTCAAGGATGAGCCGGATCCCACGGGCCAGTACAATACGCTGGTGACGGCGGCTAACCTCAAGGCGGAGTCCGATTACATCCACGCCAACTTTCCCGGCGCGAAGACCTTCATCACCATGATGAACATGGGGTCTTCGGAGAATCCGACCTTCGCGAATACCTACAATCCGGCCAACACCCACATCGATCTGTTCGGCATCGATCCGTACCCGGTGCGGTCGGACATGAGCACCGTCGATTACAGCATGATCGACAAGGCTGTGGCCGCCGCCGAGTCCGCGGGGATTTCGGTGGACCATATTGTTCCGGTGTTCCAGACCTTCGGCGGCGGCAACTGGGCTGACGACAGCGGAGGCCACTACGTGATGCCGACGGCCGCGCAGGAACAGACGATGCTCGCTCATTGGGCGGCGGCTGTGCCAAATCCGGCCTTCGACTACGCCTATGCGTGGGGCTCGCAAAATGGCGACACCGCACTCGAGAGCTCGTCCGCGTTGCAGAGCGTTTTCCTGCAGCACAATACCGGCACGAGCACGACGGCCGGAGGCACTACCGGAAGCACCACCGGGAGCACGACAGGCAGTTCGGGTGGAAGCACGACGACCGGGACCGGGTCGACCGGTGGTACGACCACCGGCTCGAGCAGCGGCACCGGTACCACCGCGGGCAGCGGTACCACCACCGGCGGCACGACCACGGGCTCGACCAGCGGCAGTTCGTCCGGCGGTTCGACCTCGACGACGACCGATGGTAGCCATCACCACCACCATCACGGGCTCGATTTCTCGCAGCTTACGACCAGTGCAACGGCGACTTCGCCTGCAGCCGTGACCACGTCCACGACGCAGACTGCGACCGCAACTGCAAGCGGCGCAACGGATACGACCACCGATGCCGGGACTCATCTGATCGATATGATCGGCCACCACACCGACCATCACGGCTGGCACCTCTGAGTTTGGGGACGGTCTAAGTCAACAGAGACATACGCGGGGCGCACGCCCCGCGTATGAGAATCACCTAGGGTGACCGTTGGCGGCCGCACTGGCCGCGAGTTGGGGTGGCATTCTGCGCACTGCGGAATGTTGGAATGCGAGCGCTGGCGCTCGATCGCATGCAAATTTCAACCGCTTGCCGCTGCCCGACAAGGGCCGCCCGGATATGCACATGTACGCTTCGGCAAAGGTCTCCGCGCTCGCGGAGGGATTTCGTCAAATACGTCCCGGCCTCCTTGCGGCCGGCGGATTATCGGTTTTCATAAACCTGCTGGTGTTCGTCTCGCCGCTCTACACCATGCAAATTTACGATCGCGTGCTGACCAGCCGGAACGGAATGACTCTCCTGCTGCTCTCGTTGATCGCGCTCGCGCTCTTCGTCAGCTACGCGACCCTCGAGCATTTTCGCAGCCGGGTCCTCGTGCAAATCGGGATCAGGTTCGACGAGCTTCTCTCGGGAGAGGTTTTCGAGACCGCGCTCGGGCAATCCCTGACCACGGGCAGCTCGCATCATGTCCAGCTGCTTCGCGACGTGGACACTCTGCGTGAAGTCTTGTCGGGTGGCGTGATCACGTCGCTCATGGACGTGCCGTGGACGCCGATATTCCTGGCAATATGCTTCCTGCTCCATCCCTTGATCGGCCTGGTTGCCCTGACCGGTGCCGTTATCATCCTCTTGCTGGCCTTCCTCAACGAGCGCGCCACCAAGGCGCCGCTCATTGCGGCCGCATCGAAAAATCTTCATGCTCTTGACCGATTGACATCCTCGCTGCGCAACGCCGAGGCCATTCGAGCGCTTGGCATGGGACCTGCCGTGCGCACCGCCTGGAGCTCAACACATGGCGAGGCACTTCTCGATGGCGCTCGTGCGGGTGAGCGTGGTGGCACGCTCCTTGCGATCTCAAAATTCCTGCGGATGGCCCTTCAGGTGTCGATCATGGGTGTGGGAGCCTATCTCGCGATCCAGCAGGAGATCTCGGGAGGCGTTCTGTTCGCAGCTTCGCTCATCATGGGGCGCGCGCTCGCGCCGGTGGAAGCGGCCGTATCGCAGTGGAAAGCCATCGTTGTCGCGCGTACATCATATGCGCGGCTCGATGCCGCGCTCCGGACCCGGGCCGCAGAGCGGCCGCCGACCCGGCTGCCGCAGCTGGCTGGTGAAGTCTCGGTCGAAGCCGTGACGGTCCTCGTACCCGGATCGCAAATGCCGGCGGTGGCAGATGTGTCTTTCCGTCTGGCTCCCGGCGAAATTGTTGCCGTCGTCGGTCAGTCCGGCTCCGGCAAATCGACGCTGGCACGGGCGCTGGTCGGTGCCTGGCCCGTCGTTCGCGGTTGCGTGCGCATCGATGGCAACGACACGAGGCATTTCGATGCCAATTTCCTTGGGCAGCGCCTTGGTTATCTTCCGCAGGACGTCGAATTGTTTGCCGGCACCGTGCGCGACAATATCGCCCGGTTCCGCGATGATGCGACAGACGAGGCGGTTGTCGAGGCTGCGCAACTGGCGTCCGCGCATGCCATGATCCAGCGGCTTCCGAAGGGTTATGACACCGTCATCGGCGATAATGGCGCGGGCCTTTCGGGCGGCCAGCGACAGCGTATCGGATTGGCGCGTGCGTTGTTCGGCAAGCCGGTGCTGGTCGTGCTCGACGAGCCGAATGCCAATTTGGATGGAGACGGCGACCGCGCGCTGGCCGATGCGATCCAGGAGCTCCGGAAGCAGGGGGTGACCGTCGTGATCATCAATCATCGCCCCAATCTGCTTGCCCTCGTCGACAAGATCGTCTTCATGAACGAGGGGCGCCTCGGCCGGTTCGGCACACGCGACGAACTTCTTCCTGCGCTGCTGGGGCAAGCCGTCACGCCGATGCATCGCGAAGCGCGAGTGGCGGCCGATCGCCGCGCCGACGGCGCCCCCCGCAACGTGTACCTCTCGAATTCGGCGCGGCCCGTGCACGCGACGAGGCAATGATGGACGACAACATGATGTCGCTTGAAGAGAGCACTCGTCATACCGAATTCACGGAGCTTCTGAAGCGCTTGAGCGGAAGCGGCAAGCCCCGCCGGATCAAGGCCGTGCGCAGCGGCATCGCGAGCCTGCGGTCGCAGGCAAGGCGGCTTGTCCCCCTTGTGAGGGCAATGCGATCGATCCCTTCGAATTGGAACGCACGGTCAGATCATGGTGGTCCGTCTGGCGACTGGCATGCCCCAGCGCGACGGGGCTTTGCCGTCGTGTTCTTCACGTTCGCCGTATTCGGCGGTTGGGCCGCGCTGGCCTCGATCGATGGTGCGGTGGTGGCCACGGGGTCGGTGGTCGTCGAGAGCGATAAGAAGGCGGTGCAGCACCTCGAGGGCGGCATCGTGCAGAGCCTGATGGTGACCGGCGACTCTCACGTCGCCGAGGGGCAGGTCCTGTTGCGGCTCGATTCAACCCAGGAACGCGCGAAAGAGGGGATCGCGCGCTCGGCCGTTTATTCGGCGATTGGCGAGGAGGCGCGCCTGCAGGCTGAAGCCGCGGGAAGCGACAAGATCGCATTTCCTGCCGAACTGACTCAGAATGCTTCCGATCCAGCGGCGCAACGGGCGATGGGCGACCAGAAGCGGCGTTTTGACGAACGCCGCGCTGCGCGAAAAATCGAGATATCGATTCTTGAAGAGCGCATTGCGCAGGCGCAGCGGCAGATTCAGGGAAATGATGCGCAGAGCAAGGCGACACGGGCGCAGTTCGATAGCGTGAGCCAGGAATACGCGAAGCTCAAGCCGCTCGCCGATCAGGGGATCGTTGCGTTCGCACGCGTCGCAACTCTCGAGCGCAGCAAGTCCGAGCTCGATGGCAAGATCGGTGCTTACGAGGCCGATATCGCACGCTACGGGCGCGCGATCGACGAGTCGCGGTTGCAGATCGAGCAGGTCGGACAGAAAGTCCTGGAGGAAGCGACCGGCAAGCTGACCGAGACGAGGGCGCAACTTGCCGATGCGCGCGAGAAGCTGCGGGCCGCCGACGATGTTCTGACTCGGATGGAGGTGCGTGCGCCGCGCTCCGGACGCATTGTGAATTTGAAGGTGCATACGGTGGGAGCGGTGGTCAAGGCCGGCGAGGTTCTGATGGAAGTCGTTCCCGACAACGACGTGCTCGTGGTCGCGGCAAGGGTGTCGTCCCTCGACATCAATCATGTGCAGGTTGGTCTGCCCACGGAAATCCGGCTTCCCTCGTTCAAGGCTCGCTCCACCCCGATCGCCGTAGGCGAGGTCCTCTCGATCGCAGCCGATGCGGTTCGCGATGAAGCGACGCATCAACCCTATTACGAAGTCAAGGTCTCGGTTGAGGTGGCGAAATTCCCCGAGACGATCCGGGAGAAGCTCAAGCCCGGAATGATGGCCGACGTTCTCATCGCGACCGGGGAACGCACCGTGCTGGCCTATCTCACGCAACCGATGACAGACGCGATACGTCGCGGCATGCGGGAGAACTAGTGCGCCGGAGGAGGGGCGAGGGAGAGAGCCGATCTCTGATCAGATGGGGCGCTTCCTCACGAACCCGGCCAATTGCAGGCGGGCGCGAGCTTGCGTCGGACGGAATCCAGGCCGACCAGGTCAAACGTGTTTTCGTATGGGAGGGTCTTTCCCACGTAGACCTTGATCAGGAGCCGGCCGCCCTCCGGCATCGCGCGCAACAGGCGAACGGCGTCACCCTGAAAGGTAAGACTTCTGCCTCCCTCTGTCGTGCGCCAGCGCTCTTCGACGGCTGGCTCGTCGTTGACCTGGTACACGACTTTCACCTCGGCCTCTGCAGGCTGCTTCCAGGATGGCGAGGTGGGTATGGTCAGCTCGGTCCGACTGCCGCGACAGCGGATCGCGATTGAGGATGGCGCATCCTTCGTGGCTCGACGTCCCATGGTCTGCGCCGAGATCTGCGGCTTGTAGTCCACCGGCGAGGTCGTCTCGCTGATGATCCAGTCGCGCGCTCGAGGTGATGCCGGGGTGGTCGGTTCTGCCGCCTCTCCCAGCAGATCGTCGACGCATTTCAGCCGTTCCATTCCTTGAAACCGGGCACATTCCTTCAACCGATCCGTAGCATCGCCCGCCTGCGCGAGGGTCGGCAGGTTCAGACTTGCGAGTGTAATCAACGCCACGGCACTCATTGGTCTCATCGTGACAGTCCCACCGTCGCGCCCGGTGAGCGATCGAGCCATTCCTGTGCAGGGCCGAAGCGGGCGAGGCCGGGAACGTTCGCGCGGAGGCTCACGTCCTTCCATTTCGGATCGAAGCCGGGCGACTGCAGCCGGTCGAGCCGACCGAACAACTGCTCCACGAAGCGGGCCATGCGCGCGTAGCGATCGGATTGCTTCGGCCAGTTGTAGCCCGCCAGAATGGTAGGAACCGCGATGGTCGAGATGCGTTCGCCCTGCGGCACGAGGCTCGGATAGTCCGCCGAGCTGATCGCAGACGGTAGATAGTAGTCCTCGAACCGCGAATCGTACTCCACTGGCAGGAATTTGTACCCGGGCTCCCAACGCCCCTTCAGAAAGGCATCGATCGGCTTCGAGGTGATGAACACAACCCCCGCGATCTCCCCGCTCTTCATCTGCTGTAGTGCGACCTGATGGGGAATGAACATCTTCTCGACGTTCAGCCCCAGCCGGCTGAAAATCAGCGGACCGGAATAGGCAGCCGCCGTGCCTTGCGTGTTGAAGTTGACCTTCTTTCCCTTGAGGTCATCGAGCGATTTGATCTCCGGACGCACAAAGACGTGCAGCTCGGCTGGGAAGAGATTGAGAATGTAGACGATGCGCCGGTCGATCGACGGGACCTGGGCCTTGTACTCGTCGAGGGCGTCCGTATTGATGATCGCCGCATCCACGCCTCGCAGGTAGAGCAGCGAATTGACGTTCTCCGTCGCGCCGGTCGTCACGATCGGGATGACGTGGAGCTTGTCTTCCTCGTTGGCCACGCGGGCGATCTCTGCCGCGAGCCGAAGCGGAGCACCCTCGATGAGGCCGCCTGCGAGCCCGACGGTCCAGGCATTGATGCGCTCTTTTGCGATGATGTCGGCGTTCTTTGCCGCGGCCGGCGGACCGGGTGGTTGTCGGACAGACTGGGCGTTCGCCGTCATCTGCAAGCCGAGCAGCGCCGCTGCAACCGTGGACGCGAACCTGATCAGGGCCATGGGTCTGTTCTCCGTCATCTAGCCTTTTCGAGAGATGATCCGACGCTATTTCAGCGCCTTGATCCGCTCATCCGCATCATCAATGCCGCCAGCCTTTGCTCTTTGATACAGGTCGCGGGCCCTCGCCGGGTCGCCGGTGACTCCGCGCGCACGCCACGATTCCAGCACCGGCGGATCATAGGTCTCCGCAAGCATGAAGGCGGCCCGCGCGCTGCCGCGCGCAAGAGCCAGCTCGAGCAACTGGCGGGCGCTGCTGATATCGGACTGCCGCAGCAACGCATTCGCCCGTGCAAGCAGCTTCTGCTCCTCTGCAGGGGGGCGGGACGGCGTCGCCGTCGGAGCGGTGCGCTCCGGCACCGCGGCAACCTTTGGATCCGCCGGTGGGATACGATCCGCCGCCTGTGCCTGCGATGTCGATCGGGTCGATTCAGGAGGACGTTGCGGGCTGGAGGCGACAGTCCGGGCGGCTTCCTGTTCGAGCGAGCGGCCCCTTGCCTCGGTGCTGGAGACGAGATCGGCCACACGCCCTTTTTCGGTCTGTTCCGGCGGCCGGCCTGCGGACGCATTTGTTGAGGGCCGTTTTCCATTCGTCTGCTCAAGCTTGGCCTTGGTCGACGCAAGCTCGCGCGCGAGAGCGTCGGCGCGCTCACGTTCACCAGCGAGCGCATCGTTCTGCTTCGCCGTCATCTCGCTGAGCTCCGTGACTCTGAGGATCTCGGCATAGGCGACGACGAGGCCCGCCGAACGTTCCTCGACCTCCTTCCGCGCGGAGGCCAGTTCGCGGAGGAGACCCTCGCTCTTGGCCCGCTCTTTGACCAGCTCCTTCTTATTCGCGGCCAGGGCGGCATCGGCGGCCTGTGCGGCCTCTCGGACGGCGTAACGCGCGTCATCGCGCTCGCTCGTCAGCGACTTCGTTTCGCGTGCCAGGGTGTCTGCCCTGTCTCGCTGCTGCCCGAGCTCGCGTTCCAGCATCTGCCTCTGCTCGGCTTCGGCGGCGCTGGCCTTGACAGACGCGGCTCGCGCGGCATCGAACTCGGCCTGGATGGAGCCGAGCTGCTTCGAGGCGGCATCTGCTCGATCTCGCTGTTGCGCGAGCTCATTTTCCGCGGCGAGAGCCCGCTCCGACTTTGCAGCGGCCGCCTTCGCAACGTCGGAGGTCTCAGCTCGAGCCGTGTTGGCCGCCGCCCGCAGTGTGACCAGTTCGTTTGTGGCGGCATCCGCCCTGTCGCGTTGCAGCTTCAGTTCCTGCTCCATGGCCTGTTTTTGCGTGGCCTCGGCAGCGGCGACTTTGGAAGAGTCGGTAACCGCGGTCCGTGCGGTTTCGAGCTCGGCCCTGAGGGAGGTCAGCTCAGTGACGGCCCGCCCGAATTGGTCGCGTTGCTGCTTCAGCTCGACTTCGAGCGCTTGGCTCTGTGCAACCTCTGCGGCGAGGGCCGTTGTGGCTTCTGTCGCGGCGCTCCGCGCGACGTCGAGATCCGACCGCAGCGACGCAAGTTCGGCTGCCGTGCTCTCTTTCCTGGCTCCCGGTTCGATGATCGGCTCTTGCTTGGGATCCGCTGCGGGGATCTGCATCGCCCTTGAAGCCGCGATCCGGGCTGCGTCGAGCTCTGCCCTGAGGAATGAGAGGTCTCGCGTGAGATTGCTGACCTTGTCGCGTTCCAGCTCAAGGGCGTGGGTTTGTCTGATCCCGAGTTCAATGGCACCAATCGCGTGCTCGCGGTCGCGCTGGGCGGCACTCAGCTCTACCCGGACACTTGCCAGCTCACGTGCGAGCCTGTCGGCCCGATCGCGCTCCTGTTCGAGCGCCTGCTGATGCCTGATCCGTTCGGCTTCAACTGCCGGGACGCCGAACTCGATATCGTCGCGCGAGCCGGCATGCGCGACCCCGACGAGGAGCGCCAGGAGGAAAGTCGCCATAGCAGCTGTCCGCGCGAGATCTCCGCCAAGCGATCGGCCCTGTCGGACAGAACGGGGGATCCCGCTCTGCGAGACAGTCGTTTCGTGCGCAATTGCCTGTAACCCCATCGTAAAAGCTCAGACTGGCTTTAGGCACATTGCCGTTCGGCGTCATCAATGACACCGCCTTGCTTGGCGTCCTGTCGAGGTCGCAGGGTAGGTAGCCACAAGGAGGTAGCGGGGCGTCGTTCCGGGAATAAAGTAGATCGTCTGCGTTGCTGCTGCGCTTTCCTTGACCGGCGCGGCCGCGCGCAACAAATTGGCACGGACCAGCCGAGGCTGCGCGTGTTCCGCACAAACCAGGGGAAGACAGCATGAACAGAACAGTCATCGTTTTCGCCAGTCTGACCTTCACTGGCGCGTTTCTGGTGAACGCGATCCAGACAGGCCATGCGTCTGCTCAGGCGGGAACCCCAAAGCTCAACGCCAATGCCAAGATGATCGCCAGTCCCAAGCGCGCGCAATCGCACCGGCTTGTCGTTCAGGTCGACGTCAATGATCCGGCGATCATGAACCTCGCGTTGAACAACGTCAGCAACACGGTTCAGCACTATTCCGAAATCGGCCAGAAGATCGAGGTCGAGCTGGTGGCGTTCGGACCAGGGTTGCACATGCTGCGAGACGATACCTCGCCGGTGAAGGCGCGCATCGAGTCCATGAGCAAGACCATGCCCGAAGTCGCGTTCTCCGCATGCGGAAATACCAAGGAAAATATGGCGAGGACTGAAGCAAAGGAGATCCCACTCATCGCGCAGGCGAAGGTCACCAAATCCGGCGTGGTTCGGCTGATGGAACTGCAGGAGCAGGGCTGGAGCTACCTGCGCCCCTGAAACGGGGCGATCCGTGCGGCGCCGCAGGCGTCGACGAGGTGTGAAATCTCAAACGGACGCTTTGACGCGAGCATCCGGCCGCGCCGTGGCGTTCTCCTTGCGGCTCGACAGGAATACCCCAAGGACTCCGGGCAGCAGCCGCAGATGCCGGAAAATGAAGAAGGCCATGGCGATGTGCCAGATGATCAGCGCAGCCGAGCTGGCGATCGCTGCGCCGGTCAATCCAAGCCAATAGATGAATGCGACGCTGGCGAGGATATTGATGACGGCGCTCAGGGTCAGCAGAACGGCAGCCCCCCGTTCGTGCTCGGTCATCGTCATGATGAGCAGCAGAGATCCGAAGGCGGCTGCGATCACCTGCCCCAAGAGCAGGATGCGCAGGGCGGGGGCGCCGACCACAAAATCCCTGCCGAACCAGGCGAGAAGTGGCTCGGCTATGATCGCCAACCCGAGCGCAATGCCCACCGAGGCGCAGAGGGTCCATAAAGCGGCTTTGGTCACGAGTGCCTGCAAGGTCGCCCGATCGTTCCTTGTGAAGAGGCTTGAGATGGTCGGTGCGAACAGGGTGTTAATCGCAGTGCGGGGCAATGCCACAAGGAATGCGATATTGAAGACCAGGCTATATATTCCTGCCTCCCTGGTGTCTCCGAACCATCCGAGCAGCACCACGCCGGCGCGATTGAGGAGAGCTTCTGCCCCTGCGATGATCATGAACGGGACGGCAGTCTGCCGCCAACTTGCGGGCGCATATTGAGGCTCTGCCGCCCTGATTGCGTCTGGGCACAATCTCCGAACAGCTTGACTGGCGAGCACGAGTCCGACGACGGCGCCGGCGACGGTTGCCATCATGATCCCCTGTGCCTCGATCCGCGATCCGAGGAAAAGACCGGCCACGACGACGATGATCACAAGTAGTCCGTCCCGCATCACGCGGTCGGGTATCAGTGCAGGAACAACGCCGCCAAAAGCGCGGACGATCGAGCAGCGTATCCATAACAGCGCCAGAACGGGAATGAGAACGAAGCCGACCAGAAAAGTGTTCGTCAATTCTGTCGAGAACGGCCTGGGCCAGATCTCGATAATGCCCGCCCCGATGAATGCGACCAGAAGGCTTATGCCAAGTGAACGTCGCTCCGCGTATTGGATGACGCCTCGTGCAAGGCCGCTCGCTCCCATGGTCTGATACGCGGACACGAAGCGCAGCAGTGCGATATCGAAACCGAGCGCGCAGAAATATGCGAGGATGGTTATCCAGGCGATGACATAGGCGTAGACGCCGTATGTGTGAGCGCCGACAATTCTGGCTATCAGGAGTTGCGCGCAGGCAGTTACGCCGGCGCTGGCAACGTAGACTGAGAATGCTGCAGCTCCTCCGATCACCACTCGTCTGATCCGCGCGTGGCCAGCGCTCCGGTCATGCATTTCCATTTTCTGTCCTTGCAGTACTGGCTTACCGAATGCTCTGAAATCAGAGTCTAAAAACAATTCAAGGAAAATGATTCAACAGGGAGTGGTCTGAGATGTTAGCTTCAACATTTGCTGGCGTGACCGTGGCGCGCTTCTGTTGCTCGGCGATGCTCACAATCTGCCGTTCCAACTGTTCGACGGCCGCGGCGAGAGACGTTCGATCAAGCGACGAGATGCTCACGACGTTCCGGCCTTTGCTGCGCAGCACTTCGTGCAGGACGTCGATGATGCTGCGTGAGCTGAGGCTGGTTTCCACGTCCAGCTCGAGCAGCTGTTCGAACCTTCCCCCGAGATCATGTCGGTTGCGGAGTCGCTCCTCGAGGAGCTTGGTCGGTGCGTCGAGGCGTATCAGGATGTCTGGTTCGGGGACAAGGTCCAGCGCATACGAGATCAATGCTTCGTCTGCAATGCCGCAAAGCAGTGCCAAAGAACAAATCGCCTGGACGAACGCCTGATCGAACACGACGATGTGCGCAATCGCGGATCGGCGAAACCAGGCGTGCGACAGCCTGGACATGTATTGCAGCAGTCTGAGCGAAGAGAATGTGTTGGATGGCGGAAGTATCTTGATCAGATTCAACGCAGTCCCGAGATCGCGTGAAATCCCCCGCGGCCGGAATATCATGCACACCAATTCCGCCAGCGGACGCGTCAAGCGCCGTGTCGTGAAGGATATCTTCCGAAGGGCCGTCGATGGTGTGACGGTCTCGCTTGGCGAGCGCTCCGCCGGCCGGTGGCTGAGCACGAGGTCCACGGTGTAGTCGCGCTCGCGCAGACGTGCCGCAAGAGTACGTGCAAGAGTGGTCTTGCCGGCGCCTGGAGGACCGAAAAACTCGATGATCATATCCGAACTCAGACAAATGAAATGATTGAATTGGACCGTTCCGTCGCCTGCTCTAGAGTATCCGCCACACCTCCTTTTTCACCGCACGAATGACATCGGCTAATGGCTGTTGGGCGTCGATCGAGACGACGCGCGCGCCGGAAAACGCCAGTCGCGGGATAGCCGCGATACGCTGCGTGATCACGGCAGGATCCATGTCGGGTTCGCGTCTGGCGCAAACCTCCGGCGGAACGACCAGCTTGATGACGATATCCGGTGGCAAGCGCTCGGCAAGTGAATAGGCTTTGGCTTCAAACCGGCGGAGCCAGTTCGGAATCCCGATCAGGCGCGGCATCAGCGGACCTTCGTTGAAGCCGGCGATCTCGTTCTGGGGGTATCGATCCGTGACCACGACAAGACCCCGACGGGCCCCGCGATGCGCGGCCGACAGCTTGGACCGCTTTTCGATGGCGGTGGCCGTCGCCCAGATCGCCATGAGAACACTGTACACCCGGCTCGGCGGGCGATCCGAGATCTTGCCATGCGATGAGCCTTTCGGCTTGGTCTTGAATAACGGCGTGATCAGAGGGACCATCAGCTTGAGCGGCCATAATACGAGGGAGGGGCGTCCTGCGCCGGTCCCGAAATAGATCGGAATGACGTCCATCTCCTCGCCGAGCCACTGCCGAAGTGTCGCGACAATGGTTGATTTCCCGCTGCCGTCGACGCCGATGACGGCCACGACGTGCCCACCCCCCGGGGCTCGTCGGCTCCACGGCCGCGGTGCCCAGAGGAAGCGTTTGTTCAGGTAACCGGCGACGAGGTGTGTGGCGCGCGTCAGACTCCGCAGCCCTGCCTCGAGATCGTTGTAGGTACGGTGCGGCGCGAAGTGCCTTCGGATACGCCGCCGCAGATGACGCTGATGTTCCAGCGCGGGCTGGCAATAAAGGGCATCGGCAACCATGTCGGCCAGATCGCCGCCCAGAAGTTCAGCCGCTCGCCTTCTGAGTGCCGCGCGAGGAATTCGGCCTGCGAGGTCCGCGCGATCGAGTGCAAATTTGCGCGTCATTGCCTGCCAGTTGCGGAGCACGACAGGATCCGATCGCCTCAGTTCGAGGCAGCCGCGTACAATCAACAGCAATGCCTCGTCCACAGGCTCCAGGATACGGATCGGCAGCTCCGGATGAGCAATCGCTCGCTTCGCCAGCACCTCTTCCCACGGCAGGTGGTAGTTCTTGAGCAGGCTGGCGCCGGCGACCAGTCGGACGTGCAGATGAAGGTGCACGATCCGGCCGCTCGGTTCATCATGGCCGAGATAGCTCAGGACCGACGGGTGGTCACGATAGGCGACGGCGGGAAAGAGCTTGAGACCGCGCTCGAGGAGGATCGCCTGAGCGCGATGCTGATCCCGTTTTGCGACAAGCAGATCGAGATCTCCGTCGCCGGTCAGGCCACGGTAAATTCGATTGCTGCTCTTCCAGTAAAGGTATGTGATGTCGTGCCGATCAAAGTCGTTCAAGACAGTAAGAATGAGCTGCAAGATGGCGCTATCGGCGGCAGGGTCACCGGTCGGGTCTGTCCTGTGAAGGGCATCCTGTCTCATCTCTCGTGCCCTTTCCGCCCGGATGGTCTTGCAATGTCCAGCACTTGAAGCCCGATCTCCTGCATCCACTGAAACAGAGAAGAGGTGATCCCGAGGAAGCGTTGACGTATGCCGGCGCGAGGCGCGTCTGCAGCGCCGGCGGCAAATTCGCTCGCATCGCCATAGCCGTATTGCGCATGTTTCTTGAGATTGACCTGTGTCGCGATGGCCGCTGCAAAATCGCCGCGATCGTTGTCGAAGCGCCCGCAGTTGCGAAGGACGCCCAAGGCGTTCTGAGCGACCTCCCGCCTCGTGCTCCCCCATTTGACGACGAAGAGAAGCTTGTCGGCGATCGAGGGGAGCAACCGTGCTTCAATGGCTGCAAGGACGGGCGGACCATCAATGATGACGCAATCGTAGCGATCGCGCAGTTGGCGAATGAGTTCGGCGATCTGTTCGATGGCACTTACTGGGTCGAGCCGATAGCCGGGTATCCGAACGTAGTCGAAGCCGGCCTGGGGAATGTGCCGGATCGAGTCCGCCAACGATCGGTTCGGTAGACCAACGATTTGGCGCTCGCCGGCGTTGTCGAACTCGGTAACGCGCATGCCTTTGTGAAGGTCGATGCCGATCAGGAGCGCACGCCGCCCAAGCAGGCCGACATAAGCCGATAGTCCCCGGGCTAGCGTGGTTTTCCCTTCGCCGGCGATGCTGGAGGTGATCAGGACCGTTTTCGCATGGCCTGGCTCGGCCAGGCGTAACGTCGCGGCCGCGGACCGCAGCGCTTCCGCGTACGGAGAGAATGGCTCGACCCGAATATAGTCTCCGGAGTCAGTCAGGTGGTCCATGGGTATTTGCGGGACCAGACCGACGCAGGAGAGCCCGAACGCGTCGGTGATTTCCTTCTCGCTGCGTAGCGTCTTGTCGAGCCGGTCCTGGACGAGGGCGATGAAGCCGCCGCAGATGAGCGAGACGATCAGGGCGGGGAGCACGAACAGGATCGGATTCGGAGAACTCGGTCGCGATGGTGGAGAGGCAAGCGAGAGAATGCTGACGTCCGGGTTGACGAGCTCTTCCTGTTCGCGGATTTCCTTCTGGCGCTGGAGAAGACTTGCATAAAGCTGTGCGCTGGCGGCGGTTCGGCGTTCGAGTTCGCGTGGATCGGCGCCAGCCGCCTGTTCTTCGCCGCCGGTATTGCGGCCCGCATCGGCGCGCCGCTGGATTGCCTGGTGCAGGGCTGCGCTGCTCCGCTCGATGTCGGCCTTGACCGTCGCCATTCGTTCGTCAAGCCGGGCCAGTTCGCCGGTGGTGTAGGCCCGCTGCTGCTCGGCATTGCTCTGAACGTAGAGCTCGACGATCCGGTTGACGATGTCGGCAGCCCTGTCGGGGCTCGTCCATTGGAAGGTGACGTTGATGATGCGTGAGCGGCGTTCCTGGAGAACTTGCAGACGACGCTGGAGATCGTCGAATTTCAGGCCTGCATCGGCTCGCCTGTGATGGAATAGCGGGCCAATCCAGACACCCAGCCGTCGCTTGAGCTCCTTCAGGCCCAGCGGGCCGGCCTCGTCGGTCTCGGCCTGAGCAGGTTTCGGCGCGATGGCCGGATCCACTTCGACGTTGGACGCCAGCCCGCGAAACTTTGGGTCGTTCCGAAAGCTGTCGAGAACGTGGCGTAGGTGATAGGGGGATATCAGCATGGTCACCTGAGTGTCGACGGCCTGCTGAAGTGCCTCGGGACTCAGGGGAGTGCCGCCTTGAACCTGGACGACCTGCGCAGTCGCGGTATATTTGGGCGTGATGAGCACACCGGCGATGCCGGCCAACATCGCTCCAACGCCTGCGATGGTGAGGATGAACTTGCTCCTCCGACGCAGGACCCCGATCACCTGCTGGAAGCCCGGTTCGGACGCGATCGCAGGCTGGTCGTCTTGCCGCAGGCCTTCGAAGTCAGGCCTTAACGGTATGCTGTCGGCGATGAGACCCGTCTTATCCATCAATTGCATCCGTACCTCCCTGCCATCGGTCCATCCTCGCGATCAGCTCGGCCTCGAGCCCAGTTGGCTCGCGCCGTATGCGGGGCGCGGGCGTGCAAGAGATCGGCTCCATGCGCTCGCGAGGCGAGCATGGCCGCGCAATGCGTTGCTTCTGGCGATCGAGCGCAGCTGGTTCGCCGGCACCGGCTCTGCCACCAGGCAAACGGCGATCACAAACCAGAAGATGGGATGCCGAAGCAGGAAGGTGGCGATGGCGTAAATGCAGAGACCGCACAGCAATGCCGGCAAGCCTGCCCCACCGGTCGCGTAGGCGGACCTGAAAGCCGTTACCACGAGCCAGACGAAGCTCAAGACGACCAGGAGCCCACCCTGGGTAAATAGGTCGAGCATCGTGTTGTGCGCCTCAAAGTTCGGCACGAACGAGGGCTTGGGGTGTTCGACAAAGTCGGGATGGACCGTATCCAGCTTCCTCGCCGAGACGATGGAATTCGGAATTGCGAGATGCGGACCGGGGCCCAGGCCGAGCATGCCGGATTCGAACCCACGCCTAAGGGCCTGGCTCCAAAGCTCAAATCGCAATTCCGTCTTCTCTTTGGTTTGCTCGGGGTTGTCCCGCGCCATCGACTTGGCGAGGTCGCTGGCTTCGACCGCAATCGAATAGGCCAGAGGCGCCATCGAGATCACGAGCCCGGGCAAGGCCAGCACAATCACCCAGGCGAACGCTGAACGGAAGCTGATCTGCCTCACTCGCGAGAACAGCCAGGTTCGGCACTTGAACGCCAGGAGGAGCGGGCCGGCCAGCACAAAAATGAGCGTAAACGAATCGCTCCCGGTGATCCGGCCCGTGTAGACGGGGATGATGGCGCAGGCGAGAGCGCCCATCCTCGGGCCGAGCCTGGTGGACGTTTCGGCAAGATGGAGCGATAGAAATCCAAGCACCATGCAGAGGACTGCAAGTTGATGCGGATTCGACGACCAGCCGCGGAATTGATCCCACCACATCGGGTCAACCGAGGGTAGATCGTAGAGACCCCAGGCGTCGGCCAGTTGTGCGACAATAACAGGCGTGCCGAGTCCACACAGAAGCCAGGTGATGCGGCGCAATCGGGCTTCGGGGTGCGGCCCGATCACGCTCAGGCAACTGATGGCGGCCAACAGGGGATAGGCCATGACGTCGTGTATGAACCAGACGGGATCGTGCTCGTCGCCGATAAGCTTTGCCGTCAGCGTTCCGAGGCTCTGCGCAAGGGTAAACAGCGACCAGAACAACAGCAGCCGCGACAGAGCCGGCGTCAGCACAATGCTGGCGCGTGCCGCTTCGCGGCCGAGTATGAGGGTCACCCAGATGATCAGACAAAGTTCGCCCGGCCCGACCGGCAGGCCCGCGACCCGCAATTGGGAAGCGGGTGTCAGCAGCAGCCCAAAAGCGAACAAGGTGTCCAGCATCATCGGCGCGTGTCCGTCTTCCACACCTGGAGGCGTGAGCAAGCGTCGCGCCATTGACGTGCTTCCCGTTTGCCTCCCGGTCGGTCCGTCTCCATGGCAAGCCCTCAATTCGTCCGGTTCAGAGCGATTGGGTGTTGATTGCGGCGCAAGAACACCGCCTGCAACTCCGGCGACCCCGCGAGGGCTGAATCTCCATTCTGCGATCCCCAGCTATAGGCGAAGTCGAAGACGGGGGCCGGTATGAGCGCGTCCCAGCGGACCAATATCTGTTGCATCTGACTTGCGCTCGGCAGCACGTATCGGCCGCCGCCGTCATCCATCCAGCGGCCGCCGCCAAAGGTCTGGTAGACCGGAACCATGTTGTCGCGGGGCACGCCGGCGGATTCGGCCGCAGCAACATAGCGATCAACCTGGTGATAGTCGCAGCCATTCAACTCGGTTCGGCACGGATAGGGATCGATTCCAAACAGGTCGACATGTGAATTGGCGAGGTTGTAGGTGTCCTTGAAGGACGGTGTCCGCGACGACGTCATCGTCATGAGCAGGATGAATGTCTTCGCGCCAGGCACGTTGGCATGTATCCAGTCCGACTCGGCCTTCAGATTGTCAGCCGTGCAGAGCGGGAAATGCTGCCCGGTTGGATCCGGATCGTCCATCAAATAGAAGCCGAACAGTTTTTCATTGCCGATGAACGGGCGGACGGCGTTCAGGAATTTTGTGTCCACGCCGTTGCATTGGCCGATCCACACGAGGCCCTTGACGCCGTCAGGCAGAGAGTCCAACTGCGCCGGGCTACTGACGTCCGCCAGATTGAAGCCGGCGGCGGCGGGAAGGTAGCTTCCAACAGAGTCGAAGTTGCCGTTGGAGGCGAAGTGCAGCGCTGCTCTGGAGTTGGCGCGCGTCGGCGCGTCGAAGGCCACGCCCTGCAGGAGCAATGCGCCGGTGGCTAGTAGAGATGCCACCGCAAACCACGCTACATATGGGGCACGTGCATATGTCCTTACAGGACGCCGCATGTCGCATCCTCGGTCGTCGATCCGAGCCTTCCGTTGCTGAGTGGGCTAGTGGCGCGCACGGTCAATCAACTTCCTGTAAAGAGCGGCATGATCGGCGACGACGGTCGCCAGGGAGAATTCCTGCCTGACATGCTTGGCGGCGCGATCGGCCATGACGCGCCCCTTCTCTCGATTCTCGAGCAGATAGAGGATTTTTGCGGCCAATACCGGCGGCGCTCCGGGAGGTGCCAGGAAACCATTCCATCCGTCGCGAATGACTTCAGCGCAGCCCGGCATGGTCGTGGTCACGATTGGTGCGCCGGCGAGGGCCGCTTCGAGGAGGACTCGCGGCACGCCTTCGCGGTACTCGGTCGGAAACGCGAATACATCTGCGAGCCTGAGCAAGGCCGGGATATCCGATCTTGATCCGATCGCCTTCACATAGGGAGCATGCCGATCGATCTCGGCTTGCGAAATGGCGAGGGGGCCTTCGGATTCACGGGGCCCGACAAGCAGGAAGCGCACATTGGGACGCACCTGGTGCACCCGCGCGGCCGCATCGAGCAGCGCTGGAATACCCTTCTGCCTCGTCATCCGCGTCACGGTCATCACGATTTCGGCGTCGCCAAGCCCAAGTTCCTGGCGGAGCTGGACTGGCGAAGGTCCTGACATCAGTGCGCGATCGAAACCGTCGACATCGACGCCGGCGCCTCGGATCAGAACCGGCATCTTTCCCGCGATCCCGTGACGTTCGAAAAATGCGCGATCATCGCTGATTTCAAACACCGTGGCCGCAGTCGTGCGAGCCGCGAGCTTATGGAGCGCGCGATACACGGGACGCAGCGTCAGGGCGAGGGGAGAGCGCGACGAGTAGAGGAAAGCACGTCCATTGATCGTGCGAACGACCAATACGCCGGGAGCGCTTCGCGCAGCCAGCGGCAGGTAGATCGATGGCTTGGTGTCGAAGCTTTGCGCAAGATCAGGCTGTTCCTCGACCAGGATCTTCGCAAGGCTCTTGATTGACGCCAGGTCGGCGCGCGGGTTCACGAACCGGTCGAACTTGAACCCCCGATAGCGGATGCCCGCGTGCACAAATGGTGCGGGGTCGCCGCTTCCGACCGCGGTGATGCGGAAGCCGTGGTCGCGCAGCGCGCACATGGCGGGAATCCGAAGGTGATGATCTTCGCCTCCGATATAAAGAAGGTGCGGCTGTAGCGGATCGCGCTGGTCCCTCCAGATTCCATTTGGTTCGTCACCAACGAGGCGAGAACTGTCCATGGTCTCGCTGTCCAGCCGTGGTCTCAACATACGTCCAGCTCCTGTACTCGACATCGTTGGCTTCTTGGCAAAGCCCGGCAGCCTGTCGCCAAGGGAGAGCCTCATCATCCCTATCCCTCGATCGAACGACGCCCGCTCGAGAGCTCTGACATCCGCAGGGAAGCGCCGTTTTCACGTTGCAACCTAGAGAGTTGTCAGTGATCCACTCCTATCACGGTGAATGCGAGAGCCTATTCGAATAAAGGGGTAATCACACGACCCGCGCGATCCGCTGTGGCTCGTTGCGATTTGCGATGCGGGGACTCTGAGCGGGGACTCGTTCATCCCGGTGGCGTGCTCTCAGGAAGAATTTGATCATCGGTGTCCGATGACTGCCTGAACGGAGTCTTGACCGCGTGGCGCGGTTCTTTTGCGGAAGGCCGGACAAGAAAGCCGAAACGGCAACGGGCCGCTAGCTCCTTTGGAGTACCTCGCAGCGTGACGGCAAATCCGGGCAAATTGCTCTGCGGCACTCCTCTCCTGCGGCGGCGACAGCGCCGGCTTCTCGCGAGGCAAACATCGATGCTCACTTCCGGGCTACCTATTTAGGCTTAGGGAGGCGGCGCGTGTACCGCGCATTAGCCGTACGGATGATCCGTGAGCGGGGCTAGTGTCTTGCCCGAAGGGCTCCTGCAGCAGCGGACAGTCGGCATTCAGAGCAGACTTGGTGAAATCGATCACGCAATGCTGGCGGACCAGATGTGGGATGGCCGTGAAATGGTGTCTGCAGCGGAATCAGGGATTTTCTCGCTCGTCCTGTTGCTCCGGCTGCATGGTATTGCGGCCGACGAGCGGCAACTCTGCCACCGATTGGGCACGCGCCAGATCGGGGTGACCGAGATGTTGCGATGCGCCAAGGCTTTCGGCCTCAAGGCGCGCACGATTAGAACCGGCTGGGCGCGTCTTCCCCGCATCGCCTTGCCGGGTATCGCGGTGCTCAACGAAGGCGGCTTCCTCCTAGTGGGCAAGGCGGACGGGGACGAGGTGTTGGTTCAGCGTCCCTCGGACCCCCGTCCGCTCAAGTTAACGCGAGCCCAATTCGAGGCGATCTGGGACGGCCGCCTGGTCTTGATGGCGCGCCGGGCATCACTTTCGGATCTCTCCCGCCGGTTCGACTTCACCTGGTTTCTCGGCGCGATCCAGAAATATCGTCACCTCCTGGGAGAAGTACTGGTCGCATCCTTCTTCCTCCAGGTATTCGCGCTCATCAGTCCGCTGTTCTTTCAAGTGGTCATCGACAAGGTCCTCGTTCATCGCGGCATCAGCACGCTGGAAGTCCTGGTGATCGGACTGGCTGCGATAGCTGTGTTCGAAGCCATTCTGGGCACCTTGCGCACCTACCTCTTTTCTCACACGACCAACCGCATCGACGTCGAACTCGGTGCGCGGCTCTACCACCATCTGGTCTCGTTGCCGCTGATGTATTTTCAGGCGCGCCGCGTTGGTGACTCGGTGGCCCGCGTTCAGGAGCTGGAAAATATCCGCAACTTCCTGACGAGCTCCGCGCTGACCTTCATCATCGATTTCATGTTCACCGCCGTTTTCATCGCGGTGATGTTCATCTACTCGCCGATGCTGACGCTGATCGTGCTGGCGGCGTTCCCGTTCTACCTGGGCATTTCGGCGATTGCGACACCGCTGTTCCGCGAGCGCCTGGATGAAAAGTTTCGGCGCGGAGCGGAAAATCAGGCTTTCCTGGTCGAGAGCATCACGGGCGTGCAAACGTTGAAGGCCCTGGCCGTCGAGCCCCAAATGAACAGGCGCTGGGAGGAGCAGCTTGCCGGCTATGTGTCCGCGAGCTTTCGGGTCGTGAGCCTCGGCAATGTGGCAAGCCAGGCGGTGCAATTGGTCAGCCATCTGGTGACGGTTGCGGTATTGTTTTTCGGGGCGAAGCTCGTGATCGAAGGCGGCCTGACCGTCGGCGAATTGGTGGCCTTCAACATGCTGGCAAACCGCGTGAACATGCCGGTATTGCGCATTGCCCAGATCTGGCAGGACTTCCACCAGGTTCGCCTGTCCATCGAGCGGCTGGGCGACATCCTCAATACGCGGCCGGAGCCGACCATCAGCGTGGGGCGCGCCGTGCTTCCGCCGATTCGGGGCGCCGTCACATTCGATCACGTCGGATTTCGCTATCGCGTCGACGGACCTGAAACGTTGCATGCCGTCAGCTTCCATGTTCCGGCCGGTCAGGTGGTCGGCATCGTCGGTCCGTCCGGCTCCGGCAAGAGCACCCTGACCAAGCTCATCGAGCGACTGTACGTGCCGGAAACCGGCCGGGTTCTGGTCGATGGCGTCGATCTGGCCATGACGGATGCGGCCTGGTTGCGGCGGCAGGTGGGCGTCGTCCTGCAGGAGGACGTGCTTTTCAACCGGACCGTGGCCGAGAATATCGCGCTCGCCGATCCCGCCATGCCGATGCAGCGGATCGTCGATGCGGCCAAGCTTGCCGGCGCACACGAGTTCATACTCGAGCTTCCTGAGGGCTACGATACGATGGTCGGCGAGCGCGGGTGCAGCCTTTCGGGCGGCCAGCGGCAGCGCATCGCGATCGCCCGCGCCCTCGTCAATGATCCCCGTGTTTTGATTTTCGACGAGGCCACCAGCGCGCTCGACTACGAAAGCGAGCGCATCATCCAGGACAACATGCGACGTATTTGTGAGGGGCGCACCGTCTTCATCATCGCTCACCGGCTTTCCACGGTGCGGCGGGCACATCGCATCATCACCATCGACCGCGGGCGGATCGTGGAGGACGGCACCCACGACGAACTGATCCGTTCGAACGGGCGCTATGCGAACCTGCATTTGCTACAGGCAGGCACCCATGACGGCCGCTAGAAAAATTATCCGGTTTCCCGATGGCCGCCGGCGTCGCGCGGACGAGACCGCATTTCTCCCCGCCGCGCTGGAAGTCATGGAAAGGCCGCCGTCGCCAGTCGGCCGTGCCATCGGCATGACCATCATCTTGTTGTTCTGCTCAGCCCTGGCCTGGGCCGCGCTGTGCAGGGTCGACGTGGTTGCTACCGCGCCGGGCAAGATCGTGGTGAATGGCCGAACGAAGGTGATCCAGCCCGCCGAAACGGGGGTTGTGCGAGCAATTCATGTGCGGGACGGCGCGACGGTGCGGGCCGGCGACGTGCTGATCGAGCTTGATCCGACCATCAGTGGTGCTGAGCTTGACCATGTGAAGGCCGACCTCATCGCTGCCCAGCTCGATATCGCGAGGTTGCGGGCGGCGCTGGCGCCGGGCGACCCGATCGCAGCCTTCGTCCCCCCGATCGGGGCCAGCCTGCAGGCGGTCGAACTCCATCGTCAATACCTCGCCAGTCAGATGGCAGAGCAGGCGACCAAGCTGTCGGAGCTCGACAGGCAGTTGGCGCAGAAGAAGGCGGAGAGCGAGACCATCGGGGCGACGATATCGAAGCTCGATGCAACGATCCCGTTGCTCGAGGAGCGCGTTAACGTCCGCAAATATCTTTACGACAAGGCAATCGGGTCCAAGATCACCTATCTCACCGAGGCGCAGGATCTGGTCGGTCAGCAACACGACATTCTCGTTCAGCAGAGCCGGCTGCGCGAGGCCGAGGCGGCGACGGCGACTCTTGCACAGGCCAGGTCCAAGGCGGAAGCTGAGTTCCGCCGAACGCTCTATGATGACCTGTCCAAAGCAGAACAGCGGGCCGCGGGTCTGGCCCAGGACGCGATCAAGGCCGAGCAGAAGGCGAAGCTGCAGATTCTGACGGCGCCTGTCGACGGCGTGGTGCAGCAATTGGCGGTACACACGATCGGCGGAGTGGTTACGCCGGCGCAAACTCTGGCGGCCGTCGTTTCGCTGAACCCGGATTTCGAGATCGAGGCCATGGTATCCAACCGTGATATCGGCTTTGTCGTTCCCGGGCAGACCGTTGCAATCAAGATCGATACCTTCAATTTCACCCGTTATGGTCTGCTGGATGGGCGCGTGCTCAGCATTTCACGCGATTCCATCACAAGGGATCGGCGCGAGGATGGGGCGCGGGAGCAACCCGGAGGCGCCGAGACTGCGTCCAGCGAGCCGAAGGGGCAGGAGCTGATCTACGCGGCCCGCGTCAGCCTCGATCGCACGGCGATGATGATCGAGGGGCGGACCGTCCAACTGTCGCCCGGAATGGCGGTGACAGTCGAAATCAAGACCGGTTCGCGACGGATCATCAGCTACCTGCTTTCGCCCCTTACGCGATACAATCAGGAAATGCTGCGGGAGAGATAAGGATCAGGCCGCCAGGCGGATCCGGGCGCAAGCCTGGTTTTTGGCGGTCCCGCATTGGCATCCAGGCAGGTAGCTCTGGGCCTCGTGACGATCGCGCCTGACTGCATTATGGGAATAGCGCGATCCGTCCCAAGAGGGAGACGAGCTCCACTTGCCGCCGCGTCTGCGTCTTGACGAAGAGGGATGCGAGATGCGAGCGGATCGTCGCCCGGCTCAGCCGTTGAGTGCGGGAAATATCCAGCAAATTGCCACCGCGTGCCAATGCGATCGCGAGGTGGGTTTCCGCGGCCGTCAGGTTAAACAGGCGTTGCAGCGTCCGAGGTGACGGCTCCGGACGGGCATCGAGATCGAGCAGGATGATGGTGCACGTTTCGTCCGGCCGGACATTCGTCATCTGGTTCACGAGGCTCGCTATGCCTTCGTTGAAGGACGTCGCCAGCCATGACATCGAACCCGCGGGAAGTTCGACGCTCGCCCGCTTTGCAATCTCCCTTACAACGCCGTACAGCGATTTCGTACCCGTCGTGAACTCACTGTAACGCTCCAACATGGCGCGTCCGGTCGGGCTGACCTCGACCACATGGCCTTGTTTCAGCACAACGTGCGCGCAACCGACTCGGCCTAGAGCCGCATGCAGCTCGTCGCGCATATCGGACGGACCGTCCTCGGGAAGAGTGGGGGGAACACGGTTGGAGATGTTGAAGATGGTCTCCTTGGATTGGTAACGCGACGCAACCGAGCTGCTCTGGTTCAAGTTCAGCATGATGCCACGTTCCCCTTTGCCTCAACCAAATGAATGAGTGTCTGATGATCATTCTCCAATTGCCGTACGCGTTGTAAACGTTCAATCGGTGGTAGGTGGCCGGCTTTGGGGGTAATCCAGTTGCACTTTTTGACGAAGGCGGCCGAGGCCGGCCCGGCGTTCCGGACCCGTCGCTTGACAGCGCAGGTCATTGTCGATGGGAGGAGCTCCGCAGGTCGGTAGGCTGTGCCGCTCGAGCCGGTGATCTCAGGAGCCGCCCTGCTGCCGCAACGCGATTTCGATGACGTCACCCGGCTCGAGGTCGAAGTCTTCGGATGCCGCGATCTTCTCCCATTGCGGGCCGGACTTTCGTATGACGGTGACCTGGGGCCGCAGATCACCCGTTCCCGCCGGCAGTGCTGCGCTGCCGCTGACCGGCTGCAACTTCTGCCCCACCGATCGCATCTTTATGCGCAGGTCCGTCATATGGACATTTGAGTCTCGTAGCTCACGAAGCAGGGTCACGGTACGCAGGCTTGCCACGCGATCGATCTGGCGGGCAGAGTCCTCGCGCTGGCGCTGAAGGCGCATGAGCTCCACCGTGGTTTGCAGCCGTCGGGTCGAGGAAAGCAAAAGGGCGCGACGACTTTCGGTCACGCGCGGGCTCGGCAGGGAGCCGGAACCGAACAGCTTGATCACGCGATCGAGCTCTTCCTCATCGGACTGTACGCCTTTCTCTTCTCCGTCCTGTTGCTTGCTGAGCGTGGCGAATTGTGCGTCCGCTTGCTTAACCGCGTCCTCCAGAAATCGACGCTCCTTGCGGTAGTCGGTCTGCGCGGTTTTCAGCGACTCTGCCTCGGCTTGCACAATCGGGGCTATGGCAGATGCCGGCAGGGATATGTCCTGGGGCGTGGTCTGATCGAATGTGTCCTTGTTCGCCAGTTCAGCATCGATGCGAAGGACGTGGAAATACTCCTTCACGTACTCGGTGGAGAACGACTGGTAGTCGCGCAGAAGATCCGCCGGATCATTGGTGCCCGGCTGGTTCCGGGAGCGCAACAGACTATAGCCGCCGGAAACGGCGACAGCCTGACGCACGGTCATTGATGACCTGTACGCCAATTGTCCGGGCGTGAGAACGTCGCCGGTCACGTAGATCGGTCGATACTCCACCACGCTCGCGATGACGTCTCCGGGCACGACGACGATCGCTTGCTCCCGTCCGTCGGGCAGACGTTGTCGCAGGATCCTCGATTGCAGCAGCGTCTCCATCCGGCTCTGCAACTCGGCGGTGGTCATGCCGGCGACCTCGACAGTGCCGATTCCAGGAATGGCGATCGTGCCGTCGATCTGGATTTGCGCCTTGTGGCGCTGCTCGGACGCACCGCCGATCGATACTTCCACGGTATCACCTGCCGCGAGGCGATACTGTGCAGCGAAGCACGCATTGCTGACCAACAGAGCCATCGCCGTCGCGCAGGCAAGCGAGATGTGGCTGAACGTCTTCCGGGGCCTGGTGCGATCCATGGCGATCTCCCTGCATTATCTGGCCACGCCCGGCACGGCGCGGTTCTCATTCCGGGAAAAGCGAGCCATTGTCGCTCGCGACGGCACCTTGGCTCCGCGAACGACATGTCCCGGAATACGATCAAGCGATCTCGTCATGTAATGAAATCCGCTTGCCGTCGGACTTGCTTGGCGGAGAGGCGAGTTCGCCACCAATTGACGGTGCGTTCCAGGCCATCGCGGAGCGTCACCTTCGGCGTCCACCCGGTCGCCCGCACGAACCGGGTCGAGTCGGCAAGGAGCGCGCGCACCTCCGAGTTCGTCGGCCGCAAGCGCTTTGCGTCGTGTTCGATCGGTTTGCGACTGGACGTCACCTCGAGAATGACATCAATCAGCTCGCCGATGGAGATGGCGCGCTGACTGCCGGCGTTGTAGGCATGGCCATATTCGAGATCATCCACGAGCCCGGCCGCCATGAATGCCGCCGCGGTATCCGTGACAAATGTCAGATCACGTACAGGCGTGGTATCGCCGACCATGATTGCGCGGCAATCGGGGTCGAGCGCCTGCCGGATGATTGTGCCAATGATCGCGCGCTCGCTCTGCCGGGGTCCGAACGTGTTGAATGGCCTGAGGATCACGACGGGAAGGCCAAACGAGCGCGCGAAGGCCTCCGCCATCATGTCCGCACCGATCTTTGAAGCAGAGTAGGGCGATTGCCCCTGTAGTGGATGCGACTCGTCGATCGGCATTGTGAGCGCCGTACCGTAGACCTCGCTCGTCGAGGTCACGACCACCCGCTCGGTGCCGTGTTGCCGGGCCGCCTCGAGGACATTCAACGTTCCGAGGACGTTGGTCTCCACATAGGACTGCGGCGCGACATAGGAGTAAGGGATGGCGATCAGTGCCGCGAGATGAAAGACGTAGTTCTGACCCTGGACGATGCGGCCGACAAAGGCCGCGTCGCGAATGTCCCCGCGCACCAGGTTGACCGCCTGTCGGGTCGACTGCGGGATATCGTCGAGCCAGCCATGGCTGTCGAAAGAGTTGTATTGCGCCAACGCGGTCACGGAGGCTCCTGCCGAAACGAGCGCCTCCGTCAGATGCGAGCCGATGAAGCCGTCGGCTCCCGTCACGAGAATCTTCGCCCCTTTGTAAGTCATCGTCGTCGCTCTCTCTCACTCTGTCATTTTGATCGATGCTTCCGCCTCAACGCGGTCCAGCATTCCACTGCAATGACGTGCGCGGCGCGGGCGATCCAGCCGAAATCGGATGCGAGAGTTCGGCGTGGAAAATAGGCCAGATCGATCCTCGCCTTGGCCGGAAACAGCACCTCCCGATAAAAGTCCGCCGCGGGCGCGTCAGTCGGATACAAGCGGCTTTCGTGTCGGAACAGGACCTGACACGGTCCAAAGACGCCTGGCTTATGTTCAAGCACTCTTTCGAAGCCGTCGCGATAGCAGTCCGAGAAGCTGAGAGACTCCGGCCGGGGTCCAACCAGAGACATGTCGCCGCGCAGGACGTTCCATAGTTGCGGCAGCTCGTCGAGCTTGGTCGCGGCGAGCAATCGGCCGACGGTCGTCATGCGTTCATCGGATACCAGCGTCAGAGGAGAGCCGTCGTTGCCGCAGTTCGGCCAGAACTTGCGGAACTTGTACATCCGAAATGGCTCGCCGTGCTGTCCCAGGCGAAGCTGCGAGAACAGGATGGGCCGGCCGCTTTCGAGCCAGATCACAAGCGCGACAATGACGAAAACAGGCGAAAGGAGTGTCATCGCGAGGCCGACGCAAAGCATGTCGATCGCTCGCCGAACATCCAAATGAGAGGAGCGAGACTGAGCCGCGTATCCGCTCGCCGTCTCGGGCACCGTCATGCGACTGCCCCCATCGGGTAGTCGGCGGCGAGTGCGGCCGCCAGCGCATCCACGACCTTGTCGACGTCTAATGTCGACATTCTGGGATGCAGAGGCAGCGTAAGCTCGCGGCGAGCAAAATCCTCCGTGCGCGGGAGGGCCAACTCCGGGTAGAGATCCCTGTAGAATGTCAGGCGATGGACGGGCGGATAGTGAACCGTGGTCTGAACGCCGCGCTTGCGAAGGCGATCGATGATGCGCTGGCGGCTCGTGGCCGGTGGCAGCACGATGGGTAGCAAATGGTGGGTCGACGGCCAGGGAGCCTCAAATGGCACCATCACCGACGGGCAGAGCTCCGCGATGAGCTCGCGGTAAGTGGCCGACAGCCGCCGTCTGCTATCGTTCCATTCCGGCAGCTTCTTCAGCTGCACGAGACCGAGCGCGGCTCGCAGTTCGTCCATCCTGTAGTTGAAGCCGAGGATCGTCACGTCGTAGTCCGGACGGCGGCTGGTGAGCCGTTGTCGCGCGCCACTGGTCATCCCGTGAGCGCGGGCCTGCCGGATAGTTTCGCGCAAGGTACGGCTGCGCGCAATGATCGCGCCCCCCTCGGCGGTGGTCATGTTCTTGTTTCCGTAGAAACTGAATGCTGCGGCTTCGCCATAGCTGCCGACCTCGGGCAGTCCGGGCGCATGAGCTGCGTCCTCGATCAAGAGCAGGCCCTTTCGGCGGGCAAAGGATTGCCAAGCGTCGCGGTGGGCAAGGTAGCCGGCAAAATGCACCAGGATAATGGCCTTGGTCCTCGACGTGCACTTCGATTCTGCGTCGTCCAGCGACATCAACGGAACGTCCGCAGATCCGATATCGACGAAGACCGGTCGGGCGCCGACATAGAGAACGCTGTTGGCGGTCGCGACGAAGGTCAGCGACGGAACAAGGACCTCGTCTCCCGGGCCAATGCCGAGGGCATGCAGGATGAGGTGGAGAGCCGCCGTGCAGGAGCCGACAGCGACCGAGTCCTCGGCCTCGTGCAAGCGGGCGAACGCCTGCTCGAACTCGCGAACGCGATCCCCCATGGTGACCCAGCCGCTTTCAATGACAGCGGCGAGAGCTGCCTTTTCCTCGTCTCCCAAGACCGGCTCTGATACCAAAAGCATGTGCTCGTCTCCAATCTGATGAGTGAATTGACGCGGTGAACGCGATCCTTGCGGTCACCGCGAAAGGTCGCATCAGGCGGCGACGGAGCTCGCGAACACCGGTGATTGTTCGTCCCAAGCGACGTCCTGTGCCTTCAGGAAGTCCTCGACGCGGCCAATGTCGAGCCAGAGGCCGCTGTGCTTGAACACGTTCACCGGTACTTCGTCGTCGAGCATCTGGAACATCAGATCGTCGAAGCCGAAGGGAACGCCGGACGGGATCCGTTCGAGGACGCACGGATCTATGCAGTAGATGCCCATGCTGACGAGATGCGAGAGTTCGGGCTTTTCACGGAAACCAGTCACCCGTTCTTCCACCTCGTCGATCACGCCGAAGTCCATCTTGGTCGGGCGAATTGCGGTGGCGATCGTGAGCTTCGAATTGCGGCGACGATGGCTGCCCACGAACTGATTCAGATTCAGATCCGTCAGCACGTCGCCGTTGAGGACCAGAAACGGCTCGTCGAGCTGGTCGCGCAGCAGCGACAGCGGGCCAATGGTTCCGAGCGGCTCCATTTCCTGCGTGTAGTTGATGCGCATATTCCACTGCTCGCCGTCCCCGCAGACGCTGCGAATGAGATGGCCCAGATATCCGGTGGTGACGTAGACTTCCCTGATTCCGTTCCGCCTGAGCCATTTGAGGACGAGCTCGAGGACGGGACGCGCGCCGATCGGCATAAGTGGTTTCGGCAAAATTGACGTGTGGGGCCGTAAGCGCGTTCCTTTGCCGCCGCATTGAATAACCGCTTTCATCGAAGCCTCCGTATTGCTAGAGCTCGCAATCGCTCAACCATTATGCACTTTCGCTCGTGAAGTCCGATCTCAACATGTTGGTCGGGGTTCGAGCGTTGCAGCAACGTACGCGGAATGTTTTGGCGCGTCTTCGTACGTTTGCATGAGACGATTGAGTCGCGCTGAGCTGGTGCAGCTCTATCGCAATCGAATGTTGAATGCCGCAGCGGGTGTGAACGTGAACGGTGCGCAGCCGTGCTGGCGTGCGTTGCGCGCGCAAATCAGGCGACATTCATTGATAAACGCGCGTAAAAGCGGCTGAAATGAACCGTAACGGACGTACGCCACAGCAGCCTGGCTGCTGTGGCGTACGTGGAGGTTCGCAAGCTGTTCGACGATTTGCCTGCCGTGGGATTAGTCCGTTATCGCTTGGCGAGTGCGCCGTTTGCGACGAGGTGGCAGCGCGGACTAATCCTTGTTAGCCGATTTCATCGGCGCCGGAATTCCGGCTCGCATGGTTGCAGATCGGTTCGCAAGGCGATCAGGCCTGCGGGCTGGGACATCATCGAGGGCAGGGCGTTGCCATTTGCGGCGTGCACCAGGGGGCTGTTGTTCATTCCCCAGATCGCCGCTTGTGTCCGGTTCTGGACCCGGATCTTGCGCAGGATCGCCTTGACGTGGACCTTCACGGTCGCCTCTGCGATGTCGATCTTTCGGGCGATGCACTTGTTGGAATTGCCCTCGATCAAACACGACAGGATTGCCTTCTCGCGGGGAGAAAGATGCGGCGCAAGTGGTGCCTGCGCTGCGGTCAGGACGTCGTGCACCTCGTCGACGGTTGGCGCAGCTTCGCGTTCATGATTGCCGTCAAGGGCGAATTCCAGAAATGCTGGTGGAAAGACCGTCTCTCCCATCGTCACGAGTTCGATGGATTTGACGAATGCATCACAAGAATTGACGTTGACGAAATAGCCGCTGGCGCCGGCCCGATACGCCACGACGAGTTCGTCCTGACGATAGTGGTCGGAGACGATCGCTATCCGGGCGCCAGGGCAACGCCCTTTGACGCAACGCATCTGATCCAGTGCGACATCGAAACTGTCGTCGTTGTGGATGATGAGAAACAGCAATTGCTGTGTCTGGAGTGCGTTTGGCAATTCATCCGCACTCAAAGCTGATAGCATTATCCGGAAATTCGCCGCATGTAGTATCCGCGAAATTCCCTCTCTAACCAGAATGCTTTTTCCAATAAGAACGATTTCACAAGATTGCCGCCTCCGCATTTTACCCTCCGCGACATACGCAATGATACGAGTGCAATGAAAAATTTAGGAGTTGAACAATTAACGCCGGTCTCTCCGACCTGCTGTTGCAGCAGGTCGTTCAGTTGATCGCTTTTCTTGTCCGTTCGGCGTACCGCTTTCGCGCGCTATTCCGCCTTCGTCATCGACGGTAGTTTGGGGCCCTCCAAATTTGTTAAACTTTTGTGAAGGTTAGATGCGAATTGCCGATTACCATATATATCCTTGGTTATAGGTGCGGCTCGGGAAACTACGGGGCTCTCGCAGCGCAATTAACGCAATCTTCGGATGAGCCAGGGAGGATATATTTCCGCACATTGCGAGCCTTGCGAAGGCGCGCGGCGACTGAGAGGCCATCGTAGGGTTGCACAACTTCTAGGAGATGTATCAATAGTGATCGATCAAGGATAGACTAAGCCGCCGGGCTTCCGAATGATCGTCAGGGCGCGTGTTCGTGGCCGTCTCTCAGCGCGGCGATCGGTCACCGCAATCTTGCGGGGATGCAATTCGGTGCGGCGATTGTAAGTCTACCGTAAGCTATTGCGTGCGAATCATGGAACTAAGTGCGCGCGCGTTAATTTGTAGATTGATCTAAGCGTACTGCATCGTGAGGTCGAGATTTTTTGAATTGTTGCAGGTGTGATAATCCTATTCATATCGAGATGAACGGCGACACTTGGGGCGAGGTGTTGACGTCGGGGAGCGACCAATTATGGAGCGCCCAATGAGTCGTACGAGCATAGTGGTCGCAGATCGGCATCCGATGCTGTTGCTGGGTCTCCGCACGGTGCTCGGCGCGGAAGGCGACTTCGACATTGTTGCGACATGCAGCGATGCCACGAGCTGCATCGAGGCCATTCAAACTTTGGCGCCCGATATCGCGCTTCTCGATCCAACAATGCCCGATCTGGCCGCGGTGAAGAATTCCCTTGGCGCCAATGCAGGCAGCCGCACGCGCCTGGTGCTCTATATCCCTGCCGAAGCTCGTGATCTCGTCTTGACCGACGGGTTCGGTGGTTGCAGCGTCATTCTGAAAGAGGCCTCGGCGCAAGCGCTGGCGCAGTCTTTGCGGCAAATCGCGAGTGGCATAAGGATCCTGCCGCCATCCTCGACAGATCAGATTGTGCCCGCGGCTCAGGTGGCGAATTCGGACAATGCTCTGGCTGTGCTGACGGATCGAGAGCGCCAGATCATTCGCCTGGTTTCGGAAGGACTGTCGAACAAGGAGATCGGACGCCGCCTGAACATTGCTGACGGTACGATCAAGGTCCATCTTCACCACATCTTCCAGAAGCTCGAAATCAGCAACAGGACTGCGCTCGCGGCCTTGGCCTTTTCGCAGAGTGATTGGGGCACTCCAGTCAAGCCACCGGAATCCGAGTAAGCCACGGACATTGAAGATCCACCTTGCCTGGGCGGTCGCTCCGCGGCGAGTGCAGGCCCGCTGAGCCTGATCGCGGGCACCCTGGCGAACCGGCTGGTGGTTGCTGCCGGCTATTGCGTGACCGAGAAGTGAAGTGTGAACAGGGGCAGGCTGGTCAGTTCTGGGCTGTTGCTCACCTCAATCCGCCAGGACGGATGATCCTGGAATGGCCCAATGAGCTCGCTGCTGAGGATCTCACAGCTCAACTCAATGGCCGCCGACCTCGCGGCGTCGATATCCGGCAAGTTCATGCCGAGATCGTCGGGCACTGAGCCACCATCGTGAACATGAAAGAAATAGCGAGGCATTGGCGCTTCCGTAAAACGGTTGCATCCCTGAGGTCGAACCGGACCTGATGTAGCAGTGGTGTCCCGGGATGGACCTACGACAAGGTGCCGTTTCACGTCCATGATCATTGTTGGGTACCTCACTGTCTCCCCGGACTCTCTTGGTTGACATGGACAGCTGCTTCTTGCGGACTAAGGTCAGGTTGCGCCGTCTCTGCCCACTGCGGCGTGTTCAGCGGCCCCGGCTCCCCTGCGAATTAGCCCCCCGCCGGGGCCGCGATCTCCCAGCATCGACAGCGCGGCGCCGGTAGATAGTCCGGCTGATTGATCCGCCCTCTGGCGTTCGCGCATGCGTTTCGGGCGACAATGATTGAATCGTTCAGGTGCTGCGTTGGGAACGAAACTCCGACGGAGTAACCCGCGGTTGCTGCGGGCGCTCCCCCGATTCGACAACCTCAATTGTGCATTAGCAGTGTATTGGTCGTGATCACCTGCGCGTGCGTTGTCTCGATTGTCGGCGAGCTGGGAGATCTGACCGTGTGCGGAATCATCGGCATTCTAGGGCGAACCGCGGTCTCGGAGCGATTGGTCGATTCACTCCGGCGGCTCGAATATCGCGGGTATGACTCGACGGGCGTGGCAACTCTCGATGACGGTCGTCTCGAACGCCGCCGAGCCGAAGGCAAGCTCAGGAACCTGGAGGCGCGGCTGCTTGCCGAGCCATTGGGCGGTGACGCCGGAATCGGTCACACGCGCTGGGCCACGCACGGCAAGCCGACCGAACACAATGCCCATCCACATGCGACCGAGCGCGTCGCCGTGGTGCACAATGGCATCATCGAGAATTTCCGGAAACTGCGCCAGGCTCTGGAAGAGAAGGGCGCCACCTTCGCGAGCGACACGGATACGGAAGTCGTCGTACATCTCGTTCATTCGTACCTGCTGATGGGCTATTCGCCTCAGGAAGCCGTGTGGGCGTCGTTGCCGCAGCTGCGTGGCGCCTTTGCGTTGGTGTTCCTTTTCAACGGATATCGCGATCTTCTGATCGGAGCACGCAGGGGGTCGCCTCTGGCGGTGGGGTATGGCAACGGCGAGACCTATCTCGGTTCCGATGCGATCGCGCTCGCTCCCTTTGCCGATGGCATCAGCTACCTCGAGGACGGTGACTGCGTGGTGCTGTCGCGCGAGCAAGGGGTGATCCGGGACGCGAATGGTGCGGTCGTTGCCCGCGAGGTGCTGAAAACGGGTGGGGCGTCGTTCGTCGCCGACAAGGCCAACTATCGCCATTTCATGGCCAAGGAAATTTGCGAGCAGCCGGACGTGGTCGGCCGCACGCTCGCCCATTATGTCGATATGAGCGCCGAGCGGGCGGCGTTGCCGATCAAGCTGCCGTTCCACTTCAGCGATGTGAGGCGCGCGACGATTACGGCCTGCGGCACCGCGAGCTATGCTGGCGCCATCGCGAAGTATTGGATCGAACGGCTGGCTCATATCCCGGTTGATGTCGATATTGCCTCCGAGTTCCGCTATCGCGAAGCGCCAATCCGCAAGGGCGACCTCGCGATCTTCATCTCGCAATCGGGCGAAACCGCCGACACGCTGGCAGCGCTTCGCCATGCCAGGGACAAGGGGGCGCACACCGTCTCCATCGTGAACGTGCCGACGTCCACCATTGCGCGTGAGAGCGAAATAGTGCTGCCGACGTTGGCTGGTCCGGAAATCGGCGTTGCTTCCACCAAGGCCTTCACGTGTCAACTGACGGCGCTCGCCGCCTTCGCGGTCGCAGCGGGTGCAGCGCGCGGCGAGATCTCCGCGAGCGAGGAGAGGGGGCTGGTCAGAGAGCTGATCGAAGTGCCGCGTTTGATGGCGGCAGCTCTTGCCTGCGAACCGCAGATCGAGAAGCTGGCTCGCACCATCGCGAAAACGCGGGACGTGCTTTATCTTGGCCGCGGCACCAGCTATCCGCTGGCGCTCGAAGGTGCGCTGAAGCTGAAAGAGATCTCCTACATTCACGCCGAAGGCTATGCCGCAGGCGAACTGAAACATGGCCCGATTGCACTGATCGATGAGAACATGCCTGTCGTGGTCATCGCGCCCTTCGACAGTGTGTTCGAAAAGACCGTGTCGAACATGCAAGAGGTCGCCGCGCGCGGGGGCAGGGTCATTCTGATGACGGATGCCAGGGGAGCGGCGGAGGCGGCCATCGAGCCCGAAGCCACGATATTGCTGCCGGAGATGGTGCCGACCTTCGCGCCGATCGTCTACGCCGTTCCAATCCAGCTGCTCGCCTATCATACGGCCGTGATCATGGGCACCGATGTGGACCAGCCGCGCAATCTCGCCAAATCGGTGACGGTCGAATAGAGGCGAATGTCGCTTGCGTCACAGTGTCTCGCGGTCGCCGGCGTCGCCGGTAACGCAACGAAAGTGCGGCCAACACGCGGATCCGATGGCGGAGTACCCCCTTTGGGTCGACGGAATAGTCCGTCGTCCTGCTACAAATTCCTACTAAACGTCGTGCAATATCGAACCGGCCGCCGGCGGCAGCGTTAGCGCCGAAGGCGGACAGAGATCATCTATCTGTGGGTCCGGCATGCGCGTTGGCGCATCGGGGGAGGAAGACTGGATTGCGAAGCCCCGCCAAACGTTGACTTGCGAATTTCAGTAAATCGTACCGCGGCCCGGCTAAATGTTCCGCGGCAACGCGAATGTTCCAAGATGTGGCGACTCGGACAGAGGGAGCATTAAGGTGAGCTATTCCTCGACCATCCAGACATCGTTTTCCGGGCCATCGACCACCAGCACTTATCCGCCGCACAACGGTTTTGCCGTCGGGTCGAACTACGTCGTAATGATCGACGGGTCGCAGATCGAATGGACGAACCTGACTGGCGGATCGCCAACCGTGCAGTCGATCTACAGTTTCTTCTCGCCGCTATCGCCGACCGGCGGCCTTTTCGATCAGCGCGTCGTCTACGACAGCGTTAATCAGCGCTTCGTCGCGATGATGGAATACCTGGCGCCGGACGGCACCACCACCAGCATCGATATTGCGGTCTCCAAGGATTCCAATCCGAACGACGGCTGGACCTTCTCGCAGCTCAATACGACCATCACGATCAACGGTCAGTCGACCGACTCTGATCGCCCGACGTTGGCGGTCGACGGTTCGAACGTCTACATCTCGGCAGCACAGTACAACATCAACGTGTCCGGTTACGCCGGCACGGAAAACTGGGTGATCGGCGATACGGCCGGTGCGGGCGGCGGCATCTATGGCGGCGGCACGTTGAGCGTGACCGCAAGCGAAGTCATGCCGTCGACGCAGGACATCTTCGCCGTTGCAGCCGGCAACAATGGCAAGACCTACTACGCGAGCGACTTCTCCAGCGGAGGCCAGGTCGTCGTTGCCCTGCAGACCTACGACAAGACCACCAACACATTCAGCACCACCAGCACCGTCGCCCTCGGCAATATCGACCAGGGCGGCAGCTACACTGCCCAGCAGCAGGGGACGAGCCTCCTGCTCGATGCCGGCGATAACCGCGTTGCCAACATGGTCTATGCCAACGGCTTCCTCTATGGCGTGGCCGAGATCAAGCCGGTCGGCTCGAGCGTGCCGCTGGTCCACTGGTTCAAGATCGACGTCAGCAATCCCAGTGCTCCGGCCCTCGTGGCGCAGGGCGATATCTCCGGCGCTGCAATCGGCACCAGTGTGGCGACGTTCAATCCATCCATCGCGGTGGACGCTTCGGGCGATGTCATCATCAACTTCACCGCCAGCGGCCCGAACATGTATCCGGCGGACTACTATGTCTTCCAGGGCGGCAGCGATCCCGTGGGCTCGTTCAGCGCGCCGGTTCTGTATCAGGCGAGCACCAGTTTCTTCAACTCGGGCGATGGAAACAGCGTGCAGCCCTGGGGTGCCAATTCATCGGCCACCGTCGATCCCAACAATCCGAACTCGTTCTGGATCTCGAATGAATATGTCGCCAGCGGCTGGTGGCAGACGTCGGTCGCCCGGATCGGCATCCAGAGCTCGACGCCAGGTCCGGCCATTTCTTCGATCGCGGCTTCCGGGTCCGGCATCATCAGCGGCAGCGGCGATCTCAATGGCGGCAAGGTGGTCACGCTGACGGTGACCTTTAGTGCGGCCGTCACGGTCAACACCACCGGCGGCACGCCCACGCTGACCCTCAACGATGGCGGCACGGCGAGCTATACCAGCGGCTCGGGTGGCACGGCGCTCACCTTCAGCTACACGGTGGCGGCAGGCCAGAACACCGCCGATCTCGTCATCTCGTCGTTCAACCTCAACGGCGGGACCATCGCCGATGGCAGCGGCAACGCCGCCAATTTGGCGGGGGCCACCAACTACAATCCGGCCGGAACGCTTCAAATCGACACGACGGTGCCGACGATTGCCTCGATCACCGCGACCGGTACCGGCATCACCAACGGCAGCGGCAGTGTGAGCACCGGCCAGGTCGTCACGTTGACGGTCAATCTCAGCGAAGCCGTGACTGTCAACACCACCGGCGGCGCGCCGACGCTGACCCTCAATGATGGCGGAACGGCAAGCTACACCGGTGGCACGGGCAGCACCGCGCTCACCTTCAGCTACACGGTGGCGGCCGGCCAGACCACGTCCGATCTCGCCATCTCGGCCCTCAACCTCAATGGCGCGGTCATCAGCGACGGCGCCGGCAACGCCGCCAATCTGTCGGGCGCCACCAACTACAATCCGACCGGCACGCTGCAGGTTAACTTGACGGTGCCATCGATTGCCTCGATCGCGGCTTCCGGGACCGGGATCACCAATGGCAGCGGCGATCTCAACGCCGGCCAGGTGGTCACGCTGACGGTCAATTTCAGTGCGGCTGTGACGGTCAACACCACCGGCGGCGCGCCGGCGCTGACTCTCAACGATGGCGGCACGGCGACCTACACCGGCGGCTCGGGCGGCACTGCACTCACCTTCAGCTATACGGTGGCGGCAGGCCAGAACACCGCCGACCTCATCATCTCGTCGCTCAACCTCAATGGCGCGGCCATCACCGATGGCAGCGGCAACGCCGCCAATTTGTCGGGGGCCACCAACTACAATCCGGCCGGCACCCTGCAGATCGACACGACGGCGCCGACGATTGCCTCGATCGTCGCGACCGGCACCGGCATCACCAACGGCACCGGCAGTGTGAGCACCGGCCAGGTCGTCACCTTGACAGTCAATACGAGCGAGGCCGTCACGGTCAACACCACCGGCGGCACGCCGACGCTCGCGCTCAACGATGGCGGGACGGCGACCTACACGGGCGGCACAGGCAGCACCACGCTCACCTTCAGCTACACGGTCGCGGCAGGCCAGACCACATCCGATCTCGCCATCTCGGCGCTCAACCTCAACGGCGCCGTGATCAACGACGGAGCTGGCAACGCCACCAACCTGTCGGGCGCCACCAACTACAATCCGACCGGCACCCTGCAGGTCAACCCGACCACCGCCGCCAGACCTAGCCACATCGTCGTCCTGTCCCTGGAAAACGAGAACTACGCCGACATCGTAGGTAGTTCCCAGGCGCCTTACCTGAACTCGCTGATCGCTCAGGGGATGTTGTTCACCAACTACAACGGTGTGACTCATCCGAGCCAGCCCAATTACATTGCCCTGTTTTCCGGCTCGACGCAGGGCATCACCAACAACGGCAGCTTTCCCCAGTTTCCGGCCAGCGTTCCGACGCTGGCGAGCACGCTCGCCGCCAGCGGTTACACCTTCGGCGGTTACGCCGAAACCAATGCGGATCCCGAACGCCAACCTTGGAGCCACTTCGCCAATTCGGCCAACACTGCTCACGATTTCAGCGCCTTTCCTCAGACCGCGGCCGGCTTTACCAACCTTCCGACCGTCTCCTATGTTTCGCCCAACGACGCCGACAACATGACGCCGACGAGCGACAACGGCGGCGGGATTCCGGCGGGCGACGCCTGGGTCCAGGCCAATCTCTCCGCCTACGCGGCCTGGGCGCAGGCCAACAACTCGCTGCTGATCGTCACCTTCGACGAAAACAACACCAATCCAGCGGTGACCTACCCCAATCACGTTGCGGCGATCGTCGCCGGCGGAAGCGTCCCGGCCGGGGCCGTCAACGACTCGCCGGCTGACCCCTATTCCCTGCTTGCCACGATCGAAAGCCTTTATGGCGCTGCGGCGATCGGCGCCAGCGCGGGCGTGACGGCACTCAACTTCTATTCGTCGACGCCGGCGAGGGCGTTCGCCTCGGTCACTCGGTCATTTTCGGGATTGTCCGATCCGACCAACAATCCACCGCAAAATGCGTTAGCCGTAGGGCCGAATTACATTTTCACCGCCGAGACCACTCACTACGCGATAACCGACCTTAGCGGCAATCCAATCGTATCCAACGGATCATTGTATAGCTTGTTCTCGGCGCTTGGCGGCACGCTTGACAACGCCCTTCTCGACGCGCGCGCCGTCTATGACAGTTCGACCGGGCGCTATGTGGTCATCGCCGATAATTTTCAACCAGGAGGCGGGAATTTCGCTACCAATGTCGACGTCGCCGTGTCGGTGGACAGCAATCCGAGCGACGGCTGGTATTTGGCTTCGATCGATACGTCCAACGGCGCCACGACCCAGTCGGACATGCCCTATCTGTCGGTCAGCAACGGCAAAATCTACATCTCCACGCCCGAATTTTTGGACGCGGGAGGCGGCTACAACAACGGCGAATTCGTCGTCAACGAAAGCAGCATCATAGCTGCTGGTAACCGCGCGATCACGCCTGACGCCAGCGCTAGCGTGCCAGGGACCGCCAGCATCATGCGCAACGTCGCCGGCGACAACGGGGTGACCTACTATTTGAGCGCCCATTCGACCGCCAGGCAGACCGCGCTCACATATCAGACGTACGATCCGACGCATGGCTTCAGCGGGACCCAGACGATCTTCCTCGGCGACGCCGATGTGGGAGGGGGCGGAAGCAACTTCACCGCCGCGCAGTTGGGCACGACCAAGAGGCTCGACATCAACGACGGGCGCATCCAGAGCCTTGCCTACACCTCCTCCGGAGGACACAATTACGTCTACGGCGTGAGCGAAGCCATGCCGAGCGCAGGATCGCTCGCGCAAATCGAGTGGTTCAAGCTCGATGTCACCGACCCCACGAATCCGCAATATGTCATCGGGAACGTCATTTCCGGCGCGTCCATCGGCACGGGTGTCGCCGTGTTTGACCCTTCGATTGCGGTCGACAAGAACGGCGACGTGCTCATCAATTTCTCGGCCTCCGGGCCGAACATGTATCCTTCCGACTATTATATGGTGCTCGGCGCCAGCGCTTCCGCTTTCAGCGGGCCGACGCTTTACCAGGCGAGCAGCACGTATCTCGATTCCGGAAGTCTGAACGACCAGCGTTGGGGGACCTATTCGACCGCAATAGCCGATCCAAACAACCCAAGCGGGTTCTGGATCTCGAACGAATACGTGGCCAACGGCTGGTGGCAGACGGTGGTCGCTCAGATCGCCGTCCAGGGAACCGCGGCAACGGCACCGACGGTCTCTTCGATTGTGGCCTCGGGTACCGGCATCACCAGCGGTGCCGGCGATCTCAATGCCGGCAAGGTGGTCACGCTGACGGTCAACTTCAGCGCGGCCGTGACCGTCAACACCACCGGCGGCGCACCGACGCTGGCCCTCAACGATGGCGGCACGGCAAGCTACACCGGCGGCTCGGGCGGCACCGCGCTCACCTTCAGTTATACGGTGGCGGCAGGCCAGAACACTGCCGATCTCATCGTCTCCGCGCTGAACCTCAACGGCGCGGCCATCACCGGTGGCAGCGGCAACGCCGCCAACCTGGCGGGCGCGACCAACTATAATCCCGCCGGCACCCTGCAGATCGACACGACGGTGCCGACGATTGCCTCGATCGCGGCGTCCGGCACCGGTATCACCAACGGCAGCGGAAATGTGAGCACGGGTGCGGTTGTCACCCTGACGGTCAATCTCAGCGAGGCGGTGACGGTCAACACCACCGGCGGGACGCCGACGCTCGTTCTCAACGATGGCGGCACCGCAAGCTACATCAGCGGCTCGGGCAGCACCGCGCTCACCTTCCGCTACACGGTGGCGGCGGGGCAGACTACGGCCGATCTCGCTATCTCGTCGTTCAACCTCAACGGCGCGGCGATCACCGACGGCGGCGGCAACGCCGCCAACCTGTCGGGCGCCACCAACTACAATCCCGCCGGCACCCTGCAAGTCAACCCGACGGCGACGACGGTTGCCTCGATCGTGGCCTCGGGCACCGGAATCGCCAGCGGTGCCGGCGATCTCAACGCCGGCAAGGTAGTCACCCTGACGGTCAACTTCAGTGCGGCCGTGACGGTCAACACCACCGGCGGCACGCCGACGCTCGCTCTCAACGATGGCGGCACGGCTAGCTACACCGGCGGCTCGGGTGGCACTGCACTCACCTTCAGCTACACGGTGGCCGCAGGCCAGAACACCGCCGATCTCATCGTCTCCGCGCTGAACCTCAACGGCGCAACCATCACCGGTGGCAACGGCATTGCTGCCAATCTGACAGGGGCCACCAACTCCAATCCGGCCGGCACGCTTCAGATTGATACGACGGCGCCGACGATTGCCTCGATCGTCGCGACCGGCACCGGCATCACCAACGGCACCGGCAGTGTGAGCACCGGCCAGGTCGTCACCCTGACAGTCAATACGAGCGAGGCCGTCACGGTCAACACCACCGGCGGCGCACCAACGCTCGCCCTCAACGATGGCGGTACAGCGACCTTCATCAGCGGTTCTGGAAGCACCGCACTCACGTTCAGATACACGGTGGCGGCGGGCCAGACTACGTCCGATCTCGCCATCTCATCGTTCAATCTCAACGGCGCCGTCGTCAGCGACGGAGCCGGCAATGCGGCCAACCTGGCCGGTGCGGCCAACTACAACCCCGCCGGCACCCTGCAAGTCAACCCGACGGCGACGACGGTTGCCTCGATCGCGACCTCCGGCACCGGCATTACCAACGGCGCAGGCGATCTTAATGCCGGCAAGGTGGTCACGCTGACGGTCAACTTCAGTGCGGCCGTGACGGTCAATACCGCGGGAGGCACCCCGAGGCTCGCCCTCAACGACGGCGGCACGGCGAGCTACACCGGCGGCTCGGGCAGCACAGCGCTCACCTTCAGCTACACGGTGGCGGCGGGCCAGAACACGGCCGATCTCATCGTCTCCGCGCTGAACCTCAACGGCGCAACCATCACCGGTGGCAACGGCATTGCTGCCAATCTGACAGGGGCCACCAACTCCAATCCGGCCGGCACGCTTCAGATTGATACGACGGCGCCGACGATTGCCTCGATCGTCGCGACCGGCACCGGCATCACCAACGGCACCGGCAGCGTGAGCACCGGCCAGGTCGTCACCCTGACAGTCAATACGAGCGAGGCCGTCACGGTCAACACCACCGGCGGCACGCCGACGCTCACCCTCAACGATGGCGGCACGGCGAGCTACACCAGCAGCTCGGGTGGCACCGCACTCACCTTCAGCTACACGGTGGCGGCGGGCCAGACCACGTCCGATCTCGCCATCTCGGCGCTCAACCTCAACGGCGCGCTCATCAGCGACGGCGCCGGCAACGCCGCCAATCTGTCGGGCGCCACCAACTACAATCCGACCGGCACCCTCCAGGTCAACCAGACTACCACCAGCACCGGTGTACCGAAGTACAGCCATATCGTGGTCGTCGTTGAAGAAAACCACAACTATGACCAGATCGCCGGCAATAGCCAAGCACCTTACATCAACAGCCTCATGGCCGGCGGCGCATCGCTAACCAACATGACGGCGGAGGCTCATCCAAGCCAGCCGGACTATTTCGCCCTCTATGCCGGCTCGACATTCGGCACCACCGATGACAACTCCTACAGCCTTCCGGATCCAACACTTTACACGGTCTTGCACAACGCGGGTCTCTCGTTCACGGGCTATGTGGACGAGGGCGGAATTGGCAGTGACTTCAACCACGACCCCTGGGTTTCATTCCCCGAGGGCCGCACGGTTCAAACGGATTTCACCAGCTTTCCAGCGCTTTTTGCCAACGGGAATTATTCGAGCCTGCCGACCGTCTCGTACGTCATTCCCAGCGTGAGTAACGACATGCACGACGGGACGATCGCGCAAGGCGATACATGGCTTCAGCAGAACCTCAGCGCCTATGCCCAGTGGGCGGTCAACAACAATTCGCTGCTGATCGTGACCTGGGACGAAAATGACGATTCGACCTCCGAGGCTGCTTCCAACCAAGTTCCAACACTCTTGTATGGCGCCAACGTGGTCCCGGGAAACTACAGCACCGCCTACAATCACTACAATCTTCTGAGCACGATCACGGCTTCGTTGGGCTTGACCGCTCCGAACAACGCCGCGACAGCGGCGCCCATTCAAGTGTTCGGGACGGCCGCTGGGGCGGCCGCGCCGACGGTGGATCAAGACGGGGTGGCCGAGAGTCCGCCACTGACCATCAGCAGCAATTCGCTGACGGTGCAGGCCGGAGGATCCGTTGCGTTGGGCATCACCGCGACGCCCGTCGACTCCGACGACCAACTGTCTCTGAGCATCACCGGTTTGCCCAGCTACGAGTCGATCACAGCCCCTGCCGGAAATACTGTCACGAGCAGCCTTCAATCCAACGGAACCTACACCTGGACCATTACCGAAGGCTCCTCCACGACAGGCCAGCCGCTCACCGGGCTGACGCTGTCGTCGAGCTATACCGGCACCGACCATCCGGTCGCTACGTTCACGGTGACGGCAAGCAACACGACTACGGGCGAAACCGCGACATCGGGGTCGCAGACCATGACGGTGACCGATCCTCCGGCGGGCCCGTCTGGTGGTGGAGCCGTGTCGTTGCCGGCTGGCACCGCCATCGGTTGGCCCCAGGGGCATATCGACCGCCTTGCAGCGCTGATGGATCAATTCTCGGCAGCCGGCTTCCGAGGAGGCCCCTCTGGCCCGATCTCCTCGGCGTTCTATCCGCAAGCCGGCCCGGAGAACCAGTTCCTTGCGGCTCCTCATTTCCACCCGGGGTAAGACCGGAGGGACGCGGCTCGCTCAGCTCCAACGGTCCGTTCGCGCCATCGTCGGCATCGGATTGCCTCGGCAATCGTGCCGTGTCCTGCACGTCCAAGATCACGATCTGTTCCGACGGGCTGTCCCGTCCTGTCCGGACGTAACTCCCTGAGTCCCGGGCCGAATTTTCGTGTTGTCCGAATTTGTTCTCAGGCGGCCAAACTTTGTTCATGGCCGTTGTTCATGTTGGTCATCATGTGGCCGAATTCTGTTCATGCCCCCAATGGACTAATCGGAAAACGACCCTGCCCCGCGCTTAGCCAGCGCTTGTTGCATCGAGGCCGCCTGCGGTGCGGGTTGGCAGCGTTCCCCGCGACCATGAGGTAGCGCAAGCTCGTCAATTCGTCGGCCCATCCCCCCTGATCGCGAACGTCGTCGTCTTCAGCTTGGTCATGCCAAACTTGTCGAACAGCTTGTCATAGGTGCCGTCGGCGCGGGCCGCGGTGAGGGCGTCGGCGAAGGCCTGTGCGAGCTGCTTGTCGCGGAAAGCAAACGTGATGTCGGTGCCGGCGATGTCGCGGACCCAGATCTTTGCGATGCCCTTTTGCTCGAGCGAGTTCGCGGTTTCGTTGATGTTGAGCGCGGCCTCGAGCTGGCCGGCGCGCAGCGCCGCCGAGGTGGCGGTCACCGTGGTGAAAGTGCGCAACTCGATCGGCTTCAGGCCCTTGGCCTCCATCGCGGCGTTGAACTCGCGCGCCTTGCGCTCGGTGTAGGTCGCCGATTCCACGCCCACCACGCGGCCGGCGAGATCCTCGAACTTTTCCAGCTTCAGGCTGGAGGAGGGATCGGTGTAGATGCTGATCGCCTGTTGTGCGTATGGCACGAGGTAGAGCATCTTCGAGCGCTCCTCGGTCCAGAACAGGCCGGTGTTGATGGCATCGAAGCGGCCCGAGCGCAGCGCCGGGATCATCGGCGGGAAGTCCATGCGCAGGAAGACAGCCTCGATGCAGAGGCGCTTGGCGATTTCCCTTGCGAGCTCGACATTGAGACCCTGCAACTCGCCCTTGTCGTCGACGAATTGCTGTGGCGGCAGCGTCGGGTTGATCGACATCTGCCATTTCGGCGCCTCGATCAGGCTCGATGCCGGCACTTTTGGCGTACAGGTCTCGGCGCTGGCTGCGTGGGAGAGGCCGACCAGCAGGACGAAGGCGGAGAAGGTTTTGGGAAATCGCATCAAAGTACTCCTGTCAAATCGTGGTGGCAGTTGAGCCGTCTCCGGTCCGACGTCCTGTTCATGGTCACGTGGCTGCCGGCGCATCGACTTGCCTGGTTAGGATCAGCGAGGTGTGGCGGGCCGCCGTCACGACCTCGTCGCGCTGGTTGAGCAGGTCGAGCATCTCGACGACGATGCCGCGCTCTGGATTTTTGGTGGGCCGCTTCTCGACGAAGCGCAAGCGGACGCGCAAGGTGTCGCCGGCGACGATCGGCCCTTTGAACTTCACTTGGTCCCAGCCGAGCGAGGCGACCGAGGTCTCCTCATACAGCTTCAGCTCGGACTTCAATCCCTCCATCAGCGACAGGCCGAACAGCCCGTGGCCGATCACCGCGGGAAAGCCGCGTGAGCGCGCGTAGCTTCCGTCGATATGAAGCGGATGATGATCGCGCGTGACGTCGGCGAAGGTCGCGATATCGGCCTCGGTCACGGTGTGAACGGGAGTCTCGAACTCCGCGCCCAGCGCGATGTCCTCGTAACGGAGATTGATGGGAGCGCTCGTGTCCATGCCGATCCCTCAGGCGACCTTGCGCGGCCGCGCCGGCAGCGCCTTGAAACCCTGTGCGATCCCCATCGGTCCGGACCGGAAGATGCGTGGGTCCATATCCTTCAGTTGCGGGCTGATGCGTGGCTTGAAGCCCATGTTCGCGAGGATGTCCTCCTCGAGGCGCACACCCGGCGCGACCTCGGTCAAGGTCAAGTGGGCGTTCTCCAGCTCGAACACGGCACGCTCGGTAACGTAGCTGACGTGCTGGCCGCGCTGCGCGGCGAGTGAGGCGCTGAAACTGATCTGGCCGACTTGCGGCACGAATTTGCGAAAGGCGCCGTCGCGCCGGATCGCGAGGCGGCCGTTCTCGACGCCGATGTCGAACTTGCCGCCGGTCATGGTGCCGCTGAATATCAGCCGCTTGGCGTTCTGGGTGATGTCGATGAAGCCGCCGGAGCCGTCGCGGCGTTCGCCGAAGCGGGTGACGTTGACGTTGCCGGTCTCGTCTACCTCCGCGAAGGACAGGAAGGCGCAGGAGAGGCCGCCGCCATCGTAGAAGTCGAACTGATAGGCCTGGTCGAGAATGACGCGCGGATTGATCGCTGTGCCGAACTCGCGGGCATGCCCGGGCACGCCGCCGACCACGCCGGACTCCACCGTCAGCGTGATCAGGTCAGAGATGCCTTCCTCGGCCGCGACATTGGGGATCATCGCGGAGATGCCGACGCCGAGATTGACGACGTCGCGCGGGCGCAGCTCGAAAGCGGCGCGGCGGGCGATCACGCGACGCTCGGTCAGAGGATCGGGCGCGATCAGTGCCACCGGCACGCGCGTCTCGCCGCAACGCGCCGGATCGTAGATGGTGCCGTAAGTCTGCATCTGGTCGGGTTCGAGCACGACGTGGTCGATCAGGAAGCCGGGGATCTTGACCATCTGCGGATGGATCGAGCCGCGCTTCACGATGCGCTTGACCTGACATATCACGGTGCCGCCGGCATTGTGCACGGCCTGCGCGATCGAGAGGTCTTCGCGCGTGGTGCCCTCGTGCTCCATGCTGATATAGCCGTCTTCGTCGGCGGAGGTGCCGCGGATGATGGCAACGTCGGGCGGGGCAGGGACGCGGTAGAGCAACCATGACTGGCCGTGCAACTCGAGCAGGTCGACCAGCGGCGCAGTGGTGCGCTTGTTCATGCGGCCGCCGTCCTGGCGCGGATCCATGTAGGTGTTGAGGCCGACATGGGTGAGCACGCCCGGATGCTTCGCCGCCATGGCGCGGCAGAGCTGGCTCATGACGCCCTGCGGAAAGTTGTAGGCGTCGATCAGCTCGTCGCGAACCAGGCGCATGAACGGCACCTGGAGACCAAAATTGCCAGCGATCACGCGCGCGATCAGGCCTTCATGGGCGAGATGGCACAGGCCCTTCTCTGTCACGGCGCCGACGCCGGTGATGTTAATCAGCGTCAGCCCGTGCGGCCCGTGGCCGCCGAGGAAGCGCTGTTCCAGCGCGTCGAGAATCGCTTCGGCCGCGCCCGTGCCGCCATTGCCGCCGACGATCAGCGTATCGGTGTCGCGGATCAGGCCGGCAGCCTCTTTCGCCGTGATGATGCTCAGCATGCCCTCACGCGGCCTCCTTCTCGACCTGGCGAGCGATGATCAGCCGCTGGATCTGGTTGGTGCCCTCGTAGATCTGGGCAAGGCGCACGTCGCGGAACAGCCGCTCGATGCGGTATTCGCGCGAATAGCCGTTGCCGCCGTGGATCTGGAGCGCGTTGGAGACATGCTTCATCGCCATGTCGGTTGTGAACAGCTTTGCCTGCGCCGCCTCCTTGGCGATCGGCTCGCTGGCATCGTGCAGGCGCGCGGCGTGGTGGATCAGCAGGCGCGCAGCGGCGATATCGGTCGACATGTCCGCGAGCATGAATTGCACGGCCTGGAAGCCGATGATGGCCTGGCCGAACTGCTTGCGGTCTTTTGCGTAGGCGGTGGCGTCCTCGAACGCGGCCTGCGCCATGCCGAGCGCCATCGAAGCCATCATCAGCCGGCTGAAGTTAAAATTGCTCATCGCCATCTTGAAGGCTTGGTTCTCCGGTCCCATCACGCTGTCGGCCGGCAACTGGACATCAGAGAAGGTGATCTGGCAGTCGTCGAGGCCGTGCATGCCGAGCAGCTCTTCGTTCTTGCCGCGGGCGATGCCGGGCAGGGCACCCTCGACCAGCAGGCACGAGATGGAGCGGTGGCCGGCATCCGCGCCGGTGCGCGCGAACACCATGATGCGGTCAGCAACGCCGCCGAGTGTCACCCAGGCCTTGGTGCCGTTGAGCCGCCAGCCATTGCCCTCGCGCACCGCGCTGGTGCGGATGCCCGCGACGTCGGAGCCGTGGTCGGGCTCGGAGACGGCAGTGGCGGGAATGATGTTGCCGCTGAGAATTTTTGGGATCAGCGCCTTGTGCGCATCGGTGCCGTGATGGTCGAAGAACAGCACCGCCTCGACCGGAATGGCGAAGGCATTGGCGACCGCGCCGGAGCAGCGCGCCAGCTCCTCCATCGCGATGCACGCCGCGACCGCATCGAGCCCGGCGCCTCCAGCGCCTTCGCGCAGGCAGATGCCGAAAAGGCCGAGATCGGCCATGCCTTTGTAGAGCGAGCGATCAAAGCGGTCCTCGCGGTCGATCGCGGCCGCGCGCGGCAGGATCTCGGCCTCCGCGAAGCGGCGGGCGGTATCGCGGAGAGCCTTCTGATCCTCTGTGTAAAAGCGGTCCATGGCGTGCTCCCGTCAGTCGCTGGCGAGCTTGGAATCGTGGGAGACCTCGCTGCGGTCGCGGTCGAGGAAATAGACGGCGACGTCATCACCGGGCACGCCATAGGCGCTGCACACACCGCGGGTCAGCGCGATGGCGGCGGCGCGGCGCTCGGCCTCGCTGCGGCGGAACGCGTGCACTTTGAGCAGGATTCGCTGGCCGGTGACCTGAGCGCCGAACGTGCCGGCATGGGCGTAATCGTCCGGTGCAACCGGCAGAAAATAGAGCGTGACGGTATCGGCGGTGACGCCGAACGCCGACATCAGACCGTCAGTCACCGACCTCGCCAGCGCAGCCTTGCGCTGGTTCGGGACTTGTGGGGCGAGCACCTCGACATAGGGCATCGATCAGACCTTCGCGGACTTAGCCGCAGATGATTTGGATTTGGAAGACTTGGGCTTGCTTGCGGATTCGATCGGACGGCAGGAGTCGCGCTTTATGAGACGCGCACCGACGCGATATTCGCGGACGCCGTCATGGCCGTTGCCTTTCGCATCCATGCGCTGCAGCAGCCGGTCGACCGCGAGATTGGCGAGATCGCGCGCGCCGTTATCGACGATGCTGATGGCCGGGCGATGCCATTCGAACCAGGGCATGTCCTCGTAACAAAGCAGCGAGAGATCGTCGGGGATCGCGATGTTCCGCTCCGCGGTGACACGGAGCACGCCGAGCGTCGCCTCATGGTTGGCGACGAAGATCGCGCTGGGCGGGCGGGGGAGGTCGAGTAGCTTGCGGGCGCAAGTCGCGCCGGTCTCGGGCACGAAATGGCCGGCATGGATCAATGTGTCATCCTTGGCGATACCGGCCTCGCGCAACGCGCGGACATAGCCGGACAAGCGTTCGCGGCCGGACGTCGTGTCCTGACGGCCGACGATCAGGCCGATGCGCTTGTGCCCAAGCTCGATCAAATGCCGCGTGCCGAGATAGGCGCCTTGCGGATCGTCGGCGAGCACGGTCTCGAGATCAGTTGCGTCATCGCGCCGCACCAGGCAGACGATCGGGACATCCTTCGCCAGCGCCTTGAGCTGCGGGCCGTTCTTGCCTGTCGGCACCACGATCAGCCCGTCGATGCGGTGATCGACCAGCGTGGTGAGCGTATCGCTCTCCTGCTCGGGATCGTCGCCGCCGATGCACAGAAGCATCTGATAGCCGAGTGCTTTCAGGCGTGCCTGTATCACCTCGGCCATCACCTGGAACGAGGCGTTGGTGAGGTTGTGGACGAGAAGCGCGACGAGGCGCGACTGTCCAGTCTTCAGGCCGCGCGCGATCGGGTTCGGTCGGTAGCCGAGCTCGCGCGCGATGCGCGTCAGGCGCTGCTGCGTGCGCTCGCTGGTCAGGCCCGTTCCGGTCAGCGCACGGGAGGCAGTGCTGATCGAAACGCGGGCCGCCTGTGCCACATCTTTGAGCGTGACGCTCATCAAACCTGCCGATAGACTGCAAACGATTGCAAAAATCTATGAGCTAATTCCACGCGGATCAAGCTCAAAAAATGGATGGTGGTGCCCAATGCAGAGCCAGTTTCGCAATCGTTTGCATAAATGCTGCGGATATTCCGCAGGTGGCCGCCATGCCCTGAATTTACACGATGACCCGGCAGCTCCCTGATGAAGATGTTTCGCGGCACCTATACCGTCATGATCACCCCGTTCACGCCGTCCGGCGACGTCGATGTCGCGGCGCTGCGCGCGTTCGTGGACTGGCAGATCGCGGAAGGCATTCACGGGCTGATCCCGCTCGGATCGACCGGCGAGTTCCTCTCGCTCGATGATGACGAGAAGGCGCTGGTTGCCGAGGTCGTCATCCGCCAGGCGGCCGGGCGCGTGCCGGTGCTGATCGGCACCGGTGCGGAGGATACGCGGGAAGTGGTGCGCCTCAGCCGCCGTGCTGAAAAACTGGGCGCTGACGGCGTGATGATCATCCCGCCGTTCTACTCGACCCCCACCGACGACGAGCTCGTCCATCACTACAAGACGGTGGCGGATGCGATCTCGCTGCCGATCATGGTCTACAACAACCCGGCGACCGCCAATGTCGATCTCACGCCGCCGCTGGTGGCGCGCATCGCCGGGATCGACAACTGCCTCTATATCAAGGAGTCGACGCTGGAGGTGACGCGCGTGCGCGACATCATCCGCCTCTGCGGCGACAGAATGACCGTGTTCGGCGGCATTCTCGGCTTCGAATCCTTTGTCGAGGGCGCGCAGGGCTGGGTGGCGGTCGCCTCCAATGTGGTGCCGGCGCAGATGGCACGCATCTTCAGCCTCGTTGCCGACGAGGGGAAGATCAAAGAGGCGCGCGAGCTCTATCTGAAATATCTGCCGGTGATCGAATTCGTCGGAGGCCAGGCCTATGTCGCCGGTAGCAAGGCGCTGCTCGGCCATATGGGCTTTGCGGTCGGCAACCCCCGTCCGCCGCGGCTGCCGCTGCCGGCTGCGCAGGACGCGGCCGCGCGCGCGCTGGTCAGGAGTTTCGATTTGGCATGGCGCGGTGCGCCAAACGCGGCTGCCTAAATTGGGTGTGAACGGATGAATCTGCTCGACGGTGTCAAGGTCCTCAGCTTCAATCATTACCTCGCAGGCCCGCTGGCTGCGCAGACGCTCGCCGATCTCGGCGCCGACGTCATTGCGGTCGAGCCGATCGAGGGCGCGTTTCAGCGCAACTGGGCGGTCGCCAACCATTTCGTCGCCGGCGACAGCGTCAATCATCTGGCGACCGGCCGCAACAAGCGCAGCATCGCGGTTGATCTCAAGCATCCCGACGGTATTGCCGCCGTGAACAAGCTGGTGGCGGCGTCCGATGTCGTGATGGAGAATTTTCGGCCGGGCACCATGGCCAAGCTCGGCCTCGGCTACGACACGCTGAAGGCGATCAACCCCGGCCTGATCTATGCGGTCGCAACCGGCTTCGGATCGGAAGGACCGTACAAGGATCGCCCCGGGCAGGATCTGCTTCTCCAGGCGATGTCCGGCCTTGCGATGCGGACCGGACGCGCCGATGGCGAGCCGACGGCGGTCGGCGCGGTCATCGTCGATCAGCACGCGGCCTCGCTCTATGCCATGAGCATTCTCGCTGCATTATTCGCCCGGACCAAGACCGGGAAGGGACGGCTGGTCGAAGTGAACCTCTATCAGGCCGCGATCGATCTTCAGGTCGAGCCGTTGACGGCATGGCTGAACGGCGCTCCATCGCCGACGCCGCGCGGGCCTGCCGGTATTGCCGCCTGGTTCAGCCCCGGGCCTTACGGCGTTCACGCCACGGCGGACGGTCATATGGCGATCTCGATGGCTGCGCCCAAGGCGCTGGCGGTCGCGCTCGACAGTGCGGAGTTGGAGCAGTTCGGCGAGGCTGACAGCTTTTCCAAGCGTGAGGAGATCACGCGGATCGTTGCTATCAGGCTGAAGCAGAAATCGACGGCGGATTGGTTGCCCTCGCTCGAAGCCGCGAAGATCTGGCACGCGCCGGTGCAGGACTATCGCGATCTCGTATCCGATCCCCAGCTCAACCATCTCGGCGTGTTCAAGACGGCCGAGAGTGCAGGCGGCGTGCCGATCCGGATGGTCGCCCATCCCGCGCGCTATGATGGCCAGACGCCTGAGGTGCGGCTGGTGCCGCAGCGGCTCGGTGCTCAGACCCGGGAGGTGCTCGGCGAGATCGGCTATGGTGCCGCTGAGATCGACGCGATGATCGCCGGCAAGGCCATCGGAGTGGCGCGATGATCGATTTTTCGCTGCCTGACGATACCCGCCTTCTGGTCGACACCGTCCGCCGTTTCGTTGAAACCGAGGTGCAGCCGCTCGAAGACGTCGTGGAGCGGACGGCCACGGTGCCGGCCGACGTGCTGGCCGTTACCAAGGCCAAGGCGCAAAAACTCGGCCTCTACGCGATGAACATGCCCGCGGATGTCGGCGGCGGCGGGTTGTCCTGCGTCGAGCATTGCCTCGTCGAGGAAGAGTTCGGCAAGACCTCGGACGCGCTGATCCGCCGTGTGTTCGGCCAAGTCTATCCGATGCTGATGGCCTGCAAGGGCGACCAGGTCGAGTGCTATCTGCGGCCGACCGTGAAGGGCGACAAGATCTGCGCCATGGCGATCACCGAGCCGGGCGCCGGCTCCGACGCCGCCTCGATCAGCACCACCGCGCATCTCGACGGCGAGGAATGGGTGCTGAACGGCACCAAGCATTTCATCAGCGACGGCGACATCGCCGACTACGTGATCCTCATGGCGCTCACTGACAAGGACAAGCGGGCGCGGGGCGGCATCACGCTGTTCCTGGTCGATCGCGGCACACCCGGCTTCAAGGTCGCGCGCACCCAGCCGATGATGGGCCATCGCGGCTATGGCCATGCCGAGCTGAGTTTTGAGGACTGCCGCATTCCCAAGGCGGCCGTGCTCGGCGAGGTCGGCGGCGGCTTCAAACTGATCATGCAGAGCGTGCTCCAGATCCGCCTTGCCCATATCGGCGCCCGCGCCGTCGGCATGGCGCAGCGTGCGCTGGAGATGATGCGCAAGCATGCCGGCGAGCGGCGCCAGTTCGGCCAGCTCATCGGCGATTTCCAGATGGTGCAGAAGCTGATCGCCGATTCCGCCACCGAGATCTTCGGCGTCAAGATGATGGTGATGAACGCTGCCTGGGACATCGATCAGGGGCGGGACGCGCGCGACAAGGTCTCGATGATCAAGGTCGCGGCCTCCGAGATGCAGGGTCGCGTGGTCGACCGCGCCATCCAGGTGTTCGGCGGCATGGGCTTCAGCAAGGACCTGCCGCTGGAGCGCATGTATCGCGATGCCCGAGTTACCCGCATCTATGACGGCACCTCCGAAATCCATCGCATGCTGGTCGCGCGCAGCACCATCAAGAACGGCTTGCAGCTCTAGGGAACGATTGATGTCTCACGCTCTTCTCAAGCCCGGCGCCGCCTTTGCGTTCCGCAAGACCATGACGGTTGCCGAGCAGGCGATGTTCACCGGCATCAGCGGCAATCTCGGCGGTCTCTACGTCGATGCCGTGCGCGCCAAGAAGGCGGGCGCCTCCAACATGGTCGCCTTCGAGCTCGCCGTCGGCGGCCTCGCCACCACGTGCCTGAGCCAGCTCGGCGGACCAACGCGGCGGATCGGCAGCATCGCGCTGAACTTCGCCGCGCCGGTGATCGTCGGCGACTCGGTCGAGGCCAAGGCCGAGATTGTCTCTGTTGCCGGCGACGAGGCTGTCTGCCGCATCACCTGCACGCTGTCGCCGTCCGGCGCGACCGTGGTGGACGGTACCGCGACGCTCGTTCCCTTCGCGAAGGGCTGAGCCATGTACGAGCCAAAGTCCTTCGACGAGCTGAAGGTCAACGACCGGGTCAGCCTCAGCAAGACCATCACCGAGGCGGACGGCGCGCTCTACATTGCGGCGACCGGCGATTTCGGCCCCGTCCACGTCGACGAGGTCTATGCCGGCGCAACGCGCTTCGGCCGACGTCTCGCGCCGGGAATCATGGTCGCGGGCCTCTGCACCAGCATCCTCACCAGCGAGCTGGTCGGCACCATCGGCGTCTCGGTGGAAGACCGCTTCTGGTTCACCGGCCCGGTGTTCTACGGCGACACGCTCACCTTCGACGTCTGGATCGCTGAGCAGCACGACGAGACCCGCACCATCATCTGGGAGGCCAGCGCCCGCAACGAGGGCGGCCTCGAAGTGCTGAAGGCACGGGCGAGCCTGAAATTCCCGCGGCGGAAACCGTCATGAGCAAGCCGATGAAGAAACCCGACTTGCGCGGCGTCACGGTGGCGACTGTGCTGCCCTTCAGGGATGACAGCTCGATCGATTGGGACGGTTATGCCCGCGTGCTCGATTATTGCGCCTGTCCGGACGGGATCGCGGCAGTGTTCGTCAACGGTCACGCCGGCGAGGGCGGCTCGCTCTCGGATGACGAACGTCAGGCCGTGATCGAGCGGACGCGCCGACAAATCGGCGGCAAGCCGCTGCTTTCAGGCATCATCGCGCATTCCACGGCGGAGGCGATCCATCAGGCGCAGCTCGCCGAAGCTGCCGGCGCCGATTGCGCGGTGTTGTTTCCACCCGGGCCGCTCGGCGGCGGTGCTTCGGCGACCTCGCGCGCGCCGCTGGCCTTCGTGCAGGCGGTCAGCTCCGCCATCGGCATTCCCGTATCGATCTTCCAGTATCCGCTCGCGTCCGGCTTCGGCTACTCGCCGGAGACGCTGGCGAAGATCGCAGCCCTCGACAGCGTCATCGCCGTCAAGGAAGGCAGCGATACCATGCTGGCCTACGACGAGAACCGCCGTGCGGTGAAGCGGGCCGATCCCTCGGTCGCGATCCTCCCGTCGAACTTCAACTGGTTCCTGCCGCAGCTGGCCGTCGGTGGCGACGGCATTCTTTCGGGCCTCGTCAGCCTCGCGCCGCATCTGTTCGCAGAGCTTTGGCAGGCCGCTCTTGCCGACGATCTCAAGGCGATGCGCGCTGTCAACGAACGGCTCTATCCAATCGTGCGCTCGATCTACGGGCCGGCGCCGATCATGGACATGCACACGCGCATGAAAGTGGGGCTCAAGGCGATCGGCCTGATCCGCAACGCCGATCCTCGCCCGCCGCTGCTGCCGGTGCTTCCGGCGTTGTGCGACGCCATTGCAACGACCGTCGGCGCGGCGCGTGCGGCCGGCGACGTTCGCGTGGCGTGAGGAACGGGCCCATGCAGGACGAGGCCTTCATCCACATCGTGCGGGTCGACATCGATCCCGAGCACGAAGCCGCGTTCAACGCCTGGTACGAGCAGAAACACTTTCCCGATCTGCTCGCTTGTCCTGGCTGGCTGTCGGCAAGACGTTTCGTCTCCGTCGGCGACGGGCCGAAATACGCCGCCATGTACGACGTTGCGGGACGCTGGGCGTTCGAGACGCCGGAATTCCTGAAGGTGAAGGGTTTCGGCCCGTTCGAATCGCTCGTGAAGAACTTCATGCGCATCCAGCTCAAGCCGATGTCGGGACCGGCCTGAGGGGGATCGACGACGATGCTGCCGGTCGTGTCGCAAGATCAGGCCGGCCGCATCCAAGAAACATCGAGGGGAAACCCCGGGCGAGGGACTGCATCGGTCATTGGCGTTCTACTGGAGGTATCACATGGTCTCGACACTGCTTCGCTTGAGTGCCGCTGCGGCACTCGCTCTCGCATCCGCGGCAGCGCACGCCGCCTGCACGCCGGCGATCACCGACGACAATCTGATTGCGCCCGGCAAGTTGCAACTCTCCATCAACCCGACCAATCCGCCGCAGCAATTCGTCGACAAGGACGGTCAGTTGCAGGGCCTCAACGTGGAACTCGCTGCCGAGCTCGGCAAGCGGTTGTGCCTTCCGATCGAACTCGTCCGGATGGATTTTCCGGCGATGATCCCGGCCATGAACGCGGGCCGCATCGACGGCATCGACACCGGCATGTTCTGGACCGAGGAACGCTCGAAGCTGATGTATATGGTGCCGTACGCCATCCAGGCCATTTCGGTCGTGGTTGCGCCCGACAGCGGCATAAAAATTGCTACCGAAAATGACCTGATCGGAAAAACATCCGCCGTCGAGGTCAGCACCTATCAGATGAATTGGCTCAAGAAGCTCAGCGATACGAGCGTGGCGAAGGGTGGTGCGGCCGTCGAGATACGCACGTTCCCGACGGCGACCAACGTTGTCAGCGCGCTGCTCGCAGGACAAGTAGACAACGCGTTGCTGGTCGACAGCGTAGCGCGCGATCTCACCGGTCGCGGCCGCGTCAAGGAAGTGTTGAGCGGGGCTCGGCACGGCGCGCACCACGCTCGGTTTCCGCAACAAGGCGGTGGTTGATGCCGTCGTCAAGGCGCTGAACGCGATGCGTGCCGATGGCTTCTATCAGGCGCTGTTCGACAAGTTCGGCCTGACCGCCATGCCAGCCGATCAGCCGCTTGCGATCGCCGGCCCCGGTCCGGCCTGAGATACGGAGACGAGCCGATGAGCCATTTCAGTCCGACGGCCGCCGTCAACTACTTCTTCAACTACTTCCTGATGAAGGGTGTGCTCGTCACCATCGGCTTGACGGTGGCGGCGGTCATCGGCGGATTGATTCTCGGTATGGGCATCGCGCTGATGCGCATGTCGTCCAATCCGGTGCTGTCAGGCTTCTCGCGGTTCTACATCTGGTTCTTCCGTGGCACGCCGCTGCTGATCCAGCTCGTGGTGATCTACAGCGGCTTGCCGCAGCTGGGTATCAAGTTCAGCGTGATCACCTGCGCGCTCGTCGGCCTGATCCTTAACGAGGCCGCCTATCTCGCCGAGATCGTGCGCAGCGGCTTCATGGCGGTGTCGGCCGGGCAGCGCGAAGCGGCCTGGGCACTCAGCCTGTCGCCCTGGGTGACGTTCCGCCGCGTGACGCTGCCGCAGGCGTTCCGGTTGATGATCCCGCCGCTCGGCAACTCCATCAATTCGCTCCTGAAGGCGACTTCGCTCGCCTCGGTGATCTCGGTTGAGGAGCTCATGCGCCGCAGCGACATGCTGATGCAGGAGCATTTCCAGATCCTCGAAGTCTATGCGGCGGCAACGGCGTATTATTTGATCCTCACTTCGGTCTGGGATGCGGTCCAGCGCCGGCTGGAGAAGCATTTGGCCGGTCGAGCGCTGCGAAATCCAGGCGGGTCGCGGCGAGGGCGCCGGTCGCGCAGACAAGCGCGGAGGCCCGCGCATGAGCGAGATGTCGATGAATACGGCCAGCGGTGTTGCAGGCGCAATGACACAGCCGCAATTGCGCGAGGTGCCCGCGGTTCGCATGGAGGCCGTCTACAGACACTATGGCGATTTCACCGCGTTGAACCAGGTCGACCTCAAGGTCGCCAAAGGCGAGAAGATCGTGGTCTGCGGTCCCTCCGGCTCGGGCAAGTCAACGCTCATTCGCTGCATCAACCACATCGAGAAGCACGATGAGGGCCTGATCTACGTCAACGGCATCGAGCTCGACCATCAGCGCAAGAATATCGACGCGGTCAGGCGCGACACCGGCATGGTGTTCCAGAGCTTTAATCTGTTTCCGCACATGACGGTGCTGGAGAACTGCACCCTGGCGCCGATGACAGCGAACGGCATGAGCGAGACTGAGGCCAAGGACCTCGCGATGCATTTCTTGACAAAAGTCCGGATTCCGGATCAGGCCGAGAAATTTCCCGGGCAGCTCTCGGGCGGCCAGCAGCAGCGCGTCGCCATCGCCCGCGCGCTGTGCATGCGGCCGAAGATCATGCTGTTCGACGAGCCGACCTCCGCGCTTGACCCCGAGATGGTCAAGGAAGTGCTGGAGACCATGAAGAAGCTCGCGGAAGAGGGTATGACCATGCTGTGCGTGACCCACGAGATGGGTTTTGCCCGCGAGGTCGCCGACCGCATCGTGTTCATGAATGAGGGGAAGGTCGTCGAGCAGGCCGCGCCGGAGGAGTTCTTCAAGAATCCGAAGTCCGAGCGGGCGCGGACGTTCCTCGACCAGATCATTCACTAGCCGATGTCGGCGGGGATGCGGACATTCGGCGATCGCCTGCGCGGCATTCATGCTGCGACGATCGTGCCGATGACGCCCGACTTTCGGGTCGATGAGGCGCAGCTGGCGGCACACCTCGCCTCGGTCGCATCCACAGCCGGCGTCAGTGGGTTATTGGTCAACGGCCACGCCGGCGAGAACTTCGTGCTGTCGCTGGCCGAGAAGCGGCGCGTGGTTGAGCTTGCGCGCGAGCACGCTCCGAAGGATTGCCTGATCGTCTCGGGCGTTAATCACGAATCGAGCCTGGAGGCCGCGCGCGAAGCGGCCACACTGGAGCAAGCGGGTGCGGACGGGCTTCTGGTGTTTCCTCCCAACAGCTGGGCGCTCGGTCACGCCGACGACTGCGTCATCGAGCATCATCGCCATATCCGCGATGCCACGACCGTGCCGCTGATGCTTTACGCCGCGCCGGTCGGTGCGGGCGCGATGGCCTATGCCCCGCCTTTGCTGGAGCGGCTGGTGGCCGACCCCCGCTTCGTCGCGATCAAGGAGGGGAGCTGGGAAGTTGCGACCTACGAGCAGAACCTGCGGCTGATCCACAAGCTGCGACCGGAGTTCGTCGTGCTCGGTTCCGGCGACGAACATCTGCTGACGAGCTATCTCGTCGGTTCCGCCGGCAGCCAGGTGAGCCTTGCCTGCGTCGTGCCGGAGCTTGTCGTCAGCCTCTGGAACGCGGCGGAGGCCGGCGATTGGGAGCGGGCGCGGGCGGCGCACGAGAAGCTCTATCCGCTTGCTGTCGCGATCTACCGCGATGCGCCGGGAGGTCGGGCGACGGTGCGACTCAAGGCCTCCCTGAAACTGCTCGGGCGTCTCTCGTGCGACGCAGCACGTCCACCGCAGCCGCCGGCGAGTTCAAACGAATTGCAGGCGCTCGAACAGGCGCTGCGGAGCGCCGGCGCGCTCTAGGTTGCGAAGAACGGATTGGCCGGCCGCGCGAGGCCGAGGTGATCGCGCAGCGTGGTTCCCTCGTAGTCCGCGCGGAACAACCCGCGCTCCTGCAAGATCGGCACGACGAGCTGGACGAAATCCTCGAAACCTTCGTGGAAATAGGGCGGCATGACGTTGAAGCCGTCGGCGGCATGCTCTTCGAACCAGAGCTGGAGCGTGTCGGCGATGCGCTCGGCCGAGCCGCACAGCACCCAATGGCCGCGGGCGGCAGCTGTGAGGTTGTAGAGGTCGCGCAACGTCATGTTCTCACGGCGGCCCTTGGCCAGCATGACGCTGGCGAAGCTGTGGTAGCTGTCGGACGGCGCGATGTCGGGGATCGGCCCGTCGAGATCGTAGGCAGACATGTCGCGCCCGAAGCGGTCGGACAGGATCGCGAGCGCATTGCTGCCGCTGACGAAGCTCTGGAGTACGTTGAGCTTCTCGAACGCTTCCTTGTCGGTACGGCCGACGACGGGCATGACGCCCGGCAGCACCGTGACATCCTCGGCCTTGCGGCCGCACGCCGGCAGCCGCGTCTTCAGCGAGGTGTAGCCGGCTTTGGCTTCGTCGATGTCCTGCACCACGGAGAATACGATGTCGGCGGTGCGCGCGGCGAGCGCTTGCCCGGCCTCGGAGCCGCCAGCTTGCAGCACGACGGGGCGGCCTTGCGGGCTGCGGCCGATGTTGAGGGGGCCCTTCACCTTGAAGAACGCGCCGTCATGGTCGATCGCACGGAGCTTCGCCGGATCGATGTAGACGCCGCTGGTGCGGTCGGCGACGATGGCATCATCCGCCCAGCCGTCCCACAGGCCCTTGACGATGTCGAGGAACTCGCCGGCCATCTCGTAGCGGCGGGCGTGGTCGGGATGGGTGGTGCCGAAATTTGCCGCCGTTGCCGGATTGGCCGTCGTCACCGCATTCCACGCGGCGCGGCCGTTGGAAATGTGATCGAGCGAGGCGAACACGCGCGCAACCGAGAACGGATCGCTGTAGGTGGTGGAGACGGTGGCGCCGAGGCCGATATGGCTGGTCGAGGTCGCAAGCGCGGCCAGCATCGTCAACGGCTCCAGCCGCAGCGTGTAGGAGGGATGGGCGGCGGCATCGGCATAGAGATTGTCGCCCATGAAGATCAGGTCGAACTTGCCGCGCTCGGCGGTGCGGCCGATCTCCAGGATCGCTGGGAAGTTCTGGAAGCTGTCGACAGCGCCGGGATAGCGCCAGCCGGCGACGTGGCTGCCGGTGCCCAGGATGAACAGGCCGAGATGCATCTGTCGTTTCATGGCGTCATGTCCAGAACAGGATTTTTCGCTCGAGGAAGCCGATCAGGCCGAAGAAGGCGAGGCTCGCGGCAGAGGCGACGAAGATCGCCGACCAGACCTGGACGAAGTCGATCTGGAGCACGGCCTGGTAGATCACCCAGCCGAGCCCACCCTGCGCGCCAAGCATTTCGGTGACGATCGCCACGATGACGCTGCGTACCGTTGAGACGCGCATTCCGGCCAGCAGCAACGGCAGCGCGGTCGGCAGCCGCAGGCGCCACAGCACACCGAAGCGGCTCGCACCAAAACTCTTCATGAGGTCGACGGCGCGGCGATCGACACGGTCGAGCCCGGCCAGCATCGACAGCAGGATGGTGAAGCTCACCGCCATCGCCACCATCACGATCTTCGAGCTGACGCCGATGCCGAACCAGAGCAGGATCAGCGGTGAATAGCCGACCACGGGCACCGAATTGATCGCGGTTGCGAGCGGCAGGATCGAGCTACGCAGCGCCGGCACCAGTGCGATGGCGACGGCTAGCCCGATGCCGATCAGGCAGCCGAGCCCATAGCCCGCGAACGCTTCGAGCAGCGTGTAGCCTGCGGCTTCAATGAGGACCGCGCGCTTGGACCAGAGGCCGAGGAGGATGTCGCTGACCGCGGGGAGCACATAAGCCGGCAGATGCAGTCCGCGCGCAGTGCCCTCCCAGCACGCGATCAGGAGGACGGCGCCAAGAATGCCGCGCTGGACGGCGAGCGAGGGGGAAGCGAGCGCGCGGCTCATTGCTCGGCGTTCCAGAACACGAGGCGCCGCTCGACTGCGGCGACGACGGCATAGAAGCCGGTGCCGAGCAGGGCGGCGGCGAGCAGTGCCGCCCAGATCGCGACGACGTTCTCAGTAAACATGGCCTGGAGCAGCAACACGCCAAGCCCGGTGGTGTCGCCGAACCATTCGCCGACGATGGCGCCGACGAGGCTCAGCGATGCGGCCAGTCGCAGCGCCACGAAGATCTGCGGCAGGGCAGTCGGAAGCTGCAAGCGGAGCAGGAGCTGGCGGTTGGAGGCACCAAAGCTGCGCATCAGGTCGACCTGCTTGGGGTCGACGGTCTCGAGGCCCAGCAGCGTGTTCACCGTCACCGGGAAGAAGGTCAGGTAGAACGCGATGATCGCCTTGGCGAGCAGCGTGTTGCCGAACCACAGCACGACCAGCGCGCCGAAGGCGATGACTGGAATGGTCTGCGACACCACGAAGATCGGAAAGATCATCTCGCGCAGCGCGCGGACGCGGAAGAACACGACGCCCATGAACACGCCGAATGCGCCGCCGGAGGCAAAGCCGATCAGCGTCTCGGCGAGGGTGCGCAGGAAGCCGTCGACATAGGCGCGGGGCGTCGCCGCCATCGCCATCAGGATCGTGCTGAGGCGCGGCAGATAATAGGGGCGGATGCCGAACAGCAGCACCGCACCTTCCCAGATCACCGCTGCGATGGCGAGGCCGAACAGGAGCCGGATCAGCTTGCGCAGCGAATCCGGCATCGTGATCGACCGTGCAGCCGCGCGGCCGTCACCAAGCGATGTCGCGGCCGGGCTACTCACGGCAGCCGGTCCGCCGCCGGGATGCTTTGGATGAAGCTGGCGTCATAGGCGGCGGCGAGGTCGAGCGGCTTGGAGATCACGCCGTATTTCAGGAAGAAGTCGTGGGCGGTCTTGACCGCGTCGGCGTCGATCCAGAACATGCCGTTCTTCGAGGCTGTGCCCGCTGTCATCAGGCGCTTCACCTCGGTCAGCATGAACTCCTGCTGTGCGCGGTCAAGCGTCGGGGCTACGGCCATCACGGTGTCGACGGCGCCCTTCGGATCGGAGAACGCATCCTTCCAGCCCTTCAGCGAAGCACGCAGGAAGGCCTTGACGAGCTCCGGCTTCTCCTTGGCGGTCGCCTCGGCCACGATCAGCGTGTCGCGCGGGAAGGTGATGCCGTAATCTTCGGCGACGAAGGTCTTCAGGCTGTCCTTCGGCATGCGCGACTGGATGGTGTAGAACTCGTTGTAATAGGTCGCCGTGATCACGTCGACGTTGCCGTCGACGAAGGGCGTCACTGACACCTGCTGCGGCTGGATCTTCAGTTCATCCGGCTTGATGCCTTCCTTGGCCAGCATGCCGTTCAGCACGTGATTGGCGCCGGTGAACCAGGTGGTGACGGTCTTGCCCTTGAAGTCCTGGATCGTCTTCACTGGGCCGTCCTTGCGGGTAACGAAGATGAACGGCGTGATCTGGTGCGAGATGCCGATGCAGACGATCGGCAGTCCCTTGTCACGGGCGGCAAACACGCTGTCGGTGCCGCCGGAGAGGCCGAATGTGTCGGCACCGGTCGCAACCAGGTTTTCGGTGAGCAGATTGGGCCCGCCCGGATTGATGGTGAGGTCGATGCCTTCGGCCTTGTAATAGCCCTTGGCGGCCGCGACGTAGAAGCCGGCGAACTGCGCTTGCGGCAACCATTTCAGGCGCAGGCTCGCCTTCTGCAACTCGGCGGCGGGCGCAGGCGCGACGAGCGAGCCGGTCGCCAGTGCGATGGCGGAGAGGACGGAGAAGGCGTGGCGTCGGCTCAACATGGTCATACTCCAGGCAATGACAATCAATTGCGATAGGATGGATCGGTGCGGTCGAGCTGGCGCATCAGTGCCGGCCATTCGCGTTCGCCGGGCACGAGAATGTCGCCCTGCAGTTCCCAGAATTGGCGGGCTGCCTTCTCGCAGACCTCGTGCGGCGGCATCACGAGCTTGGCGCCGGCTGCGGTCGCGGCCTGCATCTGGAGCTGGATCCGCGCGGCGCGCTCGAAATAATAGAGCAGCATGAAAGCTTCGCCTGGCGTCCGGCCGACAGTGAGGATGCCGTGATTACGCATCAGCATCACCTTGTGCGGGCCGAGATCGCGCACCAGGCGAACTTGCTCGTCCAGGTCGATGGCGACGCCCTCGTAATCGTGAAAAGCCTGGCGATCGTAGAAGCGCATCGCGAACTGGCTGAGCGGCAGCAGGCCCTTCTCCTGTCCGGAGACTGCAACGCTCGCGTCGGAATGGGTGTGCAGCACGCAGGCCGCATCATGGTTCGAGGTGTGGATCGCGGCATGGATGACGAAGGCGGCGACGTTGACGGCCTGCGGCGTGTCGTCGAGCTTGTTGCCCTTGGTGTCGATCTTCACCAGGCTCGAGGCTGTGATCTCGTCGAACAGCAGCCCATAGGGATTGATCAGGAACTGATCGTCATGGCCGGGAACGCGCATCGAGATGTGATTATAGATCAAGTCGTCCATGCCGAGCTTGGCGACCATGCGATAGCAGGCGGCGAGCTTGATGCGAGCGTCCCACTCCGCCGGATCGATCCCCCGCGGTTCTCTCGCTGACATCGCGTTCATTGCGACTTCTCCTGCGCGATGGAGGATTGGAACGATTTCATGCTTTCCTCCTCGATCGCATCGAGCAGCGTGCGCTTGAGGCGCACGAATTCAGGGGAGGTGACGATCTCGGGCTTGCGCGGGCGAGGAAGATCGACGACCTGTTCGAGCTTCACCGAGCCGGGACGTGCGGTCATGACCAGCACGCGGTCGCCGAGGAAGATCGCCTCGTCGACGTCGTGGGTGATGAAGAGAATGGTGCGGCGGTATTTCTGCCAGACATCGAGCAGCCAGCGCTGCATCATCGCCCGCGTCAGCGCGTCGAGCGCGCCGAACGGCTCGTCCAGCAGCATCAGGTCGCGCTCGAACAGGAAGGTGCGCATCAGGGCGACGCGCTGGCGCATGCCACCCGATAATTGATTGGGATATTGCTTCTCGAAACCTGCGAGCCCGAACTCGGGCAGCATCTTCAGCGCCTTGGCACGCGCCTGGTCGCGCGGCATGCCCTCGACCTCTAGCGCGAGGATGGCGTTGTCCACCACGTTACGCCAGGGAAACAAGAGGTCGCGCTGCGGCATGAAGGAGACGCGGCCGAGCAGGTCGGCGGCATGGCAGCTCTTGCCTTCGAAGCGCAGGATGCCGCCGGCGTCGGGCTCCTCAAGGCCGGCGACGATGTTGAAGAGGGTGCTCTTGCCGCAGCCGCTGGGGCCGACGACGGTGACGAACTCGCCGGGGGCGACGCTCGCCTGAAGTCCGGACAGCGCCACGACGGAGCCAAAGGTCTTGTTGATCGCACGCATTTCAAGCAGCGGCTCAGGCTTCGGCTGGGCCTGCGGGGCTTCGGTGGTCGGTCCGGGATTGGGGAGGCGGGCGGCCTGCACCGGCATGTCCTTGTATAATGGCGGCGGCCATTCGCATACGACAGCGGACCGCATCGAAATCTCTTAGCAACTCGTGTGCCAGTGCCATTTCCAGGCAAATCAGGCATAAGACTTGCGAGCCTCTGAGACGAAGGCGCGCGAGTCGTGTGTGTCCGAGACGGAAATCAGCCGTTTCGCTGGAGTGTGGGTGCCATTTTGTATACGTATATTGTTCTTGGAGAAACATGATGGCGGATATTGGTGCACATAACGGAGGCAGGCGCGTGAAAAATGGGCACGATGCCTTGGCACCAGGCCCCGGCATGACGCTCGCCGAGAGCCTGCGCCAGAAGCTCGAAGGGGCGATCGCGGCGGGGCATCTCGAGCCGGGCAGCCGGCTCGACGAGCAGGAGATCGCCCAGCGTTTCGGGGTCTCGCGCACGCCGGTTCGGGAGGCGTTCCGTCTGATGGCCGCCAACAATCTGGTCGAACTGCGCGGGCGGCAGGGAGCGACGGTCCGCAGCATCAAGGCGCAGGCGCTGATCGAGATGTTCCAGGTGATGGCGGAGCTCGAAGGCCTCTGCGCGCGGCTCGCGGCGCGGCGCGTCTCCCAGGCCTGGGGCAGTGAAATCGGCGAGATTCATCAGCGGCTTATGACGGCAGGCGAAACCGGCGACGTCGATGTCTTCTACGACATCAATCAGGAATTCCACGAGGCGATCTACGAGGCCTCGCGCAATGCCTTCCTTGCCGACCAGACCCGCAAGCTGCGCAATCAGGTCGCCGCCTATCGCCGCCGGGTGACGCGCATGCCGAACCGGATCGCCGACACCATCCGTGAGCATGAGGCGATCATGCAGGCGATCCTGGCCCATGATCCGGACCGCGCGCACACCGCCATGCGGGACCACGTCAACCTGCTCGGCGACAATTTGCTGGACTTCCTGGCCGCCTTCGAATGACCTCCCGGCCTCTTGGTATGCAAATTGCTAGACCTTGTATATCTAGCTCGCATCCTGGAGACCCCTGTGGACCTGAAGCTGACGAACAAGACCGCCTTGATTACCGGCGCGTCGAAAGGAATTGGACTTGCGGTGGCCGAACTCTTCGCCGCGGAGGGGTGCCATCTGCATCTGGCCGCCCGCAACGGCGAGGCCATGCTTCAGGCCAAGCGGGAGCTGGAATCCCGCCACGGCGTAAAGATCACGATCCATGCGCTCGACCTGTCGAGCACCGCTGCGATGGAGAAGCTCGCGGCCGAAGTCGGCGACATCGACATCCTCATCAACAATGCCGGTGACATCCCAGCAGGCTCGCTGGAGATCCTCGACGACGCGGCCTGGCGGCGCGGCTTCGATCTCAAGGTGTTCGGCTACATCACGTTGTCGCGTCTTTATTATCCCCGCATGAAGGGCAAGGACGGCGTCATCATCAACATCATCGGCAATTCGGGTGAGAACTGGGACGCGAGCTACATCGCGGGCTCGACCGGCAATGCGGCGCTGATGTCCTTCACCAAGGCGCTCGGCGGCCGCAGCCTCGATCACGGCGTGCGCGTCGTCGCGGTCAATCCGGGGCCGGTGGCCACCGACCGCATGCTCAAGATCATGAAGCGGAAGTCGATCGACATGCTCGGCGACGAAAGCCGCTGGGAGGAGCTGTTCGACAAATATCCCGGCAAGCGCCCGGCAACATCTGAAGAGGTCGCCGATCTCGTCGCGTTCCTGTCCTCACCGCGGTCCGGCTACATCACCGGCACCGTAGTGACGATCGACGGCGGCATCGCCGCGCGCGGCTCGGTGATCTGAGGCGCCGATGTCAGGACCTCAATCGGCGGCGCTCGTCCGCAACCGCTATTTCGACGAGCTCTCGGCGACGCCGGGACTCTGCTGGCTCGGCCAGAACACCAACCACATCGAGAGTCACCCCGCCGTGCGCGAGGCGATGCTGCGTTCGATCGAGGCTGGCGAGTTCAATGCCTACGCCCCGCCGCTTGGCTTCGAGGCACTGCGCGCCGCGATCGTCGCTGATCTCGGGACGCCCGGCGCTGAGGCACTGGTGACTGAGGGCGGCGTCAACGCGCTGGCGATGATCTGCCGCGCCCGCTGCAAGCCCGGCACCACGCTGGTGACGACCGATCCGACCTGGAAATGGCCGTGCCTGTTCGCGCGCCAGCAGGGCGCCGAGGTGATCGAGATTCCGATCTACGATCCCGCCTGCAATTACCGCCTGACGCCCGAGGCGTTGAAGGCGCATGTCGATGAGCGCACCGCGATCATTTATCTGGTCGATCCCAACAATCCGCTCGGCATCCGCTACACCCGCGAGGAGATCGAAAGCTTTGCGGCGATCGCGCGCGATTGCGGCGCGCTGCTGGTGCACGACTGCACCTATCGCGATTTCGCCGACGGCCACACGCCGGCACTTCATGTGGCGCCGAAAGGCTCGGTGGTCTCGACCAGCTTTTCGAAATGGCTCGGGCTCGCCGGCCTGCGCATCGGTGCGCTTGTCGCAGCGCCCGACCTGTTCGAGGAATTGGCGCAGACCTCCACCAGCGTGCTCGGCGCGAGCGTCATCGCCCAGCGCGCCGCGCAGGCGGGCTTGTCGGTCAAGGCCGAATGGATGAAGAAGGTCCGCAGCACCGACCGCGCCAACAAGGCGATGATCCAGGAGGCGGCGGCCGGTATCGAGGGACTCGCGCTGCCGATCATGCCCTCGCACGGAAACTTCCTGGTGCTCGAAACCATCGCGGCGGGCATCCGCCCCGAGGCGCTGGTCGAGTGCTATCGCCGCCAGGGCATCATGATCCGCCAGGGCACTTATCACACCCAGCGCTTCGGCGACCGTTTCGTGAAGATCAGCACCTCGGTGCCGCAGGCCTGGGTCGAAAAGCTCTGCACGCTCCTGCCGGAGATGGTCGCGCAGGCACGCACGCTCAACGACCTGCCGCCGCAATTCTAGGGACGATGCCGATGACGATGATCACAACGAAGGACGGCGTGAAGCTTCATGTGGAAGAGGCGGGCGAGGGCACGCCGATCCTCTTCATCCACGAGTTCGGCGGCAATCACGAAAGCTGGGAGCCGCAGCTCCGCTATTTCAGCCGCCGCCACCGCTGCATCGGCTACGCCGCGCGCGGCTATCCGCCGTCGGACGTGCCCGACAGCGTGGAGGCCTATTCGCAGGCGATCGCTGCGGACGATGCGGTCGCCGTGCTCGACGCGCTCAAGATCGAGAAAGCGCACATCGTCGGCCTCTCCATGGGCGGCTTCTGCACGGTGCATTTTGGCCTGCGCACGCCGGAGCGCGCTTTGTCGCTCACCGTTGCCGGCGCCGGCTATGGCTGCGAGAAGGAGTTCGAGGAGTATTTTCGTGGCGTCTCGTTGGAAGTCGCGGACAATTTCGAAAAGCAGGGCGCGAAAGAGTTTTCGAAGATCTATGCGCTCGGTGCGAGCCGCGTTCAGTTTCAGAACAAGGATCCGCGCGGCTGGCAGGAATTCGCCGATCGCCTTGCCACCCATTCCGATCGCGGTGCCGCCAACACTATGCGCGGCGTCCAGGCGCGCCGACCGTCTTTCTACGATCTCGAAGACGGCTTGAAGAAGATGACGGTGCCGACGCTGGTCGTCGTCGGTGACGAGGACGATCACTGCCTCCAGCCCGGCATCTTCCTGAAGAAGACTATTCCGGCCTGTGGCCTCTCGGTGTTCCCCAAGACCGGCCACACGCTCAATCTCGAAGAACCGGCGGCATTCAACGCACTGCTCGCCGAGTTCATCGCCCAGGTCGAGGCCGGACACTGGCTGCCGCGCGATCCCCGCGCGCTGCCGGGCCAGATTATGCGTACGAAGTAGGTCGATGACGAGCCAGCCTCTGATCAACGCAGATCGGCTTTGGGCGCGACTGATGTCGCTCGCCGAGATCGGCGCGACGCCGGCCGGCGGGGTCAACCGCCAGGCGCTGAGCGATGGCGAGATCGCGGCGTGGCGACGTGTCATCGGCTGGGCGCTTGAGGCAGGATTGACACCGTCGACGGATGCCGCGGGAAACCTGTTCCTGACGCTGGCCGGCCGCGACCGCGCCGCGCCGCCGCTTCTCCTTGGTAGTCATCTCGATAGCCAGCCGACCGGCGGCAAGTTTGACGGCGCGGCCGGCGTGATGGCGGCGTTGGAGGCGGCCGTCTCACTCGCCGAGCAAGGCGAGAAGCCCGCACGCGATGTCGTCGTCGTCGCATGGATGAACGAGGAAGGCTCGCGCTTCGCCCCGGGCATGATGGGTTCGGAGGCCTTTACCGGCGAGCGCGACATGGACGCGATCCGCGCCGCGCGCGATGCAGACGACATCACCGTCGGCGAGGCGCTCGATCGCCTCCATCAGGCTTTTCCCGATATGCCGCATCGACCACTCGGCTTTGCGGTCGGAGCCTATCTCGAATTTCACATCGAGCAGGGGCCGTTGTTGGAAGCCGCCGCCTGCACCATCGGTGTCGTCACCGGCATCCAGGGCAAGAAGACCTTCCAGGTGGTGGTCGAGGGTGCCGAGGGCCATGCCGGCACGCTGGCGCAGTTGGAGCGGCGGGATGCGCTCGCGGCCTTTGCCCGGATGGCGAAGGCGCTGCATACCGAGATCGGCACCATTGACGCGGACGTCAAATTCACCATCGGCCGGGTTATAGTCTCGCCGAATGCGCCGTCCGTGGTGCCGTCGCGCGTCAGCTTCAGTATCGATCTGCGTCACCCTGACAATGCCGTGCTCGAAGCGGCCGGTGCGCGTATCAAAGCTCTTTGCGAGGAGAACGCCTCACCGTGCACGGTCACGGTGACGCCGCTCGTCGATGCGCCGTCGAACGCCTTCGATGAGCGCCTGCGGGCGAGCATCGCAGAGGCGGCGCGTGAGCAGGGACATTCCGCCATGACGATCCTTTCCGCGGCCGGTCACGATGCCCGTCATCTCGCCAAAATCTGTCCCGCTGCGATGATCTTCATCCCGTGCCGCGACGGCGCGAGCCATGTCGAGCACGAATGGGCCGAACCTGATCACGTTGCCGCCGGCGCGTCCGTGTTGGTGCAGGTGTTGCGCAGGCTCGCCTTTGCGCCTGCCGTCGAGGCGTAAGGATGCAGGACGTCGCCCCTCAAGACTACCGCGACGCGATGGCTTGTCTCGGTGCGGTCGTCAGTATCGTCACGACCGACGGCGGCGCGGGCCGTGCCGGATTTACTGCATCTGCGATTTGCAGCGTCACCGACGATCCGCCGACGCTGCTGGTCTGCATCAACCGCGGCTCCTCGGCCTATGCCAGCGTGACGCGCAACAAGTTGGTGTGCGTCAACGTGCTCTCGGCCCGGCACGAGCCACTGTCCCGCCTGTTCGGCGGCAAGGTGCCAGCGGAGGAACGGTTTGCCGCGGCCGCGTGGTCGACGCTCGAAACAGGCGCGCCGGTGCTGGCCGACTGTGCTGCCGCGTTCGACTGCCGGATTGCCGATATCGTCAATGTCGGCACGCATGATGTGCTGTTCTGCCGCGTCGTGGCCCTGCAAAAATCCGGCTGCACCGACAATCTGATCTATTTTGGCCGCGCCTATCATACGGTCGGGGTGACCGATCCAGCCTGGACTGGACCCGAATCCGCTCTTGGCCGATCCTGATGGGGCCGGCGGCGCGACGTGCGGCACTTTTGATGGTCGATGAACCATTGGTGGTTGCATAGCAATATCCATTACCTCGGGGGTAATGGATGGGCCGAAATGCACGTGGTAGGTTTGTGACCATGAACGCACATGCATCCACGGCACGCGCCGAACCCAGCCAGCCGGTCCATATCGGCGACCATTTGCGCGAATGGCGGCAGCGCCGCCGCATGAGCCAGCTCGATCTCGCCGGCGAGGCCGAGATCTCCGCGCGCCATCTCAGCTTCGTCGAAACCGGCCGCGCCGCGCCGTCGCGCGACATGGTGCTGCGGCTTGCCGAGCGCCTCGACGTGCCCTTGCGCGAACGCAACGTGCTGCTGGTCGCGGCCGGCTACGCGCCGGCCTTTCCGCAACGCCCGCTGGAGGATCCCGCCTTGAAATCAGCCCGTCAGGCGATCGACCTCGTGCTCAGGGCCCACGAACCCAATCCGGCACTGGCCTATGACCGGCACTGGAATCTGGTGACCGCCAACCGCATGGTGGCGCCGCTGCTCGAAGGCGTTCCGGAGCGGTTGCTCGGCCAGCCCTTCAACGTGCTGCGGCTCGCCTTTCATCCGGAGGGGCTCGCACCGCGCACGGTCAATCTCGCGGAATGGTGCGCGCATCTGCTCGAGCGCCTGCACCGGCAATGCGAGGCGACGGCCGATCCGGAGCTGATCAAGCTCTATCACGACCTCAAGAGCTATCCGATTCCGGCGCGCTCGGGGCCGCTGGGAAGCGACAATGTCGCGATCCCCTTCAAGCTGCGCCATGACGGGGGGATACTAAGTTTCTTCTCCACCACCATGGTGTTCGGGACGCCGGTCGATATCACCCTGTCGGAGCTCGCGCTGGAGACGTTCTTTCCGGCGGACGAACGCACCGCCGAATGGCTGAGACAGACGGCCGCAAAAGTGGCCTAGCACCCTCTAGCACCCTTGCCTCGGGCGGCGTTCGGCTTATCTTCCGACAAAACCGCACCGCCCGAAGGAGGCGCAAATGAGCACGCTGAAACCGCTTCAGATCGATGTCGTCTCCGACGTGGTGTGCCCGTGGTGCTATATCGGCAAGCACCGGATCGAAAGCGCGCTCGCGCTCGTGCCCGACGTCCCGGTCAAGCTGAATTTCCGTCCCTTCTTCCTCAATCCCTGGGTGCCCCGCGAGGGCATCAGCCGCGAGGACTATCTCACCCAGAAGTTCGGCTCGGTCGAGGCCTACAAGGGCATCGCGGGGCGCGTGGTCGCTGCCGCCAGCGAGGAGGGGCTCGTCTACAAGCCTGAGCTCGTCGCGCGCCAGCCCAACACGACAGACTGCCACCGCCTGATCCTGTGGGCCGAGGCGGTCGGCAAGGCGCCCGAGATGAAGCAGCGCCTGATGGAGCTGTATTTCCGCGACGGCGGCGATCTCACCGACGTCAACGTGCTGGTGCAGGCGGCCGCCGATGTCGGCCTCGGTGCCGACGACGTGCGCAAGCGCCTTGCCACCGACGAGGACGTCGCACGCGTCTCGGCCGACGCGCAGGAGGCTGCCGAGAAGGGCATCTCGGGCGTGCCGACCTACGTGTTCGCGCAGAAATACGCCGTCTCCGGCGCGCAGGATCCGAACCTGCTTGCGCGTGCCATCCGCCAGGTCTCGGCGGAGATCAACGCGCAGGCGGCGGAGTAGCCCACGTCTACTTGCGGAGCAAATGGATCGCGCGGCGTGCTGTGTCGCGCGCGAAGCTGCGCGCAATCAGCGCCGCATGGATGAGTGCCACCATCGGATTGTTCCGCCGCAGCGGGATCAGCACATCACCGATCGCAAAGCGGCCGCGCCAGATCGGGTTGATCATGGGGTGATCGGCGCTCGCGGTGGAGTCGGCGCTCGCAATGGTCGGATCGGCACAGAGATGACGCGTCAGGTCGAGCGTGAGCTGCACGCCCGGCGAATATTTTGCAAAACGCTCGTCGATGCCGAGCTTGAAGAAGAAGGCGCGATCCTGATGGCGCAGCACGATGCCTGCGGCAACCGGCGTCGCGCCGGTGCGCAAGGTGACGATCTCGCATTGCGCGGTCTCGGCGAGTGCAGGGACGGCGCGGCGGATGAAGGTCGCATCGCCCGCGTCCTGAATCAGGGCAGTGCCGCGTTCGCCCTTCCAGCCGCTGACTTCGAGTTGCAGGAACGTCTCGAGCGCGGGCTTGATCTCGTCCGGCTTGCGCGCAACGTCGAAGCTGATCGCGCCGTACTCCTGCAGGCGATGGCGCTGCCGGCGCAGCTCCTTGAGCTTCTTCGTACCAAGCGCCTCGTGCAGCAGCCGGTCGCCATCCTGTGTCGCATCGAGGCTGGCGCGGACATAGGAGCCGAGCACGCGTGGCTTCAGGCCGGCCTGGCCGAGCGCTTGCTTGAGCGATGCCATCGCCGCGCCGTCGAGCGCGACGTCGCGCAGGATCAGCGCATGTGCGCCGGCCTCGCGCGCCCGCTGCAGCAGGCGCGTCGCGGCCTCGAGCGAAGCATCGCGATCGATCAGCGGGCTGCACAGCGTGCCATAGGGATGCGCGCTCACCAGCGCGGGTAGGGGGATCTTCCAGGCCTGCCAGAGCGACACAACCGGCATCAACCCGATCAGCCGCGTCGAGGAACCGCTACAGACGGACAAGGCCGAGGCGCCGATCCGCCCCCGCGCGGTTGCGCTGACGGCGAGCTCCCAGGCGGGCAAATAATAGCCGTTCGGCTCGACCGTCCGCTGCGCCAGCGCGCGCCATTGGCCGGGCTCGATCGCCGTCAGCGAGACGAGCGCGGGCGTTGCATCCTTCGCCGATGCCGGATTGATCGCAGCCTGATGCGCGATGTCGACCACGTCCCGTCGTTCCCCGTTCACGCCGGCATTAGCCTGCGTTACGCGAGTATGCTTAGCGCAAAGATTGGAAAATCCCGTTGGGACGCCGCTTCAATTCGAGTGGTATTGTTAACGTCTCATTGAGCATCCGGCCGGCCCGCTGGCGGATGCTGTCTCGATCCGGAGGATCAAAATGGTCGCCACGTCTTTCACGCCGATTGCCTCGCTCCTCGGGGGCGCGCTGATCGGCTTGTCCGCCGTGCTGCTGATGTGGGCGACGGGACGGATCGCCGGCGTCAGCGGCATCGCGGCGCGGTTGTTTCCGCCCTACGAGGACCGCGAATTTGCCGGCCGGCTCGCCTTCGTCGCCGGCCTCATTGCTGCCCCTTTGCTGGTGCGACTCGTAACTGGAAGCCTGCCGGCTCAGACGATCGCCGCAGGAACGCCAGTGCTGATTGTCGCAGGGCTGCTCACCGGCTTCGGCGCGGTGTGGGGCAGTGGCTGTACCTCCGGCCATGGCGTCTGCGGCCTGTCGCGATTGTCGGTGCGCTCGCTGGTCGCGACCATCACCTTCATGGCGACGGGCGTCGCCACCGTCTTCGTGATCCGGCACTGGAGCTGAAGGCAATGACCATTCTCGTTCAATTCGCAATCGGGCTGCTGTTCGGCCTCGGGCTGATCGTCTCCGGCATGTCGAATCCGGCAAAGGTGCTGAACTTCCTCGACCTCGGCGGCATCCCGGCGGGGATATGGGACGCGAGCCTCGGCTTCGTGATGGCCGGCGCGGTCGCTGTGACCTTCGTCGGTTTCAGGCAGGTCCTGAAACTTGCACACCCCTTCTTCGCCGAACGCTTCTACGTGCCGACACGCCGCGACATCGATCCGAAAATCATCGTTGGTCCCGCGACCTTCGGCATCGGTTGGGGATTGGCCGGCTTCTGTCCTGGACCGGCCCTGACCGCGCTGGGCTTCGGCTCGACCTCGGCCGTCATCTTCGTTGTTGCGATGTGCGCCGGCATGGTGCTTGCTCGCTTCGCCGCGCAGCCGCAATCATCGACGCGCGTCGCTGCGCCGGTTCATCCGCTCGAGTCCTGACGCAGGCAGGACCGGACGAGCGATCTCGTCCGGTCCCGTCCATCATGCTGTGTTGCTTACCAGCGGCCGCCGCCGACACCGACGCCCACGCTGACGCCCGGCGCGCGAATGCCGACGCCGCCGTGCGGACCATCGTCCCAGTCGTGATCGCGATAGGTGCGGCGCTCGTAATAACGCTCGCGCGGCATGGCGTCATAGGAGTCGCGTACGATCACGCGCGCGCCGCCGCGGGTGCGATAGCAATTGCCGGCGTCATCGCAGACGAGACGGACCTCCTGAATGAGATCCGGGCTGGTGTATTCGCTGGTCGTGTACAGATCCGCAGCCTTAGCGCCGCTCGCCGCAGCGAGAGCCCCGACACCGGCCAGCAGTGCAATTGTGAACGTCCTCATCCTGTCCTCCTCCGAAACTGCCCTCTGCGGTAACAAGAATGGGAGGCGACGATCGTTCCGGCAAAATGACATGTTTTTCCCGGAACTTATCGTCGTGTGTTGCGATCAATCGCTAGATCGGCTCGTAGGCTTCCGACCCGCAGATGTCATCGACTTCCGCGCGCCGCCGGTCGATGACCTTTCCGCCGTTGATCGTCACGACGTAGGTCTGGGCACCCAGCGCCGAGCCGGTGGCCGAGGTGAGTTGCGCGCGGACACAGGCCGTCCAGCCTGGTCCGCGGACCTCGTGATGGGGCAGGGCGACTTGCACCTCGCGCGGGTAGGAGGTGTTGAGGAAGACCACATCGATCTGTTCGCGGACCACGCGCTTGACGTCGGGCGGCGGTTCGGGCGGCGGCTGGTCGGCTTCCTTGAGGCGCATGAAGTCGGGCACGGGCGCGCGGCTGTCGGCAAAGCCGCACGCGCCGAGCGCGAGCGCACTGGCGAGCAGCGCCACATGAGCAACAATCCGCAACATTCGTGAAGGTCCCCTGCGGGCCAACAGATAGGCGCGAATTCGACGGGACGAAGTCCCGGCCGATCAACATTTGCTGAAGGGATAGAGCCCGCCACATTTGCTATTACGGGATTGCAGGCTAGTTTGTACCCCGGATGAAGGGGATTGCACCAATGAGAATTCTGGTCATAGCGGCCGCGGTGCTGGCACTGACGGTTGCTTCCGCGCAGGCGCAGATGGGCGGCGGCCGGCGCCACCAGCAGGATAGCGACCAGAAGGCGGACAACAAGCCCAAGGTCGATGACAAGGCCTACAAGGCCGCGCTCGAGCGCATTCCGGACCCCAAGGAAAAGTATGACCCGTGGGGCGGAGCGCGTCCGAGCGAGCCCGCCAAGAAGCCGAAATAGCGCGAGGCGCGTGGTGGCGGGCCGGCTGCGATACCTGATTGGCCTCGTCGTTCTGCTTGTTGCGCGGCCGTGCGTCGCCTGGGAGAGCTGGGGTGGCGATCCCGGCGGTTCGCGCTTCTCGCCATTGCGCGAGATCACGTCCGACAATGTCGGCCAACTGATCCGCGCTTTCGAATTTCGCACCGGCGATGTGACGGCGCGTCCGCCTGAGGTGATGCGGCGAACCAAGTTCGAGGCGACACCGCTGTTTGTCGAGGACAGCCTGATCTTCTGCTCGCCCTTCAACGAAGTGATCGCCCTCGATCCGGGCACGGGAGCGCAAAAGTGGCGCTACGATCCGAAGATCGCCATCAACCAGCGTCCGGCCAATCGCTATGTCTGCCGTGGTGTCACCTACTGGGTTGACGACACCGCGCCGCGAGGCGCCGCTTGCCGATCGCGCATCTTCATGGGAACGAACGACGTTCGCTTGATCGCACTCGATGCCAGGACAGGTCTTCCCTGTGCGGATTTCGGCAAGGGCGGCGAGATCAAGATCGATATCGGCATGCCGCTGGAGTGGCCCGGCGAATTCCAGATCACGTCGCCGCCGGCGGTCGGCCGCGGTGTTATCGTGGTCGGCTCCTCGATCGGCGACAACCGCCGCGTCGATGCGCCGAGCGGCGTGGTGCGCGCGTTCGACGCGCGCAGTGGTGAACCGCGCTGGATCTTCGAGCCGCTCAAGCGCGACGGCATCGAGGCTGGCCATGCCAATGTCTGGGCGGCCATGTCGGTCGATGCAGCGCGTGGGCTCGTATTCCTGCCGACGTCTTCACCGTCGCCGGATTTTTGGGGCGGCAAGCGGCCCGGCAATAACGCGCACGCCAATTCGGTTGTCGCGTTGCGCATCGAGACCGGCGAACTCGTCTGGGCATTTCAGACCGTGCATCACGACGTCTGGGATTACGATCTGCCGGCGCAGCCGACGCTCGCGCGCATCGACGCGGACGAGGGTTCGCGCGATGTCGTGATCCAGCCGACCAAGCAAGGTTTTGTCTTCGTGCTCGACCGCGACACGGGCAAGCCGGTGTGGCCGGTCGAGGAGCGCGCGGTGCCGCAAGGCGGCGCCGAGGGTGAACGACTTTCGCCGACGCAGCCGTTCCCGACACATGTGCCGGCGCTGACGTCGCAGACGATCTCGACCGACGATGCACTCTCGCTGCTGCCCGGCCTGCGCCGCTCGTCCTGTGAACGTCAGTTCGCAGAAGCGCGCAACGAAGGTCTGTTCACGCCGCCCTCGACGCAAGGCACGCTGGAGTTTCCCTTTACCGGCGGCGGGGTGAACTGGGGCAGTGCGGCGTTCGATCCCGTCAACCAGATCCTCTATGCCAACACCAGCCGCGCCGCTCATCTCATCAAGCTGATCCCGCGCGCGGAGGCGGCCGGATTCAACCCGCCGCCCGGTCATGATTTCGGCCAGCAAAGAGGCGCGCCCTATGCGATGTCGCGGTCGGTGGTGATGTCGCCGCTCGGGCTGCTCTGCAACAAGCCGCCCTGGGGCGAAATGGTCGCGGTCGATCTCAAGGCCGGCAAGATCCTCTGGCGTTCGACCGTCGGCACCACCGAGGATGTGGCGCCGCTCGGCGTGCCGCTGCCCTTCGGCGCGCCGCTGATGAACGGGCTCGCGGTGACCGCAGGCGGTGTCGTCTTCACCGGCGCGATGGATGCTTACTTGCGTGCCTTCGATGCGCGAAGCGGACGAGAGCTGTGGCAGGGGCGGCTGCCGGTGCCCGGCGTTGCCAACCCCATGACCTATGTCTGGAAGGGCGAGCAATATGTTGCGATCGGCGCCGGCGGTCATTCCGAAGCCGGCACCTCGATTGGCGACAGCCTCGTCGCGTTTCGTCTCGCGCGCCCGGGCGAAGCGCCGTCATTGTGGTCGTGCACAATCGATCGCCCCGGCGGGCGATTCTTTGCGGCATCGTCGGCGGTTGCACTCGCGATTGTCGCGCTGGTCGTCGCGTGGCTGCGCTGGCGTCGTCGACGTCGTCGTATCAGGTCGACATGATGATTGCGTGCATGCGATGCGAACAGTCATTCACATCGTACGCGCTATTGCACGAAGGCGAGGCCGATGCGCTTGTCGTTGCGCCACACGGTGCGGCAATTCCGCACGAAATTGTCGCGTGAAATCGACAACGTGAACGATTGCGGCAATATGACAGGGTTTTCGAGATCGATCGCGGCGCCGCTGTCAGACATGTTGCGTACGGTGCACGCGATACCGCTGTTTTCATAGGTGATCGTGCCACCCTTGAAAACCCGGTAACGTTGCGCTGCACGCTTCTCGATCATCGGCATTAATCCATAATGATGATTGTGAAATAGTGCATGGAAATTGCGTTGATCTAAACTCAATACTGGCGCTACTTGCACAGCGCTTCAGACTTCGTTTACGACGTTGAAGCGTCGAGTCACTTCCCGCCGAGTTTATCCCGCAAGCCTTTCCTTTATGGCGTTACGCGCCGATGGAGATTCCGATGAAGACCACGCTTTCGCTTCTGTTCGCCGCAGCGCTCTCGCTGTCGTCCATGCCCGCCCACGCCACCAAGCTCGATCTCGCGACCATGAGCTGCAAGCAGTTCCTCGAGAGCGGCGACGACACCATCAAGATGGTGCTGACCTGGATGGACGGCTGGTACAAGGGCGACGAGGACAACGCGATCATCGACACCGACGTGTTCGTCGAGAACGCCAAGAAGTTCGGCACCTATTGCGGCACCAATCCGAACGTCAGCATCGTCACCGCCGCCGACGAAGTGCTCGGCAAGTAATTCTTGAAGCGTGTCGACTGAGGCGTGATCGCGATCGCGCCTCAGTCTCGCTTCGACGTCATCGAGAGCCGCGGTGCGTTTTGCGCTCATGCGGCTCTCTTCGTTTCGGATGATGCTCAGCCCGGCAGCATCGCGAACGCGCTCGACACCATCGCCACCTGCTTGTTGTCCGTAGCAGAGAGCAGGGTGACGCGGCCAAAGCTCATGGTGCGTCCGAGCCGCACCACGCGCGCGTCCGCCAGCACGTCGGACGAGGAGACCGCGCGCATGAAATGCGTGGTCTGGTCCACCGTCGTCATCGGACGATAGCCGCGATTGGCGGCGAGGTTCGCGATCACCATCGCGGTGTCGGCGAGCGCCATCAGCGCCTGGCCGCAGACCACGCCGCCGTTGCGGCACAGCCGCTCCGAGAACGGCATGCGGAGCAGCGCGCCTGGCTGCCAGTCCGGCGCGTCGGCAGGTGGGGTGTGCTCAAGGCGCTCGACGGAGAGGTTGAGATCCTGGACCCAGGGCGCAAAGACCTCGCCGAGGATGCGTCTGGCCTCGGTGATGCCGAACTCGGCGTCTGGCTGCGGTGGCATGGCTATCGTTCCCTCCTGTGTTGCCGGATGTTTCGCTCATTCTCCCCGCTCGGGCGCGGCAAAGTCACCTTGGCCGTCGGCTTGAAAATGCCCGACTTCGCCCGATATGATGGCACGCTTGGGAGCGGGTGGACGATGTTGCGTCGATGTGTCCTTGTCATTTGCCTGGCCGTGCTTGGTCTGGCGCTGAACGGCTGCACCAGGTGCGGCCCGATCTGGGACGACTGGCTCCACGGGCCGAAATCGTGCAGATCGGACCGGCTCTAGCGGATTGATGCGGCGCTCGGAGCCGTGAAGAAGGTCAGGGTGCGGCGCCCCTCTATCGATGATCAAGGAGTGAATGATGAAGCTTTTCCGTATGGCGGCGGTGCTGGCGCTGGTGGCTGGACCGGCCTTCGCGCAGGAGTCGCCCCATATCAATCTGATGGCGGATGGCCCCTCCAAGACCGAGGACGAGAAGGCCGCCGATGCCGCGCGCGACAAGGCCTACAAGGAGACGTTGAGGAAGATTCCGGACGCCAAGGCGTCCAGCGATCCCTGGGGCGGCATGCGCGCCGACACGCCGAAGCAGCCCGCGCCGAAGGCCGCGGCCGCCACCGGCGCGCCCAAGAAGACCACCAAGGCCGGTACGGCCGCCAATTGACCGTGGGCGGCCCCGGAGGCGGGTGATGTCTCCGTTCGGGACTCCCCTTAGGCAAGCCTTGATCCTACATTCCTTCGCAGTGTTGCGTTGAGGAGGCAGGATATGGCGGATCGCCCGCGGGACCTCGCCGAGCGGATGGCGCGCCGGCGCAAGCCGGCCACTGGGGCGGGCGGCAAGGCCGGCGACGGCTATCTGCGCGAGAGTTTTACTCTGCCTCGCGCCGCGGCACGGGCAAGGGCGCAGGCCTTTTTCGCGCGCTATCCCAAGGCCGGCTATATGAGCGAAGTCGAGAACTGGCGCGAACTGCCCGGCGGCGACATCGAATTCACCATGCGACGGCTGCCCAGCGCCGACTAGCCCTGGTCCGGCCGCTCGACCTGCCGGTTCAGGCCGTCTTCTTCAGGCCGTCTTGCGGCCGATGGCCTTCAGTTCCCGGTCGATGCGCAGTTGCACGCGACGGATCGCCAGCAGGTCGATCTTCGTTTCGGTCTTGCCTGTCTTGGTCTCGTCGCCGATCCGGAACTGCCACTGCCAGACCCCCGGGATCGCCGTCTTTACAACCGTGAACTCAACGCCCCTGTGATCCATGGTCACCTCCACGATTCACCTTGCCGTGTCGGGTAACATGTTGGGTCTCGCAATATTCCATCGACAAGCAAAAATTGCTGTTAAGCCGTGGATAGTTCATCGGAATTCAGCAAACGCGCGTGGCTCGAAACAAGCGAAATCGGATTCCGAAAGATGGAACCGACGGGTGCGTTTTCGCGGCACCTCAGCCCTCCCGCCAGGAACTCCGTTCATGGTCGGAGAACCACGGACAGATATGCGGGGAAGCACGCGATGGATCCATGCGCGCGCAAGAAAAAACCCCGCCAGGGGAGAGCCGGGCGGGGGTAGAAGGTTATTGGAGGCTGAGGTGCTGGGCTGCAACACCATAGCCAGACGACCGTAGCCCGTTCAGCTTACGACAGCCTGACAGACCGGGACGGATCGGATCGCAAACCGAATCTCAAGTCGGATTCCACGAGTCTAATTCCGAGAGTCGGCGACGCGTCAGGTCGGCGAAAACAGAAAACCCCGCTCGGGGCAGAGCGGGGTCGACTGGGTATGGAGGCCCGGTGTTGGTCCACCGGGCAATGCGACGCTAGAGCATTCGGCTGACAGGTGCCTTACGCAAGCTTGTGCGAAGCTTGCGGTCGCATTTAGATCCGCTCTCACGTCCCAATTCAGACATCCCCCCGCACAACTTCAGACACATCCGTTGGCGACACTTTGCGGGCACGGCGAAGCCATGGGGGAAACGTGGCGCGCTGCTAGCGGGGTGGCATCATGGACAAGGTAGAGCGGTCATTCGCCGCCGCGACGGCGGCTGGCTTCGTGGTGGCGGTCATCGGCATCGTGCTGCTGGTGCTGATGTAACGGCAGCCTTGATGTAACAGCACCCTTATGTAACAGCACCCTTGGCGGCACGTGCCGCCAAAAGCTCTTGAAAACAACCCCATGCACAGTAGGCAACAGCCTGTTTTGGCTGGCGTTTCCTAGTGCACATTTCCTAGTGCACCTGGATCTCGTCCAGCGGCAGGCGGAGATCGGCAGCACGCTCCGCGCGGTCCTTCTTGCGGAACTCGGATTCCTGGCGCTCGAACTTCAGCATCTCCTCGAGCGCCGTCTCGAGCAGAGAATTGCGCCTGACTGCATCGGCTTGCGTGTTTTCCGTCATGATCCAATCCCCATTGTGCCGGCGCCGTTTCAAGTCGGCAGCCGCAGAAAAGTTCGGTGCTACAGGATTGCAGAATGATGACGGCGCGTCTTTGATGCGCGTCATCTTCGAAGGAGGAGCGTGGCCTCACATTTTGCGGAGGGCGGGGGCGCCGGTTGCCTTCATGCTATCGTGCCGCGTCGCACCGGAGATGGTGCAGCGGAGATGGTCATGGGCTTTTGGCTGTTCGTCATCGTCTCGATTGGATCGATCCCGCTCGCAGGCGCAATGGCGCGCGAGCGTAACAGGCCGTCCGGCAAATGGCTTTGGATCGCCGCCGCGGTCGGTCCCCTGGCGCCTCTGGCGTTGCTGATTCTGGGGAATGCGAATGGACCGGCCTCGGCCAATTGAGGCGGCCTATTTCTTCGGCCGAGCAACGCACCAATGCAGCGTCAGAAGAGCCGCGAAAGCTCCGAACAGGGAATCGCAAGGGCGATCGAGTATTTGCGAACCGCTTGGGCTGGGGCTTTTTCGTTTCCCAGAAGTAAAAACGCCGCCCGCTTAAATGATCGCGGGCGGCGGCGTTCCAGCCCCGAGAGGGATTAGCAAAATCCCGGATACTGATTAGTCCGAATGGATGACGAGAAGGTTCAACGGCACAACGCGACCAGGCTCAAATCAATGCTTGGCGGCGCTGCGTTGAACTGGGCACTGAAATCCCCCAGCCCACCAGATACGGGTAGGGGACGAGGCCGTTTCACACTGAGGCGGCCTTATCCGGCTCCTCCTAAGAGCTTGTCAAAGCCTACCAGGGCACCGAAGACGATCCCGGTGACGACGATAAAGGTGGCAAAATACCAGATGCGATTCATGCGGTGCGGATTCCGATGATCTCGCCCGGGTGTACCGATTTGATCTCGCCCAGGATTCCGAGATGATCTCGCCCACCATTCCGATTTGATGTCGCCCGGGGCGCGAGGCGTTCTGGCTGTCTGGTTTCTGGCATCGGCGAAGCCGCGTGGTCAATCTTGAATCGCGGCTCGAAGGACTTGTTTTTTGCTGCTCCTGCTGTGGGCATGTGGGCAACGCCCTTCGCGTTGTCCAAGCGCAGCGGCATGTCCACAGGGCCACGGGCTCAGGCCTTTCGGCCGGGCTTACGGGTTCGCCGCAGGCTCTCGCCATTGAGATCGATCCGGTGGGCGTTATGGACCAGGCGGTCGAGAACGGCGTCGGCGTAGGTGGGGTCGCCGATCAGCGCGTGCCATTGATCGACGGGAAGCTGGCTGGTGACGATGGTGGAGCGGTGGCCGTAGCGGTCCTCGAGGATCTCCAGGAGGTCGTGGCGGGCCGCGGCGTCGAGCGGCTCGAGGCCCCAGTCGTCGAGGATGAGGAGATCGACGCGGCCGAGCGCGCGCAGCAGGCGGGGGTGGCGGCCGTCACCGCGCGCCAAGGCCAGATCGCTGAACAGTCGCGGGACGCGCTGATAGAGCACGGAGCGATTGTCGCGGCAGGCCTTGTTGCCGAGCGCTGAGGCGAGCCAGCTTTTGCCGACGCCGGAGGGCCCGCAGATCAGCAGGTTGGCGTGGTCATCGATCCAGCGGCCTTCGACCAGCATCGTCAGCAGGCTGCGGTCGAGGCCGCGTGGAGTGCGGTAGTCGATGTCTTCGACGCAGGCCTCCTGGCGCAGCTTGGCGTATTGCAGCCGCTTCGACAGCCGCTTGTCGCGTCGCAATGACGCTTCGCGTTCGAGCAGGAGCGCGAGCCATTCGGCGTGGCCGAGGCTTGCGGCGTCGCCGCCGGCTTCGATGTCGGCGAAGGCCTTGGCCATGCCGTGAAGGCCGAGCGCGTGGAGCTGATCGAGGGTCGGATGGGTAAGCAAGATGAGATCTCCTAATTGTAGTAGCGCGGCCCGCGGATGTTGGGATGAAGGATCGGCGCGTCGTCCGCGGAGCGCTTGGGTGAAGGACGCCGATCGAGATTGTTGGCGAGGATCGATTTGACCGAGCCGTAGGTGCGCGCGCCGATATCGATCGCCCGCATGGCGGCGGCATCGAGCCGCTCGTGCCCGTAGGATCGGGCGAGCCGGATGATGCCGAGACAGGCGCGGAAGCCCTGTTCCGGATGCGCGCGCTCGTCGAGGATCAGGTCGCACAGCGCCGCGGTCGCCGGCCCGATCGAGGCTGCGTCCTTGCGGATGCGCTCGATGGTCCAGCCGGCGTAGCGCCGATGACTGGATGCCATGTGCTCCGGCACGGTCGTGTGCTTGTGGTTGCCGCTCATGCGCTGATGCGCGGCGATCCGCTCACCCTTGTGGAATATCTCGACGGTGCGGGCCGTGAAGCGCACCTCGACCTCGGCGCGGACGAAGCGATGCGGAACGCTGTAATAATGCGCCTCGATCTCGACGTGATAATCGATGCTGACCCGGCAGATCCGCCACTCAGCGAACACGTAAGGGCTCTCCGGCAAGGCCTGGAGTGCCGGCCGGTCGATCTCCTCCAGCAGCTTGCGGCGAGTGACGCCGAGCCGCCGGATCGGCCGCTCCTCGTTGAGCCGGGTCATTAACTCGGCGATCGCCGCGTTGACCTCGGCGAGGCTGTGGAAGATCCGGTGGCGCAGCCGTCCGAGCAGCCAGCGCTCGACCATGAGGACCGCCTGCTCGACCTTGGCCTTGTCCCGTGGCCGTCGCGGCCTCGCCGGCAGAATGGCGGTGCCGTAATGCGCCGCCATATCGGCGTAGCTGCGGTTGATCTGCGGATCGTAGAGGCAGGCCTTGATCACCGCGACCTTGGTGTTGTCCGGCACCAGCAGTGCCGGCACGCCGCCGATCGCCTCGAAGGCGCCGACGTGCCCGCTGATCCAGTCGGCGAGGCCCTGCGTCCAGGTCGCCTGCGCGTAGGTGAAGCTCGATGCGCCGAGCACTGCGACGAAGATCTGCGCGGTGCGCCGTTCGCCGGTGAACCGGTCGATCACCACCGGCACGCCGTCGCCGGCATAGTCGACGAACAGCTTGTCGCCGGCCGCATGCGACTGGCGCATCGTCACCGACAGCCGGCCTTCCCAGGCCCGGTAGAGCTCGCAGAACCGCGAATAGCGATACCCGCCGGGTTCGCCCGCGATGTACTCCTCCCACACAATCGACAGCGTCACGTGCTTGCGCTTGAGCTCGCGATGCACCGCCGCCCAGTCCGGCTCGGCCTGCCGCCGATGGCCCCGCCGGGTGCCCGGACCGGCTCCGGCGCTGGCGAACAGCCGGGCCTCCAGCACCGTGTCGGTGACGTCGTCTGGCAACGGCCAGGTCAGCCCCGCCGCCTCGAACCGGCGGATCGTCAACCGCACCGTCGAAGGCGCCGTCCCCAACCGCCGCGCAATCTCGCGGGTCGGCATCCCAGCCGACTTCAATCTGATCACTTCGCGCACGTGGCGCATCGCAAGCCTCTCCGTCGGCATCCAGGTCCCCCTTCGCAAAGCCGAAAGGCGGGACCGTATCGGAGCCAGAAGAGGCCTCGTCACCCCGGGCGACATCATCCCGGAATGGTGGGCGAGATCATCTCGGAATGGTGGGCGACATCAAATCGGAACGGTGGGCGAGATCATTCCGGAAAGGTGGGCGACATCGAGCGGAATCAGCAATGCGGGGATAACCCGCGCGCGTGCGGATGGTTCTCAGGGGCAAGCTCCCCGTCCAGTCTGGTGGTCTAGGCCGAAGATCAGGACGGGGAGCTGCGCGCCGGACCCCCGTCGCATGACAATGCTAGGAACGTGCCATGACAGTCCTGTGACTGCTGCTCAGTGCACGTTCATCCTATCCAGAGGAAGGCGAAGCTCAGCGGCGCGCTCGGCCTGATCCTTTTTGCGGAAGTCGCTTTCCCTACGCTCGAACTCAATCATTGCTGCCGTGGCGGCTTCCAACAACCGAGTGCGCCTGTCCGCTTGCTGCGTGCTTTCCGTCATCACCCAGACTCCCCAAAACTAACCGTACCCAGCAGAAAGGTTCGCGGAAGATTGCGAACTTATGACGGCAGCGTTCAAAGCAGGCCATCGCCTCAGTTGGGGAATTTATGGGTACTACTCTGGCGCCTGCAGCCCGGGCGACCTCAGCCACTCGCTCATGTGAGAGCCGGTTTCTGCCTGTCTGGCTTTGCGGAGGAGGGCTTCGCGCTCAGGGCCGGGCGAAAGCTGTTTGGCTTGCTCTCTTAATCGTTCGGCTTCTTGGGCAAGGCGTTCTTCCAGGGAAAGGGACTGTTTAAAACGACGACGTTTCGACATGACACAACCTCGTCCAACGGGTCCTAACCGCAGAGTTTGAGTTCTTGCGAAATGAATATGCAGACGACCGACCCACAGTTCCAAAGCGAACATTTCAAAACAGGCCACCGTGGTTTTGAAACCAGGCCACTGCGGTCGGAAACAGGCCAGCACCTGGAATTTGGCGCTGGCCTGTTTAACCCTCAGTGGCCTAAGTCGAATTTCCCAGTGGCCTGTTTTGGATTGGATGAACCTTGAGGAAGATCAAGGAATGCGGTCACAGAGAACATGCCGCGAACTAACGTATCCACTGGTGGAACATGCCTGTAGGGAAGGTGCCGAATTGACTCGTATTCGGAACTTATGAGGCGCACAATGTCCCCCATCACCGCCCGGCCCTCGGCTTTTATCGGTGACTGAGAACGCCCGGTTGCGCTCCCGCCCCACTCAAACAGGGAGCAGCGTCATGCAAGAGCACCGACGCCGTTTCAACCAAATCGATCCCCTCGACCAGCGCCTTTCGGAAGAGGCCGAACGTCTGCGGAAAGAAGCCAGAGGCACCCCGCCCGGGGTAGAGCGCGCCAGGCTTCTTCGCAGGGCCCAGCTTGCGGAGACCGCTTCGCACATAAGTGAGTGGCTTTCGTCGCCCGGATTGAGGCCGCCCGCCTAAGCAAGCCGAGGGTGGCGGTGTGGCCCATCTGATTTTCAAACTCGCCATCATTGGACTGTGCGTCTTTTCAGCAGTCCTGGCATCCATACTGTTCTTCAATTTGTGAAAGGCCGCCTCAGTCGGCGGCCTTGTCTTGCTCGATCTTCATTTCAACGGGGTTCTCGTCCCCATCATAGATTTGAGAGACGTTCATTGCGAACGTCTTGAACCACCGTACCCGTTGAGCAGCGGGCCATTCCTTCGGCGCGGCGTATTCCCGCGTCCAGCTCCAAATCCGTTGCCGGAGCAAACTGCTCTAGTGGCTCGATTTGATTTTCAGAGTGGCTCATTTAGGCCAGTGCCAAATTCCACAAAAGAACATATTGCGAACTTAGAACAAATAGTGTACGTTGTTTTTATCGACGACCCGCCGCCAATCGTTTGTCCCGCACCCGAATCCTCGCCATAAGGAGCACGACCCAATGTCCACCACTGCCCTGCGTATCGTCGAAGGATCCTCCATGGACAAGAGTAAAGCTCTGGCTGCCGCGCTCTCCCAGATCGAGCGCCAGTTCGGCAAGGGCTCGGTGATGAAGCTCGGCAAGAACGACCGCTCGATGGATGTCGAGGCGGTGTCGTCCGGGTCGCTCGGGCTGGATATCGCGCTCGGCATCGGCGGCCTGCCGAAGGGGCGTGTCGTCGAGATCTACGGGCCGGAATCCTCGGGAAAAACCACGCTGGCGCTGCACACGGTCGCGGAAGCGCAGAAGAAGGGCGGCATCTGCGCCTTCATCGACGCCGAGCACGCGCTCGATCCGGTCTATGCGCGCAAGCTCGGGGTCAATATCGACGAGCTGCTGATCTCCCAGCCCGACACCGGCGAGCAGGCGCTGGAAATCTGCGACACGCTGGTGCGCTCCGGTGCGGTGGACGTTCTGGTGGTCGATTCGGTTGCGGCGCTGGTGCCGAAGGCCGAGCTCGAGGGCGAGATGGGCGATGCGCTGCCGGGTCTTCAAGCGCGATTGATGAGCCAGGCGCTGCGCAAGCTCACGGCCTCGATCAACAAGTCCAACACCATGGTGATCTTCATCAACCAGATCCGCATGAAGATCGGTGTGATGTACGGCTCGCCGGAAACCACCACCGGCGGCAACGCGCTGAAATTCTATGCCTCCGTCCGCCTCGACATCCGCCGCATCGGCGCGATCAAGGAGCGCGACGAAGTGGTCGGCAACACCACCCGCGTCAAGGTGGTGAAGAACAAGCTGGCACCTCCCTTCAAGCAGGTCGAGTTCGACATCATGTACGGCGAGGGCGTCTCCAAGATGGGCGAGATCCTCGATCTCGGCGTCAAGGCCGGCATCGTCGAAAAATCCGGCGCCTGGTTCTCCTATGACAGCCAGCGCCTCGGCCAGGGCCGCGAGAACTCGAAAGCGTTCCTGAAGGCCAATCCCGACATCACCGCCAAGATCGAAACCTCGATCCGCCAGAACTCCGGCCTGATCGCCGAGCAGATTCTCGCCGGCGCCCCCGAGCGCGACGCCGACGGCGAGGAGCCGGCGGACGAGTAAGTCCTAACGCGAAGAACTTTCGCGAGGAGCGGGCGCTGAGGACGTTGAGTTGCCGACGTCGTCAGCGCCCGTTTCGTTTTGTGCTGCGTTGATCGGGTGGTGTGATGAAGCGTCTGATCTTGACCAGTTCGTCCGGCGCTGATCTTGCCAAATCGAAGTTGGCTGAGATCGTCGTTTTTTTCTTTTTCGTTTCACGTGGGATCCGCTGCCTTCACCCGAATATTTCGCAGCTTATTTCGGGGCGCGCTCAGGAACGCTCAGGACGGGCGATCACTGGTCGCATTGGGGCGTGGTATGGCCTCCCGCCTTCAAGGATCGCAGGAACCTGCCTTTTGCCGAGTTTTGCGAGCGCTATGACGAGATTGAACTTTGGTTTGACCCGAACCCCGAAGATCAATTGCAGTTGATTTGGCTGCTCGACTATCTCGCTTCATGCCCCCAGCTGCTGGAAAAGCTTCGATTGCGTTTGCTGGCGAGTGATTTTTTCGACGTGAGAATCGAAAGGCTCGGAAATTCCGCGTCATATATTCCTGTCGTGGACGTCACGGCCAATGAGCTTGCGACCGCCAAGATGGCTTGGCAGGCCTATTGCGCGCCGACACCCGAGGCTTGCGCTGATCTGGTCCACAAGGACCTTAGCGCGTTGCCGATGTTGAGGCCGGCTCTGCTCGATCTGTTGGAAGAGCTTCCGTCGCCTTTGACAGGACTTGGTGTAACTGAGTTGCGGTTTCTGGAACTCATTGCGCGAGGGTTCACGCTCACAAATGCGCTGTTTCACCTGCGCTCACTCCGAGGCACGCGGATATTCGGCGAAGTTGAGTCGGGAAGGTTGCTTCAAGGGTTAGCACATGGTCCGAAACCCGCGGTGGCGGGGCTGGACGATGAACTGCGGACAATCGACCTGGAGAATCATCGGGACCGGCACGTCGCTTTTCTGCGCAGCCGGTTGTCGCTGACCGAGTTCGGCAAGGCCGTTCTGGCCCATCAGGAAGATTTTAGCCGCTACAATCCGATCGACCGCTGGTGGGGCGGCACGCATCTGACCAGCGACCGACTGTGGCGCTACGGCGCTGTTCTGACGAAGCCTTGAGGTCGCCGGCATGACGCGGCTCATTGTCACGACAGACTCGGCCACCGCCGGCGCCATTCAACAGGCGGGCCTTGCTGATCGCGTGATTGCGATCGACCGCCGGCTGGTCTGGGGACCGTTGCCAACCGCTGCTGAGCGCGAGGCGTTCTTTGCACCACGCGCAACGCAGCCACATGGCGTTCATTGGCTCGACGATACGCCGCGCTGGCGGCTCGATGAATCGGGTGCGAAAGATCGCGGATTGATCGAATTGTTCGCGGAATGCGACTCGGTCGAACTGTGGATGGGGCCAGAGCCGAATGCGCAATTGCTTCTGCTCTGGTTGCTCGACTACTGCGGGAGTGGGAAATCGGCGGTTTCCAAGCTCGTCATGCGTCAGCTGGACCTCTCCGTTGGCGGCGTCGATGCCGAGCGACTTGCGACGCTCAACCCGCCGACCGTCAAGCTCACGCAAGATCACCTTGATCTGGCCGGCCGTGCGTGGCGCGCCTATCGCGCGCCGACGCCGCAAGACTGGTTTGATCTCCTCAAGGCAGATCTAAATCTGCTGCCGCAACTCGGTCAGTGTGTGCTGGGCGTGCTCGAAGAACTTCCGAATGTCACTACCGGTCTTGGAGCGATGGAAACGCGGATACTGGAGTTGATCGCACCAGGCGGCGTGCAACCCTTTGATGTCTTTCCGGGCGATCAGAAGCGCAATGAGCGGCGCATTTTTGGTTACTGGGAAGTCGGAGCGCTGCTCAATGGCCTCGCGCGCTGTCCAGTGCCGGCCCTATCCGGGCTGGAAGAAGCGCGTTCTCGCTCGACATGCACAACGATCCGCTCCGTCACGCACGGTACAAGCAGTCGCGTCTGTCGCTTACTCAACTCGGAAGGGCGGTGTTGGCAGGGGAAGAAGATTTCCTCCGTCACAACCCGATCCATCGCTGGTGGGGCAGCACGCTTCTGACCAACGAACGGCTGTGGCGATGGGATCGCGAAAGCCGATTGTTGGTTGCGCCGTAGCTACGCATTCAGTGCCGTAGGGTGGGCAAAGGCGCGTAAGCGCCGTGCCCACGATCTTTCAACGTGGCGAAAGGTGGTGGGCACGCTTCCGCCTTCGCTCTTCGAGCTACGGCGGACAAGTCGCTTTGCCCACCCTACGAGACCTCCGTCGCGTCCTACTCCGCGGCTTCCGCGTAATCGCTCACCGGCGGGCACGAGCACACCAGATTGCGGTCGCCATAGACGTTGTCGACGCGTCCCACGGGGCACCAATATTTGTCGGTGCGTGAGGAGCCCGCGGGGAAGCAGCCTTCAGAGCGGGTGTAAGCGCGCTTCCAGTCGTCATCGGCGATGTCGTGTACGGTGTGCGGGGCGTGGCGCAAGGGCGAGGCCTCGATCTTGAAGTGGCCGGCCTCGACTTCGGCGATTTCCTTGCGGATCGCGATCATGGCGTCACAGAAACGATCGAGCTCCGCCTTCGATTCCGACTCGGTCGGCTCGATCATCAGCGTGCCCGGCACCGGAAAGCTCATGGTCGGAGCATGGAAGCCGTAATCGATCAGGCGCTTTGCGATGTCGTCGACGGTGACGCCGGATGTCGTCTTCAGCGGACGGGGGTCGACGATGCACTCATGCGCGACGCGGCCCTTCTCGTTCTTGTAGAGCACCGGGAAGTGCGCATCGAGGCGTGCTGCGATGTAGTTGGCATTGAGGATCGCGATCTCGGTCGCGCGCTTCAATCCTTCGCCGCCCATCATCAAAATGTAGATGTAGGAGATGGTCAGGATCGACGCCGAGCCGAACGGTGCGGCCGAGACCGGGCCGACCGGGGCATCCGCGCTTGTCGCGGAATGGCGATTTTCAGGATGATTTGGAAGGAACGGCGCAAGATGCGCCTTGACGCCGATCGGGCCCATGCCGGGGCCGCCGCCGCCATGCGGGATGCAGAAGGTCTTGTGCAGATTGAGATGGCTGACATCGGCGCCGTAATCGCCGGGCCGGGACAGGCCGACCTGCGCGTTGAGGTTGGCGCCGTCGAGATACACCTGGCCGCCATGGCCATGCACGATGTCGCAGATTTCGCGGATGTGCTCCTCGAACACGCCATGCGTCGAGGGATAGGTGATCATGACCGCGGCGAGATCGTTCGAATGCTTCTCCGCCTTGACGCGGAGATCGTTGACGTCGACGTCGCCGTTGGCCTCGCAGGCGACCACCACCACGTCCATGCCGACCATCGCGGCCGAGGCCGGGTTGGTGCCGTGGGCGGAGGAGGGGATCAGGCAGATTTTCCGGTGCGTCTCGCCGCGCGCGGCGTGATAGCCGCGGATCGCAAGCAGGCCGGCATATTCACCCTGCGCGCCCGAGTTCGGCTGCAGCGAGATCGCGTCGTAGCCGGTGATGTCGCACAGCCATTTTTCAAGCCGCGCAAACAGCGCGTAATAGCCCTTGGCCTGCTCGCGCGGGGCGAACGGGTGGAGGCTACCGAACTCCGGCCAGGTCAGCGGCATCATCTCGGTGGTCGCGTTCAGCTTCATGGTGCAGGATCCGAGCGGAATCATCGCGCGGTCGAGCGCGAGGTCGCGATCGCTGAGCTTGCGCATGTAGCGCAGCATCTCGGTCTCCGAACGATGGGCGTGGAACACCGGATGGGTGAGGAACGCGGTGGTGCGCTTCAACGCCTCCGGCAGCGCCTCGCGCGTGGTGGCGTCGATCTCGGCGTAGGACAGCTGGCCGCCGAAGGCGCGCCAGACGGCTTCGACCGTCGCGGGCGTCGTGGTCTCGTCGAGCGCGATGCGGAGCGCGCTTTCACCGACGCCAAGATTGATTGTCTCGGCGGTGGCACGCGCGATGATCTCGGAGCGCCTGGCGCCGGCATCGACGCTGAGCGTATCGAAGAAGGTTTCGCTGGTCAGAGCAAAGCCGAGCTTGCGCAGGCCGGCCGCGAGCACGGCGGCGCGGCGGTGCACATTGCGCGCGATCTGCGTCAGCCCTTCGGGGCCGTGATAGGTCGCGTACATTGCCGCAATCACGGCGAGCAGCACCTGCGCGGTGCAAATGTTGGAGGTCGCCTTCTCGCGGCGGATGTGCTGCTCGCGGGTCTGCAGCGCGAGGCGATAGGCAGGCATCCCGCGGGAGTCGACGCTGAGACCGACGATGCGGCCGGGCAGCGAGCGCTTCAGCGCATCGCGCACCGCCATATAGGCCGCGTGCGGGCCACCGTAACCCATCGGCACGCCAAAGCGCTGCGCGGAGCCGATCGCGATGTCGGCGCCGAGCTCGCCGGGCGAGGCGATCAGCGTCAGTGCCAGCAGATCGGCGGCAACGATCGCGAGCGCGCCTTTGGCCTTCAGCGCCGCGATCGCGGGCCTGAGGTCGCGCACCGCACCGGATGAGCCCGGATATTGCAGCAGCGCGCCGAGCACGTCGGCCTTGTCAAGATCGGTGAGGGGGTCGCCGACGACCAGCGACCAGCCGAGCGGCTCGGCGCGGGTGCGCATCACAGCCAGCGTCTGCGGATGCACGTCCTTGTCGACGAAGAAGGCTTTTGCTTCGACCCGCGAATGCCGTTCGGCGAGCGCCATGGCTTCGGCTGCGGCAGTGGCCTCGTCGAGCAGCGAGGCGTTGGCGACGTCGAGCCCGGTGAGATCGCAGATCATGGTCTGGAAGTTGAACAGCGCTTCCAGCCGGCCCTGGCTGATCTCGGGCTGGTAGGGCGTATACGCGGTGTACCAGGCGGGGTTTTCGAGGATGTTGCGCTGGATCACCGCAGGCAAAATCGTGCCGGAATAGCCCTGGCCGATCAGCGAGGTGAAGACCTGGTTCTGGGCTGCGAGCTCGGCCATATGCGCGATCGCCTCGGTCTCGCTCAGCGGCTTGCCGAGATCGAGCGGCGCGGCCTGCCGGATCGAGGCCGGCAGCGTCTCTGACATCAACGCGTCGACGCTCTTGGCACCGACGGTTTCGAGCATTGCGGTGACATCGCGCGCCGACGGGCCGATGTGGCGGCGAACGAAAGTGGCGGTGTCGCCATTGGATTTGCGGTGCGCGGTCATCATGGGTCCTCGCTCAGGAGTTGCTGTCATCGCCCGCCTTGTGCGCATTGCGCACAGGGGCGGGCGATCCAGTACGCCGCGGCCTCTCGGTTCTAGCCGAAGCGGCTGCGTTTACTGGATGCCCCGCCTTCGCGGGGCATGACAGTGAGTATGGGGAGACGGTTCGGCTCATATCCTCACGCCGTATGGGCCTTGTAGGCGGCTTCATCCATGAGGCCGCCGAGCTCGCTCTTGTCGGCAATCTTGATCTTGAAGAACCAGGCCGCCGCTTGCGCGTCAGAGTTCACCAGCGCGGGCTCGGCGGCGAGTGCGTCGTTGGTCTCGAGCACGTCGCCCGAGATCGGCGCGTAGACGTCGGAGGCGGCCTTGACCGATTCCACGACGGCGGCGGCTTCGGCCTTCTTCAGGCTGCGGCCGACCTTGGGCAGTTCGACGAACACGACGTCGCCGAGCTGCGACTGCGCGTAATCCGTGATGCCGACGGTTGCGACATCGCCGTCGATCGCGAGCCATTCGTGGTCGGTGGTGTACAGCGTCGTGGTCATTGTCTGTTTCCTGAAGCGGTATGAAGTTGAGTTGAAAGCCGCGGGCTCGGTCTTAACCTCTCCCGTAGGGAGGTCGGATCGCATCGAAGATGCGATCCGGGTGAGGGGATCTGGTCTCACTGGGTGCCGCGGCCCCTCACCCGGATTGCACTGGACGATGCTGCGCATCGCCAGGCGCAATCCGACCTCTCCCCGCTGGGGAGAGGTGACCGTGGGGCTGCCAATTGTGCTCAATCTCATCATGCGTCAGCGTTTGTAGGTGTTTTTCACGAACGGCATGGCGGCGACGGTGAGGGCGAGACGTTGCCCGCGCACCTCGGCGAAGAGTTTTGTGCCGAGCGCGCTCAGGCCTGTGGGCACATAGCCCATCGCGACCGGCGCATTCAGGGTCGGGCCGAAACCGCCCGATGTGACCTTTCCGATCGGCTCGCCGCCCGCGCTGTCAGCGAACAGCAGCGCACCTTCGCGCACCGGCGCGCGGCCCTCAGTGCGCAGGCCGACGCGGCGGCGGGATGCACCGTGATCGAAATGAGCGAGGATCTTCTCGGCCCCGGGAAAGCCGCCGGCGCGGGCGCCACCGGTGCGGCGGCTCTTCTGCACCGACCATTCCAGCGCGGCCTCGACCGGCGTGGTTTCGGTGTCGATGTCGTGGCCGTAGAGGCAGAGCCCGGCTTCCAGCCGCAGGCTGTCGCGGGCGCCGAGACCGATCGGCATCACATCAGGATTTTCCAGCAGCGTCTTGGCGAGGCGTTCGGCGTCGCTAGCTGCCACCGAAATCTCAAAGCCGTCCTCGCCGGTATAGCCCGAACGCGAGACGAAACAGGCGAGGCCGGCAACCTGATGCGGGCCGGCGTCCATGAACTTCATGGCGGGGGCCTCTGCACACAATTTCGCCAGTGCTGACTCGGCCTTCGGGCCCTGCAGCGCGATCAGCGCGCGATCGGCGAGCGAATCGATGACGCAGGCGTCTGACAGATTCGTGCGCAGATGCGCCTCGTCCTCTTCCTTGCAGGCGGCGTTGACGACCAGGAACAAATGATCGCCGAAATTGGCGACCATCAGATCGTCGAGAAGGCCGCCATCCACATTGGTGAACTGGGCGTAGCGCTGCCGTCCCGGTGCAATCGCCAAAATATCCTGCGGCACCAGCCGCTCCAGCGCGCGGGCGGCGTCCTCGACCTTCCCCGACTTCGGCCGAAGGGCGATCTGGCCCATGTGGGAGACGTCGAACAGGCCGGCGGAGGAGCGGGTATGGAGGTGCTCTTTGAGCACGCCCGCGGGGTACTGCACGGGCATGTCATAGCCCGCGAACGGCACCATCTTGCCGCCAAGCGACACATGCAGGTCGTAAAGGGGGGTACGTCTAGGGGACTCTCGGTCGTCGCGCGCAAGCATCACGGGGCCCTCGGCGGTTCCCCGGAGACGATTCCCCGGCGGACACCAGTCGAAGCCCCATCTGTCGCTGTGCCTGAGAGTATTATCCCGTCGGCGGACGCAGTCCGGGCTTTAAGCCCGTCGGCGCCTCTTTCCAGATGTCGTCAAAGCCACGCGGTCCTTTTGCCTGAGAGTTTCCGGGGCGGTTGCTCCTTCGGCGCCGGCAGTGAAGCCGGTCTCTCCCGACGTGGCCGTACGATACAGATGGGTACAGACCACAGCCCGGCCAAGCCTGTCAACGCGCACCTGGCGGCTTTCAACGGGATTGCGCTGATACTGCAACCCTCTGATCTCCCTGCACAGTTTCTGGACAGCGAGACTGGCCTTGTCTAAAAGCGCTTTGGCCCGCAGATATCAGCCCAAATCACAGGTTTGGACGGCACGGAAGCGGGCCCAAGCACACCCGATTGGATGAACATGAGCGGCGTCAACGAGATCAGGTCGACCTTTCTGAACTTCTTTGCCGAGAACGGCCACGAGATCGTGTCGTCCTCGCCATTGGTGCCGCGCAACGACCCGACATTGATGTTCACCAATGCCGGCATGGTCCAGTTCAAGAACGTCTTCACCGGCGTCGAGAAGCGGCCCTATCAGCGCGCGACCACGTCGCAGAAATGCGTGCGCGCCGGCGGCAAGCACAATGACCTCGACAATGTCGGCTACACCGCGCGCCATCTCACCTTCTTCGAGATGCTCGGCAACTTCTCGTTCGGCGACTATTTCAAGGAGCGCGCGATCGAGCTGGCCTGGAAACTGATCACCAAGGAATACGGGCTCAAGAAAGACAAGCTGCTCGTCACCGTCTATCACACCGACGATGAGGCCGCCGATCTCTGGAAGAAGATCGCGGGCTTCTCCGACGACCGCATCATCCGCATCCCGACCTCGGACAATTTCTGGGCGATGGGCGACACCGGCCCGTGCGGCCCGTGCTCGGAGATCTTCATCGATCGCGGCGACCACATCTGGGGCGGCCCTCCGGGCTCTCCGGAGGAGGATGGTGACCGCTTCCTCGAATTCTGGAATCTCGTCTTCATGCAGTACGAGCAGGTGACGAAAGAGCAGCGCGTGGATCTGCCGCGTCCCTCGATCGACACCGGCATGGGCCTGGAGCGCATGGCCAGCATCATGCAGGGCGTCGACAGCGTGTTCGAGACCGATTTGTTCCGTCATTTGATCGACGCGACATCGTCCGCGCTGGGCCACGGGCCGAACGAGCAGACCGTCGCCTCGTTCCGCGTCATCGCCGACCATCTGCGCTCGTCTGCCTTCCTCGTCGCGGACGGCGTGCTGCCCTCGAACGAGGGCCGCGGCTATGTGCTGCGCCGGATCATGCGCCGCGCGATGCGCCATGCGCAGCTGCTGGGTGCGAAAGAGCCGCTGATGCATCGCCTGGTGTGGGCGCTGGTGCGCGAGATGGGCCAGGCCTATCCGGATTTGATGCGCGCGGAAAATCTGATCGAGGAAACGCTGCGGCTGGAAGAGACCCGCTTCCGCAAGACGCTGGTGCGCGGCCTTGCCATCCTCGACGAGAAGAGCGCGTCCCTGAAGAAGGGCGACATGTTCGACGGCGACGTCGCCTTCACGTTGTACGACACCTACGGCTTCCCGCTCGACCTGACCCAGGACGCGCTGAAGTCGCGCGGCATCGGTGTCGACCAGGCCTCCTTCACCGACGCGATGGAGCGCCAGAAGGCCAAGGCGCGCGAGTCCTGGAAGGGGTCTGGCGAGGCGGCCTCCGAGGCGATCTGGTTCCCGCTGCGCGAAAAGCTCGGGGCCACCGAATTTCTGGGCTACGAGACCGAGAGCGCCGAAGGCGTGGTGTCCGCGCTGGTGAAGGACGGCCAGGAAGTCGCCCACCTCAAGACCGGCGACACCGGCGCACTGCTGCTCAACCAGACGCCGTTCTATGCGGAGTCCGGCGGCCAGGTCGGCGACACCGGCGTGCTGACGGGTGAGGGCGGCATCAAGTTCCGCGTCACCGACACCCAGAAGAAGCTCGGCGATTTCTTCGTTCATGTGGGCACATTGGAGAGCGGCGAGCTGAAGGTCGGCACCGCGCTGCAGCTCGAGGTCGATCACGGCCGACGCTCCTCGATCCGTGCGCATCACTCGGCGACGCATCTCATTCATGAGGCGCTGCGCCAGGTGCTCGGCGATCACATCGCCCAGCGCGGCTCGATGGTCGCGCCGGACCGCCTGCGTTTCGACTTCGTGCATCCGAAGCCGATCACGGCGGAAGAGCTCGCCCGCGTCGAGGACATCGCCAACGACGTGGTGCTGGAGAACGACGAGGTCACGACCCGCGTCATGGGCGTCGACGAGGCCCGCGAGGCCGGGGCGCGCGCGCTGTTCGGCGAGAAATACGGCGACGAGGTTCGCGTCGTCTCGATGGGCAAGACCGCGCGCGAGCGTGGTGTCAACGCGCTCGGCTGGTCGGTCGAGCTCTGCGGCGGCACGCATGTCAGGCGTACCGGCGACATCGGCCTGATCACGTTGACCGGCGAGAGCGCGGTCGCCTCCGGCGTGCGCCGCATCGAGGCTTTGACCGGCAACTACGCGCGAAAACACGCCAACAAGACCATGGCGCTGGCGAAGACCGCGGCCAACGAACTGCGCACCTCGATCGACGACGTCCCGGCGCGCATCACCGCGCTGATGGAGGAGAGCAAGAAGCTCGAGCGCGAGCTCTCCGACGCCCGCAAGAAGCTCGCGATGGGCGGCGGTGCGTCTGCCGGTGATGGCGGAAATTCCAACGTCGTGGAGATCGGTGACGTCAAGTTCTACAAACTTCACGTGACGGGATTGCCGAGCGACGAACTCAAGTCTCTCGTCGATCAAGCCAAGGCAGAGATCAAGTCGGGTGTCGTCGCGGTTGCAAATACCACGGCTGACGGAAAAGCCAGCCTCGTTGTCGGCGTGACCAAGGATCTATCAGCCCGTTTCGACGCCGCAAGCCTTGTCAAGATTGGCGTGCCCGTCGTAGGCGGAAAGGGCGGCGGCGGTCGGCCTGAGATGGCGCAAGGCGGTGGGCCTGATGGGGCAAAGGCTCTGGACGCCCTGTCGGAGATCCAAAAAGCCATAGCCGGCGCGTAAAGCGCCGACCCGTGCGCCTAGTTCCTCAGCCCTTCTTCAGGAAAATATACTCGGCCGAGTAGGGCGCGCTTCTGAACTCGCCGGCCTTGTCGCAAGCGCCGTCGAGCTTGCCGCCATGGGTGTTGATGCGCTGGACCGTGGTGACCGGCGTCAGCACGCCACTGCCGCGGCGGGAGGCGACCTCCAGCTTCAGCCAGGCGATATCGGCCCCCGTTGCGCCGGGCGCATTGCCGATCGCCTTGCCCACGACGGCGCTGCCGTCGGCGTGCTCCCAGTTCGGCCCGGCATAGTGACGGCCGATGGTCTTGCCCTCGACAAGCAGCGTCGCGATTGGCTCGCGAAACGCCCAGGCGAGCTTGCCGTCGGCGCCGGCCTTGCACTCATAGACCTGCGCGCCCTCGGCGTGGACGCTGAGCACGACGCTCTCGCCGGCTGCGGCGATGGCGGCGGGCAGCGTCTCGGCGGCGGAGGCGGGCCCGGCCATAGCGGCGAGCAGCAGGCAGGGGATTGCGAACTTGGGGATGGACATGGGGGACCTCCACACATGGTATCAAAATGAATGGGCCGCGCCTGGGCGCGGCCCATAATGATGTCTAACCCCGATCGGGCGAAAATAATGCGCAGGCTTACGCCGCCAACGCTTTCGCGAGATTCTCCGCGACCTTGTCGAGGAAGCCGGTGGTCGACAGCCAGCGCTGGTCGGCGCCGACCAGCAGCGCAAGGTCCTTGGTCATGTAGCCTTCCTCGACGGTGTCGACGCAGACCTTCTCCAGCGTGGCGGCGAACTTGGCGAGTTCGGCGTTGTTGTCGAGCTTGGCGCGGTGCGACAGGCCGCGGGTCCAGGCGAAGATCGACGCGATCGAGTTGGTCGAGGTCTCCTTGCCCTTCTGGTGCTCGCGGTAGTGGCGCGTCACGGTGCCGTGAGCGGCTTCGGCTTCGACCGTCTTGCCGTCCGGGGTAAGCAGCACCGAGGTCATCAGGCCGAGCGAGCCGTAGCCCTGCGCGACGGTGTCGGACTGCACGTCGCCGTCGTAGTTCTTACAGGCCCAGACGTAACCGCCGGACCATTTCAGCGCCGAGGCGACCATGTCGTCGATCAGGCGGTGCTCGTAGGTCAGGCCCTTGGCCTCGAATTCGGTCTTGAACTCGCGGTCGTAGATGTCCTGGAAGATGTCCTTGAAGCGGCCGTCATAGACCTTCAGAATCGTGTTCTTGGTCGAGAGATAGACCGGGTAGTTGCGCAGCAGGCCGTAGTTCAGCGAGGCGCGGGCAAAGTCGATGATGGAATCGTCGAGATTGTACATCTCCATGGCGACGCCGGCGCCCGGAGCCTTGAACACTTCCTTCTCGATCACGGTGCCGTCCTCGCCGACGAACTTCATCGACAGGGTGCCCTTGCCCGGGAATTTGATGTCGGTGGCGCGGTACTGGTCGCCATAAGCGTGGCGGCCGATGATGATCGGCTTGGTCCAGCCGGGAACCAGGCGCGGCACGTTCTTGCAGATGATCGGCTCGCGGAAGATCACGCCGCCGAGGATGTTGCGGATGGTGCCGTTCGGCGACTTCCACATCTGCTTGAGGTTGAACTCCTTCACCCGGGCCTCGTCCGGGGTGATGGTGGCGCACTTGACGCCGACGCCGACCTTCTTGATCGCCTCGGCGGCGTCGATGGTCACCTGATCGTTGGTGTGGTCGCGGTACTCCATGCCCAGGTCGAAATACTGCAGCTCGACATCCAGGAACGGGTTGATCAGCTTGTCCTTGATGTACTGCCAGATGATCCGGGTCATCTCGTCGCCATCGAGTTCGACGACGGGATTGGATACCTTGATTTTTGCCATGATCGGAGAAGCCCTCTTGGGAACGGCGCCTTTTGACGGCCGCGGTGGAAATCTCCCGCGCTATAGCACCGCCCGGGGGCGGGCGGAAGCGGAGCGGTTATGCAGTTTCAGCCCATCTTTTCGCCGAGAACCGCCATTCCGAACGGGTCGGAATGACGGCTGTCGCACCCTGTTTGGGCACCTGTCCCGCGAGCCAACCGGCGCCGTTCAAGAACGCCTCTAGAAGGCGGCCTGCGTGGCCGTGCCGGCGACGATGTACCAGGTCACGAACAGGCCGGAGATCAGGGCGCCTGGAAGGCTCGATCCGGTTCGTCGCCAGGTGAAGGTCGCGATCACGGCGACGATCGCAAGCAGCGGCACAAACTGGATGGCGACGATGGTCGAGAGCGGCACGAAGCCGGGATCGGGGAGCGGGTTGAAAAGCTTTCCGGTCAGCCAGAGCGCGCCATATTGCAGGAGCAGCAGCACGATGAAGCCGAACGTCAGCGCCAGGGTATTGGTCAGATAGAGCGCGAGCCGCGGCGCCTCCATGGTCGAGAAATTCCGGTGCAGCACATGCAGCGCCACGACGAAAAACGCCGTGAACGGAATCAGGTAGATCAGGAAGATCACAAACTGCTTCGGGTTCATCAGCTTCAGGGCGATGATCCAGAAGCGGAAGTCGATCTTGAAAACGGCGTCGGCGAGCCACAGCGCGGCATAGCCGACTGCGACCGAAGCGACCGTGATCACGAGGGACTGGCCGAGCAGCCCGGTCCGGCCTTTGCGCTTCGGGGCGAAGCGCATCAGCGCCAGCGTAATCAGGCCGTTGATGATGGCCCAGACCAGGATCTGGTTGGTGATGCCCTGCGGCAGGAACGCCGTCGGCGTCACGAAGGTCCCGCCCAGCGCGAAGGCCGGGTAATAGGTCAGCGCCGGGATGAAGGCGGACAGGATCAACGCCGCGGTCCAGCTCCGGCCGGTGGCGGCGTGATGCAGCGGCATGGTGCCGTCAGCGCCCGCGGGCAGGCGCAGCCGGGAGAACATTGGCGCCTCGAGCAGGCCGTCGAAGGTGCCGATCAACAGCGCGACGAAACCAGCAAATGCGATCAGTGTGCCGAGCTCCTTGCGGAACCAGATCTGGTCGTCGGCCGGCCGCGGCGTGCCGCCCTGCAGCGTCTTGGCGAACCAGTCGAGACTGTAGCCGATCGCCTCATGCGAGATGTGTTCGGCCGGGTGAGTTATGGCCGGCGTGTACAGCACCCGGGCGGTCCCGGCCGCCGGGTCGCCATAGACCTTGCCCGGCTCGACCGGCCCCTGCGTGCCAAACATCGCCCACAGCTTGGGGCTCTTGGTGACATCGCGGGCGAGATCGACGCCCCACATCAGGGTGGAGAATTCCTCGTACTGGGCAAACACCAAAGCGGTGTTGCGCGGCCAGCTGGGGGTGCCGTCGGCTGCGAACGGCTTGCCGGTCGAGGAGCCCTCCAGCACCATCGACTTGTAGTCATTCGGCATCGCGGTGGCTGCGGCCAGCACCGTCCAGCCGCCCATCGAGTGACCCTCGAGGCCGATATTGGCCTTGTCGACGATATCAAGGCTGCGGAGATAGGCGAGGCCGTCAGGGCCGCCAAAGCCGTTGGCAAAGGCGGGTGGGTCACTATAGCCATGGCCGGTCTGGTCCAGCGCCAGCACGACATAGCCGCGGCGGGCGAATTCGATGGCGAAGCCGTCCTGGGTCTCGCGCGAGTTGATGTAGCCGTGGACGGCGAGGATGCCCGGTGCCGGGGTCTGCGCGGTGGCATTTGTGGGGATGTAGAGCAGGGCACTCATGGTGTTGCCCTTGGCGCCCTTGAACCTGACATCCTGGATCCGGATGCCGCCGGCGGTCTGCGTCAGATGGGCGATGAGGCCGCCCACCACGATCAAGACCGCTCCCAGAATTGCCAACGTCCATCGACCGCGCATCACCACCCCCCTGAATTGTGTTTTTAGCTCCGCCCTTTCGGCTTCGCTTTAGTTGTGGTTGATAAGCCATATCCGAAAGCAAATCGCGCACAAGCTGGCGAAAGAAACCGTCCCCAGTTGAGATGCCGATTTCGGATTAGCAAACGGCGCTAACCCTGTTATCTCCGTTGCAGAAATTGCCCTGCACGGAAGGCGGGCCGGCCGCGTGGATGAAGGCTTGGATCAGCGTCTTCAGACAGGAGTTCAAACCGTTCGGAAGCTGAACGAGAAGAACGCTGAATCAGAAAGTGGAATGAGATGTCCGGCACCGACAAGACCAAGGCGGGCCTCGCCCTCGACGGTCCCATCGTGATCCTGGTCGAGCCGCAGCTCGGGGAAAACATCGGCATGGCCGCGCGCGCCATGGGCAATTTTGCCCTGAGCCGCTTGCGCATCGTCAACCCGCGCGATGGCTGGCCCAACATCGCCGCCCAGCGCGCCGCCGCTGGCGCCGACCATATTCTGGAAAAGGTCGAATTGTTCGACACGGTCGGTGAGGCCGTCGCCGACCTCGACCTGCTGTTCGCCACGACCGCGCGCCCCCATGATCAGGCCAAGCCGGTGGTGGGGCCGGAAGCGGCCGCCGCGGAGGTTTCGGGGCACGTTGCTACCGGCGGCAAGGCCGGCATACTGTTCGGCCGGGAGCGCTGGGGCCTGACCAACGAGGAGGTCGGGCTCTCCAACCGCATCATCACCTTCCCGGTCAATCCGGGGTTTGCCTCGCTCAACCTCGCCCAGGCCGTGCTGCTGGTCGGCTACGAATGGTTCAAGCGGGCGACATCGGGCGAGCTGCCGCACGCCATGCCGGAGCGCTCCGAGCGCGCCTCGCAGCACCAGATGCAGGCCTTCTTCGACAACCTCATCCGCGAGCTCGACCGGGTCGAATTTTTGCGCCCGGCCGAGAAGCGCGACACCATGCTGATCAATCTGCGCAACATCTTCAGCCGGATGGAGCCGACCAAGCAGGACATGCACACCCTGCATGGGGTGGTGATGGCGATCGCCGAAGGGCGCAAGGGTCCGGCCAAGGGCGGTGTGCTCGACGGCGAGCAGGCCACGCGCCTGCGCGCGCTGCTGGCCGAGCACGGGCAGGGCGGCGGTGTGCCCGACAGCGGCTCGACCGTGCGCGGTCTCGCCCGCCTGCTCCGCCGCAACCCGACCGATGCCGAGCGCCTGCTGTGGCAGGCACTCACGCGTGATCGCCGCTTCGCAGGAGGGTTCAAGCGCCAGACCCCGGTCGGCCGCCACATCCCGGATTTCGTCTCGTTCCCGCACCGGATCGCGATCGAGCTGGTCAACCCCGGCGAGGGCGAGACGATTGCCGCTGATCGTGCGTCGCGGCGAGCATGGCTGGAGGCGAGGGATTATCGCGTGCTGGAGATCCGGGCCGCGGATGTGGAGCGGGATCTTGAGGTGGAGCTGGCGCGGCTTGAGGAGATGATCGCGAAGGCGAAGTGATCGGTCCGCATCAGTGCGGATGGATCAGCGGGCAGCCCTCAACTTTCCTTTTGACACGCTTTACCCAAGGTATAGCATCGGCGAGATACTTATCTTGGGTTGAGGCAACTCGCGCGTTGTCTTTTGGGGCCGCTATTTTTCAAATTTTTGTCGACGGGGCATGAGGCCCCCTTGCTTGCGCGTGTCACGCCCTGACCCAGCTCGTTGGGGGACACCATGCATTCAGGTTTGGACGGAATTCGGAGCCGTATTTTAGGCCGTGGCAAAGGCTTGCTGCCCGGATGGAGGGGGGCGCGATTTCTCGCGTTACTGATTGCCGGCGCGTCCGCCGGATGCTCTCTGCATCCGGTTCAGCAGGAGGTCACGGGCGTCAAGACGCCCGACCTTGTGCAATTTATCCGTTGCGAGACGCGGCTTGCCATCCAGGACAAGGCGATCGAGCTTCTGAACAATGAGGATCCTCCCAATCCACCCATCATCGAGCAGCTTACGCTGCTGCGCGGGCGGCCTTGGAATCCGCAAATGAGAACGCGAATGAACGCTCACGAGCGTGCCATCTACGACAAATATATCCAGACTGGTATCGCGTTTGATTTTTCGTTTGATATCACGGTGGACAATGCGGCCGCCGGTTTCGCCGACCCCGTCAAGTTGATTTCGAACGGAACCGCAGGCGCTACTCTGTCGGCGGGCGGCGATTTCAAGCGCGAGAATCTCCGACATTTCGTTGTGAGTGAAACGGCAAAGGATTTGTTGGAGAACGTCAAGCTTGGGTTTGCGCTGGAAGATGGTAGCGTCCAGTGCCCATCGGATTATCGTTCGTCAAACTATGCCTATCCAATTTCCGGCAATATCGGAATGAAGGAACTGATCTCGACATTCTTCGACCTCAATGAAGTCAAGACATTGGCGGTCGACAAAGCGACGTCGGATGTTTTTGTCGATACGCTGACATTTACGACGATGGTTTCCGGGGGAGTTACGCCCCATGTCTTCGTGTCGCCCGTTGGAAACCGCTGGGGCCTGGCCGCGCCCGCGACGTTGACGGCTTCCGGCCAGAGGACCGACGCGCACAAGCTGATCGTCGGCTTGTCCCTGGATAATACGAGACGAATCGCAGGACCGTGGGTTGCCGCGGCCGCATTCATCCCGGCTCGCTATGGGCGATCCGCGCTCCAGAGAAGCGACGTGCGTTCTGCCGCTGAGCAAAGTGCGCTCGATGCCGTGTCACAGGCACGCATCGATGCGTATCTGGATCGTGCCTTCCGATAGTCTTTTGGGTGCGCGGGCGGACTTGGTTCAAGGCGCCACGCGCTGCCCGGTGCTCTCTGCCTTTGATTGGCTGGATAGCATCAGCGTTCATTTGCCCGGCCGGTCAAGAAACACATAGAGCGCAGCGATCCTGCCATCTTCCACGATGATGACGTCCCATCCGGTGTAATCAGGTGCTTCGCCGCGGGGACCTGATGTCCAGGCTAGCCGTCCGGCGTTGTGAAGCGCCTGGGGCTCGCCTATTGGCGTGTAGACGAAGTGCGGATGCGTGGCCCGCAGATCGCCGGCGAATTTGTCGATCGCGTCGCGGCCGATAACGACGCCTGGCGGGACGTACAGGGCGGCGTTCTCCGTCCAGAGCTCGTCGATTGCGGCGCGGCGGCGCTTTGCGTCGCCCTCGCCGAAAACCTCCTGAAGGTTGCGGTGAAGCAGTTCGTGGATGCGATCTGCCGATTCATTGGTCCGGGTCATCGGTTGTCTCCAATTTCGATAAGTTGTGCTGACGTCAGGCGCGCTTCAGATCTGAGTCTGGCCGCCGTCGACGAAGAGCTCGACGCCATTGACGAAGCTTGCCTCGTCGGAGGCCAGGAACAGCACGGCCTTGGCGATCTCCTCGGGCTGGCCGATGCGACCGGCCGGAATGAGTCCCGCGAGATACGTCTTCGTGCCTGCCGCCTGCTCACCGCCGCCGAACAGATGGTTCAGCGCAGGCGTGTCGGTGACGCCGGGGCTGATCGCGTTGACGCGGATGTGCCGGTCCTTCAGGTCGAGGATCCAATTACGCGCGAAGTTGCGCACCGCCGCCTTGGTTGCCGAATAGACGCTGAAGGCCGGCGTACCGGAGATGCTGGTGGTCGACGCGTTCAGCACGATGGAGGCACCTTCGCGAAGCAATGGCAGCGCCTTCTGGACCGTGAACAGGACGCCCTTCACGTTGGTGTCGAATGTGCGCTGATAGTGCTCCTCGGTGATCGCGCCGAGCGGCGCGAACTCGCCGCCGCCGGCATTGGCGAAGATCACGTCGATCTGCGGGTGCTTCTTCTGGACGGTGTCGTAGAGGCGGTCGATGTCGGCGAGATTGGCCATGTCGCCCTGCACGCCGGTCACGCGACCGCCGATCGATTTCACCGCCGCGTCCAGCGCGTCCTGGCGGCGGCCGGTGATGAACACCGAGGCGCCCACAGCCGCAAAAGCCTTCGCGGTCGCAAGGCCGATGCCGCTCGTGCCGCCGGTCACCACCACGACCTTGTTGTTGAACCTGTTCGTCATCGTCCGTCTCCTGCGAAAGCACGTGGCGAAATCGCCGTTGCCCGTCGTAAATGCCAATGGAACGATGGTGCGAACAGACGGGAGATATGGTACTCAGCGTTCTATGAGAGGAACGATGAAGGCTGATTTGAACGACTTTGCCTATTTTGCCGAGGTGGTTGGGCACGGCGGATTCACCGCCGCCGGGCGGGCTTTACGCGAGCCCAAGTCAAAGCTCAGCCGGAGGATTGCAGGGCTGGAGGAGCGCCTGGGCTTGCGCCTCATCGAGAGATCAAGCCGACGCTTTCGCGTCACCGAGGTGGGGCAAGCCTTCTACGAGCGCTGTCGAGCGATCCTGACTGAAGCCGAGCAGGCCGAGGCGCTGGTGACGCAAGCGCAGGCCGAACCGCACGGCCGCATTCGTTTCAGTTGCCCGACCGGCATGGTCGCGGAAATGTCCGGGCTCATCGCAAGCTTCCTGACGCGCTATCCCAAGGTGCGCCTGCAACTCGTCGCCATCGACCGGCCGGTCGACCTGATCGACGAGCGGATCGACGTGGCCTTGCGCATTCGGTCCGAACTCACGGGTGATGCAGCGCTGACGATGCGATCGCTCGGCACCTCCACGCGCATTCTTGTTGCAAGCCCCCAGCTTGCAGGCCGGCTGCGAACGCTGGATGACCTGACCGCGCTTCCTATCCTGGCGACATCAGATAACGACGCGCTGGTGGAATGGCATCTGCAGACCGACGATGGACAGGCGCGCGTTCTCAAGCTCGAGCCGCGCATGGGATGCGGCGACTTTTGCGCGGTGCGTGATGCGGCGGTCGCCGGTCTCGGTGTTGCGTTGCTGCCCAATCACCTCTGTCGGGATGCGCTTGACCAAGGCAAGCTTGTCCATGTGCTCAGGGAGTGGCGCGGTCACCGCGGCATGGTGCATCTCGTCTTCACAACGCGACGCGGCCTGCCGCGGGCCGTTCGCGCGCTGATCGATCATCTCGCGGCGGGGTTTTCCAAGACGTTGGTGTAGCGCGGCCTCTTGGGCGGTCTCGTGGGCGGTCTCGTAGCGGTGGGCAAAGCGAAGCGTGCCCACCGTTGCTTCCGACGAAACTCAGACAGAAATGGTGGGCACGGCGCTGTGCGCCTTTGCCCACCCTACGAGACCGTTACTCGCGTTCCAACTCCATGTCGTCTTGGCCACGGCCAGCAATTTTCCAGCTTCATCATGCGGCGGGACGTAACCGTAAGCCTCATTTTTTGGCACGTTTCGTGCCTCCCAAAGCGGCACGTCCGTCACATTAGCCTGGCCAAGGGAGACCCCGACATGAAACGCGAAGACCTCACCGAGAAGCTGCTCGACATCAAGCGCGAGAAAGGCTGGAGCTGGAAACATATCTGCGAGAAAATCGGCGGCTATTCTGAGGTGCTGATCGTCGGCGCGATCATGGGCCAGATGAAGCTGACGAAGCCTCAGGCGGCCAATGCGGCTGAAATGTTCGGCCTGTCGAAGACCGAGACTGCGATGCTCAACGAGGTGCCGATGCGCGGCACCGGCACGCCGATGCCGCCGACCGATCCGCTGATCTACCGCTTCTACGAGATGGTGATGGTGAACGGTCCGGCCTGGAAGGCGTTGATCGAGGAGGAATTCGGCGACGGCATCATGTCGGCGATCGACTTCGACATGGCGATCGAGCGCGTCGCCAACCCGAAGGGCGACCGCGTCAAGATCACGATGTCAGGCAAATTCCTGCCGTACAAATATTACGGCGCCAGCGGCAATGTGCCGGAGTACGGCTTCAAGGAAGAGTAAGAGGGCGAATGGCGAATTGCGAGTAGCGAATGGATATTGCACTCGCTATTCGCCACTCACCATTCGCTTACAGGATCGCGCCCGGCGCGTAGCTCGCCGCTTCAGGCTTCGCCTTCGCCAGCGCATCGACCTGCTCGGCGAAGTAGTCGACCTGGGCGCCGGCATCGCCGGAATTGGCGCGGCCGTGATCGAGCACGCGCTGCAGTTCACCTTCGCTCAGGCCGAGACGCTGATCGGCGACGAGACGCTTGAGCAGGTCGTTCTGCACGATCTTGCCGGTACGCAGGTCGCGAATGGCCGCGACCGCATGTTCCTTGATCGCCTCATGCGCGCCTTCGCGCCCCGAGCCCTTCTTCACCGCTTCCATCATCACCGTGGTGGTCAGCAGGAAGGGCAAATAACGGTTCAGCTCGGTCGCGACGACGGCGTCGAACACTTCCATCTGGTCGAGCACGGAGAGCAGGGTCTCGAGCAGGCCATCCATCGCGAGGAAGGCATCCGGCAGCATGACGCGTCGGACGACCGAGCAGGAGACGTCGCCTTCGTTCCACTGATCGCCGGCGAGGCCGGCGGCCATCGCGAGATAGCCCTTCAACACGACATGCAGGCCGTTGATGCGCTCGCAGGAGCGGCTGTTCATCTTGTGCGGCATCGCGGAGGAGCCGACCTGGCCCTTGGCAAAACCTTCGCTGGCGAGCTCGTGGCCCGCCATCAGGCGAATGGTCTTGGCGAAATTGCCGGGACCGCTGGCAAGCTCCGTGAGAATGCTAACCGCGCGGAAGTCGAGGCTGCGCGGATAGATCTGGCCGACCGCATCAAAGCTCTTGGGCAGGCCGAGATGCTTGAGGATTTGCTGCTCGAGCGCGCGCGCCTTGCCGGCATCGCCGTTGAACAGCGTGATCTGGTCGAGCCTTGTGCCGACCGCGCCCTTCAGGCCGCGCGCGGGATAGGTGTCCAGCACGTTGACCAGGCTCTGATGCGAAACCAGCATCTCCTCGCCGAACATGGCGATGCGCTTGCCGAGTGTCGTGACCTGCGCCGCCACATTGTGCGTACGCGCCGTGAACGGCATGTCGCGCAATTGCTTGGCGTGCTTCGCAAAGCGAATGAGCGCGGCGATGCTCTTGGTCTCGATCAGCTGCAGCCCGCGGAAGACCTGCAGCTGCTCCACATTCTCGGTGAGGTCGCGGCTGGTCATGCCCTTGTGCAGGTGCTCATGACCGGCCAGTTCGCAGAACTCCTCGATCCGCGCCTTGACGTCGTGGCGGGTGATGCGCTCGCGCCGCATGATGGAGTCCAGGTCGACCTGGTCCTTGACGCGCTCGTAAGCCTCGATCACGCCATCGGGCACGGGAATACCGAGATCGCGCTGGCCTTTCAGCACGGCGATCCAGTAGTCGCGTTCGAGGCGAACCTTGCCTTCGCCGCTCCAGATGGCGCGCATGGCGGGCGAGGCATAGCGCTGGGCGAGAACGTTGGAAATGTGATCTTGATGGTTTTCCTGGGACATGCCGCCCATTTGGCACTGCCAGGGGCCGGCTGCAAGCCCGAGAGGGCGAGCGGCGGAGGCCTTCCAAGGCTATCCGCCGTCAGCTGTTAAGCTTACTTCCCGGCCTTCACCTCGGCGGCCGCGACGGCGAGCAGCTCGCTCATCTTGCCGCGAATCGCCTGTTCGGTGACGGCGACGTTCCTGGCGGCGAAATCGGCCATGAGCTTGCGCAGGACGTCGCCATCGCCGGCCTCCTCGAAATCGGCCGCGACGACCTCCTTGGCATAGGCCGTGGCGGCTTCGCCTGATATTCCGAGCTTTTCGGCCGCCCACAGCCCCAGCAGCCGGTTGCGGCGGGCCTCCGCCTTGAATTTCTGCTCCTCGTCGAGGGCAAACTTCTTCTCAAAGCCTTCCTCGCGCTTGTTGAATTCGCTCATGCGTCTTCCAATTCCCTAAGGGCTGCCGGACGTGGCGGCCCTCGTTGCGAGGGCCCCTGCGCATGCCTAGATAGGGGGCACGAATCGGCGAAACAACGAGCCGTAAAGCCGCAGGCAAGGTGGTATAAGTCAGCGTCGGATGGGCCGGATCGATTGTGCTGGGACAGCCAATCGGATAGGTTGCCTAAAGGCTTGGTTCCCGTTCTGTTTCCAAGGATTCGGATGGGGGTCCAGGCCGTTCACGGCAGCTCCGCTGTGGGTCGTAACCTGGTAACCGGAGCACACCAAATACATGGATTTCAACAAAACACGGTACATCCCAATGAGCCGTCGGCGTCGCATTTATGAAGGCAAGGCAAAGGTTCTCTATGAAGGTCCTGAGCCCGGTACCCTGATCCAGCACTTCAAGGATGACGCCACAGCGTTCAATGCGAAGAAGCATCAGGTGATCGAGGGCAAGGGTGTCCTCAACAACCGGATCTCGGAGTACCTGTTTCAGCACCTCAACGACATCGGGGTGCCGACCCACTTCATCCGCCGCCTCAACATGCGCGAGCAGTTGATTCGCGAGGTCGAGATCGTGCCGCTCGAAGTGGTGGTGCGGAACGTTGCTGCCGGCTCGCTGTCGCAGCGCCTCGGCATCGAGGAGGGCACCCAGCTGCCCCGCTCGATCATCGAATTCTATTACAAGAACGATCAGCTCAACGACCCGATGGTGTCGGAAGAGCACATCACCGCCTTCGGCTGGGCCACGCCGCAGGAGATCGACGACATCATGGCGCTCGCCATCCGCGTCAACGACTTCCTCACCGGCCTCTTCCTCGGCATCGGCATCCGCCTCGTCGACTTCAAGATGGAGTGCGGCCGGCTGTTCGAGAACGAGATGATGCGCATCATCGTTGCCGACGAGATTTCGCCGGACAGCTGCCGGCTGTGGGACATCAAGTCGAACGAGAAGCTCGACAAGGATCGTTTCCGCAGAGATCTCGGCGGCCTGCTCGAGGCCTACACGGAAGTTGCCAAACGCCTCGGCATCCTCATGGAGAACGAGCGTCCGCAGGGCTCCGGCCCGGTGCTGGTGAAAAGCTAAGGGGATTTGACGTGAAGGCACGTGTTACCGTTACCCTGAAGACCGGCATCCTCGATCCGCAGGGAAAGGCCATCGAAGGCGCGCTGAAGTCGCTCGGCGTCGACGGCGTCGCCAGCGTGCGGCAGGGCAAGGTGTTCGACATCGAACTCGCCGGCGCCGACAAGGCCAAGGCGGAAGCCGCGCTGAAGGACGCCGCCGACAAGCTGCTGGCGAATACCGTGATCGAGAATTATCGGGTCGAGATCGTCTGACGTCGGCGTGGCGCTTCACAGCCACCCGACACGGCGGAAGCGCCAGTACAATCCGAGGCAGGCGAGCGCCATCATCCCCATGACGACGAAATAGCTGTACTCCCATTGCAGCTCGGGGATGTATTTGAAGTTCATCCCGTAGATGCCTGCGACTGCGGTGGGCACGGCGAGGATCGCGAGCCAAGAGGCGAGCTTCTTCGACACCGCGGTCTCCTGCGCCTGGCCGACCAAGAGGCTCGCCTCGAAGGCGAAGGCCAGCACCTCGCGCATGGAATCGATGCGCTCCTGGATGTTGCGGACGTGGTCGGTGACGTCGCGAAACAGCGTCTGCATCGCCGGCCGAACCATCGACAGCTCGTCATGCTCCAGCCGGCGGCAGACTTCGACCAGGGGCCCGATCGCGTTGCGGAGCCGCAAGAGGTCGCGGCGCAGCATGTACAGCCGTTCGATCTGCGCCTTGGTGATCGCGGTCGAGAGCACGTCGTCCTCGATGCCCTCGACCTCGTCGTGAATGCTCTCGAGCACGGGGGAGTAGTTGTCGACGATGAAATCGAGGATCGCATAGAGGATGTAGTCCTCGCCGCGCGCCAGCGCCCGCGGACAGCTCTCACAGCGTTCGCGCACCGCCGTATAGGAAGTCGAGGCACCGTGACGGACGGTCACGAGATAGCCGTCGCCGATGAAGATGTGGGTCTCGCCGAAGGCGATGCGGCCCTCGATCAATTGCGCGGTGCGCGCGACGATGAACAGGGCCTCGCCATATTGCTCGATCTTGGGCCGCTGATGAGCGTTGTTGGCGTCCTCGATGGCGAGCTCGTGCAGGTCGAACTGCTTCTGCACCGCGCCGAGCAGCGCCATGTCGGGCTCGTGCAGCCCGATCCAGACCACATGGCCGGGCTTGGCTCGCCAGCTCGACGCCTCGCTGATGGCGATGTTGGCGACGCGCCGGCCGTCGACATAGGCGCCGGCGGCGACGACGCCCTCGGCGGACACCGGTTCGGACTGGGATGTGGGCAGTGACGGGACGTTCATGGCTTCAATCCCCGGCAAAATCGTTGGGCAGGAGTGCCGTGGCCATGGCCTGTGTACAAGGCCGCCCGGCGAGGCTAGCACTGGTAAAATTCCCGTCAAATGGCTATGTCTCCTGACGAATTGGCCCGCGGGCCAACCCGATTCCCACCCTAGTCGGAACCTGAATCATGAAAGCCGCCATCCTCGTCTTTCCCGGAATCAACCGCGAACGCGACATGGCGCGCGCGCTGAGGCTGATCTCGGGCCACGAGCCTGCGATGGTGTGGCACGCCGAGACGTCACTGCCTGCGGGCACCGACCTCGTGGTCGTGCCCGGCGGCTTCTCCTACGGCGACTACTTGCGCTGTGGTGCGATTGCGGCGCGGGCGCCGGTGATGGATGCGGTGCGCGACTATTCCGCCAAGGGTGGCCTCGTGCTCGGCGTCTGCAACGGTTTCCAGATCCTCTGCGAATCCGGCCTGCTGCCGGGCGTGCTGATGCGCAATGCGCGGCTGAAATTCATCTGCAAGGACGTGCATCTGCGCGTCGAGCGCTCGGATACGCCGTTCACCCGCGGCTACAATGCCGGCCAGGTGATCCGCGTGCCCGTCGCGCACGGCGAGGGCAATTACGAGGCGGACGAAGAGACCATCAAGCGGATCGAGGGCGAGGGGCGCGTGCTCTATCGCTACTGCTCGGCCGACGGTGCGGTGGACGAGAGCCACAATATCAATGGTGCCGCGCATTCGATCGCCGGCCTCGTCAACGACAAGGGCAACGTGCTCGGCATGATGCCGCACCCGGAAAACCACGTCGAAGACATCATGGGCTGCACCGATGGCTGCGGCCTGTTCGCAGGCCTCACCGCGCATCTGGAAAAGGCCGCGTGATTTCGTTCGTGGTGAAGCGTGCGCTCGCCGCAATCGCGGCGTCCTTGTTCGCGACTGCTGCGTTCGCGCAGGATTTTCCAAAACATCCGATCACCATGATCGTGCCGTTCGCAGCCGGCGGCACGTCGGACGTGATCGCGCGGACGGTGGCCGAGCAGATGGGCGTGGCGCTCGGCCAGTCCATCGTGATCGAGAACGTTGCGGGCGCCGGCGGCTCGACCGCGCTGGCGCGCGCCTCGCGCGCTGAGCCGGATGGCTACACCATCGCGATCGGCAATGCCGGTACCAATGCGGCGACCTACACGATCTATCCCAAGCTGCCGTTCACGCCGGACTCGTTTGCGCCGATCGGCATGGTGGCCAAGACCTTCGGCATCATCGCGCTGCGCAAGGATTTTCCGGCGAAGGATCTGAAGGAGTTCATCACCTACGCCAAGGCCAATCCGGGCAAGATCAATCTCGGCCATGCCGGCGTCGGCTCGTCGAACTACCTCATCTGCAAGAGTTTTGTCACGGCCGCCGGCATCGACGCGACGCTGGTCGGCTATCGCGGCGCATCGCCCGCGCTCACTGATGCGATCGGCAGCCAGATCGACGGCGTCTGCGACGCAGCGGCCTCCGTGTCGCAGTCGATCAACGAGAAGCTGGTGCGGGGGCTCGTGGTCGGCTCGACGGTGCGGCTCGCCACGCTGCCCGATCTGCCGACGTCGGCTGAGGCGGGCCTGCCGGAATTCGAGGCGCAGGGCTGGAACGGCCTGTTCGCGCCCAAGGGGACGCCGCCGGCCATCATCGCCAAGCTGAATGCGGCGGCGCGCACGGCGGTTGAAACTGACGCGGTGAAGAAGCGTTTTGGCGAGCTCTCGACCGTCGCGCCCGATCCCGACGAGCACACGCCCGAGGTTCTGCAAAAACTCGTGACGCGCGACGTCGAGAAATACCGGAAGATGCTGGCGGACGACGCCAAATAGTAGCGCCCAAGCCATCGTCGCGTTGGGCTGCGGCCTCGTGAACCTCCATCGCGTCTGACGCGACTGACTCCTCGTCGCCATCAAGGCGCATGCGTCCCACGTCGCGGATTTTTCGCGGGGAGGGGCAACTCAAAGTTGTTCCGTCGCGCCGATTGCGATATCAGGAAGCCTGCGCTGTCGTTGTGCTCCCGGATGTCACATGCCCGTTGCCCTGGTCGTTCTGCTGCTCGATATCACGCTGATTTACCACGCCTCGCGCACCAGGCGATTGCGGCCATGGGCTTTCATCATTCTGCTGGTGCCGATGATGGGCGCGATCGCCTATATCGCGGTCGAGCTCATTCCCGAATGGTTCTCGAGCCCCGGCGCGCGGCAGGCGCGCCAGCGCGTCGCCAACCGGCTCGATCCGGAGAAGCGCTATCGCGAATTGTCCGACCGGCTGGCCGGCACCGACACCATCGCCAATCGCGCGGCGCTTGCCGAAGAGTGTACAAAGGTCGGTCGGTTCAGTGAGGCCGAGCAGCACTATGACCATATCCTGTCGCTGCCGATGGGCCACGATCCCATCTATGCGCTTGGCAAGGCGCAGGCCGAGTTTTCCGCCAGGCGTCCGGCCGATGCGCTCGCGACGCTGGACGATCTCCAGAAGCAATGGCCGGAGTTCGACTCCGCCGACGCGCATCTGTTGTACGCTCGTGCGCTCGCCGAGGTCGGCCGGCTCGACGAGGCGCTCGAGGAATTTCACGCCGTCGCCGGCTATTTTCCGGGCGCCGAAGCGCGGGTGCGTTACGGCATGCTGCTGCAAATGGTCGGCCGCACCGCCGAGGCGCGCGTGGTCTTCAACGAGCTCCTGATCCAGATGCGCCGCGCGCCAAAATATCTGCGCGACGCGCAGGCCGAGTGGCTCTCGATTGCCGAGAAACAGATCTCGGCGTGAGCGGGCGAAAGAAGCCGCATCCACCGGCGCTTTCGGCTCAGCCTAGTTCTTGCAGAGCGCCTCGCCCACGCTGCTCCTTTCCGGAGTCGGCGATAGGCCGGACAACTTGTCAACGGCAGCCGCCGCTGCGACCAGGCGGTCGGCGTCTTCAGGTCTCAGGAACCTAAGCGCAACTTGCTGTTTGGCGGCAGTTTTCACGGCGCAGACATACCCCGCCTGGGTGCCGTATCGCTCCTCCAACGACGGCCTCGGATCGCCGGCGGCCTCTCGCTCGCTTTTCACCTTGGCGAATGGGATGTAACCCCCGGTCAATCCGCCGCCACAAGGCTGGCCCTTGAAGAATCCGGTCGCTGTTGCGTTCCATCCCGTATAAGTCCCGAGCGGCACCTGATGGAGGACTGAGGCCACACCAGCCAGTTCGTTGCCGTCCTGATTAACGCGAGGCATCAAAGCGGGTATGATTTGCCTGATGGTCGGCGGTTGCTGCGTGATGACGCCTGAAAAATCTTGGTAGTCCAGACTCTCTCCGAAGTCGTAGTCGAATAGCCCAACCGCCATACCGGTGGGCGATGGCACGCCGGGGATCGATGGAAAGTGCATGGCTTGCATCGTATTGGGTACGAGATCGCCACGAGCCAATGTCGGATAGACGCTTGGCGGCGGCTCCGTTCCTTGCACGACCCAGTCAACCAACGCGATTTGCAGCGCGTTCATCGTTTCATCTTCGGGATTGGGGTTCTGAGCAAGAACGCAACCGGCCGCTGGCCGTGCAAGCAGATCAAAGCCGCCTGGTCCTCCGCCGTGTGTGGTGCCCGGGAAATAATAGCGCCTCACGTTTGCGGGAAGAGGGAGGTCGGCATTGCCATCAGTCCCCGTTTCGGCGACCGTCATCAATCGAGCGTTATATTCGCTTGCGCCAAACGTCTCGAAAATCTTCGGGCATGTCGCAGTCGCCGTACAGCGGTCCAGCAGGCTCGCCTCATGGCGCCCCCGCTTGGCGTCCGTGTAGGACGTCCACCACAGCACGCCTTCTCCGCCGGGTTCGTAAAGGGTGCCAGAGCCACTCGGCAATCCAAAGCGCACGTTGACGGACGTCAGCCTCCCGGCAATGTGGGGATTGGCGCCGTCGAATACGCGGCGTTTTTGTTCGTCCTGGTTGAAGCCGAGCAGGATGAACGTCTTCAAAGCGTTTCCCGACTGCGAAATCCCTTGCACGACCGCGTTGTGAATTCTTCCCGCAATCGGGTTTGGCGTCCCCTCATCGTCGGCGGTTTCAAAGCGGAAGAACGAAGCAACATCACGCATCGCGGCAAAGCCAACGCCCAACACCTTGGGGTCTTTGGCTTCGTAGACGAGCTGATAAAGCAGGTTCGGATCGAATCCATTCTTCAGACACAGCGAACGCGGATTCGGCTCGCCCGGAAAAGGAACTCTCGTGCAGTCGGCGAAGGCCCAATCGGCGTCGGCGATCCTGTCCGAGACGCCGGTTTCGCCCGTCCGTGTTTCCGAGCTCTTTGTCATCAAATGGGCTTTTGCCGTATCGAGTGACGCGGCATCGTAAGGGATCAAAGTCGCGAGCATCCCGAGCGGACGCGTGTTGGTGCCCTTGGGGACGTTGGCGATACGTGCCAGCACAACCCCCGTGATCGAAGATCCGTCCGAATTGCGCGCGACAGGAACCTGGACGGTCCAATTGTCTGTCGTCTGCTCAATATCCCCCTGCCAACCGCTGATCAGCGCCACGTGACCAAAATCCTGCGGCTTGGTGGCAGATGGCCCAATTGAACTCGGGCTGTTGTTCATGGCGACCGGACGACCGCGATTGACGACGTCGTACCAGAGCACGCCGCTCGCGTTGTGCATGTCCGTCGGCTTGGTCAGAGTGAATCGAGATACATATTCGACCCGGCCGCGTGCATTCAGCGGTGCGTATTGGATGTCCGTGATGACGGCGTTGAGGGGGTCTTTGGGGTCCAATTCCCCGTAAGCGCGACCCGAGAGACTCTCGTTGCGCCCGTCGGGAAGGGCAACCGTCTGATCGATGACAATACGGGCCACCCGCGCCATCGCCTTATCGACAGGCAGGGCGATCATCAGAACGCCAATCGAGATGCGAACCCAATGAATCATCACTGACGTTTCCTCCCTGTCGCGCTTATGTAACCAACCTCGCTTGGCCTTGACACATCGGTCAATCGAATACTGGTCTCAGAGCGCGCTCGGGAACGTGCTGTTTGATTGCGTCGCCGCAGATTTCGCGAGGAGCGCTGCAGTCAAATCAGGTGGTAACGGCGCCCGCAGGCGGCACCTTCCGCTTCACCCGCTTGATCGTGCCGGAGAAGGTGAACAGCCGGCGCTCGCCGGCCATCATCTCGCCCCGCAGGAAGATCAGCGAACCGCCGGCGCGGGTGACCTCGCCGGTGCACTCGATCAGCTCGCCCTCGTGCCCGGCATCGAGGAATTCGCAGGCGAAATTGACGGTGACGCCCTTGCTGTTCAGGGCATTTCGGCCGATCGCGAACAGGCAATAGTCGGCAAACGCCATGAAGCAGCCGCCATGAACGTTGCCGGACCCGTTCAGGTGCTTCTTTTCGACCCGGAAGGCGCAGCGGACGCTGCCATCGGCCTCCAGGCGGTGCCAGAAGGGGCCGATATGGTTCTCAAAGCTGTCGCGGATCCAGGTCTGCCAACCCGTGAATTCCCCCTCGGTGGCGATGTGCAGGTCGGGGCGCTGGGGCGAGGCCGTTTTGGTCAATTCATGCAAGGAAATGGGCCTTCAATTGCGGGTCTTTAGCCCTTAAATCCGATCCGTCCGCCCCGTGCAATTCCTGTTCCCGCACCCCCCGGCCGCAAAACGTGGGACAGCGGGAAAATGCGCCATAAAGGGCTTTTCGTCAGCCCCTGATGTTCCTAAGAACGGCCAACCGCCCGCCGAAAGCCCCGAATCCATGAAGAACGAACCCAAGATCACCCCCGAGCTGGTTGCCGCCCACGGGCTCAAGCCCGACGAGTACGAGCGCATCCTGAAGCTGATCGGGCGGGAGCCGACCTTCACCGAGCTCGGCATCTTCTCGGCGATGTGGAACGAGCACTGCTCGTACAAATCCTCGCGCATCCATCTGAAGGGTCTGCCGACCAAGGCGCCCTGGGTGATCCAGGGCCCCGGCGAGAATGCCGGCGTGATCGACATTGGCGACGGCCAGGCCGTGGTCTTCAAGATGGAGAGCCACAACCACCCGAGCTACATCGAGCCCTATCAGGGCGCGACCACCGGTGTCGGCGGCATCTTGCGCGACGTCTTCACCATGGGCGCGCGCCCGATCGCCTGCCTCAACGCGCTGAGCTTCGGCGCGCCCGAGCACGTCAGGACCCGGCATCTCGTGTCCGGTGTCGTGGCCGGCGTTGGCGGCTACGGAAATTCCTTCGGCGTGCCGACGGTCGGCGGCCAGGTGCGTTTCCACACCCGCTACGACGGCAACATCCTCGTCAACGCAATGGCGGTCGGCCTCGCCGATGCCGACAAGATCTTCTATGCGGCCGCTTCCGGCGTGAACATGCCGATCGTCTATCTCGGCTCCAAGACGGGCCGTGACGGCATCCACGGCGCCTCGATGGCCTCGGCCGAGTTCGACGACAAGTCCGAGGAGAAGCGCCCGACCGTGCAGGTCGGCGATCCCTTCGCCGAAAAACTTCTGCTCGAAGCCTGCCTCGAGATCATGGAAGCCGATTGCGTGATCGCGATCCAGGACATGGGCGCGGCAGGCCTGACCTGCTCAGCGGTCGAGATGGGCGCCAAGGGCGATCTCGGCGTCGACCTCGATCTCGACGCGGTGCCGACCCGCGAGACCGGCATGAGCGCCTACGAGATGATGCTCTCGGAGAGCCAGGAGCGCATGCTCATGGTGCTCAAGCCCGAGAAGGAAAAGGAAGCCGAGGCGATCTTCAAGAAATGGGGCCTCGATTTCGCCGTGGTCGGCTACACCACGCCGAGCAAGCGCTTCGTGGTCAAGCATGGCGGCGACGTCATGGCCGATCTGCCGATCAAGGAGCTCGGCGACGAGGCGCCGCTCTACGACCGTCCGCATGTTCCCTCCGCCGCGCTGCCGACCGTGCATGCGCGCGAAGTGCCGGCGCCGATGGCGCTCGGTGCGGCGCTGGAGAAGCTGATCGGCACGCCCGACATGTGCAGCAAGCGCTGGGTCTGGGAGCAGTACGACCATGTCATCCTCGGCAACACCATGCAGCGCCCCGGTGGCGACGCCGCGGTCGTGCGCGTGCAGGACGGGCCGAAGGGCCTGGCGCTGACCGTCGACGTCACGCCGCGCTATTGCGAGGCCGATCCGTTTGAGGGCGGCAAACAGGCAGTGGCGGAAGCCTGGCGCAACATCACGGCCGTCGGCGGCAAGCCGCTCGCGATCACCGACAATCTCAACTTCGGCAATCCTGAGCGCCCCGAGATCATGGGCCAGTTCGTCGGTTGCCTGAAGGGTATCTCGGAAGCCTGCCGCACGCTCGACTTCCCGGTCGTCTCAGGCAACGTCTCGCTCTACAACGAGACTAACGGCAGCGCGATCCTGCCGACGCCCTCGATCGGCGGCGTCGGCCTGCTCGACGATTTCACCAAGTCTGCGTCGCTCGCCTTCAAGGCCGAGGGCGAGGCGATCCTCCTGATCGGCGACACCCATGGCTGGCTCGGCCAGTCGGTTTATCTACGCGACATCTGCGGTCGCGAGGAGGGCGCGCCGCCGCCGGTCGACCTTGCGGCCGAGAAGCGCAACGGCGACTGCGTGCGCGGCATGATCCATGCGGGCACTGCGACCGCCGTGCACGATCTCTCCGACGGTGGCCTGCTGATCGCGCTCGCCGAAATGGCGATGGCGAGCGGCATCGGTGCAAAGCTGCTGGCGGCGCCGAGTTCGCTTGTCTCGCAGGCCTACTGGTTCGGCGAGGACCAGGCACGCTATCTCGTCACCGTGCCGGAAACGGAAGCCGGCCGCGTGCTCGCCAAGATGCGCGGTTGCGAAGTGCCCTGCGTGCGCATCGGCACCACCGGTGGCGATGCGATCGCGATCGGGGGCGAGGCGCCTGTTTCAATTGATGCGCTGCGGACGTCGCACGAGCGCTGGTTGCCGGATTATATGGGCGGGAAGGCGGCGTAGGCGCCGCCTTGTTCTCACAGCCGTAGCCCGGATGGAGCGCAGCGTAATCCGGGAGCGCTGTTGCTTGTGGCAAGATCCCGGATTGCGCTGCGCTCCGGGCTACACGGCGGCTATAGCACCCGCGTCGCGCCCGGAATCTTGCGCAGTGCCACGGTCGCGGCCCAGCTCAGAAATACTGTCAGCACGAACACGGTGAATGCCTTCGCGATGGCAGGCCAATTGTAGTCGAACAGCCAGTATTGCAGCCACAGCGTGATCGGATAGTGCACCAGGAACATGCCGAAGGCGCTGACCTGCATTGGATCGAGCAGCTTCGCTGAGCCTGACTGCCTGAACCGCTGGAAGAAGGCCAGGATCAGAAACATGATGGCGACGCTGAAGATGGTGACGCAGACAGCGTAGCTTCCTTCATACCAGTTCGGCAGTGGCGACGGATTCCCCAGGATTTCTCGCTTGATGAAGATCAGCACCCACAGCAGGCAATACGGAACGATTGCCAGGACCAGCCACTCCCAGCTCACCTTCGCCATCCTGCCCTCAGCCGAGAGCAGTCCGCGATCCATATTGGCAACGCCGATTCCGGCGCCGAAAAAGAAGTAGGTCGCATAGAGCAACACGCGCCCGTGCTGGACCGAAAACGGTCCGAACTGGAACCAGTCGCTGGGGCCGAAATACATCAGCCCGGGTACATAGAACGCGGCGCTGACGGCCAGCATGACCGCGAAGAATTCGGCAGGTCGGCGCCGCCCGCGCACCGAGAGGCGGTTGATAGGGTCGAGCAGATTGGGCCGCAGGCGATACAGAAGGCACGCGATCAGGTCGAAGGCGAACAAGACCCAGAGGAACCAGATCGGCCCGCTTGGCCACGGGCCTTTCGTGATCGTGGTCCACCAGAACTGCGAAAATCCGATCTCGGGATTGAGCCGCAGCGAGATGGCGTAATACGCGACCGGAATGACGGTGAACGCGCAGATCACGAACGGTATGCCGAGCCGACGGACGCGGTCTTCCAAATAGCTCGCAGGTCCCTTGCGAGCGATTCCCGACCACGCAAACAAGCCCGACAGGAAAAAGAACATCGCCATGAAGAAGCTGTCGGTGGCGAGCACGATCATGTCGAAGCCGAAGAAGAACTTCGGGTCGGTATGACCGAAATAGGTATAGGGGATGACAGCATGGTGCAGCAGCACCACCAGCGTCAGGAAGGTGCGGGCGCGATCGAGCGACATGTTGCGCGTCTTGCTTTTGGGCGCAGCATGCGCTTCGGCGCCAATCGTCGCTGACTGTGAGATCGTGCTCATGGTTGCCCCGGTTGTGCCTCTGTCCCTGCACGACTCTGCTGCCAGGAACCGAATTCAGCAAGCGCTGTTTATGCCATTCGTTGCTCCCGACCGGCAGCCTCAGGAACCAGTTCCGTGTGGCCAAGTTAGCGTTCACGAAATGGTTGAGGGCCGCCCGCCAAAAGGCGGCACAGACGCGTCGGAGCTGGCGATGACTATCCTGAAATGGGCGCTGATCTTCCTGCTGATCTCGATCGTGGCCGGTGTGCTCGGCTTTACCGGTATCTCGGCCGCCTCCGCCGATATCGCCCGCTTCCTGTTCTATATCTTCGTCGTGATCTTCCTGGTGCTGCTGATACTCGGGCTCACGATCTTCCGGGCGTAACAGGCCGTAACGCTCCCCTCAATTGCGCGTGAACGGCATGACGTGGGCCACCAGCTCCGCCAAGAACTCGTCGGGACGATCGAACGGAATGAAATGATCGCCGCCGCGAATCCAGACAAATTCCTTATGCGGGGCCGTGATCTGATTGAAGAGCTGTTCGGCCGGCCCACCCGGTGTGTTGTAGTCCGCATCGCCCTCGATGAAGATCACCGGGATCGGAAACGCGAGCCCCAGCGCGGCGACGTCGCGCTTGAACATGGGGCCTTCTCGTCCGCGCAGATATTTTGCGGAGAAGGCCATGCCTTTTCTCCAGTTGTACCAGTCCAGCAGCGAAAAATCCGGCATGAACGGGGGTGGGACGGGACCCGCCAACTGGAGGCTCTCGATGGAGGGTAGCCCCAGCGCCTTGCTCCACTTGTCCGCAACCGATCGATTTTGTGGATTGATCAGAGGGCGGGCGACGATTGGTGCCAATTCCGCTTGGGCCTCGCTGTTGCCGGCGGACTGCGCCAACGCTTGGAGATGCGCGATCGTGATCTCGAATTGCTTCTCGAACGTCACCCGGCCGACCACTTGTCCCGTGCCGACATAAGCATAAAACAGATCGGGGCGTTGCTTGACGATGTGAATGCCCAGAAACGAGCCCCAGGAATGCCCGACCAGGATAATTTTGTCCTTGTGCAGATGTGCCCGCAGGTATTCGACCAGTTCGACGCCATCCTGTGTCATCCGCTCCAGCGTCATGGTTGGCGCGAGCGTGTCCCCAGCCGCGCCATAGGTGCGGCCGGCGCCGCGCTGGTCCCACTGCACCACGGTGAAATGCTTTTCCCAGGGACGCCAGCCCGACGAAATTGCCAAGGTTGAGCCTCCGGGCCCACCGTGGACGAACAGGAGAACCGGATTATCCCGATCCTCGCCGCGGATTTGAATCCATTGCCTGATGCCGCCGATATCGACGAACGCCCCCTCCTGCACGCCGTTGGGGGAGTGGATCGCGAGAGTTTCGGCGGCAAGATGCTGGCGATAGGCGCGAAAACCCAGCCCGGCAGCCGCCACGACAATCAACAGGCCGGCCAACCCCAGCAACGAGACCCCAATCAGTCGTGCGGCCTTGCGCGGCATCTCGTGCCTTGTGTCGACTGGGAGGAGGCGACCTGATGATCGCCCCGGCGTCACAGCGCCAGTGAGCTTAGCCCACTTCCTCGATCTTCACCTTGTCCGGATAGAAGGCGAGATGGCCTGATATCTCCGTCATCGCGGGGAACGGCGTCTCGTAGGTCCAGATGGCGTTGTCGAGCGTCTTGCCGTCGGCCTTGATGCTGTAATAGCTGGCGTCCCCCTTGTAGGGGCAGTGGGTGGTGCGCTCGGTGCGTTCCAGCAGCGCCATGTTGGCATCCGCCCGCGGCACATATTGCACCGCCGGATATTTGGCCTCTTTCAGCGTCAACGCCTTGGCGCTCTCGGCAATCACGATATCGCCCGCCGTGACGCGGACGCGCCGGGGGTTCTGGGTGATGGTGATGGGGTGGTCCGGCCCGGGAAGTTTCATGATTTCACGCCTTTTCGTTCAATCTACCGCGCGCGGCACTTTGTCGTGCCTTTATCCTGATGGGATCAGGGATATAGTGCCTGAAGGCGTGACGTAGAAGGCCGTTCACGCTAAGTTTGGCCCTGCCGGCAAGTTCTGTTCTGCAGAGCCGGACCCCGGCAAAGCGATTCGACGCCGAGGCTGCAAGCCGACACAAGGAGCAAGACCAGAATGCCCATGGACGCCCACGATATCGAGGCGATGATCAAGGCAGCGATCCCCGATGCCGAGGTGACCATCCGTGACCTCGCCGGCGATGGCGACCACTATGCCGCGACCGTGATCTCGGAATCCTTCCGCGGCAAGTCCCGTGTCCAGCAGCACCAGATCGTCTACCGGTCCCTGCAGGGCCAGATGGGCGGCGTGCTGCATGCGCTGGCGCTGCAAACCGGCGTGCCAGGTACTTGATGAGTTGCGCCTGACCTGATCACGCGACGGGGACGATGATGGCGGCCGACAATCCGCGCGGCGCGATGTTTCGCGTGATCGTGCCGAACCAGCCCAGCCGCGTCACCAATGCCGAGCTGTTCTTCGATCTCGTCTTCGTCTTCGCCGTCACCCAGATTTCGCACACGCTGCTGCACCACTTCACGCCGCTCGGCGCGGTCGAGGTCACGCTGCTGTTCCTGGCGGTGTGGTGGGTGTGGGTCTACACCGCCTGGGTCACCAACTGGCTCAACCCCGAGCTGACGCCGGTCCGCATCCTGATCTTCCTGATGATGCTCGGCGGCCTCGTGCTGTCGACGACCATCCCGGGCGCGTTCGACGGCCGCGGCCTCTGGTTTGCGGTCGCCTATGCAACGATGCAGGTCGGACGGACCGCGTTCTGGCTGTTTGCGACCCCGCGCCATCGCACCGCCGTGCGGCACAATGCGATCCGCATTCTGGTCTGGCTTTGCGGATCCGCGATCTTCTGGATCCTCGGCGGTCTGGCCCATGGCGAGGAGAGGCTGTGGTTCTGGATCGCGGCGCTGACAATCGAATACGTCTCGCCCGCGGTGCGCTTCTGGGTGCCGAAGCTGGGCTTCTCGTCGGTCGAGGCCTGGGCGGTCGAGGGCAACCACATGGCCGAGCGCTGCGCCGGCTTCATCATCATCGCGCTCGGTGAAGCCGTCGTCGTCAACGGCGCGACCTTTGCGGAATTAGACTGGACCGCGGACAACATCCTGGCCTTCGTCTCGTGCCTTGTCGGCAGCATCGCGATGTGGTGGGTCTATTTCCACAAGGGCGCCGAGGCTGGCTCTGAGTGGATTTCGAAGAGCGCCGAATCCGGCCGGCTGGCGCGGCTCGCCTACACCTATCTGCACATGCCGATCGTCGCCGGCATCATCCTGACCGCGGTTTCGGACGAGCTGGTGCTGAAACATCCGACCGGCCATTCCGACGTCCGCACCATCGTCAGCACGATCGGCGGACCGTTGGTGTTTCTGGTCGGCACCGTCCTGTTCAAGCACGCGATCCGCGGCTTCCTCCAGCTCTCCCACGGCATCGGCATCATCCTGCTGATGGTGCTGTGGTGGTTTGCCGCTGATCTCTCGCCCTTATGGCTGTCGGTCGCGACGAGCGTGATCATGATCGTCGTCGCAGTGTGGGAGTCGGTGTCGCTGGGGCCGAAGCCGGAAGAGGCTGAGGAACGCTAAAGCGCCGGAGTAATTACTCCGCCGCCTCCAGCGCGTGCACCGAGAACATCTTTGCCGCGTCCGTCCAGCTTTCACGCACGCGCCAGCCGGCGCCTTGCGCCAGCGCGGCAAAGCGCTCGAGGCTGTATTTGTAGCTGTTCTCGGTGTGAATGCTCTCACCCGGCCGGAACGAGAAGCTGGTGCCGAGCAGGCGAACGGTCTGGCTCTTCCGGCTGATCAGGTGCATCTCGATGCGGTGGCGCGCGTGATTGTAGATTGCGCCATGGGTGAAGGCGGAGAGGTCGAAATTGCCGCCGAGCTCGCGGTTGATCCGCACCAGAACATTGAGGTTGAAGCGCGCGGTGACGCCGGCCGCGTCGTTATAGGCGGCATGGAGCAGGCGCTCCTCTTTCTCCAGATCCGCGCCGATGATCATCTGCGCGCCCCGGCCCAGGATCTGACGGGCGCTTTTCAGGAAGGCCTGCGCCTCATGCGGCTCGAAATTGCCGATGGTCGAGCCCGGGAAGAAGCCGACCTTGGGCATCGACGCGACCGCCTTCGGCAGCTCGAACGGCGTGGTGAAGTCGGCGGCCACCGGATAGATGCCGAGCGAGGCGAAGTCCCGCTTCAGCCCGTTGGCCTGTGCCTTCAGGAAATCGCCGGAGATATCAACGGGCACATAGGCCGCGAACTTGCAGTGGTTGAGCAGCAGGCGAACCTTCGTCGTCGCGCCGGCGCCGAACTCGACCAACGCCGCATGCTCTGGAATGATCTTTGCGATCTCGCTGCCGCGCTCCTTCAGGATCGCAAGCTCGGTGCGCGTCGGATAATATTCCGGCAGGCGCGTGATCGCCTCGAACAGCTCCGATCCGGTCGCGTCATAAAAATATTTCGGCGACAGTTTCTTCGGCTGCTGCGAAAGATCCTCGATGGCCTCGCGGGCGAAGGCGGTCGTCTGCTCGTCGGGGAGATGGGCTTCGGCCAAAGCGCTGGCGTGCACATTCATGATACTCTCCTGAACGCGCTGTCCGGCGCGCATTTGTCGTCGGATGAAACTTCAGACGTAGTCGGCGAGCCGCAGTCCCGTGAACTGCCAGCGGTGATGCGGATAGAAGAAGTTGCGGTATGTGACACGGCTGTGACCGTCCGGCGTCGCGAGCGAGGAGCCGCGCAGCACCAGCTGGTTGACCATGAACTTGCCGTTGTACTCGCCGAGCGCGCCCTCGATGGCGCGGTAGCCGGGGTAGGGTGAATACGATGAACGCGTCCACTGCCAGACGATGCCGAAGGCGTCGTTGAGCTGGCCGGCGCGCGCGGCGACCTCCCATTCCATCTCGGTCGGCAGGTGCTTTCCGGCCCAGCGCGCGAATGCATCGGCCTCGTAATAGCTGATGTGGCAGACGGGCGCGTCGGGATCGACCGGCTTGAGGCCGGCGAGCGTCATCACCTGCCATCCGCCATCGACCTCGCGCCAATGGCCGGGAGCCTGCCAGTCTTCCTTGCTGGCCGCGGCGAAGCCGTCCATCAGCCACAGCGTTGCGGTCCGGTAGCCGCCGTCGCGCATGAAGGCGAGCCATTCGCCATTGGTGACGAGATTGCGGGCGATCTTCACGGGGCCGACCAGCGCGCGATGCGCGGGTTTTTCGTTGTCGAAATGAAAGCTCTCGTCGACATGGCCGACGGCGTGGATGCCTTCGTTGAGCGTCAGCCAGTCGTCGCCGGCGCGCGTCGCGGACGGAAAGCGCCAGTCCTTGTCGTAAGCCGGATAGATCGGATTCTGCGCGAAGGCGTGCAGGATGTCGGTGAACATCAATTCCTGATGCTGCTGCTCGTGGTTCAGCCCGACCTCGACCAGTGGCGCCAGAGCGCGGAGCTTGTCTTCGTCAGCCTCACGGAAGAATTTGACCACCGCCGCATCGACATGGCTGCGATAGGCGCCGACCTCGTTGGCGCTGGGCCGGGTGATGTCGCCGCGATGATTGCGGGCATGGCGGGGCCCGGCGCTGACGTAATAGGAATTGAACAGGAAGGCGAAGTCGGGGTGGAAGGGCCGGTAGCCGGGCGCGTGCTCGCCGAGCAAGAACTGCTCCCAGAACCAGGTGGTATGCGCCCGGTGCCATTTCGCGGGGCTCGCGTCCGGCATGGACTGGATCTGCTGGTCTTCGGGCGAGAGCGGTGCGGCCCGGCGCTCGGTCTCGTTGCGGACGCCGAGAAAGGCGGCCTCGAGCCGCTGGGCGAGGCTGCCCTGGTCGGAAGAGGGTGACGAAAGCGGCGGACTGGCCGTTGCTGAGGCTTGTTTCGTCACGTTTTTCTCCAGACAGGACAAGAGAACGTTGTTGGCGAGACCCGGTTCCAAAACCAAGGTTCGTCCTAGATAGGGGCTCCGTTACGGTATGAAAGTCCTCCCCGGTGATGATATTCGTGCCATCATGCAATGGGGCCGGGGCCTCCCGGACCGCCCGCCCGAGGGCTGTTCGCCGCCATTTTACTTTGGATGCACAACGGTTTGGGCTACATATATAGGCAGGTATCGGGTTAGATCGGCTGAGCCGGCCCGGAATGATAGGTGAGGGCTCTGCCCCAGAAGGACACGAATATGAACATCGCGGAATTCATCGCCAACGAAGTGAAGTCGAACGACGTGGTTCTGTTCATGAAGGGTACGCCGCAATTTCCGCAGTGCGGATTCTCCGGCCAGGTCGTGCAGATCCTCGACCACATCGGCGTCGGCTATAAGGGCCTCAACGTCCTCGAATCCGCCGAGCTCCGCAACGGCATCAAGGAATTCTCGAACTGGCCGACGATCCCCCAGCTCTACGTGAAGGGCGAGTTCATCGGCGGCTGCGACATCGTCCGCGAGATGTTCCAGGCTGGCGAATTGCAGCAGCTCCTCTCCGAGAAGGGCGTCGCGGTCGCGGCCTGATCCGTGACGGTGCTGACGCGCCGGATCGGCGCCGTCCAGCTCGACGTCATTGTTGCTGACATCACCGCGCTCGGCGTTGACGCCATCGTCAACGCCGCCAATACGTCGCTCCTTGGCGGGGGCGGCGTGGACGGTGCTATCCATCGCGCCGCCGGGCCCGAGCTCGTCGCCGAATGCCGCATGCTTCATGGCTGCAAGACCGGCGATGCCAAGATCACCAAAGGCTATCGGCTCAAGGCCGCGCATGTGATCCATACCGTCGGACCAGTCTGGAACGGAGGCACGATCGGCGAGGACGATCTGCTCGCCTCCTGCTATCGCCGCGCGATGGAGCTGTGCGGACAGCACAAGCTGACCTCGGTGGCATTCCCCGCGATTTCGACCGGCATATATCGCTTTCCGGCCGACAGGGCGGCCGAGATCGCCGTCCGTACGACGGTCGAAATGTTGCCGGCCGCGCCATCCGTTGATGGGGTCGTTTTCTGCTGCTTCTCCGAGCCAAGCGCTAAACTCCATGCCGAGGCGCTCGCGCGACACAGCGGCCCTTGTGCCTGATGGCGTCGTCAGTACACTCCGCCCGGCCATGTTCCGGGGAGGGGATATGATTTTACGTTTTGGACGATTTGCGTTGGTCTGCGGCGCGCTTGTCTCGCTTGGCGCGATGTCGCTCGCGCGCGCGGAAGGCACCTACGAGATTCCGGCCGGCGCGCATTTCAATCAGGACAAGCTGGGCAAGATCAGCGAGTTCTTCAAGAACGAGGTCGCGACCGGCAAGATCGCCGGCGCGACCGTGCTGATCAAGCAGCGCGGCAAGCCGGTCTATCATGAGGCCTTCGGCGTGCAGGACGTGGTCAGCAAGGCGCCGATCACCGACAAGACGATCTTCCGCCTGTTCTCGATGAGCAAGGCGATCACCGCCGTGGCCGCGATGAAGATGCTCGAGGACGGCAAGATCAAGCTTGACGACCCCGTCTCGAAATACATCCCGTCCTTTGCCAATGTGAAGGTCGGCGTCGAGAAGAAGGCCGACGACGGCACCAAGTCGCTTGAGCTCGTGCCGCCAAACCGGCCGATGACGGTGAAGGATCTGATGACGCACACGTCGGGCGTCACCTACGGCTTTTATGGCGACACCCTGGTCCGCAAGGCCTATCGCGACGCCAATATCTATGCCGGCGATTTCGACCTCGCCGAGTTCGCCGAGCGCATCGCAAAACTGCCGCTGCACAATCAGCCGGGTGCGCTCTGGCAATACGGCCATTCCACCGACATTCTGGCGCGCGTCATGGAAGTCGCGGCCGGCAAGCCGCTGCTCGATATCGAGCGGGAGACGCTGCTTGGTCCGCTCGGCATGGTCGACACCGGCTTCCTCGTCACGGACCCGGAGAAGCAGAAGCTCCTGGCGCAACCGGTGCCGAACGACAGCGATTTCCGGGTCGGTCGCATCAACGATCCGACGGTCGTCAAGAAGATCCAGTTCGCCAGCGGCGGCATGGTGACGACCATGGCCGATTACGAGCGCTTCGCGCAGATGCTGCTCAACGGCGGCACGCTCGACGGCAAGACCATCCTCAAGCCGGAGACGTTCAAGCTGATGACGACCGACCAGGTCGGCCCGAATTCCGGCGTCAGTCGTGACTATTTCTATTTCCCCGGCGACGGTTTCGGCTTCGGACTCGGTCTCGCCGTCCGCACCGATCCCGGCAACGCAAAACCGCCGCCGCCCGGCGATCTCGGGGAATTGAAGTGGGACGGCGCCTCCGGCTGCTATTTCGTGATCGACCCCAAGCAGGACATGTTCTTTGTGCTGCTGGAACAGACCCCGACCGAGCGCCAGCGCATCCAACGGACATTGAAGCAACTGGTCTATGAAGCCATGGAGAACTGACATGTTCGGGCGCCGCGCGCTGATTGCGACGCTCGTCCTTTTGTTCGGCGTTGTCGGTGCGCAAGCGGGCTCCGAGAACCGCGGGCACAAATTCACGCCGGAGGGCCTGGCAAAAGTCTCCGACTACATCAGGAACGAGATCGCGACGGGCAAGTTTCCGGGCGCGATCCTGCTGCTCCAGCAGCACGGCAAGCCGGTCTATTACGAGAATTTCGGCGTCCGCGACGTCGCAACCGAACTCTCGATGAGCGCGGATACGATCTTCCGGCTCTACTCGATGTCGAAGCCGATCACCTGTGTCCTTGCGATGATGCTGGTCGAGGAGGGCAGGCTCGCGATCAGCGATCCCGTCTCGAAATACATTCCGGCCTTTGCCGGCATGAAGGTCGGCGTCGAGAAGAAGGCCGAGGACAACAAGATCTCGCTGGAGCTGGAGCCGCTCAATCGTCCGGTGACGATCGAGGATTTGATGCGCCACACCGCAGGGATTCCTTACGGCTATTACGGCGGGGGCCTGGTGAATAAGGTCTATGCCGACGCCGGTCTGTTCGACAACAAGGATTCGACCAACGCCGACCTCGTCGCGAAGATCACTGCGCTGCCGCTTGCCGAACAGCCCGGCACGATCTGGGACTACGGCCATTCCACCGATGTGCTCGGCCGCGTCATCGAGGTGATATCGGGGAAATCGCTGTTCCAGTTTGCGAAGGAGCGATTGCTTGATCCGCTCGGCATGAAGGACACCGCGTTCTATGTTGCCGATCCCGCCAAGTGGCCGCGCATCGCCGAGCCGATGCCGGATGATCGCGCGATCAGTCCGATGACGCAGGTCCGCGATCCCCGGAAACCACTGAGGTGGGAGTCGGGCGGCGGTGGCCTCGTCGGCACCGTCGGCGACTATGCGCGCTTCTCACAGATGCTGCTCAACGGCGGCACTCTCGACGGCCGACGCTATCTCAAGCCGGAAACCATCGCCTTGATGGCGTCGGATCACGTCGGTCCCGAAACCCACGTCGAGCGCGACAGGAATTATTACCCGGGGGAGAACTCCGGCTACGGCCTCGGCCTCGCCGTGCGGACTTCCGTGCCGGCAGGCACGTCGTGGCCGCTCGGCGAATATCGCTGGGATGGCGTCGGCGGCACCTTCTTCTTCATCGATCCCGAAGATGATCTGTTCGGGATCTTCATGGTGCAGACCCCGTCGCAGCGCGGCCGGATTCAGCTCGCGCTGAAGACGCTGATCTATCAGGCGATGGGGCGGTAATCGCTGAAGGTTCGTGGCTTGCGTAGCCCGGATGGAGCGAAGCGCAATCCGGGACACTCTGGCCGATCGGATAGATCCCGGATTTCGCTGCGCTCCATCCGGGCTACAGAACTTTACGCCCCGCGCACGATCTCTCTGACATAGCCGATCGTTTCCTCGATCTGGCTCGCATTGACGTCGAGATGGGTGCAGGCGCGGATACGGCCGTCCATCATCGCGAGCGTCACGCCGCGCTGGCGCAGTGCGGCGACCATCTTGTCGCCGGGGATGCCGGCGCCGTCGGGCTTGAAGAACACGAGGTTGGTTTCGGGCTCCTGCACCTCGACGCCTGAGATCTGCGACAGGCCGCGGGCCAGAGCCCGTGCATTGGCGTGGTCGTCGGCGAGACGATCGACGTGATGATCGAGTGCGTAGATGCAGGCCGCCGCGCAGACGCCGGCCTGCCGCATCGAGCCGCCGAGGCGCTGCTTCCACTGCCACACTGCGTCGATGAAGGCCCGCGAGCCCGCGAGCACGCCACCGATCGGCGCGCCCAGGCCCTTGGAGAAATCGATCCAGGCCGAATCCCAGCCTGCGGTCATGTCGCGCGGAGAGATGCCGCTCGCGACAGTAGCGTTCAGCAGTCGTGCGCCATCCATGTGGGTGACGAGGCCGTGTTGTTTCGCGATCGCGACGATCTCGTCGAGGGCGACCTTCTTCCAGATCGTGCCGCCGCCGATATTGGCTGTCTGCTCGACGCTGACGACCGTCTGGGTCGGCTGGTAGCGCGTGCGCGGATGCAGCGCCTTGCGGAACGTCTCCGGCGTGAACTGGCCGTCGGCGCCCTTGAGCTGTGTCACCTGGAAGCCGCCGATCGCCGCATGCGCGCCGCCTTCGCGAGCGATGATGTGCGCGGTCTCATGGGCGAGGATCTCGTCGCCGGGACGGCAATGCACCAGCGTCGCGGTGACGTTGCACATCGTGCCCGAAGGCATGTAGACGGCCGTCTCCTTGCCCATCAGCTCGGCCACGCGCTCGCACAGCGCATTCACGGTCGGGTCGTCGCCGACCTGCTCGTCACCGACCTCCGCGCGCGCCATCGCATCGCGCATCGCAACCGTCGGCTTGGTCTGGGTGTCCGACAGCAGATTGATGCGCACCGGCGGCGCTTTGGGATCGATCGGGGGAGGGGTGTAGAGCATGGCTGTTCTCGTCATTTCATCTAGTCGAACAATTGCGACGTATTGCGAGGCCGTTCCGATGAGAGGTGCTTAGTCGCGAGAACGTTGAGCGACGCGGTCTCGCGCGGCGAGGAGGATGTCGTCTGGCGTGTCGGCTGTGAAGATATTGCAATCAGGCTGAGCGAACAGCCCCCGATATCGGCAGATCTGCTCGTCGCGGGAGAGGGCCCCCCACGCTCGAAGCGCCGCTTCGGTCGGCGCTGCCGAAGGCAGAATATTGGCGAACTGGTCGGCCGTGCGAGACATCAATGGCATGCTACCAAACAAAAAGGCCCCGGTGAACCGGGGCCTTTGATGTTGAACTGCTGAGCCTATCAGCGCGAATAGAATTCGACGACCAGATGGGGCTCCATCTGCACCGGGAACGGCACGTCGGAGAGGGCGGGGATGCGCACGTACTTTGCGGTCATCTTGCCGTGGTCGACTTCGAGATAGTCGGGGGTGTCGCGCTCGGGGAGCTGGCTGGCTTCGAGAACGTGGGCGAGCTGCTTGGAGGCTTCCTTGACCTCGATCACGTCGCCGACCTTGACCTGGTAGCTCGAGATGTTGACCTTGCGGCCGTTCACCCTGATGTGGCCGTGGTTGATGAACTGGCGCGCGGCGAAGATCGTCGAGACGAACTTGGCGCGGTATACGACTGCGTCGAGACGACGCTCGAGCAGGCCGATCAGGTTCTCGCCGGTGTCACCCTTGAGGCGGCTCGCCTCGACATAGATGCCGTGGAACTGACGCTCGGAAATGTTGGCGTAGTAGCCCTTCAGCTTCTGCTTGGCGCGCAGCTGCACGCCGAAATCGGAAAGCTTGCCCTTGCGGCGCTGGCCGTGCTGCCCGGGGCCGTACTCGCGGCGGTTGACGGGGCTCTTCGGGCGGCCCCAGATGTTCTGGCCCATACGGCGATCGAGTTTGTACTTCGCCTCACTGCGCTTAGTCATCGCGTCCTCTTCGGTTGCATGGTTTGAGGAAACGCGCCCTCCTGGGTGACGGGCTAGCCCGGCACTGACAGGTCCGATCCCCAAAGCTTAAGGGACAGGACCACGGGTCGCGAAACGCTTCGCGGGCCGAAATCGGCCCGCGAGCAGGCGGCTTTTAGGGCGGTTTGGGTCGTTCTGTCAATGCGAATGGTCCCGGAATCAGGTCCCGACGGCCCGGATCGGCTTTGGGCCGGCCGCGCGCAATTCGGCAGCGATTTCAGTGTTCAGCACCTGTTCCAGCTGGGTCAGGACCCGGGCGATGGGGGCGGCGTCGGTGACCCGGTGATCCCAGCGGATCACGACATGGATGGTCTGGTCAGGCTCGACCACCCCATAGCTGACGATGAAGGGGCCGGGCGTGATGGGGTGGAGCTCGCCGCCGCCATAGGCGGCCACCGAGCTCACCTGGAAACTGCCGAACCAATTGCCCCGCTGCCGGCCGAAATTTAAGCCCACCGCCCAGGACAGCCGCCGCAACGGCAGCGGCAGGCGGGTCGCCCGCATGATCTTGCGGAACATCGGGACCTCGTCGATCGGCGCGGTCTTGGCACGCCGGATTTCGGCGTCGACCGCGGCAAGCGCCATGGTCTCCGGGGCCGCGATTCGCTGCGGCATCACGCATTCCTCGCCGTCCTCGACCCGGGCGATGGCGATCAGCGCCACGCTCTTCGGCAGCTCGTAGAGCGACGGCCAGGGCCATTTGGCGTAGACGGTGCGCAAGACCGGCTCGTCCCTGGCGACCAGGGCGAACGCCTTGACGAACATCGCGGCCCAGCCGGCCGGCGCCATCGCGCCCGCACGGGCCTCCAGCAGGGGCCGGATATTGAGCGAGCGGGACAGCGAGACGAACGGCACGCCCATCGAGGCGCGCATGAGGTCGATAATCAGGCGGCGCGGCAGCGAAATGTTCTTAGGTTGACCGCGCATCGTTCTCCGGTTCCCGCGGATTGACTTGGGGGACTGATATTGGGGGACGGCGAGGGGGCGCCCGCTCGCCGACTGCTCTAGCATGAACCAACCCGCTTGGGTGCGGATCGGTTCGGCCCTTAATCAGGGTGCCGGCGAAGCCAGCGGCTTGGTCTTGTCGACGATGTAAACTCCCAGCACTTTCATAGCCTTATCGCCATGGGCCTTGGCGTCGTGCGCGACGCCTGCCGGGATTTGATAGGAATCGCCGGCCTTCAGGGTCCTGTCCGGCTGCCCCTCGACGAGAAGATTGAGCTCGCCTTCCAGCACGTAGCCCGTCTCAATTCCAGGATGGGTGTGGCGTCCGGCCGCGCCACCTGCAGGGACTTCCGCGATGGCCGTGATGGTGTTGTAGCCGTCTGGGAACTCGACCTTCTGGAGCGGGGTGCGCTGGATACCGCTCTGCTGGGCAAAGGCGGCGACGGCGAGGCCGGCGAAAGCAAGAACGAGCAGGCTCTTCTTGAGCATTGATTGTTTCCTCCCTGGAACGGCCGACCGTAGCAGCGCCGCCGTTCCCGGCAAGGTGGCAATCGGCCTGTTCAGCGCTTGATACCGTCGAAGGCCGCCATGATACCGCGCTGGAACAACGACCAGTCGAAGCCGAGCGCGATCGCGCGGTAGCCGCGGTCGATCAGGGCGTTGGCCTGGTCCGCGGTTCGGGCCACGCCGCCGATCGGCACGCCGCTTCTGAGGATGCCGGCTTCCGCGCGGGCGACCAGTTCGAGCAGCTCGGGATCGCCCATCTGTCCGCGCTTGTTGATGGACGTGGCGAGGTCGCCGGGGCCGATGACGGCGACGTCGATGCCCGGCGTCGCCATGATTTCGTCGATGCGGTTGACGGCCTCGACATGCTCGATCGTGATCATGCAGATCATCTCGTCGTCGGCTGACGCCATGTAGTCCGGCATCGACTGGCCCCAGCGGAACGGCGCGTGGAACGGACCCCACAGACGATCGCCGCGCGGTGGGTAGCGTACGCTGCGCACCGCCTTCTCCGCCTCGCTGCGGTTCGTGATCATCGGGAAATTGATGCCGAAGGCGCCGATGTCCATCGGCGCTTTCGCGAGCCACGGCTCGTTCGCCGCGATCCGCACCAGCGGCGTGCACGGCGTGCCCGTCGTCGCGGCGATCATCGCATGCGCTTCGGTCAATCCAATCGGGCCGTGCTCGAGATCGACGATGATCCAGTCGAGCGAGCGCGCCATGATCTGCACCAGCTGGACGCTCGGGATCGTTGCGATCGCGCCGAAGGCGGGGCGGCCTTCGCTCCACAATTGGCGGAGGCGATTGAGCGGCGTGGCGGGGACCGGCATGTGATGACCTTGCGCGAGATGACGACGGCCAAGCCTAGCAGCGCGCCGTGGCTGCGAAAAGTCAGGCCAGCGCGCGGCCGCCGAAGAACGGCATCAGGGTCGCCCCGAGCCCATGTGCGCGGTTCGATGTAAAGATCATCTCGGCGCCGGATTGCACGATGTCGCCACTGTATGGGCCGAGCAGATCCGAGACGCGGCGGGCGATGGCGGGTGCCGGGTCGATCCACTCGACCGGCCATGGCGCGAGCCTCTTCATCCGGTCGAGCAGCAGCGGATAATGCGTGCAGGCAAGCACCACGGTGTCAGTACGCGTGCCCGCGTCTGCGGCATCGCCGACGAAGCAGGGGGTGAGCTCGGCGAGGACATCGCCGTCGCTGATCGGGTGGCCGCTGAGTTCGCGCTCCGCAAGCGAGGCCAACTCGGGCGAGCCGACCAGCGTGACCTCGCAGCCTAGCGCGAAATCGCGGATCAGTGCCTTGGTGTATTCGCGCTTCACGGTGCCCTTGGTGCCGAGCACCGAGACGCGGCGGGTTTTCGAGCGGGCGCAGGCCGGCTTGATCGCCGGCACCGTGCCGACGAAGGGCGCGGAATAAGCGGCACGCAGATGCGATAGGACCAGGGTGGAGGCGGTGTTGCAGGCGATGACGACGAGGTCAGGATCATGGGTGCCGATCAGCTCCCCCATCAGCGGCACGACGCGGGCGATGATCTCGTCCTCGCTGTGATGGCCATAGGGGAAGAAGGCATCGTCGGCGACGTAGACGTAATGCGCATCCGGACGCGCGGCCACGACCTCACGCAGCACGGTGAGGCCACCAAGGCCGGAGTCGAATACGAGGATCGTCGGAGAATTGGTCACGTCATAACTCTAGCCCGCCATGGTTACCATTCGGTTTTTGGGCGGTTTTGGGGCGGGGATGGCCGGCGCCCAGTTTGGAACGATTCAATTTCACCTTTGCCGCATGTTCCCGCTATTTGCAGCCGTGCTGCGCTGCGGTTGGGACATCCGCAAATTTTCGGGGAGCCGACATGATCAGAAACACGAAGGCCGGCTGGGGCAGCGTCGCCCGGGGGCTGCACTGGGTTTTGGCGCTGGCGATCCTCGGCATGATCGCCTTCGGCTGGTGGATGAACCACTTCCCGGCACGGCCTGATCGGTTCTTCTACCGTTCGATCCACGCCGACATCGGCTACATGATCCTGCTGCTGACGGTGCTGCGCCTGGTCTGGCGCGCCATCAATCCGACGCCGGCGCTGCCGGCCGAGACCTCGCGCTGGCAGAAGATTGCCGCCCATGTCAGCTATGGCGCGCTCTATCTTGTCGTCATCCTGGTCGCGACGCTGGGTTGGGCGCATTCCGGCGCGCGCACGCAAAATTACTCGGACTTCTTCGGCCTGTTCAACGTGCCGCAATTCACCTCTCCGGACAAAGCGGCGGCGGACGCCTATGAGGACCGCCACATCTTCTTTGCCTATGTGCTGCTGGCCCTGATCGCGGTTCACGTGATCGCAGCCCTCTGGCACCACTTCATCCGCCGCGACCGCGTCGTAGCGCGCATGGTGACGGACGAGGCGGCGTAGGGGACATAGTGCTTCCAAGCGTTCCGTCATCCTGAGGTTCGAGGCATGGGACGCAGGGCGTCCCTTGGTGAGCCTCAAAGGATGAGCGGCCCGTTTGCAGCCGGGCCGTCACCCTTCGAGGGCCGCTGAAGAAGCGGCCGCCTCAGGGTAACGGTGATGGGTCGTCGTTGCTTCGACATCGCAATGACGAAGTAGTATGGGGATCACATCCAGCTTACGCCCGCAGGAGGCCTTATGCTCACCGTTCATCACCTCGGCAAATCGCAATCCGAACGCATCGTCTGGCTTTGCGAGGAGCTTGGGATTCCCTATGAGCTGAAGCGCTATGCGCGCGATTCCGTCACCATGCTGGCGCCGCCCGACTACAAGGCGCTGCACCCGATCGGGGCAGCGCCCGTCATCGTCGACGGCGATCTCGTGCTCGCCGAATCCGGCGCCATCGTCGATTACATCATGGCCAAATACGGCAAGGGCCGCCTCGTGCTTGGCCCGGACGCGCCCGATTTCGCGCAATTCCTGTACTGGTTTCACTTCGCCAACGGCACGCTGCAAGCCGGCATGGGCCGGCTGATGCTGCTGAACCGGCTCAAGCTCGCCGAGGACAATCCGATGCTGGCCGCGACCAAGGCGCGGGTCGATCGCGCATTCGACCTGGTCGATGCGCGCGTGCGCGATGCCGAATATCTGGCCGGCAGCAGCTTCACCACGGCCGACATCATGATGGGCTTCTCGCTCACCACGATGCGCTATTTCCAGCCCTACGATCTCGCGCGCCGCCCGAACGTGGTCAAATATCTCGCCCGTATCGGTGCACGTCCAGCCTATCAGCGCGCGATGGAAAAGGGCGATCCCGGAATGGCGCTACTCTTGAGCTGAGCCGTGGTCACGCGGTCCTGTTCGTGGTCGGCGCCCGCGCCGCGGTCAGCTGCTTCTGCAGGCGATCGATGTTCTGCAGCAGGCGCTGGCTGGTCAGCACCAGGAAATAATAGCCGAACTGCGGGTCCTGGAAGTAGATCTCCAGCAGCCGGTCATAGGTGATCGTCAGCACCTGGCCGTCTTCGATGCATTCGATCGTTCCGGTGCGCCGGTTGTCTGGCGTGAGGAAGCCGAGCTCGCCCATCAGCGCGCCGGGCCCGATCTCGACATTGATTTCCTTGACCAAGAACTTGCCGGTGACGGTCAGGAGCATCTCCTTGGCCGGATCGCCGAGCTTGAAGAGCGTGTCGCCGTGGCGATATTTGCGTTCGGTCATGAACGGCTTGAGCCATTCGATCGACATGTCGCCTTCGGCCGCATGCCGCGCCTTCTTGACCAGCTTGAGCATTTGTCGCAGGCGGATGGCGTTGATCGGCAACAGCAGCAGATATAGGACGAACGTCGAGACATTTGCGGAGAGCGCACCGAAAATGGCGAAGAACGCACAGCCGATCATGTTGGCGACGCGCAGCGGAACCATCGTCCGCATCAGCAAGGTTGCGACGAAGAAGCCGGCGCCGACCGTAGCGAACATGTTGGCCAGCGTGATGTTATGGACGAAGATCTCCAGCAACCGGTTGAAGATCGCGTCGTAGGTGACGTTGTTGGGGTCGAGGCCCATCTGGACCAGGATCTTCGCGATCCTGAGGTTATCCGTCGCCGCATCCAGAATGCGGTCGAGGATCGAGGAAATGTCTGCGCTGCCGGACGGCATGGTCCTATCCCTGCGTAAGGCTTTCAGTCCTGCTCGGTATTCGTATAGCCGAAATCGAATGACGACCGCTTGAATGAAGCCTTCGGCCGTCATGCTGCAAGAGGCAAATTTTAGCCTGATCGGGCATTTCGGCAATTGCCCGTTGGTTGCGCGTATGGCCTCGGGCGGCCCGTGATTCGGGGCCGCCGCGGCGCGGGCCTGGGCGTCGTGAACGGATTTTGGACGAACTTGGGCGCCCGTGCGGCGGGGGCGCGGGGTGATCTCCGCCTCAGGGCTTGGCGGCGGCCTGGATGACCTGCTGCTCGACGAGGGTCAGGTGCCCCGGCAGCGCGCCGGCGCGCAGCAGCATGGCGACGCTGTTGGCCTCCTCGAGGGTGAAATTGCCCGAGATCTGGACCGAGCCGCCGGTGATGGGCTCGCGGATCACGGGGGCGGCTATCACCTTGTCGTCGAGCGCGATGGCGAAGGATCTGCCGACGTTCTCTTCCGTGACATGGGCGAGGCGCCGCGTGCCGCGTCCGTTGAAGCGGAACGAGGCGACCGGGTCCTTGGTGCCGGCCGCAAAGCCGGGCGCCGCATAGTTGATGTCGTCGCCGTCGAGCACGCTGTCCTTGGCGACCAGATAGGGGCGCTTGTCCTTGAAGCCGAGCAGGACTTCGGAGCCTTCGGGCGGCGTGCCGGATTGCGCCTGCTCCGGCGACATCGAAGCGTCGATCAGGCGGAAGCTGACCTTGACCTTCCGTGCGAAGGTCGCGGTGATGCGCTCGGGGTCGGTCACACCAGGCAGGAAGATGCGGATGCGGTCGGTCCCGTCAGGGACGACGCTGACAAGCTTGACGCCGGAATCCTTGAGGCGCTGCTCGATCATGGCGATGGAATCTTCGACGAGTTCACTCAGCCGTGCAGCGGATGCGGCATCGGTCGGCGCGAGCCTGACCGCCCCGTCGCCGCCGTCGGTCACGGCGAGCGCATGGGAGGGCAGTCCGTCCGCGGCCGAGGCGAGCTTGCGCGCGAGCTGATCGCGGCCTTTGGCGTCCGCGATCTTGACATCGACTCCGCCGTCGCGGATCGCAAGATTGGAGAAGGCGATATGGCCGTCGTGCAAATTCTTGTAGACGTCGTCGCGCAGATCCGTGGCGACGCTCTCGCGCAGGCCATCGCCGTCAACCTTGTAGACGATGCGTGACCCACCCAGTGTCTGCATCTTTTCGCCGATGAAGGCCGTGATCTTGGCGCGCATCTTGTCGAGCGGGCCATCGGCGAGCGCGGCGCGCGGCTGGGCGATCATCGTTGCGATGGTGAGTGCGACGATCAGCCGTGTGGCGCGGTCCCGCAGGGGCGTGGTCATGATCACCTCAAGTCTTGCGGCAGGACGCTGGCAGGCGAATCCGACGCATGTTCTTGGTCCCGGGATCGGGCGAGGAGGTTCAAAGGCCTCGAATACCAGTGCTACGACCGTGCCGTTAGGCCATGGACGAACGCCAAATCATCCATCATTCTGTCCGCGCTCGACCGGTTACCGGTCGGGGCCTCGCCGAACCAAAATGTCAAAAGACAGGCGGCGAGGGAATGCATCTGAGGGAGGACGGAATTCCATGGCGGGCATCCACGCGCTCGATCGGCTCATCGGCAACGACTATCCGGAGCTTCTGACGGACGAGGAGGTCCGGGCCTTCGAGCAGGTCCCTTACGCGGACCGTATCGCGGCACAGAGCACCTATGATGCCATCAAGCTCGGGGCTGCGCGCAACCCCGACGGGGCGGCGATCCAGTTTCTGCAAAATGCCGATCCGGCCGATACGCCGCTCGTGGTCACCTACCGCGACTTCATCGCGCGCGTGACGCAGGCCGCCAACATGTTTCACGCGCTCGGCGCGGAAAAGGGCGACGTCATCTCCTTCATGTTGCCGCTGCTGCCCGATGCCTTCGTGACGCTGTTCGGTGCGGAGGCCGCCGGCATCGCCAATCCCGTCAACCCGCTGCTCGAGCCGCACCAGATCGCGGAAATTCTGGAAGCGGCGAACACGAATATCCTGGTGGCGCTCGGGCCGATGCCGGGCACCGACATCTGGCAAAAAGTCGAGCAGATCCGCCCGCAGCTCAAGCACCTCAAGGCGATCGTGCAGGTGGCCGGCGGCGGCGACCCCGCCAATAGAATTTTCGCGTTCAGCGACCTGATCAAGCAGCAGCCGTCCGACCGGCTTATCAGCGAGCGCAAGATTTTGGGCAGCGACATCGCGGCCTATTTCCACACCGGCGGCACCACCGGCACACCAAAACTGGTGCGGCACACCCACGCCAACCAAGTCTATCAGGCCTGGGCGCTCAATCTGCTGCTGAAGACAAAGCCGGGCGCCAACATGCTGTTCGGCATGCCGTTGTTTCACGTCGGCGGATCGTTGACCCAGGTGCTGCTGACACTATCCGCAGGCGGCTCGCTGGTCGTGCTGTCGCCGAGCGGCTGGCGCAATCCGAATGCGGTGAAGAACATCTGGGGGCTGGTCGAGCGCTTCAAGCCGGAGGCGCTGTCGAGCGTGCCGACGGTGCTCGCCGCAACGCTCGCGGTGCCGCCTGGGAACGCCGACATCTCCAGCCTGAAATATGCAGCCGGCGGCGGCTCGGCGATTCCGGTCGCGGTCGGATCTGCGATCCAGGAGAAGCTCAAGCTGCCGGTGGTCGAGGTCTACGGCATGACCGAGACCTCGAGCGTGCACACGCTCGCTTATCCCAGCCGGCCGATCCGGCTCGGCTCGGTCGGCCTGCCCATGCCTTACGCGCGTGTCCGCATCGTGCAACTCGACGCCGATGGCAACCTGATTCGTGATTGCAAGCCGGACGAGATCGGCGTCGTCATCATGGCCGGGCCCGGCGTGTTCGGCGGCTATCTCAACGACGCCCACAACAAGGGGGCTTTTGTCGATGAGGTCTGGGTCAATTCCGGCGATATCGGCCGGCTCGATGCGGATGGCTATCTCTGGATCACCGGCCGTGCCAAGGACCTCGTGATCCGCGGCGGCCACAACATCGATCCGGCGCCGATCGAGGAGATCATGTTCCGCCATCCCGCCGTCGGTTTCGCTGCGGTGGTCGGCCAACCCGACGCCTATGCCGGCGAATTGCCGGTGGGCTACGTTCAGCTGAAGCCGGGCGCCAAGGTCGAGCCGGGCGAATTGGAGACATGGGTGCGCGAGCGCACGCCGGAGCGCGCCGCCGTGCCCGTGCAGATTATCCCGATTGATCCGATGCCGGTCACGGGCGTCGGCAAGGTGTTCAAGCCGCAACTGCGCTGGGACGCCGCGCAGCGCGTGTTCACGAAGGTGCTGGCGCCGCTCGCCGAGCGCGGCATCGACTGCAAGGTCAAGGTCGGCGCCCATGGCAGTCATGGCTCGATCGCGACCGTGACGGTTGTGGGCGCGCCGGAGGACAAGCAGGGGGCGGTCGCCGGCGAGGTGCACAAGCTGCTCGACCCGTTCGTGATGCGGCATGAGGTGGTTTTCGGCTAGTTGGGGGTAAGCCCGATGGGGCCGCGCACGGCGTGGCCCCACTTCTTCCGATTGCATTGCGCATCGCCGCTACCCGCGGATCGCCGCATTGGCCCTTTCGGCTGCGCCCGTCATCGCATCCTTCGCCGATTTCGCACCGTTGACCACTTCATTCACGCCGATCATGAAGGCGTCCAGGATCGGTCTCGATTGCGGATGGAAAAGGATCGCCTTGGCGCGGTCGACATCGGCATTCTGCAAGTTGGTCAGCGCCGCCTCGGCTGCCTCCGAGCCGAACGCCGTCTTGAAGCCCTTGCTCGACCAGGCCGACACGCGTGTCGTCGCCAGCCCCGCAGCAGCAGTCCGCAACGAGGTCGCCTTGCTCGTCGCCCAGAGCAGGAACAGGAAAGCCGCCCGCTTGTTTCGGGATTTGGAATTGATGCACGCCTGCCAGTGCGACATGAAGGGGACGGGTCCGCGACCGGCGAGATGCGGAAAGGTTGCAAATCCCGCCTGCTTGGCGACACGGCTTTTCGCTGGATTGGAGATGTCGGTAGCGAAGTTGCTGCTGTCGATTGCCATCGCCGTCCGCCCCTGGAGGAAGTCGTCCAGCACGTTGTACCATTCATAGCTGCCGACGCCGGCAGGCCCGGCCTGGCTGAGCAGCTGTCCGTACATCTCGACGGCCGCGATCGCCTCCGGGCTCGCGAAAGCGACCCTGTCGTGCTCGACCATGGCCCCACCGTAGGAGAACACGAAGCCCATGGCCGGTGGGGAGGAATTGCCGCCGGCCTGGGCCCGCATGGCGATCCCCGACATCCCGTTGGTCTTGACCGCCTTGGCGGCGACTAGCAGCTCTTCGAAAGTCTGGGGAAGCGGCTGGTCCTTGGCTGCCAGCGCCTCCTTGTTGATGAAAAGCGTCATCGCCTCGGAGGTAATCGGGACGGCATACCGTTCGCCGTCCGACCACAGCGGGAAAGCTCGAGCCGTCTTGAGCAGATCGCTCTCGTCATACCACGCGGGATCGGTCAGCGACCTCTGGGAAAAATAGCCGTTGAGCGGCTCCAGCCATCCATTCGAGATGCCCTGGCCATAGGTCGTGAACATGAAGACGTCGGGCGTGCTGCTGCCGCGGGCGAGCCTGATCGGCAGCGCACCGAGGTACGTGGTTTCCAGTTGGAAATCGACGGTGACGTTAATGCCGGTGAGTATGGTGAACTCCGGCAACAGCGGCGCGATCGCATTCGACCACGGATGGATCGCGCCCGAAAGCGCGATCGTCTGTCCCGCAAATTGCTTCCAGTCGATCGCGGCGGCATCGGCCGGTGGCGCATCCTCCGCTACGCCTCGCCCTGGCAACAGCCCGACTGCCGGCAAGACGGCTCCCGCCGCTCCCAATCCCTTGACGAAGCTCCGACGGCTGGTTGACACCCCACCGCTCCCTGAGTTTCCGCCTGGCACCATGTTGGCGCTCCTAATTGCGGGCAGTCAATTGCAACAAAGGAGACGTCGCCCGTGACATTGTGCCCCGCCAACTGGCGGATTTCGGCGCCGGTGTAGCGTGCGTCGAGAATGGCGTGGTTCCCCGCTCACCTGCGCGGACCCGCCCATGCTATCGTTCCGGCATCGCTCCGGTCCGACGCGCGTCGAAGATACACGGCCAATGTCAGTCCTTGCTCCTGGCTATTATCTGCGGTGGTTTGCTCGTCCGCTGATCCTCGCGGTCGCAGTGCTTGTGACCCTGTTTGCCGCGACCGGCTTCCTCGGCCTGCAATATTGGCAGGAGCGGCAAGCAGCTCATCATTTCACCGAGCACAGCCGCCAGGTCCTCGAAACGCTCGATCGGCTGCGGGCGATCATCGCGGAATTGGAGACCGAAAGGCGCGGGTATCTCATGACCCTCGATCCCGCCTATCTCAAGGCCTACGGCGTCTCTGACGAAAGTGTACGACGGGAGGCTCAGGCGCTACAGACGCTGGTCGCGGACGATCCGTTGCAGGGCCTGCGGGCCGGACATCTGGCACTGACCGTTGCGGCAACACTACGCGAAATCGACGAGCTGCTGAAGACGGCCGGCACGTCCGGGCTGGCCGCGCTGGCAATGATCCGCAGCATGGACGAGATCCGCTCGCAAATCGACCAGATGGTGGATCACGAGCGCTTTCGGCTCGCCGACCGGGAGGCGCGCGCTGAAGCATTCGAGCGACGCTGGACCTGGCTGATCGCCGGCGCCGTTGTCCTCGTCGTCGCGCTGGCCGGAGCGGCGTTGGCGCTCGCCCGGCTCGAAGCGAAACGGCGAAGGAAGGCGACCGAGGAGAACATCCAGCTCCAGAGTGATCTTGCAGCACGAGATATCAAGATCAGGCGCCTGTTCGATGCCAACATCATCGGCATCATCATCTGGGAAGTCGAGGGGCGCATTCTGGAGGCCAACGATGCATTCCTTCGCATCGTGGGATACGACCGGGAGGATCTCGCCTCAGGGCGTCTGCATCGGACCGACCTCACGCCGCCGGAATGGCGCGACCGCGATTTGCATACCGTGGCGGAATTGAAGCGGGTCGGGTCGGCCCAACCATTCGAGAAGGAGTATGTGCGGAAGGACGGAAGCCGTGTGCCGGTGCTGATCGGCGGGACCATGTTTGGGGAAGGTACGGATAATGGCGTCGGCTTCGTCCTTGATCTGACGGCTCTCAAGCGGGCGGAAGCCGAAGGCCGCGAACACGAGCGGCGCTACCGTGAAGCCCTGATGGAGCTCGCGCACGCAAATCGCGTCACCACGATGGGGCAACTCACCGCTTCGATTGCCCATGAAGTCAACCAGCCTATCGCCGCGATGGTGGCGAACGCCGAGGCCGGGTTGAACTGGCTGGAGGCCCAACCGCCAAATTTGGAGCGGGTTCGACAGACGTTCGGCTGGATTACCAGTGACGGCATGCGAGCCGGCGACATCATCGGCCGGATTCGGGCGCTCATCAGGAATGCTCCTCCGCAAAAAGAGAATCTGGAGATCAACCCGGCGGTGCTTGAGGTCATCGCGCTGACCCGCAGCGAAGCATTCAAGAACGGCGTCTCGGTGCGAACGCAATTCGCCGAGGGCTTGCCGGCCGTTCAGGCGGATCGGGTTCAACTTCAGCAAGTGGTGCTCAACCTGATCGTCAACGCGATCGAGGCGATGGCCGCGGTCGGCGAGGGGGAACGCGAGTTGCTGATCAGCACCGGTCGGGATGCATCGGACGGCGTGCACGTCACTTTGCGGGATTCCGGTCCGGGGCTGGATCCGAAGAACGTGGAGCGCCTGTTCGAAGCCTTCTACACCACCAAGCCCACAGGTATGGGGATGGGCCTCGCGATTTGCCGCTCGATCATCGAGGCGCATGGTGGACGGATGTGGGCTGGTGCAAACGAGCCTCGGGGCGCCGTCTTCCAGTTCACCTTGCCTCTCGCGTCAGACCAGACCGCATCTCGCCCGATGAGGGCGGATGAGCCAATAGGTCTACGCTCTGCGGTCCGATGACGGGCGCCACGTAGCGCGTCTTCACCAACGTGCTGACGCCGCTCGTCGATCGCGACCGTGACGCTTGCGCGGCGGACGACACAAGGCTTGCATGCCTCGCCGCAAGCGAGCATCATCCTCTAAAAAAATGGGGGAAACCGATGCCTGAACTCACTCGCCGCAGCCATCTTCGGCAATTGTCGGCCGTGCTCGGATCCGCCGCGCTGCCTGGTTGGTCGGGGTCGACATGGGCTTCAGAGGCGGACATTCCCCCCGAGGGCATCGGCAAGGGCATCCAGCACATCTCTTACAGCGATATCGGCGGGCGGCCCGACAGTGTGCAGGTGATGTTCAACCGGCAGCACATCTATGTCGGGCACATGTTCAGCGACGGCGTAACGATTTTAGACGCCTCCGATCCGCGTGCGCTGAAGCCGGTCAATTTCTTCACCGCGGGACAATACACCCGCACCCACCATCTCCAGGTGGCGGAAGACATGCTGCTGCTTGCCAACGGCGCCAATATCGTCGCGATGCAGTCCTACGACAACATGCGCGGCTATTTCGAGAACACGCTGGTCGACAGCATCACCAAGGCGAAGAAATTCCGCTCGGGCCTCTCCATCCACGACATCTCCAAACCCGCCGAGATGCGCGAGATCGCGTTTCTCGAAATGCCCGGCTTCGGCATCAACCGTCTGTGGTGGCCGGGCGGCCGCTATGCCTATGTGTCGGCGCATTTCGACGGCTTCACCGACCACATCCTCTGCGTGGTCGACCTCAAGACCATCACGAAGCCGGAGATCGTCGCGAAATGGTGGCTGCCGGGGATGAATCGCGCGACCGGCGAGCCTGCGACGCCGAAGGGCAAGCGCTACGCGCTCCATCACATGATCACGGCGGGCGATCGCGGCTATGCCGCCTGGCGCGACGGCGGCTTCACCATCCACGACATCAGCGATCCCACCAATCCAAAACTGCTGTCGCACATCAACTGGTCGCCGCCCTTCGCCGGCGGCACGCATACGCCGCTGCCGCTGCCGAAGCGTCAGCTTGCGATCGTCGCGGATGAAGCGAATGCGGATCAATGCGCCAAGGGCCTGTTCCACACCTTCGTGCTCGACGTGCGCGCGCCGGAAAACCCGGTGCCGATCGCAACCCTGCCGACGCCGCGCGACCGCGATTTCTGCACCAACGGCACCTTCGGCCCGCATAATCTGCACGAGAACCGCCCCGGCTCGTTCCAGAGCGAGGACACGATTTTCGCGACCTACAACAATGCCGGCGTGCGGGTGTTCGACGTCACGGACGCCTTTGCGCCGAAGGAGCTCGCCTACTGGGTGCCGCCGACGCCGAAGAAGCTCGTCGATCCCCGCCCGAACGTCGCGCTCGCGGCGAAGACCTGTGATGCCTATGTTCGGCCCGACGGAATGATGTTCGTCAGCGACTGGAACGCCGGCATGCACGTGCTGCAATATCAGGGATGAACTGCCGCCCGGGTGACGCTGCCGTAGGGTGGGCAAAGGCGCAACGCGCCGTGCCCACCATTTGCGGCGGAGAACGCAGTGGTGGGCACGCTTTCGCTTTGCCCACCCTACGAGACCGAGACCGACGCTACCCGACCGGCATCGCGGTTTCGATCAGGCGCACCCAGAACGAGGCGCCGTGGCCCAGGATGTTGTCGTTGAAGACGTAAGCCGGGTGATGGCATGCCGGGCTGTCGCCCATGCCGACCAGAATCATTGCGCCGGGGCGCGCTTCCAGCATGAACGAGAAATCCTCTGCGCCCATCATCGGGATGAGTTTGTCGTTGACGCGGTCGGCACCGACGATGTCGCGGGCCACGTCGGCGGCGACGCCGGCTTCGCGCGCATGATTCAAAGTCACCGGATACATCCGCGTGTATTTCGTCTCCGCCGAGCCGCCATAGGCGCGGGCGACGCTCTCGGCGACTTCGCCGATGCGGCGCTCGACGAGATCGCGCACATCAGGATCGAGCGTGCGTACGGTGCCGCCGAGCTCGGCGGTCTCGGGGATGATGTTGAAGGCGGTGCCGGCGTGGAATTGCGTGATCGAGATCACCGCCGACTGCAGCGGATTGACGTTGCGCGCGACGATCGATTGCAGCGCGTTGACGATCTGCGAGCCGATCAGGACGCTGTCGATCGCCTGGTGCGGGGTGGCGCCGGCATGGCCGCCTTTGCCGTGCACGGTGATGCGGATGTTGTCGGAGGAGGCGAGCAGCGGACCCGGCGTGGTCGCGAAATGACCTTCGGCGAGGCCCGGCATGTTGTGCATGCCGTAGACCTGGTCGATGTTCCAGCGCGTCATCAGCCCGTCCTCGACCATGGCCTTGCCGCCGCCGCCACCTTCTTCGGCGGGCTGGAAGATCACGACCGCGGTGCCGTCGAAGTTGCGCGTCTCGGCGAGGTATTTTGCGGCGCCCAGCAGCATTGCGGTGTGGCCGTCATGGCCGCAGGCGTGCATCTTGCCCGGGATCTTCGAGGCGTAGGGCACATCGGCGGTCTCCACGATCGGTAGCGCGTCCATGTCGGCGCGGAGCCCAATCGCCTTGCCGGAGCCGGATTTGCGGCCGCGGATCACGCCGACCACGCCGGTGCGGCCGATGCCCGTCACCACCTCGTCGCAACCGAACTCGCGAAGCTTGTCGGCGACGATGCCGGCGGTGCGGTGGACTTCGTAGAGCAGCTCCGGGTTCTCGTGGAAATCATGGCGCCAGGCGGCCATTTCATCGGAGAGGGCGGCGATGCGGTTGACGATGGGCATGGGGAGAATCCGTTTCTTCTTCGTAGGGCGGGTGAGCGCCGCGTAACCCGCCGAGGAGGCGGGCGGCGGCCCAGGGGGGGCGCCGGCCAAATGCCCTTTACGCCGTGATTTGGCAGAGGGGGAGGGCGAAACAAGCGGCGCGGCAAGGTGGCGGGGGATGACGGGGCTGAAAGGTATCATCGTCCGCGGATGGATGTGGCCGCCGATGGGCCGGCGACCCCGGCAGTGGCCCCCGCAAATAATCGCTGTCAATCACGGATCATTGAATGACAGATATTGAAATCTGTCAGCGTGACGTGTATATCCGTTCTCGGGCGCTCCGATTGGGCGTCTGGCGGCATCCCGGAACCCCGACATCCCAACAAATGGGGATCGAGGGTCGAAATTGAACAACGGGGACCGCCAATGATTGGAGACTTACGACAATGACGACCGAAATCATCAATCTCACCGGGACGATTGGGCATTGGCTCAATTTACTGGTTGCGCGCCAGATCGCGGCGCAGGCTGCAAAACTGCCTCATTAGGGCGAGAGCTTTCCGAGACGGCCGGCAAGGGCGCTTCGGAAGCAGCTCCATCGCCGGGTAACTGAGCCCTTAAAGGGAACATGGTGCTGGCATGAACGAAGCCGTTGTCTTGACGCCGGAGCGGATCCTCGAAGTCACCGAGGACGTTTTGCGGCGCTACGGACTCGCCAAGGCCACAGTGGTCGATGTTGCCCGTGCGCTCGATGTGAGCCACGGCAGTGTCTATCGCCATTTCCCGAGCAAGGCTTCGCTTCGCGAGGCCGTCGCCAAACGCTGGCTTGACCGCATCGACGCGCCGTTGCTGGCGATCGCTCAGGAGCAGGGCCCTGCGCCTGTGCGGCTGGACCGCTGGCTGCGCACGCTGTTCGCGGCGAAGCGTTCGCGTGTGCTCGACGACCCCGAGATGTTCGAGACCTATCTGACGCTGGCCCGCGAGGCCTGCGCGGCGGTCAAGTGCCACAAGGACACCATGATCGACCAGATCGCGGCGATCCTGATCGACGGCGTGAAGCAGGGCGTGTTCGCTGTGGACGATGTCAAGACGACCGCGCGCGCGATCTTCGATGCGACCGTCCGCTTCCACCATCCGGCCCATGCCGACGAGTGGAAGGATGCCGATCTGCCTGCGCGCGTCGACGCGACACTCGCGCTGGTGCTGCGCGGGTTGAAGGCCGCCTAGACCGACACGCTCCTTCCAAAGCGCGTAACTCCCGATTCAGCCTTTCGCCTTGCGCAGAAGGGCCTCCTCGCGAAGGGAAGGCGAGGGGGGCGATTGCCTCCGCGGGTGAAAAGTGGCGTCGGAGGATGCGACAACCGGCGGGCTCTCTGGATATGTATTCACCGCGATTTCGACAGCGTCCTTTGACCGCCTCCGAAGCCGGTAGAACGTGAGCTCCTGATCGAGTGCAGGGCAGCGGAAGTGGATGACGGCCGTATCTGGCAGGCGGCAAAGTTGGTCGATGAGTTCGCCCACGGTGAGGAGCGGAGGATCGACGAGGGGTCGGTGCATAGCCTTACTCATGGGGCAACTCCTTCACTGTGTTGCTAACCAAAGCGCGACGGTGTCGGTTCCATTCCGCTCGCCTCAAGCGTTGGATAAAGGTGCGAACTGTGCGCCGCCGCGCTAAAGCGCGGATCCCAACCGCAACCCGCGTGACCGCAATATGCCGAACGGGTCTTCGCGCGCGGCCAGTTTCCGATATGTCGCAAGGTCGTCAAGCGTCGGACCTTCCCCGCGTCTGGTATTCCCACTCGTTCCAACCGAAATCGACGTGCCGAGGCCGGCATAGAGATAGCTGTCGCCGAACGCCGTCTTGAGCGCGGCGAAAGTGGGCTCACCGGTGCAATGCCCCGGTGCTACGGCGTCGACCTTGAACTTGTCCTTCAGAGCGGTAACGACTTTCGCGATTGCCTCGTCAGGCGCGACGACCAGATGAAATCCGCCGGCGATGAGACGAATCCTGGGATTGATACCGGTCGCCGCTTCGACAATGCGCTCGATCCCGGGGTGCGAACAACCGACCAGAAGGACTACGCCTTCTGCGGTGTTGACGGCCAAAGACAGCTCCTTGAGTTCTCTTGTCCCGGGCGCGTCGGAGATCAGCGAAATAAGCGTGATACCAGGAGCAATCTCGGTCGTTTGATCGATCAGTTCGAAATTTGCGTTGGCCCATGCCGAGCCGGACTTCATCACCGCTGGGGGCTTGCCTCCATAGTACCGCATCTCCGGCGGCAAGGCCTCATCTTTCCGGTAGAAGCTGGACGGCAGCGAAGAGCCGTAGATGCCAAATCCTTCCTTCGGCGCGTAGATCTTGACGGTCGGATTGACGCTCAGGACGTAGGACAGACCCGCCATATGATCGGAGTGGCGGTGCGAAAGAACGACAAAGTCGAGCTCCGAGAGGTTGACACCCTTGGCCTTCACGTTTGCCGCGAAGATTTCGGGGTCGTTACCCGTGTCGAACAAGATGCGTTTTCCCGCGACTTCGACAAGGGCGGAAAAGCCCCAGTCCTTTGTCATCGCGTTATTTGTGCCGAAGGCGTCATAAAGAATGGTGATCTGGTCTTTCGCCTCAGTTGCTGCGCTTTCGGTCGTTCCGATCGCGAAAACATTGAAGGCGATCAGTGCTGCAAGAAGACTGTCCCTGATGTTCATGGAAGCGTCTCCTGTTGTCGTGCCAAACATACAACGGGAACGAGGGCGGCTTCGAAAGAGCAGGGCCAAAAGGCTCGCGTCAAGATCGGAGCCCAGCAGACATCCGCCGGATGCTATGCCTGCGATCGAGCCTAGCACAATCTGAGAGAGACTGGAGACGTTCGTTGGGGCGGCCGGCCGGAACCAGATATTCTCAGGCTTGGGTATTTCAGACCTGGGCGCTTCAGACTTGGGCGCTTCAACGTCCAGCCGACAAACTCTAGATCTTCGTCAGCCCGCAAGCCGCCGCCAGCCGCACCAGCTGTGCATCCGTGCGCGCGCCGGTCTTGGTCTTGATCAGATAGTGATAGTTCTGGACGGTCTTGACGCTGAGATTGAGATGCGTCGCGATCTCTTCGGTGGTGGCGCCGCCGGCGAACTGGCGCAAAATCTCGATCTCGCGCTCGCCCAGTTGATCCAGCGCCGATCCTGTCGACAGGCTGTCCTCGGCCAGCACATGCGCGATGTCGTCGCTCATGGCGCGCTCGCCGCGCGCGACACTGCGGATCGCGTTGACGACGGCGGACGGGGCGCTGCTCTTGGTGACGAAGCCGGAGGCGCCGGCATTGAAGGCGGCTTTCACCAGCACCGCCTCGTTGTGCATGGTGAAGACGAGAATCCGCGCCCGCGGATTGCGTGCGCGGATGTTGCGGATGGCCTCGAGCCCGCTGGCGCCGGGCATCGAGATGTCCATCAGCACGACGTCAGGGTCATGCGTCTTGAAGGCGCCGTAGGCATCCGCGGCATTGTCGGCTTCCGCCACGACATGGAGATCGCCCTGGCTCTCCAGCACGCGCCGGTAGCCCTGGCGGACGATCGGATGGTCGTCGACCAGCAGCACCGAGATGCCTGTTGCTGCGACCTCGCTCATGGCGGCCTCATGCAGCAAGCGGGATTGTCGCGGCGACACTGAGCCCGCGGCTTGCGGGCAGGATCGACAATGATCCGCCGGCAGCTGCGACACGCTCGCGGATGCCGGTGAGGCCGAAGCCGGCGGAGCGCGCCACGCGTGCCGCATCGCCGCCGCCGTCGTCCACGACGCGGATCAGTAGCGCATCGTCCTCGCCCGCGCACCGCTCGACGTGTAACGAGATCTCGCGGGCCGCACCGTGGCGCAGCGCATTGGTCAGGCATTCCTGGGCGACGCGATAGGCGGTCGTGGCGGCCGGACCGCTGATGTCGGTGAGGTCGCCCTTGAGGTCGAGCTGGATCGTCGGCTGCGTCGCGCTCTGCGAGCGCCAGCTGTCGACGAGGTTGACGAGGCTTGCCTCGAGCCCGAGTTCCTCGGGCAGGGGATTGCGCAGCCGCTTCAGCGCATCGCGCAGCGAGGCCATCAAATGATGCGTGGCCTGCGAGATCATGCGCGCATCCTGCGCGATGCCGTGATCCCTGTCTTTCACACTCGCCGTCTCGATCGTGTTGGCGAAAGCCAGGATAGCAGAGAGATTTTGCCCGAACTCGTCGTGCAGCTCGCGGGCGAGCGCGCGTCGCTCGTCGTCGCGGATCTCGATCAGGCGCCGCGTCAGCGCCGCGCGTTGTTCGACGGATTCTTCCAATCGGCTGCCGAGTTTCTCGACGGCGCCGCCGATCATCCCAAGCTCCATGGAGCGGAAGCGCGGCAGTTTGGTGCGATACTGGCCGCGCGCCATGCGTTGCAGGGCAAGCACAATAGCCCGCGCCGGCGCCAGCGTGTGCGCGATCGCCAGCGAAGCGAGCAGGGCGATCGCCGCCCCCATCAGCAGCGCGACGTCGATCACGTTGAGAATGTACTCCCAGGCGAGCGAGATTGCGGCCGCTTCATCCGGTGTCGCGACCACCGTTCCGGCGGCCGCAGCGCGGGGGCTCACGGGCCGCACCACCTCGGCGTGGCTGCCCAGGAAGGTCGGCACGATCGACGCGAACCAGCGCGGCGGCGTCCGGCCGATCCCCTGGCTCTGGCCGCAAAGCGGCTTTTCGAATGAGGTTGCCGGCTGGAACTCGACGCAGACACCGGGCGAGATCAGCTTCATCGTCTCCAGCGTCCGCCACTCCGGAACCGGCACGAGATGCTCGCGCATCCTGCTGCTGCGCAGCAAGAGCTCGTGCCAATACAATGCCTGAAGCGCCTGTGCGACCCGCTGCGCGGAGGCGGCAGTCGCCCGGTCGACGCTGCGATAGGCATCGAACGTGGCCCATATGGTCGCGGCTCCCAGGCAGAGCGCAACGATGAGAAGCAGGCGGGCGACAAGCTGAAGCACGAGGCGCATGCGATCACCCCAAAGTTTGGTAAGCTCAGCCTAACAACGCGGTCGCGCCTTGCCAATTGCGAGGCGCGGCAAGATTGCAGCTCGGGCAATTTTCCCAAGCCGGATTGGGCATGGGTCTTTGGACCGGGCGCGGCGGCTTTGATCTAATTGGGGTGGAATCGCGGGTCAGGAGCAGTGCAGCATGAGTTCGATGACGATTGGACCGATCGCGAACACCGCGACCGACCCATCCGAGCGCAGCGCGCTGCTGTTCTGGATGATTTTCACAGGGCTATCGATCTTCGCCGTCGTGCTGCTGTGGCGGTTCGGCCTGATCCATCTGATGCTGACCTCGGACCGGACCTACATTTCGAGCGTGATCGCGGTGCTCTATATCCTGACCTGCGGTCATTGCTTCCTGCGCACACGGGCGATTGCGCGTGAGGGGGCGGCTGCACGGCGCTGCCGCGCGGTGCTGGCGGCGCCCGACGGCGGCAAGGTGCTCGATGCGAGCGCGACTACGCTGCCGCGCGGGCTGGTCCGGGATCACATCGAGAGCCTCGTGACGAAAGCGGCCGCGCAGGATTACCGCCCGGTCGACCAGACGCTGCTGCTGCGGACGCTTGCCGACCGCCTGCGCGGCTCCAACGGGTTCGGTGCCTTCGTCTCCGACACGCTGATGAAGCTCGGCCTGCTCGGCACCATTATCGGCTTCATCATCATGCTGGCGCCAATTGCCGGGCTGGATGCCGCCGACAAGGTTGCGATGCGCTCCTCAATGGGGCTGATGAGCGACGGCATGGCGGTTGCGATGTACACGACGCTGGCGGGTCTCGTCGGTTCCATCCTGGTCCGCATCCAGTATTACATGCTGGATTCCGCGACCCAGCGGGTGTTCTCCGATGCCGTGGTGCTGACCGAGACCTATGTGACGCCGGTGCTGGAGCGCCATGGCGCTAAAATCAAAGGCGCTGGAACGCCGTCATGATGGATGATTTCGGTCTCTATCCGCGCGAGGAGCCGTTCGATCCGCTGGGCGTGATGCTGTTCAAGGCGCTCCAGGTGGTCGCCTTCCTGTTCTTCCTCGCGCTGCTCGCGGTCTCTCCCGATGCCAAGGAGGGCAAGATCGACTCCAAGGCCGAGCTCATGATCACGCTGGACTGGCCGGACAATCACCCTGACGATCTCGACCTGTTCGTGCAGGATCCCGCCGGCAACATCGCCTGGTATCGCCACCGCGAGGCCGGCTTCCTCACGCTCGATCGCGACGATCGCGGCGGGGCCAACGATTTCATCATGGTCAACGGCAAAAAGATCGCTTCGCCCATCCGCGAGGAGATCGTGACGGTGCGCGGCATCGTCGCCGGCGAATACACCGTCAACGTCTCGCATTTCGTCGCCACGACCGGCGAGCCTGTCACAGCCAATGTGAAGGTGCAGAAACTCAATCCGACCGCGCAGGTGGTCTTCGACAACAAATTCACGCTCGACCATACCGGCGATGAGAAGACCGCGGTGCGGTTCCGGCTCGATGCCGAGGGCAAGGTCATCGATGTCAGCCAAAGGCCGAAATCGTTGATGGAGACCTTCCGCAGCACCTGGCGCAACGGGGCCGATCTCGATCCGAGGACCGGTGTGAGCAAGAACGCTACGAGGATCCGCCGTGATTAATTTGCAGGCGGTGATCCTCTCGCTGTCGGTCGCCTATGCCGTGATCGGCGCGCTTCTTCTGATCGTGCTGGTCTATGCACGGCTGCACTGGTCGCTGAAGGCGGTCGCGGTGGTCGTGACCAGCGCCTTCTACGTCGTCAGCTTCACGGAAATGCGCGGGCTGCTCGGCTGGGCCAGCACCGATAGGCTGCCCACCGCGTTCAAGCTGCTGAAGGCGCGGATCGTCGAGCCACATTCGCGGGAGGGCGATCCCGGCTCGATCTATCTGTGGGTCGAGGAACTCGATGAAGATCACCGTCCGAGCGGCATCCCGCGCGCCTTCCGTGTCCCCTATAATGACACCCTGGCCGACAGGACCCATGCAGCCGAGAACGAGATCGCTGCGGGCCACCCGCAAGGCGGACGCGCGGCGGATTTCGGCGGCGGTGAGGGCAGCCTGATCGATATGGTCCGGGAATATGTAACGCCCAAGGTCATCATCGAGACCAGCGGCGGCGATTCCTCGACCGGAGAGTTCAATGCCCCGCCGGCCGGCGCGCAAGGCGCCGTCTTCACGCCACTGCCACCACCCCGGATGCCGCCCAAGGACGAGCAATAGGCTCTTCACCATTGCAGATGCGCGGCGCTGGTCAACCGCCCGGCGTTGGCGCATCTTGCCCGCCTCCCTCAAATTGGCTTTATCAGCGTCAATTAAGAATTTGAGGGTGGAGGGTGCGTGCTTCTCGCTGTCTTCTCGGATATCCACGGCAACCGGCAGGCGTTCGAGGCGTGCCTGAAGGCGGCCCGCGCGAAGGGCGCGGAGCGGTTCGTCATGCTCGGCGATTTCGTCGGCTATGGCGCCGATCCGGAATGGGTCGTGGATACCGCGATGGAGCTGGTCGCCCAGGGCGCGGTCGCCGTCCGCGGCAATCACGACCAGGCGGTGAACTCCTCGTCCGAGACCATGAACAATGAGGCCCAGATTGCGATCGAATGGACGCGCGGACGGCTCGACGTCGCGCAGCGCCGGTTTCTTGCCGAGCTGCCGATGCTCGTCGAGGACGGCGACCGTCTGTTCGTGCACTCGGAAGCGTCTCATCCCCAGCGCTGGCACTACATTCGCTCGACGGCGGACGCCGCCAGGAGCCTGATATCGACCCCCGCCCACGTGACCTTCTGCGGCCACATTCACCGTCCCGCGCTCTATTCGATGTCGGTGACGGCGAAGATGACGGGCCTCTTGCCCAAGACCGATGTTTCAGTGCCACTCCTGCGCGGGCGGCAATGGCTGGCTGTGCTCGGTGCGGTCGGCCAGCCGCGCGACGGCGATCCATCGGCGGCTTTCGTGCTGTTCGATACGGTCTCATGCCAGATCACGTATTGCCGCGCCCCCTATGACGTCGCGACCGCGGCGAACCGGATCCGCGAGAATGGGCTGCCGCACTGGCTCGCCGACCGGCTGTCGGAAGGGCGCTAGAGGCCGATGCCGAAACCCCTGGTCAAACCCGGCGCCGTCATCGACGGCTACATCATCGGCGAATGCGTGCATGCCGGCGGCATGGCAACGCTCTGGACCGTCACCCAAGCCGGCATAGACGCGCCGCTGCTGATGAAGATTCCGAGGGCGTCCGAGGGCGAGGACCCGGCGGCGATCGTCTCCTTCGAGATGGAGATGATGATCCTGCCCCGGCTGACAGGACCCCATGTGCCGCACTGCTACGGCACCGGCGATTTCGCGCATCAGGCCTACGCCGTGATCGAGCGCATTTCAGGGACGACCCTCTACAAGCGGCTGCCCGACCTGCCGCTGCCTTACGACGAGGTTCGGCTGCTCGTCGCGAAGATCGCGACCGCGCTCGCCGATTTGCACCGGCAGAACGTGATCCATCACGACATCAAGCCGAGCAGCATCATGTTCCGCGACAATGGTGAAGCGGTGCTGATCGACTTCGGCCTGTCGCATCATAACCATCTGCCCGATCTGTTGCAGGCGGAGTTCCGCCTGCCTTACGGCACCGCGCCCTATATGGCGCCGGAACGTATTCTGGGTGTGCGCGACGATCCGCGCAGCGATCTGTTTTCGCTCGGCGTGCTGCTCTATTTCTTCACCACCGGCGAACGTCCCTTCGGCGAGGGCGAGACGCTGCGCGCGATACGGCGCCGGCTGTGGCGCGATCCTTATCCGCCGCGTGCGCTCCGCAGCGACTATCCGCCCTGGCTCCAGGAGGTGGTGCTGCGGTGCCTCGAGATTGAGCCGGACTGGCGTTATCCGACAGCGGCCCAGCTCGCCTTCGATCTGACCCATCCGGACCAGGTCAAGCTCACGGCGCGTGCGGAGCGGATGAAGCGCGATCCCCTCAGCGTCGCCTGGCGGCGCCGTTTCAACCCCGACGTCAAGCCGTCGGGTGCGAGATCGGATCTCGCGACGCAGATCGCGATGAGCCCGATCGTGACAGTCGCGCTCGATACGGCGGAAGGTGCGCCGGAACTGAACGAGTCGCTGCGGGTCACCACGGAGCGCATCCTGGCGACGCTGCCGTCAGCCCGGCTCGCCTGCGTCAATGTGTTGAAGCTCAATCGCATTGCCGTCGACAAGACGCTGGACGAGCAGGGCTCCAACAAGCACATCGACCGCCTCGTCGCGCTCCGGCATTGGGCCACGCCGTTGAAGCTGGACGAGAACCGGCTGTCGGTTCATGTGCTGGAGGCGGTCGATCCTGCCACGGCGCTGCTGGAATTCGCCGAGATGAACTCGGTCGACCATCTCATCATCGGGGCGCGGCAAAATTCGTTCAGGCGTACCTGGCTCGGCAGCGTCTCGGCCAAGGTGGCTGCAGAGGCCACCTGCACCGTCACCGTGGTGCGGCCGCCGCGGATGGCTGCTGCGAAACCAGACGCCGGCGTGGTGTGGGGCTAGGAAAGATCAGGCCGCGTGGGCGGTGTGGACCGAGCGCTTGCGGCGGATCGGCCAGGAGAACTGGGGCCCCGGCTCGCCGTGATCCGCACTGCCGCCGAAATACTGAATGATCTCGCGGCAGGGTTCGCAGTTGAAGAGGTTACGCGACGCTGACGCCTTGGTCATTTCCTTGAGGCAGTTCGGGCAATGCGGTTTCATCAGTCTTGGTCCAGAAAAGATTTCAATGCCGGCGCGGTGACCGGAATGGGTGGTCCAGGTCCGCCGTCTCGGCGCCGGGATCATCGCGCATCTCGCCTTCGGTGCGCTCGATCCGGCCGAAGAAATAGTCGAGGTTTGGATGCGGACGACGCGGGATGCGGCACCTGCGTTTCGGCTGACGCTTCACGAGGGCGATCTGCATGGCATCAGGCCCGATAGCGGTGGCCGATGATGCGGATCGAACGCGCCGTGACCCTTACCGGTCCGGCCGACGGGCCGAACACAACGAACGCACAAAAACCGATCCACAACGCCACGCCAGTCCAAACCAGGGTCGTCGTCATGATGTGCTCCTGTCCAATCAGGCAGGAATCACTAGCGGTGATTTGCACGAATCAGGGAAGCCCGGAGGAGTACGGGTCGTGGTTGCAATTGTAGGCATTGCGCGCTGCAACACCCGTAAGTACCGCAGGTTTGCGGCCGCGTAGCGGTGCTTCAGATCGCTTCGCCGCGGGCCCCGAGCGCCGCATTGCGGATCGCTGCGATGTTGGCCTTGTAGGCTTCCTGCGTGCCGCCTTTGAACACGGAGGTGCCGGCGACGAAGGCATTGGCGCCGGCGGCTGCCAGTGCGCCCGCATTGTCGGGGCCGACGCCGCCGTCGACTTCGATGTCGATCGGCCGGCCCGCCGTCATCGCGCGGATGTCGCGGATCTTGCCGATCGCGGAATGGATGAAAGCCTGGCCGCCGAAGCCCGGATTGACCGACATCACCAGCACGAGGTCGACCAGGTCGAGCACGTATTCGAGCACGCTGATCGGCGTGCCCGGATTGAGCGAGACGCCGGCCTTCTTGCCGAGCGCGCGGATCGCCTGCAGCGAGCGGTGCAAATGCGGACCCGCCTCGGCATGTACGGTGATGTGGTCGCAGCCGGCCTTGGCAAAGGCCTCGAGATAGGGATCGCAGGGCGAGATCATCAGATGGGCGTCGAACACCTTCTTGGTGTGCGGGCGCATCGCCTTGATGACGTCGGGGCCGTAGGAAATGTTGGGAACGAAGTGTCCGTCCATCACGTCGAGATGGATCCAGTCGGCGCCTGCGGCGTCCACCGCGCGAACCTCCTCGCCGAGCTTGGAGAAATCCGAGGCCAGGATCGAGGGCGCGATTGCCAGGGGGCGGGGGGCGAAGGCTTGGGTCATGGCGCTGTTTCCCGTGGCGGCCGAAGGGACGAATGGCCTCGCCTAACATGGGCTCCTCGGCCGGGCAATGCAGGGAGGGCGAGCTTCCTGTGGGCGGAAAATTCTGCCGTCGGCGGCATGAATTGCCGATGTTCCCCGGTCCTGAAAAGTGCGGCGGATACGGATTTCATTGAGCTTTTCGCGCTGGCACGTCGCTTGCTGATCTTACGGCCAGAACATTGGCCGCGGCATGCCGCATGGGTTGGAGTTGTTGCAATGTTGTTTGCGCTTGGCGCCGTCTCGGGTGCGCTCGATGCCATTCAATCGCTGACGAACTCGAAGTCCTCGTCGTCGACACAGAAGACCGGATCGTCGCAAGGCGCGACCGATCCGTTCGCGATCGACACCAGCAGCAACAGCACGAGCAGTGGTGCGACCTCGTCGGTCAATTCCGGCAATTGCGCGCAGATCTCGCCGGAGACGATGAGCGCGCTGATCGCCGCGCAAAGCCAGTCGTCGGACAGTACGAGCGCCACCAGCAGCTCGACCAGCTCCACATCGTCGAGCGCGACGTCCTCGACATCGACCAGCCAGGACGACGCGTTGAAGGATCTGTTCTCGCAGATCGACGCCAATGGCGACGGCCAGATCACCAAGTCGGAGTTCGAGAACGCGCTTGGCGCCGGCGGCACCAATCTCGCGCAAGCCGACGACGTGTTCTCCAAGCTCGATAGCAATTCCGACGGCAGCGTCAGCCTCGACGAGATGTCGAAGGCGCTGAAGGGCGCCGGCGGCCATCATGGCGGCCACCATCACGCGCAGGCCGCGAGCGGCTCGGGCGATGCGTCCGGCAGCAACTCGGATTCCTCTTCGTCCTCGTCGAGCGGCGGGTCGACCTCGACCACGTCGACCGGCGCCGACGGCTCGACCACCACCACCGTCACCTATGCCGACGGCTTCAAGATGACGACCACGGTGCCGGGCGCCTCCAGCTCCTCAAATGGATCGGGCGCAGGCAATTCGCCCTATGACTGGTTTGCGCAGATGATGCAGCGCCAGGGGCAGGGATCGTCCGCTGCCTCGGCCTCTTCATCGATGTCGATGAGCGTGTAAACGCGCTCTGGAAGCCCTAGCCAAACCGGTCTTTCCACGCCGGCAGTGCGCCCGGGAACGGCAGCGCGGTCGCGCTGTAGATGCCGCGGGCGATCGCACGTGCGACGACGTTGGCGGCGACCATGCCGAGCTCGGTGAGGCCTGCGATCGGATCGATCGGCTGCGCGCATGTCGCGGCGGCGAACAGAACGTCACCATCGGTCGGGGCATGCACTGGATAGATCGCGCGCGCGAGGCCGGTATGCGCGATCATCGCCAGCCGCTTGGCCTGGGGCTTGGTCAGCACGGCGTCTGTGACGACGACGCCGATCGTGGTGTTTTCGCGCTCGGTTGCGGCGGGGCCACCCTTGATGCGCATCCTGAGCATGTCGTTGGTAAATTTGTCAGGCAGTCCACGGCCGCCGAACTCGCCGTCGACCTCGAACGGCGCCGCCCAAAACCATGGTCCGTCGCCGACGGTGGCGCTGCCGACCGCATTGACGGCGATGAGCGCCGCGACTGTGATGCCGCTGCTGGTGACGGCGGACGCCGAGCCGAGGCCGCCCTTGAAAGTCGCTGTGGTGGCACCCAATCCGGCACCAACGCTGCCGAGCGCGAACTCGGTGCCGGCGGAGACAGCAGCTGCGTAGCCGAGATCGCGATAGGGCGCGAAGCGGCCCCACGCCTTGTCGCCGCCATTGAGCAGATCGAACAGGATCGCGCCCGGGACGAGCGGGATCAGCGCCTCGCGGACGCGGAAACCGCGGCCCTGCTCGGCAAGCCAGGCCTGGATGCCGCCGCCGGCCTCGATCCCGAAGGCGGAGCCGCCGGACAGCGCGATCGCATCGACGCGATCCTGTGTGCTGGCAAGGTCGAGCAACGTGTCCTCGCGCGTGCCGGGACCGCCGCCGCGGACATCGATCGCCGCGACCGCCGGCTGGTCGAACACGATCGCCGTCGTGCCCGAGGCAAGTTTTGCATCATGGGCGTGGCCGACGCGGACGCCGGCGATATCGGTGAGGAGGTTCTTCAAGGACGGCACTCCGCTGCATCGCCTCAGCGATAGCGCAGGCGAGCGGCACGCTCAACTCGCCAGCGCCGTCCTGAGCATCTTGGCGAGCTCCGACTTGCGGTAGGGCTTTGCCAGCAGCAGCACGCCGGAATCGAGCCGGCCGTGATGGACGATGGCGTTTTCCGTATAGCCCGAGGTGAACAGCGTCTTCAGCTCGGGGCGCCGCCGCGCTGCCTCGTCGGCGAGCTGGCGACCGTTCATGTTGCCGGGCATGATGATGTCGGTGAAGAGCAGGTCGATGTCCTTGTCGGTATCGATGATGACGAGGGCTTCGGCCGCGTTGGCGGCTTCGAGCGCGGTATAGCCGAGGCTCTTGACCTGGGTCATGACATACTGCCGCACCAGCGTGTCGTCCTCGACGACGAGGATTCTCTCGTCGCCGCCGGTAATGGGCACGTTCTGGAGCGCTTCGTACTCGGTCTCCTGCACGCCGGTGGAACGCGGCAGGTAGATCTTCACGCTCGTGCCGTGGCCTTCCTCGCTGTAGATCTTGATGTGGCCGCCGGATTGCTTGACGAAGCCGAACACCATGCTCAGACCGAGGCCGGTGCCCTTGCCGACCTCTTTGGTGGTGAAGAACGGATCGAACACCCGCTCGATCAGGTCCGCCGGGATGCCTGAACCGGTATCGCTCACCGCGATCATCACGTAATTGCCGGCGACGACGTCGGGATTCATGCTGGCATAGCCGTCGTCGAGGAAGATGTTGCGGGTCTCCAGCACCAGCGTGCCGCCGTCCGGCATGGCATCGCGCGCGTTCAGCGCGAGATTGAGGATCGCGGTGGAAAGCTGGCCCGGATCGACCAGAGCGGGCCAGGCATCCTCGGTGAGCTGCGGCAGGATGGAGATCTGCTCGCCGAGTGTCGGGTGCAGCAGCTTGGCCGCCTCGAGCGTCAGCGCATTGACATCGATCTCGCGCGGCTGAAGCGGCTGCTTGCGGGCGAAGGCGAGCAGGTGCTTGGTCAGCTGCGCGCCGCGCTCGGCGGCATCGTCGATCAGCTTGGTGATGGCGGCGAGCTCTGGCCGGTCGGCGACCGCATCCGCCAAGATGCCGATCGTGCCGGTGATGACGGTGAGCACATTGTTGAAATCGTGGGCGACGCCGCCGGTCAGCTGGCCGATCGAATCCATCTTCTGGACCTGCCGGAACTGGGCCTCCGCAGCCTGCTTCTCGGTGAGGTCGCGGCCGATGAAGAAATGGCGCTTCACCGGCTCCGACCAGGTGCCCATCCAGTTCAGCGTGACCTCGTGGCCGTCAAAATGGTAGTAGCGCGCCTCGAAGCTGCGCTTGGTCTGGCCGCGGCGCGCCGCGCGCATCTCGCTGCGCGTATTCTCGAGGTCGTCGGGATGGATGAAGTCGGTCGCGCTGTGTCCGATCATGTCCTCCGGGCTCAAGCCGAGGATGTCCTTCACGCTCGGGCTGACCTGGATGAAATTGCCAAAACCGTCGGTGACCAGGATCAGGTCGCGCGACGTCTCGAAGATGCGCTGGCGCTCCTCGGTCTCGCGGCGTAGCTTCTCGCGCGATTGCTTTTCCTCGGTGATGTCATGGGCGATCTTGGACGCACCGATGATTTGCCCGCCGTCCGATCGCAGCGGCGAGACGTTCAGGACGACGTCGAGTTGACGGCCATCCTTGCGGATGCGCACCGTCTCGTGCTGGGCAATCGACTCGTTGCTGCTGATGCGGTTGAGCATGCCCCTGGCTTCGGCCCTCTGGTCCTCCGGCACAACGAGGTAGATCGACTGGCCGACGGCCTCGGCGGCAGGATAGCCGAACAGGCGCTCGGCAGCCTTGTTCCAGCCGGTGATGATGCCGTCGAGCGACTCGGTGATGATCGCATCGTTGGAGGACTCGACGACGGCGCCATACAGCGCGAGGCGTTTCGAGTAGAAGTCGCGATCCGAGGCCGACTGTTCGCGCAGCCGGCCGACCAGGTCCACCGTCGTCGCCTGGAGGCGGACGTTCTCGATCAGGAGCACGGCGAGCACGAAGCTCGCGGCGCAGAGGCCGTAAATGCGCCCGGCGTAGAAGCCGAGATCGTAGCGGGCGACATTGACGATCGCCGACAGCGCGATGTCGAACAGCCAGGCGCACATCGTGACCATGAGCCAGACGTCGATCACCGTATGCGGCTTGCGGAGCCACAGCGTGATCAGCGCCGCGAAACTCAACGACCAGACGAATGACACCACGCCGATCATGGTGGTGGTGTATCGGCCGTCCCTGAGCAGGACCGGCAGCAGATCGTGCTGCGCCGTGACGAACCAGGCAATGACGACCATCGCCGCAACCACGCCGAGGACGGCGAGCATGATCGGACGGCCAGCCGGTCCGTCGATCTTGTTGCCGCCGTTGCCGTCCTTGAGCCAGCCATAGGCCAGCACGAACAGCGGGAATCCCCCGTGCCAGATCATGTACAGCCAGACGGTGGTCTGCAAGCTCGCGCCCAACAGCCCGGTCGGTGCGAACAAGCCCGGGAAGGTGAGGGCGTGGGTCACCGCCGCTGCTGCGGTGAACAGATACCCGGTCGACAGCAGCAGCAGCGCGCGGCTGCGCAGCACTGCGAATTGCGACAGCAGCAGAACCGCGGTGATGATGTCGCTGACGGCAAGCGCCGATTGGTAGCTGGACACGAAGGCCGGTACCTGGATCAGCGGCGTCCCTGCGAAGGGGACAGCCAGCGCGAACAGGATCGCGGAGACGCCGACGATCGCCAATGCTGCAGTGCGATCGCTCTGCGCGGCCGGCAAGGTCGAAAGAAATGTGCTTCGGTCGTTCTTTGCGTGCACGTTGACCTCTCGCTGGGTCGGCATGGGTAGTCCACATGACTGCGTTGGCCGGCTGCCTTTGGTCTCCATGGTAGCCGGCTCCGGGCGCATGTCCTGAGGGAACGCGCCCACGACTCAACCGAGGGTTACAGCTTACTTAACTCGGACAGGGAATCGGAATAGGGAATCGGTAAGGTTGGCTTTACTGGACCGACCCATGCTGCCTTGGCGGACGTCGCCGTTGAATTGAACCAATTAATGATATGAATCTGGGAGTTGTTCCCATGCCCCGTGTCCTTGTTGTCGATGACCAGAAGGACGTCCGCGCCATGGTCTCGATCGTCCTTCGGGTCAACCGTTATGACGTAGTTGAAGCGGAGAGCGGCGCGGCCGGCCTAAAGGCCTTCGGCGAGGACGTTTTCGACGCTGCGATTGTCGACATTTTTCTGACTGACACCAGCGGTATCGAGGTTATGGCCGCTATTCGCGAGCGGGTTCCCGGATTTCCGATCGTGGCGGTATCGGGCATGACTGCGCTGGACTTCATCGGCGAGGCGCCCGGCCTTGACGGCGTGGTCTGCCTGCAAAAGCCGTTTCGGCCGAACGATCTGCTGCAAGCGCTCCAGAAGGCCCAAGAGGCTGCGGGCGGAGAATTGTCCGCAGCCGTCTGATCGGACTGCAAGAGAAAACGCCCCGGCGAACCGGGGCGTTGACGTCGGTCTGGCTAAAGGGTCAGCCGTCCTGTCTCAGGTGCCGGAGCCCTTGATCTCGGCGTAGTTGCCCTTGGCGTCCCACTTGTAGACGACGTAGTCGAGCTGCTTGATGTCGCCCTTGGCGTCATACTCGATCGGGCCGATCACGGTGTCCCACTTGCCGGCCTTCATCGCTTCCATGACCTTCTTGGCGTCGGTGGTGCCGGCCTTCTTGGCCGCCTGCGACCAGACCTGCATCGCCGCGTAGGTGTAGAGCGTGTAGCCCTCGGGGTCGATGTTCTTGGCCTTGAAGGCGTCGACGATCTTCTTCGCGGTCGGCTTGTTGCGCGGATCGGGGCCGAAGGTGAACAGCGTGCCCTCGCCGGCAGGGCCGGTGATGGAGGCGTACTCCTTGTCGGCAAGCGCGTCGCCGGCCATCAGGATCGTCTTGAGGCCCTGGTCGCGCATCTGGCGCAGGATCAAGCCGCTTTCCTGGTGGTAGCCGCCGACATAGACGAGATCGATGTTGTCACGCTTCAGGCGCGAGACGATCGCGTTAAAGTCCTTGTCGCCCTTGTTGTAGGACTCGTACATCTTCTCGGTGATGCCGGCCTTGTTGAGCGCCTTCTTGGTCTCGTCCGCCAGACCCTTGCCGTAGGTGGTCTTGTCGTTGAGGATCGCGATGTTCTTGCCCTTGAAGTTCTTGGCGATGTACTGCGCCGCGATCAGGCCCTGCTGATCGTCACGGCCGCAGACGCGCGCCACGTTCCAGAGCTTGCGCTCGGTGAAAAGCGGGTTGGTCGACGCAGGTGTAATTTCAAGCACGTTACCGTCGGCATAGGCTTCCGACGCCGGGATCGACGACGACGAGCAGTAATGCCCGGTGACGAAGGGGATCTTCGCACCGGCGATCTTTTCCGCAATCGAGCGCGCCTGCTTGGGATCGCAGGCATCGTCCTCGACATTGAGCGCGAGCTTCTTGCCGTTGACGCCGCCGGCGGCGTTGATATCAGCCACGGCCATCTCGGCGCCGTTCTTCATCTGCCGGCCGAATGCGGACTCCGTGCCTGTCATCGGGCCTGCGACTGCGATGGTGACATCCTGCGCGAATGCCGCGCTCGACAGCGCGATCGAAGCGCCGAATGCCAGACCGATGAGCTTCAGTGATTTCATGAGATACCTCGTGGGTGATCGCCTGTGGAAGTTGCCGGGTTGGCCCGGTTCAAACCGGCGCCATTCTTGATTGAATCCCGGGAGAAGTCACCGGCAAAATACGGGCACAAGCGCAGATATTTCGGCGCATTCCGCCGCACTGAACCGGGGCTCAGCCCCGACCTGGGCGGCTCAGCCGTGCCGGCCGCCTTCCAGATAGGCGGCGCGAATCTCGGGGCGCTGCAGCAACTCGGCGCCGGTTCCGGCAAGCGTGATCAGGCCATTGACCATGACGTAGCCGCGGTGGGCGAGCTTGAGCGCATGGTTGGCGTTCTGCTCGACGATCAGGACGGTCAGGCCGTCCTGCCGGTTCAGGGTCCGGATCGCGTCAAAAATCTGGCGGGCGATCAGCGGTGCGAGCCCGAGCGAGGGTTCGTCGAGCAGGAGCAGGCGCGGGCGGCTCATCAGGGCGCGCCCGATCGCCAGCATCTGCTGCTCGCCGCCGGACAGCGTCCCGCCGCGCTGGACGTAGCGTTCCTTCAGCCGCGGAAACAGCGTGAACACGCGCTCCAGCGTCGCCTCCCGCTCCGCATCGGTGCATTCGGTGGCGTCCGCGCCCATCTGGAGGTTTTCCGCCACGCTCATGCGCGGAAAGATGCGGCGGCCTTCCGGCGACTGCGCGATACGCAGATGCGCGATCTCGTGGGTGGATACGTCGGTGATGTCGCGGCCTTCGTACAGGATCTGGCCGGCACGGGCGCGCGGCTTGCCGAAGATGGTCATCATCAGCGTCGATTTGCCGGCGCCGTTGGCGCCGATCATTGCCACGATCTCGCCGGCATTGATCTCGACGTCGACGCCCTTCAGCGCCTCGATCTTGCCGTAGGCAGCGCGCAAGCTGCGAATCGCGAGCAGGGGAGCGGGGGCAGACGTCACGACCCGCTCTCCATCACGGCCACAGCCTCGTCCTCGTCGGTGCCGAGATAGGCGGCGATCACCTTGGGATCGTCGCGGACCTCTCGCGGCGTGCCCTGCGCGATCTTCACGCCGTGGTCCATCACCACGATGTGGTCGGAGATCTCCATGACCACGGACATGTCGTGCTCGATCAGCAGGATCGAGGTGCCGAGCTCGTTGCGGATCGACAGCAACAGCTCGCTCAGCGCGGCGCTCTCGCGCGCATTGAGGCCCGCGGCGGGCTCGTCCAGGCAGAGAAGCGCGGGCTCGGTGCACATCGCGCGCGCGATCTCGAGCCGGCGCTGGTCGCCATAGGCGAGATTGCCGGCAGCATCATCGGCGCGGTCGAGCAGGTTGATCCGCTTGAGCCAGTCGGTAGCAAGCGCGATCGCCCGCTTTTCGGCGTCGCGATAGGTGGGGACGCCGATCAGGCCGAGAAACGTAAAGCCAGAGGCAAGCATCAGCGCGTTGTGCTGCGCCACCATCAGGTTCTCGAGCGCGGTCATGCCGGGAAACAGCCGGATGTTCTGGAAGGTGCGGGCGACCTTGGCCTGCTTGGCGATGCGGAAATCGTTGAGCCGCTCCAGCGCGATCTGCCGGCCATCGTCATGGGTGAGGCGGATGGCGCCGCCGCTCGGCTTGTAGAAGCCGGTGATGCAGTTGAAGACGGTGGTCTTGCCGGCGCCGTTCGGTCCGATCAGCGCGGTGATCTTCTTCCGTTCGGCCGCAAACGACAATTCCTGTACGGCAACGATGCCGCCGAAGCGCATGGTGAGCTGCTCGACGCTGAGAATTGGTTCGCCGCTCATCCGTGCCCCTCCTTGACGAGGTCGGAGGAGATGGCTTGCGCCTTGGTCAGGTACACGGTCGGTGCACGATGGCCGATGATGCCGCGCGGCCGCCAGATCATGATCAGCACCATCGCCATGCCGAATACCAGCATGCGGTAGTTCTCGAGGCTGCGGAACAGCTCGAAGCCGCCGATCATTGTGAGTGCCGCAAGCGCGACGCCGAGCTGGGAGCCCATGCCGCCGAGCACGACGATGGCGAGCACCAGTGCCGATTCCTGGAAGGTAAAGGATTCCGGGCTGATGAAGCCCTGACGGGTCGCGAAGAACGCGCCGGCAAAGCCGCCGAACATCGCGCCTGTTGCGAACGCCGTGAGCTTGGTCGTCGTGGTGTTGATGCCGAGCGCGCGGCAAGCGACCTCGTCCTCGCGCAGCGCCTCCCAGGCGCGGCCGATCGGCAGGCGGCGCAGGCGGATCGTGACCCAGTTGGTCAGCAGCGCCAGCGCCAGGATCAGATAGAACAGGAAGACGATGCGATGGGTCGGCGAGTATTCGATGCCGAGTTTTGCAGCCAACCCGTCGTCGCTGTTGTCGAGCGGAATGCCGAAGAAGGAAGGGCGGGGAATGCCGGAGACGCCGTTCGGACCACCCGTCAGCTCCTGCCAGTTGATGATCACGAGACGGATGATCTCGCCGAACGCGAGCGTCACGATCGCGAGATAGTCGCCGCGCAGGCGCAGCACGGGAAAGCCGAGCAGCACGCCCCAGAACGCGGCAAGGATGCCGGCGAGCGGCAGGCAGACCCAGAACGACCAGCCGAAACTGGTGGCGAGCAGCCCGTAGGAATAGGCGCCGACCGCGTAGAAGGCGACGTAGCCGAGATCGAGCAGGCCGGCGAGCCCGACCACCACGTTGAGGCCCCAGCCCAGCATCACATAGGTGAGCACGAGGATCGCGAGGTCGAGGATGTAGCGCTGGTTATAGAAGATCACGGGCACCAGCAGCGTGAAGATCAGAAGCGCTGGCGCGAGGTAGCGGCCGATGAACGATATCCCGCTCTGCACGGCCGGCGGCACGAGTTTCTCGGCGCCCGTCGGGCCGATCCATTGCCTGAGCAGCTCGATCACGATCGAGCCGCCGAACACTGCGCCGACGAGCGCGGCGAGGTCGCCGAAGCGCGTCCAATAGGTGAGCTGGCCGTCGGAGCCCGCCTCGGTACGGATGCCGACCATCAGCGAGAACAGCACCAGCGCGATCGCTGCGTTGATGAAAGCGGTCTTCAGAAGGAAGGGGATGCCGGCGGTGCGACTTGCGTTGCTGGTCTTGTGCGGGGTGGCTGTCACGCGGGGCGGTCCGTCAGACTTTTTCGACTTCGGGACGGCCGAGCAGGCCGGTCGGCATGAAAATCAGCACGACGATCAGGATCGAGAACGCGGCGACGTCCTTGTACTCGACCGAGAAATAGGCCGACCAGAACGTCTCGATCAGGCCGATCGCGAGGCCGCCGAGCATGGCGCCCGGCAGCGAGCCGATGCCGCCGAGCACGGCGGCGGTGAAGGCCTTGATGCCGGCGACGAAGCCCATGAAGAAATCGACCAGGCCGTAATAGAGCAGGTACATCAGGCCGGCGACCGCGGCGAGCGCAGCGCCGATCACGAAGGTCATGGAGATGGTGCGGTCGACGTCGACGCCGAGCAGCGCCGCCATGGTCTGGTCCTGCTCGCAGGCGCGCATGTCGCGCCCGAGCCTTGTGCGCGAGACCAGCCAGGTGAAGATCGCCAGCAACACGATGGTGGTGATGACCACCAGGATCTGGACGTTGGAGAGCCGGATCACGAAGCCGTCCGCGCTCTCATGCAGCGTGTAGCCACCGGTGATAAGGGGAGGGATCGGCTTGACGCGCGCGCCTTGCGCTATCTGAGAGTAGTTGGTCAGCACGAAGGACATGCCGATCGCCGACAGCATCGGTGCGAGGCGGAAGGAATGGCGCAGCGGCCGGTAGGCGATGCGTTCGATGGTCCAGCCATAGAGCGCCGTGATCGCCATCGAGACCAGCAGCACCACCAGCAGGATCACAGGGATCGCGGTCAGGCCGAGCGAGATCAGGATCAGGAAGGTGATCAGTGCGATGAAGCCGCCGATCATGAAGATGTCGCCATGGGCGAAATTGATCATGCCGACGATGCCGTAGACCATCGTGTAGCCGATCGCGATCAGGCCGTAGATGGAGCCAAGCACGAGGCCGTTGATGAGCTGCTGGGTGAAATAATCCATAGGCTGCCGTTACCCAAACCTGACGCGACTCAAAGGGAGGTCTTCGAGAGAGTGCTTAAGTTTCTTCTCGGGCCCCGGCAGCCCTTGAGCGTTCTTCCCGTTTTGTAACAGGAGGGAACTGGCGGCTGCAACTGGTCATGTCTCGGCATAAAGGCTTGTACAGAGGTCATTTCGGTTTCGGGTGTCATATCGCAGTTCCCGCAACTGCGAGGAACCGGGTTCGCGGAGCAACCAAAGTCGATCCTGACGGTTATTCCGCACTGACGTCCAACAAGGAGTTCCCCCAATGACGAACCAGCAGAACCAGAAGCCGGGCCAGCAGAGCCAGAACCCCGGCCAGCAGGGCGGTGGCCAAAAGCCCGGCCAGCAGCAGCAGGATCCGCAGCGCCAGGGCGACAAGCCCGGTCAGCAGCAGGGCGGCCAGCACCGTCAGGACGACAAGTAGAGTTGGGGACCAGATCTGGGAGCCCGGGAGTGACGGAGGCCCCGCCGCAAGGCGGGGCCTCTTCTCGGGCGGCGGCACGCACCGGGCCGGTTAAGGTAAACAAAGGGTTTAAATTGCCGCCACAGTCCGATGCGAGTTAGCTCCCGGCAAAGCCTTCCCTCGAAGGCGGGTAGCAGGCGAAGCGGGAAGCGGCATGTTCAGGAATTGGCGGATCGGCTCGGTCAACGGCGCGCTGGTGGCGGCTTATTTCATTCCGGCCTGGACGATGGTCGCCTTCAACATCATGGTGGCGCCGGTGCACGGCCTCTATGAGCGGCCGAGCGTTGCCGTGGCGCTGTTCCTCAGCGACCAGCTTCAGATGTCCGGCCTGAGCACGGTGCGCGCCGCCTGGCTGCTGGCGCTCGGGCGGCTGACCGTGGTGGCGTTCTTCGCGATCTATCTTGCGCTGCTCGCCATTCCGCGCACCCGCAAGAGCGGGGCCAGCGACGAGGCGCTCGGCATTGCGCTCGCGATCGGCAGCCTGATCTCGTTTGCGAGCATGGTGATGGCCTCGAAGGTCGGCGAGATGGCCGCGCTTCGGCTGCACGCCACCGAGCTTCTGCTGCTGCTCGGTGCCGCGGTCGTGCTGGTGATCGAGCGGCCGGCGGCTGCGCCGAAGACCGTCGACGTCGCAGACACAGCGCCGCTAGGTCTTGAGCAGGCCGAGCTCCTGCACAATCGCTGAGGCTTCCTTGACGGCGTGGTTCGCCGCCGGAACGCCGCAATAGATCGCCTGCTGCAGCAAGATTTCCTTGATGTCGTCGGGGGTGAAGCCGCCCTCGGCAAGCGCCGCGCGCACGTGCAAGCGGAATTCGTCCCATTGCCCAAGCGCGACCATGGTGCCGATCACCAGAACCCGCCGCGTGCGCTCGTCGAAATGCGGCCGCGTCCAGATCTCGCCCCAGGCGTAGCGGGTGATCATGTCCTGGAAGTCGGTGTTGAAGGCGTTGCGGTTGGCGATCGACTTGTCGACCCAGGCATTGCCCAGCACTTTTCGGCGCACGTTCATGCCGGCATCGCGGCGCTTCTGATCGTCCATGTTGTTTCTCCGGATAGCGACTAGCGCTGCGTCAGGAATCCCACCACCGCGTCGGTAAACGCGTGCGGCTGCTCGACATTGGAAATGTGGGCGGCGTCGATGATGGTCATGCTCGCGCCGGGAATATTCGAGCGGATCAGCTCGCCCGCGGAGATCGGGGTTGCCTGGTCGTGGCGGCCGGCGATCACCAGCGTCGGGCTCTTGATGTCAGGCAGCAGCGCGCGCTGGTCGAGGGTCGACAGCGCCTCGCAGCAGGCCAGATAGCCCTCGACCGGGGTCGCGAGCAGCATCGCCTTCATCCTGGCGGTGATGTCAGGCTCGCGCTCGCGGAAATCCTGGGTGAGCCAGCCGGCGATCACGGCGTCGGCGACCGCGGCGATGCCGCCCTTCTTCACCGCGTCGATGCGCTCCAGCCATCTGGTCGGCTCGGCGTAATAGCAGGAGGTGTTGGCGAGGATGAGCTTGCCGAAGCGCTCCGGCGCATTCGCGCCCAGCCATTGCCCGACCATTCCGCCCATTGACAGGCCGCACCAATGCACCTTCTCGATGTTGAGATCGTCGAGGATCGCAAGCACGTCGCGGCCGAAACGTTCCATCGTATAGGGCGCGGGGGCTACGCTTGACTTACCGTGGCCGCGGCGGTCGTAGCGGATGACGCGGAACACCTGCGTCAGCGCCTTCATCTGCGGCTCCCACATCTGCAGCGTACAGCCGAGCGAGTTGGAGAGCATCAAGGTCGGTCCGCCGTCGCGGCCCTCGACGGAGACGTTGATCAGGCAACCGTCGGCATCGATCATGGGCATGCGGCGTCTCCGTTTTATGTCCGCTCCAAGGCTGCTCTATTCGCGGTCGAGGCTGTCGAGCAGCCGGTCAATCAAGGCCTGCGACGCCCCCTGATAGGCCATCGGCTCAAATAATGCCGCTATTTTCTCGGGCGTCAGATGCGCAGTGACCTGCGAATCGGCGGCGAGAATTTCGCGCAGATGTTTCTTCTCGGCAACCGCGCGCTTGCTGGCGGCCTCGATCAGATGGTGGGCGTCGCTCTTGCCGATCTTGTCGGCCAGCGCAAAGGTGACGGCTTCCGCCATGATCAGCCCGTGCGTCGCATCGAGATTGCTGCGCATGCGCGCGGCATCGACGTCCAGCCCTTCGGCGATGTCGACGATGGCCGCAAGTGCGCCCGAGGTGACCAGCATCAATTGGGGCAGCGTCGGCCATTCCGCGTGCCAGGGGCCGGCGCTGCGCTCGTGGTCCTGCACCTGGGCCGCAAAAATCGTCGCGGCGAGTTGCGGCGCCATGGTCGCGCAGCCAAGCGCGCTTGCGGCCGCGACCGGGTTGCGCTTGTGCGGCATGGTCGAGGACCCGCCGCGGCCCTCGCCGGCGGGCTCGAAGGCTTCACCGACATCGGTCTGCATCATCAGCGAGACGTCGCGCGCGATCTTGCCGCAGGTGCCGGCGAGAATCGCGAAGCTTGAGGCGGCCTCCGCGATGCGGTCGCGATGGGTATGCCAGGGCGCTTCGGGCAGCGGCAGGTTCAGCTCCTGCGCCAGCCGTTCGGCGACCGCGAGCCCGTTGTCGCCGAGAGCTGCGAGCGTGCCGGCGGCGCCGCCGAATTGGAGCGCAAGGCCCTCGCGGCGGAGCCGCCGCAGGCGGCCGCGGGCGCGGGCGAGGCTCGAGGCATATTCGGCAGCCTTCAGCCCGAACGGCATCGGCAGCGCGTGCTGAAGCCAGGTTCGTGCCACCATCGCGGTGTTGCGATGGGCGCGGGCAAGTGTCGCAAAGCCCTTGATGGCGCGGCTGAGATCGGCGTCCAGCGCATCGATTGCCGCGCGAAGCGTGAGCATGGTCGCGGTGTCGATGACGTCCTGGCTGGTCGCGCCCCAATGCACGTAACGCGCAGCCTCGCTGTCGGCCTTGCCGACATTGGCGGTCAGCGCCTTGACCAGGGGGATCGCGAGATTGCCCGACCGGGTCGCGGCCTCGGCCAGCACAGCCATGTCGAAGGTGTCGGCCTTGCAGGCAGCTTCGATCGGGCCCACTGCGGATGCGGGAATCACACCCGCGGCGGCCTCGGCCCGGGCCAGGGTTGCCTCGAAATCGAGCATGTTTTGCAGGGTGGACCGGTCGTCGCAGACGGCGCGCATGGCAGCGCTCGACAGCATCGGCGCAAGCAGGGGGGAGAGGGCTGTGCTCATGTTGCGCCGGACCTAATCACCATGCTCCGGCTCTGCCAATCCCTGACCGACCGCACAAGGCATTTTGCAGGTGCGAATATGCATTGCACGTGACCGGGGGCTGCCCTTTCCTTTGCGGCCTCCGTGCGTTACTTGAGCATCCCCACCTTTTGCGATCCCGGGAGGCACCCCATGGCCATGACAATGAACGGCGAAGTCCAGCTTGCGGCGCCGCGCGAGGCCGTGTGGGAGAAGCTCAATGACCCCGCGGTGCTGAAGGCCTGCATCCCCGGCTGCGAGGAGCTGGAGAAGACCGACGACGGCGGTTTTCGCGCAACGGCGAAAATGAAGGTCGGCCCGGTCTCGGCGCGCTTCAAGGGCAAGGTGACGCTGAGCGATCTCGACCCGCCGAACGGCTACAAGATCTCGGGCGAAGGCGAGGGTGGCGTGGCCGGCTTTGCCAAGGGTGGCGCCGTGGTGAAGCTTGCGGAGAAGGACGGCGGCACGCTGCTGTCCTACGAGGTCGAGGCGCAGATCGGCGGCAAGTTGGCGCAGCTCGGGCAGCGGCTGATCAACGGCACCGCCAAGAAGCTCGCTGATGAGTTTTTCGCGAATTTCGCCAAGGCGGTACAGGCCTGAACGTCCTCGCTTTCGTCATGGCACCTTGCGCCCGGGGCAATATTGCCCCCGGCCATAATGGCCCATATGATGGGTTGGAATAATTATAAAAAAGAACCGCTTCGACGGGACCCGTCGGGGCGCTGATAGAGAGTGCTTATGGCAAAAATCTCCCTTATCGTGAACGGCAATCCTGTTACCGGCAATGTCGACCCGCGTACGCTCCTCGTGCAGTTCCTGCGCGAGAATCTGCGGCTGACCGGCACCCATGTCGGCTGCGACACCTCGCAGTGCGGCGCCTGCGTCGTGCATCTCGACGGCAAGGCCGTGAAATCCTGCACCACCCTGGCCGTGATGGCTGATGGCCACGAGGTCAAGACCATCGAGGGGCTGGCGGCCGATGGCGCGCCGCTGCATCCGATGCAGGAGGCCTTCCGTGAGCACCATGGCCTGCAGTGCGGCTTCTGCACGCCCGGCATGATCATGACCGCGATCGACATCGTGCATCGCAAGGGCAATGAGCTCGACGACCACACCATCCGCGAGGAGCTGGAAGGCAATCTCTGCCGTTGCACCGGCTACCAGAACATCGTCGCCTCGATCGCCGCCGGCGCGAAGGCGATGGCGAAATCCGATCTCGCGTAACCCGCGCACGCATCCCGCGATCAGGACATCCCCATGTACGAATTCAAATACCATCGCCCCGGGACCGTGCGGCAGGCTGCCAACCTCCTGGTGAAGAACGAAGACGCCAAGCTGGTCGCAGGCGGTCACACGCTGATTCCCGTCATGAAGCAGCGGCTCGCAAGCCCCCCGCATCTGGTCGACCTCTCCCATATCGAGGGGCTCAACATGATCGAGATGAAGGGCCGTTCGTTGGTGATCGGCGCCACCGCCAAGCATGCCGAGGTCGCGACCTCGGCCATCGTCGGCGAGGCGATCCCGGCACTGGCCAATCTCGCCAGCCAGATCGGTGATCCCGCCGTGCGCCACCGCGGCACTATCGGCGGCTCGCTCGCCAACAACGATCCGACCGCGGATTATCCGGCCGCAGTCCTCGCACTCGGCGCGACCATCGTCACCAACAAGCGCCGCCTCAAGGCCGAGGAGTATTTCCAGGGCCTGTTCACGACTGCGCTGGAAGCCGACGAGATCATCACCAAGGTGATGTTCCCGCTGCCGAAGAAGGCGGCCTACATCAAGTTCCGCAACCAGGCCTCGCGCTATGCGCTGGTCGGCGTGTTCGTGGCACGGCGCCCGTCGGACGTGCGGGTTGCCGTGACCGGTGCGGGCTCGGACGGCGTGTTCCGCGTCGAGGCCTTCGAGGAAGCGCTGAAGAAGCGGTTCGCGTCGAAAGTGCTCGATGGCATCGAGGTGCCGGCGGAAGGGCTGAACAGCGACATCCACGGCAGCGCCGAATACCGCGCGCATCTCATCGGCGTGCTGACGCGGCGCGCCCTCGATGCCGCCAATGCCAAGGAATGATGGGCCTCATCAACTGGCCCAATACTTGCCCCGTTGAGGGCGCAAACGAGACTGGCCTTTCATGACTTCAGCGACCTTGCCGGCATCGGTCGATGCGATGCTCGAACTTTTGACCTCGCGCGGCTATCTCGCCGAGCGGTCGCTGGCGACGGTGACGTATCTCTCGCTGCGTATGGGGCGGCCGCTGTTTCTCGAAGGCGAGGCCGGCGTCGGCAAGACCGAGATCGCAAAGGTGCTGTCGGCGGCGCTGGGGCGGAAGCTGATCCGCCTGCAGTGCTACGAGGGCCTCGACGTCTCCTCCGCGGTCTATGAGTGGAACAGCGCCGCGCAGATGATCGCGATCCGGATGGCGGAAGCGGCCGGCGATACCGACCGCGATCAGCTCTCGAGCGACATCTTTGCCGACCGCTACATGATCAAGCGGCCGCTGCTTCAGGCGCTGGAGCCCGACGTCGCCGGCCCGCCGGTGTTGCTGATCGACGAGCTCGACCGCGCCGACGAGGCGTTCGAAGCCTATCTTCTGGAAATCCTCAGCGACTTCCAGGTGACGATCCCCGAATTCGGCACCGTGAAGGCGCCGCATCCGCCGATCGTCATCATCACCTCCAATCGCACCCGCGAGATTCACGACGCCCTGAAGCGGCGCTGTCTCTATCACTGGGTCGATTATCCCGCCGCCGACCGCGAGCTCGCGATCGTCAAGTCGCGCGTGCCCGGCATCTCGGCTAAGCTGTCGCAGCAGGTCGTGCGCTTCGTGCAGGCGCTGCGCAACCAGGACTTCTACAAGTCGCCTGGTGTCGCCGAGACCATCGACTGGGCCACCGCTCTGTCCGAGCTCGATGCCCGGTCGCTGACCCCGCAAGTGGTCGGTGACACGCTGGGCGCGCTGCTCAAGTATCAGGACGACATCACCCGCATGCAGGGCGACACCCTGCAGAAGGTGCTGAAGGAAGCGACGAGCGATTAGCTCGTCATTCCGGGGCGCGCGTAGCGCGAACCCGGAATCCATTGTGCAGCGGTGACGGCGGATGAATGGATTCCGGGTTCGATGCTGCGCATCGCCCCGGAATGACTAGAAGATTGATACGACCATGGCCATCAACCACCTCGCGCCTGAGCAGACCGAACAGTTCGCCGACAATATCGTCGGCTTTGCGCGTGCGCTGCGTGCGACCGGCATGCCGGTCGGGCCGGGCGCGGTGATCGATGCCATGAACGCGCTTCAGGTGATCGACATCGGCAGTCGCGCCGACGTCTTCACGACGCTGGAATCGATCTTCGTCATGCGCCACGAGCATGCGCTGATCTTCAAGCAGGCCTTCAACCTGTTCTTCCGCGCCTCGGAAGAGTGGAAGCACATGCTGGATTCGGTGCCGCTGCCGGATGGCGCCAAGAAGAAGCCGCCGGCCGCCTCGCGTCGAGTGCAGGAAGCGATGTCGCAGCCGCGGATGACGGAGACGCCGCAGCACCAGGAGCAGGATCTGCGCCTGTCGGTCTCCGACAAGGAAATCCTTCAGAAGAAGGATTTTGCGCAGATGAGCGCAGCCGAGATTGCCGAGGCGCTTCGTGCCATCCAGATGATGCGGCTGCCGCAGGCGGAGCTGCTGACGCGCCGGCATCAACCCGATCCGCGCGGCCTGCGGCTCGACATGCGCCGCACGCTGCGCGCGTCCTTGCGTACCGGCGGCGACATCATCGACATCCATCGCCTCGGGCGGATCGAGAAGCCGGCCCCGATTGTGGCGCTGCTCGATATCTCGGGATCGATGAGCGAGTACACCCGCCTGTTCCTGCATTTCCTCCACGCCGTCGGGGATGCGCGAAAACGCGTCTCGGTGTTCCTGTTCGGCACGCGGCTTACCAATGTGACACGCGCGCTACGCCAGCGCGACCCCGACGAGGCGCTGGCGAGCTGCTCGGCGGCGGTCGAGGACTGGGCCGGCGGCACGCGGATTGCGACCTCGCTGCACAACTTCAACAAATTGTGGGCGCGGCGGGTGCTGAGTCAGGGCGCCATCGTGCTGCTGATTTCCGACGGGCTGGAGCGGGAGGCCGATTCCAAGCTCGCCTTCGAGATGGACCGCCTGCACCGCTCCTGCCGGAGGCTGATCTGGCTGAACCCGCTTCTGCGGTTCGGCGGCTTCGAGGCCAAGGCCCAGGGTATCAAAATGATGCTCCCGCACGTTGACGAATTTCGTCCCGTGCATAATTTGAGCTCTATCCAGGAGCTGATCACCACGCTGTCCCGGCCGCTGCCGCCGCATCACCGCAGCCTGATCCGCCCCGCAGCCTGAGAGGCAAAGCCTATGCTCGATCGCGACGAGGATATTCTGAAGGCGGCGGAGGACTGGCAGAAGGCCGGCCGTGGCGTCGCGCTGGCAACCGTGGTCGAGACCTGGGGCTCGGCCCCGCGCCCGGCAGGCTCGAGCCTCGTCATCAACGACGAGGGTACGTTCCTGGGCTCGGTCTCCGGCGGTTGCGTCGAGGGCGCCGTGGTCACCGAGGCCATGGACGTGATCGAGAGCGGCAAGCCCAAAATGCTGGAGTTCGGCGTCGCCGACGAGACCGCCTGGAATGTCGGTCTGTCCTGCGGCGGCACCATCCGCGTCTTCGTCGAGAAGGTCGGCTAGCCGTGAAGCTCGCAATCCTGCACGAACTCAATGCCGAGCGCGCCGCGCGCCGGCCGGTCATTCTGGTGACCGACACCGAGAGCGGCGAGCAGCGCCTGGTGAAGGCTGCGGATTTCGCCAAGGATCCGCTACGCGCCGAGCTCGACAAGCAGCTGCGCATGGGCAAGAGCGCCAACGTCGAGGCCGGCGGCAAGAAGCTGTTCTTCAACGTCTACGCGCCGACCGCAAAGCTCGTCATCATCGGCGCGGTCCATATCAGCCAGGCGCTCGCGCCGCTGGCACGCTCGCTCGGCTATGACGTCACCGTGGTTGACCCGCGCACGGCGTTTGCGAGCGCCGAGCGCTTCCCCGATATTCCCCTGGTCGCGGAGTGGCCGGACACGGCGCTGCCGCCGCTCAATGTCGACGCCTACACCGCCTTCGTCGCAGTGACGCACGATCCGAAGATCGACGATCCCGCGCTGCTGCACGCCTTCGAGCGCAACTGCTTCTATATCGGCGCGCTCGGTTCGCGGAAGACGCATGCCAAGCGCGGCGACCGGCTGCGGGCGCAGGGCGCCAGGCACACCGACATTGCGCGCATTCACGCGCCCATTGGGCTTGCGATCGGCGCGGTCTCGCCGTCCGAAATCGCGGTGTCGATCATGGCCGAGATCACGGCGGTGCTTCGGCTACCGCCAAAAGAAAAAGAAGAAGCGGCATGAAATTCGGCCCGGCGAGCCCCAAGGATGCGATCGGCGGGGTGACCGTCCACACCCTGCGCCAGGGTCCGCTGGTGCTGAAGAAAGGCACGACGATCGGGCCCGCCGAGGTCGAGGCGCTGACGCGCGCCGGGATCAAGGACGTCGTGGTGGTGCGGATGGAGGAGGGCGACGTCTCCGAGGACGTCGCGGCTGCCAGCATTGCGCTTGCGATCGGCGGCGAGGGCATTCATGTCGAGCGCGCCTTCACCGGCCGCGCCAATCTGTTTGCCGCCCGCCCGGGTCTGCTGGTGATCGACCGTGCCGCGGTTGACCGCATCAACAATATCGACGAGGCCATCACCTTTGCCACGCTCGCCGCCTACAAGCCGGTGGTCGAAGGCGAGATGGTCGGTACCGTCAAGATCATCCCATTCGGCGTTGAAGGCAATTTGCGCGATGCCGCGGTGAAGGCCGCCGGCAAGGACGTGCTGAAAATCGCGCCCTACGTGATCAAGCGCGTCGGCGTGGTCTCGACGCTGCTGCCGGGGCTGTCGTCCAAGGTGGTCGACAAGACGCTGCGCGTCACCGCCGAGCGCCTCGCGCCGGCCGGCGCCAGCATCATCGCGGAGCGTCGCGTGCAGCATGACGAGCGCGCGCTGTCGGCGGCGATCAGGGAATTGCTCGCCCTCGGCGCCGAGCTCGTGATCGTGTTCGGCGCCTCGGCGATTGCCGACCGCCGCGATGTCATCCCGGCGGCCGTGACCGAGATCGGCGGCGAGATCGAGCATTTCGGCATGCCGGTTGATCCCGGCAATCTGCTGCTGATCGCGCGCGCCGGCAGCGTGCCGGTGCTGGGTGCGCCGGGCTGCGCGCGTTCGCCGGTCGAGAACGGTTTTGACTGGGTGCTGATGCGGCTGCTCGCCGGCATCAAGGTGACGCGCGCGGAGTTGATGGGCATGGGCGTCGGCGGCCTCCTGATGGAGATCGTCACGCGGCCGCAGCCGCGCGCCAAGCCGGAGATCGAGGGCAACAGCCAGGTCGCGGCCATCGTGCTCGCGGCCGGACGCTCCACCCGCATGGGCGGACCGAACAAGCTGCTCGCCGATCTCGACGGCAAGAAGCTGGTGCGGATCGCGACCGAGCAGGCGCTGGCCTCCAAGGCCTCCGAGGTGATCGTCGTCACCGGCCATCAGACCGAGCTGGTCGAGCAGGCGCTCAAGGGTCTGAAGGTGCGTTTCGTCAAGAATCCGGATTTCGCAGGCGGCATCGCGAGCTCGGTCAAGGCCGGCATCGCGGCCGTCTCCGAGGCGAGCGATGGCGCCGTGGTTTGCCTCGGTGACATGCCGCTGATCGATGCCGGCCTGATCGACCGTCTCATCGACGGCTTTGCGCCGGATCGCGGCAATCTCATCGTCGTGCCCGTCAGCGACGGCCGCCGCGGCAATCCCGTGCTGTGGGCGCGCCGCTTCTTCAAGGAGCTGATGACGCTCGACGGCGACATCGGTGCCCGGCACCTGATCGCGAGGCATACGGAAGCAGTCGCCGAAGTAACCGTCGACGGCGAGGGCGCCTTCCTCGACATCGACACGCCGCAGGCGCTGGAAGCAGCAAGACGCGGATGACGGTGCCGTAGTTGACGGTGCCGTAGGGTGGGCAAAGGCGCATCGCGCCGTGCCCACCAATTTTCGATAGTCGGTGATAGATGGTGCGCACGCTTCGCTTTGCCCACCCTACGGCACCTCCTAATCCTTCCGATTTCAACCCCTCGTTCACCATCTGGAAACGGTCCCGCGCTTAGAGTCCTCTCCACCTGCCTTGGGGGGAGGGGCTTTTCCATGGTTTCGAACGTCGTCGCGCCCCGCTGCGCGATGTTTTTCTTTGCGCTGTCGGTTTGTGTCGCCGGCGCCCGTCATATGACCGAGGCCCATGCGGCCGGCGCGTTTGCCGTCGGCAAGTGCGGCGCCTACGGCCAGGCCTATGATTATGGTGCCGAGCACGAAGCCCGCGCTGCGGCGCAGAGGCAGTGCAAGGGCGATTGCACGACCGTGACGATGAAGCGCGCCTGTGCGGCGATGTCGGTCGACATGGCCAACCCCTGCGGCGCCTATGGCTATGCCGTGAAGCCGAAGATCTCGGCCACGCTTAATGCCGCGACGCGCGAATGCTACAAATTTGGCGGCAAGGAATGCGTGATCCGCGCCTGGGCCTGCGACGCCAAAGGCTAAGCGCAGCCATCAAGGGCTAGCGCAGCCATCCCGCGTTGGTCTGCACCAGTTTTGCCGGTTGCTCCGGCGCATCCACCGACCAGGGCGCCTTGGCCCCGGTGAATTCCGACCAGGCTTTGAGCAGGCGCGCTTCGATGCCGACCATGGCATGGGCCTGCCAGCCGGCGATCGCCGCCGCCGCCATGCCGCTGCCGGTCGAGCCCGCATCGACATCAGCGAGCAGCGACGTCGTCGTCGCCATGTCGTTGTAGACACCGAGCTCCTGCTGGAGGTCGGCGAGCCTGCGCGAGAAGCGCCGCGCCGATTTGCGTTGCCCGCAGAGCGGGAGCAGGAAGTCGGCGACGTAGCGCAGCTTCTTCGCGGCGAGACGGACGCGGTGCCGCTCCTCCGTCGGCAGCGATTTGAAGCGACGGCCGCGTTTCAGCACCTTCGCGTGCTGCGCCGACAGGATGTTTCGTGCAAAATGGATCGCCGGCTCCGCCAGTTGCGCCAGACCTTCGGGAGCAACATCGCTGCGCCAGCCGCGTGCTTCGATCCAGGCGCCGAGCCCGATCACGAAATACTGACAGCGTCGGTCGGCGAGGGCGAGGCGGGCCTTGTCGTAGCAGGTCGCGCGACGTTCGTCGGCGAGATCACCCAGCGTGTCGAATCCGGCAACCGATGGGCAGCCATCGGCGACAGTCCGCAACGTCTCCTGCCGAAACACGTCCCAGTCACGCGCGCCGGAGAGACTCGCCGCAAGCCACTTCGCCTCGGCGCGCATCAGCTCGAGCTTGTTCAGCGACACCACCGACCGCATCAGGTCGAGTGCGGATCGCAGGCGCCGTAGCGCGACACGAAGCTGATGCATCCCCTCGGGATCGCGGCCATCCTCGGCCGCCGGCAACGACTGCAGCAGATGCAACAGACAGGAGCGCAGGATCTCGGAAAAGGCCTCGTCGAGTGACGTGGAGGAATCGAGACGAAGCTTTGGCGGCTTCGGTGCCCGCGGCGGCGTATCGGCCGCGAGGTCAAAGCCGCGCGCTGATTTGGTCCGGATCGAAGGTTTCACCGAACCATGCTCGGCGAGCCGCAACGCGAGCTCCCAGATGGCGGACGGGCTGCCGCTCTTGAGCTCCAGTTCGATCTCGCTCACCGGCAGCGAGCGATTGCCGGATGTCAGATGTCCCTGATCGAAGGCGACCTCGATGGTGCCGGACGGCAAGTCGACGAGGCGCTGATGCCGGTGAATGTCGCTGCTGAAGACGGCTTCGATCGCGTGACGTTCGAGATCGGTGCGCAGCTTGTCTGAAACCAGCGGCAGGGCCAGTGCGATATCCGGCGCCATCGACGGGACGGTTGCCTCCCACTCGCCACGGCGCAGCGGATCGTTGCCGGATTCCGCTTTCACCGTTTGCGTGAATCGCGCGCCGCTTTGGCGAACCCTGAAGCTGAACCCGTCGCGCCGGAGCGCGCGCTTGGGCGTGTCATAATACACAGCCTTGAGATGCTTGCGCGTGCCCTTGTTGCGCGCATTCGTCGCGATGATCGGCGCATCGTTGAAAGCCGCCAGACGATCGGAAGCCACGAGCAGCTTGAGTTCGATTTCGGTCGCGCGCGGCACGGCATCGCGAGAAGGCGGGGTTTCCGGCGCAGTCGCCTCTGCACGAGCTTCATCGGCGGGGAGGCCAGCTTGCAAAGACTCGTCGTGCGAAGATGCGTTGTCAGGATACGTGGAACCGGGCGCCTCACCAGCGGCGGGAACGACGAAGCCGCTAGATTTCTTCCCGTCCTCGGGGATCGGATGTCCGTTGGCCTTCGCAAGCCGTTGTACGGGTTCGAGGGCTCGCTTGATGGCGCCGGTTTCGGACATGCACGCTTTATGACAGTTCGGTGACAGAGCGCCGACATATACCCGAGTTGACTCGCGAGGAGAAGCGCAGCCCGTCGCATCTCCATTGAAAATTTACGCGCTGTGATCGATGGGTCAATCCGGGTTACGTTCATGTCCGCCGCCAATTGCGCGGGGAATCTTCTTTCTTTCCCGACGCTTGGATGTGAGTTGGGAGAAATCATGCAGTTCGACACCAAGATCGCCGTTGTCATTCGCAACGATCTCCAGGTCTGGCAGAAGCTCAACGTCGCATCGTTCCTGACGAGCGGCGTCGCCGCCGCCTTTCCGGAATGCATCGGCGATGCCTATGAGGACGGCTCGGCGACGAAATATCTTGCGCTGATCGGCCAGCCGATCCTGATCTATGGTGCCGATGGTCCGGCCTTGTCGCGTGCACTCGATCGTGCACTCACGCGCGACGTCACGACGGCGGTCTACACCGAGGACATGTTCAAGACCACGCATGATGCCGCCAATCGCGAGGTGGTGAAGGCGGTTGTGCGCACTGACCTCAATCTCGTCGGCATCGCGATGCGCGCCGATCGCAAGGTGATCGACAAGATCGTCGACGGGTTGAAGTTTCATAGTTGAAAGAGGTGCTGATTGTTTTCACCTCTCCCGCAAGCGGGAGAGGGAGCGCACCAAGCATCTTAACTGGGCGGCATCGTCTCGAATTTGGTCAGGCTGGAATCGAGATGATCCCAGTGGTACGCGCGCGCCGCGTAAGTGACGACTTGCGGCTTGTAGCGGGCGGGCTCGTCGAGGCTCGCGGCGCGGATGGTGAAGATGTTGGGCATCGCTTTGAAGGTCATGTAGACGGCGACGCCGCACTCGGGGCAGAAGGCGCGCGTCTTCACGTTGCCGCTGTCGCCGACCATGTCCCATGTCTTGGCGTCGCCCGTCACCGTGACGCCGGCGCGCGCGAAGGTGGCATAGGAGCCGTGACCGGTGCCGCTTTCACGCTGGCAGTCCCGGCACTGGCAATGGTTGGCGAACAGAGGCTCGCCGGCGATCGAATAGCGGATCGCGCCGCAGGCGCAGCCGCCGGTAAAGGGCTTGTCCATGGTGATAACTCCTAACTCTCTTCGCCGCTGATCTCGTCGAGCTGCCGGACGACCTTCTTCCAGCCGCCGCTCATGATGGTGTAGGCACTCTCGTTCCTGGGCAGCACGAAGCCCGCATGAATCAGCTGGATCCGCGTGCCGGCTTCGACCGGGGTGAGGGACCACGTCACGACAGTGTCGAGCGGCGCGCCGTAACCAATGTTGCGCTCATCGCCGCCCTTCCAGGCGTAGACGAGGCGTCGGTTCGGTATGACCTCCAGAACGCGGCAATGGATGACGCCGTCCCAGTTGCCACCCGGCTTGGTCTGGTACGTGAAAGTATTGCCGACGACGGCCTCGAAACCGGTCGGTGGCATCAGCCAGCGCTCAATCAACTGGGCGCTGGTCAGCGCTTTCCAGATCGTCTCGGGCGCGTGAGGGAAGACATCGTCCAGCACGATGTCTTGGGTCTCGGCTTTCAACGCGGCTGCACTCACGGGTCGATCTCCTTCAAGAGGTCACGCAGGTTCTCGAAGCGCTCGCGCCAGAAGACGCCGTAATGATCCATCCAGGTGACCAGCGGTTTGAGGCCTTGGGGCGCGGCGCGGTAATAGACGTTGCGGCCCTCGGCGCGCTCGGCGACGAGGCCCGCCTGCTTCAATGATTTCAGATGCTGCGAGATCGCGCCCTGCGTCACGCCGCTGCCGCGCGTCAGCTCGGCGACGCTGATCTCCGTGCTCTCGAACACGCGCTCGAACACCGCACGGCGGGTCGGATCGGCGAGGGCGCGCATCACGGCGGTGACGGGATTGGGGGCGGTTTCGATCATGTCGATTAATTAGCAATGGCTAATTCATTAGTCAATGCTAATTCGTATCCACGAGGCGATCTAAGTCGCAATTGACTATGACTGACTAGTCAGTCATAAATTGAGAATGACAAAGACGCCCACCAAAGCGGCTGCGGCCAAGGCAGCAACTCACAAGCCTGAAGCCGGCGTGGAAGCCGCTGCTCCGGCATCAAGCCGCGCCACGCGCGCGGCCGAGCGGCGCGCGGCGATCGTGGAGGCGGCGATGGAGGAGTTCATTGCGCGCGGCTTTGCCGCGACGCGGCTCGATGACATTGCCAAGCGCGCCGGCGTCGCCAAGGGCACGATCTACCTGCATTTCAAGGACAAGGAATCGATGTTCGAGGAGCTGGTGCGCACTGTGATCGTGCCGGTGGTGGCGCGGCTCAATACATTGCCGCCGCTGACGGGCTCGGTGCGCGATCTGATCGAAGCCTTTGCGAGCAATTTCCTGAAAGAGGTGATCGGCACAAAGCGCGGAGATCTCGTGCGCCTGATCGTGGCCGAGGGGCCGCGCTTTCCGGCCGTCGCCGATTTCTACTACCGCGAGGTCGTCTCGCGCGGGATGGCCGGCATGCGCGCGCTGATCGAGCTCGCCATCGCCCGCGGCGAAATCCGTGAGAAGGACCTCGCGCGCTATCCGCAGATCCTGGTCGCGCCGGCGATGATCGCGGTGATCTGGCAGAGCCTGTTTGCGCGGCACGCGCCGCTCGACGCGCAGGACATGCTGCGCGTCCATCTCGATTTGATCTTTGGCGAACGGAGGACGACATGAGGTCGTCGCACGCGCTTTTTTCATTCGCATTGGCCGCCGTGCTCGCAACAGGCCTTGCCGGCTGCAACGAGAAACGCGATCCCGGCTTCCAGGGCTGGGTCGAGGCCGACATGATCTATGTCAGCCCGGACGAGGCCGGCCGAGTCACCAAGCTGGATATCCGTGAAGGCGATGCGGTGAAGGTCGGCGACACCCTTTATGACGTCGACGACGATCTTCAGCTCGCCGATCTCAACCAGAACAAGGCGACGCTGGCCAATGCGCAGCAGGTCTTCGATCGTGCGGATTCCCTGCGCAAGACCGGCTCCGGCACGCAGGCGGCGCTCGATTCCGCGGTCTCGGATTTGCGGGTTGCGCAGGCGCGGGTGGTGACCTCGCAAACCCGTCTGGCGCGACGCAAGGGTTTTGCGCCGGTCGCCGGCACCATCCAGCAGATCTATTTCCGCGAGGGCGAGATGGTGGCGGCGCAGCGGCCGGTGCTCTCGATCATGCCGCCCGGCAACATGAAGCTGCGCTTCTTCGTGCCGGAAACGGAGTTGCCGAAACTTTCAATCGGTGACGAGGTGCGGATCGCTTGCGACAATTGCGCCGCCGATCTCACCGCAAAGATCTACTTCATCGCGACCAACGCCGAATACACCCCGCCGGTGATCTACAGCCTCGATGAGCGCAACAAGCTCGTCTACCTGATCCAGGCGCGGCCGTCGCGGCCGGATGCCTTGCGCGTCGGTCAGCCCATCAGTGTCTATCTCAACCCCAAAACCCCGGTGGCGGACAAGCGATGAACGCCGGCAGTGACATCGCGATCGACGTCAGGGGCCTCACAAAATCGTTCGGCGGCCGTGAGGTCGTGCACGATCTGTCGATGCAGGTGAAGCGCGGCTCGATCTACGGCTTTCTCGGGCCGAACGGCTCAGGCAAGACCACGACCATCCGCATCCTCTGCGGCCTGCTGACGCCCGACAGCGGCGAGGGCACCTGCCTCGGCTACGACATCCTGAAGGACGCGGAAAAGATCAAGCGCCAGGTCGGCTACATGACGCAGCGCTTCAGTCTCTATCAAGACCTGTCCGTGCGCGAGAATCTCGAATTCGTCGCGCGGCTCTATGGCATGCGCGATGCGCGGGGTGCAGCGCGCGACATGATCAAGCGGCTCGGGCTCTCGGGCCGCGAGGAGCAGCTCGCCGGCGAGCTCTCCGGCGGCTGGAAGCAACGGCTTGCGTTAGGGGCCTGCACGCTGCCCAGTCCAAAGCTGTTGCTGCTCGACGAGCCGACCGCCGGTGTCGATCCCAAGGCGCGGCGCGATTTCTGGAACGAGATCCATGCGCTCGCGGCCGAAGGGCTCACCGTGCTGGTTTCGACGCATTACATGGACGAGGCCGAGCGCTGCCACGAGATCGCTTACATCGCCTACGGCCATTTGCTGACGCACGGCACGGTGGAGGAGGTGATCGCGGGATCTGCGCTCACGACCTACACCGTAACGGGCGAGGATTTGAACGACCTCACGGCCGCGCTCACCGGCAAACCCGGAATCGACATGGTCGCACCGTTCGGCACATCGCTGCATGTTTCGGGGCGCGACGTTGCCGCGTTAGAGGCCAGCATCGCGCCGTGGCGCGACAAGAGCGATCTGCATTGGCACAAATCGGCGCCCTCGCTGGAAGACGTCTTCATCGAGCTGATGGGCCGCTCAAAGGATAATTTCCAATGAGCACCGTCGATCATCCGGCTCCCGCGCACGAAATCCGCGAGCGCTTTGGCTTCTGGAAGCGCTCCTATGCGATGCTGATCAAGGAGTTCATCCAGCTCAAGCGCGACCGGGTGTCGTTCGCAATGATCGTGATGCTGCCGGTGATGCAGCTTCTGCTGTTCGGCTATGCCATCAACACCACGCCGCACAATCTGCCGAGCGCGGTGCTGCTCCAGGAGGATTCCGATCTTGCCCGCTCGGTCCTGAAGGCGCTGGAGAACACGGCCTATTACCGCTTCATCTACGAGGTGCACGACGTCGACGAATTCGACAACCTCCTCAAATCCGGCAAGGTGCTGTTCGGCGTCGAGATCCCGCGCGGCTTCGAGCGGGCGGTGCGGCGCGGCGACAAGCCGGCGCTGCTGGTCGCTGCCGATGCCACCGATCCCGTTGCGGCGAGTGCCGCGCTCGGCTCGCTCGGCATGATCGTGCAGACTGCGCTGGCGCACGATCTCTATATCGGCAATCCCCCGGAAATGCCGTTCGAGATCCGCGCGCACGCCCGCTACAATCCGGCCGCGAACTCCAGCCTCAACATCGTGCCGGGCCTGGTCGGCACCATCCTCACCATGACCATGCTGATCTTCACCGCGCTCTCGGTGACGCGCGAGGTCGAGCGCGGCACCATGGAGGCCCTGTTGTCGATGCCGATCAAGCCGGTCGAGGTGATGTTCGGCAAGATCATCCCTTACGTGCTGGTCGGATTCGTCCAGGCCTTCCTGATCATCGGCATCGGCGTGTTCCTGTTCGGCGTGCCCGTGCTCGGCAATCTGTTCCTGCTGGCGCTGCTGTCGACGCTGTTCATCACCACCAATCTGTCGATCGGCTACACGATCTCGACGCTGGTGCAGAACCAGCTCCAGGCCATGCAGATGTCGATGATGTTCTTCCTGCCGAGCATCCTGCTGTCCGGCTTCATGTTCCCGTTCGCGGGCATGCCGGCCTGGGCGCAATATGTCGGCGAAGGCCTGCCGCTGACGCATTACATCCGCATCGTCCGCGCCATCATGCTGAAGGGCGCCTCCATGCCGAATCTGCGTTTCGACGCGGCCGCGCTCGCCGTCCTGATGCTGGTCGCCATGACCATCGCGGTGACGCGCTTCCGCCGCACGCTGGATTGAGGCAGACTGCCCCGGAATCGAGGGGGTGGAATGGTCAGCTTGGTCAGCGGAAAAGTCCGGCAGAAAGCCGTCTTGTCGGAGGAGTTCGAGCGGGAGCTGACGCGCGAAGTGCTGCGCACCGAGCTGCTCCGTGTGCGGGCACTGATCATCACTGGCTGCGTGATGATCTTGTTCCTCACCTCAACCTACCTGATCGACCCTGCCATCGTGAACCGGATCTGGCGCGGGACGGGAGGCCTCGTCCGCGAATACACCCTCTTGGCGGGCTTCATCCTCTTCGAGGTCTGGGTCCACAGCCAGATCAGGCGAAACCTCGAGCTCGATCGCGACTTGCCGGTGATCCGGCGTTATATCGGCGCACTCATCGAAACATCGCTGCCGACGATCATCCTGATCCTGCAAATTCGCAGCATGGGCGCGAGCCAGGCGCTCGGTTTCGTGTTGCCGCTGGCCTATTTCATCTTCATCATTCTTTCGACGCTCCGGCTCGATTTCTGGCTGTCGACCTTCACCGGATTTGTGGCCGCGGCCGAACTCCTGGCCGTCGCGCTGTATTACAATTCGGCGAACGACGCCGGCGAACCGCTGAACTACTTTCACGCGGTACGCAGTACTATCATCCTGATCTGCGGCGTGCTCGCGGGCGCTGTCGGCGCGCGGTTGCGACGGCAATTTGCTGCGAGCATTGCGGCCACCACCGCGCGCGACCGGGTGACCAATTTGTTCGGCCAGCACGTCTCGCCGCAGGTGGTGGAGCGGCTGATGGCGGAGGGGACGAGTGCGGCCGGCGACCTCCGCCGCGTCGCCGTGATGTTCGTCGATTTCCGCGGCTTCACCGCCGGCGCGCAGTCGCGAACCCCGCAGGAGGTCGTCGACCGGCTCGACGGCGCCTTCGCGGTGCTGGTCGACATTCTCGACCGCCAGGGCGGCATTGTGAACAAGTTTTTGGGTGACGGCTTTCTCGCGCTGTTCGGTGCGCCGCTGGAGGCGTCCGATGCAGCGCATCGCGCGGTCGCCGCCGGCCGCGAGATGCTGACCGCGATGGACCACATCAATGCGCAGACGAGCTGGCCGCTGCGTATCGGCATCGGCATCCATTTTGGCGAGGTCGTCGCCGGCAATATCGGCTCGCCCCGGCGCAAGGAATACACCGTGATCGGCAACACCGTGAACTTCGCCTCGCGGCTGGAGGCGCTCAACAAAGAGTTCGGCTCGCAGCTCCTGATCTCCGCGTCCGTGCGCGAGGCGCTCGGCGACGACGGCGAGGATGCGGTTGCGCTCGGCGAGGTCACGGTGCGCGGTTACGAGCAGCCGGTCGCGGTATTTCAATTGGGGTGAGGGGCGCTGCTCGCGTTTGTTTGAACGTGCGGCTGAAATATCTCACGGGGCATTCCGCTCTTGCACTCAGGACGTCGAAAAACCTTCGTCGTCCGTTTGTCACGCGGAGAAAATCCATGACCCGACTGACCTTCATCTCGGCCGCCCTGATCGCCGCTTCCGTCTATCAAACCCAGGCTGCAGCCGCACGCGACAACGCTTCCGTGCGCCGCGCCGCAACCCACGCGACGGCCGATTGCGTCAGGGCTCCCGCAGTGGGCGCCTATGCCACGGCGCCCTACAAGGAGCCGCCCTGCATGCCCAAGACCATGAACTGACGATTGCGAAGGCGAGGCTGGGTTGGCGAAGTCCGCAACCCGGCCTCGCGCTCGCTGCGGCTCTCCGGCTGTGCGGTATCTCAGTAGTGCTTGACTCCCTTCTCATCTAGTCATCTATATGACTATATGAATTCAGCTCCGCGCGACGACCGCCTGCCACGCTACCAGCGCCTGCGCGACGACCTCGCCGCGCGGATCAACCGCAACGAATGGCGGCCGGGTGAGCCAATTCCGTCGGAGGCCGAGCTTGGCGCCCATTACGGCGTCGCCATCGGCACCGTGCGCAAGGCAATCGACCAGCTCGTCGCGGACACCGTGCTGGAGCGGCAGCAGGGCCGCGGCACCTTCGTGCGCCGCGCGCGCTTCAACTCCTCGCTGTTCCGCTTCTTCCGCTTCCAGTCCGAAAACGGCGAGCGCCGGGTACCGAAGAGCCGCATCATCCGGCGCAAGAGCGTGCCGGCGACATCCGCCGTCGCGTCCGCGTTGCGTATTCCGCTCGGCGAGCCCGTCATCAGCCTGTCGCGCCTGCGGCTGATCGACGACGTGCCGCTGCTCGCCGAAGAGATCTGGCTCCAGCAATCGCGTTTCGCAAAGATCCTCGAGATCGACACGGCCGAGTTCGGCGACCTGCTGTATCCGCTCTACGAGGAGCGGTGCGGCGAGGTCGTGGTCTCCGCCGAGGAAATCTTGACGGTCGAGACCGCCAACGAGATGCAGGCTCGGCTGCTGCGCCTCGAGGCCCACGCGCCTCTGATCGTGATCGAGCGCCTCGCGCTCGATCTGGAGCGACGGCCGATCGAATGGCGCCGCTCGCGGGGGCCGGCGGACCGGTTCCGCTACCACGCCGAGATCCGGTGACCGCGGCTTTCAACGACATCAAGCAATAAACAATTCAAGGGGGAAACAATGTCAAACTGGTACAGCGAATGCTCGCCGCTTGAGAAGCGGACGTTCTGGGCAAGCTTTGGCGGCTGGGCGCTGGATGCGCTCGACGTCCAGATGTTCGGCCTCGCCATCCCCGCACTGATCGCGGCCTTCGGCATCAGCAAGGCCGATGCCGGCCTGCTCGGCTCGGTCACGCTGTTCTTCGGCGCGTTCGGCGGCTGGCTCGGCGGCGCGCTCGGTGATCGCTATGGCCGCGTCAAGGCGCTTCAGATCACGGTGCTGACCTTTGCGCTCGCGACCTTCGCCTGCGCATTCGCAATGAGCTACACCCAGCTCCTGGTGCTCAAGGCCATCCAGGGCCTCGGCTTCGGCGCGGAATGGGCCGTTGGCGCGGTGCTGATGGCCGAGATCATCCGTCCCGAGCATCGCGGCAAGGCGCTTGGTTCGGTGCAGAGCGCCTGGGCAATCGGATGGGGTGCGGCGGTGCTGTTGTCGGCGCTGGTGTTCACCTATGCGCCGGCGGACGTCGCCTGGCGCATCCTGTTTGCGATCGGGCTGTTGCCGGCACTGCTCATCATCTACATCCGGCGGGGACTGAAAGAACCGGTGCGTGCCGTGGCAGCCGACGCCAAGGCGCCGTTCTTCGCCACGCTCTCCGGCATCTTCCAGCGCGACGTGCTGCGCTCGACCATGGTCGGCGGCCTGTTCGGCATCGGCGCCCATGGCGGCTATGCCGCGCTGACGACGTTCCTGCCGACTTATCTGCGCGAGGTGCGGCACCTGTCGGTGCTTGGCTCCAGCTTCTATCTTGCGGTCATCATCGTCGCGTTCTTCTGCGGCTGCGTCGCAAGCGGCATCATCAGCGACCGCATCGGCCGCAGGGCCAATGTCGCACTGTTCGCGAGCGCCTGCATCGCCACCGTGCTGATCTACATCTTTGCGCCGCTGACCGATGGCGAGATGCTGGTGCTCGGCTTTCCGCTCGGCTTCTTCTCGGCCGGTATTCCCGCCAGCATGGCGGCGCTGTTCAGCGAGCTTTATCCCGCGGGCGTGCGTGGCACCGGCGTCGGCTTCTGCTACAATTTCGGCCGCGTCGTCTCCGCTGCGTTTCCCTTCCTGGTCGGCTTCCTCAGTGATCACATCGGTCTCGGGCCCGCGATCGGCATCGATGCGGCCTTCGCTTATTCGCTGGTTCTGATCGCGGTGCTGCTCCTGCCCGAAACCCGCGGCAAGGTGTTCGAGCAGACCGTGGCAACGCACGCCTGACGAAGTATGAGGAGTAACGACCATGACATTACCTCAGCGCGGCCTGACGCGCCGCCAGTTTGGTGCGGGCCTCGCATCGCTCGCCACAATGGTCGCGACCACAGCCAGGAGTGAGGCGGCCTTGCCTGTTATCGACACCCACGCCCATGTCTTTCATCGCGAGCTCAAGCTCGCGCCGGGCCGGCGTTATGCGCCCGATTACGACGCGCCGCTGTCGCTTTATCTCGAGCAGCTCGACCACAACGGCATGACCAATGGCGTGCTGGTGCAGCCGAGCTTCCTCGGCACCGACAATTCCTATCTGGTCGACTGCCTGAAGCAGACCAACGGCCGCCTGCGCGGCATTGCCGTCGTCGATCCAGCTGTCTCTGCGGACGAGCTGCGCACGCTCGACAAAGCCGGCATCGTCGGCATCCGCCTCAATCTCGTCGGCCAGCCCTTGCCCGATCTCGCGGCGAGCGAATGGAAGGGATTGCTCGCGAGCGTGAAGGCGATGGGCTGGCAGGTCGAGATCCAGCGCAACGCCTCCGATCTCGCTGTGCTCGCGCCGCAGCTGCTCGATCTCGGCGTCACCGTCGTGCTCGATCACTACGCGCTGCCTGATCCGAAACTTGGCGTCGCCGATCCCGGCTTTCAGTCCGTGCTGAAGTTAGGGGCGACGAAGAACGTCTGGGTCAAGATCTCGGCGCCGTACCGCAACGGTGCTGCGGGCGAGAGTTTTGCCAAGGAGGCCTATCCGCTGCTCCGCAGTGCCTACGGCCTCGATCGTCTGCTGTGGGGCAGCGACTGGCCGCACACGCAGTTCGAAGCGACTCAAACGTACGCGAAGAACCGAAAATTCCGCGACACGCTGATCGTCGATGAGCGCGAGCGCGCGCAAGTGCTGGCATCGCCGCGACCTCTGTTTCGCTTCTGATCTCTCTTCCGCGATTGCTCCGATTGCTCCGAATTTTGGGGCATGACGGGCGATGTTGAGTGGCTTGTAGAGTGCTGCGCGAGGCGGCCGGTTTGTTGCCGCCATTTGCGTGAGGATTTTACATGCAGCGCCGCTACATCACCGTCGACGTGTTCACCGACCGCGCCTTCGGCGGCAACCAGCTCGCCGTGGTGCTCGACGCGGGCGGACTCTCCACGCAGCAGATGCAGGCGATCGCGACCGAGTTCAACTATTCCGAGACGACCTTCGTGCTACCGCCGCGCGACAAGGCCAACGACGCCGAGGTGCGCATCTTCACGCCTGTGAGGGAGATGCCGTTCGCCGGCCATCCGAATGTCGGTACCTCCTTCGTGCTGGCGAGCCTCGCGAAAGAGCCGAAGCCGCGATTGCTGTTCGAGGAGATCGCCGGGTTGGTCCCGGTCGATATCGTGCGGGAGCAAGGAAGGGTGATCAGCACCGAGCTCACCGCGCCGCAGCCGCTGTCGCGACTGGCGGAGGTTTCCGCCGCCGACGTTGCGGCCTGCATCTCGCTGACGGCTGATGACATCAGGACCGATCACCACGCGCCGCAGGTCGTCGGCGTCGGAACGCCGTTCCTGGTGGCGGAGCTGCATTCGCGCGATGCGCTCAAGCGGGCGCGGCCCGACGCGGCTGCGTTCGGCAGGATATTGCCGCGCGACGATGCCCGCTCGGTGTGGTTCTATACGCGCGACGTGCCCGCATCAGAGGCGCCCTGCGAGCGGCAGGCGCGCATGTTCATGCGCGGCGCCGGCGGTCTCGCCGAGGATCCCGCCACTGGCAGCGCCACGGTCGCGGCCGCCGCGCTGTTCGCCGATCTCGATCCCACGCGCGACGGCGAGTTGAAGCTCACGGTCGGCCAGGGTTTCGACATGGGCCGGCCGAGCCTGTTGCTGACGCGCGTGCGCAAGCGGGACGGCAAGATCGTATCAGCGCATGTCGGTGGCAGTTGCGTACAGATGATGGAGGGGACGTTCAAGCTGGCGGGGGAGGGGTGAGGTGTCATTCCGGGGCGCGCGTAGCGCGAGCCCGGAATCTATCGGGCCGCAGTGACGGTGGAGGAATGGATTCCGGGTTCGCGCCAAGAGGCGCGCCCCGGAATGACAGTGTAGCTACACCTGCCGCCCCGCAAGATTCCTCACTGCCACCCCGTCGCGCTCCTCGATGATCTCCGCGATCATCTGGCGGTGGCAATGGGTGTGGTCGCGCTCGTAGCAGAGCAGGCAGACCGGGCCGGCCTTCTTCACCAGCGCCGAGAGCTCGTCCATCGCTTCCCTGGCCTCAGGCGCCTTCAAGTGCTTTGAGAAGATCTTTTCCAGCACGTCGTATTGTCCGCTGCGCGCGGCGAGGCGGCCTTCCTTGGGCGTGCCCAGCGCTGCGAGGTGGACATAGGCGATGCCGCGCTCATCCAAGCCTGCGGCAAGCTGCTTCTTGGAAAAGCCCGGCCGCCGCGACGACGTCACCGCGCGCACGTCGACCACGAGCTTGACGCCGGCCTGCTCCAGCTCGTCCAGCACGGCCTTGGGCGGCGTCTGCTCATAGCCGATGGTGAAGAGCTTTTTCGCCCTCGCCATGAATGATCCTCAGCTCACCCGCGCGATCAGTTCCATGGCGCCGTGCGGCGCGCGCACCTTGCCCTCGTGAATGACGTAGGCGAACACGTCGCGCGGATCTTTCTTGGGCTTCGCCTTGTCGACCTTCGGAAGGTCGTCGGGTTCGCCGCCGTCGGCCCAGGCCTGGAAGCGGTCGGCCCAGGCGTCTAGCTGCTTCGGCGGATAGCAGGTCTTGATCTCGTCATTGCCCTTCTGGAGCCGGGCATAGACGAAATCCCCGGCGACATCGGCGATCGCCGGATATTTGCCGTGCTCGGCGAACACCACAGGCGTCGCGAACTCGCGGATCAGCGCGATGAAGTCGGGCGCGCAGAAACTGTCGTGGCGCACCTCCACCACGTGGCGCAGTGCGCGGCCCTCGAGCTTGCGCGGCAGCAGCTCCAGAAACTTGCCGAAATCGGCGCCGTCGAATTTCTTGGTCGGCGCGAACTGCCAGAGCACGGGGCCGAGATGGTCGCCGAGTTCCAGCACCCCGGAATCATAGAACCGCTTGATGGAATCGCCGGCCTCGGCGAGCACGCGGCGGTTGGTGGCGAAACGTGGCCCCTTCACTGAGAACACGAAACCCTCCGGCACTTCGGCTGCCCATTTGCGAAAGCTCTCCGGCTTCTGCGAGCCGTAATAGGTGCCGTTGATCTCGATCGAGGTCAGCTTCGAGGCCGCGTAGGACAGCTCCTTCGCCTGCGTCAGCTTCTCCGGATAGAACACGCCGCGCCAGGGCTCGAAGGTCCAGCCGCCGATGCCGATGAAGATGTTGCCGGATTTTTTGGTCGCGGTTTTTGCTTTGGCCACGGGGGATCTCGCATCGACGGGAAGGGGAGGCCTGCATCCTAGTCAAACCAGAAGTGATTGGCCAGTTGCGGTGTCCCGTCTAAGCTGACAGAGAAATCTGCGCAAAAAGGAGAACAAGATGCGGATGCTGATGCTGGGAGCGGCGCTCGTCATGATGACATCTGCTGCCACGACATCTGCGGCCATGGCGGATGACGACGACGCGAAGGGTGCGCAGAAGCTCGCCATGCAGGGCCGCGACGATTACTGGCATTGCCTGGCACGGGAATATTCGCGCGACAGCAATCAGGGACTATCGGAACGGGATTTTGGAAAGTCGGTTTCGGGGGCCTGCCCATCGGAGCGGCAATATTACCGGGTGGCGCTGCTCGACTATCTGACCTCACAGTATCCGACCATCGAATCCGGCGCCCATCTCGCGACCGCGAACAGGGCGGTGGAGGCGGCGCAGAAGGACATCGTGACTGCCTTCGTCAAGCACCGGCCGCCAGCAAAGTAGGGAGTGGCGAATGGCCAATAGCGAATAGGGCAGGAAAGCCAGCCTTCGTCATTCGCTACTCGCCATTCGCTATTCGCCCCTCCGCGGAGGGCCCTTCCGGCCGCGCGTTCATCCGTGGTAATACTGGGCTGATCTGGAGCAGGGGCGGGTTCGCATGTCGTCTGAGTCGGTAGGTGGCATCTTTGGCGCGATCGTCGCGGCGGTCGTGCTTGCGGTTGCCGTCGTCTTCGGGCCGATCGGGCAGTACGGCAAGCCGCCGAAGCCGGCCAAGGTCGAGCCGGCCGCCGTGGCGCCGGCAGCCCCAGTGGCGCCGGCGCCGCGGGGCCCGGTGATCCGGGAAGTCCCGAACCAGTAATGGCCGAAAAAGAGCTCCTGGCCCCCCTTGCGAAGCGGCCGTGTCGTCCCCATTTGGTTGATAACGGCAACGTTGAGTAACAATCTCCGTTGCTGAGACGACCTTGGAATAGCTTGGGCTCGCGCCGGATGTACGCGCGGTCCGCCATTCCGGGGTCGTTGGCATTTTAGGGCCCGTTTGGGCCGTTCCCCCAGACCCCCGGCTTGGCATCGCAGGACGCGACGGTTATACGCTGCCGTCATGAATGAAGCGATCAGACCGGGCGTCCACAGCCAGGCCCAAGAGGGGCCGGAACTGTCGATCATCGTCCCGACCTTCAACGAGCGCGACAACGTCACGGTGCTTTACCGGCGGCTGGAGGCGACGCTCGTCAACGTCGCCTGGGAAGTCGTGTTCGTTGACGACAATTCGCCCGACGGCACCTCAGAGGTAGTGCGGGCGCTGGCGCAGCAGGACAGCCGTGTGCGCTGCATCCGCCGCGTCGGCCGCCGCGGCCTGTCGGGCGCCTGCATCGAGGGCATCCTGGCCTCCAGCGCGCCTTACGCCGCCGTGATCGACGCCGACCTCCAGCACGACGAGACGCAGTTGCCGAAGATGCTGTTGCTGCTCGCAAGCGACCAGGCCGACCTCGTGGTCGGCAGCCGCTACATCGAGGGCTACAAGAGCGAAGGTTTCAACAAGCAGCGCGCCGGCGCCAGTGCGCTGGCGACCGAGGTTGCGAAGAAGATGCTCCGGGTCGAGATCGCCGATCCCATGAGCGGCTTCTTCATGGTCCGCCGCGACCGTTTCGAGCAATTGGCGCCAAAGCTGTCGGTGCACGGCTTCAAGATCCTGCTCGATCTCGTCGCAAGCGCGCAGGGCAATTTGCGCGCGGTCGAGATTCCCTACACGTTCGGCGCCCGCCAGCATGGCGAGAGCAAGCTCGATTCCATGGTCGCGCTCGACTTCCTCGGCCTGGTGCTGGCGAAGCTGACCAACGACATCGTCTCGCTGCGCTTCATCCTGTTCGCGATGGTGGGTGGTATCGGCCTCGTGGTGCATCTCACCACGCTGTTCATCGCGCTCCAGCTGATCAAGGTACCGTTCGCGGAGGCGCAGGCCGCCGGCGCCATCGTCGCCATGACCACCAATTTCATCCTCAACAACTTCCTCACCTATCGCGACCAGCGGCTGAAGGGCTTTGGGATCCTGCGCGGCCTGATCATGTTCTACATCGTCTGCAGCGTCGGCCTGCTCGCCAATGTCGGCGTCGCCTTCTCGGTCTACGACCAGGAGCCGATCTGGTGGCTGGCCGGCCTCGCCGGCGCGCTGATGGGCGTGGTGTGGAATTACGCGATGTCCGGACTGTTCGTCTGGCGCAAGAAATAGCGCGTCAAGGCTTGCAAGGAAGCTTGTATGGGCGGGGCTGACGCGCGGATCGTCCGCAATACGGCGCTGGTGATCCTTGCGCTGGTCGCATTGCGGCTGGTCGCGGCCGCGTTCACGCCGATCACCTTCGACGAAGCATATTACTGGATGTGGTCGAAGAACCTGGCGGGCGGTTACTACGACCACCCGCCGATGGTGGCTTATGTCATCCGTGCCGGCACAATGATCGCCGGCGATACCGAGCTCGGCGTCCGTCTGGTCTCGATCCTGCTCGCGCTGCCGATGAGCTATGCGATCTATCGCTCGGCCGCGATCCTGTTCGGCGGCGCCCGCGTGGCGGCGACCAGCGCCATCCTGCTCAACGTGACGATGATGGCCTCGGTCGGCACGCTGATCGTGACGCCGGATGCGCCGTTGCTGGTCGCCTCCAGCTTCGTGCTGTTCTTCCTCGCAAAAGTGCTGGAGACCGGTCGCGGTGCCTGGTGGCTTGCGGTCGGCGCCGCGGTCGGCGCGGCGCTGCTGTCGAAATACACCGCGATGTTCTTTGGCGCCGCGATCCTGATCTGGCTCGCGGCGGTGCCAAAACTGCGGCGCTGGTTTCTCTCGCCATGGCCCTACCTCGGCGGCCTCGTTGCGCTTGCGCTGTTCTCGCCGGTGATCCTCTGGAATGCGGATCATCACTGGGTCTCGTTCGCAAAGCAGCTCGGGCGCGCCAGGATCGAGGATTTTCGCCCGGTCTTCATTGCCGAGCTGATCCCGACCCAGATTGTGTTTGCGACCCCGCTGGTCTTTATCCTCGGTGCGATGGGGCTGCATGCGCTGACCTGGCGCCGGGCAGGCGCGCTCGCCTCGCGCGTGCTGATCGAGACGCTGTTCTGGACCATCGTCGCCTATTTCGTCTGGCATTCGTTGCACGCCCGCGTCGAGGCCAACTGGTTTGCGCCGGTCTATCCGCCCTTCGTCGTCGCGGCCGCCGCCGCGGCCAACCTCGTGCAGTGGAAGCCGCGTGCGCGACGCCTGGTGGATTTCTGCCTGCGCTGGGCCGCGCCCACCGGCATCGTGATGTTTGCCGCGCTGATCCTGCAGGCCAATACGGGTTGGCTATCCGGCTATCGCCGCGATGCGACGGTGCGCAGCGTCGGCGTCGGCTGGCGCGAGCTCGCCTCCGGTATCGAGGCGGCACGCGTCCGCGCAGGTGCGACCTGCGTGCTCACGCCGGATTACGGCACGACGGGCTGGCTGGCCTTCTATCTGCCGCGCGGCACCTGCGTGGTGCAGCAGAACCAGCGCATCCGCTGGGTCAACATGCCCGAGCCCGATCCAAAGCTGCTCGCCGGCAAGCTGATCTATGTCGACGAGCTGCGTCCCGACGGCCATCCCGCTCTCAACGACCTCTTTACGCAAGTGAGCCGTGTCGCCGAGCTGCAGCGCAAGCGTGGGCCGCTGGTCGTCGAAACCTACGGCGTCGATCTGCTCGAGGGCGCCAGGGGCGACGTGCTCGACCGTTCGCCGCCGCCTGAACTCACGCCCTGACCGGAGCGGCACCTTACGCCGCGAGCTGCGGGGCCGGCCAAAATCCCGTCATTCAGCAGCGGGGAGTTTCGATCACAGGATCTTGCCGTTGATCGACAACTCCTTGATCCTCTTTTCCCAGTCAATCAGGGCGCGGTACCAGCCCAGTGTGTGGGTCGTGGGATCGTCACCACTCACGACGCCTCGCTCCAAAGCCTGCTTTATCTCCACGATACCTTCGTGCACGCGGGAGGATGGATCGAATTTCAGGCGCTGAATGATCTTGGCAAAGGACAAATTGTAAGTTCGCTTGTCCGTCGCATCCGGGATCGTGTGGGTGACGATGTTCGGAATGATGTCCTTGACGAAGTTTGCGAGCTGCTTGATCTGATAGTTGAGATCGTCGCCGCCGACGTTGAAAGTTTCCCCGGACACGACTGACGCGTCGCTCTCGATGCCCATCATCAGGGCGCGGCAGACGTCGCGAACGTGGATGAACGGCCGCCACTGCTCGCCGCCTCCCATGACGTAGATGACTCGCTCTTTCCAGGCGCGCAGTGTCATGACGTTGATGGCGAGGTCGAAGCGCATGCGCGGAGCCAGGCCGAACACGGTGCTGTTGCGCAGGATGACCGTTTCGAACGTGTCGCTTTGCAGCTTACGCAGTTCGTCCTCGACGTGAAGCTTGCTTTCGGCATACAGCGTCTGTGGGCGGCAGACTGCGTGTTCGTTGAGCGCCACTTCCTGGCCGTGGCCGTAGACCGATGCCGAGCTCGAATAGACATAGCGGCGAACGCCAGCCTCCTTGGCCGCGCGGGCCAGACGAACGCCCCCCTGATGGTTGATCGAGACCGTGAGTTCGGGGTCGATTTCGGCGGAGGCGTCGTTGCTCAGCCCGGCCAGATCGATGACAGCGTCCATGCCCTCGAATTGCGTGGGGTCCACGGTGCGGATGTCGTCGACGAGCAGCTTGATATTCGGGTGGGAAGTCGCCTGCGTGAATCGATCCTTGCCAAAAAAACCTCGATCGAGCGCAACCACCGAATATCCGTTTTGGGCCAGCATCTGGCACAGGGGAATACCGATATAGCCTCCGGCTCCAGTGACGAGAACTTTCTGCATTTGTTCGACTTCTGTGTCCTTGGGGTCATCGCATGAGATGCGATCTTTTCCTGCAACGAAGACTTGCTTCCGTTTTACGCGGATTGGCGCACGCACTCGATGGCGGCTACGATGAGATCGCATTCCTCGTCGGTCATGTCGTTGTAGACCGGGAGCGCAATGACGCTGCAAGCGATCCTTTCCGTCACGGCCAATTTCACCGCTTTATGCGCGGCGTAAGCCGTCATGTGATGGCAGGGCGGGCTGTAATACTTCCGGACGAACACGTTGTGCTTATCGAGCGCCGAGGCCAGGGCCTCCCGGTCGAGTCCGAATTCCGCGGCATCAACGACGACCGGCAGGTATAGCCAGTTGGATTGTACGCCTGCGGGCTCGTGGCCGACCTGCAAGCCGGGAATCCGGGAAAGGCCGATCCGCATGCGCTCGACAGCGCGGCGGCGCGTTGCAATGGCCTGCTCGAACGTCTTGAGTTGCTCGAGACCGATGATGGCCGATATCTCCAGCATCTTCCCGTTCAAGCCTGCCTCGTGACAGTCGGCACCATCGACTTGCCCGAAGTTGCGCATTGCTTTGACGCGCGCGAGAAGTCCTGCGTCGTGGCTGCAGACGCAGCCGCCTTCCATCGTCGAGAAGGCCTTGGTGGCGTGAAAGCTGAACATCTGCGCATCTGCGAAGCCGCCCACCAGTTGGCCATTGACGCGCGTGCCGAACGAGGGCGCGCTGTCGACAAGGAATTTCAGCTTGTGGCGCTCGGCGATGCGGGCAAGCGCGGCGTAATCGCTGGCGACCCCGTAAGCGTCGACAGCGAGGATGGCGACGGTACGGTCCGTGATCCTGCGCTCCACGTCGTTCGGGTCTAGGCGCATGGTCTGGTCATCGAGGATGTCCGCAAACACCGGTTCGGCGCCGGCCCATCTGACAGCATGCGGCGTGGCGCTGAACGTGAATGACGGCACGATCACTTCGCCGCCCGCGATTCCCGCAGCCCGCAGCATGGCCATCATGCCGATCTGGCCGTTGCAGAAAACGAGTGTCGGGACGCCAAGATAGTCGCTCAGGCGCGCCTCGAACTCGACGACCCAACGCGAATTGTTGGTGACCTGGCCGGTTTCCAGCGCCTTCTCGAAAGCGGTTAAGAACTGCTCCGTTCTTGGAAACCTCGGGCGTACGATATGGAGCGGACTCTGGGCCTGGGGCTTCGGAAGTTCGGGCGGGAGCGCGTCACTCATCTCGAGTCCTGGTTATCGATAAGGTCCGTGACTGATTATCGATACAGAGCGAAACTTGCGTGGAGCATTCCTGTGCAGCGGGAGTCCGTGATTGACATGCGTTTTGGACTAGCCGCGACTGTAGCGAATCATATTTGAGTAAGTCTCACCGCTATTCATTCGCAACGGTGCTTTTCGCATATGAAGAACTTCGTCATTAATCTCGATCGCTGTCCGGAAAAATATCAACGCTTTCTGGAGCGGAACGCAGGTTGCGGAATCGCTTTCGAGCGTTTCTCTGCGACCAACGGGCTGGAGTTGACGGATCAGGAAGTGATGGCAATGCGACTTGTCGCCCCCGGTTCGATGTTCACCAGGGGAGCCGTTGGCGGTGCCGCTTCGCTATGGCGGATACTGAATTGGATCGCCGGGCAGAATGAACCCGCCCTTGTGTTCGAGGATGATTGTACACTCCGTCACGACATCATCGCGCGCCTGCAGGCGCTTCTTCCGTCCCTTGAAAACTGGGATCTTCTGGTGCTCGGCTGCAATACGGATTCCGTACTCGATCTCGAGCTGGCACCGGGCATGAAGTCGATGATGATCTTCAGGCCGCAGCGCCCCAATGACCAGAGCGAGGCGGCTTTCCAGCGCGCGAATTCCCATGTTGCCGCGCTCCGGCTCAACACCTGCTTTGGTCCTGCTGGAAACCTGATATCTCCGGCAGGAGCGAAGCGCCTCCTGGAGCTGTGTTACCCGATGGACAACCGGCCGGTCCAAATCGAGGCACTTAACAATCGCGTGCTGCCGACGATCGGTCTGGATGGGATGGGCAATAGCGTCTATCGCTTCATGCAGGCGTATGCTTGCTTCGCACCACTCGTGGTGCCGCGCAATGACAACTCGACTTCGACGACGTTCACTCACGACGCGCGCGCCTGGGGCCTGGCCCAGGCGAACCCGATGGGCGTGGGGAGCTGACGAAAGCAAATTGAGAGCCGCTCGTCATCGCCCGAGATCATTTCGCGCGACCCGGCCGGGTGCTTGGTCTGCCGATATACTCCGATATGGATCGGGTCGTCTTGAGCGAAGTTTGCGAATGAATGTCTTCACAGTAGCAGGGCGTCACACACGATGAAACTCGCGATCATGCAGCCGTATTTTCTGCCCTACATCGGCTACTATCAGCTGATTGGTGCTGTCGATCTTTTCATTGTTTACGACAACATCAAATATACGAAGAAGGGTTGGATCAACCGCAATCGGATGCTGCTCAACGGAACGGACGCGATGTTTTCGCTTCCTTTGAAGAAGGATTCGGATACCCTGGATATTCGCGACCGGGAGTTGGCGGCCGATTTCGACCGTGAAAAACTGCTCAATCGATGGCAGGGGGCCTATCGAACCGCGCCCTTCTTCGACGAGACCTTTCCGCTTCTGGAAAAGATCGTCGCCTTTGAGGACTCCAATCTATTCCGTTATCTCTTCAATTCGTTGCGGATGACCAGCGAGCATCTGGGTTTGAAGACCACCTTCAAGATCTCGTCCGAGGTTCCCATCGACCATTCGCTAAAGTTTCAAGACAAAGTGCTGGCCTTGTGCGAAGCGGAGGGTACGCAAAGATATATCAACGCGATCGGTGGCCTGGAGCTCTACGATTCCGCTGCTTTCAGCGCTCGCGGAATCGATTTCAGGGCGCTTCGGGCCAGACCGTTTCCCTATGAACAATTCGGTCAGCCGCATGTGCCATATCTTTCGATCGTGGACCTGCTGATGTTCAATTCAGTTTCGAAGCTGAGCCAAATCATAGCGGAGAACTATGATCTGGTTGACGGGGCGTAGATTCCCTGAGCTGCCGTATTCGTTTTCCCGCTATGGAAGATGGCGCCCGATCCCGGGCCCGCGGCGTCACTCGATCATGACGCGCGCTTGTTTCACCGACTTCCGATTCCCGGCAGCGCTCGCGCCGCGTCCGTCCCGAAGAACTCCCACATCAATTGACGAGCTACTCGAACACGACGTAACTCTGCTGCGGTGAGATCGTACTGCGGCAGATGCGATATCCTTCGGTGCCCCATGCCTCGCGCAATGCCAGGGTTTCTCCGGGATTTTCGGCCAGCACCAGCTCATCAAACCCGACGATGCTGTTCTTCGCCAGATAAGGGCGAATGAGCTCGAGGCATTTCTTCGTCGGCTCGTAGAGATCGAGGTCGAAATACGCCAGCGCGATGATCGTCTCGGGGTGCTTTTCCAGATATCTGGGGAGAGTTTCCGTGACATCGCCCTTGACGAGCTCGAACTTGCGGATGTGGCTGCGCGGCGCAAGTCTTTCCTGCGCCGACAGGATCTCGGCAAGCACGTCCTCGTAATTCGGCGTGACGCTGAGCCCGCCGACTTTCAAGGCGTCGAAATCACCGTCTTGCGGTGCCACCGACGGGAAGCCCTCGAAGGTGTCGAAGCCGACAACCTTGCGGCTCATGTTGTAGGGCTCGTAGATGTGACGCATCGTCGTGAACAGCGCCATGTTTTGTCCCCAGCGCACGCCAAACTCCATGATGACGCCATGCGTGTGCAGCGCCTTCGAATAAAGATCATGCATGAAGAGAATACGCGCCAGCGATGGGCGATTCAGGAACAGGCCGAGATTCGCGTGAAATTCACGCGGAGGCAGCGGCGATGCCTTCATCAGTTCCTGCAACCGGCTATAGGCAGCCACTTCGTCCAGGGCGGCATAGGTGAAGTTCTGCGCGTCTTGCGGATCGTTTGATGTCATAATCTGCGTCCGAAATACAGAGCCAATTGAATGTGAAGTTTCATCTTGATTCGAAGGAAACGCAACGCGAGTTGCGGATCAACGGATGCCTCGTGGCCGCGAGAGGATCTCAATCCGCGAGCCGCCTGAGATTTCTCGCGCCGGTCTTCAGTCCGCCATAGTAGTAGTCGTGGAAACCCGCGGCCTCCATCAGGTCGAATACCCTTTGCATGTTGTACTCGACACGATGCACCGCAAAGCTCTCGCCGTCGAAAGTCGCAAACGCAGCCCGTGGATCGCCGTCGCGCGGCTGCCCGACGGATCCCGGATTGCAATAGGTCTTGTCGGCGAAGCGGTGGATGCTTTGCACGTGGGTATGGCCGCTGACGAAGTTGGCGCCGGAGAGGCGCGCGAAATAGTCCTCGTTGGGGTCGGTGAGGTACTCATCGATCGGATCGCCCCATCCGGCGTGAACGACCTGGACATTCCCGATGTGCATTTGCAGGCGAAACGCCCTCAGCCAGTTCACGTTCTCGGACGTGATCATCTTCCGCTGATAGACCAGACACTCGTTCACGCTCTTGGATCTGGTGCAGAAACCGCCGAAGCCCAGGTACCAGTCATGGTTGCCGATAACGCTTTGGATGCCGCGCCGTTTCAATTCGTCGCAGCATTCGTTCACCTGGGAATAATAGCCGACCACGTCGCCCACACAGAAGATCTCGGCGACGCGCATGCGATCGAGCTCGGCGAGGACCGCCTTCAGCGCCTCGAAATTTCCGTGGATGTCAGAGATGAACGCTATCGTCATAGAAGATGAAATCCTCGGTATAGCGGACGGCTCTGCCGCGCTTGATATCCGGTTGGACCGGCATCCGTTTCTCGATGGCCATGTCGACCGCCATCAAGGCTTCGTTGTAGCCAAAGGCGGCGCGGATCGACGTGGATGACGAAATCCTCGGATTGATCTCGAGCAGCTTCAGGCCGCGGTCCGTCTTGCGAAACTGAAAATTGGTCGGCCCGATCGGAGAAAACGCCCTGCACAGATCCTGGATGGCCTCGGAAAAATCGGCCTGATTGACGACCTCGGCCTTCTCTGTGAACCCATCCTTGGAGAGCTTTCGCCGAAGCGCCATGAAGGCCGAATAGCCCCCACGGCCATCGCAAAACGCGGACACCGTGAACTCCTCATCGTCGCGCCCGATGACGGGCTGCCCCATCAATGTCGTCTTTGTCGCGGGAGCAATTTTGGCAAACTGCTCGGCAGTCTCGACCACCACGATACCCTTGGAGCCAAAGCCCCGGCGTGGCTTGAGCAAGAAGGGGAGGCCGCATTTCTCGCTGAGGAAATCGAAGTCCATCTCCAGATAGCTCGGGATCGCATAAGGCAACTTCAGTTCCAGCTGCCGTTCATAGAACGCCCATTTGTCGGAGCATCTGGAGATCAGCTCGAGCGAATTGAGGGCGACCTTGGTTCCGGTCGCCTCAATTTCGGCGACGTGATCCGCCCATTTGTACATGTCGGCATCGATGCCGGGGAACGCCACGTCGACGTGATGCTCGCGCAGCAGCGCGAGAAGGCGATCGAGGTAGTCCGCCGCGTCCGTCCGGGGCACGACTTCAAAAACGTCGCAAAATCCCTGCGCGACCGAGTCGGTATAGATCGAGGTGCCGATGAGCGTCATCGATCGCTTCGACATCCTCAGGGAGCGCAAGATTCCGTAACCGACGATGCCGCTGGCGCCGGAGACCAATATCGTCGTCACGACGCCAACCTTCGGTGAGCCGCTTCCATCTGCATAGCCTTGCGCCATGGATATGCGGGGAGAATAATCAATCAGCCGGAACAGCGTCTCGTCGCAAGCAAAACCGTTGCTTGGGATGTCGGGCTTGTCGCGCAGGAGGCGGACCTTGCTTTTGCTGTCAAACGCGGAAATGGCCGCCGCCGCGATTTGAGAATAGGTGACGTTGTCGGGGTTGACGCAGCGATAGACGCCTTCGAGCTTCGTCGTCATGACGGCCGAGATGATGTTTGCCATGTCCTGGGCATGGATGAAGTTTCTCACAGCGTCATTCGAACCGAAGAAGTCGATGTCTTCATTCCTCTGGGCCTTGTCCATGATGGTGTACAGGAATGGCTGATGTTTGCGAAACTGCTCGCCCACACCATAGATCCGAGAAGGCTTCAGCACCGCGATCGGCAGCCGAAGCTCTCGGCCGCAGAATTGTGCGACGTCCTCGGAATGCCTCTTTGAAAGCGAGTAGGCGCCGAAGAAAGGAGAGTCGTTGTCGAGATCCGCAAAGATGCTGGAGATGTGCACGAAATGTTTTGTGTTGGCCTTTGAGCTGGCATAACAGAGCCTCATCAGGCCAAGCACGTTGACTTCCATTGCTTGCAGGGTGTCGGAAAAGTCCTTGCCGCCAAAAGCTGCGGCCATGTTCACGACGCAGTCGATCCCGCCAGGGATTTGAATGTCGTGCGAACGGAGGTCCAGCTCGGCATCGCAGCCCTTGCGGCCAGCCGTCAACACGTCGCACCGGTTGCGAAGGACTGGGATCATCGCCTGTGCCAGCGAAGAGGTTCCCCCGACGATCAACACTCTCATGGGTGCGCCTGGTGGTCCGGCGTGAGCTGAGCGAGAAGTCCGCAGGAGAGTTCCGGATAGTCGACGCCCATCTCGCACAAGGCCTGAATGATCTTGGTGTCGAGATTCAACGACAGGAGCTGACTCGTCGCGAAGGGCTTGAGATAGATGCCTTCCATCTTCTCGATCTTGTAGCCGGCATCGTTCACCAGCTTGGTGAGCGAATTAACTGTAAAATACCGCTGATGCCCCAGGACCTGGTCGTTCTCCGAAAGAGCCTGCATGTCGGGCAGCATTCCCGCAAGATTCCCGAGCCTTCGGTTCATGACCTCGGCATTGGGGACCGCCACAAACAGTTTGCCGGCGGGCGCGAGAAATTTCCTGAAGCGGTTCAGGATCAAAAGCGGGTCGTCGACATGCTCGAGGATGAACCCCATGACGATAAGGTCGAATCTTTCGTCCGTGTCGAACTCCTCGAAGTAGGTTTCGACGAGTTCGCTTTTGTTGCCCGGAAATCTGAGCTTGAAGTGTTCGATGACCGCGGGCGATCCTTCAAGAACCACATGGCGGCCGGGTCCGCCTGAAAAGATTTCGGTGGCAAATCCGTGCCCCAGCCCGAGATCCAGGACGGCGCGCGGACCCTTGACGACACCCGCGATGCGCTTCGGGTACCAGGTCAGCGCAATCTCGTTGTCGAAATCGTAGATGTTCTTGCCTTCATAGGCGGCGACGTGGACATCCAATCGACCGTTCATGGGTTCTCTCTTCCCAAACTCGATGCGCCATCGGACGCCTGGTCCGCAGGCATATCAATCGCTCCCTTGATTCGCCACGCGCCGGCGTGGTGAGGCGAAGGCAGTGTCAAGCTTCACGCAAGCTGCAAGCGGGATAGTGAGAAGCGGCAACCTTCCTGCAGTCTCGGGATTCGGGTTGCTGCCCGCTCTCCTTTGATCCGGAAGGTCCCCGATGAATTATCACGACGGCACTCTCGCAAGAGCAGACGAGATTTCGACAGGGCCGTCTTCGTTGACGCGGGATGAGTACTACCAGATCTGCCTTCGACACCTGAAGACAGGCGAGCTCGAACAGGCCGAAGCCCGTTGCCGGGAAGGGCTGGCCTCGGACGCGAACCATGCCGGGCTGCTTCACCTGATGGCCGGTGTGTCTCTGCTCAACGGGAATTACGATGCCGCCCTCGAGTGGGCCGGTCGCGCCCTCACCAATGAGATGAAGGCGACTTATCTCGCAACGTTCGGGACGGCTCTGCAAGGCAAGGGGCTCCAGGCAGAGGCGCTGGAGGCGTTTCAGCGCGCGGTGGCGCTCGACCCCGTTGACCCCTCAATCTGGGAGAATTTTGGCAACGCATTGAACAGGGCGGGGCATGCCAACCAGGCGAGCCTTTGCTTTCTGATCGCGCGCGCGTATCAGAAATTGCCGTTCCTTGCGGAGTGCTGTTCTGCCCCTCGCAGCGGCTGGAATGCTCTGACCAGGCAGTTCAATCCGCATCTTCGGAGCCACCCGGGATTGCAAGAAGCCCGCGATCCCATTCACTGCTTCTGGTCGAACGCGCCGCTGAGCGAGATGTCGCGGCTCTCGCTTCAGTCGATGGTCCGCCAGGGCCATCCGGTCAAGCTGTACACTTACGACAATATCGACGCCATGCAGGCACGTGTGCCGCCCGGCGTCTTGGTGGTCGACGCGGCAAACCTCGTGCCGGGTGCGATCTACCAGCATGCCGTTCTGAACAGCGAGATCCGCTACTTCAGCGACATCTTCCGCTATGCCGTCCTTCATGAATTCGGCGGCTGGTGGCTCGATACGGACATCGTGCTGGTGAAGCCCCTGGATTTTGGCAGGGAGCACGTGTTTTCGACGCAATGGTCGGGAGTCGAGGACGGGCATGTGTGCACCGGCGACGCGATGCGCGCACCCAAGGGCTCGCCTCACATGGCCAATCTGTATGCGCTGTCCCTGCAGCGGCTCTTCAGCGAAAAGCGCGTCGAATACGGCGCGGTAGGGCCGCTGTTGCTCAGCGAATATCTGCTGGCAGGTGACGAGGAACTCCAATCCTCGATTCTGCCGCCGACCACCTTCAACGCGATCGACTGGCGTGAAGTGGACTTGTTTGCCGCCGAGGGCCGGGCGGGCTTCGATCTCTTGAGCGATCCCCGTGTGACGGGTGTCCATCTCTGGGGAAAAATGTGGGCCGAGAGGGGGCTGCGCTTCGATGCGGTCCCGGAGCAGAGCGTGGCAAGTTATCTCAAGAAGCTGGTGCTCGAGCCGAACTGGTTGACGCAGCTTGCGGCGAAATACGACTCCGACAAGGGCGCAATCTGCAAGGGCCATCTAGCCCATCACTATACGCGAATCTATCACGAGCTGTTCCGATCGAAGGCGCTCGAGCCCATTCGCATCCTGGAAATCGGTCTGTGCCGAGGGCGGGTCGAAGGCTGGACCCAGGATCAGGTGCCGTCGCTGCAGATGTGGCTGGACTACTTCCCGAATGCCGAGGTCATCGGCGCCGACATCGAGGACTTCAGCTGGTTCTCCCATCCGCGGGTCAGGATCCATCGCGTCGATCAGGGCGACCGGACCATGCTGGCGGAGCTCGCAAGCAAAGAGAACGCGCTGGACATCGTCATCGACGACGGCTCTCACGCCTCGGTGCACCAGCATCTGACGCTCGGCGTGCTGTTTCCCTCGCTGAAGCCGGGCGGCTTTTTCGTGATCGAGGATCTCGATTGGCAGCCGCCGGAGATTCCGTCCAATGGCGCGCCCCTGGTCAAGGATGTGCTCAACGCCATGAAGGTGAGCGGCTCGTTCACCTCCAACGTCATGACCGAGGCCGAAGCGAAGCTGATCTCGGACGAAGTCGACGAGATCCTCCTCAACGACAGTTTCCGCGAGTTGATGTCGCGCGGCAAGCTGGGCGGCCTTGGCGTACTGAAGCGCAAGGCGCAATAGCCGGAAGCGAGCTCGGGCCTCAGTCGATCATCTCGACCTTGGCTGCGGCTTGGCTCGGCCTGTTCTGGTCGCGCCAGAACCACACGGTGACGACGCCGGAGCGGCCTCGGATCTGCGTCAGCAGGGGGCCCGACAGGACACCGTCGGGCGCTCCGTGAAAGTCGGCCGCATCGAGCAGTGCTTCGGTCAATGCGAGCCGCGCATCGTTTTGCGCGGCGACCTCCATCAGCCGGCTCGCGAGATTGACGGTGTCGCCGTTTGCCGTGATGTGCTGGTGGCTCTCGCCGAGGCGGGAGGCGACGATCGGGCCGAAATGCGCTCCGATCTTGAACCCGAGCCGGTCGCCGATCACAGGCGGCAGTGACGCCATCCAGCGCTCGACGCCGCGATGCAGGTCGATCGCGCATTTCAGCGCGCGCGCCGCGTCATCCGGCATCGCGCTCGGCAGGCCGAACAGGATCATGGCGCCGTCACCGAGAAAGCTGGTGATCATGCCGCCGCAATCGACCGCGGCCCGGTCGATCAGCGCGTGGAATGCTTGCAGGATGTCCTGGAGTTCGTCCGGATCGATCTGCTGGCTCAGTGCGGTGAAATCGGAGAGATCGATGAACACGATGGCCGCATCCTGCCGGACGGGCTTCGCCAGGAAATTGGGATCGCGTGCCAGCCACTCCTGCACGGCCGGCGCCTGGAATTGCGCCAGCGATCGGCTCTTGGCGGCGAGATATTGCGTGCGGCGGCCTCCTGCCCACAATTGCACGCCGACCAACACCGCAACCGGTGGCACCACGGCCGCGAGCGTGGTCGCGGCATCGAGCCAGATTCCGTGCGTGAACGCGAACAGATTGAGCCCGGCCCAGGCGACCATCACCGCGGCTGCCACGATGACGCCGAGTGCGCTCCGTCGCCAGGCGAGCAAGCCCACCAGCAGCATCGGCAGCAGGATCGCGATGAGCGCATCGACGATGTGAACCTTGCGGTCGCGCACGATGCTGTCGCCGGCGACGAGATGTGTGATCGCGGTCGAGATCACCTCGACACCGGGCATCAGGGAATCGAACGGCGTCGGAAAGAAGTCGCCGCCGCCGGCAACGGCGGCGCCGATCACGACGATCCGGTTCTCGATCGCGTTGCGGTCGAGCGTGCCGTCGAAAATGCTCTGTGCGCTCACCGTGCGGATGGTGCGGCGCGGGCCGTAATAGGTGATCGGCAGCGCAAAGTCGGAGTCCGTCGGCACGGTGAGATCGCCGAGCATGAGATGGTCGGGTGCGATCGTCAGCGGCTTGTCGAGTGCACGGCTTGCGACCCGCAGCGGAAACGACAGTTCGACCTTGTCGTCTGTCCGGAACAGCATCGGCACCGAGAGCGGCGAGCCGGATTGTCCGGTCGCGACGTTGACGATACCGACATCGGCGTGATCGGCGAACATCGGCAATGGCAGCAGGAAGCGCTCGGCCTGGGGCAGGGCGGCGAGCGGCCCGGCGCTGGCCGGCGCCACGGTTTCGCTCGCGCTCGGGAAGATCGCCGCGGCGGCGAGCACCATGGGACCGGTGGCGAGCGTGTGGGCCAGTGTGGCGTCGCCGATCGCCGCGCTGCGGTCGATCAGCAGCAGGTCGATCGCGACGACCTTCGGCTTGAACTGCACGATGGTGTCGACCACGCGGGCGAGATCGGCGCGCGGCAGCGGATAGGTGCCGCCGCGTTTCACCACGGTGTCATCGATGGCGACAATGGTGACGAGATCGGGCGGAGCCTGCACGCCGCGGACCTGCGTTCGCCAATCCGTCAGCGTCGCCTCGAGCCGATCGAGAAAGCGCAGATGACCGTTGGCGTGGCCAGCATAGATGCCCGCGCCCCACAGCGCGGTGAGGACAAGTGCCAGCAGGGTTTGAACGCGTCTCTTCATACCGTCGTACTGCATTCTTCTTTTTGTTGTCGGGGCCTGCCCGAGCAGGTCGTGACGACCGAGTTTGATTGGCCGAGTCTTATTGACCGAGCCTTATTGGCCAAGGCTTACTGACCGAGTCTTGCCATCAGCGCGTCGACGCGCGGCTGACCCCATGTCTTGACGGTCAGCGGACCGGTCGCTTCCACGTCGACGCCTTCGCCGGCTCCCAGCACGACGCCGCGTCCACGCGCCGCCCTGCGGGTCACGCCGACCCGGCCGTTGGCGACGAACACGGAGGTCTTGGCCTCGGCGACATCGACCGCCCATTTGGTGCCGCGCACGGCGGCGATCGCTTGCGGCGTCAGCACCCTGAAGGGATTGCCGCCGGGCTTCTTGGGCACCTCGACCAGCAGCGCCTTGCTGCTCAACTCCACGGAGTCAATATGTCCGTCGCGGTTAGCGTCGTTTAGTTCAAATCGGGCGCCGTTTTCGGCAACGATCGTGATGCCGTTGTCGCAGCGCCAGGTCTGCGTCCCTGCGGCCGATGGTGATGGCGTGCAGCCCGCATTGGCGGCAGGCTGTGCAGTTGCGGATCCGATCAACATAAATAACCACGCCAGGGCGCAAAACCCGGCGCGCGACAACCCACTCATGCCAGCCTCCGTATTGCGTGCTCGGCACAGTTCAAGGCGATGTTGATACGGTACCGTATCACGTGCAGAGGCTGCTGAAAAGTGCCGGGTTGATTAGCTATTTTTGCGCTGCGGCAATTTCCAGACCGGCGCGATCAACTTTCAGTCATGGCGCCGTGCCGCGTGAGCACTCTGTGCGCGATGTGTGATGTGTGTGCTGCCGCCGTTCTGCTGGCATCTGCAGTTGCGTGCACCAGCCTCGCGCAACGCTTCCCCGCTATCTTCCGGATATTGATGACCACGAAAACGACTTGGTTGGTGCGTCTAGAGATGCGGCTGGAGAGGTCCGCTGACCGCGCCGAACAGGCCGAGAATTATAGTTAACAGTTTCGCCTAAGTCCGTAGTTCTGCGGGCTTTTTCTCGAAATGGCACAGCGTTAACGACCTGCCCTACATCCGCCAGAACTTAATCCGCATTTAACTAAAAGTCGCCTTAATGACGCTCCGACCCTCTGCGAAATGCTGGTTCCGGAACGTGACCAGCGGCACTTCGAAGGGGGACTGAGTGACACCGTCCTGGACGCAAGGCGAATGAGTACGAGTATCGCTGCGCAAAGTTACGCGGCACGGAAGCCCAAAAATTTTCATCGGAAGTCTTCCCGGAAAATGACCACCCAAAACGTGCTTGGCGCGGCCGTGATCGGCTGCGTCGTGCTTGCCGGCTGGACCGTCTACAACAACATCTTCGCCGCCAGCGTCTATCCGACGGTCGGCAGCTCTGGCTACGACGAGCCCGTGGTCAAGCGTGCGCCCAGGGTCGCGCTGCGCGAGGCGGGCGAGGCCATCCGGGAGACCTTTGCGCTGCTGCCCGACCGGCTGCAGGTGGCTGCACCGATTTCGCGCGAGATGTTCAACGAGCGCTTTGCCGCGGCGGCGACGCAGGGCGTCGAGTCCAACGCGGCGAGCGCTGCGCCCGCGACGAAGGTTGCGGACGCCAGGGACGTGGCGAAGCCGACCGTCGTCGCCAAGGTCGCGGAAGTCTTGAAGAGCCCGGCCAAGGTCGTCGAGAAGATCGCGGACGCGGCGAAGACCAAGCGTGCCGAGGCCCCGGTGCAGCTCGCCTCAGCCGATCCGGCCGAGATCGTGCCGGCGCCCGAAGCCAAGCCAAAGTCCTTTGCCGATCGCGCCAAGGCCGCGGTGATGTCGATCACCGGTCCGCGCCAGTCGATGGTTGAAAAGCTCTGGGGCAAGCGCGAGCCGTCCGGCGGCTTGCTCGCTTATGCCTCGGCCGATGCCAGCGTGACCTCGGCCATCGCGCCGAAGGAGCAGAACCCGATGCTCGGCGGTTCGGCACCCTATGGGCGCGACACCGCGGTCTATGACATCACCGCCAAGACTGTGTATCTGCCCGACGGCACCAAGCTTGAGGCGCATTCCGGCCTCGGCTCCAATCTCGACGATCCGCGTTCGTCCCGCGTTCGCATGCGCGGCGTGACCCCGCCGCACATCTACGATCTGAAGCCACGCGAAGCGCTGTTCCACGGCGTGCCGGCGCTGCGGCTGACCCCGGTCGGCGGCGAGAGCGCGATCTACGGCCGCGATGGCCTGCTCGCCCACACCTTCATGCTCGGGCCGAACGGCGACTCCAATGGCTGCGTGTCGTTCAAGGACTATTACGCGTTCCTCGACGCCTACCGCAACAAGGGCATCCGCAAGCTCGCGGTGCTGGCGCGGGTCGACTGATCTCAACCAATTCCAGACGATGCAAAAGGGCCGCTCGCAGCGGCCCTTTTCTTTTTCAGCGTCGCGCGTGCTCTTCAGCCGGGCCAGCACTGCCCGCCGCCGTCGATCCGCAGCACCTGGCCGGAGACGAACGCGCCCATGGGACCTGCGAAGAACTCGACGACGCGCGCGACCTCGTCGACGGTCGCGATGCGGTCGAGCGTGCCGGTCTCGACCATCCGGTTCGGGTCCACCGCACGGGTGCCGAGGAAGCGGCCGGTGCGGGTATCGCCGGGGGCGATGCAATTGACGGCGATGTCGTAGGGGCGGAGCTGGTCGGCCAGGCATCGCGTGTAGTGGGTTACGCCGGCCTTCGACACCGCGTAGATCGAACCATTGGTGCGCCCCTTGAAAGCGGCGACCGAGCCGAGCGTGACGATGCGGCCGGTTCGCCGCTCCATCATGCCCTTCGCGACCGCCTGGCAGGTCAGGATGGTCGAGAGCAGATTGCGCTCCAGCACCGCGCGCACATCCGCCTCCTTGATGTTCACCGCGTCGTTCGGATCGGGCTTGCCGCCCGCGGCTGCGATATCGCCGCCGGCATTGTGCACGAGAATGTCGATTGGGCCGAGCACGGCTTCCGTCTCGGCAACCACGCGCGCGATGTCGTCGCCCTTCGTGAGATCGCCGAGCACGCGCTGACTGCGGACGCCGAATTGCCGGCCGATCTCTGCGGCCACTGCGGTCAGCGTCGTGTCCTCGCCATATTCCGCCGGCCCGTTCTCGCGCATGCCGTGGATGGCGACATCGGCGCCGAGCGCGGCGAGCCTCTCTGCAAAGGCGCGGCCCAGCCCGCGCCCCGCGCCGGTCACCAGCGCGACCTTGCCTGCCAATATCTTCGTAGCGTCATGCGATGTCATGATCTTGTTCCCGTCGTGAAAATTTAGTCGGTCACAAGATCTAACCCATTCGCCAGCGCCTGCACCAGTGACCCTGTCACGCCGCGCTTGCGGCCATGGTCTTGCGCAGCGCCATCTCGGTCGCGATCGCTTCTCTCACTGTGGGCCGCGCCTGCATGCGTTCGAGATAGGCCACAAGCGACGGCCATTGCGCGACGTCGACAGTTGCGGCACGGAGCAGCAGCAAAGCCCAGGTGAGATGCGCATCCGCAACGGTGAAGCGTTGACCCACGAGGAATTCACGGTCTGCAAGATGCGCCGCTGGCACCGACAATGTCTGCCCGATCCTCGCGCGCGGCTTGGCCAGCGAGGCGTCGTCCTTGTACCAGAAGGTCGGAAACAGGAAGGCCTTGTGGATCTCGGTACCGATGAAGCTCAGCCATTCCTGGAGTCGGTAGCGATCTGCTTCGCCCGGCCGCGGTGCAAGACCGCGCTCGGGGTTCAGGTCGGCGATGTATTGCAGCACCGCCGCGCTTTCCGTCAGCCGCTCGCCGTTCTCCAGCACCAGGACCGGCACCGCGCCCTTCGGCGAGATGCCGCGAAAATCACCGTCGTCGCCCGCGACCTTTTTGGTCTCGAGATGCACCAGGTGATAGTGCGCATCGAGGCCTGCTTCCATCAATGCGATGCGGCTCGCAAGCGAGCAGGCCATCGGCGAGAAATACAGCTGCAGCATCGCGTTGCTCCGTTACTTCAGCGCATCGCCGCGCGCGATGATCGCGAAGCGGTCGGATAGCTCGGCGAGTGCGACCTCGTGGATGGTCCGGGCGTCCAACGTGCCGCCGCGGCCGTCGGGCAGGTCGCGCGTGGCGCAGGCGTCGGCGTCGATCGTCGTGCGAAAGCCGAGGTCGAGCGCGGCGCGCGCCGTGGAGGAGACGCACATATGCGTCATGAAGCCGGCCAGCACGATGTTCTTCCTGTCGGTCGCGGCAAGGCGCGCCTGCAAATCGGTGCCGGCAAACGCATTGGGCAACTCCTTCTCGATCACCAGCTCGCCGGCACGGGGCGTGAGTTCAGCGACGATGGCGCCGCGGTCGGCGCCGCGATCGAACAGGCTGCCGGCCCTGCCGCGATGGGCGATATGGATGATCGCGGCCCCGCTCTCGCGCGCCCGTGCCAGGAGCGCAGCCGCCCGCGCGATCGCTGGCTTGGCGTCGGGCAAGGCGAGCGGGCCCGCGAGATATTCGTTCTGGATGTCGATCAGCACCAGCGCGGCGTCGCCAAGACGCGGCGGATTGAGGTCGGCACCGGCGAGCTGCAGCAGGGTCTTTGCGGTCGTCATGGTCTGGACATCTCCGGGGCTAAAAGCTCGACAAACATAGCCCCGGGAGTGCCTGCCGATATGCAGGGATATTGCAGCGGGTGGCTGCGATATTGCAGGGTGCTTTCGGCCAGTATAACCTCGGGCAAATGAACTGGGACGATCTGCGCATCATCGCTGCCGTCAGGGACGAGGGCACCTACGCGGGTGCCAGCGCGCGGCTGCGCATCGACGAGACGACGGTCGGGCGCAGGCTATCGCGCATCGAGCGTGCGCTCGGTTTGCGTTTGTTCGAGGCCGCCGACGGCGTCCGCAGGCCGACGCGGAGTTGCGATGCGGTGCTGGCGCATGTCGAGGCGATGGCGGCGCATGCCGCCGAGATCGGTCGCGTCGGCGCGAGCCTGGCAGGTCCGGTGGGGCGCCTGCGCATCGCCTCCACCAACACGGTCGCCGAGGAGGTGCTGTCGCCGCGCGCGAGCGACTTCCTGCGCGCCAATCCCGGCCTGACGCTGCAATTCCTCACCTCGAGCGAGAACGTCAAGTTCTCGCGCTGGGAGGCCGATCTCGCCATCCGGCTGCGCAAGCCCGACAAGGGCGACTTCGCAATCTCCAGGCTCGGTGACATCAAGCTCTATTATTTCGAGCCTGTTACGACCGAGGGCGAGCCGATGCTGTGCGCCTATCCGGACGAACTCGGTGCCATTCCCGAGATGCAATTCCTGCGCACGAAGCAAGCCCGCGCGCGCTGCGTCACCGACAACGTCCGCGTCATCCGCAACCTGATCCGCGCGCATCAGGCCGCCGGCGTGTTGCCGGAGTATGTTTGCGCGGATCTGCTCGGCGATCGCCGGCTGCGCGCCACGCTGCTGCCGAAACGGCGCGACGTCTGGCTGCTCGTGCAGAACCACCTCAAGCGCGACGCCGCAACGCGCGTGACGATCGACTGGGTGAGGACGTGTTTCCAGGGCATGTCGCGCAGTTGAGGCGTTGCTGCGGTGTGACGATCGCGTCACAGCGAAAGCCGCGCGACGAAATATCTTGGCTTTCCCTCTTGCAACCCGAACGTGCTTCGTCTATTAGCCCGCTCCTTCGCTAGGCCATGTGTCCGGGCTCTCCGAGATCCCGGCTGGCGCGGGCCGGTCTCCGGTTTCGTGTTCCGCCGAATGAAGGCAAACGCAGGACGTAGCTCATGGAGAGCGTCGGGGTGAAACCCGAAGGCATCGGTTCGATTCCGGTCTCTTGCACCACGAAGGATAGCTCAGTTGGTAGAGCAGGTGACTGTTAATCATCGTGTCGCGGGTTCGATTCCCGCTCCAGCGCTCCGTTTCAGCCTGAAAAGCTGATACCTCTGAAGGGGACCGGACGCGCGCTTCAGTCGCGGTCCGGCCGTTTTGCCGCAAGGCTTTCCGTCCGAACCTGGACACTGTGAGACCGGCTTCGCGCCGCGGTGGACACCGCTTGCGCTGATGCCGGGTGGCTCCGCTCGGCCGCGCGACTTTTGTCGCGCGATCGCGCGCGTGCGCCCGTCATCGCGCAAGCTCAAGCCACGGCCCGCCGATTTCTTGGGAAGCGTCGTCCGCGTCCTCACGTCCTTTGCAAACGAAACCTGCCGCATGGCCCACGGGCCGGCGGCAAATGATGGAGACGTGTCGTGACTTCCGAGAAGACCTGGCATTGGCTGACGACGATTGTCACCGTGAAGGACGGTGAGCGCGCGCTGCTGACGCGAAACGGCCAGCTCGAGCGTGTGGTCGCGCCTGGGCGGCATCGCCTGTTCGATCTGCGCAACGAGCTGACGGCCACCGTGTACAACGTCGTGGGGACCGAATTCCCCCCGGATCGCTACGCGGTGCTGAAGGCCGCGCGGCCCGATCTCGCCGCCGAGCTGCTCGAGGCGGTCGAGACCAGGGCGGACGAGGTCGCCATCGTCAGCCTCGACGGCCGGCCCGTGCATCTGATGACGCCCTGGCAGGTGCGCGTCTACTGGAAGGTCGCGACCCGCATCGATGTCGAGCGCATCGATGTGTCCGCTGATTCCCGGGTCGGCGCGCGACATCTGACCATGATCGAGCGCAACCGTTCGACCGTGACGTCGGAGACGGTGGTCGAGAACCATGAAGCGGGTCTGCTCTACGTCGAGGGCCGGCTCGTCGAGCGGCTCGCGCCCGGCCGGCACGCCTTCTGGACCGTCGGCCGCAAGATCGAGGTGAAGCGCCTCGACCTGCGGCCCCAGGCGGTCGAGATCACCGCGCAGGAGATGCTGACCAAGGATCGCATCGCACTGCGGGTGACGCTGACGGCGTTCCGCCGGGTGGTCGATCCCGAGCGCACGGTTGCGACCGTGCCCGACGTGGATGCGTGGCTGTACCGGTTGGTGCAGTTCGCAATCCGCGAGGCGGTCGCGGGCCGGACGCTGGACGAGGTGCTGTCGGCGAAGGCGGCGCTCGATGCGGAGCTGCGTGACTATGTGCGTGCACGCGTCGCGGAGTCCGGCGTGGAGGTGACCGAGCTCGGCGTCAAGGATGTGATCCTGCCCGGCGAGATCCGGGAGCTGGTGAACAAGGTGGTGGAAGCGGAGCGGGTCGCGAAGGCGAACCTGATCCGCCGGCAGGAGGAGACCGCGGCGACGCGGTCGCTCCTGAACACCGCCCGCCTGATGGAGGAGAACCCCCTGCTGCTGCGGCTCAAGGAGCTGGAGTCGCTGGAGCGGCTGGTCGAGAAGGTCGGCCGCATCGATCTCCACGCCGGCAACGGCGAGGGCCTCGATGCTCTCCTGACCCGGCTCGTGCGTCTGAAGGCGCCCGAGAGCGCGTGAAACGGAAGGGTCGCCTACGGGCGGCCCTTCATCCATCTGTCGCAATGCGCTTGCGTTGAACATGTGACGGTGCCGCCGCGACCAACTTCATCGAGCGCATTGGCATTGCGCGTGCCATCGCTTGCGCTAGTCTCCGTACACAACTTCATCGGGCAAGACAGGCGATGACCACTCTTGAAAACACCATCCGGCCGCGGGCCAGATCCCGGGAATGGAAGGCGATCGTCGTCCTGATCCTGCTCGTGCCCATCCTGTGGTCGCCACCCTTCCTGTTTCGCATCTTCCTGTATCAGCCGTTCAACATTCCGTCGGGCTCGATGATGCCGACGCTGGTGGTCGGCGACTACGTCTTTGCCGCAAAATACGCCTATGGGTACGACCGCTATTCGTTCCCCTTCGCGCCGTCGTGGATCTCCGGCCGTTTCTTCGCCGCAGACCCCCACTACGGCGACATCGTGGTGTTTCGCAACCCGAAGGATACTTCGGTCGACTACGTCAAGCGCGTGGTGGGCTTGCCCGGCGACCGCATCCAGATGCGACAGGGGCAACTCGTCCTCAACGACAAGCCGGTGATACGCGTCGCGCTCAAGGATCTGGCCGGCGGCGGGGCGGCCTGCGGGCTGGAGGCCGGTGCGAAAATCAAGCGCTGGCGCGAGGTGCTGCCGAACGACGCGAACTACGTCACCTACGACTGCATCGACAACGGCTATTACGACAACACCAATGTTGTCACGGTGCCGCCGGGCCATGTCTTCGTGCTCGGCGATAACCGCGACAACTCGACCGACAGCCGTGCGATGAGTGCGATGGGATTCGTGCCGATGGACAATCTGGTCGGCAAGGTGACGCGGATCTTCTGGTCGCTCGATTCCAGAGGCGAGCTGCGCCCGGATCGGATGGGGAAGGTGGGGTAGGGGGCGGCCTCTCTCTTCTCGTCATTCCGGGGCGCGCGAAGCGCGAGCCCGGAATCCATTGATCCGCAAGGTCAGACCGTAATTTCTGGATACAAATCGGTCCACTGCGGATTTTGCTTCTCAATGAGCCGGATCTTCCAATCGCGGCGCCATTTTTGAGTTCTTTCTCGCGGGTAATCGCGGTCACCGGATCATCGTAGATCTCGTACCAGACCAATTTGTCGACGGAATATTTCTTGCTGAAGCCTCGAACAGCCTTCGTCTTATGCTCATGGACCCGACGAACGATGTCGTTCGTCACGCCGAGATAGAGCGTGCCGTACTTTTTGCTGGCGAGGAGGTAGACGTAATAGGCCATGCGCAAGTCGTAAAATGGATTCCGGGCTCGGCGCTTTGCGCCGCCCCGGAATGACGGAGTATCCGGTTATACTACCTTTGCGTGCATGCGCGAGCAACAAAAACCCCGGCATCGCTGCCGGGGTTTCGCATTTCGTGTCTTGCCTGAATGGCTGGACTTAGAAGTCCATGCCGCCCATGCCGCCGCCCGGGGGCATCGCCGGACCGGCGCCGCCCTTCTTGGGCAGCTCGGCGACCATGGCTTCCGTGGTGATCAGGAGGGCCGCAACCGAGGCTGCGTTCTGGATCGCGGTACGGACCACCTTGGTCGGGTCGATGATGCCCTTCTTGACGAGGTCGCCGTATTCACCGGTCTGGGAGTCGAAGCCGAACGCGTAGGCCTTGTTCTCCAGGACCTTGCCGACGATCACCGAGCCGTCTTCACCGGCGTTGATCGCGATCTGGCGAGCGGGCGCGGAGAGCGCCTTGCGCACGATCTCGACGCCGGTCTTCTGGTCGTCGTTCTTAGTGCGCAGGCCCTTGAGCTGCTCGGAAGCACGGAGCAGGGCGACGCCGCCGCCCGGGACGATGCCTTCCTCGACAGCCGCGCGGGTCGCATGCATCGCGTCATCAACGCGATCCTTGCGCTCCTTCACCTCGACCTCGGTCGCGCCGCCGACGCGGATCACCGCGACGCCGCCAGCGAGCTTGGCAAGACGCTCCTGGAGCTTCTCACGGTCGTAGTCCGAGGTGGTTTCCTCGATCTGCGCCTTGATCTGGGCCACGCGCGCCTCGATGTCGGCCTTCTTGCCGGCGCCGTTGACGATCGTGGTGTTCTCCTTGTCGATCATCACCTTCTTGGCGCGACCGAGCATGTTGAGCGTGACGTTCTCGAGCTTGATGCCGAGATCTTCCGAGATCGCCTGGCCGCCGGTCAGGATCGCGATGTCCTGCAGCATGGCCTTGCGGCGATCGCCGAAGCCCGGAGCCTTGACGGCCGCGACCTTCAGACCACCGCGCAGACGGTTCACGACAAGCGTGGCCAAAGCCTCGCCTTCGACGTCCTCGGCGACGATGACCAGCGGCTTGCCGGTCTGCACCACGGCCTCGAGCAGCGGGAGCAGCTCGTTCAGCGAGGAGAGCTTCTTCTCGTTGATGAGGATGTAGGCGTCGTCCATCTCAACGCGCATCTTGTCGGCGTTGGTGACGAAGTAGGGCGAGATGTAGCCGCGGTCGAACTGCATGCCCTCGACGACGTCGAGCTCGGTCTCGAGCGACTTGGCTTCCTCGACGGTGATGACACCCTCGTTGCCGACCTTCTTCATCGCGTCGGAGAGGAACTTGCCGATCTCCGCGTCGCCGTTGGCGGAGATGGTGCCGACCTGGGCGATTTCCTCGTTCGAGGTGACCTTCTTGGAGTTCTTGACGAGGTCAGCGACCACGGCTTCCACGGCCAGATCGATACCACGCTTCAGGTCCATCGGGTTCATGCCGGCGGCAACCGACTTGGCGCCTTCACGAACGATCGCAGCCGCGAGAACGGTTGCGGTGGTGGTGCCGTCTCCGGCCGCGTCAGCGGACTTGGAGGCGACTTCGCGCACCATCTGCGCGCCCATGTTCTCGAACTTGTCGTCGAGCTCGATCTCCTTGGCGACGGTGACGCCGTCCTTGGTGATGCGGGGAGCGCCGAACGACTTGTCGAGGACGACGTTGCGACCCTTGGGGCCGAGCGTGACCTTCACCGCGTTGGCGAGAATGTCGACGCCGCGCAGCATCTTGTCGCGCGCATCTACGCCGAATTTGACTTCTTTAGCTGACATCTGGATTTTTCCTTAGGTGTTTAGCTGGGAGAGAGAGGTGGCTCTCAGGCCGCCTTCTTCTTGGAAGCGGGGACGTCGAGGACGCCCATGATGTCGCTTTCCTTCATGATCAGCAGATCGACGTTGTCGATCTTGACCTCGGTGCCGGACCACTTGCCGAACAGCACGCGGTCGCCGACCTTCAGGTCGATCGGGATCAGCTTGCCGGCTTCGTCGCGGCCACCCGGGCCGACGGCGACGATTTCGCCCTGGGAGGGCTTTTCCTTGGCCGTGTCGGGGATGATGATGCCGCCGGCGGTCTTCTCTTCTGCGTCGATGCGCTTGACCACGACGCGGTCGTGAAGCGGACGGAATTTCATGCAGCTCTCCTAAGCATTTGCACGAGTTGATGATTTTTGGGCGTTAGCAGTCCGTGCCAGCGAGTGCTAGCACAGGCGAGGCTGAAATAGGACAGGAATTTTGCGGGGGCAAGGGCTTCTAGCAGAAAAATCGGCACTCTGAAGGCCTGTCTGCCAGAATCCTTTACCATCGTTAACCGGTCTTAGGGACGTCTTGGGGGCCGTATTAGCACGGAGCCGTCTCTGCTGCTAAAGCATTGAATTTCAACAACTTGTTAAACTTTTGGGCTTGAGATGGATTGTCAGTTTGCGTCACATTTCTCTCATGTGAGCGCATCTCCACCGGGTGGCTCGTAACGGGTACCGGATCAAGCCACCCCTGAATGCGCTCCTGCAAAGGAGGTTGGCATGGGATTGCGGGTTGGTGCCGTTTCCGAGGATTTCCGGAAACAGCTGCTGGGCTACGGGCTGACGACGGCCCAAATTCTCTACCGGATGCCGGATCACCCGTCGCTGCTTCAGACCTATGTCTGGCAGAACTACGACATGTTTCCGAAATTCCCGGCGTTGAAGGATTTCCTGGCGTTCTGGACGGAGAGGCTCGACGGCCCGCTGCATTCGGTGACGGTGGCGCATTCCAAGCTGATCAAGCCGGCCGAGCTGCGCGCTGTGGATGGCGTGTTCCGGCTGAATTGATCAGAGCGCCGGTCTCGTAGGGTGGGCAAAGGCGCGCGCACTTCGCGCGCCGTGCCCACCATCTCTCCGCGCTTCATTTGCAATGGTGGGCACGCTTCGCCTTGCCCACCCTACGAGACCTGTTTCCGTGCTAGCCTTTCCCTCATAACAACAGGGGAGGCCGCCCATGGCCAAGAAAACAAAATCGCGCAGCGCAGCCCAGACCGCGGTGAAGAAGCGGAGCGGCGCCAAGCCCGCAGCGCGATCGTCGGCGCGCAAGGCCGTGAAGTCGAAGGCGCGCACGACAACAGCAAAGTCGTCCGTCAAGAAACCCGCACGCCCGAAGCAGCGCATCGCCATCAGCCATCACCGCGAGGAAGATTTCAAAGCCGACGGCCTGCGCGCCTACGCGAAGTATCGTGATCTCGGCATCGCCGCCGCCAGTCACGGCCTCGCGCAGGCCCACGTGATCCGCCTGCAAGGCCCCTGCGATCCGGCCGAAGTGTCAAAACTGCACTTCCACGCCGTCGACTTCCAGATGGTCTACGTGCTCAAGGGCTGGGTGAAGACCTACATGGACGGGCAGGGCGAGACCCTGATGAAAGAAGGCAGTGCCTGGACCCAGCCGCCGAAGATCAAGCACATGATTCTGGATTATTCGGACGACGTGGAGTTGCTGGAAGTGATCCTGCCGGCGGAGTTCAAGACGGTGGAGTTGAAGGCGTAGACGCTCTCGCGTTTTTGTAAGGACGCTCAGTCTCTCCTTCGTCATTGCGAGGAGCTCTTGCGACGAAGCAATCCAGACTGTCTCCGCGGACGCACTTCTGGATTGCTTCGCTGCGCTCGCAATGACGGCGGAGAGATTTGCGGGACACGCGATCACTAAAAATCGTCCGATCCGCGAAACCGGGCCGTTACCACTCGGATGGTTTCAGCCGCCGGCAAGCGCGGGCGCTAACCAGTCGAAAATATTCCTCGCGTCAACTCGAGGCTGTGAAAATGCGGGAAATGTTTTCATGGCGACCAACACTTTCGGCCGACGCGGCGTCGTGGCGCCAACCCCAAGGGGATCGTTTCAACCTGCATCGATTCAACCCGTCGCCGCGCCGATCGCTCCCCGGCCCTTGTCCAGCGAGGAGACGCTGTTTAGCGACAACAAGCTTCTCTCCGATATCCCTTTCCTCACCATTGGCCTGATTTTCGGTCTGCTCCTGATCTTCGCGCTGCAACGCAGTCTGGCGATCGACGTTGCGCGGGACGGCTCACTCGATGTCCGCTCGCTGATCGCCTATGGCGCGACCAGCTACGATCTGGTTGTTGGAAGGGGAGAGTGGTGGCGGATCGGCCTTGCGCCGCTTCTGCATGGCAGCGACTGGCACCTCATCGGCAATTGCATTGCGCTGTTCATCGTCGGCGTCAGGCTGGAGCCTCTGATCGGCCGTGGCTGGTTTTCGCTGATCTTTGTCGCCAGTGCGCTGGCCGGCGAGGCCGGCTCGCTGCTGGGCAACGCGCCCGGCATCCCGGGCGTCGGTGCGTCCGGCGCCATTACCGGGCTCATTGCCGCGCTGTTTGTCGCGAGCTTCGACCCCGAAGCCGACGCCGATCAAACAATGTCGAGGCTGAAGACGTCGCTCTTCTTCGGTGTTCCCGCACTGCTGCCGCTCGCCTTTGGGGCCTCCGGCAACGTCGACTATTTTGCCCATGCAGGTGGTGCGCTGGCCGGCGCCGCGCTGGCCATCATGCCGTGGCTCGTCTTCTGGTCCTATGACAACCTGCCGCGGAGCGCCAGCATGACGCTGCTCGCAGGATGCGTCGGATCCCTGATCTGCGCCGGCTTCGCGGCTTTGCATTATTCGTCCTACATGGCCGATGCCAGGCAGTATGTCCGCGCATCGGAAATGCCGGCGAATACGCGCGAGATGGCCAGCCGGTCTCTCGATCTTATCACCCGCTACCCGAAAGACCCGCGGGCTCATCTGTTTCGTGCGATCTTCTTCATTGAGCAAAACAGCCTCATTGCTGCCGAGACGGAAGTGCAAACCGCCGTGTCGCTCGCCCCTTCGGATGTGGCGGGCGGGCCGGTGCGATCCGCGGCGCAGGCTGTGCTGGCGCAGCTGCTGCTTGCGCGAGGACGGTCCAGCGAGGCGAAGGCCATGGCGGCCGAGCCGTGCCGTGCCAAGCTGGGTGAGGTGCGTCGCATGTTGGACAAGACGAAGTTGTGCAGCTGACTACCGCTCGAGATAGCCCAATTCTTCATTCATGATCGTGCGCGCATATTCGCCAAAGGCATCGATCAACCGGCCGCGCGCGGCGTAGGGTGGATAGAGCAGCGCGATCGTCACGGGAACAGCAGGGGTGAAGGGGCGGGTGATCAGAGCCGCGCCAGAGCTTTCATCATGCGCGGCAATCGGGTTGATGATGCTGATGCCGAGGCGGGCTGCGACCAGGGCGCAGACCGATGCGCCCAGATCGGTCTCGGCAACAATGCGGCGCGTGACGCCGGCCTGCGTGAAGATCGTATCGATGCGATCGTGCAGCGGACTCCCCGTGGCGAAGGAGATGAAGGCCTCATCGGCGAAATCGGCAGGGCGCAGCGTCTTCTTCTGCGCAAGACGATGCGCCTTCGGCATGATTGCGACGCAACGGGTCTTGAGCACCGGTTCGACATGCACTCCCGCAACCTCGCCGTACAGCATGGCGAGCCCGGTATCGCAAAGCCCGGAGCTGACCCAGTCGTGCACGGCGCTCGCCGTGCCGGATCGGATCGAGATCATCACATGCGGATAGTCTATTTTGAAACGCGCCGCGATGCGCGTCAGCAGGCCGCCGGCCAGGCGCGGCATCGCCGCAACGCTGAGCCGACCCATACCGAACGAGCGGATGCTGGCTGCGCTGGCCTCCAGTCCCGCCAGGCCGATGAAGGTCTTCTCGACCTCCTGAAAAAAGCGCGATCCGTCCACGGTCGGGCGGAGGCGACCGCCACTGCGGTCGAACAGCGGAAATTGCGTGATCGCTTCCAGCTGTCCGATCAGGCGGCTGATCTGGGGTTGCGAGGTATGCATGCGCAAAGCCGCCTGCGTCATCGATCCCGTCACGAAGACCGCCCGAAAAGCCTCCACATGCTTCAAGCCCATCCGTCTAGTGGCCATATCAAATCCGTATAGGGGAGTGTGAAACTGGAATTTCATCAGATCGCGCTTTTGGACGATAGTCCAGAGCATGAAGCCGTTCGCATAGAGCCGTCCTGTCGTTGCTCACCCACCGCGGACGGCGTCACGGACATTCGCCAAGAGGACGACAAGAAAGGGACGACATGAAAGCGACGACGATCAAGGCACTCGCCACGGCGGCCGTCGCTATGGTTCTTCTTTGCAGCGAGGCCATGGCCCAGGGTGCGAGCAGGCTGGACAAGATCCGTGAGAACGGCGCGATCACATTGGGATATCCCGAGACCTCGGTGCCCTTCGCCTATCTCGACGGTAACCAGAAGCCGATCGGCTATACCGTGGAGATCTGCGAACACGTGGTGCAGGCGATCAAGACGGCCCTCAAGCTTCCCAAGCTCGAGATTCGCTATAACCCCATCACCTCGGCGACACGCATTCAGCTGCTCGCCAACGGGACGATCGATCTCGAATGCGGCAACACGACCAATAATCTCGAGCGGCATAAACTTGCCGCCTTTTCTCCCACCATCTTCGTTGCGCAGGTCGTCCTCGTCGCGCGCAGGGATGGCGGGGTCGATGTCAACGACCCGGCTTCGTTTCGCGGCAAGGCCATCTCCGCCCAGGCCGGAGGCCAGACTTTCAAGGTGATGACGCTGATCAACGCCAGGAACAATCTTGGCATCACGGTCGTGCCGGCCAAGGACACCGCCGAGACCTTCTTGTTGGTGTCGACGGGCCGGGTGGCCGGCTCAGCCAACGATGACGGTCTCGCTTATGCCACCGTCGCCTCGTCCAGGACGCCGGATGACTTCCTGATCGGTAGCAAGGGTCTCGAGATGGCGCCTTACGGCATCGTCGAACCCAAGGATGATCCTGCTTTCAAGAAGGTGGTCGACGAGGCCGTGATCGACCTGATCAAGAGCGGACAGCTCGCGGCGCTGTACGACAAATATTTTAACTCCCCAATTCCGCCGCATGGCCTCAACCTGAAATTTCCGATGAGCGCGGCCCTCAAGCGGGCGCTGGCCAACCCGACCGATTCCGGCGACCCGGCAGCCTACGAATGAAGCACCAAGCGCTCTGAAGGTTCTCGCGATGGCACAACAACACGACACGAACTCGGCGGGCGCTGGGTTGCCGCCCATCGACCTGCGCAGCGATACGGTCACCAAGCCGACCGAAGCGATGTATGCCCGCATGGCATCGGCGCCACTCGGTGATGACGGGCTGGACGGTGACCCCACGGCGCAGGAGCTGGAGGCCGTCGCAGCTGCGGCGTTGGGCAAGGGGGCCGGCCTGTTCGTGCCGAGCTGCACCATGGCCAATCTGCTGGCGACGCTGGCGCAGTCGCAGCGCAGCGAACAGATCGTGCTGGAAGCGAATGCTCATATGTACACGTCCGAACGAGGGGCGGCGACGTTTACCGGACAGTTCTACCTCGCCATTGCCGGTCGCGACGGCGCGATGGACCTGAATTTGCTGGAAGACGCCTTGCAGGGCGAAGGGCTCAAGCTCAGGACCGCCCTTGTCGCGATGGAAACCTCGCACAACAACGCAAGCGGCGCAGTGCTGCCGCTGGAGCATATGCAGGCGGTGCACGCCATGGCCTCGGCTCGGGGCGTCCCGGTGCATCTCGACGGCGCGCGGCTCTTCAACGCCGCGGTCGCGCTTGAAACGGCGCCGACCGAGGTTGCGAGGCATTGCGACACGGTCTCCCTGTGTCTGTCGAAGGGCCTGAGCGCGCCAGCCGGCGCGGTGCTCGCCGGGCCGCGCGCCGTGATCGACCGGAGCCGCAGGTTTCGTCGCATGCTGGGAGGCACGCAGCGCCAGATCGGCATCCTCGCTGCCGCCGGCCTGGAGGCGGTTCAGGTCATGGGTGCGCGTCTGGGCGAGGATCACCGGCGTGCGCGAGCCCTCAGCGATGCGCTGAACGGCATGCATCCGAAGATCAGCGCGACAATCCCGCAAACGAATATCGTGCAGGTCGATGTCTCTCTCTCCGGGCGCGACAGCGCCGCGTGGTCGGGGGCTCTGGAGAGGGCGGGCCTGAAGGCGAGGCCTTGGGGCAGGCATCGATTGCGCTGTGTGACCCATCGCCATATCGACGATGCGGATATCGAGCGCGCCGTCATGGCATTTCGCGCCGTGGCTGAAGGTTTGGCTTAGACATCTGCCGATGTGACGTTGGGAAGTTTGTAGCCCGGATGGAGCGCAGCGAAATCCGGGGCCGCTGCTTGCGACGGAGATACTTTCCCGGATTGCGCTGCGCTCCATCCGGGCTACGGCCGCTTAGCTCAACACCCCCACGATCGCGCCCATCAAACACGTCGTCAGCGTGCCCGACACGATCGACTTCAGCCCGAGCGCATTGATCTCGTCGCGCCGCTCCGGCGCCATCACCCCCCAGGCCGCCGATCATGATGCCGAGGCTGGCGAAGTTGGCGAAGCCGCACATCGCGTAAAGCATGATCAGGCGCGAGCGCGGATCGAGCGTACCCGGCGGCAGCTTTGAGAAGTCGACATAGGCGATCAGCTCGTTGAGCACGGTTTTCGTGCCCATCAGGCTGCCGGCGGTGATGGCCTGATCCCACGGCAGTCCCATCAGCCAGCACACCGGCGCCATCACGAGGCCGAGCAGGCGCTGCAATGAGATTGCGGCGCCGCCGATATTCGGCAGCAGGCCGAGGACGGCGTTGACGAGGTAGACCAGCGCCACCAGCACCAGCAGCATCGCGACGATGTTGATCAGCAGCTCGATCCCCGCGCTCGTGCCTTTCACGATCGCATCCATCGTGCTGGACACTTCCATCTCCGGATCCTCCAGCGCGCCGCCGGTGCGCTTGTCGGAGGTTTCCGGGACCATGATCAGGCTGACCAGGATCGCGGCCGGCGCGCCCAGCACGGAGGCGATGACGAAATGCGCAGCGGCATCGGGGATGAGCGGCGCCAGCAGCGTCGCATAGAGCACCAGCACGGTGCCGGCGATGCCGGCCATGCCGCCGGTCATCACCAGAAACAATTCGCTGCGGCTCATCTGCGCCAGATACGGCCGTACGAACAGCGGCGCCTCGACCATGCCTAGGAAGATGTTGGCCGCGGTCGAGAGCCCGACCGCGCCGCCGACGCCAAGCGTGCGTTCCAGCAGCCAGGCCATGCCGCGCACGATCGGCGGCAGCACGCGCCAATAGAACAACAGCGTCGTCAGCACGCTCATGACCAGCACGATCGGCAACGCCTGGAACGCCAGGATGAAATCGGCGCCTGGCACCTTCAGGTCGAAGGGCAGGGGACCGCCGCCAACATAGCCGAACACGAAGGAGGATCCGGCGCGCGAGGCCGCGGAGATGGCGCCGACCGCGTCGTTGATGGCGCCGAAGGCATGCGCCACGATCGGCACCTTCAGCAGCACGATCGCGGTGACGAAGGTCACGACGAGGCCGATCAGCGCCTGCCGAAGCGAGACCGCGCGGCGATTCTCCGCCAGCGCAAAGGCGATCAGCAGCAATGCGAAAACGCCGAGTGTCGATTGCAGCCGCAGCATGATGTCCCCAAAGCCCCAATGATTATGGCCGCGCGTGCGATGCAAACGCAATGCCGGATGACCTTAAGGGCCGCCCGCTGTTGACAAGCCGGCCCGCGTCAGCCACGCGGGGAGCGCGTCGATATCAGGGGCGGACCAGCCGAGCGTGACCGAAGAGGCGATGCCAGAGCAGCCAACATCCGTCAGTCCGGCGGTCAGCGCCGGAGAGCTCCTCCGCCACCCCGCCTTCCTGTTCTTCCTGCTCTCGCGCAGCCTGTCACGCTTTTCCAGCCAGATCGCGGCGGTCGCGATCGGCTGGCAGATCTACGACCTCACCGGCTCGGCCTTCGATCTCGGCATGGTCGGCCTCGTGCAGTTCGCACCCACCGCGCTTTTGGTGTTTGTCGCCGGTCACGCCGCCGACCGCTTTGAGCGCAAGCGGGTGGTCCAGCTCTGCCAGTTCGTGGAAGCCGCGACCACGCTCTACCTCGCCGTCATCACCTATCTGGGTGCGGTTAGCGAAGTGCAGATTTTCGTCGCGACCTTCGTGCTCGGCATTGCCGGCGCCTTCGAGAGCCCGACCACGGCGGCGCTCTTGCCGTTGATCGCGCCGCAGGGCTCGCTCCAGCGCGCGACTGCCGTCGCGAGCGGTGCGGGGCAGGTTGCGACCATCACCGGGCCTGCGCTCGGCGGCTTTGCCTATGCGATCGCGCCGCATCTGGCCTACGCCGTGATGCTGGTGTTCTGGATCCTTGGGATGATCCTCACCGGCTTCATCCAGCCGCGCCCGCAGGCCGTGGCCAAGGACGAGAGCACCGACAATATCTTTGCCGGCGTCCGCTTCATCCGCAGCAATCCCGCGATCCTCGGCACCATCTCGCTCGATCTGTTCGCTGTGCTGTTCGGCGGCGTCACTGCGCTGCTGCCGATCTATGCCCGCGACATTCTCCAGACCGGCCCGATGGGGCTCGGCGTGTTGCGTGCAGCGCCGGCCGTCGGCGCGCTCCTGATGACAATGGTGCTGGCGCGCCATGCCATCACGCGGCATGTCGGCCTGCGCATGTTCCAGGCGGTGATCGTGTTCGGGGTGGCCACCATCGTGTTCGCGCTGTCGTCCTGGATGTGGCTGTCGGTGCTGTCGCTCGCCGTGCTCGGCGCTGCCGACACGATCAGCGTCGTGATCCGCTTCTCGCTGGTGCAGCTCGCCACCCCAGACGAGATGCGCGGCCGCGTCGGCGCGGTCAATTTCCTCTTCATCAACGCCTCGAACCAGCTCGGCCAGTTCGAGAGCGGGCTGACGGCGGCGTTGTTTGGCGCCATGCCCGCCGCCGTACTCGGCGGCGTCTGCACGGTCGCGGTCGCGCTGCTCTGGATGAAGCTGTTCCCCAGCCTGCGGAAGGTGGAGAGTTTGGAGTAGGGACGAGGCTCTCTCCACGCGTCATTGCGAGGAGCGAAGCGACGAAGCAATCCAGAATCGTGCCGCGGATGCAGTCTGGATTGCTTCGCTGCGCTAGGAAGAAACGTCGAGCTAACCCATTGATTCCATTCGCGACGCCAAAGGCCGTTTCATTCAGCGCGCGTCGGCCCCTCGAGGCCGGTCCCAACTCGCAATGACGATTGTTGAAGCGGCGCGTGGACTTACGCCGCGTCACCCCCGCAGCAAAGCAACAGTAGGCGCCCCTTGACGCCTACTGTGCATGGGGTTGTTTTCGCGTTTTTTAGTTCAGCCGCGTCCCACGAACGGCATCTTGCTGGCCATGACCGTCATGGTCAGCACGTTGGCATCGAGCGGCAGGCCGGCCATGTAGGCCACCGCATCGCCGACCGCCTTCGCGTCCATGCGCGGCTCGTGCTTGGTGGTGCCGTCGGGCTGCAGTACGCCGGGGCCGTTGACCATGCGGTCGGTCATCGGCGTCGCGGCATTGCCGATGTCGACCTGGCCGACCGCGATGTCGTACATGCGGCCGTCGAGGTTGGAGGCTTTGGTCAGGCCGGTGATGGCGTGCTTGGTCGAGGTGTAGGCCGCCGAGAACGGCCGCGGCGCATGCGCCGAGATCGAGCCGTTGTTGATGATGCGGCCGCCGCGCGGGCTCTGGTCCTTCATGATGCGGAAGGCGTGCTGGGTGCACAGGAATGGGCCCGTGAGGTTGGTGTTCACCACCGCCTGCCACTGCTCGAGGCCGAGGTCCTCGAAGTTCACCGCCGGCGCGCCCATGCCGGCGTTGTTGAACAGCACGTCGAGCCGGCCGTAGGTTGCCTTGACCTTGTCGAACAGCGCGGCGATCTGCTCCGGCTTGGTCATGTCGGCGGTGACGCACAGGCTCTTGCCCGCGGGGCCGAGCTTCGCGGTTTCCTCGAGCATGTCGAGCCGGCGCCCGACCAGCACCACGGTGAAGCCGGTGTTCATCAGCGCCAGCGACGCGGCGCGCCCGACACCGGTGCCGGCGCCCGTCACCACTGCGATCTTTTTTGCTTCACTCATCGTTTCCTGCCTTTTCTTCAGTTGTCAGGTTTTGGGTTCTTTTTCGTTCTTGTAGGGCGGCCGCGGAATGTTCTGATGCGCCGCGCGCAACGCTGCCGACCAGCGCGAGCGCAGATCGTGGAAATAGGGCTCGCCTGCCTCGATGCGATGGTTGAGATCTGCGTCGCAGGCGTCGCTGCGCACCACCAGCACGTCGATGGGAAGACCGACGCCGAGGTTTGACCGCATGGTCGAGTCCATCGAGATCAGCCCGGTCTTCAGCGCCTCGTAGAGCTCGACGTCGTAATGCATGGCGCGGTCGAGCACCGGCTTGCCGTATTTGTGCTCACCGATCTGCAGGTAAGGCGTGTCGGTGGTGCATTCGATGAAATTGCCGGCGGTGTAGACCATGAACAGGCGCATGCGCGCGCCCTTGATCTGGCCGCCGAACAGGAAGGAGACGTCGAAGGACACGTCCTCGGATTTCAGCGCCGGCCCTTCGGTGGTGTGCACCGCCCGGATCGCCCGGCCGATGCGCTGGGCGGCCTGGAACATGGTCGGCGCGTTCATCAGCGTCTCAATGTCGCCCGTGTTGGGGTCTTCCAGACCCTCGGTCAGGGTGGACAGCACCGACTGGCTGATGGCGAGGTTGCCGGCGCTGGCGATCGCCATGATGCGGTCGCCGGGCTTGGAGAAGATGTGCAGCTTGCGGAAGGTCGAGACATTGTCGAGGCCGGCATTGGTGCGGGTGTCGGCGATCATGACCAGCCCGTCCCGAACCAGGATTCCACAACAATAGGTCATTTCCAGTCCCCGAACGCGAGCGCTTTTGCCGGCGCCAAACTAGTAGCCAATTTCGCCGACGCATGAAACCCCCCGTGGCATGCATCAACGGGGCAGAAAGCCCAGTTCAGTCAGCGGCATCGGCGAGAAACGCCTGGTCGACGGGGACGCCGAGCGCGGTGACCAGCCGGTTCGTCTCCGCGGCCATGCCGACGATGGCGAGCAGCTCGCCATATTCGGCCTCGGTCATGCCCTTGGCCCGGGCGGCTGCGGTATGCGAATGGATGCAATAGCTGCAGCCATGCGCGATCGACACCGCGACATAAAGCATCTCCTTGACCTTGGGATCGAGCGCGCCCGGCGCCATCACCTCCTTGATGCTCTCCCAGGTCCGCCGCAGCGTCGTCGGATCATGCGCCAGCGCGCGCCAGAAATTGTTGACGAAATCCGATTGCCGCACCTTGCGGATGTCGTCGAAAACCGCGCGCGCCTCGCTGGAGAGTTCATCGTCCGAAAGCAGCTTCACGGTCGCCATGGGGGCCTCGCAGGGTCAGGTATGATCCTGCGAGTGTAGCACGGCTGGTGCGGTCAACAGGCCTGCTCGGCCGCGCGACGCAGGGCCAGCCTGCCGACCTCGACATATTGCCGCTGCTGCGCGTGAGCATGCTGCGCGCCGACGTGAAGGTCGCGCAGGCGCCGCTGCAGCGGCGAGCTGTCGTAGACCGCGCTGCTCCCGGCCAGCGCAAAGCAGGCGTCCGCAATGCCGACGCAGGTCGTGGCGAGCCAGGTTGCGGATCGCGCTCCCTCGACCAGGAGATCTGGATCGTTCAGCGTTCCCGACAGCGCGCGCCGCCAATGGCTCGCGACCTGGACCTCGTGAAACGCCTGCGCCGCCCTGAGGTCAGCGGATATTCGTCCGAGTTCGTACTGGAATATCTCGGATTCTCGCATCGGCACGGCCGCATATAATTGCTGGCGCCCGGTATGGGCCAGCGCAAGCAGATCATCGACGGTGCCCTCGGCCAGGCCCACCGCGAATGTCCCGTGCAGCAACGGCAGCCATTGCCGCAACGCCTGATAGAGCGGACCCGACAGGCGCGCGGCGGCATCGACATCGCAGACATGGATATCGGGAACTGACGTCTCCCGCAGCGTGATGTGATGGCTGCCGGTGCCCTTGAGCCCGGCCGCATGCCAGGTGTCCTCGATCTCCCAGTCGTGCGCCGGCAGCAGAACGGCACGAACCATCGGCTTGCCTTGCGGGCCTGGGACCGGCTTGCCACGGTCGGTGACAATGCAGAACCCGCCGATCCAGTCGGCATGGGTGCAGCTGCTGGCGAACGGCCAGCGTCCCTTGATGCGATAGCCGTCGGCCACGCGCTCTGCCGTGCCGGCCGGCTGCGACGAGCCGCAGATCGCCACGTCCGGTCCGTCCTGATAGATTTGCTGGTACAGTTCGGGACGCGCCGCGGCGGCGAAAAGGCCGCCGACGCCGGCGACGATCGCGAGCCAGCCGATCGAGCCGTCGAGACGGGCCAGCGTCTTCATCACCTCAAGTCCGGCCGGCAGATCGAGCTCCAGCCCGCCATGGCTCCGCGGCACGAACATCCGAAACAGTCCGATCGATTTCAGCCGTTCCACCAGATCGGGCGGCAGACGGCGCGCAGCTTCGATCTCGGCCGCGCGTGCCGTGATCTCGGGCGCCAACTCGCCGATCCCCAGAAGCATGCCTTTGTGGGGATCGCGCAGTGCGAGGGAATTGCTGATTTTTTCTTGAAGCCGCATCTGTCTCAACCTCTGTTGCGGGAACGGATCGCAACGGAGGTTGAACAGAGGGCGCTACGGTTCGGTTTCAGCGCCGCAGCCGTCGATTACAGCCGTAACGCTGCGGCCGGGTCTAGCTCTGCCGCTGGGACTGCGATTGCGACTGCCCGCCGCGGCCGGCCTGCTCGACCTTGACCGCGACCGTCAGCGTCTCCGCGCCGCCGCCATAGCGGGTACCGCGCACCGGTGCTGCGCCGAGATAGTCGAGCCCGATCGCGACGCGGACATGGGCGTCGGTGGTGCAGATGCTGTTGGCGGGATCGAAGCCGACCCAGCCGAGACCGTCGACGTAAGCTTCCGCCCAGGCATGGCCGGCGTCCTGATGCACGGTGCCGTCGGAGCGCAGGAAGTGTCCGGAGACGAAGCGCGCCGGCACGCCGCCAGTGCGGGCGCAGGCGATGAAGATATGCGCATAGTCCTGACAGACGCCGCGCTTGAGGGTGAACGCCTCGGCCGCCGAGGTGCCGCTGTTGGTCGGATCTTCGTCGAAGGTCATGTGGTCGCTGATTTGCGACATCAGCGTGTGCAGGAAGCCGAGCGTGTCGCTCTCGGCCTCGCTGCGCAACTGACGCGCGACCGCTGCCATCGCCGGGTTGACAGTCGTGAGGTCGGTGGTGCGCAGAAACATGTCGGCGGGAAAGCGCTCGTCGGCGCCGCGCAGCACACCACCGGTATCGTGGGTCTCGATCAGCCCTTCGGCGGTGATCTTGATGTCGCCGACGGGCCCACACGACAAGACATGGGTGACGTTGCCGAAGGCGTCCTCATGGATGTCGAGCTTGGTGTCGGTCGAGACGTCGATCTGCCATTCCGCCACATATTGTCCGTCATGGCTGCACGGCGTCATGCGCAGGATCTGGATCACGCTCGTGGCCTGCGGCTCGTAGCGATAGGTCGTGGTGTGCTGGATTCGCAGGCGCATGGTGGACCATAGTTTCTATGCCGTCATTCCGGGGCGATGCGATAGCATCGAACCCGGAATCTCGAGATTCCGGGTCTGGTCCTTCGGACCATCCCGGAATGACGAAGGTCAGATCAAATACTGCTTCGTGATGATTTCGCCCAGCCTGGAATTGTCCGCGATGAATTCCTGAATGAATTCATGCACGCCATGCTGGAAAATGTCGTTCATGTTGCTGTGTTCCAGCCGGTTGCGGATGCCGCGGGCGTGGCGCTGCGCCGGGCCCTGGCGGCCATAGGCGACGCCGATCTGGTCGAGGTTGCGCGTGAGATTGTCGTAGCAGCTGGCAAGCGAGCGCGGCAGCGTGCCGTTGAGTATGAGCAGATCCGCGACCAGCCACGGTTTCAGCGTCTCGCGGTAGACCCAGTGATACGCCGTCAGCGCCGACACCGAGCGCAGGATTGAGCTCCACTGATAGAAGTCGAGCGGACCGCCGACGTGCTCCTCCTCGGGCAGCAGCACGTGATATTTGACGTCGAGAATGCGCGCGGTGTTGTCGGCGCGCTCCAGATGCAGGCCGAGGCGCGAGAACCAGTAGGCGTCGTTGCGCAGCATGGTCCGGTAGGCCGAGCCGTCGAAGCGCAGCGAGGTCTCCTGCACGAATCGCAGGAATTTTGCGAGGTCCTCGCGCGTGGAGGTGCCCTTGCTCCAGACCGCCTGAAGCTCGATCCAGGCCGAGTTGATGGTGTCCCACATCTCGCTGGTCAGCGCGGTGCGCACCGAGCGCGAGTTCAGCCGCGCCGCCTCGATGCAGTTCCTGATCGAGGAGGGGTTGTCGGCCGAGAACGAGAGGTAGTCGACGACGTTGTGCTCGTTGGCTTCCTCGTGGGTCTGATAGAAGCTTTCCGCGACGCCGGCGGTGAGCAGCGCGGAGTCCCACTCGTTGGTCTTGCCGATATAGGCGGCGGGAAGCGCGGTGACGCGCAGGGTCGCATCAATGGTGCGCGCGAGGTATTCGGCCCGTTCGACGTAGCGGGCGAGCCAGTAGAGGTTTTCGGCGGTACGCGACAGCATCTCTCTACTCGTCCAAAATCCAGGTGTCTTTGGTGCCGCCGCCCTGGCTCGAATTCACCACGAGCGAGCCTTCCTTCAGCGCGACGCGCGTCAGCCCGCCCGGCACGATCGTCGTGCTCTTGCTGCCGGTGAGCACGAAGGGCCGCAGATCGACGTGGCGCGGGGCGAGGCCGGAGGCCGTGCAGGTCGGGCAAGTCGAGAGCGCCAGCGTCGGCTGGGCGATGAAGCCTTCCGGTTCGCGCTTGAGCTTCTCGCGGAAGGCTTCGATCGTCGCTTTGGTCGCGGCAGGGCCGATCAGCATGCCGTAGCCGCCGGAGCCGTGCACTTCCTTCACGACGAGGTCGCTCAAATTATCCAGCACGTAGGCGAGATCCTTCGGCTCGCGGCAGCGCCAGGTCTGCACGTTCTTCAGGATCGGCTCCTCGCCGAGGTAGAATTTCACGATCTCCGGCATGTAGGAGTAGATCGCCTTGTCGTCCGCGATGCCGGTGCCGACTGCGTTGGCGAGCGTGATGTTGCCGGCCGCATAGGCCGACATCAGCCCGGGCACGCCGAGCGCGGAGTCGGGACGGAAGGTGAGGGGATCGAGGAAATCGTCGTCGACGCGGCGATAGATCACGTCGACCCGTTTCACGCCCTCGGTCGTCCGCATGAACACTTCGTTGTTCTTGACGATGAGGTCGCGGCCCTCGACCAGTTCGATGCCGAGCTTGTCGGCAAGGAAGGAGTGCTCGTAATAGGCCGAATTGTAGACGCCGGGCGTGAGGAGGGCGACCGTCGGTTCGCCTGAGGCACTGTTCGGCGCGACCGAGCGGAGCGCCGAGAGCAGCTCGTCCGGATAGCGCTCGACCGGCGCCACCCTGTGGCGGGCGAACAGGTCCGGAAACAGCCGCATCATGATCTCGCGGTTTTCCAGCATGTAGGACACGCCGGACGGCGTGCGCGCATTGTCCTCCAGCACGATGAAGTCCTCGGCATCGACCCTGATGATGTCGATGCCGGCGATGTGCACGTAGACGTCGTGCGGCACCTGCTGGCCGTTCATCTCGGGGCGGAAGACCGGGTTCTGGAAGATCAGATCTTCGGGCACGATCCCGGCGCGGAGGATGTCCCGGCCGTGATAGATGTCGCGCAGGAACATGTTGAGGGCGCGCACGCGCTGCTTCAGGCCCTTCTCCAGCAGCGTCCATTCCTTGCCGGACATGATCCGCGGGATCACGTCGAACGGGATCAGGCGCTCGGTGGATTCGGAGTCCCCATAGACGGCGAAGGTGATGCCGATACGGCGGAACAGGAGCTCGGCCTCCTGGCGGCGATATTCGAGCGCCTCGGGAGGCGTCTCCTTGAGCCAGCGCGCCAGCTCCTGATAGGCGGGGCGAAGGTCCCCACCCGGGATGTTCATTTCATCGAACGCGACTGCCATAGATCCCGACTTGTCTCCGCAAGGCGTTGCGCCATGCGGCAAGAGTGCATGACTTTGAGGAGGTAGCAAGGGGCGGGCCAGCGCGATAAGCATGGAGGAGAGGCATTTGACGGGGATGGCTGGCAAGGTGCCTGAAAAAATGGCTGAGGACTGCTTATTTCGGCAGCAAAACCGCGTGACTTCAACGCGTTACCTCGGCAAAGTCGGGACCAGAGGTGAGGGACTTAAGGCATGAGCGAGATCGTCACGGCGGGCATTCTGGTCATCGGGGATGAAATCCTGTCCGGCCGAACCAAGGACAAGAATATCGGCTTCATCGCCGAATACCTCACCAATATCGGCATCGACCTGAAGGAAGTCCGGGTCGTTTCCGATGACGAGGACGACATCATCGCCGCGTTGGATGCACTGCGACATCGTTACAATTACGTCTTCACCACCGGCGGCATCGGGCCGACCCATGACGACATCACCGCCGACAGCGTCGCCAAGGCCTTTGGCGTCGGCATCGATCATCACCCTGAGGTGGTTGCGCGCTTCAAGGAGCGCTGGAGCGGGCAGGACCTCAACGAGGCCCGCCTGCGCATGGCCCGCATCCCCGATGGCGCCGAGCTGATCCAGAGCGCAACCATTCTTGCCCCCGGCTTCAAGATCGGCAATGTCATCGTGATGGCCGGCGTGCCCTCGATCATGCAGGCGATGATGGACATCGTCTCGCCCAAGCTGAAATCCGGCGTCCGCATGCTGTCCGAATCGGTCCGCGCCAATGCGCGGGAAGGCGACATCGGCAGCCCGCTGCGGGCGATCGCCGCCGCTCACCCCGACACCATCATCGGCAGCTATCCCTTCATGGACGAGGAGCAAAAGCCCAACACCAATCTGGTGGTGCGTTCGCGTGATGCGGATAAGCTCGCATCCGCGATGGCGGCTGTGAAGGAAATGCTGGCGGGACTGAACATCACCCGGTAGCAAATGGAGCTGCCGGCAGACGAATGCAGGAGACGATGATGGCTGGTGAAGCACCGGAACTGAGCGCGCAGGAACGGGCGGGCAGGCCCTTTCCGGTGTCGTGGGACCAGTTCCACCGGGATTGCCGGGCGCTGACCTGGCGGCTCAACGAGGTTGGCCCGTTCCATGCGGTGATCGCGATCACCCGCGGCGGCCTGGTGCCGGCCGCGATCGTGGCGCGCGAGCTGGGCGTGCGCGTGATCGACACGGTCTGCATCGCCAGCTACGACCACGACAAGCAGGGCGAGCTGCAGGTCCTGAAGGGCATTTCAGAACAGGCGATGAAGCTCGGCGGCGGCACCGGCAAGGGGCTCCTGATCGTCGACGACCTCGTCGACACCGGCAAGACCGGCAAGCTGGTGCGCGAGATGCTGCCTGATGCGCATTTCGCCACCGTCTACGCCAAGCCGAAGGGACGCCCGCTGGTCGACACCTTCATCACGGAGGTCTCGCAGGACACCTGGATCTTCTTCCCCTGGGATACCGCGCTGTCCTACCACCCGCCGCTCCGCGACGGTGCGGCGTAAGTACAGAGGCTGGTGGCCATGGCCGGACGCGCGCGGTTGGCACTTTGTGGCTTCATCGTCGCGCTTGCGGCGATGGTCCTGACGGCCGAGGCGCGGAGCCAGGATCGCGCGGCGGTGGTCGACGACATCGTGGTCGGCAGCCGCGTTCTCGCCGAGTTCGGCGTGCTCGACGCATTCGGCCATGTCAGTGCGCGTGATCCCGACCATCCCGACCATTTCCTGATGTCGCGCTCGCTGGCGCCGGCGCTTGTCACCGCCGACGACATCATGGAGTTCGACCTCGACGGCAACGCCGTCGATGCCAATGGCCGCACTGTCTTCCTCGAGCGCTTCATCCACAGCGAGATCTACAAGGCGCGGCCGGACGTGATGGCGGTGGTGCATACGCACTCGCCCGGCGTGATCCCGTTCACGGTCAGCCAGGTAAGCTTGCGACCCGTCTTCCACAATGCTGCGTTCCTCGGCGCCGGGGCGCCGGTCTGGGACATCCGCAAGGAGTTCGGCGAGACCGACATGCTGGTGCGCAACGCCGCGATCGGCAAGGGCCTGGCGCTCGCGCTTGGCGACAAATCGGTGGTGCTGATGCGCGGCCATGGCGATGCGACGGTCGGCCCCTCCGTGAAGCTCGCGGTGTTCCGCGCTTACTACACCGACGTCGATGCGCGGCTGCAGTCGCAGGCCCTCGCGCTCGGCGGCGAGGTCAACTATCTGACCCCGGTCGAGGCGACCAAGGCCGATGCGGTCAATCTTCAGGTGCTCGATCGCGTCTGGAATCTCTGGAAGATGCGCGTCACCGCGGCGACAAAATAATGCCCCTGCAAAACCGCGTCACGCCGACCGGCGACATCATCGCCACCCCGCATCGCGGCCTGTTCACGGGCAATCGCGGCATCATCCATGATCCCGCGACGAAGACGCTGCTGAAGAAGCGCTGGTCGTCGCCGGCCTGGCTGACCTGCACCTGCGAATTCCGCGGTCGCCGCCGCGAGGTGATGGCGCAACGGAGCTGGACCGAGCTGTTCTTTCTCGATGAAGCCACCGCGCTCGCCGCCGGGCATCGTCCCTGCTTCTACTGCCGCCGCGACGATGCCAATCGCTTCCGTGCCGCGTGGGAGAAAGGCAATCGCGTGCAAGACGTCCGCATGCACGACATCGACACGGCGCTGCATCACGAGCGGCTCGATCACGGCAAGAAGCGGCTGCACGCGCTGCTGGTGCCGCTCGATCAGCTCCCCGACGGCGCGATGCTGCAACAAGGCGACGAGAGTTATTTGGTCACGCACGGCAAGGCACTGCTGTGGTCGCCGGCGGGCTATGCGGCGATGGAACGTCATCCTGCCGAAGCAACGCTGCTGACGCCGCCATCGACACTACGCGCAATGAACGCAGGTTATCAGCCCGTGCTGCACCCGACCGCGCTATCCTAGCGCAGCGGCTTACCTTCTTCATCCACCGTCGTTCGCGCATCGCGCAGCGCCCATTCGCGGATCACTTGTCGGCAGCGGACGAGTTCGGCTTCGCTCACAGCGTTCGCATCCTTTGACGCGCGCTCCACCATCGCCTTGCAGTTCAGCAGCACCGAGCGGTCCTCCGCTTGCGCGTGCAGCATGAGCGCTGCCAGCGCGACAACCGCGAGTGCCGTCCGAACAACCGCCATTACCCCAGCTTCTCGCGCGCGAGCGCCGCACCGGCGCCGAGTGCCATCAGCTTGGCTTCGGCGATCTCGCGCCGCATCGGCGCCATGCCGCAATTGGTGGTGGCGATGATGTTGCTCTTGGGCACGAACTTCGACACCGCGTCGATGACCTTGACGATGTCCTCGGCGGTCTCCACCGTGTCGCTGGCGACGTCGATCACGCCGGCCTGCACGATCTTGTTTTTGAGCAGTGCGAGCAGATCGAGCGGCACCTTGGAATTGCGGCACTCGATCGCGACCTGCTGGATCGGGCTGGCGTCGATCGCCGGGAAAATCTGCTCATACTGCCGCCATTGCGCGCCGAGCGTTTCCTTCCAGTCGGTATTGGCCTTGATGCCGTAGCCGTAGCAGATGTGGACGGCGGTGGTGCAGGTGAGGCCCTGCGCGGCGCGCTCCAGCGCCTTGATGCCCCAGTCGTTGACCTCGTCCATGTAGACGTTGAAGGCAGGTTCGTCGAACTGCACGAGATCGACGCCGTCGGCCTGAAGCGCCTTGGCTTCCTCGTTCAAAAGCTCGGCGAAGGCGAAGGCCATCTTGACGCGGTCGCCATAGTAGCGGTCTGCGATGGTATCGATGATGGTCATCGGGCCGGGCAGGGTGAATTTCAGTTTCTTCTTCGTGTGCGTGCGCGCGACGCGCGCCTCGTCGGCATGAACGCGTCCCTTCAGGCGGAGCGGTGCGACCACCTGCGGCACCATCGCCTTGTAGCGATCTTTGCGGATGCCCATCTCGACCTTGTGGGCGAAATCGATGCCCTCGATCTTCTCGAGAAAACCGTGCACGAAATGCTGCCGGGCCTGCTCGCCCTCGGTGACGATGTCGATCCCGGCGTCCTCCTGAACCTTGACCGCGAGCATGGTCGCGTCGCGCTTGGCGCGGAGAAGCTCGTCACCTTCCGACTTCCAGGGCGCCCAGAGCATGTTGGGCTCGGCGAGCCATTCCGGCTTGGGCAAGGAGCCGGCAATCGTCGTTGGAAACAGCATGGGTCCCTCCCGGCGGGTTGTGATTGCGCCTCTGTCTGCCATGTCTTAACGTTGAGGTACAGAACAACGAAAGTCGCCTTCTATTCCAGTGGCGACGACAGGGAAGGCCCAAGGAAGGGTCAAGGAAAGGCCAGAGGAAAGGTCGTGATCGATCTCCATTACGCACCGACGCCGAACGGTTGGAAAATCTCGATCATGCTGGAGGAACTCGGGCTTCCCTATACCGTGAAGCCCGTCAACATCCGCGCCGGCGAGCAGTTCAGCCCTGAATTTCTGGCGATCTCGCCCAACAATCGCATTCCCGCGATCGTCGATCACGACCCTGCCGATGGCAGCGGACCGTTCTCGGTGTTCGAGACCGGCGCGATCCTGATCTATCTGGCGGACAAGACAGGGCGCTTCCTGCCCAGCGACCTGCGCGGCCGCTCCACCACGATCCAGTGGGTGATGTGGCAGATGGCGGGGCTCGGGCCGATGCTCGGTCAGCACGGCCATTTCGCGCTCTATGCGGCGGAGAAGATTCCCTACGCGATCGAGCGCTACCGCGACGAGGCCGCGCGGCTCTATGGCGTGCTCGATCGCCAACTCGCAAAGACCGGCGCCTATGTCGCCGGCGACTATTCGATCGCCGACGTCGCCTGCTTCCCCTGGACCATGACCCACAAGGCGCAGGGCTTTACGCTCGACGACTATCCGAACGTGAAGCGCTGGTACGCCGAGGTGCGTGCGCGGCCGCAAGTGCAGGCGGGACTTGCGATCGGAAAATTCGTGAAAGAGCCGTTCGACGAGGAATCACGCAAGATCATGTTCGGCCAGAGGGCTAAGGAAGTGCTGGGAAAGAAGTAGCCGTCATTCCGGGGCGCGACGAAGTCGCGAGCCCGGAATCCATCGCGACGCAGTGACGGTGGCGAAATGGATTCCGGGCTCGCGCCCAGGAGGGCGCGTCCCGGAATGACGAGAGCAAAGGAAACGCCATGATCGAATTCTTCTTCGACTGTTCCAGCCCGTGGACCTATCTCGCCTTCCACAACATCCAGCCTCTTGCGAAGGAGCTCGGCGCCGAGATCGTCTGGCGGCCGATCCTGGTCGGCGGCATTTTCAACACCGTCAACCCGAGCGTCTACGCGCAGCGCGAGACGCCGGTGCCGCTGAAGGCGCGCTACATGAAGAAGGACCTCGCCGACTGGGCGCGCTCCGCGGGCCTTGCGATCAAGATGCCGCCGACGGTGTTTCCGGTGAACAGCGTCAAGGCGATGCGCGGCTGCATCTGGCTGGGCAAGGACATGGTGCCGTTCGCTACGGCCCTGTTCGAGACCTATTGGGGCGGCGACAAGGATATCTCGCAGGACGCGGTGCTGGCCGAGATCTGCAGGAAAGTCGGCATCGACGAGCAAAAATTCTTCGCCGGCATCTCGGACCAGGCGATCAAGGATCAGCTCAAGACCAACACCGAGGAAGTCGTCGCCCGCGGCGGGTTCGGCTCGCCGACGATCTTCCTTGACAAGACCGACATGTATTTTGGCAATGACCGCCTGCCGCTGATCCGCGAGGCCTTGATGCGCAGCAAGGCGAGCGCGGCCTGATGGTGCGGGCTGTCGTCTGCCGCGCGCTCGGCGCGCCCGAGTGCTTGCTGCTGGAAGAGTTTCCGTCGCGCGCCCTCAAGCCGGGCGAGGTGCGCGTCGCGATCCGCGCCGCCGGGCTGAATTTTCCGGACGTGCTGATGGCGGCCGGCGAATACCAGCTCAAGCCGGAGCTTCCGTTCACGCCCGGCATGGAAGCCGCCGGCGACGTGACCGAAGTCGGCGCCGAGGCGAAGGCTGTCGCAGTCGGCGACAAGGTCATCGTCAAGATGCGCCACGGTGCCTTCACCGATGAAGCCGTGGTGACGCCGTCGCAGCTCACGGCACTGCCATCGAACTTTGACTATGCCGAGGGCGCGACCTATCTCGCCGGCCATGGCACCGCCTATCACGCGCTGATCGATCGCGGCCGGGTCGAGCCGGGCGAGGTGCTGCTGGTGCACGGCGCCGGGGGCGGCGTCGGCCTCGCGGCGGTCGAGATCGGCAAGATGCTGGGCGCGACCGTGATCGCGACGGCGTCAAGCGACGAGAAGCTTGCGATTGCCAAATCGCGCGGCGCCGATCACTTCGTGCGTTACGACCGCGAGCCGTTTCGTGACGCCGTCAAGCGCATCACCGATGGCCGCGGTGCGGATGTGGTGTTCGACCCCGTCGGCGGCCAGGTGTTTGAGGACTCGATGCGCTGCATCGCCTGGGGCGCGCGGCTGCTGGTGATCGGTTTTACGGGCGGGATCGGCTCGGCCAAGACCAATCTGCTGCTGATCAAGGGCGCCAGCGTGCTCGGCGTGCGAGCGGGCGAGGCGGTGCGGAAAAATCCGGTGCTTGGCGAGGTACGCCTGAAGGCGCTGCTCGCATGGGCGGAGGAGGGCAAGCTGCGCCCGAACATCTCGCACCGCCTGCCGCTGGAAGATTATGCGCAGGCGATGCGGCTGTTGCTCGACCGCAAGGCCATCGGGCGGGTGGCGCTGGTGATGGATTGATGGAGCGATGGTGCCGTAGGGTGGATTAGTACGACTGAGTCATTTAGCTGAGTCAGTTTGCCACGTTTGATTTTAGTTTGGAATCAGATGGTTGTTGAGCTTTCCGTCTAGCGAGGAGGCTGTGATGGATCGCGGCAGCGGAATGGCGATTGCGGATCGATTTGGGGCGTATGTCGGCGAGCTGACGAAGGTGGTTGGGCACGCGGACCGGGCGGGACCGCTGCGGGATTATTGCTCAGGGCTATTGGCGACGGAAGGGCGTCGCAGCGTGGAGCCGATGGCGGCAGTGACAGCGCCGGCGCAGGTTTCGGCACAGCATCAGAAGCTGCTGCATTTCGTTGCCAATTCGGAATGGTCGGACGATCAGATGCTGGCCAAGGTGCGAGACCTGGTGATGCCGTCGATGACGCGGCATGGACCGATCGAAGCCTGGATCATCGACGATACGTCGTTTCCCAAGAAGGGCCGGCATTCGGTCGGGGTCCATCATCAATATTGCGGACAACTCGGCAAGCAGGCCAATTGCCAGGTGGCGGTGACGCTGTCGATCGCCAATCATCATGGCAGTCTGCCGATCGCATATCGGCTGTATCTGCCGCGAGCGTGGACAGGCGACAGATCGCGCCGCGCCGAGGCGCATGTGCCACGCTCGATCAGGTTCAAAACCAAACCGCAGCTTGCGCTGGAGCAGATCCGCGCGGCTGTGACGGCAAAGGTGGCTTGCGGTGCCGTGCTGATTGACGCGAGTTATGGGACGAACAGCGGTCTGCGCCGAGCGATCACGGGCTTGGGGCTAGACTACGTGGCAGCCATCGTCTCGACCGTCAAAGTGCGCGCGGTGCGCGAGGACAATCGGAAGCCGAAGCGCGTCAGCGTCGAAGCTTTGGCGCGCAGCCTGCCCAAACACGCTTGGCGCACCATCACGTGGCGAGACGGCAGCAATGAGAAACTGCGATCACGCTTTGCTAGCGTACGCGTGCGTGCCGCGCCAATACGGGGCGAAGCGCAGTTTGCCGAAGAGATCCTGCTAATCGAATGGCCCAAAAACGAAGCTGCGCCCACGAAGTTCTGGCTCGCAACCGTCGACCACGACATGCCGTTGCGCGACCTCGTCGATCTAGCCAAGCTGCGCTGGCGAATCGAGCGCGATTATCAGGAACTCAAGCAGGAAATCGGCCTCGGCCACTATGAGGGGCGCACGTGGCGAGGCTTTCACCACCACGGCACGATGTCGATCGCAGCCTACGGTTTTCTGATCTCCGAGCGGGAGAGGATTCCCCCCTCAGGACCTGATGGCGCCGCTGCAATCGAAAAACCTGCCCTTCCCCGTGGTTACCGACCCCGCGGCGCCCCCGATCCGGCCGCAACGCCACGTTCCGAACTCGATCGCAACCATCCATCGCCTGTTGGCGGTCGCGATTGTAGCGAACCTGCAACGATGCTCATGTTGCACCCGTCGCAAACCGCTAAGCCAACGACGAAATTTGTGATCCAGTAGGACTAACCCACCCTACGCAGCTACTTATACTCCCGCTCGCTCCACCACGGAAAATAGTCCGGCATGTCGCTCGACACCTTGTTCTTGAACTGCGCCGGCCGCTTCTCCAGGAACGACACCACGCCTTCCTTCACGTCCTCCGAGCGGCCGCGCGTGTAGATGCCGCGGCTGTCGACCTTGTGGGCTTCCATGGGGTCGTCGGCGCCCATCATGCGCCACATCATCTGGCGGATCAGCGCCACCGACACCGGCGCGGTCTTGGCGGCGAATTCCTTCGCGAGCGCGCGAGCGGTCGGCAGCAGATCATCGGGGGCGACGACCTTGCTGACAAGGCGACCGGCGAGCGCTTCCTGCGCCGGGAAGACGCGGCCCGAATAGCACCATTCCAGCGCCTGCGAGATGCCGACGATGCGCGGCAGGAACCAGCTCGAAGCGGCTTCCGGCACGATGCCGCGCTGGGAGAACACGAAGCCGAAGCGCGCAGCGTCCGAGGCAATGCGGATGTCCATCGCGAGCTGCATGGTGACGCCGATGCCGACGGCAGGACCGTTCACCGCGGCGATCACCGGCTTCAGGCACTTGAAGATGCGCAAGGTCACCTGGCCACCGCCATCGCGCGCTTGCGGATCGCTGTAATCGACCTTGCCGTCAGCAAACCGCTTCACCGGCCCGCGCCGCGCGTCGCGATCGAAGGTGTCTGCACCGGAGGAAAGGTCCGCTCCTGCGCAAAAACCGCGGCCGGCGCCGGTGACGATGATGGCGCGGACGTTGTCATCCTTGTCGGCGGCGTCGAATGCGTCGATCAGCTCGGCCTGCATCTGCGCGTTGAAGGCGTTGAGCTTGTCGGGCCGGTTCAGCGTGATGGTGAGGATCTGCTCGGCGACCTCGTATTTGATCGTCTCATACGCCATGGCGGTTTCCTTCCTTCGTCTCTTTGTCGGTCTCTCTAGCAGGTCATTCCGGGGCGCGCGAAGCGCGAGCCCGGAATCCATTGTGCAGCCTGGATGGCCGATGAATGGATTCCGGGCTTGCGCCAAGAGGGCGCAACCCGGAATGACAGAGTGCGGCTACTTCGCCGGCGGCTTTGGCCAGGGCTTCTGCGCGCCGCGCAGGGTTTCAAAAGCCTTGGCCATGCCGAGCACGCCGATATCGTCGAAGCGGCGCCCGACGATCTGCACGCCGATGGGAAAGCCCTTGGCGTCGAAGCCGCCGTTGATGGAGACCGCCGGGTTCTCCGACATATTCCACGGCACGGTATAGCAGATGTGCTCGAACGGCCTCATCGGATTGTTGGTCGGCGAGGCCCATTCCGCCGCATAGTTCACGTTCGGCGCGGTCGGTGAGATCACATAGTCGAGCTCGCAGAACAGCTTTGATGCCGCGGCCCGGATCGCCATGGTCTGGTTGAAGCCGCGGATCACGTCGACGCCCGACAGTTTCGCGCCGGACGCGCCCCAACTGAAGATATAGGGCAGCACCTTTGCCTGTTCGGCCGGCGTGAGCTTGGACAGATCGTCCCACATCCGCGCGCGCCAAAAGTTGTCGAGGCCGTCGAGCATCTCACGCGTAAGGATGCCGTCGACTTCGGTGACGACTGCGCCCGCAGACTCGAATGCCTTTGCGGCCTTCACCGCAACCTCGCGGACCGGCTTTTCCGCCGGCAGGCCGACGCCGGCATCGAGCATCAGGCCGATCCGCAGCTTGCGCGGGGACTTCTCCAGTCCCTTCCAGTTCAGAGGCTCCGCCGGCAGGCTCGTGCCGTCGCGCCGGTCGGGCTTTGCGATCACGCTCATCATCAGGGCGCAATCGTCGACCGTACGGGTCATGGGACCGGCGACGCGGCCGACATAGGTGGGATCGATCGGCACGCGGCCAAAGCTCGGCTTCAGGCCGACGAGGCCGCACCAGCCCGCCGGCAGGCGCACCGAGCCGCCGATATCGGTGCCGAGATGGAGGGGACCATAGCCGGCCGCCGCAGCAGCACCTGCGCCGGCGCTGGAGCCGCCGGGATTCTTGCTGAGGTCCCACGGATTGCGCGCGAGCGCATGGAACGAGGAGAGCCCCGAGGACAGCATGCCGTAATCGGGCATGGTTGTTTTCGCGAAGATGATCGCGCCGGCCTCACGCAGCCGCGCGGCGGGCGGGGCATCCTTCTCGGCTGGCACCAGCTTGACGCTCGCAGCCCCCAGCGGCACCGGCACGCCCTTGGTCGCGATGTTGTCCTTGACCGTGACAGGCACGCCGTCGAGCGCGCCTGACGGTTCACCTCCGGACCAGCGCGCGGTCGACGCCTTCGCCGCCTCACGCGCGCTGTCGGGATCGAACGCATAGAGCGCCTTCAGATGCGGCTCCCACGCAGCGACATGCGCGAGCAAATCCTCCAGCACCTCGCTCGGCGAGAACTGCTTTGCGCGATAGCCCGCGATCAGATCGACCGCGGACAGATCGTGCAGCGAGGTGACCGCCTCTTCGACGCTCTTTTTCTGCATTGCTAACCCACCGGCATGCGCGTTTCGATGATCCGGGCGAACATGCTGGCGCCGATCGGCAGGATCTTGTCGTCGAGCACGAAGCCGGGATTGTGCACGGGCACCGAGCCGTCGTGGCCGACCCAGAAATAGGCGCCGGGAATGGTTTGCAGCATGTCGGCAAAGTCCTCGCTGCCCATCTTCGGTTGGCTTCGGGTGATCACCTTGGCCGGATCGACGATGGTGCGGGCGACGTCCTCGACCACCTTGGACTGCTCGACCTGGTTGACCAGCACGCCGAAGGTGTCGCGGATGTCGACGTCGATCTCGCACTGATACGCAGCCGCGATGCCGGCGCAGATCGTGCGGATGCGTTGGCTGATCAGGGCGCGGACTTCATCCGAGAAGGTGCGAATGGTGCCGCAAAGATGCGCTTCGCCCGGAATGACGTTGTAGGCGGAGCCCGCATGGATCTGGGTGATCGACACCACCGCAGCCTGGAGCGGGTCGACGTTGCGGCTGACGACCGTCTGGATCGCCTGTGCCAGAGTGGTCGCGATGATCACCGCGTCCTTGGAACGCTCGGGCATCGCGCCATGCGCGCCATAGCCGGTGATGCGGAGGTCGAAGAAGTCGGCGCCGGCCATCGCCGGCCCGGGCAGGATCGCGATCTCGCCGAGATTGAGATCGGGCGCGTTGTGCAGGCCGTAGAGCTCGTCGCAGGGGAATTTCTCGAACAGGCCGTCCTTGATCATCGCGCGGGCGCCGCCGAGGCCTTCCTCGGCCGGCTGGAAGATCAGGTGCACGGTACCGTCGAAGTTCTTCGTTTCCGCGAGGTAGCGCGCGGTGCCGAGCAGCATCGTGGTGTGGCCGTCATGCCCGCAGCCGTGGAAGCGGCCGGGGATTTTCGAGCTCCATTTCAGATTGGTGTTCTCTTCCATCGGCAGCGCGTCCATGTCGGCGCGCAGGCCGATGCGCTTGCCGCTGGAGCCCCTGCCCTTGATGACACCGATCACGCCGGTGCCGCCGAGACCGCGATGCACCTCGATGCCCCAGCTCTTCAGCTTGTCAGCGACGATGCCGGAGGTGCGGACCTCCTCGAAGCCGATCTCGGGATGGGCGTGGATGTCGCGGCGGATGGCGGTGAGTTCGTCGGCGTAGCCGTCGATGCGGTCAATGGTGGGCATGTGTCCTGTCCGGTTGGCGTGACTTGATTAGCGGGATTTTGGCGTGAAAGCGGGGCCGCTCGGCTTGATACGGATGCCCGGCCGCAGGCGCGTCCAGGGCAGCGAGGCGGTATCGGCCGGCATCGCGCCCGGCGCGGCGCAGATCATCAGCTTCTCTGCGATCGGCTCGAAATCGGCGCGGAAGTGCACCGAGCTCTTGTTGACCAGAATCTTCTCTGCCGTCGGCTCGATGCCGACATAGCGATACATTGCCTGATCGGCGAGCTGGGCCTTGTGCGAGGAGACGACGACGCGGACGTCGCCGATGCGCAAGGCTGCGGACGGGCCCATCTTCATCTCGCGGCCGCCATAATAGGGGCCGGGCGCGATGAAGCGGCCGTCGGAGAGTTTTTCGACGACGAAGGTCTCGGTATAGGGCTCATCGCCGGGAATGCCGGACTTGCCGCCGAGCGAGAGCGTGACGGTGGCGCCGACGCCGGCCGCATGCGCGGCCTTGGCCGAGACCGGATCGTAGATCGCGCCGGTCGCGGCGCTCGCCTTGTTGCGCACCAGCGCGCGCAGCATGCCCGTCGTGTCGGAATCGCCGCCGGCGCCGGGATTGTCCTGGGTGTCGGCGATGATGATCGGCTTGCTCGCGCTCTTCGCAAGTTCCATGGCGTGGCGCACGCCGTCATCGGGCGTCCAGATCTTGCCGTCGAAATCGTCCTCGTGGCTTTCGATCAGCTTGACGATCGCATCCGCGGCGCGATCCGCGTCCGCTTGCGTCCTGCCATAGGCGAACACGCTCGGCCCGCAATCGCGGAAATCGGCGGCCGGGAAGCCCGGCGCGAAAGAGAGTGTCGGAACCGCATCGCTCTCCAGCGCGGCGAGCTTTTCGTAGATGCCCTTGGTGGGAAAGTCGTTGGTGCATTGCCAGCTGATCGCGATCAGGAAGGGCAATTGGCGGAACGACTTTGCGAAACGCTGCTTCGTCTTCAGCAGCAAAGCGAGGTGCTTTGCGGAGGCGCGACCGGTCTCGGCCATGTCGACATGCGGATAGGTGCGGTAGGCAATCAGCGCATCCGCATGTTCCATCATTGCGGGCGTGACGTTGGCATGCAGGTCGAGGCTGGCGACCAGCGGAACATCCTTGCCGATGACGCGGCGCACGCGCGCCAGAATCTCGCCTTCGCCGTCATCGAGATGCTCGGTCACCATCGCGCCGTGCAAGTCGAGATAGACCGCGTCGAGCGGACCGGCGGCCGCGATGCCATCGACCATCACCTTCACGATGCGCTCGAAGGCGTCCTTGGTGACATGCGCCGATGGGCTTGCGCCGCAGGCAATCGTCGGAATGAGTTCCCAGCCATTGGCCTCAGCGCTGTCGACGAAACCGGCCAGCCCAACATTGATGCGCCGCATTACCTTCAGCACGTTGGCGCCTTGCGTCATCGCCGGCCAGCCGCCGCCATGCTGGAAGTCCGCGAACGTCGCCTTCGTCGGAGCGAAGGTGTTGGTCTCGTGCAGGAAGCCGCCGACGGCGATACGTGTCATCATGCAAGTCCAGCGATTGAAAGTGCGCGAAATTAGCCATGGCGCTGCGGCGAGAGCAAGCGAGGAGCCCATGTCGCCGCGCATAGGGTCAGATCGTTTTTGGGCATGCTGCGGATGCGTGTTGTTTGAGAAGGCGCTTCCAAATCCTCGGTGTCGTCCCGGCCTAGTGCGCAATTGCGCACAGGCGCCGGGACCCATAACCCCAGGGAGGAGTTTGGCGAAGATTGGTCGTTCGCGATTAGCACCACGCGCGGTCGATATATTCCGCGGTATGGGTCCAGGCGTTCGCCGGGACGACACCGGTGGGTGTTGCTACGCCGTCGCCGCCATGCCCTCCGACACCGGCCGGAAATTCGCAAAGTCCCAGCCGCGGCCCGGCGCGGCTTCGAGCAGGGCCCGCGTATAGGCCTCCTGCGGATGGGTCAGCACTTCGGCGGCCGGGCCCTGTTCGACGACGCGGCCGTGCTGCATCACCACGACCTCGTCGCAGATTTGGGCTGCGACGCGCAGATCGTGGGTGATGAACAGGATGGCGATACCGAGCCGCTTCTGGATCTCATCGAGCAGTTCCAGCACCTGTGCCTGCACGGAGACGTCGAGCGCGGAGACCGCTTCGTCCGCGACCAGCACATCGGGATCGAGCGCGAGCGCCCGCGCAATCGCGATGCGCTGGCGCTGGCCGCCGGAGAACTGGTGCGGATAGCGCGAGACGGCATCGGCCGGCAGGCCGACCAGCTCGAGCAGCTCGCGCGCCCGCTTCATCGCATCGGCATGCGAGGTGCCGTAGTTGATCGGGCCTTCCGCGATGCTCTCGCCGACGGTGACGCGCGGATTGAGCGAGCGGTAGGGATCCTGGAACACGATCTGGATCTTCTGCCGGTGCGGCTGCAGCAGGCGGCGCGAGATGTCCGAGATCTCGCGGCCGGCCAGCCGCACGCCGCCGGAGGTCGGATCGATCAGGCGAACGATGCAGCGCGCAACCGTCGACTTGCCCGAGCCGCTCTCGCCGACGATGCCGAGCGTACGGCCCTTGCGCAGCGTCAGCGTCACCTTGTCGGCGGCAACGACCTCGCGGCCTTTGCCGAAGAACGCGCGCTCCTTGTAGACCTTGCTGAGCTCGTTGGCTTCCAGCACCACCGGTTCCTTGGTCTCGGGCCGTGCCGTGCGCGGCACCAGGCTCGGCACCGCAGAGAGCAGGTTGCGGGTGTATTCCATCGTGGGATTGCGCAGCACGGTGTCGAGCGGGCCGGTTTCAACCAGACGGCCCTGCCGCATCACGGCCACGCGGTCCGCGATCTCGGCGACCACGCCCATGTCGTGGGTAATGAACAGCACGGCGGTGCCGTGATCGCGTTGGAGGTCGCGGATCAGGGTCAAAATCTGCTTCTGCGTGGTGACGTCGAGCGCGGTGGTCGGCTCGTCGGCAATCAGCAGCTTCGGCTCCAGCACCAGCGCCATCGCAATCATGATGCGCTGACGCTGGCCGCCGGAGAGACGGTGCGGGTAGGAGGCGAAGATGCGCTCGACCTGGGGCAGGCGCACCTGCTCCATCATGTCGAGGATGCGCTTCTTGCGTGCCCTGGCATCGAGATCGGTGTGGGCGCGCAAGACTTCGTCGATCTGGCGGCCGACGTGCACGACCGGATTGAGCGCGGTCATCGGCTCCTGGAAAATCATCGCCATCTGCGTTGCGCGCAGCTGGCGCAGGCGGCGGTCGGTCGCGGTGAGGATCTCCTCGCCGACGAGCTTCACACTGCCGCTCGTTGGAACCAGCGTGCCCTTCGGCAGCAAGCCCATCGTGGTGAGCGAGGTCACCGACTTGCCCGAGCCGCTTTCGCCGACGAGGCACAACGTCTCGCCCTGGTGGACCTGGATCGAGATGCCGTCGATGATCTTTGGTCCCCCCGGCTTCTTGCCGACGGAGACGACGAGGTTGTTGATGTCGAGAACCGGGTTGGTCATCACTTGGTCGGTCATCACTTGCCCTCCCGCTGCTTCATGCGGGGATCGAGCGCGTCGCGGGCGGCGTCGCCGATCAGATTGATGCTGAGGATGGCGATCGAGAGCAGCAGGCCCGGCCAGAAGATCAGCGTCGGCTTGAGCTGAAAATACTGGCGGCCCTCGGCCATGATGTTGCCCCAGGTCGGCGTCTCCGGCGAGATGCCGGCGCCGAGGAAGGAGAGGATGGCCTCGGTGAGGATCGCGGAGGCGCAGACATAGGTGCCCTGGACGATCAGCGGTGCGATCGTGTTCGGCATCAGATGCCGCCACATGATTTTTGGTAGCGACGAGCCGACCGAGATTGCGGCTTCGACGTAAGGCTCTTCACGGGCGGACAGCACGACTGAGCGCACCAGGCGCGCCACGCGCGGGATCTCAGGAATGGTGATGGCAACCAGCACGGTCCAGATGCTGGCGCCGGACAGCGAGACCACGGCGATGGCGAGCAAAATGCTCGGCATCGCCATCAGGCCGTCCATGACGCGCATCAGCACGGAATCGATCAACTTGAAGAAGCCGGAGACGAGACCGATCGCAAGACCAATGACGATCGAGAGGATCGCCGAGCCGATGCCGATCAGGAGCGAGATGCGGCCGCCATAGATGACGCGCGACAGCAGGTCGCGGCCGTAGGCGTCGGTGCCGAGCAGGAATTGCGCCGAGGAGGGCTTGAGCCGCAGTGACGGCGCAAGCTGGATCGGATCATGCGGCGCAATCAGCGGCGCCAGGATCGAGATCAGCACGATCAGTGCGAGCAACACCGTCGCCGTGGCGATGATCGGTGTCGAGGTGAGGAAGCCGAAACGCGGCCGCAGCGGCGACGTGATCGGAATGGACGACTGGGGAAGGGTATCGACTGACATTTTTGGTGTTGTCCTTGCCTCAGTACCGGATCCGGGGATCGAGCAGCGTGTAGGCGACGTCGATCAGGAGATTGACGACGACGTAGATCAGCGAGGTCAGCAGGATCATCGCCTGGATCACCGGATAGTCGCGCGCCAGCACCGCATCCACGGTGAGGCGGCCGATGCCGGGGATGTTGAACACGCTCTCGGTGACGACGACGCCGGAGATCAGGAGCGCAAAGCCGGTGCCGATCACGGTGATCACGGGCACGGCGGCGTTGCGCAGCGCGTGCCGCATCATCACCGCGACCTCGTTGATGCCCTTGGCGCGCGCCGTTCGCACGTAATCTTCGCCCAGCACATCCAGCATCGCCGCGCGCGTCATGCGCGCGATCAGCGCAACGTAGATGAAGGAGAGTGCGCAGGTCGGCAGGATGATGCGCTCGAAGAACGCTCCGAAGCCGCCCGAGATGCTCTTGAAGCCCTGCACCGGCACCCAGCGCAGGTCGATCGCAAACACCTCGATCAGGACATAGCCGACCACGAACACCGGCACCGAGAAGCCGAGCACGGAGAGGCCCATCACGAAACGGTCGATCCAGGTGCCGTGCTTCCAAGCTGCAATCACCCCTAACGGCACGGCGACGACAACGGCGAGGATGATGGTCGATAGCGCGATCGAGATCGACGGCTCGACGCGCTGGCCGATCATCTTCATGACCGGCAAATTGGAGATGAGCGACGTGCCGAGATCGCCGTGCAGCAGCTTGCCGACCCAGGTGATGAACTGCACGATCAGGGGTTCGTTGAGGCCCAACGACTCGCGGATGCGCTCGAGCCGCTCCGGCGTCGCATTGTCGCCGGCGAGAATCGCGGCCGGGTCGCCGGGAGTCAGCCGCAGCAGCAGGAACACGAACAGCGCCACGACACCCATCACGGGCACCGCAGCCAGAACGCGGCGAATGAGATAACCTAGCATGCACCTATCTCCGGCTGCGGAACTTGTGGGGTCTTGAGGCCCCCATGGATTCGATCGTGTCTATCATGCGCGCCTGTCGCTCGGGCTGGAAAAGCCGGCCGGAGACCGCCCTGTTGGGGCAAATTGTGTGCCAAGGGCAGGGCGGTCGCAAGGGGCCGCCCCGCATCGATTTGCAACCACTCAGGATGCACGGCGCATCTCGCGCTCAACCGCAAGTTCTCCCCGAAATGAGGGGGCGGTCGGCGGCGCGTTGAGCCCGCGCCAGCCGTCGATGGTTCCGGCAATCATCTGCGCAGTCGCGGCCGACAGCGTCCAGCCGAGATGGCCGTGGCCGGTGTTGAAGAACACGCCGGGCATCCGGCCCGCGCGCACCACCGGCATCATGTTCGGCATCATCGGCCGCAGCCCGGCCCACGGAATAATGCGAGAGGTCTCGACCGCCGGAAAATTGCTGCGCACCCAGTCGACCAGCGGCTGCACGCGGTCGGCTCGGATGTCGCGGTTGAAGTCGTTGAACTCGGCCGTGCCGGCCACACGAAAACGATCGGCGCCGAGCCGGCTGGTGACGATCTTGGCGGCCTCGTCGAGCAGGCTGACGGTCGGCGTCGCGTTGCGGCTTTCGGCGGTGTCGAGCTGCACAGTGATCGAATAGCCCTTCACCGGATAGACATTCACGCGATCGTCGAGGAGGGCGGCGAAGTGACGGCTGGCCACGCCAGCGCACACCACGACGCCATCGACCTTCAGCATGCCACGCGCGGACGCGACAGCGTCGCTCGCGGAACGGTCGGCCCAACCGATCACGAAGCTTGCGCCAGCAGGGGCGATCGAATCGATATTCGCCTCATGGATGACGCTTGCGCCGCGACGTTTGCAGGCGTCCGCCAGCCCGCGCGTGAACTTGTGGATGTCGCCGGTCGCATCCGACGGCGTGTAGAAGCCGCCGTAATAATCCTTGCGCAGCGTCGGCTCGATCGTGCGGATTTCCTCCGGCGTCACCGGCCGCCGATCGAGGCCACCTTCCTGCAGCAGCGCATTGACGCGCAGGCCGGACTCAAAACCCTTTTTGTCGTGATAGATGTGGAGGATGCCGCGGCGTTCGAGATCGAAGTCGATGCCTTCGCGCGTCGCGATCTCGAACAGGTGCTTGCGGGCTTCGATCGCTAGCCGCGTGGTCAGAATCGTGTTGGCGCGGTAGTTGCCGATGTTGGCGACGAACTCGCTCATCCACGAATATTTGTGCCAGTTCGGCCGCGGGTTCATCAGCAGCGGCGCATCGCGCCGGAACATCCAGCGCAAGCCTTTCAGGATCGTCGCGGTGCTGTTCCACACTTCGGCATTGCTTGCGGAGAGCTGTCCGCCGTTCGCAAACGAGGTCTCCATCGCGGCGTAGCGATGCTTGTCGAGCACCGTCACTTTGTAGCCGCGTTCGAGCAGGGCATAGGCAGTCGTTACGCCGGTGATGCCGGCGCCGATGATGGCGATATGGGTCATGATAGGTTCGGGGCTCCCGTGAGTTAGAGTCGGCTAACCGCCGGCCCGAAAGCCGTTGGCGGCGCCCCATCTGTCACGGTTACCTGAGAGCTTGATCCGACAGAGACCTCGCGAGGTCTTCGTGGACTATCCCCTTCGGTGGACGTCACGATTTTCAAATCGTGCCGTCTCTCTCCAGATCGTCCTGACGATACAGTCCTTTTGCCTGAGAGTTTCCGGGGCGGTTGCTCCGTCGGCGCCGCAACGAAAGCTGGATGCCCTCGTTGCGATCTCTCCCGCATCGTCGCGTGGACCATCGAGCAGTACGATGCGCCTCATTTTTAGACAAGGCTAAATTTCACCCGCGACTGCCAACGCATTGTGCAGTGCGAAGTTGATTCAATTACTCCAGCGTTGCCAGCAGTCCCGCCATCAGGCGCCCGCGTTCGACCAGGCTCTCGACCTCGATGAACTCCTCGAGCGTGTGGCCATTACCGCCGCGCACGCCGAGGCCATCGAGCGTCGGGATGCCCATCGCGCCCGTAAAGTTGCCGTCGGATCCGCCGCCGGAACTCGCATGCGGCAATTCCGCGCCGAGAGATTTGGCGATGCCGCGCGCCTTCTCATAAAGCGCCATGGTGCCGGCATCCGGCTCCCACACCGGCCGCGTCACGCCGCGCGTCACCTTGAAGGTCACGTCGTTTGCCGTACCCGACAGCGCCAGCATTCGCTCGACGCCGCGGTCGAGATCGGCCTGGCGCTTGGCCATGGAGAGCGCTTCGCCGGTGGCGGTGGTCGCAACGCAATTGACCCATTGTCCGCCATGCACGACGCCGACCGAGAAGGTGCAGTCGTCGGTGGTCATCGCGTCAATTGCGAGAATCTGCCGCGCCATCTCGCGGATGGCCGAGCGTCCCGCCGACAATGTCGCGCCGGCGTGGCTCGGCCGTCCCGTCGCTTCAAGATTGAATCGCGCGATGGCGTAACGTCCGGTGGTGACGCCGTTGTCGGCGCGGCCAGGCTCGGGCACCAGCACATATTTGTTGCGCGCGGCTTCCGCCTCGATGATGTCGCGCGTCGACGGCGTGCCGACTTCCTCGTCCGGCGTGAACAGGATGGTGATCGGCAAGGGCGTGGTGAAGGACGCGCGCGCCAGCTGCCGGATCGCTTCCAGCGAGAGGTAGTTGCCGCCCTTCATGTCGTAGATGCCGGGGCCGTAGCACTTGTTGCCCTCGCGGCGCCATTTCAGTTTCTCGATGGTGCCGACCGGGTGGACGGTATCCATGTGCCCGGCGATCAGAATGCCCGGCTCGCCCTGCTTCGGATGCGGGAAGCGCGCGCGGATGACGCCGCCGAAGCCCTGACGGCCGCCGATGCGCTCGATGGTCGCACCCATGATCGCCATATCCCGCGCTGCGATATCAAGCATGCGGTTGACCGCACTCGCGTCCCAGGTCGGGCTCTCGCATTCCACCCAGGTGCGCAGGCCCTCGAGCATTGTCTCGGAATCGAAGGGAAGATTGGCTGGATTCATCTTAATGTCTCTCAAGCTTCGAAAGATGGAATGCGCATTGCATCAGCGCAGGCAGGACAAGCGGGGAGAGTTGTAGAGCCAAACCGATCGTTGTAGAGCCCGTCCATGCGCCGCAAGGGCTTGCACCGAAAGCGGATTGACGCGCTCAACACTGTCTGCAAGTCTCGAAAAGATAAAGGCATTGCATGAGGTTAGTTCGCCTAAGGAACGAACCGAATGCTCAACCAATAACCTGCCTTTGACCAGTTTCACGTCAGGAGAAACTTTTATGTTGAGCTTGATGCGCCGGGGGCGACGCGCGTTCGCCTCCACACTTGCGCTGTCGGTCGTCGCGCTCTCGACGGCGATGGCATCGCCGGTATTTGCGGCCGGCAAGACCATCACCGCGGTGATGCATTCGGATCTGCGCATCATCGATCCGATCTTCACCACCGCCTACATCACGCGTGACCATGGCTACATGGTCTACGATACGCTGATCACGACGGATGCGAACTTCAAGATCCAGCCGCAGATGGCGGACTGGAAGATCTCCGACGACAAGCTCACCTACACCTTCACGCTGCGCGACGGCCTGAAGTGGCATGACGGCGCGCCGGTGACGGCGGAAGACTGCGTCGCCTCGCTGAAGCGCTGGGCCGCCGTCGACGGCATGGGCCAGCAGATGATGACCTTCACGGCCAGCATCGAGGCGACCGACGCCAAGACCATCACGCTGAAGCTGAAGGAACCCTACGGCCTCGTGCTGGATTCGATCGGCAAGCCGTCCTCGCGCGTGCCCTTCATGATGCCGAAGCGCCTCGCCGAGACGCCGCCGGACAAGCAGATCCCCGAACAGATCGGCTCCGGTCCGTTCAAGTTCGTGCAGGGCGAATTCCAGCCCGGCGTGAAGGCGGTCTACGTCAAGAACACCGACTATTTGCCGCGCAAGGAGCCGGCGAGCTGGACTGCCGGCGGCAAGGTGGTGAAGGTCGACCGCGTCGAATGGATCACCATGCCGGACGCGCAGACCGCGGTGAACGCGCTGCAGTCGGGCGACATCGACTTCATGGAAGTGCCGCCGTGGGATCTGCTGCCGGTGCTTGAAGCCAATGCCGACCTCAAGGTCGAGACGCTGAACAAGTTCGGCTACCAGACGCTCGGTCGCATGAACTTCCTCTTTCCGCCCTTCGACAATCCGAAGATCCGTCGTGCGGCCTTCCTGGCGATGAACCAGAAGGACGTGCTCGACGCGCTGGTCGGCAACCCGAAATACTACAAGATCTGCGGCGCCTTCTTCGTCTGCGACACGCCGTTCGCGACCGATGTCGGCTCCGAGACGCTGGTCAAGGGCAACGGCATGGCGGATGCCAAGAAGGCGCTCGCCGAGTCCGGCTATGACGGCACGCCCGTCGTGGTCATGGTGCCCGGCGACGTCGTCACGCTGAAGGCGCAGCCGACGGTTGCGGTGCAGCTGCTCCGCGAAGCCGGCTTCAAGGTCGATGCGCAGGCGACCGACTGGCAGACGGTGGTGAGCCGCAGAGCCAGTCAGAAGCCCCCGAAGGAGGGCGGCTGGAACATGTTCTTCACCAACTGGGTCAGCGCCGACGTGTCCAACCCGATCTCGAATCTCTCGATCGGCGGCCAGGGCAAGAAGGGCGGCTGGTTCGGCTGGGCGGAAGACGCCAAGATCGAGAAGCTCAAGGACGACTTCGTCCGCGCGGCCTCGCTCGACGATCAGAAGAAGATCGCGACCGAGATCCAGAAGGAAGCCTATGACCAGGTGATCTACGTGCCGCTCGGCCAGTATCTGGCGCCGAGCGCATGGCGGAAGTCGCTCTCCGGCGTGCTCGACGGCCCGGCGACCCCGGTGTTCTGGAACATCGACAAGTCCGAGTAAGGCCAAGTCCTAGTCAGGGAAGGCGCGTTCGCGCGCCTTCCGTCCCGATCATCACGCGGCGCCGCTGTCATCAGCGGCGCTTCTCGCCAGGAGAGCTCGTCAGCAGAATTCGTCGCAGAACTCGTCAGGAGAACTTTAATGTTCCAACTCATGCGCCGGGGGCGTCGGGCGTTCGCCTCCACACTTGCGATGTCGGTCGTGGCGCTTTCGGCACTGGCCTCGCCAGTTCTTGCCGCAGGCAAGACCATTAGCGCCGTGATGCATTCGGATCTGCGCATCCTCGATCCGATCTTCACCAGCGCCTATATCGCGCGTGATCATGGGTACATGGTCTACGACACGCTGATCGCGACGGATTCGAATTTCAAGATCCAGCCGCAGATGGCGGACTGGACAATTTCCGACGACAAGCTGACCTACACCTTCACGCTGCGCGACGGTCTGAAGTGGCATGACGGTACAGCGGTCACTGCAGAAGATTGCGTTGCGTCCCTGAAGCGCTGGGCCGCTGTCGACGGCATGGGGCAGCAGCTGATGCTGTTCACCGCGAGCATCGAGGCGACCGATCCCAAGACTATCACGCTGAAGCTCAGGGAACCCTACGGCCTCGTGCTGGAATCGATCGGCAAGCCGTCCTCGCGGGTCGCTTTCATGATGCCGAAGCGTCTCGCCGAGACGCCGCCGGAGAAGCAGATCCCCGAGCAGATCGGCTCCGGGCCCTTCAAGTTCGTGCAGGCTGAATTCCAGCCTGGGGTGAAGTCGGTCTACGTCAAGAACACCGACTATTTGCCGCGCAAGGAGCCGGCGAGCTGGACCGCCGGCGGCAAGGTGGTGAAAGTCGATCGCGTCGAATGGATCACCATGCCGGACGCGCAGACAGCGTTGAACGCGCTGCAGTCGGGCGACATCGATTTCATGGAAAATCCCGCCTTCGAAATGTTGCCCACCATCGAAGCCGACAAGGAGCTCAAACTCGAGATCCTGAACAAGTTCGGTTTCCAGACGGGCGCGCGGATGAATTTCCTCCATCCGCCATTCGACAACGTCAAGGTCCGCCGCGCAGCACTGCTGGCGGTCAACCAGAAGGACGTGCTCGATGCGCTGATCGGCAATCCGAAATACTACAAGACTTGCGCCGCGGTCTTCATCTGCGACACGCCGTTCGCGACAGAGATCGGCGGCGAGACCCTCGCGAAGGGCGGCGACATTGCTGCGGCCAGGAAGGCGCTCGCCGAGTCCGGTTACGACGGGACACCGGTCGTGCTCATGGCGCCGGGCGACGTGCTGACGCTGAAGGCTCAACCGATCGTGGTGGCCCAGCAACTGCGCGAAGCCGGCTTCAAGGTCGATCTGCAGGCGACCGACTGGCAGACGGTGGTGAGCCGGCGCGCCAGCCAGAAGTCCCCGAAGGAGGGCGGCTGGAACATGTTCATCACAAACTGGGTCAGCGCCGACGTGGTCAATCCGATCTCCAACGTCGCGGTCGGTGGCCAAGGCAAGAAGGGCGGCTGGTTCGGCTGGGCGGAGGACGCCAAGGTCGAGCAGCTCAAGGACGCCTTCGTTCGCGCGGCCTCGGCGGAGGATCAGAAGAAGATCGCGACCGAGATCCAGAAGGAGACCTACGACCAGGTGCTCTACGTCCCGCTCGGCCAGTATCAGGCGCCGACCGCATGGCGGAAGTCGCTCTCCGGCGTGATCGACGGCCCGGCCACCCCGGTGTTCTGGAATATCGACAAATCCGAGTAGGACAAGTCTGAACAGGGGAAAGGTGCGTCCTGCTCCTTTCGTCCCGATCATCACACGGCGCCGCTGTCATCAGCGGCGCCGTTGTGTTTTGGCGGTCCCGTGTCGGCGAAAGCCCGGGAGCTTTTAAGTCTTCCAGACTCCGATCATTGCTATTTGTTTCCGATCTGAACTAGATGGTTTGTCTTCGCTCATTGCTTTCCTCCCGCCGATTTGAATCCGTTGATTTGATTCCCTTGCCGATCGATTTTGCACTCCAGGCGATGGCCGAACGGTCGGATCGCGCGCCGGCGCGCTGGCGGCGGCCGCTGCTGCGCTGGCTGGATGGCGTGGAGGCCGGCTGGGCCGTGCCGCTTCTCATTGCGTGCTTCGTCGCGGTCTGGACGCTGTATCTGGCCATCGCCTATGCCGGCGGCGGCCTGCATCCCGATACGCTCGAGGCCTGGACGCTGGGACGTAATTTCGCCTTCGGCTATCACAAGCATCCGCCGCTGATGGGCTGGATCGCAGCCAGCTGGACCTCCGTCTTTCCGCTCAGCGACTGGTCGCTGCAGCTGATGGCGATGGTGAACGCGGGCTTCGCCCTGGTCTTCGTCGATTGCGTCGCGCGGCAATTCGTGTCCGGGCACAAGCGCATCCTGGTGCTGCTGCTCCTGATGCTGACGCCGGCCTATCAATTCCACGCCCAGCGCTTCAACGCCAATGCCGTGCTGCTCGCGCTCTGGCCGCTCGCCACATGGTGCTTTCTGCGCGCGTTCGAAACCAGGTCCGCCGTCTGGGCGGTTGCGTTTGGATGCAGCACGGCGCTCGCCATGGTCGGAAAATATTACTCGATCTTCCTGGTCACGAGCTTTGCATTCGCCGCGCTGGCGCATCCGGCGCGGCGCGCCTATTTCACCTCCGCGTCGCCCTGGATTTCGGTCGTCGCCGGGCTCGCGGTGCTGTCGCCGCACATTGACTGGCTCGCGACCACGGGGGCATCGACCTTCACCTACGCGCTGAACCACGCCAACGGGAATGCCGTCAGCTCGCTCGGTGACGTGACGAACTTCCTGCTGGGACTCATGGCGGCGATCAGCGTCGCTGCCGGGCTCTGGGTGCTCATCGCGGGCACGCGCCTCAAGCAATTTCCGGCCGACTTCGCCGCGATGAGCCCGGGCCTTCGGCTTCTCTTCTACGGCGCCATCGGCACCATCGTCCTGCCGGTGCTGACCTCGCTCGCGATGGGCACGGATCTGCCGTCGCTATGGGCCTTGCAGGGATTGTTCCTGTTCGTCGTGCTGATCGTCTGCGGCGCCCGTTATCCCGTCGAACGTTTCTACACCGTCAATGTCACGGTCATTGTCGCAGGCGTAGCGCTTGTCGCCATCCTGGTCGCCGCACCAATCCATGCGGTCTATCGCAATAGCCACGGTTATGAAGAGGGACGGAACCTTTACGCGCAAGCAGCTGGCGAACTCACCCGGCAATGGCGCGAGCTGACCGGCGAGCCGCTCAGTGCCGTCAGCGGCGACGATTCGCTCGCCTTCGCCACCGCCTTCTACAGTCCGGATCATCCGCATTACGCGCGGCCGTTCGAGCACCAGTACGATTGGGGTCTGCCGCGCCAGACCACGCTCGATCGCGGCTGGGCCGCGCTCTGTTTCCGTGGCCAAGATTATTGCGGCCGCTGGATGGAATGGGTCTCCGCGCGCGCCGGAACTTTTGTCAGGCGAGAATTTACCGTGCAGGCATCGCTGTGGGGGCCCGGTCTGACCCGGGACGTTATCGTACTGATGGTGCCGCCACGTTCGAAGCGCGACTCATCGCCCGAAAGCGCCTCGCAGGATTTCAGCGCCAGCAAGCGCAGTCTGGAGTAGGGCGGTTTCTCAGCAGTGGCTGTCGCGCACCCGTTCAAGGCCTTCGCTTGCGAAGGGCGGGGCGACGGCGGGCTGCTTGACGCCGGCAGCCTTTCGCTGCGCCTCAGTCAGTTCCGACGCGTGATCGGTTTCGTTGCGTTTCGGTTCCATGAGGCGACCTCTCGAAAATGCTGCAGGACAACATCGAGGCGCCCGCGAAGTTCCTCACACGATGGGACGATGATGCGGCTTGAACAGCCGTCCCTTCTCCACCACCAGAACGATCGCGAGCGCTGCGAGCGTCGACAGGAAGAATCCGATCGAGAACGGCAGCAGCGTGCCGTCAAAACTCTGGCCGATCGCCGTGCCGACCGCGATGCCGATCAGCGTCGTGATCGAGCCATAGAGCGAGGAGGCGGTGCCGGCGATGTGGCCCTGCGGCTCCATCGCGAGCGCGGTGAAATTGGCGACCATCATGCCGAACGAGAACATCATCAGCGCCGACAGCGCCATGAACAGCGGAAGCGGCAGCACACCGAGGATCTCGGTCAGCAGCATCACGCCGGCGACCACTGTGTAGAGCGTCAGCGCGCCGTGCGAGATCACGCGCATGCCGAGCGTGCCGACAAATCTGGCGTTGAGGAAGCCGGCGACGGCTGTGCCGGCCGCGATCGCCGCAAAGGCGAGCGGGAAGTAGTGGCCGAGGTGATAGATGCCTGTGAACACCTGCTGCGCCGAGAATACGTAGGCGAACAGCGCGCCCATGACGGCGCCGGCGGCCGTCGCATAACCGATGGTCTGGCGGTTGGTGACGGTCTGGCGGAAGGCCGAGAGCACGTCGGCGGGCGCCAGCGATCTGCGTTCGGATTCGGGAAGGGTTTCAGGCAGCCGCAGCACGCTCCATGCCAGCGCGAGGACGCCGTAGAGCATCAGCACGACGAAGATGCCGCGCCATTGCGTGACCAGCAGCACGGCCTGTCCGAACGAGGGCGCGATCACGGGCACGGCGATGAAGATCATCATCGCGAGCGACATCACGCTCGCCATGCGGCGGCCCGCATAGCAGTCGCGCACGATCGAGGTCGCGATCACGCGCGTCGCGGAGGTGCCGAGGCCCTGCAGCGCGCGGGCGAGCAGCAGCGTCTCGAACGAGGGTGCCGCGACCGCGAGCACGCTCGCCACCACATAGACCGCCATGCCGCCGAGCAGCACAGGCCGGCGCCCGAACCGATCCGACAACGGGCCCATGACGAACTGGCCGGCGCCGAAGCCGATCAGGAAGGTCGACAGCACGAGCTGGAGATGGTTGGCGTTGGGAATACCGAAGGCCGCCCCGATATTGGGCAGCGCCGGCAGCATCATGTCCATCGCGAGCGGATTCAGCGCCATGATGGACGCGATCACAATAACGAATTCGGGAAAACCCATTGGACGGTGCCCGGAGGACACCCAGTCGTCGGCATTGACGTCGGACAAGCAGCTCACCTCTGATTTCAGAGGCCATATCTAATGCTCATGCTGCATCGCACAACCCATGTTTTGGGATGGCTGTCAAGCGGCGTGGCGGACGGACAACAAATGGTGAGAATGTCCCGGTCCCACGATCGCGCGCTCCGGTGGAAACCAGGGATTCACCATAACGCCGTCGGCTTTGGTCGACGAGATGAAACGGAAACGCATCCTGTCCATTGTGGCCGCCGATTGCGCTGCGCTGGCGGTAGCGACGAGATTCTGTGCGAATAAGGTATCCGCTCGTGTCCGACATCACCGGTACTGCACAATGGTTGGGGCGGTCGGCCAGGATGCCGACGCGGCGCAACGCCTGGCTTGCCTGCCTGATCGCGTTGGTGGTCGTGCTGGTGTTCGGCAATCTCGCCAACTATGCCGCGCCCGATACGAATTACGGCTGGGACCTTCGCGTCAACTGCGCCGCGGTCGAAGCGCATGTCGATGGGCTCGATCCGTACTACGTGAAAAATCTGAAGGGCACCAAGTTCTCTTATACCTATCTGCCGGCGACGCTGGACGCCTTTCGTCCGTTGTGCGCAGACGGCTTTCTTGTCGGCCATCACCGCGGCGTCTTTCTCGCCATCGCCGTGCTCTGTAGCCTGGTGCTGCCCGGGATCGGCCGGACACGCAGCTTGCGTGACGTGGCGCTGCGGGGACTCTATGTGCTCGGCGCGTTCGTCGGTTTCGAATGGGTGCTGGCCTCGGGCAATTTCGCGATCCTGGGCGGCGGACTGACCGCCGCAGCACTTGCCCTTCTGCTTCGCCCCGCGAAGCCCGATGATCGGCATGATGTCCCTCGTATTGCAGGAGCGGCACTGCTTGGCCTCGTCATGTCGTTCAAGCTGGTGTTCTTCCCGCTGCTGGCCGCGCTCTATTTCCTGCCGCTGTCGCGGCGGCGGAAACTTGTTTTGATTGCGGTGGCGGGTCTCGGCTTCGCGCTGCCGATCCTGATTTCGGTCGCTATCTATCCAGGCTTGTTCTCGAGCTGGTTGCTCGCGATCACGGGCGGGATCCCCGGTCAGCTTTCGGTCCAGATCGAGGAGCCCAATCCATCGCTGCTGCTGTTGGCGCAGGCCGTCGTGGACCGCGTGGGGCTTGCCGACAGCAAACCGCTCGTGTTCGCCACTTACGCACTGGCGGCGACCGCGTTCGTGCTCGCGCCGTTCGGCTGGTCGCTGCTGCGCGCGATCCGCAACAAGGAGGGATCGTTGCCGGGACGCCTCGACCGCTGGCTGATCGATCATCCGCGGGCCGCGATGCGGATCACGGTGCTTGCGATGTACGGCCTCTATCTCTGCTCGCCGCGCCTGAAGGAATATGCGTTCTTCGAGCTCGCGGTCTACGGCGCCGTCCTGATCGTCGATCTTCCGGCCGCAGCCCTTGCCGCCGTGCTGACCATCGGTGTTGCCGTTCCGACGCTGGTCTCGATCACGGGGACTACGATCGAAGGTGGCTTTGTCCAGCTCGCGGTCGCACTCGCCTGCTTCTGGATCCTGTTGCTCGATTTTCGAACCGAGCCGGAACGCCTCGAGCGGAAAGCCGTGCGTCCATGACGAGTGTCGCCCCGTCCGGAACAGCACGATGGTCGGGACCGTCGGCCGACATGGCCGGCAAGCGCAACGCGTGGCTTGCCTGCCTGATCGCGTTGGTGGCCGTGCTGGTGTTCTGCAATCTCGCACATGATGCTGCGCTCGATATGAATTACGGCTGGGACGTTCGCGCCAACTGCGCCGCCGTCGATGCGCATGTCGATGGGCTCGATCCGTACTACGTGAAAAATCTGAAGGGCACCAAGCTCTCTTATCCCTATCTGCCGGCGACGCTGGACGCCTTTCGTCCGCTGTGTGCGGGCGGCTTTCTTGTCGGCTATCACCGCGGCGTCTTTCTCGTCATCGCTGTGCTCTGCGGCCTGGTGCTGCCCGGGATCGGCCGGACACGCAGGTTACGTGACGTGGCGCTGCGGGGACTTTACGTGCTCGGCGCGTTCGTCGGTTTCGAATGGGGGCTGGCCTCGGGCAATTTCGCGATCCTGGGCGGCGGACTGACCGCCGCAGCGCTTGCCCTTCTGCTTCGCCCCGCGACGTCCGACGATCGCGATGATGTCCTTCGTATGGCAGGGGCGGCACTGCTTGGCCTCGTCATGTCGTTCAAGCTGGTGTTCTTCCCGCTGCTGGCCGCACTCTATCTTCTGCCGCTGTCGCGGCGGCGGAAACTTGTTTTGATTGCAGTGGCGGGCCTCGGCTTCGTGCTGCCGATCCTGATTTCGGTCGTCTTCTATCCAGGCTTGTTCTCGAGCTGGTTGCTCGCGATCTCGGGCGGGATCCCCGGTCAGCATTCGGTCCAGACCGAGCAAGCCAATCCGTCGCTGCTGCTGCTGGCGCAGGCCATCGTGGACTGCGTTGGACTTGCCGACAGCAAACCGCTCGTGTTCGCCATTTACGCCCTGGCGGCAACCGCGTTCGTGCTCGCGCCGCTCGGCTGGTCGCTGCTGCGCGCGATCCGCAACAACGAGGGATCGTTGCCGGGACGCCTCGACCGCTGGCTGATCGACCATCCGCAGGCCGCGATGCGGATCACGGTGCTGGCGATGTACGGCCTCTATCTCTGCTCGCCGCGCCTGAAGGAATATGCGTTCTTCGAGCTCGCAATCTACGGCGCCGTGCTGATCGTCGATCTTCCGGCCGCAGCCCTTGCCGCCGTGCTGACCATCGGCGTTGCCGTTCCGACGCTGGTCTCGATCACGGGGATCACGATCGAAGGTGGCGTTGTCCAGGTCGCGGTCGCGCTCGTCTGCTTCTGGATCATGCTGTGGGCGCAGTCGGCGCGTTCAGCGGAGGTGGTGCGGGCAGCCGGGGTCGAACCGGCACAGCGGTAGCGCGTCGAGAGATTTCTTGTCAGCTATGACCTTCGCAGCTGCTTGGGGCTATGATTCGAGGCTTAGTCGGTGTGGTCCTCGACGAGATATTGGATCACCTCGGCGAGAGGTGCTTCGTTTCCATCAAAACTGGCGATCATCGCGTCGAGAAAGGTGTCGGGGGCAAGGTCTGCAAGATCTATCGGATGTCCGGCGTGGTCTGCCATCAGGAGGAAAAACGATAATTGGGTGCGGCCATTGCCTTCGCGGAATGCATGAATGACGTTGAGCTCGGACAGGAAGTGCGCGGCCTTGTGGCTAAATTCTTCCGGCTTGAGCCCGTCCAGAAATTTGTCCTTCTTCAACTGTCCGAATAGCTTCTGCGCCTGGTTCTCGATGTTTTCGGGGAAGCAGAACATGTTTCCGCCCTTCGAGATGCGGACGTTCCGTATCTTGCCTGCCCAGTGGTACACGTCCTGGAATAGGTGTTCGTGGATCGCTTTGAAGTGGGGGAAGTCCAGATCACCCGCGGGAAGTTCTTCGTCAGCTCTCGCGTCGCTCACTTCTGCCTCGAACGCGCCGAGTTCGTCTGCGTCGGTGAGATCAAGCTTGTTCTTCAGGACGGTCGTGCCGGGATAGCAATAGTCGTCGACGACAGCGTCGTACATGCCCGACTACGCCTTGCGATAGGCCTTGATGATCGCTTCCCGGCGCTCTTCGGGAGTGCGCGCGTTGCTCTCGGCGATCGCGGTGCTGCCCTTCATCTTCGTCGAATAGACGATGCCCTCCACGGAACTGATCTTCCTGAAGCGGACGCTGCCGATCACAAAGCCCGAGGCTTTGCCATTCTTGGAGGAGGCTTTCTTGGATGCCATTGTCTGATCATAGCACAGATCGGGCCGCTCGGACGAGTCGCAGCACTGCCACGTCAGTCCTGGTCAGCTCAAATGGTGCGGGCAGCCGGGGTCGAACCGGCACAGCGCTTGCGCACCGAGGGATTTTAAGTCCCTTGCGTCTACCAATTCCGCCATGCCCGCTTGATCCAACGAGATCAAACACTTAAGTCCTGTCCAACGGTCTGGAATTGGCGCTTGTTGCGCTGGACAGGCGGTTCTTCCTTAAGCGAGCCGGCGGCACAAGGCAAAGCCTCAATCCGGGATATGAGGCAAAGCCTCAATCCGGACATCTGGGCCTGCTTTAGGCATTCTCAATTCACGGGGACTATTTTTCCGGCCATGCCTGCTTCGCTTTCCTCTTCCCTGCGCGCGTGCTGCGCGGTTGCCGCGCTGGTCGCGGCCGGCTTCGCGCTGTCCGGCTGCGCCGGCGTGAGCGAGACGATCGCTCCGGCCTTTGCCGATCCCGCCCAATACGAATTGTACGACTGCAAGCAGCTCGAGGGGCAGCGCAAGGCGCTCGCCGCCCGCACCGCCGAATTGCAGAAGCTGATGGACAAGGCGGAGACCGGGGCCGGCGGCACTGTGGTGTCCGAGCTTGCCTATCGCAACGATTACGTCGCGGTGCGCGGCTCGGCGCAATTGGCGGAAGATGCCTGGCGCCGCAACAAGTGCCGGGAGACGCCGCCCAATGCGCCGCCGGTGGCGGCCGCGCCACAGCGGCCGGACATCAAGCCCGCGCCGAAGCGCTAAGGCCGCCAGCCGTAGATCCAGTCCTGCCGCGCCAGCATGCGGTCCGGCCCGAGTGCGCGGATCGCGAGATCGCGCGCGAGCGCGAAGGGGCCGCCGAGATGATAGATCCGGCCTTGCTGCCGCGCCGTGCGCTGCACCTTCCTGACACGGGCCTGACGTGCCAGGCCATATTGCTTCAGCGCCGCCGCGACGCCAGCCGCATCCTCGGCGGCCTCGACGCTCAGATGCCGGGCGAGTACGGCTGCATCCTCAATCGCCATGCCGGCGCCTTGGGCCGCGAAGGGCAGCATCGCGTGCACGGCGTCGCCGAGCAACGCGACCGGGCCGTCGCTCCAGGGGCATCCGTCGGGAACGCCGAACAGTGCCCATTTGCGCCAGCTGTCGACGGCGGCGAGCATCATCCGCGCCGTCGGCGGCCAGCGTGGCGCGGCGAAGGTGTCCATCACCTCGAAGGGATCTCCGGGCGTGCTACAGCCCGGCCTGTTCCAGGTGCCCGGCAGCACCGCCACCACGTTGAGCTGGCGGCCGCCTGCGATCGGGTAGGCGACGAGATGGGCGTTCGAGCCCATCCAGAGCTGCACCCGTCGTGCGGTGTACTCCTTGGGCAGCTGCGTGGCATCCAGCGTGCCGCGCCAGGCGATCAGGCCGGAGAAGCGCGGCTGCACCTCGGGAAACAGATGCTGGCGTACCGTCGACCAGATGCCGTCGGCGCCGATCAGGGCGCTGGCGAGATCGCTGCGGCGGATGGTTCCGCTGCGATGGACGACCGTCAGTCCCTTGGCATGGGGGGCGACATCCTCGAACGTCGCGCCCAACTTCAAGTCGATATCGGGATGGTCCGCGACCGCGCCGGCGAGCGCGGATTGCAAATCGGCGCGATGCACCACCCAATAGGGTGCGCCGGCGCGTGTTGCCGCGGCCTCGCCGAGCGGCATCCGCAACAGTTCACCGCCGGCCCGCGCGCTCATGATCGAGACCGCTTCGGGTACGACAGCGCGCAGCTTCAGCCGTTCCGTCAGACCGAGCTCGACCAGCACGCGGCTGGCATTGGGGGAGAGTTGCAGGCCGGCGCCGATGTCCTCGAGCCGCTCGGCTTTTTCGAGCACGACGACGCGAAAACCGCGAGCCGCGAGCGCAAGCGCAGCCGTCAGTCCTCCGATTCCGGCACCGGCGATGACGATCGTTCGCGGGAGGGCCACCCCTGACCGGGGCGGTCAGGCCACCTTGTCCTTCAGCACGCATTCCGGCGGACGGGCTTCGCCCGCCTTCAGGTCGGCCGCGAAGCGGTACAACGTCGAGCAGTACGGGCAGATGATCTCGTTGTCGTTGCCGAGGTCGAGGAAGACGTGCGGATGATCGAACGGAGGGTTGGCGCCGACGCACATGAACTCTTGCGAGCCGATCTCGATGACGGGGACACCGGCATCGTTATGGAAGTGCGGGACGACATGGTCGGACATCGTAGTTCATCCTGGAGTGGCAATGGCGGCAGACACAATCAGCAGTGAAGCGGCACAATTTCAACGCCGCGGACCATACTGATGGGTTCAGGTGATTGCTAGCCCGGCGGAACCGAAAGGTTCGCAATTGCCCCATGCTCATTTGCTCATGCAAATTCGACACAATCTTGCGGCCTGAGAGAAGCCCTTCTTTCGTCGGGGACGTTGTGTCGCAATTTTGGCATACTATGTCTGTGGACGCGTGCAATTGCGGCAAAAGACCAACCATCAGGCGCAACTGAATTAGGACCGTCCAGGCTCTTGGCATGAAGTGGCTGCGAATCAGCTCAGCGTTGACCGGGATTGCTGCATGCAGCCTTGTGCTCGCGCAGGTAGCGCCGCATGCCCGCGAGGCCGGCGCGATTCTCGCCGCCCAGGACAATCCCGCGGCCCTGTCCGAGCTGAAGCTCGATGCCGCTCTCGCGCACAACGACCGCCTGGTTCAGGACAATATCGAGGCAGCGCTCAGCGCAGGCGACGCCGATCTCGCCGAGAGTTTTGTCACGCTCGCGCGTGACCGCAACATCGCGCTGCCCGATGATCTCCTGAGCCGGGTCGGCGATGCCGTCAAAACCGAAAATTCCACCTCGCATTTCGCCAGGCGCTTTGCCACCGGGCTCGTCACCGGCAATGCCGACGATGTCGCGAGCCTGTCCGGCACGGTCGCCGGCGATCTCTTCGTGATCGGCGATATCAGGGACGTCGTGCGCGAGAGCAAGCATCTCGCCATAGGCGAGGACACCGATCGCCTCGTGCTCGGCCTTGCAACCGCGGGTCTCGCGGTGACGGCCGTGACCTATGTGTCGGCCGGCGGTGCCGCGCCGGTGCGCGCCGGGCTGACGCTGGTGAAGGATGCCCGCAAGGTCGGGCGGCTCGGCGAAGGTCTCGCCGCCTGGGCCGGCCGGTCGGCGCGCGAAATGGTCGACACGCCGATGCTGCAGAATGCGGTCGCCTCCGGCTCGGTGCTGCGGCCGGGCGAGACGATCAGCGCGATCAAGGCGGCGTTCCGCGTCGAGAAGGCCGGTGCGCTGGTCCGGCTCGGCAAGGACGTCACGCGCGTGGCCGAGAAGACCGGCACGCGCGGCGCGATGGATACGCTGCGCATCGCCGAAGGGCCCAAGGATGTCGCGCGCGCGGCGCGGCTTGCGGAAGCGCAAGGCGGCAAGACGCGCGCGATCATGAAGCTGCTTGGCCGCGGTGCGCTGCTGCTCGTCGGCGGCGCGTTCGATCTCACGCTGTGGCTGCTCGGCGCAGCCTTGACGCTGTTCGGCCTGTTGTCCTCGATCAAGGCGACCACCGAGCGCCTGACGCAATCCTGGTGCGATCGCAGACGGGCCCGGCGGCTCCGCCGGGCGCAGGCGGCCGCCGACGCCGCACTGGCAAACACGGCCGTCACGGCCTAAGATAAATCTCTCCCCACAACATTGCGGAACCGCTGATGCCGAGCTTTCACAACGGCGCTGTTGAAATTGCCTATCTCGACGAAGGCGAGGGCGATCCGATCATCCTGGTGCACGGCTTTGCCTCCAGCAAGAACGTGAACTGGGTCTACCCGACCTGGGTCTCGGAACTGCGCAAGAACGGCCGCCGCGTCATTGCGCTGGACAATCGCGGCCATGGCGACAGCGCAAAGCTCTACGAGCCCGCGCAATATTCGATTCCGACCATGGCCGGCGATGTGCTCGCGCTGATGGATCATCTCGCCATCCCGCAGGCCGATATCATGGGCTATTCGATGGGCGGGCGGATGACGGCCTGGCTCGGCCTCAACGAGCCGCAGCGCCTGCGCTCGGCGATCCTCGGCGGCATCGGCATCGGCGGCCTGATCGAAGGCACCGGGCCCGGCGAGAACGTGGCCAAAGCGCTGGAAGCGCCCTCGCTCGACGACGTCACCGATCCCGTCGGGCGCACGTTTCGTGCATTTGCAGACCAAACCCGTTCCGATCGCCGCGCGCTCGCCGCCTGCCTGCGCGGCACGCGCGATCTCATGACCAGGCAGGAGGCCGCGCGCATCGACGTGCCCGTGCTGATCGCGGTCGGCAGCACCGATGACGTTGCGGGCTCTGCCAGCGCGCTCGGCGCCATCATCCCTGGCTCGGAAGTGCTGGACATTCCCGGCCGCGATCACATGCGTGCGGTCGGCGACAAGGTCTATAAGACGGGCGTCCTGGATTTCCTGTCACGCCGCGGGTGAGGCAAAGTTGTCTGAGGAAACGAGGTTGTTGCCCAGCTGTCCTGAGCAGCGTCGGTGGGATTGCAAGATTTTGTGCCTTCGCATCTAGAGTTTCTGAACGCAGTTCGAATCTCGCTTAGTTTGGACCAATGACGTCGCCTTCACGTTCGATCCCAGGCCGTGTTCTCATAAGCCTGGGACGCGATGCGACGAAAGCTACATCTGCTTCCTCCTAAGGCTAATTCAGATTTCATCCGAATAAGTCCATTCGTAAAACGACTCAATCTTCGCGTCCTTCAACGCGTCATGAAGCGCTTCGGTAATCAGCGCGCCCTCTGTCGGCATGTTTGGATCGACCCACATGTGGGTGTTTCCCAAGCGGGATTTATCGAAGGCGAAGGCCTCGCCCCCTTGGGTTGCCACAGGCCTCCGCCGGAACGGAGCGGGGTCCAGGTCGCGGTCGTCTTCTCAGGGATCACCGCGTCGAGCAAAACCGTCGTGAAAAAGAAGAAGAATTGCCCGGCCGGTGAACCATCCGTCCACGAGCACTCGACCGGAAAATATTGGACCTCTTTCTGGAAGCCCTCGACAATATCGATGAAGCGGCGGCTGACCAGATACATGTGTTGCTGGCCATCGAAATCGACAAGCCTTCGCTTGCGCCCCGTGAGGCGTAATTTTGTCGGCATGTTGCGCTCCGAGACGCGAGCGCCGCCGCCGTACACGTCGCGCGGGCCATAAAAATTCGAACCATATATTCTCATCCCTTCCGGTATGGGATCGGCGAATGAAAGATTCATCAGGTCGCCATCGAGCCCATCCGCGCCATAGCGATACAACCCGATCGGCTTAGGTCTCAAAAAGCGAGCCATGAGGGACTTTCTCGTCTTGTCGAACACGCACTAAGCGTTGCGATCCGAGGATGGTCAGCCCGCGCCGTTCGAAGCGCGCAGGATAAACGCAAGAACAGCCAGTTTCTTGCCGCCTCCCACCGGCGTTTAGCCTCGAGCAAACACGCGAGCTCACGATTGATCCCTTCGATCAGTGCGGCTGCCTCGTCTTCCAGCTTCCGGGCAAGGACCGGATCAGACGTGTGCGCCAACTTTTCGGCCAGGTCCTTCCCAATGATTTCGATGGCCTTTACGGCCAGAGCGAAGCGCAAACTGATCACGTTGATGTCGGTTGGCGTATCCGACACGAGCTCAAACTGCTGCGCTAAAGTTCCGGTCACCTCTGGCATGGTCCTCGTCCCCGAACTGCAAGTGCTTCAGCGCGGCCCACATTACAAGCTCTCCGGCTAACGCAAGATGAAAGCTATTATCCGAAAGTGCAGTGCTGCCTGAAACCTCTCGATTGGCCCAACTAGAGTTCAGCTAGTCGATCGCCGCAGCCAATGTTACGAATTGGCGTAACGCTTTACCCATTATTTTCGCGCAAGAATTGCCGGATATTTCCGTCCGTTACGAGGCCCGTCCCGATGTCCCTCGCTCAGCAATTGTCGCAACTCCGTCCTCTGATGAGCCCGGCGGAGATTGAAGCGCTTCTTGGGCCGGAGGAAAGGAAGCGGGCGCTGGATACGCTCAGCGGCTTTCAGAGAACCACCGGCGTGTCGGTGGATTTTTGCATGCGGATGGGGTCATCGATTCCATCTTCTATTCGGCCATGTTCAATTTCCCCCGTGACATGGCGGTGTGCGGCGTACATATCGGCATGACGGTCGACGCCGTGCGGAAGGCGCTGCCTGACCTGCGTTTGGCGGACGGCGAGACAGGCAAGCCCAACGAGCGCGGGTTTGTCAGGTATCGGGCCAAACCAGCCGAGCTGAATGCGAGAATCGACGTCGCTATAAAGGATGGAGAAGTGTATTCGTTCGGCCTGTATCGAGCCGACCTGGACGAGGTGCGGGCGCGGCGGCAACGGCAAGAGGCCGAACGACGTGCCGAGACGGATCGCAAGCGGCAACTCGCCAACCAATGGAAATCCGTCGAAAACAGCGATGAGATGCTGCTTAGCTGGGCGGAGCATTGTTCGCCGTGGACCAACTACCAGCCCCAAAGATTTGTCAGGTTCGCCCGTTGGCTCATGGCAACGTCCGATCCTGATGTCTGGCACATCGTGGCGACGAGCTGGAATTGGGATTACAGCCACGCGCCGCTGTTATGGATGATCCGGCAAGAGAAATGCGATATCGCGACCGCGCTTGAAATCTTCTTCCTGACAGACCCGACCTATTATCTCCGATGGGTCAAGGATCGTTCGTCCGTCCCGCCCCGTAACCTCGAGATGTTCGATTTCCTGGCGGAACTTCGTCAACGACTTGCGCGCGGATTTTACCAGCGATCCGAAATCGCCTTCGATGGCGAGACGCATATGTTCTACGTCAATCGAGGGCTGGAGACGGTGGAAGACAGGGTCTTGGCCCAGAGTTTCTTTCTGCTCCAGGCCGGACAGAAGATTCCAGGCCGCGACCTGAAGGACAGTAAGGACGACAAGTTCGGGGAATGCCGCGCCATATTGGCGACCGTCAATTAGGCCCGGCTGGCTGGGTCCGTTTCGGGTCAAAAGCAGCTGTGGAAGCGGGTCGCTCGAGCGCGCCTGGGGTCGCCAAGTGCCGTTCTCGGACTCTGGTTCTTTGCCGATCCGGATAGGCGGTGAACGCCAAATCAGCTCTTGGTAGTCCTGACCGATCGCAACTCAGCCGAGGCCCAGCGCGATGACGCTTCATCCCAATCTCATCGCGCTTTGATGTCGTCGCCAAAGCGACGCGCCAGCGCCATCAGCACCACGAAGGTCGCAACCCACACCATGCGCGCGCCGTAGCGGTCGTGTGGCCCTGAGATGATGCCGCAGATGAAGGCATTGCCGAGCAGGGCCAGCGTCACGGTCGCCGCCAGCAGCGTCAGATCGTCCAGCCTCCGGTTGGCCAGCGCGCGTCCGAGCAGCACGAGCAGCCCCAGCATCGAGACCAGCGCGACCGGCACGTGCAGCCAGTTGAGGTAGCTGAAATCGAGGCCCCATTGCTGCTGCCGCGCCTCGCGCATCGCGGCCACCTGCGTCGGGATGTAGCGCTCGATGATGCCGTAGGTATGGGGAATCCAGCCGCTGGTGCCTTCACCGGTCGCGACATGCAGCAATTGCTGCCCCATCGCGCGCAAGGCCGCCTCGGCCTGCCAGGCCGGATAGGCCGCGAGCGACTGCACGACGATAGTGCCCATCTCGTCGTTCATCCCCTCGAAGCGGCCGAGCGTGTTGAACATGCTGTGCCCCCACAGGAACTCGTCGGCGGTCGCCGGCAGCTCGTTGCGATAGGGACAGAGCTTGAAGTTTTCGCGCGGACAGCGGTCGTTGAGGAAACGCGTCACGATGCCGTCCTGCATCATGCGGCCGAAGGCGACGCCGGTGCCGCCGGGCGTCCAGGCCCATTTGCCCGACAGCGCATGGTTGGCCGAGATCAGCATCAGGCCGCCCGTGACGATCGTCAGGCTCGCCTGCGCCAGTCCGGCGATCGGGAGACGACGCCCGAGCAACGGCCGCATCATCCAGCCGGCGGCGCAGAGCCCGAGCAGCACGCCGAGCGTGGCGCTGTGGGTCGCGGCGGCAAAGGCCGTGAAGACGAACAGCGAGATTTTTTCGAGCACCGAAATCCGGCCTGCGCCGACGATCAGCAGGAACAGCGATAGGATCGACAGCCCCGCAAAGATGTCGGTGAGCAGCATGCTGGCGAGCCAGGGCAGCGCCGTCGACAGGATCAGCAGCAGGCTGATCGCGACGAAGCGGAACGTCTGGATCAAGGCGAGCACGCGCAGCGTCAGTTGCAGCAGCCACAGCGTCGCCAGCGACTGGACCGCGAGGTTGATCCAGAAGCCGAAATTCTCGCCATAATGCAGATAGAGGCCGAACACGGTGGAGCGGCTCGGGACGAGATAACCTTCGTACCAGCGCGCCAGATAGCCGCCGGTATCCCATTGCAACAGCGGATAGCCGTTCCAGAACGCCGGCGCGATCAGGAGGAGGGGCAGAGCCACCGCCGCCAGCCGCAGCCAAAAGGTATCAGCGGCGCGCGCGCGCAATTGTTCGGTGGTGATGCTCAAATCCGCTCCGTCCTCGTCCGGACCATGCCCGCAATAATGGTTGAGACGAAATTCACCAATAGTTTGACGCCGCCCGGCTTGAATTTGGCGCAACTCTGACCATTTTGAGCCGACCTTGCCGCCTGGGGGCGTTCCGGGAAACTCTTGTGTTTCAACGCGTTGGTATGCTTTCACAGGGCAAGGCGCTGTTTCACTCTCAGGCAAGCCCGTCAGGACTTTGTCGCCTAGACTGTGCTATAGAGCCAGCCAAACGAGCCAATTCGAAAGAGCAGATCCCATGGCAGTGCATCAGGTCAATCCGGGAGGAAAGCTCGCAACGCTTGATCCGATCTGGGACCGGATCCGCGGCGAGGCGGAGGACATCGTGCATCGCGAGCCCGAGCTCGCGACCTTCATCTATTCGACGGTGCTGCATCACAGCCGCCTCGAAAATTCGGTGGTCCACCGCGTCGCCGACCGGCTCGACCACGCTGCGCTCTCGGGCGATTTGGTGCGCCAGACCTTTGACGAGGCGCTGCGCGACGACCCCGATCTCGGCAACGCCTTCCGCGCCGATCTCGTCGCCGTCTATGACCGCGATCCCGCGACCTCGCGCTTCATCGATCCCCTGCTCTACTTCAAGGGCTTTCACGCGCTCCAGACCCATCGGCTCGCGCACTGGCTTTATCTGAAGGGCCGCAAGGATTTTGCCTATTACCTCCAGAGCCGTGCGTCTGCGGTGTTCCAGACCGACATCAATCCGGCCGCGCGCATCGGCCGCGGCGTTTTCCTCGACCACGCCACCGGTTTCGTCTGCGGCGAGACGGCTGTGATCGAGGACGACGTCTCGATCCTGCACGGCGTCACGCTCGGCGGCACCGGCAAGGAGAACGAGGACCGTCATCCCAAGATTCGTCACGGCGTGCTGATCGGCGCCGGCGCAAAGATCCTCGGCAACATCGAGATCGGCCATTGCGCGCGCATCGCCGCCGGCTCGGTCGTGGTCAAGCCGGTGCCGCACAACGTCACGGTCGCGGGCGTGCCCGCCAAGATCGTCGGCGAGGCCGGCTGCGCCGAGCCGTCGCGCACCATGGATCAGATGATCAACGCGACGGGGCTTTAGGCTCGCGAGCTAAGGGGCGGATTTTCCAGCCCTTTTCGTCCCCAAATTCTTTGGCAATTCATGCTGGCGGTTGGCCGCGTCTCGTCCTAAAACCCGCCGACCAATTTTGATCGGAGACTTGCCGTGGACGTCAAAGAAGTCAGAAAGCTCGATGCGTATCTGAAGCGCGTATTCGGCAATCCCAAGATCCGCGTCGTGCCGCGGCCGAAGAAGGACGACTCCGCCGAGGTCTATATCGGCGAGGAGTTCATCGGCGTGCTGTTCGTCGACGACGAGGACGATGATCGCTCGTTCCAGTTCCAGATGGCGATCCTCGAGGACGATCTGGTCGATCAGGAATAGTTTTCGACGCCTCTCGTGTCCCGGACGCACTGCAACGCTCTTGGCGTTGCAGTGCTGAGCCGGGACCCAGAAGCTCCGGGTGCATCGCTGCAACATGGGCCCCGGCTCAGCAGCGCACCGTCGAAGAGACGCTGCGCTGCGTCCTGGGCACGCATCGGAAAATCGAGGCGCGCTCCTTCCACACCGTCATTGCGAGCGAAGCGAAGCAATCCAGAGATCTTTCCGCGGAGGGATTCTGGATTGCTTCGCTGCGCCGCTGGGCTCGCAGTGACGGATCGTCGGCCCCGCGGCCTCGTAACTCTATTTCTTCGCAAGAATGCGCAGCCGCGCCGTGGCGTCAGCCACGACGATACTGTCGGCATCGACGAGGTCGGCGTGCACCACCATGTCGCGATCCGTTCGTTCGACGACGCGCGCGAGTGCCGTGATTGGACCGACCGCTGCGGGCTTCAGGAAGCGCGTGTCGAGGCCCTTGGTCACCACGGTGAGATCGGGAGGGAGCGCCGCCAGCGCACAGATCCCGGTGGCGGAATCCAGCATCGCCGCCAGAAATCCGCCTTGGATTGTCCCGTGCCTGTTGGTGAAGGCGGGCTGAGCCTGGAAGCGGATCAACGCCTGCCCGTTCTCGTCAGTGCCGAGCCATTCGCGTCCGAGCAATTGTGCGCCGGGTGGGATGGTTGCTGTCGCGTCGCTCATATCAGTCACCGCAGCGATTTCCAATCAACCAGTCGATCCCGCGCAAGACCCGGCGGGGAGGGTGCGATCGGCAACAATCTGTGAGTAGGAAGTGCGATCGCTCGCATTTAGTGATGCCATGCGTCCGGGAGATTATTGCTCGGAGGACTGCTTGTCGGCCGTCGCCTTCGCCGCTGCGGCCTCGGCGTCCTTCCGCCGCTGCCTTGGCGTCCTCAGCAGCCTTGGCGGCCGCAGCCGCCTGCAAAGTGGGTGACGACGTCTCTGCCGCCGCTCAGTTGCACTCTTCAATTGGCCCGCCAGGAGAGCCCGTACGGTGATACCACGGGACGCTAGCAAGCCGACAGCCAGGCTTTACCGGGCGACAGCCCGCATTGTTACAAATCATTTGACCGGATGCAGACGGCTTCGCGGGTGCAGTCTCGACCTTCTTCCGCTCGTCGTCTCGCTTCTTGGCGTCCTCGCGAGTCGCGACGGGCTTCTTGTCCTGCACCTTCTCGCATTCATTGTCGCCGTTGACGCGATAGCCGGCGCGGCATGCGATCTTGACGCAAACATCGCCGTCGGCCTTGAAGCCGTGATCGCACACCAGCGGGCAGACCCGACCCTGTTTGCCCTTGATCGCTTCAAGAGCGTCGAAGCTCGCCAGCTTCGGATCAAGCTTCGTCCCGGTGTATTTGTTGAACAGGGTCAGCGCGCGCTGCGCCGAGGCGTTCCATTCTCCGCCCGACGCATCGGTCAGGCAACCGACGCGACGGAGTTCGGACTGCACCAGCCTGGCAGTTTCCTGCGGCGAGAGACTGGGCGCCGACTGAGTTGGGGCAAGCGCGGCGACTTTCTGCTCGCCGTCTCGCTGAGCCTTTTCGGCCGCCTGTTTTGCGGCCAGCTCGGATGCCGCCTTGTCGGCGGCGATCTTGTCGGCAAGGGCCTTCTCGGCGGCTTGCTTGTCGGCCAGCGCTTTGGCCACGGCGGCCTCGGCGTCTTTCCGGCGCTGCTCGGCGGCGGCCGCCTTGGCTTCCTCGATCTGCTTGGCCTTCTCCGCCGCGATGCGAGCGTCTTCGGCGGCTTTGGCGGCGGCCGCGGCCTTGTCCTGCTCCGCCTTCTTGGCCCGTTCCGCCGCGAGCCGCGACTTCTCCTCTTCGGCCTGTCGGGCCTTGTCCGCCGCCGCAGCACGCGCTTCTTCGGCTGCAATCCTGCTTAACTGCCCCTTGGCGAGACTGGCGTAGAACCCGTCAGGATATTGCGCGAGAAAAGCGGTCCAGACCTCTCTGGTGCCGATCTGGAGCGCCAGCTCATAGTCGCGGCGGACGGCATCCTGTGGGTTGGCCTGCGGTCCGGCGACGACCGGCTTCGCTGCAACCAGCGGCACGTCATCGCCGCCGAGCGAGCCGTACACATACGGCTCCTGCTTGTTGCCGGTGGTCTTGAGGACGTCGTCGCGGACGAAGCGGAAGGCTTTGCCCAGGTCGAGCCCCGGCGTCGGCAGACGCTCGACCACAGCGGTGGCAAACGGGCTGTTCTTCGTATCGCCGTCCGAGGCGGTCGAGCCTGCCTTGGCCGCGAAGGCAATCATCGTGTTCGGGCTGGTCGGCTCGACCTTGGCGAGGCCGCGGCCGATGGCACGCGCGGCCACGGTCCGCTTCATCGTTTTGGCAAAGGGATTGTCGCGGCAGGCATCCAGAATGACGAGGCGCAGTTGCTTGGCCGGCTCGACGGCGAACAGTGCGCGGTCGAGCGCAATCGTCTCGTCGAGTACGTCGCCGTCGGTTTCCAGCGCAGCATCGGTGGGGATCAAATAGTTCGTCCCGTCCAATTCAATGCCGTGCCCGGCATAATAAATGACTGCAATCTCGGCATCGCGAGTCCGGCCCGCGAACTCACGCAACGACCTGCGCATGTCGGCGGCGTTGAGGTCGAGCCTGACATCGACATTGTCGAAACCCGCCTTCCTGAACATGCCGCCGACCAAAGTGGCAACGTTTGCGGGGTTCGCGAGCCTCCCCACGTTCTTGTAGGCCGAGTTGCCGATGACGAGCGCGACGCGCTTCTCGGCCAGTGCAGAGCCGGTCCCAAGCCAGGTCGCAAGAATTAACAAAACAAACAGCCGAAGCCGCATTCCAGCCCCCGAATGCAATAACGTCAGATTATTCGCAGAATGGCCAAATGCAATCCACGATCAGTGATGTTTGTCACACAGCCCGCGGCCATTCAGGCAACCGGCTTCGGGTGGAAAATGCGTGGCCGCATCGTTCGAGGCGATCGCGCCATGATGCCATCATGCGCCTGTTTTGCCCGACGGGTCAAGTCAAAATTCGAAAAATACGAAATTTTGAAAAGATGAAGCCATGGCAGGCGCTTGGCTACTGTGCATGGGGTTGTTTTCGACTCTTGTTGCGGAGGCTCCGCGCTCAGCTTCGCGGTCCGCGCAACTGCGTCGTCAGCTTCTCGATCGCGTCCGCGACGTCACGCCATTGCGACAGCCAGCTGCGCGGAAAGCGGAAGGTGAGGTCGGCGCCATCGATGCGGCGCTCGGACAGGCACATGCCGGGTGTGGTCCCATCACGCGTGCAGCGCGCCGTCAGCGCGGGGCTCGTCGCGGAATAAAAATCCTCGCTGCCATAGGGCGTGTCGCTGCGGAACATCCGCATCGTCAGCCCGTCGTCCGGTGCCGCCGCAGCCTGGTCGAAATAGCGCGGATAGATCGTCGCGGTTCGCTGCTCGGGCGACAACGCATCGTGATGCGCTGATATCGACAGGAAGATGCGGTCGATCGGCTGCATCGCCGTATCAACCGTATCAGCCGTCACGTGCCGCGGCCCGTTGGGCGCTTCCAGCGAGGGATAGAGGAAATCGAGATCGATGCGCTCCTGCGGTCCGGAGTGCCGCTGGATCTTCATCCGGATCGCCGGGATCGGCAGGTTGAACAGCGTTCCGCCGACGCTGACGGGCAGCTTGTCCGGCGCGTCCGCACCGCCCGTGCTCCAGGTCGGCCACAAGAGATAGGCAACCAGCGCGATCGCGCTCGCCGCGAAGACGCCGGTGAGCGCAAACGGGACGAGATGCGTGCGCATCCTTGCGCCTGTCCTGGAAGAGCGAGGGGAGGTTGCCGAAAACACCGTCATGACGTCGCGCAAATGAGCCCGGGGGTCGGCCGGTGGCCGACGAATCACCGGCGAATATGCCACGCGGCGGCGAGTTCGCGGAAGGTTCCCGGCTACCGGGAACGGGGGAGGGCTCTGCGCGGGCCGGGCGGCAGCATTAACCTTCGCTTAAGGATAATGTAGCGTTAACCGGCACGATTTGTCACAGGAAGCTACCGGCGTTGCGTATGGGCGGACTGTTCCGATGACACCTGAAGCTTTCAATACTCTCTTCTCGATCTGCATCGGCTTCGCGCTCGCGGGCGCGCTCGCAAATGGATACCAGGCGATGTCGCAACGGCCCGCAGGCTTCGGGCTGTTGCAGGAGGGCGTGGCCCCGAAGACATTTGCGGCGGTGCCGTTCCTGGTATTCGCGGCGCCCTTCATCATCATGCGCAACACGTTCCGCGGCATGCGGCTGGAAAGCCGCCGCTTCGAGTTCGTGATGATGGCGACCGTCATCGCCGGCTTCTGGAGCATGATGAGCGGCACCTTCTTCCTGATGACGCTGCGCGCCACCGGCGTGCTGGGCTGACGCGCTTTGCAGGGCTGCCTGCGCCGGCAGCCCTTTGCCTGTTCGTCGTCGTTTCGCTATGGCTTGGGTTGACGCGACAGGAGACCTCCATGGCGATCTACGAGCTCGACGGGCAGGCGCCCGATCTTCCCTCTGACGGCAATTACTTCATCGCGGAGACTGCGACCGTGATCGGCCGCGTGCGCCTGAAGCCGGGCGCGAGCGTCTGGTTCGGCGCGGTGCTGCGCGGCGACAATGAGTGGATCGAGATCGGCGAGGGCGCCAACGTGCAGGACGGCTCGACCTGCCACACCGATCTCGGCTTTCCCATGGTGATCGGCAAGAACTGCACCGTCGGCCACAACGTCATCCTGCACGGCTGCACCGTCGACGAGGGCGCGCTGATCGGCATGGGCTCGATCGTGATGAACGGCGCGAAGATCGGCCGCAACAGCATCGTCGGCGCCGGCTCCGTCATCACCGAGGGCAAGGAGTTTCCCGAGCGCTCGCTGATCATCGGCTCCCCCGCGCGCGTCATTCGCACGCTCGACGACGCCCAGGTGCAGAAGATGGGGAGTGCTGCGCGATTCTACGTCGCCAACGGTCCACGCTTCAAGAAGGGCCTGAAGCGGATCGGCTGACGCCGGTCCTTTGCCGGGCGCGCATCACAGCGGTTCCCGAACCGTAAAAATACCGCTCGGAACTTTAAGTCTCCGCTAGCGCGACCGTGCCTATCCTGGGTTGTTGTCACCAGGAGGAGCAGCGCCATGGCTGCCGCGGCGCTGGGATCCCGGTTCGAGGCCGGATCCCAACTATTGAAGAAGTTCGTTCGCTTCGCGCGCGGTACCGACACGCTCAGCGTCGCGGAGAAGGTGTACAGCATCGCGGGCTTCCTCGCGATCGTCACCATCTTCCTGCTCGTGATGTCGGTCCAGACGGTCCGGTTGCAGACGACCTATCGGCACATGCATGCCACCTCCGCGGAAGCCGCGATCAACGTCGGACGCATCAATGCGCTGATCTACGCCATCGTGATGGAATCGCGTGGCATCTACATGTCCGGTGACCGCGGCGCGATGAAGCCGTTTGCCGACGGGCTGGTGCGGCGCAACCGCGAGCTCGCCGGCGCCGTGAAGAGCATGGAGCGGACCGTCGGCGACGACGACGCCGAGCAATTGGCGAGCTTCCGTCAGCGCATCGCGCAATTCATCGACTTCCGCCAGGAGCTGGTACGACGCGGGCTCGAGATCAGTCCGGCGGCCGCGCGGGAGTGGGGCGACAATGATGCCAACCGGACGCTGCGCAACAAGCTCAACGTCGACCTCGAGACGCTCGAACGCATCTACCGGCAGCGCGCCAGCGATGCCGACGAGCTCGCGAACGAGAACCGCTATGCCGCGGCCTATCTGTTCATGCTCGGACTCGTCGCGCTCGTTCTCGCCGGCCTCAATGTCGTCGTGATGCGGAGCTCGGTGGTCGGTGCGCTGGCCGAGATCACGCAGACGACCGACCGGATTGCGGACGGGGACGTCAAGAGCGAGGTGCCACATCTGCGCCGTGATGACGAGATCGGACGTCTTGCGCGCGCCGTGCAGAACTTCCGCGACGCCGTCGCGCGTGTCTTCGAGCTCGAAGAGCTCGAGCTCGGCACCGCGCAGGCGCGCGATGCCGCAATGACCGAGCGCGACCAGTTCAACGACAAGTACCAGGCCAAGAAGTGGCAGCTCTCGGCAGCGATCAACAGCATGCCGCAGGGTCTGATCATGCTCGACGGCAAGGCGGCCGTGGTCGCCATGAACGCCAATTACCGGCGGATCTACAATCTGCCCGAAACCATCCAGGCTGGATCGACGCTCGAGGAAATCCTCCAGCACCGGGTCAAGAGCGGGCTGTTCAGCGGCGATGTCGCAAAATATGTCGCGGCCGTTCTCGAGCGCATCGCCAAGCGCGAGCCGATGGCCTATGAGATCAGCCTGAACGACGGCCGCACCATCAAGATCTACGAGCGTCCGATGGATGGCGGCGGCTGGGTCTCGGTGCAGGAGGACGTCACCGAACAGCGCCAGCGTGAGCGCATTCTCGAACGCATGGAGCGCTTTCTCGCCACCATCATCGAGAACGTGACTGAAGGGATCATCGCCAAGGATGCACGCAACCAGCGCTACGTCTTCGTCAACAAGGCGGCCGAGAAGATGATCGGCATGTCGCGCGGCGAGATCATCGGCAAGACCGCGCGGGAATTGTTCTCCGCCGAGGCGGCCGAGCTGATCGAGCGGCGCGACCAGCAGCTTCTCGCGCAGAAGCAGCAGCTCGAACCGATCGTGGATACCATCGACAATCCGACGCGCGGACGCCGCGTGATCTCGGCCCGCCGGGTCCAGATCGGTGGCGCCGGCGAGGAATCCCACATGTTCGTGACCATGGTCGAGGACCGCACCGAGAAGATGGTGGCAGCGGCATAGCGGCTGCCATTGTCACTTGGTCTTCTTGGCTTTACGTCGCGCCGTTGTCTTCTCGGCCACGCTGTCGAGTCTCGCGCTCTTGCGCAAGGCGTCTCTGAGGTCGATGGGGATGCCGTGCTTCTTCAGGAGGTCGGCGAAGGCCTCGTCCGCGAGCTCCTGAAACGTCGCCATCCTGTCGCGCCCCAATTGCTTCAGCTTGTCGAACGTATCCTCGTCGAACGCGATCAGTTTGCGCATGATCGTTTCTGCCTCCCTGTTTCAAGCGGATGTGACGGGCTTGGTTCCGGAACCTGAGTTTGCCGCAGCCGTTGATGAGGCAAGGAGAATTTCCGATGACCAGATCGTCCGCAAGCGCTTCCATCAAAACCTTGATCGTGATCTTCGCACTCGCCGCGACGCCGGCGATCTCGTTCGCGCAGACGACCGGCGGCTCGACCGGATCGAGCTCCGGCGTCGCCAATGCGCCGGCGCCGCCGCCCGGCACCAACCGTTCGGGTACGGCGCAATCCTCCGGCGCGAACACGGCGCCCGGCGTCACCACCGGCTCGGCTTCGGGCGCGAACGCCAGCGCCGATGCCACGGTGAACGCCGAGAACCAGCTGCTCGACAGGAAGATGAAGAGCATCTGCCGCGGCTGCTGACGCTCGCGCGGAAGTGAGCCACCGCGCCTATCATCAATGATCGCGTGACATTAGCTTGATCTCTCTTTGGAATGTGGAGCGTCTCCACGCGGAGGATGAGTTGATGTTACGCAAGATGATCATGGCCGCGCTGGCCATCGCGGTGGTCGGTCTCGCAGCGCCCCAGGCGGCGCAAGCGAGGGGCGGCTTTGGCGGAGGCGGCCACATCGGTGGCGGCGGCCATTGGGGCGGCGGAGGCGGCTGGGGCCATGGTGGTGGCTGGGGCCACGGCTGGCACGGCGGCGGCTTCTGGCCGGGTGTCGCAATCGGCGCCGGCATCGCGGGCGCCGGCTATTACGGCGCCTATGGCTACGGCTATGGCGACCCTTATTACTACGGCGCCGGCTATGACGATGGCGGCTATGGCGCGCAGTGCTACCTCGTGCGGCAGCGCGTGATGACGCAATGGGGCTGGCGCGTCCGTCGCGTTCAGGTCTGTGAATAGGGACTTGCTATGAGCGCGGGTGCCTGGCCGAGGCACCCAAATACCGCGGCACTAAAAAACAAGGCCGTTGACGCAGTATACCGTCAACGACCTTGCCAGCCCCGGATATTAAAATCGGCTCACGCCATCCGGTATGGGCGAGCATCGCGCGGAATCATACGGACGAGTGTGATCCATTTCACAAGTGGCAAAAATAAAAGGGAACGACCCGGGATCCAATCAGCCGCGTGAGCGTTTGCGGGCGCTGGCATGGACGCGGTGACGCACCGGTTTCCTTGGGGTAACCGAGGTATCCGCCTCGGTGGAGCGGACGCTGGCAAAGGATTGCCGCAGACCGTCGATGGATTCGTTCAAGCTGGCGACCTGGTCCGACAGGCGCTTGGTGTCGGCCTGCTGCGAGGCGAGCAGCTTCTTCATGGTCAAAAGCTGGTCCTGCACGACCTGGAGCTGGTCGATCGATTCCTGCTGGGTCGCTTCCAGCCCCTTGGTCTTCTCGACGAGCTGCTCCGAGGCCTGCGCCGTGCGCGCCTGAAGCTGCCGCGATGCGACCACCCGGTCGGTCTCGGGCGCTGTGCCGGTATAGGCGCGCCAGATCGCGATCGAGGTGACACCGGCGATCAGCAACAGCAGCGCTGCGGCCGTCAACGCGATCGGCTGGGCACCGAGACGGAGGAGGGAAGTGGACGGTGTGTCCTCTGCGAGATCGATCATCGCTGACAAAACCCAAATTGAAACTTGGTGAGTGGCGAAGAGCGGCAGCACAAGAACGCAGAACAAGGCGGCCGGGGGCGTCCCGAAAGCGTTACAGTTCAGCAACAAATGGGACGAAAAGGTGGCCGCCGGTGGAAAAAGCGCAATTGACCCAAGGCGACGGTTCTGGCGGGCGAGAGCGGCACGCCCAAAAGAAGTCCCGCCCAGGCCAAATTAGGGTTGATCTGAGAGTATCAGGGTACGGGAGGCTTAAGGCTGAAACGGCGCAAACGGGCCTGAATAGGTCTTCGAACGCGGCACCGCGTAGGGGCCGAGCCGGGATGTCGTCAGATTGAGCCGCACCAGTCCCTCGGCCAGCGTCACCGCGGCCGCAACGCCGTCGACCACCGGCAGGCCGTGGGTGGCGGAGAGCTCGGCGGCGAGATCGGCCATGCCGGCGCATCCCAACACGATGGCTTCGGCGCGGTCGTCGCGGATCGCGGCCGTGATCTCCGCTGAGATTTTGCCAAGGGCGTCAGCGTTGCGCTCCTCGAGCGCGAGCACAGGGACCTCGGCGGCACGCACGCGGGCGCAGCGCTCGGCGAGGCCGTATTTTCGCAGATTATGCTCGATCGGCACGATGGAGACGCCGAGCGTCGTCACCACCGCAAAGCGCGCCGCGATCAGGCTGGCGACGTGAAAGCCGGCTTCGCCAATGCCGATCACCGGCGCCTTCGCCACAGCGCGTGCGGCGTCGAGGCCGGTGTCGTCGAAGCAGGCGATGATATGCGCGTCCGCGCCGTCGCGATCGGCCTCGCGGATGCAGCTGAGCATGCCGGGGACGGCGAAGGCTTCGTCGTAAAATCCCTCGATCGAGACCGGCCCCATCGTGGGCTGGCGTGCATCGATCACGGTGTCGGGCAGCGCGATCGCACGCGCAGCCGCGGCGATCTTCGCCGTCATCGTGGCAGTGGTGTTGGGATTGACGATGTGCAGTCGCATCGCAATTAGACATGCCCTTTGCCGGCGTCCGAGCCCTTGGCCGCCTGGCGCTTGTTGAGCATGTGGATGGTGCCGAGCGCAAGCGTGATCACCGCAAAGGACACCGCGGAGATGATGGTGCCGAGCGCGTAGATGTCCGGGTTCGTCACGGTCGTGGTGAGGCCCTGGAGATCGAGCGGCAATGTATTCACCGCGCCGATCGCCTGGCTCGAGCGCGCGAGCTCGTCCCAGGACAGCGTGAAGCCGAACAGGCCGATGCCGATCACCGAGGGCAGGATGATCGGCAGCACGACATGACGGAAGGCCTGCCACGGCGTCGCACCGAGATCGCGCGCGGCTTCCTCGAGTCTGGGATCAAAGCGGTTGAAGATCGCAAACATGATCAGGAGGCCGAACGGCAGCGTCCAGGTCAGATGCGCGCCGAGCCCGGAGGTGAGCAGGCCCATCGAGGTCTCGAAATTCTCGTTCCAGTGCGCCTTGATCAGGTCGTCGATGATGCGGAATTCGAGCGAGATCCCGAGCGAGGTGATGATCGAGGGAACGATGAGGCTCGCGATCGCCGAGTAGAACAGAATGCTTTGCGCTTTGAACTTCCGGCGGAAAGCCATGCCGGCGGCGACCGACAGCACGACGGTGGCAGCCATCACGATGAGGCCAAGCAGCAGCGAGCGACGGAAAGCCGCGCCGAGATCGACGATGCCGGTGCCCTGGAACAGTTTTTGGAGCCAGAAGGTCGAGACGCCATTCATCGGGAAGGTGAGGCCGCCCTGCGGTCCCTGGAACGACAGCACGTAGATCGCGATCATCGGGCCGTAGAGAAACAGCACATAGGCCCCGAAGAAGATCGCAAGCACGTAGAATGAGCGCGGGCGTCCTTCCTTCATCGCCTACAGCTCCTTCTTGATGTCGACGATGCGCGACATCATGGTGATGATCAGGAACGTAATGATCAGCAGGATCACGGCGTTTGCGGCCGCGGCCGGGAATTGCAGCGCGTTCACCCGTGTCTCGATGATCTTGCCGGCAGAGGCAATCTGCTGGCCGCCCATCACGCCGATGGTGATGAAATCGCCCATCACGATGGTGATGACGAAGATTGAGCCGATCACGATGCCGGGCTTGGCGAGGGGGATGATGACGTTGACCAGCGTCTGGAAGCCGGTGGCGCCGGCGTCATAGGCGGCCTCGATCAGCGACTTGTCGATACGCACCATCGAATTGAAGATTGGCACCACCATGAAGAAGGTGAAGAGGTGCACCAGCGCCAGCACCACGGAGAATTCGGAGAACAGCAGCCATTCCAGCGGCTGGTTGATCACCCCGCTCTTGATCAACCCGGAGTTCACCAGGCCGTTGCGACCCAAGAGCGGAATCCAGGCGATCATGCGGATCACGTTGGAAGTCCAGAACGGGATCGTGCAGAGCAGCGACAATCCCATCTGCCAGGTCTTGGACTTGACGTGGAAGGCGAGGAAGTAGGCGACCCAGAAGCCGATGAAGAGCGTGATCGCCCACACCATCACGCAGAGCTTTAGCGTCTTCACATAGGTTCGGCCGATCGTGCAGAGATCGGGCAGCTGCGCGATGCAGCCTTCGAACGTGTCGGTGTAGCCGCGGCCGGAGAAGGTCGGCAGCAGTTGATATTCGTTGTAGTCCCAGAACGAGACGATGACGACGAAGACGAGCGGGATCAGGAAGAAGGCGAGAAACACCAGCATCATCGGCCCGGCCTGAAGCCAGGAGATGAAGGAGGGCGACAGGCGCGCCGCTTTTGCAGGGCGCGCCGTCTCCGATCCCCGGACCAGGTCCGGGGATGGCTGTTGCAGGATGTCTTCCGACGTATCCATCACGCGGCGATGAACTCGTTCCACTTGCGGACCATGTAGTCGTTCTCGTCCATCACGGCGTTCCAGCACGCGACGCCGCCCATGCGCTCCTCGTAGGAGCCGCCGTCACGCACGGCGCCTGCCTTCTCCAGCAGCGAGCCGTCGGGCGCCTTGATGTCCTTCTCGGCCGGCTTGCCTTCCATCCAGTAAGCCCACTCATAGGGCTCCATGTTGGCTTTCGCGGTCGAGAGCACGGCCGAGTAATAGCCCTGGCGGTTGAGATAGGCGCCGGCATAGCCGGACAGGAACCAGTTCACGAACTCATAGGCCCAGTCGAGCTTCGGACCCGAGACGCCCTTGGAGACGCAGAATCCCGACGCCCAGGAGCGATAGCCTTCTTTAAGCGGCTGGAAGGTGCAGGCGATGCCCATCGAGCGCACCTTCGTCACCGCCGGCGACCACATCGACTGGATGACGGTCTCACCCGAAGCCATCAAGTTGACGCTCTCGTTAAAGTCCTTCCAGAACGCGCGGAACTGGCCGGCCTTCTTCGCCTCGGTCATCACCTTCATGGTGAGATCGATCTCTTCCTTGGTCATGTTGCCCTTGTCGGCATATTTGTACTTGCCGGTGGCTTCCACGACCATCGCGGCATCCATGATGCCGATCGAGGGGATGTTGAGGATCGAGGCCTTGCCCTTGAACTCGGGGTTGAGCAGTTCAGCCCAGGAGCTGATCGGGCGCTTGATGATGTCGGGGCGGATGCCGAGCGTGTCGGCGTTGTAGACGGTCGGGATCAGCGTGACGAACTCGGTCGCCGTCTTGGAGAAGGTCTTGGAGTCCTTGCCTTCGAGATACAGCACCTTCCAGGGCGCGGTGCCCTGATTGCCGATCTTCTTGCCGCCGGGCGTCTCGCCCTTGGTGAAGACCGGGGTGATGTTATCGAATTCTTTGATCTTCTTGGAGTCGAGGGCAAGGATGTTGCCCGACGGCACCAGCTTCTTCAGCGAGAAATATTCGGTGTCCAGCACGTCGAAGGAATTCGGCTGGGTCATCACGCGCTTGGTGACGTCGTCGGTGGTCGCGGTGATGTATTCGATCTTGATGCCGGTGTCCTTCAGGCACTGCTTCGAGATGTCGTCGCCCTCGTTCACGGCTGTGCCGAGATAGCGCAGCACCTTCGGTTCTGCCGACATCACGTAGGGGAAGCCGGTGATCGCCCCGGAGCCGGCGGCAAGGCCGGCCAGACCTGCGGTGCTCTTGAGTAGCGTGCGGCGGCTAACGCCGGTCTTTTTGGTGGTCTCGGTCATTCCAATCACTCCTCTGTGTTGCGCATTTTCTAAGATGACGGCGCTATTGCAGGCGTTGCGCCTTGGCGGGATCCCAGGTGACCAGCACGCGATCGCCCGGACGGAACGGGTGGACGTCGAAGGTGGCTTCGGAAACGTGGGCGAACAGGGCGGTGCCGTCGTCGAGCGTGAGCGAGACGGCGACGTAGGAGCCCTGGTACTCGGTCTGGGTCAGCAGCGCCGATGCGCCGAACGCGCCGTCAGTGACCGGCTTGATGCCGAGCTGATCGGCGCGCACGGCGATGAGGTTGCCGGCGTCGCTGAGGACGTTGTGGCCGCCGATGAAGCGCGCCACGAATTCGGTGCGGGGATGGTGGAAGATGTCGCGGGCCGTGCCCTGCTGCTCGATCTTGCCCTGGTTCATCACCACGATGTGGTCGGCGAGCGCCATCGCCTCTTCCTGGCCGTGGGTGACCTGGATGAAGCTGATGCCGAGCTCGCGCTGCAGCCGCTTCAGCTCGCCGCGCATCTTCACCCGCAGGAACGGATCGAGTGCGGACAGCGGCTCGTCGAGCAGGAGGATCTGCGGCTCCGTGATCAGGGCGCGGGCGAGCGCGACGCGCTGCTGCTGGCCGCCGGAGAGCTGGGCCGGCAGCCGCGCCGCATAGGGCGTCATGGCCACGAGCTCAAGCAGTTCGCCGGCGCGCTTGTGCCGCGTCGCACGGTCGACGCCGCGCATTTTCAGGGCAAACGCAACATTGTCGAGCACGCTCAGGTGCGGAAACAGCGCATAGGACTGGAACATCATCGCCGTGCCGCGCTTGGCCGGCTCGAGATCGGTGACGTTCTGCGGGCCCAGGATGATGTCGCCCTCGCTGACCGCCTCATGGCCTGCGATCATGCGCAGGGTCGAGGTTTTGCCGCAGCCGGAGGGGCCGAGCAGGCAGCAATAGGTGCCGGCGGGAATCTTCAGATTGACGGTGTCGACCGCCAGCGTCGTGTCATAGCGTTTGGTGACGGCGACCAGTTCGAGAGCGGCAGGAGTGGCCATGGCGTGTCCGCGAGAGGGGCAATGTTCCGCCTCTCTCCGCAAGGTCCGTGCCAACAGCGCAAATTTGGTCGAATTTAAAAACTGTGCAGCGGAGTCAGGTCGTTAGACCGAATCCGGTGTGGTTGTGCGGCGCACGGGCCGGGTAGGGATGTGCACACGAAATGGGCGAAGATTGTATAAAGTTTCGCCTGTGATTGGATACAGCTCGTCGATTACCATCAAGACTCAGCGTCGTCGACCGAGCCCTCAAACCCAGTCCTTCGAACGAATGGCCGCCAAATCCCGCCCGAAATCCGATGCGCCCGACGTGAGCGATCGCGTCAGCCGGATCAGGGAGGGCGTGACTGCGGCGATCCTCGAGCATCGCCTGCTGCCGGGCACCAAGCTCGGCGAAGACGAGATCGGCGAGATCTATGGCGCGAGCCGTACGCTGGTCCGCACCGCGCTGCAGCAGCTCGCGCATGAGGGCATCGTCAACATCGAGAAGAACCGCGGCGCCTTCGTCGCGCGCCCGACGCCGGCGGATGCCCGCGAGGTGTTCGAAGCGCGTCGGCTGATCGAGCCCACAATCGTCGATCACGCTGTCGACGCCGTTTCGCCCGCGTGGATCAATCGCCTTCAGCAGCATCTTGCCGAGGAGCGCGAGGCGGAGCTGCGTGGCGACGCGCGCGCCTCGGTCCGGCTCTCCGGCGAGTTTCACCGGCTCATCGCGGAGATGAGCGGCCACAGCATCTATCTCGGCTTCCTGAAAGAGCTGATTGCGCGCTCCTCGCTGATCATCCTGCTCTATCGCCGTCACGACACGCCGGCCTGCGGCACCGCTCATCACGCCGAGATCGTTACCGCGATCCGCAAACGCGACAAGCTGGCTGCGCGCGCGCAGATGCTGTCGCATCTGAACGAGATCGAGGCCGAGCTGTTCCTGAAGGATCCCGCTGCCGACGAGTTGCGGCTCGCAGACGTGCTGGGCGCGTAAGCGAACCGCGTCGGCCGGTCAGGGCAGCGAAGATCCTTCGTTGCGCCTGACGATCTTCAGCACCAGCAGAACAGCACCAATGACCAGCAGCAGCACACCGATGAAAGTCGTGCCGCCGGATTCAAAGGTCACGCCGACCGCGGTCAGCAGGCACCCGATAATGATTGCGAAGAGCCCGCCGAGTTTCTTGACGAGCAGGATGGGTCCGTCACTTGCTTGTGCCACCATGTTACGCCTCGCGACTTGCTGCGCGGTCTGTGTTTAAGCCCACCTCTCGCCCCATTGGTCTCCTGTCGCGCAGATCGCCCGATCGTACGCCTGTCAGTTTGAGTTGCAATCTTGCGTTGTCTTGAGGTCGCGCGCGATGCTCGATCTTGATTAGATTTCGATGCAAGCGAGGCAGCTTCGCTGACTCATTTGCCAAAATTTCCCGAGTAAATGCTTCGCGAGAGGTATCTCATTCGGACTCGTATGGCTGAATTGCAAAATCGCTCTATAGTTGCAAATTGACTTCGACGGACCATGAGCATCAACTTACGGTCGCGCGGTGAGTTCTGGATCTGTTTCGGCAACAGCCGAATCCGTTCCGCGGAGTAGTGCAATGGCGTCGCGTTCGGCCGTCGAGGAGCGGGAACCGGCCTATGTCTCGACCGGCCACCTGCCGGCTCCAGACAATGTACAGTCGCTGGTCAATGAGGCGCAGCGGCGCTTCAAATCAAATCGCGATGGTGAGAATTCGCAGGTCTATCCGGCGCTTGCGCGGGTTCCGAGCGAGTTGTTCGGCGTCTGCGTGGTCGGCACCAGCGGGAGTGTCTATGGCGCCGGAGACGTCGACTACGAATTCTCCATCATGAGCGTGTCGAAGCCGTTTCTGTTTGCGCTGGTCTGCGAGACGATCGGGCCAGAGGAGGCGCGGGCGAAGCTCGGCGCGAATGCGACCGGCCTTGCTTTCAACTCGCTCGCCGCCATCGAGCAGGGCAGCGGTCGCACCAATCCGATGGTGAATGCCGGCGCCATTGCAACGACCAGCCTCGCGCCAGGTGCCACTGCTGAAGCGCGGTGGAAGTTCATCCATGACGATCTGTCGCGCTTCGCCGGCCGCGAACTGCCCCTCAATGAAGAGGTCTATGCGTCAGCGTCGCAGACCAATTTCCGCAATCGCAGCACCGCACGGCTGTTCAACCTCACCGTCTTCTTCTCGGCGATGCTGATCGTCAATTTTTTCGATCGGCTGACGCCGCGGCAGATCGGCCGTTACGGCTTTGCGCTCTGCACCATCGCGCTGGTCTGGCTCGCCTTTGTCGTGCGCAACGACTGGAGCGAGGTCCCCGTGCTGTTCGGGCTCGTGCTGTTCGGCATCGGCCAAGGCTCGCTGGTGACGCTGCTATTCAACGTTCTGGTGACGGCGTCGCCGAAGGCGCTCGCCGGCGATGTCGGCTCGTTGCGCGGCACCACGCAAAATCTCGCCGCGGCGCTGGGCACGGCGGTCGCGGGGGCGCTGCTGGTCGGCCTGCTCAGCAGCATTGCGCTCGGCAAGATCACGGCGAGCCCGGTGCTGACGCCGGAGCTCCAGGCGCAGGTCGACCTTGGCAACATCACCTTCGTCAGCAACGATCGACTGCGCAGCGCGCTCGAACGCACCAACGGTACGCCGGAGCAGGTCGCGGAAGCTGTTCGCGTCAACACCGAGGCGCGGCGGCGCGCGCTGAAGATGGGACTGTTGATCATGGCCGGTCTCGCGTTGATCGCGATCATCCCGGCGGGACGGCTGCCGAACTATCTGCCGGGCGAGATTCCGGGCGATGAGGCTGCTGCAAAAACGTGAGTCCGAGAACGGGCCGGGGACTTGGAAGGAGATTGCCATGAGTGAGATGGATCGCCGCGACGCGCTGCGTATCATGTTTGGAGGCGTCATCATCGCAGGTGCAGGCGTGAGCTTGTGGCCGCAGGATGCCGCTGCTTTGGCGGATGCGTCGCCACTCGATCAACCAGCTTCGATCAGACGCGAACCCGCGGGACGGGTTTATGCGCAATCGACCCGGCCAAGGCCGCCGGCGCACCGCCCACCTCATCGGCCACCACACCGGCCGCCATCATGGCACCGGCGGCGCCGGCGTTGGGTGTGCTGGTGGCATCGTGGCCGCCGTCATTGCGGCTGGCGTTGGCATTAACCGAGGGAGGATGTCATGACGACTTACGATCATAGCGCGCCGATGGGCGCGACCGGCCTGCCGCAGCCGCCTCGCTGGGTCTGCGTGCTCCTGGGTCTCTTCATGGTGTTCACGGGGCTGATGGTGCTGGGCGACGTTGCCTTCTTCACCGTGATCAGCGCGCTGTTCATCGGCTGGATGGCGATTGCGACCGGCGCCTTCGAGATTTTTCACGCGTTCTGGACCAAGGGCTGGGGCGGCTTTGTCTGGCAGGTGGTGCTTGGCGTTCTCTATATCGCCTTCGGCATCGTTCTCGTCAGCCAGCCGCTGACCGGTGCGCTGCTGCTGACCTATGCGCTTGGCCTCGCGCTCCTCGTCTCCGGGATCGTCCGCATCCTGATCGGCATCGGCCGCTGGCAGCAGGGCGGCGGGATCATGCTGGCATCCGGCCTGTTCGGCGTGCTCGCCGGTCTCGTCATCCTTACCGGTTTTCCGATGACCGGGCTCTGGGTGTTGGGCATGCTGCTCGGCATCGATCTGTTGTCGCACGGCATCGGCTGGCTTACGTTTGCGTGGCGGCCGGCGGCCGCAACGGCATAGCAACGTATCGGCGCGGAGACTGAATATGTTGGGATTGAAGGTGCGGGCCGGGCTCGCGGTGCTGCTTGCAGCGCTTCTCTGCAGCGCGTCGCCTGCGCCGGCCCAGCAGGACACCGCCGTCCTGTTCCGCAACGTGCGGATATTCGACGGACGAAACGGCGCGCTTACAGCTGCGTCCAATGTCCTCGTCAGGGATGGCAAGATCGAGAAGATCTCGACTGCGGACATCGCGGGGACCGGCCAGGTCATCGCCGGCGGCGGCCGTGTGCTGATGCCGGGGCTGATCGACGCGCATTGGCACGCCATGCTGGTGCGTCCGACGCCGATGGCGTCGCTTGCAAACGATGTCGGCTACAACAACCTGCTCGCCGCCAGCGAGGCGACCGCGACGCTGATGCGCGGCTTCACCACCATACGCGACATGGGTGGGCCGACTTTCGGCCTGAAGCAGGCCATCGACGAGGACCTCGTCGCTGGTCCGCGCATCTATCCGTCCGGCGCTATCATCACCATCACCGGTGGTCACGGCGACTTCCGCCAGCTCTCCGACCTGCCGCGCACCATCGGCGGCATGCTCAGCCGCATGGAGCGGATCGGCGGCAGCATGGTCGCCGACAGTCCCGACGAGGTGCGCGTGCGCGCCCGCGAGCAACTGATGCAGGGGGCTTCGCAGGTCAAGCTCACCGCGGGCGGCGGCGTGGCCTCGCCGTTCAGTCCGCTGGATGTCTCGACCTTCACCGAGCCCGAGCTGCGCGCCGCCGTCGAGGCCGCCGACAATTGGGGCACCTACGTCGCCACGCACGCCTATACGCCGGTCGCGATCCAACGCTCGATCGCCGCCGGCGTCAGATGCATCGAGCACGGCCATCTCATGGACGAGGCGAGCGCAAAGCTGATGGCGGAGAAGGGGATCTGGCTGAGCACGCAGCCGTTCCTGGATATGTCCATGGGTGCCGGGCTCGGGCCGGCGGAGCAGGACAAGCTGCGGCAGGTGGTCGCCGGCACCGACCGCGTCTACGCGTTGGTAAAGAAATATCACCTCAAGACCGCATTCGGCACCGATGTCCTGTTCTCGCAGGCGCTGGCTGAGAAGCAGGGCTCGATGCTGGCCGCGCTGACGCGATGGTACACGCCGGCTGAAGCGCTGGCCATGGCGACCTCGACCAACGCGGAACTGCTGAGCCTGTCCGGCCTGCGCAATCCCTATCCCGGCAAGCTCGGCGTGGTCGAGGAGGGCGCGCTCGCCGATCTTCTCCTGGTCGACGGCAATCCGCTCGACAACATAAGTCTCGTCGAAGGTCCCGCGAAGAATTTCGTGGTGATCATGAAGGGCGGCAAGGTCTACAAGAACATCCTGCCGCGCTGACGGCCGCGTCCTCCAAAAAAGTTGCGGCCAGCCATTGGGGGATGGCTGGCCGCGCGCGAACCGGTCTGGGACGGGGAGGGGTGGGGATGTGACCGGGTCGCGTAACTCGATGTCTCGTTCCTGCTGATCGACTTACTGATCTCTTGCGCTGGCGGTGGACACCGCCGGCTTGGTGTCGCCGAGCGAGACCCAGACGTTGGGATCGGCCTGCGACTGGCGTTTGACGAAGCGGTAGCCGGTCTCCGTCCAGGCAACGACGCTCTCGTTCTGATTGTCGAGAACGAACTCGCCCTTGTCGGTCTTCACCGTCAGCACCGCATGTCCTTCGCCCTTCTTGTCGCGCACGACGGTGATGAGCAGGGCCTCGCGCGGCCATCCGGCATCAATCAGCATCTTGCGCTTCAACAGAACGTAGTCTTCACAATCGCCGTAACCGTCGGTCGGCAGCGACCATTTCTCGATGACGCCCCAGTGCTCCTGGTCGGTCAAAGGCTTGATGGTCTCGTTGACCCAGCGATTGACCTTGGTCAGGTCGCGCCACGCGGTCTGCGACATCACGATGTCGCGCGGCTGCGTCGGCCCGCCCTGACACTGAGCGGCATTCTCTGCACAAAACTCGACCCAGCCGATCGGCGCACGCGCGGTGTCGCCGAGGCTCGCGTAGAGCAGACGGCTTTCGCCGGCCTGCGCTGTCGCGCTGATCCCGAAGAGCATGGCGGCGATCGCCAGTCTCTTCCCCTGTCCCCTGAAGTCCAACATTGCGGCCCCCGTTTCTTGTTGGGACCACATTGCGCACCGAGCTTTGAGTTGCCGCTAAGTCAACCAAGTCAAGTCGAGACGAATACAAGTAAAAGGCGCGGCGAATTCGATCTGTACTTGAAGAAAATTCGAGTAGAATTTGAGAATACTGCAATTGATTCAAATTGTAGGGATTAACGCGGAAACGCTGGCGGAACTGCTGTTTGGGCGCGCGAACGGGCTGCGCGTTAACCGGCATGCGGCGACATCCGGACGCGAAAAAGACGGCGTCCGCATCGCGGAGGCCGCCTTTGAGCCTGGAAAAACAGGGGCTTTGGCGTGCTTTCGCTTTACCGCGCGGTAACGCTCTCTTCGAGTGTCTCGATCGGCTGCGAGTGCAAGAACTCCAGCGCGAAGCCGTCTTCCAGGTTTCGGACCACGCGGCCCTGGACCCGGCCGAGCAAAACCGTCGATTTCAGCGGCGGGCGGTTCTCCGCGGCGATGGCGGCGCCGGAGAGCGAGAGGTCGATGATGCGGCAGGTCATCTTGGTGCCGTCCTCGAGCGTCAACACCGCGATCGGGTTGCGCGGCACGATACGGTCGTGGCGGCGGTCTTCCGGCAGATTGAGGATGTCGCGGTTGGCGAGCCAGGTCAGCTGGGCCGCGAGCTTGTCGCGCTTGCGCGGCGTCGCGCCCACCGTCATGGCAAAACCGTTGTCGATGATCCGGGTGATTTTGCCCTCGACCCGGCCGATATGGTCGAGATAGGCGACCACGCGGTCGCCGACATTACCGATACCCGGCGCCAGCAGTGCCAGCCCGCCGGGCGACATATTGATCACCTGGCAGGGGAATTCACGGCGATCCGGCAGCATGTAACGGCCGAGCAGGTGAACCTTCACCCGCTGGAAACGCCGACGTTCCTCGGCGGCCGGAAGAAATTTTTTGTTCGCCAACGCCATTTTCACTACCCGACCCCCCGCCCGGGCGGAGTCCGGTACGACCCTAAGGTGCATAGGGTTAATGCCGCGTTATGATTTGGCGCGGCGATTACGAACCGACACGATCCGTTCAAAAAGCCACATCAAGGGCGGGCAGGCCAAAACCGTCAGTGCGCCGAGGTCGAGCGCGACCGCCGCGGTCCCCGCTGATTTGGCGAGCCGCCCCGCGACCGCCGGCCCCAGCATCATTGCGGCATAGAAGAGGGTATAGAACACGCCCATCCCGATCGCCCTGGTCTCCGGGACGAGCACGCGGGCGGCGAGGCTCATGATCGGGCCGGCCGGATGGCCGCCAATCAGGCCGATCAGGACGAGGATGGTGATCACAGCGTCGGATCGGCTCAGCCAGGCCAGCAGGGCGGCGACGACGAGGCTGGCCGTAATCGCCAATATAAAGGGCCGCTCGAAGCGATCGGCGAGATAGCCGCCGGCCGGCACCGAAACCACTGACAGCCACATCACGACGCTGATCGCCGAGCCGGCCGCGGCGATGCTCCAGCCGCGCTCGGCCAGCAAGGAGGGGCCGAACGAGAAGATCATGGCGAAGCCGACATTATAGAGGCCCCAGATCATGCCCGCGACGATCACCGCCAATAGCGCAAGGCGATCGAGACGGGCAGAGCTGGCCGCGCTGACTGTTGCGCCCGGCGGCGGCTGATAGAACATGATCAGCGCAATGCCGATCGCGCTCAGCGCGCCGGTCGCGGCGAATACGGCGCCCGCACCATAGGCGGTGCCGATCGCGGGCAGCACCAGCAGCGAGATCGCAACGCCTGCCGGCCAGGAGTTGACGAAGATCGCCATCGCGGTTGCGATCTCCTTCCCGGCGAACCAGTCGGTGCCCATCTTGGTGAGCTGCACCGTCAGCAGCACGCCGCCGGCGCCGGAGGTAAGGCGTCCCGCCATCTGCAGGCCCCAGATGTCGGTGGTCGCCATCACCAGGCTGCCGGCCGTCATCAGCAGCAGCGCCGCGATCGTCGTGGGTTTGTCTCCAAGGGTTCGGCCGATCGCGCCGCCCGGCAGCGCCAGCACGACGCCCGGGGTGAAATAGAGGCCGATCAGAATTCCGATATCGGCGAGCCCGACACCAAATGTCTTTTCGAGCAGCGGCGCGACCGCCGCCACGCTCTGGAACTGGAACGCGATGGTGAGGCGAACGACGAACAGGATCGCAAGAATAGCCCAGCGATTACGCAATGCCTCAACTCCCCAACCCGCTTGTCGAGCGTGCGGTCGGGAGGGACGAGAGTCAACCTTCCGTCTTCCGCGTCGCGCGCTGATAGAGCAGAGACAGCAGCGCCAGCAGCACTGCGGCCGATAGTCCCAGCGACCAGTGAATGCCGATCGCAGCACCAAAGACGCCGACGGTGATGCCGCTGAACGCCCTCATGCCAAGTCCCGCCATATTATAGAGACCGACGACACGGCCGCGGATGTCGGCCGGCGCATTCAACTGCACCAGCGCTTGCGCCATGGTGTTGAACGACAGCTCGAAGAAGCCCGCAAAGAACAAGAGCACGATCGCGACCGGATAGATCCGCACCGCGGCGAAGCCGAGCAGCGCCACGCTCCAGAGCGTCGCGAGCAGGATCGCGGTGCGCGGCGTGCCTTTCAATCGTCCCCACGATTCCAGCGCAATGCCCGCGAGCAGCGCACCGGCAGCGTCGGCTGCGAGCAGCACGCTGTAGGACACGCCGGGATCGCCATGGCCGAGATCGCCGGCAAAGCCCGGCATCTGGGCGTGATAGGCGTTGCCGATCATGAAGGAGGTGAGGCCGGCCAACCACGTCATCGCCGTCAGCACCGGCTGCGTGCCGATGGCGCGGATTGTCAGCAGGATGTCAGCAAAGCCGCGCACGGCGAAGCGTCGCACCGCGACGCTGCTGTCGCGCACCGGCGCCCAGAACAGCCATAGCAGCATCGGCAGATAGAACAGCGTATTGAAGATGATGCCGCGCGAGGTGCCGAACGTCAGCATGATGACCCCGCCCACCGCAGGCCCGACCAGGATGCCGAGATAGCGCGCCATCGCGTTGAGCCGCACCGCGCTCGGCAGGTCTGTGGGGCCGACGAGGTCGTAGAGCAGCAGCTGGTTCGGTGTTTGCCAAAGGACGCCGGCGCAGCCGTGGATCACCAGCAGCAGCATCGCGTGCCACATCTGGATCGTGTCGGTGATGAAGAAGAAGCCCCATCCGGCCGAGGCCGCGATGAACAGCAGCATACCGCACTGGATGATGCGGCGCGGATCGAAGCGGTCGGCGAGCCCGCCGACCGCCACCGAGAACAGCAGGAACGGCAGCCAGTGCGACAGCACGGCAAACCCGCCCAGCGTCGGCGAATGGAATTTCTGGAACACCACCCAATAGCTGATCACATGCTCGATATTGTCGGCCATCATCGCCAACACATAGGCGATGAACTGCAGCCGATAGGGCACGGACTTCATCGCCGCGAACGAGCCGGACGCGGCCACGGGATTTTGCGGGTGGGGGGTCAAGGGGGCACCAGGGGCAAGATATCATCCGGCCATACACGCTCGTTGGTGAGTGCTCAAGACACTTGGGTGTGCTCGGGCATCTGCCATGCACTGCTGCCACACACTCCGCCGTCATCCTGAGGTGCTCCCCTTGCGATGCATCAGCATCGCAAGGGGAGCCTCGAAGGATGGGCGAAGGGAGCTCGCTGCCCATCCTTCGAGGCGCGCAAGAGCGCGCACCTCAGGATGACGGCGGTGTTTGTGGCAGGCGTCGCGCCCACATTTTGCTGCGCGACATACGGGCTACAAGGCTCACCTTGGCACGAGCGCGCATCTCACATACGCTTCGCTTCACGCCCGCACCCAACAATCATAACAGACGGGCCCCGAGGAAACGCCATGCAACAGATCCGCGTCTGCACCCACGCAGGACCGGGCTCGGAGCCCGTGATCAAGACCGTGCCTTGGCCAAAGGTCGGCCGCAAGGGCGCGCTGATCAAGATCGGCGCGTGCGGCGTCTGCGGCACCGATTTGCACATTCTGAAAGGCCATTGGCCGAAGCCGCTGCCCTGGCCGTTCACGCTCGGCCATGAGATTGGCGGCGTCCTCGTCGAATGCGGCGACGAGTTCACCGAGGATTTCATGAGCAAGCCGCTCAAGGTCGGATCGAACGTGATGATCCCGCCGCTGATGCCTTGCGGCAAATGCTACTACTGCATCCATTATCCGCAGACCGCGAACAAATGCCTGACGCCGGTCTATTACGGCCGCTATCTCGGCTTCGACAAGGCGCCGCACATGTGGGGCGGCTGGGCCGAATATGTCTATGTCGATCTCGACATGCTGCCGGGCACCAAGATCTACAAGCTGCCCGACGACATGTCGCTGCGCCTCGGCGCGCTGTCGGAGCCGCTGACCTCCTGCATCCGCGCATTCAACCGCGCGACCCGCGCCGGCGGCTTCACCTGGGCCGACACAGTGGTGATCCAGGGCTCGGGCCCGATCGGCATTTTGGCGGTCGCGGCGGCACGCGAGATGGGGGCGGGGCGCGTCATCTGCGTCGGCGCGCCGGAAGAGCCGCGCCTCAAGCTCGCGCGCGGATTCGGCGCGGAAGCGACGGTAAACATCGAGGAGATCAAATCGCCGCAGGAGCGCATCGCGCGCGTCCGCGAAATCGTTGGCGGCTTCGGCGCCGATCTGGTGATGGATTGCTCGGGCCACCCGACCGCGGGCCCCGAAGGCATCGAGATGCTGCGTGACGGTGGCACCTATGTCGAGATGGGCCAGTTCACCGACGCGGGCTCGATCGAGACCTCCTGGCACCGCATCTGCACCAAGGACCTCAACGTGCTGGGATCCTGGGGCTTTACCGGTAATGATCTCCCGCTCGGTGTCGACATGCTCTACCGCACCCGCGACAAATATCCCTGGCTGAAGATGCAGACGATCTATCCGTTCACGGAAGAAGGTGTTGCACAGGCCGTCAAGGACGCTATGGCGATGAAGACGGTGAAGTCGACCATCGTGCCCTGGCCGGAATTGGTGGAGTGAGAACTTGAGCGCGGATGGAGCGCAGCGTAATCCGGGGCCGCCGGTCGCGCGTGTCGCGCGTTCCGCTTTGCTCAGTGCGCTCGTGCGGCAGGGTGTGGCGCTGCTGTCGCCACCGACGAACCAGCCGTTCGGGCATCGGACGCTGTTCTTTAGGGATCCCGACGGCAATCTTCTGGAGGTTTATGCCGAGATCTGAGACGGGCGGGACCGAATGCCCCAAAAGTTCCACAGGGAATCCGCGACTTATTCACGTCGCGGTGAAACTTAGGCCCAGGTTCCGGCTTTGAGTTCGCGGGAGAGTTTTTGTGAAGCGAATCCTGAAGCCCATCACCTACATCCTGGCCGCGATCTACTTTCTGGTGGATGCGGTGTTTATGGCCGTGGCGAGGCCGATCTCGCGCTGGCTCGGGCGGCATCTCGAATTCAAGCGGCTGCGCGCCTGGATCAAATCGCTGCCGCCTTATCCGTCACTCGCGCTGTTTTCCGTGCCCGTGATCATTCTGGAGCCGATCAAACCGTTGGCGGCGTACCTCGTTGCAACCGGTCAGTTCCTGAGTGGTGTGTCGGCGTTCGTCGGCTGCGAGCTGCTCAAGCTCGTGCTGGTCGAGCGCCTGTTCCATCTCACGCGGGACAAGCTGATGCGAATTCCGGCATTCGCCTGGGTGTATGGGAAGTTTTCCGAGATGAAGGCATGGCTGCAGGCCACCGAAGCCTGGCGCGCCATCCGCGCCTTAAGCCATGCGGCTAAAGACTTTGTCGTGCGGGCCAAGGCAAAGCTCGCCGGAGGCTTCAGCAGGCTCGTGACCTCCAGGGATTAGAACCGCGCCTCTATGCGAGCTTGCGCGCTGCAGCCGTGGCCTTGTCGCCCGTGTTCGGCGTGCCCGTCGGCTCAATGAGCATCAGGTGAACCTCTTCGCGGGCCACCGGGCGGTGCTCGACCCCCTTGGGCACGACGTAGAGCTCGCCCGGTCCGAGCGTCACGGTGCGGTCCCGCAACTCGATCTCCAGCTGGCCTTTCAGCACCAGAAAGAAATCGTCGGTGTCGTCGTGCTTGTGCCAGGTGAACTCTCCCTTCACCTTCACCACCATCACGTCGCAATCGTTGAAGGTCGTGATCGTGCGCGGTGACCAGAATTCCTGAAAGGTCGCGAGCTTGTCGGCAAGCGAGATGCTGTCTGACATGTTTCACCCGTATCCTGTTCTCTCGGCGCTTATGCACGAGACACGTGAGCAGAGACGCATTGCCAACGTCCGTCCCGGAATTGCCAGTCGTCCGTATACCGGCCAGCACCTTCGCTGCCGTCCGGCTTACGATAGCTGGTGCGTGCATGAATGATGGCGAAGTCGCCAAGAATACGGATCATCACGTCGTGCTCACGAATGTCGCGTACCGTCGAGCCGCGGCCTATCTGCACGAGGAATGTGGACCGGTCGATCAATGTGCCGTCCGGATTGGTGTTGCGAAAGTCCGCCGCGAGATTGGCGTCGAACCAGGCTACGTCGGCCTCGTCGACGGCGCGGACATAGTTGCGACTAAGATCCGCCAAAGCGGCCTCTGACGTCTTGTCGCCGGACATGTCTTGTTCTCCTCCTTGTCTGCTCGCGCGCTACCAATGGAAGCCACCGTTCTAGGCCCGCGGGTCGCCTCGATCGTGCCGGGAGCCTGACGCAATTTGCCGATCCGATGGTTCGGTGTCGATCGAACCGTGCCCATTTGCCAAATCATTTGTCGTCACCGTCACGCCCACCGCCTTGGTGCCCTCCAGCTCACGCACGATGCGTTCATCCGGTCCGACGACACCCAGATCAAACTCGCGCTCCGACGTGACGAGGATCATGCGCTGGCCGACGATGACGACGACCGTCATGTCGCTATGCTCGCCTTCCACGGCCCAGGCACGGATCTCGCTGGCGTAGGGCTCCTTGCGCCAGGCATTGGGAGAGCCGGGGTCGCAGCGGATCTCGACGCCGTCCTCGGACGTGGTCAGAACCAGCTTGGAGCGGCTCGGCTTCCAGCGCTCGTCGAGGAGGTCGTTGACGAGCCAGAGACAGCTGAAGCTTTCGCATTCGGCGGGCCGGTCGGCGTAGACCGCGCAGCCGCGGCCGGGCTTGCAATGCGCGCACCAGCTACCCGCCGGCTTGGCGAGCGCCTCGATCCCCATCACCTTGCAGCAAAGCGTGCAGTCGCCGCAGCGGCGTTCACCCGACGAGCTCATGGATGCATCCCTGGCACCTCCGATCCCGCACAATTTAGGCGAGATGGCCGCAAAAGTCCGCCGTTCCGGCCCAAAAACGCACTGGAGGCGTCAAACCGCGTCAAAACTGCCGGGACTGAGCATCCCGGCCTTGTTCACCCTGTCGCCAATGCCATGCATCAAAGCCATGGTGATTTGGCCGCTTCTGGCGTAAAGAGCGTCCAAATCAAAATCATCATGGGTGTGACCGGGCCTTCTGCAGTGACTGCAGCGTCGGGCCCCTCGGCTTTCCGTTCCGCGCCCCGGACCAAGCAAGGTTTTCCATTCCGTGTCCTTTCCGGCCCTGACCCCGCCGCTCGCCCGTGCCTTGGCTGAGCGCAATTACGATTCACCGACCCCCGTTCAGCTCGCCGTGCTCGGCGAGGATGCGATTGACCGCGACCTCCTGGTGTCGGCCCAGACTGGCTCGGGCAAGACCGTCGCGTACGGTTTGGCCATGGCCAAGGATTTGCTCGACGGCGCCGAGCGGTTCGAGCAGGCCGCCGCACCTTTGGCCCTGATCGTCGCGCCGACCCGCGAGCTCGCCTTGCAGGTCCAGCGCGAGCTCACATGGCTCTATGAGCATGCGCGGGCGCGCGTCGTCTCCTGCGTCGGCGGCATGGACCCGCGCCGCGAGCAGCGCGAGCTGGCTGCCGGTGCGCACATCGTGGTCGGGACGCCCGGGCGCTTGTGCGATCATCTGCGGCGCAACCGCCTCGACATCTCGGAATTGAAGGTGGTCGTCCTCGATGAGGCCGACGAGATGCTCAATCTCGGTTTTCGCGAGGACATGGAGTTCATCCTCAAGACCACTCCGGACACGCGCCGCACCTTGTTGTTCTCGGCGACGTTTCCGCGCGGCATCGTGGCGCTGGCGAAGCAGTATCAGCAGCAGGCGTTTCGGATCGAGGTCGCCGGCGACGAAGGCGGTCACGCCGATATCGAATACCGCGCCATCCGCGTCGCTCCCGGCGATGTCGAGCATGCGGTCGTCAACGTGCTGCGCTTCTACGAGTCGCCGAGCGCACTGGTGTTCTGCAACACGCGCGATGCGGTCAGGCATTTGCAGGCAGCACTTCTGGAGCGCGGTTTTTCCGTGGTCGCACTCTCCGGTGAATTGACGCAGAACGAACGCACCCAGGCGCTGCAGTCGCTCCGGGACGGGCGCGCCCGCATTTGCGTCGCGACCGACGTTGCCGCCCGCGGCATCGACCTGCCGAGCCTCGACCTGGTGATTCACGCCGATCTGCCGAACGATCCCGAGGTGATGCAGCATCGCTCGGGCCGCACCGGGCGCGCGGGCCGGAAGGGTGTCAGCGTCTTGCTGGTGCCGCCGGTACGACGGCGGCGTGCCGAGGTGTTGTTGAATTTGTCCGGCATCGAGGCGAACTGGGGCATGGCGCCGCAGGCGGATGAGATTCGCAAGCTCGACCATGAGCGCATGAAGGACGTGTTGTTCACCGAGGAGACGTCCGCCGACGATATCGAGCTGGCGAAGGCATTGCTCGCCGAGCGGTCGGCCGAGGACATCGCCGCAGCGCTGGCGCGGCTCTATCGCGCGCGGCTGCCGTCACCTGAGGACATTCTCGATCCCGGCGAGGCGCGCGGCCGGCCGCGTGACGATCGCGGCCGCGACGATCGGACATCGCGCGGCGATGACCGCTCCGAGAGCCCTCGACCCAAATCCGGGAAATCGTCGCCGAAGCATGGCATGACAGAAGCCACCGTATGGTTCCGGGCCAACATCGGCCGAAGAAAGAATGCGGAAGCGCGCTGGCTGTTGCCGATGATTTGCCGTCGCGGTGGCATCGACAAGGGCGACATCGGCGCCATCAAGATCATGGACACCACGACCGAGTTCGAAATTTCCGAGCGGGTCGCGGAATCCTTCGCTGCCAAGATCAAGCGTCCGGACAAGGAAGACAATATCCGCCTCGAGCCGATGACGGGTGGGCCGCAAGCGCAGGCGCCGGTGGAGAAGCGCTCACGCGCTCCGCAACGCGATGAAGGTGACGACGATCATGCTGCCCGCCGCGGCGACAATCCGTGGAACGCGAACGGGCCGAAGCAGCACGACAGGCCGCGCGGAAAGCCGGAAGCCAGGCACCAAGGCAAGCCGAACGCCAAACCTCACGATGGTCGCAAATTCGGCAAGCCCGAGTTTGGGAAGAAGAACAAGAAGTTCGGAGACAAATCCGGTGACGCCAAATATGCGCCGTCGGTCACTGAATGGCCGGGTGCTTCCGCGAAGAAGGGTAAGAAAAAGCACCGCAGCTGAACCGCCGCGCCTGTCAGCGCTGACCGCGATGATGCCGCCGGGTTGCACCGGCGACATCATCTGAACTGTTAGCTGCGAGCTTAGCGACCGCCACCACCACCACCACCACCACCACCACCGCTACCACCGCCACCGCCACCACCACCACCACCACCGCCATAACCCATGGCGGAGTTATAGCGAGGGTCGGATTGCTTCATGTAGGTCGGTGACGTATCGCGGCCGATGCGAGTGACGGGGGGCGGTGCAGGTGGCGGCTCCTGGAGCTTGATGACGCCGCAGCTTGCAAAGAAATCGATGTCGCAGCGATGGGATCGGAATTGCACCGCATTGGCGCTGGTTGCGGTGAACGCGGTCGTCGCAACGAATGCTATCAAAGCGACTTTTGGCAATGTGAGTTTCATGGGAATTCTCCAGCCTCGGTTCGGCGAGACCGGAACGGCTCGCGCAGTTCTTCGACGGAGGCTGATCGAAGGCGGTTCGAGGCTTGGTTTCACGCCCGCGTGAGGGAATGGGGCTATTGCGTGAGCCCGCGCAGCATGTAGGTCGCGCTCGCGCCGTAGGACAAAAGCTTGTCGCGCAGCGCCGCGTCAGGTGCGACGCCTTGGAAGCCGAGATGCTCCCACAGCGGTCGCGTGCCGTAGACCGAGACCAGCGCCAGCGTTGCGGTGCCTGATGATCGCGCGAGCTGTTCGATCTCTGCGACATAAACGCGCGTCGTGCCGCCGCGGAAGTCGGGCAGCACGGCGACATCGTGCAGATAGAGACAATCTGCAGCATCGGGCAATCGGTCGAGGAACCCGTCGAGCTGTGGAATCTGTTGCTGCATCCAGGGATGCGCGAGGCCGTAGCCTGCGATCTCGTGGCCTGCAGTGAGCACGCAACAGCCGTCCGGATAAAGCCGCATCTTTTCTGCGAATACTTCCGGACGTTCGGGGAGATCAGGATGAATTCGCGCCGCGATCGCGCTGATCGCCGCGAGGTCTCCGGCGTGCGCGCGCCGCCAATGTGGCTTGCTCATCTCGACTGTTCCGTCTCAACCATCGCAATTTATTCCGTCGCGCCGATGTGCGCAGCCAGAAATTTCTTTGCGCCATTCTGAGGAATACAGCGCGCGGTGCGGCGTCCTACCTCGTGCAAGCCAATTGCATGACAGGAGACACCATGACGACATCTTCGATCCGCCTCGCGCTCGCGCTCGCGGCAACGCTCGCGATCACCTCGGCTGCGTTCGCGGCGCCGCCGACCAAGACCGGCAAGACCGACAAGGGCAGCGTGCTCACCGACGCCAAGGGCATGTCGCTCTACACGTTCGCCAAGGACATGGACGGCAAGTCGGCCTGCAACGGCCCGTGTGCGACAAACTGGCCGGCGCTGAAAGCCGAGGCCAGCGATGCTGCCGGCGACGGCTACACCATCATCGCCCGCGACGACGGCTCCAAGCAGTGGGCGCACAAGGGCAAGCCGCTCTACACCTTCGCCAAGGACACCAAGCCCGGCGACATCACCGGCGACGGTTTCCTGAACGGCGCCTGGCACCTGGCGATGCCGTAAGCGATCTCGAAGATGCGCGGGGCGGGCGGCGCCATGCCAGCCTGTCCTCGCATCGCGCGCTTTACGCAGGCGGGGCCGGTATCAGGCCATAGCGTAGCATCGTCGCTTTCATCTGGACTGGATCGGGCGCGCCGGACGACAGCAGCGTCGCCATCTCCGTGAAATAGTGCGGGCCCAGCACGCCGGGGCTCAAGATGCAAAGGCATGTCGCCGGCCCGGTCGAACGGTTGGTAAAGCCGTGCACGATGCCGCGCTTGATGAAGACCGATTCTCCGGGGGCAAGGTCGGTCTGCTTGCCGTCGATCGTCCAGGTCGAGACGCCGGACAGCCCGTAGATCGTCTCGTCCCAGCGGTCGTGATAGTGCGGGATCGGCATCCGCGCATTGGGTTGCAGCGTCATTTCGAAGATGTCGACGCTGCCGTCGGTGTCATCCTTGCTATGCAGGAAGCGGAGCTGAAGCGTGCCGAAATTGATGATGTCGGACATGGCTTGGTCATTCCGGTGAGAGGCCGTATCGAGGTCGCGGTGCTCGCTCACATCGAAACGAAAGTTACCGCAGTCCCTCATACACTATCAGCCCGCGCTCGCCAGTGCTGATCTTAAGTTGGCGCATGCAATGGCGGCAACTTCAAGGACGCAAAATGTCTGCCTGCGCTACTGCGTCGCATTTATCGAATAAAATCAAATTGAGAGTCCGAAAGCGAACCGAAGCATCGACTTTCGTCGGCCATAGTTGGCTCCGGCAGGGGGCGAGGGCGGCATATCCGCAGCAGCATCCCGCCTACGTGAAAGTAGGGGCACTGGTGTCCCGGTGCAGTACGCATCTGGACGCGTCGGGGAGTCTTCAATCCATTATCTAGTTTCGCTTGAAAGGATGAAAGCCCGTGAGTGATGTCAATGTGAAAGCCGAGACGAATGCCGCTCCGCTGAATGGGGCAGCGAACGGAAATACAAAGCTCAAGTTCGACATACCGTTTTTCAACATCCAGGCGATGTTCGGCGATCTCACCGCGCCGGCGGCGACACGGGCCAAGGCAAATTTCGAGCAGATGAAGGCGACTTCCGAGGAGATCACCGCGGCCCTCTGCGATGCCTGTTCGACCAATGCCAGTCGTACCGCCGATTACGGCACCAAGGTCATCGAAATATCCAGGACCAATACCAGCTCCGCGCTGGAATTTTTCTCCCAGCTTGCGGATGCGAGGTCGTTTGCGGACCTCATGACCCTCTCCAGCACCCACAGTCGCAAGACCTTTGAAGCGGCTTTCGCCCAGAATCGGGAGCTTTGGGATCTGGCCCAGAAGGTCGCGACCGAGACGGCCGAGCCGATCAAGAACAGCTTCAACCGGGTTCTGCATAGGGCTGCTTGAATCGAGGTTACTGGCCACGTGGATCGGCTGGACGAGCGTCTTCGCCAGATGAGACGCCGTCCAGCCGGGGACGGCCAGCCTCGCCGCGAGGTGATGCCGAGCTGGAGGGAAATCAGGATGGGTATGGTGATGATCAAATGCCCGGAAACGGGCAGCGCAATTCCGACAGGCATCGAGATGGACGGCGAAAGATTTCGCTCCAGTACGGTGTTCTTTTCGCGCACCTATTGCCGGGTGTGCGCGGCGACGCACGAGTGGTTCGCCCGAGAGGCCTGGGTCTATGAATCGGTCTTGGCGAACGGGAAATCCGGGGGCGGGCAGCCATTCCGCGCCGGCGCGGCGTGAAGGAGCCTTAACGCATCCTGCGACACGATCCGATCGATCCTGCGGCTCATCACCTTGTAGCATTCGCAAGCGACGACCTCGAGCCGTTGCCTGTCGATTTCGAGCTGACCGCGCCGATTGGATTTGATGGCCCTTGATGTTCGAAGTGCGCTCACGACATGTGTGACCGTGGTGCGTCGAACGCCGAGCAGTTCCGACAGCGTCTCCTGGGTCAAGGGCAGCACGTCACCGCCGTCCGTCCGGTCGTGAATGTGAAGCAGCCAGCGAGCGAGGCGTGCTTCGACGGAATGCAGCGCGTTGCAGGCCGCGACGTGCAGGAATTGCGTCATCATCGCCCTAGTGACAATCTGAACCGCGATTGCGATGGCCGGACTGCGTTCGAGCGTCGCTTGGAATCGCGCGGGCGACATCTGGAGTGCGGTCCCGGCCACGCGGACAACCGCTGTCAGGGGGGATCGGACCGGACCAAGCGCCGTCATGAGTCCGATCACGCCGTCGTTGCCGATCACCGCGGTTGCGGCCGTCTGTCCGTTCGGCAACTCCATGATGAGGGCGATCGCGCCGCTACAGGGGAAGTAGAGGTGTTCGATCCGGTCGCCCGATCGAATGAGGACTGCGTCGTGCTGGAGCGGTACTTTTCGCAAATGCGGTGCAAGCAAAGCGAAGTCGGCCGACGGTAACGCAGCTAGCAGGCGATTACCAACTCTGGTCGCGTGCTCCATCATGGGAATCGCCCCTCGACGGACGCTCGACGGCGAGCAAACGCATCGTCACCGACCGAGCCGCGTTGCCGCGCGCTCGCTTGGCATGGCAAACGGGCAAACGTACTTTAACAGGTAAGGTTCCAATGATGGATCGCAAGCCAGCGCGCTGACGCGGTCATTCGGGTGGCGCGATGAAGACCGGGGTGGTCGTTTGCAACAACTGCGCGCCCGACACGAGGGGCGCTCCTACCGCAACCCCTCATACACCATCAGCCCGCGGGCGATCTGCAATTTGCGGATCGCGCGCGGCAGCAATTTCTCCGGCTGGTGCAGATAGCGCCAGGAGGTGACGGTGAAGGCGCCAAGCGCGCCGCATTCGTCGTCGAACGGCGCGAGCACGCCGGTCACGCTGACCGGCGTGTGTGGGCGCGCGTTGAAGGGCAGCAGCAGCAGCTCGAGATGGGCCTTGCTACCGTCCTCGCGCGTGGCCGTGATACCGGCGATGGCGCCGAGCGTCTCGTCGGCGACGATGGTTGCGATTTCCTCGATCTCGCGGCGGCAACCTTCCGTGAACATCGCCGCAAAGCTCTGGTCCTTGAGATCGCAGCCCGCGAGCGCACAGACGCGGGTGCCGGCGACGCGGAAGGGAAAGCCGGTTTTCGGTTCGCAGGACAGGACGAAGATGTCGCCAAGCAGCTCGCGTACGGCGGCCGGGTCGATATCGGCCCGATCAGGCGCCCGCGCGCTGCCGCGCTTCCTGTCCCAATACGCGAAGAACGCGCGGCTCGACGGATGTTTCATGACTGAACGCTTACCCCGGGGCCGCACCAGTGGGACAAACCTGTCCCGCTTCAGTGCACCTGAGATCCCTGTGTTGTTGTGCAGGAGGGGAATTGCAGCGTCCATGCCGCGGGGGCGTTTTTGGCCTCGCGCGGGCAGCCTTTGCGTCGTTAACGTTAAATTAACTATGCGCTTTGCCCCGACCGCGCGCCTGCTATGGTGATCGCGGTCGCAAGCCTCGCCGCTTTCTTCCAGGTTCTCGGCGAGGTCTGGACACGGGCGTCAAACAGTTTGGTCGCTGGCCGCGGGGAGGGGTGGGGATACGCCTTGTTCCTCCGCTGTGTCAGGAAGATCGACACGGACAGGCAGGGGCTTTCCCAGGGCCCTGCCTTTTCCTTTTGTGCACTTGCGCAAGGCCGGTAAAGGCGACTATCTCCAAGCTGCTGCTTCGATCGCGCCTGAAAGCGAAACCGCCTTGGATTCCCCGCCACAACCACCGTCAGACCAGCCGGTCGTCGTCGAAGAGGCCCCACGCGAGCCGATCCTGACGCTGCCGTTGCCGCTGACGGCCTATGTCGTCCTGCTGGCGGTGATCCATCTGCGGGTGCTGCTGCCGCCGGAGCTGGAGAACTGGACCATCGACGTCTTCGGCTTCATCCCGAAGCGCTACGATTCCTCGCTGGTCAATTTGCAATTCGAGGGCGGCGCCGGTGCCAAGGTCTGGACCTTCGTCACCTATTCGCTGCTGCATGCCAATCTCACCCATCTCGCCTTCAACGTGCTGTGGCTGCTGCCGTTCGGCAGCGCGCTGGCGCGGCGCTTTGGCGCGGTGCGCTTCTTCGTGTTCCTGGCGGTGACGGCCGCGGCCGGCGCGCTCGCCCATCTCGTCACCCATGAGCATGCGGTGGTGCCGATGATCGGCGCCTCGGCCTCGGTGTCGGGCGCGATGGCGGCCGCAATCCGGTTCGCTTTCGTGCGCGGCAGCTTCCTGTCGTTCAGCCGCTCGGATGCAGATACCGCCGCAAAGGTTCCGGCGCTGCCGCTGTTGCAGGCACTGCGCGACCGGCGCATCGTCGGCTTCCTGGGCGTGTGGTTTGCCCTCAACATCATCTTCGGCGTCGGCGCCATCGGCGTCGAAAGCGACAGCGCGGGCGTCGCCTGGGAGGCGCATATCGGCGGCTTCTTCGCAGGGCTGTTGCTGTTCGCGCTGTTCGATCCCGTGCCGCGCGTGCGAAACGATGATGCTGCGGATGCGTCATCACAGGACATTTCAAACGGTATTTGAAGCAGCGCTTGCGGCGCGGCCCGAATTCATCCATCATTCCCGGGAAGAATGTTCCGAAGCAGCAAGCTCATAGAGGCTGCGCTTCGCAAAGCGCCTCAACGTGAAACCGGCGCCGAAACTGTTAGTTGAAGACTCGCGAACAAGTCCGGACCGCGCAAAGCGGACGGATCCGATTCAGGGAGGCAACAATGACGGTACGTTCCATTCTCAATACCAAGGGCCACCAGATCATGAGCGTCGCGCCCGACGCCAAGCTCGCCGCCGCAGTCAAGTTGCTCGGCGAGAAGAAGATCGGCGCGGTGCTGGTGATGGACCAGAGCCGGCTCGAGGGCATCCTGTCCGAGCGCGACATCGTGCGCGTGCTCGGCGAGCGCGGCGCCGGTGCGCTGGAAGAGCCGGTGTCTCAGGTGATGACCCGCAAGGTCGTGACCTGCAAGGAGTCCGACACGGTCGCCGAGCTCATGGAGATAATGACCACCGGTAAGTTCCGGCACCTTCCGGTGCTGGACAACAACAAGGTGGTCGGGCTGATCTCGATCGGCGACATCGTCAAGCGCCGGGTCCAGGAATACGAGTCCGAGCAGGAAGCCCTGCGCGACTACATCAAGACGGCCTGAGCCGGCTTACTCGCTGGCCTTACCGACTGCTTTGGGCGCGGCGCCTTCGGGCGCCGGCGCCAGCACGTCGATCGTTTCCTGGATCGACTCCAGCGCGCGTTCGGCGGCGCGGGTGCCGAGCGCGATCAGCTCCTCGGCGCGATGGAAATCGAACCAGCCGAACTGACCGACCCGTGGCGTGATCAGGAGGTCCGGCGGATCGCCGGCGAGCCGCGCACGGGTGATGCGGTCCTGCATGATGTTGAAGGCGTCGATCATCACCGAGGAGATGCCGGGACGTCCGGCGGTGCCGAAGAACTCGCGCTTGACGGTTTTCTCCGGCGAGAAGAAGCGCGGAAAGCGTCGCTTGGCCGGGGTCACCTCGGTCACGGGGGGGACCGGCGAAGGCATCGCGCCGTGCGCATGGATCGTCGTCGAATGCGTGAAGACGTCGGTGGACAGATTGACGGCGATGACGATTTCGGCGCCGAGCGCCCGCGCCGCCGAAACCGGCACCGGGTTCACCAGCGCGCCGTCGACCAGCCAGCGGTCGCCGATCATCACGGGCGAGAAGATGCCGGGCAGCGCGTAGGAAGCGCGCATCGCATCGACCATGCGGCCGCGCGTCAGCCAGATCTCGTGGCCGGTGCGGACCTCGGTCGCGACGCTCGCGAACTTGATCGGAAGGTCTTCGATCAGGGTCTGGCCGACCGCCTTCTCGAGACGGGTGGCGAGCTTCTCGCCGCCGATCAGGCCGGAACCGTCGAGGCGGATGTCGAGATAGCCGAGGATGTTGCGCATGCCTTGCAGGCTGCGACCCCACTCTTCGAGCGTATCGAGCCGGCCGGCCGCATGGAGGCCGCCGACCACCGCGCCGATCGAGGTGCCGACCACGACATCGGGCACGATGCCGTTGGCCAACAGCGTCCTCATGATACCGATATGGGCAAAGCCGCGCGCCGCGCCGCCGCCGAGCGCCAGGCCGATGACCGGCTTGCGGATGCTGCCGAGACCGACTTTTTCTCCATTCGCGCCGTTCACGCCGCGACCCTTCAAGATATCCAGCACCGAAACTCTCCTACTCCGGGCCAGCCCTCACTCCAGAGTAGGCGCCGTGCTTCTGCTTCGCCAGAACGAGGGCCAAGCATGGTTTATACCGTTCGGGACGCAGCGGGCAGGAGTGTGGCGAGGGCCGGTTGCCTCTGATCTAATCACGCGGGCGTCAACGGGGTTCCAGCGGGTTCCAAAGAACTCTCTCGGGCCGTATTTCCTGGGGTTTCAGAGGCTTGAATTTGCCGCGTTTTCGGTGAAAAGCAGAGGGCATGACTCTCGGGGGTGACGGCATCATCGGATGGCGGCGCGGCGGCAGGCTGCTGCCGGCGCTGGTCCTTGCCGCATGCCTCGTTGTGTCAGGCCAGAATGCTGCGCAGGCCCAGCTTTTCTCGGATCGGCCGCCGCCGGTGCCCCCGGCTTCGGTGCCCGATCCCGGCGGCGCCGTCAGCCTGGCGCCCCCCTCGGGCCCGGGCGCCGGTCCGCCGCCGAGCCTGCCGCCGACCCTGACTCAGCCGAACACGCCCAGCATGCCGCCGCCCGCGGTGACGAGCGTTCCGCCGGCAGCACCCCTCAATGCGGCCGCGCCCGGACAGGCCGTGCTGTCCCTGAGCGCCAAATACGGCAAGGACACGCCTGCGATCAGCAGCGGCCTGGTGTGGCGGGTGTTTGCCGATCGTCCCGACGAGAACGGCACTTTCAAGCTGATCCGCGAGGATCGCAGTGCGACGCCCAACATCGTGCTGCCGCCGGGCAATTACGTCGTGCACGTCGCCTTCGGCCTCGTCAGCGCGGTGCGCACCGTCAGCCTGAAGGCCGAGACCGATCGCGAATCCTTCGTGCTGCCGGCCGGGGGCTTGCGCATCGAAGGTCGCGTCGGCACCAGCCGCATTCCGCTGAACCAGATCTCGTTCGCGATCTACAAGGGCAGCCAGTTCGAAACCGGCGAGCGCGCCTCGCTGGTGCCGAACGTCGCCGCCGGCGATGTCGTGCTGCTGCCGGAGGGCACCTACTACATCATCTCCAACTATGGCGACGCCAATTCGGTGGTGCGCTCGGACATCCGCGTGCAGGCCGGCAAGCTCACCGACGTCACCATCACCCACCGCGCCGCCGTGATCACGCTCAAGCTCGTCAGCGACAAGGGCGGCGAGGCGCTCGCCAACACCGCCTGGTCGGTGCTGACGCCCGGCGGCGACGTGATCAAGGAATCGATCGGCGCCTTCCCCCGCGTCGTGCTCTCCGAAGGCGAATACCGCGCCATCGCCAAGAACGAGGGCAAGGTCTACGAGCGCGGATTCAACGTCGTCAACGGTGTCGACGGCGAAGTCGAAGTCGTCGCGCGGTGATGCTTTCCTGTCCTGGACGCGGTGACCAATCGCCGTTTCAGCGCGCCACTGCCTCCACATCGTCGCTGCGAGCGCAGCGAAGCAATCCAGAATCTTTCCGCGGAGGGACTCTGGATTGCTTCGCTGCGCTCGCAATGACGGAGAGAGTCACTTCCGATAACGCAACGCCTCCACCAGGGCTTTCTGACCGGCGCGATCAACGAAAGCACGACGTTCGACGGCAGCGATTTCCGCAACATCGTACCGCGCTTCTCATCGAGCGCACGCAAAGCCAATCAGGCGCTGGTCGATCTGCTCGGCGAACTCGCCGCAGCGCGGAAAGTGACGACCGCTATCCCGCACATCTCCAGGCGCGGGTCGGCCGCTGACATCTGTTGTGAATGTCCGGTGAGTGTTCGCTTACCGGACATTTCCATCCTGTGTATCGCTGTAAGCGGTACCAAGCTCGGCAGCGGAGGGAAGAAATAACACCGGCGGCATCGGCTTATTCCAGGCTCGTTGCGACTTCGTCATACCAGTGCAAGATACGTATTTCCGATAATCAATTTAATTCGCTTTCCATCCTGCTGGGTTATATGTCGGGCATCCGTCCAATGGGGGAGGCCGGCGCAGCCTTGTGGGCTTGCGCGACGGCTAAGGAGCAGGGGACAAAGCGCGTCGGCATGTTCGAAGTGATCCTCACCAGGCGCAAACGGCTCGGTTGGCGGTGGCAGGTCTGCGACCAGTCCGGCAAGATATTTGCCGATGGCTTCGAGCGCACGCGTCCGTCCGCCAAATATTATGGCGAGCGCGCGCTGTTCTTCCTGTTGTCGCAGGCCCATTTGCGCAATCGTTCCGCGGCTGCGAGCGAGGATTAGTCGCGGCTCTCAGTTTGAGCCCGTAGCCCGGATGGAGCGCAGCGCAATCCGGGGCCGCCGTATCCGTATGGACGGATTCCCGGATTACGCTTTGCTCCATCCGGGCTACGAGACCTTGCGTTGCCTGACGGGCAAAACACGCTAGGCGTGGGGCAATCCGCGCCACCAAAAATATTCCGCTTTACCGAAATTCGGAAACGGCGTATGTGTCGCGCAACCCGGCCCAAGGAAGAGGGGCGTATCGCGATCGTCACGAACGCGGGCCGGATCGTGGTGGGCGTGGGTTACATCGGCGCGAAGGGTTTTGCAGGGCGGGCAACCGTGAGCGAAGGCCTCGCGCGTACGACCGGTGTGATCTGCGTACGGCAAAATCGTGTGGTCCTGACGCCCGGGGTCTGTGCGTCAAGTCTCGCAGTGATGCGTGTGGCTCAACCGGGCCCTCGTGTCAGTCATCTGCGAGACGACGGGGGCAATAGTGCATCGCTCCCCGGGGAGAGCACGACATAAGCCGTCAACCCGCTGCGCAGGGAAGGCCGGATGTCTCGGCTTCACCTGTATGCCGCTGTGCAGCTTCTCGTAGCGCAACCATCGCAAAGTGGACCGCGGGTGCCAGCCGGCACCCGGTCTTCCCTGCGCCCTCTTTCAATGGAGGGCAAGGCGACGAAGCAAAGCTCGGGCGAGATGAGCCGCGAGAGGGCGAAGGTGTGTCTGGGGGGCGTAGGATGGGTAGAGCACTTGCGAAACCCATCATGCTTCGGCGCGCAGGAAACGTTGATGGGTTTCGCTTCGCTCTACCCATCCTACGAACTGCGCTCGCAATGACGGCGTGGCGACGCATCGCATTTTACACGACCGTCATAGTCTCTAATACCCACTAACCAACGCGCGACTTAAAACTGTCATAATCACTAAAACGGAACCGCTGCTGCGGCCTTTTTACACGCCATTAAGCGGGGGTGCATTGGATGCGGCGGGAAAGTGCGTTGGGGACTGCAATGAGTGCCGCGAAGAAGATGCCGGGCAAACCGGCCACCGAAATGTTTGACGACATCCCGGTGCTTCAACGCAAATGGCGAGCCGCGTTGAAGCCGGGTGACCGGCTGCCGCGCTATGAGGACGTGATGCTCGGCAGCCTCGGACGGCTGGCCGACCATATCGCGTTGCTCAAGGGGGACGGCGCGCTCGAACTCTCGCGCAGCGGACGATACGTGCAGAAATGGCTCGGCGAGGAGCGCTGGGACATTCCGGTCGCCGAGCTGTCGCCGGATTGTGCCACCGCGCTGTCGGAAGCGGTGGCAAACGCACTCAAGAACGGACAGCCGCACCAGGCCAGCGCCCATTGCGTGCGCGACGGAATGGTCCGGACCTACGATGTGCTGGCATTGCCGACGGCCTCGCGCTGGGGCGCGACGCTGATCGGCGCCTACGTCAACGAGCGCGGCGTGCAATATAATCTGCTCGACGCGATCTTCGCCTCGACCGATGACGCGGTGGTGTCGCTGGCGACCCTGCGCGATGCCAACGGCGTGCCGTTCGATCTACAGGTCGTGCACCACAACAGGAGCGCCGGGCTGCTGCTGCAGGTCGCGAGCGGAAGCCTGCTGTGGCGACGGATCGGCGAAGGAAACACGCTGCTGGCTTCGTCCGAGATCATAAATTTTCTGCTCAAGGCGGTCTCCGGCGGCCGCGGCGAGCAGCTCGAGATCGAGCACGAGGGCCGTTATCTGCGGCTGAGCGCCACCGCCTTCGCCGACGTGGTCTCGCTGACAATCTCCGATGTCACCGCACTGAAGCGCCGCGACGCCTCGTTCCGCCTGCTGTTCGACAACAACCCGATGCCGATGTGGGTGTTCGACGCCGAGACGAAGCAGTTCCTTGGCGTCAACGACGCCGCGGTCCAGCATTACGGCTACAGCCGCGCGGCGTTCCTGCGCATGACGTTGCCCGAGATCTGGCCCCAGGACGAGTGGGACAGCCATGCCGAGACGCTGGAGCGCATCGGCGACACCTATCATTCCTCGCGCAACTGGCGGCATCTGCGCGCCGACGGCAGCGAGATCGAGGTGCTGACTTTCGGCCGCCGCGTCGCCTTCGACGATCGCGACGGCTATCTGGTCGCGATGGTCGACATCACCGAGCGGCGCAAGGCCGAGGCGCGGATCGCGCATATGGCCCACCATGACGGGCTCACCGATCTGCCGAACCGCGAATATTTCCAGGAGCGCTTGAAGCAGGCACTCGATCGGGCCGCAGGCAAGCGCGTCGGCGTGCTCTATATCGACCTCGACCTGTTCAAGAACATCAACGACTCCTTCGGGCATCCGGCGGGCGACCGCCTGCTCAAGGAGGTGGCCGAGCGCCTGGTAACCGCGGTCCGCGGCGCCAATCTCGCAGCAAGGCTCGGCGGTGACGAGTTCGCCGTGATCCTGGCGGCCGACGTCTCGCCGAACGAGGCCAGCGCCTGTGCGGCCCTGCTGATCGACATGCTGAAAGCGCCTTACGACATCGACGGCCAGGAGATGGTGATCGGCGCCAGCATCGGCATCGCGCTGTCGCCGGGCGATGGCGTGACGTCGGAAGAGTTGATGCGCAACGCCGACATGGCGCTGTACCGGGCGAAATCCGACGGCGGCGGCGTGCATCATTTCTTCGAACGCGAGATGGATCTCCAGGCGCAGAAGCGCCGCGACATGGAGCTCGATCTGCGCCGCGCCTTTGCCAATGGCGAGTTCGAACTGCACTACCAGCCGCTGGTGACGATCGCCTCCGACCGCATCTCCGGCTTCGAGTCGCTGTTGCGCTGGCATCATCCCGACAAGGGCATGATCTCGCCGGCGGAGTTCATTCCGGTCGCGGAGGACATCGGCCTGATCACCCAGCTCGGCGAGTGGGTGCTGCGCGAGGCCTGCGCCGAGGCGGTGAAGTGGCCTGTTGACGTCAAGGTCGCGGTCAATCTGTCGCCGGCGCAATTCCGCAGCCGCAACCTGGTTCAGGTCGTGATCTCGGCGCTGGCGCAATCCGGCCTGTCCCCGAAGCGGCTCGAGCTGGAGATCACCGAGTCGATCTTCCTGGCCGAAACCGATGCCAACCTCGCGATCCTGCATCAATTGCGCGAGCTCGGCGTCAGCATTTCCATGGATGATTTCGGCACCGGCTATTCCAGCCTCAGCTATCTCCGCAGCTTCCCGTTCGACAAGATCAAGATCGACCGCTCGTTCGTGAAGGATCTGGCGCAGCGGCCCGATTGCGTGGCGATCGTGCGTGCGATCTCCGGGCTCGGCCGCAGCCTCAACATCACCACGACCGCGGAGGGCGTCGAGACCGAGGATCAGCTCGACTGGCTGCGGGCCGAAGGCTGCAATGAAGTGCAGGGTTTTCTGTTCAGCGCGGCGCGGCCTGCCGCAGAGATCGCAAAACTGCTCGCCGATTTCGGCCAGCGCGCCTCACGGGCGGCGTAGCTCTTCGGGGTAGCAGTCGTAGACCAGCGCCTTGAACGCCGGCGTGATGCGGCTGCGCTCGTTCTGGGTCTGTTGCATCAGGACGTAGACCATGTCGAGCTTGGGATCGACGCCGAAATAGGTGCCGCTGCCACTGTCCCATTTCAATTCGCCGAGCGAGCCCGGCGGCGACGGTTTGGCGTTGCCGGGATCGGTGCGCACCGCAAGGCCGTAGCCATAGCCAAAGCCGTCACCGGGGAAATAGAAATAATCGCGGTCGACGCCGGAGCCGGGGCCGATCTGGTCGGTCGTCATGTCCTTGAAGGCGGCCGGGCTGAGATAGCGCTTGCCGTCGAACTCGCCGCCGTTGAGCAGCATTTGCGAGAAGCGCTGATAGTCGGTGATGGTCGAGAGCAGGCCGCCGCCACCGGATTGCCATTCCGGATGGTCGAGACGCTCGCGCTCGGCATCGAGCAGGATCGGGTCGCTCGGCAGCGGCCGGGCCATCCGTTCGAGCTCGTCGGCTGTCGACAGCACGAATTTGGTGCTGGTCATGCCGAGCGGATCGAAGATGCGCTGCTTCAGTGCATCGTACAGCGTCTGCCCCGTGATGATTTCGATGACGCTGCCGAGCACGTCGGTGGAATGACCGTAGCGCCACAGCGTGCCCGGCTGTCGTGCCAGCGGCAGCCTGGCGATGCGGTCGGCGAATTCCCTGTTGTTGAAGGGGCCCTCGAAGATATGGGCCGCCTTGTAGGCGAGCTCGACCCATTTGCCGCCGATGTAGTCGTAGGTGATGCCCGAGGTGTGCCGCATCAAATCCCTGATCGTCACCGGATGGATCGGCGGCACCATATCGAGCGCCATCGAGCCGTCGGGCTTTGTAGTCTCCATTCCCACTTTCGTGCCGGCGAAGAGGGGGATGTATTTCGACACGGGATCGGTGAGCGCGAGCTTGCCCTCGTCGATCAGCATCATCGCAAGCACACTGGTGATCGGCTTGGTCATGGAATGGATGGCGAAGATCGTGTCCGGCGTCATGGACAGCCGTGTCCTGACGTCGCGCACGCCGAACAGCTTGAAATAGACCGGCTTGCCGTGCTGCTGGATCAGGACCGTGGCCCCCGGCAATCGGCCGGTGGTGACCTCGTTTTCAAAGAACGATGTGATGCGTCGCAGTCCGTCGGCGGAGGGGGCGGGAATGTCGGCGGCGCGGCTCCGCGCCATCGTGCCGGCCAGCATCGCGGCCCCGACCAGGAATTCACGACGCTTCATCCGGGCTTCCTCCCTCGCCGGGAACAAAGCCGCAAGACATCAGAGGCGTCAACAAGACTTCGATTAAAAACGCGTCACGATTTCGGAAAGCACCGGTCGCGGACGATCCTCGCTCGGCTTGGTCGGCGTGCCCACGTGAACGAAGCCGGCGAGCTTTTCGTCGGCCTTGAGGCCAAGCCCGTCCAGCACGTCGCGATCGAAGGAGAACCAGCCGGAGAGCCAGCAGGCGCCGTAGCCGAGCGCGGTTGCGGCCGTGACGATGTTCATGACGCTCGCGCCCGCCGACAATTCCTGCTCCCACGCCGGCACCTTGGGATGCGGCTTGGTGAAGCTGACGATGCCGATCACCAGCGGCGCATCGGTGAGGCGTTTGCGCTCGGTTTCGATATCGGCCGCGGGGGCGCCGGGATTCTTCCGCGCAAAGACTTTGGCGATCACCTCACCGGCGCGCTGGCGTGCATCGCCTTCGAAAATGATGAAGCGCCAGGGCGCGAGCTTGCCGTGATCGGGCACGCGCGCGCCGATGGTCAAAATGGTCTCGAGTTCGGCCGGCGAGGGGCCGGGGCCGGTCATCTCGCGCGGCTTGACCGAGCGGCGGGTTTTCAGGAGTTCGATGGCGTCGGGCACTGCGGTTACCTCATCGGCTGGTCGTCGGGCGTGCCATGCCCAGATAGGGATGCACGCCCGCAACCGAAAGCGAGTTTAGATCGATTTCAGGGATCAGGCCGTCTCACGCATCCGCCGGACATCCGGCGGGGTCGCTTCGTCGACCAGGGCGGCGATTGCCTCCGCGGTCGTCAGCACTTTCTGCCCGTCGCTGCCCAAGCGGCGGACCGAGACCGAATGCGTTTCAGCCTCCTTTTTGCCGACCACGAGCAGCGCCGGAATCTTGGCCAGCGAGTGCTCGCGGACCTTGTAGTTGATCTTCTCGTTGCGCAGGTCGATCTCGACCCGAAGCCCTGCGCGCCGCGCCTGCTCCAGCACCTGCTTGGCGTATTCGTCGCCTTCCGAGGTGATGGTCGTGACCACCGCCTGCACCGGCGAGAGCCAGAGCGGAAAGTTGCCGGCATAGTGCTCGATCAGGATGCCGATATAGCGCTCCATCGAGCCGCAGATCGCGCGGTGCACCATCACCGGCGGTTTCTTGCCGCCGTCATGGTCGATGTAGAACGCACCGAACCGCTCCGGCAGGTTGAAGTCGACCTGCGTGGTGCCGCATTGCCAGTCGCGGCCGATGGCGTCGCGCAGCACATATTCGAACTTCGGCCCATAGAAGGCGCCTTCGCCCGGATTGATTTCGGTCTTGATGTGATTGTTTTGCGCCTGGATCTCGCGCAGCACGGTGGCCATCACGCGCTCGGCGTGGTCCCACATCGCATCCGTGCCGACGCGCTTCTCCGGCCGGGTCGAGAGCTTGACCGTGAGATCGCCGGTGAAGCCGAAATCGGCGTAGGTCGACAGGATCAGATCGTTGATCTTGAGACATTCCTCGGCGAGCTGGTCCTCGGTGCAGAAGATGTGCGCGTCGTCCTGGGTGAAGCCGCGCACGCGCATCAGGCCGTGCATGGCGCCGGACGGCTCGTAGCGATGCACCACGCCGAACTCGGCAAGGCGCAGCGGCAGGTCGCGGTAGCTCTTCAGCCCATGCTTGAAGATCTGCACGTGACCCGGGCAGTTCATCGGCTTCAGCGCGAACCAGCGCTTGTCCTCGGCCTCGTCACCAGCCGACTGCGCCGCGAACATGTTCTCGCGATACCAGCCCCAATGGCCGGAGGTCTCCCACAACGACTTGTCGAGGATCTGCGGTGCATTGACCTCGTTGTAGTCGCCGGTCAGGCGGCGGCGCATATAGGCGATCAGCTGCTGGAAGATGGTCCAGCCCTTCGGGTGCCAGAACACGACGCCCGGACCTTCCTCCTGGAAGTGGAAGAGGTCGAGCTCGCGTCCGAGCTTGCGATGGTCGCGCTTCTCGGCTTCCTCGATCTGCTTGAGATAAGCGTCGAGGTCCTCCTGCTTGGCGAAGGCCGTGCCGTAGATGCGGGTCAGCATCGGGTTGTTCGAGTCGCCACGCCAATAGGCGCCGGCCACCTTCATCAGCTTGAAGGCGTTGCCGACCTTGCCGGTCGAGGTCATGTGCGGGCCGCGGCAGAGATCGAACCAGTCGCCCTGGTAGTAGATCTTGATCGGCTCGGTGCCGGGAATGGCGTCGACCAGCTCGACCTTGAAGGCCTCGCCCTTGTCGCGGAACACCTGTTTTGTTTTCTCGCGGTCCCAGACTTCCTTCGTGAAGGGTTTGTCGCGCGCGATGAGCTCGCGCATCTTCTTCTCGATCGCGGCAAAATCGTCCGGCGTGAACGGCTCGTTGCGGAAGAAGTCGTAATAGAAACCGTTCTCGATTACCGGACCGATGGTCACTTGCGTGCCAGGCCACAAAGATTGCACGGCTTCCGCCAGCACGTGCGCGCAGTCGTGGCGGATCAGCTCAAGCGCCTCAGGCTCGTCCCGAGTGATCAGCCTGATCCTTGCGTCCTCGGCGATTGGATCGTTGAGGTCGGTGAGCGTGCCATTGAGCATCATCGCCACCGTGCGCTTAGCGAGCGAAGGCGAGATGCCCTTGGCGATCTCGAGACCAGTGATGTTTGGGTCATATTGGCGCTGGGCGCCGTCGGGGAAGGTCAGGGTGACTTTGGCGGCGGGGGTCACGGGCTTCAGGTTGCTGAGGCTATATTGAAAGCCGGATTCGGATTTGGGCTGGTCGGACATTGCTTTTCTCCTGAGGCTCACTCCTGCGAACGAGCGCAGGTAAGCGGGAACGAGCGATATATCAGGCGATTCGGCCTGTGCAATCCGGCAATTCCAAGAAAGTGGCGCGCAAAAGCCGGGGCAGTACTCCAACTATTTCGAACGACGCCCTTTCACTGGTCGCGGGCCTGTTCTACATGCATTTGCATGAAAAATCCCCGCGCTGGCCGTTTCACGGCAACCGCCCTGATGCTTGGCAATCTCGTCACCGGCTGCTCGGTGCTGGCGCCGGCGGGGATGCTGCCGGAATTGTCGGTGGGACTCGGGATCAGCATCCATGCGGCCGGGCTGCTCATCACCTTCGGCGCGATCACGCTGTGCATCGGCTCGCCGCTGACGGCGTGGCTGACCAGCCGCATCGAGCGGCGGGTCTTGCTCACGACCACGCTCGCGGTGCTCGCCCTTGGCAATCTCGCCTCGGCCTTTGCGCCCGACTATGCAAGCCTCCTCCTCATCCGCCTGGTGATGCTTGCCGTCGGTGCGCTCTACGCGCCGCAGGCTGCCGGCACGGCGGCGCTGATCGTGCCGGCGGAGCGGCGTGGCAGCACGATTGCCTACATCTTCCTCGGCTGGTCGTTGGCTGCCGCCATCGGCCTTCCTCTGATCACCTTCATCGCCAGCCGATATGGCTGGCGCGCCGCCTATGGCGAGATTGGCGCGCTCGGCTGCATCAGCTTCCTGTTGCTGCTGGTGCGCCTGCCGGCAGGTCTGAAGGGCACGCCCGTCGATCTGACGACCTGGAGCACGGTCGGGCGTAGCCGGACCATCCTGTTGCTGCTTGCGATCACCATGCTGCAAATGTCCGGACAGTTCGTGGTGTTCACTTTCATGGGGCCGCTGCTCAAGAAGCTCACCAATGCCGGCCCCGATGCGATCGGCATGGTGTTCGGCACCTATGGCGTCTGCGGTTTCCTTGGTGTCGTCATCGCGACCCGCATCGTCGACACCTGGGGACCTTACCGAACCTCACTGCTGTTCACATGCCTGCTACTGGCGGGCATCTCGGGCTGGGCGCTCAGTGCCGGCACGCTCATGTTGATGGCGGGCGCGGTCGCGATCTGGGGATTGGGTTTCGCCTCGACCAATTCGATGCAGCAGGTGCGGCTGGTCGGAGCCGCGCCGCAGCTTGCATCGGCGACCGTCGCCCTCAACACCTCCGTGCTCTATATCGGCCAGGCCGTCGGCTCCGCCATCGGCGGACTGCTGTTCGCCCGCGAACTGCTGCATCCGCTCGGCTTCGTGGCGGTCGGCTTCGTCGTGCTGGCGCTGATCCTGGTGATCCTGAGCCGGCCCCAGCGGGCTGCCGCCCCGGCCTGAATCGTGCGTTTTCCTGTGCGCAAGGTGCTTGGCAAACCGCGCGGGAGAGCGCTAGAAGGCCCGTCATGGGGACCAAAGAGAGTTGACTGAAATGAGGATGATTCTGGCGGTTGCCGCGGTGCTCTATTCAGCCTCCGCGTTTGCACAGACCGACAAGCCACCGATGGTGGGGGACAAGCCGCTGGTGCAGGTGAAGCCCAAGGGGACCAAAGCCGGCACCAAAGAGGCCGCCGCCAAGCCGGCTGCAGCGCCCAAGGGCAAGCCGCAATCGATCGCGGCGCGGCTTCAGGCCTGCCTCGAAACCGACGACGGCACCAAGGACCGGCTCAACTGCTACGACGCCATTATCCCGCCGACGCCCAAGCCGAAGCCGGCCAAGGCCAAGGGCTACGCCGATTGCCGGTTCTTCAAGGAAGAGGACGAGCGGCTGGCCTGCTTCAACGGCTTTGCCGAGAGCATTCCGAAGCTGCCCAAAAGCTAGAGATCAAGAGCTGGGGTTCGAGGGCCGGGCGCCTAGTCGGCGATCCGGCTCAGCACCGCTCTGAAGGCAACGCCCGGCACTTGCAGCGCGGTGCCTTCGAACTCGGCCGTGTCGCCGTCTTCCCTGCCGGCGAGCGTCAGCGTGATCCGGTCGATGCCGAACAGCGCCTTGAACGACGGGTCGTCGTTGTAGCGCTCGGTCGAGATCTTGACCTTGATGCTGTCGCCTTCGCCCGTGTAGATGCCGATGAAGGCAAAGGCCGAGTTGCCGCCGCGCATCTTGCCAGCCGTCACGTAGACCACGCCGCAGCCGGTTCCGTGAACCGTGTGGAAGTCGACCTTGTAAAGTCCCTGACGCAATGCATGTCCCCGCGCTATTCCAAGCGCACTGGTTCAAGTGCAACCTGGCCGGCAAAATATGGTCGTGGCCAGCAGAAGCAATCCGGTTGCTGCCGGGGATTGTCGGCCATCAACATCACATTTTGATCATGGCCTGACGAAGCTGAAGTCAAGCGCGGCGAAATGCCGGCGCGCGCAATATCCGGACTAACGATTTGACGCGGAAGAGCTGGTGGCTGCGACGCGCGTTAGTGCCAGCGCCGGCGTTGCCGACATCTTCACCAGCACGTCCTTGAGCGGGTATTGCGTCCACGCGCGGTTGACGTAGTCGCGGTGGGTGATGCCGTCGCCGGTTTCGACGAACACGACACTGCCGGGACGCAAGGGTCCGTCCATGCCCTCGGAAACGCCGATGCCCTTCTGTCGCAACATGCTCATCAACTCGCGGTCGCGCCGTGCGGTGTAGTGAGTATAGGAGCTGACGAAGACGCCCGAGCGATGGCTCTCGATCCAGGACGCGAACTTGTCCATTTCGCCGTAGACCGCATCAAGCAGCACGACGCCGCGGACGCGATCGCTGATGCCGCCGACCTCGAGACTCCAGGCGGTCGGCAGGAAGCCACCGCTATAGCCGACGATCACGATCGGCATGTTGGCAAAGGCACGCGCGCTGTTGGGGTCGCCGGTCAGCTGCGCGAGGTGACTGGCTGACTCTTCCATGAAGCGCTTGAGGCCACCGGGCTGCCAGAATTTTCCGGCGCTGGAGTCCGCGGCATCGACGGCCATCTGCGGCGCGAGCAGGACGGCATTGGCGCCGGAATCGGTGATCTGCTGCGGCACCAGCTGGCGGTCGCGTACGTCGCGCTCGAGGGTTGCGCCGTTGCCGTGGAAGAACACTACGATCACGCCAGGCTTGCGCACATCGAAATGCTCGGGAACGTGCAGCAGGACGCGGCTGTCGTTATAGGTCTCGTCCTGCCAGAACACGCGCCCGGAGTAGCTGCGGTGGCCGCGGCGGTCGCCCTTGGAGATGTTGAGGAAGGGCGCGTCGGACGCTGGGTTGTTGCCGAAATAAGGGAAGGCCGAGGACTTCATGCTGACGAGCGTCGTCAGATCCTCGCGCGCCGGACGCTGGTAGGGGACCTGGGGCGCGAGCGAGGCGACCTTGTAGGGCGCCTGCTCCGGCTGCTGCTGCACGGCGCGCTTGGGCGAGAAGTCCGACATCTGCCGTTGCAGCAAACTCTCGCTCGCGGAGGGGAAGCGCTCCCTGAACTGCGGAGCCGGGAAGCGATCCTCGAACGTATCACCGCCGGCAACTCGCGAATTGGTCTTGGCGACGGTCTGATCGACGACCGGGACATTGGCCTGCGAGTTCGCCGCGAGCGCCGCCGGATTGGGCGCTTTGCCGCATTGAACCAGCGTCAGCGCCAACGGCACCAATCCTGAGATCAGGGCGACCCGAAGCGCACGACGACGCGTGCCGGACGCCTTGGTCCGGTCAGCACGCATGTCTGCTCTCAATTTGGGAACGGCCCCGACCATCCACCCATGACCCCAAGTCACGACCCAAGTCACGCGTCCATCGGCAATCTTAAGACAATTGAGCCGACTGGCGTTTAGGCGACGTTAAGTGTCCGGAGAAACTTCCCCACATCCGGAACGACCAAAAAAGACCACGCAAACGTGTCGCGATTGTGGGAGCGACGTGCGTATTTTCGCGGCCGACTACGGGTTTATTGCCCAAAGGCGGGCGCAAACGGTGGCTAATTACCTAATTCGACCGCCTCATTTAACCCTTGTTAACCCTGCTTGAATTGACTGGACCAATCTGCACGATGCCTCCCATGAGGCGCGACGCCTGAGGCTAAGGACCCAGATGACGGCATCAGATGCGGGAACCGCGCCCTGGACCGGGCGGCTGACCGGCGGCTCCGGGGTTTCCGTTCTGGTCGCAACCGCGATCGTCGTTGCCGACATGATCGGGGTCGGCGTCTTCACCAGCCTCGGCTTCCAGGTCAAGGACATCCCCTCGGGCTTCTCAATCCTCGCGCTGTGGACCGTCGGCGGCATCGTCGCGCTGTGCGGCGTGTTCTCCTACAGCGAGTTGGGCGCGATGTTTCCGCGCTCGAGCGGCGAATACAATTTCCTCGGCCGCGCCTATCATCCGGCCTTCGGCTTTCTTGCCGGCTGGGTTTCGGCAACGGTCGGGTTTGCCGCGCCCGTAGCGCTCGCGGCCATGGCTTTCGGCGAATACGCCAAGTCCGTCATGCCTGGGGTGCCGCCGATTCCGCTCGCCATCGGCGTGGTGTGGCTGGTCTCGATCGTGCAATTGACCGGCGTCAGGCACTCCTCGACCTTCCAGCTGATCTCGACCATCCTCAAGGTCGTGCTGATCGTTGTTTTCCTCGTCGCAGGCTTCGTCGTCGGTACGCCGCAGCCGATCTCCTTTGCACCGCACGCCGGTGATCTCGCCCACATCGTCAGCGCGCCTTTCGCGATCGGGCTCGTCTTCGTGATGTACTCGTTCTCGGGGTGGAATGCCGCGACCTACATCATCGGCGAGATGAACATGCCGCAGCAGAACCTGCCGCGGGCGCTGCTCGCGGGCGCGTTGATCGTGCTGGTGCTGTATGTCGCGCTCAACGCGGTGTTCCTCTACTCGACACCCCTCAGCGCGCTGGCCGGACAGCTCGACGTCGCAAGCGTGGCCGGCAACGCCATCTTCGGCAGTCTCGGCGGCCGGATCGTCGGCGCGATGATCTGCTTCGGCCTGATCTCCTCGATCAGCGCGATGATGTGGATCGGCCCGCGCGTGATGATGACGATGGGAGAGGACATCCCGGCGCTGCGCGTGTTCTCGAAGCGATCGGTGAGAGGCGCGCCGGCCTATGCCATTCTGTTTCAGCTTGCGGTCGCCAACCTGCTGCTGTTCACGCGCAGCTTCGAGGCGGTGCTCGACTTCATTCAGTTCTCGCTGCTGTTCTGCTCGTTCTTCACCGTCGCCGGCGTCATCAAGCTGCGCATCACCGATCCCGATTTGCCGCGGCCCTATCGCGCCTGGGGATACCCGTTTACGCCACTCATTTTCCTGCTCGTGACCGCGTCCATGATGTACTACCTCTTGACCGAGCGGCCCGTGCAGTCGCTGTCGGGGATGCTGGTCATGCTCTCGGGCCTGTTGATTTATGCAGTTTTCCGCAGGCGGCCGGTCGCCGCTGCCACGTCACACAATCGCGAATAGACATGTTTCGACCCATGAGAATTGCGGCCGTCGCTCTTGCCCTTGTGGCTGCGGCCATCTCGTCCGCGCGCGCGGCCGAGGTTACCTTCGACGACACTGCGCACTTCCTCGCGGGCATGGAGCCTTCAGCGGACTCGCCGCTGGTCGCGCTGACCAGGGACCCGTCCTGGCAACATCACGCAAAATTCTTCGACGGCGCCTTCGCCCAGCTCGAGCAGCGGCAATTGTCGAAGATCCGGAGCTGGTCGGACGTCAATCTCGCCGCGCCGCGGCCGACCATGTTCTATTTGTTCAGCGGCCCGGATTTCCTTTACGCCAACGCCTTCTATTCCAAGGCGAGTACATACGTGCTGGGCGCGCTGGAGCCGGCCGGTGCGGTGCCCGATCTGACCAGGCTGCCGCGCGGCTCGGCCAATGCCGCGCTCTACAATGTCGAGCGCTCGCTCGGCTCGATCCTGAGCTTCTCCTTCTTCATCACCAAGCAGATGAAGGTCGACCTGCACGCCAACCAGGTCAACGGCACCTTGCCGATCCTCTACGTCTTCCTGGCGCGCTCCGGCAAAACCATCCGCAACGTCGAGACCGTCGCGCTCGACGACAAGGGCGGGGTGCACACGGGCAATGACAATCCGGGGCCGAACGCCACGCGCGGCGTCCGCATCACCTTTGCAGGCGCCGACGGCGAGGCGCGCACGCTGTATTATTTCTCGACCGATCTTTCCAATTCCGGTGCGCGCGCGGCTGGCTTCCTGAAATTCTGCGAGACGCTCGGGCCCGGCAACAGCCTGCTCAAGAGCGCGTCGTATCTCTTGCACGCGGGCAATTTCACCGTCGCCCGCGACTGGCTGCTCGCCAACAGCGCGACCATCATCCAGGATGATTCCGGCATTCCGCTCGCCAACTACAATTCGCGGCAATGGCGGTTCTTCCCGTTCGGCCGTTACCTCGGTCCGATCAGCGAATTCCCCGGTCGGTACCAGGAGCGCTACGCCGAATTGTTCACGCGGGCGCAGCCGATCGATTTCGGCGTCGGCTATCGCTGGCGGATGCATGAGTCGAACCTGCTGCTGTCGGTGAAGATCCCCGGGAGCGAGGCCGCGCCGGCCGCGGAGACGACCTCGTTTACCGAACCGCCGCCGAAACCGCGCCCGAAGCGGCCGCGCCCGCCCGAGCCGGTCCCGCCGCCGCCGGGGCGTTTCTTCTGGTTCCGTTAGGGCCTGGTGAAGTGCTGCCTACGTTGTCGGGCTTTGTGCCACGACGACCAGAACCTCCGCCTTCTGCCGGCCGAGGCTCCTGACCTCGTGCGGTGTCTCGCCTGAGAAGTACAGGCAGTCGCCCTTGCCGAGGACGAGCTCTTCGCCGTCGAGCTTGATCGCGATCTTGCCGTTGATGACGAACAGCAATTCCTCGCCTGCATGCGAGGCCCGCGTCGCTGATTTATGCGGCGGGCTCAAGAGGAACGGCTCCATCATCTTGCGGGTGCGGCCGGTCACCAGCGGGACCACGCCAAACGTGTCCTGGAACAGCGGCACATTGCCGTCTTCGCGGCGGAACAGCGTGTAGCGCGGCGCGGGCTCCGCGTTGGGGTCGAAGAAATTGGCAACATTGACCTCGAGCGCGGCGGCCATACGCAGGAGCGCCGCCAAGGAAGGGATCTTCAGGTTGCGCTCGACCAGCGAGATGTAGCCGCGCGTAAGGTCGCTCTGCTTGGCGAGTTGGTCCAACGTCAGGCCCTTGGCGATCCGCGCCTGGCGGATATTGGCCCCGACCGCTGTCGCTTTGCTGACGTCAAGCACGCATGAGTCTCCGAACTGCTGATGCTTCTTTTGCAACAGATGCCGTCCGACTGCCAGCCCGGCGGCGCGGGCGGCCCGTCCGGGCGGCTGGCAGATGTATTCCCAAAGAAAACTCATGCGCAGAAATTTCAAGCAGGAGCGCGAATATTGTGAGCAGATGCGCTGGTATATCGCGCAAAATCGCCAAAAAATGGTGCAAATGACGCGTTCTGCCGCGATCGGTGGCAATCGCCGCGTTTCGCGATATTGATTTCCAGCAGTAAACATGATCGATTTTGACCGTCCCGGCTGCCGATGGGCTCCGCGGACCGAACCAACTGCTTTTCCCTGGCGCCGGTACCTTTTGGAGAGATCGATGACCGTAGCAGACGACATAGCCCTGAACGTAGCGCCGGACGAGGCGGCGAGCTTGCGACGGATCGTGTGGTCGAGCGTGATCGGCACCGCGGTCGAATGGTACGATTTCCTGATCTACGGCACGGCGACCGCACTGGTCTTCAACAAGGTGTTCTTCGCCGCCGGCAACCCCACGCTCGCCACCATCGCGGCCTTCGGCACCTACGCGGTCGGATTCCTGGCGCGACCGCTCGGTGCTGCGATCTTCGGTCACTACGGCGACCGGGTCGGTCGCAAGGCGATGCTTGCAATCACGATCATGGTGATGGGCATCGGCACCTTTCTGATCGGCCTGCTTCCGACCTACCAGCAAATAGGCATCGCCGCGCCGCTGCTGCTGATCGGATTGCGTTTCCTCCAGGGCATCGGCCTCGGTGGTGAATGGGGCGGTGCGGTGCTGATGGTGGTCGAGAACTGTCCGACCCACCGCCGCGGCCTGCTCGGCAGCATGGTCCAGGTCGGCAATCCCATCGGCAATCTCGCCGCGATCGGCATGTTTGCGCTGGTGGCAAGCCTGCCGGAAAGCGACTTCATGACTTACGGCTGGCGGATTCCGTTCCTGATCTCGATCCTGCTGGTTGGCGTCGGTCTCTATATCCGCCTCAACATGGAGGAGACCGCGGCGTTCCGTCAGGTTCAGGCCAAGAAGGATGTCGCGAGCCTGCCGCTGGTCGAGATCTTTAGGCATCATCGCAAGCCCTTCTTCACCGCCGTGGGTCTGAAGATCTCCGAGATTGCCTATGCCAGCATCGGAGGCGTGTTCGTGATGTCCTACGCCACGGCCAATCTCGGCCTGTCCCGCACGGTGGTGCTGAACGGTGCGTTCGCGTCATCCCTGGTCGCGCTGTTCGCCATTCCCTTGTTCGGCTGGCTGTCCGACGTCGTCGGCCGCAAGAGGATGTTCTACGCGAGCTGCCTGTTCTCGGCGCTGTTTGCCTTCCCGCTGTTCTGGCTGCTGAACACCCGCGATCCCACCATCGTCATCTGCACCATCGTGGTCGCGATCACCTTCGGCCAGATGGTGATGTTCGGCATCGGCGCGCCCTGGTACTCTGAGCTGTTCTCCGCGCGCCTGCGATACAGCGGCGCCTCGCTCGGGTTTCAGGTCGGTGCGGCAATCAGTGGCGGTTTGACACCGCTCATTGCAGCCTCACTGATGGCTTGGAGCGGCGGCGCCACCTGGCCGGTGTCGCTGTTGCTGATCGCCTGCGCCGCCATCACGGCGACCGCAACCACGTTCGCGCCGGAAATGGCGAACAAGGAACTGACCTGATCCCGCGGCGCGCCGCTGCTGGCGGCGCGCCATCGCTTCTCACAAGGATTTTGCCATGCTCGATACCATCAGCGCCGGTTCGGCGCAGAGTGCGGCACGCCTCGGCTGGACCGGCGTGGTGCGCTTTCTTCATCTCGCCCCGCGTGCCTTTCTGCCGATGCGTGCCGCGGACTCGATCTCGCTTGTCGCCGGCCGCGGAATCGAAGGCGACCGTTACATGATCGGCAACGAAGAGGGGTTTTACTCGCACAAGCCTGAAGAGGGCCGCCAGGTCACACTGTTCGAGCTCGAGACGCTGGTTGCGCTGAAACGCGACGCCGGCATCGCGCTCGGCCCCGAGGAGCACCGGCGCAACGTCACCGTCGAGGGTGTGCCGTTGAATCATCTGGTCGGCCGCCGCTTCTGGCTGGGCGAGACCCTGCTGGAAGCAACGCGCCTTTCGATACCGTGCCGGCATATCGAGGAGATCACCGGCAAGGCGATCTTCGATCCCCTGATCAACCGCTCTGGCCTCAACTGTAAGATCCTGCAAGGCGGCATCGTCAGGGTCGGCGACCCCGTGCGGAACGTGACATGAAGGCGCGCCCGATCACGACGGTCAAGACGGTCGTCGCCGGCATCGAGGAGGCTGGTGCAGGGATCAAGCTGTTCACGCTGACCGACCCGGACCAATGGGAGCTGCCGCCGTTCAAGCCTGGCGCGCATATCGACTTGCATCTGCCGAACGGGCTCGTGCGGACCTATTCGCTGTGCAACGAGCCCGCCGACAACACGCGTTATGTCGTCGCGGTCAAGCGCGAGGCGGACGGACGTGGCGGTTCGCGCACCCTTCACGACGAGATCGGGATTGGCGATGTCATCGGCGTCTCGCTGCCGCGCGGCGGCTTAGACCCTAGTGCAGACATCGCACGCCATGTCTTCATCGCAGGTGGCATCGGCGTGACGCCGTTCCTGTCGATGGCGCGGCACCTCGCGCGAACGGGGGAGGCCGACTTCGCGCTGCATCTGATTGTGCGCGAGGAGGTGCCGCTCTCCGCGCACCTCGCCTCGCTGATTGATGCGGGCAGCGTCGTCGTGCATCGCACGTCCCGGGCCGGGAGACCTGATCTTGCGGCGCTGGTCGGGGAGGGCGGATCGGAAACGTTTGTCGCCTGCTGCGGCCCTGAAAGCATGACTGACGATTTCGAGCGTGTGACCGCAACGTGGCCGGCAGCCAATGTTCACGTCGAGCGCTTCGTCGCACCGCCGCCCGTCATCGATCCCGACGCAAAACCCTTCACGCTGTCATTGCTGCGCTCGGGCACTGAAATCCAGGTTCGGGCCGGCCAGACCATGCTGGACGCCTTGCAGGAAGATGGCATCGACGTCGCAGCCTCGTGCTGCGGCGGCATCTGCGGCGCCTGCAAGGTCGGATGGATCGAAGGCAAGCCCGTGCACCGCGACCGTATCCTGTCGCCCTATGAGCGCGAACGCTATCTCATGGTTTGCGTCGCCGGATCAGATTCGGAGCGGTTGGTGCTGGACCTCTGACCTACCAGTGCACGTTCTGGCTCGGCACGATGAACGCCGTCGTACTCGGCTGCGTGGCGAAGCTTGTCGCCAGATACCAGCCAGAGCCGAGGACGAGCGTGAGCAGGGCCACGATGGCGATCATATCGATGGTTCGGGGATCGTGATCCCTCGGATTGAACTTGGGATGCGGACCAAGCCTGAAGTGAAAATGAGGGCTGATTTTCCAGCGCATTGTTGTTTTCTCCCCGGGGAGCATCACAACAACGCGAGGGAAAAGTTCCGGTTCCGGTCAGATCAGCGGTGCGCAAAGCACCGCAGCATGCTTACGAAGCGTTGACGCCGCGCCAGCGACCGTAGCGCCAGGGCATGTACCAGCGCGCCGCCTTCGGCGCGGAGAGAGGCACGTTGTCGATGCCAGAGGTGCCGAATGGGTTGCAGCGCAGCAGCCTCGCGAGCGTCATCCAGCCGCCGGCCCAGAGTCCGAACCGCTCGATCGCCTCATCGCCATAGACGGAGCAGGTCGGCAGATGGCGGCAGTTGTAGCCGACCAGGGGCGACAGGGTGTGTCGGTAAAGCCAGATCAGCGCGCGGCCGAATCTGCGCGGCAGCCGCATCGCTTCAGCGACAGGAGCGGAACAGTGCTCGCAGGTTGAGTGCTTCATGTGCGCTGTGCCGACATCCTGTGCGCGCTGATGTGCAGTTCCAATGCAGGGAACAGCAGGCTGTTGTGTTCACGCCATAGTTTGCCTGCTTTCTGGGAGCAGTGCAGCAAGTACCTATGGACGATCTGTATTCCCCCGGATACCATTTTTGTGACGTTCATGTGAGACTCACTGGAACGTCGAAACGGGGCTTGCCTGAACGCTCTTGGGGCTTGGGGAAGGGACCAGTTTGAAAGTTCTGAGGTCGCTCAATCTACGCGGCTGGTTGCTGGTGGGAACCGCCGCTTGTGGGGTCGTGTTGGCCGGTGCCGTCGCGACCTTCGGCTCGTCGGCCAGCGCTGGCGCTTCACTCGAAGAGCGCAAGCTGCCGATGAAATTCGGCTGGGTCGCCTGCGAGCCCAACTGCCGCGGCTGGGTCAGCGCGGTCGGCATCATCACTGCTGATACACCGAAAGATTTCGACGACTTCGCCCGCGGACGCCAGCTCGGCGGCGCGACCGTCGTGCTCGATTCCAGCGGCGGTTCCGTCAACGACGCCATCACGCTCGGCCGGCGCTTCCGCAATCTCGGCCTTCTCACCACCGTCGGCATCACCCAGCAGAGCGGCGGCGGGCAGGGCGCCCGTCCGGCGGTCGCCTCGGAAGCCTATTGCGAATCCATGTGCGTGTTCCTGCTGCTGGCCGGCAAGAAGCGCTACGTGCCGGAAGCGGCCCATGTCCGCGTCCATCAGATCTGGATGGGCGACCGCGCCGATGACGCCAAGGCGGCGAGCTACAGCGCGCAGGATTTGATGATCGTGGAACGCGACATCGGCCGGCTCGCCAAATACACCTTTGACATGGGCGGGGCGGGGGACCTTTTGTCGCTCGCACTCAACGTGCCGCCCTGGGAAGATCTCCATGAGCTCGACGCAGCCGAGCTGAAGCTCACCAATCTCGTGACGACCGATCTGGTAGCTGACGTGCTGCCGCATGTGGACGTCATGGCGCCTGCGCTGGCGGAGCTTGCGCCGAAGACGCAGGCAAGGTTCGGCGAGGAGCAGGCGCAGCCTGCCAAGTCGACCAAGACGGCGGAAGCTGTGGTCCCCACCGGGACCGTGGCAGCACCGGCCGCGGCACCACAGAAGTAAGAGCTTCAGTCCAGTCTCAGCCCTGCGCGGTGGCCGGCTGCTTCGCCTTGGCCTCGATCTGGCCGATCGCGTCCACCACGGCATCGAAGGTCAGCAGCGTCGAAGCGTGGCGCGCCTTGTAGTCGCGGACCGGCTCGAGGAATTTGATTTCCTCCCACTTGCCTTCGGGAGGCGAACCATTCTCTTTCAGCATCTTGCGAACGGTTTCGCGTAACTCACGGAGTTCGCTCGCTGTCGAGCCGACCACGTGACTTGCCATGATGGATGAAGAGGCCTGGCCCAGCGCACAGGCCTTCACGTCATGCGCGAAGTCGGTGACGGTGTCGCCCTCCATCTTGAGGTCGATCTTCACAGTCGAGCCGCACAGTTTGGAATGGGCGGTGGCGCTGGCATCGGGGGCCGACAACCGCCCGAGGCGCGGAATATTCCCGGCCAGCTCGATGATCCGCTTGTTATAGATGTCGTTCAGCATGTGATGGAGTCCAACACTTACCTGCCGGATCGGCCTTGGCGGGCGCGATCCACGGTCCTATATAGGGTCGGAACTGGCGGAAAAACAGTCCGGCGGTGCGTCGGCGATGATCCAGATCTGCATTGCCGGTGTTATTGCCAAGAGACCTCTTTCGCCAAATACTGTTCTCTTCAGGCGTCCGGCGGCTTGTCCGCCCCGTCTGCCGGTGACACTCCGGCCGCAAGGCCGTCGAACGGAGTCGATATGGACGCTGCAATCAAATCCATCCGCCCGAGCAAGCCCTCTGACAAGCAGCTCGAGAGCCGCCCGGCCGAGCTTGATCCTGCCGAATTCCTCGCGGCCGCCGTTCGCGCCGACCAGCCGCGCCCGGCGCGTGCCGAGGCTGAAGCTGCGGTCAAGACGCTGCTTGCCTATATCGGCGAGAACACCGGGCGCGAGGGCCTGCTCGACACGCCGCGCCGCGTCGTCGAGGCCTTCGACGAGCTCTATCAGGGCTACCACCAGTGCCCGGCCGAGGTGCTCGACCGCACTTTTGGCGAGACCGCCGGCTATGATGACTTCGTGCTGGTGCGCGACATCGAGTTCACTTCGCAATGCGAGCATCACATGATGCCGTTCTACGGCAGGGCACACATCGCCTATACGCCGGTGGAACGCGTCGTTGGCCTGTCGAAGCTTGCGCGCCTGACCGACATCTTCGCCCGCCGGCTCCAGACCCAGGAGCATCTGACGGCGCAGATAGCAGCCGCGATCGATGAGATCCTGAAGCCGCGTGGCGTTGCCGTCCTGATCGAGGCCGAGCATACCTGCATGTCGGTGCGCGGCGTCGCCAAGCATGGCGCCTCCACCTTCACCAGCCGCTACACCGGCATGTTCCGCGACAACCCGGCGGAGCAGGCCCGCTTCCTGTCCATGGTGCGAGGCATGACGCGCTGACCTCGCGAATAACCGGCGAGATTTGTCGTGTCCGCTCACTCCCACGAGATCGAGGAAGGCCTGGCCTTCCTCCCCAAGTTCGATGCGAATGGCCTCGTGACCTGCGTGGCGACGGACGTCGCCACGGGTGACGTACTGATGGTCGCGCATATGAATGACGAGGCGCTGCGCAAGACTATTACCACCGGCGAAGCCTGGTACTTTAGCCGCTCGCGCAATGCCTTGTGGCGAAAAGGTGAGACGTCAGGTCAGACCCAGCGCGTGGTCGAAATCCGCACCGATTGCGACCAGGACGCGGTCTGGCTCCGCGTCGAGCAGATCGGCGCCGCCTGCCACACCGGCCGCCGGTCCTGCTTCTATCGCAAGGTGGAAGCCGAGGACGGCGGTGCAAAGCTCGTCTTCGTCGATGCTGACAGGCTGTTCGATCCGAGCGCGGTCTACAAGAAGTAGGGCTTGCCCCTGCGGATGCGCACCGGGATGACGGGGCCCCCCAAATTAACCCCGCGTTAACCATAACTGTCCCACGGTGGGACGATCAGGCGTCCGAATTGCCGGCGCCGCTCAAACGCCGCGCGGGCCGGTCACGCCATCATGTCGGTCGACAATTCCAATGCCTCGCAGACGGCCGCAAGCGACTCATCGCGGCGCGTTGCGGGCGCGATCAAGCAGGCTTCGAGCCAGACCGGCGTCAGCTTCGAATACATGCTGACCACGGCCAAGATGGAATCGGATTTCGATCCGTCGGCCGGTGCCACCACGTCGTCTGCCCACGGGCTCTATCAGTTTATCGACCAGACCTGGCTCGGTACAGTGAAAGAGGCGGGCCCCCAGCTCGGCTATGGCAATTATTCCGACGCCATCAGCAAGACCTCGTCAGGCACCTATACCGTCGACGATCCCTTCATGAAGCGCTCGATCATGAAGCTGCGCGACGATCCCGAGGCCGCTTCCAGCATGGCGGCCGCATTGACACAGTCCAACAGTTTCAAGCTCACCGGGTTGCTCGGCCGCAGGCCGTCCGACAGCGAGCTCTACATGGCGCACTTCATGGGCGTCGGCGGCGCGGCGAAACTGATCGCCAATGCCGAGGACAACCCGCAAGCCGTGGGTGCGCGGCTGTTTCCCAATGCGGCCTCCGCCAACCGCTCGATCTTCTACGCCAAGGATGGCCGTGCGCGCAGCGTCTCCGAAGTCTATTCGGTGCTGAACGCGCGCTATGCGAGCGCCTCGAATGCGAAATCCACGCGCAGCGCGATGGCGATGTATGGCGACACGCCGTCGACCACGCAGGTCGCGAGCGCCAACGGCGTGCAGCCCACCGTGCCGATGGTCAATGGCGCCGCCTATCTCCAGACCTTCCCGGATGCACGCGGCGTGACGCCGGTGAGCGCGACATCGTCGACGACGGTCGCTGACAACACGCCGATCACGCCGGCATTCCGTTCGATCTATCAGCCCGGCGATGCGACGCAGCCGGTCTCGACGACGGTGCAGAAATTGTGGGGCAACAATGCCTCGCTCACCTCGGTTGCGTCAGCGACGCCCGACGTGCGGCCGCCACAGCCGCTCGATTTGTTCAGCGATCGCACCGGCGCGTTCTCGAGCTAATCTCCGCCTCATGTCTCGGACGCGCTGCGGCGCGTAAGCGCTGCTGCGCAGAGCAGGGACCTACGCAATAAACACCGTTCTCTGAAATTACGGGCCCCGGCTCAGCAGCGCATCACTTGCGTGCTGCGCTGCGTCCGTGGCACATGCGGCAATCGCCTTTGTTCCCTTAACAAATCATCAACAAAACCAGCCAGTTATGGTGAACGCTTTGTTAAGCGTCGTGGTTTATTTTGTGTTGCAGGTGACAAGCCGTCACCGTTTCGTTTTTTCGTTGCGTAAGCCGGAAGCACCATGATTGTTCGGCAGTTCATCAATTGGATCAGGACTGCGCCCGCCGGTGAGCGGGCGGAGGCAACGCGGGCATTGGCCCGGGCCTGGCTGATCTCGGATCTTTCCCACGACGACCGTGTCGCTGCCGAAGGCGCGCTGCTGATGCTGCTCGACGATCCCTCGCCGCTGGTGCGGCAGGCGATGGCCGAGGCGTTTGCGCGCAGCACGGATGCGCCGGCGTCGATCGTGCGGGTGCTGTCGGCGGATCAGCGGACCGTAGCGCTGCCCGTGCTCGAACATTCGCCGCTGCTGATCGATGCCGATCTCGTCGACATTGTCGCGACCGGCAATGACGAGGTGCAATGCGCGGTTGCGCGCCGCATCGCGCTGCCGGTCTCGGTCTGCGCCGCCATTGCCGAGGTCGGCTGCGCGGCCGCTGCGCTGGAGCTGATCGAAAATCCTCACGCCGAGCTGGCACCGTTCTCCTGGAATCGCATCGTCGAGCGTCACGGCCATCTCGCCGCGATCCGCGAGGCAATGCTGGTGCTGGACGACATTCCGGCCGCAACGCGCGCGGCGCTGGTTGCAAAGCTCTCCGAGACGCTGGCGCAGTTCGTCGTGGCGCGGAACTGGCTAAGCGCCGACCGTGCCGAGCGCATGACGATTGAGGCGCGCGATCGCTCCACCATGAACATCGCGGCGCGCTCGCGCGGCGACGACATGCAGGGCCTGGTGAAGCATCTGCGGATCACCGGCCAGCTCACCGCGGGCCTGATCCTGCGCGCGCTGCTGTCGAACAATCTCGAACTCTTTGACGCGGCACTGGCCGAATTGGCCGATCTGCCGCTCGCGCGCGTCTCCGCGCTGCTGCACGACCGTGGCGGCAACAGCCTGCACGCGCTGCTCCGTCGCGCCGGGCTGCCCGAGGCGACGTTTGCGGCGTTCCAGATCGCGCTCGATGCCTGCCACGAGCAGGGCTTTGTCGACACCGACGACACCGCGGCGCGCTTGCGCCGGCGCATGGTCGAGCGCGTGCTCACCCATTGCGAGACCGACCGCGGTGCCACCGAGCCCCTGATGGTCCTGCTGCGCCGCTTCGCCACCGAATCCGCGCGCGAAGAGGCGAGGTTGTTCTGCGACGAGCTCGTCGCGGAGGACACAATCGATCCGGTGTATGACGATCTGATCGCGGCGTAGTTCTCGCTGGACCCGCAAATTCCGCCATTGCGAGCGCAGCGAAGCAATCCAGAATCCCTCCGCGGGGACAGTCTGGATTGCTTCGCTGCACTCGCAATGACGAGAGGAGAGAGCGGAGCGCTATTCCGCCGGCACGATGCTCGGCGCGAGGATCACTTCGAGATGCTCGGGGCGGTCGCGGTTGACGTCGGCGAGATAGTCGTCGGCGACCTTGCGCAAACGGCGGCTGAGCTCGGCGGAGACGCTGATACTGTCGAGCTTGGTGTTCTCGTGCACGATGGCGAGGATCGCGTTGATGTGGTGTGTGAACAGCTCGGCTGGTACCCTCTCGAGATCCGGCGCGTGCTCGAGGATGCGACACAGGCTCTCGGCAACGCCCGCCGCGGCCGGAAAACCGAACGTGGCGGCGTCGCCCTTGATGTCGTGCGCTGCGTGGAACAGCTCGTCGCGCCGTTCCTTGGTGAAGCCGTCGTTGCGGATGGCGACGTAGGCAGACGACAGCCGATTGACCTCGGTCGTCATCCAGCTCTTGAACTCGCTGGACAGATCGGCAAGCGCCTGCTCGGCGCGTGCGATCGGATCGTCCATGTCCTTTTCCTCTACCCGGCGCAGAACTTTACGCAGTGGATTGGGCTGCGTGATCACGTGATGGGTGGCGAAGGCCTTAACCTCGATGTCTCGTGCGCTGTTCTTCGCCATGATGCCTGCCTCGTCGGGTGAGACGTTGCGCTAGATGGAGGAGCGGGCCTTGTCGAGCAGCGAGGGCTGCTGGAGCACCTCGTGCTTTTCGCCGACGCGGCGCTCCGGGCCCATATAGGCGGAGTTGGTGTTGCGGCGCCGGTCCGGGCCGAAATAGGTCTTGGTCTTGATGAAGGGCCGGGGACTGGCGACCACGTTGAGAATGCGCTGGTAGAGGCCTTTGGCCGAGATCGGCTTGGCCAGGAATTCGGTGACGCCGGCATCGCGCGCGACCGTGACGCGGCGCTTCTCGGAATGCCCCGTCAGCATGATGATCGGCGCGTAGGGGTTGCCCTTGGATTCCGGCTGCCGGATCATCTGCGCGAGCTCGAGCCCGTCGAAGATCGGCATCGCCCAATCGGTGATGACGATGTCGGGCACGTAATGGCTGTACATTTCCAGCGCAGTGGCGCCGTCCTCGGCCTCGTAGACCTCGCGCGCGCCGAACGAATGCAGCAGCGTCCGCAGGATGCGGCGCATGTGCGGATTGTCGTCGCAGACGAGGAAGCGCAGCTTGTTGAAGTCGATGCGAAACATGACGCCCAGGCCAAAGGGTCAACTTTCATTAACCATATCGCGCGGAGGGTTAACGAAGCGTTGCGAACGGGCGTCCGGCCTACCCCCGGGCAGGGAGCTCAGTAGCCGAATTGCTCGCGCAGGATCCGTTCCTCCAGGCTGTGGCCGGGATCGAACAGCATGCGCATCGAGATGGTCTTGTCCGACAGGATCTCGACGCGCCGGACCCTGCGTACCTCCTCATGGTCGGCGACGGCTGCGACGGGCCGCTTGTCGTCTTCCAGCACCTCGATCACGACATAGGCCGTGTTGGGCAGCAGTGCGCCGCGCCAGCGCCGCGGCCGGAAAGCGCTGATCGGTGTCAGCGCCAGCAGCGCGGCGTTGATCGGCAGGATCGGCCCCTGGGCGGAGAGATTATAGGCGGTCGAGCCTGCCGGCGTCGCCACGATGATGCCGTCGGCGATCAGCTCGGGCATGCGCTCGCGCTCGTCGATCAGGATGCGCAGGCGCGCCGCCTGGGAGGTCTGGCGGAACAGATAGACCTCGTTGATGGCGTGATGCAGGTGGACGCGGTCATTGGTATCGGTCGCGCGCATCAGCAGTGGGTTGATCTCGGATTCATGCGCCGCCTCGAGCCGCGCGCGCAGATCGTGCGCCGAGTATTCGTTCATCAGGAAGCCGACCGTGCCGCGGTGCATGCCGTAGATCGGCTTTCCCGAGCGCATGTGCTGGTGCAGCGTCTGGAGCATCAGCCCATCGCCGCCGAGCGCGACCACGACGTCGGCCTCGCCCGGATCGCAATTGCCGTATTGCGTGGTGAGCTGGTGGAAGGCGGCCTCTGCCTCGCTGCTCGGGCTGGCGACGAAGGCGATCCGGTCGTATCGCGATGGCTTGGTCATGGCTTCCAGGCAGGTGTCGCTGGCTTGAGAAAGTTCCGCCGAGGTCGTCTATACGACCTGGGCCTCTATTGTCGAGGATGCCGCCCGCCAAGGCAAACGGGTCGGTTGGGGACCGCAAAAGCCGTGCAGATCGGCCCGGAAAGCCCTTCCGGGGCCTCCGATCCCCCCAAACTGTCGCAATTGCCGGCTACAGCTGCGGCCAGCGACCGACGGGCAGGTCAGGGAGAACAATCATGATCATGAGCTTGCCGACGCTGCGTTACGCGGGACTGGTGCTGGCGGTGTCTGCCTTCGCGTTCGCAGGCTTGGCGCCTGGAGACTCGGCCCGTGCGGACGATCCGCCGCCGCCGCGCAACGAGGCGGCGGCGCCCGGGGGACAGAAGGGCGGGCGCGGCGGCAATGCCGCGCAGGCCTCGCCATCGGCCGCCGACCAGCATCGTCTGCCGGGCGACCAGACCACCAAGCAGACCCTCGATCTGCCGGGCCGAACGCTCAACTTTGCCGCGACCGCCGGCTCCATCCGCGTATTCGACGAGAAGGGGGAGCCGCTCGCCGACATCGCCACCACGTCTTACGAGCTCGACGGTGCCGATCGCGCCACGCGCCCGGTGACGTTCCTGTTCAACGGCGGGCCCGGCGCCTCGTCGGCGTGGCTTCAGTTCGGCGCGGCCGGGCCGTGGCGGCTGCCGCTCGACGGCGAGGGGCTATCGCCGTCGGCCTCACCCGAGGTGAAGCCCAACGCGGAGACCTGGCTCGATTTCACCGATCTCGTCTTCATCGATCCCGTCGGCACCGGCTACAGCCGTGTCATCGCGAGCGGCGAGGATGCACGCAAACGGTTCTATTCGGTCGATGGCGACGTCAACTCGATTGCGCTCGTCATCCGCCGCTGGCTCGAGAAGCACAACCGCCTGACCTCGCCGAAATATGTCGCGGGCGAGAGCTATGGCGGCATTCGCGGGCCGAAGGTCGTGCGCCAGTTGCAGATTCAGCACGGCGTCGGCGTCAAGGGATTGATCCTGGTGTCGCCGCTGCTGGATTTCCGCGAGTTCACCGGCACGAGCCTTCTGCAATATGTCGCGACCTTGCCGAGCTACGTGGCAGTCGCGCGCGAAGCCAGGGGGCCGGTCAAGCGCGCCGATCTTGCTGACGTCGAGGCCTACGCCCGCGGCGAATTTTTAGCCGATCTCGTCAAGGGCGAGGCAGACAAGGAGGCCACCAATCGCCTGGCCGACAAGGTCGCCGAGCTAACCGGCATCGATCAAGCTGTGAGCCGCAGCCTTGCCGGCCGCTTCGACGTCGGCGAATTCCGCCGCGAGCTCGACCGCAAGAACGGCATGGTGACAGGACGTTATGACGCCTCCGTGCGCGGCCTCGATCCCTATCCGGATTCGAGCAGTTCGCGCTTCGGCGATCCCTCGGGCGATGCGCTCCAGGCGCCACTGACGAGTGCCGCGGTCGATGTGCTCACGCGAAAACTGAACTGGCGGCCCGACGGTTCCTATGAAGTCCTCAACGGCGCCGTCGAGCGCAACTGGGACTTTGGTGGCGGCATCAACCCGCCGCAATCGCTGTCGGAGCTGCGCCAGATCCTCGCCACCGATGGGAAGCTGAACGTGCTGGTCGCGCACGGCCTGTTCGATCTTGCCACGCCCTATTTCGGCACGAAGCGGGCGCTCGACCAGCTGCCGGCCTTTGTGACGTCGCGGGTGAAGTTCGTCGTCTATCCCGGTGGCCACATGTTCTATTCGCGTGACGGCTCGCGACAGGCGCTGCGTGGTGAGGTCGAGGGATTGATCAGGGAGTAGGGGATCGGCGAGGCCATGCTTCATTGCATGGCGAGTGGATCCTATCGTTCTCCGCGCCGGAACGGTTGCATCAGCGCTTGCGGGACCCGCGCACGCCGCGCCATCACAAGCAGGGCGACGATCGACATCACGTAGGGAAGCATCAGGAAAAGCTGATACGGCACAGCCTTGCCAACAATATGCTGGAGGCGGAGCTGATAGGCGTCGAAGAGTGCAAACAGCAGCGCGCCGAGAAGCGCCCGTGTCGGGCGCCATGATGCGAAGACGACGAGTGCGATGCAGACCCAGCCACGTCCCTGGACCATTGTCGGGAAGAAGCTGTTGAAGGCCGACAGGGTGAGAAACGCACCGCCCAGGCCCATGAGGGCGCTGCCGAACGCGATCGCACCGACCCTGATGGCGATCGGATCAAGCCCTTGGGCCTCGGCCGCATGCGGATTCTCTCCCACGATCCTGATGGCTAGCCCCAATGGTGTGGCGCTCAGCAGGTAACCGAGCAACAGGGCGAGCAGAATCGCGACGTAGGTGGGAGCCGTCTGGTGGAACAGCGCCTCGCCGAGAAACGGAAGGTTCGAGAGCAGCGGGATCTGGAGGACCTGGAATGGCACGATTGTCGGTGGCGAACCGGACACGGGGATCGCGAGACGGAAGATGAAATAGGCCAGGCTAGACGCGAACAGCGTGATGCCGAGGCCTGCGACATGTTGGGAGACACCGAGCGGGACGGTGAGGAGCGCATGCAGCAGACCGAACGCAGCCCCAGCGAGCGCCGCGGCGAGCAGACCGAGCCAGAGATCGCCGCCATGATAGACGGTCAGCCAGCCGACCATGGCGCCGAATGTCATGATACCCTCGATGCCGAGGTTGAGAACACCCGACCGTTCGCAGAGCAGCGCGCCGAGCGTGCCGAAGATGAGCGGCGTTGCGATGCGAAGCATGGCCGCCCAGAGGCCAGCGGATGCGAAAAGGTCCAGTGCGGCGCTCAACGGCGGATCCTGTAATTGGTCAGGACCAGCGCCACCAGCACGGCCAGCAGCGACAGGGCCACGATGACATCGGCAATGAAGCTCGGCACGCCGAGCCCGCGGCTCATCCCATCCGACCCGACGAATATTGTGGCGACGAAAATGGCCGTGACCACGACGCCGATCGGGTTCAGGCCTGCGAGCATTGCGACGATGATGCCAGTGTAGCCAAAACCGGGCGACAGGTCGGTCGTGACATATCCTTTCACGCCGAGAACCTCGATCGCACCGGCAAGGCCGGCGAGGCCGCCTGAGATGCAGGCGACCTGTACGAGCAGACGATTGACCTTGATGCCGGCGAAGGTGGTCGCCGCGGGGTTGAGGCCTGCGGCGCGAGTCTCGAGGCCGAACACTGTTCGCTCCTGGACAAGCCAGATCAGGAGGGCGAGGCCGATAGCGATGAGAAATCCGATATGAAGCCTGGAGCGCGAAACGAGCTTGGGAAGAAAGGCATCACCAACGATCGGTACCGACTGGGGCCAGCCGAAGGCCATGGGGTCCTTCAGCGGGCCGTCGATCATCATCGACACCGTCAAAATCGTGATGAAATTTAATAGAAGCGTCGTAACCACTTCGTCGACGCCGAACCGCAGTCGCAGCCCGAGCGGGGCGAGCATCAATATCGCGCCGGCCGCGGCGCCCGCGACCATCAGGATCGGAATCAGTGCTGCGCCGGGCAGTTGTAGCCCATGTTGCGAGCCCAGCATCGCCGCGACAAGCGCTCCGGAATAGAACTGGCCTTCGGCACCGATATTCCACAGACGCGTCCGGAAGGCGACGGCCACCGCGAGGCCGGTGAGGATCAATGGTGTGGCCCGCGTGAGCGTTTCGGTGATCGACGATTTGGAACCGAACGCGCTGATCAGGATGCGCCGATAGGCCTCCAGGATCGGAGCGCCGGTCATCGCAATGAGAATGCCGGCAAGCAACAGCGCGACCAGGACGGCGCTGAACGGAGCCGCAACGGCGAGCGTCACTGGAACCCTGGCGCGTCGTTCGAGCCGCATCAAGCCATCTCGCTCCAGGCGCCCGCCATCATCAGGCCGAGCCGGCGTGGTTCTGCATCCTCGATCGGGATCGACGGCGAGAGACGGCCGTTCGCGATCGCCTGGACCCGATCCGCCAGTTGCAGGATCTCGTCGAGATCTTCCGAGATGAGAAGGACCCCGGCGCCGGCGCGACGTGCGGCTAGGATTTCGGCGTGGACGGCTGCAACCGCGCCTTCGTCGAGCCCGCGGGTCGGCTGGGCTGCAATCAGAATACGCGGCGAAGTCAGAAGGTTTCGTCCGAGAATGAGCTTCTGCATATTGCCGCCTGACAGCAGGCGGATCGGTGTGTCGGGCACGCCGCCGCGGACATCGAACCGCTCGATGATGGCTTTCGCAAAGGCGCGCGCACTTGACCGGCGAACCAAGCCGAAGGCTGAAAAGCGCCACTCGCCGATCCGCTCCAGCACGGAATTTTCCCACAGCGTCATGTCGCTGACCGTGCCATCGACATTCCGGTCCTCGGGAATGCGGGCAACGCCGCATACAACGAACGAGGCCGGCGTCGGCTCCGTAACGATCGCTCCAAGAAGCTCGAAGCTGCCCGCGGTCGGCTTGACGAGGCCTCCGAGAAGCCGCCCGAGCGTCGACTGGCCGTTGCCCGACACGCCGATGATGCCGAGCGTCTCGCCGGCGCGCAATTCGAAGGAAATATCCGAAAGCGGCTTGAACCCCGCGACACAGACATCTTCAGCTCGCATGACCAGCGCGCCGGGTTGTTGTGCCTCTCGGACGGGCCGCGTGACGGGCCGCCCCACCATCAGCTCGGCAAGTTCGTTCTTGTTGGTGTTCGCCGTGATGCGTTCGGCCGTAACCTTGCCGCCGCGCAACACGACGATCCGATCGGCGGCGGCAAGAATTTCATGCAGCTTGTGCGAGATGAAAATGAGCGAAAGGCCCTTCGCAGCCATGATACGCAGCGTATCGTACAGCTTCTCGGCCTCCTGCGGCGTCAGCACTGCGGTCGGTTCGTCAAGGATCAGGATGCGGGCGTCGCGATAAAGCGCCTTGAGAATCTCCACCCGCTGTCGCTCCCCGACGGAGAGATCGCCCACCCGGGCGTCGGGGTCGATCGCAAGGCCGAAACGCTTGGCGATCTCCGTGAGCTTGACGCGCGCGCGCCGCCAGTCACCTCGAAGCCGACCGATGCTCTCTGTGCCTGCAACGATGTTTTCCAGTACGGTCAGATTTGCCGCGAGTGCAAAGTGCTGATGGACCATGCCGATACCGGCGTCGATTGCTGCACGAGGGCGCCCGGGCGGCAGCTCGCGACCGAAAGCGACGACGCGACCTGCATCCGCCGCGTAGTGACCGAACAAAATGTTCATCAAGGTCGTCTTGCCGGCGCCATTCTCCCCGAGCAAAGCCAGCAATTCACCCCGCCGCAAGTTCAGCGTGACATCGTCGTTCGCGATGAGCGAACCGAAGCGTTTGGTGATCCCCTCCAGGCTGAGGACGATATCGTTCATCGCGGCAATCCGGCGATCGGCGCGGCGAAATGCCACGGCACGGCCCTTTGCAGCTGGCGCGCAAGGCGCAGCAGCAAGCCATCGGCTGCCATGGGGCCGATCAATTGCACGGACAGGGGAAGGCCCCGGTCGCCAATTCCGTGCGGGATCGACAGCGCCGGTGTGCCACCCACATTTGAAATCATCGCGTAGGGAGCGAAATCCGTCATTCGCCGCCAGTGCAGGTCGACATCGCCGTGGTCCATGGGAAAGGACCCAATGAGCGGCGGCGGCCCGCTCAACATGGGGGTGATGATCACGTCGACCTCATCGAAAAGCCGCCAGAGGGCGTGCGCGACACGGACGGCGGTGAGCTCGGCATCCTGAAGTTCGCGTGCGGTGATGGCAAGTCCACGCTGCACGACGGCGGCGGTCAGCAACTCCACGGCGGAGACGTCGTCAAGTGTCCGCGCCAGATTGACTGAGATGATCCTGTCAAAAACCAGAGCGGCGTCGCGAGCGAGAGGATTGAGAACTTCGGGACCAATATTTCTGATCGTATGGCCGGCTCCCGCCAGCACGGACCCTGCATGACGCACGGCTTCGCGATAGCTGGGCTGGATCGGCGTGCCTTCGCTGACCTCGGAGCAGAGCCCGATACGCAGGCCGTCGGGAGGAATGTCGAGGCGATCGGCCAGCGGCTTGCCAAGGTCGGGATCGGGGTAGGGACCGGCGGCCGCTCCACTACAGCAATCGAGGACGACCGCGGTGTCGCGGAGGGTGCGGCTGACGACGAGCTCGGAGGCGAGACCGCCGATGTGGTTTTGGAAGCTCGGTCCTCCAGGGACAGCACCACGACTCGGCTTCAGCCCGACGAGACCGCAACAGGCCGCCGGAACACGAATCGAACCACCGGCGTCCGTGGCGTGCGCCAGTGCCACCACCCCCGCGGCCACGGCGGCCGCGGCACCTCCGGACGATCCGCCGGGCGTCCGAGACGGATCGAGAGGATGGCGCGCGATCGGTCCCAGAGCCGGCTCGCTGCTCAGCGACAGTCCGAACTCTGGAACAGTGGTGAGGCCGAACGGAACAAGTCCGGACTTACGGAAGCGCTGCGCAAGCTCGTCATCGCTGCCGGCGGGCACCGGTTTGAGCGAGCGCGAGCCACAGACGACAGGAAGGCCCTTGGCCGCCGCGCCGAGGTCCTTCATCAGGAAAGGGACGCCCCAAAAAGGACCGCCATCTTCTTGCGCGAGCGGTCCACGGCATGCGTCGATCGCTGCGGCCTGCTGCTGACCAATGTCCTCAGCGAGGTGGCTGATCGCGCCCAACTCGCCAACGGCGCTTGCGCGCTCGAGGGCTGCTTCCAGGACTTCGCGGCTGGTCGTTCGTCCAGCACGAATGGCTGCACCGAGGGTCACACCATCCTGGGGATCGCGTGCGTCTGTCAAAATGCACATCCCCGAAGGACTGGGAGAAGCGGTGCCAGTCAACTCCTCAAGAAACTAGGTTGGTTCTTTGGGGTCGACAGGAACGGTGAAGCTGCCGGATTTGATCGCGTCCCGCTTGGCTTCCATTGCGGCGATCGATTCCGGAGCGACCAGGGCCTTGCTGAACACGACGTCGTTGCCTCCCGCCTTCATAAAGCTGAAGGAGGAGTAGTCCTTGCCCGCCTTGGCGCCAGCTTTCGCGTCGGCGATTGCCGCGTCGAGAATGGGACGGAAGTACCACATCGCGTTGGCAAACACCGTGTCCGGGTAGCGTGGCGTGTAATCCAGCAGCGACCCTATCGACTTGATCTTCTTCTCCTTGGCCGCGTCGGCCGTACCGATGCGCTCGCCAAAAAGGATGTCCGCCCCGGCGTCGATTTGCGCGAGGCCGGATTCGCGCGCCTTGGGAGGATCGAAGAAGGTGCCGATGAACCCGATCAAGAATTTGGCGTCGGGCCGGATTTCCTTGACCCCCGATCGAAACGCGTTGATCAGGATGTTGACTTCCGGAATCGGGATCGCACCGACCGTGCCGAAGGTCCCGCTCTTGGAAAGAGGCGCGGCGAGCATGCCGGCGAGATAGGCCGCCTCATGGTTCCATGTGCCGAAGGTGCCGAAATTGTCTCCTGACGGCTTGCCGCTCGATCCCATCAGAAATGCGGTTTGCGGATAGTCGGCGGCCAATTGGCGCGCCTGAGCCTCAACCGCATAGGATTCCCCGACGATCAGCTTGTGGCCTTGTTCGGCATACTCACGCATGGCGCGTGGATAGTCAGTGCCAGATACGCCTTCCGAAAACACATACTCAATGACGCCGTCCTTGGCGGCGGATTGCAGCGCTTCGTGCAGTCGTGAATTCCAGGCATTTTCGACGGGCGAGGCATGGATGCCGGCGACCTTGAGTTTCTCGGCGGCAAATGCGCGCGGCGCTGCGAGCGCAAGGCCGCCTGCTGCTGAACCCGTAAGGAATTTGCGACGTGACACTGAGAACATCATCTTCAACCATCCACGACAGTCGCTTGCGATCTCTAGGGAGAGTTGAAGTCGGAGGAAAATTTGTCAAGCCCACAGAATGGGCGCAATGTGCCCTGGCCGAGCGTGTTGGGTCTGCGCCCAGACGCGCAGTCGCTATCGCTTCTTCTTGTTTGGCTGATACCGTCGCGCGATCTCGCGCGCCACGACGGCCGCCGGCTTGACGTTGGCGCCGGCGATCCAGATGTCGCTGACCTTGCCGCGCTTGTCGCGGATGCGGCGCACCGGCTCGCCATGGCTGGAATAGCCGGCCGCCCAGGTGAGCTTGCCGGTGTCGCGGCCGGTGACCTCGATCTCGGCGGCATCCATGAACGGGTTGTTGAACTGCGGATTGGCGATCATCACCCGGTTGCCCATCGGCACGAAGTCGGTCGCGCCCCAGATCGTCCACCAGCGGCCGGTCCAGTCGCGCGCGCGCCGGTCGGGTGCGCCGCGGGTCTTGAACACGCGCAGGATCTGCATCGCGCCGTCCATCCAGAACGGGGCCACGCCGTCGATGGAGTTGCTGAGGATGCTGATCGCGAGTTCGCATCCGGGGATGGAGCAGGTCCGGGAGATGTAGCCCTGGAAGCCGCCGCCATGGCCGAACCAGTCCCAGCCGTCGGTCTTGCCGGCGTTGACGCCGAGGCCGTAATAGCCCTCGAAACTTTGCGGCACGCGCCAATGGTTGCGCGTCATCTCCCGGCGGCTCGCGACTGACAGCACGCTCTTTTTGGCGTTGGGGGCGAGCTGGGCAAAGAAGCGCGCGGTATCGGCGGCGGTGGCGACGAAGCCCGCGGCGGATGCCATCGCGTGCGCCGGATTATCGCCGGGGATGACGCAGCGCTCGCCGAGCGGCAGCTTGCGCGTATGGCCGCGCGCAAACAGCGCGCCCCTGGGAAGCGGCGCATTCGGTTCGGTCTCGCGCAGGCCTGCAGGCTCGATGATTTCGCGCTTGATCCAGGCGGAGTAGGGCTCCTTGGTCACGGCTTCGATGACGAGGCCCATCAGGCCAAAGCCGTGATTGGAATATTTGAAGCGCGTGCCGGGCTCGATCGCGGTGGGCCCCTTCAACTCAGCGAGCAGCTCCCTGGCGTTGAGATAGGGGCGGCTGTCGATGAACTGACCGGAATCGGCGCCGTCGCGCGTCAGCCCGGCGCTGTGCGAGAGCACCTGCGCAATCGTGGTCTCGGCCACGCGCGGATGCAGGCCGCTCACATGCTGGCCAACGGGATCGTCGAGCCTGAGCTTGCGCTGCTCGCGCAGCTTCATGATGCCGGCCGAGGTAAAGCTCTTCGAGTGCGAGGCGATGCGGAAGCGGTGGCGCGGAGTGAGCTTCTCGCCGGTGTCGAGATTGGCAAGACCGAACGCGTGCTCGGCGACGACCTCGCCGCGGTGAACGAACGCGACCATGACGCCGGGCTGCTGGAGGGTGGTCTGCTGGAATTCGATCCAGGAGCTGATGTAGTCGATCGCGGATCGCAGCCACGTGTCCATTGTGCTACCGGTTTGCGAGGAGATCGGTGCAAGAAGCTAGCCGAGAAAGCAGAACGGGCACAACCCCACGGTTGTGCCCGTTCGCTTCGGTCGAAGATGCTATATCTCAGTAGACGAGCGTCGCGCCGGTCGGCTTGTCGAGCGCGGCAGCAAGCGAGCGATACTCGGAGCTGTCGGTGCCGGCGAGCATGGCGATCTTGTTCAGATGATACTGCGCCTGTTCGCGGTTGCCCTGCTCGAGCTGCCAGAGGCCGTAATACTGCCAGGTGCGGACGTGGTTCGGATCGTCCTTCAGCGCGATCTCATAGTAGACCTTCGACGACTGGTAGTCGCCGAGCTTGCGATAGGAGTAGCCGATCAGGTTCGCCACGTCGGCGACGTCGTCACGCTTGAGCTGCTTCAGCTGGCCGATCGCGCCCGTGTAGTCGTTCTTGTCGTAGATCGTGGTGTAGGCGGTGCGATAGGCCGCGAGGAATTTTGGATCGCTGACGGAAGAGCTCTTCTTCTTCTTCTCTTTCTTGGTCGAGCTGTCCGACTTCGGCGGCGACGAGGGATCATCGCTACCGGCGGCATAGGCGCTGGTCAGCACCGGTCCGGCCGCCAACGCCATCGAGACAAGTCCCGGTACCAGCAGCATTGAAAGTTTGCGCATCTAAGTTTCTCCCGAATGGAACGTGGCGATCCTACACGATTGCCCAAAGACCGGAACACCCGGCAGACAAAAACATTCCCCGCCGTCCCCGGCGGTTTGGCCCTCAGACGACAAGATGACAAACTTGTCATCCAGATGAACGGAAGCCTGCAGCGGGCTTCAGACTGGGTTCAGCGCGCTCCCCCTAGGCTCTGACCCATGATCGAAGGGTTGGCGAAAGGGCGCCGCCTCAAGATCCTTCCAAGAGGAGACCAACCATGTTGAAGACCATTTCCGCAGCCTTGCTCGCAGCCTCCGTCATCGCAGCCCCGGCCTTCGCAGCTGAAGCCGGCAAGACCACGACGGCCGCACCGGTGATCAAGGCGGACCAGACCCAGAGCAAGGTCTCGACCACCGCCGCCAAGCCCAACGCCGGCGTCAAGGCCGACGGCAAGGCCGCCGACGTCAAGTCGACTGCCAAGCCGGATGTGAAGGCCGATGCCAAGGTCGATACCAAGACCAAGTCGATGAACGCCAACGCCGCGATCACGCCGGACGAGCACAAGACCGTGCGGACGCATCGCCATCACCACAAGCATCTGTCGGCCAAGAAGTCGCTGAAGACGCCGTCGGCCCTCACCAAGCCGGTGACCACCGAGAAGCGCAGCTAAAAACTGATCCCGCGCGGCGGCATCCCTGGATTGCCCTGCTGCCGCGTGCGGAGTTCAGGCCCGGCTCGCTCGTCACGCCCCGCGCGCAAGCGCGAGGCGCTGGCGGCGGGCCGGTGCGCCGTTTGCCGCAACGAATTCGCTGGGTTTGCAGACCGCAAACAGCAATCTCGAAAACAACCCCATGCACAGTAGACGACGGCAGATGAATCAACGGGTTGAGGGACACCTGCCTACGGATTTTACGAATCCGGTTGACTCGTCGGGCAAAACACCTCTAGACATGCATCATTGCAAACCTTGGGACTGGAACACTCCAAGTCGATTGAGCGGCGAGCGCGAACTGTGGGGCGATTGGCGAAGCGTGCGGCGAGCCTGGCACTGATCCTGGCGTTGCCGCTGGCCCTCGCGGCATGCTTCGGCAGCGACGGTGATCGTCCCAGCCTGATCGAGGGGAGCCAGGCCGGAGGCCCGCAGCCGTTTCCGGAAAATTTCCGCAGCGACGCGCTGGCCCTGATGCGCAGCTATCTCAACAATCCCGTCGGCGTGCGCGACGCCAGCATGGCCGATCCGGTGCTGCGGGAGATCGGCGGGCGGCAGTTCTATATCAGCTGCCTGCACTTCACGCCGCGCGAGACCGATGGCACCTACAAGGCGATGCGTGAGCGCGCCATCGTCTACGTCAACGGCCGGGCCGACCGCGTCATCGATCGCGCCAACGAGATCTGCGCCGGCGCGGTTTACGCACCCTTTCCAGAACTGGAAAAGATGACGCGGTAGCGCAAAGCCCGCCTTCATTGGGCGGTGCTAGGACAAAGTCCGCCGGAGCTGCTGGATCACATTTCGGCGAGCTTTGAACGGATCGGTTTTGCCTTGCGACAAATCGTTACAGCTGGACTTGTGCGGACAACAAAATCGGTCGGCGCAGGCCGGTGTGATGGAACAAAAGCGCGATGTTGCCGCTCCGTCACAGTTGCGAACGATCAACGTTCCGGCATCGCCGCGAAGCAACCAAATTCACGCCACGTTGTTTCCTGAGGGTCGATTTGAAAGACACGGGGATGACCATGAAGACGATTTTGCTCGGTGCAGCAGCTCTGCTCGCGCTGGCCGCACCGGCGGCCGCAGCGGACATGCAGCCGCGCACCTACACCAAGGCTCCCGCCTACACACCGCCGCAGGTGATCTACAACTGGACCGGCTTCTACATCGGCGGCCATGTCGGCGGCGCCTTCGCCGGTGACAGCAGCTTCCAGTCGAGCAACGCCCGCTTCCTGGGCGGCGTGCAGGGCGGCTTCGACTACCAGTTCGCGCCCAATTGGGTGGTGGGTGTCGAAGCCCAGTATTCCTGGCTGCCGACCAATAATAACGGTGTTTCGTTCCCGCTGGGCACGCAGGTGACCTCCAACACCGACCAGCTCGGCTCGGTGACCGGCCGCGTCGGCTACACATGGGGCCCGGCGCTGGTCTACGCCAAGGGCGGTTACGCCTGGCGTAACGGCGGCCTCGGCGTCAACATCGCCGGCGTGCCTCAAGCCTTCACCACGACCGGCAACAGCAAGGACGGCTACACCGTCGGCGCCGGCCTTGAATACATGTTCGCGCCGAATTGGTCGGCCAAGGCCGAATACCAGTATTACAACTTTGGCAGCACGACGATCACATCCGGTCCGGCCGACGTCGTCGGCGTCCGCGGCCGGGAGGACGAGCATACCGTCAAGGTCGGTGTGAACTACCGCTTCGGTTGGGGCGGTCCGGCGGCCTCGCGCTACTGACCCGCCGCGCACTGCACGACCACGATCCGACAAAGGCCGGCTTCCCGCCGGCCTTTCGTTTGCCGGTACTGGCCGAAATAGGCCATTCGCAAATGCGAAACAGGCCACTCCAAGAACGGGGGTAAAAATACCTTGTAGCTAGGGAAAAATTGCCCATTTGGCCGGTTATCCAACACGGATTGTCACAATTTCCAATTGCGTCATCGAGGATTCGTGAGATGCTGGAACTCCAAAAAAGCACGAAATCGGGGGGAATTTGTGCGCTTACAGGATGCCGCCAAAGGCCTTACCCGGCTTTCCTAATGCAGAGTCGGCCAAGCCAAAAACTCCCATCACCAAGAACGGGAAGAAGCTCCGGAAGCGATGGAAAGACCCTGATGGCACGATTTATGAGTGGGATTATCAACACGGCACTGTAGAGAAGTACGACAGGCAAGGACGCCATCAGGGCGAGTATCGCCCCGATGGCAGGAAAATAGGACCACCACTCATCCGAAGGATTCGGCCATGAAAGCGTCGCACCGATTAGTTGGGTACGATCGTCGGACCGAACTAGAGAAATTCGAATTGCCCATTCCAGAGCGCATGTTCGGAGAAGTTCGAACGGTCGTTACCTTGGACGATGACGATCCTAATGCCGCTGGCTGTTATGAGCTGACAAACGATCAAGCCCGTTTGATCGCCACAATGGCGCACCGGGGACAGATCCCGACCGGGCTTGATTTCTTTCTTGAGGCATATGCCGCCTAGCTTCTGCCGCCCTGAATTACCGTGAAGTTACGGCGGCGATCTGGCGGCGTCGCAGGCGCCACCGCGAGCGCAACGTCAACAAGCTGGTCAATGCTCCACGCCTGTCAGCAAGCCCCAGCGCCTTTGCTGGCGTCGTGCGCAGGGCTTCATGGGGTCGGCAGAGATTGTAATGGGCGACGTACAGCGCAACGGCCGCAACGTGATTGTCCAGCTTCTTGCTAAAGCCGTTCGTCAGTCGCGCGAACCGGCGCGACGCCATGCGGAGCGAAAGGTTCTGGCGCTCGACATAGCTGGTCGAAACGTACTGCCCTGGGTCGCCTGATACTACCTCACGGCGGCTTACCGCCACTACTCGAGCCGGGCGGTAGCGGGTGACCGCGTCCTTGGCCAAATTGGTTACGCTGTAGGTCTTTGCGATGACGCCATGCGGGGCGCTCGGACTGAAGGCGTCGTCGTCTTGCGCTTGTTTGCCTTGCGTGAACCATCTGGCGCGTCATTTGCAAGCAAACAGTCTGGCGCGCGCCTTCTCACGCGTGTCACGGGGATCGGGTAAAGCAAAAATAATTTTTGCGACTTACGGAACTCGCGCTCCGGAAAGCGTTATTACTGAATTGCCGGGCTGGTGGGACAACGAACATGCGTATCTTGGCGTCGGTGGTGGTGGTCTCGTGCTTCGTCGCCCTGCCGTGCTCTGCCCAAACAATCCTCAAATCCGAGCCTCTGATGTTGGCACCTTACGAGGTCGCCTTCGTGAAGGACGCCTCCTGTCCGTCGGGCAAGGTGCTGAAGGTGACGGGGGCGATCCGCGGGCTGCACCGCCGCAAGGCCTGCGTGGCGCTGGCCGGTGAGCAGGCATCGCTCGCGACCGCGACGCCCTGAGGCACTCGGCCAGCCTTTGGCCAAATCTCACGAGTTGAGCTGAAGCTCCATCCTGGATTCCCGCTCAGCGTCGGCCTTGTTCTTGGCGGGGTCCTCGCCTTGGGCCGCCTGACACGATTTGATCTCATAGTCGTTGTCGAGCACCCGACGCGGACCCTGCCGCTCATCGTCGGTGCCGACGTCCACGACCAGGCCGCTCCGTTGCGCGAGCTTCCAGATGTCGGCCTCATCAGGATAGGCTTTGCTGATCTGGCTGTCGTTGCAGAACAGGGCGTAGGGCATGCTTCCCGCTCCTGGAAAGCGCGTTAACGACTTCATGGCGCGAGGGGTTCCAGGTTGATCACGGGGCCGTGATCGGTAACCGTGAGCGAGGGTGGGGCAGCCGGCCCTGAGTCCTTAACGAGTCCTGAATCCCCAAAAAAAGAAACTTTGGGACTCGTTTGGCGGAATCAGCGGATGTTTCCGGCCATGACGACCGACCTGAAAACCTGCTGCGGGCACATGCTTCTGCCACTGACGCTGGCACTTTTCGGTGCCTGCGCAGCCAATCTCTGGCTGGTCTGGTCCTGGCTGTAAGCCTCGGCTGCCAGGCGGTGGACGCCTCATTTGTCTGCTTCCGGACGCAGGGACGGGTCGCGGATCGCAGCGCGGAGCTTGGTCAGTGTCGCCGCACAATATTCCTCGCGCTCCCGCTCAAAGCGCTCCTGATGCTTTCTGAAATTGGCGATGCGGGCCTGCATCTCGCTGCGGACATCGCTGCCCGTCCGTGGCGGGGGGACAGGCAGGGGCTGCGGCGGCGGGGCGACCGGCGGCGGATCGGCCTGCCGCGCCTCGAACGCGACGGTCACGGTCTGGACGGAGACGATTTCCGCCGCCACGACCGGCGCAGTTCTAGCGGTATCCGGCTGACGGACGTCGTCCTTCTTGCCGGAAACCGATTGGACGAAGGCCAGTGTCTGCGCGATCAGCGCGTCGCGCTCTCTGATCCACTTCATGATCCACCACCTTGTTAGAGCTATTCCATCAAAGCCGGGGCGCCGAATCAAGCAGGCTGTCTGCAGGGGATTGCATATTTTTCCCGTACGCCCGACATTGGACGGATGGATTCGAAGGCCGACCCGTCGGAGGAAGCGCAGGGCCTGCGGCTCGTACGCGCCTTTCTGTCGTTGCCGCCTGACAAGCGGGCGGAGGTGATCGCGTTCGTCGAGGATCTGGTGCGCGCCAATGCCCGGCCCGAGGAGGGCCGGGAGATTTCACCCACGTGAGCAGGTTTCCCGGACGCGCGCGATTGGTGCCGAGCCGGCCGCGCGGCATCGGATAACTCCTGAAGACGACCCAACCTTACGCCAGGCTTACGGACGAGCGCCGTAAAGTTATTTTTTCGTAACCCTGCCCCCGCCATTCAGTATTAAATTTTAACATTGGCCGGTTCCAATGGCGCCGCTGGGGCTGCTTCGGTCGCGTGGGCCGAAAATCATTGGAAGGCAGGGATGAGTTTTTTGAATAATTTGAAGATCGTGTTGAAGGTTGCGCTGATCGTGGCCGTCATGGGCTGTGCGATGGTCGCCATCGCCGGGTTCGGTACGCGCGAACTCTCCGCGACCGTCGACGGGTTCGGCGAGCTTGTCGCCGAGCAATCGTCGGCGCTCAACCTGACGCGGGCCCAGCGCCGCGCCGAGACCTATCACGCGGCTCTCTATGCGGTCATGACCGAGACGACTGAGGCGGGTAACGCCAACCGCCTGAAGATCGCGACCCAGAACCGCGATGAAATTCGTCAATTCCTCGATGCGGCCGAGCAGGACAATCCGGCGCGCGTGACCGAGATCAGGAGCATCGGCAATCAATTGAAAGCCGTGTTCAGCAGTTGCGATCCGGTGCTCCAGGCCGGAGCCGCCGCGAACAGCACGGAAGAGAATGCCAAGGCTGCCGACCGTGCGCACAAAGAGTGCGACCCGGTGATCGACGCGGCCCTGACGCGCATTGCCCAGTTTGTGTCCGAGACCTCCCAGGCGGTTGCCAAGCGCAAGGAAGCCATCGACCGCGACGCCAAATCCGCAACATGGACTGTGATGGGCGTCAGCGCCGGTGGTCTCGTGTTGGGCATTGCGATCGCACTGTTCATCGGCCTGAAGGCGATGTCGCAGCCGATCGCTCGGCTCAAGCTCGCCATGGAGGGCCTCGCCCGCAACGATCTCAAGACCGAGGTGCCCGAGAAGGACCGCCGCGACGAGATCGGCGACATGGCCAAGACGGTCGAGGTGTTCAAGACCAACGCGCTCGAGGTCGAGCGGCTCAAGGCGGCGCAAGCCGACACTGAGCGGCAGGCCGCCGAGCAGCGCCGCCGCGACATGGTCAACCTGGCCGACGGTTTTGAGCGCGCGGTGGGCGAGATCATCGAAACCGTTGGATCCGCATCCACCGAGCTCGAAGCATCGTCCTCGACGCTGGCAACCACCGCGCATCGCGCGCAGGAGCTGACCTCGGTCGTCGTCATCGCTTCGGGCGAAGCCACCGGCAACGTCCAGTCGGTTGCGAGTGCGACCGAGGAATTGTCCTCCTCGGTCAACGAGATCAGCCGGCAGGTGCAGGAATCCGCGCGGATGGCGAGCGAAGCCGTCAACCAGGCCCGCACCACAACCGAACGGGTCAGCGAGCTCTCGGTCGCGGCGACGCGCATCGGTGATGTCGTCGAGTTGATCAACACCATCGCCGGCCAGACCAATCTTTTGGCGCTGAACGCGACCATCGAGGCTGCGCGTGCCGGAGAAGCCGGCCGCGGCTTTGCGGTCGTCGCCTCCGAGGTGAAGACGCTGGCGGAGCAGACCGCGAAAGCGACCGGCGAGATCAGCCAGCAGATTTCCGGCATCCAGACCGCGACGCAGGAATCCGTCAACGCGATCCGCGACATCTCCGCGACCATCGAGCGGCTGTCGGAAGTGTCCTCGACCATTGCCGCCGCGGTCGAGGAGCAGGGCGCCGCGACCCAGGAGATCTCGCGCAACGTGCAGCAGGCCGCGCACGGCACCCAGCAGGTCTCGGCCAACATCGGTGACGTGCAGCGCGGCGCGGCCGAGACCGGCTCGGCGTCCTCGCAGGTGCTTTCGACCGCGAAGATGCTGGCGACCGACAGCACCCGGCTGAAGGACGAAGTCGGAAAATTCCTGCGGACGGTGCGCGCGGCCTGATCCGCACGACATTCAGGGCCCGGCGGCCTCGCGCCGCCGGCACGCCGCCGCTCCTATTGCGGCAGCAAGAGCGCCATTGCGACCGCGAAGAGGAAGAGCGTCGCCACGACGGCCGCCACCGCTCCGGCGATGATCTTGGCGTTTTCTCGGCTGGTGTAGGGCTGCATGCAGCCTGCACTCTACCTCATGTTGAACTCTGATCCAATCTGTGGTCAGTAGCCGTCCCCGCGATGCAAGCGGCCAACTCCATTCCCGAAGGCTACGCCATGAGCGATGACGTCAGTGACGGCTGGGCCGCGTCCGCGTCTGCGTGGATCGTCGAGCAGGGCGATCACGGTGATTACGGTCGCCGCTTTGTGCTGGATGCACCGATGCGGGCGCGCGTCGAGGGGCGCGGCTTCCGCAATGCGCTCGACGTCGGCTGCGGGGAAGGGCGGTTCTGCCGCATCATGCAGCGCGCCGGCATCCGCGCCACCGGCATCGATCCGACCGAAGCACTGCTGGCGCGGGCTCGCGAATTGGACCCGTATGGCGATTATCGGCTCGCCCGTGCCGAGACGATGGAGGTCGAAGCGGAGTTCGACCTGGTCGTCAGCTATCTCAGTCTGATCGACATGCCCGATCTCGCCGCGGCGATCGCGAAGATGGCGGCCGCGCTGCGGCCGGGCGGCACGCTGCTGATCGCCAACCTTACGAGCTTCAACACCGCAGGCCAGCCTGACGGCTGGACGCGCGACGGCAATGGTGTCCTGCGCTTCGCGATCGACCGCTATATGGACGAGCGGCCGATCTGGGTCAGCTGGAGCGGCATCCGTGTCCAGAACTGGCATCGCCCGCTCAGCACCTACATGACACTGCTGCTCGGTCACGGCCTCCAGTTGCGCTTGTTCATCGAACCGCAGCCCGCAGCCGGCGATCCCGACAGAATTGCTCATCATCGCCGCGTGCCCTTCTTCCACATCATGGAGTGGCAGAAGCCGACTAAGCTCCAACAGCGAGTTTGGCCTGAAAGAACCGCGTGACGCGATCGATCGCATCCGCCGTCATCGGGTCGGTGTCCGAGAAATCAAAGCCGTGGGCCCTGCCCGGATAGGGGACGAATTCGGCCTCGGCGCCGACCGACTTGGCGAGCGCAACGAGTTTGCGCCCTTCTGCAATCGGGACGTTCTTGTCGGCCTCGCCATGCAGCGCGATCAGCGGTGGCATGTGTTTGACCCTGGCGGCCATAATCTTGGCAGCCATGGCCCCGGGCATGCCGCCGTAGAGCACAGCGAGCGCGGCAACGCGGGTGTCGCGTGCTGCAGCGTCGGCCGCGATGTAGCTGCCCAGCGAGAAGCCGAGCAGACCGATGCGTCCCGAACTGTCGGATCGACCAACCACAGCCGTCACGGTGGCGGCGACCGTATCGGCCCAGCCGTCGAATCGCGTCGTCTCATAGGCCTCGCGGATCTCATGCGAGGTGGATGACAACGCAGCCATGTCGGCTGACGTCATGTAGCGGAGAAAATAGGTGTCGATGCCTCGTGCCGTCAGCGCATCGGCATATCGCTCGTAGGCGCGAGCCCTGAGCTCGACGCCGCGGGCACCGTGCAGCACGATCACAGCGGGACGCCTGTCCGATCCGGCCGCCGCCAAACGCGATACGGAGAGGCTGTCGCCGCCGGAGGTGACCTTGAACTCTTCGCCGGGAGCGCCGTGTGTGGCGATGGACGAGAGCATGGTGGCAAGGCCGGCCAGGGCCGTCCGGCGGGTGATCATCAGCGAACTCGCTCGCGGGAGATTCCGGATTGAATCCCTCGCGCGTATAGTATGCTTGCGACGGAATCTTGACGCGAGTTTTCCCGATGATCTCCCATCGTCCCTCCGTGCTCGCCCATGAGCGGTTCGTTGCCGACCGCGAGAATTTTGCCGGCCTCGACCTCGCCGCGCGTTTCGATCGGATCGAACGAACCAATTTGTGGGGTGCTGCGACGTCGGTCTCTGGTCTCGGCTCGGAGGATCGCGCCACCGCGGGGATCCGCGAGGCGCTGCCCGGCCTGTTGCAGCGGCTCGGCGCGCGTTCGCTGCTCGATGCGCCATGCGGCGATGCGGGCTGGATCGGCAGCATCAAACTCGATGTCGATTATACCGGCATCGACATCGTGCCGTCGCTGATCGCGGCCAACATGGCGCGCGTGGCGCGAGGTGATGTGCGCGGGCGTTTTCTGGTCGCCGATATCACGCGCGATCCGCTGCCGGGTTGCGATGTCATCCTGTGCCGCGACTGCCTCGTGCATCTGAGCTTCCGGAACATCGCGCGCGCCATCGCTCGCTTTCGCGCAAGCGGCGCGCAATTCCTGCTGGTGACGACGTTCCCGGAGTGGAAGGACAATGGCGATTGCGAGGACGGCGACTGGCGCGCGCTCAACATGACCAAGGCGCCGTTCCACTGGCCGCCCCCGCGCGAGCTGATCGATGAGCGCTGCGACGAGGGCGGTGGCAGCTGGCGCGACAAGAGTATCGGGCTCTGGCGGCTGGATGAGTTGCCTGAAGGCGACGCAGAGCCCGTCTAATCGGCCATCATCGCCGCGACGTGCGATGCGGCAGGACCAGCACGCCCGTCACGCGTTGTCCGACAATGCTTTCGATCGCCTCCGCGATATCGCCGCTGAATTCAGCGCTGATGACACCGGCCATGTACTCGCTCTTGGCGTAGGCGGTGATGATCCCGTCGGACAGTTCCGCGCAATGAAACCCCTGGAAATATGTATCGTATGTCTTGGCACCGAGGATGAAATTGAGTTTGGCCTGAACGGCCAGATTTTCTTCGTCTGTCAAAATAGCCATGCGAGCTCCGAGTCCGCCGGTTCGAGATACGGAGCGGGACGCGGAGGGTTGCACATGAGGCCATGAGAAATTTGCCGGATTAGAACCTCCGGACATCGAAGCAATAGACGCAAGGAGTGTGGTTGATGATCGATGCCAGATGCAGTTGTGGCGCAGTCGTCATTTCGCTTCCGGGACCGACCAATCTGGTCGCGGCCTGTCACTGTATCGAATGCCAGCGGCGGAGCGGCGCGCCCTTTGGCGTCGGTGCGTTCTATTCGGCCGATTCCGTCACGATTTCAGGGACGCCGAAGGAATATGCGCGTCCCGCCGAGAGCGGCGGCACGGTCCGCTCCTATTTTTGTCCTGACTGCGGCTCGACCGTTTATTGGAAGGCCGACAATCTGCCGGCCATGATCGGCGTCGCCGTCGGCGCAATCGCCGACCCGAATTTCGCGGCGCCAATCAAATCGGTCTTCGAGCGGTCGAAGCATGTGTGGGTGACTGTCGACGGCGCGGGCGTCGAGCATCTTCAACAGGGCAGCTTGCGGAAGACGTCGAGCTGACGAACGCGCATCGATCGTGGTGCCGGCTGAGGGGATTGAACCCCCGACCTTCGGTTTACAAAACCGCTGCTCTACCGCTGAGCTAAGCCGGCCACGCGCAAGGAACCCATCCGGGTTGCCGGCTGGCGCCGGCGCATCCGCTTGTGCGCGGTCGCAATACCAGACTTGTCCGGGAAGTGCCAGAACCTGCGGTGGCGTCCGCCGGCATGAAACAGGCGGCCCCTTTTGGGGCCGCCTGAGCCATTTCGACCGAGTTTTGGGGCCTACTGGCAGAGGTGCTGCCGGCCGTCTTCACCCTTGAACCACGTGCCGGGCCTGCACACGATGCCGTTGCGGGCCGCATAGGCATCCCAATTGCCATACCAGCCGGGCCCGCTGCGGTCGTAGCTCGCATAGGAATTGCCCCAGCCCTGGAACGGCGCGGCGGCGACCGTTGCTGCGGTGCCGACGGCGGCGCCCGCCACCGCCCCCGCCGTGTCGACCGGCCAGAAGCCCGATTGTCCCTGATCATTCGGGTTCACTTGCCGATGGGCCATGTGCCGGCGGCGATAGGTGCGATCCGTGGTGGGATTGCCGGGGGCGAGATTTTGGCAAGCGGGATCCTGGAACAACCCCGAGCAGCGGGCTGCATTATCGGCCGCAGTTTGCGCGAAGGCTGGTGTGGCCAGCGTGGACGCAACGATTGCGGCCAAGCCAAGAAGCTTCAGGCTCGTCATGGCATTCTCTCCATGTTGTTGAGACCTGTGCTAAGTGCGATGTGACGCTGTCGTTCCGCGTTTTCTGGCCTGCGGGGTCACATCGACGTGAACCCGCTCTGGATGTGCAATCTGTGCCGAGCAACCTTGTCCACGTGAGCGATGCAACGGCTGTCTCGCCCGTTAACGCTTCACTAGCGTGCTTCGCGGCATTTGAGCGGCGCGCGATCCTTACGCGTTAGGCTTACCGGAATTTGGTCAACGCGCCTTAACCCTCTCTACGCTGCAATCCGTTAGGTTGTGGTCCGGACAACCGGAATCCTTCCATGCGCGCATCCGCGCTCGCGGCCTTTCTGATCGGACTGCCCGCAACGGCCTTTGCCGGCGGCGGCTTCGATATCGTCGTGCCCAGCCGTCCCGGCGTGCCCATCATCATCAACAATATCGATGCGTCCTATAGCGTCGTCGAAGGTGTCTGGGGCCTGGGCAAGAACGTCCAGGTACAGCCCACGATCTATGGCGGGCGCTACGTGGCCGAGCGGCAGCCCACCGATGTCGGCCATTATTACCCGAGCATGGGCTTGCAGCCCGGCTATGGCCGCCTCGAGATCGAGCCGCCCGCGAACCGCAAATTGCCGCAGCCGGCAGAGAGCTATCACCAGAGCTGGGGCGCGTCGTCCGCGCCGCTATCGCCGCAAATGGATGTGCCGGTCAATCCACCGCCGGTGATCCTCGCGCCAGAGATCAACGATCAGCCACGGCGCCGTCGACCACGGCCGCGTGCAGAAATGCCCGCCAAGCCGCCGGGTTAAGAAACGTCAAAATCCAACAAAACAGAAATCAACAGGAGAGAGTAATGCGTCAGATGATTTCGGGACTGGTCGCGGCGGCTGCCGTGATGTTCGTGGGCGCTGCGCCCGCCATGGCCTGCGGCTTCAACCCGTGCCAGCCGGTTGCCCCGGTCTATTCCGGCTGCAACACCGGTTGCGGCGGTTATGGCTACGGCGCCGGCTATGGTTCTGGCTATGAGCACCTCGCGGAGCCGAACTCGCAATATTACTACGTCAACCAGGGCCCGACCTACACCGGTCCGGGCGCCTTCGCGCCGACTCCGACCTACCAGGAAGACGCGGTCGTCGCGCCCGCCAATTATGGCTATGGCTATGGCTATCGCGCTGCTGCCTATCATCACCGCCCGTACTACCGTCCGTATCGCTACGGCTACGGCCCGCGCTACGGCTACCTGCCGCGCACGCATTACGGCTATGGCCCGCGCTATGGCTACGCCCATCGCTACGCGCCCGCGCCGTATTACGGCGGCCACCGCGTGCTGCGCCGCTATTACTGATCTCTGAGCGGTTGAGCCAACGAGACGCCCGTCCGCGTGATGCGGACGGGCGTTTTGTTTTGTTGCTTCTCTTCTTGACGCGTTTTCTTGACGCGAACCGGGATCCACTTCGCTCGAAAACGCTATCTCTTCATCAGCCCAAGCCGGCTCGCACCGACATAGAGCGAGAGCACGGCGGCGTTCGAGACGTTGAGGCTCTTGATCTCGCCGGGCATGTCGAGCCGCGCCACGATGCTGCAGGTCTCGCGCGTCAAACGCCGCAGCCCGGTGCCTTCCGCGCCCAGCACCAGCGCGATCGGCTCGCGCAGTGCGACATCCGAGAGGTTCTCGCTGCCCTCGCTGTCCAGCCCAACAGTCTGGAAGCCAATTTCGTTCAACGTGGTCAGCGCACGCGCGAGGTTTGGCACGGTGACCATCGGCACCAGCTCCAGCGCGCCGGAGGCGGCCTTGGCCAGCACGCCGGTTGCCTCAGGGCTGTGGCGCGCAGTCGTGACGATCGCCTTCACCGCGAACGCCGCGGCCGAGCGCAGGATGGCACCGACATTGTGCGGGTCGGTGATCTGGTCGAGCACCAACACCATGCCTTCCTGCTTCAAGTCCTCGATGTCGGGAGAGGGCAGGGGATCGGCCTCGGCCAGCAGACCCTGATGCACGGCATCGGGGGAGAGCAGGCGGTCGATGTCCTGGGGCCGGACGATCTCGGGCGCGATGCGGGTTTCGATGTTTTCGTCCGCCAAGCGCTTTGCGGCGTTCTCGGTCAACGTCAGCTTGCGGATCTGCCGCGCCGGGTTGGAGAGCGCCATGGTGACGGTGTGCCAGCCATAGAGGATGACGGGTCCGTCGGCATGCGAATCGCGTTCGCGCCAGGCTGGCCGGCCGGCCGATTTCCCGGGCCTGTTGAAGGGCTTAGACCCGCCACGAGGGCCCTTGGGGATGAATTTTCGATCCTTCATGGGCTCGCTTGTGTCACGGGTCCCGGAATATGGCAATTTGGATGGCTTCGAGGGCGATTTTAGCTGTTCGCCTCGGTTGACTTTACCCCACCGCTTCGCCCATAACCGCGCCCGGTCGCGCCCCCATCCGGGCTGTCGCGGCCTTCACGTTCCATGGCCGTCTTCGGTCCGCCGGCAAGGTCCGGCCCGATTGTGCTGCCGTCGAGCGGGGGAGTGTCCCGAGTGGCAAAGGGAGCTGACTGTAAATCAGCCGCCTTATGGCTTCGCAGGTTCGAGTCCTGCCTCCCCCACCAGCCTTCGCTCGCTTCGCGAGCTTCGGCCGGGCAAGCCAGCCCGGATCATCGTTGTGCGAAGCTAGCGAAGGCTGCCACGCCGTAGCCCGAAGGGCGCAGGCGGGCTATCTTCAGGCCCAATCCATCCATCATTCCTCATGCGATCGGTCGGCGCTCCACACGAGCTCGGTGTAAAACGGTATCGTGCCAACCGGCTCGAAGCCGAGACGCAGATACAGCCGCAGCGCCGCGGCGTTGCCGGACATGACCTTGAGGCGAATTTGGCGGGTGCCTTGCCGCGCTTCCTCCACGATGGCCTGCATGATCGCCGTGCCGATGCCGCGCCCGCGGATCGTCAGGATCGAGCCGACCTAGCTAGTTTACGCGCTTCTTTTTCTTTCTGCTCGTCGTCGATGAACTTTCGATAAGTGCAGATAACCTCATCGTGCATCGGGAAGTGAAATATTGGTACCCTTTGGATTTTCTTTGCTTCACTCATCGAACTTCCGGGTTCAAGTTCAGTGAGCTCAAGAAGCGATCGGGTGTAGTGTTGAAAGGTGCCATATGCGTTCACGTCAGCGACCTGCAATCCCGCAAAGTCCTTCTTATCGGCGCTGACGAGGCTTGCTAAAGTTCGGACTATATATTGCTCGCTCTCTACCGTTGAATTCCTCGTCGCCGCAAAAATCCGCTCGGCGTCACCATAATTTTTGTGCCCAGCTTCCATGACGAATTGAATGTCGAGGTCGCTATGGTCTTTGAAAGCTTGAATAGCGTGATGCGGCACGAAACTTAGGCAGTGGCGAAAACAAAGGCCGTATCGGCTGTCTAATCTTTTGCCTCTTGCGTCGCCTCCAGACAGATAGAGGCGGCGATAGTCTTCATCGTTCAACGCAACCGTAAAGCCGAACTCAAGATTATTGAGTGCGAGCGACGCCGCGCGGTTCATGAAGACCCGCTTTTGAACGATCTTCCATCCTTTGAACTCTCCCTTGGATTGGCGCATCTTATTAGAGTGGAAGTACGTCAGCCCGTTTTTCTTTAGGAGCGATTTCCACTTCGGAGCGAACGTTGCCCATTGCCCCAAGCGTCCGACCCAGCCACCCAAGATGGTGTACCCCGATTCATGGGTGCCGCTCTCGTCGATGTAAACAGTTACAATCACGAGAACTGCTCTCCGGTGGACGCTAGTCATTCTGGAAAAATTAAGCTGTAGCAAAAGACAAAGAAGCAGAAGCCAACAAACTGGCTTCTGCGTCCCTGTTTCACATCAGGCTCTTGATGATTACCGCCAAGCCAAAGAGGCAGGCAGCAACATTGATCCTGATTTCAACGGTGATACGAGGTCTGTTCATTTGAAAGCCCTCGGATCACGCCGGCGCAATCCGTTAGGGTTGCGTAGAGCGCCCAGTATCAACGGCAATCAACCGGCCGTTCACTGGAGTATCGGCCCATCAAACGACGTTCTAGAACCGCCTCTGACGGCCCCTTGTCGCATCCGGGTGTCCATCTGCTGGGTCGCTGTTGATGGCGAGTGCGTCCGGGCCGGGCAAGGAGATATGGCTTGTCCTCGCACACTGCGCCCTTGCGAGGGGGCTGGCGGGAGGGACCATGCGCATTCTGCCGACTGATTCGCGTTTTTGTCCACGAGCTGTGATCGTCTTGCCCACCGGTAGGACTACGGTGCAGCGGCTCAAGCAATTGGCGGCAACTCAAGCGGGCCCTCCGTTGGGATCACGCCTCGGTGTCTCGGTTCGCCCTTAGCTCTTTGCAGAATGCTGGCCGCCGCGCTAAAAGACGGGTCGTCAACCTCAGGTTTTCTGATCGAATGACGCGCTGGGAAGCACTAGTTCGGTATGATGATGAAATCCGCGAAGCGGCGGCCAAGCTGATTCAGTTTGGCTCGCATTCGGTCGCCAAGCTGGGCGAGGCGTTCTTCGCTCTTGATGAAGATCGCAAATACCTCCCGAACATCGTTGCGCGTCTGACCGAGGAGGCGGCGCTTGAGGCCTTGGAGGCCGAGCGCGCTGAAGCCACATCCACAGGTTGAAGCGCCTGATAGGCTGATCACAACGAGATTCAATTAAGGGCAGCGGGGGCTCCACGTGACAATTTGTCGAAAGCCGCGCCTGCCGTTGAGGCAGGTGCTGGCGGTTCTCGCCACCATCGTGGTGGGAGGATGCTCGCTGGTTCCGCATCCGATGACGGATGCCGAACGGGCTGCCGAGCTCCAGGTCGACACGGTCGCGATGTTCGCGGATCAGGAGCCGCTGAACCATCCGCTGACGCTGCACGAAGCCTTGGCGCGCGCGCTCAAGTACAATCTCGATGCCCGCGTGAAGGTGATGGAGGAGGCGCTCGCCGCCGACGACCTCGATCTCTCCCGCTACGATCTCTTGCCCAAGGTCGGCTACAACGGCGCCTATCTCACCCGGAACAATGTCGAGGGATCGTCGAGCCGCTCGGTCACGACAGGCGTGCAGACGCTGGAGCCGTCGACGTCGACCGACAGGGACCGTCTGGTCGCTGACCTGACGTTGTCCTGGAATTTGCTCGATTTCGGCGTCAGCTATTTCAACGCCCGTCAGCAGGCAAACCGCATCCTTGTGGTCGACGAGCAGCGGCGCCGGGTGACGCAGAACCTGTTCCAGGATGTGCGGCGAGCCTTCTGGCGCGCCGCTGGCGCGCAGGTGCTGAATGCGAGGATCAAGTCGGCGATCCGCGAGTCCCAAGGCGCGCTGACGAATTCCCGCCAGGTGGAGAAGGAGGGTCTGCGGCCGCCGGTCGACGCGCTGCGTTATCAGAAGGCGCTGCTCGATCTGTTGCGCCAGCTTGAAAGCGTGCAGCAGGTGCTGGCGATCTCGAAGACCGAGTTGGCCTCGCTGATCAACCTGCCGCCCGGCCAGAACTACACGCTGGCGGTTCCGCGCTCTCTCGCCGTGCAGCCGCTGAACGTGTCGATGGCGCGGATGGAAGAAACCGCGCTGATGCTCAACCCCGACATCCGGGAGCAGAGCTATCTGAAGCGGATCAGCGTCGACGAGGCACACAAGGCGATTCTGAAGCTGCTGCCCAGCGCAACCCTCAGCTGGGGACCGAACTACGACAGCAACAGCTTTCTCGTGAACAACACCTGGACCGCCGGCGCGGTTCGTATCGGCGGCTATCTCAACAGCCTGATCCTGGCTCCGGTGACGCTCAGGCGGACCGACAACGCCACGCTGCTCGTCGACACGCGGCGTGAGGCGCTCAGCATTGCCACGCTTGCCAAGCTCCACATCGCCTATCAGCAATATCTGGCGGCGAGCCGCGACTATCACCGCTCGACGGAGCTTGCCGACGTCGATCAGCGGCTCTCGCAGCAGATCACAAACCGCACCGCAAACGACGTGCAGGGCGATCTCGAGCGGATTTCGGCCGAGGTCAGCGCGGTGTTCTCCGAGCTGCGGCGTTATCAGGCCTATGCGGAGGCGCAGGCCGCACTCGGACGAATCTACGCGACCATCGGCGTCGATCCGGTGCCGAGCGAGGCCACGGCCTATGACGTCATCGAGCTGTCCAAAGAGATCAGGCGGGGCATGCAGGAGTGGCAGCGTGGCCGGATCGTAGAGCCCGTGGCGGACGCGGGGCAGGCGGCTCCGTCCGAAGTCGCCAATACTGCAGCGGCCAAGACGTCAACGCCCAAGACGGAAGCTGCCAAAACGGCTGCGCCAGGCACGGCGCCGTCCAGTATTGCCACCGCAGTCACGAATGCGCCGCCGGCGTCCGATCAGAAGACCGGCGTCAACTGAGCGGGAGCGATGCCGGCACATGAGCAGGAACGCGGGGCGGACCGAGCAGGCCATCTGCCGATGCGACGTTGCGGCGTGAAGCGCCGCTTCAGTTCGCGCGGAGCTCTAGCACTCCTTCTGCTCGGCGTCACAGCTGCGGGAATACGCGCGCAGACTCTGCCGGGCGGTCTGGACTCCGCCGGGGCGGATTCGGGCCAGGAAATTCGCGCCCAGCTCACGCCGCGCCACTACACCACGCTATCGAGCGAGATGGCGGCGCGGATCGACCGCATGGCGACCAGGGTCGGTGAGCGATTCAGGAAGGGCGATGTCCTGGTCGCCTTCGACTGTGCCGTCCAGAAGGCGCAGCTGGCGCATGCCCAGGCGGTGCTGACCCAGGCCGAAAAGACTTTTGTCATCAACCAGCGGCTGATGCAGCTGAAGTCGACCGGACAACTCGAGCTCGATATCGCCGCCGCGGAAGTCGAGAAGGCCAAGGCCGATCGCCTGGCCGCCGAGGCAGCGGTGGCCAAGTGTACCATCATCGCGCCGTTCGACGGCATTGCGGTGGACCAGAAGGCGCGCGAATTCCAGTACACCAATGCCGGCCAGCCGCTGCTCGATATCCTCGACGACCACGGCCTCGAGGTGGAACTGATCGCGCCGTCGCGCTGGCTCGCCTGGCTCAAGCCCGGCATGGCCTTCAAGGTCGAAATCCACGAGACCGAGAAATCCTATGCCGCCCAGGTGGTGAGGCTCAGCGGTCGGGTCGATCCGGTCAGCCAGACCATCAAGGTGATCGGCGAGATCACGCAGACCGCGCCCGAGCTGATGGCCGGCATGAGCGGCCGCGCGGTGATCAAGCCGCCGAGCGGGCCGTGAGGCGCAGGCGAGCTGGATCAGCCCGCTAGCCCAGCATCTCCCGCACCATCGGCATCACCTTCCGACCGTAGAGCTCTATGCTCGTCATCAGCTTCCCGTGCGGCAACGGCCCCGCCGAGTACTTCAGCTGAAATCGCGCAATGCCAAGCGCCTTGGCCGTCTTGGCGATTTTTCGCGCGACAGTTTCGGGTGCACCGACATAGAGCGAACCGTGCTCGGCTTCGCTGACGAACTCGTCGCGGCCCATCGGGGGCCAGCCGCGCTCACGGCCGATGCGATCGCGCATGGCCTTGTAGTCGGGCCACAGCTCTTCCCGCGCCTGTTCGTCGGTCTCGGCGACATAGCCGGGCGAGTGCACGCCGATCGGGTGCGCGGGGCGGCCGAATTCCTTGAAGGCGCGGTGATAGAGATCGACGTAAGGCGCAAAGCGCTCGGGATCGCCGCCGATGATGGCGAGCATCAGGGGCAGGTCGTAATGCGCGGCGCGCACCACCGATTGCGGGCTGCCGCCGACCCCGATCCAGGTTTTCAGAGTGCCGTTTTCGACCGGTGGATAGACCAGCTGGTCTTTCAGCGGCGGACGCAGCTTGCCTTCCCAGCTCACCGGCTTCTGCGACAGCAGCGCGGCGAACAGATCGAGCTTCTCCTCGAACAGCTCCTCGTATTTGCGCAGGTCGAAGCCGAACAGCGGAAATGACTCGGTGAACGATCCGCGGCCGAGGATCACCTCGGCACGGCCGTTGGAGAGCGCGTCCAGCGTCGCGAAGCGCTGAAACACGCGGATCGGATCGTCCGAGCTCAGCACCGTCACGGCCGAGCCGAGATGAATGCGCCTGGTGCGCGATGCGATCGCGGCGAGCACGGTCTCGGGCGAGGAGATTGCAAAATCAGACCGGTGATGCTCGCCGAGCCCAATGAAGTCGAGCCCGAGCTGGTCGGCCAGCACCGCCTCGTCGACGACGTTACGGATCACCTGCGCATGCGGAAGCATGCTGCCTGTTGCGTCCTTGGTGACGTCGCCAAAGGTATCCAGTCCGAATTCGAGCGGTGCGGTCATCGATCAGGTCTCTGTGGGGAGAATCGACCAGACTTAATGGACGGCAGCCAGGTCACAAGGCGGCTTTCGGAAATGCTCGGTTTCCGTTTGTGCGTCCTACCGCCACATCCCGCGCATCCGCGCGCCGATGTCGATCTTCGGACCCTGCGATGCGGCGCGTGCGCCAGCTGCGGCGGCCTTCGGCCAGGCGGCGCGCTCGAACAGAAAGACCAGCTGCTCCGGGATGAAGCGGGTGCGTGAGGCGTAGACGTGGCGGTCGCCCTTGGCTTGCTGGCCATGGACGAAGAAGCGCTGCGGCACGACGAGATGCAGATCGTCCTTGGCGCGCGTCATCGCGACGTAAAGCAGGCGGCGCTCCTCTTCGAGCTCGGCCGAGGTGCCGGCGCCGAGGTCGGACGGCATGCAGCCGTCGACGACGTTGAGCACGAACACCGACTTCCATTCCTGGCCCTTGGCGGAATGGATGGTGGAGAGGATCAGATAGTCCTCGTCGCGGAGAGGCGGACCTGACTTGTCGCTGGTCGCATCCGGCGGATCGAGCGTGAGCTCGGTCAGGAATTTTTCGCGCGATGAATAGCCGCTCGCGATCTGTTCGAGCTGCATCAGATCGGCGCGGCGCGTCTCGGAATCTTCGTGGATGCGGTCGAGATGCGGCTCGTACCAGAGACGTACGCGCTCGAGATCGGCCGGCCATTCCGAGTAGCGCAAGTTTTCGACCGTGCGGACGAAGCCCGTCCAGTCAGCGCCGGTGCGCGGCGGCACCGGAAGCTGGCCGAGCGCATGCAGCGGGTCCATGCTCTCGGCCATCTGGTCGAGCACGCGCTGTGCGGTCGCTGGTCCGATGCCCGGCAGCAGATGCAGGATGCGAAAACCGGCGACGCGGTCGCGCGGGTTCTCGGCAAAGCGCAGCAGCGCCAGCACGTCCTTGACATGCGCGGCGTCGAGGAATTTCAGCCCGCCGAATTTGACGAAGGGGATGTTGCGGCGCGTCAGCTCGATCTCGAGCGGGCCGGAATGCGATGACGTGCGGAACAGCACCGCCTGGTGCTTGAGCAGCGCGCCTTGCTCGCGATTGGCCAGCACCTGCTCGACGATGTAGCGGGCCTGGTCGGCCTCGTCGTGCACGGTGACGAGCTGCGGCTTCTGCGAGGAGGTGCGGTCGGTCCAGAGATTCTTGGTGAAGCGCTCGCGCGCAAGCCCGATGACGCCGTTCGCCGCCGCCAGCACCGGCTGCGTCGAGCGGTAATTGCGGTCGAGCGTGATCATCTCCGCCCGCGGCGAGAAGCTTTGCGGAAAATCCAGAATGTTGCGCACCGTGGCGGCGCGAAACGAATAGATCGACTGCGCGTCGTCGCCGACGACGGTGAGCCCGCGTCCATCCGGCTTCAGCGCCAGCAGGATCGAAGATTGCAGGCGGTCGGTGTCCTGATATTCGTCGACCAGGACGTGATCGAAGCGGCCGCCGATCTCGTCGGCGATCAGCGCGTCGCTCATCATCTGCGACCAGTAGAGCAGGAGGTCGTCGTAGTCGAGCACGTGCTGGGTCTGCTTGGCCTCCACGTAAGCGGCGAACAGGCCCTTCAATTCGGCCGCCCAGCCCGCGCACCAGGGATAATGCGCCCCCAACACCTTCTCGATCTCCATCTCGGCATTGACGCAGCGCGAGTAGATCGACAGGCACGTCCCCTTGGCCGGGAAGCGGCTCTCGGTCTTCGACAACCCGCGTTCGTGCCGGACCAGATTCATCAGGTCGGCGGAATCCTCGCGATCATGGATGGTGAAGGCGGGATCGAGCCCGATGCGCTCGGCATATTCGCGCAACAGCCGCGCGCCGATGCCGTGGAAGGTGCCGGCCCAGGTGAGTGCGTCGCGCATGATCGCGGCGTTGTTCTCGCCCAGCACTTTCCGGGAGATGCGCTCGACCCGGCCGACCATCTCGGCGGCGGCGCGGCGGGAAAACGTCATCAGCAGGATGCGGCGCGGATCGGCACCCGCAACGATCAGATGCGCGACGCGGTGGGCGAGCGTATTGGTCTTGCCGGAACCGGCGCCGGCAATGACGAGCAGGGGGGCGCCCACGGTCACGCCATCGGCCACGCCATGCTCTACGGCGCGGCGCTGCTCCGCATTGAGCGTGTCCAGATAGGTTGTCACGAATCGCCCCGATGAAGCCTGCAGAATCAACGATCCCTGGGCGAATCGCAATGTAGCTGGACGCGAGTCGCCCAAGGATTTAGGGGAGAGGGTAGCTCAAGTTCCAATCTGGACGGTTTTGCAGAGATGGCCGATCCCACGCCCGACCTTTTCGAGATGCGCCGGCTGGAATCGCTGAGCAACACCATTTTTGGTGTCGCGATGACGCTGCTCGCCAATGATCTGCCCAAGGCGGGCGAGTTCAAGGCCATGCCGACCTGGAGCGATCTCGCTCAGCTTTATTCCGGCCGCGTGACCGGCCTGATCCTGAGCTTCATCATCGCAGGCGTGTTCTGGATCAGCCATCACCGCCGGCTTGCCCGCCAGCCGGAAGCAGGCCGCCACATCGTGCTGCTCAATCTGATGTTCCTGCTGTCGATCGTGCTCCTGCCGGTGACCAACGGCCTCTACGGGAATTACGGCAGCAGTAGCGCCGTGGCCGTGCTGTTTGGCCTGCATCTCACCGTCATCGCCGGCCTGAATGCCACACTGTGGTGGCTCGTGATGAGCGGCTTCCGCTACCAGCTCATCGCAGCTTTGTTTCCACTGGCCGTGTTCCTGCCGGGGACTGCAGTGGCGGCGGTGGCCCCGCAATATGCGACCTATTTCTGGTTCCTGGCCTTTGGCGGACTTCTGATCCGCCGCCGTATGGACGCGGCGACGGACGGCAGGACCTAACGGCGCCGCTGTGCTTCAACCTTTGGTCGTTGTCGCGCCGAACCCATCGGCAGGCACGTAAAGCTTGACCGGTCGGATTTCGTAAACCGCACTGGGATTGACCTCACGCAGCTTCCGCGCCGCCGCGATCGCTTCTTCATCCGTGTCGTAGTTGACGAGGTGGAAGCCCAGCAGCTGCTCCTTGGTCTCGGCAAACGGGCCGTCCAGCACGATGCCGGCGCCGGGGCCACGCAAGGTGCGGGCCTTGTGGGTGTCATCCAGACGGGCGGCCGGCCCAAGGTGTCCGCTTGCCCTCAAGGGCGCCTGAACTTCGATGACTTTGGCGACGACCGCGGCGTCCTCTGCCGCAGACCACGACAAAATCTCGCCTTCGACATGGTAAGCCAGGATCGCATAAAGCATCGTCACCTCGTTCGTTTTTGGGCGCACGTCCCGAAGGACGTATGGTCGCCGCCGACACCGACAACGGCCGACCTCAAAATATTGCGTCGCGGCGTGTGCGACGAAACGGCGCTGAAACCTGATTGCCGCTTTGCGGGGTGAACGCCGTCCGCAGAAGAGGCGACTGATGGCCACAAGAACAGTTAAGTCTCATCGGAGGCGGCAATGTCGGGTCAGACCATCAAGATCATCTGCGACGCGCGGCGGGCTGGGAAGTCCGAACCTGCCGATCTGCACGACCAGTCCGGCCATCACCGTTATTACGGCAGCTCGGTCGAGAGTGGCGGCGAGCGCATCGTCGAGAGCCGCCGCGGCAAGCGCCCGTCCGTGCTCGCCATCTTCGGCTTCTGAGCCGCGCTGAGCGCGAGCACCTGCGGCGAGGGCTCACCCTCCCGAAAAAAATTTCGAAAAGACAAAAGAGAAAGGCGCGGCGGGAAGACCCCGTCGCGCCCGATTTCTTGCTCGCTGGTCCAGGGCTGAGAGCGCCCCGATGCCAAGCCCTTATTGAGAGCTTAGCGGGCGATCCCAGCGAGGTGACAGCGCCTGGTAAAAGACACTGGATCACCTCCTTTCGTTGATTGCGGGAGATCTCAATATAGGCCGGAAGGCCGCCGCTGTTAAGGGGCGGCGGGCCAAGCGGAACCGCACCCTGTGCGCAAGGGCCGGAAAGCCGGCGAAAGCGCTCCTGGGGGCAGTTGAGACCGCCGCCCGGCCGTGTTAGGGAGCCGGTGTCGCGGGTGTAGCTCAATGGTAGAGCAGCAGCCTTCCAAGCTGAATACGAGGGTTCGATTCCCTTCACCCGCTCCAAAGCGATTTCAATAGCTTAACACGAGTTTTCTGATCTCATTCTGACAACCAGGCTGAACGCCGTTCTAATTTTTGCCAGTGCTATCAGTACCGGAAACGACGTTGTCGCCGTGTTGCCTGCGATCCGTTCGCTGCACGAACCTCTACTGCTCTGCTCAACTGTCTCGGTCGGTCATAGTTGTGACGGACCTGAGGTCCGGTCAGGCAGGAGGAGAAGCAGCGCAACGACCGCGAGCAGCATCCATACGTTCCAAAAGGCGACCGCACCAAATGCCTGGACATAGGATGCCGTCTGGCTGATGCCCCTTGATCCGGCCCCGGAGAGGGTCAGGAAGAAAGGCACCTCCAGTGCCGCCACCCCTAATGCATTGCCGCCGCGTTGCATCGTCGTGAGGACGCCGGCGGCGGATCCTACGTGGCGGTCGTTGATGCCGCTCATCACTGCGTTCAGTATTGGCGTCATGAAGAGGCCCATACCGACGCCGACGAGCAACAGGGACGGAAGAAGCCATGCGGCCGGAAGCGGATCGATCGTCCAGCATAGGACCAGCGCCAGAAGCATCCCGGCCAGGTCCACGAGAACGCCTGCCATCATGATACGGCGCGCCCCAAACGCCGCAAGCCGACTTGCAATCGGCGAAACGATTCCGAACGCTCCACCGAGCATTGCCAGGCTTGCTGCTGTGGCCAGCGGCAAGTACCCATAGCCGGTCTGCATGAGCAACACGTAGGAGAAGCTGAAGGGTGTCGTGGATGCCCAGAAGATGAGGATCAGAAGTGCGCCGACAGTAAATGCGCGGTCGCCAAACAGGTCGGTCTCGAGCAGCGGAGAGAGACCGCGCCGTGATTTCCAGCGCTGGTGGAGGTAGAACCCCACGAAAGCGAGCGGGGACGCGACCAGCATCGCGACCGGCCACCCGACCCAGCCGCGCTCCGGTCCCTCCACCAACGGCAGCATCAGCAGCAACATGGCGAGTGTGCCGAGCGCGACACCCGCAAGGTCAAGCCGCTTGTGCTCGCCAGAACGAACGTCGGCCAGCACAAGCGGTGTCAGGAGAATTGCCGCGATCCCGATTGGGAGGTTCACCAGAAAGATCATACGCCAGCCAAGGTCGAACAGGTCGGTCTGGATGAGGACTCCCCCCAAGATAAGCCCGGCGACGTTGGCAAGGCCGATCGCCACCCCCATTGCACCGAATGCTGTCGTACGCTCGCCGCCATCGGCAAAGGACATTCGCACCAGCGCAAACACCTGGGGCGCGAGCATCGCCGCCGAGGCGCCCTGCAGCAGCCTGCCGGCAATAAGCACCTCAATGTTCGGCGCGACCCCGCAGACGAACGACATCACTGTGAACGCAGCAAAGGCCGCCATGAAAACACGACGCTGACCCCAGATGTCGCCAAGTCGTCCGCCGGTGATCATGCCGGCGGAGAAGGCCAGTGCGTAGCTTGCTACCGTGAGCTCGGCCTCGCCGAAGCTCGCGTGTAGTGAGCTTCTGATTGCCGGAATCGCAATGTTGACGATCGAGTTGTCCATGACCGTCACGAAAATGCCCGAGAGGATGACGGCGAGCGCAACCCGACGGCGGGCATCGATGCCCGGGCTGGCGACCTCTGCGCTCGGTTCGTGGTCGCTCAAAGCGTAACGACGATCTTGCCGAACTGGCCGCTGTTCTCCAGATAACGGTGCACTTCCACCATCTCGTCGAACTTGAAGATGCGATCGATGATCGGCTTGAGCGCGCCGCTCGCAAGACCCTTGGTAACGTACTCGATCGCGGCCTTCCGGCGAACCTCGTCGCCGGTGACCAGCCGGATGCTGTACCCTTTGACAATCGTCATCTTGCGGATCATCTCCAGCACGGGGATCGGCGTGTCATCCTCGCTGAGTGCGCCGTAGATGTAGGCGATGCCCTGATTGGTCAGCGCGGCGATCAGCTTGGGAAAGTCCGCACCGCCTACGGGATCGAAGGCAATGCGTGCGCCATGACCGTTGGTGATGCGCATCACCTCGGCGACCATGTCCTGCTCATGGGTCGCAACGACATGGGCTGCGCCGGCCTCGTGCAGCCGCTTTTTCTTGTCCGACGTGCCGGTCAACGCGATCGGGATCGCACCGGCATGGTTTACAATTTGAATCGCCGCCAGGCCGACGCTACTTGAGGCCGCGGGAATGATGACGAAGTCGCCCGCCTTCACGCGAGCATCGAAGACGAGTGCGCCATAGGCCGTGATGAACATCATCCAGACCGATGCCGCTTCGACGAATGAAAGCGATGCCGGATGCTTCACGACCGCGTGGTCGGGGGCGAGAATGACTTCTCCGTATGTGGAGTACTTGTTGAGGGAGAAGGCCGGAATGGTACTTACTGTGTCGCCCACGGCAACACCGTTGACGTCTTTTCCCACGGCATCGACAACACCGGCGCAATCATATCCCAGACCAGCCGGGAATATCGGGGATTCGACATATCTGTCGTTGCGCCACATGGACTCGGCACGGTTGATGCCGATCGCTTTCACCTTGATGCGAATTTCGTGCGGGCCGGGGGCGGGCACTTCCATCTCGATGAATTCGAGGACCTCCGGCCCTCCGGCCTGTGCGAATTTGATCGTGCGGGACATGATGCTTCCGTTGGGTTGACGGTACGGGGTCCGGCACGAGTTCAAACGGTCGTCTGCGCAGGGCCGGCAATGAGGGCGCTTAGAGAAGGTGTCCGGAAAGGTGTGAGATCTGTTCCGTTCCGGTCAGGAGGCACACGAAGCCATTGCTGGCTTTGAGCCGGATCGGCTGCACGGCCTGATAGGCCTCGGAGTGATAGAAGGCCTTCACGGCCTCGGGACTCTCGAACTCGACGATAACCCGGCGGCGGTGCGGGATGACGCCATCCAGCGGTTGCGCGCCTTCGCCGCGCACGAGAATCTCGCCGCCGTGCGCTGCGATGATATCCGGAACACTCGTGCGGTAAGCCTCATAAGCTGCTGGATCGGTGATCTCGATTTCAACAAAGAAATACCCTTTGGGCATGGTCTAAATCCTGTATCGGTTTCAGCCGATGGCGAGGCTGGCTTTCGTGAAGCAATGGTTGATGCGTCGCAGTCCGAATAGCTTTCGCGTCATGCGCTCATGCTGGGCCGCGCCGAAACGGCGTCTTTCCAGCGCATGAGCGCTCGGTGTTGCGACGGAATCGATATGTCGAGCGCCTTCGCGAAATCGATGGTCACCAGTGCAGTGATATCTGCCGCCGAAAACCGCTCCCCGGCGACGAAGGGCACCTGTTCGAGCCGCTCGTTCAGATCAGTGAGAAAGTTCTGCACGCGCAGCACGCTGCGGTCGACCAGTCCCGGGATTTGCTTATAGCCGTGCGGTCCGGCGATGGCGCGGCCCTTGAGCCTCTCCATCTTGTTGCGCACGCCTTCCATCACCGGCGCAAAGCCTTCGAGCTCGGCGAACCGCTCGCACATGACGACCAGGCCCTTGTCCCTGGACGTCGCGCCCAACAGGGGCGTTTCGGGAAAGGCGTCATCGAGATACCGCATGATGGCCGGCACCTCTGCGATGGTGGTGCCATCTTCGAGTACCAGGGCCGGCACCACGCGGCGGGGATTGATTGCCCTGTAGGCTTCCGAGTGTTGCTCGCCCGCGCCGAGATCGACAGAAATCAGCGTCGGTTTGATTCCCTTTTCGGCCAGGAAAATTCGGACGCGCCGCGAATTGGGGGAGTTGACGGCGTGGTAAAGTTTCAATTTGTCTGACATCGCTTGACTCCTTGTGTTCGACACGGACGACCCACCGTGAGCAGTCGTGTACGTCTCTCGTTCCTGCGTCAGACTTGGGCTCTGCCGCCATCGGCGAACAGCTCGATCCCGGTGACGAAGCTGGAGTCGTCCGAGCCCAGAAACAGCGCGACCTTGGCGATCTCTTCGGGCTCCGCCATGCGGCCCATGGGGACGGTGGAGACGATGCGCGCGATGGCTTCAGGCGGCTGCAGCGCGACTTGCGGCGTCAGGACAGGTCCGGGGCTGAGAACGTTTGCGCGGATGCGCCGGTCCTTTAACTCCGCGGTCCAGGTGCGCACGAATGAGCGAATAGCCGCCTTGCTCGCGGCGTAGACGCCGAAGCTCGGGGTGCCTTTGGCGGCCGCGGCTGAACCGGTCAAAATGATGGAGGCGCCATCGTTCAGAAACGGAAGCGCCTTCTGGACCGTGAAGAGCAGCCCCTTGACGTTCGTGTCGAAGGTCTTGTCGTAGTACTCCTCGGTGATGCTTCCCAACGGAACGAATCCGCCAAGTCCGACATTGGCGAAGAGAATATCGATGCGGCCCTTCGCCTTGACGCTCTCGTAGAGACGATCGAGGTCGGCGAGCTTCGCGACGTCACCCTGAACCCCCGTGACGTTACCGCCGACGGCAGCTACAGCTTCTTCAAGCTCCTTCTGGCGCCGGCCGGTAATGAAGACGTGGGCTCCTTCACTGGCGAAGAGCTTTGCCGTGGCGACGCCGATACCTTGGGTACCGCCAGTAATGACAGCCACTTTTCCATGCAATTTACCCATGGTTAGTTGTCTCTCCGCGTCTCTTTGTGTTGTTGTCGAATGCCCCTGTCCCCGGTCATGGAGACCTTGGGCCGGGCGGTGTCACCGCTGCGGGTCCTGCACGAAGCGCCGTGTCACCTCATCCAGCGTCTGGTTGAAGGCACCGATGCGCTCGATGAGTTCCGCGGTCCGGCTGCCTCTCAAACCGGCCGTGGTGATTACGCCGTCACGGACATAGGTGTAGACACCGCTCACCAGGAATGCGCCGACCGAGCGGAGATACCTGCGTTGGTCCTCGATGGTTACGCGAAAGGTTTCACTCTCGCAGAACTCTCGTGCCGTGAGCGCGCTTGCAAAACCGATCTCGATGACGCCGATGTCCTTGCGTTCGTCGCTGACCCGATGATCGCCGTGGGGAGATGGCGGCGACGGGCGCGCGTTGTCGTACGGTTCCGGCAGATGCAGGCGCAACTTCCGCACCGCCGGCGCGGACGCCAGATGTCGTGCCCATTCCGACAGCCAGGGCCTGAATCCCTCGCCGGATCCGCCGTTCAGATGCAAATGCAGGCGGTACACCCGGTCCGGCCCGTTTGGAATGCCGTCCGGCTCGCGATCGACCAGCGTATGTGAGCCCCGCGGCAGGTTGTAGGCAACGATATGCTCAAACAGATGGAATACGTCTCCGAATAACACTGGGCTTGCCGCGGCGTAGCGGTTGAGGCCTTCGATGTCGGCAAAGCCGATTTCCGCGGCGCCGTCGAGCACGACGTCCATGTGGCGAACGCCGTCCGGCAGAGGCCAGAGGTTCGCCCGGCGGTCCTGCGAAAAGTGGTGCTGCACGTAGTAGCTGATGCCGGGAAGTCGCGCGCAGAGCGGCCCGAGAACATCGCGCCAATAGTCTGCGAACATATCTCGCGGAAGCCCGGCAAGCTTGCGCAGGACGCCATAGGACAGGCAGCAGATGTTCTCATCGCGCGCTGCGAAGTTGGCGGTATCCACCAACTGCGTCGGCGCATTCGGCTGGCTGTGCTGGGTCACGGAAAATTCCCTCCGGCGTTGGGTCGGGCCAACTCGTCGGGTGATGTCTTCTTTGGGGGCCTTCGCAACAAGGGCCAATTGCCGCCCATTCAATCGGCGCCGCCGATTGATCGGCCGTGGCTGGCAAGTTGATGTCCAGGTTACCCAGGTGCTGAGCAGGGTAGTGGCGCTGCAGCTTCATCCAGATTGCAGGCCGCAGCACCAGAGCGTAGGTTCGCGTTCAATCGGCTTGTCCGATCAATCGGTTGACGCGAGGATAGGCGTGGAACTGCGGCAGATCGACTGCTTCCTGGCAGTCGCGAAGGATCTTCATTTCGGAAGAGCGGCGAAGAGACTGTCTCTCGCCCAATCCTCCGTCTCCGAAGCAATCCGCTCCCTGGAGCAGGAAGTCGGCGGACCACTGCTCGTCCGAACGAGCAGGCGCGTCCAGTTGACATCCCTTGGCGAGAAGTTTCGTCTCGGCGTCGAGCCCGCCGCCTTGGTGCTGCACGCCACGCTGGATGATTGCAGGAAGACCGTCCTTGGTCAGTCAAACCGGTTGAGGATCGGCTTCCTCGGTGGTGGACTCTATGAACTAACCCTGCCGTTCGTCAGGCATCTCAGGAGCAAGTTCCATATCGATGTCGAGTGGGTGGAGCTTTCGCTGCTGGACCAGTTTGAGGCGATTGCAGCGGGCAAGGTGGATGCGGCGTTCTGCAGACTTCCGCTCTCCCATGACGGCCTGGTGCAATGCACGGTGCTGCTTGAGGAGAAGAAGAAGCTGGTGGTGCCGGCTGATCACAGGCTCTCGAACAGAGACTGGATCGATCCCGAGGAGCTCGCGCTCGAGACCATACCGACATTGCCCGACAATCATCATCTGGGGGCCTGGGCAGCGATCCATTTCCCCGATCATACGCCTTCGGGACGCCCGATCGCGCGAGGGCCGGTCGTAACCACGATCCGAGAATCTCTTGCGGCCGTCGAATCCGGTGAGGCCGTTGTCATCGTGGGAGCGCGAGCGGAGCTCTATTATTCCAACCCCCGCATCAGATTTATCGAGATCGGCGTTGCTCCCGTCGGTACCGCTCTCGTGAGGCGCCGAGCCGATCGTCGGCGTGTGATACTGGACCTCGAGGAATGCGCGCGCGATGTTGCAGCCGGGTTGGTCGAAGCCGTAGAGCATTGATCGGAACTGAATTCGTTTCAGCCGATCGCCGGCAAATGGCTCGGAAAGGACGAGCATGGGCCGGCAACCGTCATTCTGACAAAGAGAAATCCTGCAACGATCTCAGTCGGCCAAAACACGTGGAAATGTCAGAGTGGCTCTTGTAAACATTGAAAAATCCCGCGACTTCCAAGCTGAATACGAGGGTTCGATTCCCTTCACCCGCTCCAAAGCAATTTCAATGCCTTAGCACGAATTTTCCGATCTCATTCTGACAATCATTCCGACAATCAGGCTGAACACCGTTCCAATTTTTGCCAGTGTTATCAGTCACGAGAACTACCTTGTCGCCGTGACGCGATGCCGGACTGTCGCTATCGGATGTGGCCGCGGAGTGCGGCTTCAGCGACCAAAGTCACCTCACGCGTGCTTTCAGAACAGACGGTCGGCGTAAGTCCGGGCGCGTGGCGTCGGGCTCTCAAGCGGTAGAAAGCGAGCAGGCCCTGATGGCGCCAGCACATCAACCAGCGTCCCCAAAATCGACATTTTGTAGCCCAAACCTCTAGTGGAATTCCCATTTAACGCGGCGGGCAGCGTCAACAAAACTTTCACATCACTACCTTTTCTCGGATCAGGTCGATCATAGCGCGCAGCCCGGCGGGTACGTGCCGACGTCCGGGATAATAGAGCGACAGGCCTCGAAAGGGCGGTGTCCATTCATCCAGCACGCGAACCAGCGAGCCGGCCGCGAGGTCGGCCGCGACATTCCATTCGGTGAGATAGGCGAGGCCGAACCCGGCCCGCGCCGCCGCCAGCATTAAATTGGGCTCGTCGAGGATCAGCGGTCCTTCACCGTCGATCGCCAGCGCTTCGCCGTGGCGCTCGAACTCCCAACGATAGATGCCGCCGCTCGGCAGTCGGCTGCGGATACAGCGATGTCGGGAGAGATCGGCAGGCGTGCGCGGCTTCGGATGCTGCTTGAAATAGGCGGGCGATCCGACAACTGCGAAACGTTGATCGGGCCCCAGCGGCACGGCGATCATGTCCTGCGGCACCAGTTCGACCAGGCGCACGCCGGCGTCGAACCCATCGACGACAATGTCGACCAGTCGTCCCTCAGTGACGATGTCGACCGTCATGTCGGGATATCGGCGCAGATACTCGAACACCAGCGGCTCCATCTGTCGCGCCGCGCCCGCCGATGTATTGATGCGCAGTGTGCCGGCCGGCGTGTCGCGATGGCTTCCCGCCCGCGCCATTGCTTCCCTGATCTGGCCCAGCGCTGGCGCAACGCCGGAAACGAACTGCTCACCGGCCTCGGTGAGCGAGACGCTTCGGGTCGTTCGGTGGAACAGGCGCACGCCGAGTTTCGCCTCCAGCGCGGCGATGGCATGGCTCAACGCCGAGCGCGACATGCCGAGTTCGGTCGAAGCCGCGCGGAAGCCGCGGTGGCGCGCCACCACCAGCACCGCATCGAGTTCGATCATTCCCGATGACCGCATTGTCCGGATTCCTGCACCACTTCATGCAGAATTATACACCTTATCGCACCAACGATAACGCCCTATCTCCCGGTTCATCCACCGTTCTCTGGGAGAGAGTGCCATGCGCTTCATCGACAAGATCTATATCGACGGCGGCTTCGTCACACCGCACGGGACTGAGCTCTTTGACCTCCACAACCCTGCGACGGCGCAGGTTATCGGTCGGGTTCGCCTCGCCGACGCGGAGGACGCACGCGCCGCTATCGCTGCCGCCAAACGCGCGTTCCCGGCCTTCTCGCGCACGAGCAGGGACGAACGCATCGCCCTGCTGCGGCGGATGCATGCCGCCATCAAGGCGCGTCGGGAGGACCTGCTGGAAGCAATCGTCGAAGAGTATGGCGCACCCGTCTCGCGTGCCGGCTTCATGGCTGACCACCCGGCAGATGTCCTCCTCGATATGGCCCGGGTTCTGGAGGACTATCGCTTTACGCGGCGCGTCGGCACGGCCGAGGTGGTGATGGAGCCCTTGGGCGTCGCCGGCCTCATCACGCCGTGGAACAGCGATGCTGGTTTCATCTGCGGCAAGCTCGCGGCCGCTATCGCGGCCGGTTGCACGGCCGTCGTCAAGCCGAGCGAGATGAGCGCGATCCAGACGCAGGTGGTCACCGAAGCGCTGCATGAGGCCGGATTACCGGCCGGCGTGTTCAACATCGTCACCGGCCGGGGCGAAGTGGTCGGCGCTGAGATCACCAGCCATCCCGATGTCGCGAAGATCTCCTTCACCGGTTCGACCGCAGTCGGCAAGGCAATCCTGCGGGCCGGTGCGGAAACGATGAAGAGGATCACGCTCGAACTCGGCGGCAAGTCTCCCACCGTCATCCTGGACGATGCCAATCTGGCGCAGGCGATTCCGTTGGCGCTCGGTGCCGGCTTCATGAACAGCGGACAGGCCTGCATCGCCGGCACACGCGTCCTCGTGCCACGAAGCCGGCTCGGCGAGGTGGAAGAGCTTGCGAAGGCGGCGGTCGGAGAGGTCAAAATCGGTGACCCGCGCGATCCCTCAACGACCGTCGGCCCGATGGTCAGCCAGAAGCAATGGGATCGCGTTCAACGTTATATCCGCATCGGTATCGACGAGGGCACATTGCTCGCCGGCGGCGAAGGCAGGCCGGGCGGGCTCGACGGCTGGTTCGTACGGCCGACGCTGTTCACCAACGTCCGCAATGACATGACCATTGCGCGCGAGGAGATCTTCGGGCCGGTTCTGTCGATCATTCCCTATGCAGAAGACGAAGAGGCGATCGCCATCGCCAACGACACGGTCTACGGCCTGCAAGCGTATGTCCTGTCCAGCGACATGGCTCGTGCGCGACGAGTGGCCGACCGTATCGTTGCCGGTCGCGTGCTGATCAACACGCTGGATCACGAGCCGATGGCACCCTTTGGCGGTTTCAAGCAATCCGGCATCGGCCGCGAATACGGCGACTTCGGTATGGAGGCGTTTCTCGAGCCGAAATCCCTGCTCGGGCTGCAGGCCGCCTGACGCACCAAATCGTCAACTATATCGGACAGCCCCAAATGAGCATAGGTGGACAGCTGGCATCACGTCCGTTCAAGAATGACTTGAGCAACTGTGGAATCGTCGCCACCGGATTGATGACGCTCATGCGATGGGACAGCCTCATCGACGACGACCGTTTCAGGTGCCGGTCGCGACGTTAGATCCAAGGAGCTACAAAATGCGGATCTACAACATGGCCTTTGAACTATTGATTGAGTGATGACCGAGGCTTATGGACAACGGCTTGGCGAGGCATTGCGAGTCGAAAACGGACCCGCGATCGTTACCCGGGCATTGCGTAAAGCTGAAATAGCGGTCACGGAGATTCGATGTGATAATCCGCTGCCGGAAATGTGCGGTCCGCTTCAGCGGGAAGATGCTTTTCTCGTCACTTTGCACTTCCGCGATACTCCGAAACGCGAATATTGGGAGGATGGCCGACGAGCGTCAGTGTGCGCCTTGCGGGCTGGCGAGAGTTGTCTCCATGATCTGAAGCGGGATCCCACCGCTCTTCCCAAGGCCTTTCACTCTCTGTTTTTTTATCTGCCGCGTGCAGCGCTGGACGCGATCGCGGACGACGCCAAACGCGCCGCCAATTCGCGATCTGAGCTATGAGCCCGGCGCGGGCGTCAACGACGCGACGATTTCCGGCCTTGGGAGCTCGCTGCTGCCCGCCCTCGGCAATCCGGACCAAGCTAACCCGTTGTTTGTCGACCACGTCCTGCTGGCGGTCGGGCTGCATGTCGCTCAGACCTATGGCGGCATGCGGCCAATGTCGCGGCCGGCGCGGGGCGGGCTTGCGCCATGGCAGGAGCGACGCGCGAAAGAATTACTTCGCGCCAACATCATGCACGGTGTAGCACTCAAGGAGGTGGCGCGAGAGTGCGGCATATCAGTGGGCTATTTCTCGCATGCCTTCCGTCGTACGCTGGGAGTGGCGCCGCACCAGTGGCTAATTGAGCAACGGGTGGTGCTATCCAAGGAAAAGCTGCGCGATGACGGCCTATCGCTATCGGATGTAGCCACGGAGTGCGGCTTCAGCGACCAAAGTCACCTCACGCGAATTTTCAGGCGGACGGTCGGTGTAAGTCCGGGCGCGTGGCGCCGGACTCTCAAGCGATAGTCGTAATTATCAGTACCGTTCTAACAAGCGGATCGGGCAATACCGCGTGCGGTCAGCGATCCGAATGACCTCACCGTAACCGCGCGCATAGGCCGGGCGCACCTAATCGACCTGGATACGGCTCTGCCGGCGCTCTTGCAACAGTTCGAAGCAGCCCAGGATATCGACAAGCAAGGCCTCGAGAATGATATCCAGAGCCGCGAGAGGATTTCGCTCGCGACGCAGCTTTGGCCGGCAGGTCACGCCGATTGGCGCGCGCCCCGATCAACGCCGAGCATAAGTCCTGGATTGCTAGACCGTGACATTAGAATTCCGCCAGCGGTTGAACCAACATTTTCAACCGTTGCGCTCGAACTGTTCGCGATAGTTCTCAAAGGGGGCGTAAGCCTCGTGCTTATCAGAAGTGCAGTTAGAAGCATAACCGTTCCAGAGACGACAGTCTCATCAAAGACATCATCGGCCTGCGCGGCATATACACGATCGTTAGGCGCGAACCAGACCGCAAAAGAGGTGCGACATGTCGAGGCCGCTATTGAAATCTTCTCCAGGTGCCGTTGCGAGCACGGCTATCCCACAGCCTGGTGGAAGACCCTCGGCTCGCCGGTGCTAACGCCGGACGTGCAAAAGACGCTCATCGACAGTGTCCATGTCGAGGTCGGATCGCGTTCGATCGACGAACTCGCAGCGGAACGCGATGGAGTCTTGCTCGGGTCGCTTGAGCTACGCAACAGGGTTGCCAAGTCGAGCCAAACGAAAGTGACGACGATAGTCGCCTGAGACCAGGCGCCATCGGCGAGATCAATCATACGTCCTTCGACTATCCGGCTTTCAAGCCACAGCACCAGGAGTTCCAAATGCCCGCCACAACCGCAGCAAGCAAGACCACCGCACCGAAGCCGGTCCCCGTACCGAACGCCGACTTCTACCAGCTGATCGAACTGCTCACACCCGAGGAGAAATCGGTCATCACAAAGGTGCGGACCTATATGCAGGCCAAGGTTCAGCCGATCATCAACAAGTACTGGTCCGATGACGCGTTTCCGTTCGAACTGCTGCCTTCGTTCAAGGAGATCGGCATCGGCGGGCTCGGCTACGAGGGTTACGGCTGCGCCGGCGGCAGCCAGAAACTGTACGGCTTCGTCACGATGGAGATCGCGCGCGTCGACGCGTCGATCTGCACGTTCTGGGGCGTCCACAGCGGCCTGGCGATGGGCTCGATCTATCTCGATGGATCCGAGGAGCAGAAGCAGAAATGGCTGCCTCAAATGGCCCGTTACGAAAAGATCGGGTGTTTCGGGTTGACCGAGCCGCTGGTTGGTTCGGGAGCGAGCGGCGGGCTGACCACGACCGCCCAAGCGCGACGGCGACACCTGGATTCTCAACGGGCAGAAGCGGTGGATCGGCAACTCGACGTGGTGCGACCTCTCCATCATCTGAGCGCGGGATCTGGCGGACAACCAGGTCAAGGGCTTCATCGTCGAGAACAAGTCGACGCCGGGCTTCAGTGTCGAGAAGATCGAGCACAAGATTGCGCTCAAGGTGGTCCAAAACGGCCAGATCACGCTGAAGGACGTGCAGGTGTCCGAAGCGAATCGCCTCCAGGGCGGCAATTCGTTCCGCGATACCGCACGCGTGCTGCGGATGACGCGGTACATGGTGGGTTGGGCGTCGACTGGAATCCAGATGGGTGCATTCGAGGCAACCCTCAAATACGCCCAGGAGCGATTGCAATTCGGCAAGCCGATCGCCTCGTTCCAGCTGATCCAGGATCTGCTCGCCAAGATGCTTGGCAATCTGACCGCGTGTCAGTGCCTGATGCTCCGGCTGGCGCAGCTCGACGATGAGGGCAAGCTTGACGATCATCATGCGGCGCTGGCGAAGGCGTTTTGTACGGCGAAATCGCGCGAGACAGTCGCATGGGGCCGCGAGGTCCTCGGCGGCAACGGCATCGTCGCCGACTACAACCTCGCGCGCTATTTCTCCGATGCCGAGGCACTGTATTCCTACGAAGGCACCTATCAGATGCAGAATCTGATCGTCGGCAAGGCCATCACCGGCCGCGGCGCCTTCGTCTGACATCTTGGCGGTGCCGGCGCCCGGCGCCGGCTGCCCTCCCAATCCAGGAGACACGACTATGGTATCGGGAACTGCACCGGTCACCCCTGCAACAGCACCAAGCACGGTACCCAGAGCGGCGCTGGCCCTTGCGAACGTCCTCTACGAGAAAAAGGGTTCGATCGCGTACGTCACGGTCAATCGGCCCAAGGTGCTCAACGCGCTTAATACGCCGACATGGACCGATCTGCACGCCGCATTCGAGGACGCAAAAGCAGACGCATCCGTGCGCGGCGTGATCCTCACCGGCGCGGGCGACAAGGCGTTCATCGCCGGCGCCGACATCAGTGAACTCGCGCATGTCGATGCCTATGAAGCGGAAGAGTCCAGCCGCTTCGGGCAAGGCGTGCTCGATCTGATCGAAAATCTCGGCAAGCCGGTGATCGCGGCGATCAACGGCTTTGCCCTCGGCGGCGGCTGCGAGACCGCGATGTCCTGCACCATTAGGATCACAGTGGAGCACGCCAAATTCGGTCAACCCGAGGTCAAGCTGGGCCTGTTGCCCGGCGGCGGCGGAACGCAGCGTTTGCCGCGCCTGGTGGGAAAGGGTCGTGCGTTACAGTTGATCCTCACGGGCGAGACGATTTCCGCGCAGGAGGCTTATCGCATCGGGCTCGTCAACGAAGTCGTTGCCGCGGGCAGCCTGATTGATCGTGCCGAAGCGATTCTGAAGCAGATCATGGCTAACGCGCCGATCGCGGTGAAGTTCTCGCTGGATGCCGCCAACAAAGGCATGGACACGAGCCAAGCCGAAGGCTTCGCGCTGGAAGCCTCCTTCTTCGGCATTTGTGCCGCCACCGAAGACAAGAAGGAAGGCACAGCTGCCTTCCTCGAGAAACGTGCACCGCAGTTTCGCGGACGCTGAAGCGACCGCCGCACACGACGATCTCTAGAAAGGACGACTATGACAAGCGACAATATTTTCTCCGGACTGAAGGTGGCGGACCTCGCGAGCTTCATCGCGGGCCCCAGCGCGGCTGTGATCTTGTCCGATTTCGGGGCCGACGTGATCAAGGTGGAGCCGCCGAGCGGCGAGCTGTGGCGGCATGCAAACCATCTCCCGCCGCAGCCGGTCGCTGACGATGCCTATCCCTGGCATCTGGCCAATCGCAACAAACGCGGCATGGCGCTCGATCTGAAATCCCCAAACGCGCATCAGGTTCTCGAGAAGCTCGTCAAATGGGCTGACGTTCTCATCGTCAACACGCCCCATCCCGCGCGCAAGAAATTGAAGCTCGAATATGAAGATGTGGTGGGATGGAACCCGCGGCTGATCTACGCGGACCTCACGGGCTTCGGCGACAAGGGTCCGGATGCGAATCTCCCCGGCTTCGACATCACGTCGTACTGGGCTCGCAGCGGATTGCTGTCGATGACGCGCGATGCCGGTGCGCCGCCGACCTGGCCGGTCGCTGGCAGCGGCGACAATGCCACCGCCGTCGGGCTCTATTCGGCGATCGTTACGGCCCTGTATCGTCGCCAGCGCACGGGGCAGGGCGCGCACGTCACGACCTCGCTTCTCGCCGAAGGCGTGTGGTCCGCCAGCGTCTTGATCCAGGCAGCGCTGTGCGGTGCGAAATTCTTCGGGCTGCACGATCGCGAGAATCCTGCGAATGCGGCAATGAACGTCTGGCGCGCCAAGGATGACACCTGGTTCGTTCTCCTCATCATGCCCGACAAGCTGGCTGCCGTCGCCAAGGCCATCGGCCGCCCGGACCTTCTGACCGATCCGCGCTTCTCCGATCCGGCGAAGCTGATGGCGAATATGCCGCAGCTCACCGCGATCCTCGACGAGCTCTTTCGCGCCGAGCCGATGGCCCATTGGTACGAGGTGTTCAATGGTGCCCACGTGACGTTCGGAGCCGTGCGTGGGCCGCAAGAGGTGATCAACGATCCCCAGCTGCAGGCGAACGACATCATCGTTCCGCTCAATGGCGCCGGCGGCAAGCTGACGTCCACCATCTCTAGCCCGCTTCAGGTGCATGGCGTCGCCAAAGTGCCCGCCACGCGCGCCCCGAAGATTGGAGAACACAACGACGAAGTCCTTCGGCAGCTGGGATTCAGCGCGGCGGAAATCGATGGCTTACGTGCGAGCGGTGCCATTCCGAAAACGAAGGAACATGCTGCCTAGCACGACGACACAGTCGGGGCGGCGAGGGAGTCGCCCCGAAGCTACGCGTGACCGCCACTATCTGGCACTTTGTTCTGGGAGACCTCAATGACAAACGCGACCTCTCTATCGGATAAGACGGCACTGCGCGACGAGGCGGCGCCCCACCGCACCCGTCAGTTCGGCAGCGCGCGCAACGGATCGCGCGAATGGCGATTGCAGAGCTTGACAGCGATCGCGGTCATCCCGCTGAGCCTGCATTTCGCCGCGTCGATCCTGTCGCTCACGACCTCAGATCGAAAAGCTGCGGCCGACTGGCTTTCGTTGCCTGTACCAGCCTTGGCCGCAATCCTCGTCGTTCTTGCGGGGATCACGCATGCGCTGATCGGTGTTCGCTCGGTTATTCTTGATCATGCACACACGCGCACCCGGCGAGAACGTTTGATGCGTGTTGAGATCGGATAAGAAAAGGTTCTCCCCACGGGACAATGTTCCGTCTGCATCGACTGCGAGGACAGATGATATCGCTCAACATTAACGGGCGCACTTACCCGGTACAGGCTCCAAACGACATGCCGTGCGGCCAACCGCTCCGCGGGATCGGGATTTGCTGGTCGCGCATGGTCTGTTCGACGGCAGGGAATACGACAGCTTCGGAGCAGGATTTTATTACAACAGGATCAGCAACGATCTGAAGATAGACATATCTCGGCTTACGCTGGGGAATGCCAGCGCGAGCGACGAGAGCGGCATTGAGGTGTTCTATAATTTTGCAGTTACGCCGGCTGTCCGATTGATCCCCAGTTACCGGCACATCTGGCATCCACTCGCTGCCCAGATCGCCAAAGGCCTGGATCACGCCGATCTCTTTCTGACGCGCCTCACCGTGGCTTGGTGAGTTACGGTAACAAGGAGCAATCTCCCGGGGCCGGCGCATCCGACGCCGTCAGCTTGGCTCGCACTGAGGTTTCGGATCTGGCTTCGGTGAGAAGCTTTTGCACCGACTGAACTGGACCCCTGCAAATCCTGATCAACAACGCCGGGATTTTGGCTTTGCCGGTGATGATCACCGGGCCTGACCACGACTATGACGCGGGCGGTCGCGGCCCTTCGGAGATCAACCGTGAGCTCCGCTGCCCCGATAGATAAGACCAGAACCATTGCGTTTGGACGCGGAACCGGTTCTGAAGCTGCGGCAGGGCGAGCACATGTAACGCGGCCCACACCAGCCAGGTCAGAAAGCCGCTGCTACGCAAATGGCCGGACTCGAGGATGGCGAAGTTCTTGCCGACCACCGCCATGTTGCCCTTGTTGCGGTATCGAAACGGTCGACCATCCTTGCGCCCCCTGACACGGTTCGCGATGACATGCCCTACAAATCGGCCCTGTTGAATGGCTGCCTGCGCCACCCCCGGGACGGGGTGACCATCCTGGCTTATCGTGGCTGCATCTCCCACGACAAAGACGTTGAGCGCCTCGGGGATATCCATGAAAGCCCCGACGAAGGCGCGCCCGGCGCGGTCCATCTTCGTTCCCAGCATTTTTACGACAGGCGAGGCGCTTACGCCTGCTGTCCAAAGCACGGTGGCGCTGGGAATGCGGGCGCCAGCCGCGATCACGCCCTGGTCGTCGACCTTCTCGACCTTTACGCCGGTCGAAACTTCAACACCGAGCTTGGCTAGTCGCCTGGTTGCCTTTCGCGACAGGGTTTCTGCAAAGGTCGGAAGAATACGAGCACCGCCGTCCAGTAGCAGAATTCGGCTCTTGGCGGGGTCGATCTTGCGGTAATTGTTGCGCAGGGTCACCGAGGCCAGTTGAGCGATCGAAGCGGCAAGCTCGACGCCGGTTGGGCCGGCGCCCACCAAAACGAAGGTCATTTGGCGCGCGCGTTCCTTCTCATCATCGGTGGATTCCGCCAATTCAAACGCGCTCAGGATCTTGGCCCGGATCGCTTCGGCGTCATTGAGGCTCTTGAGGCCCGGCGCGAACCGCGCGAACTCGTCATGCCCAAAATAGCTTGGGCGCATTCCAGCGGCGATCACGAGGAAGTCGTACTCGAGTTTCCGAGGACCTATTCCTGGGCAATCTACATCGACGGTCCGAGTTCCCGGGTTGATGCCCTTAACCTCGGCCAGCAAGACGCTGAGGTTCTTTTGCTTCGCCTCGAGCTGCCGGATCGGCGCCGCTATCTCGGATGGCGCCAAGACGGCGGTGGCGACCTGGTACAGGAGGGGCTGGAAAATATGATGATTGCGCCGATCGATCAGCGTTATTTCGACATCGGCTCGCTTTAGCGCCCGTGCAGCCGCGATGCCGGCGAAGCCTCCGCCGACGATCAGGACGCGTTTCTTACCTGGGACCGCCTTTGTTACCGGCGGTTTTTCTTGTGGAAACGATTTGGTCAGAACTGTCGTCATGGAAACATCCTCCGATCCGAAGGCAACTCTGTCTCTGCAATGGATACGGGGGCTGTGACAGCTCGTCTTGAACGGCGCTGCGGTGCATGGAACGTTCACGACGTTTTTGTTGGCGTAGCCCGCTTGTTGAAACCCGCGCGAACCATTCTTGAAATCGGCGATTGCAACGCGCGCCTCTAGATCCGAATTCGTCAGCTGACGGTTTTGAGCATGATTGGCGTTAATCCCGCAGCAGCGTTCAATCGCGACTGGCAGCGACAAGGCATGTTGAATGCAGGCTTTGAGAAGCTGTTCGAGTTCAACGCGACAGCTCTCACTTTAGATGAAGCATTAAGCACCCGGCACGCCAACTCTTTCCACCGGAGCCTCCCGATGAACGACCAATCCAAGCGACCGCCGTTGGCCCATGCATCGGGCACCCCGGTCACGGATAATCTCAACATTCAGACCGCGGGGCCGCGCGGTCCTGCCCTGCTGCAGGACGTCTGGCTGATCGAGAAGCTCGCCCATTTCGCCCGCGAAGTGATTCCCGAGCGCCGCATGCATGCCAAGGGCTCCGGCGCCCACGGCACCTTCACCGTCACGCACGACATCACACGCTACACGAAGGCCAGGATTTTCTCCAAGATCGGCAAGCAGACCCCGATGTTCGCTCGCTTCTCGACCGTCGCGGGCGAGCGCGGCGCCGCTGACGCCGAGCGCGATATCCGGGGCTTTGCCCTGAAGTTCTATACTGAAGAGGGCAACTGGGATGTCGTCGGCAACAACACGCCGGTGTTTTTCTTCCGCGATCCGCTGCGCTTCCCCGATCTCAATCACGCCATCAAGCGCGATCCGCGCACCGGCAGGCGCAGCGCCGACAACAACTGGGATTTCTGGACGCTGCTACCTGAGGCGCTGCACCAGGTCACGATCGTCATGAGCGATCGAGGCATTCCGAAGAGCTTGCGTCATATGCATGGCTTCGGCAGCCATGCATACAGCTTTCTCAATGCCGCAAACGAGCGTATCTGGGTCAAATTCCACTTCCGTACCCAACAGGGCATTCAGAACCTGACGGACGCGGAAGCCGAGGCCCTCGTCGGCAAGGACCGCGAAAGCCACCAGCGCGATTTGTTCGAGAATATCGAGGCGGGTAATTTCCCGCGCTGGACCCTGTTCATTCAGTTGATGACAGACGCGGAGGCGAAGGCATTCCCCTTCAATCCTTTCGACCTGACCAAGGTCTGGCCAAAGGGTGACTTCCCGCTGATCCAGGTCGGATATTTCGAACTCAACCGGAATCCCGAGAACGTCTTCGCCGAAGTCGAACAGGCAGCGTTTTCTCCTGCCAACATCGTGCCAGGCATCGGCTATTCACCGGACAAGATGCTGCAGGGGCGCCTCTTCTCGTATGGAGATGCGCAGCGCTACCGCCTGGGCGTCAATCACCACCACATCCCCGTCAACGCACCGAAATGCCCCTTCCACAGCTATCATCGCGACGGCGCCATGCGCACTGACGGCAACCTCGGCGGAACCGCCACCTACTTTCCCAATAGTCGGGCCGAATGGATCGACCAGCCGCAGCTTAACGAGCCGCCGCTGGAGCTCGAAGGCGCCGCCGCACATTGGGACCATCGTGTCGACGATGACCACTATCAGCAGCCGGGCAACCTTTTTCGCAAGATGAGCCCTGTCCAGCGGCAAATGCTGTTCGACAATACGGGTCGCCAGGTCGGCGCTGCTGCAAGACACATTCAGGAGCGTCACGTCGCCAACTGCGCCAAGGCGGATCCGGCCTACGGTGTCGGCGTCGCGAAGGCGCTGGGCATCGATTTGAAAGCGAACGTGATCGCGGCGGAGTAGGCCTCGCCCTCATCGCCGGCCGACGGCGCTCCCCGCACCGTCGGTTGCCCAACCGCGTGCCATTCCTGCTGCGGAAGCAGGGTCGCGACACGACGTGAAGGAAGTGGCGTCGGCCGCATCGGCGCGAAATGGAAAGGGCACAGGAGCCTATATGAGGAGCGTATTGACCCTGGCTACATTCGCCATCGGCGCGCTGTGCTTCGTGGCGTTCGTGAGCGAAGTAAGGCCAGTTCGCATCACTGCGACGCCTTCGCCGATCGAGCAGGCGCGGGCTCAATGATGCGCCCAACGATTCCGAAATGTCCTGAAGGAGCTTCGAAATTTCTCAATAATCGCGAGCGATAAGCGGTGCCTATTGCCCGCTATTTCATCTTCGTCGGAAGCACGCTTGCGGCTTTGTTATTCATCGCCGGTTGGCTTCTGCCGAACCCGCCAGCGACGTTCGCTGATCAGTCCGTCGCCCTCGATAGGGCGGTTATCCGGATCAGGTCCGCCCACAAATGGCCGGAGAAGGTCATCTTGGATACCAGTCAGCTGACTATCATACCTCCCGTTGTCGTGGCCCCTCCAACGATCCAATCGTCGATTCCGCTACCGTCTGACAAAGCGCCGGACGATTCGAATCCCGAAGCTACGGGCTTGTTAAAGCCAGACACACAGCTGGCGGCCATCAATCATCCAACCCTGCAATCCAAACTCCGCATGGCAACGACCGCTCGATCGAGGCGCGCAGCGAGAGGTCTCGTCATGCACCGCCGAACAGCAATGAGTAGGGGCTGTTGCCAGTTCGGGTGGGTTGATAGCGGTCGAACACGTTCGAATTCTATGACGCCCAGGCGCGCTGCGTCGTCGTCGCCTTCGATTGATGTGCGCTCGATCGGCAGAGATTGAACGACGACAGATATCTGCTGGTGCACGCGGAAGTGCGCATCAAGCATCTAAATTAATCAGCAACGTACAAGATCGTCCAAAGGACATCCGCTATTCATTGCAGCATCAAAGGAGACAAAATCCGCCGCTTATTTGGCGTCTCGTTCAAATCACACGCGCGGGCCAACCGGCATCTCGCATTAGGAGTAACCTTGCATGACCGAGTACCTGCTCGCCGCGCGCGCCGCGGTCATCCTCTGGACCAATCTTGCACTGACGCCAGCCGAGATTCTCTTTAACACGATTGAAGCCGAGTTGGAGCGTCGCGGCGTCGAGCTATGAAGGCTCCTGTCCGAAGCCGTTCACTGCGAGGACTGGTCGGAACGGCATTGCTATCCGAACGAAATCGCAGCGAACGCCTTTGGTCAGAAAGAACAACTCGTTGGAGCACGAAATGATAGAGCACGTCGCGCAGTTGCCGAATCCCGAAGGATTGTTGCTTCTTCGCGAGTTGGACCACAGAATAAAGAACGAACTCACGTCAGCCATATGTGTGTTTTCAGCCAAAGCGGTGCAGTCGGACAGCGTCGCGGTCAAGGCCGCGCTGCTCGATGTCGTAGATTTCTTACATCAATGGGCCGACGTTCGTCGCGCGCTGCATATGCCGGATCAGAAGCGCCTCACCGATGCCGCAAGCTACCTCCAGCAGCTTTGCTTCGCGATGACGAAATACCGACTGGATTGCCTGGCGATACGTGTCTTGTTTTCGGCGGATGATCTGAGGCTTGAAGGAGAGCGCTGTTGGAAGCTTGGACTGATCGTATCCGAGCTACTGACCAATGTGGCACGACATGTACAATTTGACGCTAAACATCCAGAATTGCGAGTGAAGTTGATGCTTGCAGGCAACATCGTAAAGTGCGGGGTCTCTGACAATGGGTCGGCACCTGAGCCCGTCCGGCGCGGTCGAGGGCTTACGATCGTCGGCGAGTTGGCCAGCAGCCTGGGGGGCCGCGTTCATACGTCTTGCGCCGCCGAAGGATCTTCTTTCCTTCTCACCTTTCCGTTGACTGATGCCGAGCAACGCGCCGCCGGCGCGACTCATGCTGCTTTGAGGCAGAGGAAGATGGGTCGCCCCCGGCGGTTGGAGGCGTCAAGGTAAGTCAGCCGGGACCGTTTTCATTATAGCGTTGGCAACCGGCAGAACATTCGCCGGAGCCGATCAGATTCTCGCAGAGCAATAGGCGCTTGGACGAAGAGCAAATCGGAAACCCGCAAGTCCGATTCCGACGGAAGATGCTTTGGCTTTGCAACTCCGCGATGTTCCCAATCGCGAATATCGGGACGGTGGCCGACGAGCGCCGGTGTACGACTTGCGGGCTGGCGAGAATTCTCTCTATGACCTGAAACGAGAACCCAGGGGTCACCTCGACAGGCCTATCACTCTCTGGCTTTCTATCTGCCGCGTGCGGCGCTAAGGAGGTGGCGCGAGAGTGCGGCCTGTCAGTGGGTCATTTCTCGCACGCCTTCCGCCGCACGCTGGGAGTGGCGCCGCACAAGTGGCTAATTGAGCAGCGCGTCGTGCTATCCAAGGAAGAGCTGCGTGATGATGGGCTGTCGCTATCGGATGTGGCCGCGGAGTGCGGCTTTAGCGACCAAAGTCACCTCACGCGAGCTTTCAGAGAGACGGTCGGCGCAAGTCCGGGCGTGTGGCGTCGGGCTCTCAAGAGATAGCAGTCGAACCCCGCTGGGATCGACCTAATTCGCGATTGTTCTCAAAGAGGGCGAAAGCGTCGTTCTTTTCAGAAGTGGAATTAGAAGCACAACCATTCCACCGACGGCACTCTCATTCAATATCGCGGCAGGTATAGGCAGCACAGTCGCGGCCAGAGAGTGACCGAATCGGCGTCAGATCGTCACACGACGAGCACGGTACGTGAGCCAGTCGCTGGTGGAAGGCGGAGGTAGCTCGTGAGCAACATTACCAATCCCGTGGGAGCTGTCCCGCAGTTCACGCAGCGTCGAGTTCTCCATATTGTCTTTGCCTCGACGAGCGGTCACACGGAGTACGTGGTGGATACGCTGATCGATTCCTTGAAGCGCACTATCCCAGGCTGGGAAGTCAAGGCAACGATGGCAGAGAAAGCGCACTCACAGGACTTGCTGAGCGGAGATGTTCTCCTGTTCGCCTCCGCGACCTGGAATACAGAGGGCGTCGAGGGACAATTGAATCCTCATATGTCGGTGCTGCTCCAAGACAAGGCGAAGACGCTGGATTTGGTCGGCAAACCGTGTGCATGCATCGGACTCGGCGACCGTAGATACTTCTACACAGCGCGAGCGGCTGATCATTTGGAACACTACGTTGAGGCCCATCATGGCCGCCTGATCGTTCCAACGCTTAAGATCATAGACGAGCCCTATGGCCAGGAGGAGGCTGTAAGGGTCTGGGGCAAACAGCTAGTGGATGCCGCGAAGCCGGCAGATTGGTGTTAGTCGATGCCCCGCATCTCTCTCAAAATCGTCGGCGCTTCCGGACAGGGGATAAACTCCATTGGCGCGATCATCGCCAAGGGCCTCAAGAGATCCGGATATTGCGTGTTCGGCTACCGCGAGTATCCCTCCCTCATAAAGGGCGGGCACGCGAGCTATCAACTGGACGTCTCGAATGAACGCATTTGCAGTACCGAAACGAAGGTGAATGTGCTTGTCGCGCTCAACCATCACGGTCTTGAGCTGAACATGGAGGAGCTTAAACACGGCGGGATCGTGCTGCACGTGACGCCCGGGTGGCGATTTCCCGAGCACCATCGGAAACTGATCGCGGAGCGAAGCCTTCGCATCATCTATTTCCCGGTTGATGGCCTGCTTAATCGCCTCGGCGCGAGGGCAATTCTGTCGAACGTGCTGCTGACCGCCTTTGTCTGGTCCATGCTGGACCAGGATATCGATGCCCTCAAGTCCCTCGTCGGAGAGACGTTTGCGAAGAAGAAGGCCCTCCTCGAACTCAACATGCGATGTATCGATGAGGGATATTCTTTTGTCGATCCCGAGCAGGGAGCGATCTCCGTCGCTTTGCCGCCGCCGGACAAAGGCTTCGCCGGCCACCTCCTGATTACCGGCAGCCAAGCGATGGGACTAGGCGCGGTTCATGCCGGGGTGAGGCTCTATGCCGGCTACCCGATGACACCCTCCAGCCCGCTGCTGTCATTCATCGCCGAGCTCGAAAACAAGACCCACATGGTGGTCAAGCAGGCGGAAGACGAAATCACCGCGGCTCAGATCGTGAGTGGGGCCATGTACATGGGAACCCGCGCGCTTACCGCCACCTCCGGTGTCGGATTTGATCTTATGAGCGAGACACTGTCGCTGAATGCCATGATCGAGAACCCGACGGTGTTTGTGCTGGCGCAACGCCCTGGTCCGGCGACCGGCCTGCCGACCTGGACGGCTCAAGGAGGTCTCTTACAGGCCGCGAACTGCTCTGCCGGTGAATTCACGCGCTGCGTAATCTCGGTGAGCAACAGCCAGGATGCCTTCGACTTGATGCCGGTCGCATTCAACCTGGCGGAGCAGTATCAAATCAGTGTCATTGTCCTCACCGACAAGCAGATCGCCGAGGCGCTGTACACGCAACACCCTTACGATCAGGAAAAGGCTGAAATTGATCGTGGCAGGCTCGTCGTCGATCCCGAGAAGCTGAAACTCCTGGAACCTTCCGATCGATTTAACCCACACGTCCAGGGCGGCGTTTCGTTTCGATGGCTTCCCGGCAGCGACGCGGCGACCTATTGCGCGCAGGGCGATGAACACAATTCCTTCGGCGCCGTGGATGAGTCCAGTCTCAACACGAAGTTGCAGATGGAGAAGAGGTTGCGGAAGATTCAAGGATTAAAGGCAGGGCTTCCCGCACCTCACTTGAGTATCGGCGGTCGCAGCCCAACGACAGCCGATTGGATGGATGCAGGTGACGAAATCGAGTTGCTCGCGATCGGTTGGGGAAGCACCAGTGACACGTTTCGAGACGTCATGTGCAGCGAAGAGTTGCGAGAGCGGAAGATCGCGTATCTGCACTACACTTATCTCTGGCCGCTCCGCACCCTGGAGCTTCAGAAATTAGCAAAGCGATCGAAACGCATTGTCCTGGCGGAGCAGAACTATCAGGGGCAGTTGGGCATGCTCATCAGAATGGAGTGCGGCCTGGATATCCCGGATAAAATTCTCAAGTACGACGGTCGACCGTTCTTCTACGATGAGCTTCTTTCGTCGGTGATGGAGAGATGCGCGAGCACCTCGGAAAACGAAGAGAAGTCTCCCGGTTTCGAACATGCGGGTAGCCCATCATGAATATCGCTCTGCAGACCCAGCCGCCCGCTGTCTCCGACTACTATTCGGAGACCAAATGCATCTGGTGTGACGGCTGCGGCAACTACGGCATATGGACAGCGGTGAAGTATGCGCTGGTAGAACTGAGTTTGCATCCGTGGCAGGTCTGCCTTTGCTACGATGTCGGTTGTCACGGCAACGGCTCGGACAAAATTGAGGGCTACCGCTTCCACGGGCTCCATGGTCGCGTCATCCCGTTTGCCGCGGGCACAAAGCTTGCAAATATGAAGGTTCCGGTGATCGCCTTCGGCGGGGATGGCGCGACTTTCTCGGAAGGCATCGGGCATCTGGTCCATGGCGTGAGGAGCAATTATCCCATCACGTTCGTCCTTCACAACAATACCAACTATGGGCTAACGACCGGACAGGCGAGTTCGCTCACGCCACAGGGCCAGTCCATGAACACGAGTCCCAACGGGATCCCCGAGCATACATTGCCGAGCATGGACCTGATCTTCTCGCTCAACCCCACCTTCGTTGCCCGAGGCTTTAGCGGTGACATTAAGCTGATGACTCGCATTCTCAAGGCCGCAATTCAGCACCGCGGCTTTGCCTTCGTCGAGATGCTCCAGGCTTGTCCGACGTACAATCACTTTGCAACGCACGAATATCTGTTGGATAGGTACTTCGATGTAAATGCCGATGGTCACGACCCAGGCAATCTGCAGCAGGCGAGGGCGCTCGCTACGCAGGTGCAGGATCGCATCGCCTGCGGCATTCTCTATCAACGCAAGGACATTCCTGACTTCTATAATCGGCTAATTCCGCGACAAGGCGTGGAGACGACCTGCGTGGAGGAGGTGCGGAGGTATGATGTGAGCGAGTATTGGAAGGAACTCGTGTGATTGAATTGAATCGTTAGTGCGGGTGTCGAACTTGACATTTCTTTCACCCGCCTGTTCGAGCGATGTTGGCAGCGCCGGCGCCTATAACTGTAGCTCATGGTCCGATCTCCCGCAGCGTCAACGATTGGAAAATCCGCGAAGCGATTTGTGTCGGTCGATCGCCTATGGTTAGAACGCATCATTCTGCGAGGTGCCTCTTGACCGTTCCTCGTCGATCTAAATGAGTGGGTCAATGTCAAAGGAACTGCTATTCGGAACCCTCTTGGCGTTGCTGATCTGCACGCCCTCCTATGCCGGCACCACGTTGGATAGCGAGGTCGGCGCGGCTCAGGAACAGAATCCAAACGACAATGGACTTACCGACGACGCAATGAGCCGTGAACTTGAGTTGTTCCGGGGCGCGGAAGTATCACTGCGTCGGGCTCTGAAGATCGCCGACAGCCTCCACCCCGGTTCGAGGATCGTGGATATCAGTTTTGATGGCGGCTCTGGTTCGTCCGTTTATCGCGTGAAGACGTTTCGGCAGGACCGTATCTGGGCAGATGCGATCGACGCCAAAACAGGGGCGGTCGCTGGCAATACTACAGTGTCATCTATGAGCGAGTTGAACCTAGAGGATCGCCTCAACTTGATCGCCATGCAATCTGTCCGCCAAGAGCTTGCGGATGCAGTCTTCGTAGCCGAGGACAAAACGTCAGGAAAAGCGCTCAGTGGCGGACTCATGAACGAAGGTGGCAAGTTGTTTTTCGTGATCGTAATTCTGTCCGGCATTGACCTCAAGCAGGTCATGCTCGAGCCGCCCGGCGCCAACAAGCTGGAAACGCTTCCGCGCCGTTCAAAGCAGCATCGATGTCAAGGATCGGGCCGCACTGACGACAACCGAGTGTTGGCTTTCAATGCCTATTTCGTCTCGCCACTATCGGCGACGCTGCGCGCTCCGCTGACGCATCGGCAACAGCCCCGCGAATTCCAGGGGCAATCTGCGCGCCGGCGGCGGGAAGAGCATGCAAATGCTGAAATTTGAAGAAAACGGCTCTATTTTTTTCGAATGGTGCCCGGCTCAAACTAGCGTGCGCGGCCAGCAAACGTTACAGCGCGCGCAATGGCCGGGTAGAGCAGGATGATCTCCGATGGATGGCGTGATGATTGAGGGTTATGGACAGCGGTTTGGCGAGCGATTACGAGTCCAGAACGCACGCGCGATGATTACCCGGGTATTGCGCTCTGTGACGGGTTATCAGCGTTGCATGGGGCTTCACCGATCATAGTCATCTCACGTGCATGTTCGGCGTAAATCCAAGCGCCTGGCGTTGGGCGATGCGTGTTGGCTTGGTGGGGAGTCAGTTGCCATGTGGAGCAGCTTTCGTTGTCGCAGGCTAGATTGGGCAGTCGCTGTTCTGTTTTCCTTCATTTTGGTCGGTTGCGCTGCGAGACCTGGCCCGGAGGTGCTGAAGCCTGTGGCTGCCTCGTCTGGCGAGAAGGCGCCGCAGATCTATGTGGCGACCACGCGTGAGCGCGAGAGTTTGTCGGGGAACGTATTCACTGCGAACCGCGCCAGTGCGCTCAACTTTGCAAAGTTTGTCGTCTCGGTGCCGCCCAACCACAAGTCCGGCAACGTCGAAATGCCGACCGCGACTCCCGATCCACGGAGCAGCTTTGCTGTAGTGGATCAGGCCGTGATGAGCGAGGCCGACTTTCGCAAAGCCGTTGCTCCGCAAGGCGATACCCGACGAAAAAAGCACAAAGCCTTCGTTTTCGTGCACGGGTTTAACAGCAACTTCCAAGAGTCGCTGTTCCGTCTCGTCCAATTGCAGGCGGACATCCAAATGGACGGGATTCCGATCCTGTTTTCCTGGCCATCGCAAGGTCAGGTAGCTGCCTATGAAATGGACAAGCAAGCGGCAAGCTATTCTCGCGACTACCTGATGGCCTTACTAACCCTGTTGAGTAGCAGCTCCGAGGTCAGCGACATTGTAGTGGTTGCCCACAGCATGGGTGCTATGTTGACCGTTGACGCTCTGCGCCAGCTTCGTATCGAAGGCAAAGACCGAGTGATCGCCCGGCTAGGCCGTGTTGTGCTGGCGGCGCCCGACATCAACGCGGAAGCGTTCCGTGCTCAGGTACAAGCCATCGGTCCGCTTAAGCCACCTTTGCTGGTTCTAGTTTCCAAGGATGATGGTGCGCTTCGAGTGTCCAGCTTTCTTGATGGTGGCATCGCGCGTGCTGGCGATATCAACGTTGACGATCCCGTTGTGCGGGACGCTGCCCTGAAAGAAAAGGTTCAAATCGTCGACATTTCGAGGCTCGCAAGGCACGATGATCTGGGGCACGACCAGTTCGTCAGTGTTGCTGTACTTTATTCACGATTGCACGACCAAGCCGTGCGATATCGCAACACGGCTGGCACATTCATCTTCGCGGACGACGATGAGACGTTCTTGCGGCCGATCGACATCGGAAATCAGGTGGCTGCGCAATGACCTCTTGCAAGTCCGCAGACGGAATCGGTTGATTTGGTTCCATGCCGGCTACTACAACCAGTCGTTCTTCCAGATCACTGATCGCTTCGATCTCACCCACAGGTCGCGAGCACAACTCTGGCGCCGTGATCACGGATGCGGCTCAGTCAGCGGGGATCGTAAACTGAAAAAGAGTACCCCGCGGCTCGCACCCGGTCGCCCATAGCCGTCCAGCGTGGGCTTCGATAATCGAGCGGCAGATCGAGAGGCCCATGCCCATGCCGTCGGGCTTCGTTGTGTAGAAGGGTTCAAAGAGACGCGGCAGGCTCTCCGGGTGCGGCCCATGGCCGGTATCGCGCACCGCGACGCACACGCCCTTCGGCTCGATGCTCACGGTGCTGATCTGTAATTCGCGGTTGCCGTCCTCAACGCTACTCATCGCCTGAAGGGCATTGACGATCAGGTTCAACATCACTTGTTGCAGTTGCACCCGATCACATTGGATGCGTGGCAACTCGCCCGCCAGTTGCATGGCCACCGTGACGCCGGTCTTGACCGCTTCGCTTCGGGTAAGCGCAGTCACCTCCAGGATAGCGGCATTAAGGTCGACGACTTCCTTTCGGGGTGGTGTTCTTTTGATGAGAAATCCGATCCGGTCGACGACGTCGCGGGTTCGAGCGGTCTGGTCCACAATGCAGGTGAGCGCCGCCTTCACCTCCGCTAACTCGGGTGGGTTCTTCTCTAAAAACCGCAGCGCAGCAGCGGCGAATGTGCGTGCCGCCGTAACGGGCTGCTTGATTTCATGAGCAATCGAGGCGGTGAGCTGGCCCATGGTAGCAACCCGGTTGGCATGCGCCAGCGCCATCAGGGCTTCGCGATATTGCCGCTCGCGACGGGTGATCTCCAAGGCAATGGTGGCCTGCGCAGCGAAGTCCCTGAATAAGGAAATCTGCTTGTCGGTGAACGGCAGCACCTGTTTGCGGCCTATACTAATTAACCCGACTATCTCATTGTCTTTCAGCAACGGCAGAAACAGGGCTGTTCGATAACGAGCCTTCGCCGCCGTGACCCAAAGATCATCCCGATGATCGCCTTCAAGTGCCGTCAAGTCTGGGATGTGGGTGGGTGACCTGCTTGTGGCTAATCGGCCCAGAAAACTCTCCTTGTCGAGCACTGGGAATGATGACCGCGCCTGACTAACCACAAGGGGGTCCCCTCGCACCGCCGCGAGACGAAGGCCGCCTTCTTCGATGAGACGCAAGCTGCCCATGTCTGCTCGACAGAGGCGTGTGGCACTGTCGAGGATGGCGTCGAAGATGGGTTGCAAGTCGTGGGGCGAGTTCGCAATGGCGCGCAGCACTTCCGAGATGGCCGTCTGTTGCTCAATAAGTTCGGTCACCCGATCTTGCGGCTCAGAAGCGACCCTTCCTGCGTGCATACCCTCGGTCATGCGGAGCAGCCTCGGCTTAGACGGTGAGGGCAGCATAACAGCTCCGGCTGTGGTTCGCGATAGCTTCCCCGCCATCCGACGTACTCGGGAGATGTCGACTGACGGCTGGTAATTCTCAGGCGATGCAGTAAGATTTGCAGTTGGACAGCGGCCGCAGTGCGTAGCGCATGCAAGGCCTTGTCTGCCGAAATCAAGCCGGAAGCTCAACGCCGGAGCTGACGGATGGTGCCGCATTGATGAACGGCGCGTACTCGGACCGCGGCACTCACGAAGTTTCCGCGATAAGATTGCCTGGCGCAACCATCCTGAGTGAAAGAGTTATCCATAGAGGCCGCTACGGCGCTCGGTCAATTGCACAAAACCCGCAGGCGGAAGATGACTGTCGACGTCGATGCTGGCAAGAAGGCCGAAGACCAGCCCGGATACGTGGCACAGTTGCAAGCCACTCTAAATGTGATTCCCGCGCACACCTGGTACGCCTCTCCGTCCGGCGGGCTCACCTTCGTGAACAAACGAACCGCGGACTACCTCGGTCTTCCGAAAGATCATCCTCTCCGTTTCGGCATCGACGTTGGCGCAAAGTGGGACGCCCATCTTCCCTTCGTGCATCCGGACGACCGCGAAGAAACACAAGAAAATTGGTCGACCCGTCTGCGCACGGGCGAAGGCGGTGAGGGGAGTTTTCGAGTTCGTGACGCTCAAGGAGGCTACCGCTGGTTCCTCAGTCGCGCCGAACCGCTCCGGGCGAGCGATGGAGCCATATTGCATTGGGTTGGAGTGAACCTGGATATTGAAGAGCGCAAGTGCGCCGAGCAAGCTCTACGGGAAAGCGAATACAAGCTCCGTCAAATCATCGACACGGTACCAGGACATCTCTGGTCAGCGAACCCCACGTTCGAGCCGACCCATCTCAATCGGCACCTTTTGGACTATTTCGGTAGGCGATTTGAAGATTTCAGAGAGGGTGGTTGGGAGGCCTTTCTGCACCCGGACGACCTTCCAGAAACTGCAAAGGCTATTTCCCACGCAGTTCAGACCGGAACTTACTTCCAGGTTATGCACCGTCTCCGTCGGGAGGACGGCGAGTTTCGTTGGCACCATGCTCGTGGCGAGCCTCTGCGCGATCAGCAGGGACGCATCATCCAGTGGTACGGCCTGTCTGTTGACATCGATGAAGCCAAGAAGAACGAAGACCGGTTACGCCGCAGCGAAGCCTATCTGGCGGAAGCACAGAGGCTAAGCCATTGCGGTGTGACGGCCTACAAGGGCATGACCGTTTTCTATGGGTCGGAAGAGATTTACCGCATCTGGGGGTTTGATCCGGCGCAGGGTGTTCCAAGCCGCAAAGCCGTGTTGCAACGAATTCACCCGGACGACCGTGATCGCCTGAACGCAGAGGTTGAGCGTGCGTTGGGCGAGAAGAAACGTTACTCGGCCGCGTACAGAATCGTACTGCCCGATGGAACGGTGAAACACCTCGAATCAATCGGCCAACCTGTGTTCTCAACAAAAGGGGAACTGGTCGAGGTAGTCGCTACACAGATTGACGTGACCGAGCGCAAACGCGCCGAGGAAGCACTGCGGGAGAGCGAGGCGAAGTTCCGCGACTATGCCGAGACCGCCTCGGATTGGTTTTGGGAAATCGGCCCGGACTACAAATTCACCCTGCTGACCGAGAATGCGTTTGGCGCACCCGCGGCCCACTGGCTCGGCACGGCGTGTTGGGATCACGCTCTCGACCTTGAAACGGAACCGGAGAAGTGGCGGCTTTTCCGGGCAACCCTCGATTCACGTAAACCGTTCCGTGACTTGGTGTATCGCGGGTTGAGCAGCAACGGCTCTCCGATGTACGTGAAGGCCAGCGGCAAGCCGGTGTTTGACGCGAACGGAGAATTCCATGGCTATCGAGGCACCGGCACCGATGTGACGGCACTCTTGCGCGCGCAGGAGCAACAGACAGCCATCTCGGAAGTGCTACGCGCTATTGCGAACTCACCGCACGACTTGCAGCCTATCTTCGACGCCATCCTCGACAGCGCCACACGTCTCTGTCATGCAGACTCAGGCGCCTTACGTCTCTCCGAAGAAGGCGGCCTTCGTCTCGTGGCGGTGCGAGGGGATCCCTTTTTGGTTAGTCAGGTGTGGTCATCAATCCCAGTTCTCGCAGAAAAGGGGAGCCTTCCGGATCGATTGGCCACAAGCAGGTTACCCACCCACATTACCGACTTCACAGCAGTTGAAGGCGATCATCGGGATGATTTTTTGATCTCGGTGGTGAACGCAGGTATTCGAACGGGCCTGTTTGTGCCGTTGCTCAAAGACGATGAGATAGTCGGGTTAATTAGTCTGGCCCGCAAACAGGTGCAGCCGTTCACTGACAACCAGATTTCCTTATTCAGGGACTTCGCTGCGCAAGCTACCATTGCCTTGGAGAGCACCCGCCTCGAGCGGCAATATCGCGAGGCGCAGATGGCGCTCGCGCACGCCAACCGCGTCGCGACGATGGGCCAATTGACGGCCTCGATCACCCATGAAGTGAACCAGCCGATCACAGCGGCAGTCACGTACGCGTTAGCCGCCCGGCGTTTCCTAAGCGCTGAGCCACCGAATTTTCGTGAGGTGGATGACGCGCTCTCCCTTATTGTCAAGGAGGGCAATCGCGCAGGCGAGGTCGTCGGGCGAGTCCGCGCACTCATTAAGAAGGCGCCCGCCCGAAAAGACGCCGTAGAGATCAACGATGCCATCCTCGAGATTGTTGCGCTCACCCGTAGGGAGGCCGCAAACAATAACGTCTCGGTGCGGACGCAGCTGGCAGAGGGCTTGCCACGTGTCCAGGGCGATCGGGTCCAGCTGCAACAAGTGATGTTGAACTTGATCATCAATGCCATCGAGGCGATGCGCGCCGTCGGCGAAGAGGAGCGGGAATTGCTCATCAGCAGCCGTAACGAACCGGCTGGCGTGTCAGTCGAGGTACGGGATTCGGGTCCAGGCTTCGCGCCGGCGGCTTTTGAGCGCGTATTCGAGGCGTTCTACACCACGAAACCGGGCGGTTTGGGGCTTGGGCTGTCGATCTGCCGGTCGATTATCGAAGCGCATAACGGACGATTGTGGGCAAGCCCTAACGTGCCACGTGGCGCTATCTTTGGCTTCATTGCGCCGGCTCTTCCGGCCGCAACATCGTGAGTGGAACGCCGCTTCGGATCCAGGAGGTGCCGGACGTCGAGTCCAGCACGCACTCCGTCCTCCGTGGTGGAGATGCAATGGGCCATCGCGGAGATGCAATCTTGAGCGTCTGCGCTAGGCAACGCGACCTGGGCTTTGCGGCTTCGTCGGCGTCAGTTGCAATTGGTCGGCCATGCGCGCCAGGTCCGGCAAGGACGATGCCCGCATCTTGCGCATTACCTGGCCACGATGAACTTTTATCGTGATCTCGCTTACGCCGAGGTCGGCTGCGATTTGCTTGTTTAAACGCCCAGTCACTACGAACGCCATGACCTCGCGCTCCCGCGGCGTCAAGGTTTCGAAACGAGCTTTCAGCCCTGCCATAGCCTGTTCCTGCTCAAGTCGCGCTCGATCACGGGCATGACCAACCTGAATCGCTTCAAGCAAATCCTGCTCCCGGAACGGCTTTGTGAGGAATTCGATGGCGCCACCCTTCATCGCCTGTACAGACATTGGAATGTCACCATGTCCGGTGATGAAGATGATTGGCAGCTGTCTTTTGGTACCTGTCAGTTCGCGCTGCAGTTCGAGTCCGCTCTGGCCGGGAAGCCGCACGTCGAGCACCAGGCAAGCGGGTCCTTCTAGCAGATCCGCCGCGCAAAATTCGCTCACCGACCCGAACAGGCTGACTCGAAAGCCCGCCGATCGAAGCAGCTTACCTAGGGAATCCCGCACTCCCGGATCATCGTCGATGACCATCACTGTTGGCGGTTGCTCTACCACATGTGCCTCGTTGACATGCGCATCAGCTTTTCTAGTCCGCCACCGAGCATAGCGAGATTATCGGGTGGGCGATAGAGGGGACCAGCAGCCCAATTCGGCTCCCACGGATTGCAGTCATCGGTGCGCTGACCTGTTGAAGTCGGCCCACTAGCGCTGGCAGCGCGCAACCTTCGTATAGTGCGCACATTCCCATTTGGTACTCGATCTTTCCGCTAGTTCAATAGTGAGCGCCAATGCGTGCCGTTATGGTGAAGTTGTCCCTCCCCCGAGGCCGATCACTCCCTTCGGCCTCTCCTTGCCCCTCCAGCCCGTCCGGGCTGGAGGGGCTCTTGTGAGCTCACAGGGGCGAGGTTGATATGAGATGACGCGGCCACGGACCACAAGAAGTCCGGTCGAGTTACTATACATTTGTATAATCGAAGCACGTAGCGGTTGCGCCTAGGTTGGATGAGCAAGAGTGCGCGGACGACATCTGTTTCTCCAAACGCTGCTCGCGGTTACCGGTCGTGCCAAGTGCCAAATATCAGACCAATAGTTGCCATAGTCGATGACGACACCGCGGTTGGAAATGCAATCGAAGTTTTGATGCGTTCGGTAGGCTTTATCGCCAAGGCATTTTCGTCTGGAGATGAGTTCTTGCGCTCACCCGAACTGAGCCGCACTGGCTGCTTGGTTGTTGACTACAACATGCCCAAGATGAGTGGCCTCGATTTGCACAACAATTTGACTCGATTGGGCAATGAGATTCCGACCATATTGATAACTGCCTATCCGAGCGATGATATTCGCACCCGAGCACTCCAGGCTGGGGTCATCTGCTTTCTGCCCAAGCCGTTCGATGAGAGCGACCTCCTGAATTGTATCCAGGCTGCGCTAGATCGCGCAAAGGGAAATGGAGGCCCGCCTTAGCGTGCCTAGTTGTATCAATGGCAGCTAGGCACGCGACAGGTCGCCTCCGCTGCCCATCGGCGATGCAACTCAATTCACATCGGCATCGCAGCGGGCGCGAACTAGACCTGTCCACTACCAGCCGACTGATCTTGGTGCAACTCGCTTCAGCGACTTGAAGCGCAGCGCACGGCCGTGCTGGCGCACACTGCTCCTGCCCGTTCATTGTGGTCGCAGCGAAGCGGGGGTCGGCCCAACTCCGCGTTGAGGGATTAAGTTATACCAAGGTCTAGTTCGTGCTTTCCAAAGGTGAGGGAAGGACTACGAGCTTCGTTGGGGCCAACTTTACGCGCGCACAATTGCGGCGTCTGCGGACCGACGCTACGCATGTTGGGCTGGGGGAGATCCAACAATTGGCTGACACACATGCATGGCACCGTAGTTCACAAGAAGCTGAGGTTCGGCCCTTTTGAACTTTCGATTGGCGAGAGGGTGCTCCGGCGTGACGGTCGAGTGCTTCCCCTCGGGGATCGCGCGTTGGATATTTTGACCTATCTTGCCGACCGCCCGGGTGAAGTCATTGCGAAGCAGGCGCTCATCAATCACGTCTGGTCGGACGTAATCGTTGAGGAGGGGACCCTCCGGGTCCACGTGGCCGCAATCCGCAAGGCGCTTCGTGACGGCCAATTTGGCAATCGATACATCGCAAACGTCAAGGGACGAGGCTACTCGTTCGTAGGCACCGTCGCTCCGCTCGCTGGTGGCACGGAAAGCAGCAACGCCAAGTTCGCCCCCCAAGGCAGGCCCCCCGTGCGACCAATGATGATTGGGCGCGAAACGGTCGTCGGCGAGGTCAGCGAGAAGCTTCGAAATGAGCGGTTCGTAACTCTGCTCGGCCCCGGCGGCATTGGCAAGACGACCGTCGCCTTGGCCGTCGCCCGCGCCGCTGCCGAGGAGTTCGGTAGGAGCGTCCATTTTGTCGACCTGGAAACCCTTACCGATCCACGGCATGTTGCGGGTGCCGTCGCGACCTCTTTGGGATTTGCACTCAGATCGAAAGATTCCGGCCTGGAGCTGGTCGACCTCGTTCGCTCGCAGAAGTTGCTTATCATTCTCGATAACTGTGAGCACGTAATCGAGGCGGTCGCGCTACTTGCCGAGCAACTCTACCAGGGATCGGAGCAGATCTATCTCCTGGCCACCAGTCGCGAATTGCTGAAGGTAGGGGGCGAGCATTGCTGGCGGGTTCTTCCCCTTGATTTTCCACCAGTTGGCTCCGAGCAAACGGCAAATGCCGTCCTTCGATATCCGGCGGTGCAGTTGCTCGCACGACGCGTGGCGGCGAGGGCGGGAAGCTTCGTTCTCACCGATGAGGAGGCGCCGTTTGTCGCGGAAATGTGCCGAAAGCTGGATGGCATACCCTTGGCAATTGAGTTGGCGGCAGGTCAGGTGGCCGCCCTCGGCCTCAAGAACACCGTTGCTCGGCTGGAGCTGCTGAAATTGGGCCATCGATCGGCGGTTGCCAGACATCAGACGCTGAAGGCGACACTGGATTGGAGCTACAATCTGCTGTCTGAGGGGGAAAGAATTGTTCTTCGACGCATAGCCCCTTTCGTTGGTCAATTCACCCTTGAGGGCGCGCGGTATGTCGCAGGCGAACTCGGCATAGGCACCGAAGAGACCTTTGACGCGATCGCCGGCTTGGTTGAGAAGTCATTAATTGCAACTCAGATCGACGAAACGCAGGTAATGTATCGGTTGCTGGATACGACGCGGGCATATGCACTCGAAAAATTGGAAGAGCATGCCGAAGTCGATGCAGTCCTCCGCCGGCATGGCCAATACGTCGCTGGCCACCTCGAATCGAGGAGCTACCCTGTTGGCAATTGAATGTGCAGAAGCCGACAAGTCGTTCGCACGTTCCTCCAAGCGGCGAGAACCTGCGCCCTAGGCTGGTGCGGATGCGTTGCGCGGCGGGTGAGAATGGGCAGCCAACAAGACGGCGCTTTCCAGTAGGTGCAAGTCGCACCCGACAAATGCTCTAGCCGGAAGCAGCCGGAGCACTCATGGAGGTAACGAAATGGCGGAACGCCGTAAGCCAGGGTCAATGTTCCGCGCCACGGATTTTGGCGCAGTGGATGGCGGCGACCGCTCCGGCCACGAACGGGCTCCCCAGATAGCGATCGCCCTGTTTACTGATGCTGCCGAGCCGCTGCATGCCCCTACTTGAGTATTGTTTGGGAATGACCCCAATCCAGGCGGAGAAGTTATGTCCTGACCGAAAGGTGGTGGGATCGGCAACACTAGCGACCAGCGCAGTTGCAAGCATCGGACCGACCCCGGGATGTAATGAAGTCGCTTGCTCGTCTGATTGACCGATACCAGGCCAGGATCATCCGATCGAACTTCAAAATCTGATCCTCGAGGCTGAGCAGCTGAGCACCGAGCGGGGCAAGGCATGAGCGGGCAACCTCTGGCACCCGCGTGTCCTTTGGGTCGGCAACAATATGCAGCAGGTCGGTGACCCCTCTATGCCCGACCGGCGCGACAATGCCGAACTTGAGGACGTTTTTATCCTTTCACAAGATATGTGACGATCACATCGGCAGCATTATTGGTTTGCAATGTCCGGGTTGGGCCACGTGTCCGGCCTAGATGCGGCAGGTATGGCCGCTGACCCTAATGCTCTGTGCGGATCGGGTCCCAAACATAACGCGCACTTTAGAAGAAGTGCGTTCCTTGCCAAGCGTCTCGGCTCTACAAGCCATAGGCCCGCGAGGTTCTCGTTTAACCCAACATATCGGGACGATCGCCTATTTTTGGGTTGACGGGCAAAAGCAAACGTAACCTAATCAATGCGTTAGAGTAATCCTCCTACCAGGAGGCCTTCTTGAACGAGCTCTCGGGCTACATATTCTCGTCGCTGCGGGAGGGCGACATCGCTCTATACCGAGGCTCTGGCAATGGCTTGACGCCGATCCTGCTTGTTGCCGCAGAAGAAACCTCGCCCGGTTGCGTCGAGCGGCTCGAACACGAATATTCGCTCCAATCCGAACTTGACGCCGACTGGGCGGCGCGACCCGTCGCGCTTACCCATGATAACGGCCGTATGACGCTGGTGCTAGAGGATCCCGGCGGTACGCCGCTCGATCGACTGCTTGGCCGGCCACTAGACGTATCGCATTTCCTGCGCATCGCGATCCCGCTCGCGGGCGCGCTCCGCCATGTGCATGAGCGTGGCCTAATCCACAAGGACATCAAGCCGGCAAATATCCTGGTGGAGTCGGCGAGCAACGGCGTGTGGTTGATGGGGTTCGGGATCGCATCACGCGTGCCGCGCGAGCGCCAGGCGCCAGAGCCGCCGGAGACTATCACCGGCACCCTCGCTTACATGGCGCCGGAGCAGACAGGCCGGATGAACCGCTCGGTCGATTCCCGAAGCGACCTGTACGCGCTGGGGATCACCTTTTACGAGCTGTTAACCGGCGCGTTGCCCTTCACCGCCGCTGACCCGATCGAGTTGATCCACTGTCACATTGCGCGAGAGCCTGTCCCGCCGCACGAGCTTGCAAGCGCGCTGCCGGATCCGCTCTCGATGATCGTCATGAAGCTTCTCGCGAAGACTGCCGAGGAGCGCTACCAGACCGCAGCAGGAGTCGAGGCGGATTTGCGCAAGTGCCTGACCGCCTGGGAGTCGTTCGGACGGATCGAGCCGTTCCCGCTTGGTCTGCAGGACGCGTCGGACCGGCTGATGATCCCGGAGAAGCTGTATGGACGCGAGGGCGAGATCGCCACCCTGCTCGCTGCCTTCGATCGTGTAGTGAAGCATGGCGGTTCGGAGCTCGTTCTGGTTTCTGGCTACTCGGGCATCGGCAAGTCGTCGGTCGTCAACGAGTTGCACAAGGTCATCGTGCTGCCCCGCGGTATCTTCATTTCGGGAAAATTCGATCTACGCCTCAGGGACACCCCCCACTCGACGTTGGCTCAAGCGTTTCAGGGGCTGGTTCAACAGCTACTGAACGGCCACGCGGACGACATCGCCCGCTGGCGAGACGCGATCAAAGAAGCTGTCGGCAATCAGGGCCGTCTGCTGACCGACCTCATTCCCGACCTTGCTCGACTGATAGGCCCACAGCCGACCATAGCGGTCCTCTCGCCCGTCGATGCCGAACTGCGGTTTCAGACCGTGTTCCAGCGGTTCGTCGGCGTGTTCGCGAGGGCGGAACACCCGCTGGTCATTTTCGTCGATGACCTGCAATGGCTCGATCCGGCTACGCTGACGCTTATCGAATATCTCCTCCTCCATCCCGACACGCGGCACCTGTTGCTGATCGGCGCATATCGCGACAATGAGGTCGACTCGACACATCCGCTGATGCTCAAGCTGGAGGCCTTCCGCCGGGCCGGTGCGAGGCTGGATCAGATCGTTCTCGGCCCGCTCTCGGTCGACAACGTCAACCAATTGCTGTGCGACACCTTGCGGCGTGCTCCCGACGAGATACGGCTTTTCGCTGAACTGGTGCACAGGAGAAGCAGCGGCAATCCGTTCTTCGCCGGGCAGTTCCTCACAAGTCTGGCAGAAGAAGCGCTGGTCGAATTCGATCCGCGCTCGCGGTCGTGGACGTGGAATTTCGACGCTATCGTCGACAAGAAGTTCAGCGACAATCCGGTGGACCTGATGATCGGCAGGTTGCGCCGTCTCGCTCCGGCGGCTCAGGAAGCGTTGAAACTGCTCGCCTGCCTGGGCAATCACGCTGACTTCGCGACCTTGGCAAAACTGCGCAGCGAGTCGGACGAAGCGGTGCATGCAAGCTTTCGCGACGCGGTCCGCGCCGGCGCCGCCGTCCCCCGGGAGGGGAGGTATCGGTTTTTCCATGATCGGGTCCAGGAAGCCGCCTATGCGCTGATTCCGTCGGAAGGTCGCGCCGAACTCCATCTGCGGATTGCACGTCTTCTTGTCGCAGAAACAGAGCAGGAGAGGATTGCGGAGAAGATCTACGATCTCGTCAACCAGCTTAACCTGGGCTCGGCGCTCATTTCCGAGTGGCCCGAGAAGCTGCGCGCGGCCGAACTCAATTTTATTGCGGGCCGGAAGGCGAAAGCCTCGACCGCCTATGCCTCGGCCTCCAATTACCTCGCAGCAGGCATCGCCATTCTGTCAGACGAAGGGTGGCAAAGATCCTACGACTTGATGTTGGGCCTGTTCCTGGAACGGGCAGAATGCGAGATCCTCAACTCGAACGTGGAACAGGCCGCGGGACTCGTCGAGGTGTTGCTGATCAAGGCGCAATCGAAGATCGATCAAGCCGAGATCTGTCGCCTGCACATGCTTCTTCAATTGAGGCAAGGCAACTACGCCCCGGCGGTGCGCACGGCGCTCGAATGCCTGCGAACGTTCGGCGTCGACCTGCCGGACACGCCGACGCCGGAACAGATGCGTGCAGAATACGAGGAGATGCGCCGGACCCTCGGCGATCGCCCGATCGAGAGCCTAGTTGACCTGCCGATGATGGATGACCCGGAGATACGGGCTGTCATGAAGCTTTTCAGTGCATTGGGTGAATTGGCCTATCACGCCGACGGCGATCTGTTCCAAGTGATTTCCTGCTGGATGGTCAAGCTGACCTGTCGCCATGGCACAAGCGAGTACTCCACGATCGGCTACGGCGCGATCGCCGTCGTTCTTGGTCCGGCATTCCATCGTTTCGCAGACGGGGAGGCCTTTGCACGGTTGGCGGTCGCAGTCGCCGAACGATACGGGTTCAGTGCGCAAAAGGCGGGCGCACATTTCCTCATGCAAATGGCGGTCCTCTGGACGCGTCCAATCGAAGATGCTCTGACCTGCCTCGAGGCTGCGATTCGATCTGTTGCGGAAACCGGCGAGATGGTCTACGCCTGCTTCAACCGTCAGCATCGTCTCACCGATCTGCTGGCGCGCGGCGATCCTCTCGACCAGGTGTGGCTCGAGTCTGCAAGCGCCCTGGATTTCGTCCGCAAATACAAGTTCGGCCAGCTGGTCATTTTGAGCATCCAGGGTTTCGTCCAAAGCCTTCGCGGCGGCGTGGGGAGCGGCGTGCCCCTCGACGAGGCGGCGCTCGAAGCGCGGGTGCTCCGGGGCGGCGTTCCTATCGTTGCCTGCTTTCTCTGGATCCTGCAATTGCAGCGGCACGTCTTGCTGGACAACGCGGAGAGAGCCCTTGAGTTTGCCGCCAAGGCGAAGCCGATTCTCTGGTCGGCGCGTCTCAATCTTCAGTCGATGGATTACTGCTTTTATCATTCTCTTGCCATCGCCGCGGTCTTTCCAGCGTCGTTGCCGGTGAGACGAGCAGAGCTTCGCGAGGACCTCATTGGACACCTGGAGTCGCTTCAGCGATGGGCTGAGAGCTGCCCGGCGACGTTCGCGCATAAACACTCCCTGGTCTCGGCGGAATGGGCACGCCTGGAAGGGCGAGACGTCGAGGCCATGCAGCTGTACGAACAGGCAATTCGCTCGGCCGCGGAGCGCGGCTTCCTCCAGGACCGGGCGCTCGCGGGCGAACTGGCAGCTCGATTCTATCGCCTTCGCGGTCTAGACAAGGTGGCAGATACCTATCTGGACGAGGCCGGCGACTGCTACGCCCGCTGGGGAGCCCTTGCCAAGGTCGCACAGCTCGACCAGAGCCACCCCCGGATCCGAAAACAAGCACCATTGGCCCCGAGGCCGACCTTCGAGGCGCCGGTCGAGCAGTTCGATCTCGCCATCTTCATCAAGATGTCGCAGGCCGTGGCCGGCGAGATCGTGCTCGAGAAGCTGATCGAGACGCTGATGGTGATTGCCGTCGAGCATGCCGGGGCCGACCGCGGCCTCCTGCTCCTTCCGCACGGCAGCCGGTACCGGATCGAGGCGCGAGCGACGAGCGGTCGCGATGGTGTCAGGGTCCGTCTTGTCGAAACGCCGGTGACGCCTTCGGAATTGCCCCTGCTGATTCTTGAGCAAGTCATCCGCACTCAGAGTCAGGTTATTCTCGATGATGCCCGCGAACAGAGCATGTTTTCCGAAGATGAATACATGAGCCGCAAGCGGGTTCGGTCGCTGCTTTGCTTGCCGTTGCTGAAGCAGGCCGAGCTGATCGGCGTCCTCTATCTCGAAAACAGCTTGGCGTCGCATGTGTTCACGCCGGGGCGGATCGCGGTGCTGAAGCTGCTCGCCTCACAGGCGGCAATCGCCCTGGAGAACGCCCGTTTGTACCGCGACGTCGCGGAACGCGAGGCGAAAATCCGGCGCCTGGTCGATTCCAACATCATCGGGATCTTCATCTCGAGCCGGACGGGTGAAATCATCGAAGCCAACGACGCGTTTCTCAGGATGGTGGGATACGATCGGGAGGATCTCGCCGCCGGCAACATGCGCTGGAACGATTTAACGCCGCTGGAATGGGGCACCAGCACCGCCAGCACCCTGGAGGCAATGGATACGACCGAGGCGGTCCAACCATATGAAAGCGAGTACGTGCGCAAGGATGGCAGCCGCGTGCCCGTGCTGATCGGTTCGGCCGGATTCGACGAACAGCGAGACCAGGGTGTGGCGTTCGTGCTCGATCTGACCGAGCGCAAGCGGGCAGAAGAGGCGCTGCGGCACATGCAGATGGAACTGGCGCACGCCAACCGCGTCGCCACCATGGGTCAGCTCTCGGCCTCGATCACCCATGAAGTGAAACAGCCGATCACAGCGGCAGTCACATACGCGTCAGCTGCTCGGCGTTTCCTGAGCGCGGAGCCACCGAATTTTCGCGAGGTGGATAACGCGCTCTCTCTTGTTGTCAGGGAGGGGAATCGCGCAGGCGAGGTCGTTGCGCGAATCCGTGCGCTCATCAAGAAGGCGCCCGCCCGAAAAGACGCCGTAGAGATCAACGATGCCATCCTCGAGGTTATTGCTCTCACCCGGATGGAGGCTGCAAACAATAGCGTCTCGGTGCGGACGCAGTTAGCGGAGGGTTTGCCGCATGTCCAGGGAGATCGGGTCCAGCTGCAACAGGTACTACTTAACTTGATCATCAATGCCATCGAAGCGATGCGCGCCGTCGGCGAAGAGGAGCGGGAATTGCTCATCATCACCCGTAACGAACCGGATGGAGTGTCAGTCGAGGTGCAAGATTCGGGTCCAGGCTTCTTCGCACCGGCGGCTCTTGAGCGCGTGTTCGAGGCTTTCTACACCTCGAAACCGGACGGATTGGGGCTTGGGCTGTCGATCTGCCGGTCAATTATCGAAGCGCATAACGGACGATTGTGCGCGAGCCCTAACGTGCCACGTGGCGCTATCTTTCGTTTCACTGCGCCGGCTCATCCGGCCGCGGCATCGTGAGTGGAATGCCGCTTCGGATCCACGACGCGGCAGACGTCGGATTCACCAGGCATCCTAATCATCGGTGGTGAGTCGCGCTTTACGCCAGCGATGAGCAGCACAGCCATTCCAGCGCGTGCAGTTGAACCGCCGGACGAAGCGGAATGCGATGACGTCAGCCATGTACGTAGCTCTCGCACGTGTCTTCAACGAGGTAGCGCATGACGAGAACATGCAGGTCGTCCTTTGGCACGGCGCGGGAGATTCGTTCGGCGCGGGCAACAATATCGGGGGTTATTTCAAGAATCCTCGGGGGCCAGGCGAGTCGCCACGGGCCGGCCTCATGAATGCATTGTTCAACTTCGACAAGCCATTGGTCGCAGCGGTCCACGGCGCCGCAATCGGTGCCGGCACCACTGTGCTGATGCACTGCGACTTCATTTAACCCGAGCGTGAGTACGAAATTCGTGGAGTGCCGGGCCTTTCAGGTCCCCGCAGAGTCAGATGGAATGCGTCTCGAGCATCAGCTGCGATGGTCGCTCCACGCGCTATCGAACAGCGATGACGCGACATCAACCGTCAGCTTCGGCCAAGCGATGGCTAGGTCGAACGGGTTGGGTGTGGCGACCGATCCGGAGAATCCAATTACAAGGGGGTGACACTCGACCCCGCAATAGTGTCTCGATATGGAACGATCGTGCAAGTAGCCCCGTTCCAGCGGTCGCGCGCACGCCGCGCAGACGGAGGCGTTACGCGGGGCCCTGTTGTTCACCACTACAAACTTCATTGTCTGAACGGGCATCTCACCACCGGTCCCTATCTTGCGGTGCGTTGCGAGCTCGGGCGTCATCGCTCGCACCGGGTAGTTGGGTCATTGTCGCGTCGAACGCCGTCCTGCATGCATCGCTAAGCTCGGCGTTCTTCTTTCTGAGACAGGACGTATCTCATCAGCATTGGGAATAAACGCACTGCAAAGTCTGAGTACGTCGGGTGTGCATGCGATGCGTTGTTCCAGTGTTCCTTGTGAGAACGAATGGGCGGGCGATACCGTCGCGGACAGCAGGGTTAATAAGATGCTCCACGACGCCGAGCGAGCCAACCGGAGTATCATCCATATCTTCTGGCACGCTCATCAGAGGATCTGCCATCCATAGTCCGGAGTTGATACCCGACATCTTCATGGCAGATGAAAATACACTCTTGCCGAAGCCCGCGCTTGTAGCGAAACGTCGGCCTTTGGAGCTTTCGACCCCGCTGCGTTCTTCCTGCTTTCCTTTCGGGCGAATATCTCATCGATCGGATGCGCACTGGCGCGCGGTACCCAGCTTCCTGCTTAGGACTTGATGTAGCATTTTTAGCGATCCGATCTGCAGTCGTTGACCCTGCGTTGGTGGACGGCTTTGAGGGTGAGCGCCCATAAACCTTCGTATCGTTCCATGACCCCCTTTGGATGCCCGACGGTTTACCTACGTTCAATTGAGCCGTTGATCGCGATCGTCTTAAGTTACGTCCGTTAGAAACGGCAGCTAATGAAGTGCGACGGCCAAAGGATGATCGACGAACAGCGACGATAATTCCAAGAGGAGGCCATAATGCCAAACTGCTCCGAAAGTCCTAGATCCGGCAGAGCCGCGCGATGCGCAGTTTGTGATGGCAAGTTTGGTCTCGTCCGGCACTACTCGTGGCGAACCCCGCTTTGTTCCAAGACGTGCGTCGATCGCTTCAGAGCTCGCAGGGAGAGTGACCGCAATTGGTTGCTCTGGCTCCAAATTACCCTAACCAGGACGTCAGAGAACCGCGCGAGGTCTCTATGACCTTCCAGATCTCACAACGAGGCAAGGAATACCTAAGGACAGCACAGGCCATGCTCCACGCTGCTCAAGCTATAACCGACCGAGCGATTGCTGGTCAGCTTCAGGCCCTTGCCGACGACTGCCAGCGGGGAGCTGAGCAAGATTCTCATGCTGATGCGGATAAAGCATTCGCGCGATCTGCTGTTAACGTTGAAGGTGTGCGCGGTCGTTTTTATCCCTTCGTTATCGCCCGCAGAGCGTCTAAATTGAGGCTGATGTCTTAAATTGATATGAGGTGATTTCGTCATCCTATGTGTTGCCGACAGGCCCTTTAGCTTTGCCGCCAGAATTCCATATTGAATTTCTAAGCGCGATCAGCTCTGCTTGGTTCCTGCATTTTCGACGATCGGCCGACTGGGCGCCGCGCGGCAAGCGGCTAACAGAATAGAGCACAGTCCTCCTCGACATATCAAATCCCTCCAAGCGGCGTTCGACCGACCATGAGATCGTGGCGCCATCATTCTGGGAATATCCGAGCCGAACCGTGACGCACGGGAGTGAGCGGATGTGCCACCTCGCAGACGTTGGATGTTTGGCCGCATCTTCCGTTTGGACGGCCGCGAGAGCTATCGCAAACTGCGGCTCGAGCCATTCTGCTGCCCTCACCGTCTAAGCCGAAGAACTGCTCCCATGAACAAGAGTATCCACGGAGAAGGGACCGCTTCTGAGCTGCAAGATCGGGTGACCGAACTCATCGAGCAACAGAAGGCCATCTCGGAAGTTCTGCGCGCCATTGCGAGCTCGCCGCACGACTTGCAGCCCATCTTCGACGCCATCCTCGACAGCTCCACACGTCTCTGTCGAGCAGACGTAGTCACCTTACGTCTCTCCGAGGAAAGCGGCCTTCGTCTAGTGGCGATGCGAGGGGACCCCCTTTTGGTTAGTCATCTGTGGTTAGTATTCCCCGCGCTCGCAGAAAAGGGGAGCTTACAGAGTCGAGTAGCCATAAGCAGGTTACCCGCCCACATCCCCGACTTGGCAGCACTTGGAGGCGATCGGGATGATTCTTGGATCGCGGCGGTGAACGCAGGTTATCGAGCTACCCTGATTGTGCCGTTGCTCAAAGACAACGATATAGTCGGGACAATTAGTCTGGGCCGCACACAGGTGCAGCCGTTCTCCGACAAACAGATTTCCTTATTCAGGGACTTCGCTGCGCAAGCCACCATTGCCTTGGAGAGCACCCGCCTCGAGCGGCAATATCGCGAGGCGCAGATGGCGCTGGCGCATGCCAACCGCGTCGCGACGATGGGCCAGTTGACGGCCTCGATCACCCATGAAGTGAACCAGCCAATCACAGCGGCAGTCACATACGCGTTAGCCGCTCGGCGTTTCCTAAGCGCGGATCCACCGAATTTTCGTGAGGTAGATGACGCGCTCTCTCTGATTGTCAAGGAGGGGAATCGCGCAGGCGAGGTCGTCGAGCGAATTCGTGCTCTCATCAAGAAGGTGCCGGCACGAAAGGATGCCGTAGCGATCGACGATGCAATCCTGGAGGTTATTGCTCTCACCCGTACGGAGGCCGCAAACAATAGCGTGTCGGTGCGGACGCAATTTGTGGAGGGCTTGCCGCGTGTCCAAGGTGATCGGGTCCAACTGCAACAAGTGATGCTGAACTTAATCGTTAACGCCTTTCAGGCGATGAGTGGTGTTGGGAAAGGCGCACGCGAATTGCAGATCAGTATCGATGCCGTCCCGTCCGAAGGCAGCATGCGCGTCGGGGTGCGGGACACCGGCCCGGGGCTGAGCCCGGAGAGCCTCTCGCGTCTGTTCGAGCCATTTTACACGACCAAGCCCGAGGGCATGGGCATGGGCCTCTCGATCTGCCGCTCGATTATCGAAGCGCATGGTGGGCGGCTGTGGGCGACCAGGTGCGAGCCGCACGGTGCTCTCTTTCAGTTTACGATCCCCGCTGACTGAGCCGCCATCCGTGATCGGTTCGCTTATTGGCCCACCGGCGAAGTGACGACACTCGCCACTGAGGTCCGCTTAGTGGAGCGAAGCGGACTGGATTTGCTCACTCTGAGTTCTTCGCTTTCCCATCCGGACATCAGTCTACGCGCCATAGGCCGTCGTCCTCACGTCAAAGGCGGAGCATTGGCCTACACTAAGGTCTAGCCTCTGATGGGTCTGTGGGGTCACACAGATCCGCTTGCCAATCGCGAAGCCGAGACAATGGTCCAGTTGGCGGAAAGCTAGCTGTTGCTGCGCAATGCAATGCATCACCCGATTAAGCATTGACGTTCAAAGTTTTTTAGCTTCGACACAGGGTAAAGCCCGGGAAGACCGCGAACTGATATCCTAAGTCCGTGGTCATCGTCGAGTCGAACTGCTTCAATTGTGCGCGGTGGTCCCGTCGGTAAAAATCGCTCCGATTCCGATGAGTTTGTGGGCCTCGAAGAAAAGGTCGAGAATGGCTATAGCCAGCTGATGAGGATGATCCATCCCGCCTTGTTAGACGCCGCTGGCGTCTCCCTCTTGGAGCAACGTACGACGATTTGTGGATTCTGCGCCCTGCTGTCGCGCCCGACGCCATACACCCGGACTTACACCAACCGTCTGTCTGAAAACTCGCGAGAGGTGACTTTGGTCGCTGAAGCCGCAGGCCGCGGCCACATCAGTCAGGGACATCCGACCGTCGTGCAGCTTTTCCTTTGCTACCTCGATACGGCGCTTCATTAGCCATCGGTGCGGCGGCATTCCTACGGAACGTGAAACGCGCGCGAAAAATGGGACATTGACAACCGGCATTCCCGCGCCAGCTCCTTTAGCAGTATACCACCGAGGTTGGCGGTGATCATCTCCTTCGCGCGTCGCTCCTGCCATGGCGCGAGCCCACCCAGGGGGAAGCCGCGACAGCGGCTGCATGCCTCCATAGGTCTGAGCGATATGCACCCCGACCGCCGACAAGACGTGGTCGACAAACAACCTGCTAGCTTGAGCGGGATGGTTCAGGGTGGGCCAGCAGCAAGCTCCCGAGTCGGGAAATCGCGACGTCGTTGACGCCCGCTCCGGGCTTATAGCTCAGATCGCGAATTCTGGGCGCGTTGGCGTCGTCAGCGATCGCGTCCAGCGCCGCCCGCGGCAGATAAAAAACCAGAGAGTGATGGGGCTTGTCGAGGCGGACGGTGGGATCTCGCTTCAGGTCCTGGAGACAAGTCTCGCCAGCCCGCAAGTCGCACAGCGGCGCTCGTCGGCCACCCTCCCAATATTCGCGATTGGGAATATCGCGAAAGTGCAAAGTGAGGAGAAACGCATCCTCCAGCCGAATCGAATCGCTCATTTCCGACGACGGGCGATCACATCGAAGCTCGGTGACGGCTATCTCACCTTTGCAAAATGCTCGGGTGACCATCGCCGGTGCGTTTTCGACTCGAAATCGCTCGCCAAGCCGTTGTCCATAAGCCTCGGTCATCGGTCCATCCTTTCTAGCGTTCCGTCGTGCTCCACGCCGTTCGCGGTGTATTGTTTCCCGCTGCACACGGTGGTCGCGGGGCCGACATGCGCGAGCTCTCGAGCATGCCGGATGTGGTCGACACGGCGATGTCGCGCCTATTCCGTACCTGCTGGTTATGCGACCCGGCACACCGTCGCGCAAAATGTCGATGGTTCGACCACCGTCGACGTGAACGCGTTCAATCCAGACGGCAGCCTCGCCAACGAGACCGAGTTCAGCACCAGCCTGTTGGGGCTGGAAGTGACGATGGTCGGGTCCACGATGGGACCGCTGGCGTTGAGGTCGGTGACAGTTCGCATGTAGGCTCAATTCGAGTTTGAGGTAGGCACAATTCGCAGAATTTAACTGTTTTATTCAAATTAGTGATCCGATTGTACAAGTTCAGCGATTTAGATGCTCGTCCCGCTGCCGGCGGCATTGATGATCTGCAGCGGGAACGTCCAATAGCCGACAGTTTCTTAAAGGACGCGCGGCTCGTTCAATAGCGTGTCCAGCGATGACGGCGATGGCAGGCGGATGTGCGATAGTCCGCTTTGCACAGTGAGCAGTCCGCATTTGGCAGGTCGGGTATTGTGAAGGTTTGCGGAGGGTGGCCCCATGATGGTGGCGCGGCGGACACGTGGGGCCGGCGTACACAAACCTACAAAGGACGAAACCGCGGGAGGTGTGACGAAGCTGCGCGTCAGACGCTATGGGGATTTGGACGCTGGCGGCTTATTACCGGAGTGCGTTGATCGCCTCTCTGGGAAGCAGTCGACGGGGCGGCGAGCAGTTTCGGCCAGTCGCGACAGGCAGAACCGGCGTCCCGCAGCAGAGATCGAACGACAGGACGGCTGTTCCGGCTGCGCGAGGGCGAGCCTGATCATTGCCGGTCAGGAGGCAGCGATACAGAAGGGGCGCGCCGGGGTGTCGCCGCGAATTGACTTCGATCATGATGTATCGATCCTGATTACGGCGGTTGATACCGCGCGGCGAGGCGCCGCGCTGGAATGTCTCGATGATGACCATGCGGCCGCCGCAGCAAAGGCACGGGTGCGAGAGTTTGACGTCCTCGGCGCGACTTTCATCGCCGGCCTCGTGCTGTTCCGCAGGCACGTCGAGCAGGCGGCGTGCCTTGGCAATGTTGCCGGCGCGCGTGCCGCTGGCGAGCAGGCCGTAGTGGCGGATGCGGTGGAAGCCAGACGGCAGGACGTGGATCAGGAATCTGCGGATGAACTCGGCGCTAGCGAGTGTCATGATCTTCTGACGGTCGCGAGCCTCGACACGATAGTCCTTCCATCGGAAGGTGACACCGCTCCGGTCGCAGGCGCAACCGCCATTCTGACAACGAGAAATTCTGTAATGACCTCAACGAGCCAAAAACACCGAAAATGTCAGAATGGCCCTTGAAAACACTGCGATATTTTCTGACTTGCAGCCTGATTTCAGGATCTTGTGGAACACCTCGATTTTCCACCGCATGGCGTACCAGTTGATCTTCTCGATTGCTTCAGAGCGACTGCGGACGGCTAGGTCCGTGATGAGCTTCCACTCAATGGGTTTGCGGCCCTTTGGCGTACCGCGCTCGGTGGCATGGATTATCGTCAGGTCGAGGGTTGGATAACGTTTCTGCTTCCCGATGGGAGGCAAGCCGCGATCCGCTTGAACTTGATTTCCAGCGCGGCCTTCGTCGTCTCGCCCTTGTCGTTGCGTACATCGATGTAATGCAAGCCTTTGACGCTGGTCTCTTCCATCTCGGTTGCAATCGTATGACCGCCATCGCCTGCCAGCCGATCGACGCAGGCACGGACAAGGAAGTGAGCGCCAAGCTCTTGTGTCAGGCAATACAATTCGTAGATGTCGCTTTCGCGGTCGCCGATATGAATGCAACGCGCCGGCTGCGCGAGCCGCTCGATCGATTGCCTGAGATTGTCGAGCCAGCGAACGCTTTCCTTCTTCTCGATCGGAACGCGGGTCGGGTTGATCTTCTTCTTGAGCTGCGCCGTGCCTTTGAACTTTTTCCGTGTCCAGAACTTCACCGCCGCCAATCCCAGCGGTAGGCCCTCGACAGTCACGGCGAGACTGGAATGCATCGGCATTCCGCAGACCGTGTGATGGCGCCAACGGCCGTCCTTGTCCCGGCCGCTGTTGACGCTCTTGGTCAGGCCAATCGCGCGAGTGTTCGCACGCTGGTAGGAGAATTCCGTCGTGTCCTGAATGAGGAGGATCGGGCCTCTACAATCATCGTAACGCGTGCGCGTGGCAGCGAAGTGACCGCTGAGGATATCTGCTTCCTCCACGCGCTCCTTGGCGAAGAAGCGGTAGGCCGCCTTCGTGTTCGCCCAGTCCTGGCACGCGAACGGTATGCTCCCGCCCATGCCGTCACCAATTTGCTTCAACAGCCCGCTAAATCGTTGACCGAGACGGGCATCCTTGAAAGCTGTCTTGTCGATCTCGCGCTCCGTCCATGTTCGACGGCACTTTCATCACCATCATCCTGGCGACTATCCGGGACGGCCGACCAACGAGACATCGTTCCGCTTGAACACATCAAGGCATCTCCCCGTCGCGATTCAGGTGCCCGACAATGAATCACAAGCGATTCATCCGATTCAAGATTTTTCGATCAGGACTATCACAATCGAATCAAGCATTTGTGGGTAGTTGAAAGCTTCACCGGCCGCTTACCTGCGGCGTTCGTCAGATGCGAGGCAGGGCCTGCGGTAGTTCATTTTCCGCGGATGGACTGGCGTTCTAGATCATCGAAATAGATCTCAAAATATCGCCGGGATAGGATCGCGGTGATTGAAAATTTTCGTTCCGGCGCGATGATTAAAGAAAGCGTGAGGGGAGGAATGCCCCGGTCGTTGATTGGCATGTAAGCAAGCCCGTCCATGCGCTCCGTCGGCATATTGTTGAACGTCGTCACCAGACCAAACCCGCAGCCCTCGCGCACCATCGAACGCATCAGTTCGAGATTATTGGTCGTCAGCACAGGTTGTAACCGGACCTTGTTCTTTGCGGCCGCAATGTCGACAATGTCCCGCAAGTGAATGCTGCCGTCCGGAATAATTGTCGGGCGTTGGAAGAACTCGCTTAGTGATATCGTCTTCTTGAGCCTGAGGTCGCTGTCCGCAGTAACTACCGCTCTAAGGTGAAACTGGGCGGCGCGTGTGACCGCCACGCCGGGCAGCGGTTGAGGACTCATTGTCAGCCCGAAATCGGCCTGTCCGTCCAACACCATTCTGCGGACCTGATCTGAATCAGCAACTGTGACATGGTTGCTGATACGTGGGTGATCTTTCATGAAGCCCGCCAATGCGCGCGGCAAAAAGTCGAATATCGTCTCCTGCGAGACTGCGATCTTCACCTCGCCCCGGCGCAGACCCTTGAGTTCTTCGATCTCGAACTTGATGCGGGAAAGGTCTTTGCGCCAACTTCGGATACCGTGCAGGAGGATTTCCCCGGCCGATGTCGGGCGCATCCCTCGCGGCAAGCGTTCAAAGAGGGCAACGCCGAACTCCTCCTCGGCATTGATCAATTGCTTGTCGATTGCCGACGCCGAAACATTGAGCTTTTCTGCTGCTTTTCTGATCGAGCCCAGGCGAGCAATTTCGTCCAGGTAGTGCGCAAATCGCGAGAAAAGAACTCTGCTCATCAGACCCTGATCTTGCGTTGAAAAAAAGAGAACGGTCCAGACATTTTTTGTCGTTTGTAATGTCGCGGGTCTTCCGCGTCTATAGAAATCACGAACAACGGACATCTTGATCGTCCGGTCGAGACGATGACCTCCGGCAACAAATGAAGAAGATAATGCAAAAGCAGAAGCGCCCCCAGATGCCCGTGATCGGTTTGATCGGGCCGACAAACCTACAGAGGATTTCGCAAGCCAGCGGCATTCCCGAAGACCGATACCGTAATGCGGCCTATGGCGCAGGGCGCGTGATCGCGCGGATGAGTGCAATATTGACGATCGTTCCCGATCGTGGTGTGGCCGTGTCGGGCATGCGCGGTTATAGGGAAGCCCAAGGCGCGTGGACCGTGGGACTTGTCCCGACCGGTGGGCCTTCTGACGCCGTGGCTACGCCGAACTGCCTAGAAAATTCAGCGGCTTGTGACGAAGTCATAGGTGGGTTTACTTGGCATCACCAGCACGCCTTCATTTGCGAATTCTCAAACCTTCTGATTTGCATCGGGTTGTCCTGCGGCACAATTGCGGAGATTGCCTGGACCAAGTGGGTGAGGGGACCGAAGGTTCTGGTCATGCGAGACACTCTAACCTCCATACCCAAGGAGATCACGGTGGAAACCGATATCGGCTTCGTCGACACACTCGAGGAGCTTGAGACGAAAGTCGCGGAAGCTCTCTCGTTAAAGACATCCAGTGTGGTTTAGCTGAAGCGAATAAGAGCGAACGTGACGCCGGGAATTCGCTCGTTCTAGTCCACTATTTTCACCGATTGCATAACGCGGCACCGACCATCGGGAAATTGAGATGCTTATCATTACGCCAGAAACATACACCGCGAAAATCGCAGGCGAAACGTTTCGTTTGCCGATCATGCAATTGAACGAGCGGCGCGCGATCTCGCTGCTGATGGTCATCGACATGGGCGTTCGATTCGGCGACATGGTCGGAAAGGCTATGGCCAGGCATTTTGCCGCTTCTAAGCCCGACATCGTCGTCGGAAGCGCTACGCTCGGCATCCCCATCGCGATCGAGGTATCTAGGCGTCTTGGTAAAGACCGCTACGTTATCTTGCAGAAGTCGCCGAAATTTCATCTTGCCGATGCCATGGTAGAAGAGGTCAGGTCGGTCACGACGTCGGTCCCGCAGCGACTCCTTCTGGATCGCCGCTGCATCACGCTGCTTCAAGGCAAGCGTGTATTGATCGTCGACGATGTCGTTGCTACCGGTTCCAGCATGGCGGCCGCGATCAGGCTGGTACGCCGCTCAGGCGCCGAGGTGATGGGTGCCGGCGTAATCCTAACCGAGGGCCATTCATGGCGTGCGGCGCTCGGCCGAGATGCCGAGCTCGTCAATAGCCTCGGTCACATCCCGCAGTTCGATATTGTGGACGGTGCCGCGGTGCCGGATCCGTCGACCGAGGCAAATGCAAAGCCGGCGTTGCTTGCTTCGTCACCACAAAGTGGACGACGCGCAGCGGGCCGCACCGGCAGAAAAAGCGCTGTCGCGTGATGTGCGCCATGGACATTCAATCGTCACTCCGACCGCGCTACCGAGGTTCACGAAGGGCGGTCACTCCCGCTTCGGCCCGGATCGATGAAACGAACGAAGATACCAGGACACCACGTCTTGGATGTTTAAAACAAAAGTTCTGGGGAGGCTCAAGGGGCAACTTCGACGCCGCAAGTGCAGTCTAGCTGTTCCGAATAGCGTCGGCTGACGCAGTCTTTATCTTGTGACGAAAACCCAGGAGGTCATCCAATGAAAACTACGACAATGTCGCTGAGTGAGGGCAACACTCTCTTTCCAATAGTCCTGTCCGTCGTCGCAGCCGCCGCGACGGGCGTGCTGTGGGCCTACGCCAACCCCATTCAACTAGTGCCGGGTGTAATCCAATGGCGTATTTTCGCGTTCCTGCCTCCGCTGGTTGGGATCCTGTTGGGCTGGCGCAGCGGCTTCATCTGCGGCTATATCGGCACCATTGTGTGGGCCTTGCTTGCTGGTACCTTCATTCCTGCCCATTCACTGATCGTCGACGGCATCATGGTTGGGCTGACTGGCCTTGTTCCGGGGCTCTTGTTCGACCCGTCCAAGTCAAGCTTGACTCGTTCAGCTCTTTTTAAGATTGCGGCGGTCTGCCTCGGCATCGGCCTGGTGATGGTCGTCGCGGTGTCCGCGAGCCTGGCCTACCTCGGCATCTTTCCGTTCTGGTGGGCAGTCGGCTATCTTGGCCTGTCCGATATTGTCCCTATGATCATAGGGACGCCGCTTCTGGTGATTCCTGCCCTGAAGATTCTCAAGGGCGCTCATCCAGCTGGCTTCGGGCGATTCTGAGCAAACGGCGCGATCAAGCTTCACATGCTCAAGCTTTCGAACCTTAGCGTCGGCTTCGGCGGCCCCAACCCGGTGCTCGCCGACGTCCGACTGAGTTTGGATGAAGGACAGCGGCTTCTGGTCTGCGGCGCGGCTGGCGGTGGCAAGACCACGCTATTGAACGCCTCGGCCGGTCTCATTCCCCGCCTTATTCCGGTAGCTTCGTTGGCCGGAAGCGTTGAACTGAGGGGAAAACCTTTGTCCGCGATGACCGGAGACGAGTTGTATCGCGCCATAGGCGTCGTTTCCCAGAACGTCGATGACCAATTGTGGGATATCAGCGTCGAGGACGTGATTGCTTTCCCGATGGAAAATCGTGGGCTCGGCAGAGCGGCGATCCGATCGCGGCTCGATCAGTTGATTTCCGAACTCCGTCTTTCCGATCTTTGCGGACGTCGCGTGCTCACGTTGTCGGGTGGCGAGCGGCGAATGGTTGTGATTGCGGCAGCGCTGGCTTCTTCTCCTTCAATTCTTGTGCTCGACGAGCCGACGACGGGACTCGATCCGGCTGTTCGGGTGCGGCTTTCTAGAGCGCTGGATAGTGCTGCAGCTTCGCTTGCCGGCTTGCTGGTGTCGGAACAGGACCCGGCCTCTCTTGGAGGTATCGTAGACACGATTTCACTGCTGAAGGGCGGCAAATTGTCGGCCGCCCTTCCCCGAGACGACCTGTTCGGACGGACCGACCCGTGGATCGAAGCAGGTATTCTTCCGCCCCGGCGGATTCTCGCGCAGCGACCGACGTCGAGCAATGGCCGTACGCTTCTCGCCGTCTCGGACTTGACGACCGGCCTGAAGCGTTCGCATGGCGAGCCCGTGTTAAAAGAAGTTAGTCTCGAGATACAAGCCGGGGAGGTGGTGGCGCTGATCGGGCGGAATGGCGCCGGAAAGACCACCTTGTTCAAGTCCATCCTTGGACTTACGCAGATCTCTCAGGGGAGGATTTCGCTGGACGGAGCCCGGTGCGAGTCCTGGTCCGCTGCACGGCGCGCACGAAAGATTGCCTATGTTCCACAAAGCATGCGGCACATCCTGTTTAACATGACCGTGATCGGAGAGATCATCTTCGCGATCACCGCATCCACAGCCACAGCCACCGACCGGGCCGTGATTGATCGGGCAATAGCCATGCTCCGCCGATACGGACTTGCCGACCTGGCCGATGCAAACCCGTTCGCGCTGTCTGCGCGCCAGCAGTCGCTGCTCGGCTTGGCGTGTGCCGATGCTGCCGGCGCGCTCGTCGCGATTGTGGACGAACCGCTGCTGGCACGAGATGTCAAGGGACGACAGATGATCGATCTGTTTCTGTCGTCAATGCTGAAGTCCGGCCGCGCAGTGATGCTGATCTCGCATGATCTTGAACTTGTTGATGACGTCGCGACCCGCATGATTATCCTTCAGGGCGGCGCTATCGCTTTCGATGGTGGGATAAACGAAGGCTGGCGAAGCCCAGCGTTCGGCGCGCTCGGCTGGGCCGCACCTTGCGATGTTGCGGTTGGGAGCGCGGCATGACCTGGCTGCACGATGTGAACTTTTTCATCAAGCTCGCGGTCGCGTTCATCGTGATGTTGGTCGCTTGGCTCGTGCCCGACTGGCGGTTCGGAGTTCCATTGGCGTTCGCTTCCGTGCTTGGGCTATGGGCGGTCCGAGTACCTGGCGTCTACGGGTATATGAAGAGCGCAACATTGCTCACTGCGCTTGTCATGCTGAGTTGGATCATCAATTTGTACATTCAAGGCACCGGCCTGCTTGCTGCCGTTCCGGTTGCCGTCGGGATGGCTGCCCGACTGGTGACAACCACCGCCGCGTTCTATTTCGTTGTGGAAACGACTTCGCCAGGTGCGATTCTCGCGGCGGCGAGCGCGGCTCGATTGCCGCCGATCGCCACGCTCGTGTTATCCCTTGTATTCGGCACCATACCAGCGCTGCGCAGTGATCTTGAAAGGATCGCCGATGCTCAGCGCGCGCGGGGCATGGAGATCGACGATGTCGGCTTCATAACACGACTCCATTTTGCGCTCGCGCGCGGGGTGCCCCTGTTGGTGCAGGCAATCCGTATGGCACACGCCATTTCTTTCTCGCTCTCAATTTATGGGTTCGACCTGCGGCGCACCCGAACGACCTGGCGTCATGTCGGCCTACTTGTCGAAGCGCGCCTCCACGTGAAGGACAAGACCGATGAGTGCTGATCTTACTGATTTCGTCCCTCTCCAGTACTGGAAGGTCGATGTCGCGGGTTCCATCCTCGATTTGCCGATAGTACCGATCAAATCGGATTTCGCTATCTCTCTGATGATGGTGATCGACATGGGTGTAAAGTTCGGCGCTCATGTCGGCCAGGCGTTGGCCCAACAGCTTGCACCGTTGAAACCGGACATTATCGTCGGTGCGGCCACGCTCGGCATTCCCGTCGCGATCGAGGTCACACGGGCGCTTGGGCTCGATCACTACGTCATTTTGCAAAAGTCTCCGAAAATTCACCTTGCCGACGCGCTGAAGCAGCGCATTTCGTCGATCACATCCAAGGGCGAGCAGCACCTGCTACTGGACCTCGCGGCGATTCCCAAACTTTCTGGAAAACGGGTCGCGGTGGTAGACGACGTCGTGGCCTCCGGCTCGAGCCTGAAGGGCTCGCTAGAACTGGTGCGTCGTGCAGGTGCCGATGTCGTCGGAATCGGAGTAGTACTGACCGAGGCGCGTGAGTGGCAGGAAACGCTGGGTCCGGATTGCGCACTAGTCCACCGTTTGGCCCACATTCCGCAGTTTGCCCGCGGCGCGAATTCCGGTTGGGTGCCGATCCCTGAGACTTTCGGTTGATCCGGTTGCCCAAGCTGCATCTGAATATCCATGGGCCAGCAGACGCGGTCAGGATGTCCGAAGCGACGGACAGCCGAGTGGGGGTACCGAAATGTCGGGTAGTCCTTTCAGAAAACTGAATTGTAAGCGTCTTCAGAATGCGTTCGCGCAAAGTAACCTCTCGCGAGTCGCTGCATTCGAGATATCGGCTTGTCGCTCCGTCGTGAGAAAATGTCGAAAGGTAGGAAAGCTACGACATTTGATGATCGGTAGTCGGATCGTTTTATGAACTGAGCGTCGGAGGTCAAAATTCACGCCGCGTCGAGAATTAGATTCGTCAGTTCGTCCGGCATGTTGACCATCATGTCGTGGCCCGTTGCGATTTCGAACGTTCGCCAGGTTCTGTCGCCCCGGCATTGCGCCAAAGCCTTGTCGAAAAACGGCGACTGATAGGCTGTGAGGCGAATGAAGGTTTTCTTGGCTATCTTCTCGCGAGCGCCATTCATCTTGATGGGTGTAAAGGACGTCCCCAAAGGTTGGGGCGTCAGCTTTGAGTTGACCCAGGCCTGGTCCTTCTCATTCACGCCGAAAACGGAGGCGGGAGGGAAGGGGCGCGAAATTTCACCTTTGTCGCGCGCTGCGAACGTTGCGGCCCTTACTTTCTCTGGCGATAGCCCCACGAGCGTATCGCCATCGTCCGGCAGGAACGCATCGAGATAGACGATCGACGAGATCGCAGAACCGATTTGCTCGGCGACGCCCGTAATGATCAGACCAGCATACGAGTGGCCCACCAGAACGATGTTATCGAGGCTCTCGAACTGGATGACGTTGACGATGTCGGTGACGTGCGTGTTGATGTCAACTTGCGCGCTGATCAAATGGGCGCGCTCGGCCAGTCCCGTCAATGTTGGCGCGAAGACCTTGTGGCCCTGCTTTTCGAGGCGGTCGGCGACTCGCCGCCAACACCAGCCACCGTGCCATGAGCCATGGACGAGCACAAATGTCTTGGGTGTTGTTTGCGCGCTTGCAGGCCGCGTACTGTCGGCGAGGGCTGCGGTTCCGAGCGCTGCGACGGCTGCAGTCAACATTTTGCGACGAGTTGTCGTCCCGATCATGCGATCTTCTCCATATCAGGGGGACAGCTTCCTGTTCGATTGTCGAGTAAACTTTGAGGAAAGTGGAGAGTCCGACAAATCATATGTTGGCCCGATTAGCATGAGCCAGCATCATGCATGAACCTGGAGCGATCCAAGGCGCGCGTCCGGCCGATAGTCACCAGACCCGTGGCATCGGCAACGTTCGCTGTATGGTTCCGTCGTGTCGCTAGGGGTGTGGGGACCGGTCCAACATCAGTGGACTTCTCGCGTCGACGGATTGACTGATCACCCAGGATCGAAATGCCTTGATTTCCGGGTCTTCCGAGCGGGACTTGCGCACGAGTAGGCAGTATGTCCCGGCGCTCGCTATCGAGGCCGGAGCGACCGAAACAAGGTCGCGCCGCCCCTCATAGTGAGCCAGCATAATGTCAGGAACGATGGCCACACCCTGACCTTTTCTCGCAGCCTCTAGGGACATAAAGAAGTGGCCGAACTCAATTGCATCCGGACCCAGGACAGTGTCGACGTTCGGGACACCGTTGGCGGTTAGCCAGTCCGGCCATGCGAAACGGCGTGTCGAGGTATGGATGAGCGGCAAACGAAGCAAACTACGGACATCATCGATCGACTCGCCTGCGAGCAGGTTCGGCGAGCAGACGGGACATAGAATATCGGGAAACAACTCAAAGGCCTGCACGTCGGTCCAATCGTTCACCATCTTCAGGTCGATTCGCGGCTGCAAGGGCGAACTGTTCTGGCCGGGAAGCGATCCGACACGGATTGCGACGTCCACAGCTCCAGACATGAGATCGACCGGTTCAATTGAGGTCACTACCCGGACCTCTATTTCGCGATGACTCTGGGTGAAAAGGTGTAGCCGAGGCATGAGCCAGAGTGAGGCGAGCGTGGGCAGGATTGACACGACGACTTTGCGGGACGACGGCGCGCGAGCCGCGAACCGTGCCGTCGCTCTTTCGAGTTCACTTAAGATGTCGCGCGTGACGCGAGCATAGGCCACACCGTCTTCAGTCAGCTCGATGCGGCGTGTGAAGCGGCGGAATAGCTGCCGGCCCAGGAAGAGCTCAAGTTCGCGCACTTGGCGGCTTATTGCCCCCTGCGTGAGATTCAACTCGGCTGCCGCAAGCGTGAAGGACAGGTGGCGCGCCGCTGCCTCAAAGCCCGGCAGCGTGGAGAGGTTCGGAAGTCGTCGCTTCGGCATGAACTTAATCTGAAGTCGGCAGGATTTCCCAACGCGCAATTTCACAAGCAGCTGGCATGCATGATACCGGCTCATGCTAACCGGGCCAACATATAATTTGTCCGGCTCTCCACTTTCCTCAAAAGTCTGCTCAAAGGTTTACTCAACGATTGAACGAGAAGCCCATGACTGACAAATCTCACAAGAAAGAACCCAAGCCGCAGCGTGTGGCTCTTGCAGGTCTAGGGACCGTCGGTTGGACGATAGCGCAGGCACTTGACAAGGGCGCCATCGAGGGCTGCATCCTTGCCGCCGTGGCGGTTCGGGATGTCGAGAAGGCGAAGCGGGAACTTTCGACCTTAAGCTTTCCGCCAGCGATCGTTGCGTCGCTGGATGCGCTCGAAGCGCATGCTGACTTGGTGGTGGAGTGCGCGCCGGCTCATCTTTTCCGGAGCATTGTCGCGCCATTTCTGGAAGCGGGTAAAACCGCCATCGTTCTAAGCTCTGGAGCGCTTCTCGACAACGAGGATCTCATCGATCTGGCGCGGGTGAATGGCGGTCAAATCGTCGTTCCAACGGGCGCCCTCATCGGCCTCGATGCCGTGGCTGCTGCCGCGGAAGGGACCATCCGCTCTGTTCGCATGGTCACCCGCAAGCCAGTGAGAGGCCTTCTTGGAGCCCCCTATTTGGCGGAGAACAACATTGAGATTGCTGATATTCGGGAACCACTGCTCATCTTTCGCGGTACACCTCGTGAAGCCGCTAAAGGTTTTCCAGCAAACCTGAACGTCGCGGTGGCGCTTTCGCTTGCCGGTATTGGCGCGGACAAGACCGTGCTTGAGATCTGGGCCGACCCGGCACTCGAGCGGAATACCCACCGCATAGAGGTCGAGGCCGACTCCGCTAGTTTCTCGATGTCAATCGAGAATGTGCCAACTGATACGAACCCCAAAACAGGCCGCATCACGGCGCTCTCGGTGATCTCTTATCTTCGTAAGCTCAAGGCCCCGCTTCGAGTGGGATCGTGAGACCAATCATGCAGCTCAGCAACGAGATCATGAATGATATGAAACAGGCGAACAAGGACGAGATTCGGCAACGATACCTGGCCGTTGATACATCGAACGTTGCCGATGTCCTAGACACCCTCGGCTACCTGGACCAGGGCCTGAGTTCGGACTTTGCGCCGTTCCCGGGCCGACGCGACGGAACCAAGCTGGCTGGCTGGGCCTACACAATTCGAGGGCAGATGACACCGTTCCCGCTCGGCGGAGACGATGACAAGATGCAGGCATGTCAGGGATTGTCTGCGGGTGAGATCTCGGTCTGGTCCGGCGATGGCGAGGGCATCTGCTATTTCGGCGAGCTGATTGCGCTCGGGATGAAAGAGCGTGGTTGCGTCGGAGCAGTGCTAGATGGCGGTATTCGCGACGTGAGGTGGATCGATCAGCACGGATTTCCGGTTTTCGCGAAATACCGAACCCCGATCCAGTCCATTGGTCGCTGGAAAGTAAACGCCTGGCAAGTTCCCGTTGTTTTGCGTGGCGCGACATCCAATTTTGTGTCGGTCAAGCCGGGAGACTTCATTCTTGGCGATGACGATGGGGCGATTGTCATCCCTGCACCGCTTGTCGAACAAGTGCTCGCTGAATCGGAGCGGCTCACTGCGACCGAGGCCGCGATCCGAACGCAACTCTCTGAAGGGCTCACACTCGCACAAGCGCTCGCAAAATACGGGCATGTCTAGTTCAGCTCAAGTACGTCCGTAACAACGTGGTGCGTCCTTGGGAGAAGAGACATGGCTATGATGAATGATGGTATGCCCTCTGACCTCGAGAGGGCGACGATGAGACGCGTAACGCTTCGCCTGCTTCCGTTCTTGATGGCGTGTTATCTCGTCTCTTTCATCGATCGCGTGAACGTCGGCTTTGCCGCCTTGCAGATGAACAAGGATGTCGGCCTCACAGCCTCCATGTTCGGTTTTGGTAGCGGTCTCTTCTTCGTCACCTACTTCATATTTGAAGTACCGAGCAATCTTGTGCTCGAGAAGGTTGGAGCGCGTCTTTGGATCGCTCGTATTATGATCACCTGGGGGTTGGTCTCGGCCGCAACGGCTCTCGTCGTGGGCCCTTATTCCTTTTATCTGGTGCGGTTCTTGTTGGGAGCCGCTGAAGCAGGCTTTTATCCCGGAGTGCTGCTCTATTTGACGTTTTGGTTCCCCAAATCGTACCGTGCGCGCGTCGTGGCGCTTTTTATGGTTTCTGTGCCCGCTGCGAGTTTCATCGGCTCGCCGATCTCCGCAGCTCTGCTCCAGCTCGATGGCTGGCTTGGTCTTCACGGGTGGCAATGGATGTCCATCGTAGAAGCCGCTCCCGCGATCCTCTTTGGAGGATTGGCGGTTTTTGTTTTGCCAGACACCCCGCTTCAAGCCAAGTGGCTCACCGCGGAACAACGCCGGTGGCTTACCGATCGCATTAAAGGTGAACGGGATGGCGAGCGAAGCTCAAGCCGACGCTCAACCTTGACGGTGCTGATCGACAAGCATGTACTTGCCGCCGGACTGATCTTTGCCGGGAGCACCGGGGCAAGCGCATGTCTGTCCATTTGGCAGCCGCAGATCCTGAAATCCTTCGGTCTCTCGAACATGGAGACGGGTCTCCTGAATTCGGCTCCCTTCGGTGTTGCCGCCATCCTGATGGTGTTGTGGGCTAAGCACTCGGATCGGACCGGCGAGCGGGTCTGGCATCTTGCAATTCCCTTGGCGGCAACGTCGCTCAGCCTGCTGTTGGCGTTTACAGCCCAATCTCTCCTGCCAACGGTCGTCATTCTCTTTGTGGCGATTGTCGGAACCTATGCAATCAAGGGGCCTTTCTGGGCGCTATCGACGGAATGGATGTCGACCAGCGCGGCCGCAGTTGGAATCGCTCAGATAAATGCAATCGGCAACCTCGGCGGCTTCGTTGGAACCTACTCACTTGGGGTTATCAAAGAGGCTACTGGCAGCTATGCACTTGGCCTCTTGCCTCTCGCGCTTCTAACTGCGGCAGGAACCATGCTGACGCTAGCATTCGGGTTAAGGCAATCTCCAGCAGAAATAGCCAGATTAAATTGACGGCTACGTTTAGGGACGACGCTTTTATCTGCGCCGGGCATCGCCGCTCAATGCACGGTCAACGCGGCGATCCCTGTTCTGTTCAAAAGGGGCTATGAAACTCGTCTCATTCGTCGAGAACGGCCGGCCGTCACATGGACGTCTGAGCCGATAATCTTCTCGTCCGAAGAAGAAATAGAGACGATCTAGATTCTCATCAGCATTGACGGAGCAGCACCGCTTCGACGTTCGGCAGTCTTCATGATCGCGAGCGCAGCATGTGCGGCGGTCGCTGCGGTTTTGTGGTTTCCCGTCACCATCGCCGTCACCGTAGCGCCATCGGCGAGCATTGTGATCTGATCGGCGATCCTGTCGAGATTCGAAAACTTGCTCCCGACCAGGAGCCGACGAATATAATCGTAGTTGGCCTGCCGATGCGCCTTGGCGATCGGGCGCACACAACTGTCTACGGGGTGTTCGCCTACCGCGTTGATGAAGGAGCATCCCTTGAAATCGCTCCGCGAAAACCAGTCTCCGAGCAGGGCGAAATAGCGGATGATCCGCTGGCGGGGATCGGGGAGGTTCGAATGCGTAAGCTCCGAATCGAGCCAGGCGAACCAGGAATCGCTTTCGCGTTGCATGACCGCGCGAACAAGCCCTTCCTTTGATCCGAATTGATTGTACAGCGTCCTCCTGGCGACACCGGCCTCCGCGATGATCTGCTCGATACCGGTGGCGTGGATGCTGCTCTCGTTGAATAGGCGGGTTGCGGTCAGCACCAAGCGCATCGCCGGGCCGTCCGCATCGTCTTGCTCGACCGTCTTTTCGACGATCCCGACGTTGTGTTTGGACCGCGTTGTTGAACGCGCCAGCGATTTTTCGGCCATCAGTATGTCCCGCGAGTGGAGAGACCACGTGTATCATCTGAAATAACGGCGGGAATGGCAACGCCTCAGGCTTTGCCGACGTTCGCGCCATTCGCGCTAAAACTGGGCAGCGAATGAGACAAGTTTGATCTTGAGTAGACCGATCGATCTACTTTAGCTTCGCCACCAGCATCTGGAGCGCGCATGCGAGAAAAATACGACGTGGTGGTGGTCGGAGGGCGGGTCGCAGGAGCGAGCCTCGCCGTGCATCTCCGCCGTCTTGGCATGTCGGTCGCCATTTTCGATCGGGGGGAATTGCCCGGCGATACCATTTCCACACATGTGATTTATCCCAACACGATCGCCCGGCTTGAGCGGCTCGGGGCGCTGGAGCGGATCATGGCGCATCGTCCGCCGCCGCTCTACACCGCTTGGCATCACCAGAACCGCATGTTTGTGGCGCCGCATACCAGCGACGAAGGTCGGGACTGGGCGCTCTGCATTCGCCGATCGACGCTGGACCGCCACCTACAGGATATTGCGCGTGAATCCGGTGTCGACGTATTCGAAAAGGCGCAAGTCAAAGCGCTGTTCGGCGCCGGAACAGAGAATGATCCCGTTCACGGCGTAACTATCGAAAGCGATGGCAAGGCGGTTGCCGTTGAAGCCGGGCTGGTGGTCGGCGCCGACGGTGTCGGTTCCACTGTGGCGGGAATGGTCGGCGCCAAGCGCGAACGCAGCATGCCGACGAAGACAATGCTCTATTATGCTTATTGGGTTGACGTCGACACCCGCAACACGCAGGATTTCTTCTTCGAGCCGCCCTGGATCTGTGCGCACTTTCCCGCCGACGACGGTCACCATGTCGTGACGATGAACGGCCCGGTCGACGCGCGGCGCGGCATTCAGGACATGGAGACCTTCTACCTCGATCGCATCCACTCCATCCCGCAATTGTGGGGCCGTCTCACGAGGGCGCGCAAAGTATCCGAGGTGCGCGGAACCCCTCGGCTCGAAGGTTTCTACCGCAAGCAGGCGGGGCCAGGCTGGGTGCTCACGGGAGACGCCGCACACTTCAAGCATCCGGCATCAGCACAAGGCATCGGAGATGCGTTGCACGCCGCTGAGGTGCTGGCGCCGATGATCGCCGACAATACGTTTCGCGAGAGGTACCCGCTGTGGCGCGAAGAAGTTTCGCGTGATCTTTATGCATTTTGCGAGTTTCTCGCCGATATCCCGACCGATGAGAGCATGCGCCAGACTATGGATGTCTTGATTCACGATCCGGTGGCGGCGCGTGCCGTCGTCGATATCTGGAGCCGAAGCATCGCGCCATGGGACGCTATGCGCATGGTGCCGCCGATGTTGAGCGCGGCGGGCCCGTCTCCTGAAGCGGTGCTCGAGAAATATCAAGGCCGGATACCGGCCGTTGTCGAGAATAGTTCAGCAGCATGAGGCGCGGACAAGCCGGATTCTTCACGTCAGCCATCGGAGTGTGATTATGAAGATCGATCGTTACTCGTTCACCTCGGCCAATTTGACGAATCGTGAGCCCCAAGACGGGTTGAGGCGAAGCTTTCTGAAATCCTTCTGTGCTTGCTGCGCCGGACTCGCGATCGCGCCGGCCGGCCTTTCAATGCTCGCTTGCGCAGATCGTGCCGAAGCCGCGACGGCGCAAGGTACTATCCGCGTCGGTCATTTGCCTGCCGGCTGCGTTTCCCATCTTCTGCTCGCCAAGGCACGCGGGATGTTCGAAAAAGCCGGCATCAATGCGCAACTGACGCAGTTCAATGGCCCGGACAAGAACATTTTGGCGTTGCAGTCCGGCAATGTGGACGTCGCCCACAATCCATGGACCACCACGATCGCCGCCTATGCCGAGAGCTCGAAGAATTTGCGAATCGTGGGCGGATCCGGACTTGCTGGAATCGAATTGGTGGCGCGCGCGGGTTCGGTCAAGAACGTCAACGAGTTCGTTGCGGCCGCTGGCAAGGGACTGCGCGTCGGGACTTTGCGGCTCGACACGCTGGAACTCGTCGCCTACGGTACCATGGCGATGCATGGCAAGAAGTATGACGAGTACGCGATGCAATTCTTCCCCAGTATGGTCGGCATGGGTGAGGCGATCGCCAGCGGCGCTGTCGATGTCTGCTCGCTGGCCCAGCCCTATGCCGAGTCCGTTGTCGCGCAGAACAACGCGGTGTATATCGCCAACTCCAATGACGTCTGGGGACCTGCGGCACCGGACTGCGTCGTCAACTCGACCGATGCATACATTGCGAAAAACGGCGAGTTGCTGATGGCCTATCAGAGGGTTCTGGTCGCGGCCGCCAAGGATTTCTACGGAGATTTCGATGCGGCCATCAAGGATCTGCAGCCGATCTACGGCGCGCCGAAGGAAATCCTCGCCGTCGCGCTGCGCAGGCAGGCCCCGAATCCCGTCATCGGCGACGCCGGCGCGGCGGGTATCCGCAATGGCGTGAAGTATCTCATCGATCTCGGTTACCTCAAGACCAATGTCGCTGACGAAGTCCTCGACTTGAAGTACCAACCCGCATGACGATGTTCGAAAGCTTCATCAAGTGCGAGCCGGTGGTCACGGGCCTGGTACGGGCTCTTGATTGCGGCCTGTCCGGGCGGGCATTGTCGCACGCCGGTCCGCCGTTTTCGGACCGTAAGCTGATCCCAAAGCCGGTTCTGCATGCGCTGGCGGGATCGACGGTGATCGAAGGGTGGACGAAGAGCTTTGAGGACGGTGTTGCCGCGGTGCTCGGCGGCGAAGTCGATCTCGTCGCCAATCATTCGATTGGGATCGTGTCGCCGATGGCTGGCGTGGTGCGGCCATCGCAACCGTTGTTCGTTGTCAAGGACGCGAGCGGTTCGGGGCGCGTGACCTACGCGACCCTGGCGGAAAAGGGCAGGCGTACTCTGCGGTTCGGATGTTTCGACGAAGAGTCGGCCGCCGGCTTGGCCAAGCTTGAAAACGAAATCGCGCCGGCCTTCGCCGCCGTGCTTCCATCTGAAGGCATCGCGATCCTGCCTATTTTGGCGGAAGCTGTTGCCCTGGGCGACGATGTGCATCAGCGTAATGTCGGCGGCCAACTCGTGCTGCTACGTTCACTGCCAAGGCTCGATCCGGCGACGCGTATCTTTCTTGCCGACCATCCGCAATTTTTCCTGAATTTCGCAATGGCATCGGTCAAGCTGGTGCTCGACGGCTGGTCGGGTATCGCTGGCTCTTCTCTGGTTACCGCGATTAGCCGCAACGGATCGACCTGCGGCATTCGCCTCGCGGGAACTGGCGACCGGTGGTTCGAAGCGCCGAGCGTTGTGCCGGTCGGAGGAATTTATCCGCCCCACACGGCGACCGACGTTCAACCCGATCTCGGCGACAGTGCGATCATGGAAGCATTCGGCCTCGGAGGTTGCATCGCCCATTTGGCGCCGGAACTCACGCGCGCGCTGGCAGTGGATTGGCCCGACGCTGCCGCAGCCGGGCGGCGACAGAGAGAGTTATTTGCGTTTCGCCACGATCGTCTCAGTCCGGTGGCGGCAGGCGAAGCAGGCGTCGGCTTCGGTCTCGACGCGCGTCGTGTGCTGGCATCAGACCAGGACGTCAGAATTCACACCGGCGTCGCCCACAGGGATGGCCGGTCCGGCTGGATTGGCATTGGCGTAGCAAGCGTCCCGCGGGCCTGTTTTGAGCAAGCCGTCAGCGCTCTCGATACCAGGGCTCAGGGAACGGAGAGCGCCGTTGAACACGGCTAACCGGTTGATCGATTCCACATCGTCGCCGGGTACGTCAGGCGACGACGTGCGTATCACCATCGTCGCGCCCGACGTGACGCCGGTGGGCTCGGCGCAGGATGAAATCAGACAAGCGCCGACCAACCAATATACCTCGCGCGCGATAACGATCGGTTCGTTCCTTATGGCGTGGCTGGTCGTGGGGTTGCTCTGGGAGGTGTTGACGGCAAAAGGTGTGCTCAATGGCCGGGTCCTTGTGCCACCATCGGTATTCCTTCCGTATTTGTTGCAAGGGCAGGGGGCGGCCGGCATCGGCTACAACAAGGTCACGTTCGACACGGCTATTCTGGCGACGCTTATGCGGGTCGCCACCGGATTCATTCTCGCCCTGTCGGTATCCCTGCTCGGTGCCATCCTGATTTGCGCGGTTCGGCCCTTCAGGCTGGCATTGCTGCCGCTCGCGCGCACCATTGCCCCGATCGCCCCGGTGGCCTGGATTCCGCTGGCCATTACAGTTGTCGGTTTGGGATCGGGTGCAGCAATCTTCGTCGTCTTCATGGGTCTCGTCGGATCGGCGACGGTGGCCGCCGTGGCCGCGCTCGACGACGTCCCGGACGAGTATCGGAAAGTCGCGAGGCTGCTCGGGGCTGCCGGCGCGAGCTATTGGCTGCGCGTGATTGTGCCGGCTGCCGCCTCCGGGCTGGTTACGACCATGCGTATGAGCTTTTTCGGCGCCTTCATGGCGGTGCTGGCCGGCGAAATGGCTGGAATCAATTCCGGTCTCGGAGCTCTGATCATTCTTGGTCAGCAGCAATTCAATATGAAGCTCGTGATGTCGGGAATCGTGGTCATCGGGTTGCTTGGCTTCGTCGTCGACCAGCTGTTGGCCTGGATCGGGCATCGCGTGGTATGGTGGGAAGGCCGTCAGCGACGCTGGAAGGCGCCAAAATGACCGAACTGCAGTTTCAGCATGTTCACAAGACGTACGGCACAGGGCTTGCGGTGCGCGACGTCAGTTTCCGTATTCTGTCTAAATCGTTCGGCGTCGTGATCGGACCATCCGGCTGCGGCAAGTCATCACTGCTATCGCTGGCAGCGGGGCTCGATGAACCCACTCAAGGGTACGTTTTTCTCGGCGGCAAGGAGGTTCGCGGCATCCGCGACGACGTCGCCCTGCTGTTTCAAAACTACAATCTGTTTCCGTGGATGACGGCTCAGGCCAACGTGGCGTTTGGGCTCGGTATGAGAGGCATGATGAAGCGCGAAGCCAGCGCAAAGGCGCTGGGGTATCTCAACGATGTCGGACTTGGCGCTTGCGCCAACCGGATTCCCGTCGAGCTTTCCGGCGGCATGAAACAGCGGGTGGCGCTCGCGCGGACCCTTGCGTTGAAGCCAAGCTTGCTGTTGATGGACGAACCTTTCGCAGCGCTCGATTACCAGACACGCAAGATCATGCAAAGATACGTTCTGTCGACGCGCGAGCGAACCGGAGCCACCGTATTGCTGGTTACGCATGACCTCGCCGAGGCTTTGACGCTCGCGGATCGTCTGGTTCTGATGTCGGGTGCACCGGGCTCGATCCAGGAAGTGATCGATATCACCGCGCCACATCCGCGTGACCTGTCTCACCCGGCGCTTGCGGCGCTGATGCGAAAGCTGGAAGCTCATCTCGAGGCCGAAGCTGTTTTAAACGAGTTCACGGCAGAGGAGCGCGGCCGGATGTTGGCCAATGCGTGAGGAAGAACCGACGCGGATACGTGTGCCCGCCCGAGAAGGCGTCGCAATTGAATTGCGCGGGGGAAGCCGCGTCAGCATCGTCGACCTGGCAGGACATCAGGGCGCGGATTGCGTTGCTGTGACGCGCACGGGCGCGGTTACCTGCACGCGCACAACACGTGCCCGCAATCGGCGTCTTTTTCCGAAACTCGGGCAATCCATCTATGCCGATGACACCGAGGCGATGCTGACGCTGCTGGAAGATTCAAGCCCCGGGCCGCACGGACTTTTGGTTCCGCCATGTGATCCCATCATGTATCGCCTGCGCGGCGCCGGGTGCGCGCATCCATCGTGTCACGATAATTTTCATCGTGCACTCCTGCGCAAGGGCATTTCGCTCGGACGAACGCCGCCTTCGATCTGCCTGTTCCAGAACATGGTGGTGGGCCCTGCCGGTGCAATTGCGATTGGCATCAACACCAGCAAGCCCGGTGATCGGGTTACGTTCCGTACCGAGCGCGAGCTGGTGTTTGTCGTGTCAGCGTGTCCCAACGACGTTTTCAAACGTTCGCCGCTGCAGCCGACCGATCTGGAAATAGTTATCGATCCCGTGACGGCCGTCTGACCATGCCGAGCGCACGCCATCCTAAGGTCGCTTCGTGCATGCTGTCCGGTTCTCAAGCCTGGCTGGATATTCTCCCCGCTGGTTCTCGCATCGAGTTTACGGCGCAAGAATCGGCGGTCGGGGCCGCGATGTTTGCCTGGGCGCTCGCCGATCCCTATGAGCAGCTCAGCGATTCCTATACCTTCATGGAATTGCGAAGGGTCCGACCGGTGGTCGGCGACCATTTCTATTCGACACTTCGCAGGCAGATCATTGCCGTGGAGCGGGACGATGTAGGTGAGGGGATCGATCTTCTTCGGCACGATTATTGGTGGCCGCGCGAAAAGTGTCTGGATACGCTTGTTGAGCAGGCAAAATCAGAGAGTATCCCGGCGCCGTCACGACAGAATTGGCCTTACGCGGTCAACCTGTTTGCGCGCACCCTGATCGGGGACGATGGTGAATTGACCGACGATCCCGTAACGCCAACCGGAGGCGATCGCATTGCCTTGCGCGTGAAGTTCGATATCGTGGCGGCCGTGATGGTTGCAGGAACCACTGCGCCCGCTATCGAGATCCGCATCGATCCGGCGTAAGGTTTCTGATCCGCGATGGTGAGCCAAGCCTGGACCCCGCCGACCTGTGTCGAGCCAGCCGGAAAAGAAACTGATCATGAACGGTATGGTCTTCTTCGGCATCTTACCATGCCAGTTCGATCCGGGAATCTTGTCGATTGTCGTCCTGATGTTCAATGCCGCGAGACTCTCCTGCACGAGAAGCACTTCGCTCCTATCGCCGGTCCCTGATTTATTCGGCTAGAATCTGTGCAGCGCTGTCTTGCAAAAGGCAGTTGTATTCGCCTCCACGGGCGAAGTTTGGAGAATACGAAGCGTGCCTCGTAATCCTCCGGTGTCTTTGTGCTCGCCGTGACGCGGTTTTCCGCAACGATCTTTGGGCGCGGCGCATCGTCTCCCGCGGACCTCGTTGCCTAGCCACCGATGAAATGAGCCTCGGGCGTCAGCCGGCCGGACTGGCACATCATTTGCTGAAGAGTTCAATGAGTTGGTGGCTAGGGCTGCGCACCTGAGAGGGTGGCTGGTCCAAGAGCCACCGCCGCGGAAGTAATCCGCGCGGACACGGCGGGATATAATCCCGGCGACCTCAGTTGCCAGGAATTGGCGTCGCTCGGGCTCGAGCCAATTCCAGACTTTGTGAGCTTGTATGGAGTTAGCGATGCATGATCTAGATCCACCCCCGACGCGTCACGCTGTGCCGTGGCCGGCCGACGCTGTGTCAATCGTCGCATCCCCCGGCTTGGCTTCGCATGATTTGCCCAGAGGGCTTGACTGATGGTAGCCTACGAGCGCGCGATCGCACGCCGCTTCGGCGATGGCGGCCCCTCCGGCGGCGCTGACGCCAGCGACAATGAGTTGATCCGCCGTGTTCTGTCACGCAAGACTGTGCGCCGTTACAGCGACAGAATGCCGGACGAAGGCCTGCTCGATGTGCTGGTTGCGGCGGCACTAAGCACGTCAACGAAATCGGACTTTCAGCAGGCGTCGATCTTGCGGGTCGTTGATGGCGGCAAACGCGCGACGATCGGGAAATTGTTTCCGGGCATGCCATGGATCGCTAATGCACCCGTGTTCTTTGTCTTCCTCGGCGACGCCCGGCGGCTGCAACGCATTGGCGAGATGCGGGGCAAGCCAGTTAACAACGGAACGCTTGAAGGTTTCTTCAATGCCAGCGTCGACGCTGCGCTAGCGATGCAGACCATGATCCTCTGCGCCGAGGCGGAAGGCCTTGGCGTCTGTCCCATCAGCGTGATCCGCAACGAGGCGGATAGCGTCGCCGAGGTGCTGGGCTTGCCCGATCTGGTGTTTCCGGTGGCGGGACTTTCCCTCGGTTATCCGCAAGGCGATGGCTTTCTCAGCCTGCGGCTGCCGCGCCGAGCCACCGTCCATCGCGATAGCTACGACGACACGGCACTGGCCGCCGCAGTCGACGACTATGACCGCCGACGGAACGCGATTCACGCCATCCCGAAAGAGCAGCAGCGCGCCAACGCAGAGTTCGGTGAGGCCGCGTTCTATGGCTGGTCGGAAGACAAGGCGCGGCAAGCAGCCAAGGCCGAGGGTGCTGCTTTCCCGCCGTATCTGCGCTCACACGGTTTTAGTTTCGATTGAAGGGGCTGGATTCACGCAAAATCGGTAACTTCGTTCTCTTTGTCTCGACTTGTCATCCATCAGCAAAGGTCGCTTTATCATGTCAAAATCGTCGAATGCGTCCCGTACGTCGTTCTCGCGAAGGTTATTGCTCGGCCTGGTCGCTGCGCTTTTCGTCGTTCCGATGCTGGTTGGAAAAGTCCAGGCCGCGAGCATGGATGAGATCAAGAAGCGCGGCCTGATTGTTGCCACCGAAGACGACTTTCGTCCATTCGAGTTCATCAAGGACGGAAAGCCGACCGGCTTCGACAATGAACTAATCGAGGATCTGAAGAAATACGCGCCGTTCGAGATCAAGCAGCAAATCCTGCCCTGGACTGGAATTCTGGCCGGCGTCAGCACCGGCAAGTACGACGTCGCCATTACCGCGGCGATCATCACCAAGGAGCGCAAGAAGTCGCTCGATTTCACCAGCCCGATCGCCGATGCCACGCATTATTATGTCAAGCGCAAGGACGACAAGAGCATCTCAGCGATCAAGGACCTCAACGGCAAGATAGTTGGCGTCCAGGCCGGCAGCGCACTGCTCGCACGGCTTACCGAACTCAATGGCATGCTGGAGAAGGAGGGCGGCAAGCTCGGCAAGATCGTCGAATACACCTCTTATCCGGAAGCCTATCAGGATCTTGCACTCGGCCGGGTCGACTACGTCGTCAACACCATCATCAATATCAAGACGCTGGTGGCCGAAAAGCCGGCCGTATTCGAGGTCGGGCAGGCCGTATCCGGACCGTCGTTCCCGGCCTGGGCCGTCGCCAAGGACAATGCCGAGCTTGTGGAATTCCTGAACGGCTTCATCGCCAAGGAAAAGGAAAACGGCAGGTTCGCCGAACTGCAGAGGAAGTGGTTTGGCGAATCCTTTCCCAACCTTCCCGTGAAGTTCGAGCCTGAGTTCTAAGGGTTGGAGCGCACGAAAGCGATCCGCCATGACCGCGGGCGACGTCTTGGCCATTCTTCAGGGTGCTGTCACGACAGTGACACTGTCCGTGATCGGCATCCTGATCGGCCTGCCGATCGGGCTCGGCCTGGCATTGATACGCTGGGCCAATGTCCCGGTCGTGGCCAGGGTGGTTACCGTCTATGTCAGTTGCCTGCGCGCGACGCCGCTGGTCACGTTATTGCTCCTGTTGTTTTTCGCGTTGCCGAATATCGGAATTCCCATCGATCCGATCTCGGCGGCGATTCTCGCGCTCGTCATGAATACCTCCGCCTTCAATTGCGAGGTGTGGCGCGCATCATTGGCGAACTTTCCCAGAGATCAATACGAGGCGGCACAATCAGTCGGGATGGGGGCGGCTTTGAGGTTTCGCCGCATTGTGCTGCCGCAGATCGTCAGGGTCAGTCTGCCGGGGCTTGTCAATGAAATGTCACTCCTGATCAAGGTGACGCCGGTCCTTGCGGTGGTCGGTGTCGTCGATATCACACGGGCTGCGGTGCGGATCGGGGCGGAGACTTACGAACCTCTGCCTCCGTTTTTGGTGGCGGTCGCGCTCTACGCGCCGATCGTATTTGTGCTGGTCTATCTGCAGCGCTGGATCGAGCGCCGCCAGGTGGCCGCCGAGGCGGCGGCATGATCCACGATTTCGGCATCGTTTGGACCGAACGTGGCCTGTTGCTCAGCGGGCTCGCCAACACCACAATCCTGTCAGTGCTGGCGGGCGTTGCCGCGCTCCTGCTCGGGTTCGCGCTGACGCCAGCGCTGATGTCAAAATATCGGCCGGTGGCTTGGGCCGCGAGGTGCTTCGTCGACAGTATGCGGTGCGTGCCGTTCCTGCTGTTCGCCTATATCGTTTATTACGGCTTTCCGTCCTTCGGCGTCCGGCTGGACAACTGGACTTCGGGCCTGGTGGCTCTTACGATCTACAACGCAGCCTATATGGCCGAAATTCTGCGCGGCGCCTGGATGGCACAACCGCGGGAGCCGGTCGAGGCCGGCATTGCCTTTGGCTTCTCCGATATCAAGCTGTTCCGCCGCATCATTCTGCCGCCCTTGCTTCTCGCCGCCGGGCCTGTGATCGGCAACCAGGTCATCCAGATCATCAAGGACAGCGCCTTCCTGACCATCATCGCGCTGCCGGAACTCACCCATGCCGCGAGTTCGATCCAGTCACGTCACTATGTTCCGTTTGCGGCCTTTATCACCGCCGTGTTTCTCTATTGGGGTCTCTGCCTGCTGATCGAGGCCGGAGTCGGTGGAATTGGTCGTGCCGCAGATGTGCGGCGCTAGGGGAGGCCATGTCGGACGCGAGCAAGGTTTTGGACGTCGCCGGTGTGTCGAAGTCCTTCGGCGACACCGAGGTGTTGTCCGATGTCAGTTTCAAGGTCGACAAGGGCGAAACGGTGTGCGTGCTCGGTCCCTCGGGTTCCGGCAAGTCGACGCTGCTCCGCTGCATCAACTGGCTCGAGCGACCCAATGCCGGGCAGATTTACCTGAATGGCGCGCAGGTCGGCGTCAGCGGGGCCGGCGTCGTGATGGGCGATCGTGAGCTGTCGCAGATCAGAACCCGTATCGGCATGGTGTTCCAGCATTTCGCATTGTGGCCGCACCTGACCGTCCTGCAAAACCTGATGGAAGCGCCGGTCCAGGTGCAGCACCGGCCGAAGGCGGAAGTGCGCGACGAGGCACTCGCGCTGCTCGCAAAGGTCGGACTTCTTGAGAAGCAGAGCGCCTTTCCGGCAAAATTGTCCGGCGGACAAAAGCAGCGCGTCGGCATCGCCCGGGCGCTGGCGATGCGGCCGGACTTGCTGCTGTTCGACGAGCCGACCAGTGCGCTGGATCCCGAACTGGTCGGCGAAGTGCTCCTGGTGATGCGCGACCTGGCACGCGAGGGCCGGACCATGGTGATCGTAACGCACGAAATGGCGTTCGCGCGCGAAGCCGCAACGCGCATTCTGTTTCTCGACCGGGGCCATGTCATCGAGACCGGCCCGCCGGATCGCTTCTTTTCAAACCCGGAAACCGAACGGGCACGGCAGTTCGTGCAACGTTACGCCGGCGACGCCGCCCGGCGGCAGTGACGATCGGACAGGGAGTTCGGCAGCGATGAATGAATCACGGGTAGAAATCCCGGCCCGCCGCGGCAAGGCGGCGCTGGTTGCGGCCGGCCAGACAGTCACCGTCATCAATACGCATGGCGAACAGGTCGTCGACACCTGGGCGTTCAACCGCGCAGATCTCAGCGAGTTTATGTCGAATGAACACACCCGTGCCCACAGCCTTCATCTGATTCCAAGGCCCGGAGATGTGCTGCGAACCAACCACCGCCGTCCAATCATGACGCTGGTCGAGGACACATCGGGCGGCATTCACGACACGCTGATCGCGGCATGCGACAAACATCGCTACGCATTTCTCGGCGTCGAGGGCTACCACGACAACTGCACCGACAATTTATTTTCCGGAATGAAGGAACTAGGGCTCGTGCCGCCGGAGGTGCCGAGCCCGCTCAATCTGTTCATGAACATTCCATGGTCCACCGATGGTACGCTGGATTTCGCGGCGCCGCCGCGGCCGGTGCCCGGCGGATATGTCCGGCTGCGTGCCGAGATGGATCTGGTGATCGCATTTTCGGCCTGCCCGCAGGATATTCTTCCGATCAATGGCAAGGCGGGAAATCCCGTCGAGGCGCATTTCTGGATCGGCTGACGCATCAGCCGGCCAACCATTTTGAGTTGGGAGCAAGCGAATGATCGCCGCAGAGAAAAAGCGAGAGGCCGCGGAAGTCAATCGGCGTCGCTACGAAGAGCTTCGTGCCGCCGGACAGGAAACGACACCCAAAGCGCTTCCCGTGGCGACCGCGCTGGATGGCGCGCCCATCGATCCCGACGCCATCATCAGCCGTGAAGAGGTCGCTGCCGATTGGTACGCGATCGTCCGACTGCGGCGCGGCGAAGCGCTGCGGATCGTCGATTTGTCCGGCCTCTCCAGCGTTTCCATGATCGGCTGGCGTCAGGAAGACTCGTCCGAGCGGATCAATTGTGCTGATACCGTCAAGGTGCAATGGAGCACCGCCGTGTCGAAGGGGAGAGTGATCCTCACCGATATGGGGCGGGTTCTGGTCTCGCTGATCGAGGATACTAGCGGCGCGCACGACATCATGGTTGGCGGTTCGACGCCGGCAACAACGCTTGCCGCTTACGGCGAGGCCTCCCGCAACACCCAGGAGAATTTCATCGCCGGTGCCGCCAAGATCGGGCTGAGCGTACGGGACATTCCGCCCTGCGTGACGTTCTTCGCGCCGGTTTCACTCGACGATAGCGGCCGCTTCGTCTGGAACCAGCAGCGGAAGCGGCCGGGAGATTTCGTCGATTTGCGCGCGGAGATGAATGCAGTTCTGGTGCTGTCGAATTGCGCGCATCCGCTCGATCTTGCGCGGCCGTCGGTATCGCGGCCGGTGACGCTGGTTCGCCATCGCCTGCGGCCTGCCGGAGCGGATGATCCCTGCCGTACCGGTTCGCCCGAAGCCATGCGGGCTTTCGAATTCACCGACCGGCTATACACCTGAGGAGACTCCGATGACTGCCGACGTTTCCAGCTTACCGCGGGATGTCTCCACGGCGATCTATGTCAGCGATATCGCCGCGGAACGGCCCTGGTCGCGCGTGGTCAAGCGCGGGCAGACCTTGCGTATCGTCGACAGCGAGGGCCAGCAGGCGGTGGACGCCCTGCTGTACTGCGCCGAGGATACCGCGGAACGCTACAGCACGCAGGACACGCTGCGTACCCAGGGCTCTGCCTATGTCGAGCTTGGCACGCGACTGATCTCCAACCATGGCCGCGTGATGGCGCGGATCACGGCAGATACCTGCGGACGTCACGACAGTTCGGCCGGATGCTGCTCCTGCGAAAGTAACGCGGTACGTTTCGGCGAGGAGACCAAATACCAGCACGCCTGCCGCGAGAATTTCATCCTGGAACTGTCAAAATACGGCATGACCAAACGCGACATCGTCGCCAACCTGAACTTCTTCATGAACGTGCCGATCAATCCCGATGGCAAATTCACGGTGGTCGACGGTATCTCCGCGCCTGGAAATTATGTCGATATCACGATGGATCTCGACGTGATCTTCGTTATCTCGAACTGCCCGCAAGTCAACAACCCCTGCAACGGCTTCAATCCGACGCCGATCAGAGTGATCATCTGGGGCAAGGATTGATCTAACGAAGGGACCGCCGTGGCTCTGTATCAAAAGTTCTCGGATTTGACAGACATCAAGTGTGGGCTCCGCCGCGGTTCTTCAAAAGTACTGCCGCCGGACTCACTGATTTGCCATGTGAAGGCCGGCGCTTGATCAGTGGTCCAAGTGGTCGCAGAAACACTTTCTCCCTTTCGGTCGAGCGAGACGATTTACCGAAGCATGCCGAAGAATGAGTGGTCTCGGGTCGTTTCTGCCCTTGCCGTATCGGAATCCCGGGGTTTTGGCTCGACGACGACAGCTTCCGTTAACCGCGCAACTCGGAAATGGTCGTTTTTGAATGTTCCCGTAGTTTTGCGGGCGAGTCTATTAAGCGTTCAGCAGTTCTGCTGTTCCTAAAGTGGCGCCGGCGAAAACGATGAAACCATGTCGGTCTCGATTATCACGCGGCGTGATGTTATTGCTCCGAACTGCGAGAGGCGTCGGCGCGTCGATTTGTGCCACCATTGCGTTAACGTATGCCGTATCGCCCCTGCTATTTGGAGCCGACCCGGATGCCTTGCTGCGCGCGGGCGATGTGACTGTTTCCGTCATCTGCTTCGGCGCAATCGCATGCGCGATGATGGGTGGCGTCATGGGTTATCGCTCAAGTCTGCTTCTGCAGCAGGTCACATTGGCACGGGCTGAGTTATGGCGGATGTCCCGGACTGATCAGCTTACGGGGCTGCTGAATCGGCGCGGCTTTGATGAAGCCGCAATCTCGGCGCTGGAGAAAGCGCACGGAGAGAATTTGCCGGCGGTTGCGCTGATGTGCGACATCGATTGCTTCAAGACGATCAACGACCAATTCGGGCATGAGTTCGGCGACGCTGTGCTGGTCCAGATCGGCGAGGTGTTGAACTCATTTGCCACATCCTGGTGGGCCGGCATGGCGGCGAGGAATTCGTAGCGCTCGTGATCGGAGCGACTTCCGAAGAGGCGATGGCAAACGCGGAGAAGTTGCGCCTGGCGTGTGCCGAGAAGGAAGTGCCAAAGCGAGTGTCGCCAGCGCGACTGCTGCCAACCGAACCCTGCCCGAATTCATCATGATCATCTCCATGCACACGCATAGCGTTGCCATTCGGCGCGAGCCCGAGATAGGACTTGAAGGTCAACTCGTGCCACACCCGCAGTTATGCTTCACGAGGATCTGACCAGCCGGCAGGTCAGCACTCGGATTGCTCGTCAGTGCAGCGGGCTCTCAGCGTGGTTGGCTGGACAGACCTGCCTCCTGGGTCTTGAACACGGCGAGAAGCCAGAACGGCAGAGTCGTGAAGAGACCCACCAATGCGGCAACCGAACGAATATCCTGCGTTTGCCACGGATGGCCAGCGGCATCGGTGATACTGATGGAGTCTGCGCCGAACAACAGGCCCAGAATCGGAGCAATGATGATTGACGTGTAGGCGAACAGCGACGTGGCCCAGTACCCGCTCACTTTCGTATCGGTCGCAATCCGGCGTCTGGCGTACAACGCGAAGCACTGGAAGAACACGTAAACCGTCAGATACCACCCCAGGAAATTGCTGACCGGCACGCCGAAATAGCTCCCGCCGGTGTGCCAAACCCAGCTTCCGTTGATCGTCGACGCCATCGGATCAATGGTGAGGTCCCAGGACACCATGATGAAGCTCGCGATCGCCGGTGTTGCGAACGAGAGCAGGCCGGCCAGACTGCCGTCCTTGTCGCCGAGAATGGCACGCGCCAGCGTCCACGACAGATAGCCCACACCGAAATAGGCCGGCCCGATCAGCAGTGGTACGAGGAACAGCTTGGGTCCCAAGGCATCGCTGTAGTGGTACCAGCCGAACGGAAACCCGGTCAGGATGCTGAGGTTCTCGAATGCATTGCTCACCCCCAGACAGACGACCAGGAAGAACAGGATGCCGCGCCAGCCATAGGTCGCTGCGCCATGCAGCAAACCGAACAGTGTCAGGAACGACGCGAGCAGTGCGCCGCCGACCGCCTGCGGCAGATGCAACACGACGGTCGCGATATGGGATATGACGCTGCCCGCAGCCAGCATCCACAGAAGCGGTGACGTCCAGAGATATGTTGCGGGGTTGGCTGTATCCGTTCGAAGAAGCGCGGTCATCGTTGGGTCCCCATTGCGTAGCCGAACTCCTTCAAATAACGAGGAATGAACAACTCGCGTCCTTTGATCCGGGAGGTCAGCCAGCTACCTACCAGCACCCCGTTGCGCAGGACTGGCAGCGTACTGGCCCCGTTACGCGGGCCGAGAGGCACCAAGATGCCGCGCGTGGGCCAAGGCTTGTACGGTGCGAGAAAATCGATCTTCCGGCCGCCGAGCAGAGCCGCGATGGTTTTTGCGAGCCACGGCACTTGCCTCGTAATTGCCACGATGGTCATCGGATCTCCGGTCGCTGCGGCCTCGCCGAGTGCGAACACGTTGTGCGAGCCTGCAAGCCGCAGCCACTCGTCGACCTCGACGCGACCCTGCGCATCGAAGCTTGTTCCAGGCATCTGTCGGAAAATAGCCGTTTTCGGCCGTGCGCCGAGCGCCGGAAAAACGAGTTGTTCCGCCCCGCCGAGATCTTCGCCCACGGAGCCCATGAAAGGATGATCGAGCGTGGTGAGGTTCGCGACCCGCCGGTTGAAGTGCAGCTGTACGCCCTTCTGCCGCAACTGGGTCGCGAGCGTTGCGGCGAGTTTGTCGGAGTAGCCCGGCATCAGCGATGGCGAACCGGAAACCAGGGTCACCGTCTTGCCGGGGTATGCGCTCGATATCTCGCCGGCGAGTTCGGTGCCCACCGCGCCACCGCCCACGATGGCAATGGTGTTCGCGCTCGTGAGGCTGCGATTGGCCGCCCGAAGACTGTCGGCAAAGGCCTGGATCGATTCGCCCTGCGGCTTGAACGGGCTCGCGTAGCGGGAGCCCGTCGCGACCACGATGATGTCGCCTTCGATGCGATCGCCATTCGCTAGCGTGACCCCGTTGCTCGACGCGTCGCTGACGAGGCCCTGCCGGACGCTGCCGCGGCGGAGCAGACGGTCATACGGAATCACCATGCGATCCAGCAGTGAGGGATCGACGACGCCGCGAATGGCCGCAACGTTGTGAACGAAGCGGTCACGCGCGTCGATCAGCTGGACGTCGGCCAACTTGTCGAGAGCCTTCGAAAGGGCGGTGCCTGCGTACCCGCCGCCGACAATAATTACTCGCTTCACCCTGGCTTCTCGCGTAAATCGGGCCGTGATACTTTCCGATCGGAAAGTCCAGGTTCATAGAAGACTTTCCGTTCGGAAAGTCAAGGGGCGCCCTCGATGCCCCAGGGGTCCGCAATGAATGGTTCCAAAGCATCGGATAATCTCGATGGGCGCGCGCGCATCCTCGCCGCGGCGCTCGAGGTATTCGCCACCTCTGGTTTTGAAGGTTCCAGCCTGCGCGAGATCGCTGCGTACGCCGGCGTGCAACACCAACTCGTCGTCTATCACTTCAAGACGAAGGACGCCTTGTGGCGAGAGACCGTGTCGTCCATTTTTGAGGAAAGCTGGCGGGCGCAGGGACTTTCGTACTGGGCCGACAGAGCTGAGGTTCAAGGGGCGGCCAATTCGCTATGCGAGATGCTGCGGGCGTTCGCCATGTTCACGGCGAGCCGCCCGGAATTGCACAGGTTGTTGTCGTTTGAGGGACATGCCGACAGCGAGCGACTGGACTGGCTGATCGAGACCTACATACGTCCACTTTACGAGATCTCCACCGCCACGATCCGGGCTGCCCAGAGAGCCGGCATGGCGCGCGCCGGCGACCCGGGGCGACTGCACTATGCAGTTATCGGGGTCATCACCACGAGTCTCGTCTTCTCGAAGGAGTACCAGCGCATGACGGGTCTCGATCCCTTCTCACCGGCCGAAGTCGAGAAGTCCATAGAGTTGGCCTGCGATATGCTTGGCCTGCCTGCTCCAAGTGAGCGCCGTCCGAGACAAATGCGAACCAAGGCTCGCGCGACGCGATCGTGACGAAATTCGCGTGTCGTTCGAGAATGTTTAGGGTCCGCAACTCTTCGCGATCGGCCGGTACCATTGCTAGACCAGTGGCTGGCTCTGCCTCGACATGAACGCAGTCGCATATCACTCCGTGCGCCCGCTTCGGTGACGCTGTCGATATCGGTGAGGTATTGAACTCGTTTGCGAAGGGGCTCGATGTCCTGGTGGGGCGGCATGCTGGCGAAGAATTCGTGGCCCTCGCGATCGGAGTGACTTCAGAGGAGGCGATAGCAAAACCGAAGATGTTACGCCTGGTGTGTACTGAGAAGGATGCGTCACGAGCGGGCGCTCTAACGCGGGTGACGATCAGCATCGGCCTGGCCGCCTCGAAAGCGGGCGATAGCCTATCCGAGGTGCTTGGCCACGCTGACCAGGCTCTCTATGCGGCAAAGCGTGACGGCCGCAATCGGATCGCTCGCGTGGATGTGCCAGATGGCGCCATCGCAGCGTAGGGTGTTCGAACAAGGCCTCAGTTCGACACGCGCGGAGTTGGTAGGCAGCCTTTCCGTTAGTATAATAACTAACGAAAGGTTCACCATTTTCATATTCTGCAACCGCGTTGGCTTCCGCGTGTACGCGGCATTCAGATCAATGATCAATGTAATGTAGGGAGCGAAATTCGTTCGGGAACGACGTCATGAGTTCGGACCGAAGCCTTCTGCTGTAAACCATGAGGCCGAGATGCTGGCATTCTTTCGTAGGTCTTCTGGTGCCCGATCTCTGACACCTGAGATTTATGTTGAACTCGTCCGCCTACTTTTTGGGGGGGCGATACCCAACAGTAATCTTCATTGCGGTCCAGATTCTGGTAGGGGCGGTGCTTTGGTTCGAGAGCAGGGATTCGGTAAACGTTGTGCTCGTCACCGTCGCGATACTATGCTCTCTCGCGCGGTTGCTTGTTCTTAAATCATTCGGCCAAACGGTCAGCAATCGGACACTCGACGAACCGACGGCGCGGCTATGGGAGCGCCGCTACGCAACCAGCAGCATCCTGATGTCGATTGCAACCGGTGCGATCGGCGCCCGCTGCTTCCTAGGTAGCGATATTTTAGTGCACATGTTCGCGGCTGGGCTAATGTGCGGTTGCGGGGCGGGAGTAGTTACGCGTCTCTCTGCGAGCCCCCGGTTGGCAATCGTCTCCCTATGCTGCATCTGCATACCATCCACCGTCGCAGCGTTTCTCAATCCGGATATCGTTCACTTCGGGTTGGCCATTCTGTTTTTTAGCTTTTTGGTTGGAAGTCTCGAAGCGATAAAATATCTTTTCAATACGACGGTTGATCAGCTAATTTTGAAGCAGAAATTTTCTCGCCTTGCACATCGCGACCCGCTTACAAATCTCTTCAACCGTCTGATGCTGAGCGACAACATCGAGATTGCACTAAGGAATCTCCAAGCCGAATAGAAAAAATTAGCGCTTCACATCGTCGATTTAGATTATTTCAAAGCGGCGAATGACACATTTGGCCATTTGGCGGGAGACGCGCTTCTAAAAGAAGTTGCTGAACGGCTCACTGATCTCGCACGAAATGGCGACATTGTAGCCCGTATTGGCGGTGATGAATTCGTCATTGTACAAGTCGGCATCCACCATGAAGAAGATGACGGATTTCCGGGCGGTCCCCGCAGCGCCATAACACGCAGCCGGTTCGAGGACTGCATGCGTTGCTCCTCTATGAACACCCCGAATCGAGAGGTCGGAGGCCGAACTGTTGAGAGGCCGAATTCCGCAGGCGCGTGACGCTGAGCGTCGATTAGTTCCGGTAGCCTTCGCGACCTCCTCAAACTTCTACTTGAAAAATTTGCTATATGAATTTGTTATAGGGGGCTTGGATAGGGCAGAGGTATCCCACCGGAGGTGGGCGATATGAGCGTTGATTTCAAGAAGCTCAGCAGCTTCATCAAGATCGTCGACATGGGCAGCATGTCGCGCGCGGCCAACTCGTTGCGGCTGGCGCAACCGGCGTTGAGCCAGCATGTCGCTGCGCTCGAGGCACATTTCAAGCAGAAGTTGCTCCTACGCAGCAACCATGGGGTCGCGCCGACGGAAGCCGGCTTTACTCTGTATCGCCATGCGCAGGCGATGCTAAAGCAGTTGGAGCAGTCCCAGCGCGACGTGACCAAGGCAACCACTTCACTACAAGGACATGTCTCCGTCGGACTTGCCACCTTCAGCGGTGCCGCAAATTTTGCGGGGCCTCTGCTGCTTGCACTCGCCGACAAGCATCCGGATGTCGTGCTCAACATCAGCGACAGCTTTGGCCACGTCCTGAGTGAGCTGGTCATCTCCGGCCGACTCGACATGGCGCTGATCTACAGCTTTGGGGCGATCAAAGGCACACGCCTGCAGCCGTTGTTCCGGGAGGAGTTCTTCCTCGTCGCTCCGCGCTCGCTGAAATTGCCCGGGCGGCCGGATGAACCAGTCGAGCTTGCCGCGTTGCAGGGCATCAAGATGTTGATGCCAAGCAGTTATCATTTCATGCGTAAGCTCATCGAAGCGTCTTTTGCTCACGTCCGTATCGCACCGCGGGTAGCCGCCGAAATTGAGTCCCTGGCGACGCTGCGCGTTGCGCTGAATGCGGGGCTTGGCCCGACTATCCTGCCGAGCTCGGCAGCCGAACAATTCCGGGAATGCGAGAACCTGGTGACGCGCCGCCTGATCCGGCCCGTTATCTCGTCGACGATTTCGCTTTGCCAATCCGATCATCTGCCGCTCTCCGAGGCGGCGCTGGTTGTTCGCGAGATCGTTCTGAAAATGGCGGTGGACTTTGCAACCGCCGGCGACTTGCCGCCGACCAATGGCCCGGCAGGTCGACAACGCGGCTCGCGTCGCGATCCGCTATAAGGATTTATTATAATGGCAGAATGAGATCGAAGAAGCCTACTGTCGACCGATCATTCTAAGCTCCCTTTTGTCGCTGACGGGGACGATTGGACCAAAAGGCTTAAGCTAGGCCGATACCCTTCGCCGATTTGCCAATTAGAAGGTGGGGTCCATGCCAAGTCGTTTCGTTTCCGCAGCCGCGTCGTTCGCACTGACTTGTTTCGTTGTCTTCCCTGCGATGGCGCAATCCGACGTCGTACGTATCGGCATCGTCAGTCCCAATACGGGAGCGGCCGCGCGCTACGGTGCTTTCGCTTGGCGGGGAGCGCAATTGGCCCGCGATGAGATTAATGCAGCGGGTGGCATCAACGGCAAGAAGATCGAGTTGTTCCAGGGCGACAGTCAGTGCATTCCGACCGAAGGCGTATCCTCGGTACAGCGTATGATCGCGCAGGACAAGGTCCGCTTTGTGATCGGGGATGTCTGCAGCTCGGTCACGATCGCCATGCAGCCCGTGGTGGAGAATGCCGGCGTCCTGCTCGTCAATGCTGCTTCGTCCAATCCGGACATTACTTATAAGGCCGGTGTCGGTGGGTATAAATGGTCATTCCGCAACTATCCGACCGACGAGAACCGCGCTTCGGTTGTGCTCAAATATGCAACCGAGCAAAAAAAGATCAAGAAGTTCGCCGTACTCTCCGTCGACAGTGACTATGGCCGTGGCGCGATCGTGCTGACCAAGAAATATCTTGGCGAATTCGGCGCCGAGATCGTTAGCGAGGATTATTACAAGGACAAGGAGGCGGATTTCCGCCCGGTTCTGGCCAATATCCGCCGCTCGGGTGCCGGTGCCATCATCATGTACGGACTCGCCGATACGACGCCGATCATCGCCCGTCAGATGGTCGAGGCCGGACTTGCCGGCAAGGTCATCTTGATCGGCAGTGCCGAATTCAACAATCCCGAAGCGATCAAAATCGCTCCGACAGCGCTGAACGGCGCAGTCGAGGCCGCGGCCTATGTGCCTGAATGGGATACGCCGAAGAACCACGAATTCGTCGCCACTTACCGCAAGGCCTATGCGAGCGAGACGCCCAACGTCCATGCCTATGCTTATTGGGAAACGATGCGGCTGGTGGCCGCCGCAGCGAAGGAAGCCAAGAGCGACAACCAGGACGACATTCGAAAAACGCTTTCGACGATGTCCTATGAGGGTGTCATGGGCAAGGTAACCTTCGACGATCACAACCAAGCCAATCTGCCGATGATCCTGTTTGAGATCATCGACGGAAAGCCTGTGATCAAGGGTACGTTCAATACCCAGATCAAATATTCGGCCCGCTGAGCAGATCACCGCCGTAACGGCAGGAGATATGGATCATGACAGAGTTGCTGATCGAGCAGATCATCAACGGGATCGTCGCGGGCTCTGTTTACGCCCTGGTCGCCGCCGGGATGACGATGATCTTCGGCGTGCTGCGCGCGATCAACTTCGCTCATGGCGAATATTACATGCTGGGCACGTTCTCGGCCTGGTATGTCATTACGAAACTGGACGTCTCCTATCCCGTGGCGATCTTCCTGGCGGTGATCATCACGATGGGCATCGCAGCGGTGATCGGCCGGCTGGTGATGCAGGGGCTCGTCACGGCACCGTTCCAGTCGGGCGTGCTCGCTACGCTCGGCCTGTCGCTGATCCTGCAGAACCTGATCATCATTACCTTCGGGGGTACCTACAAGATCTTTCCCGGCGGCTGGCTCGAGCCTGTTTTCTTCGGCGATATCAGCCTGGCCTGGCAACGCATCATCATCGTCCTGGTGACGATCGGGGTGTTTGTCGCCCTTGAGTTCCTGGTTCGGCGTACCCGCATGGGCAAGGCGATGCGGGCGGTCTCTCAGAACACCGCGTGCTGCCTGGTCAACGGCATCGACATTGAGCGGGTGGTGCTTGGGACCTTTGTCCTCGGTGGCGGGCTGGCGGCTTTGTCCGGCGTGCTGACGGGGCCGATCAACGTCACGGTTTATGGCGGCATGGGTGAAGCCATCACACTGAAGACCTTTGCCGTCATCGTCATGGGCGGCATGGGCAACGTAAGGGGCACGCTGATTGCCGGCTGGATTCTTGGCATCGCCGAAAGCTTTGTAGCTGGCTTCATCGGGCTGCAATATCGCGACGCAGTCGGGTTCGTCATCCTGATCGGCATGCTGATGGTGCGTCCCACCGGCTTCTTCAGCGTTCAGTCCAGGTTCTAAGGAGCAGACGATGACGGCCGACTCGACATCCCTGCAGGCTCCCGGCGCGCGCGTCACCTCGCGGGTAGCCTCGCGCCTGATGGGCATGGCGATCCTCGTTGCACTCCTCGGCGCGCCCTTCGTGCTCGACAATTACTATCTGCACGCGCTCATCATCTCGATGATCTTCCTGCTGCCCGCGCATGGGTTGAATCTGATCGTCGGCTACATGGGCATGCTTTCGCTCGCCCAGGGGGCGTTCTTCGGCATCGGCTCCTATGTTTCGGCCCTGGCTGCGATGCATTTCGGCACGCCCTTCTATGTCAACTTCGTTCTGGCCGGGGTGGTGACGGGGTTGATTGCGTTGCCGCTTGGTATTCCGGCGCTGAGGCTCCGGACCTATTCGTTCGTGATGTGCACGCTCGGCCTTGTCGTCATCGGGGAGGCCGTAGCAAAGAACTGGGTCGGCCTGACGCGTGGTGACATGGGCCTGTCCGGCGTTCCGCAACCAGTGCTCGGTTTCGGCGCGCATCCTTTCACCGTAACCACCATCACAGGGTATTATTATCTCTATCTGGCGATCGCGGTGCTAATGACCGGGCTGTTCTATGCCTTGGTCGTCTCTCCGGCTGGCCGCAGCATGATCGCGATCCGCGACAATGAGATTCAGGCAGAGGCACTCGGCATCCCGACGTGGAGCTATAAGCTCGTTGTCTTCACCATCAGCGCGGCCTTTGCGGGCTTCGGCGGCAGTCTCTACGCCCATTATCTAACGACGGTCAGCCCGCTGACTTTCCAGATGTTCTACTCGACCACGATCCTGATTATCGTGCTCGGCGGCGGAGCGGGGTCGATCCGCGGCGTCGTGGTCGGAAGCATCGTCTTCGTCGCCATCTCCGAGGCGCTGCGCATCTCGCCCGAATACCGCATGGTGATGTACGGCCTCGTGCTGCTATTGCTGGTATTCTGGCTGCCCAGCGGCCTGACGCCGCTCATCGATCGCGGGCTCGCGATGCTGTCGGGATCGCGCAAATGACCTCGCTGTCTCCCGTCCGTGGCAAGCCGCTTCTCGCTGTTCGTGGCCTTCGCAAAAGCTATGGCGCAGTGCAGGCGGTCCGTGGCATCGACCTCGATGTCCGGGAGCGTGAACTCTGCTGCCTCATGGGCCCCAACGGCTCCGGCAAGTCGACCTTCTTCGATTGCGTGACCGGCCTGCAGCAGGCCGATGTAGGCACGGTTCATCTCGACGGCGTCGACATCACCGGCTGGCCGATGCACCGCATTGCGCATGAAGGCAAGATGCTGCGCAGCTTCCAGAAGACGGTGGTCTTCACCACGATGACGCCGGAAGAGAATTTGATCGCGGCCGGGCAGATGTTCGATTTCCCGAGCCTGCTATCGACCTTCTCGCCCGGTCCAGCCTCCCGCCGTCGAGTCGCGCGACTTCGGGAACGCGCCAATCATCTGATCGACATGGTGGGCTTGTCGCATGTGCGCGACCAGGATGCTGGCAGGCTATCGTTCGGGCAGCAGAAATTGCTGCAATTCGCCTCCAGCCTGATGTCGAAGCCAAAGTTGATCTTGCTGGACGAACCGCTCGCAGGCGTCAATCCGGTGCTGATCGAGCGCATCCTCGACAGCATCCGCAATGTGAATCGAGAACTTGGCATCACTTTCATCGTCGTCGAGCACAACATCGACGCGATGATGAGTCTTTGCCAGCGCGTGGTTGTTCTGGACCAGGGCGCGCTGCTTGATCAGGGCGAACCAGAGGCGATCATGCGCAGCCAGAAGGTCGTGGAGGCTTATCTTGGCGGTTGATCCCAATCTTTCGATCGAAGGACTGCGCGCCGGCTACGGTGCGATCGATATCCTCAACGGTGTCGATCTCACCGTGCACCCCGGTGACTTCATCGCGTTGATGGGACCAAACGGCGCCGGCAAGTCGACGCTGCTCATGACCATCTTCGGCATGACCACCTTCAAGCAGGGCATGATCCGCTGGCGCGGCAAGAATATCGGCGGGGCCAAGCCGCAGGCGATCCTTTCCCAGGGCATCGGCATCGTGCCGCAGGGCCGCTGCAATTTTCCGCTGATGAGCGTCGACGAAAATCTGGAGATGGCGGGCTATATCGTTCGCGACCGCGAGGTGAGGGCGGAGCTGGATTATGTCTTCGAGCTGTTTCCCATCCTGAAGGCGCGGCGCTACCAACTCGCCGGCAACCTTTCGGGCGGCGAGCAGCAATTGCTCGAAACCGCTATGGTCGTGCTGCGCAAGCCGGAGATCGTGCTGATCGATGAGCCTTCGGTCGGACTTTCGCCGCAGGCGATCACGATCGTGTTCAACGAGTTGAAGCGCTTGCATGCTGATGGTCGCGCCATACTCCTCGTCGAGCAGAACACGCGCAAGGCGATGGAGGTCGCCGAACGCGCCGTCGTGCTGCGCCTCGGCAAGGTCATCTGGGACGGGCGCAGCAACGACATCACTCACGCCGAACTTGGACAGCTCTTCATGACAGGTCGGATCGGAAACCAGGTTGAGGCATCGACGGGGTCGCCGATTGCTTAGAAAATAACGCGCGGCCCCATCGAGGAGCTGGCACATCCAAGACGCAATTCGACACCGCGCGCATCCGCAGGCCGGAAGCGGGACGGAATAATATTGGCCTGACGAAGCAAGAACGGACACCAGATTATGGCTAGGTTGGCATTCGACACCGGCGGCACCTTCACCGATTTCGCACTCATCGACGATGTCGGCATCCTGCATTTGCACAAGGTGCTGAGCACGCCGGCAAACCCAGCGGCTGCCGTTGTTCAGGGCGTCGGCGAACTCCTGGTGCGACCGGGCGTGCGATCCTCCAAGGACAATCTGCAGATCCTGGGCGCAACCACGGTGGTGACCAATGCGGTGCTAGAGCGTAAGGGTGTGGAGACGGCCTTCCTCACCACGGATGGCTTCGAGGACCTGCTCAGGATTCGCACCGAAGGACGTTATGACCTCTACGATCTGAAGATTGCATATCCCGCGCCGCTGGTACCGCGCGATTGTTGCTTTGGTGTGGTAGAGCGCATGGCAGCGGATGGACGCGCCATCACGCCGCTCGACGAGAGCAGCGTTGGCCTCATCGTCGCGGAATTGAGGGCGCGGGGCGTCACCTCGGTCGCCGTCTGCCTGCTCCATTCCTACAAATTCCCGGAACATGAGCAGAGGGTCGGCGCTCTGCTGGCCGCGGCCGGGCCGGAGCTTTCGGTCTCGCTATCCTCCGATGTCTGCCCGGAAATCCGCGAATATGACCGCGCCTCAACGACGGTGGTCAACGCATACACCCGGCCCCTGATGACGCAGCATGTCGAGCGACTCGAAGCCGATCTGCGCAAGAACGGGATCGTCTCCCGGATGCTTTGGATGACATCCAGCGGCGGCGTTGTGCCGAGCGCTACCGCGTCACGCACACCGGTACGGCTGATCGAATCGGGGCCTGCGGCAGGGGCGGTCGCGGCTGCGGAATATGCACGCCAGGTCGGTGAGGCGAGCGTCATGTCCTTCGACATGGGAGGCACCACTGCCAAGCTCTGCCTGGTGCCGAATGGCGAGCCGATGATCGGCGGGGAACTCGAGATCGCCCGTCACGAGCGCTTCCACCGCGGCAGCGGCTTTCCGCTCAAGATCCAATCGATCCAGATGATCGAGATTGGCGCCGGCGGCGGCTCCATCGCCTCGCGCAACCGCCTCGGCCTGCTTCAGGTTGGACCGCACAGCGCGGGCGCCGTTCCCGGCCCAGCCTGCTACGGGCGCGGCGGTACCAAGCCGACCGTCACCGATGCGGACGTGCTGCTCGGCTATATCGGCGCCGACTCCTTTCTCGGCGGCGAATTCAAGCTCGACGCCGGCAAGGCACGCACCGCAATTGCCGAACTTGCAGAGTCCCTCGGTGTCACGCCAGAGCGCTGCGCTTGGGGCATCCACGATCTCGTCAATGGCACCATGGCGGAAGCGGCGACCATGCACGCGGCCGACTATGGCGTCGATCCAAGTACGCTGCCGGTCATCGCCTTCGGCGGCGCTGGCCCGGTCCATGCCTATGGTGTGGCCTGCAAGCTCAGTGCGAAGAAGGTCGTCTGCCCCGCCGGCGCCGGCGTAACCTCTGCCGTGGGTCTGCTGATTGCGCCGGTCGCGGTGGATGTCTCAGCGAGCCTGCCGATGCGGCTCGACCGCTGGGATGCCGCCGCGGTGCGCGATGTCTTCGCAAGGCTCGAAAAGGACGGCCGCGATGTCGTGCTGCAGGCAGAGGTGGATGCCGACGGCATTTCCTATGCGCGTACAGCGGACCTGCGCTATGTCGGCCAGGGCCACGAAATCAGCGTGGCGCTGCCGCCGCTCGACTTCGGCGCGGATGCCTTCGTCGATGAGCTGTTCGCCCGGTTTGAGGCGAACTATGTCGCGCTATTCGGCCGCACCGTCGCGAACTCACCGGTCGAGGCCATCACCTGGAGGTTGCGCGCCAGCGGGCCCAAGGGCGCGCCTGCAAAAACCGCGACCAAAACTGCCAGGGGTTCCGGGCCGGAAGCACTGAAGGCGCATCGGCCGGTCTATTTCGACGAGACACAGAGCTTTGTTTCAACTCCGGTCTACGATTACTACGCCCTGCTGCAGGACGCCGAAATCAAGGGGCCGGCCATCATCGAGCAGGTGGAATCGACCATCGTCGTCGGCCCGCGCGGTACGGCCCATGTCGATGCCCGCGGCAATCTCATCATGCACATCAAGTGAGGAGCAGGATCATGGCTCGCCAACAGATCGATTTCAACGATCCCATCACGCTCCAGGTTCTTTGGAACCGGCTGATCTTTATCGCCGACCAGGCCGACCGCGCACTGGGGCGCACCGCCTTCTCGCCCGTCGTGCGCGAGAACCACGACTACGTCACCGTGCTGATGGACGCCAAAGGCCGGGCGCTCGCGCAATGCACCTGGGCGATTCCGGTCTTCATCACCTCGCTGCCGATGGCCGCCCAGCATTATTTCCTGCCGGCCTTCCCGCCCGAGACGCTGGAACCGGGTGACGTGCTTCTGACCAATGATCCACTGATCGGCACCGGTCATTTGCCCGACATGGTGATGATCACGCCGATCTTCCACAAGGGAAAGCTGATCGGTTATTCCGGCAGCATCGCCCACATGCCCGATATCGGCGGCCGGCCGTATTCGCCTGATTCCACCGATATCTTCGAGGAGGGCGTGCGCCTCCCGATCCTGAAGCTCTATAAGGCCGGTAAGCCGACGCAGGAGGTTTTCGACATCATCGGCGCCAGCGTGCGCCTGCCGCGCGAGGTGTTGGGCGACATCGAAAGCATGGTCTCGGCCAATGACGTGATGGCCCGCGAACTGGTGCGTTTCCTCGAGGAATACGGGCTCGACGATGTTGAGGATCTGGGCACCGCCATCCACAGTCGGTCGGAAGCCCATATGCGCCGAGCGATCTCGCGCTGGCCGGCCGGCGAATACAGCTCCGAGGTCACGCTCGACGGTTATGACAGCGAGGTCATGCTGAAGTGCAACGTCAAGGTCGAGTCTGGAAGCATCCATGTCGATTACGCCGGAACATCCGCGCAGGTGCTTCACGCCATCAATGTGCGAAAGCATTACCGCTACGCACACACGGTCTATGCGCTGAAATGCCTGCTCGATCCCGAGACGCCGAACAATGAAGGCTGCATGCTGCCGATTACCGATGAGGCGCCGGAGGGCTCGATCCTAAATCCGCGCAACACGGCTGCCGGCAATCTGCGCAATCTCATCGGCCACGTCATTCCGAGTCTGATTTTCCGAGCGCTCGAAAGGATCGTGCCTGACAAGGTTCAGGGCGACAGCGGCGGCGCGCCGATCTGGGGTGTCAACTGCCAGGGCCAGAATGAACTCGGCGAGCAATATGGCGCGGCGCAAAATCTGCACGGTGGGCAGGGCGGACGTTCCACGGCTGACGGCATCGATACGCTCAGCTTCCCCTCCAATTGCCGCATTACCCCGGCCGAAATGTACGAGCTCGCTGTTCCTGCCTTGATCGAATGCAAGGAACTGATCCCCGATTCCGGCGGGCCCGGGCAGTTCCGGGGCGGCCTCGGTCAGCGTCTGGTCTTCCGCAACATCTCGTCAGGGCAGATGAACATCTATCTCGCGAGTGAACATGTGAAGAATCCTTGCTTCGGTGTTGTCGGTGGCAAGGATGGCCGGCCCGGCCATGTACACAAGAATGGCAAGCCTGTCTTCGCCAAGGGCCACATCCCACTCGAGCCCGGCGCGAGGCTGACCGTGGAGTTGCCCGGCGGCGGTGGCTGGGGCGACCCGGCTAACCGCTCGCGCGAACTGATCACCGAGGATCTCCGCCTTGGTCTGGTGACCAGCGAATGCGCGAAAGCCGATTACGGCTATACGGCCAAATGATGCTGCCAGGCTTTACGAGGAGACGACCATGGCAAGACTGAACGGGCGCGTCGCGATCGTGACCGGCGCCGGAACCGGCATCGGACGCGAGATCGCGCGCCAACTGGCGGGGGAGGGTGCCTCTGTGGTCCTTGTCGGCCGCAGGCTCGCGCTTCTGCAGGACGTGGCTGACGCGATCACCGCCGCTGGCGGTCGCGCTTTCGCCCGCGCCGCCGATATCACGCAGGCTGACGCTGTCGAAAGCCTGATCAGCTGGGTGAGTGCGGAGCTCGGTACCGTCGACATCCTCGTCAACAACGCCGGCAGCGCGGTTGGGCCACGCAACCTCGCCTTTATCACACCGCAGGACTGGCAGGCGACGGTCGATGCCAATCTGACCGCAGTCTACCTGTTGTCGCGCGCGGTGCTGCAGCCAATGATCGACAAAGGCGGCGGCACCATCGTCACCGTCTCGTCGGGCGCGGCGCTGCGGCCGAATATGTTGGGCGGAGCTGCTTATGGCGCGGCCAAGGCCGGCGTACGCAACCTGATGGGCTATCTGCACGCAACCTTCCGCAATCAGATGATCCGCGCCACGACGATCACACCGGGCGAGGTCAACACGCCGATTCTCGACGACCGCCCGCGTCCACCCACGGCGGAAGAACGCGCGGCTCTGATGCAGCCAGAAGACGTGGCGCAGGCCGTGCTCCTCGCCTGCACCCTGCCGGCGCGCACGGTGATCGAAGAACTGGTGATCGTCCCGACCAGGATGCGCGACCAGTCCACCGATATCGAACTGGCTCGCTGGTTCGGCGCGCCTGAGGGCACTGGCCCGGCCAAGTCCTGATAACCCGAAGAAGAAACCCAGAAGCAACCGGAGAGAAACGATGATCGGAGCCAAACTGCGCCAGCGCCTAGCGGCGGGCGAGCATATTCTCATGATAAACCCCAACCATGTCTCCTCGGGACTGGCGGCGCGCCTCACCGAGCTGAAGGCAGATGCGATCTTCATAGATTGCGAGCACGGCACGGCAAGCTTCGATGAAGCGCGTGAAATGGCACGGGCGGCGCGCTCTGGCGGCGGCGGCGCGATCCTGCGCCCCGATTCGCATCAGCGCTCGCTCCTGACGCGCTATCTCAATGCCGGGGTCGATGGGTTGATGGTGCCGCTCGTCAATACGGCTGAACAGGCCCGCGCGGTGGTCGCGACTGTACGCCATGCCTGCCCCGCCGATTTCGAGACGAAGCTACTGATCTGCATGGTCGAGACGGTCGAGGCCGTCGGCAATCTCGACGAGATACTTGCGGTCGAAGGCATTGACGTCTTCTTCGTTGGACCAGGCGATCTCTCGCAGTCGATGGGCTTTCTGCCCTCCGTGCCGCGCGGTCAGCCGCGCCCGCGTGAGGTGCTCGACCTCGTCGAGTCGACGTTGGCGCGGATCCGCGCCGCCGGCAAGATCGCCGGCACCCTTGTGATCGAGGACGACATCGAACATTGGTCGCGTTGCGGCGCCCAGCTTCTCTACTGCCATATCGACCCGTTCCTGCGCGACAAGATCGAGACGATGCATGAACTCGCCGCACGCAAGAGCGAACGCCACCCAACCCGGAGTCTGATACCATGATGGCTCTCTCTGAACGCGTAAAGCGCATCAAGGTCTCCCCGACGACGGCAGCGGCCCAGCGTGTCCGCGACCTGAAGGCCCAGGGGCGTGCCATCCTCGATTTGACGATAGGCGAGCCTGATTTCGACACACCGGCCCATATTAGACAGGCTGCGGTCAACGCGATCGCGCGCGGGGAAACCAAGTACACGCCTGCTAATGGCATTGCTCCCCTCCGCGAGGCAATCGCAACCAAGATGACGCAGCGCACCGGCGTGCCCTACACCGCGGACAGGATCACGGTCGGTGGCGGCGGCAAGCAGGTAATCTTTCTGGCGTTGATGGCAACGCTTAATCCAGGTAGCGAGGTCATCATCCCCGCCCCCTATTGGGTATCCTATCCCGACATGGTGCTCGCCAATGATGGCACACCGGTCATCGTGACTTGCCCCCAGCAACAATCCTTCAAGCTCACTCCCTCTCAGCTCGAGGCCGCGATCACGCCAAATACTCGCTGGCTGGTGTTGAACACGCCCGGAAATCCCACCGGTATCGCCTACGACGCGGCCGAGCTGAGAGCGCTCGCCGAGGTGCTGCGCCGTCATCCTCATGTCGGCGTGTTGACCGACGAGATCTATGACGAGGTCTGGTTCAAGCGGGAAACCGCGCCCAGCCTTGTGCAAGCTGTGCCCGATTTCGCCGACCGGGTCTTCATCGTCAATGGCGTCTCCAAGACCTATGCCATGACGGGTTGGCGCATTGGTTACGGGGCCGGTCCCAAGTCCATCATCGACGCCATCAACGTGCTGCAGTCTCAGAGTTCTTCTTGTCCCGCTGCGGCAAGTCAGTTTGCGGCGCTCGCCGCGATCACCGGACCGCAGGATTTCATCGCGGCGAGCGTTGCGGTCTATGCGCGCCGCAGAGATCTCGCTCTCGGTATGCTCAATACGATACCGGGCCTCAACTGCTTGAAACCGGACGGAGGATTCTATCTTTTCCCGAATTGCTCCGCTTTTGTCGGACGCAAGACGCCGGAAGGGACAATCCTGGAAGATGATCGCGCTTTCGTCTTGCATTTGCTGGACGCCGGTAGCGTCGCGGCCGTCCACGGCTCGGCTTATGGTCTACCGGGATATTTTCGCATCTCGATCTCGACTGACGACGGAGTCATCGAGCGCGGTTGCGCGTCCATTGCGGCAGTCTGTCGGGATCTTGCCTGATGGATCGCCGCGTCGGTGGAAGATCCCAATACCTCAGCGAGGATTGTTCTCGTAGGGTAACGCCCGCAACGAAACCGCAACGAATTGGGTGAAACGAGCGTGAACAAAACGGGATGGAAGCGCTCGTCACAGCAAGAAAAATCAACAACTCAGAGGATGTTCGCTGCGTTCGGGACGCAAGGAACTGTGCGCTTGAGACGGCAACCACCAACCAAAATTGCTATCGGTGTTGCGGGTCCGGGATTTGAACCTACGACGTTTTGGTCCGTATGATCGCAAATCCCGTCGCGCGCAACTTTCCACACGACATGGTGACCGAAACTACGATCGCAGTATTGCGGACCTAGACTAGGCACCGGCAAAGCGCAGCACTACTTTGCTTCTGACTTTGACCGGCCTTCCAGTCGCTTGTTCGACGCCAATGGGATCGCTGCAGTGCCCGACCGCCTGACTGCTGGGCCTCGCCTGCCCATAATCAACTTGCGAATTTTCTATCGTATTCAATGACCGCCTCGAGAAGGACCTGCGCTCCCGCCTCGCATTCCGCGAAACTCGTCCATATGGGACGCCGGATCAGGAACGAATCGCACGCGGTCCAGACCGATACCAACACCAATCGGGCAGGGCGCCCGAGTCGGTGAATCATGAGTTAATTTTCCGGCAAATTTCGTCGCTCGGCCACCCCGCGACTCAGTCTATGACGGCTTCGTCGCACGAAAATCCGGGCGCAGACAGATGCCAAATTCGAATGACGTCGCCAGCAACGAGATGCTTTGGGAGCGGGTCGTTTCCCTGCTCGTCGTGGGTGCCAGCGTGTTGGGCGGAAGCACTGTGTTGCCGATACAGGCGCGACCACCTTTACTTCACGGATTTCCATAGAGGTGCAAAACGGGTTTTGACTGCAATCATGGGGCTCGCAACGGCCATTCTGACAACGCGGAATTCTGTGATGATCTCAACGGGCCAAAAACACCGAAAATGTCAGAACGGCCGCTGAAAACACGGCGAGATTTCCCGACTTCCAAGCTGAATACGAGGGTTCGATTCCCTTCACCCGCTCCAGTTGCGATTTCAATAACTTAGCCGGGAATCTTAAACCTCCATTCTGACAATTTTGGACATGTCACGGCTGAAGGCTGTTGCAAGTTCGCGAGCGTTTTCAGACTCTACGTAAAGTTGTTCTAACTTATGATGATCGTCTCCGATAAGCTTTGGGGCAGGTTGCCGATGTCCCTCGAAGAGGAATGATCGCGACTCGCAGATGAGAAGCGAGCTTCGCGTGAGTTGCCGCGGCGGGTTTCGGTCTGTTGCTTGTTATGGTGCTGGACCGTGGGCAAGAAGGGCAGCGCTATTGGCGTTGAAAAAAGCTGGAGCGCGACGGCACCCGTTGGGCAGGACAAGATGCCGTTGAGCCCGGATCCGGTCAGTCGATTGTCTCCCTTCACGCGCCGTCACTGCATCGTCCCTTACCCGACACGTTGTTCGGCGGTCAGCGGCAAACCTGCCAGCTCATGGCGTTGAAGCTTGCCGGTGGTGCTGCGGGGCAACTCCTCGGAGCGCATGAACTGCAGGTAGCGCGGGCGCTTATAGCCGGCTAGCCGCGCGCGACACCAGTGGAGAATTTCGGCACTGTCGGCCGACTGGCCTTCGCGAAGGACGACCACGGCCTTTATTGTCTCGCCCCAATGGGCGTCCGGTACGCCGAACACACACGCTTCTTGAACGGCCGGATGTCGGCTGAGGACGGCCTCGACCTCTGCGGGATAGACATTCTCGCCGCCGGTCTTGATCAGGTATTTCTTGCGGTCGACGAAAGTGAGCGTGCCGTCCTCCTCACGCCGCAACAGGTCGCCGGTATGGAGCCAACCGTCCTTGAACACCTCAGCGTTGGCCGCATCGTCATCGAGATAGCCGGACATGATGCTCGGGCCCCGCACAACGCATTCGCCCGGCTGGCCGACAGGCATCTCGTTCATGTCTTCGTCGACGACGCGGACTTCCATCAACGGCGAGGGCCCGTTTGCGCAGCGACGGCACTTCGCCTGGGCCGGAACAGCCGTGCGCGAGCAGATAGCTGGACTCGCTCTGCCCGAAGGCGTCGTAAAAATCGATGCCGAAGGTCTCCGTCAGCTTCGCGACGACGTTCGGCATCATGTTGGCGTAGCCGATGGCGAAGCGCAGGCTCGACAGATCGTGGGCCGGCCGCTGCGGGTTGTTCATAAAGTCAGTGATCACGCCGGGCAGGAGCAGAGTCCAGCTCAGCCGCTCGCGCGCGATGCGCTCGTACATGGCCGGTATATCGACGCGCTTGAATGTCGCGTAGATGCCGCCGGTGACGAAGGTCGCGTAGAGTGACTCGTCTCCGCCGCAGTGGAAGAGCGGCAGCCAGCCGACGAAACCGTCCTTCTCGGTCAGTCCGAACCATTGAGCAAGACGCAAGCCGCGGGTAGCAGCCGCTCGTTGGCTCACGAGTGCGGCTTTGGGCTGACCGGTCGTGCCACTGGTGAATAGGATGTTGTGGATGTCCGCGCCCTCGGCGATCCGAGGCGGCTCGTCCGCGCTGCTTTCGGTAAGAATGGCCTCGTAATCGTCCAAGCCCTGCACCGGCTCGAATGCGATCCAGTCGCGGACGTTCGGAAAGTCGGACCCAAGGCCTTCGAGCAGCCCCGCCAGCGCACCGGAGGTCAGGACGGCACTGGGACGAGCCTTGCGCAGGCACGGGGCGATCTCATCGGGACGAAGCCGGATGTTCAGCGTCGCAACCGTGATGCCGAGTGCGGCCATGGCCGCATAGCATTCAACATATTCCGGACGTGTCTCCGAGAGGATCGCGATGGTGTCGCCGCGGTCATATCCCTTCGCACGCACGGCATTGGCGAGCCGCCAGGCTCGCTCGCCGACCGCGCGGTAGCGGCGCTGCCGCCTTCCCAGGTGACGGCGGTGCGGTCGGCGAAGACGCGGAATGCGCGTCGGAAAAGAGCGTCGAGCGTGATGTCCGCCGCCATGGCGGCATCGAGCTGCCAGTTGGCTTCGCTGGAAGTCGACTTAGTGGTAATAGGCCGCATAGGTGCGCCTCAGCTTCGCTTTTTCGATCTTGCCCGTGGCCGTCTTGGGCAACTCCGAAACATGGATGACGGCCTTCGGGCATTTGAACGGGCTTAGCCGCTCGCGGACCGCCGAAGGCAGCGTGTTCGCGTCAATGGACCCGCCATTCTGGGTGACGACGACGGCGGTGATCGCTTCGCCCCAGTGCTGGTGCGGCAACCCAATTGCGGCGACTTCAAGCACGTCGGGATGTGCGGCCCGGATCGCGAGCTCGACCTCGATGGACGAGACGTTCTCGCCGCCCGTCTTGATGACATCCTTGAAGCGATCTTCGAACCAGAGAATCCCATCAGAGTCGAAATGGCCGGCATCGCCTGAGTGGAACCAGCCATCGCGGAAAGCTTCCGCGGTTGCCTCGGGATTGTGCAGATAACCCGCCATGGTCTGGGGGCTGCGATAGACGATCTCGCCGGTGCTGCCGGTCGGAAGCAACTCGCCGTTCGGTGCCATGATGGCGACCTGCACGTTGACGGCTGGCGTGCCGACCGCACCGGGATGGCTCAGCTGGTGCTCGGGCTTGAAGAATGTCGAGACCGGGCTCATCTCCGTTTGCCCGAACATAAGGCTGAAGTCGCAGCCGAAGATCTCGATCGCCCGGCGAAGCTCGGCCTCCGGCATTGGCGCCATGGCGTAGACCGTCAGGCGCAGACTACTGACATTGCGGGGATGTGCGAGCTGCCGTTCGACGAGCTGCTGGATCATCATCGGTAGCGCAAAGAGGACGCTGATGCGCTCCCTTTCGATGGCGTCGTGAAGGCCAACAGCGTCGAAGCCGCGCTGGATCACCATCGAGGCGCCGACTGCAATTGCCGGCGTGCAAAGCGCGTTGAGTTGGGCCGTGTGGAAAAGCGGAAGCACCACACTCAGCCGATCGTTCTCGGTCATGCGTGTATCGATCGCGGTCCCGAGCGATTCCAGGTGGATCGCGAGATGGGTGCCGATCACGCCCTTCGGCGCCGAGGTCGTGCCGCTGGTGTAGAGATAGGAGAGGGGAGCGCGGTCCTCGATATTGACATCCGGAATGTCGAAGGACTGATCGGCCGCGAGCGCGTCAAAGTCGAACAGCGGCACGCCGCCGATACCATCGGGAGTCGTAGCGCCTGACGCCTGCCAGTCCATCACGACGATACCGAGCAGCGGTCCCGGACCTTCGACGATAGCGCAGAACTGCTTCAGCAGGCTCGCTTCGACCACGGCAGCGCGAGCGCGTGAGTCCGTCAGGACGTGGCTCAGTTCGTGCTGTCGCCAGAGCAGGTTGATGGGAACGCAGACCAGGCCAAGCCGCGCGCAGGCGAAATAGACGGCGAGGAATTCGGCGCGGTTGCCCGACATCAGGGCAAGTGCGTCGCCTTTCTGGAGGCCGAGCGCGGAAAGACCATGGGCGACCCGGTTGGTCCAAGCGTCGAAGTCGCGATAGGACCAGCGCCTGTCGCCGTCACAGATCATCTCCCGCTCTGGAAACCGCTTCGCGCTCCGGGTGACGAGGTCACCAACATTGACACGGTGGATCAGGTGACTGCTCACGGCGGTCTGACCTTGCTGCAAAACTGATTGCGGGCGAGCATATCCCGATGCCGATCTTGAAACGTCCATTCGTCAGCTCCTTAGATTCGCTGCGGCGGCAACTACGGCTCTATCAGGACGATCGCTAACCTTGTTCTTGGGGTCCATGAGTTTCGCTCCTTGATTGTTCCAGGCTCTCATCCGGGCGCATAGAGGTTGCCGAGACGCATGCCGCCATCGCAGTGGATCGCGGTTCCGGTCACGAAGCTGGCCGCCTCGCTGCACAGCCACGCCACAGCATTACCGATGTCGATGCGCTGCCCGAAGCGCGACAGCGCCAGGGCGCTGCGAATGAGCTCTGCGAGTTCAGCGTCGGTCGCAAGGCGCGCCAGGCCTTCGGTGTCGGCGATGGGACCGGGCGAGACGGCGTTGACCCTGATGCCCTCCGCGCCCCATTCGAGCGCCAGGCAGCGGGTCAGCATCTCGATTCCGGCCTTGGCCGAGCAGGCATGGGCTTGCATCGGCATGGCGCGCTCGGCCTGGGGGGCTGTGATGTTGACCAGCACCGCTCCCGGTCGCTTGAGGTGAGGATAAGCGGCCGAGAGCACATTGAAGGTACCGATGAGGTCTATGTCGATGACCGTCTTGAAGGCATTGGCCGACATCTTGGCCGCCGGCACGAAGAAATTGCCCGCGGCACCGGATAAAACGATGTCGATCGGTCCCTTGGCGTCGGCGACCTCGGTCATGATCGCCTGCATGGCGGTTGCCTCGCGTACGTCGCCGGCATGATGGGTCACGTCGACACCATCGGCGCGCAGGGCATCGGCCGCCGCCGCGATTCGCTCAGGCGAGCGGCTGACGATCGCGATCTGCGCGCCGAGCGAACCCAGTCGGTGGGCAACACCCAGGTTGATGCCGCTCGATGCGCCCACCACGACCGCGTTACGGCCGGACAAGCATCGGGGGTCAAGGGCCATGCTGCACTTCCTGATTATAGCGGGTGAAGACGGCCTTGGTGCGTGTGAGCGGCGTCGAGAGCGCTGCCCTCACATCCGCGCGGCCCGCGAGCGCCACGATTTCTCGAGTCTCCTCGTCGAGATGGGTTGCAAGGCTGTTCGTTGCGGCGGCGTCTGTCAGCCGCCCAATGGCTGCATAAGCCGCGGTCGGCCCTTCCGCGAGTTCTCTTGCAAGATCAAGCGCGGCCGCGTCCAACCGGTCGTCAGAAACTGTGCGGTCTGCGAGGCCAAGCATGACGACTTCGTCGGCCGATATGAAGCGGGCGTCCATGAGAAGGGTGCGGGCGCGGCGCACGCCCAGCGCACGGGTCAGAAAGTAGCTTACGCCTGCATCGCTGCTCAGTCCAAGTCTGGAGTAGCCTGTCGAGAAACGGGCATTTTCCGAGCAGAGGAGATAATCGGAGGAGAGGGCGAGGCCAAAACCTCCCCCCATGGTATGACCACGAGCTGCCGCGATGATGGGGACGCCGATGCCAATCAGGCGCAGCTGGGCTGCGTGAAAGTCGTGCGCCATTCGGCCGAGTTCAGCGGCAACATCGCTCCCGGCGGCAAGCAGATGCTTGAGATCGCCGCCTAAGGAGAAATTCGCGCCCTCGGCGGTGATGAGAACCGATCGAGGTTCGACCGCCCGCACGGCATCCACGGCGGCGCCCAGGTCAGCGATCAATGTGGCGTTGATCGCATTGCCGGCATCGGGCCGCGCCAGGATGATCCGGGCGATGTTGCCCAGATGCTCGACGCGAACCAGAGGCACGCTCGGCGTCCCGCCGGGAGGCAGCTTGTATCGTGTGCTCGCGAAAGTCATTCCATCCTCTCCATGCTGGCGGGGTTGGCGGCCTGCTCCTCATATGATCCTTGTTTTTCTGTCCCCCCAATAGCGGTCGCGCAGCACATTCTTGTAGAGCTTGCCGGTGGGCAGACGAGGGAGTGCGCCCTCGAAGTCGATCGAACGCGGACACTTCTGGTGCGACAGATGCGTCCTGCAGAAGTTCATCAACTCATTCACCAGATCGGAGTTGGGCTCGACGCCAGGCACGACTTGGACCACAGCCTTTACTTCTTCGCCGAGATCCTCGTTCGGAACACCAAATACTGCCGCATCCGCGACCTTGGGATGTGTAATGAGGAGGTTCTCGCATTCCTGCGGATAGATATTGACCCCGCCAGAAACAATCATGAAGGTGGCACGATCGGTCAGATAGAGAAATCCGTCGTCGTCGACATAGCCTATATCGCCGACCGTGCTCATGGAGCCGTCCTGCGATCGCGCCTCCCTGGTCTTCGCCGTTTCGTTGAAGTATTCGAACGGCGTCGCGGTCTTGAACCAAAGCGTGCCCGGCGTTTCCTTCGGGCAGGGCTGCATGTTGTCGTCCAGCACGTGAAGTTCGCCGAGCAGAACCTTGCCGACGGTACCGCGATGAGCCAGCCATTGCTCGCTGTCGCAGGCGGCGAATCCGAGACCCTCGGTCGCGCCGTAATACTCATGAATGATCGGTCCCCACCACGCGATCATCCGCTCCTTCACTTGGACCGGACAAGGCGCGGCGGCGTGGATTATCACCTCGAGCGACGACAGATCGTAACGCGATCGCGTGGCCTCGGGCAGTTTCAGCATGCGCGAGAACATCGTCGGCACGAGCTGGCTGTGGGTCGGCTTATACCTCTCGACCAGTTGCAGGTAGTGCTCCGGATCGAACCGTTCCATGATGATTGCGGTACCACCGTTGCGGATCACAAGGTTGACGGACGCCTGCGGTGCCGCATGGTAAAGCGGGGCGGGGGACAGATACACGAGCCCCTCCCTGTAGCGCCACAGCTTTTGAAGAAAATCAAACAGTGGCAATTGCTGCGACGGTGGCTGGTCGGGCAATGGGCGTAGAATACCTTTTGGCCTGCCGGTTGTCCCCGACGAGTACGACATGGCCGTGCCAATTGTCTCGCCTGCAATCGGCGTGGCGGGAAAGCCGGTGGTGGCCTCGTCGAGATTGAGGATACGGTCGCCGTCGCCCGAGCCGTCCACCACCAGCACGGCTTCAACCTTCGGGCACTGGCCGATTGCTGTGAGCGCGGTCGCGCGAGTCTCTTCGGATACAATTAGGACTCTGGATTCGCTGTTGTTGACGATGTAAGCGAGCTCGCTTGCGGTCAGAAACGAGTTGACGCAGGTGAAGTAGAGTCCCGCGCGCTCGCCCGCGCCGCAGCTTTCGACATAGCGGTCGTTGTTCTCCATGAAGATGGCGTAGTGATCGAGACGCATGAGCCCGCGGCTGCGAAGAAAGTGCGCGAGGCGGTTGGTGCGTTGTTCCAGCTCGGCGTACGTTACGGCGACGCCGGTTTGCGCCATAATGAACGCCGGCTGATTGGCTCGAGTGTTGGCATGCACACCTGGATACATCGGATGTTGCTCCCTGATGATTGTTGTGCCGAATTATTTTCGGTCTATTGTTCTGGTAAGCGCGCTATTGGCGAGCAAGGCAGTGGCTTTCTAAGGGTCCTCGTCTGTGAAATAAGATGGCTTTCCTGTGGTCCAGGTCTCTCCCCAAAGCTGGCCGCCACCGTCCACCGTTAACGTTTCGCCGGTCACGAATCCGCCGGAAGGACCTGCGAGATAGGCACAGGCTTCGGCGACGTCCCATGGCGAGCCTGCGCGCATCATCGGGTTCGATCGGGGGTAGGCGGCTCGCGCCTCGGGCGTATAGACCTTCCAGCCCTCGGTCTCGATCGCGCCGGGGGCTACGCAATTAACCCGGATATTCAGGGGGGCCCATTCGACGGCAACGCTGCGCGAAAGGCCAATAACGCCGGATCTCGCGGCGATCGTGTGCGCGATGCCGTAGAGGCCGTGCGTCGTGACGACCACAATGTTGACGATGCTGCCTGGATATTTGTTGTCGCGCCAGTGTTGAGCGGCGGCCTGCATCATGTACCAGGTGCCGTTCAGATTGGTATTGATGACGGCATTCCAGCCCTTTACGGAAAAATCGATAGCCGGCTGAGGAAACTGCCCGCCCGCGCTGTTGATGAGGCCGTCGACGCGGCCATGCGTCTTCCAGACCGCATCGAACAAAGCTTTGACTGCGTCGGGATCCTTGATATCGGCCGCGTATGCGGATGCCTTCAGCTTCCGTCCTGTCAGGGTCGATACGAGAGCATCGAGCCTTTCCTGGTTACGGCCAACCAAGACGACATGCGCGCCAAGCCGTGCGAACAGCCACGCGATGGCGCGACCAATTCCCCCGGCGCCGCCGGACAAGACCACGACCATGTCTTTGAGGACATCGGACGCGAACGCAGTGCGATGCACCGCAAGCTCATCGTCCGTCAGCCCGAGTATATCCGGCCGTTCCTTCGCCTGACTATCAGCCATGGGTGGCCATATCCTTGAGCAACTCGCCCGCGATTATCATCTTTCGGACTTCTGTCGTTCCTGCGCCGATCTCCAATAGCTTGATCGAACGGAATAGCCGGTTGATCTCCGATTCCCAGATGTAGCCGCTGCCGCCATGGATCTGAACTGCCTTGTCGAGGACTGCGTGGCAGGCCTCTGCAGCGTACATCACCGAGGCCGCCGTCAGCATGTGGATGTCGCCGCGTCCGCCACCGCCGACTTCGAGCGGCGCGGCTTCCGCCAACGTGCGATAGGTGAAGGTCCGCATGGTTTCGACCTGAACGTACATCTCTGCCAGCATTGACTGAACCATCTGGAAGGATCCGATGGGCTTGCCGAACTGCTGGCGGGTCTGTGCGTAGTCGATGGAGAGCTGCAGCGCCCGTTCTGAAATGCCTAGGCACAAGGGTGAGATCATCGCCCGTTCAAGATCGAGCCCGCTCATCACGATTGACACACCGCGATCTTCGTCGCCAACGAGGTTCTCTGCGGGCACCCGGCAGTCTTCGAACACGAGCTCGGCGGTCTGGCTGCCGCGATAGCCCATTTTGGTCAGTTTCTGTGCGACCTTGAATCCAGGAAAGCCCTTTTCGACGATGAAGGCGGAAATGCCTTGGGCGCCTTTTGAGCGATCGGTCTTGGCGTAGACCAGGATGACGTCGGCGACGGGTCCATTGGTGATGTAGATCTTGCCTCCGTTGAGGAGGTAAGAGTCTCCATCGCGCCGCGCAGTGGTGCGCATCGATCCCAGCGCGTCGGAGCCGGCCCCCAGTTCGGTGAGGCCCAGCGCGCCGATTTTCCGGCCCGTGCAGAGGTCCGGCAGATATTTGCGGCGCTGCTGTTCGTTGCCGTTGCGATAGATATTGTTGGCGCACAGATTGTCGTGCGCCACCCAGGATAGCGCCATCGCATGGTTCCAGCGTGAGAAGCCCTGCAGCACTAGGCCGGCCGCCAGAAGGTCCAGACCAGCGCCGCCGTATTCTTCGGGGATAGTGGCACCGAAAAAGCCGTTATCGCCGATCACGCGGAACGCTTCGTCCGGCCACCATTCTTCACGGTCCATCCGTTCGGAAAGCGGATATAGCTCCTTGCGTGCGAAACGATCGGCCTGATCGAGGACGGCCTGCTGCTCTTCGTCGAGGGCAAACATCGACGCACGATTATCGCCACTCAAGTCGGCTTGGGACGTGGTCATGCGGCGGCTTCCTCCAAGTTTGACGGAATCCTGCTCTCTGGATCATCTCTGGTTTTATAATGAATATAATTCATTTTGGTACGTGTCAACGGTTGACGCACAAAAAAATGAATGGTATTCATTATAAACGGCCAGCCCCGTCTCTGAGGGTCGCGATTGTTGGCCGCGCGATCCTTAGGCTGGTTACGATCCAGTTTCGTCATCACGGATCTGGAAAATCCCCGGAGTGCGACATGCCCGCAATAAGCGCCGAACGAATGCAGGATCGTTACGACGCTATCCTCGATGCAGCCAAGCGTGCTTTTGCCGAAAAAGGTTATGAGGGCGCCTCGATCGCCGACATTGCGCGCATCGCGCAGATATCCGACGGTCTTGCCTATCGCTATTTCCGCAACAAGCGGGACCTTCTCTTTGCCGTGCTGCAGAGGTTCTACGAACGGATTTTGGTCGACCTCGAGACGCAGGTATTCAGCCACGATCGCTTTCGCGATCGTCTGGAAGCGCTGATCAAGCGGCATATCCAAGTGTTTGTTTCTGACACCGACCTCTGCCGATTGTTCATCGCCGAGGTGCGGGTCGCGAGCGACTACGAAGGCTCGCCTATCCAGGAGCTGAACCGGCGCTACACCTCAGTGCTGATCCGTATCGTCAAGGAAGCCGTCAAGACCGGAGAGGTCAAGCCGGACGTAAATCCAAAACTGCTTCGGGATGTTCTGTTCGGCGCGATCGAGCATCTTGCCTGGCGGCATGTCAACGGCAGGGGGCAGCTCAAGGTTGCCCAGACTGGGCGTGAGCTGACCACTATGCTCACCGCCGGCATTTGCGTAGACGAGTAGCTTATCAATGGCTGCTATTTCCTTTCCGTTCGAGACCGTCCTGATTGCCAACAGGGGCGAGATTGCCGTCCGCATCATTGGCTCGTTGCGCAAGCTTGGTCTGCGCGCTGCCATCGTCTATCACGAGGTCGATGCTGCAACGCCGGCAGTAGCGCTCGCCGATGTCGCTTTCAAGATCTCGGGGCGGACGCCGGTATCTGCTTATCTCGATGCCGAGCAGATCGTAACGGCTGCCCGCACTGTTGGTGCCGGCGCACTGCATCCAGGCTACGGCTTCCTGTCGGAAAATCCCGGTTTTGCGCGCGCGGTTGCCGCGGCAGGCATCGCCTTCATCGGCCCATCGCCCGAGGCGATCGAACTGATGGGCGACAAGATCCGCGCGCGCAATTTTGTCGAAGGCAATGGCTTTCCGGTCGCTCCCTCCGCCATCGAGGAGAGTGATCCCCCGACATTTCTCGCGCGGGCACGGTCCATCGGGGTGCCGCTCCTGGTCAAGCCCTCCGCTGGCGGCGGTGGCAAGGGAATGCGAATTGTTCGCGATCTCGATCTGCTGGAGGATGCAGTCGCTCAGGCGCGCAGTGAGGGGCAACGATACTTCGGCGATGGTCGTCTCTATATCGAACGTTATGTCGAAAAGCCACGGCATATCGAGGTCCAGGTTCTGGGCGATGCTTTCGGTAATGTGGTGCATCTGTTTGAACGAGAATGTTCGGTGCAGCGGCGATTCCAGAAGATCATCGAGGAAACGCCGTCACCAGCTCTCTCGCCGCAGATGCGCCAGAGGATATGCGAAACCGCGGCGGGCATCGCTCGCGCCGCCGGATATCGCAATGCGGGCACGGTTGAATTCATTTTTGGAGGGGGAGAGTTTTACTTCCTTGAGATGAACACGCGTCTGCAAGTCGAGCATCGGGTGACCGAGATGATTACGGGCGTTGATCTGGTGGCCGAGCAGATCGCGATTGCGGCGAACCGCCCGCTATCGTTCCGTCAGCCCGATATCTCCGCGCAAGGTCACGCCATCGAGGCCAGGCTCTATGCCGAATCTCCTGAGCGAGGCTTTTCGCCAACCTCCGGCAAGGTGCTGATGCTGGATTATCCTCACGAACAAGGCGTACGTGTCGACAGCGGCATCGCACAGGGGCAGTCGATCACGACAGCCTTCGATCCTATGCTGGCCAAAGTAATCGTTCATGCGCCGACACGCGATGCCGCCGTCGCCAAGGCAATAAGAGCGGTTCAGGATGTCGTGCTGCTAGGATGCGAGACCAACGCCGCCTTTCTGGCTCGCGTTCTCGGCGACGCCGGCTTTCGGAGCGGGGAAGTGCACACCGGCTATCTAGACGAAAACCCGACGATCGCGTCTGGGATTGATGGCGATCCAGACGAGGTGACCAAACTATTGGCGGTAGCTGCGCTGGCGATGCGGCCGGTGCGGGATGTGGCGGATGCAGTCCCCGCCCTCCACGCCGCTATCGGGGGCTGGAGAAACTGACATGTTTCACAAGTTCGACCTCGGCGGGGTAACGCACGAGTTGTGGCTCGCTCCGTCAGCCAATGGATACTGTCTGCATATTCCAAATGGTTGGAGCGGCCCGGTTGCCCTTGCGGAGGAGGGGACCGGCCGTGGCCGCCTGACCGTTGCCGGGACAAGCGAGGCGGTGGCATTCGCGGTCGACGGCGACGTGATCCATATCCACATGCGCGGCCGGACTTGTTCTTTACGCTATGTCGATCCGCTCCGCGCTCTTGCCTCCGTAGATGGTGACGATGGTCACAACGTCGCGCGTGCGCCAATGCCGGGAACTGTCGTCGCACTAAAGGTCGCTCCGGGCGATGCCGTGACTGCCGGCACCGTCCTGATCGTGATCGAGAGCATGAAGCTGGAGACCCAGATTCGCGCCTCGCAGGGCGGGATTGTCGAACGTCTGCACGTCAAGGATGGCGACAGCTTTGATCGCGACGCGATCCTAGTCACGCTTTCTCAAGGAAACTGATGAAATGCAACGCATCGTTTCGTTGACCGACACCCGAGCGCAGGAATTTCGAACCAACGATGTTCATAATCGCCGGCTTGCCGCTGAGCTCAAGGAACGACAGCAGGCGGCGAGATTCGCCAGGCCTGAGCGCGATCTTGAACGTCTGCGTCGGCAGAACAAGATGTTCGTACGAGATCGAATCCAGGCGCTGCTCGATCCGGGTACCCCGTTCCTGGAGCTGTCGACCCTTGCAGGCAACAAGGCCTACGACAACGAAGTGCCCGGTGCCGCCCAGGTGGTTGGCATCGGCATCGTCTCCGGACGGGAGGTCATCGTTCACGCCGATGACGCCAGCGTGAAGGGCGGAGCCTGGTATCCACTTTCGGTTAAGAAGATTGTCCGTGCTCTCGATGTCGCGATTGAGAACCGTCTGCCGGTCGTCCATCTCTGCGACAGTGCGGGCGGCTTTCTCCCGCTTCAGGCCGAATTCTTCGCCGACCGCTACTATGCCGGCCGAATCTTCCGCAATCAGTCGGTCCTGTCGAAGATGGGAGTTCCGCAGGTAGCTGTCGTTATGGGCCACTGTACCGCCGGGGGCGCCTATGTTCCGGCACTCAGCGACTACAATATTATCGTGCAGGGAACGGGCGCGATTTTTCTGGCCGGACCACCACTTGTGAAGGCGGCGACCGGCGAGGAAGTATCTGTCGAGGAACTGGGCGGCGCGGACATGCACACCAGCGTGTCCGGCACCGGCGATTATTTTGCCAGCTCCGAAATGCAGGCGCTTGCCATTGCTCGCGACATCGTCGCCCGCTTCAACCGTATCCCCAAGGCGGCAGTCGACCACGTTGCGCCGGAACCGCCCGCCTACGATCCGTCAGAGCTTTACGGGATCATTCCAAATGACCCGCGCGTGCAATTCGACATGCGCGAGATTATTGCGCGCTTGGTGGATGGCAGCCGTTTCCACGAATACCAGCCGCGTTATGGCCAAACGCTGGTTTGCGGCTTTGCGCGACTCCACGGCTATCAAATCGGAATTCTTGCCAATAACGGCGTCCTGTTCAGCGACAGCGCACTAAAGGGCGCGCATTTCATTCAGCTCTGCGACAAGAATCGAACCCCGCTGTTATTTCTACAGAACATCACCGGCTTCATGGTCGGGCGCGACTACGAGCGCCGCGGCATTACTAAGGATGGTGCCAAGCTTATCATGGCGGTAGCCGGGGCCGCGGTGCCGAAGTTCACGGTCGTCTGCAACGGTTCCTATGGCGCTGGCACCTATGGCATGTCGGGACGCGCCTTCGATCCGCGCTTCATGTTTACCTGGCCGCAATCGCAAATATCCGTGATGGGCGCCGAACAAGCCGCCGGCGTTCTCACCGATATCAAGGCCAAGCAAGTTGCCCGCAATGGCGAACGTCTGTCCGAGTCCGAGCTCGCGGCAATCCGCGAACCCATCCTGGAGGATTATCGCGAGCGGTCGAGTGCCTATTATGCGACATCGGAGCTATGGGACGACGGCATTCTTGACCCTGTTGACACGCGCAATGCGCTTGCGATTGCACTCAGCGCTGCTCTGAACGCGCCGATCGAAGCGCCGCACTACGGCGTGTTCCGAATGTAGGGTTGAGGATTCGCGCCGATGGTCGATCATTTCCCCACCAACGCGACCGACACGGTGCTCAGATGCGCCGGCACGTGCCGGTCTTTGATATCAAGAACCTGATGTTCAAGCATCCCGTGCTTTCGACCGCGATCGTAGGCTATCCGGACCCGCGGCTGGGCGAACGGGCCTGCGCCTTCGTGGTGCTGCGTCCCGGCCAGACGTTCGATTTGTCGGACGTCCAGGCGCTGATGGCGGAGCACAGGGTTGCGAAGCAATACTGGCCGGAGCGCGTCGAGATCGTCGCCGATCTGCCGAAGACACCGGCTGGAAAAGTGCAGAAATACCAGCTCCGCGAGCTAGCGAAGGCTTTTGCGGACGCACCGCACAAGGCCAGTGCGTGTGTTGACGGCTCAGGGATTGCGCCTGCGTCGCGTTCCCGGGCGGCGCATCCTTGCGATGCAGGGTCAGGAGTTTGGCAACGGTATGCCTGCAGGCTTAGCGCGCCACTTGATCCTCTCTATCTTGGCCGTCGCTCGATAGCGTCTATATGACACGCCAGATCAGGAGCGAATCGTTGGCGGTCCAAACCGACACCAACACCAAGCGGGCAGGGCGTCCGAGTCGGCGAACCATGGGTTACAGGCGCTACCACCGCAAGATTTCTTGACTTCCAAGCTGAATACGAGGGTTCGATTCCCTTCACCCGCTCCAGCTTTTCAAGGACTTAGCGAGAGGGTCGGATTTCATTCTGACAGATGGGCTGCTTTACACGTTCTGATGCTCGCTCTCCGATCGACTGTTTCGCGTGTCTCTTGAGACGATGTCGTATTCCCGCACAGCTCTAGACCGACTGCGATGCGATCTCATCAAAACCGAATATCTTGGTTTGGAGAAGAGGTCCTGAGCGCGCGTGTGGAAATCGGCCACGTTGGCGTAGAAATAGGACAGGCCGGACACGGCCTGCGAAGATTTGCGCCCGTGTTGCTGATACGGGCTCTACCCCAATATTTCGTGAGTTTACGCAGGAGGAGAACAAGCTTTGGGTGCAGTTTCGGGTTCGGCTCAAAACGTGCCTGGATAGGCGCCGCCGTCGATCAGGATGTTTTGCCCGGTGATGTAGCCGGCATGTGCCGAGCAGAGGAACGCGCAGGTGGCGCCGAACTCGTCCGGATGGCCGAAGCGCCTGGCCGGATTGCTGGTTCTGATCTCCTCGGTCACTTCAGTTACATCGCGCGACGAATTGTTGGCGAGCGCTGCGAGGTTGGATTTCAAGCGATCGGTGTCGAACGTGCCGGGAAGGAGATTGTTGAGGGTCACATTGTGCTCGGCAATGGAGCGCGCCAGACCCGCGGCGAAGCCGGTCAGGCCGTTACGGGCGCCATTCGACAGCGCAAGCATCGCGACCGGCGCCTTGACCGCGTGGGAGGTGATGTTGACGATCCGGCCGAACCTTCGCGCGATCATGCCATCGACCGTGGCCTTGATTAGCGCGATCGGCGCCAGCATGTTGCCGTCGATCGCCTTGATCCAGTCGTCGCGCCCGAAATTCCTGAAATCGCCGGGTGGCGGTCGGCCGCCGTTGTTGATGAGAATGTCAGGATCGGGGCAGGCGGCGAGAATGGCCTCGCGGCCTTCGCTGCTCGTGACGTCAGCTAGGACGATCCTGGGCCGACGGTGGCTTACCCGCGCAATGTCATCGGCGGCGCTCTCGAGCACGTCGCGCCGTCGTGCGACAATCGTGACCTCGACGCCTTCACGCGCCAGCGCCATGGCGGACGCCTTGCCCAGGCCCTGGCTGGCGGCGCACACGATGGCCCTGCGGCCTCTCAATCCCAGATCCATGGTCCCTCGTGAGGTCTGCCCGCTGCCCGGGGCGTTTCGATCGCGCTCATTTGCCCGGCAATGTCATGCCGGCGGGTTTGGAGCCCCACATGCAAAAGCTGGTCGGCTCGAAGCCGAATTGCCGCGGCCGGTGTGTCGCTTCATTCGCGATCTCATCGACGCCGACGGAATATTCGAAGATCATGCCGTCCGGTCCCTTGAAATAGAGGAACCGCGCGCCGGACGTCGGATGCCGACCCGGGCCGAACACAATTGGCACGCGCCTATCGTTCAAAAAGTAGTAGGAGCGCAGCACGTCGTCATTGCTCTCGACCTGGTGATTGATGTGTTGGATACCCGCCTGGGGGGCCCGCACCAGCGCAATGGTGTGATGAATTGCACTCACGCGCATCAAGGGGATGTCGCCGATGCGGTCGCTGACACGGGCATTGCAGACCTGGGTCCAGAATCGCTCGTCGCGGGCCGGGTCGGTTGAATTCAGGCCGATATGGCTGAAGCCGGCGATGCCGGCGTCACGGCTGGCGAAATAGCGCCGTCCATTGCGCTCCGGGCGCACCACCAACTCGATATGATTGCCGGTCGGGTCGCGAAAGCCGATAAAGGCCTTCACCTTGCGCTGCTCGGCTTCCTGCGCGGTACCTGCATGGACGGCATGACCAAGCAGTTCCAGCGTCACCGCCGCGTCTTGCAGGCTGGCTTCATCCTCCACCTCGAAGCCGACGCTCTGCTCGCGTGGATCTCCTTCCGAATAGCACAGCGTGTGCGCACGCTCGTCGGAGCGGAGATACAGGGCTTTTTTGCCTCGCTCTGCGATCTGGAGGCCAAGGCAGGCGGTGGAAAAGCCCTCTGCTTGCTCCAGATCGGGTGAACCGAGGCGGACGTAGCTCACATCCTTCAGCTGGATCATGCGTCTCTCCTGTTCGGCTCGGTTTGCGCGCTCAGTTCGGGCACGCCCTTGCTTTCGCCGCCCCAATTGCAAAGCGACGTGGCGGCAAGGGGAAATTGTCGGGCCACCCGCGGCTTGTCGCCGACCTCGGCCATGCCGTTGACATAGGACAGGATCAACCCGTCGGGGCCTTCGACATGCAGGAAGATCTGGTGCGAGGCGGACTGGCGGCCGGGCCCTTGCACGATCCTCGCCTGGTTGTCCTGCATGAAGTAGCTGTTCTGCATGATCTGATCGAGCGCTTCGACCTCGAAGGCGGCGTAGAGCAGGCCGTTTCGCCGTGACGGATAGAGCGCGATGCGATGATGCAGATGATCGATCCTGAGGTAAGCGATATCGCCGACCCAGTCGGTCACCTCGGCGCCGAGCAGGTGCCAGAACGCGAGGTCGCGGACATGATCGGTGCTGCGCAGGCCGACACCCTGGAGCTCGACGATGCCGGCATCGCGCGGCGGAAAATAGCGCCGGCCGCTCCGGGTGGGGCGGGTGACGAGATCAATGCGATTGCCGGAGGCGTCGTCCGCAAGCAAAGCCGACTGGACATATCGCCGCCTGCATTCCTCCGGGCTTGCCGGCCTCACGGCAAAATCCTGCGCGTGCAGCCGCTCGCCGATCACTTGCAGCGCGGCGTCATCCCAGACCTCGATGCCGATGCTGGTGCCGTCGCGCTGATCGCGGCTCAGACTCACGGTGCGGAAGCGATCGTCGGAGCGGAAGGCCAGGTCGTCGTCGTGGCCGGCAACCTGCTGAAGGCCGAAGATGTCGGAAACGAACCGGGCACAGGCCTGCGGTTCGCTGACGGCGTGGCGGACATAGCAGACCGACGTGATGAGCGGCGTGCTTCGGTTTGCGGCTTGCCTGCTCATCGCGGCCGGCTCCGATTCTGTTGGGATTCGAGGAAGACCTTGATCATCTGCCGCCAGAGCTCGAACAGATGGTCAAACCATTTCGGATCGTTGTCCCAGAGCGTGCGCAGCGCCATGCCGCGGACGACACCGAGGGTGAGTGCCACGACATCGGCCGCGACTGCGGGGGGAACGTTGCCGGCTGCCAGCGCCTCCGCCCAGGCAGCCTCGACCGGACGGCGCGCCTTGCGCGAGATATCGAGGATCTTCTTGCGCACCGCCTGGTCGGTTGATGTCGACAGCACGATGTCGATCGCGACCATGAAATGCTGGCTGAAGAAGAACTCCTTGGCGTCCTCGATCACGGCCTCGATCAGGTCGCGCGGGCGATTGACGGCGGCTGCGCGACGGCGGCTGAGGATCTGCGCCTGCTCGAAGACATATTCGAGCGTGGCGACGACGAGCGAATCCTTGGTCGGGAAATGATGCAGCTGGGCGCCGCGAGAGACGCCGGCCTCGGCGGCAACTTCAGCGGTGCGAAATCGCGCATAGCCGCGACGCCGGATCAGGTTGGCCGCGGCCTTCAGAATGCGCAGGCGGGTCTCGGCGGTCCGCTCCGCCTGGGTGCGCCGGCGCGGCGGCGCCAACGATCGGCGCGCGGATTTGAACGGGGCGGGCGAGCGGTTGGGGAGGTTCGGCATGTCAGACCTCAATCTGGACGTTCCCGTCGACGACCGTGACGGGATAGGTCTTCAGGGCAATCTCGCAGGGCATGCCGGTCGGCTCGCCGGTGGTGACGTCGAACGTTCCGAAGTGGAAGGTGCACTCAACGATCTTGCCGATGATGATGCCTTCCTCCGCCAGCGACGCCTCGCCATGCGTGCACAGGTCGGCGGTGGCGTAGATGGTGCCGGCCACGCGATAGAGCGCGACATTGGTGCCGTCGGGCAGGGGCGCCTGCTTGATCTCACCCTCGACGACCTCGTCGGCAGCGCAGAGAATGACCGTTTCAGCCATGAGCAAGACCTAGAGCATGGTGCTGCCGCCGTTGACGCTGATGACCTGGCCGGTCACGAACGACGCTTCGGCGGAGGCGAGATAGGAAACCATCGAGGCGACTTCCTCCATCTCGGCCGGACGGCCCATGGGGATGACGCTGACGAATTTTGCAGCAAGCGCCGGATCGCTCCTGGTGATCGCGACCATCTGCGGCGTGTTCACCGCGCAGGGGGCCACCGTGTTCACGGTGATGCCGTCTTTTGCGAACTCGCGCGCCATGCCGGTGGTGAGGCCATGCACGCCGCCCTTGGCGGCGTTGTAGGCGGCGTGATCCCACAGCCCGTTGCGGACCGAATCGGCGCCGAGATGGATGATACGGCCGTAGCCCTGCTTGCGCATCGGCGCGATCGCGTACCAGGAGCACCACAGCACGGTCCACAAATTGCGGTCGATCGTGGCCTTGAGCGTCTCCGGCGTGTGCTCGGCGAACGGCTTGATGATGCCGCCCCCGGCGTTGTTGACGAGGATGTCGAGGCGGCCGAACCGTTCGGAGGCCAGCTTGATGGTCTTTTCGGCGACGCCCTGTTCGGAGAGATCGCCGGCCTGGGTCGCAACCTCCGCGTCGAATTGGCTGGTGAGATGCGCCGCGGCCTGCTTCAGCCCGGCCTCGTCAAGGTCGGCGAGAACCAGCCTAGCTCCGTCCTTCGCCAATCGCTCCGCAATCGCAAGGCCGATGCCCTTTGCAGCACCGGTGACCACGGCAATATTATTCCTGAGCTTCTTGTCCACGATCGGCGTTCCCTACAGGATGATGCTGACGCGCCCCTGCGTGCGCAGGCCTTCGCTATCAAGCAAGCAGCGCTTCTCCTTGATCCGCAGCCGGCCGTTTTCCGCAACGAGCCGATAGCGGGTGCTGCCGAAATAGGTATCGGTGATGCCGTCCTTGGTCCGATAGGTGATGAAGGCCGCGGCAACTTCTATTTCATCCTCGCTACGCCCCCGGATTCGCACATTGCTCACGAGATGCCGTGTGCGGGAGTGCGGAAACTCCGCATGCGCGGTGCGCTTCATCAGCCGCTTGACGCGCTCACTGAGGCGGAAGCGGTCGTCGGCGACGTAGAACAGGGTCTTGTCGGGCGAAGAATCGGCGGGAACGTCGGTCGACGGCACGTAGTAGATCGCATCGTCCGTGAACAGCTCGAGCCATTCGGGCAGGCGCCATTCGTCGAGCAGCTCGGCCTCGACAAACAGGAAGTCCTCGACATCGGCACGCGAGATATTCTGCATGTGCGCATCCTCCTCACGCCGATGCCGCGAAGACGTGCTTGTTCCAGTTCGACCAGAACGCCCGCATTTGTAGCTCGTCGTCGTACGCCGGCGTTTCCTTGCCCATGCCCTTGGAGATGTCGTTCCATTGCGCCTCGGTGGCGTTGCGGAAACCGCGCTGGCACTGCTCGAGCGCCTCGACATCATCGGGGGTCGCGAAACCGCCGGGGCCGAGGAATTCAAGGAAGTTGAACAGGCGGTATTTGCGTGCCCAATCAGTCTCCTCCTTTGGCGCCAGCGCCCAGGCGCTCACCGTCATGAAATCGGGGGCCTGCGGATAATAGGTACGGATGGTCACGGCCATGATGTCGTTGACCACGAGGTTGGGGAAGACGAACAGGTTGCGATTGTAGAGCGCGATCCGTTTGGCGCGCTCTTCGCCGAACCGCGCGACCAGGCCCTGGTAAAGCCGGTCGATCTCGCGCTTGCCGTCGTCGCCCCACATCGGGACCCATTGTGCGACGGGGCGTCCCCACGGCGCCTTGTATTCCAGCACGGCATGTCCGTTGCCGAGATCGCGCGCGGCGCCTTCCAGCGGCACCGGCGCCAGCCCGCCATTGGTGGCCTTGAGGTAATCGAAATAGGTCGCGTGCGTGGTGAGCGCGTGATAGCCGTCGATCGAGTTCTCGGTGAGCAGCTTCCAGTTGGCGCGCATGGAATATTCCTGCGTGCCGCCGACGATGGTCATGCCCATCTCGGCCTGGTCGGCGATCACATCGAGATATTCCTTCACGGCGCCAAGATAGCTATCCAGCGTCTCGGCATTCCTGTCGAAGCAGACGAAGCAGAAATCGCGAAAAGTCTCGAACCGCGGGACCTGCTGCATGTTGGACGTGCTGCGCTCCTTGAAATCGGGCGCATAGGAGGCTTCGCCCGGCTGGCTGCGCAGTGCGCCGTCGAGGCCGAACACCCAGCCGTGATAGAAGCACTGGAAGGACTTTGCGTTGCCGTGCTTCTCGCGGCAGACCTGCGCGCCGCGATGCGGACAGGTGTTGAACATGGCGCGCAAGGTCCCTTTGGCGTCGCGCGCGAACAGGATGCTGCGGCCGCCAACCTGGCGGGTGACGAAATCTCCGGGCTTGGGCAGTTCGGAGGCGTGACCGAGATAGAGCCAGCATTTTTCGAAGATGCGCGCGCGCTCGGCTTCGAGGATGTCGGGATCGACAAACGCTTGCCGCGAGACCTTGAAGATCTGCCTGGTCTCGTCAATCATGAGCGCGGTGTTCATGCGTTCGAACGCGTTCATTGCACTCCCTCCCTCGAAATTCTCATTGTGACCTCAATGCGGTCTGGAGGTCGTACCCCGGCGACTCCAGATCGCCGCGCGACGGCTTGGCGTTGGCGGCGATGATCCGCCTGAGCATCGCCATGTCCTTGGCGGCGTTCACCGCGAGCCCGCCGACCACCTCGGTGCCGCGCACTGCGATGATTGAGAATTTTGCGCTGGCCGGATCGCCGCGCGCGATGTGGTCGGCATCGCGCATGTCGCCGACGACCTGGATGTCGAGGTCATACTGGTCGGTCCAGAACCATGGGGGGGCGTTGTACGCGTTGATCTCGCCGATCATGTTGGCCGCCACTGCAATGGCCTGGTTCTGTGCATTCGCCCAGGTCTCGACGCGGATCGCGCGGCCATGGCACCGGCTCCATTGCAGGGCGGCGTCGCCGGCACAGAATACGTCTGAAACGGCGGTACGGCCGTTGGCGTCGACCGCAATGCCGTCAGCGCTGGGCAGCCCGAGCCGTGTGGCGAGATCGCCCGACGGGGTGACGCCGATACCGGCTAAAACCAGATCGGCAGGGATCTCCGTACCATTGCCCAGCCGAACGGAATGAGACGTGCTGCCGGTCACCGTCGAGCCGAACACGAACTGGACGCCGTGACTGCGGTGCCTGTCGGCAACGAGAGCGCTGACCGAGGCAGGAAACGCGCGGGCAAGCAGCCGCGGCTCGCTTTCGATCACCGTAACAAGGCAGCCGCTCTTCGCTGCCGCGCAGGCCGCTTCCAGCCCAACAACGCCGCCGCCGACGATGACGATGCGCGCGCGGGCTGCGATATGACGACGAAAACGGAGAGCATCCTCGACGTTGCGCAAATACTGGACGTGGAGCGGTCCGCCATCCAGCGCCGCGAGCCGTCGCGGACGGGTGCCGGTCGCGAGCAGAAGCCGGTCGAAAGCAAAGCTACGGCCGTCGGCGGTGGACACGATACGGCGGTCGGCGTCGCAATCGGTGGCCGCCGTGCCGGTCTCGAGACGCACGCCCAGCGCTTCGTTCCAGTCGCGCGGCTGCTTGATATAGGCGACCGGCGCATCGGCGGACAGCAACATGGCCTTGGACAGCTGCGGCCGTTCGTAGGGAGGGTGGGGCTCGTCGCCGATCATCGTGATGGCGCCCTTGAAACCGCGCCCGCGCAGTGCCTCCCGCGGCACGCGCGCCGGCCTGGCCGGCTCCTGCGATCACGATGTTCTCGATCGTTCGCGCCACGCTCGCTTCGCTCCCTGATGCATCGTCGACGGCATCTTGTTGGATCGTGCACTAGCATACGAATATAGGATTGCATAGAAAATAAAAACAGTCCAACCTGCTTGTAAGTTGGTGACGACGCTCTGGCCGAGTTCTTGGCAGGGCGTGCGCCGCAAAAAGACATCGAGGAAACGTCTTGGTCGAAGCGATCGACACCCATACCCATTTCGTTCCGCGGCGCATCCCGGCAGAGCCGGGCCGCAATCCGCTCTGGCCGTCGATCGAGCTCAAGGACACATCCGCCGCCGTCATGGTCGGCGGCAAGGTATTTCGGATGATCGATTCTCGCAGCTGGGATGCGCGCCGAAGGCTGGACGACATGGCGCTCGACGACGTCGATGTGCAGGTCGTCTCGCCGATGCCGGAACTGCTGTCGCATTGGTTTCCCCCTGGCGACGCCGACGCGCTTTGTCGCTACGTGAATGAGGGGATCGCGGCGCTCTGCGCCGATCATCCCCGGCAGTTCATCGGGATCGGCATGGTGCCTATGCAGGATGTTGCGCTTGCGGTGCGGCGCATCGACAGCATCAGGTCACTCGGTCTGCGCGGTTTCGAGATCGGAACGCATATCAATGGAATGGCGCTCGGCGACGCGCGCCTGAACGACGTCTATGCAGCCGCCGAGCAAGCTGGATTGGTGCTTATGATCCATCCGCTGCATCCGCTCGGGCTCGATCGGATGGACGGCCGCCCGGAGCTTGCGGCCGTGGCGGCATTTCCGCTGGAGACGGCCTTTGCCGCCGTTTCGCTCATGACGCATGGCGTGCTTGAGCGCTTTCCGAAGCTGCGGATACTGCTCAGCCATGGTGGCGGCGCGCTGTCCTGGATGCTGCCGCGATTGCATCACGCTTACGCGATGGGCCCGACGTTGCAGAGTCTTTTCGCAAAGGATCCGACCGAGATCGTTCGATCGTTCTATTACGACACGATCCTGTATGACGGGCCGGCGCTGCGATATCTGGCCGACAAGGTCGGCAAGGACCGGCTCGTCGTCGGGTCGGACTATCCGTTCACGATCAAGCAGGACAAGCCCGCGCAGTTCGCCGAGCGGGCCTTGTCCGTTGGGCGCGAAGCACTCTGCGCCAACGCAAGGCGGCTGTTCGTGCTCGTCCAGGGCTAACGGGAGGGACCGTTGGGAAGCTGTTATTCCTATCGCCAGTTCTGCTCGCTCGGGCCGTTACCGCCGCGCACGCCGGCGCGGCCGGACCCGCAGGTGCCGAAGGACCGCAAGCTCGGCCCGTGCTCGCACGGCAAGATCGGCGCATTCTATTTCTACACCGAGGGCTCCCAAGATGATCCCGCCTTTGGATTTTGCGAGATCGAGCTATCGGTTCAACGTCTCGCGGACAAAAAGGTGCGGCTCGAACTCTACTGCATCGCCGACGGCTACCAGAGCGCGCGTGGCGTGGGCGCACGACATCCGCTGAAGATCGCAGTGCTTGCCGGAGAAGAAATCCTGGGCACCGCGAGCTGGCATTTCCCGAATGTGATCTCCGGCCACGCCGATCCCATGCATTTTGCGGTGGACCTTGAGATTGATGATGAACGTTTTGCGCAGATCGATCGCGTCGAGCTGAGCCGGACCAGCGGCGAGTCGGAACCGTGCGGGTAGATCGGCTTCAGAGATCACCTGCGATGCGGATGCGCCGGGACGCTGGAGCTCGGCCTGCAAACGGCTGTTCTCTGAAGTAGTAAAGTAGAGTACGATCAGAACAAATCGGATTGCGGTTCGCGCCGGGCCCCGGCGTGGAAACGTCAGGCGTCTCGAACTCAGGAGTATCCATGCGGCGTCGCATTGCAATCGCAATATGGCTTGTTGCTACATTGACCGGAGCGGCGGATTGGCGGCAGGCGTCGGCGGAATCCTACCCGTCGCGCCGCATCAACCTGATCGTTCCGTTCCCCGCGGGCAGCGCGACGGATGCCGTGACGCGGCGCCTGGCCGAAAGTATTCGCATCGAGACAGGCATGACGGTTCTGGTCGAGAACAAGCCCGGCGCCGACGGTAATCTTGCCGCGCTCGCGGTTTTGAAGGCGGAGGCCGACGGCTACACAGTCTTCGTCACCACGAACTCGACCCAGGCGGCTAACATCAGCCTGTTCAACACGATGCCCTACGACCCCAAGGCGGACTTTGCGCCGGTGGCCGGGATCATGACCATTCCGATGATGCTCGCGGTGAAGCCGGGGTTTCCGGCAAAGACCGTCGCCGAATTCATCGCCCTGGCGAAGTCGCGGCAAAGGCCGCTCTCGTTCGGCAGTGGCAACACGTCGAGCCGGGGTGCCGCAGAACTGTTTCGTTCCCGCGCCGGCATCGAGATGCAGCATGTCCCGTACCGCGGCATGCCGCAGGCGCTGACGGATGTGCTGCGGGCGAGGTCGATTGCGTGTTCGCCGATCCCGCCAGTGCGCAGGGTCTGATCCAGGATGGCCGGTTGCGGGTGCTTGCGGTGACGAGCAGCGAGCGGCTGGCGGGCCTGCCTGATGTCCCGACGCTCGCGCAGACCGGCCTGTCCGGGGCGGAGTTGAGCGCCTGGGTTGGAGTCTTCGTGCGGTCCGGGACGCCCTCTGATGTCGTGGCAAAGCTCGGTCAGATCGTGCTCGGGTTCGTCAACAACAAGGACACCGCGGCCTATCTGGAGTCCGTCGGCGCCAAGCCGTTTCCGGCCAGCCCCGATGAACTCGGAAAGTTCGAGGAGGCCGACACGCGGCGTTGGGCCGAAATCGTCGAGATTGCGAAGATCGAGAAGAAATAACTCAATCGCGCACGGCTATCGTGCCGCGATCAAGCACGACCACATCGCGTTCGACCACCCGGGAGCGGAAACGGATTTGGCCGCCGATGGTGAAGAACTCCGTGCGGATCGTTTCTCCTGGAAACACCGGACGGCTGAAGCGGACCGACAGCGATCCGAGACGATCGGGCCTGCCATTCGCGAGTGTTGCAAGAACCGCGCGCGTTGCGATGCCGAGCGTGCACAGGCCGTGCAGGATCGGTCGTTCAAAGCCGGCCTTCCCGGCGGCCTCGGGATCAGCGTGAATCGGATTGTAGTCACCGCTCAGCCGGTAGATCAGCGCGCTTTGCGGCAGCGTGGCGATGTCCAGGGTTTGCGAGGGCGTTTGTTCGGGCAGGGCGCTGGCCTCGGTCGGAACACTGCCGAAGCTGCCGCAGCCGCCGTCTCCACGCAGGAACAGCACGCTGCGGATGGTTGCCAGCTTCACGCCTGCGATAGCATCGTTGAGCGTCTTGACGAGGTGAAGAATGGCGCCTTTCCCGGTGCCCTTGTCCGCCACCGCTGCGATCTCGTAGCCGGCCGTGACCGTTCCTTCCGGCGGAATTGGATGATGGATCTCGAAGCTCTGCTCGCCGTGCAGGAGTCTGAGCCAATCGATGCCGAGCTCCGGCCGTTTGGCCCAGAAGCCGGGATGCGCCAGCACGCAGCACATCGAAGGGACCGCGTGCAGGTCGCGCTCGTACACGAAATTGAGCTGCGCCTGGTCGAGCGGTTCGGAACCATATCCGAGACCCAGCGCGTACAGCATCGTGTCACGGCGAGAATAGCTGTGCGTGACGGGTTCAAAACGGAAATTCCTGGCGGCATCGAGGTTCAAGGCGTCCTCCCTAATTGGGCTCAGCACGCATGCCGGCGCGACCGTTCACGATTGCGCCAATGGCGGTTGCAAAGATGTTCTATCATATAGTACACAAGTGTACGAAATAGAAGCGGTCGGTGCCGGGTGTGCCGACGGGGAGTGACGCCATGGTTTGCAGCGCTGGCCAATCGGGCCATGGGACCTCGCGAGGAGTCGGCAGTCGCGGTGTTGCGTGGGCAACCGCCCTGGTCCTGGCCGGCGTGCTCGCGACACAAGCTGCGGCCGGCGAGAAGAAATACGGCCCGGGCGTCAGTGACACCGAGATCAGGATCGGCAACACCTCGCCCTATAGCGGCCCGGCCTCCGCCTTCAGCATGGTCGCCAAGACCGAGGAGGCCTACTTCCGCAAGATCAATGCGGAAGGCGGCATCAACGGGCGGCGCATCGTCTTCCTGTCCTATGACGACGCCTATTCGCCGCCCAAGACGGTCGAGCAGACGCGGCGGCTGGTCGAGAGCGACGAGGTTCTGCTGGTTTTCAACGCGATGGGCACCGCGGCCAACTCGGCCGTACAAAAATATCTCAATGCCAGAAAAGTGCCGCAGCTCTTCGTATCGAGCGGGGCGGACAAGTGGAACGATCCACAGAACTTCCCCTGGACGATGGGATTCACCCCGAGCTACGAAACCGAAGGCTTCATCTACGCCAAATTTGTGCTGGAGCAGCGTCCCGGCGCGAAGGTCGCGATCCTGTTCCAGAACGATGACTTCGGGAAGGATTATCTCAAGGGGATCAAGCGGGGTCTCGGCGACAAGGCCGCGTCAAAGATCGTGGCGGAAGAGGCGTTCGACGTGTCGGAGCCGACCATCGACTCCCATCTGGTCAAGCTGCGATCGACCGGCGCGGACGTATTGTTCGACATTGCGACGCCGAAATTTGGAGCGCAGGCGATCAAGAAGGTGTCGGAGCTCGGCTGGAAGCCGCTGCACTTTCTCAGCTACGTCTCGGCCTCGATCGGCAGCGTGATCAAGCCCGCAGGATTTGAGAACGCGCAGGGGCTGATCTCGGCGGCCTACTTCAAGGATCCGAACGATCCGGCATGGAAGGACGATACTGGCTTCAAGGATCTCAGCGGATTCCTGGACGGCTATTTTCCCGGCGCCGATCGCAGCGATACGCTGATCGTGAACGGTTACAACACGGCGCAAGCGCTGGTCTACCTGCTGAAGCAATGCGGCGACGATCTCACGCGCGACAGCGTGATGCGGCACGCCGCCAGTCTGAAGGACGTCGAATTGGGAATGCTGCTTCCCGGCATCCGCCTCAATACCTCGCCGGGCGATTTCGCTCCGGTCAAGCAATGGCAGTTGATGCGCTTCGAAGGGACGAATTGGCATCTGTTCGGCGACGTCATGAGCGGCGACGCGAAGAACTAGAGAGGAGACGAGAAATGGGACGACTATGTGCCGGACGGGTCGCGATCGTCACGGGAGGCGGCCGCGGGCTCGGGCGCGAATACGCGCTGATGCTGGCGGAGCAGGGCGCCAAGGTGGTCGTCAACGACCTCGGCAGCACGGCTGCGGGAGAGGGCGCCGATCTTTCACCGGCGCAGCAGGTCGTCGAGGACATCAAGCGCAATGGCGGCGAAGCCATCGTGAACGGCAACGACGTCAGCGACTGGGCCGGCGCCAAGGCGCTGATCGACGACGCGATCAACACATTCGGCCGGCTCGACGTCCTCATCAACAACGCCGGCATCCTGCGTGACCGCATGATGGTCAACATGACCGAAGCTGAGTGGGACGCGGTGATCAAGGTGCATCTCAAGGGCACCTTCGCGCCGTCGCACCATGCCGCGCAATACTGGCGGCAGGAGGCCAAGACGCGCGGTGCACCGGTCAGCGCCCGTCTGATCAACACCTCGTCGGCTTCCGGCTTGTTCGGCAATGTCGGCCAGAGCAATTACGGAGCTGCCAAGGCGGGCATCGCGGCGTTCACCATCATCAGCGCCACGGAGCTCCGGCAGTACGGCATCACGGTCAACGCGATCGCGCCGCGGGCGCAGACGCGGATGACCGAGGGACTGAGAGAGCGCACCGAGGAGGAGATCAAGCGACGTAGCCCGCGTTGGGTCGCCCCGATCGTGGTCTGGCTCGCCAGTGAGGAGTCACAGGATGTGACCGGCCGCGTATTTGAGGCCGGCGACGGGATTCTCAAGGTCGCCGAAGGCTGGCATGCCGGCCCGGGAATCGACCCGGTCGAAGATCCCAGCGAACTCGGCCCTCAGGTCATGGAATTGATGCGGAAAGCTCGCCCTAACGCCGACATCTGGGGACGCGACATCGTCTCATGAGACGTCCACGAACTCCTCCCGGAGCACCTCAGGCGGGTGGCAGGCCTCAGGCGGCCGCCCGCCGCTTTTTCCGGGTCTTGGATGGCTGCGCATCCTCCTCCACGTCCGCTTCGCCGTCGGTCTCCGTGCCGCCCGACATGGCGAGGAGGTTGTGCTTCATGGCAAGCAGCGCGTCGGAGGCCGCCTCGAGTTGCTTCCGGTCGATCCCGTTGACGATCCTGGCGTTGAATTTGTCAGTCTCCTTACGGAGCTTCTCCAGGAAGCCGCGCGCTTGCTTGGTCACATAGACGCGCTTGACCCGCCGGTCGACGGGATCGGCCTGGCGTATCACAAAGCCGGACGACTCCAGGCGGTCGATCAGGGCTCCGACGGCGACCTTGCCGACATCGAGCTCGTTGGCGAGCTGCACCTGGGGAAGCCCGTCCTTGCGCGAGATGAACGCCAGCACCCACCATTGCGAGCGGGTGATCCCGAGCGGCGCCAGCGCGCGGTCGAACATCATCCTCCTGAGCCGCGAGACATCGTGGATGAGATATCCAAGACGCAGATCCCAATCGGGCAGTTCAACCATCGATGTTTCCCTTGAGACGAGTCGCGGCCGGAGGTTCAACTAATACCATACACCAGCGTATTTTAAAGGGAAGGCTATGAAATGAGCGTGGAAACGGCTTTGCAGCGCCGCGGGCGGCGACCGATTTACAAAAGAAGTACGCTAGTGTATTAAATCGGTCCGGGCGCGGCGCTTGTGCTGTCCAGCCGGGACGCGCCGAACCGCAACGAAAATCGACCGCAGGAAGGGAGCCGCCCATGTTCGACGCCGCCGTGCTCAAGGGAAAGCGCATCCTGATTACGGGTGGAGGAACCGGCCTCGGCAAGGAGATGGCGATCGGCTTCGCCGCTCATGGTGCCCACGTCTACATCTGCGGACGGCGCAAGGACGTCCTCGACCAGGCCGCCCAGGAGATTGGCACGCGAACGGGAGGGCAGGCGACCGCACTGCTCGCCAATGTGCGTGAACCCGACAGCATCGAAGCGATGATGACCAGCGTCTGGGCGGATGGCCCGCTCACGGGCCTCGTCAACAACGCCGGCGCCAATTTCCTGGCGCCGACCGAGACGCTGTCGCCGCGCGGCTATGAGGCAGTCCGCTCGACGGTGATGGACGGCTCGTTCTACACCTCGCTCGCCTGCGGCAAGCGGTGGATCGCCGCGGGGCTGCCTGGCGTGATCATCAGCAACCTCGTCACCTGGGTTTGGACCGGTTCGGCCTTTGTCGTGCCGGCGGCGATGGCGAAGGCGGCGGTCCATGCCATGACGATGTCGCTCGCGGTCGAGTGGGGGCCGAAGAACATTCGCGTCAACGCGATCGCGCCCGGACCTTTTCCGACCGAAGGGGCCTGGGACAAGCTCAACCCGCTGGCGGAGACCGGCGTCGGTGCAACGCAGGCCAGCGAGGTGCCGCTGCGTCGCTTCGGCAAGATGGACGAGCTGCGCAATCTCCTGATCTTCCTGATGTCGGACGGCTGTAGCTACATCACCGGCGATACGATCAGCATCGATGGCGGTCATCATCTGGCCGCGCCCAGCACGTTTGCCGGGCTGTCAAAACTGTCGCCCGCCGATTGGCAGCGTGCGCGCGAGGCGATCCAGGCATCGGTGCAAAAGGAAAAGCAGGCTCGGTCGATCTGAGCCTCGGTGGGCGGAAAGATCTGCAAGCGCTTTGTCGTGAAGGGAGGAATGCCGATGGGACTGGCCATATCGACCAAGAGTTTCGAATGTACCATCAATAATGGGCTCGCCCATATCATTCTAGATCAGCCCACCCGTGGCAATCCAATCGACGGTGATTTCTGTCGCGAGTTTGGCCTGGCTATCGCGGAGTTGAGCGAGCGCGCCGATGCGCGGGCGGTGCTGCTGTCCGCGCGCGGCCGGCTGTTCAGCGTCGGCGGCGACCTGATGTCGCTGGTGAAGCAGGGAGACGCGCTGCCGGGAACGATCAAGGCCTGGACCGCCGACATTCATGTTGCGATCGCAAGGATGGTCCGGATGCGCGCGCCGGTCGTCGCTGCCGTTCACGGCAATGTCGCGGGCGGCAGCGTGTCGCTGATGGCGGCCGCGGACCTCGTGGTGATGGCGGAATCGGCGCGGATCTCGGCGGCGTTCTCCAAAATCGGTTTCAGTCCGGACAGCGGGTCGACCACCATGCTCACACGCAGGATCGGCGTCGCGCGCGCAAGACGATTTTTTTTGCTCGGTGAGACGTTCGATGCCGCGACGGCGCTGTCGCTCGGCCTCGTCGACTTCGTCGTTCCGGATGATGCAGTACCGTCCGAGGCAGCGCGGATCGCGAAGGAGCTCGCTGCCGGTCCGACCGAGGCGTTTGGTGCGATCAAGCGGCTGTTCGCCCAGACCAACGATCGATCGTTCGAAAGCCAGCTCGAGGAGGAGGCGCAGACGCTCGCCGCGATTTCGAGAACCGCGGATGCGCGGGAAGGCGTCAGGGCTTTCGTCGAGAAACGCAAGCCGGTGTTTACCGGGACGTGACGCTCGCGGTGGCGGAGCGACAATCTGACAATTGGCAGCAGATCGTACGCGCCAATAAGGTACACCGATAAACCAAATTAATCCGGCGCGAAGTCGGACATGACGCGACACTGCAGGAGGGAGAAATGACCGTGGCCGCCGCCCTACGAGACGCGCCTCACGCCAGCTTTCGCGAAGCCGGCTATTGGCTCGACAAAAGTGTCGATCAATTGCTGACCGAGGCCGCCGCGAGAGCGCCCGACAAAGTCGCGATCGTCGCCGACCGGGCGGATCGCGAACAGGCGCCGAGATTCACCTACGCGGGGCTGGCAACGCTCGCGGATCGCGCCGCGAGCTCGTTGCTACGGCTCGGAGTTGGCCGCGGCGATGTCGTTACTGTGCAACTGCCCAATTGGTGGGAATTCGTGGTCACGGCATTCGCCTGCGCCAAGATCGGCGCAGTGATGAACCCGGTGATGCCAATCCTGCGCGAGCGCGAGCTGCTCTACATCCTGAATTTCTGCGAGGCGAAGGTCTTTATCGTGCCGAAGAGCTATCGCGGGTTCGACTATGCCGCGATGGCGCAAGGGATGCGCCCCGATCTGCCCCATCTCAAGCACGTCATCGTCGCCGACGGCGAGGACGAGACCGGCTTTGAGCGTATGCTGCTGTCGTCCGAGCCCGGCAGGCTTCGAGCGGGCCTGCGTCCGGACGACATGGCCGTGCTGATGTTCACCTCGGGCACGACGGGTGAGCCCAAGGGCGTCATGCACACCTCGAATTCGCTGATTGCCTGCTGCAAGGCGCTGTCGGGGCGGTTCGGACTCGATGCGGGCGACGTGCTGCTGGTCGCCTCTCCGGTCGGCCACATGACGGGCTACGCCGCGATCGTGCTGCTCTCGGTCTATCTCGGCGGCACGATGATCCTTCAGGACATCTGGGAAGCCAAGCGCGGCGTCAACCTGATGGCTCGCGAAGGCGTTACCTATACGGCAGCTTCGACACCGTTCCTCAGCGACATCTGCGATGCCGTCAAGGCCGGAGCTCCCGATCCGAGCAGCCTGCGCTCCTTCCTGTGCGGCGGCGCTCCGATCCCGTCCGTCCTGATCGGGCGCGCGGCCGACGAACTCGGCTTCACAGTCTGCTCGCTGTGGGGCATGACCGAGGTCCTGTCCGGCACGCTCACCGAGCCCGCCCGCGCTGCGGAGAAATCGGCACACACGGATGGCCGGGCACAGGACGGGATGGAAGTCAGGATCGTCGATACCGAGGGACAGCCTGTGCCGACAGGAGAGTCGGGACGACTCCTGGTTCGCGGCGCCCAGATGTTCAAGGGGTACTACAAGCGGCCCGAGTTGCCGACGTTCGACGGCGATGGCTGGTTCGATTCCGGCGATCTCGCCTACATGGACAAGGACGGCTACATCCGTATCTCCGGCCGCGTGAAGGACATTCTGGTACGGGGCGGGGAGAACGTGCCCGTCGTCGAGATCGAGAACCTGCTCTACAAGCATCCGGCCGTGTCCGCGGTCGCCGTCGTCGGCTTTCCGGATGCCCGGCTCGGCGAGCGCGGCTGTGCCTTCATCGTTCCGCGCGCGGGAAGCACGATCGACCTGGCAGCGGTGCAGAGCTATCTCAGCGAGGCCAGGATGGCCAAGCAGTTCTGGCCCGAGCGGATCGAAATCGTGGCCGAGTTGCCGCGCACGGCGAGTGGCAAGATCCAGAAGTTCAAATTGCGCGAGTTCGCCGCCGCGTTTACCGACGCCAAATAGTCATTGATCGAAATAGGTCGGATCCCGCCGCTCGCGAAACGCGGCGACGGCCTCCGCGTGGTCATGGGTCTCCAGCAGGATAACCTGCTGCCGGTCTTCGATCATCAGTGCCGCATCGAGGCTCGGCGCGTCGATCAGCGTGTTGAGCGCCTGCTTCGTCATGCGAAGCCCCATCGGGGAGACGCCTAGCATGTCTTCGGCGAACGCAATTCCCTTCGCCAGAAGCTCATCAGCCGGCGTGATGTCGCTGACCAGTCCGATCGCTTTGGCGCGTTCGGCCTTGATGAAGCGCCCCGTGAGCAGAAACTCCGAGGCCACGGACAGTCCAACGAGACGGGGCAGAAGATAGCCCGAGCCCATGTCGCAGCCGCCGACGCCGATGCGGATATAGGCGGCATTCATGCGCGCGTCCGGTGCTGCGAACCGGACGTCGCAGGCGAGCAGGAAGGAAAAGCCCGCGCCGCAGGCTGCACCATGCACGAGCCCGACGATCGGCTGGGGACACGACCGCATCAGCCGGATCACGCCGGAGTAGCTTTGCTGCATCTTGAGTTGCCGCTGCGGCCGCCCCTTGCCGGGTGCAGCAAACGCATCCGATCCAAGTTCGGCGCCCGCGGAAAATTGAGGCCCGTTGCCGCGCAGGACCACAACGCGCGTGGTCGGCCGATCGTGCAGGTCGGAGAAGTAGGCGGTCAGTTCCGCGATCATGTCCGGGGAGACGGCGTTGAGCTGGGCCGGGCGGTTCAATGTCAGGATATCGATCGCGCCGCGGCTCTCGATCGTGATGGTGTTCGGTTGCGTCACGTTCGCGCTCCCATCGTTCATTGCCCTTGATGGCATATAGTAATATAGTGTACGATCATCGAGCGCAATGCTCGTAAAGCTCCGACCGATCGGGGCTGCGGCTTCGCCAATAATCTTCAGGGAGCCGAGAATGCCATATCAATCAGTGTTCAGGCCGGATCTGTTCAAGGGCCAGACGATCATCGTCACCGGCGGCGGCAGCGGGATCGGGCGCTGCACCGCTCATGAACTCGCCGCCCTCGGCGCCAACGTGGCGATCCTCGGCCGGACCGTGGAGAAGCTCGTCGAGGTGCAGCGCGAGATCGAGGAGGATGGCGGGCAGGCGATGAGCCATGCCTGCGATATCCGCGATGAGACCATGGTGGTCGGCGCCGTCGACGCGGTGCTGGCGCGCTATGGCCGTATCGATGGCCTGATCAACAATGCGGGCGGACAGTTTCGGGCGCCCTTGAAGGCGATCTCGACCAAGGGATTCGAGGCGGTGGTGCGCAACAATCTGACCGGCGGCTTCATCTTCATGCGCGAGGTCTATAACCGCTGGATGGAGGCCAATGGCGGGGCGATCGTCAACATCATCGCCGACATCTGGCACGGCTGGCCCGAGTTCGGCCACTCGGCCGCCGCCCGCGGCGGCATGCTGACCCTGACCGAGACGGCCGCCTGCGAATGGTCGGCTTCGGGTGTTCGCGTCAACGCAGTCGCGCCCGGCGGCATCGTGTCGAGCGGCTTCGATACCTACACGCCGGAGATGCAGAAGAAGCTGCATGACTTCACCGAGCGCGTGCCGCTGCAGCGGTTTGGAACGGAAGCCGAGATATCGGCCGCTATCACCTACCTGCTGTCGCCGGCAGCGGCCTATATCACGGGTTCCTGTCTTCGCGTCGACGGCGGTACACCCAACGCGCGCACGACCTGGAAGCTCGAGCCGCACAGCCGCAGCGCGCCGTTCGAGGGATTCCATCGCGCGAAGCTGCCGGAGGTGATGAAGCATAAGGCCAGCGCGTAGCTGGCTGATGCCTAGTCGACCGCGATGATCAGCTTGCCGTGGTTCTCACCACGGTAAAGTTGCGCGATGGCGCCGGGCGCGTGTTCGAGACCCGGCAGGATCTCTTCGTCGTGGACGATCTTGCCGGCCAGCGCCAGTTCGGCGAGGCGGGCCGCGGCCGCCTCGAACTCGGCGAGATGATCGAAGATGATAAAGCCGGACCAGCGCAGACGGCGGGTGAGAATTTCGCGCTCGGGACGCGGACCGGTGGGGACGGGGGTCCAGGACGCATTGGCGGCGGTGCCGCACTGGATCACGCGCCCGCGCAGCCGCATGGTGCGGATGGCGGCGTCGGCGATCGCTCCGCCGGTGTTGTCGAAGAAGATGTCGTTGCCGTCAGGACATGCCGCGCGGATGGCCGCGCCGAGATCAGTCGCCTCGCGGTAATTGATCATGTCCTGATAGCCGTAGCGCGCTTTTGCGTGCGCCGCCTTGTCGTCCGAGCTGGTCAGCCCGACCGCGCGGCAGCCTGCGATATGCGCTAGCTGACCGACAAAGCTTCCGACGCTGCCGGCCGCGGTCGATACCAGCACATGCTCGCCCGGCTTGGGATCGCCCAGGCCATGAAAGGCGAGATAGGCCGTGACGCCGTTCATGCCGAGCACGCTCAGATTGGCGCTGAGCGGCAGGCTGGACGGCACGACGCGGCGCAGCACCGATTCCGGCGCCGTGACGCAATAGCGCTGCCAGCCAAACCATCCGTAGACGTGCTCACCGGGGCGATATTCCGGCACGTTGCTCTCGAGGATTTCGCCGACCGCAAGTGCACGCATCGGCGTGTCGAGCGGCACGGGTGCGCTATAGTTCCCCTCATCATTGGCCCATCCGCGTTGCGCCGGATCGACCGAGAGGTAGCGATTTGCAATCAGCATCTCGCCCTTGCCGGGCGTGGCGGCCGGTTCCGTGACCAGCGAAAAGTGCTCGCCTTGCGGGATCCCGCGCGGCCGGGTCACGAGCCGCACCTGCCGATTTTCACGAAGGGCCATGAGCGATCCTCATAGTTAGTACGCTTGTGTACGATATGACTATACGGTAGAAATCGGGCGGGAGACAAGGACGTCCCGGCCGGCTGAAAGCCTCGGGATCCCGGCAAGACACAAAGAGGAAAGCAAAATGGCGGGGCTCTATTTCGAGCAATTTTCGGTCGGGCAAACCTTTGTCCATGAAATCCGGCGCACCGTGACCGACATGGACAACATCCTGTTCTCGTCGCTGACCTACAATCCGGCGGCGGTGCATATCGACCACGACTATGCCAAGGGGACCGAGTTCGGAAAGCCCCTGATGAATTCGATCTTCACGCTCGGCCTGATCATCGGTCTGTCGGTCCAGGACACGACGCAGGGCACCACCGTCGGCAATCTCGGCATGGAAGACACGCGATTCCCGCGCCCGGTGTTTGCCGGCGACACGCTGCGCGCCGAGACCAAGGTCGTCGCGGTCAGGGACAGCAAGTCGCGTCCGACGCAGGGCATCGTCACTTTCGAACATCGCGGCTTCAATCAGCGCGACGAAGAGGTGGTCTACTGCCGCAGGAATGGATTGATGATGCGGAGGCCGGCATGAAACTACGCTCGCTCCTGTTCGTACCGGCCGACAGCGAACGCAAATTCGCCAAGGCAGGCGGCGTCGGTGCCGATGCACTGATCCTCGATCTCGAGGACTCCGTTGCGCCCGGCCGCAAGGCCTTTGCCCGTGACGCCGTCAAGGCGTTGCTGGGCGGCGGGACGCGCAATTGGTCCTTCCTGGTCCGCATCAACCCGTTTGGCACGGGATTGCCGCTGGAAGATCTGGCCGCCGTGGTTCGTCCGGGTCTCGACGGCATCCTGATTCCCAAGGTCAACGGCATCGAGGATGTCGATCTCGTCTCGCATTATGTTGATGTGCTGGAGGTCGCGGCCGGCGTTGCGCCCGGTCACGTCAAGCTGCTGGTCGTGGCAACCGAGACGCCGGCCGCGATGATCGGCTTCAATGGCTATGCGCGCAAGAACAAGCGCCTGGTGGCGATGACCTGGGGCGGCGAAGATCTGAGTGCAGCGCTCGGCGCGCTGACGCCGCGGGAAGCCGATGGAAGCTGGACCTTTCCCTATCAGGTGGCGCGTGCGCAATGCCTGTTTGCCGCCGGCGCTGCCGATGCTGCGGCGCTCGAAACCCTGTACGTCGACTTCAGGGATCAGCAGGGGCTGGCCGAAAGCTGCAAGATCGCGCGGCGGGACGGATTTGTCGGCCGAATCGCGATCCACCCTGATCAGGTCGCAACCATCAATGCCTGCTTCACGCCGTCGGACGCCGATATCGAACATGCACGCCAAGTCGTGGCTGCGTTCGCGGCGAATCCGGATGTCGGGACCGTCGGCATCGACGGCAAGATGTACGACATGCCGCATCTGATTGCAGCACGAAGAACCTTGGCGTCGATCGGGGAGGGCATCTCTCATGGATAGGTCGTTTGCCAACCAGCTCGATGTGCCGGACGATCATGCCGCGATCCGTGAAGGCGTTCGTGCCGTCGTCTCGCGTTTCGACGACGAGTACTGGCTTGCCCGCGACGAGGACGGCGAGTTTCCGCGCGCGTTCCACCGCGCCATGGCCGATGCCGGCTGGCTCGGCATCACCATGCCGGAGGAATATGGCGGCTCCGGTCTGGGCGTCACCGAGGCGGCGATCATGATGCACGAGGTGGCGAGCCATGGCGGCGGCATGACGTCGGCATCCGCCGTGCATATCAACCTGTTCGGACCGCACCCGATCGTGGTGAAGGGAACGGACGACCAGAAGCGGCGCTGGGTGCCACGGCTGGTCGCTGGCGACGACCAGTGCTGCTTCGGTTTCACCGAGCCGGACGCCGGGCTGAACACCACGCGCATCAAGACGTTTGCCGAGAAGGTGCCGGGCGGATATCTCGTCCACGGGCAGAAGGTCTGGACGTCGACGGCGCAGATCGCCAACAAGATCATGCTGCTGACCCGCACCACCAAATTCGAGGATTGCAGGCGGCCGACCGACGGTATCACCATCTTCTACACCGATCTCGACCGTTCGAAGATCGAGGTGCGCCGGATCCCGAAGATGGGACGCAAGGCGGTCGATTCCAACGCCATCTTCATCGACGGTCTATTCATTCCCGAGGCCGACCGGATCGGCGAGGAAGGCAAGGGCTTTTCCTACATCCTGCACAGCCTCAATCCGGAACGTATCCTGATCGCGGCCGAAGCCATCGGCATCGGTCAGGACGCCCTGCGCCGGGCGACGCGCTATGCCAGGGAGCGCGTGGTGTTCGACCGTCCGATCGGCCAAAATCAGTCGATCCAGCATCCTCTCGCCGAGAACTGGATGTATCTGGAGTCGGCGTGGCTGATGGCGATGCGTGCCGCCTGGCTGTACGATTCGGACAAGCCGTGCGGCGCCGAAGCCAACAGCGCCAAATTGCTCGGCGCGCGCGCCGGCCACGACGCGGCCTGGCAGGCCATCATGACCCATGGCGGCTTCGGCTATGCCAAGGAGTATCATGTCGAACGGCTGTTCCGCGAAGTCTCGATCACGCGGCTCGCGCCGATCACGGAGCAACTCATCCTGAGTTTCATCGCCGAGAAGGTGCTCGATCTGCCGAAGAGCTATTGAGCCAGGCTGCGGCGTGCGTCAGAGGTTGCGCGAGATCAGCTCTCGCATGATCTCCGACGTGCCGCCATAGATGCGCAGCACGCGCGCATCGGCAAACAACCGGCAGATCTCGTACTCGCGCATGAAGCCGTAGCCGCCGAAGAATTGCAGGCACTGGTCGACGAGACGCCCGTGCATTTCGGTGACCCAGAGCTTTGCCGTCGATGCGGCATAAGTGCCGAGTTCGCCGCGGACGTGCTGGCTCAGGCACTGATCGACATAGGCCCAGCCGACCTGGAGGTCCGACTTGAGATCAGCCAGCTTGAAGCGCGTGTTCTGATAGGTTCCGATCGCCTGTCCAAACGCCTTGCGCTCGAGCACATAGGCCTTGGTGATGTCGAACGCCTTTTGTGCCGACGCGATCGAGTGAAGCGCGATCGTCAGGCGCTCCTGCGGCAACTCGCTCATCAGCGCGCCCATCGCGCCACCTTCGGACCCCAGCAGATTGCTCACGGGAACGCGGACCTGATCGAAGAACAGCTCCGAGGTGTCGGAGGAGAGATGGCCGAGCTTGTCGAGGTTGCGGCCGTGCCGGAAACCCGTGCGCTCGGTCTCGACCAGGATCAGGCTCATGCCGCGTGAGCCGCCGTCCGGGTTGGTGCGGGTGACCGCGATGACGAGATCGCACATCTGGCCGTTCGAGATGAAGGTCTTCTGACCGGAGATGACGTAGTCCTCGCCGTCCCGAACCGCGCGCGTGCGAATGCCTTGCAGGTCGCTGCCGGTGCCGGCCTCGGTCATCGCGATCGCGCAGACGATCTCGCCCGAGACCATGCGCGGCAGCCACTTTGTCTTCTGCTCCTCGGTCCCGTAACTCAGGAGATAGCCGCAGCAGACGTCGTTATGGACCGAGAAGTCGGTCGCCGGCCCTGCAAAGCCGGAATAGGCCAGCTCCTCGATGACGACGGCGTTGTGGCGGAAGTCGCCGCCGATGCCACCATATTGTTCGGGCACTTGCGGGCAGAGCAGGCCGGCATCGCCCGCCGCCGGCCACAGCGCGCGATCGATGATCCCGGCCTTCTCCCACTCCTGGAAGTGCGGCGCGATCTTCGCCGCGGCGAAGCGGCGGACGCTTTCGCGCAGGAGTGCGTGTTCTTCGTCGTAGACCGGGCGATGTGGCAACATGTTTGTCGAGCCGTCGGTTGAGCCCTAGAAGGCGACCTTGTCGCCGCCCTTGAGCTGGAGGATCTCGCGTGCTTCGTCCGGGCTCGCGATCTCGAGCCCGAGGCCTTCGATGATCTTGCGGACCTGCGTCACTTGCGCCGCATTGGTTTCGGCGAGACGGCCGGAGCCGATCCACAAACTGTCTTCCAGACCGACACGGACGTTGCCGCCCATCGCCGCCGCCATGGCCGCGACCTGCATCTGGGCGCGGCCGGCGCCGAGCACTGACCAGCGGTAGTTGTCGCCGAACAGCCGATCGGCGGTCCGCTTCATGTGCATGACATCGTCCGGATGGGAGCCGATGCCGCCGAGCAATCCAAAACAGGTCTGGATGAACAGCGGCGCCTTCACCAGGCCCTCGGTCCAGAAATAATGCAGATTATAGAGATGGCTGGTGTCGTAGCATTCGAACTCGTATCGGGCGCCGGAGCTGTTCAGCGTTTCCAGCGCATAACGGATATCCTTGAACGAGTTGCGAAAGACGAGGTCGTGGGAGCCTTCGAGCATCTGCGGCTCCCAGTTATGCTTGAACGATTTGTAGCGCTTCAGCATGGGGAACAGGCCGAAATTCATCGAGCCCATGTTGAGGCTTGCGACCTCCGGCTTCCAGGTCGCCGCCGGGCGCACGCGCTCTTCCACCGTCATGTAGGGCGAGCCGCCGGTCGTCAGGTTCACGACGACGTTGGAGCTCTGCTTGATTACGCGCAGGAAGGGCTCGAAGGCCTCCGGCGATTGATCCGGCCTGCCGTCGACCGGATTGCGGGCGTGCAGATGCACGATCGCGGCTCCCGCCGCCGCGGCGCCGAGCGCGGACTCGGCGATCTCCGCCGATGTCACCGGCAAATGCGGTGACATCGAGGGCGTGTGGATCGATCCCGTGACCGCGCAGGAGATGATGACCTTGTGGGGCGCCATGGCCGCTCCCTCAGATTGCTATCACTGTCGGCACATGGGCCATCATGTGAACTTGTGGAAGTCCGGATCGCGCTTCTCGTTGAAGGCCGCGACGCCTTCCTTCGACTCCGCCGTGTCGTAGAACATCTTGACGGCGTGCAGCGCGAAATTGCTGATACCGCGGATGTTGTCGGAATCGGCGTTGAATGATCGCTTCGCGAGCGCGATCGCGGTCGGCGATCGCTGCGCGAGCTTGTCGGTCCAGTCCTTCACGGCGGCGTCAAGCTGCGCCATGGGCACGACCTTGTTGACGAGGCCCATCTCGCGCGCCTGCTCGGCCGTATAGCGCTCGTTGAGGAACCAGATCTCGCGGGCCTTCTTGTCGCCGACGTGACGGGCCAGAAAGGCCGTTCCCCAGCCGGCGTCGACTGAGCCGACTTTGGGGCCGACTTGACCGAATTGGGCATGATCCGCAGCAATGGTGAGATCGCAAAGTGTCGCGAGCACGTTGCCGCCGCCGATCGCAAAGCCGTTGACCCGGGCGATCACCGGTTTCGGCACGTCGCGGATCAAGCCCTGGATTTCGTCGATCGGCAGTCCGACCACGCCGCGGCCGTCATACTGGCCCTCATGTGCAGACTGATCGCCGCCGGTGCAGAAGGCTTTTTCGCCGGCGCCGGTCAGGACGATGCTTGCGACCTGTCGATCATTGGCAGCGAGATGGAAGGCCTGGATGAGCTCCTCGAGCGTCTGGCCGCGGAAGGCGTTGTAGACCTTGGGCCGGTTGATGATGATCCACGCGGCGCGGTCGCGGACTTCATAGATGACGTCGGTGAATTGCTTGGGGTCGGTCATGACGTTTCCTTGGCGTTTCCTTGGCGTTTCCTGGCGCGATTTAGATCATGTTCATTCCGCCGGAGACGGAAATGGTTTGCCCGGTGATGAATTTGCCGTCGTCGGAAGCGAGCATCGCGACGATCCCGCCGTAGTCATCCGGCTCGCCCATCCGCTTCAGCGGAATGCCCCGGACCATGGCGTCCTTCCATTTCACGGCGTGCTCGCCTTCGCCAAGGACCGACGCCATCATCGGCGTGTTGGTCGGACCGGGGCAGACGGCGTTGAGCAGCACGTTCTTGCGTGCCAGCTCGCGCGCCAGCGACTTGGTGAAGGAGATCAACCCGCCCTTGCAGGCGGAATAGACCGCCTCGTCGCTGGTGCCGACGCGCGCGGCGTCGGAGGCGATATTGACGATGCGGCCGCCGCCGCGCTCGGCCATCAAGGGCGCAATCGCCTTGTGGGTGTTGAGCGGTCCATAGAGATTGATCCGGATGATCTTGTCCCAAAGCTCCTTGTCGGTCTTCAGGAACGGCATTGGGCGGTCCCAGCCGGCATTGTTGACCAGGAGCCAGATCGGGCCGAGCTCGGCTTCGACCTTGCCGACGGCCGCCTCGACGGAAGCGGCATCCCCCACGTCGACCGCGTAGGTTTTGATGACAGCCTGCGGCGCGAGCTTTGCGGTTTCTTCGCCGCCCTGCGGATTGATGTCGAAGATCGCGATCTTGCAGCCTTCTTCGGCAAGCCGCAGTGTCAATCCTCGTCCGATGCCCTGTCCGCCGCCGGTCACGACGGCTACTTTTCCAGATAGGCCCTTCAACGCTGATCTCCCTTGTCGTTTGTATTTTTGCCGGCGACCTTCGATGCCCTCGAAGGAGATGGGAAGGCTTATGAGGCCGACCCGTTTCTCTGAATGTCGTATCCGCGCTGCGAGTACATCTGCCGCGCGATGATCGTCTTCATGATCTCGATCGACCCGCCGGCGATCTTCACCACGCGCGCATCGGCATAGGCCCTGGCGATCGGATATTCCCACATATAGCCCCAGCCGCCGAAGAGCTGCAGACATTCATCGACGGTCTCGCAGTGCAGCTCCGAGGTGAACATCTTGGCCATGGCGGCATCGACGGGATCGAGCTTGCCCTCCATGAACAGGGCAATGCACTTGTCGGTGAAGACGCGGGCGACTGTCGCCTTGGTCTTGAGCTCGGCGAGCTTGAACTGGGTGTTCTGGAAATCGGCGAGCTTCTGGCCGAACGCGCTGCGTTCGGAGGTATATTGCAGCGTCCAGTCGATCACGGTCTCGGTGACGGTCGCCGAGCGAATGGCCTGCGCCAGGCGCTCCTGCGACAGTTTGGTCATCATCTGCGCAAAGCCCCTGCCTTCCGCACCCAGCATGTTGCTGGCGGGAATGCGGACATTGTCGAAGAACAGCTCGGACGTATCTTGCGCCCTCATGCCGAGCTTCTCCAGATTCCGGCCGCGCTTGAAGCCGTCCCGGTTGCTCTCGACGATGAACAGCGTCACGCCCTTGGCGCCAGCCTGGCTGTCGGTCTTGGTCGCCAGCACGATGAAGTCGCAAAGCTGGCCGTTGGAAATGAAGACCTTCTGGCCGTTGATCACGAAGTCATCGCCGTCACGCGAAGCGCGAGTCCGGATCGCCTTGAGATCGCTGCCGGCATGGGGCTCGGTCATGCCGAGCGAGCCGATGGCTTCGCCCGACACCATCCTGGGCAGCCATTTGCGCTTTTGCGCCTCGCTGCCGAACGACAGCAGATAGGTCGCGACGAGGTCGGTATGGATGAGAAAGCCGGGGCCGCTCGCGCCCGCGCGCCAGAGTTCCTCGAACACGACCACGTCGAAGAGATAGTCGAGGCCCATGCCGCCATATTCCTCGGGCACGGTGCAGCACAAGAGGCCGGCGGCGCCAGCCTTCAGCCAGAGGTCCCGCGGAACAATGCCGTCCTCTTCCCATTGGGCGTGGAAGGGCACGATCTCGCGGTCGACGAAGCGACGTACCGTCTGCCGGAAAATCTCATGTTCTTCGCGAAAGATCGTGCGCTCGATCATTGTCAAAAAGCGTCCCGTCTGATTTAGTTTGCTAGTGTACAGTATTCGGTTTGGGTATACAACCTGAAAACCGCCGAAGGCAAGTACGATCGTACACCAATGAACTGTTACGGGAGGAAGGAGCAATGGTGATCGGAGCGCAGCTGAAGCAATTTCGAATCGAGATGTCGACGAACCGCGTCCTGCACCTGATCTTCGACATGCCCGGCCGCTCGATGAACGTGTTCTCGAACGCCGCGATCGACGAAATTGGTCTGTTCGCAGACTGGCTCAAGCAAAGCGATGTGACCGGCGTCGTCATCAGCTCCGGCAAGCCCACGGCGTTCTGCGCAGGCGCGGATCTCGCCGAGCTGGAGACTGCCTATGACATGATCATGGAAGCGCCATCCGCCGAACGCGATCGTCTCGCTTTTGATCATTTCTTCCGGCTGAGCCACGGTCTGCGCCGGCTCGAGACCGCCGGCAAGCCGGTTGCGGTGGCGGTTGCCGGCCTTGCCCTCGGAGGCGGCTGCGAGTTCGCTCTTGCCGCGCATCATCGGGTGATCGCCGATCACCCGCAGGCGACCTTCGGTCTTCCGGAGTCGCTGGTCGGCTTGCTGCCGGGCGGTGGCGGAACCCAGCGGCTGCCGCGCCTGATCGGGATTGAGGCTGCGCTGCCGGTGTTGCTCGACGGCGCACGCATCGGCGGGCAGGCGGCTATTGCAGCCGGACTTGCTGATGAATTGGTGGGACCGGGCGAAGAGGTGGCCACCGCCGAGTGCTGGGTCCTGTCGCAACCAGCGGCCACACAGCCGTGGGACCGGCCGGACTGGCGTGCGGCTGACAGGTCGCGCGTCGCGGCAATCATCGGCGCAAGCCGGAGCAAGATGTTGGCAGAGACGCTCGGCCACTATCCGGCACCGTCGTCCATTCTCGACTGCGTCGAGCAAGGCATTCCGCAAGACTTTGATGGCGCGATCCGGACCGAGATGCAGATCTTCGCAAGACTGATCCAGCGGCGCGAGCCACGCAACATGATCCGGACGCTGTTTCTCGGAAGGCTCGATTATGAGCGGCTGAAGAAGAAGGGCATGAATCCCCGGATCACGGAAGCTGTCGCCGCGATCTCGAACGTGCTTGGTGCTCATTCCGAGCGCGGCAAGGAACTCTCCGACGCCTTCGCGCGGGCAGGTTTTCGCGTCGAGCAGCCGCGCCGTGCCGACTTGGACGGCCGTGTCACCAATGCGGTGTATTGGCACGACGACGAGCCGCGAACGTGGGGCAAGGACCTCTTGCGCGCGCGGCTGGCGGACGCCGAAGCCGCAGCCGCGGGCTGGCGCACGCAGCTTGACGAGGCGGAGCGGCGGGCCGCCGACTATGTCCTGGTCACGCAGGCAGGCTTTCCCGCCTATCTCGGCGGATTGTTCGCCGCCGGACTGAATTAGTCGAGCCTTCGGCAAGGAGAGAAATCGTGCCAAAACCTCTTGACGGTATCAAGGTTCTCGATCTTTCGAAGGTGCTCGCAGGTCCACTCTGCGCGCAATATCTCGGCGATCTCGGCGCCGAAGTCATCAAGGTCGAAGCGGTGGGGCAGGGAGATGAGACGCGCGGCTGGCCGCCCTTTCCCGCGCCCGGCCTCGGCACGGTGTTCCTGAGTGCCAATCGCAACAAGCGAAGCATTGCGATCAATATGAAGTCGGACAAGGGGCGGAAGCTCGTGCACGAACTCGCGCGATCCTCCGACGTCGCCATTGAAAGCTTCGGCACCGGCGTTGCCGAGCGGCTGGGCATCGATGCCGCAAGCCTTTGCGCGCTCAACGACCGGCTGGTCCATTGCAGCATCTCCGGATTCGGCCGGACCGGACCTCTGAAAAATTCGCCCGGGTACGATGTGATCCTGCAGGCCTTCGGCGGCATCATGTCGATGACCGGCGACGAGGGCGGCGGTTATATCCGTAGCCCCATTTCCCCGATCGATCAGATGACAGGCGTGCACGCTTTCAGCGGCATACTCGCCAGCCTGTTTGCGCGTGAGAAGTCGGGCAAGGGCGCGGCGATCCAGGTGTCGCTGTTCGATACTGCGCTTGGGATTCTGGGCTACAATCTCCAGACCTTCTGGGAGCGGGGGACGCAACCCGCCAAGTGTGGCTCCAGCCATGAGTCCCTGTGCCCATACCAGGCGTTTGAGGCTTCGGACGGACCGATCATGATCGGGGTGGCCAACGACAATCTCTGGCGCAAGTTCTGCGGGGTCGCCGGCCTGAATGCCATCGTGGATGAGCCGAAATTCCGGACCAATGCGGAGCGGGTCAAGCATCGCGCGGAGACGCTTCAGCATGTGCAATCGGTGATCGCCACCGACACCGTTGCGCACTGGAATGAGGTGCTGAATGAGGTCGGCATTCCCTGTTCACCGATCAATACGCTTGCCCAACTCCTGGACCATCCGCATACGAAGGCGGACAAGCTGATCATGCAGTATGATCATCCCGCGGCTGGCCGCCTGAATTGCGTCGGCCATCCCGTGACATTCGTCGGAGAGGAGCGCGCTCCCGGGCTGCCGCCGCCTACCCTTGGGCAACACACCGATGATGTCCTGAAGGAAATGGGCATCTCCGACGCGAGCATCGCCGAATTGCGCCGGGACGAGATCGTCAGTTGATGATCCATGTGCCGCGGCGGTGCTTCCTGGTGTCAGACGGGTGTGAAGAACGGCAGCGGCGCGCCGTCGGTCGGCTTGAACACCAGCTTCACCTTCTGGCCGATCTTCAGCTTCTCCAGATCGCAATCGACGAAATTGGTCTGGAGTGACGGGCCTTCCTTCAGCGTGACGTAGCCGATCGCATAGGGCCCGGTCGGCGACTTCCGCATCAGGCTCCAGGTGTAGATCGTGGCCTCGCCCGAACTTTCCTCCCACACCGTCTTGTCCGAATAGCAGAACGGGCAGATCGCGCGCGGGAAGTAGTGCGCTTCGCCGCACGCCGTGCAGCGCTTGATCATGAACTTGCCCTGCTTCGCGGCGTCCCAGAACGCAGCAGTCTCCGGATTGGTTACGGGAGCCGGATATTTCTTCGCTTCACTCATTACAGGCGCTCCAGAATGGCGGTCGAGGCAGCGTGGCGGACGCCCAAAAGGCCGCCGGTGCCATGGGCGACGGCGAGATCGCAATTCTTGACCTGCACCTTCGGATGCGCCTCGCCGCGCAGCTGCCGCACGGCCTCGATGATCTTGGTCATGCCGCCGCGATTGACCGGATGGTTGCTGCACAGCCCGCCGCCGTCGGTGTTGAACGGCAGCTTGCCGACGCCCGAGATCAGATTGCCGTCGGCGACGAACTTGCCGCCCTCGCCCTTCTTGCAGAAGCCGAGATCCTCGAGCTGCATCAACACCGTGATGGTGAAGCTGTCGTAGATCGAGGCGTATTTGATGTCCTTCGGCGTCACGCCGGCCTCCTCGAAGGCGCGTGGGCCGGACCAGATGCCGGCGGAATAGGTCAGATCGAGATCCTTGCCGCCGTTCGGCCCTTTCATCGCTTCGCCGTGACCGATCAACCGGACCAGCGGCTTCTTCAGGCTTCGGGCGATGTCTGGAGAGGTGACGATCAATGCGCCCCCGCCATCGGTGACGACGCAGCAATCGAGCCGGTGCAAGGGATCGGAAATCATCGGCGAGTTCACGACGTCTTCGACGGTGACGACGTCTTTCAGCATCGCATGCGGATTGTATTGGGCGTGATGCGAGGCCGCGACCTTGATCCAGGCGAGCTGCTCTGAGGTGGTGCCATAATCGTGCATGTGACGCATCGCGCACATGCCATAGGCATTGTGGGTGGTCGCGCCATAGGCCGTCTCGAAATCGGCCTCGGCGCCAGGTGCGCGTGGTGGGGTGTGGCTGGTGCGCGGCTTGCCCGCGAGCGTGATCAGGGCAACCGAGCATTTGCCCGCGGCAATGGCTTCGGCCGCATGGCCGAGCTGGATAATGTAGGAGGAGCCGCCGGTATCGGTGCTGTCGATATGGCGGAGTTTCTTGGTGTTGAGGCCGAGATAATCGACCATCGGCCAGGCGCCGCCCGGTGCGTCGCCGGACAGAAAATACCCGTCAATGTCGTCCTTGCTCAGCCCGGCGTCCTCGATCGCGCCCTTGGTGACCTCGGCATGGAGCTGGGCGGTGGATTTGTCCGGCGCATGCCGGGTCGGGTGTTCAAAAATTCCGGCAATGTAGGCCTTGCCCTTGATGCTCAACTCGCTCTCCGCTGGCGTTTGCTGCTCGGTTGGACCTGCCGGGCGATGCCCGACAGGCCAGGAATTGGTCCCGACGCTACTCTTCGAGCAGCTTCCAGGACGTCTTTTCGAAGATCGCCATGCGCAGGGTGCGGTAGGGCGCGTAGTTCTCCTTCGAATTGGTGAGCTCAATCCCCGGAAGCAGCATGCCGACGCGCTCCTTGTTGGAACTCGTTGCCTGGGCGAGCAGGTTCTCACGTGTCAGATTGTCTCCGCACCGCTCGAGGCCCTTTGCGATTGCCTGCGCGTTGATGTAGCCGGACAGTGCGATGAAATCGTTCGGGCTGTCGTTCGGCACCCATTTCTTCATGAAGGCGACGTAGTCCTTCACGTCCGGGTCGTCGGCCCAGGCCGGATCGCCGGCTTGCTTGGTGAACTGGGTGGTGTAGGCACCCTGGACGTTCTCGAGTCCGGCGGGGGTGAGAACGCCCTGGATCGAGTTGACTGGGCTGGCCAGGAACTGAGCCGGCTTCCAGTTCAGCTCATTGGCTTTCTTGATCGCCTGCGCCGCGAATTTTGGCGTTGCGAAATAGACGATCGTATCGGCGCCGGCGGCCTTGAGCTTGAGGACTTCGGAATCGACGGTCGGATAGCTCAGCTCATAGGATGCCTCTGCGACGATCTTCGCCGTGCTGTCGAGGCCGAGGCCAGCCTTGAAGCCGGTAAGGTAGTCCTTGCCGTAGTCGTCATTCTGATAGAGCACCGCGATCTTTGCGTTCGGTATCGTCTTGACGATGAACTTGCCGAATGTGGCGCCCTCCATCTCGAACGCCGGATAGAACGGGACGGTCCAGGGGAAATTGTGCGGGTCGTTGAAGCGCCGGCCGCCGGCTGAAATGAAGATCTGCGGCACCTTGTTCTGGTTGAGGTACTTCTGGACGGCGATGTTGGGGACGGTGCCGACCGTTCCCACTTCGGCAAGAACACCGTCGTCGTCGACCAGCTTGCGGGTCTGTTCGATCGCCTTTGGCGGGCTGAACGCATTGTCCTGCGAGATCAGGTTAACCTTCCTGCCGTTGATGCCGCCCTTCTCGTTCAACATCTGAAAATAGCCGGTCATGACGCGGCCATAGCTGGAAAATGCCGAGGCCGGCCCACTGTAGGGGATGGTCTGGCCGATCTTGATTTCCGTGTCGGTGACACCCGGGCCATACTGTTTTTCACCGGCGCGAGCGCCGAAGACGCTGAGGACAAGGGCCGACACGCCGGCCAGTATCGCGATCCTCATGTTTTCTCCCATGTCGTTCTTTTTGGTGCAGGCCGCACGCAGGCGCGCAATACGTACACTTGTATATCATATCGTATGAAACGAAAATAGGCGGGCGCCGAAAATCAGCGACCCTGCGCCGCCGCATTGCTGAATTGCCGCGCACGAAGACCAACGTGCCGTCTTGAACCCGGGCTCGATTGTGCTATAGATCGTACATAAGTGTACTAATTATCGGCTGCGCCTCATTCGAGACTGGCTGCCGCCGGCGAAGGGAGGAACCATGGCTGCTTCGGGCGCAACGGCGCTGGCCGCGCTGAAGATCGGCGGACGCGTTGCCTTTGAGCGGCTGGTCCGGCCGAAGGCGCGCCGGCTCGAGGATGTTCCATGCTCGCCCGACGCCATCACGCCCGAGTGGCTGACGGCCGTGCTCTGCCAGAAGGTCCCTGAAGCCGTCGTGACGGGTGTCGTCGTCAAGCCGGCCAGCGCGGGGACGCACGAACGCCATCAATTGCTTGTCAGTTACAACGAGGCCGGCCAGCGTGCAGGCCTGCCGAAGTCGATGTTCACCAAATCGCTGCCGAGCGTCGTCACGCGCATGATCGGCGGGTTCAACGGCACCGCACGGGTCGAAGGCCGGTTCTACATGCAGCTGCGGCCGCAGCTCGAGATCGAGGCGCCGATCGGCTATCACGCCGCGTCGGACCGCCAGACGTTTGCCTCGATCCTTCTTCTTGAAGACATGGTCGCAACAAAATCGGCGACGTTCTGCAATTACCGGACCTACGTCTCTCGCGAGACGGCGGAGGATATGGTCGACGTTCTTGCCTCACTGCACGCGCGTTTCCACGGCGATGCTGAGCTCGCGACGCAATACCGCTTTGTCGCGAGCTATCCGCGCTGGTTCACGATCGGTGCGGAAAAGATGAGCCTCGAATACTATACGCGCAAGGCGTTCGACGCCGCGTCTCACGTCATTCCCGAAAGTATCCTGGCGCAGCGCGATGCAGTCTGGCCGGCTGCCGTGCAGGCTCTGGCCGTGCACGACAGCGAGCCGCAGGGATTGATCCACTCCGATGTGCATATCGGCAACTGGTACCGCACTGGAGCGGGGAAGATGGGTCTGTGCGACTGGCAATGCCTTGCGCGCGGCCATTGGTCGCGAGACTTTGCCTATGCCGTGACTGCGGCGCTCACCCCCAACGACCGCCGCAAGTGGGAGAAGGATCTGCTGCTTCGCTATCTCGACCGGTTTGCCACATTGACCGGCACCGGGCCGGACTTTGATCGGAGTTTCCTGCATTATCGGCAGCAGATGGTGCACGCGCTGTTGATGTGGACCATCACCCTATGTCACTCCCCGCTATTGCCGAACATGCAATCGGAAGAGACGACGCTGGCGATGATGGAGCGGATCTCGACCGCGATGGCTGACCTGGATTCGCTTCGCAGCTGATGTGCTCCTTAAGCCGGCGCGACGCTTCAGGTTGTCGCAAGCCGGCATTCGCCGCGATCGAGCACCATCACTTGCCGCTCGACCGCCCACGCTCTGAAGCGAACGGTTTCGCCGTCCTCGAACAGCTCGACCCGAATGGTGTCGCCGGGGAAGGCGGGCGAGACAAACCGCACCGCCATTGCGATTATCCGCTCCGGATGTCCCGGCGCGTAGCGCTTCAGGATCGCGCGGCAGGCCAGGCCCATCGTGTTCAAGCCGTGCGAGATCGGCCGGTCGAAGCCGGCTTCGCGGGCCACGATGGGGTCGGCGTGGATCGGCATGTAATCCCTGCTGACAAGTCGATACAGCAGCGCCGCCTGCTGTGGCGTGCGGTACGTGATCGCGGCGCTCGGCCTTGCATCGGCGCGGATTCCGGTGATTTCGTCAGGCGACGTGCCGTAGCTGCCGCAGCCACCGTCGCCACGCAGGAACTCCGTCGCGCGCAGGCTGGCCAATCGTTCGCCGCTAACCGCGTCAAGCAGCTCGGTATCAAAATAGACCAGCGCGCCGCGTCCCGGCCCCTTGTCATCGATGGCGCTGACCCGATGCTCGGCTCGGACAGATCCGCCGGCGGGGAGGGGGCGATGCAGCGTGAATCGTTGCTCCCCGTGCAGCGCCTTGGTCCAGGCGATCCCGGTCTGCGGTTCAGCGATCCAGAGCGGCGGCCAGCCAAGCGTCACGCACATGCTGGGCACCGCCCGCTGATCGCGGCCCTCGTAGACGTAAGCCAGTTCGTCCTCGTCCAGGGGATCGTCGCCGATGCCGAGCCCGAGCGCATACAGGGCGCAGTCGCGCCAATCGTAGGATTGATGGATCGGCGCGAAGCGCCGCGAGACGACGTGATCCAGATTCATGGCAGGTGCTCCCGACATTGCCCGGTACGGCGCGTAAGCGGCCGCGTCCGCCGAAGGTCTGAAATATCGTTGCGGTGCGTACGAGTTTCGTCAAGGCGATCATGGGGGCGGGATGCCCGGAGGCGCGCGATGCCGCAGCATGCCAGTTCGATTAGGGTTTGCGGCGAACATCAGTATATGATAAGCCAGTGTACTAATCGGGCGTCGAACCCGAAATCGTCCGGCAGGACGGGGAAATGCTGAAGGCCGGCGTTGCGCCCGATTTGAATATCGGCGGCGGACGCCGGGCAATGGCGGGAGGGCCGTTTGCGAGGTCAGGCGCGCGGATTGGCGGTGCACCGGAGGGCTGCGTGCCGTCGTGCGATGCAACGTGACAGGGGAGCGCTAACGTGATCGCGCTGCTGATCGCGAATTCGCTGGCACTCGCCTCGCTGCTGATCATGCTGTCGAGCGGACTCGCTCTGATCTACGGCCTGCGCGACGTCATCAATTTCGGCCACGGCGCGATCTATATGTTTGGCGCCTATCTCGGCTACACCATTGCCCTCGTCGGCGGGTTCTGGCTGGCGCTGCTCGTCGTTCCGATCCTCCTCGCGCTTCTCGGCATCGCATTCGAATATTTGGCGCTGCGGCCGCTGCAGAGAAGGTCGCACATCGAGGTGGCGCTGGTCACCCTGGGCTTGGGCATCATCCTCGGGCAGGTCATCATCTATCTCTACGGCGGCGAGGCGCGCAGCGTGGATGCGCCGAACATCCTCTCCGGCTCGATCACCGTCCTGAACCTCTCTTACCCCGTCTATCGCCTCTTTCTGATCGTGATGGGGCTTGGCTCGTGCGCGCTGCTTGCACTCTGGCTCCGGTATACGCCGTCCGGACTGTATGTCCGCGCCGTGAGCCAGGATCCGTCGGTGGCGCGGATGATGGGCATCGATGCCGATCGTCTGAGCCTGCTCGTCACGAGCCTCAGCACGGCCTTCGCCGGCATCGCCGGTGTGTTGGCCGGGCCTTATCTGTCGATCGATCCGGGGATGGACGTCGCGATGATCGTGAACTGCCTGATCATCGTAGTCATCGGCGGTACCGGCAGCATCGGGGGCGCGATCGTCGCGGCGTTGCTGTTCGGCTTCGTTCAGGTGGCGGGATCGGTCTTCCTGCCGAACCTTGCGGCGCTCGTTCCCTACATCCTGCTGATGGTCGTGCTGCTCGTCGCGCCCGGCGGCATCGGACGCGGGAGGGTTCTGAGTTGAGCAATGGCACGATGACCGGTGACTTGCACGGGATTGCGACCGGGATGTTCGGCCGCCATATCTCGCGCATGTCGTTCGCGATTGTCGCCGGCGCAATCGGGCTCGGGGCCGGTGCTGTTGTCCCGACATACCTCGCCAGCGACTTCGTGCTTCGCCTCGGCAGTGAAGGTTTGCTGCTGGGTATGCTGGCGCTCAGCGTCGCCTTCCTGATGAGCCAGGCGGGGCTGGTCGCGCTCGGCGCGGCCAGCATCTATGGCGGCGCCGGATATCTGTTTGCGATCGGCATCAGCGAGTGGGACCTGACACCGACCATGGCGTTGTGCGCCGCGTTCCTGATCATCATCGCTTACGCGACCATCCTGGGCGTATTGATCGTGCGGACCAATCCGCTCGCCTTCATGATGCTGACGCTCGCAGCCGGCGAAATGCTCAGCCATGCCGTCCTGCTCGAGGGATTGCGCGACTATACCGGGGGCGCTGACGGGCTGGTTGTCCGCATGAAGGGTTCGATCCTGGGCATCGACGTCGCCGCGTTTGCCGATCCGGCGCGGTTCTGGACAATGGCCTGGATCGTGGCAGTCCTTGTCGGCGTGGCGTTCTGGGTCATCGGGCGCTCCCGTCTCGGTGCGATCCTCCGTGCGGTACGGGAGAACGACGAGCGCATGCGCTTCTCCGGTTTCAACACCTTCGTGCCGCGGCTGATCGGCTATGTGCTTGTCAATGTCGTGGCTGCGGTCGCCGGCTTCCTGCATGTGCTCAACGCCGGTTTCGTCTCACCCGAGAGCCTGGGCCTTTCGGTCAGCACCAACGCTTTGGTCGCAGCGTTGATGGGCGGCATTTCAGGGGCGCTCGGACCGATCCTGGGTGGGCTGATCTTCTCCTTTGCGCAGGATGAATTCGGGGCACGCGGGCTGACGCAGCTTCTGACCGGTATCGCCATCGTCGTGTTCATCGTTGTGTTTCCGCGCGGCGTCGTCGGCGGGCTGTCGAGCGCGTTACGGCTGCTCGGCTGGCGCGGGGAGGCCCCCTGACATGCTCAGGATCGAGAAGCTTTCGGTGAGCTATGGCTCGGTGCGGGCGCTGACAGACGTCGATCTCGATGTGCGCGGCGATGGCGTGCTTCACGGCGTCATTGGGCCCAATGGTGCGGGGAAGTCCACGCTGCTCGATGCGATCTGCGGCCGCCGGCGTCCGACCGCGGGAAGCGTTCGCTACTGCGGCGAGGATATCACGCGACGTTCGATCAGCTGGCGCCGTCGGCAGGGTATGGCGCGATCGTTCCAGCGCACCAGCATCTTCCAGGACCTCACCGTCCATGAACAGCTCCAGTTGGTTGCGCGGCATCTCGGCGACGACAGGCTCGACGACGTGATCGAGGTCATGGACCTCGGCGGCTATCTTGGCCAGAAGGCGGGGCGCATTGCCTACGGCGTGCAACGGCGGGTCGATGTGGCACTGGCCTTGATCGGGCGGCCACGGCTTCTGTTGATGGACGAGCCGGGCGCGGGCCTGTCTGCCACGGAGACGCTGCGCCTGTTCGAGCATGTGCGCGACCTCGTGCGCGAGCGCAGGATCTCGGCCATCGTGGTCGAGCACGATGTCGACGCGGTGTTCGCCTGTTGCGGCATGGTCACCGTGCTCGATCTCGGCCGGCATCTCGCGACAGGCGCGCCCGAAGCCATCCGGGCCGATCATCGGGTCATCGCGGCGTATCTGGGGACCGCAGCATGAGCGCATTGCGGATCGAATCCCTGTTTGCCGGCTATGGCGCATCGACCGTGCTGCGCGGCATCGACCTCACGGTCGAAGAGGGGGAATCGGTTGCCCTGGTCGGCCGTAACGGCGCCGGCAAGTCGACGTTGCTGCTGTCGGTCTTTCGCGAGACCAACATCATCTCGGGTGCCATCTGGGTGCATGACCGTCGGATCGATGGCCTGCCCGGCTACATGGCCGCCAAGCTGGGCCTATCCATTGCGCCGCAGGGTCGCCGCATCCTGCCGAATCTCACAGTCAAGGAGAACCTGCTGCTCGGCAGGGCGACCGGCAGGGCAGGGCACTGGAGTCTGAAGACAATCTTCGATCTTTTCCCGGTGCTGGAGGAGCGTGCCGACCGGCTCGGCACCATGCTCAGCGGCGGTCAGCAGCAGATGCTGGCGATCGGCCGTGCCTTGATGGCCAACCCCAGTCTCATTCTTCTCGATGAGCCGTCGGAAGGTCTTTCGCCGGTGCTGATCGATGGGCTGGTCGAAACGCTCAACCGCATCCGCGGTGCAGGCACCGGCGTGCTCGTGGTCGAGCAGCACTTGAGTCTCGTGAAGCGTGCGACGGATCGATTCGTGATCCTGGCGAAGGGAGAAGTCGTCGGGGCAGGCGCAATCGGCTCCATCGGTGAGCCGGAGAACCAGGCCTTGATGGCCGTATAGCCGAGCATCAGAAAAAAGCGGAGGGGAGTGAGAAATGAAGATATCGTCCATCGGTCCAGCATTAGGCGCGTTGTGCGCGGTGACGATCGGCGCCGCAATGTCTATTGCAGTTACGACGGCGGCTTTGGCGGAGGACACCGTCAAGATTGGTGTTCTGCTGATCGACAGTGGACCGCTCGCCGGGCTGAAGGACACCCAGGTCAAGGCGGTCAACCTTGCGATCGAACAGATCAACGCCGCCGGCGGGGCGGCGGGCAAGAAGCTGGAGGCGACCTTCATTTCCTATCCGGGCACGCCCGACACCGCCGTCGACGGCGCTACCCGTGCGGTCCAGAAGGATGGCGCGATGTTCATCACCGGCATGGACACGTCGGCTGTGACGCCGGCTCTGCAAGCCAAGCTTCCCGCGCTGAAAGTCCTGATGCTGGAGGTGATGGCCAACGCCGACGGTCTGACCGGAAAGAACTGTTCGCCAAACTTCTTCCGGGTCAATGCAAATGACTCGATGATCATGGGCGCCTTCAGGGAGTTCCTGAAGGATCAGGGCATCAAGAAGTGGGACATCCTTGCCGTCGACTATGCCGCCGGGAGAGACTCCGCAGACAAGTTCAAGGGGTTGGTGACCTCCCAGGGCGGCACCGTCGGCAAGGTGCTGTTTTCTCCGTCTGGCACGCCTGACTTCGGTGCCAAGATTTCGGAACTGGGGGCAGACCCCGCTGACGGTTTATTCGTGACGATCTTCGGCAGCGACGCCATCAATCTCGCTAAGCAGCAGCAGCAATTCGGCCTGTTCAAGAAGTACAAGATGGTGCTGGGCAATTCCTTCGTGATCCCGCAAACGCTGCCCGCGCAAGGCGAGACGGTCCTGGGCGTCTATCAGAACATCGGCTTCGTCGCCGGTTTTCCCGGCGCTGAAGCCGAAGCTTTCGTGAAAGCCTACAAGGAAAAATACAACGGCGAACTGCCGCCTTACACCAGTGCTGACCAATACGCGGCGATCGAGCTCATGGCTGCCGCGCTTCGGAAGGCCAATTCGACCGATATCAACGCGGTGCGCGCCGCGCTGTCAGGCCTCAAGACTGAAACGGTTCTCGGCGATGTCGAAGTCCGGGCGGGCGATCATCAGACCGCGCGGCGGATGGCGATCAGTCAGATCGCAATCGGGCCGGACGGAAAGCCTGGTTACCAGATCAAAAAGCTTGAGCCAGGGCAGGACATCATTCCTCCGGTGGATCCCGCCTGCAAGATGTGACCGTCTCGGCGCCGTTGCCGATCCTGTTTCCGCGCGGCGCCGAACGCTCGAGTGGCATAGAGACTCGGTGCGATGGGGCTAGGCCACGAGCGACACTTTGCCGAACTGTGCGCCGGAGGCGAGGCGCGCGAGGGCAGAGCTGACATCGGCCATTGCAAACGATGAATCGATCACGGGCTTGGTCAGGCCGCGATTGAATATATCGAGCAGCTGCCGGAATTCGCTGACGCTGCCGCCGGTCGAGCCATAGATTTCGAGCTGGCGAATGAATACGCGTTGCAGATCGGCTGGCGGATTGGAGCCGGTCGTGGCACCACAGGTGACAAGCCGCCCGCCACGGCGCAACGAGCGCAAGGATTCGCCCCAGCTCGCTTCGCCGACGCTGTCGATCACCATGTCGACACCGCCGCCACTCATCTCCTGGACGGTAGCGGAAACCCGATCGCGTCGGTAATTGACGCCGCCGTCTGCGCCCAACGCCTTCGCCCTGGCGATTTTCTCGTCGCTGGAGGAGGTGACGAAGACACGGGCACCCGCGATTTTCGCCAATTGGAGGCAGGCGACTGCCACCCCTCCGCCAATGCCGACGATCAGGACGCTTTCGCCGGGTTGGAGCGCCCGCTTGCCGAACAACATCCGCCAGGCGGTGAGGTGGCCCGTCATCAAGGCGCCCGCCGTCACAAGGTCGGCATCATCGGGAAGAGGAAAGAAGCAGGTGCTGGGCATTGCGATGTAATCGGCAAACCCGCCATGCCGATGCTCGCCCATGATCTTCACATTCTCGCAGAGCGGCTGGTCGCCCGCCAGGCAGTAGCGGCATTTGCCGCAATAGGCCTCGGAGAAGAGAACAGCCTTCATGCCAGGTTTCAGTCCGGTACCGGGGGCGGCCTCGACGATCTCGCCGGCGGCTTCGACCCCCATCACCTGTGGCAACGCATGGGTGATCCCGTTGCCGTTGTCGCGCATGTAGAGATCGACGCGATTGACAGAGGAGGCGGCGACCTTGAGTACGGACTCTCCCGGAGCGGGCGCGGGATCCCGAAAATCGCGCCAGGTCACGCCGTCTGGGCCACGTCGTTCCAGAACTGCCGCCTTCATTGCCGTCCCCCCCTGCTGGTGCTGGCCGGTCCTCATGCCGCGTTGTCTGAACTAATGCACTAGCACACGAAACATGACCCAGACCGTCCGTGGAACGCATAGAAGATCGTCAATTTTAGTATTGAAGTCCATTTCAAATATAATACACTAGTGCACGAACACGCCATCAAGTGCGCGATCAAACGTCATGGAGGCGACGTCATGAGCGAGAATCGTTTCGATCCCGTGGCGCATGCGCGCGCGATGCGTGCGACCGGATTCTGGGTCGACAAGAGCTTCGACGAGTTCCTGCAACAAACGATTGCCGCGACGCCCGAAAAGCTGGCGCTCATGGCGGACCGCGCCGACCGGGCCGAGCCGAAGCGTCTGACCTACGCGGAACTCGGCGATCTGATTTCGCGTGCGGCAGCCGCCCTGCGCCGTCTCAATGTCGGCCCAGGGGACGTCGTATCGGTCCAGTTGCCGAACTGGTGGGAGTTTGCGGTCATCGCGCTCGCGGCCTTCCGCGTTGGCGCGGTCGTCAATCCGCTGATGCCGATCTTCCGCGAGCACGAACTCACCTACATGCTTGGCTTCGCCGAAACGAAGCTGCTTGTCGTTCCGAAACTGTTCCGCGGTTTCGATCACGAGGTCATGGCCCGCTCGCTGCAGCCCGGGCTGCTGAGGCTCAAGCATATCATCGTCGTCGACGGCGAGGGACCCGCGAGCTTCGATCAGGCGCTGCTGTCCGGTGATGAGCGTCTCGGTCCGCCGCCGGTCGGCGAGATCGGCGCGCTTCCCGCCGATCAAATGGCCGTGCTGATGTTCACCTCGGGAACGACGGGCTCGCCCAAGGGCGTCATGCATTGCCTGAATACGCTGATGGGCTGTTGCATCGGGCTCGCGGGACGATTTGGCCTCGACGCAAGCGACACGATGCTTGTTTGCTCGCCGCTGGGCCATATGACCGGGTTTGCCGCTGGAATGCTGCTCGGCCTGAAAATTGGCGCGACCGTGATCTTTCAGGACATCTGGGAGCCCAAGCGCGGCGTTTCGATCATGGCCAAGGAAGGCGTCACCTATTCCGCCGGCGCGGCGACGTTCCTCGCCGACATGTGCGAGGCCGTCGCAGCCGGTGTGCCCCAGCCGGCCGAACTGCGCAAGTTCCTCTGCGCAGGCGCGCCGATTCCGCCGGCGCTAATCGATCGCGCCTATCGCGAGCTCGACCTCAAAGTATGCTCGCTGTGGGGCATGACGGAATCGCTGTCGAGCACGCTGACCGAGCCAGAGCGGGCGCTGGAGAAATCGTCGAAGACGGACGGGCGTCCGGTGGAAGGCGTGGCAGTCAAGGTGGTGCGCATGGACGGATCGCCGGCTCCGGTTGGAGAGAAGGGCCTGCTCAAGGTCCGCGGCGCGCAGATGTTCCTTGGCTACTACCAGCGCGAGGACATGGAGCCGTTTGACGCGGACGGGTGGTTCGACACCGGCGACATGGCCTACATGGACGATGAGGGCTACATCCGGATCGACGGTCGCATCAAGGACATCATCATCCGTGGTGGTGAGAACGTTCCCGTCTTCGATATCGAGAATCTGCTGTTCAAGCATCCGGCCGTGCTGTCCGTCGCGATCGTCGGTTATCCGGATCCACGGCTCGGAGAGCGGGCCTGTGCCTTCATCATGCTGCGCCCCGGCGAGAAGCTCGATCTGGCGGCCGTGCAGGCCCACCTGGCTGATCACAAGGTCGCCAAGCAATACTGGCCGGAACGCGTCGAGATCGTCACCGACCTGCCAAAGACCCCGGCCGGCAAGGTCCAGAAGTATCAACTGCGCGAGATTGCCAAGGCATTCGCCGAACCGCCACACAAGGCGAGCGCATGACCCCCCGTCTCAAGGATCGCGTCTGCGTCGTCACAGGCGCGGCGCGTGGGATCGGTCTTTCGATCGCAGAGCGCTTCGGCCAGGAGGGCGGGCGCCTTGCCTGTGTCGATGTCAGCGCGCGACGGCTGGAGCCTGCGGTCAGCCAGCTGAAGGATATGGGGTTCGAGGCGAGAGGATACGAGGTCGATATCGGCAAGCGCGATGAGGTTCACGGGCTGTTTGAACGCGTCGAGCATGAATTCGACGTACCCGTGGCCGTACTCGTCAACAATGCCGTGTGGGCGCGCTTTGAACCGTTGCAGCAGATCGAGGTGGGCACGGTCGAGCGGATGTTCGCGGTCGGCGTGCACGGCTTGATCTGGGCGACGCAGGCGGCGGCCCCGCAGATGGAGCGGCGGGGCGGCGGATCGATCGTGAATCTCAGCTCGGTGTCGGCGTTTCACCCCGCCAAGGACTCGATCGCCTATTCCGCGCTGAAGGCTGGCGTCGTCGGTCTCTCGCGGGCGTCTTCCATCGAGCTCGCCGCGAAGAAGATCCGCGTCAACGTGATCGCGCCAGGCATGATCGGAACACCTGCCTCCATCGCGCAGTTCGATGAAGCGACCATTGCGGCGCGGCAGGCCGAGATGCCGGCCGGTCGTTTCGGCGCTCCGGAAGAGATAGCCGCGCTCGCAGCGTTCCTTGCGAGCGATGACGCGAGTTACATCCAGGGCGCGGTCATCACCGCCGACGGCGGTTGGACGATTCCTGCCAGATAGGAGAAGGCGCATGAAGCGGCTCGAGGGCAAGCGCGCGGTCGTCACCGGCGGCGGAAGCGGCATCGGTCGCGCCAGCGCCATTCGTTTCGCGCGCGAGGGTGCGGCTGTCCTGGTCGTCGGCCGGGCCGGCAATGCCGAGGAGACCGCCGCGGCCATCAGGGGCGAGGGTGGGGTGGCATCCGCCCTGATCACGGACGCCTCAATCGAAGAGAACGTAGCGGTGATCGTGTCACGATGCCTCTCGGAGTTCGGGGGGATGGAGATATTCTTCGCCAATATCGGCGTCACCGGAACCAACACGCCGTTGCTGGAACAGACCGTAGAAGAATGGTCCGAAGTCTACCGGATCAACACAATAAGCTACTTTCTCGCCGTCAAATATGCCGGCCGTCACATGACGGCACAGGGTTATGGCTCCATCATCCTGACCTCATCGGCCGCATCACTGCGCGCCAACGCCGGTGCGATCTCCTACAGCGCAAGCAAGGCGGCCGTAAACAATCTGGCGCAGACGGCGGCCAACGCCTTTGCCGGGACCGGAGTGCGCGTCAATGCAGTGCTGCCGGGACTCGTCGAGACGCAACTGACTCGCAAGGTGTTCGAGGACGCCCGCGCCCGCGGCGTCGAATCCAAGCTCGGGCACGTAACGCCGCTGAAGCGTCCGGGGCGTCCCGAGGAGATCGCGGCTGCCGCGGCATTCCTGGCCAGCGACGATTCCTCATACGTGGATGGTCAATTGCTGTCCGTCGATGGCGGCGTCAGCAGCACCCATCCCTATGGCCGGATCGCGCTCTAGCAATGCCAGCTGCCCAACCAATAAGAACAGAACAGGAGAGGCGCCGTGGATTTCGAACTGCCAAAGGACGTCACCAACAAGCTCGCCGAACTCGACGCCTTCATCGAGGCGGAGATCAAGCCGCTCGAGCGCGACAATAAGAAGTTCTTCGACCATCGTCGTGAGAACGCCCGCACCGACTGGGACAACGACGGCCGCCCCCGCGACGAATGGCGGGCCCTGATCAGCGAAATGGAGCGCCTTGCCGACAAGGCCGGGCATCTGCGCTACGGCCTGCCCAAATCGTGCGGCGGGCAGGGCGCCTCGAACCTCGCGATCGCCGCGATCCGCGAGCATCTGGCCGCCCGGGGACTGGGGCTGCACAACGACCTCCAGGACGAATCCTCCATCGTCGGCAATTTTCCGATCATCCCGGCGCTTGCCGACTACGGGACGGAGGAGCAGAAGACCTACATCGAGGGCATCATCACCGGCAAGAAGCACCTCTCCTTTGGTCTGACCGAACCGGGGCATGGCAGCGACGCGACCTGGCTCGAGACCACCGGCGTGCGCGATGGCGGCCATTGGGTCATCAACGGCCGCAAGCGCTGGAACAGCCAGGTCGCACGCGCGCATGCCAATCTGGTGTTTGCCCGCACCTCGGGCAAGCCGGGCGAGGCCAAGGGCATCACGGCCTTCATCGTCCCGACCGACACGCCCGGCCACAACGTGCTCTACAATCACTGGACCTTCAACATGCCCAGCGATCATGCAGAGACGGAGCTGTTGAATGTGCGCGTGCCCGATAGCGCGATCCTGCACCGGGAAGGCGAGGGCCTCGTCGTCGCGCAACGTTTCGTGCACGAGAACCGCGTCCGGCAGGCAGCGGCCAGCGCCGGGGCGGCGCGCTATTGCATCCAGGATGCGGTCAAATACGCGAAATCGCGTGTTGCCTTCGGCGAGCCGCTGGCCAAGAAGCAGGCCGTTCAGTTTCCCCTGGTCGAGCTCTGGGCGGAGTACCAGATGCTGCGCAATTTCATCTTTCGGACCGCCTGGCAGATGGATCGCCGGAATCCGCTCGAGATCAGCGACATGGTGTCGATCTGTAATTTCCGGGCCAACCGGCTGTGCTGCGAGGCAGCCGATCGTGCGATGCAGGTGCATGGCGGCATGGGCTACAGCCGCGCATTGCCGTTCGAGCACATCTACCGCCATCACCGCCGTTACCGCATCACCGAAGGAACCGAAGAGGTGCAGATGCGGCGTGTCGCGCAATATCTGTTCGGCTTTAGTGGCAAGAGCGCGAGCTGAGCGCGATGAGCATGCGGACGAGCGACGGCGATCTGGATTTCGACCTTCGTCGGCTCGAAGCATACCTGAAAGAATGGCTGGGCGGGACCGCGGAAGCGCGGGTCACGCGCACCAGCGGCGGCATGTCCAATCCCACTTACTTCGTGACACGGGGCGGTTGGCGCGCCGTGCTGCGCAAGCAACCGAACAGCGTGCTGATGCCGTCAGCGCACGCGATCGACCGTGAATATCGGGTGCTCACGGCCCTTGAGGCAAGCGACGTCCCGACGCCCAGGCCTTACCGCTATTGTGAGGATCGGGAGGTCCTTGGCACACCCTTCTATCTGATGGAATGGCTGGAGGGCCGCGTCGTCTATGACTACGCCCTGCCGGGCTTTGCCTGCGAGGAGCGCGCCGCTTGCTATCGCTCGATGTGCGCGACGCTCGCCGCAATCCACAAGCTCGATTACACGAAAATCGGACTCGGTGACTACGGCAAGCCGGGAAACTATTTTGCACGCCAGCTCAATCGCTGGTCCAGGCTGTGGGGCGAGTATCGCCGGGGTGATGACGATAACCCCGCACTCGACAGAATGGTGCGCTGGCTGGCGGAACGCGTGCCCGCGAGCGAGACACTTGTCCTTTGCCATGGCGATTTCCGCATGGCGAATGTGGTATTTCATCTGACCGAACCGCGTGTGATTGGTGTGCTCGACTGGGAATTGTCGACACTGGGCCATCCGCTGGTCGACCTCGCGTTCAACAGCCAGGCCTGGCGCATGGGGCCCGACGAGAACGGCGGGCTCCGTGGCCTGCCGCTTGACGAGATGGGGATTCCGAGTGAGCAGGATTATCTTGATCGCTACTATGAATGCGCGGGGGCAACCGAGCGCCTGACAGTCTTCCACCGGGTCTTTGCGATGTTTAGGGGCGCCGTCGGAAGCGCCGGCGTAGCGGCGCGTGGCGATCTCGGCAACAATGTGTTGCCAGACGCGGCAAATGTGGGCCGACGGCTCGCGCGTGCCTATGCGACGCGCGGCATGGCATTGATCGAGAGCGAGCCATGAGCCTCGTGGAGCGACCTATGATCAATGTCGACCAAGCGATCCGCCTCCGGCGGTCCGTGCGCGGGTTCCTTCCGCGCGAGGTTCCCGAGGCGACGCTGCACGAAGTTTTCGCGCTCGCACAATACGCGCCGTCCAACTGCAACGTGCAGCCATGGACCCCGCACGTCGTGTCAGGCGAGAAGCTCAAGCGACTGCGTGAGGCGCTCGTGGGGGCGGGGATGCGTGATGATCCGATCAAGCCGGACTGGCCGGCCGACGGCAAGTTCACCGGAATCTATCGGGAACGCCAGGTCGGCGCAGCGCAGGCGCTCTATGGGGCCATGGGGGTTGCGCGCAGCGACGCGGTCGGACGCAAGCTCGCCTATATCCGCAACCATGCGTTCTTCGATGCGCCGCATGCCGTATTGATCTTCATGCCGGAGCCGTTCGATACGCGCGAAGCGGCCGACATCGGCATGTATGCGCAAACCCTCATGCTTGTGCTGACCTCGCGTGGAATCGCTTCCTGCGCGCAGGGCGCGCTCGGGCTGTTTCCAGATATCGTTCGAGAGCAGCTCGATGTGCCCGGCAATTACAAGCTGCTGTTCGGCATCTCGTTTGGCTATGAGGACCACGACGTCAGGGCCAATGCGGCACGTGTCGGCCGGGCCAAGATCGATGACGTCGTGCCCTTTCATCGCTGAGGGCGATCGGGCAGCGAACTTCATCGTCACACGTCGCGATCCCACCGATGTCCGAGAAGAGGAGAGTTCCATCGTGACCGGCCCCCTGCAAGGCTTTCGCGTCGTGGAAATGGGCGGGATCGGCCCGGCGCCATTTGCGGGCGCGTTGCTCGGCGATCTCGGCGCCGACGTACTGCGCGTCGATCGCATCCCGAAACCCGGTGTCGAGCCGGATCTGCCCGCGCAGTTCGACTTCTACAATCGCAACAAGCGCTCGGTCGCGCTCGATCTCAAGCAGCCGCAGGCCATTGCAACGGTCTTAAAACTGCTGGTGCAGGCGGATGCGCTGATCGAAGGGTTTCGTCCCTCGGTGATGGAGCGGCTCGGACTTGGTCCCGATGCCTGCCATGCCGTCAATCCGCGTCTGGTCTATGCGCGCATGACGGGATGGGGGCAGGAGGGACCCATGTCGCAGGAAGCGGGACACGACATCAATTACCTGGCACTGACCGGTGCGCTGCATTGTCTGGGCGATACCGATCGCCCGCCGCCGCCGCCGCTCAATCTTGTCGCCGATCTGGGCGGTGGAGCACTCTACCTGACCGTCGGCCTGCTTTCGGCGGCGATGGAGGCGCAGCGATCGGGGAAGGGACAGACGATCGACGTCGCCATGATCGACGGCGTGACGCATCTGATGTCGGCCTTTCAGGCCTTCCGGCAGCAAGGAAGCTGGACGGAACGACGTGCGGAGAACGTCGTCGACGGCGGCGCGCCGTTTTATCGCAGCTATGCGACGAAGGACGGCAGATTTATTGCCGTCGGGGCGATTGAGCCGCATTTCTACGCCAACTTGCTGAAGGTAATGGGCCTCAGCGACGATCGGCTGCCGGATCAGAACGACCGCGTTGCGTGGCCGCAGATGCGTGAGCGCTTCGCGAACATCTTCGCCGGGCGTACGCGTGATGAGTGGGTGGCCGCCGCCACGGGGCACGACGCCTGCCTCGCGCCGGTCCTGACGATCGACGAGGCGCCGTCGCATCCGCAGATGCAGGCACGAAGCGTCTATGCGATGTTCGACGGGGTGCGGCACCCGGGCCCGGCTCCAAGGTTTTCGCGCACACCATCCGAACTGCGCACGCCGCCGCCATCGCCGGGGCGGGACAGCCGACAGGCGCTCGCTGATTGGGGCGTCCTGCCGGATCACATCGATGCGCTCGAGACGGCCGGCGCAATGGCGGCGGAGTGATGCTACCTGTGAGGCGAGGTGCTAAGAGAGCTTCCTAGTCGGCCGATACCGGATCGCCCGACAGCGTCCAGCTCGTTCCGTCGAATCTCGCAATGCGCAGGATCTTGAAGGGCGTGTAGTCCCCGGGCGCCGTGCTGATCGAGATGCCCGGAAGCATCAAGGGCATCCGCTCGCCACGGAGCGAGGTGGCCTGGCGGATCAGGTTCTCCCGCGTCAGCTCGTCTCCGCATTTCCTCAGCACGGTCGTGAGCGCATTCACATTCATGTAGGCGACCAGGACCGAATAGTCGTCCGGATTGGCCGAGGGTGCGTACTTCTTGAGGAAGCCGTGGTAGGCCTTGACCTCCTCGTCGTTGGCCCAGGCGGGATCGCCGGGCTGCTTGAGGAATAGCGTGGTCACGAGTCCCTTTGATGCCTCGAGCCCGGCGGGCCTCAGCACGGTCTCGACGGACGCGGTCGATCCGCCGATGACGTGCAGGGGATTCCAGTTGAGCTCGCGCACCTTGCGAATGGATTGCGCGGCCGCCTTTGCGGAGGACTGCTCGACCAGTGTATCGGCGCCGGCGGCCTTGAGCTGGACGATCTGGGAGTCGATGGTCGGATCGGCCAGCTCATAGGAGGCCTCGGCGATGATTTGCGATGCCTTCGGCCCGAGGCCCGCGCGCAGTCCCTTCATGTAGTCCCGGCCGAAATCGTCATTCTGGAACAGGATGCCGATCTTGGCGTCCGGCCTGGCGTTCAGGATGTAGTGAGCGATGACGCGGCCCTCGGTTTCGAAGTCCGGATAGAGCGGCACGGTCCAGGGGAAGGTTTTTGGGTCGTTGAAGCGGCGTCCGCCGGCGGTGATGAGAAGTTGCGGCACCTGCTTGCCGTTGAGATATTTCTGGATGGCGACGTTTGGAACCGTGCCGATGGTGCCGACCTCGGCGAGCACGCCGATATCCTCGACCAGCTTGCGCGATTGCTCGACCGCCTTTGGTGCACTGTAGGCATTGTCGAGCTGCGTGAAGTTGATCTTACGGCCGTTGATGCCGCCCTGTTCGTTGATCATCTCGAAATAGCCGACGACGGCGCGTCCCGCTCCCGCACCGAAGGCCGATGCCGGCCCGCTGAGCGGCGTCGATTGCCCGAGCTTGATCTCCGTATCGCTGGCGCCCGGACCATAGGCCTTTTGTGCATGCAGCGGCGCAGTGGCAAGCGCGGCGGATACGGCCACAGCGCCCAGAGTCCGGCTTATGATGGTGTTCAAGACGTGTCCTCCCGGTATCGTTTAATTTTTGCAGTCTTATCGGAGAAGCTCGCGAGCAATGACCATGCGTTGGATCTGGTTGGTGCCCTCGAAAATCTGCGTCAATTTGGCGTCGCGCATCATGCGTTCGACCGGGTAGTCCATCGTGTAGCCATAACCGCCGAAGATCTGCACGGCGTCGGTCGTCACCTTCATGGCCATGTCGCTACCGACGCATTTGGCCATGCTGGCGAGGACGTTCAGGCGTTTCCAGTCGCCGGCATCGCCGGCGCGCGCGCATTCATAGACGAGGGCGCGGGCCGCCTCGATCTGCATCGCCATATCGGCCAGCATGAACTGGACGCCCTGGAATTCGGAGATCGACTTATTGAACTGCTTGCGTTCCTTCGCATAGGCGATGCAGGCGTCGAGCGCGCCCTGGGCCAGTCCGACGGATTGAGCGCCGATGGTCGGGCGATTGAGGTCGAGGGCGCGCATCGACGCCCGAAATCCCTTGCCCTCCTCGCCGACGAGATTCTCGACAGGCACCCGAACGTTGTCGAAGAAGATCGGCGTGTTCGGCGCGCCGCGAAAGCCCATCTTGCGTTCGTGCCGGCCGAAGGTGATGCCCGGCATCGTCTTCGGCTCGACGATGAAGGAGCTGATGCCATCCGCTCCCGGACCGTCGCCCGTCCGCGCCATCACCACGATGAAATCCGCCGCAACGCCATAGCTGCACCATTGCTTGCGGCCGTTGAGGACATAGCAGTCGCCGTCCTTCCTGGCGCGGGTGTTGATCGCGGTGACATCGGAGCCGGCCTGCGGCTCGGAGATCGCGATCGCGGTCACGACGCCGCCTTTGGCGATGATCGGGAGGTACTTCTTGCGCTGTTCCTCCGAGCCGAAATGCAGGAGGGGTATGATGAACATGGTGTTGAGTGCGGCAATCGAGGCGCAGGCGGGTGAGATCTTCGAGATTTCCTCGCGCGCGATGCAGGCCAGGGTCAGGTTGCCGTTCGGCCCGCCATATTGCTCGGGGACCCAGAGCTGCATCAGCCCCATTTCCCCGAACAGCTTGACGATCTCGAGAGGGAAGCGATCGGTCTCGTCGATCTCGGCCGCGATCGGCGCCACATGCTTTGCGGCCATCTTCCGGACGTTATCGCGGAACGCGATCTGCTCTTCCGAGAAGCTCATGGACATCCCCGTTTGCTTTTTTGTCAGAAGGCCCAAAAAGGGGCTTCCATTGAATGGGTGATCCATTTAATAATTCACCTCATGTCGAGCAAGTCAAGCCCCCGCCGTTCTGCCAGTCCGCGCCCGGCCTCGCCCACGCGGCGCGACCGGACCTCCGATCACCGTGCGGCCGGCGCGCCGGCATCGCCGACGTTTCGGCCCATTCACACCCGCCGTGCCTTCGAGGAAATCTGCGCGCGAATTCGCGAGCAGTTGGCGCTCGGGGTCCTCAGGCCCGGCGACAAGCTGCCTCCGGAGCGCGACCTCGCGCAGCAGCTCGGCGTCAGCCGCAACGTCCTGAGGGAGGCTCTGCGCAGTCTTGAAATGGCCGGGGTGCTTCGGCTGCAAAAGGGCGTCAAAGGCGGCGCCTTCGTTCAGGCCGGCGACACCAGCCGCATGAACGTCGTGATGCGCGACATGTTGAGCCTGGGCACGATCTCGGTCAGCGAATTGTCGGAGGCCCGGGTCCATGTTCTGGATCTCGGGGTGAGGCTGGCGTGCGCGAACGCGCGCCAATCCGATTTCGAGGCGCTGGAGGCGAATGTCGAGCGCACTGACCTCGCCACGCGCGAGGGGCGACTGCTCGATCGGGTCGAATGCGCCAGGGAATTCTACAAGCTGCTGGCCGAGGCGAGCGGCAACAAGGTGATCGCCATGATCATGGATTCGGTCACCGAGATTCATATGCGGTTTGTCTATGCCAAGGTGGCGTCGAGCGGAGTTGCGATGGCGCGACTGGTCGAGCGGCGCCGGCAGTTCCTGTCGGCGCTGCGAGAGCGGAACGTGTTGTCCGCGACGCGGCTGATGCGCAGTCACCTGGCGGCGGTGCAGCGGATGCTGGAGCAGGATCCCGGCGCCATGTCGCTTCAGGTCGCGCTCGCCGAGATGCAGCCGGGCATGAGACGGTGAGAGGTCGTCCGGCGACAAAAGAGATCGTGCGTAAACAAGAAGATAAATGGAGGAAGTCGTGTCCCAATACGCAAAATATGAGTGCCTGAAGGTGGACGTCGCGGACAAGGTCGCGACCGTCACGTTGAACCGGCCACATGCGCGCAATGCGATCAATCAAAAGCTGATCCGCGAACTGCGGACGATCTGGGACGATCTGGCCGACGATCACGCCGTCAACGTCGTCGTGCTGACGGGGGCAGGGGAGTTCTTCAGCGTGGGCGGCGACGTCAAGGCGATGTCCGAGCGCCCGGGTGGTGACGTCCTCGAAGAGGGCGAAGTGCACGATCCCATGATCAGCCGGCGCGGCGTCACCCGCCAGCTCGAGCTCGACAAGCCGATTATTGCCGCCATCAATGGCGACGCTATCGGCCTTGCGGCGACGCATGCACTTCTGTGCGATATCACGGTGATGGCCGAGGACGCGCGCATTGGCGACACCCATGTGTCGCGCGTCGGGCTCGTCGCCGGCGATGGAGGCACCGTGATCTGGCCGCTGCTTGTCGGCATCAACAAGGCCAAGGAATTCCTCATCCGCGGAACGCTGCTGAAGGGCAATGAGGCGGAGCGGATCGGTCTGGTCAATCATATCGCACCGCGCGCGGAGGTGCTGGCAAAGGCCCGGGAAATCGCAATCGAGCTCGCCAACGGTCCGACCTGGGCCATTCGCTGGACTAAGCTGTCGATCAACCAGATCATCAAGGACCGCGTGAACATGATGCTGGAAGCCTCGATGGCGCTCGAGCAGGTGACATTCGGAACCGCCGACCACAAGGAAGCGACGATGTCGTTCAAGGAAAAGCGCAAGCCGAGGTTCGGTCAGGCCTAGTACCTCCCATGGATGCAGCAGAGCTTCCAGGCGAAGACATCAGGGAGATGCTCCGGGGTTCCCTGCGCGGGTTTCTCGGCGAGCAGTGGAACGCCGATTGCGTCAGACACGGACCGGCCCCGCACGACATCGTGGCGATGTGGAGCGGGCTCGTCACGCAGGGGGTCGCAAATCTCGGCTGCAATCGCGCTGAAGGCGGGCTCCGAGAGGTCGCTGTCGTGCTCGCAGAGCTCGGCCGCGCGGCCTGTCCCGCCCCGATGTGGTCCGCCGCGCTTGCCAATTTTGCGCTCTCCACCTCGCAATCCGGAGCGGCTGTTGATCTTCTCAAAGGGCTGCACGCGGGCGCGGCCCGGGTCGCGTTCTCCTTTGGGGCGCTCGACCCAGATCAGGGCACCGGCTCGATCCAGGTCAGGGATGAACGTGGGCGCGGATTGCTTCGTTTTGTGGAGGCGGCGGGGAGTTGCACGCATCTGCTCGTCGCAATCGACCGGACAGTCCTGGGACTTGTCGCGCTGGATGCGGCAGGCGTCGAGGTCATCCCGACCCGTGCCATGGGCGCCTGGGGTTTTTATGAGGTCCGGCTGAATGCGACGCCAGTCACTCTTATTGCGCTGGACGATGGTCTTTTCGACGATCTCCTGCTCAAGGGCAAGCTGGGGCTGACGGCGCGGGCGCATGGCGCTGCCCGACGCGCTTTCGAGCTGGTGACGGACTACGTCAAGCAGCGTCACCAGTTCGGCCAGCCGATCGGAAGATTCCAGGCGATCCAGCACAAGCTCGCCAATGGCCTCATTGCCCTCGAAGGCGTCCGTCTGGTTCTCGACCATGCGACGAAGCTGCACGATCTGGACGACGGCGATTGGCGCTACTTCGCCAGTTGCGCCGTCGTGTTCGCAAGTGACGCGTTGCGGCGGGTTTCGCTCGAGACCCACCACGCGTTCGGTGCCATCGGCTACGCCGACGAACATGACGCGCCGCTGCATTTCAAGCGGGTCCACCTTGATACGATCGCGCTGGGTGGATCGCTGCACGCGAAGCGCCTCCTGGCGTCGTCCTTGCTGGATCCCGCTAGTTCCGGACTGCCTGAATACGATCTCGGTCCCGCCGGCAATGCGCTGCGCGAACAGGTTCGGCAATGGCTCGAGGAAAGCTGGTCGGGCGACCGGAAGGCCGAATTCGGTCGCAGGCCGTTCTCCAAACGGGAGTTCGATGCCGACTTCGCGCGCGATATCGGCAAGACCGGTTGGATCGGGCTCGGCTGGCCCAGCGAGTTTGGCGGCCAGGCGCGGTCGCCGCTCGAACAGATCGCCTTCATGGAGACGATGGAGCGGGGCGAGGCGCCGCGGATCGGAGCGGCGATCCAGGCCAATGCGTTGATGATGTTCGGGACGCCCGAGCAGCAGCAGAGGTATCTGCCAGAGATCCTCCGTGGCGAGGCCATGCATGGCATGGGATACAGCGAGCCGCAGGCCGGCTCCGACCTCGCGGCGCTGCGCACCAGCGCGGTGCGCGACGGCGATCACTGGGTGATCAACGGCCAGAAGATCTGGACCACGACGTGGTGGGGCAAATACATGTTCCTCGCTGCGCGAACGGACAGGGATGCGAAGCCGCCCCACGCCGGCATCAGCATGTTCATCGTACCGATGAATGCGGAGGGGGTCACGGTTCGGCCGGCCACCACGATGTATGACGGCTCCTTCGCCAACATCTTCTATGACGACGTCCGTATTCCTCAGGAGAACATCGTCGGCGAGGTCAACGGCGGATGGAAGGTACTGACCGGAGCGCTCGCCTTCGAGCGCGGGCTGGTCGGCGGCGGTATCGTTCTGAAGGTTGCCCATGCCTTCGAGGAACTGCGCAGCCATGTCATCGCGAAAGATGATGGCGGCGCGGCGCTGGGCGATGATCCCATGGTCCGCGACAAGATGGCGACGCTTGCCGCCGAGATTGAAGTCGGGCGCCAGTTGATGATGCGATGCGCAGAGCTTGCCGTCGACGGCGTGACGCCGCCGGAATATGGCGCCATCAGCAAAGTCTTCTCCGGCGAATTGATGGAGCGTTTCGGCGAGGCAGCGCTCGACATCCTCGGCATGCGCGCGGCGCTGTCCGAACAGATGCCGGGTACGATCGACAATGGCCGGTTCGAGCAGAACCTGCGCCATTCGCTGATGTGGGTCATCAGCATTGGCACCAATGAAATCCAGCGCAGCCTGATCGCGCAACGGGCGCTCGGGCTGCCCAGATAAAGGAGTATCGCATGCAAGAGCGGCAAACGGCGAGCCTGCCTCTCGAAGGTGTACGCGTGCTCGACTTTTCGATCATGCTCGCGGGTCCCTATTGCGCACGTCTGCTCGCCGATGTTGGTGCCGAGGTGATCAAGATCGAGCCGCCGGAAGGCGACGACATGCGGCTCCGGACGCCGCTCCGCGACGGCCACAGTGCCTATTTCGGCCAGCTCAATGCTGGAAAGCATAGCCTTGCCCTCGACCTGAAGAGCGCCGATGCCATCGAGCTGGTGCACCAGCTGGTCAAGGAAACCGACATTCTGGTCGAAAATTTCCGGCCCGGCGTCATGGACCGTCTTGGCCTCGGCCACGAGGCGCTTCGCGCGATCAATCCGCGCCTGATCTATTGCTCGATTTCCGGCTATGGGCAGTCCGGCCCCGCCGCGGAGCGCGCGGCTTATGCCATGATCGTTCATGCCGAAAGCGGCTTCGATCGCTCCTTGATGCGATATGCAGGCGATCGGGATCGGCCGGCGGCCGGCGCCGTCTTCGTTGCGGACGTCCTCGGTGGTATCTTCGGTTACTCTGCAATCCAGACGGCACTGGTTCAGCGCACGCGGACCGGGGTGGGGCAGCGGATCGACGTTGCGTTGATGGACTGTATGCTGAACCTGCTCGTCTACGAATTGCAGGAAGCGCAGTTCCCGATCAGCTCGCCGCGCGCGGCCTACGGTCCGGTGCGGGCCCTCGATGGCGACGTTCTGATCGCGCCGATTACGCCGAGAAACTTTACCGCGCTCTGCGAGGTGACGGGGCAGAGCGAGCTCGCCGATGATGCGCGATTCAAGACCGTGCCGGCGCGGGGCGCAAATTGGACTGCGATGATGCAGATCGTCGAGAAGTGGACCGAGCAGCATACGGTGCGCGAGTGCATGGCCGCACTCGACAAGGCCGGCGTTCCCAGCGCCGAGTATCGCGACCCGGGTGCGACGTTGACCGACCCGCATCTCCTGCAGCGCGGTGCCTTTGCCACCATCGCGGACGGAGCGGGAGAGTTCACGGGCGTGAACGCGCCCTGGAAGATGTCGGGCGCGCCGACATCCATGCAGCGCGACATTCCCGCGATCGGCGCGCATCGCGATGAATTGCTGTCGCGGGTGCTGGGCCTGTCTGGCGAGGCGATCTCTCGCCTCGCCGAAGCGGGAGCGTTCGGAAGCCGCGGCGATCGAAAAAGCGGGCGGCAGACATAATTCGAAGTCGGCTCGACGGTGATACCGCTCGGGGAGCGCGTCTTGTCTCCGCCCGTCGTAGTGCGAGCGTGGTGGGCGGCAGCGCCGTGCTGCTGATACAGGCGCTACCCCCATCGCTTTACGGATTTCCCTAGAGCTGCAAAACGGGTTTGACTGCGACCATGGGGCTCGCAGCTGCCATTCTGACAACGAGAAATTCTGTAACGATCTCAATGGGCCAAAACTGCCGAAAATGTCAGAACGGCCTTTGAAAACACTGCAGTTTTTCGAGCCTTCCAAGCTGAATACGAGGGTTCGATTCCCTTCACCCGCTCCACGATTTTGTGCGCCACGATACGATCTAGTGCGATTTGGCACGCCTTTATGCGCGCGTCCCCTCGCCGTCGATCCGGCGCGCCGATTGAGATCAACCTCTCCTAGAAACTTATCCCGCTGTCCGCTTCGCCTTCCACGGCGGGAATAAGGTTCGCGGCGAGAAAGTCCACGAAAGCTCTGAGCTTGGGAGCGAGATGCCGGCTCGACGGCCACAGCACCCGAAGCGGTCCGGAGCGGTCGGTGTAGTCGTCGAGCACCGTGACGAGCAGGCCTTCACGAAGTTGCCGGCCGATGGCGAAGTCAGGCAAATAGGCGATGCCCAGGCCTTGCTCGGCCATATAGATCAGCGGCTCAAGCGTGCTTGCGACCGCCGTTTTCGGCAGCTCAATCTCGACGCCGGCCTGCTCAGGCGGCAAGGGCCATTGCTCGAACCTTCTGCTGGTCGGAAACCTGTGGTGCAGACAGGCATGAGCCTTGAGGTCATCGGGGGTTTTGGGAACACCTTTGGCCGCGAGATAAGCCGGGGCCGCCACCAGGCGCCGGCGATAGGTGCCCAAGGCCCGCGACATCAAGCGCGTGTCGCCGGCGTCGGCGAAGCGCACCACGGCGTCAAAACCCTCCTCGATCACATCGATGATCCGATCGCTGAAATCGAGATCCAGCATGATCTCGGGATAGGTCCGCATGAACGCCGCGAGCGTCGGTATCATCAGCATGCCGACCAATGGCAGACCGACACGCAGCGTGCCGCGCGGGGCCTCGTGTGTCTGCGACAGCTCAAGCTCCGCTGCTTCGATTTCAGAAAAGATGCGCCGGCACCGATCGAGGAACAGGGCGCCTTCCGCGGTGAGTGTGATGCTGCGCGTGCTGCGATGGAAGAGGCGCACGCCGAGCCGTTCCTCCATCCGCGCCACGGCCTTGCCGATCGCCGATGACGACACGCCAAGCTGCCGTCCCGCAACCGTGAAGCTTCGGGTTTCGGCGGCCCGAACGAACGCATTGAGCGATCCCAGACTGTCCATCCGCGAACTCCATATCGGACACCTATGTCCGATATGTTTGGAATTATGGCCTGTTTTTCAATTGGTCGAGAACGCTCATCTTGGGGCCAACGCCGCAACCGACCCCTCTCACAACACCCGGTTGGATACGGCGGCCAGAGAAATCTTTTCTTATCAAGGAGATAAATCATGCCATCATCAGTCGTTCTCATCACTGGGGCCCTCACGGGCATCGGCCGCGCTGCGGCGGTCTCGTTCGCGAAAGCGGGCAATCGCGTTGTTGTTTCTGGGCGCAAGCCGGATGCCGGCGAGGCACTGGTTCGCGAGCTCCGTTCGTTCGGTGCCGAAGCCGAATTCGTCCAGGCCGATGTGCGCAAGGAAGACGATGTCCGTCGTCTCGTCGACCGCACCGTCGAGCGCTTCGGGCGCCTCGATATCGCGGTCAATAATGCCGGCACCGAAGGTAAACCCGGCCCGATCACGGAGCAGACCGCGGAAAGCTATTCCGCGACGTTCGACACCAATGTTCTCGGCGTACTCCTGAGCATGAAGCACGAAGCGCGCGTCATGCAGGGACAGCGCAGCGGGACCATCATCAACATCTCCTCGACCTATGGGCACGAGGGCGCGGCGGGGGCCCCGATCTATGTCGGCAGCAAGCACGCGGTCGAAGGCATTACCAAGTCGGTGGCGCTCGAGCTCGCGAAATCAGGGATACGTGTCAATGCGGTGGCGCCTGGCCCGATCGACACCGGCATGTTGACCCGCTTCACGGGCACGCCGGAGAACAAGGCGGCGCTGACGGCGACCGTTCCGATGGCGCGTCTCGGCCTCTCGGAAGAAATCGCCAACGCGATCGTCTTCATCGCGTCGGAGGGAGCCTCCTACATCACCGGCCATGTCCTCCACGTCGATGGTGGCAAGAGCCACTGACTCTAAGGGCTTTCTCGTTCGCGCTTCATCGATCGGGCTTGGTCACGGTAGTCGATTGTTGCGACCAAACCCGATTGGCGCGCAACGCATTTCAAATAGTGGGAGGAGCCCGATGGGCAACGTAGTGACGAAGCACAGCATTTCTTCCGAACTGGCACAGAAGATGATCGATCAAGCGGTGGCAAAAGCCAGACAAATGGGGGTCGCCGAGAACGTCGCGATCCTCGATGACGGCGGCAATCTCAAGGCCTTTGGCCGGATGGATGGGGCCCCGATCCTTTCCATCGAGATTGCGCAGAACAAGGCGTACACAGCTCTGTTCGGCGTCTCCACCCAGGACTTTTTCGACTTTATCCAGCGCGACCCGTCGCTTCTGGCTGGGATCCCCACGCTTGCGCGTGTGGCGGCGTACGGAGGAGGTTTTCCTATCAAGGTGGACGGAGAAGTCGTCGGGGCAATCGGTGTGAGTGGGGCTCCCACGGTGCAGCACGACGTCGATTGCGCGAAAGCAGCCCTTGCGCTCGTGGCCGATGTGATGCGAGCCGAATAATTGGAGCTCAGATCACGATGATTCACGGCCGTCCAGAAGAACAAGCCCTATGAGCACACCTTCGGAGAGCGCGATAGTGACCACCCGCACCTGCCAACACGGAGACAAGTCATGACTGACAAGCCAGTGAAGATTCCGGGGCCGGACCACCCGATTTCGATCGAGGCGAACCCGTCTCGCATCGTGGTCAAGGTCGGCGGAAAAATCATCGCCGACACAAGCGCTGCGTTGACACTTCGCGAGGCGTCGTATCCGCCCGTTCAGTATATCCCCCGTCGGGACGTCGATATGGCCGCGCTTATGCGCAGCGAACACACTTCGTATTGCCCCTACAAAGGCGACGCTTCCTACTACAGCATTCCTGCTGGCGGTGCTCGCTCACGCAACGCGGTGTGGACTTATGAGGCTCCTTTTGAAGCGATGGCGCAGATCAAGGATTATGTCGCCTTCTACCCGGACCGGATCGACGAGATAAGTTAACCGGCGAGAGGAAGGAGCATAAGAGATGGCGTCGATGGAAGAAAGGAACAGGCGCTTGTCCTCGAAGCATTCAATACACTCTTCAACAAACGGGATTATGCGTACAGGAACCGACCAGAGGCCGGTCTCGACATCTTCAGCTAAGCGATAAACAATGGTTCGTCGGGCCCAGCTGCGTCCAATGAAACGTCCAAACAAAGCGTCCAACACAAAAACTGGCTGCGCGTCTAAGCTTATGGTATGCAATTGAAAATCCGATCGGATAATTCGAGTTGGCGCGCTTCACGCGCTCCAGCCGTTTCAAAGAGAGGGTCGGATTTTCATTCTGACCAATGGACTGCTTTACACGTTCTGATGCTCGCCTTCCGATCGCATGTTTCACGTGTCTCTTAATACGCTGTCGTATTTCCCGCACTGCTCTGCTTCTTCGCTGATCACTATTGCGCAGTGAGGCTGCGCGGAGGCTGGAACCTGGTCTGTCCGGGGTTCGTCGTCTGGGTAAGTGCTCAGACCTTTCCATGTTAGCGTCATCAAGTTCTTCTGATCAGACATTTCGATTTGCGCTTCAATGTGCCAGGTCGGAGTCGGGCGCTCTTTCTTGCGGGAAGGTGGTGACGCCGTTCTGCACTAGCGGATCGCTGGGAATAACATGCCCGCCGGAATGCCTCAGCATAAGGGGGGCCTTGAAGAAACCCGCAAGATGTTCGGAATGGCTGCTCGGGACTATCAAGTCCGATTTGCCGATGATGTGAACCGAGGGCAAATCGTATTGCGATTTCCGTTGATATAGATCTGCGTGACTGCCGTCGTTGCTGGCAAACCCGCCGACCATGATTGCGAAATCGAACGAGATCCCGCCTTCCGCACGGTGATTTCTTAAACCGACAAGAAGCGACGTGAGCGTAGCTCCCTGGCTAAAACCGAACACGCCGTCGAACGGACCGCTTTGCTCAAACAGCGAAATCATCCAATCTTTCGTTTCGGTCCACCCTTCGTATCGCCTCGCCGATCCGACAACGCCGACGTGCTTCCGATTACGATCCTCGGTCGAAACAGCGTGCCACCAGCCGAAGCGCCCGGTCGAGAGGGACGGCGCGTCTACGCAGACGAACTCGGCGGACAGCTCCAATCCTTTCGTAAGGGGTGCCATCTGCGTCTGAAGCATTTTGGCATGCCCGTGATATCCGTGAAGGCAGAGAATCCGAAGCCTGCGCATATGAGTCCGGAAAGTCAGTTATGGCGTCAATACTTGCGCAATAGATTTGACGGCATTTACTACATGTCATCGATTACAGGAATCACAAGTTTTACATCGCAGATGAAGATATCGGACCGGGCGGTGACGGTTCGCTCGTTGCCATCGGATGGGCGCGTCTCTCGACGACCTCATCCCGGTGGAACGCTGCAACTCGTTCCGCCGTTGCCTGCCAAAGTGCTTGCAGCGCTTGGGGATCGTCGCCTGGCGCCACAGCGGCGAGCCGTGACGCGTCACTGACGGAAAAGTAGCCGCCTGTCACACCAGCGAAGGCGGGATCGCTGGCGAGGCTGACGATGATTCCCGCGCCGCGTTCGGGATTGCCGACCTTTAGCCAAGTCAATAAACGCTCGAGTGGTGCTGCGAACCAAAGTTCGCGCCCGAGATCCGTCACGTTGAATCCGGGACAGAGGCAGTTTACCGCTACTCCGGTCCCCGTCAGCCTGCGCGCCAGTTCCATCGAGAACATGATATCCAACAACTTGGTCTGACCGTAGATCACCGAGGAGCCTCGAGCGGAGAACTGGCGTTTGTCGACGAGGGCGGCGAGTGGGTCAAAGCCGGCGCCTTGCCGGGAGGCTTCCGATGCGACGGTCACGATGCGTGAGGGCGCTGACCTGACAACTGTCTCAAGCAGGATATTCGTGAAAAGCCAGGGCGCTAGATAATTGACCGCGACCATCTCCGGATAGCCGTCCTTAGTGACGCGGGGTTTGAACGCATGAATCCCGGCATTGTTGATCAGCACATCGATCCGGCTGTGGCGTGAGGCGATCTCGCGTCCGAGTGCGGCAACCGAGGCCAGATCGCCGAAATCACCGTAGTGTATATCGACCTTTGTTCCGGGCGCGGCGCGTTCGATGATCTCTATTGTGGAGTCGGCCCTGGTTTTGCTGCGGGCAGTGAGAACCAGATCTGCGCCTTTCTCCGCAAGCGCAACCGCGGTGCGTTGGCCGATGCCGCTGGTTCCGCCGGTTAGCACGACGGTGGGACGAGGCGGCGACATAGGCGCTCCTATTTTGGTGGATATATATCCACTATGTAATGATGGTGGCTATTTGTCAACTAATCTGGCAATGATTAGGGAACCGATAGGCAGGCGTGGAATCATGATTTCGCATTCGAGCAAAGCACCACGGGATGGAGGCAGGCGAGAAGAGCGCATTCGGGGGCTGGGTGCCGTATTGAACGCGCTGGTGAGCCAGTCCCGTGCTCTGACGGCACAGGCGTCGGAAACATTTTCCGCCGGGCTGCAGCCGGCAGCGTTCCATATCGCGCTCTGGCTCAAGTCGTACGGCCCGGCCAAGCCGAGTGCCGTAGCGGAGGCAGTGGGCATGGACCGCAGCGCGGCAAGCCGCCTTACTCGCGAGTTGGTGCGCTTGGGGTTGGCTGCGACGTCGACTGACCCCTCCGATCGAAGAAGCATTGTGCTGTCGTTGACCGCCGATGGCCGTCGGCGGATGGAACTCGCGACGCAGGCCAAAGGCGCTGCGTTCCGGACGAGGGTCGCATCCTGGAGCGAGGAAGACCTGCTGCTGTGTACTGATCTACTGCGAAGGTTGCTCGACGTGCCAGCAAACGCGGGTGGCGAGTCGAGATGAGGTTCAACGGTCGGCGACGAAGGAGACTGCCAAAATGGACGACACGACACTGGGCGCCTATAATCGGGATGCCAAGGCTTTCGCGGATGATTGGGCCGCCCAACCGGCACCGATCGATCTGCACAACGTGGTGGTTCGGTTTTTCATCCCCGGTCCCACTGCGGATGTCGGTTGCGGCAGCGGTCGTGACGCCGCCTGGCTCGGCGCTCGAGGCTATCCGACCGTGGGCTTCGATGCGTCTGACGGACTTCTGGCCGAAGCGCGAAGCCGCCATCCGCAGATCGAGTTCAAACGGGCAGTCCTTCCAGCTCTTGATGGGATTCCGGAGGCAAGCTTCACCAACGTCCTCTGCGAGACCGTCATCATGCATCTCGAGCCCGAAGCCATTGCGCCAGCGGTCGAGAGGCTTCTGGCCATCCTTGTCCCAGGTGGCGTGCTCTACCTAAGCTGGCGAGTGACCGAGGGGGCCGACAGGCGGGACGAGCACGGGCGCCTTTACGCTGCTTTTGATCCGGAGCGCGTGCTTCGTGCGTTGGAGACGACGCAGATATTGCTGGACGAACAAGTAGGCAGCGTCTCGTCGGGGAAGTTGATTAGGCGCATCGTGGCGGCAAAGAGCAGCGTGCATTCTTGACCGGATTCGACGGTTCGAGATCCGTTTCCCCTTCATTTCGGACCGATTGTCGTCAAGGACCGGTCGGAGATAGCCAGTCAAGGAGATAGCCAGTCAATAGGGGAGGTGAAAAGGACGTACATGGGCTCGCAGCCGCCATTCTGAGAAGGAGAAATTCTGTAACGATCTCAATGGGCCAAAAACGCCGAAAATGTCAGAACAGCCTTTGAAAACACTAGAAGATTTCCCGACTTCCAAGCTGAATACGAGGGTTGGATTCCCTTCATCCGCTCCACGATTTTGTGCGCCAATCTACGATTTTGTACGATGTGGCAAGCCTTTTAGCGACGTCCTGGTGCCCAGAATTGGTTTCGAGGCATGCGCGGGGTCAAAGGACTTCGCGTCGCAGACGCATCGATCATGCCACGCCTGGTCTCCGGGAATACCAACGCGCCGACGATGATGATCGGCGAGCGGGCCGTTTCATTTTGGGCAAGGAAACCGTCTTAGCCCAATGCGGCAGGTTGGCGGTTCAAGAGGGACTCCTCCGCGGCGGGCGCGTGCTGTCACGCAGCATCAGCGTGGCGGGAAGCTTGATGTCCTTCCGCGGCCCCACTCTGCCGTTCGTCATCAGCGAGATCAGTTCGGCCGCGGCGGTGGCTCCGAGGTCGCGACGGGGCTGGACGATGGTCGTCAAGGTCGGCTCGCAATAGTCGGCATAGGCAATGCCATCGAAGCCCACGACGGAGAGATCGTCCGGGATCTGGAGGCCGGCGGTGTGCACCGCCTTGATCAGGCCGATTGCCATTTCGTCATTGGCCGCAAACAGCGCGGTGGGACGCGCTACGGGCTCGAGCGCCAGCAGCGCCCGGCCGGCCTCGACGCCGGCGCGGAAGGTGAAATCGCCGCGCAGAATCAATCCCGCATCGGCCGCAATCCCCGCCTCGCGCAAGGCCTCCCGATAGCCTTCGAGACGCTGCTGCTCGAGGATGTTGGATTTGGGCCCGGACAGATAGGCGATATTTGTGTGGCCCAGTTTGATGAGGTGTTCCACCGCCTCGCGCGCAGTGTCGACGTTGTCGATCGTGACCTGCGGGAACTTTTCGCCAGGAATATACTCGCAGGCCGCAACCAGCGGCACGCGCGCATCGCGCAAGTCGCGGGCGGGGCTGCGCATCACATGGCCGCACAACAGCAGCACGCCGTCGGCCTGACCGGCGCAGACCAGATCGACGTAGCGTGCCTCCTTCTCGGGCGAGCCGGCCAGATTGGCGATGATGAGTCCGTAGTCGGCGGCCGATAGGGTATCGTCGATGCCCTGGAGAACCTCGGCAAAGAACGGGTTGGCGATGTCCGGCACCGCCACCAGCACGACCATGGTCTTCCGGACGCGCAGGTTCCTTGCGGAAATGTTCGGCATGTAGCCGGTATCACGCACCGCAGCGAGCACGCGCAGGCGGGTTTCCTCAATCACGACTTCGGGGCGGGCAAGCGTCCGGCTGACGGTCGCAACCGAGACTCCTGCCAGCTGTGCAACGTCCGCGATCCTGGCCGCCTTTTGGCGTGTCACTCTGGTTCGCTTGGCCATATCGAGGTTCGCGATTTCGGCGTCATGACGGGACTTGCAAAATCTCGACGTTCTGCTAGCGTGACGATGTAATCGATTACATGCGGCATGTAAAGCCGTAGCGAGCCCATAAGGGCCGTAAGACGAATTGCACAGGTCTGCAAAAGGCCAATCCGGGAGGGAATGATGAAGCGCACGTTGTTCGCATCGGTAGCGATTGTCGCCACGGCCTGGGCCTCGGCGCCAGTTTCCGCAGAAGAGATGAAGGCGGAGGTCATCCACTGGTGGACCTCCGGCGGCGAGGCGGCCGCCGTGAAGGTGTTTGCCGATCAGTTCACCAAGGCCGGCGGCACCTGGATCGACAGCGCGGTCGCCGGCGCTGCGAATGCGCGAAACGCCGCGATCAGCCGCACCGTCGCCGGCAATCCGCCGACCGCCATGCAGCTCAACACCGGCAAGCAGTTCGACGAGTTGGTGGAGGGCGATCTGCTCGCCGATGTCGATGCGATTGCAACCGAAGGCAACTGGAAAGGCGTGATGCCCGCCGCAATCATTGCCGCGGCGACCCGCAAGGGCAAGATGTATGCGGTGCCGATCAACATCCATGGTCAGAATTGGCTCTGGTACAACAAGGCTGTGCTTGCCTCCGTCGGCGCCGACGAGCCGAAGACCTGGAATGACGCGATTACCATTCTCGACAAGCTCAAGGCCGAGGGCAAGGTGATCCCGCTGGCCTTCTCAGGCCAGAAGAACTGGGAACAGAATCTGTTCAACGCGGTCATGATCGGCGCTGGTGGCGCGCAGATGTGGACCGGCATCCTCGGCAAGCGCGACACCTCGCTGGCGCAGAGCGCCGAGTTCAAGGCGGTCGCCGTCACTTACAAGAAGCTCAAGGACTATGTCGATGCCGGCGCGCCCGGCCGCAACTGGAATGACGCGACTAACCTCGTCATCCAGGGCAAGGCCGGAATGCAGATCATGGGCGACTGGGCCAAGGGCGAATTCATCGCGGCGGGCAAGGTCGCCGACAAGGACTATGGCTGCACGGTGCTGTCCAATGGCAGCGGCGGCTATGTGATGGGCGGCGACGTGTTCGTATTCCCGAAGGCGAAGGACCCGTCTACCACCAAGGCGCAGATGACGTTGGCGAGACTGATGCTGACGCCCGAGACCCAGATCCAGTTCGCGCTGAAGAAGGGCTCGATCCCGGTGCGTAGCGACGTCGATACGTCCGCACTCGACGCTTGTGCCCAGAAGGGCATGCGCTATGTCGCAGACAAGGCCCAGCAAATGCCGTCCGGCGACATGCTGGCGCCGCCGGCGCTGATCGGCGCGCTGCAGGATGCGATCTCGCAATATTGGAACACCAGTATGAGCGCCGATGAATTCTCCGCCAAGGTCGCTGCGGTGCTGAAGTCCCAGGAGTGATGCATCACAATAAGGGCGGCCGACGAACTGCGGCCGCCTTTCGTGCCCGTCGACCTCTCCTCAATCCGGCGATGCGATGCGTCTTTCGCTGAACTCCCGACTTTCCGCGATCTCCGCGCTCCTGCCGGCGCTGCTGGTGATGCTCGTCGTCTATATGGGCGCCACCAGTTGGACCGTGTGGATATCGCTGACCAATTCGCGCATGCTGCCGAACAACAATTTCATCGGGCTCCGGCAGTACGAGACGTTGTTCAACAACGATCGCTGGATCACCTCGGTCCACAACATCGTCATCTACGGTGTGCTGTTCGTTTCGCTCGCGCTTCTGATCGGCTTCCTGCTGGCCGTTGCGATCGATCAGCGGGTGCGCGCCGAGGACACGATCCGTTCGATCTATCTTTATCCCTATTCGATGTCCTTCGTCGTAACAGGCCTCGTCTGGCAGTGGCTCCTCAATCCGACGCTCGGCATCCAGCATGTGTTGCGCAGCTGGGGCTTCGAAGGCGCGACGTTCGACTGGATCGTGCGGCCGGAGACCGCGATCTATTGCCTGGTCATCGCGGGCGTCTGGCAGGCTTCCGGCCTCGTGATGGCGATCATGCTCGCTGGCTTGCGTGGCGTCGACGAGGAGATATGGAAGGCCGCGCGGGTCGACGGCCTGCCGAAATGGCGTGTCTATGTGTCGATCATCATTCCGATGATGGGCGCAAGCTTTGCGACCGCCGCGGTGCTGCTGTCGACCGGCGTGGTGCGCCTCTACGACCTCTCGGTCGCGATGACCAATGGCGGGCCAGGCATCGCCTCGGAGGTACCCGCCAAATTCGTCATGGATCATTTGTTCGAACGCGCCAATATCGGGCTTGCGACGGCGGCGGCCACCACCATGCTGATCACGGTGATCGCGGTGGTCGCGCCCTATCTCTACTGGCGCGCGCGCAAGGGAGAGCTGCGATGACCGCGGTGGCGCAGCTCTTGCCCGCCTCTCGCCGGCCGAAGCGCATGACCCCGGCGCGCTGGGGCCTCTATGCCTTCATCTTCATTACCGCGCTCTACTTCCTGCTGCCGCTGTATGTGATGGTCGTCACCTCGCTGAAGCCGATGGCAGAGATCCGGCAGGGCAATCTGTTGGCCTTGCCGGCGGCTCCCAGCATCGACGCATGGGTCAAGGCCTGGACGTCGGCGTGTACCGGCCTGACTTGCCAGGGCATCAAGATCGGCTTTTTCAACTCGCTGCGCATCCTGGTGCCGTCGGTCGGCATCTCCATTCTGATCGGCTCGCTCACCGGCTATGCGCTATCGCTATGGCGTCTGCCCGGCGCCAACATCCTGTTCGGCGCGATGATGGTGGTCGCCTTCATCCCCTATCAAGTGTTCATCTATCCGTTGGTGCGCGTGTTCTCCTTCACCGGGCTCGGGCAGTCGCTCCTCACCATCGTGATCATCCACACGATCTTCGGCCTTCCGACCATGACGCTGCTGTTCCGCAATTATTTCGCGTCGCTGCCGGTCGAGTTGTTCAAGGCGGCCCGCGTCGACGGCGCCGGCTTCTACCAGATCTATGCGCTCATCATGATGCCAATGGCCACGCCCATGATCGTGGTCGCGGTGATCCTGCAGACCACCGGCATCTGGAATGACTTCATCCTGGGGCTCATCTTCGCCGGCCGCGACAATTTGCCGATGACGGTGCAGCTCAACAACATCGTCAATTCGACGCAGGGTGAGCGCGCCTACAATGTCGACATGGCGGCGACGCTGTTGACCGCGCTGTTGCCGCTCGTCGTCTATTTCGGCTCCGGGCGTTGGTTCGTGCGCGGCATTGCCGCCGGCGCCGTGAAAGGCTGACGCACCATGCAGAAATCGAGCGTCGATATCAGGAGCCTGCAGATCGGCTTTGGCGGCCTGAAGGTGCTGGAAAATCTCGATCTCCACGTTGGTGCGTCCGAGTTCCTCGTGCTGCTTGGGCCGTCCGGCTGTGGCAAGTCGACTTTGCTCAACGCCATCGCCGGGCTGATCGACGTCAAGGGCGGCGAGATCCATATCGGCGGTCGCGATGTCACCTGGGCAGAACCGAAGGATCGCGGCATTGCAATGGTGTTCCAGAGCTACGCGCTCTATCCGCGCATGAGTGTACGGCGGAACATGTCGTTCGGGCTGAAGGTCGCGGGCACGCCGCAGGGCGAGATCGAGCGCCGCGTCGGCGAGGCCGCGCAGATGCTGCGTCTCACCAGTCTCCTCGAGCGCCGTCCCAGCGAGCTCTCCGGCGGCCAGCGTCAGCGTGTCGCAATCGGACGGGCGCTGGTGCGTCATGCCGGTGTCTATCTGTTCGACGAGCCGCTATCCAATCTGGATGCCCAGTTGCGCGCGGAGCTCAGGGTAGAGATCAAGCGGCTGCATGCACGGCTCGGCGCCACCATGATCTACGTGACGCACGACCAGATCGAGGCGCTGACGCTCGCAGATCGCATCGCTGTCATGCAGGGTGGCGTGATCCAGCAACTCGATACGCCAAAGAAGATCTATCGCGAACCGGTGAACCGCTTCGTCGCTTCCTTCGTCGGCTCGCCCGCGATGAACTTCATTCCCGGCAGGCTCGAGCGCGGCGGCGAAATGGGGTTCGTCGCCGGCGTAAACCGGCTTGGCCTGAACGGCTACGTCTTTCGGAGCCAGCCCACCGACGCACCGGTCGTTCTTGGCATCCGCCCCGAGCATATCGAGATGACGGGGGCCGACGATCCATCCTCGGTGCCTGCCCGTGTCGAGATGGTCGAGCCGATGGGGGCCGACACGCTCATCTGGTGTCGTCTTGCCGACGGCACCGCCTTTTCCTTCCGCCGCGACGCCGACGCGCAGGTGCGTGCAGGCGACGCGCTCGCCGTCCGATTCCCTGCCGACGCCCTGTCGCTGTTCGACGAGGCAAGCGGACAACGCCTCTAAATCCTCCACGCAGCCGAAAGCGAGACATGACCACACCGATCGACCGATTTTCCATCCAGCTCTATTCCGCCCGCTCCATTAACCCGCTCGAGGCACAATTCGCGCTGCTGTCCAGCCTCGGCTACACAATGGTGGAGCCCTGGGGCGGACTGTTCAACGATCCCGAGACGCTGAAGAAGCTCCTCGATGTCCACGGGATGACTGCGCCGAGCGCCCACGTCGGCCTCGACCGGCTGCGTGAGGATACGGTCGGTACGGCGAGGATGTGCAAGCAGCTGGGGATCGAGACCGTCTTCGCGCCGGCCCCGCCATTGGGTGAGCGTGAGGGTGGCGAAAAGGAATGGCGCGGGATCGGGCGCCAGCTTGCGGAGATCGGCAAGGCGGTGACCGGCGAGGGGCTCAAGTTCGGCTGGCACAATCATCATTGGGAATATGGCCGCACCGGAAGCGGCCAGACCTATCTCGAATGTCTTTTCGAGGAGGCTCCCGACCTCGTCTGGGAGGCTGATCTCGCATGGATCGTGCGCGGCGGTGGCGATCCGGTCGCCGAGATCAAGAAGCATGCGCAGCGCCTGGTCGCCTGCCACATCAAGGATCTCGCACCATCGGGACAATGCGCCGATGAGGACGGCTGGGCAGATCCAGGCCACGGCATCATGAATTGGGTTGCGCTGCTCGCGGCGATGAAGGAGGCCGGGGTCTCCCTGTTCGTCGCTGAACACGACAAGCCTAACGACGTCGCCCGTTTCGCGCGCCGGGCGCGCGAGACCGTGTCGTCATGGACGTGACGGGGGATCGGATCATGGGTAAGCTCGGTGTCGGCATCGTCGGATGCGGCAACATCTCGACGATCTACATGCACAACATGCCGAAATTCCGCGATCTCAAGCTGGTCGCCTGTGCCGATCTGCGGCCGGAGGCGGCACAAGCTCAGGCAGCGCAGTTCGGCATCGAGGCGTTGTCGATCGAGGCGCTGCTGGCGCGTCCCGACATCCAGATCATCGTCAATCTCACCACGCCGAGTGCGCACCACGGCGTGAGCCACGCAGCGCTCGGCGCCGGCAAGCACGTGTTCGGCGAAAAGCCGATTACGGTGGAGGCCAACGACGCCGTGACCTTGGTCGCGGAGGCGTCGCGCCGCGACCTGAAGCTCGGCTGCGCACCGGATACTTTCCTTGGCGGCGGCGGACGGACGGCACGCCAGTTCGTCGATACGGGTCGGATCGGCAAAGTGCTCTATGGCACCTGCTTCCTGATGTCGCATGGCATGGAGCATTGGCATCCCGATCCAACCTTCTTCTTCAATCCGGGCGGCGGGCCGATCCTTGACATGGGGCCGTATTACCTTGCGGCCCTCATCAACCTGTTAGGGCCGGTTGCTTCGGTGCAGGGACGTGCGAGCGCAGGTTTCGCCAATCGGCTCGTTACCTCGAAGGGGCCGATGAACGGCAAGACCATCGCGGTGGAAACGCCAACGACAGTGATGTCGCTGCTGCATTTCGAGTCTGGCGCCGACATCATCTTTGCGATGAGCTGGGACGTCTGGAAACACGGACATCCGCCGATCGAACTTTACGGCACCGAGGGCTCGCTGCGCGTGCCGGATCCCAACTTCTTTGGGGGCGCGGTGCAGTACACCGAGAAAGGCGGCGACTGGATCTCGGTCCCAGCCGACGACCGGCCGTTCGGCAAGCCCAACTGGCGCTCGCCGAATTGGGCCGATCATATACCGAACCAGGCGAACTATCGTTGCCTCGGCATCGCCGAACTCGCAAGTGCGGTGCTGCGCGGCACGCCACACCGCTCCTCCGGCGCGTTGGCGAGTCACGCGCTGGAGGTGAAGCATGCGATCCTTAAGGCCGGTGCCGAAGGCGGGGAGATCGCAGTGCGTTCGCGCGTCGAGCGACCGGCGCCGCTGTCCGACGTCGACGCGATGGCGTTGTGGGGCGAGGAGACGTTCTGAATCGCGTCAGTCCCTCAGATGATTGCCCGGCGACAGACATTGGGTGAAATGCCCGCTCTGTCTCCTGGAACCAGCGAGGGGAGGCGGGTTTTGGTGGAATATCGAGCTCGGCGGGCGCGTGCTGCCGGAGCGTCGACGGCAGAAGGAAGCATTCGATGAAGATGATCAAGGGACCAGCGATATTCCTCGCTCAGTTCGCCGCCGACGCGGCGCCGTTCAACTCCTTCGACTCGATCTGCGGATGGGCCGCCTCGCTCGGCTACAAGGGGGTTCAGATTCCGAGCTGGGATGGGCGGCTCATCGATCTAAAGAAGGCCTCGGAGTCGCAGACTTATGCCGACGAGCTGAAAGGAATCGCAGCCCGCCACGGCCTTTCCATCACCGAGCTCTCGACCCACCTCCAGGGTCAACTCGTCGCCGTCCATCCGGCTTATGACGCGGCGTTTGACGGCTTCGCTGCACCTGAAGTCCGCGGCAATCCCAAGGCGCGTACCGAGTGGGCCGTCGATCAGGTCAAGCGCGCGATCGTTGCCTCCAAGCGTCTCGGGCTCACCGTGCACGCGACCTTCTCTGGCGCGCTTGCCTGGCCCTACATCTATCCATGGCCGCAGCGTCCGGCCGGCCTCGTCGAGGCCGCCTTCGACGAGCTCGCAAAGCGTTGGCGACCGATCCTTGACCATGCCGACGAGCACGGCGTTGATCTCGCCTACGAAATCCATCCGGGTGAGGATTTGCACGACGGTGTTTCCTACGAAATGTTCCTCGAACGTGTGAATGATCACAAGCGCGCGAACCTGCTCTACGACCCGTCGCATTTCGTGCTGCAGCAGCTCGACTACCTCGACTACATCGACATCTACCACGCGCGTATCAAAGCCTTCCATGTCAAGGACGCCGAGTTCAATCCGACCGGCCGCCAAGGTGTTTACGGCGGGTTCCAAAGTTGGGTCGACCGTGCCGGCCGCTTCCGCTCGCTGGGCGATGGACAAGTCGATTTCGGCGCCATCTTCTCGAAGTTGACACAGTATGACTACGGGAGCTGGGCGGTGCTCGAATGGGAATGCGCGCTGAAGCATCCTGAGCAAGGTGCGCGCGAGGGCGCGGAGTTCATCAATAACCATATCATCCGCGTCACCGAAAAAGCGTTCGACGATTTCGCAGGTTCCGGTGCGGACCAGCAGGCGAACCGCAAGATGCTGGGCATCTCCTGAGCGAGGGGAACAATATGGCTATCGAAGCAAGCAATGAGGCTGGCGGTCATCGTCGTATCCGGCTCGGCATGGTCGGTGGCGGCCAAGGAGCCTTTATCGGCGCTGTGCACCGCATCGCGGCGCGTATCGACGACCAGTTCGAGCTCGTTGCGGGCGCGCTTGCTTCCGATCCGGTTCGGGCCAAGGCCTCGGCGAAGGAACTCGGCATTGCCGACGATCGCGCCTATGGCTCCTTCGAAGAGATGGCGAGGGTCGAAGCCGCGCGAGCGGACGGCATCGAGGCGGTCTCGATCGTAACTCCAAACCACATGCACAGCCCGGTCGCGAAGAGCTTCCTTGAAGCCGGAATCCACGTGATCTGCGACAAGCCGCTGACGACGACCGTCGCGGAGGCCGAAGAGCTGGTGGCGCTCGTCAAGAAGAGTGGCAAGGTGTTCGTGGTGACGCACAACTATACGGGCTATCCCATGGTCCGGCAGGCCCGCGCCATGGTCGCGAATGGCGACCTCGGGGAGATTCGGCTGGTCCATGCCGAATATCTCCAGGATTGGCTGACCGAGCGATTGGAGGCGAGCAGCCATAAACAGGCGGCGTGGCGCACGGATCCGGCCCGGTCCGGCGCCGGCGGATGCATCGGCGACATCGGCACCCACGCCTACAATCTCGCCTGCTTCGTCACCGGGCTCGAGCTCGACGAATTGCTCGCGCAACTGTCGACTTTCGTCGAGGGGCGGCGCCTCGATGACGATGTCCAGATCCTCCTCAGGTGGAAAGGCGGCGCCAAGGGCATGCTCTGGGCGAGCCAGGTCGCCGTCGGCAACGAGAACGGTCTGACGTTGCGTGTTTACGGCAGCAAAGGCGGCCTCGAATGGGCGCAGGAGAATCCGAACCAGCTCTGGTTCACGCCTTACGGCCGGCCGAAGCAGCTCCTGACCCGGGGCGGCGCCGGCGTCTTGGGCGACGCGGGTCGGGTCACCCGCATCCCCTCTGGCCACCCTGAGGGTTACCTTGAAGGTTTCGCGACCATCTATGCTGAGGCGGCGCGCGCCATCTACGCGGCGGAGACCGGCGAAAAGCCGGATCCCGACGTGATCTTCCCAACTATTGAGGACGGCCTGGAAGGCGTGAAGTTCATCGAAGCTGCCGTGAAGTCCGCGACAGGCAAAGGCGCTTGGGTTCGGATGACGTAACTTCCGCCATTAGACTGTTCCCCGCACGTCTCGAACTCAGGCACCGGCAACAGCATTGGCGTGGCAACGCAATCAGCAAAGACAGCACCATCACCGCATTCCGGCTCAACTAGAGCACCGTTCAAGCGTCGTGTGGCCTCGGCTTACCGGCCAGCGCATGGATATTTTCAGCGTCAAGCAGCGCCGGTACCTTACCGTGGTCGCGGTAGAGGACGGCCAGCGGCCCAACCCTCCGACAATTATCGACGGTGCATGCACGCCTGCACATACTCTCTGATGGCGGGATCAATGTTGCTCCTACTAAGACCCATAGCGCGGGCCTCGTCTTTGCACCTTTCCAATTTGGCTGCGAACGCTGGATTGTTCGCGACCGCGCACTGACGGCGCTCCGGACCGGGGGGATATTGCTTGCAGTTTTGCGCATGAGCACTTGAGCTGCCGAGAACCAGTGAGACGGCAATCAGCGTTCGGAGCAGCACCATGTCATTTCTCCTCGGCGGTTTTCCACTAGGCAGAGGCTCCAATAACGGCAGAGCGCGCGCAAGCGCGTTCAGTTGCTCGGCCTCGTTCTCCAACCATATTCCTGATGCGGAATCGTTGCGGTGATATCGACGTCTTTGTCGGCAGACTGGCGCCACGCTGCCACCCCGAGACATACGGTCAACGTCAAGGCCGTCGCCAACAGCAGTACGGATAAGAACTGGCTCACGCGCACCCCCGATAGGATCGCGGCGCGACAGCCGCGCATGGCAAGTCGATTCGGAAAATGCAGGCGCGCTGACCTAAGGTACGTTTTCCCCAGGTTGAAATTCGTTGGCCGCGCCATTGACCCGCCGCGACTCAGGCAGAACTAGCTTTCGCCATTTTGGATGCCCGAGTGTTCGAGTGATTTTGATTTCATTACGTTCAGGCGGACTAGCGCGAGCGCAAGGGTCAAAAGGTGGTTCAATCTTGCCTGCCATCCCCAGGAGCAATACTGTGCCTTTGCGAGAGATGGCACATATCTCCATGGACGATTCGCCTATGTTCATTCCGCCGCGAATTCCCATCGAAGAATTGGCCGAGGCCGACCAAGAGCAGGCGAGGCACGTCGACCGTCTGCTCATGATGTTAGGCGCCTACGTGGATCGATTCAGCGCCGCGCTTGAGTTGATCGATTCCAGTGCGGAGCACCGCAAGATTGCCAAGCAAAAGCGCGATCTGGATCGAAAAGATCCGGAACTCATCAAGCGCGATCCTAACACGCCCGAGAAAGTTCAGGACGCCTATAAAGCAAAGGACAATCTTCTCAGTACGTGGCAATCGATCGACCAACGCGACGCCATCATGACGATCTGGGACTTTGCCAAAACGGTTTACGAAATTCGTCGATCCCTCGAACGCTGTAAAAGCCTCGACGACAAGGTCAGTAAGCCACAACTAGAAAAGGTCATGGCTGGCCTATCCAAACACTTTCCAGATCGGAAGGAGGCGCGAGATACAGCAGCGCATCCGGCCGACTTCACTAGCGAGAATCCAAATGCGATTGAGAAGCACAAGCTAAAGACTGATTTTACAGCGCCGGGCCTAAGCACTGTGGCCGGTACCTTCCTGTTCGGAGCAACCTTTGAAGATGGCTCGGTCGTGTTCTCGCACGAGGGCTCAACGGTGCAGGCCAAAGTCAACAGGGAGAGTCTGGACGCACTTACGTCCCTCCGGGACGAAATGTACGCTTGCTTCAAGGAGGCTGCAGAGCCGGCCGTTGTTAAGAACCTGAAGGCCATGACGGGCCGGGACCAAGACGAGAGCCATCGTCGCTAACCCGCCCGCGACTCAGGAGCCGGCTCCTCGGTAGGAGTGGCGACCAACTAAGGGCCGCGAGCAAGACAGGCTCTTGACCGCCGTCATCAACGTCAACATCGTGTATCCGGCGAGCTAGGACCGGTGGATCGTGACACCGCGGCGGCGAATGAAACGTGCCCTTCCGAGCTAGAAAAATCTTCTCGATTTTAGCAGAACGATTGGCTTGCTTGGATCAAAGAGCAAGGTCGGCTCCGCGTCTACTTCTAGGAAGGTCAAGATATAGAGAGGGATCTGTTGTGCGCTTGAGGTATTGTCCGGTGTCACAACGTTGACGTTCAAGCAAATCAAGACTTGGTCCCCGACCTTGGCAGAGAACACGCTCTTCGGAATGCGAAAGGGCGCTCCGCGGCGATCCTTTTTACTTGCCATTGTTGGAGTGGTGACGACAATTTCGCTGGGCTTCAGGACGAATGGCTGCGCGTCTAAAATTATCGGAAACTCCTGAAATTGCAGGGGGCTTGCGCATGTCTTGTTCGCAGCAGGGTTCAATCTTCTAGATAGGCCGGACACGGTGGTAACCGCTGCGCTGCGATTTCCGGAATTGATGAAGGAAAATTGTTGGCCTCCTTCTATCAGCGTATCGCCATTTGTGTCCGTTGAGACGTACGGAGGATCGCCAATCATGACTCTAACGTCATCAACCTGAAGCAGTGCATTGATGTAAAATGTGACCAGCGAGACGGCCAGCGAAATTACGGAAATACCAACCGGCAGCCAATCGCGACCAGCCGGCTTCACCGGTTCAAGTCGGGATTTATTTTTTTGAAAGCGTCCAGCAGACGGTCGCGGTCTGCGCTCATGGAGTGTCTGACGGCATGTTTTTTTGCCCGTGAGCTTGATGGTGTTATTGACCAGCGCTGGGGGCGATCTGCAAGATTGTTAGAGCGTCCCCGGTCTGGATCAGGATCTTCCTTTCAGGCGCAGGAACGGCCATTCCGATTGTGTCGCGAGTGACGATGCGAAACCCATGAGAGCCGAGGTACGATCCAAACTGATCAGTGACGGCCTGATCGCTTACTGATCCTATCCCGCGAAGCACTATCGGTTTGCCCTTGGGAAGCTGCTGCGCCAACTGTTCGGCAGTTGTCTCTGAGAAAACGAGGCGCTGAGGTCCATTGAACACGTTGTTGATGGTGCCGCTGTTCACCGCAGCACCGCCGGGGCCGACAGAAACCGGGCCGTTGACGCAGTCGGTCGATGCGGCGCTCGCCTTCCAACGCCACAGCGCCGCCGGTCCGATGAGAGGCCAGCGGCGGATTCCGGCTGCATCGTCAACTTTCGAACGGGGCTGCGTGGATGATGTCGCATACGTTCGGAATCTCAAGACCATGCACGAGACGCCGCCCGATGTCGGCCAGGCCAGTACCAATCGCCGTATGCGGCTTCTTTCTCGCGACTTCGGCCAACGCTTCCGTGAACGCTGCTTTCATTCCGATCCGCGGATAGAGAGCGAGGGTGTCGTCGATCAGGGATGGTGTGATTTCCTCCATACGAAGTCCCATGACGTCGACATGGGCGCCGAAATGGACGAGCGCGACTTCCGATTGCTTGCGGTCGGCGATGTCGGCGAGGGCGTGGAGTGCGATGGCATCCCAGACGATCTCGGCTTTCGCCTTCGGGCAATCGTTCGCAAGCAGGAAACGGGTTGCGGCGTCAGCACCATCCACTTCAAATCGCTTGTCGGCGGCGTGCGACGCCGAAAGGCCGAGGTCATGGAGCAGCGAGGCGATGTAGAGAAGCTCGCGATCGTACTTCATCTCTCTTTTTTGGCCGAGGAACTCGGCAAACCACCACGTCCGATGCACATGATTGAGCAGCACCTGGGAATGGGCCTGCTTTGCCAGCGCAGCGGCTTTGCGAGCGAGATCTGAATCCGGAGCGATAATCCCTCCGATGGCGACAGGTTTACTCATATATCCTCCTTAAGATTTAAGCCTCACAGGTTTGCAAGCCGGCTCAGGTTCGCTGATGGGCCGGCTGCTTGGTTTTGCCGTCCGTCCGGTTCGGCTCGTCTGCGACCTGTGTGGCGAATGCGTCGATCAGATCGCCAAGCTCCTGCGGAGACTCCAGCGGCGAGAGATGGCCGGTACCCGGCAAGACGTGGAGCACGGCGTGCGGAACGCGCGACAGCAGCTCCACTTTGAGCAAATCCACACTGTCGACCCGGTCGAGTTCGCCCGCGATGACGAGCGTGGACACATCGATGGCAGCGACATCGCGGGTGATGTCCTCCAGGCTGGTGGACCGCGGCCACGCCGCCTTTGCTTGTGGGGCGCCACGCAGGCTGTCTTCGATCACCTGCTCTCGGTCCTTCGGGTTGAGAACCTTGGCAGTCAGCATTTGGTCGATCGCCGCGCCGATGCTCTCGCGTGTCGCATAGACACTTGCCATCGCCTCACGTGCCTCGGGGGGCATAGCCATGGGCTGAGGAGGCGAGGGGGCGACGAGAACGAGACCAGCCAAGCCATTTGGACGGCGCGAAGCCATAAGCTGAGCGACCTTGCCGCCCATCGAATGGCCGATGAGGACGTATCGATTGAGCTCCAACGCCTCGATCACGCCCTGCGCGTCGCCGGCGAGATCGGCCAAGCCATAGCCGCTGGCAGGAGCGTCGGATTCGCCCCAGCCGCGATGGTCCGTCGCAAAGGTGCGGTGCGACTTCGGTAAAGCCGCAATGACTTTGCCCCAGGTGCGCGACGAGCCTCCATAATAGTGAAGAAACACGAGGGCGACGTCGCCACTGCCCTGCTCCTCAACGTGAATCCGAATGCCGTTCGCGGCGATTTTCATGGCGATCTCCTTGACCTTCGCAGGGCCGGCGGGTGTCCGGTCGGGCTTAAAGGCGAAGGTAGATCGCGTGGCTTTGGTCGATAATCTTCATATTTCTACCAGGATATGATAACCTGATTATCGAATGGAGGAACCATGGATCGCTTCACCAGCATGGCCGTGTTCGTTGTCGCCGCCGAGGAGGGCAGCCTGATCGGAGCCGCACGGCGCTTCGGCCTGTCGGCCTCCATGGCCGGCAAGCATGTCTCCGCGATCGAAGCCGACCTTGGCATCCGGCTGATGCAGCGGAGCACCCGTCAGCTCAGCCTGACCGATGCGGGCCGTGCCTATTACACGCGCTGCAAACGTATCCTTGAGGAAGTCGACGATGCGAACCGCGAGGCCAGCGATGCGCAACAGGTCGTTCGCGGCGTGCTGCGTGTCGCTGTGCCCTTGACCTTCGGCGCTATGCATCTGGGCGGCGTCCTGGCCCGCTATCTCGAGCAGCATCCTTCAGTCGCTGTCGAAGTCATGCTCAGCGATCGCTACGTCGACCTTCTCGGCGAGGGGATCGACGTCGCGATCCGGATCGGCCGGCTGCTCGACTCCGATCTCGTCGCCAGACGCCTGGCGCCTTGCCGCATGGTGTTCTGTGCATCGCCCGATTTTCTCAATCGATACGGCACCCCGAGGAACGTTGAAGAGCTGCGCCGAGCGCCTCGGCTGGCTTTCAGCGAAGCCGTCTCGGCGGGCGATTGGATGCTGACGGACCCTGAGGGCCAGTCTCATCTGATTGACGGACCGGTTCGCATGGCCGCGAATAACACGCAAATGCTTCTTGCAGCTGCCCTCGCCGGAGCCGGTCTCGCCTATGGCCCGACCTTCGTCTTCGGGGAGCAAATTGCGGACGGAGACCTGATCGCTTTGCTGCCTGACCATCGCACGTCCGAGCTGGCGATCCACGCGCTGTATCCGTCCGCGCGCAATATCTCGCTGAAAGCGCGCCGCTTCATCGACCACCTGATCGCGAGCTTCGGAGCTGATCCGCCCTGGGATCGTGCGTCAGCAACGTCAGGCCGGACCAGGGTCTAGATGGCCGCCACGGCTGTGGATTGCCAACACTGTTCGTCTAAGGGTTGCGATCTCGGTTCGGCGAAGCGGGACGCTGCAGGTGAGATCCGCAGGAGTCCCGGACAATGAGCGAGGTCTGGAGCCGCGTCGTGCTCGGTGGCTTGTCCGGATCCTTGATGCGCTCGAGCAGCAGATTGGCTGCGACCCGGCCGATATCGAGGCAGGGCTGGGCGACGACCGTCAGCCGCGGCTCGAAGCTGTCGGCCCAATCGAAGTCGTCGAAGCCGACAAGCGCGACGTCGCGCGGCACCGCGAACCCGCCGCGACGCAGGCCCCGCATCACCCCGATGGTCGCGAGGTTGTTGCCCGCGAGAATGGCCGTCGGCCGGTGCGCGACCCGCATCAGACCTTCGGCCGAGTCCGCGGCCGAGTCGATGTCGATCGAGCCGGGCGCGATCAGATCATCCTCGGCGTCGATGCCGTGCCGGGCGACCGCCGAACGGTAGCCGGCAATGCGTTCGAGGGTCGTGGCGAAGCCCGGCTGGCCCGGCACCATTCCGATCCGCCGATGCCCCAAACCGACGAGATGATCGACGAGCCGCTCGACCGATTCCGCGTTGTACACGCCGACCTGATCGAATTCCGCCGACACGAGTCGGTCGACGAGCACGGCCGGTATCTTGTTCTCCCTGAGGTAGGTGACGGAGCGTTCGCTCGACGTCGTCGACGGCGCGAGGATGATGCCGTCGACGCGGTGCTGATGCAGCGCCTGCACGACCTGCAGCTCCCGTTCCGGAATGTCGTGGGTGTCGGCAACGCGCGGCTCCGCGCTGACCGAGGCTGGTGTCACGTTCCGCGACCACGCTGCCCGGGTCTGCGCCGAAATCGATGTCGCGCGGGAGACGATCCTGCCCGCAGGAGACCTGCGCGGTCGCCTTCGTATCGCAGCGCCGCTGACCTTCGGCCCGACGCTGTTGGCGCCGGTGTTTGCTGAGCTGGCGCGGCGCCATCCGCTGCTCCAAGTCCATGCGAGCTACAGCGATCGCTTTGTTGACCTTGTCGGGGAGGGCTTCGACTGTGCGGTGCGCGTTGGCTATCTCGGCGATTCAAATCTGGTGGCGCGGCGCGTCGGGCCGATCCATGGCGCCCTCGTGGCAAGCCCGGATTATGTCAGGGAGCATGGAGCGCCCGAGACGCCGGACGATCTCCTCGCGCATCAGGCGCTCATGCAGGGTACGGAAACCTGGCAGTTCATCGACGGGAAGAAGACAATCTCCATTCATCCGCAGGGGCGCTTCAAGGCGGACAATGGCACCGCTCTTGCCGTTGCCGCGGTCGCAGGGCTCGGAATCGCCTGGCTTCCGCACTGCCTCGTCGAGGATCCTTTGGCTTCTGGCGCTCTCGTGCCGGTGATGACACACTATCCTCCTCCGACAGCCGGATTGTTTGTCGTCCGGCCACCGGGACAACACCCCGCGCGAAAAGTCCGCGTTCTCACTGAACTGCTGATCGAGCATTTCGGATAGTTGAGGGTTATTCAGCTGCGATCTGCGACCGCCATGGGCTGCGGCGCGTTCAGACGATCACTGCAAAATGACCGGGTTGGCCAATCCGGCAAATGGATTTGTGGATCGCAATCCTTGATTGAAGTTGATTGATACCATAATACCGTCATCGGCGGAAGCGATGCATGTGGTGGGCTGGTGAAGACGATCATTGCTGACGATCACGCCGTGGTTCGGGAAGGTCTGAAGCAGCTTCTGTCGACCGTAGATCAGCTTACAATCGGTGGAGAGGCCGCGGACGGTGAAGCCGTTCACCGGTTGCTGAACGAGAACGCGGCCGATCTTCTCATCCTCGATCTCGGCATGCCGGGCGTGGGCGGGTTTCAGTTCATCGCGAAGCTGAAAGCCGAATGGCCGGAGCTGCGCATTCTCGTTCTCACCGCCAATGTTGAGCCACGTTCGGTTCGGGCCGCGTTTTCCGCTGGCGCGAACGGCTATTTGACCAAGAGCGGCGATCCATCCGAACTCATCGCTGCAATCGATGCTATCAGAAAAGGCAACCTCTATGTGGCGGAGGAGGTTCGCTTTGCGGTGGACCAGCATGACAACCTGAAGGAAACCCCGGAGCCCACGACCGCGATCATATCTCCGGTCACGCTGACAAGGCGTGAGCGGCAAATCCTGGGGATGATCCCTCACGGCGCCACCAGTCGCGACATCGCCAACCGTCTCGGCATTAGCCCGCTGACCGCGCGGAAACATCGCGAGAATCTGATGCGGAAGCTTGATCTGCACAGTGGTGCTGAGTTGACGGCTTACGCAATTCGTCTCGGCCTTCCAGCAGGCTAGCAACGGCAACTCGCGAACGAAGCCGCCGCACGCAACCGGCGTGCGGAGAGGTTTCGATGCAGGAAGACAAGATCCGCGAGGCGCTCGTCGAGCTCCTGTATCGCAATTCCTATGGCGTCGTGGTCGCCAACATTCTCATCTCCCTGGCGGCAGCTTACGTTCTGAGGAGCACTGTATCGGCGAGCTGGCTGGTCGGATGGCTCGGCGCATTGTATCTGCTCACCGCCATTCGCGTCCTGGCGGCGCGCCGGTTCTTCAGCCGAGAGAGAGAGCCTGCGTCCGCGTCGCGATGGGCCTGGCTTGCGGCGGCGTTTTCCTGCGTGTCCGGCCTGCTGTGGGGAGCGCTCGGCTGGGTTGGCTTCCTTCCTCAGGAGCCCGTTCTTTTTTCATTCACGGTCATTGTCTTGACCGGTCTGATCTGCGGCACGGTTCCGTCGCTCTCGGCCTTTCCGCCTGCGCTCGTTGGCTCGATCATCGCGACGGTGCTGCCGATCACGGTGCGCTCGATCACCAATGGAGGTGATATCTCCGGCGCATATCTCGCCTTGCTGGCGGGGCTCGTGGCGATCAATCTCTATTACTGCCGCACAACCTACCAGATGCTGCGTGAGACCATCAGGTTGCGCCTGGAAAATGTCGAGCTGGTTGGCCACCTGGAGCAAGAACGCGACCGCGCGCAAGCCGCCGATCGTGCGAAAACGCGTTTCCTTGCGGCCGCCAGTCATGACCTGCGCCAGCCGATCCATGCCTTGAGCCTGCTGATCGCCACGCTCGCGGCGCTGGGACACCGCGGCGCTGTCCGATCCGACGATGCACGCGACTTGGCCGGCAGGGCAAAATCCATCATCGGCAACCTCGGTGCCCTTCTGAATGGACTGCTCGACATCTCCCGGCTTGATGCCGGCGTCGTCACTGTCGCGAGGGAGACGGTGAATCTCTCCCAGCTTCTCAACCAGCTCAGCAGCGAATTCGCGCCAGCGGCGAAGGAGCGGGGCCTTGATTGGCGTGTTGTTGAAAGCTCTCTCCAGGTGGACAGCGATCCCATGATGCTGAAACGGGTCCTGGGAAATCTGCTGTCGAACGCCTTTCGATACACGACATCCGGAGGCGTTCTGCTCGGCTGCCGCAGGCGCGGCGCTGCCGTGGAAATCCAGATATGGGATACCGGCCCCGGTATCCCCGCGGATCAGCAGGCCGCGGTCTTCGAGGAGTTCGTGCAATTGCAGAACCCGGCGAGGGACCGCACGCAAGGGCTTGGCCTCGGCCTCGCTATCGTTCGCCGCGCTGCCGTACTGCTTCAACATCCCCTGAAACTGGCCTCCGTCCCCGGGCGCGGTTCGATGTTTTCCGTGACAGTCCCGCAAGCCAGTGCGGTCGCGACTGCCTTGCCCGATCACAAGGCATCACCCGCAGGCATCGCCGTCAGCATCATGGTCGTGGAAGACGAGAGGGATGTTCTCGATGTCATGGTGCAGTTGCTGACGCTCCAGGGGCATCGCGTTTATGCCGGCCGTTCCGCCGCCGAGGTGCAGCAAATACATGCAGCGGCAATGATGGCCGGCGATGCACCGGTGGATATGATCATCGCCGACTACCGACTCGGAGATGGTGCGACCGGCCTGGAGGCAATCGAAGCGCTTTGCGCCCACATCGGCCGCTCGGTCCCTGCACTTATCGTGACCGGCGATACCTCGCCGTCGCGCATCAAGGAAGCCACCGCCAGCGGTCACCGCCTTCTGCACAAGCCGATCACCGGCGAGGAATTGCACGAGGCGATCGTTGCCGCCTGTGTTGACGGCAGGGAATCGATCATTCGCTAAAGGCGTTCGGCGCTGATCTCCCACTGCGCGATCAGCCTGCGATGACGCAGGGCGTTTCGATGAGCCGCCTGACTGGCGACGAAATACGACATCTGCCGTATCGCTCGCGCATGAGCCCGACGATATCTATCACCCCGAACAGGACGCGCTTGAACGGCAGCCGGTTGGTCAGTTCGACCGGCGTGGTCTCCGATTGGCGCGCTCCCATCTCTGTTTGGAAGCGCAGTTGGGTCTGCGGGCTGGAAAAAAATTGCCGACAAGAACCACTTCCGACCCGAAAGCGCGCCGGCGCGGTTTGCTCGGAAGCACCGCGCTTGTCGGCGCAATCGTCTCCGCCTCCCTTGTTGTTGGCTTCGCCCCGGTTTTCGCCGCGGGTGGTGACGGCGGCGGCAATCCCGCTTCCGGCGGGGCGGATAGTACCACGACCGCGGGTGACCCTGGCTTGCCGGCTGCTCCGGGACTGGGCGGCGGCGGCGGCGGCGCGGGCCTAGGCCCCGCACCTGCCGGCGCCGGCATAGGTGGCGGCGTTGGCGGAAACGGCGGCAATGGCGCAGCCGGCGGTGCGGCAGGCACCGATGGTACGGCGGGCGGCAATGGCGACGCCGGCGCGGCGGCCGGCGATGGCGGCGGTGGCGGCGGCGGCGGAGGCCTCACGTTTGGAGTCTCCGGGACTTTTAGCGGGCCCAGTTTTACGGCGAGCGCGGGCGGAGCGGGCGGTGCTGGGAACGGGACTGGCGCCGGCGGCGGCGGCGGCGCCGGCGGCGCCAATATCATCGGAAACGGTGCAATCACATTTGACTTCAACCCCGGCAGTCAGCGTTTCGGCGGCGCTGGCGGCGCGGGCGGTGCGAGTGCGGCTGGGCTAGGCGGGTCGGGCGGCTCTGGCGGTGCTGGTTTTATTTTTCCCTCATTCGGCCCAGCCAACAGTGTGACGGTGGACACCGGCTCCCTGCTCAGCGGAGGGGCCGGCGGCGCAGGCGGTGTCGGCGGCGCAGGAACCGGTGCCGGTGGGGCCGGTGGGGTCGGTATTTCGACGGCCAACACCACGATCAACAATATCGGCGGCGCGATCGCCGGTGGCAATGGCGGCGCGGGCTCGACCAACGGCGCTGGTGGCGCCGGCATCATCGGCTCCGACCTCACCATCACCAACAGCGGCGCGATCGCCGGCGGCCTCGCCGGCGATGGTGTGACGCGCGCCAACGCCATCACCTTCACCGGTGGCTCCAATACGCTGGAGCTGCGGGCAGGATCGACCATTACTGGCAACGTGGTGGCGTTCAGCGGTGCCGATACGTTCCGGCTCGGCGGCGGCACGAATGCGACGTTTGACGTGTCCACCATAGGCGCGGCGGCCCAATATCGCGGCTTCGGCATTTTCGAGAAAGCGGGCTCCAGTACCTGGACGCTGACCGGCACGAACGTCTTTAGCGGCACGACGGTCGTCAATCGTGGGACACTGCTAGCCGGCAATGCCGGCGCGTTCAGCGCCACCAGCGCGATGACGATCATCAGCGGCGGCGCCGTCAACCTCAACGGCTTTTCGCAGACGATCAATACGGTGGCGCTGGCGGGCGGCACGCTAACCAACGGGTTCTTGACCGGTGCGGTGACCTCGATCGGCGGCACGCTGAACAATCTTGGCGGCAGCATGAGCCTGACGACGAATAGCACCAACACCAGCTTGTTAGGCGCTAACACCTATACGGGCGCCACGACCATCAACGGCGGAACGCTGTCGGGTGGTAGCGCCAATTCGTTCAGCGCCGCCAGCGCGATGACGATCAATGGCGGCACCGTCAATCTCGGTGGCACGGCGCAGACCATCAACAACGTGGCGCTGGCGGGCGGCGTGCTGAAGAACGGTTCCCTGACCGGCACAGTCACCTCGACTGGCGGCGGGGTCGGCGGTCTCGGCGGCAGCATGAGCCTGGTCGCGAATGGCGGCACTACGGTCGTCAACCCCGGCAACACCTATGCCGGCACAACCACGGTCAAGAACGGTGCCCTTCTGTTCGTCCCTGGCGACAATGCGTTCAGCGCGGCCAGCGCGGTGACGATCAACAGCGGCGGCACCTTCCTTCTCTCCGGCTCCGCGCAGACCATCAACATGGTGGCACTGGCAGGCGGATCGCTGGAGTCGGGCAACCTGACCGGCGCGGTGACCTCGACGGGTGGCACGCTGATCAACATGTTCGGCAGCATGAGCCTGACCGCGAACGGCGGCATCACCACCGTGGGCGGCTTCAGTAGCGGCTATACCGGTGCGACCACGGTCAACAACGGCGCAACCCTGCTCGGCGGCGTCGCCAACGGGTTGAGTGCCGACAGCGCGACGACGATCAACTCCGGCGGTACGGTCGATCTCGGCGGCTTCGCGCAAACCATCAATAATGTGGCGCTGGCGGGCGGCGGGCTGAGCCACGGCTTGTTGACCGGTGCGGTGACCTCCACCGGCGGAGCGATCGCCAGCGTCGGGGGCAGCATGAGCCTGACCGCGAATGGCGGCCTAACGGCGTTCTTGTTCGGCAACACCTATACCGGCGCCACCACGGTCAACAACGGCGCCACCCTGTTCAGCATCGTCGACAATTCGTTCAGCGCCGCCAGCGCGATGACGATCAACACCGGCGGCACCGTCAATCTCGGCGGCACTGCGCAGACCATCAATGCGGTGGCGCTGGCAGGCGGGACGCTGAAGAGTGGCTTGTTGAACGGCACGGTGACCTCGACCGGCGGCACGCTGGACGGCCTCAGCGGGGGCATGAGCCTGACGACGACTGGCGGCCACACCACGGTGACCAGCCCCAATGCCTATACCGGCGCCACCACCGTGAATGGCGGCGTGTTGTCGGTCAACGGTTCGATCACCAGCGACGTGACCGTCAATGCCGGCGGAACGCTCGGCGGCAACGGCACCGTCGGCAACACCACCATCAATGGCGGGGCGTTGGCGCCCGGCGATTCGATCGGCCTGCTCACGGTGCAAGGCAACCTCGTCTTCACCGTGGCTGCGAGCTACATGGTGGAAGTTTCGCCGGTCAGCGCCGACCGCACCAACGTCACGGGGACGGCAACGCTTGGCGACGCGACCGTGAATGCGAGCTTTGCGCCGGGCACCTATGTCGCGAAGCAATACACCATCGTCAATGCGAGCAGCGGGGTGCACGGCAAATTTTCGGCGCTGGTCAATACCGATCTGCCGTCGGGCTTCACGGCAAGTCTCAGCTACGGCACCGACGATGCGTATCTCGATCTCGCGCTCAGCTTCGTTCCACCGCCGGGCACGGGTCTCAAGGCCAACCAGCAGAACGTCGGCAATGCCCTCGTCAACTTCTTTAACTCGACAGGTGGCATCCCGATGGTGTTTGGCGCGCTGACGCCGGCAGGACTGACGCAGCTTTCCGGCGAGGCCGGCACCGGCTCGCAGCAAGCCACCTTCAACGCGATGAACCAGTTCATGGGCGCGATGACCGATCCGTTCGTCGCAGGCCGCGGCGATGGTCTCCCGGCTGTCGGCATGGCTGCCGGTTACGCCGACGAGGAAGCGTTGGCCTACACGCAAAAGCGCCGTCCGGACGACGCGCTTGCTGCGATCACCACCAAGGCGCCGCCGATCGTGCCGAGCTTCCAGCAGCGCTGGAGCGTGTGGGCGGCGGGCTTTGGCGGGTCGCAGACCACCGACGGCAATGCGGCACTCGGCTCGAACAGCGCCACGAGCAGCCTCTATGGCACGGCGGTCGGCGCCGACTATCGCGTATCGCCGGATACGCTCGTCGGTTTTGCGCTCGCCGGTGGCGGCACCAATTTCTCGGTTGCAAATAACCTCGGCGGCGGTCGCTCGGATCTGTTCCAGGCCGGCGCGTTCATGCGTCACAGCGCCGGCGCGGCGTACCTCTCCGCTGCTCTGGCTTATGGCTGGCAGGACATCACCACCGATCGCACGGTCACGGTCGCCGGCACCGACCGCCTGCGCGCCGAGTTCAAGGCAAATGCCTGGTCGGGTCGGCTTGAGGGTGGCTACCGCTTCGTCGGCCACGGATTTGGCCTCACGCCTTATGCCGCCGGCCAGTTCACGACCTTCGATCTGCCCGCCTACGCCGAAGCGGCCATCGCCGGCAGCAACATCTTTGCGCTGGCCTACAATTCGAAAAGCGTCACCGATACCCGCAGCGAGCTCGGCCTGCGCACCGACAAATCCTTCGCTTTACGGGGCGGTGTGCTGACCCTGCGCGGCCGCGCGGCGTGGGCACATGATTTCAATCCGGACCGCAGCATCAGTGCGACCTTCCAGACGCTGCCCGGCGCGAGCTTCGTCGTCAACGGCGCCGCGCAGGCCTCCAACTCCGCGCTTGTCACCGGCGCGGCCGAGATGAAATGGCTCAACGGCTGGTCCACCGCGGCGACCTTCGAGGGTGAATTCTCCAATGTGACCCGCTCCTGCGCCGGCAAAGGTGTCGCGCGATATCAGTGGTGAGCAGCGCCTTGCCGGGCCAAACCGACAAGAAGGTGATTTGAACATGGCAATTTTCGATAGCTCCCGCGTCCGCCGACCAGCGCCACCCCTCAAGGCGTGGACATTCGCTGTCCTGGCTGGCTTCGGCATTTTGCATGTCGTCGGAGCATACATGCTGCATCACGCGCCGAGTATCCGACCCATCGAAACAGCAACTATAGCGGCCGACGGCGACTAGGTAGATTGGCTCTGTTGTCACTTGCGTGAGTTCGGATGGCCCCGCGCTGTCCGGCTATTGACGGCGGTCACCATTTTCAAGGAAGCGATACCATGTCAGACATTGCGGTCTATCTGGTGCTGAGTGCGGCGGTTTTTGCCGGCGCGTTCGTGTCGGGCCTTTCCGGATTCGCTTTCTCGGCGGTCGCCGGCGCCATCCTGCTACACGTTTTTCCGCCCATGGAAGCTGTGCCGTTGATGATGGCTTGCAGCATCACCGTACAAGCGGCCAATCTGTTTGCGCTACGGAAAAGCATGCAATGGAAGACCAGCCTCGTTTTCATCGCTGGTGGACTCTTGGGCATTCCGATTGCGATCTATCTCCTCCAGAATGTGGATATCGGGATCTTCAGACTGGGCTTTGGACTTCTCGTATCGCTTTACGCTGCTTATGCCTTGTTGCGGCCAACGGCTGCCTATTTGCGTCAGATGGACAGCCGGAGCAGCAACGCGCTGGTGGGATTTGGTGGCGGGCTGGTCGGTGGGTTGACGGCGATGCCCGGCGCACTTCCTGCGATCTGGTGCGATATCCATGGTCTCCCGAAAACCCAGCAGCGCGGCCTGGTTCAGCCCTACATCGGCGTCATGCAGCTTTTCGCCCTCGCTCTCATGCTTTCGCACCACAGCCTGTCGTTGAAGGTCTTGATCGACTTCGGCATTTCCTTGCCCGCCTTGGCTGCCGGAACGGCTGTTGGGATCGTCCTGTTCGGACGGATCAACGAAGCCGCCTTCAAACGGATCATCCTGGGCTTGTTGCTGTTTTCGGGACTCTGCCTTGTGATCTAGAGCGGCGCGTCATGGTAAGCGAACGCAGTCTCTTGCGGGACTAGGCATGCAGCTCCCTTGACCCGATCAGGCTTCTTGGATTGATTGGACGATCCGACGCCGCGGCGCCGTCAGCAGACCGACGTCAGCAATTGTAAGCAGCCATGTATCTCGGCATCGATCTCGGCACCTCGGCGGTCAAGACCGTTCTCGTCGACGGCGCGCAGCGCGTGATTGCGAGCGAGAGCCGGGCCTTGACGATTGCATCGCCGCAGCCGGGCTATTTCGAGCAGGATCCCGCGCAGTGGCTCGAGGCGACCTTTGCGACGCTGGACGCCCTGAAGGCGTCGCACGGAAAAGAGCTGGCAGCGGTCGAAGGCATCGGGCTGTCCGGCCAGATGCATGGCGCCACGCTGCTTGATGCGAGCGAAAAGCCGTTGCGGCCTTGCATTCTCTGGAACGACGGACGCTCCGCCGCGGAGTGCCGCATCCTGGAGCAGCGCTGGCCCGAATTGCGTGCGATCACGGGTAACAAGGCGATGCCCGGATTCACCGCGCCAAAACTGCTCTGGATCGCCGCGCACGAGCCCGAGATTTTTGCGGCGACGACCCGCGTCCTGATGCCGAAGGCCTATCTGCGGCTGGTACTATCAGGCGAGGCGATCGAGGATGTCTCGGACGCGTCGGGATCGCTGTGGCTCGACGCGGCGGGCCGGGACTGGTCGGATGCGGCGCTGGCTGCGACCGGCCTGTCGCGCGCGCACATGCCGCGCCTGGTCGAGGGGTGCGCGCCGGCAGTCACATTGCGCAGCGAACTGGCGCAGCGCTGGGGCATGCCGAGGTGCCCGATGATCGCGGGCGGCGCTGGCGACAATCCGGCGGGTGCCATCGGCATCGGCGCAATCAGGCCCGGAACCGCGTTCATCTCGCTGGGAACCTCAGGCGCCTTGCTGGCGCCGACCAGCCACATCGCCGCCAACCCGGATCGCGTGGTCCACACGTTCTGCCATGCCATCCCTGGAATGTGGATCCAGGCCGGCGCGATCCTCTCGGCGGCCTCGTGTCTGGCCTGGGCCGCGCGGCTGTTCGGCGTCCCTGAAACCGAGCTGCTGGCGCCACTGGGGGCGCGCCCGCAGGCGCCGTCTCCCGTGAGCTTCCTGCCTTATCTCGCCGGCGAGCGGACACCGCATGACGACCCCGTCGTGCGCGGCATGCTCGATGGCTTGAGCCACGGCACCGACCGCGCGGCGATCGTGCAGGCCGTGCTCGAGGGCGTCGCCTTCGCGCTCGCCGATTGCCGGGACGCGCTCGCTGATGCCGGCATTGCGGTGACCGAAGCCGATGTCATCGGCGGCGGTTCGCGGTCCCGGTTCTGGCTGTCGGTGCTGGCCAATGTTCTCAATGTTCCGATCCATCGCTTTGCCGACGGTGAAACCGGCGCGGCGTTCGGTGCGGCGAGATTGGGGCGGCTTGCTGTCACCGGCGAGGCAATCGAAACCGTCTGCACGCCTCCGCAACGCGTCGAGACTTTCGAACCCGATCGCGCGCTGGTCGAATCCTATGCCGAGCGGCTTCCCGCCTGGCGCCAACTGTATCGGCCGCGCCACTAACTTCGCGTCTGGTCCGCATTTCTGCCTGTTCGCTGTTGCCCTGCGCGACGGCCTTTTGTTTAATGGGTGAACCGCGCTTACAAAACGAGATGCGGACAGAAAACGCATTGTGCGCCGGGAGGCACGATGAACGATCCGATCCTCGAGATGCGGGGAGTTTCAAAATCCTTCTTCGGCATCAAGGCGCTGCGCACGGTCGACCTGACCGTCTACGCCGGCGAAATCCATGCCTTGATGGGCGAGAACGGTGCCGGCAAATCGACCCTGATGAAAATCCTGTCGGGTGCCTACCGGCCCGATCCCGGCGGCGAGATCCGCATCGAGGGCAAGCCGGCGCGCATCGAAGGCCCGCTTGGCGGCCGTGCCGCGGGCATCTCGATCATCTATCAGGAACTGTCTTTGGCCCCCAATCTGAGCGTTGCGGAGAATATTTATCTCGGCCGCGAGATCTCGCGTTCAGGTTTGCTGGCGCGCGGCACCATGCGCGAGGGCGTCGGCCCGATCCTGGAGCGGCTGGGGGCGGACTTCCTGCCGTCGACATTGGTCGCGCATCTCTCCATGGGACAGCGCCAGCTGGTCGAGATCGCGCGTGCGCTGCACGCGCGCTCGAAAATCCTGATCATGGACGAGCCGACCACCGCGCTGTCAGCCGGCGAAAGCGAGCGGCTGTTTGCGCTGATCCGTCAGCTCCGTGCCGAGGGGCTTGCCATCATTTACATCTCGCACCGCATGGACGAGGTCTATGCGCTTGGTGACCGTGTCACCGTGCTGCGCGACGGCCGCCTGGTCGGCTCGCTCGACAAGCAGGACATCCGCGCCGACGCCATCGTTCGCATGATGGTCGGGCGCGACGTCTCCTCCTTCTACAAGAAGGATCATGATCCCGAGGCCGGGAAGGGGCACCCCGTGCTCAGCGCTAGCGACATGGCCGACGGGCTGCGCGTCAAGGGTTGCTCGCTTACCGTGCATGCGGGCGAGGTGGTGGGGCTTGCCGGCCTGATCGGCGCTGGCCGGACCGAGCTTGCGCATCTCATCATCGGCGCGGCGCCCAAAATTTCGGGCCGTCTCGAGCTCGAAGGCCAGCCAGTCGACATCCGCACGCCCGGCGAAGCGCTCGAGGCCGGCATCGCCTATCTGACGGAAGACAGGAAGGCGCTTGGCCTGTTCCTGGACATGTCGTGTCTGGACAACATCAATCTCGCCGTGCTCGGACGCGATGCCAAGCTCGGCTGTTTCCTGGATCGCGACAAGGCGCGCGAGCGTGCCGACAGGGCCTTCACGGGGCTCAGCATCCGCGCCGCTAATGTTGGTGTCCCCGCGGGTGGCTTGTCCGGCGGCAACCAGCAAAAGGTGCTGTTGTCGCGGCTGCTCGCCATTGCGCCGAAGGTGCTGATCCTCGACGAGCCGACGCGCGGCGTTGACGTCGGCGCCAAGTCGGAGATCTATTCCATCATCGACAATCTCGCCAAGACCGGCACCGCGATCCTCGTCATTTCGTCCGATCTGCCTGAAATCATCGGTATCTGTGATCGCGTCCTCGTGATGCGGTCGGGGCATATCGCGGGCGAGGTCAGGCGAACCGAGACGGCGCCTTTGACTCAGGAAGACATCATGGCCCTCGCCACGGGGACGGAGCATCTCGATGCCTGACAACGGATCGACACCGGCGAGGGCCGCCACGGCAAACGGCCTGGCCGCCGCGCAGGAGACCAAGCGACAGCGCATCAGGCTTCTGATCCGCGCAGCCGGCATGCTGCCGGTACTGCTGCTGCTCTGCGTCGGCTTTCACTATTTGTCGGAGGGCCGATTCTTCACCGGCCAAAATCTCGGCATCGTCCTGCAACAGGCCGCCGTCAATACCGTGCTGGCCGCTGGCATGACCTTCGTCATTCTCACCGGCGGCATCGATCTCTCGGTCGGCTCGATCCTGGCGGCATCGGCGATGGCGGGCCTGACGATGTCCAAACTGCCCGAGCTGAGCGCACTGTGGCTGCCGGCCGCGGTTCTCACCGGCCTCGGCTTCGGAATCGTCAATGGCGCGCTGATCGCGCTGCTGCGCTTGCCACCCTTCATCGTCACGCTGGGCTCGCTGACTGCCGTGCGCGGTCTGGCGCGGCTGCTCGGCGCCGACACGACGGTGTTCAATCCATCCATTCCCTACGCGTTCATCGGCAACGGATCGCTGACGCTCGTGCCCGGCGTGGCGTCGATCCCATGGCTCTCGGTGATCGCTCTGCTCGTCATCCTGGCGTCGTGGCTCGTGCTGCGCCGGACCGTGCTCGGCGTGCATATCTATGCGGTGGGCGGCAATGAGAGTGCGGCACGGCTTGCCGGCATCAAGGTCTGGGCCGTCGTGATCTTCGTCTATGGCGTGTCGGGATTGTTGGCCGGGTTGGGCGGCGCCATGCAGGCAGCGAGGCTCTACGCGGCAAACGGTCTGCAGCTCGGGCAAAGCTACGAGCTCGACGCCATCACCGCAGTCATTCTCGGCGGTACGTCCTTTGTCGGCGGCATCGGCTCGATCTGGGGGACGCTGGTCGGCGCGCTGATCATCGCCGTGCTCTCGAATGGCCTGATCCTCACGGGCGTCTCCGACATCTGGCAATATGTGATCAAGGGTCTGGTGATCATCGGCGCCGTCGCGCTGGATCGCTATCGGCTGCAAGGCTCTGCGAGAACCTAAAAGGCTCCGAGCGCACATGAATGCGCGCTGCGTGATACGAGATTCCGTTACGGCAACTGGTCTGCCGTGCCGGATTAAGGACAGACCAGGGAGGAAGCCAATGTTGAAGATGACCATGCTCGCCGGCGCCGCGATGGCGCTTGCCCTGACCACCGCGCCGTCCTCTGCCAAGGAGCTCAAGTCGATCGGCGTTTCGCTCGGTTCGATGGGCAACCCGTTCTTCGTCGCGCTGTCGAAGGGCGCCGAGTTCGAGGCCAAGAAGGCCAACCCCAATGTGAAGATCACCACCGTCGGCTTCGAATACGACCTCGGCAAGCAGGTTACCCAGATCGACAATTTCATCGCCGCCGGCGTCGACCTGATCCTGTTGAACCCCGGCGATCCCAAGGCGATCGGGCCGGCGATCAAGAAGGCGCAGGCGGCGGGTATCGTCGTCGTCGCGGTCGACACCGCGGCCGAAGGCGCCGATGCCACCGTGACCACGAACAACGTCCAGGCCGGCGAGATTTCCTGCCAGTACATCGTCGACAAGCTGGGCGGCAAGGGCGATGTCATCATCGAGAATGGGCCGCAGGTCTCCGCCGTGATCGACCGCGTCACCGGCTGCAAGAACGTCTTCTCGAAGAATGCGGGGATCAAGGTGTTGTCCAGCGACCAGGACGCGAAGGGCTCGCGCGAGGGCGGCCTCACGGTCGCGCAAGGTTATCTGACGCGCTTCCCCAAGATCGACGCCATCTTCGCCATCAACGATCCGCAAGCGATCGGCACCGACCTTGCGGCGCGCCAGCAGAACCGCAGCGGCATCATCATCACCGCTGTCGACGGCGCGCCGGATATCGAGGCATCGCTGAAGGATCCGGCGTCGCCGCAGATTCAGGCGTCAGCGTCGCAGGACCCGTTCTTCATGGCGCGGCGCGCCGTGCAGCTCGGCGTCGGCATTCTCAACGGGCAGAAGCCGGCCTCGACCGTCGAGCTGCTGCCGTCGAAGCTCGTGACCCGCGACAATATCGCGGAGTACAAGGGCTGGACCTCGGACCGCTCGCAGTAGCACGGGCTGCAAGGGGCGGTGATCTTCTGGCAAGATCGCCGCCCACTTACCCTCGCTGGCCCGCGATCTTCGGCACCGTCAGCGCCATTGGCACCGCAACGGCGAAAATCGCGGCGCCCATGAGCCACACGAGCCCGGTCCAGCCTGGCCGCGACAGGGCGTAAATCCCGCCGAAGACGAGCGGGCCGAAGATGGCGGCGAGGCTGACGAAGCTTGCGACAACGCCTTGCAATTGGCCCTGGCGTTCGCCATCGACGGCCCTCGACTGGAGCGCGCGCAGTGCGGGCGCGCTGATGCCGCCGAACGCGATCAGCGGGATCAGCGCGAACGCGATCCAGCTCGCTTGCGCGAAGGCGAGCACGACGAGGGCGATGGCCTCGCAGGAGATGCCGAGAAGCAGCGTGCCGCGTTCGCCGAGCCATCCTGTCAGCGGCGCAATGGCGAAGGCCTGCACCAGGGCGACCAGTGCGCCGAAGATGCCGAGCGAAATGCCGATATCGGTCGCGGTCCAGTGGAAGCGATCCGTGACGAAGAGCACCCAGACCGTGCTGTAGGTCTGGCCGACGAGACTGACGAGAAGAAACACGAGCAGCAGCGGGATCAGGGTGCGAAAGGTCATCGCCCAGCGCAGCGGGGCGAACGGGTCCAGCGTCCGCCATTCGAACGGCTTGCGCTCGGTCCGGTGCGTCTCCGGGAGAACGAACAGCGCAATCAGGACGTTCGCGCTGCTCAGCGCGGCAGCGGCAAGAAACGGGGCGCGCAGCGAGATGTCGCCGAGCATGCCGCCGATGACAGGACCGATGACGAAGCCGGCGCCGAAGCAGGCGTGGAACAGGCCGAAGCGGCGGGCGCGCATCGCCTCCGGCGTGATGTCCGCGATGGTCGCGGTGATCATCGCCACGCCGGCTGCCGTCAGACCGGCGATGGTGCGGCTGACGAACAGGAGCCACAAATAGGGCGTGAAGGCCATGACCAGATAGTCGATGGTCGAGCCGGCAACGGCGAGCAGCAGCACCGGCCGGCGGCCGAGCCGGTCCGACAGGACGCCGAGCACCGGCGTGACGACGAATTGCGTGAGTGCGTGCAGCGCCAGCAGCGTCCCGTAGAGCGCCGACACGTTGTCGGTGCTGGCCATGGCGCGCAGCAGATTTGGCAGCGTCGGAAAGATCAGCGCAATGCCTGATGCCTCGAGGGCGGCGCAGGCGAGGATGGCGACCAGCGGCCGGCTCATGGGATTCTACGGCCCGTCAGTCAGCCGATACACCTTCCGTGAGAGCGGACGATGCAAGCGGTGGAGCCTCTGTCCAGCGGATGGCATCGGCAATATCAGATGCCGCCCATTTGGCGTGCGCTGCTTCCACCGCCCGAGCGACGGCCTCGTCATCTTCAGGCGCCATCGCGGTCAGGAGATCCGGGCGCTGGCGCTGCGCGATCGCGAGATAGGGATCATTGGGGATCGGGTGCCAGAGCCAATAGGCCGCGGGCTGCTCTGCTGTGAAGCCATCGACGTGGGTCGCGATCTCTTGTGTGAACTCGGACGCGGCCGCCTGCGCGGGCATCCAGGTCCGGTACTCGATCGGAGCGAGGATGTTCATCGAAAAGCCTGCGGCGTCGCGGCGTGAGGCAAAGCCGGGCAGAACCAGCGTGCCGGTCCGGGCATAGCGCGCCGGTCCGGGTGGATAGCGGAAGTCGGAATCGTGGGTCTTGACGGTGATGCCGGCGTATTTGGCGCTGGGGTAGACGTCCACCACCATGAAGACGACGCCGTTGTTCTGAAGCACCCTGGAGATCTCGGCTCCGGTGTTGCGTCTTGCAAACGCAATCGGCGTGGCCGCGGTCGCGCTCCGCCCCGCTGAGATCCAGCGTTCGGTCGGCGTTGGCTGGCGTCCGATCGAATAGACGAAGCCGACGTTGAAGCCGCGATCCCTGAGGTGGGCCGCGAACAGTTCGAGACTGCCGATGTGGGGCACGGCAATGATGCAGCCATTGCGGGATTTCGAAAGCGCCCGCGCGAGACGATTGAGCGCCTTTTTCGGGATCCTGGCCTCACAGCCAATCGCCCTGTCGCGATCCTGCTGCAGATTGGCAAGGTCGAACAGGACGGTGACCCAGGCCGCCAATCCGTCGATCACATGATCGGTCGTCGCGGTGCCGCGGCGAATGATGCTCTGGCGCAGAAACATGTTGTTACCCATCGTGCTCGGGAGGCGCGCGATCACGCTTGCGATCTCGCGCGCGACATCCACCTGACGCGCGACGGGGACGATGGGGGCCAGACCGTCGACGAGGTTCACGACCGCGGCCTGGATATCTCCGTGCTCACGGGAAAAGGGGCGCGGACTGGACTCGCGCCGTTCGGTGCCTGCTGCTGTTTCCCGGAACGTCACCTGAACCTCAAAACCCGTCAAATCATGCGGGAAAATCTCACCACACAAGTGTTACCAGCTTCTCAAGGTCTCCCTTGAATCGGCGGCCGTGTCCTCGGTCCCCCGAGCCAAAATCCTCGAAAAAAGAACGGTGTAGCGCGGTAGTGGGTTGACCCCGGCGAACGATATGTCAGAGAGAGGGACGGGTTTCGGACTGAGCTGGAAGCCGGCGTCCCGCCGGGGCATTTTGGGAGCAGTTGCGGATATGGCTGAGCGGGTCGCTCTCATCACCGGCGTGACCGGCCAGGACGGCGCCTATCTTGCCGAACATCTGCTGTCGCTCGGCTATGTCGTGCACGGCATCAAGCGGCGCTCGTCCTCCTTCAACACCGCACGCGTCGACCATCTCTACCAGGATCCGCATGTCGGCAACGTGCCGTTCCTGATGCATTACGGCGACATGACGGATTCGACCAATCTGATCCGCCTGGTGCAGCAGATCCGGCCGACCGAGATCTACAATCTTGCCGCCCAAAGCCACGTCGCCGTCAGCTTCGAAAGCCCCGAATACACCGCCAACGCCGACGCCATCGGCGTGCTGCGCCTCCTGGAAGCGATCCGCATCCTCGGCATGGAGAAGGAGACGCGGTTCTACCAGGCCTCGACGTCCGAGCTCTACGGCCTGGTGCAGGAGATCCCGCAGAAGGAGACGACGCCGTTCTATCCGCGCTCGCCTTACGGGGTCGCAAAGCTCTACGGCTACTGGATCACCGTGAACTACCGCGAAGCCTACGGCATGTTTGCCTCGAACGGCATCCTGTTCAATCATGAGAGCCCGATCCGCGGCGAGACCTTCGTCACGCGCAAGATCACGCGCGGCGTGGCGCGCATCGAAGTCGGTCTCGAGGAGACGCTCTATCTCGGCAATCTCGAGGCCAAGCGCGACTGGGGCCACGCCAGGGATTATATCGAAGGCATGCACATGATCCTGCAGGCCGACAAGCCCGACGATTTCGTGCTCGCCACCGGCGAGACGCGCTCGGTGCGCGAGATGGTCGAGCTGTCCTTTGCGCAGGTCGGCCGTCGCGTCGAATGGCGCGGCGCAGGCGTCGACGAGACCGGCATCGATGCCAAGAGCGGCAAGACGGTGGTGAAGATCGATCCGACCTACTTCCGTCCGACCGAGGTCGATCTGCTCATCGGCGACGCCAGCAAGGCGCTAAAAGTGCTCGGCTGGAAACCGAAGCGGACCTTTGCGCAGCTCGTCGAGGAGATGGTGGCCAGCGATCTGGCCGAGGCCAAACGGGACATTGCAAATGGCAAGCGCACCGTTTGAGCTGAAGGGCAAAAGCGTCTACGTCGCCGGCCATCGCGGCATGGTCGGTGCCGCGCTAGTACGCCGGCTGGCGCGCGAGGATGTCAAGCTTGTCACGGTGGACCGGCGTGAGGTCGATCTCTGCAACCAGGCCGCGGTGTTCGACTGGTTCGCGAAGGTGCGGCCGCAGGTGATCTTCCTCGCCGCAGCAAAAGTCGGCGGCATCGTCGCCAACAACACGCTGCGTGCCGAATTCATCTACGACAACATCGCGATCGCCGCGAACGTGATTCAGGCCGCCCATCAAAACCACGCTGAAAAGCTGATGTTCCTCGGCTCGTCCTGCATCTATCCGAGGCTCGCACCGCAGCCTCTGCGCGAGGATTCCGTGCTGACCGGCGCGCTGGAGCTGACCAACGAGCCTTACGCCATTGCCAAGATCGCCGGCATCAAGATGGCGGAGGCCTATCGCAGCCAGTATGGCTCTGACTTCATCAGCGTGATGCCGACCAATCTCTACGGCCCCGGCGATAATTATCACCCCGAGCTGAGCCACGTCGTCGCCGCGCTGATCCGCCGCTTTCACGAGGCGAAAGTAGCGGGCGCGAAGAGCGTCGTGGTCTGGGGCACCGGCACGCCGCGGCGCGAGTTCCTCTATGTCGACGACATGGCGGACGCTTGCGTGCATCTGATGAAGTCATATTCCGGCGCGGACCTGATCAACATCGGCACCGGCGAGGACATCGCGATCTCCGAGTTCGCCCGCGTGGTCGCCGAGATCGTCGGCTATCGCGGCGAGATCACTTACGACACCTCGCGCCCCGACGGCACGCCGCGCAAGCTGCTCGATATCGGCCGTCTGGAAAAGCTCGGCTGGCGCGCGACGACGTCGCTTCACGATGGCTTGAAGAAAGCCTATGCGGCGTACCAGGCCGCCATGATCATCCCCGCGCAATCGTAGGAACCATCGCTCCCAGCACGAGTTGGCCGATCGGGTGGGTAACACACGAGGTCAACCGTGCAAGAAGCTGTGCGCGTGCGCTCCACCGCGCAAATCGCGGGCCATCCCATTCATCCGATGCTGGTGCCGATCCCGATCGCGTGCTTCATCGGGGCGCTGCTGACCGACATCGCCTATCTCGTTTCCGCCGAGATCATGTGGGCGAATTTCTCCGCCTGGCTTCTGGTTGTCGGCGTCATCTTCGGCGTGCTGGCCGCGATCGCGGGCCTCACCGACTTTCTCGGCAATCGCTTGATCCGCTCGCAAGCACCTGCCTGGCCTCATCTGATCGGCAACGTCGTGGCGATGATTCTCGCGATCATTAATGCGGCTATCCACACCCGTGATGCCTGGACCTCGGTGTGGCCGTGGGGCCTTGTTCTTTCTGTGCTCACCGTTCTGATCCTGCCGGTGACCGGCTGGCTCGGCTGGGCAATGGTCTATCGCCACGGCGTAGGAGTTGCGCGATGATGTCCAAGCTTACCCGCGCGCTGTTGTGCTGTTCGCTTTTGTGTCTCGCCGGCTGTGATGACGGCAGCGGCGATCCCAAGGCGCAGATCGGCGCCAATCCGAAGCTGCCCGATATCCAGCAATACCTGCTGCCGCCCATGCACATCGCCCGCATTGTCGGCTGGAAGAAGGACGAGACGCCGACAGTCGCGCAGGGTCTGCAGGCCAAGGCGTTCGCAACCGGCTTGCAGCACCCGCGCTCGCTTTATGTGTTGCCCAATGGCGACGTGCTGGTGGTGGAATCCAAGGCGCCGAAGGCCGCCGCGATCAAGCGACCCAAGGAGATCGTGATGGGCTTCATCGAGTCCTGGGCGACCTCCGGCGGCGATACCGGCGAGAGCAACCGCATTACGCTGTTGCGCGACACCAACGGTGATGGCGTGCCGGATACGCAGAGCGTCTTCCTCGACCATCTCAACTCGCCGTTCGGCGTCGCACTGGTCGGCAACGATCTCTATGTCGCCAATACCGATGCGATCGTCAGATATCCTTATACGGAGGGTGACACCAAGATCACCGCGCCAGGCACGGAGCTGACGCCGCTGCCGGGCGGCCCGATCGATCATCACTGGACCAAAAGCCTGGTCGCAAGCCCGGATGGCTCGAAGCTCTATGCCGGCGTCGGCTCCAACAGCAATATCACCGAGAACGGAATGGAGGCCGAGCACAATCGCGCCAACATTCTCGAGGTCGATCGCGCCAGTGGCCGCTGGCGCATTTTTGCCAGTGGCCTGCGCAATCCGAACGGCCTCAGTTTCGAGCCGCAGAGCGGCGCGCTGTGGACCGTGGTGAACGAGCGCGACGAGCTTGGGCCCGATCTCGTGCCCGACTACATGACCTCGGTGAAGGACGGCGCCTTCTACGGCTGGCCTTACAGCTACTACGGCCAGCACGTCGATCCCCGCGTCAAGCCGCAGCGGCCGGATTTGGTCGCCAAGGCGATCGCGCCCGACTATGCGTTGAGCTCTCATGTCGCGCCGCTCGGAATGGCCTTCTCCACCGGTACCAGCCTGCCGAGTGATTATCGCAAGGGCGCCTTTGTCGGCGAGCACGGCAGCTGGAATCGGCAGGTGCTCAACGGCTACAAGGTGGTGTTTGTGCCCTTCAACGAGGGCAAGCCGAGCGGGCCGGCACAGGACGTCGTCACCGGCTTCCTCAACAGTGACAACCAGGCACGCGGACGCCCGGTCGGCGTCGCCGTCGACAAGACCGGCGCGCTGCTGGTCGCCGACGACAGCGGCAACACGGTGTGGCGGGTGACGGCGGCGCATCCGCAAGTGACGCAACGATAGGAGAGGGATGATGGGCCTTGCCCAATACGCGATCGTACCGGTCCAGGACGAGTGGGGCGTGCTGCACGACGGCAACGTCAACGGCAAATACGCCACCAAGGAATCGGCATTTGAATCGGCGGTCGCAGCCGCCTCGCTGGCACTTCGCCAGGGACATGAGGTGCATGTCAGCGTGCCCGGCCGCGAAGCGGGAGAGAATGCGCTAGGCAGCTAGCACCATCCATTCGATCAACCTGCCCCGACGTACTGCGATTGATTCTCCGCGGTGGGGTGCGGGAGCCAAAGGTCTGCGCGCATAATGGCTGCCCGGAGTGCCGCTCCGGCTAAAATAACATCATGTTAGGTTTATCGCATAACTGGGTAATTGTGTTAGCCCGGCGAAAGCCTACTGTCGCGTCCAACCAGACAGTGATCGGCAGTGACAGACGCTTGCGGAGAGTCCGCAGAGCGCGCGAAAAATGCTGCCCAATTTCTCCAAGAAGCCCGCCAAGGGACCCCAAAAATCAATGTGGAGGAATTTTGAGATGACCGCGATCCATCAGATGAGTCAGTCCAGGAAGGCCGCTGCGAGCGGCTGGATCGGGTCGGCTCTCGAATATTATGACTTCTTCATCTACGCGACCGCCGCGTCGCTGATCTTCCCGCAGATCTTCTTCCCGTCGGAGAATCCTACCGTCGCCATCGTCGCTTCTCTTGCGACCTATGGCGTCGGCTATGTGGCTCGTCCGATCGGCGCCTTCGTCCTCGGACATTGGGGCGACACCCACGGCCGCAAGACCGTTCTCATCGTCTGCATGTTCCTGATGGGCATCTCGACCATGGCGGTGGGAATCCTGCCGACCTATCAGCAGGTCGGCATCCTCGCGCCGATCCTGCTGGTCATCCTGCGTCTCATCCAGGGATTTGCCGTGGCCGGCGAAATCTCCGGCGCAAGCTCGATGATTTTGGAGCACGCGCCGTTCGGTCGGCGCGGCTTCTATGCGAGCTTCGCCCTTCAGGGTGTGCAGGCTGGGCAAATTCTCGCGGCAGCCGTCTTCCTGCCGCTGGCGGCCTATATGCCGAACGAGGCCTTCAATAGCTGGGGCTGGCGGATTCCCTTCCTGCTCAGCTTCTTCGTCATTGTCGCCGGCTACATCATTCGTCGCGAAGTCGACGAGACGCCTGCCTTTGCCCGCGAAGGCGAGCGCGGTGAAACGCCGCGCGCGCCCATTGTTCAGGCCATCAAGCTGAGCTGGCGCGACATGGTCAGGGTCATCTGCATGGCGCTGATGAACGTCATTCCGGTCGTTGCGACCATCTTCGGCGCGGCCTATGCGGTGCAGCCGGCCTACGGCATCGGCTTTGCCAAGGACGTCTATCTCTGGATCCCGGTGCTGGGAAACATGCTGGCCGTGTTCGTCATTCCCTTCGTCGGCAATCTCTCCGACAAGGTCGGCCGCAAGCCTCCGATCATCGTGGGCGCGTTGCTCTCCGGTCTGCTCGCGTTCGGCTATCTCTATGCCATCAGCATCAAGAACGTGCCGCTGGCGATCCTGCTGTCGCTGTTGATGTGGGGCGTGGTCTATCAGGGCTACAACGCGATCTTCCCGAGCTTCTATCCGGAGCTGTTTCCGACACGCACCCGTGTGTCGGCAATGGCGATCTCGCAGAACATTGGCACGACCATCACCGCGTTGCTCCCGGCCCTGTTTGCGACCGTGGCGCCTCCCGGCTCCGCCAACATTCCCTTGACGGTCGGGGCGATCGCCTTCGGCATCACGGTGATTGCGGCGCTGGCGGCCGTCACGGCTCGTGAGACCTATCGGGTCAGTATCGACGATCTCGGCAATCCCAAGGCCGTTCCAATGGCGCGGGCCGATTACGATCGGCAGCGCGCGGAGGCGGCGAGGGGTGCGGCCGCGATTCCGACCTGATAGAAACGACTGAAGGCAATGCCGCTGCAATCGATCGTGTTTGCAGCGGCAGGGCTTCACGCTTTATGTACTTGTTCGAACTTTGTGCGCGCGAGCGCGATCATCATGAGGTCAAGGGATGAACCCCGTCGTCGTTGCTGTCGCTATCACCGGCTCCGTTCCGCGCAAGAAGGACAATCCGGCGGTGCCGATCCTGCCGTCCGAACAGATTGAATCGACGCAACAAGCCTTCGAATCCGGCGCCACGCTTGCGCACATCCATGTTCGAAACGATGATGAGACGCCGTCCTCCGATCCCGAGCGCTTTGCCCTGGTGCAGCAGGGGATCAGGAAGCATTGTCCTGGCATGATCGTGCAGTTCTCGACCGGCGGGCGCGGCCGCGACCCTTCGGCGCGTGGATCGTCGCTCTATCTGAAGCCGGACATGGCCTCGCTCTCCACGGGATCGGTGAATTTTCCGACGATCGTCTATGAGAACAGCGCGGCGCTGGTCGAGACTCTTGCCACTGGCATGAAGACGAATGGGATCCGCCCGGAGATCGAGATCTTCGATCTGTCGCATCTGCATGGCGCGCGCCGCCTGATCGAGGCGGGGCTGATGGACGCGCGTCCGCACGTGCAATTCGTCATGGGCGTCAAGAACGCGATGCCAGCCGACGAGCATGTCCTCGACATCCTCCTGGGCGAGCTCAGGCGGCTGATCCCGCAGGCGACCTGGACCGCGGCCGGCATCGGACGCCATCAGGCAGAGGTCATGGACTGGGCACTCAAGCGTGGCGCCGACGCGGCTCGCACCGGGCTCGAGGACAATATCAGGGTCGACAAGACGCGCCTGGCCGCCAGCAACGCGGAGCTCGTGGCTATCGCCGCCGAGGCTGTCACGCGCCACGGCCGGCGCGTTGCGACCGCGGCCGAGGCGCGGTCCCTGCTCGGGCTCGCGGGATAGGGCTACTGCCTCTTCCTGACATGCTTCTGGCTGCCTTCTGCCATTCGGAACCGACATTCCCGTCAGCTGAGTCTCCGGGTAAGACAAAGCTCCAGGCGTGATCGGCGCCTGCCGGGCAGGCGACGAGTGGAATGCGGTTCTTGAAATCTGACAGCAGGCTCATCGGAGTCCTGCTGGTGCTGGCAATCACCCAACTCATAGGATGGGGTACGATCGGCCTTCCGGCCGTGGTCGGTCGCGACCTCGGGGCCGATCTCGGCCTGAGCCTGCCCGCGGTGTTTGCGGGCAGCTCGGTCCTCTATGTCACCATGGGCCTGTGCGCGCCCTGGCTCGCCAAGGCCTTTGCGCGGCACGGCGCCCGCAAGGTGATGATGGTGGGCACTGTTGTCTCCGTGCCGGGCTACATCGTCCTGTTCTTCGCGCGGGACCCGGTGCTCTATTTCGCCGGCTGGGTCGTTCTCGGCATGGGCGGCAGCGCCACCTTGTCGACCGGCGCCTATATCATGCTGAACGAGGTCGCCGGACGGGGCGCCAAGAACGCGATCGGCGGGCTGATGCTGGTGACGGGTCTCTCCAGCAGCATCTTCTGGCCGACCACGTCGTTCCTCAGCGCCTGGCTCGGCTGGCGCGGGACCTGTCTCGTCTATGCGGCGATGCTGCTCGCCATCAACCTTCCGCTCTATGCGTTTGTCGCACCGCGCCGGAAAATTGCGACGGACGATGGTGGCGAGGCCGTCAGGGCTACGCCGCCGCCCGCGATTCCAAGAAGCACCTTCGGTCTCGTCGTCTGCGTGATCACGATGAATGCCTTCGTCAATTTCGGCATCGGTGCCATCCTGATCGAGCTGTTGCGGGCGGAGGGCCTTGCGCCGGCGCAGGCGCTCGCATTTGGCTCGATGCTCGGCGTGATCCAGGTCAGCGCCCGCGGCCTCGATTTCCTCGGCGGTGGCCGGTGGGACGGCATCACGACCGGGCTGGTCGCCGGCACCGCGCTGCCCGTCGCCATGGCGCTGCTGATGCTGAGCGAGGGGGCGACCTGGGCGGTCGCGACCTTCATTCTGCTCTATGGTGCCGGCAGCGGCGCGATGGCGGTAGCGCGGGCGACGATCCCGCTGGTCTTCTACGATCAGGCCGAATTCGCCAAGGCAATGTCGATGATCGCACTGCCGCTCAATCTGGCGTCCGCGATCTCGCCGCCGCTGCTGGCCGGCCTGCTCACCCAGTTCGGCAGCCGCGGCGCGCTCGGGCTCACTTTGGCCTTTTCCTGCGCGACGGTGCTGATCCTGATCCTGCTGGGCCGACGACGCCCGCACTTGGCAGCGGCAGCCGCGACCTGAGGCCGACCGGATAATATTCGCAACGCGGAATTGGGCGTCGCGGGCTACCTCTGCTGCGGGGCGGGGGATAGCCGTATGCCTTGAGCGCAGTGCTCGGGGCGCCAAAATGGTGTATCCGCAGGGAGCGCGGCCCGCGCTCTCGCCGCTGCGCCAATACCAGTTCCCCGGAGGACATCGACATGTCGGCCTTGCCGCTCTCAGGCATCAAGATCCTTGACCTCACGCGTGTGCTCGCCGGGCCCTTGTCGGCCCAGATGCTGGGCGATCTCGGCGCCGACGTGATCAAGATCGAGCGGCCCGGCACCGGCGACGACGCGCGCGCCTTCGGCCCGCCTTACCTGACCGATCCCGAGGGCAAGGCCAACAACAACAATTCGTTCTATCTCTGCGCCAACCGCAACAAGAAGTCGGTCACCGTCAACATCGCCAAGCCCGAGGGGCAGGCGATCATCCGCGAGCTTGCGAAAGACGTCGACGTCTTCATGGAGAATTACAAGGTCGGCGATCTCAAGCGCTACGGCCTCGACTACGAGACGATCAAGGCGATCAACCCCAGGATCATTTATTGCTCGGTGACCGGCTTCGGCCAGACCGGGCCCTATGCGCCACGCGCCGGCTATGACGCGATTCTGCAGGCGATGGGCGGCCTGATGAGCGTCACCGGCCACATCGACGGTGAGCCCGGCGAAGGCCCGATGAAGGTCGGCCCGTCGATCGTCGACTACATGACCGGCATGAACACCTCGATCGGGCTTCTGTCGGCGCTCTACCATCGCGACGCCAATGGCGGGCAGGGACAGCACATCGACGTCTGCCTGTTCGACACCGTCATCGCCTCGCTGTCGCACTGGCTGCAGATCTACCTCGTCAACGGCAAGACGCCGCCGCGCCGCGGCACCTGGGGCAATGGCGGCATGCCGGCCGGCGTGTTCCGCTGCACCGACGGCGAATTGATGCTGGTGGTCGGCAATGACGGCCAGTTCCAGCGCACCTGCGCCGTGCTCGGCCAGCCCGATCTCGCCAACGACAAGCGCTTCGTCAAGAACAACGACCGCGTCGTGCACGGCAAGGAGATCATGGCGATCTTCGCCGGCCTGTTCCTGACCAAGCCGGTGGCCTATTGGCTGGACAAGCTCGAGGAGGCCGGCGTGCCGTCCGGGCCGATCAACAATTTCGAGCAGGTGTTTTCCGATCCGCACGTTCAGTCGCGCGGCATGCGCGTGAAGGTCGACCATCCCTTCGAGCCAAATCTGTCGCTGATCCGCAACGCGCTGACCTTCTCGGAGACCCCGATCGAGACGTATCGCGCCCCGCCGCTGCTCGGCGAGCACACCCAGGAGGTGCTTGGTGGCAAGCTCGGCTACGACGCGGGGAAGATTGAGGAGCTGAAGAAGCAGGGGATTATCTGATCTCATGACCGGCAAAACCATCATCACCTGCGCGATCACGGGTAACCTGACAAAACCGGAGCAATCGCCGTATCTGCCCATCACGCCCGAGCAGATCGCGACATCCGCGCTGGAGGCCGCCGAAGCTGGTGCCGCCATCGCTCACATCCATGTGCGCGATCCCGCCACGGGGCGGCCGTCGATGTCGATCGATCTCTACCGCGATGTCGTGGAGCGCATCCGTGCCCGCAACAAGAGCCTGGTCATCAACCTCACGACCGGGCCCGGCGGTCGCTTCGTGCCCTCGATCGAGGATCCCCGCGTCGCCGGTCCCGGCACCACGCTGCTTCCTCCCGAAAAGCGCGTCGAGCATATCGAGCTGCTCAAGCCCGACATCTGCACGCTCGACCTCAACACCATGAATTCCGGCGGCGAGGTCGTGATCAACACGCCGCGCAATGTCCGCATCATGGCCGAGCGGATGAAGGCGGTCGGCGTGCTGCCGGAGATCGAGCTGTTCGATTCCGGCGACTGTCATCTAGCGCGCGACATGTTGGCCGACGGCTCGCTGAAGGGGCCCGGCCTGTTCTCGCTCGTGCTCGGCGTGAAGTACGGCTTTTCCGCCACGCCTGAGACGATGTTCTATGCCCGCAGCCTGTTGCCGCCGGGCGCGATCTGGTCCGGCTTCGGCATCGGCCGCGCCGAATTCCCGATGGTGGCGCAGGCCTGGCTGCTCGGCGGCCATGTCCGCGTCGGCATGGAGGACAATCTCTATATGTCCAAGGGCGTGCTGGCGAAGACCAATGCCGAACTGGTCACGCATGCGGCCGGTATTCTGAAGAGCCTTGGCTCCAGTATCGCGACCGCACAGGACGCGCGCGCGATGCTCGGGCTGGCGTAGAGGCCCCGCTGTCGTCGATCAATTATTGACGGAAGCATGACGATGGCGTGGCCTTACGCGAGGCTTGTGCGCAATCCCCAGATAAACCCGGTCCGTAGTACAACCGGCTTCCGCTTCGCGCGCGACTCAGATTCGATCTCTCCCACTGGGTTCGGGAGGGAAGTGCATGTCCTACACCATCGGGTTCCAGGCGAAGAACCAGAAGGCAATTCTGGCGACCGAGGCTTCAACGGCCAACCAGGCTGTCGCGATCATTGCCGCGCTGCGGCAAAGCGCCGAAGAAATAAAATTCATCCGCTCGCCGCAGGAAGGCGAGATGGGTATCGAGATGCTGCTGCTGCTCGCCAAGGAAGAGGCCGAGGAGATGCCGCAGCGGGCCTAACCCGCAACCACACTTCGATCAGAAGCGAAACATGCCGGCTGCAATATAATGTAGTCAGGCACCGTCTCGCTTGAACCGAAGGTGGTGGCCCATGAAACGCGAAGCGCTCCGCGTCGAACCGATCTCGTCCTTTCTCGATCGCGTGAAGGCACCGACCTCGCCCGTGACGCGCGCCGGCAACATGATCTTCGTCGCTGGTCTTCCGCCGTTCGCCCCCGAGACGGGCGAGATCGGCGGGATGGGAATCGAGCGGCAGAGCGAGATCATCATGGGGCAGATGAAGCTCTGCCTGGAGACGGCCGGCGCGTCGCTGGACAACGTCATGAAGTGCAACGTCTATTGCACATCGACAAAACATTTCGCCGCGTTCAACGCTGTCTATGCCCGATACTTCCCGGTCGATCCGCCCGCGCGGATCTTCGTCTGCACGCCGGAATGGTTCGGCCCATTCGACGTCGAGATCGACTGCATCGCAATGATGTGAGCGACTGGCCTTGCTTCACCTCGCCCCGCTTGCGGGGAGAGGTCGGATTGCATCGAAGATGCAATCCGGGTGAGTGAGGGGGTACAGATCCCTCGGCAATCTCACGTGCGGAGAGAGGCCCCTCACCCCAACCCTCTCCCCGTAAGAACGGGGCGAGGGAGCGTAGCGCCGGCGTGGCTACGGTCTTCGCTACCGCGCGGCGATCCGCGACGGCGTCTTTGTCTCCGCACGTCCCATCGTCAGCGCCATCGTCGCCACGCTAACGACGCGCGACACCACGTCCTCGACGTCGTCGAGATCGCATTTTCCTTCCGACAGCTTCGTCAGGCGCTCGCTCTCGCGGATGGTGTGATGCGCCATCGCCAGAGCAAAATTCAGGCCCCAATAGATATCGACGTCGCTGCGGTCGGGCAGGGACCTTCGCATCGCGCCGGCGAATTTCCGCAAATGGTCGATCTCGCGGTTCTTGATGCGGCGGATCGGGGGCACGGATTCGATCGAGGCGCGGATCATGAAGCGCGCCGCGCTGGAGCGCTGGTTCTCCGGGCCTAAGCAGCCGCGCAAGGTCGGCCCGACCAGCGCGCGCAAGATCACCTCGATCGGCGCGCGGCCGCCGCCTTGCTCTTCCGCCGCCTTCAACTCGCGCAGGCGCTCGCGGTTGGTGGCGATCGAGCGGGTGACAAACAATTCCGCGATCAGCTCGTCCTTCGAGCCGAAATGATAGTTCACCGCGGCCAGATTGACATTGGCCTCCGCGACGATGTCGCGCAGCGTGACGTCGCCAAAGCCGCGATCGGCATAGAGCCGTTCGGCGGCGGCGAGAATGGCGGACCTTGTATGATCGCTGGGCATGGCGCTCTCCCCGAGGGAGTTGCATTTCAAACAGTTGTATGAAACTATCGTTTGAAGGCCGGGAAAAGTCAAGAAAAGTCAATCCGCATGATGGAATTGCGCCGCAGCAAAGTGGCGCGGGTTCCAGGGCCCGCGATCCGCCGAATGGCGCTTGCGGGCCGCGCATTGCGGGAGGACAGTCCGGCGCAAAACAGGCTTTCAAAGCGAGACCGAGGAGCGTCCCATGGATTTCGATCTGTCCACCAAGCAGAAGGAATGGCTCGACCGCGTGCAGTCCTTCATGACCAAGCACGTGCGTCCGGCGGTGCCGATCTATAACGAGCAGGACAAGAGCGGCGAGCGCTGGAAGGTGATCCCGGTCCTGGAAGACCTCAAGAAGAAGGCGAAGGCCGAAGGCCTCTGGAACATGTTCATGCCGCCGAACGAGCATGAGGATGACGAATTCCGCGGCGCGGGATTGACCAATCTGGAATACGCGCTGCTCTCCGAGCAGATGGGCCACATCTCCTGGGCTTCGGAAGTCTTCAACTGCTCCGCGCCGGACACCGGCAACATGGAAGTGTTCATGCGCTACGGCTCCAGGGAGCAGAAGCGCAAATGGCTGCGCCCGCTGATGGATGGCGAGATCCGCTCCGCCTTCCTGATGACGGAACCCGCAGTTGCCTCGTCGGACGCCACCAATATCGAGACCAGCATCGCGCGCGACGGCGACCACTACGTCATCAACGGCCGCAAATGGTGGTCGTCCGGCGTCGGCGATCCCCGCTGCAAGATCGCGATCCTGATGGGCAAGACCGATTTCAACGCTGCAAAACATCAGCAGCAGTCGCAGATCCTGGTTCCGCTCGACACTCCCGGCATCAAGGTCGAGAAGATGCTCCCCGTGTTCGGCTTCGACGACGCGCCGCACGGCCACGCCCAGGTGCTGCTCGAGAACGTGCGCGTGCCGAAGGAGAACATCCTGCTCGGCGAGGGCCGCGGCTTCGAGATCGCGCAGGGCCGCCTCGGACCGGGTCGTATTCACCACTGCATGCGCACCATCGGCAAGGCCGAGGAAGCGCTGGAGAAGATGGTGAAGCGTCTGATGTCGCGCACCGCCTTCGGCAAGAAGATCGTCGAGCACAGTGTGTGGGAGCAGCGCATCGGCGAGGCCCGCACCAACATCGAGATGACGCGTCTTCTGTGCCTCAAGGCCGCCGACATGATGGACAAGGTCGGCAACAAGACCGCGCAGGCCGAGATCGCCATGATCAAGGTCGCAGCGCCCAACATGGCGTTGAAGATCATCGACGAGGCGATCCAGGCCTTCGGCGGTGCGGGCGTTTCCGACGAAGCGGGTCTTGCCAAGGACTACGCCGGCATCCGCACGCTGCGGCTCGCCGACGGTCCGGACGAGGTGCACAATCGCGCCATTGCAAGGTTAGAGGTTCGGAAGTATGCCAATTCTCCCAAGCATTAAACGGGAGAGCCAAGCGGCGCTCCTGATTTAAAGAAACGACAAGAACGTGATCCGCATTCGGTGACCGCTTGACGCAAGTGCGTCAGCGGTTACCGACTAGGATCATGTTCGGACTGAAGAGGGAGCGTCACCGTGGCTGACGGCGTCAGGAAAGACGAAGAGTTCTCGGGCACCAAGCCGGTCGAGGAGCGTCATCGCTTCGACGAGATGCGGCTCGAGGCCTGGCTGCGCGACAACGTCGAAGGCTATGAAGGCCCGCTGGTCGTCCTGCAGTTCAAGGGCGGCCAGTCCAATCCGACCTACCGGCTCAACACGCCGAAGCGCTCCTACGTGATGCGCAGAAAACCGTTCGGCAAATTGCTGCCGTCGGCGCATGCGGTCGATCGCGAATATCGCGTCATCGCGGCCCTTGGAAAGCAGGGTTTTCCGGTCGCGCACGCCTACGCGCTGTGCCAGGACGACAGCATCATCGGCGCCGCTTTCTACATCATGTCGATGGAAGACGGCCGCGTGTTCTGGGATCCGACGCTGCCGAGCCAGGACAACGATGCGCGCCGAAAGATATTCACCAGCAAGATCGAGACGCTGGCAAAGCTCCACATGTACGATCCCGTCGCGATCGGCCTCGGCGATTTCGGCAAGCCCGGCAATTATTTTGCGCGCCAGATCGACCGCTGGACCAAGCAGTATCGCGCCTCCGAGACCCAGCACATTGCTGAGTTCGAGAAGGTCGCCGAATGGCTGCCGAAGACCGTGCCGGAGCAGGCGCGCGTCTCCATCGTCCACGGCGACTATCGCCTCGACAACATGATTTTCCACCCGACGGAACCGCGCGTGCAGGCCGTGCTGGACTGGGAGCTGTCGACGCTCGGCGATCCCATGGCCGACTTCACCTATCTGCTGATGCAATGGGTCATGCCGGGCCTGCACGGCGCCGACCTCAAGGCGCTCAACATCCCGAGCGTGGAAGAAGCCGCGCAGATCTATTGCAACGTCACCAGGATGACGGTGCCGGATCTCAACTGGTACTTTTCCTACAATCTGTTCCGCCTCGCCGGCATCACCCAAGGCATCGCCGGCCGCGTCCGCGACGGCACTGCGGCGAATGCCAAGGCGCTGGAATCCGCCAAGCGCACCGTGCCGCTGTCGAAGGCCTCGTGGGACTACGCGCAGAAGGCAGGCGCGGTGTAGGAGAGACGAGGGCGCGGCTGGTGGTTGCGCCCTTCTTTGGTGCGTCGCTGTCTCCACAGTCTCCGTCATTGCGAGCAAAGCGAAGCAATCCAGACTATCTCCGCGGCGGCAGTCTGGATTGCTTCGTCGCAAGAGCTCCTCGCAATGACGGGGAGGTGGGTCACGTGCCCCTCAAGGAGACCGTTCATGATCCAGCAACTGCGCATCTACGAAATCTTCGAAAAGAACAAGGCCGCCTTCCACGCCCGGTTTCGCGACCACGCCGCGCGCATCATGCGAACCAGATACGGCTTTCACATCGTCGCGATGTGGGAGACGAAATTCGGCGATCGCACCGAGTTCGCCTATCTTCTGGAATGGCCGGACGAGGCGGCCAAGATTTCGGCGTGGGCGGCGTTCATGGCCGATGCCGAGTGGGCCGAGATCAAGCGTGTAACTCATGCCGAGCACGGCCTGATGGTTGGCCAGATCGAGGACCGCCTGCTCGTGCCGGTGGACTATTCGCCGTCGCGGAGCCTGCTGCATTAGCCGTGCGATAGCTCCCGTAGGGTGGGCAAAAGCGCGTAGCGCTGTGCCCACCATCTGTCCGCACTCGTGGTGAAATGGTGGGCACGCTTCGCTTTGCCCACCCTACGGCACCGGCGTCATCAGCCCTTCGCACAATGCGCGATCAGCTTCTCCACGAACCCCGCGCATTTCTCCAGCTCGGCCATCGCCACGAACTCATCCGGTGTATGCGCCTGCGCGATCGCGCCGGGGCCGATCACCACCGACGGGATATCGGCCATGCTGGTAAACAAACTCGCTTCGGTGCCGAAGGCGACCTTGGCGTGGTCGTTGCGGCCGGCAAGCTGCTTGGCCAGCGTGACGATGGCGGCGTCAGCCTTGGTGTCGAGAGCGGGGTAATCGAGGATCTCCTCGAAATCGATGCCGCATTCGGGGTTCTTTGCCTTCATCGCGGGCTCGAGCTCGGCCTTGGCCCAGGCGACGATCGCATCCGTCACCTCTTTGGACTCGGTCATGCCGATGCCGCGGCATTCGAAATCCACGGTGCAGGTATCGGGCACGATGTTCAGCGCCGCGCCGCCATGCACGATGCTGGTCAGCAGCGTCGAATGCGGCACGTCGTAGAGACTGTTGCGCTCGACTTCGGCCGCGAGCTTCACCGCGCGGCGGCGGATCTCGATGATCAGCTCGGCGGCGTATTCGATGGCATTGACGCCGTCCGGCGCGATCGAGGAGTGGCGGGCAAGACCGTGGCACGTCGCGCGCACGCCGTGCTTGCCCTTGTGGCCGATGATGACTTTCATCTCGGTCGGCTCCCCGATGAAGGCGCCGAGCGGCCTGACCTTCTTCTTGGCGACATCGCCAAGCATCGGCCGCACGCCGACGCAGCCGATCTCCTCGTCATAGGAGATCGCAAGATGGATCGGCGTCGTCAGCTTCGCTTCCAGCATCTCCGGCACCATCGCGAGGCACACCGCGATAAATCCCTTCATGTCGGTGGTGCCGCGGCCGTAGAGCTTGCCGTCGCGTTCGATCAGCTTGAACGGATCATGGCTCCAGTCCTGGCCCACGACCGGTACGACGTCGGTATGGCCCGACAGCACGAAGCCCGGCCGGTCCTCCGGCCCGATCGTGACCCAGAGCGAAGCCTTCTGTCCGGTTTCGTCGGTGATCCGTTCGCCCTTGACGCCAAGGAAGGCGAGATAGCTTTCGATATGCGCGATCAGGGGGAGGTTGGTGCGATCGCTGATCGTATCAAAGCCGACGAGGTCGGCCAGCACGTTGCGGATGCGATCGGGGCGTGAGCTCGGGAAGATCGGGTTGGGCATTTCTGGTTTACTCGATGGGTTTGGAGAACGTACTTTCCGGCTGTTCGGTCCGGATGAAGTTGGCGAGTGAACGCGCCGCCGGCGTCAGCGATCCCCGCGCGGGAACCACGACGGCGGTTTCGAGCGACATCTTCAGGTCCAGCGGACGGAACATCATGGACTTCTCGGGACGCAGCTCGAGCGGGAAGGGATTGAGGATCGTGATCCCGAGCCCGGCGCGGACCATCTCGACCAGGAAGGTCGAGGTCGAGGCTTCCGCGACGACCAGGGGTTCGGCGCGGACCGCGGCAAAGGCGGCATCGAGCTTGTTGCGCAGGGGAAAGCGGCGGCTCAGCGCGATCATGCGCTCACCGGCGAGATCGCCGATCGCAAGCTCGGAGCGCGCAGCCAAGGGGTGCCGTTTCGGCAAGAGTACGTGCGGGCGGGCCTGCCGGAAGATTTCCAGCCGCACGCCATCGTGCGAGGCGGCCTGGTCGACCAGACCAAGGTCGGCGCTGCCGTCGGCAACGGCGCCGAGGCAGTCGGTCGATTTGCCGATCTCGACGTGAACGCGCATGCCCGGCTCGCGCGCGATGAAGCGTGCCAAGAGCGGCGCGAGGAAGAAATTAGCAAGCGTCGGCGGCGCCGCGACGCGGATCGTGGTCGCGCCATCGCTGCGCGGCGAGGCGAGCTGATCGAGCAAATCGAACACGACGGCGGCGCGCGCCTCCAGCGCCAGCGCCTCGGCGGTCGGCGCGAGGCGGCCATTGCGGCGCGCGAACAGCGGCTGACCAAGCCGCGCCTCCAGGCTCGCAATCGCGCGCGACACTGACGGCTGCGACGTGCCGAGTTGGCGCGCGGCTTGCGTTGTCTTGCCGGTCGCGATCATCGCGCGCAGTGCCTCGATCTCGCGCAGCGAGGGACGAAGCTTGCCGCCATCAGTGATTTCGGCGGTGTTGGTTTTTCTATTCATAGATCGCATAGAAATTGGAAAAGGAAATAAATATTTGCATAGGCTGATCCTGCGTGCAAGCTTTTTGCCCCACAAGCAACCGAGGCCGCACGGCGCGGCTACGGAAATTGCAGAGCGAACCGGGGGACAGCGTGAGCGCAATTGCAGAACGTGGGATGACGAGTGAGCGCCAGTCGGTCGGCCGCGCGGCCGTTGCCGCAACCATCGGCAACATGCTCGAATGGTACGACTTCACGATCTATGCCGCGTTCGCGGTGCCGATTTCGAAGGCATTCTTTCCCGCTGACAGCGAGGTGGTGTCGCTGCTGCTCGGCTTCGTCACCTTCGGCATCGGTTTTGTCGCGCGCCCGTTCGGTGCGATCGTGCTCGGCGGCCTTGCCGACCGGCGCGGCCGCCGCGACGCGCTGAGCCTGACCATCCTGTTGATGGCACTCGGCACCGGCATCATCGCGCTGTGCCCGGGCTATGACCGCATCGGGATTGCGGCGCCGATCATCATCCTGCTCGCCCGCATCATCCAGGGCTTTTCGGCGGGCGGCGAGATCGGCGGCGCGGTGTCGACGCTGGTCGAGCACGCGCCGCCATCGCGACGCGGCTTCTTCGCCTCGTTCCAGCAGATGTCGCAGGGCGGCTCGACCATGTTGTCCGGTCTCGTCGCGCTGATCATCTCGCTGGCGCTGCCGGCGTCCGCCGTCACCGAATGGGGCTGGCGGCTCGCCTTCGTTGTCGGCCTCCTGATCGCACCGGTCGGGCTCTACATCCGTCGCGAGCTCGAGGACGCGCCGCTGTTCAAGGCGACCGATCACGGCGGGGAAGCGCCGATCCGTACCGTTCTGCGCGACCATTGGCGCACGGTGCTGACCGGCATGCTGGTGGTGATGCTGTGGACGGTGGCGCAATATATCGCGAACTACTTTCCGACCTTTGCCGCGCGCGAGCTGAAGATGTCGCTGTCGCAATCCTATCTCGGCCCGGTGACGGTCGGCACGGTCCTGCTGTTCTGTCCGCTGATAGGCGCGCTCGCCGATCGCTTCCGCCGTCAGCGCATCATGGTCGTCGGCGCAGCCGGCCTTGCGATCGTCGCCTATCCGGCGTTTGCCTATCTGATCGCATCGCCGACGCCGGAGCGTCTGGTTGCGAGCCAGATCGCGGTCGCGATCTTCATGCTGATCTATACGGCGCCGGCCTCGGCGGTGCTGGCCGAGCTGTTCCCGACAAAAGTGCGCGCCACCGGCATCTCGCTGACCTACAGCCTCGGCGTCGCCATCTTCGGCGGCTTCACGCCGGCGATCATCACGGCGTTGATCAACTGGACGGGGCGGCCGATCGCGGTGGCGTTCTATCTGGTGGTCGCGGCGTTGATCAGCCTGATGACGGTGCTGACGCTGAAGGACCGCACCGGGGAGGCGCTGTCATAGGCCGTCTCAGCGCAGCGCGGAGAGATCCGCGGGCAGCATGCGCTTGAACAGGTCGAGCACCCGGCGTGCGTCCGCTGTTGGCAGCGAGATCGCATGCCGGACTGCGGCCGCGATCTGGATCATCGCCAGTTGCGAGAACGCGGTGAGGGCGGTGGTTGACTGCTTCGGTGCGACGCGATGCAGCGCGTCGCGCAACAGGCCGGCGAGAAAGGCGACGTCTTCCTCGTCGATGGCCTGAAGCGTCCGGTCGCCTTGCGTCGCCTGCCAGATGTGATGCATCACCGGGTGATCACGGAACGTCTGGTAATAGCCGTCGGTGATGCGGCACAGCGCCACGTGCAGGTCGGACAGCTTTTTCATCTCGGCGAGGTCGCGCCGGACGCAGTCGCGGCCGATGGCGTTGCAACGCTCGGCGAGCGTCCCGATCACGGCGCTCTTGTCCGGAAAATATTGATAGAGCGAGCCAAAGGCGATGCCGGTGCGCTCGACGATGTCGCTCATCCGGAAGGCGTCGCTGCCCTTCTCGGCTAGAATCTCGCTCGCTGCGGTCAGGATGCGATCGAAACGCTCCCGGCTGCGGTCCTGCGTCGGCACCAGCGGCGTGCGGCGTCCGGCCGCCTGCGTCGCTTTGCCTGTCCTGATCTTCGGTTCCGGCATCCTGATTCCCGCCATCCGCGCTTGACGCCATAAATAAGAGAGTTTATCGCCTTTATCAAATACGAGAGTTTATCGTGTTTAAGGAGGTGTAGCATGCGGCAGGTTTTGACGAGCGGATTGCTCTGGTTTTCGGCCATGGGCTGCGGCCTCATGGCCGGCGTCTATTTCGCCTTCTCGACCTTCATCATGACTGCGCTGGGCAGGCTGGATCAGGCCGCCGGCATTGCGGCGATGAACGCGATCAATGTCGACATCGTGCGCTCGCTGTTCATGCCGCTGTTCCTCGGTACCACCGTGGCGGGCGCCGCGCTGGTGGTGATGGGGGTATTGCGCTTCAATGAGCCGGGCGCAGCGAGCACGATCGCCGGCGGAGGCCTCTACGTCATCGGCATGTTCTTGGTGACAATGGTGTTCAACGTGCCGCTGAACAATGCGCTCGCCGCGGTGCAGCCGTCAGCACCGGAGGCGGGCGTGGTGTGGGCGAGTTATCTGAAGGATTGGGTGTTCTGGAATCACGTGCGGACGGTGGCGTCGGTGGGAGCGAGTGCGTTGTTTATCGTTGTGCTCGCCGCGTAACCCATCCTACGCATCAATCCCTTGCGTTGCCCGACGGGAAAAACACGCCATCCATTGGTCGATGCCGGTCGTCAAAAATATTCCACTTTACCGAAATTCGGAAACGACGTATGTGTCGTCCAACTCCGGCCCAAGGAAGAGGGGCGTATCGCGATCGTCACGAACGCGGGCCGGGCGGCGGTGGACGCAAGTCACATCGGCGCGAAGGGTTTTGCAGGGCGGGCAACCGTGAGCGAAGACCTCGCGCACACGACCGGTGTGATCTGCGTACGGCGAAATCGTGTGGTCCTGGCGCCCGGGGTCTGTGCGCCAAGTGTTGCGGTGATGCGTGGTGTCCAACCGGACATGCGTATCAGTCATCCGCGAGGCGACGGGGGCAATAGTGCATCGCTCCCCGGGGAGAGCGCGACATAAGCCGTTCCAACCATCCGCGCAGGGAAGGCCGGGATGCCTCCGGCTGCCCTGTTACCCGCTGTGCAGTGTAGCGCAATCTACTCATGGCATAGCGGTCAATGGGAGCCAGCCGGCTCCAGGCCTTCCCTGCGCCCTCTTTCAATGGAGGGTTAAGGCGACCAAGCAAAGCTCGGGCGAAATGCGCCGCGAGAGGGCGGAAGTGTGTCTGCAATGAAGATGCGAATTGATCGAGCGACCGTGCTACCCCACACTCCGTCATTGCGAGCGCAGCGAAGCAATCCAGACTGCCACCGCGGAGGGATTCTGGATTGCTTCGCTGCGCTCGCAATGACGACGTTGATGCAGATGTGCGCTCACACCACGCTCTCGTTCCCCGGACGCAGCGTACCGCGTCCGGGACGCGAGGCCCTTGCTAAACCGGCTTCCCCGTATACGGCATCGACGCGGTGAGGCCGCCGTCCACCGGGAACGCCTGGCCGTTGACATACGACGCTTCGTCGCTGGCCAGGAACAATCCCATCGCGGCGAGCTCGTGCGGCTGGCCGGGGCGCTTCAGCGGATTGAGCTGGCCGATCTTGTCAGCGGTGCCGCGCTCCTTGGCGCGGTCGAAGATCGGCTTGGTCATGCCGGTTTCGATCAGGCCCGGGCACACTGCGTTGATGCGCACGCCGGTGCCGGTGAGCGAATAGGCGGTGGTCTGCACCAGGGAGATCACGCCGGCCTTGCTCGCGGCATAGGGATGTCCGCTCGCGCCGGCCTTGAGGCCTGCAACCGATGCGGTGAGCACGATTGCACCGGACTGCTGCTTCACCATGTGCGGCATCGCATGCTTCACCGCGAGGAACGGCCCGATCAGATTGATACGCAACACTTCCTGCCACTGTTCCACGGTCTGCTCGCCGAGCGGAACGAGCCCGCCGGAGACGCCGGCATTGGCCCAGATCACGTCGAGCCTTCCGTGCGTCTTCACCGCCTTGTCGATAACGGCGATGACGTCCTGCTCGGAGCCGGCGTCGGCGATCATTGCCTCCGCAACACCGCCGGCCTTCCTCACCTCGTCGACGGTCTCCTTGACCGCCTCGGTGCGATCGACCGCGATCAGTTTTGCACCTTCCCTGGTGAACAGCAGCGCAGCGGCGCGGCCGATGCCGCTGCCGGCGCCGGTGATGATGACGGATTTGCCTTGCAGACGGCCCATGCGTTTCTCCCTTTGGTATGCCGCGTGACGCTTGCCGCGCGACGGAATTTCAAACAGAATTTCAAACGGTAAAGTGTCTTGAGACACGTTCGCACCTGACGTACAGCGACATCACACGGGATGGAAGGGCTTCAATGGCAACCGCAGACAAGCCGAATGTGGTCACGACACGCTGGTGGTGGGTTCGTCATGCGCCGGTGCGCAATGACGGCGGCAACATCTACGGGCAAAGCGACCTCGCCTGCGACACCAGCGACACCTACGTGTTCAACGCTGTTGCCAAGGTGCTGCCACGCAAGGCGGTCTGGTATTCGAGCAATCTGATGCGCACGCATCAAACGGCCGAAGCGATCTGGGAGGCGGGCTACCCGCGGCCTGCGTCGATGACATGGGAAGCGGATCTCGCCGAGCAGAATCTCGGCCGCTGGCAGGGCATGAACCGCGCCGAGTTCATTGCCAGCCGTCCCGTCGGCTCGAGCTGGTTCGCCGACATCAACGAGCCCGCGCCCGGCGGCGAAAGTTTTATGGATCTCTACAACCGCACGCGCCGAACCGTCGAGCGCATCAACAACGAGGCGGCCGGGCAGGACGTGATCGCGGTCGCGCATGGCGGCACCATCAAGGCGGCGATCGGCCTCGCGCTCGACGGCCAGGTAGAGAAGGCGCTGTCGTTCGACATCGACAATGTCTCGATCACACGGCTTGATTATTTCGCAAGCCCCGAGCGCTCGGTCTGGCGGCTGCCGATGGTCAACCAGCAGCCCTGGATCGCCGATGACGCGCATGCCGAAATGCATCAGCCGGCGGGACCGGAAGTCAAGAAGCTCGCCTGAGGCTGTGTCCGTTCGCGGGGACGCGGCGTAAGCTTCAAGCAAATCAAATCATACTCTGCAAATCACACTTCGGGAGAGAAACATGACCTTGTTCGACATGAAGGGCAAAGTTGCCGTCATCACCGGCTCGACGCGCGGCATCGGGCTTGCGATCGCCGAGCGTATGGCCGAGCACGGCGCCAAGGTCGTGATCTCGTCGCGCAAGGCTGATGTCTGCGAGCAGGTGGCGAAGGACATCAACGACAAGTTCGGCAAGGGCACCGCGGTCGCGGTCGCCGCCAACATCTCGTCGAAGGAAAATCTGCAAAACCTGGTCGACGAGAGCAACCGCGCCTTCGGCAAGATCGACGTGCTGGTCTGCAACGCCGCGTCGAACCCGTATTACGGTCCGCTCGCCGGCATCTCCGACGATCAGTTCCGCAAAATTCTCGACAACAACATCGTCGCCAACAACTGGCTGATCTCGATGGTGGTGCCGCAGATGATCGAGCGCAAGGACGGCTCGGTCATCATCGTCTCCTCGATCGGCGGCCTCAAGGGCTCGACCATTCTCGGCGCCTACGCGATCTCCAAGGCCGCCGACATGCAGCTCGCGCGCAACCTGGCTTGCGAATACGGCAAGCACAACATCCGCGTGAACTGCATTGCGCCCGGCCTGATCAAGACCGATTTCGCCAAGGCGCTGTGGGACAATCCGGAGAACCTGAAAGCCTCGACCGCGCGCTCGCCGCTGCTGCGCATCGGCATCCCCGATGAGATCGCGGGCGCCGCGGTGTTCCTGGGATCTGCGGCCGGCGACTTCATGACCGGCCAGACCATGGTGATCGACGGCGGCGCGACGATTAGTTGAGCGTCTCGTGTCCCGGACGCGGTGCGGCACGCTGTGCCGCTCCGCAGAGCCGGGACCCAGCCTCAATCCACCGCCGCGTAAACCAGATCCCGCACCAGCGTCCGCGTAAAATCACGTTGTCCCGGGCCCTGGCTCATGAACACCGCGAACAGGTCTTCCTTCGGATCGATCCAGAAGAACGTGCCGGCAATGCCGCTCCAGAAATACTGGCCGACGCTGCCGGGGAAGGGCGCGATGCCGGCCTCGCGGCGCACGGCGAAGCCGAGACCGAAGCCGTGTCCGGGCGAGAGCAGGGTGCCGTTGGTCACAACGTGCGGCCCGAGGTGATCGGACGCCATCAGCTCCAGCGTCTTGCGGCCGATGATCCTGTTGCCGTCGAGCGTACCGCCATTGCGCAGCATCAGCGCGAAGCGGGCGTAGTCCATCGTGGTCGACACGAGACCGCCGCCGCCTGACTCCATGACCGGCTGCTCCAGTATGTTGAACAGCGCGACCTTGTCGCCGGTCCAGGGATCGGCTTCGAACGGCTGGGCGAGCCGGCCGGCGTTGGCCTCAGAGGTGGAGAAACCGGTCTCGGTCATCTGCAGCGGCGCGAGGATGCGCTCGGCGAGGTACGTGCCGAGTGACTTGCCGCTGACGACCTCGATGATGCGGCCGAGGATGTCGGTGGAACGGCTGTAGTTGAACTCGTCGCCGGGGTGGCAGACCAGCGGGAAGCTCGCCACAAGTGCTGCGTGTTCGGCATTGGTGATCTTGCGGCTGCGGACGCGCGACTCCTGGTAGAGCTTGTGCACGGGGCCGTCGCCCTGGTGCTCATAGGTCAAACCAGACGTGTGGCGGAGCAGGTCCTGCACCGTCATCGGCCGCTTCGGCGGAACCAGTTCCAGCCTGCCGCCGCTGACCACGCCGACCTTCTGGTCGGCAAACTCGGGGATGAATTTGGCGACGGGATCGCCGAGGAGCAGGTGGCCATCCTCGACCAGCGCCATGATGCCGACCGACACGATCGGCTTGGTCATCGAGAAGATCCGGAAGATCGAATCAAGCGTCATCGTCGGGCCGGCCGGGCTCTGCCTGCCGAGCGCCTCGAACCAGCCGACCTGGCCGCGCCGGGCCACCAGCACGGTCACGCCGGGCACGGTTCCCTTGTCGATCTCGCGCTTGAAAGCGTCCGACATCGCCTGGAGGCGGGGGCGCGAAAGGCCCAGCGTTTCCGGTTTAGCTTCGGGCAAAGGCGGGGTTTTCGGCGTGATCGCGGCTTGGGTGGCGGTGGCAGTCATGGGCACTCCCGGTTGTTCTTGATTATCGGGAGCGGAGAGTGGCCCAGAAGCAGCGGCACAAACAAGCGAAGCCGGCGCGCTTCACCCTTGCAATCCGTCCTTGCAAACCAGCCGCCCCCTGTGCTTGAAAGCGGCCCTGATCCGCGTGGCGACGCGAGGGTCCGTAGGAGTGTAGCTCAATTGGTAGAGCACCGGTCTCCAAAACCGGGGGTCGCAGGTTCGAGCCCTGCCACTCCTGCCAGCTAATCCCGACGATCAGGATCGACAGGCAGGATGGCGGCGGGCCGAAAAGCTCGGACCGTGGATCATGCGGGGCCCATAAGCCCTTGATCCGCATCGCCTCCGTCAGCAGGGCTCGCGCGCATTCCGCCCCGCCCACACCTTGACCTTTGGCCCCATCCGCAGTAGATACCCGGCACTCGCAGCCGGCCCGTTAAACGCGGATTTCCGGCGCGGCTTTGAAATCCCCCGAACAATCGAGCCCGGTTTTCCGGCTCATCCTTCGAGACAGAGGGCTGGGCCACAGGCGGCTGTTCGGATCCCTGAAATTCTTAATGGCGTCTCAAACGATGGCAGTCAGCCCGTTCAAGTTCTTGCAGGAAGTGCGCTCGGAGACCAACAAGGTCACCTGGCCCACCCGTCGTGAGACCACGATCACCACCATCATGGTGTTCGTGATGGTCGCCGTGGCTTCGATCTTCTTCTTCGCCGCCGACCAGATCATCCGTTACCTCATCACCTTCCTTTTGGGCATTCACTGATGGCAACAGCCGCCGCAACCCAATCGTCCGACAAGCGCTGGTACATCGTCCACGCCTATTCGAACTTCGAGAAGAAGGTCGCCGAATCGATCCGCGAGCAGGCCAAGCAGCGCGGGCTCGAGGATCTGTTCGAGCTGGTGCTGGTTCCGACCGAGAAGGTCACGGAAGTGCGCCGCGGCCGCAAGATCGACGCCGAGCGCAAGTTCTTCCCGGGCTACGTGCTGGTGAAGATGAAGCTGACCGACGAGGCGTTTCATCTGATCAAGAACACGCCGAAGGTCACGGGCTTCCTCGGCGCCGAGAACAAGCCGATGCCGATCTCGGAGAACGAGGCGATGCGCATCTTGCACCAGGTGCAGGAGGGCGTGGAACGGCCGAAGGCGTCGGTCTCGTTCGAGATCGGCGAGAACGTGCGCGTGGCCGATGGCCCGTTCGCCTCGTTCTCGGGTGTGGTCGAGGAAATCGACGAGGCGCGCTCGCGCGTGAAGGTCGCGGTGTCGATCTTCGGCCGCGCCACGCCGGTGGAACTGGAATTCGGTCAGGTCGAGAAGGTCTGATCGGGTCACGCGGGACGTCGTCAAGGCGTCACGCAAAGAGAGGCCGTGGGAGGGAGAGGGCGGTTGCCAGCCGCATCCGACCCAGACCACGAACCTGAAACCGCCGGCCTAAGCCGGCACAACAGGAGTGATACATGGCAAAGAAAGTGACCGGATACCTGAAGCTTCAGGTCCCGGCCGGTGCGGCGAATCCCTCGCCCCCGATCGGTCCCGCGCTCGGTCAGCGCGGTCTCAACATCATGGAGTTCTGCAAGGCGTTCAACGCCCAGACCCAGAAGGAAGAGAAGAACACCCCGATCCCGGTGATCATCACCATCTATGCGGACCGTTCCTTCACCTTCGAGATGAAGACGCCGCCGATGTCCTTCTTCCTCAAGCAGGCTGCCAAGATCCAGTCCGGCTCGAAGGCGCCGGGCCGTGACAAGGCGGGCAAGGTGACACGCGCGCAGGTGCGCGAGATCGCCGAGAAGAAGATGAAGGATCTCAATTGCGACACCATCGAATCGGCCATGAAGATGGTCGAGGGCTCTGCCCGTTCGATGGGTCTGGAAGTGGCGGGGTAAGGGCTCATGGCAATCGGAAAGCGTTTGAACAAAGCCCGCGAAGGTGTTGACCGCGAAAAGCTTTACCCGCTCGCGGACGCCATCAAGATGGTCAAGGAACGCGCGAAAGCGAAGTTCGACGAGACCATCGAGGTCGCGATCAATCTCGGCGTCGATCCGCGCCACGCTGACCAGATGGTCCGCGGCGTCGTGACCCTGCCGAACGGCACCGGCCGTACGCTCCGCGTCGGCGTGTTCGCCCGTGGCGCCAAGGCTGACGAAGCCAAGGCCGCAGGTGCCGACGTCGTCGGCGCCGAAGACCTGGTCGAGAAGGTGCAGAACGGTTCGATCGATTTCGACCGCTGTATCGCCACCCCCGACATGATGCCGCTGGTCGGCCGTCTCGGTAAGGTGCTCGGCCCGCGCGGCCTGATGCCGAACCCGAAGATCGGCACCGTGACCATGGACGTCACCGGTGCGGTGAAGGGTGCCAAGGGCGGCTCGGTCGAGTTCCGCGTCGAGAAGGCCGGCATCCTGCAGGCCGGCGTCGGCAAGGCCTCGTTCTCCGAGGAGAAGCTGGTCGAGAACATCAAGGCTCTCGCCGATGCTGTTTCGAAGGCGAAGCCGGCTGGCTCCAAGGGCACCTACATCCAGCGCGTTGCGGTGTCCTCGACGATGGGCCCGGGCGTGAAGGTCGAGCCGGGCACGATTCTCGGCTGAGGATTGCCTCGGCTAGAGGTTTGGAAATTGCATGAGGTGAGGGGCGGAATCGGGCGACCGATTCCGCCCCTTTCCATTTTCGACGGCATTCACCGGAAACAAGAACAATGGCTGACAAGGTCCTGATCTACTCGCGCTTTCCCAAGACGATGATGGCGCGCTTCGCCGAGCGGTTCGAGCTGCTCGACACCGGTGGCAAGCCCGCGCGGGAGGTGTTTTCGGCCGATGAGCTCGGCGGCATCCGCGCGATGTTGACGGCCGGCGGCTCGCCGCTCGGCGCCGAGGCGATGGACCTGTTTCCAAAACTCGGCGCCATCGTCTGCTACGGCACCGGCTATGACGGCGTCGACCTGAAGGCGGCTGCCACTCGCAACATCGCGGTCGGCCACAGCCCGGGCGCCAATGCCGCCTCGGTCGCCGATATCGCGATGACCCTGATGCTGGCGACGACGCGGCGGATCCTGGTCGCCGACCAATATGTCCGCAGCGGCGATTGGGCGGGCTCGAAGCAGTCGCCGATGATGCGCCCCCAGGCCGGCATGCCCGGCCGCCGGATCGGCGTCTACGGCATGGGCGAAATCGGCCGCAAGATCGCCGCGCGCTGCGCCGCTTTCGAGAGCGAGGTCGGCTATTTCAGCCGCAGCAAATGCGATCTGCCCTATCAATATTTCCCGACGCTGGAGGCGCTGGCCGACTGGTGCAGCGTGCTGATGATCGCGGTCCGGGCCGGGGCCGAGACCCAGCATGTGGTCAACGCCGGCATCCTCAAGCGCCTCGGCGCGGACGGCTATGTCGTCAATATCTCCCGCGGCTCGGTCATCGACCAGCAGGCCCTGGTCGCGGCGCTCTCCGACAAGACCATCGCCGGCGCCGGCCTCGACGTCTTCGAGAAGGAACCGCACGCTCCCGACGCCCTGACCGCGCTCCCCAACGTGGTGTTCGCCCCGCATATCGGCGGCCACACCCTCGAATCGCACGTCGCCATGCAGAACTGCGTGCTGGCGAACCTGAGCGGGTTCTTCGCCGGCCAGGGGCTGCCATACGCGATCAAAACGGCTTGAATCAAGCCTTGTCGGCCCGGGTCAAGCCCGGCCGGCAACGGATTGGAACTGGTGTGAATTTTGCTCTTGGCAAGCCGGCAGAGAGCGGTTAAGAACCGCTTCCGGACGTGTCGGCCTTGGCTGACGCGTTCGTGCACGCATTCCGAAAACCCGACACGGTAGGAGATCATTCCTTTTCAGGACGTCCGCAAGGATTTGCCCGAAAAGGAAGGAAAATCCATCGGTTGGTGGGGATGCGGGCAGAGGTCAGGCGGTTCGCCGGCTGGCCTTGTCCTGTCCAAGACTGCAGGCGCCTGCGGGAAATTTCGATTTCTCAACGGCTTAATCGCATGGCCTGCATAGACGGGTGAAGACCGGATTTCACTTCGCATCCCACCTTGAGGTGGTCGCGGAAGGAGTTTGGTTCGGACCTCGACACGCCGTGGGCTCCAACGAGCTCCCGGAGGGCAGGCTTTGAATTGTCGTCTCGCCCGGCGCGTGTCCGATGGGTTTTGACCCTGAGGTTCATGTTTTGGGTGGGACGATGGGTGCAACCCGGCGGTCCCGCTTTTGCGATGACCGCCAACCGGAAAGAGCTTGCTGTGGAACGAGCGGCAAAAAAGGAAGCGGTCGAACAGCTCAATGGGGTCTTCAAGACCACGAGCGTCGCGGTCGTTGCCCAATATTCCGGCCTGACCGTTGCCCAGATGCAGAAGCTGCGTACGCAGATGAAGCAGGCTGGCGCCTCGGTGAAGGTCTCGAAGAACCGTCTCGCCAAAATTGCTCTTGAAGGCACTGACGTCGTTGCCATCGGCCCCATGCTGAAGGGACCGACCGTGATCGCCACTTCGAACGATCCGGTAGCGGCGCCAAAGGTCGCCATCGAATTCGCCAAGGCGAACGAAAAGTTCGTCATCATCGGCGGCTCGATGGGAAAGACCGTCCTGAATGTCGACGGCGTGAAGGCGCTTGCCTCGCTGCCGTCGCTTGACGAACTGCGCGCAAAGATCGTCGGCCTGCTTGTGGCCCCGGCGACCAAGATCGCTCAGCTCGCCAATGCGCCCGCGGGCAAGCTCGCGCGCGTCATCCAGGCTCATGCCTCAAAGGGCGAAGCGGCCTGACGCCCTTCGCAAAACTCAAACCCGAACCAGACTTACATTCAAGGAAACTGAACAATGGCTGACTTGCAGAAGATCGTTGACGACCTCTCGAGCCTCACCGTGCTCGAAGCTGCCGAACTCGCGAAGCTCCTCGAAGAGAAGTGGGGCGTTTCAGCTGCCGCGGCTGTTGCCGTGGCCGGCCCGGCTGGTGGTGGCGCTGCCGCCGCTCCGGCGGAAGAGAAGACCGAGTTCACGGTCGTTCTGGCCGCCGCCGGCGACAAGAAGATCGAGGTCATCAAGGAAGTCCGCGCCATCACCGGCCTGGGCCTGAAGGAAGCAAAGGACCTCGTCGAGGGCGCGCCGAAGCCTGTCAAGGAAGGCGTGAACAAGGACGAAGCCGAGAAGATCAAGGCCCAGCTCGAGAAGGCTGGCGCGAAGGTCGAGCTCAAGTAAGCAACGCTTGCTGGCCGGGTCCCGGGCCAAGGCTCGGGACCTTGGTCCATCCCTCAAAAGGGTGGGCCGGATGCAAAAGGCGTGCGACGGATCGTCCCGACGCAGGTCGAACACGAAAATGTGTGGGGATTTGAGGGGATACCCCTCGAATCTCCACTATTGTCGCCCCATATCGGGTCGGCAGCACGAAAGCGCGGTGGGCAGGGATGCCGGATTTCCCTGTAAGCCGTTGGGAGAGCAAGCTATTTCGGGCTTTTGCAGTCCGTGAAGACAATCGTTGTGACGGGCGGGCGTGCCTATGCGCCCCGCGCGTCGTTTTGCGTTTTGAAGGTCTGAAGAACAGATTCAGGACATGACGGCCTGAAACTGGATTTTCGGTCCCCAAAGCGGGTTCGAAAAATTCAACCCGGGGAGCGGCGGCAGCCGAGTCCTGGACGGCGCGCCCAGAGCGGGCGACGAAATGAGAGGCCACGATGGCGCAGCAGACATTCACCGGTCGCAAACGCGTTCGCAAGTTCTTCGGACACATCAAGGAAGTCGCCGAGATGCCGAACCTCATCGAGGTTCAGAAGGCGTCCTATGATCAGTTCCTGATGGTCGATGAACCCGCGGGCGGTCGCCTCGACGAGGGCCTGCAGGCCGTGTTCCGCTCGGTGTTCCCGATCTCGGACTTCTCGGGCACCTCGATGCTGGAATTCGTCCGTTACGAGTTCGAGCAGCCCAAATATGACGTCGACGAGTGCCGCCAGCGCGGCATGACCTTTGCGGCTCCCCTCAAGGTGACGCTGCGCCTCATCGTATTCGATATCGACGAGGAAACCGGTGCGAAGTCGGTCAAGGACATCAAGGAGCAGGACGTCTACATGGGCGACATTCCGCTCATGACGATGAACGGCACCTTCATCGTGAACGGCACCGAGCGCGTCATCGTCTCGCAGATGCACCGTTCGCCGGGCGTGTTCTTCGATCACGACAAGGGCAAGACCCATTCGTCGGGCAAGCTGCTGTTCGCCGCCCGCGTGATCCCGTATCGCGGCTCCTGGCTCGACATCGAGTTCGACGCCAAGGACATCGTCTATGCGCGTATCGACCGTCGCCGCAAGATTCCGGTGACGTCGCTGATGTTCGCCCTCGGCCTCGACGGCGAGGCGATCCTGTCCACGTTCTACAAGAAGATTCTCTACAAGCGGACCAAGGAAGGCTGGCGCGTTCCGTTCGACGCCAACCGTTTCCGCGGTTACTCGACCATCAACGACCTGATCGACGCCGATACCGGCAAGGTCGTGCTCGAGGCCGGCAAGAAGCTCACCGTGCGCGGTGCGCGTCAGATGCAGGAGAAGGGACTGAAGGCGCTGCGCCTCTCGGATGAGGAACTCGTCGGCAACTACCTCGCCGAGGATCTCGTCAACCCGAAGACGGGTGAGATCCACGCCGAAGCCGGTGAGGAAATCACCGACAAGTCGATGAAGGTCCTCAACGAGCACGGCTACAAGGAACTGCCGCTGCTCGACATCGACCACGTCAATGTCGGCGCCTACATCCGCAACACGCTCTCGGCCGACAAGAACATGACGCGTGAAGACGCGCTGTTCGACATCTACCGCGTGATGCGTCCCGGCGAGCCGCCGACGCTGGATTCGGCACAGGCGATGTTCCAGTCGCTGTTCTTCGACGCCGAGCGTTACGACCTCTCCGCGGTCGGCCGCGTCAAGATGAACATGCGCCTCGACCTCGATGCGCCCGACACCCAGCGCACGCTGCGCAAGGAAGACATCCTCTGCGTCATCAAGACGCTGGTGGATTTGCGCGACGGCAAGGGCGAGATCGACGACATCGACCATCTCGGCAACCGTCGTGTGCGTTCGGTCGGCGAGCTCATGGAGAACCAGTACCGCATCGGCCTCCTGCGCATGGAGCGCGCGATCAAGGAGCGCATGTCCTCGGTCGACATCGACACGGTCATGCCGCAGGACCTGATCAACGCGAAGCCGGCGGCTGCCGCCGTGCGCGAGTTCTTCGGCTCCTCGCAGCTCTCGCAGTTCATGGACCAGACCAATCCGCTGTCGGAGATCACCCACAAGCGCCGTCTCTCGGCGCTTGGGCCGGGCGGTCTGACCCGCGAGCGCGCCGGCTTCGAGGTGCGCGACGTGCATCCGACGCATTACGGCCGTATCTGCCCGATCGAGACGCCGGAAGGTCCGAACATCGGTCTGATCAACTCGCTCGCGACCTTCGCGCGCGTGAACAAGTACGGCTTCGTCGAGACCCCGTATCGCAAGGTCAAGGACGGTCGCGTCACCGACGAGGTCGTCTACCTCTCGGCGATGGAGGAAGGCCGCTATTCCGTCGCGCAGGCCAACGTGCCGATCGACGCCAAGGGCCGCTTCACTGAAGACCTGGTGGTCTGCCGCGCGAGCGGCACCCGCGACGTCGTGCCGATGACGCCGGACAAGGTCGACTACATGGACGTGTCGCCGAAGCAGCTCGTTTCGGTTGCCGCGGCGCTGATCCCGTTCCTCGAGAACGACGACGCCAACCGCGCGCTGATGGGCTCGAACATGCAGCGCCAGGCGGTGCCGCTGGTTCGCGCCGAGGCGCCGTTCGTCGGTACCGGCATGGAAGGCGTGGTTGCGCGTGACTCGGGTGCCGCGATCGCGGCGCGCCGTTCGGGCGTGATCGACCAGATCGACGCCACCCGCGTCGTCATCCGCGCCACCGAAGATCTCGATCCGACCAAGTCGGGCGTCGATATCTATCGTCTGATGAAGTACCAGCGCTCCAACCAGTCGACCTGCATCAACCAGCGTCCGCTGGTGAAGGTCGGTGACATCGTCAGGAAGGGCGACATCATCGCTGACGGTCCGTCGACCGATCTCGGCGAGCTCGCGCTCGGCCGCAACGTGCTCGTCGCGTTCATGCCGTGGAACGGCTACAACTTCGAAGACTCGATCCTGCTTTCCGAGCGGATCGTGAAGGAAGACGTCTTCACCTCGATCCACATCGAGGAGTTCGAAGTGATGGCCCGCGACACCAAGCTCGGACCTGAGGAAATCACCCGCGACATTCCGAACGTTTCGGAAGAAGCGCTGAAGAACCTCGACGAAGCCGGTATCGTCTACATCGGTGCGGAAGTGCGCGCCGGCGACATCCTGGTCGGCAAGATCACGCCGAAGGGCGAAAGCCCGATGACGCCGGAAGAAAAGCTTCTGCGCGCCATCTTCGGCGAAAAGGCCTCCGACGTTCGCGACACCTCGCTGCGCGTTCCCCCGGGCGTGCAGGGCACGATCGTGGAAGTCCGCGTGTTCAACCGTCACGGCGTCGACAAGGACGAGCGTGCGCTGGCGATCGAGCGGGAAGAGATCGAGCGTCTGGCCAAGGACCGCGACGACGAGCAGGCGATCCTGGACCGCAACGTCTACAACCGTCTTGCCGAGCTCCTCGAGGGGCGGCAGGGCATTGCGGGCCCGAAGGGCTTCAAGAAGGACACCAAGATCACCCGTGCGGTGCTCGAGGAGTACCCGAAGTCGCAGTGGTGGCTATTCGCCTCGCCGAACGACAAGCTGATGGCCGAGATCGAGGCCATGCGGAAGCAGTACGACGAGTCGAAGAAGGGGCTCGAGCAGCGCTTCCTCGACAAGGTCGAAAAGCTTCAGCGCGGTGACGAATTGCCGCCCGGCGTGATGAAGATGGTCAAGGTCTTCGTGGCGGTGAAGCGCAAGATCCAGCCCGGCGACAAGATGGCCGGCCGTCACGGCAACAAGGGCGTGGTGTCGAAGATCGTGCCGATCGAGGACATGCCGTTCCTCGAAGACGGTACGCATGCCGACATCGTGCTCAATCCGCTGGGCGTGCCTTCGCGCATGAACGTCGGACAGATCCTCGAGACCCATCTCGGCTGGGCCTGCGCCGGCCTCGGCAAGCGTATCGGCCAGACGGTCGATGCCTATTTGTCGAAGCAGGACATCAAGCCGCTGAAGGAAACCTTGAAGAAGGTCTACGGTGAGGACGAGACCATCAAGTCGCTCAACGACAACGAGCTGCTTGAACTCGGCCATAACCTCAGCCGCGGCGTGCCGATTGCGACGCCGGTGTTCGACGGTGCCAAGGAAGCCGACATCGAGGAGATGCTGAAGCTTGCCGGTCTGGACGCTTCGGGTCAGTCGACCGTCTATGACGGCCGCACCGGCGATGCCTTCGATCGCAAGGTGACGGTGGGCTACATCTACATGCTCAAGCTGCACCATCTCGTCGACGACAAGATCCATGCGCGTTCGATCGGTCCGTACTCGCTCGTCACCCAGCAACCGCTGGGCGGCAAGGCGCAGTTCGGCGGCCAGCGTTTCGGCGAAATGGAGGTGTGGGCGCTCGAAGCTTACGGCGCGGCCTACACGCTCCAGGAAATGCTGACCGTGAAGTCGGACGACGTCGCCGGCCGTACCAAGGTGTACGAGGCGATCGTGCGTGGCGACGACACCTTCGAGGCCGGTATTCCGGAATCGTTCAACGTGCTGGTCAAGGAAATGCGCTCGCTCGGCCTCAATGTCGACCTGCACAATTCCAAGGTGGGACCGGCGTCGACGTCGGAAGCAGCCGAGTAATACGACCTTTCATGCCCGGCCTTCGCGGCCGGGCATTGGCGCCCCTCCCGATGCCTTGAGGGCAGGGCGCCTCGCTTGAGTGATTTTCGAATTTGCGGCCGGAGGCGACCGGCACGCGAGGAGAAGACGATGAACCAAGAAATTATGAATCTCTTCAACCCGACGACGCCGGCTCAGGTCTTCGACCAGATCCGGATCTCGATCGCGTCTCCAGAGAAGATTCTGTCCTGGTCCTACGGCGAGATCAAGAAGCCGGAGACCATCAACTACCGTACCTTCAAGCCCGAGCGCGACGGCCTGTTCTGCGCCCGCATCTTCGGGCCGATCAAGGACTACGAGTGCTTGTGCGGCAAGTACAAGCGCATGAAGTACAAGGGCATCATCTGTGAGAAGTGCTCGGTCGAGGTCACGCTGTCGCGCGTCCGGCGCGAGCGCATGGGCCATATCGAGCTCGCGGCTCCCGTCGCCCACATCTGGTTCCTGAAGTCGCTGCCGTCGCGCATCGGCCTGCTGCTCGACATGACGCTGAAGGATCTCGAGCGGATCCTCTACTTCGAATATTATGTCGTGCTGGAGCCGGGCCTTACCGCGCTGAAGGACCGTCAGCTGCTGTCGGAAGACGAGTATCTGAGGGCGCAGGACGAGTACGGCCAGGATTCCTTCACCGCCATGATCGGCGCAGAAGCGATCCGCGAGCTGCTCAAGGGCATGGATCTCGAGAAGCTCGAGCTGACCTTGCGCGCGGAGATGCAGGAGACCGACTCCGACATCAAGCACAAGAAGCTCGCCAAGCGCCTGAAGATCGTCGAGGCCTTCCGCCACTCCGGCAACAAGCCGGAATGGATGATCCTGACTGTCGTTCCCGTGATTCCGCCGGACCTGCGTCCGCTGGTGCCGCTGGACGGCGGCCGCTTCGCGACCTCCGACCTCAACGACCTCTACCGCCGCGTCATCAACCGCAACAACCGCTTGAAGCGGCTGATGGAGCTGCGCGCGCCGGACATCATCATCCGCAACGAGAAGCGCATGCTTCAGGAAGCGGTCGATGCGCTGTTCGACAACGGCCGCCGCGGCCGCGTCATCACGGGTGCCAACAAGCGCCCGCTGAAGTCGCTCGCCGACATGCTGAAGGGCAAGCAGGGCCGCTTCCGCCAGAACCTGCTCGGCAAGCGCGTCGACTATTCCGGTCGTTCGGTGATCGTGGTCGGTCCCGAGCTGCGCCTGCATCAGTGCGGCCTGCCGAAGAAGATGGCGCTCGAGCTGTTCAAGCCGTTCATCTACTCGCGGCTTGACGCCAAGGGCCTGTCCACCACCGTGAAGCAGGCGAAGAAGCTGGTCGAGAAGGAGCGGCCCGAGGTCTGGGACATCCTGGACGAGGTGATCCGCGAGCATCCCGTGCTGCTCAACCGCGCGCCGACGCTGCATCGCCTGGGCATCCAGGCGTTCGAGCCGGTGCTGATCGAGGGCAAGGCGATCCAGCTTCACCCGCTGGTCTGCTCCGCGTTCAACGCCGACTTCGACGGCGACCAGATGGCCGTGCACGTTCCGCTGTCACTCGAAGCGCAGCTGGAAGCGCGCGTGCTGATGATGTCGACCAACAACATCCTGCATCCGGCGAACGGCCAGCCGATCATCGTGCCGTCGCAGGACATCGTGCTCGGTCTCTACTACGTCTCGATCATGCGCGAAGGCCTGCCCGGTGAGGGCAAGCTGTTCGGCGACATGGCCGAGCTCGAGCACGCGCTGCATGCGAAGGTCATCCACCTCCACACCAAGATCAAGTATCGGTGGCAGGGCGTGGATGAGACCGGCAAGGTCTCGACGCGCTGGATCGAGACCACCGCAGGTCGCGTCATGCTCGGCAATCTGTTGCCGAAGAACCCGCGGATTTCGTACGAGATCATCAACAAGTTGATGACCAAGCGCGAGATCTCGGGCGTCATCGACCAAGTCTACCGCCACTGCGGTCAGAAGGAGACGGTGATCTTCTGCGACCGCATCATGGCGCTCGGCTTCTACAACGCGTTCAAGGCCGGCATCTCGTTCGGCAAGGACGACATGGTCGTGCCGCACTCCAAGTGGAAGATCGTCGACACCACCCGTACGCTGGCGAAGGATTTCGAGCAGCAGTACAACGACGGCCTGATCACCCATGGCGAGAAGTACAACAAGGTCGTCGACGCCTGGTCGAAGGCGACCGAAGAAATCGCCAAGGCGATGATGAAGGAGATCTCCTCCACCAAGAAGACGGCGAGTGGAGCCGATGCCGACATCAACTCGATCTACATGATGGCTCACTCCGGTGCCCGCGGTTCGCCGGCCCAGATGCGCCAGCTCGCCGGCATGCGCGGCCTGATGGCCAAGCCGTCGGGTGAGATCATCGAGACGCCGATCATCTCGAACTTCAAGGAAGGTCTCTCGGTTCTCGAGTACTTCAACTCGACCCACGGCGCCCGTAAGGGCCTCGCGGACACCGCGTTGAAGACCGCGAACTCGGGCTACCTGACCCGTCGTCTGGTCGACGTCGCGCAGGATTGCATCATCACGCAGTCCGATTGCGGCACCAGGCTCGGCATCAAGATGCGCGCCATCGTCGATGCCGGCACCGTGGTTGCTTCGCTCGGTTCGCGCATCCTCGGACGCACGGCCTGCGAAGACATCCGTGACAGCTCCGGCAAGGTGATCATCAAGCGCGATACGCTGATGGAAGAGAGCCATCTGGACGCCATCCAGCAGGGTGGTGTGCAGGAGGTGAAGATCCGCTCGGCGCTGACCTGCGAGCTCGTCAACGGCATCTGCGGCATGTGCTATGGCCGCGACCTCGCCCGCGGCACGCCGGTCAACCATGGCGAAGCGGTCGGCGTCATCGCGGCGCAGTCGATCGGCGAGCCGGGTACCCAGCTCACCATGCGCACCTTCCACATCGGTGGTGCGGCGCAGCTCAACGAGCAGTCGTTCGTCGAAGCCAACTTCGACGGCAAGATCGTGATCAGGAACAAGGCCATCGCCCGCAACAGCGAAGGTCACCTGGTCGCAATGGTCCGCAACATGGTGGTGGCGATCGTCGATGCCGACGGCACCGAGCGTGCGACGCACCGTATCCAGTACGGCGCGCGCCTGCACATCGACGAAGGCGATATGGTCAAGCGTGGCCAGCGCATCGTCGAATGGGATCCCTATACTCGTCCGCTTCTCACCGAGGTCGAAGGAACGATCGGCTTCGAGGATCTGGTGGAAGGGCAGTCGATCTCGGAAACGCTCGACGAGGCCACCGGTATCGCCAAGCGCGTGGTCATCGACTGGCGCTCGACCCGCGGCGGCGCGGATCTGCGTCCGGCCATCGTGGTCAAGGGCAAGGACGGCAAGGTGCTCAAGCTCGCCCGTGGCGGCGATGCCCGCTACATGCTGTCGGTCGACGGCATTCTGTCGGTCGACGTTGGTGCCAAGGTCAACCCGGGTGACATCCTCGCCCGTGTCTCGACTGAAAGCGCCAAGACGCGTGACATCACCGGCGGTCTGCCGCGGGTGGCGGAACTGTTCGAGGCACGGCGTCCGAAGGATGCGGCGATCATCGCCGAAATCGCGGGCACCATCCGGTTCGGGCGCGACTACAAGAACAAGCGTCGCATCTCGATCGAGCCGATGGACAAGACCGACGAGGCGCGCGAGTACCTGATCCCGAAGGGCAAGCACATCCACCTTCAGGACGGCGACGTCGTCGAAAAGGGCGACTTCATCGTGGAAGGCAACCCGGCACCGCACGACATCCTTGCGGTCAAGGGCATCGAGGAGCTCGCGGCCTATCTGGTCAACGAGATCCAGGAGGTCTACCGGCTCCAGGGCGTGCTCATCAACGACAAGCACATCGAGGTGATTGTCCGTCAGATGCTCCAGAAGGTGGAAGTCACCGACCAGGGCGACACGGACATGATCTCCGGCGAGCAGGTCGATAAGATCGAGTTCGACGCGCTCAACGAGAAGGCCAAGGAAGAGGGCAAGAAGATCGCCACGGGAACGCCGGTTCTGCTCGGCATCACCAAGGCGAGCCTCCAGACCCGCTCCTTCTTCTCGGCGGCCTCGTTCCAGGAGACCACCCGCGTCCTCACGGAAGCGGCGGTCAACGGCAAGGTCGATCCGCTCGAAGGCCTCAAGGAGAACGTCATCGTCGGCCGGTTGATCCCGGCGGGCACCGGTGCCTCCATGGCCAAGATTCGCGAAGTCGCCGTGAAGCGCGACAAGCTGATCCTGGACGAGCGCGAGAAGCAGACGGCCGTCGTGTCGCCCGCGCCGGAAGCGGAGCTTCCTGCGCTGCCGCCCGCGGAATGATGGTTCATCCGTAAGAATACCGAGGACAATGAAAAGGCCGGCGAAAGCCGGCCTTTTTGCTGCTTTGTTTGCTTGTTGCGGTGCAGGATCAACCTTTGTTCATCTTCCCTTCAGTCAGAAAAGCGCTTCTGCTAGGGGAGCTTAGACCGGTGGTCCCGTGACGGGGGCAGGGCCGGAGACCACGGAACTGACATGCTTGATCTCGCAATCGTAGGCGGCGGCCCCGGCGGGCTGATGAGTGCCTGGTACCTGAAGCGTAAGCTTGGCGACCTCTGCCGCATCACCATCTACGAAGCCTCCGACCGGCTCGGCGGCAAGATCGTCACGCGCAAATTCGATTCCGCGCCGGCGATGTACGAGGCCGGCGTCGCCGAGATCTACGACTACTCGATGACGGGTCCCGATCCGCTGCGCGAGCTGATCCAGCATTTCGGCCTGCAGACCATTCCGATGGATGCCGAGCAGGTGCAGTTCGGCGGAGAGCTGCTCAACGACGTCGCCGGCATGCGCCGCAAATACGGCGCCAAGACTGCGGCTGCGATCGAGTCGTTTCGCAACCGCTGCGCCGACCAGATGTCGCCGATCGAATATTACGAGGGCGTCGGCGCCCACGACAACGAGAACCCCTGGGCCTACAAGACCGCCGAGCAGGTGCTCGACGAGGAGGTCGAGGACGAGATCGCAAAGCGCTTCTTCAAGGTGATGGCGCGCTCCGATATCGCGACCGAGAGCCACAACACCAACGGCCTCAACGCGCTCAAGAACTATCTGATGGATGTCGATGGCTATATCGGCCTCTATTCCATCCAGAACGGCAACGAGCAGCTGATCGAATGCCTGCAGTCGGAGGTTAACGCCGACATCCAGCTCAATCATCGCGTGCTCACCGTCGGCAAGGCGCCGACCGGCCGCTATCAGCTCAAGATGATGAATGGCAAGGGACCGGAGACGCGCGACTTCGATCTCGTGCTGGTCTGCCTGCCGCATTCCTGGCTCTCCACGATGGGGTGGGAAGGCGAGCAGCTGCGCAAATCGATGGTCAAGCACGTCTCTTATTTCGACCGTCCCGCGCATTACCTGCGCGTCTCGATCCTGTTTGATTCCCCGTTCTGGGGAGACAAGATTGCCGGCGCCTGGTTCATGTCGGAAGCCTTCGGCGGCTGTTGCGTCTACAACGAGGGCGCGCGCCACGACGTCGGCAAGCACGGCGTCCTGAACTGGCTGATTCCCGGCTCCGATGCGCTGGCCTTCGCCAATCTGTCGGATCAGGAGCTGATCGACGCCGCGCTGAAATCGCTGCCGGCTTCGCTAGGCGATGCGCGTGCGCATTTGATGGAAGGCAAGATCCACCGCTGGCTGTCGTCGGTGAACGCTATACCCGGCGGTCTGCCCGTGCGCGACGTCATGACGAATCACCGGCCCGAGCCGAAGGAGCATCCCGGCATCGTCGTGGTCGGCGACTATCTGTTCGACTCCACGCTGAACGGCCTGCTCGACTCCTCGGACGCGGCGACCGACATCATCCTGACCGAGATGATGCGGCTGCGCCGCGAGCACGCCCAGGACGGCAAGCCTGTCTCCGACAAGATCGACCGCGATTATTTCGAGAACTATCGCGGCGTCGGCCCTTATAGCGAGGCGTGGAGCCACTTCACCGATCCCGACTATTTGACGAAACTGATCGGCATCGTCTGGGGCAAGGCCAAGGGCGCCAAGCTGCTGGTCGCGGGCTCCGCCAGCGGCGAACTCGTCGGCGCGCTGCGCGATCGCGGCATCGATGCCTGGGGCATCGAAAACAACCGCGCGATCCACGCCAAGACGCCGAAGGCGCTGAAAAAGTACAACAAGCTGGGATCGATCCTGGACATGCCGTTCAAGGACGGCGCATTCGACCTCGTGTTCGAGACCAGCCTCTGCCACGTTGCCCCGAAGCAGGTGGTCCGCGCGATCCGCGACTTGAATCGCGTGGTCAAGACCGGCCTCGTGTTCGGCTCGATCACCTCGGACATGGCCTCAGTCGTGGTCGACCGCTACGACCTGTTGCGTGGGGTCAAGAAGCTCGGCACCTGGTGGGAATGGTCTGAACTGTTCTTCGGCAACGGCTTCGATCTCGCGATGCACCGCAAGGACTGCACCGACGCGCTCTGGGCGGCGACGCTCGCCGCCAACAAGGGCCCGGGGCAGTGGTATGCCGACGCCGATAGCTTGCGCTATTCCTTCTTCGACAAGGTCGAGGACGAAGACGACGACTAGCATCACAGGACGGATGAGTTCGCCAATTGTTTTGCCGAATTCATCCTGATCGCATAGAATCGGTGGACGTAGCGGCGTTCCGCTATTTCCCTGCTTTCTCTGCGGTCATGCCGGCCGTCAGCATCGGTTGGTTTCATGGCGTCCAAGCCTCTCTCGCCCGACAAACAGAAGCTCGCCCCGCAAGAGGCGGCCGAACTCGAGGATAAGCTCGCCACCGGTGCCGAGCCGGAGCTGGAAGACGACGAGGACGACGAAGACGACGACGAGCTTGAGCTCGACAACGATGATGACGAGGACCTCGTCGTCTTTACCGCCCGTGAAGCCGCCGGCGCGCTCGCGACCATCCTAGGCTTCGTCAAGCCGTTCCTGTACAACTACAAGCGCATCCTGGGCTATGTGGCGTTCGGCGTTCTGGTCGAGACGCTGTTCAACGTCATCATGCCGCTCAGCCTGAAATATCTGATCGACGACGCGCTCGGCGAGGAGGATTTCCAGGCACTCTACAAGATCCTCGGCGTTCTCGCGGTTGCCGGTATCTTCACCTCGATCGTCGCGGTCTGGTACGAGCGCTGGGATGCGCGGCTCGCCGCCTGCATCATCTCCGACGTCCGCAAGCGCCTGTTCGAGCACGTCCAGGACCTGCCGGCGGCCTATTTCGGCCGAACCAAGCGCGGCGAGATCCTGTCGCGCTTCTCGGTCGACCAGGCTGCCTTCGAGGGCTCGGTCAAAACCTTCGCCAACAGCGCGGCATTGCCGTTCCTGGAGTTGATCGCCGGCTGCATCCTCATGGTGTTCCTGAACTGGCAGCTCGCGGTGGTCGCGTTGCTGGTGTTCCCGATCACGCTGATTGGGCCGCGCATGCTCACCCCGAAAGCGGTGCAGGCCAATTACGAGCAGAAGCTCAACGAAAGCGCGCTGCTCGGCATGGTGCAGGAGAACGTCGCGGCGCAGGCCGTGATCAAGGCGTTCAGCCTGCAACGCAGGATGTTCGGCTTCTTCAATTTCCGCAACGACGAGACCCGCCACAGGATTGCGTCCGCCGCGTTTCTGTCGACCATGGTGGAGCGGACGGTCACCATCTCGGTGCTGCTGTTGCACCTCGTCGTGCTCGCGATTGGCGCTTATCTGGCGACCAAGGGCCAGATCACCATCGGCACCTTCGTCACCTTCGAGAGCGCGTTCTGGGAAGTCTCCTACAACATCGCCCACGTGATGCATTTCATCCCGGTGTCGATCTCCTCGGCCGCCGCGATTCGTCACATCCAGGAGTTGCTCGACGAGCCCACGCGCGGCGCCGATCGTCCGGGTGCGCCCGATCTGCCGCGCATCACCCACGACATCACCTTCGACCGCGTGACGTTCCAGTACGACGGCGGCCAGACGCCGGTGCTGGACAATCTCAGCCTCAAGCTCGATGTCGGCAAGAGCATCGCCATCGTCGGCCCTTCCGGCTCAGGCAAGAGCACGCTGCTCAATCTGATCCTGCGGCTCTACGTGCCGGACGAGGGGCGGGTCACCATCGACGGTGTCGACGTGCGCAAGGTGACGCTGGATTCGTTGCGCCGGAGCATGGCGGTGGTGTTCCAGGAGAACATGCTGTTCAACATGTCGATCCGCGAGAACATCCGGCTCGGCAAGGAAGGCGCGACCGACGAGGAGGTGGAGGAGGCCGCCAAGAAGGCCGAGATTCACCGCTACATCATGAGCCTGCCGAAGCGCTACGACACCCCGGTCGGCGAGCGGGGCGACACCTTGTCGGGCGGCCAGCGCCAGCGCATCGCGATCGCGCGCGCCATCATCCGCAATCCGTCCGTGCTGCTGCTCGACGAAGCCACCTCGGCGCTCGACCAGACCACGGAGGCTGCGATCAACCGCACATTGCTGAAGGTCGCCAAGGGCCGCACCATGATCTGGTCGACGCACCGCCTCTCCTCGGTGGTCGAGATGGACGAGATCATCGTGATTTCAGGGGGCAGGGCGATCGAGCGCGGTTCCCATGCCGAGCTGCTCGCCAAGAACGGCACCTATCGCAAGCTGTGGAACGACCAGACCCATCAGCCGCATAGCGCAGCGGCTCAGGCCGACGACGACAGCGATGACGACGAAGACGACGAGGATGAGGACGACCTCGACGAGGATGATGAGGGCGAGGACGATGAGGAGGAGTGACCGAGGAAGTTCGGCTCCAGATGGACCACGCCTCCCAGTCGCCGCAATAATCCCTGGCTCGACCACGCCATGAAGCGCGCCCAGCGCTGCGCGGTCCAGTACGGGCTCGTCGCAATCGACACCGAGCGGAAGTCGAAGGCTTTCGCCGCCGACCATTCGTCGCAGGCCCGCTTGACCGGGTCGGCGTAGAAGGCGGCGATCTTGTCCGCATCCATCCCGTCGGACGCCAACCATTGCGGGATGTGGACGTTGCAGAGCCGCTCGACATCGGTGAATACCCTGTCGCAACCGGTGCCCGCGACCGGGCAGGAGGTGGCGAAGGCATCGCCCACCAGCGCCACGCCGGGCTGATGGCTGGCATCGTTCACATAGAGATCGACCGGGCGGATCTTCAGCTCGCCCAAAATGTCGAAGGCGCCGGTGATGCGTTTGAGCCGCGGCAGGGCGGCGTCCAGCGTCGCGGCCGGCGCGCGGCGCAGCTCGCGCAGCCAGGGATCGTCGAAGCCGCGGTACACGAACAGGTTGGCGCGCATCCGCGTGCCGATCGGAAACAGCGTGATGTAGGGGATGCGGTCGCTCGGCCGCTCCGAGAAATAGGTCAGGGCCGGGAAGTCGAACGAATTCCGCCCGGCCGGCACGACGTCGAATCCGATCGAGATCGAATGGCAGGCGCTGATGATGTTTCGCGTGATGCCAAGCTGGTGGCGCAGGCCGACATTCAGGCCGTTGGCGAGCACGACCAGGCGGGTCGAGATCGTCTCGTCATTGGCGAGCGCGATTCTCGACCGCTCCGCGCTGGTCTCGACCGACACCGCCTTGGTCCAGATTCGCGCGACGGTTTCGGGAATCTCGTCGCGGATCGCGTTAACCAGGGAATCGTAGGGGATGTTGAACTGCCGGCTCGGCGCCTTGTCGAGGAGATGCCCGAACCGCGCGATCCAGTTCTCGCCGGAGAAGGTCGCGCGGCGCAGCACCGAGTCGGCGATTCCCGTCCGCTCGAATCGCTCGACCTGTCCGTGACCGCTGAGTTTTTCGACGCGAAAATCGGCCGGATAGGTCTCATGCGGGTCGATCAGCACCGCCGAAATGCCGGCACGCCCGAGCATCGCGGCGGCGGTCGAGCCGGCAAGTCCCCCGCCAATGATGGCAATATCGGTGTACCGCATGGCGCTTGTCTCTGCCGAAGAGGGCAGATTGACGCATCAAGAGGAAAAAAAGCCTTAGCGCGGGTTATAAAAGTATATTTCTTCCGGGTATAATTGCCGCCGGGACTGGCGGAACCGGGACTTCGATCCCATATCGGGGAGGCGCGAGAAGAGGGCGAACAGCCTTTCTTCAGGCGCGATAAGCGCTTTCCGATGGTCATTTCACCTTGACTTGACCGATTCTCACTTATAGAAAGCGCCTCACTTGACGACAGGCGGTGAGCATAGCCAACGTCGGAACGGGCCACCCGTTTGATCCCTCTGGGGTCGCAGAACGGGCACCAACCTCGACGAATGCCGCTCAAACGCTGTCGATTATAGCTAGGCAATGCCAGTGCGATTCTAGATCTCTTGAGCTCGCTCTCTAGAGATCGAATTCGGATGCATGACCTCGGTGCGCAGGCCGTAGCTCTACGCTGATCGGCCTGAAGACTGCGGTCCTCTGTGGCGTCGTAACGCTTTCCGCTCAGTGATTGAGCGGTTGGCGCGATTTCGCTTTGTGCGGATTGTTCCGTGCGAGGCGGGCCCCGTCGGGCGGGTAGCGCGACAAGAATTTGCGGTCCCGGTAACGGGCCGCGGCAAGACAGCGGACCCGCAAGGGACTGCGATAACAAAGGGTAAGGCCAGGATGCCGACGATCAACCAGCTGATCGCTCAACCGCGTGAAGTGCAGAAGTCGCGCAAGAAGGTGCCGGCGCTGCAGCAGTCGCCGCAGAAGCGTGGTGTTTGCACCCGCGTCTACACCACGACCCCGAAGAAGCCGAACTCGGCGCTTCGTAAGGTTGCCAAGGTGCGCCTGACCAACGGCTTCGAGGTGATCGGCTACATCCCGGGTGAAGGCCATAACCTCCAGGAGCACTCGGTGGTCATGATCCGCGGCGGTCGCGTCAAGGACTTGCCCGGCGTGCGCTACCACATCCTCCGCGGCGTTCTGGATACCCAGGGCGTCAAGAACCGTAAGCAGCGTCGTTCGAAGTACGGCGCCAAGCGTCCGAAGTAAGCGGGAACCAACTCAATGTCTCGTCGCCACTCAGCGGAAAAGCGCGAAGTTCTTCCCGATCCGAAGTTCGGGAACATCATCGTCACGAAGTTCATGAACTCGGTGATGTACGCCGGCAAGAAGTCGGTCGCCGAAGGCATCGTCTATGGTGCATTCGGTCTCATCGAATCCAAGACCAAGCAGAACCCGCTCGGCGTGTTCGAGCAGGCACTCGAGAACGTCATGCCGACGATCGAAGTGCGCTCCCGCCGCGTCGGCGGCGCGACGTATCAGGTTCCGGTGGAAGTTCGCTCGGTGCGCCGTCAGGCGCTGGGCATTCGCTGGCTGATCTCGGCTGCGCGCGAGCGCAACGAGAAGACGATGACCGAACGGCTCTCGGCTGAGCTCCTGGACGCGTCGAACAACCGTGGCAACGCCGTCAAGAAGCGTGAAGACGTGCACCGGATGGCGGAAGCCAACCGTGCCTTCTCGCACTATCGCTGGTAACGGCGAAACAAACGGACTCGCAAGGAACAGCCCATGCCCCGCCAACATGCCATCGAAGACTACCGTAACTTCGGTATCATGGCGCATATCGACGCCGGCAAGACCACGACGACCGAGCGCATCCTCTATTACACCGGCAAGAGCCACAAAATCGGCGAGGTGCACGAAGGTGCCGCGACGATGGACTGGATGGAGCAGGAGCAGGAGCGTGGCATCACGATCACCTCGGCTGCGACCACCGCGTTCTGGGCCGGCAAGCGCCTGAACATCATCGACACCCCCGGCCACGTCGACTTCACCATCGAAGTCGAGCGTTCGCTGCGCGTGCTCGACGGCGCCGTCTGCGTGCTCGACTCGAACCAGGGCGTTGAGCCCCAGACCGAGACCGTCTGGCGTCAGGGCGACAAGTACAAGGTTCCGCGCATCGTCTTCGCCAACAAGATGGACAAGACCGGCGCCGACTTCTTCAAGTGCCTGGCCGATATCGTTGACCGCCTCGGCGCCAAGCCGATCGCGATCCAGCTTCCGATCGGTGCCGAGAACAACTTCAAGGGTCTCGTCGACCTCGTGAAGATGAAGGGCATCGTCTGGAACGACGAGTCGCTCGGCGCGAAGTTCGACTATGTCGACATTCCGGAAGATCTGGTCGAGCAGGCCAAGGAATACCGCGAGAAGATGGTGGAAGCCGCCGTCGAGCTCGACGACGATGCTTTGGCTGCCTTCCTCGACGGCAACGAGCCGGACGAAGCAACGCTGAAGCGGCTGATCCGCAAGGCGGTGCTGACCGGCGCGTTCTACCCCGTGCTGTGTGGCTCGGCCTTCAAGAACAAGGGCGTGCAGCCGCTGCTCGACGCCGTCGTCGACTATCTGCCGTCACCGATCGACGTGCCCGCGATCAAGGGCACCGACGATCGCGGCAACGAGGTCCTTCGCAAGGCCGACGACAAGGAGCCGCTCGCGCTGCTCGCGTTCAAGATCATGGACGACCCGTTCGTCGGCACCATCACCTTCTGCCGCATCTACTCCGGCGTTCTCCAGAGCGGCACCGGCGTCGTGAACTCGACCCGCGAGAAGAAGGAGCGCATCGGGCGCATGCTGTTGATGCATGCGAACAACCGCGAAGACATCAAGGAAGCCTATGCCGGCGACATCGTCGCCCTGGCCGGTCTGAAGGAAGCGCGCACCGGTGACACGCTGTGCGATCCCGACAAGCAGGTGATCCTGGAAAAGATGGAATTCCCCGAGCCGGTCATCGAGATCGCGATCGAGCCGAAGTCCAAGGCCGACCAGGAAAAGCTGGGCGTGGCGCTGGCGAAGCTCGCTGCGGAGGATCCGTCCTTCCGCGTGTCGACCGACCAGGAGTCCGGCCAGACCATCCTCAAGGGCATGGGCGAACTCCATCTCGACATCAAGGTCGACATCCTTCGCCGCACCTACAAGGTCGACGCGAACATCGGCGCGCCGCAGGTGGCGTTCCGTGAGCGCGTGACCAAGAAGGCCGAGGTCAAGTACACCCACAAGAAGCAGACCGGTGGTACCGGTCAGTTCGCCGAAGTGTCGATCGTCGTCGAGCCGAACGAGCCCGGCAAGGGTTACGAGTTCGAGTCGAAGATCGTCGGCGGTGCGGTGCCGAAGGAATACATCCCCGGCGTCGAAAAGGGCCTCAACAGCGTGATGGGCGCTGGCGTGGTCGCGGGCTTCCCCGTGGTCGACGTCAAGGTTCAGCTCGTCGACGGCAAGTATCACGACGTCGACTCGTCGGCGCTCGCCTTCGAAATCGCATCGCGCGCGGCTTTCCGCGAAGCGCTGCAGAAGGGCAAGTCCGTCCTGCTCGAGCCGATCATGAAGGTCGAAGTGGTGACCCCGGAAGACTACACCGGCTCGGTCATCGGCGACCTGAATTCCCGGCGCGGTCAGATCCAGGGGCAGGACATGCGCGGCAACGCCAACGTCATCAACGCGATGGTGCCGCTCATGAACATGTTCGGTTACGTGAATAACCTGCGCTCGATGAGCCAGGGTCGCGCAACCTTCACCATGCAGTTCGACCACTACGCAGAAGCGCCGGCCAACGTGTCGGCAGAAGTCCAGAAGAAGTTTGCCTGATTGTCGTCGGTCTCGAACTGACGATTGAACGGAGAGTCAAATGGCCAAAGCAAAGTTTGAACGTAACAAGCCCCACTGCAACATCGGCACCATTGGTCACGTCGACCATGGCAAGACCTCGCTGACCGCGGCGATCACCAAGATCCTCGCTGAAACCGGTGGTGCGACGTTCACGGCGTACGACCAGATCGACAAGGCGCCGGAAGAGAAGGCGCGCGGCATCACGATCTCGACCGCGCACGTCGAGTACGAGACCAAGAACCGCCACTACGCCCACGTCGACTGTCCCGGCCACGCCGACTACGTCAAGAACATGATCACCGGCGCCGCCCAGATGGACGGTGCGATTCTGGTCGTGTCGGCCGCTGACGGCCCGATGCCGCAGACCCGCGAGCACATCCTGCTCGCCCGCCAGGTCGGCGTTCCCGCGCTCGTCGTGTTCCTCAACAAGTGCGACATGGTCGACGATCCGGAACTGCTCGAGCTCGTCGAGCTCGAAGTCCGCGAGCTGCTCTCGAAGTACGACTTCCCGGGCGACAAGATCCCGATCATCAAGGGTTCGGCGCTTGCCGCTCTCGAAGATTCCGACAAGAAGCTCGGCCACGACGCCATCCTCGAGCTGATGAAGAACGTCGACGAGTACATCCCGCAGCCGGAGCGTCCGATCGACCAGCCGTTCCTGATGCCGGTTGAAGACGTGTTCTCGATCTCGGGCCGCGGCACCGTCGTGACCGGCCGTGTCGAGCGCGGCATCGTCAAGGTCGGCGAGGAAATCGAGATCGTCGGTCTCCGTGCGACCCAGAAGACCACCGTCACCGGCGTCGAAATGTTCCGCAAGCTGCTCGATCAGGGCCAGGCCGGCGACAACATCGGTGCGCTGCTCCGCGGCACCAAGCGCGAAGACGTCGAGCGCGGCCAGGTGCTGTGCAAGCCGGGTTCGGTCAAGCCGCACACCAAGTTCAAGGCTGAGGCTTACATCCTCACCAAGGAAGAGGGCGGTCGCCACACCCCGTTCTTTACCAACTACCGTCCGCAGTTCTACTTCCGCACCACCGACGTGACCGGTGTCGTGCATCTGCCGGAAGGTACCGAGATGGTGATGCCGGGCGACAACATCGCGATGGAAGTGCACCTGATCGTGCCGATCGCGATGGAAGAGAAGCTCCGCTTCGCGATCCGCGAAGGTGGCCGCACCGTCGGCGCCGGCGTCGTCGCTTCGATCATCGAGTAATTACGAGAATAGGGATCGGCGAGTAGCGGATGGTGACATTCGCTATTCGCTATTCGCCACCCAACGAAGAGAGACCACGGCAATGAACGGCCAAAATATTCGTATCCGTCTCAAGGCGTTCGACCATCGTATCCTCGATACGTCGACCCGCGAGATCGTGAACACGGCGAAGCGCACCGGTGCGCAGGTTCGCGGACCCATTCCGCTGCCCACCCGCATCGAAAAGTTCACCGTCAACCGTTCGCCCCACGTCGACAAGAAGAGCCGTGAACAGTTCGAGATGCGCACTCACAAGCGTCTGCTCGACATCGTCGATCCGACCCCGCAGACCGTCGATGCTTTGATGAAGCTCGACCTGGCCGCCGGTGTCGACGTCGAGATCAAGCTCTAAGATTTTTGGATCACGTTCGCCACTAGCGGACAGAAAGAACAGGAAGCACGCCGATGCGCTCCGGAGTGATCGCACAAAAGGTCGGGATGACGCGGGTCTTTACAGAGGCCGGCGAACATATCCCCGTGACCGTGCTGAAGCTCGGCAATTGCCAGGTCGTAGGCCACCGCACTGAAGAGAAGAACGGTTATGTCGCGCTCCAGCTTGGTTCTGGCAGCCGCAAGACCGTGTACATGCCCAAGGCAGAGCGCGGCCAGTTCGCGGTCGCCAAGGTCGAGCCGAAGCGGCAGGTCGAGGAATTCCGCGTTTCCGCGGATGCCATGATCCCCGTGGGCGCCGAGATCCTCGCCGACCACTTCGTCGTCGGCCAGTTCGTCGACGTCACCGGCACCTCGGTCGGTAAGGGCTTCGCCGGCGGCATGAAGCGCTGGAACTTCGGCGGTCTGCGCGCCACGCACGGCGTGTCGGTCTCGCATCGCTCGATCGGTTCGACCGGTGGTCGTCAGGATCCCGGCAAGACCTGGAAGAACAAGAAGATGCCCGGCCACATGGGTGTCGATCGCATCACCACGCTCAACCTCCGCGTTGTTCAGCTCGACGTCGAGCGTGGCCTGATCCTCGTCGAAGGCGCCGTTCCCGGCTCCAAGGGCGGCTGGATCCGCGTGCGCGACGCCGTCAAGAAGCCGCTGCCGAAGGAAGCTCCGAAGCCCGGCAAGTTCAAGGTTGCAGGCGGCGAAGCGGAAGCCTCGGCCCAGCAAGAGGGTGCGTGAGATGGAATTGAAGGTCACCACCCTCGAAGGTAAGGAAGCCGGCTCGGTCCAGCTTTCCGACGCCATTTTCGGCCTCGAGCCGCGCCAGGACATCATTGCGCGTTGCGTGCAGTGGCAGCTCAACAAGCGCCAGGCCGGAACTCACAAGGCCAAAGGCCGCGCCGAGATCTGGCGCACCGGCAAGAAGATGTACAAGCAGAAGGGCACCGGCGGTGCTCGTCACGGCTCTGCCCGCGTGCCGCAGTTCCGCGGCGGCGGTCGTGCCTTCGGTCCGGTCGTGCGTTCGCACGCCACCGACCTGCCGAAGAAGGTCCGTGCGCTCGCTCTCAAGCATGCGCTCTCGGCCAAGGCCAAGGACGGCGATCTGCTCGTGATCGACAAGGCCGCGCTGGAAGCCGCCAAGACCAAGGCGCTGCTCGGTCACTTCTCGGGTCTCGGCCTGACTAACGCGCTGATCATCGACGGTGCCGAGCTCAACAACGGCTTTGCCGCTGCGGCCCGCAACATCCCGAACATGGACGTGCTGCCGATCCAGGGCATCAACGTCTATGACATCCTGCGCCGTCAGAAGCTCGTTCTGACCAAGGCCGCCATCGATGCGCTGGAGGCGCGCTTCAAATGACGAAGAACATCGAGGCTCGCCATTACGACGTGATCGTCGCCCCGGTCGTCACCGAAAAGGCGACGCTGGCGTCCGAGCACAACAAGGTTCTGTTCAAGGTGGCCGCGAAGGCGACCAAGCCGCAGATCAAGGAAGCGATCGAGAAGCTGTTTGACGTCAAGGTCAAGAGCGTCAACACGCTGGTCCGCAAGGGCAAGACCAAGGTCTTCCGCGGCAATCTCGGCTCGCAGTCGAACACCAAGCGCGCGATCGTGACCCTCGAAGAGGGTCATCGGATCGACGTGACCACCGGTCTGTAAGGTCGCACGACGATGGCACTGAAGAAATTCAACCCCACGACACCGGGCCAGCGCCAGCTGGTGATGGTCGATCGTTCTGCCCTCTACAAGGGCAAGCCGGTCAAGGCGCTCACCGAAGGCAAGCACTCCTCGGGCGGTCGCAACAACACCGGTCGCATCACCGTGCGCTTCCGCGGCGGCGGTCACAAGCAGACGCTGCGCATCGTCGACTTCAAGCGCGACAAGGTCGATGCGCCCGCGACCGTCGAGCGGCTGGAATACGATCCGAACCGCACCGCGTTCATCGCGCTGGTCAAGTACGAAGACGGCACCCAGGCCTATATCCTGGCGCCGCAGCGCCTGGCGGTCGGCGATTCCGTGGTCGCCGGCAACTATGTCGACGTGAAGCCGGGCAACGTCATGCCGCTCGGCAACATGCCGGTCGGCACGATCATCCATAACATCGAGGTCAAGATCGGGAAGGGCGGCCAGCTCGCCCGTTCCGCCGGCACCTACGCCCAGCTCGTCGGTCGCGACCATGACTACGTCATCATCCGCCTGAACTCGGGTGAGCAGCGCCTGGTGCACGGCCGTTGCCGCGGCACGATCGGCGCGGTGTCGAACCCGGACCACATGAACACCTCGATCGGCAAGGCCGGCCGGAATCGTTGGCTGGGCCGCAAGCCGCATAACCGCGGTGTTTCGATGAACCCGATCGACCATCCGCACGGCGGTGGTGAAGGTCGTACCTCGGGCGGTCGCCACCCGGTCACCCCGTGGGGCAAGCCGACCAAGGGCAAGAAGACCCGCAGCAACAAGTCGACCAACAAATTCATTCTCCTAAGCCGCCACAAGCGGAAGAAGTAAGGAACGCCGGACATGGTTCGTTCAGTCTGGAAAGGCCCGTTCGTCGAGGGTTCTCTGCTCAAGAAGGCAGATGCCGCGCGCGCGTCCGGCCGTCACGACGTCATCAAGATCTGGAGCCGTCGCTCGACGATCCTGCCGCAATTCGTCGGCCTGACCTTCGGTGTTTACAACGGTCAGAAGCACGTGCCGGTGGCCGTCAACGAGGAAATGGTCGGTCACAAGTTCGGTGAGTTTTCGCCGACCCGGACCTTCCATGGCCACTCCGGTGACAAGAAAGCCAAGAAGGCTTGAGGATTAAACGATGAGCAAACCTAAGCGCGAACGGAGCCTCGCCGAGAACGAGGCCAAGGCGGTCGCCCGGATGCTGCGGGTGAGCCCGCAGAAGCTCAACCTGGTCGCCCAGCTCATTCGCGGCCGGAAGGCTTCCGCTGCGCTCGCCGACCTGCAGTTTTCGCGCAAGCGGATCGCGGTTGACGTGAAGAAGTGCCTGGAATCGGCTATCGCCAATGCCGAGAACAACCACGACCTCGACGTTGACGATCTCGTCGTGGCGCAGGCCTTCGTCGGCAACGGCCTCGTGATGAAGCGCTTTGCCGCCCGCGGCCGTGGCCGCTCGGGCCGTGTCTACAAACCATTTTCGCAGCTGACGATCATTGTTCGTCAGGTCGAAGCCGAAGCAGCAGCGGCTTAAGGGTCGCAGGAGAAAACGATGGGTCAAAAGATCAATCCGATCGGTCTGCGTCTCGGCATCAACCGGACCTGGGATTCCCGCTGGTTCGCCGGCAAGCAGGAATACGGCAAGCTTCTGCATGAGGACGTCAAGATCCGCGAGATCCTGCACAAGGAGCTCAAGCAGGCGGCCGTCGCCCGCATCGTGATCGAGCGTCCGCACAAGAAGTGCCGCGTCACCATCCACTCGGCTCGTCCGGGCGTGGTGATCGGCAAGAAGGGCGCCGACATCGACAAGCTGCGCAAGAAGGTCGCGGACATCACCTCGTCTGACGTCGTCATCAACATCGTCGAAATCCGCAAGCCGGAGCTCGATGCGACGCTGGTGGCCGAGTCGATCGCGCAGCAGCTGGAGCGCCGCGTGGCGTTCCGCCGCGCCATGAAGCGCGCCGTTCAGTCGGCGATGCGTCTCGGCGCGGAAGGCATCCGTATCAACTGCTCGGGTCGTCTGGGCGGTGCGGAAATCGCGCGCATGGAGTGGTACCGCGAAGGTCGCGTGCCGCTGCACACGCTGCGCGCCGACATCGACTACGGCGTTGCGACCGCGTTCACGACCTTCGGCACCTGCGGCGTCAAGGTCTGGATCTTCAAGGGTGAGATCCTCGAGCACGATCCGATGGCCCAGGACAAGAGAATGGCCGAAGGCGAGACGGGCGGCAGTGGTGATCGTGGTGGCCGTGGGCGCCGCGACAACGCTGCGGCCTGACGCCAGCACAGAGAATTTGAGGGCTTAAAGCCATGATGCAACCTAAGAAAACGAAGTTCCGGAAGGCGCATAAGGGCCGGATTCACGGCGTTGCGACTTCGGGCGCGACGTTGGCGTTCGGTCAGTTCGGCCTGAAGGCGACCGAGCCTGAGCGCGTCACCGCGCGCCAGATCGAGGCCGCCCGCCGCGCGCTGACCCGCCACATGAAGCGTGCCGGTCGCGTCTGGATCCGCGTGTTCCCCGACGTTCCGGTGTCGAAGAAGCCGGCCGAAGTCCGCATGGGCTCCGGCAAGGGTGCGCCGGAACTGTGGGTCGCGCGGGTCAAACCGGGCCGGGTGCTGTTCGAGATCGACGGCGTCAACACCCAGACCGCCAAGGAAGCGCTGACGCTGGCGGCCGCCAAGCTGCCGATCAAGACGCGCTTCGTCGAGCGCATTGCGGAGTAATGGCCATGGCACAGATGAAGATCGAAGACATCCGCGCGTTGAGCCCCGACCAGCAGGACGACGCCGTCCTGAACCTGAAGAAGGAGCGCTTCAACTTGCGCTTCCAGCGTGCCACCGGGCAGCTCGAGAACACCTCGCGCCTGCGCGAGGCTCGTCGCGACATCGCCCGGATCAAGACCGTCGCCGCGCAGCAGCGCGCGAAGAAGAAGTAAGAGGCCTACGAAGATGCCGAAACGTACTTTGCAAGGCGTGGTCGTTAGCGACAAGACAGCCAAGACCGTCGTGGTGCGCGTCGACCGCCGCTTCACGCACCCGATCTACAAGAAGACGATCCGCCGTTCGAAGAACTACCACGCGCACGACGAGAACAACGAGTTCAAGCCGGGCGACATGGTGTGGATCGAGGAATCGAAGCCGATTTCGAAGTTGAAGTCCTGGATCGTGATCCGGGGCGAGCACAAGAAAAGCGCCTGATCTGTTGGCCCTGGCCGACTGACTTCAGGGAAATGTTGAGCGCCGGCTAGGCTGGCGCAAAGAGAAGAGGACGAGGTGCATCAATGATTCAGATGCAGACCAACCTCGACGTGGCCGATAATTCCGGCGCACGCCGTGTCATGTGTATCAAGGTGCTCGGGGGCTCCAAGCGCCGCTACGCCACGATCGGCGACATCATTGTCGTCTCGATCAAGGAAGCCATTCCGCGTGGCAAGGTGAAGAAGGGCGACGTGATGAAGGCCGTCGTGGTGCGTGTCCGCAAGGACATCCGCCGCGCCGACGGTTCGGTCATCCGCTTCGACCGCAATGCCGCCGTCCTGATCAACAACCAGTCCGAGCCGATCGGCACCCGCATCTTCGGGCCCGTGCCGCGCGAGCTGCGTGGCAAGAACCACATGAAGATCATCTCGCTCGCGCCGGAGGTGCTGTGATGGCTGCGAAGATCCGCAAGGGCGACAAGGTCGTCATGCTGACCGGCCGCGACAAGGGTCGCACCGGCGAAGTGTTCGAAGTGCGTCCCGACGCCGGCACGGCGCTGGTGCGCGGCATCAACATGGTCAAGCGTCACCAGAAGCAGACGCAGGCCCAGGAGGGCGGCATCATCTCGAAAGAGGCGCCGGTCCAACTGTCCAACATCGCGTATGTCGGCAAGGATGGAAAGCCGACCCGCGTCGGATTCAAGATTCTGGCGGACGGCAAGAAGGTCCGCATCGCCAAGCGCTCGGGAGCTGAGATCGATGGCTGAGGCCGCTTACACCCCGCGCCTGCGCGCGGAATACGACGCGAAGATCCGCACGGCCATGACCGAGAAGTTCGGTTATGAGAACGTGATGCAGGTTCCGCGCCTGGACAAGATCGTGCTGAACATGGGCGTTGGCGATTCCGTCAACGACCGCAAGAAGGCCGAGACCGCCGCTGCCGAACTGACCCAGATCGCCGGCCAGAAGGCAATCGTGACCTACTCGCGTATCGCGATCGCGACCTTCAAGCTGCGTGAAAACCAGCCGATCGGCTGCAAGGTCACGCTGCGCAAGGCTCGCATGTACGAGTTCATCGATCGCCTGGTGACGGTCGCGCTACCGCGTGTCCGCGACTTCCGCGGCCTGAATCCGAAGAGCTTTGACGGCCGCGGCAACTACTCGCTCGGCATCAAGGAACACATCATTTTCCCCGAGATCGACTTCGACAAGGTCACGGAAGCCCGCGGTATGGACATCACCGTCTGCACCACGGCCAAGACCGACGAAGAGGCGAGGGCCTTGTTGACCGCTTTCAATTTCCCGTTCCGGCAGTGAGACGCTGACCTAAAGCCTCTCAAACGCGGATACCCAGGAGCCAAGCATGGCAAAGAAGAGTTCAATCGAGAAGAACAACCGGCGCAAGCGGATGGTGAAGAACGCCGCCCCGAAGCGCGAGCGGTTGAAGGCGATCATCGCCGACAAGACGCTGCCGATGGAAGAGCGGTTCGCCGCGACCCTGAAGCTTGCGGAAATGCCGCGCAATTCGTCGGCCACCCGCGTTCGCCTGCGTTGCGAGCTGTCGGGCCGTCCGCGCTCGAACTATCGCAAGAACAAGCTGTCCCGTATCGCGCTGCGCGACCTTGGCTCCAAGGGCATGGTCCCGGGCCTCGTGAAGTCGAGCTGGTAAGGAGGGTCGTTTAGATGTCTACGCACGATCCAATCAGCGATCTGATCACCCGCATCCGCAACGCGCAGATGCGCGCCAAGAGCAAGGTCTCCACGCCTGGCTCGAAGATGCGCGAGAACGTCCTCGAAGTGCTCAAGAGCGAGGGCTACATCCGCGGTTACGCTACCCTCGAGCATTCCTCGGGCCGCAGCGAGATCGAGATCGAGCTGAAGTATTTCGACGGCGAGCCCGTCATCCGCGAGATCGAACGTGTCTCCAAGCCCGGGCGCCGTGTCTACGCCTCGGTGAAGGCTCTGCCGCGGGTCAATAACGGACTCGGTATTTCGGTGTTGTCGACGCCGAAGGGGATCATGGCCGACCACAGTGCGCGCGAAGCGAACGTGGGCGGTGAAGTTCTCTTCACGGTGTTCTGAGAAGGATTTTTGATCCATGTCACGTGTTGGCAAAAGGCCGGTTGCGGTGCCGTCGGGTGTGACCGCGACCGTCGACGGGCAGACCGTCAAGATGAAGGGGCCGAAGGGCCAGCTTCAATTCGTCGTCCATGACGACGTCGAGGTGAAGCTCGAGAACGGCCAGGTCAAGGTGAACCCTCGGGTCGAGACCAATCGCGCGCGTGCCTTGTACGGCACCGCTCGCGCCCAGGTCGCGAATCTGGTCGAAGGCGTCACCAAGGGCTTCGAGAAGAAGCTCGAAATCACCGGCGTGGGTTACCGCGCCGCGATGCAGGGCAAGAACCTGCAGCTCGCGCTCGGCTACAGCCACGACGTGGTCTACGCGATCCCGGAAGGGATCACGATCACCGTGCCGAAGCCGACCGAGATCACGGTGACGGGCAGCGACATCCAGCGCGTCGGCCAGGTCGCCGCCGAGATTCGCTCCTATCGTCCGCCGGAGCCCTACAAGGGCAAGGGCGTGAAGTATGTTGGCGAATTCATCTTCCGCAAGGAAGGCAAGAAGAAGTAACGGAGCCGGTCATGTCGAAAGCCAAGGTTACGAATGCCCGGCGCAAGCGGAGTGTGCGGCTGAAGCTGCGCCGCTCCGGTGCTGGCCGTCCGCGTCTGTCCGTGTTCCGCTCGTCGAAGCACATCTACGCCCAGGTCATCGACGACCTGAAGGGCGAGACGCTGGCCTCTGCCTCGTCGCTCGAGAAGTCGATGCGCGACGGCGGCAAGACCGGCGCCGACATCGATGCGGCGAAGGCGGTCGGCAAGCTGCTGGCCGAGCGCGCCGCCGAGAAGGGCGTCAAGGAAGTCGTGTTCGATCGCGGCAGCTACCTCTACCACGGGCGCGTCAAGGCACTGGCCGACGCGGCGCGTGAGAGCGGGCTGAGCTTCTAACAGAATTTGAGGATTGAGGCGCAAGCCTCTGAAGGATTGGAAAAATGGCAGAACGCGAACAACGTGGTGGACGCGATCAACGCGGCGGCGGACGTGACCGCAAGGAGCGCGAGGAGCGCGACAGCGAGTTCGTCGACAAGCTCGTCCACATCAATCGCGTGGCCAAGGTCGTCAAGGGCGGCAAGCGCTTCGGTTTCGCCGCGCTGGTCGTGATCGGCGACCAGAAGGGCCGCGCCGGCTTCGGTCACGGCAAGGCGCGCGAAGTGCCTGAGGCGATCCGCAAGGCCACCGAGTCCGCCAAGCGCAACCTGACCCGCGTGTCGCTGCGCGAGGGCCGTACGCTGCATCACGACATCGCCGGCCGTCATGGCGCGGGCCGTGTCTACCTGCGTGCTGCTCCGGCCGGTACCGGCATCATCGCCGGCGGTCCGATGCGCGCCGTGTTCGAGACGCTCGGCGTCCAGGACGTCGTGGCGAAGTCGATCGGCTCGTCGAACCCGTACAACATGGTTCGCGCGACTTTCGATGCGCTGAAGCACCAGGACAGCCCGCGTTCGGTCGCGGCGCGCCGCAACATCAAGGTGTCCACCCTTCAGGGTCGTCGCGTCGGCGGCGATGCCGAGGCGGCTGCGGACTAACGAACGCTTTTCGGAGTAGACCACGATGGCCAAGGCCGCAAAGACGATCAAGCTTGAGCAGACCGGCAGCGCGATCCGCCGCCATCACTCGCAGCGTTCGACGCTGATCGGGCTCAAGCTCAACAAGATCGGCCGCACCAGCGAATTGCCGGACACCCCGGCGATCCGCGGCATGATCGAAAAGGTTCACCATCTCGTTCGCATTGTCGACGAGAAGTAAAGGAGCAGGGCGATGAAGCTCAGCGATATCGCCGACAACGCCGGCTCGCGCAAGAAGCGCATGCGCGTTGGCCGTGGCATTGGTTCGGGCAAGGGCAAGCAGTCCGGCCGCGGCGGCAAGGGCCAGACCGCGCGTTCGGGCGTGCGCATCAAGGGTTTCGAAGGCGGCCAGATGCCGTTGCATCGCCGTCTGCCCAAGCGCGGCTTCAACAACATCTTCCGTGTCGAGTTCGCCGAGATCAATCTCGACCGGCTCCAGGATGCGGTCGATGCCAAGAAGCTCGACACCGGCAGCGTCGTCAACGTCGAGGCTCTGGTGAAGGCCGGCGTGCTGCGCCGCGCCAAAGCCGGCCTGCGGCTGCTCGGCCGCGGCGAGCTCAAGGCCAAGCTCAACATTGAAGTGCACGGCGCCACCAAAACCGCGATCGAAGCGGTCGAGAAGGCCGGCGGTTCGGTGAAGATCCTCGCCCCTGCCAAGGAAGAAGGCGAGGCGGCGTAACAACTGCGTCATTGGCCCGCGCCTCGCGGGCCTTTACGCATGCGGGACGATGGACTTATCGAAGCCGAAGCCCCAGATAATGTCCGGCGTCCGCTAAATTAGCCCGGCCGCGGGTATGACGGCGCAAAAGGCGGCGGGAGAAAGTCCAATATGGCCTCAGCAGCGGAACAACTGGCAGCCAACCTCAATTTCGGCGCGTTTGCCAAGGCCGACGAGCTGAAGAAGCGCATCTGGTTCACCCTGGGCGCGCTGCTCGTTTATCGGCTCGGGACCTATATCCCGCTGCCCGGCATCGATCCCAACATCTGGGAGCAGGTGTTCAAGTCGCAGGCCGGCGGCATCCTCGGCATGTTCAACATGTTCGCCGGCGGTGGCATCCACCGCATGGCGATCTTCGCGCTGAACATCATGCCGTACATCTCGGCCTCGATCATCATCCAGCTTCTGACCACCGTCTCGCCGCAGCTCGAGGCGCTGAAGAAGGAAGGTGAGGCGGGCCGCAAGACGCTGAACCAGTACACCCGCTACCTCACGGTGATCCTGGCCGCTTTCCAGTCCTACGGCATCGCGGTCGGCCTCGAAGGCGCCGGCAATGTCGTCAGCGACCCCGGCATGTTCTTCCGTCTCTCCACCGCGATCACGCTGACCGGCGGCACCATGTTCCTGATGTGGCTGGGTGAGCAGATCACCTCGCGCGGCATCGGCAACGGCATCTCGCTGATCATCCTCTCCGGCATCGTCGCCGAGCTGCCGGCAGCGCTCGCCAACATGCTCGAGCTCGGCCGTCAGGGCGCGATGTCGACCGGCCTGATCCTGGTCGTGATCGTGATGGCGGTCGCCGTGATCGCCTTCATCGTGTTCATGGAGCGCGCCCAGCGCCGGCTCCTGATCCAGTATCCGAAGCGCCAGGTCGGCAACAAGATGTTCGAGGGCCAGTCCTCGCATCTGCCGCTCAAGCTCAACACCTCCGGCGTGATCCCGCCGATCTTCGCGTCCTCGCTGCTGCTCTTGCCGACCACGGTTGCGAACTTCAACGCGGGCTCGGGGCCGGAATGGTTCCAGTGGATCACGACCCAGCTCGGCCACGGCCGTCCGCTGTTCCTGATTCTCTATCTCGCGCTGATCGTGTTCTTCGCCTTCTTCTACACCGCGATCGTGTTCAACCCGACCGAAACCGCGGACAACCTGAAGAAGCATGGCGGCTTCATCCCCGGCATCCGTCCGGGTGAGCGCACCGCGGAATACATCGACTACGTGCTGTCGCGCATCACCGTGCTCGGCGCGATCTATCTGGCGATCGTCTGCTTGATCCCGGAAATCCTGATCTCCTACGCCTCGGTGCCGTTCTACTTCGGCGGCACCTCGCTGCTGATCGTCGTCAGCGTCACCATGGACACGGTTGCGCAGGTGCAGGGCTATCTGCTGGCCCATCAGTATGAAGGCCTGATCCGCAAGTCGAAGCTGCGGGGCCGCCGCCGCTAAGACGCGGCGCCCTCTCGAGGCGGCGCGCCTATGCCGCCGATTCGCCGCGCGCGTGTCGCGCGGCGCCCGCAGAGGCGATCAGCCGGTCATTCGGTCGCATCGGCAGAGCTGCTCTCACTGCAGCGCAATCACTGATTTCAAAGGCCTTCTTGGCGTTCGGGCATTTGCTCCCCTATGATATGGGTAGCGGTGCGTCGCCGATTATGGTTTGCACTGTTGTCAAACTTCAAACACAGGTGCGCGAAATATCGCTCACCAATCGGGGGGCGTACGCCGATGAGAATTATCCTTCTGGGACCGCCGGGATCGGGCAAGGGGACCCAGGCGCAGCTGCTGATTCAGCGCTATGGCATCGTCCAGCTCTCGACCGGCGAGATGTTGCGTGCAGCCGTCGCGGCTGGAACGCCGGTCGGGCTGAAGGCCAAGGAGATCATGTCCAGCGGCGGGCTCGTGCCCGACGAGGTTGTGGTGGGAATCATCTCCGACCGCATCGATCAGCCGGACGCGAAGAACGGTTTCATCCTCGACGGTTTCCCGCGGACCGTGCCGCAGGCCGAGGCGCTGGATGATCTGCTCCGGCACAAGCATCTCAAGCTCGACGCCGTGATCGAGCTTCGCGTCAACGAGAGCGCGCTGCTGAGTCGCGTCGAGACCCGTGTTGCCCAGATGCGGGAGCGCGGGGAGGAGGTCCGGGTCGACGACACGCCCGAGGTCCTGACCAAGCGGTTAGCCAGCTACCGCAGCCAGACGGAACCGCTGATTCACTACTATTCCGAGCGCCGGAAGCTCTCCACCATCGACGGCATGATGGCCATCGACGAGGTCACCCGCGCTATCCACCGCCAGCTGCTGGCGCTCGGCGCGGTCGAACCCAAGAGCCATGCGCGTAGCGTGGCCAAGGCGGGGCCGGCAAAAAAGGCGAAGGCAACGAAGAAAACGGCCAAAAAGCCGGCGAAAACGGCCAAAAAGGCTGCCAAATCGGCTGGATCCGCCAAAAAGGCCGTGAAGGGCGCCAAAAAGGCGGCCAAGAAAGCAGCCAAGAAAGCGGTCAAAAAGACCGCCAAAAAGGCCGTCAAAAAAGGTTCGAAGAAGAGTCCAAAAAAGGTCACGAAAAAGCGAGCTAAGCGCTAGCAGCGGTTGACGAAAGCCCCCTGAATCCCTTAATAAGCCCCGCATCCAAGTCGGATAGTTTCAAACGATGCCGGGCCCCAGGAAGACTAGGGGTGGGCGTCGTGTTCGCGTTTGTGAACACCTGCCCGAGAAACACAAGCACTTAAAGACCGATTCCTGAGGAGGGATCGGCAACAGGAGAAGGCCGTGGCCCGTATTGCCGGCGTGAACATTCCGACCAACAAGCGCGTGCTGATCGCGCTCCAGTACATCCATGGCATCGGCCAGAAGATCGCTGGTGAGATCCTCGAAAAGGTGAAGATCACCGAGGATCGTCGTGTCAATCAGCTTAGCGACGCTGAAGTGCTCCAGATCCGCGAAGTCATCGACCGCGACTATCTCGTCGAGGGCGACCTGCGTCGCGAAGTCGGCATCAACATCAAGCGTCTGATGGACCTCGGCTGCTATCGCGGCCTGCGTCATCGTCGCGGTCTGCCGGTGCGCGGTCAGCGGACCCACACCAATGCGCGTACGCGCAAGGGCCCGGCCAAGGCCATCGCCGGCAAGAAGAAGTAAACTGGCGAATAGGGAATGGCGAATGGCGGGTAGGGATATTCCCTATTCGCCATTCGCTACTCGCCATTCGCTTCCACAGGTGTAGCCGCTGGCATTACGGCGGCGTTTGAGATCTCCAGGAAAGGTAGTCTATGGGCAAGGAAGCCACCCGCGTTCGTCGTCGTGAGCGCAAGAACATCGCCTCCGGCGTCGCGCACGTGAACTCGTCGTTCAACAACACGACCATCACCATCACCGACGCCCAGGGCAACACGATTGCCTGGTCCTCCGCCGGCACGATGGGCTTCAAGGGCTCGCGCAAGTCGACACCGTATGCCGCGCAGGTCGCAGCCGAAGACGTGTCCAAGAAGGCGCAGGAACACGGCATGCGCACGCTGGAAGTCGAAGTCGCCGGTCCCGGTTCGGGCCGTGAGTCGGCGCTCCGCGCGCTGCAGGCCGCGGGCTTCACCGTCACCTCGATCCGCGACGTGACCACGATCCCGCACAACGGCTGCCGTCCGCGCAAGCGTCGGCGCGTCTGATACGAAGTTGCGGGCGCATCATCGCCCGCGATGCTTTTTTTAAGAAGCCGCGGGTTTGATCTGCGGCCTTTCTCCAACGCCAGTATTTGAATTTTCAAATCGACTGGCCTGTATGGGTGAAACAGTGACGATCCAGAAAAATTGGCAAGAACTGATTCGGCCGAACAAGCTCCAGGTGCAGCCCGGCAGCGATTCGACCCGCTTTGCGACCATCGTTGCCGAGCCGCTCGAGCGCGGCTTCGGCCAGACACTCGGCAACGCGCTGCGCCGCATCCTGCTCTCCTCGCTCCAGGGCGCGGCGGTGCAGTCGGTGCATATCGACGGCGTGCTGCACGAGTTCTCCTCGATCGCTGGCGTCCGTGAGGACGTCACCGACATCGTGCTGAACATCAAGGACATCGCGATCAAGATGCAGGGCGAAGGCCCCAAGCGCATGGTCGTGAAGAAGCAGGGCCCGGGCGCTGTCACTGCCGGCGACATCCAGACCGTCGGCGACGTCGTCGTGCTCAACCCGGACCTGCAGATCTGCACGCTCGACGAGGGCGCCGAGATCCGCATGGAGTTCACGGTCGCAACCGGCAAGGGCTACGTGCCCGCCGAGCGCAACCGTCCCGAGGACGCGCCGATCGGCCTGATCCCGGTCGACAGCCTGTACTCGCCGGTCCGCAAGGTCTCCTATAAGGTCGAGAACACCCGCGAGGGTCAGATCCTCGACTACGACAAGCTGACCATGACGATCGAGACCAACGGCGCGCTGACGCCGGATGACTCGGTGGCTTATGCCGCCCGCATCCTGCAGGATCAGCTCAACGTGTTCGTCAACTTCGAAGAGCCGCGCAAGGAAGTCGCCCAGGAGATCATCCCGGACCTCGCCTTCAACCCGGCCTTCCTCAAGAAGGTGGACGAGCTCGAGCTGTCGGTGCGTTCGGCCAACTGCTTGAAGAACGACAACATCGTCTACATCGGCGACCTCGTGCAGAAGTCGGAAGCGGAAATGCTCCGTACCCCGAACTTCGGCCGCAAGTCGCTGAACGAGATCAAGGAAGTGCTGGCCCAGATGGGTCTGCACCTCGGCATGGAAGTGCCGGGCTGGCCGCCGGAGAACATCGACGAGCTCGCCAAGCGCTTCGAGGATCACTACTGAGTTAGGCGAATAGGGAGTGGCGAATAGCGAATAACAACTCGCTACTCGCCATTCGCTTCTCGCCATCTGGGCGAACGCAGGCAGCCCACCTGAGCAACTGATCCGACGAACCATCGCGGCAGTTCATACGTAAGGAATAGACATATGCGTCACGGCAAGGTTCATCGGAAGCTCAACCGCACGGCCGAGCATCGCCGCGCGATGTTCGCCAACATGGCGGCCGCGCTGATCAAGCACGAGCAGATCGTCACCACGCTGCCCAAGGCCAAGGAGCTTCGTCCGATCGTCGAGAAGCTTGTGACCCTCGGCAAGAAGGGCGGACTGTCCCTGCGCCGCCAGGCCATCTCCGAGATGCGCGACAAGGACCAGGTCAGGAAGCTGTTCGACGTGCTGGCGCCCCGCTACAAGGATCGCCAGGGCGGCTACACCCGCATCATCAAGGCGGGCTTCCGCTACGGCGACAACGCCGCGATGGCCGTGATCGAGTTCGTCGACCGCGACGTCGATGCCAAGGGCCAGGACTCCGGTCCGGTGCAGGCGAAGGAAGCCGAGGCGGCGTAAGCCGGCCGGCATAGAGTTTTCGGAAAGCGGCGCCCTCGGGTGCCGCTTTTTTGTATGGCGCGGCGGTATCTCATGCCGCGCATCGTTGTGGTGAAACGCGATTCTGGCCGGGGGGCTCTCATGAGGATTGTGTTTGGGATTGCGCTGGCGCTGCTGGTATCGCCGGCTGCCGCCGAGACGCTGGTCGAGCGCGGCGCCTATCTCGTCAACAGCGTGATGGTCTGCAACAACTGCCACACGCCGCGCGGGCCACAGGGCCTGGATATGGCGCGTGCGCTCTCGGGCGGGCAGACCTTTGACGAGCCCGCCTTCAAGGTCACCGCCTCCAACATCACGCCGGACAAGGACACCGGAATCGGCAACTGGAGCGATGCTGAGCTGAAGCATTTCCTCGTCAGCGGCATCAGGCCGAATGGATCGGCCGTTGCGCCGATCATGCCGACCGTCTTCTACACGGTGCTCACGGCGCGCGATCTCGATGCACTCACGGTTTACTTGCGCTCCGTGCCGTCCGTGCGCCATGAGACGCCGGCGCCGGAATACAAAATCACGCTGAAGCCGGAGATGCCGACCTATGCCGGCAAGCAGGCAAATGAGGCGGACCTGTCCGACCAGATCGCCCGCGGCCGCTATCTCCTGACCATCGCCCATTGCCTGGAATGCCACACGCCGGAGGGGCCGTCCGCGGTGCACGATTTCGCGGGCGCCAGCGGCAAGGGTGGCCGGACCTTCAGGGGGCCATGGGGTGAGTCCGTCTCTCCCAATATCACCGCGGATCCCGTGGCGGGCCTCGGACAGTGGAGCGACGACGAAATCAAACGTGCGATTACGCAAGGCATCGCACGTGACGGTCACAAGCTCAAGCCGCCGATGGCCTATGCTGGCTACGCCACCATGTCGCCGCAGGATCTCGATGCCATCGTCGCATTCGTCCGGACGCTGCCGCCGAAATCGTAGGGTGGGCAAAGGCGCGCTCTTCGCACGGCGTGCCCACCATTCTATCCGTATCCCGCGCTGACATGGTGGGCACGCTACGCTTTGCCCACCCTACGAGTCCGTCGTTGTGGCGATAGATCCTCACGCGTCGGTGAGCGGCGATTGCACCTGCCTGCGCAGCGCACGATATCCGCTCTGACATCAATGGAGATGATTCATGAAGATCGACCTTTCCGGAAAGACCGCCCTCGTGACCGGCTCGACCGCCGGCATCGGCCACGCCATCGCAAAAGGCCTCGCCGGCTCGGGCGCGAGCGTGGTGATCAACGGGCGCGGTCAGGACAAGGTCGATGCGGCCGTGCGCAAGCTGGAAGGGACGGGCGCCAGGGTGCGCGGCATCGCCGCCGACGTCTCGACCGCTTCAGGCTGCAAGGCGCTGGTGGCTGATCTGCCCGAGGTCGACATCCTCATCAACAATGCCGGCATCTTCGAACCAAAGGACTTCTTCGAGATTCCGGACGAGGACTGGAGCCGCTTCTTCGAGGTCAACGTGATGAGCGGCGTGCGGCTGTCGCGCGCGTATATGAAGGGCATGCTGAAGCGCAACTGGGGCCGCATCGTCTTCATCTCCTCGGAGTCCGGGCTCAACATTCCCGTCGAGATGATTCACTACGGCATGAGCAAGACGGCCCAGCTCGCGGTCGCGCGCGGGCTGGCGCAGCTCACCCGGGGCAGCGGCGTCACCGTGAACTCGGTGCTGCCCGGCCCGACCATGTCCGAGGGCGTCGAGACTTTTGTGAAGGATCTCGCCAAGCAGAACGGCCAGTCGGTCGACGAGGCCGCAGCCAATTTCGTCAAGCAGCATCGCCCAAGCTCGCTGATCCAGCGCTTCGCCAGCGTCGACGAGATCGCCAACATGGTCGTCTACGTCGCCTCGAAGGAGGCGTCCGCAACCAACGGCGCGGCGCTGCGTGCGGAAGGCGGCATCATCAATACGATTGCCTGAGCATGATCCGGACCCGAAGGGCCGCGTTGGCGCAAAGTGTGACGCGGTTTTCCGATAAGATCATGCTCAAAACAAAGAGTGCGCGCGCATGAAAGCTTATGTGATCTCCGAAGTCGAGATGCGCGATCCCGATGGTTTCGAGGCCTATCGCGCGCTCGCCGCGAAGACGATCGCGCAATATGGCGGGCATTATCTCGTCCGCGGCGGCAAGACGGAGCTGGCGGAAGGCAACCTTCCGCCGAAGGCCATCGTGATCGTCGAATTTCCGTCGATGGCGAGGCTGAAGGAATGGTACACCTCGCCGGAATATGCCGAGGCGTTGAAGATCCGCGCCGGCGCGCTGAAGCGGCGGCTGCTGTTCGTCGAGGGCGTGGTTCCGGCCTAGCTGGTCTGCCCACTTGCCGCTTCAATTCGGAGGGTGACCAGTTAAAACAGGGGTTCCATGCTCTGGCCCCTCTCGACCCGCCACAAACGCCTGTTCAGGCTGACATCCGCGCGATGGCAGCGGCGGGCGATCTTTCTGCTCGGCGGGATCGCGGTCGGCGCTGCGGCGGTGGCGCTGGCGCAGCTCGCCGATCTCGCGCAGCAGGCCTTTTTGCTCCTTTTGGCCAAGTCGCGTTACGCCGTGCTGGCGGTGACGCCGCTCGGCTTCATGCTGTCGGCCTATCTGACGATCCGCCTGTTCCCGAACGCGCAAGGCAGCGGCATTCCGCAGGCGATCGCCGCGCGGCATCTGAGCGATCAGGCGGCGCGCGAGAGCCTGGTTTCGATCCGGATCGCGATCGGCAAGATGATCCTCACTCTGTTCGGGCTCCTCTGCGGCGGCTCGGTCGGGCGGGAAGGGCCGACCGTTCAGGTCGGCGCCTCCATCATGTTCGCGCTTGGCCGCGTCTCGCCACGCCGTCAGCCCGGGCTGATTCTGGCCGGTGCCGCCGCCGGCGTTGCCGCGGCCTTCAACACGCCGCTTGCGGGAATCGTCTTCGGCATCGAGGAGATGAGCCGCGCTTTCGAGACCCGCACATCCAGCCTCATCATTGCTGCCGTCATCGCGGCCGGCCTGACGTCGCTCGCGCTGGCTGGCAATTACGCCTATTTCGGCAGCAGCGCGATGTCGCTGGTGCGTGGCGCCGACTGGCTGGCCGTTCCGCTTTGTGGTGTGGTCGGTGGCCTCGCAGGCGGGCTGTTCAGCCGCGCTGTCATCGCCATGGCGCGCGGCTTCAAGAATCCGCTCGGACACGCGATCAAGGGTCATCCGCTCTGGTTCGCATTTGCCTGCGGCCTCGCCGTCGCGATTTGCGGCCTGATATCCGGCGACACGATCTATGGCACGGGTTATGTGCAGGTGAAGGAGGCGCTGGATCACGGCACGCCGCTGCCGCGAGACTTCGGCGTTCTCAAGCTCCTGGCCACCACCTTTGCTGCGATCAGCGGCATACCGGGCGGCATCTTCTCGCCGTCGCTGGCCGTCGGGGCCGGGATCGGCAGCAATATCGCGGCGTTGTTCCACGACGCGCCGCTCGGTGCGGTCATGCTGCTCGGCATGGTCTCGTATTTCGCCGGGGTCGTGCAGGCGCCGATTACCGCCTTCGTGATCGTGACCGAGATGACCGACAATCACGGCATGGTCGTGCCGTTGATGGCAGCCGCGCTGATCGCGCATTTCGTCTCGCGGATGATCTGCGAGGAGGGTATTTATCACGCGCTCGCAAAAGGCTTCGTCGAGCGGGCGACGCGTCCGCGTGAGGGGGAGGGAAGATGAGCCGTTTCTGGAGCAGCTTGACGCATGATTTGAAGCCCTACGTGCCGGGCGAGCAGCCTCGTATGGCGGACCTGGTCAAGCTGAACACCAATGAGAACCCGCTCGGTCCGTCTCCGCGTGCGCTGGACGCGATCCGCGGCGCGGCAGCCGACACGCTGCGTCTTTATCCGGACCCGCAGGCGACCGCGCTGCGGGCCGCCCTGGCCGCCTATCACGGCGTGAGACCCGAGCAGGTGTTCGTCGGCAATGGCTCGGACGAGGTGCTGGCGCATGCCTTCGTCGCGCTGCTGAAGCACGATGCACCGCTGCTCTTTCCCGACATCACCTACAGTTTCTACCCCGTCTATTGCGGTCTGTTCGGCATCGCCTACGAGACCGTGCCGCTCGATCAGGCCATGCAGATCCGCGTCGCCGATTATCGCCGGCCGGCCGGCGCGATCATCGTCCCCAATCCGAACGCACCGACGGGGATCGCGCTGTCTCGCGCCGAGATCACGACGCTGCTGGAAGAGCGCCCGGACGTGCCTGTGGTCGTCGACGAGGCCTATGTCGATTTCGGCGCCGAGACCGCGATTCCGCTGGTGGCGTCGCATCGGAATCTCCTGGTCGTGCAGACCATGTCCAAGTCGCGCGCCCTGGCCGGGCTGCGGGTCGGATACGCGATCGGCGATGTCGATCTGATCGATGCGCTGACGCGCGTGAAGGACAGTTTCAATTCATATCCGCTCGGCCGGCCCGCCCAGGCCGGCGCGATCGCCACCCTGGAGGACGAATCCTATTTCCAGCAGAGCCGTGTGCGCGTGATCGAGGGCAGGGAGCGGCTGACCCGCGGACTGAAGGCTGCCGGTTTCCAGGTGCTGCCGTCCCTGGCCAACTTCGTGTTCGCGCGCCATCCCGCCCATGAGGGGGCAGCGCTTGCGGCGGCGCTGCGGGAGCAGGCGGTGATCGTCCGCCACTTTTCCGCGGCTCGCATCTCGGACTATCTGCGGATCACCGTGGGTACGGATGAGCAGATCGACAGGCTGTTGTCGGCGTTGTCGCGGATCTTGAAATAACGACAGATGGTGGGCGTCCCCGTCGCTGTCGCTAGACTACAACTGCCGTAGGGTGGGCAAAGCGGAGCGTGCCCACGTCTTGCCGTCGCATCGGGGAGATGGTGGGCACGGCGCAAGTGCGCCTTTGCCCACCCTACGAGACCTACTACGACGCTTACGTCTACCACCCCTCCAGCACGATCTTCCCGCGCGACTTGCCGCTCTCGAGCAGCGCGTGTGCGCGCTTGAGGTTGGCTGCGTTGATCGTGCCAAGGGTCTGGTCGAGCGTGGTGCGCAGCACGCCCTTGTCGATGAGGTCGGCGACGTCGTTGAGCAGATAATGCTGCGCGATCATGTCGGTCGTCCCAAACGAGGAGCGCGTGAACATCGATTCCCAATGCACCGAGATCGCCTTGCCCTTGAATGCGCTCACGTTGAATTCCGGGGGATCGTCGATCAGGCCGAAGCGGCCCTGCGGCGCCATGAATTCGGCAATGCTCTTGTAGTGCTGGTCGGTGAAGGTGAGGCTCGCCACCAGCGCGACCGGCGGCAGCTTCAGCATCTCGATCTGCTCCTTCATCGGCTTGCCGTGATCGATTACCGCATGCGCGCCGAGATCGAGGCACCATTTCTGCGACTCCGGCCGCGTCGCGGTCGCAACCACGGTGAGGCCGGTGAGGCGGCGCGCGAGCTGGATCAGGATCGAGCCGACACCGCCGGCGCCGCCGGTGATGAGCAGCGTGCGCGGATCGACGCTCTTGCCGGGGACTGCGCCGAGACGGTCGAACAGTAATTCCCAGGCGGTGATGGAGGTGAGGGGGAGGGCGGCTCCTTGCGCGAACGACAGCGACTTCGGCTTGTTGCCGACGATGCGCTCGTCGACCAGGTGGAATTCGGAGTTGGTGCCCGGGCGCTGGATCGAGCCCGCGTAAAACACCTCGTCGCCCGGCTTGAACAAGGTGACCTCGGGCCCGACGGCGTCGACCACGCCGGCTGCGTCATAGCCCAAAATCTTGGTCTCGCCTTCGGGCGGGGCGGCGCGCTTGCGCACCTTGTAATCGACCGCGGTTGGCCGAGATCGCCTTCACGGCGACGCGGATGTCGCGTCCCTTGGGCTCGGGTTTGGTGGTCTCGAAATCAATCAGCGCGTCCTGATCTTCGATCGGAAGCGATTTTTTGTAGCCGACGGCCTTCATGGCTTGTCTCCATCAGATGGCGTGTTCGCCTGCCGCTCTAACTGTCGCCATGGCTCCCATTTGGCAAGTACTGCGAATTCGGGGACATAGTACCCGTTTGGATACCATTGCCGGGAGCGGCACGTGCCACTCCCGGCGCTTTTTGTCAGAATGCGACGTCAGGTCAGAACGCGACCTGGGTACGCATCGCGATCGCATTGAACGTCGAGCCCGTATTCACCGCGGAGACGGCGCTCGCCTGCTTGGAGATGTCGCCATGCAGATAGTCGAGCATGAAGCGGACGTTGTTGTTGACGTACCAGTTCAGCGCGGCGGTATAGATGGTCTGGCGTCCACCCGCGATGCCGGCCGCAGTCGCGAGCTGATCGTTCAGATTCATCGTGCTCACGCGTCCGGCGATTTCCCAGGCACCCCAGCCGCCGCCGGTGAGGGAGAAGGGATTTGCCGGCTTGACGCCGCCGTACGAGGCGCTCGCCGCGTTGTAGGCACGGCCCTCGCCGGTCAGCACGTAACCGACCTGCGCGTAGCCACCATCGAATTTCAGGCTCGACGCGCCGAACGGCGGCAGGCCTGTGTTGGCTGTGCGATCGACGTTGAACCAGTAGTATTCGCCCTGCGCGATGAACGCGCCATAGGTCGCCGCCGCCTCGACGCCGTAGACCTGTGCTCCGGAGACGTTGGCGATCGCGCCGGTCGATATCAGCGTCGTCGGATCGATCCGCAGCTCCCCCCGGTCGCTGAGCGTGAGTGTCTGCGCCTGCGTTATCAGATTACGCGGCGGCTGGATCAGCCATTCCGCGTCCGCGCCGATATGCACCGAGTAGCCGTTGCCGCTGATCGGATTGCCGGCGACGCGAACGACCGCGCCATATTGCTCGCTGGTGCCGGGCGGAGAGACGCTGGACGCAGAGTGGATCTGGCCCGTGGTCGGTCCGGTGACATAGGCGCCCATCCAGAGCTGGTCATTCCACCAGCGGGTGCCGACGGCCGAGCGGAAGTCGCCGGCCGCGATGTTTTGCGCGATGATGCCGGCCGAGGCGCGCTCCATGAACATGATGTCGTTGGAGCTGGTGGATTCGTCGAGCGTCCAGGCGATGTCCATGACGCCGGCTTCGATCGCCATCTTGCCGCCGAATGGCTTGAGGCCGGTGTAGCTGAGAAAGGCATTCTCGATGCCCGACGTCCCGCCGCCCGGCAGGAAGCCGACAGGGGTGGCGCCGGCCGCGCCGGTGCCGCCAAACCCGTCAGCCGTGCCGCCGAAGTCGTAGATCAGGGAGTAATTCCAGTCGCCGAAGAACTTGCCGACGATGCCGATACGCGCACGGCGGACGTTCTCGCCGCTGTCGAGCTGTTGCGGCACAGTCGCTGCCGTGTTGGGACGATAATTGTAACCGCCGACATCCCAGTGCACGCGGCTGGTGATGGCGACGCAGTTCTGCTCGTCTGCGGTGCAGATGGTCGGCCGGTTGTTTGGCATCGTCACCACGACGCCGGATGGTGCGACCGGCCCCTTGACCGGAATGGCGGCGTTGGCGTTGGCGACCACGGCCTTCGCCTCCGAGCGCGCCTCGGCTTTCGCTTCTGCCTTCGTCTTTGCCGCGGCCGCCGTGTTCGCGGCAGTCTGGTTCTGAAGCTTGTCGAGCTTCTGCTCCAGCATCTTCAACTGCTGTTTCAGCAGTGCAATCTCCTGATCGCTGCTTGCTGATTGTGCCTGGGCCTGCGATGCCACCAGCACCCCGGCGAGCCCAATCGCCGTGGCTGTTATTCTTGTCCTGCTCACGTCACCACTCCATCGGTTCGACCAACTTCCCCAAGTCGTAACGGGAGAGCCTAAGAATGATCGATGACTGTCCCGCGACAGCGCGCTACGGCTGCAATGGTTCCACCTGATGCAAATTCGCCGCAGCCGAATCCGCCACTCCGCAGCATGCAATATGACGCGCATCATGCCAATGTGCAGCGCCTCCCAAATTGTCATTTTGTACGCGGAGCTGGCATGCCGGCCACACTGGAAGGGGCCCGAATATTGCCGCCCGGCGCCCTTCTATTGGGGGGCGAACGCGCCTATATTCCGGCCTCTTTTCCAAGAGGTAGGAATGTTTCGAGCGAACTGGACCGCCATCGTCACGGCATTGTGCATAGGCTTTTCGGCCCACTTCAATCCGGCGGCGGCGCAGGACCGTCGTGTCCCGTCGTCGCCGGCCGAGCTGCGGCTGTCCTATGCGCCGATCGTGCAGCGGGTGCAGCCGGCGGTCGTCAACGTCTATGCCGCCAAGGTGGTGCAGAACCGCAATCCGCTGCTGGACGACCCGATCTTCCGCCGTTTCTTCGGCGGCGGCCAGCAGCAGGAGCAGGTGCAGCGGTCGCTGGGTTCGGGCGTGATCGTCGATTCCTCCGGGCTCGTCGTCACCAACGTCCATGTCATCGAGGGCGCCGACCAGGTGAAGGTGTCGCTGTCGGACAAGCGCGAGTTCGAGGCTGAGATCGTGCTGAAGGACTCCCGCAGCGATCTCGCGGTGCTGCGTCTGAAGGATACCAAGGAGAAGTTTCCGGCGCTCGAATTCACCAATTCGGATGAGCTGATGGTCGGCGACGTCGTGATGGCGATCGGCAACCCTTTCGGCGTCGGCCAGACCGTGACCCACGGCATCATCTCGGCGCTCGCGCGCACGCAGGTCGGCATCACCGACTACCAGTTCTTCATCCAGACTGATGCTGCGATCAATCCCGGCAATTCCGGCGGCGCGCTGGTCGACATGAACGGCCGGCTTGCCGGCATCAACACCGCGATCTACTCGCGCTCCGGCGGCTCGCAGGGCATCGGCTTTGCGATCCCCGCCAACATGGTGCGCGTCGTCGTCGCCTCCGCCAAGGGCGGCGGCAAGGCGGTGAAGCGGCCATGGCTAGGGGCGAAGCTGCAGGCGGTGACGCCCGAGATCGCCGAGAGCCTCGGCCTGCGCTCGCCTAGCGGTGCGCTGGTCGCAAGCGTCGTCCCCAACGGGCCCGCCGCGAAGGCGGGATTGAAATCCTCCGACCTCATCACCGGGATCGATGGCCAGACCGTGGACGATCCCAACGCGTTCGACTACCGCTTCGCCACCCGTCCGCTCGGCGGTACGGCGCAGATCGACGTACAGCGCGGCGGCAAGCCGACGAAGCTGGCTGTGGCACTGGAGACTGCGCCGGATACGGGGCGTAACGAGCTCGTCGTCACCGCGCGCTCGCCGTTCCAGGGCGCGAAGGTCTCCAGCATCACGCCTGCGGTGGCCGACGAGCTGCATCTCGACGCCGATACCGAAGGTGTCGTCATCACCGAGCTCGGTGATGACTCGCCGGCCGCTCAGGTCGGTTTCCAGAAGGGCGACATCATTGTGACCGTCAACAACCAGAAGATCGGCAAGACCGGCGACCTCGAGAAGGCGGCGGGCGTAAGCCAGCGGCTCTGGCGCATCACGCTGGTGCGCGGCGGCCAGCAGATCAACGTCACGCTGGGCGGATGAGTCCGAAACGACCACAGGAGACGCCGACGCTCTTTGCCGCGGCGGGGCTCGATCAAGAAGCCCCGCACCCGCTGCCGGATCGCTTACGGCCGCGTGCACTGTCGGAGGTCGTCGGCCAGGATCACATCCTCGGCCCCGACGGCGCGCTGACGCGCATGCTGGAGACCCGCACGCTCGGTTCGCTGGTGTTCTGGGGGCCGCCCGGCACCGGCAAGACCACGGTGGCGCGGCTGCTCGCGGATGCGACCGATCTGCATTTCGAGCAGATCTCCGCGGTGTTCTCCGGCGTCGCTGATTTGAAGAAAGCATTCGATGCCGCGCGCGCCCGCCGCGAGATGGGCAAGGGCACGCTGCTGTTCGTCGACGAGGTGCATCGTTTCAACCGCGCCCAGCAGGATTCGTTTCTGCCGGTGATGGAGGACGGCACCGTCGTCATGGTCGGCGCCACCACCGAAAACCCGTCCTTCGAGCTCAACGCGGCGCTTCTGTCTCGCGCGCGCGTGCTGGTGTTTCGCTCGCTCGACGCCGCCGCGATCGAAAAACTGTTCGCGCATGCCGAGGAGGTCGAGGGCCGCAAGCTGCCGCTCGATGAAGAGGCGCGCGCCGTGCTGGTGCGCATGGCCGATGGTGACGGCCGTGCCTCGCTGACTCTTGCCGAAGAGGTCTGGCGTTCGGCGCGGGCGGATGAGATTTTCAACGCCGCGCAGTTGCAGGACATTTTGCAACGCCGCGCCCCGATCTACGACAAGTCGGCCGACGGCCATTACAATCTGATCTCGGCGCTGCATAAATCGGTGCGTGGCTCCGATCCGGACGCCGCACTCTACTATCTCGCACGCATGTTGGACGCCGGCGAGGACCCGCTGTTCCTGGCGCGTCGCGTCGTGCGCATGGCGGTCGAGGACATCGGCCTTGCCGATCCGCAGGCGCTCGTCATCGCCAATGCGGCGAAGGACGCCTTCGACTTCCTCGGCCATCCCGAGGGCGAGCTCGCGATCGCGCAGGCCGTGGTCTATCTCGCCACTGCGCCGAAATCGAACGCGGTCTATATGGCCTTCGGCACGGCGATGCAGGTCGCCAAACAGGCCGGCTCGCTGCTGCCGCCAAAGCACATCCTGAACTCGCCGACCAAGCTGATGAAGTCGGAGGGCTACGGCGCAGCTTACGAGTACGACCACGACACGCCCGACGCCTTCTCCGGCCAGGACTACTTCCCGGAAGCCCTGGGCCGCCAGACCTTCTACGACCCGCCCGAGCGCGGTTTCGAGCGGGAGATCCGCAAGCGGCTGGATTACTGGGCCAAGCTGCGCAAGGAGCGGGGCGAGAAATAGCCAAACAGCTCTTGCGGAAAACACGATTCTGTGTAATACACATATTAGTGTTAATGAGGCATGGTGGTGGTCAAAAACCGCATTGCGCACCTGCGGAAAGCTCGCGGGCTGACGCAGCAGGCGTTGGCCAAATTGGCTGGCACTAGCCAGCAGCAAGTTCAACGGATTGAGGCCGGTGTTCAGGGCGCGCAGCTAGAACTGGCCTTAAAAATATCTGCTGCACTCGGCGCTGAACTTCCTGACGTGTTTCCCTCTCTCGACCCTAAGCCCAAGAAGGGACTTAGGGACTCTCGCTATTTCATAGATAGCGCGAAGCTGAGAGAGGCAGGTCTCGATCCTGATCCCAAAAGCTGGACGGTTAAATTCTTCGCTTTCGATGGACGTGTCTTTGAGTACGTGGTCCCTAGTGACGAGAAGGATCGTCTGGAGAAGATATTCAGTAGAACTGGCGAGGGCATAGTTGTCTTCTCCGCCCGCACCCACTGGGTCGCGATCAATCAAAATAGGATTGCCGCGACTCAGTTTCTCTTCGATCTCGGCGTTTCGTTCGAAGACGAGAAGGAAGAGAAGCTAGAGCTTCGGCTGCATTTGATTAGCGCCGAGCAACCAATTGTATTTGGCATCGAGCCCGACACTCTCCTCCTAGAGGAGGATGACGATGGTAGCGCATCCCAGATGCAAAACCTATTTAGCCAGCTCGAGACGGGCTTCGTCAATGAGATGGTCGATTTTTATGATGAAGATAGAGAACGCGTCTATCTCATGCCCACACAAATGCTTGTCGTTGAGGTTCCTGTAGTCTGTTGCGAGCCTGCACTTTGGAATGCGGAGGTAGAAGAGTCGCTAGAAGGGCAGAGGGGCTCAGCGCAATCAAGGGACGATCGGAAATGACTGCTATCTTCGCGGTCAACTGGACTTTGGCAGTCTTATCTTTTGCCGCGGCAGCTATCTTCTTTTGGCGCAGAGACAGGATTGCAGGGCTATGCTTTGTCATTGTATTTATCGTACTTCTTGGCGGGATTTTCGAGAAGCGCCTCGTTCTGACCAGCGCAATGCTCAACATTACATTTGAGCAGGACCATGGGACGCAGGAAGTGCCCGTGCATCAATAATTACAGTTTACGTAAACCGTAAATCATGCTAGGGAATAGTATGATCGTCAACTACAGCGACAAGCGCACCGAGCGATTTGCCGCTGGCCAGCACGTCAAGGAATTCTCGGGATTTGTCCGCCAGGCAGAGACGCGGCTGGATCGATTGGATGCGGCGACCAGTCTGGCTGATTTGGCGGCATTGCCCGGTAATCGACTTGAAGCTTTGAAGGGCGATCGCGCAGGACAATTCTCGATCCGGGTCAACGATCAATGGCGGATCTGCTTTAGTTGGCCGGAGGGATCGCCCGGTCCGATCGATGTTGAGATCGTCGATTACCACTGAAGGAAGCCTATGCCTCGCACGCCCATTCATCCCGGAGAGCAGCTCGCCGAAGAGCTGCGCGAACTCGGCATCACCGCCGCGGAGTTGTCGCGTCAGATCGATGTGCCGGTCAATCGCATCACCGGCATTATCAACGGACAGCGCGGCATTACCGCCGATACGGCCCTGCGCCTTGGTCATTGGTTTGGCACGAGTCCGCAATTCTGGATGAACCTGCAACAGCAATATGAGCTGCGGCTGGCGGAGAGAGAGGTAGGCGCCCAGGTTGCGTCGCTGCCTCGCCGCGCCAACGCGCAGTCGACACGAAAGCTTGGAAAGACAGCATGAGCCGCCGCATCAAGAGAATGAACCCGAAGCCTCGCGAGCGCGATGAGCGCAAGGAGGCGCGTCCGTTCAAGCCGGGTGGTGCGAAGAAGGCCGGGCCGCGTCCGGGGGCTAAGCCAGGGACCAAGCAGCCGCGCTTTGCAGCAGAGCGCACCGAACGGCGTGCGCCCAAGGTTGCAATGGAAGAGCCGGCTGCGGCAAAGCCAGTGGAGGTGCTGCTGCCGACCAAGGTGCAGACCGTCAAGGTGACGGCCGACGAGAACAATATGCGCGTCGACCGTTTCCTCGAAGCGCGCTTTCCCGGCCTGTCGTTCTCCCACATCCAGCGCGTCGTCCGTAAAGGCGAGCTGCGCGTCGACGGCAAGCGGGTCGACAGCAAGGACCGCCTGGAGGAGGGGCAGAGCGTCCGCATTCCGCCGCTGAAGCTCGACACGCCGAAGGCGGTGGGCGAACTGTCGGAAGGCGCACAGAAGACGCTTGCCGCGTTGAAGGAGATGACGATCTACGAGGACGACGACGTTCTCGTGCTGAACAAGCCGTTCGGGCTTGCGGTGCAGGGCGGCTCCGGCACGACGCGACACATCGATCAGATGCTGGAGGTGATGCGCGATTCCAAGGGCCAGAAGCCACGGCTTGTGCACCGGATCGACAAGGACACGTCGGGCTGCCTGCTGATCGCCAAGACACGCTTTGCCGCCTCGCATCTGACCGGCGCGTTCCGCTCGCGCTCGGCGCGAAAGACCTATTGGGCGCTGGTGCCGGGCCTGCCGAAGCCGAAGCAGGGCCGCATCTCGACCTTCCTCGCCAAGGAGGAGAGCGAGGACGACACCATCATGCGCATCGCGCAGCATGGCGACGAGGGCGCGAGCCACGCGGTGACGTACTACGCGGTGGTCGAGACCGCCGGCAACAAGCTGACCTGGGTGTCGCTGAAGCCGGTGACGGGGCGCACCCATCAGCTGCGCGCCCACATGGAGCATATCGGCCATCCCATCGTCGGCGATCCCAAATATTTCAACATCGAGAACTGGCAGTTGCCGGGCGGCCTGCAAAACCGACTGCATCTGCTGGCGCGGCGTATCGTCATCCCGCATCCGCGCGGCGGCGTCATCGATGCCACCGCGCAGCTGCCGCAGCACATGCAGCAGTCGTGGAATCTGCTCGGGCTGGACGCGAGCCGGTTCGACCCGATCGAGAACGCGCCGGAGGAGTAGGGAGCTGCTCGCCACGCACTCAGTGTCATCGCCCGCGAAGGCGGGCGATCCAGTATTCCAGCGGCCAGCGTTAGAGAGCTCGCTCTTACCACATCCGGCGCGGCGTACTGGATGCCCCGCCTTCGCGGGGCATGACAGCGGTGATTGTGGCTACGAAAAGCCACCCCCTCAATTCCGAAACTGCTCCAGAAACATCCGCAAACTATCATGCGGGCTCTCGACATCTGCAATCAGCCAGCCCTCCGGACCGTTGACCAGGATGAAGTTCAGCGCGACCTTCCGGCCGTGATTGTCGAAATTCGCTGCAACATAAGTCTTGTCGTATTGCCTGCGGATGATCGCGATCGCGACCGGGCCGAGCTTCCAGCTCGGGCTCTGCACCAGGAAATCGTAGGGCTCGGTCCGTGGGCCGCTCCACGCCTTGCGCAAGGAGGGGTCGAAGAATTGCCGGGTGGTCGCATCATCCCGCGGCAGGCCCCTGGATAGCTCCGGCGCGCCCTCGCCATAATAGGCATAGACGTTGCGGACGAGCGATTCCGGGGTGCGGAAGCCGGCTTCGGCCGCTGCCAGCCAAAGCCCGGCGAACAGGGCTGCAATGCCCGCAAGTTCCCTCATGCCCGCTCGCTTTATCGGCCGCCGATCTTACCTTAAAAGCCGATCTTACTTCAAAAGCCTGCATTTAGCGGCGGAGACCGAAAACTCACATGCGCGAATTGTTCGAAGAAGCTGCCGGCCAGCCCCCGCGGGATCCGCGGGAATCATCGCGTGCGTCCGCGCGCGCGCCGCTGCGCAAGCGCTTCTATAAGGAGGTGGGCGTAGCGGAAGCCGAGGGCGGCTTCGCCATCACGCTCGACGGCAAGCCGATCCGGACGCCATCCAGCCGCCAGGTGGTTATCCCCGCGCGGGCGTTGGCGGATGCCGTGGCCGCGGAATGGGCAGCCCAAGGCGAGGCGCTCGATCCCGTGACCATGCCGCTGACGCGGATCGCCAACAGCGTGGTCGAGGGCGTGGTCGACCGCGTCGAACTCGTCACCGATGACCTCGCAAAATACCTCGAGACCGACCTGCTGTTCTATCGCGCCGGCCATCCCGAAGGGCTGGTCGCCCGCGAGGCCGCGCAGTGGGACCCCGTGCTGTTCTGGGCGGCGGAGGCGCTAGGGGCGCATTTCATCCTCTCTGAAGGCATCATGCATGTGAAGCAGCCGGACGGGGCGCTGCGTGCCGCCCGCGCGGCGCTGCCGGGGGATGCCTGGTCGGTCGCGGCGCTCCATGTGGTGACGACCCTGACCGGCTCGGCGCTGCTGGCGCTGGCGCTGGCCCATGGCGTACGCGACGCCGGCGAGGTCTGGGCTGCCGCCCATGTCGACGAGGACTGGAACATCGACCAGTGGGGCGTGGACGAGGAGGCGGCCGCCCGCCGGGCCACCCGCTTGCGGGATTTCGACGCTGCCGTGGCGGTATTGGCGGCCGTGAATCCGCTCGCGGCCAAAGGTCCTTAACGAGAGGTTTACGACGGGGCCCTAGGGTGGGATTCGTGCTCCCTGGGCCGCCCTAAGATGCCGACGCCGATAAGCTCGATCGTTCCCGTCAGTGCCGCCAGCTCTGTTGCTGATGCGGCGACGCCCGATCTTGTGCTGCAGGCCGGCAGCGTCGTCGACGCCAAGGTCGTCAGCGTGCTCGCCGACAATCTGGTGCGGATCGCGATCGCCAATCTATCGATGGATGTGATGTCCGAGGTGGCGCTGACCCCTGGACAAAATCTTCAGCTCGCGGTGTCGCAGAACGACGGCACGATTCGTCTCGCTGTGGTCAACGGGGCAGGCGAGGCGAGCGCCGATCAGGTCACGCTGACGCCGACGGCGGCCTCGCTGGTCGAGAGCCCGTCGCTTGCGCCATCCGCGACCGCAGGCCGCAATCCCTTGACGCCGACCGAGCAGGTCGCCGTCACCGCAGCCTCGACCGAAGCCGCGACGAAACAGGGCAGCCAGGCGCCGCTGTTTGCCAATCTGGCTTCCGTCGTGACCGGCAGCGATCTGCCGGCCGGCCTGAAGCAGGCCGTGCTGGATGTGTTGGCGCAACAGACGCCGCTCAACACTGCGCTTGATGGCGGCGATATCGAATCCGCCTTTCAGAAGTCCGGCCTGTTTCTCGAGGCCTCGCTTGCCGCAGGCACGACGCCGCCGTCGGGCGCGGTGCCCGACCTGAAGGCGGCGCTCCTAGTGCTGCGCCAGACGCTGGCCGCGACATCAGGAACGCTCGAGACTGCCGCGCCACCGACACAGGCCGTTGCGGTTGCGACCAACGCCGTCGCCTCGGGGCAGGCCGCAAGCTCGCCGCCTCAAGCTGCGGGCGAGGCTGTACAAGTACCGCTGCCTGACGCAGAGATAGTCCAATCGCCGCAAATGCAGCGCAACGCCAATGTCGTGGCCGCCGTGCTTGCCGACATGGTCGACGCACCGCAGGCAGCGTTGCCGCGGACGATCTCCGCAGGCCTTGCCGCGAGCCTGCTGCAAGAGGTCACGCAAAACCTGCCGCGCCTGACCGGGAATGTGCCGGGCGCCACCAAGGCCGTGCCCGATGGTCACGCGTTCGAAGCGGCCGCGCGTACGACCACGCCACCGCCGTTTCGCGGCGCGCTGCCGTCGCCGCAAGCGGTCGCCTCGCCATCGCTGACACCAGACACGCCGCTCGCCGCGGCCGTGCATCGCCTGCTCGACGACACCGATGCCGCGATCGCGCGGCAGACGCTGCTGCAGGTCGCTTCGCTGCCCGACCGCCTCGATGCCAGCGGTCATCGCACCGATCCAACCGTGCCGCAGTGGAATTTCGAGATTCCGTTTGCGACGCCGCAGGGCACCGCGATGGCGCAGTTCGAGATCTCGCGCGACGGCGGCAACGAGCAGGCCGATCCCGCCAAGCGCGCCTGGCGCGCGCGCTTCACGCTCAATGTCGAGCCGAGTGGACCCGTGCACGCGCTGATCACGCTCAACGGCGACAAGACTTTTGTGCGGATGTGGGCCGAGCGACCGGCGACGGCGCAGCAGCTCCGCGCCGGGATCGGCGAGCTCAATCAGGCGCTGACCAAAGCCGAGCTCAAGCCCGGCGACATCGTCGTGCGCGACGGCACGCCGCCGCAAGCAGCGCCCGCGCGCGCCGGGCATTTCCTGGATCGCGCCACATGAGCGACCCATCCAAGCTCGCCATTGCGCTGCATTACGAGAAGGGCACCAATGCGCCCGTCGTCGTCGCCAAGGGCAAAGGCGCGATCGGCGCCAAGATCATCGAGATCGCCAAGGCCAACGACATCCCGATCGAAGAGAACGAGATTTTGGCCGGCGCGCTCTCCAAGGTCGAGCTGGGCGAGGAGATTCCGCCCGATCTCTACAAGGCCGTGGCTGAGGTGCTGGTGTTCGTGCTGCGGCTGTCGGGGCGGGCGCGATAGCTACGCGGGCGCCTCAGAATGTGGTCTTGCCACGCGGGGACACCCGTAGGGTGGGCAAAGGCGCGCAGCGCCGTGCCCACCATCTCTCCGTGGGCACGCTTCGCTTTGCCCACCCTACGGCACCTGCGCCCGCAATGACGGAGTGCGCCTATCCCAGCTTGAACAACGCCTGCAAGAAATCCACCACGGCTTTCCGCGACTCCGCGGCCGTGGCGGGATTGCCGCCGACATGCGGGTTGAGCTCGACGCAAGTGTCCTTGTAGGTGAAGGGCGCGTTGGTATCGCCGTTCATCAGCACGCCGCCGTCGCCCTCCTTGATCTTGCAATTGCGCACGGTCTGCGCGTTGGCCGACACGGTGACCGTGTTGGCGCCGAGCAGGCCGCTGTCAAAACCGTGGGCGCTGTCGGGATATTCGGTCAGCACCACATCGCGCCCGGCGGCCTTGAGCCGCTCGACGAAGGCCTTGCAGCTCTTGACGGGATTATAATCGTCCGGCGTGCCGTGGAAGATGCGGATCGGGCGCGCCGCGACTTCGGTGTCGGTCTGGTACGTCGTCGAGCAATCCGGATAGAACGGAATGTAGGCCGCGAACTGCACGCCGGACTTGTTCCAGAGCTTGTTGAAGCGGTCGAGGCTCGCATACAGAGCCGCCTGTCCGCCGCGTGAAAAACCCATCAGCACGATGCGGTCAGGATCGACGCGGGGATGCTTCACCAGGATGTCCAGCGAGTGATAGATGTCGATGATCAGATTGAGCCGGCCGAGCAGGGCCTGGTTCGGCCCCGTCACCGTCAACCCGCGGCCGGTAAAACCGTCGATCACGAATGTCGAGATGCCCATGGCGTTGAATTCGTGCACCCAGGCGTCCGTGGTGGCGCCGACGCCGCTCGAGCCGTGCATCAGCACCACGACCGGTATCTTGCCGGTGCCCTGCGCCACGCGGAATTCGCCGGCGACCGTGACCGGCTTGCCGGCCGCGGCATCGCCGCTGAGGAACTGCCGGTCGGAGAGGGTGAGGGACGGGATCGGGAAGATCTCGGTCCGGGCCGGAGCATCCTTGGGAAGCGATTGCGCGCCGACGAGCCCGGCTGAAGCGCAGAGCGCGATGATGGCCGCAGCGACGCGGAATGCCGTCGGCATCGGATCCTCCCTTATGATTTTTGGCAAGTAGATCAACCGGCGTGCGCGCTGTCAATTTGCGCGCGGGCGCATCAGGCCTTGTCGGCCGTCTTCTTCGCCGTCAGCGCCTGGTCGATGGCAAAGCCGCCGATCTCGCTCATGGCCTGCGAGATCACGTCGCCCTTCCGCTCAAAACCCCGCGAGAGATAGTCGAACTGCGTCCGCGCCAGCCGCAGCACCTCGATCGGCACGGAGACGGCGGTCTCGTTGAAACTGTCGACGGAGGCGCGCAGCGTATCGAGCTCGGTGGTGAGCTTGCCGATGTGGCTTTCCGCATGCTGCATCAGGCCGAGCAGCTTGTCGCGTTCGGTGTCGAACGCGGCCCGGTCGGCGGCCGCGGCCGCAGTCACTTCGGCGAGCTGCACCCGCATGGCGGCGATCTGGTTGACCATGGCGTCGGAGGCAAGCTCGGCTGCCTCGTGCCGTTCGGCATGGCGCTTGCTCTCTTCCTGCTGTTCATGAAATAGCCGTTCGGCCGACATCGCCCGCTGTGTCAGCGATTCAATCAGGCTTGCCGCGCGCAGCAGCATCTCGCCGTTCCGTCCCGACACCATGCTGGCCATCCGCCGCAGGAAATCGGTGGTCTCGGACGCGCTGTTCGGAGGCAGGGGAACGACCGTGGCGGACATAAGGTGATGCTTGCAGCCGGACGTGATGACCGCCGCCGTACCGACTGAGCTCACGCAACATTCGGCGCCTGATCGTAAGCCTTGAGCAAGCCTGAATCGGCAGGCCCGGTCAACCGGCGGGAGCTGACAAAATGGCGGCCATCCCGCCGCCCGTGCGGGACGTCAGGCGTCCTTCTGCCGGCCGATCCGCCCCAGATGGGTGAAGCCGAATCCTGCCGAATATTTCAGGCCATAGCCCAGCGCCCGGTCGATGCCGATATGGGCGAGCCAGATCAACGCGATGGACAGAGTGAGGGGCGAGGCGAAGCCCAGGCCCAGTGTCATCAGCGTCACCGGCGCCATGTAGCTGTGGGCGGCGTTGTAGACCAGCGCGCCGAATTTGGCGTCCGACAGGTACGCCAGGAAGCTCAGATCCGGGACCAGGAAGAGCAACAGATAGATCGTCCAGGAGCCGCCCCAGGCCGCATAAAGCGCCGTCATGCCGGCGAACAGGGCGAGCCCCTCGAGCCGCAGCAGGATCCTGACGCCGCCGGTCACGGAGCCAGCGTCAGCAGCTCTCTCGTCCATCGTCGCCTCCCAGGCAAAACTTTGTAATTCCTTGCGCTTTCACGCTGCGGCAAGGCAGCCCTGCGGCGCCGAAAGGCGCTTCCCGGCCCGCAAAATGCCGTGTTAGAACGCCCATCACTTAAGGCTTGAGACCTGGCGGGAGCAAATGAAGAATATTTTGGACGCCCTTGAAGATCGTCGTGCCGGCGCAAAGCTCGGCGGCGGCGAGAAGCGCATCGAGGCGCAGCACGCCCGCGGCAAGCTGACCGCGCGCGAGCGCATCGAGCTGCTGCTCGACAAGGGATCGTTCGAGGAATTCGACATGTTCGTCGAGCACCGCTCCACCGAGTTCGGCATGGAGAAGAACAAGATCCCCGGCGACGGTGTCGTCACCGGCTGGGGCACCGTCAACGGCCGCAAGACGTTTGTCTTTGCCAAAGACTTCACCGTATTCGGCGGCTCGCTGTCCGAGACCCATGCGCTGAAGATCACAAAACTTCAGGACATGGCGATGAAGGCGAGGGCGCCCATCATCGGCCTCTATGACGCGGGCGGCGCGCGCATCCAGGAAGGCGTCGCCGCGCTCGCCGGCTATTCCTACGTGTTCCGCCGCAACGTGCTCGCCTCGGGCGTGATCCCGCAGATCTCGGTCATCATGGGCCCCTGCGCCGGCGGCGACGTCTATTCGCCGGCCATGACCGACTTCATCTTCATGGTGAAGAACACCAGCTACATGTTCGTCACCGGCCCGGACGTGGTGAAGACCGTGACCAACGAGGTCGTCACCGCCGAAGAGCTCGGTGGCGCCTCGGTGCACGCCACGCGCTCCTCCATCGCCGACGGCGCCTTCGAGAACGACGTCGAGACGCTGCTGCAGATGCGCCGTCTGATCGATTTCCTGCCGTCCAACAACACCGACGGCGTGCCGGAATGGCCGAGCTTCGACGACATCGGCCGGGTCGACATGTCGCTGGACACGCTGATCCCCGACAATCCGAACAAGCCCTACGACATGAAGGAGCTGATCCTGAAGGTCGTGGACGAGGGCGACTTCTTCGAGATCGCGGACGCCTTTGCGAAAAACATCGTCACCGGCTTCGGCCGCATCGCCGGCCGCACCGTCGGCTTCGTCGCCAACCAGCCGATGGTGCTGGCCGGCGTGCTCGACTCTGACGCGTCACGCAAGGCCGCGCGCTTTGTGCGCTTTTGTGACGCCTTCAACATCCCGATCGTCACCTTCGTCGACGTGCCGGGCTTCCTGCCGGGCACCGCGCAGGAATATGGCGGCCTGATCAAGCACGGCGCCAAACTCCTGTTCGCCTATTCGCAGTGCACCGTGCCGCTGATCACCATCATCACCCGTAAGGCCTATGGCGGCGCCTTCGACGTCATGGCGTCGAAGGAAATCGGCGCCGACATGAACTACGCCTGGCCGACCGCCCAGATCGCGGTGATGGGCGCCAAGGGCGCGGTCGAGATCATCTTCCGCAGTGACATCGGCGACCCCGACAAGATCGCCGCCCGCACCCAGGAATACGAAGACCGCTTCCTGTCCCCGTTCATTGCGGCCGAGCGTGGCTACATCGACGACGTCATCATGCCCCACTCGACGCGGAAACGCATCGCAAGGGCGCTGGCGATGCTGAAGGACAAGAAGGTGGAGACGCCGGCGAAGAAGCACGACAATTTGCCGTTGTGAGGGACGTAGGGCGGATTAGTTAGCGAAGCGTAATCCGCCAATCTTTTCGACAATGCATGCGGCGGATTACGGCTGCGCCTAATCCGCCCTACAATCGGTTTGCTCAATCCGATGACCGAAGACGATCCGACCGACGAAATCTCCGACATCGAAGATCGGATCGAGCGGCTCGCCGAGATCGCCGAGCGGTGCCGGAAGTACATCCTGGCGTCGAAGATCGCGATCGGCAGCGGTGCGGTGCTGCTCTTGGTCACCATCCTCGGACTGTTTGGTTTTGGTCAGACCGCCGCGCTCGGCTCGATCGCGCTGGTGCTCGGCGGCATCGTCTCGCTCGGCTCGAACATCAGCACGTTGCGGCAGACGGACGACGCGATCGGTGTTGCCGAGGCGCGCCGGTCGGCGTTGATCGGCAGGATCGACCTGCGTGTGGTCGCCGATACGCCGATGAAACTGATGTGACGCGCTGCCTTACGCGGCAGTCTTGAAAGACAGAACCTGCACTTCCGCGCGACATTGCGCAGCGAAGGCTTGAAGCCGTTCCGCGGTTTGCTGGTCGAGGATCGCCTTCGCCAGACGCTCGGCGCGGGCTACTTGCTCTCTGAGAAAGTCGATGCGGGCCATGTCTCACCTTCCGCCGGGATAATTTGAGGCAAATTGCTTCGTTCCAGTGGCCCGTGAGCCTATGGCTAACACCGGGTTAATGATGTGCGGTGGGTCACGCTCCGCGCGCCGCATCCCCAGCCGCGAAATGCGCCATCTGGTCTGCGTGCGCCTTTGCGAAGGCCGGACGGCCCGTGGCGCGCGCGACATAGGCGCGGCAGGCAGGGCTGTCGGCGAGCCCGTCGAAACGTTCGACGATGCGCAGCACGTCCGCCATCAGGATGTCGGCGACGGAGAAGGAACCGGCCAGCCATTCGCGGTCGGCCAGCACCGTTTCCATGCGCTTCAAGCGAAGCTCGATGAAGTTGTCGAAGAATTTCGATCCCGGCTCGCCCATGAACTTCAGCATCGTCCACGGCAGGCTCGCCATCTCCACCGAATTGAGCGCGCCGAACACCCATTCCGTCGCCTCAACGCGGCCGCGCGGATCGGCCGGCAGCAGCGCGTCGCTGAGCCCGCCGAGATGCAGCAGAATTGCGCCGGTCTCGAAGATCGAGAGATCGCCATCGGTCAGCCATGGCGCCTGGCCGAACGGCTGGTGCGCCAGATGCGCAGGTCCGCGGTCGTCGAATGGCGTGCTGGCGACGCGATAGGGCAAGGCAGCCTCTTCGAGTGCCCAGCGCACACGGAGGTCGCGGACATAGCCGCGCGGCGGCGGGGGAACCCAGTCGTAGGTGATCAGGGTGAGGTCTGGCATGCGGTGTCTCCGTGCTGTCTCAAGCATAGGACGGACGGAGGCGGCGCGTTCCGACATGGGGGCGACGTTTTTTCTCCGAAGGCAGAGACCGTAGGGTGGGCAAAGGCGCATTTGCGCCGTGCCCACCATCTCTTTGCCGGCGACGGAAAACGTGGGCACGCTCCGCTTTGCCCACCCTACGGGAGCTCGGCCTTTCTTACAGCCCGAGCTTCGCGAGCTTGCCTTGCTTCGCGGCCTCCACTGCGCGCTCCGCATCCTCCGGCAGCAATATCCGCTCCGCCACCTGCCGCGCCGCCTCGCGCTTCACCGCGGCCACATAGGCTCCATCATCGGCGTATCGTTCCGCGATCGATAGCCTGGGATCATGCACTTCCTTCCGCGCGGCCTCCGTCGGCGCGAACGGCACCACCGCGCCTTGCAGCGGATAGAGCGCGGTCGGCCCAAATCCCGTCGCGCGCGGATTCCATGCGGTGTAAGTCGCGCGCGGCACGGCGAGCGCGAGCTGGCGGATGCCTGCGATGGCCATGCCGTCATCGTCCGCCTTCGGCACGAACACGGGGTAACGGCCGATCTCCTTGGGCGGCAGCACGCTCTGGTCGGAGAAGGCGGCGAGCGTGTGGATGCCGGCATAGGGCAGGCCGGGGATGTCGGTCGGCACCGCGCCTTGCGCCGCGACCAGCGTGCCGTGCGCGCGCATGGGGACGCGGCTTGCCGGCGGTTTTGTCCCGTCGCTGATCCAGGCGTTGAGGTCGGTGAGCAGCGCGCGCATCGGCCCGCCCGCATGCATCGGGTTCTGCGGCAGCGACATCGCCGGCAGGCCCTTCTTCATCACATCGGAGGCTTCCGCGAAATGCGGCGTGCCCGCGATCATGTAGGCGCGGACGTTGTCGGGGAGGTCGAGGTGATTGCCGGCGAGGTCGGTCACCAGCAGCGAAGCGTGCGAGGCCCACCATTCATGCTCGCTGTCGGTCTGCATCACCTTGGGGCAGGTGACCGAGAGCGAACAGCGACGCAGCACGCCATCAGTCTTGCCGGAATAGGGATCGCTCAGCGTCGCATAGGTGAAGGGGAAGAGGTCGGCCTGCCACGCCGGGTCCTGCATGTGGCGCGGGTTGCGACCGGGCTGGCCGAAGCGGACATTGGTCGCCATCCGCCGCGTGCCGGCGACATGCGGCATCAAGCCGTCGAACACCATGCGGCCCTGGAGATCCTCGTTAAAGCCGAGATAGAGGAAGTCGCGCAGGAAGCGGCCGGATTGCGAGACACCGAAGCCGATGGCGCGGCTGACCGACGGATGCAGGCCGTCGAGCAGCGGGTTGGCCTGTGTCTCGTCATGGCGGAGGAAGCTGACGACGTCGCGCACGGCGGCATAGCCCATGCCGAGCGGGACCGGATCGCGCGCGGTGTAGGTGATCTCGTAGAGCGCGCCGGCGTCAAAGCCGTCGGGCCGGGTGATCTCCACCGTCGAGGGATCGACGAGCTTTGCGGCGAGGCCGGGCGGCGTCTGACGCGGATCGGCCCAGGCGGCACGCACGGTGACGTTGACGTTGGCGGCATCCGCAGCGGGCCAGGTCAGCGTCGCACGCGCAGGGCTGGTGGTGGTGTCGAATACGAATTCTTCGCGCGCGGGGCCGGTGATCGTCTTGATCACCGGTGCGGTCATCGCGAGCTGCCCCGGCTTGGAGGGGATGTCGCCCTGCCAGCCGACCCAGACCATCGTAAAGCCTTGCCGGTGCAGGAAGCCGATGCCGGCGTCCTCGGCCTTGTCGGCATTGTTGGCGCCGGGCTGGGCGGAATCGTCGAACAATTGCGGCGCGAGCTTTCTGCCGCGATTGGGCACGTCCAGCAGCAGCGTGCCGTTGCCATGGGTGGGATCGTTGGGCCGCAGGATCACGACATCGGCCGTGGCCTCGACCTTGCCGTCGGCATTGCGCGGCGCCAGCGCGAGATCGGTGATGATGGCGTTGCGGTCGTCGGCCGGGTTCAGCGCGAAGGTCGCGCGCGCGGTGATGCGCTCATAGGTGCCGACAGTGCCAAAACTGCGGCCGGTGAAGGCGGGCACGCGCTCCGTGATATCGAAGCGGACGATCTCGGCGCGCGAGGCGAGGGGGACAAGGCTGGCGATCGCGATGATGCCCGTGATGATCCTGCGCATGGCCGGCCCTTCCCTGATGTCGCGCGATCGTCATGTTCTGTCGCGCGGGCTTTTTGTGGCCGGCACTATAACCAGCTATGCTGCGGCCAAACAACAGGAGGAAATCCGATGCCCGCCGCCTACTTCGTCGTCCGCGCCATCGTCACCGATGCCGAAAAGCGCGCCGCTGGTGCAGGAATTTAGCGGCTAGGCACGGTCCTGTAGCCCGGATGGAGCGCAGCGAAATCCGGGGTCTTCGCTGCGGCACGAATCCCGGATTGCGCTTCGCTCCATCCGGGCTACGAAGCTGTCAGCTTTGCAATGAATCTGAACGCGTGATTCAGCGGCAGTTCATGTCGCCACCGCGACACTTCCTCTGCATCACCTAACCGATCAGAGCAGAGGATATGCCATGGAGCGCCGAAACTTTTTGAAACTTGCATGCGGTGTCGCGGCGGGAGCCGCCGCGTTCACCGCTGCCGCACAGGCCGCGCCATTGGCGCCGCAACCGCTCGGCAATGGCGCCATGCCGCTCGCCAATCCGGACGCTCATCCCGCTGTCACCAGCAGTGAGGAGATCGCCCAGATGAAGCCAGAGCAGGTGCGGTGGCATGGCCACTGGCATCACCGTCACTGGGGCTGGCGCCATCGCCATTGGCATCGTCGCTGGCACCGCCACTGGCGTCGCTGGTAACGGTGCAGCCGGAATGAAAAAGGGGATCGCGATTGTGATCCCCTTTTTGCTTTGCCTCAGGCTCTCAACGAAAATGGCAGCGCAGCTTTCGCCGCGCGGCCATTTCGCAAGTGCAAAAGATCAGAACGGACGGCAGCGGCCGGCGTACCAGCGGAAGCCATAGGGGCACACGCGCGGACGAACGACGACGACTGGCGGAGCGACCACGACCGGGCCGGGGGCCACGACGACCGCACGGCCCATCGGACGGCAGCCGCCATAGGGGCCGCGGAACCAGCCCGGGCCGCAACCACCGGCGGCGCTGGCCGCCTCGCTGAAACCAACGACCGCGCTGGCGAGCATCACGGCGGCAAACAGATATTTCATTTGATCTTCCTTCTCGTCCTTGGGGCAAATCTTTGGGGGAGACTCTTGGGGGCTTGGCGCTTGCGGCGCACAATGAATCAAAAGACACGATTCGACACGTTAAATTTGGACCGATACGTGCCGACACGTTGCGATCCAAATCTGCCAATCATGAGCTGAATACGCCATGAACATTTCGCGCATACGGCCTCAGGCGACAGCGATGGCGTCAGAGCCCCGCCCCGATGAATCGGAGCGGGGCTCTGGATTTTTGTTTGACGCGTTTTCTTGACGCGAACCGGTACCCACTTCGCTCGAAAACGCTTTAGCGGCCGAGAAAGCCCAGCACCAACTCCTTGTACTTCTCCGGCGCCTCCAGGAAGACGAGGTGGCCCGTGTCCGGAATGACTTCCGCCCGCGCATTCGGCATCTTCGCCGCGAACGCTTTTGCCAGCTCGGCGTTCTGCCCCATTTTTGCGCGCAGCGCCTCCGGCGCATTCGGCCGGCCCGGCGCGTTGTGGTCGTCGGCGCCCATGATGAACAGCGTCGGCTCGGTGATGAGGGGAATCTCGTGCGCGACCGGCTCGCGATAGATCATCTGGCCGGATGAGACGAAGGCGCGCAGCCAGCGCGGATAATCGGGGCTGCCCTTGATGTTGAAGCGGGCATCGATGAACGGCGTGATCGCCTCAGGCGGCAGCTTGATTGCGTAATTGGCCTGGAGCTGCTTTCGGTAGCCGTCGGCGGTGAGCTTGTCCTCGCTCTCGATGATCTTCTCGGTCGGCGTCGGCGGCACGTAGAGGCGATAGTCTTCCAGGCCGATCGGCGCGGTCAGCACCAGATGCGCGACGCGATCAGGGTAGGCGCGGGCGATGCGCACGCCCAGCATGCCGCCGAGCGAATGCGCGACGACATCTGCCTTGTCGATCTTGAGATGATCGAGCAGCGCGATGGTGTTGCGCGCCAGCGTGTCGAAATGCAGTTCGCCGACGGGTTTCGACGATTTGCCGAAGCCGATCTGGTCCGGCACCACGACACGATAACCGGCCTCGTTGAGCATCTTGATGACAGGCGCCCAGTAGCTCGACGGAAAATTGCGTCCATGCAGCAGCACCACGGTGCGGCCGTTCGGCTGCGCCGGTGCTGCGTCCATATAGGCCATGCTGAGCTGCTCGCCGTCATTGACGACCGGCAGCAGGTGCACGGGATAGGGATAGGCAAAGCCTTCGAGCGCGATGCCGTAGGGCTCGCGTTGGGGTGTGTCGGCGGCGTGGGCGGCGAGTGGGGAAGCGAGCAGGGCGGCGGCGAGGGCGGCCGGGAGGATGCGGATCATGGAGCTCTCTGACGGTCACGGAATGACCGTTCGCATAATCGCGTGGATGGCCGGGTCAAGCCCGGCCATGACGAGAGTCCATATTCACACGTAAACGTGTGATCAGTCCTTCCCATTCCCGAACAGCGCCGCAAACTGCTTCTCGCCGGTGCGGGTGAAATTCACCACGCGGCTGCCGGGCGTGGCGTCGCGCGCGGCCCATTTCAGCTCGGCGAAACGCTGCATCATCGCGGCGCCAAGCGTGCCGGCGAGGTGGTGGCGCCGCTCGCTCCAGTCGAGGCAGGCCTTGCAGACCGGGCGGCGCGGATGGCTGAGCATATCGGGCGAGATCTGCAGATGCTTGGCGAGGAAGCGCTCGCCGTCGGCGGTCAGCTCGATGTCCTGCTTCTTCTGCCTGACCAGGTTTCGCGTGCGCAAGCTATCCAGCATCTGCACGCCGAGATCGCCGGCGAGGTGGTCGTAGCAGATCCGCGCGCGCCGCAGCGCCGGATCCTTCGGGCCGGTGCGCACGCGCATATGGCCGGTGCGCGCGGCAAGGCCGGCAAGGCCTTCGAGCACGCCGGCGACGTCGTCGTCGGTGAGGCGGTAATAGCGGTGACGGCCCTGCTTCTCCGGCTCGAGCAGTCCGCCGGCCTCGAGTTTTGCCAAATGCGAGCTCGCAGTCTGCGGCGTAATGCCGGCTTCCTGTGCGAGCTCACTCGCGGTCAGCGCGCGGCCGTTCATCAGCGCGGTGAGCATGTTGGCGCGGGCGGGGTCGCCGACCAGCGCGGCGACCATGGCGATGTCAGGTCCTGATTTCATGCTTCGATGATAGCCGAAGCATTGTGGTCGGGCAAGGGCATAGGTTCTCACTACGTTGTCATTGCGAGAAGCCGTAGGGTGGGCAAAGGAGCGTAGCGACGTGCCCACCAATCTTCGTTGCGAAGAAACAACGTGGGCACGCTTCGCTTTGCCCACCCTATGAGACCTGCGCTCGCAATGACGGAGGAACACCAGGAGAGCCCAAAATGTCCGTCACCGTCTTCATCCGCTACCAGCTCGATCCCTTCAAACGCCCACAGTTCGAGGACTATTCAAAACGCTGGCTCACCATCATCCCGAAATGCGGCGGCGACCTGATCGGCTATTTCATGCCGCATGAGGGCACCAACAACATCGCGTTCGCGCTGATCACCTTCGAAAGCCTCGCCGCCTACGAGGCCTACCGCGCGCGGCTGCGCCAGGATGCCGAAGGCATGGCGAACTTCCATTTTGCCGAGGACAACAAATTCATCCTCGCGGAAGAGCGCACCTTTTTACGCAAGGTGGTAGTGTAAGCCATCAACGATTGAGGAGCCGCCCATGATCGCCGTGATCTTTGAAGTCTGGCCCAAGCCGGAACATCGCCAGGACTACTTCGACCTTGCGGCCGATCTGAAGCCGATCCTGCAGACCATCGACGGTTTCATCTCGGTCGAGCGTTTCGAAAGCCTGACCGAGAAGGGCAAGCTCCTGTCGTTGTCGTTCTGGCGGGATGAGGCCGCCGTCCAGGCCTGGCGCAACACGATGGAGCACCGTCGCACGCAGGCCAAGGGCAGGGCAAAAATATTTGCCGACTATCATCTGCGCATCGCCAGCGTCGTCAGGGACTACGGAATGAATGATCGCGACGAGGCGCCGAAGGACAGCCGCGCCGTGCACGACGCGCACTAGCGCTCGCGGGCGCGTGTGCCTATGTCTGCGCGGCCAACAAGCGCGGCCAACAAGGGAGAGAAACATGCATGTGACAACTGCTGACAAGCGCGCGACGTTCAGGACAATGCACGAGAGCGGCTGCTTCATCCTGCCCAATCCGGTCGATGTCGGCGGCGCCAAGGCGTTGCAGCATCTCGGGTTCAAGGCGCTGGCATCGTCGAGCGCCGGCTTTGCCTGGACCATCGGCAAGGCCGACAACCGCGTCACCGTCGAGGACGTCTGTCAGCATCTGGCAGCACTGAGCTCGTCCGTCGACATTCCCGTGAATGCGGATTTCGAGGGTGGTTTCGCGGTCGAGCCGGACAAGGTCGCTGACAATGTCGAGCGCGGCGTGCGCACCGGCGTCGCGGGCCTCTCGATCGAGGATTCCACCGGCGACAAGGACAAGCCGATCTACGAGCGCGCGCTCGCTGTCGAGCGCATCAAGGCCTCGCGCAAGGCGATCGGCGACAGCGGCACGCTATTGGTCGGCCGCTGCGAAGCATTCCTCTGGGGCGTGACCGACCTCAAGCTCGTCATCGACCGGCTCACCGCTTACGCGGATGCCGGCGCTGATTGTCTCTACGCGCCCGGTCTGAAGACGCGCGAGGACATCGCCGCAGTGGTGAAGGCTGTTGCACCAAAACCGTTCAACCTGCTGATCGGCGGCTCCGGCCTGTCGTTGAAGGAAGCCGAAGATCTCGGCGTGCGCCGGATCAGCGTCGGTGGCTCGCTCGCCCGCGCCGCCTGGGGCGGCTTCATGCGCGCGGCAAAGGAGATGGCGGAGACGGGAACGTTTGGCGAGTTGGCCGGCGGCTATCCCGGCGGCGAGCTCAACAAGATGTTCAGCTAGATCCAGAACGAAAGCGGCGGGACCTTTCGATCCCGCCGCTGTCGCATATTGTTGTAAATCGTTACTTCGCGCCGTCGGACGGCGTCTGCGTATCCGGTGCCGGCTTTGCAGCAGGCATATCCGGCGCGGCCGGCTTGCTCGGCGCAGCACCCGTCGTCATTCCGGGCGCGGTGTTGTTGCGCGGCGTCACGTCACGCATGCCGGGAGGCGCGGCCGGATTGGCCGGAGCCGTCTGCTGAGCGGTCTGCGCTGTCGGCGTATTGCTCGCCTGATTGCCCGTGCTGGAGTTGTTCAAGCCATAGAACACGGCGCCCAGCACCAGGGCGATTGCCACGGCGAACAGCGCGACCTTGCCGCTGGAGGCGGGGCCTTCACCCAGCTCGGGATCGGCCTGAAGGTCGCCGTCCCGGCGCGCCGCGCGAAGGTACTCATCGTCGGCGAGGTTCGGGCGATACGGATCGTTGGGAAAACGGTCGTCAGCCATCATTGGTCTCCTCGTTTATTGCGCCCTGACAACCCGGAGATGCGAGATTCTGTTCCGCGCGCGTTATGCTTTCGTCTCATGTTGCCTCGCGCGAGGAATCGGGAACCTGTTCATCCGGGAACCGCGGACGTAAGTTCCAGGGCGGGAATGAGGGAACAAAGCGATGTGGAGCCTGCCGCCGAGCGATAGCGTGCTGCATCTTCTGGCGCTGGTCGCCTTGACCGCGCAGGGCATGACGGCGGCGCTCGCCGCGGGCCGCCGCAGCATGGATTACGTCGGCGTTTGCCTGCTCGGCAGCATCACCGCGCTCGGTGGTGGCACGCTGCGCGACTTGTTTCTCGGTCACTATCCGCTGGCCTGGGTCGCGAACCCGATCTATCTCGTCCTGCCGGGCGCAGCGGCGCTGGTGACGATCCTGTTCGCACACCTCGTGCACCGGCTTCGACTAGCCTTCATCGTGCTCGACGCCATCGGCCTCGTCGTCTTCACCATGACCGGCTGCGACGTTGCCTGGCAGATGGATGCCACGCTGCCCATCGTCATCGTCTCCGGCATGGTGACGGGCTGCGCCGGCGGCGTCCTGCGCGACGTGCTCTGCAACGACGTGCCGCTGCTATTCCGCTCCGAGCTCTATGCCAGCGTCTCGGTGGTGACGGGATTGTTCTATGCCACCGCCTTCGGTCTCAATCTCAACGCCGAGCTTTGGACCATTTTGACCTTTATCCTCGGCATCAGCTTCCGCTTGCTCGCGGTGCGCTACAAATGGGAGATGCCGAAGTTTGTATTCACGGGAGATGAGGAGCGGTGAGCGCTGTCGCGCGCGAATGGCGAATAGCGAATAGATCTGGCCATTCGCTACTCACTACTCGCCATTCGCCCCTCGCTTCCTTGCCTTCGCCACCTGCGCGGGCGTCACCAGCGGGCCGGCATTGCCCCAGGAATTGCGGATGTAGTTCGTCACCGCGGCGATCTCGTCATCGGACAATTGCTTGGCATAGGGCGGCATCTCGCCGGTGTTCGGCGCCCGCGGCGTCGTCACGGTGTGCGCGCCGTCGAGAATGATGCGCAAGGTGGAGGACGGGTTGATCGATTGCAGCAGCGCATTCCCCGGCAGCGGCGGGTAGATCCGCGGCGCGCCGGAGCCGTCGGCTTCGTGACAGGCGATGCAGAGCTTTGCGTAGACGGCCTGACCCGTCTTCATCTCGGCCTCGTCAGGCGGCGTCACCTTCGACTCGCGCCGTACCGGCGGCATGTCTTTCAGATACGCTGCCATCGCACGCACATCGGCATCGCTCATCTTCGAGGTCGAGTTGACGATCACCTCGGCCATCGGCCCGCCGGCATGGCTCCTGGCGTTGCGGCCGCTCTGCAGATATTCGGTGATGTCGTCGGCACTCCACGACTGCAGCCCGGTGCGCGCGGCGCCATCGAGGCGCGGCGCATACCAGCCGCCGAGGTCGCCGCCCGACAGCGCCTGCGCGGTCTTGTCCGCACCGAAATAGTTCTTCGGCGTGTGGCAAGCGCCGCAATGGCCGAGCCCGGTGACGAGATAGCCGCCTCTGTTCCACGCCGCGCTCTTGCTCTGGTCCGGCTCGAACAGGCCGGGCGTGAAGAACAGCAAGTTCCAGGCCCGCATCAAGCCGCGATAACCGAACGGCCAGCGCAGCTCCGGCGGCTTGTTGCGGCTCATGACCGGCGCGAGCGTGCCGAGATAGGCGCGGATCGCCAGCGTGTCGTCCTTGGTCATCCGGGTGAAGTAAGGGTAGGGGAAGGCCGGGTAATAGAGCGAGCCATCCGGTGCGGTGCCGTAGCGCACCGCGCGGGTGAAATCGGCATCCTGCCAGGCGCCGATTCCGGTGTCGCGGTCCGGCGTCAGGTTCGGCGCATAGATCGCGCCGAACGGCGTGTCGATGCGCTTGCCGCCGGCAAAGGGTTTGGCGGGATCGGCGGTGTGGCAGCCCGCGCAGTCGCCGGCCTCGACCAGCGTCTTGCCGTAGGCGATCAGCTCGGGCGACGGCTCGGCAGCGAGCGCCGCACTCGTAACCGCACTGCACAAGACCAAACCTACCAGAGCCTGGCCAGCCAGAATCCTCCGCATCGTCGACCCCTTGCTGCGACTCATCTGCCCCCGTCGCATCATACGGGCGTCACGTCGTTTCGCGACGCAGGGCTATGGTGACACAAAGTGAAAATCGCCCATGCCTTTCCCGCCACGAAATTGCGTTTTTTTCCCGTCGCCGCGGAAGCGCCAGATTTGTGATGCGCCGCGTTAAATATCCGACATAGAGTGGCGCAGGTGGTCGGCGCGCCCTAGCTAAAAACAATGGGCAGGCAACGGCTTAAGCAGCCAAACGCTCAAAAGGGCGGAAGAGGACGACATGGGCATCAACCAGGGTCCGATCAGTCTCGATCAAAAATACACCCAGGACACCGGCCATATCTTCACGACGGGCATTCAGGCGCTGGTCCGCCTGCCCATGGCCCAGATTCGCCGCGACCGTGCCGCAGGCCTGAACACCGCAGGCTTCATCTCCGGCTATCGCGGCTCGCCGCTCGGCGGTTACGACCAGCAGCTTTTTGCCGCGCGAAAGCATCTCGAGCAGTACAACATCAAGTTCCAGCCCGGCGTGAACGAGGATCTGGCGGCGACCGCCATCTGGGGTTCGCAGCAGCTCAACCTCTCGCCCGGCGCCAAATACGATGGTGTGGTCGGCATCTGGTACGGCAAGGGCCCCGGCGTCGACCGCTGCGGCGACGTCTTCCGCCACGGCAATGCCGCCGGCTCTGCCAAGAACGGCGGCGTGCTGTGTCTTGCCGGCGATGACCATGGCGCAAAATCCTCGACCGTCCCGCATCAGTCCGACCACGCCTTCATCTCGGCGCTGATGCCGTATCTCTATCCCTCGAGCATCCACGAGATGATCGAGATGGGCCTGCTCGGCATCGCGATGTCGCGCTATTCCGGCTGCTGGGTCGGCATGAAGGTGATCACGGAGACGGTGGAGACCACCGCCGAGATCGACCTCACCGACGAGATGAAGCCCTTCATCATCCCGCCTGATTTCGAGCTGCCGCCCGGCGGGCTCAATCTGCGCTGGCCCGACGACCGTTTCGAGCAGGACCGGCGCTTGCAGGACTACAAGGGCTTTGCCGCGATCGCTTTTGCCCGCGCCAACAAGGTCAACCGCGTCACGATGGATTCGCCGAACGCCCGCTTCGGCATCATGGCCTCGGGCAAGAGCTATGAGGACGTTCGCCAGGCGCTGCGCGAGCTCGGGATCACCGAGCAGGTCGCCGCCAGGATCGGCCTTCGGCTCTACAAGATCGGCATGCCCTGGCCGCTGGAGCCGGAAGGCGTGCGCCAGTTCGCGGTCGGCCTCGAGGAGATATTCATCGTCGAGGAACGCCGCGAGATCGTCGAGAACCAGGTCAAGCAGGAGCTGTTCAACTGGCGCGACGACGTCCGCCCGCGCATCGTCGGCAAGATGGACGAGCACGACAAGCGCTTCCTGACCTTCGCCGCCGAGCTGAGCGTGGCGTCACTGGCGACCTCGCTGACCGAGCGTCTCCTTCGACTTGATCTCAATCCCGAGATCGCGGAGATGCTCCGCGCCAAGGCCGACTGGTTCAACGGCCGCCAGGCGTCCCAGATGATCCCCACGGCGCCTGTCTCCCGCACCCCGTATTTCTGCTCCGGCTGTCCCCACAACACATCGACAAAGGTCCCCGAAGGCAGCCGCGCGCTGGCCGGCATCGGCTGCCATTTCATGGCGCTGTGGATGGACCGCTCGACCGAGACCTTTACGCATATGGGCGGCGAGGGCGTGCCGTGGGTCGGCATCGCGCCCTTCACCAACGAGAACCACATTTTTGCGAACCTCGGTGACGGCACCTATTTCCACTCGGGCATTCTTGCCATCCGCCAGGCGATCGCCTCCAAGGCGAACATCACCTACAAGATCCTCTACAACGACGCGGTCGCCATGACCGGCGGCCAGCGTCATGACGGCGATCTCTCGCCGCAGAAGATCATGGCCCAGCTTCACGCCGAGGGCATCAGCGAGATCTACCTCGTCTCCGAAGCGCCCGACGCCTATCCGGCCGATACCATCGCTCCCGGCGTGAAGAAGTATCACCGCGACGAGCTCGACAACGTCATGAAGATGTGCCGCGAGTACAAGGGCACCTCGGCCATCGTCTTCGTGCAGACCTGCGCCGCCGAAAAGCGCCGCCGCCGAAAGCGTGGCCTGATGGAGGATCCGGCGCGCCGCGTCATGATCAACCCGGCCGTCTGCGAGGGCTGTGGCGACTGCTCGGTGCAGTCGAACTGCATCTCGGTCGAGCCGCTGGAGACCGAGTTCGGCCGCAAGCGCGCCATCAACCAGTCGTCCTGCAACAAGGACTATTCCTGCGTGAAGGGCTTCTGCCCGTCCTTCGTCACCGTCGACGGCGGGGCGCCGCGCCACCGCGCGCCGGCCGATCTCGGCGATATCGGTGCGATTCCCGAGCCCGCCTCGCGCCCGACGCTGGACAAGCCGTACAACATCGCGGTCGGCGGTGTCGGCGGCACCGGCGTGCTCACCATCGGCGCGCTGCTTGGCATGGCTGCGCATATCGAGGGCAAGGCCTCGATGATCCTCGACATGTCCGGCCTCGCGCAGAAGGGCGGCGCGGTGCTCAGCCACGTCCGGCTATCAGATCATCCGGCCGAGGTGACCTGCTCGCGCATCGTCACCGGCACCGCCGATGTCGTGCTCGCCGCCGACGAGGTCGTCGCGGTCGCCAAGGACACGATCTCGCTCTGCGACACCACCCGTACCCGCGGCATCATCAACAGCCACGTCATCCCGACCGCCGATTTCGTCCTCAACCGCGACTTCAACTTCCAGACCCGCAAGCTGAACGGGCTTTTGGAGACGGCACTGCACAAGGACTCGGTGTTCTTCGACTTCACCAAGCCGGCCGAGCAGCTGCTCGGCGACAGCATCGCTACCAACATGATGATGATGGGATTTGCCTATCAGAAGGGCCTGCTGCCGCTGTCGGCAGAGGCGATCGAGCAGGCGATCGAAGTCAACGGCGTCTCGATCAAGATGAACAAGGAGGCCTTCCGCCTCGGCCGTCTCGCGGTCGCAGACCCCGCACGTCTCGCCGATATGCTGAAGGGGACAGACGAGGTCGCCGCACCCAAGACGCTGGACGCCATGACGCTCGACGAAGTCATCGAGCACCGTGCCAAGCATCTCACCGCCTATCAGAACGGTCGCTTGGCAAAGCGTTATCGCAAGCTGGTCGACCAGGTCCGCGATGCCGCGGCGAAGGGCGCCTATGGCGAAGCGCTGCCGCGCGCGGTCGCGATCAACTACGCAAAGCTGCTCGCCTACAAGGACGAGTACGAGGTCGCGCGCCTCTTCACCGACGGCGCCTTCGAAAGGCAGCTCCGCGACCAGTTCGAGGGCGACTTCAAGTTCAGCTTCAACCTGGCCCCGCCGATTCTCAGCCGAGGCGTCGATGCGCTGGGCCGCCCGAAGAAGCGCGCCTTCGGCCCGTGGATGCTGAAAGCGTTCGGCGTGCTCGCAAAATTCAAATTCCTGCGCGGCACCCCGCTCGACATCTTCGGCCGCAGCGCCGACCGCAAGCTCGAGCGCGATCTGATCGTCGGCTATGAGAAGGATGTCGCGACCGTGCTCGGCCTGTTGTCGCCCGTCACGATCGACACGTCGGTCGAATTGCTCTCGCTTCCCGACCGCATCCGCGGCTACGGCCCGGTCAAGGAGAAGGCAGTCGCGGACGCCAAGACCCGCTACGCCCAGCTCGCGGCTGATTTGGCGAGCCCGCCGCCCGCGCCAAGGCAGATCGCAGCCGAGTAGGACGGTCCTGTAGGGTGGGCAAAGGCGCAACGCGCCGTGCCCACCATATCGCCGAAACGGGCGCGAGACGTGGGCACGCTTCGCTTTGCCCACCCTACGATTTCTTCTTTGAAATCAACCACCGTTCTACTGTGCATGGGGTTGTTTTCGATAAATCCGGTTGTTCCGATAAAGCGAAAAATCGCTTGTGCCGTCGGGCAAAACACCTTTACGGTTCTTCCCGTCATTGCGAGCGCAGCGAAGCAATCCAGAAATGCATCCGCGGAAAAACTCCTGGATTGCTTCGCTGCGCTCGCAATGACCATGGGGAAGCAGACGGGCGCTCCATGACGGCCCCACTTGCGCCAACCCGCTACCCTCTCGCCCGACGGAATATTTCCGCGCTTGCCAATCAGGCCACTGCGGTTCAGAAAAAAGAGCCAAGAAGAAACGCGAACGGAGACCTCTGTTTTGACCATCAAGGGCAAGGCCTACATTGCCGGGATCTACGAACACCCGACCCGGCATGCGCCGGACAAATCCACCGCCCAGCTGCACGCCGAGGTCGCGAAGGGCGCGATCGAGGATGCCGGGCTCTCCAAGGACGACGTCGACGGCTATTTCTGCGCGGGCGACGCGCCCGGCGGTGCCTGGCCGATGGTCGATTATCTCGGGCTGAACACCAAAAAGCTCCGTCACGTCGATTCCACCGAGACCGGCGGTTGTTCCTACATCATCCATCTCGGCCACGCGGCTGAAGCGATCGCGGCAGGCAAGTGCTCGATCGCGCTGATTACGCTGGCCGGCAAGCCGCGCACCGGCGTGATGCCGCCGCGCGCGGCCGGCGCGGAAGCCGATTTCGAGTCCGCTTACGGCGCGACCACTCACAATGCCTATGGCATGTGTGCCATGCGCCATATGCACGACTATGGCACCACGTCCGAGCAGCTCGCCTGGATCAAGGTCGCGGCTTCGCATCACGCGCAATACAATCCGCATGCGATGCTCAAGGACGTCGTCACCGTCGAGGACGTCTTGAACTCGCCGATGATCTCCGATCCGCTGCATCGCATGGATTGCTGCGTCGTCTCCGATGGCGGCGGCGCGCTGATCGTGACGACGCCGGAGATCGCGAAGAGCCTGAAGAAGCCGCTGGTCAAGTTGATCGGCCACGGCGAGGCGATGAAGGGCCCGCGCGGCGGCAAGGATCTCGATCTCACTTACTCCGCCGGAATCTGGTCCGGACCGCGCGCGTTCGAGGAAGCCGGCATCACGCCGAAGGACATCAAATACGCCTCGATCTATGACAGCTTCACCATCACCGTCTTGATGCAGCTCGAAGACCTCGGCTTCTGCAAGAAGGGCGAGGGCGGCAAGTTCGTCGCCGACGGCAATCTGATCTCGGGCGTCGGCAAGCTGCCGTTCAACACCGACGGCGGTGGGCTCTGCAGCAACCATCCCGTCAACCGCGGCGGCATGACCAAGATCATCGAGGCCGTCAGGCAGCTGCGCGGCGAGGCGCATCCGAAGGTGCAGGTCAAGAATTGCGATCTCGCCATCGCTCACGGCACCGGCGGCCTGTTGGGCGTGCGCCATGCCGCCTCGACGGCCATTCTGGAGCGCGTGTGATGAGTGAAGCCAAGAAATATCCCGCCCCGGTCACGAACCCCGAGACCGCCGCATTCTGGGACGCGGCCAAGCAGGGCAAGTTCATGATCAAGCGCTGCACCGCCTGCGGCGAAGCGCATTACTTCCCGCGCTCGATCTGCCCGTTCTGCTACTCCGACAAGACAGTGTGGGAAGAGGCTTCGGGCGAGGGCACGATCTACACCTGGAGCCTGATGCGGAAGTCGCCGACCGGTCCCTACGCGATCGGCTACGTCACGCTGAAGGAGGGGCCGTCAGTGCAGACCAATTTCGTCGACTGCGATCTCGAGAAGCTGAAGATCGGCCAGAAGGTGAAGCTGGTGTTCAAGCCGACCGACGGCGCGCCGCTGCCGTTCTTCACACCCGTCTGAGACGAGGTGCTTACCCTTCTCCCCTCATGTCCGCCGAAGCCTTTGGCGAAGGCGGATGTGGGGGAAGGTGGCGTGAAGCGCCGGATGAGGGGTATCGCTCCGCGGAGAGAGTTCTTGATGCGGAAGCTACCCCTCACCCAAACGAATATGTGGCCGGCACCGTGCAGCCCTCTCCCGCAAGGGGAGAGGGCACATCAATGAGCGCCGCAACCCGCTGAAAGAAATTCGGGAAGGAAGCAAAAATGTCCGCCAGATACGAAGAACTCAAAGGCCTGAAAAACATCGGCCAGAAATATTCCTACAGCGATCGCGAAGTCATGCTCTACGCCTACGGCATTGGCCTTGGCGCCGATCCCATGGACGAGAACGAGCTCGCCTTCGTCAACGAGGGAGCGTTCACGCCACGGCCGCTGAAGGTGGTGCCGACCTTCGCTTCCGTTGCGGCGTGGGGTTCGGGCCCTGGCGAGATGAACCTCAACCGCGTCATGGTGGTCGACGGCGAGCGCGACATCACCTTTCATCAGCCGCTGCCAGTCGCAGCCCACATCACCGCCGACTCCTCCGTTGTCGAGGTCTACGACAAGGGCAAGGACAAGGGCGTCGTCATCAGCCACCAGACCGTGCTCAAGAACGAGAAGGGCGAGAAGCTCGCCACGCTCGTCGCCTCGCGCTTCGCCCGCGGCGATGGTGGCTTTGGCGGGCCGAACCTGACCCAGCCCGATCCGCATCAGATTCCGTCGCGCGCGCCCGACAGAACCATCGACATCGCCACGCGCCCGGACCAGGCGCTGGTCTATCGCCTCTGCGGCGACCGCAATCCACTGCACTCCGATCCGGAGTTCGCCAAGAAGGCCGGCTTCCCGCGTCCGATCCTGCACGGCATGTGCACCTACGGCATCACCTGCCGCGGCGTGCTCCAGACCTACGCCGACTACGATGCAAGCGCGTTCCGCCAGCACATCGCGCGGTTCTCCTCGCCGGTCTATCCCGGCGAGACCGTGACCATGGACCTCTGGAAGGACGGCAGCGTGGTCTCGTTCGAAGCCAAGGTGAAGTCGCGCGGCGTCACCGTGATCAAGAACGGCAAGACGGTGCTGGGTTAGCAACGCGCGACGGCCGTTGTCTCCCTCGCCCCGCTCTTGCGGGGCGAGGTAAAGAGAAAACAAAAACAGGGAGAAGCCACCATGGGACTACTCGACGGCAAGGTTGCGCTGATCACCGGCGCGGGCGGCGGGCTCGGTGAGGCCTACGCAAAGCTGTTCGCGCGGGAAGGGGCCTCGATCGTGGTCAACGATCTCGGTGGGCCCCGCGACGGCTCCGGCGCCGACAAGTCGATGGCGCAGCTTGTGGTGGACGCGATCAAGGCGGAGGGCGGCAAGGCGGTCGCCAATGGCGCCGACATCTCGACCATGGAAGGCGGCCAGTCGGTGTTCGACGACGCCATCAAGCACTTTGGCCGCGCCGACATCCTCGTCAACAATGCCGGCATCCTGCGCGATCAGACCTTCGCCAAGGCGACCGAATCCGATTGGGACAAGGTCATCAAGGTGCATCTGAAGGGCACCTTTTGTTGCACCATGCCGGTATTTCGCTGGATGCGGGAAAATGGCGGCGGCGTCATCGTCAACACCTCCTCGACCTCGGGCCTGATCGGCAATTTCGGCCAGACCAATTACGGCGCGGCCAAGGGCGGCATCTGGGGCCTGTCCAACGTGCTGGCGATCGAGGGCCGCAAGTACAACATCCGGATCTGGACGCTCGCCCCGGGCGCCCTGACCCGCATGACCGCAGACCTGCCCCGCTATAAGGAGAACCCCTCGGCGGCGCTGGGGCCGGACGGCATCGCGCCGGCCGTGCTATACATGGTCAGCGACTTGTCGGGCGACCAGACCGGCAAGGTGCTGGGCGTGTCCGGGCCTCGCGGCGTGCGCGAAATGCGGATGATGGAAATGGAAGGCTGGAAACCGCCGCACACGGGCTGGAACGCCCGGGACATCGCCGATCATGCCAAGGAGATCTTCTTCTCCGAGGAGCAGATCAAGATGGGCGCGCGGCGGTTTTAGCCACGACAGACGATAGGACAAGAGACCCGATGAAACTCACCGCCGACGCCAAGGGCACCTTCGCAATCGCGCCGACGCCGTTCCACGATGACGGAAGGATCGACGAGCGCTCGATCGACCGCCTGACCGATTTCTACGAGGAGGTCGGCTGCGACGGCGTCACAGTGCTCGGCATTCTCGGTGAGGCGCCGAAGCTCGACGCCGCCGAGGCCGAGCAGGTGGCGGTGCGCTTCGTCAAGCGCGCCAAGAAGATGCAGGTGATCGTCGGCGTCTCCGCGCCGGGCTTTGCCACCATGCGCTCGCTGGCGAAGGCTTCGATGGACGCAGGCGCTGCCGGCGTCATGATCGCGCCGCCGCCCTCGCTCCGCACCGACGACCAGATCGTCGGCTATTACAAGCAGGCGGCCGAAGCGATCGGCCCTGATGTGCCCTGGGTGCTTCAGGATTATCCGCTGACGCTCTCGGTGATCTTCACGCCCGCGGTGATCCGCAAGATCGTCACCGACAATGCGAACTGCGTGATGCTCAAGCACGAGGATTGGCCGGGGCTCGAAAAGATCTCGACGCTGCGCAACTTCCAGAAGGACGGCTCGCTCCGTCCGCTCTCGATCCTCTGCGGCAATGGCGGGCTCTTTTTGGACTTCGAAATGGAGCGCGGCGCCGACGGTGCCATGACCGGCTACGCCTTCCCCGAGCTATTGATCGACGTCGTGAACCTCTCCAAGGCCGGCAAGCGCGATGCCGCCCATGATCTGTTCGACGCCCATCTGCCGTTGATCCGCTACGAGCAGCAGCCGGGCGCCGGCCTTGCCGTGCGCAAGCACGTGCTGCAAAAGCGCGGCATCATCGCCTCCAGCGCCCAGCGCAAGCCCGCTGCGACCATCACGCCGGCGGCGAAGGCGGAGGTCGACTATCTGCTGTCGCGCGTCGCCCGCGTCGACAAGCGCGCCAATCTCGGCCCGCAATCGAGTGCCGCAGGCTAGTTGAATGCCCGAGACATCAGCATCACGCCCGGCCTCGACGATCCTCCTGCTGCGCGATGGCGCAGCAAAGGAAGTCGAGATCTTCATGATGGTCCGCCATCATCAGATCGAGTTCAACTCGGGCGCGCTGGTGTTTCCCGGCGGCAGTGTCGATGCCGGCGATCAGGAGATCGTCAAGCGGTCCGACCTCTATTCGGGCGGCGAGGGCCTCAGCGAAGCCGACCGTGGCTTCCGCATCGCTGCGATCCGCGAGACGTTTGAGGAAAGCGGCATCCTGCTGGCGCGTTCGAAGGGCTCGAACACGCCGATCGATGCAAAGCGCGCCGGCGAGATCGCCGACGCGCATCGCGTTGCGCTCAACGAGCACAAGATCAGCTTCCTCAGCATCCTCGCCGACAACGGCCTCCAACTCGCGCTCGACACGCTCGTGCCCTACGCACACTGGATCACGCCGGAGGGCATGCCGAAGCGCTTCGACACCTGGTTCTTCCTGGCCGCAGCGCCGCCCGACCAGCTCGGCGCGCATGACGGGCGGGAGTCGACCGACTCGATCTGGGTGTCGGCACGCGAGGCAGTGGAGGGTGGTGACAGCGGCCGCTTCAAGCTGCCGTTCCCGACCACGCGCAACCTGATCCGGCTGGCGAAGCAGCCGACCGTGAAGTCTGCGCTCGATCATGCCAAGGGCATGTCCATCGTCACGGTGATGCCTGTGATGACCAAGACCGACACTGGCCGTCAGCTCCGGATTCCCCGCGAAGCCGGCTATGACGGCGAGGTGTTCGAGGTCGGGGCGGTCGGCTAGGACACTTCGACACCGAGCGAAGTATTGGCGGCCGCAGACGCGCTAGGTTCCGTCCATCGCGAATGGACGGGATGCATCCGATGGACAACCGGCAGGATACCAACATCGCCGTCGAGCTGGCGCTGCTGGTCGCGCTCGCAACGCTCTGGGGCGGATCCTACACCTTCATCAAGCTCGGCGTCGCCACCATCCCGCCGGTCACGCTGATCGCCGCGCGCACGACGATTGCAGGCCTGCTGCTGCTCGCGATCATGTGGGCGAGGGGCGTCAGGATGCCGACGGACGGGCCGACCTGGCAGCGCTTCGCCTTCCAGGCCGTGCTCAACAGCGTGATCCCCTGGACCCTGATCGCCTGGGGCGAACGTCATGTCGATGCATCGCTGGCCACCATCCTCAACTCGGCCGGACCGATCTTCACCTTCCTGCTCACCGCAATCGTCACCCGCCATGAGGCCACGACGGCGCGAAAACTGTTCGGCGTGGTCACCGGTATGGCCGGCATCCTGCTGATCGTCGGCGTCGATGCGTTCCGTGACATCGGCAGCGGCCTCGTCGCGGAAGCCGCGATCGTTGCTGCTACCATCTGCTACGCCTGCGCCGCAATCTTCGGCCGGAGCTTCAAGGGCCTCGATCCCTTGGCGCCCGCGGCCGGCTCGTTGCTGGCGGGCGCGGCCGTGCTGATCCCGGGCTCGCTCGTGCTCGAACAGCCCTGGACGCTGTCGCCGTCGCTGAGCTCGGTCCTGGCGCTGCTTGCGCTGGCGGTGTTCTCGACCGCGGCGGCGTTCGCGATCTACTTCCGCCTGATCCAGACGCTCGGCTCGGTCGGCACCACCGCCCAGGCCTATCTCCGTGTCCCGATCGGGGTCGCCATCAGCGTCGCCTTTTTGGGGGAAACCCTGAGCCAGACCGCCTGGATTGGCCTGGCCTGCGTCGTCCTCGGCGTTGCCGCCATGACGATCCCGGTCCGGCGCCCGGCCGTCGCTAAACCATCATGAAAAACAGCCCGTTCCGGCCGGCGGAGGCATGTTCCCCCGGAGGGGCGATACAGCGTATATTGGGGGTGTATGGAGTCCGGTTCCGCCCCAATGCCCGTCGAAACGCCACCGAATCCGCCGCCGAAGCGATCGTTTTCGCTGTCGATCGGCCAGATGACGTTCGGCAGTTTCATCCTGGTGCTGGCGGTGATCATCGTCACCTCGACCGCCAGCGTGATCGCGATCCGGCATATCGACGCCACCTTCGCCGAGCTGCAGCGGCTCCAGAGCGTCGGCGATCTCGCCGAAGATATCGACCGCCGCATGAACGATTTGCGGCTCGCCGCGCGTGACTTCGTCACCGATGCCGGCGCCGGCATCCAGTTCCAGCAGGTGGGCGAGGCCGCCTCGACCCTGAGCGACATCCTCAAGAAGACCCGTATCGATCTTGCCCCCGAGCAGCAGGACATGATCGACGGCGTCTCCGAGCGGCTTGCGACTTACCGCAGCGGGCTGCAGCGGATCTCGACCCTGATCGATCGCCGTTCGCAATTGCTCGCCGGGCTGCCGCCGCTGCGCGATCAGTTCGACGCGGCGGTCTCCGAAAGTGGGGACCGGGATCTCGCCGCCCGCCTGTCGGAGGCGCAGAGCCGGATCGCGCTTGGGCTGCTTGCACGCAATCCCTCGGCTGCCGAACAGGCCGCGCAGGGCATGCGGGCGATGGATATCACCGATGCTCGACTGAAGTCGGCCGTGAACAATTACGCCGATGCCCTCGTCGCGGTCGCCGTCCGCGAACGGCAGATCGCCGATATCGACCGCGAGGTGCTGGGAACCGAGGGCCGTTTGATCGGCCGCGTCACCGAATTGCTTCGTGACGTCAGTGACCGCCGCGGCCATGTGCTGTCGCGCGATTTTGCCCGGACGCTTGCCGAGGCGCGCTGGCAGAGCATCGTGCTCGGCAGCATGGGTGTGTTGATCGGCATCCTCGCCGCCGGCTTCGTGGTGCGTCGGACGGTGCGTCCGCTGGCCCAGATCGCGCGCTCGATCCGGGCACTCGCGGCCGGTGAGAAAAGGACCTCGATCCCGTCGGCCGATCTCGACAACGAGATCGGCGACATCGCGCGCGCGGCCGAAGTGTTCCGCCGTGCGCTGGAGGAGGCCGACACGGCGCGCGAGGCGGCGGTGCGGGCGCTCACCGAGCAGCGGCTGGCCGAGGAAAGCTATCGCAAACTGTTCGAGGGCTCGGTCGACGGCATCTACGTGACGACACCGGCCGGCGATCTCCTCAACGCCAATCCGGCGCTGGCGCGGATGATGGGCTATGACAGCCCGCAGCACCTGATCGACAGCATCAACGACATCGCCCGCACCATCTACGTCGATCCCGCGGCACGCGAGGAGTACCAGCGGCTGATGCACCGCGACGGCATGGTGCGTGAGTTCGAATATCAGGTGCGCCAGCGCAGCGGCGACATCCTCTGGCTTTCCGACAGCGCGACCGGCGTGCGGGACGAGCAGGGCAGGATCGTCCGCTACGAGGGCACGCTGCGCGACATCACCGACCAGAAGCGGGCGGAAGACGCCATCGCCGAAGGCCGCCGCCTGCTCCAGCAGGTCATCGACACTGTGCCGGCCGTCATCAACGTCAAGGACCGCGACCTCCGTTACGTGCTGATGAACCGCTATATGGCCGGCATCTTCGGCATCGAGCCCGGCGACGCGCTCGGCCGCACCACCGCCGATCTGATGTCGCGCTACGGCGCGGCCAAGACCGACGAGAACGACAAGCGCGTGCTGAACTTGAGAAAGGGTCTTGGCTTCTACGAGGAGGAGTACAAGGACGCGTCCGGCAACATGCGGCAATGGCTGGTCAACAAGCTGCCGCTGCTGGATGCCGAGGGCGAGATCGAGCGGATCGTCACCGTGGCGCTCGATATCGGCGAGCGCAAGCGCGGCGAGCAGGAGATGCGGAAGGCCAAGGACTCCGCCGAGACGGCGCTGCGCAATCTGCGCGAGACCCAGGCTTCGCTGATCGAGGCGGAAAAGCTCGCAGCCCTCGGACGCCTGGTTGCCGGTGTCGCGCACGAGGTCAACAATCCCGTCGGCATCAGCCTCACGGTCGCCTCTGCGCTGGAGCGCAAGACGGCGATATTCAGCGCCGAGGTCGAGCGCGGCGAGCTTCGCCGCTCGACGCTCAACGATTACCTCAACACCAGCCGCGACGCGTCCTCGCAGCTCGTCTCCAATCTCAACCGCGCAGCCGAGCTGATCCAGTCGTTCAAGCAGGTCGCGGCCGACCGCAACTATTCGGACCAGCGCAGCTTCGACCTCGCCGACCTCACCGAGCAGGTGGTGATGAGCCTGCGTCCGGGCCTGCGCAAGCAGAACCTGACGCTCAACGTCGAGTGCCAGCCCAACCTGACCATGAACAGCTATCCCGGTCCGTACGGCCAGGTGCTGACCAATCTGTTCCTGAATTCGGTGGCGCACGCTTTCCCGGACGGACGTCCGGGGATCATCGACATCAGGGTGCGCGAGTCCGGCAAGGACAATGTCGAGATCATCGTCGCCGACAACGGCTGCGGCATGAGCCTCGACGTGCGCCGGCGCGCCTTCGATCCGTTCTTCACGACGCGGCGCGATCAGGGCGGTACTGGTCTCGGGCTGCACATCGTCTATAGCATCGTGACCAACCGGCTCGGCGGGCGGCTCGACCTCGATTCCGAGCCGGGCGAGGGGACGCGCATCCAGATGATTCTGCCGCGCACGGCGCCGCTGGAGCAGGCCGCCGAATAGCATCTATTGTTTGAGCATGATCTTGTCGGAAAACCGCTACACACTTTTCCGGATCATGCTCTAGTCGGCCTCTGCGAGCTTGTGCAGCGTGGCGCCGAAAATCAGGCTGGCCTTGCCGACCAGCGCCGTTCCCGTCATCTCCGCGCGGGTCTCCGTGTAGGTCCCGCCTGACGCCGATGCCGACCGGGGCTGGGCCGCCGAACAGCGGGTTGTCATCGCCCCGCGGCGAGGTGTGCCGCTGCACCAGCACTTCGCCTTTGAAGGTGTGGTCGTCCTTCACGACGTAGCTGCCGGTGTAATAGAGGTAGGCATCGCCGCCCAGGATCTTGCCGTCGCGAAAAAGAATCACGCCGCTGCCCTTGCCGACTCGACCATCGAGCAGGCTCACGTGAATCGAATAGAGGCCGTTCTTCATAACGCCCCGTCGGCCGGCCGCCATCGCCCAACGGCGTAACCGGTGAAGCTTTTATGCCAAAGCGCAACCCCTCGCGCAACGCGGCAGTTTCGCCGGCGGTGGTGTCCCATGCCGGCACGCGAACCGTAATTGTCCCAGCTTGTGTGTGACGCGGTTATGACGGTCTCATCATGTTGCGAGGCCAGTCGTTGCGAATCAGAGTTGGCCCGCGAAATGCATAAACCATTGTTGCACTGGCCGCGGGGTGCTGGAGCAAGACGAACGTGAGCAACTGGATCGAATCCGGCGGCGATGAGCCGCGTCTGTACAGTGCGCGTCCCACGAGTTGCGAAACACAACGACGGCGGATCGGCCGTCCCATACGGTGGCGAAGCGCGGCAAGTCTTGCTTGTGCGCTGGCGCTGATCGCGCTGGTTGCCCCGGTCGGGCACGCACGCGACCGCGGCCAGTTCGTCAACACCAGTACGGAGCTGAAAGCCTGGTTCGACGGCTTGCGCAGCGCCAAGGGGCCATGCTGTTCCGATGCCGACGGCTCGGCGATCTCGGACTCCGATTGGGAGAGCAAGGACGGGCACTATCGTGTCCGCATCCCGCGCCTGGGCTACGTGATCGAGGGCCGGGAGCAAGAGCTCGTCTGGGTCGACGTGCCCGAGGAGGCCGTGATCTCGGAGCCGAACCGGGTCGGACGCACCATGGTCTGGCCGATCTACGGCTACATGGGCGTCACGATCCGATGCTTTATGCCCGGCAGCATGACTTAGCCGGGCAAGAGCACGCCCGGCTTCGATATCGGATGCGGCGCTCCGTCAGGTATATTTCTTGTCGCGCTCGAGGAGCTCGATGGAGATGCCTTCGGGGCCGCGGATGAAGCAGATGCGGACGCCGGGCCGGATCGTGGTCGGCTCGCGGGTGAACGTCACGCCCTTGGCCTTGATCTCGGCGGCGACGGCGTCGATGTCTTTCACCGTGAGCCCGAAATGGTCGAGGCCCTGATGGGGATGTGGGGGCGGCGCGCTGACGGTGCTCTCGCCTTCCAGCGGCGCGATGAAGATTCTTGCGCCGCCGAGGTTCACGTCGATGCGTCCCGGCGCGCGCACGATCTCGCCGCCGAGGATGTCGCGCAGCCAGGCCGCGGTCGTTTCCGGATCGGGGCTGCGCAGATGGATGTGATCCCAGGTGACGACGACTGGCATTTCAATTCCTCCCGATAGGGTCTTCGCGATGTTGCCGCGCATGTTAGCGATCCCGACCGACGATCGCCACCGTGGCTCCTATCCGTGATTCGCGCCGTTGCGGGAACCTTAGTCCGTCTCACGGATTGAGGAAGGAGGCGAGTGACGCACCCATGAACGCAGGGTTTGGCCGGACCGGACTGGGAAGCTTCGCTGGGAATGGCGAGGGCCCGCCACGGCTCCAGACTACAAGCGTCTGGCTCAAGCGAGGCCTGTTGTGGCTGCTGGCGGCGCTCGTGGTTGGCGGTGCCGTCTGGCTGCTGATGCCGCCCTCCGAAGGCAATGTCGCGCAAACCGAGCCTACGAATTTGGCGCTGGCGAGCATCGATCCAGCTCCCCCGACAAGCGCCTCAGATACCTCCGCTGGGGAGGCCGCCGGGCTCGACCGGTTGAAGATCTCATCGCAGACTTGGCGGCGCGGCGGGCTCGGCTCGAAGGCGCTGGTGACCTTTACCGTGCGAAATGACAATGACTATGCCGTAAAGGATGTCGAGATCGTCTGCGCCTTCACGCGGCGCGACGGCAGCCATCTGACCGACCGCAGCCGCGTGCTGGCCGATATTGTCGGCACGAAGAGTCGCAAGACCTTTGCGCGCGTCCCGGTCGGATTCGTCAATGTGAATGCCGATCAGGTGATGTGTTCGCTGGTCACCGCGCGGCGCGCCTAAAGGGCCACGCGTTCCGCTAGCGAAAAAGTTACCGTCCTTGCCCCTTGGCCAAAAATCTTGGCGTTGCCATTTGAACCAAACGGCTGGGCCCAGGAACCAATTATAGGATCGCCTGTTAAGGCGGATAGCCCTTGCGGGGATGCGGGGGGCGGAGCGCGGCCAATGCCCATCTTTCGTTATTTCATGTTCGTCGGTGGGGCGCTGCTCGCCCTGTTGTTCGCGGCCGATTTCGTTTGGCCGCCGTCGCCGGTTGCGCAGTCCGTTGCGACCGCGGGTTATGACCAGCCGCTGATCCGGATCCGATCCGATCGTCATCTGCCTGATCGCGTGGTGCTTGACACCAGCCAGCCGACTATTGCCGCGCCGGTGACGAAGACGGCTGCCGTCGCGGCGCCTCAGCCGACCGCGCAAGCGGACCCATTGGCTGACATGTCGGCAAAGGCGCGGGTGCGCGAGACCTTCGCCCAGTTCACGCCCAAGACCCAGGCTCCGCAGGCTCAGGCCCCGGTTCAGTCCAAGCGCAAGGTGGTTCGGGCGCGCCCGGCGCCGCAGCGCGGCCAGCCGATGATGCTGGTGGCACAGCAGCCGCATTTCGGACTTTTCAACACGACCTGGTAGCAGCGCGCCTTTGCCCCGCCTCGATAAAGGCGGGGAGGGCTTTTTATTGTCCGACCTCTCTGCTAATTCGAACCAATCCGAACGTCGCAGGTCAGCTGGCCCGCCAGCCTGTGTCCGCGGCGCTTCGGTCGTGGCCCAATACCAGGGGTCATCAGGGCGCTCGTAGCTCAGCTGGATAGAGCATCGGATTTCGATTCCGAGGGTCGGAGGTTCGAATCCTTCCGAGCGCGCCATTTGTCAGGCCAGAGCCTTCAGGTCTGACCGCTTCAATCCGCAAATCTCGCCTACTTGCCCTGGATCTTCAGTCCGTTGGGGCCAACGTTGATCTGGAGGCCGTCAGGCTGCTTCTTCGCCTGATAGAGATTGTAGCCAAGTACCCCCGCCGTCACGACCAACGCGCCAATAATCAGAAACAACAAATTGCGGCTGATGGACATGCGTTTCCTTTGAACCAAGGTTGCCGACAGTGAATAAAACCCGCGCAGCGTGTGCGCGGGGGCTTCAAAACTGTCCGGCACTGGCAACGTGGTTCATGAGCACTTGTTCCGGAGCAACCGTATGCGAGCGAGCCCGCGCCAGAGTGTCCGAGGGCGTTTCGTGGAAGGTCGCGCGGTAAGCCGCGGCAAACTCGCCGAGGTGATGAAAGCCCTGAGCGCGCGCGCACGACGCGACCGATGCGCCACCGCTCCTGAGAAGCTGCGTGCGGGTGGCCCACAACCGCTTCAGGCGGATGTATTGATGCAGGCTCATGCCGCGCACCTTGGCTACTGCACCGCCGAGAGTCCGGATCGAGACGCCGAACTCGCCAGCGAGATCGGCCGTATAGATTGGGGCGGTCGGATAGGCCGCGACGTAATCGTCGATCCGCTGCACGAGCCTGGCAGATCGCGCGCCTGCATTCGCGGCGCTACGCTCCCACAACGGGTTCGTTCGAAACAGGTCATCGAAGGCGAGCAGCAGGCCCTCCTGGAGATGGGCGGCGGCTTCCGTGGTCGCGAACATGCGCGGCGCGATCGATGCGGTCCTGAGGATGTCTTGCACAAGCTGTCGCGCGTAGAGGTGAGCGACGGGGTCTGCGATGCGAACCCACAACGCGTCGGCGCGATCGAACCAGCCGCGATCCCTGAGCGTGGGCGAGAACATGATCAGCGCATGATGATTGATCTGGGGCTCGACGAAATGGCAGTCGTGGTTGCCGCGCAAGGCAATGAAGAAGCGCGAGTCGAGGTCCATTCCGCTCGAGCTGGCGCGCAGATCATTGCTCATCGGCAGGATCACCATGCCGCCCGGCGCGCGGTAGGCGGTGTCAAGGATGCGGGCAAACGATCTTGCGACGATGATCCTGCATGCCGGCAGGTTCACGACCGCCCGCGCGGCTGCGAAATTGGCGACGTCGAGCGGAATGCTGCGGGCGTCTTCCAGCGACTCAGCCGGTCGAAACGCGTCGACGTCGGTAAACCGGATCAACTGGAGTGCGGAGGACGGGGCGAGAGCGTCGAAGAACATGCGTCTGGCCGGATGCTGCAATGTGACAATAAAATGAACGTCGGTACATGGCCATCAATGGCGAAACACGACGATTCAGTAAACAGGATTCAGTGCCGTAATATTGCGGACATCATGCCACGAGGGGCGATCAGATCGATGTCACCATCAACGGTCTTTGCTCATCGGCTGACCGGTGGCGAGGTCAATGAAATGGAGCCTCGTGCAGGCAGGGCAGGCGAAGGACTCGCAGCTTCGCCCCTCGTGTCCCTGCTGCTTCTCGAGATGGGTTTGCACGTTCATGCCCGTCTGCGGGCACCGGAAAACAATCAGATCGGCCATCGGTGCAGCATGACGGCACGACGAATTTCATCTTTGATCTAGATCAGTTTTGGAGTCGCTTCAGTGTAGGCGCGATCGTGCATCGACAAGCCATGGCCTCGCAAAAGCGAAGGGGCCCTCGAGGGCCCCTTCGAAATCACCAGCGGCGATAGCGTGGCCCGTAGTAGCGGGGGCCATAATAGCGCGGCCCATACCCATAATATCGGGGTCCGTAATAGGGCGCCGGCGCGCCGTAATAGCCATAATAGTTCGGCCGCCAGAAACAGCGTCCCCAGGCGTCGCAGACCATACGGACCTGCTCGACGTCCGAGACCTGCGGTGCCACAGGTGCAGGCCCGATGGGCATGGCGGACGCCGCCGGCGATGCCATGAGGGCACCGAACAAGGATGCGGCGACGAGGCCAATCTTTGGATTCATGATGTCTTCCTCTGCTTACGCGATACAGATATCGAAGTTGTTCTGATCAAATTGTGGCAGAACCGAAATGTAATGCTGATGAATAAATCTTCAGCCCGCCCGCCGCAGGCCTGACCCCAACTCCGCAAGATTATCGTAGGTTCTCGCGTGTGACCAATGCTGCGACGGCCCCGCAGGACATCGCTGGTATTCTTGATTCTGCGCAATTTGCCGGCGCGGCATCGTCCGTAATCTTGTCATCGTGGACGATCCTTCGCTAAATTCGAAGAGCGAGCAGTGCAATGAACAAAGACGAGGATCGGCAAGGGCGACTGGCTCGTCGTGTGCGACGAACGCAGATCGCTCCGGGGCGAGGTCGGCAAGGACCTCGCGAAGCTGCCGGTCTATGAGATCGAGAAGCAGGTGCTGCCGTCGGGGCCGTCGGTTAGGCCGCCCGCCGCAGGAGCACGCCGCGGCGCCCTCAGTAGCAGGGGTGCCGCCGGCCGTCCTGGCCGACATAGGCGGCCGCGCTCTGGTAGCAGTGGTTGGTCGACGGGCCATCGTAGAATGCGAAGGTGCCGGGAGTGATGCCCGGGCCGTAATTGTGCAGATAGCTGATCGGGTAGGGCAGCGGGTTGGCGTGGTAACGGTGGTACCGATGATGTCCCCGTGCCTCCGCAAGGCCAGGGGCTAGGATTGCGGCCGACAGGGCAGCAACCGCGGCTACAAGCTTCAACTTGCTCATCTCGATTCTCCGGAACCCGCGCAAATAAGTCTGCTATCTATAACCACTTCGGGCCGCCGGGGCACCCGTCCGGGGCCCGGAAATCGGGGCCAATCCAGCCGATTCCCGGGTGGGTGTGACAGAATTGCCGGAACTGCGGTCGAAGCCTGCCCATTTTTAGCCTTTTCGGGATGCTTAACGAATTCCCCACACAAGTATGGCCAAAGAGAATCCGGTCAAAGATTCCTTCCGCCGGCCCCTTGGGGTTTTTTTGGGGGCTCTTCGAGGCCAGTCCGTTCCTGCAAGGTTTTCGCCGTCACGCTGCCATGCGCATCACGCTCCTCAGCCTGCTGTTGCTCTTCGTCGCTGCCGCCACGCCGGCGCGCGCGGAGCTGCACATCACCCGTGACCATGGCGGTTACGTCGAGGAGTACAAGGTCAAGTACAAGCGCGTCCGCGACAAGGGCGAGCGGGTCATCATCGACGGCATCTGCAACTCGGCCTGCACGCTGGTGCTCGGCATCGTGCCGATGAACAAGATCTGCGTGACGCCGCGCGCGAGCCTCGGCTTCCATCAGGCCTATTACGACAAGGCCTTCACCTTCGGCATGAAGATCACCAGCGCGGAAGGGACGTCCGACCTGATGTCGTACTATCCTGATACGGTGAAGGACTGGATCCGCCGCAATGGCGGGCTCACCACCGACATGAAGAAGATCAAGAACGGGGTCGATCTCTGGAAGATCATCGATCCCTGTCCGGAAGAATGGTGATCGGCTGATCTGAGCCGCGTCTTCCTCGCAGCGCAGCATCCGAAATTCGCATTGCCGCACCGCCGCCGCTCGGGCAATGAGAGCGGCAATGAATCAAAACCAGGAAAATCTGGACCAGGAAAATCTGGCCGCGCGGGCGGCGCCGGTGCTGTTCGTGCTGCTCTGGAGCACCGGCTTCATCGGCACCAAATACGTCATCAACAACGCCGATCCCTTGACCTATCTTGCCATCCGCATGGCGGTGGTGGTCGGCTTGATGACCATCATTGCAGGCGTTGCCCGCCCGAAATGGCCTGACCGCATCGGCATCGCCCACAGCGCAGTCGCCGGTATTCTCGTTCACGGCTTCTATCTCGGCGGCACCGCGATTGCGATCGCGCATTCGATTCCGGCGGGACTCTCCGCGCTCATTCCAGGCCTGCAGCCGATCCTGACCTCGACCATCGCCAACCGCTGGCTTGGCGAGAAGGTGACACCGGTGCAGTGGGGCGGTCTGCTGCTCGGTCTAGGCGGCGTGGCGCTGATCCTGCACAATCGCCCCATGACCGGCGAGGCCGGACTCGGCTGGCTCGCCTCGGTGGTCTCGCTGATCAGCATCACGCTCGGCACGCTCTATCAGCGCCGCTACTGCAACCACATCGACTGGCGCGCCGGCAATCTCGTTCAATATGTGGCCGTCACGATCTTCTTCACGGCCGGCGCGTTCCTGTTCGAGGACCGTGTCGTGCACTGGACGCGGGAGTTCGTGCTAGCGCTCGGCTGGCTTGCGGTCGCGCTCTCGATCGGATCGATCGGCCTCTTGTACTGGTTGATCCGCCACGCGGCGGCGACGTCGGTGGCGAGCCTGTTCTATCTGGTGCCTGCGGTGACCGCGCTGATGGCCTATCTGCTGTTCGGCGAGAAGCTCGATGCGCTGGCGATCGCCGGCATGGCGATGTGTGCGGCCGCCGTGTTCGTAGTCAACCGGCGCTTCGGCACCTAGGCCCCGCCGCCGGAATACATCCCTGACGTGCGGGGGGCGCCGTGTTAGGCTGACCGCATTTCAGCGGCCCTTTCACACGGTGATTTCCATGAAGAAGGCAAAGCGCGCACTGCTCGGCAGGTCCCTGAAGCCGGTTCGGATCGCCTGCATCAACTACGCCAGAAAGACGATCAGGGACCGCGAGATGAGCCAGCTCACCGCGGCGCTCCAGAAGTGCTACGACAAGCATTTTCTGCCGGTGTGGGGCTATCCGGTCGACCTCTACGTCACGCGCAAGCCGAAGGCGACCGACTGGCAGCTGGTCTATTTCGACGATGCCTTGCACAAGAACATGCTCGGGCGCCATGAGCTGACGCATCGCGGCCAGCCGATCTCGAAGATCTTCGTCAAGGCACTGGGCGAGGAGCCGGTCAGCGTGGCGGCCTCGCACGAGCTCTTCGAGATGGTGCTCGACCCCATGGCCAATCTCTGGGCCGACCAGAATCGGAATACCCAATATGCCTATGAGGTCTGCGACGCCGTGGAGGAGGACTCCTTCGACGTCGACGGCCTGCCGATGTCGAACTTCGTCTATCCGTCATGGTTCGAGCCCTTCAAACATCCCCGCGGCACCAAGTTCGACCACAAGGGAACGCTGAAGGCGCCGTTCTCGATGACCGAGGGTGGCTACGTCATCAAGAAGGTCAACGGGAGGAAGGTGATCAAGGCATTCGGCTCACCCGCAAAGCGTCGGCGCTTCAACGCCGAAGACCGGCGCGGCCATCGCAGCGAGTTTCGCGATCCGAAGGGAAAGCACCACCCGGGCCGGCGCGCGTCGAAGCGGAGAGGGTAGGGCCTGTCGAGGAGACATCTCCGGGCGCGACCGCACCCGGAGACTCGCGCTCGCGCTGCGATCAGCGCTTGGCCTTCTTTTTCTTCTTGGCTGCCTTCTTCGCCGTTTTCTTGGCGGCTTTTTTCGCAGTTTTCTTGGCGGCCTTCTTCACGGACTTCTTGGCTGCCTTCTTCGACGACTTCTTGGCGGCCTTTTTGGCCTTCTTCTTGGAAGCCTTCTTTGCCTTCTTCGGCGCGACTTTCTTCGCGACCTTCTTGGCGGCCTTCTTCACCTTCTTCACGGCGGTGATCGCGGCGTCCTTGGTCGTTTCCACGGCGCTGGTGATCGTCTCCATCGCCTGCTCGGTGATCGGCTTATCGTCGTCCATATCGTGTCCCCCACGGTTTGAATGGAGCGATGACGATAGCGGGTTTCATAATAGTGTCAAAGCAACGCTCAACCTTTGCGGATCTTTGCGTAGGCGGCGAGCGCGCGCTCGCGTCCCTTGGCGTGATCGACGATCGGTTGCGGATAGGTCTTGCCGAGCGTGACGCCGGCACTCGCAAGCTCGATCGGCGTCGCCTGCCAGGGCTGATGGATCAGCTTCGCCGGCACATCCCTCAGCTCCGGCACCCAGCTCCGGACATAGGTTCCGTCAGGATCGAACTTCTCGCCCTGGAGCGTCGGGTTGAACACGCGGAAGTACGGCGCGGCGTCGGCGCCGCAGCCGGCCACCCATTGCCAGTTGGCCGGATTGCTGCCGGCATCCGCGTCGACCAGCGTGTCCCAGAACCAGGATTCACCGTCGCGCCAGTCGATCAGGAGGTGATCGCCGGATTCTCCGCAGCGGCAAAGCGCGCGGCGTGCCAGACTTGGCGCGGGCTGAGCTCGGCGAACCTCAGGTGCGCAGAGAGGCCTGAGGTGCCTTCGCGATCGGGGCGGTCGCGGTCGCCGACATAGGTGCGTGCGGTGTGCTTGAGGAAGTCTCGCAGCCGGGCTCTTGCCGAAGCTTCACCAGGCGTCCAGGTTTCGCGTAGGCCACTGGCCCAGTCGGGCGTGGTCGGCTCAAGCTTCCAGCTCTCCAGTCTTCGGACTCGGGCGCAGCTCCTTCGGCGCTGGCAGGGGCTTTGGCGGATCGCCGAGCGACAGCACCCGCCGCCAGAACGGCGTGAACACGCGCAGGCCCCGGCCTTCCTTGTTGCGGACCGCCGAGGGCGGAACCAACAGGTCGCCGGGAAAACTTTGCGAGTCCACGCCGAGCTTTGCCAGCGCTGCTTCGAGCTGTTTCTCGACCGCCTCATGCGGGGCCTGAGCGATCCCATTCCAATAGACCGCACGGGCGCCGCTCTCTCGCGCCACCTCCGGGATCGCCCTGGCCGCCGGTCCTATGCACAGAACCAGCGATCCGCCGCGCGCAGCGATGTCGGCGCCGAGTGCGCGCAGCGATTGCGCCAGCCACCAGCGTGCCGCGCCGCCGTGCGCCCGTCCGGCTGCGTCGTCCAGCACATAGAGGCAGATCACCGGCGCGCCCGTCTTGGCGGCGGCGTGGAGGGCTGGGTGATCGGACAGACGGAGGTCGTCGCGGAACCAGACGATAACAGGCGGGGGACTCGGCGTGGTCAGGGAATGTCCTCGTTTACGATTTGGAAAGGATGCCGCGTTTGGCGCTGTGAACCAGCGTTAATGAGGTCGTAAGCGGATTGCATGAATATGCAGGAATTACGGGGGTAGTTCCATTCATGACCAGGTCATTAACGGCGAAGTTCGTGCCGCAATTCAAGCTGGGTACCAAGGCCGTCCTGTGCGCGGTGCTGCTGATTGCGATGAACACTGCATTGGTGGTCGGCGCCGGCTATTGGTCGCTCAACTCCGAATTCAACGATCGCGCGCTGCGCGACATCGAGGTCAGCCTGCGCACGCTGGCCCTGGCCTTCGCCGAAATCGTTCCCGACGCCAGGATCACCATGCGGGATGGCGCGGTGGCGCGTGCCGAGATCGCCAAGATGCCGGACTTCAGAGATCACGCCATCGTCGATCGGGCAGTGTCCTATGTCGGCGGCAATGCCACCCTGTTCGTGTTTGACGATGCGAGCGGGCAGTTCGTCCGCCGTTCGACCAATGTGAAGAAGGAGAATGGCGACCGCGCCGTCGGCACCCAGCTTGCTGCTGACCATCCGGCGCAAGCCGTGTTGCGACGTGGCGAAGCTTATAAGGGGCCGGCCACGCTGTTCGGCAAGTCCTTCATGACCGCTTATTTCCCGATCGCGGATGCAACCGGCAAGGTCGTCGGCATTCTCTATGTCGGCATCCCCATGGCACAGTTCGAGGCCATGCTGGCCCAGGCGATTGAGAGCATAACGGTTGCGGCCGGCATCGCCGCGCTACTGGTCCTCGTGCTCACCATGCTGGTCGTCCGCCGCGTCACCCGGCCGCTCACCTCGGTCACACGCTCGCTGACGGCGCTCGCCAACGGCCAGAACGACGTCGCGATCGATTGCGACGACCGTGCCGACGAGATCGGCGAGATCGCCCGTACGGTCGCGGTGTTCAAGAGCAATTCGCTGGAGCGGGCGCGCATGCGCAGCGAGCAGGCGGAAGCCGCGGCTGCGGCGGCCGAGCAGCGCAAGGCCGATCTGCGCAACTTCGTCGGTGAGTTCCGCAGCGGCGTCGGCGGCATTCTCGACAAGGTGCTGCACTCCTCCGGAGAGTTCGAGCGTGTGGCCCGGCAATTGACCGATACCGCGCGGTCCACCGCCGACCTGTCGGCGAAATCGGCCGGCGCGTCGGAAGAGGCCTCCGACCACGTCCGTTCGGCGGCGTCAGCCTCCGACGAGCTGTCTCAATCGATCTCCGAGATCACCCGAAGGGTGCGGGAATCCAACGCGATCTCCGCCGAGGCGGTGCAGCAGGCCGAGGCCACCGACCAGCGCATCGCGCAGCTCTCGGCAGCAGGCTCCCGCATCGGCGACGTCGTCAAGCTGATCACCTCGATCGCCGAGCAGACCAATCTGCTGGCGCTGAACGCCACCATCGAGGCCGCGCGTGCGGGTGATGCTGGGCGCGGCTTTGCGGTGGTGGCTCAGGAGGTCAAGACGCTCGCCGGCCAGACCGCCAAGGCGACCGACGAGATCTCGACCCAGATCGCGAGCATGCAGCTTGCGACCGAGGAGTCGGTGACCGCCATCAAGGCGATCACTGGGACCATCGAGCGCATCAGCGGCATCGCGAGCTCGATTTCGGCTGCGGTCGAGCAGCAGCGCAGCGCAACCCACAACATCGCCGCCAGCGTTCGCGCTGCGGCCACGGGCACCGCCGATGTTGCCGTCAATGTCCGTCATGCGGCCGAGGGCGCCAGCGAGACCGGCGAGACCTCGAGCCGCATGTTTGCCTCCGCCCAGGCGCTGTCGAGCGAGAGCCTGCATCTGAAGGCCGAGGTCGACAGCTTCCTCGATCGCGTGCAGGCGGCTTGATCCGGGAATTGCGGACTGAAACCATCGGCCCGCCGTGACGTAACTGACGGTGACTGCCCACTGATCTGAGGGCAGGGAGGCCGCCAGTGAACCGCATCGCCGTACTTTATGTCGCAACCCTGATCGTCCTGACCGGGCTGGATTTCGTGTTCCTCGGGCTGGTCGCCAAGGGCTTCTTCACCGCGCAGGTTGGCGACATGCTGGGCGAGCTGAAGCCGGTGCCGGCGATCCTGTTCTATTTGCTCTATGTCGGCGGCGTTTTGATCTTCGTCAGCGGTTCAGCCGGCGCGACATGGCAGTCGACGCTGCTCTATGGCGCGCTGTTCGGGCTGTTCTGCTATGCAACGTTCGATCTCACCGCGCTGGCGCTGCTCAAGCACTGGAGCTGGCCGGTCGCGTTCGTCGACGTCGGCTGGGGCGCGGCGGTGACCGCGGTCTCGTCGACCGCGGGTCTGTTGGTGGCGGATCGTGTGACCGGCTAAGCCATCACTTCGGCTGCGGCACGATCCGGATGTAGGGCTTCGGCTCTTTCCAGCCCTGCGGATAGATCGTCTTGGCCTCGTCGTTCGAGACGGAACCTGCGATGATCACGTCCTCGCCCTGCGACCAGTCGGCCGGCGTCGCGACGCGGTGCTTGGCGGTGAGCTGGAGCGAGTCGATCACGCGCAGGATCTCCTGGAAATTCCGGCCCGTGGTCATCGGATAGACCAGCACCAGCTTGATCTTCTTGTCCGGCCCGATGATGAAGACGTTGCGGACGGTCTGGTTGTCGGCCGGCGTGCGGGTGAGGGGATCGCCCGAGGTCGAGGCCGGCAGCATGCCGTAGAGTTTCGAGACGTTGAAATCGGTGTCGCCGATCATCGGGTAGTTCGGGGCGGCACCTTGGGTCTCCTTGATGTCCTCCGACCACTTCGAATGGCGGTCGACCGGGTCGACCGAGAGGCCCATCAACTTGACGCCGCGCTTGTCGAACTCCGGCTTCAACTTGGCGAGAGCGCCGAGTTCGGTCGTACAAACCGGCGTGAAGTCCTTGGGGTGCGAGAACAGCAGCGCCCAGCTGTTGCCGATCCAGTCGTGGAACTTGATCTTCCCTTCGGTGGTCTCGGCTTCGAAGTCGGGGGCGGTCGTGCCGATCGGAAGTGTCATGGCTCTACCTCATCGCATTGAATTTGCTTGGGAATTACTGTCTGGCCGTCAACATCAGTATAGGGTCTTCGCGAGGCCAAGTGAACGTCAACTGAACCGCTTCAAGTAAAATGTGAATTCCTTCTCTGAAGGGCCGATTTCCTAGCACCTTTCTGTTACAGGGGCACCTGCGGCGAAACATCTCCACCGGGCCGACCGGGCTGGATTGCCCCGATAAAGCCTTTTATGACCCGCATCACGCTCGCCCGACGCTCTCCGGAACCGAAACGGTCCTCATAGCGACTAATCGGCAACCATTGAGAAAAGTCGCGATCCCCATATCGAATCGTTAACCACCCCTTTACGCCCGCATGAAAATGCTGGTCGATCAGAAGAAATCTGGAAGTGAACTATGTCCGCCGCTGCGCCTAAATCAGTTGAGTCGCCGTCCCTCGAACCGTCCTGCCGCGATACCGCGGCTCATGCCCTCTCCGTCGTGCGCGACGGCGTGATCACGGGCGAAGGCCCGACCACCAAGGGCCGGGTGCACTTTTCCCGCTCGCTCGATGCCGATGACACCGCCTGGTGCGCCCGGATCCTGACCGCCACCGCGGTCAACGACCAGCCGGTGAGCCGCGCCGAAGCCGAGGCGCTGTTCGAAATCAACGAGGCCGCGACCGAGCGCACCGATGGTGGCCGGTTCGACGATTTGCTGGCCAAGGCCGTGGCTCATTACGCTGCGAGCGCCTCCGGCCTGAAAGTGCCGCCGCGCAACGTCGCGCTGGCGCAGGACATCGAGAGCTGGGCGCCGTCCTACGCCTCGAAGGTCAACAGCGAGATGCTGGAATGGATCGCCGGCCAGATGCGCGGCAAGCGCCAGAACAATCGTCGCCTCATGGCGATGGTGGCGACCTTCCTGGGCGCCACCGCGCTGCCTCTGGCGGGCCAGTTGCCGAACGTGTTCGACATTGGAATGTAAAAGACTGGGAATGTAAAAGACTGGGAATGTAAGAACCAGTAGAGATCTGTCGCGCCCCTTGCGAGGCGCGACAGGAAGCGGCAGGGTTATTTCCCCGCCGTTTTTTGTTTGCCGGCGTCCGGCTCCAGGCCCAGCGTGCGGCCGGGGAAGCCGGCGGCATCGAAATAGCGCTGGCTGCCGACGCGCTGGACGTTGAGCACGGTCTCGAGACCGTTCTCGGACTTCTTCTTCGACTTCTCCACGGCCTTGAACGCCTTCGGCACGACGCCGTTGGGCAGCGCCTCCGACATCACGCGGCCGACCAGACCGCCATTCTCCGAGCCGCGCAGGCCGAGGAGCTGGGCCGCGGTCATGCCGACATCGGCATTGCTGACTGGCAGTTCGTCGACGAATCCGGCTTTGAAGTCCGGTCCGATCGCAGCCATGAAGTTGTAGGTGTCGCCGCGGCTGAAGCTGCCATGCATGCCCTGGCCCTGGCGCAGCACGGTGTCGGCCACCTGCACCGAACAGTTGGTCGGCGCCTCGCCGCACTCGCTGGCATAGGAACGGAAGTTGACGACGATCGCCGGCGTCGGCGTCGCCGCCTTGCCGCGCAGATTGATGCTCGACAGCGGCAGGGTGCCGGGGAAACGCCCGAGCTGGTCGTCGACGAACAGGCCGGAGACGTAGTCCTGCTCCATCAAGGCCTTGATGGTCTTGGCCGCGAGCGTCTTGTCCTTGTTCGGCAGGTAGATCAGGTCCGAGCCGCCGTTGGTGGCGACGACGAGGTCGGGCTTGGTCGGATCCTTGCCGAGCACGCCGTTGCCGGCCTTCGGATGGGCGTTGCCGGTGACGGCCGCGTTCTTGTCGTTGGGGTCGAACAGCGGCAGGTCGAGCGCTTTCGCAAGGTCGATCGCCAGGAAGCCCATCGGCAAAAAGTCCTTCGGCGTGTCGTCATAGCTGACCTTGGCCGAGGGGCTGGTCTTGCTCTCCTTGGAGATGGTCGAGAAGCCGTGGTCGGCCTGGATCATGATGTTGGTGTTGGCGGCGAGGCCGAGCTCGTCGAGTGCCTTGCGGAGCTGGGCGAGGTTGTTGTCGACGTTCTTGATGCTCGCCATCGTGCTCGGGCCGTTGATGCCCGGCAGGATCTGGTTGAGGCTGTCGCCCTGGTTATGCTGGGTGCCGTCAGGATCGCGCGACCAGAACACCAGCACGAACGGCCTGTTGCGCGCCTTGAACATCGGGAGCACCACCTTGGTGGCGACGTCGGCGAAATAAGCCTGCTGCACCACGTTGGCCGTGGTGGTGCCGGGTGTCTTGGCATCGCCCGCCTTGCCGTTGTCGCCGCGGCCGGGAGCGGTGAGGGCGAGACCGGCCTTGGTCAGCGCATCCTTCATCTCGTCAGACAGCGCCACGCCGGCCTTGCTGCCGGTGGCATCGTCGATGACGATCGAGTGCTTGCCTGGCTTCTCCGGATGATCGGTGTGGTCCCACTGATAGGTCGGGCCGACCTTGCCGATCGCCGCCGTGCTCAGGCCTTTGTCGCGGGCCATTTTCAACACGGTCTCTTCGTTGAGATAGTCGCCCTTGAAATGCTCGTCGATGTCGCCGAGCACGGCGTCGTTCTCGATGAAGGGAACCACGGTGTCGCCGGCGGGGACCGAGGTGTAGTTGGTCCAGATCGTGTTGGAGAACACGCCGGTGTCGCCGAGATAATGACCGGTCGACATCGCCGAGCCATTGGCCATGGTGAAGGTCGGGAACAGCGAATGCGAGTTCTTGAAGTTGACGCCCTTGTCGCGGACCTCGGCCATCGCCGGCGCGGTCTCGGGCGTGATCTTCAGCGCACGCAGCCCGTCGGGGATGAACAGGATCAGGTTGCGGGGCGTGTTATTCTCAGCGGAGGCAAATCCGGTGGACAGCACTGTCAGCCCGGCTGACAGCAACACCAGTGAACGGCGCATCAAAAATCTCCTAGCGGTGAGGCGGCTTGGCCGCCGAACCGCGGCCCCGGCATTCGTTTAGTTTTGCTGCATGACAGTTTTGTTACAAGATCTGCTGTGCGTGCAAGAGGGTTGGAGAGGGTGGCATCATTGTCACGGACTCGTCATTGCGAGCGCAGCGAAGCAATCCAGAATCCCTCCGCTGGGGCAGCTCGTAGCTCGTAGGATGGGTAGAGCGAAGCGAAACCCATCACGCTTTTGTTGGCCTGGAAACATGATGGGTTTCGCAAGTGCTCTACCCATCCTACGACGCCCGCAGACACACCTTCGCATCCTCGCGGCTCATCTCGCCCGAGCTTTGCTTGGTCGCCTTAACCCTCCATTGAAAGAGGGCGCAGGGAAGGCCGGGAGCCGGCTGGCTCCCATTGACCGCTATGCCATGAGTAGATTGCGCTACACTGCACAGCGGGTAACAGGGCAGCCGGAGGCATCCCGGCCTTCCCTGCGCAGGGGTTGGAACGGCTTATGTCGTGCTCTCCCCGGGGAGCGATGCACTATTGCCCCCGTCGCCTCGCGGATGACTGATACGCATGTCCGGTTGGACACCACGCATCACCGCAACACTTGGCGCACAGACCCCGGGCGCCAGGACCACACGATTTTGCCGTACGCAGATCACACCGGTCGTGCGCGCGACGTTCTTGCTCACGGTTGCCCGCCCTGCAAAATTCTTCGCGCCGATGCGACCTGCGTCCACCGCCGCCCGGCCCGCGTTCGTGACGATCGCGATACGCCCCTCTTCCTTGGGCCGGAGTGACTAATCTCTAACAAAATTCCGAATTCGAATAAAGAGAAATATTTTGCTGCTGCACTCTTGACCCAGTGCTCCGGTGTTTTGCCCGACGGGTGACGCAAGGTGTTGTGGCCGGGACGGTCATTCCGGGACGGTCGGCACTTGGGGATTTTGTGCGAGCACCTGTACCGGCTTGACCTCTGCCGGGCTGGCTCCGCTCCTGATCGGATCGCGCCGTGGCGAAAGCGGGGCTGCCTTCAGGGCATAGACGATCGCGATCTGCGTTCGATTATGAAGGCGGTACTTGCGCATGATGTTGCCGATATGCGCCCGCACCGTGTTCTCCGAGATCTTGAGCTCGTAGGCGATGTTCTTGTTCTGCAGTCCGCGCGCGATGAGCATCATCAGCTCGCGCTCACGCGGCGTCGGCGTAATCGAATCTTTCGTATCCGGGCTCATGACTTGCTCCTCCCTGGCCTCTGGTTTGATGTCGTGGCCAACCCAGCATGTTCTCACTCCGTCTTGAGCGCCTCGATTGGACTGAGCTTGGACGCCTTGTGTGCAGGATAGAAACCAAAGATGAGGCCGGTCGCGATTGAAAAGGCGAGGGCCAGGGCAATCGCTTCGCTGTCGATCGAGGTGATCCAGCCGGCCATGCGCGCGACCGTCATCGACAGCGTGACGCCGCCGAGGACGCCGATGGCGCCGCCGAGAAGGCAGAGCACGAGCGCTTCGCAGAGAAACTGGAGACGGATATCCCGCATCCGCCCGCCGAGCGCGCGGCGGATGCCGATTTCGCGGGTGCGCTCGGTCACTGACACGATCATGACGTTCATGATGCTGATGCCGCCGACGAGCAGCGAGACCGAGGCGATGGCGACGAGCAGGAGCGCGACGGTGCGGATCGCTCCCTGCTGTGCTTCCATGGCGGCGGCCGGATCCTGGACCTTGAAGTCGTCCTCCTGACCGGCCGGGACGCGATGCCGCTGCCGCAACAGGCTTTCGATTTCGGATCGCGCCCCCGCCATCTGGCCGTCGGCGGCCACCTTCGCAATGATGTAGGCGACCGAATCCCGGTTGATGTTGCTGGCGCTGCCGAGGAACCGGAGCTTGGCCGTGGTGAGGGGGACGAAGGCGACATCGTCCTGCGCGGGGTCCTTGCGATCGAGCACGCCGACCACTTCGAGCGGGACCTTCATGATCCTGATCTGCGCGCCGATGGGATCGTCGCCTGGCGCGAACAGCTCGCGCGCAACGGTGCTTCCGAGGATCACGACCTTTCCGGCGGCGGCCTCCTCGGCGTTGGAAAAGTAGCGTCCCGAGGAAAGCTGCCAGTCGCGCACCATGAAATGGCCGGTCGTCGTGCCGTTGATCGTCGTGTTCCAGTTCTTGCCTTCATGGATGACCTGCGCCGTTCCGGCGATCGAGCCGGCCGCCGCCTGGATTTCCGGGATCTGCTCGAGGATGGCCTGCACATCGCTTTCGGTCATCGTCAGCTTGCTGCCGTCCTTGAGGCGCACGCCGCCCTGGTAGACTGCGCCGGGCATAATCATCAGCACGTTGGCGCCGATCGAGCGGATCTGCTCCTGGAGCCGCAACTGCGCGCCGGCGCCGATCGCGAAAACCGTCACGATCGATGCAACGCCGATCACGATGCCGAGCATGGTGAGGAAGCTGCGCAGCGGGTTGAGGCGCAAGGCGTGCAGAGCGATCCGGAATCCCTGAAGCATCGTCATGACCCAATGCTCCGTCTGGGTAGCAACGGCGCTATCGTCTCGTCGCTGACGAGCTCGCCGTCATGCAGGCGGATGGTGCGCCGGCACTGCATCGCGATGCGCGGATCGTGCGTGATCATCACAACGGTCTGGCCGCGCTGGTTGAGTGCGGCAAACAGCGCCAGGATCTCGGCGCCGGTGCGGCTGTCGAGCGCGCCGGTCGGTTCGTCTGCGAGGATGATCAGCGGAGAGGCGATCAGCGCGCGCGCAATGGCGACGCGCTGCTGCTCGCCGCCCGACAATTGCCGCGGAAAATGATGCGCCCGGTGCAGCATGCCAACGGCTTCCAGGCTCTGCTCGGCGCGGCCAAGGCGTTCCTTGTGGCCCACGCCGCAATAGACCAGCGGCAGGGCGACGTTCTCGATCGCGTTGTGGCGCGCGAGCAGATTGTAGGACTGGAACACGAAACCGATGCTGCGGGCGCGCAAGGTCGATCTGCGGTCTTCCGAGAGGTCGGCGACGTTGGTCCCCTCGAGATAGATCGCACCCTCGCTCGGGAGGTCGAGCAATCCGATCATGTTCATCAGCGTGGACTTGCCGGAACCCGATGGCCCCATCACGGCGAGGATCTCGCCCTGATCGACGTCGAAGCTGACATTGCGCACCGCCGTGACCGCGATCCCGTCGGTGCGGTAGGTCCTGCCGACGGATCGGAGACTGATGAGGGGCAGGGTCGCTGTCATGATCCGAACCTGATGCCGAGAATTTCCATGCCGGCCGGCCGGATCGCCTGTCCGATGGCGACCTGGCTGCCCTCGACAAGCTCTCCGCTCTTGAGTGCCACTTGTTCCGTACCCGCCGCGCCGACGGTCACGGGGACGCGCTGAAGTGCGCCGTTGGCGGCGCGCAGCCAGACCCCGCTGCGTCCGGGAGCTGTGTCCGCCCGCGCGCCCGAAGGCTGGAACCGCAGCGCCGCCAGCGGCACCTTCAGCACGTTGTCCTGCTGCTCGATCACGATCTTGACCAGGGCGGTCATTCCCGGGAGCAGCGCGCCGTCGAGATTGGAGGTCGACAGGACGACCGTGTAGGTGACCACGTGCTGCTGGTTTTGCGGCGCCTTGCGCACCTGCCGTACCGCTGCTTCGAAACGCCGGTCGGGATAGGCATCGACCGTGAAGTGGGAGCGCTGGCCCGGCGCGATGCGCCCGATATCGGCTTCGTCGACCTGCGCGTGGATCTCCATGTCCTCCAGGCGGTGGGCGACCACGAAGGTCGTGCGGGATTCGAGGCCGACCGCCAGCGTCTGGCCTTCATTGACGAACCGGCCGACTACGACGCCGTCGATTGGCGAGCGGATCACGGTGCGGTCGAGATCGGCCTGGGCCGCCGCAAGGACGGCGGCCTTCTCCGGCACCGCCATTCGGGCCTGGTCCAGCTCGGCCTCGATCCGGCGGACGTCGGCCTGCGCACCGTCGACGGCGTAGGCATTCAGGGACATGAGGACCTCGGCCTCGCGCTCCTGGGCCACGCGCGCGGTGAATTCCGTCTGCGCGTCGTCGACGGTGGACGTTGCCACGACATTTTGCGACTGGAGCGCCAGCTTGCGTTGCAAGGTCTTCTGCGCCGAGGCCTTGACCGCCTGGGCGCTGTCGAGCTTGGCGACGAGCACGTCCCGGCTGCCCTTGGCGTTTTGCAGATCGATTCTGGCGCGATCGAGCTTGGCTCGCTCGATGTCCACGAAGGAGTCGGCGACCGCCAGCGCCGCCTTGGCCTCGTCGACCTTGGCCGCGAAGCTGCGGGGATCGATCAAGGCAAGCGGCTGGTCCTTGCTGACGGTGTCGTTGAAGTCGACATAGACGCGGGCGAGCTGCCCGGACAATTGCGAGCCGACCTCGATCGTCTTGACCGGTTGCAGCGCGCCCGTGACGGTGACGGTCTGCTCGATGCTGCCGCGCTGGATCGCGGCATAACGGAACACGGGGGCGTCCGATCCGAAGGTCGGGGTTTCGCTTGTCGCGGGCACCAGGAGGCGCTTCGTCGAGTCATAGGCGCGCGCGGCCTTGTCAGCCGCGCTGCCGGCGGCGCCGGCGATGGCGGCCGGCCCTGTGGCGTATGTCGCGGCGAGGCCGCATGCAGTTCCGAGCAAGGCAATAATTGGCACAAATCGCATATCAAAAACCCGCCTTCTTGAAATGGCTTTGTTGGCGGCAAATTCGAACATCGCGCTATGGTTGCAAATCATCCGAGGCGATATCGATCGTCAATATGTCGTCGCGGCAGGGCCGACGGTCGGGCGTGATTCACGATCCAGAAGTAAAGCCCGGGGGGCGCGACCTTTCGTGACTTGCCGCGAATCCATACGGGGCGTATCGATATGAGGCGCGCGGTATCGAACTCGATTGACTGACTGAACCTCCCGTATGATCTGGCCGAAGCGGCCAGCGAGCGGCGTTCAAGTCGGCGCATGGGTGGCGACGCCATGACGCAGTCGGCGATACCGCGGCCACGATGCAGGATTGCCGCATTCTCTATGCCGCATCTCGCCGCGATGCCGCCGCCGGCGCGATCGCAGCTTTCCCATCACGAAGCCCGATATGTGAACGCCTTCACTCGTCTTCAGGGCGTGATGGCCCTAAGACATCGAACCGGTGGACCGACGCTGTTCGCGCGATCCCTGCGAATTCATCCAAGCACCTTGTTATCGCTTGCAAGAAGAATGGATGGCTCGTTGCTTGCTCATCGAGCCCCAAGCCGGGGAGTCCGTTGCCATGAGTTCGGCTCAAGCCACAGTTTATATCGTTGACGACGAAGTTCAGATTCGAAATGCGATTGGAAGTCTCTGCGAGGAAACCGGACACCAGGTCAAATTGTTTGCCTCGACAGACGAGTTTCTAGCAGAGACTCTTTCCGACGGTCCTTCATGTCTCGTGCTCGACGTCCGCTTTCCCGGCACGTCGCCCACCGGCCTCGAGCTTCAGCGCCGGCTGGCCGAGACGGGCGTACGCATTCCGATCGTCTTCATCAGCGGTCATTCCGACGTCCGCGTCTCGGTCGAGGCCATGAAGCGCGGTGCAGTCGAGTTTCTGCCGAAACCCTTTCGCGAGCAGGAAATCCTCGATGCGATCAGGCACGGCATCGAGCGCGATCGCAGGCGAATGGAGCGCGAAGATGCCGTGCGCGATGCAAGGCAGCGCGTCGAGATGCTGACGAATCGGGAGCGCGAAATCATGCTGTTGATGGCCGAGGGGCTCGTCGCCAAGCAGATCGCGGCAAGACTTGGCGTAAGCGAAGTGACAGCGAAAGTTCATCGCGCCAGGATGATGCGCAAGCTGGAATTGCGTTCGCCGATCGAAGTGGTGCGGCTGGTCGACAGCATGGAGCGCGACGTTGCGGCACGCGCTGCTGCGGGACAACCGCGCAACTAGGGTTTCGAGCGGCGACTTGTCGCACGACGTCTAGTCCTTACCGATTAGCATGAACTGCAGTCTGTCGCGCGGAGCACGATCGGTTCAGAGTGATCCCACGATGTCGGCCTCCTCCAAGACGGCATCCGAACCCAGTCAGACAACTCGGCTAGAAAGGGATTTCCTATGCGCAAATTGTTTTTTGCTTCCGTTGCCATGCTCGCTCTGTCGTCCGCGGCTCAGGCTGCCAATACCGCGACCACCGTTCAAATCGGTATCGCAAACGGCTCCACCGTGAATCAGCAGGGCCACGTGAATGACTCCTCGACCACGTCCCAGCTCGGCTTCGTGAACAGCGCGAGCACCATGCAGGGCACGACCTCTCCGTCGCTCAACAATGCCAGCTCGGTCACCCAGATTGGCGTCTTGGGCAACTCGGCCACCACTGGGCAGGTTGCCACCGGCAACAACACCAGCGGGATCAGCCAGACCACGCTCTTCGGCCTCCCGCCGAATAACTCCGCTGCCGTCGGGCAGCTCGGTGGCGGACTCAACCTCAGCACCATCACGCAGCACTAACCAGCCCCGTACCTCTGGGTGCGCGCGTGCCGCGTACCCAGAGTTATGTTTCAACGGCTACGACCAGACTTCTTGGTGGAGCGGCGGATCGAAAAGCTGCTCCTAGCGGAGGAACTCACATGCGGATCAACTATCTACTCGCGACGGCAGTCATGTTCAGCGCGTTGGCTTCTGTCGATGCCCAAGCCGCCAACTCGGTTAGCGTGCTGCAGTTCGGTGCGACAAATCTCTCGTCCACAGCGCAGACCGGCCCGGTGAACAACACTGCGACGACGCTGCAATTCGGGGCCTTCAACCAGGCATCGAGCGTGCAACTCGGTTCATCTTCGTCGGTCAATTCAGTGACGATTGGACAAGGCGGCACGACGCCCACCGCGACCAATATCGCTACGGCTGGCCAAGTCGGAGGCGCCAACACGAGCTTGATTGGCCAGATTGGTTTGAACAACGCCGCCGGGGTGTCCCAGCTTGGCATTCTGAACGGCTCCACGATTTTGCAGCAGGCTCCGTGACCTGAGATCGTGTGGTGACTCGGCAAATATTGTGGAGGCATATGATGAACAAGCATCTTCTGGTCGTTGCGACGGTGGTTCTCGTCTCCTGTTTCGCCGCGGACGGCCCCGCGCGGGCGCAGGGCGCTGACATCAAGACGATCGTCTCGGTCAACGGGCCGCCCGTCGTCGTGAACCAGAGCAGCTCGCTCAACATGGTCGGCATATTCCAGGTTGGCGGCAACACCGGCGCGACCGTCACCCAGAACGGAAGCAACAATGCGGTCGGCGTCCTGCAATTCGGCGGGACGACATCGGCTTCGGTCGGCCAGACGGGCATGAACAATTTTGCCTTTGTCGGCCAGGCCGGTCAGTCGGCGACGAGCCTCGTGTCGCAGCTCGGTGCCATGAATACGGGGGCGATCGCGCAATTCGGTGCGGTCAACTCATCGACGGTGATCCAGACCAGTCCGTGAGCTGATGGGGCGAGGCGATGAGATACGGTCAAAGGCTCCTGGCATTGGCGGCGTTGCTCGTCGCCATCAGCGTTGCGTCCGAGGCGTCCGCAGGATCCAGGCCATTGCCGGCCATTGGTGGGCCCGGCTCCTCCTGGAGCAACAGGAGCGTGAGTATCGAGACGATCGTGGAGTTCGGCAATAACCCGCAGCCGGTCACGATCGTGGAGAACAGCAGCATCAATATTGCGCGCGTGATCGAAATCGGGACGGGGACCGTCGATGCCACGATTGTCCAGAACGGGACGCGCAACTATGTCAACGTGATTCAGGTCGGCAATACGACCAACGCGTTGATCGGACAGTCGGGCGTCAGCAACATCGCCGACATCACCCAGGTTGGCAATACGACCAATGCGCTCCTGCTTCAGATCGGCGACATGAACACGGGAGCCGTCAGGCAGTTCGGGCGTTTCAACTGGCTGTCGATCTTTCAGTTTGGACGATGATCGAGATGAAGAGGTGTGACATGAAGTTCCTCCTGCTCGCATCCGGAATGACCCTCATGACCGCAGTTGCGATGGCGCCAGCCGGCGCCGGCGAGAGCGGTGATGGTCACACCACCGTGGTCCAGGACGAAAACGGAACCGCAATCATCACGCAAAGCGGCGATCCGGCGCAGGCCGAGGTCAAGCTCGACAAGGAACTCGGCCGCACCACGGTCTATCGCCGCAGCGGCGGCAACACCGCCATCGTGTCGCAGGGCACCGGAAACGCGCAGGACATGCTGGACTGGCTGCGCAAGCAGCAGGGCCGCTGACGCGGCATTCCCGGGAACGAGTCCCCTAAGCCAGGCGAAATTCCGGGCGTTCTGCCGCACCGGGTTCCCTGTTAATCCCGTGCCTTAACCAACAATTAATTATACGTTTGCGGGTGGGCGACAGCCCGGCCTAGCGTGCGGTGGGGAGCCGCTATCTGCGAAGCCAAACGAGTTGGTGCGTATCATGATGTCCAGATCAAATGGGGCGTTGCTCGCCTCGCTCAGCGCAGCCGCGCTGCTCCTTAGCTCCAGCGACAGTTTTGCACGACCGGGCGGCGGCGCCCCGCATGGCATGGTGACCGCTGCCGCACCGCCGGCCGCAGTACGTCCGCCGATCGCGCCGGGCGCGCGGTTCCGCGGCCGCAACAATCGTTTCGTCTATTGGCCGGGCGGCGGCGGGTTCTTCAACGACGGCGCGGCGTACAGCGAGCCTTTCGCCGATGCCGGACAGCCCGTCACCAACGACGTTCGCTATACCTACACCTACGACGTTCCCTGGGACTGGGCGCATCGCTTCCCGCCGAACGTCGTGCCGTCCGACCGGCCCTATGTGCCGAGCTGTCCGACGGAATCCGTGACGGTGCCCGGCCGCGGCGGCGGCGAGCACACCGTCAACATCATGCGCTGCTACTGAGCGGCCTACGGCATCACTGAATGCGTTAGAGGATTCCTGCCGCAGTCGCTTGGTCGCGGTCGGACTGCTTCCGCCTGACATTCGCGAGTTCGCGGCTGCAAGCCACAAACGGGGTCGTTCCCGGGCGCAGCCCGAACCGACCGCAGACATCTCGATCCTCATCCGCAATGACGCGCGCCAGCTCCGCCTCGGCGGCCTGGCGCAGCGCTGGCGCCGAGACGAGCGCGTGCAGCCCAAAGGCCGTCACAACGGCAAGCACCAGCGCAGCCGCGACTGTGGGGCGTTGCATCTGGTCGGCCGTGTCATGAGAAGGGCGTGCCTTGCTTCTGGCTTCGGTCATGAAATCCTCTCTCGAATGAAACATCGATGGTCAGAAAAATGATCGTCGAGCCGCCCGACAAAATCGCCGGATACAACCACCAATACCCGCGGTGTCGGAACGGGAACGTGAAACAGATTACAAATTTCAAGCCGGCGGATTGAGAGTCGGTACTAGCCCAGTTCAAAACTGGTTACGCCGAACACGCGGTCGAGCCGCAGTGACGGGACTGCTCCAGTGTACATTCGTGCCGTTTCGAATGTCGGCTTCAGGCCAAGGGATTCCGCGAGCGCCATAGCATCGCGGTTCACCGCGGGGATGTCGAGCACAATCTCGCTGCTTCCGCTGTCCGCCAGCAAAGCCTGTAGGATGGCGTCCGCCGCGGCGCGGTCATCGGCTACCAGCGGGCCGATCTTGTGGCCTGTCCTGCAGGGGCGGATCACCCCCCATGCGGCGAGCTTGCCGTCGCGCAGCAGTGCGCGGCCGACATGGCCGGGCGTGCTGATCCAGGCGCGCAGGAAGGCCGCGCGCGGGGCAGGGAAGACGGTTGTATCGTCGGCTTCCACGAGCGCAAACGGGATCGTGTCGAGCGCAACGACATCGGCCCGCGCTTTCGGCGGTGCGGCGATGGTGCCGCCATAGCGGATATTGGCGTAGGCCAGCTGGAAGCCGGATTTTCTGTAATTGTCCTGCTGTGCCACGACGCCGTCGAGGCCGATCACGCGCGAGCCCGCATGCGCGATCGCGGCATTCCAGATGCGCAGGCCGTGACCTCCGCCACGAAAGCCTGCGCGCACGATGTAGAAGCCAAGGAAGGCGAAGCGGTCGTCGTAATTGACGCAGGAGACAGCCGCGACAGGCTCGCCGTCGATCTCGCCGACGAAGAAACCGCTCGCGTCCGGGATTGCGAAGCAAGCGGCGTCGCGCAGGCCGGGATTCCACCCCTCCGCCGCGGCCCAGTCGATCGCGATGGAGATCTCATCTGGACGCAGATTGCGGATCTGCAAATCGCTCATGTCGTGGTGCCTCGTGGCGATGGATCTGCTAGCAAGTCTGGTTTGCGGGCAAGTCTGGCTGTAGAAGGCCTGATAACAGGCCAACCTTCGGTTCGCCTCAACGCTATCACAGGGATGATCGGTCATGGCAGCAGAGAAGGTCGCACTCGTCACCGCAGGCGGCAGTGGCATGGGGGCAGCGGCTGCGCGGCGGCTCGCGGCCGACGGCTTTCGTGTCGCGATCCTGTCGTCCTCCGGCAAGGGCGAGGCGCTCGCGGCCGAACTCGGCGGGTTCGGCGTGACCGGCTCCAACACATCCAATGACGATCTGAAGCGCCTCGTCGACGGCGCGCTGGCAAAGTGGGGACGCATCGACGTGCTCGTCAACAGCGCCGGCCACGGCCCGCGTGCGTCGATCACCGAGATTACCGACGAGCAGTGGCACCTCGGCCTCGACACGTATTTGCTGAACGTGATCCGTCCGACCCGGCTGGTGATGGCGGCGATGCAGGCGCAGAAGGGCGGCGCCATCATCAACATCTCGACCGCCTGGGCGTTCGAGCCGAGCGCGATGTTTCCGACCTCGGCGGTGTTCCGCGCCGGGCTCGCGGCCTTCACCAAGATCTTCACCGATACCCATGCGGCCGACAACATCCGCATGAACAACGTGCTGCCGGGCTGGATCGACAGCCTGCCGCAAACCGATGCGCGCCGCGACAGCGTGCCGATGAAGCGTTACGGCAAGGTCGAGGAGATCGCCGCGACGGTCTCGTTCCTGGCATCCGACGGCGCCGCCTACATCACCGGCCAGAACATCCGCGTCGACGGCGGGCTGACGCGCTCGGTCTGAGGCGGGCTCGTTCGAGTCGCGTTCTCTCGATCTTGGCGTGGCGCGACACGGCCCTGCATCGTGCGTCGCCTACGAAAGATGGGGCGTGGCCCTTGGGTCACACCCGTCATCCATCTGTACGAACTCCGGCGCACACTACGTCACAGTCCATGCGAACTTCGCGGCAGCCCAAGACGCTGCGCGGTGTGCCCGCCTATGCCTAGCCCGTGCCGGAAACACCCGGCCGGTGCATTCGGAAAACGCGCGGTTCGATCGCGTGGGGCAAGGAGACTGGAATGACGAAGTTTTTGCTGGCGGCAGCGATGGCTATTTTGGGCACCGCGTCCGTGCAGGCCGCCGACCTCGCGGCACACTACACCAAGGCGCCGATGATGGCGGCGGCCTACAACTGGACGGGTTTCTACGTCGGCGGCAATGTCGGCGGGCAGTGGGGTAGCGCCGATCCGAGCACTTCGACCGTGTTCTCTCCGACGGGCTACTTCGCGGCCAGCAGCGTTCCTGCCATCGCCGCGGTCGGCGCCCAGGGCGTCAACAGCTCCAGCGTGACCGGCGGCTTCACGGCCGGCTACAACTGGCAGGTCGATCGCGCGGTGCTCGGCCTCGAAGGCGACATCAACTATTTCGGCTTCAAGGGCAGTGCGTCGGGCTCGGCGCTCTATCCCTGCTGCGCGCCGACCGGCTTCACCGTGTCATCGCAGGTATCGGCCGACTGGCTCGCCACCATCCGCGGCCGCATCGGCGTCCTGGCGGCTCCGACCTGGCTGCTCTACGCCACGGGCGGCGCGGCGATCGCAGAAGTGAAGGGCAATTTCAACTTCACCGACACGTTCGCTGCGGCAACCGAGTCAAGCACGATCCGGGACACGCGGGTCGGCTGGACCGCGGGCGTCGGCACCGAATACGCGTTCGGGGGCGGCTGGTCGCTCAAGGCCGAATATCTCTATGTCGATCTCGGCCGAGCCAGCACAACCAGCACGAACCTCGCCGCGTTCGTCCCGGCTATCTCGTTCCCGGCCAACGCTTACACCCACTCGTTCGACATCAAGTCGAACATTGTCCGCGTCGGCGTGAACTACAAGTTCGGCGGACCGGTCGTCGCCAGATACTGATCGGCATCCCGTTCCGGTTTTCGCGTGGAAAGCCCTGGCTTAGCCGGGGCTTTCTGCTTTGACGCTCAACCGCCGTGCGCGACCACGAGATGCGCCAGCGCGGGCAGGATCCTGTAGCGTGCAATCTCGTGCGGATATTCGCCGCGATTGGCGAGCAGCACGATGCCGATCCGGTGCGCCGGCACCAGGCCGATATACCCGGAGGCGTTGTTGAGGCCGCCCGGCTTGTCGACGACGGTGACGCCGGGAAGGTGCACGGTCTCCCAGGCCATGGCCTGGCCGAACGTGGCCTGGCCGAACCTTTGGTCGACGTGGAAACTCTCGCGCTGTGTCATGCGCAACGCTTCGCGCAGCTGCGGATCGATCGAACGGCCGTCGACGGCGGCCGCAACGAAGGCTGCAAGATCCCGCGCGGACGAGAACATCTGGCCGGCGCCGGGGAAGTCGAAATAGCTCTGCTGATCGCCGATCGGTCCGATCGCGGTGCCCTGGTCGGAATAGCCCAGCACGACGCGCTGCATCGCGTCGTCGTCCATGATCGCGCGGTTGTCAGGTCCGCGTTCGGGAATGGAGGTCGCATGCATGCCGAGCGGCGCGAGGATACGGCTCTCGATCAGTCTTGCGACCGGCGTGCGATAGCAGCGCTCGAGCACGAGCTGGAGCAGGACGTAGCCGGCATGACTGTAGATGCGCTGCTTGCCGGGCGCGACGCCCGCGGGCGGCGTCCAGGCGTTGAGCATCGCGATGAATTGCACCTGGGAGTAGGAATCATTCGGCCAGGGTGGGTGATCGGTCGGCAGCAGCAGTCCCGAGGTGTGCGAGGCGAGCTCGCCGACGGTGACGTGGCGGATGTAGTCGCCGTCGAGCTCCGGCAGATATTTGGGCACGGGATCGTCGAGCCGCAGCTCGCCGCGGAGCGTGCCGAGTGCCACCAGCGCCGCCTCGAACGGTTTTCTCAAAGAAGCGAGGTTGAACAGCGTGTCCGGCGTCACTGGCCGCTTGGTAGCGTCGTCTGCGAAGCCGTAGGTGAAGAATTCGACATGGCGGCCGGCATAGAGCGCAGCCGCAAGGCCGCCCGGATGCTCCGGCGTCGCGGTCGGTGCGAGCTCGGCGGCGACGATGTCGCGCATCTGCGCGATCATGTCCGAATCCGCCGATGCGCGGCGTGGCCCGGCCAGCGCGGCCGCGAAGGGAACAAGCGCGGCGCGGGCGAGGGATCGCCTTGTGATTTGCGGTGACGAGATGACAACAGGCGGCACGTGATCCGGTGAATCATACGATGCGCCCCCGGAGACCAGTTTAGCGGGGGCATGCTGGCGTCCAATTCACGATTGCGCGTGCGGGTTCCGTACCGGTGGTCCAAAAAAATACTTAGCTTGTGAGCTAACAATCATTGACGCCGTCTCGCGGCGGGCTTATAGTTAGCTACATGGCTAACCAATTACCCCAGCTCGACCAGGTTTTCGCAGCGCTCGCCGATCCCACGCGGCGGGCGATCGTGATGCGGCTGTGCGCCGGCGAGGCCTCGGTCGGCGAGCTCGCCGAGCCCTTCGAGATGGCGCTGCCGAGCTTCATGAAGCACATCCACGTGCTGGAGGTGAGCGGGCTCGTGCAGTCGGAGAAGTCCGGCCGCGTGCGCACCTGCCGCCTCAGTCCGGATGCGCTCGTCGGTGCGGAAGACTGGTTCCAGCACCAGCGCGCGATCTGGGAGACGCGGCTCGACCGGTTCGAGGCTTACGTGATGAAGCTCAAGAAGGAGAGGGCGGCCGCCAAGCGGCCGTCGAAAACGACCGACAAGACCACCAACAAGCCAAGCAAACGGAAAGGTACCGCGTGATGACGAATGCTGCCAACGCTGCCCTGTCGCAATGGTCGATCGACCGCGAGATCGTGATGTCGCGCGTGATCGACGCGCCGCGCGATCTGGTGTTCGAGGCGTGGTCCGACCCAAAGCATCTGCCGCAATGGTTCGGGCCTAAGGGATTCAAGATCGAGACCTTCGAGATCGACGTGCGCGTCGGTGGCGTCTGGCGCTTCAACATGATCGGTCCCGACGGCACCGTCTATTCGAACCGCATGCGCTTCCGCCGCATCGAACGGCCGTCCTTCATGGAGATGGACCACGGCGCCGACCAGGACGATGACCCCGGCATGTTCCGCTTCACCATCACCTTTGCCGAGCAGAGCAACGGCAAGACCGTGCTGATGATGCGGCAATTGGCAGCGAGCACCGAGCAGCGCGACGGCATGATCGGCTTCGGCGCCGTTGAATACGGCTACCAGACGCTGGATAAGCTCGCTGCGTATGTCGGTGGACTGAAGAAATAAGTCCCCGCGTGATTCGGGGGCGCCCTCGGAAGTGGCGCCCCCGGAATAAGCCTGGAAACGCCGTCGCCTTCGCAATTATGACAACGCGCCGGCCAATTATGACAGCGCCGTCACGCAGATTTTTGTCGCGCCGTGCTGCTGATTTATGACAGAATTACTACCGTTGGATGTCATATTGACTACGGCGGAGCGATTCATGTTGCAGTGGCAGGCACGGTCAAATCCCCTCGCGTGGTGGTGGGGGTCCCTGACGCTTGTCAGTGCGGCGAACATCCTCGTCTGGTTCATGCTGTACCGCGAGTTCTATCCGACCGTCGCGGGCAGCGTCGGCGGCGGTTCGGATATCGGGCTGATGTTCCTGCTCTGCGCGGGCTATGTGTTCGGCTGCGCCTTCCGCTCGGTGCTGCCGCGCGCCGACGTGCAGCGCATCTGTCTGTTCGACACCTGGCTGTCGAGCGTCTTCGTCGGCCGCACAGTCGCAACCATCGCCGAGGTCTGCTTCGCCGCGCAATGGGCGATCATCCTGCATCAGCTTGGTCACATGACCGGCGCCGAGACCGTGGTGAACATCGCGCTGGTGATCGTGCCGATCATCATCATCGCGGAGTGTTTTTCCTGGTACGCGGTGGTGACGACCAACTTCCTCTTCAACGCGGTCGAGAACTCGCTGTGGGCGGTGACCTTCTTCCTCGCCGGCATCGCGCTGTGCCGCTTGATGCCGGAATTCCAGGGCCCGGTGCGCTGGGCGCTGATCGCCGGCATCATCGGCATCGCCTGCTTCCTCGCCTTCCTCGTCACCGTCGACGTTCCGATGTATCTCAGCCGCTGGCGAGCAGGGCACGAAGAGGGCGGCAGGTTCCTCGGCTTCCTCGAAGGCCTGCATGACGTCTCGACGCGCTGGGTGGTGACCCACGACATCGCGCATTGGAAGGGCGAGCTGACCTGGATGTTCCTGTATTTCAGCGCCGCCGTCTGGTCGAGCCTCGCGCTCTGCGCGCTCTACGCCATGGAAGGCTATCTCACGCGCTATCTCGCCTGATATTCAGGCATCGCCAAGATCGAGCTGCGTCAAAATTCCCTGGCGCAGCGCCAGCCGGACCAGCTCGATGTCGGAGCCGACGCCGAGCTTGTCCTTGATCAGCGAATGCAAATTCGCGACCGTCTTCGGGCTGACATGCAGCGTCTCGGCGATCTCCTACGTCGTGTTTTCGGCGAGCAGCAGCCGCAGCACCTCGAACTCGCGTGGCGTGAGCACGTCGGCGGCCGAGCTCTCGCCGCTGATCCGGCTCAGCGCAAGCTCGTGGTCGATATCGGGACTGATCGCGATCTTGCCGGCGAGCACGTCCATCACCGCGCTCACCAGCGTCTCCGGCGGACTGGTCTTGGTGACGTAACCCCTCGCGCCGGCGCGGATGGCCTGCACGGCGAAGCCGGCATTCTCATGCATGGTGAAGACGAGGATCTTGGCAGCCTTGTCCCATTGCCTGATGCGCCTGACGGCCTCGACGCCGCCAATCCCGGGCATGCTGAGATCCATGATGACGAGGTCGGGCGCCTCGGATTTGAACAGCCGATAGGCCTCCGCGCCGTCGCCGGCTTCGGCGATGACGCGCAGACCCGGCTGCTTCTCGAGCACGGAGCGATAGCCCTCGCGGACGACTGAATGGTCGTCGACCAGCAGAATAGTCGCGGTCATGCCGCGTGCTCCAGCACTTGAGGATTGGCGGCTGCAAGCGGAATGACGACGCGCAGCGCGGAGCCACCGTTGAGGCCGGCCTCAAAAGTCAGACGGCCGCGCAGTGCCGCGACGCGCTCACGCATGCCGAGCAGGCCCATGCCGGATTTCGCTGCGGGATCGGTCGAGCGTCCGTCATCGTCGATGGCGAGTGCGATCGCATCGGTCTGCATCGTCAATTCCAGGTTGACCTTGGTGGCGCCGGCATGCTTGGCGGCATTGGTGAGCGCTTCCTGCACGATCCGGTAGAGGCTGGCGCTGATCGTGGCCGGCAGGGTCTCGAACGTGCCGTCGAAACGGATCGCAAAACGGGTCTCACCGCGGCTGCGTCCATTCCAGCCCGCGACGAGGCCTTCGAGGCTGGCGACGAGTCCCAGTTCCTCCACGTCAGGCGGGCGCAGCCGGAACAGTGTGCCGCGCAGCGTCTCCATCATGCCGGTTGCGGTCCGCGCGATGCCGTCGCACTCGCCGAGCAGAGAGGGGCAGTCCTGCGCTGCGGTCTGGCGGGCGGAGGAGGCGAGCGCGCGGATGGCGGCGAGCGACTGGCCGAACTCGTCGTGCAGCTCGCGGGCGAGATGGCGGCGCTCCTCGTCCTGGAGCGCGATCAGTTTTCGCGTCAGCTCGGCGCGCTCGGCAAGCGCCGTGTCGAGGCTCTCGGCGAGATGGTTGAAGACGTCGCGAACCGCGGACAGCTCGGCGAGATCGAATTGCGGTAGCCGCGCGGTGAGGTCGTTGGCGGCAATCCGCTCGAGGCCGGCACGGATCATGCGGGTGGGGCGCAGGGCGCGGGCCAGTGCGGCATAGACCAGGACGCATAACAGCGGCAGCGCGATCGCGAGTGCGAGCATCAGGCGGCCGGCCTCGTGCCAGGCCTCGGCCGTCTGCACGGCCGGATCGACCACGACCACGGCTTCGCCAAGCTTCGTTCCGCGCAGGATCACGGGTCGCGCGGCCTCGCGGCCGGGGTCGAACAGGCTGTGGTAGAACGCCGTGAAGATCTGCGGCGGCGGGTCCTCCGGGATCGGAGCGCCGCTACAGAAGCGCTGGAGCATCTCACCGCTCGTGCCGCGGAAGGCCAGGCACAGGCCCGGCGTCATCACATAGGCCGAAACGGGGTCGAGGTTGGGAAAGTCGGAGCGCGGGCTCGCCGCCCACAGGACCTTGCCCTGTTGCAGTTCCAGCGTCTTCGCCACGATGGCCGCGATGCCGTCGATGCGCGCATGAGCCGCGCGATCGGCCGTGATCAGGAAATAGGCGGAGATCGCGGCGAAGCAGGCGGCCGATATGGCGGCGACGCGCAAGGTCAGGCGGACCTTGAGATCGAATCTCGGGCGGTTCCACATCGGCGGGCACCTGGCGCGAACGGAATTGTCGCCCCCATTAAAGGGCAGAACGTGACCGGCGCAAAGCGACACCCTTACTGCGGTGCAACGTGGTGAAATTTTCCCGGAACTGGTCGGGAGCCTCCCGGCTGCGGCGCAGGAAACGTCCGCCTAGCTTGCGGCCTTTCACTCATGCGAGGTTCGCGATGCGCCGTACCCTGTCGTTGCTGTCTTTCCTTGTTCTTCTCAGCGTTGGGCTCGATGGGTGGGCTGTAGCGGCTGAGGCCACCGCCATTGCGCTCGACGATTTCAGCTATACCGATACGTCGGCCGAGCCGGCCGACCAGAGCGGCGCCCACGAAAAGCGGCTGCAGGCATTCATGGTCGCGCTTCGACGGGACATCGCCGCCGACCCGCGCTACCGGCTTGCGCCGTCCGTGCAGGCAGGGGCGGCGTTCAAGGTCATCGGTGGCATCCAGAAGACGAGCACGCTGGTGCAATGGGCCAAGGTCGCGGTGATCGATGTTGGCGCAAAAAAGGTCGTAATGGACAAGCTCTACACCTTCCGCGGCGACAACGATGAATCGTGGGAGCGTGCCGAGATCTTCGTCTCCCGCGAGGTCATGGCCGCGTTGGCACAGTCCTAGAAGGTGAGTTGCACCTTCATCGACTGCGAACGGTCGCTGGCGAGTTCAAACGCGGCGACCGCGTTCTCGAACGGCATGGTCACCGTGATCAGCGGCTTCACGTCGATCAGACCTTCGCCCATCAGCCGCACCGCGAGCTCGAACTCGGGATCGAAGCGGAAGGTGCCGCGGAGCTGCAATTCCTTGGCAACGATGGAGTTGATCGGCAGCGTCATTTCGCCACCGAGGCCGAGCTGAACCAGCGTCGCGCCGGGGCGGAGCACGTCGAGCGCGGTGCGGAGCGCGGCCTGATTGCCGGAGGCTTCGAACAGCGTGTCGAACACGCCCTTGCCGGCGCGCCAGGGATCGAGCGCGGTGGCATTGGTTGCGACGTTGATCGCATGCGTGGCGCCGAGCTTTTTGGCGACTGCGAGCGGGGCGTCGGCAACATCGGTGACGACGATCTCGGACGCGCCGCCGAAGCGCGAGACAAGAATCATCAGCGCGCCGATCGGGCCGCAGCCGGTGATCAGCACGCGCTTGCCGAGGAGGGGGCCGGCCTGCTTGCCGGCGTGGAGACACACCGCGAGCGGCTCGGCGACCGCGGCTTCCGCCAGCGACAGCTTGTCGGAGATCGGCACCGCCTGCGTTGCATCGACCGTGATGAACTCGCGAAATCCGCCCTGGACATGGGGAAAGCGCATCGCGCTGCCGAGGAAGCGCATGTCGAGGCACTGGTTGCGCAGGCCTTCCTGGCAATGCAGGCACTGGCCGCACGGCTTGCTCGGATTGACCGCGACGCGCGTGCCCGGCTTCACGCCGGTGACGCCGTCACCGATGGCCGCGACGATGCCGGCGATCTCATGCCCCAGCGCCATCGGCTGCTGGATGCGGACCACGCCGAAGCCGCCATGATGATAGTAATGCAGGTCGGAGCCGCAGATGCCGCCATTGGCGATCTTGACGCGGACCTCGCCCGGGCCGGGCTCGGGATCCGGATAGTTGTCGATCCGCAGGTCCTTCGGGGCGTGAATGACGACGGCGCGCATGGTCTCGTTCCCTCAGGTTTCGCGATTACATCGCGGCGATCATGCCGCCATCGACATAGATGATCTGGCCATTGACGTAGGTCGAGGCGTCCGAGGCGAGGAAGATCGCCGCGCCCACCAGCTCGTCCGGCTTGCCCCAGCGCTTTGACGGAATGCGGCCCATCAGCCAGTTGTTGAAATCGGTGTTGTTGACCAGCGCCTCGTTCATGTCGGTGAGCATGTAGCCGGGGCCGATCGCATTGGCCTGGATGCCGTGCTGGGCCCATTCCACCGCCATCGAGCGGGTCAGGTTCTTGATGCCGCCCTTGGCCGCGGTGTAGGGCGCGATCGTCGGGCGCGCGAGCTCGCTGCCGAGCGAGCCTATGTTGATGATCTTGCCGTGCTTGCGCGGGATCATGCGCTTGCCGGCCTCGCGGCCGATCACGAAGGCGCTGGTGAGATCGGTCTCGATCACCTTGCGCCACTCGTCGGTGGTGAACTCGACCAGCGGCTTGCGGTGCTGGATGCCGGCATTGTTGACGAGAATGTCGACCGCGAGCCCTTCGCGGTCGAAGCGCTCGAAGGCGGCGACGATCGCGGGCTCATCGGTGACGTTGAACGCCGCGCCCTCGGCCTGATGTCCGGCGGCGCGAAACTCGGCGACAGCCTGCTCGACGCGCTTGGGATCGACGCCGTTGATGATGATTTTTGCGCCGGCCTTGGCCATGCCCTCGGCGATGGCGCGGCCGAGCCCGCGGGAAGAGCCGGTCACGAGCGCGGTGCGGCCGGAAAGGTCGAAGAGGGCGGTGCTCATCTCAAAAAATCCTCAAGCGTTGGAGCGACGCACGGTCAGATCGGAGCGATCGAATACGGCGGGCAGAAGATCGACGCCAAGGCCGGGGCCTTCCATCGGGAAGACATAGCCGTCCTTGATCGTTGGCATCGTGGTGACGAGTTCGTTGTACCAGCCCTTGTAGAAGGCGCGCACGGATTCCTGGATCAGCGTGTTGGGCTGGCTGAACGACATGTGGATGGCGGCGATGAAGCCGATCGGGCCGATGCAGTCATGCGGCGCGAAGGGCCGGTGATAGGTCTCGGCCATCGCGGCGATCTTGCGGCCCTCGGTGAGGCCGCCGGTCCAGCACAGATCGGCCATCACCACGTGCATGGCGTCGCGGTCCAGCATGTCCTTGTAGGGGAAGCGCGAGCCCAGCGTCTCGCTGGCGCAGACCCAGACGTCGGTCGAGCGGGCATATTCGGCCAGCGCCTGGGGCGAGTTCATGCGGATCGGGTCTTCGTACCAGGTCGGCTTGTAGGGCTCGAGCGCGCGGGCGATCTGCTTTGCGGTCGGCAAATTCCACAGCGAATGGAGCTCGACCATGATCTCCATCTTGTCGCCGACGGCTTTGCGGATCTTCTCGAACGGCTCGATCGCCTGCTTCATCTGGGCGGCCGTGATGTAGAGACCCTTGTTCTCCTGCGCCGCCGGATCGAACGGCCAGATCTTCATCGCCGAAATGCCGCTTTCCAGGAGGTTTTCGGCGAGTGCATCGGCGCGGTTCATGAAGCCGTCGAGATCCTCGTACGGACCCTTGTTGGCACCGAGATTCCAGTTCGAGACCGGGCTGATATTGGTGGAGCGGACATATTGCGTGCCGGCGCAGGTGTTGTAGATGCGCTGCTTGTCGCGGCAGAGGCCGCCAAGCATCTGGTGCACCGGCTGATTGCAGACCTTGCCGAACAGATCCCACAGCGCGATGTCGATCGCCGACGCCGCGCGATATTCCACGCCGGTCGAGGACTGCGCCATCGGCAGGTTCAGCATGTCGCGATGGATCGCCTCGATATGGAGGGGGTTACGGCCGAGCAGGCGACCGGCAAAGGTGTCGTGGATCTGCGCTTCGACTGCGCCGGCACCATAAAAGGTTTCGCCGAGACCGATCATGCCCGTATCGGTGTGAACGCGCACCCAGATGACGTTGGAGAATTCCTCGGTGCGCAGTGTCTCGATCGACGTGATCTTCACGGCAATTGTCCTCCCGTCACAGGCGCCTCGCACCGTCGTGTTTTCATTTTGCGCTGCAACATGCAACGCGTCCGCGAAAGTCTTACGCTTGCTTGTAATATATCACAACATGTTTTAAGGGTGCCACAAATAAGGCGCCGCCCAGCAACGAGAGCGCGGGCTGACGGGAGAGGACGACATGGCACGGCGCAAGCGCACGCTCGAGGTGGTGAGAAACGAGGACGACGGCGAGGGCAAGCCCTCGCGGCGCAACCGTCTCAACTTCTTCGAGCTGGCCTATCAGAAGATCGAGGAGCTGCTCGTTCATTGCGAGCTCAAGCCCGGACAATTCATGACGATGCTGGAGTTGCAGCAGATCACCGGCTTCGGCCGCACGCCGGTGCATCACGCGGTCAATCGTCTCTCCGCCGATACGCTCATCATCATCCGTCCGCGCCATGGCCTGCACATCGCGCCGATCGATCTCGCGCGCGAACGCATGCTGCTGGCCTTGCGCCGTGACATGGAGCGCTTCGTCGTCCGCCTTGCGGCCGATCGCGCCAGTCTCTCGCACCGCAATCAGGCGTTCCACATCGAGCGCTTGCTGCGCGAGCGCCGCGCTACGCTAACCCTCGACGAGTTCAACAGCATCGACCGCCGCATCGACGCGCTGGTGCTGGAAGCCGCGGGTGAGCCGTTTCTGGTGCATACGCTTCGGCCATTGCACACGCTGTACCGCCGCATCGGCTACATCCACCACCGTTTCATGCCGGGGCAGGCCGACCTGTCCGGCACGATCGACCATCATCTTTCCATTCTCAATGCCGTCGCCAACCGCCGCGTCGAGGATGCGGTGAAGGCGAGCGACGCACTGATCGACTACATGGGCGAGATGTTCACGGGCATGGAAACGGGGATCGACCCGCGCCTGCTCGATTGCAGCATCGAGCCGCTGCTCGGTGCGTAAAGAGTTTTGAAGAGAGGACCAAACATGTCAACGATGGCCGTGCCACAACCGACCGCGAGCGAAGCTGCGGTCCGCTACCTCATCACGAACTACAGTCCCAAGGGTAACAAGGTCGGCTGGCTGATGATGGCCTCGATCCTGGTCGAGGCCTGGGACCTCTATTCGATCGCCTTCGTGCTGATCTTCATCAAGGAGCAGTACAATCCTGATCCGCTGATGCTCGGCCTCGCCGCGGCCGGCACGCAGGGCGGCGCGTTGATCGGCGCGCTGCTCGGCGGCTGGCTGTCCGACAAGATCGGCCGCCGCGTGATGTTCCTGGTGACGATGGTGATGTTCATCGTGCTGGCGCTGGCGCAGGCCTTCGTGCCGAGCGTCGGCTGGCTCGTCGTGATCCGCTTCCTGCTCGGCGTTCCCCTCGGCTCGGATATCTCGACCGGCTACACCTACATCATGGAATCCATGGCCAAGGGTGAGCGCGAGGTGATGGGCAATCGCTGGCAGTTCATGTTCGCCGTCGGTGAAGTGCTGACCATCGGTGTCATCGTGATCTTTCTGCTGTTCGACATCCAGCACGAGATGCTGTGGCGTGTGACGCTCGGCCTCGGTGCGGTGCCGGCGCTGATCATCCTGATCATGCGCCACGACGTGCCGGAGACGGCGGTGTGGCTGGTGCAGAAGGGGCGTTATCGTGAGGCCAAGCAGGTCGCGCGCGAGATGTTCAACGACGATCTCGCCATGCTGCCGGACCGGGACGTGCAGGTCCCGAAAGTCAGCACGCGTGCGTTTCTGGCCGACCTCAAGCAGGACCCGATCCGCTGGCGCGCGACGGTCTACGGCTGGATTGCCTGCTTTGCGCAAGGCAGCGAGTTCTCGACCTTCGCGTTCTATTTGCCCGTGCTGTTCGTGATGGTCGGCGTGTCGAGCGTGCTCGGTATCAATCTGGTGACGATGGCGCTGTTCTGCTTCGCCGCTCTGTCCGGCTGGGTCGGTCCGTTGCTGACGCCGAAGATCGGCCACCGCGGCATCGCCATCGCGGGCTTCTCGATCGTGCTGGCCTCGCTGCTGGTCGCAGCTTTCGCGCTCTACACCGACAACAAGACCCTGCTGCCGTTCGCGGCCGCCGCCATGCTGTGGGGCCATTATTGGGACGCGTCGAACTGCATGACGATCCCGACCATGGTCGCCAAGCCGAAGTATCGCGGCACGGCGAGCGGCTTCGCCTACATGTTCGTGAAGTTGCCGTCGTTCCTGGCGATCTTCCTGTTCCCGACGGTGTTCGCTGCGGTCGGGCAGGCCAATGCCACGCTGATGGTCGCGATCTTCCCGCTGATCGGATTGCTCGCCGCACTCTTCATCCTGCCGGAAGTCTACGGCTACGAGAACGATTGATCTTGCAAGCTACCTGATCGCGGCCGCCAACGCAGCGATCAGGGCGGGCGGCGTCACCAGCATGCCGAGCTTGAGGAACGGCCAGGCGCCGACCTCGATCTTCTCGCGGCGGAGCGCGACCAGCCAGAGGATGGTCGCAAGCGAGCCCGTGACCGACAAATTGGGGCCGAGATCGACGCCGATCAGAATGGCGCTGACCACTGGCGTTGGCAGGTGATCGCTGGCCGCGACCGAGCCCGCGACGAGGCCAACCGGCAGATTGTTGGCAATATTGGTGGCCATCGCCGTCGCAATGCCGACGCTCCAGGCGGCCTTCGGGATGGATTGCGCGACCGCCTGATGCAGCAGCGCACTGAGCTGTCCGATGACGCCGGTCTTCACCAGAGCCTCGACCATCACGAAGAGCCCGCCGACCAGCGGCAGCACGCTCCAGGACACGCCCTTCAGAACCGGCAGCGGCGATTGGCGGCTGATCAGCAGCACGATCGCGGCCGTCACCACGCCGCAGATGAAGGTCGGCAGGCCCAGTTGCTTGTCGAGCGCGGAGGCTGTGACCAGGACGACGCCGATGGCGACGATGCCGACGGCCGTCAGCTTGCCGCCGCGACCGAGCTTTGGATGCGGCACGCTGCGTGCGATGGTCTCTTCCTTCAGCGCGCGATGTTGGGTCAGGCGCAGCACGATATAGGTGAGCAGTATCGAGGCCGCCGAGGGCAGGGCGAACAGGCGCAGCCATTCGGTGAGCTGCGGCATGCGCGCGCCGAACACGACGAGATTGGCGGGATTGGAGATCGGCAGCACGAAGCTCGCGGCATTGGCGATGAACGCGCAGACGAACAGATAGGGCAGCGGCTTGGCGCCGGCCGCGCGCGTCGCGGCATAGACTGCCGGCGTCAGCACGATGGCGGTGGCATCGTTCGAGAGCAGCACGGTGACGACCGTGCCGACGATGTAGATCAGCAGGAACAGTCGCTGCGGCGAGCCGGATGCATATTCCACCGCGAGGGCTGCCAGATAATCGAACAGGCCCTCGAGCCGGGCGAGCTCCGCGATCAGCATCATGCCGATCAGGAACAGATAGACGTCGACGCCCTTCTCGATACCGGTGAGTGCATCCTGCCATGGCAGGAGGCCGAGCAGGACGAGGGCGCCGGCGCCGAGCACGGCCCAGATCGCCTCGGGCAGGCGAAAAGGACGGATGATGACGCAAGCGGTCGCGGCGACGATGATGCTCCAGGCCCAGATGGCGTCAAACGGCACGTTCAATCCTTGTGGCGCGAGTTCATTTGGCAGCGATAGCGGAAGCCGACGCCACTGTCTTCCCCCGCGGACGCGGATCGTCGTCTGCGATTTGCCGCCTTTCGGGGAGGGCGAGCAGGCAGATCACGGCGCCGATTGCCGCAATTGTGCCGAGCGTGATGAAGGCCGCGCTGTAACCAGCGCCGACCACGACGAAGCCGGCGAGCGTCGTCGATAACGCGGCGCCAATGCTCTGGGCCGTTATGACAGCACCTTGCGCGACGTTGAAGCGACCCGTGTTGCGCATGAGGTCGGCGACGATCACCGGGAAGATCGCGCCAAAAATGCCGGCGCCGACGCCGTCGAGCAGCTGGACGCCGACCAGCCAGAACGGATTGTCCGAGAGCGTATAGAGCGCGCGCGCGAACGGGCAGTATCAACAGCGCGGCGACGAAGAAGCGCTTGTGGCCCCATCGGTCGGCCTTGGCGCCGACCAGCATCGCGAACGGCACCATCACCAATTGCGCGGCCACGATGCAGGCCGACATCAGGCTGGTGCCCATGTTCTTGTCCTGCAGCGCCAGCTTTTGCCCGACCAGTGGCAGCATCGCGGCGTTGGAAAGATGGAACAGCAATACGCAGATCGCGAAGACGAGCAGGGGGCGACAGGTCAGCAGCACGGCGAGGCCTGACGGCTGCTCGCTCTGTGCATCGGCGTCGTCCAGCCCGCGGGCAAGGTCGTGGTCGATGGCGCGTTCGGGGATCGCCAGGATGCTGACGAGGCTCGCGATCGCCATCGCGCCGAGAAGGTAGAACACGACAGTCGGGCCGAACCAATAAGCGGACACGCCCGCGAGACCGGCCGCAACCGCGTTGCCGGCGTGATTAAAGGTCTCGTTGCGTCCGATCCGTCGGGTGAAGGCGGCATGGCCGAAAATGCCGAGCGAAATGGCGGCGATCGCGGGCAGGAAGATCACGGCGGCAGCCTGCGCGATGCCCTGCGAGATCGCAACGGGCCCGAAGGTCGGAAACAGCGGTAGGGACAACGAGGCGAGGGTCACCATGACGGCAGCAATCACCATCACTGTCCGTTTTGCCCGCGTCGCATCGACCAGCGCGCCGGCCGGCGTCTGCGCCACGATGCCGGCGATGGTCGAAATCGACATCACGAGACCGATCCGCGCCTCGTCCCAGTGCTGCTCGGTGAGGAGATAGACGGCGAGATAGGGGCCGAGGCCGTCGCGGACGTCGGCAAGGAAGAAATTCGCCGCATCCAGCGCGCGGCCGGCCTGCCTTGCCTGATCGGGGTTGTCGCGCGACATCGGTCTCTCGATCGAGGCTGGGAAGTGCTCGGGCAGAAACCGATCTCACGCCACCTTTGTTCCGCCCTAAAACTTCACGGCCAGGAGAACCGCGCCGGCGCCGATCATCGCGATCCCGATCCAGCCCTGTGCCGTCGGCCGCTCGCCGAGAAAGGCAAAGGCGAACAGGGCAACCAGCACGACGCTGAGCTTGTCGATCGGTGCCACCAGTGTCGCGGGTCCGAGTTTCAGCGCACGAAAGTAACACAGCCACGACGCGCCGGTCGCAAGCCCCGACAGCACCAGGAAAAGCCAGGTTTTCGACGAGACCGCCGAAGGTACGGCGAATTGCCCGGTGAAGAACAGCAGCATCGAGAAAGCCAGCAGCACTACGATGGTGCGGATGAAGGTCGCCAGGTCCGGATTGATGTTCTCGACGCCGACCTTGGCGAAGATCGCGGTCAGTGCGGCGAAGCAGGCGGAGAGCAGCGCCCAGCTCTGCCAGGCGGAGAAGATGGCGGGTTTCATGCGGGTTCCTTAGCGAGCCACCGACAGCTTTTCCGTGATCGCCTTGCGCAGGATGCGCGAGAGCGATTCCACCGAATACGGTTTCTGGATCAGCTCGAAGCCGCGGTGGGCGTTCTCTGCGAGCACGTTGCTGTAGCCGCTGGTCAGCACCACCGGCAGGCCCGGATAGCGCTCGCGGATGATGCCGGCGAGCTCGACGCCGTTCATGCCGGGCATGATGACGTCGGAGAACACCAGATCGACGGCGAACTCGTTCTCGCCGAGGATGGCCAGCGCCGCGTTGGCGTTGGCGACGCGGCGGGTGACGTAGCCGAGATCCTCCAGCAGCTCCGTCGAGAACTGGCCGACATCGTCATTGTCCTCGACCACGAGCACGCGGTAGCCGCGCCCGGTGGTCGAGCCTTCGCTGGTGAACGATGCGGCTTCCTTTTCGGCTGCAGGGCTTTGCGCCTGCGGCAGGTAGATCGTGAAGGTCGCCCCCTGGCCCCGCGTGCTCGTCACCGCGATGTCGCCTTCGGACTGTTTTGCGAAGCCGAACGCCTGGCTGAGGCCGAGGCCGGTGCCTTTGCCGACCTCCTTGGTGGTGAAGAACGGCTCGAAGATGGCGTCGATGTTCTCGGGCGCGATGCCGCTGCCGGTATCCGCGAGCGAGATTGCGACGTAATCGCCGCCGCGCGCCGACTGCGTGCGCAGGTTCGGGATGCCCTGAACCTTGCGCACGGCGATGGTGAGGCGGCCTTCGCCGTCCATGGCATCGCGGGCGTTGATGGCGAGATTGATCAGCGCCGTCTCGAACTGCGCGATGTCGGCCACCGTGAAGCAATCGGCATCGTCGATCTCGACGACGATCTCGATGCGGCCGCCGACCAGCGGCCGGACCAGCTGCGCCACGCCCTCGACCTGGCTGCCGACGTTGAAGATCTGCGGTTTCAGCGGCTGCCGGCGTGCGAATGCCAGAAGCTGCGCGGTCAGTTTCGAGGCGCGCTCGACAGTGTCGGAGATGGCGTCGACATAGCGGCGGCGGCGCTCCTCCGGCAGCTCGCGCCGGCGCAGGAAGTCTGTCGCAGAGCGGATGATGGTGAGGAGATTGTTGAAATCGTGCGCGACGCCGCCGGTGAGCTGGCCGATCGCCTCCATCTTCTGTGACTGCCGCAGCGCCTCCTCGCCGCGGCGACGCTCGGTGATGTCGACGGCCTCCGGCACCGCGCCGGTGATGTTGCCGTGACGGTCGAGCACCGGGCGCATGCCGAACTCGAAGTCGCGCTCGCCGATGGGAAGGCGCAGCCGCATTTCCATCCGCACCGCTTCGCCTTTCAGTACGGTATCGAAGGCCTCGCGCACCGCGGTGCTCATGCCCTCGGTGGTGCTGAACCAGGGTGTGTCCCAGAACAGCTTGCCGATCACGTCGGCAGAGTTCGCCTTCATGCCGTCGAGCGCGGTCTTGTTGGCGTAGAGCAATTCGCCCTTGAGGTTGACCAGCCCCTGATACTGGTTGCTGGTCCCCAAAATTGCGCGCAGCCGCGCCTCGTTGGATTCGAGCTCGGCGGTGCGCTCGGCGATGCGCTCTTCGAGCGTCTCGTTGAGCTGCCGCAGCTCGATCTCGGCCTGCTTGGCGACGGTGATGTCGTGGGCGACGCCGATGAAGCCGATATGCTTGCCGGTCGGGTCCCAGCGCGGCTGCGATTCCGAGCGCAGCCAGCGCCATTCGCCGGAGGCATCCCTGTAGCGTGCCTCCAGCACGAACGGCTTGAGCGACGCTTCCCCCTGGACCGATTGCTGCAGCACATGCGGCAGGTCGTCCGGATGCAGCACCTTGCGCCAGTCGAAGGCGATGGCCTGATCGTAGGGCAGGCCGACGAAATCGACATAGGCCTGGTTGGCGAAGGAACGCGTGCGGTCGAGCTTCGTCACCCAGATCGGCACCGGTGCGCTGTCGGCGATCAGCCGAAACCGCTCCTCGCTCTCGCGCAAGGTCTCGCGCACCAGCATCTGGTCGGTGACGTCGATATGGGCGCCGACGAGGCGGATGGCACGGCCGTCGCTGTCGCGCTCGATCTTGGCGACGACGCGGATCCAGCGCGTCTCGCCGTCGCTGGGGCGGACGATGCGGTATTCAGCGGTGTAGTCCGCGCTGGTCCCGGCCAGCGCCTCAAAGAAATGCTTGACGGTCGCGTCGCGGTCATCGGGATGGATACGGCTGACCCAGTCCTCGTGCGATTCATCTGCGGCCTCGGGCGGCAGCCCGTGGATCATCAGATATTCCGGCGAGCGGCGGTTCTTGAAACCTTCGCGGAAGTCGACCTCGAGCCCGCCGACCTTGCCGATGCGCTGGATGCGCGCTAGCTCCGCCTCGCGCTCCTGGAGCGCGCGATAGGCTTCATCACGCTCCCGCGCGATGTCTTGGAGGTGCTGGCGCAGCCTTTCGGCGGCAATGGTCTCGGGCAAAGGATCGTTCAAGGCGTCGGCCGTTGTGATGCGGGAGCGCACGTGCCAAGCCGATATTCACACAGACAAGGCGTGATAGCCATTGCTCAAAAAGGGAATAGATAAGGGAAACACCCCGCCGAACGGCGTGTGGCGGGTATGAGCGAACGCGGGGTCTGGCTATTTGTTCCAAAACATTGGAACGATGGGGCGTCGATGGGCGTATCTGCGAGGCGCTGCAACTCTCATTCGTAAAACACCCTTTCCCAAGAGGCTAGATCTTGAAGCTCTTTGTCTGCCAGGCCTGCAGCAATGTTCTCTATTTCGAGAACCGCGCCTGCGAACGTTGCGGCCACAAGGTCGCCTTCCTGCCGGAGAAGGAGACGATGTCGGCGATCGAGCCCGACGGGGAGGGCTGGGCCACGCTCGCCGACAAGGGCAAGGGACGGATGCTGTGCCGCAATGCCGAGTACGACGCCTGCAACTGGCTCACCGATGCCGTCGATACCACCGGCTACTGCCGCGCCTGCCGCCATAACGGCATCGTGCCTGATCTCTCCGACCCCGCGCAGCTCGCGGGCTGGCGCGAGCTGGAGGTGGCGAAGCACCGGCTGTTCTATTCGCTGATCCGCTGGAAGCTGCCGCTCCAGACCCGGCAGGAGAACCCCGAGCACGGCCTGATCTTCAATTTCCTCGCCGATGATCCCAACAGCGGCCAGAGAATCCTGACCGGCCATGACAACGGCCTGATCACGATCGCGCTGACTGAGACCGATGGCATCGAGCGCGAGCGGCGCAGGCTGGAGATGGGCGAGCCCTACCGGACGCTGCTCGGGCATTTCCGCCACGAGGTCGGGCACTATTTCTGGGACGTGCTGGTGCGTGACGGCGGCAAACTGGACGAATGCCGCGCTGTGTTCGGCGACGATTCCGTCGATTACGGTGAGGCCCTGCAGCGCCACTATGCCGAAGGCGCGCCGCCGGACTGGCAGCAGAATTACGTCTCGTCCTATGCGACGATGCACCCCTGGGAAGACTTCGCCGAGACCTGGGCGCATTACCTCCACATCGTCGACACCCTGGAGATGGCCTCGGAGTTCGGCATGGAGGTGCGTCCCAAGGTCGACCGCGACGGAGAGTTGTCGACGCGAATCCGGTTCAACCCCTACGAGGCGAAAGGCGTCGAGGCGATCGTCGACGCATGGCTGCCCTTCACCTTCGCTATGAACAGCGTCAACCGCGCCATGGGGATGCGCGACCTCTATCCCTTCATCCTCTCGCCCGCGGTGGTGGCGAAACTGGGCTTCATTCACAGCCTGGTCCGGGACGTGGCCAAGGACAGGACCAAGGCCGGGAAGCCGTAGGTCATCCAAGGGGTTCGCCGGGCCCGATCGGTCTTGCGCTGGTACGCCCGCGGGGCCGGATTTAGACCGTTGCCTCCGGCCCATTTTGATGTACCACGGGAGCCACACGGCCCGTTCCATAGGCCCAACGGCCAGGGAAGGGTCCCGCCCAAGGTCGAGACTCAAGAAAATCATGTTCAAACGCATTTTGATCGCCAACCGCGGCGAAATCGCCTGCCGGGTCATCAAGACCGCCCGCAAGATGGGAATTCAGACGGTTGCCGTCTATTCCGAGGCCGACCGCGACGCCCTCCATGTCGAGATGGCTGACGAGGCCGTGCTGATCGGCCCGCCCGCTGCGGCCGAGAGCTATCTGGTGATCGAGAAGATCGTGGAAGCCTGCCGCAAGACCGGCGCCGAGGCCGTGCATCCCGGCTACGGCTTCCTGTCCGAGCGCGAGGCGTTTCCGCGCGCGCTGGAGGCCGCCGGCATCGTCTTCATCGGCCCGAACCCGGGCGCGATCGCGGCGATGGGCGACAAGATCGAATCCAAGAAAGCGGCTGCGAAAGCCAAGGTCTCGACCGTGCCGGGCTATCTCGGCGTGATCGAGGACGACAAGCACGCGGTCAGGATTTCCGACGAGATCGGCTATCCCGTGATGATCAAGGCTTCCGCCGGCGGCGGCGGCAAGGGCATGCGCATCGCGCATTCGAAGGCCGAGGTCGCCGAAGGTTTCAATCTCGCCAAGGCCGAGGCCAAGGCCTCGTTCGGCGACGACCGCGTCTTTGTCGAAAAGTTCATCGTCGATCCCCGCCACATCGAGATCCAGGTACTGGGCGACAAGCACGGCAACGTGATCTATCTCGGCGAGCGCGAATGCTCGATCCAGCGCCGCAACCAGAAGGTCATCGAGGAGGCGCCTTCGCCGCTGCTCGACGAAGCCACCCGCCGCAAGATGGGCGAGCAGGCGGTCGCGCTGGCCAAGGCCGTGAACTACGATTCCGCGGGCACCGTCGAGTTCGTCGCCGGCCAGGACAAGAGCTTCTACTTCCTCGAGATGAACACGCGTCTTCAGGTCGAGCATCCCGTTACCGAGCTCGTCACCGGCGTCGACCTCGTCGAGCAGATGATCCGCGTTGCCGCGGGCGAGAAGCTCGCGCTTACGCAGAAGGACGTCACGCTGACCGGCTGGGCGGTGGAATCGCGCCTCTACGCCGAAGACCCGTTCCGCAACTTCCTGCCCTCGATCGGGCGGCTGGTGAAGTATCGCCCTCCGGCCGAGATGAGCAAGGACGGCATCACCGTGCGCAACGACACCGGCGTGCAGGAAGGCGGCGAGATCTCGATCCATTACGATCCGATGATCGCAAAACTCGTCACGCATGCGCCGTCGCGCGCGGCTGCGATCGAGGCGCAGGCGACCGCGCTGGATTCGTTCTATGTCGACGGCATCCGCCACAACATCCCGTTCCTGTCGGCGCTGATGCATCATCCGCGCTGGCGCGAGGGCAATCTGTCGACCGGCTTCATCGCCGAGGAATTCCCCAAGGGCTTTTCCGTGCGTGTGCCCGAAGGTGAGGTCGCGCGGCGCATCGCTGCGGTCGGCGCCGCCATCGACCATGTGCTCGGCGAGCGCAAGCGCCAGATCTCCGGCCAGATGGGCGGCCGCATCGTGCAGCGCGAGCGCCGCCGCGCGGTGTGGCTGGACCGCCAGGAGATTTTGCTCGAGGTTGCCCGCGAGGGTGAGGCGATCGCGGTGCGCTTCGTCGACGCCGACGGCAAGGCCGGCAATGCACATCTGCTGCAGTCCGCATGGAAGCCGGGCGATCCGGTCTGGCAGGGCACTATCGATGGCCACTTCGTTGCGGTGCAGGCCCGCCCGATCGCCAACGGCATCCGCCTTGCGCATCAGGGCGTCGAGGTGCCGGTTTATGTCTGGACCGAAGCGGAAGCGGCCTCGGCGAAGCTGATGCCGGTGACGACGGCCTCCGACACCGGCAAGAAGCTGCTGTGTCCGATGCCCGGCCTCATCGTCTCGATCGCTGTGATCGAAGGCCAGGAGGTCAAGGCCGGCGAGACGCTGGCCGTGGTCGAGGCCATGAAGATGCAGAACGTGCTCCGCGCCGAGCAGGACGGCACCGTGAAGAAAATCCACGCCAGCGCCGGCGCGACGCTCGCGGTGGACGCGCTGATCCTGGAGTTTGCGTAGAGCGTGCGCGTGGGGCTCTCGCCGAGCCCCACGAACGTCGTCATTGCGAGCAATCCAGACTGCCTCCGTGGAAAGATTCTGGATTGCTTCGCTACGCTCGCAATGACGGAGTATGTTGCGGCTGTGTCGCAACAATAGAGAGGGCACCATGGCCTTTCGTTCCCGCCGCGAGAAACTGCGTTCCATCCTGTCGGGCGGGGCTTGCGTCCATCCCGGCTCGGTCTATGACGCGATCTCGATCCGCATTGCCGAGGACCTCGGCTTTCCGCTCGGAATGTTCGGCGGTTCGGTGGCCTCGCTGGCCGTGCTCGGCGATCCCGATGTCACCCTGATCACGCTCACCGAGTTGGCCGAGCAGATGCGGCGGATGTCGCGCGCCGCCGCGTTGCCGGTGCTGGTCGATGCCGATCACGGCTATGGCAATGCGCTCAACGTGCGCCGCACGGTGCAGGAGCTGGAGACGGCGGGCGCCGCCAGCCTCACCATCGAGGACACGCTGCTGCCGGCCGCCTTTGGCGAGGCGAAGGCGCAGCTGATCTCGCTGGAGGAGGGCGTCGGCAAGATGAAGGCCGCGCTCGACGGCCGCAGCGATCCCTCGCTAGTCATCATGGGCCGCACCGGTGCGGCCTCAATCAGCTCGATCGACGACGCGATCCGCCGCGCCAAGGCCTATGAAGCCACCGGCGTCGATGCACTGTTCTTCACGGGCATCAAGTCGCGCGCTGAGCTCGAAGCCATCGTATCCGCAACGCGGCTGCCGATCGTGCTCGGTGGCGCGCCGGACGAATTGAACGCGATCGACTATCTCGCCAGCCAACGCGTCCGCATCGCGCTTCAGGGCCACGCGCCGATCGCGGCAGCGACTCAAGCCGTCTACGACGTCCAGAAGGCGCTGCGCGAGGGCACGGCGCCGAAAGCGCTGAAGGGATTGCCGTCGGGGGAGCTGACCAATCGTGTCATGCGCGAAGCCGAAGCGAAAGCGCGCAGCGCCGATCTGCTCGGGCTGAAAAAATGAGCCGGGCGATCCTCCAGGTCATGATCCGCGGCCGCGTGCAAGGCGTCGGCTATCGGGCCTGGGTCGAGTCCCAGGCGGTGACTTGTGGCCTTGAAGGCTGGGTCCGCAACCGTCGTGACGGCAGCGTGGAAGCGCTGTTCGCGGGAGCGCCGAAACACGTCGCCGACATGGTCGCACTCTGCCGTCACGGCCCGCCGTCGTCGCGGGTGGACAGCGTGACGAGTGAAACGGCCAGCGTGGATGAGCTGAACCTGCGCAGGGCGGGGGAGGCGTTCTCGGTGTTGCCGACGGTTTAGTTGGCCGTCATCTCGGCAGCTTCGAGATCGCTTCGCTGAGCTCGTGAATCTCGTACGGCTTGCGCAGGATCGGGAAATCGCCGCGCACGCCGGCGGCGGCTTCGCTGTAGCCGCTGGCGAGCAGGATCGGCAGGTCGGGGTGGATCTCGCGCAGGTGATGAGCGAGGCTGAGCCCGTCCATCTTTCCGGGCATGACGATGTCGGAGAAGACGAAGTCGACGCCGTTGTTTTCGAGTTCACGCAGCGCGGATTCGGCATCCGCAACCTGGCGCACGCGATAGCCGAGCTGCTCCAGCAGGCCGATGCTGACGATGGCGACATCGGGATTGTCTTCGACCAGCAGCACCGTACCGCTGCCGCGCACCGGCGCGACCTCAAAGGCTTCGGTCGGCGTGGTCGCGGTTTCGCGCGGCAGCAGGATGGTGAAGGTCGTGCCCTTGCCGAGCTCGCTTGCGACCTTGACCGTGCCGCCCGCCTGGTGCGCGAAGCCGTGCACCTGCGACAGGCCGAGGCCGGTGCCTTTTCCGACCGGCTTCGTCGTGAAGAACGGCTCGAAAATCTTGTCGACGACGTCGGAGGCGATGCCGAGCCCGGTATCCGCGACGGTGATGGCGACGAATTCGCCGCTGTGGAGCGGATCGTCCACCACGATGTTGTGCGCGCCGATGGTCACCGTGCCGCCGTCGGGCATGGCATCGCGCGCGTTGATGACGAGGTTGAGCAGCCCCGTCTCGAACTCGGAGACGTCAGCCCTGACCGGCCAGACCTCGCGCTCGATGTCGAAGGCGAGACGAACGGTGCTGCCGACGCCGGCGTGAAGCACTTCGCGGATCGCCTCGATCCGCTCGCCGAAGTGGATCGCCTGCGGATTGACGCTTTGCCGCCGCGCGAAGGTCAGGAGCTGGGCGGTCAGCGCTGCGCCACGTTTGGAGGCGGTATCAATCGCAGAAATCGCGCGCTGAAATTTCTCATCGTTGGCATCGCCTTTCTTCAGGATGTGAAGGCTACCGGTGATGATCATCAGGATGTTGTTGAAATCGTGCGCGATGCCACCGGTGAGCTGCCCGAGCGCGTCGAATTTCTGTGACTCGGCAAGCTGCGTCTGCATTGCCTCGAGCCTGAGCTGCGCATTGCGGCGCTCGGTGATGTCGCGGGTGATCTTGGCGAAGCCGACGAGAGTGCCGTCCTCGTAGATCGGATCGATGATGACGCTCGCCCAGAAGAACGTGCCGTCCTTGCGGACGCGCCAGCCTTCCTCCTCGTAGCGGCCCTGGTCCCGCGCAATGCCGAGGGCCCGCGCGGGCTTGCCGTTGGTGCGATCGGTCTCGGTATAGAAGCGGGAGAAATGCTGGCCGAGAATCTCCTCGGGCGAATAGCCCTTGATCCGCTCGCCGCCGATGTTCCAACTCGTGATGATGCCGGTGGGATCGAGCATGTAGAGCGCGTAGTCCGCGACTCCCTCCACCAACAGCCGGAAACTCCGCTCGCTCTCGAACAGGTCTCTCTGTTGACTGGACTTTTTTACCATTCCTAGACCCCGCCTCGACGGAGACAAACGCTCACGCGGGCGTTCGGTTCCCGTTCTCTGGGACGTTTTTAGGCAAATAGAACGGACGGTATGCAGGACGCAAGGCGATCGCGGCACTTGACATGTAATCGTAGGCATCAGATATTTCTGTTATGACAGAAACAACCGGAAAGAAGAAACTCCCCGCCGCCGTCGAGCGCTTCATCCTGCATTGGGGCGACATGGGGGATCAGTGGGGCGTCAACCGCTCGGTCAGCCAGATCCACGGACTGCTCTATCTCGCCGAGGCGCCGATGACGGCCGAGGACATCGCCGACACGCTCGGCATGGCACGGTCCAACGTCTCCAATTCGCTGAAGGAGCTGCTCGCCTGGAACCTGATCCGGCGGGTGCCGATCCTCGGCGACCGCCGCGACCATTACGAGGCCGAGACCGACATATGGGAGGTCGCAGCCCGCATCGCGGCGCGGCGCAAGGAGCGGGAGCTCGATCCGGCGATCACGGCACTGCGGGCCTGCGTGTCCGATGCCGCTGAAGATCCGACCATCAATCCGGTCGCGAGCAAGCGGCTGAAGGAGATGCTCGCCTTCACCGAGCTCGCCGACCACTGGTTCATGCAGATGCTGAAAGTGCCGCGGCCGCGGCTGGTCGCCTTGATGCGGCTTGGCGAGAAGATCGCCAATTTGCTGCCGCTGGGCAAGGCCAGATAGTTCTGAGGAGGGTGTGATGACGTCGGCTCGATTGTCAGGCTCCAACGCACCAACCTCCGCCCACATCAAGCTGCTCGACGATCGCCGCTTCCGTACGCTGCTGTCGGACGAGGATTGGGGCCGCCTGCCGCTCGCGACCTGGCGGCGCTTCTCGAAACGCGTCGCCGACGGCGACAGCGTGGTCTATGTCGGCGTGGTCGACGAGGTCTCTTTCAGCGACATCGGCTGGTGGTTCGCGCAGGCCGCCCGCCTGATCGGCGGCCCGCTGCCGACCGGCCGCGACACCGGCGTCCCTATGATCGTGACGGTGACCGAGGACGGCGCGACCGGCGGCCAGACCTGGACCCGCATCTGCGCGCGCAAGCGCGGCTTTCCGCAGGTGATCCATTCGGCAAAGCGCTTCGCCGGCCCGACCGGGCTCGAGGAATATGTCGGCTTCGGCGTCTCCATGGCGCTGCGCATTGCGGTGGAAGGCGAGGCGCTGACCTTCCGCAGCGCCGGCTACGGCCTGCAGCTCGGGCGCCTGTGGATCCCGCTGCCGCAATGGCTCACGCCGGGTGATCTCACGGTCACACATTCCGATCTCGGCGAGGGCGCGTTCCGCTTCACCCTCGATGTCATTCATCCGCGTTACGGCGCGCTGATCCACCAGTCCGCCGTGTTCAGGGAGGCCGTATCATGACCCCGCTGTTGTGGACGCTCATCGCCATCCAGATCGTGATGGGTGTGTTCGACACTTTCTATCATCACGAGTTCACCGAGCGCCTGGCCTGGCGCCCCTCGCAGCGTTTCGAACTGAAGCTGCACGGCATCCGCAACATGCTCTATGCGCTGCTATTCCTGCTGCTCGGCTGGCTGGAGGTCTACGGCTTACTGGCACTGGCGATCGTCGCTGTGCTGGTTGCGGAGATCGTCATCACATTGATGGATTTCGTCGAGGAGGATCTGAGCCGAAAACTGCCGCCGAGCGAGCGGATCAATCACACGCTGCTCGCGATCAATTACGGCGCCATCCTGGTGCTGCTTCTGCCCGTCCTGATCGATTGGGCGATGCAGCCCTTCGGCGTGACGGTGGTTTATCAGGGTCTGCTCAGCATCGCCGCGACCGCCTGCGCGCTCGGCGCGTCGCTCTGCGGCATCAGGGATTTTGCGGCGATGCGCCGGCTTGGCCGCATGCGCTGCGTGCCCGCGGAGGGTCTCGTCGAGAAGCTGCCGGGCCGCAAGACCGTGCTGATAACAGGCGCCACCGGTTTCATCGGCAGCCGCCTTGCGGCGAGCCTCAGTGGGGCAGGGCAGAACGTCATCGCGCTGATCCGCAACCCCGCCAAGGCCGAGATGCTGCCGCCGCCGGTTACGCTGGTCACGAGCCTCGATCAGCTTGCCGCGGACACGCCGATCGACGCCATCGTCAATCTCGCCGGCGAGCCGATCGGCAACGGCCTGTGGACCGAGGCGAAGCGCGCGAAGATCATCGGCTCCCGCATCGACATGACCGGCGAGGTCGTCAAGCTGATCGCGCGGCTCGCGCGCAAGCCCGAGGTGCTCGTCAGCGGATCCGCGATCGGCTGGTATGGCCTGTGGGCCGACCAGGTGCTGACGGAGTCGACGAAATCTCACGCCTGCTTCAGCCACGAGCTCTGCGCGGCCTGGGAGCAGGCGGCACGGCCGGCGGAGGAACTCGGCGTCCGCGTGGTCAATTTGCGCATCGGCCTCGTGTTGGGCACGGAGGGCGGCTTCATCACGCGCATGCTGACGCCGTTCGAGTTCGGGCTCGGCGGTCCCATCGGCACCGGGCGGCAGTGGATGTCCTGGATCGAGCGCGACGATTTGATCCGGCTGATCGCCTATGTGATGGCGACGCCCGATTTCACCGGGCCCGTCAACGCGACCGCGCCGATCCCAGTCACCAACGCAAAATTCACCGAGGAGCTCGGTCGCCGCCTGCACCGGCCCGCCGTGTTCCGCATTCCCGGCGGTCTTCTACGCCGGATTGGCGGAGGCTTTGCCGACGAGCTCCTGCTCGGCGGCCAGCGCGTGCTGCCGAACAAGGCACTGAGCCGCGGTTTTGTGTTCCGGCACGAAACGCTGCGCAGCGCGTTCGAGGCGATTTTGTGAGGCTCAGGTGGCGGCTACACTCCGAAACGTCGCCGCGACCGCGCGCAGCGCGGCGAGTTTTGCCTGATCGCTGACCTTCGAATGCAGCATCACTTTCGAGCTGCCGAGTTTCGGCAGCTTGTGCGCGGGTCCAATGTCGATCAGTCCGGGAGGCGCGATCCGTCGTGCCAGCGGCGCGATGGCGAGCCCGGCAAGCGCGGCCGCGACCACCGCCGTAACACCGCCGCCGACAAAACGCTCGCGCCAGGCGAGGCCGGCCTTGTCGAGGGCGCGTACGGCAATCGCCCGGACGCCGCAGGGCGGGGCGAGCGTCGCGAGCGGCAGTGCTTCGCCCTTCGCCAGCGTAAAACGTCGTGACGCGAACCAGCCGAATTCGTCCTCGGTCAGTTTCTCCCCGCCGCGGCGGCTGCCTTCCTGGCGGACGATCACAGCATCGAGCTCGCCCGCGTCATAGGCATCCTGCATCTCGCGCGAGAAGCCAATCGTGACGGCGAGCGTCAGGTTCGCTGACATCGCATGCAGCCGTCCGAGCAGCGGCACCAGCTCGGGTCCAGCGGCGTGATCGGAGATACCGAGCGAAAGCGATTGCGCGGCCGGTGCCTCGCCCGACAGCGCGCGGTCATGTGCCGCGATCAGCGCGCGGGCGCGATCGAGGAAGCTGGCGCCGTCGGCGGTGAGCCGGACCGCGCGCGGCGAACGCTCGACGAGACGCTTTGCCAGCAATGTCTCCAGCCGCTGCAGCTTGAGACTGACCGCCGCCTGCGTCGTGCCGAGTGCCTCCGCGGCGCGTGTAAAGCTCTGGAGCTCGGCGACCAGCAGGAAGGCCTGGACGGTGGCGATGTCGAGGATTGCTGTCATTTTGAATGTTTATCACTGGTATCAATAGAGATAAGATACCAAAATGACCGGGCAAGGTCTAGCTTCTCACCAACGCCGCGCAAACAGCGCGACATTTTGAGGAGAACGACAATGCCCCTGATCACGGTGTCCTACACCTCGTCCCGCCAGTCGCCGTCGCTGAAGTCCGACATCGCCACTGCCGTGTCCGAGCTCACAGCTGAGATACTGCGCAAGGATCCCAAGGTTACCGCCATCATCGTGAAGCCGGTCGATGCGGGCGACTGGTTCGCCGGCGGCAAGTCGCTCGCCGAGCAGAAGCTTGCCAGCTACTGGATCGACATTCACGTCACCGAAGGCACCAACACCAAGGACGAGAAAGCGGCCTATCTTGCCGCGATGTTCAAGCGCATGGCCGGGATTTTGGGCCCGCTGCATCCCGAGACCTATCTGCATGTCGACGAGGTCAAGGGCGACGCCTACGGCTTCGGCGGCCTGACCCAGGAGCGCCGCTACATTGCCGGCAAGCTCGAGGTTTCGCTGAAGGCGGCGTGATGCTGTGAGCCGCGGGTGAGCCATCTCATCCGCGGCTTTTGGTAGTCAGCTCGCCGCGCGGAACTGAACCTCTGAGTTGTTGAGGAAGCACATTTTGTCGAACAACTTCAGATCCAGCGGGTTCGGCAACCTGACATCGCCGAGATCGGGGCAGGGCTTGACGGAGGGGTCATAGGACCGATCGATCTGCGAGATGAAGACGACGATCAGCCCCTTGTCGCGCGCGAAGGATTTTAGCGCGCGCACCTGAACGGTCAGGTCAGGGTTTTCCCGCCGCTGGTCGAGCAGTTGCAGATAATCGATCACCACGACTGTGCCGCGGGGGGCCGCGGCCATTTGCTTGACGATGTAGTCGGCGCTGATCGCGTCGGAGCAATCGACCTCGAACAATTTGTCGAACTCCGCCGGCTCCACGCCGATCGCACGCAAGCGATCCAGCACGTCCTTTTCGGTGTATTCGAGTGAGAAGAATGCAGCACGATTGCCGGACTTCATGGCCTCCACGGCAAGCTCGAGGCTCATCAAAGTCTTGCCCTGACCGGGGCGCGCGCCGACCAGCACGAGGTCACCCGGCTGGAATTGCGGGAACAGTCTGTTGGCCGGTGTCGCTCCGGCAGCTTTCACCGCCAGCATGCTCCAGGCGGAGAACCCTTCCGTCGTGGCGATGCGGTCAAGCGCGGCGTGGAGCGGAATGCCTTCGTCGCGGGACAGGCGCTTCGCTTTTCGCTTCAGATGATAGATTGGCGCAGACAATTTCATCGTCAAACCTCCCATTGCGAGCTGAAACGCAATCCCTCCTTATGCCCAGTGCTCGAACAGTCGGTCCGATGGTTTAGTCACCCGGCATGAGGTCTGCTTTCCCGGCGGAGGGGGGAGGCGTGGGCGGCACCGGATGCAAGCGTAACTGATTCCATGCTGATGGAGAACGCGCGCGGCATGTCTCCAACAGGAACGCGTCAGGCGGCGGCTTCCGGCAGTAGCGCGCGTGTCGGCCCGAACAGCTCTTCAAACGCCTGCCGAAGCGCGACGTCGACATCGGCCAGGGTCGCCAACTGGCCGAGATCGACCAGCGAGGTCACGCCGTAGCGGGGATCGGCAACGCCGCAGGGGACGATGCCGGCGAAATGCGAGAGCTCCGGCTCGACATTGATGGCGATACCGTGGAACGAGACCCAGCGCTTCAGCCGCACGCCGATCGCCGCGATCTTGTCCTCGTGCTCAGGTCCCCTGTCGGGCCGCTTCACCCAGACGCCGACCCGGTCCTCGCGCCGCTCGCCGCGGACGTTGAAGGCGGCTAGCGTCTTCAGGATCAGTTCCTCCAGGCTTGCGACATAGGCCCGCACGTCCGGCCGGCGGCGCTTGAGGTCGAGCATGATGTAGGCCACCCGCTGGCCCGGGCCGTGATAGGTGAGCTGGCCGCCGCGCCCAGAGGCAAAGGTCGGGAATCGGGGATCGAGCAGGTCGGTCTCTTTGCCCGAGGTCCCAGAGGTGTAGAGCGGGGGGTGTTCGAGCAGCCAGACCAGCTCCGAGGCCTCGCCCGCCGCGATGGCGGTGACGCGGGCCTCCATGGCGGCCACGGCCTCCGGATAGGGCACCGGAGCGTCCGAGATTCGCCACTCGACGGGCTCGCCGCTGGCGGCGGAAAACGACGTCAAATCGAGCTCTTGGCGGGGGTTTTGGCGGGGGTCTTGAGGCGAATTAACCATTGGCTAACCATAACGTGGTGATGATTGCAGGTGCAAATGCCAAGTCCTTTTGGCGTAGTCTCCAGTTGCGGTGGTGCTGACAGTGCCTACTCTCGACAAAGTCACCGTGGATCTCATGGTCGTCCTCGGGACGACCACCATGCCCATCCATCAAGTATTACGTCTTTCCCGCGGCGCCATCATCGAGCTGGACGCAACCGAGGCCGACGAGGTCAAGGTTCTCGCCAACAATCTGCCGGTGGCCTCCGGTGTCGTGCTGGTCGACCGCAACCGGATCGCGGTCGAGGTCAAGCAGATGCTGCCGCGGACGCAAGGCACGCGGTAGCGGCTGGGGCACGCGGTAGCGGCCCGGCATGCGCAGCGGCCTGGGTACCCGCTAGGGCCGGTGGGGCAGGGGCGGAACATTTTCTTCCCAAGCTTGTGGAATTCAGGGCTTCGGCAGGCTTGTACCCCACTGATGGATTTGTTAGATCGGCGCCGTTGATCCGGCAGGCCTCAAGCCCCAAGCCGGCATCCCCAAAGCGCTCGTGGCGGAATTGGTAGACGCGCTGCCTTGAGGTGGCAGTGAGTAAAATCGTGGGGGTTCGAGTCCCTCCGAGCGCACCAAGCGGCATAAGTCATTGATGCGAAAACGATTCGCCAAGACCTATTCCCACAATGTTCGGGATTGATCGATTTTCTGCGCCGCACCGCTGACGGTGGGCGCCGCCGAGCATTCCCGAAAAACAATATATCCCTAAGATCGGTGCGCCGGACCGACTCTCGCAGCACATGGCTGAGCGATGATCTATCGCGCTAGGCCATGAGGCGCTCCAGGAGATCGCGCAAGAGTCCCTCGAGCAAGTCCAGCTTGTAAGCCGTCATCGGCAGCGGCTTGGCGCCGGAGGTGGCTTGCCCCGCGGCTTCAGCGATCGTTGCGGCGTTTGTGGCCTTGCCCTGCAGCGCCGTTTCGCAAGCAATGAGACGAAGCGGCATCGGCGCTATGCCGCCGGCGGCAAGACGTACGAACTGGAACTTGCCGTCGGCGATCACGATTCGAGCGCAGACTTCCACCAGCGGCCATTCGGCGTAGGTGCGGCTGATCGCGCGTTTGTAGGACGCGCGCTCGCCGGCAAGAGGAGCAGGAAGCGCGACGCTCTTGATCATCTCGCCCGCCGCGAGCGTGTGATCGGAGCGCGCTTGCGAACCATCGCCGAGCAAATCGGCGATCGTCAGTCCGCCGCGGGAATCCGTGACGACGCTGGCGTCATAGGCGAGCAATGCCGCTGCCATGGTGGAGGGATGCGGCGCGACGCAGGGGCCGAGATCGAAGGCGACGCCATAGAGATGATTGCCCGATCGGGCAGGGCAGGCACTGCCGCCCTTCTTGAGGCAATCAATGTCGGCTTTGCGAAAATACCAGCAGCGCGACCGCTGCGCGAGGTTGCCGCCAAGCGTTGCAAGATGGCGCACCTGCGGGGTGGCAAGGCCTTGTGCGCTTGCCGCAATGCCGGGATAGGCTTCCATCATGCGCGTGTTGGCCGCGATGGTCGCAATGGTGGCGAGTGCGCCGATGCTGGCGGCGCCTTTCGCGTCCCAGGAAATGGCGTTGTCGCCCGCTGCAGCGAGATCGATCAGCGGTCCCCTCGACACGCCGCTGCGGCGGCGCTCGCTGAGATCGGTGCCAGCGGCGCGGAATTCCGGCGCGGCTTCGGCGGTCATGACGGCAGCACTCATGCGGCATTACTCCCTTTTAGCGCGGCGACCAGGCGATCGGGCCGGAACGGAATCTCGGTCAGTCTCACGCCGATGGCATCACGGATCGCATTCGCGATCGCCGGCGAGGTCGGCACGGTCGCGACTTCGCCGATGCCGACGCTGCCGCCGGGCACATGCTCGAAACCTGCCTCGTCGAAATGCACCTCAAGCCGTGGCATGTCGGCGATGCCGGGGATGCGGTAATCCTCCATGCTTCCGCTCAGGATATGGCCGCTGCCGGGATCGGTCTCGCGCGCTTCATAGAGCGCGTAGCCGATGCCTTGAATGACCGCGCCTGCGGCTTGGCTACGCGCCAGCGCCGGTGCGGCGAGCTTGCCGACCGCCAGCCCGGTATAAGCGTTGAGCACCCGCACATGGCCGAGCCAGGTGTCGACCTCGACCTCCATCACTTGCACCGAACTCGGCACGCCGGCGCCCACCACCATGTGGTTCATGAGCCGAAGCACCCAGCCGAACACCATGCCCATGAAACCGGCCTCCCTCAGCGCCGGCCTGACGCCCGGCGGGGGCTTGTGATCCTCCGGGCGCTTCGCGGACACCGCAAGGTCGGGCGCGGCCGCGATCAATTCGCGCCACGGAGCGTTCGAACCGGGAATTGGCCTCTGTGCCGCGGTCCGCTGGATCTCCGCCTTCAGCTTCTCGATCGCGAGCAATGTCGGCGGCACGACCGAGGCAGTGACGCGGCTGCCGCCGGAGCCTGGTCCCGGCGGCAGATTGGATCGGCCTATGCGGACGTCGATGTCCTGCGGCTCCAGGTCGAAAGCCTTCGCCACGGTATTCGCGATCACGCTGCGCGTTCCGGTGCCAATATCCTGCACCGCACAGCTTGCGACGATGCGTCCGCCCTTGATTGCGAGCTCCACCGACGAACCGGTCTGCCAGAGATAGAGCCAGTAGCCGGTGGCGACACCGACACCGCGCCGGTAGCGGCCGCTTTGCGAGGAGGCCGGCTTGCGGTTGCGCCAGACCTCGAGGCCGGCGGCCCAGTCGTAAAGCCGCTGCCGGTTGGGATCGCGATCCCAAAGCTTGCGCAAGTGAATCGGATCGACCTTCATCCGCAAAGCCGCTTCGTCGACCGCCTGCTCCAGCGCAAAGGCCATCGGCGGGCCTCCCGGGCCGCGGAACGGCGCGCCGGGCGGCAGATTGCTGAGTACATCGAAGTCGACGAGCTCTTTCGCCTCGGCCGGATAGATCAGCCGCGCGAGGCCCGCGATCAACGAGTTCACCGCGGCGCCGGTGTCGGCATGGGCGGTGAGCGACAGCGCTTTCAGGCCGCCTTGTGCGGAAGGCAACAGGGACAGCTTCAATTCGGCCGCCGGTCGATAGCCGGCGACGGAAAGCTCCTCCTCGCGGTCGAACACCACGCGCACGGGCGCTTTCGCGGCACGCGCAAGCTCGATTGCGGCAATGGTCTCCATGCCAAGGCTGCCCTTGGAGCCGAAACCGCCGCCGACGTGATCGGCGATCACGCGCACCTTGTCGTGGGAAAGCTGATAGCGCTTGGCGATCCTCTCCATTGTCTCATGAACGGCTTGTGTGGAGACGTGCACGGTGAGCTGATCGCCGTCGAACTTCGCCACTGCGGCATGCGGCTCGAGGCACGCGTGCTGCTGCGTGGAGACGCGGAAGGTTTCTTCCACCAGAAGCGGGTTACCTGCCTCGCGCGCCTCCTCGAGCCAACCTTTCGCCTGTTTCGCCCTCTGCGAGAACGGTGCCGAGGGTCCACGCACATTGCCCCTCCACGACACCGGAGCACCGCCGGCGCCCTCGGACACGTTGCCGGCGCGCTTGCGGTCCTTTTTTTCGAACACGACGGGGGCGTCGTCACGACGCGCTGCATCGAGCCCGATCACCGCGGGTAATTCCTCGGGCCTGAAGCTGATCGCGGCGATCGCCTTGAGCGCGGTGCGGCGATCCCTGGCGGCGACGGCCGCAATCGGCGCGCCGACAAAGCGGACCATGTTGTCCTCGCCGAGCAGCGAGACGGCCGCAACGACGCCAGCGATGGCGCGCGCGGGCGCAAGGTCGAGGCCCGTGATTTTCGCATGCGCGAGGTGGGCGCGAAGGATGACGCCTTCGAGCTGGCCGTCATGGCTGATATCGACGGTGTAGCGCGCCACTCCCGTCACCTTGTCGCGCGCTTCGAGGCGCGGTGGGACTGGGTCGTTGCCGTCGAAGCGGCCCGCACAGACCTCCGCCACTGCGCGAAAAATCCCTTCATAGGCGCCGCAGCGGCAGAGATGTCCCGACAGCGCGGCGGCGATCTCCTCGCGCGAGGGCGTGGCCGTGCCCCTGGTCGCGCGCCAGCGGTCATGGAAGGCGGTGGCTTCCACGACAAAACCCGGCGTGCAGAAGCCGCATTGCAGGGCGTCGTGCGCCATGAAGGCCTTCTGCACCGGATGCAGGCCGCTGGCGCCGATGCCTTCGATCGTCGTCAGCGATTTGCCGCCGGCCGCATGCGCCGGCAACAGGCAGCTCACGACTGGTGCACCGTCGAGCAGCACGGTGCAGGCGCCGCAGACGCCGGAGCCGCAGACGAGTTTCGTGCCGGTGAGACCGCCATCGCGGATGACGTCGATCATGAGCGCGTCCGGGTCGTCGGGTAGCGCTTCGGGGCGGCCATTGATCGTCGTGGTTGTCATTTTCGAACTCCCGTTTTACGTGGGGATTTCTTCGCGACTGGCGCCATCGCGCCCGCGATCAGCATGCGCAGCATCGTTTCGAGCTGTTTCAGGAACGCGTCGACCGGCTGCATGGAGGGGTAAGCGGATTTGGTGCCGTGGATCGCCATCTCGACGCAGCGCGCGAACTCTTCGACCGTCACGCCGCTGGCCAATTCAAACTTTCGTGCGCGGCAGACGCGAGCGATCGTTGCCGCAACCTCGGCGCCAAAACGCACCGAGTAGGCCTGATAAAGGTCGCGCGCATGCGCAAGATGTTCGGAGAACAACTCGTCGAGATGCGGTGAAGCCTCAAGCGCCGCGAACAGCGCACCGAGCCTCGCGCCGATTTCGGCGACAAGAATATCGGAAAGGCTTGCGCCGGCTTCTTCCGCTGCTTTGGCCGCCGCGACCTCGGCAGCGAGCGCCTGCTCGTAGAGTCGCTCGATGCCCGCGCGGAACAGCGCTTCCTTGGAAGCGAAGTGATGATAAAGCGCCTGCCGCGTCAGCCCGGCCTCCTCGGCCGCCTGCTCTATCGAGGAGCGACGAAAGCCATGGCGGCGGAACACGCGCATGGCGGCATCCAGAATGCGGTCCTGGGGCGGCTGTCTGGCTTGCATTTGTCGAAATTGACAAAATAGGACGAAATGTCAAATTACGGTTTGATGACGACGTGGCCTTTGCGGGAAGGCAACGGAACCGATGCAATGATTTTTGACTGCGCTGGTTCGTCGCCTGCGCAATGGAGAGAGCGGGGCATGTTGGGAATCGGCGCGATCCCGCATCCAGCCGTGCACCTTCCCCTCGTAAATGACGCTGTGTTCCCGGAGACCCCCGACTTTTCATAACTATGTTGAAAAGGTTAACTGATAGCGCTTACTAGGGTGAAGCGGGATAGAGGCCAAAGAGGGCGAGATGGTCGGCAGGAGACACGATTCGCGGGAAATTTCGGACAAGCTGGCCCAGGCGGATCAACTCGCGGCCAGAGGCAAGACCCAGCGCGAAATATCGAAAGCGCTCGGCGTCAGCATCATGACCTATCATCGCTGGAAGAAGATGATCAAATCCCCCGAGCCGGGGATGGATGGTGCGGACAGCATGGCCGTCAGCGGCATCAGCGCGCCGCGCGATGCCTCATCCGGCGATGCCATCAAGCGGCTGGAGTTCGAAAACGCCCAACTGCGACGTCTTGTGACTGACATGTTGCTGGAAAAGCTGAAGTACGAAGAGGAGCTTCGTGCGCGCCAGGAGCCGCGGCTGCGCCGTCCCGAGAAGGGCTAAGACTTGGTCCCGAGCTAGGGCTTGATCCCCAGCGGGGGCGGCAGGTCGAAGGGCGAGGCAGGCGGAAGGGCGACAGGTCGCTGCGAAGCCGCCGCCACGATCGTCGGCCCAGCCTGCTCGGCGCCGTAGGACACCCAGACATTCGGATCCGCCGCGCTCTGCCGTGACAGATAGCGATAGCTGGTCTCGTACCAGAACAGGATTTCCGGCGTCTGGTTGTCGAGGATCATTTCGCCGCGATCGGACCGGACGGTCAGGACCGCGTGACGCGTCTTATCCCGGCCGCGCTCCTCGACGATCGTGATCAGCAGCGCGCCCACCGGCCAGCCGGCCTTGGCGAGCATTTTGCGCTTGAGCAGGACCATGTCCTCGCAATCGCCGCGGTCAAGCGGATACGCCCAGCGTTCGGTCGCGCCGTACAGCTCGGCATCGCTGGTCCAGACCACGCGGTCGTTGACGTATTTGTTGATCTCGTAGAGCTGCTGGAGCAGGTCCGGCGTCAGCGTCATTTCGCGTGCCTGGCCGGCGGTCGGCTTGCATTCCTCGGCATTGGCCTCGCAGAGCTGCAACCATCCGTTCGGCGCTTTGGTGGCGTTCCCGATCGCGGCGAACAGCGCCGGGCGGGCGAGGAAGGCGTGGGCCGGCCCGCCGTCCAGCAAGACGGTCGCGGTGAGGGCGACGGCAGCCGTCAGCCACCGGCCAAGCCGTGCGAACGGCGTTGCGCTGCTCCCTGCAAGATCCGGTCATGCCTGTCCCCCATCGGCGTCCGGATGGAAGGCTCGCAGACAGACTTCGCAATGCCGCTAAGCCGTTCCTTCAAATTGAATCGATCTCGGAGAAAGCAGGCCCAGCCCATTGGTCATGGTGTGGTTTCGATTAATGCGCGCACCCTTGCAGCTCAGCCAAATGCTGAGCCTGAAGGGTCACCGTCAACTCATTGAAATGACGTCACATGCGGCCGCCGCAGGACGGCGCGCCGATGCCCTAGCCATATTCCTCGCCGATCCCGTATTCCCGGTAGATCTCGAGCGGATCGAGGTCGGGGAACAGGCGGCATTTGGCCTGGGCGAGATGCAGGCTCACCGCGGCCGGCTCCTTGCCGTTCGACAGCAGCTTGCGGATGTCGTCCATATGCGCGCCCGGCTGGTGCTTGGCCTCGAGCTGCTCCAGCGCGACCAGCGCGGTTGCGAGCGCCTCGGTCAGGACCCAGTCGTCGTGGCCCGTGATTCCCTTCTTCGGCATCGGCAGACCCCAATCCGCAGACCTCACGCATGGCAGCGGCAGCAGTCTACCGTAGCTTCGGTCGAATCTCCATCGAGCCGCGGGCTGCGTGGAACAAGGCGAGGGGACGTCCTCGCTTGCATTATGGCGGCGCGTGGCTAAAAGGCGGCGGCACGCGGGCAATGGTATCTTTGTTGAAACAAAATCGGCGTAGACGGGCCTCGCGCGACCTCTCTCGGCTGGAGCCAGCATGGTCTTTCTAAGCTTCGTCTACCGCTTCCTGACCAACTTCGCGTTCATGGCGCTGGTCTATTTCAGCCTGAACTTCATGGAGAAGTATCAGAACCGCGCGGTCCTCGCGATCCTGGTGCTGGTCTATAGCGGCATGCGCGCGGCCTCGACGCTGCGCGCGTTCTACTTCTTCCAGAAGATCGAGAAGCTGGAAGCCGAGACCAAGCGCCTGCAGGGGCCGATCAATGACGGCTCCGGTGGAACGGCGGGCCGCAAGCAGGTCGTGGCCGACGTGGCCCGGCTGCGCCGTGACGGCGAGCTCAAGTCCTATATGGACCTGTTCTTCCTGGCGCTGATCGTGCTGCTCTGCGTCGCCAACATCATGCGGCAGTAATAACTTTTATTCAGGCGCGCTTCTTCACGCTGGTGGCGACACGGGTCGGGTGGGGCGCCGTGCTCTTGGCTTGAGCTGCGCGCTTCGGCGCTGCGTGCGCAGTATGCGCGGTTCGCCGTGCCTGCAGCTTGGCCACCTTGCCCTTGCCGGCATGTGGTGCTTCGGCTGCCATCGCGAGCCGGGTTGCGGCCCGTCGCGACAAGGTCGTCGACAGCAACACCTCGACCGAGCCCTCGGGGATCGCGAAGAGATCGCGCCCGGGCGCGGGCAGGGTGGCGGCGACATCGGCCTGCGCCATGGTCTTGCGCGGCAACAGCAGCGGCTGGTGCGCGGTCTGCGTGTTGAGATCGGCGAGGCCGGGGGCCGGCAGCGTCTGGGCCTGCGCGAACACGAAGTTCGGCACGGAAGGCCAGCGCGCGATCGGCGTCGTTTCAGTCGGCGGATGCAGCAGCCACTCCACGGCAGTGGTCGGCGTCGCCGGCTGGTCGGCGGTCGCGGGCACCACATGAACGATGCGATAGCCGCGTGCCTTCAGGTCGCGGATGATCTTTGGCAGCGCCGCCACGGTGCGCGCCTGGATGTCGTGCAGCAGCAGGATACCCTTGCCCTTGGCCTCCAGCCGCTGGATCGCGAGCTGGTAGACGCGATCGGACGAGATGTGGCGCCAGTCGTCGGCCGGGAAGTCGGCGCTCCACACCTGGATGCCGTGCGAGATCAGAAGGTTTTCGACGCCCTCGGCGCGCATCAGGCCGGGAATGCGGAAGAACGGCGCGAGCTTGGATGGATCGGTCATCGCAGCCGACGTCCACTCGATGCCGCCGTTGATCTGCGCCTCGGCCTTGTCGAGCGGCATCCGGTCGAATGTCAGCGGATGGTTCATGCTGTGCGTGCCGACAGTGTGGCCCGCCGCGACCAGCTTGCGCACACCTTCCGGGTTCGCCTTGGCCTGTTCGCCGATGATGAAGAAGGTCGCCTTGATGCACTCGTCGGCGAGGATTTGCAGCACCTGATTGGAATTCTTCGGCAGCGGACCGTCGTCGAAGGTCAGCACCACCTCGTGGTCCTTCAGCGGCAGCGTCTCGCGGTACTGCATGGTGCCGATGCGCGGATGCTCATGCGGATCGACGACGAGCGTGCGGGAGGTGCCGAGCGCGCCCGGATGGCCCGGGCATTCGGCGGCGAAGGCCGCCGGCGACGCCGTGGTCAGCAACCCAAAGAACAGGCCGAGGAGCAGGACGGTCCACGATCGCGTCCGAAAAACAACGCTACTGCCGATCATGAACCCGGTCTGCCCTCATCTGCGTTTGCCGCCATCATAGGTCGGACACATCAGGAAACGGTTCAGGCGCGAAGACCGTTTCCGCTCAGCGGCCCCCTCAATCTTTGCACGGCGTAACATGAACAGAGTGTTAATAGGGCTCAAATCACCCCATTTTGGTCAGGCGTGACATTCCGGCATCAATGCGCGTCGGCGTTCTTCTGTGATGTGCCCGCCGGCACGATGTGGACCACGTGATAGCCGTTCTCCCGCAAATACCGCAGGAAGTCCGGCATCATTGCCGCCGTGCGCGCCTGGGCATCGTGGAACAGGATGATGCCCTTGCGGGCGGCGGCCACGCGATCGGTAATCAGCTTGAGTTCCTGCTCCGGTGTCATGTCGTTCCAGTCGCTGGCCCAGAAATCGGCCCCGAACACCACGATGCCACGCTGCTCGAGCAGGTCGAGCTGCGCCGGCGTGGACTCGAAATAGGGGAAGCGGAAGAACGGCGTCGACGGTGTCGTCGTCGAGACCCCGTGCAGCGCCATCTCGTCGGAAGCGATGCCGCGGTCGATCTCGTACTTCGCCGCATCGGCCGGGATCCGCGCCATGTACGGATGCGACCAGGTGTGATGGCCGATGGTGTGACCTTCGCGGGCGATGCGCTTGACGAGGTCAGGATATTCCGTGGCGTTCCGGCCGACCAGGAAGAAGGTCGCGCGCACGCATTCCTGCGCCAGCGCCGCCAGCACCTTGGACGTTGTCTGCGGACGCGGGCCGTCGTCGAAGGTCAGTACCACCTCATGATCGGCGAGCGGCAGCGTCTCCGGAAAGCTCTTCAGGCCGACGCGCGGCGTGGTCTTGGCATCGACGCTCAGGATCCGCGACGTGCCGAGCGCATCGCTCCGCGGGCAGTCCGCGGCCTCGACCGAGCCGATCGCGGCGAGGGCAGCGAGAGCCGGGCCCACAATGATCGAGGTCCATTTCGGTCGATGCATCTTTGCCATTGCGCTCGCGATTGCCTTGTGGGTATTGCCTGACCGTCAGCCCAAACCATCAACCTGTCAAACGGCGAGGCGTACCATGGATGAACATATGGATGACGCCGCTTCCACCGAGTCCTTGGTACTCGACCACGTCCCGATGCGCAACGAAGACGGCGAAATTCGGCACGAATTCGTCGAGGAAATTGCCCATGCGATCGAGGCCGCCGACAGTGCTGCGCTGCGGGCCTGCGTCGCCGATCTGCACGAGGCCGATCTCGGCGATCTCATTGCGGCGCTCGCACCCGACGACCGTGTCCGCCTGGTCGAGCTGACCGGCACCGATTTCGACTTCTCCGCACTGAACGAGGTCGATGAGACCGTGCGCGACGAAATCCTCGACGAGCTGCCGCCTGAGACGGTGGCCGAGGGTGTCCGAGAGCTCGAATCTGACGACGCGGTCGAGCTGCTCGAAACCCTCGACGAGGATGAGCAGGAGGAGATACTGGAGAAGCTGCCGCTGCAGGAGCGCGTCGCGCTCGAGCGCAGCCTGCTGTATCCGGAAAACTCCGCCGGCCGGCGCATGCAGACCGAGTTCATCGCCGTACCGCAGGATTTCACGGTCGGGCAGGCGATCGACTACATGCGCGATACGCCCGATTTGCCCGAGCGCTTCTACGAGATCTACGTCGTCGACAAGGAGCAGCACTGGCAGGGCGCGGTCTCGCTCGACGTCCTGCTGCGCGCACGCCGCCCGGTGGCGCTTGCCGAGCTGACCGACGAGGACCGCCGCCGCGTCTCCGTCCTGGAGGACCAGGAGGAGGTGGCGCGCATGTTCGGCAAATATAACCTCGTCGCAGCGCCGGTGCTCGACACCCAGGACCGCCTCGTCGGTGTCATCACCGTCGACGACGTCGTCGACGTCATCGAGGAAGAGGCGGACGAGGACCTCAAGGCGCTCGGCGGTGTCAACAGCGACGAAGAGCTGTCGGACACGTTTCTCACCATCGCGCGCGCCCGCTTCAACTGGCTGCTGATCAATCTCGCTACCGCCTTCCTCGCGTCCTCCGTGCTCGGCCTGTTCGAGGGCCAGCTCGAACAGATGGTGGCGCTCGCCGTACTGGCGCCGATCGTTGCGAGCCAGGGCGGCAATGCCGCGACCCAGACCATGACGGTCGCGGTGAGGGCGCTCGCGACCCGCGAACTCGGCTCATCCAACGCCTGGCGCGTGGTCATCCGCGAGGCGTTGGTCGGTCTCATCAACGGTCTCGCCTTTGCCGTGATCACCGGCATTGCGGCCGTGGTCTGGTTCAAGATCCCCGGCCTCGGCGTTGTCATCGGGCTTGCGATCATCGTGAACCTGGTCGCCGGCGCGCTCGGCGGCATCCTGATCCCGATGGCGCTCGAGCGCGTCAGGGCCGATCCTGCGGTGGCGTCGGGTACGTTCGTGACGACGGTGACGGATGTCGTCGGATTCTTCTCCTTCCTCGGCATCGCCACGTTGTGGTTCGGGTTGAAGTAGTCTCGCGGTGACATTCGTAGCCCGGATGGAGCGCAGCGTAATCCGGGACCACTGCGTCGACGTGAGAGGCACCCCGGATTACGCTTACGCTCCATCCGGGCTACGGACCGCTATCTTTAATCCCACCTTAAGCGTGCTGCCGCATGATCTCTCGCGCTTGGGGGAATGAGCATGCGGTTGCGGCTGAAGGCGGACGGACGGGTCGTTGAATTGCGGGACGGGCAAGAGTTTCCCGTCCAGCCGGTCGCGTCTGCAGTCGAGACTCCGCCGGCGGAGGCCGGTTCGCTTGCGGTGCGCGATTTGCGCCGGCGCGCCTGTCTCACCCAGATGGAGTTCGCCGCCAAGCTCGGCGTGCCCGTCGAGACCATCCGCAACTGGGAGCAGGGCAAGCGCGCCCCGCGCGGACCCGCTCGCGCACTGCTCGCCGTGATCGCGCATGCGCCCGACACGGTGTTCCAGGCGCTCGCCAAAGCCTGAACGGCGACGCGAACCTCCCGTTAGCGTTGCACGGAAAGATCCGGCCCCGAGATCGGCGTCCTCCGTTGCACTCTGGCAGACCGGGTCCATAATGATGCTAGTGATGACATTTGGGGCTGCCGCAACAGAGAGGATTCCCCATGCTGTTCGTCGAGGCCAATGGCGCGAAAATTCCGGCGATCGGGCTCGGGACCTGGGAGCTGAGCGGCCGGACTTGTGCGCGCGTCGTCGAGCAGGCGCTGCGGCTCGGCTACCGCCACATCGACACCGCCCAGGTCTATGACAATGAGCGCGAGGTCGGCGACGGGTTGCGCGCCTCCGGCGTCCGCCGCGACGACATCTTCGTCACCACAAAAGTCTGGACCAACCATTTCGCACCCCACGATCTCGAACGGTCGGTCAAGGAGAGCCTGGTGCGCTTAAGGCTTCCCGCCGTCGACCTGGTGCTTCTGCACTGGCCCAATTCGCATGTGCCGCTGGAGGAGACGCTGGGCGCGCTGGCCCACGCCAAGCGGATGGGTCTGACACGCCACATCGGCGTCTCCAATTTCACGGTGGCGCTGATCGAGCAGGCGGTCGCGCTGTCACCTGAGCCGCTCGTCTGCAACCAGGTCGAATATCACCCTTATCTGGATCAGGCGAAGGTTAGAGCGGCCTGCGACCAGCATGGGATGGCGCTCGTCGCCTACAGCCCGATCGCCAGGGGCCGCATCAAGGCTGACGAGACGCTCGCCCGGATCGGCCGCGCCCATCACAAGACACCGGCACAGATCTGCCTGCGCTGGCTGGTGCAACAGAATGTGTCCGCGATTCCCAGAACGTCGCGTGTCGAGCGTCTGTCGGAAAATATCGAGGTCTTCGATTTCGAGCTTTCGGATGACGAGATGGCGGAGGTCGCCGCACTCGCCAGCCCCAAGGGCCGCCTGACCGATTTCGGCTTCGCGCCGAAATGGGATTGAGGGGAGCCTGCTGTATGCTAGGAGCAGGTCGGCAACCCAAGATCGGGCGATGGAACGGCGGAAGATCATACGGACGGACATTGCGGCGTCAGCCATCGCGCATCTGACGCTGGTCGCGCTGATCATCGTGATCAGCGAGGTGCATCCGTTTCATTCCACGCCGCCCGAGACTGTCGCGGTCGATATCGTCACGCCGGAGCAGGTGAAGCAGGAGGAGGCCAAGGCGGAGGAAAAAGCCGAAGAGAAGGCGAAGGAGAAGCCGCCGGAGCCGCTCCCCGACTTGAAGCTGCCGAAGCTGGACTTCACCGACAAGGACAAGCCGGACGCCGCGCCCAAGCCCGCGGCCAGAGAGAAGGCAGCAGAGAAGGCGGCGCCGCAACAGAAACAGGCCTCGCACGAACCGCAACAGAAGCAGCCGCAGCCTCAGCCATCGCAGGTGCCGCCGCAACAGCCGCCGCCCCAGCCTCAGGCGCAGCAGCCTCCGCCCGCCATGCCGCAGCCGCAGGCCGCGCCGCCAGCCTATCGGGCGCCGGAGCCTGACGTCACCGTCAAATACGGCGTGATGCTGGGCCTGCCGCCCGAATTGCCACCCGTGCCGAAAGACGCGCCCAAGGATGACGGCGGCGATGCCAAGGATTCGATCGGCGCCAAATTGCCGCCCGAGGTCATTGCCGAGCTTCGCCGGCACCTGAGGAACTGTTCGAAGCTCCCGGCCGAGGTCGCGCCGACCGATGCCGTGCGCATCAGGCTGCGTGCGGTGCTCGCCACCGACGGCACGCTGGCGCGCCCGCCGATCCTGATCGAAGCCCCGCCGTCGACGAAGGGCGTGGCCATCGTGCAATCAGCGATGAGCGCGCTGCAGGCGTGCCAGCCCTACAAGATGTTGCCCGTCGACAAGTACGAGGAATGGAAAGTGATGGACCTGTCGTTCACGCCGCAGGATTTTGGCGGGTCGTGACGCCTGTGCCGCGTCGCGCTTCGATGACCGGCTACTTCTGCAATTGCAGCTCAAACCCGCGAACCGGTGCGAGACACGCCGCACAATACTCCACCCGCACCTCGGCATTGCCCGTGCAGGGCTGACCCGCCGCCATCAGGAAGCGCATCGGCTGCGAGATGAAGAAGCTGGATGACTCCACCCGGCAAGCGGCTCGTGACTTCAGCTCATTCGCGAGCGCATCGAGCCTCATGAAATGGCGAGAGGTGTCGGTATAGCCGGCATAGTCGAACAGCTCGAATGGCGGCCTGTCCTCGTCGCGAAAGGCTTCGCGGACCATCGTGACTTGCGCATGGACGAATCCGGCGAGCAGCAGCGCGATGGCCGGCATTTTCCAATTCGCGCGAAAGCCGTCAATGGCGAGGGCGATTGAAACGAAAAAGAGGAACTGCGGGATGATGTAGTAGCGATCGGCAACGCTGGCGATCGAAAGCCGCAGCGCCGGGAAATAGGCGATCATCCACAGACAGAACAGCGGCAGCAGGAGCTGCTCCGGCTCGCTCGGTTTGGAGCGGAGGGAGCGGAGTGCAGCCGCCGCGAACAATGCGAGCAGCAGCACCATGCGGATGTGCAGCGCGATCATTTCGATCGGGCCGGGCAAATGAGAGACGACGCGCTCGAGCAAGATCACGCCCGAGACCGTGCCGAAAAAGCTGGCATCGCCGATCGGCGACGCTGCCAGCGAGAGCACCACGAAGCCGACAATCACAATGCTCGCGACCCTCGCGACACGCCGATCGGTCAAGGCTCTGATCGTGTGCGGAAGCAGGTGGCCTTCGAAGCGAACATAGGCATGAGTTGAGAGCGCGATCAGGCCGAGGCCGGCCAGCAGCGCCGGCAAGGCCCGGGTCACGAACGCGCCGTCGCCGACGAAATGCCGTCCGCACAGGACGATCTGAACCAGAAGGTTCAATTGCCCGATCAGCAGCAGCCTTGCGCTGCTTTCGCCCGGCCATTTCAGTGCGACGAGGAGCGTCGCCGCAGCGAAGGACAGCGCCGCGGCAATGAAGATGGCGTGACTCCAGCACCCCAATGAGAAGGCGAGCAGGAGAAGGAAAAGCCAGCGATGAGGGCTTCGGCCTCGTTCCAGCAGGTGCGGGAGAGTGAGCAGCACGAGCGCGAGCAGGAGGTTCTGGAGCGCGTTCACCTCCCAGGCGACCCGGCTGTAGAACAGGAACAGCAGCGAGGATCCCATCGCGAGCGCGAAATAGAGCGCGGCCGCGCCTCGTTTCCAGAGGGCGAGCGCGGTCAAGCCGAGGGCCAGGCCATTCAAGATCGCGCCGGCCAGTCGCAGGCTGCCGATGCTCGCCGGGATGATCGAAAAGACCAGGCTCACGATCTCGGGGAAGAGTGATCCGGTATAGCCGTTCATGCCGCGAAGCGTGAACATTCCGCGGGTCTGCTGCTCCAGCGCGCGCAATCCGACCCAGGCTTCGTCACCATGCAAGCCGGGAAATGAATTCAGCCGCACCAGGAGGCCGGCTGCAATCACGGCGGTGATCGATGCCAGCAGCCCTGCGTAGGCGATATTGCCCGATCGTTTCGGCTCGATTGCAGTGTGTGCCGGTGCCGGCCGAAGATCAGGATGCATTTACGCCCGGCTGCCGCAGAATTCGCGGCGGCAGAAATATGTGGGAAAATTTCCCGCGTCAATAGCGAGTGTGTCCGAGCTACGCGCCGTGACTGGCAATCCAGGTGAAGGCCGCCAGGATTCCCGGCAGTTGCAGGTCATGACGAAGCTTGCCGGACGCCGGCAGGAGGCGGTGTTCGACCGCGACGCCGGCCCGGCGCAGCGCATCGACATAGGCGGTCTGGACCGACGCCGACACGCGCTGGTCCTGCGGGTCGGTCAACACGATGATCTTTTGCGGGGGATGACGCGCGACCTCAGTGACATGGTCGATCGGATCGAGAAAGTCGCTGTGGCCGGTGATGTCGGCGGTCCAGCCGTTCTCGCGGTTGCGCTGCGCCACCGCCGTATTCCCCGAGGTGATCACCGCGCAACCGACATCATCGCGGCGCGCGATCAGCGCGGCCACGAGATGGCCACCGCCGGATTGGCCGACGAGATTGAGACGGCGCCAGCCGAAATGCGCCTTGAGCCGCGTCAGCGCCGCATCGACCAGCGCAACTTCGCGTGGCCGGCGCCGGTCGAGATGGTGCCCCGTCGAACCCAGGATCCCGGGACGGGCCAGGTGGACATAGGGGCGATGGAAACTGGCGCTGAACTGTTCAGCCAGCGCCTGCACGTCGTAGGCTGTCGCCGCGACGTACCACTCGTTGGCAACGACCCCGTCATCGCGTTTCTCCACGGCATCGCCGCGCAGGAAGATGACGGGATCGGCCGGCGCACCTTCGGGCGCCGCGCCATAGAAAGCGAGAACGTCGGGCTTGCCGTCGACCTCGACCAGAACGCGCCCCGCCCCGTCGCCATCGGACGCAGCACATTCTACGCCCCGAACCACATCGGCCCCGGAGAAGGGCGTCGTTGGCAGGTCAGCAATGTCTGGAAAACTGATCATGGTTGAGTTGTCGAGGAAACGCGCACTCAGTGTCAAGCGGTGCACGCGTGATCTCGGTCACGCAGTCTCTGCAATTTGCCCGACGGGCAAAACACCGCCGAGGCTGTCAAGCTGCGCTCTCAAAAATATTCCACTTTACCGAAATTCGGAAATAGCGTATGTGTCGCGCATCCCGGCTCATCCTTGAGGGGCGATCTCGTGTCGTCTTGTTCGCGAGCCGGGGATGCGGTGGACGCGGGCAGCGTTGGGCGCGAGAGGTGCGGGCAGGGCGGGTAGTCCCTGTGAGCCCGAAACCGCGTGTCGACGAGCGGCGCTGTCTAGGTTCGTCTCGCCTGCATTCTCTTGGCAATGTCGACAACGCCGGGAGATAATGCGGCGAACTCGCGAACCGTGCGTACGGCAAAACCGTGTGGTCCTGGCCGTCGTTGCTACGGTCAAGCTTTCGCGGAGGTGTGGAGCGTCCAACCGGATCAACCGCATCGTCAATTCGCGAAGTGAGGGAGGCCAGAACGAACTCGGCTCCCGGGAGAGCACGGCATAAACCGTCAACCCACTGCGCAGGGAAGGCCGAGTGATTGGCACCACCTGTATGCTGCTGTGCGGTTTTCCTGCGCACCACTTTCGCGCAGCGGACCGCGGGTGCGAGGTCAGCACCCGGCCTTTCCCGCGCCCTCTCGGACAAGAGGGTGAGAGATAGAGCAAAGCTCGGGCGAAATCAGCCGCGAGGACGCGAAAGCATGTCTGCGATTCAAAATGCAAACCAAACGAGCGAAGCTGCTGCCTCATACTCCGTCATTGCGAGCGCAGCGAAGCAATCCAGAATCCCTCCGCGGAAAGACTCTGGATTGCTTCGCTGCGCTCGCAATGACGGCGAGGAGAGAGCTGTGCAGCAATCCAACTCCCTCATCGCTGGGGACCACGCTTCTGCATCTCAGGAACCCCCACCACCACATCCGGCGCCATCGCCGCCCATGCGCTGGACGCGAACTGCCGTCGCCATGTCACGATCACCACCGCGGCCGTGGTCACGAACAGCACCCAAGGACTGACGAACCAGCCGAGATAGCCCAGCGCGAAGAAGAAGGCGCGCTGGCCGCGGTTGAAGTGGCGGCCGGCGGATTCGAACACGCGCGTGGTGCGGATGACATGGGCCTCGGCCTCCGGCGTGTCGCGCTGCGCAGCCGGCGGCATGCCGCCGTAGAGGATCGCGACATAGTTGAACAGGCGATAGGCCCAGGCGAACTTGAAGAAGGCGTAGACGCAGATCAGCACCAGGCCGACGCATTTCAGCTCCCACATCGCCGGCGAGACGCTGAGGTCGATCGGCAGCTTGCCCAGAATGGTGATGGCGTCGTTGGTGGCGTGCAGCAGCGCCAGCGCGCCGCCAAGCGCGAACAGGCTGGTGGAGGCGAAGAAGGCGGTGCCGTTCTGGAGCGAGGCCATGATCTGCATGTCGACCATGCGCGCCTCGCGGTCGAGCAGGCGGCGGACCCAGACCTCGCGGTAGCGGTTCATCCGCGCCGACAGGCTGTCGCGGCCATAGGCGGAATGCTCGAGCGTTGCGGCATAGACCAGCCATTCGATGATAAAGAAGCCGACAGCGGTGATGTCGACCCAATGCCTGCTCATGTCTCTCTCCTCGCGAGGATCGCAACGATTGCCACGCATGGTGGGTTGCGGCAACGATTGATTGGCGGCAGGCGATGGCGTTAAAAGCAGCCGCATCCTAGAGGACCTACGGAAGGACCGGAGACATGGCAGCGCTCAAGCTCGCGATCGGCAACAAGAACTACTCGTCATGGTCGATGCGGCCCTGGCTTGCGCTGCGCGCCAACGACATCCCGTTCGTGGAGACCGTGATCCCGCTCTACACCGACAATCCCGCGGACAAGGAGCAGATCCTGTCCTTCAGCCGCGCCGGCAAGGTGCCGGTGCTGGTCGACGGCGACATCACGGTGTGGGATTCGCTCGCCATCATCGAGTACATCGCCGAGCGTTATCCGGAAGTGAAGCTGTGGCCCGATGACGTCGCGGCCCGCGCCTTTGCCCGTTCGGTGTGCGCCGAGATGCATTCCGGCTTCATGGCCTTGCGCAATGAATGCGGCATGAACCTGCACCGTCCCGTACGTCCCGTGACGCTGTCGGCGGACGCCAAGGCCAACGTCGCGCGCGTGCAGGAGATCTGGCGCACGTGCCGGACCCGCTACGGTGCCGGCGGGCCCTTCCTGTTCGGCCGCTTCGGCGCGGCGGATGCGATGTATGCGCCGGTCGTGCATCGTTTCCGCACCTACGCCATCGAGGTCACGCCGGAGACCAAGGCCTACATGGACACGATGATGGCGATGCCGGCGTTTCAGGAATGGACCCGCGATGGCCTCGCCGAAACGCTTGTCATCGAAAAGTTCGAGACTGTGTAATCGCAAGCATGATCCGGAGAAGTGGACGCCGGTTCTCCGAAAAGATCATGCTCACTTGAAATGTGATTTGGGGGCCGCTTGACGGCATGCCGAAGGGCGGCGCTCAATCCTGCGAAACAATGGAGGGACGGCTATGGGAATTCTGGACTCGCTGGAAAACAATCCCGCGCTACGCAGCGCGCTTGGCCAGCTCGGCGCCGCCGTCCTGCCGGCTGTGATGAACGAGGTGCTCGGCAGCAACAATCAGGGTGGCCTCAGCGCGATCGTCGCAAAGCTCCAGCATGCGGGCTTGGGCGACCAGGTCAAGTCCTGGCTCGGCAACGGCCAGAACCTGCCGATCTCGGCTGATCAGCTCCGCGCTGTGCTCGGCAACGACACCGTCCGCCAGCTCGCTGCCCGCTACAACATCCCAGTCGACCAGCTCGGCGAGATCCTGGCCCAGGAGCTGCCCAAGGCCGTGGATCAGGCCAGCCCGCAGGGCCATCTGCCTCATGGCGCCTGAGGCCTGGTTCCAGCGGTAGTCCAGGCCGGCTCTGTTCCCGTTATCGTCCTGAAAAGACTTCAAAATTGGTACGTTTGCCATGCTCGGATGAGGCTGGTCAAAAACGCCGCATGCGTGCTATACAACGGGTGGGTTTCCAGCCGGCCTCGCAGTGGGACCACGGGCGAGGCAGGCGTTGTTTGAGTGATGGAGAGGGTGTTGAAGCACAAATTCCCGATTGGAACGCGCGTATTGTTCACTGCCAGCAACGTCGCGCGCCCGGCTGCGAGTGGCTCATACGAGGTCATTCGCCTGCTGCCGACGGAAGGCGACGATTGCCAGTACCGGATCAAGAGCTCGACCGAAGCCTTCGAACGGGTTGCCAAGGAAAGCCAGCTCGCGCTCTCGTAATGCGCTGACGGCACCACGCATTGACAATGCGGACGAATTTGCTCCGCTCGCCGTTAAATGGCCCGCTTCGCCTCGACAAGGTGGGCCGGGGGCAGTTGCCGACTCGCGGTGCTCGCTTGACCATTCGCTCTCGGCTCGCGTGAGGGGACATCGCGCATGAACTGGGCATGGGCCTCGTCGTTCGACGACATCTGGCGCTCACCGGCCTTCCCGATGTGGATGACGCTGGCGGCTGCCGGCTTCTTCGGACTGATTCTCCTGATCACGCTCGTGCGCGCCGAAAAATCGGTCGCCAACGGCGCGCTGACCGTCATCACGCTGCTTGCGATCGGCATTGCGGTGGCCGCCACCATGCGCATCTATGGACCGACGGGGCAGTCCGCGCCGGGCGAAGCCCGTGCGCAGGCCGTGGCGACGGCGAACCTGCCGGCGCTGTCCTGCCTCGACGGTCTCGCCGGCGATGCCGTGCTGGCGGGCTGCGAGAAGGCGCTGTTCGGCTCGCCAGATGCTGCCGCTGCCGCCGTCTCCTACACCGCGGCGAGGATCGACCGGCTCACCGCGCTCGGTGACGCCGCATCTGCGAGCCTGACACCGGACATGAAGGTGCTGCGCAAGTCGCTGGAGCGCGATCGCTATGGCCTCGTCGCGCAAGTGCTGGTCGTGCGCGACGGCTGCACCCAGTTCGATTGTGCCGCCTTCCGCTCGCTGACCGATCAGCAGCAGGTCGCCGCCAACATGGACGCCCATCTTTACGACATGCTGGTCGCGCGCTACGCGCCGACCTGGAGCGCGCCCGCAGCGTCGCCTGCGGGGGCTCCGCCGGGCCCGATCGCCGGGCTGCCGCCGTCGATGCCGACGGGCAAACCGACCAATGCGGAGTTCCCGAGCGCCTCGTCGACGCCGCCGGTGAGCATCATGACTCCTGAGCCGCCGACGGCGGCCACGCGGCAGGCACCGGCCGCCAATGCGGCTGCAGCGCCGGCGCCGCGCGCCCCGGCTGCGACCTCGGCACAGGCCGCAGCACCAGCGGCCCCGCCTGCGAAGAAGCCGCCGGCGCCGAAGGCTGCGCGCGCGCCCGCCGCAGCACCGGTTCCGCTCGCGCCGCCCCCGGGCTCGGCTCCGGCGGCTGCGGATAACAACTAGTTCGGCTTTGAAAACCTGTGGCTGGCCCGCTAATGCTGGGCTATGCCACTTCATCTGATCAAGCTTGCCGTCGGCTGCGACTCCGTCAAGGAATTGAAGGGGTGGATCGCCGAGCGGATGCAGACGGCCAAGAAAAAAGGCCTGCCGCAACACCATATCCACATCACCCGCATGGTGCCCAAGCGCGACGCCGAGATTCTCGCGGGCGGATCGCTCTATTGGGTCATCAAGGGCGAGGTCGCCGCGCGCGAAAAAATCATCGGCATCGAGCCGTTCCGCGACAAGGACGGTATCGGGCGTTGCCGGATCGTGATGCAGCCGAAAGTGATCTCGGTGTCGCCGCGGCCGATGCGCCCGTTCCAGGGCTGGCGCTACCTCGCCGATGATTCCGTGCCGCCCGATCTCGGCAAGTCCGCCGCAGGCACCATCGCGGCGATGCCGGAGCCGATGCGGCGCGAACTGCGCGATCTCGGGCTGCTCTGAGGGATGTCGCTCAGGGCGGCGTGACGATGTGCAGCCGCACCGCTTCGGCGGGCGGCAGGACGGACCCGCGGCTGCCTTGGTCGATGGTGCGGATCAATGACATGGACCGGTCGCTTGGCTTGTTCCCTCACCACGATCATCCATACGGTCGAGGTGAGGTTCAAGATCAACCGCGGCTATCGCACCGCGATATTGTCGATCAGCCGGGTGGCGCCGAGCTTGGCCGCGACCAGAATCCGTAGCGGCCCGTCCTTGCGCGAGGTGACAGGCGCCAGCGTCTCGGCATGACGGAGCTCGAAATAGTCGAGCGCAAAGCCGGCCGCCTCGATCATCTCGGCGCCGCGCGCCATCGCGCTCGCGATGGCTTCGCCGGTATGAATCCGCGCGGAACTGTCCTTCATGGCACGGTAGAGGGTGGTGGCGGTCTGCCGCTCCTCGGGCGAGAGGTAGACGTTGCGCGATGACATCGCGAGCCCGTCGGGCTCGCGCACCGTGCGGGAGCCGATCACCTTCACGCCAAGGTCGAGGTCGCGCGCCATCTGTGTCACCACGCGCAATTGCTGGAAGTCCTTTTCGCCGAAGATCGCGACATCCGGCCGGCACTGCGTGAACAGCTTGCCGACGACGGTGGCGACGCCGCCGAAGAAGTGTGGGCGGAAGCGGTCCTCGAGGCCGGCCAGCGCCGGTCCCTCGGGAACGACGCGCGTCGCAAAGCCCTCCGGATACATCGCCTCGACGCCGGGGTGCCAGACGATGTCGACATCTTCGGCCGCGAGCTTGGCGATGTCGGCCTTCCAAGTCCGCGGATAAGCGCCGAAATCCTCGGTCGGCGCGAACTGGGTCGGGTTGACGAAGATCGACACAACGACGCGGCTCGCGCGTCGCTTCGCCAAGCGCACCAGCGACACATGCCCGTCATGGAGTGCCCCCATGGTCGGAACCAGCGCGACCGTGGCCTTTCGCTTGCGAAGATTGTCGACGGCGCGTCGCAGGGCGGGCACCGTGCGGGTGATCAAGGGGCTTCGTGACATCGGGACTCAGGGATCGTTGGGGATGGGCGCGGCCTGCCGCGCGCTTGCGGCTAACCTTAACAAGCGGCGGTCGTGGACGCCATGCATCGACATGCGGCACAGCGTTCCCCGCAGCGACGATGTCGCGCCCTTGTGGGCTGGATCACAGACGCGACACCGCGACACGATTCATGATGAAGACCAGCGCACTGTGATTTCGTCATCCTGTCACGCATTTCACTTGACCGCAGACGCGGCCAACTCGAAGATATTGTTTAGGGGTGTTGAGGATCGCCATGCTTGTGCAGGCTAGCCAAAGCCAATCCGGCTCGGCGCATGTCGTCGTGCTCGGCAATGAAAAAGGCGGCTCCGGCAAATCGACCACCGCCCTGCACATCGCAGTTGCGCTCCTGAAGGCCGGCCAGCGCGTCGCCACCATCGACCTCGACTGCCGCCAGCAAAGCTTCACCCGCTACATCAACAACCGCTCTGCCTGGGCGCGCCGCACCAAGCTCGACCTCGAGCTGCCGATGCATCGCTGCATCAAGCTCGGCGAGACCATGCAGGTCGCCGAGAACGAGAACTCCGAGTTCCTTCAATTCATGGAGGCGGTCTCGGCGGTCGAGAGCAGCTTCGACTTCATCGTCATCGATACGCCAGGCACCGACAGCTATCTGATGCGGCTTGCCCATTCGATGGCCGACACGCTGGTCACGCCGATCAACGACAGCTTCCTCGATTTCGACGTGCTTGGCACTGTCGACCCCGCCAATTACGCGGTGACGGGGGAAAGCCACTACGCCGAGATGGTGCGCGACGTCAGGCGCAAGCGCCGCCAGCTCGATGGCTCGACCACCGACTGGATCGTGGTGCGCAACCGCCTGTCGATGCTCGGCTCCCGTAACAAGCAACTCGTCGCCGAGGGGCTGAAGGACCTGTCGCTGCGGCTCGGCTTTCGCTACGTCGACGGCTTCGCCGAGCGCGTCGTGTATCGCGAGTTTTTTCCGCGCGGCCTGACGGCGCTCGACGAGATCGACGAAGCCACGCTCGGGATGCGGCCGAATCTCGGCCATCTCACCGCGCGGGAAGAGGTGACGAGCCTGCTCCGCCAGCTCAAGCTGCCGCTCGACGAGCGCGGCCGCCGCCGTGCGGCAAATCGCGCCGAGTGGTTCAGCCAGGTCGACAAGCCACTCGAGGTCCACGACATCCTTGGCGCTTAGGCGGCGGTATATCGTTACTTCCTATCCGTCCCATAATGGCCGGTTCCCATCGGAACTGCGCGCGTGCGAAGTCGTTTTCATCCTGTGTTTACTGCGAAATTGAACCCCATCGTGACAAGTTGCGTCGGATGGTGACCTGCACCCTGACGTAGCGGTATGAGGACGGGTGCCCAACAAACGTGTGCGTCGCACAATGAAGGGGCTGCCAGATCACAATATTTGGCCTTCCTGTCACGCGGCTGTGACGTATATTAGGGAATAGGCGCGAGGGAGCCAAAGAGCTCCCCGAACAAACACGGTTTCGACAGGGACTTCAGGTGCGACAGGCCTGAGGCTGAGGACGAAAATGAAGCGTGGAATTGCCGTTCTGGTGTGTGTCAGTGCCCTCTGCGGCGTCGCCTATTTCACGGCGAGCAAGTGGGCCATCAGGCACGAGACCATCACCTTCTACGACGCTTCGCGCGACAACCGTCCCGTGCCTGTCGACATCGCGATCCGTCGCGACAAGGAAATGCAGGCCAATGCCGGCTTGATCACCATGCCGGTTGCAGTGATCAATCACGGCAACACCGTCAAGAACACCGAGTACGGCTTCCTCGCCAACATTTTCGCCGCGCGCGGCTATCTCGTCGTCAGCCCGCAGCATGATTTGCCGACTGATCCGCCGATGGTGACCAAGCCCGGCGAGCTCTATGTCGGCCGCCTGCCGCAGATCCTGCGCGGTGTCGCCAACATCCATCTGGCGATGCAGGAGATGAAGAAGGTTCAGCCCAACGCCGACTACGCCCGGGTGACAATGGTCGGCCATTCCATGGGTGGCGACATCACGATGTATTTCGCCAAGCAGTATCCGGACGAGGTCAAGAAGGTCGTGACGCTGGACAATCTCCGCGTGCCCTTCGTCACCGCCGGCAAGTTCAAGATCCTGTCGTTCCGCTCCAAGGATCCGCAGTTCAAGACCGATCCGGGCGTGATCCCGACCGACGAGGAGTGCGAGAAGGCCGGTATTCAGGTCGTGAAGACCGACTTCCAGCACAACGACATGCGTGACACCGGTCCGGATCAGGCCAAGAACTCGATCCAGGGCATGCTCGATAAATTCCTGAGCGACACCGACAGCGCAATCGCGCCGGTCGACACCACGTCGTCGCCGCCGAAGGTGCTCGAGCCGGGTCCCGTTGCCCTGATGTCGCCAGCCAAGAGCTGATCAGTCCGACCATCGTCGGAAACACGCTTCAAAGCCTCCGCCGGCTTTCGCCTGCGGAGGCTTTGCACATTGACCGGGCAGGGCGCGCTATCCACATTGGTGGTTCGAGACAAAGCGTGACTACGGATGCCCGGCGACCCCATTAAACCGCGCAATAGCGATGCCGTCTCGGCGAGAGCCGAAAGCGACGGTGCGTTGCCGCAGGCAAAGACCTCGACTTCGGACGACGTCGCCGCCTTCGTCGCCAAGGCGCGTGCGCTGTCGCCGCATGCGCCTGGCGCGAAGGGCCGTCTGATCTTCGCGTTGGATGCGACGATGAGCCGGCAGCCGACCTGGGACATGGCCTGCGCGCTTCAGGCCGACATGTTTCGTGAAGCGGCGGCGCTCGGCAGCTTGGACATCCGGCTCGTCTACTATCGCGGCTTCAACGAATGCCGTGCCACCGGGTGGATTTCGGACAGCAGCAAGCTTGCAACGCTGATGAGCAAGATCGATTGCCGCGGTGGCGACACCCAGATCGGCAGGGTCTTGACCGATGCGCGGCGCGAGGCGGTCGCATCGGGCGTGCGTGCCGTCGTCTTCGTCGGCGATGCCATGGAGGAGAAGGTCGACGCGCTCTGCGCCAAGGCCGGCGAGCTCGGCATGCTGAAGGTGCCGGTGTTCCTGTTTCAGGAAGGCCATGATGCAGTCGCTGAACAGGCGTTTCGCGAGATCGCGCGTCTGACCGGCGGCGCCTGGTGCCGGTTCGATCCGGGCGCGGCGGCGCAGCTGCGCGAGCTGTTGCGGGCCGCTGCAGCCTACGCCGCCGGCGGCCGCGAGGCACTGTTGAAACTGGCGAAGACGGGGAGCCGCGCGGCGCAGCTGATCGGACAGATGAAGTAGAGGGGCTCGCAAGGCGCGGTGGCCGCATGCATTTTGTATGCGAGGCGACTATATTCCCGCCATGACCCTGATTGCCGGCCTTGTCGCTGTTATCACGCTTTATCTGTTGCTCCAGATGTTCCGCGCCGCCAACCCGGCCGTGCTGGCGCGCACCATCAAGGTCGGAGGCGGCGTGGTCGCGCTCGCGGTGGCCGCCTTCACGGGCTTGCGGGGCGAACTGGCGGTCGCGATCCCGCTCGGGATATTTGGCGCCGGACTGCTCGGCTGGACGCCGCTGGCGAATGCGGGCTTCGGCAATATCGGCGGCCTGTTCGGCGGCGCTGCGCGCTCGTCCGGCCAGAGCTCGCGCGTGCGCTCGCAGTTCCTGGACATGCGGCTCGACCACGAGTCCGGCCAGCTCTCGGGGCAGATCGTCGCCGGGCCTCACGCCGGGCGCGGTCTCGACGAGTTCGATCTCGCAAGCCTGCTGGCGATGGTCCCGGCTTTCGACGCCGAGAGCGTGGCCTTACTTGAAAGCTATCTGGACCGCCGGTTTCCCGCTTGGCGTCAGAACGCGCAGGGCAACGCGGCAGGGGGGCAGCGCCGCACGGCGTCGAGCGGCAAAATGACGGCGGAGGAGGCCTATCAGATCCTTGGCTTGCAGCCGGGGGCGGGGCGCGACGACATCAGCCGTGCGCACAAGTCCCTCATGAAGAAACTGCATCCCGACCAGGGGGGCTCGACGTACCTCGCTGCCCGTGTAAACGAGGCCAAGGATACTCTGCTTCGTACGCATAACGGCTAACTCCGGCACTACGCTACAAACGCCCGTACCGCGTGAGCTCCGCTTGCTCTGTTTGCCGTCGCCCCGATGCCCGCCTTTGTCGGCGTGGTCGATCCCTTGAGTAAAGTTTTAACCGTAAATCCTTGACGAGAGGTTGTCGTGGAACAGCCTCCAGCGCCACCGCATCCCAAAAACAAAAATGCCCGCGCAAGGCGCGGGCATTTCGCTTGGAGGGGTAGGGAAGATCAGTTGCGGACGGTCATGCAGGAGATGTCGGCGCGCTTCAGCGCCTTGCAGACCGCTTCGGCCTGGTCCCGCTCGAGCCCGGCGAAGCGGGCGCGGTAGAGCTTGCGATTGTCCCTGGCGACTACAGGCTCGGTGAACGGATCGGCTTTGCTGAGCAGGCCGCGGGCCGAGCTGCGCGCGGCTTCAATTCGCTGCTGGGCCTCGCCCTCGCTCTCGAGCGCGCCGACCTGGACGATCCAGCCGCTATGGGTGGCGACCGGCTTGGTGGCAGCGCTCATCTGGATCGGCTGCGGTGCCGGATCAGCGGAGGCAAGCTTCGCGACCGGGGCGGGCGCCGGGGCAGCGGCGGTGGCCGCCGGCAGCACGCCGAGGATGCCGTTGCCGGTGCCGAAGCCCGCCGGCTGCTGCGGCATCTCGGTCCGGGCGGCCTCGGTCCGGGTGGGTTCCGGCTTGTTGATGAGGTCGGCCCTGGCGACGACAGCGCCGGAGGTCTCGGCGACGTCGGTGCGGGACGAAACCGTGTTGGTGACCTGCGGGGCGACCTGGGTCGGGGCGGCGGATGCGACCTTGACCGCGCCGGCCTTGACCTGAACCGTCTTGACCCGGACCGGCTTCATCGGCTCGGACGACCCCGGAATGAGGGCGAGCGGCTGGCTCGAGATCACGCCATTGGTGAGCGGCGCGGGCTCGATCTTGGACTCCATGGGCTTGGCTTCGGGCTTGGGCTGGGCCGGCGGCATCGCGGCGGTCGCAGCTGCAAGGGCCGAGAGGCGCGACGCAGGACGCGGCGCGGGTGCCTCGGGGGCAGGAGCGGCCGCGACCTGAACCGGCGGAGCCGGACGGGCCGGGGTATCCGAAGCGTCGGCAACGTCGGTGCTGGTGTCGGCACTGTTGCGCTCCGCCACCGCCACGACAGTGTGGGTGGTCGCGCCCTTCTCGAGATTTTCCGCGAGCAGATTGCGCATGATGGCGTCGCGCGAGCCGCCGCTGCGGCCGCCGAGCACCACGCCGATCAGATGGCGGTTGCCGCGGCGCATCGAGGTCACGAGGTTGAAGCCGGAGGCGCGGGTGTAGCCGGTCTTGATGCCGTCCACGCCCTCGACGCTGCCGAGCAGGTGATTATGGTTGCGGATCTGCTCGCCGCGCCAGGTGAACGAGGTGGTCGAGAAATAGCGATAGTAGCGCGGGAAGCGCTCCTGGATGGCGCGGCCGAGCGTGGCCTGGTCGCGCGCGGTCGTCACCTGCTCGTCGTTGGGAAGGCCGTTGGCGTTGCGGTAGACCGTCTTGGACATGCCGAGCGCGCGCGCCTTGCGCGTCATCATCGTGGCGAAATCGTCCTCGTCGCCGCCGATCGCTTCGGCGATCACAACGGCAGCGTCGTTGGCAGAGCGGGTGACGAGACCCTTGATCGCGTCCTCGACGCGGATGGTCTGGCCGGCACGCAGATTGAGCTTGGTCGGATCCTGGTCGGCGGCGTGCTGCGACACCGGCATCTCGGTGTCGAGCTTCATCTTGCCGGACTCGAGACGCTCGAACAGCAAATAGAGCGTCATGATCTTGGTGAGCGAGGCGGGATGGCGAATCCCGTCGGGGCTGGTCGACTGGAGCACCGTACCGGAATTGCCGTCGACGATGATCGACGCGAATTGCGGGCTGTAGCTTTCGGATACGTCGCGATGCACCCGGTGGTGCGCGTAGTGGCGCCGATAGCGCCGCGCGTCGGCGGCATCGGTCGTGAAGATCACGGCTGTGGTGACCGTGAGAAGCCCGAAAACGCCAACCCGCGCCAAGCGCGAGGAAGACCAGTTGTTACGAAGCATGGAACCCCGTCCCCGTTTGTGACTTGATCACCGGCTCGTGAGGCGAAATTGTGCCCTGCGGACCCGGAATCATTACCTGCTCAGGCTGTCCCTCCGCTGGTGCTCGCCGCGGGGGACGTTGGGCCTGAGCCGCTGTTCTGGCTAAGGTGATGTTCTCAAACGGCTTTTGACCGTCTGCGGAAGGTGAACACGTCCAGGGAATCAGGGTAGGGGGCCGGAGTTTCCAAAAGCTTAAGAAATGCTTGCGGGAAAGCCCGGGAATCTCCGTAACTTGCATCGATTTTTTGTGCGTCGCACAAGATTCTTGACATTTTTGTGCGTTGCACTAATTGTGGGCAGAGTCAGGGAGCCGGGGCTTCCGGACGCGAGCCAGGGAAAAGGATTCCACGATGTTCAAGGTTGAAGACTTTCAGAACTACGGCAAAGAGCATTTCGAGACGTGTGTTGCTTCGGCGACCTCGGTGCAGCACGGCCTCCAGGCGATCGCCAGCGCGTATGGCGACTACACCAAGAAGTCTTTTGAAGACACCAAGTCCTTCGTCGAGAAGCTTTCCGGCGTGAAGTCGCTGGACAAGGCGATGGAAGCCCAGACCGATTTCGCCCGTTCCGCCTACGAGACCTTCGTCGCGGAATCGCAGAAGATCGCCGGCCTCTACAGCGATCTCGCCAAGCAGGCGTTCAAGCCGGTCGAAACGGTCGTGTCGAAGTTCACCCCGGCCGCCCAGTAATTTCTGAACTTCTGGAATCAAAAAGCCCGGCTGAACCAGCCGGGCTTTTTTCGTTTGTCGCAGAGGCTTCGGTCAGCGCGCCACGCGCAGCTTGCTCAGCGCGGTACCGATCGTGTTGAACGTCGTGACGATCTCGCTCGAGCTCCTCAGCATGAAGAACTTGTCGGGGCTGCTCGCACAGTTCTGCAACACCGTGGACGTCGCATCCGCAGGCGAGGAGGTGTTCACCTGGATGGTGTAGATGGTGTACATCGTCTGGCCCTTGGAATCCGTGGCGGCCTTCAGGTTGCTGCACATCAGTGCCTGCCGGGCGTCGATCGGATTGCCAGACGCTTGCGAGCTGCCGTCGCCGTATTCGGGCCAACGGTCTTCGGTGTTGAGACCGTCGGACAGCAGGATGATGACCCTGTTGTACGTCGTGTTGGCATCCTCCGCCGGCGCATTCAGCGGACCTCCGATTAGGAGCGACTGCCAGCCCCAGGCCAGTCCGACCGCCTGGTCGGTGCCGCCCGTGGGCTGCATCGCGTTGACGGCCGTCTTGAGCGTGCTCCAGCTATAGCTCAGCGGAATGAGCGGCTCGAGCTGGGTCGAGGCGCTGCTGCTGCAATAGGACGTGCTGTTCTCGTAATACTCGTTGGCCGGAAACAAAGTCGTGACATCGGACGTCGCAGGCAGCACGCCGGTCGCGTCGTTCGGTTGGGTGCGGTCTGCGACGCAGCCCGTCCAGGTGCTGATGGGATTGGTGGACGGCTGGCGCCAATCATTTGCAACCCCGACGGCGCTGGGAGTCCAGACGTGGTCCTTGTTGGGCGTGTGGGCGTTGTCCTTGAAGCCAACGACGGCGGAAACCCTGGGCTGACTAGGATTGTCCGTCAGGTCATTCGGGCCGGGCTGCGTCCAGTTGTGAACATAGGTCCATCCGGTGCAGGACCTGCCGCCGCCAGTGCCGGTGCAGGTGCAACCGGAGACGGCATTGTTGGAAGAGTCCTTTGGGCAGCTACAGCTACCACTTCCGCTACAGAAGACCTCCTGGAGGCCAGTGGGCTCGCTTGTCCAGCAGCCGTTATATTTGACGTAGGTTCGCCCGGAGCGACCGAAACCATCGGCGGTCGGACAAATCGGATTTTTGACGGTTGCGCCATTGACTGTGAGCGTTGTCGACGGAACTGTTGCCGTGGTCGAACCGTTGCTTGCGGTGGGACTGGTCTTGCAAACAAAGCCGCCATTTGCACTACCGTTATTATTGCCGACAGTGTTGGTGAACGGGCACTTTGCGCCCGGTCCGACGGCATGCCAGTTGATGGGAAGCGTCGCCATCAAGCTGCCATTGGCGGGTTGCGTGGTGGGCGGATTGAGCCAGTCCGTCCAATCGATCCAGCTCTTGCTATAATTGCTGGCATCGACGTTGACGTCCTTGGCGAAGGGAATGACCGAAATATAGACGTCGCCGTTGGTCTTGCTCAGCGCGCTGAGCTGATCGATCAGGCCCCCGGATCCGGCCACCGCGTTTCTCAGCGCGGTGATCTTGCCGTCCTGCGCCATGGATCCCGTATTGTCGAGCACGAGCGCCACGCGCATCTTGACGTTGCCCCAGGTCGTCGTCGACGTGGTATTGAAGCCGAGTGTCGGAAATCCTGCAATTTGCATGAACTCAGATGTGATGTGGCCGGCGCCGTTCAGAAGGATGGTCGCCGCTGCGCTCGCCGTCGGTGCCGTGTAGTTGGCGGTGATGGAGATGCCCTGCGCTTCCTTATCCGTATAGAGCCCCGTGAAATAGCTCTGCGCCTTCGAGCTGATATCGGAGCTCGTGATCGTACCCTGCGTCAGATCCTTGGACAGCATCAGCGCGGTGGAGTCGAGAGCGGCCTGCATCGCTGAGCGCGCCCGGGATGCCCTTGTATAGTCGATGGCGGCACCGACGAAGGACAGGACCGGGATCAGCGTGATGGCGAAAATGACGGCGATGTTGCCTTGCTCCGCGCCCGCAAAACGGGCGAGCTGTCGTCCTAAGCGTCTGACAACGGGTAGGCGAAACATGACGATCCCCGAGATCTGTGGTTTTGCCCGATTTCACGCCACAGCCTTGAACGACGGGTAAATCGGACCGTAGAAAAACGGAGGAATCCCGCGCCAAACCGCCGCGGTCATGCCGATGTCAGGTTCCTGGTCAACACCCTCTGAACGGGCCAGTGGGAAATTTTTGGCAAATCGGTCTGGATTGGTTAACCTTGGCGCGGATCGCCCGGACCGGGAATCGGGACCGTCGCGGCCGCATTGGCTGGGCCTTCGCATGCTTGCAGCGAGCCGGGGGCGGGCCCATATTCCCAGCAACCGATCCGGCTTCGACCGGACCGGTTGGAAGCGGCGATCCAGGGCGGCGCGCTTGCGCGAGGCTCCCGAGTTCGGGGCCGCGCGGCGAACCGCCATACGCTTCCGTGGGGAATTTGAACGCCTGAGCCATGCCGCAATTGACTTCCAGACTCGACCTGTCCGCGGCCGCCGCCGCCCACGCTCCCCGGATGAGCAATGATGAGAACCGTTCCGGTGGCCCGGCGGGTCCGAACACGTCCGTCATCACCAAGGTCAAGCCAAAGACCAAGCGGCCCAACCTCTATCGCGTGCTGATCCTGAACGACGACTACACGCCAATGGAGTTCGTCGTCCACGTGCTGGAGAAGTTCTTCCAGAAGGATGTCGAGGCCGCGACCAAGATCATGCTGCACGTCCATCATCACGGCATCGGCGAGTGCGGCGTCTTCACCTACGAGATTGCCGAGACCAAGGTGACGCAGGTGATGGATTTCGCCCGCAAGCACCAGCACCCGCTGCAATGCGTGATGGAAAAGAAGTAACTGCGCGTTCGCGTCCCGAGTTCTTAGATCGGTTCTGTTCGTGCGGTGTGTGATGTCGGCGGATACCGCTGCATGATCCGGCGAAAATCAGCGCCGACGCCAATCCTGCCCAAATGGGTAGTTTTGCCCAAATCGGAACGGGTTTTGCATCGAGAATGCGGTGGGCGCGTAATGCCCATCGAGTCGCGGAACCGGTCTTTTGCCGCGGTCTAGTATAACTATATGTGACAAAGGTTGTTGTTGCCTGACCGGGCGATGGCGATCATGATGGTGGGGGCCATAGAGGACGCGAATGCCGACTTTTTCCCAAAGCCTTGAACAATCCCTGCATCGTGCACTGGCGATCGCCAACGAGCGTCATCACCAATACGCGACGCTTGAGCATCTCCTGCTCTCCTTGATCGATGACTCCGATGCAGCCGCCGTCATGCGTGCCTGTAGCGTCGATCTCGACAAGCTCCGCACGAGCCTCGTCAATTATCTTGAGACCGAATTCGAAAATCTGGTGACGGATGGCGCCGACGACGCCAAGCCGACCGCCGGTTTCCAGCGCGTAATCCAGCGCGCGGTGATCCACGTGCAATCCTCCGGTCGCGAAGAGGTGACCGGTGCGAACGTGTTGATCGCGATCTTCGCCGAGCGCGAGAGTCATGCCGCGTACTTCCTGCAGGAGCAGGACATGACGCGCTACGACGCCGTCAACTACATCAGCCACGGCATTGCCAAGCGGCCGGGCGTCTCCGAGGCGCGGCCGGTGCGCGGCGTCGACGAGGAGACCGAGACCAAGAGTGCCGAGGACGCCAAGAAGAAGGGCGAGGCGCTCGAGACCTATTGCGTCAACCTCAACAAGAAGGCGCGTGACGGTAAGATCGATCCGGTGATCGGACGCAATTCCGAGATCAACCGCGCGATCCAGGTGCTGTGCCGCCGCCAGAAGAACAATCCGCTGTTCGTGGGCGAGGCCGGCGTCGGCAAGACCGCGATCGCAGAGGGCCTGGCCAAGCGCATCGTCGACAGCGAGGTGCCGGAGGTGCTGGCGGCTGCGACCGTGTTCTCGCTCGACATGGGCACGCTGCTCGCGGGCACGCGCTATCGCGGCGACTTCGAGGAGCGCCTCAAGCAGGTGCTGAAGGAGCTCGAGGCACATCCCAACGCCATCCTGTTCATCGACGAGATCCACACCGTGATCGGTGCGGGCGCGACGTCGGGTGGCGCAATGGACGCGTCGAACCTGCTCAAGCCTGCGCTGGCCTCGGGCACGATCCGCTGCATGGGCTCGACCACCTACAAGGAATACCGTCAGCACTTCGAGAAGGACCGCGCGCTGGTGCGGCGCTTCCAGAAGATCGACATCAACGAGCCGACGGTCGAGGACGCCATCGCCATCCTCAAGGGCCTCAAGCCGTACTTCGAAGACTATCACCGGCTGAAATACACCAATGAGGCGATCGAGGCTGCGGTGCAGCTGTCCTCGCGCTACATCCACGACCGCAAGCTGCCCGACAAGGCGATCGACGTGATCGACGAGTCCGGCGCGGCGCAGATGCTGGTCGCCGAAAACAAGCGCAAGAAGACCATCGGCATCAAGGAGATCGAGACCACGATCGCCTCGATGGCGCGGATCCCGCCGAAGAGCGTGTCGAAGGACGACGCCGAGGTGCTCAAGCATCTCGAGCAGACCCTGAAGCGCACGGTGTTCGGCCAGGACAAGGCGATCGAGTCGCTTGCCGCTTCGATCAAGCTCGCCCGTGCGGGTCTGCGCGAACCGGAGAAGCCGATCGGCTGCTACCTGTTCTCCGGCCCCACTGGCGTTGGCAAGACCGAGGTTGCAAAGCAGCTTGCGGCGTCGCTCGGCGTCGAGCTGTTGCGCTTCGACATGTCCGAATACATGGAGCGGCACACCGTGTCGCGCCTGATCGGCGCGCCTCCCGGCTATGTCGGCTTCGACCAGGGTGGTCTCCTGACCGACGGCGTCGACCAGCATCCGCATTGCGTGGTGCTGCTCGACGAAATCGAGAAGGCGCATCCCGATCTCTACAACGTGTTGCTCCAGATCATGGATCACGGCCGGCTCACCGACCACAACGGCAAGCAGGTCAACTTCCGCAACGTGATCCTGATCATGACCACGAATGCGGGTGCTTCGGATCTCGCCAAGCAGGCGTTCGGCTTCACGCGCTCGAAGCGGGAAGGCGACGACCACGAGGCGATCAACCGGCAGTTCGCGCCGGAATTCCGCAACCGCCTCGATGCCATCGTCTCGTTCGGCCATCTCAGCGTCGAGGTGATCGGCACCGTGGTCGAGAAGTTCGTGCTTCAGCTCGAAGCGCAACTCGGCGACCGCGACGTCACCATCGAACTGTCCGAGCCCGCCAAGACCTGGCTGGTCCAGCACGGCTATGACGAGCAGATGGGTGCACGTCCCATGGCCCGTGTCATTCAGGAGCACATCAAGAAGCCGCTGGCTGACGAGGTGCTGTTCGGCAAGCTCAAGGGCGGCGGTCACGTCCGCGTCGTTCTGGTCAAGGACGAGGCTGACGAGACCAAGGAAAAGATCGGCTTCGAGTTCGTCGAGGGCCCGGTCACGCCGAAGCAGGAAAAGCTGCCCGCCCGCAAGCGTCCGCCGGGCAAGTCGAAGCCGGGCGGTCCCGGTCCCGGCGGCTCCAAGGGGCCGACCTCCAAGGGCCCGCTGGTCAAGGCTTGATCGCGAGCGTCATGAATTGAAAAGGCCGGCTGTTCAGCCGGCCTTTTTTGCGTCGCGGTGCCGGATTCTGGGTGCCGGCTTCGGGAGCGGCCGCAGCCGGCGGCCGCGGCTTCCTCGGCGCGGGCGGCCGTGCGCGGGGAGGGGCCGATGGCTGCATCGTGACGATGACCGGATTCGGCTTGTGATCGGTTGCCGCCCCCGTCGCCGCGTCGACCCCCATGCCGATGACACCGCCTAGCAAAAGATTGCCGGCAAAGCCGGCTGCGCCTGAACCCGGTATGTCCCGGCTGAGCGGCACGATCTGCGGTTCATAGCCTTCCTTCTGGAAGGTGATGGAGATGTCGGCGTTCCGCTTGACGACCACGGCGCAAGGCGTCGTGCAGGTGGTCGGGACTTCCAGTCCGCTGACGACGGCTTCCACGCCTGACGGTGTCGATGAGATGCTGATATTTTCGGTCGTACCGCGCGTGACAGACGCGCAGCCGCCCAGCATGACGCTGAGCGCCACCAATCCAAATGAACGTATGAAATGCCCCTTATTCCCCGGCGCCAATCAAGCGCAACCGGAGCGGGAGGGCAATACGTCATTCGTACAGATAGTTAAGCCACGCACAGGTTGCGCGCTGAAGCGGCGGTAACCAGGGCTCGGGCCTGCTATTCGCCCCGCAGGCGCTGGTCGTCCTGCACGCGGACGTGCTCGGCACCGCGCGCACCAGCGGGCGATAGCCGCAGCATGCTCAGCATCGCGCCGCACATGGCAAATCCAACGCCGGCGAGAAGCGCAATCCGGGTTCCCTCGGCCGGATAGCGGCCGAGGAACAGCGGGACCAGTGCAGCTCCGGTGGTCTGGCCGAGCAGGCGCGCCGTGCCCAGCATGCCGCTGGCGCCGCCGGAGCGCTCGCGCGGGGCGGCGGCGATCATGGTGCGATTGTTGGGGGTCTGGAACAGGCCGAAGCCAGCGCCGGCCAGCGCCATCCGCCAGACGATGTCGAGCGGCGTCGGGCTCGCGGACAGGAAAGCGAGCGCGGCTAGGCCACAGGCAAACAGCGTCAGCCCGATACCGCCGAGCAGGCCGGCCGGATAATGCTCGACCAGGCGGCCGGCGAGAGGGGCTGCAAACGCCACCGCGATCGGCCATGGCGTGATCAAGAGGCCCATATGGACTGCCGAGTAGCCGAAGCGGCTCTGGAGGTAGAAGGGGATCGCGACGAAGGCCAGCATTTGTCCGCAGAACGAGGCGATCGAGGTCGCAATCGAGAGCCCGAACACCGGGATGCGCAACAGGTCGACCGGCAGCAGCGGCGACCTCATGTGCGTTTCGCGATAGATGAGCAACGCGCCGGCGACGATCGCGATGGCGAACTGGACGAGGCAGGTGATCGGCGCCTCGCCGTGGCCGACGCTGTCGATCGCGGCGATGCCGACGCCGAAGGTGATCGCCGAGAGCCCCGCGCTCTGCCAGTCGAAGGAATGGCTTGCGGGCGTCGTATGCGGCAGGCTGCGCAGGCCGAGGACGAGCGTGATCACGCCGAGCGGGACGTTGATGGCGAACAGCCAAGGCCAGCTGCCGACTGCGAGGATGCCGGCGGCGAGCGTCGGCCCGATCGCGGCGGAGAAGGCGACGACGAGCGCGTTGAGCCCGATGCCGCGGCCGAGCAGGTTGCGCGGATAGGTGAAGCGAACCAGCGCCGAGTTGACGCTCATGATGCCGGCCGCGCCAAACCCCTGGATGATGCGCGCGATCGTGAGCAACGGCAGCGTATGCGCCAGCGCGCAGAAAGCGGATGCGAGCGTGAACAGCACCAGCCCGACCAGATAGACGCGGCGATAGCCGACGATCTCGCCGAGCGACGCCAGCGGCAGCAGCGAGATCGTGATCGCGAGCTGGTAGCCGTTGACGATCCAGATCGAGAAGGCGGGGCTCGCGTTGAGATCGGCCGCGATCGTCGGCAGCGCGACGTTGGCGATGGCGCTGTCGACCACGGCCATGGTGATGCCGAGCGCAATGGTCAGGATCGCCTGGTTGCGCTGGGGCTGTGGCAGGCCGTCGGCATGTTCGATCGGGACAGACGGCATGGCGGAGGCGCGCTTGATTCGAGCCGTGATTGATCCCCGGATTAGGAAATTGCGCTGTCCATCGCAACCCGGCAGGACACGGACGGTTCCTGTGCCGGAAGGACGTTTCCCGGCGCCACGGGCATGGATCGGCTCGCCCTTCGCAGGCTCACCAGCGCGAGGTCGCCTTGCCTTGCGACTAAGCCAACTAAACCGGCGGCGGATTGCGGTCGGAGAAAGTTCCCCGCTGGTGCCAGTACGGATAGGGCAACGTCACCTTGCTAGCCGCGTCGAGTTTCGCGATCTGGTCCTTGGTCAAGGACCATCCGACCGCGCCGAGGTTTTCGCGCAGCTGCGTCTCGTTGCGGGCGCCGATGATCAGCGTCGAAACGGTCGGACGCTGCAGCAGCCAGTTCAGCGCGATCTGGGAGACGCTCTTGCCCGTCTCCTTTGCGACCTCGTCGATGGCCTCGACGACGCGATAGACGTGCTCGTCCGGTACCGGCGGCCCGAAATCGGCGGTCTGGGGCAGGCGGCTCACTTCAGGCTTCGGCTGGCCGCGGCGAATCTTTCCGGTGAGGCGGCCCCATCCGAGCGGTGACCAGACCACGGCGCCAAGCCCCTGATCGAAACCGAGCGGCATCAGCTCCCACTCATAGTCGCGCCCGACCAGCGAATAGTAGGTCTGGTTGGCGACGTAGCGCGGGAAGCCATGCTTGTCGGCAACGCCAAGTGACTTCATCAGGTGCCAGCCCGAGAAATTCGAGACGCCGACATAGCGGATCTTGCCGGCGCGAACGAGGACGTCGAGGGTGCTCAGCACCTCTTCGGGCGGGGTCATGGCATCGAAGCCATGGAGCTGGAACAGGTCGATATAGTCGGTGCCGAGCCGGCTCAGTGAGCCGTCGATGGCCGCGAGCAGATGTTGCCGCGAAGAGCCGATGTCGTTGGGGCCGTCGCCGAAGCGGAACGTGGCCTTGGTCGAGACCAGCACCTTGTCGCGGCGGCCCTTAATGGCTTCGCCGAGGACGCGCTCGGATTCACCGAGCGAGTAGACGTCGGCGGTGTCGAACATCGACACGCCGGCCTCGAGACAAATGTCCAAGAGGCGCCGCGCTTCCGTGGCGCCGGTCGTCCCCCATGCCGCGAGACGGCCGACGCCGCCGAACGTGCCCGTGCCAAGGCTCAAAGCGGGGACCATGAGGCCGGATCGGCCCAAGCGTCGGTATTCCATCGAACTGCTCCTCGTGGCCGCTGATTGATTGACGCGGCCTTGGAGACAGATCGTAATGCAAGCATGCGCGTTGTCCTACGACGCGCTCACATAGCGGCTCTGCTTTGCAGGGTCCGCAGGCGTCACGCCACGCTTGTCGCCTGCAGATTCGCGGCCGGGATCTTCGCGCGCAGCCAGGTTTCGAATGCGCCGACGTGGCTGCGGCCTTTGGCTTCAGCGGACCGCACGAGATAATAGGAGACCGTCTCGACCTCGAATTTGGGCTGGCAGAAGGGCGCGACCAGCGTGCCCTTCTCGAGTTCGTCGGCAGCGAGGATCTCGCTCTCCAGGACGACGCCGAGACCTTCGACGGCGGCGTCGATGGCCATCGTGGATCGGTCGAACCACAATTCGTGGCGCGCCTTGATGGTCGAGCCCAGGACCTGTCGCAGATAGTCGGTCCAGGTCAGGGCATTTGAGGAATGGATCAACGTGGCGCGGGCGAGATCACCGGGGTCGCGAAGCGCGAGCTGTTCGATCAGCCGCGGGCTGCAGAGCGGGCGCAGGCGCTCCGCCAGCAACGGTTCGATCTGGCGGCCGTTGCCGACCGGAGGACGGCCATAGGCGATGGCGAGATCGAACCGAATGGTTTCGAGGTCGCGCAAGTCGGTGATGGTCGACAGCCTGATCCCGATCTCCGGGTGCTGGCCGATGAAGTGTCCGATCCGCGGCTGCAGCCATTTGGCGGCGAAGCTCGGACCGCTCGCGATGAAGAGGTGTTCGCGCTGCGACTGCGGCGCCACCAGCTGCGTCGCTCCCATGATCGTTCCGAATGCGCGCTCGATCTCGCTGGCATAGGTGCGGCCCGCATTGGTGAGGACTGCGCGGCCGGCGTGCCGGGAAAAGACGGGAACGCCGAGGAAGTCCTCGAGCTTCTGGATGTGATGGCTGATCGCGGAGGGCGTGACCCCGAGCTCCTCGGCGGCCCGGCTGAAGCTGCCGTGGCGCGAGGCCGCTTCGAACGCCGACAGCGACTTGAGCGGAGGCATTCGCGGCCGCTGCGTTGAGCCCGCTTCATCGGCTGCTGAGTTTTTTGAACTGGCGCCCATCATGTCCGCTCGGTACGAATGTCCACGTTGCTCAGGCAAGTCTCGTACCGCAGGCGCCCTGAAGCAACACCTTCGTACCCCAAAACCGACCCGACAACGGCGAGCACACCGCCGCACCGCACGTCCGTGCGACGGATGCCGCTTGCCCGAGGAGAATCCATGACTTCTGCGCTGAAACAGGCCGCCGACGAGTTCCTGGTCCGATACGGCGGAGACGTCTTTCCGAACCTCTTCACCTCGGCGAAGGGGACGATCGTGACCGACAGTGACGGGCGCGACTATCTCGATTTCACCTCCGGCCAGATGTGCGCCACCATCGGCCACAACCATCCGGCCATCGTCGCGGCGGTGGAGAGTGCTGGGAAAAAGGCCTTCCATCTCTTCAGCGGGATGATACCCGAGGTGGCCGCCGAGCTAGCTCAGGTGCTGGCCACGGATTGGCTTCCCGGAGATATCAAGCGCTCGATCTTCATCAACACCGGTTCGGAAGCGACCGAAGTCGCGCTCCGGATGGCCAAGATGTACACCGGCGGCTACGAGGTGCTCGTCCTTGGCGGCTCGTGGCACGGCATCACCGGCGGGGCCGCCTCGGTCTCGATGGCCAGCGACCGCAAGGGATATGGCGTCCCGCCGCCAGGCGTGTTCGTCATCCCCGAGCCGAACGCCTATCGGCCCTACATCGCGAAGGGCAGCGAGGACGAGTCCGCGCTCGCAAATCTCGAGCTCGCCCTGAAAATGTTCGACATGCAGTCGAGCGGGCGGGGTGCGGCGATCATCGCGGAGCCCGTGATCAGCGCTGGCGGCGTGCTGGTGCCGCCGAAGGCGTTCATGAAGGCGCTGCGCAAGGCGGCCGATGAGCGCGGCATGCTGCTGATCTTTGATGAGGCCCAGACTGCCTTTGGGCGCATCGGCAAAAAAACGGGATCGGAATATTTCGGTGTCGTTCCCGACATCATGACCATGTCGAAGACACTCGGCGGCGGGCTTCCGCTTGCGGCGGTGTCCACAACCGAGGCGATCGAGAGTAAGCTCCACGACGATCACTTCACTTATTACACAAGCCACGTCTCCGATCCCCTGCTTGCCGAGGTCGGGCTCGCCGTGCTGCGCGTGATCACTGAAGAAAAACTCGTCGCACGCGCAAACGAGATGGGCGCTTACCTGCGCGGCCGGTTCGAAGGGCTCCAGCAGAAGTATGAGCAGATCGGCGACATCAGGGGCATGGGCCTCCTGCTCGGTGTCGAACTGGTCAGCGATCGCAACAGCCGGCGCCCAGCCCACCAGCTTGGCGGCCTGACGACGAAGAAGTGTTTTGAGTACGGGCTGAGCATGAATATCCGACGTCGCCCCGAGCGCGGGTCGGTGTGGCGAATCGCGCCGCCTCTGACCGTCTCAACCGGGGAAATCGACCACGCCGTTGAAATCCTGGATCGGGCCTTGAGGGAAAGTCTCGACGAGCTGTCGCGAAACCCCGCTGCCTAGCAACTTGTCGGAGGCTGACATGATCCGCAAATCTCTGCCGACAATCGCCATCGCCGCCGTATCGTTTGCACTGCTCGATATTCCGGCCGCGCGGGCAGCCAGCCAGACCCTCGACAAGATCAGGGAGGTCGGCAAGATCACCTTCGGTTACCGCGAGGCGTCGATTCCGTTCGCTTATCTCGGGGTCGATCAGAAGCCGACCGGACTTTCGCTCGACCTCTGTTCGACGGTTGCCGACAAGATCAAAGCTGCGTTACAGCGGCCCGAACTCGGGATCGAATACGTTCCGGTGAATGCGTCCAATCGTATTCCCTTGCTGCAGAACAGCACGATCGACGTCGAGTGCGGCAGCACGACCAATACTGCCGATCGGCAGAAGCAGGTCGCGTTCTCCGTTGCGACCTATGTGGCATCGCCGCGCTGGCTGGTGTCCGCCTCGTCGCAGGTGATGGAGCCGAAAGGACTTGACGGGCAGACGGTCGTCATCACGCAGGGCTCGCTGAATTTCGGGGTCGCCAAGAAGATCATCGATGACCAGAAGCTGAATGTCACGATCGTCCAGGCCAAGGACCACGCCGAGTCGCTCCTCATGCTTGGAACGGGCCGTGCGGTGGCGTGGTTTGAGGACGATATCCTGGTTGCCGGCCTTGTCGCGAACGCATCCGATCCCAAAGCTTTCCGGATGTTGGCAGCCACCTATGCGCCATCCTACTATGGGTTGATGACCCGGAGGGACGACCCGGAGTTCAAGGCCCTCGTCGACGCCGCAATCAAGGAGAAGATGGCGTCCGGCGGGTTCGAACGGCTCTACGTAAAATGGTTCGAGTCGCCGATCCCGCCAAAAGGACAGAACCTCCAGCTTCCTATGAGCGATGCAATGAAGGCGCGTGTTGTCTCGCCCAGCGACGCGCTGTTGCCCTAGTCGTGCAAGTGCATCTCATCGAGCGCGGCATCGACGATGCGCGAGCCCGCCAAGCTGGCCGGCGGCTGCGCCTCCAGCCGCGTTGTGGGGGATGAAATGCAAGCGACTTCCGGGTCGCGCGCCTGCTGCGGCAGGAGCGTCAAACCCCAGCCGACCAGGACCAGCATCGCGAGACGGATCGCGATCACGCCCAGCAGCAGCTCCGACCCGCTTATCGTCGCGTGAGTCCTCATACATGCGAGCCTGATGCAGACTGCACGACATGACAATCTGGAATTGGCGAGCATAGCCTTCGCCTGAGGCGAAGGCTAGCGATGATGGCTGACCGGAGCGGATCTCAGTGCCGCAGCTGGCTCTGCCTGTAGTCGCGTGGCGACATCCCGAAATGCTCGCGGAAGACGCGGCCGAAATGCGAGAGATCGTTGAAGCCCCAGGCAAACGCAATCTCGCTGATGTGGCGCTGGGCGAGCACGGGCGAGGCGAGGTCGCGCTTGCACTGGGCGAGACGCTCGGCAAGCACATGGCGCTGGAACGAGGTGTCCTCGTCGGCGAGGAGATCGTTGACGTAGCGCGGGGAGATGCCGAGCGCGGCGGCGGTCTCGGTCAGCGAGAGGTCGGGGTCGGCGAGGCGTGTGCGGATATGCGCCTTGAGCCGGTAGAGCAGGGCGGAGCGATGGGTCGAGGACGGCAGCGACGTCCCGCCGAGCCGTTCGCTCAGCGCCAAGGCGAGCAGGTCGACGGCCTGCTCGGACAGGGCGGCGGCGCTGTTGGGCGCGAGCCGGTCGGCGCTCTGGCAGAGGCGGAAGATGAAATCATAGGCGAGCCGCTCAAGCGGTACATCGGCCCCGAATGTGATCGCGGTGAGTGTCTCGGTGCGGCCGAGCCGGCGCTGCAACATCTCGCGGGGCACCTTGAAGATGGTCTGGGAGAACGTGTCCTTGAACTTCAGCTCATAGGGACGCGTGGTGTCGTAGAGCGCGAACTCGCCGGGATGGATCACGGTCTCCCGGCCATCCTGCACCACGCCGCCATCGCCGCGATGGCCGAGCGCAACGAGAACATAATCCTGATCCGAGCGCGCGATGCGCGAGGGCGTGCGGAAAACGTGCTGACGGTCCGAGCAGACCTCGGAGCAAACGGCCTTGCCGAGCGCGACTTGCGTGACCGAGCCGTGAAATGCGCTGCCTAGGTCCGACTTGCAGTCGAGCCCGACGAAGACGTCGCAGACAATATCCTGCCAGAGGGCGAGCCGGCGGTAGCCGGGGCTGCCGTCTGTCGTGAACTGGATTGGCATCTCACAGGCCTCCCTTTCACATCCAGCAAAACCGCATGGTGGCGCAGATCCAGCCTGACCGCAGGCAAGTTCCGTACCGGGGCGGCGATCCCTTCCAGTCGAGTTTTTGTTCCGCCGTGGTCGAGCGCGCGGCCGCCCGGCTTGGCCCAATAGACTGCATCGGACGTGGTCTCGGATCAACCGGCAATGGAGGCGGCAATGGGCATCGAACATCCAAAATACAAGGTCGCGGTGGTGCAGGCGGCGCCCGCCTGGCTCGACCTCGACGCCTCGATCGACAAGTCGATCGCCCTGATCCGGGAGGCCGCCGAGAAGGGTGCCAAGCTGATCGCCTTTCCGGAAGCCTTCATCCCCGGCTACCCCTGGCATATCTGGATGGACTCGCCGGCCTGGGCGATCGGCCGCGGTTTTGTGCAGCGCTATTTCGACAATTCGCTGTCCTATGACAGCCCGCAGGCCGAGCGGCTACGCGATGCCGTGCGGAAAGCGAAGCTTACGGCCGTGTTCGGCCTGTCCGAGCGCGACGGCGGCAGTCTCTATCTGGCGCAATGGCTGATCGGACCAGATGGCGAGACAATCGCAAAACGCCGCAAATTGCGGCCGACCCATGCCGAGCGCACCGTCTATGGCGAGGGCGACGGCAGCGATCTTGCGGTCCATGTGCGCCCCGACATCGGCCGTATCGGCGCGCTGTGCTGCTGGGAGCACCTCCAGCCGCTGTCGAAATATGCCATGTACGCCCAGAACGAGCAGGTGCACGTCGCGGCCTGGCCGAGCTTTTCGCTGTACGATCCCTTCGCGCCGGCGCTCGGCGCCGAGGTCAACAACGCCGCTTCGCGCGTCTATGCGGTGGAGGGCTCCTGCTTCGTGCTCGCACCTTGCGCGACGGTCTCGCAAGCGATGATCGACGAGCTCTGCGACCGGCCGGACAAGAACGCGCTGCTGCATGTGGGCGGCGGTTTTGCCGCGATCTATGGCCCGGATGGCAGCCAGATCGGCGACAAGCTGGCGCCGGACCAGGAGGGGCTGCTGATCGCCGAGATCGATCTCGGCGCCATCGGCGTCGCCAAGAATGCGGCCGATCCCGCCGGGCATTATTCGCGGCCCGACGTCACGCGGCTGCTGCTCAACAAGAAACCGTACAAGCGCGTCGAGCAGTTTGCGCTGCCGGTGGATACCATTGAGCCCACGGACATCAACGCTGCAGCAAGCTGATTGGCGGGATCAAGGGAGGCACGATCATGGAATCAGCAATTCCTATGCATCTCGAAACGCAGCGCACGCGCCACAAGCGCGTGCCGGACGATTACCAGCCGCCATATCCATCGTTCGTGGCGCGCTACAAGCCCGCCGTGAGCCGCGTCGTGATGGCGTATTTCGGCGTGCAGTATCGTGGGGCGACGCCGGCGGCCGCGACGGAAACGCTCGCTGAAATCGCCGCGCTGTTCGCCGGCGAGGGCGGTCCCTCGCATTGGGACCGCGCGCACTATGTCGATCAGGCCGGCCACGCGAACATTGTCTCGGTCGCCTATTGGGACGACATCGCCCGCTTCGATGCCTGGTTTGCGCGGGCACGCGAGGCGTGGACTGGAAAGCACCGTGACGGGATCGGCACCTTCATCGAGGTGCTGCGCCCCTCGGTCGAGCGGCACGAGACGCTGTTCTCCTCACTCGGCCGACCCGAGGGTGTCGCCGTTATTGCCGACGGCATGAGTGGTGAGGTTCAGGAGCACGCCTATTGGGGCGGCATGCGCGACCGCATTCCGCTGTCACAGACCGATCCGATGTCGCCGGGCGGCAATCCGGAACTGATCCGTGATGGTGCGCGGGTGCGCGTGAAGGCGAACGACAATCTCTGCCTGATCCGCTCCGGCCAGGACTGGAGCGATACCGAGGCGTCCGAGCGAAAGCTCTATCTCGACGACGTCGAGCCGGTGCTCCGCGAGGGCATGGATTTCTTGCGCGACGACGGGCTCGCGATCGGCTGCTATGCCAACCGCTACATGCAAGTGCTCTCGACTGACGGCAAGGCGAGTGAAAAATCCTACGGCCAAAGCTGGTGGAAAAGCCTCGCCGCGCTGGAGCGCTGGGCGGAATCGCATCCGACCCACGTCAAGATCTTCGGTGCGGCGATGAAATATCTCTCGACGCTCGGGCCATCAGCGAAGCTGCGGCTCTATCACGAGGTCACGGTCGCGGCCGCCGACGAGCAGTTCTTCGAATATCTCAACTGCCATCCGAAGACGGGAATGCTTGCGGCGGTCGAGACGGTCACCGCCTAGGCGACGCAGTGGCCGAGCAGCTCCGGATGTGCGGCGCAGATGTGATGCGCGCCGGCGTCCCGCAACTCGGCCTCGCTGCCATAGCCATAGAGCACGCCGATCGCGGTCATGCCGTTGGTTCGGGCGCCGACCACGTCGTGGCTGCGGTCGCCGATCATGATGGCGCTGGTGGCATCGACCCTAGTCTCGTCGAGCGCGTAACGCAGCAGGTCGCGCTTGTCGACGCGGGTGCCGTCGAGCTCGGAACCGAACACGCGCTCGAAATACGGCTTCAGGCCAAAATGATCGACGATGCGGCTGGCGTAGACCGCGGGCTTGCTGGTCGCGACGAACATGCGCTGGTCGGTCGCGGCAATCGTCGTCAATGTGTCGACAATACCGGCATAGGCCTCGTTCTCGAACAGGCCGATGTCGCTGAAGCGCTCGCGATAGAGCAACAGTGCCTGGTCGGCCAGCGCGTCGGTTCCGGTGAGCTTCTTCAGGCTCGCATGCAGCGGCGGCCCGATGCACCAGGTCAGCTCGTCCTCACTCGGAACTGCGAGGCTCAGCCGCTCCAGGGCGTACTGGATCGAGCGGGTGATCCCGGGCTTCGGGTTGGTCAGCGTGCCGTCGAGATCGAAGAAGATTGTCGCCATCCTGGCCGTGTCCGTGTTGATACCAGCGCCGCTGTTTGACCTAAACGAGGCCGCAGGCCAAGGCAATGCGCAACCGTCATCACGCCGAAACCGGCGTCGCTGATGTCGTGTACCGCTTTAAAGGCTCGCTATTGGCCGGGAGTAAGCGTAGAGTCACGCCATCACCGCCCTTCCCATGGCATCCATCGGTGACTGAGGGTTACTTGCGCTCCCGCCGAACGAGGAGGAGCGCGCATGCCTCGATTTCGCCTGGCCGACTGGATCGTGCCGCCGGTGATCGTCCCACTGTTTCTGTTGTTCCTGGTGGCCGCGGCGGCGCTTCTGCATGGATAGAACGTCACTGCAGTATCTGGTGAGCGGACGCGATCAAGGTGGCTACGTCAGCTTGGCCCGCGCCACCACGGATGCCGCTTTGAAGAAGGCGAGGGAGCTGCTGCAGGAGGGCTATATCGACGTGCGGATATGCACGCCGCAAGGGCGGATCCTGCTGTCCGACGAGTTCGACCAATTCGATGCATGAGGATCGCGGGGATTCGTCGAATGACCGCGTCCAGACCCTCGCGAGGAAAGATACCTGCATGAAAATGGTTATTGTCGCATTGGCGCTTGGCACATTCGCGCAAAGTGCCGTCGCGAGGGAGCCGGACTGCCGCGCGATCGAAAGCACGAGCGGACGCCTCGCGTGTTATGACGCTGCGTTTCCTCCGAAAGTGAAGAAGCCCGACGCTGTGGAGGACAACGCGTCCCGCAGTGCCTACAAAGACCCGTTCCTTGCGGAAGAGGCGATAACCGCAGCGAAACTGAAGAATATCTGCCGCGGTTGTTGAGGCCGTGCACGCTCCGACATCAGGCGAAATCATCGAGGTGACGACATGACGCCGCTCCGCCGCATCGCCGTCATCGGCAACTCGCTGCCACGCCGGTGCGGAATTGCGACCTATACGACCGATCTGAAGAACGCGATATCGATTTCGCGCCAGGATCTGGAGACCTGCATCGTTGCAATGACCGATCGCGGTCAAGCCTATGATTATCCTCCGGCGGTCGCGTTCCAGATCAAGGACGGCAATATCGAAGACTACATACGGGCAGCGGATTTCCTCAATGCCGGCCGGTTCGACACCGTGTGTCTGCAGCACGAGTTCGGGATTTTTGGTGGTGAAGCCGGAGCTCATATCCTCGTGTTGTTGTCCCGCCTTACCATGCCGGTAGTGACGACGTTCCATACCGTGCTGGCCGATCCGACACCTGCGCAACGGATGGTCATGGAGCGCATCGTCGAGGCGTCGTCGAAGGTCGTGGTGATGGCCCATAAAGGCCGTGAACTGCTGCGCGACGTCTACCTGGTGCCTGACGACAAGATCGAGGTCATCGCCCATGGCATTCCCGATGTCGCTTTCACCGAGCCCGATGCAGCGAAGGCCAAGCTTGGATTTGAGCAGAAATCGGTCATTCTGACGTTCGGCCTGTTGTCGCCGAACAAGGGCATCGAAGTCATGATCGACGCCATGCCGTCGATTCTGAAGCGCTGCGCGAATGCGGTGTACGTCGTGCTCGGCGCAACGCATCCCAATCTGGTTCGGAACCAGGGCGAGGCCTATCGCGAAAGCTTGATGGCACGGGTGCGCGAACTCGGAATTGACGATCACGTGGTGTTCTTCGATCGCTTCGCCGATCTGGCCACGCTGCTCGAATTCATTTCGATGTGCGACGTCTATGTCACGCCCTATCTCAACGAAGCCCAGATGACGTCGGGAACACTCGCCTACAGTTTCGGGCTGGGGAAGCCGGTCGTCTCGACGCCCTACTGGCACGCACGCGAGCTGCTTGCCGACGGGTGCGGTGTGCTGGTGCCTTTCGGCGACGCCGCGGCGATCGGCAACGAGATCGCAAACTTGCTGACCGACGACGCCCGCCGGCAGGCGATGTCCCGGCGTGCCTATGCAGAGAGCCGAATGATGACATGGGAGCGGGTGGCCGAACGCTACCTGTCTGTCTTCGAAAACGCGCGGCAAGGTCATCGGTTGAAGGTCTTCGCGCGCGCCGACAGGAGCTTGCCCGAGCCACGTAGCCCCGTGCCGCCCGATATGCAGATCGGCCATTTCCTGTCGATGTGCGACGATGTCGGCCTGTTCCAGCACGCGGTACATTCGGTGCCGGATCGCGCACACGGCTATTGCGTTGATGACAACGCGCGAGCGCTGCTGCTGGCCTGCGCCCTCAATAGTCCAGGCGAACAGCCGCTGTCGGAGCTATTGACGAGCCGGTTTGCGGCGTTCGTGCAACACGCCTGGAACCCTGACACCAGGCAATTTCGCAACTTCATGGGCTTCAATCGAACCTGGCTTGAAGACAAGGGGTCCGAAGACAGCCACGGGCGGGCGCTATGGGCCTTGGGTGAGGCTGCACGCAAAGACACGAGCCCGGCCAGGCGCCTGTGGGCCGCTGCTCTGTTTGCCCAGGCCTTGTCAGTCGCGGAAAGCTTTCGTTCGCCCCGCGCGTGGGCGTTCATGCTGCTGGGTCTGGACGCCTATTGCGCTGTAGCTCCGGACGATCTCCACGCCAGGGAGGTCCGGCATTCGCTTGCCGACCGGTTGATGTCCTGTCTGGCGTCGGTCGAGACGCCGGATTGGGTGTGGTTTGAGGAAGGGCTGGCCTACGACAATGCGCGATTGCCGCAGGCCCTGATACTCACGGGTGTGGCAACGCAAACGCCTCAATATCTCGATGGTGGATCGAGGTCTCTGCGCTGGCTCATGACGCAGCAGACGAGTTCGGCAGGTCATTTCCGGCCGGTCGGCACTGCCGGCTTCGGCGAGCTGCGGCAACATCCTCGCGCGTTTGACCAGCAGCCTGTGGAGGCAACGGCAACGATCGCTGCCTGCCTCACTGCGTGGCGTGTCGAGGGCGATGCCGAATGGAAAGCTTTGGCGACGCGGGCCTTCGGCTGGTTCCTCGGCAGCAATGATCTCTCGGTGGCGTTGGTCGATCCGCTTACGGGAAGTTGCCGGGATGGCTTGCACCCTGATCGCGCCAACGAAAACCGCGGGGGCGAGTCGGTGGTTTGCTATCTCCTCGGACTTGCGGAGATGCGTCAGCTTGCGCGCGTCAATCCGATCCTGACAAGGCCCACGGCCTTGCGCGCCGTAGGCGCCTGAACGTCATCTTTTCATTCAGCAAGCCGAGGATACCGTGTCACAAGCTTCGTTCCTGAACCGGCAGGGCCTTCATCTGCGCCCCGATCCAGCGCGAGTCATCGTGCGGCCCTTCAAGCCGGCAACCGAACCCCGCGACCTGAACCCGACCGACAAGATGCGGGCAAATCATATCGTCGACCGGGTTCTTGCGCTCAGTTCGGAAGCCGTTGCGGTTCAGCTCGCAGACGTCCTCGACAATTTTCAGGGTCGACATCGCAACCTCCTGGAGAGATTCGAGACCCGAGCGGATGAAATGGAGGATGCCTTCGCGGCGCATGGTGTCTTCTCGAAGACGCAGCGTCAGCTGGTCGGCGCCTATTTTCTCAGTGAGTATTCGTTCGAAGCCTCTGCCTTGTTCAACCCCAGCATCGTCCCGCACCCGGATCAATCGGGGGCACCGAAGGGAGGCTTACGCTTCGTCATCAGTCTCCGGGCCATCGGCGAGGGACATGTCTCGTCACTGACGTTTCGAACCGGAACGATTGCGGTTGACGGAAGCCTCGCCGTCGATCCGACCGCGCGCCTCGCTTCGGTTCCGCGGGTCAGCGATCGCGTATCCGGGCCGGACGGCGACCGCGTGGAATTGATGTTCAAGCCTGAGGAAGACCTCAGCGAGCGCGTCATCTTTCCCGTTACCGAATCCCAATCGAATGGCATCGAGGATGCGCGCTTTGTCAGATTCAGCGATGGCGATCGGGAGAGCTATTACGCAACCTATACAGCCTACAGCGGACGCGCGATCAGGTCGGAATTGATCGAGACCAGCGATTTCATGTCGTTTCGACTAACGCCTTTGCGCGGGGCCGCGGCACGCAACAAGGGCATGGCGCTGTTCCCACGCAAGATCGGCGGCAACTATGCCATGATCGCGCGACAGGACAATGAGAACCTGTATCTGATCTATTCGGACGACCTCTTTACGTGGGAAGGCGGCCGGATACTCCTGAAGCCGCAATTTCCCTGGGAGTTCGTCCAGATCGGCAATTGCGGGTCGCCGATCGAGCTTGACGAAGGTTGGCTGCTGCTGACGCACGGCGTCGGTCCGATTCGCAAATACGCGATCGGAGCCGCGCTGCTCGATAAGCACGATCCATCAAAGGTGCTGGCACGTTCGGTCGAGCCGCTGTTGCGGCCTGAACCATCCGAGCGCGAAGGGTATGTCCCGAACGTCGTCTATACCTGCGGTGCGATGCGGCACAATGACCAGATCATCTTGCCATATGCCGTGTCCGATACCTTCTCCAGTTTCGCAACGATCAAGATTTCCGCGCTCATCGAAGCGATGCAAGGTTGAACGCGGCTTTCACAGTCGTTGGCTCCGTTTGCTAACACGTCAGAGGATACAGGAGAGCCGGGATGAGCGAGCGACTTGAGACACTGAAGAAAGCCCGCGATCGCATGATAGAGGACAGAGACGCGCACGCAAAAGTGCTGGCCGCTCCCTTTGTGCGCGAGACGGCCGAGCGCGCGCGCAACAAGTTCGTGGAGATGCAGGGGCTGATCGACGCGCTCGATCGCGCCATCAGCGGCGAAAGCCTGTTTCCGGTCAAAAACTGAAGCGACGAAAGCGAGATCGGCGGACCTTTCACTACCGCCACCGTTCCCGTCATTGCTGTTTCGCCCATTCGACGATCGCGGCGGCATCCGCGCCCGCCTGCGCCTCCCAGGCGGAGATCGTGGCCGTTGCGGCAGTTCGGAGCGCCGTGACCAGGGATGGCGGCGCGGGCTCGGCGATCTTGACGCCGTTGTCGCGCATGCGCGCATAATTCTCGGTCGTGCGGTGGGCCAGCAGCGCGAGCTGGCTTTGCTCGGTCTCGGCTGCGGCGGCCAGTACCTCGCGCTGCATCGGCTCTGGCAGCGCGGCAAATGCCTCGGTGCGGACGAAGGCGATCGAGACCGGCATCGCGTAATTGATGGCCGTGAAATAGGGCAGGAAGTCCCACAATTTGCGTCCCGCGCCGCCATCGCCGGAGGTGAGGAACGCGTTCAGTTGATGCTCCTTCAGACTAGCAAGCGCTTTGTCCATCGGCAGGAACTGCGCGTTGGCTCCGGCCGCCTTCATCACCTCGCTGGAATTGGCATCGTAAGCGCGCAAATTGAGTTTCGGCAGGTCGTCGGCGCCCGCAAGCGCGCGATCCGACCATAGACCGGTGGCTGGCCATATCGTCAGATAGAGCAGTTTGAGGCCGCGGGCGGCGAGGGCCTTTTCGTAAAGCGGCCGTGCGCGCGCATTGGCGGCGTGAGCGATCTCGACCGATTGCACGAGGAAGGGGAGCGTCGAGAGGCCGAGCACGGGGTCGAGGCCTGAGAGCGCGCCCGCAAAGGCGTCGCCCCCGGCGATCCGGCCTTCCAGCGCCGCGCGCGGCATCTCGCCCGAGTTGATCTTCAGCTGATTGTCGAAGGCGTTGGTCACGCTCACGAAACCGTTTGTGCGCGCGGCCACGCGATCGGCGAAAGTGGTGAGCCCGATCCCGGATATATTGTTCGCGGGATATTCGGTGGTCATCCGCCAGTTCACTTGCGCCATGGCTGGCGCGGCGGACAGGATCAATAATGCGAGGGCAAGGATCGCGCGGATCCCTTTGGCGGGGGAGCGCATTGGGAGAAGCAGGTCAGGCAGCATTTATTGGCAACTCGTCGAACCATGGCACGACGCCACGACATGGCAGATTATCTTGTTGCATGCCGCGCCTGCGTGCGCCACGGCGATACTTGGGCACGGCTGACGCGAATTGCATCACGCATCATCCCCGCACTGCTCGTGTCCGCGACACAGGCGATGGCATGGGACAGCTCACCGGCAAAGACCAACGTCGCCGTCCCCAGCGTCGAGGAGCTCGCGATGCCGCCGGAGAAGCCGGCGGATGGGCGTGAGAGCGACACGCGGGAATCGATCTGCCTGATCGTGGAGGCGGCCGCGCGCGATGCCAATCTGCCGCTGGAATTCTTCGCCCGCGTGATCTGGCAGGAAAGCCGCTTCCAGGCCGATGCGGTGGGGCCCATAACGCGCAGCGGCGAGCAGGCGCAGGGGATCGCGCAGTTCATGCCGGGCACCGCGAGCGAGCGCGGGCTTCTCAATCCCTTCAATCCGGTGCAGGCCTTGCCGAAATCGGCTGAGTTCTTGAACGAGTTGCGCAACCAGTTCGGCAATCTCGGCCTCGCCGCGGCCGCGTATAATGCCGGACCGAGGCGGGTGCAGGAATGGCTCGCCGGCACCGGTGGCATGCCGGAGCAGACGCGCAACTACGTCTATGCCATCACCGGAGCGACAGTTGACGCATGGGCCAAGGCCGGCAGCACCGGAAAGGGGCCGCCGAGTTCACCGCCGACGAGCTGCCGCGATCTGATGGCGCTGTTGAAGCGCGCGCCGAACCCATTCGTCGCCGAACTGGAGCAGCATGTCGAGCTTGCCGCCGCGAAGATCTGGGGCGTGCAGCTCGCCGCGGGCTTCGATCGCAACAAGGCGCTGGCAATGTATTCCCGCGCCGTCACGCGACTCAGCGCGGTGATCGGCGAGCGCGATCCCAGCCTGTTGAGTTCGGTCGTACGAAGCCGGGGTTCGCACGCCTTCTACCAGGTGCGCATCGGCACCGACACGCGCCCCGAAGCCGATGATCTCTGCAACCGCATCCGGAAAGCGGGCGGCGCCTGCTTCGTGCTGAAGAACCGGGGCGTGAGCGGGTAGGGAGCGCGCGCATGCCAGCCCCGCCGCGTGGTTCCTTGACGCGGCCGCCCGCATTGCCCGTTATGCGGCCACGATTCCGCAACCTCAGCCGGCCGTCCCGTGGCGCTTCCTCCGCTCGATTCCCCTCAATGGCAAAGTCCGTGGCGCGCCTTCACCTGGGGGCTGCGCTCGATCACGCAGACGATCCTCACGCTCGTCCTGTTCGCGACCTATCTCGGCATCGGCGCGCTCGCCCATGACAGCCATTTCAGCCTGGTCTGGGCGCTCTGCTCGACGCTGTTCGTCTGGGCCGGGCCGGCACAGATCATCTTGATCACCACGCTCGGCTCGGGCGCGACCGTCGTCCAGTCGGCGATCGCGGTCACTGTCAGCGCCATCCGGCTGTTTCCGATGGTGGTCTCGGTGCTGCCGCTGATGCGCACGCCGACGACCAAGCGGCGTGAGCTCTTTTTCGCGGCGCATCTCACGGCGGTGACGCTGTGGGTTGAATGCCATCGCTTCCTGCCGCAGGTGCCGCGCGAGCGGCGCATCGCCTTCGTCAACGGACTTGGCTTCGGTCTGGTCTCGGTGTGCCTGACCGCCAACACGATCGGCTATTTCCTCGCCGCCAATCTGACGCAGACATTGGGCGCCGCGATCCTGCTGCTGACGCCATTGTCCTTCCTGTTCTCGACCGCGCGCAACAGCCGCGAGGTCGCCGATGTCGCCGCGCTCGCGCTTGGGGTTTTGCTCTATCCGCTGGCCGCGAAGATGAACTCCGGCCTCGACATCCTCGTCAGCGGCCTGGCGGCGGGCACGATCGCCTATGGCGTGCACTGGTGGCGCGAGGTGCGCGCATGAGCGCCGCGCAACTCATCGGCGACTGGCAGGCGCTGGTCGTGCTGTTCGTCGCCGGCGTCATTCCCAACCAGATATGGCGCATGCTCGGCCTGTGGTTCGGCGGCGGCATCGACGAGGGCTCCGAGCTGCTGGTCTGGGTGAGGGCGGTTGCGACCGCGATCCTGGCCGGCGTCATCGCCCAGATCGTGGTCGAGCCGCCCGGCGCGCTCGCCAGCGTACCGGATGGCTTGCGTTATGGCGCGGTCGGCGCCGGCCTCGTCGTGTTCCTGCTGACCCGCCGCTCGATCTTTGCAGGCGTTGTCGCCGGCGAAGTCTTCATGCTGGCCGGCAAGTGGTGGTTGGGTTAAAACCGCCTCCGAATAGCCAAGGAACTGGACATATGGTTCGCGAAAACGAACTCCGCGAGGGCGAGGTCGCCATCGAGCTGCCGTCGACGCAGGATGCCGGCCTCGTCTTCATCGGCCGAATCCGCACGCCCTGGACCTCGCGGCTGGAGACGCCACGGCAGGGCCGCGCCGACGGCCCGGTGTGCCGGCTCGAGATCTTCGAGCCGTTCCTGCCCGCCATCAAAGGCGTCGATTTCTACAGCAATCTCGAAGTGCTCTACTGGCTCGACAAGTCCCGCCGCGACATCGTGCTGCAGAGCCCGAAGAACAACGAAAAAACCCGCGGCACGTTTTCGCTGCGCTCGCCGGTCCGGCCCAATCCGATCGGCACGTCGATCGTGAAGCTCGTCGGCATCGAGGGCAACACCATCCTCGTGCGTGGCCTCGACTGCCTCGACAACACGCCGCTGATCGACATCAAGCCCGATCGCTGCGAGTTCACGCCGCTGGCTGCGCCGCAGTCGGGGGATTTTCAGACGGAGTGACGATCAGCTCTGCAACGCCGCGATCAGCTTGGTCGCGTTCTCTTCCAGCACCTTGACGTCTTCCTTGCGGCTCGCAGGCGGCAGCATCGCGACGCCGTCGTGGCGGGGCATCACGTGCATGTGGAGATGAAACACCACCTGGCCGCCGGCCGCTTCGTTGAACTGCTGCACAGTGATGCCGTCAGCCTTGAACGCCTTCATCGCGGCAGCCGCGATTCTGTGCGCGCCGCGGGCGACATGGGCGTAATCGTCGGACTTGATGTCGAGGATGTTGCGGGCAGGGGCCTTCGGGATCACCAGCGTGTGGCCGGGCACTCGCGGCATGATGTCGAGGAAGGCGAAGACATGCTCGTCCTCATAGACCTTGTGGCAGGGAAACTCGCCGCGCAGGATCTTTGCGAAGATGTTGTTGGGGTCGTAGGCGGTCATGGCGGCGGCTCCTCAAATTTTGCGCTTACTGTCACCAGCGACGGCAAACCGTCAAGGCACCTCGTCGATGCCTTTCCGGAACGGGCCGAGCTCGGCGAGCTCGCGTCCAGCCTCGGCGACATAGGCGCGCTCGCGCTTGAGGTAGTCGTCGATGGCACGGCGCAGGCCGGGATCGGCGATGAAGTGCGCGGAGTGGGTGGTCCGCGGCAGGTAGCCGCGCGCGATCTTGTGCTCGCCCTGCGCGCCGGCCTCGACATGTGTGAGGCCGCGCTTGATGGCGAAATCGATCGCCTGATAGTAGCAGACCTCGAAATGCAGGAACGGATGATGCTCGACCGCACCCCAGTTGCGGCCGAACAGCGTGTCCGAACCGATGAAGTTGATCGCGCCGGCGATCCAGCGGTCGTTGCGGCGGGCCATCACCAGCAGCACATCCTCGCTCATGGTCTCGCCGATCAGCGAGAAGAATTCGCGCGTGAGATAGGGACGGCCCCATTTGCGCGAGCCGGTCTCCATGTAGAACGCGAAGAAGGCGTCCCAGGCGTCCTCGGTGATGTCCTTGCCGGTGAGCCAATGGATGGTGACACCGGCAGCCAGCGCATCGCGCCGCTCGCGCTTGATCGATTTGCGGTGGCGCGAGTTCAGCGTCGCCAGAAAATCGTCGAAACTCGCAAAGCCCTCATTGCGCCAGTGGAATTGCTGGTCGGTGCGCTGGAGGAAGCCGTGCCGGGCAAGCAGCTTCCACTCTGCCTCGCGGGCGAAGGTGACGTGGACCGAAGAGGCCTTGCTGACACCGCAGAGCGCCACCAAGCCGCTCGCCAGCGCCTCCGTGATGCGCTCGCGGTCGACGCCGTCGCGGACCAGGAGCCGCGGGCCGGTTGCCGGCGTGAAGGGAATAGAGACCTGCAGCTTCGGGTAATAGCGCCCGCCGGCGCGCTCATAGGCGTCGGCCCAGCCGCGGTCGAAGACGTATTCGCCCTGGCTGTGCGATTTCAGATAGCAGGGCACGACGCCGGCCACGCGGCCGTCGATCTTGGCCACCAGATGCTGCGGTCCCCAGCCGGTGCGGATCGTGGCTGAACCCGATCTCTCCACGGCGGAAAGAAACGCGTGAGATACGAAGGGGTTATAGGCGGGCTTTAAGAGGCCGAGAGAATCGCCTGGGAGACCCGATGAGGTTCCCAAGCCATGCCCATTGCAGGCCCTGCCAGGATTGGCGCAGGCGTCCCAATCCTCCGGCGATACTTCGCCAATGGACGGTACGGCCTCCAGAGTGATGTCCGATGATCCCATTGCGCCCAAGATCGTGCATTGCAGCAGCGACTTCAAGGGTGGGGAACATCAAGCCTGCGGCACGAAGCCCTCAAAGATCATCTGGTCCGCACACTGCCCCACGCGCGTCCGCTGCTCCGGCGTGCGCACGGTCCAGCCGAGCAGGGCGCAGCCGAAGACGTTGCGGGCGATCCAGGGGGCGGGCGCCGGCAGGTGGTCGACCTTGAAGGCGACGAAATGCGGCTGGGTCTGGAAGCCGTGGCGCAGGTACAGCATGCTGTCGCGCTGCGCTTGCGTCAGGTTGGCCCAGTACTCGTCCTCATAGCTCCGCTGCGCGACGATGCCGCGCGGGCGGGAGGGCAGCAGCTCGCGCAGCGCCAGCACCTGGTCGGGATCGAAGGACATCCCGACCGCTTGCCCCTGATACGATGCCAGCACCTCGGCCATCCGCTTCACCAGCTTGCGGTCGCCGTCAAAATGGCTCTTCACCTCGATCACCAGCGGCACGCGGCCGGCGACCATGGCGCAGAGGTCGCTGAGCGACATCATCCGCTCAGGCGTATCCCTGAACTTGATGGCCTTCAGCTCGGCCGCGGTCTTTGCGACCACCGGGCCGGTGGCCTCTGTGAGGCGGCCGAGCGCATGGTCGTGGTGCACCATGGCCTCTCCGTCAGCTGAGAGCTGGATGTCGACCTCGATCGAGAAATTGCCCGCAACCGCCGCCTGCACCGCGCCCGGCATGTTCTCGACGATGCCGCGAGAGATGTCATGCAGGCCGCGATGGGCGACCGGCCGCGCTGTCAGCCAATCAGGAGCACGCATCGATGTCAGGCGACCTCGAACACGCCTTCGACCTCGACCGCCGCATCCGCGGGCAGCGAGGCGACACCGACGGTGGTACGGGCGTGACGGCCCTTGTCACCGAAGGCCGCGACCATCAGGTCGGAGGCGCCGTTGAGAACCTTCGGCCCGTCCAGGAAGTCCGGCGCCGAATTGATGAAGCCGCCGAGGCGCACCACCCGCACGACCTTGTCGAGGTCGCCAAGCGCCGCCTTGACCTGCGCGAGCAAGTTGACGGCACAGCCGCGCGCGGCCGCGGCACCTTCCTCGAGCGAGACGCCGGCACCCAGCTTGCCCTTGGCGATCAGCTTGCCGTCGGGTGCAAAGCAGACTTGGCCGGAGACGAACAGCAGGTTGCCGGTGCGTACGAACGGCACGTAATTGGCGACGGGGGTGGGGGCATCGTGCAGCTTGATGCCCTGTTCCGCCAGTTTCTGCTCGACCGTGCCCGCCATGTCTCGACCTCGATGTCTGAAAAATCATCCGCTCCGGCGCGTCTGGTGACCGCCGGGCGCGCCCTGTTTCGCCCATCATGCCGCCACATGCAAGCAAGCCGATAGGGTGGTGGGACGCCGGGGTGAACTGCATTTTCCTGAGGCAGGTCAGGAGGTTCAACGGAGAGGCGCAACTTTACGTGAAACCGCCGCAGTTGCGACGCAATGGAACGGTCATTAAAGTGTCGAATCTGCGCGTCCCCCAAGGAACAGACATGGTGCACCTTTTCCGGACTTCACTCGGTGTGATGGCGCTCGCGGCGGCCGCTGTCGGCCCCGGTGGCGGCGCCTATGCCGCGAACGGTCCGTTCCTCGCCCACCAGGCGCTCTACGATCTGAGCCTGGTCAAATCGCGCTCCAATTCCATCAACAGCGCGCGCGGCCGCATCCTCTACAATTTCGCCGGCAGCAGCTGCGAGGGCTACACGTCCGAATTCCGCCAGGTCTCCGAGCTCGACAGCGGCGAGGGCAAGATCACGCTCAGCGATCTCCGCTCCAATTCCTGGGAGGACGCCACAGGGAAAAGCTACCGCTTCAAGATCGAGACGCGGATGAACGAGACCGAGGCCGGTCTGGTCGACGGCTCGGCGGAACGCGACGGCGACCACATCAACGTCAAGCTGAAATTGCCGGCGCCGAAGAATTTCACCCTCGACGGCAAGATCGTGTTTCCGACCGAGCAGATCCAGCACATCATTGCCGCCGCCAAGGAGGGCAAATCGCTGCTGGAGTTGTCCGTCTATGACGGCTCCGACGATGGCCAGAAGGTCTACAACACGCTGACCGTGATCGGTCAGCCGATCCCCGACGACCGCACCGCGTCGCCCGATCCGTCGACGTCGGACGAGCATATGAAAGCGCTGAAGCGCTGGCCTGTGACCGTCAGCTATTTCGACCGCGACGTCCAGCAGAAGGAAGGCGAGCAGACGCCGGTCTATGCGATGTCGTTCGAGCTCTACGAAAACGGCGTCTCCCGCCAGCTCGTGCTCGACTACAACGACTTTGTCATTTCCGGTGCGATGGGCAAGTTTGACGTCAAGGACAGCAAGCCCTGCAATTGAGCGCCGAGGCTCGGCGCGCCACCGGTCCAACAGTGAGAGGAAAAGGGCGCTGCCTCTGAGGCGGCGCCCTTGATCGTTCAGGACAAGCAGAGCCGGGGCTGCGCCACCTGCGTCATCGTCAGGCCGCCAGGGCGTTCGGCGCCAGGCTCGCCGACGCCACCGCATTGTGCTCGGTGATCGTCGTGCCGCCATGCCCGTCGGATGCGAGCGCGAAGTTTGCAGCCGAGTACTGGCCCAGCAGGAACAGCGAGGTCGAGTTGACGCCGTCGTTCAGCATCAGCGTGCCGCTCGCATTGCCGGCATCGGCCGCGTACCCCAGAGTAGTCCCCGCGCCGAAGGCGATGTCCCTGAGGTCGATGACGTCGCTATCGCCGAACCCGGTGATCTGGCCCGAGAACAGGTCGGAGCTGTCGAGCTGAAGCGTGCCGCCTGCGCCCTGGAAGCTGACGTCGACCGCTGCACCACCCGCAGCAACGTGCTCGACGCCGCCCGCGATGATCGTGCCGTTGGCGATTCCGCTGTTCACCAATTCGACGCCACCGCTGTTGACGATCGTGCCGTTGGTGATGCCGCCCGACACGGTCTGGAGACCGCCGCTGTTCACGACCACGTCGTTGGCCACGCCCATGACGTTCTCCTTACCGTGATTTCCGATCACGGTGTCGTCGACGACGCCATAGACGTACTCGGTGCCGCCGAGGTTGGTCGTGTTGTCCGCCGTGCCATAGACGAACTGATATCCGGCGCTGATGACCATGTTGGTCGCCAGGCCTCCGATCTGGATCATGGCGTAGGCGCCGGTCAGCACCGTCGCTCCGTTCGAGATGCCGCCGGTGTCGACGACCTCGTAACCGCCGGAATTCACGGTCGTGTTCGTCGAGGTCGCGCCGGCGGTGACGATCTCGTAGCCGCCACGGTTGACAGTCGTCGCGAGCGAGCTTCCGCCCGCGCTGACGAACTCGTAGCCACCGCTGTTGACGATCGTGCCGCTCGTCACGCCCGCCGAGGTGACGACTTCGTAGCCGCCGCGGTTGACCACGGTGGCGAGCGCGGTGCCGTAGGTCTCCACCTGCTGCGTTGCGCTGGTCAGGGTCGTGCCGCTCACGACGCCACCGCCGAGCACGGTCTGTGTGCCGCCGGTCATCACCGTGTTGTCAGCGATACCGTCCCAGACGATCTGTGATCCGCCGCTCATATGCGTGCCGGCCGCGGTGCCGCCGGCCAGCACATATTCGAAGCCGCCGCTCATGGTGGTGTTGCTGGCGACACCGCCGTTGCCGATGAATTGCCAGCCGCTAGTCATGGTCGTGTCGATCGCGTTGCCGACGACGTCCTCCTGGCCACCGGCAATGGTCGTGGCGCTCACGATCGCGCCGCCATAGACGGCTTGGTAGATGCCGTTGCCGAGCGTCGAGCCGCTGGCCACGCCGCCGGCATAGACCCATTGCGCGCCGGTGCTCAGATTGGTTCCTGTCGCGATGCCGCCGTCGTAGACGGCCTGAACGCCGTCGCCGGTGGTGCCGCTGGCGACACCGCCGGAGTAGACGTTCTGGCTGGCGCCGTCCAAGGTGGTACCGATCGCCTTGCCGCCGTTCAAGATGTTCATGACGGCGCCACCGGCGATCGTCGCATTGATGTCGGTGCCGAACACGTTTTCGACGGCGAGGCCGCCGAGGAAGGAGTCAACGGCAGTCCCGCCGGAGTCCACCACCAGCAGACCGCCGCCATTGACGACCGTTCCATTGGCCGTGCCGCCGGCGTTGATTTCGAGCGTGCCGTTCCACAGGACCAAGGTCCCGTCGGCGGTCGACCCGGAGCCGACATCCAAGGTATCGCCGGGTTGCACTGTATCAGTCATCGCATTTCTCCTGGTAAAATTCACTGTGTGCTATGTCCGTTTCGCATCCCGAAGCCCGGGATGTTCTCGATCGTGCGTTTGACTTGGTCGAAGGTGATCAGCCGCGTGCATTCGAATTGCCGCGGGGTATCCTTGTGGCGCGGGCACCACAGGAAGTCTTTGTGGTCGAACCTGTGACCAGGATCGTTCCAGCAGGAATTGCAGGCGTGGTAATTGACGACGCGATGGGGCGTCGCGAACTCATTGGTCGGATGCGTGAAGCCGCTGATGAGCACGACCGGCGTTCGGGTCGCCCAGGCGAGCCACGACAGTCCGCTCGACAGGCCGATGAAGAAGGCCGCGTGCCTGACCCAGCGCGCGCGCTCCTGAAGCGGGCGGTCGCCGGTCTCGTCTTCGGCTCCGTGCGGAATGTGGGTCCAGACCAATCCGGAGCCGTGAACCGGCTTCTGGTCGATGCAGATCACCCGGTAGCCGGCCTGTTTCAGGAAGCGAACGGTGTCGCGCCAGCCATGGGGGTTATTCCAGTATTTGCATTGCGTCGTGCTCTGCACGGCGATGCAGACATAGGGCTCGGCGATGGGAGGCGTGTCCCCAGCCAGCGCGATGCGCGGCGGCTGCTCGGCTGGGTCGACGCCGAGGATGTAGCCTGCGGTGCGGTGCAGGCCGACATGGCGGAAGTCGCAGGGTTGAAACACTCGGTCCGGATCGTCGAAGAACAGTCCGATATTGTATGTCGCGTAGTAGCGGCGCGGATCGACCTCGCCGTGCGCCAGGAGCGTGATCTCCGGATACGCCTTGCGGAAGAGCGGGATGACTCTTTCTGACATTGTGCAGGTCAGGCGGCAGCCGTGCAGCGCGCGAAACCTGTCCGCGTAGGGAAACCATCCGATGGTATCGCCCAGTGTCACCTCGGGAAGCTGAATCAGGATATCGCGGTCGGCCGCGGAATAGTCGTGCTCGAGCACGATCTCGTCCTTGACCGAGATCTGGAGGCGGATACGGACGAAGTAGCGCTTGGTCGAATTGATGCGGCCGGACTTGATCTCGGTTTCGAACAGGATGTTACCGCTGTCGATATCGCTCAGTCGGACCCGGTAGGGGCCGTCGGCTTCGGGCAGCCAGACCCGGCAGCCGTCGTTGAAGTCGAAACGAATCCCGCGGGGACCGGACTGGGTCGGCACGTCGGCCGGAGGATGGAAGGGCAGCTTGCCCGGCGCGGCGGAAGATGTCCGCGCGGACGGCGACGCGGCATCGGCCGGTCCGGGCTCCGATGGCCAGGACGAGCCGTTTGCACCAGGCGCTGAATTCGGGACGTGGGCAATATTCATCGGTGAGCGGTCGGCAAAATGGATGTCGTCTGATGGCTTTGGCGCGGAATTGAGAGGTGTTGCTGTCGCGTTGACGCTGTCGTCGTCCGGAGTTGGTCAAAGCGACGGGGCAGTTATTACGATATCTGCATCATATTTGTTATCATAACACAGCGAGTAACATTTTATTCCCGCGAGATTCGATGTGATGTTACGCGCATCGACGCGCCGGATTGCCGCATGAATTGCCGCGAGACGGTGGTCTCGCGATGTGAAATTGATCCGGCGCACCCCGCGTAATGGGACCGGACAGGCCCTATTCGCAGGCCCGATTGCAAGCTTGATGAGAGAGCGCGATAGCGCCATCCCGCGCTAGCCGAGAGGCGTCAAGAAAGTCCGGTCAACTGAAATCTGCTTTCGCATATGAGTCGCATTTCTCGTCTATAACATAGATTGTTACTATATCGTACGAATTTGGGCGCGGCCTGCTGCATCGTGCCTGATGAGGATGCATGGAGCAGGCAATGGGCCTTATTGGGATCTCACTGCGTGATGGCGCTGGCATTTGGCCGGGCTACGCATGACTGAAGCTGCGGCCCAGGCGTTGCCCGGTGATCCCGGCCTTCACGCGATCATTGCCATGTTGAGCCTGAATGGGGTGGGGGCGAGCGCGGACCAGGTCCGCCATCAATTCGGCGCCCAAATTGGCGTTACCGAGATCCTGCGTTGCGCAAAGGGCTTTGGACTGAAAGCGAAGACGGTCTCCACGACCTGGGAGCGGCTCGCGGGAATTCCGATGCCATGCATCGGGGTCTTGCGTGACGGTGGATTTCTGCTGCTCGGCAAAGCCGGGGACGACAAGATCGTCGTCCAGGTTCCGGATGCGTCGAAGCCAATCATGATGACCCGGGCCGAGTTTGAGGCCGCCTGGGACGGCCGGGCCATCCTGATTGCGAAGCGGGCGCTCCTGACCGATCTGACCCGGCGCTTCGACATCACCTGGTTCCTGGGAGCGATTCAGAAGTACCAGCGGCTGCTCGGGGAGGTCCTGGTCGGTTCGCTGTTTCTCCAGCTGTTCGCGCTCGTCTCGCCCTTGTTGTTCCAGGTCGTGATCGACAAGGTGCTCGTCCATCGCAGCATGACCACGCTCGACGTCCTCGTGACCGGGCTGATCGCGATCGCGCTCTTTGAGACGATCCTCGGCGCGCTGCGGACGTACCTGTTTTCGCACACCACCAATCGCATCGACGTCGAGCTGGGCGCGCGGCTGTTTCGGCACCTTCTGGCACTTCCAATCGGTTATTTCCGGGCGCGGCGCGTCGGCGACTCCGTCGCGCGGGTGCGCGAGCTGGAGAACATCCGCAATTTCATCACCAGCTCGGCATTGACGATCGTGATCGATCTGTTCTTCACGATCGTCTTCATCGCCGTGATGTGGGTCTACTCGCCGCTGCTGACGATGGTGACGCTGGCGTCGTTTCCTTTTTATATCGCCATCTCCGCCGGCGTCAGTCCCGCGTTTCGCGGGCGGCTCGACGAGAAGTTTCAGCGCGGCGCGGAGAACCAGGCGTTCCTGGTCGAATGCGTCACGGGTGTCGAGACCCTGAAGGCAATGGCGCTCGAGCCGCAGATGCAGCGGCGCTGGGAAGAGCAGCTCGCAAGCTACGTGGCCGCGAGCTTCCGCGTCATCAGCCTCGGCAACACCGCAAGCCAGGCCATCCAGTTCGTCAGCAAGGTCGCAACCGCCGCCATCCTCTATTTCGGTGCGCGGCTGGTGATCGCGGGCGATCTGACCGTGGGCGAGCTCGTTGCCTTCAATCTCCTGGCAGGCCGTGTCAGTGCTCCGGTCCTTCGGCTTGCGCAGATCTGGCAGGATTTCCACCAAGCACGCTTGTCGGTGCAGCGGCTGGGCGACATCCTGAACACGCCGGCGGAGCCGGTCTATACCTCGGGGCGGGCGGCCTTGCCCGCGATCCGCGGTGACATCAAGTTCGAGCACGTCACTTTTCGCTACCGCATCGACGGCCCGGAGATTCTCAGCGACGTCAGCCTGAGCGTGCCCGCGGGGCAGTTCGTCGGTGTGGTCGGCACGTCGGGCTCCGGAAAGAGCACGCTCGCCAAGCTCATCCAGCGGCTCTACATCCCCGAGAGCGGACGTGTGCTGGTGGACGGCACCGATCTGGCGATGGTCGATCCGACATGGTTGCGCCGGCAGATCGGAATCGTGTTGCAGGAGAACATCCTGTTCAACCGCACGGTGCGCGACAACATCGCGCTTGCCGATCCAGCGATGTCGATCGAGCGGGTGATCGAGGCCGCCAAGCTTGCGGGCGCGCACGATTTCATCCTCGAGCTTCCCGAAGGGTACGACACGGTCGTCGGAGAGCAGGGCAGCACGCTTTCGGGTGGCCAGCGGCAGCGGATCGCGATCGCGCGGGCGCTGGTGACCAATCCGCGCATCCTGATCCTCGATGAAGCGACGAGCGCGCTCGATTACGAGAGCGAGCGGATCGTGCAGCAGAACATGATTCAGATCGCGAAGGGCCGCACGGTCTTCGTGATCGCGCATCGCCTCTCGACGCTGCGCATGGCCCACCGCATCATCACGATGGATCGTGGTCGTCTGATCGAGGACGGCACCCATGAGGAACTGGTCAAGACCGGCGGCCGATACGCCACGCTGTTCCGGCTTCAGGCAGGGCTGCATGAAATCAGCTAGCAAGGTCGTGCCGTTTCCGGCCAACAAGCCGCCCGCGAGAAGCCGGGACGAGATCGCATTTCTTCCGGCGGCGCTGGAGATTGTCGAGACGCCACCCAATCCCGTCGGCCGCGCCGTCAGTGCCACGATCGCTGCGGCCTTCTCGGTCGCGATCGTCTGGGCGTGCCTCGGGACCGTGGATATCGTCGCAGTGGCGTCGGGGAAGGTGATCCCGAGTGGCCGAACCAAGGTCATCCAGCCGTTCGAGACCAGCGTGGTGCGCGCCATTCAGGTCGCCGATGGCCAGACGGTGCGGGCAGGGGATGTGCTTGTCGATCTCGACTCGACGATGAACGAGGCCGAGCTCGGGCATCTCAAGAGCGATCTCGTCGGTGCGCAGCTCGAAGTGGCACGGTTGCGCGCCGCTCTTGCCGACGGCGCCGATCCGCTCGCTGGCTTCCATCCGCCGGAAGCCGCTCCCGCCGCGCTCGTGCAGGTCCAGCGGCGATATCTGGCGAGCCAGATCGTGGAGCAGAACGCCAAGCTAGCCTCGATCGAGCATCAGGTCGCGCAGAAGGAGGCCGAACGGGCGACGATCACGGCGACGATCGGCAAGCTCGAGGCAACGATCCCGCTGCTTCAGCAGCGCGTCGACATGCGCAAGCAATTGTTCGACAAGGAACTGGGATCGAAGATCTTCTATCTCCAGGAGCTTCAGGACCTGGTCGGCCAGCAGCAGGAGCTCCTGGTTCAAAAGAGCCGGTACAAGGAAGCTGATGCGGCTCTCGCCGCGCTGGTCGAGACCTCCACGAAGACTGGGGCCGAGTATCAGCGCTCGCTGTCGGATGACCTCGCCAAGGCCGAACAAAAGGCTGCGGGCCTCACGCAGGACGTCGTCAAGGCCGAGCAGAGGCGGAGCTTCCAGCGGCTGACCGCACCGGTCGATGGCGTCATCCAGCAGCTCGCGATCCATACCGTCGGTGGCGTCGTCACGCCGGCGCAGGCGTTGATGGTGGTCGTGCCGCTCGAGAGCCGGCTAGAAATCGAGGCGATGCTGTCGAACCGCGACATCGGCTTCATCGAGGTCGGCCAGGACGCGGCGATCAAGGTCGATACGTTCAATTTCACCCGCTACGGCCTGCTGGATGGCAAGGTCACGAGCGTGTCGCATGATGCCATCACCCGCGACAAGCCCGTGGACAAGAACGGCGCGAATCCGCCGGGTGCGGAGCAGGACAGCAGCGAGCCCAAGGGGCATGAGCTGGTCTATTCGGCCCGGATATCGCCCGACCGGGACCGGATGCTGATCGATGACAAATACGTCAATCTCTCGCCGGGAATGGCCGTGAGTGTCGAGATCAAGACGGGCACCCGCAGCATCATCAGCTATCTGCTGTCGCCGCTTGCGCGGTATCGACACGAGAGCATGCGCGAGCGATAGCAGCGTTGGCGTAAGGCGCGATTCCGGGTAGGCTCGCAACCGACCAAAGAAAAGCCAGGGAGCCAGCCCATGCCGAAGCTCGACCATCTCCGCCCCAGCGGCCTGCACCACAATCCCGCTTATTCCCACGTCGTCACCGCCTCCGGCGCGCGCACGATCTACATCTCCGGCCAGGTGTCGGTGGACGAGGAGGGGCGGATCGTCGGCGAGGGCGATATCGCCGCGCAGACCACGCAGGTGATGCAGAATCTCGGCCATGCGTTGAAGGCAGCCGGCGCGACCTACAGCAACATCGTGAAGATCACGACCTTTGTCGTCGGCTACAAGCCGGAGCTGCGTCCGATCATCGGCAAGGCGCGCTCAGCCTTCTTCGAAGGCATGGAGCCGCCGGCCTCGACCCTCGTCGGCGTCTCCGCGCTTGCGGCGCCGGAGTGGCTGATCGAGATCGAGGCGATCGCAGTTGCGGATTGAGTGGGAAGACCATGACGCCGAAAGATTCCATCCGGATCGCGGCAGCGCTGATGAGCCGGAGCGATGGACATGTCCTGCTGGTCAGGAAGCGTGCCACGGAAAGCTTCATGCGCTGCTTCCGCTGTGTTTGCGGCCGGCGCCGTAATCCGTAAGCCCGACGGAGTTCACCGCTTTCGCAAAAACGTGAAAACAACCCCATGCACAGTAGAAGCGCAGCTGCCGAACGGGACAGGTTGATCTGAATTTCGTATTTTGCGAATTTCGGTTGACGCGTCGGGCAAAACAGTGGCACTCTGCCATGCTGGCGTTTTTCAAATGCGGTACGGGCTGGCCGCCATGTTCGACGCGCTACGAAGCCTGCTCTTTGGATAACTCTCGCAGAAGGGCCATCGCGTCGTCGGCCCTGTCGTCCGGCACGAAGAGATGGTCGTGGTGGAAAGCCGAAACCGCATTCACGCTGATGCCGGCTTCGGCGAGACGTGCCGTGATCGCGGCCAGGAAGCCGACCGCATCGAGCGCTGAGTGGACCGTCAGAGTGATCATAGGTGAGGCGAATGCGTGGTGGAGTCCTGCCGCTTCGGCTTCTTCGCGCTGGATGACGAGTGTGGTTCCTTCCTGCTCGCGGAACGTCAGCAGCGGGTCGACCGCCGCCGGAATGCTTTCGTTTGGCGGAATCGTGCAAAACACGAAGATGCCTGGCTGCATCTCCGGCTTCATGTCCTTTAACAGCGCGTTGAGATCGCGTTCGCCCGCCACAGTTGTCAGCCTTTCAGCGCGCGTTTGAGTCAAGCGCTTGGGAAACCCATCAGCGTCGGGTCCTGGCAGGAGCCTCGCCAACATACCTTTGTATACCTGTTCTATTCCTTGTCATGCGCTGCTCTTACGCTCGTACAATTGAGCAACGGCGGGGCTTCTTACAATCTGAGTCCACTCGGGTCACTGCGAGGAGGCTCAATGAGCGTCGTCATTCGAAAACTCAACGGCTTGTGGCACCTCATGGTCGGGTCTTGTCAGATCCGGACTCCGTTCCCGGAGACTCAGGACCGGCAGTTGGTCGTTCAATACGCCCGGCGCGCCTATCCGGGCGCCAGGATATTCGAACACGACTGATTTCAACCGAGCCCAATCATTCCTGCGCCTTCTCCGGCCCGTCATACGCGATGCCCCGAATGACGGCGGCGCTGCCGAACTTCTTGCGCAGACTGTCCACGGCCCGCTCAGCATGCGCGGCGCGGCGGTCGAGCATGTCGGTGTCGTCGGCGGCGGAGCCTTCGCGCAGCGCGCTGACGCCGGCGCCCATCAGGCGGAAGGCGGTGCCGTCGATCTCTTTCGCCAGCATCTCGCGGCAGATCGCGAAGATCTTTGCGGCAAGCTGCGTCGGCGCCGCGATCGATTGCGAGCGCGTGCGCTGGCGGAAATCGGCGGTCTTGAGCTTCAGCGTAACGGTCGAGCCGGCGAGTTCGCTGCTCTTCAGGCGCGACGACGTCCTCTCGCACAGCCGCCACAAGATCTTCTCCAGCGAGGCGAAATCGCGGATGTCGCTTTCGAACGTGGTCTCGCTCGAAATCGTCTTGGCGCCGCGATCGGCCTCGACACGGCGGTCGTCGATGCCGCGGGCGAGCCGCCACAGCCTGCGGCCGTCACTCGGAAACTGCCGCATCAGCTCGATTTCGTCGGCCTTCTGCAGGTCGGCGATGATGCGGAAGCCGCGTTGCACGAGGCGCTCCTGCGTCGCAGGCCCCACGCCGAAGATGAAGCCGACCGGCTTTTCGGCGAGCATCGCGCGCGCTTCCTCCTGATCGAGCGCCGCAAAGCCACGCGGCTTGTCGAGATCGGAGGCGATTTTTGCCAGGAACTTGTTGCAGGACAGGCCGACCGAGACAGAGATGCCGACATCGCGCTCGACGTCGCGGGCAAAGCGCGCCAGCACTTTTGCCGGGATCATGCCGTGCACCCGCTCGGTGCCGGAGAGATCGAGAAAGGCCTCGTCGATCGAGAGCGGCTCGACCAGCGGCGTCAACGCCTGCATGGCCTGGCGCACCTCGCGGCCGACGCGGACATATTTCGCCATGTCAGGCGGGATCACGATCGCATGCGGGCAGGCCTCCAACGCTTTGAACATCGGCATCGCCGAGCGCACGCCATAGGTACGCGCAATGTAGCAGGCCGCGGACACGACGCCGCGCTTGCCACCGCCGATGATGACGGGCTTGTCGGCGATGTCAGGATTGTCGCGCTTCTCGACCGTCGCGTAGAAGGCGTCGCAGTCGATATGGGCGATGGTCAGGCTCGCCAGCGTCCGGTGGCGGACGAGACGAGGGGAGCCGCAGGCGGAACAGCGCCGCAGGCCGATATCCAGATCGGCCAGACAATCCCGGCAGAAGCAGCGGGGCCCGGCCGGATCGGGGGTGGTCACGGCACATCGCGCTCCCAGGTCCGGTCGCCGAGCGCATCGCCCAGCACCTGCCGCGCTGCGGCAACGTTGGTCGGATGCAGTTCCGAGGCCTTGGCGAAGGCCTTCACGGTGTCGTCATCGCGCAGCACGAAATCGAGCACGCTGAGCAGGAAATTAGGGTCCGAGGCGGCGTTCCGGAGCGTCTCCGGGCCAACCCCTGTCTCAGCCAGGAACAGGCCCAGCCGCTCGGGGTCGCCAGCGACAAAGGACAGCGCCTGAATCGCAACGATTTCAGCGACTTCGCGGGGGTTGTGAACAGGCTTTTTCACGGGCCCGGTTTGCCTTTCCGTTAACTTTCGGTGTCTACTTTGGAATATGCCCGAGTCTTGGGACTGAGTCTCGGTCCTGAGTCTTGCGGGCCCAGACAAGCAACTGGAAACCACATCGCAGAAAGTGGCCCCTCGGGTTTAACGAAACTAGAGCGAATCTGAGGCTAGTTTGAATCCAGTTTTCGAAGCGCCGGAAAGCGGCGCCTGAGGCGTCACATGGATAGGGCTTCGTGCCAATCAGGAGGGCGGGATGGCTAAGACCGTCCTGATCGTGGAAGACAACGAGCTCAACATGAAGCTCTTCCGCGACCTGTTGGAGGCGCACGGCTACCAGACCTCCGGCACCAGCAACGGCTACGAGGCGCTCGACCTCGTGCGCAAGATGCGGCCCGACCTCGTGCTGATGGATATCCAATTGCCGCAGGTCTCGGGCCTGGAGGTGACGCGCTGGATCAAGGACGATCCGGAGCTGCGCGCCATTCCCGTCGTCGCGGTCACGGCCTTCGCGATGAAGGGCGACGAAGAGCGCATCCGCGAGGGCGGCTGCGAAGCCTATTTGTCCAAGCCGATCTCGGTCGGCAAATTCATTGAGACGGTCCGGCGTTTTATCGGATAGGAAGTGAGTTCACAGTGTCCGCGCGTATCATGGTTGTCGACGACGTTCCTGCCAACGTCAAACTGCTCGAAGCCCGTCTCTCAGCCGAATATTTCGACGTGATGACCGCCTCGAACGGCACCGAGGCGCTGGCGCTGGCCAGCCGCGCCGAATGCGACATCATCCTGCTCGACGTGATGATGCCCGACATGGACGGCTTTGAAGTCTGCCGCCGCCTCAAGACCGATCCGGCCACGCACCACATTCCCGTCGTGATGGTCACCGCGCTCGACAGCCCGTCCGACCGCAATCGCGGACTGGAAGCCGGCGCCGACGATTTTCTGACCAAGCCCGTCTCGGACGTCGTGCTGATCGCGCGGGTGCGCTCGCTGACGCGATTGAAGATGATGACCGATGAGCTGCGCATGCGCGCCATCACCTCGCTCGAGATCGGCATGCAGGCGCCCGAGCGCAGCGCCATCGCCGATGCAGGCAAGGGCGGCCGCATCCTGCTGGTCGACGACCGGCAGTCGTCCTATGAGCGGCTGGCGACGATCCTCGCCGCCGAGCACGCCATCGACGTCGAGCCGAATCCGACCGAGGCGCTGTTCCACGCCGCTGAAGGCAATTACGATCTGCTGATCGTCTCGCTCGACCTGAACAATTTCGATGGCCTCAGGCTCTGCAGCCAGGCCCGTTCGCTGGAGCGCACCCGCCACGTGCCGATCCTGGCGATTGCGGAAGCGGAAAACGCCACGCGGCTGCTGCGCGGCCTCGAGATCGGCGTCAACGACTATCTGCTGCGCCCGATCGACAAGACCGAGCTCTTGGCGCGCGCCCGCACCCAGATCCGCCGCCGCCGCTACACCGATCATCTGCGCGACAACGTGCAGAACTCGATCGAGATGGCGATCACCGATGCGCTCACCGGCCTGCACAATCGCCGCTACATGGAGAGCCATCTGGCGACGCTCGCCGAGCAGGCCTCGTCCCGCGGCAAGCCGCTCGCGCTGATGATTCTCGACATCGACTATTTCAAGTCGATCAACGACAATTACGGCCACGACGCCGGCGACGACGTGCTGCGCGAATTCGCGGTGCGCGTGCGCAAATCGATCCGCGGCATCGATCTCGCATGTCGCTACGGCGGCGAGGAGTTCGTGATCGTGATGCCGGAGACCGATCTCCACGTCGCCGGCATGGTCGCCGAGCGCCTGCGCCGCTCCATCGCGGGCGAGCCGTTCGCCGTCCACAAGGGCACCAAGCGCATCGAGGTCACGATCTCGATCGGGCTCACCACGCTGGAGCAGAAGGGCGAGGCGGTCGCCGACGTCCTCAAGCGCGCCGACACCGCGCTCTACCGCGCCAAGCACGACGGCCGTAATCGCGTGGTGTCGCAGGCGGCGTGAGGCCGCTCGCGACAAAAAAGTGCGAAAAACAACCCTATGCACAGTAGCCGACGCCTGTCGGATCAATGGCTTATGAGCCAATGAGGCCGTTTGACTCGTCGGGCAAAACAGGCGCATTTTGATATGATCGGGCAGGGCGTGGCGGAGTTCCCTCCGGCCCCTAGATTCCGAGATAGGCCGACTGGACCTGTTTGCTGTTTGCGAGCTCCTCGCTGTTTCCCTGCATGGTCACGCGCCCGCTCTCCAGCACGTAAGCGCGGTCGACCAGTGACAACGCGCGGCTGACATTCTGCTCGACCAGCAGGATGGCGGTGCCCATCTTGCTGATTTCTGCAATCTTCTCGAACGTGACGTCGGTCATCACCGGCGCAAGGCCAAGTGACGGCTCGTCCAGCATCAAGAGCCGCGGCTTCAGCATGAGACCGCGGCCGACCGCGAGCATCTGCTGCTCACCGCCGCTCATTGTCCCCGCGAGCTGCTTTTTGCGCTCGGCCAACCGCGGAAAGATCTCATAGACGAGCGCCATCGTCTTGGCGCGTTCGACCTTGGCCTTGGGCACAAAGGCGCCGATTTCCAGATTTTCCTGCACGGACATCTCGGGAAAAACCTGGCGCCCTTCCGGGACATGGGCGATGCCCAATTCCGGAACCTTGTGAGGTGGCAGCGAGGCCAGGTCGATGCCGTCGAAACTGATGATCCCCGACGTGAGGCGAACCAGTCCGGAGATGGCGCGCAGGGTCGTGCTCTTGCCGGCACCGTTCGCGCCCAACAGACCAACGGCTTCACCGGCGTTGACGCGGATCGAGACCTGGGAAATCGCCGGCACCGCACCGTAGACCGCGCTGACGCCCTTGAGCTCAAGCATGGGCCCCTCCGCCTGCACCTGCATAACCGGAGCCGAGATAGGCACGGACGACCTCGGGATTTTCGACAATCTCCTTCGGCGCGCCCTCCGCGATCTTCTGGCCGTGGTCGAGCACGACGATGTGTCGGGCGACCGCCATGATCGCGCGCATCACATGCTCGACGATCACGATCGTGAGCCCGCGCTGCGACAGCTTGCCGACCAGCGCCACCGCCTGATCGATCTCCGCCGGGTTGAGCCCCGCCATCACCTCGTCGAGCAGCAGGATGCGCGGCTGTGTCGCCAGCGCGCGCGCCATTTCCAGCCGGCGCTGGTCGATGGTGGTGAGGTCCCTGGCCGGCGTCTGCTCGCGCGCGGCGAGCCCGACGAAGTCGATGGCCTCGCGCGCCTTTTCGCGCGCGGCCATGACGTGGCGATCGCGCAGGAACGCGCCGGTCATGACATTGGCAAGCACAGTCATCGCGCCGAAGGGCTTTGCGACCTGGAAGGTGCGTGCGAGGCCCAGCGCGCAGACGTCGTGCGGTTTCAGGCCGACGACTTCCTGCCCGAAGGCCAGCACGGAGCCGGAATCGGCGCGATGAAACCCGGTGATGAGATGAAAGCTCGTGGTCTTGCCGGCGCCGTTCGGCCCGATCAGCGCCACCGTTTCGTTCTGCTTGACGGTGAAGCTGACGTCCTGCACTGCGCGCAGGCCGCCGAAACGCTTGTTCAGGCCCTTCACCACCAGCGCATCGGTCATGGCAATGTCCTCATTCGCGCCGGACGCCGGTCGAGATGCCGTTGCCAGAGGTCGTTGAACAGGCCCATCAAGCCGGTCGGCCGCCACAGGATGATCGCCATCAGGATCAGGCTGTAGACGGTGAGCTGGATGCCGCCGGTCGAGGAGCCGAGCCAGCTTTGCAGCAGAGCCGAGGTGGTCTCCAGCAACACCGTGCCGACCACCGGGCCCCACAGCGTGCCGATGCCCCCGACGATCGAGACCAGCGCGGCCTCGATCGAGATGTTGAAACTGAACGCGGTCGCGGGATCGATGAAATAGATGTACTGGACGTAGAACGTGCCGGCGAGCGCGGTGAGGAACGCGCTGATCATGTAGATGTGGCGCTTGATGCGCGGCGCGTTCACGCCGATCGCCTCCGCCGCATCCTCGTCCTCGCCGATGGCGATGAGGTAGTAGCCCATCCATGAACGCTCGATGCGCCAGGTGATCACCAGCCCCAGCACCAGCAGGCCGAGCACCACATAATAGTAGGACGCCTTGGTCTCGAACTGCATCATCAAGGGCGAGCTGCCGAGATTTGGAATGGTGGTGCCTTCGGCGCCCCAGGCGAAATCGCGGAACTTCAGGAAGATCAGCATCAACGCCTGAGCGGTCGCGATGGTGGCGATGGTGAAATAGGGGCCGCGCAGGCGAAAGCAGAGCCAGCCGACCGGAAGGCTCGCTAGCATCGCGACGAAGCCGCCGGCAATCATGCCGATCCACGGCGAGATGTTGAAATCGATCTGCATGATGGTCGAGGTATAGGCACCGAGCCCGAAATAGGCGACGTGGCCGAGCGACAACTGCTTGGCATAGCCACCCATCAGGTTCCAGGCGACGCCGATGAACGAGAACAGCAGGATGCGGATGAAGATGTCGACTGCGAACCCGTTCGTCACGAGTTGCGGCAGCAACAGCATGATCATGCCCAGCGCGGCCAGCGCGACCACCTGCCAACTGCCGGTGTTGTTGATGTCCTTGCCCACTAGCGCATTCTCCCACCGCCAAGGCCTTGCGGCCTGAACGCCAGCGTCAGCAGCAGCATGGCAAACACCACGATCAATCCGGAATCGGCGCCGACGAACTGGATGCCGAGCGATTCTGCAACTCCCATCATCAGGCTTGCGACCAGGGCGCCGAGCACATTGCCGAGCGTGCCCAGCACGACTGCAACAAAGGCCATCAGCACGAACACCTGGCCTACGAACGGATAGGCCGAATAAAACGGCATCAGCAGCGAGCCCGCAGCACCGGCAAGCGCCAGGGCTGCACCGAAGGCGACGCAGAACACGCGGTTGGGGTTGATGCCCATCAGCGTCGCGACATCGCGGTTCTGCGCCGCCGCGCGCATCGCCTTGCCGAGATCGGTCGTGTGCAGGAAGGCCCATAGCGCGCCGCTCAAGGCCATCGCGACCACGAAGGCGATCAGCTTCGCTTCCGGAATGTAGAGTCCGCCGAAGTGAAGGGCTTCGTCCGAATAGGAGGTGTGAACCGTGCGGTAGTTCGCGGTGAACAGCAACAGCGCAAGATTGAGCAGCAGCAGCGACAGCGCAAAGGTCAGGAAGATCTGCGGCATGTCGTTTGGTCCCAGTACCCTGCGGATGAGGAAGTGCTGGATCAGCACGCCGATCACGAACAAGGTCGGCATCGACACCAGCAGCGACAGAAGCGGATCCACGCCAAAATAGGTGGCGAGGAAATAGCTGATGTACATTCCGATCATCACGAATTCGCCCTGGGCGAAATTGACGATCTTCACGACGCCGAAGATCAGCGTCACGCCGATGCTGACGAGTGCGTAGATGCCACCGATGAGCAGGCCGTTGATGACGGCCTGAGCCACTGTCTCCAGCATTGCGACTTCTCGTCTTCAGCTTTTGATGAGCGGTGCGCGGGCATCTTCCTTGGGGAAGACGCTGGCGAGGTCGCCATTCTGCCACTGCACCCCGACGGGGCGGCCATAGGCATTCTTGCCATCTGGCTCGAACCTGACCCTTCCGCCGGGCGCCATGGCTGCATAACCCGAGGATATTTCGAGCGTCGACAGCGCCTCTCGCACCTTCTGCGGATCTGCGGAGGCCGCGCGCTCGAGCGCCTCCGCCAGCATGAAGGTCTGTGCTACCAGCCCGCCGGCATATTCGAACAGGAAATCGCCGGTGATTTTCTTGTAGGCCTCGTTCACCTTCTGGCAGTCCGGGCTCATGTCGTGATTCCAATGAGCGACCCCTTGCAGGCCCTCGGCCAGCTTGCCGACATTCTTGTAGAAATCCGGAATGACAAAGCCGCCGGAGCCACCATTGATCGCGACGTTGAGGCCGACCTGCTTCACCGTGCGCACGATCAGGATCAGATCGTTGAGGTAGGAGACTGAAAACAGCGCATTCGCCCCTGACGCCTTCACCTTGTTGATCAGGGGGCCTGCATCGGTGAAACCCGCCGAATAGGGTTCGAACATCACGATCTCGACGCCTTCGCCCGGTGCCAGCTCCTTCAAGCCGTTCGAGGTGGAGGTGCCGAAAGCGGTGTTCTCGAAGATCACGGCCACCTTCGGCTGGTCGCTGACGAGCTTGGCCATCTGGAGCTGCGCGCGGGCGAATTGCGAGGCGCGCGCGAACGGCGTGAAGGTGAATTTGCGGCCCTTGTTGAGCTGGTCGGAGCTCGAGCCGGTGATGATCGGCACCTTGGCACGCTCGCAGACTTCGCTCGCGATCAAGGTGAGCGCGCTGGCGAAGCAGCCATGGATCGCCGACAGTTTGTTGCCGGTGATCAGCCGGTCGGTCTCGGTGCGGGTCACCGTCGTATCGCTCTGCACATCGGAGATGATGAGGTTAAGCTTGGCGCCGCCGAGCGACTTGATGCCGCCAGCCTCGTTGATCATCTCGACCGCAAGCTTGGCCGCGGCGACGCAGCCGGTACCGATCTGCGCCATGCTGCCGGTGGTGGGATAGAGCGCGCCGATATTGACGACGTCAGCAGCGTAACCACGGAGCGGCACCGCGCCGAAGGCGCCGGCAGCCAATGCGCCGCCTGCCTTGATGAGGAATTTGCGGCGGCTGTGCTGGCTGGAGGGGAGGGGGTTCGAAACGCACTCGCGATCGCGGACGGACTTGTGGCGTTGTCTTGTCATGCCGTTTCCTCCCTGTTCGGATCTGTCGCCGGGCCTAAAGGCCCAGCCGTCCGCATTGTCGAGAAGCGTAATCCCATTCAGAATTGTTTACAATATCGTCTACAATATTATTATCGGCTCAAAGCAAGCGGCGCCTGAGCGGCGCGTGTTGACGGATCAGGACAGCATGGCCGTAAAATCGATCAAGCCAGGGAAGGTCGGGGTGAAGATCGCCGAGAAGGCCTTGGACAAAGCCGCCGACGGATGTGCCGCGCAGGCGCCGGCCGCGGCCGATTTGATTGCGCGGCGGATCGAGGAAGATATCGTGCTCGGGCGACGGCATCCGCGCGAGCGTCTGATCGAGCTGGATCTTTGCGATCTGTTTCAGACTCATCGTGGTGACGTGCGGCTTGCGCTGTTCGAACTGGAGCGGAAGGGACTGATCGAGCGCATCCCCAATCGGGGCGCGATGGTGCGCGGATTGACGCCGCGAGAGGTGCGGGAAATCTACGCAGTGCGCGAGGAGTTGGAGGTGATGGCGGTGCGCATCATCCCGTTTCCTGTTGCATCAGTCGAAATCAGCCGGCTCGAAGACCTTCACCGCGAGCATAGCGCAGCCGTCGCAGCCGGTGATCTGCTCACCGTGTTTTACAGCAATCTGAGCTATCACCAGACCTTGTTCGGCCTGTGCGGCAATTCTTGCCTGATCGAGACCATCGATCAATTGGCGCGGAAGGTCCACGGAATACGCTTCTATGCCAACGCATTGCCGGAATCGCTCGATCGCGCGCGCCTCGATCACCTGAAGATGATCAAGGCGCTACGCGGCGGCCGTCGTGACGAGCTGATCTCACTGACGCGTCGGCATCTAAGACCCTCGCCGGAAGCCTACATCAAGGCATATGAGCAGCGTTTCGGTAAGAGCGACGCGAGCAGTCATTACTGAGGTGCGCGCTTGCCTCGGGTGGCCGTCGGCTTCGCCGCACCACTACCGACATCCACCCCGGCATTCCGCAGCAGCACCTTCGCCGCTTCCTTCGCCGCGCGCGCCATCGCGGGGTCATCTCGCACGAGGTCCTGCGCGATGGAGCCGTCGACGAGCAGCACGAGCTGCGTTGCGAGCCCATCCGCTTCCGCTACGCCAAGCTCGGTCAAACGCTCACGAAACCAGACGCGGCGGCTTTCCTTGAAGGCGATAGCGATCTTCTTCACCGCGCGGTCAGTGGGGCCGAGCTCGGCGACGGCATTCACGAACGGGCAGCCGCGAAAATCCTTCGCCGAAAAGCGCCGCTCCAGCGAATCGAAGGTGCCGAGAATCTGTTCGGCGGGCGGCTTGTCGGAGGGGCGCTGAGCTACGAAGCGGCGCTCGAGATAGGCCGCGATCAGCGCGTCCTTGGAGGGGAAGTGGTTGTACAGCGTGCGCTTGGAGATCCCGATCTCGGCTGCGATGGTGTCGACGCCGATGGCGCGAATGCCTTGCAGATAGAACAGCTTGTCGGCGGTCTCGAGGATCCGCTGTTTCATCGTTTGTGGGGCGGGCGGGGGAGCCATGCGGGCTAAGAACATCCACTTCGCTTGACAGTGCGACCCTTCTATAGACTAATTACACAGGTCTGTGTAACCGAAATCAATGCGAATTGCAGACGCCGGCACGCGTACCGTGCCCACGAGGGAGAACAACAATGCCCCTGTTGCAGGTCCTGCGTCCGACATTGCCGATCCTGATCGGCGCCTCGATCATGCTGACGCTGAGCATGGGGCTGCGGCAGTCGCTCGGTATCTTCATGCTGCCGTTGACGCACGACATCCACCTCTCGGTGTCGGACTTCACGCTGGCACTGGCCGTGCAGAACCTCGCCTGGGGCTTCCTCCAGCCGCTCGCCGGCGCGATGACCGTGCGCTACGGCTTCCGTCCCATCATGATCGTGGGCGCTTTGATGTACATCGCAGGCCTCATCTTGATGACGACCGCGAACGGCCTCGTCAGCATCATGATCGGCGCCGGCGTGCTGATCGGCACCTCGCTTGCCTGCACCGCGGCTGCGATCGCGATGTCGGTGGCGGCACGTGCTGTGCCTGCGACGGTGCGCTCCACCGTGCTCGGCATCGTCTCGGGCGCCGGCTCGCTCGGCGCGCTGCTGTCGGCGCCGATTGGGCAGATGCTCAACGAGGGCTTTGGCTGGCGCATCGGGCTTGCCGGCTTCGTTGTGATGTCGGTGCTGATGATCCCGGCTGCGTGGTACGCCGGCCGCGTCGACGCCATCCCGCTGCCGAAGCCGGCCGCCGACGACATTGGCGACGCCACGGCTGCGTCCGTCGCGAAGTTGGCGTTCGGCAATGCCTCCTTCGTGGTGATGACCTGCGCTTATCTGGTCTGCGGCATGCAGCTGGTGTTCCTCACCACGCATCTGCCGTCATATCTGGCGATCTGCGGCCTCGATCCGATGCTGAGCGCGCAGACGCTCGGCATGATCGGCGGCTTCAACGTGCTGGGCTCGCTGTTCTTCGGCTGGGCCGGCCAGCGCTGGAACAAGCTGGCGCTGCTGGGCGGCATCTACATCCTGCGCTCGCTCGCGCTCGCCTGGTACTTCATGCTGCCCGCGACACCGTTCTCGACGCTGCTGTTCGGCGCCATCATGGGCTTCCTGTGGATGGGCGTCGGGCCGCTGGTCGCGGGCGCGGTCGCCGAGATGTTCGGCCTGCGCTGGCAGGCCATGATCCAGGGCCTCGCCTTCATGAGCCACCAGATCGGCAGCTTCCTCGGCGCCTACGGAGGAGGGGTGATCTACGACGCGCTCGGCTCCTACAACATGGCCTGGCGCATCGGCGTGGCGCTGGGCTTGGCCGGCGGCATCATCCAGGTCGCGTTCGCGCTGATCCGGCCGGGTCAGCCGCCGTCGCCGGTGCTGCGGACGGCGTAGCCGGGGGCGGGTGGTCGCTATTATCTTCAGCTCGGGGCCATGCTGCCTGGTCGCGATGGGTTGCTTGTGACCCGAAGCAGTCATTCGATCGCGACCTATATCAAATCCGAAGGCTCCTGGACCGCTACCGATAAAGGCCCGGACAGATATACTGGTGGTATCCTCAGCTTCGGGACCGTCATGCAGCGGCGCGATCCCACCGGACCGAACCACTTCAGGCGACATACGATGATGCGGCAGCATGGGCGAAACGGTCAATGCGGGAGCAGGCGAGCCACTCCCCTCCGATACGTGTATTGGCCGCAAGCAGCGCGCTCGCGGGGCGGCTGGATGACGCGCACGCGGCAATCGCGCGCCTTCGCGAGTTCGAGCCAAATTTTCGAATTTCAGATTTAAGGAGCCGGACCCCGCTTCGTCGCCCGCAAGACCTTGCAAGGCTTGCCGATGGTCTACGAAAGGCAGGCCTGCCTGAGTAATGTGTCGAGCAGCATTCTCTTATTGTGGCATTCTCAATTTTGAGTTTCGGTCAATGGAGCACGCGATGGCAAACAACAACGAGATCGAGCCGAAGTCGCGCACCGCTGCGCCGCAGGGCTATGTGCTTGGTGCCGGAGGGGGCGAGCGCCTGATCCATTTTCGTGACGGCGGCAACATTTTCATAAAGGTCGACCCCGCAGCCGGGTCCGGTCATCTTGGCTTGGGCACGCAGCAGCTACCCAAGGGCTCCAGCATTCCGGTTCACCGACATCTCGACCGGGACGAGGCCTTCTACGTGTTGGAAGGCGACGGCACTGTCACCCTCAACGATGTGCGCTACTCCTGCGAACGAGGTGGAACGGTTTTCATACCGAGGAACACGTGGCACGGTTTCATGAATCCGGATCGGGAAATGGTTCTGCTGTGGATCATGGTGCCCCCGGGCCTCGACGGCTTCTTTCGCGAAACCTGCAGCCGACCAGGCGAGATACAAAGGGAATTGACGCGGGAGCAGATCAACGCGATCGGTCTCAAATATGGGACGGAATACAGGTAGGGATGTGAAGACTTTTCATCGCACATGCGAGGACGTTGAGTCAGCTATCAGCCGCCTCCCAACTTGGTGGCTTCCCGCACGAGGATGTCCATCAGCATCCTGGCGGGCATCTCGCGGGCAAGCGCGGCTGCCTGGCCTGACCAGAGTGGCATGAAATCGGCGCTTCCTTTCTGCTCAGCCGCGGCACGCAGCGACGGCAGTTCGCCCATGGGCAGCGGAAAGTCCGGCGCCGCGTCCGACCAGGGACCAATCTCGGTGGCAAGGCGATTGACCAGAACCCTCGCCGGTCGCCCGGAGAACACGTTTGTCACGACAGTCCGGTTCGACCGCGCGTTTCGCAGGGCCTCGCGATAGAGCGGGGGCGTTGCCGCCTCGGCACAAAGCAGAAAGGCGGTTCCAAGCTGCACGCCGGCGGCCCCGAGTGCGAGCGCCGCTGCGATCCCACGCCCATCCCCGATCCCGCCGGCTGCGATCACGGGCACGCTGACGGCGTCGGCGACTTGTGGCACCAGGGCGAACGTGCCGGCCTGTGAGGCGACCGCGCGCTTGCGGTCGGAATCGAGGAATAAGCCTCGATGTCCTCCGGCTTCGTACCCCTGAGCGATGATCGCATCGGCACCATGCTTTTCGAGCCAGCATGCTTCGTCGACTGTCGTCGCCGATGAGATCACCTTGCAGCCAGCTGCCTTGACCCGATCGACCAATCCGGGCTCGGGCAAACCGAAATGAAAGCTTACCACCTCCGGCCGGACCTGTTCGACGACGGCGGTCGCGACATCGCCGAACGGAGCGAGATCGAGGCGCGGTGGAACCGTTGCGGGGTCGATGCCCAGTTCGCGATAATACGACGAAAGCTTCTCATGCCATGCACGCTCGCGGGCGGCGTCCGCCTTTGCCGCATCGTGGCAGAAGAAATTGAGGTTGATTGGATTCTTCGTGAGCCGCCGTAGCTCGGCAGCGGTCTTTGCAATGAGCTCAGGCGTCAAGACGGCGCAACCGATCGAGCCCATGCCGCCGGCATTCGAGACCGCGGCTGCAAGATCTACCGTGCCCAATCCGGCCATCGGCGCCAGCACAATCGGATGCTCGATCTTGAACAATTCAACAAGACGTCGGTCAGACCACATTGCACCCTCCTACCAGCGGCCGGCGGACGCGCCCCCGTCGACATGCATGATCTCGCCGGTGACGAACGCCGCCCGCTCAAGATACATCACGGCGTCGACAACCTCCTGTATCTCGCCCATGCGGCCCATCGGCTGCAAGCCTGCGAGGAAGCCATGCGCCTGCGGCGCATGCATCGGGGTCGCGATCGCACCGGGTGATACGGCATTCACGCGGATATTCCGGCTTGCGTACTCGATCGCGAGCGAGCGGGTGGTCGCGTTGAGCCCGCCTTTGGTGAGCGCCGCGAGCGCCGCCGCCAGGGAGGCCATCGGCTGCTCGGCGATCGTGGCCGTGATATTGATGATGTGACCCGAACCCGCGAGCAGCATCCTCGCCGCCGCCCGCTGCGTCAGATTGAAAAAGCCCGCGAGATTGACCCCGACCATCGTGGCGAAGTCGGCCTCGGAATACTCGGTAAAGGGCTTCGCAATGAACAGGCCAGCATTGTTGACGAGCGTATCGATCCGTCCGAAGCGCTCGATGGCCAGTTCCACGATGCGATCGGCCGTCTCTGCGCTGGCGATATCGCCGGCGACCGCAAGCACCGATGGATCGTCGCTGCTGCCGATCGAACGAGAGCTGGCAACGACGTGATAGCCGATATCGCGATAGGCCTTGAGCAATCCCGCGCCAATGCCGCGCGATGCCCCGGTGATGATGGCAACCTTCCGCTCGGACATCATGTTCGCTTCTCCTTCACGCAAAATGCATGGATGGGCGAACAGTTACCCTGATCGAGGCAATGCCGCTTTGCATCGCCTGCTCAGCTATTGTCATTTCCTGCCGTCGGTGGCTGCCAATCGTTACATCGGTAACAAAGTCAAGCCAGCAGGTTTCGCCGATATTGCGCCGGCGTCTGGCCCGTGGCTCGCCGGAAAGCGCGGGTGAAATTGGCCTGGCACGAAAACCTGAGCGCGAGGGCGATATCGATCAAGGCCCGGTCCGCATGGCAGAGCAGATCTTTGGCGCGGTCGAGGCGCCTTGCACTGACATGCCGATGCGGCGATTTGCCGATGGCGGCCTTGAACGCGCGCGCGAAATAAAACTCGCTCAGGCAGGCAACCGACGCCAGCCGCGCGACCGTCAGATCGCCCTCCAAATTGGCTTCGATATAGTCGAGCACGCGCGCCAGTCTGCGTCGGTCGAGCCCTTCGCCTGAAGCCGGCGTGACCAGGCCGGACTGCGATGCTGCATGGTTCTGGATCAATCTCGCCACCAGGCTCAACGCCAGGGTTTCGGCGAGCAGCCTGCCCGCGGAAGTCTCGTGTTCCAGTTCGAGCATGATGGCATAGGCGATCTCGGCCAGCAGTGGATCGCGGAAGCCGCCCTTGCGGCGGAGCGAATCGATCGCGGTGGCGTCGAACCCTTCACCCAGATTGTCCGACAAGAACAGGCTGGGCGGCAGGTAAAGATGCAAAATCGCCGGCACCGGCTCCGACATGTCGATCAGGCCTTCCTGCACGCCGGCCGGACGCAACCAGATCGTTCCACGTTCGGAGACGGTCGAGTCGATGGCGCCGTCCAGCCGACGCGTGACAACGGACCGATTGCCGCGCACATCGACGCAGATCTCGGCATCAGGCTGCGGCTTATTCCAGGCAACCGTACCGCTGTGGCTGCGAAGCTCGGCCGTGAGATTCGACCAACCTCGCGGGGCGGATGAGGCCAGCAGCCCGGCGACGCCGTATTTGCTGGAGCCGCGTTCGCCTGACGGCGTCGGCTGAGATGTCAATTCCTGATTTCGGCCAAATGAATTCACGCGGGCGTTACCTTTGGACATGCACCGGGCTCGACGCCGTTAACGTGGCCGGACTCGTGGCTGACCGCAACTGTCGCCGTCACCTTATCACGCACCTGCGATCAACGCAGCATAGCCCTCATTCCCGTTATTGGCCCCTTAGCGGACCAATCGCGGTATGACGGAGCTCGGTTTTGAGGACGGCGTAGCCAGGGCAGCAGACGCTTATCCGGGCTCCGCCACCGCGACCTTCACCTTGACCGAGACGGGCAGCGGAAGGCGCAGCCCTAGTCCTCGAGCCAATGCCGGGCGCCTTGATGCCGACAGCCTCTTTGGAAGCTTTCCGAAATGCGCAAGAGTTAGCATCAACGCGGATCTGACGGCTGGCTCGATCTTCGCGCAAATGAACCAGCAGACCAGCATCAGCAGACCCAGCGCGATCCATACGGCCGAGGTCGCGTCGAGGCCGGCATCGATCAGGGCACGAATGATCGCCGTGCCAATGACGTTATGGGTGAGATAGAGCGGATAGGTGATCAGTCCGAGCGTTCTCAAATAGGCTGGCGCCTTGGGAGAAGCGATGCTCGCAGAGCGCCTGCTCCGGTTCGCGGCCAGCGCAATGAGGAGCACCGCCGCCGCCCAAACCATGATCGGCACAACGACTGATTGATCCGCGATGGCGGGTATGGACGTCAGAAAGAAAGAGGCAAAGACGTAGATCTCTGCGGCGCCCGAGAGACAGGTGATGGCAACGGCGACCCGTTCGAGCCTCGTCAATTGTCTGTTCGCAGACATGAACAGCCAGATCCCCAGCGCAAAGAAGCAGCCATGGCTCAACAGGAATGCAGCGCACGGCACCCGAAACATCAGGATGACGAGATAGGGCAGGTCGGATGGCGTCGTGCATGATGCGACCTGCAGCGCGACCGCATTGAATATTGCGCTGCAGATGGTGAGACCCCACGCCAGGTGCCGCAGCGTGATCCTCTTCGTGAGCATCGCGCAAAACACGAGACCATAAAACGCCGTCTCGGCTGCCAGCGTCCAATAGACCTCGTCGAGCCATTGACCTGTGACGCCCTTGGGCACCATCAGCATGGCGTGGATGTAGGGCAGAATGAATTCGGATGCCGGTCCATTCCCGAAGAGAAGCAGAGCGAGGAAGGTCGCGGTGCCGCAAACCCAGACGGCCGGATAAAGCCTGAGCGCGCGACCAAGAAGAAACTCGCCCGGCGAAGACTGGCTTGCGGAGTTCGCGATGACGAAACCGGAAATCACGAAGAATATCTCGACGCCCACCCAGCCGAACCACGTGAACGGGGCGGCGGAGGGGTAGATGACGTCGGCGGCGACGGTACGCTCGAAGCCGGGGACGCCGATCGAAACCCAGGCCCAGGACCAGAACATCTGATGAAAAATGGCGACCCCGACGGCGGCCCCGAAGCGCAGCGGATCCAGCAACGGCAAATGGCTTTTCACGGCAATGGACCAAATTCATGCAGCGATCCCGCTGGAGATATTGGATCGCCTCATGACGCTCTTTGACGTGGGTCACACTTGCTCCGCTGCCCAATTTCGAGGCGCCATAATGCGTTGGACGCGCAATTGAACTTTAGGCTCCCGAGGCGATTGTTCCGATATCGCCGAGTGGGACGTGGTATCGTCGCCTGAGAGCCATTTCTCTCCAGCCGATCAGCCGGGCGACTGTCGCCTGTCACGCCAAGGAGGCCGCCTCGATGCGTGGTCTCAGCGAATGCCGTTTTCCAATTCAACCAGCTGGAGTCAGGCCCTTCGCATGAAAATTCGTGTCGGCTTCGAGATGATCTACGACTTTCCGCAAGCGACGCCTGTGATCGCGGTGGTGGGCATGCACTTCACGCGGGCCTCCGACGTCATCGTGCCCGACTACCTCACAAGCCAGCCCTCTGTGCCGATCACGCCCTATCGCGACGGCTTCGGCAACTGGTGCAGCCGGATCGTCGCACCCGCCGGTCGTGTGCGCCTCTCCGCCGATGGGTCGGTGCGCGATAGCGGTTTGCCCGATGTGATCGTGCCCTCAGCCACGCAACACGCCGTCGAGGATCTGCCGGCGGACACCATCGTCTACCTCCTCGGGAGCCGGTACTGCGAGACCGACCGGCTGTCCGACATCGCATGGAAGCTGTTCGAGAAGACCAAGCCGGGCTGGGCCCGGGTCCAGGCGATTTGCGATTTCGTTCACAATCATATCGCGTTCGGCTACGAGCACGCCCGCGCAACCAAGACGGCGTGGGAAGCCTTCAACGAGCGCAAGGGCGTTTGCCGCGATTACGCGCATCTGGCCATCTCGTTCTGCCGCTGCATGAATATTCCCGCGCGCTATTGCACCGGCTATCTCGGCGACATCGGCATGCCGCCACCGTATGCGCCCGGCGATTTTGCCGGCTGGTTCGAGGCCTATCTCGGCGGCCGCTGGTACACCTTCGATGCGCGCAACAACACGCCGCGAATTGGCCGCATCCTGATCGCACAAGGCCGCGATGCCGCGGATGTTCCGATCACCCAGACGTTCGGACCCAACACGCTCGTCAGCTTCAAGGTGTGGACGGATGAAGTTGTGGAGACGTCCGGCGCCGCCTCGAGCTGAAGTGACCGCGATTGACCTCGCTATCGGGGAGAGGGCCTGCTATACTCTTCACATCACCGCACGCTGCCGGGCTGCTATCGGTGACTGAGAGCATTGCGCTCCCGCCTTGACCTCAAAGGGCGGTCTGATGTCCGACAGTCGCAAATTCGAACTTCGCGAGCGGCTCGTACCGCCGGTGCTGGTGCCGATCTTCTTCGCGCTGCCGATCGCCGTCGCAGCCGTTCTGTAGCGATCGCTCTGCTCGGCCAAGATGCGCGAAAGAGCAAGCCGATCGCCCGAAACCGATCAGGAGTTGGAATGGCAAACACAGCAATCATCAGGGACGCCTATGGGATTCCGGCAACCTTCGTCGGTTCAAAAACCGGCCGGGACGACGCTCCCTTCGTTTTCGTCAGGGTTGGAAACGAAGAGCGGCGGATGCGATGGTCCGAATGGGATGCGCTTCCAGCCTGGACCGGCGCGCCGCCACCCTGGGCAGGCAAACAGAAACAATGACGGGATCGCCTTAACGGCAGCCGCTGCTGGAGATCATGTCGGAGCGCGCAGCCCGGGCGAACTCACCCACTGATTGATCTCAATCGTGTTGTCCATCTGATCGGCCTTCCGCAGCAGCTCGGCGCGACGAATGCCAACAGGCAAGTGTTCAGCCTGCTTCCGCAAGTTGAAGGCCTCTTGCGTCAAGCGGAATTCCAAAGTCGAAGGTTGATCGAGAACTCGCAGCCGCGACATGATGCACGCTCCCTTGCTCGGTGAGGGCGGGAGTGCAAGACGCGCTCTCATCACCGGTAGATGCCATGGGCCGGGCGGTGCTGATCCCCATATGGGTGGTTGGTGGCATTTGAACCAGACCGCGATCAGATCAAATCTTGATAGCTTGAAGTCGAAATGCCTGCAGATGGCGTTTCCAGCGATTTCCTGGCGCTCATCTGTCATTCGTTGACGGCGCTTGCATCTGCAGCCTGCGCGTTGGCGAGATCGATCGAACCGATCGAGACCATCTCCATGGAGCCGCGGACGTTCTCCGAGGGTACCGTGATCATCGTGGCGACGCGGCGATAAGCCGGGAAGCTGAGACCCTCGATCGCCTCCTCGTCGGTGACGACATCATATGTGCCGGCGGGCAGCAGCCGCTCGATGCCGCGGATCCGAAACGGATGTCTGAACGTGACGGCTTCTCGCCGCGAACGGATGGTCATGCAGGCCTGCCTTTTCGACAAGAGGGGCTCAACCGACCTGGCAATACGACCATGCGCCCGTTGCGCGGCAATAGCCAGTACTATCGCCGAAACGTGGCGCGCAGCGGCTGGTCGAGACGACCGCACACTTTATCGGTGTGAACCAAAGTGCGCTGAGGTTGCGTGGCGATCAGGCAGGCAGGAGCGAGGACTGATCTTGTCTCGCACGCCGTGCGGCGACCTGCCTGGTGATCTACGACGCACTCGGGTCCTACAACATGGCATGGCGCATCGGCGTCGCGCTGGGTCTCGCCGGCGGCATCATCCAGGTCGCGTTCGCGCTGATCAAGCCGACCGCGCCGCCCTTGATGCGAACCGCGCAGGCATTGTCAGCCGCTGCTCATTCGTTGGGCGATACGCTACTGCGTGAAGCAGCGCGTGGCACGGTTGCCGCAAAGCAGCAAACTGGAATCGAAGCGCATTCAGCAGCTTGAATGAATCGTGTCGATGGTGCGAATCTTGCACGTCCTTTTACCAAGAATTGGAACCGTCTCTGACGCTTTCCGATCTGGCGACAAGGGAAAGGCCGATAAGCCATGAGGCTGGTCGATGCCAGTCTCCAGCCATCGACGCTCGACGACCTCATCGCGCCGAGCCGCGATCATTGTGTCCCGAAAATCCGAGCTGATCACGCTGGCGTTGTCGCGCCGGCGCGAATGATCATCTCTGCGGTTCCACTCAAACAAGGCCCAGAAGACATCTCTTGCGACTTGGGAGGACGATGATGGAATCAAGAACATCCGCGCGCCAAAGGCTCGTGACATTGGTGGTCGCGTTGCTGGGAATTGCACTTCTGTACCTCGCCCTGGGCGACGTTGCGCTCGCGGAGGATGCGGGCCCGCCCGCTTGCGGCGGCAAGATCCTCGAGAAGTGCACGCCCAATCCTGGCGATACCGCCTGGATGCTCACCTCCGTTGCGCTGGTGCTGATGATGACGGTCCCGGGGCTCGGGCTGTTCTATGGCGGCATGGTGCGCAAGAAGAACGTGGGCGATACCGTGATGACGAGTTTTGCGGTGACGTGCCTGGTCACGATCCTGTTCGCGATCCTGACCTACAGCCTGGCCTTCCGAACCGGCACGCCGTTCATCGGCGGGCTGGACCGCATGTTCCTGAAGGACATCCTCAGCGACATCGGCAAGGGCGGGATCGGTAACCCCAATCCGCTCGCGGCGACCATTCCGGAAAGCGTCTACATCTGCTTCCAGATGACCTTTGCGATCATCACGCCGGCGCTGATCGCAGGCGCGTTCGCCGAGCGGATGAAGTTCTCCGCGATGCTCTGGTTCATCGGCTTGTGGGCGATCTTCGTCTATGCGCCGATCGCGCATTGGGTGTGGGGCCCTGACGGCATCTTCTCCTCCGGCAACGACGCCGCCTGGGTCAAGGTGCTCGACTTCGCCGGCGGGACTGTCGTGCACATCAATGCCGGCGTGGCAGGCCTGATGTGCGCCATCATGCTCGGCAAGCGCAAGGAGGCGGGACCGGCCCACAACATGGTGCTGACCTTCATCGGCGCCTCGCTGCTGTGGGTCGGCTGGTTCGGCTTCAACGCGGGCTCTGCGGTGACGGCAGGCATGCAGGCCGGCATGGCGATGCTGGTGACGCAGATCGCGACCGCCGTTGCCGGCTTTACCTGGATGCTGGTCGAGTGGTCGCTCAAGGGCAAGCCGACGGTCGTCGGCATCTGCTCGGGCGCGGTCGCGGGCCTCGTCGCCATCACGCCCGCGTCCGGATTCGTCGGCCCGATCGGCGCTTTCGTGATCGGCATCGCGGCCGGTGTTTTCTGCTACTGGGGATGCACCGGACTCAAGAGCATGTTCAGTTATGACGACGCGCTCGATTGTTTCGGCGTCCACGCCGTCGGAGGCATTGTCGGCGCGCTGCTCACCGGCATCTTCGCCGTCGAGCAATATGGCGGCACCGCGGGGGCTCTGGAGGGAAATCCGGGCCAGTTCATCAACCAGTGCATCGGCGTCGCCACGGTCTTTGTCTACGACGCCGTCGTCAGCCTGATCATCCTGTACGTGATCAAGCTGTTTATCGGTTTGCGGGTGTCGGAGGATATGGAGCGCGACGGTCTCGACCTCGCACTGCATGGCGAGGTCGTGCACTAGATCGCCGATGACGATGTTGAACCAATCCGGCCATCCGCGTGCCCAGCGGATGCGCCGGCACGGGAGAAGGCACGATGACCGAGATCTTTGCGCAAGGTGACCTGCTGATTGAGCGGGTACCCGATGTGGCGCCATCGGGAACGCTCGCCGAAGCCGCCGAAGGTGTGCCGGTGGTCCTCCTGGAGGGCGAGGCCACGGGACATTGTCACGCGATCCGCGAACGCGTGACGCTGTTTCGCGACGACGATCTGGCGCGCGACATTCCGGCCGGGCTCTATGTCGGGCATCTCCTGATCGCCTCGGCCTATGCGCGGGTGACGCATCAGGAGCATGCGCCGTTGACGCTGCCGCGAGGGACCTATCGGGTCCGTCGCCAGCGCGAGCTTGGGCCTCGGGATGCGCGCGTCCTCGCCGACTGAGCAGGCGCTGTCCGCGGAGCAGACGGCGGCGTTTGGCGATTACCGTGCGCGGTGGAGAGCCATATGGCGCTCGACTGCACCTGCCGATCGCGACACCGCGGAACAGGGCGTGCGGCTTGCTTATCAGGCCGCAGGACTGGAGCCGCCGGCCCGCATCGTATGGTGCGACAGCCCGCTGGCGCTGGCTGGGCTTGCCGTCCGGATGTCGCGCGATGACGGCCGCAATGTGCGCTTTCGTCTCGTCGATCGCCTGCGCCGGCGCATAGCTTCGCTAGTCGAAGCGCGGGTTCACCGGAAGGTGCTTGCCGCGGTCGACAGCGCAGTCAATCCCGCCGACCAGCTGGTCGCCGCTGCGGCTGAGGCGGTGATACGGAACGTGCCGGAGCAGAATCTGTCCATGCTGGGCCAGCTGCGCCGAACCGGTCTGTCGTTGCCCGGCGTGCAGCAGGCCCTCACCGCCCCGCGGGGCTTTTCGAACTGTGCAGCGGGGCCGCACGATCTGTCTTGGCTTGGCGCGTACGATTATCTCCGCGAGGTCCTTGGTCTGCGCGCTGAGACGGAGCCGCTACGCGGCCTGATGCGGCTCGCGACGAGTGTGGGCTGGCTGCTGCCGCACGAGCGCACCTGCCGGCTCGCGGATCGACCGAACCTCATGTGCGGTGACGCGCGCGACCGGCTGCATCACGCAGGCGGTCCGGCGCTGCGTTATCCCGACGGCTGGTCGATCTGGGCCTGGCGCGGGGTGGAGGTGCCCCGCTGGATCATCGAACATCGGGACCGGATCACGCTCGCTGCGATCGACGAGCAAGTCGACGTCCAGGTCCGCCGCTGCATGATCGAGATCATGACGCCGGAACGTTACGTCGCGTTCGGCGGCGCCACCCGTGTGGCCGAGGACGAGACCGGAATCCTGTGGCGCCGCAACTGGCTCGCCGCGGACGCTTGGGCGGCCGTGGAGGTCATCAACGCCACGCCTGAGCCGGACGGCACGCGCAGGCATTTCTTCCTCCAGGTGCCGGCCAATCTGCGCACGGCGCGCGAAGCAGTCGCATGGACCTACGGCATGAGGGCGGAGGCCTATGCACACCTCGTGCTGAGGACGTGATGCATGCTTGGTCGCTAGCTGCGGTAGTAGCGCCACATCCGCAGGAAGGTGCGATGAATCATGTCCGGCGGCTGATCGAACGGCTCGACATTGATCCGCACCATGTTGGTGTGGCTCATCCGCCAGGGCAGGCGCATGAGCCAGCGCCAGACCGGCTGCTTGCGCCAGTCGGCCACCAGCGCGCTGGTGAGCGGCGCGTTCAGTACGATCTGGAGTTCATGCACCGTCATGGCGCGCTCGGCGATCTCGACAAGATCGATGCGCTCGACGGCGCGCCACCGGATCAGGCCGAAGGCCTGAATGAAGATGCCATATTGGTTCGCGCCGATCGTGGGACGGCCGGTCTCGAGCAGCGGAATGTTGTAGTAGGTAAACCCGGCCGCGAGTGCCGCGAGCGCAAGCCAGTAGAGCGCGCCGGTGAGAAGCGCGGCCGTGCAGAAGATCGCGGCCAGCGCCGCCGTGACGTAGACCGGGAAATAAGTATCGTCGCGGCCATAAGCGACCGAATAGCCACCGACATGTCCCTCGTCCAAGGCTGCGATCATGGACGTGGAGGCTACGACCATTGGCCGCAAATAAAAACGGGGTCGCGAGGACCCCCGTAAAACTCAGCAGCATTGGCCGATCTTACCTGATCTCGACGACTTGGCCGCCTGCGCGCCAATCAGGCAGGCAGGAGGGAAGACTGATCCTGCCTCGACCGCCACGCAGACACCAGGCCTTCGAGTTCGCTGCGAACGTTGTCCACCACGCTGGCCCAGTCACCTCGCTTGGGTTGCCTGAACAGCTTCATCGACTGATACCACGGACTGTCGTTGCGGTTGAGCAACCAGCGCCAGTCCGGGTTGAACGGCACCAACGTCCAGACGGGCGCGCCGAGCGCACCGGTGAGGTGAGCGACGCTGGTGTCGACCGAGATCACCAGATCGAGGCAGGACATCAGCGCTGCTGTTTCACCGAAATCCGTCAGATGTTCTGTGAGGTCGACGATGTCCGAGCGTTCGGCAAGGAAGGCGCGGTCCTGATCGCGGACGCCTTTTTGCAAGGAGATGAACTGGACGTCGCAATCCAACAGCGGCGCGAGCGTGCGCGGGGCCATCGATCGATTGTGGTCGTTCTTGTGATCCGGATTGCCCGCCCAGACCAGACCGACGCGGAAGCGATTGCGGGGGCCAAGCCGGTTGTCCCACGCCTGCGCGCGCGCGGCCGGAGGCGCAGGAACGTAGCCTTGCGCGAGCGGGATCGTATCGAGCCGCGTCTTGAACGCCAACGGCAGCGTTCCAAGAGGGCAGTGCAGGTCGAACGGAGGCGTTGACGACCGGCCGACACACTCTGCGACTCCGGCGATGCCGCCGAGACACTGCTGGATCGGAGGTTCGACCTCAAGGATGGCGCGAGCCCCGAGTGCGGTCACCATCGGCACATAGCGGGCGAACTGAATCGCATCGCCCAGTCCCTCGTCGGAGTGCAGCAGGATGGTCTTGCCTTCGAGCGGCTGGTCGCCAAGCCAAAGCGGTTTTGAGAAGCCGCGATCGACCAGACCGACAGAGGGAAGCCGCCAACGCGCCTCGCGCGCGCGCCAGCCGCGCTCGAAGTCGCCGGTCAGGAGCTGAAGCGTTGCCAGATAGAACAGCGTCTGCGCATCGTCGGGGGCGGCTGCGAGGGATCTGTGGAGGGTCGCGAGCGCTTCATCCAGCAATTGCAGATGCAGCAAGACCACGGCCTTGTTGTTGAGCACGGCGTGAAAATCCGGCCGGAGCGCCAGCGCCCGATCGAAGCAGGCAAAGGCCTGTTCCAGCCGGTCAAATCGCCAATGCAGCAGGCCGAGATTGTTGTGCGTCTCCGCGAGGCTCGTATCCAGCGCGATGGATTTTTCGTAATCGGTCTCCGCGTCCTCGAAGCGGTCGACCTTCGAGAGGCAAACGGCGCGCATCTGGTACAGGGCTGCTGATGGATTCAGCTTCTCGGCGACGTCGAAGCATTTTATAGCATCCGCGTGACGGCCGAGTTCGAGCAGTAGCATGCCGCAGTTTTGCGCTGGCTCCCAATATCGCGGATTGAGCTTCTGGGCCTGCTGGTAATGCAGCACAGCTTCGTCGTTCTGCCCGAGTTGCCAGAGCAGGTTGCCGACGTGATTTTGGAGGACCGCATCATCAGGCTTGAGGTTCAAGGCATGGCCGTAGTGCTGCCGTGCGTCCTCGCGCCGACCCTGCCGCTCCAGCACCGTGGCGAGGCTCAGGAGGTACTCTGCCTTCGGGGCCTGCTGGACGGCGCGCCCGATCCATTCAATGGCTGCGTCAGGCTGCTGCGCGTGAAAACAAAGCACGCCCAGCAAATGCAGGGCATCCGGATGTTGCTCGTCCAGCGTCAGCGCCTGCTGGCAACAGAGCTCGGCCTCCGCAAGTCGTCCGGATTGGAGATGCGCGAAGCCAGCCTGGCAAAGCGTCGCCGGCGTCGCTTGTCCGGATGGTGTGGCCGCGGCCGGGCGTTCTCTGCGATTCATGGACGGCTGGGGATTGATCCGAGGCAGCCTCGCAATTGAAGGCAGCGAGGCTCTTCCCTCTAACCACGCCAGGATTTCGCGAGGCTGACGGCTGCGGATGGGCCTCAGCGTGTCCGGACGAGAGGGGCCGTGCAGTTGCCCCACACTCCGTCATTGCGAGCGCAGCGAAGCAATCCAGAATCTCTCCGCGGCGACAGTCTGGATTGCTTCGTCGCAAGGGCTCCTCGCAATGACGGTGTGGAAAGAGCGGAGCCCAAACGAAAACGGGGCCCGAAAGGGCCCCGTAAACTCTGCAACGCTTTCGCCGATCTTACTTGATCTTGGCTTCCTTGAATTCGACGTGCTTGCGCGCGACGGGATCGTACTTCTTCTTGACCAGCTTGTCGGTCATGGTGCGCGAATTCTTCTTGGCGACGTAGTAGAAGCCGGTGTCGGCCGAGGACACGAGCTTGACCTTGATGGTGACCGCTTTGGCCATGTTCTGAACCTCAGAATATTGGGGAATCTGGAGCCGGCCAAGCGGCCCGCGTTGGCCGGCAACCTAGCCAGAAACCGCCTGATGTCAAGGTTTTACACCCGGAAAACCACTCAAATCGGACCCTTCAGGCCTCGAAGAACCTGTTTTTGGGCCTCGGCAGGCCCAGATTCTCCCTCAAAGTGGTCCCTTCATACTCTTTCCGGAAAATCCCGCGCCGCTGCAGCTCCGGGACCACCTTGTCGACGAAATCGTCGAGGCCTGCGGGGACGAACGGGAACATGATGTTGAAGCCGTCGGAACCGCGGCCGACCAGCCATTCCTCCATCTGGTCGGCGATGGTTTTCGCCGTGCCGACGAAGGAGAGCCCGCCATAACCGCCGACGCGCTGGGCGAGCTGGCGTACGGTGAGCTTGTCGCGCCTGGCGAGGTCGACCATGCGCTGCCGGCCGCTCTTGCTGGCGTTGGTTTCCGGGATCTCCGGCAGTTGTCCATCCGGATCGAAGCCGGAGGCATCGGTGCCGAGGACGACCGAGAGCGAGGCGATCGCGCTGTCGTAGTGCACGCGGCTGTCGAGCAGCGCGCGCTTCTCCTTGGCTTCATCGACGCTGTCGCCGACCACGACGAAGGCGCCGGGCAGGATTTTCAGGTGCTCGGGATCGCGGCCGATCTTTTCCATGCGACCCTTGATGTCGGCGTAGAGCTTTTGTCCGTCAGCAAGGCTGCCGCCGCCGGTGAAGACCGCTTCCGCGGTCTCGGCCGCGAGCTGCCTGCCGTCCTCGGAGGCGCCGGCCTGCACGATCAGCGGCCAGCCCTGCACCGGGCGGGCGATGTTGAGGGGGCCGCGGACCTTCAGATATTTGCCGTTGTGATCGAGCACATGCATTTTCGACGGCTCGAAGAAAAGTCCGCTCTCGACGTCGCGCACAAAGGCGTCATCGGCGAAGGAGTCCCACAAGCCTGTGACGACGTCGTAGAATTCGCGGGCGCGCTTGTAGCGCTCGGCGTGTTCCATGTGGTCGTCGAGGCCGAAATTCAGCGCCGCATCCGGGTTCGAGGTGGTGACGATGTTCCAGCCCGCACGCCCGCCGCTGAGATGGTCGAGCGAGGCGAAGCGCCGCGCCACATGATAGGGCTCGTCAAACGTGGTCGATCCCGTCGCGATCAGGCCGATGCGCTCGGTCACGGCCGACAGCGCGGACAACAACGTGAACGGCTCGAACGAGGTCACGGTGTGGCTGCGCTTGAGCGCATTGACCGGCATGTTCAGCACGGCGAGGTGATCGGCCATGAAGAAGGCGTCGAACTTGCCGGCCTCGAGCTTCTGGATCAGCGTCTTGATGTGGCCAAAGTTGAAATTGGCGTCGGGCCAGGCCCCGGGATAGCGCCAGGCGCCGGTGTGGATGCTGATCGGGCGCATGAACGCGCCAAGCTTGAGTTGCCGTTGTGCCATCGCGCCCAAAATCCCGTTCTGGTGACGTTGGGGGAAGACATAGGCACGAGTGGGAACTCCGCCATTGGGGGAGACTGGAAGAATTTTTTGTTTTTCGCCGGCGCCTCAGCACAATCGCGTCATTCCGGGGCGGCGGGGGAGAGGCGAGCCCGGAATCCATCGGGCCGCAGTGATTGTGGAGAGATGGATTCCGGGCTCGCGCCAAGGGGCGCGCCTCGGAATGACGGGATAGATCAGCTCAAAATATCCTTCTGCATCTTGCCGCCGTAGAAATGGAAGAACGGCACCGGCGCGTCATGGCGCAGCGGGCCGGTGGCAAGGCGGGTGTCGAGCTCGTTGAGCACATTGCGTGTCATCGGATGCAGATCGGCGAGCGGCTTTGAGCCGAGCTCGACCCAGACCAGCTCGACCAGCTCCGCGTCCGCATGGATCACGCCCTCGACGTGGTGGGTGATCGCGGACGCATCCGCCGTGAAGAAGCGCGTGTCGAAGCGCTTGACGCGGCCGGGCGGGGTGATCGCGCGCGCGATCAGGAACAGGCTGGAGGGATCGGGCAGCAGGCCCGCATCCGCGAACGGCTTCCAGGCGCCTTCGAGCTTGGCCTTGCCCTCGCTCTTGCGCCCCAAGCAGAGACCGGTCTCCTCGCAGGCCTCGCGGATCGCGGCGATCGCCAGCGATTTTGCGCGCGAGGCCGGGGTCTTCGGGCTGCCCTTCGCGAGATTCGCTTCCAGCTCAGTGGTGATGGGGGCCGCGACCGGCACGCGATAATCGTCCTTGTCGACGCGGCCGCCGGGGAAGACGAACTTTCCGGGCATGAACACCACCTTGTCGTGGCGCTTCCCGACCAGGACTTTTGGAATGCTGCCGCTGCGATCGACCAGGATCAGTGTCGCCGCATCCCGGGGACGGAAATAGGGATGGTGATCGGCTTCCTTCTGATCGTGGACCTTCGCCTTTTCGTCCTGCGCAATATCCGTCATGTCCTCACCCAAACCGCTTTTATTTATTTTGCTTACACCGGCGGAATACCATCCGGCGGGTTGTCGTCAAAGCCGTGCATGCGCAGAGCCCATTGCAAGCCGACCACAGCTCCCTTGACCGGCTGCAACAGCCCGAGGGAAGCGAAGAAGGTGAAGGGCAAATATACGGCGAAGGTCAGCCAGCCCGGCGTCGTGTAATTGGTCTCGATCCACAAAATTGACGGCACGGTGATGTGGCCGACGATGACGATCACGAGATAGGCGGGAAGGTCGTCGGCGCGGTGCGGCGTGAAGTCGAGGCCGCATTTTGCGCAGACGTCCGCGGTCTTCAGAAAGGCGCGGAACAGTTTTCCCTGGCCGCAGCGCGGGCAGCGGCCGCGAAAGCCGCGCCTCATCGCAGCCCAGACGTCGCGCTTCTCGACGAGGCCGGTCTCGCGCGTCCAGATTTTTGGGGCTGTGCTCATGGTCACCATGCCTTGCCCTTCTGGCCCCCGCCTTTCCCCTTGTTCTTGCCTTTGTTTTTTCCTTGGCCCTTCTTGCCGGGCTTTGGCTTCGACGGCTTGCGTTTTCTGTCCGGGCTGCGTCCGGGCTGCGCCTTGAGCGAGGGGCGGCGTTGCGGACCGGATTGCCTGCGCTCGCGCGGCGCGGTCTCGCTGGATGACGACAGCAGCTCGAAACGAAGCGCGCCCGCGATGGGGGCTGCCTCGATCAGGCGGACGTCGACGACATCGCCGAGCTGGTACATGGTGCGGCTGCGCGTGCCGACCAGGGCGTGACGACCCTCGTCATAGTTGAAATATTCCGTGCCAAGGGATCGGATCGGGATCAACCCGTCGGCGCCGGTCTCACTCAGTTTGACAAACAGGCCGGCGCGCGTGACCCCGGAGACGCGGCCCTGAAAACTCGCGCCGATGCGGTCGGCGAGGTGATGCGCGATCAGGCGATCGACGGTCTCACGCTCCGCCTTCATCGCGCGCCGTTCGGTCAGCGAAATATGCGCGGCGACTTCGGCGAGGGTTTCCGCCGTCTCGCTGTCGGGCAGGGCGCCTTCGCCGAGGCCGAGCGCGCGGACCAGGGCGCGGTGCACGACAAGGTCGGCATAGCGGCGGATCGGCGAGGTGAAATGCGCGTAGCGGCGCAAATTCAGGCCGAAATGACCGTAATTGTCCGACGAATATTCGGCCTGCGCCTGCGCGCGTAGCACGACTTCGCTGACCAGCGGGAAGTGGTCATGGCCTTCAAGCTGCGCCAGCACGCGATTGAACAGAGCGGGGCGCAACGCGCCGCCCTTCGCGAAGGCGACGTCGAGTGTCTTCAGAAACTCCTGAAGCGCGTGGACTTTCTCAAGCGTCGGCTCGTCATGCACGCGGTAGATCAGCGGCAGCGATTTCTTCTCCAGCATCTCGGCTGCCGCCACGTTGGCGAGGATCATGAACTCCTCGATCAGCTTGTGCGCATCGAGCCTTTGGGGAATGACGACACGATCAACCGTGCCATCGCTCTTCAGGAGGATTTTGCGCTCGGGCAGATCGAGATTGAGCGGATCGCGCTCGTCGCGCGCGCGCTTGACGCAGGCGTAGGCCGCATAGAGCGGCTTCAGGATCGGATCGAGCAGCGGGCCGGTGGTGTCGTCCGGCCGTCCGTCGATCGCGGCCTGCGCCTGCGCATAGCTCAGCTTGGCGGCTGAGCGCATCAGGATGCGATGGAATGAGTGCGAGCGCTTGCGGCCATCAGGCGCAATGATCATCCGCACCGCGAGCGCGCCGCGCGGCTCGCCCGGGACCAGCGAGCAGAGATTGTTGGAGATGCGCTCGGGCAGCATCGGCACGACGCGGTCGGGGAAATAGACCGAGTTGCCGCGGTCGAGCGCGGCGCGGTCGAGCGCGGTGCCCGGCTGCACGTAGAAGCTCACATCCGCAATGGCGACGTCGACGATGAAGCCGCCTCTGTTGTTCGGATCGGGATCGGCTTGCGCATGCACCGCGTCGTCGTGATCCTTGGCGTCGGGCGGATCGATGGTGACGAGCGGGACGTCGCGCCAGTCCTCGCGGCCCTTCAGGTTTGCGGGCTCCGCGGCTTCCGCCTCGCGCTCGGCAGCGGAGGAGAATTGCAAGGGGATGTCGTGGGCGTAGATCGCGATCAGGCTGATCGCCTTCTCCGATTTGACCGAGCCGAGCTTCTCCTTGACCCGGCCTGAGGCGAGCCCAAAGCTGCGCGTGCGGACGATGTCGACGCTGACGAGGTCGCCGTCCTGGGCGCCGCGCGTGTCAGCCGCGGCAATGTTCAACTCGCGGTCGGCGGACTTCTTGTCGACCGGGATGAGCCGTCCGCCGCCTTCGGGAAGGCTGCGGAACACGCCGAGGATGCGGCTCTTGGTCTTGTCGAAGACCTTGATAATGTGGCCGCGATAGGCCGGACCTTCGGTCTCGTTGGTCGGCTCGACCCGCAGCAGCGCGCGGTCGCCGACGCCGGCGGTCGTGCCAGGCTTCGGCCGGCGCGGCATTGCGATCAGGATTTTTGGCGGTTCGCCGCTCTCGACCTCGTCCCATTCGCTGGGAGCGGCGATCAGCTCGCCGTCAGAATCGCGGCCGGTGATGTCGGCGACCAGCGTCGTTGGCAGGCTGTCCGGCTCGGAGACCGTGTGGCGTTTTTTCTTGATGGTGCCGTCGTCGGCGAGCTCGCGCAGCAGGCGCTTGAGCTCGATGCGATCGGCGTTCTTCAGGCCGAACTCGCGCGCAATCTCGCGGGTTCCGACCTTTCCTGGATGTGCCTTGATGAAGGCGACGATGGCGCTCCGCTCGGGAAAGCCATGGTCATTCTTGCGTTTCACTTAACCTCTTAAGTCGTGCCGGCACTTTTCTTGGCCGGAGCTTTGGCGGCGGACGCCTTGGTCGGCGACGTCTTGACTGCTGAAGTCTTGGCGGTCGACGACACGGCTGCGCGCGCCTTGCTGGTGGATTCGGATTTGGTTTTGGCTGCGGCTTTTTTCGCGGCCGGTTTCTTCTTCGGCGCGGCGTCGTCGCCATCCGCAGCCTTGGCTGTAGTCTTCTTGGCCTTGGCCGGCTTCGCCGCCTTCTTGGGCTTGTTGCCGCCGCCCTTGGCCGCGCGCTCGTCGATCAGCGCGATCGCCTGCGGCAGCGTCACCGTGTCCTTTTCGAACTCGGCCGGGATCGTCGCGTTGACGCCGCCGGCGGTGACATAGGCGCCGTAGCGGCCGCTCTTCACGGTGACGGTGCCGAGCGTCGGATGGTCGCCGATGGCTTTGCCGGGATCGGCACCGAAGCGCCGGCTCGGGCCCTTCGCGACCTTCTCCGCGATCAGTGTGACCGCGCGGTTGAGGCCGATGTCGAAGACCTCGTCGCCGGCTTCTAAGCTGGCATAGGTCTTCTCGTGCTTCACGAACGGTCCGAAGCGGCCGAGGCCCGCGGTGATCGGCTCACCGGTCTCCGGATGCTTGCCGATCTCGCGCGGCAGCGACAACAGCTTCAGCGCAAGCTCGAGCTCGACATCGCCAGGCGAGGTGCCCTTCGGAATGCCAGCGCGCTTCGGCTTCTCGCCTTCCTCATAATCCTTTTGCTCGCCGAGCTGGATGTAGGGGCCAAAGCGGCCGGCCTTGACCCAGACATCGCGACCCGTATCAGGATCCTGGCCGAGCGAACGGTCCGCGGTGGTCTCGCCGTCGGCGGCGAGCTGACGGGTGTAGCGGCATTCCGGATAGTTCGAGCAGCCGACGAAGGCGCCGAACTTGCCGGCCTTCAGATTGAGCCGGCCGTTGCCGCAGCTCGGGCACTGCCTGATGTCGCCGCCATCGGTGCGGGGCGGATAGATGTGCTGTCCGAGCAGGTCGTCGAGCACATCAAGCACCTGCGCCACGCGCAGATCTTTGATCTCGTCGACGGCGCCGATGAAGCCGGTCCAGAAATCCTTCAGCACCTGCTGCCAGGAGATCTCGTTGTTGGAGATGCGGTCGAGCTGCTCCTCCAGATTGGCGGTGAAGTCGTATTCGACGTAGCGGGCAAAGAAGCTTTCGAGGAACGCGACCACGACGCGGCCCTTGTCCTCGCCGTGCAGGCGCTTCTTCTCCAGCTTGACGTAGCCGCGGTCCTTCAGCACCTGGAGGATCGAGGCATAGGTCGAGGGCCGGCCGATGCCGAGCTCTTCCATCCGCTTGACCAGCGACGCTTCCGAGAAGCGCGGCGGCGGCTCGGTGAAATGCTGGGTGACGGACAGCGACTGGCGCTTGAGCGCGTCGTTCGGGCTCATGGCGGGCAGGCGGCGGGAGTCCTCGTCCTCCTCGTCGTCGCGGCCTTCCTGGTACAGTGCCAGAAAACCGTCGAACTTGACGACTTGTCCGGTGGCGCGCAGCTCCAAGGTGCGGGCGCCTGCCTTCGCCGTGATGTCGACGGTGGTGCGCTCGAGCTCGGCCGATTCCATCTGGCTCGCGATGGTGCGCTTCCAGATCAATTCATAGAGCCGCGCCTGATCGGCATCGAGCTTGCGGCTCATGCTGTCGGGGCGACGCGACATGTCGGTCGGGCGGATCGCTTCGTGCGCTTCCTGGGCGTTCTTGGCCTTGGCCTGGTACTGGCGCGGGGCGTCCGGCACATAGGCGTTGCCGTAATCCTCGCCGATCACCTTGCGCGCCTGAGTGATCGCGGACGGATCGATCTGCACGCCGTCGGTACGCATATAAGTAATGAGTCCGGTGGTCTCGCCGCCGATGTCGATGCCTTCATAAAGGCGCTGGGCGATGCGCATCGTGTGCGCCGGCGCAAAGCCGTATTTGCGGCTGGCTTCCTGCTGCAGCGTGGACGTGGTGAAGGGCGCCTGCGGATTACGGCGGGCCGGCTTGGCATCGACCGCGGTCACGGCGTAGGCGGCTGTTTCCAGCGCCTTCTTGAAGTCTTCGGCTTCCGCGCCGGTGCCGATGTCGAGGCGCTGGATCTTCTTGCCGTCGGCGCCGACGAGACGGGCCTCGAAGGCATCGCCGCGTGGCGTCAGCAAGGTCGCGATCAGCGACCAGTATTCGCGGGCGACGAACTTCTCGATCTCGAGCTCGCGGTCGCAGACCAGACGCAGCGCCACCGACTGCACGCGGCCGGCCGAGCGGGCGCCCGGCAGCTTGCGCCACAGCACGGGGGAGAGGGTGAAGCCGACCAGATAGTCGAGTGCACGGCGCGCCATATAGGCGTCGACCAGCGCGCCGTCGATCTGGCGCGGATGCTTCATCGCGTCCGTGACCGCCTGCTTGGTGATGGCGTTGAACACCACGCGCTCGATCTTCTGATCCTTCAGCGCACGTTTTTCTTTCAGCACCTCCAGCACATGCCAGGAGATGGCCTCGCCCTCGCGATCAGGGTCGGTCGCCAGAATCAGGCGGTCGGCGCCCTTCAGGGACTTGGCGATGTCGTTGAGCCGGCCGGCCGCCTTGGGGTCGATCTCCCAGATCATCTTGAAATTGGCGTCGGGATCGACGGAACCGTTCTTCGCCGGCAAGTCGCGGACATGGCCGAACGAGGCCAGGACCTCGTAGGACGAGCCCAGATACTTGTTGATCGTCTTGGCTTTCGCCGGCGACTCCACAATGACGATATTCATGTAGTTCCAGTAACTTACGGGGAAATATTGGACCGAAATCGACGAGATTCGGATCGGCCCTTTCGACCCGAACATGGGTGGTGAGGCCCTCGCTGTCAAATCGAAGGGTGTTGAAAGCCGGCGGAATGGGAAAAGTTTCATATCGAGAAAGTTGCGAAATACCACCTTGGAGTTGTGGCCGATGTCGGCGTAATGTTTTCGCGGGGCATGGATTCGGGTGGGGCTGGTGGCAAAGCCAGGAAAGAAACGGGCGCGCGCCGCAACAGGCGCGCGGGGAGGCTCGCGCAGCGAGGAACCGGGCGAGGGCGGCGTCGATGAAGCCGTGGCCTTCATCGCCGAGCAGGCCGGCGCATTGCGCAAGCTAGCCGAGCACCACAAGCTTGACGTGCTGCATTATCTTCTGGGCATGACCAAGCTCGAGGCCGACGAGCATTTGCGGCTGCGGAGCAAGCGCAAGTTGTCGTGACCCGTCATCCTGAGGTGCGAGTGGCGCGATGCATAGCGTCGCGCCGGGAGCCTCGAAGGATGAGCGGCCGAGATGCTTCAGCGTACTCCCCGCCGCAACGGTCGGGCCGTCGCCCTTCGAGGCTCGCCCAAGAGGCGAGCACCTCAGGATGACGGGGAGAGATTCGAGCGCACGACTCTAACCCCGTCATTGCGCAGCGAAGCAATCCAGAGTCTTTCCGCGGTGACAGTCTGGATTGCTTCGCTGCGCTAGGAAGAAACGTCGAGCTAACCCATTGATTCCATTCGCGACGCCAAAGGCCGTTTCATTCAGCGCGCGTCGGCCCCTCGAGGCCGGTCCCAACTCGCAATGACGGAGTGTGTGGTGGCAGTTGGCCCCAATCAAGCCGACCGCCGCCGCGGTGCCGGTCGCGGCTTCAGGGTGATATCGGCCAAGCTGAGCAACCGTCCATCCTCGGCGTGCAGCTCGAGCTTCTTGACCGGGCGGCCTTTCGCGCGATCGATCATGATGGTGTCGATCTCCTCGGGCGTTTCGTCGAACTCCTCGCTCCATTGCCGCAGAGCGACCAGGATCGGGAAGAGGCCACGTCCCTTCGGCGTCAGCACATATTCCTGGTAGGCGCTGCCGTCGGAGGCGGGGACCATCGCCAGAATGCCATGGTCGAGCATTGATCGCAGCCGCGCCGACAAGATGTTCTTGGCCATGCCGAGCTTGCTCTGAAACTCGCCAAAGCGGCGCAGACCGAGCATCGCTTCGCGGATGATCAGGAGCGTCCACCAGTCGCCAATCGCCTCCAGCGATCGCGCGACCGGACAACCGTCACCCTCAAAACTCGTTCGCTTCACCATCGTCCTGGCCCTGTCGCATTCGCCCGATTTCGACGCCGGTCACGCGCTTGTGTGGTTGCATTATAAAACCAATCGGCCTAGATGGCAACATGGTTTTATTATGCAACCACTGGAGGCGAGCATGAGGCTGAAGAACAAGACTGCACTGATCACCGGCGGCAACAGCGGCATTGGACTGGCGACCGCAAAGCTGTTCGTGGCCGAGGGCGCGAAGGTGGTGATCACCGGGCGCAACAAGGAGGCGCTGGCGGCCGCGGCGAAAGAGCTCGGGCCGAACGGCCTTGCGGTCGAAGCCGACATCACCGACATCGCCGCCACGGAAAAGGCGATTGCGCAGGCGGTCGCGACATTCGGCAAGCTCGACATCGTGTTCGCCAATGCCGGCATTCCCGGCAACACGCCGGTCGGCGGCACCACGCTCGCGGCGTTCGAGCAGGTGATCCGCACCAATTTGACCGCGGTCTTCTTCACCGTGCAGGCGGCACTACCGCATCTCAACGACGGCGCATCCATCATCCTCAACGGGTCGGTGATCTCAGTGCTCGGCAATCCCGGTTATGCGGCCTACGCCGCCAGCAAGGCCGGCGTGCGCGGGATGGCGCGCGTGCTCGCCTCCGAGCTTTCGCCGCGCGGCATCCGCGTCAATGTGGTGGCGCCGGGCGCGATCCGCACGCCGATCTGGAAGGGCGCTGCACCGACGGAACAGGCATTCGCCGTGCTGGAGGGCCGCATCGCCAAGACGACTCCACTTGGCCGCATTGGTGAAGTGGATCACATTTCGAAGACGGTGCTGTTCCTCGCCTCGGATGATTCTGCACATGTCACGAGTGCGGAGATCTTCGTCGATGGTGGTTCGACCGGATCGCCGGCAGGCGCGCCGATCTATCGCGGTTGATCAATTCAAGTGCAAATTGAATCGGTCGGCACACGCAAAGCGGTTGCGCCGGCCGGTTCCCACATCTCACGAGGTGTATTTCCTGAAGCTTGCGTGATGCGTTGAACCTTCGCGCGTGCTGCCAAGACCTTTCTACGGGCAGGGGTCATAAGACCCATTTTAAGGGGAGCCCGTTATGCCAAAAGCAGCACGTATTTATTCTCCGATTTCAGCACCGCGTATTTATACCGAACGTTCCGCAGTTCCGGCCAAGCACTCCGACACGTCAGAGTTCATCGGGGTCATCATCTTCTCCGGCATCGGGCTTTTCATTTCGCTCCTCGCCGTGATCCTGGGCGTGCAGGGCGCCTGGTTTTAGCTCACGCGATCTGTCAGCCGCCGCCGGAGTCCGGCAGCGGCTGGTGTCGGTGTAAGCCTTAGGCTGCGCGCAAGCTCGTGGCGGCCTGAAGCGCGCCGGCCAGCGCTTTCTCGCGATGCTCGGGCCCGACCTGAATGCCGTCAGCGCTGATGAACTCCGGATTGACGCCGATGAATCCAAATACCCCGCGCAAGTAAGTTTCGAGGTGCTCGAGCGCTGCGTACGGCGTATCCGCGCCGTAGTAGCCGCCGCGCGAGATGGCGAGAATGACGCGCTTGCCGCCGGCCAGGCCCTGCGGTCCATTCGCGCCGTAGCTGAAGGTCTTTCCTGCGACGACGACGGCACGGTCGATCCAGGCCTTGAGCTGGCTGGGAATGGTGAAGTTGTACATGGGCGCGCCGATGACGACGATGTCGGCGGCGAGGAACTCGTCGAGCGCGTCCTTGCCGGCGGCAAGGTCAGGTCCGAGTTCAGCCGGGGCGGGGGCGCCTTGCGCGACCGCAAGATGCGATCCCGAAAGATGAGCAAGCGGGGCCTGGGTCACGTCGCGATAGGTCACCTCGAGCGAAGGCGTTGCCTGCCGCAGGCGGTCGACGATGGCGGCCGAAACCTGCCTGGAGACGGAGTGTGGGCCGAGCACGCTGGAGTCGATATGGAGGAGTTTCATTTGGGTCACCCATGGTATAGATTTGTAACTCGCACTACATGAGTGACTATCGAAAACCCCGCAAGAACGCACTTTTTTGAGCCATGGGCACATCTTTGGAACCGACACACATCGATTTTCCTGCCGAGCGGATGCCGGACCCCAACCATTCCGACTGCCGCGGGGTCGCCTCGATCCTTGCGCGCGTCGGCGACAAATGGAGCGTGTTCGTCATCATGATGCTCAGCGACGGGCCAAAACGCTTCAATGAGCTGAAGCGCATGATCAACGGCATTTCGCAGCGGATGCTGACCCTGACGCTGCGTGGACTGGAGCGCGATGGCCTCGTCACACGCACGATCTTCCCGACGATTCCGCCGCGCGTCGATTACGAGCTGACCGATCTCGGCCGCGGATTGCAGCAGCCGGTGAAGGCGCTGGGCGAGTGGGCGATCGCGCATCAGGAGCAGATCGCGGCGGCGCGCACGCGCTTCGACGAGCGCAACGGCAGCTGAGGCAGAATGAGCTTTGGTTGAATAGGTGCGAATCGAGCACTCCGAACACCTCTCCCGAAGGGAGGGGTCGGATCGCATCGCCAGATGCGATCCAGGTGAGGAGTTGCGGTCTCACCGAATGCTGCGGCCCCTCACCCGGATTGCTCGGCAATCCGACCTCTCCCCGCTGGGGAGAGGTGAACCCAGACAGCTGATCCGTTTACAATAACGACACCAGTCCGCCACCGTGGCGTTCGAGCCGGCCGGCGAGCTCAAGCTCCAGCAGCACCGTGCGCACGATCGCGGGCGAGGCGCCGGACATCCGCACGAGATCGTCGATCGAGATCGGAGCCGGGCCGAGCAGGCCAGTGATCTGGTCGCGGTCATGCCCTTGCGGATCGTTCTCGAACGGCTCGCTGTCGGGCTCGCTCATCGGATGCATCAGCGGCCGCTCCATGATCGGTGCGACAGCGTTGATGATGTCGGCGGCCTCGGTGACGAGGGTCGCGCCCTGCTTGATCAGATCGTTGGTGCCGGCGGCGCGCGGATCGAGCGGCGAGCCGGGGACGGCGAACACTTCACGGCCCTGTTCGGCCGCCATGCGCGCGGTGATCAGCGAGCCCGAGCGGAGCGCCGCCTCCACCACGACCACGCCGAGCGAGGCGCCGGAGATCAGCCGGTTGCGGCGGGGGAAATCGCGGGCGCGCGGCTCGTGGCCGAGCGGCATTTCGGAGATCGCCGCGCCCTGGTGATCGAGGATCGCGGTGAGCAGATCGCCATGTTCGGACGGATAGATACAGTCGTGGCCGCCGGCGAGCACCGCGATCGTGCCGCTCGCGACGCTGGCGCGATGCGCGGCCTGATCGACGCCGCGGGCGAGCCCCGAGATGACGATGAAGCCGGCCTCTCCAAGCTCATGCGCGAGCTGGCCGGCGAACTTCAGGCCCGCGCCGGAGGCATTGCGCGAGCCGACGATGGCGATCATCGGCCGCATCAGCGTTGCGTTGTCGCCGCGCACGGCGAGCAAAGGCGGTGCATCGTCGAGCGTCACGAGCCGCGCCGGATAGCCGTCCTCACCGGGCGCAAGCCAAGCGATGCCGAACTTGCGGCTTGCGGCGAGCTCGGCCTTCGCGTCGTCCACGCCGCAGATGCGCCCCGATCGCGACGCGCCGCCCCGGCGCGCCAGATCCGGCAGCCGCTCCAGCGCGGCACGCGCCGTGCCGAAATGATCGACCAGCGAACGGAAGGTGCGCGGTCCGACATTGTCGGAGCGGATCAACCGCAGCCGGTCGATCCGGTCAGCCTCGGTCAGTTCTACGCTCGGATTGATGGCGTCCACGGCGTCTCCTTGTGGGCGCAGCATGGAACAACCTGAGGGCGTGGGCAACAGGGGGAGCGCGATCGCGGTCAAAAGCACAACCGGGAAGACCCGCCGCGGTCGACGGGTCCTCTCCAAGCTCGTCCGGTTAGCGCGCGTGCGCCGCCTGAACGGCACCGACGCTGCCACGCAAGAGGCGTGCATCAAGGCTGAACGCACCAGCGCCGAAGGCAAAGATCTGAAGCAGTCCGCCCGCCATCATCACGTTCTTGAGGAAATGGATCATCTGATTCTGATCGGCAAAGTTGTTGTGGAACGAGACCCCGGCAGCCACCGAGAAGATGGCGAGCGCCAGCGCGACCGAGCGGGCCTGATAGCCAGCGATCAGCAAGAGACCGCCACCGAGTTCGACCAGAACTGCGATCGCATAAGCCACCGGCGGCACCGGTAATCCAGCAGAGGCGATGTAGGCAGTCGTCGCACCATAGGCGGCGAGCTTGCCGAAGCCGCTCATTGCAAACGGGAGGCCGATCATCAGCCGGCCAACGAGGGAAGCATAACGGGTCGTATCCATGGTAGTCGCTCCTGTGCTTGGTCGAGGTCCGACGGCGGTGACGCACCAGCGTCTGCCGTTTGGAAGAAGTTGCGTCGCGGGCCTTCGTTGTGGCCTCACGGTGGCCCTTTTGAATTGCTGCATAAATAGAAATGATGGAAAGTCATCGTTTCTATTTTTGGTCTATGAGCCGACCGTCGCGGCGCCGAGTGCTGCGGTCGAGATGCCCGCCTCGAACTGCTCGACGCATTCATTCGATCGGTGTTGTCTCGTCAGACTCCACGCATGGATTGATCGCGTCGGCGTGCGCTTGCGCGGCCTCGTCGCGATGCTAAAAGCGATCCCAATAAGAAGGATTTTGCCATGATCTCACTCGCCGACCTCCAGCGCCGCATCGCCAGCGGCGAGCTTTCGCCCGATGACGCCATCGCCCAGTCGCACGCGGCGATCGAGGCACGCGAGAAGGACGTCCGCGCCTTCGTCCGTCATGACAAATCCGCGAAGGCGCAGGCCTCGGGCCCGCTGCGGGGCATCGCAGTCGGCATCAAGGACATCATCGACACCGCCAATATGCCGACCGAGATGGGTTCGGAGATCTATCGCGGCTGGCAACCGCGCGCGGATGCGCCGGTCGTGATGCTGCTGAAGCGGGCGGGCGCCACCATCATCGGCAAGACCACGACCACAGCGTTTGCTTCGCGCGATCCGACCCCGACGCTCAATCCGCACAATCTGGGCCATACGCCGGGCGGCTCGTCCTCCGGTTCGGCGGCCGCCGTCGGCGCCGGCATGATCCCGCTCGCGCTGGGCACCCAGACCGGCGGCTCGGTGATCCGGCCCGCGGCTTATTGCGGCGCAGCCGCGATCAAGCCGTCGTTCCGGATGCTGCCGACCATCGGCGTGAAATGCTATTCGTGGGCGCTCGACACGGTCGGCCTGTTCGGATCCCGCGCGGAGGATCTTGCGCGCGGATTGCTGGCGATCACCGGGCGTACTGAATTCGACGGCATTGCCGCGGCGAAGGCACCGCGGGTCGGCGTGGTCAGGCAGGAGTTTGCGGAAGGCGTCGAGCCGGCGGCGGAAGAGGGGTTGCTGGCGGCGATCAAGGCGGCCGAGAAGGCCGGCGCCAGCGTGCAGACCATCGATCTGCCCGAGGCGGTGAAGGAGGCCTGGCGCATCCACCCGATCATCCAGGATTTCGAGGCGCATCGCGCGCTCGCCTGGGAGTTCGACCAGCATCACGACGAGATCGCGCCGATGCTTCGCGAAAGCCTCGATGCCACCGTCGGACTGACGCCGAAGGAATATGACGACGCGCGCCGGATCGCCCGTCGCGGCCGTCGCGAGCTCAGCGAATTGTTCGAAGGTTTCGACGTGCTGCTCACCTATTCGGCGCCGGGCGTAGCGCCGGCCAAGGAGCTCGCCTCGACCGGCTCGCCCCGCTACAACCGGCTGTGGACGCTGATGGGCAACCCTTGCGTCAACGTGCCGGTGATGAAGGTCGGCGGTCTGCCGATCGGCGTGCAGGTGATCGCGCGCTTCGGCAACGATCCCGGCGCGCTGGCGGCGGCGTGGTTCCTGGAGAACGCCCTGGCGAAATCAGGCTAGTGCGGGCTCGGCCACGGGCAGGGCGCGTTGAGCTTCGGTGCCCGCCGTGCTTTGCCCGAGCCAGCGCTCGGCGGCTTCGCGGCCGCTTCGGTGCAACAGGCGGATGAAGCCGCGGCCGAGATCGGTGGACGAGCGCTGCGCGAGGCCGTCGACGGAGTCTTCCGCGGCGATTGTCGAGAGCCGCAGCGCGGGGGCTGCGTGGGACTGCGCCCATGCGATCGCTGCGATCTCGGCCTTGAGTGCGGCGTTGGCGGCGATCTGGTCGAGGCGGCGATCGATCGCGGCGAGCGTGATCGGCACGTAGCTGTCACGCGTGGGCGTGACCTGGATCAGCAGCAGGTCGGCGGTTGCCGATTGCTGCGCCAGTTTGATGAGCGGCGGATTGCCGCCAAGGCCGCCGTCCCAATAGGCCTCGCCGTCGATCTCGACGGCGCAGTGAACCAGCGGCGGGCAGGTCGAGGCCAGCGCGACGTCGGCGGTCACGGCGTCATTGCCAAAGATCTGCTGCTGCCCGTCGCGGATCCGCGTTGCCGCGATCAGAAGCTTTGGGCATTTGGCATCGCGTAAGCGCGCGAAATTGATGTCGCGTGACAGCGCCAGGCGCAGCGGATCGAGATCGAACGGATCGAACTGGCCGGAGCGCAGCGTCGGACCGAAGGCGACCGAGCTTCCCGCCGGCGAGAAGCCGCCGATCAGCATCAGCGAGCGGAACGAGGCCTCGTGCATCAGCCGGATCCAGAACCGGTTCAGCCGGCCGCGCGCGCCTTCGCGGCCGCCTTCGGCAAGGCCGCAGGCCAGCAGCAGCGCATTGATGGCGCCGGCGCTGGCGCCACTGATGGTGTCGAATTCAATGGACGGCTCTTCCAACAGCCGCTCCAGCACGCCCCAGGTGAAGGCGGCAAAAGTCCCGCCGCCCTGAAGCGCCAGTGACAGTCTTTTGGGCGGCCATTGTTCGGCACGCGGCTGCATGGGCGCAGCAGTCGTTAAACGTTCGACCGCTGCAGGAGCTTGCAAGACAGGAGCATGTGGCGGTGCCGGCGGCGGAACGGCGACAGGCTTTGGCGCAGGCGGCGGTGAGGGCGCATCGGACCAGATGTTGGTCGATAAGAGCAGCCGGCTTGCCGCAGTGGCCTGCGAGCCGTCGCCGTGCGTGCTGTCAATCTTCTCGCTCATTCTGAGCAACCGCGTAACGCCATTTCCGCTGTCAGGATGACAGGCATGGAACCCGTTCGCTACTGCCGGCCGCGAAGGGCTTCCGAGTTGCGAACAGGAATTGGCACATAATGCGGAGGCCTTGCGGCGGTATCCGTACTTTTTCCGGTCCTATTGTTTGAGCATGATCTTTTCGGAAAACCGCTGCGCACTTTTCCGGATCATGCCCTACGCCTTCTCGCCGATTCGGCTTTCCTTGCCTGATTGCAGCCGCTTGATGTTCTCGCGATGCGCGTAGAACAGCAGCAATGTCAGCACCACGGCCAGCGCGGACAAAGCGAGGTGGCCGAACCACCACAGGAACAGCGGGGTGATGAAGGACGCCACCAGCGCCGAGAGCGAGGAATAGCGGGTGGTGAAGGCGGTCGCGAGCCAGAGCACGCAGAACACCAGCGCGGCCGGCCAGAACAGGCCGAGCAGGATGCCGATATAGACCGCGACGCCCTTGCCGCCTTTGAACTTGAGCCAGACCGGGAAGAGGTGGCCGAGGAAGGCGCCGAGGCCAGCCACCATCGCAGCGTCGGGACCGGCGATGTAGCCGGCGATCACCACGGCCACGGTGCCCTTGAGCGCGTCGAGCAGCAGGGTGCCCGCGGCGAGGCCCTTGCGTCCCGTGCGCAGCACGTTGGTGGCGCCGATGCTGCCGGAACCGATCGAGCGGATATCCTGCGTGCCTGCGAGCCTGGTCAGCACCAGCCCAAACGGAATCGAGCCGAGCAAATAGCCGATGACGAAGGCCACCGGCAGGAATGCATCAAGCCCCATGGCGGTGTCTCCATGGCTGACATAGCCGGCGCCCATGTCTGTACCTCCGCACGTCAGACATGCTCGTAAACCGTTCGCCCACCGACGATGGTCCTGATAGCGCGGCCTGTAAAGCGGGCTTCGTCGAACGGGGTGTTCTTGCAGGGCGATTTGAGGTCGGCGGGATCGACCACCCAGGGCACGTCGGGGTCGATCACGATGACGTCGGCCGGCGCGCCGGTGCGCAGGGTGCCGCCGGGCAGGCCCAGAATCTCCGCCGGCCGGGTCGACATCGCCCGGATCAGCGTCTTGAGGTCGAGCTCGTCATTGTGGACCAGCCGCAGGCCCGCCGGCAGCATGGTCTCGAGACCGATCGCGCCGTGAGCCGCTTCCGCGAACGGCAGGCGCTTCATTTCGACGTCGTGCGGATTGTGGTCGGACATGATGACGTCGATAAGGCCGGAGGCCACCGCCTCCACCAGCGCGCGGCGATCGTCCTCAGTGCGCAGCGGCGGCGACAATTTCAGGAAGGACCGGTAGGGGCCGATGTCGTTCTCGTTCAGTGCAAGATGGTTGATCGAGACCGAGGCGCTGACGGCAAGGCCTGCGTCGCGGGCGCGCTTCAGGATCTCGAGCGATTCGATGCACGACAGCGACGCGGCGTGATAGCGGCCGCCGGTCAGCGCGACCAGGCGCATGTCGCGCTCCAGCATCACGGCCTCGGCGGCCTTCGGGATGCCCATCAGGCCGAGGCGCGAGGCGAACTCTCCCTCGTTCATCACGCCTTCGCCGACGAGATCGGGATCCTCGGTGTGATGCACGATCAGCGCGTCGAAATCGCGCGCGTAGGTCAGCGCGCGGCGCATCACCTGCGCATTGGTCACGCTGCGGTCGCCGTCGCTGAAGGCGAGGGCGCCTGCGGCCTTGAGCAGGCCGAACTCGGTCATCTCCTCGCCGCGCATGCCCTTGGTGAGCGCCGCCATCGGCTGGATGTTGACGATCGCGGTGTCGCGCGCGCGCCGCATCACGAAATCGACGGTCGCCGAATTGTCGATCACCGGCAAGGTGTCGGGCTGGCAGATGATGGTGGTGATGCCGCCCGTCGCGGCCGCCTGGCTCGCGGAGGCAAAGGTCTCGCGATGGCTGAAGCCGGGCTCGCCGACGAAGGCGCGCATGTCGATCAGGCCGGGGGCCACGATCTTGCCGGAGCAGTTGACGACGTCGGTGCCCTCGGGGACGCCGGCCGCACCGATGCCGCGGCGGGTCTCGCGGATGACGCCGTCGGCAATCAGGACGTCGCCGGGGCCGTCGAAATCCCTGGAGGGATCGACGACGCGGGCGTTGGCGAGCAGGATGGGGCGGCGGTCAGTCAACATGAGCATCACGCGTTCGGCAGGTTACGGGCGAGCGCTTCCAGCACGGCCATGCGCACGGCGACGCCCATCTCCACCTGTTCGCGGATCAGGGACTGCGCACCGTCGGCAACCGCGGTGTCGATCTCGACGCCGCGGTTCATCGGGCCCGGATGCATCACGAGCGCGTCGGGCTTGGCGTAAGCGAGCTTCTTCTGGTCGAGCCCGAAATAGTGGAAATATTCGGAAGTGGACGGCACGAAGGAGCCGTTCATGCGCTCGCGCTGCAGCCGCAGCATCATCACGATGTCCGCGCCGTTGAGCCCTTCGCGCATGTCGCGCGCGACCTCGACGCCCATCCGCTCGATGCCGGGCGGCAGCAGCGTGGAGGGGCCGACGACGCGGACCCGGGCGCCCATGGTGTTGAGCAGGATGATGTTGGAGCGGGCCACGCGCGAATGCAGCACGTCGCCGCAGATCGCGACCACGAGGCCCTCGATCCGGCCCTTGTTGCGGCGGATGGTGAGTGCGTCGAGCAGCGCCTGCGTCGGATGCTCATGCGCGCCGTCGCCGGCATTGATCACGGAACCGTCAACCTTGCGGGCCAGCAGTTCCACCGCGCCGGAGGCGTGATGGCGCACCACCAATATATCCGGGTGCATGGCGTTGAGCGTCATCGCGGTGTCGACCAACGTCTCGCCCTTCTTGATGGACGAGGAGGACACCGACATGTTCATGACGTCGGCGCCGAGGCGCTTTCCCGCGAGCTCGAACGAGGACTGGGTCCGGGTCGAGGCTTCGAAGAACAGGTTTACCTGCGTCCGTCCACGCAGGACGGTGCGCTTCTTGTCAACCTGGCGGTTGAGCTCGACATATTCTTCGGACAGGTCGAGGAGGCCGGTGATGTCGGCCGCGGAAAGGCCCTCGATGCCCAGCAAATGCCGGTGGCCGAGGACGAAGGTCGATTTCGATGTCATTAAAGCGAGAGCTATAGGCGCGGATGGCGGGGGGAGCAAGGGCCAATGCCGGGGCGGGGAGTTATCCCCTGATAGTGCTAATCTCTCCGTCATGCCCGGGCTTAGCCGTCCGAAGGACGGCGTCGCTTTCGCTCGCCTATGTCCCGGGCATCCACGTTCTTCATCGCATTTGACGTAAAAAGGCCGTGGATGGCCGGGACAAGCCCGGCCATGACGATGTGGATGGATGTCGTGAAATCAATTCGAATTGCGATGGCATTGCTAGCAATCTCTTCCACAGCCTTCGCCCAATCGCTCCCCGGCGGCTTCGTCTATTTGCGCGACGTCGATTCCAGCATCATCCAGGACATCCGCTACGCCAGCTCCAACAATTTCATTGGCCGCCCGCTCGCCGGCTATGGCGCGGACGAGTGCGTGGTGAAGCGCGAAGTCGGGCTGCGGCTGAAGGCGGTCCAGCAGGATCTCTCAGCGCAAAATCTCTCGCTCAAGATGTTCGACTGCTACCGGCCGGCGCGCGCCTCGCTGGACATGGTGAAATGGTCGCAGAACGGCCACGAGACATCAGCCGATCGGCGCTATAATCCGCGGATACCCAAGACCGAGCTGTTTCGTCTCGGCTATATCGCGAGCCGCTCGCAGCATTCCACGGGTGCGGCGCTCGATCTCACGCTGGTCGATCTCAGGGCTGACAATTCCGCCAGGATCGATCCCGCGAAATCCTATGCCGACTGCACGGCGCCGGTCGAGGCGCGGCTGCCGGAGGGCAGCGTCGACATGGGCACCGGCTATGATTGCACGGATGCGAAAGGGCATACCGCAGCACCGTCGATCGATCCGGATCAGCGCGCCTGGCGCAAGCGGCTGGTGACTGCGATGGCGAAGCAAGGCTTTGTGAACTATTCGAAGGAGTGGTGGCATTTTTCCCTGCCGGGGGCGGGCGGGGCGGCCTATGATTTCCCGATCCAGCCGCGGCGGAACTGATTCCGGCCGCAGGAAGCGCCATGACAGAGCCCGCGATCACGACCGACGACGCTGACACCCTCAATCCCGACCATCCGCCGCTAACCGTAATGCCAGCGCCGTTGCGCGTCTGGAAGTTCTGGGGCACGGCGCTGTGGGGCCTGCTCGTCTTCGTCGCGATGTTCGTCGGTCAGGTCGGCGCGATCCTGCTGCTGGTGGCAATGCGCGGGCTGCCGCTGGACATGGACTCGATCCAGTCGGTCGGCCGCGAGCCGCAGGCGCTCGCGCTTTCGGTCATCATGGGCCTGCCCGCGACGCTCGCGGCGGTGTGGCTCGCCATCCGCATCAAGAAGGCATCTTTCGTCGACTATCTCGCGCTACGCTGGCCGACCTGGAAGCAGCTGTTGCTCGGCGCGGCCGGCCTCATCCTGGTCGTGATGGCCTGGGAAGTGGTGTCGCGCTCCCTCGGCCGCGAGGCCACGCCAGGCTTCATGACGGATCTCCTGAAATCCGGCCGCGACAAAGGCGCGGCGCTGTTGTTGCTATTTGCCTTCAGCGTGGCAGCGCCGATGTCGGAAGAAGTGCTCGCGCGCGGCTTCCTGTTCCGCGGCTGGTCGGCGAGCTTCCTGCGCGTGCCCGGCGCGATCATCCTGTCGTCACTGGTATGGACGGCGGTACATCTGCAATACGATCTGTACTTTCTCGCCGAGGTCTTCTCGATCGGCCTCTGGTTCGGCTACATGCGCCACCGCGCCAACTCGCTCTGGCTCACCATCGTGCTGCACGCGCTGAACAACATGACCGCGGTGGTGCTGACGATGTGGCTGGGGAGTTAGCCCGGCAGTTGCCCCACACACTCCGTCATTGCGAGCAGAGCGAAGCAATCCAGAATCTTTTCCGCCGAGGGACTCTGGATTGCTTCGTCGCAAGGGCTCCTCGCAATGACGATGGTGAGAGAGGTGGGCTCGCAATGACGAGCTCTAAGCCACCAGCGCGATCGCGATCGGCATCGTGATGGCCGCCAACATCGTCTGCAGCGTGATGATCTGGGCCAGCAGCGGCGCATCGCCGCCCATCTGGCGGGCCAGCACATAGGCGCTCGGCGAGGTCGGCACCGCCGCGCAGATCGCGACGATCGCGAGGCTGTCGCCGGAGAGGCCGAACCACGCTGCGAGAACCAGCGCGAGCACCGGCATCAGCGCCAGTTTGAACGCCACGCCGAGCGTCGCACCGATGCTCGGACGGAACAGGCCCTTCAGCTGGAGGCCGGCGCCGGTGACGAGCAGGCCGATCGCGAGCGAGGAGCGGCCGAGTGCATCGGCCACTTCGTGCCAGATCTTTGGCAGCGGCAAATGAACGACGTTGATGACGAGGCCGATGATGCAGGCCCAGATCAGGGGATTGCGGATCACCGTCATGACGATCGCGCGCGCGGATTGCTTTTCCGGCGATGCGTAATGCGCAAGCACCGCGACGCTAAACACGTTGACCAGCGGAATGATCGCGACCATCGCGACCGAGGCCAGTGCCAGCCCGACCTCCCCGAACATGTTGGCGGAGACGGACAGCGCGACATAAGTCTGCCAGCGCGTCGCGCCCTGGAAGATCGAAGTGAAGGTGGGGCCGTCGATATCGAGGCGCGACAGGGCGGGGCGGAGCGCGAGGCACAGCAACGACATCGCCAGCGCCGACAGCAGCAGCGCGCCGCCCACGCCGGCGACCGGCACTTTTGAGAGGTCCGCCTTCACCAGTGTCTGGATCAGCAGCATCGGAAACAGCACGAAATAAGTCAGCCGTTCCAGCCCGTGCCATTGCGTGTCGAGCCGCATCAGGCTGTGCCGGAGCACGACGCCGAGTACGATGAGGATGAAGACCGGCAGCAGCGCCGCGATCACGACGAGCATGGGGTCAGCCAGTCTCTGAACGTAAATTGGCGAGGCGGTCGAGCGCGCCCTGCAGGATGAAGATCGCGGCGTGCTCGTCGATCACCTCGGCGCGCTTGGCGCGGCTGACGTCCATGCCGATCAGCTCGCGCTCGACCGCCGCTGTCGAGAGGCGCTCGTCCCAAAGGCCTATGGGGAGCGTCGTCAGGTTAGCCAGATTGCGCGCAAAGGCGCGGGTCGACTGGGCGCGCGGGCCCTCGCTGCCGTCCATGTTGATGGGCAGGCCGAGCACGAAGCCGACGATCTTGCGCTCACTGGCGATCGCGAGCAGCCGCGCCGCGTCCTGCTTGAACGCCTTGCGCTGGATCGTTTCGACACCGGTAGCTAACCGCCGGTCCGGATTGGACACGGCGACGCCGATGGTCTTGGTGCCGAGGTCAAGGCCGACCAGCCCGCCGCGTTCGGGCCAGTGGGTTGCAGCGTCGATCAGAGGCAGGATAAGAGCCGGCATGATTTAGCGCATATCACGCGTCGCGCTGCGGAGTGAACCGGGAACATGGATGCACTGACGTTATTCGGCTTGTTTGCCGTCACCGCGATGCTGGTCTGCTATGCCTTGGAGGACCGCAGCCACTGGTTCGTGCTGCTGTTCGCCGGCTCTTGCGCGCTCGGCTCGGCCTACGGCTTCCTGCAGGGCGCCTGGCCGTTCGGCCTCGTCGAGGCGATCTGGGCCTTCGTTGCGCTGCGGCGGTGGTTGATCGAGCCGCGATGATGTCGTCATCCCCAGTCAGGCATGACAGGAAGCCATGAAGCGCGCTGGTTTGATGGCCGGCGCGACGCCGGATGAACAGCGTCTCGACGCGGGCATGCTGCGGGCTTAGCGCGTGCATCATCACGCTGCCGTTCATCGCGCTGCGTTCGACCACCGCGCGCGGCAATAGTGTCACGCCCATGTCGGCGGCGACGCAGCCGATCATGCCGTCGAGCGTACCGAGCTCGAAGCGTGCTGCCGATGGCCAGCCGAATTCGACGAAAATCTGCTCGAGCCGCTGCCTGTAGGTGCAGCCGGTGCGGAACGCCAACGCAGTCGGGCCTGACTCGGGCGTGCCGGCGCGCAGCTCGGCGAGCGAGGTCCAGCGCCGCGCGCTCACCAGCACCAGCTCTTCGCGGAATGCGCTTGTTGCGGTGAGGTCGGGGTGCGCGATGGGACCTGCGACGAAGGCGCCATCGAGCGTGCCTTCGAGCACGCCGGCGACGAGATCGGCGGTCGGCGACGTCCGCAAGCTCAGCCGCACGGCAGGGAAGCGGCGGTGAAAATCGGCCAGCAGCGGCGGCAGCCGCACTGCCGCCGTCGTCTCCATCGAGCCGATCGAAAGCGGTCCCTTCGGCTCGCCATCGTCACGCGCGGCGAGCACGGCCTCGCGCGACAGCGCCGCCATTCGTTGCGCATAGGGCAAAAGGCGTTTGCCGGCGCCGGTCAGCGCCATGCCACGGCTATGGCGCTCGAATAGCGGCGTGCCGATCTCGGCCTCCAGGGCCTTGATGCGCTGGGTGACATTGGACTGCACCGTGTTGAGCTCTTCGGCGGCGCGGGTGATGCCGCCGGTGCGGGCGACCGCGGCAAAGGTCTGGATGTCACTCAGTTCCATGGTGTCGTTTCGCTTTTGTGATGGCAGCGTTCGCAACAATTCATTTTTCGAGAATGCTAGTCCCGCCTAATCTCGCTGTCCAGACGGGGAGAGGACCGATGCCGTTCGCGACGCCGCTGACCACGCTGCTGGAGATCAAGCATCCCATCCTGCTGGCGCCGATGGACGTCGTTGCCGGAAGCCGGCTGGTGACGGCCGTCAGCCACGCCGGCGGCTTTGGCATTCTGGGCGGCGGCTACGGGGAGCGAACGTGGCTGGAGCAGGAGACCGCGAAGCTCGCCGGCCTGTCCGCGCCGTTCGGCGTGGGCTTCATCACCTGGAGCCTCGCCAAACGGCCCGAGCTGCTTGGTATCGCGCTTGCCGCAAAACCGTCCGCGGTCATGTTGTCCTTCGGCGATCCCACGCCGTTTGTCGCGAAGATCAAATCCGCGGGTGCACGCCTGATCTGCCAGGTGCAGGATGAGGTGATAGCGCGACAGGCGCTCGATGCCGGCGCCGATATCCTGGTCGCGCAGGGCACCGAGGCCGGCGGTCATGGCGCCTCGCGCACCACGATCGATCTCGTGCCTGCGATCGTCGATCTCGCGGCCGGACGCGTGCCGGTGGTTGCGGCCGGCGGCATCGCCGACGGGCGCGGGCTTGCCGCCATGATGATGCTTGGGGCGAGCGGCGTCCTGCTCGGCACGCGTTTCTATGCGAGCCAGGAGGCCGACGGCGCTGATGAAGCCAAGCGGCGCATCTGCGCGGCCAATAGCGGTTCGACGGTGCGCGGCATCGTCTTCGATCTCTCGCGCAACAATGTCTGGCCTGCGCCGTTCACTGGACGATGCCTGATCAACGACCACGCCAGGCGCTGGATCGGACGCGAGGTCGAGCTGATGCAGAATGTTGCCGCAGTCGCGGCGGAGTATGCGGCTGCGAAAGCGGCCGGCAATTTCGACGTGGCCGCCGTGATCGCGGGAGAAGCGGTCGGCCTGATCCATGATATTCCACCCGCGGCCGAGATCGTCGAACGGATTGCGTCTGAGGCCGAGCAGCTTCTTGCCAGCCGGCGCAACTCCATCGCATCGCTCGCCTGAACCAAGAGAGACACACCATGTGGCCTGACCGTCGACTGATCGATCTCTTCAAGACCGAATTTCCGATCGTGCTGGCGCCGATGGCCGGCGTGATGGATTCCGAGCTAGTGATCGCTGTGGCTGAGGGCGGCGGACTTGGCTCGTTGCCGAGCGCGATGCTGTCGCCGGAGAAGGCGCGCGAGCAGGTCAACATCATCCGCCAGCGCGTGAGGGCGCCGGTGAACATGAACTTCTTCTGCCACACGCCGATCGAGCTCACGGCCGAGGCCGAGGCGCGCTGGAAGCAGCGGCTCACGGGCTACTATGCCGAGCATGGCCTCGATCCGTCGGCGCCGATCAATGCGGCGAACCGCGCACCGTTCGATGCCTCTTTCTGCGAGATCGTCGAGGAGCTGAAGCCGGAGGTCGTCAGCTTCCATTTCGGCCTGCCCGAGGCGGCGCTGCTCAAGCGCGTCAAGGCGGCAGGCTGTCTCGTCATTTCGTCCGCCACCACGGTGAAGGAAGCCGTCTGGCTCGAACAGCGCGGCGTCGATGCCGTCATCGCGCAAGGCGCCGAGGCCGGTGGCCATCGCGGCATGTTCCTGACCGATGAGATCGCCGAGCAGCCCGGCACGTTTGCGCTGGTGCCACAGGTCGCCGATGCCGTGAAGGTGCCGGTGATCGCGGCCGGTGGCATCGCCGATGGGCGCGGCATCGCTGCGGCCTTCGCGCTCGGCGCCTCCGGAGTGCAGATCGGCAGCGCTTATCTGCGCTGTCCGGAGTCCAAGGTCAGCGCAGGCGGCCGCAAGGCGCTTGCCGAGGCGGGGGACGATTCCACCGTCATCACCAATGTGATGACCGGCCGCCCGGCGCGTGGCGTGCAGAACCGCCTGATGCGCGAGGCCGGCCCGATCTCGCCGGACGCGCCGCCGTTTCCCCATGCGGCGACCGCGCTGGGGCCGCTGAAGACGGCTGCCGAAAAGCAGGGCAGGGTGGATTTCACCAATCTCTGGGCGGGGCAGGCGATTGGGATGGGCCGGGAGCTTCCTGCGGCCGAATTGACCCGGGATTTCGCGAAATCAGCCTTGGCCCGGCTGCGCCAGATGGCCGGATAGCTCCGGCCGCCGGTTGCGGCGCAAAACCGGCCTCTGCTATACGGCACTTAGGTTTTTGCCGTGAGAGGCCTTATATAATGTCCGTCGACGCCGCTACCGTCCGCCGCATCGCGCATCTGGCGCGCATTGCGGTTTCCGAGGACGAGGTTCCGCATCTGCAAGGCGAGCTCAACGCCATGCTCGCCTTTGTCGAGCAGCTCTCGGAGGTCAATGTCGAGGGCGTGGAGCCGATGACCTCGGTCACCCCGATGCAGATGAAGAAGCGGCAAGACGTGGTCAATGACGGCGAGATCGCCGACGATATCGTTGCCAATGCGCCTGCGACCGAAGGTCACTTCTTCCTGGTGCCGAAAGTCGTCGAGTAGCATAGCGTTTTCGAGCGAAGTGGATACCGGTTCGCGTCAAGAAAACGCGTCAAACTAAAGAGTCTTAGGACGCCGCCCGATGTGCATGCTTTGCGACGATGAGAAGGCCTATCAGGCCTACATGAACTACCTCGACAAGATGGAGCGGCAGGGCAAGGCCGCCGATCCCAATGTCGCCGTCAATGCCGTGCTCGACGAGCTCGAGGCCGCTGCGAACGCCGCCGCCAAGAAAAAAGACGACCCGGCCAACGACAAGACCCTGTCTCCGTTCTTCTGCAGCCCGATCAATAAATGACCGATTTGACATCGCTGACGCTCGCCGAGGCCCGCAAGGGTCTCGCGGCCAAGACTTTCACGTCACTCGAGCTGACCGACGCGCATCTGAGCGCGATCGAAGCCGCGCGCGTGCTCAACGCCTTCGTGATGGAGACGCCCGACCGCGCGCGTGACATGGCGAAGGCCGTGGACGAGAAGATCGCCAGGGGCGACGCCGGTCCGCTCGCGGGCATCCCGCTCGGCATCAAGGATTTGTTCGCGACCAAGGGCGTGCGCACCACGGCGTGCTCGAAGATCCTCGGCAATTTCGTGCCGACTTACGAGTCCACCATCACCTCGCAGCTCTGGCGCGACGGCGCGGTGATGCTCGGCAAGCTCAACAATGACGAGTTCGCGATGGGCTCGGCGAACGAGACCTCGTGCTTCGGCCCCGTCGGCAATCCCTGGCGGCGTGAGGGAAGCAACACGACGCTGGTGCCGGGCGGCTCGTCCGGCGGCTCGGCTTCGGCCGTGGCGGCGCTGCTCTGCATGGGCGCGACCGCGACCGACACCGGCGGCTCGATCCGCCAGCCGGCCGCGTTCACCGCGACTGTCGGCATCAAGCCGACCTATGGCCGCTGCTCGCGCTGGGGCATCGTCGCCTTTGCCTCCTCGCTCGATCAGGCCGGACCGATCGCGCGGACCACGCGCGATGCGGCGATGCTGCTGCGCTCGATGGCCGGGCATGATCCGAAGGACACCACGTCCGTCGACGTTCCCGTGCCGGATTACGAGGCTGCGATCGGCAGGTCCGTGAAGGGCCTCAGGATCGGCATTCCCAAGGAGTATCGTCTCGACGGCATGCCGGCCGAGATCGAAAAACTTTGGGAAGCGGGCGCGGCCTGGCTGAAGGCGGCCGGCGCCGAGCTCGTCGACATATCGCTGCCGCACACCAAATACGCGCTGCCGGCCTACTACATCGTGGCGCCGGCGGAGGCCTCGTCCAACCTCGCGCGCTATGACGGCGTCCGCTATGGCCTGCGCGAGCAGGGCAAGAACATCATCGAGCAGTACGAGAACACCCGTGCTAGAGGCTTTGGCGCGGAGGTGCGCCGCCGCGTCATGATCGGCACCTATGTGCTCTCGGCCGGCTACTACGACGCCTATTATCTGCGCGCCCAGAAGGTACGCACGCTGATCAAGAAGGATTTTGAGGATTGCTTCGCCAAGGGCGTCAACGCGATCCTGACGCCGGCGACGCCGTCGGCGGCCTTCGGCATTGGCGAGAAGGGCGGCGCCGATCCCGTCGAGATGTATCTCAACGACATCTTCACGGTCACCGTGAACATGGCGGGCCTGCCGGGCATCGCCGTGCCCGCCGGCAAGGACGCGCAGGGCCTGCCGCTCGGGCTGCAGTTGATCGGCCGTCCCTTCGACGAGGAGACATTGTTCTCGCTCGGCGAGGTGATCGAGCAGGCCGCCGGCCGCTTCACGCCCGCGAGGTGGTGGTGAATATGGAGGCGTATATCGCCAGTCTCGACGGCGCGGCGCCAGCGCCGGATCTCGCTGCGCCGCTGACCGGGCTGTGGTGGGCCGCCAAGGGTGACTGGGACCAGGCGCACAGGATCGTTCAGGACGAGAGCAGCCGCGAGGCGGCCTGGGTGCACGCCTATCTGCATCGCGTCGAAGGCGACCTCGGCAATGCCGGCTATTGGTACCGCCAAGCCGGTCAGCCCGCGGCAAAGGATTCATTGCAGGCGGAGTGGGAGCGGATCGCTGCCACGCTGCTCGGGAGCAAGACATGAGCACGGCCACGCACAAGCTTCTGAAGGGCTCGACCGGCGACTGGGAGATGGTCATCGGCATGGAGATCCATGCCCAGGTGACGTCGAACTCAAAACTGTTCTCGGGCGCATCGACTGCGTTTGGCGGAGAGCCGAACAGCCACGTGTCGCTGGTTGATGCTGCGATGCCGGGCATGCTGCCTGTCATCAACGAGGAATGCGTCAGACAGGCTGTCCGGACCGGGCTCGGCCTCAACGCAAAAATCAATCTGCGTTCGGTGTTCGACCGGAAAAACTATTTCTATCCGGACCTGCCGCAGGGCTATCAGATCAGCCAATATAAATCCCCGGTGGTGGGCGAGGGCGAAGTGGTGGTCGAGCTCGACGGAGGCCGCAGCGTCTCCATCGGCATCGAGCGGCTGCATCTGGAGCAGGATGCCGGCAAGTTGCTGCACGACCGGTCGCCGACGATGACCAATGTTGATCTCAACCGCTCCGGCGTGGCGCTGATGGAGATCGTATCAAAACCGGACATCCGCGACGCCGAGCAGGCCAAGGCCTATGTGACCAAGCTGCGCTCGATCCTGCGCTATCTCGGCACCTGCGACGGCGACATGGAGAAGGGATCTTTGCGCGCCGACGTCAACGTCTCCGTGCGCAAGCCGGGCGCGCCGCTCGGCACCCGCTGCGAGATCAAGAACATGAACTCGATCACCTTCATCGGGCAGGCGATCGAGTACGAAGCGCGCCGTCAGATCGAGATCCTCGAGGACGGCGGCGCGATCGACCAGGAGACGCGGCTCTACGACCCCAACAAGGGCGAGACGCGCTCGATGCGGTCCAAGGAAGAGGCGCACGACTACCGCTACTTCCCCGATCCGGATTTGCTGCCGCTGGAGTTCTCGCAGAGCTTCGTCGACGAGCTGAAAGCTGAGCTCCCCGAGCTGCCGGACCAGAAGAAGACGCGCTTCGTTGCCGACTTCGGCCTGTCGGCTTACGACGCAAGCGTGCTCGTCGCCGAGCGCGAGAGCGCGGTGTTCTACGAAACGGTGCTCGACAGGCTCGCCAACCGCGCCCGCGACGGCAAGATGGCGGCGAATTGGGTAATCAACGAGCTGTTCGGCCGTCTCAACAAGGAAGGCCGGGATATTGCGGGCTCTCCGGTCAACGCCGAGCAGCTTGCGGCGATCATCGACTTGATCGGCGAGGGCACGATCTCCGGCAAGATCGCCAAGGATCTGTTCGAGATCGTCTGGCAGGAGGGCGGCGACCCTCGTGCATTGGTCGAGAGCCGCGGCATGAAGCAGGTCACGGATCTTTCGGCGATCGAAAAGGTTGTCGACGACATCATCGCGGCCAATCCCGACAAGGCCGCGCAGGTGAAGGACAAGCCGCAGTCGCTCGGCTGGTTCGTCGGCCAGGTGATGAAGTCATCCGGCGGCAAGGCGAACCCGCAGGCGGTCAACGAGCTGCTCAAGTCCAAGCTCGGCATCTGACGTCACGCGTTCGGACGAGGTGACGACACGCTTCGTCATCTCGATCAGCGTTCGCGATGCGACGCACCCACGCGTCATCGACAGCAAACTTCATCCCGTTGAGGTCACGATGCAGTTGCGAATCGCGGTGGCGCGATTCGCACAAACGGCGACCTGCACTCGCTCTGACGAGCGCTTCCGCCGTTAAGCATGAAAATAATTTCGTTGCCAAAATTCGCGACTCAGAGTCCGCGACTCGCCCCCACGACGCCATCGCGCGCTTTGCAGCGCACGTCATCGCACTGATCATGCGTGACGTGCGCGCGCAGAATAATACTTGCTGCATAGTGTTTTCTCGCAATCGATGCGCTTGCCGGCTGCGACGTTGCGAGAAGCATTTGCAATCGCAGCCGCGCGTCTCAGCGTATCGGCAAATCAAGCGCGGCTGGCGCACACGCGCTGCGTCGTCAACACTTCCTTAAGTGAGAAGATGTTTTTTTCGTCGTGTTGGTGTATTCGGGGTGAGTGCATTCGATCCCCGAATGTACGCAGCGATTAAAGCCATCTCACACATCGGAGGGCAACATGGCCAAGAAAGCAAAGAAGGCGAAGAAGGCGAAGAGCGCAGTGAAGAAGACTGCGAAGAAGACCCGCAAGGTCGCCAAGAAGAAGAAGTAACTTCGCTTCTGAAGTTGCCGGCTCCTAGAGAGCCGGCACGTCATCAGCGCCTCTCAAAAGGTTCTGGTCGACGATAGAGGGTGTCGGCGAGACATCAGGTCAACGGTCGGATCGTCAGCTTTCACGGGCTCGCTCGTCAAAGTCCGGTCCGGCAGAAGAAACCAGTTTTCTTCGTTCGGTGCGGCTCCTTGAAGAAGGGCTCCGCAATTCCACAGACGGCCTTCGGGTCAATTTGGAATCTGGTCCTGACGTGTTCGCCGACGCCCTCGTTCCCTGAGGCTGGGGTATTGCCGGCATTCCTTTCCCGACATTGTTGATCTGACCGCGACGCAAGCCGCACCGCGCCGTCGTGTTGCGTGGTCGTGCTGGGGCCGTGCTGCCTTGAGGCAGGCGAGGGTGCGGCAAACTTTCGTTGCCGCGGCGCCGGTCATTCACGCACAATGCCAGGCCATCGCCCCGACGCCGTGTCCTCGCCTCCGTGTCCTGCCGGCATGACTGCCGGGGGCCGGCGCCGGCAGCGCGAGGCGATCCTGCGACCCTTCCACCGCGCCGCCGCTCCCACAAATTGTAACCACAGGACACGCACCACCGCGCGCGATGGTTATCGATGTCCGAAAATCCCACGGTAAACCAAATCTGACGAATCGCAGAAATGCCTGCAAATCAGGGACTTCTCGCGTTTCCTGTGCGCGTGGCAGGCGCTTCCGTTTACGTCTGCTTCATCGCGATATTTAAACTGCCATTCAAATTTGCCCGCCATCATCGCCTCCAACAAGCCGGCAAACGGCTTGGGCAAGAAGACTTGGGATGAGTTGAACAGCGCACGATCCCAGAAGGGGTCATGCAAATCAGAGTTGGACGGGAGCCGCGCTCGGGGGAACGAGGCGGCACAAGAAAAAGGGGATGCGTCATGTTTCAGGGTACTTTCGATCTCGATGCGGCAACGCCGATCGATGCAAGCGCGCTGTCGGACGTTCTGTTCGAGCGTGGGATCTATTGGGCGAGCGGCCGCTCGGGCCTGGTCGACCTCGTCGCCGCGCACAAATGGTTCAACCTCGCTGCGCTGAAGGGCCGCAAGGACGCCGTCGCTCTGCGCCAGGAAGTGGCCGGCCAGATGTCGGAGTCCGAGATCTCGGCCGCGCAGCGTGACGCGCGGGCGTGGGTGTCCGCGCATTGAATTGAGAAGCGTATCCGGCCCCGTGGTTTCACGGGGCGATTGGGTTGCGCTGGATCAAGTTCCCGCGTCGTGCCGTCACTTAAGACCGGCGTGGCATGAGCGATCCCGAAAAGGAATGCCTCAGGACTGAGTCGTTGGCTGCCGGCAGAGCCGGCGTCTGGTTCAATGTCTTGAGAGGCGAGGCGGTGCTGATATCGCCGTCGCATTGGCGGATCTGGCGATCCCGCGTCTAGGAACATGCACACATATATAAGGAGAGCGCGAATCGGGCTGGGCTCAGCCGCGCGGATCCTTGCGCCAGGCTGTCGCAGCCGCGCGACGATCGCTTTCAGATGAACAGAGCTGGATTCTGCAGCTGGGTGGCGGAGAGGGAGGGATTCGAACCCTCGATACAGCTTGAGACCGTATGACGCTTTAGCAAAGCGTTGCCTTCAGCCACTCGGCCACCTCTCCGGTGCGAGCCTTATGCATCTAATTACTTGGGCCGGTCAATTTGGAAGCGTGTGTTTTCACTCGAATATTCCCAACGATTTCCGCAGGACCGCGGGCCAATCATGACGGTTTGCTTTCCGGTCGAGAAACGTCACGCCAAAAGAGCGGACGCAGAACCAAAGCGCTTGGCAGGGATGACAGAGACAGTTCCGCGGGCGGCGTCGTGTTTTCTCTCTCAAGCAATTGAATTTGCTGGAAGTTTCCTGCTGCGGTCGGCCTCTGCGAGGCACGATCCCGGCTCGCTGCGCCGTTCGCGGCTTATGAAGGCATCGAGGCGAACTGCTCATCTCCGCCAGCGGGGATGCCGGTCCGATTCCCCAATCGGCCGAGTGACTTCAGCTACATGAGGGGTCTGCGCTGCCGGAAATCACCGAGAGTTACCGCGCATTACACATCGTCTGAGTCTGTGCGCCGATTCCACGATTCGAGCGTGTCAGAGCCGCCTCTGTGTGTAAGTCGACCCGCGCGCCATCGGATCGGGAATTTCGGCGGCAAATGGAACCGCTCAAAAAAAATACAGCAAAAACAATACGTTGCAGCCGCCGCGCACTCACATCTGCGTGTTATTTGTGCAACACCCGCCGGAAAACACGCGTCATAGGCCCGCTTCGGAGCGTTCTCTTGTTGTGTGTGCAAGGACGTTCGGTAATTGTGATCGGGCGACGGAGGGGGGCATCCCAAGGTCGTCCCGTTTAGGTCTTTCGCTTAAGTCCCTCGCGTTCATGCGGGTGTGTCCGAAGACGCGAAGGTGACCAAGGCGGGGATTTAGAGGGGGTTGGGGAATTGGCCGTTCGGGTCAGTGACCTTCCCTGAAGAGCAACTTGGAGGTTTAACATGAAGTTGGTTAAGAGCCTTTTGCTCGGCTCAGCGGCGGGTCTCATCGCCGTGGGCGGAGCGCAGGCAGCCGATCTCCCCGTGAAGGCCAAAGCGGTCGAATACGTGAAGATCTGCTCGCTGTACGGTGCGGGTTTCTACTACATGCCCGGCACCGACACCTGCATCAAGCTGGGTGGTTACGTCCGCGCTGACGCCGTTCTCGGCGGCGCCAACGACTACGGTTTCAACAATAGCCAGACGACTGCGAACGGTGGTTCGAACAACCGTCTGACGAACTACTATTACACCCGCGCTCGTATGGACCTCAACGTCGATACCCGCACGGCGACCGAATACGGCGTTGTTCGTACCTATGCTGACATGATCTTCAGCTATGACACGGGCAATATCGTCGGCAGCAGCCCGGCGACGTTCACCGCGGGTGGTGCCACGCTTGGCCTCTACCATGCGTTCATCCAGTTCGCTGGCTTCACCATGGGTCGTACGGTCTCGATCTTCGAGGCGCCGTGGACTGGTTACCCGGCCGGTGGTCCCGATACCCTTCCGGGCGGCCCCAACCACGTCACCGGTATCAACCAGTTCGCCTATACCGCTGACTTCGGTCAGGGCATCACCGGTTCGCTGGCGTTGGAAAGCCCCGACACGCAGTCCAATGGTCAGGGCAACCTGTGGAACGCCAACGGCTTCGTGGCCAGCAGTGCTGTTAACGGCGCGGGTGCCATCGTGACGACTACCGCTGCTACGGCCGCTGGTAATGCCCTCGTCCAGGGTCAGTACGGCGTCAACGCTTGGGGTGGCTCGCGCTCTCCCGACATCGTCGGTGCTGTTCGTGTTGACCAGGCCTGGGGTCTTGCCCAGTTCGCGGTTGCCGCGCATGACCTGCATCCTGGCTACTACGGCACCACGGAACCCACCGGTCATCCCTCCGACAAGTGGGGTTGGGCTGTGCACGGCGCTTTGTCGATCAAGAACATCCCGACCGGTGCGGGTGACTCGATCAACTTGCAGGCCGTCTACACCGATGGCGACAGCCGGCAGAACTTCCAAACTCTGTTCCCGCAGCAGTTCTCGATGTACAGCGGTTCGGGCATCGCCTACCAGAGCGTCGGTTTCGCTGGTATTGCTGACGGCGTCTTCGGCGCTGGCGGCAGCATCCAGACCGTCAAGACCTGGGGCATCCGCGGTGGCTACAGCCACAACTGGAACCCCTACTGGGTTAGCGCCATCTACGGTGGCTATGCTCAGCTGAAGTACACGGACACGGCCAAGGGGCTGATCTGCACCAACTTTGTTGCCGCTTTCGGTGCGGGCGCAACGTGTAACCCGGACTTCAACTTCGGCGTTATCGGCGTCAACACCGTCTGGACCCCGGTCAAGAACCTGGCGTTCACGGCTGACCTGAGCTGGTCGCGTCTGGATCAGAAGTACGCTGGCGTGATTACGATCCCGGCGATTTCGGCCTGGGCGAAGCCCACTGCTACGTATGAGCTGAAGGATCAGAACTCTCTCACTCTGCTCCTCCGCGCAAACCGCACCTTCTAATATCGATCTTTCGATCGATAGAGAGCCCCCGGCGGGAAACCGCCGGGGGCTTTTTGCTGCTTAGCGATGTGACACCTGGGTCGGCACTTGGTCCAGCACTTGGACCAAGACCCTGGACTTGATGGTCCCGCAGTGGAACATCCTTGTCGCAATCGAAGATGCAGCGGATACGGCTGGGATTTGTCCGCCGAGTCAGTTTCGGGAGCACTGAAGGTCAATCCTTCATGGTCCATCAATCGAGGCCATTGGGAGGTTCGAGGCTTCATCCAGCGGACGGGTTCAAAGGCCGACAAGAGAACCCAAGTCGAACGGCTTGAGGTGGTGGACACGGACAGGCCACGGCGCTGGTCCGAGCATGAGAAACTCAAGATCGTCCTGGAGAGCAAGGCGTCGCGGCAACAGCGCGGCGGTGTGGCGTCTCATTGCTGCATCGGCGACAGTCGTTGCGGCCTGAGGCGCGCATGCCTGTCATCGCGAGAGCGTGACTCTGACGCGCGCGAGAGAGAAGGCAGCTATTCCACGCTGCCGGCGCCGCGGCGCAAATCGGCCTCGATCTGGAGCCGCGTGCCGCCGCCGAAGCGGGCGCGGTAAACCTGAAGATTCTCCATGATCCGCTGCACGTAGTTGCGTGTCTCGGAGAACGGGATCAGCTCGACCCAGTCGACCGCGTCGATCTTGGATTCGCGGGGATCACCGTAACGGTCGATCCACTTCTTCACGCTGCCGCGACCGGCGTTGTAGGCCGCGAAGGTCATGATGTAGGAGCCGCGATAATCCTCGAGCAGGCCGCCGAGCTCAGCCGCCCCGAGCGTGGCGTTGTAGGACGAATCGTTCTTCAGCCGCGAGAGGTCATAGGTCGCGCCGTGCCGTTTGCAGACGTAACGCGCGGCGTCCGGTGTCACCTGCATCAGGCCATAGGCCTGCGCCGGCGAGACCACGGCCGGATTGAACGCGCTTTCCTGTCGCGCGATCGCGTAGACGATGCTGCGCTCGACCTCGGGACCGATCTGCGTGAACTGCGGAATGCCGTTGACGGGGTAGGCGTAGAAGTCGAACGGCAGGCCGCGATTGAGCGCGGCCTTGCCGACCAGCAGCATGCCGCGGGCGTCGCTGTAGCGCTGGGTCAGCTCGCCGAGGCCGGTGAGCGCCTCGGGATCGCCGTTCTCGCCCATATCGGCAAGCATCGGCACGGCCATCTCGCGCTCGTCGAGCTCGTAGAGCAATTGCGCGGCGCGCACGATCTCCAGCCGTTCGGCGCCGCGGCCGCGCGGCTGGCTGTTCAGCTCGATCTGCGGCAGGCCGAGTTTTGCGCGCGCGAGCTGGCCGTAATAGCTGGTGGATTGCTCGGCGGCGCGAGCATAGGCGTTGCGGGCCTCCTGCTGGCGACCGGCGGCCTCGGCGGCGCGGCCCTGCCAGTAACCAGCGCGCGCCAGCGTGGTCGGATTGACGCTGCCAACGCCGATGCGGGCAAAGTGCTGAGCCGCTGCCGCGGGATCATTGAGGAAGCGCAGTGCGATCCAGCCCGCCGTGAATTCCTGCTCGGTCTTGTAGATGTCGCGCGAGGGGAGCGCCGCGTCGCGTGCGATCAGATAGGCGCTGCGGAATTCCTCAGTGTCGATCATCTTGCGCGCCAGGAGGCGCCGCTCGATCCACCATTCGTCGAGATTGTAGAGCCGGTTCGGATCCTTCGGCGCCGACAGCATGAGCTGGGCGGCTTCGGCAAACTTCTCCTCGCGGCGCAGCAGCTGGATCTTGCTGAAGATGAAGCCAGGATCGCTGTGCAGCTCGCGCGGCACCTCTTCGAGCAGCGCGCGCGTGTTCGGCGCCTTCTTGAAGGAGGCGATGCGGGCCTTGGCGAGCGCGACATAACCGGCGCCCAGGCGCCTGGCAGCGCGCAGTGCCGCCTCGGTCTCGCTGCCGTAGAGCAGCGTGTCCATCCGCGCCTTCTGATCGCCAGGCGTGAGCAGGGCGCCGAACTGGTCGAGCGCGTTGTTCTCGGTGTCTTCCGACATCGGATCGCTGCGCCAGGCTTCGCGCACGAGCCGCTCGGCATTGGCGCGGTCGCCGCGCGCCAGCATCGCCTTGGCAAGCACGAAGCGGCCCTTGGCCGAAACAGGGGATTCGTTCTCGAACCACGACCAGCCAACGGAATCGTCGCGCCTGTCGTCCCACATCGCGGCCTCCAGGCGCCGACGCAGGAAGGTCTGCGATGGCCAGCTCGGATTGGCGGAGAGGAAGGCGCGGTAGCGCTCAACGCTTGCGCCATTGTCCTCGCTGCGCAGGATGATCCATTCCGCGAGTTTTCGCGCAACGGGATCCGAAATCGAATCTGCGTAACTGCTGGCGTCGCCTGCCTTGCGCTTGCGCACCAGCTCGATGACGTTCTCGAGCGTGTCCTTGTCGGCTTGCGACGTCGACGAGGTCGCAGCAACCGCGGCCGGCGTGACCGGCTTGCGCGGCGCGGCGTGCTGGCGGGTTGCAGGCGCCAGCACTGGCGTTGCGACAGGCTTGGCGGGGGCTGGGGCCGGGGCGGAAGGTCTGACAGTGGCCGTCACCGCCGGCGCGGTTTGGGAGGCCGGAGCATTGGCGGCCGGTCGTGCTTTTGGCGCGGAGGCGGCGGCCGCGGGCTTCGGCTTGTCCTTGGCGGCATCCTTGCCGGCGGGCTTCTTCGCAGCATCCTTGTTCGCAGCATCCTTGGTTGGCGCGGAGGCTGCTCCCTTGCTCGCGCCCTTCGCGGTCTCCTTGGCCGATCCCTTCGCAGCGTCCTTCGCGGCAGGCTTGGCGGCTGGCTTCGCGGTTCCCTTATCAGTTCCCTTGGGAGCTTGCTTGGCGGGTTCCTTCGCGGTGTCTTCGGTCGTCTCATTGGACTTGGCCAGGGCGGCGCAGCCAATCGACAGGCCAGCCATCAGGCATATGGCCAGACCAGCGGATCGCCATGCGGTACCAGGAAAGCAGGTCACGGAGGTTCGTCGCCCCGAATCAGTCAATTGGCTCAAGACCTATCTGTACAAGATCTGGCTGTATTTGATTGAATATGCGGACAAAATACCAACAGCCGCTTACCTCCGCCGAGTTTGCACCACCACCGCGGCAAAATCGCGGCTTAAACGGTGCGTCAGTCGGCAGCAGGTCTTTTACCGGCCGGACAGACCCGATAAGAATGGGGCTTGCTCTAAAATCTCGCCGCGTACGGAGGAAGTCCATGGCAGCCAAGACGAAATTCCGGGGGTCGTTCACCGCCTTGGTCACGCCCTTCAAAAATGGCTCGCTGGACGAGGCGGCGTTCCGCTCCCTGGTCAACTGGCAGATCTCCGAGGGCACCAACGGCCTGGTCCCGGTCGGCACCACCGGCGAGAGCCCGACGCTCTCGCACGACGAGCACAAGAAGGTCGTCGAATGGTGCATCGAGGAGGCCAAGGGGCGCGTGCCCGTGATCGCCGGCGCCGGCTCCAATTCCACCAAGGAAGCGGTCGAGCTGGCCCAGCACGCCGAGAAGGCCGGCGCCAATGCCGTGCTGGTGGTGACGCCGTACTACAACAAGCCGACCCAGGAAGGCATGTATCAGCACTTCAAGGCGATCAATGATGCGATCGGGATTCCGATCATCATCTACAACATCCCGCCGCGCTCGGTGATCGACATGTCGGTCGACACCATGAAGCGGCTGTGGGAGCTGAAGAACATCGCGGGCGTCAAGGACGCCACCGCCAGCATGGTGCGTGTGTCGCAGCAGCGCGCGGCGATGGGCGAGGATTTCAACCAGCTCTCCGGCGAGGACGCCACCATCCTCGGCTACATGGCCCATGGCGGCCATGGCTGTATTTCGGTGACGTCGAACGTCGCACCGCGACTGTGCTCGGAGTTCCAGGCCGCCTGGGCGAAGGGCGACCACGCAACCGCGCTGAAGATCCACGACAAGCTGATGCCGCTGCACAACAACCTCTTCATCGAGAGCAATCCGGCGCCGGTCAAGTATGCGATGACGCTGCTCGGCAAGATGGACGAGACGCTGCGGCTGCCGATGGTGCCGGTGTCCGAGCCGACGCGCGTTGCCGTGCGCAGCGCCATGGTGCACGCCGGCCTGCTTAACTGAGGCGGCGTTCGTAACGTCATCGCCGCAGGTAACGCAGGTGGACCAGCATGCTCAAGGAATTCCGCGATTTCGCCATGAAGGGCAATGTCGTCGATCTCGCGGTCGGCATTGTCATCGGTGCGGCCTTCAGCGGCATCGTTACGTCGTTGGTCAACGACATCATCATGCCGATCATCGGCATGCTGGGCGGCCTCGACTTCTCCAATTACTTCATTTCGCTCTCCAGCAAGGTGACAGCCACCAATCTGGCGGATGCCAAGAAGCAGGGAGCGGTGCTGGCTTACGGCAGTTTCATCACCCTGATCGTGAATTTTGTCATCGTCGCGTTCGTGCTGTTCATTGTCATTCGCGCTATAAACACACTGAAGCGCAAGGAAGAGGCAAAGCCCGCGGAGCCGCCGAAGCCGTCGGCGGAGGTCGTGCTGCTGACCGAGATCCGCGATCTCCTCAAGAAGTGACGCGCCCGCTTCATCCAAACTGTTAGCTTACGCGCGCATCTCGATCAGGTTTGTAGGTCATGGCCGATAAGAACGAACGTCCTATCAAGGTCATGGCGGAAAATCGCAAGGCCCGCTTCAACTATGCGATCGAGGATACGGTCGAGGCGGGCATTGCGCTGACCGGAACCGAGGTGAAGTCGATCCGCAATGGCAAGAGCACGATTGCGGAGTCCTATGCCGACTCCAAGGACGGCGAGATCTGGCTGATCAACGCCACCATTCCCGAATACCTCCAGGGCAACCGCTTCAACCACGAGCCGAAACGGCCGCGAAAGCTGCTGCTGCATCGCCGTCAGATCAACAAGCTGATGGGCGCAGTCGACCGCGAGGGCATGACGCTGATCCCTCTCAAGCTCTACTTCAACGAGCGCGGGCGGGCCAAATTGCAGCTCGCGGTTGCAAAGGGCAAGAAGCTGCACGACAAGCGCGAGACCGAGAAGAAGCGCGACTGGAGCCGGGAGAAGGGCCGGCTGATGCGGGCGAGGGGATAACGAGATGAACCAGAAAAACCTGCTTGAGGTCGATTGGAGCCAGATTCCCGCACCCGCCGACGATGGCGGTGCTGCGCATCTGAAGGGCCTGACGCTGCCCGCGATCAGCCTGCGTGCGACAGATGACAATTCGGTCGATCTGTCGGCGCTCCCGGGCCGCACCGTGGTGTTCGCCTATCCGCGCACCGGCGAGCCCGGCAAGATTGGGCTGGTCGACGATTGGGACATGATTCCAGGCGCGCGGGGCTGCACGCCGCAGACATGCGCATTTCGCGACCTGTTCGCCGAGCTGAAGGCAGCCGGCGCTTCGCAGGTGTTTGGCCTTTCGACCCAGAGCAACGCCTACCAGACCGAGATGGCCTCGCGGCTACATCTGCCGTTCCCGGTGCTCTCGGATGAGAAGCTTGCGCTCACGCGTGCGCTGAATCTGCCGACCATGGAGGTCGCGGGCCTGACGCTGATCAAGCGCCTTGCGCTGATCATCGACGACGCTCGGATCACGCATGTGTTCTATCCGGTGTTTCCGCCCGACCGGAACGCAGGCGATGTGCTGGACTGGCTGAAGGCCAATCCTGCAAAGACTCCGGCAAAGACCTAGAGCGTTTTCGAGCGAAGTGGATACCGGTTCGCGTCAAGAAAACGCGTCAAAACAAGAATCTAGAGCCCCGTTCCGATTCCATCGGAACGGGGCTCTAGTCGAGCTCGGCCCTAATCTTCGCGAACACGCTGCGGAACATGTCCGTCGTCAGCACGCCTGTGTTCGTGTTGTAGCGGGAGCAGTGATAGCTGTCGTAGAGCTTGAACCGGCCTGCCTGGTGGACGGCGCCGTGCCCGAACGGGGCTAGCGAGGCCTTCAGGTTCAGCGGCTTGAGCACCGTGTCGTGCGCAATGCGTCCGAGTGCCACGATCGCGCGCAAATTCGGCATCGTCTCGAGGTTGGCGACGAGAAACGGGCGGCAGGTGCTGATCTCGACCGGCAGCGGCTTGTTCTGCGGCGGAACGCAATGCACGGCATTGGCGATCCGGCAGTCGACCAACGTCATGCCGTCGTCAGGACGCGCCTGATAGGTGCCCTTGGCAAAACCGTATTCGAGCAGCGTGGCGTAGAGCAGGTCGCCCGCATAATCGCCGGTGAACGGGCGGCCGGTGCGATTGGCGCCCTGCATGCCCGGCGCGAGGCCGACGATCAATAGGCGCGCCTTGATATCGCCGAACGGCGGCACCGGCGCGTTGTGCCAGGACGGCTCGCGCGCGCGGTTCGCCTCGCGAAAGGCAACCAGACGCGGACAGAGCGGACAGTCACGGTCGGGAACGAGGGTGGGGGCCTGGCGGCTAGACCGGGCTACCTCACTCCTCGAAGTCGTCATCGCCCCTCGGCGCCATCGTGGTCGCGCGCTGGAGGAACTGCGGAGCGTGGTGGCGCGCCTCGCGCTCGCCGCGATCGCGCGGGGCAGGGCGCTCGGACGGGTCGCGGCCAAGCTTGGACTGCAACTCGACGAGATCGGTGAAGACATCGGCCTGGCGGCGCAGCTCGTCGGCGATCATCGGCGGCTGGCTGGCGATGGTGGAGATCACCGTCACCCGCACGCCTCGACGCTGCACGGCCTCGACCAGCGAGCGGAAGTCGCCGTCGCCCGAGAACAGCACCATCTGGTCGATGTGCTCGGCGAGCTCCATGGCATCGACGGCGAGCTCGATGTCCATGTTGCCCTTGACCTTGCGGCGGCCGGAGGCGTCGATGAATTCCTTGGTCGCCTTGGTGACGACCGTGTAGCCGTTGTAGTCGAGCCAGTCAATCAGCGGACGGATCGAGGAATATTCCTGATCCTCGATGATCGCTGTGTAATAGAACGCCCGCAGCAGTGTCCCACGGCTCTGAAATTCCTTCAGCAGGCGCTTGTAATCGATGTCGAAGCCGAGAGTTTTCGCCGTCGCGTAGAGATTGGCGCCATCGATGAAGAGCGCAATCTTGTTGGTAGGGGAAGGTGACATTCAGTTTGCTCGCGTAGTGTTCGTGATAAATTCGTTTATTGTTGGCGCAGCGGCAGCAAAGCCGCGCAGTTCAAAGTCCTGCCGAAACCCGTCGAAACCGCAAATCCGGAGAAGTCGGGGCAATCAAGGTATAGTTATGGCGGACTTTCATACTCCCGGCGCCGCCCTCAATGGCAGCCCGGGAAACCACCCATCCCAGCCCCAATGTGGAGGTAGCAGAGGCGTTTGGCGAGGCCAAATCACAAATTTGCCTTGCGAAACCGCCCCGGCCCCTATAACTAGCCCCAATCATCCACATATTTCGTCCCACCCACAACGGAGCGACAGTCCATGGCTCGCGTCACCGTAGAAGATTGTATCGACAAGGTCGACAACCGGTTTGACCTGGTCCTGCTGGCCGCCCACCGTGCCCGCATGATTTCGTCCGGTTCACAACTAACGGTTGACCGCGATAACGACAAGAACCCTGTTGTATCTTTGCGTGAAATTGCCGACGAGACCATCTCGCCGGAGGATCTCCGCGAGGAGCTGGTGCACTCCCTCCAGAAGTTCGTCGAGGTGGACGAGCCCGAGCCGGATACGGTGCCGCTGATCGGTTCCGCCGGCGCCAGCGTCGATGCCGACGATACCGAAGTGGCTGTTGAGCGCATGACCGAAGAGGAGCTCCTGAAGGGCCTCGAAGGCCTCGCGCCGCCGGAAGAGCAGCCCGAGGAGGACGAGTAATCGTCTTAATCGCGATCGTCGACTTCTTGTGATCTTATCAAAGGCCCGAACCCGTGTTCGGGCCTTTGCTTTTGTTGGCGTTTTCGTGGTTACCATAGCGTTGCCGGTTTGCGCCGCGCGCCTGTCACCGAATTGATCGGCCGTGTCCGCGATCGGAGCTTAGGATGTATGCAACGGGACGTTTCATGGTCCGTTTGAAGGCAGGACGGCATGGTGTATCGACGCCGCAGACCCACGCAGATGCAGGCCGCAACCGAATCGGTTGCCGTGGCCCCGACTGCGCCGGTGGCACGGCCGGCGAAGCCGCGCGCGCGCATGATGCGTCAATATGACCTCGTTGAACGCGTCCGGTCCTACAATCCGAACACCAACGAAGACCTGCTGAACCGCGCCTATGTCTACGCCATGAAGGCGCACGGCTCGCAGACCCGCGCCTCGGGCGATCCGTATTTCTCGCACCCGCTCGAAGTCGCGGCGATTCTCACCGACCTGAAACTCGACGACGCCACCATCGTCGCCGCGCTGCTGCACGACACGATCGAGGATACCGAGGCGACGCGGGCGGAGATCGACCAGCTGTTCGGCCCCGAAATCGGTGCGCTGGTCGAGGGCCTGACCAAGCTGAAGCGGCTCGAGCTGGTGTCGCGCGAGGCCAAGCAGGCCGAGAACCTGCGCAAATTGTTGCTGGCGATTGCCGACGATGTCCGTGTGCTCCTGGTCAAGCTCGCCGACCGCCTGCACAACATGCGCACGCTCGACTTCGTGCCGACCGAATCGCGCCGGCGCATTGCCGAGGAGACGCTCGACATCTACGCGCCGCTGGCCGGGCGCATGGGCATGCAGGAAATGCGCGAGGAGCTGGAGGACCTGTCCTTCCGCACCCTCGATCCCGAAGCCTATTCGGTGGTCATGCAGCGGCTCGATGCGCTCGCCGAGCGGAACCGCAATCTGATCGGCGAGATCGAGGACCAGCTCTCCAACAATCTGCGCCACAGGGGTCTCGGCGCGCGGGTCTATGGCCGCCGCAAGAAGCCGTTTTCGATCTGGACCAAGATGGAGCGCAAGTCGGTCGGCTTCGAGCAGCTGTCCGACATCTTCGGCTTTCGCGTCGTCGTCAACGACATCGAGGCCTGCTATCGCGCGCTCGGCATCGTCCACACCACCTGGCCGGTCGTGCCGGGGCGTTTCAAGGACTACATCTCGACGCCGAAGCAGAACGACTACCGCTCGATCCACACCACCGTGATCGGCCCCGGCAACCAGCGCGTCGAGCTCCAGATCCGCACCGAGGCGATGGACCAGATCGCCGAGCGCGGCATCGCCGCACACGTCTTCTACAAGGAAGGGGTAGGCTCGCCGACTGAATTCCTCAAGCGCGAGTCCACCGCGTTCGCCTGGCTGCGCCACACCATCGGCATCCTCTCGGAAAGCGCCAACCCCGAGGAATTCCTCGAGCACACCAAGCTCGAGCTGTTCCACGACCAGGTGTTCTGCTTCACCCCGAAGGGCAAGCTGATCGCACTGCCGCGCCATGCCAATGTGATCGACTTCGCCTATGCCGTGCATACCGACGTCGGCAACAGCGCGGTCGGCTGCAAGATCAACGGCCAGTTCGCGCCGCTGTCCTCCGAGCTTCAGAATGGCGACGAAGTCGAGGTGCTGACCTCGGAAGCGCAGTCGGCGCCGCCGTCGGCCTGGGAGACGCTCGCGGTCACCGGCAAGGCGCGCGCCGCGATCCGGCGCGCCACGCGTACCGCGGTGCGCGATCAATATGTCGGCCTCGGCCGGCGCATCGTCGAGCGATTGTTCGAGCGCGCCAAGATCGAATACGCCGACGACAAGCTCAAGGGCGCGCTGCCGCGGCTGGCGCGCACCTCGATCGAGGACGTCATGGCGGCGGTCGGCCGCGGCGAGATCAAGGCCTCCCACGTCGCGCGCGCCATGTATCCCGACTACAAGGAGGAGCGCGTCGCGCGCTACGGCGTCAAGAAGGGACTCGCCGCCAAGCTCAAGGAGAAGGCGCTGGAGCCGTCGCGCAGCCCGGTTGCGATCCCCATCGGCGGCAACAATTCCGACCTGCCGGTGAAGTTCGCGCCGAACGGCGGCGCCGTGCCGGGCGATCGCATCGTCGGCATCGTCACGCCGGGCGAGGGGATCACGATCTATCCGATCCAGTCGCCGGCGCTGAAGGATTTCGAGGAGGAGCCGGAGCGCTGGCTCGACGTCCGCTGGGACATCGAGGATTCCGCCCCGCAACGCTTCCCGGCGCGCATCAAGGTCGAGAACGTCAACGAGCCCGGCGCACTGGCGCAGATCGCGACCGTGATCGCCGAGCACGACGGCAATATCGACAATATCAGCATGCAGCGCCGCTCGCCCGACTTCACGGAGACGACGATCGATCTCGAAGTCTACGATCTCAAGCATTTGAGCGCGATCCTGGCCCAGCTGCGCGCCAAGGCGGTCGTCGCCCGTGTCGAACGTGTTAATGGATAGGCGTCTGTCGCAGTCGCCTGCTCCTCCGATCTCGTGAGTCCTGAAATGCCCGCACCTCCGCTCCGCCTCGGCGTCAATATCGACCATGTCGCGACCGTCCGTAACGCACGCGGCGGCCGCCATCCCGACCCGGTCCGCGCGGCGCTGCTTGCGATCGAGGCCGGTGCCGATGGCATCACTGCGCATCTGCGTGAAGACCGCCGGCACATCCGCGACGAGGACATGGCGCGGCTGAAGGCGGAGATCTCCAAGCCGCTGAATTTCGAGATGGCGGCGACCGACGACATGATGCGCATCTCGCTCGCCACCAAGCCGCATGCGGTGTGCCTGGTGCCGGAGCGGCGCCAGGAGGTGACGACCGAGGGCGGCCTCGACGTGGTCGGTCAGCACAACGCGCTCGCGCCCTATATCGCGCGGCTGAACGACGCCGGCATCCGTGTCTCCCTGTTCATTGCCGCAGACCCCGCGCAGATTGAGATGGCGGCGCGGCTGCGCGCGCCCGTGATCGAGATCCACACCGGCGCCTGGTGCGACGCCGTGGTCGACGGCCACGCTGACAAGGCCGAAGCTGAATGGCGGCGGATCGTGGCGGGCGTGAAGCTCGCAAAGGACGCCGGCCTCGAGATCCATGCCGGCCACGGATTGGACTACGCGACCGCTGAGAAGATCGCCGCGCTGCCCGAAATCATGGAGCTCAACATCGGCTACTACATGATCGGCGAGGCGCTCTTCGTTGGTCTTGCCGAGACGGTGCGCAAGATGCGCGCGGCGATGGATATCGGACGGAGCCGCGCATGATCATCGGCATCGGCTCAGACCTCATCGACATCACCCGCGTCGGCAAGGTGATGGAGCGCCATGGCGAGCGCTTCCTCGATCGCATCTTCACCGCGGCCGAGCGGGCCAAGGCGGAGCGGCGGGCCAAGAACGAGAAGATGGTGGTAGCGACCTACGCCAAACGTTTTGCCGCCAAGGAGGCCTGCTCCAAGGCACTCGGCACCGGCATCAGGCAGGGCGTGTGGTGGCGCGACATGGGGGTGGTCAACCTGCCCGGGGGCCGCCCGTCCATGCGGCTGACCGGGGGCGCGCTGGCCCGGCTCCAGGCGCTGACGCCGGAGGGATTCGAGGCCCAGATCGACCTCTCGATCACCGACGACTGGCCGTTGGCGCAGGCCTTCGTGATCATTTCTGCCGTACCGCGAGCCAAGCCCTGACCGATTCCTGAGGGTCGTAGTGGAAATTTTATAATTCGTATTGAAATTCAACGTCTTACGGGTTTTTGATGCGATCCTTGATTGCGTGGCCTGCGGCAACCGTCTAAAAGTCCGCGGACGCAAATCAGGCTGGGCGAATTCGGCTTTACGCCGGAATTGGCCCTCACTATCAGAATCAGGACAATCTCCTTGGGCCGCGAACCGGTGGGCCGTTCGCGACAGGAGGGCGTTCTGTGATCGCCGGCCGGAATTGAGAGAGCAATGAGCGTGACTTCGGGAACGAAAACTGAAAGCGGCGTCGGCGAAACGATCCGGGTCGTGATCCATGCTCTCCTGATCGCGCTGGTGATCCGCACCTTCCTGTTCCAGCCGTTCAACATCCCGTCCGGCTCGATGAAGGCGACGCTGCTGGTCGGCGACTATCTGTTCGTCTCGAAATATTCCTACGGCTACAGCCACTACTCGATCCCGTTCTCGCCGCCGCTGTTCTCGGGACGGATCTGGGGCTCGGATCCGAACCGCGGTGACATCGTCGTGTTCCGGCTGCCGAAGGACGACACCACCGATTACATCAAGCGCGTGATCGGCCTGCCTGGCGACCACGTCCAGATGAAGGACGGTCTGCTCTACATCAACGACACCCCCGTCGAGCGCCAGCGCATGAGCGAGTATGTCGGCGAGGATCCCTGCGGCTCCGAAGGCGGCGGCATCTCGCGCGTGAAGCGCTGGAAGGAGACGCTGCCGAACGGTGTCTCCTACGAGACGCTCGATTGCGCCGACAACGGCTACATGGACAACACCAACGTCTACACCGTGCCGCCTGGCCATTTCTTCATGATGGGTGACAACCGCGACAACTCCACCGATAGCCGTTTCCTCGGCCAGGTCGGCTACGTGCCGCAGGAGAATTTGATCGGCCGCGCCCAGATGATCTTCTTCTCGATCGCCGAAGGCGAGCATGCCTGGATGTTCTGGCGCTGGCCGTGGGCGGTGCGCTGGAATCGTTTCTTCAAAATCGTCCGATGAAAGACGAAGCCAAGGACATCACGACCCAATCGATCGAGGCGCAAGCCGCCCCTGAGGGCGAAGCTGCAACCAAGACGCTTGCGACCAAGACTGCTGATACCAAGACGCCTGATACCAAGGCGCCTGCGAAGAAGAAGCGGACGCGGAGCAGCAAAGCCAAGGATAAGGCAAAGGCGGCGGCTGACGCGAACGCGGCGCTCGAGGCGCGCATCGGCCACAACTTCGCCGATCCGAACCTGCTGATGCAGGCGATCACGCATGTCTCGGCGCTGAAGTCCGGACGCAAGCGCGGCGACAGCTATCAGCGGCTGGAGTTCCTCGGCGACCACGTGCTCGGGCTCGTCGTGTCCGACATGCTCTATCATGCCTTCCCGAATGCCGATGAGGGCGAGCTGTCCAAGCGGCTTGCGGAGCTCGTGCGCAAGGAAAGCTGCGCCGACGTCGCCAAGTCGCTCGGCCTGCTCGACGACATCAAGCTTGGTTCGGTCGGCTCCAGCGCCGATGCGCGCCTGCGCAAGTCCATCCTCGGTGACATCTGCGAAGCCGTGATCGGCGCGATCTTCCTCGACGGCGGCCATGCGGCGGCGGACGAGTTCGTCAAGCGCAACTGGACCGAGCGCATGCACAAGCCGCGGAGGCCGCTGCGCGACCCCAAGACCGTGCTGCAGGAATGGGCGCAGGGGAAGGGGTTGCCGACGCCGGTTTACCGCGAGGTTGAGCGCACCGGCCCGCATCACGATCCGGAGTTCCGCGTTGCAGTGGACTTGCCGGGGCTGGCGCCGGCCGAAGGCACCGGCGGCAGCAAGCGCGCGGCGGAGAAGGTCGCGGCCTCGGTCATGATCGAACGAGAAGGTGTCGGTGGCGGCAATGACGGCTGAAGCAAGCGGCGAAGCGCCCGCGGCGACGCGCTGCGGCTTCGTTGCGCTGATCGGCGCACCGAATGTCGGCAAATCCACGCTGGTCAACGCGCTGGTCGGCGCCAAGGTCACGATCGTCTCGCGCAAGGTGCAGACCACGCGCGCACTGATCCGTGGCATCGTGATCGAGAACAACGCGCAGATCATCCTGGTGGACACGCCGGGCATCTTCCTGCCCAAGCGCAGGCTCGACCGCGCCATGGTCTCGACCGCCTGGAGCGGGGCGCATGACGCCGACCTCGTCTGCGTGCTGCTCGATGCCAAAAGCGGCATCGACGAGGAGGCCGAGGCGATTCTCACGAAGGTCGCGAGCGTCAACCACGACAAGATTTTGGTGATCAACAAGGTCGACCTGGTCCAGCGCGAGACGCTGCTGGCGCTGGCGCAGGCCGCCAACGAGCGCATGGCCTTCGCCAAGACCTTCATGGTCTCGGCGATCTCGGGCGACGGCGTCGACGATATTCGAAGCACGCTCGCCGAGATGGTGGCGCCGGGTCCGTTCCTCTATCCCGAGGACCAGATGTCGGACGCGCCGATGCGGCATCTCGCGGCCGAGATCACCCGCGAGAAGATCTATCGCAAGCTGCACCAGGAATTGCCGTACCAGTCCACGGTCGAGACCGACAAGTGGGAGGTGCGCAAGGACAAGTCGGTGCGCATCGAGCAGACGATCTTCGTGGAGCGCGAAAGCCAGCGCAAGATCGTGCTTGGCGCAGGCGGTGCCACCATCAAGTCGATCGGCGCGGACTCGCGCAAGGAGATCGGCGAGATACTCGGCGTGCCGGTGCATCTGTTCCTGTTCGTCAAGGTGCGCGAGAACTGGGGCGACGATCCCGATCGCTATCGCGAGATGGGCCTGGAATTTCCCAAGGAATAAGCAAGAAAAGATTGGTATTTGATGAGCGTGCCTACGAATGTCCGGCGCTTCGAAGCGTTGCTCTATGCATCGCTGATGCTGGATGCGCTGTCAGTGGCGGTGCAGGACCGCACGCCCACCATCGAGATGACCGAGCAGATGATCATGACGGCGACGCTGCTCGCCGGTGGGATGATTTTGCTGCTGGTCTATTTCGTCTGGTTGGCTGCGCATTGGCGCAAGAACTGGCCGCGCTGGGTGCTGGCGGCGGCGTTGGTCCTGTCTGTGATCTCGCTCGGTCAGATCCTCGGCGAAAAGGGCCTTGAGCTCGACAGCGTGATCGAGATCGTCTCCTGCGTGCTGACGGGGTTCGGCCTGTATTTCTCGTTCACGGGCGACGCGCAGGGCTGGTTCAACGCGTGACGATCAAATTGGTGGGCACGCTTCGCTTTGCCCACCCTACGAGCGCTCGAATTGCGCTACACTTCACCCGATGGAATGGACCGACGAAGGCATCGTGCTGGGGGTGCGGCGGCATGGCGAGAGTAGCGCCATCGTCGAGCTGCTGACGCGCCAGCATGGCCGGCATCTCGGTCTCGTGCGCGGCGGAGCAAGCTCGCGGCTGCGGCCGCTCTTGCAGCCCGGCAACAGCGTCAGCGCGGTGTGGCGGGCGCGGCTCGACGAGCATCTCGGCACCTATGCGGTGGAAGGCCTGAAGCTGCGCGCGGCGACGCTGCTGGGATCCTCCCATGGCGTCTACGGCGTCACCCATCTGGCCTCGATTGCGCGGCTGCTGCCGGAGCGCGATCCGCACGAGGACATCTTCGCGCTGCTCGAACATTCGCTCGACGATTTCGACGACATCGGCAGTGCGGCCGTGCACGTCATCCATTTCGAGCTGGCGATGCTCACCGAACTCGGCTTCGGGCTGGCGCTGGACAATTGCGCGGTGACGGGGGAGACCACGGATCTGATCTATGTCTCGCCCAAATCCGGCGGCGCGGTGTCGCGCGGCGCGGGCGAGCCGTGGCGCGACCGGCTGTTGCGTTTGCCGCAGTTCCTGCGCCATGGCGAAGCCGCGAGCGAACTCACCGACGAAGATCTCCAGGACGGCTTTCGGCTGACCGGCCTGTTCCTGCTGCGCCATGTGCTGGAGCCGCGCGGGCAGGTCCATTCCGACGCGCGCGCCGGCTTCATCAATGCCCTGACGCGGCAACAGGCCAAGGCGGCGCTTCCTGCACCCTGAAAGGCCGGTGCGACCGCCGCCATGAGCAGATCGCGCTGCTGCATTGTCCGAGGATATGGGGTTCCCCCTGGAACGAATCCGGGTTCCTTGAGTTGGCCCCGCAGGTTCCACAACGGGGACAGCCCAAATGTTGATCAGGGGTTTTGCGCTGACCGCGGCGCTGCTGGCTTTTGCGCCTGATGCAATGGCCGGCGAGCCGCAACCTGGCGTGTTTCGCCGGGCCTCCTGCACCGTGGTCCGGTACTATGTCGCGAAATATTCCGCTGCGGCCGCAGAGACATGGGCGCGGTCCCATGGCGCCACCGAGGCCGAAATCGAGGCTGCCCGCCGCTGTGTGGCGAACACGCCGGCGACGCCCCCGACCAAGGTTCAGCCGACCGTGACCGCCGGCTGGGCAGGGCAGTAGAAGCCCACAGGGAACCAATCCATCCTTGCCCGATTCGCTTCCACGGTTTAACCGGGCGGCATGGGAAAACGAATCGTTCCGCCGGAAGAACCGGCCGAAATTCATGATGTGCCGCTGCGTGAAGCGCTGGAAGAGCGCTATCTTGCGTACGCGCTCTCCACCATCATGCACCGCGCGCTGCCCGACGCGCGGGACGGCCTGAAGCCGGTGCATCGGCGCATCCTCTACGGCATGCGCCTGCTCAGGCTCGACCCCGGCACCGCCTTCAAGAAGTCCGCAAAAATCGTCGGCGACGTGATGGGCTCGTTCCATCCGCACGGCGACCAGGCGATCTACGACGCCATGGTGCGCCTCGCGCAGGATTTCTCCTCGCGCTACCCGCTGGTCGACGGCCAGGGCAATTTTGGCAATATCGACGGCGATAACCCGGCCGCCTACCGCTACACCGAAGCGCGCATGACCGACGTCGCACGGCTTCTGCTCGACGGCATCGACGAGGACGGCGTCGAATTCCGCGCCAATTACGACGGCCAGTCCAAGGAGCCGGTGGTTCTGCCGGGTGGCTTCCCGAACCTGCTCGCCAACGGCGCGCAGGGCATCGCCGTCGGCATGGCGACCTCGATCCCGCCGCACAATGCCGCCGAGCTGTGCGACGCCGCGATGCATCTGATCGAGAAGCCCGATGCGAAATCCAAGGCGTTGCTCAAGTGGGTCAAGGGCCCGGACTTCCCGACCGGCGGCATCTGTGTCGATTCCAAGCAGGCCATCGCTGAAGCCTACACAACCGGCCGCGGCTCCTTCCGCGTTCGCGCCCGATGGGAGCAGGAAGAGGGGACGCGCGGCACCTGGGTCGTCGTCGTCACCGAGATCCCCTTCCTGGTGCAGAAGTCGCGCCTGATCGAGAGGGTCGCCGAGCTTCTGGACCAGAAGAAGCTGCCGCTGGTCGGCGACATCAGGGACGAGTCGGCCGAAGACGTCCGCATCGTCATCGAGCCGAAGTCGAAGAACGTCGATCCCGCCTTGATGATGGAATCGTTGTTCCGGCTGACCGAGCTCGAAAACAAGATTCCGCTGAATCTGAACGTGCTGATCAAGGGCCGCATCCCCAAGGTCGTGGGATTGGCGGAGTGCCTGCGCGAATGGCTCGACCATCTGCGCGACGTGCTGATCCGCCGCAGCAATTTTCGCAAGGCGCAGATCGAGCACCGGCTGGAAGTCCTCGGTGGTTTCCTGGTCGCTTATCTGAACATCGATGAGGTGATCAGGATCATCCGCACCGAGGATGAGCCGAAGCCGGCGCTGATGAAGGCGTTCAAGCTCACCGAGGTGCAGGCCGAAGCTATTCTCAACATGCGGCTCCGCTCCTTGCGCAAGCTCGAGGAGATGGAGATCCGCACCGAGGACAAGAACCTCCGTGCCGAGCTCAAGGGCATCAACGCAGTGCTCGCGTCCGAGCCCGAGCAGTGGAAGAAGGTCGGCGAGCAGGTCGGCAAGGTCCGCGACATGTTCGGACCGAAGACGCCGCTCGGCAAGCGCCGCACCACCTTTGCCGATGCGCCCGAGCACGATCTTGCCGCGATGGAGGAAGCCCTCGTCGAGCGCGAGCCGGTGACGGTCGTCGTCTCCGACAAGGGCTGGATCCGCACCATGAAGGGGCATATCGAGGATCTCTCGGGCCTTACGTTCAAGCAGGACGACAAGCTCGGCTTCGCCTTCTTCGCCGAGACGACCTCGAAGCTACTGCTGTTCGCCACCAACGGTAAATTCTATTCGCTTGATGTCGCGAAGCTACCGGGCGGCCGTGGCCACGGCGATCCGATTCGCATGTTCATCGACCTCGAGCAGGAGGCCGCGCCCGTCGCGCTGTTCGTCAACAAGGGCGGTCGCAAATTCCTGGTCGCGAGCCACGAGGGCCAGGGCTTTGTCGTCAACGAGGACGATTGCGTCGGCACCACCAAGAAGGGCAAGCAGGTCCTCAACGTCGACATGCCGAACGAGGCGCGCACGGTCACCGAGGTGATCGGCGACACCGTCGCGGTGATCGGCGAGAACCGCAAGATGCTGATCTTCCCGCTCGACCAGGTGCCTGAGATGGCGCGCGGCCGCGGCGTGCGCCTGCAGAAGTACAAGGACGGGGGTCTCTCCGACGTCGCGGTCTTCGAGGCCAAGGCAGGCCTGACCTGGAAGGACTCCGCCGGCCGCGAATTCTCCGCGACCATCAAGGAGCTCGCCGAGTGGCAAGGTACCCGCGCCGACGCGGGTCGCCTGCCGCCGAAGGGTTTCCCGAAGTCGAACAAGTTCGGCAGGGTGATCGGGTAGGGGCGGCTCTCGCTGCGGGCAACGACAGGTGTGGAGGAACACGCTACCTCCGCGCCGTCATTGCGAGCGAAGCGAAGCAATCCAGAAATCCCTCCGCGGTGGCAGTCTGGATTGCATCGCTTCGCTCGCAATGACGGAGAATGGGGCGACAGCGTCGTTCGCCAATTCATAACCCGCATCCCGCAAACGCGTGGCAGATAGTCGCGTGAGCATGAGTGCCTCGTTCCTACGGCACGAACATTGCTTTTTCCTGGCGAGTGCAAACGCTTCGTCAAAAGGCAAAAAGAAACCAATGTTCAAGCTGAAGTCGTTCATTCCAGCGCTGTTCGGCTTGGCGCTCGTCGCGGCGCCGGCGCACGCCGCAGGCAATCTCGTCGCGGTGCTCGAGGCGGAGATCGTCACGCTCGATCCGCATTTCTCCACGGCCTATATTTCGCGCACCTTCGGCTACATGGTGTTCGACACGCTGTTCGCGAAGGATTCCAAGGGCGACGTCAAGCCGCAGATGGTGCAGGACTGGAAGGTCTCAGCCGACGGTTTGACCTACACATTCACGCTGCGCGACGGCCTGAAGTGGCATGACGGCCAGCCGGTCACCGCGGCCGATTGTGTCGCGTCGCTGCGTCGCTGGGGCACGCGCAGCGCGCTCGGCCGTCGCATTTTTGCGATCACGGCCTCGCTGGAGCCGACCGATGCAAAAACCTTCGTGTTGACGCTGAAGGAGCCGTCCGGCCTCGTCATCGACGCGCTCGGCAATCCCGTCAGCCCCGTCGCCTTCATGATGCCCGAGCGCGTTGCCAAGACGCCCGGCGACCAGCGCATCACCGAGATCATCGGCTCCGGCCCGTTCGTCTACAGCAAGGCCGATCACCGCACCGGCGATCGCATGATCCTGAAGAAGTTCGCCGACTACGTGCCGCGACCCGAGCCCGCCGACTTCCTTGCCGGCGGCAAGCGCGTCAACATCGATACGCTCGAGATCCGCGTCATTCCCGATGGTTCGACGGCGGCTTCCGCGCTGCAGGCCGGCGAAATCGACTTCATGCAGTATGCGCCGTTCGATCTGTTGCCGCAGCTCGAGAAGAACGCTCGCGTCAAGCTCGTCAATTTCACCGGCGGCAACATGTTCGCGGGCGCCTACCGCCTCAATGCCGCATCAAAACCGTTCGACGATCCTGCGATCCGGCGCGTGCTGTGGAAGCTGGTCGATCAGCGCGAAGTGCTGGATGCACTCGGGCTCGATGCCAAATACGCCACGCCTTGCGCGACGTTCTTCACCTGCGGCACCACCTATGAGAGCAAGGCCGGCATTGAAGCCGCCGCCAATCCGTCGATCGAAGCGGCGAAGGCGGCGCTGAAGGCGACGAAATATGCCGGCGAGCCGGTGGTCGTGATGGAGGCGAACGATCTCGAAGCCCCGCGCGTCTCGGCGCAGGTGCTGGCCGAGCGGCTCAAGGCGGCCGGCTTCAACGTCGATCTTCAGGTGATGGATTGGGCGAGTGTGCTGGCGCGCCGCGCCAAGAAGGAAGGCTGGAGCGTCTATGGCGTCCACGCCGGCGGTTTTGATCTCGGCTCGCCGCTGACCAATGTCATGGTCGCCTTCAACTGTGCCGACTTCACCGGCTGGCAGTGCGATGCGCGCATCACGCCTTTGATGGAAGCCTTTGCCAAGGCGCCCGCCGAGGCGGATCGCAAGAGGATCGCCGGGGAGATTCAGAGCGTCATGTACGATCAGGCGCCCGCGATCCCGTGGGGCCAGTTCGCGCAGCCCGCCGCCTATCGCGCCACCTTGCGCGGTCTGATACCGTCCGCCATCCCGGTGTTCTGGAACGTTGAGAAGTAACGCGATGTACGATGTCATTGTTGTCGGCGGCGGCTCGGCCGGCGCCGCTGTTGCCGCAAGGCTCTCCGAAGATCCCGCACGGCGCGTGCTGCTGCTCGAAGCCGGCCTCGACTGGCGCGCTGATGACGCGCCCTGGGAAGTGCGAACGCCGAATCCGATCCCGATCATCCACAAGCGCGAATATCAGGAGAAATGGCAGTGGCCGGATCTCCTGACGCGCCGTGTGGCAGGGCAGGAGCCGCGCTTCTACTGGCGCGGCAAGGGGCTCGGCGGCTCGTCGATGATGAATGGACAGATCGCCATTCGCGGCGTCGCGGACGCCTTCGACGAATGGGCGGCGAATGGTTGCACCGGCTGGTCGGCGAAGGAGGTGATGCCGCTGTTCTCCGTGATCGAGGACGACTTTGAGTTCGGCGACGCCGCAGACCATGGACGCGGCGGACCGTTGCCGGTGTATCGCGCGCCGCCGGAAAAATGGGGCCCGATCGATCGCGGCCTGCGCGATGCCGCACTGGCGAGCGGCTATCCCTGGTGCACCGACGTCAATGGACCTGATGGCGAGGGCGTCGCCTGCTATCCCATCAACAGCCGCGACGGCCGCCGTATCACCACCAATGAAGGATATCTGGAGCCCGCGCGCGGCCGCGCTAATCTTGAGATCCGCGGCAAGACGCTGGTCGATCGCGTTCTGATCAGCGACGGAAGGGCGACTGGTCTGCGCGTTCACACCGAGGGGCAGGGCACCAGCGAGATCAGCGCACGCCAGATCGTGCTGTGCGCCGGTGCCATCCACAGTCCGGCGATCCTGCTGCGGTCGGGCGTCGGGCCGGCGGAGGAGTTGAAGGCGATGGGGATCGCGGTCGAGCGCGATCTGCCGGTGGGCCGGCACTTCTTCGACCACCCGCTGTTTCGCGCCACGATCCAGCTCCACGAAAATCTGCGGCCGACCGATCCTGACACCCGCCACACCAATTGCTGCGTGACCTATTCCTCCGGCCTCGCCAACGGCGGCAAGCGCGATATGATCCTGATCGCGTTCAACCACCGCGGCATCGGCGTGCCCGGAGCGATCGGCGCCGGCCTGTTCAACGCCTATTCGCGTGGCACGCTCAAGCTGGCTTCGACCGATCCATCCGTCGATCCGATCGTGGAGGAAAACATGCTCGCCGATCCCCGCGACATGCTGCGCATGATGGATGCTGTGAAGCGGCTGGCCGTGATCACGTCCCAGCCGGCGCTCGCGGGCATTGCCGACTGGATCAGGCTCACCGACACCGATCTGACGCTGCCGCAGGCCGCAGCACTGCCGGATCACGAGCTCGACGCGCTGCTGCGCCGTGAGACCGGAGACATCCAGCACGCCGCCGGCAGTTGTCGCATGACCGGCGTCAATGACGCCGATGGCGTGGTCAATCCTGATGGCACGGTGAAGGGCATCTCAGGCCTGCGCGTCGCCGACGCCTCGATCATGCCGTCCGACTGCCGCGCCAACACCCACTTCACGACGGTGGTGATTGGGGAAGCGATCGCGCGGATGATGATGCGGTAGTTCGGCCTGGGCATACCCGCCCATCTCGTCATTGCGAGCGGAGCGAAGCAATCCAGAATCTTTCCGCGGGGGCAGTCTGGATTGCTTCGCTGCGCTCGCAATGACGGAGCCAGTGGCGCAGCCGTCGCTTTCCACTCTACATTTCAAACAGCAGACACACCATTGTAATCTCGCGGCGCTTTCGCTCGAGTCTTGTCTCTCGCAAACGCCCTTGCCAAGACGAGGGCGCAGGGAAGGCCGGGCGCCGGCTGGCACCCGCAGGTCCGTGGGCCATAGAAATGCACACGGGGTGGACCACAGGTGTTGCCGGTCGCCCGGCCTTCCCTGCGCAATGGTTTTAACGTGTCCTTCGTGCTCTCCCCGGGGAGCGATGCACTATCGCCCCCGTCGCTCTGCGGATGACTGATGCGCGGGCCCGGTTGGGCTACCCGCATCACCACAGGACTTGACGCACAGACCCCGGGCGTCAGGACCACACGACTTGTTCGTCCGCGCACGTCTCCGCTGGGACTTCGGGAGCTGGCGTGTGCTCACGTCCGAAGCCATGCGAAGACGCTTTTGTCAAAGCAAATTTTGAACTCCGCAGATGCGACGGTCGGAAAGGCGGTTACAAGTGCAATGACGGCGAGCGAACGCATTCGATCTAATCCCTCGGAGTAGCTCAGTTGACGTTTAGCGCTAAAGAGTACACGCCCTAAATCACCCCCGCCATCCGCAACGCCACGCCCGCCGCGCAGCTGCCGGCCAGCACCGTCAGCATACCCAGCTTGAACCGGAAGATCGCGGTCGCGGCCGCGATCGACAGCACCAGCGCGGGAATATCGACGCTCGTCAGCACCGGCCTGTCGAAGTTCAGCGGGAAGGCGTGCACCGGCACGGTCTCGCGGAACAGGGTGTGGAGTGCGAACCAGATCGAGAGGTTGAGGATCACGCCGACGACGGCAGCCGTGATGGCGCCGAGCGCGCCGGCAAGCCCGGTGTTGCCGCGCAGGCGCTCGATATAGGGGCCGCCGACGAAGATCCAGAGGAAGCAGGGCGTGAACGTGACCCAGGTCGCGAGCAGGCCGCCGAGCATTGCCGCCAGCATCGGCGACAGTCCGCTTGGATCACGATAGGCGGCCATGAAGCCCACGAACTGAAGCACCATGATCAGCGGTCCCGGCGTGGTCTCGGCCATGCCGAGGCCGTCGAGCATCTCGTGCGGCTTCAGCCAGTGATAATGCTCGACCGCCTGCTGGGCGACATAGGCCAGCACCGCATAGGCGCCGCCGAAGGTGACCAGCGCCATCTTCGAGAAGAACAGGGCGATCTGGCTGAACACGCTGGCTTGTCCGAGGACCAAAAGCAGCGCGATCACCGGCACGAGCCAGAGCGCCAGCCACAGCGCCGCGGTCCGGATCGCGCGCGCGGTGTTGGGGCGGACGTGCTCGGGCACGGCTTCGCCGAGCATGCTGTCGATCACGGCACCGCTGCCGCCATGGCCGTGACCGGCGGGCGCGAATTCCGGCCGGCCGGCGCGTGCGCCGGCATAGCCGATCACGCCGGCGGCGATGATGATGATCGGGAACGGGACGGCAAAGAAGAAGATCGCGACGAAAGCGATCGCGGCGAGCGCGATCATGATGCGGTTCTTCAGCGCACGCTTGCCGACGCGGAAGACGGCCTCGATGACGATGGCGAGCACGGCGGCCTTCAGGCCGAAGAACAGCGCCTCGACGAAGCTGACATTGCCGTAGGCCGCGTAGATGTAGCTCAGGCCCATGATGGCGATGATGCCGGGCAGGATAAACAGCCCGCCTGCCATCAGTCCGCCAGCGGTGCGATGCATCAGCCAGCCGACATAGGTCGCGAGTTGCTGCGCCTCCGGGCCCGGCAAGAGCATGCAGTAGTTCAGCGCATGCAAGAAGCGGCCCTCGGAGATCCAGTTCTTCTCTTCGACCAGGATGCGGTGCATCACCGCGATCTGGCCCGCTGGCCCGCCAAAACTCAGACAGGCGACCCGCAGCCAGACGCGGAATGCTTCACCGAAGCTGATGCCGTGACCGGCATCAGCTTCTGCTTGGGCATTACGGATATCCATCACGCCTTCACCTTGTTGGTCGGCCAATTGTGGGTCTCGCCGGTGGCGTCGCGGCACCAGCGATAGAAGGCGTCGTAGAGCAGCATGCCGGCCTCGAGCTGTTCGAGATCGTCATCGTACATCCGCGACAATCCGAGCGACGCCGCGAGCAGGCCGGGCGCTTCCGGTGCGAGATCAGGCCGCGCTGTGTCGGCACCGCGCACCAGCGTGGCAAGCCGCAGCAGTGCCGGCGTCGCGATGCCGAACTCCTCGATCATCACGTCGAAGGTGCAGAGTTCACCGCGGTGGCTCCAGAACACGTTCTCGATGTCGAACGGCGCGGCGTTGAATCGTTCGCCGACGGCGATCACTTCGGATGGCGCGACAAACAAAAACACCGCGTTGGGATCGACGAAGCGGCGGATCAGCCAGGGGCAGGCGATACGGTCCACCTTCGGCCGCGCCCGCGTCACCCAGACGGTGCGTCCCTTGGTGTCGCGCGGCGGCAGCTTGCGGGTGTCGAGCAGCGGCAGCTTCGCTTCCTTCCAGCCCTCGAAGCCACCTTCCAGCGTTTCGGCCTCGGCGCCGAGCTGGCGGAGCCAGGCCGCCGTACCCTGGGCGAGTTTCTCGCCGCGGAAGCACGAGACGACGGCCCGGCGGCCGGCAAATTCGCCGCCCCATTCCGCAACGGTCTCGTGGCTGAGCTTGATCGAGCCGGGGATCAACCGCCGGTCGGCGGCAAAATCTTCGTCCGTGCGGACGTCGATCAGGGCAGGGGCATTGGCCGTGCCGATCAGGCGCGCCAATTTGTCAGATGATATGGTCGTGAAACCAGACATGATGCGTCCTCGCATAAAGCAAACGGGACGCGATACTTGGGCATGTCGCCTCGTGGGGAGATCGCTCAAATCCCCATGGCGCTGATTACAGCGAAACCGCGCCACGCTGTCAATCGCCGGTTTCACTGGAATGGAACGTTAGAAAGATAGGCTTTGGCAGCCTGTTGTGGCTGGGTGGAAGTGGAATTCTGCGGCGGGAGCGGGGTTGATCCTCGGTCGCAGCAAGAAGGCGCTGCAGGGAAGGATCAAGGGATGACACGCAAAATTACGCTCGCGCTCGCCGTTGCCGCATTCGCGCTGTCCGCCCAGGCGGCGTTCGCGCAGAAGCTGGGTGTCGAGAAACTCTACATCATGAATTGCGGGGAGGGGGTTGCCGGCGATATCGGGCGCTGGTCGCCCGGGGTGAACGAAGGTCAGTCGATGGATTTCGTCGACACCTGCTATCTCATCAAGCACAGCCAGGGCTGGTTCCTGTGGGACACCGGCATCCCCGACGCGGTCGCCGCGATGCCGAACGGACTTGCGCCGGCTGATCCCAAGGCTGTGACCTGGAAGCGGCCGAAGACGCTCGCAGCCCAGCTCGAGCAGATCGGCGTCAAGCCCGCCGACATCAAGGCAATGGGCGTCTCGCATACGCACCCCGATCACATCGGCAATGTCGAGATGTTCCCGCAGGCGACGCTCTACGTGCAGAAGGCCGAATATGACTGGCCGGGTGCGAACAACGAGCCACGCTTCAAGCCGTCGCATCCGGTCGAGCTGCTCACCGGCGACAAGGATGTGTTCGGCGACGGCAGCATCACCATTCTCTCGACGCCCGGTCATACGCCGGGGCACCAGTCGCTGCTGGTGAAATTGCCGAAGACCGGGGCGGTTGTGCTGTCTGGTGATGCCGCCCACTTCAAGAGCAATTGGGAGAACCGGCGCGTTCCCGTCAACAACGTCAGCAAGGACCAGTCGGTCGCCTCGATGCAGAAGATCGCCGACACGCTCGACAAGGAGAAGGGGCAGCTCTGGATCAACCACGACAAGGCCCAGCGCGACAGCCAGAAAATGTCGCCGGAGTTTTATGACTAGTCTCGCCGGCGGCCCTGTTGCCACCATAGTGGCAGCAGGGCTGTGCTAGGCGCCTCCAAAGGCTCCGGAACGGGAGGCGATATTGGGGGAGTGGCTCGGGGTCGCGATTGCGCTCGCGTCGAGCAGCATTGGCGGCACCGCGGCTGCGATCACGCGCTATCTCGTCGTCGGCGCCGATCCGGTCATGCTGGCGATCCTGCGCTGGGGGATCGGTTTCCTCTGCCTGCTGCCGTGCGCGCTGCTGCTTCGCATTCGCTGGCCGCAGCGGTCCGACTGGCCGGCGGTGATGGCGCTCGGCGTCTGCTTCTTCGGCCTGTTCTTCATCCTCTATAATATCGCAGTCTCTTACACGACCGCCGCGCGCGCCAGTCTCGCGCTGGCGACGCTGCCGCTCCATACCATGGTCGTCGGCGCGATGCTTGGCGTGGAACGGCTGACGGCGCGCAAGATCATCGGCGTGGGCATCGCCGTGCTCGGCGTGGCCGCGGCGCTTGCCGTGGGGCTGGCCCAGAGCCCGCCGGGTTCCTGGCGCGGCGAGCTGATCATGACCGGCGCGGTGTTCTGCATGGCGTTCTACAACGCGCTGTCGCGGCCGCTGATGCAGCGCTCCAGCGCGCTCGGCTTTCTCACGGTCGGCATGGGCGCGGGTGCTGCGGTGCTGGTGATCGTGGGTCTTGCGAAGGGAAGCTTTGCCGCGCTCGACCATTTCACGACGGCGCAGTGGATTGCGGGGATCTATCTCGGCGCCGGCGGCGGCGCGCTCGCCTTCATCCTGTGGGTCATGGCGCTGGCGCGCGCGACGCCAACGCGTGTTGCCAATACGATGACGGTCAATCCGATCGCGGCGACCTTGCTGGCGGCGCTGCTGATCGGCGAGCCGATCGCGCCGAATCTCCTGATCGGGCTGGTTGCCGTATTCGCCGGGATCTGGATCGCGACCAGCCAGCCGAAGCCGGCCTAGCTTTTCGGCGCGGTGGCCGTCGGCGGGCTCGCATCCGGCGTCTTCTTCGGCTTCAGCGTGCCGGCATAGAACGAGAGTAGCCAGACCAGCATGATGGCGAGGAGATAGACGCCCCAGGCCTGCGGCGGCGTCATGGCCCAGCGCAGCAGGCCTTTGAAGGTGCGGGGTGGGCTTTTGTCTTCGGTCATGGCTGCGCTTGTGCGCGAAAGCGGTGGCAGGGTCAATCCGGCCGCGGCGCTGCGCGGATCAGGAACAGCGCGGCCAGCGCCGACAGGCTGAGCGCGGACGAGACCATCAGCACTTTTGCGCCCATGACGTCGATGAGCAGGCCGAAGGCCAGCGGCGCCACCGCCTGCGCCATCCGTGCCGGCGCGCCGATGATGCCGAGCCGATAACCAAAGTCTTTCGGGCCGAAGATCGAGAGCGGCAAGGTTCCGCGCGCGATCGTCAAAATGCCATTGCCGGAGCCGTGCAGCAGCGCAAAGGCGCTTGCGGCAGGCGCGCCGAAGATGGCGACGACGGCGGCTCCAATCGGGTGGGTGAGGCAGGCGAGCCGCGTCGACCACAGCGGATGGAAGCGGGAGAGAACGCTCGCTTCGAGAATGCGCGCGATCACCTGCGCCGGGCCGATCAACGCGCCGGCTGCGATCGCCTCGACATGCGTGGCGCCGGTTGCCTCGAGGATGCGTGGGAAATGCACGGCCATGGCGCCAGTGACGGTCCACACCGCAGCGAACACGAAGGCGAGCAGGATCATGGTCCGGTCGAGCGGGACGTGCGGCTTCTCCGCCGTTGCCGCGGCCTGCTTCGCGCCCTTGATCGCCGGCAGCATGAAGAAATTGAGCGGCAGGCCGATCAGGATGTTGGCGGCAGCCCAGGCGAAACACGTATCGCGCCAGCCAAAATGAGCGAGCCCCCAGGCGGTCAGCGGCCAGCCGACGGTCGAGGCGAAGCCCGCCATCAGCGTGATGCCGGTGATCGAGCCGCGGGCGTTCGTGCCGTAGATGCGGCCGAGCGCGGCGAAGGCGGCGTCATAGAGCCCCATCGCCATGCCGATGCCGAGCACGAGCCAGGCGAATGCCATCACCGGAACGGATTGCGAGAACCCAAGCAGCACGAGGCCGGCGGCAAGGGTCAGGTTCGAGGCCGACAGCACCTGCCGGCCGCCGACGAGATCGATCTGGCGGCCGATGCGCGGTCCCAGCATCGCCGAGATCACCAGCGAGGCCGAGAACGCGCCAAAGATCCAGTTGGTGGAGATGCCGAGGTCGTGCGCCATCGGATCAGCCAACAGTGCCGGCAAATAGTAGCTCGAGGCCCAGGCCAGGGTCTGCGTCGTGCCGAGCGCCAGGATGATGGGAAGCTGGCGCTGGCTCATGTCGCCGTATGTCTGGTCGTCGGTGTCATCATTTGCATTTGCGGCCCGAGGCGCGCGCGCGTCAACAGCGTCCGGGGCATATTCGACCTGCTGCCGGCGGGAGCCTTGATTGTGCCCGGCCTTTCGCTCGTCACGAATGCACGCCATAATGGCGTATGCAATTGACCTCGCGCCTTGCGCTGATGAACTGGCTGACCGGTCAGGGCCTCACCGGCCTTCCCGAAAACGAGCTGCTGCGAGGCTTCTGCGAGCGCTGCCGCGCCGAAGGGCTGGAACTCTCGCGCGGGCTCGTCGTCATCGACACGCTGCATCCGATCTATGAGGGCCGCGCCTTCCGCTGGAGCGACCGGGCCAGCAATGAGAGCGACGTGCTCGAATATCGTTCGACCGCCGAAGGCGACGCCGCCAAGAATTGGCGTCGCTCGGTGTTCTTCCACATGCTCGAGCACGGCCACGACGAGATGGTGATCGACCTGGCCGATGCGCCGTCGCTGGATTTCTCGCAGATCGGCGAGCTCGCCGAGAAGGGCCACAAGCATTATCTCGCCTTCGTGCATCGCTTCGGCGAGAACGGCGCGCTCGGCTTGATGGATTGCCTCTATTCCTGCTGGACCACGCGGCGCAATGAAGGTTTTGGCGAAGCCGAGCTGGAGGCCCTGCGCGATCTCGTGCCTGTGCTGGGGCTTGCGGTCAAATCGGCGCAGCAGGTCGATATCGCGCGCACGCTGGGGCGGGTCTATCTCGGCCGCGGCGCCTCCGAACAGGTGCTGGGCGGGCGCATCTCGCGCGGCGTCACCGAGCGGATCAACGCCGTGCTCTGGTATTCGGATTTGCGCGGCTCGACCGGGATCAGCGAGAGCATCGGCCCCGACGAGATCATCCCGTTCCTGAACGACTATGCCCAGGCCGTGATCGACGCGATCCACGAGGCGGGCGGCGACGTGCTGAAGCTGATCGGGGACGGCGTGCTGGCGATGTTCACCGGCGAGGACATGGCCGATGCCCGCCGCGCCGCACTGCGCGCCGAGCACCTGTTCCGCCAGAATGTCGCTTCGCTGAACCTGCGGCGCGAGGCCGACGGGCGCCCGACGACCTCGGCCTATATCGGCCTGCATGTCGGCGAGGTCTTTTACGGAAATATCGGCAGCGAGGACCGGCTCGATTTCACCGTGGTCGGCCCGACCGTCAACGAGGTCAGCCGCATCGCCTCGATGAGCCGCTCGGTCGATCGTGAGCTGCTGGCGTCAGCCGAATTCTACAAGGGTCTCGACGCCGCCGGCCGCCGCTACCTCGTCTCCACCGGCCGCTACGCACTCCGCGGCATCGGTCGCGCGCAGGATCTCTACACGCTCGATCCCGAGGTCGATGCGAGCGAGCCGGTGACCGGGAGCTACGAGCGGTATCTGGCGAACTAGCCCGACTGCCTCGCCCCGATGTCGTCCTGGCGAAAGCCAGGACCCATAGCCACCATCCGTAGTTTTGCGAAAACCCGTAGTTGCCGACCTTCGCCAAACTTCTCCCTGGGGTAATGGGTCCTGGCTTTCGCCAGGACGACGCCAGTGGAATCGCTAGCACCGCGCCGCCACTTCGTCCCCCACCATGGCCGGCTGCCGATCCAGCGCCACCGCCGGTGACAACCAGATCATCAGCGCCTGCACGCCGAACACGGCTGCGGCGAGGTAGAGGCACGCTTCCGCACTGTAGAGGCCGCCGACGATGGCTCCGAGCGCCGAGCCGAGCGGGCGGGCGCCGTAGCTCATGATGTTGATCGCTGACACGCGCCCGAGCAGCCGCGGCGGCGTCACCGATTGGCGCAAGGTCGTGGTCGAGATCACCCACAGGATCGGCCCGACGCCGAGCAGGAAGAAGCTGAGACCCGCAAGCCACGGTGAGGGCACCAGCACCGTCAGCGCCATCACGACAGCAGCGACGAAGCCGGTCACCGGGCCGAGGCCGACCACGATGCCGAACGCGATGCGTTTCATCACGCGCGTGGCGAACAGCGCGCCGATCACCATACCGACGCCGTACATCGTCAGCACGGCGCCGACACCGGCGGCGGTCAGGCCGAGATGACGCACGGCGTAAGGCACGAACACCGCGATCTGCAGGAACCAGCCGGTGTTGAAAATGAACTGCGTGACGAATACCGGCCGCAACAGCGGATGGTGGAACACGAAGGCCGCGCCTTCACGGACGTCCTGGAACGGATGACGTCGCGGCGCAGGCGTGCGCGCCGGCTCGTAGATGCCGGAGAGCAGCACGACGGCGATCGCCGAGAGTGCGGCGGCAAAGCCGAAGGCAAGGCTTGCGCCCCACCAGCCGACCAGCGCGCCGCCGAGCGCAGGCCCGCTTGCAAAGGCGATGGTGCGGGCGAGCTCGATCCGGGCATTCGCAGCCGGCAACAGCTCCGCGCTCACCAGCGAAGGCACCAGCGCCGGCGCGGCCACGCTGTAGACGACGGTGCCGCACACGGCGGCAAAGCCGAGCAGCGCCAGCAGCGGTAGATTGAGCGCGCCGAGCGCGAGCAGCAGCACGATTGCTCCGAGCGCCACCGCGCGCAGTGCCTCGGCCCCCGCCATCAGCGAGCGGCGCGAGATGCGGTCGGCAAGCAGACCGGCCGGAATGGCGAACAGGACGAACGGCAAAGTGAGGGCGGTCTGGAGCAGGCCGGTCTGGCCTTCGGCCACGCCCAAGGTCAGCACAGCGACGATGGGAGCCGCGGCCAGCGCGATCTGTTCGGCCGACTGTGCCGCGAGGTTGGACCAGGCGAGGCGGTTGAAGGTTTCGGGGAGGCGGGGCGGATTGGACATGGCTCATTTCCTGCAAAGTCGGATTGGCGCCAGTATCGGCCTCGGGGATGGCCAAACCCACCCGCTTCCCGACAGGACTGGGCAAAACGGGGCAGCCGCTGGGAACCGATGCGGCTAGATGCAGTTGCAAATGAGTTGCAATAAGGCTCGACTCCGGTATTGTGCCAGCATGGATGCCCGATCGCCCGACCTGACCACTGACGCCGCCGGTTGGCGCGCTGATGCGCCCACCACCAAGAGCCTGGCTGAGGTGAATGGCACGGTCGCCATCCCCGCAGCGGGGGCATGGTGGCGGCGGCTGCTGGCCTTTGTCGGCCCCGGCTACATGGTCTCGGTCGGCTACATGGACCCCGGCAACTGGGCGACCGACCTCGCCGGTGGATCCAAGTTCGGCTACACGCTGCTCTCGGTCATCCTGCTCTCGAACTTGATGGCGATCCTGCTCCAGGCGCTGGCAGCACGGCTCGGCATCGTCACCGACCGCGATCTCGCGCAGGCCTGCCGCGCGACATATTCGCCTGCGGTGAATTTCCTGCTCTGGTTGGCCTGCGAAGCGGCGATCATCGCCTGCGATCTCGCCGAGGTCATCGGCACTGCGATTGCGCTGAAACTGCTGTTCGGCATTCCCCTGGTCGGCGGTGCGCTGATTGCCGCGCTCGATGCCTTCCTGCTGCTCGTTCTGATGAATCGCGGCTTCCGCTTCCTCGAAGCCTTCGTCATGGCACTGCTTGCGGTGATCGCGGTGTGCTTCGCAGTCCAGATCGTGGCCGCAGCGCCGCCGATCGCGGAGGTCCTGCACGGTTTTGTGCCGAAGACCGAGATCTTCACCAATTCCGAGATGCTCTACATCGCGATCGGTATCATCGGCGCGACGGTGATGCCGCATAATCTCTATTTGCATTCCTCGATCGTGCAGACGCGCGCCTATGCGCGCAACGACGAGGGCCGGCGCGAAGCGATCAAATGGGCGACGACGGATTCCACCATCGCGCTGATGCTGGCGCTGTTCATCAACGCCGCAATCCTGGTCGTCGCCGCCGCGACGTTCCACAAGAGCGGCCATTCCGACGTCGCCGAGATCGGCCAGGCCTTTGAGCTGCTCTCGCCCTTGCTCGGCCTCGGCATCGCCTCGACGCTGTTTGCAATTGCGCTGCTCGCCTCGGGCCTGAACTCGACGGTGACGGCGACGCTCGCCGGCCAGATCGTGATGGAAGGCTTCCTCGACCTGCGCCTGCCGAGCTGGGCGCGCCGCCTGGTCACGCGCGGCATCGCCATCATTCCGGTGATCGTCGTCACCGCGATCTATGGCGAGCGCGGCACCGCGGATCTGCTGGTGTTCAGCCAGGTCGTGCTGTCGATGCAGCTGCCTTTCGCCGTGATCCCGCTGGTTCGTTTCGTCTCCGACCGCCGCAAGATGGGGCAGTTCGCGATTGCACCATACGTTGCTACGACCGCGTGGATCGTTGCGGGCGTGATCGTGATTTTGAACGTGAAGCTGCTGGTGGATACGCTGTTCGGGTGAGAGCGCTAATCCTGCGGCTCGGACGCCACATCACCTTGTGCGTCGATGCGCAGCCAGCCTGAGGGCGCGAGGCGTTGCTGCGGCAGGAAGCGGGCCTTGTAGTCCATCTTCTTGGAGCCCTCGATCCAGTAGCCGAGATAGACGTAGGGCAGGCCCTGGCGACGCGCACGTGCGATGTGGTCGAGGATCATGAAGGTGCCCATCGAGCGGCTGACCTGGCCAGGCTCGAAGAACGAATAGACCATCGACAGGCCGTCGCTGAGCACGTCGGTGAGCGCGACCGCGATCAGCTCCTCGCCACGGCCGGTGATGCCGCTGTCGGGACCGCGCTTGCGGTATTCGATGATGCGGGTCTCGACATGGCTGTCCTCGACCATCATGGCGTAGTCGAGCACCGTCATGTCGGCCATGCCGCCATGGCGGTGGCGGGCGTCGAGATAGGCACGAAACACCGAATATTGCTCGGAGGTCGGTACCGCGCTGCGCTGCTCGCCGATGATGTCGGAATTGCGCGCCATCACCTTGCGGAAGTTGCGGGACGGGCGGAACTCGTTGGCGACCACGCGGACCGAGACGCAGGCCCGGCACTGGTCACAGGCCGGCCGGTAAGCGATCGACTGGCTGCGGCGGAACCCGCCATGGGTCAGGAGGTCGTTGAGGTCGCCGGCGCGCTCACCCACGAGGTGCGTGAACACCTTGCGCTCATGCCGCCCCGGCAGATACGGGCAGGGGGACGGCGCCGTGAGGTAAAATTGTGGGGTGTCGCGCGAGTGCTGGGTCAAGGGACGTCGTGGGCCTCCAAACTGAGTATCAGCATCGCGCTACGAAAGCCCCCGGTCAATCGGTCCGCTTGGCAGATCAGATCAGTCAGCCTAGCGGGTCCTGGTTAGTAGGTCCTTGCCGCCTGGGGCACGGGCGCCCGAACGGAATTGTTGATCACAACCGTTCCCAGCACGAAATCCTGGAGCAGCCGCCGGCGGCCGTTGAACAGGCCGACCAGCACGACGAACGGCGACAGGAACGAGACGGTCACCCAGAACAGCACGGCATGGGTGGCGCCGAGGACAAAGTAGCCGGGCGCGCCGTACCAGGTGCGCAACTCAAGATCCATGACCCGCATCCCGATCGTCGCGGACGAGGGGCCGCCGATGCAGGCGCCGTAATAGACGATGGCCCAGACCACGGAGGCCGGCCAGGCCAGCCAGAACAGCGCCCAGCCGATGCCGAGCGTCACCACGCCGAATACCGCGATGAAGATGTAGCCGAGGATGACGGGAACGGAGATCACGACCATGTCGATCAGGAACGCGAACACCCGCCGCGTCGCGACACCGCGGAACAGTTCCGGATGCAAATAGGGATCGTAGGCGTGAGCAGCGCCATCACTGCGCCAGGCGCCTGAACTACCCGAGTCATAAGACATCGTCGGTCCTCCCAGGGAAAACTCCCGTGGCAGGACATGGGAACAGGCTAATCCCCTGCCAAGGGTGCGCAGGGGTTAACAAGCCGAAATATTCCGGCGATTCGGGGGCGGGGGACGGCGGCTTGCGCAGCTACAAGGGTGGGCAAAGGCGCGTCAGCGCCGTGCCCACGATTTGTCGCCATCGCTACCGAATGGTGGGCACGCTTGCGCTTTGCCCAACCCTACGGCACCTACCCCTGCGTCTTCAGCTTCTCCGCAGCCTTTGGCGCGAAATAGCTCAGCACGCCGTCGGCGCCGGCGCGCTTGAAGGCGAGCAGGCTCTCCATCATCGCACGGTCGCCGTCGAGCCAGCCGTTGTTGGCGGCGGCTGCGATCATCGCGTATTCGCCGGAGACCTGGTAGGCGAAGGTCGGCATCGCAAACGTGTCCTTCACGCGGCGGACCACGTCGAGATAGGGCATGCCGGGCTTCACCATCACCATGTCGGCGCCTTCGGAGATGTCGAGCTCGACCTCGCGCAGTGCCTCGTCGGTGTTGGCGCTGTCCATCTGGTAGGTGCGCTTGTCGCCGGTCAGCGTCTTGGCCGAGCCGATGGCGTCGCGGAACGGGCCGTAGAAGGCAGAGGCGTACTTGGCCGCATAGGCCATGATCTGCACGTCGAGCAGGCCGGCGTGGTCGAGGCCTTCGCGGATCGCGGCGACGCGGCCATCCATCATGTCGGAGGGCGCGATGATGTCGCAGCCGGCCTCGGCCTGCACCAGCGCCTGGCGCACCAGCACGGCGACGGTCTCGTCGTTCAGGATTGCGCCATCGGCGATCAGCCCGTCATGGCCGTGGCTGGTGAAAGGATCGAGCGCGACGTCGCAGAGAACGCCGATTTCAGGAAACTCCTTCTTGATCGCGCGCACCGCCTGGCAAACCAGATTGTTCGGGTTGCAGGCCTCCGATCCCACTTCGTCGCGCAGGGACGGGTCGGTGTAGGGAAACAGCGCGATGCAGGGGATGGTGAGCTTCATGGCGCGCTCGGCCTCACGCACGGCCTGGTCGACGCTGAGGCGCTCGACGCCGGGCATCGAGGCGATCTGCTCGCGCTTGTTGTTGCCGTCGATCAAAAACAGCGGCCAGATCAGATCGTCGGTGGTGAGCACGTTCTCGCGCACCATCCGCCGGGCCCATTCGGCCTTGCGGTTGCGGCGCGGGCGGATGGTCAGATCGAGGGCAGGGGAGGCTCCCGCGGCAGTCCCGCGCGAAACCTCGCGCAGTTCGATCGGACGTCCGTATTTGATCGCCATCACTCTTCCTCCGGCTGGAATTATTCTTATACCAGCTCGCATGGTTCCCGTCACCGCGGCTTGATCTGCCGCAAGGCAGAATTGAACCGATATGCGCTGCCGATTGATTTTGCGGGGCGAACGAGCCAGAAGGGGGCCATGTCCGAGATCTCCACCCGCGATGCGGCCCGCGACGGCGCCAATGCCAGGGACGCCGTCAGAGACAGCGCCCGCGACAATGCGATGTCGGTGGCGGCGATCTCGTCGGAGCGGCCCGAGTCCGACGACAATGTCTGGACGCGCCGGCTGGTGCTGTTCCTGCGGGTGATGGCGCTGCTGTCGATCCTCAAGGGCCTCTATCACTGGGCGCAGGTGACGGGCTTTGCCGGCGGCGAGGACGAGGCGTTCGAGAACCAGTCGATGGCCTGGCAGGCCTCGACCATCTACTTCGCCGTGATCGAGCTCGTCGCCGCCGTCGGCCTCTGGCTCGCCACGCCCTGGGGCGCGGTGGTGTGGCTCACGACCGTGGTCTCGATGGCGGTGATCGAGCTGATGTTTCCCGGCATCTATGGCGGCAGCCTCGTTGTGGTCGGCGTCGAGGCCTTCATGCTCGCCGCGTATCTCGCGCTCGCCTGGATGGCCGCGCGCGAACGGCCGCCATAGGCGCACTGGCATCTTGTACGATCTGTTCAGCTCCGGGACACGCGTGGTTTCACGCGCGGTTGGTTGACCACTCCTTGCGTAAAATTCGAGGTAACTTTTCATTGACCTCGCGATATCCGCCACAGCTCTTACGCGTGCGTTTCGAAACGGGGCGGGGCTGTTCTGGAATGCGACAATCGGTGTGCACGGAGGGTGAACAGGACCTTGCGAGGGTCAACAGACGGTTGCGAAAAGCCCTTGTGACACAGGCTTAATCCGCAATTCACTGTCTTAAATTCATGATCTCTTTATTCTCTTATTTAAGCCGATCTTCAAACGCCCCCCTTAAGTTGCACCTATCAGACGGGACACAAGTTTCGTCGAATAAGTGTCGATAAAAACGACAACAGGGGAAGTGTCATGATGAAAGCCGTCGCAACTGCGGCAGATACCGCAGAGCGCGTTTCGGGCCCGCAGGGTTCGGTGCAGTCGCTCTATCTGGAAGCATTGACTCTGGTGGAGCGGCTGCATCGCCGTCTCCTCGACGTGATCAAGGACGAGTTCGATCGTCGTGGCCGCGCCGACATCAATTCCGTGCAGGCGCTCCTGCTCTATAACATCGGCGACAAGGAGCTGACCGCGGGCGAGCTGCGCACGCGCGGTTACTATCTCGGCTCCAACGTCTCCTACAATCTGAAGAAGCTCGTCGAGCTCGGCTTCCTCGATCATCAGCGCTCGCGCGTTGATCGCCGCTCGGTGCGCATCCGCCTGACGCCGCAGGGCCAGGAAGTCCGCCGCATCGTCGACAGCCTCTACCAGAAGCACGTCAAGACCGTTGAACAGGTCGGCGGCATCTCCGGCGAGGAGTTCTCGACCCTCAACAAGTCGCTGCACCGCCTCGAGCGGTTCTGGACCGACCAGATCCTGTATCGGCTCTGAGCTTTCGAAGGGATTTGGCCAAGCCGGCCACAACAAGACCGGCAAGCCTTCCCGAAAGTGTCTGCCAAACGTGCCTGGACTTCCCCAAGCGCGCCGGCCCGGCTTCTGCCCGGACCGGTGCGTTTTGTCATCTCGCGGTTGCGAAAAAAATCGACAGCGCGGGGGAACCAGTTCCCGGCCTCGCGGTTATCTCTCCGATCGGAGGATGCGATGCTGGTCGAACGCGGGTTGCAGGCTGTGAACGTCGAGCTCGTGAGCGATGCCTATGCGATCGCCGCGAATTATCTCCGTCGTTCCGGCGCGATCCCCGACACGCTCGTCACCAATGAGCGCCTGCTCGAGATCATCATCAAGCTGCTCCAGCGCGGCGAATTCAACAAGATCAGACTGGCCAACAAGGCCATTGTCAGGTTCGAGGCGCAGTCCGGTGCCCGAGCCGCCTGATCAAGACTCCCAAAATCCCAGAGAAACAGAGGGTGCCATGGAAGCCGCCATCGACCGCATCATGCAGACCTATGACCTGCTCGCCAACCGCACCTCCGCGGCGAGCGCAGAGGCGCGGGCCAAGGTGACGAACTACCTCAACATCTTGATGGAAGCCGGCGAGAAGGACACCCACAGGTTGACGGTGTGCGGCCTGACCTATCTGCGCCAGCTCGACGGCAGCGTGGACCCGGTGAAGGCGGGGTATACCGGGCTGTAGGGGGATTTCGGCCGGCGCAGGGGCGCCATTTGGGTCCGAAGCGGGCTCTTCTGGGATGATCGGATCGGGACGATTCCAGAGAGCGGTCCAACCCCCACGATCCTTCAATCCCCACCATATCTTGCATAAATATCAGGCCCGACCCGCAACCACTTGGCCGGGGGCGGGCAATGTGGTAGATCGCGCTCGCCGCTTCCGATCACCACACCAGACCCGCCCGTAGCCCGCCAAAAGGCTGCGGCGGTGGAGATATTCGCAAGATGACCTTCGCCAAAACCGCCTCTGCGCCCGATTCGTTTTTCACCGCCTCGCTCGAGCAGGCCGACCCGGAAATCGCCGCCGCCATCAAGGGCGAGCTCGGCCGGCAGCGCCATGAAGTCGAGCTGATCGCCTCCGAGAACATCGTCAGCCGGGCCGTGCTGGAAGCGCAGGGTTCGGTGATGACCAACAAATACGCGGAGGGTTATCCGGGCGCGCGCTACTACGGCGGTTGTGAATGGGTCGACGTCGCCGAGAACCTCGCGATCGACCGCGCCAAGAGGCTGTTCGGCGCCAACTTCGCCAACGTGCAGCCGAACTCGGGCAGCCAGATGAACCAGGCGGTGTTCCTGGCGCTGCTCCAGCCCGGCGACACCTTCATGGGTCTCGACCTCGCGGCCGGCGGCCATCTCACCCACGGCTCGCCCGTCAACATGAGCGGCAAATGGTTCAAGGCTGCGCACTACACCGTGCGCCGCGAGGACCAGATCATCGACATGGACGCGGTTGCCAAGCAGGCCGAAGAGGTCAAGCCGAAGCTGATCGTTGCCGGCGGCTCGGCCTATTCGCGCGCCTGGGACTTCAAGCGCTTCCGCGAGATCGCGGACTCGGTCGGCGCGTATCTGCTGGTCGACATGGCGCACTTCGCGGGCCTCGTCGCCGGCGGCGTGCATGCCTCGCCGGTGCCGCATGCCCACGTCACCACCACCACCACGCACAAATCGCTGCGCGGTCCGCGCGGCGGCCTGATCCTCAGCAATGACGAGGTGCTCGCCAAGAAGCTCAACTCGGCGATCTTCCCTGGCCTGCAGGGCGGCCCGCTGATGCATGTGATCGCGGCCAAGGCGGTCGCCTTTGGCGAAGCGCTGCGTCCGGACTTCAAGGTCTATGCGAAGAACGTCGTCGAAAACGCCAAGGCACTGGCCGAGACGCTGAAGAGCCATGGCTTCGATATTGTCTCCGGCGGTACCGATAACCATCTGATGCTGGTTGACCTCCGGCCGAAGGGCCTGAAGGGCAACGTCTCGGAGAAGGCGCTGGTCCGCGCCGCCATCACCTGCAACAAGAACGGCATTCCGTTCGACCCCGAAAAGCCGTTCGTCACCTCGGGCCTGCGTCTCGGCACGCCTGCGGCGACGACCCGTGGTTTCGGCGTCGCCGAATTCCAGCAGGTCGGCGGCATGATCGCCGAGGTCCTCAACGCGATCGCGCAGTCCGACGACGGCAAGGCGCCGCTGGTCGAGGCCGCGATCAAGGAACGGGTCAAGGCGCTCACCGATCGGTTCCCGATCTATCAGTAAGGTCCAAGTAAACTGGTCAAGGTAAACGGATGCGCTGCCCGAACTGCAACAGTCTCGATACGCAGGTAAAGGACTCGCGTCCGACCGAGGATTCCTCGGTCATCCGCAGGCGGCGCGTGTGCGTCGCCTGCGAATTCCGCTTCACCACCTTCGAGCGCGTGCAGTTGCGCGAGCTCACGGTGATCAAGCGCAACGGCCGCCGTGTGCCGTTCGACCGCGACAAGCTGATGCGTTCGGTGTCGATCAGTCTGCGCAAGCGGCCGGTCGAGCCGGAGCGGGTGGAGAAGATGGTCTCCACCATCGTGCGCGAGCTCGAGACCGGAGGTGAGGCCGAGATCTCCTCCGAGGTGATCGGCGAGACCGTGATGGAGCATCTGCGTACGCTCGACGACGTCGCCTACGTGCGCTTCGCCTCGGTCTATCGCAATTTCCGCGAGGCCAAGGATTTCGCCGACGTGCTCGGCGAGCTCTCCGGTGAGGAGGAAGCGCGGCTCGCCGCGATCCGCAAATGATCTTCCGCATCCTGGAGGATCAGTTCGCCCAGAAGATCCGCGAGACCAAGGATTCCGATCGCCGCTTCATGCAGCTTGCGCTGTCGCTCGGGCGGCGCGGGCAGGGGCGGACCTGGCCCAATCCGGCCGTCGGTGCCGTCATCGTCAAGGACGGCGTGATCGTCGGCCGTGGCTGGACGCAGCCCGGGGGGCGCCCGCATGCCGAGCCTGAGGCGTTGCGGCGCGCTGGCGAGGCAGCGCGGGGTGCCACGCTCTATGTCACGCTCGAGCCCTGCTCGCATTTCGGCAAGTCGCCGCCTTGCGCCGACGCTGTGATCGCCGCCGGCATCAAGCGGGTGGTGGCGGCGATCGAGGATCCCAATCCGGAAGTCGCAGGGCAGGGCCATGCGCGGTTGCGCGCGGCCGGCATCACGGTGGATGTGGGTCTGTGCGCGGCGGAGGCCGCGTTCGACCACGCCGGTCATTTCCGCCGCATCCGCGATCACCGCCCGCACGTCATCCTGAAGCTCGCGGTCTCGCCCGACGGCAAGATTGGCGCTGCCGGCGGCAAGCCGATCGCGATTACGGGCGAAGCCGTGCGCAATCGCGTGCATCTCCTGCGCGCCTCGGGCGACGCCATCCTGGTCGGCATCGGCACGGTGCTGGCGGATGATCCGCAGCTCAATTGCCGTCTGCCGGGCATGGAAGCGCGCTCGCCGGTCCGCGTGGTGCTCGACCAGAGCCTCCGTATTCCCGCATCAAGCCAACTAGTTCGTACCGCGCGCGAGACGCCGCTCCGGGTGATCGCTTCCGAACTGGCGGAAGCGGCAGCCGCAACCCGCCTCGGCGCGGCCGGTGCGCAAATCATGCGCATGCCGCCTAACGGTGCATCCGGGCTCGATCTTCCGGCCGTGCTGCATGCGCTGGCCGAGAAGGGCATCACGCGGCTGATGGTCGAGGGTGGCAGCCGCGTTGCGGCTTCGTTCGTGGCCGCCGACCTCGTCGACGAAATCTGGCTGTTCCGCGGAGCGGAAGAGGTCGGGGCCGGCGGCGTCGATGCGCTCGATGCATTGCCCCTGTCGAAAATCACGCAGTCGCAGGTCTACAAGGTTCATGCTAGCGAGACATTCGATCACGATACTCTCACCATCTACGAGCGCGCCTAACATGTTCACCGGCATTGTCACCGATATCGGCGAGATCGTCAGCTTCAAGCCTGTGGCGCAGGGGCAGCTGCACCGGCTGCGCATCGCCTGCAGCTATGATCAGACCACCATTGCCGACGGCGCCTCGATCGCCAGCAACGGCGTGTGCCTGACCGTGGTTGCTTCCGGCGTCGCAGGCGACAAAACCTGGTATGACGTCGATGCGGCGGCCGAGACGCTGGCGCTGACGACGGCAAAGCACTGGAAGCTCGGTACGCGGCTCAATCTCGAGCGCGCGCTCAAGATCGGCGACGAACTCGGCGGTCACATCGTCGCCGGCCATGCCGATGGCATCGCAACCATCGTCAGCCGCGAGGACCTGCCCGACATGGCAAGGTTCGAGCTCTCCACCACGCGGGAGCTGGCGCGGTTCATCGCCACCAAGGGCTCGATTACGCTCGACGGCGTCTCGCTGACGGTTAATACGGTGAGGGACGTGACCTTTTCGGTGCTGATCATCCCGCATACGCTTGATGTCACGACGATCGGCGGCTGGAAGGCGGGGACTGAGGTCAATATCGAGGTCGATTTGATGGCCCGCTATGCGGCGCGGCTGACGGAAATGACGGTTTAAAACTTGGCTTACCCGCCTGCGGCGACTACATAACGCGCCGACCCAAGAGACGACTTCAAGCGACGACTTCACGAAACGGATTGAGACGATGGCAGACGCGCGGCGCGCACCCCTGAAGGACCAGACCGACATTTTCGGCGCGCGTGCGCTGATTGTCGAGGCGCGGTTCTATGACGATCTCCAGGACGCGCTTCTGGACGGCGCGGTCACCGAGCTGAAGGCGGCCGGCCTGACCCATGACGTCATCACGGTTCCCGGCGCGCTGGAGATCCCGGCGGCGATCGCGATCGCGGTCGACGCGGCTGCGGCCAATGGCAAGCCCTATGACGCGGTGATTGCGCTTGGCTGCGTGATCCGCGGCGATACCATCCATTTCGAGATCGTTTCGCAGGAATCCTCGCGCGCGCTGATGGATCTTGCGGTGGCGCGCAAGCTGCCGCTCGGCAATGGCATCCTCACCGTCAACAATGAGGACCAGGCCTGGGCGCGGGCGCGCGCCAGCGAGCTCAACAAGGGCGGCGATGCCGCGCGCGCCGCGATCGCGATGCTGCGCATCAAACGCCGCATGGCGCGGGCCTGAGCCATGGCTGATCCTAAGAAAACGGCTGACACCAGGAAACCGGCGGGACCTGCGGAGAAGAAAGCGAACCGACGCGGTGCGGCACGGCTCGCCGCCGTCCAGGCGCTGTACCAGATGGACATCGCTGGCGCCGGCATCAACGACATCTTTGCCGAGTTCGAGAGCCACTGGCTTGGCAACGAGGTCGAGGGCGACACCTATTTGCCGGCGGAAGCCGCGTTCTTTCGCGACGTCGTCTCCGGCGTCGTGCGCGACCAGAAGAAGCTCGATCCTCTGATCGACGAGGCGCTGTCGAAGGGCTGGCCCTTGAAGCGGATCGAGGCGATCCTGCGCGCGGTGTTGCGGGCAGGGGCTTACGAACTGGAGCACCGCAAGGATGTGCCGGGCCGCGTCGTGGTCTCCGAATATGTCGACGTCGCCAATGCCTTCGTCGACCGCGAGGAGACCGGCATGGTCAACGCGGTGCTCGACCAGATCGGCCGGCAGTTTCGCGGTGATGAGTTCGGGCGGGGGTAGGGCGACGCAGGGCGGTGAATTGATGCGATGCTGCTGCCCCATACTCTGGTGTCATGCCCCGCGAAGGCGGGGCATCCAGTACGCCGCGGCCTATCGATTTCATACGAACGTCTCTGGAATACTGGATCGCCCGGTCAAGCCGGGCGATGACAGCGGTATGTGTGGCCGACGCCGATGACCAATCAGCAAAACCCCTCCGCCGAAGATTCCCTCATCGCGCGCTATTTCAAGCCGCTGGCGACTGATCCCGGTGCGTTCGGGCTGGTCGATGACGCCGCGATCCTGTCCTCGTCCGGCGACGACATCGTCGTCACCACCGATGCCGTGGTCGAGGGCGTGCATTATCTTGCCACCGACCCGCCAGACACTGTCGCGCGAAAAGCGCTGCGGGTGAATCTGTCTGATCTTGCCGCCAAGGGGGCTGCGCCCGCCGGCTTCGTGCTGACGCTGGCGCTGCGCAGCAAGGAGGATGCCTGGCTCGGGCCGTTTGCCGATGCGCTCGGCGAGGACGCCAGGAGCTTCGGCTGCCCGCTGCTCGGCGGCGACACGGTGTCGACGCCGGGACCCCAGATGATCTCGATCACCGCCTTCGGCCGCGTGCCGAAGGGGCGGATGGTCGGCCGCACCGGCGCAAAACCAGGTGATCGCATCCTGGTGACCGGGACGATCGGCGATGCCGCGCTCGGCCTCGATGTGCTCACCGGCGGCGCGGCGGCCACAGCGCTGACGACCGATCCAGCTGCAAGAGAAGCGCTGATCTCGCGCTATCGGATCCCGCAGCCGCGCAATGTGCTGGCGCAGGCCGTGCGCGACCACGCGACTGCGGCGATGGACGTGTCCGACGGGCTCGCCGGCGACCTGACGAAACTCTGCGCGGCGTCCGGCGTCTCCGCCACGCTCAATGTGGCGAGCGTGCCCCTGTCACCCGCTGCGGCCGGCCTGGTCGCCCGCAAGGCTATTTGCGTTGAGACGCTGCTTGCCGGGGGCGACGACTACGAGGTGCTGTGCACGGTACCGCCGGCACAGAGCGATGCGCTGATGGAAGCGGGGCGGGCAGTGGGTCTGACCGTCACGGCGATCGGCACCATCGTCGCGGGCCACGAGCGGCCGCGCTTCCTGGATGGGCAGGGCCAGGAGTTGACCTTGAAGCGCCTGTCCTACAGCCACTTCTAGCAATTGCGCCAAGCCGGCGGCCAGCCGCTCGGGATTAGGTCTAAATACTTGCTGAGATCGGCTTTTTCGGCCTCATCCGGCGTTGCACCCTCAATTTGATTTTGGCAAGCTTGTGACCGACCAGGGCCACACCTTCGTGCAAGGGGCGGCCCTGTTCAACATAAGGGCGCCACACCGCTTGACGGAAAAACAAAAGGCGCCGGGGGTACGTACATCAAGGATCTGAGGCAAAAATCACATGACAGCATTATGGTTGATTGTGCTCTGCGGAGTGCTTTCCGTCGTCTACGCGATTTGGGCGACGTCTTCGGTGTTGAGTGCGGATGCGGGGTCACCGCGCATGCAGGAGATCGCGGGAGCTGTGCGTGAAGGCGCACAAGCCTATCTCCGGCGCCAGTACACCACGATCGGCATCGTCGGCATCGTCATCTTCGTGCTGCTTGCCTATTTCCTTGGGCTTTATGTCGCGATCGGCTTCTTGATCGGCGCCGTCCTGTCGGGGGCGGCCGGTTTCATCGGCATGAACGTCTCGGTCCGCGCCAACGTGCGCACCGCCCAGGCCGCGACGACGTCGCTCGCCGGCGGCCTCGAGCTCGCCTTCAAGGCGGGCGCGATCACCGGCATGCTGGTGGCGGGTCTCGCGCTGCTCGGCGTGACCCTCTATTTCGGCTTCCTGGTCCACTCGCTGAAGCTCGCGCCCGACAGCCGCACCGTGGTCGACGCCCTGGTGGCGCTCGGCTTCGGCGCCTCGCTGATCTCGATCTTCGCCCGTCTCGGCGGTGGCATCTTCACCAAGGGTGCGGATGTCGGCGGCGATCTCGTCGGCAAGGTCGAGGCAGGCATCCCGGAGGACGATCCGCGCAACCCGGCCACGATCGCCGACAACGTCGGTGACAATGTCGGCGACTGCGCCGGCATGGCCGCCGATTTGTTCGAAACCTATGCGGTGACCGCGGTCGCCACCATGGTGCTCGCGGCGATCTTCTTCGCCAAGACGCCGATCCTCTCCGACATGATGACGCTGCCGCTCGCCATCGGCGGCATCTGCATCATCACCTCGATCATCGGCACCTTCTTCGTGAAGCTGGGGCCGAGCCAGTCGATCATGGGCGCGCTCTACAAGGGCCTGATCGCAACCGGCGTCCTGTCGCTGATCGGCATCGCCGGCGTGATCTACTACCTGATCGGCTTCGGCAAGCTCGACGGTGTCGACTACACCGGCATGGCGCTGTTCGAGTGCGGCGTGGTCGGCCTCGTCGTCACCGCGCTGATCATCTGGATCACCGAGTACTATACCGGCACCGACTATCGCCCGGTGAAGTCGATCGCCCAGGCGTCGGTGACCGGTCACGGCACCAACGTGATCCAGGGCCTCGCCGTCTCGATGGAAGCGACCGCGTTGCCCGCGATCGTGATCATCGCCGGCATCCTGATCACCTACAGCCTGGCCGGCCTGTTCGGCATCGCGATCGCGACCGCCACCATGCTGGCGCTGGCCGGCATGGTCGTCGCCCTCGACGCCTTCGGACCGGTGACCGACAACGCCGGTGGCATCGCCGAAATGGCGGGCCTGCCGAAGGAGGTGCGCAAGTCGACCGATGCGCTCGACGCGGTCGGCAACACCACCAAAGCAGTGACCAAGGGCTACGCGATCGGCTCCGCCGGTCTCGGTGCCCTGGTGCTGTTCGCGGCCTACAACCAGGACCTCAAGTTCTTCGTTGCAGACTCCGCCCACCATACCTACTTCGCCGGCGTCAATCCGGATTTCTCGCTGAACAACCCCTACGTCGTGGTGGGCCTGCTGTTCGGCGGCCTGCTGCCATACCTGTTCGGTGCGATGGGCATGACCGCAGTCGGCCGCGCGGCCAGCGCGATCGTCGAGGAGGTGCGTCGCCAGTTCCGCGAGAAGCCGGGCATCATGCAGGGCACCGACAAGCCGGACTACGGCAAGGCGGTCGACCTGCTCACCAAGGCGGCGATCAAGGAGATGATCATCCCCTCGCTGCTCCCGGTGCTGTCGCCGATCGTCGTCTACTTCCTGATCTACGCCATCGCTGGCGGCGGCGCGGCAGGCAAGTCGGCGGCGTTCTCGGCGGTCGGCGCCATGCTGCTTGGTGTGATCGTGACGGGCCTGTTCGTCGCGATCTCGATGACCTCGGGCGGCGGCGCCTGGGACAACGCCAAGAAGTACATCGAGGACGGTCATTTCGGCGGCAAGGGCTCTGATGCCCACAAGGCCGCCGTGACCGGCGACACCGTCGGCGATCCCTACAAGGACACGGCGGGTCCCGCGGTGAACCCGATGATCAAGATCACCAACATCGTGGCGCTCTTGCTGCTGGCGGTCCTGGCGCACTGAGCGGCACGAACGACACAAGACAAAACCCCGCGGCGCGAGCCGCGGGGTTTTTGGTCTTTGCCGAGCATGATCTGCAGCATGGAGTTTGGCCGCCGCGTAGAAGTCAACCGAAGGGTACACCAGGTGGAGGAATCCGCTGAAGGCCCGAACGATGGATGTCAGTAGAAAGGCAATCTCGCGCGCGTATGCGACCGCATCTCAGTGGAAGCTGATCTTTGGCACCGGAAAAAGCTGGGTGGATGGAGTGACTTGCCTGCCGCAGCTCGAAGAGAAGGCGAATGCACAAATCGGGATTTATTGGCGCGAACAGTGCTCCCGGATCTAGCTTCACTTCATTGGCTACAAGTCGATTACCGAGCTTACGCGGAAGTCGAGGCCGCCTGTGGGGCCACCTAATTGGCACCAAGCAACTTGTCGCGGCGGACCGCCGAAGCTTACGTAGACCGGCCTCCGAGAAAATGTGCGCCATTACGGTGACAGTGCACTCAATTGACCCGGCCCGCATTTTGGGGCATGCTTGGTCATGGCCCGTCTCGCCCGCGTCGTCATTCCCGGTCATCCGCACCATGTCACCCAGCGCGGCAATGGCCGGGCGCGGACGTTTTTCGGCGACGACGACTACGCCCTTTATCGGGATCTGCTGGCGACGAATTGCCGGGCGGCCGGGGTCGAGGTGTGGGCCTGGTGCCTGATGCCGAACCATGTGCATCTCATCCTGGTGCCATCCGATACCGATGGGCTGCGACGCGCGCTCGCGCGCGTGCATCGTTCCTATGCCGGCGTCATCCAGGCGCGGCGCAAGCGCACCGGCCATTTCTGGCAAGGCCGGTTCGGCGCCGTCGCGATGGACGAAGACCATCTTGCGGCGGCGCTGCGCCACGTGTCGCTCAATCCGGTGCGCGCGAGGCTGGTCAAGCGGGCGCAGGACTGGCGATGGTCGAGCACGCGCGCGCATTTGCGCGGCAAGGATGACGGCGTCACCGCCCTGGCGCCGATCCGCGAGCGTTTTCCGGAGTTCGCCGATTTCCTGGCGACCGAACCGGAAGCCGATCTGTTCGGGGCGTTGCGTTCAGCGGAGAGCATCGGCCGCCCGCTCGGAGATAACCGCTTTCTCGCCCGCATCGAACGCCAGACCGGCCGCGTCCTCAAGCCAGCCAAGCGCGGGCCCAAGCCGTCTGCGGAGAAGGACGGATGAATTTAGTGCACTGTCATCCTGCGCGTTGGCCCAATTGGCGTTGTCCGTCGTTGTCTTGCGAAGACCACCCTTGCCGTAGTTGCCGCGCTCCTTGCCCCTTTGCCGCTAATTTGTTCGACGCGGCAATAGCTTGATCGAGCGGACCTCGTGCCGGCGAGCAACTGTGGTTCTACTGTGCATGGGGTTGTTTTTCACTTTTTGCCGAAGGCGTGGCCCAGCAGGGAGGGGGCGGCGCCTACTGCACGTCCATCTGCAGGCCTTCCTTCTGGATGATGCCGGCGAATTTCTTCGTCTCGGCGTCCACGAAGTCGGAGAATTGCTGCGGCGTGCCGTAGTCGGCGCGGGCGCCCATGGCGGTGATCTGCTTCTTCATGTCGTCGCGCTCGAGCATCGCCTTGACCTGGAGATTGAGCGCTTCAACCACGGGCGCAGGGACGCCCTTCGGCAGAAACACCGAGAACCATGACGACACATCGAAATTCGCAAGCTCCGGCGCGCTCTCGCGCATGGTCGGCAGGCTCAGTGCGAGATCACTCCGCTCGGTCGTCGTGACACAGAGGCCGTTGAGCGTGCCGTTCTGAACCTGCGGCAGGCTCGGATAGAGATTGTCGAACAGGATCTGGATGTCGCCGGCAAGCGCGGCCTGAAGCGCCGGCCCGGCGCCACGGAACGGGATGTGCGTCATCTTCAGCCCGGTGAGCTGGAGGAACCAGGCGCCGGTGAGGTGAGGGCTCTGGCCGACGCCGGAGGAGGCGTAGCTGAGCTTGTCCGGATTGGCCTTGAGAAAGCCAATCAGCTCGGCGACCGACTTGATGCCGGTCTTCGGATGCGCCGACACGATGTTCGGAATCCGGATCATGTTGGAGACCGGCTGGAGCTGGTCCGGCTTGTAGCTGAGGTTCTTGAAGATGCTGTAGGCGATCGCGTTCGGCCCGGGATTGCCGATCAGGATGGTGTGGCCGTCGGCCTTGGAGCGAACGACTTCGGCCGTCCCGATCGTGCCGCCGCCGCCCGAACGATTCTCCACGACCGCGGTCTGGCCCCAGGCGGACTGGAGATGGGCTGCGAGCAACCGCCCCATCACGTCGGTCGAGCCGCCGGCCGCAGCCGGCACGATGATTCGGATGTTCTCGGTCGGCTTCCAGTCGGCAAGGCTCGATCGCGGCAGGATGGCTGCGGCCGCAAGACCAGCGGTACCGGCGAGCACGCGACGACGCGACAGAACTTTGTTGGGCACGAATCCACTCCCTGCTTCTTGTTTTGCAGAGAGCGTATGGAACCCGGCGTGCAACGGCAAGTCGCACGCGGCCGCAAGCGCCGCACCAACGGCGGCACGACGCCGCAGGCTGAAGGCTCAGTTAAAGCTGAGCAGCTTGAACAGCGGAGCGAGGTAGCTCATCTCCTGACCCGACGTCGGCGTGGTCCGGCTGATGGAGTCGAAGATCTTGCCGTCCTGGAGGCCATAATTCGCAAGCCGGCGCACGCGCCGGTTCTTGTCGAAATAGACGGCGATGACGCGCTGGTCGACCACCTTCTGGTTCATGAAGGCGACCATGCGCTCCGAGCGCTGCGAGATGTAGTAAAACACTTCACCGTCCAGCGTCGCGACCGTGGACGGCGTGCCCATCACGATCAGCACCTGGTCCTGGCTCGCGCCGATCGGAATCTGCTCGAGCGCGCCGGGCGGCAGGATGTAGCCCTTCTGGAATTGCTCGCCGGTGCATCCCGCAAGGGCGCCACCGACCAGAGCCACGGCCGCGAGCATGCGCAAGCCGCGCCAGCGTGCATAAAGGCCGCGCCGCTTGTCTGCGCGCCGGCTGGTCTGGTTCGATATCGTCATAGTGGAACTGATTCCGTCCCCTTGCGTCGCGCGAGGCGCTGAAGTACCGGGCGGAGGCTCTGAATGCAACTCGCGCGCGCCCGCTTGCGGAAACCACAATGCTTTGGCCGTTCAATCACTTCAGGAAACCCCGGCTAGCCCCGGCCGGCACCATTGAGGCCATCTATGGCATGATCGTGACGCAGGCGCGAGAACCCATATTTTACCGGGACTTGGGCGTGCCTGATACGGTTAATGGCCGTTTCGACCTGTTGCTGCTGCACCTCTGGCTGTTGCTGCGGCGGCTGCGGACTGTCGCCCAGGGTGGGGTGGAGCTGTCGCAGGCCCTGTTCGACCGATTCTGCGAGGACATGGACGATAATCTGCGCGAGATGGGCATCGGCGATCAGACCGTCCCGAAGCGGATGCGGGCCTTCGGCGAGGCCTTTTACGGCCGCGTCCAGGCTTACGACCAGGCGATCGACACGGACGCCGAGGCGCTGGCGCAGGCGATCTGCAAGAATATCTTGAATGGCGTTGGGATGGACCACGCGCGGCGGCTGGCCGCTTACGCGGTGGCCGCGAATGCGGGTCTCGGCCAGATCGACGATTCCGCGCTGTTGCTCGGATCCTTTAGGTTTCCCGCGCCGCTTGCGGAGGATGAGACGTCATGAACCGACCGACGACCGGACCCGACCCTTGGCGCGTGCCCGTGATGGTGGCGCATATTCCTGATACTGGCCTGCACCGTGAGCTCGACGCCTCGGCTGCGGAGCGACAGGCGATGGCCGATCTCGCGGGCGTGCGTGAGGTCCTGTCGGCCCATGCTGACCTCGAAATCGTGCCGAAGAGCGGCGGCCGGATCCAGGTCACGGGCCATGTGCGGGCCCGAGTCGGCCAGACCTGCGTTGTCACGCTCGATCCGATCGAAAGCGAGATCGACGAGGATATCGACCTGACCTTTGCCCCCGAGGCCGAGGCGCGGCGGCTGGCCGACCTGATCGAAGAGGGGGGGGACGAGAAGGAGCCCCCGGAGGTCGCCGATCCGCCGGAGGCCATCGTCAACGGAATCATCGACCTCGGCCGGATCGCGACCGACGCGCTGTTCCTGGCGATCGACCCGTATCCCCGCAAGCCGGGGGTCGTGTTCGAGGCGGAGGTCACCGCACTCGATCCCGAGGACCATCCGTTCGCGGCGCTCAAGGCGCTGCAGGACAACAAGCAGGGCAAGAAGAAAGGCAAATAGCTGGGCATTCCCGTAACACCGCTTTGCTACGGGGTGTGAGGTGTTTGCGGGGCTGGTTTGAAAAGACGCCTCAACTATCTGATTCATCAGAAATTCTTGTGAATTCGAGCATCCGCCGGCGGATCGCCCTTGATCCAAAAGGCTGGGGGCAAGAGGTTGTTTCGGGATAACAAAACGCTATTGTCCGCCCGGTTCGGGCGCGGCGTGGCGCTCGGCCGGTCGCCATGTCCATGGCGAACCCATTTCGCGGTCCCGCTAGCGGACGACCGCGCCAGACCAGGTTTCCGGGATTTTGATGCCAAGCAAGGTTCGTATCGCGCTTGACGCCATGGGGGGCGACGTCGGCGCCCCTGTCGTCATTCCGGGCGCGGCCATCTCGCTTGGCAGGCATCCTGAGACCGAGTTTCTGCTGGTCGGGGATTGCGCCCGAATCGAGCCCGAGCTCGACCGCCACCCCAGGCTCAAGGCCGCGTCCCGCATCATCCATACCGACGTTGCCGTCAGCATGGAGGACAAGCCGAGCCAGGCGCTGCGGCGCGGCCGCAAGACGTCCTCGATGTGGCTTGCGATCGACGCGGTGAAGAAGGGCGAGGCGGATGTCGCGATCTCCGCCGGCAATACCGGCGCGCTGATGGCGATGGCGCGCTTCCATCTGCGCACGCTGCCGGGCATTGATCGGCCGGCAATCGCGGGGATATGGCCGACGATGCGCGGCGAGTCCGTGGTGCTCGATCTTGGCGCCACCATCGGGGGGGATGCGCATCATGTGGTCTCGCTCGCGGTCATGGGCGCGGCGATGGCCAGCGTCTTGTTCAGCAAGCCCCGCCCTACGGTCGGCCTGCTCAACATCGGGACCGAAGAGATCAAGGGTCACGAGGAAATCCGCGAGGCGGGCGAAATCCTGCGCGCGATGAACCTGCCGGGGCTCGATTATATCGGCTTCGTCGAGGGTGACGGCATCGGCAAGGGGCTGGCCGACGTGATCGTGACCGAGGGGTTCAGCGGCAACATTGCGCTCAAGGCGGCCGAGGGAACTGCGCGCCAGATGGCGGAACTGCTCCGCGACGAGATGCAGCGGACCTGGATGTCCAAGCTGGGCTATCTCTTCGCCCGCGGCGCCTTCCAGGCCCTGCGCAACAAGATGGATCCCAACAAGTCCAATGGCGGGATGTTTCTTGGATTGAAAGGGGTCGTGGTCAAGAGCCATGGCGGAATTAACGCCGAAGGCTTTGCCTATGCGATCGATGTTGGTTATGAGATGGCCAAATTCGATCTTCTGAACAAGATCAATCAGATGCTCAACCGCGATGGGGGTGCGCTCAGTTCTGCGTCAGTCGCGCCGGAGGATGTTTCGTGACCAAGATTCGTTCGGTCGTGCTGGGCTGCGGCTCCTATCTGCCGGAGCAGGTGGTGACCAATGCTCAATTGGCGGCGCGCATCGACACCTCCGACGAGTGGATCGTGCAGCGGACCGGCATTCGCGAGCGGCACATTGCGGCCGACGGCGAGTTCACCTCGCATCTTGCGATCAAGGCGGCGCAGGCCGCGCTCGCCGACGCCGGCGTGGACGCACAGTCGATCGACCTGATCGTGCTCGCGACCTCGACGCCGGACAACACGTTTCCTGCGACCGCGGTTGCCGTGCAGCACGGGCTCGGCATCAATCACGGTGCGGCTTTCGACCTCCAGGCGGTGTGCTCGGGCTTCGTGTTCGCGCTGGCGACCGCCGATAATTTCCTGCGCTCTGGCGCCTTCAAGCGCGCGCTGGTGATCGGCGCCGAGACCTTCTCGCGCATCCTCGACTGGAACGACCGCGGCACCTGCGTGCTGTTCGGCGACGGCGCCGGTGCGGTCGTGCTGGACGCGCAGGAGCAGCCGGGCAAGGCCGCCACCGACCGCGGCGTGGTGACCACGCATCTGCGCTCCGATGGCCGCCACAAGGCAAAGCTGTTCGTCGACGGCGGGCCGTCCTCGACCCAGACGGTCGGCCATCTGCGCATGGAGGGCCGCGAGGTCTTCAAGCATGCGGTCGGCATGATCACCGACGTGATCGTCGACGCCTTCGAGGCGACCGGGCTCAATGCCGACAGCATCGACTGGTTCGTGCCGCACCAGGCCAACAAGCGAATCATCGACGCCTCCGCCCACAAGCTCCATATCGCGCCGGAGAAGGTGGTGCTGACGGTGGACCGTCACGGCAACACCTCCGCCGCCTCGATTCCGCTGGCGCTGTCGGTCGCGCGCAAGGACGGCCGCATCAAGCGCGGCGACATGGTCCTGCTGGAGGCGATGGGCGGCGGCTTCACCTGGGGCTCCGCGCTGGTGCGCTGGTAAAGCCACATTCGATAAAATTTTGCCGGAATTGGCCGCGATTATCGATGCGTCTGCATTGATGAGCGCTGTTGACCGCCGTAACGTAAGCTCATAATTTCAGACAACAATTGTTCGCCGTGATGTGGGGCAGGGCGATGACCGATCAAAGTAAAACCGTAACGCGTGTTGATCTCTGCGAGGCCGTCTACCAGAAGGTGGGGCTGTCGCGCACGGAATCGTCCGCATTCGTGGAACTCGTGCTGAAGGAGATCACCGACTGCCTTGAGAAGGGCGAGACGGTGAAATTGTCCTCGTTCGGCTCCTTCATGGTCCGGAAGAAGGGTCAGCGCATCGGTCGCAACCCGAAGACCGGCACCGAAGTGCCGATCTCGCCGCGCCGGGTGATGGTGTTCAAGCCGTCGGCGATCCTGAAGCAGCGGATCAATTCCCAGCATCGCACCAATGGCGATGCCAGCAAGGCTCAACCCGAGGCGTAATCGCCTGCGCGAAGGATTTGGCACTTGGACAAGGCGCCGGATGCGTTCCGAACCATCAGCGAAGTAGCGCAGGAACTCGACATTCCGCAGCACGTGCTGCGATTCTGGGAGACGCGATTCTCCCAGATCAAGCCGATGAAGCGCAGCGGCGGCCGCCGCTACTACCGCCCCGACGACGTCGATCTGCTCAAGGGCATCCGCCGTCTCCTCTACGGGGAGGGCTACACCATCCGCGGGGTGCAGCGGATCCTGAAAGAGCACGGCGTCAAATCGGTGCAGGGCCTGGCCGACGGCTCGGCCGCGGTCTCCTTCGGGGCGATCGAGGACGCCATCGGCGCCAGCCTGATAGAGCCGGACGACGAGGCACCCATCAAGGGCGTCACGGATGCCGACGAGGACGACTACCAGGGCGACGAAGAGGAGGGCATCGACTTCCGCTTCACCGAGGTCGACGACGAGGACATCCTCACCACCTTCCGCAAGGGCGGCACCGCCGCCGCGCCCGCCGGCCCCAGCGCGATGGACCGGGAGCGACTCGGACGGGTCCTTGCCGACCTCGTCGCCTGCCGGGAAATGCTCGATCAGGCGCTGAAGGACGGGTAAGGGCCTTCTCGTCGCCTTTGTACTCTGTTCCCAGGGCTTTGGGCCAAGACACCAAAATGGTGTGGCTCGCCTTGCGCAAAGCGGCGATCCTAGCTAATGGAACGACGTTCGGAGCGTGGCGCAGCCCGGTTAGCGCACTAGTCTGGGAGACTAGGGGTCGGAGGTTCAAATCCTCTCGCTCCGACCATTTTTTCAAATACTTTCAATGCCGTTTTGGGGCGTCTGGTTTACAGCGTACCGCCCGTTTACAGACGGTTTACAATTTTGTTCGAGATCCGTTCTTTTGAAGGGGCAATGATGCGCGGCTTTTCGGTCGATCGGCGCGGCGTCTACATCGTTGGAGGAGCACTCGACCTTCTACCTGACGATCCTAGTCAATCGGCGATCGTCGAACAGCCAGGGCGATGGGCGGCACAAGATCTAACGGATCTGCAGCGATCCCTTTTTCCCCAAGGTTTGTCGCGGCACGGGTGGCAGTATTTGTTTTTGCGGAAGGACGCGATTCTGGGATCGGACGGCTTTGCGTATTCGGCTCACGAATGGATGATAGAGCTGGTCTTTGAGAACTATCGACTAGCCCATTTTCCAAAGCGTCCTTCGCGGTTCATCTCGTACTTCGCTTGGCAGACTATTGAGCAGGCGCGGGCTTTCAAAGGTCCCCAGCAACACATCTACGAGCTTGATGGCGATGGCTTTGTAGCCGACCAAGTCTGGCTCACCCTCGGCGTCCAGGGCATTGCGAGCTACTACAACGCTGAGAAATATTGGTCGGGCGCCGGATCAGCAAAGCCGCGATGGGAAATTGTATTGCCAGCGCCGGTGCAAGTTACTCGGTTGGTCGAGCCTTAGATAACGGGAAGGTCGCCCGTTCAATGCCGTCCATCTTGTCTCGGTACTCTTCGAGCTTCGCGATGGCATTGGCTGCCAGTACGCCGCGCCGCGCGAGATAGAGGTCGATTACCTTCTGCGCTTTGTCGACAGTCCAGGTCAGTGCCTCGGCGATCTCCGGCGCGGTCGCGCCAGCCTCGGCAAGCAGCGTCGCGGCTGTCCCGCGGTTGTCGTGGAAGTTGAGGTCGGCGGTTTTGACGAAATCGGCATCGGCAGCGATCGCCTTGGCATTGATGGCATCGATCTTGTCGCAGTCCTCGCGCCAGTGCTCGTTGAAATAGCGCTTCGCATAGGCCTTGCCGGTCGGCGTCAGCATCACCAGCGCGCCGGCCTTGGTTTCCTTGAGCTTGTCCAGATGCGCTTTTAGCTCGCGCGTGGCGGGGATCCAGAGCAGCTTGCCGGTCTTGGTCGAGCGGATCTGCACGCGGCTTCCGTCATAACGCGTCCAGGGGAACTTGCGGACGTCGCTGGCGCGCATCGCGGTGTTGCGGACCATGATCATCGCCGTTGCCATGGCCGGCCGTGCCGCACTGATGAATTGCTGCTGCAACTCCTCCGGCCAGGTGAGCTCCGATCGGTTGCTCTTGTAGAGCCGCGCGAAGGTGTCGAGCGGATTGAACTTGATGACCGCCTTTTCCTTTGCGTAGGACAGCACGCGCGCAAGCGCCGCAACCAGGTTGTCGGCCGATCGCGGCGAGACCTTGCCGAGCTCATTGTGCCAGGCGAGGGCGTCCTTGCGAAACTCCAGAGCATCGTCGGCGTCGTTGAACGTGGCGACGGGGCAGGTGCCCCAGCGCAGCTCGATCCGCTTCAGCTTCCAGATGTACTGCCGCCTGTGTTCCTCACTGAGGCTGTCGAAATAGGCGGACTGGTCGAAATGCCTGATCAGCTGCACTAGCGTGTCGTCGCCCCTGGTGCGCATTTTCTTCTCGGCCTCGGCATAGCTCTCGGCGAGCCGGGCTTCGTCAAGGGGCAGGTCAGTGGCGCGGTGATAGAGGTGGATCTTGATCGATCCGTCCTTCTGCCGCTTCTTGACGCGATGGACGCCCTTTAGCTTCAGCGGTTTGTTAGGCGGCCTGGGTCTTCCGCGCATTCTCGGCCTTCCAGCGCTGGTACGGGGTCAGATCGGCAACGGAGTCTGTCACAAGGCCTGATGCGCGGTCCAGAGCCGCATCCAGGGCTTTCCGGTCCCATCTGTTGGTGCCGGGGATAGCCTTGGGGACAATGCCCTTCTGGAGCCAACTGTCGAACGCAGCCAATGTGTGGCAACCACAGTAATCGGCAGCTTCTTGTTTGGTGAGACAGCGCTTATCTGACACGGGAGCACCTTTAACCCGTTCGCGTAGCGCCCTGACTTGGTGGGCATCACATTGATTGCACTTTGCAACCGCGAACAACTGCGATCGCCTTGTTACGAGAGGACCGAACGATCTCAAAAATGCGTTTGTCGTGGCCGAATTCGTACGACATTTTTCGGTGCTCCGCACCGCGACGCCGCGCGCTAAACCAGCGCGAAGCTTGCTGCGTTGCCCTCAAAGAGCGAGCCGATCCGGATGTATTCGAGGGTGGTCGTGAAAGACTTGTGCCGCAATTGGCGCTGAATCGCGTGACCGGGGGCGCCGTTCTTGGCAGCCGAAGTTGCCAATCCGGAACGGAGCGAGTGGCCGGAAAAGGTTTTCGCCAGCGCGCTGGCTTTTTCGGCCGCGAGGCCTTCGGCCAGAGCCGTCTTCCCTATGACCCGCTTCACAACCAAGGCGATACCTGCCCCGGTGATCGCACACGCTCCCATTTTGCCGTGTCGACTGATGGGGCGGAAAATTGGTCCGGCCGTGATGCCTGAGACCGAGAGCCAAGCCCTGTAGGCACGAACAGGGCAAACGGCCTCATCCCTTCCGAACGGGATGCCGATCGCTTCTTCCTCGCCCGCCTGGTTCGTTTTCGAGCTGGCCAGTTGCACAATGAGGCCGTCGGCAGTTTCCTCGATCCACCCAGGCGCGTCTGGATTCTCCGCAGTCCAAAGGCCGGCGAGCTCAGACCGGCGGAGACCGGCGGTGCTGATTCCGCTCGATGTCGCCCACCTTTCCGGAATGATCTCGCCCACCGTTCCGATTTGATGTCGCCCACCATTCCGAGATGATCTCGCCCACCATTCCGGGATGATGTCGCCCGGGGTGACGAGGCCTCTTCTGGCTCCGATACGGTCCCGCCTTTCGGCTTTGCGAAGGGGGACCTGGATGCCGACGGAGAGGCTTGCGATGCGCCACGTGCGCGAAGTGATCAGATTGAAGTCGGCTGGGATGCCGACCCGCGAGATTGCGCGGCGGTTGGGGACGGCGCCTTCGACGGTGCGGTTGACGATCCGCCGGTTCGAGGCGGCGGGGCTGACCTGGCCGTTGCCAGACGACGTCACCGACACGGTGCTGGAGGCCCGGCTGTTCGCCAGCGCCGGAGCCGGTCCGGGCACCCGGCGGGGCCATCGGCGGCAGGCCGAGCCGGACTGGGCGGCGGTGCATCGCGAGCTCAAGCGCAAGCACGTGACGCTGTCGATTGTGTGGGAGGAGTACATCGCGGGCGAACCCGGCGGGTATCGCTATTCGCGGTTCTGCGAGCTCTACCGGGCCTGGGAAGGCCGGCTGTCGGTGACGATGCGCCAGTCGCATGCGGCCGGCGACAAGCTGTTCGTCGACTATGCCGGCGACGGCGTGCCGGTGGTGATCGACCGGTTCACCGGCGAACGGCGCACCGCGCAGATCTTCGTCGCAGTGCTCGGCGCATCGAGCTTCACCTACGCGCAGGCGACCTGGACGCAGGGCCTCGCCGACTGGATCAGCGGGCACGTCGGCGCCTTCGAGGCGATCGGCGGCGTGCCGGCACTGCTGGTGCCGGACAACACCAAGGTCGCGGTGATCAAGGCCTGCCTCTACGATCCGCAGATCAACCGCAGCTACGCCGATATGGCGGCGCATTACGGCACCGCCATTCTGCCGGCGAGGCCGCGACGGCCACGGGACAAGGCCAAGGTCGAGCAGGCGGTCCTCATGGTCGAGCGCTGGCTGCTCGGACGGCTGCGCCACCGGATCTTCCACAGCCTCGCCGAGGTCAACGCGGCGATCGCCGAGTTAATGACCCGGCTCAACGAGGAGCGGCCGATCCGGCGGCTCGGCGTCACTCGCCGCAAGCTGCTGGAGGAGATCGACCGGCCGGCACTCCAGGCCTTGCCGGAGAGCCCTTACGTGTTCGCTGAGTGGCGGATCTGCCGGGTCAGCATCGATTATCACGTCGAGATCGAGGCGCATTATTACAGCGTTCCGCATCGCTTCGTCCGCGCCGAGGTCGAGGTGCGCTTCACGGCCCGCACCGTCGAGATATTCCACAAGGGTGAGCGGATCGCCGCGCATCAGCGCATGAGCGGCAACCACAAGCACACGACCGTGCCGGAGCACATGGCATCCAGTCATCGGCGCTACGCCGGCTGGACCATCGAGCGCATCCGCAAGGACGCAGCCTCGATCGGGCCGGCGACCGCGGCGCTGTGCGACCTGATCCTCGACGAGCGCGCGCATCCGGAACAGGGCTTCCGCGCCTGTCTCGGCATCATCCGGCTCGCCCGATCCTACGGGCACGAGCGGCTCGATGCCGCCGCCATGCGGGCGATCGATATCGGCGCGCGCACCTACGGCTCGGTCAAATCGATCCTCGCCAACAATCTCGATCGGCGTCCTTCACCCAAGCGCTCCGCGGACGACGCGCCGATCCTTCATCCCAACATCCGCGGGCCGCGCTACTACAATTAGGAGATCTCATCTTGCTTACCCATCCGACCCTCGATCAGCTCCACGCGCTCGGCCTTCACGGCATGGCCAAGGCCTTCGCCGACATCGAAGCCGGCGGCGACGCCGCAAGCCTCGGCCACGCCGAATGGCTCGCGCTCCTGCTCGAACGCGAAGCGTCATTGCGACGCGACAAGCGGCTGTCGAAGCGGCTGCAATACGCCAAGCTGCGCCAGGAGGCCTGCGTCGAAGACATCGACTACCGCACTCCACGCGGCCTCGACCGCAGCCTGCTGACGATGCTGGTCGAAGGCCGCTGGATCGATGACCACGCCAACCTGCTGATCTGCGGGCCCTCCGGCGTCGGCAAAAGCTGGCTCGCCTCAGCGCTCGGCAACAAGGCCTGCCGCGACAATCGCTCCGTGCTCTATCAGCGCGTCCCGCGACTGTTCAGCGATCTGGCCTTGGCGCGCGGTGACGGCCGCCACCCCCGCCTGCTGCGCGCGCTCGGCCGCGTCGATCTCCTCATCCTCGACGACTGGGGCCTCGAGCCGCTCGACGCCGCGGCCCGCCACGACCTCCTGGAGATCCTCGAGGACCGCTACGGCCACCGCTCCACCATCGTCACCAGCCAGCTTCCCGTCGATCAATGGCACGCGCTGATCGGCGACCCCACCTACGCCGACGCCGTTCTCGACCGCCTGGTCCATAACGCCCACCGGATCGATCTCAATGGCGAGAGCCTGCGGCGAACCCGTAAGCCCGGCCGAAAGGCCTGAGCCCGTGGCCCTGTGGACATGCCGCTGCGCTTGGACAACGCGAAGGGCGTTGCCCACATGCCCACAGCAGGAGCAGCAAAAAACAAGTCCTTCGAGCCGCGATTCAAGATTGACCACGCGGCTTCGCCGATGCCAGAAACCAGACAGCCAGAACGCCTCGCGCCCCGGGCGACATCAAATCGGAATGGTGGGCGAGATCATCTCGGAATCCTGGGCGAGATCAAATCGGTACACCCGGGCGAGATCATCGGAATCCGCACGGCGGCGAAGCCTATCAAGAGCAGGGCGCGATCACGGTGCCCCTGCAGCGTGTTGGGCGTGGCCTGCATCGCCCTTCGCAGATCGGGCGACATCAGCGGCGCTTTCTTCGTCTTCCGGACATGATGCTTGTTGCGCAGCCCTTGCCAGAAGACGCGGAACCGCTCGTCGGAGGTGTCGAGTTTGAATCCGCGGGCTCGATGGATCACCCGGATGGCAGTCAAGCGTCGAAGTAAGGTCGAGACCTTGAGGGTGCCGGCGAAAGCGGTCAGGTAAGGCACGATCGTTTCAAAGAGATCTGCAGGAAAGGACACCCGACAATGCGCCGAGCACCAGGCATCAAAATGTTCCCAGTCGGTCTTGTAGGCGCGCTGGGTATTTTTCGAGTGCGCGTTCTTCACGTACTCGCCGGCGCGCTCGCGAAGCTCTTCCATCACTGAAGGCAGACTCGTGGTCTGCACGATGAGCTCAGTGTTCATCGCGTTGTCCGTTCTGATAATTGAGGGTTATCGGAAGTGTGGTGGTCGGGAAAAGCCGCCGTGCCGTCTGGCCCGGCGGCTGCTTCCGATTTCAGTACAAATAGGGCGGCACTTCGGGTGCCGCACGACCGCTGATCTTCTCGATCGCGCGGATGAGATTGTTTTGGAGAGCAGCTTGGTATTCGTCGATCCCGACCTCGTCCTGGATCGTGCAGAGGATAAATTGAGCCAAGTGCATCACGCCGTAGAGCGTGCGAGGTACCGTATTTTTGATCCTCTCAAGAGCCTCAAGGTCGTCGTTGATCGTTGCGTCGCTGGGATCTTTCAGGCTTTTGCTGCCGTCGCCCCGTTCCTGGATTACTCGGCTCATCACGTTTCGATATTCATTCAGCGCGTGGATGATCGGGTCATCGAGAACGGTGCCTCTGGAGCGGGCCGTCCGGACCGGTCGGCGTTGGGTCGTCGGCTGCTGCAGGGGCTGCAGGGCGTGGACGCGTTGGGCGCTGGCTGATTTACTCATACTCGTCTCCTTCTGATTGGCCGGCCGATCGCCGGTGGGTTCATTCGGAGGCGTCTTGCGTGAGCTGGCAACCTTCTTCTTGGAAGGGGAAGTATCTCCGGACGGAGTCGTGCTATCGTCGGAATCAGCCTTCGGCATGACTTACCTCTTGCTCGATGGTTAGAGCCGGGGGAGAGCTGCAATCTTTCCTCCGGCTTGATTTTCTGGTACACGATAATCATGGCGCAGTCAATATCACGTACGCGAAAATCTCGAGGCCGGCCTTCTACCGGCGCTCAGTCGGTGCATCTGCGAGTGCTGCCCGAGCAATCCGCGGCGATCGATGCTTGGATTGAGAAGCAAAAGGATGCGGACCTAACCCGACCGGAGGCCATCCGTCGCTTGATCGATCTCGGTTTGAAGGGGAAACTTAAATAGTGCTGGCAACATTTGGGGCATGGCGTCGTAAGGAATGGTGTTGAAGTGGCAGTTGATCTGAATCTGAAAGTTGCACGGCTGATTGCAGACTTCCGTTCGACGCTTGCATTGATTGATTTCATTCAGCATGAGCTTGAAAAGCGAATTGTAGCGCGGCTTGGACTAATCAAAATCGAGGCGCTAATCTCGCTGGCAGGCACTTATAAGAATGAGGTTAAGCGTTCCCTTGGCCCCAGCGGGGCGGCTGCTGTGCAGGCCCTTGAGGTGCTGCTCGCCCAATTGCGGAAAGATGTCGACGGCGGCGTTCGCTCGGTTCGCAATGCGTTAGTCGGTCATTCGCTCGCTTTAAACCTGCGCGAAATTCCGGAAAACTGGTTGTTTCTGGGACATTCGACGTTCACAATTCTTTCCCAGGATCTGGATAGAATTGACGATGAGTTCGCGAAGCTCGATCCTGCCTATGTGAAGGCGACACAGCCTTCTCCGCTCGATCCCGCTTTGCTGACATTTTGGTCTGCGCCCAACGTATTGGGGCCCGTTGGCGCGGCGCGCGTTGTAACCATGCCAACAGGGTTATGGACGCCCGATGTGGTTGCGCCAGTGCCTGGAGGGACCAAGCTTCAAGATGCATCGATCCGTGTTCTCGGTCTGCGACTAAGCATACGTCAAGCCGGCCTGCTCTTTCTTCCATTTTGGGCTATCGGTGGCACTGTCTCCACCTATGAACGACTGTTGCTGGAGCTTACTGTTGTGGATTTTTTCGCTCTCGAAGAGGCGATCTATACAGGCAATGTTAGAGGAGGCACGTCCTCGCTGGTAGACGAGTGGGCGTCTGAATCGCCGATGCATGCGGGAGTCGCTATTTTGAGCTCGATGCGTGCGCACGCGTCACCCTCCCTGAGCTTATGGCGCGATCAAGTTCGAAACAAGATCTGTGCTCATCTGGATCCTGATATCCCAGCCGCGGATCTCGAAGTTGATAAATGGCCAATGGTCGTGTCCGACTTTAACGCGGAGATTGAACGGTTGTGCCAGCTGCTGGGTACGGCCGCGCGGCAAGATGTCCGGACAATGATATTTGTCGCGCCTGCAACGCCGATCAAGAATGGAGTTGTTCCGCCGCGAGTGGGCGCGCCGACGTGGAATCAAACATAGTGAGATCTGCAGCGACTGCTGGTCACGAAAGGATATCTCGGTGTCTGCCAAATCCGAAAAGCTCTGCTTTGTCGTCGGCCCCATTGGGTCGCCGGGTGAAGACACGCGAAATCATGCAGATCTGCTGCTTGAGTTTATCATCAAACCGGTGATGCTGGAGTTTCCCGGCATTGTCGTCAAGCGGCAAGACGAAGATTCAAAGCCGGGAATGATCGATACCCAGATCATCGTCGCGTTGCGCGATGCGGACCTTGTTATTGCGGATCTGTCGCACTTGAATCCCAACGCCTTTTACGAAATCGGAATCCGTCACATGGTGAGTAAGCCGATTGTGCATATGCAGCTCGACAATCAGCGCATTCCCTTCGACGTTAGCTTGTATAAGACTGTTAAGTTTTCTTTTTTGAACCCGGAGACTTACAGAAAAGCTCGTCTAGATTTGAAAGCACAGGTGTCACAGGCGCTTGCAGATAACTACGTGACGGACAATCCAGTCACTCGGGCGCTCGGTCAGCAGAGCCTCAAAGAAACAAAATCGTCTGAGCTCAAAGTTGTCTCGGATATGCTTTCGAGTCTTGGGTCAAGAATGGATGCGCTAGAAGGTCGTACGGTGCGGGCTTCAGATGATTTTCGTGATGGTTTTCGACCTACTGGGCCACGTTATGCTGATCGGCGACCGAACGTTGTCGTGACAACGGCAGCGCAAACCGGAGATGAGCTCCTTTCTATTGCAAGCCGAATTGCATCGGCAATGCCTCCATCTTATAGGGTGATCCCTGTATCAGCGAATGAGCTCAGCATTCAGGCATCGGGCTTTGTCGGCAAGGATGTGCTCGATGCTGTCTCGAGCATTGAAGGTGTCGTAGCAATCTCTCCTATGATCGGACAAAAGGGGGCGAGCATTGGTGTTCACGAGGGTTCTCGCTGAGTTGCAATAAGCCCAAATTATCGTAAGTCAGCCTGGCCGAAAGCGGACCTGTTTGCGCTATTGATATTCAATGAAGCCAAGCGACCTTCGACATGCTGTTGATAGATTCATGCTCAAATTCCTCAGCAATACGTTCTCGTCCGGTGTTTGATCGAGAACTATCGAAAACTCATCGAGCGCCTTAGCGACATGGTCATCTGCGACCATCGGGACCGCACCCCAAAACAGGTGCCAGAATTGCGTTTCGGCATCCCGCCTCACTGGATCATTGCGATCCCTGATTCCGATCATGGATGTTGCAGAAACGAGCTGAAAATAAACTTCCTGGCGTTTTGTTGAGAATGGCTTCTGCGCCTCTATGAGGGCGGCCTGATTGGCCTTGACGCGCTCCTCGAAATATTTCGACAAGGCGACAATCGCTCCTGCGATCGCAACGAACCCGCCGATGAATTTGACCACGATGTCCCAGAAGTCCGCCTGAGCTTTATCCAGCCGAAACATCGCTAACCGATCGTGTGCGAAATAAAGGACAAGCGCCAGCACGACAATGCCCGCGATCAAGCCGATCAGTGGCTGTCCGTAGCGTCGTGCTCTCTCCGCGAATTCTCCGATCTTCACTTTTTCCTCCCCTAAAGTCCTCCGGTTGGCGTGGTGTTATTTGCAAGAGGCCGTAGCATATCTCCGAAGCCCCCCGGGATGGGTTCGCTGCCGCTCGACCGGAGGCTGTGATCGGAGCGATGATTCAACTCTGTTGATAGAAATATGGCCTTTCGCTGCCACCTAGTCTATTTTGATTCCGTCGACGGCTTTGGCGCTCTTGCTCGGCTTGAGCATTGGTGAAGCGCCAACGGGGTCCGCGTCCGGTCAGCGCGTTGATCAGGATGAGGCGGGCGCCTGGTGATGGGTGGCGCACCCAGGATAGTGCCGCGTTGGCACTCACGGAGTAGGGCGCGGCCCTCGGAACTGGGATGCTTTTCCCAATGCGTGCAAGGCGTTCACAATTGGAAAGAGCGTTAGTGCGAGCCAGGGCTTCGAGCATGAGCCGTGCCTTGGATCAAGTTTCATCTGTCGCGGGGGCTAGGCCGGCCAGCCGATAAGCCGAGCACCACACTCAGCTGCCCCCGCCGTCACCATTGTGGTCTCGCCATGTGGAGGCAGACATGTCTATCGATCAAGCGCAGCGCCAAGTTAGAGAACAATCTGAGTTGGTTTGGGGCATTGGCGCAGCGTTAAACTACCTTTGGGCTACCATCGGCCGCGACGCACCAAAGAGCTTCGTAGAAGGCTTGTTCTTGAACATCATGAAATCCGGATGCGTGCGGTGGACGTCGAGCGATCGCCCATTGCGCAATGATGGAGATGCATCGTTTTGGGCGCGAGCCAGGCTCGAAAACAATCAAGTCGTTCACTGGACGCCGCAAAAAACACGCTCACTCTGGACTGGCGTCAGCGCTGATGATTTGATGTTTTATTGCCGCTATCAGGACAAGCCGCAAGCAATGACCGAGCGCGTTGTGAGATCGGATACGATCGATCGCTCAGTTTGTCCCCCCATGGTTCCGCCAGTGATTTTCCGCCGCAGCACAGCTGCGGAGGAGGGGCCGTTGTTTGATGATAATCCCCTTGTAGTTCGCAGCGCAAAGCTGCGGATGCTTGGTCAACTAGTCGAGTTGGTGAAAGCAGACGCCCAGGGCCGGTCACCTGCTGTGCCCATCGATGATTTGGATTTGGAGCAGGTCGCGAAGTTGCCGAAGGCGGAGCGAGATGCGCGCGACAGGCGATTTGATCGCCTTAATGGTCGAGGAAAGGAGGGCGTCACAACGCGCTTGAGGAAGCAATTTGGGGGTAAACAGGATCATTGGGAGGCTCTCTTTGACGAAATATTCGGGCTGGTTCGCGCCGAGATTCCAACCAAGGGAAGACCGTCCGAGGCGACTAGAGTCAAGATGGAGCAGGTTGCCGAGGAATGGATTGAGAGGCTGGCGGCGTAAATGTCCGATACTCCCAGCCTTTCTGAAATTCTTCAATACTTGGACGATCTGAACTTCAGCCAGCTAGAGAATGTCAAGGTTCTCGGGAATGGCCTGGGCCGCCCGGATCTAATGGAGATATCTGATCTAGATGCTGCCGCAGCAGCGGTCGAGGAGTTGCTTGAAACCGATGCTCGCGCGGCATCAGTTCTGAATGTTTATTGGAAGACCCGACCGAAGTCCGGTTCAAATTGAGCGAATGCCAACTCGTACGAGTTTTGACGACATTCGCATTTTGCGGAATTGGCCGTAGGGCCGTTACGTCGGTCCCTGTTGAACCGCGATTGTAAGCGGTTGCCAAGACAGGGAACGACAAATGTCAGCGCAGGGCGCCTCAGCCGAGATCATTCCATTTCACCAGCGTCCAACCTGCACGGTTAAGGAGGCCTGCCGAGCAACGGGCCTGAGCAGAACAACGCTCTACGAGCGGATGGCGGACGGAACGTTGCTCACAAAGCCAGTCGGCCGGCGTCGCCTCGTCAACGTGAAATCACTACTCAAGCTCGTCGGGGCCGAGCCCGAGGCCGGCTCTCTCGCATAGCAAACGCCGCCCCTGGCCGGGCGGCGTTGGCATTTCAGCAATCAGGAGTCGAAAACGTGAGCATAGCGCAAGGCGAGCGTCGCCTTAACACGCCAAGTTTTGCCGCACCAAAGATCTGTGATCGGTGGCGGGCACGTCCGAAATGCGGGAGGCCCACATGACGGACCTCGTCCCCTACGACCAGGCCCGTATCATGCTGGCGGAAGCCAAAACGGTTGACGACGTTAAGCAGATCCACGACAAGGCTGCGGCGATGGCGGAATACCGCCGCCGCGCCGGCGACCGTAGCCTCGAGATAGACGCCGTCGAAATCCGCATGTTCGCGCAGCGGCGCCTGGGGCAGATGCTGGCCGCGCAGAAACAAACGGTCGGACTTCATCCGGGTGGCCGCCCCTCGGAAAAAACCGGTGCCGCGCCGGAACCGGTTTTACGCCCGACGCTGGCAGATGCGGGCATCAGCAAAAAACTGTCCTCGCAGGCGCAGAAGATGGCGGCACTGCGACCGGAGGCCTTCGAGGCCAAGCTCACCAGCTGGCGCGAGGAAGCCCGCGTCGCCGATCGCGTTACAACCAATCTGTTGGAGGTCGGCCGCGCCGACGAGCAGCGTCAGGCGCGGCGCGATCTGGCGCAGGCGCTGTCCGATACCGCACTCGAACTGACCGGCAGCCGTCGCTATCCGGCGGTCTACTTCGATCCGCCTTGGCGGCGCAAGCAGGGCCTGACCAACCGCTCCTACGAAAACCACTACCCGACCATGACCTGGCCCGAGATCATCGCTTGGGCGCGCTCGATGCGCGACCGATTGCTCGACGATGCATGGGGCTTTATGTGGATTCCGCGCGCGCATCTGTTTGTGCTGGTGGAGATCGAGATCGAGGTCACGATCGCCGCGACCGGCGAGGTGGTGACGGCGCGGGTGGAGATGCCGCTGGCCTGGGCGGTGGCGCAGGCGATGGGCTTTGACGCCTTCTCGACCTGCTTCGTCTGGACCAAGACTGACGCTGAGCACCCCGACGACATCGGCGCCGGCATCCTGGTGCGCGACCAGGATGAACTGCTGCTGCTGTTCAAGAAAGGCCGCGGCCTGCCGAAGCCGAAATCCGACGAGATCTTCGGCAGCAATCATCGCGAGCGCTCCCGGCCGCTTGGCCATTCGCGCAAGCCGCAATTCTATCGCGAGATGATAGTAAAGATGACAGGGGGCATTCCGGTGTTGGAATGCTTCGCTCGGCATGATGCGAATTTTCCGCTGCCGCCAAACTGGGACTCTTGGGGGAATGAGGCGGTGCCTCCGGGGACATCGATCAATCTACCGCAATTTCTACCGGCTCATGAAGCCAAGTCGTTCGACGAGATCGGCCAGTTGGCATCACCGATGCCCCCTAGCAGCGATGGATGTTCCTCTAGCGGGGGCCTACGGTGAGTATTCAAGCGGTAGGATGGGCTCTGGATCAGGAAATACGGGACCCTTGGGCAAAGCTGATCCTCATCTCGTTAGCGAACCACGCCGACCACACGACTGGACTTTGTTGGCCGTCCATGAGGCTGATAGGCAAGGAATCATCTTGCCGGCGGGAGACCGTACTTCGGAAGCTGCCAGAGCTCGAGGCTGCCGGCTTTATTCAAATCATCAAGGCAAGAAAGGGTGACCGAAGGCGGGTCCACACTTACCGTCTACTGCTGCCCGGTTGTGCGCCGGACGCACATCAAGTGACGGCCACGCGGCGTGAAGCGCACACCGTTCAGCTGTGCGCTCCACGCACAATGGGTTGTGAGCCTGCAGTCACAACCAAGAACCGTCAATTGAACCGTCACCCCATCCCCAACCCCTACCCCCTGGTGCGCGACGTGGAGGGAAGGGGCTTAGCGGTAAAGGAAGCCAGCCCAGAGATCTTGCAAAACGAAGTCGCTCAACGCCTAGGGCGTGGCGATGTGGCTGTGGGTTGGGAACAGTTAGGCAGGCTTTGCGAAATGGATCGTGAGCACCTGACCTCGCTTCACGGCGCTGGGCAGCTGACAGATCGCGATATCGAGAATATTCGTCTACGACTGAGCCTTGATCGTTCAACAGCCATCGCCCTTGGGGGACTGCAGTGATTGTGGCGTGGATGTGTCAAATTGGAATCCCCCCGACAGTATCCATGCGCGTCGACGATAAAGCCGCGTGTTATGCGTTCGCTCGAAGCCTTCACCACCGAGCATCGGCTCGGAGTCAATTGGCTCAATTTTCGAAATCGACAAGCGATCAACGATTGTGGCAAACTCGTGCAGATTTGGAATCGCGCCAACAATCTTCGCGCCCGATCATCCAAAATCGGCCTGCTATGCGCTGTTGGCATGGTCGGGCACAGACTAGAAAGAATCGAATCCGATCTTTAGGCTCTGAAGACATGTCCAGACTTCGAAATCCCAAGCGCGAGATGTTCGCAGTCGAAGTCGCCGCCATGACGCCGGTCGATAGGGCGTATCTGGCGGCTGGGTACCGCAGCAAGCCGAAGTGGGCGCGGCCCAATGGTAGCAAACTTGCCGGCGTGCCTGAGGTCGCCGCCCGGATCGCCGAACTCAGGAGAGAATTCACGGCGAGCTGTGCGCTCAGTGTTGAGTATCTGCAGCGTCAGTTGCTGCCAGCGGCAGAGGCCAATGTCGCGGATTTCTTGTCGGACGACGGCAAGATCAAAGCATTGTCGGGACTTTCTCGCGAGCAAACTGCGGCCGTCGCGGCCGTGAAATTTCACGAGAACGGCGCGATCTCCGAACTCAAATTGATCCCTAAGGAAGCGGCGGTCAACACGTTGCTCCGGTCCGTTGGGGCAATCGTCGAGCAGCACGCGCATGCGCACATGAGGATCGGCCCGGAGAGCCTTGCGGATCGATTGAACGCCGCGCGCGATCGCATGGCTCTTAGTCTGGCCGCGCTCAGTCATGAGGATCAAGTGCAGCTCGCCGACACTCTTGAGGCGATTACGGATGAGTCGGACGATGGCGCCCCGCCCGATAAAGAGTAGCGCCGCGTTGGCGGAAGAGTCTGATCAACGCGCCCTCGCATTCATACGCAGTTGTCGAGAGGGACTTGCTCGAGCCTATTTGGCTGCCAACTCTGCCAAAGATGCTGACAGCGCCGCCGCAGCGTTCGAGGCGGCACGGTATGAAGGGATCCGGCAGGGCATAAATCTGCTCTCGTCATATCCGATCGAGAGGGCCGAGTTTGACGCTTTGCCATTGCTGCGGAGCGAAGACGAATTTGCTCGACAAGACGATCCCAAGGGTGGCGATCTGGTCGGGCTTCATCGCTGGCGAGCCGGCGGGGCCTGCTGGGTTCTGGTCATGGCGAACGCAAACGGGACCGCAGCATTTTTTCAGCCCGAGTTCGTTGACGGGCCGGCGCCGCTGAACTGAGTATAGTGCGAAACGAGCACCTGGACGACCAAGGGATATTCGGTAGCTGTTCGCCAGCAACACGCGACGGCTGACCGTCCATAATCATGTGTTATCGTCAGTAAGGACCGCCAGCGAACGCTGCACCTGGTGAACCCTCGACAACCATTTTTGTCGTACGAATTCCCACGACATTCGGCCGTTTGATGTGGCGGCCGCGCGATCTAAGTAACACTCATGCGGCACCGCGCCGTTTGAGGCAGCTTTACTGATGACCTTCGGTAGTCATCCGCTCGAATACACATCGGTCCCAACAGTCAATCCAGGCGTGGGCGGCACCGACGCGCGGGAACGCATCTCGACCGATGCCGGCATGTTCGGCGGAGCCGTCGCCCAGGGCCTCGAAACCTTTGGCGTCGGGCTCGAAAAGGCGGCGAACACCGGTTTGCAGATCGCCTCGGAGCACCAGGAAAAACAGAACGAGGTTCATGCCGCGGAAGTCGGGACGTGGCTTGCCGACCGCGTCACCGACCGTCACGCGCAATATGCGACCCTCGAGGGGAAGGCGGCGCTCGATGACTTGCCAAAATACAAGCAGGACCTCGAAGATCTGTACAAGCAGGCGATGGGGCAGGCGCCAAGCGAGTCCGAGAGGGCGATGGTCGCCAAGTCGGGGCGATATCTTACGTCTCAATTCTATCGCTATGCCACGGTACATGCGGCGAGCCAATCGAGGGCGTGGGCGGATAAGACCGCTGTCGATCGAGCAGGCAACAATGCAAACCTGGCTTCGATCGCCAATCAGAACAACGATCCGCAGGGCATGGACGTTGCCCTCCACGCTTCGGACGATGAAGTTCGAAAGCTGTTCGAGCAGAAGGGGTATGACGCCGAGGCGATCGAGGCCGAGGTTTCCAAGAACCGCGGGAGAAACCTTCAGCGCATTATCAAGGAAACAGCCGCCTCGGACTCCGACGCGGCCGTCAAAATGTTCGTCAGGTACGCTCCGCAGATGGATGCGCAAAGTCGGGCCGAGACGGGAGTGTACCTAAAGCCCATCCGCATCCAGCAGATCGGCAAGCAGATTGGCGATGAGGCTCTGGGACAGTCGCCGCTTCCTCCTACACTGAACGACGAAGTCGACCGCGCGGCTTCGATCGCCGGCCTTGATCCAGGTCTCCTGCGCGGAGTAATTCGCATCGAGAGTTCGGGCAATCCGGCTGCCGTAACAGGAAGCCACAAAGGGCTCGGCCAGCTGTCCGATGACGAATTTCAAAAGTACGGCGGCGGCGACATTTTCAATGCGCGAGATAATCTTCGAGCGACTGCCCGCAAGCTTGCAGATGAGGCGGGGGAATTTGAGCAGAAGTACGGACGTCTCCCGACCGCGGCCGAGATGTACCTGACCCACCAGCAGGGTGCCGGTGGGTTCGCAGCGCACATGGCAAATCCCGATCGTCCCGCTTGGCAGAACATGCTTTCGACAAAGGAAGGCCAGCAGAAGGGTGAGGCATGGGCCAAAGCTGCGATCTGGGGAAATGTCCCCGATCGCGACAAGGCACGCTTTGGCAGCGTCGAGAATATTACCAGCCGGCAGTTTACCCAGCTGTGGGAGCAGAAGGTCGACGCTGCCACCGGGCGCGCGCTTCCGGACAAATCTGAGGCGTTCTCACGCGCACGCGACCTCCTTCAAAGCGGCAATGCCGGTCCAGCGCTCGAGGCCGCAACGCTGACATACCTGGGTCGGCGGTATTCCCATGAGGAGGCAGAGACCGCGCTTGAGACGCAGCGGGTCGAGGGGCTTGTGAAAAGCGACCTAGCGTCCATGACAGCGACTGGGCGCGGCGTCGACGATCTCAATCCTAATCGTGTGCAGCGCGCCCTCGGCACTGCCGCAGCACAGAAATGGGCAGAGGATAGGGATGATGCGCTGGCGACGTGGTCCGCCACACACGATCTTGCGTCGCTGACAGATGCGCAAATTGACGAGCGGTTGACCTCGATTGCACCAGAACCGGGCGACAAGGACTTTGAGCGAAAGCAGGCTGTGCACACAACGGCGAGCGCGGCTGCTACGAAGCTCCGAAAGCAGCGTGATATCGATCCGGCGGAGACCGTGGGCTCTGATCCGCTCGTAAAGGCGGCCGAGGCGGCGCCGGCCGGTCCAGGCGCCGTAAGGGCCATCGTCGAGGCGAGGCTTGCCGCCCAGACGAGAGCGGGCATCCCCAAGGAAAATCAGTCGCCGATCACCCAGGCTGAAGCGATCACGCTATCCCGGCCATTGCGCACGATGCTTCCCGGTCAAGAGCGGGACGTGTTGACCGGCATGGCGACCAAGTTCCAAGACATTTATGGCGAACATGCAGATGAAGCGTTCGCCTACGCCCTGCGAGCGCACAAGGTCGATACCGAAGTGGCGCAGGTCGCTGCGCGGCTCGTGAAGAAGCTCGGCCTCGGCCAGCTGCCCGACGAGAGCGAGGCGCGGGTTACGAGCGCAACCGCCGAGCTCGGAGCAGCCGAGCGCGCTGTGTCGGCGCCGGCGCCCTTCGATCCCAGCTATTCGGTTCCGGGATATGGCATGGGTCCGATGCAGGCACAGCCTTCGCGGGCCGAGAGCGCGGCGATTCCAACGCGCGCGATTATCGATTTGCGCCTTAATCCAAAGTTGGCCGTTGATTTCGACAAAAAGTATGGCGCGGGCACCGCGGCCAAGATCTTCGAAAACTATCCGGTGCGGTGATGGCGGAGCAAGCACCGAATTCCGCAGGACCTGATGGCCTCGCCGAGGGGCTGATCGAACCCGGCAACATCGACTTGGCCGATCGAAAGAAGATTGCCAATCCAGAGGCTGGAGGCGACTCCACGGTCTATTCGATGTCAGCCAACGTCGATGGACGTGAGGTGTTGATGCCGCGGGCGGCGGAAGGGAAAATCCTTTCGGAAGCGGAAGCGATCGAACGTTACCGCAAAACAGGAGAGCACCTCGGCAAGTTCGATAATCCGGAGCACGCGACCGCATATGCGAAGCGCCTTCACGAAGCGCAGGAACGGTACTACGGCAATTCTGCAGATCGAACCGCCTCGGCCGCGTCCAACCATTTCGATCAGTTCGACACCGATGCGGACGCTGGTGAACCTGGCCTTTATGAGCGTGCGCGACTAAATGCCTCCGATTCATTTTATCGGGGCACGCTCCGCGGATCGACCGCGTTGGCTGGCATGGCAAAGGTCGTCTCGGCGGGCGACGAAGTAACGTCTGAAGTGCGTCAAGCGGCTGCCATCGCGCTAGGGCGCAATCAATCGGCACCAAGCACTTTGATGCAAGACCTTCCGGTTCTGACCGACGGCGAGGTTCGACAATGGCGCGACGATCAGCGCACACAATATGCTCAGATTGTTGCTGACCTCGCGCGCTATGATTCAATTCGACCATGGAGCGCGTCGGGAGGATGGACCGGCGCGGCTGAGGGGGTCGCCGCAGTAGGCGGACAGATAAGTGGCGGGCTTTTGTCTCCAGAAAATTTGCTGGGGGGCACGGCGAAGGGCGCAAGCTGGCTTGCGCGCACCGGTAGGGCTGCGTTGCAGCAGGGATTGATCAGCGGCGTGGTCGATCCGGTACGGCAATATTTTAACATCGTTGGTGGGGTGCAGAAAGAATATAGCCTCGAGCACAACGCGTGGGCTTTCGGCACAGGGGTCATCATCGGTGGTGGCGTGCACATTGCTGGTGAACTGATCTCCTCGGCGCGGCTCAAGGATATTCACGCCAACTTGGCATCGGAGGATACACAGTTCGCGAGTGCGGCGACGGATAGCCGTTCCGCTGGGGCGGCCGATGCCATGCCGGAAGAGGCTACACCGCCCGTGGTTGCGACGGCCGTCGAGCCCGGAGCGAGCGAGAGTCTGGCTGGTGATAAACCCCCATTATCGAAAGTTTCGGAAGGTTCGGCTGAACCAGCAGAGACGCGGAATAGCGATGCATCTCGCCAACCAACGGCACCCTATCGCGCGCCGCCCGAAGCACCTGATCCTCTCGATCTCGCGATGGGAGGTGAATTGTCGGCAGAGCGAGCCCGCAAGGTTGCAGCAGATCTTGAGCAGCAACAGCGTCGCGTTGAAGACGAGATCTTCGGCGATCGAGCTGACGAGTGGCGAAAACTGCACCGGAAGTCTGACCGCGCTTGGGACAATGCGCGCGACGATGAAGCGCGTGCGACCGATACCCAAATCGACAAGTTGGAGCGAGAGGTTGGACTGACCGAGGCAGACGAGAACTGGCTCAACGGGCAAGGATGGCCCGAGCATTCGGTCCCTGAAGATTGGAAGCATCTTGCGGAGTCTTTGCATGAGATCGAACTCGGCCGTGAAGAAGCGGTCGCGATCGGGGCCGCTGCTGTGCGGCATCTGCCGAAGACACGCGATTGGGCCGGGATGAATTCCCAAGAGCGCGAATCCGTACTGACGATGCTGACCGCCCTAAACGAAGAGAAGCGCGCGGGACGCGATCCGAAGGAATTCCTGCGTGATGTGTTTCAGGAGCGGACCAAGCGCTACGGAGGCGGCGCCGATGCTGACGAGGTTGTCGGCTACCAAATGCAGGAACTCGCTGACCTGCTCTCTGCTCCACTCGAACGATCCGATGCTCCGCTTTCACGCGGGCCCGGTTCTCCCCCGCTTCCCGTGGCTCACATCGGGTCGGTCGGTCTACCCGGCGATGCCGTTCCGAACCTGGGCAACCATCGTGTTGCTTCAGCTGATGGACGCTCCATCGACGTCGCGCCGCGCGTGATCGAGGCCTCCGACCTCAAGGCATCCTCGGATGCCGGCTTCGACCAGACCCTCCAGCCGCGCGACCGGGATAGGGCCGCAAGCCAGGCACAGATCGCGGATATTGCCAATCGCCTGGATCCTGAGCGCTTGGGAATGTCTTCTGAAGCGGATCGTGGCGCGCCCATCGTTGGGCCAGACGCGATGGTAGAGAGCGGCAACGGTCGCGTCATGGCCATCCGTCGCGCCTACCAGGATGGCGGGGAGGCCGCGCAACGATACCGCGAATGGCTGTCTCAGCAGGGCGTCGACCTTTCGCACTTCCGTGAGCCTGTGCTGGTTCGCGTGCGGCTTACCGAATTGTCGCCAGAAGAGCGGCAGGCCTTCACGGTTGCGGCAAACCAGTCAGCTTCCCTGGGCCTCTCTGCGCCGGAACGGGCACTGGCCGATGCTCGGTTGCTTCCGACCGAAACACTCGATCTGATCCGCAACGCCGATGACCTGGGCGCCCTGGCGAACCGCGATTTCACCCGTGCGTTCGTAGCGAAGCTGCCGCCGACCGAGCGTGCTGCAATGCTCGATGCCGGCGGAGGACTGTCAGCCGAAGGGCTCACCCGAATTCGAAACGCCGTGCTGGCCCGCGCCTACGGCAATGCGCATGTGCTCACGCGGATTGCCGAGTCCCTGACCGACGACAGTAAGAGCATCTCAAATGCCCTGGTTTCGGCTGCGCCGCACTGGGCGAAGATGCGCGCCGAAATCGAGGCGGGAGTAGTCCGCGCCGACATGGACCTGACGCCTGAGCTCCTGGAGGCCGTCCAGCGGACCGCGGATCTGCGCGCCAAGGGCACGAAGCTGCAGTCGCACCTTGATCAACAGGATGCTTTCGATCGGCTCAGCGAACCGGTGGAAGCGTTCATGCGGATGTTCTACGATCCGTCTGGCCGACGCGCCGCCGCTGGCCAGCGGATATCCGATGCGCTCCGGTTCTATGCCGAAGAGGCGCGCAAAGTGACGGCCGATGCCGGGCTCGATCTTGGCCTCGTGCCGGTGACCGCCCGCGACGTTCAGACGCTCGCAGCCGGGAAGGGAGCAGAGGGCTATGTCAAACGAACCGATGAGGGCGGCCTTTTCCTCACCAGCAGCTCTGGTTATCGCGCGCACAGCACGGCGCGTGGCAGACGCATACAACGACAAGACGCTGCGATCAGCGGCCGAGGCACTGGAGCGACGCTCCCTGGAAGCAATCAAGGAGCGCCAGGCCGAGCTGCCGGCGGCCTAACCCAGCCCGGGGGCGCGGCCAGCGAGGGTGCAGCAGCTCTTCGTCTGGCCTCCGATAACAGGCAAATATCGCGAGCATCAGACGTCGGGCTCGCCGCACTCAGCAGCCGCCAAGGCGGTGGTCGGTTGCCGATGGAGAAGGCGAGGCCGACCGAAGGTGTCCCAGGTGATAGCGATGCCGGGACCGCCGTGGCGACGGTCCCCGAGCCGCCGCCGTCCGCGCAGCGACAATTGGCGGTCCAGAGCCTGCAGCAACAGGCGATGGATCTGGCCAAGCGCCTGGACTTCCCTCTCCGCGAGGGGAGGGTAAGGCCTCGATCGGCGCTGGGCGTCTTCATGCCTGGCACGGGTGTCGTCCGCGTCCGGGAAGTGCCGGACTTTGAGGTGGTGGCACACGAAGCGGGGCACGCCATCGAATACAAGGTCGGGCAGGATCTGACCGATCTGACGGAGCGGTTCGCTACCGAGCTGCGGCCGATGGTGACGAACCCGGCGGCCTATGACCCGTCGGTGCATGTGAAGGAAGGTTTTGCCGAGTTTGTCCGCCGCTACATCGGCAACCCGGCCTGGGCCGAGCAGAACGCGCCGCAGTTCACCAATGCCTTCCGCGATTTCATGCGGAAGAAGGCTCCCGACCTGTTGGCAACGCTCGATCGGGCCGGAGAGGCGTACCGGGCCTATCTCGACGCGCCCTCGGTCAACGCGATCGGCTCGGTCGTGCGGAGCGTCGACGAAGAGCCGCATGGCCTGATCGCGAAGGGCATCGCGGCCGTGCGGGAGGACGGCCTGCCCGTCGTCATCAAGTCGGTGCTCCAGAACGCCTATCGCGCGATCCTCGATGAGCGGGCGCCTGTCGCCACGGCGGTCCGCGACCTGGCCAGAGCGATCAGCGAGCAAACCGGTAAGCCAATCGATCTCAAGGCTGCGGACAATCCCGAGATCCTGATGCGCCTTGCGGGGCGGTCGCAGCAGGCTGCGGTTGGGGACATGATGGAAGGTATCCGTCCCTATCATGCCACGGTGCCCGAGGGGCCATCGCTCTCGGCCGCGCTCGAAACGGCCACAGGCGGCCGGAATTCCGGCGGCTGGGGCAAGTGGGATCCCGTCAAGAAAGAGCAGTTCAGCACGTACCTGGTCGCGCGCCGCGCCGAGGTGTTGTGGCGCAAATTCAAGGATGGGCGGCTCCTGAACCCGCCGGCGGCCTTTTCGGTTGGCGATGCCGCAACAGCGATGGCCGATCTCGAGGCGGCCAATCCCACCTTCCGGCAGGCCTCGGACATGGTGCACGCTTACACCCGCGAGCTGCTGCGCAAGGCCTATGACGGCGGCCTGATCCCGGCCGAGCTCTACGGCAAACTTGGGACCGAAGAGTTCTACGTTCCGTTCATGCGAGATATGTCGGACAAGCCATTGGCTTCCTCGGGCTTCGAGTCCTCGAGCGAGGGGCCCGGCATGACGCAGGTGGTCAAGCGGATGACGGGTTCCTCGCGCGACATCAAGGATCCGATCGAAAGCATCATGATGCAGACGTTCCTGGTGAACCGGACGCTGCAGCACAATGACGTCATCCGCTCATTTGTGCGCCTGGCCGATCAGGCCAAGCTCGCCGGCGGCAAATATGTCGAACGCGTGCCCGCTCAGGAAGCCCGGCAATACACGTTCGACCTTGCCGACGCCGTCGAGCGGCTGGCGAAAAAGCACGGGGTCGACGCCGACGACACGGCCTTCATCACAGGTGCTTTGACGGACGTCTTCGGGGAGGACCCCATCATCGGCTCTTTCTTCAAGATGGAGCCGACGGGCAAGCGTGGCGAGCCGATCGTTTTCTACAAAGAGGGCGGCGAGCTGCGCGCCGCGCGCTTCATGTCTGAGGCCGAGGGCCTGCCGCTCTATGAGCTGGTGACGGCGCTGCCGGCGAAGATGACGGACCTGTTTTCCGAGGTGATCGCCGCCTCGTCTTCGCTGGTGCGCACGGGAATTGTGACAAACCCGACGTTTGCACTGTCGAACTATATCCGCGACCAGTTTGCCACGGCGCTGCTGCGCAGCGACTACGTTCCGATCCTGAGCGGCATGAAGGGCGTCTATGGCGAGTTCACGCAGAGCGAGGCGGCGCGGCTGTACGGGGTCGGCGGTGGTGTTTCGCCCGGTTCCTCGATCACGCCCGTCGAGCGCGCGATTGAGGCGGACGTCAACGCGCTGGCCAAGAAGGGCTATCTCGTCAACCGTGTGACCTCGTTCAAGGGCGCAATGGAGCTAGCGTCTTTCACAGAAGCTGGCACCCGCAATTCTGTGTTCGGCAAGGTTTTCGAAGCCAAGAAGCTGCAGGGCATGTCGGACTACGAAGCCATGGTCGAGGCCGCTTTCCAGGCGACGGACCTCCTCGACTTCTCCCGCCACGGCTCGCGCACGGAGGCGGTCCGGCGCTACGTGCCGTTCATCAACGCGCACCTGCAGGGTCTCGACAAGGCTTACAGGACGATGGTCCAACCGGTGCTGGATCGCCTGCGTGGCGACCAGGTGCTTGCAACGGACAAGCCCGCATTCCGGAACGCCATGGCGTCGTGGGGCAAGGTCTTTGGCGCTGGCGCGGTGCTCGGCGCCGGCTGGGCCGCGCTCAATGCCGGCAGCGAGGCGTACCGAGATGCCAGCCCCCAGCTGAAGGGAACGCATCTGGTGATCCCAGTGGGCGGCAAGGTGTTACTGGTACCGAAGCCCTTCGAGCTCAGCCTGGGCTTCACGGCTGGCGAATATGCCTATCAGCGGTTTGCCCAGGATGATCCCCGCGCGGCCGCCCAGTTCGTGCAGGCGGCCTGGGACGTTCTGGCACCGCCGAATCCTCTCACCGACATTCCGATCATCAGGACGCCGATCGAGCTGGCGACGGGGAAGAGCCTCTTTACGGGCCGGGATATCGTCCCGGACACGATTGCGCGCCGGACCCCGGCCGAACAATACACGGACCGCACCAGCGCGCTCGCCAAATACATCGGCCGCACGATCGGGGTTTCGCCAATCAAGGTCGACTACGCCGTCGGAGCTGCATTCGGTACGTGGGGGCGGGATGCCATGGCACTGTCGCAAGGCGTCGACCAAGACGCGCCGGCGGCTAACTGGGATGATGCGGTCTTCTTCCGGCGCTTCATCAAGGACCCGACCCGGACATCTGACGTGACCACGAAGTTTTGGGATCTGATGGGCCAGAGCAATGGCAAATTCAATCAGGACGTCGCCAGTTACGACAACCTGGTGAAGACCTTTAACGACGCCAATGCGCAGCAATTTCTTTCGAGGTTGCCGTCGAGCGAGAAGGCCTTCGTCACACTGAAGTCGGCCGCGAATGAAGACGGCAAGCCGGCCTTTAACGCGGACCAAAAGCGCCTGCATCCCTTGGTGAGAGCTGCCGACGCAGTCGCGCTCCTCAACAGCATGCGGCGCGACCTGGTTGGCAACACGTTCAATACGTTCGAGTCGGGTCAACCTCTCAAGATAGCCCCGACCGCGCGCCGCGACCTGATCGACAACATCCGCGAGCTCGCGCAGCTCGAGATGCGAAACGCCTTCGTCATCATGAAGGAGCCGGGCTACGCCGGGCGGCCGATGATCAGCACCGAGACGGCGATGGAGAAGATCCGCGCACTGTCCCCGCTTGTCGCTGATGAGATCGCGGCACGGTATGCCACAGCCAAGATCTACACCACTGACGCGGTCGCCGCGGCGTACCCCGACCTTCAACAGGCTTTGGTCAGGGATGGATCAGAGGCTGACCTGGGGGCGCTAGCGTTCGACGCCAAGGCCGACGGTTACGAATTTGGCGGGGAGCGCGTACGGAGGCCGCAGAAGCGGCGCCTCCAGATCGTGCCTGCGGGAGGGCGTTGATGACTCGGCTGCGGAATCGTCGACATGAACTGTTCGCCCAGGCGATCGCCGAAGGGAAGTCGCGCGGGGATGCCATGGCTGCTGCCGGCTATCCCTGGCATCGGGGAAATCAGAACCGGCTGGCTCAATCGCCTGACGTGATCGCACGGGTGGAGGAGTTGAGGAAGGCCAGCGATCACATCGTCGACCTGCGGAAGCTCGATCGGGGACGGATCCTGATCGAGCTGGCGCGCATCGCGTGTGCCGATCCTCCGCTGCGAGCCGCTATAGCCACGAATGGTCCCGATGCTCTTCTGGCTGCTCAGCCGGTCCTCCTCGTCGACATTCGGCTGGAAGGCGTGTTGGCCAAGCACATCGAGATGAGGCTGCTCGATGACCGCGGCGCGCTCAGTGCGCTGCTCCAATACGACGGCGAGCACGAGAGCCCTTCAAACTTGGACCTGAGTCAGTCAATTCCCGCCGATTTCGCGGCGCTCGAGCGGGTCTTGCGTGCCGTGCTGCGCAATCGTGAACGACCCGCCGAATAGGAGATCGAACAGATGCAGAGAGACGCAATCGTCCCGGATTCCCATCGCTCGGCCGAGAGGCTGAGATCACAAGCTGGTCGTGACATCGCTCGGATCAATGAATTGAGCCCGCGATACGATGCCGCCCGCATGAGGATCCTGCAGCTGAACCCGGCGGAAGTCGTGCCGGAGTTTGGCCCAATGCCCGCAGAGAACGACCTTGTTGGCCTTATGCTGCTGGCGGACAGCGAGCCGTTCATTGCAGAGCTCGAGGCCCGCGCCGAGGCATTGGAGCAACAGCGCCTCGATAAAATGCCGGAGACGCAAAAGCTGCGCACTGAAGTGAACGAACTCAGGGGACTATTGCATGCCGCGATCGCGCGCATCTCAATACTCGAGGGGCGTTCACCAGGTCATGTCGGGACGACCCAGCCGAATTCCGCGAATCCGCGACCGGCCGCGCCGCCAATCCTAGCGCCGTCTGGAGGTGCGCCGGGTTTGGGCGGGGTCAGTGGCGCATTCGGCCAGCCATCTTCAGCCGGGGGCGGGGTCCGCCGGCTGGGTCCAAGGGGGTAGGGGGAGTTGCACGTGAAACGTCAGCCGCGCAGCGAAGCGTCGAAGGCTCGAGCGAGTGCTAGGGCAAACGCGTACTGGGCCGATCCAGCTGTAAGGACGGCGCACGGCGAAAAAACGCGAGCCCGGATGGAGGATCCTGAGGTCCGGGCCACAATCAGCGAACGGACGCGGGCCGCGCGCGGGTCGGATCCTGCATGGCGCCAGCGGGTGAGTGATCTAACAAAGGCCGGGATGGCGGATCCGGCTGTTCGTAAGCTGATTAGCGATCGGACAAAGGCCGGGATGGCGGCGCGCGCGACGGAAGAGCGAGCTGAGTTGGCCATGCTGATAGATGCCTGGAAGGCTTCCTCGGCTGCAGTCCGACGCAGGTTCCTTGCGAAATTGGCTGACGCAACCAGCATCGAGTCCGATCCGCCGTGAAACAGTTCTTCTTCACCTGTGAGTTTCGGTAAGGCGTGATTATCGAAAGCTAAAGATCAACCCCGCGCGGCTACGCGGATCAAGCGCGACTCTTCTTGGAGTCGTATCTATGTCTCATGCAGCTTCCCTACTTTCTCAAATCCATGGCGTCCGGCGATCTCTGATCCCCCTTAGCCGCGTCGGGTCTTTCCGGGCCGGGCGCCATGGAGACCTTATGCGTGGACTTCTCTCGTTGTTTCTCGTCGCTTGGTGTGCTCTTACTCCCGCGAGAGTGTGGGCCGGGTCTATGACGCTGCTGGGGGTGGGGAAGGCGGGGGCTGCGGCTCCGCCAAACTTGGCCTATATCGGCGCGACGACAGGCAGCACCGCGAGTAATATAGCCTCCGTCTCCGGAGTAAACATCGGAACGGCATCATTCGATAGGCTAGTCGTCGTTGTCTTCACGGGTATTGGCTTCAACTCTGTGACGGCATCGTGCAGCATTGCGGGTGCTGCGACCACGCTTGTCGTGCAATCGCCTGGGTTCAACGGTTCTCAGACGACGATCTGTTCAGCCACTGTAACGTCAGGAACGACTGGTAATATTTCGATCACTTATGGCTTTGTAGCTGACGGCGTCACCATCGCGTTCGACGTTTACACGATCAAGTCGCTCACGTCGATGACCGCCGCGGGGACTGGAGGAGCTTCAGGCTCGGCCAGTACGCTAACGACGGGATCAGTTTCAATATCCGGTGCGGCAGTGGCGATCATTGGCTCGGCCCAGCGAGGAAGCAACTCAACCACTGATGTCGTAAGCGGAACATCCGGTTCGTTCGTACAAGACCACCCAAACTTCGTCATCAGCGGTTTTTCGCGAAACACTGTGGCCAGTGCGACGGCCCTAGCAGGTTCATCGGGGACATTTACAGCGACATGGAATGGCACGGAGGCATCCTCCATTGCGGCTGCGGCGTGGCGGTGAGCCGGCGGCATCCGGCGCACTCGGCGATGAACTACGAGGGCGCATTGATCGTGATCCAGTCGTCGTCTTCTGCTGTCCCCCGAGGAACGGTTCCGTCGTTGGACCAACGATCAAATCTGATCATAGCGCCACCCGTTGGAGTTACTCCCCTCTGCAGCCAACGCAACGTCCGCTGCTCCTGCTCTAGTACTTCAAACTGACCGACGATTGTTCGGACGGCTTCGTCAGGGGCGTAACCATCCATAATCTTTGGGTCACCACCCATCTTGGGGTCGAGCGTCGAGTGATGATAGGTCAGACTTGCGAGGAGGGAGCTCAACCTAAGAAATGACCAGACCATTGTAAGGCGAGCATTTTGAAGATCGTAGCTGCGCGCATTGAACCGGTGGATTCCTAAACCGAGAACCGCTTCGTTCGGAACATCAAGCGTCATGTCGGGTGGGCCGACGAACAAAGCGTAGTAGAGGGTATAAAGCGTCGGATCATAGCCTCCGAGATCGACGACATTCTCGGCGGGAGACTTCGAGATGTACCGCAACTGCTCGAGGTTTGCGCACCGACGAACGTACAGTAGCGCGTAACGTTCGCCGCTCTTCAAAGCCTTGGTCAGGTGTCGCCACTCGAGTTTCTTACCTGAGACTAACACCGTCGTGGAGTGGATGGTATTGATGCCTATTTCGCTCCGAACGCTCGGATGAATAGTGTATTTCTGAGAGAAGATGCGGTCGGCTGTGTCGATCGACCAAGCGGGCCGTAAGCCATAATCGGCTTTGGGACGGACAATGACTGTGCCGTCTCGCTTTTGAACTACCGACAAAAGTGTTCGTGGAGCCCCTGCGACGTCGATTGTGAAGCGCAAATATGTTTTCTTTGCCATGAGAGCACCTCAGCGCCGGTCGGGCACCCCGGCGCAGCTGCGCAAGCGGCAAGCCATAAAGCCAACGCAACAAAAACCAATGAGCATCATCGCCCAAGTAGACGACTCGGGAATGGCGCCAATGTTACTGGGTGCCAAATACTGCGAGGGCGTTGTCCAAGCCAGTTCTATAAATCCTGTTGGCGATGTGAACAGAAGGGGCATCATAACTGGTGGCACCAAATAAGCATTACATGCTGGGTCTCCCGAGAAGCAGGTGCCGCTCCAAGGCTGATCTAGGGCAAGATACGAAGAATAGTTATAAGAAACCGCGAGGTTTCCGGGATAGAGAGCAAGCGTATATCCAAATGCATCAAACATTGGATTATACCGGACGGAACGAGCGTCACCAAATGCGAATGGAACAAGTGCGAGCGAACCGAAATTGAAAGTGTCGCCGGGCTGCGCGACAAAAGAATAAGCTGTGTTTAACCCGCCGGCACAAATGGCAGCCGAGCAAGCACTGGTGCTCGCAAGCCCGTTAGGTCCGTGAGTTACTCCTGTCGGCAACTCCCCAAAGATGTCGACATTGTAGGTAGTCGCCAATGAAGGCGAGCCAAACATAGCTAGCAAAAGCAGCACGGCAATAAGACGCATACTCAATACCCCCGACCGAAAGCGTCATTCTCCCCTCGCGCACCGGTTGAGTCAATCTGCGACGCAAACAAAAAGACCGCCCAAAGGCGGGTCTTCCTGCAGCTCTTATGGGGCTGGCTATCAGGCCGCGGTGAGCGCTGATAGTTGGTTGCGGCGCCGGTAGGCCAAGAAGCCGACGCCAGCGAAGCCGAGGATCATCATTGCCCAGGTCGGCGGTTCAGGCACCGTTAGCGCTCTGCGCGATAACGAGCCCCGACAGGACGAAGAAGATTTCGACGCCGACCCATCCGTCAAGCAGGAACGGGTTTTCTTGTTCGGGCCTCTTTCGACGCCAGGCACCGCCCAGAACGCGGTTCTGAAGTGGAAGAGCAAAACAATCGAGGCCGCAAAAAATCTGACGAGATCGAGTCCGGCAATGCGGACGGGGTGCGTATGGGATTCCCCACGCTACCCCACGTTGCCCCCTCCCGCCTAGCCCGTAAAGAGGGTTGATCGGCCGGCCCGCAACTTCAGTAGCCTCGTGTTTTCAAAACAAAAACGAACGGAACGTGTTTCCGCGAAGCATAACCGAGTGCCAGTGGAATACAGATCCCAGCAATGAGGCCCATCGCCAGATGAATCGACGGCTCTTTGATGCCGATGTGAAGCAGCAAAACTCGAGCAGCTGCAGAAACGATGCTGTGTGCCAGATAGATCTCCAGTGCGTAACGGCCCAAAAATGCAAGAGGGCGGCTAAATTCTTGCGGAAGGATCTGAACCAATGCGACTGAGAAGCAGATGCCGGCCAAGGCCGCGAGCGGCTGACAGTCTGTGCCGAATGAGACGAGCGACGTAGTGAGCGCCACGACGAGGAAGATTGGGGATTCAAAAAGACTGTCATTCTCGGCCGAAAACCGAGTCATTAAGGCGCCGATGGCAAAATAGAGTAACTCGAAGATCGCGACGTTAAGGATCAGCCAGTGCGTCGAGATTGGGAATAGCCAGACGATGACCGACAAGCACGTGATCGTCGTGGTCGAAAGGCCCAGCCTCCTTGCGAGAGCAAAGGCCACGAAAATCAAGAACAAGGCGTATAGAAACCAATACTGCTCCACTGGAGCGTAGATGATCTGGAAAATATCAGAAAGTTCTCTGGGGGTGTGGGGGATCGAGCCGAGGCAGGATTTCAGGGCTATAGTCAGGATTGACCAAACGAAGTACGGGTAAACGATCGTGGCAAACTTTCCTTGGAGGAAGGTTTCTAGCTGGCTCCATCTATCGAGGGACTTGGGAACAAAAAGCCCGGCCAAGAAGAAAAAGAGGGGCATGTGAAAGGAATAAATCCAGCGATCGGCCAACCGCAGAGCTCCCGCGTCGCTGACGATCTCCGCATGCATGAGTCCCCGCAGCTCGTGGCTCAGAACAACCAGGATGATGCCGAAGCCCTTGGCTGCATCCACCCATTCGATGCGCATTTTGCCAACAAAAGGTTGGGCAGGTTTGCCCGGCGCGTCCGCGTCGGAGCAAACACCGGCGGATGAATGCCTGGAGAGTGTCAAAAGCCCCCCGAGAAATGAAATAGTTAAAGGTCGATCAGAGTGGTTGCCCGGGCGTCCGTCAAGGCGGACGAGAGTTAAAAGTTTGAGCATCGACTGCGAATTAAATGGTCGTCAGGCGGTGTAGTCCTCTCGTTTTAAGGCACCGTGGCGCTCACTCAGCGCACCGCAAACAAAGAAGCCGCCTGAACCGGTCTTCCCGCCACAGCAAGGCAATTGGCGGCGAGGCCAGGAAGCCGACGCCAGAGAAACCAAGCAGTATCATAGCCCAGGCACGGCTGAGGCACTGGCTCCATCGAAGGGGGTTCAAACCCCACTGTTGTGACTTCGGCGAAAACGGAGGTCAGCATAAAGTCACCCGGACGGCTTGAAGTGACGCTCCCCGGCCAGATGAGTCAATACGGCCACAGCCAAGGATAGATAGAGCATTGACATCTGCGCTGTCGCTCCCTCAGGGCCGTCCCTTCACTCCCTTCAAGGGATCCAAACCTGCGACCGCTAGGAACGTTTTCTCGCTGGCCGGCCTATCCGGCAGATATCCCGTCCGGAGGTCCAGATGCCGCGCTTTACCGTTTGCCTGATGTGCCTGATGGCCGTGTCTGCTCCAGCGCTGGCACAGGTCGATCTGCGTCAACCCAACGGACCCGTCGACCTCCGTGTTGACGGGCGCCCCAACAAGCGCGTGGGTTTACCACCCAGCGCGGCGGATAGGGGCAATGGTACCCGTCAGAATCCGGTTTACGAAAGCGATTGTGCCGAGGTCGCTCAACTGAACCCGAGCGCTCGACAAGGTTATCAGTCCCGCGTACGCCGGGCTTGCGGCGAAGAATGACGAACGAGAGATGATCCCGCTCAAACCTGTGCCGGCCATTCGATCGGCTTGCAGAACAGGCCGCGCCGGTCGATTTCTTCTCTGAGCCGTTCGGCTCGCTCCCGCGCCGGTTCGCCAACCAGGCGAACGCCTGACGTCGCATCGGCAAGCACCTGATCGCGGATGCTCTCGTAAATCTGGACAATGAAGTGGTCAGAGAGCTTTTCGAACGGCATCCGTGCTCCAGTCCCCAAAAGGGGTGGGCCGCCAGACTTGTTGGCGGCCCGTACCGGACAATTGAAATCATGGTCTTGGGGTTTTGGCTTGGGGAAAGACCAGCCCCCGTCCGGCGCTGTCATAAATACCGTCGCAGCAAAGAACCTCAAGTCGATGTTCGGATTAACCTCACTTCTCAAGGTTAAGCGGGTGAGGCTTTGGGAGTCAGATTTAGCCGCTCGCTTTGGCAAGAAACCGCTGGGTCGCGATAACGTCCGATTATCGAGATCTTGAAGCGCTTCGGAGCGAAGCAGGCACCTTGTCAAAACCAACACCTGGCTGAGCGGCAAAGGCAAAGATGTCGAACAGCAGTGGGCAAAAAAAGCCGCCCTTCGGCGGCTCCTAATTGTAGAACGACCTCAGGGGTCAGGCGATCATTCGAGCTGATTTTGATTTCCGGCGATAGGTCATGAAACCAACGCCGGCGAATCCGAGCATCAGCATCGCCCATGTGCTCGGTTCGGGAACCGCGGTGATCGCAGTCATCGTGCCGGTGAACGGACCATCTGCGGTGAAAGTCACTTGGGTGACGAATGCGGTCGAATTGTTGGGATCAAGACTCAAGCTTGGATCAATTCCCAATACCTCAAACTTGCTGACACCGCCCGACGCAAAGGTGAACAAGGTGTTTGCGATGAGATCTTGCGCGAACACGAACGTGGAGCCGTTCCAGATATACAGCCCGTAAGGATGGGACATTCCGAGGTCCGGCAGCTTAACCGACGCGAAGTTCGGATTCCCGTCGCCAATCGAGAAAATGTATCCGAGAGCGACCGCCGGATCCAGGTTCACGGATTGACCATGGCTCACGTCGATGTGGAAGCTGTAGACCGTTTGCCCCACAGAGTTGAACGACGAGACAGGCACCTGCACAGGACCACTGAATTGTGAAACTGCGTTGGGATGAAAATCGAAGAAGCTTTGGGAGCTGGCGCCGGTCGTCGCATTGTTGGAAATCCGGTAATCATCCCGGATCAGAACACCGTAGTGACCGTTTGGATTCAAATTCGCCGAGGACGGAATCGTGAAGCTGGTTTGATTCGACGCAAGGTCAGCTCTGAAGATGGTCTGCTTGTTGTTGTCGAGATCAACGATAAAGATCTTGGTGTTCTGATTGTAGCCACTCGGAGGGTTGAACGTTGGCGCGTTCCACGAAAGTGTCGGGGTCGTGGTCGCGTTGGACGTGCCGCTGATCGCTATTCCCGTGATGAACGGAGGCACTCCGATCGTCGGGTCGATTGCAGCGGTGTTGACCTGGACCGTGTTCGTGTAGCCCGGATTACTGACCGAGAGATGCCAAGACCCGAGAAGGTTCGAGTTAAAGCCGATCCTGACATCGAACAAATTGGGGTCGGGAATGGAGTTGTTGTAGGGGACGTTGACCGTGACGGTCTGTCCTCCGACGACCTGCGTTGCGGTCACAGTCGTTCCGTTTCCAAAGGCCAGATTGGCATCAGACCCCGACGGGTGAAATCGTCCTCCGAACTCCAGGAATTGAGACGCAACGGGCTGACCGAATGCGACGTTGCTGGAGTTGTATCCGATGAAATTAAACGTGCCAGGGAAACCGGGGGTGCCGGTGTTCTGCACGATGGTATTGGCATGAGCGATTGCGGGCGCTAAAATTAATGTCGCAATGCAAGCTAAACGATGCATAGGTCATCTCCCCAGAAAAACCAATTAAATCGACGCGATATTATTTTTCAAAGATGCGCCATGATGCGACACTCTGTCAATTGGTGTTTCAGATTGTTTCCAGCGAGCCGATTAGCTCAAAGCAACGAATGGTTTAGAAGCGACGTTGGCAATTTTTCGTTGTCGATGTGAGAAAGCGCGCCTTCGGTAATGCCTAATTATCGAGGGTCAGGGGCACGACATGTCGGCTTCTTCCGGCGCGGTTGTCACAGGTCGTGCCGGAGGCCTTTGAAAAAGGGGTGACGTACCTTGCCCTCCGCCGATTTGGCGCGGTACTCGATTTCGGCCAGCAGCTTCGGCTCGACCCAGATGCCTTTATGCGCGATCCGCCTGGCGTAGGGTTGCGTCTTGCGGACGAGCGGCTCGAGGCGTCGCTGCAGCTCGGCGGCCGAAGTCTTGTCGAACCCGTGGTCAACCTTGCCGGCATAGACCAGGTCGGCGCCCTTGCGGCGGCCCAGATACATGCCATCCCACTTGCCCTCATCGAGTGCGAAGCCGGCGATGGTCAGCGTCTCGCGTTGCGCGCACGTCTTCTTGACCCAGTTGTTGCTGCGTCCGACCGGATAGACGCTGTCGCGCACTTTGGAAACGACGCCCTCGAGGCCGACCTTGCAGGCATGCGTAAATAGCTCCGGACCGTCGATTTCAAAGCTCTCGCTGAATTGCACGTCGGTCCCGGCAATGATCTTCTTCAATTCCGCTTTGCGCTGGATCAGAGGCAATTTTCGGATGTCCCTGCCGTTGAGGTAGAGCAGGTCGAAGGCGACCAGGACGATCTTCGTCGAGGTGCCCTTCAGCTCATTCTGCAACACGGAGAAGTCGGTGGTGCCATCGGCGGCCGGCACCACGATTTCGCCGTCGATGATGGCCGAGCTCGCCTTGATGTGCCAGGCGTCTTCGGCGACCTTCTTGAATCGGCGGGTCCAGTCGTGACCGCGTCGCGTGTACACCTTGACGGCTTCGTTGGCGAGATGAACCTGGACGCGGTAGCCGTCGAACTTGATCTCGTGGATCCACCGCTCGCCGGCCGGCACGCGGTCGATCGACGTCGCCAGTGCCGGCGCGATGAAACCGGGTAGCGGCGCCTTAACGCCGAGAGCCTCCGGCTTTTTCCGCTGGAAGGCCATCGCTCAGACCAGGCGCAGGCTGAACTGCCGCGTGTCTTGCGCGGCGTAGCGGTCAACGAATTCCTGCAAATGCGAGGGGACGTCGCTTAGTTGCAGATTGCAGCGATGCTGGATTTCGCGGGCGACATCCTCGGAAACGTCTTCGGACCAGCGCTCTGAGGTGTTGAAGGCCACGACCCTCACCGGGTCCTTATACTCGCCTGACATCAGGTCGGTGATGACGGTTTCGAGGTCGGTGGTTTCGGCGTCGGCTTCGCGCCAGACGGCGCCGTTGCGGCCAAGATCGTCCGTCACCAGGTAGACCGTCTGATCGTCGCCGCCGGGCACGATCGAGGGCGTCCAGCTGCGTCCTGGCATGCTCAAAACTCCCCGCTTACCGACGCCAGAAAGATAGGTGCGGAAGCGCAGAATTGCGAATCTGGGACTTCAGTGCCGCCAGCCGTCCTTGTCGACCTCGACCTTGAAGCCATGTGGCATCCGGGGCGTCTCGCCCTCGGCGGGGCTGTTGCAGGCCGGGCAGGGCGCGCCGGCGCCGCCGCATGTGCAGGCGCGGGGGCCATCCCACGGGCGATCGAGATGGTTCTCGCAGACCCAGCCGATGTCGTCACAGATTTCGCACTTCATCGTCGATCCCTCGGCGGAGAGAGACGGCCCCGGCCGAGGCCGGGGGGCGATAGACCGGGGCCGCTCCGCCCAGCTTGGTCGACGGTACTGGGCATCCGATCAAGCTGCCTGCTTCGACGCTGGTTCCAACTGATTGACGCAACCGTAGATTCGTGGACTTCCGCCGGCAAGGATCTAAGCTGACGCCATATTTTTGCGTTTCGGAGGGGAAGCCGATGCGCCTTGCATTGCCGTACCTGGGAATTGGTCTGTGTGCGTCGCTGGCGGCCTGGATGTCCGTGATGCTGCTTTACTGACGCGGGAATAGCCCAGCGCCTGCCGGCAGCAGCCGCACATAGGTGCCGCTCTCGTGCAGCTCGAGCCAGCCGTGCTCGATCGCGTACCCAATGCCGGCACCGAACTCCGGGCCGCTCGCGTTGCATCCGGCCTTCGAGAGGAACGGGCCGTTGATCTTCTCGATGTGGATGCGGTCGTTGACGGCCTGTACGCCAGCGGCGAGCTCGAGGAGCTTGCGCGCGGCGGCTTCGGGATCTGCGTAGGGGCGGGCTTCGGCGTGCTTCATGCTCAGGATGCTTTCTTCGTGCGCCGTGAGGGTGCGGCGGGCTGTGGATCGGGAGTGGGGCGCAAGCCGATCAAGTCCGGCCGGCGCTTCTTCCCGAGGGTGCGCTGGCAGACGCCGCAATACAGAAAGCTGCGCATCAGCGCGACCTGCCGATCGCGCGGCTGCACGACCAGAGCGAGGTCAATGATCTCGGTGTGTTTGCAGTGTTCGCAGCGCACCTCGAGCAATGAGAACCCGCCGGCGATCGCGGCCGCGATCGTGGGCGAGGCGTGGTCCAGCTCGCCGACAAACAACGCCGTGTTCCAAGCTAAGCAGTCGAGGGCGTAAGCCTTAGCGCGCGCGGCGTCAGCGGCTGCATGTGCCGTCGCGGCCTCCTCGAGCAGATGCGCGAAGCTGACTTCCGCCTTGTGGATTTCTCGGGCGAAGTATTTTCGGTCGCCACCCGACATCGGTGGCGGCTTGATGATGCGGGCCGCTGACATGGCGGAGATAAAGCGCAAGTAGGAGGCGCCGTCGAATCCGCCAGATTTTGTAGGCGCACACCGCGGAGAGCCCCTAGCGCCGGTAGCAGTCGATAAGCTGCCGGCGAATCCAAAAGGCAAACGCGAGCCATGCGTCCAGGGGAGAACGATCGATAATCCCCAATTATCGAGTGTCAGGAAACGAAAAGCGCGCTTCGATTGCGCGCCATAAATGTATGCCGTCGGGGGCCTTTGTAGACGAGGCCGCCGACCGAGGCGGCCGCGCTTGTTCACGGCTTCGATGTAACGCTGCTCGTCGGCATTGGTAGCGCGATCAACTGAGGCGGCCTAAGTTCATCTTGCGCCGCAGCTTCTCGATAAGCTCTCGCTGCTCCTTAATGTTCTCGCCGACAACCTCTCGCAGTTCTTCCGTGCGCTGCTCGTCAGTGGGTTTCTCGGGCGGTGGAGTTTCCTTACTCATCGTCTCGATCCATCGGGCGTTGGCTCGATAAGGATTGATTCACCTCAACGATCTGAGTTCCTTTTTCAAATCAGGGCACTGCAAACTAGGTCACTGTGATCGGAAACGGGCCTGACGGCTGGTGCTGTCCTAATACGGACAGTACCCTGACGGCTCGTAAGAACGAAATGTGACCCACCAGAACGAACGTTCCTGAAAGTGGGTCACTGAGGCTGAATTTATCGAAGTAATTCAGTGGGACTTTTTGCTGGTGGAGGTTCGAGCCAAGACTCGAACCTGATCCAGGAGCGAAGCGAACAAAGCCCGGTCAAAAGTGTCAGGGCGCCGGCCTTCCTGACATTTCTGTCGGGAAAGGTCCGCGTCGGTTTAATATAAGTGATTGATTTAATGACATTAAATGGCGCGAGAGACGGGGCTCGAACCCGCGACCTCCCGCGTGACGGGCCGGCGCCTGCACGCGGCACTCCATGCGAGAACGCCGCAACGGTTTGGTAGCTGATCGGACTTCGCGCCATGGTTGCGCTGATCTCCGGCGCGGTGTTACAGGTCCGCCTTGGGGAGGAGCGTTGATGGCAAAATCACCGACAAGACCGCCGGAGGCACCATCTGAGGGTCCAAAACCTCCGGATTCTGTTCCGGAGACATCAGGCACGGCGACGGGGCCGTCCGATGGAGCAGCGGCTCCAGAGCTAACATGGTCACAGGCGCTTCGTGCCGACAACCTTGAGGCCTTTAAGAAGGGCATCGCTAAGGAGCTGAATGCTATCATTTCAAGGCACAAGCACCTCGATGGTCATGAGGTGCTCTTCCTGTTCGACGACGATTCAATAACGAATTACCACTCGGACCGGCTTTACGCCGCCGCGAGGCAATGCAAATCCAACGGCAAAGATATTCTTTTGGTCATTGATAGCCCAGGCGGCTCCATTGAACCAGCTTATCTTATCAGTAAGACGCTGAAGCGACTGACCGCGAAAAAATTCATCGCGGCCGTGCCAAGGCGGGCTAAGTCGGCGGCAACTCTCATATGTTTGGGGGCCGACGAGATACACATGGGGATGATAAGCCAACTCGGGCCCATCGATCCTCAGATATCAGGGCTGCCGGCGCTGGCGCTCGGAAACGCCCTAAGACATATCGCTGATCTCGCCGAAGCTTTCCCCCGGTCTTCAAGAGTCCTGTCCGCCTATTTGATTGACCAAGCTCCTATGGGAAAGCTCGGCTACTATGAGCGTGTGAGCGAGAGTGCTGTTCAGTACGCGGAACGTTTGCTCCGAGACCGAAGCTTGCCGAACAAGAATCCGTCGGAAGTGGCGAGTCATCTTGTACACCACTACAAAGATCACGGATTCGTAATAGACAGCGAGGAAGCCACAGGACTTTTGGGCGCCGATCTTGTCAAGGAACAGACACCTGAGTACGTGGCTGCCGACGAGATCTACAGCTTTGTCAGCCGTGCGCAGCTGGTGGCGCGCTACATGAACAATAAGGAATTCTGGATCATAGGGCGGCCGGATGAGGTCGGTTGGCGTAATCTGGAGAAGTAGTCCGTTGCGTGGATCATCGCCGCGCGGTCATGCCGTCTTTTGGCAGAAGGACAACGGTTTACAATCAGAGCCAAAAAGCGTGTTCATTCAGTGGGGGCTAAACAGGGTAGTTTCCAAAATAACATAGATAGATCAGAAATCTGCCCGCGCCTGGGAGACTAGGGGTCGGAGGTTCAAATCCTCTCGCTCCGACCATTTTCTCAAAAGAATCAAATTCGCTCTTGGGCGGGCGGTTTGCAGCCCGCCGCCCGTTTGCACATAGTTTGCAATTTACGTTCGCGAGCTGTTCCGCACTGATGACCTTGCGCTGTCCATATTCGTCAGGTGCTTTGGAATTCCAGACTGGTTGGCGACCAGACGCCATTTTCTGCGGAATTCGGCTGTTGACCACGGGAATGCGGTTTGTTCGTTCAGAATGATCGGTCCCCCGGAAGGAAGATGCGCGCGAGTGATTTCCTCCACCAAGACCTCCGAATAGATCGCTAGCTCTTCCATGACCATCGGTGCGTTCTTGAGTTCGAATTGAAGATCACCTGCGCGTCGGCTGCCTGATAGCCGCAGAACGAGTGCATCATCCAACGCTGACCAGCGAAGGCCACTTACCCACTTTTCCTCTCTGCCCTCTCGTGTGTGGGTAACGTCAGATGGCTCGGATTCGCTCATTGGCACCCATTCGCCAACTACTGCTTTTTGATTGAGGTGAAGATCGAACTGAAAGGCTTGGGCGAGAGCTATGGAATCCCAACCAAACTCGCGAGCTTTGCTTCTGATCAGTTTCGCCTGTTCGGCCGAGAGTGTTTTTCGTCGTGATGCCGGCCTCGCGAATCTCATTTCGGCTAGCCCATCGACTAGCCGACGACATTCCTTGTCTTCGAGGATCGTCGCCCCGAATCGCAATACCACCCGCAACCGACTTATCAGAGAATGTGCCGCAGCTACTTTTCCTTGCCCTGACCAAAGGTCATGCCATCTAACCAGATCGCGAATTCGAACTCCGCGAAGCGATCGGTGTCCATGTTCTCGCGAGATCCGCTCCAGCAACCTCTGGTGCTTCACACGGACCCCATAGCTCAGTTTCTGAAAGGGAGATTGAGCGTCTTTCCGAAACATATCGATCAGTTGGCCTACCGTGTCCGGCATTGGATGTTCAACCTCTGATGTAAGTTATAAGGACAGCGATAATGACGATGGTAGCGATAATTCCTAATACTCCTTCGGCGCGAATTTGGGTTCCGAGAAACCGAATGTCGAGTCGCTGGGGGTGGCGCATTGCATTTTCCTTTGTGGTGAAAGCGATGCGTCGATTGATCTTGTTTACTTGCTCGCGGACAACTGTCTTGAACAGACGAAGTTGATTTGCGAATGCTTTCAATGAATTAACAAAGAGTGGCAGGGATGCGCGCTCTATGGCGAAGAGCGCTGAACCCTCTTACGTTTCGAGGCTATATGCATAACCCGTTGAAACCATCGCCGATTCTTCGCGCAAGCTAGCCTCCGTCAGTCAACTAGTTAACAGTTGGAGCGCTGATGCACGGACGCATTGAGCAAAATCAGTGACTTAAGGGGATGCGCGCTCTCTATCGCAGAGTGTGCATGTGTGCGCACGGTAGCGCCCGACGACGGGTCTTGTCTCGGTGATCCTCTAGCTTCTGGATTGCGTTTGCCTCTAGGACGCCACTCCGCGCCAAATAGGAGTCAATGACGCGCTGAGCTTTGTCGACCGGCCCGGGTCAATGCCTCGGCAATCTCCGGAGCAGTGGCGCCAACCGACGTTTTCAATCCGAAGTTTGACAGGGCTTAGCAGACGGCCGCGCCCATCCGATCTGGTGATGCGATCGATGAGCGCTCGACGGATGACGACGAGCGCTCCTTCTACCTCAAAAACCCCACCACCATCCTTGTCGTCTCGTCCACCAGCGTCCGCACCATCTTGTCCGACAGCATCTCGGCCTGGTTCAGCACCGTGTTGTGCGCGACCGCCTCGATCGTGCTGACGCAGATGAAGGTTGCGACATCGAGGTCGATCTTGCGCATTTCCTTGCGGTGGCTCTCGAAATAGGCGCGGACGAGGCTGTGGATCTCGCGGTTGAAGGCTTCGACGTCGAGCTTTCCGGCGCGGGGGATCTGCTCGGCGAGGACGCGATGCAGTTCGGGGTTGATGCGGTGCGCGTCGATCGCGACGGTGACGAGGCGGCGCACGGCATTCTCGATCGGCATGTCCATGACTTCGGTCAGCGTCGTGCGGACGATACCCATGATCTCCTCGTTGTGACGCTCGATCACGGCGGCGACGAGCGCCTCCTTGCTCGGAAAATATTGATAGAGCGAGCCGACGCTGACGCCGGCGATTTCGGCGATCCGGTTGGTGCTCGTCTTCTCAAAACCTTCGCGAACCAGAATGCGAGCAGTTGCCTCGACCAGCGCGTCGACGGTGGCGCGGGATCGCTCCTGCAGGGCATTTTTCCGGGGTTTTGTCGGTGGTTTGCGCGCCATGATCCAGCATTTCGAATGCGAGTAGGAAAAGCGAGTGAATGCTCGCATTATAGGCAGGGTCGGCAGCCGATGGATAGAACCAAGTTGGTGCCGGCCGGGCGCAGCAAATGAGGGAAGGAGCATGAGCGTTGCGAAGATGCTGTCGATCGGGCGGGTGTGCGAATGCCCTTTCGCGTGGGCCAAGCCTTCAAACGATCCCGCGCCGAGCTTGCAGAGCCGCCTCTTCAATCTGCTGCTCGGGCTGCTTCCCTACAAGCAGCAGCTCGCTTCGGCCGAGGCCGTGCAGGCGCATGTACAGAAGCTTGCGTTAGAGCCGGTCTCGTTTGAGCCTCCGAATCTAGGCCGCGGCGTCGAGGCGACGTTGACGAAGATGGGCGGATGGCCGGTCTATTACACGGCGCCGTCATCGGGGCACGAAGGCTGCAATCACGTGATGTTCCTGCATGGCGGCGGCTACATCAACGAGATCGTGCCGGCGCATTGGCGCTTTGTCGGCCAGATGACGCGCAAGGCGGGCGTGGTCTGCGTCGTGCCGATCTATCCGCTGGCGCCGCGCGCGACTGCGAAGGACGTCGTGCCGAAGACGGCCGAGCTGTTGCGGATGCTGCTGGAGGATGCGGGCTCCGCAAAGGTCACGTTGGTCGGTAACTCAGCAGGCGCGGGCCTGGCGCTCGCCGCATGCCAATGGCTGCGTGACCGCGGGCATCGGCAGCCGAGCCGGCTGATCCTGATCTCCCCCGCGGCCGATGCCTCGGTGAGCCGTCCGGAGCAGGTCGAGATCGCGGCGCGCGATCCGATTCAGGATATTCCGGGGATCATTGAGGTGGGGCGGCTCTATGCCGGCGAGCTCGATGTCGGCCATCCCCTGGTCAGCCCGCTGAACGGTGCCTTTCGTTCGCTGGCGCCGATGACGATCTTCTCGGGCACGCGCGATCTGCTCTACCCCGATAGCGTCGATCTTGCCGCGCGGGCGAGGGCGGCCGGCGTGCCGGTCGAACTGCATCTGCTCCGTGACCAGCCGCACAATTATGCGCTGATGCCGACGCCGGAAGGGCGGCAGGCGCGTGCGAACATTCTGCGTGCGGTGGCTTGAGGGGAGAGCGTCATGCGGCGCGCCGCCGCATTGGGGCTGGCGCTGCAATCTCGCGCGGGGGATGGCGGCCCCGGGCGTTTCCTCGGTATCAGTAGTTTTGCGGGGCCTTAGGCGTGGCCCTTGATCTCGTAGTGACCCGGCACGCATTTGTAGCGGTCGAGGCGCCAATTGGCGTGATAGATCGGGTGCTCGCCCATCCATTTTGCAAGCGGGGCCTGCGCGCCGACTGCACACGCCATCATCGACATATCGGGCGTCATGTTGCTGTCGGTCACGATTTCCTCGACGCAGCTGCCTGAGGCGGCAGCGCCAAGCCGGCAGAGCACGGCAACGACGGTTATGAACATTCCAGTCACCTCATCGGTAGTTTCGACCACGAGGAGGATGCAAGCCCGGTGCCACAGCCTGTGTCGTAAACGACACGCCGGCCAAGGCGACTCGCCCCAGCGTTCCCCATTTGATGATTCGGATTGTAAAAAAATTGCCCTTAAACCGAAGCCGGACAAATACGGGGAACCCACAGGGAAAAGGCGCAGGAATGACCGATTGTGGGGGCAGCGCCGCGCGATCCGCCCTTCACAAGGCCGGCGCAGCCGATAGGCTCGGCAGCCGTGCGGATCATCGTCAAAAGAGCGGGGCCGCCACAGGGGCCAAAGGAAACGGGAGGGCAGACCATGAAGGTGCGACCGACCGGCGTGATCCCGCCGATGACGACGCCGTTCCGGAAGGACGGCGAGATCGACGCCAAGCTGGTGGCGCCGCAGGTCGACTGGATGATCGGCGCCGGCGCGCATGGCGTTGCGGCCGGCGGCTCGACCGGCGAGGGCCATACGCTCGATCACGAGGAATATCGCGACCTGATGGAAGCGACGGTGGATGCGGTGAAGGGACGCATTCCCGTGATCGCCGGCATCATTGTGGACTCCACGCGCGATGCGATCCGCCGCGGCAAGCTGGTGCGCGACATGAATGTCGCCGCACTCCAGGTCACGCCGGTGCACTACCTGTTCAAGCCTGATGACGAGGCAATGGTGGCGCATTTTCGCGCCATGGCGGATGAGACCGGCATGCCCATCATCATCTACAACGTCGTGCCCTGGTCGTATCTGTCGCCGGCGTTGCTGACGCGGATCATGACCGAGGTGCCGCTGGTCGTCGGTGTCAAGCAGAGCGCGGGCGACCTCAAGCTGTTCGCAGACCTGATGATGATGGCACCGGACAAGCTGATCTACAGCGCAGTGGATGCGCTGATGTATCCGTCCTACACGTTGGGGGCGCACGGCTCGATCGCCGCGATCCTGACCGCGGCGCCGCACGCCTCCGTCGCGTTGTGGGACGCGGTGAAGGCAGGCGATCATCCGCGTGCGCTCGACCTGCACAAGAAGCTGCTGACGCTGTGGAACGCCGTCATCGCTGATAATCTGCCGGCCTGCACCCGCTACGCGCAGACCCTCCAGGGCCTGCCCAGAACCTATCCGCGTGCGCCGATGCCGGAGGCCTCGCCCGCACAGCAGGCCGCGACCCGCAAGGCGCTGGAGGCCCTCGACGCGTTGAAGGGCGTGCGCGTCGAGGCGGCCGAATAGTCCGCACCCCGAAATAAGTGTTGAAGACAGCAGCGCCGATCCGCTTTTACCTGCGGATGCGGTGCTGCTACATTTTGCGCGCGTCGCATGCGCGGCGCGCCAACGACGAAGAAACATGCCGATCAAGGGAGGGACCGAAGTCCCATGAAGGAATTTGCTGGAAAGATCGCAATCATCACCGGGGGTGGCACGGGAATGGGGCGCGAGCTCGCCCGGCAGCTTGTTGCCGAGGGCTGCAACGTCGCGATGTGCGACGTCTCGGAAGCCGCGATGGCGGAGACCAAGCGGCTCTGCGAGGTCGAGAAGCTGCCGCAGGGCCTGCGCGTCACGACCCATGTCGCCGACGTGTCGATCGAGGATCATCTCAAGCGCTTTCGCGACGAGCTCGCCGAGCAGCAAAAGACGGACAAGATCCATCTGCTGTTCAACAACGCCGGTATCGGCGGTGGCGGCAGCCTGTTCACCAACACGCGCGAGCAGTGGGAGCGCACCTTCAACATCTGCTGGGGCGGCGTCTATCTCGGTGTCCGCACCTTCCTGCCGATGCTGGTCAAGGCGGACGAAGCCCACATCATCAACACCGCCAGCGTCAACGGCTTCTGGGCCTCGATCGGCATGGGCCAGGCGCACACCGCCTACAGTTCGGCGAAGTTCGCGGTGAAGGGGTTTAGCGAGGCGCTGATCAACGACCTGCGCTTGCACGCGCCGCACGTCAAATGTTCGGTGGTGATGCCCGGCCATATCGGCACCTCGATCGTCTCCAACTCACGCAAGGTGCAGAGCGGCGACGGGTCGGAGCGCCTCAACGCCGAGGAGGTCGAGCTGACCCGCAAGCGCATGGTTGCGGCCGGCGTGCCAGATGCTGACAAAAAGTCGGACGAGGAGATCCAGGCGGCGTTCGCCGAACGCGCCCGCACCTTCCTCGAGGATGCGCCGACGACGGCGGCGCAGGCCGCCAGGATCATCCTCGACGGCGTGAAGGCGGAGCGCTGGCGCATCCTGGTCGGCGAGGATGCCAAGCTGCTCGACGAACGCGTGCGCGCGGCGCCCGAGCAGGCCTATGACCGCGCATTCTACGAGAGTTTCTCCCAGGAAGTCGGCTGGCGGCTTGGCTGACTCTGTTTGGCTGACACCGCCGACGAGCGCGCGCATGTAGGTATGACAAGCATCATCGCAAGAGGTGCGCAGGTAATTTATTCAGGTCATTTTACTCAGGTAGTTTATCTGCCTCACGCGCGCGTTCGTGCCCTTATGACGATACGGAATGTCACGCATGCGGCGTGTGACAAGCGTTCAAGCGATGGTGATCTCGAACGGGTCTCATTCGGCGCGCCGCAGCTTGGTTAGCGAACTGAAATAGTTTAATGAATCAGGGTAGCGCCACGATAAAGCGTAGCTCCGATGATACCCGCATGCCTCTCCGACGACTTCATCCTCTGCCCGGAGAGAGAGGATATCTCCGCTGAATTCACGCGGCTGCTGACGGCGGCACAGGAGGGCGGCGCCACCATCGCCGAATGCCTGATGATCGCGCGGCAGCTGAAGCGCGATGACGAGCAGTCCTGGCATCGCGAGTGGAAGAAGCTGGCACAGGCCAATCGGCATCGTGCCGAGGCCGCATTTGCGGAAGGCCATATGGCAACGGCGCAGCGCAATTGGCTGCGCGCGATGAATTACTACGGTGCGGCCGCGATGCCACTCGATCCTGCCGACGAGCGCCGCTGGGTCGCGGTGCTCGCGATGCAGGAATGCGCCCGGCGTTTCCTCACGGCGCGCGGGCCGGCCGGCGAAGTCGTGACGATCCCGTGGGTCGAGGGACATTCGTTGCAGGGCTACTTCCTGCCTGCGCCTGCGGCGAACGGTCGCGCCCCGACGGTGATCTGCATCGGTGAGCCCGGCCACCGCAAGGAAGAGTTCCTGTTCAAGCTCGCACCGCATGCGCGCGAGCGTGGCTTATCGATGCTCGCGCTGGACCTGCTCGGCGACCAGCGCGACGATTACGCCGACATGCTCATGCACCGCCGGGATCTCGAAAGCTCGGTCGGCTGCGCGATGGACTATCTGGAGCAGCGCGCGGACGTCGATTTCGATCGCGTTGCAATCGTGGCGGACGGGTGGGGCTCTTCGTTCGTGGCGCGTGCGGTGTTGCAGGAGCCGCGTCTCGCCGCGGCCGTCTGCGACGGCGGCCTCTGGGACCTGCACGAGCGGTCGTTCTTTGCCAGCCGTTTTGCGATGAGCGACCTCAGCGTCGTCCCGGTGCCGCATGCGCCGCTGATGGCCTCCGGCGCCGAATGTCCGGTGTTGATCACCCTCGGCGAGGACGGCTGGCTCAAGGCTGACCGGGCGCGTCAGATCCTGCAAAAATCCCAGCTCGGCAGCTCGGATATCGTGCTGAAAGTGTTCACCGCGGCGGAGACCGGCGCTGCACAGGCTCATGCCGACAATCCGAGTCTTGCCAACGAATACATCTTCGACTGGCTCGAATCGCGACTCGGTGCCGTCGGCAATCGGATCTGAGCGCGGCCGCTTGGCTCAAAAACGGATGCGTCTCAGAAGTCGAGGGAGATCCTGACGCAGGCCTTTTCCAGTCGGGTCTTCAGCGTCGCGAGCTTGGTGGTGAATTCGGTCAGCTCGTTTTCATCGAACTCCTGGAAGACGAATTCGCGAATCGTCTTGTACTGCTCGTTGAGGCTCGCGATGTGCTTCTGGGTCTTGTCGACCAGCGATAGCCGCACCACGCGGGCGTCGGTCGGTGAGGGGCGGCGGCGCAGCAGGCCCTTCTTCTCCAGCAGCTTGGACTGGGTGGTGACGAAGGACGGGTCGACATGAAGCAGCTTGGAGACCACGTTGACGGGGACGCCGTCGTCCTTGTCGAGGTCGGAAATCGCCATCAGGATCAGCCATTGCGGTCCGCTGATGCCGAGCGTCCTGGCCCAGAACTGACGCAGCTCCTCCAGATGCATGTTGATCGACGATATCTCCCAGGTGAATCGCCTGATGAGATCCAGATTACCGATGGAGCGGAGGCGCGCTCCTTCTTTCCTCGTCGCTGACACAGCGTCACTCCCGCAAGCTGATTTCTTTCCGGCCGGTGTTCGCGGCGGCGATACTCCACGCAAGTCTGCCCTGACGCAAGTGCAGAGCAGGGTAATTGTGTCACGCAAATTACAAATATGATCCGATCAGCCTTTCAGCTCAGGTCAGGTGTTGCGCCACGGACACAGAGTTAGCGAAACCACAAAGCTTATCTAATAAACTATTTTGATTAAGGGAACGGCGCAGGCATATTGATCCATGACGGTGGGGGGTTCTCGATCGTCCCGTTGCAGGTGGTCCGCCCACGTCCCTCGCGCCGAATGCGGGTGTGTCCGAAAGCGCGAAGCGGCCGAGCGGATTTGAAGAGACGGGGATCTGGGGGGCCTCACGGTCCGGTCTCCGCTAAATGAACAACTTGGAGGTTTTAAATGAAAATGGTGAAGAGCCTTTTGCTCGGCACTGCGGCGGGTCTGATCGCCGTCGGTGGAGCTCAGGCGGCTGATCTTCCGCTCAAGGCCAAAGCGGTCGAATACGTGAAGGTCTGCTCGCTGTACGGCGCGGGTTTCTACTACATCCCGGGCACCGACACCTGCGTCAAGCTGGGTGGTTACCTGCGCGCCGACGCAATTCTCGGCGGCGCCGGCGACTATGGTTTCAACCAGAGCTCGAGCAGTGTGAACGGTGGGTCGAACAATCGTTTGACCAACTACTATTACAGCCGCGCCCGTTTCGACCTCAACGTCGACACCCGCACGGCGACCGAGTATGGCGTCGTTCGCACCTACGCCGACATGGTTTTCACCTATGATACGTCCAACGTCACCGGCAGCAGCCCGTCGACGATCTCGCCCAGTGCGCCCGCGCTCGGCCTCTACCATGCGTTCATCCAGTTCGCTGGGTTCACCATGGGCCGCACGGTCTCCATCTTCGATGCTCCGTGGCAGAGCTATCCGTCTGGCGGTCCCGATACCATTCCGGGCGGCTCCAACCACGTCAACGGTGTGAACCAGTTCGCCTATACCGCTGACTTCGGCCAGGGCATCACCGGTTCGCTGGCGTTGGAAGAGGAAACGACGGCGTCGAACGGCCAGTCGAACCTGTGGAACGTCACCGGTTTCACGGCTTCCAGCGCTGTGAACGGCGCCGGTGCCATCGTGACGACCTCGGCTGCCGCAAACGCTGCCGCTGCCCTCATCCAGGGCAACTACGGCGTCAACGATTGGGGTGGCACGCGCGTCCCCGATATCATTGGTCAGGTCCGTGTCGACCAGGCTTGGGGTCTGGCCCAGATCTCGGTTGCCGCGAAGGATCTGCATCCTGGCTACTACGGCACGACGGAACCGACCGGTCATCCGTCGGACAAGTGGGGCTGGGCTGTGCAGGGCTCGTTGTCGATCAAGAACATCCCGACTGGTGCGGGCGACGTTGTCAACTTGCAGGCCGTCTACACGGACGGTGCAACGCGCTACAACTTCCAGAGCCTGTTCCCGCAGAGCTTCTTCATGTTCGGTGGCAGCAGCACGGCGTACCAGAGCATCGGCTTTGCCGGTCTTGCTGACGGCGTCTTCGGTGCCGGCGGCAGCATCGACACCGTCAAGACCTGGGGTATCCGTGGTGGCTATACTCACAACTGGACCCCGAACTGGGCGAGCGCCGTGTACGGCGGTTATGCCCAGCTGAAGTACGGTACCACGGGCAAGGCCCTGATCTGCGCCAACTTCGCTTCGATCGCGGTGGCCGGTTCGACCTGTAACCCGGACTTCAACTTCGGCGTCGTCGGTGTCAACACGGTCTGGACTCCGGTCAAGAACCTGGCGTTCACGGCCGACCTGAGCTGGTCGCGTCTGGACCAGAAGTACTCCGGCGCCATCACTGCCCCGGCCATTTCGACTGCCGCCAAGCCGAGCGCCGTGTACGAGCTGAAGGACCAGAACTCGGTGACCATGATGCTGCGCGCTCAGCGCAACTTCTGATCATCGATCGCAAATCGGTCAGAGAACCCCGGCGGGAAACCGCCGGGGCTTTTTTCCGGCGCGATGGGGATTTCGAAAAACCGAACTCCCCTGCACGGACGGCGAAGACGAGCTATGCGAATAGATCGCAGCCAAACTTATTTACTTACCTGAGTTGCTCAGCTATATAGCTGTCAGCCGGTTTCAAAAGATCACGGCTCTTAGCTTCACGCTAAGCCTCCAGAAACCTCCGGTAATGCCCTACCGGAGGTTTTTCGTTGTGGAGCTCAAGGGACGGCGCGCTTCAGCCGCGCATGACGCGCGCACGCGAGTTCGGCTTGTAGGCGAGGCGGCTGTGGCCGGCGCAATAGGGCTGGCCGTCATGCGCGGCGTTGCCGCAGAAGCAGAAATCCTCGGCACCGGGTGTCGAGATCGGCCAGCGGCAGCGGTTTTCGCCGAGCTCCATCAGCGAGCAGCGGTTGGCCTCGTCGATCGGCCCGGTCGCGACAGGCGCGTCCGCTTCGCCGTAGATTGTCGCGAGCATTTCGAATTGCAGCCGGGGCACCGCTCTTTGCGCGCGCGGCGCGCCAGTCCTGTCGTGATTCCTGTCTTGGAGCCTGCGCTCGTCGAGCGAGCGGCCGCGTGTGAGATTCAATCGGGACAGCTTGCCGATCACGGCGTTGCGGCTGACGCCGATGTCGGCGGCGATCTCGCGGCAGGACAGACCGGCCTCGAAATGTTGCTTCAGAAGTTCAATTCGTTCGTTGGTCCAGGTTGGTGAGAGAACAGGCATTGTAACGGTCCCAGGTTGCGACAATCGACCAACCGTCGCTCGAGATCCGTCCGCTTCACGTCCGGCATGCGCTCACGTCCTGCCATTGTCGCGAATCGACAAAAGCCCGTCCTTGATGGCGAGACGGATGCCTTCCTCGATCAAGGTACGTGCGACGCCGGGAACGCTGGTGCCGTGGGTGCCCTGTCTCACCAACTTCTCCAGGTAGGTGATGGTCGAGAGCGCCAAGGTTACGGGAATGCGGTCAGTCTCGGCTTTTTCGGTGGCCATGGCCCGAACGCTAGCCTCTTACTCAGGTACATAAAAGTAACGATTAAGACTCTATTTAGGTTCGGGGGCAGAAGTCAAATGCAAGCTGAGCCCATCGCTCAGCCTGTTGGAATCGTGGAGGAAATCAGGCGTGACTCAGTGCGCCGCCCGGAATGTCCGGGCGGTAGGGACGCGTGGAGCGGTCAGGAGGTGCCGGCGAGATCAGCCGTGCACGATCGCCTTTTCGATCATGCAATGGATGCCCTTGGAGCCGTTGACGGTCTGGGTCACCCGCAGATCGGCCGCGAGACTGCACAGGGTATAGGCGTCCTCGCGCGACAGGTTTCGCGTCTCGCCGAGCAGGACGATCATGTCGCGCAGTGCCCGCACCGCGCATTGGTCGAGGTCGGGGTCCATCGCCATGGTCATGTAGTGGGTCGGCGTTTCCGCGCGCGGATAGTCGAACCGCAAATCCTTGCGCAGCGTCAGCCGGAAGCGGCCCTGCAACGCCGTCTCGATCGCGGTGACGCAGACCTCGCCGTCGCCCTGCACGCCATGACCGTCGCCGCAGGAGAACATCGCGCCCGGGACGAACACCGGCAGATACAACGTCGCGCCGGCGCCGAGCTCCTTGTTGTCGAGATTGCCGCCCATGGCGCGCGGCACGAGCGAGGAGATGCGGCCCCAGGCCGGCGGCGGCGAAACGCCCATCACACCAAAGAACGGTTTGAGCGGCAGGTCGAGGCCCCACGGCATCCGGCCGACCATCCGCGACCGGTCCAGCGGGATGTTGAGGATCCGCGTCTCGTGGAAATCGTCGGGCAAGGTGCCGGACAGCGGCTTGATCATGTTCCAGCCCCAGTCCTGGCGGAGCTGGACGTCGAGGATTTCGACTGCGAGCACATCGCCGGGCTCGGCGCCTTCGACCGCGATCGGGCCGGTCAGGATGTGGCCGGGGAGCATGCGCTCGTTCCTGGCGTGAACCTCGTATATCTCCGGCGGAATGTGAAACTTGCTGCGGTCGGGCAGCATGTCCGGGCCGCCGCTGATGGTGTCGACGGTCACCTCATCGCCGCTGGCGACGGTGAGGACCGGCTTGAGCGCGGCTTCGAAGAACCCCCAATGGCAGGTTTCGGGACTTGAATGCAGGTGATGATGGGTCATTTGCCGCGTCCAATCGGTTTCATCAGAACTTGTCATGAGATCCTGTTATGCCCGGGCTTGACCCGGCAATCGATCCTCTCCCAAGAAGATTTCTGAAGATGGGTGGGCGGGTCAAGCCCGCGCACCCCGATTATTTCAGCGAGGTTTCTCCTGTTTTTCTTTCTTTCCAAGACGTTTGGCGCCGCAGTGGTGCCGATCAATCTTCTGGTCGAGCTCGGGATCGTCTCGGTCGTGCTGATGGCAACGCGCTTTGCCGGGCTCGGCCGGAAACTGGCCGCGACCACGCTGGTCCTGCTCGCGCTCGCCGCCTTTTCGCCGCTCGGCAATCTGCTGCTCTATCCGCTGGAGTCGCGCTTTCCCGCATGGGATCCGTCGCGCGGTGCGCCCGACGGCATCATCGTGCTGGGCGGCTCGGTCGATACCGATCTGTCGGCAGCACATCACACGCCGGTGGTCTCGCACGCGGCCGATCGCTTGCTTGCGCCCGCCGAGCTTGCGCGCCGCTATCCGAGTGCGCGTATCGTCTTCACGGGCGGCTCTGCGAACCTGCTCGCACCGGGCGCCAGGGAAGCCGACTATTCTGCACCCATCCTGGAAAATACCGGCGTACCCAGGGAACGTCTGATCCTGGAGCGGGAGTCGCGCAACACATACGAGAATGCGATCTTCACGAAGCCTTTGGTGGCACCGAAGCCGGGCGAGCGCTGGCTGCTGGTGACCTCGGCCTATCACATGCCGCGTTCGATCGGCATTTTCCGCAAGGCTGGATTTGACGTCGAAGCCTATCCCGTGGACTGGCGGATGGGCGGACGTGACGATCTGTTCTCTTTCACCAATTTCGGCGCGGACGGTCTCGGCCGAACCGACACGGCTGTGCGCGAATGGATCGGCCTCGTGACCTACCGCCTCATGGGCAGGACGGGCGAGTTGCTTCCCGGGCCGGCCAAGGACTAGAACTGGCCAAGGACTAGAACAGGCCCGAGAGGCCCAACAAGAGGCGTCGGAAACGGCGCGCCGGGAGGATGCCATGCAGCAGCCAGCCGCTGACACGATTGATCTTGCCGGCCTCGTGGCCGATCTCAACAGCCTGTTGCGGCTGAAGACCACGGTGATCGGCATGAAGCTGTTCGCGCATGCCGCGGACATGGAGGCGATCCCGAAAATCCGGCGGCCGAATGCGGTCCACACCACCGACCAGATCGTCAGCATGGCCTCGCGCTTGGGGTGGACCGTCGGCATCACCGGCGACGATCTCGTAGGCCACCAGTGCCGCGCGGTGATCGGGCTCAGTCCGCAGGACGAGAAATGGCTTGCCGGCGAAAACTATGTCGGCGTCTGGCACGGCACCGCGGAGGATGCGCGCAAGCGCCAGGAGGCGCTGGACGTGGTTCCGTTCGGGCAATATCAGGCGCTCGCGGTCAGTCCGCTTGCGAGCGGGCGGCTCGATCCGCCCGACATCTGCCTCGTCTACGCAACGCCCGGCCAGATGATCATCCTGATCAACGGGCTGCAATATACCGGCTACAAGAAGTTCGAATGGGGCGTGGTCGGCGAGACCGCTTGCGCGGATTCCTGGGGGCGGGCGCTCAAAAGCGGTGAGCCCAGCCTGTCCTTGCCATGCTATGCCGAACGGCGCTATGGCGGCGTGCCCGACGAGGAGATGCTGATGGCCTTGAAGCCTGCGCATCTCGCCAAGGCGATCGAGGGCATGAAGGCGCTGGCCAGGAACGGCCTGCGCTATCCGATTCCGCCCTACGGGATTCAAAGCGACGTCCGTGCCGGCATGGGCGTGAGTTACGCGAAGAAGTAAAGGCCAGTCATGAGCTCTGCGAAATTCGACATCGTCGTCTACGGCGCGACCGGTTTCACCGGTCAGCTCGTCGCTGAATATCTGACTCAGCATTACAAGAGCGACAAGACACTCAAATGGGCGATGGCGGGCCGCAGCCTCGGCAAGCTGAAATCGGTGCGCGATGCGATCGGCGCGCCGGGCAATACGCCGCTGATTGTCGCGGATGCATCGGACGCTGCCTCGCTGAAGGCGATGGCAGAGCAGACGATGTCGGTGATCACGACGGTCGGTCCGTATCAGCTCTACGGCGAGGAATTGTTAGCTGCCTGCGTTGCCACCGGCACGGATTATTTCGATCTCTGCGGCGAGCCGATCTGGATGCGGCAGATGATCGACAAATACGAGGCGGCTGCGAAGGAAAGCGGCGCGCGCATCGTATTCTCCTGCGGCTTCGACTCCGTGCCGTTCGAGCTCGGTGCGTTCTTCGTGCAGGAAGAGGCCAAGCGTGTGTTCGGCGCTCCGGCCTCCCGCGTGAAGGGCCGTGTGCGCGACATGCGCGGCACGCTCTCGGGCGGCACTGCGGCGAGTGCGAAGGCGACCTTCGATGCCGTTGCCAAGGACATCAGCCTCATTGCGATCCTGAACGATCCGTTCGCGCTGACGCCGGGCTTCACCGGACCGAAGCAGCCGAAGGGCAACAGGTCGCTGCTCGAGGAGGATCTGCAATCCTGGGCCGCACCCTTCATGATGGCGCTGATCAACACCCGCAACGTCCATCGCTCCAACATGCTGATGGGCTTTCCCTACGGCCAGGACTTCGTCTACGACGAGATGGTTTTGACCGGTCCCGGCGAGAAGGGCGAGGCCAACGCCAAGCGCGTGATGGCGGCCAACGCCGAGAAGACCGGCCCGAACGCGCCGAAGCCCGGCGAGGGGCCGTCGAAGGAAGAGCGCGAGAACGGGCTCTTCAATCTGCTCTATGTCGCGACCGCGCCAGATGGCCGCATGGTTCGCGCCGGTGTCACCGGCGACCGCGATCCCGGCTACGGCTCGACCTCGAAGATGATCTCCGAATGCGCCATCTGCATGCTGCGAGACGTGACCGACGTCTCAGCCGGCTTCTGGACCCCGGGCGCAGCGATGCAGCACAAGCTGATCAAGCGGCTGCAAGACAATGCAGGGCTGACGTTCGCTGTGGAAGCATAAGGGCTGCGACGCCCAAGGAAGCGTGATCCGTGTCCGCGAAGTTCGACATCGTCATCTATGGCGCAACAGGATACACCGGCCAGCTCGTCGCCGAGTATCTCGCCGCGCACTACGTCGGAGACGGAGCGCCGACATGGGCGATGGCCGGGCGCAGCAGAGACAAGCTCGAATCCGTTCGCGATGCGATCGGCGCACCTAAGGACACGCCGCTCATCGTGGCGGATGCAGCCGATCCTGCGTCGTTGCGGGCGATGGTCGATCAGGCGAAGCTGGTTGTTACCACAGTTGGTCCATATCAGCTTTACGGGGCCGATCTGCTTGCCGCCTGTGTCGCGTCGGGTACCGACTATATGGATCTCTGCGGCGAGCCGATCTGGCTGAAGCAGATGATCGACAGGCATGAGGCGGCGGCCAAGGCGAGCGGCGCACGCATCATGTTCTCCTGCGGCTTCGATTCCATCCCGTTCGAGCTTGGTGCCTTCTTCGTTCAGGAGGAAGCCAGGCGCGTATTCGGCGCGCCGGCGCCGCGCGTAAAAGGGCGCATCCGCGACCTCAGCTGGAATTTCTCCGGTGGCACCTCGGCCAGCGCAAGGGTCACGTTCGAAGCGGTTGCGCAGGATCTCAGCCTGGTCTCGATCCTCAAGAACCCCTTCGCATTCACGCCCGGCTTCGAAGGACCAAAACAGCCGCGCGGCAACAAGCCTGTTTTCGAGGAGGATTTGCAATCCTGGTCCGCCCCGTTCGCGATGGCGATCCTCAACACGCGCAACGTCCACCGCTCCAACATGCTGATGGGATTCCCCTATGGCAGGGATTTCATCTACGACGAGATGGTGCTGACGGGGGCTGGGGACGAAGGGCAGGCCAATGCCAAGCTGGTCATGGCCGCCAACAGCGAAAAGACCGGTCCTGAAGCGCTCAAGCCCGGAGAGGGGCCCTCGAAGGAGGAGCGCGAGAACGGATATTACGACCTGCTCTACATTGCCATTGCGCCCGATGGCCGTCAGGTCCGCGCGGCAGTGAAAGGCGATCTCGATCCGGGCTATGCGTCAACGGCGAAGATGATCTCCGAATGCGCGATGTGCCTGCTGCGCGACACGCCTGATGTTCCGGCCGGGCTCTGGACGCCGGGTGCAGCGATGCAGCACAAGTTGATCAGGCGGCTGGTCGATCATGCCGGGCTGACGTTCGCGGTGGAAGGCTAGGTCAGGTCTCGTAGGGTGGGCAAAGGCGCGAAGCGCCGTGCCCACCACCTCTCTGCAATCGCCACAATGGTGGGCACGCTCCGCTTTGCCCACCCTACGGCACCGTGCTTGTTACGCTGCCCGCGCATCATACGCGTACATGAAATCCATGCTCTTCGAGCCCAGCGGCAGCAGCCACTTCATCATCTGATTGCGGATGAAGGCGCCGGTGGCGCTGAATTCGCGCTTGCTGTTGCCGTTGCGCCGCGCCATCGCGACGATCTTCTCGGCGCGTGGACGCCGCTCGGTCTCGAAGGCCTGGAAGGTGGCGGTTAGCTCCTGGCCCTCCTGCATCAGACGGGCGAGCCGCATCGCATCTTCCAGCGCGAGCGAGGCACCCTGGCCGGCATGGGGGCTGGTTGCATGCGCGGCATCGCCGATCAGCAGCGAGCGCTTGCGCGACCAGGTCGGCAAGGTCGAGACGTCGAGCGTGTCGGTGACCACGATGTTTTCGGCCGCCTCGATGATGGCAGGGATCGGATCATGCCAGCCGTGATGGAAGCCGCGCAGATGCTGCTTCAGCGTCTGCTGGTCCAGCGCGCGGAACATCGCGGCATCCATGCCGCGGGCCGGTTGCGTGCTCCACCACATCACGCCGTCCTTCGGGTCCGGGCTGCAATAGCCGTAGCCGAAGAAGCCGCTCTGCCCGAACGTGGTCTCGACATGTCGGGCGATCGGCCGGTCGTCGAAGACCGCGTGAGGCACGAAACCGCCGAACCCGATCAGGCCTGTATTGAAGGGCGTTGGTCCGTCCGGCACCACCTGGCGCCGCGCGATCGAATGCACACCGTCCGCGCCGATCAGGAAATCGCCCTCGGCGGTGGTGCCGTCGGCGAAATAGGCGATGATCGGCTGGTCGCCGCGATCCTCGATCTTGATCAGGCGCTTGTCGAAATAGAGCGAGACACAGGCGCACCACGCCTTGTCGATCAGCATCTCGTTCAGCGTGGCGCGGCAGACATTGACCGCGGGCTGGCCGAAGCGCCGCGCCATGTCGCGGTTGATCGAGCCGAGCCTTCGGCCTTCCTGCGAATAGAAGTCGAAGGACTCCGCGATCGAGCCGCGGCTGATGAGTTCCGCCGCAAGTCCGATCTCGTCCATCACATGCATGCCGTTCGGTGCGATCTGGAGGCCGCCGCCGATGCCCTTGGAGTAGGGCCAGGCTTCGTAGATCGCGGATTCGATGCCGGCGCGGCGCAGCAGGATCGCGGCAACGGGCCCGGCGATGCCGGCGCCGATGATCAGGGCCTTGCGGGGACGATGGGACATGGCTTGCTCCTGACGTTTCCGTGGTGCTAGGAGGAATTACGGTCACTAATTCTCTTAGTGACTAAGATATATATCGACTAAGATATGAGGTGAGCCTTGTCAAGGACGAAGGCACGCACGGCGTTGCTGGGAGAATTGGAAGACGCGATGCGGCGATCGTCCGCGCAGGGCGTGCTCTATGGGCAAACCGTTGCGAATGTGGCCGGAATTGCCAATTCCGACCTCGAATGCATGGACATCCTCTATCTCGAGGGACGCGTGACCGCGGGCCGGCTTGCCGAGGTGACGGGTCTGACAACCGGCGCGATCACCGGCGTGGTCGACCGGCTCGAGAAGGCTGGCCTCGTGCGCCGCGAGCGGGACGAGGCCGATCGCCGCAAGGTCTACATCGCCGTCGTGCCGGAAGCGGCCATGAAGATCGGCCAGCTCTACGTTCCGATGCAGCAGGCCATGGAGAAGGTCTTCAACACTTATTCCGACGAAGAATTACGCCTGCTGTTGCGCTTCGCCACGGAGGGCTACAAGGGCGTGCTCGCGGCGACTGCTGCGCTGAAGGGTCTGCTCGACACGCCGCCAGAGAAACGGCCCGCGCTCAAGCTGAAGAAGCATCCTCGCCAGACCTGATCTTGTAGGCCTGTGCGGCCGCAATCATGCCCCACATCGTGCCCAGCATCATCCAGAAGTGCCGCCAGTGGTCGGTGTCGATCACGAAACTTTCGCCGACGGTGCCGACGAAGGCTGCGAACACCGCGAGATAAGCGCGCTGCCAGGGCACCCGGACGAAGATGTGGCGGAAGCCTGTGATGACGGTGGTGAAGACCAGCGCGGGATAGCATACGCCGGAGAGCCAGCCGCCGGACATGAAGGCGTTCAGATAGGAATTGTGGGTGTCTTCGGGGAAGAAGCGGTGGAACTGCAAGGGGCCGATGCCGAACGGCAGGTCGAGCGCCATCTCCGCACCTAAGATGTGCCGGCCGAACCGGCCGAAGCGGCCTTCGTCATAGCTCTGGTCGAAGCTCGCGCGCTGCTTGAACATCTCGGCGATGGAATCGAACGACAGCAGCACCGCGATCAGCGCGAGGCCCAGCACCATTGCGACGATGGCCATGATGATGATGCGCGAGCGCTGCGCATTGGTGCGGCTGGTCAGCACCATCAGCGCCAGCATGAAGGCCGAGGTCAGCACCAGTCCGCCCCAGGCGGCGCGGGAGAAGGCGAGCAGGATCGCCAGCGACATGATGCCGAAGGCGATGACGTTGCGGAACGCCTTGGCGAATCTGTCGGAGACGACGCTCTGGAGCGCAAACAGCGCCGGCAGGATCAGGAAGGCGCCGAGCACGTTCGGGTCCTTGAACGTGCCGCGTGCACGCTCGTAGAGCGTCAGGAGATCGTGGCCGCCTGGAACGAGGTTGAAATAGCCCGCGATCGCCGAGAGCGAGGCGATCATCGCGCCGACCACGAGGCCACGGCGCAGCATGTCGAGCCGCGCCGCCGTGTCTTCGGAGGTGACCATGGCGAAGAACATCACGGTCACCGCCATGTACCAGGAGGTCGCGATCCAGCTTGCGACCTCGGACTGGTCGAGCAGCGGGATCGCGCTGATGGTGTAGCCGACATTGAGCAGGACCAGGGCCAGCACCAGCGGCATCAACACGAGCTTGAGCCGCAGGCCGGTGGCGAAGAAAGCGACGGTGGCGAGCAGCGTCGCGATCTCATAGGGGCTCGGCTCGATGAAGACGATCGCGCCGGACGCGCCGACCAGCCACACCAGCGCGCGCTGGAGGGCCAGCACGCCGGGCGCAGCCGGTGCGGCTATTTTCATTCCACCGGCTGTCGCCGCATACGCCATCACGCGCTCATACTACTCGCACACAACTTCCGCCGTCATGCCCCGGCTTGACCGGGGCATCCAGTACTCCGTGCCGTTCGTGGCAGCCTTTACTGCCGGCGATTACTGGATCGCCCGGTCAAGCCGGGCGATGACAGCGAGGCACAAACTCAATACGCGTTCTCGTTCTTGGTCAGCAGCGAGAGCGGCGTCTTCAGGAGAATGACGAGGTCGAACAGCACCGACCAGTTCTCGATGTAATAGAGGTCGAACTCGACGCGCTTCTGGATCTTCTCTTCGTTGTCGATCTCGCCGCGCCAACCGTTGATCTGGGCCCAGCCGGTGATGCCGGGCTTGACGCGGTGGCGGGCGAAATAGCCGTCGACGGCCTCGTCGAACAGGCGGCTCTGGAGCTTGCCCTGCACGGCATGCGGGCGCGGGCCGACCAGGGAGAGATTGCCCGAGAACACCACGTTGAACAGCTGCGGCAGCTCGTCGAGGCTGGTCTTGCGAATGAAGCGGCCGACACGGGTGACGCGCGGATCGTCTTTGGTCACGACCTTTGATGCCGTCGGGTCGGCCTGGTGGTGATACATCGAGCGGAATTTGTAGACGTCGATACGCTCATTGTTGAAGCCGAACCGCTTCTGGCGGAACAGGACGGGGCCGGGGCTGTCGAGCCTCACCGCCAGCGCCACCAGCGCCATCACGGGAAGTGCTGCGAGCAGCGCGAGGCTGCCGACGACGCGGTCGAACAGCCATTTCATCACCAGATCCCAGTCCGTGATCGGCGCTTCGAACACGTCGAGCGTCGGCACCTCGCCGAGATAGGAATAGGAGCGGGGGCGGAAGCGCAGCTTGTTGGTGTGTGCGGAGAGACGAATGTCGACCGGCAGCACCCAGAGCTTCTTCAGCATTTCAAGGATGCGCGTCTCCGCCGAGATCGGCAGCGCGAACAGCACCAGATCGACCCGGGTGCGGCGGGCGAATTCGACGATGTCGTCGACCTTGCCGAGCTTGCGTGCGCCGGCGCAGGTGTCGAGTGCGCGGCTGTCGTTGCGGTCGTCGAACACGCCGAGCACGTGGATGTCGGAATCCTCCTGCGCCTTCAGCGCCTCGACCAGCTGCTCGCCGTTGCTGTCGGAGCCGACGATGATGGTGCGGCGATCGAGCCGGCCCTGGCGCGCCCAGCTGCGCACCAGCGAGCGCAGGATGAGGCGCTCGGCAACCAGCGCAGCGAGGCCGAGGAAGTAGAAGGCGGCAAGCCACAGCCGCGAGATCTCGCTGCCGAACTTGGCGAAAAAGGAGATGCCGATGAACAGCAGGAAGACGAACGACCAGGACGAGATCATCCGCGTCATCTGCCTGAGCTGGCCGCGGAACAGCTGCACCTGGTAGATGTCGGCAGCCTGGAAGCAGACCACGGCAGCAACCGCGACGCCGACGATCTCTGCGGGATAGACCCAACTGAAGCCGACGATCGGCATGACGTAGCCGACATACACGGCGATGCCGACCACGCTCAGCAGCACGAAATCGATGGCGCGCGCAAACCCGGTGATCACGATCGGCGAATAGGCGCGGGCGACCTTCTGGTTGACGACGTCGAGGGCGGCCGGCGTCAGGCGGCGCCGTCGCTCGACAAAAGGTTGGTCAGCCGGCTTGGCCGCGGCGCTGGTCGCGGCATCGAGCATCGAGCGTGCGTTGAGCGGTTCCACGGGCGTCCACGTCCATTCCAAAGACCCGCAGGCGCGGCTTTGCGTCTCCGGGCGAGCATCCCCTGGCACTTCGATTATCGGACAAATCGGAAGATTCTCTAAAGCGGCCTTAAGGATGGTTAATGATTGGCAAATGCGTCGCGGTAACCCGCGAGCACGCCATCGACCATCGCCTGCTGGGAGAAATACGCTGAGATCCGCGCGCGCAGGGAGGTCGCGCGTTCCGCGGTCGCTTGCGGATTGTCGAGCGCGGCCGCGATCGCCTCGGCCATGGCTTCGGCGTTGCTCGCCGCGAACAGGGCCGGGCTCTCGGGTCCAAAGATCTCGGGGATGCCGCCGACGCGCGCCGCGATCATGGGGATGCCGGCCGCGCCCCCCTCGATCACGACATAGGGCATGGAATCGCCGCGCGAGGGAACCACCAGCAGCCGTCCCTTGGAAAAGCCGTAGCGCGCCTTGACGTGGCCGATGAAGCGGATCGCGTCCGTCAGGCCGAGTCTCTCGACCTGCGCCTTCAGCGTCGCCATCTCCTCGCCGTCGCCACCGAGCGTCAGCGTGACCTTCTTGCCGCTCTCACGTAGCCGGGCCACTGCGTCGACCAGGAGGTCGGCGCCCTTGATGTGCCGGAACTCGCCGACATAGGCGAGGTCGGTGGCGTCATCGGCGATGACGACGGGCTCGAACTCCTCCGGCGTCACGCCGTTGAAAACGCAATGCACCACGCCCTTGGGCGTGCCTACGATGCGCTGGTAGGTGTCGCGTGCAAAGGCACTCTCGAACAGGAACAGATCCGTCGCATCTATCAGCGTGCGCTCGAGCCGCGCATAAAACTCGCCCTTCAGGGTGTTGAGGGGATAGTGCAGTGAGCCACCGTGTGGGGTGTAGATGCGGATGGTGTCGTCCGCGCGGCGCCGCATGCGCACGAACGCGCCGGCCTTGGCACCGTGGCCGTGCATCACGTCGGGCTTGAGCGTGGCGATCAGGCGGCGCATGCGCAGCCACACCAGGAAATCCTCCGGCGAGGGTTCGCGGCGGATCGCCAGCCGATGCACGCCGAGCTTCAGCCGCGGCGCAAGCTCGGCCAACGCCTTGTCCGCGCGCTCGCCGCCGGTGAGGCTGTCGGCGAGAATCCCGACATGATGGCCGCGATCGACCTGGCCGTTGGCGAGGTCGAGGATGTGACGAATGATGCCGCCGACGGGCGCGCGTACGGCGTGCAGGATGCGAAGCGACTGGTCGGGAGAGGGGGGCATGATCAAAACCAGCGCTCGACGGCGAATGCCGAACAAAGTTCTCGAAATATCGAGATGGATTAAGGGGCCTCGTGGTTAACAAACGGTGACGGGCGCGCGTGTCCTGCTCTCGGGACGTCGCGATTAACCCAGCGGCAACCTTAATGGAGTGTAATCGGCGCCATCGAGGTGCACGAGTGGCGTTGCCCTGCGGGAGTGTTCGATGCGTTTAGCGTTCTGGCGTGCCGGCAAGGACAAGGCCGTCATCGAGCGAGCCGTCTCGAAGGCCAAGCACGAAGCCAAGCCCGAGACCAAGTCCAGAGTCGAAGCCAGGCCCGGGCCGGCTGTTGCGCAGCCAGCGCCAGCCGAATCCGGTGACATCAATCTGCATGCGCTGGGCGGCGCGCTCGCGCGCAAGCGCGGCTGGATCATCGTGCCGACGGTGCTGGCACTGGTCGCATCCGTCGCCGTCGTCAATCTCATCACGCCGCGCTACAAGTCCGAATCGCGCATCCTGATCGACGGTCGCGAGAACGTCTTCCTGCGGCCGAGCAGCGACCGCAGCACCGAGGAGCGGCAGGCGCTCGACCCCGAGGCCGTCACCAGCCAGGTGCAACTCGTGCTGTCGCGCGACCTCGCGCGCGAGATCATCAAGAAGAACAATCTCGCGGAGCGCCCCGAATTCGATCCGGTTCTGCAAGGCGTGTCGCCGCTGAAATCGCTGGCGGCGATGGTCGGCATCGGCCGCGATCCGTTCTCGATGACGCCGGAAGAGCGCGTGCTCGATGCCTATTACGATCGCCTGCAGGCCTACGCCGTCGATAAGTCGCGCGTGATCGTGGTCGAATTCCAGTCGCAGGATCCCGATCTCGCCGTGCGCGTCGCCAATTCGATCGCCGACGGTTATCTCGTGCTGCAGCAGAATGCGCGCCAGGAGCAGGCGCGCAACGCCAGCCAGTGGCTCTCGGGAGAGATCGAAAACCTGCGCAAGAAGGTCTCCGACGCCGAGGCCAAGGTTGAGGACTTCCGTTCCAAATCGTCGCTGTTTGTCGGCACCAACAACACCACGCTGTCGAACCAGCAGATGGGCGAGGTCAACACCCAGCTCAACAACGCGCGCTCGATGAAGGCGGATGCGGAATCCAGGGCGCGGCTGATCAAGGAGATGCTCCAGAGCGGCAAGCCGATCGAGGCGTCCGAGGTCGTGAATTCCGAATTGATGCGGCGCTTGTCCGAGCAGCGGGTGACGCTGCGGGCGCAGCTCGCTGAGCAGTCGTCCACGCTGCTCGGCAATCATCCGCGCATCAAGGAATTGAAGGCGCAACTTGGTGACCTCGACGGTCAGATTCGTGACGAGGCGGCCAAGATCTCGCGCTCGCTCGAAAGCGACGCGCGGATCGCCGGCGGCCGGGTCGACGGCCTGACCGCGAGCCTCGAGCAGCTCAAGAAGCAGGCGACCTCGACCAACGGTCAGGATGTCCAGTTGCGTGCGCTCGAGCGCGAGGCCAAGGCGCAGCGTGACCTGCTCGAGACCTATCTCGGGAAGTACCGCGAGGCCAGCACCCGCGAGAGCATCGATTCCGCGCCGGCGGAAGGCCGCATCATCTCGCGTGCCATCGTTTCCAACACGCCGGCCTATCCGAAGAAGCTGCCGATCGTGCTGATCGCGACGCTTGCGACGCTGCTGCTCTCGTCCGGCCTCGTCGTCACCGGTGAGCTGCTGCGCCAGACCGCGCCGCGCGCCATTGCCTCGCTCGTGCCAGCGGCGGCGGCTCGCCATGAGCCGATCGTCGATCCTGTGGTTGAGCAGGAGGCTGCACCGCTGCAGCCAACGCTGACGTCCGACGCTGACGTCAACGAATTCGTCGAGATCGGACAACTGGCCGAAAGCTTGCGCTCTGCGGGCTCGGCCGCGAAGAAGGTCACCGTGCTCGGCACCGCATCGGGCGATGCCATCACGCTGTCGACGCTGACGCTCGCGCGGCACCTCGCCCGCGACGCGCGCGTCGTCGTGGTCGATCTCGCCGCGTCCTCGCCGACGATTGCCGCGGTGTCTGTCGATCCGACGGCGCCCGGTCTTGCCGAATTGATGCAGGGGCAGGCCTCGTTTGCCCAGGTCATCACGCGCGACAAGCTCTCGCGGCTGCACCTGGTGATGGCCGGCCGTCCCGGCTTCGACCGCAGCCTGCTGCAGTCGCCGCGGGTGACGCTCGCGATCGACGCCTTGCTGCGCGCCTACGATCACGTGCTCGTGGACGCCGGCAGTGCCGAAGACTTGCCTGCGGAGCTGCTGACGACGAATGCCCGCGCCGTCGTGGTGCCGGATCCGTCGATGGATGCGGATGCACGCGTGCTGATGTGCGAGCAGCTCAAGGCCGTCGGCTTCAACGAAGTGACAATGCTGAGCCGGCCGGTGCAGCCGTCCGATGCTGGCGAGACGCCACCACGGGTCGTGGCGGCGTAGGCCTCTTACCCTCTCCGCGAGTTCGGAATCGTAGGGTGGGCAAAGGCGCGTAGCGCCGTGCCCACCACAGTTCGCGATAGCCACACATGGTGGGCACGCTTCGCTTTGCCCACCCTTGTATTAGCGCGCCGGATTATAATGACCTCGTTCCGTGAGGAATGGCCCAGCCCGGGTGGCCACCCGAGCTGGGCCGCCGATCGATCGGATCGATGCCCATCCGAAGCCTTGAGGGCTGCGTTTCGTAGCAAGATCGCGGTCGGCACTTCATCGGGACCCGCATGGTTGAACGAACTTCAGGTTCGCATTCACAAGGGAGGGTCGAGGAAGATGGCCAAGCGTATCACGATCTGTGCCGGGATCGATACCGGCAAACACAAGCTCGACGTGGCGCTCGATGGCAGCTCGGAGCAGCTGCAGGTCAAGAACACGGCGGAAGGCCACCAGGAGTTGGTGGAGTGGCTGAAGCGCCACAAGGTCAAGCGGGTTGGGATCGAGGCGAGCGGTGGTTATGAGCAGGCGGCGGTCGCCGAACTGCGACGCAAGCGGTTTGTCGTCGTCCTCTTTCAGCCGGCCCAGGTCCGTGCTTATGCCACGTTCCTCCTGCAGTGGGCCAAGAACGACAAGATCGATGCAGCCTTGATTGCGGCCTGCACCGCCGCCGTCAAGAAGATCCACTCTGCTCCGGATCCTCGGCTGCAGCCCTTTGCCGAGCATCTGACGATGATCGACCAGATCCAGGAGGACATCGCCAAGCTGAAGAACCGGCTGGAGAGTTGCCGCAACGAGCGTATCCAGAAGCTGTGGAAGGAGCAGATTGCTCTCTTGGCCAAGCACAAACGAGCCGAGTTCAAGGCTCTGGTGGCAGCGATCCGCAAGCATCGCGATCTCGCCGCACGGCTCGATCTGATCTACAGCGTCGCCGGCAGCGGTCTGCCGACCGCAGTCGCCATCCTGGTCAGGATGCCCGAGATCGGCCAAATCACGCGTGAACAAGCCGCAGCCCTCGCCGGGCTTGCCCCTTACGATGATGACAGCGGCGACCGCGTCGGCGCCCGTCACATCGACGGCGGCCGCGAACGTTTGCGCCGGGCGCTCTATACTGCCGCACTGCCCGCATCGTTCCGCTGGAACCCGCAACTCATGGCCCTGTACAGCCGCCTGATTGCCGCCGGCAAGGGTCACAAGCGCGCGCTCGTCGCCTGTGCCAGGAAGTTGCTCGTCATCATCAACGCCGTCGTCGCCCGCGGAACGCCGTGGCTTGCTGAACCGTCAAAAGCTGCGGGCTTGCCCGCCACTTGAGCCCGTTTCTTTGTTCGGCCGAAGCACCGTTTCTTCGTCCCGACCTGCCGCCGCAAAGACGCCACGCGCAGCGGCCGTCAAGGCTGGCCGTCGCTCCGGCCCCACCTCATCGCCGCTGCCGCCAGGCCACGCCTTGACGGCTGCAAGCACGGCGTCATGCTCGCGGCAATCGGACGTCGCTTTAATGGTTGCTACGGCATTTGAGTTCGAGGATCGATGCCGCTCATCTCCCGCAAGAGGAGAGGGGAACTGCATCTCGCCAGTGGGAGGATTTTACCCGAACGCCCGCCGCAGCTTCTGCGCCAGCTCGAACAGCATCTGGTTCTGCTTGACCAGGCGCTTGCCGTGGTTGAGTGAGGACATCGCCATCGCCGCGAGCTTGCCGCGCGCGGTCAGGGGCACGAAGCTGTCAAAAATGTCCTCGTCATCCTTGCAGAACATGCGCTTGTACTCGTCCGTGCCAATGCCGAGGTCGAGCGAGCGGTAGCCGCGCTCGGCGTAGCGGTCGATGATGTAGCGCATCAGGATCAGGCCCGGGCTGTAGCGGGCGTGCTCCGACATCGTGTAGGTGTTGAACATCGTCGAGAAGCGCTGGCCGTCGGCAACGCCGGCGAAGATCGCGATCACCTCTTCGTCGCATTCGAGCGCATGAATGTCGATGACACGGCCTTCGCCGCGCGGCGCGAGGCAGGCGCTGCGGATGAATTGCTCGACACCCGGTTCGGCGAAGACGTTCGGCAGTTTCTGCTCCGCCATCCGTACCGGCTTGACGCGGAAGAACCAGTCGAGCAGGCGGGTGACGTCCGCGTCCGTCGTGGCAAGGTGGTAGCGATAGCCGGCGAGCGCCTGGAGTTTCTTCTCCTTGCTCTTCAGCCGGCGGCGGAAAGAGTTGCTGATCCGGGATGCGGGCGGGCCACCCGGCTCCATCGTCAGCAGCGGGCAGCCATTGATCGCGCTCTGCTGCGGCAGCAGCGCAAATGGATTCTGCTGGTCATGCCAGCGCTTCGGCTGCTGCGTCAGCGCGAGAACGTCGACCTGGTCATGCAAGGGCGCGAACAGCATGTCGAGATCGGTCGTAACGGCCTGTGCCGCGAACCCGGCGTTCCACAGCCCCATGTTGAAGGTCGTGTGCTTGCCGCCCATGAAGCAGGCCGTGCGCACACCGTGGCCCTGGCGCAGCGCGAGCGGAAGCAGTGCGAGCGGTATCTGTTCGGCGTCGCGGGCGATCACGACGAAGGGACGGGCGCCTTCGCGTTCCCCGACCGATCGCGCCCACGAGCCCAGAAGATCGAACCGCTGATAGGGCGTGAAGAGATGACCGGGCTCCTCGAGGGCGCGCCAGGCCGCCTCAGCCTTGGCAATATCGCTGATGAGGTCGACATGCGCGATACGGCTCGCTTTCGACCGCGCTGGCGATTCTGCCGTCCGGCTTTGCATCGCCGCAGCCATGGTCATCCGCGAAACCTGTCGAGAAAACGAAAAATACGTATTTCGGCCTGTGGCCGACCTTTGCAAATAAATGTCAACAAAGGGTAATGACAATGGCTGAGGGAACAGGCCGCCGGCGAACGCGAAGGTGGGGAATTGGCATCCGACGACAGATGGCTGGAGCGGTTGCGGCTCGAACTGGCCTGGTTCACCGGCCAGCCGCTGCTGCGCAGCCGTGGCGCAGGCGCAATCCTGCGCTTCGAGCGCGTGCGACCGCGGCGGAGCGGCGCGTTCCAGCCGCTGCGCCAAAACGAGATCACTCCGCAATTTCTCGATCGCGCCATTCGCGCGCTGAAGCGCTGGAATTATGATTTTCTCGGCATGGACGAGGTCTGTCGGCGCGCGGTGACGCTGCCGGAGAAGCGGCGCTTCGTAGCGCTTACCTTCGACGGTGCGCCTAAGGACTTCATCAATTTCGCCTATCCGGTGCTGGCGCGCCACGCCGTGCCGTTCACGATCTACGTTCCCACCGCCTTTCCCGATGGCGTCGGCGAAACCTGGTGGCTCGGGCTCGAGCGGGTGATCGCGCGCGAGAGCCGCATCAATCTGATGATGGGTGACAAGGAGCAGCGCTTCACCGTCATTGATAATGCCGGGAAGCAGGCGCTGTTTTCGCATCTCGAGAATTGGCTGCGCTCGCTGGCGCCGGTAGATTTGTCGGCGGCGATCGCCGATCTCTGCACGCGCTACCGGATCGATCTCGCTGCACTCTCGCGTGAGGCGTCGATGGATTGGGAGGATCTGGCCAGGCTAGCTGCCGATCCGAGTGTCACGATCGGCAGTGCGACCGTGAACTATCCCGTTCTCGCCAACATGAAGGATGCGGCCGCACTGCGCGAGATGACGATGGGCAAGGCGGTGGCGGAAGCGTCCTTCCGCCGCGAGATCCGGCATCTGGCGTTTCCGTTCGGCGACCGCGCCTCGTTTCGGCGCAGTCACGTCGTGATGGCGGAGGAGGCCGGCTTTGCCAGCGCGGTATCGACGATCCCGGGCATTGTGGACGCAGAAGGCCGCACCAATCTGCGTACGCTGCCGCGGATTTCCTGGGACGGACGGGTGCGATCGTTGCGCATGATGCGCGTGCTGGTGTCGGGCGTTGCCTTTGCGCCGGTGAAACCGACGGGCAGCGTTACGAGCTAGATTTCGCGCGATCGGGGCGCTGCATCCAGCTCACGAGCGGCATGGCCGGCAGCACCCAGCCCATGCCGACCACCACGTAATAGATCGCCTGCCGCCAGCCGGACTCGGCGATCCACGGCATCTGCGCCGCCGCCATGCCGAGCAGGGCCCAGACGGTGGCCAGCACGAGGAGCAGGATGGCGCCGAGGAACTTGCGGGTGCGGATCGTCATGGCGGACTATTGCGGCTTTCGCGTAACTTGAACTGCGGGAGCGGGGGACTATAAGGGGCACGCAGTCCGGTTCAAGCTTTGGTTTTAACCCCTGAAATGACAACGAATTCCGCCCCGACCAACCCGCATCGCGCCGTGCGCTGGTGGCTGATCTCCGTGGCCGCCCTGATCGCGCTGATGGTGCTGGTCGGCGGCGCGACGCGGCTGACGGAATCCGGCCTGTCGATCGTCGAGTGGAAGCCCGTCACCGGCAGCGTTCCGCCGCTGTCGGAGGCGCAATGGACCGCCGCGTTCGAGGCCTACAAGAATATCCCGCAATATCGCGAGCTCAACGCCGGGATGTCGCTGTCGGAGTTCAAGCAGATTTTCTGGTGGGAATGGAGCCACCGGCTGCTCGGTCGCTTTATCGGGGTTGCCTATCTGCTGCCGTTCCTGTTCTTCCTGTGGCGCGGCGGCCTGTCGGTTGAGTTGAAGCGGCGGCTGTGGCTGCTGTTCGCCCTCGGTGGCCTGCAGGGTGCGGTCGGCTGGTGGATGGTGGCATCGGGGCTGTCCGAGCGGGTCGAGGTGTCGCAATATCGGCTGGCGACGCATCTGGTGCTCGCGCTGCTGATCTTCGCCGGTATCGTCTGGACGGTGCGGCGGCTCGCCGATCGGCCGCAGCTTGCGGTCCCTGCGCGGCAGCGGTTCACGAGCGCGGTGCTGGTGATCGTGACCTTCATCCAGATCTATTTCGGTGCGCTGGTCGCGGGCCTGCGCGCCGGACGCGCCTACAACACCTGGCCGCAGATCGACGGCGCCTTCATTCCGTCTGCAGAACGGCTGTGGTTCGAGACGCCCTGGTGGCGCAACATGTTCGACAATGTGCTGACGGTGCAGTTCGAGCACCGCATGACGGCTTATCTGCTGTTCACATTGGCGGCGCTGCATGCGTTCGATGCGGTGCGTTCACGCGCAGGCTCGGCGGCGCGCGGCGCGCTCTGGCTGCTGGCGGCCGTGAGCGTGCAAGCCGTGCTCGGCATCCTCACGCTGCTCAACCAGGTGCCGATCGATCTTGCGCTGTCGCACCAGGCGGTTGCGATCGTGGTACTCACGCTTGCGGTGATGCAGACGGAACGGCTGGCGTCACGGCAATCGGCTGAGATGCAGCCGCGCGTGGTTCCGGCGGGGCAGCCCGGCTGATCAGCAATAGCCGTAGATGCCGCACGAGTAGGGCAGGCGCCAGAAATAATCGACCTGCTTCCCGCCGTAATACGCGCCCTGGTAGTCGTAGTCCCAGGGGCGACCGTAATAGCCCGGCAGCGTATGCGAGCCCGGCAGCAACGGCGTGCCCGGCAGATTGCGGATGTAGCTGCCGACGCCGTAGGCCGGCGAGATCAGCGCATCCGGATCGGTCTCGACATAGACCTTTGGCGGTTCCTGCGGCGAAGCAGCGGCCCGCCGCTTCGGATTGGCCGGCATATCGGCGGCAACAGCGGCTGAAACCGTGAGCATCACTGCCAGGGCAGGCACCATCCAGCGCAGCATCGTCGGCTCCGAATCAAAGGGGCGATCCAAGGACGATGTATGCGGCAGATATGGTTAATGACTGTTAACTGCCGCGCGTTTCCGGGGCGCGCTTTCGCGCACCCCGGAATGACTCAGAAAACTAGGCCGCCAGCGCCTGCTCCAGGTCGGCGATCAAATCTTCCTTGTCCTCGATGCCGACCGAGAGCCGGACCACGTCGGGGCCGGCGCCGGACTTGATCTTGGCGGCGTCGTCGAGCTGGCTGTGCGTGGTCGAGGCCGGGTGGATGACCAGTGAGCGGGTATCTCCGACATTGGCCAGATGCGAGAACAGCTGCAACTTCGACACCAAATTGACGCCGGCGTCGTAGCCGCCCTTCAGGCTGAAGGTGAACACGGCACCCGCGCCCTTCGGCGCGTATTTGCGCGCGAGCTGGTTGTACTTGTCGCTAGCGAGGCCAGCATAGTTCACCGCGGACACCGCGGAGTGGCCGGCGAGGAATTCGGCGACCGCCTTGGCGTTATCGCAGTGCTTCTGCATGCGCAGCGGCAGCGTCTCGATGCCGGTAAGGATCATGAAGGCATTGAACGGCGACAGCGCAGGCCCAAGGTCGCGCAGGCCCAGCACGCGGCAGGCGATGGCGAAGGCGAAATTGCCAAACGTCTCCTGGAGACGGATGCCGTGATATTCCGGCCGCGGCTCCGACAGCATCGGATATTTGCCGCCGGTCGACCAATCGAAGGTGCCGGCATCGACGATGATGCCGCCGAGCGAATTGCCGTGGCCGCCGAGAAACTTTGTCAGCGAGTGCACGACGATATCGGCGCCGTGGTCGATCGGCCGGATGAGATAGGGCGAGGCCAGCGTGTTGTCGACGATCAAGGGCACGCCGGCCTTGCGCGCCACCGTCGAGATCGCCTCGATGTCGGTGATGCTGCCGGCGGGATTGGCGATGGACTCGATGAAGATCGCCTTCGTGCGCGGCGTCACCGCGCGCTCGAAGCTCGCGACGTCATCGGGATCGGCCCACACGACGTTCCAGCCAAAACTCTTGAACGCATGCGCGAACTGGTTGATCGAGCCGCCATAGAGCTTTCGCGCGGCGATGAATTCGTCGCCGGGTTGCATCAGCTGCTGCAACACCACGACCTGCGCGGCATGGCCCGAGGCCACTGCAAGCGCGGCGGTGCCGCCTTCGAGTGCGGCCACGCGCTCTTCCAGCACCGCGTTGGTCGGATTTCCGATGCGGGTATAGATGTTGCCGAACGCCTGCAGGCCGAACAGCGAGGCGGCATGGTCGGCATCGTTGAAGACGAACGAGGTGGTCTGATAAATCGGAGTCGCGCGCGCACCGGTGGTGGGATCGGGCTGTGCACCGGCATGCACGGCGAGGGTCGAAAATCCCGGAAGGCGATCGCTCATTGGGGGCGTCCTGTTCTTGTGGTCTGAAATCGCGCGGCATGCTGAGCGGCGTCGCGGCTGCCGTCAAGCTGCCGCTTCACAGTTGGCGCTACGCATTGTCACGTTCGCGCAATGGAGATTTATTGCGTCAGCTTTGTTCGGTCTTGTTCTTTGCAGCGCGATCAGAGGCCGCGGTCTCGCCGCCGCCGACACTCACCCGATTGAGGGATAGGCGCATGCCCTGCGTCGGTGCAGGCGGGCGCTTGGAACTGAGCGTGCGCGAATTGACGCCCATCCAGGAGATCTCCGACGACAGCCGGCCATATTCGATCTTGGGGCAGCGATTCATCACGACCTTGATACCCGCGGCTTCGGCTTTTTCCGCCGCCGCATCGTCACGCGCGCCAAGCTGCATCCAGATCACTTTCGGCAGCGGATCGAGCGTGAGGGCCTCGTCGACGACAGGCATGATGTGGCTGGAGTTACGAAAGATGTCGATCATGTCGACGGGACGTCCGATATCGCGGAGCGAGGCGACGAAGGGCTTTCCGAGCAGATCCTTGCCGACATGACCGGGATTGACCGGGATCATGTCGTAGCCACGCTGCGCCAGGTATTTGAACGCGAAATAGCTCGGCCGCACATTGACCGGCGAGGCGCCGACCATCGCGATCGACTTCACGCTGTTGAGGATGCTGCGGATGTAATTGTCGGGATAGGCGTCGTGGTTCATTGCTCGTCTTTTCTCGTTGTCACTCATCCCGCCATGTCGGCGCGCGTTTCTCGATGAAGGCGCCGATGCCTTCCTCGGCGTCGCGGGCCATCATGTTCTCGGTCATGACCTCTGCCGCATAGCGATAGGCGTCCGCAAGGCTCATCTCGGCCTGACGGTAGAACGCCTCCTTGCCGAGCTTGACGGTGTAGGCCGATTTCAGCGCGACCTGTTGTGCAAGCGCGATCGCGGCGTCGCGCTCGGTACCGGCGGCGACCACGCGATTGACGAGGCCGATCTCGCGAGCGCGCGCAGCCGGGACCGGCTCGCCGGTGAGCAGCATCTCCATCGCCTGCTTGCGCGGCACGTTGCGCGACAGCGCCACCATCGGCGTCGAGCAGAACAGGCCGATGTCGACGCCGGGTGTGGCGAAGCTCGCCGCTTCCGATGCGATCGCAAGATCGCAGCTTGCCACGAGCTGGCAGCCGGCCGCGGTCGCGATGCCCTGGACGGACGCGACCACCGGCTTCGGCAGGTGCACGATCGCCTGCATCATCGCGCTGCAGGCGTTCATGAGTTCGGCGAAATAGGCGCGGCCGCGATCCGGATCGCTGCGTCGCGCGGTCAGCTCCTTCATGTCGTGACCGGCGGAGAAGGCGGGACCGTTGGCGGCGATCACGACGCCGCGGACGGACTTGTTGTCGCGGATCTCATCGAGTTTGGCGTGCAGGCCGGCGATCATCGCTTCCGACAGGCTGTTGCGCGCGGCCGGTCGGTTCAGTGTCAGCACCGCGATGGGGCCGACCATTTCGCGCAGCAGAATAGGCGGTTGCGGGGAGGGGGCGCGGGCGGCCTGGGTGGACATCAAGGCGTTTCCGGTTGGATTATTGCAATTGGATGATGCAGATAACCTAATGTAACAGGTCACGTGAAGCGAGGGTGGGGAACAACATGGCGGCAGCGAAAATGAGCGTGGCGGAGGTCGAGCAGTTTCTCCGTGACGAGTTTCCCCAGGCGTTCGGCGGCGACGACATCACGATCGAGAGCGCGGACGGCCAGACCTGCCTTTTGCGCCAGCGCTTCAGCGAACGGATGCTGCGGCCGGGCGGAACCGTATCCGGCCCGACGCTGATGGCGCTGGCCGATTTCGCCATGTACGTGGTGCTGCTGTCGGCCATCGGGCCGATCGGGCTCGCGGTGACCACCAATCTCAACATCAATTTCCTGCGCAAGGGCCAGCCGGGGCAGGACGTGCTGGCGGAGGCGCGCTTGCTCAAGCTCGGCAAACGCCTCGCGGTCGGCGAGGTGAAGCTGCTGTCGGGGACCTCGCCCGATCCGATCGCCCATGTCACATCGACCTATTCCATTCCAAATGTTTGAGCTTTTTGCGGGTAATATAGCACCATAATTTTAAGGTGTTGATTTTGTTTATATAATTTACGTTGCCGGGCATTGACCGTTGCGCGTCTCTTCTCTAGAAACCCGCGCAGTCCGGTGCGGTGTTCGCGCCGCTATTCCCCGTCCACGGAAACTCTGACATGAAAACCTTTTCGGCAAAGCCGGCCGAGGTGACGAAGAAGTGGGTGCTGATCGACGCCAAGGGTCTGGTCGTCGGCCGTCTCGCCACCATCGTCGCCATGCGTCTGCGCGGCAAGCACCTCCCGACCTACACCCCGCACGTTGATTGCGGCGACAACGTCATCATCATCAACGCCCAGCATGCGGTCCTCACCGGCCGCAAGCGCGAGCAGAAGACCTACTACAAGCACACCGGCTATGTCGGCCACGTCAAGGAGCGCACCGCGCGCCAGATCCTTGAAGGCAAGCATCCCGAGCGCGTGCTCGAGAAGGCCGTCGAGCGCATGATCCCGCGTGGTCCGCTCGGTCGCGTCCAGATGGGCAACCTCCGCGTCTATGGTGGTGCTGATCATCCGCACGAGGCCCAGACGCCCGAGAAGATCGACATCGCCAAGTTGAACCGCAAGAACACGAGGGCCGCATAATCATGGCCGAATCCATTCAGTCGCTCGACCAGCTCTCGCAGCTCAAGACCGCGGCGGCGCCCGATGCGCCCAAGCACGAGAAGAAGGTCGACAAGTTCAACCGCGCCTACGCCACCGGCAAGCGCAAGGACGCGGTCGCCCGCGTCTGGATCAAGCCGGGTGCCGGCAAGGTCACGGTCAACTCGCGCGAGGTCGAGGTCTATTTCGCCCGTCCGGTGCTGCGCATGATGATCGAGCAGCCGTTCTCCGTGGCCGCGCGTTCCGGCCAATACGACGTGATCTGCACGGTTGCCGGCGGCGGTCTGTCCGGTCAGGCCGGTGCGGTGCGTCATGGCATCTCCAAGGCGCTCACCTACTTCGAGCCCGAGCTGCGTACTGTCCTCAAGAAGGGCGGCTTCCTCACCCGCGACTCCCGCGTGGTCGAGCGTAAGAAGTACGGCAAGGCCAAGGCCCGCCGGTCCTTCCAGTTCTCGAAGCGTTAATTGCTTCGGTCACATTCGCCGCGAAAGCGGCCTCAATGAAATGCAAAAGGGCGCTGATTTCAGCGCCCTTTTTGCTGTTCGTTTGTACGCAAATTGAAGACGAGTTTCCCGAAAACTTGGGCTCCCGTGAAAACCTGAATGGAACTCGCGGGACATAGCGTCGCATCTGGAAGGGCGCGCAAATCGGATGTGCCGATCGCGTAACTGCTATGTTCAAGAGGGGGCCGACATGATGTCGCTCGATAGCATCACGCTCTATTTGGTCGCCACGATGGTCGCCGCACTGCTCGGCGCCATGATGGTGTTTTTCGGCAGACAGGAGAACAGCCCCGCGCTGAAATGGTGGGGCACCGCCTATCTGCTCGGTGCAGCCTCCGTCGCGCTGTGGACGGCGACCGGCGACAAGCTCGGCCCGCACCTCTATCTCGCGCTCAATGCGGTGGGCTTCGTCGCCTGCGGCATGGTGTGGAATGCGGCGCGCGTCTTCCACGGCCGCAAGCCGAACTGGCCCGGTCTCGTGCTCGGTGCTCTCGCCTGGATCGCGACGGCGACACTGCTCGATCCCGCAGCATCGATGCTGCGCATGATCATCGGCGCCGGCATCGTCTCGGTCTATGCGGCGCTGACCGCGAGCGAGCTCTGGGTCGAGCGGCGCAAGAGCCTGCAACGTCGCTGGCCGGCCTTCGTGGTGCCGGTGATGCACGGCTGCGTGCTGATGCTGCCGATCCTGCTCGGCGGCTTCCTGCGCCCGAACGATGTCGGCTTCTCGCACAGCGTCTGGGTCACAGTGTTCGCGGTCGAGCTCGTGCTCTATGCCGTTGGCACCGTGTTCGTGATCTTCATGCTGGTGTCCGAGCGCACGGTGACTGCGCACCGCACTGCCGCGTCGACCGATCCGCTGACCGGCATGCTCAACCGCCGCGGTTTCTCGGAAGCCTGCACGCGCATGATCGAGCGGGAGGCCAAGGGCGGCCGCCCGGTCACGGTGATGATCTTCGACATCGACCATTTCAAGTCGATCAACGACCGCTTCGGCCACCCCGCCGGCGACGAGATGCTAAAGCTGTTCTCGACCGTGGTCGTCAACAATCTGCGCCTCTCGGACCTGTCGGGCCGCATCGGCGGCGAGGAGTTCGCCGCACTGCTGCCCTGCGCGCTGGAGGAGGGTGTGCTGGTCGCCGAGCGCGTGCGCGAGGCGTTCGAGACCTCCGGCGTCGTGGTCGACGAAGGCCCGGTCGACACCACCGTCAGCATCGGTGTGGCCGGCGGCCCCGCCGGCACCGAGCTCGAGGTGCTGCTGGCCTCGGCCGACACCGCGCTCTACCAGGCCAAGCGCGGCGGCCGTAACCGTGTCGAGGCTGCGGAGGAGCTGCCGTTGTCGCTGGAGAACTGGCGCCGCCAGAGCGCCGCGCGGATCGGTGTCCCCAAGGCAGAGTCCAAGATACAGCCGGCCACGGCCTGAGAAGAAAGGGCCTTGCGGTAAGCCCCTGTTTACCATTCGGTTCCTACCATTGCGGTCATGGAATCGATCCATCGACAGAACCCGCAGGCTGCCCTGATGTCGCTCGAAGCTGCTGCGGCCTCGGCACGCGGCGGTTTCGCCTGTCTGTTCTCGACCGCGGACGAATACGAGACCGCGTTGATTGCGGAGCGCCGCGCCCAGGGGCGGTACGCGCAGAGCCGCAGCTATTGGCCGATCGCGCTGTTTCTCGGTTGCGCGCTCGTCGTTACAGGCAGCGTGCTGCTGTTCGCCTGAGAGCGCCGCATTTTCGACCGGGCAGGGCGCCGTTTCGGCGCCTTTTTCTTTGCTCCCGGCTGCGGTAGATACGGCCACCAACAAAAGGGTGGAAACCGATGATCACCGAGATCGCGCAAATCGACGTCAAGCCGGGCAGCGAGAAGGATTTTGAGGCCGCCGTCGCCAAGGCCAAGGCCGCCTTCGGCCGCTCCAAGGGCTTTCACGGGTTTGAGCTGCACAAATCGATCGAGAAGCCGCAGCGCTATCGCCTGATGGTGAAATGGGCGACGCTGGAGAGCCACACCGTCGATTTCCGCGGCTCCGAGAATTTCACGGAATGGCGCGGGCTCGTCGGCCAGTATTTTGCCTCGCCCCCGGAGGTCGAGCATACCGAGACCGTGCTGACGACCTGAGCTGGCTCACGCCGCCTCTGCCAGAGGCGGCGCCTCATACGTCTTGAAATGGTCGATCACGACCTTGGCGATGGCGACCACTGGCAGCGCCAGCGCCAGGCCCCAGATTCCGAACACGACGCCGAGCAGGATCTGGAACGCGAACAGCGTGGCCGGCGGGATGTCCAGCGCCTGGCGCTGGAGGATCGGCGTCAGCACATAGCTCTCCATCGCATGCACGCCGAGGAACAGGATCAGTGCCGATAGCGCCGGGATCCAGCCCGAGGCGAGGCTCGCCAGCACCACGACGACGCCGGCGATGATCGCGCCGACTGTCGGGATGAAGGCGAGCAGTCCGGCCTGGATTCCGAGGATGAACGAGCCGGGGATGCCGATGATGGCAAGCCCGATCCAGGTTACCGCGCCGACGGCTAGCATGACGATCATCTGCGCGATCAGCCAGCGCTCCAGCGTCTCGCCGATGCGGTCGATGATAAGGGTCGCGCGGATGCGGTGCCTGGCCGGTGCGAGGAACAGCAGGCCATCATGATAGACGGCGGGCTGCGCAGCGAAGGCCAGCCCCAGGAACAGCACAATGAAGACATTGCCGACGGCGCTGATCGCGCCGAACAGCAGCTTGAACGTCTGGCTCACGATCGCCCCACCACTTGAGGCGATCGCGCCGGCGTTCGGCAATGGGGCGTGCGGGGCAGGCGTCGAGGCCGTGTCGCTGGCGGAAGAGGCGGGCGCGGCGCTGCCGAGATCAAAGAAGCTGGTGTCGATGCCACGGTTGTCGAGGAAGGATTTGACGTGCGCAATCTGCGATTTGATGGTGTTGCTGAGCAGTGACGCCTGCTCGGCGATGGTCGCGCCGCCGAGATAGGCGACGCCGGCGAGCAGCGCCGCAAGCACGATGCAGACGATCGCAAGCCGCACGGCATGCGGCAGGTGCACACGGCGGCCAAGCGCATTGGTCAGCGCGTTGAGGCCGACGCCGAGCAGCATCCCGGCGAAGATCAGAAGCAGGCTGGCGGCAAAGTACCAGGTGAAGACCAGCATTGCCGTGAACAGCACGACCCCGATGCCGCCGACGGTAATGGCCCAGGCCAGATCGGACCGGGCTTTGGGCTGTTCATCTCTGGGGATGGTCACATCACGTCCTTTTCGGAGGGGGGAAGCACTCTTTCGTGAAATCGCGCCCGGGATCAAGCCGAGGCCGTGCGCCGGATTGAAGCGCCCGTGGCCGGCCGGAGCCAACGCCGCGGACGCGCCGGGGTGCCCCAGGGGGGCGCATTTGCGCAAAAATAGCATTGCCGTCCCGCGAACCCTTCTGTTGAATTTGTTCCATCCGAGGGGCATGTTTGGAGAATCTTCTTCGGCGGGGAGGTCTGAACGGGAAATGAGAAAGCCGGTCGTCGGCGTGATCGGGAACGCCCATCGCGTCGAAAATCGATTTCAGGTCCAGATGGTCGGCGAGCGTAATTTGCGCGCCGTGGCCGAGGTCTCCGGCGGCTTGCCGGTGATGTTCGCGGGCTCACCCGACATCACCGACATCGCCGCGCTGCTCGATGCCGTCGACGGCATCGTGCTCACCGGGGCCCGAGCCAACGTGCATCCGACCCGCTTCAACGTCGACCCCTGCGAGAAGCACGAGCCCTACGACATCCACCGCGACGAGGTCGCACTTGCGCTCTCGGTTGCGTGCGTCGCGCGCGGCATCCCGCTGTTCGGCATCTGCCGGGGCTTGCAGGAGATGAACGTCGCCTTTGGCGGCTCGCTGCACCCCGAGATCCGCGAGATCCCCGGCCGCATGAACCACCGCATGCCCAGGCTCGAGAATGGCGAGATCCATCCCGATCCGACCGTGGTGTTCGCCGACCGTCATGACGTCGACCTCACGCCGGGCGGTGCCTTCGCGAGGCTCCTCGGCTGCGAGAAGATCCGGGTCAATTCGCTGCACGGACAGGGCATCCTGGAGCCCGGCAAGCGCGTGCTGATCGAAGGCGTCGCCGAGGACGGCACCATCGAGGCGATCCAGATCGCGGAAGCGCCGACCTTTGCGCTTGGTGTGCAATGGCACGCCGAATACGACCCGCAGCGCAATCCGATCAACCGCAAGCTGTTCGAGGCTTTCGGCGAAGCGATGGTCGCGAAGCAGAGGGCGGCGGCGTAGCGGCGGGTCTTTGGGCCGGATCGACATTGCCCGCGCAGCGGAGCCGAACGTGCGGCTCCGTCCTATTTCTCCTTTGAATATTCAAGCTGGAATTGCATTCCGATGATTTGCAGATTGACCGTTGCGGTCTCCGTCTTGTTCGCATCCCCCGCCATCGCTCAAACCGCTGCGCCGACCGAGGGCCCGATTACCTGCGCTTCGCCGGTCGCGCCCGGCGACACCGCCAAGAGCCTGATGCAGCGCTACGGCAAGGAGGCCGTGATGCAGGAACTGTCGGGCGCGGAAGGTGAAACCTACAAGGGGCTCGTGTTGTTTCCGAAGGCGAACGACCAGCGGCTCGAGATTGCCTTCAGGGAAGACAAATCGAAGCATGTCTCTGGCCTGGCAATGCGCGACAGTGCCAAGACGAGCAAATGGAACGTCAGTGGCATCACGATCGGATCAAGCCTTGCCGACGTGCAGAGGGCGAACGGCAAGCCATTTGTGGTCAGCGGCTTCGAATGGGACTACGGCGGCTTCGTCACCGACTGGAAGGGCGGCGCGCTCAGCGGGCCGATGCAGGGCGGCTGCACCGTGACGATCCGCTTCGACAGGAAGTCCGCCGCGCCGAAATCGCTTTTGGGCGACGGCGTGACGGTCGCCTCCGACAACGCGGCTCTGGTGAGGTGGGCGCCGGTGGTGACGGAGATCGGGGTGAATTTTCCAGACAAGTGAGTTGAGACGTGGGACTGCTACGAACTGCGCTCGCAACATCTCGGACCGAATAAACCAATCAGCAAGAATTGGTGCGCGCCGATTTTCGCGATTCCGATTCGTTCTTTGAGAACGAAGTGGAGTCAGATGCAGAACGAAAATTGATGGCTTTCCGTCCCACGATTTCCCCCAAACGAAAAGGCGCTCCTCTCGGAGCGCCTTTTGCTTGTCCGCTGCTCGCCCCTTCCATTGCATTGCACAACCGCAACTCAGGACGACAAGCCTCCGCATTGAGGTTTGGAAGACGAACACCATATCTGTGGCAAGGGAGCCCTTGCCGTGCAGACCATGAAGGCGGCCCTCTTTGCGGCGATCGGCATCGTCGCTTTTCTTTCCTCTCTCCGTCCCGGCTTAGCGGAGGAGAGCGGCCGTCTTGCACTCACTGTCACGATCGATGGCGCCATTGGCCCGGCATCGGCGAGTTACGTGAAGGAGGCTCTGGTCAAGGCAGGCGAACGACGCGCCGAGATCGTGATTCTCCGAATGAATACGCCTGGCGGCCTCAACTCCAGCATGCGCGAGATCATCGCGGATGTGCTCGGCTCGTCCGTTCCTGTCGTCGGCTACGTCGCGCCGGCAGGCGCCCATGCGGCGAGCGCCGGGACGTATATCCTCTATGCGGCCCATATCGCGGCGATGGCACCAGGCACCAATATCGGTGCCGCGACGCCGGTGCAGATTGGCGGACCGCTCCCGGGTCTCCCGAGCGGCACACCCGACAAGGACAGCAAGGACAAGAAGGACGAGCCGAAAGACGCGATGACGGCGAAGGTGACGAACGATGCCGTCGCCTTTATCCGCAGCCTCGCCGAACTGCGCGGCCACAATGCCGATTGGGCCGAGAAGGCGGTCCGCGAAGCGGCCACCCTGTCCGCCAATGGCGCGTTGCAGGCGCACGCCATCGACCTCGTCGCGCGCGATCCCGCCGATTTGCTCAGGCAAATCGATGGTCGCGTCGTCGAGCTCGCGGGCGGCACGACGCAACGCCTGGCAACGCAGAACGCGGTCATCGAAGCCGTCGACCCCGGGTGGATTTCCCGATTCCTGGCGGTCATCACCGATCCCAACGTCGCGTTCATCCTCCTGATGGTCGGAATCTACGGCCTGATCTTCGAGTTCATGTCCCCCGGTGCCGTTGCGCCGGGCGTGGTCGGGACGATCTGCCTGCTGCTCGGCCTCTACGCCCTCAATATGCTGCCGATCAATTATGCCGGCCTCGGCCTGATGCTGGTCGGCATCGCGCTCCTCGCCATCGAGGCATTCAATCCGACCGTCGTGATCGGCCTTGGAGGCGTCGTCGCCTTTGTGCTGGGCGCCATCATGCTGGTCAGGGTCGAATCGCCCGGCTACCGGCTGTCGTGGTCGGTCATCGCCATCGTCGCAGCGATGTTCGCAGGTTTCGTCCTGGTCGTGCTCGGCGCGCTTCGGCGCGCCGGCCGCGGTCCGCCACGGGTCGGCGCGCAAGCGATGCGAGGCCTGACCGCCGAGGTCCTCGACTGGAAAGAGACCGAAGGGCACGTCTTTACGCATGGCGAACGCTGGCAAGCGCGCGGCGCCGACATCTTCAAGCCCGGCGAGAGGGTCGAGGTCGCCAATATCGTCGACTTGACGCTGGTGGTTCGGCGTCCAAGCGCTGTGAGCGGCGAGGAAGGTCAACTCTGATGATTGAATATTCGATGTATGCAGTGCTTGCGCTGATCGTCATCCTGTTTCTCGCCCAGGCCGTTCGCATCCTCAGGGAATACGAGCGCGGCGTCATCTTCACACTTGGTCGCTTCACCGGCGTGAAGGGGCCGGGCCTCATCCTCCTCATTCCGGTGGTGCAGCAGCTCGTCAAGGTCGATCTTAGGGTGATGGTGCAGGTCGTGCCGCCCCAGGACGTGATTTCGCGCGACAACGTCTCGGTCAAGGTCAATGCCGTTCTCTACTTCCGCATCGTCGATCCCGAGCGCGCCATCATCAAGGTCGGCGATTATATGGCCGCGACCAGTCAGCTCGCACAGACCACGCTACGCTCGGTGCTTGGCAAGCACGAGCTCGACGAGATGCTCGCCGAACGCGACAGGTTGAACGCCGACATCCAGGAGATCCTCGACAAGCAGACTGATGTCTGGGGCATCAAGGTCACCGGGATCGAGATCAAGGACGTCGATCTCAACGAAACCATGGTGCGCGCGATCGCCAAACAAGCGGAGGCGGAACGGTTGCGGAGGGCAAAGGTGATCAACGCGATGGGCGAACAGCAGGCCGCCGAAAAGCTGGTCGAGGCCGGCCGGATTCTCGCGCAGGAGCCGCAAGCGATGCAGCTGCGTTACTTCGCGGCTCTGCACGACATCGCCGGCGAACGGTCGTCGACCGTCGTGTTTCCGCTGCCAATCGGCCTGCTCGATCATTTGATGCCGCGGCGCGAGACCCCGTAGTCGGAAGGTCTTGCGCGCTCAAAAACGAAAAGGCGCCCCTCGCGGAGCGCCTTTTGTCTTGTCCTGTTCGAGCCGATCAGCCCGAATAGTACATGTCGAACTCGACCGGGTGCGGGGTCATTTCGAAGCGGGCGACTTCGGTCATCTTCAGCTCGATGTAAGCATCGATGAAGTCGTCGTCGAACACACCGCCGGCCTTGAGGAAGCCGCGGTCCTTGTCGAGGTTTTCGAGCGCCTCGCGGAGCGAACCGCAGACGGTGGGGATCTGCTTCAGCTCTTCCTTCGGAAGGTCGTAGAGGTCCTTGTCCATCGCCGGACCCGGATCGATCTTGTTCTTGATGCCGTCGAGGCCGGCCATCAGCATCGCGGCGAAGCCGAGATAGGGATTGGCGAGCGGATCGGGGAAACGCACCTCGACGCGCTTGGCCTTTGGCGAAGCGGTGTAGGGGATACGGCAGGAGGCCGAGCGGTTGCGCGCGGAGTAGGCGAGCAGCACGGGGGCCTCATAGCCCGGGACCAGACGCTTGTAGGAGTTGGTCGACGGGTTGGTGAAGGCGTTGATCGCCTTGGCGTGCTTGATGATGCCGCCGATGTAGTGGAGGCAGGTCTCCGACAGGTCGGCGTACTTGTTGCCGGCGAACACCGGCTTGCCGTCCTTCCAGATCGACTGGTGCACGTGCATGCCCGAGCCGTTGTCGCCAAAGACCGGCTTCGGCATGAAGGTGGCGGTCTTGCCGTAGATGTGGGCGACCTGGTGGATGCAGTATTTGTAGATCTGCAAATGGTCGGCCATCAGCGTCAGCGTGTCGAACTTCATGCCGAGCTCGTGCTGGGCCGAAGCGACCTCGTGATGGTGCTTCTCGACCTTGACGCCCATCTTGGCCATGGCGCCGAGCATCTCCGAGCGCATGTCCTGCACGGAGTCCTGCGGGGGAACGGGGAAGTAGCCGCTCTTGGTGCGGATGCGGTGGCCGAGATTGCCGCCCTCATATTCCGTGTCGGTGTTGGTCGGCAGCTCCGAGGAATCGAGGCGGAAGCCGGTGTTGTAGGGGCCGCTTGAGAAGCGGACGTCGTCGAACACGAAGAACTCGGCTTCGGGGCCGACGAACACGCTGTCGCCCACGCCCATCGACTTCACCATGGCTTCCGCCTTCTTGGCGATGCCGCGGGGGTCGCGGTTGTAAGGCTCGCCCGTGGTCGGCTCGAGCACGTCGCAGGTGATGACCATGGTGGTTTCGGCGAAGAACGGGTCGATCGTCGCGGTCACCGGATCGGGCATCAGGCACATGTCGGACTCGTTGATCGCCTTCCAGCCGGCGATCGAGGAGCCGTCGAACATCGTCCCTTCGGCGAAGATATCGTCGTCGATCATGCTGACGTCGAACGTCACATGCTGCCACTTGCCGCGCGGATCGGTGAAGCGCAGGTCGACGTACTTAACGTCGTTGTCCTTGATCGATTTCAGGACGTCTTTGGCGGTCTTCATGCATACCCCTTTTGGCTCTGCGGGACGGTTTCCAGATGAGCAGATTCGTTCTCGCTTTCGGCGAGTTAGCGCAACCGCACAAACGAAATCAGGCCGCCGAAGCAGCCTTTTTTCTTTCAGAGTGTCGCAGGATTCGGGATAGCACCCGGCTCAGATAGCGTCCAGCCCGGATTCGCCGGTTCGGATGCGGATCGCCTCTTCGATATTGGAGACAAAAATCTTGCCGTCGCCGATGCGCCCGGTTTGCGCAGCCCGGCGGATCGCATCGATCGCACGCTCGACCAAATCGTCGCCGATCACGATCTCGATCTTCACCTTGGGCAGGAAGTCGACGATGTATTCTGCGCCGCGGTAGAGCTCGGCGTGACCTTTCTGGCGGCCAAAACCCTTGGCCTCGGTCACGGTGATGCCCTGGAGGCCGACTTCCTGAAGCGCTTCCTTCACCTCGTCGAGCTTGAACGGCTTGATGATGGCTTCGATTTTCTTCACTGCGCGCCTCCCGGCCTTATCGAACAAATAGCAACGTCTTCGTCAGGATGCGCTTTATCTCACGCACGATCTTGTCTTCGCTATGCCGGGACCTGACCAGCCCGGCAACAACGGCCGGCCACACCCAGATAATGCCAGTAAGCACGACGAACCGAAGCGGCTTCCTCGAAAGCAGGGTCTATGCCAAGTTGCAAATGCCCTGATTATTGGAGCGTTATCAGCCTTTTGACGAGCATCTCTGATAGGTGGAGCCGACCGGCTCAAAATACCTCAGACTACGAAATAGGCAAACGGTTCAATATCTGAGCAGATCGTTGTTCTGTTGGCTGGATCGGCACGGAACGTGCCTGTTGAAAAGGCGTTTGGACCAGGGAAGTGGCATGGAAGTTCTAACCACCGCCGAAATGCAGCGGGCTGATCAACTCAGCATCACGGCCGGCACGCCCGGCTTCAAGCTGATGCTGAGCGCCGGCCAGGCGGTCGCGGACGCCGCCAATGCATTGGTGGAGGTGGGGCCGATCCTGATCGTGGCCGGCCCCGGCAACAACGGCGGTGACGGTTTTGTTGCAGCCGCCGAGCTCGCCGCGCAAGGCCGCGAGGTCTCGATCATCCTGATGTGCGAGCGCGATCAGCTTCAGGGCGACGCAGCTTCCGCCGCGCGCGGCTGGAAGCAGCCGGTGCTGCCGTTCAATCCGCAGGCGATCGGAAAGCCGGCGCTGATCATCGATGCGCTGTTCGGTGCGGGCTTGAGCCGTCCCGTCGACGGCGAGGCGCGGGCGATGATCGAGGCGATCAACGCCAATGGCGCGCCGGTGCTGGCGGTCGACCTGCCGAGCGGCATCAACGGCACCAGCGCGGCGGTGCTGGGCGTCGCGGTGAATGCCATCGAGACCGTCACCTTCTTCCGCAAGAAGCCCGCGCATCTCCTGCTGCCGGGTCGCATGCATTGCGGCAACGTGCGCGTCGCCGATATCGGCATCGACGCACAGGTGCTCGACGAGATCGCGCCGCAGACTTTCGAAAACGATCCGGATGTCTGGCGCGCAGCCTTTCCGGTGCCGCGCATCGACGGCCATAAATACGCGCGTGGCCACGTGCTGGCGGTCTCCGGCGATGTGGCCGCGACCGGTGCTGCGCGGCTCGCCGCCCGCGGCGCCTTGCGCGCCGGTGCTGGCCTCGTGACGCTTGCGACCCCGCGCGATGCGCTCGCGATCAATGCAAGCGCGCTGACCGCCGTGATGGTTCGCGCCGTCGACACCGTGGTCGAATTCGCTGAGCTGCTCGGCGACAAGCGTTACAACACCTGCATGATCGGTCCCGGCGCCGGCGTCGGTGAGCGGACCTGCGATATGGTTCACACCGCGATCTCGACGCAGCGCCATGTCGTGCTCGACGCGGATGCGCTGACGAGCTTTGCCGCCAATCCCGAGCGGCTGTTTGAATCGATCAAGTCTTCGCTCGAAGCCCAGGTGGTGCTGACGCCGCACGAGGGCGAGTTTCCGCGGCTGTTCTCCGACCTCAGCAACAAGACTCCGGGTCGCTCGAAGCTTGAGCGCGTGCGCGCCGCTGCCGAGCGCTCCGGTGCCGTCGTGCTGTTGAAGGGCCCTGACACCACGATCGCCGCGCCTGATGGCCGTGCCACCATCGCCGCCAACGCGCCGCCATGGCTCGCCACCGCCGGCGCCGGCGACGTGCTCGCCGGCATCATCGCCGGTCTCTTGGCGCAGGGCGTGCCCGCGTTCGAAGCCGCCAGCATCGGCGTCTGGATGCACGGCGAGGCGGCAAGCGAAGCAGGGCCGGGGCTGATTGCCGAAGATCTCACCGAGACGCTGCCGGCCGTGCACCGGCGGATCTATAGCGCGCTCGGGGTCGAGTACTGATGATCCGGCCGCTCGCGCTCACGGACATGGGCGCGGCGGCGCAGGTCCATCGGGCTACGTTCGACCAGGCGATGCCGTGGCTCATCGGGCTGCACACGCCGGACGAGGATCGCTGGTTCTACCGCGAGCGTGTCTTTCCGACCTGCCGCGTCTGGGGACATTTTGACGGCGATGGGCTGAGCGGGATCATCGCTTTCCGTGACGGCTGGATCGAACAGCTCTACGTGCGTCCCGCCGCGCAGGGCCGCGGCATCGGCACGGAACTGCTGAATGTCGCCAAAGGTGCCAGCGAGCGGCTCGAGATCTGGACTTTCCAACGCAACGCAGCGGCCCGCCGCTTCTATGAAGCGCGCGGGTTCGCGCTGGCCGAGCAGACTGATGGAATGCGGAACGAGGAGAAGGAGCCAGATGCGCGCTACGTCTGGACGCGCGCATAGTTCACTCCACCGCATACCACCGCACCAGCCGCGGCGCGGCCCACTCGGTCACGACGGATTCGATCAGCCATCGTCCCGGTGAGGTCGCGGCAAAGGCGATGCGCTCGGTCTTGCCGGGCTCGAGGGCGAGCGTGTCGAGCCAATAGGGCTTCCAGCCGTCGTCGAGCCGGTCGAGCAGGCGGAAATGGTGGCCGTGCAGGTGGAAGACGGCGGTCGCAGGGGCGGGGTTCCTGACCGCCAGCACGACGGTCCGGCCGGCCTTGGCGCGGAAGGCAGGGACCGAGGCGGTGGAGAAATTGGCCGTCCGGGTCCAGCCCGCGTCGGCGGCGCCGAGCGCGACATCGAACCGCAGGGCACCTTTCAGGTCGAGTTTTTCGGGAAGGTCGTTCGAAGGCAGCGGCTGTAGCGCTGGCAGCGGCGCGCGCCGCTCCAGTTTGCCGGAGATCGCGAGGCGCCCGATCGGGCGCGCCTCGTTGCCGTCATGGAGCACGAATGCGGCCGAGGTGGCTGCATCCACAAAAGCGTCGGCGCGGGCGCCGGGGGCCAGCACCAGGGCGCCGTTGCGGGCCGGGAACGGCTCTGCCGGCTGACCGTCCAGCGCCATCACCTGGACCTCGTGGCCTTCCAATTTGATAGCCAGAACAGAGCGTTGCGAGCCGTTGATGAAGCGCAGCCGCAGCCGCTCGCCGGCGGAGGCTGAGAGTTCGAATGAAGGCCGGCCGTTCAGGGTGTAGAGCGGGGTCGTGTCCTTGGGGTCGCGGCCCGGCGGCAGCGCGGTGCCGTCCTGCCGCACGCGCCATTCCTCGATCAGCAGAATCTCATCGCGGTCGCTGGTGACGGGGCTCGCCTCCGCGGCGATGACCGGGAGCGGGCGGGCCGGCTGATTCAGGCGGTCCTCAAAGAGACGGAAGTTGGCAAGTAAGGTTCCCGCGTTTGGTATTGAAATAATTGATGTTTCGGTCGAGCCCGGCGCGGTGGGCGCCCGTCCCGCCAGCGGGTCCGGCACGGCTATGCCATCGAGGCCGTACCAGACTGGCGCAACCGGCACAGGCAGGTCGTTCCGAAAGACCATCTCGCAGCGGTCCCCGCGCTTGAAACGCACATTCCCAATATGGCTTGCGGCGGCCAGCTCCCAGATCGGTGTAGCCGGCTGACCCGGCCTCAGGGCCAGCGTAGCTGGCCTTGCCTGAAGGAGGACCTGGGCGGTCGGAAGCGGACCCGCGCCGCCGGTTATCAGCCCGGCGCCCGAGGCCCCCAGGGAGGCGCCAACTCCGGCCAAAAGCTCGCGTCTGCTCAGGTCAAAAATCCGCGGTTTCATAAGCGCGATCCGGACCACGCCGCGCTGGATAAGTCCAGCCATCGTGCCTACTTGGAGGGTGCCTCCATCAGGCCATTTTTTTGCTGCGAACACACGGGCACATGCTATAAGCCCGCCGCCCGCGGCATCGCGGCCGGTCTTGATGCAAATTTACGCGGGCGTGGCGGAACTGGTAGACGCGCTGGATTTAGGTTCCAGTGACGAAAGTTGTGGGGGTTCGAGTCCCTCCGCCCGCACCAAGCGCTTTCAGCGTTTGCACGGATTACTGAGGGGCCTCGCTCCGCGCGGATGTTTTCCGCCTGGAGCCGGGCTCGATGAACCACCGGCGTTGAGGCGTTTGCCTCGCGCCGGATCGATTAATGACAGCGTCCCGACGCGCGAGCGTGCCGGGACCGAACGAGAAGAAGATTGGACGCCATGCAGGTCACAGAAACCCTCTCGGAAGGCTTGAAGCACGAGTTCAAGATCAGCGTTCCCGCGTCTGATCTCGACGCCAAGGCTGGCGCCAAGCTCGTCGACCTCAAGGACAAGGTCCGTCTCAACGGCTTTCGTCCCGGCAAGGTGCCGGTCGGTCACCTGAAGAAGGTCTATGGCCGCTCCGTGATGGCCGAGACGATCGACCAGACCATCCGCGACACCAACACCCAGCTCTTCACCGAGCGCGGCTTCAAGCTCGCGACCGAGCCGAAGATCACCATGCCGACCGAGCAGGCCGAGGTCGAGGAACTGCTCTCGGGCAAGTCCGACCTGACCTACACGGTCGCGATCGAAGTGGTGCCTGCCATCGCGCTCGCCGACTTCAAGACCTTCCAGGTCGAGAAGCCCGTCGCCGACGTGTCCGATTCGGACATTGACGAAGCGATCAAGCGCATTGCCGACACCAACCGCGGCTATGCCGCCAAGGCCGAGGGCGCGAAGGCTGAATCCGGCGACCGCGTCACCATCAGCTTCAAGGGCACCATCAACGGCGAAGCCTTCGAGGGCGGCGCTGGTGAGGGCATCCAGGTCGTGATCGGCTCCAACACCTTCATCCCGGGCTTCGAGGAGCAGCTCATCGGCATCGGTGCGAACGAGACGCGCACGCTGAAGGTGGCGTTCCCCAAGAACTACATGAGCGAGAAGCTCGCCGGCCAGCCGGCCGAGTTCGAGACCACCGCGACGCTGATCGAGGCGCCGCAGGATCTCGTGATCGACGACGAGTTCGCCAAGACGCTCGGTCTGGAATCGCTGGACAAGCTCAAGGAAGCCGCGCGCGAGCGGCTGGTTGCCGAATACGCCAATGCAACGCGCCAGCGCGTCAAGCGCGCGCTGCTCGACCGTCTCGACGAGGCGCATCGCTTCGAGGCGCCGTCCTCGCTCGTCGACGAGGAGTTCAATCTGATGTGGAACTCGGTCAAGGCCGAGATGGATTCGGCCGGCAAGACCTTTGCCGACGAGGACACCACTGAGGACAAGGCAAAGGAAGAGTACCACAAGATCGCCGACCGCCGCGTGCGTCTCGGTCTCGTGCTCTCCGAGATCGGCGAGAAGAACAAGATCACCGTCACCGACGACGAGGTCGGCCGTGCCGTGATCGAGCGCGCCCGCTCGATGCCGGGCCGCGAGAAGGAAGTCTGGGACTATTACCGCAGCAACGCCCAGGCGCTGGCCCAGCTTCGTGCACCGATCTACGAGGACAAGGTCGTCGACTTCATCCTCGAACTCGCCAACGTGACCGAGAAGAAGGTCTCGCGCGAGGATTTGTACAAGGACGACGAGGAAAAGACTGCAGCCTGAAGGCTTTGAGCGATCCTTCTCAAGCAAGTCTTCTGTTAAGGATGATCAGCGAACAGGCCCAGCTAGCCAGATGGCCGGCTGGGCCTTTTTGCGAGAATCAGCTTCAAGTGCCCGGTGGATTAAGCCTTAATTCGTTCCGCACTTGTCTGGCGTGAATTGGGCTATATCTGTCGGTGCACCCTGTACCCAAGCGTTCTGGTTGCAAGCGTTCTTCTTCTACCAACTTCCTGCATCACGGGACGTGTCCATCGGCCTTCAGGCGAAAGTGGCGACGTCCTCCGAAAACCTAGGTGACTCATGCGCGATCCGGTTGAAACCTACATGAACCTCGTGCCTATGGTGGTCGAGCAGACCAACCGTGGCGAGCGCGCCTACGACATTTTCTCGCGCTTGCTGAAAGAGCGCATCATCTTCCTGACCGGGCCGGTCGAGGACGGCATGTCGACGCTGGTCGTCGCGCAGTTGTTGTTCCTTGAGGCGGAAAATCCGAAGAAGGAAATCTCGATGTACATCAACTCGCCGGGCGGCGTGGTGACGTCGGGCCTCGCGATCTACGACACCATGCAGTTCATCCGCCCGCCGGTCTCGACGCTGTGCACCGGGCAGGCGGCCTCGATGGGCTCGCTGCTGCTCGCCGCCGGCGAGAAGGACATGCGCTTCTCGCTGCCGAACGCGCGCATCATGGTGCATCAGCCCTCCGGCGGCTTCCAGGGCCAGGCCACCGACATCATGCTGCATGCCCAGGAGATCCTGAACCTGAAGAAGCGGCTCAACGAGATCTACGTGAAGCACACCGGCCAGACCTACAAGTCGATCGAGGACGCGCTGGAGCGCGACAAGTTCCTGACCGCCAACGACGCCAAGGAATTTGGCCTTGTCGACAGGGTGATCGACAAGCGCGCCGAGGAACCGGCGGCGAAGCCCCAGTAACGCGCTGGGGCCGTAACGTCGATCCCCGGAATTCCTCTAGGGGATTCCGTGGGGTTCGCGAGGGCGACGTTCACGTTAACGACGCACTTCGCGAGGGCGCAAAAGACGCGGTTTTGCGCCCTGCGACAGGCAGAAAGTTCCGCTTTCGTGCTTGTTTTTCGTGGTAATCCAGCAACGCTTGGGTGATTTCGGTCACTTCGCCCGTGCCAAGACGTGAAATCACGGTATTGTCACGGGTAGCCAGCGCCCCCCCGATTAGCGAATTCTTGATAGTCGGGTGACAGCATGGTTGGCTACGACTGATCGGCTATGATCGCGGAGAATCGAGTGACCGTGATTCGCACGGTATGTAACGCGTAGGGTCTTTTTTGGTACGGAATTTGCTCTATTTGAGTCCCTTACCCGCGAACGTTTCGGGATGGGACGATCGAGCGGACGGGATCGAACCGCGGACGGAGACATGAATGAGTAAGGTCGGCACGAGCGACTCCAAGAACACGCTATATTGCTCGTTCTGCGGCAAGAGCCAGCACGAAGTCCGCAAACTGATCGCGGGTCCCACGGTCTTCATTTGCGACGAGTGCGTCGAGCTCTGCATGGACATCATCCGCGAGGAGAACAAGTCCTCGCTGGTCAAGTCGCGCGACGGGATTCCGACGCCGAAGGAAATCTGCAAGGTCCTGGACGATTACGTCATCGGCCAGAGCCATGCGAAGAAGGTCCTGTCGGTCGCGGTGCACAATCACTACAAGCGCCTCAACCACCAGACCAAGCACAACGACGTCGAGCTTGCGAAGTCGAACATCCTGCTGATCGGTCCGACCGGTTCGGGCAAGACGCTGCTCGCGCAGACGCTCGCCCGGATTCTGGACGTGCCGTTCACGATGGCGGATGCGACGACGCTGACCGAGGCCGGCTATGTCGGTGAGGACGTCGAGAACATCATCCTGAAGCTGCTCCAGGCCGCCGACTACAATGTCGAGCGTGCCCAGCGCGGCATCGTCTACATCGACGAAATCGACAAGATCAGCCGCAAGTCCGACAATCCCTCGATCACGCGCGACGTGTCGGGTGAGGGCGTGCAGCAGGCGCTGCTGAAGATCATGGAAGGCACGGTGGCTTCGGTCCCGCCGCAGGGCGGCCGCAAGCATCCCCAGCAGGAATTCCTGCAGGTGGATACCACCAACATCCTGTTCATCTGCGGCGGTGCGTTCGCCGGCCTCGAGAAGATCATCTCGGCGCGGGGACGGTCGACCTCGATCGGTTTCGCCGCCCAGGTGATGGCGCCGGAAGACCGCCGCACCGGCGAGATCTTCCGTCACGTCGAGCCTGAGGATCTCCTGAAGTACGGCCTCATCCCCGAGTTCGTCGGCCGTCTGCCGGTCGTGGCGACGCTGGAGGATCTGGACGAGGTTTCGCTGAAGAAGATTCTCACCGAGCCGAAGAACGCGCTGGTGAAACAGTACCAGCGCCTGTTCGAGATGGAGAACATCGAGCTGACCTTCGCCGACGAAGCGCTTGGCGCGGTTGCCCGCAAGGCGATCGAGCGCAAGACCGGCGCGCGTGGTCTGCGTTCGATCCTCGAAGCGATCCTGCTCGAGACCATGTTCGACCTGCCGGGCCTGGAAGGTGTGGAAGAAGTCGTGATTTCCCGCGAAGTCGTGGAAGGAACGGCGCGTCCGCTCTACATCTACGCCGATCGGTCCGATCGTGCCGTCGAGAACGCCAGCGCCTGATTTTGCGGCGCTGGAACGCTCCAAACGTCATTCATAGTAGCGGCTGCGGACATGTACTCCGCAGCCGGATTTGCGTCGCTTACCTCAGTGCGTAAGCGCCTGATGGCGCGTGTTTTTCAATGACTTGACACCCCCCGGGTCGATAGCCACCTAATGTCGGCGGCGAGCGAGAATTCTGTTCAAGATTCGCCTCAGTTCCGATCCGGCAAGCCCGGTCCAACCTTCGAATGGTAGGCTGGTTTTGTGGATCACCTCGGCACCTTGTGGCGGTTGCGCATGAGAGCGGCGGACTGCGTGCGAGGGGGCAAAGCAAAAGGAAAAGGCCATGACTAATCCAAAACCCCGGCCAACCATCGTCCATGGCGAGACGCACGCTTATCCCGTGTTGCCGCTGCGCGATATCGTCGTCTTCCCGCACATGATCGTTCCGCTCTTCGTCGGTCGCGAGAAGTCGATCCGCGCGCTCGAAGAGGTGATGAAGAACGACGCGCTGATCATGCTCGCGACGCAGAAGAACGCGTCCGACGATGATCCGGCGCCCGATGCCATTTACGAGACCGGTACGCTTGCAAGCGTGCTGCAGCTCTTGAAGCTTCCCGATGGCACCGTGAAGGTGCTGGTCGAAGGGCTCGAGCGTGCGCGCGTGCAGAAATACACCGATCGCGCCGACTATTATGAAGCCACCGCAATTGCGCTCGCCGACACCGATGCGAAGTCGGTCGAGGCCGAAGCTCTCTCGCGCTCGGTCGTGTCCGACTTCGAGAGCTACGTGAAGCTCAACAAGAAGATCTCGGCCGAGGTCGTCGGCGTCGTGCAGGCGATCACCGATTTCGCCAAGCTCGCCGACACCGTTGCCTCGCATCTCGCGGTCAAGATCGCGGATCGGCAAGGAATCCTGGAGACGCTGTCCGTCACCACGCGCCTGGAGAAGGTGCTGGGCCTGATGGAGAGCGAGATTTCGGTGCTGCAGGTCGAGAAGCGCATCCGCTCGCGCGTCAAGCGCCAGATGGAGAAGACCCAGCGCGAGTATTATCTCAACGAGCAGATGAAGGCGATCCAGAAGGAACTCGGCGACGACGACGGTCGCGACGAGCTCGCCGATCTCGAAGAGAAGATCTCCAAGACCAAGCTCTCCAAGGAAGCGCGCGAGAAGGCGCAGCATGAGTTGAAGAAGCTGCGCCAGATGTCGCCGATGTCCGCGGAAGCGACCGTGGTGCGCAACTATCTGGATTGGCTGCTGTCGATCCCGTGGAACAAGAAGTCCAAGGTGAAGAAGGATCTGGAAGCCGCGCAGGCGGTTCTGGATGCGGATCACTACGGGCTGGAGAAGGTCAAGGACCGCATCGTCGAGTATCTCGCGGTGCAGTCGCGCGCCAACAAGCTGACCGGACCGATCCTGTGCCTCGTCGGGCCTCCCGGCGTCGGCAAGACCTCGCTCGGCAAGTCGATCGCGAAGGCGACGGGCCGCGAGTTCGTGCGCGTCTCGCTCGGCGGCGTGCGTGACGAGGCCGAGATCCGCGGTCACCGCCGCACCTATATCGGTTCGATGCCCGGCAAGATCATCCAGTCGATGCGGAAGGCGAAGTCGTCCAATCCGCTGTTCCTGCTGGACGAGATCGACAAGATGGGCGCCGATTTCCGCGGCGATCCGTCCTCGGCCTTGCTCGAGGTTCTCGACCCCGAGCAGAACGGGACGTTTGCCGACCACTATCTGGAGGTCGATTACGATCTGTCGAACGTCATGTTCATCACGACCGCGAATACGCTCAATATTCCCGGACCGCTGATGGACCGCATGGAGATCATCCGGATCGCGGGCTACACCGAGAACGAGAAGGTCGAGATCGCGCGCAAGCATCTGATCCCGACCGCGGTGTCCAAGCACGGCCTGGACTCCAAGGAGTTCTCGATCGACGACGAGGCTCTGCTGCTTCTGATCCGCCGCTACACCCGCGAAGCGGGCGTGCGTAATCTGGAGCGTGAGCTCTCCACACTCGCCCGCAAGGCGGTGAAGGAGCTGATGATCTCCAAGAAGAAGTCGGTCAAGGTCACCGAGAAGACTCTGGAAGAGTTGCTCGGTGTGCCGAAGTACCGCTTCGGCGAGATCGAGAGCGAGCCGCAGGTCGGTATCGTCACGGGCCTGGCCTGGACCGATGTCGGCGGCGAGCTGCTGACGATCGAAGGCGTCATGATGCCCGGCAAGGGCAAGATGACGGTCACGGGGAATCTGCGCGACGTGATGAAGGAGTCGATCTCGGCGGCGGCGTCCTACGTCCGATCGCGCGCGATCGTCTACGGCATCGAGCCGCCGCTGTTCGACCGGCGCGACATCCACGTGCACGTGCCGGAAGGCGCGACGCCGAAGGACGGTCCGTCGGCAGGCGTGGCGATGGCCACCGCGATCATCTCGGTCATGACCGGCATTCCGGTCCGCCACGATGTCGCGATGACCGGCGAGATCACGCTGCGCGGCCGCGTGCTGCCGATCGGCGGCCTCAAGGAGAAGCTGCTGGCTGCTGCCCGCGGCGGCATCAAGACGGTGCTGATCCCCGAGGACAACGCCAAGGATCTCACGGAGATTTCCGATGCGATCAAGGGCGGCATGGAGATCATCCCGGTCTCGCGCCTCGACGACGTCGTCGCCAAGGCGCTGGTCAGGAAGCCGGTGCCGATCGTCTGGGAAGAGGACACCAAGGTGACGGTGAAGCCGGACGGCGACGAAGCCGCCGGCGGCCTGACCGCTCACTGAGATCGCAATTCGAAAAGATGATAAAACGGCGCCTTCGGGCGCCGTTTTTGTCTTGGGGAAGGGGATGCAATGCAGGTCGACGGTCAATGCCATTGCGGGCAGATCACCTTCGAAGCCGAGATCGATCCTGAGACGGTCTCGGTCTGCCACTGTCGCGACTGCCAGACCCTGACGGGATCGCCGTTCCGGGTGACCGCGATCTGCACCGCGGCCGACGTCAAGCTCACCGGCGGCACGCCAAAGGTCTACGGCAAGCGCGGCGACAACGGCCGGATGCGCTTTCAGCACTTCTGCGCCGACTGCGGTTCCCCGCTGTTCACCAGCGGCGAGGGCGACCAGGCCGACGATTGGGGCATCCGCTGGGGCAGTATCCGCCAGCGCGACAAATTGCGCCCGGTCAGGCAGATCTGGTGCCAGTCAGCCGCGGTGTGGATCGACGCGGTGCCGTTGCTGCCGGGCAGGCCCGGGGATTGAGGGCCCGGGGATCGGCGTTACGTACTTGCCCGTACGGGGCGGGTAGGGATAAAGAAGCGCCTTGGGGCGGTTAGCTCAGCTGGTTAGAGCATCTCGTTTACACCGAGAGGGTCCGCGGTTCGAATCCGTGACCGCCCACCAGCGCATTGTCCAACGGAGCCTTGAGGCTCGGTTGCAGACTTTGATCAGCGATCCATTGTCGCGACACGGCGTAGTAGACGACGGCCACCTCGGCCTCGCCGCCGGAGTGGCGTAGCGGCCTGCGCATCACGGCGGCATTGAGGTCGGGCTTTCGGTCTCGGCTTTTTCGCCGAGTGGGCTTCTATGCCCTGGCAGGAGCAGGGCGCGTGCGCCCCACGACTTGTCCCCTACCCACGACTTGGCCCCTATTTGTGGCCGGGCAGGGATTTCTCCAATGTGATGTTGCCAGACCCGACGAACGTGCTCGCCGCCGCTGCGCAGCGCTTCGACGTGGAACTCCCGCCTGGTGTCAGGCTGACTTGGTGAACATCGTCAGGACACCGTCGGCGATGTTGATCGCGACGACTTGTGACGAGTTCAAGCCCTTGGCCTTGAGTAAGGACGCTGCCTGCGGCGTGGCGTCGATAGACTTCCGAAGCGACTGGATGTCTTGATCACTTGTCTGCGCCACGATTTCATCGACTTTTGCTCGCACCGCCGGCTGCAATTCCTTGACATCGACAACCTGTATGCTCCGTATCACTGTTTTGGACTGATCGGACGAGGACTCTGCGCCGGGTTGCGAAGGTGCTCCCTGTGCCTGTACGAAAGCCGGCGTTCCGAGGGAGAGAGCTGCAACGATGACGGATGCTGTGAAGCTGCGCATGGTCATGCCTTTCCAGTTTGAGGAATGGGGAAAGATATCGACCAAATCTGGTTAGCATCTGATTCTGATGTGGCCGTTCGATGAAACCAATGCGGCGCACGCGCGGCGCCGGCTCTGGTGATGTTCCGTCAACGCCGATCTTGCCCTGAAGTCGACGCGATGAACGAGACAGGATGCAGCCACAATGACGGTTCGTCTTGACAATGCCGGAGAGGAATAATGGGCAGCGCCACGGGTCACGAACTCAACGCCGACCAGATCGCCTATTGGAATGGTCCCAGCGGCCAGCGCTGGGCCGACCGCCATGCGGCGCAGGAGAGCCTGCTCGGGCCCATTGCCGACGTGCTGATCGACCGCGCCAGGCCCAGGCCGGGCGAGCGCGTTCTCGATGTCGGCTGCGGCTCGGGGGCGACGACCTTTGCATTCGCGAAAGCTGTGGCGCCAAACGGCTTTGCGCTCGGCCTCGACGTCTCCGAACCCATGCTGTCGCAGGCGCGTGCGTTTGCACCAAAGGGACTGCCGCTCGATTTCGTGCTGGCGGATGCGACGGTGCATCCGTTCGAGCCGGCGAGCTTCGATCTGCTCGCCTCGCGCTTCGGCGTGATGTTCTTTTCCGATCCCGTTGCGTCCTTCACCAACCTCCGCCGCGCGCTGAAGCCGTCCGGGCGGCTGGCGTTTGCCTGCTGGCGCGAGCCGAAGGAAAATCCGTGGATGATGGCGCCGCTGATGGCGGTCTATAAACACGTTCCAAAAATGCCGGCGGTCGGACCGGAGGAGCCGGGGCCGTTCGCCTTCGCCTCGGAGGAGCGCGTGACGCGTATCCTGAAGGGTGCAGGTTTTGTGGACGTGGCGATGGAGCCGCATAATCTGCCCATGGACATCGCCATCGGCGGCGGGCTCGATGCCGCCGTCGACGGCTCGCTCCAGATCGGCCCCGCCAGCCGCGCGCTGCAGGGCCATCCGCCGGAGACATACACTGCGGCCAAGGCCTCGATCCGCGAAATGCTCGCGCCGCTTGTCAAAGGGCAGTCGGTGGCGCTGCCGGGCGCGATCTGGATCGTGACGGCGAAGGCGTCGTAGGCGCAGCCCCTCACACCACATCATCCGGCGCCAGCGCGCAGCCGTTGTCCGGATGGGTCTCGACCTGAAGCGTGGTGTGGCCGATGCGGAAGGATGTCCTCAGCAACTGCGCGGTTTCCATCAGGAACGCGTCGGCGGTGCCTGCGGGCATCACGAGGTGGCAGGTCAGCGCAGTCTCGGTTGTCGAGATCGGCCAGACGTGAAGATCGTGGATCGCTGATACGCCGGGGCGTGCGAGCAGGAAGGCCTTGATCGCGACGAGGTCGGTGCCCTTGGGCGCTGCCGCCATCGACATGTCGATGGAGCCGCGGAGCAGGCTGGTCGTGCCCCAGAGGATGCTGGCGCAGATGACGAGGCTGGTGAGGGGATCGAGCCAGAGCCAGCCGGTCCAGATGATCAGCGCCGCCGAAACGACGACGCCGAGCGAGACCGCGGCGTCGGCGGCCATGTGCAAGTACGCGCCTTCGATGTTGATGTCGTCCTTGCGGCCGCTTGCGAACAGCATGGCGGTAAAGCCGTTGATGAGGATGCCGATGCCGGCGACCACCATCACGGTGACGCCTGCGACCGGCTCCGGATCGCGCAGCCGAAGGATCGCCTCCCAGCCGATCGCGCCGGTTGCGATCAGCAGGAACACAGCATTGGCGAGCGCAGCCAGAATCGTGGAGGCGCGAAAGCCATAGGTGAAGCGGCCGCTCGGCGCGCGCCGCGCCGCGATCGAGGCGCCCCAGGCCACGACCAGGCCGAGCACGTCGGAAAGATTATGGCCGGCATCGGCGAGCAGCGCAGTGGAATTGGCGAGATAGCCGTAAACCGCCTCGGCCACGACCAGCGCGGTGTTGAGCGCAATGCCGATCGCGAACGCCTTGCCGAAATTGGCGGGCGCATGGACATGCGCGTGACCGTGCGAATGGCCGTGGCTGTGGTCATGACCATGATCATGCACGTGGCCGTGATCATCGTGGTGATGACCGTGATGGTCGTGACTGCCCAAACCTAGCGCTCCCCGGAAATCGCCAAATCAGGCGTCATTGTAGGCGTTTCGCCCGCGCCGTCACGCCGGAACAGCAAATAGAGTGCCGGCAGCACCAGCAATGTCAGGACCGTTGAGGAGATGATACCGCCGATCACGACGGTGGCCAGCGGCCGTTGCACTTCGGCGCCGGCGCCGGTGGCGAGCGCCATCGGCACAAAACCGAGGGAAGCGACCAGCGCGGTCATCAGCACCGGGCGGAGCCGCGTCAGCGCGCCCTCGCGCACGGCCTCCGTGATAGGGCGTCCCTCGCTGCGCAGACGCTCGATGAAGGCGATGATGACGAGGCCGTTGAGTACGGCCACGCCCGACAGCGCGATGAAGCCGACGCCGGCGCTGATCGACAGCGGAATGCCGCGCAACAAGAGCGCCGCGACCCCGCCAGTCAGCGCCAGCGGCACGCCGGAGAACACCAGCGCCGCATCCGCCGCCGATCCCATGCTCATGAACAGCAGCAGGAACACCAGCGCGAGCGCCACCGGCACGACGATCGTCAGCCGTTTGCTGGCGGAGACCAGCTGCTCGAACTGGCCGCCCCAGCCGATCCAATAGCCCGGTGGCAGTTTCACTTTCTCGGCGACGGCGGCTTCGGCCTCCGTGATGAAGGAGCCGAGGTCGCGCGTGCGGACATTGGCGGTGACGACGATGCGCCGCTTGCCGTTCTCGCGGCCGATCTGGTTCGGGCCGGGCGTCGCATCGACGGTGGCGACCGACGACAGCGGCACATAGCGCATCTGGGCGAGGGGAGAGGCGGGCAACGCCGTCCGGATCGGCGCGCTCGCGTCCTCACTCGGTGGCAGCGGGATCGGAATGGCCCTGATCGCATCGAGATTGCCGCGAAGGCGTTCCGGCAGACGCACGACGATCTCGAAACGCCGATCGCCCTCGAACAGCTTGCCGGCAGACTTGCCGCCGACCGCGATCTCCACGATGCCCTGCACCTCACTGATGCTGAGCCCGTAGCGGGCCAGCGCCTGCCGGTCGAGCCGGACGGTGAGGATCGGCAGGCCCGAGACCTGCTCGATCTTGACGTCGCTGGCGCCGCGGATGCCGCGGATCGCGGCCTCGACCTGTTTCGCGGCGCCCTGCAGGATGTCGAGGTCGTCACCAAACACCTTAATGCCGACGTCGCTGCGCACGCCGGAGATCAGCTCGTTGACACGGAGCTGGACCGGCTGGGAGATTTCATAGGCGCTGCCGGGAATGTCGTCGGCGGCCCTGTCGATGGCCTCGATCACCTCCGATTTCGGCTTGGCCGGGTCCGGCCATTCGGCGCGCGGCTTGAGCATGATGTAGCCATCGGTCTGCGCTGGCGACATCGGATCGGTGGCGACCTCCGCGGTGCCGATGCGCGTGAAGAACTCCTTCACCTCCGGAATCTGCGTGATGCGCTTTTCCAACGCCTTCTGCAGGTCCAGCGATTGCGTGAGACTGGTGCCGGGAATCCGGATCGAGGCCAGCGCGACATCGCCTTCGTCCAGGCTCGGGATGAACTCGCCACCCATGCGTGAGGCGGCGACGCCGCTGGCGATGACGATGATCGCGGCCATGATGGCAACTGCGCCCCGATTGTCGATCGCAAGGCGGAGCAGGGGGAGATAGGCGCGCTTCGCCATCCGCATGAACAGGTTTTCGTGTTCGGACACCTTGCCGGTCACGAAGATCGCGACCGCCGCCGGCACGAAGGTGATGGAGAACAGCGCGGCGGCGCCGAGCGCCATCAGCACGGTCAGCGCCATCGGCGTGAACATCTTGCCCTCGACGCCCGTCAGGGTCAGCACGGGCAAATAGACCACGGCGATGATCAGCGTTCCGAACAGGCTCGGCTTGATGACCTCGCTCGACCCGCGCAGGATTGTGCGCAGTCGTTCCGACGTGGTGAGCAGCCCGCCTTTCTCACGCTGGGCTCCCGCGAGCATGCGCAGGCAATTCTCGACGATGATCACGGCGCCATCGACGATGATGCCGAAGTCGATCGCGCCCAGGCTCATCAAAGTGGCACTGACCCTGGTCTCGACCATGCCGGTGACCGTCATGGCCATGGAGAGCGGAATGACGCAGGCCACCACGAGCGCGGCGCGGATGTTGCCGAGGATCAGGAACAGTACGGCCACCACCAGCGCCGCGCCTTCGAGCAGGTTGTTCTCGACCGTGCGGATGGTGGCCTCGACCAGATGGGTGCGGTCATAGACGGTTCGTGTGACGACGCCCTCGGGCAGCGATTTGGCGATGTCGGCGAGACGGGCTGCGACGCCGGTCGCCACTGCGCGGCTGTTCTCGCCGATCAGCAGCATGGCGGTGCCGAGCACGGTCTCCTCGCCGTCGCGCGTTGCCGCGCCCGTGCGCAGGTCGCGCCCCTCCGTGACGTCTGCGACATCCCTGATCCTGACCGGATTGCCGCCGCGTGAGCCGATGACGATGTCCCGGATTTCGCTGATATTGCCGACCTGGCCCGGCGAGCGGACCAGATATTGCTCGCCGTTGCGCTCGATATAGCCGGCGCCGACATTGGCGTTGTTGGCCGCGAGCGCCGTCATGACGTCGCGGAAGCCGAGGCGGTAGGCCATCAGCTTGCCGGGGTCCGGCAGCACGTGGAATTGCCGCTCGAAGCCGCCGATGGTGTTGACCTCGATCACCCCCGGCACATTGCGAAGCTGCGGCCGGATGATCCAGTCCTGCACGGTGCGCAAATCCGTCAGCGAGTAGTCGTGGCCGCCTTGCGTCTTCGCGCCGGCCTTCGCTTCGACGGTGTACATGAAGATTTCGCCGAGCCCGGTCGAGACCGGGCCCATCGCGACCTCGACACCTGCCGGAAGCTGGTCCTTCACCTGCTGGATGCGTTCGCCCACGAGCTGGCGGGCAAAGTAGATGTCGGTGCCGTCCTTGAAGACGACCGTTACCTGGCTCAGGCCGTAGCGCGACAGCGAGCGGCTGTAATCGAGCCTGGGCAGGCCGCCCATCGCAGTCTCGACCGGGAAGGTGATGCGCTGCTCGGTCTCCAGCGGCGAATAGCCGGGCGCGCGCGTGTTGATCTGGACCTGGACGTTGGTGATATCTGGCACGGCGTCGATCGGAAGCCGCTGGAAATTCCAGGCTCCGAAGGCCGTGGCGCCGAGCGCGAGGAGGAGGACCAGCCAGCGCTGTTGCAGCGAGATGGCGATGAGGCGCTCAATCATGCTCGGCCTCGCCCTTGCCCATCTCGGCCTTCACGACAAAACTGTTTTCGGCGACGTAGTGTTCGCCGGCTGTGAGGCCCGCCTTGATCTCGATGAATTGCGGATCGGAATCCCCAAGCTCCACCGGGCGCGCCTCGATCTTGTCGCGGTCCTCGCGGACGAACACGATGGTCCTGTTGTCCAATGTCTGGATCGCGCTGCGGCGCACGGCGACTGCGACGTTGCGGGCGGCGAGGATCAGCCGCGCGGTGACGAATAGGCCAGGTCGCAAGCGCCCGTCGAGATTCGCCAGCACTACGCGCGCGAGCGCGGTCTGGGTCTCGCTCGAGCCGATCGGCGCGATGTAGGAGATCGTGCCCTTGATCTCGCCGCGGCCGTCGTCGGGATCGATCAGCACTTGGTCGCTGAGGCGAACACGCTTGAGATCCTGCCGGTAGATCGAGAGATCGACCCAGATCATCGAGAGGTCGGCGACGACAAAGGCCGGCTTTTGCTCGGAGGCGTATTCACCGAGCGAGATCTGCCGTTCGATGACAGTGCCGGCGATCGGCGCCTTCAGCTCATAGACGGTGAGGCTCTGATTGCTCTCTATGCTGGCGAGGAGATCGTCCTTGCCGACCTTGTCGCCGATGCGCTTCTGGATCGATTTTACCACACCCGGAAAGCGCGGCGTCACTTGCACGACGGTTTCCTGGTTGGCACGCAAAACGCCGTTGAAGGCGAGCGTATCGTTCAGCGTGACACTCTCGGCCTCGGCCAGCGTCACGCCGGCCGCGGCAAGCTTGACGTCGGAGATGCGGATGCGGTCGGCGCCATGCTCGTCCTGCTCGACATGATCGTTCGGCTTCTCCGGCTTCTTTTCCGTGGCATGCTCCGCCGGCACAACCTTGGCCGGCGCCAGCAGGGAATAGCCGTAGGCGCCGAGCGCGGCGGCAAGGATGGCGACGAGAACGGTGGAAGATGTCTTCATCGTGCGCTCTCCCGGGCTAGCGCAAACGGATTGCCGACGAGGCCTTCGATGGTCGCAACGCCTGCGTGGAAGTTCTGCAGCGCCTCCTGCTCGCGCAGGCGCGCCTGGGCGACGCTGGCCTGGGCGTCGAGCACTTCGAGCAGGGTGAAGCGGCCCTGGCCGTAGCCCTGCGAGATCGCGTCTGCCGCTTCCGTGGCCTTGGGGATGGCGGTCTCGCGCAGCACCGCGAGCTCGCGCAGCGAGCCCTGCAGCGAGTCGTAAGCGCGGCCGGCGACCACGATCAACGTGTTGCGGTTGGCCTCGCGCTCGGCCTTGGTCTTGGCGAGGATTTCCTGCGCCGAGAGGATGTTGCCCTGGTTCTGGTCGAACACGGGGATCGGCACCGAGACGGTGAGGCGGACCGCGTCGTCATTGGTCTCGTTGAAATGGCGCCAGCCGGCGGCGATCCGCACATCGGGATAAGGCCGGAGCCGCGCCATCAACAGCTCGGCGTTTCGCTGTGCATACACCGCGGTCCAGCGCACCAGCTGCGGATTGGCATCGATGGCGGCGACGACGGATTGGAAGGTCGGCGGTTTGCCCATGGTGTCGAGACGTCCCGAGACCTCGCCGAATTTCGCGGCGCCATCGCCCATCAGCACCGCAAGCTCGCGCCGGGCGCTTGCCAGCGTCGCCTTGAAGCGCTCGCGGTCGGCCTTCACCAGGGCGGAGGCGACCTCGGCGCGGCCGGTCTCGGCCGGCGAGGAGGCGCCGGCCTCGACGCGGCGGCGCAACAGCGGCGTCAGTCTGTCGATCGCTGCAATCTGCTCATCCATGATCTGGATGCGCAGCTGCACGCCGAGCACGCTGAGGAAGGCGATCGCCGTCTCCGACAGCACCTCCAGCCTGATCGCCTTGCGCTGGATCGCTGCGACCTCGATGCCGGCGGCGCCCGCGGCAATTCGGGCCTCGCGCTTGCCGAACAGCTCGAAGGTCTGGCTGATCTGCAGCGTGGTCTCGGCCGACTTGGTGCCGCGATAGATGCCCGACCCCAGCGAATTGTCCTGCTCATAGGACAGTTCCGGATTGAGCAGCGCGCCGGCCTGGATACGCTGGCCCGTGGCGATGCCGACATCGCGCTCCGCCGCCGTCAGGCGCGGGCTTGCGGCCAGCGCGCGCGAGAGTGCGGCGCGCATCGTCAGGGTCTGGGCGTAGGCGTGCTGCGTCAGCCAGGGGCTGACGAAAATCGCCATCGCGCACGACAGGCGCGCGGCAGTCTGTCTGCAAGACATGAAAGTGACCTGTGAACAAAAGCATCGTGGGCGCACACGGCGCCCGGCTGATCAGTTCAGGTCAGATGTTTGGGGGGGCCGGGAGTCGGTATCGGGCGCAATGCCGGTCAGCGCAGGTGCGCGCTGCACGACCGGTGCGGCAACGATGTCGGTCGCAGTTTCGGACTGCAGCGGCTGTGCAACGGCGACGGAGAAGCAGCCGTGGCAGTGATGACCACCGATGGCCTTGTGATCGCTGTGACCGGCCGCGCCGTCGTCGAGGATCGAGGCGATCTCCGAACCGCCTGCGGGGCTGGTGACGTCGATGTCGTGCGCGCCGTGGACCACGCCCGAGAGCAGGTACATCACCGCAACGAGCACAGCCATCAGCCCGCGCCAGTTGCGCAAGGAGTAAAAGCTGTGGGGGCGGCGGATCGTGGTCACTGCGGCACTCAGGTTCCTGATCCGCCTCGGGTAGCATGGCGACAGGAACAGTGTCGACCCGCAACATTGTTACGTGTGGGGAACTCGATGTCGCACGGGCAAAAACGAAAAGGCCCCAGCCCGGGCTGACCGGCTGAGGCCTTTTGTGCTCACAATCTCATCCTTTGGGACTTGCGGAGACAATCCATATCCCACCGGTTCGTTCCGCAACCCGTGCAAAAATTAGGAACGTTCGCCAGCCCCCCTCATTAGCGCCCCGGAGCATTTGAGGAGGATGGGACTATGGACGGACTGATCTATCTTATCGGCCTGATCGTCGTGGTCATGGCGATCTTGTCGTTCTTCGGCCTGCGCTGAGAGAGCTGTCATGGCGATGGAAACACTCGTGCGGGAAGACGTAATGGAAGGCGGCTTCATAGCCGCCGAGGAACGGCAGAGCATCCAGTGGAGCTCCGTCATCGCTGGCGCTTTTGCGTCGGGCGCGATGTCGTTCATTCTGGTCAGCTTTGGCGTCGCCATCGGGCTTGGTGTCAGCTCGGCCTCGCCGACCTGGCGCGATGCATCGTCCGCGCTGGCGCTGCTGTCGGGGCTCTATCTGATCATCCAGGCGATTGTCAGTTTTGGCTTCGGCGGCTACATTGCCGGCCGGACGGCACGTCCGGCGCCTGCGCTGGCAACGATCGAGGATGACGGCGAGCGACGTGACGGGCTTCACGGGCTGACGTCCTGGGCGTTGGCTGTGCTGATTGGTGCGGCGCTGCTGGCGATCATCGGTGCGGCGGCGATCGAGCGCTCGCCGATGCGCAGCTCGAGCGGCAACGCGACCTCCGCCGAGCCGTTGCTCAGCTACGAACTGGATAAGCTGTTTCGTGCGCCGCGGCGGCCTCCCGCCGACATGCGGGAAGCCCGTGCGGAAGCGGGACGCATCCTGATGACGTCATCGAGCCATGGCGGCGTCGTGCTCGACGATCGCAACTATCTCGTGCAGCAGGTCACTGCCTTCACGGGGCTTACGGCTGCCGATTCCGAGCGGCGGGTCGATGCGTCGATTGCCGACGCGCATACGGCGATCAACCGCGCCCGGCGCAATTCGGTGATCGTGGCCTTCTCGATTGCGGCGGCGGCCCTGATCGGTGCCGCCGTAGCCTGGGCTGCAGCCGTTGCTGGCGGCCGGCATCGCGATGGCGAGCCGCTGCCGAACTGGATGGCAAGCTCCAACCGTTTCCATCGCGGCCGGCGCGCGATGCCGGTGCCGTAGCGGGTTGACGGCACAAGGCCAATTCGCGGGGACTGCGAGCTCATTCCGCAGCCCCCGGAACTTGCCTTGGCACGATAGCATTCCCGGTTACCCCCGGCGCAAACCCCTTCACGAGCCCGAAGATCGCGGGGATCACGATCAGCGTCAGCAGCGTCGAGGAGATCATGCCGCCGATCATGGGGACGGCGATACGCTGCATGATCTCAGACCCCGTTCCGCTGCTCCACATGATCGGCAGCAGGCCGGCCATGATCGCAACCACCGTCATCATCTTCGGACGGACGCGTTCGACGGCGCCTTCCATGATGGCGGCGTCGAGATCGTCGCGGTTGAGATCGCGGCCGGTGCGTGCGCTGCTCGCCCTGGCTTCAGCGAGAGCCTGGTTGAGATAGATCAGCATCACCACGCCGGTCTCTGCCGCGACACCAGCGAGCGCGATGAAGCCGACGGCCACCGCGACCGACAGGTTGAAGCCGAGCCACCACATCAGCCACAGCCCGCCGACGAGAGCGAAGGGCAGGGACAGCATCACGATCATGGTCTCCGTGACCGAGCGGAAGTTGAGGTAGAGCAGCAGGAAAATGATCAGCAGCGTCACCGGCACCACGATCTTCAGCCGTGCGGTCGCACGCTCCAGATATTCGTACTGTCCGCTCCAGACCACATAGTAGCCCGGTGGGAACTGAATGCTTGCCTGCACCGCGCGTTGCGCGTCCGCAACGTAGCCCCCGAGATCGCGGTCGCGGATGTCGACATAGATGTAGGTGGCGAGCTGCCCGTTCTCGGTCCGGATCGAGGTTGGCCCGCGCGCCGGCGTCACGCTTGCGACCTCGCCGAGGGGGACGGCGCCTCCACCCGGCATCGGTACCAGGATGTCGCTGGTGATCGCCTTGGGATTGTCGCGGAGGTCGCGGGGATAACGCATGTTGACGGTGAAGCGCTGCCGGCCTTCCACGGTCGTGGTCACGGTCTGGCCGCCGAGCGCGGTCGCGATCGTGTCCTGCACATCCTGGATCATGATGCCGTAGCGTGACAGCGCCTCGCGGTCCGGCGTGATCTCGAGGTAGTAGCCGCCGAGGCCTCGCTCGGCATAGGCCGAGGAAGTACCCGGCACGGCCTTCAGGACTTGCTCGACCTGCTTTGCAAGCTTGTCGATCCCGGCGAGATCGGTGCCCATGACCTTGACGCCAACGGGTGTGCGGATGCCGGTCGAAAGCATGTCGATGCGCGCCTTGATCGGCATGGTCCAGGCATTGGAAACGCCGGGAAACTGGAGCGCCTTGTCCATCTCGGCGATCAGGCTGTCGACCGTCACGCCCGCGCGCCACTCTTCCTTCGGCTTGAGATTGACGATGGTCTCGAACATCTCCGACGGCGCCGGGTCGGTTGCGGTCGCCGCACGGCCGGCCTTGCCATAGACCGAAGCGACCTCGGGGAACGAGCGGATGATGCGGTCCTGGGTCTGCATCAGCTCGGCCGCCTTGGTCACGGAAATGCCAGGCAACGTCGTCGGCATATAGAGCAGGGTGCCTTCGTTGAGGTTGGGCATGAACTCGGAGCCGAGCTGACGCGCGGGCCAGATCGAGACGGCGAGCACGCCGAGCGCGAGCAGGATCACCATGATCCTGGCCCGCAGCACCGCAGCGATGACCGGGCGGTAGATCCAGATCAGGACGCGGTTGATCGGATTCTTGTGCTCCGGAATGATCCTGCCGCGCACGAAGATCACCATCAGCGCTGGGACCAGCGTGATCGACAGCAGCGCCGCTGCAGCCATCGCAAACGTCTTGGTGAAGGCGAGCGGGCTGAACAGCCGGCCCTCCTGCGATTCCAGCGTGAAGATCGGCATGAACGACACCGTGATGATCAGCAGGCTGAAGAACAACGCCGGGCCGACTTCGGCTGCGGCCTCGATCAGGATCGTCACCCGCGAACGGCCGGGCTCGGCGCGCTCGAGATGCTTGTGCGCGTTCTCGATCATGACGATCGCAGCGTCGATCATGGCGCCGATCGCGATCGCGATGCCGCCGAGGCTCATGATGTTGGAGCCGATCCCGAGCAGCTTCATCGCCCCGAAAGCCATCAGCACGCCGACAGGAAGCATCAGGATGGCGACGAGCGCGCTGCGGACATGCAGCAGGAACACGATGCAGACCAGCGCCACCACGATGCTCTCCTCGAACAGCGTGTGCCGGAGCGTGTCGATCGCCGCGTAGATCAGGTTCGAGCGGTCGTAGACCGGAACGATCTCGACCGATTTGGGCAGGCTGGTCGCGATCTCCCTGAACCGCTTCTTGACGTTCTCGATCACGTCGAGCGCGTTCATGCCGAAGCGCTGGAGCACGATTCCGCTTGCCACTTCGCCTTCGCCATTGAGTTCGGTGATGCCGCGTCGCTCGTCCGGCCCGAGCTCGACGCGGGCGACGTCGCGCAGCTTGACCGGCGTGCCGTTGTCGGCCTTCAGCACGATATTGCCGAGGTCGTCGATGTTCCTGAGATAGCCCTTGCCGCGGATGACATATTCGAACTCGGACAGCTCGACGGTGCGGCCGCCGACATCGGCATTGCTGGCCCGGATGGCGTCGCGCATCTTCGCCATGGTGATGCCGAGATCGCGCATGCGCTGCGGATCGAGGATGACGTTGTACTGCCTGACGAAGCCGCCGACGCCGGCGACCTCGGCCACGCCTTCCGCCTTGGCGAGCGCGAATTTCAGGTTCCAGTCCTGGATCGTCCGCGTCTCCGCGAGGTTCAGCTCCCTGGACATCACCGCATATTGGTAGACCCAGCCGACGCCGGTGGCGTCCGGGCCAATCGTGGGCGTGACCCCGGCGGGCAACCGCGCGGCGGCGCCATTGAGGAATTCGAGCACGCGCGAGCGGGCCCAGTACATGTCGGTGCCGTCCTCGAAGATGACGTAGACGAAGGAGACGCCGAAGAAGGAGAAGCCGCGCACGACTTTCGACTTCGGCACCGTCAGCATCGCGGTGGTGAGGGGATAGGTGACTTGGTCTTCGATCACCTGGGGCGCCTGTCCCTGATACTCGGTGTAGACGATGACCTGGGTGTCGGAGAGATCCGGAATGGCGTCCAGCGGCAAGTGCAGCAACGCGTAGAGCCCGGCTGCGGCGGCAAAGCCGGTGCCGAACAGCACCAGCAGCAGGTTGCGCGCCGACCATGCGATGATGCGCGCGATCATGGCTTGACTCCCATCGCCTTGTCGCCGGAGGATTCGGCAAAGCCCTTCAGGGCGGCCTTCAGATTGCTTTCGGCATCGATCAGGAAATTGGCGGCGGTGACGACCGCTTCGCCCTCGGCCAGCCCCTCCCGTATCTCGACATAACCGCCGCCGCGCCTGCCGAGCTTGACCTCGCGCGGTTCGAAACGGCCCTGGCCCTTGTCGATGAGGACGGCCTGCCGGCTGCCGGTGTCGAGCACTGCGCTCTCGGTCACCGCGACGACCGACGCCGGATTGCCGGTATCGATCTCGGCATCGACATACATGTCGGGAAGCAGCGCAGAGTCGGCGTTGGCGAGCTCGATCCGCACGCGAGCGGTGCGCGTTTCCTTGTTCAGCTGGGGATAGATGACACTGATCCGGCCTTCAAACTCCCGGCCGGGATAGCTGCGTGCTCGCACTTTCACGGGCCGGCCGACGGCGATGCTGCCAAGGTCGCGCTCGGCAACGTCGACGGTGGCCCACACCAGCGCGATGTCGGCGATGCGAAACAGCACGTCGCCGGGCTGGGCACGCATGCCCTCGATCGCATTGCGCTGGAGCACGATTCCGTCGCGCGGGGATGACCATTGGATGGTGACCGGCGCCGTGTGGCTTTTCTCCATCTCGGCAATGACGGGCTCGGGAACGTCGAGATTGATCAGGCGCTGCCGCGAACCGCGACCATAGGGTTCGATGCTGGCCGTCGTCTTCGAGGTGATGGTCGCGAGATATTCGGCTGCCGCAGACGCTACCGCGGAGCTGTAGATCTCCATCAGCGGCTGGCCCTTGGTCACGCGGCTGCCGGTGGTGACGTCTGCGACCTTCTGCACAAAGCTTTCAGCTCGCATCGCGACGACCGAGACGCGGCGCTCGTCGAGCTGGATCGTGCCGGGCGCGCGGACCAGTGTGTGGATGCGGCGCAGCTCGGCCGACTCGGATTTGACGCCAGTGCGCTGGATCTTGCCCGGCGAAAGTTTCACCGAGCCGTCGTCACTGTCGTCGCCCTCGTAGACCGGGATGTAATCCATCCCCATCGAGTCCTTCTTCGGCGCGGGCGAGGTGTCGGGCAGCCCCATCGGGTTGCGATAATATTTGATCCTGCGATCACCCTTGTGCTCGACCGCCGCCATCTCCGCGGGCTGGTCGGGCCCGTCGAAGCTTATGTCCGCGCCTGCAGGTACGGCACGATAGTCGCGGCCATCCTCGGTCTTCTTCGGGGTCAGCGAATAGAATGGCTTGCCGTCCGGCTCCTGATAATAGAGCGGGGCGGGCGTATCCGCTGCCCTCGCCACGGATACGATGGCGCGATCCGTCGGATGTGGATATCCGGCGAACAGCCCGGCGCCTGCCGCTGCGAGGATCGCAGCAGCAGCGCCGATAAGGCGGTTGCGGGTCATTTCTCGGCCGTGACGACGAGCTTGTTCTCGACCGTGCCGGTCTCGCCCTGCACCTTGGCGCCGAGCGAGAGTTGCCAGCGGCCGGCCATGCCGAAGGTCGCCTTGAACCGATAGGTCCCGGGCTCGGTGCCCGGCATCGCAGTGACCTTGGTGGCCATCTCCTGCATGCCGTCGGGGGTCATGTCGAGCCGGGTCGCAAAGATCACCGCGCCGGGCACCGCCTTGCCGGTGGTCTTGTCGACCAGGCGGACGGTGACGATGCGGTCTGCGCCGGCCGTGACGGTCGGTTGAACGAGCTGGAACTCGTAGTTCTTGATTTCGGCGCGAGCGGCACCCGCGAACGCGATGGCGATCAGCGCGGCCATGACGGCGCGCGCAACGTTGGACGTCTTCATGATTTCAATTCCTCGATGGGTCTGATGGCACCGTCACGACCGCGCGCAACAGAGAGACGCGCAGCAAGACGGCAGGCAGCAATGCACGCCGGTTCCGACGCGCATCTTCGTCAGGCGCGTGAGCGCCGGTCAGACCAGGGTTCGAGGGGGATAGTCGGGAGGAGGGCGGGTGAGCCCGTCAGCAATGATATCATCGAGCGGCCGGAGCAGCTCAAGTGCAAGCGGGCTGCGCGTTGCCATCGCAATCGCGGGTCCAGTCTGCAAGACCTTCAACATGCAGATCGCAATGAGAGGGCAGTCCTGGCATTGCTTGCTTTTCTGCTGATCGGGGCAGCACGGCATGTCGGCTGACATGTCCTGCATATCCGACATCTGCATGTCGCCCGCCATCGGATATCCCGCTGCCGCCGGTACCACCAGCGGCGCAACCATCAGTCCCGCGGTCACGAAGACCGCGAGCAGGAGGTTGAGGATGCGACGAGCAATCATGGCGAGACATTCTCACATGGTGGCAATGCTGGAAAGTCCCCCGGTTCACAACTAGGCGAGCAGGGCTTTCCGGTGGTTAACCCTCTTAGTGGGACTTCTTAATGAGACTTGGGGCCACCCTGATAGCGCCATCCGGACGCGTCGACGGTCGGCGACATCGCGGGCTGCGCAGAGGGGGCGCGGTCGTAGGCGAAGGCTGAGGCCGGCCCCTGCTGCGACGCATTGGATTGTGTGCCCTGCCTGGCCTCATTCGGCCAGTAGCTCCGGTCGGAAATGGTCGATCCCGCCTGGGCGCTGGCGGACAGTGCGGCAAGAACGGCGATTGTGAGAAGGCTCTTCGTCAACATAGTCCCGGCTCCATCATTTTTCCGAAACGCATCCATTGCGCTTCTAATGAGGAGTTCGGAGCCGGCCTCTCGGCGGTTACAGGTTCACGCTGACGTGAGCCGGGCCTTCACCATCGCAACAGCCGCGGTCCCAACATCGCGCCTGCGAGGGTGCAGAGCACGATCGTGCCGCCATACCAGAGCGCGACAAAGGGCAGCGAGTCGTCGGTGCAGTGAAGCGCATAGCCCATCGCGCTCATCCCACCGGCAACGAGTCCGCTAAAGGCGCCAGCACGGACCAGATTGGTCGGGGCCGCCTGCCGCACGGCCCAGATAACGACGGCAAACGGGACGATCGCGATGATCGGAATCGAGATGAGGCATTCCAGCCATTGGTCGCCCATCACCATCATGTCCCAGTGTGAGCTCGGCGCCTGCCCAAGGCTGACGGCAGCAAGCAGCAGGATCGCCACAAATGGCAGCGCGGCGAGACCTTGGGATATGCGCTGCTCCCCTCCAGGACGCGCAAGCCGCGCCAAATAGACCGCCGCCGCACCTACCGTGCCGATCGCGAACACGAGCTTCAGGAAGAGAAAAATGACGGCGCGCGGCGTGGCCAGGTCCACTCGGAGGCCAAGTGCAACAAGCGTCATGCCGATCGCGACAGCTATTCCCGTCGCGAGCGCAATGCCTAAGCTGCGGTTGACCAGCCGCCGATTGACCGGCTCGACGTTCACACTGAGTGCAGTAATCAGCTCGTCCGTCTTCATGTTTGCGCCCTCTGTGCGATCAAAGCCGCCAAGGCCTTCAATCCCCGATGAATATTGACCTTCACGCCGGATTCCGAAGTCCGGCATCGCCGTGCCGCTTCAGCTACGCTCAATCCATCGAGCTTCACGGCCTCGATTGCGCATTGCATCCTCTCCGGAAGAAGCTTCAGCAACCGCCTGAGATCAAAGCTGCTCTCGGCGCTGAGGTGATCGTCATTCGCCGTGACTTCGTTGGCTTCGTCGATCGGCACGTCGGCAACCGATGCCCGGTTTCGTCGCAGGAAATCGATCAGCTTGTAGCGCGCGATCGCGTGCACCCAGGGGGTGAACGGCTCGTTGGGGTCGTAGGTGTGGCGCTGGATGTGGATCGCCAGCACCGCCTCCTGAACCAGATCTTCGGCTTCCGTCGGACCTCGGCCGATCCTCGCAAGCTTGCCCTTGTAATAGGCGCGCAAATGCCGGCTCAGTCGCTCAAGCAGCACGCGGTGTGCCGCCGCGTCGCCATCCTGGCTGGCGAGCATGAGTGCCTTGAGTTCGGTTTCCGTGGTCGTCATGCCCGCCATCTATCAGCAAGTTCGCCCACACAGCCGTTTTGGTTACAGCTCATCGGAAAAAATGCTAGTTACCGGACTGCAATTGGCCTTTCGTTCGCGCGGGAGCCCCGGGGGATAAGCTGTGACCAATTCGAGCCGTCGAGCGCATTGGGAAAACGTATATGAGACCAAGGGCGAGCGCGAGGTCAGCTGGTTTCAGGAAACCCCGGCTCCCTCGCTCGACCTCATCGCTCTCATGGGTGCCACGAAGTCCTCCGCGATCGTGGATATTGGTGGAGGTGCATCGCGGCTGGTCGACGCCCTGCTGGCGATGGGATATCAGGACGTCACGGTGCTCGATCTGTCGACCGCGGCGCTCACGGCGGCGCGCGAGCGACTTGGTCGCGGTGTCGATCGGGTGAAATGGATTGTTGCAGACGTCACCGCGTGGTGTCCGGCGACGAGGTACGATGTCTGGCACGACCGGGCGGCTTTCCATTTTCTCAACGCGCCTGAGGATCAGGCGGCTTACACCGAACGGCTTCGGCAAGGACTGAAGGTCGGTGGATACGCCATCATCGGGACGTTCGCGCTCGACGGACCCGAAAAGTGCAGCGGCTTGCCGGTGACGCGACATAGCGCCGAGACGATCGGCGTGTTGCTTGGTTCCGCGTTCACACTGAAGGACACCCGCCGACACCAGCACAAGACGCCGTGGGAGTCGGTCCAGAACTTTCAGTTCAGTACCTTCCTCAGACTCGAATAGTCGGCGCGAAGGCGTCGCGTGACATCGTCCAGGCCTGTCGAACATCGTGGCCGGCGCGCTCCAGTTGGAGCACGCGCTGGCCTTGTTCCCTGCGATCTACGAGCAGCAATCGCCGGCCTGGATCGGTGGACAGGGCACTGATCCGAACGAGCAGAATACGCAGCAATCCCCTGCCTTCGGTTTCAGTCGCTTGCCGCAGCCCTTGCAGTCATAAAGGAACTGGCAGGCATCCGTCGGCATGACCTCGTGCATTCGATGGCCGCATTCCGGACAGGTGAGCGTCGATTCCAACTGCATTCGTGATGAACTCCAAGTCGTCCCAGCCGATGACTTCATTCCTCGTCGCCCTCGGACGAGCCCGCCGGCAATGCTTACGCCTTCTCCTCCCAGATCATGGCGAGGTGGACGATCGTCTGCACCGCCTTCTCCATGTCCTGCCGGCTCACCCATTCCAGCCGCGAATGAAAGGCGTGCTCGCCGGCAAAGATGTTGGGGCAGGGCAGGCCCATGAAGGAGAGGCGCGAGCCGTCGGTGCCGCCGCGGATCGCGGTGCGCATCGGGCGCAAGCCGGCGCGGCGGATCGCCTCGATGGCGTATTCGAGGATGTGCGGGTGACGGTCGATCACCTGCTTCATGTTGCGGTACTGCTCCCGCACCTCGAACTTGTAGGTCGAGCGCGGATAATCCTTCATCACGTCCCTGACGATGTCCTCGAGCAGGACCTCCTTGTCCTTCAATCCTTCCTCGGTGAAGTCGCGCACGATGAAGGCGAGGGTTGCCTGTTCCAGCGCGCCTTCGATGCCGACCGGATGCAGAAAACCCTGCTTGCCGGACGTGGTTTCAGGTGAGCAGCCTTCCTTGGGCAGCCGCTCGACGATGGCGGCTGCGATCTTGATCGCGTGCTCCATCTTGCCCTTGGCATAGCCGGGATGGGCGCTGACGCCGGTGATGGTGATGGTGGCGCCGTCGGCCGAGAACGTTTCGTCCTCGACAGAGCCCGCGCTTTCGCCGTCCATGGTGTAGCCGAAATCGGCACCCAATTTCTTGATGTCGACATTGTCGACGCCGCGGCCGATCTCTTCGTCCGGCGTGAACAGGATCTTGATGGTGCCGTGCTTCACATCCGGATTGTTGATGAAGAAATACGCGGCATCCATGATCTCGGCGACACCGGCCTTGTTGTCAGCCCCGAGCAGCGTGGTGCCGTCGGTGGTGATGATGTCGTTGCCGATCTGGTTCTTCAGCGCGGGGTGCTCGGCGAAGCGGATCACCTGGGTCGTATCGCCCGGCAAGGTGATGTCGCCGCCGCGATAGTTCTCCACCATCTGCGGCTTGACGTCCTTGCCGCTGACGTCGGGCGAGGTGTCCATGTGCGAGCAGAAGCAGATCACCGGCACCTTCTTGTCGGTGTTGGCCGGGATCGTGCCGTAGACGTAGCCGTAATCGTCGAGATGGGCATCGGTGATACCGATGGCCTTCAGCTCGGTGACGAGGACGCGGCCGAGATCCTTCTGCTTCTCGGTCGATGGCGAAGCCGGGGAATTCGGATCGGACTGGGTGTCGATGGTGACGTAGCGCAGGAAGCGCTCGGTCACGGTATGCGCGAAGGTCAGGGACATGTCTGGTCAAACCGCCGGGTCAGGAGTAGCAGCCGGTATACCAGAAAAGCGGGCCGCGTTGCGGCCGGACCGACGCGGATCAGGCTTAACGAAAAATAGCGTCAGATCGCCTCTTTCAGTTCCTTGACCGGGCGGAACGCGACCTTCTTGCTGGCCTTGATGTGGATCGCCTCGCCGGTGGCGGGATTGCGGCCGGTGCGGGCGGCGCGCTTGCGGACTTGGAGGATGCCCAATCCGACGATGCGGACGCGGTCGCCCTTCTTCAGGTGCCTGGTGATCAGCTCGACCATGTCGGTCAGGACGGCCTCGGCGTGCCTCTTCGACAGGTCCTGGCTGTCCGCGATATCGGCCGCGAGGTGCTTGAGCGTGATCGTGGCTGGAGCAGCTGCCTTCTTCGCCGAATCCTTCTTTGCCATGTCTGGCCTCCTCGGGTGTCGCGCGGAAGCCTGCCGGGCTCCCAAACTGCCAAGTTGCGCAGGCCTAGACGATTCGGGATGGGACTGACTATGCCGGCCAGCAGGACTGGGGTTTTTGCCTGATTTCTCAAGCAAATCCGCGCGTGCCTGCCGACCCCGGACGAGCGCAAGGCGCGGGAGAACCGTCTTCCCGTAGCTAATCGGGGATTGCATGCGTGCGGCGGTTGATGCTCAACTGCCGACGTGAACCCGAATGCGGCCGATAGCACGGCAGCAGGGGCGGCGGGGGCCGTTCGGATCGCAATTGATTTCGCCCAAGGCCGCGTTTGCGCGGTGTTGCTCGGCGCTATGGCTTTTGCTGCGGTCTATTTCCTCGTCTACCCTGTCTGGCGATCGCAATTCCTGGTGGAAATCTGGTTCACCGAGGGATGGAACGCCTATTTCCAGGACGCGGCTGGCGCCGGTCGAGCGCTCTATCCCCCGTCCGATGCGCTGATCGTCAACAATTACCCGCCATTGTCCTTCTATGCGGTTGGCGGCCTCGGCAGGATGCTTGGCGCGGACAATCTGTTCATTGGTCGTGCGCTCTCGCTGACCGCGGTCATCGCGATCGCCGTCGAGATATTCGCCTGCGTCGGGCTTCTATCGGGAGGACTGGCGGGAGGCCTGTTGGGGGCCTGCTGGTACGTCGCGATCACGTCCCACAACTTCACCGCCTATGCGGGTGCGAACGATCCCCAACTCGCGGGCGAGGCAATCATGGGCCTCGGATTGGTCTTGTTCCTGTCGCGCCAGCAGTCCGGCCGCTCAGTGCTCGGTCCTTTGCTCTTGATGGTGTTGGCCGGTTTCTGGAAGCACAACATGATCGCCATCCCGCTGGCGGCGATCGCGTGGCTTTTCATCAGGCGCGGCCGCTCTGCTTTCCCTGACGTCGCGGTCAGCGCGGCCGCCGCGGCCGCAGGCCCGGCGCTCTGCGGGCTTCTGTTCGGTCTCGACTTCTTCAGAAACATCTTCGCCAGCAGGCACTATGGCCTCTCGCACTTGCTTTCGAACGTAGGTCATCTCCAATGGTCAGCTCCGGCGCTCCTCTCCTGGCTGACATGGGTTCTGTTCTCGAGAAGCCAGGCTGCAAAATTTACGGCCTTGCACGTACCCATCGGCCTCGGAGCGTGCTTGTTGCAATGGCTCGGCGACAAAATCTATGGCAATGCCGAATTCGATCTCATCATCGCGCTTGCCATTGGCGTGGGCGTCGCCTTCGAAGAGATCAAGACCTCGCCGTTCGTTCGCCTGATCGGCGAGACCGGCACACGCGCCGCGCTGGTCTCGTTGTTGCTCCTCCGCTTCGTTGCCACCGATCGTCAGGAACCGCTTCTTGTGATGTTCGCCCGGGAATTCGAGCATCAGTTCCTGCTCAGCGAGCTCGCGGTCAAACGCGAAGCTGAAACTGTCTCTCAGACCAGCGGCGATGTCGCCTGTACGGTGAAGGTCGTCTGCCGGGAGGCCGGCAAGCCGTTCGTCGACGACGACTTCAAAATCGAGCAGATGTTGGCGACGAAGCAAATATCGCCTGATGGGTTACATCGGCTGCTTTCCGATCGAGGTATCCAGACGTTCGTGAACAGTCTTGCGACATCGGCCACCGTGAACACGTCGCTGAGCCACGCATGGTCGCGCGGCACGCTCGGACGATGAAACGCAAAAGAGGTCCACCGGCCCGGTAATGGGCTCGGTGAGGCTCAAATCTAGTCTGCCAGGGCTCCAAAAGGCCCCGTCGACCCGCGGCGCTGCGGAACGAACAGGGCCGAAAAGCCAGAGGTCATACCCCGGACACGCCGTGTCAGGTTCCGCTAAGGCGTCTCTCTAAGGGATTGATATTCCGCCATAAAATGGCGCGAGAGACGGGGCTCGAACCCGCGACCTCCGGCGTGACAGGCCGGCGCTTAGCAAAGGTGAACCAATGCAAGTTTCAACTTTTCCAAGCACCTAACGAGCGGCAAAACGGCCCCAAGTTGAAACACGTTTGGCATCTCGGAGACAGGCGTGGACCGGGCTGGGATGGGTGGAGCGGTCGCCGGGTGTTCTAGTTTTCATAGGGTGCTGGCCTGTTTCCAACCTTAGTGGCCCAGTTTCAACATAGGAACCGAACGTCGCCGATGCCGTTACCGACACGTTTTTAAACTCCTCAAGGAGAGTGAGCCATGTCGGAGCGCCGCCGAGTGAAGCAAACCCGCTCCCTCGAAGAACGGCTTGCCGAAGAAGCTAGACGCCTTCGCGAAGAAGCCGAACTGCTACCCCATGGGCCTGTCCGCGATGCCGCCCTTCGCAGGGCCCGCCAAGCCGAGACTGGCTCGCACATGAACGAGTGGCTGACATCCCGCGGGCTAAGGTCGCCCGAGTAGGTGCCCGCAAATGGAACTGGTTTCGTTGAGGCGAATCAATCCTTACCCCGTCAATGCCGGATGGATTGAGACATGAGCAAGCAAGCTCCGCCATCAGAGAAACCCGCCGACGAGCAGCGTACGGAAGAACTGCGCGAGGTCGTCGAGGCGGATATCAAGGAACAGCGCGAGCTTATCGAGAAGCTGCGGCGCAAGATGAACTAAGGCCGCCAGAATATAGGTGTATGCTGGGCGACGGAGTTAATCTGCGCTCGATGCGTCGACTTTCTAGCTGATGCTTAAGCCAGTCTTCAAAAACTATGCTCCACATCGCATGCGAGAGCAGCCAAAGGCCCAAGCATCCGCCGATCAACACCAAAGGATAATTATCAGATTTTCGAACCACGCCTGTCACCCCCTAGCGCAGTATACAAATGCTGGAGTGATTGGATAGGCGTACTGCTCTGATTCTAAGCGGTGATTTACGTATCCGGCCCGCAACGCCCCGGCATTCTAGGGCGCTGCATCACTGCCGCAATTGCGCGGCGCAATCAGCATCACGTGATGCTCAATCGTAACTATTCAACAAGAACACCGCACGCTCACGGCGGCCATTTGACGTGAGCAACCCAAGCCGGAATTATCCGGCATTCAAAAGTAGAAAATGATTAGCAGCAACAAGCAGAATTGCATTGATAGCCTTAGCGGTAGTCTCACACGGACAGCGAATTGGAGACGATCGCTTCAGCAAAAATATCCAACCGATTTCATCAGAAATGGGCGAGCCGCAGAGGCTCTTCGTCGGTTGGCGAGCGAAACAAGCACACTCAGCGACATTGCTTGGTCGGAGCTAGAGCCGTTTTATAACTGGTCATCACCGACGTGGAGCGAGGCCGTATCAGCAGCAGCTAGAAAAGTGGGCTTCCATAACGTCAATACCTTCCCGGCATTTACAGAAACTCTAGTCGGCATTTTGTCCGAACAGAATCCATCCAACTAACTTAAAAATGCTTTGAGGAGAGTATTAGTGAAAGACGTTTTATGGAATCGATTGCTGACTTTGACGACACGCTGCCCTTGCCCGACGAAGTCGAGCAAGAATTCTCCGACAGGGCCGGTGATGGTTTGACTGCCGCCACATGGCTTGCAGACCATGGGATAGACACCGCTCCCCAACACATTGCCCTCATTCAGTATGGCACGGTTTGGAATCCTGGCACCGGACGGTATCAGTTCGTGATTTACGGGCCCGACCACGTTGGGCCAAAACATCCCCCGGAACTCGCTATTCCGATCGTGGAAGACGGCAAGCTTATTGATTTGCTCGTTATCAGCGACGAAATGTCCTTCGATCGCGTCACGTGCCGTGCTCCGTGGCTGGGCCGTGAAAATCTCGCAGCGCCATTGGTGAGGCTTCACGCCCATCCGATGGATTGGTTAGAGGCAGGATGCACAGGCGTTTGTCATATCGAACCGATCAGCCGCAAGGCACTCAAGGAACTGCACAGCGCCGAGACTATTGAATGCGACGATATCTACACCGCGCTCGAAGCATGGTCCTGGGCCTTCGGTGGTGAAGATGAGGAACTGTCGCGCTTCGAAATCGACGACTCGCCTTTCGCAGTACGCTGTTACTTCGAAGATGAAGTCACGCGACGTACGGCGTACCTCGCGAGGGATTTGTGATGAAGCACAATCTAAAGGACGTTTTCAACGAGGGCACGGACTTCGTTGAAAAGACGGCTGCTAGTATTGTTGCCGAAGCTGAACGGATCAAGGCTGCCAACGACAACAAGCCAAAGACACTTCAGTTGCCTGATCAAGTGAAAGCCGATCTGAGGCCACGTTTCGACGTGACTTGGTTCGACGATGTAAACGAGTCGGTGACGAAGGAAGACATTGTTAAGGGGTTCCTCGGCGTCGGCGAGTTCTCTCTGTTCGTCGCCAAGCCGGGCACCGCTAAAAGCGTTCTGCTTTGTGACATCGGCTGCCACATTGCTGCGGGACGGGAGTGGCACGGACGCAACGTGAAGCAGGGACTAGTCGTCTTCTTCGCTGCCGAGCGTAAAGGTCTAACTGAGAGGCGGGTTGCGGCGTGGCGGAAGAAGCATGGCCTTGGTGGAATCCCGTTTGTCGTGGTTGGCGGCAAGCTGGACCTTACCGGTGGACTGCTAGACGCAAAGATGCTTGCGGCGACGATCAAGACGCTGGAAACGAAATGCGAGCATAAATGCAATCTAATCATCGTTGACACGGTGACGCGGACGTTCGGCGGCGGCGATCAAAACGCTTCCAAAGATATGCAGCGCTTTATCCAGTCGGTCGATGAGCTGAGCCGGGCCACCGGGGCGCACGTTGCCGCTATCCACCATTCCGGCTGGGAGGGCGACAGGGGAAAGGGTGCCATCGACTTGGACGGCGCGATTGACGTGTCGTTCGGCGTCTCGGTGAATGGCTCGGGACCGTCCAAAGTCTTCACATTGCTTTGCACGGGTGCGAACGACGGAGAGGAAGGGCCGGTGACATCGTTCCGGCTGGACTCGGTCGAACTAGGCACGAATGCGGACGGCGACGTGACCACCGCACCCGTCGTCGTCCAGGCAGATGCGGCGCCGTCCAAAACTGATGGGTCAAACCTGAAAGGAAACGCTGCCAAGGCCCTGCAGTCTCTCAAGGCGGCTGTAGAGGCGGATGGCGAAAGCCCGCCAGCGGGCTCGCCCGGCTTTCCAGAAGGCGTTCTGGCCGTGACCCGGGACGCTTGGCGCAATCGCTTCTTGGCAGATGCGTGGGCTAAAGAGCCGAAGGCCGCCGAAGACACGCTCAGCAAGCGATTTAGACGGGCCGTCGTTGAGCTTAATGAGAGCGAGGCGGTCGGTTCGTCCGGCCAATGGTTCTGGCTGGACAGCCGGACATCGGCGGACATGTCCGGACATTGAGTTTTTTTGTCCGGGACCATCTTACCGGACATGTCCGGACAGGTATCTATTACCTGTCCGGATGTCCGGTGGTTTTGGTGGATTTTGAAAGTGGAAACACCCTACGTTTTCGATGGCAGATCGGCTACAAGCAGCGAATTGCAGATGATGGCTTGGGACACCATACGACCGTCGCGGTAGTGGGTCGCTGGTCGCGAAGTGAAAAGCTTGAACGGGGTCGATTTTCGTACCCTTTTGCAGTACAAGACTGAGGCAATTGATTTCGTCGGTGCGGATGAGGCAGCCCCAGAAAGTGCGACCGGCCTAGAATTTTGCTGCGGATTCGGCTACACGTATCGACATTGATTGACTGATTTTCGCCGCCATTAGCGGCCCCGGGGACACCAGCAAGCTAACCGATCGGACAGCGCCTCGCTTGGGCGAGGGCTTTGCCACGTATTGAAGGAGGCAGAACGCACGCGTTGGCGGGCGACGACCTATTTTTGAGTTTTTATGGCCCGACATGCCGGAAAGGCAGCGGGATTTTGTCATTGGAAGAATTGGAAAAGATGAGAACGATTACCGAAGAAGTCGGCTCTGCCCGGATTAAAATTTCGGTGCCAGCCGATGTAGAAGAGCATAGGGGCATGGAATATCGCAGCCCCGTTCCGGCGAAATCAAATCCGTTACGAAAAGCCCCAATCAGCTACAACCCGGATCGCCCCCTTCCAAGCGGCAGTTTGGTCAACGTCGTAGACAATGGGCGATGCCCAAAGCCTGCGAACGACAACAGGAATGCCCGATATCATTTGCAAGAAATGGCCCAACGCGGCGAGCTAGGGAAGAATGAACCAGAAAATCGGCGTCACTGGTTCGATGCGGAACGGTTGAAACGACATATCGCCATTTCTAATGGTGAGCCGCTGAACGATTCTGCCGCGAACGATTGGCGCGAACTGGCCCAAGAATACATCGGTGAGGAAATCGGATCGTTTACCGGTGATATCGGTCTGCACCTAAGCGACGACGTTGAATTCGAAGACACTAACGTGCCGGGTGAGTGCGCAGTCGTGGACAATGCCGAAGGAGAATGTGACCAAATCGGTTTACTGTATGCTCGACAGGTGGTCGCGCTCGCAGAACGAGTCCTTGGAGATGACTTCGTGGTGTTAAAATCAGTCATTGTGGACAACTGGACTGCACGCGCGGTCGGCGAAGATGAGCTATTTATGGACCGCGCAAGTGCGAGCGCCTGCGGGAAGGGAATGATTCGCTCCGCGCTGCGTAACCTATCCCGATTTTATGCGAACCTCGATCGCTTAGAGCTCAGTGATCAGCGACCTCTCGATGTTTGGCCTCTAATTGGAACGCTGCAGAGTCAATCTCGCGTCGCTCGTCCTGGCCCATTCCGTTGGCAAGGGAACTCGTATTGGAATCAGGCCCGCGGCCCGGTAATCAAGGTGGCGGCCTAGTCTATGATGCTCTTTGGCGGTGTCGACACCACCCATGGGTGACACTGTACAATAAGAATAGAGGTTGCGTTTTGGACCTTACCTCTTCCTCCTTTTCTAAGTGACCAACTTTCACGCAGCCCGTGCCACCCGCGGGCTGCTTCTTTTTCGTCCCTCAAGACCTTCCTCTGAGGTTCAACCATTAGGACAACCCATGCCCGCACGCGGCAACTACAAGAGCGCTGCCGCCGTAGCGGCAATCGGAATCCCCAAGGAGACATTCAATCGCTGGCTGGACCGCAAAGTCATCGGCCTCGCGCCAGAGGACATCCCGGGCGACGGTAGAGGCAAACCACGCCGCTTCAGTCAGCGCACCATCGTGAAGCTGGCCATTGCTCACAAAATCTCCTTACTCGGCGTCCCTGCCAACATCGCCGTTGCCCTGGCTTCCAAGTTCACGGACGTGCCCCAGTATGGCCGGCCGATCGGCGGATGTTTCCCAGTCGGGCGTACCGTACTTCTAGTTACGCCTGACGGCGCCGGAACCATTCGCAATATCCAACCAGACGGTGATCTTGATTCACTGTTCAAAGCCGAGGCGGCTGTTGTGGTCGACATTGGCGCTATCATTTCAAATTTGCATCTGAGGCTCGCTACATTCCAATGAAAATTCCCCTTTTGAATGAGGTAAATCCTCATCGCGCCGAACTAGAAGCCAAACGAATTAGTTTGCACGCCCAGAAGACAGCCAAGGTTGCCGAGGCTGCGGCCGTTCGCGTCCGGCTCCAAGAGGCGCCAAGCGCAGGAAACGCAGCCGAAAACAAAGTGCGCGCGATTTTGGGCGAAACGCTTCTTCCGGACACCGCGCCTGATATGCAGCGTCTCGAAACACTGCTTGTAGAACTGAACACGTTGAACACAGCGCTTGGAAAGCTAGATGGCCAGATCGCGACGGAGAAATCCGTCGCTTCGCGGCTGGTCTGCGAGCAGGTGAGACCCGAATTGACCCGCCTCGGAAAGAAGTTCGCGCAGGCGTTTGTTGATCTCCACACTGCGCAGCACGAGTATCATTCGTTCCTCGAAAAGATTCAGGACACCGGTGCTGGTATCGGCTCGCTACCGTATGTATTCATCAGTGGTCTAGGTTCAGCGCGAGATTGCTCAGGAACGTTCGTATACGGTATCAAGGATTTCATCGAGGCCGGCTATTTGGCGCAGTCTGACATGCCGAAGGTGCTGACGCAGTGACGATCAAGATTGATTCAGCGGACCTTCGCCTACTTGAACGAAGTGAGGCACGTGCTTTCCGCGTTGAAAGGGGCGGCGCCTTCAACGCAATTTTTGATGTCACAGAAGATCAAGCGTTAGACGGACAGGCAGTCAAGTTCGATACTCCGTTCAAATACAAAGGCGATTGGATCGCGTTGAGAGCGGGATGCTTTGGCGATACGGCCGGCAAACGCGTCGGGGTATGGATCGATCATGAAGGAGCGTTGGAAGTCGCGAGTACCGACGATGCCCTTGAGGTTATGATCGACGACGATGGTGTCCAGTTTCGTTTAGACCTTGGAAGCTGCAAGCTTGGTCCAGTTGTCGCGAGGCTGTGCCAGTCGGATAACCGCTCTTCGATGTCGGTCGGTTCCGATATTCTGGAAGAGCACAAGGAGACGATTGCTGGCGAAAGAGTCCGCGTTGTGACTCGTGCCAAGCTAAAGGAAATCTCCCTTTGCAAGGAAGGCGCGGCCGGCGAGAATGCTTATGCGTTTGTGGTCGACAAAACAGTTACGCCGAAGCCTGTGGCCGGAACGCGGTCAGCAACCATGAAGGCGGCGCAGATTCTGCATCGAGTGTCGCGGACGGTGCGTAGACTGAAGGCCCAGGCTGTTGAGACTTACGGCGATGCAAAGCCGGCGAAGCGTCGACCAATGACGGTCTCCGAAAGCAATAGGTTGCAGAGCGAGCAAAACGAACGGCTAATCGCAAGGACGCGCGCCATGCACTTCTTCTAATGTAGCGTCGTTGTGCATGGTTGGTTGGTCCGGCGTTCGGGCATTCGTCGGACCAACCCCGTTGTTCGATGGGGTAGGGGCGGGTCGACTTTCCAGAAATCGACGGGAGGCCAGCACCGACATGGGTCTTCACGCGCACTCCCGCAATTCAAACTTTTTCAAAATCAAGGATTACAATCAATGCCACGAGCACGAACACCGCTCATGAAGGCGGAGGCCACCGGCCGAACCGCTCATGACCCGAAGCGGTACAAGCTGAGACGCGAACCGGTGGTCACGCAACCTCTTGGCTCGCCACCGAAGTGGATGAAGGGGAAGGGCCAGATTGAAGCATGGAATACGTTCGCGAGGGATTTGCCATGGCTCAACCGGAGTCACCGCGCATTCGTTTCGATCGCCGCAGAAATGCAGGGCCGCATTATCGTTGGCGAAGAACTTCCAGTTTCTGGCTACAATCTCCTGCGGATTTGCCTTGGGCAACTCGGCGCTACACCGACCGATTCAAGCAAGGTGTCTATGCCGGACGATGAAGCGTCAAGCAAAGACCCTTCTTCAAAATATTTTTAGCACACACTTATAGGACTATCCCCTCAAATGGGCATCTCGATTAAAACAACTCCCGTTGCAGTTTCAGCAGCCACGCCGACGCCATTGGTAGGCGCAAACAACGATCGAAAACATCTTTGCGTCATCGTGAATGGCGTGAATCCGGCGACCATCAAATTCGGCTCCGCACCGACCAGCGCTACCGACGGCATCAGCCTGGACGGCGCGAGCGCGTCGGGCGGTCAAGGAGGTTCGATCTGGTATGGCGAACTCGACGCGCCCACCGATCCGGTATTCGCTTGGTCGACACTGGGCACCACCGTGAACGTAGCGCAGGGGACTTAGCGTTGGTGACCCAGCCCTATACAGTTTCGGGTCCTCGTTTTGACTCGCCGGTTGGGCTGACATAGGTCAGGCCCTGCTTTTGAATTGCCGCTTCGCACTCACGGATGCGCGCCACTGCAAGGCAATAGGACTCGACGGTCGACAATTCGTGAGATGCGAGGCTGCAAAGCCTTGACGAGCACCGGTGCAACCGCGCCCATTCCTTCTTGGCTAACTTTGGCAGCCACGTAGGCGCAGGTGGGGCCGTATCTAGGGCGCCCGGCAGCGCGTGTATTTACGGCTTTCGGCCTTTCATGTTATTCCATATCTCAGTGTGTTAATGGACTGACCAATGGCAGGCTACTCTTACAAGGCACAGCCATATCTCGATGCAATCGCTTCGGGCGTGTTCGCATCCCAGTCCGTCAGGGACTGGCTGCTTGTGGGTACACCAAGGGCAAACGACTTTGCTGGGTCTAGTGTCCTGGTTGACGAACAGCGAGCGGTGAGGTGGAGAACGAAGCCAACTAAACAACCGTTCTGGGCCAATTATTGGTGCGGAAAAGATCGGAAATGCCTCTGTCGACCGGAAGGCAGCACAGCGCTGGAATCGGATGCGATCTTCTTTTTACGGAATGGGGAGAACCAGGTTCTCGCCTTACACGTGGAATTTAAGCATCCCGACGAACCTTTCAGCTTCGGTCAGCCTGAAGCGTATCCAATGCGTGCGGCGTGTTTTGTCAAAACACATGGGCAGCGCGTCACAATGAATCCGCACCACTATTGGGCGACCGCGATCTTCTGCGGGCCGGAGGTATTTGGAGATTCCAAACTGAAACACTTTCAGCGCATCATCGGACACGATGAAGCTAGGCGCATGCTGCCTGACTATCCAGCGCTGGCCTGAAATCCCCAATTCGATCAAATACCGAAACTGAGACCCATGCGGTCAGGCGGCCCTATGTCGAAAGTTTACGTGGCACCCGGGGGTGTCCGCTTTGCATCCGCTCAGAGACATCGGCGGACTCTCGCGTATGGTCCGCAGAGGGCCAACAACGGACCTCCGGGCATGCTTAGGTTGTCCGATTCTGCATTGTCAACCATCGCGGCAGGTGCGAAACTCCTCAAACCGATCTGTGAGCAGCGCATGCGCGCTTGAACACTAAGAACTGGAAGGACTGCGGAAAATGTTTACTAAGCGCGATCTTCTTCGTTCGGCCGCCTTGGCTGCCATCACTGCATCGACGGCGAAGTCTGTCCCCGCGTACTCACAGACCAGCGCCGACCGCCCAGGTTTCTTCAAGGCAAAAGATATTGCCGAGGCAGGGTTCATCTACGGCCTGCCTATCGTGATGAACTATGCCGTCATGCATGAATATGCGATCGATCGGAGTTCTGGGCAGTTCAAGGCTCCGTTCAATCAGATCAAGAACGAACCTAACGTCTTCACCTACAAAGATACGGCAATCGTCACGCCAAATAGCGACACGCCCTATTCCTTCGTGTGGATGGATTTGCGGGCGGAGCCGGTGGTGCTCTCGGTGCCGGCGATCGATCCGAAACGCTACTACTCGGTCATGCTCTGCGACGGCAATACCTACAATTACGGATATATCGGCACCCGTGCCACAGGGAGCGAAGCCGGCGACTACATGGTGGTCGGGCCCGACTGGAAGGGCGACACCCCGGCGGGCATCAAGCAGGTGTTTCGTTCGAGCACACAGTTTTCCGTCGCAGGCTATCGCACCCAGCTTTTTGGCGCGGATGATCTCGACAACGTCAAGAAGGTGCAGGCTGGCTACAAGGTGCAGATGCTATCGGCCTATCTGAAGCGGCCGCCCCCGGCCGCGCCAACCATTGACTTCCCCAAGATCGATAAGGAACTCGTGAAGACCAACTTCTTCGATTATCTCGACTTCGCGCTGCAATTCGCGCCGGCGCAGGGCAATGAGAAGGAGATACGCGCTAAGCTGGCACTCATCGGCGTTGGGCCTGACAAGACCTTCAGCTTTAAGGACCTCCCTCTGGAGCAGAAACTCGAGATCGGCCTCGGTATGAAGGAAGGCCAGCGGAAAGTCGACGAGGCCGTCGCCAATGTCGGCAAGGCGATCAATGGCTGGCGGGTTAGCGGTCTTCCAGGCGATAGCGCCCACTACAATGGCGACTGGTTGAAGCGTGCCGTCGCCGCTCAGGCCGGCATTTATGGTAATGACCCGGCGGAAGCGACCTATCCGTTCACGCGCGTTGACAGCGATGGTCAGACGCTCGACGGCAGCAAGAATAGTTACACTCTGACATTCGCACCGGGGCAGCAGCCACCGGTGAACGCGTTCTGGTCGCTGACAATGTATGACGGCAAGTCCCAGCTCCTGATCGAAAATCCGATCAACCGCTATTTGATCAATTCGCCAATGCTACCCAACATGACAAAAAATGCGGACGGATCACTAACGCTCTACATCCAGAACAAGTCGCCCGGTGCTGACAAGGAAGCAAATTGGTTGCCGGCGCCGAACGACACGATCTATCTTGTCATGCGGCTCTACTGGCCGAAGATCGAAGCACCGTCGATCTTGCCGCCAGGCGAAGGGACATGGCAGCCGCCCGGCATAAAGCGGGTCGCATAGAGCGACACAGAGAGCGGGCACGAGCACCGCGCTCGAGAATCTCTGTGCGCCGGCTTGAAGGCATGCAATGTCGCCTCAGGGTCAATTGCGTCGGTTTGCCCGGCGAGGCGACGACTTCCGGTCTAACCGGATAAGCGGACCTGCTCAGACCGGACGCGATGCCCGAACCCTCCGTCCAGCCTTGTTGTCTTCCGTGAATGGCAAGGATGACACAGCCAGTGCAGATTGCCAGCGTCATCTGTCCCGCCTGCCTTGCGAGCCACGATATGGTCAAGGTGGTAGCCAGCCTTCCAAGGCCGCCCGCAGCCCGTACAAGCGGTGTGAGGGTGAGAGGCCCTTAGAGCCTGCCAGTCCGTGCCGTAGCCCCTAGCGCTCGCACTGGGTCGTGCTACCTGCCTTCGCTGCTGGCATGCGCATAGTGTGCCTAAGTCTCACGCGGTAGCCGCATGGGCAGACGCGGGTGTGCTTGGTCATGTTGATGATTATCGCCGTTGGGGGCATAGTCTCGAAGATGACAGACGCGATGCTAGGATTCGGCCAAGCCGATCAATTAGAGACGCAACTAGGACTCACCCCATCGGTGGGCCACAAGGTTGCGGCGATCGTCACATTCGCAGGCAGTATAGAGTATTATTTGGAGCGCGCCTTGTGGAAACTCCGTGGCGTCGATCCGAATGGGATTAAGCCCGACACCGACGCAAAAATGATCTCTGAACTGATTGCCATGCTAGAACGATTTGCGGCCGACATGGCAATTGGAGATGAGCGGACGCTACTGGAAGGGTGGAGTGCCGCCGCGCGATCTGGTTTTGTTATTCGGCACAATATCGTTCACGGCGTTATTGTCAGGCCGGGGACGACAATCGGCTACGCCCGAAATCCAAGATGGCGAGGTGAAGTTCGTAAGCGTGAGTTTGGCTCCTTCTGGGCGGACGAATATACGCTCGATCTGGTTAGAGAAGCGATGGCCGTTCTACTCCGTTTGATCGTTCAGCTATCGCTCGATACTTCTTCGTTGAAAGACATTGCGAGGCCAACATTTTTGAGAGCGCTAAAAACGGCCCGTTCGGTGCTCGGCGAATTTGCTAGTGAGGATTACAATCCGAGCTTTGAGAAATACTAGCGCAGCTTATCAGCCGTATTGGTCGGCTTGTGGGGATGACACATAGGCCAGTGATGATGAATGGAGGGCATCGGCTTGCATCCAAACAGCCTGTCGACACGTTCGATTGCGCTGACAAGTGGATGCCGGCATTGCTCATAGAGGATACACAGCAGGGACGGCAGATGGGGGCGGCCATAGAAAGCCTGCGCAATGTGGTGGCTGAAGTGAATGGCTATGTGCCGAAGCTTGCACAGCCTTTCAAGGAGATCAGCGGGTGAGGGCCACGCGTGTGGGACGACCGAGGGCGCGGCCTACGCACCGAAAGGCGCCTGTTGAACGTGGACAACACCGAACAAACGCAAGGCAGACGCGAGAGCTTTAGGCTAAAGTTGATCGAGCGGGATGGGTGTGTTTTGCCCGCTCGTTCGACAGGGAGGCAATCGGGTGGAGAGCGAAAGCGCAAAGGTCGAACATCTGCACCACCTCGATGTCCCGCCGGGGCATCTTCACGCCATTGGCGCCATTTCGGTCAACTTCAATCTCCTAGAATCGTCTTTCTATTTTCTTATCGAGCTATTCGCTCCTAGTTCAGCAGTTGACTATTTTTTCTGGGAACTAAGTAATTTGGAGCGACTGCAGATGTTGAAGCACTTTTCCCAGAGTAATGCCGACGAGGAGATTGCTGAACGAGTAGAAGCCGCCTCAAAATATTTCCGGTCCTGCTTCGAAAATCGAAATTTGCTTATGCATTCACGATTGGGCGGGATTAGTTCGTCAGAACTACTGTCGCTAGCAACTATGAAGAGGCGAGGAGAATTACTGTTCGATTTGCCTCTCGTCACCCTGCAGCGGGTCGCGGATGAAATTTGGATTGGGGTCGAGTTCGTCGCTAGGTTGACTGACTATATTGAGCAGAGCCGACAAGCGCTGAGCGCTTTGATTGAACAAGCACCGGGCGCCGGCCCGAGGCTCGCCCAGGTGGCGCGCTCGTTACCGCCTATTCCGGCTGCGCCATTACGGCTCGATCCAACGCAGAAGGTTCTCAAGGTTGGGGTGGAGATATGAGCCATATCGGATTTTAAGGTTCGCAAGCTTTCGTTCTTGACGTTTCGGCGCACTAAAGCCTTGGCACGACATCACATGGCAAGTGAGAGAAACCACAAGCGATCGAAGCATAGAAGCGGTGAACGCCGTCCCTGAGCCGATAAGCGTATGGGGCATCGCCGTCTTCAATCTCAATGGGCGGAATGCTGTGGTCTTCTCTGATGCCTACCAGCACTCGCAACATACGATCGCGACGGAATCCGTTTTCGTCGAGCGCGAAGCCCGGATTTCGCCGCGGCGGCTCGATAGCAGTGAGTTCGACAAGAATGTGATCCTGTTCACAACGATACGCCTCTTGTCCCTCGGGCGGCACATAGAAGCTGACACCAGCCTCCTTCATCCAAGACGCTGGTACAACGTGGGGATAGACTTCGCTAATTGCTCACTCCTAAAAGTCAATCGTACCAATCCTTCCGATCGCGCGGCAGCACCCGACCGCGTGCGTAGCCGGGAGAAGCAAGCTCCTCTAAGCGCCGTTCAAGGAATTCGTTCGCGACAATCAGCGCCTTGACTGCTTCCCGCGCATCCCCGCCGCAAGCCTGTATGGCCTGATCGGCCGCGGCTTCGGTCTGCTCAGTCTTGGGAATGGCCCATACCGCCTTTGACACACCAAGGCTCCAAACTAGACTTTGTACAATGTTCTCATTATGTTCTCACTTAGTCAAGGCGAAAGCTCTCTGAGCCTTAACGAGTTGTTGGTATCAGTTCTCAAAAAGCAGGAAGTTCGGCATGGCTGAAACAGCGATCGAGTGGACGGACGCGACTTGGAATCCAGTCGCGGGCTGCACTGTTCTCACTGCCGGTTGTACTAATTGCTACGCAATGCGTATGGCGGCGAGGCTCGAAGCAATGGGCATCCCGAAGTACAAGGGTTTGACGCGCAAGAGCGGCGGGCGAAGCGTTTGGACGGGAAAAATCCGGCTGGATGTCGACGCTCTCGCAATTCCCAAGTCATGGGCCAAGCCGCGAAAAGTGTTCGTGAACTCAATGTCCGACCTTTTTCACGAGGGCGTACCGGAAGACTTCATTGCCAGAGTCTGGAAGGTGATGGAGAGCACGCCTAGGCATACTTATCAGATCCTCACAAAGCGTCCGGAACGAATGGCTGATGTTCTTTCTGGCGCCGGCTTCAGCGTGTTACCGAACGTGTGGCTCGGGACCAGCGTTGAAGACAGCCGCGTCCTTTGGCGGCTTGACCATCTGAGGCGAGTACCTGCCGCAGTTAGGTTTGTATCACTAGAGCCTTTAATCGGCTCCGTTGCGCAGGCAAATCTCTCGGAAATTCATTGGGCGATCGTTGGAGGTGAAAGCGGTCCGCGCGCTCGTGAATTGAAATTGGAATGGGTCGAGGAAGTTCAGAGGTTGTGCGAGAGAACACAGACGGCTTTCTTCTTTAAACAGTGGGGCGGCGTCCGGCCCAAGTCTGGTGGCCGAATGTTACGAGGCAGAGAGTGGAGTGCTGATTCCGCTCGATGTCGCCCACCTTTCCGGAATGATCTCGCCCACCGTTCCGATTTGATGTCGCCCACCATTCCGAGATGATCTCGCCCACCATTCCGGGATGATGTCGCCCGGGGTGACGAGGCCTCTTCTGGCTCCGATACGGTCCCGCCTTTCGGCTTTGCGAAGGGGGACCTGGATGCCGACGGAGAGGCTTGCGATGCGCCACGTGCGCGAAGTGATCAGATTGAAGTCGGCTGGGATGCCGACCCGCGAGATTGCGCGGCGGTTGGGGACGGCGCCTTCGACGGTGCGGTTGACGATCCGCCGGTTCGAGGCGGCGGGGCTGACCTGGCCGTTGCCAGACGACGTCACCGACACGGTGCTGGAGGCCCGGCTGTTCGCCAGCGCCGGAGCCGGTCCGGGCACCCGGCGGGGCCATCGGCGGCAGGCCGAGCCGGACTGGGCGGCGGTGCATCGCGAGCTCAAGCGCAAGCACGTGACGCTGTCGATTGTGTGGGAGGAGTACATCGCGGGCGAACCCGGCGGGTATCGCTATTCGCGGTTCTGCGAGCTCTACCGGGCCTGGGAAGGCCGGCTGTCGGTGACGATGCGCCAGTCGCATGCGGCCGGCGACAAGCTGTTCGTCGACTATGCCGGCGACGGCGTGCCGGTGGTGATCGACCGGTTCACCGGCGAACGGCGCACCGCGCAGATCTTCGTCGCAGTGCTCGGCGCATCGAGCTTCACCTACGCGCAGGCGACCTGGACGCAGGGCCTCGCCGACTGGATCAGCGGGCACGTCGGCGCCTTCGAGGCGATCGGCGGCGTGCCGGCACTGCTGGTGCCGGACAACACCAAGGTCGCGGTGATCAAGGCCTGCCTCTACGATCCGCAGATCAACCGCAGCTACGCCGATATGGCGGCGCATTACGGCACCGCCATTCTGCCGGCGAGGCCGCGACGGCCACGGGACAAGGCCAAGGTCGAGCAGGCGGTCCTCATGGTCGAGCGCTGGCTGCTCGGACGGCTGCGCCACCGGATCTTCCACAGCCTCGCCGAGGTCAACGCGGCGATCGCCGAGTTAATGACCCGGCTCAACGAGGAGCGGCCGATCCGGCGGCTCGGCGTCACTCGCCGCAAGCTGCTGGAGGAGATCGACCGGCCGGCACTCCAGGCCTTGCCGGAGAGCCCTTACGTGTTCGCTGAGTGGCGGATCTGCCGGGTCAGCATCGATTATCACGTCGAGATCGAGGCGCATTATTACAGCGTTCCGCATCGCTTCGTCCGCGCCGAGGTCGAGGTGCGCTTCACGGCCCGCACCGTCGAGATATTCCACAAGGGTGAGCGGATCGCCGCGCATCAGCGCATGAGCGGCAACCACAAGCACACGACCGTGCCGGAGCACATGGCATCCAGTCATCGGCGCTACGCCGGCTGGACCATCGAGCGCATCCGCAAGGACGCAGCCTCGATCGGGCCGGCGACCGCGGCGCTGTGCGACCTGATCCTCGACGAGCGCGCGCATCCGGAACAGGGCTTCCGCGCCTGTCTCGGCATCATCCGGCTCGCCCGATCCTACGGGCACGAGCGGCTCGATGCCGCCGCCATGCGGGCGATCGATATCGGCGCGCGCACCTACGGCTCGGTCAAATCGATCCTCGCCAACAATCTCGATCGGCGTCCTTCACCCAAGCGCTCCGCGGACGACGCGCCGATCCTTCATCCCAACATCCGCGGGCCGCGCTACTACAATTAGGAGATCTCATCTTGCTTACCCATCCGACCCTCGATCAGCTCCACGCGCTCGGCCTTCACGGCATGGCCAAGGCCTTCGCCGACATCGAAGCCGGCGGCGACGCCGCAAGCCTCGGCCACGCCGAATGGCTCGCGCTCCTGCTCGAACGCGAAGCGTCATTGCGACGCGACAAGCGGCTGTCGAAGCGGCTGCAATACGCCAAGCTGCGCCAGGAGGCCTGCGTCGAAGACATCGACTACCGCACTCCACGCGGCCTCGACCGCAGCCTGCTGACGATGCTGGTCGAAGGCCGCTGGATCGATGACCACGCCAACCTGCTGATCTGCGGGCCCTCCGGCGTCGGCAAAAGCTGGCTCGCCTCAGCGCTCGGCAACAAGGCCTGCCGCGACAATCGCTCCGTGCTCTATCAGCGCGTCCCGCGACTGTTCAGCGATCTGGCCTTGGCGCGCGGTGACGGCCGCCACCCCCGCCTGCTGCGCGCGCTCGGCCGCGTCGATCTCCTCATCCTCGACGACTGGGGCCTCGAGCCGCTCGACGCCGCGGCCCGCCACGACCTCCTGGAGATCCTCGAGGACCGCTACGGCCACCGCTCCACCATCGTCACCAGCCAGCTTCCCGTCGATCAATGGCACGCGCTGATCGGCGACCCCACCTACGCCGACGCCGTTCTCGACCGCCTGGTCCATAACGCCCACCGGATCGATCTCAATGGCGAGAGCCTGCGGCGAACCCGTAAGCCCGGCCGAAAGGCCTGAGCCCGTGGCCCTGTGGACATGCCGCTGCGCTTGGACAACGCGAAGGGCGTTGCCCACATGCCCACAGCAGGAGCAGCAAAAAACAAGTCCTTCGAGCCGCGATTCAAGATTGACCACGCGGCTTCGCCGATGCCAGAAACCAGACAGCCAGAACGCCTCGCGCCCCGGGCGACATCAAATCGGAATGGTGGGCGAGATCATCTCGGAATCCTGGGCGAGATCAAATCGGTACACCCGGGCGAGATCATCGGAATCCGCAAGTGGAGTCAGTATCCCGCTGTCTCGCCTTCCCACGGGCAAGCTAGCGCGTAATAAACTGGCACCGATGGATGGAAACCGATCCTTACTTTAAACGAGAGCAAACGGCCACAAAGCACTTCATCCTGAGGCGCTATCTCCAAACGCTGGTGTACAAGCTATTTTTAGGCGGACACCGGGAAATCAGCTACATTGATGGCTTCTCGGGGCCTTGGGAGACGCAGACGGAGGACTTCTCTGATAGCTCCTTTATGATTGCGATAGACGTTCTAAAAACGGCCCACTACGATCTCAAGGCACAAGGAAAGCCAAGAACGACAAGGTGCTTCTTTGTAGAGAAGGACCGGAGGGCGTACGAGTTGCTTACGGAAGCCGTCAGTAAGCATCACTCGCCGCAGGATTCGTTCTATGTGGCCACTTTCAATGGTAGGTTCGAAGACGCAACGTCTGAGATCGTCAAATTTATTGGGAATTCGTTCGCGCTTGTGTTCATCGATCCAACAGGATGGACAGGTTATTCGTATGATGCCATCCGGCCGGTACTAAGGCATGCGCCAAACGAGGTTCTGATTAATTTCATGTACGACTTCGTCAATCGGGCGGCTGCTATGTCCGATCCGAAGACCATTGAGTCGTTAGACCCCATTCTAGGCGGGCCCGGGTGGAAGGGTCGCTTGAAAGGCGATGTACCGCTCGGACAAGAGATCGAGAGAATCTGATTTTGCCTGTCCTGGAAGCGTTTCTCGTAAGAGAAACAAACGTGAAAAATATCTGCGTCGAACTTGCGGCTGAGGGCGTGATAGACAACACTTGGAAGGTTGCCGGAAAGAAGAAGCCGTTTGACGGCAGCGAAATACGTCTTCGGAAAAGCTAATCCGACACGCTCGAAATTGAGGCGGGGGCGAAGCGCCGGCTGGCCGATGAATACGACGGGGCACAGGAGCGCGGCGAGGTAAGATCAAACGGCGGAAATCGCACTGCTCCACTATCGAACAGTGACGACATTGGGCTAACCAGCAAACAAATCCACGAAGCCCGTACGGTTCGCAACGCGGAGAGCAGATTGTCGCGACAATCGGTACACCTGCTGTAGCTATTTTAGCTACAAAGTTGCTAGCGGTTGTGTAGCTATTTCAGCTACACCTTAGGTGTTGACAGCTACAATCTTAAAATGCGGTGCTGTTTCGCAGGCGAGTCATACGACCTGCCTGCGAAGGAGCATCATCACCATGAAAGACATCATCACCGCGCAGTTGGCTGCGAACGAGGTCTTGTTGGCCAGCCTGATCGAAGTGGGAAGAATCGACGAAGCCACCGCGGCCCGGCACAAGAGCGATGGTCACAAGCTCGCTGCCGCTGGAATAGTGCTGGAGTTGAGAGTGGACGATCTGGCCTCGCCTCAGTAGCGGAATCTATATCGAGCGAAGCGCCGTCCCGGCATTAACGGGGCGGCTTTTCAGTTTCTGTCAAGCTGGTCCACAGCTTCACCGCTTTCGTTTGATTCCTGTTGGCACATAAGGCTTCGATGGCCACTTTCGAAACTCGACGCCACGTTCTGTGAAATTGATTCCGGCCGCGGCAAGCTCATTCATCAGAACCGACAGGGTCGCTTCGTGTGGCTCGTGCTTGCAAGCTTCTAGGTCCGCAATCGTCGCACGCCGCACGTTGATGCCTTCGGCGAGATAGGCTTGTGACCAGCCGAGTAGGGCGCGGGCGGCTCTGATCTGGGCTGCTAGGAGCGAGAAATCTTTCATACTGGTCCAAAAAGCGCGATCGGGCTTGACATCGTACAAAATGTACGGTACATAGGCAAGTCAATTTGGGGATCTTCATTGCAGCACGCGAACGATAATTTCAAAGCTAATTCCATCCGCTTTTCAGTCGCCCCGCGACTCGTTCCTGCACAGAAGGCCGCGCGGCGGCTGCACCTGAATGAATCGGACTTCCAAGTCAAACTGTCAGCCTTGCGGCGCATCGGCTTTCCTGCCGCCTGCCCGGTGACGGGCCACTACGATCTGGAGGCCATTGACGCTTGGCTGGATCGACGCGCCGGTTTGGGTGCCGCATCTGGTTCGGCCGTTGATGCAAGCGACGTATTCGAGGAGCGGATGGCGAGTCTTGGGAAACATTAAGTTCAAGCACTACGTACTGCGCAAAGGGAAGCACGCTTACTGGCTTCCCACCATGAAGATGCGTGCCATGGGCTTTCAGATCGTGTCCTGCGGGCACGACGGGCCATCTGCTTGGGCTATCGCCACAGAATGGGAGGAGCGCTACCAGCGCGCCCGCAAAGGTCTAGAGAAGGCACCGTCCCGCCTCTATCCCACCGGAAGCGTTGGCGATGGGTTCGAGAGATTCCGCCGCAGCCATGAATGGCAGGCGAAGCCGCCACGGACTCGTGAAGATTGGGACCGCGGCTGGAAGTACATTGGCCCTGTTTTTGGCGATGTCGATCCAAAAACCGTCACCTTCGAAATGCTTGATCGGTGGTATGGGCGCCTCAAGGTCACGAAGGGCGATGGCGAGGCCGGACGCGCGCTGAAAATCTGGCGGGCACTCTACAACATCCTAGCCGGTCTTAAGCTTTGCACGCCCGACGCGGACCCTTCACAGGTCATCCGCAAGACTGGCGTGCCCGGCCGTACCGAAACTTGGCGCGAGGGCGAGGTTGTTCGCCTCGTCAAGGAAGGCTGGCGAGCCGGCTATCGAGGGCTGGCCTGTATCATCGCCATTGCGTGGGATACAGGCTTTGCCCCGGTCGACGTTCGCACCCTTACACCGGCTCAGGCGGTGACGAGCGGCACCGACATGGCGTTTACCAGCGATCGGGCTAAGACTGGCGAGTCGGCGATAGGTACGCTCACAGCCCGCTCACAGCGGCTTGTCGAGGCATACGTTGCCGGGCTCGACTATGATCTGCACGACGACGCGCCAGTGTTTCGCACCAAGGGCTTCAAGCCTACGGGCAAGGGCGGTCGTCCTCGCCTACCGGTTCCGTACACCAAGGACTCGCTGATCGACGATTTCGCGGACCTGCGCCGGGCAGTCTTTGGCGGGGGCGAGATGCGGCGGCTGATGGATATGCGCCGGACCGGTGCGGTCGAGGCAAATGCCGGAGGTGCGTCCGTCGAGGCAATTGCCGCCAAGATGGCAAACAGCATCGACCAGAACCGGAAGTTGCAGAAGACTTATATGCCGGTGAACATTGCGGCGGTTCGAGCTGCAGACGAGGCGCGCAGAATCGGTAGGAGGCTGCTCGGTTCGGAACAGAACAAGCTCAGGAAGTTGAAACTCGGCGGTTTGAAAAGTTGAAACTCACGCGGCGACTTGCTGCTAAGCCATTGAAATAATGGCGCGAGAGACGGGGCTCGAACCCGCGACCTCCGGCGTGACAGGCCGGCGCTCTAACCAACTGAGCTACTCCCGCGTGACGCGTATGTGTCCGCGCGGAACGAGGGGGGACTTAAAGGGGGGACATGGTGAAGTCAAGGACGTTGCGTTCAAGGGGCGCAAACGCCTGTTGGCGCGGAACGGGACCGTATCGCTACGGCCCGGACGGCTGCCTCCGGGCTGCGAATCAATCCATGGTGTTACAAGCTCCACAGGCATTTTCCGCGGACAATTTGGCTTGACCGTCGGCTCTCGCGCCTTCCAGAACGCAAGGCTCCAGAACAAATTCAAGAAGGAGACCGATGCCGTGCTGGCGGCGGCCCACCAGGCCTACGCCAACGGGCGGCTCGCTGACGTCGAGACGCTGTGCCGGCGGATCCTGGAAGCGCTGGCCGCCTTGAGGCAGGAGCTGCCGGCCCGGATCGCAGCCTCGCGGCGGGCAACGGCGCGACCTACACGCGCCACGTGGAAGCGGCCTACCGCCAGTTCTGGCGGGAGTATTGCGCGGCACAGGCCAGGTGATTCAACAGTTTGGCCTGAACTCTTCAGATATTATTGGCCAAAAGCAAAAGGCCGCCCCAAGGCGGCCATTGCATGTCAAACCGGACCTTTTTCCCGCAATTAGCGGACCGTCGAGGTCCCCGAGCTGGTGATCGCCACCGGCTTGCCGGCCTTGATCACGTGGGTGGACTGGGCGGTCTGGCTGTAATCGGCATTGGTGCGGGCTGCGATCCCGAAGCCGGCCACTGCGATGCCGGCCACCAGCGCCACCACCACGATCTTCAGGTGGGTACCCCGATCTGCAGAGTGAATTGAGTGGTTCATCGAAGCCTCCCGACGGGCTTTGGCGCCGTCTGTAGGCTGATGTCTTAAGGAGCATCTGTTTCCGGATCGTTTCGCGGGTTCCGTAAAATGGTTTCATCAGGCTATTTCAGGGGCCTCGCGTGGTTTTACCTGCCGCGTAATCGCGGGGGCGAATTCCCTTCGCCATGATCGTTTGCATCGGCCGGGACCGATGGGCCGAGCGATCCGGCAAGGGAGAAACACCATGAACCGTCGAACAATCCTCGAAGCCACGTTGCTTGGAACCGCCCTTGCGGCGGCATCGGGTGGGAGCGCGCCAGTGACCGCAGCCCAGCAGACTGCGCGATCCCCCTATGTGACCGCGAAGGACGGCACAAAACTGTTCGTGCAGGATTGGGGCAGCGGGCAGCCGGTGGTGCTGCTGTCGGCCTGGACCTTCGACGCCAGCAGCTGGGGCAGCCAGATTGCAGCCCTCGACGCAAAAGGCTTCCGCTGTGTTGCGCCCGACAGGCGCGGGCATGGCCGGTCCGAGATGCCGTCGTCGGGCTACGATTTGGACACGCTGACCGACGACGTCGCCGCCGTCATCGAGGCGCGCGACCTGCGCGACGTCACGCTGGTGGGCTTCTCGATGGGGACCGCTGAGGCGGTGAACTATCTCGGCCGATACGGATCGGAACGGATCGCAAGGCTGGTGCTGGTCGCGCCGACGACGCCGTTCCTGGTCAAGACCGAGGACAATCCGGATGCGGTTCCGAAGGCGATGATCGAGGTCGACAACGCCGCCGTCGCACGCGACTTCGCGAAATGGATCGCGGCGAACGAAGCGCCGTTCTTCATGCCCGACACGCCCGAGATCACGCGGACCTGGATCCGCGAGATGATGCTGAGCGTGCCGCTGCCGGTGGCGCTGGCGTGCCGCAAGACCATCGCGTTCGCCGATCTGCGCGCGGCTGCCGCCAGGATCGATCGCCCGACGCTGATCCTCCACGGCGACAAGGATGCCAGCGCGCCGCTGCCATTGACGGGCGCCAAGACGGCAAAGCTGATCAAGGGCAGCAAGCTGATCGTCTACGAGGGCGCGCCGCATCCGCTGCCGCTGACGCACAGCGAGCGCCTGATGGCGGACATGCTCGCCTTCATGAGCGCGTGAGCGCGCTCAGTTTGCCCGCTTGATGTCGGCGCGGATGGTCCGCGCCGCCCAGACGAACAGCAGGGCGCCGAGCGTGGTCGTGACCGCTGCCGAGAGCAGGGAATAGCGCACGGCGTCGGCGCCGTAGCTGCCCTTCAGCGCGTCGTTTTGACCACGCCGACCGCGAGCGGGCCGACGCCCTGGCCGAAGCAGGTTGCGGTGAGCGCGATCAGCGCGGAGGCGAGCGCGCGCATGCTGGGCTTCGCCACCGTCTGCGCGATCGCAAAGATCGGCCCGAGATGGAAGCCGACCAGGAACGAGGTCAGCGCCAGCATCGCGACCATCATCGCAAAATCCTGCGTCAGCATGCACAGCGCAAAGACGGGGCCGGCGAGGCCTGAGGTGATCGCCGGCGCCCACAGCTTCCAGCGGTCGTCGCGGCGGCTCACTTGCGCCACCACGAAGCCGCCGAGCAGGGTGCCGGCCATGCCGGCGAGCCCCTTGAAGGTGCCGGCATAGGTGCCGATCTCGGCGCTCGACAGATGGTGCACGCGCGCCAGGAACGGCGGGATCCAGGCCGCCGTCGCATAGTTGGTGTACGTCGTGAGGCAGAAGCCGATCAGCACGATGATGAAGCTCTGCTGCGACGCCAGGAAGCGCAGCGTCGGCCCGAGCGGCTCGGGCACGAAGTTTTCCTGCATTGCGCCGCGCTTCGGTTCCGAGATCGTCAGCCACAGGATCAGCGCCAGCAGGATGCCCGGCACGCCCGCGACATAGAAGGCCATCCGCCAGCCATAGTGCTGGTTGACATAGCCGCCGACGAAATAGCCGAGGAAGACGCCGAGATACGTGCCGATGGCGTAGATGCCGAGCGCGCGCGGGCGCTCGTTCTTGGCAAAGAGATCGGCGACGATCGACTGCGAGGCGGGTGAGCCGGCGGATTCGCCGATGCCGACGCCGATCCTGGCAAAGGCCAGCGCGGTGACGCTCGAGGCCATGCCGCACAGCGCCGTCATCGCGCTCCAGAACGCAAACGCCAGCGCCACGATGTTGCGGCGGTTGAGCCGGTCGGCGACGCGCGCGATGGGAATGCCGAGCAGGGAGTAGAACAGCGCGAAGCCGAAGCCCGCGAGCAGGCCCATCATGGTGTCGCTGAGCGAAAACTCCTTCTTGATCGGCTCGATCAGGACGTTGAAGATCGTGCGGTCGAGGAAGTTCAGCGCATAGATGATGGTGAGCAGGCCCAGCACGTAATAGCGCCGCGCCGACGGCGTTGCCGCGGCGGGCGTCTGAACTGACACCTGTGATGTCACATCGACCATCGCATCCCCCCAATTTGTCTTTGTTATCTTTATGGGTCCAGCTCTTAATGGAGCTGGTCGCTTCACGAGTCGCGTATGTAGTTCCCGGCTTCGAACTCGACCGGCGCAGCGCTTGCGTCAAATGAGACACCGATTGGGTCGTTGCCCGCCTCCATCGCTTCCAGTTGCTCGCCCAGCATGCGCCGGATCAACAGGATGCCGCGGTCGCTCTGGCCGAAATGCTCCTCGGAGTGCACCGTCACCGGGCCCTGGCCGACCTGGGCCTCGTAATCGCCGGGGAATTGCTGGTGCTCTTGCTCGGTCATGTCCCACCAGAATTTTCCGTTGAACTTCGAGCGCATGCGGCCGATGTCGCCGGAATTCTTGACGCGGCCGGCGACGTAGATGCGGAACGAGGTGTCATCGATCGGCAGCGTCCAGCCGATCGACTCCACCCGGGCAAACTGCGCCACGCGCGGGTTCGGAACGACGCGCAGAGTGGGGAGGGCGGCTTCGGTGACGCGGTAAAACACACGGCCGTCGTCCTGCTTGCGGATCGAGCGCACGGCGATGCCGCGCGGTGTCTTGTCGAACTTCACCTCCGGCATCGAAGCCATCATGTTGGTGAATTGTGGCCCTGAGAACGAGCCGTGCAGCACCGGCACGTGGTAGGGATCGACCACGTTCTCGAAATGCTGCAGCCAGTTGCAGGGGATGACCGCAGGACCGCCGCCGCCGATCGAGGAATCGTCGGCCTCGACGAACTCACCGTCGTCCATGTTTTCGAGGCACTCGTAGCGCGGCAGCACCGGGCGTTTCTCGGCCGGGCCCATATAGGCAAAGATCAACCCGTAGCGCTCCTCGACCGGATACCAGGGCTGGCGCACCTTGTCCTTGAACTGGCCGCCGTCGGGCTCGCAGGGCTGCTCCAGGCAATGGCCTTCGGTATCGAACTTCCAGCCGTGATAGCAGCAGCGGATGCCGTCCTCTTCGACCTTGCCATAATAGAGCGTGGTGCCGCGGTGGCAGCAGCGGGCGTGGAGGAGGCCGACGCGACCGTTCCTGTCGCGAAACAGGATGAGGTCCTCGCCGAGCGCGCGCACCTTCTTCGGCGTGTCGGTGGCGTCGCTGATCAGCCCGACCGGATGCCAGTAGCGGCGGAGCAATTCGCCCATCGGCGTGCCGCGCACGACCGAGGTGAGCTCGGTGCGCGTATGCGCCGGCTTCATCGCATAGGCCGTGCCGAGATCGCGATCCCGCTGGGTGATCGTCATGCCTGTTCCTCCCGCCGCTGGCCTTGATGGCCGGGTCGCCTTGTGTTGACTCAGTGAAAGATAATTAGATGACAATGTCAACGATCTTCCTGAATGCCTCTTAATTGCATTTGGATCAGGTTGGGGAGGTTGCGCTACCAAGACACTGCCAGCACTTGGCACCTCCTGGCTTTCTTGGCAGATGTGGACCATGAGCCAGACATCGAGCACGGACGGGCGCCAATCGTCCGATACGGACGACAATCACTCGCCGGCGCCGATCACCGTGATGCTGTCGTCACGGCTGATGGTGCTGGCCAACCTGCTCAAGCGCGGTGCCATCCTGCGCTACAAGCGCCTCGCTGGATTGTCGTCGGTCGAGTTCGGTCTGGTCGCCTCGCTGGGCCGGCGGCCGCCGATGAGCGTGGCCCGGCTCGCCGAAGCCGTCGGTCAGGACAAGGGCCAGATCAGCCGAGCGCTGGCCGAGCTGGTCTCGCGCAAGCTGATCGCGAAGTCCGCGAATCCGAAAGACAGCCGCGAGGTGCTGGTGTCGCTGACGCCTGCGGGTCTCACCGCACATGATGCAATCGTCGAAGGCGCGCAGGAACGCAACCGGATGCTGCTCGAGCAATTGAGCAACGACGAGTTGGAGACGTTGCTCGCGCAGATCGATCGTCTCACCGCGACAGCGGAAGCGATGCTCGAAGCCGAGAAGGTTTCGCGCTGATCGCGCAGCAATCTCCGGAAATATTCGAGTGCTTCTAAGAGCTTCTCTAAGAGATGTTCTAAGAGCCTTTCAATTAGGGGAACCGCGCTCTCTCACATAAGCGTCGCCTGAAACGCATGCCGTTGGGGGAACAACGGCATGACGCATCAGACACACATGTTGGGGTGGCGCGTTGAAGAGTCTTGGAATGCTGCGGTCGGCCGTGTTGGCGACCGCGTCGGCTTGGGTTTTGTTACCGCAAACATCGCTCGCACAATCGTCGGTACAAAATGGCGCGCAGAGCCTGCCGCCGGTGAATGTGGCTGCACCGGAGCAGCGCCGCCGCGCCGCCGTCCGCGCACCACGCCGGACGCAGGGCCCGGTGCAGACGGCCAACAGCCGGAAACCGCAGCCGCAGCGCAACGTCGGAATTGTCGAGACGCCGCGCGGCCCGGTGCAGGGCTACGTCGCCAGGCGCAGCTCGTCCGGCACCAAGACCAACACGCCGATCATGGAGACGCCGCAGGCGATGTCGGTGATCGGTGCCGAGCAGATCCGCGACCAGAAGCCGAACAAGCTCGACGAAGTCCTGCGCTACACCGCCGGCGTGCGCGCCGGCACCTTCGGTGCCGACACCCGCAACGACTGGTGGCTGATCCGCGGCTTCAAGTCCGACGACGTCGGGCTGTTCCTCGACGGCATGCAGCTGTTCTACACGTCCTATGCAAGCTGGAAGCTGCAGCCGTCGAACATGGAGCGCGTCGAGGTGCTGCGTGGTCCGTCGGCCGTGCTCTATGGCGGATCGAGCCCGAGCGGCATCGTCAACGTCATCAGCAAGATGCCGCCGACCGAGCCGGTCCGTTACATCGAGACCGGCGTCAACAATTTCGGCAACGCCTATGTCGGCTTCGATGTCGGTGGTCCCGTCGCGACGCAGCCCCAGGACGGCAAACAGGATGGCAAGCTGTTCTACCGCGTCGTCGGGCAGGTCCAGAACGGCGGCACGCAGGTCAACTTCACGCCCGACAACAATTACTTCATCGCGCCGTCCTTCACCTGGAAGCCGGATGCCGACACCACCTTCACGGTGCTGGCCTCGGCCTCGAAGCAGGACACCCGCGGCATCAACTTCCTGCCCTATCAGGGCACGGTGACCAACGCGCCGTTCGGCAAGATCCCGACCAGCTTCTTCGCCGGCGATCCCAACGTCGACAAGTTCACGCGTGAGCAGGAGATGCTCGGCTACCAGTTCGAGCGCAATCTCACCGACGACCTCACGTTCCGGCAGAACGCGCGGTTCGCGCATATCGACCTGACCTATCGCGGCTTCATCGGCAATGGCTGGGACAATATCAACACGGCTACCATGGGCCGCTACAATTGGTATGCGAAGAACACCGCCAACCAGGCCAATCTCGACAACCAGCTCGAATACCGCTTCAACACCGGTCCGGTGAAGCACACGATGCTGTTCGGGGTCGATCTGAAGGGCTATCAGATCGACGATTACCAGGCGTTCAACTTCGGCACGGTACCGTCGATCAACGTCTTCAATCCCGCCTATGGTCTCGACATTCCGCTCACGGGCGCGCCGTTCCGCAACTTCCAGATCACGCAGAAGCAGGCCGGCACCTACGTCCAGGACCAGATGAAGCTCGGCAACTTCACGTTGGTCTTGAGCGGTCGCAATGATTGGGTCGAGACGTCACAGGTCGCGCGTGACACCGGCGCAAATATTGCGCAACGCGACGACAGCAGGTTCAGCGGGCGGGTCGGGCTGATCTACAATTTCGACTACGGCATCGCGCCCTATATTTCCTATGCCACGAGCTACAATCCGATCATCGGCCTCAACGCGCAGAACCAGCTGTTCCTGCCGGAGACCGGCAAGCAGGCCGAGATCGGCGTCAAGGTCGCGCCCAAGGGATTTGACGGCTATTTCACCGCTTCGGTGTTCGACCTGAAGCGCCAGAACGTAGCGACCACCGATCCGTCGAATGTGCTGCTGCAGAACCAGACCGGGGAGGTGACCTCGCGCGGCATCGAGCTCGAAGCGGTGGCCAACGCCACCAAGGAGCTGAAGCTGATCGCCGCGTTCACCGCTTATCATCTCTTCACCAGCAAGGATCTCGATCAGTCCCTCGTCGGCAAGACCCCGACCAATACGCCCGAGATGCTGATCTCTGGCTGGGCGGACTACACCTTCAAGGACGGGCCGCTCGAGGGATTTGGGTTCGGCGGCGGCGTGCGTTATGTCGGCTCGTCCTGGGCCGACACCGCCAACACGCTCGAAGTTCCCGCGGTGGTGCTCGGCGATCTCGCGGTCCACTACGAATGGCAGAACTGGCGCACGGCCATCAACGTGATCAATCTGACCGACAAGATCTACGTCGCAAGCTGCGCCTCGGCCTCGTCCTGCTTCTACGGCGATCGTCGCCGCGTCACCGCCAGCGTCTCCTACAAATGGTGAGGCAAATGGTAAGGCTCGGCGAGGGGAGGGTTTTGTGAAGGCGCGCACGGTCAGGATCTGGTCCGTAGTCCACACCTGGACCAGCCTGATCTCGACCTTGTTCCTGCTCTTGCTCTGCCTGACCGGCCTGCCGCTGATCTTCCATCACGAGATCGATGAGCTCCTGGGCTACGCCCCCCAGCCCGAAGCTCATGCGAGCGCGGCGCGCGCGACGCCCCAAGTCGTCGCCGACGCCGCGCTCGCCGCCGATCCCGGCCGGATCCTGCAATATGTGTCCTGGGACAAGGACGAGCCTGGGCTGGTGATGGCCTTCACCAACAGCGCCCCTGACGGTGCGTCCGACAATGCGACCGTGCGTGCCTTCGACGCCGGTTCAGCCAAGCTGCTCGGGCCGGTCGGCGTCGGGCCGATGCTGATCGTGCTCAAGCTGCACATCGACATGTTCGCGGGCCAGGCCGGAAAGCTGTTCCTCGGCGCGATGGGGCTGCTGTTCACTGTGGCGATCGTCTCCGGCGTGGTGCTGTATTGGCCGTTCACCCGCCGCCTGCGCTTTGCCACCATCCGTGACAGTGCCGCGCGCCGCGTCCGCTGGCTCGACTGGCACAATCTGATCGGCGTGGTGACGGTAGCCTGGGCGCTGGTGGTGGGCTTGACCGGCGTCGTCAACACCTGGGCCGAGCTGATGCTCAACCAGTGGAAGGCGACCGAGCTCGCCAGCATGGTCGCGCCCTATGCCGGCAAGCCACCGCCGATGCATCTCGCCTCGCTCGACGATGTCGTCGCGGGCGCCATGCAGGCTGCGCCCGGCATGGAGGTCGCCTTCATCGCCTTCCCGGGCACGCCGTTCACGTCCTCGCACCATTTCGCCGCCTTCATGCGCGGCGACACGGCGCTGACGGCGCGGCTGCTGAAGCCCGTACTGCTCGACGGCGAAACCGGGGAGGTGGCCGATGCCCGCGCGCTGCCGCTCTATCTCCAGGCGCTGCTGATCTCGCAGCCGCTGCATTTCGGCGATTATGGCGGGATGCCGCTGAAAGTGATCTGGGCCGCGCTCGACGGGCTCACCATCGTTGTGATCGGCAGCGGCCTCTATCTCTGGGTGGCGCGGCGGCGCAAGCGCGCGCCTGCCAAAGCCGACGCATTCGCCAGACGAGCCCCGGTCCCGTCGTGATGCATGGCTCCTCTGACCGTGCGCGCCTGTGGATACGTGTCTTTGCTGCACCTATGCTACTCGCCGCGGCGACAATCATCGGTCTGCTGGCGGCGTTGCTGTGGGGAACGGTCGGCCAGTATGTCGCCTGGGTGACAGTCGGGGCGCCGGTTGCGGTCGTTGCTTGGGTTTGGGTGCGCCGCCGCAGCAAAAAAACCGGGCCGTTTTCGCTGATGAACCACGGCAAATAGCCGGCGCGGCCCGTGCGCCGCAATCTCAGACCTGCTACCATGCAAAACTATGGCCGCCCTTGTCGGGTTCGGCGATCTGCTCCATACCAGCCGCGGGGTGATTCCGGGATTTCCACCGGTCTGGGAGCAGCAAAGGGCCTGAAAAGAGCGTGTCTTGCGCCCATTGGTGCACTGCGCTAAGGCTCAGAATAATTCCAAATCGGACGAATCCGTGGCTGTCCCGAGGCTGCGGGAAAAGAGGCTCGTCAATGAGCGGCATTCTACAGAACTATCTTCCACTCGTCGTCTTCATAGGGGTCGCGGCCCTCATCGGCCTAGTGCTGTTGATCGCCCCCTTCATCGTGGCGTTCCAGCAGCCGGACCCGGAAAAGCTCTCGGCGTATGAGTGCGGCTTCAACGCCTTCGACGACGCCCGCATGAAGTTCGACGTCCGCTTCTATCTGGTCGCCATCCTCTTCATCATCTTCGACCTCGAAGTGGCGTTCCTGTTTCCCTGGGCAGTAGCGTTCGGCAAGCTTGGCGCGACCGGCTTCTGGTCCATGCTGGTGTTCCTCGCCGTGCTGACAGTCGGCTTCGCCTATGAATGGAAGAAAGGGGCACTCGAATGGGATTGAACCCTGTGCCGTCCGCCGGCCCGGCGATCGCGCCGGCTCCCAAGGGCATTCTGGATCCGTCGACCGGCAGGCCGGTCGGGGCCAATGATCCGTTCTTCCTCGAGGTCAACCACGAGCTGTCTGATAAGGGCTTCTTCGTGGCCGCAACCGACGATCTCATCACCTGGGCCCGTACCGGCTCGCTGATGTGGATGACCTTCGGTCTCGCCTGCTGCGCGGTCGAGATGATGCAGGTCTCGATGCCGCGTTACGACGTCGAGCGCTTCGGCTTCGCGCCGCGTGCCTCGCCGCGCCAGTCCGACGTGATGATCGTCGCGGGCACGCTGACCAACAAGATGGCGCCCGCGCTGCGCAAGGTCTACGACCAGATGCCCGAGCCGCGCTACGTCATCTCGATGGGCTCCTGCGCCAACGGCGGCGGCTATTATCACTATTCCTACTCGGTCGTGCGCGGCTGCGACCGCATCGTGCCGATCGACATCTACGTGCCGGGCTGCCCGCCCACGGCGGAAGCGCTGCTCTACGGCGTGCTGCTGCTGCAGAAGAAGATCCGCCGCACTGGCACCATCGAACGCTAAGGTTTTACGTCATGGACGACGCCAAGCTCGACGCCCTGGGGCAGACGATCGTGAGCGCGCTTCCGGGCGCCGCCATCGGTCATTCGGTGGCCTTCAACCAGCTCACGGTTGATGTCGAGGCCAGCAAGATCGTCGAGGTGGTCAAGTACCTCCGCGACGATCCGAACTGCCGCTTCATCAACTTCACCGACATTACGGCTGCGGACTATCCCGCGCGCGAGAAGCGTTTCGACGTCATCTATCACTTCCTGTCACCGACTCTGAACGCCCGGATCCGGCTCAAGGCCCAGGCCGACGAGACCACGCAGGTGCCGTCGCTGATCGAGGTGTTCCCCGGCGCCGACTGGTTCGAGCGCGAGGCCTACGACCTCTACGGCGTGTTCTTCGTCGGCCATCCCGACATGCGCCGGCTCCTCACCGACTACGGTTTCGAGGGCCATCCGCTGCGCAAGGACTTTCCGACCACCGGTTTCCTCGAAGTCCGCTACGACGACCAGGAGAAGCGCGTGGTGTACGAGCCGGTCCGGCTCAACCAGGAATTCCGCAAGTTCGATTTCCTCTCGCCGTGGGAAGGGGCCGACTATCCGCTTCCCGGTGACGAGAAGGCAGGACCGAAGGCCTGATCATGAACGAGCAACCTGAACAGCTTCGCAACTTTACGATCAACTTTGGACCGCAACATCCGGCCGCGCACGGCGTGCTGCGTCTGGTGCTGGAGCTTGACGGCGAAATCGTCGCCCGCGTCGATCCCCATATCGGCCTGCTTCACCGCGGCACCGAGAAGCTGATCGAGCAGAAGACCTATCTGCAGGCGATCCCGTATTTCGACCGGCTCGACTACGTCGCGCCGATGAACCAGGAGCACGCCTTCTGCCTCGCGGCCGAAAAGCTGCTCGGCATCGAGGTGCCGCGCCGCGGCCAGCTGATCCGCGTGCTCTATTGCGAGATCGGCCGCATTCTCTCTCACCTTCTCAACGTCACCACGCAGGCGATGGACGTCGGCGCGCTGACCCCGCCGCTGTGGGGTTTTGAAGAGCGCGAGAAGCTGATGGTGTTTTACGAGCGCGCCTCGGGCAGCCGTATGCACGCAGCCTTCTTCCGTGTCGGCGGCGTGCATCAGGACCTGCCGCAGAAGCTGGTCGACGACATCGAGGCCTGGTGCGATCCGTTCCTGAAAGTGGTCGAGGATCTCGACCGCCTGCTCACCGCCAACCGCATCTTCAAGCAGCGCAATGTCGATATCGGCGTGGTGCCGCTGAAGGAAGCCTGGGAGTGGGGTTTTTCGGGCGTGATGGTGCGCGGCTCGGGCGCGGCCTGGGACCTGCGCAAGTCGCAGCCCTATGAGTGCTACGCCGAGATGGATTTCGACATTCCGATCGGCAAGAACGGCGACTGTTACGACCGCTATCTGATCCGCATGGAAGAGATGCGCCAGTCCGTGCGCATCATGAAGCAGTGCATCCAGAAGCTGAATGCAGCCGAAGGGAAGGGCCCCGTCGTCGTCGAAGACAACAAGGTCGCGCCGCCGCGCCGTGGCGAGATGAAGCGCTCGATGGAAGCGCTGATCCACCACTTCAAGCTCTACACCGAAGGCGTTCATGTGCCGGCCGGCGAAGTCTACACCGCGGTCGAGGCGCCCAAGGGCGAGTTCGGCGTCTATCTGATCTCCGACGGCACCAACAAGCCCTACAAGTGCAAGATCCGCGCGCCGGGCTTTGCCCATCTCCAGGCGATGGACCACATCTGCCGTGGCCATCTGCTCGCCGACGTCTCGGCCATTCTCGGTTCGCTCGACATCGTGTTCGGAGAGGTCGATCGGTGAGAGCTGTGGCACCCATCGCGATACTCGCAGGGGCGGGTTGTTGGGTTGGAAGCGCGCAGGCGCAGCTTCCGTCCGCCTTCTCGTCAGCGTGCCCGGGACGAACAACCGCCGCGAAGTGGTGCCCTGATCAGTTGTCCAAGGAAGGCTGGAAACTGAAATACCAAAGCGTAAGTCCGCGCGACATGATGGATGCGTATTGGCGTTACGAAGTGTGGATTCGCGACCGAGGAGCAGTTCTTTGCGAACTCAGCGGAGGCCGTGGTGTCGGTGAGACGAATTATTGTCGGGAACTAAGTGAGGTCGATCGGTGATGGCGCAGGCGCCAATCCAGTTTGACCGTACCTCGGGGGCCCTTGAAGGGGCCAACCTGTGGGAGCGGACGGCTGCCTTGGCGCTGGTGACGGGATCGAAGATCTCCTCGCATTTCTCGCATATGGGCTACATCGCCTGCGCGAATTTGCTGCGGAAGACGCTGCCCGAGCGCAACATCGCGATCAAGCTCAACCCGGACGCCGTGTTCGAGTTTCCTTACGGCGACGGCTACTGGAGCAAGCTGCTCAATCGTTCCTATTGCTACGAGGACGAGCTGGAGCTGTTGTTCTCGGACTCCATCGACGTCGACTACACGCTGCTCGATTGCGGCGCCAATTACGGCTACTGGTCGGTGCTGGTGTCGAGCAAGCCGTTCGGCTCGCACAAGTCGATCGCGATCGAGCCGTCGGGCCAGAACTATCCGAAGCTCGCGAACAACGCCCGCATCAACGGCAATCGCTTCGAGACCATCAAATGCGCGATCGGCGCTTCGCGCGGCACCGCGCGGCTGTCAGGCACCAAGCACGAGGCCTTCAGCATCGCCGGCGCTCCGTCGGACGGCGGCGAGGACGTGCCTGTTCTCGCGCTGGATAACCTCATCGACGACGGCAAGGTCGCAGGCACTGGCAAATATCTGATCAAGCTCGACGTCGAGGGCGTCGAGATCGAGGCGATCAAGGGCGGTGCCCGGCTGCTCCAGACCGACAGCGTCATCATGTGCGAGGAGCACGGCAGCGATCGCACGCACGCGGTGTCGCGCTACATCCTCGAACAGACCCCGATGAAGCTGATCGTGCTCGATCCGCGCACCAACCGGCTGGAGACCGTGACCGAGCTGTCGATTCTCGATCGCATCAAGGTCTCGACCCACGTCGGCTACAACGTTTTCGGCACCGCAAGCGCATTCTGGCAGGACAGGATCAATGCCCTGAATGCGAAAACCGTGCGCCGCATGCAGTGAGAGATTAAGACATGTCCGTTCGCCGATTAGCACCGAAGGAAGTCCAGCCCGCGAGCTTTGCGTTCACGGACGAGAACCTTGCCTTCGCCAAGCAGCAGATCGCGAAATATCCGGCCGGCCGGCAAGCGTCCGCGGTGATCGCCATCCTCTGGCGCGTCCAGGAGCAGCACGAGGGCTGGGTCTCGGAAGCCGCGATCCGCGCCGTCGCCGACCTGCTCGACATGCCCTATATCCGCGTCCTCGAAGTCGCGACCTTCTACACGATGTTCCAGCTCGCTCCCGTCGGCAAGAAGGCCCACGTCCAGGTCTGCGGCACCACGCCGTGCCGTCTGCGCGGCGCCGAAGACCTGATCCATGTCTGCGAGAGCCGCATCCATCACGATCCCTTCCATCTCTCCAAGGATGGCAATTTCAGCTGGGAAGAGGTCGAGTGCCTCGGTGCCTGCGTAAACGCGCCGATGGTGCTGATCGGCAAGGATACCTATGAGGACCTGACCAAGGAGACCTTTGGCAAGGTGCTCGACGGCTTTGCCTCGGGCAATCCGCCGAAGCCCGGTCCGCAGAACGGCCGCCAGTTCTCCGCGCCGGCGGGCGGGCCGACCACGCTGAAGGAGACCTCCTGATGGGTCTTCCGTCTCAGGCGAACCGTGGGAGCGAAGCCGTGAATAAATGGGGCTTCGTTGCCATGCATGCCGCGCTCGCGGCCGCCTTCATGTTCCTGCTGCAGCGCTTCGTGATGAACGCGACGCAGGAAACCAGTCTGCTCTGGGCGCTGGCCTTCGCCGTCTGCGCCGCCGGGCTTGCCTACAAGCAAGCCAATCGTTGATCGGAAAGCACTGACATGCTCGAGGACAAGGACCGCATCTTCAAGAACCTCTACGGCCTCCATGATTGGGGCCTCGAGGGCGCGCGGCGCCGCGGCGCCTGGGATGGTACCAAGACCATCATCGACAAGGGCCGCGACTGGATCATCAACGAGATGAAGGCGTCGGGCCTGCGCGGCCGTGGCGGCGCCGGCTTCCCGACCGGTCTGAAATGGTCGTTCATGCCGAAGGAGTCCACCGACGGCCGTCCGAGCTATCTCGTCGTCAACGCCGACGAATCCGAGCCCGGAACCTGCAAGGATCGCGAGATCATGCGGCACGATCCGCATCTCCTGATCGAGGGCTGCCTGATCGCGAGCTGCGCGATGAACGCGCATGCCTGCTACATCTATGTCCGCGGCGAGTTCATCCGCGAGCGCGAGCATCTCCAGGCCGCGATCGACCAGGCCTATGAGGCCAAGCTGGTCGGCAAGGACAACGTCAACGGCTGGCCGTTCGACATCTACGTCGCGCACGGCGCCGGCGCCTATATCTGCGGTGAAGAGACTGCGCTGCTCGAAAGCCTCGAAGGCAAGAAGGGCCAGCCGCGGCTGAAGCCGCCGTTCCCGGCCAATGTCGGCCTGTTCGGCTGCCCGACCACCGTCAACAACGTCGAGTCCATTGCCGTTGCGCCGGACATCCTGCGCCGCGGTGCGGCCTGGTTCGCCGGCATCGGCCGTCCGAACAATGTCGGCACCAAGCTGTTCTGCATCTCCGGTCATGTCGAACGGCCCTGCAACGTCGAAGAAGCCATGGGCATTCCGTTCCGTGAGCTGATCGAGAAGCATTGCGGCGGCATCCGCGGCGGCTGGGACAACCTCAAGGCCGTGATCCCCGGCGGCTCCTCGGTGCGCATGGTGCCGGCCGAGCAGATCATCGACACGCCGATGGATTTCGACAGCTTGAGCAAGCTGCGCTCGGGTCTCGGCACCGCGGCCGTGATCGTGATGGACAAGTCGACCGACCTGATCCGTTCGATCGCCCGCATCTCCTATTTCTACAAGCATGAGAGCTGCGGCCAGTGCACGCCGTGCCGCGAGGGCACCGGATGGATGTGGCGCGTCTTGACCCGCATGGCCGATGGTCGCGCCCACAAGCGCGAAATCGACATGCTGCTAGAGGTGACAAAACAGGTCGAAGGCCACACCATCTGCGCGCTCGGCGACGCAGCTGCCTGGCCGATCCAGGGCCTGATCGCGCATTTCCGTCATGAGATCGAAGCGCGCATCGACCAATATTCGCACAAGGCCGACATCGACGATGCCGGTGTCCGCGATCCCGTGAACATGGTCGCGGCGGAGTAAGAGACATGACCAAGCTCATCATCGACGGTAAAGAGATCGATGTTCCGGCCGAATACACGCTGCTTCAGGCGTGCGAGGCGGCCGGCGCCGAGATTCCGCGCTTCTGCTATCACGAGCGGCTGTCGATCGCCGGCAATTGCCGGATGTGCCTCGTTGAAGTGAAGGGCGGCCCGAAGCCGGTTGCGAGCTGCGCCTGGGGCGTGCGCGACTGCCGTCCGGGCCCGAAGGGCGAACCGCCGGAAATCTCCACGCGTTCGCCGATGGTGAAGAAGGCACGCGAAGGCGTGATGGAGTTCCTTCTGATCAACCATCCGCTCGACTGCCCGATCTGCGATCAGGGCGGCGAGTGCGATCTGCAGGACCAGGCGATGGGCTATGGTGTCGACACCAGCCGCTTCGCCGAGAACAAGCGCGCGGTCGAGGACAAATATCTCGGCGCGCTGGTCAAGACCTCGATGAACCGCTGCATCCAGTGCACGCGCTGCGTCCGCTTCTCGGCGGAAGTCGCCGGCGCCCCCGAGATGGGCGCGACGGGGCGCGGCGAGGACATGGAGATCACGACCTATCTGCAGCACGCGCTGACGTCCGAATTGCAGGGCAATCTCGTCGACATCTGCCCGGTCGGCGCGCTGACCTCGAAGCCCTATGCCTTCGCGGCGCGTCCGTGGGAGCTCGGCAAGACCCAGTCGATCGACGTCATGGACGGCGTGGGATCTGCGATCCGCGTCGACACCCGCGGCCGTGAGGTGATGCGCGTGCTGCCGCGCATCAACGAGGCCGTGAACGAGGAGTGGATCTCCGACAAGACCCGCCACATCGTCGACGGCCTGCGGACCCAGCGCCTCGACCGGCCCTATATCCGCGAAGCCGGCAAACTCCGTGCGGCGAGCTGGCCCGAAGCCTTCGCTGCGATTGCTTCCAAGGCGGCGCGTACCGACGGCAAGCGCATCGGCGCGATCTCGGGCGACCTCTCCGGCGTCGAAGAGATGTTCGCGGTGAAGGATCTCTTGGCCAAATTCGGCTCGGCCAATCTGGCGGTGCAGGGCGGCGACGCCTTCGATCCCGCGCTCGGCCGTAGTTCCTACATCTTCAACCCGACGCTCGCAGGCGTCGAGCAGGCGGATGCGCTGCTCATCGTCGGCGCCAATCCGCGCAAGGAAGCGGCCGTGTTCAACGCCCGCATCCGCAAGCGCTGGCGCGCCGGCGGCCTGAAGGTCGGCGTGATCGGCGCCAAGGCCGATCTCACCTACGACTATGACCATCTCGGCGCGGGCACCGAGACGCTCGGCGAGCTCGCGGCCGGCAAGCACTCCTTCATGGATGTGCTGAAGAACGCCAAGAACCCGATCATCCTGGTCGGCGCGGGCGCAGCCTCGCGTCACGACGGCGCCGCCATCCTCGCCGCCGCCGCCAAGCTCGCGCTCGACGTCGGCGCGGTGAAGGACGGCTGGAACGGCTTTGGCGTGCTGCACGAGACCGCTTCGCGCGTCGGTGCGCTGGATATCGGCTTCGTTGCCGGTCAGGGCGGGCTGAACGCGGCGCAGATGACGACCTTCGGCACGCTCGACCTGCTGTTCCTGCTCGGCGCCGACGAGGTCAAGGCGCCGGACGGCACCTTTGTCGTGTACATCGGCACCCATGGCGACCGCGGCGCGCATCGCGCCGATGTGATCCTGCCGGCGGCTGCCTACACCGAGAAGTCCGCGATCTACGTCAACACCGAAGGCCGCGTGCAGATGACCGGCCGCGCCGCGTTCCCGCCGGGCGAGGCCCGCGAGGACTGGGCGATCGTCCGTGCGCTCTCGGAAGCGCTCGGCAAGAAGCTCGGCTACGACTCGCTCGCCGCGCTGCGCCAGGCGCTCTTCAAGGCCGTGCCGCATCTGATCCGTCTCGACCAGATCGAGGCAGGTAGCGCCGACCAGATCAAGAAGCTGGCGGGGAAGGGCGGCTCGCCCGAGAAGGCGCCGTTCAAGGCGGCGATCGAGGACTTCTATTTGACCAACCCAATCGCGCGTGCGTCCGCCGTGATGGCGGAATGCTCGCGGCTTGCCTCCGGGCAGATGCTGACCGCAGCGGAGTGAGCCGATGGAATTTTTCGCAAGCGCATTCTGGACGGGCTTTCTCTGGCCGCTGATCATCATGATCGCGGAAAGCGTGCTGGTGCTCGTCGTCCTCCTGGTCGCGATCGCCTACATCCTGCTCGCCGACCGCAAGATCTGGGCGGCGGTGCAGATCCGCCGCGGTCCGAACGTGGTCGGGCCCTGGGGCCTGTTCCAGTCCTTTGCCGACCTGCTGAAGTTCGTGCTGAAGGAGCCGATCATTCCGGCAGGCGCCAACAAGGGCGTGTTTCTCCTCGCTCCCTTGGTTTCCTGTGTGCTCGCGCTCGCGGCCTGGGCGGTGATCCCGACCAATCTCGGCTGGGTCATCTCCGACATCAATGTCGGCGTCCTCTTCATCTTCGCGATCTCGTCGCTGTCGATCTACGGCATCATCATGGCCGGCTGGTCGTCGAACTCGAAGTACCCGTTCCTGGCTGCGCTGCGCTCGGCGGCGCAGATGGTATCCTATGAAGTCTCGATCGGCTTCGTCATCATCACGGTGCTGCTCTGCGCCGGCACGCTGAACCTCTCGGCCGTGGTCGAAGCCCAGCATGTCCGCGGCCTCGCCAGCCTGATCGGGCTGCCGCAGCTCACCGTCCTGAACTGGTACGTCTGGCCGCTGTTCCCGATGTTCGTGGTGTTCTACGTCTCGGCGCTGGCGGAAACCAACCGTCCGCCCTTCGACCTCGTCGAAGCCGAATCCGAACTCGTCGCCGGCTTCATGGTCGAATACGGCTCGACGCCGTATCTCTTGTTCATGCTCGGCGAGTATGTCGCGATCGTCACGATGTGCGCGCTGGCGACGATCCTGTTCCTCGGAGGCTGGCTGCCGCCGGTGGACCTGCCGCCCTTCAACTGGGTGCCGGGGATCATCTGGTTCTCGCTCAAAGTGTTCTTCATGTTCTTCCTGTTCGCGATGGCAAAGGCGATCGTGCCGCGCTACCGCTACGACCAACTGATGCGTCTCGGCTGGAAGGTGTTCCTGCCGCTGTCGCTGGCGATGGTGGTCGTGGTGGCCGGCGTGCTCCAGTTCGCCGGCATCGCGCCGAAGTGAGGGCTGTCATGGGTATCAACATCAACGCCACTGCACGCTCGCTTCTGCTGTCGGAATTCGTCTCGGCGTTCTTCCTCGCCATGCGCTATTTCTTCCAGCCGAAGCCGACGCTGAACTATCCGTTCGAGAAGGGCCCGATCTCGCCGCGCTTCCGCGGGGAGCATGCGCTGCGCCGCTACCCGAACGGCGAAGAGCGCTGCATCGCCTGCAAGCTGTGCGAAGCGATCTGCCCGGCGCAGGCCATCACCATTGAGGCCGGCCCGCGCCGCAACGACGGCACCCGCCGCACCGTGCGCTACGACATCGACATGGTGAAGTGCATCTATTGCGGCCTCTGCCAGGAGGCCTGCCCGGTCGACGCCATCGTCGAAGGTCCGAACTTCGAGTTCGCGACCGAGACCCGCGAGGAACTGTTCTATGACAAGGCCAAGCTGCTCGCCAATGGCGACCGCTGGGAACGCGAGATCGCGAAGGCGATCGAGCTCGATGCGCCTTACCGGTGAGATGAGAGCATGATCCTTCCCGCGCTGTTCTTCTATCTCTTCGCCGGCGTCTGCGTCGCCTCGGCGGTGATGGTGATTGTCTCGCGCAATCCCGTTCACTCCGTGCTGTACCTGATCCTCGCCTTCGTCAACGCCTCCGGCCTGTTCGTGCTGCTGGGCGCCGAATTCCTCGCGATGATCCTGATCGTCGTCTATGTCGGCGCGGTCGCGGTGCTGTTCCTGTTCGTGATCATGATGCTCGATGTCGACTTCACCGAGCTGCGCGAGGGCTTCATCGAATACTTGCCGGTCGGTCTCGTGATCGGCGGCATCTTCCTGTTCGAGCTGCTGCTCACCGTCGGCTTCTGGGTCATCAATCCGACCGTGAGCAAGACCATCACGGCGCCGATTCCGACCAACGTCTCGAACACCGAGGCGCTCGGCCTCGTGCTCTATACGAAGTATGTCCACTACTTCCAGCTCGCGGGCATGGTGCTGCTGGTCGCCATGATCGGCGCCATCGTGCTGACGCTGCGCCACAAGGCGAATGTGAAGCGGCAGGACATCAACGTTCAGAACGCGCGCACGCCCGAGATGGCGATGGCAATGCGCAAGGTGGCGCCGGGGCAGGGGCTGCAGGACAGCGACGCGGCGGAGTGGGTGAAATGACGATCGGGATCGGGCACTATCTGGCGGTCGGCGCGATCCTGTTCACGCTCGGGATCCTCGGCATCTTCCTGAACCGCAAGAACATCATCGTCATCCTGATGTCGATCGAGCTGATCCTGCTCTCGGTCAACATCAACCTGGTGGCATTCTCGACTTTCCTCGGCGACATCGTCGGTCAGGTCTTCGCGCTGCTGGTCTTGACCGTTGCTGCCGCCGAAGCCGCGATCGGTCTTGCCATCCTGGTGGTCTATTTCCGCAACCGCGGTTCGATCGCGGTTGAGGACGTCAATCTGATGAAGGGCTAACGCATGATCCGGAAAAGTGGGTACCGGTTTTCCGGCCAGATCATGCGGAAAGAGAAATAAGTCATGGTTCAGGCAATTGTTTTCCTGCCGCTGCTGGGCGCCATTCTTGCTGGCCTGATCTCGCTGTTCGGTGCGCATGCGCGCAACCCCTCAGGCTACACGGTCGAGCATCACGACGATCACGGCCACGGCGACGCGCATGCGTCGGCGGCTCATGACGACCATGGTCACGACGATCATGCTCACGATGACCACGGCCACGGACCGGTCGAGCCGGCTGCGGCGGGCTCGCGCGGCGCCGAGCTGATCACCACGGCGTTCCTGTTCGTGGCGGCGGCGCTGTCCTGGATGACGCTGGTCGATGTCGGCTTCAATGGCCATGACGCCCGGTATCAGCTTCTGCCCTGGATCTTCTCCGGCGAGCTCGAAGTCTGGTGGACGCTGCGCGTCGACACGCTCACCGCGGTGATGCTCGTGGTGGTGACGACCGTGTCCTCGCTCGTGCACCTCTATTCCATCGGCTACATGGACGAGGATCCGTACCGGCCGCGCTTCTTCGGCTATCTCTCGCTGTTCACCTTCGCCATGCTGATGCTGGTGACTGCTGATAACCTCGTGCAGCTGTTCTTCGGCTGGGAAGGCGTGGGTCTGGCGAGCTATCTGCTGATCGGCTTCTGGTACCAGAAGCCGTCGGCGAACGCCGCCGCCATCAAGGCCTTCGTGGTCAACCGCGTCGGCGATTTCGGCTTTGCGCTCGGCATCTTCGCGATCTTCTACCTGACCAGTTCGACCGATTTCGAGACCATCTTCCACGCAGCTCCCGGCCTCTCCGGCAAGACCATCGACTTCCTCGGCTGGCACGCCGATGCGCTGACGCTGACCTGCCTGCTGCTGTTCATGGGCGCGATGGGCAAATCGGCGCAGTTCCTGCTGCACACCTGGTTGCCGGACGCGATGGAAGGCCCGACCCCGGTCTCGGCGCTGATCCACGCCGCGACCATGGTGACCGCCGGCGTGTTCATGGTGGCGCGCCTGTCGCCGCTGTTCGAGCTCGCCCCGAACGCGCAGGCCGTCGTGATGTTCTTCGGCGCCACCACGGCGTTCTTCGCCGCCACCATCGGCCTCGTCCAGAACGACATCAAGCGCATCGTCGCCTACTCGACCTGTTCGCAGCTCGGCTACATGTTCGTGGCGATGGGGGCGGGGGCCTATTCGGTCGGCATGTACCATCTGTTCACCCACGCCTTCTTCAAGGCGCTGTTGTTCTTGGGCTCCGGCTCGGTGATCTATGCGATGCATCACGAGCAGGACATCCGCATGATGGGCGGGCTGTGGCGCAAGATTCCCATGACCTATGGCCTGATGTTCATCGGGACGCTGGCCCTGACCGGATTCCCGCTAACCGCCGGCTTTTTCTCGAAGGACGCCATCATCGAATCCGCCTATGCCTCGCACAACCCTTTAGCGACTTACGCTTACATTCTGACGGTCGTGGCCGCCGGTTTGACTTCATTCTATTCATGGAGGTTGATGTTCAAGACGTTCCACGGCGAGCCGCATGACGCGGAGCACTACGAAGCGGCGCACGAAAGCCCCTGGTGGATGCGGAGCGCGATTATTGTCCTCGCTGTCGGCTGCTTCTTTGCTGGCTATCCGTTCTACGGGCTGTTTGTTGGCAGTGGTGTGGAGGAGTTCTTCCGCGAGTCGGTGAAGATGAACCCTCACATTCTTGAGGACATGGAGCAGATGCCATGGTTGCTCGGTCAACTGCCGTCGGTGATGATGGTTCTGGGCTTCGTCGTCTCCTACATCTTCTACATCCGCCGGCCCTACATCCCCGTTCGGCTCGCCCAAGAGCAGCCGATGCTCTACAAGTTCCTGCTCAACAAATGGTACTTCGACGAGCTCTACGATTTCATTTTCGTCCGTCCGGCGAAGTGGATCGGCTACCAGCTCTGGAAGAAGGGCGACGGCTTCATCATCGACGGCTTCGGTCCCGACGGGATCTCGGCCCGCGTGCTGGATGTCACCCGCAACGTCGTGAAGATCCAGACCGGCTATCTCTATCACTACGCCTTCGCCATGCTGATCGGTGCCGCCGGCCTGATCACCTGGTTCATGTTCGGCTTTGGAGGCCAGTAAATGACTACCTGGCCCATCCTATCGGTCACGACGTTCCTGCCGCTGGTCGGCGCGCTGATCGTTTACCTGAGCCGCGGCGATGACGAGGCGGCCAAGCGCAATTCGCGCTGGATCGCACTCTGGACCACGCTGATCACCTTCGCGGTGTCGGTGCTCCTGGTCATGCGCTTCGACCCGTCGAATGCCGACTTCCAGTTCGTCGAGAAGGCGAACTGGCTTGCGACCGGCATCACCTACCACATGGGCGTGGACGGCATTTCGCTGCCGCTGGTGATCCTCACCACCGCGATCATGCCGTTCTGCATCATCGCGAGCTGGAAGGCGATCACCAACCGCGTCCGCGAATACATGATGGCGTTCCTGATCCTGGAAACGCTGATGGTCGGCACCTTCTCGGCGCTCGATCTCGTGCTGTTCTATCTGTTCTTCGAAGGCGGCCTGATCCCGATGTTCCTGATCATCGGCGTCTGGGGTGGTCCGCGCCGGGTCTACGCGTCGTTCAAGTTCTTCCTCTACACGCTGCTCGGCTCGGTTCTGATGCTGCTCGCCATCATGGCGCTGTACTGGAACGGCGGCACCACCGACATCCCGACCCTGATGCACACCGCCGTGCCGCGGTCGTTGCAGACCTGGGCGTGGCTGGCCTTCTTTGCCTCGTTTGCGGTGAAGATGCCGATGTGGCCGGTGCACACCTGGCTGCCTGACGCGCACGTCGAGGCGCCGACGGCAGGCTCCGTGGTGCTCGCCGCGATCCTGCTGAAGATGGGCGGCTACGGCTTCCTGCGCTTCTCGCTGCCGATGTTCCCGCTGGCCTCGCATGATTTCGCGCCGCTGATCTTCACCATGTCCGCGATTGCCATCATCTACACCTCGCTGGTGGCGCTGATGCAGGAGGACATGAAGAAGCTGATTGCGTACTCGTCTGTCGCGCATATGGGCTTCGTCACGATGGGCATCTTCGCCGGCACCATGCAGGGTGTCGCCGGCGGCGTGTTCCAGATGATCTCGCACGGCATCGTCTCCGGCGCGCTGTTCCTCTGCGTCGGCGTCGTCTACGACCGCATGCACACCCGCGAGATCGCGGCCTATGGCGGCCTCGTCAACCGGATGCCCCTCTACGCGCTGACCTTCATGATCTTCACCATGGCCAATGTCGGTCTGCCCGGCACCTCCGGTTTCGTCGGCGAGTTCATGACGCTGCTCGGCACCTTCAAGGTCTCGGTCTCGACCGCGTTCTTCGCCACCTTCGGCGTGATCCTGTCGGCCTGCTACGCGCTGTGGCTCTACCGCAAGGTCGTGTTCGGGGCGCTGGTCAAGCCGTCGCTGGCGAGCATGAAGGATCTCACTCTGCGTGAGTGCGTGACGCTGTTCCCGCTGATCGCGCTGACGATCCTGTTCGGCGTCTATCCGAAGCCGGTGCTCGACATGTCGGCCGCCTCGGTGCAGCAACTCGTCAACAATTACAACACCGCTGTGACGGCCGTGAAGGCCGCCGCACTGCTCCAGTGATTGGGCAGGTCAGGATATCGCCATGAGCTTTACGACTGCAGGTTATCAACTGGCGCCGGTGCTGCCCGAGCTCGTGCTCGCGATCGGTGCCATGGCGCTTCTGATGCTCGGCGCCTATCGCGGGCAGGGGACTACCGGCACGGTCACGACGCTCGCGGTGCTGCTGCTGATCGTGGTCGGCGTGCTCGAATACACGCTGCCGGCAGGCAAGCAGGTGACTTTCGGCGGCAGCTTCATCGTCGACGACTTCGCCCGCTTCATGAAGATCCTGGCCCTGATCGGCTCGGCGGTGACGCTGGTGCTGTCGACCGAATTCCTGTCCGACCCGTCGCGCCGCATCTTCGAATACGCGATCCTGGTGCTGCTCTCGACGCTCGGCATGATGGTGCTGATCTCGGCCGGTGATTTGATCTCGCTCTATCTCGGCCTCGAATTGATGTCGCTCGCGCTCTACGTCGTGGCGGCCTCGAACCGCGACAACGCCAAGTCGACCGAAGCCGGCCTGAAGTACTTCGTGCTGGGCGCGCTGTCCTCGGGCATGCTGCTCTATGGCGCCTCGCTGATCTATGGCTTCACCGGCACGGTCAGCTTCGCCGGGATCGCAACGGCTGCGACATCAGCGAATGTCGGCCTCGTCTTTGGCCTGGTCTTCCTGCTCGCCGGCCTTTGCTTCAAGGTCTCGGCTGTGCCGTTCCACATGTGGACGCCGGACGTGTACGAGGGCGCTCCGACCCCGGTCACCGCTTTCTTCGCCTCCGCGCCGAAGGTGGCCGCGCTCGCCGTGTTCACCCGCGTCACGCTGACCGCATTCCCGGGCATTGTCTCGCAGTGGCAGCAGATCCTGGTGTTCGTCGCGATCGCCTCGATGGTGCTGGGTTCGTTCGCCGCGATCGGCCAGAGCAACATCAAGCGCCTGATGGCCTATTCCTCGATCGGCCATATGGGCTTTGCGCTGGTTGGCCTTGCCTCCGGCACCGTCGAGGGCGCGCAGGGCGTGCTGATGTACATCGTGATCTATGTCGCGATGACGCTCGGCTCGTTCTCGATCATCCTCTCGATGAAGCGAAACGGCCAGGCCGTTGAGCAGATCAGGGATTTCGCCGGTCTCTCGCGCACCAATCCGCTGCTCGCCTTCATGTTCGCGATGCTGCTGTTCTCGCTCGCCGGCATTCCGCCGCTCGCCGGCTTCTTCGCCAAATGGTACGTCTTCGTCGCAGCCATCAAGGCGAATTTGTTCACGCTGGCCGTGATCGGCGTGCTCTCCAGCGTCGTGGGCGCCTACTACTATCTCACCATCGTCAAGACGATGTATTTCGACGAGCCGGCAGGCCAGGTCGATCCGGTGCGCGTCGAGGTGAAGACGGTGATGGCGGTCTTTGGCCTGTTCAACATCCTGTTCGCATTGTTCGCGGGTCCGGTGGTGAGCGTCGCCTCCGCCGCCGCCAAGTCGCTGTTCTAGGATGGGGTTCGCGCTCGGTCCTCGTGCCATCGCGGCGGGCTACAAGCTCGCTGCTTCTGAGCAGACCGGCTCGACCAATACCGACGCGATCGAAAGTGCGCGCGCCGGCGAGCGCGGCCCGATCTGGTTCGTGACAGCGGAGCAGACCGCCGGCCGCGGCCGTCGCCAGCGTGCCTGGGTCTCGCCCCGCGGTAATCTCGCGGCCAGCGTCCTCGAAGTCCTGGACATCGCACCCGCGGTGGCCGCCACCATCGGTTTTGCCGCAGGGCTGGCCGAGGAAGCCGCGCTCGAGAAAGTCAGTCTCGAGGCCGCGCTGCGGCTCGGCCCCGACCGGCCCCGATACACCCTGAAATGGCCGAATGACGTCCTTGCCAACGGCAAGAAGCTGGTCGGCATTGGCCTGGAGGCCGAAGCCGTCGGCGATCGCCTCGCCATCGTCGCTGGCATCGGCACCAACATCGTGGCGGCGCCCGAGGGCACGCCGACACCGGCGGTGTCGCTTGTAGCGCTCGGCGTCCAGATCAGCGCCGAGGAGCTGTTCTCCGAACTGACGGACGCCTGGGTCGAATTCCGCGGCATCTGGGACAATGGCCGCGGTTTTGCCGAGATCCGAAAACTCTGGCTGGAGCGCGCCGCCCGCCTTGGCGAGCCGATCGCGATCCACACGGGAACCAAGGTGCTGGAAGGCATTTTTGACACGATCGACGACACTGGCTGCCTGATCGTCCGCACCGCGGAGGGCCGTCGCGTGCCGATCGCCGCGGGCGAGGTGTTCTTTGGCCCGGTCCGGTCGGTGGGAGCTGCGTGATGGCGAGACCCGACGAACTGGTATTTGCACCGCTCGGCGGCGTCGGCGAGATCGGCATGAACCTGTCGATCTACGGCCTCGGCAACCGGCAGCAGCGGTCCTGGCTGGCGGTCGATCTCGGCGTCTCCTTCGGCGACGAGGAGCATCTGCCCGGCATCGACTTGATCATGCCCGACATCAGCTTCCTGGAGAAGGAACGCAAGAACCTGATGGGCCTGGTGCTGACCCACGCCCATGAGGATCATTTCGGTGCCATCATCGATCTCTGGCCCCGGCTGAAATGCCCGATCTACGCGACGCAGTTCAGCGCGGCGCTGTTCGAGGCCAAATGCGCTGCGGAGCGCAATGCGCCGAAGATCCCGGTCACCATCGTCCCGTCGGGCGGCCGCATCGATGTCGGCCCGTTCAACGTGGAGTTCATCCCGGTCGCGCATTCGATTCCGGAAGCGCATGCGCTGGCGATCCATACCGAGGCCGGCACGGTGCTGCACACTGGCGACTGGAAGATTGATCCGACTCCGACCTTGGGACGCCCGACCGACGAGAAGCGGCTGCGCGAGCTCGGCGAGGAGGGCGTGATTGCGCTGATCGGCGATTCCACCAACGCCGTGCGCGACGGCCGCTCGCCTTCGGAAGCCGAGGTTGCCCGGACCATCATTGATCTGGTGAAAGCCGCCAAGGGCCGCGTCGCGGTGACGACCTTCGCCTCCAACGTCGCCCGCATCAAGGCTGTTGCTGATGCCGCGAAGGCCGCCGACCGCGAGGTCGTCGTGGTCGGCCGCGCCATGGAGCGCGTAGTGCAGGTCGCGCGCGAGACCGGCTATCTCGACGGCGTGCAGAATTTCCGTTCGCCTGAGGTCTACGGCCATCTGCCGCAGGACAAGGTGCTGGCGCTCTGCACCGGCAGCCAGGGCGAGTCTCGCGCCGCATTGGCGCGCATCGCCAATGACGACCATCCCGAGATCACGCTCAACCGCGGCGACTGCGTGATCTTCTCCTCGCGCACCATTCCCGGAAACGAGAAGGCCGTCGGCTCGATCATCAACAATCTGGTGCTGCAGGGCGTCGAGGTGCTCACCGACCGCGACCATCTGGTTCATGTCTCCGGCCATCCCCGCCGCGACGAGCTGCGCGACATGATCTCCTGGGTGAAGCCGCAGCTCCTGATCCCCGTCCACGGCGAAGCGCTGCACCTGAACGAGCACGCCAAGCTCGCGCGTGCCGCCGGCGTGCCGCGGGTCCTGGTCATTCGCAACGGCGACCTCGTCAAGCTCGGCCCCGGCGATCCCGGCATCATCGGCGAGATCCCGTCGGGCCGGCTCTACAAGGACGGCACCATTCTGGAGGATTCAAAGTCCCGCGCCGTGGTCGAGCGCCGCCGCATGGCGTTCTCCGGCTGCGCCTTCGTCGCCATCGCCATGACCGCGCAGGGCGAGCTTGTCGACGAGCCCGAGGTCGATCTGGTCGGCATCCCCGAGAAGAACCGGGCGGGTGAGCCGCTTGACGACATCGTTTTCGACGCCGTGATGTCCACGATCGAGGGCCTGCCCAAGGCGCGCCGCAGGGATCCGGATGCGCTGGCGGAATCGGTGCGACGGGCCGTCCGGGCCGTCATCAACGAACATTGGGGCAAAAAGCCCCCCTGTCTGGTACACGTCCTGACAGTCTAAGGGAGACGAACATGCTCGGTCGGCTCAACCACGTGGCGATCGCCACAAAGGACGCCATCAAGGCCGCCAGGATTTACGGCGCGGCCTTCGGGGCGCAGATTTCGGAGGCCGTCGCGCTGCCCGAGCATGGCGTCACCACCGTGTTCGCGACGCTTCCCAATACCAAGATCGAGTTCATCGAGCCGCTCGGCGAGACCTCGCCGATCGCAAAGTTTCTCGAGCGCAATGCCGACGGCGGCATCCACCACATCTGCTACGAGGTCGTCGACATCATCGCCTCGCGCGACACCCTGGTGAAGGAAGGCGCGCGGGTGCTTGGTGACGGCGTGCCGAAGATCGGCGCCCACGGCAAGCCGGTGCTGTTCCTGCACCCGAAGGACTTTTCCGGCGCGCTGGTCGAAATCGAGCAGGCATAAGCCGCACCATGGCCGTCCAGATCTCAACCGCACTCGCGATCTACTTCGTCATCTGGTGGATCGCGCTGTTTCTGACGCTGCCGTTCGGCGTGCGCAGCCAGCACGAGGATGGCGTCGGCGCGCCCGGCACCGACCCCGGCGCCCCGGTCCTGACCGGCATGAAGCGCAAGCTGATCTGGACCACGATCATCTCGGCGATCATCTATGGCCTCGGCATGGCGGCCTATCAGGCCGGCTATCTCTCGATCGAGCGGCTGTCGAAATTGATGGGAATGCCGTTTTAGTTTCACCTCTCCCCGGAGGGGAGAGGTCGGATTGCGCAGCAATCCGGGTGAGGGGCCGCAGCGTACGGTGAGGCTGTAACCCCTCACCCGGATCGCATCTTTCGATGCGATCCGACCTCTCCCTTCGGGAGAGGTGTGACACCTCCTCGACAGACCTTGCCTAGTCGCATCACTCGCTTAGAATTCTGTACTTATTTGCGTTGTTGGGGGAACGAATGACTTTTCAGAGGATCGTCGTCGCGCTTCTGGTGCTGATCGTCGCCGGGATCAGTGCGATCGGCTATTTTGAGTGGAAGATGGCCGTGCAGGTACGAACGCTGAAGGCGTTCGTCGAGGGCTACGTCTTCAACGAGGCTGTCGCGGCCTGCGAGCAGGCCAAGAGCTCGACGCCGTTCAAATGGAACGGCGGCAAGAGCACCTCGGTGATCGGGCTGAACTCTGTCAAGCTGGACAAATACACCGTCAGCGCCAGCTACACGCTGGTGGCGGACAGCATCTATTGCGATTACGATCCGATCAAAAGAAAGGCCGAGATCGGCTCGAGCTTCCTGGAGCGCGAGTAACGATCCGGCTATCAAGCATGGGATGGGATCGTCATGACCGGGAGCCGGACGGGGGACTATCGGATTTTGCAGGAAGCGGCCTTGCGGGACTATCTCGCAGGCCTGCCTGACATCGCAGCACTGCTCGGCGGCGCGCCGGCGGCCTGGGTGATCACCGAGGTCGGTGACGGCAATCTCAACCTCGTCTTCATCGTGAAGGGTGCGCGCGGCGGCATCGCCGTGAAGCAGGCGCTGCCTTACGTCCGCCTCGTCGGCGAGAGCTGGCCGCTGCCGCTGTCGCGGGCCCATTACGAATATCTCGCGCTGACCCGGCAGGCCCAGCTCGCGCCCGGCCTCGTGCCGGCTCTGCTGCACCACAACGAGACGCTGGCGCTCACGGTGATGGAGCTGCTCGAGCCCCATATCATCATGCGCAAGGGGCTGGTCGCCGGCACGCGCTATCCGCGCTTCGTCGACGAGATCACGACCTTCATGGCGCGGACGCTGTTCTTCACCTCAGACCTCGCGCTCACAGCCGCGGAGAAGAAGGAGGCCATCGCGGCCTTCGCCGGCAACCATGCGCTGTGCAAGATCACCGAGGATCTGATCTTCACCGATCCCTATCGCATCGCCGAGCAGAACCGCTGGACCGCGCCCTATCTCGACGGCCTGGCTGCGGCCTTGCGCGACGACATGGAGCTGCATGTCGCGATCTCCCGGCTGAAGCTGAAATTCATGGCGAGCCCGGAAGCGCTGCTGCACGGCGATCTCCACACCGGCTCGATCATGATGGCCGAGAGCGAGACGCGGGTGATCGATCCCGAATTCGCGTTCTACGGCCCGATGGGGTTTGACGTCGGCGCGGTGCTCGCCAATCTGCTGATGGCCTTTTTCGCCTCCGCCGGCCACGAGCGCGCGCCGGGCGAGCGGCAGGCCTTTGAGAGCTGGGTGCTGGAAACGGTCGACCAGGTCTGGAACGAGTTCGCGCGAAAATTCCTCGAGCTCTGGCGGTCGGACGCCGGCGGCGACGCCTATCCGGTCTCGCTGTTCGCCGGGGAGAAGGGCGCCGCGCGGCTGGAGCTCGAGCGGCAGGCCTATATGCAGCGTCTCTTCACCGACACCGTCGGTTTTGCCGCCGCCAAGACCATCCGCCGCATCTTCGGCCTCGCCCACAACATCGACTTCGAGCTGATCGAGGACCCGAAGAGGCGCGCCATCAGCGAAGCCCGCGCCGTGCGGCTGGCGCGGGGGATGATGGTGGAGGCGGTGGCGTTTCGGACGATCGCCGACGTCACCGGCGCCGCGAGGAAACTGCGGGACTGGCAGCCGGAATTGTCAGGCTAGCGGAGCGCGCCTTCGCGCTCCGTCATTGCGAGGAGCTCTTGCGACGAAGCAATCCAGACTGTCTCCGCGGCGGCAGTCTGGATTGCTTCGCTTCGCTAGGAAGAAAGTGGGTGAGCCAAAGCTCTGAACCCGTCAAGGATTCTCACCCATTTTCATTCCAAGGCGGGTCGGCGCCTTGAACGCCGGTCCCAACTCGCAATGACGAGGAGAGGCCGTCAATACAGCCGTATCGGCGGCGCAGCGCCGTCGGGCCCGATCAGGCTCGACCACCCCACCGTCATTCTCCGTCCGCGCAAGAGCCTGCGGAGACCGCCAGGACGCCTCGCCGGGAGGCCTCCGGAACCCGTGGCCATCAAAACGATGCTTGCATTCGACGGGCTCCGAATGATCAAATCCCTGATCGGAATACCTGCGTTGTTGGGGGACACATGATGTTCAGGATGTTGGCGATCGTTGCGGGCCTGGGACTGGCGCTCGCCGCCCCGGCAGAGGCTCAGACACCGCGCAAGGGCGGAACCATCCGCATGACCGCGCCCTATGGCTCGAGTTTCACCAGCCTGGACATTCACACCACCCAGCGCGCCCAGGACGAGATCTACGCCAAGGGCCTGCATCGCTCGCTCTACATCTGGGATTCCGCGGAAGGCAAGCCGATCCCGGAATTGGCCAAGGAGGCCGTCGTTTCGGGCGGCGGTCTCGTCTACACCTTCAAGCTCCGCGACGACGCGTACTTCCACAACGGCCGCAAGATGACGGCTGACGACCTCATCTGGTCCTACAACCGCATCATGGACGGCACCAAGGCCTATCCCGGCGCGCGCTATGTCCGGATCATCGAGGGCGCGGCCGCGGTCGAGAAAGGCCAGGCCAAGGAGATTTCCGGCCTGAAGAAGATCGACGACTTCACCGTCGAGATGAAGCTGACCGAAAAGGTCGATCCGGCCTTCTACCTCTTCACCGCGCTGACCTCGATCTATCCCGCCGACGAGGCCGTCAAGGACAGCTTCATCCAGCATCCGATCGGGCTTGGACCGTTCAAGTTCGTCGAGCACGTGCCGGGATCGCGCATTGTCATGGAGCGCTGGGAGAAGTTCTACAAGCCCGGCAAGCCCTACGCCGACAAGGTGATCGTGTCGATCATGGGCGAAGCCGCGGCGCGCGATGTCGCCTTCCGCAACAAGGAGATCGACACCTCCGTGCTCGGGCCGGCGCAATACGTCGCCTATCAGGCCGATCCCAATCTCAAGGGCACCATCGCCGAGGTCGCCGAGGTCTTCACGCGTTACATGGGGATGAATCCCGCGTTCAAGCCGTTCGCCGACAAGCGTGTCCGGCAGGCGATCAACTATGCGATCGACACCGATTTGATCATCAGTAAGCTGGTCAAGGGCAAGGCCTATCGCGCCACCAGCTGGCTGCCGCTGACCTCGCCGGCCTACGACAAGGCGATGAAGCCTTACCCCTTCGATCCCGCCAAGGCCAAGCAACTGCTCGCTGACGCCGGCTACGCCTCCGGCTTCGAGTTCGAATGGACCACCAGCCAGAATGAAAGCTGGGGTCTGCCGATCGTCGCGGCCGTGATCCCCATGCTGGACAAGGTCGGCATCAAGGCCAAGGTCAAGCAGGTCGAGACCGCGGTGCTGTCGGAGGTGGTGCGCACCGGCGACTACCAGGCCTTCGTCTATTCCCAGCAGAGCGGACCGGATCCACAGGCGGCGCTGAAATGCTTCCACTCGTCGACGCCGCAATCGGCCTGCAACTACATGAATTTCAAGAACGCCGAGTTCGACAAGATTCTCGACGAGGCGGGTCAGTCCGACGATTCCGCAAAGCGCACCCAGCTGCTGCAGAAGGCCAATGCGCTGCTGTATGAGGAGGCGCCGGTCTGGTTCTTCAATTACAACAAGGCGGTCATGGCGGTGCAGCCGTGGCTCCACGGCGTTCAGCTGAACGCGACCGAGCTGACCCACCAGAACGTCGAGGACCTCTGGGTCGACGAGACCTCGCCCGCGAAGTGATACGCGTTCTCGTGCTCCCTCCATCGCAGTGAACGATGGGGGGAGGGAAGAAAGTGCCGATGCTCTCCTTCCTGATCCGTCGTCTCCTGCAAACCATTCCGACCGTGCTCGCTGTCGTGGCTCTGGTCTTCGTGCTGTTCAGCGTCGTTCCCGGCAGCATCGTCTCGTCCATGAGCGACGACGCCGATCCCCAGGTCGAGCTGCGCCTGAAGAAGCAGCTCGGCCTCGACGATCCCGTCTATGTGCGCTTCGGCGCCTATATCGCCAAGCTCGCCACCGGTGATTTCGGCACGTCGTTCCGGACCCGCGAGCCTGTCACGACCATGATTGCCAAGCGGGCCTGGCCGACGCTGCAGCTGATCTTCACCGCCATGGCATTTTCGGTTCTGCTCGGCGTGCCGCTCGGCTTCATCGCCGCCTTGCGGCCGGGCGGTCTCGTCGACACGCTCGCGATGGTCGTGGCGGTGTCGGGCCTTTCCATTGCCAAATTCTGGCTCGGCCTGGTGCTGATGTATGCGTTTGCGTTGAAGCTCGGCTGGCTGCCGAGCTTCGGCTACGGCGATGGCGGCCTGAAATATCTGGTCTTGCCGGCCGTGACGCTGGGCGTCTCGCCGATGGCGCTGTTTGCGCGGACGACGCGCGCGGCCGTCCTCGAGATCATGACAGCCGATTTCGTCCGCACCGCGCGCTCCAAGGGCATGAGCGAGACCCGGGTGGTGAAGTGGCATGTGATGCGCAATGCGCTCGTCATCATTCTCACCACCGTTGGCCTGCAGTTCGGCGGGCTGATGGGGCAGGCGGTCGTTGTCGAGAAGCTGTTTTCCTGGCCGGGCATCGGCTCGCTGCTCGTGGACAGCGTCCTGCAGCGCGACCTTCCGGCCGTCCAGGGCTCCATTCTCGTGGTGGTGCTGGCCTTTCTCGCGATCAATCTGCTGATCGACCTGCTCTACGGCGTGATCGATCCCAGGATCAGATACGCATGAAGCTCCGCGCCAATCTCATCATCGGCGGCGCCTTGTTCGCCCTCGCGATCCTGGTCGGCCTGCTCGCGCCCTGGCTGGCGCACACCGATCCTGTTCTGGATGCCAATCTGCTGAACGCGGAGGAGCCGCCGGGCTGGACCTGGTGGTTCGGCACCGACGACCAGGGCCGCGACATCTATTCCCGCGTCGTCTACGGCGCGCGCGTCTCGCTGACGGTCGGCATCGTCTCGCAGCTCATCAACAGCGTCATTGGCGTAGCGCTGGGCCTGAGCGCCGGCTATTGGGGCGGCTGGTGGGACGATGTCGTCAACGCCCTGACCAATGTCATGCTCGCGATCCCCTCGCTGATCTTTGCGCTGGCCATCATGGCGGTGCTGGGACCGGGCCTGACCAGTCTGCTGATCGCGCTGGGGCTGACCAACTGGTCCTTCACCTGCCGGATCGCGCGCGCCTCGGCGCTGTCGCTCAGGAGTCAGGGCTATGTGCAGGCCGCGACCGTGCTCGGCTATGGCGATCTGCGCATCATGATCACGCAGCTGCTGCCGAACATGCTGGGGCCGATCGTCGTCATCGGCACGCTCGGCATGGGCAGCGCGGTCCTGTCGGAGGCCGCATTGTCGTTCCTCGGCCTCGGCGTCCGTCCGCCGTTTCCGAGCTGGGGCAGCATGCTGTCGGATGCCCGCGACCAGATCACGACGGCGCCGTGGCTCTCGGTGTTTCCGGGCCTCGCCATCTTCCTGACGGTGCTTGGCCTCAATCTGCTCGGCGACGGCCTGCGCGACATTCTCGATCCCCAATCGCGGAGCCGGCGGGCATGACCGGCGCGCCGCTAATCGAGGTCGAGGATCTCAGAATCGATCTCGACGATGGATCGCGGCACGTTGCGGCGGCCGAGGGCATTTCATTCCGCATCGATCGTGGCGAGACTTTTGGACTTGTCGGCGAATCCGGCTGCGGCAAGAGCATCACCGCGCTCGCTCTGATCGGCCTGCTGCGGCAGCCGCTGTCGATCGGCGGCGGAGTCATCCGCTTCGACGGGCGGGAGATCCAGCACCTTTCTGCAGCGGCCCAGCGGGATCTGCGCGGCAATCGCATCGCCATGATCTTCCAGGAGCCGATGACTGCGCTCAACCCGGTCTCGCCGGTGGGACGGCAGATCGCCGAGATGTTCGTGCTGCACAAGGGCAAGAGCTGGCGGGAGGCCAACCAGCTCGCGGTCGAGGCACTGGCGAGCGTCCGCGTCCCCGCGCCCGAGCGGCGCGTCAACGACTATCCGCACCAGCTCTCGGGCGGCATGCGCCAGCGTGTGATGATCGCCATTGCGCTCGCCTGCGGTCCGGATCTCCTGATCGCAGACGAGCCGACCACCGCACTCGACGTGACCGTGCAGGCTGAAATCATCGAGCTGATGCGCAATCTGTGCGCCGAACGCGGCACGGCGATCCTGATGATCAGCCACGATCTCGGCCTGGTCGCCAATGTCTGCCGCCGCGTCGCCGTCATGTATGCCGGCCGCATCGTCGAGGAGCGCGGCTCCGCCGATATTTTCCGCACCCCCTCGCATCCCTACACCCAGGGCCTGGTCGACTCGCTGCCGCGTCTCGGCAGCCGTGCTGCGCTGGGCCGCGCGCGGCTGAAGGAGATCGCGGGCGTCGTGCCGGCGATCACGAACTTCCCGGACGGCTGCCGGTTCAATCCGCGCTGTACGCAGGCGACCGACATTTGCAGGACCGTCGCGCCGACCGCGGATTTTCTGGAGGCCGGCGGTCTGGTGAGGTGCCATCACCATGCATGAGCCCAAGGACAGGTCGGGTGAGGGCAGGGTGGACGAGGATCTCATTCTCAGCGTCGAGGATCTCGCGGTTCATTTTCCGCTGGGCGGCGGCCTGTTCGGCCGCGGCCAGCGGGTGCTTCGCGCTGTCGATGGCGTTGATCTCAAGCTGAAGCGCGGCGAATGCCTCGGCCTTGTCGGCGAGTCCGGCTCCGGCAAGTCGACGGTCGCCCTATCGATCCTGGGCCTGCTGACTCCGACGCGTGGCCGCATCGTGCTGGACGGGCAGGTCGTGACGAACAGGCAATCCGGCGACCGGAAGTCACTGGCCCGCACTGTCCAGATCGTGTTCCAGGATCCCTACGCTTCGCTCAACCCGCGCCAGACGGTTCGCCGCACGCTGGAAGATCCCCTGCGTGTGCACGGCGTGACCACAAAGAGCGAGATCGAGGACCGCGTCGCGACCATGCTGCGGCATGTCGGCCTGCGGCCCGAACAGGCCGACCGCTACCCGCATGAATTCTCCGGCGGCCAGCGCCAGCGCATCGGCATTGCCCGCGCCCTGATCCTCAATCCCAAGATCGTCATCTGCGACGAACCCGTCTCGGCGCTCGACGTCTCGATCCGCGCCCAGATCATCAATCTGCTGCTGGAATTGAAGGACACGCTCGGTCTCTCCTACATCATGATCAGCCACGACCTCGGCGTGGTCGAGCACATGAGCGACCGGGTCGCCGTGATGTATCTCGGCCGCATCGTCGAGAACGGCGACTGGCGCGAAATCTTCGAACGCCCGGCGCATCCCTACACGCAGGCCCTGATCGCTGCCATCCCCGATCCCCTACACCATGCGCCGCTGGCGACCACAGGGGGCGATCTGCCCAATCCGCTCAATCCGCCGAATGGATGCGCGTTCAGCCCGCGATGCCGGTATGCGGAGGACGTCTGCCGGAGGGAGCCGGGGCCGGTGCTGGAAACGCGTGCCGACGGACATGCGGTGCGATGCTGGCGAGCGGATGAGATTGCGGGGCAGACGGCGTTGGTGTCGGCCAAAGGCGAACATTTTTAGGAAGGCGGATGCGGCGATCGAAAAGGAAAAGTTGGTGAGCTATGTCCGCTGCGTGGCCATTGTCGGATGTCAAGGCCAAGCCGCGCGGTACGTCAGCTAAGGGGCCAGTTCCAGACGTCACATCACTTCTTCTTTTCCTGGTCGGCGACATCGCGCCCCATCGAGAAGAACTCCTCTTCATGTGTAGCAATGGCCTGATCAACAGTGGCGAACCATCGACTGCGTTCCATCGGCTCGACTTCGATAAAAAGCTCGACAAATTGGCGATCGAACTCAAGGCGGGCGTTGACCGTCACTGGCAAGGCATAAAAGTCAGCGCTTTGGACGCAAAAAAGATGCGAGGCAACGTCCTCAAAGCATCTGAAGTGAACAGCTCTTTCGGCGTCAATTCGCTTCCAGATAGAGAGCTCTCGATACATCCGCATCCACTGACCAAGGTAATGGTCGCGCAATAGGCTTTCCAACAACCGACTTGGCGAATGACATCCATCGGGCGTTTATCGCCTGCGTTGGGTCATCATCCCGAGCGTGGCTTCGCTTTCTTTGCTACCGATGCTGGCCGCCTGATGTGCCTTTATCTGACATTAACCGAGAAGCTAACGTCAGCTGTGGGCCCGTGGGCGATCAAAATTGGGGGCTTCAGAAAAGGGAACGACGGGACGACACGTAAGCTCCCAATGGGTGTTATCGCCGACGTTCTCGTACATCCAATCGATTTCGACACTCTTGGTAAGCCGATCAATCCGGCCAGAGATGGTCGGCCTCCCATTCGCGTACTGGCTGCTGAACCCGACAAGCAAAGGGGTGGCCTTCGTGATCGATACAACGTTATCAAGGAACGACACTGTTTGACTGCCCGCGCTCACAATGATGCGGAGATTGGTGACGGGTCCAATTTCAACTCTGCTCCGGATGTAGCCACCAACTTACTTGTTCCGTTGCAAGCCAAAGTGACCGTCGAGCCTTGCTGCTGCGCATCTACGGACTGCGTCAAGGCAAGCCAAAGAACCGCACACATTAACCTCATCGACGACAGACCCTCGTTGCTGTGTCAGATGTCATCTTCATCGGCTGAGCTGCCGAGACCGCCAGCGCAAAGTCGGCTTCGGGGCCAAAAGCCGACACCCACGCCAAATGCAGTTTGTCCCTTATCGGGCCCCGGGCGACGTCCGAGACCGTATCGCGTCGTATCAGCGCCGATATCCTGATGCTAGATTGCACAACGGCAGGGAGCACCCCTGCTTCATACCGAACCGGAGGACGACATGCCTGATAGCGTCTACAAGGTCATTGAACTGATCGGCACCAGCAGCGACTCATGGGAGAAGGCGGCCGCTAATGCGGTCGGGCAAGCTGCAAAATCTCTCCGAGATCTTCGCATTGCAGAAGTCGTCAAACTCGATATGCAACTGGATGCGAAGGGAAACGTAGAGGCCTATCGCGCCAAGCTCAACGTTTCGTTCAAGTTCGACGGTTCCTGAGCCCCAGCACCTCGCCCCACTTACGGGGGCGAGGTTGGCTCACCCGAGATAGGCGCGTCGCGCGGCCCGTCGATTGGCGTTTGTGATCCATCCTGGAAGTAGCGCCCTGGTCCAGCTGGGACCCGATATGATTTGATGCGTGGGATGGGAACTGTAACGCGTGGTGACCTCATGTACATCGTCCTTCGCAAGTACACCAAGGTTCGTTCGGTTGCGGACGCTGCTCGCCGCGCAAAGAGCGGCATCGGTCAGATCCTGAGGCAATCGCACGGATTCAGATCTTACTACGTGCTGGATGGGGGCGACGGCGTTGGTGTCGCTGTGATGATATTCGAGGACCGCGAAAGCGCCAATGCGGCGAACGCTAAGATACTGGAGTTTGTTCAAGCAAGTCTGCTTGACCTCGATCTTGGAGATCCCGAAATCACTGCCGGCGACGTTTTAGTGGATATAGGACCTGATGCGTCCTCGGGCATAAAGTGTTCGTAAACGCCGCCAGTTGTGTGGGGTGCCGCCCCTTGCCGCTGCTGTTGATCTGATCGCCGTCACGTTGGAGCGATCGCGCTCTGGACATCCGGATGTCGTCCATCAGGAATATTCGACTGCGCATGCTTTTCGAGGAGTACCAACAACATGAAGCAACACGACTTCGAAGCATTTTTCGTCACAGCGATCGTCCGGACGCCGTTCGTGGCTATGGGCGCCGTGATGCCGCCCCGAGATCCCGAGGAAGACGAGGAGGACGAAGAGGACGACGAAGAGGAGGATGACGCCGACGAACCCGCAGTCGTACGCGAGCCGGACGAAGACTAGACTAGCCGGTGTCTGGCAGTCAGCGCTATAATGTCTGCCATGGACTGGGGTGCGAAAGACGTAGCGCTGCTTAAAAGGCTCTGGGCCGCAGGACAGAGCGCGGCGCAGATTGCGCGGCGTCTCGGATGTAGCCGTAACGCGGTCTGCGGCATGCTAACCCGTTCGGGCCTGAAGCGTGGCCACAAGCCGCCAACAGCAAGACCCAAGATAAGGCCGCACCCGAAGCTAAGGCCGGCGTTGTCAGCCGCCTCCACACGTCCAGTAGCAAAGAAGGTGTCGCGGAGCACAGCAGAGAGGCAGCAGCCTAAGGAATTCAGCAGCTTTACGCCATTCTAGCCGAGGCAGTCAGGAACACCGGCTAGGGGCTCACCACGAAGGTCGTTACGCTCCAGGTCCGTGCCTAGTCCAGATCGAGCGGGTTCGGCTGTAGTGAACATTTCCCAAGCCTTGGTCTGCTTCGGGTTACTTGCAGACATCGCAGGAGCAAGTGCCAAGATCCGCTAAGGGGCCAGTAGCAGGCGCCAACCACACGGTTCAGCGTGGAGCTGGCGAACCAACTTCAACGCGGCGACAATGGCTTCAATCCAGCCTTCGTGATGACGGCTGCGGCATCAGCAGCAGACAGGAATTTTAGGAGTTCGATCCCGACATCGGGATGTTGCGAATTTTTAGGCAGCGCCCCGACAAACAGAGTGGGAGGTTGCACCTCGGACGGCACCGTGCCCACGAAATCGATGCCGGGGACATGAATCAGTTCGGGGACTTGCTGAAAGCCGATGTCCGCCTCCCCACGGGCGACGACTGCCGCCACGGGCTCGCCTGAAGGGGGGCCTCGCACCTTGCGCGTCCGGCCGGCGAGTTGGTCGGCGACGCCGAGCTTCTTGAAGCCGATTGTTGAAAGATAGGTGCCGCTCGAGCTGTCCGAATAGGCAATGGACTTGGCCGCGAGCAACGTGCTGCGCATCGCATCCATTGTGCTGATGTCCGGCTTGGGTTGACCCGCTCGAACCACCATGCCGATGAATGATTCCGCAAGTGGCACCCGGCTGTTGGGTCGGGTCAGATCGCGCTGGTCCAGGAGATCGACGCCGACGCCGTCCATGATCACCACGTCGGCTTCCTCGCCACGAGCAAGGCGCGTCGGAATTGCTTCCGGGGAATCGCCAATCGACGGACCGCGCGTGGTAATGAGCTTGTGGCCGGTTGATGTCTCGAATGCTGGACCCAGCTCGCTGTAGACGCCGAAGAAACCGGCCGAGATCATCACCCTGACATCGGCTGCAGTAGCGCCGGCTGCCCAAACAAGGGTGACAAGGACAGCAAACAGGCAAGCGACATGTCGCGGCATGATGGCGCCCCAAGACACGCGATCGGTGTCATGGTGCCATCCTGCTTCTGTTTTGCCCGACGTGTCAAACCGCATTGGCTTCGGCTGTTGGCAGGCGCCCCTAGGATGATGGGGGCGTCCGCGGCGCTGAAAGTTTGGTCAGGCTTTCGGCCGCGCCCAACTCGAATGATTTGGCCATCTGCTGTTTCGCAACAGCGAGTGACCGCTCGAAATGAGCCCGCGCCTGCTCCACATCAGGCGGATCGAACGCCAGCGCCACCTCTCCGGCGATGCGGCAGGCTTCCGCCTCCTGCCAGCGTTCGCCACTTTCGCGGATGCTTAGCAACGCCTCTTCACACCAGCGCTGCGCATCGTCAAGCCGTCCGATCCGGGCGTAGGCCGCGCCCAAAGTGCTGAGATACCACGGCGCATAGGCCGTCGCGCCGGTGGATCGCATGGCCGTCATCCCGGCCTCGATCATGTCGGCGGCAGCGCGGTCCTGCCCCTCGAGGGCGAGCACGCGGCCGCGCAACAGCGTCCCATAAGCGTTCCAGAAGCGCGATCCTTTTTCGTCCGCGAGCTGCATGAGCTCGCGGGCAAGCTCCGCCGCCGAGTCCAGCTTGCCTGTGTAGATCAGCGTGAGTGACACATGGGCGAGCGCATACATCAGCGTGGCGGCGTGACCGAACTCGCGTGCCTCGCCGATCGCACGCTCCACATCGGCTGTCGCGGCGTCGGCGCGGCCCAGCGCCCACTGCGCAAAGGCGCGCCACGCCAATGCAGAGACGAGAACATCATGGCCAAACCGCATCGCCAGCGGGCGGTGCTCGGGGTGATGATACAGCGCCACGGCGCGGTCGAGCTCGGCGGAGCCGGCGGCCAGATCCCCGGCGAGCACAAGGGAAATTCCCATCAGGAGATGCCCGATCATGACGGGTGTTGTTGCCTGCCGTTGCCCGGCGAGGGTTTGAAATTGGGCGGCCAGCTCCCGCGTCACATCGGCCTGGAACGACATGCGGCTCGCGACCCAGAGGCCGTAGAGCACCGAAAACAGCAGAAGAGGATCGTCCGTCGTATCCCCGAGTTTCTCCGCATGCTCGATGAACGCGCGCGCCTGATCGAAGGCCGCCCTTGTCTCGGGCGCGGCATGGCCTTTGGTGTGGATGAGGGCGTTGGCGAGCTCGATCTGCAACGTGATCCGCTCACGCCGCAGCAATGCGGTCTCGGGCGATTTGGCGATCAGGTTGAGGGCGCGCGCGAGCTGTTCTGCCGCTTCGACTAGCGCCGATCGGGACAACGAGCGCCTTCCGGCCTTGCTCCACAGGCTTGCTGCCTTTTCGAGTTGGCCGGCTTCGGTGTAATGCCGCGCCAGCACTTCCGGCTGACTGTCGGCGATGTCGACGAAATCGATTTCAATGGTCTCGGCGAGTGCAGCGTGGAGCGCGCGACGCTTCTCGCGCAGGAGCGTGCCATAGGCAGCTTCCTGGATCAGCACATGATTGAAGACATAGTGCGCATCCTGTGGCTCGCCTTGTGGTTCGCTCTGGCGAAACAGCAACCCCGCACCGACGAGACGGTCGAGCGCACGGCTCAGCTCAGGCTCCGTCAGTGGCACGATGGCGGCGAGCAGCGCATGGCTGAATTCGCGACCGATCGTGGCCGCGATCTGCGCAACCTCCTTGGCAGGACCAAGCCGGTCCAACCGCGCCATCAGGGATGCGTGAAGGGTGGCCGGCACCGAACTCGCAGCCGCAGGGATCGCTCCAACCAGTCGCGTTTCGGTGCCTGCTTCCAGCACGGCCCTGGTCATCTCTTGGATAAACAAGGGTATTCCGTCGGCGCGATCGATGATCTCCTTACGTATGTCCGCCGGAAGGGGGTGCTCTCCGATCACCTCATCGAGCAGAGCTTCGGTCTCCTGCGCGCCAAGCCGCGCGATCGTCATCGCATTGACATGAAACCGGGCAGCCCACGGTGGCGCAAATTCGGTGCGGAACGTCGCAACCAGCAGCACGGGAAGCGCGGTAATCGCCTCGATGAGTTGGCCAAGCAGTTCGAGGCTGGTCGGATCGACCCAATGCAGATCCTCGAAGATCATGAGAACGGGACCGGAGCGCGCCTGGCTCTGGATATCCAGCACGATCGCCTCAAACATGCGTTGGCGGCGCTGCGCCGGCGTCAGGCCATCGGTGGGATAGCGACCGTCATTGGCGAGCTGGACCATGTCGGCAAGCGCTGCCCTGTGTGAGACAGGCGTCGATGAGCGGCCAAGCACCGTGTCGAGTTTGTCCAGGCGTGTCTTCTGGTCATCTTCGCGCGTAAAATTCGCGCGCCGCTCGATCTGCTTGATGATCGGATGAAGCGCCGAATGGGTGTGCTGCGGGGAGCAGTAGTAGCGGAGCTGCGTCGGCGCATCCGCGGCGACCTGCTCCAGAATGGCGGCCACCAGGCGCGATTTACCGATGCCCGCTTCGCCGGCAATGAGGACGACTTGCCCGTCGTTCGTTCGCGCCCTGGACCAGCTCTGCGTCAGCACCGCGCATTCGCGCTCGCGTCCGACGAGGGCGCCCAATCCGCGACGATGCAGGGCGTCGAAGCGGCCATCGACGGCGTTCATGCCCTCGACTGCCCAGGCCTCAACCGGTCCTGCGAGGCCCTTCAGGTGTTGTGCCCCAAGACTCGTCAGCAGGAAGAGATCGCCGACCAGCCGTCGCGTTGCGTCCGCGATCACCACCATTCCAGGCCCGGCAACGGCCTGCAGACGGGCCGCCAGATTTGGCGTTTCGCCGACGACACCGCGCTCCTGCGCCTCTCCGGAGCCGACGATGTCTCCGACAACGACCAGTCCCGTTGCGATCCCGATACGCACCTCCAGCCGGCCAGGGGCCGCCGTATCGAGCTTTCCGACCGCAGCAATGATCCCAAGTGCCGCCTGCACGGCGTGCTCGGCATCGTGCTCATGGGCCCGCGGATATCCGAAATACACCAGCACGCCATCGCCCATATATTTTGCGACGAAGCCGCCGTTCTGTTCGACGACCGCTGCGCAGGTCCGGTGGTATGCACCGATGATCTTCCGCAGATCCTCCGGATCGAGCTGCGTCGACAGGGCCGTCGAGCCGACGAGATCGCAGAACATGACCGTCAACTGGCGCCGTTCGGCGACGTCGGGGGCCGCGTCCGCCGCCGCGGCGGAGGATGCGGTGTTGTCGGAGGCGTGCAACTCACGGATCGCGCGCAAAATCTTCTTGCGATCGCCGAGGACGATTCCCAGCTCCCGGAGGTCCTGATCGTTCAGATCTCCCAGGACGGAGATATCGATGCGATTTTCGAGAAACCGCTGGGCATAGGCAGACATGCCCAGCTGCTCGAGCCACTCTTCGATTTGCTGCATTCAATCCTCGACCCCGATGCAATCTGGCGCGGGGCTGTGGCGGGATCAACCGGGAACCTTCAGGAAACAGCATCCGCTTGCTCGATTTCCCACATTCACCCCCACCTGTTCACGAATCGGCCCGCTTCGCGAAGCGGATTGTCGACGGAGCCAATGCGGGTGACCTGCTCCCGTTTTGCCCGAGCGCGGGGTTCGCCTCAGCCCGGCTCGCGGCCCCGTAGGCGCGATGGGCTTATTGTCGCCTGGCTCAGCGCGACTTATGCTTCTGCCATTGAGGACCGCCCTTGATGGATATCAAACGCGCGTTACCCCACCTCCAACTTCGAGACGTCGTGCGCTCGTTCGAGGAGAGACGCGTGGAGCTGGGGAGCGCGGTGTTGACCTGGCCCGTCCCCGCACGGCCGCATCAAATCCTGGATATCCATCTGGGTGAGCCATATCAGGTTCGCATCGACGGTGGGAAGGCAAGCGCAATACCGGATATGAATCTGGTCGGACCGCAGACCTACCGTCGCGCCCACGTTTGTCTGTCAGGCTCGGTCCACGTTTTCAACATTCTGTTCCAACCGAGCGGCTTGAACCGATTGGTTGGAATCAACATGATGTCGCTGGTCAATCAGGATCCCGCAGCCTCGGATGTTCTCGGCAAATCCGCCGAGGCGCTTCGCGACGCCGTGCACAAGGCATCGGACTTCGGTCTGCGCGTCGCCGCCGCCGAGCGTTGGATCGAGACGATGCTGGAGAGGCGGAGCCCGGACGGCCCGATCGGCCTCGCGTCCCGCCGCATGATCGCCGTTCGCGGCGGTGCACGGATAGACGACCTCGTCGCAACGTCGGGGCTCAGCACCAGTCAGTTCCAGCGTCGTTTTGCGACTGAGGTCGGAATGACCCCCAAACTGTTTGCACGAACGATCCGGTTCGACAGGGCGCTGGCCGCTCGGCGCGACGCCCCGAGGAGGCCCTGGACCGACATCATTCACGAGCTCGGCTATTTCGACCAGGCCCACTTCATCCGCGAATGCCACGCTTTCGCCGGCTTGCCGCCGAGCAGCCTCGTCGGTGACTGGGACAACATTTTTTTCCCCTCGAATGACTAGAATATACAAGCGCTTTCGCCAGCTGTTCTGCGAGGTTTGCCCGGCCGGGAGACCACGGCGGCAATCAGAATGACGCGGTGCGGAGCGACGGGCATGTCGACGAATCTGGAACGTTTCAGGGCGATCGTCGAGCGCGGCTTTTCCCGGGGAGACCTGACCGTCGCGGACGAAGTCTGCTCCGAAACGCTGATCGAACACGAGTATCTGTCGAAGGCCGATGTCCCCGGTCCGCAAATCCTGAAGGCTCAGATCGAGGATGCGAGGCATAGCATCAAGGACCTGCAGCTGACGATCGAGGCGATCGTGGAGAGCGGCGATACGGTGTGGGCGCGCAGCAAGGCGACAGGCATCGATCCGCGCTCGGGAAAGCCAGTCACGATCGATGTCATGGACATCTGTCGATTTGCCGATGGAAAACTCGTCGAACACTGGGGCGTGCCAGACCGGTTTGCGCTTCTTCACCAGATCGGAGCGCTGCCGCCTCCGGCCAAACGAATGTAACGCCGGGCAGACGACCGCGGTTGGAGGAGGGGCATCATGGCAACGCCCAGGATACTCGGCCCGCATGAGGGCCATCTTGCAATTCTCGGGGGCACAAGCGCCCGGCTTATGATCGAAGGGGACGAGGCCGGCAAGCGGTTCGCTCTTGTTGAACATCCGATGCAGCCGCGAGCCCTGGCCGCGCCCATGCACCGGCATCACCGCGAAGACGAGTACAGCTTTGTCCTCGAGGGCAGCATCGGGGCACTGCTCGGAGACGCCGTCGTGATCGGTCATCCGGGAGACCTGATCTTCAAGCCGCGCCAACAATGGCACACGTTTTGGAACGCCGGGGACACGCCCGCCCGGATACTGGAAATCATAACGCCGGCTGGCTTCGAGAGCTATTTCCGCGAGCTGGGAGCAGAATTGACCGGCGGCCCGCCTGATCCGCAGCGGCTCGCTGCGCTCTGCGCGCACTACGGGCTCGACATGGACATGAGCAGCGTTCCCAGCCTGATCCAACGCTTCGGGGTTCGTTTCCCGGGAGGACCGTCGCCAAGGCCGCATCCTAAGGGCGCGCCGCCATGGTGACATTCTGCCCCTGTTTTGCCCGACGTGTCAGACTGAATTTCGGAAATATCGCATATCGCTCCGCGCCAAATTCCCCAATGACTTGTACTGTGCATGGGGTTGTTTTCGCGGTTTTGTTTTGCGGGCTGTCTAGTCCGCCGCTTTTTCTCGTAGCCGCTGCGCATAGACGTTGATGATCAGCGCCATCAGCAGGATCACGCCGCGGATCAGGATCTTCAGGAAGCTGTCGATGTTGACGTGGTCGAGGCCGTTGTTGAGAACACCGAGCACGAACAGCCCGACGATGGTGTTGCCGATGCCGCCGCGACCGCCGAACAGGCTGGTGCCGCCGACGACGACGGCGGCGATGGAGTCGAGCAGATACGTGTCGAACTCGTTCTGCTGCGCGCTGCCGAAATGGGCGACGCCGAGCATGCCGCCGATGCCGGAGCACACCGCCGAGATCACCATGACGGCGCCGAGGATGAGCTTGACGTTGAGGCCGGAATATTCGGCCGCCTCGCGGTTGCCGCCGACCATGTAGATGTAGCGGCCGAAGCGCGTGTAGGTCAGCACCAGGTGGCCGCCGAACAGCATGATGGCGGCGACGATCACGATCCAGGGGATGCCGCCGATCGAGCCGGAGCCGAGCGTCGTGATCAGGCTCGGGACCTTGTAGGCGATCTGGCCGCGCACCAAGAGCGCCGAGATGCCGGCCGCGATCTGCATCATGGCCAAGGTCATGATGAAGGAGGGGATGCCGATCACGGTCAGCCCCAGCGCGTTGACGAGGCCGAGCGCCGCGCAGAGCAGGAGCGCCAGCAGGATCGCGGCTGCGCCGGCGAGGGGGATGTTCGGAATGTTGACGTAGGATTCCTGCAGCGTGAAGTAGGCGACCGCAATGCCGGTGACGTTGGCGATGCCGGCGATCGACAGATCGATCTCCGCGCACAGGATCACGAAGGTGAGGCCGACGGCGATGATGCCGGTCACCGACACCTGCGTCAGGATGTTGCCGAGATTGTCGATCGTCGCGAAGGAGGGGCTCGCAAGAGCGAAGAAGCCGGACAGGAAGATCAGCGTCAGGAACGGCGCGATGTTGCGCATCTGCGAGCGCAGGAAGGGCGCAAGGCCCTTTGCGCGCTGGCCCGCCGCGGGTGCCGTCTCACTGCTCACCATTGTGCTTCTCCGTCACGCCGCTTCCAGCAGGCGGTCCTTGCTGACCGGCTCGTTCTTGAATTCCCGCACCACAGCGCCGCGCTTGAGCACGAGGATGCGGTCGGCCAGCGACAGCACCGTTTCCGGCTCGGTCGACAGCACGATGATCGCGAGCCCCTTGGCGCGGAGGTTGCGGACGATGTTGATGACGTCGTTCTTGGCGCCGACATCCATGCCGCGGGTCGGCTCGCACAGCACGAGGAGCTTCGGCGGATAAGAGAGCCACTTTGCGAGTGCGACCTTCTGCTGGTTGCCGCCGGAGAGCATGCCGAGGTCGAGGCCGACCACCGGCGGCCGGATCTGCAGCTGCTCGACCTGGCGCTGCGCGATGTCGCGCTCCTGCGCCGGCTTGAGCAGCAGCGACGAGATGCGGTCCAGGATGCTGATCGAGATGTTCTTGTAGACCGGCTCCTGATGGAACAGCATGGCGCGCCGGCTTTCCGGCACCAGCGCCACGCCGGCGCGCCGCGCCGCCGCCGTGCTGGCAAATGTCTTTGGCTTGCCGTCGACGGTAAGCCGGCCGGCGTCCGGCTTCAGCTTGCCGAACAGGATGCGCGACAACTCCTGCTGGCCGCAGCCCATGAAGCCGTAGATGCCGAGCACTTCGCCGGCGCGGGCCTCGAAGGAGACGTCTTGCAGGCTGCGCGCCAGCGACAGCTGGTCGACTTTCAGCACGACCGAACTGTCGCCCGGCTTGGGCAGCATCAGATCGTCGCTGTAGCTATGCTCGAGCGCTTCACCGCCGCGACCGATCATGGCCTCGATCAGCGCGCCCTTGCTGGTCGCGGCGCTCGCAGTCTCCGCGACCTTCCGCCCGTTGCGGAACACGGTGACCGTATCGGACACGCGAAGGATGTCCTCGATGAAATGCGAGATGAAGACGATCGCCGTGCCTTGCTCCCGCAGCCGCCGCAGCGTCGTGAACAGCCGCTCGACCTCCGGCGGGGAGAGGGCGGAGGTCGGCTCGTCCAGGATGACGATCCGGGCGCCCGAGAACAGCACGCGGGCGATCTCGATCAGCTGCTGCAGGCCGATCGGCAGGTCGCCGAGCCGCGACATCGGATCGACGTCGATGCCGAAACGAGACAGCTGCTCACCGGCTTCCCGCGCCATGCGCCGCCATTGCACGAGGCCGAGCCGGTTGGTCGGCTGGTTGCCGAGAAAGACGTTCTCCGCGACGGTGAGGTCGGGCGCGACGGAGAGCTCCTGATGCACCATGGCGATGCCGGCCGCGTGCGCATCGCGCGCCGAGCGGAAGTGGGTCTCCTGGCCGTCGATCAGGAAGCGGCCGGAGAACTCGGTGTGCACGCCGGCGATGATCTTCATCAGCGTGCTTTTTCCCGCGCCGTTTTCGCCGACGAGACCGTGGATCTCGCCGGGAAGCAGCGCGAAGTCGACACCACGAAGCGCTTCGACGCCGCCGAAGCTCTTCGTGATGCCCTGGAGTTCCAGGATGGGCTGTTGACCCTCAGGCATGCAAGATCAGATCTTGGAGGACTTCAGATCAGGAAGTGATCCTGCATCCACTGCATGCCGGCGGCATTGGCCTTGGTCACGACCGGGCCGTCGGTGACGACGTTCTTGGGGATGCCCTGGCCGCTCTTCTCGCCACCTGCGACGGCCGCGACACCTGCGATGATCGCGCCGCCATGGATGCGGCAGGACGGATTGCGGACGGTCGCGAACATACGGCCCTCGCTCACAGCCTGGATCGCCGGCGGCATCGCGTCCACACCACCGATCAGGATGTTGGTACGGTTATGCGCCTTCATGATGTTGGCGGCCGCAAGCGCCATGTCGTCATTGTGGAAGAATGCCGCGTCGATCTGCGGGTATTTGGTCAGATAGGTTTCCCAGAGCCGCGCGGTCTTGGAGACGTCCCAATCGGCCGGCTGGGTGTCGAGCACCTCGATGCCGGGGAATTGCTTAACGACGTTGTTGAAGCCCTTGGCGCGGCCTTGCGCGCCTGTATGTCCGAGCGCGCCTTGGGTCATGATGATCTTGCCCTTGCCGCCCATGGCGTTGCACAGCGCCTGGGTCACCGAGGCGCCCATGAACTCGTTGTCGGGGGCGAGGAAGGAATGGACGTTGATCTGGTCGAGCGGCGCAATCAGCGTGTCCATGTCGATGACAGGCGTGCCGGCGTCGATCATCTTCTGCACGGGCTGGGTGAGGGTACCGATGCCGAAGGCCTGGATCGCGACAAAGTCCCATTTCTGCGAGGCCATGTTGTCGATCGCCGCGCGCTGCTTGACGGCGTCGAGCTGGCCATCGAACCAGGTGACCTCGACGTTGAACAGCTTGCCCCAGAATTCCGCGGCTTGCTTGCCCTGTGCGCACCAGGTCGCCTGGAGGCCTGCGTTGGAGAATGCCGCCTTCAGCGGCTTCTCGGATCGTCCGACTTCGGCTGCAAGTGCTGGATTTATGGCCATGCTGCCGAGGATGGCAGTTGCGGCGCCGGCGGTTGCTGCCGCCTGAAGAAGATCGCGCCTCGTCGTCGAGAAATCTTTCGTCCCGGACATCGCTCGCTCCCATATATTTTATCGTCGGCGCGGCATTGGTTGCGCTACCGATCTCGGAAAGTGTCTCACAAGAGTTGATGCCACTCAATGTGCAATCAACGTCGGGATCGTCGTGGCCCGTGTTGGTGCAGCGCAAAGCGCTACGCTGCGATGCCAGCGAAGGCCTCGATCTCGACGAGCAACTGGTCCCATGCCTGCGCCATTTCGGCTGACCATTCATCGCCGAGCAGATCGCGCAGCGCATCCCTGATGGTGGCGAAGAAGGCGATGAACAGTTCGCGCGGCGTGCCATAGGCGTCGTGCGAGACGACTTCACAGGCGATCATCCGGAAATGGCCACGGCGCTCGCCGGCAAAGTCGAGGATCGCCTCGATGGTCAGCGCAAGCATCGATCCCATCACGATCTCGCTGCCTTGCGAACGGAACATCGCCCGCGTTTCGGGATGCCGGTTGAACAGCCGTTGATCGACCAGGGGCGTGAGATCCGAGCAGCGCGAGGCCGCAAGCTCAAAGCTTTGCTCGATCGGATTGGGAGAAGCACTCATCGGCACATCAGCCGCGAAAGACAAAAAAAAGAGCGGGGCCCTAGCCCCGCTCAAAAATTGTGTCGACCCTATTATCCCCGATTCTAAGATTTGATCTTGATTGGCGGGGCGACGCTGCGTTTTGCGCGCCAGGGGCTCCTCCCGAGACTTGGACCACCAGACTTTGACCTCGCGGCTAGCCTGAGCAAGAGGGATGCTAGATCAACTTTTCTCACTTGTCATCATTTTCGGCAACGATTGTTCAAAATTCGAGCAGTTGACGAAATGATCGGGTTATTGACCCCATAAGTATATGACAAACATAAGAATTCTGTGGACGGGCGGGTCGGCGCGACTGCCTCAATTGCCGGACGCGGCCTCTGGATGGGACCCTCCGGGCACATTTTTCGAGAAATTTGTGCGACCACAATAAGGCCAGCGAAGTGACCTCGACTCGGAGCGGGCGTGGTGTTTAGTTAGTAGGCGAACGAATGGTTCGGCGGATGCGCGCTCGGCTGCAAAAATTCTTACCGGTTGTCCTGCTCGCCTTGGCGATGCAGGTGCTGGCGCCGATTGCCGCCTGCTGGGCGGCCGGGCAGGCCGTTGCCGATCCGCTCCAGACTGCTTTCATCTGCCACAGTGCGAACGAGCAGGGCGGGGCAGACCAGACCGGTGCGCCGAAAGCACACGCCGGCAGTTGTTCGATTTGTTGCCTGGCGCAGGCAAGTGCGTCGGTTGATTCGCTGCCACAGGCGATCTTCGCGGTGCCATTCCGTGCCGCTGAGCAGGTGGCGTGGCACCCCGCAGCCGATCGCCTCGCGGTGTTCCGCGGCGGCTCCAACGCGCAGGCGCGCGCACCACCGCAGGCGACGTGAGCTTCGCGGCCAAACCGGCCGCTGAACCGGCACGTCAATCTGCGGAGACCTTTCATGTCGATCTCTCACATGCGTGCGGGCCTTTGGGGCACCGCGATTGCGCTTATTCCTCTTTCTGGCGGCTTAGCCCACGAAATCGTTGGTAACCGCTTCTTCCCGGCAACGCTCGGCATCGATGATCCAGGCGTCAACGACGAGCTGTCGCTTCCCACGGTCGACAGTTTCAAGACGGGCGACATTCCTCCTGTCCGTCAACGCGACGTATCGGGTGAGTTCTCCAAGCGCATCACCGAGGATTTCGCGGTGTCGTTTGGCACGACTTACACCTTCCTTGGGCCGATCGATCGGACGGTTCCCGGAGCCAATGGATTCCAGAATCTGGACACAACATTCAAATACCGCGTGTTCAAAAACCCCGAGCATGAGTTCGTGATGTCGGTGGGCTTGAGCGTGGAATGGGGCGGTACAGGCGCAAAGAGCGTCGGTGCGGACCCGTTCAATACCTACACGCCGACGATCTATTTCGGCAAAGGCCTTGGCGATCTTCCGGATACCTTCTCGTGGTTGCGGCCGGTGGCGATCACGGGCCAGGTCGGCTACGCGATCCCGGGCAGGAATTTTACGACCAGTTTCGGGATTGATCCGGATACGGGCGAGCTGACTGCGGACACCGAATTCCATGCGCGCGTGCTGAATTGGGGCGGCACCATTCAATATAGCATGCCCTATTTGAAATCCTCGGTTGTTGATCTCGGGCTCCCGGAGTTCATCAATCATTTGATCCCGCTCGTCGAAGCCAACCTGCAGACGCCGGTGGCGAACACGCTCACCTCGGGCACGGCGACGACGGGGACGATCAATCCTGGTGTCATCTGGGTTGGCAACACGTTTCAGGTCGCCGTCGAGGCGCTGATTCCGATCAACCGGCAGAGCGGCACCAACGTCGGCTTTATCGCTCAATTGCATTTGTATCTGGACGACATCGACCCGCGCGGGATCGGCAAGCCGATCTTCGGGGGAGCCGTCCAGCCCGCAAGCCCCTTTGCAAGGAATTGATCCATGCTGCGCTTGATTTCGGGTCTGATGCTGCTGCTCCTGGCTTCCCTGTCGGCCAGCGATGCATGTGCCCACGCTTTTCTCGACCATGCCGAACCGCGTGTTGGCAACAAAGTCGGAAATCCTCCGCGTGAGGTGACACTCTGGTTCACGCAAAAGCTGGAGGCCGCGTTCAGTTCGATCACGGTGACAGGCCCGTCGGGGCAACGCGTCGATGCCGGCAAGGCGCGCATCAGCGGCGACCAGATGTCGGTCTCGCTGAAAGGCGGCGGCACCGGCACCTACCACGTGAACTGGCGCGTCTTGTCGGTGGATACGCATACCACCGATGGGAGCTTCACGTTCCAGGTCGGTCCTTAGGGCGTTGCCACCGATGGATTGGTCCGCAATTGGGGCGCCCTTGGTTGCGACGCGTGCTGTTCATTTCGCCGCAACAGCGATCACGGCTGGAAACATGCTTTTTCGGACTGTGATCGCCGAGCCCGTTTTGCATCCCGGAGCGAGCTTGGGAGCCGTGTTTCGCACCCATGCGCGACGGGTATCGTCCTTCGCTCTCGCCATTGCCGTGATCACCGGCGCGATCTGGCTGTTGCTTGAGTCCGCTTCAATGAGTGGATTGCCACTGCACGACGCGTTGACTGCGGATGTGCTGTCGACGGTCATCAACGAAACCCAGTTCGGCGAAGTGATGATCGTCCGGGCAGGCTTTGCAATCTGCGTCGCAGCCTGTCTGGTCCTTGACCGCACGGCGATCGCTCAATGGTTTGGATTGATGGCATCATTCGCCTTTGCGGCAAGCCTTGCGTGGACGGGGCATGCCGGCGCGACGGTCGGCGCAATGGGTTATCTGCACCTCGCGGCGGATGCGCTCCATCTGATCGCCGCCGCGGCATGGCTCGGCGGTCTTGCGCCGCTGGTTCTGCTGTTGACCGCGGCCTACCGGAACGGCGCTATACTGCTCGCCACCGATGCGGTACGGCGGTTCTCGACGCTGGGCATCATCAGCGTGACCGTACTCATGCTCTCGGGTTTGATCAACACCACCATCCTGGTCGGCTCCTTTCGCGCGCTGATCGTCACCAGTTATGGACAGCTGTTGCTGCTCAAGCTCGCTCTGTTTGCGGTCATGCTGGCGCTCGCAACGATCAACCGGCTATTGTTGGCGCCCCGGCTCGCTCGGTCCGGCGGGTTGCGATGGCTCGCGCGCAACAGCTCCATCGAGCTGGCCCTTGGTCTTGCCATCTTCGCCATTGTCGGTCTGCTGGGAACGCTGCATCCCGCCATCCACCTCGTGATGTGAAGCAACGGAAAGAAGAGCGTCGCAATGCAGAACACGGGGACCGCGCCGGACCGACCCATGGGCGGCTCGGCCTGCAAGGGCCAGCCTCTTTCGAGCGGCTTGTTCAATCGCAATCTCGACCAAGATGCGATGTCGACTCTCCTCCCACTTGGTGTTTAGTTAGTAGACGAACGAATGGTTCGACGGATGCGCGTACGGCTGCAAAAATTCCTACCCATCGTCCTGCTCGCTTTGGTGATGCAGGTGCTGGCGCCGATTGCCACCTGCTGGGCGGCCGGCCAGGCCATCGCCGATCCGCTTGGCACCGTCATCTGCTACAGTGTCAGCGAGCAAGGTGCTCCGAGCGACCAAAATGGTTCGGCGACCGCGCATGCCGGTGCCTGCGCGCTGTGTTGCCTTGCGCAGGCGAACGCGTCCTTCGATTCGCCGTCGCACGCGACGCTCTCCGTTCCCGTCCGCCACGCCGAACGCGTGGTGTGGCACGATGCGGATGCGTCCGCTCCCGCTGCCCATAAGGGCTCAAGCGCCCAGGCGCGGGGACCTCCCCACTTTTCCTGACCTCGCGACGAATCGAACCGTTGGTGCGGCGACGCTACGCCAACGGCTTGCTCATTGAACCGGCCGACGAGCCGGACGTCAGGAATCCAAGAAATGTCACGCATTCGTATGCTCAGCGGCGCGAGCCTTCCCGTGCTTTGCGGAGTGCTGTCCTCGATCAGCTCCAACGCGCACGCGCAGGCTGCCCCGCAAACGCTTCCCGCGGTGTCGGTTGAGGCACCTCAGGCGGTCCGACCCAAGCCTGCAATTCGCCATTCGAGGCCTCGCTCCGCCTCGGCGGCCCGCTCGACGCGACAACCGGCCGCCGGCTCGACCGCGGACGCCTCGGCCCAGAACAGAACGGTGACTGCCAGTGCTGCGCGAGATGGCCTCAATCAGGCGCCGGCCGGGCAGACCGCTACGACAATCGATCGCAGCCAGTTTAACAATCGGCCCGCGTTTTCGGTCAGTGACGTCCTGCGGGACAGTCCGGGCATTTCGATCAAACAGGGGAACGGCCCGCGCGATTTCGGCATCTCGATTCGTGGCTCGAACGCCCGGAACGGTTTCGGCATCCGCAATCTCGTGATCTTCGACGACGGCTTCCCGGTGACGCAGCCCGATGGCCTATCGCGCAGCGACCTGATCGATCCCCATGCTTATGGTGCGATCGACGTCGTCCGCGGTCCTTCGTCGTCGCTTTACGGGAACTACGCGACCGGTGGTGCGCTCAATTTTCGGACACGGCCGGGCGGGACAATCGATGGCGTCGAGTACGGCGTCGACGGTGGCAGCTATGGTTACCTCAACAACTACCTAGCCGCCGGCAAGAAGGTCGGGAATTTCGAGGGCTCGCTGTTCGCAAGCGACACGCGGGGCGACGGTTATATCGGCAATAGCTGGTTCAATACGCAGACCGTCAACTTCTTAGGGACTTTGAAGGCGACGCCCGACGATCGCTTTACGGTTAAGATCATTAACAACGACCTGAGCGCGCGGTTACCCATTCGCTCGTCACTGAACCAATATTATCAGAATCCCTTCCAGCAGGGATGTGCCACCGGCGCCACGGCGGCTGCGGGCTGCGGCACGGTGACGTTGTTCAACAATGGCTTCAACACGGCGGCGGGAACCGACAAGGAGACGGCGGTACAGGCAGGGCTCGGTCGCAACGATCGCCGGACGATTGTCGGAGGACGGTGGGAGCACGACTTCGACAACACGACGACGTGGCGAAACCAGTTCACCTTCGACGACAGGAACATCAGCCAGCCAACGGGGTCGACCAGCGCGATCGGTGACTTTCCGTCGTACAACTACATGAGCGATCTCACCAAGCGCGGCGAGATTCTCGGGTTGGAGTCGACGGCCTTCTTTGGTGCCTTCTACAACACCCTCACGGCCTCCAGCGATACACGGAACGTCATGCCGGGCGGCAACGCCACGCTGGGCGCGTTATCGAGCAATCTCTACAGCGAGACGACCAATTACGGCGTTCGCGCGAGGGAAGAGCTCAAGCTCACGTCTTCCTTGATGGCAGTCGCTGGTGTTGGGTGGGAGACCACTATCCTGAAGGGGAAAAACACGGCGTATACCTACACCGGCGCTGCTGGCACGGCGACGACGGCGATCACGACTGCAGACCGCCAGCTTCAGAACACCGCTCCAGAACTGGCGCTTCTATACAATCTGAACGACCAATGGCTATTGCGCGGCCGGGTCGCAACCGGGTACGGCACTCCGCAGGTTTCTAATCTCTTCGTTCTCCAGACCGGGTTTTCGGGCAACAACACCCAGCTCAATACCCAGAAGAACCTTGGTTACGATCTGGGCTTCGATTGGACGCCGAACAAGATGGTCAAACTCAGCGCGACTGGCTTCTATGAGTTCTTTCGCAACGAGATCGTCAACCAGGCAACTCCGGTTGCCGGTGTAACCTATTCATTCAATGCTCCGCGCTCGGAGCATCGTGGTGTGGAGCTTGCGGCTGACTGGAAGTTCTATCCCGGCTGGCGGTTCATGGCCGCGTACACCTATCTCGACGAGGTTTATACCGAATATGTTGAGAACATCACCAACGGTGCCGTCTTCAGCTTCAACCGTGCTGGCAACAAGATACCGGGCGTCTCACCCAATGAACTGACGGCCCGGGTAGGGTATGACGAATTTGCCGGACCACTCGCAGGCCTTGGGGGCTTCGTTGAGCTCCAGTGGAAGGATTCCTTCTACATGGATAACGCGAATCTCCTGAAGGCCCCTAGCTACGAGCTGGTCAACGTGAACGTCCACTACAAGACCGATCTTCTCTCCGACTACTTCCGGTCCTTGAACCTGTTTCTGGAAGTCAGAAACGTGTTCGATCGAACCTATGTTGCCTCTGCGAACAATATCTCGAACTCCGTCACGGCAGCCGGCGTTCAAAATCCTGCGAGCGTGCTCGCAAACACGACGGGATCGATCTACGCGGGCTCGCCGCGTGCATTCGTTGCGGGTATGAAGGTGGCATTCAAATGATCCGGACTTTTGAAGGGACTGGGATCATGATCCGAAGTGGCTTACTGGGCGTCCTTGCTCTCGCATTTTTGCAAAGCGCGGCGCACGGACAGATGCACGGGCAGCATGGGTCCGAAGCAGCTTGTGATGAGCCTGCACTACGCTGCGCGACCAAGGTGACGCCCGCCTTTGGCTCCGACGGAACTCTGTGGCTCGCCTGGATGGCGGGTGGTCAAGTGTCTGTTTCGAGTTCGCCGGACGCGGGACGCAGCTTTTCAGCTCCGACTCAAGTCACGACGCAACGGCTGAATCTTGATTGGGGACCGGACGCCCGGCCGAAGATCGTGATCGATCGTAAAGGCGGAATCGATGTCGCTTTCTCGATATTCAGAGATGAGGCGTTCAACGGGCAGGTGCTCTACACGCGTTCGAGCGACGGCGGGAAGAGTTTTGCGGAACTGAAGCCCATTACCGCAAACAACGAGAGCCAACGCTTTGAGGCGCTGGCGCTCGATCAGGATGGTATGATCTTTGCGGCCTGGCTCGATAAGCGGAATCGTGTCCCCGCCAAACAGGCCGGTCAGAAGTACGACGGGGCGGGCCTCTTCTTTGCGTCCTCACGCGATGGAGGAGCGACCTACGCCGAGGCCAATCTCGCGCACGATAACACTTGCGAATGTTGTCGGCTGGGGCTGGCTTTTGCGGCGCCGGGACGACCGGTCGTGATCTTTAGAAATATTTTTGAGGGCGGCGTGCGTGATCACGCGGTGATGACGTTTACAGACATCTCGACGCCGGGTGAGGTTCATCGGGTCAGCAAGGACGATTGGCAGATCAATGCCTGCCCGCATCACGGGCCGAGCCTGACGATTGCGCCCAGCGGGAGCTATCACGTTGCCTGGTACACGAATGGGAAGGCACGGAAGGGCTTGTTCTACGCGCATTCGCGCGATGAAGGCCGAACCTTCTCTGAGCCAATGGCGCTGGGCCGGGCGGATCGCAATCCGACTCGTCCCTTTGTGCTTGCGGGCCCGGCGCGAACGGTGATGGTCTGGAAGGAGTTCGACGGCGAAAAGACCACGGTTGAGCAGACGACGTCCCGCGATGATGGCGAGACGTGGTCACCGCCTAAGGCGATATCGAGCACGACTGACACGTCGGACCATCCCTTACTCGTTTCCAATGACCGCCATATCTATCTGTCATGGATGACGAAGGCGGATGGTTATCGCCTGACACCGATCGAGGATCAGCCATGAAGCGTCGACTTGCCGCCATTCTCGGTTTGGGCATTCTGATCGCTTCGGCATCTGCGCTCGGAGCACCCCCGGTTCTCAAGCCATTCGAGCGGGGGAGCTGGCAGCACGTCCTGAAGGATCATGCGGGGCGTCCCACGCTCGTCCATTTTTGGGGCGTGACCTGTGGCCCTTGCAAGGTCGAGCTGCCGCTGCTCGGGCAGTTCGCGAAAGAACATCCGGAGATCGACGTGGTAACGATCAGCGCCGACCTCGTGCCGAATTTGCCAGCGGCGACGCAATCCATGCTGGACAAAGCCGGGCTTTCGTCGACAGAGAATTTCATCTTCAGCGACGGCTTTGTCGAACGCCTGAGATTCGAGATCGACCCTGCTTGGCAGGGAGACATTCCCAGGACGATTTTGATCGCTCGCGATGGGACTATCACAACGATCGAAGGTTCGGCCGAAGTCGCCGATCTCGAGAAATGGTCCGCCCAGCAACTCTCCACGAACTAGTGCCTAATCTGCAAAACAGGATTCCCGATATGAAGACCATGATGAACGATTTGCTGGGCGCGGTATTCGCTCTCGCTCTGTTCGCCGCACCGGCACTTGCTGACGACGTCAGGGCCGGCGACCTCGTCATCAGCCAGGCCTGGAGCCGTGCCACGCCGGGTGGCGCCAAGGTCGCCGGCGGCTTCCTGACCATCGAGAACAAGGGCACGGCGCCCGACAAGCTCGTGGCTGTTTCAGCTGATATCGCCGGCAAGACCGAAATCCACGAGATGAAAACGGATAACGGCGTGATGACGATGCGGCCGCTCGACAGCGGGCTGGTGATTGATCCCGGCAAGACGGTGAAGCTGGCTCCCGGTGGCTATCACTTGATGCTTCAAGAGTTGAAAGGCCCGTTCAAGCAAGGTGACAAAGTACCGGTGACGCTTCAGTTCGAGAAGGCCGGAAAGGTCGCGATTTCGCTCGACGTGCAGAGCGTCGGTGCCCAGGCGCCCGCCGATGGCGGCCACATGATGATGAAGAAAATGCCGGATCATTCGGGAATGAAGATGTGACGAGGCCGATCAAGTTTCCCATGGTCTTGCATCGAACTTTTAAAAGTATCGGACTCGTGGCGGCTGTGCTGCTGTCGATCGCGGCCGCACCATTGGTGGCGGCGACCGACGACGACAGCTTCTTCACGCATCTGCACACCGAGAAGGCGATGGCCAACGTTACGGTCTCGCCGGGCCGTGCCGGCCCGGTCGAAATCACCATCCAACTGGAAACGACGGACGAGATGCCGCTCACGGCGAAAGCCGTATCGGTGTCGTTGGCAGACGTGCAGACCGGCAGGAAGCTCGCGCCGGTCGAGGCCTCGCGAGAGGGCGATGATGGCTGGCGTGTGAACGTAGCGCAGTTGACGCCGGGGCGCTGGATGTTGGGCCTTGGTATTTCGATTTCCGATACGGATCACGTCAACGTGGAATCGCCGATCCTGATCAAATGACCATGCGGAGGAGATCGAGCATGTCGAAGACACCCTGGCTGATCCTGATGGCTGCGCTCGCCGCATCGCCTGCGGCGGCGCACGTCTATCTGGAAGGCAAGCAGGCCACGGTCGGTGCGTCCTACAAGGCCGTCTTCGCCGTGCCGCACGGCTGCTCCGGCTCGCCGACGGTCAAGATCCGCGTGCAGATTCCCGAAGGCGTCATCGCGGTGAAACCGATGCCGAAGGCCGGCTGGAACGTCGATGTCGTCGAGGGGCAATACGCCAGCGCCTACGACTATCACGGCAACAAGCTGACCTCGGGCGTGAAGGAAGTGGTATGGTCCGGCGGCAAGCTGCCGGACCACAATTACGACGAGTTCGTCGTCAGCAGCTTCCTCACCGACGGCCTGAAGCCCAACACCACGCTGTATTTCCCGGTGGTGCAGGAGTGCGAGAAGGGTGTCAGCCGCTGGATCGAAATTCCAGCGGAGGGGGCAGCTCATTCCCATGAGGACAAGTCGCCGGCGCCCGGCGTGAAGCTGCAGCCCAAGCCCTAATGCGTCTTCTCGCTGCGCTCGCGATGCTGCTCGTCGTCGCCGGCACTTCGTCCGGAGCGTGGGCGCATGCGGCGCTGATCTCGGTCGAGCCGGCGAGCGGCAGCATTCTTGCGAGCGCGCCGAAGGCGGTGGAATTGCGTTTCAACGAGGCGGTGACCCCCGGCGCGATCCAACTGATTGACGGCGCGGGCAGGGCGCGTGACGATGCGCGTGTCACGACATCCGGCGAAAGCATTTCCGTTGCGATACCGCCGGACCTGCCGCCGGGCACCGCGGTCGTGAGCTACCGGGTGATCTCGCAGGACGGCCATCCCGTCGCGGGATCGGTGATCTTTTCGATCGGCGCGCCGACGGCCACGCAACCTCCGGCCAATGCGGACGGCCGATTGAACGCGCTGATTTGGCTGTCGCGGATCGGTCTCTATCTCGGGCTGTTTGTCGGTGTCGGCGGTGTATTCTTTGCCCGCTGGATTTCGTGGTCGATGGCGGGCATGAGCGTGCCGCGCGCAGCGCTGCTTGTCGGTCTCCCAAGCGCCGTTGTGTCGCTGGGCGTGTTGGGTCTCGATCTCCTTGGCCTGCCGCCGGCAGCACTCGTGACGGCGGCTCCCTGGACCATCGCATTCGCGACCAGCGCTGGCCCCGCGTTGCTCGTCGCCATTGCGGCGATGCTGCTCGCGCTGATGGCGCTGGGGCGGGCGTGGTATGCGCGTGTGCTCGCCGCCATCGCGTTCGCCGGCGTTGGGCTCTCGCTCGCCATGACCGGGCATGCCGCAACGGCGTCGCCAGAGATGTTGACGCGGCCGGCGATCTTTCTCCATGGCCTCGCTGTCGCGTTCTGGGTCGGCGCGCTGGCGCCGCTTGCAGCGTTGCTGTCGAAGCCGACATCGGCAGTGCTGCCGCTTTTGAACCGCTTTTCGCGTATCGCCATGCCGGTGGTCGCCGCGCTGGCGCTGACCGGGCTCACGCTTGCGGTCATCCAGCTCGAAAAGCCGTCGGCGCTGGTCGAGACCAGCTACGGCCTCATTCTCTCGGCCAAGCTGGCGCTGGTCTTGTCCCTGCTGGCGCTCGCCGGGCTCAATCGCTACCGGCTGACGCCGGCGCTGGCGAGGGATCAGAGGGGCGCGCCTGCACTCAGGCGTTCGATCCTGCTCGAGTGCGGGGCTGCGCTCGGCATCTTCGCCGTCGTCGCCGGCTGGCGCTTCACGCCGCCGCCGCGGACCATCGTCCCTGAGACGCCGCTGGCAATCCACATTCACACCGACAAGGCGATGTTCCAGGTGCTGGTGTCCCCCGGCAAGGCCGGCGTGGACGATTTCGTGCTTCAGCTCATGACCGGCGAGGCGACGCCACTGAAGGCCAAGGAGGCGACGCTGACGCTCAGCCTGCCGGAGCGCGGGATCGAGCCGATGGAGCGCAACGCCGAGCTCGGGCCCGACGGCTATTGGCACGTCCGCAAGGTCGAGCTGCCCTTCGCCGGCCGCTGGCATGTGCGGATCGATGCGCTGGTGACCGATTTCGAGAAAATCACCCTCGAGGACGAGCTCGAGGTCGCGCCGCCGTAAGGTTTGGCCGGTTCAAGTTGAACCTCAAGGCAACGGAAAAATGACAGGAATTCCGCCGCGTTAGCGGCTTTTCCTCATTCCCGGCCTTGTGTTTTAGCTCCCAATCCGGTTTCACTGCGGGCCATCACTGATTCCCAGAGTATTGCCATGCGGTTGTCGCGGTTCTTTCTGCCCATTCTGAAGGAAAATCCGAAAGAGGCGGAGATCGTCTCGCATCGGCTGATGCTGCGCGCCGGTATGATCCGGCAGGAGGCGGCCGGCATCTATGCCTGGCTGCCGCTGGGCTTCCGGGTGCTGAAGAAGATCGAGCAGATCGTGCGCGAGGAGCAGGACCGCTCCGGTGCGCTGGAACTGTTGATGCCGACGCTCCAGCTCGCCGACCTCTGGCGCGAGAGCGGCCGCTACGACGCCTACGGCCCGGAGATGCTGCGCATCGCGGACCGCCACAAGCGCGAGCTCTTGTACGGGCCTACCAACGAGGAAATGATCACGGAGATTTTTCGCGCCTATGTGAAGTCCTACAAGAACCTGCCGCTGAATCTCTATCATATCCAATGGAAATTCCGCGACGAGCAGCGTCCGCGCTTCGGCGTGATGCGCGGCCGCGAGTTCCTGATGAAGGATGCCTATTCCTTCGACCTCAACGAGGCGGCGGCGCGTATCTCCTACAACAAGATGTTCGTCGCCTATTTGCGTACCTTTGCGCGGATGGGGCTGAAGGCGATCCCGATGCGTGCCGAGACCGGCCCGATCGGCGGCGATCTCAGCCACGAATTCATCGTGCTCGCGGAGACCGGCGAATCCGGCGTGTTCATCAACCGCGACGTGCTGGACCTGCCGGTGCCGGGCGAGGACGTCGACTACGAGGGCGACCTGACCCCGATCATCAAGCAGTGGACCTCGGTCTATGCCGCGACGGAGGACGTCCATGATCCCGCGCGGTTCGAGCAGGAAGTGCCCGAAGACAAGCGCGTGAACACCCGTGGTATCGAGGTCGGTCAAATCTTCTATTTCGGCACGAAGTACTCCGAGCCGATGAAGGCGATGGTGGCGGGTCCCGACGGCGTCGACGTGCCGATCCATGGCGGCTCCTACGGCGTCGGTGTCTCGCGCCTGCTTGGTGCGATCATCGAGGCCTGCCACGACGATGCCGGCATCAAGTGGCCGGAGGCAGTGGCGCCGTTCCGCGTGTCGATCCTCAATCTGAAGCAGGGCGATGCCGCCGTCGATGCGGCCTGCGAGAAGCTTTATGCCGAGCTCCAGGCCAAGGGTGTCGACGTGCTCTACGACGACACCGACCAGCGCGCCGGTGCCAAATTCGCCGCCGCCGACCTGATCGGCATCCCCTGGCAGATCATGATCGGGCCGAAGGGGCTTGCCGAGGGCAAGATCGAGATCAAGAAGCGCAGTGACGGCTCCCGCGAGACCATGTCGCCAGCGGACGCGGTCGCCCGCCTGGTCGGCTGAATAGTGTTCATCGCGCGATAATGGGCCGGCAATCCGGCCACAATTGACCCCGAATCATGGGATTATCAAGCGATGGATGAAACCATGACCGAGACCGTGCAGACCGCGCCTTTCGCGCCCTTCGAGTGGATGCTGTCGGCGCGCTATTTGCGGGCGCGCCGCAAGGAGGGATTCATCTCGGTCATCGCCGGGTTCTCCTTCCTCGGCATCATGCTCGGCGTCGCGACGCTGATCATCGTGATGGCCGTGATGAACGGCTTCCGGAAAGAGTTGCTCGACAAGATCCTGGGGCTGAACGGCCACATCCTGGTCCAGCCGCTGGAATCGCCGCTGACCGACTGGAAGGACGTCGCCGAGCGCATCAGCCAGGTCCAGGGTATCCGGCTCGCTGCCCCCGTGGTCGACGGCCAGGCGCTGGCGTCCTCGCCCTGGAACGCTTCGGGCGTGCTGGTGCGCGGCATCCGCTCCGACGACCTCAACAACCTCACTTCGATTGCCAAGAACATCAAGCAGGGCTCGCTCGAGGGCTTTGACGACGGGCAAGGCGTCGCGATCGGCCGGCGGCTCGCCGACCAGCTGTCGCTGCATGCCGGCGACAGCGTGACCTTGGTGGCGCCGAAGGGCGCGGTGACGCCGATGGGCACCACGCCGCGGATCAAGCCGTACAAGATCGTTGCCGTGTTCGAGATCGGCATGTCCGAGTACGACCTCGGCTTCGTCTTCATGCCGCTCGCCGAAGCGCAGGCCTATTTCAACCGCAGCAGCGACGTCACCTCGATCGAGGTGTTCACCACCAATCCCGACAAGATCGACTCCTTCCGCAAAGCGGTGACGGAGGCGGCGGGCCGCCCGGTGTTCCTGGTCGACTGGCGACAGCGCAACTCGACCTTCTTCAACGCGCTCCAGGTCGAGCGCAACGTGATGTTCCTGATCCTGACCATGATCGTGCTGGTCGCGGCGCTGAACATCGTCTCCGGCCTGATCATGCTGGTGAAGGACAAGGGCAGCGACATTGCGATCCTGCGCACGATGGGCGCCTCGCAAGGCTCGATCATGCGGATCTTCCTGATCACGGGCGCGTCCATCGGTGTGGTCGGCACGCTGGTCGGTTTCTTCGTCGGGCTCGTGATCTGCCTCAACATCGAATCCATCCGGCAATTCCTGTCCTGGCTGACCAGCACCGAGCTGTTCTCGCCGGAACTCTACTTCCTGTCGAAGCTGCCCGCCGAGATCGACGTCGGCGAGACCACGGCCGTCGTCATCATGGCGCTGACGCTGTCGTTCCTGGCGACGCTCTACCCGTCGTGGCGCGCCGCGCGCCTCGATCCGGTCGAAGCGCTGCGGTACGAGTGAGGGGCTGATGGAGCAGCAGCAGGGGGCGGAAGATGTACCGGTCATCTATCTCCACGAGATAAAACGGCAGTACCTTCAGGGCGAGGCGGCGCTGACGATCCTGGACAACGCCAAGCTCGCGCTGTGGGCAGGACAATCCGTGGCGCTGGTCGCGCCGTCGGGCTCGGGCAAGTCGACGCTGCTGCACATCGCCGGCCTGCTCGAGGCGCCCGATTCCGGCGAGGTCTATGTCAATGGCGCGCCGACCTCGCAACTGCCCGACATCGAGCGCACCCAGCTGCGCCGCACCGATATCGGCTTCGTCTACCAGTCGCACCGGCTGCTGCCGGAGTTCTCGGCGCTGGAGAACGTGATGATGCCGCAGATGATCCGCGGCCTGAAGAAGTCCGAGAGCGTCAAGCGCGCCAAGGAGATCCTCGGCTATCTCGGCCTCGGCGACCGCATCACCCATCGGCCTGCCGAGCTGTCGGGCGGCGAGCAGCAGCGCGTCGCGATCGCGCGTGCGGTGGCCAATGCGCCCCGTGTGCTGTTCGCGGACGAGCCGACCGGCAATCTCGATCCGCACACCGCCGACCACGTGTTCCAGGCCCTGATGCAGCTGGTCAAGGCGACCAAGGTCTCGATGCTGATCGCGACCCACAACATGGAGCTCGCCGGCCGGATGGACCGGCGCGTCTCGCTGTCCAACGGCCAGGTCATCGAGCTCGAATAAAAACGCGAAAACAACCCCATGCACAGTAGACGGCCGCTTCCGTCCACGATCGGGGTGACGCCTCCCAGGCCTCTGATCAATCAGGCAAACCCGCCGCGATTGCGCATCGCCGCGGCGGGCAGGCCGATTACGGCCGGATCACCGTCAATTTGAACGGTCCGCCATTGGCTGCGGCATGGGCGACGGCCTCGTTGACGTGGTCGAGGTCGAAATCCGTCGTCACATATTCGTCGAGCCGCAGCAGCCCGGCGCGCACCAACCCGATCAGACGCGTTGCCGCATCCGGCGGATACATCCAGACGCCGTGGATGGAGATGCAGTTGCGCATGAGCCAGGGGTAGGGCAGTTCGAGGCCGGGACCGCCGGCCATGCCGACGCCGCCCATCAGCACGACGCGGCCGTAAGCGCGCACCGTCATGACCGCCGCGCGCACCACATTCGGGCTCACCGAAGGCGGCATGATGTCGAACACGCAGTCGATCGGGCCACCTGCAGCGCGCTTCATCGCCTCGCGGTCGTCGTCCTCGTTGCCGGTGAGTCTGACCGGCTTCACCCGCGCGCCGAAGCGGCGGACGAGGTCGGCCAGGATTTTCTCGTTGCGGCCCGGCGTCACCACGCAGGCTGCGCCCATCGCCAGCGCGACGGAGACGGCCGCGCTGCCGAAATTGCCGGTGGCCCCGCTCACCAGCACGGTCTCGCCTGCTTGCAGGTTTGCGGCGAGAAAGCCGCCATAGGGCACCAGCGCCGTCCCGAGCGCGCACCATTGCGAGGCTTCTTCCGTCGTGATCGCGCCAAGGCGCTTCACATTCTCCGTCGGCACGCGCATCTGCTCGGCATACGAGCCGTGGCGAAAATGCTGCTGCAGGCGCATGCCGCCGGGACCGGCAGCCGTGAGCCCCTGCAGGGCGATATCGGGTGCGACGACGTCGTCGCGCGAGCGCACCGTCGGGTCGCAGAACACCCAGTCGCCGACGCCGAGCTTGGTCGCGTCCGGGCCGATCGCGCGCACCCGGCCGATGCCGCCAGGGCCGGGGATGATCGGCAAATCCAGCGCGTAATTGCGCTCGCCGCTGAAAACCTCGTTCATGTAGGACAGGACGCGCGTGGCGACGACATCGACGATGACCTCGCCGGTGCCGAGCACCGGATCCGGGGCAGTCTCGACCACCAGCGGTGATCCCAGGGATTTGAGTACGGCAGCTTTCATGATGTTCACCTCAGAGACGGGTGACACCCATATGCAGCGCTCTTGCAGGGACAAGAAGGCCTGGTATTATCCTAGTATTACCAGACCCTCCATCCACGGGAGCATGCCATCGCTGATCCACGCCGCGTCGAATTCGGCGATTTCCTCCGCTCCCGCCGCGAAAAGCTGTCGCCGAAGACGGTCGGCCTTCCCGCAGGGCAAAGGCGGCGCACCGCGGGGCTCCGCCGCGAGGAGGTCGCCCAGCTCGCCGGCATCGGCGTCGACTGGTACATCCGCCTCGAGCAGGGCCGCACCGTCAGCCCGTCGGTCACGACCGTCGATGCGCTGGCGCGTGCGCTGCGCCTCAGCAAGACCGAACATGCGCATCTGAAGGATTTGGCGCGCGACGGCGCGAGGGGTGCTTTTGCGCGCGAGGTCGTGCCGCCGCCCATTCTGCGCCTGGTCGAGAGCCTGCCGCATCCGGCCTACATCACCGGGCGCCGCTGGGACGTGCTGGCCTGGAACGAAGCCGCCGAGGAGATTTTTGCGTTCGGCCGGTTGCCGGAGGAGGATCGCAACACGCTGCTGCTGATGATGACGAACAAGCGCACGCGAAAATCCTACGGCGCGGGCTGGGCTGACGTGGCCAAGCGCATGGTCGCGATGTTTCGCGCCACCCACGACGTCTGGGCCGGCGATCCCGCCTTCGCGGAATTGCTGACGCGGTTGCGCCAAGGCAGTCCCGAATTCGTCAAATGGTGGGGCGCGCATGAGGTGCACGGCACCTTGTCGGGCCGCAAGACCATGACCCATCCGACCAAGGGCGTGCTGCATTTCGAGCACACGAGCTTTCAGGCCAATGACGATCCCGCGCTGAAGCTCGTGATTTATACGCCAGTGTGAGGGCTATCGCGGGTGTCGACTGAGCGCGAAGAAAGAGTAGCGAAGGAGCTCGATCAAGAGCGCGATCCCGACGAAGGGCAGCTCAAGCTCTGCAGCACTTCAACAGGACGGAATCTCACCAAATCGACCCGGTCGAGAAGGCCAGTGATTGGCTCCCAGTTTGCCAAGAGCGTCGTGAGAGCCGGGCCCGGGTGAGGCAACGCACCCGACAACGTCACGTGAGGCACCCAAGCTCCCGGTCGGTAATGCGCATCTACCTCGAGACCGGGAAGTGCAATTTGAATGGCCTGATGCCGGGCAAGCAACTCGGCCGTCACAACGGGCACTGCCCACAGAACGGTGCCGTCGCCTGGAAAAGCACCTAATGCGCTCAAGCGAACAGGAAGGGCCTCCCAATTTCGGCACGTATCTTCAATCGCGGTGCGCAGCCTGTCGAGCGGTGCTTCGTTCGGGTAAATCGCCAGGGTGATATGCGGAGCGTAGCCAAGCTGGTAGCGATCGGCGTCGATTCCGTCTGTTGCAAGCTGATGCCACATCGCTTCGATAGGGACAGAGCCGATGGGATCTAAGCGAAGTGTAATAGCGAATGGCATAGGCGCGATAGTAACAGCGCTTACGCGCACAGCAACTCACTCAGCGCTCGCCGCACGCGCCGAGCGAGACGATCATTGCGGCTGAGGTCAAATTAATGCTACAAACCGTAGCATCCATCTGAGAATGGCTCGAAACGGCGCAGCGATCGAAAACAAGGTCAACGAGGGGGCCGGATGAGACGTCGGCAATTCATTTCGCTGCTCGGCGGGGCAGCCTTGACGCCGATCGCCACGACGCCCGCTTTCACTGACTCACAGGCCAATTGTGCCGTTCCGGCGAAGCGTGACGACGGCTGGTCCGTTTCGTCTGCCAACGCAGACAACGACGTCGACCAGGCCGCGCTGTGCAGGATGGCCGATCGGCTCGAAAGCTCGGGCGCCAACATTCACGCCGTGCTGGTCGCTCGCCACGGTCGATTGGCGTTCGAGCGGTACTTCAGGGGATCCGATGAGGTCCCCAGTCGCTTTTTCGGCGTTCGGGTCACGGACGTCAGCTTTGATGCCAATACACTGCATAATCTGAAGTCGTGCTCAAAGAGCGTCGCGTCGCTCGTGGTCGGGATCGCGATCGACCAGGGCCTCATTCGAAGCATCGACGAGCCGGTCTTCAGCTTCTTCCCCGAATTGTCCGACCTGCGGTCCCCGGACACGGATCGCATCCTGCTCTCACATGTGCTCACGATGTCGATGGGCCTGAAATGGGTGGAGGCGACCCCGGCGACGGGAGACGACAACGACGAGGTGCGCATGCATATGGCGCCGGATGCCTCTCGTTACGTCCTCGGCCTTCCCGTGACCGCACCGGCCGGGCAGGAGTTCTTCTACAACACCGGCGCGCTTGCGCTGCTCTCGGCGATCGTCCGCAAGGCCACCGTCCGTCCGCTCGATGAATTTGCACGCACAGCTCTGTTCGATCCGCTCGGTATCACCGAATTCCAGTGGAACAGGTTCAAAGGAGACAGCGATGCCGGCGGCGGATTGCGTCTGCGGCCGCGCGACATGGCGAAAATCGGCCAACTCGTTCTCGCGGGCGGTCGCTGGAACGATCGGCAAATCGTTTCCAAAGCATGGATCGAGGCGTCGACCACCATGAAGCTTAGGGCGACCGATGGTCAGTCTTATGGATATTTGTGGTGGCTGCGGAGCACCCAGCTCAATGGGCGTGTCGTCCAATCGATTGCCGCGCAGGGCCGAGGTGGCCAGTCGATCCGCATCGTCCCGGAGCTCGATCTCGTCGTCGCGGTGACCGCGGGATACTATCAAGACTATAGCCCTGAAGCTTTCAAATTGCAGTACGGCGTGTTCAGGGAGGTCTTGCAGGCGATCTCGCCTCCGGTGTAAGGCCCCGTGAACCGCTTTGCGAAACGGCAAAGTTTCGGAGTAGGTTCGTTGTCGACGGCGTCACCGGGTGGGCTTGGACTGTGACTGGCACGAAACGAACGCGCGAGGGAAGCGGCCGGGTCAGGCTCGAGGCGGTTGCCAATGCTGCGAATGTATCGACCGCCACCGTGTCGCGGGTGTTCAACGAGCCGGACAAGGTGTCCGAGGCGATCCGCGAGCGCGTGAAGGAGGCTGCGCGCGCGCTCAACTGGATTCCGAATGCCGCGGGCAGGGCGCTGGCATCCAGCCGAACGCATATTGCGGGCGCGATCATTCCGACGCTGGACAACGAAATCTTCGCGCACCAGATCGGCGGTATGCAGGCCGTGTTCAGCAATGCCGGCTTCACGTTGTTTCTGGGCTGCTCCAATTACGATCCGCTCGAAGGCTTGAGGCAGGCGGAGGCCATGCTCGCGCGGGGCGTGGAGGCGATTGCGCTCGTCGGTGAGAACCATCCGGCGGAGCTTTTTGCGGCCTTGAAGGCGCGCGATATTCCCTATGTCGTCACATACTCCTACAGCAAGCTGTCCGAACATCCCTGTATCGGGTTCGACAATCGCGCCGCCTTCACCCGGATTACGGATCATCTGCTCTCGCTCGGACACCGGCGCTTTGCCGGCATCTTCCAGCCGGTCGCGAACAATGATCGTGTCGCCGCGCGGCTTGCCGGCGTGAGGGACGCGCTGGCGGCTGCGGATCTGGAGATGGCGGACGAGAATTTGCTGGTCGGTCCCTCCACGCTGGAATTCGGCGCCGAGAGTTTTTCGCACCTGATGACGCGGGAAGGAGAGGCGCGACCGACGGCCATCGTTTGCGGCAACGACAACATCGCGCTCGGCGCATTGATGGCGGCCAACGCCCTTGGCCTGAAGGCGCCAACAGACTTCTCGATCACCGGGTTCGACGATCTCGCGATTTCGTCGCGCTTTGCACCAGGCCTGACCACCATGAAGGTCGACAACCAGTCGATCGGCACATTGGCCGCCAATCAACTCCTCGCCGTCGTCGCGGGCCGCCAGGCTGGCCCGCAGTCCGAAGAGGTCGTCCCTGTACTGCAGATCAGGGACAGCTCTGGCAGGTGGCCCCAGGATCGCGCGTGATATTCGGCCGGGGAAGGGCCTCACCTGTTTGGCTGGCGAGATAGCTGATCTGCGCTCAGCGGAATTCACGTCATCTCATTGAAATACAAAAGAAATCGGTGTTTCCGTCGCAATTGACACCATGTATGTAAGCGCTTACAAAACTCGCGGCTCATCGCCATAAACGTAGCGAGCGTTTCGCAGGGAAGCGCCAGGGGAGGACATGCGGGAATGCGGGTCGGTCTGTCGAAAACATTGAACGGCTGCGCGGTCGCAGCCACGCTTCTGCTGAGCTCCTTCGCGGCATCGCCGGCGGCACACGCCGAGGAAAAGCTCGTGGTCTGGTGGAACAAGGGTTTCTATTCGGCCGAAGAAGACGCGCTGCTCCAGGTGATCCACAAATTCGAAGCCAAGACCGGCGTGAAGGTCGAGCTGTCGCAATACGCGACGCAAGACATCATTCCGAAAACCGTCGCCGCACTCGATTCCGGTACGGTGCCTGATGTCGCCTACGCCGACACCTTCAACTTCCAGAGCGTTGGCAAATGGGCCGCGGAAGGCAAGCTCGAGGATCTCGGCTCCGTGCTGACGCCGCTCAAGGACCAGTTCGACAAGACCGCGCTCGATACGGTCTTGCTTCAGAACGAGCAGACCCGGTCCAAGAGCTACTACGCCTTCCCGGTCAAGCAGGCGACGCTGCATCTGCACTACTGGAAAGACATGCTCGAGGAGGGCGGTCTCAAGGAGAGTGACATCCCGAAGGACTGGAAAGGCTTCTGGTCATTCTGGTGCGACAAGGCACAGCCGGCCGTTCGCAAGGCGAGCGGCAAGCGCGTCTATGGCATCGGCCTGCCGATGGGCGTGGACAGCAGCGACAGCCTGATCGGCTTTCTGACCTTCGCCGAGGCCTACAATGTCGTGATGGTCGACGACAGCGGCAAACTGCTGCTCGACGATCCCAAGGTGAAGGCCGGGCTCGTTGCCGCGCTGAAGGATTACACCGATATCTACAAGAAGGGCTGCGTTCCGTCCTCCGCGACGAGCTGGAAGGACGCCGACAACAACGTCGCCTTCCACAACAAGACGACGGTGATGACCTTCAACCCGACCATCTCGATTCCCGGCAAGTGGCTGGATGACTCGACCAACCAGACCCTGACCGCCGAGCAGCGGGACGAAGCCAAGAAGAATTACGAGGAGCGCATCCGGACACTGCCCTGGCCGAGCAAGCCGGACGGTTCGCCGATGCGCACCCGCGCGTCTGTCGTCGTCGGCGTGGTCTTCCAGCAGGCGAAGAACAAGGCGCGGGCCAAGGAGTTCGTGCAGTTTCTGCTGCAGGACGAAAACCTCCAGCCCTACGTCGAAGGCGCGCTGGGCCGCTGGTTCCCGGTGAAGACCGCCGCCGTGAAGTCGGCGTTCTGGAACGGCGACGAGCATCGCAAGATCCTGCGCGACCAGTTCGCAGCCGGCGTCGGTGGCTACGAGATGACGCGGAACTACAAGTTCACCACGGTCAACAACGAGAACGTCTGGGCGAAAGCCACGATCCGTGTGGTGCTCGACAAGGTGCCGCCGGAGCAGGCCGTCGACGAGATGATCGACCGCATCAAGAAGATCGTCAGCGACTAACGACAGGCGTCCGCAGCAGCCCGTGTTGCTGCTGCGGACGCCGACTTGCCTTTGATCTATATTCCCGAACCGGCAGCGAGGCCGCTGCCTCATTCGCCACTGTCTGGAGCTTGCTTGTGACCATCGCGCTGAAGGGCATCATTCCCGTGATGCTGACGCCATTCACCGAGGCGAAGACGATCGACTATTCCGGCCTCGAGAGGCTGATCGAGTGGTATATCGCCAATGGTGCTGATGCATTGTTCGCGGTCGCTCAGTCCAGCGAGATGCAGTTCCTGACGCTTGACGAACGTGTCGAACTGGCGCGGTTTGTCGCCAGGACGGCGGCCGGCCGGCTTCCCGTCATCGCATCCGGCCATATCAGCGAATCCAGGGAAGACCAGCTGACCGAGCTGACGTCGATCGCGAAGACGGGCGTCGATGGATTGGTGCTGGTGACGAACCGTCTTGCTTCGCTCGATCTCGCAGGGACGAATTTCACCGACAATGTGACCTGGCTGCTCGACAGGCTGCCCAGGGACATGACCCTCGGTCTCTATGAATGCCCGGCGCCATTCCGCCGGCTTCTCTCCGACGATGAGCTGGCCTTCTGCGCAGACAGCGGCCGTTTCGCGATTCTCAAGGACGTCTCGTGTGATCTTCCGACTGTGCAGCGCCGCGTCAAGCTGACGAGCGGCTCGCCGCTGCGGATCGTCAACGCCAATGCCGCGATCGCCTTCGACGCGATGAAGTCGGGGGCTCCCGGATTCACCGGTGTGTTCACGAATTTCCACCCCGACCTCTACAAATGGCTGCTGACGCAGCACCAGAGGCACCCGTCGCTGGCGAATGAGCTGTCGGTCTATCTCGCGCTTGCCGCGATGGCGGAGCCGATGGGTTATCCAAAACTGGCCAAGCTCTATCATCAGCGGCTCGGCACGTTTTCCTGTATCGAGAGTCGGGCGGTCGATTTCGACATTCGCGAGCGCTTCTGGGCGCTCGATGCGCTGATCGACAAGATCGTCGAGGGACAGCAGTCGTTCCGCGCGAAGATCGCTGCGGCAGGCTGAGGGTGACGCGCCTGCGGCCCTAGGTGCCGCGACCTGGCAGAGGAACCGATGGCCAGGGACTTTTCGGGGCGGCCGTCGTCGGCGGGCACGCTGTCTCGAGCTGCCTCCACGCCGACGGCAGGCCCGTGGCGTCGATGTCGAATTTTGTCGTGTCTGCCGTTTCGTCCGGCTTCCGCGTGATCTCCCGGACATGCAGGGAGCGGGACGCCATGATCGCTCTGAACTTGCCGAAATCGAGCGAGCCGCTCCACATTTCGTATTTGCCGGCCCGTACCGATAATCCTCCGGCTTCCTCGGTGGGGGCGGCGTCCGCCGACATCATGATTGTGCGTTTGCCGACCGCAGCCTCGTCAATCTCGGCCGCGAACATCAGCGGCACGCGATTCTTGTTGTCGCAATACAGACGCCATTCCATCGTTCGGAACGATGGGCCATTTTCGTTCTTCAGCATTGCGAACTTGCTGACGTAGGGCGTCGTTCCTTTCTCGAGCCGCCACATCGTCTCGGCAAGGGAACGCGTGTCGATGCCGAACCTGTCGAGCTCGGTGCGCGTCAGCACGTGCAGGTTTTCAAACTTCACGGTGTGGATCAGGTCGTCAAGCGCGCGGCTGATCCCCATCGCCGCGATATACGCGGTGCGGTCGCGGTCGGCGGCTGCCGTGCGCCGCTGCCTGAATTCTGCGAGCAACGCGGCAGGCGGATGGCCGTGAATCGCGAAGACGAGCCTGGAGTTATGGACCGCAAGCGCCGCGTCGGGTGCCACCTCGCGCGACGTCGCGCCGAGAAACAGGTAGCCGCAGGCCGAGTTGCACATCGCATGGTAGGTGGTGAGCTCGGCCTCGATCTCGCCGTCTGCGTTCTTCGTCTTCAGGCATGCGGCGTCCACCTGCGTGCCTGCGGCACACGCGGTTACAATGGTCTGGCCGACCCGCGCGACCGCCTTGCGGCTGCGCAACAGCCGCCCGATCACATAGGACTGCTCCACATTGCCGCCGGGCGAATGAAGATAGATCGGGCGCTGCGTGTCCTTGACGCCGGCGAGGAAGCGGCGGACGCGCGATGCCGCGTCATTATCGACCTGGCCCTCGATCGCGATCCAGCGGTCGCAGCCCGGCCCGCATGCGTCGGGGGCCCCTTTGGCAAGGTAGATCGTCAGCCTGGATGCAAATCCTGCTTTCTCGGCCTCCGTCTGTTCTGCACGCAACGCGCCGGGGATCGAGAGCGTGGTCACGAGAAGCAGGATACGGGCAAGCATGGAATGAGCAGACCGGGCAGGGAAGGACACGCGTCAACGTTACAGGATGATGGAACCAGCTACAATTTTCAGTGGCATTCCCGCGTGCCAGAGGCTGGGTCCGCCGCGAGTGGCATTGATCCCTCAATCGACGCGCCGCGAGCGGCGAGGGGCCACCGGTTTCTTCGGCGCGAAGTACGGATTGTCGACGCAGCTTGTGGAGCGGGTGACGGCGAGAGATCTGCACTGTTCCAGCGAGGCGTAGCGGCAATCGTAATAGCTGCTGCGGCCGTAGATCTGCGCGCAGACCGGATAGTCGGGATCATAGGTTTGCGCGCGCACAGGCGCGCTCGCGCCGGACATGAACGCGATTGTGGCGATCGCGCCTGAGAATGTGGCGGCAATGCGGAGAGAAATCGATGCGCGCATTCTTCGATTTTCCGGTCACAGGATTGTGCGCGCGACGTCGTTACGCGCGTTCGCAACGCATGTTGTTCCGATGACATTGGAACTGCTGAAGTCTCTCGTTTCAAAGGGTTTCCGCGCACGCGTCGCTAAACTTTCGTTAATGTAGCGCGGCCCTTTGGCGTGAACTGTTGCGTCGAGGTTACAGCAATTCCGTCGACGGCTGTTATGACGTCGCCATGGCCCGGGGGCCTAACGACGAAACTGGAACGGGATTCAAATGAACAAGAATTTGTTGCTTGCTGCTGTGAGCCTCGTCGCGATCAGCGCGACTGCACCGGCGCTGGCTGCTGACCTCGCCGCGCGGCCTTACACCAAGGCGCCCGCGATGATCGCCACCGTCTATGACTGGAGCGGCTTCTACATCGGCATCAACGGCGGCGGCGCTTCCGCTCACACGACCTGGAATCAGACCGCTCCGCTGGTTGGCGGCGAAGGTTCCCACAACGCCACGGGCGGCACAGTCGGTGGTCAGGTCGGCTACCGCTGGCAGTCGGCACAGTGGGTGTTCGGCGTGGAAGGCCAGGGCAACTGGGCTGACTTCTCCGGCGACAACCTCAGCGCGCTGACCGGCTTCACCGACCGCTCGAAGATCGATTCGTTCGGTCTGCTCACCGGTCAGGTCGGCTACGCCTGGAACAACGTTCTGCTCTACGTGAAGGGCGGTGCGGCTGTGGTCGGCACCAAGAACGAGCTCCGCCTTGCCGGTGCGACCGTTGCTTCGAACAACGACACCCGTTGGGGCGGCACCGTCGGTGCGGGCCTCGAGTTCGGCTTCGCTCCGAACTGGTCGGTTGGCGTCGAGTACAACCACATCTTCCTGTCGGGCAAGGATGTCACCTTCACCGGCTTCCAGACCGACCACATCAAGCAGGACGTCGATATGGGTCTCGTCCGCCTGAACTACAAGTTCGGCGGCCCGATCCTCGCGAAGTACTGAGACTGATCGCTTCGCTAGAAGCGATTGTCGAAAGCCCCGGCCTTGCGCCGGGGCTTTTTTATGGTGTGAATTCAGCGAGTTAACCATTTCATTTTGAAGCGGCCGAGTTTGCTTGACTCCCGAGAACGAAATGAGAACAATGTTCTTCATACGTTCTAGTGATGGAGCAAGTCATGTTCAGGATTTTCGTGGAAGAAGCCGCTGCACTGACGTCGATCGCGCTGTTCGTCGGGATGATCGCGATCTGGGCCCAGGTCATACCGCAGCTCTAGCCGGCCGGGCCCCTTGCTGGACCTCTTGCTAGCCCCTTGCGGAAAAGCGGGATGAGGCGGCTGATCGGCGGCTGCGGCGTGGACTCTGGCGCGGCGACACCCCACCATTGTGAGGCGAGTCGGCCGGGCGATGCAGGGGATGCTGCCGGTGATCGCTCCAACGCATCTCACAAGAGGCCTTCACGCGACCATGCCGAGCGCCGGATTTGTCCACCTTCACGTTCACTCGGCCTATTCGCTGCTCAAGGGCTCGATCAAGATCGCCAAGCTCGCCGAGCTTGCGAAGAAGGATCACCAGCCGGCCTTGGCGCTGACCGACACCGACAACCTGTTCGGTGCGCTGGAATTCTCCGACAAGATGGCGGGTTCCGGGATCCAGCCGATCGTCGGCTGCGAGCTCGCGATCGATTTCGGCGACCAGGACCCCAATGCGCGCAACGCGCTGCCGCCTTCGCGCGTGGTGCTGCTGGCAGCCCAGGAGCGTGGCTATCGCAGCCTGATGCGGCTGAATTCGCGCGCCTTCCTCGAATCGCCCGACAGCCACGCGCCGTTCATCAAGTTCGACTGGTTCATTGGTGAGACCGAGGGCCTGATCGCGCTGACCGGCGGTCCGGACGGGCCGATCTCGCTCGCGCTCGCATTGGGGCAGGCCGAGATTGCGGCCGCGCGCTGCGAGCGTCTCGCCGGGCTGTTCGGCGACCGCCTCTATGTCGAATTGCAGCGCCACAACATCGACAAGGAACGGCGCGTCGAGAGCGGGCTGATCGACATCGCCTATGCCAAAGGCCTGCCGCTGGTTGCGACCAACGAGCCGTATTTCGCATCGACCGACGATTACGAGGCCCATGACGCGCTGCTCTGCATCGCCGGCGGCCGGCTGATCGCGGAGACCGAGCGTGAGCAGCTCACGCCCGATCACCGCTTCAAGACCCGCGCCGAGATGGCGGTGCTGTTTGCCGACATTCCGGAAGCGCTCGCGTCCACAGTGGAGATCGCCGAGCGCTGCTCGTTCCGCCCGATGACGCGCAAGCCGATCCTGCCGTTCTTCACCGTCGGTGCCGCCGCAAGCTCCGATGCCGCCGCGGTCGAGTCGGCCGAGCTGAAACGGCAGGCGGAGGAGGGGCTCGCCAATCGGCTGCGCGTGCACGGCCTGTCGCAGGGCACGACGGACGAAGACTACGCCAAGCGGCTGGCGTTCGAGCTCGACGTCATCATGCGCATGAAATACGCGGGCTACTTCCTGATCGTGTCCGACTTCATCAAATGGGCCAAAGGTCAGGGCATTCCGGTCGGACCGGGCCGCGGCTCCGGCGCAGGCTCGCTGGTGGCGTGGGCGCTGACCATCACCGACCTCGACCCGATCAAGTTCGGCCTGCTGTTCGAGCGCTTCCTCAATCCCGAGCGCGTCTCGATGCCGGATTTCGACATCGACTTCTGCCAGGACCGCCGCGGCGAGGTGATCAAATACGTGCAGGAGCGCTACGGCCGCGATCAGGTCGCGCAGATCATCACCTTCGGTACGCTGCAGGCGCGCGGCGTGCTGCGCGACGTCGGCCGCGTGCTGCAGATGCCCTACGGCCAGGTCGACAAGCTCACCAAGCTGGTGCCGCAGAATCCGGCCGCACCGGTGACGCTGGCGGCTGCGATCGAGAGCGAGCCGAAACTCCAGGCGTTCCGCGACGAAGACCCGGTGGTGGCGCGCGCCTTCGACATCGCCCAGCGCCTCGAAGGTCTGACGCGGCACGCCTCGACGCATGCCGCCGGCATCGTGATCGGCGATCGCCCCTTGAGCGAACTCGTGCCGATGTACCGCGATCCGAAGTCGGACATGCCGGTGACCCAGTTCAACATGAAATGGGTCGAGCCGGCCGGCCTCGTCAAATTCGACTTCCTCGGCCTCAAGACGCTGACCGTGCTCGACGTCGCCTGCAAGCTGCTCAAGCCGCGCGACATCCATGTCGATCTCGCGACGTTGCCGATCGACGATGCCGAGAGCTATCAGATGCTGGCGCGCGGCGAGGTGGTCGGCGTGTTCCAGGTTGAAAGCCAGGGCATGCGGCGGGCGCTGGTCGACATGCGCCCGGACCGTTTCGAGGACATCATCGCACTGGTCGCGCTGTATCGCCCGGGCCCGATGGCGAACATCCCGACCTATTGCTCGCGCAAGCACGGCGACGAGGAGCCGGAATATCTCCATCCCGTGCTCGAGCCGATCCTGAAGGAAACCTTCGGCGTCATCATCTACCAGGAACAGGTGATGCAGATCGCGCAGGTGATGTCGGGCTATTCGCTCGGCGACGCCGACCTGCTGCGCCGCGCCATGGGCAAGAAGATCCGCGCCGAGATGGACAAGCAGCGCGACATCTTCGTCGCGGGTGCGGTGAAGAACGGCGTGCCGAAGGGGCAGGCCGAGACCATCTTCGAGCTCTTGGCGAAATTCGCCGACTACGGCTTCAACAAGAGCCACGCGGCGGCCTATGCGCTGGTGTCCTACCACACCGCCTACATGAAGGCGCATTATCCGGTGGAGTTCATCGCAGCGTCGATGACGCTCGATCTCAACAACACGGACAAGCTCTCCGAATTCCGCTCCGAGGCGCAGCGCCTCGGCATCAAGCTCGAGCCGCCGAACATCAACCGGTCCGGCGCGACCTTCGAGGTCGGCGACAAGGTCATCTACTACGCGCTGGCGGCGCTCAAGGGCGTCGGCATCCAGGCGATCGATCAGATCATCGAGGAGCGGACCAGGCGCGGCCTGTTCACCTCGCTCGCCGACTTCGCCGCGCGCGTCAATCCGCGTGCGATCAACAAGCGCATCATCGAAAGTCTGGCCGCCGCCGGCGCGTTCGACACGCTGGAGCCGAACAGGGCGCGGGTCTTCGCCGGCGCGGACTCGATCCTGGCCGCCTGCCAGCGCGCGCATCAGGCCGAGACCATCGGCCAGAACGACATGTTCGGCATGTCGGCGGACGCGCCGACCATCATGCTGCCGCAGATCGAGCCGTGGCTGCCGGCCGAACGGCTGCGCCGCGAATATGACGCGATCGGCTTCTTCCTGTCGGGCCATCCGCTCGACGATTACGCCACCGTCTTGAAGCGGCTGCGGGTGCAGAGCTGGGCGGAATTTTCGCGCGCGGTGAAGACAGGTGCGACCGCCGGCAAGGTCGCGGCCACCGTGGTGTCGCGCATGGAGCGGCGCACCAAGACCGGCAACAAGATGGGCATCATGGGCCTGTCTGATCCGACCGGCCATTTCGAGGCCGTGCTGTTCTCCGAAGGCCTTGCGCAATATCGCGACGTGCTGGAGCCGGGCGCCGCGGTGCTGCTCCAGCTCGGCGCCGAATTGCAGGGCGAGGATGTCCGCGCCCGCGTGCTGCATGCCGAGCCGCTGGATGACGCCGCCGCCAAGACGCAGAAGGGCCTGCGCATCTTCGTGCGTGATACCAAGCCGCTGGACTCGATCGCCAAGCGCCTGGCCGGACCGGAGGCCGCAGGCGCGAACGGCGCCGCGCCAAAGATCGGCAGCCCCGGCATCGCACCGCGCGGTAACGGCGACGGCGAGGTTTCGCTGGTGATGATGCTCGACCTCGAGACCGAGGTCGAGATGAAGCTGCCCGGCCGCTTCAAGGTCTCGCCGCAGATCGCCGGCGCCATCAAGGCGGTGGCCGGCGTGGTGGATGTGCAGCAGATCTAGTGGCACGCATGATGTTGCGGCTGATTGCATATTTTGCGGCAGTAGCTGTGCCGGACCTGTTGCAACCTGCCGCTGATTCCGGCTAGCCTGCTTCCGGGGAAAATTCGGGGGCGTGATGTTACTGCGTGGGCTGGTGTTGCTCATGGCTGCCGCGTTGCTGTGCGGCTGTGAGACGGCAAGAAGTGGGCTCGACTATTCGGAGACGGTGCGCAAGATCGGGCCGCCCAAGGCCGGGCAGGCGCGCGTCGTCGTGTTTCGCGAGAAGGGTTACGGCGGCATTGGCGATCCGGACTGGGTGTTTTCCCTGGACGGCACGCCGATCAAAGGCCTGAAGACCGGAACATATGTCTATGCCGATCGTCCGGCGGGCCAACACCAATTCGTGGCGGAGGAGGCGGCCCTCGGCGTCACACGCGTGGATTTCTCCGCTCAATCCGGCCAGACCGTGTTCTTCGTGACGCGCATGAGCGCGCGCAAGAGCGCCGTGATCGCAAACGCGAGCACGGGCGTGCTGGGTTGGGGCCTCACGCTGGCTATGACCTCCGGCTACAAGAATCAGGGGCCGCTGGATTTCCTGCCGCTGGACGAACAGGCGGCAAGGACGACCATCGCGGAGCTTAAGCTGGCGGAGTAGGCCAGCCGCGCCGGATGGTTGGCGCCTGCGGATCGACCTTGTAGTCTCGTCACATCATTGCGGGTATGATCGTTGCAATGCGGCGCGTCTGCGAGGACGCGTTCGTTGCGCCGGGAGGGAACGTGATGTGTGACAGGTGCTCTGAATCTGTACATGACAGAATCGCGCCGTCGCGACGATCCGCGCTGCTGCTGACTGCTGCCGCGCTTGGCACCGCCTTGAGCGGCCGGGCCTTCGCCAAGGACAACAAGCCGCCACCCAAACCGCAGAACGTGCTGTCGCCGGATGCGGCGTTGAAGCGGCTGATGGAGGGCAATGTGCGCTATGTCGATGGCGTGTCGCGGCGCCACGATTTCAAGCATGAGCGCGAGGCGCTGGCCGGCGGGCAGAATCCGTTCGCGGCGGTGCTGAGCTGCGCCGACTCGCGCATCGCGCCGGAATACGCCTTCGACACCGGCCGCGGCGATCTCTTTGTCTGCCGCGTCGCCGGCAATTTTGCCGGCACCGAGACCATCGCCAGCCTGGAATATGCGGTTGCCGTGCTCAATACGCCGCTGATCCTCGTGCTCGGCCATGACGCTTGCGGCGCGGTCGATGCGACGCTGAAGGCGCTCAAGGACAACACATCGCCGCCGGGCCACATTCCCTCGCTGGTCGATGCGATCGCGCCGGCCGCGAAAGCTGCGATGCAGCAGGGCGGGGAGGTGCTCGACAAGGCAATCCGGCAGAACGTGATCGACAATGTCGGCAAGCTGAAGTCGGCCGCGCCGATCCTCAATGCAGCCGTGGAACAGGGCAAGCTGAAGATCACCGGCGGCATCTACCGGCTCACCACGGGAACCGTCGATCTGATCGCGCAAGGCTGAAACTCAGGGCTGAAGCTCGAGGCTGAGGTTCATGCAAAAGGGCTGAGGCTTACGCGGAGCTTACGCAAGACATTGGGCTTGGCTGGTGCCATGCCGCCGCCTCAATCCGAGCCTTTCGTTCAACTGCCGTTCAGCCGGCCGCGCGCCTCATGCGGGTTGGCACCTCAACAACAATAACGGGCGAGCAAGCCATGCGCGGGACACACAAGGTCTTCATCTGCCTCCTTCTGCCGATCCTCTTCGTTGCGGGCGCGCTTGGCCCGGTGCGCGCGCAGCAGGCGGAAAAGCGCATCGCGCTCGTGGTCGGCAACGGCGCCTATTCGAAGTCGCCGCTGGCAACCACCGCGAACGATGCCGGTTTGATCGCGCAGACGCTGCAGGCGGCGGGCTTCGACGTGGTCGGCGCGCGCGATCTCGACGGCGACACGCTGCGCAAGAGTCTTCGCGACTTCATCCAGAAGGCGCAGGCCTCAGGCCCCGGCACCGTCGCGATGATCTATCTGGCCGGCTATGGCGTGCAGCTGGCCGGCGAGAACTATTTCATCCCGGTCGATTCCAACATCGCCCGCGATACCGACATTCCGACCGAAGCACTGCGCGTCAGCGACTATGCCCGCCAGCTCGCCGCGATCCCGCTCAAGGCCAACATCGTCGTGCTCGACGCGGCGCGCGCGCAGCCCTTCATCGAGGGCGGCCAGCAGCCGATCGCGAGCGGCCTGGCGCTGGTCGAGCCCGATCCGAACATGCTGATCGCCTTCAACGCCGCGCCCGGCACGGTGGCGCCGGAAGAGCCGGGGCCGTACGGCGTCTATGCGCAATCCCTCGCCGAGATGATCCGCACCGGCGGCTTGTCGCTGCCGGAGGTGTTCGACCGCGTTCGCTTGCGCGTCAACGAGGCCTCGAAGGGCGCGCAGGTACCGTGGGACGACCAGAAGGTCAGCGCGCAATTCGCCTTCTTCGAGCGCGCCCCCGACGCGCCGCCGCCGCAGGCCGCGCCCGACCAGGTCGCCGCGATCCGCGACAAGCCGATCCGCGATCTCGGCGTGCAGGACGCCTATGCGGCCGCGCTCGAGCGCGACACGCTGCCGGCCTATGAGGAATTTCTCGCCGCCTATCCCGGCGATCCTATGGCCAAGCGCGTGATGGCGATCGTGGCGGCGCGCCGCGAGGCGATCACATGGCGGCGGTCCTATCGCGCCGATACGCCGGATGCCTATTGGTCGTATCTGCGCCGCTATCCGCGCGGGCCGCATGCGGGTGACGCGCGTCGGCGCCTGGCGATCCTGACCGCGCCGCTGGAGCCGCCGCCGACCTTCGCGATGATGGACTATGACGTGCCGCCGCCGCCGCCGGCCGAGGTGGTCTATGTCGACCGTCCCGTGCTGTATTTCAGCGATCCGGATTTCGGCTTCGCGCCGCCACCGCCGCCGCCGGTCTATTTCTGCCCGCCGCCGCCGCCGGACTTCGTGGTGCTGGCGCCGCCGCTTGCGGTCGTCGGACTGTTCGTGCTGCCGCAGCCGATGTTCGTGCCGATCCCGGCGTTCTACAGTCCGCCGGTCTATGTCGCGCCGCCGCCGAACAACATCATCTTCAACAACATCCATAACACCACGGTCATCAACACCGTGATCAATCAGCAGCAGCCGGTAACAGCGGCGGGTGATCCAGCCATTACCGCGACTGTGGCAGCATCCGGAAAGCCTGTCGGGGCAACGACGGCTGTGCCGCCGACCGTGGTTCAAAAGGCCGCCTTGATTCGGGACAACAAGGCTCCGGTCCCCAAGACGGTTTCAGTCGATCCGACAACGAAGGCCGGCGCGGCAGCCTTGAAGACTCGGAGCCAAGTCACGACGCCGACCGGCAATGCTGCTGCGGGAAGTCCCGCGGGCGCGCCCGGAACCGGCAATGCCACGACGAAGGGAGCCCCCGGGGCCCCGGTCACCGGCAACGCAACCGCACCCACGGCCGGAGGCAAGGCCAATCCGGCGACGGCTACCGCGCCGAGCACGGCGGATACGAAGGCCGGTCCGCCGGCCGGCCACTCCTTGCCCGTGCCCGGCCAGACCGCGCCCGAGACAAAGGGCGCGTCGCAGACTGGAACGGCGGCCACAGGCACGTCTTCATCGGCGACGAACCCCGTCGGCGGCTCCGGCGCAACCGCCAAACCTGGTAGCAACTCGCAGCCTGCCAACGCCAAACTCACGCCGCAGACGACGCCGTCAAATGCGCCGCCTACCGGAGGAGCGCGTCCGAACGTCCAGGAGCATGCTAACACGGTCAACCCTGCCAATACGGCCAATTCGCCCGTAAAGCCCGGCGAGACCAAGCTGACCCAGCCATCGCCGCCTGCGCAGTCGCGCGCCAACGTGCAGCCGGTCGAGAAGCCTCCTCTGCGCGAGAAGCTGGCGCCGGCGCAGGCCAAGCTGACCGCGCCGCCGCCGGTCCCCCATGTTGCTCCGCCGGCGCCACGGTCCCAGGCCGTCGCGAGGCCAACGCCGCCGCCTCCGCCGCGAGTATCGGCGCCTCCGCCAAGGATGGCCGCGCCTCCGCCGCCGCGCCCGCCGGTTGCAGCCGCTCGGCCCGCGCCGCCGCCCCCCGCGGCCCGGCCGGCACCGCCGCCACCGCCCCGGATGGCGGTAGCACCGCCGCCGCGTCCGGCCCCGCCGCCGCCGCGCCCCGCGGCTCCGGCCCCGAAAAAATGCCCGCCCAACCAGCCAAAGTGCTAGAGCGATTCCCGTTCCGACGGGATCGGAACGGGGCTCTAGCTTCTTGTTTTGACGCGTTTTCTTGATGCGAACCGGTATCCACTTCGCTTGAAAACGCTCTGGAGGGCAGGGCGGAATTGACGGATTGGGCCTTTCGCGGGCGGTAAAAGCCCTGAAAGGCCTTATTTCCTTGCTTCTGGCCGAAATGGCGCTATATAGCGCCGCATCTCACACGGAAGCATGGCTCACAAGGCCGTCCGGTGGCAGCCGGGGCGACAACGCTCCGACTTGCTCACACGCTTCCGGAGGAACCAACCGGAGAACTAGAACGATGGCACTACCCGATTTCACTATGCGTCAGCTGCTCGAAGCTGGCGTGCACTTTGGTCACCAGTCTCACCGCTGGAATCCGAAAATGGCGCCGTTCATTTTCGGCGCTCGTAACAACATCCACATCGTCGACCTCGCCCAGACCGTGCCGTTGCTGCACAACGCCTTGCAGGCGGTCAGCGACACCGTCGCCAAGGGCGGCCGCATCCTGTTCGTCGGCACCAAGCGCCAGGCGCAGGACGGCGTCGCGGACGCGGCCAAGCGCTGCGCGCAGTATTTCGTCAATTCGCGCTGGCTCGGCGGCACGCTGACCAACTGGAAGACGATCTCCGGCTCGATCAAGCGCCTGCGTCATCTCGACGACGTGCTGGCCGGCGGCGATGCCAGCTCCTACACCAAGAAGGAGCGCCTGACGCTTCAGCGCGAGCGCGACAAGCTCGATCGCTCGCTCGGCGGCATCAAGGACATGGGCGGTCTGCCCGACCTGATCTTCGTGATCGACACCAACAAGGAAGACATCGCGATCCAGGAAGCCCAGCGGCTCAACATCCCGGTCGCTGCGATCGTCGACACCAATTCGGACCCGAAGGGCATCACCTATGTGGTGCCGGGCAATGACGACGCGGGCCGCGCCATCGCGCTCTATTGCGATCTGATCGCACGTGCGGCGATCGACGGCATCTCGCGCGCTCAGGGTGATTCGGGCATCGACATCGGTGCGTCGGCCCGGCCGGTCGCTGAAGAGCTTCCGGCGGCGACGAGCGGGTTCCAGGGCCTTGCCGGTCCGCGCGGCACCGCCGACGACCTCAAGAAGCTCCCGGGCGTGTCGGGTGCGATCGAGAAGAAGTTCAACGACCTCGGCATCTTCCACTTCTGGCAGCTCGCCGAGCTCGACCACGACACCGCGCACAAGATCGGCGAAGAAGTCGGTCTGCCGAGCCGGGCGGATGCCTGGGTGGCCAAGGCCAAGGCGCTGACCGCGGAAGCGGAATAGTCAAAAAGAGCGATCGGTTGGCCGGATAGGATCCGGCCGCCATTTCATTCAGTTGACGCGAATTCCTGAGATGGACCGCGGCGGGGCAATTGGAGCCGCGCCGCGGCGAACCGGCAGGCAAGAAGGATTTTCAACGATGGCAACGATCACTGCTGCGATGGTCAAGGATCTGCGCGAGTCCACCGGCGCAGGCATGATGGACTGCAAGGCCGCGCTGACCGAGAACGACGGCAACATGGAAGCGGCCCAGGACTGGCTGCGCAAGAAGGGCCTGTCCAAGGCCGCCAAGAAGTCGGGCCGTGTTGCGGCCGAAGGCCTGATCGGCGCGCTCACCAAGGGCACCAAGGGCGTCGTGGTCGAGGTCAACTCCGAGACCGACTTCGTCGCGCGTAACGGCCAGTTCCAGGGCCTGGTCAAGATGGTCGCCCAGGTCGCTTTCGACGCCGGCGCTGACGTCGAGAAGATCAAGGCCGCCAAGGTCGGTGACGTCACGGTGGAAGCCGCGATCAACGACGCGATCGCCACCATCGGCGAGAACATGACGCTGCGTCGTGCCGCTTCGCTCGAAGTGAGCCAGGGCGTGGTGTCGAGCTACGTCCACGGTGCGGTCGTCGACGGCGCCGGCAAAATGGGCGTGATCGTGGCGCTGGAATCGCCCGGCAAGGCCGACGAGCTCGCCGCCCTCGGCCGCCAGATCGCGATGCATGTCGCCGCCACCAACCCGCTCGCGCTGGAGCCGTCCGGTCTCGATCCGGCCGTCGTCAAGCGCGAGAAGGACGTGCTCGCCGACAAATATCGCCAGCAGGGCAAGCCGGAGAACGTGATCGAGAAGATCGTCGAGTCCGGTCTGAAGACCTACTACAAGGAAGTCTGCCTGCTCGAGCAGGCCTTCATCCACGACACCGGCAAGTCGGTGGCGCAGGCGGTGAAGGAAGCCGAAGGCAAGGTCGGCGGCGCCGTGAAGATCGCGGGCTTCGTGCGCTATGCTCTCGGTGAGGGAATCGAGAAGCAGGAATCGGACTTCGCGGCTGAGGTCGCGGCGGCCAGCGGCAAGAAGTAAGCGCCGGAACGTTCCTTCCGGCGTGCCGCCGGAAGCGGCGCCCGGACAAGGAAAATGCTCATGACTGATCCGGTCTATCGTCGCGTCGTGATCAAGCTGTCCGGCGAATACCTCGCGGGACAGCAAGGCTTTGGCATCGATCAAGCGACAATGGACCGGGTTGCGGACGATCTGATCGCAGCCCGTCAGCTTGGCACCGAGGTTGCGGTCGTGATCGGCGGCGGCAATATCTTTCGCGGTGTCGAAGTGTCCTCCCGCGGCGTGTCGCGCCCGACCGGCGATACCATGGGCATGCTTGCCACCATGATGAACTGCCTTGCCCTCGAAGCGACGATCGAGCGCAAGGGCACGCCGGCGAGGGCGCTCTCGGCGTTCGTCATGCCCGAGGTTTCCGAGCTGTTCACCCGTGCGGCGGCGCACAAATATCTCGCCGAGGGCCGGATCCTGTTGCTTGGCGGTGGAACCGGCAATCCGTTCTTCACCACCGACACGACGGCGGTGCTGCGCGCCGCCGAGATCGGCGCCCAGGCGGTGCTGAAGGCGACCAATGTCGACGGCGTCTACTCGGCCGATCCGAAGAAGGACCCGTCCGCCACGCGATTCGACCGGCTGACGCATTCGCAGGCCATCGAGGGCGGCTACAAGGTGATGGATGCGACCGCCTTCGCACTTGCCCGCGAGACGTCGCTGCCTATCATCGTGTTTTCGATCGCGGAGCCCGGTTCGATCGGCGCGATTCTACGCGGCGCCGGCCACGGGACGATCGTCGCCGGCTGACGGCTCATCTGGCGCGCCCCGAGGGAGGGCGCGGTGAGGTCGCCGGGATATTGAAGGAGAAACGTGATGGCCACGGGTAATTTCGATCTCAACGAAGTCAAGCGCCGCATGCAAGGTGCGGTCCAGTCGCTCAAGCATGAGCTTGGCGGCCTGCGTACGGGCCGCGCGTCGGCTTCGATGCTCGATCCGGTGCAGGTCGAGGCTTATGGCAGTCACATGCCACTCAATCAGCTCGCCACCGTCAGCGTGCCGGAGCCGCGCATGATCTCGGTGCAGGTCTGGGACAAGTCGATGGTGAAGCCGGTCGAGAAGGCGATCGTCGATTCCAATCTCGGCCTGTCGCCGGCGACCGAAGGCCAGGTGCTGCGCCTGCGCATTCCCGAGCTGAACGAGGAGCGCCGCAAGGAGCTGGTCAAGGTCGCGCACAAATACGCCGAAGCCGCCAAGGTGGCGGCGCGCCACGTCCGTCGCGACGGTCTCGATGTCCTGAAGAAGCTCGAGAAGAATCACGAGATGTCGGAGGACGATCAGAAGCGTCACGCCGACGAGGTGCAGAAGGTGACCGACGGGATCATCACCGAGATCGACCAGCTGCTGGCCGCCAAGGAAAAAGAAATCCTCACCGTCTAAGGCGCGATGAGCGATCATCATCGCGCTTTGGGGTATTGTTCGCGCATGATTTCCGCGCAAACGCGTTCCGCGTTTGTCGCGAGGGAACACCGCTTCGCATTCTTCCGGATCATGCTTTAAGGCCGCCTCCATGTCCAACGCCGCCGCGCCCGCAACGGAAGGACCAGACCGGTCCGACGCGCCCGCGCATGTCGCCATCATCATGGATGGCAACGGGCGTTGGGCGGCCGCGCGCGGTCTGCCGCGCGCGGAGGGGCATCGCCGCGGCGTCGAGGCGCTGCGCCGCGTGGTGCGTGCCTCGCACGAGCTCGGCATCCGCTATCTCACCATCTTCTCGTTCTCTTCGGAGAATTGGTCGCGCCCGGCGAGTGAGATCGGCGATCTCTTCGGTCTGCTCAAGCGCTTCATCCGCAACGATCTCGCGAGCCTGCATCGCGACGGCGTCAAGGTTCGCATCATCGGCGAGCGCGACGGGCTCGAGGGCGACATCTGCGCGCTGCTAAACGAGGCCGAGGAATTGACGCGCGACAACACGCGACTCACGCTTGTCGTCGCCTTCAACTACGGCTCGCGGCAGGAAATCGCCAAAGCGGCGCAAAAGCTCGCGCGCGAAGTCGCAGACGGCAGGCGCGATCCTGCCTCGATCGACGCCGATGCTCTCGGCGCCCATCTCGACGCGCCCGACATTCCCGATCCCGATCTCATCATCCGCACCAGCGGCGAGCAGCGCCTGTCCAATTTCCTGATGTGGCAGGCCGCCTATAGCGAGCTGGTGTTCGTGCCGGTGCACTGGCCCGATTTCGACAAGGCGGCGCTCGAAGGCGCGATCGCCGAATTCGCCAGGCGCGAGCGCCGTTTCGGCGGCCTGGTCGCGAAAACCGCCTCGTGAGCGAACCCGACGCCGACGTAGCGGGCGCGAAGCCCGCCCCGAGCAATTTCCTGATGCGAGTCCTCGCAGCGCTGGTATTGGCGCCGCTGACCATTGCGGTCGCTTACGCCGGTGGCTGGCTGTGGGCGCTGCTCGTCACCCTGGTGTCGATCGGGCTGTTCGCGGAATGGCTGATGGTGGTGGGGGCGGGGTCGGCTGCGCTGACCGGGGCAGGGACGATCGTCATCGCCATGATGGGGGCCTGCGTTGCCTTCGGCGCACTGAAGACCGCTGTCATCACCGGCTTCATCGGCGGTGCGATCGGGACGCTGATCGCGCGGGGCAAGTTCGTCTGGGCCGCGACCGGATTCGCCTATGCAGCCGCGGCGCTGCTCGCCTCGATCCTGGTGCGGAAGGATCTCGCGCACGGCTTCGCCGCGCTGATGTTCGTGCTGCTCGTGGTGTGGGCGACCGATATCGGCGGCTATTTCGCCGGCCGCGGCATCGGCGGACCGAAGCTGTGGCCGCGCGTCAGCCCGAAGAAGACCTGGGCCGGCGCGTTCGGCGGTTTCGCCGCGAGCCTTGTGGTTGCCGCCGGGTTTGCCGCATTCGGCATCGGAAAAGCGGTTCCGCTGCTGCTCGTCAGCGCCATCCTCTCGGTGGTCTCGCAGGCGGGCGATCTGTTCGAATCCGCGGTGAAAAGACGCTTCGGCGTCAAGGATTCCAGTCACTTAATTCCCGGCCATGGCGGACTTCTGGACCGCCTGGACGGCTTTGTCGCCGCCATCCTGGTGGCATGGATTATCGGCTTCCTCCGCCACGGTGTGCATAGCGCCGGAAGCGGTCTTATGGTTTGGTGAGGATATGAGCGCAGTCCCTTTGCGTAACGACAAGCCGGCTGCGGCCGCCATCCGCAGCGTCACGGTGCTCGGTGCCACCGGCTCGATCGGCGACAGCACGATGGATCTGCTGCGCGCCTCGCCCGAGCGCTATCGCGTCGAGGCTCTGACTGCGAACAGCAATGTCGCAGCGCTGGCGAAGCTTGCGAAGGAATTTTCCGCGCGCTTCGTCGCGATCGCAGACGCCTCCAAGCTCGCCGAGCTCAAGTCCGCACTTGCGGGCACGAGCACCGAATGCGGTGCCGGCGAAAGCGCGGTGATCGAGGCGGGCGCGCGTCCGGCCGATTGGGTGATGGCGGCGGTGAGCGGTGCGGCCGGACTGAAGCCGGCCTTGGCTGCGGTCGATCGCGGCGCGCATGTCGCGCTCGCCAACAAGGAATGCCTGGTTTGCGCCGGCGATTTCTTCATGCAGCGCGCGGCGAAAGCGGGCGCCTGTATCTTGCCGGCCGATTCCGAGCACAATGCGCTGTTCCAGGCGCTGGCGTCGGGCAATCGCGACGAGCTGGTTCGCGTCATCATCACCGCCTCGGGCGGTCCGTTCCGCACCTGGAAGCCGGCCGACATCGAGCGGGCGACCCTCGAGCAGGCCCTGAAGCATCCGAACTGGAGCATGGGCCAGAAGATCACGATCGATTCCGCCTCGATGATGAACAAGGGGCTCGAGGTGATCGAGGCGTCCTATCTGTTCGCGCTGAAGCCCGATGAGATCGACGTGCTGGTGCATCCGCAGTCGATCATTCACGGCATGGTCGAATTCTCGGACCGCTCGGTCATGGCCCAGCTCGGCTCGCCGGACATGCGCACGCCGATCGCCCATTGCCTCGGCTGGCCCGACCGCATCAAGGGACCGGCGGCCAGGCTCGATCTGGCCAAGATCGGCCAGCTGACCTTCGAGGCGCCGGATTTCGAGCGGTTCCCCGGGCTTCGCCTGGCGTTCGATTCGCTCCGGCACGGCAAGGGGGCAACCACCGTCTACAACGCCGCCAACGAGGTCGCGGTCGCGGCCTTCATCGCCGGCAAGATCCGGTTCGGCGCCATTGCCCGGCTGGTCGAGGCGACGCTGGAGGACTGGGTCCGGGGCGGGAACCAAGGCCCCATGACCTCAGCGGATGATGCAATATCCGTTGACCATGTTTCGCGAAATAAAGCTGCCGCCCTATTGCCTCAAATTGCCTTAAAGGCATCCTAGGTAGTTCGGGGCCAGGGCCTAGCGGCGCTGGGTGAGGGAATTCGATGATCGACTTTTTCGTCCATAGTTTCAATACGTTGAGCCATGGGCTCCTCGGTTACGCGGTTCCTTTCCTGTTCGTCCTGACCATCGTCGTGTTCTTCCACGAGCTCGGCCATTTCCTGGTCGCGCGCTGGGCCGGCGTTCGTGTCTTGACCTTCTCGCTCGGTTTCGGACCTGAGCTGGTTGGTTTCAACGACCGCCACGGCACCCGCTGGAAAATCTCGGCGATCCCGCTCGGCGGCTACGTCAAGTTCTTCGGCGACGAGAGCGAAGCTTCGACCCCGTCGGCTGAAACGCTCGCGGCCATGACGGCCGAGGAGCGCGCCGGCAGCTTCCACCACAAGAAGGTCGGCCCGCGCGCCGCCATCGTCGCGGCCGGTCCGATTGCCAATTTCATCCTCGGCGCCCTGATTTTCGCAGGCATGGCCCTGTATTACGGCAAGCCGAGCACGATCGCGCGCGTGGACGGCGTCGTCGCCGACGGCGCTGCGGCCACCGCCGGCTTCAAGATCGGCGACGTCGTCGTGCAGATCGACGGCAAGCCGATCGAGAGCTTTGCCGACATGCAGCGCATCGTCGCGACGAGCGCCGGTTCGGCACTGGCTTTCCAGGTGAAGCGGGATGGCGCGATCGTGTCGCTGACCGCGACGCCGGCGCTGCTCGAGCGCAAGGATCCGTTCGGCAACAGCCACCACGTCGGCGTACTCGGCGTCGAGCACAAGTCCCAGGCCGGTGAGGCCTCGACCGCGCCGGTCGGTGTCGGCGAGGCGCTCAAGATCGGGGTCGAGCAGGTCTGGTTCATCATCACCAGCACCTTCAAGTTCCTGGGCTCCCTGTTCATCGGCCAGGGCAATCCGAATGAGGTCAGCGGCGTCCTCGGCATCGCCAAGATGTCGGGGCAGGCGGCCAGCGCCGGGTTCCAGTTTGTGATCAATCTGTGCGCCGTGCTGTCGGTCTCGATCGGGCTTCTGAACCTGTTCCCGATCCCGCTGCTCGACGGCGGTCACCTTATGTTCTACGCGGCCGAGGTCGTCCGTGGCCGTCCGCTGTCCGAGCGGACCCAGGAGATGGGGTTCCGAATCGGGCTCGGTCTGGTGCTGATGCTGATGGTGTTCGCGACCTACAACGACATCCTTCGGATGGCGGCTTCCTGATAGGGACTTTTTTGTGGCGTTGCTGTTGAGCAACGTCTTGGAATGAAATTGAAATTGCGGCGCGCTCGGCCGTTTGCGGCGTCGGTTAAATTAGCTACAAGCGGCTTGAACTTGGGGAATCTCCCAGGCCGGCCTTGGGGTTGGGTCTGGTACGTGGATAAGGGCGCGTTGCGCAATGAAGTTTGGACTGCGACTCCGGGGGGGCTTGCTCGCAACCCTGATCATGTTCGGCGCGCCGGTGTTTGCCCCGGTTGGGGCTGTTTTTGTATCTTCGTCGGCGCACGCTCAGACCGTGCAGTCGATTTCCGTCGAAGGGAATCGCCGCGTCGAGGTGGAGACGATCCGCTCCTATTTCAAGGCCGGCCCCGGTGGTCGCCTCGATCAGGGCGCCATCGATGACGGCCTCAAGGCGCTCATCGAAACCGGCCTGTTCCAGGACGTGAAGATCAACCGCGGCCCCGGCGGCCAGATCGTCGTCTCCGTGGTGGAAAACGCGGTGATCGGGCGCGTTGCGTTCGAGGGTAACAAGAAGATCAAGGACGAGCAGCTCACCGCCGAAGTCCAGTCCAAGGCCCGCGGCACGTTCTCCCGCGCCATGGTCCAGTCGGACACGCTGCGAATCGCCGAAATCTATCGCCGCTCCGGCCGCTATGACGTGACCGTCACCCCGGAGATCATCGAGCAGCCGAACAACCGCGTCGATCTCATCTTCACGGTCAACGAAGGCGCCAAGACCTCGGTCAAATCGATCGAGTTCATCGGCAACAATGCGTACTCGTCCTACCGCCTCAGGGACGTCATCAAGACGCACGAATCGAATCTGCTGAGCTTCCTCAGCAGCGGGGACGTCTACGATCCGGACCGCGTCGAAGCCGACCGCGACCTGATTCGCCGCTTCTACCTGAAGAACGGCTTTGCCGACGTTCAGGTCGTCGCCGCGCTCACCGAATACGATCCGGAGAAGAAGGGCTTCAACGTCACCTTCAAGATCGAGGAAGGCCAGCAGTACCGCGTCGGCAGCCTCGATTTCCGCACCAGCATCCCGAACTTCGACGCGAGCTCGCTGCGCAGCTTCTCGCGCGTCAATGTCGGCTCGCTCTACAACGTCGAATCGGTCGAGAAGTCGGTCGAGGAGATGCAGATCGAGGCCTCGCGCCGCGGCTATGCCTTCGCGGTGGTGCGTCCGGGCGGCGATCGCAATTTCGATGCGCATACCGTCTCCGTCGTGTTCAACATCGACGAAGGTCCGCGCACCTATATCGAGCGCATCAATATCCGCGGCAACACGCGTACCCGTGATTACGTGATCCGTCGCGAGTTCGACCTCTCCGAGGGCGATGCCTACAACCGTGCGCTGGTCGATCGCGCCGAGCGCCGCCTGAAGAACCTCGACTACTTCAAGAGCGTGAAGATCACGACGGAGCCGGGCTCTTCCAGCGACCGCGTGGTCCTGATCGTCGATCTCGAAGAAAAGTCGACCGGCGACTTCTCGGTCTCCGGTGGTTACTCCACGACCGACGGTGCGCTGGCCGAAGTCTCGGTCTCCGAGCGTAACCTGCTCGGCCGCGGCCTGTTCGCCAAGGCGTCGGTTACCTACGGCCAGTACGCCCGCGGCTATTCGCTGTCGTTCGTCGAGCCCTATCTGCTCGATTACCGCGTCGCGCTGGGCCTGGATTTCTATCAGCGCACCCAGCTGTCCAACAACTACATCTCCTACGGGACCAAGACGCTGGGCTTCAGCCCGCGCCTCGGCTTCTCCCTGCGTGAGGATCTAACGCTCCAGCTGCGCTACTCGGTCTACCAGCAGGAAATCACGCTGCCGTCCTACCTGGCGAACTGTAACAACGTCGTTGGTTCGTCGGCGTTCAATCCAAGCCCGGCCTTTACCAACGCAACAACAGGGGTCGACCCGAGCTTGTCCGGCAATTTCGGTTGTTACAGCGACGGCGAAGCCTCCCTGCCGGTCCGTAAGGAGCTCGCGAATGGCAAGACGCTGACATCGGCGCTCGGCTACACGCTGACCTACAACACGCTCGACAACAACAAGAACCCGACCGACGGCCTGCTCATCGACTTCAGGCAGGACTTCGCCGGCGTCGGCGGCGACGTCTCCTACCTGAAGACCGTGGCCGACGCGAAGTACTACCAATCGCTGGTGTCGGACCTTGTCGGCCTCGTCCATCTCCAGGGCGGTATCCTGAACAAGATCGGCAGCACCGATCTGCGCATGCTGGATCATTTCCAGATGGGTCCGAACCTCGTCCGCGGCTTTGCGCCGAACGGCATCGGTCCACGCGATTTGAATCCCTTTGGTACGCAGGACGCGCTCGGCGGCACCAAATATTGGGGCGCTTCGCTGGAATTGCAGATGCCGTTCTGGTTCCTGCCTAAGGAAGTGGGTCTGAAGGGCGCTGTCTACGCCGACGCCGGCGGTCTCTTCGACTATCAGGGCCCGACGACGTGGTCGGTGACCAACGAAATGACCACGACCAAGAACTCGAACTGTACGCCATCGACCGTCAACCCGGCCACGGCTGGAACTTGTACCGGCCTGGTGTATGACAATGGCAATGTGGTCCGCTCGTCGGTCGGTGTCGGTCTGATCTGGGCCTCGCCGTTCGGTCCGCTGCGCTTCGACTACGCAGTGCCGCTCACCAAGGGCAAGAATGACCGCACGCAGGAATTCCGGTTCGGCGGCGGCACCTCGTTCTAATTCGATCAGCGGGGCATGATCCGGCCCCCTTGGGAATTCCTCCTGGGGCCGGTCGCCAAAAAGATCGTGATAAATCCATGAGATAAGGCATGATGCGGCCTTGCCGCTTCATGCCGAAGCCGGACCGCAACGGGGTGGAATGGCGCAGCCGACCTTCTTCAAAAAACCGCCGGCCTCAACGCTGGCCGACATCGCCGCGTTGACCAAGGCGCAACTGGTCGACCCTGTCAGGGGCGATCAAGTCATCACGGGTCTTGCTTCGCTGGACGAAGCCGGCCCGATGCATCTGACGTTCTTCGACAACCTCAAATACGCCGATGAGCTCAAGGCGACCAGGGCCGGCGCCTGTCTGGTAAGCTCGCGCTTCGAGGCCCAGGTGCCCGCGCATGTGGCCGTGCTGCGGGCGGCGCAGCCGTTCCGCGCCTTCGTCGGGATCGCCCGGGAATGGCATGGCGATGCGCTGCGTCCACAGTCCTGGTTCGGCAATGACGGCATTGCGCCATCGGCCATCATCGACCCATCGGCGCGGTTGGAGGACGACGTCATCGTCGAGCCGCTGACCGTCATCGGTCCGGATGTCGAGATCGGCAGCGGCACCGTGATCGGCGCCGGCGTGGTTCTTGGTCCGGGCGTCAAGATCGGGCGGGACTGCAATGTCGGCGCACGCACAGCCATCCAGTGCGCACTGATCGGCAACAACGTGCTGATCCACCCCGGCTGCTCGATCGGCCAGGACGGCTACGGCTTCATCTTCTTCGGCCCCGAGGGCCATCTGAAGGTGCCCCAGACCGGCCGTGTGCTGATCCAGAACAATGTGGAAGTCGGCGCCGGCACCACCATCGATCGCGGTTCCCTGCGGGACACCGTGATCGGCGAGGGCACCAAAATCGACAATCAGGTCCAGATCGGCCACAATGTGACGATCGGCCGGAACTGCCTGCTGGCGGCCCAGATCGGGCTCGCGGGCAGCCTGACGATCGGCGACAACGTGGCGCTGGGAGCAAAGGTTGGCATCAACAATCACCTCAAGATCGGTGACGGGGCCCAGGTCACCGCGATGAGCGGGGTCAAGGACGACATCCCGCCGAACGGTCGCTGGGGCGGGTTCTTTGCCAAGCCGACCAAACAATGGTTCAAGGAAATTATCGCGGTGGAGCGCCTGGTACGCGACAGCAAGGCCGATCCGAAGGACGAGGGACGGGAATGACGGCGGAATCACCTGTGAAATTCGAGCTGGTGGATATCAATGCGATCCTCCAGACGCTGCCGCACCGCTTTCCGATGCTCCTGATCGACCGTGTGATCAACATCCGGGCCGATTACAGCGGCATCGGCATCAAGAACGTCACCTTCAACGAGCCGGCCTTCCAGGGCCATTTTCCCGAACGTCCGGTCTATCCGGGCGTGATGATGATCGAGGCGATGGCGCAGACCGCCGGCGTGATCGGCATCAAGTCGGTCGAGGGCACGGAGAAGCCGCGGGCGGTCTATTTCCTTACCATCGACAAGTGCAAGTTCCGCAAGCCCGTGCTGCCCGGCGATACCATCGAGTATCACATGCGCTCGGTCGGCCGCCGCAAGACCATGTGGTGGTTTCACGGCGACGCAAAGGTCAATGGCACGGTCGTCGCCGAAGCCGATGTCGGGGCGATGCTGACGGACTGAGGGAAATTGGCGAATGGTGAGTGGGGAGTAGCGAATAGGCTATTCGTCCTTTCCATTCGCAACTCCCTATTCGCCATGCGCATCTGAAACACGCCGAGATCATACGTCACTGGACAGATCGGGCGCAGTCGCGCTAACCACCGGAAAGCCGAGCAAGTTCAACACATAGTCAGACCTTCTTGATGAGTAAGATCGACCCCACCGCACGGGTGGAAGACGGCGCCGTAATCGGCGAGGGCACCGAGATCGGGCCCTTTTGCATCATTGGCCGCAACGCCCGGATCGGGGCCAATTGCAAGCTGATCGGACAGGTCACAATCATCGGCCATACCTCGGTCGGGGACAATTGCGTGATCTCGCCGTTCGCGGTGCTCGGCGGCGCGCCGCAGGACCTCAGCTACAAGGGCGAGCCGACCACGCTCGACATCGGTTCCGGCAACACCATCCGCGAAGGCGCGACGATGAACGTCGGCACCGTCAAGGGCGGCGGCAAGACGCGCGTCGGCAACGACGGCTACTTCATGAATAACAGCCATGTCGGCCATGACTGCATGGTCGGCAACAACGCGATCTTCGCGACCTCGGCGACGCTCGGCGGCCATTGCGAGATCGGCGACGCCGTCTATATCGGCGGGCTGTCCGCGGTGCACCAGTTCACGCGCATCGGCTCCTATGTGATGGTCGGCGGCCTCTCCGGCGTGCGCGACGACATCATCCCGTACGGGCTCGCCAACGGCCAATATGCGGTGCTGGAGAGCCTCAATCTCATCGGCATGAAGCGGCGCAAGTTCACCAAACAGCGCCTCGCAACCGTGCGTGCGTTCTACCAAAAACTCTTCCATGGCTCCGGCACCTTCGCCGAGCGGCTGGAGGCGGTGCGGCCCCTCGAGAGCGAAGATCCGACGATTGCCGAAATCCTCGGCTTCATCGGCAAGGGCAAGCGTGCGCTCTGTCTTCCCGCCATCGAGAAGTGACGCCGGGATGGCCGCGGACATGACATCGGCGGCTCCAGGGATTTCATCACCGGTCGGCGTGGTCGCGGGCGGCGGCGCGATGCCGTTCGCAGTTGCCGAGTCGCTCGCCGCGCGCGGCATTACGCCGGTGCTGTTTCCGCTGCGCGGCGCGTGCGATCCAGTGCAGGTGGAGAAATTCCGCCACCGCTGGATCTCGGTCGGTCAGCTCGGCCGCGCCATGCGGCTGTTCCGCGAGGAAGGCTGCCGTGACCTGATCTTCATCGGCACGCTGGTGCGGCCCTCGCTCACGGAGATTCGGTTCGACGTCACGACGTTGCGGCTGCTCGGTAACGTCATCCGCGCCTTCCGCGGTGGTGACGATCATCTGCTGTCCAGTGTCGGGCGCATTCTCGAGCAAGGCGGCTTTCGCATGGTCGGCATCAAGGATGTCGCGCCCGACCTGCTGATGCCCGCGGGCTGCATCACCCGCGCCTGGCCGGCCGACAATGCCAAGGGCGACATCGAACGCGGGCGCGCGGTGCTCACCGCACTCGGGCCGTTCGACATCGGTCAGGCCGCCGTGGTGATCGACGGCCATGTGGTGGCGGTCGAGGACATCGAGGGCACTGATGCGCTGCTGGCGCGCGTGGCGCGGCTGCGCGAGGAGGGCCGTATCCGTGCTGCGACGGGGCGTGGCGTGCTGGTGAAGGCGCCGAAGACCGGCCAGGATTTGCGTTTCGATCTGCCGACGATCGGCGCGCGCACGATCGAGGGCGTCGCCAAGGCCGGCCTTGCCGGTGTCGCCGTCATCGCCGGCAACACCATTGCCGCCGAGCCGCAGGCGATGATCGGGCTCGCCGACGCCAAATATCTCTTCGTCGTCGGTCTGCCCGTGTGATGCAGACCCGCGATCCCAAACGGAGGATATTCCTGATCGCGACGGAGGAGTCCGGCGACCGGCTCGGCTCGGCGCTGATGAAGGTGCTGCGCCAGCGCCTCGGCGACGGCGTGCAGTTCGAGGGCGTCGGCGGCCGCACCATGGCGCGCGAGGGGCTCGAGACGCTGTTTCCGATCGAGGAGCTGTCGATCGTCGGCTTTGCCGCGGTGGTGCAGCAACTGCCGAAGATCCTGCGGCTGATTCGCGAGACCGCTGACGCCGTGACCGAGTCCGTGCCCGACGCGCTCATCATCATCGACAGTCCCGATTTCACCCATCGCGTGGCGCGCCGCGTCCGCGCGAAGAATCCGGCGATCCCCGTCGTCGACTACGTCTCGCCCTCGGTCTGGGCCTGGCGGCCGGGCCGCGCGCGCGCGATGCTCGGCTATGTCGATCACGTGCTGGGTCTGCTGCCTTTCGAGCCGGAGGAGTACCGCAAGCTGAAGGGGCCGCCATGCAGCTATGTCGGCCATCCCCTGATCGAGCAATTGCCGTCGCTGCGCCCGAACCTTGACGAGCAAAAGCGGCGCGACAGCGAGCCGCCGGTGCTGCTGGTGCTGCCGGGCAGCCGCCGCAGCGAGATCCGGCATCATCTCGGCCTGTTCGGCGCCGCGCTCGGACGATTGCAGGCCGAGGGCCGTGCGTTCGAATTGATGCTGCCGACCATGCCGCATCTCGAAGCGACCGTCCGCGCGGGCGTGGCGACCTGGCCGGTCCAGCCGCAGATCGTGGTCGGTGAAACCGAGAGGCGCGCCGCATTCCGGATCGCGCGCGCGGCGCTGGCAAAATCCGGCACGGTGACGCTGGAGCTGGCGCTCTCAGGCATTCCGATGGTGACCGCCTATCGCGTCGGCGCGATGGAGGCCTTCATCCTGCGCCGCGCGATCCAGGTCTCTTCGGTGATCCTCGCCAATCTCGTGATCGGCAAGGACGTGATCCCCGAATTTCTGCAGGAGGACTGCACGCCGGAGAAGCTCGCGGCCGCACTGTCCGAGGTGCTGACGGAGACGCCGATGCGCAAGCAACAGGTCGAGGCTTTTGCCCAGCTCGACACCATCATGTCCACCGGCAACAAATCACCGAGCGTGCTCGCCGCCGACATCGTGCTCGCGACGATGCGGAAGGGGCGGCGTTAGGCCTTTCGTTTTTTGGCTACTTCTTCGTGCGACCGCTGGCGGCGCGGCGGGGCTTCGGCTTTGCGGTCGCCGTGTCCGGTCGCGCGGGCATTGCGTCCAGCGACGGACCTTCCTCGGGAATGTGAAGGGTCGCGAGAAAATCGGCGCCGGCGCGCATCACGTGCTCTGCGGCAAGCGTGGCAGCGGCGCGCTCATCGCCTGCGATGATGGCGCGCAAGATGCCGGCATGCTCGTCCCAGGTTCGCGCCTGGCGTTCCGGATCGGTCGGCGCGAACAACATCGCGGTTCTCTCGCGCAGCCGCTTGAGCAGATCGGAGAGGACGCGATTCCGTCCGGCCGCGGAGAGTTCATTGTGGAATTGCTGATTGAGGCCCGATAGGAGCTCAAAGCGCCTGGCTGCAACCGCCTCCGTTCCCTTGTTCAGCACGGCTGCGATCCGCGCCAAAATATCCTGTTCGCGGCGACGCGCGGCCAGCCGTGCGTTCTGTCCCTCCAGCAGCGCGCGAACCTCGATCGTCTCGCGCGCCTCCTCGTCGGTCATGGCAAGCACCGATGCGCCGCGCCGTGCGGTAACTTCGACCAGGCCCTCGGTGGTGAGCACGCGGATTGCTTCCCGCACCGGATTGCGGGAGACGCCGAGTTCCTCCGCGAGGCGCCCTTCGACCAGCCGCTCACCGGGCTTGAGGCGTCGGCTCAGGATGGCCTGGCGCAGTTCTTCGATGACCCTGTCGTGGAGGGAGAGGTAGTCGTCGCCGAGACGTCGCTTCGAGTTTCCCAGCCTGCCCGCCATGAGATGACCTTCTCAACCGCACCGGTTTGATATTTCCGAACCGCGCGGAGAGATTCCATCCGCCAACGACCGAGCGGAATGACCAGCGGGGACGGCACAAACGTACTTAGACTGCCCATTGCACAGCGGCAAGCCGTAGTCGCCGGCAGGCCGCCCACCAGATCAATCGAACGAATCGGGCGCAGGGTTCGTAGAGACCGGGCGAGCCCCTGCGGCCGTCGGTTTTGGCATCCAGGACACGCTGACGTCGCCGGTGAGAAACGTCTGGCATGCCATCCGGTAGCCGGCGGCAAATTGCTCGTCGGTGAGGTGCTTGCGTTCCTTCGGCTTGATCGCGTCGGTGTTCTCCAAACCCTTCTCGATGAGGCATTTGCACGTCCCGCAAAGCCCTCCGCCGCATTTGAAGGGGATGCCGCCCTGTTCACGCAAGGAAATGCGCAACAGGTTGCTGTCGACGGGAGCCGTGACGGACTTCCCATTGTTGGTCACGAAGATGACCTCGATCATGCCGGTCTTCGCGGCCGGTGGATGTGTGCTGTCGGTCGTCACGACTTGCGCAGCTTCGTGTCCATGTGGCCGAACGTGGTGAGGTGTTCGAGCTCGCGATAGGCGAGCTCGGGCGTTGCGAATTTCTCGAGGAATTTCGATGGCACCTGATTCACGATCGGCGGCGACCACGCCTCGTCGATCACCTTGATCTTGGTGTCCTTCAGCAGCTCCGCGATCACGAAAGTTGCCTTCTTGGTGCCGTAGAACAGATAGTCGTAGGAGGCGAGGGGTCGCAGCCCGTCGATGATTTCGGTCCGGAACAGTCCGTCCTTGCTGGTCAGGATCACATACATCGTTCACTTCCCCTCGTGCTTGGCGAGACCTGGTGCAAAAGACATCAACCGACCTTGCCGGCCGTGACCACGTCGGCGAGCGGTGTTGCCTCCTGCGACAGCTCGACGTCGTGGGTGAGCCAGAGCTGGCAGGCTAGCCGGTACCCCGCCCCGATTCTCGCGCCTAGCCGCTTCTTTTCCTTCCAGTTCGGCTCGGGCAGGTGCTCGGCGCCCTTGATGATCAGCGCCGCACACTTCCCGCATTTGCCCATGCCGCAGCCGTAGAGGAAGTTCGGATGGGGAAATTGCCGGATGCCCGCCCTCACGACGAGATTGGTGTTTTCCTTGATCTCGCCGTGAAAGGTCTGGCCGTTCCTGTGAAAGACGACGTTGGGCATGCCAGCTGGCTCAGGCTTGCAGCAACGCGCGCTCGTCGGCCGGAACCTTGGCTTCGCTCGTGTCGAGCTCGGCCAGCGGAATGTCCTTGGCGACATAGTCGTGATACAGCGCGGTGGTGTAGAGCAGGCGCATCTGCGCGCCGATTTCACAGATCTTCAGGCAGCGCTGCTGCAGCTCGACCGTGTTGGCGTGCTCGAGCACGATCTGGTAGCCGCGCTCGCCGTGGATTTCGTCCGACACGATGTGAAGGTCGAAGAACTCGACTTCCTCGTCGGTGAATTTATACTTCTCGCGCAAGGTCGGCGTCTGCTTGCGGTAGATCGACGGCACCTGCGATTCCAGGCCGACCACGAGGCCCGCCACGGCCACGATCGGGTCCTCGCGCATGGCCACGGCGTAGCACCAGCTTTGCAAGCCCCGCGTCGTCGCCGTCATGCTGTCGGGATTCTTGACGCGTTCCGCATTCGTGCCGCAGGCTTCGGCAAAGCGGATCAGCAGATCGGTATGGCGGTCGCCGCCGATCTCTTCCTCGTACATGTTGGCAAGCAGGAAATCCTTGGCTTCCTGATACTGCTCCGGCATGCGCGCGTAGATGTAGCCGAGATAGTCCGCGAACGGGCCGACATAGTGGTAGTGGTTCTCGGCCCACGACGCGAGATGCGCCCGGCTCAGCTTGCCGCTCGCCCATGCGATGCTGAAGGGAGCCTTGTTGGCGCTCTTGCCCTTGATTGCATTCTCGAGGGCCGTGCGGAATTCCACATGGTTCATCAGCTTTTGCATCGTTGCGCTCCTCTGTCGCCGGTGGGTCGGTTTGGTTGCGGCTGCCGGACCTATGCAATAAAAGTATACAGTATACAGTTTTGGTTGACGGTCAACGCGCCTGGCTGTGGGAAAGTCTCGTCTGGCTGCGTCGTTTCGTAATTTATCCAATAAAATCAATATGTTGCATTTACAAAAGTTTTGATCCACAGGCGTCCCCTGCGAGATAGTTCGCACTTAGTTGTTGCAATTCTAGAATACAGTATACAAAATTGGCGCAGCTTGGGGAGCGCATCGCAATGACAATGCCGCATGTTCCGATCGTCGCCGCGCACTGGGTCTACCTGTTTGGTGTGACCCTCATCGTCCTGACCATGATCTGGCGCGCCAACGTGGTGGTGCCGTCGGTCCTTGCAACGTTCCTGGTCGCGCTGGCCTGGACGCACAGTCCGATTGCTGCACTCGGAAGCATCTTCAATGCCAGCTTCACGGCCGCGAAGGAGCTGTTCAACATCTTCCTGGTGATCGCGCTGATGACCGCGCTGCTCAACGCGCTGAAGGTGTTGCGCTCCGACATCCGGATGGTGGAGCCGTTTCGCGCGGTGATGAAGGACGGGCACACGGCCTATTTCGTCCTGGCCGGCATTACCTACGTCATCTCGCTCTTCTTCTGGCCGACGCCGGCGGTGCCACTGGTCTCGGCGGTGCTGCTGCCTGCGGCGATCGCGGCAGGGCTGCCACCGCTCGGCGGTGCGCTGGCGATCGCGATTGCCGGCCAGGGTATGGCACTGTCGTCGGATTACGTTATTGGCGTCGCGCCGGGCATCAGCGCCAAGGCCGCGGGTGTCGCGGTGAGTGCTGCGACAGTCGCGGACCGCGCGCTGGTGCTGTCGCTGATCACCGGCGGCGTCGCACTCGTCCTGGGCTATTTCGCGATCCGCAAGCTCGTCACCAAGCCGGATGACAGGTTGCTCGAACGCTGGCAGGCGCAGTCGAGCAACGGCGAGCTCGCGCATATCGCGCAGGGGGGCACCTTCGACAAGGTCGAGATCGCCCGAGGCACCGCCGGCGACCAGAAGCCGCTCGCAAGTCAGGCGCAGATCGACAAGGCGCTTGCGGCGATTCCCGAGCCTCGCGAAAAATGGTCGAATATCTTCGCAGTGGTGACGCCGCTCGCCTTCCTGGGCGTCATCGTCGTGATGGTGCTCTCAAAGCTCGGGATCGGCCATGATCTCAAAGGCGGTGATGCTGCGGCACTGGTCGGCGGCGTCGCCGCCGTGCTGATGATCTTGGCCTCGTTCGTCACGGACCCCTTTCGCAAATTCCTCGATACCAGTGCCGATCACGTCACCGAGGGCTTCATCTTCGCATTCAAGGCCATGGGATCCGTGCTGCCGATCGCCGGTTTCTTCTTCCTGGGCGCAGAGCAGGGATTGTCGGCTCCCATCCTTGGCGTGCCCGCGGCCCAGGCGCCCAATCTTCTGTTCGAACTGGTTCAGGCCGCGCAGCACTGGATTCCGGCGAACCAGGTCTTTGTCTCGTTCGGCGTGCTGATCGCGGGCATGATCACCGGCATCGACGGATCGGGTTTTGCCGGTCTGCCGCTGACCGGATCGCTGTCAGGCGCGTTGGCACCGACTGTCGGGCTTGATCCCGCGACACTCGCGGCCGTCGGACAGATGGGCGCGGTCTGGACGGGCGGGGGCACCCTGGTTGCGTGGTCGTCCCTGATCGCGGTCGCCGGGTTCGCGCGCGTGCCGGTCTTCCAGATCGTGCAGACGGTGATGGTGCCGGTGCTGGCGGGGCTTGTGACCTCGACCATCTGCGCGGTCCTGATCTGGCATTGAAAGAGGTTCAGCTATCATGAGCAATCCTGCAACGACACTCGCCCGCGGTTCAGAGGCAAGCCAGCCGCAGATCGAGGAATTCCGTGACCTCATCAACGGCGAGCAGTTGCGGAGCGTTGCGAAGCCGTTCGACAACATCAATCCCGCCGACACCTCCGACATTGTCGGCCGCTTCCAGGCCTCGACGGCCGCGGAGGCGAAGCTCGCGGTCAGCGCGGCCGCGGCTGCATTCGAGCGCTGGAAAAAAACTTCGGTCTCAGCGCGCGCAGCCATTCTCAATCGTGCGGCCGATCGTCTCGACGCGCAGGCTGACCAGATCGCCCGCGAGATGACACGCGAAATGGGCAAGGCGCTCAATCTCGCCAAAGACGAGGTCCTACGCTCGGCACAGACGTTGCGGTTCTATGCCGTCGAGGGGCAGTCGCTGGTCGGCGAAGTCTTCCCGAATGACGACCCCGACATGACGGTCTACACGCTGCGCGAACCGCTCGGCGTCGTCTCGGTCATCACGCCCTGGAATTTTCCCATCTCGATCCCGGCCCGCAAGATCGCGCCGGCGCTCATCACCGGCAATACGGTGATCTTCAAGCCGTCCTCGGATGCGCCGCTGAGCGGCTATCGTCTTGCCGAGGCGCTGGTGGCGGCCGGGCTGCCCAAGGGCGTGCTGAACTTCATCACCGGCATGGCGGGCGAGGTCGGTCCTGCCATCACCACGGCGCCGGAGATCCGTGCCATTTCCTTTACCGGATCGACGACCGCGGGCGAGCAGATTTGTCGCGCGGTCAGCTTCACGACGCGGACGCAGATGGAACTCGGCGGCAAGAATCCGCTGATCGTGATGGACGATGCCGATCTCGAAAAGGCGGTCGACCTGACTGTGAAGGGTGGCTTCTCGCTCGCCGGCCAGGCCTGCACCGGCACCAGCCGCGTCCTCGTCATGAAGCGGGTGCGTGCGGAGTTCACGGAGCGGCTGGTTGCCAAGGTCCGCGCCTTGAAGATCGGTAACGGTCTCACTCCCGGAATGGACCTCGGGCCGCTCGCCACCGCGAGGCAACTCGATTCGGTGTTGCGCTATATCGCGATCGGAAAGCAGGAAGCGACGCTCCTCTGCGGTGGCGAGAGGCTCACGGGTGCTGGCTATGATGGCGGTTACTACGTCGCACCGGCGATCTTTGCCGATGTCACGCAGCAGATGACGATCGCGCGCGAGGAAATCTTCGGCCCCGTCATCGCGATCATCGAGGTCGAATCCTATGCGGACGCCATCGCCAAGGCCAACGACACCGAATACGGATTGTCGGCCGCGATCGTGACGCGCAATCCGCGCGTCATGCACGATTTCGCCAATGACATTCAGTCGGGAACCGTCAAGATCAACCGCACCACGACCGGCAATCTGATCAACGCACCGTTCGGAGGCCTGAAGCGGTCGAGCACATCGACGTTCCGCGAGTCGGGCCGCGTCGGGCTCGAATTCTATACGCAGATCAAGACCGTGTATCGCGGATGCTGAAAATCCACGCGGTGGCGCGTGTGCGGAGCCGCAGCTGACGGAAAAGGGATGAGATGAGGAAATCGATCAAGCTCGAACTCGCGGAAGCCATGCACATGGCGGCCGCGGCTTTGAAAAAGGCTGCGGACATCGGTGTGCTTGAGACGGTTTGCATCGTGGACGATGGCGGCTACCCGATCGTGCTCGAACGGATGGACGGCGCGCGCGTGACCGGCCCGCAGATCGCCTGGAACAAGGCCTTCACGGCGGCCGGCCACAAGCGTTCGACGCACCTGTTTAACCAGACGCCGAATGGACCCGCGCTTCCCGGCAACGAAGCGTTCGGAATCCAGTGGAGCTTTGAAGGCAAATTCGCCGTGTTCGTCGGCGGCTTTCCGATCGTGGTCGACGACGAGGTGGTCGGCGGTGTGGGCCTGAGCGGCGGCAATGGTGAGCAAGACACCCATTGCGGCGTCGCTGCGTTGCAGGCCCTCCAGGATATTCTGGTCGGCCACCGCGTGCTGGTCGCAGCCGACATCAAGAAATGAGCGCGGAGGCAGGCAGGGAGATCGCTGCCCGGCCAATATGCCCACGAGGACGAGCGAGCTAGGCGAGCCCGCCGTCGACCCGGAAACACTGGCATGTGATGCGCTGGCTTGCGTCGGAGGCGAGGTAGAGCGCCATGTCCGCGATATCGTCGGGCGTCACTGCATCGGGAATGGCCTGGCGCGTGCGCAGCTCGGTGATGGCCTGCTCATTGGGAAACCACAGCCGACGCTGCCGCTCGGTGATCACCATGCCCGGCGCAATCGCGTTGACGCGGATGCGATCGGCGCCGTACCGGCGGCCGAGTGAGTTGGTGAAGCCGACGATCGCCGCCTTGGCCGCGGCGTAGACCGGCAGTGCCGGTGCGCCGCGCATCCAGGCCACCGACGACATGTTGATGATCGAGCCGCCGCCGCGCGCCTGCATCTGCGGCACCACGGCCTGCGCGGCAAAGAAGACGTGCTTGAGATTGACGCCGATCATCCAGTCGAATTCGGCCGGCGTCACGTCTGATAGCACCTGGCGCTGGTCATTGGCGGCGTTGTTGACGAGGACCGCGGCATCGCCCAGCGATCCCTGCACCTTTGCCAGTGCGGCGCGCAAGGCCTCGATGTCGAGGAGGTCACAGGGCACGAACAGCGGCGCGCTGCTGGACGTTTTCGCCACCTCGTGCGCCAGCGCTTCGCCCGCCTGCGTATCGATGTCGAGGAAGGCGACACGAGCGCCCTGGGCGGCGAAAGCGCGCACGAAGGCGGCGCCTATGCCGCTGGCGCCCCCGGTGATCAGCACCACGCGGTCCGCGAGGTGGGCATAGCTCGTCTTGGTCATGCGATCAGTCGCTCCGTCTCAGGGTCGAACAGGCAAATGCGGCGGGTATCGAGGGCGAAGGAGGCGGTCCCGCCCGGCGTCGGGCGGATGTCCGGCGAGATGCGTGCCTGCGCGGGCTCGCCGCCAAGCCGCAGCAGGACAATGGTCTCCGCGCCGGTGGGCTCGACCAGCTCGACAGGCGCGGTGACGATGACCGGCGCGCCTGTGGCGCCAGAGAACACGCGGTCGCCCTCGGCGATGCATTCCGGCCGGATTCCAAGCACCACCTCGCGGCCGACATAGGACGCAGCTGCGTCGTAGTCCTGGAGGCGGAGACGAACCTCGTCCGGCCGGCCTGCGCCGATCACCGCCACAGGCCCGCCGGCGTCGGCCTCGAGCCGTGCCGGCATCGTGTTCATCGGCGGCGAGCCCATGAAGCGGGCCACGAACAGATTGGCCGGATAGCGATACACCGTGTCGGGGTCGGCGAATTGCTGCACCACGCCGCGATGCATCACGGCGATGCGGGTCGCCATCGTCATCGCCTCGATCTGATCGTGGGTGACATAGATGATGGTGGCGCCGATGCGCTGGTGCAGCCGCTTGATCTCCATCCGCATCTCGACCCGCAGCTTGGCGTCGAGATTGGAGAGCGGCTCGTCGAACAGGAAGAGCAAGGGATCGCGCACCAGCGCGCGCCCCATCGCCACGCGCTGGCGCTGGCCGCCCGACAGTTGCGACGGCTTGCGGCCGAGCAGGGGCTCGATCTGGAGCAGCCTGGCCACGTTCGCCAGCGCCTTCTCCTGCTCCGCCTTGGCGACGTGGCGGCATTCCATGCCGAAGGTGATGTTCTGGCGCACCGTCATCGATGGGTAGAGCGCGTAGGACTGGAACACCATGGCGATGTCGCGGTCCTTCGGTGGGACGTCGTTGACGACGCGTCCCCCGATCTCGATGGTGCCGTCGCTGGCCCGATCGAGCCCGGCCACGATGTTGAGCAGCGTGGATTTGCCGCAGCCGGACGGCCCGACCAGCACGGTGAATTCACCGCTCTCGATGTCGAGGTCGATGCCCTTCAGCACCTCCAGATTGGCGTAGCGCTTCGACAGGGCGCGAATGCTCAGTGCTGCCATGACACATCCATCATTTGACGGCCCCGGCAGTGAGGCCGCGTACGAAATACCTGCCGCCGAAGAGATAGATCAGCAGAGTGGGGAGCGCCGCGATGATCACCGCAGCGCTCTGCACGCCATGCTGCGGGATATCTGCGACCGCGGCAGACAGCGCAATGAGCGCGGCCGTCACGGGCTGCTGCTGGCCGGTCGTGAATGTCACGCCATAGAGGAACTCGTTCCAGATATGCGTGAACTGCCAGATCACGGTGACGATCAGGATGGGAGCCGAGAGCGGCAGGATGATGCGCCAGAAAATACGGAAGAACCCTGCGCCATCGATGCGCGCCGCTCTGATCAGTTCATGCGGAATGGCGATATAGTAATTCCGGCAGAACAGCACGGTGAAGGAGAGGCCCTGGATCGTGTGAATCAGCACGAGGCCCCATAGCGTGTTGATGAGCCCGATGTCCCGCAACACGATGGTCCAGGGCAGCAGGCGCATCTGCTGGGGCAGGAAGAGGCCGAGGGTGACGATGCCGTAGATCCAGTCGTCGCCGCGAAAACGCCAGAGCGACACGGCGTAACCGGCGACGGCACCGAGCAGGGTGGAGAAAATCGTGGCAGGGATCGTGACGAGCGCGGAGTTCAGCATGTAGGGCCGGATGCCGGCGCAGGTCTCGGCGATGCAGAAACCGCTCCAGGCCAGGGCGTAGTTGCCCCAGGCCAAATGTTGCGGCCAGCCGATCATCGAACCCTGCGCGATCTCCTCATTGGTCCGGAGCGAGTTCAGCACGACGACGACCAGCGGCGCGAGATAAGCGGCCGCGAACAATGTCACGACGAGATAGATCAGAATGCGGCTCGGGGCGAAGCTGCGGTCACGCATGGGTGGCCTGCCGTCGCTGGACATAGCGCCACGCCGCATAGGGCAGCAGCACCGCGAGCAGAATGAGCAGCATCAGCACTGCCGCCGCCGCTCCGCGGCCGAGCTGGCTGCGCTGGAACATCAAATCGTAGACGACGAGGGCCGGGAGCTGGGTCGCGATGCCTGGCCCGCCATTGGTGAGCGCGCGGACGAGATCGAAGGCCGAAATCGCGAACTGCAGCTGGACCACGACGACGGTGATGGTGATCGGCCAAAGCGTCGGCAGAATGACGCGCAAATAGGTTCGGATCGGTCCAGCGCCGTCGATCTGTGCGGCCCTGATGATGTCGGTGTCGACGGAGCGAAGGCCGGCCAGCAACAGCGCCATGGCGAAGCCCGAGGATTGCCAGATCGCAGCGATGACGATGGTCCAGATCGCCATGTCGCGGTTGACCAGCCAGTCGAAGTGGAAGGAGCTCCAGCCGAGGTCATGGACGAGCTTCTCGATCCCGATGCCGGGATTGAGAAGCCAGCTCCAGACCGTGCCGGTGACGACGAACGACACCGCCAGGGGGTACAGGAAGATGGTGCGCAGCACGTTCTCGCCGCGAATGCGCTGATCGAGCAGGATCGCGAGCGCGAGACCGGTGATCAAACTCAACAGCACGAAGGCGATGCCGAACAGCAGCAGATTGTCGAAGGCGATTTGCCAGTTCCGCGACGCCAGGACCGAATTGTAGTTGCGCAAACCCACCCAGCCCGAGACCGGAATAAGGGTGGATGGCGTGAACGAAATCCAGATTGTCCAGATCGAAAACGAAATGAGGTGCGCTGCGGACAACAGCAGCGGCACCCAGATCATCAGATATTCGGGCAGCCGGCGCACCATCTCGGATGTCGCCGGCCGCGCTGCTGTCGAGACGGCGTTGGTCAACGTGATCCCTCGACGGCCTCGGCGAGGCGGGTGACCGCCTCCTCCGGCTTGATCGTCTTGTTCTTCGCATACTCCGTGAACACGTCGATCATCGCAGCGGTCAGGCCGTTCTCCTGCGCCATGTTGTGCGCGAGGCTCAGAACGGCCTGATTGCTGGCGACAGCGTCCTTGAGTGCGGCTGCGGTTCGCCGTTGACCATCCGACCAGCCTTCACCGGACAGATCGACATCGGTACGCACGGGGATCGATCCCGTGATCTGCGAGTACATGGTCTGGATCGCCGGATCCATGACGAGCTGGGCCATCAACGCCTGACCGGCCTGCAGATCGGGCTCCTTGCGCTGCCAGAAGATGAAGGCATCGGCATTCAGCAGGAACACCGGCTTGCCATTGTCGCTGGGGCCCGGCGCGATGACGAAGTCGTCGAGCTTGAAACCGGCGTTCTTCAACACGCCCTGCGCCCAACCGCCCATGATCAACATGCCCATGTCGCCATCGACGAAGCGCTTCAAATTGATGGCATAGGGTTGGGCGCCGACATTGGGATCCATCCAGTTGGTGATCTTGCGCATCTGTACGAAGGCAGCCTTCATCTCGGGACCCTCCAGGGCCTTCTTGTCGAGATTCATGGCGGCCGCGCGATACGCGGTGGGACTGATGCCGGCGAGCGAGGCCTCGAATTTTTGCCCATCGTCGGCGCGGGTGCCACCGTTGGCGACGGGAAAGGTGACCCCGGCGGCCTTCATCTTCTCGGCGAGATCGTTGAAGTCAGCCCAGGTCACGGGGGGCTTGTCGGCCTTGGCCTTGTCCATCGCGCGTTTGGAGAGAAACAGCATGTTGGTGCTGTAGATCTGCAACGGCAGGGCAATCCACTTGCCGCCTGGCTTGTGCAGTTTTGCAAGGTCCGGCGCGACGACCTTTTCGTAGCCGGCGGCAGCGACAACGGCGTCGAGATCGACGGTCGGGGCAATCTTCGACCAGGCCGCAATCTCGGGGCCCTTGAGCTGCGAGCAGGCCGGCGGATCGCCGGCGATGATCTGGGCGCGCAGCTTGTTCATCATCTCGGTGGTGAAGCCGGGGACGGGCGAGTGCTGCCAGACGCCACCCTTCTCCTCGAATTTCTTGCCAAGCGCGGTGATCGCAGCTCCATCGCTGCCTGCGGACCATTGCGAGATCGCGGTCAGGCGCGGTTTGACCGCACCTTGCGCGCGGGCAAAGGCCGGCAGCGCGAGCGCGGCGGCAGATCCAGCGAGCAGACGGCGCCTTGTTGTCGTGATCGGCATGGCAAGTTCCTCCCGGGTTGATGTTCTTTGCGCTGTTTTGCGCTGTTCTTGACGCTTTTCTTGGCGTGTGCGAGCCGCACGCGGCTTAAGTCATGTCAGGCGGCCTCCGTCGATGCGGCCGGCATGCCGCCGCCTCTCGCCAGGCAGAGCGCGGCGAAGGCAAGTGCGGCCTGCGGATCGTTGCCCACCGAGGGCGGCACGAAGGCGAGCGACACCTGCGCCAGTTTCCGGCCGCCCAGCAGGCAGGAGTCGATCCCGTCGATGACGGCCTTGCGATCGTCTTCAGTGAGCAGCGATGGCCAGCCGCTGACGACAACGCCGCGGCATGGCTTGACGTTCAATGTGTTGCCGATGGCGAGGCCAAGCCTGAACAGGCGCTGCCGCAGTTCCTGGCGCACCCGCGATGTGAGGGTGATCGTGGTCACCCATTCACTGCCGAGCCGGACCAATTCCGCTTCGGTGACGCGCAGAAGCTCGGCCAGCGCGGGCTGCGACGTATAGGCTTCGACGCAGCCGTGATGTCCGCAGCGGCAGCGCGGACCGTCAGCGCTGAACACCATGTGGCCCAGTTCCACCGGGTCGAGTGCGTCGTCCTCGATCGGATCATCCATCCAGGCGCCCGCGACGCCCTGGCCGACGAAGACGAACAGATGCGCATCGCTGAACGGATAGTTTTCCGTGCGGCAACGGTGAAAGGTGGCGTGCGCCACCACCGAATTGGTGAAGGTGACCGGCACGCCCGCGAACAATTCGCCGAACATGTCGCCGATACGACCGACGTCGCAGGGAATGATCGGGTTGCCGAACTCGCTCAGCCGCCCGAGGCCGGGAACGGTCACGCCGACCTGCGCGAGCCTGATGCGCCGCCGGTGCGTCCAGTCGCGCAGCAAGGCCAGCGCTTCGCCAAATACCCGGCCGACGGAGTCGACGGTCGGCTTCTTCGGCAGCGGCACCCGCTCGGTGTAATGCAGCTCGCCCGACAGACCGCCAACGCCGACGCCGAGCCACTGGCCGGTCAGCTCGAGGCCCGCAAGCGCCACCGTGCGGTTGAGCGACACCAGGCCCGTCGGACCACCGACATAAGGGGCAGGGCGCCGCACTTCCTCGATCAGGCCTTCGGCCTTCAGGTCGAACAGGATGCGCGACAGGCTCGCCTCAGAGAGGCGCACGGCTTTTGCCAGAGGCGGCCGGAACGAGCCGCCGGACTGGAGCAGGTGGGTCAAAATGGCAGCGCGCGTCTGCCGCCGACTTCTCGGCTGCTCCGGCATTTCCATCCCTGTCGTCATTCTTACTTAGTGTAAGAATTTGCGCGCGGAGTGTTTCAACTGTCAAGCGCCCGCAGTCACGATGCGCCGACTTGTTGTTGTGCGTGGCAGCAAAGAGGCGCGGTCGGTCTCGTAGGTGGGCAAAGCGAAGCGTGCCCACGATTTGTGTCTTAGTATCGAAGAGGTGGTAGGCACGCTGCGCTTTGCCCACCCTACGGCATCTGCAAAAAAACGGCGCCATCGTAAGATGGCGCCGTTTCGAAAGCCGTAATGGCTATGACTTACTTGCGATCCTTGATCGCGACGTAGTCGCGCTTGGTGACGCCGGTGTAGAGCTGGCGCGGACGGCCGATCTTCTGCTGCGGGTCCTCGATCATCTCGCTCCACTGGCTGATCCAGCCGACGGTGCGGGCGACCGCGAACAGCACGGTGAACATCGAAACCGGGAAGCCCATCGCCTTCAGCGTGATGCCCGAATAGAAGTCGACGTTCGGGTACAGCTTGCGGTCGATGAAGTACTGGTCGCTGAGCGCGATCTTCTCGAGCTCGAGCGCCACCTTCAGCATCGGATCGTCGCCATGGCCGGTCTCCTTGAGCACGGCGTGACACATCTTCTGCATGATCTTGGCGCGCGGATCGTAGTTCTTGTAGACGCGGTGACCGAAGCCCATCAGGCGGACTTCCGAGTTCTTGTCCTTCACCTTGGCGATGAACTCGGGGATCTTGTCCACGGTGCCGATCTCGGCAAGCATCGCGAGCGCGGCTTCGTTGGCGCCGCCATGCGCCGGGCCCCAGAGGCAGGCGATGCCGGCGGCGATGCAGGCGAACGGGTTGGCGCCCGAGGAGCCGGCGATACGCACCGTCGAGGTCGAGGCGTTCTGCTCGTGGTCGGCGTGCAGGATGAAGATCTTGTCCAGCGCGTCAGCGAGCACCGGGTTGATCTTGTACTCCTCGCACGGCACGGCGAAGCACATGTGGAGGAAGTTCTCGGCGAACGACAGCGAGTTCTTCGGATACACGAAGGGCTGGCCGACCGTGTACTTGTAGGCCATCGCGGCAAGCGTCGGGATCTTCGCGATCATGCGCATGGAAGCGATCATGCGCTGCTTCGGATCGTTGATGTCGGTGGAGTCGTGATAGAACGCGGCGAGCGCGCCGACGGAGGCCACCATCACCGCCATCGGATGGGCGTCGCGGCGGAAGCCCTGGAAGAAGCGGGCCATCTGCTCGTGCACCATCGTGTGATGGATGACGCGGTCGTCGAAATCCTTCTTCTGCGCGGCGGTTGGCAGCTCCCCGAACAGCAGGAGATAGCAGGTCTCGAGGAAGTCGCCATTCTCGGCGAGCTGCTCGATCGGGTAGCCGCGGTATTCCAGCACGCCCGCGTCACCGTCGATATAGGTGATCTTGGACTGGCAGCTCGCGGTCGAGGTGAAGCCGGGATCGTAAGTGAACAGGCCGGACTGGCCGTACAGCTTGCCGATATCGATGACATCAGGTCCGACGCTGCCGCTGTGAATCGGAAGATCGTAGTTCTTGTTTCCGACCGTCAGCGTGGCGGTCTTGTTGCTTGATTTTGCGTCCATCAGAGGTCCCCGATGTAAGGTGAAACGGGCCGGACCCGGAAGGCCCCGATGACATGGTGGGGCAGGCCGGATATTCCAGAAGGTACGGCCAAGATGGGTATATTATTGCTGTGTGCGCTGCAAGATGGCGCCGCGCATGCTCGACTTACGTCGGAGCCTGGTCCTTGAGCCGGCCCAGACTTTCCTGGCGTCCCAGCACGTCCAAAACCTCAAATATACCAGGCGACGTGGTGCGGCCGGTCAGCGCGACCCGTAAGGGTTGGGCGACCGCGCCGAGCTTGAGACTATTTTCCTCGGCAAAGGCGCGCAGCGCGGCTTCCGTGGTAGCGCCGCTCCAGCTCTCGACATTCTCCAGCGCGGATTGCAGCTGGCCGATCAGCTTGCGGTTCTCGGGCGTCACTAGGGCCGCCGCCTTGGGATCAAGCTGCAGCGGGCGGTCGGCGAAGATGAAATAGGCGCTGTCGATCAGCTCGATCAGCGTCTTGGCGCGCTCCTTCAGGGCCGGCATGGCCTTGAGCAGCTGGGCGCGCGTGGTGTCGTTCAACTTGGCCTTGATCTCGTCGCGGGCGGGCACGACGTGGTCGAGCACGTCCTCGAACATCTTCACGAGTGATTGATCGTCGGCGTGGCGGATGTAATGGCCGTTGAGGTTCTCCAGCTTGGCGAAGTCGAAGCGGGCGGCGGCGCGGCCGACATTGGCGAGGTCGAAGGCTGCGATCATCTCTTCGGTCGAGAAGATCTCCTGGTCGCCATGGCTCCAGCCGAGGCGGACGAGGTAGTTGCGGAGCGCGGCCGGGAGGTAACCCATGGCGCGGTAGGCGTCGACGCCGAGCGCGCCATGGCGCTTGGACAGTTTTGAGCCGTCCGGGCCGTGGATCAGGGGGATGTGGGACATGCTCGGCAGCGCCCAGCCCATCGCGTCGTAGATCTGCTTCTGGCGGGCGGCGTTGATCAGATGGTCGTCGCCGCGGATGACGTGGGTGACGCCCATGTCGTTGTCGTCCACGACCACCGCGAGCATGTAGGTCGGGTTGCCATCGCCGCGCAGCAGGACGAGGTCGTCGAGGTTCTCGTTCTGCCAGACCACGCGGCCCTGGACCTGGTCCTCGATCACGGTCTCGCCGGTCTGCGGCGCGCGCAGGCGGATGGTCGGCTTGACGTCGGACGGGGCGGTCGCGGGATCGCGGTCGCGCCATAGGCCGTCATAGAGCCGGGTGCGGCCCTCCGCCCGCGCCTTCTCGCGCATGGCGGTGAGCTCCTCGGCGGTGGCGTAGCAGCGGTAGGCCTTGCCGTCGGCAAGCAACTGCTCGGCGACCTCGCGGTGACGGGCGGCGCGGCTGAACTGGTAGATGACGTCGCCATCCCAGCTGAGCTCCAGCCATTTCAGCCCGTCCAGAATCGCGCCGATCGCCGCCTCGGTGGAGCGCTCGCGGTCGGTGTCCTCGATCCGGAGCAGCATCTTGCCGCCGTGCTTCTTCGCATAGAGCCAGTTGAACAGCGCCGTGCGGGCGCCCCCGATGTGGAGGAAGCCGGTCGGGGAGGGAGCAAAGCGTGTGACGACGGGATCGGTCATTCTTGGCAGGGCCTATGCATTGGAGGCGGTGGTATATAACAGGACCGGAGCATAACTAAAGCCCGGCAGCGGACCGCTAAGGCCTTGCTTAATCCCTTGGCTCAGCCAAGCAAATTTGGCAGAAGGGCCGCTGATTTCCCTACAGGATTTTCGTAATGACAGAACCGGTGGCGACTGAGGTTGGGCGCGATTTCATTCGTGACATCATCCAGGCCGACCTCGATCAGGCCAAATACAAGGAGATCGTGACCCGGTTCCCGCCGGAGCCGAACGGCTATCTCCATATCGGCCACGCCAAGTCGATCGCGCTCAATTTCGGCATCGCCCAGGAGTTTCCGGGCCGCTGCCATCTGCGCTTCGACGACACCAATCCGGTCAAGGAAGAGCAGGAATATATCGATTCCATCCAGGCCGACGTGCATTGGCTCGGCTACGACTGGGGCAAGAACCTGTTCTTCGCCTCGGACTATTTCGACCGCCTGTACGAATGGGCGGAGAAGCTGATCCGTGACGGGCTCGCCTATGTCGACGACCAGTCTCAGGAAGAGATCCGTCTTGCGCGCGGCACGCTGACCGAGCCCGGCAAGAACTCGCCGTTCCGCGACCGCAGCGTGGAGGAGAATCTCGACCTGTTCCGCCGCATGAAGGCCGGCGAATTCCCGAACGGCACGCGCGTGCTGCGGGCCAAGATCGACATGTCTTCGGGCAACATCAATCTCCGTGATCCCGTGCTGTATCGGATCCTGCATGCGCACCATCCGCGCACCGGGACCAAGTGGAGCATCTATCCGAGCTACGATTATGCCCATGGCCAGTCGGACGCCATTGAAGGCATCACGCACTCGATCTGCACGCTGGAGTTCGAGGACCATCGGCCGCTTTATGACTGGTTCATCGAGAAGCTGCCGGTGCCGTCCAAGCCGCACCAGTACGAAATGGCGCGGCTCAATTTGACCTACACGCTGCTGTCCAAGCGCGTGCTGACCCAGCTCGTCCGCGACGGCCATGTCGCCGGCTGGGACGATCCGCGCATGCCGACCATGGCGGGGATGCGCCGCCGCGGCGTGCCGCCGGCCGCCTTGCGCGAATTCGTCAAACGCATCGGCGTTGCCAAGGCCAACAGCGTGGTCGATGTCGGCATGCTCGAGTTCTGCATCCGCGAGGAGCTGAACCGCACATCGCAGCGGCGCATGGGCGTGCTGCGGCCGCTCAAGGTCGTGATCGAGAACTATCCGGAAGGCGAGAGCGAGGAGCTCGAGGCGATCAACCACCCGGACGATCCGTCGGCGGGTACGCGGAAAATCACGTTCGGCCGCGAGCTCTATATCGAGCAGGACGACTTCATGGAGAACCCGCCGAAAAAGTTCTTCCGCCTGTCGCCCGGCAACGAAGTGCGGCTGCGCTACGCCTATTTCGTCAAGTGCACCGGCGTGATCAAGAACGACGCCGGCGAGGTGGTGGAGCTGCGCTGCACCTACGACCCCGCGACCAAGGGCGGCAACGCGCCCGATGGCCGCAAGGTCAAGGCGACCATGCACTGGCTGCCGGCGGCAAATTCGGTGCCTGCGGAGATCCGCATCTACAACCAGCTATTCGCCAACCCGAGCCCGGATGCGTCGAACTTTGCTGCCGATCTCAATCCGCAGTCGCTGGAGATTTTGGCCGACGCGCGGATCGAAGCGTCGGTCGCCGAGAGCAATTCGACCGAGCCGATGCAGTTCGAGCGCCAGGGCTATTTCGTGCGCGACGAGGACTCGACGCCCGGCAAGCCGGTGTTTTCAAGGACGATCGGCCTGCGCGACACGTTCGCGAAGGAAGTGGCCAAGGGCTGACAGGGGCAGGGCACATGAGCAACGAAGCCGACACCATCGTTTCTGCCATCATCGCGAAATGGTGCGCCGGCTTCGCAACGCTGGATGCTGCCGCGCTATCGTCGCTCTATGCGAAAAACGCGTTCTTCCTTGGCTCCAATCCAAAACTCTATCAGGGCAGGGACGGCATCGCCGATTACGTCAACGGTCTGCCGCGATGGCGCAAGCCGAGCGCGGCGTTTTCCGAGGTGAACGCGGCGCAAGCAAGCCCGGACCTGATCAACATGGCCGCGATCGTGTCGTTCGACCTTGCCGGTGAGCGGCCGGAGTTCTCGCTCAAGATGAGCTGGGTCATCCTGCGCGAGGACGGCGACTGGAAGATCGTCAACCATCATGCCTCGTCACGCGCGCCGTTGATCTGACGGGGCACACGGCATCGTCATTCCGGCGAAGCAACGAATGCGCTCCCTACGCGTTGTGTGGGTTCCCAATTGAGGATCCCCCCCATGCAGAACATCGCAGAGCACATGGAAGTCATCGGCGCCGATGGCGTCCACATCGGCACCGTCGACAAGGTCGAGGGCAACCGCATCAAGCTGACCAAGAAGGACAGCGGCGAGGGCAGCCACAGGGGTCACCATCACTTCATCGACAAGGGCCTCGTCGCCGGTGTCGAGGGCAACAAGGTCCGGCTGTCGGCCAAGGCGGATGTCGCCGTGACGATGGAAGAGGAAAAGTAGGGTTGCGGCCCTTCGTTCCTGATCTGTACCGCTTTTCTGCAGGCGATTATATACTTGACACCACAAGGCACGAAATGTAGAAACGGGCATCAACTCGGAACCCCGCGATGCCCGCAGCCAAGCCGCCCATCAAGAACGCCAGCTTCAACGCTCCCCATTTCCAGAGCGTCGAGGCTGCACGGACCTATCTTGAAGCCCTCCGCTGGGGCACTGAGCGCGTTTGCCCGCACTGCGGCACCGTGAACGGTTCCTTTGCTACCAAGAAGCCCGGCGTCTATCGCTGCGGCTCCAAGGGCTGCCGTAAGGACTTCTCCGTCACCACCAAGAGCGTGATGGAAAGCAGCCATATCAAGCTCAACGTCTGGCTTCAGGCGTTTTACCTGATGTCGTCCAGCAAGAAGGGCGTCAGCTCGCATCAGCTCCACCGGGCTTTGGGCATCACGTACAAGTCGGCTTGGTTCTTGTCGCACCGCATCCGCGAGGCAATGCGCGCTGGCGGCTTGCTGCCCCCGATGGGTTCGGGCGGCGCCGTCGTCGAAGCGGACGAAACCTATTTCGGTCGCCTCGAAGGCCAGCCCGTTCGCCGTGGTGGCGCTTCACACAAGAACACTGTTGTTACTCTGGTCGAACGCGGCGGCTCTGCCCGCAGCTTCCACGTCGACGGCAACCGTGCGGGCGATCTCCTGCCCATCATTCGCGCCAATCTGAGCCGCGAAGCGCGTTTGATGACCGACGAACACAGCGGTTACAAAGTCGTCGTTGAGATTGAAGGTCTCAGCGGCCACGATACCGTCAACCACAGCAAAGATCAGTACGCCCGTTACCGCAACACGGTGACGGACAAGCTGCGCGACGACGGCAAGCCCGTGGTCGAAACCACCACGATCAGCACCAACACGGTCGAAGGCTACTATTCGATCTTCAAGCGCGGCATGAAGGGCATCTATCAGCACTGCTCAGAGAAGCACTTGCACCGCTACCTTGCCGAATTCGACTTCCGTTATAGCAACCGCGTCGCGCTCGGCATCGAGGACGGAGAACGTGCAGACCTTGCCGTCAAGGGCGCGGCCGGCAAGCGTCTGACGTATCGACAAGCTCACTAAGCGAGATTTTAAGCGGCAGGCCCGGCGCTTCCTGCGCTGGAAAGAGCGATCTAAAAAGATTCCTCGAAAGCCACGACATGCAAAGAACTAGCGAGCTCTAAGCGCGCAACATATGCAAGCTGTACAGCAGCTCTTTGGTTCGATTGAAAATCACACCCAGAGCACCCGACCGTTGAAGGTACCTCGACGCGACTCCACATGCAGCTCCGCCCAAGAAACTGATGAAGAACTGCGGCCTTTCCCATGCTGTCACGCCCAATAGGGCAAGCAGCCCGCCGGCGAGCATGAACAAGCCGTAAACAAGGAAAAGGCGCTTAAGGTGTCGAGGTGTCAGATACATCGCGCTAGTCATCTTTCCGCTCCTTAAAGACGGATATAGCCTCTAACGTTCCAAGCACAACAAAAGCGACCAAAATAGCCAAGTCCATGCCGTCGAAGATGAACCTAAGAGGTATAGTATCGAATAATTTAGGGTCTCCGAGCTGCAAAAGAATATATTGAACTATCTCGATGGCGCCGATCAAAACGCAAGCCACAATTGCGTGCGCCGCAATAAACGAACCCCACCGCCAAGCGGTCTCAAAAGCAAAATACCACCGATAAGCCACGTCTTGCCCTCCCCCGGAGGGCAATTTAGCCTATTTATTCGCCTCGCGCGACTCTTTACGAGCTTTCGCGGTATGGTTGCTCTTCTTTGGCTTCACCTTCGGCTTGTCCTTCAACGGCTCATGAGGCGTCTTGAGCGCGCTACGTAGCGCAGCCTCGAAGCGCTCTTGGGCTTCTTTTTCGCTGTATTGATCGGGTTGTTTGCTCATGACAGATAAAATTCCATCTTCGATTACCGCCTTAGCCAAGGCATTTGGCATCGAACAAGAACCTTGGTCATGGACGCGAATGTATAACCCAGGTCTTGCCGACCACATGCACGCCTTGGGCGTTACCGCTGCCAATTATAACCGCTTGGAAAGTGAGTTGCGCCTGTTACTTGACGTTTTCATGGGCGACCAAATGACAGGCGCCGAAGCAGGCTCTTATCTATTCGAGCGACTAAGTAACGCTGAGAGAATGGACCTTCTTAAGCATCTGTACATCTCCCAAGTCGGTGGTACGGACCTTTCCGACAGACTTGATTGGTTCGTTTCCGGATACGGAATATGTGCAGAAAATCGAAACATCCTAATGCACTCCGAGCCTCACGGGGCGACCTACAATGCGCTTCAATTGGTCTCTGCTCTCCAACTACGTAAAGCTTCAAAAAAGAACCCGGGGGTTCACAACTTCATTTCCCTTGAACTGCATGAATTGAGGCAAATTGCCGATGATATCGACCGCTTTGCCTCATACGGGTTCGATCTCGCGTTATGGCGGATCGCAAGCCGAAGCGGCGGAACAATCAAGCTCGCAAATCGGGAGATTTCACCCTCATTGCCCGATAAACCTCCAGCACCAATTCATCTGACGCTCGGACCTCTGAAAGCCGCCGAAGACAATCAACCCCCGCCCGAATCATCGCAGGGGTGATTTCGATTGCGGGCGCGCCAGCGGGCAGCGCCGAAGCACCGTCCGCAGGGTGATTTCTAGGATTAGTATCCTGTGGTGTCAAGTATATAATCCCCTTTCTGCAGGCTGCACGTTCCGGTAGCCTCCGAGCCTGTCGCGTATCGCAGAGTGCAGAGGATGGCGGAGCTTGGCCGGCCGCAGCGTGTCTCGCAGGGTATCGCCGGCACTTGGCCGACGGGCGGGACCGCGTCGGCCGGCGGCTTTGCGCCGGCGGGCTTTGGCGTTTGGCCCGCGATCGTCGGGCGGCTTCGCGAATGGGCCAAGGCCGAAGCAGGTGCCGGGCGACTGTTTCCCTGGGTGCCCATCGCCTACAGCTGCGGCATCGCACTCTACTTCGCCGCCGATCATGAGCCGGTGCTGTGGGTCGTTGCCACGACGGCGGCGGCGCTGGTGCTCGGCGCGGTGTTGTTGCGGCGAAGCCGGTGGTTTGCGCCGGCGATCATGATCGCGGCGGTCGCGGCCGGCTTTGCCGTGGCGACTTGGAAGACGGCGCGCATCGCGCACACTGTGCTCGCAAAGCCGCTTTATTCGGTGTCGCTGTCGGGCTTCGTCGAGACCCGCGACATCCGCGAACGCACCGACCGTTTCGTGTTGCGCGTCACCGCGATGGACGCACAGCGCAGCGACGTGAAGCTGGAGCGCGTTCGCCTCTCGGTTCACAAGGGGACGGCGCCCGATGTCGGCAGCTTCGTGCAGTTGAAGGCGCGGCTGATGCCGCCGCTCGCGCCATTGCGGCCGGGCAGCTACGATTTTTCCCGCGACATGTTCTTCCAGGGCATCGGCGCGTCCGGCTTCGCGATGGGTGCAATCACCGTGGCCGCGCCGCCCGAGACCGGCGGCATCAGGCTGCGCTATGCGGCGGTCATGCAGGGTCTGCGCGACGCGATCGACGCGCGCATCCGCGCCACGCTCGACGGCGACAACCGCGCGATCGCGACTGCGCTTTTGACCGGCCGCCGCGATGCGATCACCACGCCCGTCAACGACGCGATGTTCATCTCCGGCCTCGGCCACGTTCTGTCGATCTCCGGCTACCACATGGCCGTCGTCGCCGGCGTGGTCTTCTTCGCGGTTCGCGCGCTGCTGGCGCTGATCCCCGGGCTGGCGGTCGGCTTCGCCATCAAGAAATGGTCGGCCGCCGCGGCGCTGGTCGCGTCCGCGTTCTATCTGCTGCTCTCGGGCGCGGAGGTTGCGACCCAACGATCGTTCTTCATGACCGCCGTGGTGCTGATCGCTGTCATGGTCGATCGCCGCGCGATCACGTTCCGCACGCTGGCGGTGGCGGCGCTCATCGTGCTCGCGGTCGCGCCGGAGGCGCTGGTGCATCCGAGCTTCCAGATGTCATTCGCCGCGACGCTCGGGCTCGTCGCGCTGGTGCAGATCGGCATGCCGAACCTGTTTGCCTCGCCCGATCATTCGACGACCGCGCGCATCGCGCTGTGGGGCGGCCGCGAGATCGCGATGCTGTTCATGGCCTCGATGATCGCGGGGCTTGCGACCACGCCCTATGCCGCCTTCCATTTCCACCGCGTGACGCCCTACGGCGTGCTCGCCAATCTCGGCGCGATGCCGGTGGTGTCGGCGCTGGTGATGCCGGCCGGACTGCTGGGATTGCTCGCAGCGCCATTCGGGCTCGATGGTGTGTTCTGGTGGCTGATGGGAATCGGCATCGACTGGATGATCGCGGTCACACGCTGGGTGGCGGCACTGCCTGGCGCAGTCGGCCGTCTCCCGGCATTTGGTATGGCGCCACTCATCGCTGCGAGCGTCGGCCTGATCCTGATGGGCCTGCTGCGCACGCCGCTGCGCTGGTCGGGCGCGTTCGTGCTCGTGGCGGCGACCGTCTGGGGCCTGTCGGTGCGGCAACCCGACATCCTCATCGCCGGCGATGGGCAGAACGTCGCGGTGCGGGGCAGGGATGGGCAGCTGCATCTGATGCGGACCAACAAGGACAATTTCCTGCTCAAGGAGTGGTTAGCTGCGGACGCCGACCCGCGCGATGCCACCAGCGCCTCGCTCAGTGACGGCGTGTCGTGCGACGAGACCGGCTGCGTGACGCCACTCGCCGACGGCCGGATGATCGCGCAGGCACTGCGCATCGATGCGCTGGCCGACGATTGCAGCCGCGCGGCACTGGTCGTGACGGCAAGGCCCGCGCCGTCGGATTGTGGTGCGATGGTGGTCGATCGCCCGCGTCTCGCGCGCCAGGGCGCGCTGGCGCTGACGCAGCGCGGCGACGGTTTTGCGATTGACGCGGTGAAGGCGAGGGGCGCAAACCGCCCCTGGTCGCCGGCGGCGGCCGGCGAGGGAGATTTCGAACAGACCCTCATGCCGCGGTCGGCAGCTCCGCGCGTCCGGGACGCAACACCGTCGGAGGCCGATCTTCAGGCCGAGGATTGAGATCGACAGCTCAGCCGATCGGCAGGCGGGTGATGGTCGGCGGCCTGTCGGCGGTGATCTGTGGCGTGTGCTCGCGCTCGCCGAGCGGCTGGGTCACGGGCAGTTGCAGCACGGTTGCGCGCTGGCCTTCGACGAGCTGCGTTACCAGCACGTACTTGCCGTCGGGGAATTCGATCGCGTCGTGATGGCGATCGGGAATGTGCGGATCGACCTTGCCGAACTTGCCGACGCGCGAGTTGACGGTGCGGGTCCAGATCCAGCGATTGTCGTAGCGGACGTTGTCGGCGAAGGCGAGCTCCGTTCCCGGAAGCAGACAGACCGCGACCGACATGTCGGCTTCGGAGGCGAAGCCGCGCGTCGAGGTGCCGCGGAACGTTGTCGTGACGATCGTCTCGCCGACTTCTGCGGGACGCGTCGCGACGGCATGCAGGCTGTAGTCACACATCGGGTGCTCCTCAATCAGGATAGCGACCCACGCCTCTGTCTCGGAGGCGCAGGCCCCTATCAGAGTGGAAGCCCGCGATCTTATGCTTGTTTGTGGGCAAATCTGCGGCTCGCATCCGCAGAGCGCGATCACATTATCTTTTTCAAACGCACGAGGAACAAAGCCTGCTCCCGTGCATTTGGCGAGCGTGCTGCGTTAGCGGCCTGCGGGTGCCGACCAGCCGGAATATTGCCAGGCCGGTTGTGATGGCTGCGTGATGGCGTTGCGGGCATTGCGGAATTGTTCGCTCGTCGTCGCCTGCGGTGCCTTGCGGGCGTGGTGCTGCGACTGTGCGGCGAAGGCCTGCGACGCTGATATTGCGATCAGCGCCATCGTGACGGTGCTCAAAATGATCTTGCGCATGGTTATATCCTCGGTCTCTCAAGGGCCTGCGAAGCGATGCGTGCTTCGTCGCGGCGTGCCGAGGATGTAGCGCTGGAGAGGGGGCCGGATAATCTGTGCAAAACCAGAAAGACTATCCAGCCGGAGCGGACAATCGTCCGCTCCAATCGTTGATGGCGCGCGAGCGCTCAGTACTTGCGGTAGAGCCCGATCAGCTTGCCCTGAATCTTGACCCGGTTGGGCGGCAGGATGCGCACTTCATAGGCCGCATTGGCCGGCTCGAGCGCGATCGAAGCGCCGCGGCGGCGGAAACGCTTGAGTGTCGCTTCCTCGTCGTCGATCAGGGCGACCACGATGTCCCCGGTGTCGGCGCTCTCGTTGCGCTGGATCAGCGCCATGTCGCCGTCGAGAATGCCGGCTTCCACCATGGAGTCGCCGCGCACTTCGAGCGCGTAGTGCTCGCCCGAGCCGAGCATGTCGGGCGGGACGCTGATGGTGTGGCTGCGGGTCTGCAACGCCTCGATCGGCGTGCCGGCCGCGATCCGGCCCATGACGGGCACCGCGACGGGACGCTCGCCGTCGTCGGCGGGCGGGCTGGAGGTCGTGCGCACCTTGCCGAGATTGCCCTCGATGACGCTCGGCGTGAAGCCGCGGCGGCTGCCGGCGGCGGCCTGCAGCTCAGGCAGCTTGATCACCTCGATGGCGCGGGCGCGGTTGGGCAGGCGGCGGATGAAGCCGCGCTCCTCGAGCGCAGTGATCAGGCGATGGATGCCCGATTTCGAGCGCAGATCGAGCGCGTCCTTCATCTCGTCGAAGGAGGGCGGCACACCGCTTTCCTTCAGGCGCTCGCTGATGAACCGCAGGAGCTCGTATTGTTTGCGCGTTAACATCTCGACCAAAATCCCCCGGTTGATGTCGTTCGATTCCGAGACGCTGAATTCAGCAATAAGCCGCTACACGCTCGAAACAAATCATGAACGGACACTATATGTTCGATACATGTTCCGCAACTGCTTAATTTACCGTGAACGCGGCAAAGTTCGCGGAACGGTTGCGAACGATGCGCTCAAACGGGCAGTCGCAGCACCTCGCAAGCAGCGCCGGCTTCGGCCTTCGGCGCGAACGGTGCGCGCACGAGAAGTGCCTGTGCCGCAGCGAGATTCGTAAGCAGCGAGGAGTCCTGGTGATTGACGGGAAGCGCGATCAGCGTGCCGTCATCACGCACATCGAGGCGCGCGCGCAGATAGTCCTCGCGCTGGTCATTGGCGCCGACGTCGCGGCCGAGCACGGCGCGCTCGCGGCGGTGGTGAACCACGGAACGGCCCGACAGCGCGCGAATCAGCGGCACCATGAACAGGAAGCCGCAAACGTAGGATGACACGGGATTGCCGGGCAGGCCGATCACGCGCATCGCGCCGAGCTGCCCGTTCATCATCGGCTTGCCCGGCCGCATCGCGATCTTCCAGAACGCCATCGAGGTGCCTTCGTCCCGAAGCGCCTGCTGCACCAGATCGTGGTCGCCGACCGAGGCACCGCCGGTCGTGATCAGGATGTCGGCGCCGGATTCGCGCGCGCGGCGGATGCCGGCGGTGGTGGCGGCAAGCGTGTCGGCGGCAACCCCGAGGTCGATGGTGTCAGCGCCCTCGCTGCGGGCGAGCGCATGCAGGGCGTAGCCGTTGGAATAGACGATCTGGCCATGGCCGGGCGTGCTGCCCGGCATCACCAGCTCGTCGCCGGTGGCGAGAATCGCGACCTTTGGACGGCGGCGGACGCCAAGCTGCGGGTGGTTCATGCCGGCGGCGAGCGCGAGGTCGCGTTCGGTCAGCCGGGCGCCCTTGCGCAGGAGCACGTCACCCTCAGAGAAGTCGATGCCGGCCGGGCGGATGTGCCGCCCGGCGACGGCGGCCTCCCTGATCGTGATGCGCTTGCCATCGGCGACGGTGTCCTCCTGGATCACGACCGCATCGGCGCCGTCGGGAACGACGCCACCAGTAAAGATCCGGACGGCTTCGCCGGCGCCGACGGTTCCTGCAAACGGCCGGCCTGCAGCGACCTCGCCAATGACGTTGAGCTGCGCGTCGACCTTGGCCGCATCGGCCGCGCGGACGGCATAGCCATCCATCGCCGACATCGCCTGCGGAGGCTGCGTCCGCCGCGCGGCGACGTCGCGCGCGAGCACGCGATGGAAGGCCGCGTCGAGTGCGATCGTCTCTTCAGGCAGTGGCTCCGCGCCGGCAAGCACCGCGGCGAGCGCGTCAGAAACCGGCATCAAGGCCACGAGTGAAAACTCCAGCTACGCCCGTTCGGGCAAATCAGCGGCGAGAGTTTTAGCCGAGTGCAGGCGCAGAGGCAAAACGGCGGTCGCACAGGATGATTTATCCTGCGTCATCCGCGCGGCGATCGAGTGTGAGCGTCAAGCCAGCCGCGGCATGATCCGGAAGGCGAGATGGAGCGGCACGAGATCGCCATGGCAAGTACTGGGATGACGAGAACTGCGCCCAGTTAGGTCGCCGGTTACTTTGCCGGACTGACATCAGGCGCTTGGGGGCCCTGATCCCTGTCGGGCATCGGATCGGCCTGGGCCTTCAGGTCGGCGGCCTTGCTCATCAGCTTGGCTGAAAGCTCGGAATTTGAGGTGGTGGTGGCGAATTTGACCAGCAGGGAGGCCTGCTTGGTAAGGTAGGTTTTGCCCAACACGATGATACGTCCGTTCGTAGAATACCCAACGGACTCTAGAGTCCGGAAGCGGGCATTCCGTTCCCGGAACTCTGTACAAAAATGCACAAAGTGCGTTGGTTCGTCAGTTCCGAATGAAATAGGTCCGGAATTCGCCGATTCGGCGGGGTGAGGAGGCGGTCAGATCCCCAGCACCTTCAGTGCATTGCCGACGTCGCGGGGCGAAGTGACATGCACCGCCGTCAGCCCGCGGGCGCGGGCGCCCTGGATATTCTCGGCGAGGTCATCGAAGAACACGATCCGGTTGGCCGGCACGCCCATCGCGGCGACGACGTGGTCGAAGGCTTCCGCATCCGGTTTGCGCAGGCCGATGCTGGAGGAGAGATACAGCTCGCGGAAATGGCCGAGCAGATCGGCATACTCTTTCGAGAAATGGTCGACATGGGGGCGGTTGGTGTTGGAGAAGGCATAGAGCGGCATCTGCTTCGCCGCGCGCGGCAGCAATTCCGCGATGTCGGGCATCTCGCCTGCGAAGATCGCGTTCCATCCCTCCAGGAACTGCGCATCCGAAATGCCGATGCCGAGCGATGAGCGCAGCGACTGGAAATAGTCCTCGTCGCTGATCTTGCCGACCTCATGCAGCCGGTAAGCCTCGCTGTTACGCTCATAGCGCGTCACGATGGCTTCGGGCTTGAGGCCTGCATGTCCCGCCCAGCAGGCGATCGCCTTGGAGAAATCGATGTCGAGCACGACGCGCCCGAGATCGAACAGAAGCGCGTCCGCGCTGCCGGGAGAGAGCGATGTCATTCTATCCTTCAGTATCGGTAGGGTTCATGGTCGAACAGCGGGAATGCGCTGAACACACTCGGCGCATTGGTTGCGGTGGCCTGGTGCAGGCAGGATTTGTTGACCTCGGCAAACGAGGTGGCGCCGAGGAGGCCGAGGCAGCGCAGCACCTCGTCCTCGAGCAGTTCCAGCATCCGCGTCACGCCGGCCTCGCCGTTAGCCGCCAGGGCCCAGCATTGCAGCCGGCCGATGCCGACGAGGTCGGCGCCCGCAGCGATCGCCTTGACGATGTCGGTGCCGCGGCAGATGCCGCCATCCACCATGATCTTGGCGCGGCCCTTCACCGCGTCGACGATCTCGGGCAGCACATGCATGGCGCCGCGGCCGTGATCGAGCTGGCGGCCGCCGTGATTGGAGACGTAGATCCACTCGACGCCGTGATCGACCGCGATCTGTGCGTCCTCGGCGGTGGCGATGCCCTTGAGGATCAGCGGTATCCTGAACTTGTCCTTGACCATCTTCACGGTCCGCCACTCCAGCCCCTTCTGGTAGTCGCCGCCAGTGGCGCGCAGGCGGCTTTCGCGAACGTAGCGCTTGGCGATGTCACGCTCACGACGGCTGTAATGGGCGGTGTCGACGGTCAGGCAGAAGGCGGCATAGTTGGCCTTCTCGGCGCGGCTGACGATTTCGGCGACGAACGCGTCATCGCCGCGGACATAGAGCTGGTACATGCGCAGCGCATCGGGGGCGGCCTCGGCAGTCTTCTCCAGACCGGGCTCGGAGACCGAGCTCAACATATGCGACGCGCCGAAGGTACCGGCCGCGCGCGCAACGCTGGCGGCGCCGTGCGGGTCGAAGATTTCCAGCGCACCGACGGGGGCGAGCACCACGGGCAGGCGCATCTTGCGGCCAAACTGCTCAACCGAGCCGGAGACCTTGCGCACGTCGCGCAGCACACGCGGGCGGAAAGCGATCTCGTCCAGGGCCATGCGGTTGCGGCGCATCGTGGTCTCGGTCTCGGCGGCGCCGACGATGTAGTCCCAGGCGTTCTGGTTGAGGTTGGAACGTGCCTTCCGGATGAATTCGTGCAGGTTCTGGAACGGCTCGTTGCTGGCGCCGAGTTCGACGTTCCGTTCCGGCCGGAGTGCTTCGTTCATTGTTATCCTCCCGAGAATTTGAAGCCTTATGTCATCGGGTATCTCGTCCGGCCCTCCAAAACCATCCTAAAATAGCATAGCTGCGAAGCGTGGCTCGGCCGATCGATTCCCGCCTGGCGGGTGATGGTTTCGGAACGTTGCCAAAAGTTTAGGCCAGGGCGAAGGGATTTTTGCGGTATACCCGCGGGCGTGGCGGCCCGGCCTTGAAGAAACCTGAATGGTATTGTGAGAACCGGGCTGGATCGCCATTTGCGAGGCGTCCCGTCCCAAGCGAAAAGGCCACCATTCCATGCGGAAAACCCTGCTGTTCCCCCTCGGCGCGCTCACCGGAGTGTGCCTGACCCTCCTCGTATCCGGTCCGCAGGGCGGACTGTGGGCGGCACGGGCGGCAGCGGGCGCGGATGATGCCTATTCCCAGCTCAATCTGTTCGGGGAAGTCTTCGAGCGGGTGAAGGGGAGCTATGTCGAGAAGCCCGACAATTCCAAGCTGATCGAAGGCGCGATCACGGGCATGGTGACCTCGCTCGATCCGCATTCCCGCTACATGAACGACAAGGCCTGGACCGAGATGCAGGAGACCACCTCCGGCGAATTCGGCGGGCTCGGCATCGAGGTCACGATGGAGGAGGGCCTGGTCAAGGTCGTCTCGCCCATCGACGACACGCCGGCGGCCAAGGCCGGCCTCATGTCCGGCGACCTCGTCAGCAAGATCGATGGCGAGAACGTGCAGGGCATGACGCTCGAGCAGGCCGTCAACAAGATGAAGGGGCCGGTCGACACCAAGACCAAGCTCACCATCATGCGCAAGGGCGCCGATGCGCCGATGGATGTCGCGATCACGCGCGAGATCATCCATGTCCGTCCCGTCCGCTTCCATGTCGAGAACGGCGACATCGGCTATATCCGCGTCACCTCGTTCAACGAACAGACCACCGACGGCCTGAAGAAGGCGATCGCCTCGATCTCCAAGGACATCCCGCAGGAAAAGCTGGTCGGCTACGTGATGGACCTGCGCAACAATCCGGGTGGATTGCTCGACCAGGCCGTGTCGGTGTCGAGCGCGTTCCTGCAGCGCGGCGAGGTCGTCTCGACGCGCGGCCGCAATCCGGAAGAAACCCAGCGCTTCACTGCGCATGGCGGCGACCTCACCAAGGGCAAGCCGCTCGTCGTCCTGATCAACGGCGGCTCGGCCTCGGCGTCCGAAATCGTCGGCGGTGCGCTGCACGATCACAAGCGTGCGACGATCATCGGCACCCGTTCGTTCGGCAAGGGCTCGGTGCAGACCATCATTCCGCTCGGCGCCGGCAACGGCGCGCTGGCGCTGACCACCGCGCGCTACTACACGCCGTCGGGCCGTTCGATCCAGGCCCAGGGCATCGCGCCCGATATCGAGATCCTCCAGGACGTGCCGGCCGAGCTGAAGGGCCGCGTCGACACCATCGCGGAGTCCCAGATGCGCGGCCATTTGCAGGCCGCCGACGGCACCGAGCAGACCGGATCGCAGTCCTATGTCCCGCCGGAAGAGAAGGACGACAAGGCGCTGCACGCGGCCTACGACTTCCTGCACGGTGTCACCGTGAACGCGGCAGCCGCGAAGCCGGCGCCGAAGACGACGGTGCCGAACTAACCACTATCGGTTCTTGCGACCTCCAGACATCGCCCGGGAGTGGACGGCCACTCCCGGGCGAATTTGTGCGGCGACGATTCTCGTTGTCGAGAGGATTGCGTTGTCGCATCGGGTTCGCCCGCTACCTTGAGGTGGCATCGCGACAAAAGCCGTCCGCGATGGCCGAGCTGCGCGATTCCGCTTCGTCGCGAAAAACGGGACTTTCCATTCCAGTGCGCGCCTAGCTAGTGGATAAAATCTGGCGCGTTACGGCGTCACCTCTGTTGGGACCGTCGTTTCAGTTCTGCGAAGAGGCGCTCCTCCCAAGGCGTCAGGCTCCCACCAATTTGCTCGAAAAGGTCGTCGTAGGTTCGCCAACCATGGGTGGTCTGGCGACCGTCCACGGCTGCGGCGGCCCTGGCGAGCGAAGCTGCAAACGTTCCCGCGGCCGACGACACCATGCGGTCGCGCACGTCGAGCATGCGCGTGGCAAATTCCGTCGGCGAATAAACGCGCTCCGCGGCGGCGGCCAATTTCATGTCTCTCCAAAAGGGGATGAAGTCGTCCCCCAGATTGCCGCGCATCTGGACGATGGCCGAAAGCGAGAGATCAAAACTCTCGTCGCGCCAGCCATGCGTCTCGATGAAATGCGGCTCGGTGACGCTTCGGAAATATCCTTCGTGGCTGTCATCGACATACATGAGATATTCCGCCAGATGCGGCCACGCACCGGCCTCTATAGCTCCAAGCGCCTTGGCAGCCGGGCCGAAAGCCTGGCATCCGTCTTCCAACTCCAGACTCCAGACAGTCCACATATCCGGGTCAGCGCAGCATTTTTTCAGTAACCTGGTCAACGCTGGGGCCACGGCGGGCCCGAGAGTTTCGACGTGGTCGAAAAACTTGACTTCATCGAGCTTCGATCCAGCGGCTTCGATGCGCAACTGAAAGACGCTGTCCCTGTTCGTGAACCACCTCAGTCCCCGATCCAGCGCCGTGGTCATCGCGTCAATCGCGACAATGCAGTCGTCAAGCTGCAAAGACGGGATGCTGACGCGTAACGCGGTCGAGGCCTTGACGATTTTCGTCACCTCGGCCTGAGCCTTGCGCTGGCGCTTTTCGTAGGCTGCATCTGTCGGCAACGGCGTTGCGGGCGGCGCTGCGCGCGACACAAAGGGATCGTCCGAAGGCGAGCCGTCGACGACATATCTTGCATAGCCGTGATCGAGTTCGACCACGGCTTCGCCAATTCGGCTGGGCCTGGCGACGAAGGAAACGACCTTTCCTTTGAGGATGACGGGCGGCGACAATGTCCCATCTAGTCCGACACAGGTCCAGGACTCCAGATCCTTCCACCAAAATGCTGTTTCATCGTCTTGCCAGACGAGCGGCGCCTTGCCGAACTGCCAGGGAAGTTCGGAAAATTCCCAATGCGCCTTGGCGATGGCTTGCAGCTCGGGGTTTGTCGTCCATTTGTCGGCAGTCTCGATCGGGCAGGACATGGGGTCCGCGCGAGGCTCAGCGCATAGACGAGCGATCTCATCGAGATTGCGGCGCTTGGCGGCGCAATAGTCGGAAAGAATCTTGACGTCACCCTTGATGCCGGACCAGCCAAGCATGAGGTCTCGCTGATAGGCGTATGGCTCTCCCGACCAGAGCTGCACTGAGCGCCCGTAGCGGCGCTTCTTGCCATCGAAATCGGCCGGCGCTGGATGGCTTTCCGGCAGATCGCGCACGGGCAGGCGCGCCAGATTTTCTCGAAGGACATGGCGTCCGGATCGGCTGATGGTCAGGCTTTCGTGGCCGGCGCGCGGAAACGGGCTAAATGCGATTTCGGCTGTCAGAGGCTGGATTTCGATAAATCCTGGAGCCCAGGCGTTTTCGCGATCGGGGTCGGGACCGTACGAAAATATCTTGAGCCATCCGCCCGGACACCGCGCGATGTTCCGAAAATTGTATCCGAAAGTTCCGGTTCGGAAACGATTGATCGGCCTCGCCGTGGCGATGTCGATGACGATGATTTCCCTCGGCCATCTGTCCTCGCTATCCGGAGAGGCACGGTTGACGAGCGCGATCAGATGCTTGCTGTCGTAATCGCCGAGGATTCTGCTTTCTCTGGTCAAGGCCAGCCCCTCGACTTCTCGGATCGACTTTCGCGGAAAGTCGAGAATGTAGAGGTGGAGCAGCCGATGTTCCTGCTGTCGATCCGAACCGAGCGCCCAGCCGAAGTCGGGGGCGTGCTCGATCGCGCGCCCGCCAATGCTGCGCCCCAAGGGCGAAACGAGCCAATCGCTCTTGTCGGGATAGCCAGTGACCAGAAAGCCGCAATTGTGATGTTCGTAGAAGTTCCGCGTTGGAGGCGTCGTCTTCGAGACGCGCCATTGCCCGATTTTTTCAATCTTGTAAGTCATGGTCGAATTCATGGTTTTTGACATTGGCCGCACGCGTAAAATCATCGCCGCCGTCAGGCGCGGGCACCAAGTGTTGGATCCAATCCACTAGCCCGCCTCGCGGCGGCGGGCTTCGTTGCCGTCGCGCTGGGCGAGGCGGCTGCGATGCAGCGCGAACAGCTCCATGACCTTGTCGGCCGGCTTCGCGGCGCTGAACAGGTAGCCCTGCATCTCGGAGCAGCCGAGCGCACGCAGCAGCCGCTGCTGTTCCTCGGTCTCGACGCCTTCGGCCGTGGTCGCCATGCGGCGGGCGCTGGCGAGATTGACCACAGCCTGCACGATGCTGGCAGAGCCGTCGGGACCAGCGATATCGTTGACGAAGCAGCGGTCGATCTTGATCTTGTCGAACGGGAAGCGGTGCAGATAGCTCAGCGAGGAGTAGCCGGTTCCGAAATCGTCGAGCGCGATGCGGACGCCGATGGCGCGAAGCTGGTGCAGGATCGCAAGCGCGGTCTCGTCGTCGCGGATCAGCACGGCCTCGGTGATCTCGAGCTCGAGCCGGCTCGCCGGCAGATTGGAGGTGGCCAGCGCCGCCATGATCTTCAGCGCCAGCGTGCCGCTCTTGAACTGCACCGGCGAGACGTTGACGGCGAGGCGGATGTCGTCGGGCCAGGTAGCGGCGTCGCGGCAGGCCGTCGCCAGCACCCATTCGCCGATTTCGCTGATCAGCCCGGTATCCTCGGCGATCGGGATGAACTCGGCCGGTGAAACCATGCCGCGCTCGGGGTGACGCCAGCGCACCAGCGCCTCGCAGCCGGTGATGCGGTCGTCCTTGAGGCTGAGACAGGGCTGGTAGTAGACCTCGAGGCCGCCATGAGCGATGGCGTGGCGAAGATCGATCTCCAGCTGGCGCCGCTCGCGCACCTTGGCGTCCATCTCCGGCTCGAAGAAGCGGTAGGTGCGGCGCCCCGCGGCCTTGGCGGCGTACATTGCCATGTCCGCATTCTTCAGGATCTGGTCCAGCGCGGTGCCGTGTCCCGGCGCAAGCGCAATGCCGATGCTGGCGTCGGTGGTGAGATGGTGGCCCATGCAGTCGAACGGCGTGCGGATCGCCGCGAAGACCCGCGCGACGAGCTCATTGACCTGGTCCTGCGAGGTCACTGCGCTCTGCACGATCGCGAACTCGTCGCCGCCGAGCCGCGCCACGAAGTCGGTGGGGCCGGCGCAGCCGCGGAGGCTCTCCGCCACCGACTTCAACAGTTCGTCGCCGACGAGATGGCCGAGAGCGTCGTTGACGCCTTTGAATTCGTCGATGTCGATGTAGTGCACCGCGAGCTCTTCGCCGTCGACGTTGGCGAGGAGCTCTCCGCGCAGATGTTCGTGGAACATGGCGCGGTTCGGCAGGTCGGTCAGCGCGTCGTAGTGCGCGAGATGGGTGATGCGCTCTTCGATGCGGCGACGTTCGGTGATATCCTCATGGGTGGCGACCCAGCCGCCGTCGCCGAGCGGCTCGTTGACGATCTGGATCGAGCGGCCGTCGCCGGTGTCGACGACCATGGAGTTGCGCACGTGGATGTCGCGCAGCACGCGCGCGACATATTGGTCGACGTCGCCCGGGAACGAACCCGTGGCCTTGCGGTGCAGGATGATGTCGCGGAAGCTGTAGCCGGGCTTCACGATCTCGGCCGACAAGCCGTACATCTCGATGTAGCGCTGGTTGCAGACCACGAGCTTTTGCGAGGCGTCGAACAGCAGCAGGCCCTGGGTCATGTTGTTGACGGCGCGGTCGAGGCGCTGCTTCTCCAGCGTCAGCCGCTCCCGGGACATGCGATGCTGCTCCAGGAGCTTGCGCACGATCGCGATCAGTACGCCGGCAATCGCGAGCGCAGAGGCGCCGGCGACCGAAATCAGGATGCCGATCTGCTCGCGCCAGTCGGCAAGCGCCGCCGCGCGCGTGGTCGTCGCCATCATCAGGATCGGGAAGTGGGGCAGGGCGCGCGCCGAGACCAGCCGGTCCTCACCGTCGACCGGGCTCACGAAGCGTCCGGCGAAATGATCGAGTGCGAAGATCTTTTGCCGCTCGAACGAGCCGTTCCTGAAATTGTGTCCCATCATCTCGCTGGAATGCGGGAAGCGGGCAAGCAAGGTGCCGTCCCGATGCAGCATCGAGATCGTCGCGCCTTCGCCGAGCACGACGGACCCGAAGAACTTCTCGAAATTGGCCGGCTCGATGCCGCGTCCGACAACACCCATGAATTCGCCGTGCGGTCCCATGATCTTGCGAACGATCAGGATGGTCCATGCGCCGGAGATGCGGCTATACACCGGTTCGATCAGCACGTCGGGTGCCTGCGGATCGTATCGGAAAGAGCGGAAATAGGCGCGATCGGCAACGTTGACCTTCGGGGCCGGCCATGTCGTCGAGGAGTTGATCACATTGCCGTCGGCGTCGATGATGTTGAGGCCGCCCATGTAGGGCAGCGCCTCGATCTTCGAACGCAGCATCTGGTGCACGTCCTGGCCGGCGAGGCGCTTGCGATAGTCCTCCGCGGTCGTGATTCCGGTCGCGCGCACATGGCCGACGAAATCCCTCTGGATGACCGCGAAATCCTGCAATTGCTGATCGAAATGATGGGCGAGCAGCAGCACGGTGTTTTCCAGCTCACGGCCGGAGTTGCGCAGCGCGCGCTCGCGGAAATTCTGCGCCATCAGCACTGCGCCGATGGCGATCGCAGCGATCAGGAGTGTGCCGCCCACCACCAGCCAGCGGATCGGCCCGCTGCGGACAAACGCCTGGTCAAGGAGGCGACTGCCGTATCTCGTCATCATGTCGTCGTTGCCGTACACACGTCAGGGTCAATTCACGCCCCCCGTAACATCCGTCGGTTTACGAGATCGATGTGGAAGCGGCGTTAGGAAGCGCGGTTAACGCGACATAAACCGCAACACACAAATGCAATCGATGCGCATGACGAGCAGCGTGCAGGATTTGCCTGCGACGATCGAGATGCCGGTCAGTTCTTGCCGGTCGCGGCGACGTCAACCCGCGCTTAACCATCTAACGTGTTGACGGTCCTCAGTGCCGCACTGGCGCGCGATTTGCAAACCGGACTGATGAACCGCGCAACGACGCAGAGAAAACACGATCATGAAAGAGGCTTTGCAGAATTTATGGGCCGACGAATCCGGCGCGACCGCGATCGAATACGGCCTGATCGCCGCGGGCATCGCGCTCGCCATCATCACCGTCGTCAACGGCATGGGCAGCAAGCTCAGCGCAAAATTCGGCTCGATCAGCTCGTCGCTGAAGTAGCAGCGTGGTCAGGCGCGGTAGTGGCCCGACTTGCCGCCGAGCTTCTCGATGAGCTGGATGCCCTCGATGCGGACGCCGCGCTCCACGGCCTTGATCATGTCGTAGATGGTGAGGCAGGCGACCGATACCGCCGTCAGCGCTTCCATCTCGACGCCTGTAGGGCCGGTCACCTTGACGCTGGCACGCACCACGCATCCCGGCAGCTTGGCGTCGGGCTCGATGTCGACCGTGACTTTCGACAGCGCGAGCGGATGACAAAGCGGGATCAGCTCGGAGGTGCGTTTCGCCGCCATGATGCCGGCAATGCGCGCGGTGCCGAGCACGTCGCCTTTCTTGGCATTGCCGGAGACGATCAGGTCGAGTGTCGCCTTTTCCATGACGACGCGACCTTCGGCGACGGCGAGCCGCTCCGTTGCGGCCTTGTCCGAGACGTCGACCATCCGCGCCTCGCCGGAGGCGCTGATATGGGTGAGGGCGGGGCTCGCCTGGTTCGACGGCTTGGTCTTCGGCCCGGCCTTGGACGGCTTGCGCGCCATATCAGCGCGTGCCCGCGGCGCGGGCCTTGGTCTCGCGCGCGAGCAGCGTCCGCGTCGCCGCGGTGACGTCGGCCTGCCGCATCAGGCTCTCGCCGACCAGGAAGGTCGACATGCCCACGCGCTCGAGCCGGGCGAGATCGGCCTGCGTGAAGATGCCGCTCTCGCCGACCATCAGCCGTCCGTCGGGAATCAGCGGTGCCAGCGTCTCGCTGGTCGCAAGCGTGGTCTCGAAGGTGCGTAAGTTGCGGTTGTTGACGCCGATCATCGGCGATCGCAGTTTCAGCGCGCGGTCGAGTTCGGCGCGATCGTGGATCTCGATCAGCACGTCCATTCCATAGGCAATTGCTGTGTCTTCGAGGTCCTTGGCTGTGGCGTCATCGAGCGCGGCCATGATGATGAGGATGCAGTCGGCGCCGTGGGCACGCGCCTCCACCACCTGATAGGTGTCGAACAAAAAATCCTTGCGCAGCACCGGCAGCGAGGTCACCCCACGCGCCGCCACCATGAAGTCGAGATGGCCCTGGAACGAGGGCGTGTCGGTCAGCACCGACAGGCAAGCCGCGCCGCCGGCCTCGTAGGCCTTGGCGAGCACGGGCGGATCGAAATCGGCGCGGATCAGCCCCTTGGACGGTGAGGCCTTCTTCACCTCGGCGATCAGCGCATACTCGCCATCGGCGTGCTTGGCCCTGATCGCGCGCACAAAGCCGCGGGGTGCGCCTTGCGCCTTGGCCTTTGCCTCCACTGCCGCGAGCGGCTGCGCGCGCTTGGCCGCCGCAATCTCCTCGCGCTTGTAGGCTTCGATCTTGGTCAGGATATCAGACATGACAGGCTCAGCTGTTCGAGACAGCGATCAGATGCTTCAGCCGTGCGCTCGCCGCGCCGCTGTCGAGTGATTTCGCACCGATCGCGACGCCCTCCTTGAGGTCCCTGGCGCGGCCGGCGACGATGAGCGCGGCGGCGGCGTTCATCAGCGCGACATCGCGATAGGCACTCGGCTTGCCGTCGAGCACGCTTTGCAGCGCGATCGCATTGGCGTCGGCATCGCCGCCCTTGAGTGCACCGGGCTCGCAGCGCGGCAGACCGGCGTCCTCGGGCGTCACCTCGAAATTCCGGATCTCGCCATTGTGGAGCGCGGAGACGAAGGTCGGGCCGGTGAGGGTGATCTCGTCCAGTCCGTCGGAGCCGTGCACCACCCAGGCGGATTCGGAGCCGAGATTCTTCAGCACCTGCGCCAGCGGCTGCACCCATTGCCGCGAGAACACGCCGACCATCTGCCGCTTCACGCCGGCCGGATTGGACAGCGGTCCGAGCAGATTGAAGATCGTACGGGTCGCAAGCTCGACCCGGGTCGGACCGACGTTTTTCATCGCGGGATGATGGGCCGGCGCGAACATGAAGCCGATGCCGCATTCGCGCACGCAGCGCCCGACCTGCTCGGGCTTGAGGTCGATCTTCACGCCGAGCGAGGCCAGCACGTCGGCGGCGCCCGAGCGCGAGGACAGCGCGCGGTTGCCATGCTTGGCGACCGGCAGGCCGGTGCCCGAGACGATGAACGACGCGCAGGTCGAGACGTTGACCGAGCCGGAGCCGTCGCCGCCGGTGCCGACGATGTCGACGGCGTCCGCAGGCGCGTCAACCGTGAGCATCTTCGAGCGCATCGCCGTGACCGCGCCGGTGATCTCTTCCACGGTCTCGCCGCGCACGCGCAGCGCCATCAGCAGGCCGCCCATCTGCGAGGGCGTGGCCTCGCCGGACATTACGGCGTCGAAGGCGGAAGCGGCCTCGTCACGCGACAGGCTGGCGCCGGTCGCCACTTTTCCAATGATCGATTTCAGGTCGTCCATCGCGTGCTTTCAACTCACTGGTTCGCGCCGGTCACCTGCGCGAAGGCGGCCTGATTAATGCTGGTCCCGATGTCGGTTTGAAGCTTATTGACGTAGGAGGCAACCTGCTCGTCGGTCAGCGACCGGTCGATGCCGTCCTTCAGCTTCTTGACGGCGTCGGAGGCGGTGTCGGCCGCGGGATCGACGATGTCGGTGACGCGGTAGACGATGACTTCGCTGCCGCCGGTCACGGGCGCCTGTCCGACGCCGTCCTTGGCGGTCCGGAAAGCGGCCGCGACGATGTTTGCGGGCACGCCGGCCGGCTGATCATCGCGCTTGAAGCCGCTGGCGGTCTCGACCTTGGCGTTGATCGCAGCCGCCTCGTCGGCGAGCTTGCCGCCCTGTTCGAGCTTCTGCACCATCTCGGTCGCCTTCGCCTTCAGCTTGGTGGCGATCTGGTCCTGGCGCCAGCGGGCCTCGACCTGGTCGCGAACCTCGTCGAGGTTGCGGTCGCGCGACGGCGTGATGGCGAGCACGTCGTACCAGACATAGCCTCCCTTGAACGAGATCGGGTCGTTGTCGACGCCGACGTCGCTGTTGAAGGCCTGCGACACCACATCGAGGCCCTGCGGAATGTTGGCGACGGTCTGCCCGCTCGGCGCGCGGCCGGAGCGGTCGACGGCATCGATGGTCACGGCGGTGAGCCCGAGCTTCTGCGCGGCATCGGCGACGCTGGTGCCGGCACCCCGCTCGTCTTCCATCTTGTCGCGGAGCTCGGCGACCTTGACGCGCGCACGCTCGGTCGCGATCTGGCGCTTCACGTCGCCGGCAAATTTGGCGTAGTCGGCCTCGGCGCCCGGCTCGATCTTGTCGACCTTGACGATCGAGACGCCGAGACGGCCCTGGATCGGCTGGCTGATCTCGCCTGCGGGAAGCGCGAAGGCGGCATCGCCGACGACGGGTTCGAGTGCGGACTTCGCCACGAGCCCGAGATCGACGTCGGTGGCGCTCAGTCCGCGCTCCTTGCCGAGGTCCTCGAAGGAGAGCCCGCCGGCGAGGCGCTCGCGCGCGGCCTGCGCGTCGGCAGCATTCGGGAATACGATCTGGTGGATCTGGCGCTTCTCCGGCGTGGAGAGCTGGTCCTTGCGCTGATCGAACAGCTTCTTCGCGTCGTCATCGGAGACGTCGCTCCATTTGGCGATCTCCTCAGGCGAGATCACGGCGAAGACGATCTTGCGATATTCGGGCGCGCGGAACTGGACTTTGTGATCCTCGAAATAGGCGGCGAGCGCCTCGGGCGAGGGCGCCTCGATGGTGCCTGCCTGTGCCGTGTCGAGCCTGACGAACTCGATCGCGCGCTGCTCGTTCTGGAAGCGCGTCGCGACGTCGAGCATGGCTTTCGGCGGCTCGAGGCCGGCGCCGATCGTGCCGGTGATCTGCCGGCGCAGCGCCACCTTGCGCTGCTCGGCGACGTAGCGCTGCTCGGTGTAGCCGAAATTCCGGATCAGGCTCTGGAAGCGGTTCGCATCGAATTTGCCGTCGACGCCCTTGAAGTTCGGATCGTTCATGATGAGCTCGCGGATCTGGTCGTCGGACTGACCGAGCCCGAGCCGGCGAGCGTTTTCATCGAGGGCTGCTTCCGCGATCGTCTGCTGCAGCACTTGGCGATCAAGGCCGAACGCGCGCGCCTGTTCCGGCGTCAGCGGGCGGCCGAACTGGCGGCCGATCTGCTGGAGGCGGTCGGTGTAGATCTGACGGAACTCGTTCAGCGAAATCTCGGTGTGGCCGACCTTGGCCACCGTGGACTGCCCGAAGCCGCGGAAGATGTCGGCAATACCCCAAACGCCGAAGCTGATGATCAACACGCCCATCACGACGGCCATGATGGTCTTGCCGACCCAGTTTGATGAGGCCTTGCGCATTCCTCGAAGCATTTGGTCCAACTTGTCTTGATAAGGAGGGGAACGGGAGCGCGTCTTAATGCAGATTCCGCAGAAGCGCGTCACCAAATTGATATGCCATCATAAAGTGGCGGCTTTCCCCCCGCAACCTCAGGTCAGGCCGCCCTTCGAAACTGCGGTTAAAAGCCCCTGGTCTCTGGAACTGTAGCGGCTCCTCTGCTAGCGCATGCACAAACCTCATTTTGCTGGAAAATGACATGACCGACGCCATCCGACCGCTGATCGCCGGCAACTGGAAAATGAACGGCCTCAAGGCCGCGGCCGCCGAATTCGACGCCATGCTCAATGGCGCGGCAGAGGTGGCCGGCAAGGCCGATCTGTTGGTCTGCCCGCCGGCAACCCTGATTGCGGCTTTTTCCGACAAGGCGCGCGGCAAAGCGGTCGGCGTGGGCGCACAGGATTGCCATCCCAAGGTATCAGGCGCCCATACCGGCGATATCGCGGCCGAAATGCTGGCGGACGCGGGTGCAACCGCCATCATCGTCGGCCATTCCGAGCGCCGCGCCGATCATGGCGAGGGCGATGCGCTGATCCGGCAGAAGGCGGAAGCTGCTTGGCGGGCAGGAGCGGTCGCGATCGTCTGCATCGGCGAGACGCAGGCCCAGCGCGATGCCGGCCAGACCCTGGACATCGTCCGGGGCCAGCTCAACGGCTCGCTCCCGGAGGGCTCCACAGCCGCCAATCTGGTCGTGGCCTATGAGCCGGTCTGGGCGATCGGCACGGGCCTGACCCCTACGGCCAAGGATGTCGAGCAGATTCATGGCTTTATCCGGGAACTCCTGACCTCCCGGTTCAAGGCGGATGGGACGGCGATGCGGATTCTTTATGGCGGCTCGGTCAAGCCGTCGAACGCGGCCGAACTGATGGCAGTGAAGAACGTCAACGGCGCGCTGGTCGGCGGCGCCAGCCTGAAAGCGGCCGATTTCATTGCGATCGCCCAAGGCTGTCCTAACTAGAGGCTGCCCCTAGCTAACCGAGGACTACGATCGGGGGTGGCAATGCCGTTTCCGATCGTGTAACACCGCGCAACTTCAGGAAAACCCGCGAAGCGCGATCGGCTGCCGGTACCGGCGCTGTCGGCTTGTGACGGAAGGATACTATGCAGACTGTTGTCATCGTCATCCACCTCATGATCGTTGCCGTCATGATCGGTGCCGTGCTGCTCCAGAAGTCGGAAGGCGGCGGCCTCGGCATGGGCGGCGGCGCGGGCTTCATGTCGAGCCGCGGCACCGCGAATCTGTTGTCGCGCACCACCGCGATCCTGGCTGCCGGCTTCTTCCTGACCAGCCTGTTCCTGTCCTGGTACGCCGGCTACAATCGTGCGCCGTCCTCGATCATTGGCGCACCGGCGTCGCAGACCCAGCCGGCCGGCGGTGGGCCGATCACCCCGCCGACCTCGGGCGGCATTCTGGATACGCTGAAGAAGGCGGACGAGCAGCAGCAGGCCCCGGTGGCGCCGAGCGGCCCGCAGGTGCCTCGCTCGCAATAAAGCAGGGGGGCCATGCAGGGCGGAGGCTACCTTCCTGCATCAACAATCCCCATCAAGGCTCTGTCACCACTCTTAGTTTTGGCTCACCCACAGGCCCGCAGATTTTTTGGGGCGGAATACGAATCGCTTTGGCGAATCGGATTCGAGGGATTAGAGGTTAGGTCCCATGGCGCGGTACATCTTCATCACCGGCGGCGTGGTTTCTTCGCTCGGCAAGGGTTTGGCTTCAGCGGCACTCGGTGCCCTGCTGCAGGCCCGGGGCTACAAGGTCCGCCTCCGCAAGCTCGATCCTTATCTCAACCTCGATCCCGGAACGATGTCGCCGTATCAGCACGGCGAAGTGTTCGTGACCGATGACGGCGCGGAGACTGATCTCGATCTCGGTCACTACGAGCGCTTCACCGGGCGGCCTGCGACGAAGCAGGACAACATCACGACGGGGCGCATCTACCAGGACATCATCTCGAAGGAACGCCGCGGCGATTATCTCGGCGCGACCATCCAGGTGGTGCCGCACGTCACCAACGCGATCAAGGAATTCGTCCTCTCCGGCAACGACGATTACGACTTCGTGCTGGTCGAGATCGGCGGCACCGTCGGCGACATCGAGGGCCTGCCGTTCTTCGAGGCGATCCGTCAGCTCAAGAACGAGCTGCCGCGCGATCACGCCATCTACATTCACCTCACGCTGCTGCCGTACATCCCGAGCGCGGGAGAGCTGAAGACGAAGCCGACGCAGCACTCGGTGAAGGAGCTGCGTTCGATCGGCATCCAGCCGGACATCCTGCTCTGCCGCACCGATCGCGAGATTCCAAAGGAAGAGAGGCGCAAGCTCGGCCTGTTCTGTAACGTGCGCGAGAGCGCCGTGATCGAGGCGCGCGACGCCGACAGCATCTATGCCGTGCCCGAAGCCTATCACGCCGCAGGTCTCGACGACGAAGTGCTCGCCGCCTTCGGCATCGAAGCGCGCATCCCGCCGGTGCTCAAGAGCTGGCACCAGATCAACGAGCGCATCCGTAATCCCGAGGGCGACGTCACCATCGCCATCGTCGGCAAATACACCGGCATGAAGGATGCGTATAAGTCGCTGATCGAGGCGCTCTCGCATGGCGGCATCGCCAACAAGGTGAAGGTCAATCTCGACTGGATCGAGAGCGAGATCTTCGAGAAGGAAGATCCGGCGCCGTTCCTCGAGCACGTCAACGGCATCCTGGTGCCGGGCGGCTTCGGCCAGCGCGGCGCGGAAGGCAAGATCCGCGCGGCGCAGTTCGCGCGCGAGCGCGACGTGCCGTATTTCGGCATCTGCTTCGGCATGCAGATGGCTGTCATCGAGGCCGCGCGCAACCTCGTCGGCATCGAGGGAGCCAACTCCACCGAGTTCGGTCCGACCAAGGAACCCTTGGTTGGCTTGATGACGGAATGGCTGCGCGGTAACGAGCTTGAGAAGCGCAACCAGGCTGGTGATCTCGGCGGCACGATGCGGCTCGGCGCTTATCCCGCTGCACTCAATCGCGGCAGCCGCGTCTCGCAGGTCTATGGCGGCGCGACCGAGATTTCGGAACGCCACCGCCATCGCTACGAGGTCAACACTGCCTACAAGGACCGCCTCGAGCAGCACGGCCTGAAATTCTCCGGCCTCTCGCCCGACGGCGTGTTGCCGGAGATCGTCGAGTACGAGGATCACCCCTGGTTTATCGGCGTCCAGTTCCACCCCGAGCTGAAGTCGCGGCCGTTCGAGCCGCACCCGCTATTCGCCTCGTTCATCCAGGCGGCGATGGTGCAGAGCCGGTTGGTGTAATCGGCTCAGCCGTCCTTGATGATCCTGACTCGCGCGGCCGGCTACGCGGCTGCGATGTCCAGCCTGCGACAGAAACAGGATGCCTTGATCGGTACCTCCGCGCGCGCTTGGGCAAGATCAAGCCGCTGCTTGATCAACGGCATCTCGGTATTGTCGCCACGCCGCACGAGGCATTCGTGCAATCCGTGAAGCGACCACAGATTGTCGGGGTGCTGACAGGCCCGGCTTAGCTTTCCGTCGAGGCCGAGATCGGAACGGTACACGGCCTCCGCTTCCTCGATCCGTCCCCGCTCCAGAAGCAGCGCGCCGAGTGCGTGGCGCGGTGGCTGCATCCACCCCCAAGGCTCGTCATAGGGCAAGGCATCGCTGAGCGCGATCGATCTGCGCAGCTCTGCGAACGCAATGTCGTGGTTGCCCTTCCGGTATTCCAGTTCGCCATTCAGCATGGCTTCGGCCACGCCGAGCAGGTTGACGACCTTGTTGTTGTGCACGAGCCGGCTCTCCGGCACGCGCGTCTTCGCCTGCGCGAACAGCGCTTTTTCAGTTTCGGCGTCCGCAACGCGGCCAAGCGCCGAGTAAGCCACCGCCTTGGCATAATGCATCATGGCGGTCACTGAGCAGTATAGCTCGCGATCCTCCGGCAGCCTCTGTGCAATGATGTCGTGCCATTTGCCGAAGCGCACGAGAACGTGCTGCTTCATCGTCAGGTATCCTTCGAGGAAGTCCGCCATGGGAGGCGATTGAACGCGCAGGACCGGTTCGGGAACGGTCGCAATGAGTTCCTCGGCTGCCGCGATGGCGGGGGCATATTGGCCCAGGAACATCGCGCCGTAGATCGCGAAGTGAAAGTTGTGAATGACGTAGACTAGGTAGACACCTGGATCGTCCGAATAGGCGAGGAACCTTCGGTCGGTCGCCAGCGCTTTCCGATTGTAGAGCAGGACGTCATTGTACTGCCCGCACAGCACATCGAGATGTGTCGGCATGTGGATCAGATGTCCGCTGTCGGGCATGATCGCGCGCAGCCGGTCGCCGGCCCGCATCGCCCGTTGCGGGAAGGGCGACATCTCCATGAGGTGGACGTAGAGATGCAGCAGCCCGGGGTGATCCCAAGCAGCCGGCAGCATGTCGAAAGCCTGTTCGAGAACCGCCCGGCATTCCTCGGTGCCGGCTCCCTTGGTGGGATTTCCAGAGACCAGGTCCCACATCAGCCACGGCGTCTCGTTCATGATCGCTTCGGCAAAGATGGCACGGACCTCGAGGTCATCGGAATATGTCCCGAAGACCCGGCGCATCTCGTGCGTAAAAGCCTTGTCCCACGGCGCCATGTCCTCGAGCGCCTCACGTCGAGGATACCGCGCAGCCAAGGCATGGATCAGCGCGTGCTCGACCGGGCTTGCGTTGCCCGCATGCGCGAGAGCATTCTGCGTCGCGTCGTATGATGCCGAGAGCGCGAGTTGACGGCCGTGCGGATCATAGCGAACCCAGGGCAGGTTGTAGTTGGGGCCCGCGGCGTACCCGATGCCCCAGTGCGCCATCGCACAATTGCTGTCGTAATGGAGCGCTTTATGAAAACACTTGATTGCTTCGCCGTGGTTGAATCCGAACACCCAATTGAGTCCCCGGTCGAACCAGAGCTGTGCATCGGGCGACGACGTGGTGATTTTGCGGCTGTACGGTCCGAGATCAAAATAGGTCATCGCTTCCACCTCCTTTGATCGCTTCGGCCGCGTCGCCGATTGCATCTGGGTGTTCGTAGCGGCTGACGCGCAAAAACCAAGCTTCGACATTATCAAGAACAGCGGCCGAGCGCTATTGAGCCCGCGCTTGATCTTGCAGTCATCGCGCGTTTAGCGCTCATCTCCGGGGAGCCATGCGCGAAACGCCGCGGGGGCGGTCGGGCAGGGCTCAAGACAGCATCAAGGCCGATTGTTATAACCTCCGCACCTGTTCAGGGAGGAAAACAACGATGATCTACGAGATGCGCGTCTATCGCTGCCTGCCCGGCCGCCTGCCGGCGCTGTTGAAGCGGTTCGAGACCGCGACGCTGAAGCTGTGGGAGAAGCACGGCATCAAGCAGGCCGGCTTCTTCACGACGCTGATCGGTGAATCCAACCAGGAGCTGACCTATTTCCTGGCCTGGGAGTCGCTTGCCGATCGCGAGGCGAAGTGGGGGAAGTTCATGACCGACCCGGATTGGATGAAAGCACGCGCCGAGAGCGAAGCGGACGGCCAGATCGTCGGCAACATCGTCAGCCAGCTCCTGACCCCGACCGCCTTCTCATCGGTGAAATAGCGCCTGTCCGGCATGGGTTGCGACGGGGACCTCTCGCGCAACCCTGATATTCTGATAGCCCGGGCCGAATGGGGTTGATCGGCCCCTCATCACCGCTATGGTCGCGGCGAAACGAGGGAATTGGCCTTGAGCTCTTCATCATCCGCGGCCCCGGTCGTCAGCGTCGGCACGGTCAAGTTTGGCAACGATCTGCCGATCTCGATCATTGCAGGACCCTGCCAGCTCGAAAGCCGTCAGCATGCGCTGGAGGTCGCCTCCGCGCTGAAGGAGATCGCCGCGCGGCTGAAGATCGGCCTCGTCTACAAGACCTCCTTCGACAAGGCCAACCGCACCAGCGCCTCGGCGGAACGCGGCCTCGGCTTGGCGCAGTCGCTGCCGATCTTCGCCGAGATCCGGTCCTCGCTCGGTCTGCCTGTGCTGACCGACGTGCACGATGCCGCGCAATGCGCCGACGTCGCGCAGGCCGTCGACGTTCTGCAGATCCCGGCCTTCCTGTGCCGGCAGACCGATCTGCTGTTGGCCGCGGCCGCAACCGGAAAGGTCGTCAACGTCAAGAAGGGACAATTCCTTGCGCCCTGGGACATGACGAATGTCGTGAGCAAGATCACCGGCGCCAACAATCCCAACGTGCTCGTCACCGAGCGCGGCGCCTCCTTCGGCTACAACACGCTGGTCTCCGACATGCGCGCGCTGCCGATCATGGCCCGCACGATCGGCGCGCCCGTGATCTTCGACGCGACCCATTCGGTGCAGCAGCCAGGCGGGAAGGGTGCGTCCTCCGGGGGCGAACGCGAATTCGTGCCAGTGCTGGCGCGCGCGGCCGTCGCCGTCGGCGTCGCCGGTGTCTTTATCGAGACTCACCCCGATCCGGATCGCGCGCCTTCCGACGGCCCCAACATGGTGCCGTTGCGCGAGTTCGAAGGGCTCATTCGCACGCTGATGGCCTTTGACGCGGTAGCCAAGGGCCAAGCGCGCTGATGCACGAGCCCGTGGCCAGGCCGTCGTCCGACCAGAGGTTTCCGCCTGCGATCAACATCATCGCGCTCGCGAGCTTCTCGGCGGCGTTGTCGACGCGCGCGCTCGATCCCGTCCTGCCGCATGTCGCCGAGGAGTTTTCGATCAGCATCACGACGGCGGCGAGCATCGCGGCCGGCTATGCCCTGATCTACGCGCTGATCCAGCCGATCGTCGGCGCGGCGGCCGATTTGTTCGGCAAGGCGCGGCTGATGACGTTGTGCCTGGCGCTGCTCGGCGTCGCCTGCATTCTGGGCGCGCTCTCGACCTCCTTCTCGGGCCTGTTCGCGAGCCGGATGCTCGCGGGCATCGCCTCGGGTGGCGTGTTCCCGGTTGCGCTCGGCCTCACTGCCGACCTCGTCGCGCCGGCGAAGCGACAGGTGGCGATCGGACGCACGCTGGCGGGTTCGATGACCGGCAATCTGCTCGGCGCGACCGCCTCGGGCATCATCGGCGATCTCGTCGGCTGGCGCGGCGTGCTCGTGATCATCGGTGCGCTCGGGCTGATCGCGGCCGTCGCGGTCGCGGCGGGCTTTCGCGGCGCCGCCCTGACAGCGCCACCGAAGAGCGATCTGAAGACCCTGCGGCAGGGCTATCGCACCATCCTCGCCAATCCCAACGCGCGCTATTGCTATTCTGCCGTGTTCGTCGAGGGCTGCTGCGTGTTCGGCCTGTTTCCCTTCATCGCCGCCTTGCTGTTCGACCTCGGCGAGACCTCGCTGTCGATCGCGGGCATCGTGATCGCGGGGTTCGCGGTCGGCGGGCTGTTCTACACGTTCACGGTCTCGCGCTTCCTACCGCGACTGGGCGTCAAGGGCATGATGATCGCAGGCGCGAGCCTCGTCGCGCTCCAGCTCGCTGCGCTTTCCGCTGGCCCCGGCTGGAAGGTCCAATTCGCCATCATGCTGCTGATGGGCTGGGGCTTCTACATGATCCATGGCTGCCTGCAGGTATTCGCCAGCGAGCTGTCGGTCGAGGCGCGGGCGACGGCGATGTCGCTGCACTCGTTCTTTTTCTTCATGGGCCAGACCGTCGGTCCGCTCGCCTACGGGGTCGGGCTAGCGCACACCGGCAAGGCGCCGACCCTGGTCGCGAGTGCCGTGCTGATGGTGCTGCTGGGCCTTGCCTGCGCCGCGCTGCTCAAGCCGCGGGCACCGTCCGACGCGCGTACCTGAGGTCAGTATTTCGCTACCGATCCCCGTATTTTCCCGTGGGGTGGCGGTAGCCCAAATCCATTCAGTCTTAAGCCAAATCTCACTGTTCGCTCCGTAGAGTGCCGCCCAAACCGCTAGCCGGCGGCAACATCTATGGATCAGTCGATGCAAAAGCAGCGCTCGGTCGCCCGCATTCTCGGGGCGGTGGTTGGGTCTCTCGGTCTCATCCTCGTCGTCATCTGCGCCTACGCGCTGAAGCTGGCGGTGACGCGCTATTCGGACAGCAACCGCATCGTCTCGCTCACGATTGCGAGCCGCGACCTGACCAACACGCTGGTGATCTTTCGCCTGGAGCGCGGTGACACGCTGAGCTATCTGGCCTCCGCCGCGCCCGCGCCCGACAGCGTCATGAGCAGCCTCGCCGAGCAGCGCGCCACCGTGCAGAAGAATTACGCGCAGGCCTTGCAGAGCCTCGCCTCGGTCGATGCGCCCGGTCTCAACGAGAAGCTCGACAAGCTCCGCGGTATCTGGGCGCAGCTCGAGGAGCTGCGGCCGCGCGCGATCACTGCGTTGAAGCAGGAGAAGGGCGCGCGTGAAGCGAGCCTGCAGCCGAGCTGGGCCAAGATCAGCGACGGCTTCATGGATGCGATCGGCGACGTCACCGCCCATGTCGACAACGCGATGACGCTGATCGACTCCGTGGTCGATCGCCTCCTGATCGCCAAGCAGGCCGCCTGGCAGGCCCGCGCCAATGCCGGCCAGACCATTCTCGTCCAGTTCTCCTCGATCCTGGCCAACAAGACCTGGACCGCGGCCGACGGCGTCACCTTCGCCGATCTGCGCGGCCGCATCCAGCAGTCCTGGCTGGCGGTGCGCGACCTCAGCCCGAACGTGGCCTCGCCCGAGCTGTTGCAGGCGATCCGGACTGCCGAGCCGGAAATCTCCGGCGCGCTCAGCGACGAACGCAATGCGATTGCGACCAAGCTGCTCGCCGGTGAGCCCGCCGGCGTTGCCGGCATCGACTATCGCGATCGTCAGCTGGTTGGCGCCAACAACGTTGTCATCGTCACGCAGACCGCGCTCGCCAACATGATTTCTCGGGCCGAGGAGGGCGCCTCGCGCGCCCGCTTCAGCCTGATCCTGTTCGGTCTCCTGATGCCGGCCTCGCTGGCGCTGATGATCGGCGGCCTGATGCTGATGCGCAACCGCGTGATCCGTCCGCTGACCGCGATCACCGGCGTGATGACGCGCTTTGCCGGCCATGATTTCGCCAGCGACGTGCCGGGCCTCGACCGCAACGATGAGATCGGCCGCATGGCGTCGGCCTTGCAGGTGTTCAAGGGCGCCATGATCAACGCCGAGCGTCTCTCGGGCGATCAGGCGGCCGAGCGCGCCGACAAGGAGAAGCGCGCGAGCGAGCTCACGGGTCTCGTGCGCCAGTTCGAAAGCCGGATCGGCCAGATGGTGCAGACATTGTCGAGCGCGTCAGGCGAGCTGGAGACGACGGCGCGCTCGATGTCGGGCACGGCGGCGGAAGCCCAGGCCCAGGCCGGCTCGGCCTCGACGCTGGCCGACCAGGTCGGCGGTGGCGTGCAGACGGTCGCAGCTGCGGCCGAGGAGCTCAATGCCTCGATCCGCGAGATCAACCGCCAGGTCGAGCAGGCGAGCCGCGCCACCGAGCATGCGGTCGTCACCGTCAAGGAGACCGACAGCACCATGCGTGCGCTCGCCGACGGCGCCGACCGCATCGGCGAGGTCATTGGTCTCATCACCTCGATCGCGGGCCAGACCAATCTGCTGGCGCTCAACGCGACGATCGAGGCTGCGCGCGCCGGCGAGTCCGGACGCGGCTTTGCAGTCGTGGCGAGTGAGGTGAAGAACCTCGCCGCGCAGACTGCGAAGGCCACGGAGGAAATCAGCACCCAGATCACGGAGATCCAGGGCGCGACGCAGAAGGCAGTCTCCGCCATCGACGGCATCGTCAAGACCATCGAGGAAGTATCCAGCATCAACCGCGTCATCGCCGCCGCGATCGAAGAGCAGAACAAGGCGACTGCCGAGATCGCCAACACCGTGCAGCACACGGCCGAAGCGACCTCGACCGTGACCCGCAACATCGCAACCGTCTCGTCGGCGGCCAACGAGACCGGCCGCGCAGCCTCCGGCGTGCTGAAGGCGGCTGCAGACCTGTCGAGCCAGTCGTCATCGCTCACGGGCGAGGTGGACAGCTTCATCAGCAGGGTGCGTGAAGTGGCGTAAGCAGCGGAGCGGAAGCGCGGTTCGTAAGCCTGCTACGACGGGCCAAGATATCGAGATTGAAATAAAAGCGGATAGACCGGAGGCCGGGATCGGACCATATTCGGCGGCATCACTTGCGGGGCAGTCAGCAAGGGAGCCACCGAATGTACGCCAATATCCTCTTGAGCACCGATGGTTCGGACGTCGCAAGAAAAGGCGTTGAGCATGGGATTGCTCTGGCGAAAGCCTTGAATGCCAAAGCGACCATCGTCACCGTGACTGAACCGCAGCCGATCGATTATGGCGGCGGACACGATTCAGGATGGATTCCTTCGAAGGAAGAGATCGATCATTTTGACGCAGCCTGCAAGCAACACGCGGGCAAAGTGCTGGATCAAGCTCGGTCCATGGCAGAGCGGATCGGGCTGTCGGTAGAACTCCTACACGTCCCGAATGCGCACCCAGCCACCGCGATTGTCGAAACCGCAAAGTCCAGAGGCTGCGACTTGATCGTCATGGCCTCACACGGCCGGCGCGGCCTCAGAAAACTGTTTCTGGGAAGTCAGACATCCGAAGTTCTCGTCAACGGAAGCGTTCCGGTCTTGGTCGTGCCGTAGTCGCTGCCACTTCGGTCGGCTGGGGCGCTATTTCGCTCCGTCAGCCGAGATCGGCTCCATGCCGCTGGCGATGATCGCGTCGCGCGCCGCGGGGGAGGCGAGGAATTTGATCAGCGCCCGGCCGGCCTCTTGTTCTTTCGAGACGGTGGCGATCCCGGCCGAGAAGATCGTGATCTGCTGAATTTCTTTCGGCAGGGCGCCTACGATGTCGATGCCCTTTACGGGCTTCAGTTCGCTGATCTGCTGGAAGCCGAGCTCGGCCTCGCCATGCGCGACGATCTCGCCGACCGGAGTTGCCGGGATCTTTCGCGCCTTGTCCTTCATGGCCTCAGTGATGCCGAGCTTGTCGAACATCTCGGTCGAGACGTAGACGCCGCTGGCGCTGTCGGAATAGGCGATCGTCTTCGCAGCCAGGAGCGCCTGCTTGACCGCGTCGACCGAACTGATGTCCGGCTTCGGCGCGCCCGACTTCACGGCGACCCCGATCGGCGACCGAGTCAGGTCGACCTGGCTGCCGGCCACGACCTTGCCCTTGTTGACGAGATCAGTGAGCGCGTAGCCCACCATGATCAGCACGTCCGCCGGTTCGCCGCGCTCGAGCCGGACCGGAATCGCATTGGTGGTGGTGCCCATCGACGGCCCGTAGGCGGTCAGCACCTTGTTGCCGGTGGCTTTCTCGAATTCCGGCACGAGCGCCTGATAAGCAGCCGTCAATCCGCCCGAGATCATCACGCGGACTTCGGCAGCGTGGGACGGGCCAGCCAGCCACAGGACGCCGAGAAGGCCCAAAGCAACGCCACGGAATTTCGCGGATATCGATGTCATCGTCATTGGTCTCCAACTAGCCCCGGCCGCGATAGGGCGCGACGCCTTGCTCGGGCACCCACAGGCCTTTCGGCACTCGGCCGGTCTGCCAGAACACGTCGATCGGGATGCCGCCGCGCGGGTACCAATAGCCGCCGATACGAAGCCATTTCGGCTTGATCTCGGAAGCAATGCGCTTGCCGATCATCACGGTGCAGTCCTCGTGGAAGGCGCCGTGATTGCGGAAGCTCGCGATGTAGAGTTTGAGCGACTTCGACTCCAGCAGCCACTGGCCGGGTGCGTAGTCGATCATCAGATGGGCGAAATCCGGCTGGCCCGTCACCGGGCAGATCGAGGTGAATTCCGGCACGGTGAAGCGCACCAGATAGTCCGTGCCCTTCTGCGGATTGGGCACACGATCGAGCTGGGCTTCTTCCGGTGTGTGCGGCCATTCGACCGCACGGCCGAGTTGGAGTGGTTTCTTCGCCATCGTGCTTCGCGTCCTTTTGGGGACGCTTCTTTAGGCGATCGTCTGGATCATGACCACCCTGTCGTTGCCGGACTCGCAGCCCCAGAGCTCGCCCGGCCGGCCGTCGAGCTGGCGGACATTGGCGTTGGCGCGGTCGCTCGGGAAGCTGATGAATTTCTCCGTGGCGGGGTCGAATCGCACGATCGCGTTGGCCGAGAAATCGGTCAACCAGACCTTGTCCTTGTTGTCGACGTAGACTGCGTAGGTGCGGGGACGGTCGCCCGGCAGCTTCCAGGTCCTCCAGGAGCCATCAGCGGGGTCGTGCACCGACACATGCCCGCTGTTCCACTCGCTGACCCAGATTCGGCTCTTGGAGTCCGACCAGACCCGCCGTGCGCCCTGATTGGGCGTCGGTGGCTCGACGACGGTCGCGTTGCCGGTCGCAAGATCGATCTTCGCGATATAGCTGCCGGCGAGCGAGGCATACCAGAGGTCGCCCTTGGGCGTTACGGTGAGGCCGTAGGGGCCGACGCCCTTCGGCGCCTTGAACAACGTCAAATCGCCGGATTGCGGTGTCAGCCGGCCGTAATAGCCGGACTGCCCGGTGAACCAGTAGGTGCCGGCTTTGTCGAACACGCCGGTGTTGAGATTGGCGTATGCGAACTTTTCCGGCAGGCGCAACAGGGTGACCTTGAGATCGCCAGGGTCGACCCGTGCAATCGCGTTCTGGCCGCCTTCTGTGATCCAGGGCGCGCCGTCCGGTCCGATCGTCACGCCATGGGGGGCCGCGCCCTGGCCGAGGCTGACTGTCTTGAAGGTGCCATCCTTCGGGTCGAGTCTGCCGAGCATGCCCTTGCCCTGTGCGGTGAACCAGACCGTGCCGTCGGGCGCAGGCGCGAGGTCGTGCAGGCCGATGCCGGGGCTGACGGGGAAAAATTTTGTCCGGAACGGGCCTTCTTGCGCAAAACTTGGGCGGGTCAAGAGAAGGGCGGCGCTCGAGACAAGAAACTGACGACGATTCATGGCGTTACCCCGACTGTTTCAGATTGAGGTTGGACGCGCGGATCAGATGCCGTCAAGCTTAGTCCGAGGCACTTCGCGCGTCAGTCGAAGCACACCGTCCAAGCGTTCACATTTGCTTGCGCTCCGTGTAAGACCCGCGGCGAACCGATCAGCTCCAACGAACGGAAGTGCACATCATGACCGCCATCATCGACATCATCGGACGCGAAATCCTCGACAGCCGCGGCAATCCCACCGTCGAGGTCGACGTCGTGCTGGAAGATGGCGCGCTCGGCCGCGCCGCGGTGCCGTCCGGCGCCTCCACCGGCGCCCATGAGGCGGTCGAACTGCGCGACGGCGACAAGGCCCGCTATCTCGGCAAGGGCGTCACCAAGGCAGTCGGCGCCGTCAATGGCGAGATCTTCGAGGCCCTGAGCGGCCTCGATGTCGAGCAGCAGGCCCAGATCGACCAGATCATGATCGACCTTGACGGTACGCCGAACAAGAGCCGGCTCGGCGCCAACGCCATTCTCGGCGTCTCGCTCGCCTGCGCCAAGGCAGCCGCCAACTCGCTCGACATGCCGCTTTACCGTTACGTCGGCGGCACCTCGGCGCGGCTGTTGCCGGTGCCGATGATGAACATCATCAATGGCGGCGTGCATGCAGACAATCCGATCGACTTCCAGGAGTTCATGATCCTGCCGGTGGGCGCGTCCTCCTTCGCCGAGGGCCTGCGCTACGGCGCGGAAGTGTTCCACACGCTGAAGTCGGAGCTGAAGAAGGCCGGCCACAACACCAATGTCGGCGACGAGGGCGGCTTCGCCCCGAACCTGCCGTCGGCGGATGCCGCGCTGGAGTTCGTCATGAACGCGATCGGCAAGGCCGGCTACAAGGCGGACACCGACATCGTGATCGGCCTCGACTGCGCCTCGACCGAGTTCTTCAAGGACGGCAAATACGTCTATGAGGGCGAGGGCAAGACCCGCTCGATCTCCGAACAGGCGAAGTATCTTGCCGACCTGGTCGGCCGCTATCCGATCGTCACCATCGAGGACGGCATGTCGGAAGACGACATGGACGGCTGGAAGGAGATCACCGACCTCATCGGCAATAAGTGCCAGCTCGTCGGCGACGACCTCTTCGTCACCAACGTCAAGCGCCTCGCCGAAGGCATCAAGGCCGGCCGCGCCAACTCGATCCTGATCAAGGTCAACCAGATCGGCACGCTGACCGAGACGCTCGCTGCCGTCGAGATGGCGCACAAGGCCGGCTACACTTCGGTGATGTCGCACCGCTCGGGCGAGACCGAGGATTCCACCATCGCCGACCTCGCGGTCGCCACCAATTGCGGTCAGATCAAGACCGGCTCCCTTGCACGTTCCGATCGCACCGCCAAATACAACCAGCTCCTCCGCATCGAGCAGCAGCTCGGCAAGCAGGCGCTCTACGGCGGCAAGGCGGCAATCAAGGCGCTGGCATAAGCCAGCGCTTGAACAAGGACAGGGGAGGATCGACATGAGCGACGGCAAGACCGGACTGCAACTGCGTTCGCTGATCAAGACGAGCGGTGAGCTCGAGATCCTGCTTCTGGATGTGCCGACCCCCGAGCCCGCGGATGACGAGGTCGTCGTCCGCATCGAGGCGGCGCCGATCAACCCGTCCGACCTCGGCCTGCTCGTCGGCGCTGCCGACATGAGCACGGCCAAGGCGTCCGGTACGAAGGAGGCGCCAATCATCACCGCGAAGGTGCCTGACGGTGCGATGCGCGCCATGGGCGCGCGGCTCGACCAATCCCTGCCGGTCGGCAATGAGGGCGCCGGAATCGTCATCAAGACCGGCTCGTCGGATGCTGCGAAGGCGCTGATGGGCAAGACGGTCGCGATGATCGGCGGCGCCATGTACGCGCAGTACCGGACCCTGAAGGCGCGAGACTGCCAGCCGCTGCCCGAAGGCACGACGGCGGCTGAGGGCGCGTCCTGGTTCGTCAATCCGCTCACAGCACTCGGCATGACCGAGACGATGCGGCGCGAAGGCCACAAGGCGCTGGTGCACACCGCTGCCGCCTCCAATCTCGGCCAGATGCTGAACAAGATCTGCATCAAGGACGGCATCGGGCTCGTCAACATCGTGCGCAGCAAGGAGCAGGCGGAGATCCTGAAGAAGATCGGCGCCAAGCACGTCGTCGATTCCAGCGTGCCTGATTTCCTCGACGATCTCACCAATGCGCTGGTCGAGACCGGCGCCACCATCGCCTTCGATGCCATCGGTGGTGGCAAGCTCGCCGGCGACATTCTCAACTGCATGGAAATCGCGATTAACAAGACCGCGAAGGAATACAGCCGTTACGGCTCCAGCGTGCACAAGCAGGTCTACGTCTACGGCGGGCTCGATATCCGCCCGATCGAACTGCCGCGTGGCTTCGGCATGGCATGGGGTGTCGGCGGATGGCTCCTGACTCCGTTCCTGCAGAAGATCGGGCCTGCCGATATCGGACGTCTGCGCCAGCGCGTCGTGAGTGAATTGAAGACCACCTTTGCCAGCCACTACACCAAGGTGGTGTCGCTGCAGGAGGCGCTCGATCCCGCCAACATCGCGGTGTACGCCAAACGTGCCACCGGCGAAAAATTCCTCATCGATCCGAATAAATCTTCGTGATCTGCGGCGGCAGCTCAACCAAAAGAGATCTTGCCTTCTGAGCGAAGCGGGAGATTATTCCGCCGCGTTGAAAGCGGAAAAGCCGCACGCGCTCAGAAGGGGACATCTCCATGACCGATCTCAATCGCCGTCACCTGTTTGCAGGCGCCGCTGCAGTCGGCGCGGCCGCCGTCACTGGACTGCGACCAATCGCAACCAATGCCGCGGTGCCGCAAGCCGGCGCGCAGGCGCCGGGCTTCTACCGCTACAAGGTCGGCAGCTTCGAGTGCACCTCGATCAATGACGGTGCGCGCAGCTTCCCGATGCCGGACAAGTTCGTCGTCAACATTCCGAAGGACGAGGCGCTCGCCGCCGCCGACGCCGCCTACATGCCGAAGGGCATGGTCACCGTCCCGTTCAATCCGCAGCTGATCAACACCGGCTCCAAGCTCGTGCTGATCGACACCGGCAACGGCGTCGCCAATCTGGAGCCCAGCAAGGGCGCGGTCGGCCGCACCCTGCAAAACCTGCAGGCCGCCGGCGTCGACCCGAAGAGCATCGACATCGTGCTGCTGTCGCATCTGCATCCGGACCATACCAACGGCATCCGTCTGGCCGACGGCTCGCTCGCCTTCCCGAACGCCGAGATCATGGTGCCGGTGAAGGACTGGGAGTTCTGGACGAGCGAGGACAACGCCGCCAAGGCGCAGTCCAGCGAGATGATGAAGAACTACTTCGCCAACGTGAAGAAGACTTTTGCCGGCCTCGAATCCAAGGTGACGAAGTACGAGTGGGGCAAGGAGGCCGCGCCCGGCATCACCTCGATCGCGACGCCAGGCCACACGCCCGGTCACACCTCGTTCGCGGTCGCCTCGGGCGACAAGAAGGTGCTGATCCAGTCCGACGTCACCAACATTCCGGAGCTGTTCCTGCGCAACCCGGATTGGCACGTGGCCTTCGACACCGATGGCCCGCTCGCGCAGGAGACGCGCCACAAATTCTACGACATGGCGGCAGCCGAGAAGGCGACCGTGGTTGGCTTCCACTTCACCTTCCCATCGGTCGGCCATGTCGAGAAGGACGGCGCCAAGTATCGATTGATCCCGTCGGCATGGAATCCGACGATCTGACCGGATCACAAACTGACGCTGAAGATCGGGCCGCCGCTTGGCGGCCCGATTGTTTTGGGCCGGCGGTTGCGCCCGCCCAAACAAAAATGCCCAAAACAACCCCATGCACCGTAGAGATCGCTTGGGATTTTTGATTTCGGCGATACCGAATAAGAGTTGCTCCCTCGGGCAAAACAGGGGTATGGTGGCATAGTGGGCCGGCGCGGCTAGCGGCTTTGCCGTAGCCCAGATTGCGCTGCACCCTGTCGCGGCTCCTTTCGAGAAACTTAGCGTTTCCAAACCAGACCGGTTCATGCACTTGCATCCATCAGTCCAGATGGCTTAAGTGCCGCCCGGCACTTCCTCCCAAGGTTTCACCCAAGGACAATCCATGGCCTACAACATCGTCGTGATCGCCGGCAGCCTGCGCAAGGACAGCTTCTCGCTGAAGATCGCCAACGCGCTCGCGAAACTCGCGCCGGCCTCCCTCAAGCTCGAGGTCGTCACGCTCGCGGGCATCTCGTTCTTCAACCAGGATCTCGAGGGCGCGCCGCCCGCTGACTGGCTGGCCTTCCGCGAGAAGCTGCAGAAGTCCGACGGCGTCATCTTCGTCACCCCCGAATACAACCGCGCCATCCCGGGCGTGCTCAAGAACGCCATTGACGTCGCCTCGCGGCCCTATGGCAAGAGCTCGTTCAACGGCAAGCCGGTCGGCATCGTCTCCAACTCGCCGGGCCCGCTCGGTGGCGTCAGCGCCGCCAAGACGCTGCAGAACATCCTGCCGGGCATCACCGGCCCGATCATGCAGCAGCCCGAGATCTACCTGAACGCCGTCGGCGATGCCTTTGATGCCGAGGGCAATCTGGCCAAGGAGTCGCTCAAGCCCGTGCTTCAGGCCTATATCGACGCCTTCGCAGCGCACGTTGCCAAGCATCACGGCTGAGGCGACTCGAACCTCCGTCATGCCCGGGACAAGCCCGGGCATGACGATCGGTGGCGCGGGCAGGGGAGATTAGCACTCCCTTAACCAAGCTGGCCCATCTTGCCAAAATGGTCTCTCGCGCCCGCCTCAAATCGATCCTGACCGGTCTCGCCCTCTATGCGATGGCGGCCGCCATCGTCGGCTATTTCGGCGTCAACGCCTATACCGGCAAGTATGGCCTCAACGCCCGTCAGGAACTCGACCAGGAGATCATCGCGCTGACCAGCGAGCTGGCGCAACTCAAGCGCGAGCGCGCCCGGAGCGAGCAGCGCGTGTCGCTTCTGCGCACCGAGAAGATCGACCCCGACATGCTGGATGAGCGGGCCCGGTTCCAGCTCGACTATGTCAATCCGCACGATCTCGTTCGGATGATCCCGCAAAACTGAATCCTCCGCCTCCCACCGTCATCTGCCTGTCAGAGTCTTGAGACAAGACGGCAAGCCCGGCATCGATGCGATGCCGTGAAGATGGAGGCTTGCCATGACGAACAATCGTTCCCGACGAACCGTGCGTATTGGAGCGATGCTGTTCGGCGCAGCATTCCTGCCGCTGTCGATGGCGTGTGCGCAGACGGTCGCGCCGGCCGGTGCCAAGAATTTTCTGACCGTCGACGGAAAGGCGCCGCTGATCCTCGGACATCGCGGCGTGCCGGGACTGGTGCCCGAAGAGACCGAGGCCTCGTATGATCTCGCCGCGGCGCTCGGGACCGACGCGCTCGAAGAGGATCTGCACCTCACCAAGGATTGCGTGCTGGTTGCGCGTCACAACCCCTGGCTCGCGGACAACACCAACGTGGCCGAGGTGGCGAAGACCAATGCGGCGGTCGCGGCCCGCAAGCGCACGGTGCCCGGCGTGCGCGTCAAGGCGCCGGCTGCCGCTGGAACGCCCGCAGACTACCTCGTCGATCTCACCGATCCGGCCGATCCCAAATCGGTGCTGAAGTCATTGATCGTCGACGGTGAAGATCACACCAACGACTGGTCGATCACCGATTTCACCATGGCCGAGCTGAAGGAGTGGATCGGCGGCACCACCTACGATGCAGCCAACGAGCGGCCGAAGGTGTTCAACGGCAAATTCCCGGTCATCAGCTTCCAGGACATCCTCGATATCGCCAAGGCGAAGAGCAAGGAGACGGGGCGCTCCATCCTGGTCTATCCGGAAACCAAGAACCCGACCTGGAACAATGCCCAGGCCATCGCCAACGGCTGCGGCGCGCCCGGCAGTCATCCGCTCGAGGACGCCCTGATCAAGATCATCAAGGACAACGGCCTCAACACCAAGGGCGCGCCGATCCTGGTCCAGAGCTTCGAGCCCGGCAGCCTGAAATATATGCGCAGCCATGGCCTCGAGACGCGGCAGGTCCAGCTCGTCGACGGCAACGGCATTGACCTCAGGAACGGCAAGGTCCTGCTCAACAACATCACCAATTCCCGTCCGTTCGACTGGACGGTGGCCGGTGATGCGCGCCTGTACGATGCGATGCTGACGCCCGTGGGCCTGGCCGAGATCAAGACCTATGCCGACGGCATCGGTCCGTGGAAGGCCTATATCGTTCCGCTCAAGATCGCGGCGTGGAAGGATACCAATGCCGACGGCACGCCCTACAAGGGCTCGACGCCGGAGGCATCGACCCAGGAGGCAACCAGCCTGATCGCCGACGCGCACAAGCTCGGCCTGTTTGTCCACGTCTTCACGTTCCGGAATGAAAAGAAATATCTCGCGGCCGACTATCACGCCGATCCGGCCCAGGAATATCTCAAATTCTTCCGTCTCGGTGTCGATGGGGTCTTCACCGACTTCACGCACACCGGCGTTGCCGCCCGCGCGGCGTATCTGCGCGAGCTCGGCTGGTAAGTCCCGCGATACGAATCGGACACGCATCGGGGGCGTAGCGCCCCGAGATATGCGTGTCCGATGTCAGTGCCTCGTCTGCGTGCAGAGCTGTCGTTGGCGTCGAGCTAATGTTGCCTGATCAGCGCCCAAGGTTTTGCAAAGTTTCGGCCACGTTGCAGTGCGGCATAATGAAAGTCGTGCCATGCCGCTGCGGTGCTTTCACACGCGATTGAGTTAGGTTAGAGAGGACCTAGATTTCTCTGACCCGGAATTCCCATGGCCGCACCCAAGAAAGCCGCCGCAGGCGCTGTACAGGACAAGACCAACGGCGGCTCGCCCCCGGAATTCACCAAGGAGCAGGAGCTGAAGGCGCTCCGCGACATGCTCCTGATCCGGCGGTTCGAGGAAAAGGCCGGCCAGCTCTACGGCATGGGCGCGATCGGCGGCTTCTGCCATCTCTATATCGGCCAGGAGGCCGTGGTGGTCGGCATGCAGATGGCCCTGAAAGAGGGCGATCAGGTCATCACCGGCTATCGCGATCACGGTCACATGCTTGCCACCGGCATGGAAGCCAACGGCGTCATGGCCGAGCTCACGGGCCGCCGCGGCGGCTATTCCAAGGGCAAGGGCGGCTCCATGCACATGTTCAGCAAGGAGAAGCACTTCTACGGCGGCCACGGCATCGTCGGCGCTCAGGTCTCGCTCGGCACCGGTCTCGCCTTCGCCAACAATTATCGCAGCAATGGCAACGTCAGCGTCACCTATTTCGGCGACGGCGCGGCCAACCAGGGCCAGGTCTATGAGAGCTTCAACATGGCGGAGCTCTGGAAGCTGCCGGTGATCTACGTCATCGAAAACAACCGCTACGCCATGGGCACCGCGGTCTCGCGCGCTTCGGCGCAGCAGGATTTCTCCAAGCGCGGTGCTTCGTTCAACATCCCCGGCCTGCAGGTCGACGGTATGGATGTCCGTGCCGTGAAGGCTGCCGGTGATGAAGCCGCCGCCTGGTGCCGCTCCGGCAAAGGCCCGATGATCCTGGAGATGCAGACCTACCGCTATCGCGGCCACTCGATGTCCGACCCCGCAAAATACCGCACGCGCGAGGAGGTCGAGAAGGTCCGCCACGACCAGGACCCGATCGAGCAGGTGCGCAACCGGCTGCTTGCCGCCAAGGTGAGCGAGGCCGACCTCAAGGCGATCGACGCCGAGGTGCGCGATATCGTCAACGCCTCCGCCGACTTTGCCCAGCACGATCCCGAGCCGGATGCCGCCGAGCTCTGGACCGACGTTTACCGCTAAGCGCGCGCAAGCTTTCTTTTGGAGTCGATATGCCAATTCAAGTGCTGATGCCCGCGTTGTCGCCCACGATGGAAAAGGGCAACCTCGCCAAATGGCTGAAAAAAGAGGGCGAGACGATCAAGTCCGGCGACGTGATCGCCGAGATCGAGACCGACAAGGCCACCATGGAGGTCGAAGCGACCGATGAGGGCACGCTCGGCAAAATCCTGATCGCCGAGGGTACCGCCGACGTTCCCGTCAACACGCCGATCGCGACCATCCTCGCCGATGGCGAGAGCGCCGCCGATCTCGCGAAAGCACCTGCGCCGGCAAAGCCGGTTGCGGAGGCTGCTCCGCCCGCCGCCGCCAAGGCGGAAGCGCCCGCGCCGAAGGCCGCGCCTGCGCCGCAGGCTGTCGCCGAGCCGGATCCCGAAGTGCCTGCCGGCACCGAGATGATCACCCAGACCATCCGCGAAGCGCTTCGCGACGCCATGGCCGAAGAGATGCGCCGCGACGCCGACGTCTTCGTGATGGGCGAGGAGGTCGCCGAATATCAGGGCGCCTACAAGGTCACCCAGGGCCTGCTTCAGGAGTTCGGCGCCAAGCGCGTGATCGACACCCCGATCACCGAGCACGGCTTTGCCGGCGTCGGCGTCGGCGCCGCGATGACCGGATTAAAGCCAATCGTCGAGTTCATGACCTTCAACTTCGCCATGCAGGCGATCGACCAGATCATCAACTCCGCGGCCAAGACGCTCTATATGTCCGGCGGCCAGATGGGCTGCTCGATCGTGTTCCGCGGTCCGAACGGCGCGGCCTCGCGCGTTGCCGCCCAACACAGCCAGGACTACGCGTCCTGGTATTCGAACGTTCCGGGCCTCAAGGTCGTCGCGCCGTTTTCGGCCGCCGACTACAAGGGCCTGCTCAAGGCTGCGATCCGCGATCCCAATCCGGTGATCTTCCTTGAGAACGAGATGCTGTACGGCCACACCGGCGAGGTGCCGAAGCTCGATGACTTCGTGATCCCGATCGGCAAGGCACGGATCGTGCGTTCGGGCAGCCACGTCAGCATCATCTCCTGGTCGAACGGCATGTCCTATGCGCTGAAGGCTGCCGACGAGCTCGCCAAGGACGGCATCGAGGCCGAAGTGATCGATCTGCGAACGCTGAAGCCGATGGACACCGAGACCATCATCAACTCGGTCAAGAAGACCGGCCGTGCCGTCACGGTGGAAGAGGGCTGGGCCCAGAGCGGCGTCGGCGCCGAGATCGCTACGCGCATCATGGAAAACGCGTTCGACTATCTGGATGCGCCGGTCGCGCGTGTCACCGGCAAGGACGTGCCGATGCCCTATGCCGCGAACCTCGAGAAGCTCGCGCTGCCGACGGTGGCCGAAGTGGTCGAGGCCGCCAAAGCCGTCTGCTACAGGTAGGCCATGGTCGGTCCGAAGGAGCAGCCGCTGCCGCCCGACGTCCTCGCCCGCGATGATGCGGTCGAAATCCTGCGCGTGTTCGTGCTGGATGGCGGGCTGTCGATGGCGTTCCAGCGCGCCTTCGAGGAGCCCGACATGTGGGGCCTGCTGCTTGTCGATCTCGCCCGCCACGCCGCACGCGCCTATGCGCGTGAGAGCGAGTACACCGAGGAGGACGCCATGAACCGGATCCTCGAGATGTTTCAGGCCGAGATCGAGCGGCCGACGGATACCGGCACGACGACACCGCGCGGGAAGGGACACTGATCGTGGCGATTGAATCCTATCATTTCGATTTCATGCTGGAAGCGATCCGCGAGGCCGAGGCCTCGATCGCCCAAGGCGGCCTGCCGATCGGCGCCGTCCTGACGCGCGACAACAAGATCATCGCCCGCGGTCACAACAATCGCGTGCAGGAGAACAATCCGATTCTTCATGGCGAGACGAGCTGCCTGCGCGAAGCCGGCGCGATCTCGTTCCATGACACCGTCATGTACACCACGCTGTCGCCATGCTCGATGTGTGCCGGCGCGCTCGCTTTGTTCAAGGTTCAGCTGGTGGTGATCGGGGAATCCGTCACCTTCCCGGGCTCTAAGGATATTCTCGACAAGTTCGGAATTCCCTGGATCGACCTTGCCGACGACCGCTCCATCACCATGATGAAGAATTGGCGTTCCATCCCCGCCAATGAGCGCCTGTGGCAGGGCGACATCGGCAACTAAACCTGGTCTGCTCGTCTTCGATTTTGGAGGCGGCATTTTGCAAAGTTCTTCTTGAGGTCAGCATGCCCATCAACATCCTGATGCCCGCTCTCTCGCCGACGATGGAGAAGGGCAACCTCGCCAAGTGGCTGAAGAAGGAAGGCGACAAGGTCAAATCCGGCGATGTCATCGCCGAGATCGAGACCGACAAGGCCACGATGGAGGTCGAGGCCATCGACGAGGGCACGATTGCCAAGATCCTGGTGCCCGAGGGCACGCAGGACGTGCCGGTCAACGACGTGATCGCGGTGCTCGCCGGCGAAGGCGAGGACGTGAAGGCCGCGGGCGCCGCCAAGCCCAGCGCTTCGGCCGCGCCGCCCAAGGCCGCTGAAGCTTCCGCTGCTGCGCCGGCCGCCGCTCCTGCGCCTGCCGCGCCCAAGGCTGCGCCGCCGCCTGCGGCCGCTGCTCCGGCACCGCAGGCTGCCGCACCCGCTGCGCAGAGCAACGGTCATGCTGGCCGCGTGTTCTCATCGCCGCTGGCGCGCCGTCTCGCCAAGGAAGCCGGCATCGATGTCGGCATGGTCACCGGCACCGGCCCGCACGGCCGCGTCGTTGCGCGCGATGTCGAGCAGGCCAAGTCCGGCAAGGGACTCAAGGCACCCGCCGCGGCGCCGTCCGCCGCGCCCTCGGTCGCGCCGACCATGTCGGACAAGCAGATCCTGTCGCTGTTCGAGCCCGGCTCCTACGAGGTCGTCCCGCATGACGGCATGCGCCGGACGATCGCGCAGCGCCTGACCGCCTCGATCCAGAACGTCCCGCACTTCTACCTCACCATCGACTGCGATATCGGCAAACTCCTTGCCGCGCGCGAGGAGATCAATGCGGCCGCGCCGAAGGACAAGGAGAAGAAGCCGCTCTACAAGATCTCGGTCAACGACTTCGTCATCAAGGCGATGGCGGTCGCGCTGCAGAAGATCCCGAACTGCAACGTCAGCTGGACCGAGTCCGGCATGGTCAAGCACCACCACTCCGACGTCGGCGTTGCCGTTGCGATGCCCGGCGGCCTGATCACGCCGATCATCCGCAAGGCCGAGACCAAGACGCTGTCGACCATCTCCAACGAGATGAAGGACTTTGCCGCCCGCGCCCGCTCACGCAAGCTGAAGCCGGAAGAGTACCAGGGCGGCACCACCGCCGTCTCCAACCTCGGCATGTTCGGCATCAGCCACTTCACCGCCGTGATCAACCCGCCGCATGCGACCATCCTCGCGGTCGGCACCAGCGAGGAGCGCCCCGTCGTGCGCGGCGGCAAGATCGAGATCGCGAACATAATGAGCGTGACGCTCTCGTGCGATCACCGCGCCATCGACGGCGCGCTCGGCGCCGAACTGATCGGCGCATTCAAGCAACTGATCGAAAACCCCGTCATGATGATGGTGTGAGCCGCAGACGGTGAATACGTAGGGTGGGCAAAGGCGCGGAGCGCCGTGCCCACCTTATTTCTTAGCGTTGGAAGGCGGTGGGCACGCTTCGCTTTGCCCACCCTACAAAGTTCAGTTGAATGGGAGCCGCAATGGCCGACACATCCTTCGACGTCATCATCATCGGCTCCGGTCCCGGCGGCTACGTCACCGCGATCCGCGCTGCGCAGCTCGGCCTCAAGACCGCGATCGTCGAGAAATCCTATCTCGGCGGCATCTGCCTGAACTGGGGCTGCATCCCGACCAAGGCGCTGCTGCGCTCGGCCGAGATCTATCACTACATGCAGCACGCCAAGGATTACGGCCTGTCGGCCGATAACGTCTCGTTCGATCCGAAGGCGGTGGTGCAGCGCTCGCGTGGCGTCTCCAAGCGGCTCAACGACGGCGTCGGCTTCCTGATGAAGAAGAACAAGGTCAGCGTGATCTGGGGCGCCGCCGCGATCGACGCGCCCGGCAAGGTCACCGTGAAGAAGTCCGACGTCGAGGGCCCGAAGGGTTCGCTGGGCGAGGGGAGCTACCAGGCCAAGCACATCATCGTCGCGACCGGCGCGCGGCCGCGTGTGCTGCCCGGGCTCGAGCCCGACAAGAAGCTGATCTGGACCTATTTCGAGGCGATGGTGCCGGAGCGGATGCCGAAATCGCTGCTGGTGGTCGGCTCCGGCGCGATCGGCATCGAGTTCGCGTCGTTCTTCCACACCATGGGCTCTGACGTCACCGTCGTCGAAGTGCTGCCGCAGATCCTCCCCGTCGAAGACGCGGAGATTGCCGGTCTCGCGCGAAAACGCCTGGAGAAGCAGGGCATCAAGATCATGTCCTCGACCAAGGTGACAAAACTGGAGAAGAAGGCCGACAGCGTCGTCGCCACCATCGACGACGGCAAGGGCAAGCCTGTGACGACCGAGTTCGAGCGCGTGATCTCGGCCGTCGGCGTCGTCGGCAACATCGAAAATCTCGGGCTGGAAAAGCTCGGCGTCAAAACCGATCGCGGCTGCATCGTCATCGACGGCTACGGCAAGACCAACATCCCCGGCATCTACGCCATCGGCGACGTCGCGGGCCCCCCGATGCTGGCGCACAAGGCCGAGCATGAGGGCGTGATCTGCGTCGAGGCCATCAAAGGCCTGCATCCGCATCCCATGGACAAGAATCTGATCCCAGGCTGCACATATTGTCAGCCGCAAGTTGCCTCGGTCGGTCTCACCGAAGCCAAGGCCAAGGAGAACGGCCGCGAGATCCGCGTCGGCCGCTTCCCCTTCGTCGGCAACGGCAAGGCGATCGCGCTTGGCGAGGATCAGGGCCTGGTCAAGGTGATCTTCGACAAGAAGACCGGCCAGCTGCTCGGTGCCCACATGGTCGGCGCGGAGGTCACCGAGCTGATCCAGGGTTACGTCGTCGCCATGAATCTGGAGACCACGGAAGAAGAGCTGATGCACACGGTGTTCCCGCATCCGACCCTGTCGGAGATGATGAAGGAAGCCGTGCTGGATGCGTATGGGCGGGTGTTGAATATTTGACGGGCGCCATCGCCGCCCACCGCCGTCATTGCGAGCGAAGCGAAGCAATCCAGGCTGCCTCTGCGGGAAGATTCTGGATTGCTTCGCTGCGCTCGCAATGACGAGCCGAGAGAGCCGTTTGGAAATAAGAAGGAAATCACCCCATGCACGACAACGACAACCTGACCATCGAACGGCCCACCTTCGTCACCCATCTCGAATGCGCGATGGAGGGCGATCATTACGCGGCCGATGAGGTTCACAATCTCTCCAAGGCCGGCAAGCCGCTGCTGGTGCGCTACGATCTCGCCGGCGTGAAGAAGGCGCTGACCAAGGACGCGCTTAGCCAACGCCCCGCCGACATGTGGCGCTACCGCGAGCTGCTGCCGGTGCGCAAATGCAAGGACATCGTCTCGCTCGGCGAAGTCACCACGCCGCTGATCCGGCTGCCCAAGCTCGGCAAGAAGCTCGGCGGCGGCGAGATCATCGTGAAGGACGAGGGACGCCTGCCGACCGGTTCGTTCAAGGCGCGCGGCCTCGTGATGGCGGTGTCGATGGGCAAGGCGCTCGGGGTCACACACATGGCGATGCCGACCAACGGCAATGCTGGCGCGGCACTCGCGGCCTACGCGACCTCCTGCGGCATCAAGACCACGATCTTCTGCCCGGCCGATACGCCGGAGGTGAACGTCAGCGAGATCGAGCTGCAGGGCGCGACCGTCTACCGCGTCAACGGCTATATCGACGATTGCGGCAAGATCGTCGGCGAGGGCAAGGCCAAGGTCGGCTGGTTCGACACCTCGACCTTGAAGGAGCCGTACCGTATCGAAGGCAAGAAGACGATGGGCCTCGAGCTCGCCGAGCAGCTCGGCTGGGACGTGCCCGACGTGATCTTCTATCCGACCGGCGGCGGCACCGGCCTGATCGGCATGTGGAAGGCCTTTGACGAGCTGGAGAAGATCGGCTTCATCGGAAGCAAGCGCCCGCGCATGGTTGCGGTGCAGGCCTCCGGCTGCGCGCCGATGGTGCGCGCCTATGAGGCCGGCACCGAACACGCTACGCGCTGGGAGGACGCCCACACCATCGCATCCGGCATCCGCGTGCCGCAGGCGATCGGCGACTTTTTGATTTTGCGCGCGGTGCGGCAGAGCAAGGGTTTTGCCATTGCGGTCGACGACGACAAGATCTCGGCAGCGCTCAACGAAGTGGCGCGCGAGGAGGGGCTGTTGCTGTGCCCCGAGGGCGCCGCGACCTATGCCGCCTACAAGGAGAGCCTCGCCGACGGCCGCGTCTCGAAGAGTGACCGCGTCATGCTGTTCAACTGCGCCACCGGCCTGAAATACCCGCTGCCGCCGATCACCCGCACGCTGGATCGCCACAAGCCGATCGACTACACGCAGTTCTAGCGCGTCATTTGGTCTCTTCACGAACGATCCCACTTCCCGTACGCGGGAAGTGGGCAAGAGCAAAAATACATCGTCGGGGAGAACACCATGAAGAAGACCGTCTGGGCCGGACTGATCGGACTTCTCGCTCTCGCAGGCATCGCACGCGCCGACGATTATCCGTCGCACCCCATCACCATCATCGTTCCCTTCGCAGCCGGGGGCCCGTCGGATGCGATGGCGCGCGTGCTCGCCGAGCGGATGCGGGTTTCGCTCGGCCAACCGTTTGTGATCGAGAACGTCACTGGTGCCGGCGGCTCGATCGGTGTTGGCCGTGCCGTGCACTCGCCGCCGGACGGCTACACCATCTCCTTTGGCCATCTCGGCACCCACGTCGCCAACGGCGCCGTCTACAAGCTCAACTACGATCTCGTCGCCGATCTCGAGCCGGTGGTGCTGCTGCCGAGCAATCCGATGATCGTGGTCAGCAAGAACGCGGTGCCCGCGACCTCGCTGAAGGAGCTGCTGGCCTGGCTCAAGTCGCGGCCATCGCCGCCAACCGCCGGCACCGCCGGTGCCGGGTCCGGCAGCCACATCGCCGGCGTCTATTTCGAGAGCGTCTCCGGCATCAAGCTGCAATACGTGCCGTATCGCGGCACCGCGCCCGCGCTGAACGATCTGATCGCCGGCCAGATCGACGTCATCGTCGACCAGACCTCGAACTCCATCAACCAGGTCCGCGCCGGCATCATCCGCGCCTACGCCATCACCGACGACAAGCGTCTCGCTTCGGCGCCCGACATCCCGACGGCGGATGAAGCGGGCCTGAAAGGCTTCAACATGACGCTGTGGTCGGGCCTGTGGGTGCCGAAGGGCACACCGAAGGAGATCGTCACCAAGCTCAATGCGGCCGCCGTGGAAGCGCTGAACGATCCCGGCGTGAAGAAGCAGCTCGAAAGCCAGGGCCTGGAGATGACGCCGCAGGATCAGCTTGCCCCTGAGGCGCTCGGCGCGCGGCAGAAAGCCGAGATCGCCAAATGGTGGCCGATCATCAAGGCGGCAAACATCACGGTGGAGTGACGCAACGCTTAAGTCTTCCGCGTGCGGGTGGCCGCCAGGGCGCGGCCACATCACATCGCGGATTTTCCGGGCGCCGACAGCGCCGTCTCCAGGCATTGAAGCAGGGTCGGCGTGGAAAACGGTTTGGCGAGAAAGCAGACCGCGCCGGCCTTCAGCGCGCGTGCGCGCACGGCCTCATCGGGAAAAGCCGTCATGAAGATGAACGGTGTGAGGTGCCCGAGGCCGCGCATATTCATCATCAGATCGACGCCGCTCATGACCGCCATCTGCACATCGGCGATCACGCAGGAGGTCGTATCGAGTTCGCCGGATTGGAGAAATTCGTGAGCGGAGCCAAAGGTGTAGACCGTGTATCCGCGCGACGTCAGGAGGTTGTTCGTCGCAAGGCGAACGGACGGATCATCATCAATGACGGAAATAATTGAAGACGCTGACAATATGATCGCTCCTGATTGGGGAGCCACCGGCCGCGGCACGGCCGCCCACCGGAAAATGGGCCCCCGGAGCGAGATTGGAAAGCATACTTAGGTTTGCAGGTTTCCCCGTGTGTGCGGATTCCGATGATCTCGCCCGGGTGTACCGATTTGATCTCGCCCAGGATTCCGAGATGATCTCGCCCACCATTCCGATTTGATGTCGCCCGGGGCGCGAGGCGTTCTGGCTGTCTGGTTTCTGGCATCGGCGAAGCCGCGTGGTCAATCTTGAATCGCGGCTCGAAGGACTTGTTTTTTGCTGCTCCTGCTGTGGGCATGTGGGCAACGCCCTTCGCGTTGTCCAAGCGCAGCGGCATGTCCACAGGGCCACGGGCTCAGGCCTTTCGGCCGGGCTTACGGGTTCGCCGCAGGCTCTCGCCATTGAGATCGATCCGGTGGGCGTTATGGACCAGGCGGTCGAGAACGGCGTCGGCGTAGGTGGGGTCGCCGATCAGCGCGTGCCATTGATCGACGGGAAGCTGGCTGGTGACGATGGTGGAGCGGTGGCCGTAGCGGTCCTCGAGGATCTCCAGGAGGTCGTGGCGGGCCGCGGCGTCGAGCGGCTCGAGGCCCCAGTCGTCGAGGATGAGGAGATCGACGCGGCCGAGCGCGCGCAGCAGGCGGGGGTGGCGGCCGTCACCGCGCGCCAAGGCCAGATCGCTGAACAGTCGCGGGACGCGCTGATAGAGCACGGAGCGATTGTCGCGGCAGGCCTTGTTGCCGAGCGCTGAGGCGAGCCAGCTTTTGCCGACGCCGGAGGGCCCGCAGATCAGCAGGTTGGCGTGGTCATCGATCCAGCGGCCTTCGACCAGCATCGTCAGCAGGCTGCGGTCGAGGCCGCGTGGAGTGCGGTAGTCGATGTCTTCGACGCAGGCCTCCTGGCGCAGCTTGGCGTATTGCAGCCGCTTCGACAGCCGCTTGTCGCGTCGCAATGACGCTTCGCGTTCGAGCAGGAGCGCGAGCCATTCGGCGTGGCCGAGGCTTGCGGCGTCGCCGCCGGCTTCGATGTCGGCGAAGGCCTTGGCCATGCCGTGAAGGCCGAGCGCGTGGAGCTGATCGAGGGTCGGATGGGTAAGCAAGATGAGATCTCCTAATTGTAGTAGCGCGGCCCGCGGATGTTGGGATGAAGGATCGGCGCGTCGTCCGCGGAGCGCTTGGGTGAAGGACGCCGATCGAGATTGTTGGCGAGGATCGATTTGACCGAGCCGTAGGTGCGCGCGCCGATATCGATCGCCCGCATGGCGGCGGCATCGAGCCGCTCGTGCCCGTAGGATCGGGCGAGCCGGATGATGCCGAGACAGGCGCGGAAGCCCTGTTCCGGATGCGCGCGCTCGTCGAGGATCAGGTCGCACAGCGCCGCGGTCGCCGGCCCGATCGAGGCTGCGTCCTTGCGGATGCGCTCGATGGTCCAGCCGGCGTAGCGCCGATGACTGGATGCCATGTGCTCCGGCACGGTCGTGTGCTTGTGGTTGCCGCTCATGCGCTGATGCGCGGCGATCCGCTCACCCTTGTGGAATATCTCGACGGTGCGGGCCGTGAAGCGCACCTCGACCTCGGCGCGGACGAAGCGATGCGGAACGCTGTAATAATGCGCCTCGATCTCGACGTGATAATCGATGCTGACCCGGCAGATCCGCCACTCAGCGAACACGTAAGGGCTCTCCGGCAAGGCCTGGAGTGCCGGCCGGTCGATCTCCTCCAGCAGCTTGCGGCGAGTGACGCCGAGCCGCCGGATCGGCCGCTCCTCGTTGAGCCGGGTCATTAACTCGGCGATCGCCGCGTTGACCTCGGCGAGGCTGTGGAAGATCCGGTGGCGCAGCCGTCCGAGCAGCCAGCGCTCGACCATGAGGACCGCCTGCTCGACCTTGGCCTTGTCCCGTGGCCGTCGCGGCCTCGCCGGCAGAATGGCGGTGCCGTAATGCGCCGCCATATCGGCGTAGCTGCGGTTGATCTGCGGATCGTAGAGGCAGGCCTTGATCACCGCGACCTTGGTGTTGTCCGGCACCAGCAGTGCCGGCACGCCGCCGATCGCCTCGAAGGCGCCGACGTGCCCGCTGATCCAGTCGGCGAGGCCCTGCGTCCAGGTCGCCTGCGCGTAGGTGAAGCTCGATGCGCCGAGCACTGCGACGAAGATCTGCGCGGTGCGCCGTTCGCCGGTGAACCGGTCGATCACCACCGGCACGCCGTCGCCGGCATAGTCGACGAACAGCTTGTCGCCGGCCGCATGCGACTGGCGCATCGTCACCGACAGCCGGCCTTCCCAGGCCCGGTAGAGCTCGCAGAACCGCGAATAGCGATACCCGCCGGGTTCGCCCGCGATGTACTCCTCCCACACAATCGACAGCGTCACGTGCTTGCGCTTGAGCTCGCGATGCACCGCCGCCCAGTCCGGCTCGGCCTGCCGCCGATGGCCCCGCCGGGTGCCCGGACCGGCTCCGGCGCTGGCGAACAGCCGGGCCTCCAGCACCGTGTCGGTGACGTCGTCTGGCAACGGCCAGGTCAGCCCCGCCGCCTCGAACCGGCGGATCGTCAACCGCACCGTCGAAGGCGCCGTCCCCAACCGCCGCGCAATCTCGCGGGTCGGCATCCCAGCCGACTTCAATCTGATCACTTCGCGCACGTGGCGCATCGCAAGCCTCTCCGTCGGCATCCAGGTCCCCCTTCGCAAAGCCGAAAGGCGGGACCGTATCGGAGCCAGAAGAGGCCTCGTCACCCCGGGCGACATCATCCCGGAATGGTGGGCGAGATCATCTCGGAATGGTGGGCGACATCAAATCGGAACGGTGGGCGAGATCATTCCGGAAAGGTGGGCGACATCGAGCGGAATCAGCACCGTGTGCGTGGGATTCCGAGCGCGTCGGTCATTCTGACGAGATCGGCCAATGACTTGGCGCCCATTTTCCGCATGATCTGCCCGCGATAGATCTTGACGGTGATCTCGGCCAATCCAAGCTCGGCGGCGACCTGCTTGTTCATCAGGCCGGACGCGACCAGGCTGAGGACGTCGCGCTGGCGCGTGCTCAGGCTCTCGAAGCGAGATCGCACGCCTGAGACCGACTTCTCGGCGTCGCGCCGTTTGCGGTCCCGTTCGAGCGCAGCCTGCACCGCATCCAGCATGTCCTGGTCGCGTACCGGCTTGGTCAGAAAATCGACGGCGCCGCTCTTCATGGCCCTGACGGTCATGGGAATATCGCCATGACCGGTGATGAAGATGATGGGCGTATGAATGTTGGCCTTGGCGAGGTCGGCCTGAAGGTCGAAGCCGCTCGAGCCCGGCAGGCGAATGTCGAGCACAAGGCAACTGGGGACCGCCGGCGGCTTGGCGTCCATGATCTCCGCCGCTGAGCCGAAGGCTTCGACCTTGAGACCAACCGATTGAAAGAGATTGGTGAGCGCGCGACGCATCGACGGATCGTCATCGACGATCCGAACGATCGGTTCATCGGCATTCGCCTGCGCTTGCTTGGCCTGATCAGTCACGACGCGTCCTTGTACGGCAAGGGCAGGGCGATCTGGAATGTTGCTCCGCTCCCTTCATTGGGGAAGGCCGAAAGCCGTCCTGCGTGAGCCTCGATGATTGATCGGCAGATCGAGAGGCCCATGCCCAGGCCGCCCGATTTCGTGGTGAAGAAGGGCGTGAAGATCCGATCCGTCACGTCCTTGCCGAGGCCGACGCCGCGATCCGTCACGGTGAGGAGCAGGCGGCGATCGCCGTCGTCGTCCGCATGGCTGGAGCGGATCGCCAGCTCACGCGGGCGATCGATATTGGCCTGCATGGCCTCGATTCCGTTCATCAGCAGATTGATCAGGACCTGCTGGAGCTGGATCCGGTCGCCGCAAATCCTGGGCAGGTCGGACGCCAACTCCATTCGCACCGATACGGCATTGGTGGCGAGCTCGCGCCGAACGAGCGCCACGGCCTCCCTGACGACTTGGTTGAGGTCGAGCGGAATCACCTCGATCTCGGTCTTCTTCGCCAGCGCCCTGATCCGGCGGATCACCTCGCTGGCCCGGTTGGCGTCCTCGACGATCCATTCCGCGGAACGGCGTGCAGCCGTCAGATCGGCAGGCTCGCGGCCCAGCCAGCCGATGCAGGCGTCCGCATTGGAGATCACGGCGGCAAGAGGCTGGGTGATTTCATGGGCAATCGAGGCGGTGAGTTCGCCGAGCATCGTCACGCGCGTGACATGAGTGAGCTCGGCCTGCGCCTTGCGCAGCGCCTCTTCGGCCTGTTCGGCACGGATCGCCGCCGTCACGTCGCTGCTGACGCCGCGATAGCCGAGAAAACTGCCACTTGCATCATGGAACGGCTTGCCGCTGGTGCGCACATAGATTGGATGTCCGTTGAGATCTCTGCTGCGGTAGACCAAATCGCGGAACGGAAGATGGGCATCGAGCGCCAGGCGATGCTGCTCCCACTTCTCGGGCTCGAGCTCGGCATCGGGCGGAATGTCCCAACGCGTCAGGCCGATCAGACCCGTCGGCGCAGCGGTGGACGTATCGGCATGTTCCGATATATGCGTGATGCGGTGATCCGGCCCGGTCTCCCAGAACCAGTCCGATGCGGTTTCGGCATAGTCGCGGAATCGCTGCTCGGATGTCTTGAGCTCGTCGAATGCCCTTTGCAGCGCCTCCTTGGCGGCGAACTGCTCGGTGACGTCGACATGCGTACCGATGATTTCCATCACCTCGCCGTCGCTGCAGATAACGGGATGCCCCTCGGTGTGGACGCGTCTGATCGAGCCGTCCGGACGCGCAATCCGAAAGTCGATCTGGAAAGGCTCTCGCTGCCGGACGGCCTGACGTTCCATCTCGACAATCCGTCGAAAGTCTTCAGGCAGGATGCGCTGCTGGAAATCCCGTGCCGGCAGGTCGATCTGGTCCGGTTCAAATCCGAACAGGCGGTAAAGCTCGGCCGATCTGTAGGCGAACTCCTGACGACGCACGTCCCAAGCCCAGCTGCTCGTATGGCTGAGGCGCTGGGCTTCGGCCAAATAGGCCTCGCTGCGACGCAGCCTCTCTTCCGCCTCCTTTGCAACGGTGACATCGGTGATGGCCCCGACAAATTCGATGCGTCCGGAAGCGTGTCGCACCGCGCGCGCCACGGAATGGAGATATTTGACCGATCCATCCGGCATCAGCAGGCGATATTCGTGGTCGAGATTTTCCTCTTCGATGGAAGCCCGATCAAGGGTCCTTCTGACCCTGTCGCGATCTTCCGGATGGATGCGCTGAAAGACGAAGTTAAGGGTCGGCTTCGTCGCCGGGTCACATTGGAAGATGCGAAAGGTCTCCCTTGACCAGACGGCCTCGCCCGTCGCGAGGCAAAGGCCGAAGCTGCCGGTGTGGCTCAGTTCCTGCGCGTGGGCGAGGTAGGCCTCGCTTTGCCGCAGCGCGTCCTCCGCCTCCTTGCGCTGGGTGATGTTCTCGCAGGCGACCAGCACCATGGGCGTACCGTCGCCGCGCAACATGGCCTTGGCGTTTTCACGGACCCAGAGGACCGAGCCATCCTTCCGGATCTTGCGAATCTCCCAGGTGTGCGGCTGGTCCACTGTCTCCAGGCACAACGCGATGCAGCGGCGGACGGAGGCGTGGTCTTCCTCGAAGAAGACGTTCAGCACGGATTGGCCGATCAGTTCGGGCGTCGCATAGCCCAGTTGTGCGGCGCCAAACGTATTCACGTTGAGCACCGTTCCGGCCGGGTCGACCATGAAGTACATGACCGGATTGTGCTCGAACACCTCGCGCCATTGCTTCACTACTTCGCGCAGATCGATGTCTTGCCGCGAGCCTTCTCCGAGCGCAGGCTTGTCCTTCGCGCCGTTGCCGAATGATCGAAGCGCCGCAAGGCCGCCGAGCAGGAATTGTGCGGCCGAATTCCCAAATTTCGCGATCTGGCCAGACATCATCGCAGCCGTCCCGGCGCGCTGGAGGCAATGCGAGTAGAGCACTTTGACACAACAGGGGCAATTCCCTCCGGCCAAAGTCGGACTCTGCGCAAACTCGCGGTCGCCGTGCAGCTTGCGCACCTTGCGCCGTCTCGTTGCGCAGGTCCGGAAAACTACGGGACAAACCTAGGTATAGCTCGCGCATCCCTAGATCTAGCGCGCATTTACCTCCGTACAATTGAGCGATCCGCTGCACGCGGCCTAGGGTAAGTCCAATCGAGAGGAGTCGATTGCGGAGCACAAATTGCCGGGAGGCTCGGTGTGTTGCACCCAACGAGCCGAGTTCTGCCTCCGCCACTCTGACCTGCCGGATGAATTGGCAGGTCGCGATTGAGAAGCCGCATTTTCCGTGACGAGCGTGGTGACCGTGCCTCGGTGCACGAGGACCCACGAGACGCCAAGAGGAGAGGATGATGTGCGATAGGCCCGAACACTCCGAGCGCCGTCCTGACGCAAACGGCTGTGCTGTCTGTGCCGGGAGGTTTGGCTTGATCCGATACTATTCCTGGCGAACGCCGCTCTGCTCGAAGAAATGTCTCGACCATTTCAGAGCGCGCCGTGAGCGCGACCGTCGCTGGCTGTTCCGATTTCAGACGGCGTGAGCACCAGCAGCAGGGACCGCTTCACCAGGAAATTTTCGAACGAGGAGGCTGCGAGTTGAACCGTGTTGGCAAGCTCCTCCTGGCGATCGCGCTGCCGCTTCCCCTGCTGACGGGCGTGAAGGCCGAGGAGGCTGGACAGGATGCTGCACATCGTCACCATCCGCCTCAGGACGAGCTTCTGCACGAGAAGTTTTATTCGAGCTGGCACATGCCCGACAATCCGGTGCTGAGCTGCTGCAACAGCGCGGATTGCTACCCGACCGAGATCCGCTACGTCGACGGCAAGATTTACGCGCGGCGCCGGGAGGACGGGAAATACATCCTGATCCCGGTCCAGAAAGTCGAGCGAAACAGGGACAATCCCGACGGCCGCAACCATCTGTGCGCGCCGCCGCCATCCGCTTCCCTGGTCGATACTGTCTATTGCTTCGCGCTGGGAGGTGCCACGTGAGGTTCATATTGGTGAACGGCAGGACCCCTTTCCGCAAGACGTTCTGCCTGTGGTGTTGCGAGGAGATCAGCGGCGGCTATTTGCGCGACGTTCGAACGCTGCTGCCCTACTGCGACCACGAGTGCTACGCGCTTCATCACGAAGCGTTGGTGCCGATCGGGGAGCGTGTGCGTGCGGCGTCATTGAGGCGAACCGGTCGAGGCGGCTAGAGAGGACACGACGTTGAGATTCATGCTCGTCAATCAGGAAACACCTCGCCTCGGCGCTGCCTGTAGCGCCTGCGCCCGGCCGCTGGGCGCGAGTTACCTCCGGCACGCATCCCTGCAAGCGCGGTACTGCGACTATGACTGCTACCGGCAGCAGACGACCATGGGGATATTCCGGCTCTACGGCAGTTCGCTCGAGACGATCACGGTGCTCTCGGCGATTTCGGCCTGGAGCTTGATGATGCAGATGAGCGCACACTCGCGCTCGCTGACCGAGGCCTATCTGCGCGCATACGACCTTCTGACCACGGAAGGAGGTGACGGCTAACCCCACGATGCCGACCGCGCAGAGCCGTCGGCCGCAGTCACCCGTCCAGCCTCGCGCCGCGTTCCAGCCCCGGCGGTGCGGGCCTAGGGCGAGGGGGCTGCGGCCGATGCCGTCGGAGCCGCACTCACGTCTTGTGCCGTGACACGCTGGATGTCCTTGCCGGCCACCACGCCGCCGCCCTCGAAGCGGGCGCGGTACACCAGCACGTTCTCCATCACCCGCTGGACGTAGTTGCGCGTCTCCGACAGCGGGATGCGCTCGACCCAGTCGACCGGATCGATCTTGGGGTCTCTGGGGTCTCCGTGCGCCTGCACCCATTCGCGCACCCGGCCACGGCCGGCATTGTAGCCGGCGAAGGTCATGATCTGGCTGCCGCGATATTCCGACAGCAGCGCGCTGAGCTCGGCCGCGCCCATCTGGGTGTTGTAGACGGGATCGGAGACCATTCTGTCCCAGTCATAGGTCAGGCCGAAGCGTTTTGCGGTGTCGCGGCCGGCCTCTGGCGTCACCTGCATCAGGCCGACGGCGTTCGCGGCCGACTTGTCGCGCTGGTCGAACGAACTCTCGGTGCGCGCCACGGAATAGATAACGCTGGTCTCAATCGCGGGCGCGACCTGCTTGTGCTCGGGAATGCCGATGGTCGGGAAGGCGTAATGGTCGAGTGCCAGCCCTCGTGCCAGCGCCGACTTGCCGACCTCCAGCATGACGCGTGCGTCGTTGCGCCGGCCTGCGAGCTCGCCGAGTGCTTCGAGCGCCGCGACGTCGGTGCTCTCCTTGGCGAAATCCTCGGCGTAGTAATACACCATGTCGCGCTCGCCGATGCCGTACAGCATGTCGGCGGCGCGCACGCGTTCGTCCGCGGCGGGCGTGTCGGCGGAGGCCAGTACGGGCGAGGGCGCGCGCAGCTCGATTCCCTCGAGGCCGAGCCGTGCTCGGGCGAGCTGGCCGTAATAGGCGGTCGGATAGCTCGCGGCGGCCTTGTAGCTCATCCGTGCATCGGCTGTGGCTCCCATGGCTTCGGCCGCGCGCCCGCGCCAGTAATGAGCGCGCGATAGCGCGAACGGATTGGGCGAGCCCTCGTCAACGGAGGCGAAGTGCATCAGCGCCGTCCTGGGATCGTCGAGATAGCGCAGCGCGATCCAGCCGCACATGAAGTGATAGTCGACGCGATAGACCTCCATCGCCGGCACCGCGGCCGCGCGCACCACGTCGTAGGCGGTCTTGAATTTGCCCTGGTCGAGCAGCTTTCGCGCGAGCAGGCGGCGCTCGCGCCACCAGGCGTCCGTATCCTGCGCCGCCATGGTGTCGGGTGCCGCAGCGAGGATCACCTCGGCGGCATCGTCGATGCGGTCCTTCTGGAGATGCCATTGGACGCGGCAGAGGACATGGCCGAGGTCGCGGCGCGCATCGGACGACACGTCGTCGAGATAATCCTTGGCCTTGTTCTCCTTGCCGTTGACCGCGGCGCAGGCCTTGACGATCGCGAGCGAGTCTTCGCCGAGCCGCTTGGCCGCACGCCTTGCCCCGGCGTAGTCCTTGGCGCCGAGGCGCTTGTCCATGCGGGCGCGATGATCCTCAGCGGTCAGGAGATCGCGGAAGGCCTCATAGGAATCCGCCTCGCTGCGCTCGGACAATTCGTCCGAGCGCCAGGCCTCGCGCACCAGACGCGCGGCCCTGTCGCTGTCGCCTTCGGCGAGCAGCACGCGGGCGAGCGCGAAATTGCCCTTGGCGCTGGTCGGCCGGTCCATCGTGAAGGCGTGCACGGTGGCCGCGTCGCTCTTCTCCTGCCACAGCCGCGCCTCTGCGCGCCGGCGCAGCTGCGCGGCGCTCGGCCAATCCGGATTGGCGGCGAGGAAGGCGGCGTAGCGCTCGAAATTCGCCGTGCTCTCGGAATGGCGCAGCATGAACCAGTCGGCGAGCTTTTGTCCGGCGGGATCGGCAATGCGGTCGCGGGCCGCGCTCGCATCATCGGTCTTGCCCTTGCGCGCGAGGTCGATCGCGTCCTTCAGTGCGGCGAGGTCGCCGGTCAGCGGCGGCGGCGCGAGCTTGTCCGCGGGCTCGTCGTCCTGCTTCTTCGATCTGCGCTTGGCCTCGGCGTGTTTGCCGTGTTTGCCGGCCGCAGCATGCCGCTGCTTGCCCGCTTTCGCTTCATGCGTCTTCTTCGGCGCTGATGATTTGCTTTTCGCTGCCAGCTCCGTCGGAACGAGCGCCAGTGCGGCCATGGCAACGACACACGCGAGCGAGCGTAGGCACTGGTTCATTCCGTGGTCCCCCTGCGAAACCAGTACAAACCAAAATCCGCGATCGTATGCGGTTCGAGAATCAGATCGAGTTCAAGAACGGTGACACAGCATCGTTTCGCATTCCTCACGCTGTCGCAACAATGCGGCAAAATACGGATGGAGCACGGGAACTTCTGCAACGGGGGATAGAGCAAGGCCTTTTAACCTTTGTTAACGAAGGGGCCTCGCGCGACGGTCGCAGGCGGCTCTTGGCGTCACGAAGGCCCGATTGCGCGTGTTCCCGGGCCAAAATCCGGTGTATTGAGTTCCCCCGGACCTTCTTTCAGCCCTTTGCCCGCACCTCATGCCGCTTTTCAACCAGTCGATCCGGCGCAAGATCGTCGGCATCGCCCTCGGATTGATCGTCCTGATGCTGGTCACCTCGATCCTGTCGATGGTGATGTCGAGTCAGGTCGGTGTCCTCCTGGACGAGCTGACGGATCGCTACATCCCGGCCTATGGCGATCTGGCGCGCGCCAATATCCGCTCGCTGGAGCGATCGGTCGCGCTGCGGCGGATGGTTATGATGAAGATGCAGGAAGCCCCGGACGAGGAGGCCTATGCGGCGCGCCTTCACGAGTTCGAGGAGGCTGACCGGAAGATCGAGGAAGAGACCTCGGCCGCGCGCAAGCTGATCAATGCGATCATCGAGGATACCAGAACGCCGTCGGACAATGCCACGCTGGCGCGGATCGACACCCGCATCGAGACCGCCGTCTCCGAGCTGCGCCTCGGCATGAAGGAGGATCACGCAAAGCTCCTCAAGCAGATCGATGCCAAGCAGATGCCGGAGGCGCGCGGTACGCTTGAGCATCTCGACGCCCTGCGCGATCAGTTCAACCAGAGGATCGATGCGATCCGCGCCGACATGCTCAAGCAGGTTTTTGCGAGCACGTCGACGGTGATCGGCCACCAGCGGCAGGCGATCATCATCTCCGGCATCGTGACGCTGCTTGCGGCCATCGTCGGATTTGCCTTTGCGCTGCTGGTGTCCAGCGGCATCACCCGCCCGGTGCGGCTGCTGCTCGCCGGCACCCGTGAAGTCGAGGCCGGCCGCTTCGACAAGACCATCACGGTCTCGACCCAGGACGAGATCGGCGAGCTCGCCGCCGCCTTCAACCGCATGATCGAGCAACTGCGCCACAACGAGCGCATCCGTGAAACGTTCGGCCGCTATATCGATCCCAAGGTGGTGCAGGGGCTGATCGACCGGCCGGAGATCGCCATCGACGGCCAGCGCCGGGTGATGACCATCATGTTCTCTGACATGAGCGGCTTCACCTCGATGAGCGAGGGCATGACCCCGCGCGGCCTCGTCAAGGTGATGAACCACTATTTCACGGTGATGTCCGCTCCGATCCGGAACAACCGGGGCGTGATCGACAAATATATCGGCGATGCCATCATGTCCTATTGGGGCCCGCCGTTCGTCGAGGACGACGAGCAGACGCTGCTCGCGGGCCTGTCCGCCATCGACATGACCGACCAGGTGCCCGCACTGCAGAAGCAGTTGCCGGATCTGCTCGGCATTCGCGCCATGCCGGTGCCGTGCGATCTGCGCATCGGCATCGCCACCGGTGAGGTCCTGACCGGCAGCATCGGCTCCGAGCTGATGATGAGCTTTACGGTGATGGGCGACGCGGTGAACCTCGCCTCGCGGCTGGAGGCGGTGAACAAGGTCTATGGCACCCGCATCCTGATCTCGGAGGCGACCGCCGAGGCGATCGGATCGCGGCTCGAATTGCGCGAGATCGATCGTCTCGCGGTGGTCGGCCAGAGCGTGCCGCAGCCGGTATTCGAAGTGATGGGACGGGCGGGCGCGCTTCTCCCGTCGCTGGAGAGCCTGCGCGCGCACTATGCGGAAGGCCTTGCCGCCTATCGCGCGTGCCGCTTCGGCGACGCACGCGGCGCGTTCAACGCGGCGCTGGAGAGCGCCCCCGGCGACGGCCCGTCGCGTACGATGCTCGCCCGCATCGCGCAGTTCGAGACCAATCCACCGGCAGCCGATTGGGACGGTGCGTGGCGGATGGACAGCAAATAGCCTTCCGCGCGAATAATTGTTTCTACCCCATAACGATGTTCGCCGTGACCTAATGTCCGGGCTTAGGTTAGCTGTCCTTGAGGCGTTTGATGGGGATACGCCGATGACAGAACTTGAGGACAGGCTGGAGCGGTTTGAAACGCTCACCGCCGAATGCGAGCTGATTGCCAAGCTCGCCACCGACAGCAAAAAGCGCGAGTTCTACCTGAAGCTCGGGGAGCAGTACCGTCAGCTTGCGGTGGACATGCGCCAGGCGATCGCGACCAAGGCGGCGGCCTGAAATGGCCTGAGGGGTTCCAGTTGGAGCGGGGGCACGACGCGGCATCCCTGCGTTTGCCGGACCGGACGCGATCGCAATCCGTTCTTAACGATTGAGACGCATCCTCAAGCGGAAGCGGGGAGTGGCGCGGTGCGTTTCCCTGCGATGGGAATGCCTGGGGCAAGGTTGCGATGCGACATTGTCCCGAACGTTGGTCGTTCGATGGTTGACATCCCATGCGTTTGTTTGCGGTCGTCTTGTTTGCGCTTCTGACGGCAGCCTGCAACCAGGAGCAGGACGTCACCGGCTCGACCCCGCTCTGCGCGCTGCGGAACTACAGCTCCTACAATCCCCGCGACATGAACCAGTGCGTTGCCGCCTGCAAGTCGTGCGACCACGGCAATACCGTCACCTGCACCACCTCCTGCACGCTCAAGGGCGCGCATTGAGGCGGCCTGCAAGGATCGCAACCGCGCCATCTCCTGCCGCCATCGTCCCGTCGTTTCGGACCTGCTAAGGCTGGTTCCAGGGTCAGGGGACACCACATGAAATTCGCAAGCTTCAAGATCGACAACGCCGCCTCATGGGGCCTGGTGGAGGGCGACAGCGTGGCCGATCTCGGCCCAGTTCTCGGGGATCGCTACCCCGACCTGAAATCGGCGATCGCAGCAGGCGCCCTGGCCGAGGCGGCCAAGTCCGCCGCAGGCGCCAAGCGCCATCCGCTGTCGAAGATCGCTTTCCTGCCGGTGATCCCGAACCCGGACAAGATCCTCTGCATCGGGTTGAACTACGAGAACCATCGCAAGGAGACCGGCCGCACGGAGGTCGAGAATCCCACGGTGTTCGGCCGCTTCGCCAACAGCCAGACTGGCCATCTCACTGACATCATCCGCCCAAGAGTCTCGACCCAGCTCGACTTCGAGGGCGAGCTCGCCGTCGTGATCGGAAAGCCCGGCCGTTACATTTCGCGCGGCGAGGCCTGGGGGCATATCGCCGGCTATGCCTGCTACAACGAGGGCAGCGTGCGCGACTATCAGCGCCACACCCACCAGTTCACGCCGGGCAAGAATTTTCCCTCAACCGGCGGCTTCGGCCCGTATCTGGTCACGCCCGACGAGGTCGGCGATGTCGGCCAGCTGCGTTTGCAGACCCGGCTCAACGGCGAGGTGGTGCAGGACACCACCATCGACCAGATGATCTTCGATATCCCGCGGCAGATCGAATATTGTTCGCAGTTTACCCGGCTCGAGCCCGGCGATGTCATCGCGACCGGCACGCCGGGCGGCGTCGGCTCCAGGCGCACGCCGCCGATCTGGATGAAGGCAGGCGATGTCGTCGAGGTCGAGATCGACAAGGTCGGCTGCCTGCGCAACGGGATTGCCGACGAAGCCTGATGTCCTCTCACGAGACGACGGCCTATGCGCCGCTGCTGCGCAGGATTCACTGGGCGACAGCGGCGCTCTTCATCATCGCCATGCTGATCGGCTTCTATTGCGGTCTTCAGCCGCCGGGGACTTCGCCGCGCCGCGAGCTGCTGGAGGTGCACAAATCGCTCGGCATGACGCTTCTGTTCCTGTCGGTACTGCGGCTGATGGTGCGCGCAGCGACCAAGGTGCCGCCTGAGCCGTCGTCATTCGGCGCACTGGTGCGGTTCGCGGCGCGGCTCAATCACGTCGCACTCTACCTCATCCTGTTCGCGATGCCGCTCACCGGCTATGCGTTCTCCTCGGCGGGCGGCTATTCGCTAAAGTACTTCTGGACGTTCAGCTGGCCACGTTTGCTGACAGACAGTCCGCAGATCGCCCATGCCGGCGAGGTCGCGCACGACACGCTGGCCTATGTCGTCTACGCCGTCGTGGCCCTGCACATCGCGGCGACCTTCTGGCATGTGCTGGTGATGCGCGATGGAACGCTGGCACGGATGTGGCCGCGAACAGGGAACCGATAGAGGCCCATTGCTGACGGTGCTCCGCCACCGGAACGATTTCCATCAGATAATCATTGAAGAGACGGGCAGGAACGGAGTCCTACGGAATGGGCATGCTCGATCCCGGCCGGTTTCTGGTGTCGTGCTCGCATTGCGAGGCTTGGCCGATGGCGGCCAATGTCAAACGTGCGAGCTGGTCGGCGCAGCCGCACGAGGTCCGCTTCGTCTGCCCGCGCTGCCGCCGCGAGGAGACCGCGATCGTCTCGGCGTCGGGGCAGCTGCTGCCGATCAAGCGCGTCGACATTCCCCCGCAGGAGGTGGCGGCGGCGTGGGCTCAGGCGCAGCGCCCGCGCGGGCGGACATAGGCACCGTTGCACGTTTGGAACCCTGCCGATTCCCGGGCGTTCTGTGCCGAGGCGATAACGCATCGAGGCTGGGCGCATGATCAGCGAGCATTTCGATACCCGCACACGGATCAACATGAAGCTGGCGCTCGACCGGGTCTGCCGCAATCGCGCCGTTGGCGAGGATCACGGCTTCCGCAGGTCGGTTGCCGAAAACATCATCCGCTGCGCGCTGACGGGGCGCACCGGCCTTGGCCAGCTCGTCGACGCCGGCGAGCGGGCCACGATTACGACGCGAGCGGCGCGGGAGCCGGGCTGATTGCGCGCTGGCGGAATTCGTCGATGGCTGTGGTAGGGTCGGTGCCGGGAGATTACCGACGGGGCGCGCGACAGCTTGAGCAACGAGGTCCATTGGCGCGACGACATCGCCTCGCTGGTGTTTCCCGTCACCGGCCATGGCGCGATCTGCGCCGTGCACCGGGGCGCCTTCCGGACCTTGCTCGGCACCGAGCCCACGCCGGACGCCTGCCTCGGCTATTTCCGGCGCTTTGAGGCCGCCTTCCGGGCCGCCGCCGGTGCCAAGATCGCCCGCAAGAGCATTTTGCCGGGGACGAGCCTGCATCTTACCAGTCGCGACGTCGCCCGGAAGCTGCTAGAAGACGCGCAAATCGCCAATGGAGAATAGACCATGAGCCCGTCTCAGCTCACGACCGCCCAGCTCGCGAACGCGCAAGTCACGCTTCCGGTCGCCGCCGGGCAGGTGGGACGGCTGTCGCAGGCTCTGATGGCCATGGTGCTCGGCGTGTTCGTCATCGGCATGGTCGGCTTCTCCCACATCGACGTCGTCCACAACGCGGCCCACGACGTACGCCACTCCAACGCGTTCCCCTGCCACTAACCGGGGTGGCATGAGCACTTTTCGCTCGATCGTCTTCGCGTCGGTCATTTCCGGTTTCATCGTCGGTCTCATCGTCACTGTCGTCCAGCAGTTCGGCACTGTCCCCCTGATCCTGAAGGCGGAAGTCTTCGAGAAGGCGGCAGAGACGCACCAGCATGACGCTCAGGCCACCGCGCAGCCGGCGGCAGCCGGGCATGACCACGCCGCCCACGATCACGTTGACCACGACCATGACCATGGCGCCGGCGACCACGACCATGGCACCGGAGCCTGGGAGCCGCGCGACGGTTTTGAGCGCAACGCCTATACCGCGGCCGCCAACGTCCTGACCGCGATCGGATTCGCGCTGCTTCTGGCCGGCTTCTTCGCCGTGCGCAGCGGCGCCATCGGCGCGAGCGTCTCCTGGCACGAAGGCCTGCTGTGGGGGCTGGCGGGCTTTGCCGTCTTCACGCTTGCGCCCGGCCTCGGCCTGCCGCCGGAGCTGCCCGGCGTGCCTGCCGCGCCGCTTTTGTCGCGCCAGATCTGGTGGCTGGCCGCTGTGCTGGCCACGGCCGGCGGGCTCGCTCTGATCGCCTTCGGCCGCTCGGTGCCGGCGGCGATCGCCGGCGTGATCCTGCTGACCCTGCCGCACCTGATCGGCGCGCCGGAGCTCGCCAACATCGAGACCAACGTGCCGTCGTCACTGACGCATCAGTTCGTCACGGCGGTGACGGTGACGAGCCTGGTGTTCTGGACCTTGCTCGGTGGTCTGACCAGCGCGGTGTTTGCGCGTTTCGATCGCGGCGCGGAGTTACGCGCTTAGGCCTGACGCGATCAAACTTGCCAAGGGCCGACTGCCGAAGCAGCGATCGCGGCTCAGTTGCACGTCACGACATGATGTCGTGCAAACCCGTCCACCCCGTGTAGAGGCCGACGAGGACGATCAGGGCCGCCGAGACGTAGGGCGCGCGGTGGGCGTAGCGGCTGAAGCCGCCCCAGTGTCGTTCGACGTGCCGCAGGCTGAGCGCGGCGAGAACGCCGGCCGACACCATCGTGATCGCGAGCCCGATGCCGAAGGACAGCACCAGGACAAATCCGAGGCTGAACTGTTTGAGCTGAATGCAAAGCAGCAACACCGTGATCGCGGCGGGGCAGGGGATCAGTCCGCCGGTGAAGCCGAACAGCACGATCTGCGCCGTCGTCACGGTGCGCCCCGCAAAGCGCCTGCGGATGTCGGCGGCATGGGCGCGCGCGTGCGCGTCGTCCTCGTCGCCGAGATCCATGTGATCGTGATGATGTTCCTCAAACAGAAGCTCGGTGGAGTCGCCGGCGAGCGCGACGCGCGCCTTGAATGCATGCGGTTCGGGAATCTCATCGGTGCTTTCGAGGTATCCGTCCCGGGTGGCGAACGCGAAGGTCTGCTCCGAACCGTCCTCTCGGATCGTGGTCACCTGGATGTCGCCGGCGGCGGGCAGCGCGCCGTTCTCACTGCGGATCCGCCAGCGCGGCAGTACACCGTCCTCAAAGACCTCCAGCAAGAGTGGCCGGCCGGCCAGCGCGATGGATTGCGGCTCGTCGTGGTGATGATGGTCGTGCTCGTGCCCATCGTTTTGCTCCCGCCAGGTGCGCCAGACCATCCAGCCGGCGATGCCGATGATGATGACGGCAGACGCCATTTGCAGATAGGCCTCGCTGCGTTCGCCGGACAATTCCTGGCCGAAATACAACCCCGCGAGCGCGATCGCCCAGACGATCGCGGTATGGGAGATGGTCGCCGACAGGCCGAGCAGCACGGCCTGGAGCACGGTGCCCCTCACGGCGATAATGAACGCAGCCATCATGGTCTTGGAATGGCCGGGCTCGAGACCATGCAGGGCGCCGAGCAGGATGGCGCTGGGCACGAACAGCCATGCGTGCGCGCTGCTCTGTTGGAGCAGGTGAGACAGGTCGGTCATTTCGTTCACTTCAAATAGGTTCGGACGACGTCGATGAGGTCGGCGGCGCCCTTGGCCTTCTCCGGATCCTTTTCGTACGCGGGATCCACGACATGATGGCGGATGTGGTCTTCCAACAGCTCGGTGGTGAGACCGCTGATCGCGCCTTTCACCGACGCCACCAGCATCAACACATCGGCGCAGCCGATCTCCGACTCCAGCGCGCGTTCAACGGCTTCGAGCTGGCCCTTGATACGTCGGACCCGGCCGATGAGCTTCGACTTGTGCTTGATCGTGTGTGACATGTCGGTAAGATAGGGGGGTACCCTATATGAGTCAATCGGCGTTGCCAGCAAGGGAGATATTGAAGGCGACTCAGTCGCTGTCCAATCGCCATCGCCCCAGAGTTGGGGCGCACCTCGCGTGCTCAAAAAGCTCCAGTTGTGGATGACCCATCCGGCGAGGGTAACACTGTAGGCTTTTCCGTGTCCTCCGGGCCACTTTTGTGCTCTTCAGGCAACATTCCCGTGCGATTTGACCGTTATCGCAGTCCGTTCGCATCGGCGCCGCTTTTTGGCCACACCCGAACATGAATAAAATCACTCTAATGTTTTCAGGGGCTGGGCTGGTCCCTTGCAGGCGGCAGGAAATCCCAAGGTCGATTCAAATCTTGGGTCTGATGTTCCGGGTCTGACAAGGGTTAGCCAAGGAAACTGGACCAAGGAAACTGGTCGCGATGGACGCCAAGACCAACATCAAGCAGAGGCTGCCGAGCCGTCATGTGACGGAAGGCCCTGCACGCGCGCCCCACCGGTCCTACTTCTACGCCATGGGTCTGACCACCGAGCAGATCCACCAGCCCTTCGTCGGCGTCGCCTCGTGCTGGAACGAGGCCGCCCCCTGCAACATCTCCCTGATGCGCCAGGCGCAGGCGGTGAAGAAGGGCGTGGCGTCCGCCGGCGGCACGCCGCGCGAATTCTGCACCATCACCGTCACCGACGGCATCGCCATGGGCCATGACGGCATGCGCTCCTCGCTGCCGTCGCGCGAATGCATCGCCGATTCCGTCGAGTTGACCGTGCGCGGCCACGCCTATGACGCGCTGGTGGGGCTTGCCGGCTGCGACAAGTCGCTGCCGGGCATGATGATGGCGATGGTTCGCCTCAACGTGCCCTCGATCTTCATCTACGGCGGCTCGATCCTGCCCGGCAATTTCCGCGGGCAGCAGGTCACCGTGCAGGACATGTTCGAGGCCGTCGGCAAGCACTCGGTTGGTGCCATGTCGGACGAGGACCTCGACGAGATCGAGCGTGTGGCGTGTCCCTCGGCGGGCGCCTGCGGCGCGCAGTTCACCGCCAACACCATGGCGACCGTCTCCGAGGCGATCGGCCTGGCGTTGCCTTACTCGGCCGGTGCTCCTGCACCGTATGAAATCCGCGACGCCTTCTGCATGACCGCGGGCGAGAAGGTGATGGAGCTGATCGCGTCCAATCTCCGGCCGCGCGACATCGTCACCCGGAAGGCGCTGGAGAATGCGGCCGCCGTGGTTGCCGCCTCGGGTGGCTCGACCAATGCTGCACTGCACCTGCCGGCGATCGCGCACGAGGCCGGAATCAAGTTCGATCTGTTCGACGTCGCCGAAATCTTCAAAAAGACACCATATGTCGCGGATTTGAAGCCGGGTGGCCGTTATGTCGCCAAAGACATGTTTGAAGTAGGTGGCATACCGCTTCTGATGAAGACGCTGCTCGACAACGGATTTCTCCACGGTGACTGCATTACCGTCACCGGTCGAACGATCGCCGAAAACCTCAAGAGCGTGAAGTGGAATCCGCACCAGGACGTGGTGCACCCGGCAGATAAACCCATCACCGTCACGGGCGGTGTGGTCGGTCTGAAGGGCAATTTGGCGCCAGAAGGTGCGATCGTGAAAGTCGCGGGAATGTCCAACCTCAAGTTTACCGGTCCGGCCAGGTGCTTCGACCGCGAGGAGGATGCGTTCGAGGCGGTCCAGAAGCGCACCTACAAGGAAGGCGAAGTCATCGTGATCCGCTACGAGGGCCCCAAGGGTGGCCCCGGCATGCGGGAGATGCTCCAGACCACCGCTGCGCTGACCGGCCAGGGCATGGGCGGCAAGATCGCGCTCATCACCGACGGACGCTTCTCCGGCGCCACCCGTGGCTTCTGCATCGGCCATGTCGGGCCTGAAGCAGCCATCGGCGGCCCGATCGGGCTGCTCGAGGACGGCGACATCATCGAGATCGACGCCGATAACGGGACCCTTAACGTAAAATTGAGCGACGCCGAACTCGCCCAGCGCAAAACCAAATGGAGCGCTCGCGCGACTAACCACACGACGGGCGCGCTCTGGAAATATGCCCAACAGGTTGGACCAGCGGTCGGGGGGGCAGTGACCCATCCGGGCGGCGCGCACGAGAAGCAGTGCTATGCGGACATCTAGGCGTACCATTGTTGCGTTTGTGTTGGGGGCTACCGCGCTGGCCGCGCCGGCGCTCGCCTTCGACGGCGCGCCGGTCAACCAGAAGGATGCGACCATCCCGGTCGTGACCACTCTGCCCGGTGCTGCAGGCGCGGTGCGCAAATCGGCGCCGCCGGTCGCTTCCCAGGAAACCTCGCTCAGCGCTCTGCAATATGCCGCCGAGGGCGGTCACCCGATCGCGCAGTGGAAGCTCGGCCGCATGTACGCCAATGGCGACGGCGTGGCCCAGGACGATGTGCGCGCGTTCGATTATTTCACCCGGATCGCGAATGCGCATGCCGAGGACAGCCCGTCGGCGCCGCAGGCGCAGGTCGTGGCCAATGCCTTCGTCGCGCTCGGCCGTTACTATCTGAGCGGCATCCCGAACTCCAAGATCAAGGCCGATCCGGACCGGGCGCGGGAGATGTTCTCCTATGCCGCCTCCTATTTCGGCAATGCGGATGCCCAGTACGATCTCGCCCGGCTCTATCTGAAGACGCCGGACGCTTCGCGCGAGGATTTCCGCTACGGCGCGCGCTGGCTCGGCCTCGCCGCCCAGAAGGGCCAGCACGAGGCCCAGGCGCTGCTCGGGCAGATGCTGTTCAACGGCGACCGCCTGCCGCGGCAGGCCGCGCGCGGCCTGATGTGGCTGACGCTCGCGCGTGACAGCGCCGGCACCGACGAGACCTGGATCAAGGAAAACTACAACCGCGCCTTCGCCAAGGCGTCGGATGACGACCGCGCCATGTGCCTGCAAATGCTGGAACAGTGGGTGCAGGGCCGCCGCGAGTAATCCGGCGAGGCGGCTACGCCGCCTCCAGATCCAGATCAGCCCACACCGGCACGTGGTCCGACGGCTTCTCCCAGGCCCGCACATAGCTGTCGATGCCGACATTGGCGAGCTTATCGCTGGCCTGCGGCGACAGCAGCAGATGGTCGATGCGCAGGCCCTGGTTCTTCTGCCAGGCCCCAGCCTGGTAGTCCCAGAAGGTGTACAGCCCGGGCTCGTCGGTGACCGCCCGCAAGGCATCGGTCAGGCCGAGGCCGAGCAGGGATTGGAAGCTCTCGCGCGTCTCGGGCTTGAACAGGGCGTCCTCGGTCCAGGCGGCGGGATTGTGGACGTCGCGGGTATGCGGAATGACGTTGAAGTCGCCTGCGAGGATCAGCGGCTCCTCGGTCTTAAGGCGCTCCTTCGAATACTCAAGAAGCCGCGACATCCATTTGAGCTTGTAGGGGTATTTCTCGGTGCCGACCGGGTTTCCGTTGGGCAGATAGAGGCAGGCGATGCGCAGCACGCCGCGCTTGAGCGTCACCACGCCCTCGAGGAAGCGGGCGTGCGCATCCTCGTCGTCGCCGGCAAGCCCTGACTTGGTCTCGTCGAACTTGAGCTTGGAGAGCAGCGCCACGCCGTTGAACGTCTTCTGCCCGTGGGTCACCACGTTATAGCCGAGCGCCTCGATCTCCAGCCGCGGGAAGGCCTCGTCGACGCATTTGATCTCCTGCAGGCAGACGACGTCCGGCTGGCACTCCCTGAGCCAGGTCAGCAGGAGGTCGATCCGCTGCCGGACCGAATTCACGTTCCAGGTGGCAACTCTGATGGGCATGTCGACGGGCTCCGGGCAGGGGTGATGGTTAGAACAAAATGCAAACGTGCCCGTCAAGGACGGCGCAAAATCTCCCACAAAATTAACCCGGCTTAAGCCGGCCCTGGGCCATTGATACCGAAAAGGTTTTTCGAATGGGATGGCCGGACAAATCCATGACGCCAAGCGAGCCGCGCGACGGCCTGATCGGCGCGTTCCTGTACTGGCTCGGCGGCTTCGAGATCGAGGACGGCCTCACTGCCGATCTCAGCGAGCGCGAGCTGCGCCGCATCCGCGCCAAGCAGATCGACGCGGTGACGCGGGCCATCCCGGTGACGATGTCCGTCACCATGCTCAACGTGGCCTTCGTGCTGATCCTGTTCTGGGGCCGGGGCTGGAACGATTTCCTCGCGATCTGGGGCATGACGCTTGCCGCCACCGCCTCGCTCGCCGTTCGTGCGTGGCGGCGCGCGCAGCAGAATCCGCCGCAGGAAGCGTCACGCCGCGCGACGCGGCAGATGATGCGTCAGGCATTCTTCCTCGCCGCGATCTGGGGCACGCTGCCGCTCGCGCTGTTCAGCCGGGTCGGGCCGACCAGCCAGCTGATCCTGGCCTGCCTGATGGTCGGCATGATGTCCGGCGGCGCCTTCACACTCTCGACCTTCCCGCGCGCGGGCCTCGTCTATCTCGCGACCATGACAATCGCCTGCGCCGGCGCGATGCTGTTGTGCGGTGCTGCTCCGTATGCCCTGACGGCGGTGTTCCTGCTGCTGTTCGCGTTCTTCATGGCGCGCAACATCGTCTCGCAGGGCAACCTGTTCCTCGGCAATCTCAAGGCCCAGCTCGAGCTCGAACGCCAGACCGAGATCATCTCGTTGCTGCTGAAGGATTTTCAGGAGAACGCCAGCGATTGGCTGTGGCAGACCGATGCCGAAGGGCACCTCACCGATGTGCCGCAACGCTTCGCCGACGTCGCGCAATTGCCGCTTCCGCTGCTGAAAGGATCGTTGTTCGCCGACGTGCTCGACATGCTGTGCCCCGACGACAAGGCGGCGGCCTACAACGTCGTCGGCCTGATGGAGCACGCCGAGCCGCTGCACGAGATGAACCTCAAGGTCGTTGCGGGCGGCGAGGCGCGGCTGTGGTCGCTGACCGCAAAGCCAGCCTATGACCGCGACGGGCAATTTTTGGGCTATCGCGGCTTCGGCCGCGACGTCACCGAGCGCTGGCGTGCCGAAAAGGCCGAGGCCGAGAGCCGCGCGAAGTCGGATTTTCTGGCCGTGATGAGCCACGAGATCCGCACGCCCATGAACGGTGTGCTCGGACTTGCCAGCATGCTGCTCGAAACAAAACTCGATTCGGAGCAGCGTGAGGCCGTCACCACGATCCGCGAATCCGGTGACAATCTCCAGCGCATCCTCAACGACATCCTCGATCTGTCCAAGCTCGAGGCCGGGCGCTTCGCGTTCGAGGCGATCGACTTTGCGCCGCAGACGCTGGTCGAGACGGTCGCGACCGTGGTGCGCGCAAGCGCCAAGAGCAAAGGGCTCGCGGTCAAGGTCGAGCTCGATCCGAATTTGCCGCCGACGCTGCGTGGCGACGTCGCGCGCATCCGCCAGGTGTTGCTCAATCTCGCCTCCAATGCGGTGAAGTTCACCGACCAGGGCGAGGTGACGATCAAGGCCATCTGCCAGGCGCGCCGCGATCTGCTCGCGACCGTCGAATGGACCGTGACGGACAGCGGCATCGGCATCGCGCCCGAGAAGCTCGGGCAGCTGTTCTCGGATTTCGCCCAGGCCGATGCCTCGATCAGCCGCCGCTTCGGCGGCACTGGCCTCGGTCTTGCGATTTCCCGGCGCATCATCGAGCAGATGGGCGGCACCATCGGCGTCACCTCGACGCCGGGTGAGGGCTCCACCTTCCGCTTCACGCTGGTGCTGCCGTGGAGCCAGGCGCAGACGTCCAATCAGGACGCGGGCCGCGATGAAGCCGACGATCTCGCGGCTCGCATCGCAAGCCTCGACCGGCCGCTGAAGGTGCTGGTCGCCGAGGACGACGCCGTCAACCGCATGGTCGTGAGCAAGATGCTCGGTGCCTTCGAGGTCGAGCTGCGGGTCGTCGCCGACGGCGTCGAGGCCGTCGCGGCCGTCGCCGAAGGCGATTACGACGTCGTGCTGATGGACGTACGCATGCCTGAGATGGATGGCCTTGCCGCGACCCGGGCGATCCGCGCGGAAGGCGGGCGCTTCGAGACCCTGCCGATCATCGCATTGACCGCCAACGCCTTCCCCGAAGACGTCAAGATCTGCCGCGAAGCCGGCATGTCGGACTTTCTGGCGAAGCCGCTACGGAAGCCCGCGCTGGCCGCGGCCCTGCTGCGCGGGCTGGACGGTCATGTGATGGCAGACGACGCGCCGCTCCAGCCGGATCTGATGCCGGTCGAGGCGGAGTGGACGGGACGAGGAAAGGCAGATGACGGGAGCTTGAGGCCCGTCAGATCGAGAAGCTGGTCCCGCAGCCGCAGGACGCGGTCGCATTGGGATTGTTGACGCGGAACGAGGCGCCGATCAGATCGTCGACGAAATCCACCTGTGAGCCCGCCAGAAACGGCTGCGAGGCGGAATCGACCAGCACCACCGCGTTCGCTTGCTCAATCACGAGATCGTCGTCGGTGCGGTCGCGGTCGATGTCGAACTTATATTGGAAGCCGGAGCAGCCACCGCCTTCGACGGAGATGCGCAGCATCGCGCCTGTGCCTTCGCCCTTGAGGATCTCCCCAATCCGGCGTGCGGCGCGGTCACTGATGGTCACGTCAGTCGTCATGGCTCGTCTCCGATAGGCCCGCAGTCATACCCAATTCATTTGGTATCCCGCGTCCGGCATAGTTAAGTGCAAGGATACGCAGAATCAAATGGATAGGGACTAAATTCGTCGTGTCCGTCGGAATGGCTGCCCCTCACGCGCCCTATGCCTGCGACCCCGATCGCAGCCGCGGCCGGCTGGTCGCCGAGCCCCCGAGCCGCACCCGGAGCCCGTTCCGGCGCGATTGCGACCGGGTGATCCATTCGACCGCGTTCCGCCGCCTGAAGTACAAGACCCAGGTGTTTGTGTTCCACGAGGGCGATCATTACCGCACACGGCTGACCCATTCGCTGGAGGTCGCGCAGATTGCCCGCGCGCTGGCGCGCCAGCTTGGGCTGGATGAGGACCTCACGGAAACCCTGGCGCTGGCCCATGATCTCGGCCATCCGCCCTTCGGCCATGCCGGCGAGCGGGCGCTGGATGCCTGCCTGAAGGATTTTGGCGGATTCGACCACAATGCCCAGGCGCTCCGCGTCGTCGGCTCGCTGGAGCACCGCTATCCCGAGTTCGACGGGCTGAACCTGACCTGGGAGTCGCTGGAGGGCATCGTCAAGCACAACGGCCCGCTGACCGACCGCAGCGGTGCGCCCGTCGGGCGCTATCGCGAGCACGGCATTCCCGTCGGCATCGCCAATTATATCAAGACCTACGATCTCGAACTCTGGAGCTTCGCTTCGCTGGAAGCGCAGGTCGCCGCGATTGCCGATGATATCGCCTACGACGCCCATGATATCGACGACGGTCTGCGCGCCGGCCTGTTCCATCTCGATGATCTCAAGGTGATGCCGCTCACCGCGGAGATCATCGCCGAGACCTCGGCGCATTATCCCGATCTCGAAGACGTCAGGCGCGGGGCTGAGCTGGTGCGCGAGCTGATCTCGCATCTGATCGGCGCGGTGTTCGCGGAGGCGCAGAAGAATATCGCCGCCGTCAGCCCGCAATCGGCCCAGGAGGTGCGCCAGCAGAGCCGGGCGCTGATCGCGTTCCCCGCCGCGGTCGCCGAGGAAGAGGCCGCCATCAAGCGCTTCCTCTACCAGCATATGTATCGCCACAAGCGAGTGATGCGGGTAATGGCGGAGGCGGAACAAATCCTGTTCGACTTGTTCGCAAAGTACCTGACATCGCCGGCCGACCTGCCGCCGGAATGGCTGGTCGGGGCGGAGGCGGACGACGAGGGCGACCGGGCCCGCCGGATCGGCAATTTCATTGCCGGAATGACTGACCGTTTCGCCCTGACCGAGCACCAGCGGCTCTTTGACTCGACCCCGGATTTGCGTTAGGCGGCGCCCATGCCCGACACATCCTCAGCACCGCATTTGTTCGCCGACGTGCTCGCACGCGTGCACGCCGTCTGCCGCGCGCTCGCGGCGGAAGCCAACTGGCCCGAGGGCATCGATTTCACGCGCGTGGTGGTCGAGCCGCCGCGCGATGCCTCCCATGGCGACATGGCGACCAACGCCGCCATGGTGCTTGCGAAAGAGGCAAAGGCAAAGCCCCGTGACCTCGCCGAGCAGATCGCCGAGCGGCTCCGCGCCGATGCGCTGATCGCCAAGGTCGATGTCGCCGGTCCCGGCTTCATCAATCTGACGCTGATACCCGCCGCCTGGGCGGAGGCACTGCGGACGGTGCTGCGCGAGGGCGCCGATTACGGCCGCGTTCGTGGCGGCTCCAAGGTCAATGTCGAATACGTCTCGGCCAATCCGACCGGTCCGATGCATGTCGGCCATTGCCGCGGCGCCGTGTTCGGCGATGCGCTGTCGAGCCTGCTCGAGTTCGGCGGCCACGATGTCACCCGCGAATATTACATCAACGACGCCGGCGCGCAGGTCGATGTGCTCGGGCGTTCCGCGTTCCTGAGGTATCGCGAGGCGCTCGGTGAGGATATCGGTGCGATTCCGGAAGGCTTCTATCCGGGCGACTACCTTAAACCGGTCGGGCAGGCGCTCGCGAAAGAGCACGGCGACAAGCTTCTCGTGATGAGCGAAGCCGAGTGGCTGCCGATGGTACGTGCCAAGGCCATTGCGATGATGATGGACGAGATCCGAAACGATCTTGCCGCCCCTCAACATCCGCCACGACGTGTTTTTCTCGGAGCGCTCGCTGATCGAGACCGGCAACAACAAGGTTGCCGAGACCATCGATTTCCTGAAGGCCAAGGGCGACATCTACGAAGGCCGGCTGCCGCCGCCGAAGGGCGCGCCGGTCGAGGACTGGGAAGATCGCGAGCAATTGCTGTTCAAGGCGACCGCCTACGGCGACGACGTCGATCGTCCGTTGATCAAGTCGGACAATTCCTACACCTACTTCGCCTCCGACATCGCCTACCACAAGAACAAGTTCGACCGTGGTTTTGCGGAGATGATCGACGTCTGGGGCGCCGATCATGGCGGCTACATCAAGCGCATGCAGGCGGCGGTCAAGGCGACGACCTCCGGCAAGGGCGCGCTCGACGTCAAGATCGTCCAGCTCGTCAAGCTGCTGCGCAATGGCGAGCCGGTGAAAATGGGTAAGCGAGCCGGTAACTTCGTTACCCTTCGTGAAGTGGTGGATGAAGTCGGCCAGGACGCCGTCCGCTTCATGATGCTCTACCGCAAGAACGACGCGGTGCTAGATTTCGACCTCGCCAAGGTCATCGAACAGTCGCGCGACAACCCCGTGTTCTACGTCCAGTACGGCCACGCCCGCGGCCACTCGATCTTCCGCAACGCGCGGGCGGAGGTGTTCCCGGAACTCGCCGAGGATGCCGGCAAGCGGATTGCCTGGCTCAGTGAGTCGGCCGTGGAGCGGCTGTCGGATCCTGTCGAGCTCGACCTTCTCAAGCGCCTCGCAATTTATCCGAGGATGCTGGAAGCTGCCGCTGCGGCACATGAGCCGCACCGAATTGCGTTCTATCTCTATGACTTAGCGAGCGAATTTCACGCACTTTGGACGAAGGGGCGCGATTTGCCCTATTTACGCTTCATTATCAATAATGATGCAGATCTAACAAAGGCGCGGCTGGCCATGGTCCAGGGCGTCGTCTCTGTCCTGGCATCGGGCCTCGCCATCCTCGGCGTCCATGCTCCGGACGAGATGCGGTAGTTTGGGGCGAACTACTTAAGGGGAATAATATTGGGGGTACCGGCAGAAGCCGGATCGCTTAGACTTGGTTGAAAGCCTTGTGGGTCGAAAGCCGCGCCTTGGTCGAGGGGCGCGCGGCTTTCCCGAAGGGACGCATCATCACGATGGCCGATCGATATCAGAACAGACCGTTTCCTTCCGATGACTTTGGTCGCGGTGGCGATCAGCATGGGAAGGCGGAGACCGATCCCCTGGCCGAACTCGCCCGCCTGATCGGACAGACCGATCCGTTCGCAGCGCAGGGCCGCCCAGGTGCGCGGCCGGCAGCAGCGCCAGCTCAGACTCATCAGGACGACGATTATTCGCAGGACGACTATCAGCAGGACTATTCCGAGCAGGCCGCGGCGCCTCAGCCGGGGCCGCCGTCATGGATGCGGCGCGCCAACGTGCAGCCGCAGCCGGCGCCCGAGCCCGATTATCCCGTCGCCGTGAATCCCGTGCATCCGTTGCATCGCTATTCAGCCCAGCCGGCTGCGCCGGAGCCTGAGGTTCATCAGCCGCAGGCCTATCAGGATCGCGCCTACCAGGATCAGGCTTACCAGCACCAAGCCCACCATCAGGAGCAAGCCCAGGAGCAAGCCTACGAGGCGCCGTACGAGCAGCCCGATCCGGCGCGCTACGATGATGCGCTTTATGGGCGGCTCGAGTCGGGCGAGCAGGATTTTCAGCGTGAGCCGGCCTATCCGGACGACCCCTACGCGTTCCAGAGCGACTATCCCGAGGCCGATCTCGACGAGCCGAGGAAATCGCGCGGCGGCATGATGACGGTCGCCGCGATCCTCGCGCTGGCAGTGGTCGGAACCGGTGCGGCCTTCGCCTACAAGACCTATGTCGGATCGCCCCGCAGCGGCGAGCCGCCGATCATCAAGGCCGACAACACGCCGACCAAGATCGTGCCGGCGCCGTCGGACTCCTCGGCCAAGGTACCCGATCGCATGGCGAGCGGCGACGGCAGCGAGAAGATCGTGCCGCGCGAGGAGGCGCCAGTCGACGTCAATGCCAAGGCGGCCGGTCCGCGCGTGGTGTTTCCGCCGCTGAACCAGAATGCGAACCCGCCGCCGGTTGCGAGCGTGTCGCCGTCCAACATTCCGCCATCGAATGCCGGTCCGGTCCCGAGCAACGGGACGATGCCGAACAGTGCGCCACGCTCGATCAAGACCGTGGCTGTGAAAGGTGACCAGACCGATAGCGCCGTGCCGCAGGGCGCCGCACCGCCAGCAGCCAAGCCGGCCACGCCGCCGAAGCCGGTCGCTGCGCCGGCCGCGCCGCGTACGCCGCCGACCTCGGCCAATGCCAGCGCCAACCAGCCGCTCTCGCTGGCACCGCAGGCCGCGCCGGCCGAACCGCCGCAGCGTATGGCCGCGACCAATCCGACCCAAATTGCACCCGCGCCGAGCGGTGGAGGTGGCGGCTTCGTCGTGCAGGTTTCCTCGCAGCAGAGCGAGGACAGCGCCGCCGCGTCCTACCGGGTGCTGCAGAGCAAATATGGCAGCGTCCTCGGCGGCCGCTCCCCGGTCATCAAGCGCGTCGACCTGACCGACAAGGGCAAGGGCATCGTCTACCGCGCGTTCGCCGGACCGTATGGCTCGGCCGACGAGGCGGTGCAGGCCTGCAACAATCTGAAGTCGGCTGGCCTGCCGTCCTGCTTCGTCCAGAGGAATTAGCGGCCGTTTCCTTGACCCCCTCCCGGGGCAGGGTTAATCGGCCCCATGAGCACGCGGGCCTTCAATACCGGCGTATCCGGAACGGAACTGACCGCCGCCGAGCGGGCGTTTGGCCGTCGCGGATGCCCATGGGACTTCATTCCCTTCAGGCGTAGCATCGAAATTTCGACGCAAGTCACGGTGCCGCTTCAGGAATTGACGGTCGCGGGGATGACTGCGGCCAATCTCGGTGGTCTCAGCATTCCCGTGGATGGCGCGGCCGACCCCGCCCATCCGGTGACGACTTCTGCGACAATGATCGCTCAGGTGATTCGCAGCGTAGTTGGGTTCCAGGGTTTGTTAATGAGTGATGACGTGCCGATGAACACGCTGGCGGGAGGCATCGCCGAGCGAATTCGCGTCATGTTCGCGGCCGGCTGCGACACGACGCTTCACAGCAATGACAATGCGGAACTGGACGCATTGACCGCAACCACGGCACCCGCATGAGCGCAGAAATCCTATCGTTTGAAACCGGGCGGCCCGCGGAGCTGGCCGAGGGCGAGCCGGCGTTGGTGGTCGACGTCGAAGGCTATGAGGGCCCGCTCGATCTCCTGCTCGCGCTGGCGCGGCAGCAGAAAGTCGATCTCGCCAAGATCTCGATCCTGGCGCTGGCCGACCAGTACCTTCACTTCATCGAAGCCGCGCGAAAAATCCGGCTCGAGCTTGCGGCCGACTATCTCGTGATGGCCGCCTGGCTTGCCTTCCTGAAGTCGCGCCTGCTGCTGCCGGAGCCGCCGAGTGCGGAAGGCCCGAGCGCCGAGGAAATGGCAACCGCGCTCGCCAACCGTCTGCGCCGCCTGGAGGCCATTCGCGAAGCCGCCAACCGGCTGATGAACCGGCAGCAATTGCTGCGCGACATTTTTCCGCGCGGTGAGCCCGAGCAGATCGCCGAGATCCGCCATCCGAAATACACCGCGACATTGTACGACCTGCTCACCGCCTATGCCTCGCAGCGCCAGTCGCGCGTGCTGGCGAGCGTGCATCTGGCCAAGCGCACGGTGTGGTCGCTCGCCGAGGCGCGCGCCACGCTGGAGCGGCTGGTCGGCAGCATCAGCGAACAGGACGACTGGGGCGTGCTCGACGATTTCCTGGTCCGTCACGTCGCTGATCCGACGCAGCGCGCGACGGTGTTCGCCTCGAGCTTCGCCGCCGCGCTCGAGCTGGTGCGTGAAGGTCAGCTCGAGCTGAATCAGAAAGAAGCGTTTGCGCCCATCTATTTCCGGAAGGGGCGTCCTAAACCGGTTCCGGACGCAGCTCCTGCGCCCGATGCGCCGGTCGCTTAAGTGCAAGAAGGAGAAGCTGCCATGGCTTTGGCGGAAGTTCGCGTAGAAGAGGTCGAGCCGATGGAGAACGAGCCCCAGGCACGTCCGGAAGAACTGCGGCTGCTGGAAGCGCTGCTGTTTGCTTCGAATGAACCGCTGGATACGGCGACGCTGGCCAAGCGCATGCCCGAGGGCGTCGACGTCAAGGCTGCGCTTGAGCAGCTCCAGGCCGACTACGCTTTGCGCGGCGTGAATCTCGTGCGGGTCGCCAACAAATGGACGTTCCGCACCGCCGGCGATCTTGCCTGGCTGATGACGCGTGAGAGCACCGAGACCCGGCGCCTGTCGCGTGCCGCGATCGAGGTGCTGGCGATCATCGCCTATCACCAGCCGGTGACGCGTGCCGAGATCGAGGAAATCCGCGGCGTCGTCACCTCCAAGGGCACGCTCGACGTGCTGCTGGAGACCGGCTGGATCAAGCCGCGTGGCCGCCGCAAGACGCCCGGCCGCCCGCTGACCTTCGGAACCACCGAGGACTTCCTGTCGCAGTTCACGCTGGAACAGCTCGGCGACCTGCCGGGTCTGGAGGAGCTGAAGGGTACGGGGCTGCTGGATTCGCGGCTGCCGACCGGCTTCAGCGTGCCGACGCCGTCGGATGATCCGCAGCTGCGCGAGGACGAGGACCCCCTGGAACCGGGCGAGGACCTCGATCTGGCCCTGGCGCCTGCGGTCGAGCCCGAGACGCCGCCGGAAGGCGGTAATGAGGGCGGCGAAGGCGGGAACGAGGAGTGATCCTCCGGCCTCTCTGTGGGCCGCCTGCGACCAGTTAACACTAGGCAAGATTACGTAGCGCCAACAGCGAATTGGCGCTGCGTTGGTCCTTGTTTTTGAGGCCTGCGAAGCCTAGGTTTCGGTGAAGATCGGCCGGGGGTCCCGGCGATGCGCGTTTGGAGGGTTGCAGGATGGGTTCACTTAGCATTTGGCACTGGATCTTGGTGATCGCAGTGGTCCTGCTGCTGTTCGGCCGTGGCAAGATTTCGGATCTGATGGGCGACGTGGCGCAGGGCATCAAGGCCTTCAAGAAGGGCATGCAGGACGACGACAAGGTCGCTGACAAGCCGGCCGAGCCGTCCAAGTCCATCGAGCACAATGCGGCGCCGACCGCGGCGCGATCCGACGTCGGCAGCAAGGCCGTCTGAGCCAGGAGCACGCGAGACGCGGGAAACGGACCCGATCCTGCGCGTGAGGGATTGGGCCGATCGTGGCTTCGCGTGAACGGAAGACGTCATGTTCGACATCGGGTGGAGTGAGCTGGTTCTGATCGGGGTCGTGGCCCTGGTCGCCATTGGCCCGAAAGAGCTGCCGGGCGTGCTGCGCATGGTCGGCCAGTGGATGGGCAAGGCCCGCAAGATGGCCGCCGAATTCCAGGGCCAGTTCCAGGAAGCCATGCGCGAGGCCGAGATGGCCGACCTCAAGAAGAGCTTTGACGAGGTCAAGGAAGCCGCCTCCGGCTTCACCGGCGGCGGTCTGATGACCTCGCTGCAGAAGGACGTCAGTGACGCGCTGCGCGTCGACGCGCTCGACAAGCCGGCCGAGACGTCGACCACGACAACTGCTCTCGAACCGCCGGCGACTTCAAGTGAAGCGCCGGCGACTCCGACGACACCGGAAGCCCCGACGCCTGAGACCTTTGTGGAAGCCGAGGCGCATACGGCCGTGAACGAGCCGCTCGCCGTCACCCGTGAGGTCGAGCAGACACCGGTCGCGCAGGACACCGCGCCCGAGGCGATCAAGGACGCCAAAGCGTCATGAGCGACGCCGAGATCGAGGCCAGTAAGGCCCCCTTGATGGACCATCTGATCGAGCTGCGCTCGCGGCTGATCAAGGCGTTGCTCGGTTTCGGCGTGGCCTTCATCTTCTGCTTCTTCTTCGCCAAGCAGATCTACAACGTGCTGGTCTGGCCGTTCGTGTGGGTCGCGGGCGCCGACAACTCGAAATTCATCTACACGGCGCTGCTGGAATATTTCATCACCCAGCTCAAGCTCGCGCTGTTCGGTGCCGGCTTCATCTCGTTCCCGATCGTCGCGACGCAAATCTACAAGTTCGTCGCGCCCGGCCTCTACAAGCACGAGAAGCAGGCCTTCCTGCCGTATCTGGTCGCGACCCCGTTTTTCTTCGTGCTGGGCGCAGCGCTGGTCTATTTCGTTGTGCTGCCGATGCTGGTGCGCTTCTCGCTCGGCATGCAGCAGGCCGGCAGCGACGAGACCGCGCAGATCCAGCTTCTGCCCAAGGTCGGCGAATATCTGTCGCTGATGATGTCGCTAATCTTCGCCTTCGGCATTGCTTTCCAGCTTCCGGTGATCCTGACCCTGCTCGGGCGGATCGGCATCATCACGTCAAAGATGCTGCGCGAGAAGCGCCGCTATTTCATCGTCGTCGCCTTCATCATTGCGGCCGTGTTGACGCCGCCTGACGTGCTCAGCCAGTGCTCGCTCGCAATTCCGCTGCTTTTGCTCTACGAGGGTTCGATCATCTCGGTCTCGATGGTCGAGAAGAAGGCAGCCGCCTCGAAGGCGACCACCGGCACCGACGTGTCGACGCCGGCGAATCCGGCCGAGTAGGGCGCCGCGTCCTCGGTGTCATTCCCCGCGAAAGCGGGAATCCAGCAGGCCGCGGCCCCTCGGAGAATCACCCCTGTCTCTGGAATACTGGATCGCCCGCTTTCGCGAGCGACGACGCCTGTGGTAGTGGGAAGCGCTGTGCACTCCGCCAACACGCGCGTTGGCCATTGCACGCTGATTCAGGACCACCGCCATGCACGACATCAAATCGATCCGCGACAATCCGCAAGCCTTCGACGCCGGTCTCGCCCGGCGGGGCCTGAAGCCGTTGTCGGCGTCGCTGCTCGCGATCGACGAGCGTCGGCGGGCATCGATCCTGGCTTCCGAGCAGGCACAGGCGCGGCGCAACGCTGCGTCCAAGGAAATCGGCGACGCCAAGAAGGCCAAGGACGCGGCGCGCGCGACCAAGCTGATGGCGGAAGTCGCCGAGCTCAAGACCACGATGCCGGAACTCGAGGCCGCGGCGAAGGCTGCAGACGATGAGCTGACCAAGGAGCTGTCCGCAATCCCGAACATTCCGTTCGATGAAGTGCCGGATGGCGTCGATGAGCACGGCAACGTCCAGCACCACGTGTTCGGTGCCAGGCGCAACTACGGTTTTGCGCCGAAGCTGCATGACGATCTCGGCACCGCGCTCGGCTACATGGACTTCGAGGCGGCGGCAAAACTCTCCGGTGCGCGCTTCGTCGTGCTGAAGAAGGGGCTGGCGCGCCTCGAGCGCGCGATCGGGCAGTTCATGCTCGACCTGCACACCAACGAGCACGGCTACACCGAGATCAACCCGCCGCTCCTGGTGCGCAACGAGGTGATGTTCGGCACCGGACAATTGCCGAAGTTCGAGGACGACCAGTTCTGGGCGATCAAGGGCGAGCTGCTCGCGTCCCCCGATCATGAGCGGCTGAAGACCGAGCGCCTCGGCCTGATCCCGACGGCGGAAGTCTCGCTGACAAATCTCGCGCGCGAATCCATTCTCGACGAGAAGCAGCTGCCCATGCGGCTGACCGCGCTGACGCCGTGCTTCCGCGCCGAGGCGGGCGCTGCTGGGCGCGACACGCGCGGCATGATCCGCCAACATCAGTTCACCAAGGTCGAGCTGGTCTCGATCACGACGCCCGAGACCAGCAAGGACGAGCTGGAGCGGATGCTGTCCTGCGCCGAGCAGGTGCTGCGGAAGCTCGACCTGCATTATCGCGTCATGACGCTCTGTGCAGGGGATATGGGTTTCTCGTCGCAAAAAACCTACGACATCGAAGTGTGGATGCCCGGGCAGGGCGAGGGCGGCATGTTCCGCGAGATCTCGAGCTGCTCGGTCTGCGGCGATTTCCAGGCGCGGCGCATGGATGCGCGCTCGCGCGGGCCCGACGGCAAGCCGCGCTTCGTGCACACGCTGAACGGTTCCGGCACGGCGGTCGGCCGCGCGCTGATCGCTGTGATGGAGACCTATCAGCAGGAGGACGGCTCGATTGCCGTTCCGAGCGTGCTTCAGCCCTATATGGGTGGGTTGAAGGTGGTCGCGCGCGAGTAAATCTCGTCGTCTGTCTGAAACGCAGAAACGTTTGGTTGCGAAGATCGGGCGGCCGGGTATCCTGCCGGCCATTCGTCAACGCGAACAGATCGTCCATGGCCTTGCACAGCGACATCTTCTGGGTCGGCCGACAATGGGCGGTGACGGGTGCCGGTATCCAGGCCGTCGACCAGCGCTTGCGTGGCGTGCTGGACATCGACATCGCGCGGCTCTGGGACGACACGCATGTGCAAAGCCGGCGCGCCAAGCCGGGCGTCAATATCGAGGATTTTGACAACGCGGTGACGGTCGCGCGTGAGCGCTTTCCGGAGACGCCGGCGTCGGCCCCGTTCGTTGCGCAACTGAAGGCGCTCGGTGTGATTGAGCCCCCCGTCGTCAGCCCAGTCGTGCCGGCGATGCAACTGCATGCGGAGGGCAAGCTCGCGCGCTTCCTGCCGCAATGGCGCGTCCGCCGTTAATAATGCATCGGGCCTGGATAGTTAGGCGTGATCGGGAAATAGGTGTTCGTGTCCGTTGCGTGTGAGCGGTGCCGCGTTGGCACGCAGCCACGGCGCGTTGCGACCAAGCCATGTCCACAGTCACGCGGCCGCTGCTCTGATGACAATTTCGGCGAGGCGTCGATATCCGGCTTCACCGCGGCCGTGACGCAAGGGCCATCGCGCGGACAGCGTTTTGGCACGCATTTGCCGCGTGCGAATTCGAGATCGTAGATCTGTCCGGACATTGTGACCTGGCCATTGCACAGGCACGCGCCGGCGACCGTCATCTGACCACCAAGGCAATTGTCCGCATTGGCGCGCACGCAGGTGCCGCCCGGATCCGTGCCCGCCGCCATCAACTGGAATCCGGCCGGGCAGGTGCATTGCCCATCGCTCGCGGTGCCGCCGATGCAAGTGATGGTGATCAGCGCGCGCGGCGGGACGGAGGGCGGTGCGACGTCGGTAATGCAGGCGCCACCCTCGACATGGGAGTTGGGCGGGCAGACGAGCGGCGGAGGCGTCGCGCTGGTCTCGGCCGGGGCGGGAGGCGGGCTCGGCTCTGGCGCTGCAGGGACTGGCGCGGGCGCAACGGGGACCGACTTGGCGGCGCAGACGCCGTTGCGGAACTCCTGCCAGGGAGAGCAGCGGTCCGCAGGTCCCGAATCCTGTGCCCATCCGGCGCCCGCCACGCAGAGGCCGAGACCGAGGGCGATTGCGGCTGCAAAGCGGGTCATTCCGTGCCCAGTCGCCTGAAAATGCGCGAGAAAATTAGGATGCGGCGTTGCGGCGCCGCAATGAGCCAGATCACAGAGGAGACCTGCATTGTATCGGCCGAATTCCCGCCTTCGGCCGGTTTGCCTGATCCGCCATAGCCGGATAAGACGGCCTGACCCCAGCTCAGGAATCGACCACCGGCATGCGCATTCTCTGCACCAATGACGACGGCATCCACGCTCCCGGCCTCAAGGTCGTGGAGGAGATCGCACGCGCGCTGTCCGACGACGTCTGGGTGGTGGCGCCCGAGCTCGATCAGTCCGGCGTGTCGCATTCGCTGTCGCTGAACGATCCGCTGCGCCTGCGCGAAGTCGGGCCGCGGCACTTCGCGGTGCGGGGCACGCCGACCGACTGCGTCATCATGGGCGCACGCCATATCCTGGGCACCAAGCCACCCGATCTCGTGCTTTCCGGCGTCAACAAGGGCCGCAACGTTGCCGAGGACGTCGTCTATTCCGGCACCATCGCCGGCGCGCTCGAAGGCACCATCTTAGGCATCCCGTCATTCGCGCTGTCGCAGGAGTTCAGCGTCGAGACACGCGAGCGGCCGCTGTGGGACACCGCGCGCAAATTCGGCCCTGACATCCTGCGCAAGGTGATCAAGGCCGGCATCCCGAAAGACACCGTCATCAACGTCAACTTCCCGTCCTGCGCGCCGGAAGAGGTGCTCGGCATTCGCGTCACGCGGCAGGGCAAGCGCAATCTCGGTTTCCTCCGGATCGACGAGCGCAGGGACGGCCGCAACAATCCCTATTTCTGGATCGGCTTCGAACGTGCCGCAATGATGGACACGCCGGCCGAAGGCACCGATCTCGCGGCGCTGCGCGAGCGCTATGTCTCGGTCACGCCGCTGCGGCTCGATCGCACCAATGAAGCGTTTTCAGAAGAGCTGAGCGCCACGCTAAAGTAAGGACGATTTGGAAGTCGCGGCTAGCCGCCGCGAAGCGCGGCTTCGATGGTCTTGCCGAGCGCGTCGAGCTGAAACGGCTTCTGCAGCGCCGGCCGGTCGCGATATTGCTCGGGCAGGCCGGACGAGCCGTAGCCGGTGGCAAAGATGAACGGGCAGCCCTTTTCCCTGATGAGATCGGCAACCGGCGAGATGACCTTGCCGTTGACGTTGACGTCGAGGATGGCGATGTCGAACTCGGTGGCCTGGACCAGCCGCAGGGCCTCGTTGATATCGCCCGCTTCAGCCGCGACCTTGTAGCCGAGCTCCTCCAACATATCCGCGACCATCATTCTGATCATGACCTCGTCTTCGACGAGGAATACAGAGCGGCCCGAAAGCCCGGTCGCGGTCATTGTCGTTGAGTCCTTGCCCATCTCCGGAAAACGTTCGCAGATAACACGAATCGACGCAATGCGCGTTTCGGCCAGCGGATGCCCGAAAATGGCGTTTGCTGTTGGTCCGCTGCAAGCCGATCTATGGTCAAATACCGCAGCAAAACGCTATCATAGGTTCCTGAGCAGGAACAGGATTCTTGCCCGGGCCCGAGCGACGCGTGCGACGATCCGGCCCTCTGACGAGACGATATAAGCAGCGATGACCTCCAATCACCCCCCGCCGGAAAAGATGATGTTTCAGCTCACGCTGAGGCGTCGCGGCATCAGCGATCAGACCATACTGCGGACCATGGAAGAGGTGCCGCGCGATCTCTTCGTCGAGGCCTCCGATCGCGACGCCGCCTACCGTGACAGCGCGCTGCCGATCGCCTGCGGACAGACCATCAGCCAACCCTTTGTCGTCGCCTACATGACCGAGCAGCTTCAGCTCCAGAAGAGCCACCGCGTGCTCGAGATCGGCGCCGGCTCCGGCTATCAGGCCGCCGTGCTGTCGCGGCTGACGCGCGAGGTGCTGACGGTCGAGCGCTACCGCAAGCTTGCGGACGCCGCGCGCGCCAGGCTTGAAAAGCTCGACTATCACAATGTTGAGGTGATGCTCGGCGACGGGCTCAATCTGCCACCCAACATCGGCCCGTTCGACCGCATCATCGTCACCGCCGCGGTGGAGCAAATTCCGGAGAACCTGGTCGAACGGCTCGAGGTCGGCGGCATCCTGATCGCGCCGGTCGGCCCGCATCAGGGCGTGCAGACACTGACCCGCCTGAGCCGGACCCAGGCCGGGATCGAACGCAGGGAACTCGTCGAAGTCCGCTTCGTGCCGGCACTGCCCGGCGTGGCGCGGGAGCTGTAGAAATCCGGATTAGCTGTGCGGCCAATGTCTTATTGGGAGGGTTAAGCCGTTATTTACTCGGCGCGTGTTTACTTAAAAGACCAGTTTTGTTGCGTACGAGTGAGTAACCATGTCTGTAGTCGCCGAGTTGCTTTACTCGCGCCGCGTACCGCAGGTCGCGGTGCTGGCGCTGATCTCTCTCAGCTTTGCAGGGTGCAGTGCCGACACCCAGTCGCGGCTGTCCCAGTCGAACTTCTCCAATCCCTTCTCCTCTGAGCAGACCGGTTCGGTCCAGCAGGCCCCGCCGCCGCAGCGTGAGCTGCCGCAATATGCGCGGCCGCAGACCCAGCCCGGCTATTATCAGTCCCAGGCCTTGCCGCCGCCGGCGGTCGCTGCGCCGCAATCCTATCCGGTTGCGTCGGGTGGGGGCGTCTCCGGAGGCGGTCGCGGGCTCGGCTCCTACACACCGCCGGCTCAGCCGCGTCTTGAAGCGACCGGCACCGTGCCGCCGCGCTCGGTCGCTGCCGCCCAGCCGGTCGGCGGGACCAAGATCATCGTCGGCACCAGCGACACGCTCGACGTGCTCGCCAAGCGCTATCATGTGAGCCCGCAGGCGATCATGGCCGCCAACGGCTACAAGGGACCGCGCGCGCTCTCGCCCGGCCAGCAGCTGGTCATCCCGCATGCGGGTGCTACGGCCGCTGCTCCCGCGCCGGTCATGACTCCGGTTGCTGCTGCTCCGGCGATGGCGCCGAAGCCGGTGGCTGCCGTTGCCGCGCCGTCCAGCCTCCATTTCGTCAATCACGGCGACACGCTCGCCAGCATCGCGCGCAAGAACCATATCTCCGCGGCCGAGCTCGCCCGCGCCAATGGTCTCGAACCGTCGGCCAAGCTCAAGCTCGGCACCAAGCTGACCGTGCCGGGTGCCAAGACCGCAGCGGTTGCCGCGCCGCTTGCTCCGGCGCCTGTCGCTGCGGCCCCCGTGGCGGCTGCACTGCAGCCGGTCGCGGCAGCTCCCGCTCCGACCACCAAGATGGCCGCTGTTGCCCAGCCGACGCAGAGCGCGCGCCTGGCTCAGGCCACCACCAATATCGAAGAGAAGCCCGCCGAGACGACGCCGGCGAAAGCGGCCGAGACCACCAGCTCGCTGCCGACCTTCCGCTGGCCGGTGCGCGGCAAGGTGATCACGAGCTACGGCGCCAAGACCAACGGCAAGTCCAATGACGGCATCAACGTCGCGGTGCCCGAGGGTACGCCGGTCAAGGCGGCTGAAGACGGCGTCGTCGCCTATTCTGGCAACGAGCTGAAAGGTTACGGCAATCTGGTCCTGGTTCGGCACTCCAACGGCTACGTCACCGCATATGCCCATGCGAGTGAGCTGTTGGTGAAGCGCGGCGATCCTATCAAGCGCGGTCAGGTCATTGCCAAGTCGGGTCAATCCGGCGAGGTGGCGTCGCCGCAGCTCCACTTCGAGATCCGCAAGGGATCGAGCCCGGTTGATCCGCTTCAGTTTTTGAACGGGGCGTGAGGTTCGCATCCCTGTGGAGCAGGGGCGCGCCATCACCACATGCAAGCTGTCATCGCCCGCGAAAGCGGGCGATCCAGTATTCCAGAGACAGTTGTTATTGAGCCGATAGGTCGCGGCGTACTGGATTCCCGCTTTCGCGGGGAATGACAGTTGAGCTCGGAGCGATAGCTAGCCTTACTGCGCCGTCAGCTTCACGCCGAGCCGACCCGCCAACTCCTGCACGAACTGCCAGGCGACACGGCCCGAGCGCGAGCCGCGCGTCGTCGACCATTCCAGTGCTTCGCGTTCCAGCGCCTCGTCGTCGAGCTCGATGCTGAAATGGCTGCAATAGCCGCGCACCATGGCGAGATATTCGTCCTGGCTGCAGCGGTGGAAGCCGAGCCACAGGCCGAAGCGATCCGACAGCGAGACCTTTTCCTCGACGGCTTCGCCGGGATTGATCGCGGTCGAACGCTCGTTCTCGATCATCTCGCGCGCGAGCAGATGGCGGCGGTTGGAGGTGGCGTAGAGAATGACGTTCTCGGGCCGGCCCTCGATGCCGCCTTCGAGCACGGCCTTGAGCGACTTGTAGGACGCATCATTGCCGTCGAAGGAGAGGTCGTCGCAGAACACGATGAAGCGGAAGGACGAGGCACGCAGTTGCTCCATCAGCGCGGGCAGGCTCTCGATGTCCTCGCGATGGATCTCGATCAGCTTCAGCTTGTCGGCGGGTTTGCGATCGGCGTTGATGCTGGCGTGGGCGGCTTTCACGAGCGAGGACTTGCCCATGCCGCGCGCGCCCCAGAGCAGGGCGTTGTTGGCGGGCAGGCCGTTGGCGAACCGCTCGGTGTTCTCCATCAGGATGTCGCGCATCCGGTCGACGCCCCTGAGCAGGAACAACTCGACGCGGCTGACCCGCGGCACCGCAGCAAGGCGGCCGTCGGGGTGCCAGACATAGGCGTCCGCCTGTTTGAACGATTCGCGCTCGACGGCCGGCTTGCCCTGGGCGGCGAGGTGCGCCGCAATGGTCTCCAGCGCGCGGACGATGCGCTCCTGGGAAAGGTCCTGGGAGACCTTTGAGGCTGCCTTGGGAGCCGCGTTTGAGACCGCCTTGGGGCGTTTTGCCGCGACCTGGACGGGCTTAATGACAGGGGTACGGGGGCCTTTGCCGGCCGGGCTTTTGCTTGGTTTTTTGGGCATGTCCGAAGTTCCTGAGAATGCAGCCTTTATCGGGCCTGACGGCCCGCCGCAAGGTGGCCAAATCGACGGTCTGGCAGCGTTGCAATTGGGGCAATGGCCGCTATAGTCCGCGCGAATTTGACCGAACCGGTCGCCGTAAGGGCCTGACCGGCTTCCCCTGTTTCCACGAGGACCGTCCGAATGTTCATTACCCCTGCGTATGCCCAGGCCGCGGGTGCCGGTGACACCAACAGCATGTTGATGTCGCTGCTGCCGTTCGCCCTGATCTTCGTGATCATGTACTTCCTGATTCTGCGCCCGCAGCAGAAGAAGGTGAAGGACCACGCCGAGCTCGTGAAGAACATTCGCCGTGGCGACACCGTCGTGACCTCGGGCGGCCTGGTCGGCAAGGTTACCAAGGTCGTCGATGACGACCAGATCGAGTTCGAGATTTCCGACGGCGTTCGCGTGCGCCAGATGCGGTCGATGATCTCCGGCGTGCGCGCCAAGGGCGAGCCGGCCAAGGACAGCGCGAAGGAAAGCGCCAAGGACGACGCCGCGGCGAAGTAAGCGCGTCCGCGAGTCTTTTAATAAGTTTTCCTGCAAATCTCCTGATCTGACAGGTCCAGTCGATGTTGTATTTCACGCGGTGGAGGGCGCTCGGGATTATCCTGACGGCGCTGATCGTGTGCCTCTGCGCGGTCCCGAACTTCTTCCCCGAAGCGCAGGTCAAGACCTGGCCCGCCTGGGCGCAGCGTCGGCTCGTGCTCGGCCTCGACCTTCAGGGCGGCTCCTATCTGCTGCTTGAGGTCGATGCGAACTACGTCAAGAAGGAAAAGCTCGACCAGGTTCGCGACGATGTCCGCCGCTCGCTGCGTGAAGCCAAGATCGGCTATACCGGCCTCGTGACGCGCGGCGACACCGTCGAAGTCCGGGTCAAGGACACCGATCTCCAGCCCGCGCTGACCAAGCTGCGTGACCTCTCGCAACCGATCGGCGGCCTGCTCGGGTCGAGCAGCCAGCGCGACCTCGACATATCCGATGCCGGCGGCGGATTGATCCGCCTGGCACTGTCCCAGCCTGCCATGGTCGAGCGCATGCGCAAGACCATCGAGCAGTCGATCCAGATCGTCGAACGGCGCGTCAACGAGCTCGGCACCGTCGAGCCGGTGATCCAGCGCCAGGGCAACGACCGTATCCTGGTGCAGGTCCCCGGCCTTCAGGATCCGACGCATCTGAAAGAGCTGCTCGGCAAGACCGCGAAGATGGAATTCCGGATGGTCGACACCTCGGTGCCGCCGGATCAGGCGCAGCGGGGCGGGCTGCCGCCGGATTCCGAGCTGCTGATGAGCCAGAGCTCGCCGAAGGTGCCTTATGTCGTGAAGAAGCAGGTGCTGGTCTCGGGCGCCGAGCTCAACGATGCGCAGACCGGGTTTGACCAGCGTACCAACGAGCCAATCGTCTCGTTCCGCTTCAATTCCACCGGGGCCCGCAAATTCTCGCAGGCCACGCAGGAGAACGTCGGGCTGCCGTTTGCGATCGTGCTCGACAATGAGGTGATCTCGGCACCGGTGATCCGTGAGCCCATCACGGGCGGGCAGGGACAGATCTCGGGCAATTTCACGGTCCAGTCCGCCAACGATCTCGCGATCCTGATGCGTGCCGGCGCGCTGCCGGCGCCGCTCACGGTGGTCGAGGAGCGCACCGTCGGTCCGGGCCTTGGCCAGGACTCGATCGAGAAGGGCGAGCTTGCGGCCTATGTCGGCTCGATCATGGTCATCGTGTTCATGCTGCTGACCTACCGGCTGTTCGGCGTGTTCGCCAACATCGCGGTGGCCATCAACGTCGCCATGATCTTCGGCCTGTTGTCACTGCTCAACGCCACGCTGACGCTGCCCGGCATTGCCGGCATCGTGCTCACCGTCGGCATCGCGGTCGATAGCAACGTGCTGATCTACGAGCGCATCCGCGAAGAGCTGCGCAGCGGCCGCAACGCGATCTCGGCGATCGACGCCGGGTTCAAGCGCGCGCTCGCGACCATCCTCGATTCCAACATCACCACCTTCATTGCCGCCGCGGTGCTGTTCTATATCGGTACCGGTCCGGTGCGCGGCTTCGCCGTGACGCTCGGTATCGGCATCATCACCACGGTGTTCACCGCCTTCACGCTGACCCGGCTGATCGTGGCCGGGTGGGTGCGGTGGAAGCGGCCGCAGAGCGTGCCGATCTAGGAGCCTGACCGTGACTCACATTGTTCTCATCGGGCTCGGCGTCCTCATTGCTGTCCTCACCGTGGTCTCGGTGTTCGGCCTGCTGCCGTCGCTGCGCATCGTCCCTGACGATACGCATTTCGACTTCACGCGCTTCCGTCGCATCAGCTTCCCGATCTCGGCAGCGCTGTCGATCGTCGCCATCACGCTGTTCTTCACCCACGGCCTGAATTTCGGCATCGACTTCCGCGGCGGCACGCTGCTGGAGGTGCGGGCCAAGTCCGGCACCGCCGACATCGCGGCGATGCGCACGACACTGGATGGCCTGCGCATGGGCGAAGTCCAGATCCAGCAAATCGGCGGTCCCGCGGACGTCCTGATCCGTGTCGCGGAGCAGCCGGGCGGCGACGCCGCGCAGCAGGAAGCCGTGCAGAAGGTCCGCACGGCGCTCGGCGATTCCTTCGAGTATCGCCGCGTCGAAGTGGTCGGCCCGCGCGTCTCCGGCGAGTTGCTGGCCTTCGGCATGCTCGGCTTGATGCTCGCGATCGTTGCGATCCTGGTCTATCTCTGGTTCCGGTTCGAATGGCAGTTCGCGCTCGGCGCCATGATCGCCAACGTGCACGACATCGTGCTGACCATCGGCTTCATGTCGATCAGCCAGGTCGATTTCGACCTCACTAGCATCGCGGCGCTTCTGACCATTTTGGGCTATTCGCTGAACGACACTGTCGTCATCTATGACCGCATCCGTGAAATGCTGCGGCGCTACAAGAAGATGCCGATGCCGCAGCTGCTGAACGAGTCCATCAACTCGACGCTGTCGCGCTCGATCATCACCCACTTCACCGTGACCCTGGCGTTGCTGGCGCTGCTGCTGTTCGGCGGTCATGCCATCCACAGCTTCACGGCCGTGATGATGTTCGGCGTCGTGCTGGTCGGCACCTACACCTCGATCTTCATCGCAGCGCCGATCCTGATCTATCTCGGCGTCGGCGAGCATCGCGAAGATGCGAAAGAAGAGGCTCCGCCGGCGAAGAAAAGCAAGGCGTGATCCGAACCGCAGGCCCTCGCATGAGTTTGCGAGGGCAATAAGCTCATTCGGACGAAGCTCATGGCCGGCGATCCCAACGCTCCCCATTTCCCGCGCTCGGCGCCGATCGAGGCCTATGGCAAGGGCGGCTTCGCCTTCGCCGGCATGTCGCATAGGGGCTCGCTGCTGTGCCTGCCTGACGCGATCTGGGCCTGGGACGTGACCGATCCGACCAGGATCGACCGCTATTCGCTGGATCGGGTGTTTGCGGCCGCCAACAGCATCGACACGCTTCTGGTCGGGACCGGAACCGGCGTCTGGCTGCCGCCGCCGGAGCTTCGCCAGGCGCTGAAGGCGGTGAGGGTGGTGTTGGACACCATGCAGACCGGCCCCGCCGTGCGCACCTACAACATCATGATCGGCGAACGGCGCCGCGTCGCGGCCGCGCTGATTGCCGTGCCATGAGCAGCGCTGCGACGCCGCCTGACACCGTGACATTCTGCGCCGACCTCGTGCGCAGCCATGACTTTCCGCGCTATGTCGCGACGCTGTTCGTGCCCGCTGCCGAGCGTCGTGCGCTGCTGGCGCTCTACGCTTTCAACGTCGAGATCGTTCGCGTCCGCGACCAGGTGAGCCAGCCCTTGCCCGGCGAAATCCGCTTTCAATGGTGGACCGATCTGTTCTCGGGCCTCGTTCACGGCAGCGCCGAGGGCAATCCGGTGGCGGCCGAGCTGTTGCGCGCGATCCGCGATTTTGACCTGCCGGTCGAGCCCTTGTCGCTGCTCGTCGACGAGCATCAGTTCGATCTCTACAACGATCCGATGCCGACCATGACGGCGCTTGAAGGCTATCTCGCGGCGACCTCTTCAGCCTTGTTCGCGCTCGCGGCGCGGATCATGGGCGAAGCTTCGGAAGCGAGCGAGCACCTCGCGCGGCACGCCGGGCTGGCGCAGGGCATCGCGCAGGTGATCGCGAACCTGCCGCGGGACTCGGCCCATCGACAATTGTTCCTGCCGCAGCAATTCCTGACTGGCCATGGCTGTGGCATCGAGGATGTGTTCGCCGGCAAGCAGACGCCCCATCTGAATGCCGTACTGGACCAGCTCATGGGCGAAGCCCGGCAACATCTGGCGACGGCCTCGTCGCTGCTGGCTCAGGTGGCGCCGCCGGCGCGGGCTGCATTCCTGCCGCTGAGCCAGGCGCGGGCCGATCTCGATCGCCTGTCGCGGTCCGGGCGTAATCCCTTCGCGCCGCAGCCGGTGTCGCGGTTACGCACGCTGTGGACGCTGTGGCGGGCTTCACGATCCCGGGAATTTACCAAATAGCGGTTGGCTTATCGCCCGAGGCGGCCGAATGCTCTATGCTGTCCCATGGCTGAATTGTCCCAAACCGCAGTCCCCGATCTGAGCGGCCTTCCGGTCGCACCGGGCGACATTCAAGCCGCTGCCGAGACCATCCGCGGCGCCGTCGTCGAGACGCCCTGCAGCTACAGCCGGACGCTGAGCAACATTTACGGCTGCGAGCTCTGGCTCAAATTCGAGAACCTCCAGTTCACCTCTTCGTTCAAGGAGCGTGGCGCGCTGAATCGGCTCACGGCGCTGACGCCGGAGGAGCGCGCGCGCGGCGTTGTCGCCATGTCGGCGGGCAACCACGCGCAGGGAGTGGCCTATCACGCCAAGCGGCTCGGCATTCCCGCCACGATCGTCATGCCGGTGGGCACGCCGATGGTGAAGGTCGAGAACACCAGACATCATGGCGCCGAGGTGGTTGTCACCGGCGCGACGTTGGAGGAGGCGGCCGCGTACGCGCGAAGCCACGGCGAGGCCCGCGGCATGATCTTCGTTCATCCTTACGACGATCCGCTGGTCATTGCGGGGCAGGGCACGGTCGGGCTGGAGATGCTCAAGGTGGTGCCGGAGCTCGACACGCTGGTCGTCCCGATCGGCGGCGGCGGCCTGATCAGCGGCATCGCCATTGCGGCGAAATCGATCAAGCCGTCGCTGCGAATCCTGGGCGTCGAGGCCTGGCTCTATCCCTCGATGTATAATGCCGTCCATGGCGGCACTCTGCCGGCGCGCGGCGACACGCTCGCCGAAGGCATCGCGGTCAAATCGCCAGGCAAGATCACAACTGAAATCGTGCGCAGCCTCGTCGACGACATCGCGCTCGTCAACGAAGCCGAGCTCGAGCGCGCAGTCGCAACCCTGATCTCGATCGAGAAGACGGTCGTCGAGGGCGCCGGCGCCGCCGGCCTCGCCGCGATCATGTCCGATCCCTCGCGCTTCGCCGGCCAGAAAGTCGGGCTGGTCCTGAGCGGCGGCAACATTGACACCAGGCTGATCGCCTCGGTGCTGACGCGCGAGCTGGCGCGTGAGGGACGGCTGACGCAGCTCTCGCTCGATATTCCGGACAGACCGGGTCAGTTGGCCGCGGTCGCCGCGCTGCTGGCCGAAGCCGGCGCCAACATCATCGAGGTCTCGCACCAGCGGACCTTCTCGGACCTGCCGGCCAAGGCGACGCTGCTGCAACTGGTCATCGAGACCCGCGACAGCGCGCATCTCGACGAGGTCATGGCCAAGCTCGGCGCATCCGGACTGAGCGCGCGCTGCACCTGAGCGGCGCTATCGCGGCGCCAGACCCGCGAGGTGGGCGATCAGCCGATCGATCTCGGCTTCCGTATTGTAGTAATGCGGAGACGCCCGCACGACGACCGGCAGCGCGCGGACTTCGGCGTCGATGCGGGTGCTCGACGGATCCGAGGCGCCGATCGTGATGCCGGCCGCGGCGGCGCTGCGGACGATAGCGTCCGCCTCATGCCCCTCCATCGTGAAGCTGACGATTGCGCCCGGTGCACGGCCGAGGTCGCGAATGGTAATGCCGCTGACAGCGCCGAGGCCATTGCGGAGACGGTCCGCCAGCAGCCGGCAGCGTTGCTCGATCGGGCCGAGGCCGATTGCCAGGGCGTAATCGACGGCGGCGCCGAGCCCGAGCCGGGCCGCGTAATTGTTCTCCCAGGTCTCGAACCGGCGGGCATCATCGCGGAGCTCATAATGGTCCCGCGAGACCCAGGGCGCCGCAAAGTGGTCGATTATCGGCGGCTCGAGCTGTTGCAGCAGTGGCCTGCGGACGTAGAGAAAGCCGGTACCGCGCGGCCCGCGCAGGAATTTGCGCCCCGTGCCCGACAGCATGTCGCAACCGATCGCTTCGACGTCGACCTGCATCTGGCCAACCGCCTGGCAGGCATCGAGCAGATAGGGAATGCCGCGTGCGCGCGCGATCCTGCCGATGGCTGCGGCGGGATTGACGAGCCCGCCATTGGTCGGAACCCAGGTGATGGCGATCAGCTTCACCCGGTCATCGATCATGCGTTCGAGCGCCTCGATGTCGAGCTCGCCGGTGGCATCGCTCGGCACGACATCGATGACCGCGCCTGTGCGCCTGGCGACCTGCAGGAATGCGACATAGTTGGCGGCGTATTCCGCCTCGGCGGTCAGGATCCGGTCGCCGGCGCGAAACGGCAGGGCATAGAACGCCATCTGCCAGGCAACGGTCGCGTTCTCCATGAGCGCGATCTCGTCGGGCGCGGCATTCAGCAGGCGCGCCACCGAGCCGTAGACTGCATCAAGCCGCTCGGACTCGCGGTCGGCGGCGGTATAGCCTCCGATCTCGCTCTCCAGATCGATATGCTGCTTCATCGCCGTGACGACGCCCGTCGGCATGAGCGCCGCGCCGGCATTGTGGAGATAGGCGAGCCGAGAGGCGGCCGGTGTGTCGGCGCGGATTTGGTTGATGTCGATCAAGTGTACCTCCGCGTCCCGTAATGCTTGCGTATGAATTAGACATGCCGAGGAACGCGAGCAAGATCGCGACGAACAAAGCCTTGCCTAATCTTAGATGCAGAGGCCGAGCAGCTTGATATGGCAGTTGCTGGATTTGGGCTTGCCGGCGGGCGTGACCTCGCGTTTCACGGCCACCAGCGGCTCGCTGTCCTTCTTGCCCTTGCCCTTCTTCGGCTCGTAGTCGCCGGCGATCACCATGGCCCAATAGGTGCGCTTGCCGCTGGCGGTCTTCGCGCTGGCAATGCCGACGCGGGAGGCGTTGTGCAGCAACAGGTTCTTGCGGTGCCCGGAGGAGTCGATCCACTGGCCGAGCGTCTTCTCGAAATTGTCGTAGCCATAGGCAATGTTCTCGGCGGCGCGGCCCGCGCCCGATGGCGCGACGCGCTTGTTGAACGGGCCGAGGGCGTCGTGGCTGAGATCGTCCTTCGCCGCCATTGCGCGGGCCTGGTCCATGGCGATGCGGTCGAGGGTCGTGTCGCGTACGACGCGGGCCTCACCATGTTTCAGCCGGAAGCCGGAGATCTGTTCGGAAGGGGATTCCGCGGCCATCACGGGCGCCGCCACCAGCAGCATGAGACCTGCGATCAGCAGGGCTGCGCGGCGCCTCATGGTCCCCCAGCGATTCATCGTTTCCCAAGTCAGTGTGACCCCCCGGCTTCTCCACCGGCATTGTGGACGCTTCAAGGCGCGGCGCCCCCCGTGATCTAACTGGTGGGCAGGTCCGCCTCGAAATTGAAGCGGTCGCGCAGGTTCTTGCGCTGCTCAAGGATGTCCTTGAGGAAGGCGCGGTCCTGGTCATTCTTCATCATCGGCTCGATCAGGTCGAGCTGGTTCATGGCGACCAGTTGCAGGATTTCGGTGCGCGGCTTGCCGCTGCTGTCGCGCGGCAGCGCGTGCACGATTTGGATGTGTTCCGGCGGCTTCGGACCCTTGGCGGCAGTGAGCTCGTTGCGGAGCTGGCCTTCGAGCGCGGCTTGATCGGCCTCCACGAACGCATAGAGCCCAACGCCGGAACGGCGGTCGGCAAAGGCGACGATGGCGGTGTCGCGCACGGCGGGGTTCTTGCGGATCAGCTCGGCGATCACCGGCGCGTCGTTGACAAGACGGCGGCCACCGCCCTCGCGGTCGGTGAAGTTGAACAGGCCGCGGGTGATCGCGCGGTAGACCTTCTTGCCGGTGGCAAGCCACAGGCTCGCGGCGAAGGATTTTTTCGCGAGAATCTTTCGCTCGCGCGGCGTCAGCGCCTCGGGCGCGTAGGAGCGCTTGTGCTTGAGCAGATGACGGAGGTCTTCATAGGCGAGGACGCGATAGAGCCGGCCCCGGCGGTTGAAGCAGGCCGCGAGCTGGAAGTCCGTCACATAGGCGCGCCCATCGCGGCCGACCAGCCAGTTCTGTTCCTTGGCGAGATCGTTGTGGCAGATGCCGGCGCGGCGCAGCCTTCGCAGCGCCGCCTTGGCCGAGCGGAAATAGGCGAGATCGCCATGGGGTTTTGCCAGATGCAGCGCGACGCCGTCGACGAAGCCGCGCGCAAGAGCGCGGCGGCCGGCCCAGAGCAATTCAGGGCCGACATTGAGTCCTTTGGCAAGCACCAGCGCGTGCTTCTCGCGCGCGAACAGATGACGCGCCAGCAGGAACGACCACCATGGCACTTCATCGAGCCGTCGCAGCACCGCGTCGACCTCGCCACTGTCAGCGCGGAAGCGGCCGCGCTCGACGGTCGAGAACACGTCGCGCTTGAGCAGCACGCCCTCGGTCCAGCGCGCCGAGAGCACCGCGGCGTCGTCTTTCGGGAGATTCATCGAAAACTCACGCGGCTGCGGCAATGCGCAAATGATCGGCGATCCAGCGATCGAGATCGGCGAGCGCCAATGCGCTCATCGCCTGCTTCTTGGCCACCGTCTTCTCGTTGCCGCGCAGCCGCGTGCCATCGGGCTTCTTCGTCGGCGCGGTGGCGAGCGGTGGGAACAGGCCGAAATTGATGTTCATCGGCTGGAACGATCGCGTGCCCGGCTCGATGGTCTCGATATGGCCGCCGGTGATATGGCCGAGCAGGGATCCGAGCGCCGTCGTACCCGGCGGGCTCGCAAGCGTCTCGCCGCGGGCATCAGCTGCCGCGTAGAGACCGGCGATCAGGCCGACGCTTGCGGACTCGACGTAGCCCTCGCAGCCCGTCATCTGGCCTGCAAAACGCAGCCGCGGCTGTGCGCGCAGGCGCAACTGGCTGTCGAGCAGCTTTGGCGAATTGAGGAAGGTGTTGCGATGCAGGCCGCCGAGGCGGGCGAATTCGGCTTTTTCCAGCCCGGGAATGGTGCGGAAGATGCGCTGCTGCTCGCCGTATTTCAGCTTCGTCTGGAAACCGACGATGTTGTAGAGCGTGCCCAGCTTGTTGTCCTGGCGCAGCTGCACGATCGCGTAGGCCTTCGTCGTGGGATCGTGCGGATTGGTGAGACCGACCGGCTTCATCGGGCCGTGGCGCAAGGTCTCGGGGCCACGTTCCGCCATCACCTCGATCGGCAGGCAGCCGTCGAAATAGGGCGTGTTGGTCTCCCATTCCTTGAACTCGGTCTTCTCGCCTGAGATCAGCGCGGCAACAAAGCCATCATACTGCTCCTTCGTCATCGGGCAGTTGATGTAGTCGGCGCCGGTACCGCCGGGGCCGACCTTGTCATAACGCGACTGGAACCAGGCCACCGACATGTCAATGGATTCGCGATGCACGATCGGTGCGATCGCATCGAAGAAGGCGAGCGCGTTCTCGTCGGTCAGCTCGCGGATGGCGTCAGCCAGCGGCGCGGAGGTGAGGGGACCGGTCGCAACGATGACGTTGCTCCACTCGGCCGGCGGCAGGCCTTTGATCTCGCCGCGGGCGATCTCGATCAGGGGATGGTCGTTCAGCGCCTTGGTGACGGCGGCCGAGAAGCCGTCGCGATCGACCGCGAGGGCGCCGCCTGCAGGCACCTGGTTGGCGTCGGCTGCACGCATGATCAGCGAATCGAGCCGTCGCATCTCGGCGTGCAGCAGGCCGACTGCGTTGTTGGCGGCGTCATCCGAGCGGAACGAGTTGGAGCAGACGAGCTCGGCGAGCCCGTCGGTGCGGTGCGCCTCGGTCATGCGATCGGGCCGCATCTCGTGCAGCACCACGGGCACGCCAGCTTTCGCCGCCTGCCAGGCGGCTTCGGAGCCGGCAAGGCCAGCGCCTATGACGTGCACAATATTGGATAGGGGTCCTGTCATGGGGCGGACAGGTAGCGCTTTTCGGCGGCCAGTGGAATCGCAGAGATCGAGTTTTCTGCCGCTGAAAACGACAGCGCCCGCACGAGGCGGGCGTTATCGGTCCGTCCGGTGAAGGGCTGAACGATATCAGCCCTGATACTGACCGGCGGCAACGCGCGGGATGTCCGAGCGATCGAGGCCGATGTCGGCCAGTTCGCGGTCGCTGAGCTGGGACAGCTCGGCAACGTTGCGCTGATAGTCCCGGAAAGCCTGGATCATGCGGATGAGCGAGAGCAGCATTGGTAGTCTCCTGTAGTTCGATTCAGCCCTTGCCCGGGCGTCATCGTTGAAATGAATATAGGTGAGAGTGGTGCAGTGCGAAAGTTCCGATGTTGCGATGCAGCTAAGCGAAGAACGCATGGCATCGGTAAGAGACGATTAACCTGTCGGCACTCCCGCCCATCTGCTAGGCGGAAATCCTCGCATGGTGCAATAAACGTCCGTGAAATCACGGGTTTATAGCAAATCCTGCGGTTCCGATGCTGATGGAAATAAGTTGCGTTTCCATGACCCGCAAGGCGATATGCCAGCTTGTAAGCCCAAGTCTCGCATGCGCGAATCGCATGAACGGAGATTCATAGAAATGAAGATTTATTCAAAGTATCGTTGAGAGCCCTGCCGATCTTCGGAGAGGCTCCGCGACGATTCTCTGGTCCTCGGCGGGGGCGGATCTGCGTCTCGCCGATCGGTTGAGGCTGTCCGCCTCCCTCGTTGACGCAGTGCACACACGCTGTGCGTGCGGTCCGGATTACAAAGTTGTAATGAAAATCAGAAATTTCGCATGCGGCTCTGCGCAGCGCGCAACATCACGCAATTCTCGCGGGGAATTTATTGCGGCAAGTTGCCGCGTCGGCAGCAAAGTCATGTTGCAGATTCCGGCAATGTCGCTGGGTCTGTCCCAAGAACAAGAGAAGGAAAGTAACATCATGACGAAGTTACTCGGGGTTATTGCAATTGCCGCCGTCGCATTCGCCGTCGCGCCGGCCCAGGCCGCCAAGCACAGCACGGGCGGTTGCAGCGGGGCCAATCTGGAGAAGACGGAGACCGCGATCGAGGGCATGCCCGACGGCGACACCAAGTTCGTCGCTGAGAAGGAGATCACCGCTGCGCAGGACGCGCTGCTCAATGGCAAAATGGGTGTGTGCGGCGCGCACCTGAACAAGGCGATGCAAGCCACCATGGGCAAATAACGGGTAGGTAAACGCAACCCAAGAGAGGGCCGGTCGCAAGGCGATCGGCCCTACGCGTTTTGTGTCTGGGCGTGTGCTTTAAGGGGCGTGGGCGAGCTGGGTGGCAAAATAGGCCACCGTCTTGGAATAGACCTCGCTCTTGTTCCATTGCTGGAGCACCGCGAAGTTCGGGCTGCCCGGCTGCCAATCCTTGCCCTTCTGCCAGCCATAGCCCGCTAGATAGTTCGCGGTGGAGGCCAGCACGTCGGGGGCGTTGTGCAAGAGGTCACGCTTGCCGTTGCCGTCGAAATCGACGGCGTATTTCATCCAGGATGATGGCATGAACTGGGTCTGGCCGAGCTCGCCGGCCCAGGCGCCTTTCATGTCGGCGGGCGCGAGATCGCCGCGCTGGACGATGCGTAGCGCATCCAGCAATTCGCCGCGAAACTGCTCGGCGCGCCGGCAATCATAGGCCAGCGTCGCCAGCGAGCGGATCGTCGCGAACTTGCCGGTGTTGACGCCGAAATCGGTCTCGAGACCCCAGATCGCGACCAGCACCTCGCCGGGCACGCCGTAGGTCTGCTCGATGCGCGACAGCACCGAGCCGTATTGCTTCATCATGTTGGAGCCGCGCGTCATCCGCGGCGGCACCATGCGACCGGAAAACTCTTCGAAGGTCTGGGTGAAGACCTTTTGCGATTTGTCACGGTTCAGCACGCTTTGGTCCAGCGTAACGCCGGCAAGCCCGGCGGCGATCGCCTGTTGCGAAATGCCCTTGGCCGCGGCCTCGGTTTTGAAGTCGGTGAGCCAGGCGTCGAAATTGCCTGAACCGCAGGCGACCGCGGCCGGAGTAGGCTCGGCGGACACGATTGACGCTGAAAGGGCGAGGGCTGCGAGAGCGAGACGAGAAATCGTCAGGGTCATTCGAGTAAATTGATTCCGTGAAGTGGCATGACCGGCGGCGGCAATCTCGGTTGTAACCGCGGCCAAAGCAAGGCCTATGACAGTAGCCGACCCCGCCCGGGGCCGCCGGGGCGGGATCGGTTGTCACAAGACCGTCAGGCGCGAGATCGTTAGGCGCAAGATCGTTAGACGTCCGTCCTATTCCCGATTCCGCCACGGGAAGAGATTGGCGGGGAAATCGGCTGCCGGCTTGCGCGGACGCTGCGGCGGAGGCGGCACTGGCCGGGCACCGGGTTCGGAGACGATGACCTTGCGGTAGAGATGCCAGGTGGCGTGGCCGAGCAGGGGGATGACGACGGCGAGCCCGAGGAACGCGGGGACCGTTCCGAGCGCCAGCAGCACCGCCACGATCAGGCCCCAGGCCGCCATCGGCACCGGGTTTTTGGCGACGACGCGCAGCGAGGTGACCATCGCGTCCAGAGCGCCGGCATGGCGGTCGAGCATCAACGGAAATGAGACGGCGCTGATGCAGAGCGCGGCGAGCGCAAACAGGAAGCCCGTGCCGCAGCCGATCACGATCAGCCACCAGCCCTGCGATGTCGTCAGCACACGCGTCACGAAATCCGAGATTCCGGTCACGCCTTCATAGCCGAACGCCGCCACATAGATTGCCTGTGCGGTCGCGACCCAGGTTACGAACAGCGCGAGCAGCAGCGTGCCGAGGCCGAGCATGGCGCCGAAGGAAGGCGAGCGCAGCACGTCCATGGCATCCCAGGCGCTGGCCTCTTCATAGCGTTCGCGACGGCTCGAGAGCTCATAGAGGCCGAGTGCTGCGAACGGGCCGATCAGGGCGAAGCCTGCGGCCAGCGGAAATAGCAGCGGTATCACTGAATAGCCCATTGCGACGCGCGCGATCACCAGGCCGAGCACCGGATAGATCACGCAGAGGATGATGGCGTGGCTCGGAACCGCCTTGAAATCTTCCCAGCCGCGCTTGAGCGCGTCGTGCAGGTCGGACAGTTGGATGGTTCGGATCACCGGCCCAGCCGCATCCGCGGGCTGGGCCGCCGTGGGGACATTGCCCTGGTAGAGTGTGGCCATGGTCGTCGCTTGCTCCCTTGCCATGCAACCGAATCCGGCGCCGGCAAACGGCGCGAGCGGCCGCTTTTTCTGAGTTTCGCGATTCCAACCGGACGCGAATTCCGGATGGCATCGCGAGCTGAACCAAAAGCGTACGCCTCTTTCCGAGTCCTGTCCCTCACGCTTGGGTGAGATTCGTTGCCGCAGTGCAACCTCGATGATGTCATTCGGTCGTCATTTCGCCGCAGATAAGCTCATGCTGTTTGTGCTCCGCGGAACTTCGCGGGCGCAACGACGTAACTTCGTCTATAAGTGCCCACTCAGGGCCTTCCAACGGGATCCTTTTCGGGGAGCAGGACATGAGCATTTTCGGGAAAATCATGGGCGCAATTTTCGGAAGCCATCCCGCTTCCGCTGCGCCCGCCGGCGGCGCACCCGCGGCCAGCGCGCCTGCAGGGACCGCATCGCCGTCGTCGGCGCCCGGCGCAGCACCCTCCGCCGCGCCCGCAGCCACCGTGGACGTTGCGGCCATCGTCGACAAGCTGGTGGCTGCCCAGAAGGAGAAGCTGGAATGGCGCACCTCGATCGTCGACCTCATGAAGGCGCTGGACATCGATTCGAGCCTTGCTGCACGCAAGGATCTCGCCAAGGAGCTCGGCTACACCGGTGACACGAACGACTCCGCCAGCATGAACGTCTGGCTGCACAAGCAGGTGATGTCCAAGCTCGCCGCCAATGGCGGCAAGCTGCCGCCGGAAATCAAGCACTGACCGACGCGCATCGGTCGACGCCAAGCAACTAAAAGAGGGCCCGCGATCTCGTGGGCCCTTTTGCGTTCAGGCGACGAGATCCGCATCCTCCGGGTGCTTGTCGAGATAATCGACGACGAAACCGCAGCCCGCGATCACCTTCCTGCCGTCGCGCCGGATCAGGTCGAGCGCGCCCTTGATCAGCTTGGAGGCAATGCCGCGACCCCGCAGCGCACGCGGCGTCTCGGTGTGGGTGATGATGACAGCCGACGGCGTCAGCCGGTAATTTGCGAAGGCGATTTCGCTTTTGACATCGAGCTCGAAGCGGCTCCTGTCCTTGTTGTCGCGTACCGGTGCCTCCATGCCTGATCCTTCCGAAGCGATGCTTATTCCCTGATCTAGGCGCCTGAACCCTGCCTTGCCAAGACGCGACCAGGGGAGGTTGCCGCAGGGGAGGTATCTGCAAAAATGTTGGTCCGTCTTGCAATCTTGCACCGGTTCCCCACGTCTTGTTGCAGGACATACGCCCGAATGCGGCCGGCAGGATTGCTAGACATTCGGAGTGTCATGATCGCCAGCCGCCGACGTGTGCCTCTTTTTGTAGGAGGGTACGATGTCGGACTTTGGTTTCTTGAATACTCATCGAACATGGGAAGACTGGTGTGGGATGCTGCTCGGCGCGCTGATTGTCGCGTCGCCGTGGTTTCCCATCCAGGATCGCTCGGGCATCGTCGGACACGAGATGATGGTCGTGAACGCGGTCGCGGTCGGCCTCGTCATATTTGGCCTTAACCAGCTCGAATATGTCGCCTTGCAGCGCTGGCAGGAGGTGGCGACGATCCTGGTTGGGCTGTGGCTCATCGTCTCGCCCTTGGTGCTCGGCTATTCCGGCGAAGGTTTTCTCCGAATCTACCATACCAGCCTCGGCGCGGTGGCGGTGATCCTCGGCGTGCTCCAGCTGTGGCAGGACTGGGATCTGAGTGACCAGGATATGCTGAAGCATGGGCAATAGGCCCTGGATTTCGGCAGGCCCGCCGCGCGATCGGCGGGCCTGAGCTCGCTCATCTCTTCACCAGATCCGCATAGTCCGGGTGCTTCTCGATCCACGCCTTCACGAACGGGCATTCCGGGATCAGCCTCAAACCGGCCGCGCGGACCTGGTCGAGCGCGCCTTGCACCAGCTTTGAGCCGACGCCCTTGCCGCCGAGCTCTTTCGGCACGTCGGTATGCTCGAAGGTGATGACATCGCCGTCGAGCTTGTAATGCTCGGTCGCGAGGTGGCCCTCCGCCTCGAGCTCGTAACGGCGATGGGCCTCGTTGTTGATCACGTCGCTCATGATGTCTCCGGTCAGCTCTTCAGTGCGTCCGTCAGCATCTTTCGGATCGACCAGGCCTCGCCGTCGGAGGAGCCCTTGATGTCGTCGATCTTCCAGCTGTTGGCCTCGCGCACGAAGTCGTAACGCACGATCTGGTCGGCGGGTTTGCGGTCGTTGCGGTGGCCGGTGATGGTCACCGCAACGCGGTATCTCAGTAGACCGAAGAACGCGCGGTTGTTCAATCGGCCGCCTTGGCGAGGCGCGAATCTTCCGGCTGAGGTTTTGTGGGGAGGCAGCCCTGGCAGATGACGAGCGAACGATTGACCTTGGCGTCCTGCTCGGCCTCGATGCCGTCGCTCTCGAGCCGGGCAGCAGTGCGCGTTGCGCGTGAGGGCCCGGGAGTGGAACGCGGTTGATTGGGGTCCTGGCCCGCGCCATCCCAGGCATAGCGCGCGGGTTTGAAGGCAGGATCCGAGGCCAAGTGCGCTTGCGGAGCGACAGCACAGCCGGCAAGTGCCAACGTGAGCAGGAGAACGACGGGCGCTTTGACCATGATGCAGCACTCTGTACGCAGATACTGAGCGAGGTTGCCCCCATCATGTTTAAAATTCCTTGAACGGGCGCATGGATGACGCCCCGTTGGCGGCCTTGCGAGGCCACCGGCGATGGCGATAAATGGGCTCCAATGAGCGGGCGGCTTGCGTGCCGTCTGCCGTTGAAGAGGAAGCCCGATGCAGTCGCTCCGCATGTCCCGCCGCGTGATGAATCTTGCCTACATGCTGACCCAGAATGCGCGGCGGCATGGATCGCGTCCTGGATTCGTCTGGGGTGACAAATCCTGGACCTGGCGCGAGATCGACGCGCAGGTTTCCGCACTGGCCGCGGCGCTTGCTGCGCGCGGCATCGCCAAGGGCGACCGCATCCTGGTCCATTCGAAGAATGGCGACGAGATGTTTGTCTCGATGTTTGCGGCGTTCCGGCTCGGCGCGGTCTGGGTGCCCACCAATTTCCGCCTGATGCCAGACGAGGTCGCCTACCTCGCGCAGGCCTCCGGTGCGAGCGCGTTTTTGTGCCATGTCGATTTTCCCGAGCACGCGGCGGCCGTGAACGGCGGCGCGCTGGAATTCACCTGGAGCATCGGCGGCAAGGCATCGTTCGGCGAGCGCTCGGTGGCCGACGCCATTGCTTCGCAGGCAGGCCAAGTGGTCGAGAACGTTGCCGTCGAGCACGACGATCCCTGCTGGTTCTTCTTCACCTCCGGCACCACGGGCCGCTCCAAGGCCGCGGTGCTGACCCACGGCCAGATGGGTTTTGTCGTCACCAACCATCTCGCCGATCTCACCCCAGGCGTCACGGAAGCCGATGCATCGCTGGTGGTGGCGCCGCTGTCGCACGGCGCCGGCGTACATCAGCTGGTACAGACCGCGCGCGGCGTCTGCACCGTGCTGCTGTCGACCGAGAAGTTCGACATCGACGAGGCGTTCCGCCTGATTGCGACGCATCGTGTCGGCAATCTCTTCACGGTGCCGACGATCCTCAAGATGATGGTCGAGCATCCCGCTGCCGACAAATACGATCATTCCTCGCTGCGCCACGTGATCTACGCCGGCGCGCCGATGTATCGCGAGGACCAAAAGGCCGCGCTGAAGAAGCTCGGCAAGGTCATCGTGCAATATTTTGGCCTCGGCGAGGTCACCGGGAACATCACTGTGCTGCCGGCGGCGCTGCACGATCCCGAGGACGGGCCGCATGCAAAGATCGGCACCTGCGGTTTCGAGCGGACCGGCATGCAGGTCTCGATCCAGGACGACGAGGGGCGCGAGCTCAAGGCGAACCAGAGCGGCGAGATCTGCGTGATCGGGCCTGCGGTGCTCGCGGGTTACTACGATAATCCTGAAGCCAACGCGAAGGCCTTCCGCAACGGCTGGTTTCGCACCGGCGATCTCGGCCACATGGACGAGGAGGGGTTCGTCTACATCACCGGGCGTGCCTCCGACATGTACATCTCCGGCGGCTCCAACATCTATCCGCGCGAGATCGAGGAGAAGATCCTGACGCATCCTTGCATCGGCGAGGTCGCAGTGCTCGGCGTGCCCGATGCGACCTGGGGCGAGGTCGGCGTTGCCGTCTGCGTTGCGCGCGACGGCGAGAAGGCTGTGAGCGAAGCGGAGATGGCGGCGTTCCTGTTGCCGAAAGTGCCGCGCTACAAGATGCCGAAGCGGTTTTTCTTCTGGGAGGCGCTGCCGAAATCCGGCTATGGCAAGGTGCCGAAACGCATGGTGCGCGACGAGCTCGAGGCGCGCGGGCTGCTCGATCTCGACAAGACCAAGGCGAGCTGAGCGCGGGGCATGCGGAGCATCAAGCAGCCGGGCGCGCCGGTCACTGAACGTATCCAATGGGTAGAGGCGAGGGGGCACCCCTTTTCGTTCACGCTTCCGGCAGGCCTGCCGCTGCTCGAAGCCGCACGCCGCGGTTTTGCCGCGGAAGGGTTTGCGGGTGGCGTGCTGAATTTCAGCCAGGGCGCGCTCGGGCCGTTCGGCTATGTGATGCCGGCGCTGTCGAAGACCGGCGAGAACGCGGCGTTCTACAGCGACACGTATCGGCCCACAGGCGTAACGCGCACCAGGCTCGGCAGCATGACGCTGGGTATGCGCGACGGCGCGCCGTTCTTTCACTGCCACGGGCTGTGGATTGAGGCGGATGGCAAGGCGAGCGGCGGCCACATGCTGCCGGACGAGACCGTTGTCGCTGAGCCGTTCCAGGTCCAGGCTTTCGGCATCGATGGCGCGATGTTCACGGCGGAGCCCGATCCCGAGACCAATTTCAAGCTGTTCGGGCCGGTCGTCTCCGCGAGCACCGGTGCGCGTACGACCAGCCGCGCATTCGCGCTGCGGCTGCGGCCCAACCAGGATTTTGCCTCCTGCCTCGAAGCCTTTTGCCGGGCACATGGCATTGCGCGTGCAAAAATCCACGGTGGTGTCGGCTCGACCATCGGTGCGCGCTTCACCCATGGCGGCGTGACCGAGCCGTTTGCCACGGAGCTGGCGATCACCGCCGGGACGACTGCGCCGGGTGCGTCCGGCGCGCTCGAAGCCGCGCTCGACGTCGCCCTGATCGACTACACCGGCGGCATCGCCGAGGGCCGTCTGGCCCGCGGCGACAATCCCGTGCTGATGACCATGGAGCTGGTGCTGGAGGTCTTGGGCTAACCCCAGTGCCCCCCGGGGCGGGGGCAAGATACTTCTTTGCAATCATCGTGTTCCTGTTATGTTCCAATCGAACGAGGCGCGGAGGTTGGCAATGGCGTGGAAGGGCAATCGGACGATCAACCTTCCCGCGCCGTATCTGAAGCGGGTCTGGCTCGATCCGTCGCGAGTGAAGGATCGCGAGGCTTATCCGTTTTGCCTGCCCATCTTTCCGGATGATTTCGAACTCAACTTCGAGGCCCCCATCACGATCATCGTGGGAGAGAACGGCACCGGGAAGTCGACGATCCTGGAGGGCATCGCAGCGCTGGCCCGGCTGCGACGATGCCGGTGGAGGCAAGGGATACATGCCGGTCGATCACTCCGAGGCGCGCGAGAAGATGGGCGGCCAGCTCTCCAAGGCGCTGCGCGCAAGCTGGCTGCCGAAGATCACCAACGGCTGGTTCTTTCGCGCCGAGAGCTTTTTCTCGGTCGCGCGATATCTGGACAAGGCCGCGCGGGATGCTGGCCAGGTCGGCCCCGATTTCCTGTCGCACTCCCACGGCGAGGGCTTCCTGCGCTTTTTCGAAGAACGCTGCCAACGCCAGGGCATTTTTATCTTCGACGAGCCGGAATCTGCGCTGTCGCCGGCGCGTCAGATCGAGTTTTTGAAACTGCTGCGGCGCATGGAAGATTCCCGCATCTGCCAGGTGATCATGGCGACTCACACCCCGCTGCTGATGGCCTATCCAAATGCGCAACTGCTGCGGCTCGGCAAATACGGCCTCGAGCCGACGACAGTGGAGCAGACCGATCATTACCGGGTGATGCGGGAATTCTGCGCCGATCCGCACGGTTTCGTCGAGGCGACGCTGGCGGAATGAATCTACCATCCATTCACAAGGGCTGACATCCATGGCTCCACTCGTTCATCCCGGACGGCTGCTCAAGCGCGAATTGGTTGCGCGCGGGCTCAGCGCAAACAGGCTTTCGCTCGACATTGGCGTTCCCTCGGGGCGGATCACCGATATTTTGAATGGACGCCGAGGTATCTCGGCGGACACGGCGGTACGGCTTGGTCGCTATTTCGGCAATAGCCCTCAATTCTGGCTGGACTTGCAAGGGCAGTACGACATTGGTGTCGTCGAACGGGAGAAGGGCGCGGAAATCGCTCGACGGGTCAGGCCCGCCGACGCGGCTTGATGGGGGTTCGGGCGAAGACTTCATCACCACGGGCTGGCGCGCATTTTCGCCATGGCCAGATATGTCGATTCACTGAAGCCTGATGTCCCCGAGTTCGATCCCTGAAAGAGGTCGAGCACGGGCGAGTAAGTCTGACTGGCGTTCCTCGCGTCATACATGGCCGAGAAACGGCCCAACAGCTTTGTAACTTTGGTGGGATCTCCGAGATCTTTGATATTGAGGTATTTCGCCACGATCTTGGCCTGCTGATCGATCTGCATCGAAGCCATCTGATCGGGCAAATCGAAGGTGGTTCGAAACACCTCCGAAAGAGCCTTGTCGGCAAGGATGTCATAAGCGGACGTGATGTGCCCCGCCATGCGCTGAAAATACAGCGCCAGGCGCACGCCGGGATTCGTATCGCCCTGCTGCTGTTCCAGGCTTTGCTCGAGAAAGTTCTTTTGCGTTGCCAGAAATTGATCGCGCTTTTGCGGGCCCACCATCGGAAGACGCGCGACGTTGCCCTTGCTGTCAAAATTGAACGACGCCGCGATCTCGGCAAAGCGCGGGTCGCTCTCCGTGTTTGCGAAGCTCTTGCGATCGTTCAGATCGGAGGCGAAGATCTTCTTAAGATATGCGGTGGTCACTTTCGCAGGGTCCAACCCCTTGGCGACAAGAATGAAGTCGACCATCTTCCTGTTCGCAAGCAGGTCGGAAACGCTGTCGATGTTGCCGATCGACTGTTGATAGTCCGTCGCGTCTTTCTGAGCCTGAGCCTTGATTTTCGCCTGGTCTTGCGTGCTTGCAGACTTCAATTTCGCAATGACGTAGTCCTTGGCGATATCGAGGATCTCGGCCGAATCCTGAGCCGCCAGGGGCGTCGTCAGGTTGCCTTTGGCGTCAAAGTTGAACGCGCGTGCGAGCTTGACGTATCGATCGTCCTTGAGCGTATAGACGTAGCTCTTGGGGTCGTTGAGGTCGCTTTCGAGAACAGCCTTCACGGTGGACTGTGAGACCTGTGTGGGATCGAGGCCGACGGCTGACAGCGCGAAATTATACGCGCCTGGTGTGGACACGAGCGTCTGGAGTGAGTTCACATTGGGGATGAATTTTCTGAATTGTGCGATGACCAGAGCTTCCTGCAACGGGCTTGCCGCCGAATAGACCGCTGACTTGCTGTCGTCGAAGCTCTTGTTGGTGCTTGCGAGGTTTGCTGCGGTCTGCGCAGGTGTACCCGCTGGAAGCGATCCGTCGGCCGAAAACTCGAACGCGCCGGCCAGATCCATGAAGTGGCCGGTGGTCGCGATGGCGTCGTTGGTGCTGGATATGCTGCTCACGGCTGTCTGCAGGCGATATTTTTCGACCAGTATCTGCACATTCAACTGATTGACGTCGGCACCGGGCCGCGACAGTTGCGTCGTATAGTCGGCAATCTTCGAGCTGGCGTCGGTGGCATCCGATTTGGCTTGGGCAAGCTGGGCGTTCAGGCCATTCAGCTGGGACGAGAAAGTAGTGTTGACGTAGCTGTTCGGATCGGACGAATCGCTGGACAAGACTTGCTTGATGGTGTCACGCGGCCACTTGCTTTGATCGATCCCGAATGCCGAGGCGACATAGTTGCGAAGACGATCGTCGTTGAGAAGCTGGTCGGCGCTGGTCACGCTGCCGATCGTTGCATTGTAGTAAGTCGTGTCGGCGGCAACGGCATCGACGTTGCTCTTCATGGCTGCCGTGTACAGCCCGATGATGTCGTCGGTCTGGCTATCCGATTGCGCGACCTTCGTCTCACCGCCACCGAAGGAAAATGCCGCGGCAAAATCGCGGTAACGCTTGTCGATCAGCGTGTTGGCAAAGCTCTTGGAGTCCGAGAGATCGCTCTGCAGCACTTTCTTCATGAAAGCCTTGGCGTAGGCCATGTCCTCCAGGCCATAGGCTTTCGTGACGTAGTGATACAGACGATAGTCCTTCATCAGATCGTCGACGGAGTGCACCTTGCCGATGTTGGCTTTGTAATAGGCGGCGTCGCGCGATACGTCCGATTGCTGCGCCACCCGCGTCAGGGTCTGTGCGAGATTGCGCGTGACGTAGCTGAAGCCAAAATAGGTGGACACCATGGGGAATTCCTGACGGCGCGGCGGGTCCTGGACGTCCGTCAATCATTGCCGGGTCGCAAGGCAGGGGCTGGCCTCATGCCAGCAGACAGAAACATTGTTACAATTCATTGCTGCGATTCTGAACGGCAACCTCAGGTATGATTTTGCGTCCAAGTGCCGCATTGCATGGATCGTTCCCGCAAGCCTCCCGCAAGCAAGACGTGAATAAGCTTCGTCGTGCCATTGGCGTCTGCAATCGCGGACACGCTTTCACGCCCTCGCGGCACATCGTGCCCGAGCTTTGCGGCGGTTGCCGCCCTCGAAAGTGCCGAGGGCGCAGGGAAGGCCGGGTGCCGGCTGGCACCCGCGGTCCACTGTGCGATGGTTGCGCTACGAGAAGCTGCACAGCGGCATACAGGTGAAGCCAAACATCCGGCCTTCCCTGCGCAGTGGGTTGACGGCTTATGTCGCGCTCTCCCCGGGGAGCGATGCACTATTGCCCCCGTCGCCTCACGGATGGCTGATGCGGAGACCCGGTCGGGCCAAACGCATCACCGCAAGACTTGGCGCACAGACCCCGGGCGTCAGGACCACACGATTTTGCCGTACGCAGATCACACCGGTCGTGTGCGCGACGCTTTTGCTCACGGTTGCCCGCCCTGCAAAACCCCTCGCGCCGATGTGACCCACGTCCACCACGTCCCATCCCGCGTGTCGTGACGATCGCGATAGCGCCCCTCGGCCGGGTTGGGATGGCCGGAATATGATGCATTTCCGAATTCGCGTAAAGCGAATTGTTTTGCTTGGAGAGCCTTGACCGCGATCTAGCGTGTTTTGCCTGTCGGGTAACGCAAGAGATTGTGGTGGGTGGTGGGGCGGACTAGCGCGGCGTAATCCACCGCCCTTCTCCCCGGGACAAATTGGCGGATTACGCTGCGCTGATCCGCCCTACGGTGCTTTCGACGGGGCGAAGTCCCGCAACTTCATGAAAAAATCCTTCAGGATCGCGTTGCGATCCACATAGGTCACGTAGCGGATCGGATGCCGCCTTCGGTCGACGCTCCATGTCATCTGTTCGGTGAGAACCGGGGCCGGGATGATCACGCTGGGGGCCCACATGGGATTGAGCAGCCAGCCGACCGGCGCCATGTCCCAGATCTCCTTGGCCCAGCCCATATGGTCCGGCGAATACTCCTTGAACCGCATCGCGAGGAACGCGCCGATACTGCCATGCGGTTCGACGTAGCGCTCGATCTCCGGCACCGTCGCGTGCAGGCGCGAGGTGACGCCCCGGCAGGGCACGAGAACGAGCGGCACGCCGCTGTCGAGCAGCACCTGCGCGCCGCCGACATCCTGCTTGAGGTTGAACTCGATGGTGTCAGGCCATTCCAGTGCGTGGCCGCCAAGCCAGACCACCACGATCCGGTCGATGATATCGGGGGCCCTGAGCAGCGCCGAGGCGACATTGCTGATGGCGCCGATGGCGATGACGTAGAGCGGGTTGTCAGGCGAGCCCGCGCGCGCCCGGGCGACGAGGTCGTCCACGGCGGGGGCTGGCTGCGCCATCTTGGCCGAACCGACATAGTCGGTGACACCGCGATGAACCAGGCCATCCGGCGCGATGTTCAACCGCTCCAGCAGGCGCAGGATTTCCTGATAGCTCAGCTCCATGCCGTGCCCGGGATTGTCCGCGCGGGTATTGAAGAACGGCGCGGCGTAGATCGCCTCGACGTCGAAGCGTTCCGGCGACAGCAGCATCTGCACCAGCGCGAACTGGTCGTCGACCTCGTTGTAAGTGTCGGTGTCGAGCACGACGCGCAACCGGCCGTCCGGCGGGGTGAGGAGCTTGAGGCGGGCTGCATCCGTGAGTGTCATGACCGTCTCCTGAGGGCGGACGATTGCGGATCAGGCCTTTGCCGGCGTTCGGCAAACCGCATCCGAGATCTCATCCATCTGCGCGAACATGTAATCGGGTGCAAGCGCCTGCAACGCGGCCGGCGCAGCGTAGCCCCAGCTGACCGCGCCGCAGGCAATCCCCACCGCACGCGCCGCCTCGATGTCGCGGACCTCGTCGCCGATCGAAATGACCTCCGGCGGGGCGACGCCGGCGCGCCGGATCACGCGGCGGAATTTCGCGGGCTTGCCGAACACCGAAGCCGCGCAGTCGAAATGCGAGAAGAGTGATGCGACGTCGCCAAGCTTGGCCTTGGCATTGACCTCGCTGTCCGACGTCACCAGCGCGAGCTGCACGCCGCTCTCGGCCAGCGTTCGCAGCGTCACTTCGGCGCCGGCAAACAGCGAAATCTCCGCCGCCGCATCGCCCTTCAGCCGCCGCGCATACCGCGCGATCGCCGGGAGCTTCCACACGGGCACCTCGAGCCGTGCGAGGATCTCGCGCGTCGAAGCATGCCGCAGTCCCTCGACATCCTCATCCCTGACACGCCGAAAGCCGAAGCGGTCGGCGACGTCGTTGATGGTGCGCAGGAACCAGGGGAAGCTGTCGACGAGCGTGCCGTCGAGGTCGAAGATGGCGAGGGAGTAGGGCATGGAGGCGGGCGGACACCGTGAGCGACACGCTGACAGACGCAGTCGGAGATGCTATATTGATCACTTCAGAGGTGGCAGATGTCGGAGCTACTGGCAAGGATTACGGTCGACCCGCAGCGTATGCATGGACGCCCGTGCATTCGCGACCTGCGCATCACGGTTGCTGACGTCCTTGGACTGCTGTCCGCGGGACAGTCGCGGGAAAGCATTCTCGAGGATTATCCGTACCTGGAGCAGGCTGACATCGACGCGGTGCTTGCCTACGCAGCCCGCCAAGTCGATCATCCGATCATAGCGGCGAAATAGCTTGCTTTATCTGATCGATGCTCAGCTTCCACCTGTACTTGCGGAGGCCATGCGTCATGCTGGATATGATGCGGCTCATGTCGCCGAATTCGGGATGGCGAATGCGACCGACGGGGCGATCTGGAGCGAAGCTATTGCTCGATCGGCCGTTCTCGTAACCAAGGACCGCGATTTCTCCCTCCTTCGTGCCGCGAAACGGCAGGGACCGGCCGTACTTTGGGTCCGGGTCGGCAATATCGACAATCGGACACTGATCCATCAATTTCTGGGCGCCATGCCACAAATTGCTGAAGCGGTCGCGCAGGGCGAGGCGGTTATTGAATTCGTCGGCAGCTAGTGGGACTCAGCGCAACTTGCGCACGTGAACATTGACGTCGATATCGATGTTCTTGACACAAGTTTGAGTGGTTCGATGCGACCCGCCCTCATGCCAGCGGCCATCGCGCGGGCGCGCGTCGCCGACATTCGCCAGCTTCAGACATCGCCATTGCGGCAGAGGCCCGCTGCTCTCGCCAGCGAACTGCCAAGCCAGCACAGTCTCTTCACCGTTCTTATCAGTACCGATGACATGCGGGCACAGCTCCCGGTAGCGACCCTCGTAGACGCAGGTCACCTGTTGTTCGGCGAGAATGGCTTTCCGAAAGAGCGCATAGCTCCGGCTCGGCATAGAGATCACTCCAAGCTGGCTGGATCCCCGATCGCTCAAGCCGACGAAAATTACTCCGCCGCCTCGCTCGTCCTCCCGCGCTTCGGCTTCCTCGCCTTCTTCAGCACCGGCTCCAGAAACTTCCCCGTATAGCTCCGCTGCGCTTTGACGATGTCCTCCGGCGGGCCCCAGGCGACGATCTCGCCACCGCCGTCGCCGCCCTCGGGGCCGAGGTCGATGACCCAGTCTGCCGTCTTGATGACCTCGAGATTGTGCTCGATCACCACGACCGTGTTGCCCTGCGCGACCAGCTCGTGCAGCACCTCCAGCAGCTTCTTGACGTCGTGGAAGTGCAGGCCGGTGGTCGGCTCGTCCAGGATGTAGAGCGTGCGGCCGGTGGCGCGTTTTGACAATTCCTTGGCCAGCTTGACGCGCTGGGCTTCGCCGCCCGACAGCGTCGTCGCCTGCTGGCCGACATGGATGTAGTCGAGGCCGACGCGGTGCAGGGTCTGGAAGGTCTCGCGCACGCGCGGCACCGCCTTGAAGAAGTCAGCGGCTTCCTCGACGGTCATGTCGAGCACGTCGGCGATGCTCTTGCCCTTGAACAGGACCTCCAGCGTTTCGCGGTTGTAGCGCTTGCCCTTGCAGACGTCGCAGGTGACGTAGACGTCGGGCAGGAAGTGCATCTCGATCTTGATGACGCCGTCACCCTGGCAGGCCTCGCAGCGGCCGCCCTTGACGTTGAAGGAGAAGCGGCCGGGCTCGTAGCCGCGCGCCTTGGCTTCGGGCAGGCCCGCAAACCATTCGCGGATCGGCGTGAAGGCGCCGGTATAGGTCGCCGGATTCGAGCGCGGGGTGCGGCCGATCGGCGACTGGTCGATGTCGATGATCTTGTCGATATGCTCGAGGCCCTCGATGCGATCATGCGGCGCGGCGCCTTCGCTCGCATTGTTCAGCTTGCGGGCGATCGCCTTGTAGAGCGTGTCGATCAAGAGCGTTGACTTGCCGCCACCGGACACGCCGGTGACGGCCGTGAACAGGCCGAGCGGAATTTCCGCGGTGACGTTCTTCAGGTTATTGCCGCGCGCGTTCACCACCTTGATGGTGCGGCGATGGTTCGGCGGACGCCGCTCCGGCACCTCGACCTCGAGCTCGCCGGTGAGATATTTGCCGGTGAGTGATTTCGGGTTGCGCATGATCTCGGCAGGCGTGCCTTCGGCGATGATGTTGCCGCCATGCATGCCGGCGCCCGGACCGATATCGAGCACGTGGTCGGCAAGCAGGATCGCGTCCTCGTCATGCTCGACCACGATCACGGTGTTGCCGAGGTCGCGCAGCCGCTTCAGCGTGTCGAGCAGGCGCGCGTTGTCGCGCTGGTGCAGACCGATCGAAGGCTCGTCGAGCACGTAGAGCACGCCGGTCAGGCCCGAGCCGATCTGCGAGGCCAGGCGGATGCGCTGGCTCTCGCCGCCGGACAGCGTGCCAGACGAGCGGGAGAGGGTGAGATAGTTGAGGCCGACGTCGAGCAGGAAGGTGAGGCGCTCGCGGATCTCCTTGAGGATGCGGCCTGCAATCTCGTTCTGCTGCGCGTTGAGCACCTCTGGCACGGTCTCGAACCACGCGCCGGCATTCTTGACCGACAGCTCCGAGATCTCGCCGATATGCTTAGCTCCGATCTTGACGCAGAGCGCCTCGGGCTTGAGCCGGAAGCCATTGCAGGCGCCGCAGGGCACGTCGTGGAAATACTTCGCCAGTTCTTCGCGGGCCCACTCGCTCTCGGTTTCGCGGTAGCGGCGGTTGATGTTGGTGATGACGCCTTCGAACGGCTTCTTGGTGTCGTAGGAGCGGACGCCGTCCTCGTAGGAGAACTTGATCTCGTCCTCGCCGGAGCCATGGAGGATCGCGTTCTGCGTCTTCTTCGGCAGATCCTTCCACTTGGTGGTCAGCGTAAACTTGTAGTGCTTGCCGAGCGCGGTCAGCGTCTGCGTGTAATAGGGCGACGACGATTTGGCCCAGGGCGCGATCGCGCCCTTGCCGATCGCGAGCTCCTTGTCGGGGATCACGAGATCCTCGTCGACATGCTGCTCGACGCCGAGGCCGCCGCAGGCCGGGCAGGCGCCGTAGGGATTGTTGAACGAGAAGAGGCGCGGCTCGATCTCGGGAATGGTGAAGCCGGAGACGGGGCAAGCGAACTTTTCCGAGAACAGGATGCGCTCGGGCCCGCTCTTGTCGTGGATCTTTGCGGTCTTCTTTTTCTCTTCGGCAGGCGCAGCAGCAGCAGCCGGTGCATCGGCATACTCGACCACGGCGAGACCTTCGGCGAGCTTCAGCGCTGTCTCAAAACTTTCGGCGAGGCGCTGGCCGATGTCGGCGCGCACCACGATGCGGTCGACGACGACGTCGATGTCATGCGGGAATTTCTTGTCGAGCGTCGGTGCCTCCGCAAGCTCGTAGAAGGTGCCGTCGATCTTGACGCGCTGAAAGCCCTTCTTGAGCCATTCGGCGAGCTCCTTGCGATACTCGCCCTTGCGGCCGCGCACGACCGGGGCGAGCAGATAGAGGCGGGTGCCTTCGGGCAGCGCCAGCACGCGGTCGACCATCTGCGAGACAGTCTGGCTCTCGATCGGAAGGCCCGTGGCCGGCGAATAGGGCACGCCGACGCGCGCCCAGAGCAGGCGCATGTAGTCGTAGATCTCAGTGACCGTGCCGACGGTCGAGCGCGGATTCTTCGACGTCGTCTTCTGCTCGATCGAGATTGCCGGCGACAGGCCGTCGATCTGGTCGACGTCCGGCTTCTGCATCATCTCCAGGAACTGGCGGGCATAGGCCGAGAGCGACTCGACATAGCGGCGCTGGCCTTCGGCGTAGATGGTGTCGAAGGCGAGCGAGGATTTGCCGGAGCCCGAGAGGCCGGTGAACACCACAAGCTTGTCGCGGGGAATTTCGACGTCGATGTTCTTGAGGTTGTGCTCGCGCGCGCCACGGATCGTGATTGCGTGCAGGTGTGACCCCGCATTCTGCTGTTGGCGCTTCGCCTTGATCACTTCATCCATCCGAGTTGCCCTCAAGGAATCCCAAAGGTACGCGATCGCGCCGACGTAAAAGGCGCGCTTCGCCCGGAACCGGGATCGGCGCCGATGGGGTTGTCAGCGAACGTAGGAAGAACGAGGACGGATTTCCAGTGGGACCTTGCGAATCGTCAACGGATTGTTGGCGCGCTGGCGGCACTTGGCAGCAGAGCTTGGCATTGCGACGAACGGAACAGCAAAATGCCGGCGTGAGGCCGGCCTTCGATGGCGCTGAATTCGCGGGCTCGCTCAGTATTTGGCGACGACCGGGCCGCCCCAGCGGTAGTTGACGCGGAGCAGCCCGATATCGACGTCCTGACCGATCCGCTCGGTGCGTCCGGGCGGAACGAGGATGCTGCTGGCGAGATCGCCGCCGTGATGGCCGAGGAACAGATGGTCGTACTCGCCGCCGACCGACCAGTTCTCCGCAAAGGCGTATTCCACGCCGAAGCCTGCGCTGTAGCCCCAGCGAGTCTGGCTGAGCGTGTTGGACACGACGCCGACGCCGGGAATGAACTCGTCGTATTTGTCATGAGCGACGGCAGCACCGGCCTTGCCGTAGAACAGCAGGCTGTTCACGGTGTAGCCGAGCTGGCCGGTGAACAGACCAAAGCTGTCGATCCTGGTCCGGTTGTTCAGCGGCGCTAGCACCAGGCTGACATTGTTGCCCTTGAAGTCGGCCCAGTTGCCCTGGCCTTCCACGCCAAGAACCCAGTGCGCCTTCTGCCAGCGATAGCCGAGCTGGGCACCGACCGTGCCGCCGCTGGCGTTGTGGCAGCCTTCGCCGACGGCTGGATTGATCGCAACGCCGCCGGCGGCGACAACGCTCCAGCAGGCATGGCCGAGCCCGCCGCCGCCATTGAGGCCGCCATAGACGCCGGTCCATTCGAGGGCGGGTACAGGCGCCACCGGCGCCTTGGAATAGAGCGGGAGATCCGCGGCAACGGCCGGTGCAAGTGGACCGAATGCGAACAGGCTGATCGCAGCCACTGCCCAGATCTTCATATCACGTCCCCGACTCGCCGAACCAATGCGCGGGCGCTACGCGCGCGCCCTGTGATTCCTTGACGGTTCAGCACACCGGGCCGCGAAAACAAAAAGGCCGGCGCGAGGCCGGCCTTTCGTAACGCAATGGCGTTGGAGACGAAGCTCAGTACTTGAACTCAGTACTTGGCGACGATCGGGCCGCCGAAGGTGTAGTTCAGGCGGACGGTGGCCATATCCACGTCCTGCTTGATGCTGTCAGCGCGGAAGGGCAAGCCAAACGCGGTGAAGCTGTCGGTGTGCTTGCCCATGAACAGGTGGTTATATTCGACGCCGACCGACCAGTTCGGAGCGAAGCCGAACTCGATGCCGGTGCCGACGGCGCCGCCCCAACGCGTGTCGGTCGCGGTGCCGAATGTGACACCAGCCAGAGTGCCGCTGAACTTGTTGTGGGTGACGGCCGCGCCGCCCTTCACGTACCAGAGCACGTTGTTCCAGGCATAACCCACTTGGCCGGTGAAGAGGCCGAGCGCGTCGATCTTGGTATTGTTCACCAGCGGGAAGAAAGCGGCGGGCGAGCTGGTGTTCGAGCCCTTCAGGTCAGCCCAATCACCCTGGGCTTCGACGCCGAACACCCAGTTGGTGGATTGCCAGCGATAGCCGATCTGGCCGCCGACGAGGGCGCCGGTCGCATTATGGCAACCCTCGCTCGTCGTGGGGACGGCGGCGCCGGCGACACTGGTCGTATCCCAGCAATTGTGGCTCGAGCCGCCACCGGCGTTGCCGCCGATGTAGAAGCCGGTCCAGTTGTAGACCGAAGCCACAGCCACCGGAGCCTTGGTGTAGGGGCGAGCCGCCAGATCGGCAGCCGAAGCGGCGCCAGTGAGGGCGAGCAGAGAGGCCGAAGCCAACAAGATCTTTTTCATATTCAACAAATCCCAGTCCCAGTTTCTGTTTTCGACTTCCGTGCGTCGGAAGCAGCATCGGACGTTCCGGTCCAACTCACGTCATGCCTACACCACTGAAGCTGCAAGTTGTGTCTCTCAAAAGTCACAACGGACACAAAATGTAATAATGGCTGGCCCACAGTTTCCATCGGGAACCCGCAACAAAACGGCCGGCACGAGGCCGGTCTCAGATATCGAATGAAATCAGGAGGATATCAGTACCTTGCGACGACGGAACGGCTGGTAGGCGGGGGCCTGAAAAGGCTCCCGTCGACGGGACGCGGGAGTGACACGGAGACACCCCGAGGGCTCCGTTTTCAGGGGCGATTTTGATGGGAACAAATCTGGAACAAACCTCGGATCGATGCTATATATGGGGATAACCGAGGCTGCGGCGGGCCGATCGGTGCTCGTAAGCGTATAGGGTCGGCCCAACAGGCGACAGCGCGGGCGCGCCTTTTCGAAATTCAGTGGCATTTGGAGTGGAGAGCGGCGATGGCGGGAAGCGTCAACAAGGTCATTCTGGTCGGAAACCTCGGCAAGGATCCGGAAATCCGCCGCACCCAGGACGGGCGGCCGATCGCGAATCTGAGCATCGCCACCTCGGAGACCTGGCGCGACAAGAACAGCGGCGAGCGCAAGGAAAAGACCGAGTGGCATCGCGTCGTGATCTTCAATGAAGGTCTCTGCAAGGTCGCCGAGCAGTACCTGAAGAAGGGCGCCAAGGTTTACATCGAGGGCGCGCTGCAGACCCGCAAATGGACCGACCAGGCGGGCGTTGAGAAGTACTCCACCGAGGTCGTGCTTCAGGGCTTCAACTCGACGCTGACGATGCTCGATGGCCGCAGTGGTGGCGGAGGCGGCAGCTTCGGCGACGAGCCGGGCGGCGATTTCGGCTCGTCCGGTCCGGTCAGCAGCGCGCCGCGCCGTCCCGTGGCCGCCGGCGGCGGTGGTGGCCGCAACAACGACATGGACGACGATATCCCGTTCTGAACCTCAGCCTTCGACGCGGCTGGGACGAGTCGGCGCGGGGCGGGACAGGAAGCGGCCCGCGCGGCTTTCGAGCATCCGGACCAGGACCGGATCCATGAATTCATAGTCGTCCGGAATCTCGAGGCAGATGACCCGCTTGCCATTCAGGCTGGCGCGGAATTTCCGGTTCAGTTTGTTCCGGTGGGCCTTTTCCATCACGAAGGTGATGTCGGCCCATTCGACCTGCTCGGTCGACAACAGCACGTCCGCGTCGTTCGAGACGCCGGCCGAGTCGGTCTCGATGCCGGGCCAGGTCGAAAAGACGTGTTCGGCGGTCGGGCTGCGCAGGCGATTGACGCTGCAGACGAAGAGGACGTTGGTCACTTTGACCGCTCCAGCAGGAGGGACCGGAATAGTCCGAGCCACCTCGGTCTAGATACACACCTTTTTGGTAGCGGGCGGAATCATCGGCGTCCCCGTCATGTTGGAGAGGGCCGCTCTTCTCATCAGCGTTGCCGGCTCGCGTGAGGCGGCAGGATTTCCTGCCAATTGGCCGGCTGGTTTGGCTTTTTGGAGCTCGCCTCATGTGCTGCCTCAAGCCTTTGACGGGCTGCGATGTGAATGGTATTAACTTCATGTTAATCATATTCACATGGTCGGTTCCTGCCCGGAGGACGCGCCACATGAACCTCGCGCCTCTGCTTGATGCTGCCCCGGCGATCCCGCTGCACGCCTTCGCGGCGATGGCGGCCTTCGTGCTTGGCATCGTCCAATTCGCTGCGCCAAAGGGCACGCTGCCCCATCGGACGGTCGGCTGGATCTGGGTGGCGCTCATGGCCGTGGTGGCCGCGTCGTCGTTCTGGATCCACCAGATCCGCATGGTTGGGCCGTTCAGCCTGATCCACCTCCTGTCGATCTTCACGCTGGTGATGCTGCCGCTCGCGGTGTGGCGGGCGCATACCCATCGGGTCGCCGATCACCGGCGCATCATGGTCATGACGTTCATCGGCGCGCTGGTCGTGGCGGGCCTGTTCACGCTGGTGCCCGGGCGCATCATGCACCAGGTGTTTTTCGGGACATAATTGGCGGTTCCGGGTGGCTTGTTCCGGTGCCGCTGACGACGGTGGCGAGAAGCGCGTAAGTCTCTGGAAAAACAAACGGAAAAACCGCTTCCCAACGGCTTGCAAGGGTGGTTATCAGGGCCTCGATGCGCTATATGATTCCCAGATAAAAACTCACCGGATTCCCCCTTGGCTGACGACGACAACAAGAAGACCGGCGACGAGCCGGAGCGCTCGGATATTCGTCCCGTCTCCATCTTCGAGGAGATGAAGAAGTCCTACCTCGATTACGCCATGAGCGTGATCGTGGCGCGTGCGTTGCCTGATGCCCGCGACGGGTTGAAGCCGGTGCATCGCCGCATCCTGTACTCGATGCACGAGCAGGGGCACACGCCCGACAAGAAGTACGTCAAGTCAGCCCGCGTGGTCGGCGACGTCATCGGTAAGTATCATCCGCACGGCGACCAGTCGATTTACGACGCGATGGTCCGCATGGCGCAGGACTTCTCGATGCGCGTGCCGCTGATCGACGGTCAGGGCAATTTCGGCTCGGTCGATGGCGATCCGCCGGCCGCTTATCGTTACACCGAAGCGCGACTGACCAAGTCGGCGCTGGCCCTGCTGGCCGATATCGACAAGGACACCGTCGACTTCCAGCCGAACTACGACAACAACGAGACCGAGCCGTCGGTTCTTCCGGCCAAGTTTCCGAACCTGCTGGTCAACGGCGCTGGCGGCATCGCCGTCGGCATGGCGACCAACATTCCGCCGCACAATCTCGGCGAGGTCATCGATGCCTGCGTCGCGTTGATCGACAATCCCGCGCTGACCATTGATGAGCTCATCAACATCGTGCCGGGACCGGATTTTCCGACCGGCGGCGTCATTCTCGGACGCGCGGGCATCCGCGCCGCCTATCACCTCGGCCGCGGCTCGATCGTCATGCGCGGCAAGGTCGCGATCGAGACCATCCGCAAGGAGCGCGAGGCGATCATCATCACCGAGATTCCCTACCAGGTGAACAAGGCGACGATGGTCGAGCGCATCGCCGAGCTGGTCAAGGAAAAGAAGATCGAGGGCATCGGCGACCTGCGCGATGAATCGGACCGCGACGGCTACCGCGTCGTCATCGAATTGAAGCGCGACGCCGTGCCGGATGTGGTGCTGAATCAGCTCTACAGATTCACACCGCTGCAGACGAGCTTCGGCGTCAACATGGTGGCGCTCGACAGCGGCCGTCCGCGGATCATGCATCTGAAGGACCTGCTGGCCATCTTCGTCGACTTCCGTGAGCGGGTCGTTACGCGCCGGACCAAGTACCTGCTCGCCAAGGCGCGCGATCGCGCACATATTTTGGTCGGTCTGGCGATCGCGGTCGCCAATATCGACGAGATGATCCGCGTCATCCGGACCTCGCCTGACCCGACCACCGCGCGCGACACCCTGATGTCGCGTGACTGGCCGGCCCGGGACGTCGAGGACATGCTGACGCTGATCGACGATCCGCGCCATCGCATCAGCGAGGACGGCACGATCAGGCTGTCGATGGAACAAGCGAGGGCCATTCTCGACCTGCGCCTTCAACGCCTCACCGCACTCGGCCGTGACGAAATCCGTGACGAGCTCGACAAGCTCGCCGGCGAGATCGCCGATTATCTCGACATCCTGCGCTCGCGCGAGCGCGTGCTGGGCATCATCAAGACCGAGCTCGCCGAGGTGAAGGCCGAGTTCGCAACGCCGCGCCGCACCGTGATCATCGAGCAGGAAGGCGAGGTCGAGGACGAGGACCTGATCCAGCGCGAGGACATGGTCGTGACCGTGTCTCACGCCGGTTACGTCAAGCGCGTGCCGCTGTCGGCCTATCGCGCCCAGCGCCGCGGCGGCAAGGGCCGGGCCGGCATGCAGACCCGCGACGAGGATTTTGTCAGCCGCCTGTTCGTGGCCTCCACGCATACGCCGGTGCTGTTTTTCTCGTCACGTGGCCAGGTCTACAAGGAGAAGGTCTGGCGGCTGCCGATGGCCGCGCCCAACGCGCGCGGCAAGGCGCTTATCAACATCCTGCCGCTGGAGCAGGGCGAGCGCATCACCACCATCATGCCGTTGCCCGAGGATGAATCGACCTGGGGCAATCTCGACGTGATGTTCGCGACCACTGGCGGCAACGTCCGGCGCAACAAGCTGTCCGACTTCGTCGATGTCCGCCGCTCCGGCATCATCGCGATGAAGCTCGACGAGAATGAAGCGATCGTCGACGTGCAGATCTGCACCGAGCGCGACGACGTGCTGCTGACCGGCGCCGGCGGCCAGTGTATCCGCTTCCCCGTCACCGACGTGCGCGTGTTCACCGGGCGCACCTCGATGGGCGTGCGCGGCATTGCGCTTGGCGAGGGCGACAAGGTGATTTCGCTGGCGATCCTGCGCCATGTCGAGACCAGTTCGGACGAGCGCTCGGCCTATCTGAAGATGCGCCGTGCGGTCGCCGGCGAGGCTGCGGCCGAGGAGCCGGCAGTGGATGCCGAGGCCGAGGAGACCTCCGGCAGCTTCCAGCTCCCGCAGGAGCGCTATGCCGAGATGTCGGCCGCCGAGCAGGTCGTGCTGACTGTCTCCGTCAACGGCTTTGGCAAGCGGACCTCGTCCTACGAGTACCGCACCACGGGCCGCGGCGGCAAAGGCATCGTCGCCATGAGCGTCAACAACCGCAACGGCAACCTCGTGGCGTCCTTCCCCGTGGAGGATGCTGATCAAATCATGCTGGTCACCGACAAGGGCCAGCTGATCCGCTGCCCGGTCGAAGGCATTCGCATCGCCGGCCGCTCGACCCAAGGCGTGATCGTGTTCGATACCGCCGAGGACGAGCACGTCGTCTCGGTCGAGCACATCACGGAAGAGGCCGAGAGCGGCAACGGGGCGAATGGGGAGCCGGCGAATGGCGAATAGGGAGTAGCGAATAGGGGTTTGCTGCTCTATTCGCTATTCGCCACTTGCTATTCGCTAGGTCAAATCTCCAGCTCGGTCCCGAACTCCACCACCTGCTTGGTCGGCACGCCGAAGAACGCCGCCGAGCGTTCGGCGTTGCGCTGGAGGAAGGCGAACAGGCCTTCGCGCCAGACCCACATGCCGGGGATGTCCTCGCTCGGGATGATGGTCTCGCGGCCGACATAATAGGTGATGTCGGAGAGATCGATGCCGGGCAGCTTGCCCTGGCGGCAGGCAAGCGTCAGTCCGTCATAGATAGTCGGGTTCTGCATGAAGCCGTAATGCAGGATCACACGGGTGATGCCGGGAATGATCTCGATGATTTCAGTACGGTCCTGATCGGCGATGTGAGGCAGTTCCTCGATCAGCACGGTGACGAGGATGATGCGCTCATGCAGGACGTGGTTGTGCTTGACGAATTGCGTCAGCGCCAGCGGCACGCCGTTCGGCGCCGAGGCCAGGAACACGGCGGTGCCGGGGAGACGGGCGTTGCATTTGTTGACCGCGGTCTCGATCAGGTCCTCCTCGGGCTGGCGCAGCTTCGCGCGCGCGGCCTCGACCAGCTTCACGCCGCTGCGCCAGGTCAGCATCAGGAAGGCGACGAAGGCGGCGAGCAGCAGCGGAAACCAGCCGCCCTCGAACAGCTTGATCGAGTTGGCCGCGAAGAAGATCACGTCGATCACGAAGAAGAAGCCGTTTACGGCCACCACGAGCCAGGGCGAATAGCCCCACTGGATCGCAACCAGGGCTGCCAGCAGCGTGGTGATTGCCATCAGCAGCGAGACCGCGATACCGTAGGCGCCGGCCAGCGCGTCAGATGTGCCGAAGCTGACCACTGCGCCGAGGGTTGCGGCGGCGAGCAGCCAGTTCACCAGTGGCACGTAGATCTGGCCGATCGCGTCGCTGGTGGTGTGGCGGATTTGCATGCGCGGCAGGAAGCCGAGCTGGATCGATTGCTGGGTCAGCGAGAACACGCCGGAGATGATCGCCTGTGAGGCGATCACGGTCGCCACGGCCGAGAACGCGACCAGTCCGTAATGCAGGACGTCCGGGCAGAGCTGGAAGAACGGGTTCTCGATCATGCCGGGATCGGTGATCAGGAGCGCGGCCTGGCCGAAATAATTCAGCACCAGCGCCGGCAGGCAGATCGCGAACCACGCGAGCCGGATCGGCAGGCGCCCGAAATGTCCCATGTCGGCGTACATGGCTTCACCGCCGGTCACGGCGAGGAAGGCCGCGCCGAGGATCGCGAAGGAGACGTGGAAATCCTGGTGGATCAGGAAGTCGAAGGCATAGAGCGGGCTAAGTGCCGCCAGCACCGCCGGCGCCTTGATGATGCCGTGGATGCCGAGCGCGGCCAGCACGAAGAACCAGGCCAGCATCACCGGTCCGAAGATGCGGCCGATGAAGCCGGTGCCCTGCCTCTGCATCATGAACAGGCCGACCAGGATGACGATGGTTATGGGCACCACCGCCGGCGCTAGCGAGGGCGCGTCGACCTTGAGGCCCTCGATGGCTGACAGCACCGAGATTGCCGGCGTGATCGCACCGTCGCCGTAGAGCAGCGCAGCGCCGATCAGGCCGACCACCAGGAGATGCGCGCGCCAGGTGCCTGGCTGGGCGTGACGTGCATGCAGCAGCGCCAGCAGCGCGACGATGCCGCCTTCGCCGCGGTTGTCCGCGCGCAGGATCAGCAGCGCATATTTCAGCGAGATGATCAGCAGCAGCGCCCACAGGATCAGCGAGGCAACGCCCAGGACAGCCTCGGGAGTCACTGTGCCGCCATGCGCAGCCGCCTTGGCGGCTTCCTTCAGGGCGTAGAGGGGGCTGGTGCCGATATCGCCATAGACCACCCCGAGGGCGCCCATAGTCATGGCAAGCGGCAGCGGATCGGGATGATGGCCGGAAGCGACTGCGGGCGTACTGGACAAATGCGACCCCTCAATGGGATCGCGCCCGTCGGGCCATTCCGAGGGGCGCGAGCGTCACACAGTCTGCGACGGGACGCCGCAAATATCCATGGTGTTTATCGCGAGGTTTATGACGCCAAACTGACAGACCGCCTACGGGGTCCGGTCTGCCGTCACCAGGCGCGCGACGCGAACGTCGGCCTTGGTGCCGGCGCGGCGCAGGCAGGACGCCTCGAAATTCGGCCAGGCCCGCTCCGAGCACTCCCTGCCGATGGTCTTGATGTCGAGCCGGTCGCTCTTGGCAAGCGGCTGCGGCACGCTGGCTTCAACGGTGGGAGCAAAGCCGGGCAGGAGGGTGAGGGCGGCAGCAACGCACGCAGCAACAGCGATCGCTGAAAGAGCCTTGATCATTTGACGGTCCCCTGTGATGCGGCCGCTACGCCCAGTATGCGGCCCGTCATTCGTTGGGTGGATTAGTAACCATGGCCAGTTTCCGGACGTCTTCGCCGACGCCGGAAATGGTTTCGTTCACGCCCCGTTTTGTTTCGTGGACGCCCCGAGGACGAAACAATCCGGGGCCGTCCGACAGCAACTGACGGAAAAGCCGGCAGGAAACGGACAAGGAACCAGTCCGGCTTGCCGGGCCGGGCCGGGCGCGGTAGGACGTGGCCATGCCGCGCATTGCCTTTTACCCGGGTTCCTTCGACCCCATCACCAACGGCCATCTGGACGTGGTCCGGCATGCCGTCCCCCTGTGCGACCGGCTGGTTGTCGCGATTGGGGTCCATCCTGGGAAGAAGCCGCTGTTCTCGACCGAGGAGCGGCTGAAAATGCTCGACGACGTCTGCGGGCCGATTGCTGCCCAGGCCGGTTGTACGCTGGAGGCCACCACCTTTGACGACCTCTCCGTGACCGCCGCCCGCAAGCACGCCGCGACCATTATGATTCGGGGCTTACGCGACGGCACCGATCTCGACTACGAAATGCGGCTCGCCGGCATGAACGAGGCCATGGCGCCGGAGGTGCACACGGTGTTCCTGCCGGCATCCCCCATGGTCCGCCCGATCACTGCCACACTGGTGCGACAGATCGCGGCTATGGGTGGCGACGTCTCGACCTTCGTGCCGCCGCTCGTCGCATCCCTGCTCAAGGCCAAATTCGCCGGATAACGGCGCGCTTTTTCATCTCACCTGATCCGGAGTTTCCATGATCCGTCGTCTCGCAATTCTTGCCACGATGTTCGTCGCGCTGATTGGCGCCGTCCCGGCAATGGCGCAGCAGCTGCCGGCCAATCTCGACAAGGCCAATGCGCTCGTCATCGATACCACCAAGGGCCGCATCGTCATCAAGCTGAGGGCCGACCTTGCGCCGCAGCACGCCGAGCGCCTCAAGCAGCTCGCGCGCGAGGGCTTCTACAACAACGTGCCGTTCCACCGCGTGATGGACGGCTTCATGGCGCAGACCGGCGACGGCCAGAACGGCAACGGCACCGGCGGCTCGAAATATCCGAACCTGAAGCAGGAATTCTCCAAGGTTCACTTCGCCCGCGGCATCGTCGGCATGGCCCGGCGCGGCGACAGCGTCGATACCGCCAACTCGCAGTTCTTCATCATGTTCGCCGACGGCGGCAGCCTCGATAACCAGTACACCGTGGTTGGCGAGGTCGTGCAGGGCATGGACGTGGTCGACAAGCTGAAGAAGGCGCCGGCCGGATCGCCCGGCGGCACCGTCACCGATCCCGACAAGATGGTGAAGGTGCAGGTCGCCTCCGATATCAAGTAGCCGAGATGATGGCGCGCCGCGGCGACAGGCTCCTGTTCGCTGCAGCAGTGCTGCTGTTCGGCATCAGCAGTGCGGCCGCAGAGGACGCACCGGTCAACACCATCCAGGACATCTTCCAGCACCTGCGGACCTGCTGGAAGCCGCCGCCGCCGGCCAAGGCTCGCCCTATCGACATCACCGTCGTCGTGAGCTTTAACCGGGCCGGAAACATTCTTGGCCATCCGAGGATTACCTATGAATCCGCGGAGGCCTCCGACAGCGACCGGCTGCAATACCGGATCGCGGTGATGGAGGCGTTGCAACGCTGCACGCCGGTGCCATTTACCGATGCAATGGCCGGCGCCGCCGCGGGACGTCCATTCGCGATCCAGTTCCGTAACCGCAAAACTTCACCCCCAACGCAAGAGAGACGAGCATGAGCGTCACCGAAAACACATTGATCCTCGAGACCACGCAGGGCCCCGTTACCATCGAGATGCGGCCCGACCTGGCGCCCGGCCATGTCGCGCGCATCAAGGAGCTGGTCCGCGAAGGCTTCTACGACGGCATCGTGTTCCATCGCGTGATCGACGGCTTCATGGCGCAGACTGGCTGCCCGCACGGCACCGGCACCGGCGGCTCGGGCCAGAAGCTGAAAGCCGAGTTCAACAAGGAGCCGCACGTGCGTGGCGTGACCTCGATGGCGCGTGCGGCGAGCCCCGACTCCGCCGACAGCCAGTTCTTCATCGTCTTCGACGATGCCCGCTTCCTCGACAACCAGTACACGGTGTGGGGCAAGGTCACCGAGGGCATGGAGAACGTCGACAAGATCAAGCGCGGCGAGCCGGTGCAGAACCCGGACAAGATCGTCAAGGCGCGGATGGCGGCTGACAAGGAGTAAGCTCCTCATTCCAGGAGCGCGCATTGGCGCGCTCCTGGTGGTAAGCCACGAATGCGCACCGACCTCTTCGATTTCGACCTGCCGCCCGAGCGCATCGCGTTGCGCCCCGCGCACCCGCGCGACTCCGCCAAGCTGCTGGTCGTGGAGAACGGCGCGTTGCGCGACCAGATCATCTCCGACCTGCCGCACTGGCTGAAGGACGGCGACCAGCTCGTCGTCAACGACACCAAGGTGATTTCGGCGCAACTCAAAGGCCGCCGCATCGGCCGCGAGACCGAACCGAAGATCGAGGCGACCTTGATCAAGCGTCTCGACGGCTCGCGCTGGCAGGCGCTGGTGAAGCCGGCGAAGAAGCTTGTCGCCGGCGACCGCATCCGCTTCGGCAATGAAGGCAAGGTCTGCCTGCTCGGCCATCTCGATGCCGAAGTCGAGGCCAAGGGTGGGGAGGGCGAGGTGACGCTGTCATTCTCGTTCCACGGCCCGGCGCTCGACCAGGCCATCGCCGATCTCGGCAGCCCGCCGCTGCCGCCCTACATCGCTTCGAAACGGACGCCCGACGATCAGGATCTCGCCGACTACCAGACCATGTTCGCGGCCAATGAAGGCGCGGTCGCCGCGCCCACCGCGGGCCTGCATTTTACGCCGGCGCTGGAGCAGGCGCTCGGCGCGCGCGGCGTCGGCATCAATCGCGTCACGCTGCATGTCGGGGCAGGGACCTTCCTGCCGGTCAAGGTCGACGACACCGACGGTCACAAGATGCATGCCGAGTGGGGCGCGATCTCGTCCGAGACCGCGGACCGGCTCAACGCCGCGCGAAAGAATGGCGGCCGCATTATCGCCGTCGGCACCACGTCATTGCGGCTGCTGGAAAGCGCCGCCAGCGAGGACGGCATCATCCAGCCGTTCACGGCCGAGACCTCGATCTTCATCACGCCCGGCTATCGCTTCCGCGCCATCGATATTTTAATGACGAATTTCCATTTGCCGAAGTCGACGCTCTTCATGCTGGTGTCGGCTTTCGCGGGCCTGGATCCGATGAAGCAGGCCTATGCGCACGCGATTGCGAATGGGTACCGGTTCTATTCGTATGGGGATGCGTGCTTGCTGTTTCGGGCGAGGGAGTGACCTCCACGCACCATTGTGCTATATTCGCGCGTCATTTGCGTAGATCGAGTGGCTGATGAACATCCGTTCCGCGAAAGTCGATGAGCTTGCCCAGCGTCTCGCCCGCCTGACGGGAGAAGATATTGAGACGGCGCTCGAGCGTGCCATTGAGGAGCGTTTGTCGCGGGTGGTCTCGCCGGCCGCCGATAGAAGGGCCGCCCTGACGTCGTTCTTCGAACGAACAGCGACCTTGCCCGTTCTGGATTCCCGATCCGCCGACGAAATCCTTGGCTATGACCGTTTCGGGCTGCCATCCTGATGGTGCTGGATACGTCTGCGATCGTCGCGACCGTCACCAATGAGCCGGATGGGCAGCGCTATCGGACGGCCATGCTGGACGCTGACAGCCTGTCGATGTCAGCGGTGGCCGTCTTGGAAACCAAGATCGTTCTCTCTGCTCGCTTCGGTGCTGCGGCTGTCGAATTTTTCGACGAGTTGCTGAAGACGGCCGGGATCGCTGTCGTTCCATTCGACGCTGACATGGCAAAAGGCGCCTTCGAGGCGTTTCAGCGCTTCGGCAAAGGCGGGGGCCATCCAGCGCAGCTGAACATCGTAGATTGTACAGTCTACGCTCTGGCGAAAGCACGTTCGCAACCGCTCCTCTTCAAAGGAGCCGATTTTGCCAAGACTGACGTCGCGGCCGCGTTGACCTGATTGCGCGGCCAGTGCCGTGGGCAAAGCGAAGCGTGCCCACCCTCCTTCTTGAATGCGCGGTAAGAGTGGTGGGCACGGCGCTTGCGCGCCTTTGCCCACCCTACGGCACCTCCCGTTACGCCATCACCCGCGCGGCAAGAGCTCTGCGATCTGCACCGCGTTGAGCGCCGCGCCCTTGAGCAACTGATCGGCCGCCACGAACATCGAGATCGAATGCCCTGAGGGATCGCTGAGATCCTTGCGGATGCGGCCGACCAGGACGTCGTCCTGGCCCGAGGCGTCGATCGGCATCGGGAAGTAGTTCTTCACGCGGTCGTCAACGACCTTCACGCCCGGGGCCTGCGCCATGATGGCGCGAACCTGGTCCTCGGTGATGGGCTTCTCGCATTCGAAGGTGATGGCCTCGCAATGGGCGCGCAGCACCGGGACGCGAACGCACGTCACGCCGATGGCGATCTTCTCATCCTCAAAAATCTTGCGGGTTTCCTTGATGACCTTGGTCTCTTCGTCGTTGTAGCCGGTCTCGGGATCGACGGCGGTGTTGTGGTTGAAGAGATTGAAGGCGTAGGGATGCGGCATCACCTTGGGCGTGTAGACCTGCCCGTTGAGATTGGCGCGGGTGGACTCGACGAGCTCGTCCATCGCAGCGGCGCCGGCGCCAGAGGCAGCCTGATAGGTCGAGATGATGACGCGCTTGATGCGGTTCTTCTGATGGATCGGCCACAGCGGCACCAGTGCGGTGATCGCGGCGCAGTTCGGGTTGGCAATGATGCCCTTGTGGTCGCGGATGCGGCTGCCGTTGACCTCGGGGATCACCAGCGGCACGTTCGGGTCCATCCGGAAGGCGGAGGAGTTGTCGACGACGACGGCGCCGGCCTTGACCGCGATTGGCGCGAACTTCTTCGAGATGCCGCTGCCGGCCGAGAACAGCGCGATGTCGACGCCCTCGAAGGCGCGCTCGGTCAGCTCCTCGATGACGATGGTCTGGCCGCGGAACGACACCGTCTTGCCGGCGGAGCGGGCGCTGGCGAGCGCCTTGAGCTTACTGATGCGAAAGCCGCGCTTGTCCATGGTGGCGATGAATTCGGCGCCCACCGCACCGGTGACGCCGACAATCGCGACGACGGGATCGTTACTCACATTCTCCTCCATTGAATTGCAGACAACAAAAAAGCCCCGGACCATCATGGGCGGGGCTTCGGCAGAGCTGATTGCGTTCTAGTCGACGACTACAAGCGCATGCCTCCCCGGGCCCCGAAGGCCGTGGTGGTTTTGGTCATGCGTTTGGTGGTCGTGAACATGGTGGCGACTTATGCGGGAGAGTCTTGCCCCCGTCAATGGCTTTTGGGCGGGATTGTGGCCCGCGTTACTTGCCCCGTGCGCCCGGCGGCTCGAGGATGACCTCCTTGAGGTCGTCGCCGCTGATGACCACGATTGCGAAATTGAGCCGGCCACCTTCGCGCACCAGTCCGCCGCTGATGGCCTTGCCGGATGCCGCCTGCTCGGCGACGCGGACCGCATCCGCCAGGCGGTGCTTGATGATCCCGAGCGCTGCGAGGTTGCTGCGATCGTCGCGGTCCAACTCGGCCAGGGGGAGGGCAGCTTCACCGCCCATCAGCTCGCCGGTTGCGGCGTTGATGGTGTGCCGCCAGATCCGGTCGTTGTGCAGGGTTTTGACCCGGTACACCGGTACGCCCGAGCCGCCGTCGAAGCTGACATCCGCGGTTGTGGCGCCGGCATGACGAGCTTCCGCAATCGCCATGGCCTGGCCGATCGAGATCGACGAGTTGCGGAAGCGTTCGATCTCGCGGCTGACCGCCTGGCGGTCCGCCGCGGCGTCCCCATCTGTCTCACCAGGGAGGGCTGTGGGTGTGCTGTCCGCCGAGACGATCGCGCGGGCCGGCGCTGCGACGAGCAGCCCCGACAGGGCAATCGCCAGCAACGGCCAGGTGCGTCGTCGTGCTGCCTTCATGTTCGGAACCCTCGCCCGGCGAGTGTGCCGGATAATCGTAAAGAAGTCGCGGCCGACCACGGGCAATGGCCGGCCGCTGATTGTCGCAACGGGCTGTACCCGCGGCGGCGATCAAAGCGGTTCGGACCTCTTTTGGGGCTGGTGAAAAAAGTGGCCCGCACCGCTCAATAACAAAACCATACCGTATCGTTTTATTTTGGTCAACGAAGAGGCCATCGTCCGCAGAGGACAAATCGCCGGTCTCACGGAAATGTCAGCGGGAGGGGCGACGCCGTTGGGCGGCTTTTGGGGCGCTCTGGACGCGGTCTGCAGGACCAATCGCGCCGGCCAGGAACAGCTTGATCGCCGCGCGCGTCCGCTTCTCGGCGGCCTTGAGCTCCATCGGCGTGCCGAACGTCGCCATGCGGTGGGTGTGGCCGACGACGACGTCGAGGAACACCTCGGCCGCGATCGTGGTGTCGTCGACATCGAGCGCGCCTTGCGCCACCAGATGGTCGAAGAAGCGCGCGGTGGTGGCGACGGCCTTGAGCCAGCCTTCTTCCTTGCCGAGCTTGGCGATGTCAGGGAAGTTGATGGCCTGTGACGTCATCATGCGGCTGAACGCCATGGCGTCGGGCCCGGTGGTGAAATTGAGCATTTCGCGCCCGATCTCCACCAGTCGCCGCTCGACCGAAATGTCGGACGAGCTGCCGAGCTGCGTCTCGGCCGCGGCCGACAGCGGCGCAAGCCAGCGCGCAATCTCGCGCCTCAGCACCGCCGTGAACAGCCCGCGCTTGTCTCCGTAACGGGAATAGACGGTCGGCTTGCTGACACGGGCTGCTTCCGCCACCGCGTCGAGCGAGGTCGCATCAAATCCGCGATCGAGGAACAGGCGGGTGGCAACCTCGATCAGCCGCTGGTCGCGCTCGATCGCAGCGCTCTTGGTCGGCCGGCCGCCGCGCGATTTCGAGGCCTCGCGGCGTGGTGCAGCCGTTCTTGTCTTGGTCGCAGCCAATCCCATGCCCAATGATATGCCCAATGATTCCTGCGCGGTCGTGCCAATGTGCATTGCTGTATAACGCGCAGCAACCGGGGCGTCATCGCGAATCTGGCCGAATTGGCCGTATCGTCAACGGTCTCGTGACGCGCCCCGTTCCACGACGCGGACGTCACGGCATCCGCGAGGTCCAGGCCTGGCCGCCTGCCGCCTTCTCGTATCCGTACTGGTAGAGTGCCCGCATATAGCCGGTATCGAAGCCTTCGGACGGCGGCGCCGGATAATCGCGCTCGATGTAGGACAGATGGAAGCCGAAATGGTTGCGCTGGGCGAAATCATAGGTCGAGAAGATGATCGAGCGCGTCTGCGATTGCGTGATCGAGGACAGGCTGCGTGAGGCGACGTCGATCGTGCTGTTGGCGACGAGCTCGAAATTGCGTTCGATCTTTTTGTTGACGAGGATGTAGATGTCCATCTTCGCGTTGCCCGGCAGGCGACCCTGGAACAGCAGGGCCTCCGGCAAGGTCAGCACGGGCGCCGTCACGCCGCCATCGACATGCATCTCCTGAAACCTGCGGCCCTGGCCTTCGGCCTCGATCAGGATCGGCGGAAACACCAGGGGAATGCTGGCGGACGCCGCCATCACGTCGCGAAATAGTTTTAGCGCCTCGGGCGTGCCGACTGCGGCGATCTTGCCCATGTCCCAGATCGCGGTGCGCTGGGTGTCAAGGTCGGTGGTGACCACCAGCAGCCGTCGGCCCTTGGCGTTCTCGCGGGCGACCTGTGCCATGATCTCCGGTCCGACATAACGCGCCACCAGCTCGCGCAGCCGCGTATTGCCGAACAGGCCGGAGCCGAACAGCACGCGTATGATGCTGGGATCGTTCAGCAGGCTTTCGGCGATGCCGCTGGTGTAGAGCTCTCGAAGCGTGTCGTCATATTGCGATCCGAGGAAGGCAAAGGGCGCGATCAGGCCGCCGGTGCTTACGCCCGAAACGACGGAGAATGTCGGGCGGTTGCGCGCCGCGGTCCAGCCGTTCAGCACGCCGACGCCGTAGGCGCCATCGGCGCCGCCGCCGGACAGCGCCAGATAGTTCCTGCTTCCAGTCGTCTTGTCCTGCTCGAAGCTGAACTTCGTGATGGGCTCGTCGGCGTAGCGCCGCAGGCCGTCGATATCGAGCACGCGTGAAGCGGTCGCATCGGCCGCCGTATAGGGCGTGCGGGGGAGCGAGGTGCAGGCGGCGAGCGCCAGGCTGCACGCGAGTCCCAGCGACCTGATCAGGCGGGCGCCTGTCCGCTTAGTCCGGCCATCGGGAAGGGCGGACATCTCAGTCGAACAATGGGGGAGGGGCATCGGTCGGTGGCTGACGATCACGCATCTACGGCCGTCGGCAGTTTGCCACGGCATCTCGTCCAGCCCCCACTACGAAACTATACTGTATCGTTTTATTGATCAAGCGTGACCGGTATCACGTCCGCGTCAGCGGTGTCCCAGTCTGGGGCATCGCGGTCCGGGCGGGTTGATCGACATGTCCCGACACGCAATAAGCACCGCCATGAGTCTTGCTGATACCGGTCTACCCAATCATTTCGAGCTGCTCGCCACCGATGGCGCCGCGCGCACCGGCCGCCTGACCACGCCCCATGGCGTGGTGCGGACCCCGGCCTTCATGCCGGTCGGCACCGCCGGCGCCATGAAGGGCATGCACTGGCGCGAGGTGCGCGATGCCGGCGCCGACATCGTGCTCGGCAATACCTATCACCTGATGCTGCGTCCCGGCGCGGAGCGTATCAACGTCCTCGGCGGCCTGCAGAGATTTACTGGCTGGAACGGGCCGATGCTGACGGATTCCGGCGGCTTCCAGGTGATGTCGCTGTCGGATCTGCGGAAGATCAGCGAGCACGCCGTCACCTTCCGCTCGCATATCGACGGCGCCAAGATCGAACTTTCGCCGGAGCGCTCGATCGAGGTGCAGCGCCTGCTCGGCTCCGACATCGCAATGCAGATGGACGAATGCGTGCGGCTGCCGGCGGAGCGCGACGACATCGAACGCGCGATGCTTCTGTCGCTGCGCTGGGCCGAGCGAAGCAAGCGGGCCTTCGAGAGCGCGCCCGACGGCTACATGCTGTTCGGCATCGTGCAGGGCGGCGACATCCCTCAGCTGCGCCATGCCAGCGCGCAGGGCCTCGTCGAGATCGGCTTCCATGGCTATGCGATCGGCGGCCTTGCCGTTGGCGAGCCGCAGGCGGTGATGCTGGCGATGATCGACGAGACCGCGCCGGCGCTGCCGACCGACCGGCCGCGCTATCTGATGGGTGTCGGCACGCCCGACGACATTCTCGAGGCGGTGAAGCGCGGCATCGACATGTTCGATTGCGTGATGCCGACCCGCAATGGCCGCCACGGCGTCGCCTTCACGCGCTTCGGCCAGGTCAATCTGCGCAACGCGCGCCACGCCGACGATCCGCGTCCACTCGACGAAGAGAGCTCATGGCCGTCTGCGCGCAATTACGCGCGCGCCTACCTGCACCATCTCGTCAAGGCCGGCGAGACGCTGGGGGCGATGCTGCTGTCTGAAATCAATATCGCCTACTACCAGTTCCTGATGCAGGGCATCAGGGACGCGATCGCACAGGGAACGTTCGACGAGTTCTATCGGCGTACGCGCGAGGATTGGGCGAGGGGCGACATCGCCCCGCGCTAGAGCATGATCCGGAAAAGTGTGAAGCGGTTTTCCGACAAGATCATGCTCAAACAATAACGCTCAATTACACACCAGCCGCTGTTTGACAGCATGCTTGGTGACGAAGCCGTAGCCGCAGGTGTCGCAGGTCCAGAGATAGCTGATCACGTGGTCCGAGACGTAGGCGGAAGCTTCAGCGGCGATCATGGAATCGGCGCACACGGGACAGGTAGGCAACTCGCTGCAACGCGGATCGCGCTTCGGCACTACGGTCGACAACACTTCAGCGACTGCTGACATCGTGGTGACCTCCCTGCTTTAGACCCCTGCTTTGAGACCTAGGTCTAACATAAGCAGAATCAGTTGACGAGGTCGCAACACAAATGCGTTGGTTTTCTGATAATTAAAGCTCACGCGATTTTGCGATGCAGCGTACTTAACGTGTGCAGCATTGTCGCTTGCGTGTCGTCGCAAGCTGTCCGTAACTGCGGAAGAGCTGCGATAGAGGCACAAACTGTCGTCACAGGGAGTTCATCATGGACGCATCGTCCAACACGGGTGCAGCGCACCAACCCGGCCGCGGCCGGATCTACTCTTCGATCGTCGAGGCTTTTGGCGACACGCCGATCGTCCGCCTGCGCCGGTTGCCGGGCATGCACGGCGTCAATGCGACCATTCTGGCAAAGCTTGAATATTTCAATCCGGCCGCGAGCGTGAAGGACCGCATCGGCGCGGCCATGATCATCGCCATGGAGAAGGCCGGCATCATCAAGCCCGACACGGTGCTGATCGAGCCGACCTCCGGCAATACCGGCATCGCGCTCGCGTTCGTCGCCGCCTCGCGCGGCTATCGGCTGAAGCTGGTGATGCCGGAATCCATGTCGATCGAACGGCGCAAGATGCTCGCCTTTCTCGGTGCCGAGCTGGTGCTGACGCCGGCCGCCCAAGGCATGAAAGGCGCGATCGCCGCGGCGGAAGAACTTCTGAAGACGACGCCGAACTCGGTGATGCCGCAGCAGTTCAAGAACCTCGCCAATCCCGAGGTGCATCGCCGCACCACCGCGGAGGAGATCTGGAACGACACCGCTGGTAACATCGACTTCTTCGTCGCCGGCGTCGGCACCGGCGGCACCATCACCGGTGTCGGTCAGGTCCTGAAGCCGCGCAAGGCGTCGCTGCGCGTGGTTGCGGTCGAGCCCGAGGAGAGCCCGGTGCTGTCAGGCGGCCAGCACACGCCGCACAAGATCCAGGGCATCGGCGCGGGCTTCGTGCCCGACATTCTCGACCGCTCCGTGATCGACGAGATCGTGAAGATCAACTCGACCACGGCGATCGAGATCTCGCGGGCACTGGCGCGGCATGAGGGCATTCCGGGCGGCATCTCCTCAGGCGCCGCCATTGCGGCTGCGCTTCAGATCGGCAAGCGGCCGGAAGCTGCGGGAAAAACCATTCTGGCTATAGTGCCGTCCTTCTCCGAGCGGTATCTTTCGACGGCTCTGTTTGAAGGAATCTGAGAGATGGCGGATCAACCGAGACGGCCGCGCACGCTGGGCGATGCGCGGTCGGAGGCCGAGGCAGCGTTCAAGAAGGTGACCGCCAAGGTCGCCGTGGCGCCGCCGAAGCCGAACGTCGCGCCGGGGATCAAGGAGCAGGTCACCCTGCGCATTGATCAGGACGTGCTGGAGTTCTTCCAGCAGGGGGGCCCCGGCTGGCAGGACCGCATCAACGAGGCGCTGCGCAAGGCGGCAGGGAAGTAGCGCCAGCGCCAGATCGGGGCGTCCAAAAACCGGCTCACCTGCGAATTCAGAGGACCTGCGACAGGAACCGCTGGGTTCGCTCGTCCTTGGCCGCCGTGAACAATGTCTCCGGAGGGCCGTGCTCGACGATCACGCCGCGATCGGTGAAGTAGACGTGGTCGGCGACTTCGCGCGCGAAGTTCATTTCGTGGGTGACGAGGATGCAGGTCATCCCATCCTCGGCCAGCTCCCGGATGGTGACCAGGACCTCCTTGACCGTTTCCGGATCGAGGGCTGCGGTCACTTCGTCGAACAGCATGATGTCCGGTCGCATCGCCAGTGAGCGGGCGATCGCCACGCGCTGCTGTTGTCCGCCGGAGAGCTCGCCGGGATAGCTGTCCTCCTTCCCAGCGAGCCGCACCTTGGCGAGCAGCGCCCGGGCGCGCGTTTCGACCTCGGCTCGATCCTGGCGGAGAACATGGATCGGCGCCATCATCACGTTCTGCAGCGCAGTCTTGTGCGGAAAGAGATTGTACTGCTGAAATACCATCCCGACCTTGCGGCGAAGCGCCAGCTTGTCGAGCCTGGGATCGGTGACCTCGATGCCTTCGATTTGAATGCTGCCGGACGAGATCGGCTGAAGTGCATTGATGCAGCGGATCAGTGTGGACTTCCCCGATCCCGACGGGCCGATGATGCAGATCACCTCACCCTTCTTGACCGAGAGGCTGATGCCTTTCAGGACTTCGAGAGCGCCAAAGGACTTTCTGACGTCGACGCATTGAACGATGGGCTGATCCGGAGTCCAGCTCGTGGCCATGCTCTTCTCCCTCAGCGCACGCGGAACCGACGCTCGAGCCGAGCGGTCCAGAGGTTGATCGGATAACAATAGAGAAAGAAGCACAGCAGCGCGAAGCCGTAGAGCGGCGCGAACAGTTCCGGCCTGCCGCCCTCGGCAGCGTGCACCTGCGCCGTCAGCGTCAGCATCTCCGAAACACCGACGATCGATGCGAGGACCGTCGACATTGCGACCAGCGAATAGACATTCATCCAGGGCGGCAGCATTCGCTTGATACATTGCGGCAGCATGATCAGCCACATGGTCTGGCGTCGCGTGAATGAGAGCGATTCCGCAGCCTCCCATTGTGTCGACGGAATCGAGCGAACGGCACCACGCACGACCTCGGCGACGTTTGCCATGACGGGCAAGGCGAAGCCGACTGTGGCCTTGATCCAGTCCGGCAAGGGGATGGTTGTCTTGAACATGATGACCTGGAAAGGCACCAGAAACATCACGAAGAACAGCAACACCAGCCAGGGCGCGTTGCGGAAGAATTGCGTGATGAGCCAGCTGATAGCGGAGAGGGGCCGGAACTCCGACAACAAGGCCAGGCCCAGGCCAAGGCCGGCGACGGTCCCCAGCAGCATGGCCAGCAGCGAGATCAGGATGTTGAAGGCGAAGCCCCGCAACAGGAGCGGCGACCATTTCAGGATGACCTGCAGCGGCGACAGCATCGGCGGTCCGCTCTGGGCCCACGCAGTGGATGCAGCCATGATGGCGCAGAAACAGAGGATCGCGGCGGACAGTGGACTGATCCGAACGGAGATCCGGGTCGGCGCGAGACGGTATGGCAGAAGGACGGCAAGCCTGTGCCCGGGCTCGGCTTTGCTCATCGCGCATATCCGGGAATGCGCATCGCCCGCTCCCAGCGATGCATCAGCCAGACGAGAATGCCGACAAGGATGCCGTAGGTCGCAAGCAGGACCATCATCATCTCGAAGACGTTCTGCGATTCCGACCAGATCTGCTTGACCGCGTACAGTGTTTCGGGAACGGCGATCGCGTAGGCCAGTGTGGTCGTCTTGAGCAGGTTGACGAGGTTGTTGTTCAGCGCTGGAAGGCAGACGCGAATCGCCAGCGGGAAGACGATATGGATGTACGCCTTGAAACGCGTGTATCCGAGCGCCTCCGCGGCCTCCAATGTCGTTCTCGGCACCGCTTCGATGCCGGAGCGGAAGATTTCGACATTGAAAGCGGCCGCAAACAGTGACAGCGAGATGATCGCCCACTGGACGTTGTTCAGCAGGGGAACACGCATGCCCGCCGTCTCGACGGCCGGGAGCATGGTGCCGAGGCCGAAATAGAAGAAGAAAAGCTGGACCAGCGGCGGGGTGTTGCGGAACACCACGACGAACGCATTGACGCAGAGCCGCAACAGCCGGGATGGACTGCCCTGGGTCAAGGCGCCGAGAGCGCCGATGATAAGGCTCAGCAGAATGGTCGTGACGCTCAAAAGCAGCGTCATCTTGAGCCCGGAGAAATAGCGGTCCCAGTCGTAGGCGTCGTAGAAGACCGTAAAATTCAGCCCTGTCGTCTCATAGAGCCGCTGAAACCAGTTGCCGATTGCTTGCATGTTGCGCGACACCGAGCTGTTGAGGCGATGCCTCGTAGTGCATGGGCTCGACCTGTTCGGAGCGCCAGACTGATCCGGCGCTCCGCTTCATCTGTCTATTTGTCCTTGTATTGCGCATGCATCGAAACCGAATACTCGGTCGGAGCAATGCCCCATTTCTTTTCCGCGTCCACGATGAAGCCGGTCTTCATCCAGTCCTTCGTCGTGTCTTCGAGCAGCTTCTGAAGACTGGTGTTCTCGAGCGCGACGGCGATCATCCATGGCGAAGGCAGCACACCCTTCAGGGGCAGATCGTAATCCGCCTTCCACTCGTCCTCGATCAGTTTGCCTTGCAGAAAGGTCTGATCGTAGACATAGCCGATGCAGTTGCCCTGCTTCATGGCGAACAGAGGCTTCTCCGAGCCGTCGAACGCAACAATTTCAGGGCCGTAGGATTTGGCGATATCCTTGTTGTACCAGGCCCCCGACGTTGCACACACGGGTTTCCCCTTGAGGTCGGCCCAATCCTTGATGCCGGCCTTCTTGTTGAGAAGTATGTTCACGTAGTCCGAGTAATAAAGCGGTTCGATGGCTTGAACGACGCGGCGGCGTTCCGGCCTGTCCGACATGGTCGCGATCAGCAGATCAATCTTTCCCTGCTGAAGAAACTCGATTCTGTTCGAGGCCGCGACAGGGACGAGCTCGAGTTTGACGCCGAGGCGCTTGGCAATGTCGGCGGCAAGATCCGGTTCAATGCCGACGATAGTCCCCGCGGGATCGCGATATCCGAACGGCTTGTAGTCGGCCTTGACGCCGACGTTCAGCGTGCCGCGCTGCTTGATGGCATCGACGCCATCAGCGGCCTGCGCGCTGCCAAGCATCAGCAGCGCCGCCGCGCCTGTCATCATGGAACGGACCAAATTTCTCATCGGATGACACCTCCAGGATTGCAATCACGACACGCGTCGCACGTAGTTTTTCGCGTTACAAAGTTCGTGCCATGCCTCACGAAAATCGGGACACGGAGAAAGGAGTGGGGTCGATTGAGCTTCGGCCGTTGGCCACCATGCCGGCCACGAGATTTCCAATGCCCGCGGAGTGCTTGAAGCCATGCCCTGAGCACGCGGAGACAACATGGACCCTGTCTTGCTCGGGATGCCGGTCGATGATGAAGCCGCGATCGGGAGTTACCGTGTAGAGACAGGCGGCCGCATGCGCGACACGGGGCGTAGCGCCGGCGAGCCGCCCTTTGACGTGCTTGCTGTACATCTTGGCGGACTCGGCCGGATCGACGGTGCGATCGATGGTGTCGGCTGTCGTACTGGTCTCATACTGCTCGGTCGCGACCTTGAGGCGACGATCGCCGGGCAGGGGCGGGAAGCCATAGAGATAGTCGACATCCGTCGCGCCATGCATCCAGATGAACACAGGGGCGTTGGCGCGATACGCGCTGGTATCCTCGAGTTCGTACCAATGGAGCACCTGACGCTTCACCGTGAGCAGACGATCGAAGGGTGCGCCGAGCAGGTGGGCATTCCAGGCGCCGGCCGTCACGACCACCTGGGCCGCCTCGAATGTGCCTGAGGACGTTTCCGCCCGAACCACGGAGCCAGTCTGTGCGAGCGAGAGAACCTCGACCCCCGTGCGGATCACCGCTCCGAGTTGCTCCGCGCGCGTCAATTGCGCCTTGATGCAGCGCTCCGGAAAAACGTATCCTCCGCCGGGCTCGTAATAGGCCTTCTCGTTACCCTCGAGGTTCAAGAACTGCGGGAAGCGATGAGCCACTTCTTGCCCGTCAATCACCTCATGAGCGATGCCGAAGTCACGGGCAGCCCTGATCGAACGTGCGACGAAATCCGGCTTGCCGTGGTGCGATGTCTCGCCAACACCGGGTGCCATCACGACGAGGCCACACGGGTTTAGGAGCTGGTCGGATGCCTCGGCTTCGAGCTCGCGCCAGATCCGGTGCGAATCCAGCACGAGAGGTACGTAATCGCGGCCTTCGCCGACGGCCTGCCGGGTAATGCGGGTTTCGCCGTGGCTGGATCCCATCATGTGGGGAGGGGCAAAACGATCGAGGCCGACCGCCTTGAGCCCTCGCTTGGCCAGTTGATAGAGCGTCGCGCTGCCCATAGCACCGAGGCCGATTACCAGAATATCCGCTCGCTCGTGCATAAGTTGAAGCTGCTCAATTATTAGGATGATGCGGAGCTTGCCCTCTTGATCAGCTCATCGACAAGGATAATTCTTATAATTAAGGGAATTTGCATACTTACATGACTTTTGCTTAAGTTATGACATGGCGTCACCCATTCCAGACCTGCGCAGCTTGCAGATTGTCGCTGCGGTTGCGGACTCCGGCAGCATGCTCGAAGCGTCCCGCCAATTCGGGATGACGCAATCCGCGGTATCGCAGGCGGTGCGGCGTGCCGAAGCCTCGGTCGGCGTCGCATTTTTTAATCGTACGCGCAGGCCGCTCACGCCGACCCGGGCGGGGCGCATCCTCGCAAGCCGCGTTCTCGATCTGAACCGCGACTTTGATGCGCTTCTCAGCGCGCTCCGGGTCGCGGCGGAACAGTCCGAACGGGTCGATCTGAGACTCGGCCTCGTCGACTCCTATGCTGCCACGGTCGGCGCGCACCTCGTTAAAGAGCTCATGACGGGCGAGATCGCACTGAGTCTGTCCGCATGGTCGGGCCTCGCTCACTCGCATGCTGAGGCGCTGATGAGTCGCAAGATCGACGCCGCGATCACATGCGATGCGATGGATGACCTGTATGATGTCGAGCGCTTCCCATTCTATCGCGAGCCAAATCTGCTGGTAGTGCCGCGCGGCATGGAGGCCGAATTTTCCGGCCTTGATCTGCGGGAGATCCTCGCTCGACATCGCCTGGTCCGGTACAGCGAGCGTTCCTATGCGGGGGCTCAGGTCGAGCGTCATCTGAGCCGCATGGGTATTCGCCCGCCGCGGGCCTTTGAGTTTGACACCTCGGACAGCCTGGTCGCCATGGTCGCTACCGGGATGGGTGTGGCGATCACGACTCCGCTGTGTTTGTTGCAGGGGCTCGCTCACGCAGCTCAGGTCAGCGCTCTCCCTCTGCCGGGCCCTGGATTTTTTCGAGAGCTGCTTCTGGTGACCCGCCGTGGAGATCTCTCGTCTCTGGCGCCGCGCATCGCAGAGATGGCTCGGTCGAGCATTACGACCCAGGCCATGCCGCGCATCCGGACGCTTGTGCCCTGGTTCACCCAAAACTATTAGCAACGAAAAAGCCCGGCGCGAGCCGGGCTTTTGTGTTTGCGATCTGGTCTCGTCTTAGCGGCGGAACATGCCGCCCATCATGCCGCCGACCACGCCGCCCATGAAGGCCGCGCCGGCATCGCCGCCGCCGCGGTGGCCACCACCGCCACCACCGCCACCACCGCCGCTGCTCGCGGGCGCAGCGCGCCGGGCCGGCTTCGCGCTGTCATCGCTTGCGGTCGTGGTCGAGGCGACGATCTCTGCGAGCAGGGCCTTGTGCTGGAGTTTGTTGAGGAAGCCCGTCGACGGATAACCGCGGGCCGCCTGCCAGCGCTTGAGCACGATCCGGGTCTCGTCATTGAACGCGCCGGTCACCTTGGTGTCGAAGCCGAGGCCGTTGAGGCGGCGCTGCACGTCGCGGCGCTGACCCTTGTCGAGGCCGATCTGGTCCTCGGTGAGCTGGCTGGCGTCGTCGGTGAAGGTCGCGGGATCGACGCCGGCATTGAGGTTGCGGGTCGTGGTCGACGGACCGTTCTGGATCGTGGCGAGCCGCGCCAGCGCCAGCGCCTTGAACTGGCCGTTCGGATAGGCGGAGAGGTAGGCGTTGAGCTCTTCCGGCTTGTTGGTTTCCTTCACGGAGCGCCAGTATTCGAGCTCGACGCCGTCGGAGCTGCCGCTGGCCGCAGCCACCGGCGTAGTGCTCGAGGCGGTCGGTGCCGCGTTGGCGACCTGCTGGGTCTGCTGCACCGGGTTGAGATAGACGGCGCCGATCAAATTGGTGTGGCCCCAGGGCAGCTGGCCCTTGTGGGTCTCTTCATTGACCTGGGCGCGCACCGACGTCATCGCCTGCTGGATCTCGACACCGGGCTTGGTGATGTTGTCGATCAGCGCGCGGGTGAACGGGCTGTTGTTGCCCTCCTGGCCATCGAGCGCGGTCTGGCCCGGGCCGGTCGCGAACGCGATCAGCGTGCCTTCGCCGGACTTCATTTCGGCGAGGCCGCTCTGTACGTTGACGCTTCGGGTCGCCGAGTTCGATTTGATCTTGGCGGCGAAGGGATTGTCGCGGCAGGCGTCGAGGAAGACCAGCTTGACCTTTGCATCGCCCATGGTCTGGTCGAGCGTCAGGTCGATGTTGATAGCGGCCCCGAGCTTGACGTCCATCTCCGACTTGATGTCGGCATCGACGGGCAGGAGATAGTTGCTGCCGCCGACGGCGATGCCGTGACCGGCATAATAGAACACCGCGACGTCGGAGCCCTGCGCCTTGCGGCCGAAGTCGAGCAGCTTCTCGGTCATCTGGTCACGCGTGAGGTTGGATCCCTCGATCACTTCGAAACCGACATTGCGTAGCGTCGATGCCATCGCCTTGGCGTCGATCGGCGGGTTCGGCAATTGCGCGACGTTCTTGTAGGCGCCGTTGCCGACGACGAAGGCGACGCGGCGATCGGCCTTGGCGGCGCTGACCGACAGCGCCATGCACATCAGCGAAACGATGATGGTGAGAGTGCGCATCTGAAATCCCCAACAGAATCGAATGACAGGCAGCAACAAATCGGTGTCGAATTTACACGAAAGCGCCCGGCTTCGCGCTAGCAAAAACGACAGTACACCCAACTCACCCAACCCGTTGCTCTGCGACCGAGTGTGCACGATGGAAGTGCTCTCCAACGTGATCCAAATCACGCTCGACCACTCTGATTTGTCGCCTCAGGCCGTGCGCCGGTTCACTGCACGCGGGCCGGAATCGCCGCGGCCGGCTTTAGATTCAGGAGGTTGCCGAACAGGATCAGGGCCGCACCGAGCACGGTCCAGGCGTCCAGCCGCTCGGAATAGAGCAGCCAGCCGGCCGTGGCGGTCAGTGGGACCCGCAAGAAGTCCATGGGAACCACCACGGTCGCGTCCGCGTAGCGCATCGCGCTGGCGAGGCAGTAATGCGCGAAAGTGCCGCAGATCGAGATGACGGCCACCCAACCCCAGACATAGGTGGGTGGCCAGGCCCAGACGTACAGCGCCGGCAGGAAGCCCGCGACCGACTGCACGACCAGCATCCAGAACAGGATGGCCAGCGCGCTCTCGGTACGGGTGAGTGACTTGACCAATGCCATGGATACGCCGAAGCCGATGGCGGCGCCGAGTGCGATCAATTGGCCCTGATTGATCTCGCCGGTCGCGGGCCGCACGATGACGATCACGCCGACGAGGCCGAGCACGATCGCGGCGATCTTCCATGATGTCATGCGCTCGGACAGGAAGCTGGCGGCGAGGATCGCGGTCCAGATCGGCATCGTGAACTCGATCGCCACCACATGGCCGATCGGAATCAACGTCAGCGCAAAGAACCAGCCGAGTTGCGAGACGTAGTGGATCAGGTTGCGGGCGACGTGCTGGGGCAGGCGCGCGGTCCTGAGCGTTCCGTAGCCGCCGGCGCGCCGGATCATCGGATAGAGCATGCAGAGGCCGAGCAGCGATCGTACCAGCATCACCTGGAAGACGTTCATCTCGCGCACGGCCTCGCGCCCCGCGACCGCCATGACCAGTGTCAGCGACAGCCAGCCGGCCATCCAGAATGCAGCCATCGTTTTGGACGGTGTCGTGCTCATCGGGCAGGGTGCGGGAGAATTGATCCTGAGGGGAGGGCCGGTATCGGCGACATCACCGCGGTTTGCAACGGCCAAATCTGCGGGTGCAGCGTTGCAGGACGGCGTGCTAAGGCTTCGGCGATCAACAAGAAAATCGGGAGATCTCCGCTCATGCGCATCCTGCAGCCGGCCGAATGGAAGAAACCGCGCGGCTTCTCACATGGCGTGGTGGCGGAGGGGCCGGGCCAATGGGTCGTGCTGGCCGGGCAGACCGGCGGCGACGAGGCAGGCAATTACGAGCCCGACATGGCCGCCCAGGTCGCGACCGCGCTGAAGCGGATCATCAAGCTTCTCGCGGAGGCCGGCGCCGGCCCCGAGCACATCGTCCGCCTGACCTGGTATCTGACCAGCCGCAGCGAATATGAGGTCGCCCGCGTTGGCATCGGTGCGGCCTGGAAGGAGACGCTCGGGCGCAATTTCCCGCCTTCCACGCTGCTCTATATCGGTGGCCTCGTCGACGATCGCGCCAAGGTCGAGATCGAGGTCACGGCGTTCGTGCCGGGCGCATAAAAAAAATCGATCCGGCGCGGGCGCCGGATCGACTGTCGTGTCACCGCTATGTCTTACTTCGACAACGAGATGTTGGCGCCGCGGAACTGGCTGTCCGCGCGCATCGTCACGTTCTGCTTATTGCCAGACGTCCGCAGCGAGATGTTGGCATTGAAACCGGCGGTCGAGGCGACCAGCTCGTAGCTTCCGCCGGCGCCGCGGCCCTGCAGCGAGCCGCTGATATTGCGGCTGGCCTCGCTCCAGCTGCCGGTGATGGCGCTGCCTTCGGCTCTGACGTTGGCGCCGAGGTTGAACTTGTAGGCATCGCTGGCGCAGGTCAGCGACATTTCCATGGTGGGACCGATCGGCGCATACTTGGCCCGGCAGCGGATGCGCTCGGTTGAGCCGTCATCCAGGGTGACGGTGCCGCCGCCGCTCCAGCTTCCCGCCAGTGGCGCGAAGGGGCCGGACTGAGCCTTGCTCTCCGAGCTGGCAACAGCTGTCACAAACAAAACGGCGGCCGCCATGAGCAGCCGCCGGTTGAGGAGGTTAGTCCCGAATAGCTTATTGGCGCGATGCTTCCCACCGCCCGCTGCACGGTATACCTGCAGATGCTCCATTCCACTTCCCCGATCCGGCGTTGCCGCTGAGTTGACCGTTGGCATATGCACCATTGATCGAAACTTTCACAAGTCCCCCACTGCCGATGGTGCCGGAAACGTTAGCGCCGGGTGCGGTGATCTTGCCGTCGGCAACCGTCAGCATGGAGCTTGCGGTCGGCTCGCAGGTGCCGGTCTTGGTCACGATGGTGACCTGCCAGTTGCCGTCATAGGGGGTCTGCGCGACCGCCGGGGCAGCGAGAGTGGCAATAATAACTGAAGCGGCACAGAACGCCGCGATGCGGTCAAAACGCATGAATTCCGTCCTTGAATATGTCTGATATGTTGTCGTTATTCAGACGAAATGTGACGGAAATTTGGTGCGACGCAAAGTCGAAAATTGTTCCTGTGGAAACAATGGTTTATTTGCGTTTCCGGTTTCAGTTTTCGAAGCAGAATCAATGCGGCTTCACGTTAATCGTTAACGCGAGCAGCGACTCACGACAGACTTGGTGCCGAGGTCGCGAACTGCTCGTCCTGAGCTTTCGACGGCAAGGCCTTGTGGACCTTGGCGTAATCGATCACGTCGGCCAGCAGCTTGAGGCCGAGCGGGGCCAGCGCACGCTCCCAGAGTTCGCGGGCGGTCTCGCCGTCCTTGACGAAGCACCAGTCCTGGGCGGCGATGGCGCCGGCGTCCATGCGATCAGCGAGGTGATAGATCGTGCCGCCGGCGATCGGATCGCCTTCCTTGATGGTCCATTCCACCGCAGCCTTGCCGCGATGGCGCGGCAGCAGCGAGGGGTGATAGCCGATCCCGCCGAGCTTGCTCGCTGCCAGCGCGTCCTTGCCGATCCGGGCGTGGCTGTGGGCGGTGATGATCAGGTCGGTGTCAGGGGCGATCTCGGAGGCCACCACCAGCTTGGGATTGGCCTGCACAGCTACCTCGATGCCGGCGGCCTTGGCAGTCGCGGCCAGGCGGTCATCGGCGTCGGCCACCACGACCCGCACGACCCCGACGCCGTGCTCGCGGAGCATGTTCAGGGTGGTCACGCCGAAATGGCGGGAGCCGACGAGGGTAATGCGCATGGGTGTCTGATCCGTCTCGCAGCTGCGTCATCCCCCGATAACACGTCAGGCCGTCCTGTCACCACCCGCGCGGCGTTTGCGGCGGTTATCAACAATGCGCAAGGTGCGCAGGGAGCGAGGAACGCGGCGATTGCGTTGCCGGCCGTTCCGGTGCTTCCATGGGCGCATTGCGACCTGCCCGGAGCGAGCGCATGCGGTGCGCGTGGTTTGTCCCTCTTGCTGTCCTGATTGCGGTCGCTCCGGCCCATGCCGGCGGACCTTACCCGGCAGTTCCGCCCGAGAACGGGGTGGCTCCCGTCATCGGCCCGACCTGGGATGCCTATCGCTGCGCGGAAGGCACGATCTACAATTTCTACCACGGCGCCTATTACGGCGAGGAGCCGCCGGCGCTCTACCGCGGCTATGCCTACAGGCCGTATTACCGCTACAGCGCCTATCGCAGGCTGCCGAGAAAGTATTTTTGCGTGACCGACTAGCGTTGCCGCGGGGCACCACCTGCGGCAAATCGTCGATGCGACGGTTCCTGTGTTTCATTTCGAACAGACGGAATCCGCCTCGCCGTTAGAATTTCACCCTACCGGGGCTGGCGACATTTGATTCCGAATCCGTTTTCGAACCCGGCTTTGGCCGCTGGCCTACTTGCCAGCGGCTTTTTCATGCCGCGTGTCGTGAAATCATCGAACGGTAACACGTTCTCAACCTCGCTGTCGTATCGACGAATCCGTCGCGGATTTGTATTGCGTACCGCGACACCAAAAATGCCCCGACGGCGCGGGTGCGCGCGCCGCGGGCATTTTTGCCGGGACCCATTTCATGCCGAACGCCATTGAGCAGATCGTGGACGCCTACGTGCGGCTGAAGAACCGCCGTGGCCTCGACGAGCTGATGATGCACAGGCAGCGGCTTGCGGTCGATCTGAAGAGCAGGTCAGGCAGCTACGATTACAGCCTGCCGATCGGCAAGATCGAAGAGGAGATCGCGATCATCGAGGCCGGACTGGCCAGGCTCGCGGTGGATGCGCCCGAGCTTGGCCCGACGCGGTTCCGCTGACGCTGCTCAGTCGCGCCGGCCGCCGTCGATCACGGTGAACAGCGGCCGCGCCGGGGTCGGCTCCTCCAGCAATTCCTCCACCAGCGCGGTTGCCGCATCGACATATTTGCGCGTCGGCTTGTCGAGCTCGCGTTTGGCCTCGTCGTCGAGCGCGACCTTGGCGGCCTCGACCAGCTTGCGCATCCGCGCGGCGTGGTCGTCGCCCGCCGTCAGCGTCGCGCGCGCCAGCGAGCGCAGCACGAACAGCTCGCCTTCGAGGCGGAGCAGGCGGTCGTTGAGCCTGGAGAGGACGGCGTTGAGGTCGGCCATGTCTGCTGTTCGTTGCGGTAGATCCTGCCTGATCTAGCGGCGATCGGTGAACGGAGTGCAAACGGGATCGGCGCAATTGGGGCGATCTTCCATCAGGCCGCCGTGCGCGCCAGATAGTCGCGCGCGAAGGCGAGATACCAGTCGAGGCAGGCGGGATTGGCCATCGCTTCCTTGTTGATGACCTTCTCCACGGGCTGGCCGAGCAACAGCTTCTTGATCGGCAACTCCTGCTTCTTGCCCGACAGGGTGCGCGGGATCTCGGCGACGGCAAAAATCTCATTCGGCAGGAATCTACGGGAGAGACCGGCCTCGATCGCCTTGTTGATCTTGGCCTGCATCGCGGCGTCGAAGGCGACGCCATCGCGCAACACCACGAACAGCGGCATGTAGCTGTCGCGGCCGAGATATTCGAGGTCGACGACGAGGCTGTCGAGCACCTCCGGCAGCGCCTCGATCGCGGAATAGAGCTCGCTCGTGCCCATGCGCAGGCCGTGCCGGTTGATGGTGGCATCGCTGCGGCCGTAGATCACGCAGGAGCCGTCCGGATTGACCTTGAGCCAGTCGCCGTGGCGCCACACCGGCCCGCGGCCACTGCCGTCGAAATCATCCGGATAGGTTTCGAAATAGCTGGCGAGATAGCGCGCGTTGTCCTTGTCGTTCCAGAAATAGAGCGGCATCGACGGCATCGGCTCGGTGCAGACGAGCTCGCCGACCTCGTCGATCACGGCGCGGCCCTGTTCGCTGAAGGCTTCCACGGCGGCGCCTAACAGCCGGCACTGCATCGCGCCCGGCGTCTGCGGCAATTCGCGATTTCCCCCGATGAAAGCGCCGGCGAAATCGGTGCCGCCCGAAATGTTCGCCCACCAGATATCGGCCTGCGCTTGGCTGCCGTTGGTTTTCGACAAGCCAGCGAAGCGCTGGTTGAACCAGGTTTGCGTGTCGGCGCTGAGCGGCGAGCCGGTCGAGCCGAGGCAGCGCAGCCGCGACAGATCGCCGGCGGCCGTGAGATCGATCTCGGCCTTGGCGCAATTGGCGAAGAACGCCGCACCCGCGCCGAAGAAGGTCGACTTCGATTGCGCCACGAAGCGCCACGACGTGGTCCAGTCCGGCTTGTCCTTGGTGCCGCCCGGGCTGCCGTCGAAGATGCAGCAGGTGGTGCCGCTGAGCAGGCCGCCCACTTGCGAATTCCACATGATCCAGCCGGTCGAAGAGTACCAGTGATAACGCTCGCCGAACGAGTTCTCGTGGTAGGAGCAGCCGAGATCGTTGTGCAGGCCGAGCAGCGCCAGCACCACGATGACGATGCCGCCATGGCCGTGCACGATCGGTTTTGGCAGGCCGGTGGTGCCGCTGGAATAGACGATCCAGAGCGGATGATCGAACGGCAGCCATATCGGCTCGAACGCATCGATCGCGGTGCCCGTCCTTGCGGTGATGTCGGAGAGCAGGGCGTCCGGTGCGGCAGCCGCGGCGGCGTCGCTGTGCAGGATGACATGTGCGAGGCTCGGCAGTGATCGCCGCAGTTCGGCGACGACGTCCTTGCGATCATGCCTGCGCCCGGCATAGGTGACGGCGTCGCAGGCGATCAGCACCTTAGGCTCGATCTGCTTGAAGCGGTCGGCGATCACGGCGGGCGCGGCCATGTCGGGCGCGCAGACGCTCCAGACTGCGCCGATGCTGGCGCTGGCGAGAAACGCGACGATGGTTTCGGCGATATTGGGCAGATAGGCCGCGATGCGGTCGCCCGGCTTGATGTCCTTGTCCTTCAGATGCAGCGCCAGCGCGGCCACCTTGCGCTTGAGCTCCGGCCAGCTGGTCTCGTGAAGCTCGCCGTCCTCGCCGCCGCTGACGATCGCGGGCAGGCCGGCGGCATGCGCAGCGTCGACATGCCGGAACACCTGCCGCGCATAGTTCACCTGCGCGCCGGGAAACCACACCGCGCCGGGCATCTTGCGCTCGGTGATGACGGCCGTAAACGGCGTCGGCGATTGCAGATCGTAATAGTCCCAGATGCTGCGCCAGAAGCCGTCGAGATCGCGCACCGACCATTGTCGCATCTCCTCGTAATTCGCGAAGGTGAGGCCGCGCTGCGCGGCGAGCCAATTACGGTAGAGGGCGATCTGCGGGACGAAGGGAGCGGTCATTTTGTATCGGCTTCAAATTGCGGGGAAGGGGAATTTATGTCGAAAACAACCCCATGCACAGTAGCGGGGACATTGAAAGCATTCGCCATTTTTCAGTTGCTGCCAGGCAGGTCCTTTTCGGACTTGTCCGACGCGTACAGCCCACCGATATGGTGACCGTGCGTCGCTCAGTCATCCGGATTTGACACGTCGGGCAAAACACTGGCAGAGTGGCAATATCGGAAATTCGTAAGACCCGCGCGGAGAAATCCGCCGCGGGTTTTTTTCATGTTGGAGCAGTTGCCATGATCAATGGAACGCTATTGTCCCTCGCAACGAGCAACGCTGGTTCGCCGGTGAAATCCGGATTGGATTTGGAGCACTGGCCGCGCTGGATGCGCGAAGCGCTTGCAACTCAACCCGACGCGACAGCACCGGCCAAGCCGGAAACTGCGGCTCCGGCAGAACGCGTCGATCCCTCAAGCATACGAAAGCTGACACGTCGGCTCAACTCTTCGTGCTGGCGGTCTTGTCGAGCGCCGCACGTAAGCCCTCGGCCAGCTTCACGACGTCGTCGTTCGCCCAGAAGTGCATGAAGAAGAGCCGCGGCTGCTCGTCCAGCATGTGGCTATGGAGTGCCGTGACCTCGATACCGTGCGCCCGCAAGGCAAGAATGACCGGGTTCACCTCATCGCCGGTCAGCACGAAATCGCCCGTAATCGCTGCCTTTCCTCCTCCGGTCGGTTGGAAATTGATGCCGATCGCGACGCCCATCGGACCAACCGGAGTCAACGGCATACCCTCTTGCATGATCGGGTCGCGGCGCTTCACGTTGAACTGGTAGACGCCGCCATTGGACTGCCCCTTGATCCCGATGATCTGGTCTAGCCTGGCGGTATCGAGGTCGATAGCCGGTGGTGGGCCGGCCGGCGCTGCGACAGTCAGCGGCGTCTTGCCTTCGGCGAGCGCATCGTGGATCGCCGAGGCCAGCCTGACCGGGTCTCCGTGCCCGGCGACATGCATGTAGAAGGTCGCCGGACTTGCCCGCAGCAGGTGATTGTGCACGGCGGTGATTTCGAGACCGTTCGCGATCATCTTCGCCATCACGGGATTGATCTCGGTTTCCAGCAGCACAAGGTCGCCCATGACCATGACACCGCCGTGCGCGGGCTTGAACGCGACCCAGCCGCCCAGCGCCAGCGCCGGCTTGATCGTCACTCCGTCCAGAGTCACCGCGAGGTCCGTGCGCGGAAAGCCGTAGCGGTGAACGTCGTCCGAGATGGCGGGCTTGCGGCCGAGCGCATCGTCGACCTTCTGCCAGTCGACGTTCTGCGCACGGGCCGCCGCCGTGAACGGTCCCGAAGTCGCCGACAGGATGCACGCGCCGATGCCGATCACGGCCAGGATTGCTGTTCTCATCGCGAATCTCCTTCCTCAGTTTTTTTGTTCTTTGATCTGGCCGCCGCTGTCGACGACGAGCCGCACTTCCCTGCCGTTCTTCACCGCCTTCGCGGTGGTGCCTTCAGCGGTCGACTTGACGTCGCTGACTTGCGAGTATCCGGCCGCCTGGATCTTGGCGACGAGCTCTTCCTGGGTCAGAGCGCGGGCGGGTGAGAGTCCCGCCGCGAGCGTCACGACGAGCACTGCCCGATGGATCGATGATGTTCGCATCTGCGGTCTCCTGGTTGTCCCTGCCCCAGAAGTCGTCCTGTCCTTGGCTTCACCGCACCTTGTTGGTGGGCCAGTTGTGCGTCTCCTTGGTCGCGTCGCGGCACCATCTGTAGAACGCGTCGTAGACGAGCAGGCCTGCATTCAACTGTTCGAGGTCGTCGTCGAACATGCGCGACAGACCGAGCGAAGCGGCGAGCAGGCCCGGTGCTTCCGGCGACAGATCGAGACGCCCCGTGTCGGCGGCGCGGACCATAGTCGCCAGCCGCTCCAGCGCAGGCGTCGACAGGCCGAATTCCTTGACCATCACGTCGAAGGTGCAGAGTTCGCCCCGATGGCTCCAGAACACATTCTCAATATCGAAGGGCGTGGCGCTGAAGCGCTCCGCTACCGCTTCGACCTCCGACGCCGTGACAAAGAGGAACTGGGCGGTAGGGTCGACGAAGCGGCGGATCAGCCACGGACACGCAATCCGGTCGATCTTCGGTCGCGAGCGTGTGACCCAGACGGTACGCCTGCGTCCATCGCGCTTGGGAATCTTGTCGACCCGCACGGTCGGAAGCTGCGCTTCCTTCCAGGCGAGATGACCGCCTTCAAGACTCTCGGCGGCGACGTTGCTGCATCGGAGCCACGCCCCGATGCCTTCGCTAAGCTTCAGACCCTTTTGGCAAACCACGACGACGGATTGGCCGGTCACGCGGGAGGCCCAATCCTGCACGTCGACGTGTGAGCGGCGAACCGCACCGGGGATGAAGCGTGGATCGGCCGCAAAATCCTCATCAATGCGAACATCGATGAGCGTCGGCGCATTCGCCGTGCCAATCAGGCGGGATAATTTTTCAGAGGAGATCGAGGTATACGATGACATGCTGCGCCCTTGGTGATCAGGACGCGATTCTTGGGCATGTCGCCTCGCGGGGAGACCGCAAATCCCCGTGGGCGCAATAAAAACCCTGAAGGGTGCACTGTCAACCAGCCTCTGTTCGATGTCGACGGGCCGAGCGAGAGTGACAAAAGATCCAAGGACTTCGAAAGGTACGCAACACTTCGGCAGGTTTCTCAAGTTGCTATCGGCACGATCGCCAGGCTTGGCGTCGGTCCATTGATCGCCGGGCTACGGACCAGCCTCGAACTCTTTGGAAAGATCGACCGTGCCCGAAGCTCGACCACTCTCGCTTGTGGACCAATCGCGCGTATGATAGAAACGAGCTTCGGGCCTTTGACAACCGCCTGAAGAGCTCTCGAGCCAAGCGTTGTTTCGCTCCATTACGGAGGTGAAACATGACTTGCAGCAGCGCCGCCCGCGGTCCGACCAATACATGCCACGCAGTTGTACCCGCCGTTCCGAATCCTAGATGGTTTTGGAAATTCGTGCTGGCGCCGTTAGTCGGAATGGTCCTGTGGTTCGAACGACGCCGCCAATACGGTGAGCTTCTCGAATTAGACGACCGGTTGCTCGGCGACCTTGGCCTGTCGAGGACGGTCGTGGAAGAGGTACGACGGTCCTCCCTGTATTTGGACGCTTGGCGCGATAGCCGATGAATGTGCATGATTCGCACTCGCTCAGCGGCTGCGGCTGTCGTCGTGCGGCGGTCTCACAATCTCCGCGGATCGGCCATCGCTCCAGACCCCCGGCAAAGGTCGAAGGGCACCCTATCCGAAAACAATGGGTCGTGCCGGCAGCTGTCGGCGCGTGCCTCCATGCGAGCATAGCAGCGACCGCCCTTGCTGAAACAGGATCAACGCCCATGATTGCCATCGATCGCATGAACCTCGGATCGCCGCCGACAGGTTTCTTCTTCGCACGGACCGGTCAGGGCCCGGATGGAGCATGGACAGTCGTGTCGGACCCGACGGCCCCGTCGGGACGTGCGATCGAGCAGACCAGCACCGGCGGTGTCGGCCTGTGGACCAAGGCCGACAGCGTCACCCGGTTCGATCAGATTTCGATCAAGACAATACCGACGACCGGCAATTAAAGGCACTACCTCCAGATAGCGATGGATCTGCAAATGGGCACCGAACAACACTCTCCTCGTTCCAAGGTCGCTATCCTCTCGCGAGGAGATGCCGCCGCGCGTCGAGACACGACTATCAAGAACAGCCGCTTCGTCGACGTTTTCGAAGCGCTTGCCGCCGTCGGCATTGAAGCGCGCCGGGCGATCTACGACGAATGCTTCGCCGACGCGGTCCGCGAACAACTGCTCGCAGTGGACGGCGTGCTCGTCTGGGTCAACCCGATTCAAGACGGCCGAAACCGCGCCGGTCTCGATGCCCTGCTGCGTGACGTTGCCGCGCAGGGCGTGTGGGTCAGCGCCCATCCGGACGTCATCCTCAAGATGGGCACTAAAGAAGTCCTCTATCGAACCCGTTCGATGGGCTGGGGATCAGACACGGCGCTGTATCAAACCGCCGAGGCGATGCACGCTGAGCTGCCTGACCGGCTCACCTCCGGCCCGCGCGTGATCAAGCGCAACCGAGGTAACGGCGGCCAAGGCGTCTGGAAGGTCGAGAAGCTGTCGACTTCCCCCAAGATAAGGGTGCTCGACGCGACCAAGGATGCGTCCGAGGAACTGACGCTGGATGATTTTCTCCGTCGCTGCGCGGAGTATTTCGAAAACGGCAGCGTCATCGACCAGCCGTTCCAGCCTCGCCTGAGCGAGGGCGTGGTCCGCTGCTACATGGCAGGCGATCGCTGTGCGGGCTTCGGCCACCATAAAGTCAAAGCCCTGATCGAGTCACCGGCCGCCCGTTCTGAGGCTGGGCCACGGCTCTACACGTCCAACGCAGACCCGCGCTTCCAACGGCTGCGCCGGCTGATGGAGGACGAGTGGACGCCACAGCTAACCTCGTTGCTGGATATCGCGCGAGATGACCTGCCCGTGATCTGGGATGCCGATTTCATGCTCGGCCCTGTCCAGGCCGACGGGAGCGACAGCTACGTGCTCGGCGAAATCAACGTCAGCTCGGTCCATCCCTACCCGGGCGAGGCGCCGGCGGAGATCGCCAAGCGGGTTGCCGATCGGCTTCAATTGCAGGGAAGGGGAGTCTAACGGCGGGCAAAACACTGGCAAACTGGCATCATCGAAAAATTCGTAACACCCGCGCGGAGAAGTCCGCCGCGGGTTTTTTCATGCCGGTGGAGGAATGCCATGATCAAGGAACAATTGTCGCCTGCCGAGTCGTCAGGTCCGCTGGAAGGCGAAAGGATTGAACGAGACGTGTACCCGAAATATCGTGACGGCTGAGGCTTGGTCACGACATGATGCAGATCAACACAAACAGGCGCGAGCGAGCAAACCTCCGGAGGCACCATGAACCGTCGTGATTTTGGTATCGCACTTGGCGCGCTACCGCTTTTATCGTCGATCGTTGGAGCAGTATCGCCAGCCGAAGCGGCGGAGGTAGCAAAGCCCAAGATCGGCATGCTGATCTATCCCGGTATGATCTTGCAGGATCTGGTTGGGCCGCAAACCGTCTTTTCGATCCTTCAGGCCGACGTCAGGCTGGTTTGGAAAGATAAGAGCCCGGTCGCGACCGATGTCGGCATCGCGCTGCCCGCGACCGATACATTTGACACTTGTCCCGCGGAGCTGGATGTCCTGTTCGTCCCGGGTGGCCTCGGGGGATCCATTGCCTGTATGAAGGACGAGGACGTCATCGGATTCCTCGCGTCGCGTGGTCCTCGCGCGCGGTACGTGACAAGCGTTTGTACCGGATCATTGGTCCTGGCCGCTGCCGGCTTGCTCCGAGGATATCAGGCAACGTCACATTGGTATGTGCGCGACCTGCTGCCGCTGATGGGCGCTACTCTCAGGGCAGAGCGGGTCGTCGAGGACCGCAATCGGCTCACTGCTGGAGGCGTTACCTCCGGGATCGACTTTGGACTGACACTTGCGGCCCGGCTCTCTAACGAGGACACGGCCAAGCGGATACAGCTGTTGATCGAATACGATCCAAAGCCGCCTTTCGACGCTGGCAGCCCGGAGAGTGCTGGTCCGGCGCTGACCCGCGAGATACTCCAACGCCGCGCACCTCTCATTGAGGCGGCTCGAAAAGAGGCCGAGATGGCCAAAGAGAGATTGGGAATTTAGTCTCAAACTCAACGACCGCCGAGCTGAGCATCGTGCCACCCTGACCAGGTCAAATGACGATCAAACAAATCGGTATCGCGACATCATCGAAAAATTCGTAACACCGGCGCGGAGAAATCCGCCGCGGGGTCGCGCTGGATGCATGAAGCGTTTCCAATTCAGCCCGAGGCTACAGTACAGTTGCATTCTGAGCGACTCCTCGCCGACACAGGCGCGATAATCTCGATATCTGGAGCGCTCGGGGTATTGGCGATGCTCTGGTTGTGTCCCTCAAGATGATTCCGCCACCGCGTGTCCGAGTTGCAGTTCGGTATCGGACCGGGTTTGAAGCCCGCGCATGATCAGCGATGCCCCGCGCGCCCGTGTACTCGGTTGGGCTGCAGATTCGAAGAATGCCGCCAGCGCATGTTGAAACACGGCATCGGGCGGGAGCGTGACTTCGTTCATGAGAGCCTTGGCACCAGCCAGAGCGTGCTTTTCGAATGAGGCCAGACGGCGCGCAAAACCATCGACGAATGCCTCAATCTCCTCGTCGGGTAAGGCGCGGTTGACATAGCCGTACTGCTCGGCGCGGTCTGCGGAAAAATCGTCCGCCCCGAGAATGACTTCCAGGCCGCGGCCTCGCCCCATTAGCCCGGCGAGCCGGGCCATGGGATTCCCGCCGGGGACCGCCCCTATGCCGACTTCGAATTGCCCGAGAATTGCCCGCTCGCGACTGGCAAAGCGCATGTCACAGGCGAGAACAAACTCGCTCCCCGCTCCGCGTGCGCGACCGCGAATTTCGGCGATGGAGGCGACCGGCGCGCGTGACAATCGCACGAGCACGTCGATCCACGGGTGCATCCCGGTTGGCCCCGGTGGCATCGCGGCAACCTTCGCCTTGTCGGCAAGGACATCCCAATGTGCCAGGAAGAAATCCGGATCTGCGCTGCGGAAAACAACCACCTTTATGTTCGAATCCGTTTCCATTGCAGAGAGTAAATCCTGCAGCTCGCCGATCGTGTCCGGATCGATCAAGTTGATGGGCGGATTGCTGAAGGTCGCGATCCACAGGCCCGCGGACGGTCTTTCGAGGGTGATTTGGGGCATGGCAAACTCCGGCTGTTGTGAGGAAGACCTACGAGATGACGTCGTCGGCGCGAGCAAGGAGGCCTCCGGGAATTTCGATTCCAGTAGCGGCGGCCGTGCTGAGGTTAATGACAAATTCGAAGGTTGTCGGTTGGACGACGGGAAGTTCGGATGGTGGAGTGCCCCTGAGGATCGCACCAGCATAGAGACCAATCTGACGGTATCCATCGGGCGAGCAGATCCCATAGCTCATCAGACCGCCCTGGGCGGGATAGTCCCGGAACTGATAGATCGCCGGAATTCTTCGCTGTTTTTCATACGTAATAATGCGCTGCCGCCGGGTGTCGAAGAACGGCGCCGAGCAGACCAGTAGCGCGTCCGCGCGGGCAGTTCTCAGCCGGTCGAACGCCTCTATGAGTTCGTCGTCAGTGCTGGCATGGACGATCGCCGCAGAGCGGCGGATCTCGCGCGCGGCCTGGGTGACTTCCTCGATCTGCATCGGCGCCTGTTCGAAATTGCCATCGATGAGGACACCGATCCGCTTGGCGCGTGGCGCGATCTCGTGCAACAGCGACAGGCGCTTTGCCTCCAACTCCGTGGCGAGAAAGGTTACGCCGGTCATGTTGCCGCCAGGTCGGTTCAGGCTGCTCACGAGGCCGCTCTTTATTGGATCGCCTCCGACCGAAAAGACGATTGGGATGCCGGCTGATGCAGCCTTCGCCGCCATCGCGGAGGGTTCGCCTCCGGCAGCAATGAGCACGGTTAGGTTCTGTTTGACGATGTCAGCCGCCAATGCGGGAAGCTTCTCGTAGTCACCGTCGGCCCAGCGATAGTCGATCTCGACATTCAGGCCATCGGTATAGCCGGCTTCGGCCAATCCCTTGCAAAACCCGGCAAGGGTGCGGCCGGAGTCGTTGCGCGAGCGGCTGCTCAGAAAGCCGATGATGGGCTTGCGGCATGCCTCCCTCGAACATGGGGGCCAAACCGCGACTGAGGCCAGGACCTTCAGAAAATCTCGACGCTTCATGATCAGAACTCCCTGGCTCCCTTTGCTCTAGACGAGGATGTCTTGGCGAAGTCCGCTGCACGGGACCGGCGCCCGGAGGCGCCGATCCGATCCATCAATCGGCCAACTCGTCAGCTGTCGCTGCGAAAATGCTGTCCGAGATGGCCCTAACGACCTCGGTGGTCGTCACGATCGCGCTGGCGTAGTTCGGCATGTTGATCTCCAGCGCGGCGTGCATCATCTCCTCGGAGTAATCGGCGACGGCGTCCCTGACGACCGTGACGTCGTAGCCAAGCTCGGCGGCAAAACGGACGGTCGCCTCGATGCAGGTGTGCGCGATCATCCCGATGACGATTAGGCGCTGGATGCCGTGCCGCTTGAGCTGGAGATCGAGATCGGTGTTGGCAAAACCGCTCGAGCACCAGTGTTCGCTGGCGACGATCTCACCGGGCTCCGGCACGAACTCGGCGCGGAACTCGCCGCCCCAGGTGCCGAACTCGAAGGTTCGGCTGTTCCACGCTTTGCGTTGGATGGGGGCGACGTACTTCCAGGACTCATAGTCGCCGGCGCGATAGCGGTGATGCATCGCATAGAACACCCGGAGCTCTGCGATCCGCGCAGCATGCAGCACCTGCTGCATGTGCGGAACGCAATCGTTCGCTTCGGCCACCGCCTTGATCCGGGGCCAGATTTTGCCGCCCTCCGAGATGAAGTCGTTGTAGGGATCGACCACCAGGAGGGCGGTGTCGTTCTTGTCGTACGAAAGATGTGTCATGTGACTCTCCGTTGCGACGGTGCCGTCGTGTCAGTTGTTCCTGAGCGCGGCACGCTCGATGCTGGCCGCGAACTCCGGCGTTTCGCTCTGATTGTGTGCGATCGAGGCGGGTTGGCGCTGCGCGCGGAACAGGTCGAACGGAATGCCCTGCTTGCCGATGAACGCCATGAATTCGTCGGTGGCGTGCGAGCGGACGCGGTTGGTGAACTCGCACTTGCCCGGCTCGATCTCCTTGACGCTCAACTCCCAGGTCACGTGAATGGTGGTGCGCCCGGTCGGCGTGAACACGTCGGAGGTCGAATCGAGGATCAGATGGCCCTTTTCGCCGAGGGTCTCGACGTAGTGCTGCACCATCAGGCTACCGCCGATGGTTTCGACGTTGATCGACATCCGCTTGCCGTCCGGCGCCGTCGTGAAGCCCGCGGCGATGTGCGCCGGCGAACAGCCCTGATAGTCGCGTTCGGACAGGTTGAAGCACCATGTCGGAATGTCGATCCGGTCGATCGGCGCGTTGATGATGGCGGTGAAGCTGGAATCGACGATCTGGTTGCTGGTCATGGCTCGGTCTCCTTGTTGCGTTGTGCGCCGTTGCTGTCTGCGAGACGTCGCGGCCACGTGTTGTGATCCGCGTGACGCTGTCGCAGATCGATCGGCCGTTCGTCCTGCACATACCTTGGTGCGGACGATCGAAATTTGCTCGTTATCGATTGTTATGGATCGTTAGCCGGCGCGGCGCCGCGCGAGACCAGCAAATAGCGGACCGACCAGGCCTCATTTGCGGCCGGAAGGCCAAGCGTTAGGGCGCTGCGAGTTTTTGTTAGGAGCAGTGGTCTTCGTCGGATGTTGCAGTCCGCCTGTCCCGACCAAACGGCGCTGATGCGGCCCTTGGTGATTTCACAAGTTATTGGCTTTCAAGGCGAAAGTGTTCGGCAACCTGGCTCGCCTGGGAGCAGGCGTTCATGTCGGCTATGGCGCCGCAGCACTACTTTTTGCTCTCGGGATCGGATATCACGATCCCCAAGACGCCAATCTTTTCGTAATCGCCCGAATCTCTGCGGCACATCAAGAACAGCGCCAATCAATGTCGACAGTGCAGAACACGGAGATCGTGTCGTTCGGTCCTTTCCGTCTCAATCTGACCGAGCGCGTGCTGACCAGGAACAGCGAGCAGGTCGAACTCGGGGGACGGGCCTACGATCTCTTGGTGGCGCTGCTATCGCGCCCCAACGAGCTGATCAGCAAGGCCGAACTGCTACGGCAGGTATGGCCGGGTCTCGTGGTCGAAGAGGGCGCCTTGCGCTTTCACATCACCAACCTTCGCAAGGCGCTCGGTGAGGGCAGTGAAGGCAATCGCTACATCGTGACCTCGTCCGGGCGCGGCTATACTTTCGTGGCGCAAATCGCTCGTTCATCCGGTCAAGCGCCACCCGCGAGTGATGCAACTTCTTTTCAGCAGGCCAATTTGCCGGTGCGTCTGCCGATGATCGATCGCGAGGTCGAGATCGAGGAGATACCGGCGCGGCTGATGGCAACACGCTTCGTGACCATCGTAGGCGCCGGCGGCGTCGGCAAGACGACGCTTGCGATCGCGGTTGGGCACCGTCTGATGAGGAGCTTTGATGGTGCACTATTGTTCGTCGATCTCAGCATGGTCAGCGATCCAACCCTGGTGGGAACGGTGGTGGCATCGCTGCTCGGCCTGTCGGTGCAATCCAGCGACGCGACACCCAACATTGCCGCTTACCTGAGAGACAAGCGGATACTTCTGATTCTCGACACCTGCGAACATCTGGTCGCGCCCGTCGCTGCGTTCGCATCGTCTGTGTTCGCGGCCGCACCCAACGTCTATATTCTGGCGACGAGTCGCGAAGCGCTGCAAACCGATGGAGAGAACGTCTACCGGCTGGACACGCTGGCCTGTCCGCCCGACGGCACGGAGCTGACGGCCGAAATCGTCCGGACATTTCCGGCAGTCCAACTCTTCGTCGAGCGTGCCCGCGCGAGTGGCGCGCAGCTGGATTTCAGCGATGACGAGGCACCCGTTGTCGCCAGCATGTGCCGCAGGCTTGACGGCGTGGCGCTGGCCATCGAGCTCGCGGCCCGCCGCGTCGAGAGCTACGGGGTGCATGGAACGGCCGAATTGCTCGACCAGCGGCTTGCGCTCTCCTGGCTCGGGTCGAGGAGCGCCCCGCCCCGGCAGAGGACGCTGCACGCGACGCTGGACTGGAGTTTTGGTCTTCTCTCCGATATCGAGCGGATCGTTCTCCGCAGGCTCGCTGTCTTCGTCGGACACTTCACGCTCGACGCGGTCACCGCCGTATGCGGACGGGACGTCGGCCAAAGTGACGTCCTCGGCGCGATTGACAGCCTCATCGCGAAGTCGATGATCGCGACCCGCCCGGTCGGGATCGTGATGAGCTATCGGCTCCTCGATACCACGCGCGCGTATGCCCGCGACATTCGGATCGCCGACGACGAAGCCCGGGACCTTGCCGTCCGGCACGCGGCCTACTACCGGGATTGGCTGGAGCAGCGCGGACGCGACTGGGCCATCTTCTCGACGGGGGCGGAGCGGGCCTCGCATTTCGGCAGCATGAACAATGTGCGCGCCGCGCTCGATTGGTGTTTCGGCGAGGACGGAGACATCAAGCTCGGCATTCAGCTTGCCGCCGCAGCCGTCGATGTCTTCCTGGCGATGTCCTTGCTGGCCGAGTGTCACCGCTGGTCCCAACGCGGCTTGATCGCGCTCGATGCTGCTGCTTTCGGAAGCTCCGATGAAATGCGTCTCCAGGCGGGCCTCGGGGTCTCTTCGTCGCAGATGTACGGGGAGAGCGACGCCGTCAATGACGCACTCAACAGGAGCCTCGCCATTGCGGAGGCTAGGGGAGATACGGCTTACCAGGCTGGATTGCTCAACATGCAATACATCTTCCACGGGCGTAGTGCGCATTTTAGGATATTGCTCGACTACGCTAGGCGTTGCCACGCCCTGGCCGAGAGATCCGGAGATCTCGCGATCAAGGCGCTCGCCCACTCCGAACTCGGCATGGCGTTGCAGTTTTCGGGCGATTTCGCGGGCTCGCGCCGTGAACTCGAATCCCTGATGGGAATTCTGTCGCATGCCCGGCAAGGCTCGGTTCTGTTGGGCTACGATCCGCATTATCGGTCGATCATGGCGCTGGCCCGGACGCTCTGGCTGCACGGTTATCCGGATCAGGCGGCGGATCACGCAAGGGAGGCGGTCAAGGCTTCCGAAGCCACAGGACATTCCGCGGCGCTTGCTCTGGTGCTTGCCGGGGCTGGCACGGTCTTTCTCTGGCGCGGTGACCTCGATGACGCCCAGCACTACGTCGATCGCTCCTATTCGCTCGCCGAAGCAAACTCCATGGGCCCGCTGATGGCAATCGGACGGTGCCGCAAGGCCGAACTAAAAATCCGCCGAGGAAATTTGCAGCAGGGCGTCGATGATTTGCGGACAGGCCTGAAGCCCATCCACGCCGCACGCCACGAGTTGCTCACCACCGAGTTTAATATGGAACTCGCGCTTGGCTTGCTTTCACTGGGACAGCCGAACGAGGGCGTTGCTCTCGTCAACGCGACGATCGAGCGGGTCAACGCGAGTGGTGAGTTCTTTCAGATGCCCGAGCTGATACGCTTGAAGGGCAAGCTGCTTGGCGCGCTTTCCGCATCGCGCTGCGAAGAGGTAAAAGCCTGCTTTCAGCAATCGCTTGACTTGGCCCGCGAACAGCAGGCTGGTTCTTGGGCGTTGAGGACTGCCACCGATCTCGCTGAGCTGATGGCTAGTACGGGAGATCGGATAGGCGCCAGAGCATTGCTCCAGCGATCATACGGCCGCTTCACGGAAGGCTTCGAAACGGCCGACCTGAAAGTTGCGGCAGATTTGCTCAGGACCCTGGTTTGATGTCCGGAGTTGGCGCCATCGCGAGATACTGAGCTGCCGCACGAACTTGGTCGTTATGGGAGCAAAGCGGACTTAGTCACCAGCCACACGATGCCGCCGGGTTGTACGTACATGGCGCAGTTCTGGCCGCGCAAATCCCGTGGCGATCAGGCTCGGCCAAATTTGCCAGCCGCGCGAGCCTACCACCCCACTCCCGCCCAGCGCCGGCCGAACACCGGCGGCTTGGTCTTCACGGCCGACCAGCCGAAGAAATGATGCTTCCCCGACCAGGAGTGCACCACGCCGCTGCAGATGTTGCATTTGAAGCTACCGGCGTGCGGCTCGGCGTGCTCTTCCCTTGTCGCGGTGTAGTTCATGCTGCAACCGGGGCAGGTGAATTCTTCGATCGTCCAGAGACTGTTGGCCATTGCACCGCAATTCTGTTTGGGACCTCGAGGCCTAGCGTAAGTGCGGGCCTTTGCATCGGCGTAAATCGGCCGGCTGAAATCCGGTTAATCGTCGTTAGCCAAACCGGGCTCCGGCCGCGGATATTGCAGGATGTTCCCGGTGTGCCGGGGGTTCGCCCGGGGGCGGGGCGCGGGTTCCGTCGTCTTGACGCCCGGCTCTTGGCTGGCAATAACCCTAGCCCGCGCAAGTGCCGGAACCCGCGTTGATGTCGCAAGGAAAGCCGTGCCTGTGAAAAGTCTGCGTCAGCTCCTGACGGGCGAGGACGTCATCCAGCTCGTAATCCGCCTCGGCCTGTTGGCGCTGCTGATCCTGTGGACGCTCTACATCATCCGGCCGTTCATCCCGATCCTGGCCTGGAGCGGCGTGCTCGCGGTCGCGTTCTATCCGGCCTTCAGCTGGGTCTCCAAGGTCCTCGGCGGCCGGCCCAAGACCGCGGCTGCGATCCTTACCCTGATCACGCTCGGCATCGTCCTCGGCCCGGCCACATGGCTCGGCGTGAGTGCCGTGGACGGGGGCAGGGAGCTGGCGCATGAGCTCGGCACCGGCGACCTCGCGCTCCAGTCGGCGCCGGAGGCGATCAAATCTTGGCCGGTGATTGGCCCGACGCTGTTCGACCTGTGGGACCAGGCCTACAACAACATCCGCGCGGTGCTGCGCGAGGTCGCGCCCTATCTGCAGCCGCTGGCGGGACCGCTGTTGTCGCTCGCAGGCGATGCCAGTCTCGGCACGCTCCAGTTCCTGGTCTCGGTGTTCGTGGCCGGCTTCCTGTTTCCGCACGGGCCGCGGCTGGTTGCGGCCGGGCGCGGTTTCCTGTCGCGCATCGTGCCGGAGCAGGGCGAGCATTTTCTCGAGCTCGGCGGCGCCACCATTCGCGCCGTGGCGCAAGGCGTGATCGGCGTCGCCATCGTGCAGGCGCTGCTTGCCGGCATCGGCTTCAAGCTCGCAGCCGTGCCGAGCGCGGGCCTGCTCGCCTTCATCGTCCTGCTCCTTTCGATCGTGCAAATCGGCGCCTTCCTGGTGCTGCTGCCTGTCATCATCTGGATATGGACCGCCAAGGACGTCACCACGGCGCTGGTGTTCACCGTGTTTTTCGTCCTTGTCGGCTTCCTCGACACCATGCTGAAGCCGCTCGTGATGGGGCGCGGGCTCAACACGCCGACCATCGTGATCTTCGTCGGCGTGATCGGCGGCACGCTCGCCCACGGCATCGTCGGCCTGTTCATCGGGCCGATCATCCTGTCGGTGGCGTGGGAGATGGCGGCGGCGTGGATCCGGACCGAGGACCGGGCCGCGGCTGCGAAGCCGACTGCGATCCCGCCAGCCGACGAGGTTCGCTAGCGGGGCAGCCCGGTGGGTTGCCGGGACGTTTGCCGGACCTCGCAGGCGTGTGGACAACGATCGGAGCCGACGGTATCCGGGGCGGTCGCCAACTTGTCTAATGAAATAGACAAGTTACCATGGCGCGATTCTATTTTCAGTTGACGACAGTTGTAATGGCGAAGTCTTCCAAGCTGGTGGCCGCCAGGCGCGGCAAGGTTCTGTTGGTCAGGCGACGGTCGGACGGCCTGTGGATGTTCCCTGGCGGCCGAAAGCGCGCGCGCGAGTCCGACAAGGACTGCCTGCGCCGCGAGATCAAGGAGGAATTGCCCAAGCTGAAGCTCGGCCGGATCAGCCTCTGGAAGGAAGTGACGGCCAAGAACAAGCGCTCCGGGCGCAAGATGAGCGATGCGATCTTCATCGCCAAGAACGCCAAGGGGCGCCTGGCGATCGGCGACAAGAAGGAGCTCGACCGCGCCGCCTGGCAGAAGCCGCGCGGGATTCGTCTGACCGCCACCTCGCGCTACATCCGCGATCGCCTGTTTCCGAGGAAGTCGCGGCGGAGCTAGCCGCGCGATGGGATGAGCCTCGACCAGCGCCCCGACGGAGGTGCGTTCCCTCCCCCCTTGTGGGGCCCTTGTGGGGGAGGGTTAGGGAGAGGGGTGGTCCAGGAAACGGTGCCAGTTGTCGATGATGCAGCGAGCGCGAGCGCGACGGAAAGAATCCCCGTGTGGCACCCCCCTCCCTGTCCCTGCCCCACAAGGGGGGAGGGAACGGAGAGAGCGCTGCCGTGGGGCAAACTCGATTCAATCTAAGGCCATTCCGCTTTAGCCGCGCAGGGTGTGACAAATCGTCCGATCATTCCTCGCGACATGTGTGAACCAGTTCACAAACTGCCGCCGAGAGGGCTGCTATAGAGACGTCATTGCTTTACCAAATCCATTTTCTTTGAAACACCCCGGTGCCACACGCACCGGGGTTTTTTGCGTTTGCGGGCGTACCGGATTGCTCAGCCTTGTCCGTCAGTCTTATCTCTCAGCCCTGTCGCCGCAGAAACCCGGTGATCGTGACCTTCTCCCAGATGCCGGCCGCTGCGAACGGATCGGCGTGATTGAAGGCCTCGACCTCGGCGCGGCCGGGCGCCTCGATCAGGAACAGGCTGCCGATCATGGTGGCGCCGTCGTCGGCGACCAGCGGTCCCGACATCACGATCTTGATGCCGAAGCGCGAGGTGTCGCCGAGGAAGGCCTTGTGGGCGTCGTAATTGGCAAGCCGCGTCGGCAGTGCGCCGGTGCGGTCGATGGCATGGATGGCAAACAGCATGATGTCTCCAGTCTTCTTGGGGACGGCTGTGTCGCCAGCCGTCCCATGATGTGATCGGAACCAGGCGCGACTACTTCGCGCCGAGCTTGCCGGCCTCTTCGTAGGTCGGGCAGGTGCGCTGCTCGAGCGGCTGGTCGAAGGGCTGGTAATTGTCCTTGGTGATGACCGTCGGCTTCAGCACGATCTCGGCGATCACAGGCTCGCCGCGCAACGAGCGGATCGCCATCATGGTACCGAGACAGCCCTGGAAAAAGCCGTTGTAATCTCCGCTCGCGAGCAGCTTGCCGGACTTGATGGCGTCGATCGCCTCCTTGGTGCCGTTGATGCCGATCACCTGGGCCTTGCGGTTAGCACCATCGAGTGCCTCGATGGCGCCGACCGCCATGGCGTCGTTGGCGGCGAGCACGCCGTCGATCTGCGCATTCGACTGCATCAGGTTTTCCATCACCTGGAGCGCCTGGAGCCGCTGGTAGTTGCCGGGCTGCGAGGCCAGCAGCTTGGCGCCCGAACTTTCCTTCAGTGCGTCGTTGAAGCCGCGGACGCGATCGACATTGGTCAGCGAGCCCTTGACGCCTTCGATGATGACGATGTTGCCCTTGCCGCCGAGCGTCTTGAGCAGGAAGCGCGCGGTCTCGAGCCCAAGGCTGTAATCGTCGGCGCCGACGAAGGAGAGGAATTTGCCGCCGGCGGAGCGGTCGGTGATGTTGACGACGGGGATTTTGGCGTCGTTGATCTTCTCGACGCCAGGCACCATCGCCTTGTAGTCGACCGGCGTGAACACGATCGCGCTCGGCTTCTTCACCACGACGTCCTCGATCTGGCTGAGCTGTTCGGGGATCGAGTCCGGCTTGGTCGGAATGTACTGCAGCGTCTTGGCGTTCAGGGTCTTGGCCATGTTGTCGGCGCCGACCCGCACCGTCTGGAAGAACGGGTTGGTCTGGTTCTTGGTGAACACGGCAATGGTCTCGCCGTCGGCGCGCGCCTGCGTCGTGAACGCGGCCGCCATCACGAGCGGCAGTGCGAGATAGCCCAGTCTCTGTTTCATGTTCGTCTCCATCCCCATTTTGCTTTGTTGGCTTGCCTAGAAACTCGTTACGTCCGGCGGCGGGTCTTCATGTCGAGCCAGACCGCGAGAATGACGATGATGCCGGTGACCAGCGGCTGCCAATTGGCGCTGACTGACAACAGGTTCATGCCGTTCAGCACCAAGGTCAGGATCAGCGCGCCGATGAAGGTGCCGAACACAGTGCCGACGCCGCCGAACAGCGATGTGCCGCCGATCAGCACGGCCGCGATCGCGGGCAAGGTCAGGCTTTCGCCGATGTCGGCCTCCGCGGAGTTGAGCCGGGACAGGAAGATGATCGAGGCGAGCCCGGCCATGGTGCCGGAGACGGCGTAGACCAGCAGAAGGCGCCGCGTAACGGGAATGCCGGAGAGGCGGGCGGCGACCGGATTGGCGCCGATCGCATAGATTTCCTGGCCCCAGATGGTGCGCTGGGCAAACACGGTTCCGATCCCGAGGAACACCAGCAGCAGGTAGACCGGGATCGGCAGCCCGAACAGATAGCCGCTGCCGATCTGGCGGAAGCCGGCCGGAAAGCCGTGCAGCGTCTCGCCCGCCATGTACCAGTAAGTCAGTCCGTTCAGCACCCAGAGCATGCCGTAGGTGGCGATGAAGGAGGGGATGCGCAGCGCCGTCACCATGATGCCGTTGAGGAGGCCAACGATGCCGCCGCAGGCAAGCCCGGTCAGGATGCCGAGAACAGGCGATCCCGTGGTGTGGATCACCGTCCCGGCGACGCAAGCCGACAGCGCGACATTGGCGCCGACCGAGAGATCGAGTCCTGCGGTGAGCACCACCAGCGTCAGGCCCGAGGCGATGAAGAAGGTGAGGCTCGCCTGGCGCAGCACGTTGAGGATGTTGCCGAGGCTGAGGAAGGAATCGTTCAGCACCGCCAGCACGGCGCAGATCAGGAACACGGCGAGCAGCCGATAGAACAGCTGGATCGCGTCCTGGGACAGGAACGAACGTGGCGGCGACAGGGCCTCCTTGGTGATATCGCTCATGTCCGGCTCCGCAGGCCGTCGAGGAACAGCGCGACGATGACGAGGACGCCGACGCTTGCGACCTGCACCGAAGAGGGCAGCGAGATCAGGTTCAGGCCGTTGCGCAGCACGCCGACGGCGATGACGCCAAGGAGGGTGCCGAGCAACCAGCCATTGCCGCGCTCGAACGAGGTGCCGCCGACCGCGACTGCCGCGATCGCATCGAATTCGAGCCCGAGGCCCGCGGTCGGATGGCCCGAATTCATCCGGGCGGTCATCAAGAGGCCTGCGATGCCGGCCATGGTGCCGCCGATCGCGTAGACCGCGATCAGGAGCTTGTTGGGCGAGAGGCCGGCGTAGCGGAGCGCCTCGCGATTGCCGCCGAGTGCGAACACATAGCTGCCGAAGCGGGTGTGATAGAGCAGGCCGTGAAAGGCGGCGTAAGTCAAAAGCGCGATCACGATCGGCACGGGAATGCCGAGCAAGGTTGCGGAGTAGATGTCGCGGACGCTGTGGGGAATGCCGACCACGCTCTGGCCGTCGGAGACGATCAGCGACAGGCCCTGCGCCATGCCGAGGGTACCGAGCGTGGCGACGAAGGGCGGAATGCCCAGGATCGCGACCAGCCAGCCATTGACGATGCCGAAGGCCGCGCCGACCAGCACGCCGGCACCGAGGCCGAGCAGCATCGACTGAGTTGCGAGCGAGACGATGGCGACGCAGAGCGAGGTCAGCGTCAGCACCGCGCCCATCGAGAGGTCGAGCCCCTCGGTCATGATGATCAGCGTCATCGGCAGCGCCAGCATGGTCAGGATGGTCGACTGCACCAGCACGTTGGAGAGATTGGCCGGCGTGAGGAAGCCGGGTGCGATCGCGCCGAACAGCACGATCAAAGCGCCGAGCACGATGGCGACGCCGGGAATGCGCTGCAGCGGATTGGGTTGAGATACGACCGCGGCCTCACGCATGATGCATCCCCAATCGCACGATGTTCTCCTCAGTCAGCTCGTTGCGTGCCAGATGCCCGGCGACGCGGCCCTCGCGCATCACATAGGCGCGGTCGCAGACATGGCAGATCTCGACCTGCTCGGACGAGATCATCAGGGCGGCTGCGCCTTCGGCGACCAGCCGGTCGATCAGCGCAAAGATCTCGGACTTGGCGCCGACATCGATGCCACGCGTCGGCTCGTCGAAGATGAAGAGCTTTGCGCCGGCCGCCAGCCATTTGCCGATCACGACCTTCTGCTGGTTGCCGCCGGACAAGAGGCCAACGGTCTGGCGCGCGCTTGGCGTGGCGATACGCAGCTGCCGGATCAGGCCGTCGGCGGTGCGCCGGCCGCTGCGCGGATCGAACAGCCCGCTCGGGAACAGCTTTCGCAAGGCCGAGACCACGAGATTATCGCCGACCGAACGCAGCAGCGCGAGCCCCTCGCTCTTGCGGCTCTCCGGGATCAGCGCGATGCCGCGGCGGGCGGCGATATCAGGCTCGCCGGAGATCGGCTTGCCGTCGAACACGATCTCACCCGAGGTGACCTGATCGGCGCCGAAGATCGCGCGCGCGACCTCGCTGCGGCCGGATCCGACCAGGCCGCAGAGGCCGACGATCTCGCCGCGGCGCACCTCGATGTTGATGTCGGAGATTCCGCTCGGCGAGGTCAGTCCCTTGACCTGAAGCAGCAGCTCGCCGGGCTTGTCGGCAAAATTGCGCGGATAAGTCATGTCGACGGTGCGGCCGACCATCATGCGGACCAGCTGGTCGGGCGTGACGTCGGCCGGGCGCACGCCGTCGATGCGGCGGCCGTCGCGCAGCACCGTGATGCGATCGCCGAGCGAAAACACTTCGGCCATGCGGTGTGAGATATAGACGATGGAGACCCCGTCAGCCTTCAGCCGCGCGATCAGCGCGAACAGGAGCTCGGTCTCACGGTCGGACAGCGCGGCGGTCGGTTCGTCCATCACCAGGATGCGCGCATTCTGGCTGATGGCTTTGGCGATCTCGACCATCTGCTGCTGGGCGACGCCGAGCGTGTTGACCACGACGGACGGGTCGATGTCGAAGCCGATCGTGTCGAGCAGGCGCTTGGCATCGGCCAGGATCTTGCGGCGGTCGATGGTGCCGGGAATGCGGCCCTTCGGCTCGCGGCCGAGGAAGATGTTCTGGGCGATGTCGAGATAGGGGACGAGCGAGAACTCCTGGAAGATCACGGCAATGCCGAGTTTTTGCGCGTCCGCGGTGGACGCAATCGTGACCTTCTCGCCTTTGTAGAAGAATTCTCCGGCATCGGCCTGGTAAGCGCCGCAAAGAACCTTCATCAGGCTCGACTTGCCAGCGCCGTTCTCGCCGAGCAGCATGTGGACTTCGCCGGCGTAGAGCGCAAAGGACACGTCGTCCAGCGCCTTGACGCCGGGAAATGTCTTGCTGATGCCGCGCAGCTCGAGCAGTGGCGTTGCGGCAGTCTCGCCAGGAACGATCACGGGCGCGTTCATGGTTGTGCTCCCGCGAAGATCTTGCCGGGGTTCATTAGCCCCTCGGGATCGAGCGCGGTCTTGATCGATCGCATCACGTCGACTGCGTCGCCGAGCTCGTCGGTGAGGTAGCCGATCTTGCCGAGTCCGATGCCATGCTCGCCGGTGCAGGTGCCGTCCATGGCGATGGCGCGGGCGACCATGCGGGCCTGCAGCGCCTTGGCGCCGTCGATCTCCTCGGGCTTTTTGGGATCGACCAGGATCAGCATGTGGAAATTGCCGTCGCCGACATGGCCGACAATGGGCGCGGTGAAGCCGTGTTGGTCGGCGTCCTGGCGGGTGTCGGTCAGGCATTCGGCGAGCCGCGAGATCGGCACGCAGACATCGGTGATGACGGCGCGCGCGCCGGGCCGCAAGCCCGGGCCGGCATAGAGCGTGTTGTCACGGGCGTGCCAGAGCCGGCTGCGGTCCTCCGGCGCCCTGGCCCATTCAAAGCCGCGGCCGCCGTGTTCGGCGGCGATGGCCTGCGCCAGCTCGGCCTGTTCGGCCACGGCGCTCTCCGAGCCGTGGAATTCGAAGAACAGCGTTGGCGCCTCGCGATAGCCGAGCTTTGCGTAGGCATTGATGCCGCGCATCATGACGTCGTCGAGCAGCTCGACGCGGGCGACCGGAATGGCGGCCTGGATGATGCCGATCGCGGTATCGACCGCGTTATGCAGGGTGTCGAAGCTGCACACCGCCGCCGAGATCGCCTGGGGCAGCGGATGCAGTTTCAGCGTGACCTCGGTGATGACGCCAAGCGTGCCTTCGGCGCCGACGAACAGCCGCGTTAGATCATAGCCCGCCGCTGATTTGCGGGCCCGGCGGGCCGTGCGGATCACGCGACCGTCGGCGAGCACCACTTCCAGCGCCATGACGTTGTCCTTCATGGTGCCGTAGCGCACCGCCATGGTGCCCGATGCTCGCGTCGAAGTCATGCCGCCGATCGAGGCATCCGCGCCGGGATCGATCGGGAAGAACAATCCGGTGCTGCGCAGCTCCGCATTGAGCTGCTTGCGGGTGATGCCGGGCTGGACCACGACATTCATGTCGCTGTCGTGGACCGTCAGCACCTTGTTCATCCGTGCGAAGTCGATGCAGACGCCACCTTCGACCGAGGATGCGTTGCCCTCGAGCGAGGTGCCTGCGCCGAACGGCACGATCGGCATATCAGCGCCGGCACAGAGCTTGACGATCTCGACGACTTCCGCAGTCGTCTCGGGATAGACGACGATGTCCGGGGGCAGGGCGCGATAATAGGATTCGCTCTGGCCATGCTGGTCGAGCACGCCGCGCGCGATGGTCGCGCGCGGACCGATCACGCTCTCGAGGCGTTCAGCCAAAGCGGCACTGTTGACCCGCGGTCCCATCGTCTCTCCCTGTTATCCGTCCTTGTCGCGGACTGTTGTCAGTCCGTCGATTCGACGTTCGGCTTATGCCGCCTGCGCGTTGCTTGCGGCCTGCTTCAGGCCGAAATCATAGTTGAGATGGAAGTAAGCGCTGTCCACCATGCGACCATCCGGCGCACGGCCGGCCGGGCGGCGCTCGAAGTCGTGGATCAGGCTGTCCTTGACGCCGAACACGACGTCAGAGTCGAGATATTTGTCGCCGGCCACGAACACATGCGTCACGAGCTGCTCGAAGCCGGGCGCCGAGATCATGAAATGCACATGCGCCGGGCGCCAGGGATGACGCCCCTGCGCCTCCAGCATGTCGCCGACCGGGCCGTCATGCGGGACCGGATAGGCGGCTGGCTTGATCGACCAGAAATGGAAGCGGCCGTTGGCGTCGGTGTGGAAGCGGGCGCGCATCGCGAGATCACCGATCTCGTCGAGCTGCTGCACGTCGTAATAGCCGTCATTGTCGGAATGCCAGACGTCGACCACGGCGCCCACGAGGGGCCGCCCGTCGACGGTCGAGACCGAGCCGGTGACGATCATGGGATCGCCTTCCATGGCGCCGGAGATATCGTCGCCGTTCTGCTTCTCCGGTGCGGCCTGGACGAAGAACGGACCCAACACGGTGGTCTCGGTCGCGCCTTCGGGCACCGGATGGTTGATGGCATCGACCAGCATGGAGACGCCGAGCGTATCCGACAGCAGGATGAACTCCTGGCGCTTGTCGTCGCACATGTGGCCGGTGCGGGTCAGGAAATCGATGCCGTATTCCCATTCCTTCTGGGTCGGCCGGATCTCGCGCACGAAGGCGTGGAGGTGCCGCACCAGGGATTCGCTGACCTGCTTGATGCGGGGATCGCTTGCGCCGGCGATGCGCTCGAGCACGGCATCGGTGATGTTGGTCTCGCTGAAATTACGCACATTCGCCTCCGTCGATCAGAGTTTGGGCTCGTCAAGGCCCGACAAGCGTTCGAGATGCTTCACGGTCGCGATGAAGTCGGTCTCGCCGTTGCCTTGCGCGACCAGCGCGCCGTAGGTCTCGCGCACCTGTGCTGCGAGCTGCAGCGGCACGCCGACGGCATGGCCGGCGCCGAGGATGAGGTCGAGATCCTTGGCCATCTGCTTGCAGGAGAAGCTCGACACGAAGTCACGGGTGCGCAGCGGCGCGGTCTTGTATTTCACCATCGGAGAGGCGACGGCACTCTCGTCCAGCACCTTCAGAATGTCCTGCCAGCCGATGCCGCCCTTGCGCGCCAGCGCCAGGCTCTCGGCCATCATTGCGGCCGAGACCGCGATCATGAGATTGACCGCGAGTTTTGCGTAGCGTGCTTCCTCGCTCGCGCCGAGATAGGTCTGGGCGCGGGTAAAACTCGCAAACAGCGGTTTTGCGTTTTCGAAGGTGTCCTTCGGTCCCGAGACGAAACAGCTCAGCGCGCCTGTGTGCACGATGCTGGCATTGCCGGAGACCGGCGCACGCAGATAGGCGATCCCGCGGGCCTGTGCGGCGGCATCGACTTCGGCGGAGGCCTCGGCGCTGACCGTGCTGGTCTCGATCAGCACCGCCTTCGGCGCCATTGCGCCGATCAGCCCGGTCGGGCCGAGCAACACCGCGCGCAAGGCGGCGTCGTCGGGGAGCGATGTGATGACCACAGGCCGGCCGTTGACGGCTTCAGTGGGCGAGCCCGCGGCAGCAATGCCGTGCTCGCGCGCCTCGCTGAGCCGTGCCGCGCTCTGGTCGAATGCCATGACGCTGTAGCCGGCCTTGGCGACGAGTAGCGACATCGGCAGGCCCATCTTGCCGATGCCGATGAAGGCGACCTGTTTGCTTGTGTCAGTCATTGTTGTTGTCCGTCGGCCGCATCACGCGGCGTGCCCTTGTCGTTCGATATCCCGTACCAGCCTCTGGCCGGAGCGTTCGAGCAGTTCTTTCTTCTGCGCGAGACCGTCGACCAGCAACTGTCCGTTCCGCTTCTTCCAGCGGCCTCCGATCATGACCGCCTCGATATTGGCGAGGCTCGTCTGCATCACCACGGTGGCGACGGGGTCGTGGACCGGAAACAGATTGAGATCGTCGGCATTGATGATCACGAGATCGGCGAGTTTCCCCGGCGTCAACGAGCCGATCTGGTTCTCGCGGCCGAGCATGCGGGCGCCTTCGGTGGTGATCCAGGCCAGCGCCTCGCGCGCCGGGATCGTGGTCGTCGCAGGGATCGTGCCCTCGCTCTTGCGCGACTCTGCATTGTCGAGGGCGCGCTGCATCGACAGCGCGACGCGGGTGGCGGAGAAGAGATCGCCGGCCAGCACGGATTCCAGGTCGATGCCGACGGTGGGTCGGACGCCGCGCTTGAGCAGCCGTCCAGTGATCGGAAAGCCATGGCCCTGGATCATCTCGTTCTCCGGCGTTACCGAGAAGGTGACGCCGAGATCGATCAGCCTTTGCAGGAGATCATCGGGCAAATCGTTGCCGTGGACGATGTTGACGTGGTGGCCGACGAGGCCGGCCTCGATCAGCTTCTCCCAGCCGCCTTGCGTTTTCGCGGGACCACCGCCCTGATGCATCGAGGCGATCAGGCCGAGCTCCCGCGCCAGCCGAAAGTCATGCACGGATACGTCGAGCGTCGAATAATGCGGGCCGAGGATGGCAAGCCCAAGCGTGACCAGGCCGTCGCGGTCGGCGAGGGGGCCGGCGAGCAACCGCTCGACCTCGCGGCGGGGATGCGGCACTTCCGAGAAATGCGGCTCGCCCGGCTTCGGCTCAGGCTTCGGCGAGCCGTGGAAGAAGGCGGCGCGGATGCCGCTCTCGATCAGGCCGCGCACGGCCGCGTCGGTATGGGCCGGCGTCGGGTTGTTGTGGCACCAGTCGACCAGCGTGGTGGCGCCGCAATTGATCTGGTTCAGCGCGCCGACGAGGGTCGCGATATAGATGTCGTCGGGGGCGAACAAGGTCGCGAGCCCGGCATGCATGCGACGGAAATATTCGAGCAGCGTCCAGTTCGCAGCATATCCGCGCAACGCCGTCTGCCAGGTGTGCATATGCGCGTTGATGAGCCCGGGGATGACGATGCGGCCGCGGCCATCGACGATCTCGGCATCAGCCGCGTCGATGCCGGGACGCACCTCGGCGATCCGCCCATTCTCCACCAGCACGTCGCCGGCACGGAGATCGCCGATCGAAGCGTCCATGCTGATGATCGTTGCTGACTGGATGAGGGTGCGCCGCATCTCGCTCACGCCGCCGCTTTGGTTGCGACCGGCGGCTCGCCGGCCCAGGCGCGCGCGATCAGGTCGCGGATGGCGCCCCGTTCGAGCGGACGCGGATTCCAGTAGGCATTGGTGACGGCGAGGTCAGCCGCCTTGTCGATGCCGCTCTCGGGCATGCCGATGTCGCGCAGCGCGACCTTGGCGCCCAATCGCTCGGCAAGATCATAGAGACCCTGCGCTGCATCTGCCGCATCGATCGCACTCGCAATCCGCGTCATCGCCTCGGGCACCGCAGGTGCGTTATAGGCCAGCGCATGCGGCAGCACGATCGTATGCGTCTCGGCATGCGGGAGATCAAACGTGCCGCCGAGCGTGTGGCAGAGCTTGTGATGCAGCGCCATGCCGACGGTGCCGAGGCACACGCCGCACAGCCAGGCGCCATAGAGCGCATCGCTGCGGGCCGCGCGATCGTCGGGCATGGCGGCAATTGCGGGCAGGGCGCGTGCGAGCGCGCGGATGCCTTCCTCCGCCATCAGCGAGGTCACGGGATTGGTGTCGCGCGCATAGAGCGCCTCCACCGCATGCGCGATGGCATTGATGCCGGAGGTCACGGTGAGGCCGACCGGCAGCGTCAGCGTCAGGTCGACGTCGTAGATCACGGTCTCCGGCAGCACGGCGGTGTCGCGCACCGTGGTCTTCAGTCCGTTTTCGGTCTGGCCGAGGATCGGGGTCATTTCCGAGCCGGCATAGGTGGTGGGAATGCAGAGCTGGTTGACGCCGGTGCGCAAGGCGAGCGCCTTGCCCAAGCCGGTTGTCGACCCGCCGCCGAGCGCGACCACGCAGTCGGCATCGCACGCCTTCATCGCCGCGATCGCGCGCTCGGTCACCTCAATGGGCGTGTGCATGGTGGCGCCCGCGAAGATGCCCGCATAGAGCGGGCCTAAAGCCGCGCCGAGCTTGGCGCCCTGCGCTTCCTGCTGCGGGGTCGTCAGCACCAGCGCGCGCTTGCCGCCGAGACGCTCGATCTCGGCCTTGGCCGAAGCAAGCGTTCCGCTGCCGAACACGACGCGGCAGGGCAGATTTTCAAGGGTGAACGAACCGATCATGCGCCGGTCTCTTTGATGGGATAATCGACCTGGAAGCGCCCGATCCGCAAGTCGCCGAGCTCCTCGCGCACCCGCAGATGTTCCGGGTGGGTGGCGTAGGCCTTTAAGGCGCTGCTGTCGGTAAACTCGGAGACGAGGACAACGTCACAGGCGTAATCGACATCGCTGATGTCAGCGCCGACCTCGATATGGGTGAGGCCGTCGATCCGGCCCTTGAGGCCCTCGAACAGGGTTTTGACCTTGGATCTGGCCGCCGACCGCTCCGCAGGCGTCTCCCCGCGCAGCCGCCACATCACGATGTGCTTGATCGGACCCGACATTTCCCAGATTTCCTCGCCTGCATCTTGCTTGTTGGGCCTATCTTGCCTTGCAGAAATCGGAAATAAAGGCCAAAATTCGTAAGTCTCTTTTCCGATATATGCAAAAATGGACCGGCTTCTCCAGCTTGAGGTTTTCGCCAGGACGGCCGAGCTCGGCAGCCTCTCCAAGGCCGCCGACACCTTGCGGATGTCAAACGCCGCGGCGAGCCGGCATCTCAGCGCGCTGGAGGAGCGGCTCGCGGTCCGGCTGATCGAGCGCAACACGCGACGGCAATGGCTGACCGAAGCAGGCCAAGAGCTGCTGCAGCGCTGCAGCACGCTCTTGAACGAGCTTGCGGAGGCCCAGGATGCCGTCAGCGATCGCGCGCTGTCGCCCAAGGGCATGCTGCGCGTCACGAGCTCGCTGTCCTTTGCGATGATCTACATGGCGCCGATGCTACCGGCGTTTCGAAAACTCTATCCGAAGCTCGACGTTCAGATCATCGCCGCCAACCGTTATCCTGACTTCATCGAAGCCGGCATCGATGTTGCGATCCGCACGCGGGAGCAGGAGCCGGATTCCAACATCATCATCCGCCGCATCGGACAGATGCGTCGCGTGCTGGCGGCCGCACCGTCCTATCTCGCAACGCACGGCACCCCTGCGCATCCGCCGATCTCGCGCGCCATGACATGCTGGTCTACAACCTCGCCAACGATCCCTATTCGCTGCGACTGAGCCAGGGCAGCATGACGCAGACCGTCCGCATCGCCCCGACACTCGACAGCAATGATGGCCAGATCATCTGCGGCGCCGCGCGCGCAGGGCTCGGCATCCTGATCCAGCCGCTTTACATCGTGCAGAGCGACATCGCGGCCGGCAAGCTCGTGCCGGTCCTGACCGACTGGGAATTGCCGCTGCTGACGATGAACGTGGCCTACCAGAACCGCGTCCGGCTACCGGCGAAGATCAGGGTGTTTTCGGACTTTCTGGTCGACCACATCCGCGCGCATTCCGACGCCGGGATCTGGATCGAGGCGACGTAAACGGCCGCCCGCGCGTTACTCGGATCGTTCCTGCACCCGTGTCCGTCCGATGGACGATCGCGACCGGGGAGCCGCACGCGGTTCCGGCGGAGCCGAACGCCTGATTGCCGCGGCCTCGTGCTGTTCCTTACGGGCCTTCCGCGCGTTTCGCATCGCGCGCTTGATGAAAGGATGCTGCGAGTCCTCGGCGAAGAACAACACGACCTCGCAACCGGGACATTGCCTGGAATAGCCGTCCTGCAACCGTCCCGCGCGATCGCGAAACATCGTCTTGCAGCGCGTGCACTGGACCTGGACGAAGCTCATGCGCTGACGATCAATAATAATGATTGGAAATCGGCAGTCACGGTGAGCCGAATATCTGAAGAAAGCCTGAAGGCCGGTTGCGACTTTCAAGTACGTCTTGCACGCAGGTCTTGCACGCAGGTCTTGCACGCACGTCTTGCAGCGCAACCGGCCGCAACCCGCTATTGTTTCGCGGCCATCGTGTCCAGGCAGTGATTGAGATAGTCGGTCCGATCGCGCGGCAGCACCTTCGCCAGATCCGCCTTCAGGGCGCATTCGCGCTGACGGATCTGCTCGGCGCGGCGCTTTTCGGCCGCTTCGCGGTATTCGGGAGCAACCTTGCTGGGATCGACCAGGCCCTGAGACCGGGCAGGCGCCGTGGCAAGCAGCGCGATGGCTGCGGCAATAATGACCTGTTTCAAATGAGCCTCCGCAAAAAGGCTCATCCTAGCGCCTGGTTTCGGAAGGCTCAATGGCGAGAGCGATGGGGCAAGTGCGATGGGGCCGATCAATAGCCCAGCCAGACCGCCCCAGGTCGCTGCCGACCGGCCGTCAGATTTGACGACATCAATTTGGCCGAGAGAAGTCGGTCACTTCGGGGCGTGGTCGATCTTGTGCCCCAGATGCCCGGTGTCGTGATCGCGACGCAGCTGGCTCAGCGACGTCTCGTTCAACTGATGCAAGACCTCGCTGAGTGTTGTCGCATCCGGATAGCCGGCCGCAAAACCCCTGCCGTAGATCTTGCGCAACGTGCCAACCAGCGTGTTGCCGTGCTTCTTGCCGATCGCGCCATCCTTGTCCCGATGGCGACCATCCAGGCCCGGTTCCTTCATGTGTCTCTCCCGTGCGGCGTCTGCGCGCCTCGCCGAAGGGTGCGCTCAAATGAGTTGGTTGGCAACGACGGGGCTCTTGCGAGCTGAGGGGTGCACGCGGCAAGGCAATGGCGTTGCTCTCGCGCGCGCAGCAACGATCGACGCGGCGGAGGGCCGAAACGGGTCAGAGGAAGTTGCTGAGGCTGACGGTGGGAAAGCCTATCGCGTTACCAATTGATATGTCGAAAGAGCCCCGCGCTCCCAGGCGCCGGGGTCTCATGATCAATTGCGACGCCGAAGGCGCGCGGGGCGGCTAGGCTGCCTGCTCCTCAAACGAGGTGTAGACCCGGCCTTGGGGATCGACGATCTGGACGTCGCGGCATCCGTCCGCGATCAGCTCCCTGGCCTTCTTGAGGGCGGCGGCGAGTGACTCCCGCTTCAGGTTGACGACGCCTGCCGTGTCGAAACCGGTGATTTCAAACATGCCGCTCCTCCCGTTTGGCCGAATCCTACACCTTTCCACCCGGTTGTCTTCCGGCTTTTTCGGCAAAGCGGGTGGAACAGGACTAACGTTTCCACCGCAATTCCATCACATAGCCCGTAATCGGCCGGGATGTCCGGACATGCCTGGGGGCGACGTCGCTAACGTGGAATTAATCCAAAAAGCCCACAATTTTAGGCAGTTGTAAGTGAGTGCTGCGTAAGGGAGGCGTCGCGATGACGTTCCGGCGACGGCCTCCTTTTGCTCGCTCATGAGGTCAATGCGCATGACCACGACATCGGAAACGCTGGGCTTTGTCGAACATCTCGACGCCGCAGCCCTCGCAGCCGCAGCATTCGAACCGGAAGCTGAACACGAAGCCCTGGAGGCTCCGGCACCGGGCAAACGGTCGAGCCGGAAATCGGTCGTGGCACTGGCGGTGTGTGCCCTGGCGATCAATGGTGCGGCGGCGATCTATACATTGCCGTTTGATCTTCCGTCGCCGAACATCAGCAGCCTGGCCGCGCTGCTTCCGCGCCAGGAAGAGCCCGCCGCAAAACCGGATCCGATTATCGCCGCCCTGATGGACATCCAGTCGGCCCAGCAGCAACAGGCTGCCTCGCTGCAGGAGATCAATTCCTCCTTGCAGCAAAGTGCGGCTCTGCGGCAGCAGGATTCAACGACCCTCCTGTCTCTCCGACAGAGCATCACGGACGAACGGGGCGACGTGAGGAAGATCTCGCCCCAGCTTTCCACGCTGATCGCGAAGATCGACGCGCTGCAAAATACAATGACGTCGGACGTCACGTCCTCCATTCGAAGAGCGCATGCGCGTTATGGACTGTCCCCGGCGATGCGCAAACGGATGGATCGGCAGTCGAAAACCATCGGGCCCGTTTCGGTTGGAGGAGCCCCGCTGACTGCGCCGGCGACAGTTGCAGCGCCGGAGAGCTGAAGGCGCGTCGGGCAGAGCGCTTGGGACTATGTCCGCGCCAACGTCGTCTGATGGTTCACGCTGACGGGTGCTTTGTATCCCGACTTGGAGTTAGGGAAGGTCGTGCACCGCAATTCTTATCGGAAGCTTGGCGTTCACAACGGCGTCCAGCTTTTGCGGGTGCTATTGGCCGCACACACGTGAAGCGCCGTCGTCGAGTACACAGAGAGCGCGACTGGCAGCGGCTGATGTCGCACCGTCGGCGGTTGAGGCGGTGACAGCAAAAGGCCCGCCGGTCACACTGGCGGGCCTAGCACTCCTGGCACTCTGGTCCGCAATTGGATCGGCCACCGGGAGCATTTGGGGCTGGAAAGCGAGCCGTGCCATGTTCGGCCGTTAATGACAATGGGTGGAACAGTGGTCTCCGGTAGTTGTACGGATTCCTTATTCGGAACGGGGTGTTCTACTGTAAGAACACCGGCAAGATTTGAGTACTGATAAATTTCTAGTTGCCCGGGATGGCCGCAGTGGGGGCTGGAACCACCCTGCGGCCTTTCCCGTTTGAAGACAATCATTGATCCCTCTTGAGCTTGCGCCGGCCCGGCTCTTTGCCCTTGGGGTTGAGCTCCGGGACGTAGTGCCGATTCAGCGCCCGTATAACGCCTCGCCCGTGAGTTGCTCGACGCAATCATCGATCGCGCTCCGCAGCGTCGGCGCCGTGAGCACGGCGGTTGAAGATAAGGTAGCGGGGCAGCCGGTCGAGCTCAGCAAAGAAAACATACTCAAGCTGCGCATTACGAATCTGACGCTCAGTGCCTCGCCGCTCTCTCAAGGAATTCCAGCATGGAGGGCGCCACGTCCTCGAATTCGACGAAGCGACGGCGCAGCTCATCCGCGATATCCGCGGTCACATCGCGCGACCATCCCTCGGTCGTGTTGAAGGCGACGATGCGAGCTGGACGAATGTAATGGCCCTCGATCAGGTGCCGCAGCAGAGTCGCACGATTGCTGTCCTCTTCTGCCGTTTCGGACCAGGCCCGCCCCAAACGACCGCCGAAGTCCTCAAGCACAATGTAGACATCGCGGTCGGCCGCACTCTGCGGTACGATGGATGGTGAGTTAGCCATGAGAACGCGCTTGATTGGAGTTCTCTTCAGGACCGAACCTGATCTCAAACGATCGAAAAGGCCACGGCTAAAAAGGGGTAGGCAGTAACGGGCACAGCATCATCCCGCTGAATTGAGCGATCGTGAAGCCACCAGCACTTGGGGATGATCGACGGCCGAACCACATGTCTGGCTGGCAGCGCTCGATTGGAAACAGCGATGATGCGGTCCGTTTTGGCCCTGGGCCTATTGCTTGCTCTGAGTGCTGCGGGGAATGCCGCCACGGTGCATCGCTCAACACCACCACCATTGCGCACGCGCCAGCATGTATTCGTTCCCCCCACTCAACTCATTGCTCCCGGTCAAGGCGTGGCGACCCCCGGCTTCGCCGTCCCGGGTTGGAGCGACGAGGCCACCCGGCGATGGATGGACAACAACAATGCCTGCTCAAGCTGTGGCGGATAGCCCGCCACGTCGCAGCCTCTTGACGGCGGTATAGGCGCGGCTCGCGCCGGGACCACTCAATACTCGGCGTCCACGTCGCGCGTGATGTGGCGAAACCAGACGACGAACAAGCCGAGCAGGGGATTACGGTGCACTCAATAGGAGGTGGTCCATCTACACGCCTTGTTTAGTGCGCTGTAATTCCGACGGTTGAAGCGGTGAGATCAGAGGCCCGCCGGTTCACGCTGGCGGGCCCTCTTATGCAAGGCAAGCGACGATGGCGAGAACTACGTCGGTGCCGAGCTCGCCCGAGTAAATCGAAAAGAGAAGTCCGGTACCAAGCACAACTGCAATGACTTTGAGCGTGATCATTTTGAAATCCCCTCGCTAAGCGAGACAAAGCTGGACCCGGACCGTTTCGGGACTGCTTCGGGCGAGGCGCTAAATGGTTTCGTTCACCGAGGCGTTATCCGGAGGCTGCCTGGGTACGACAGAATGGGCGGCAGCAGAGGCGCGCTGGGCCGCTAATTCTCCTCTGCGGCGGTCGGACACGAAAGCGACCCCGCCCAGCGGATAGCTCGGCAGGGCCGCCTGCTTCCCCGGGGCCGGGGCTGGAACGGTACGAGCCAGCCCGGTTGGCCAGTTCAGTTATGCCGGTGCAATGGAAAAGATGACTGCCCAAAGGGGGCACTCCGTTGGGAACCGACCTGCTTCACAAAGTCGAGAGCTCCGAAAGTGTCATCGATTCGTGGCATAGATCGTGCCAGTTAGTGTCCGTCCGGGATTTTGCTAGTTCCTCCCGGGACTTGGAACTTTTATTCGAAGGAAATTTCCATGCCATCCTCTGTTGAACAGATCGTTTCCGCCTACGTTCGGTTGAAGAATAGGCCTGCGTTGGAAGACATGCGCGTGCACCGGCGCCAGTTACTAGCTGATGTTCAAAGCAGGACGGGTGTCGATCCAAGGCAATCGGTTCGGGCTCTGCAGGAAGACGTCAACCTGATCGAAGCAGGGCTGAGGCAGATTGGACAGGATTGATCGGCGGCAACGGCTGCGACTGTCTTTCACTCGCTCGGATCCAGCGCTCGAACGCGGCCGCTAAGAAACATAGCCCGCCGGTTCACGCTGGCGGGCCTGGAAGCTTCATGCCGACTCCTTGAAGAAGCACCGCAATGCCCGTCACAGCGGCCGCATAGGCGCTCCAACGGGATTGGTTAGCGGTCGTGCCGACGAGGTCTACCTTGCGGCCGTTCCTGAGGAAAACCATTCGATCGGCACGAGGCCGTGTCTGGTCATCAACATAGTTGTTCATCCACGGGGACGCTGAGATGAACCACAGGATAGCGGCGCTTCCCGCAGAAATTACCGAGGCCCAGGTGAGCAAATCTTTCATGTCGCTCGCTTTCATTTGATACGTGTGTATTTCGTTATCGGCTGGTTGCGGTGCTCAATCTCGGGATTTGCCTTTCCGCGGTTCAACGCCCGCATGGCGCCGATCCGCGCCAGCATCGTCGGGCCGCCGCGCTCAGCGACCAGGATCAGCGCCTGCATCGCAGCTTGCCATTCCGGCGCGGCGTGTTCCCTCTTCAGATTACGAGATTACGGTGCACTCAATAGGGAAGGTGGTCCATCTACACGCCTTGTTTAGTGCACTGTCACTGTGTGCGCCCTGTAGGCGCGTGTCTCTAGTGGAGGAGGATTCCACCCGGATAGTTGTCGATTGGTCTGGTAGCTGACGAGCGACTTGGTTGGGCGACTGGCTGGGTCGGAGCCTCGTGACAAAGGTCGCCTTGGGCGGCTGAGCGATCCAGCGGGCCGTAACGTGAGTGAAGCCTGAGCAGGCCTCGAAAGGCAAGACGCGGATGCCGACCCGCCACGGTGATGGGGAAGGCCGCACGAGCAGGGAAGCAATCGATGAGCGCACCTGTTCGATCCGCCGGGGTATTGGGCACGGCACGTTGGGAGAGAGACACGGGTCATCAGGGGAGACCCGCGGCGGACGAGGATCGTGCCTCAACGCCATCGCAGGATGGCGGTCTGCGCGGGAGTCGGAGAGGGGCGTCGTACCGTCGAGGCCGGGTAATGCCGGCGGAGGGAAGGTCCCTTGCTTCAGACGTGCTTTTCGAAGAAGGAAAGGAAACGGTGATTGGCGATGAGCCTCGAAACGCCGGATAGGATCAGGACCCTTCAGAGAAAGCTTTATTGCAAGGCGAAGGCGGAGCCTGCCTTCCGCTTCTATCTGCTCTACGACAAGGTATGTCGGCCGGACATTCTGGCCCATGCCTGGGAGCTTGCTCGTCGCAATGACGGGGCACCCGGGGTGGACGGGGTGAGCTTTGCGGACATTGAACGGTCCGGGGTGGATGAGTGGTTGGCAGCGTTGCGCGAGGACCTTGCCTCGATGACGTACCGGCCCGCGCCGGTGCGGCGGGTGATGATCCCGAAACCTGGAGGTGGCGAACGCCCGTTGGGGATTCCCACGATCCGCGATCGGGTGGCGCAGACCGCCGCCAAGCTTGTGCTGGAACCAATCTTCGAGGCGGATCTGGAAGATAGTGCTTATGGGTACAGGCCCCAACGCAGCGCACGCGATGCCATCGGAAAGACCCACCGGCTGATCCGGCAGGGCTTCACCGATGTGGTCGACGCTGATCTGTCGCGATACTTCGACACGATCCCGCACGGAGAGCTTCTCCAATGCGTGGCGCGCCGCGTCTCGGACCGGCACGTGCTGCGGCTGATCAAGCTGTGGCTACGTGTTCCGGCCGAGGAAAGGGACGGCAACGGAAGACGGCGCATGATCGGTGGCAAGAGCAACAAGCAAGGCACACCACAAGGCGGTGTGATCAGCCCGTTGCTGGCCAACCTCTACATGAATCGTTTCTTGAAGCTGTGGCGGTTGAGGCGGTGTGACGAAGCATTCCGCGCCCATCTGATCAACTACGCCGACGACTTCGTCATCCTCAGCCGCGGACACGCGCACGAGGCCTTGGCTTGGACGGCGGCGGTGATGACGAGGATCGGGCTGAGCATCAACGAGGAGAAGACCTCGGTGAAGGACGCTCGCACGGAAGGCTTTGACTTCCTTGGCTATACGTTTGGGCCGAAATACAGCGGTTCGAACGGCCAGAAGTACCTCGGGGCAAGTCCATCCAGAAAGAGCTTGAAGCGGATCAAGACCAAGATCGGCGATCTGCTGGTGCCGGGCAACAAGGGCACGTGGCCACAAGTCCAGCGTCAACTGAACGGCCTGCTGGCCGGATGGTCGGCCTACTTCAGCTACGGGACTCTTGCCCCGGCCTATCGGGCGGTCGATCGCCACGTCTACACCCGCGTCAGGCGCTTCCTCGCCAAGCGGCACAAGGTGGGCGGACGCGGTACGCGCAGTTTCTCCATGAATGTGATCTTCGGAGAACGCGGCGTGCACCGCCTCATCCGCATTCCACCTCGCGCCGCCGCCGTGAGCCTACAGTGAAGTCTGTCGGAAAGCCGGATGCGGGAAATCCGCAAGTCCGGTTTGATGAGCGGGGAAGGGAGACGGGGCGTTGCCGAATGGCCCAAGCTACCGCGCCCTTCCTCGACTCTACAATTCCCCGTAAGCGCGACCGGCAGCGGTTGATGACGCACCGCCGGCGGTTGAAGCGATAAAGTAGGAACGCACGGGAAATGCCGTGCGTTAAAGCTGTACTCCGAATCCCGACCCGTTCGGAAGCAGCACAGATTGACGGCTTGGGCACTCGCCTGGGCCGTCTTTTTTATCGAATGAACTGAGAGTGCCATGGCCATTGGTTCACGCTGGCGGGCCTCCATGCAACCCCGATAGGCAGCCGCGCCGGCGCGCTCTCGAAGTGTTGCCTGGATCGTGACGTTTCTAAAGCGAAGTTTAGCAGAGTTCGCGAACTGCGATCCTATGTCGGTAGTGCGAAGCAAGACTCATCGCGCACTGCGTAAGATTGCTGGCTTGACCGGTCGAAGCGTAGAGGCGCCATCAAAAAGGAGAAAGACGATGCGTTTGATGACCATCACAAGGCTGTTCGCAGCCTCTGTTTTACTATTGGGCGGAACGCCGGCATTCGCGGCACGGGCGATGCATCACGATACCCACGAGGTCTGCGGCGCGCAGAATGCCATGTTCTGTGGTCAACCCCGATTTAGGGTTGAGATTCCGGGCCTGGCCAGTGGTCCGGAAACCGCAGTCGGCAATTCGCAGGCCAAGGCGAACGCGGCCAGCAAGACCTGGCCTGGTGACATGGTTCTAGACTGACGCTCACGGCTCCCTCTCCACAAACCACAAGAGCTTGTCGCGCTCACGGGCATTGAGGTCAGCGCGGCGCTTTCGTCAAATCGGCCCCTCATCGTCGCGGGTCACGTGCCTTACGCCCAGGACGAACAGGCCAAGCAGCAGCACCACCACGCCGATGAATATCCAAAGCAGCATTTCCACCCCCAGCGCCAACGCGGGCCGGGACTATTCGGCAGGAGAGCGGCTATGAGAATCCGCGATCGGCTCCGGCGGGACCGTTACCCCTGAGTCAAATTGACTCACCCCTCGCAGGGCGGTAACGCATTTGCAGACACGGTGCAGACACAAGGCTTTTTCGATCAGTTCGTAGTTTGCCGTAAGTGATTGATTTTGTTGGTGAGCGCGCTGGGGCTCGAACCCAGGACCCCGTGATTAAAAGTCAAAATCGGGGAGGCGACCTAACCCATTGATCGAGAGTCGCTTTACCGTGTGGGCGGCGAAAACCTCTGTAATCCCCCAGTATTTCGCTGTGACCCCGTGATTTTCGTTGTAGTCTGCTGCATCTCACATATGCTCCGACGTGCCCACACAATGCCCACACGGCGGAGCGGACATGCAGCAGATCAGCGAAAAAATAGTTGAAGCCCTGCCGGTCCCGGGCAAGGGCAACAAGGTGCATTTCTTCAGCGGCGCGAGCTTGCAGGGGAAGAAGGCGCCGGCTGGCTTTGGCGTGCGCGTTACCGCGGGCGGGACCAAATCGTTCGTGCTTTTCCACAGGGTCGACGGCCGCAAATTCCTGGAGACGCTGGGGCGCTGGGACGAGAACGAGCAGGGCGGGACGCTGACCGTCCGTGACGCGATCGTCAAGGCCGACAAGCTCGCAAAGGACATCAAGAACGGCCGGCGGGAGGATCCTCGACCGGAGCGCACCCGCCGGCTGGAGGACGGTGATAGCCCCGAGGGGCTGAAGATCGGCGGCGCCTTCGATCCCGATGCTGACGAGGCCGATCGAGAGCAAAAGCATCCCGGCTTGCTCGACCTGTTCGTCGACCGCTACTGCCGCAAGGAAGCGCAGCTGAAGAGCGCGGACCAATATGCCAGCACCTTTCGACGCCTCGTCGCTCCCGACGTCGGGGACTTACCCGTGTTTGGCGAGGGACGGCTGCGGCGCTCGCATGTCGTCGACATGCTGGACGAGATCGAAGACGAGAACGGGCCCGTCATGGCCGACCGAACGCTGGCCTACCTGCGCAAGGCATTTAATTGGTTTGCCGCGCGCAACGAAGATTTCACCAACCCAATCGTGAAAGGCATCCGGACCGTCGGCAGCAATGCGCGGGAGCGCATTCTGGCCGATGACGAACTGCGGGACCTATGGACGGCACTCGACGCCGTCGAGGACGTGCCGGCCTGCTATCCGCGGTTTGTGAAGTCGCTGCTTCTGACGACCACCCGTCGCACCGAAGCCGCCCTGATGCACTCAAGCGAGCTTGATGGCGAGGACTGGACGATTCCAGCTGATCGCTACAAGACCGGCATTGACCACGTCATTCCGCTTAGCGCGGCCGCGCAGGAACTGATCGGTGAGAAGCCGAAGGGTGCGAACGGCAATTCCTGGTTCATCTTCACCACCACCGCCGGCGCCAAAGGCTTCGCCGGCTTTAGTAAGGCCAAGCGGGAGCTCGACAAGGCGATCGCGAAGGTCCGCGCCGATGCCGGTCGCGAGCCTATGCCGCATTGGGTGCTGCACGATCTCCGAAGGACAGGGCGGTCGCTGATGTCCCGCGCTGGCGTTCCGGCGGACCATGCCGAACGGTGCCTGGGACACGTGATCGGCGGCGTCCGCGGTGTCTACGATCGCTACGCATACCTTGAGGAAAAGCGCGCCGTATTCGATAAGCTGGCAACGCTCGTTGAGAGGATTCTAAACCCGGCCGCGAATGTTGAAGAACTCGCAGCGCGACGGGTGCAGGCATGAGCGACGAGACAATCGACGGCATTCGCGAGTTTAGATGGCCGTTCCGCAATCCGCTCGACCTCGTCGCGGAATTGTACTGCGCATGCAAATGGCAGATCGGCGACGAAGAGGCAGCGACTTTTGCAACAAACTATCTATTCGAAGAATTGCGCTTGCGGCTCGGCCAGGAGGAAGCAAAGCGGATATTTTTGAAGACCGCGAGCGTCGAGACCAAATTTGCCGACGATCACGACGATAGGATGCTGCTTACTCGATTGTATCTCATGCGCGATCGGCGCACCGGAAAGCGCGGGCCGATCTTTGACGCGCTGGCAAGGGCGATTGCTCAGGAAAACGAAGCGTTCAACAAATCACCGGATCGAGACGGAAGGCCCGCGAAGCCGACAAATCAGCCATCGATAAGAAAGCAACTTAAGCGCCTCGACGACAGAGACGGCGCCGCCTTCCGCGCCGAAATGGGCATTCCGTCCCCAGCATCGCCGAAGAAAAAAATCGCCAAAAAGCAAGCTGGTCGACGAGCTGCGGCCGCGCCTAAACCACAGAGGCCGCAGCGTTAAATCTCAACCCGGACATTTCCCGCCAGAATGTCCAGGACACTCGCCGAAGATTTGTACAGGTCCAATCTGCCAAACAATTGCCCATTCTCGCGAACGTCCAACGAGACGAAGCGAGAGGCACATGGCAACCACCGATATTGCAGCGAACTACATTCCTCGCAAGCAGCTTGCGAAGGAGTTGGGCACGCGATTGCGCGGCCGGCCCTATAGCGAATTCACCCTGATCGCATGGGAAAAGGACGGCAAGGGTCCGCCCGTTACGCGCATCGGCCGTGACGTGGTGTATCGCGCGGCCAGCGTCGAGAAGTGGCTGCAATCCCAGGAGCGCGCGGCTGACAAAGCCGCCTGAACGGACTGGAGCCGGCTGTGTCCGCAGCCGGCTCCCTTAGCCATGTCCGAGAATCTGCCGAAACCTTCGACCAAAAGGGCCCAGCGCCGTGCCGATAGCAGACCTTCCCGCACCCAGCAATGTACCAGTGCGCCAGCGCTTGCCAGACCGGCGGCATGCCGAAACGCTTTCGTTCGAGCACAGCGGCGCCGACTTCACCATGACCGCCGGACGCTATCCGGATGGCCGCCTCGGCGAAATCTTCATCAACGCTGGTCACGCAAACAGCATGCTCGACGCGCTCGCATCGGATGCGGCGATTGCAATCTCGTTTGCCTTGCAACACGGCGCCGACCTCGACGCGCTCAAGCTTGCCATGAAGCGCAACAGCCGCGGCGAACCTTCCTCACCTATCGGAGCCGCGCTCGACCAGGTGACGCCATGACGAGCCGCCCCAAGCTCGCCGAGCCGGTCGAGATCGCCAAGTTTTGGAAGAACCGCGGCCGCAACGAATCCTTGCATGTGTCGCTGAGCGAGTATGAGGGCCACCCCCTCGTCAACGTTCGCATCTACTCGACGGGAAGCGACGGCATCGACCGGCCGACGCCGAAAGGCGTAGCGATGGGCATCCGCAAGCTGCCGGAGCTCGCCCGCGCGATCGTAAAAGCCGAGGCCGAGGCCCGCCGGCTGGGATTGCTCGACGACGCCAGCGAGGCGGCCGAATGAATGCCCCCTGGACGATGTCGAGCGAGGCCCTGCTGCATGGCGCTATGCCGGTTGATATGGACTTGACCGAGGCGTTCGAAATCGAGATTGCGCTACGCACCGCCGAGATGGTGCGGGCCTGGGAGTTGTCTGACCCTCGGGATAGTTGGCGCCACACGGGCGCGCCGCGACCAGTGGCAAGGCCCTTGGTCAAGCAGCGCGCGCCGTACGCACCGGCACCGTCGACCGTCGCCGCCTTCCTGTACGTGGCCGCGCTCGACGACGTGGCACGTCTCAAAACGTGGCTGGACGACCACCGCCGAGACGCGCCGATATTGCTCGAGCCTTTGGAATCCAAGCTATGCTGACACGGGCGCAATATGCCGACCTCAGGCGGGGCTTCGTTCCGGACGACGAGCCGCCGGTCGACGACAGGCCGATGGCGACCGAATATCCCGAAAGCGCGGATGGCGAGCCGATCATTGAGCCCGACATTGAGCCGCAGGCGCCGGCGAGCGCGACGACGCTCAACGAATGGGACGCCGGGGATTTCATCGACATGCCCCCGCCGCGGGAATGGCTGCTCGGCAATCAGTTTTGCCGTCGCTTCCTGTCCGGACTGCTCGCACCAGGCGCGACCGGAAAGACCGCGGTGCGCACGCTGCAATATCTGGCACTCGCCACGGCGAGGCCGCTGACCGGCCAGCACGTGTTCAAGCGCGGCCGCGTGCTGCTGCTCAGCCTGGAGGACGACGACACCGAGCTCCAGCGGCGCATTGCCGCCGCGCGCATTCACCACGGCATCGAGCCCGACGACCTCAAGGGCTGGCTGTTCTGTGCCACGCCCAAAGGCATCAAGCTTGCCGATCTCAAGGACGGCGCCAGGGTGGCCGGCCCGCTGGAAGCCATGTTGCGCCACGTCATCAAGACCCGGAAAATCGACCTGTTGGGGCTGGATCCATTCGTCAAGCTGCACGCGCTGGAGGAGAACGACAACGGCGCGATGGATTTTGTCTGCGACCTGCTCGTCAAGCTGGCGATCGAGTTCAACATCGCGGTCGACGTCCCGCACCACACCAAGAAGGGCCTTCAGACCGCCGGGGACGCCGATGCAGGTCGGGGCGCCAGTTCGGCAAGGGACGCCGGCCGCCTTATGTACACGCTCACCCGCATGTCCGACGCCGAGGGCGAGACGTTCGGCATCCCCGCCGAGGAGCGCCGCCTGTACGTCCGCCTGGACAGCAGCAAGGTCAACATCGCCCCGCCATCGGGCGAGGCGACGTGGTTCAAGCTGATCGGCGTTCGGCTCGACAACGGCACCCCGGATTATCCACAGGGCGACGAGGTGCAGACGGTCATCCCGTGGCATCCGCCCAAGACGTGGGACGGCATCACCGCCGCCCAGCTCAACGCCGCGCTCGACGACATCGAGGCCGGCTTCCCGAACGGCCAGCGCTATTCCGACGCCTCCGCGGCGGCCGATCGCGCCGCATGGCAGGCCGTGCAGCGCCATTGCCCAGGCCGCACCGAGCCGCAGTGTCGCGACATCGTCCGAACGTGGGTCAAGAACGGCGTGCTGATCCATGAGGACTACGACGATCCTGTCACCCGCAAGGCCCGCAAAGGCCTCCGTGTTTGCACGGGAAAGCGCCCGTCATGAGCCGCGCCATTGCCCCCAAATCAATGGCGCACCAATGGCGCACAAAAATCTGCGCCGTTGTTGAATTTTCCCTAGGGCAGGGCATGGCGCAAAATCGCGCGCCATTGCCCCTGTACGCCGTGGCGCACCAATGGCGCAAACCCAGCCTCGCGCGTATCCCACCAAACCCGCTATGCGCCACCAGCGCTCTGCCTTCGGCGACGCTTGTCGGCGCACCGCTGGACAGATCGTCAAGCCTCGACCTCGACCAGCCCGACCACATCACGCCACGACCGAACGTATGGACGGAAGCGCGAGAAGCCGGGAGAGACCTCGTCACGCTCGCAAGCATGTTGATATTCAATGCCGTGGCTCGACCGATCCGGCCGAGAAGGGTCGCCAGCCTCGCAGCGCGGCCCGTGGATTCGTTTGCAGTGCTCGACCGCGCCGAGACAGCGGCCGCCGCCCGAACGCATCAGCGAGTCCCGCAGCGAGTCTGCCGGACGTGCTCGACCAGGCAGCCGGCAACGGCCAGCGCCCACACAGCGCCCACACGACGCAGCATGGCAGGCCCAAAGGCCGCATTTGCAGGCCTTTCGAGGCGAAGGCCCCATGATAGAAAATCACGGGGAAGGGGTTTTCGCGCGCGTAATGCTTCAACACCTTTCACTCTGGTAGATACAGGAAGATCGCACGAGGTCAGGCCGGCGAGACCGCTGACGAAACGGTTGAAGCTGCCGAAGCTGCCAGATCCCCCCGCGAAAAGACCCCGCCGGTGGGCGCCGGGGGGCAAGAAGCCGAGCCGGTGTGATATTCGAGGTATCTTCCCAATTTCGCGGCGGCTTTTCCCCCAACTCTTTGCAGCACTTTGCAGCAACACCGGGGGGCATCCCTGATGCAGCCGGTTGTCGTGGAGACCGAGGCCGAGCTGCGCGCGCTGATCCGGGAGCGGATTGCGGAGCTGGGGACGACGTACGGGGCTGTTGAGGCCTACGCGGGCTTGCCGGACTCGTACGTCGCGGCGTTGATGGCGCCGACGAGGATCCGGCGGTTTGGCAATCGATCGTTGCCGTTGTTGCTCCAGGCGTTGGCGCTTGGGATTGCGAAGGTCGAATTCGTCGAGGACCGGGCGAGGGCGGCGAAGGTGCGCAAGCGGCTGGCGCCGAGCCGGCGGAAGGCGGCAGCGCGAAGCCGTCCCCATCAGCACATTGCAGCGCCATGCAAACAGGACGATCTTTTCCGCAGCAACACTGAGGAGCCATCATGGCGAAGACCGACAAGCGACTGATTGGCGCTCGCGTCGATGAGAAATTTGCCGAGCGCGTCTTGGCGGCGGCCGAGCGTGACGAGCGCACCGTTTCGAGTTTCGTGCGCGCGGCGCTGGCCGCGGCGATCAAGCCGAAGCAGCAGCAGGAAAAGGCAGCCTGACATGCCCGACAATTCCGGAACCGGCGGCGCGACGCTCGGCGAGATGCTTCACAGCGGCGACCATGCGGCAGCCGCGGCCGCAGCGGCGGCTATCTCGCAACCGGCTGCTGCCCGGGTTGCTCCTGTCATCCCGTCGGAGGCGAGCGCGGCAGCGGCGCGCTTGAACGAGCTGAAGTCGACGCCCGAATGGCGCGACCAACTGCTCGACGGCTCGCCGAGCCATCTCAAGGAAATGCGCGACCTGCAGGCGGTCATCAGCCGGGGTGCCAATCCCGAGGTCGACAAGGCCATCGCGGGCGTGCTCGACGCGGCCCCGTTCCAGACCACCAAGCGCATGACCATGATCGGCACCGCGGAGCATCTGCGCGCATCCGGCATCGGCGACACTGGCGTCATCCGCCAGGTGCTCGCGGGCGAGCCCGTGACACCGGAGGAGCATGCCACGGCGACCGAAACCAAGGCCCGGCTGATGAACGATCAGGACTTCGTCAAGCGCTACACCGCCGGCGATGGCGAGGCGAAGCGGCAAATGACGTTGCTGAATATCGTGATCTCGAGCCCGAAGAAGTCCGCAGCATGATGCCAATCGCGGGACAGTTATCACCGGCAGGCAGCGCGGCATTCAGCGGCTACGGCGGCAGCGCGCTGCAGGATCAGGCGCGCGACGAGACCGAGGAAACAAGGCGCAAACGACAGGCGGCCAGGGATGCTGGGTTGAGCCCGGCCGGTCAGGCGCTCGCGATCGACTATGGCGCAATGAGCGTGCCAGGCGCAGCGCAGTAATTCAGCAAGCCCGCGTCCCAGTCCCCGCAAGGTACGGCCGGTTCGGGTGAGTACGGCCCCCGCAAGGGACAAGCCGGGTAAGCAGACAGGCCCCGCAAGGACACGCCTGACCACCTCAACTCCGGTCCCCGCTCACGCGGAAACGACCACGCGCAAGGCGTACCAGTCCCCGCAAGGGCAAGACTGGAACATCGGGGCCCCGCAAGGACAAGCCCAGGGACGGCATCAGGCGACAAGCGGAAAATTCCCGCTTTCGTCAACGGGAAAACTCAACCCGGTTTTGATTTTGGAGGCGATCGAACGTGACTGGAGCGGCAAACAAGCGTCACCGCGCCCCGCGTCGAGCAATCGAGCCGCTGGAGGCGATCGATGCGAAGGACGGACCGGCGATGAAAGCGCTGCCGTCGGATCGCCATCGCGCTTTCGTGCGCGCGCTCTACACGGTGCGCCCAGGCCACGGCGCCAAGGTGAAGGCCGCGACACTTGCCGGCTTCGGCACAACGGAGTCGAGCCCGCAATCCATGGCAACGATCGCGAGCCGCCTTGCGCACGACGAGCGCGTGCTTGCTGCGATCGAGGAGGAGGACAAGAAATACATTCGCAGTAGCGCGCCGCGTGCGCTGAGCGCGTTGGGACGCCTGATCGAAGATCCCCGCCACAAGGACCACGCGCGCGGAATCGCGATGGTGCTCGACCGCACCGCGCCCGCCGAGACGCAACACACCGTCAAGGTGCAGCACGACGCTTCGCCGCAGCTTGTGGCAACGGCTGCTGTGTTGAAGCGGATCGCAGAACTTGCCACCCAGGCCGGCCTCGACGTCGACAAGATGCCCCCGCTGATCGATGCCAAGCCCATCGCGAAGTCGGAGCGCGCGGCATGATGGCGGCAACGGAGATTTATCACAAAGGCCGCACGCACGCGGAGCACTGCGCCTGGTTGGAAGCATTGACCGGCGACGAATACCGCATTGTGCATATGCCGATCGGCCACCAGTTCAGCATCGCGCTTGTGTCGGTGTTCAAACACGCATTGCTGACCCTGGAAATGACCGCCGGCCAGCGCATGAAATTTCTGGATGGTATCGCGAGCGTCATCGATGGATCGGTGACGGCCGAAGCCGTCGCGGCGATCGCGCCGGCCGACCCGGTCGGTTTGAAGATGATGCAGGAAATTACGAGATTGCCGGTTGAACGTAAGCGCTTAGCCGGAACCCTTGCTTCGGGATCGGGATAGCTGTGCGAAGAAGCCTCCGGCTTGGACGGAGGTTTGGGATGGGATTGGACAGCAAAAAGGACGTCCATTTGGACGGCTCATCGGCGGGGGCGGTGAGCCGGCTGGAGGTTCTTGAAGGGCCATCGGGGCGCCGCGTGCGTTCGGAAGCTGAGAGAGCCCGGATCGTCGCCGAGAGTCTGCTACCCGGCGCCCAGGTGTCCGAGGTGGCGCGCAAGCACGGAGCGACGCGCTGGCAGATTTACGATTGGCGACGACGCTTTCGACAGCGAGGCATGTTGGCGCCGTGCGAGGTATCGCAGTCGACATTCGCACCGCTGGTCGTGGAAAGCGCGTTGAAGGAGCGTCACGTTCCGGCGATCAAGCTTGAGATCTCGATCGGTGATGTCGTGCTGCGGACGGACACAGCCATAGATGGCGAGCAGCTGTCCCGGGTGATCCGCGCAGTGCGAGCGTCACGATGATCGCGGCCGGTGCCGATCTGAAGATTTACATCGCGACGCGGCCGATCGACTTCCGCTGTGGCCACGATGGGCTTGCGGCGAAGGTGCAGGAGATGCTTCGTCTCGACCCGTTCAGCGGCGCAGCCTTCGTGTTCCGATCGAAACGAGCGGACCGGATCAAGATTTTGGTCTGGGATCGAACGGGCCTGGTGTTAGTGCACAAGCGTCTCGAAGGTTGCAGGTTCGTTTGGCCAACGATTGCAGACGGCGTGATGCGCATATCGCCGGCGATGTTCGCAGCCCTGTTCGAGGGGCTGGATTGGAGGTTGGTCCGCCCGGAAGAAGCGCGACGTCCCCAGGCGGCTGGATAGCTGCGGCAGAATGACTCGGCAGCTATTTTGAATGTGGCACGTGCGGCGGCGATGTGCTCGAAATAGCGCATGAGCATCGCGGCGCTGCGCGACGAAAATGAACAACTCAAAGCGCTTTTGGCGCAAACGCAGGCGGCGTTGAGCGAGCATCAGGGGGCGCTGGCGGCGTCGGAGGAAGCGCGGCGTCGGCTGGAGGTCATCCTCGGCGAATTGCGACGCGAGAAGTTCGGCGCGAAGTCCGAGAAGCTGCGGCCAGATCAGTATCACTTACCGCTGGAAGACGTAGAGATCGCGCAAGGCATCCTGGACGCCGCGCAGGAGAGAGCCGAGGCTGTGATCAAGGGCCGATCGCGGAGCGTGCCGGATCAAGGTTCTCATCGCAATCGCGGCTGCTTGCCTGCCCATTTGCCGCGGGTGGAACGGATCATCGAGCCTGCGAGCACGCTCTGTCCGTGCGGTTGCGGCGCCATGACGAAGATCGGCGAGGACGTCAGCAAACGCCTCGACGTGATCCCGGCGCAATGGCGGGTGTTGGTCACGCGCCGCCCGAAATACATCTGTCGCCGCTGCTCGGGCCCTGTCGTGCAGGCGCACGCACCGGAGCACGTCGTGCCCAGCGGGCTGCCGACCGAAGCGGCCATTGCGCACGTGATCGTCTCCAAGTTTGGCGACCATACGCCGTTTTACCGTCAGGCCGAGATCTATGCGCGCCAGGGGATCCGGCTTGATCGGGCAACACTGGGCAACTGGTCCGGCCGCGCCTGCTTCCATCTTCAGCCCATCGCGGACCACATGCGCCGCCGCCTGGCCATGGCGGATCGTCTGTTCATGGACGAAACCACGGCGCCGGTGCTCGATCCCGGGCGAGGCCAAACGAAGAAGGGCTACTTCTGGGCGATCGTCTCCGACGACCGCGGCCACAGCGGCCCAAGTCCGCCGATCGTGCTGTTCCGATATGCCCCCGGTCGCAGCGGTGCCTTCGCGGAGCAGTTCCTGGACGGCTTTGGCGGGACGCTTCCTGCAATGCGATGCCTATGACGGTTATGACCGGCTGACCGAAGTCGCTCGACCGCAAGGGCCATGGACGCTCGTGCATTGCTGGAGCCATTTGCGCCGGCGCTTCGTTAAATTGGCCCGTAACAGCAAATCGCCGATCGCCGAGGCCGCCGTTCGGCACATCGCGCAGCTTTACGCCATTGAAGCCATGGTACGCGGTGCATCGCCGGACACGCGGCTGGCCGCCCGCAAGGAGCATTCGTCGCCCCTCATCGCTGCTTTAAAGCCGTGGTTTGAGAAACAGCTTTCTATGATCTCCAGCGGTTCGACGCTCGCCGAGGACATCCGCTACGCGCTCAATCACTGGCAAGGGCTGACCCGCTTCCTCGAAGACGGGCGCCTCGAGCTCGACACGAACCCTGTCGAGAACGCCATCCGGCCAGTCTGCCTGACCAGAAAAAATGCGCTCTTCGCGGGCCATGAAATTGGGGCTGAAAATTGGGCCTTGCTGGCGTCGATCGTTGCCACCTGCAAGCTCAACGACGTCAACCCGGCTGCCTACATCGCCGAAACACTCGAGGCGATCATCGACGGCCATCCCCATAGCAGAATCGAAGACCTCATGCCGTGGCGATTCCGCAAAACGTCAAGCCTGCCTCAATAGGGTCCCGGCTGAGCGCTTACGGTTGAACGGCAGGTTTGCGCATTCAAAGACGCCGATGTTTTTCGCCTGATGGCGCAGCTCAATCCATCCCTGCTGAACGCACTGAAGCGCTGCCGGTGGGGCGCTTACGACCACAAACAAATGGGGGATTTAGGATGATTATTCAGCACCCAAACGCCGCTCACCAAGCAACATGCATCGCCGCGGAGGGCGCCCGGCAGCAGGGCGTGGCGGCAGCAATTGCTGCCGGTGGTGGAAGCTCTACCGTCGCGGCAGCGGTCCGCACCGCAGAGATCGCCTTCTATCGTACCGTCATTGCTAGCGCAGTCGCCAATGGCCAGCAAAGCGCACAGTTCGGCCAGGCGCTGCGCGACCTTGGCACCGGCGGCGCATGAGAGCCTCAACACTATTGGCGTTAAGCCATCGCGCCAATACCTCGCCACGGCATTGCCCGGGCGGCTCTGAGTTGATTTCAAATTTCCGACAAGGTGTCAGGCGGAATGGCTTGGTCCCGACGTTTAGCCTCAACGGGATCGGGAAGCGTTGTTTCGATCGTAGGCGTCCAACTGTACCGCGGTCGAGTTTTAACAGCGCATTGCGGGCAGCGATCACGGTGAACATCACCTATCGGGCGAGCTAGGAAACGTCGAAACGTCGTCCGATCAGAGAGACAAGTGCTATTCAAGCGAAGTGCTGAAATCCGGGCGAAATGTGAATCTTGACGGCATGAACCTGATGTTTTGTGCGAGGGCCATTCTGGGATCTCGCGAAGGCTATTATCTGGGGCTTGACTTGTGGGGAGTTTCCCTTTTCGTCCCCGCAGATTATTTAAGGGGTGCGCCATATTCCCAGTGCGGAGGCGTAGTCTTTTCGTTCCACCAATATGGTCCCGTTTCCGCAGTCGCGATGCCCCCGAGAATGCGCCTGTTGTATTGGACAATAACCGTCACGCGCGCTTGCCTGATGGTGTCAGTCACTTCAGTCCCGTTAATGCTAATCGCCCCACGAAGGGGGCACGTGTACGGCGCAGATGACTGGGGTGCGATTGCATTCATCCCCTTCGCGCTAAAGGAGTTGTCCCTGAATGTGTTGGCACCAGGAAGCACGCCATCTACTTTGCACTTCAGCCGCAACCCCGTCAGCGAGAAGAAGACACTTTTATTTTCTACCCTGAAAGGAACGTCAAATGCTGCGCCGAAAGACGGCGGGCCAGCCGAAACAGATGGCTCAGTCGGCCACGGAGGGCCGCCCCATATTTGGTACACGGACGCCCCAAAACTCAATCCACCAAGTATCAACGAGCCAAAAATCCATTTGGCCACTCGAAACCAGCGCGGATATTCTCTTGGCAATTGTTCTGACTTCGGGAGGGCTTGTTGCCGTGCTTCTTGTACTGCTTTCCGTTCTGCGGCCTTTCTAGCTAGATATGCTTGGCTTCTCTTTCTCAATGAGAACGCCTCCGTTTTCTGCGGCATCACGTTCGCTGGTGTCGCCCTACGAATCTTGGTCGCGCACGATTTCGGCGGTTGCATCTTTGATCCCGGCAATAACACCACCGACCTCGCGCGCTGCTTCACGCAAAAAGGGAACCACGGGTTTGCCGCTGATGATTTCCACGTCGCCGAACAAAACACTCCAGCGCAGTTGAACTTGATAGTCGACAATGGAGCCGCGACCAATTCGGAAATATTCTACCTCGTTCGTCGTCGGATCCCATTTGCTATCACGGTGCGGCCCGATGCGGTTAGTAGAGTTCACGCAGGAAAATCCCCATTGTCGCGGACAGTCTTACTTTTTTGCGGCTTCGGCTCGCGCATCGAAAACCTCAATAATGGCGTCATGCCTAAACGTCCGCTTTGCCGCTTCCATGTAGTAAAAGCTAAATGGCATCGCGGGCGGACAGGCATCCGCCCCCAGCTTCTTGATGCAAGTGGCCTGCGCCTGCGCCGTCATGCTGGCGACCTGCGGGTCCTTTCCAGCCAACTCAGCTGCCTGGCTCCATTTCTCGGCGCATTTGTCGAACGCCGCGTCGGCCACCTTTTCTGCGGGTTCTGAGGTCGCTAGTGCGTACTGTCTCAACGCAGCTTTGCTACATCGGACGGCATCAGAGATGATGTTGTCATCCGCCGCTGCGGGACCGCCGGTCAGCGCGGCGCCCAGCACCACGATTGCCAGATTGCGCATGGTCATTTCCCTGCCCAGAGGCATCCAACCGCAACCAAAGGGCGAGCGCAATGGCATTATGGTTTGCTTTGACCTCGAATTTTGTCCGATTCTGCTTCGATCCCTGACACAATTCCGTTTGCCATTCCTACCATTTGATCCAGAACATGCGCCACTGAGCGATCTTTTGACGATGGGAGCGTCAGCGAACACAACGTGCGGAACTATTTCAATCTTGTGGTTGAAGCCGCCGGAGATCGTTGTGACATAGAACACAAACTCCTTCCTCTCGGCATCGAAGCGCGGTGGCATCGCCGCCTCCACGATATCGCCAAAGCCGCCAAAGTCCATTTCGGAAATTTCCACGCCGACTCTATAAGTCTTCGTGTGCTTGCCAGGATTGGAAATTGCTGACAGCGCGTAAAGCAGATCGTTGCCGCCGGGAAATCCCCCGAGAGCTTTCAAAGACGGGTGAAGCTGGGAAGGGATATTCATCGCGCTTCCCTTTCCTTTGAACATATCCTCGAAGGATTGCTTAGATTTAGCGATCGGGAAGTAGATCCTCTCCTTCTCTTTTGCTCCCAAAAGGATCGAGGCCTGCCACGTTGCCTGATCAAGCGCGCTTCGAAGAGAAGTCACGATTTGAGTGGCCTTCGTGCTAAGTGTTTCGGGTACGTCGGTAACTTTTACCCCAACGACCTTGAAACCCGGGCGTCGGTCCAAATCTTCAAACGGCGTGTAGGTATTGCTCTTAGAGAGCGTCACCCTCTCTCGGCGATTGAAGTCGTGCAGATCTTCCCGTGCTTGGGCGAGCCACAGCTTTGGGCTCGTAAAATGTCCAGCCACTTGCCGATCGCCTCCGCCATTTCAGCCCTGGATCTTCGCCTTCAGCCCGATCTCGACCAGGCGGCGGATCGCTTCGGAGCGGATCGTATCATTGGCTTCGCCCCAGGCGTCGACCTCGGCGATCAACGGCGCCGGCATGCGAACTACCACCTGTGGATCCTTCCCCGTGGCAGGTCGGCCTCTCCGCTTTTTGGGCATTACCTTTATTGACTTCTTCATATTTTAGGCATTACCCTAAAATCGAGCCGAGCGGAAGCTGACACTTCCGGACTCGGCTCTAACCCCAACCACGAAGGGCACTTATCAACATGATCGAGGCTGATCCGCGTGTTAGCACGCCACCCTTAAACTCGTCTGCAAGCAACATCATCGACCTGTCCGCGCGCAGAGCGTCCCGCCCTGCCGTCCTGCCGCCTGAGAACGTCGCCGACGTCCAGGCGCTGCCGTACAGCGTCACGCGCCGGATCATCCACTCCCGGAAGCCACGGCGCTCCAAGAACGGCACACCGGAGGAGCGCGCCGCGAAGGCGCAGGCACCGGCCGTTGTGGCATCTTACAGCGGAGTGCCGTTGAGGATGCCGGCCCAAGGTGGGGATGACGTCTACATCCGCATCGCCGAGCACCGCGAAGCGGCGGCCATCTTTGATCGCTGCGTCGACGCCGAGAATGATGCCGAGGGCAAGGTCACCCGCGAAGAGTTCGCTCGGTTGCACCGAGCCACCGCGCGGGCGTGTGATGAAATGATGTTCGCCGCGCGTTGCTTGATACTCTCGGTTCCCACGACGAGGACCGGGCTCGCGCGGTGGACGACATACCTTCGCAAGCTCCTGATCGACTGGGACGGCTGCACCTACGGCAGCCCTTATCTGCCAGAAAAGATCAACGGCAAGCCGTGGATCGACAGGTTTCTTTTGGCTTTGACGATGCGGCTTCGGAAGATGGGCGACGAGTTTCCGACCGAGAAGCGTAAGCGGAGCCGAAAAGACGCGCCGACCTTCGATCAGTTCGTCGGCCACCTGCGAGGATTCCTCAATCATCACGTGCTTGAGGAGGGCAAGACGATCGATCAGGCGCTCGACCTGTTGAGGGGCGGCACGCTTGCCGGCCTCGAGGCTCGCAACCGGAGGCCGCAGCAATGAGCAATATCGTCGACGACCATCTGGTGCCACTAAGGTTTATGGCAGAATTTGCTGCGGGGCTCGTCTGCGAAGACATGGACGCCCATGGCGCGCAGGAGGGCTACTTTCACATCCAGCGGCGCGAAGGGGACCAACTTGTCTTTTGCTGCGTCGACATTCTCCGGCGCGTCGAGGAGCTGATTAATAGCCTATCTCAGCGGGATGCCGCATGAAGCGCCGCCCCAGACTGCACAGGAAGCACGACCGGCAGCGATTGATGACGCACCGCAGACGGTTGAGGCGGTGACAGCAAAAGGCCCGCCGGTCACCTGGCGGGCCTAGCACTCCCTGCGCTCTAATCCGCAATTGGATCGGCAGCCGGGAGCATCGGGGGCTGGAAAGAGAGCCCTGCCATGTTGGCTATTTGGCCACAATACGTAGGAAAACGGATTCCGGTAGTTATACCGACTCCATTTTCGGAATGGGGTGTTCTACTGTGAGAACACCGGCGCGATTTAAGTACTCATCAATTTGCAAGGTTATCCGGGATGGCCGCAGTGGGGGCTGGAACCACCCTGCGGCCTTTCCCCATTTTGAAGACGGTCATTGATCCCGCTTCAGCTTGCGCCGGCCCCAATGCGGCTCTTTGCCCTTCGGGTTGAACTCCGGGACGTGGTGTCGGTTCAACGCCCGCATGATGCCGATCCGGGCGAGCATCGTCGGTCCGCCGCGCTCGGCGACCAGGATCAGCGCTTGCATCGCTGCTTGCCACTCCGACGCGGCGTGCTCCTTCTTCGGCAGCGCGGCAATGTACTCGCCTGCATCGCGCAGCGTCACCAGCTCGCGGCCGTCGACCACGATCGGCTCCTCGAACGGCCGCCCCCAGCCACCAGTCATCCCTTGCTCAAACCCTCCGCAATCGCACGCTCGACCTCGGCGGCGAGCACGCTTAGGTGATCCGCCAGCCGGGTGAACAGATCTCGCTTCTTTGGATCGGTCGCCAGATCTCGGATCAGCGCGCACTCGGCTGCATCCGTGCGGAGCTTTTCCAAGTGAGCCTGCATGTCTTTCATCGCAGCAACTCCGTTCCCGCGAATGGAACCCTATCGCCAATGTGCGGAAGCGAACAGTGCTGATTGCCGCTTTCTCCTAGGCTCTGGACTCTTGGACCTTGCCCAAGGTCCAAGCACCTCCAGCGGCCCCGGCCTCTACCACCTCAAAAGCCCCCCGGCCGGGGCCGTCGTTGGCGACCAACCTGATCTTCAGCGGGATCATCAAGAAGCTGACCTCGAGTGCCTCTGTGCTAGCAACTTCGCGTGGCGCTTCGATCGTGCGGAACGTCGCGGCACAGGCCGCAGGATCTGTCTCAAGCAGCGCCTGCGGCTTACTTTTGTTAGGCACCTTCCTTTCGCGGCCGCATTGGTCCCGATGAGCGAAGCTGATTTTGCAAGATACGTTCAGCAAGCCCAGGTCTGCCTAGATGAGGCTGGGAGGGCCACGCGCGAGGTCGATAAGGAAGCTTGGCTGAAGCTCGGAGAAGAGTGGATGGAGATGGCGCGCAAGGCTCGAAGACAGAAGCCTTCCGAGCACTGAGGCTCCCCGGACTGAATCCCGGTCTCAAGGTTCACTTCCAGGAACTGAATATTTCTGAGGCCGTTACGGAGTGATCATTAACGGCTGAGGGAGTGCGCAATGCGCCGCAGAGTGAAACAGACCAGGTCGCTTGACGAACGAATTGCCGAGCAGGCCGCCAAGCTCAAGGCCATGGCGGATCAATTGCCGGCCGGGGTGGAACGTGAGAGCTTGCTCAAGCGAGCCAGGATCGTCGAGACCGGCGGGCATTTAAGCGACTGGTTGCGCTCGCCCGACTTGCCGGCACCAAAGTGAGTGGGCCGATTTTGACTTTTCAGGGGATCAGCGTTGGGTATAATTCGTTCCGATTGTGGAAAGGTCGCCATGGATTACCGGGCTTATATCATCGACGACGAAGGGCATATCATTGGTGTGCACGAGCTAAATTGCGCCGGTGAGGACGAGGCCAAACAGCAGGCCGCCAAGTTGCTGGACGGCCACGACTTAGAAGTCTGGCACCGGGACCGCCGGATAGCCGTCCTCAAGCGCCACACGCGACATTAGGGCCGCCTCGGTTGGCGGCTCTCTTTCACGCCAATGATCGCAAGCCGCTGGTTGCCCCGCTCGAAGTCTGGCCGGATATCGGCGCCGCGGCTGCCACAGCTCTGGCAGATGAACCGCGGTTCGAGATCCGAAAGCCTCAAATCGTCCGACCATCCATCCGCATTCAGAGCGATGTGGTGGCCGCAATGGCAATAGACCAGCACGCCGCGCAGTCCCATCTGTCGCATCTCGCCGAAGGTGATCTTGAGCTGCCGGCCGTCGGCGTGCGTAGGCGTGTGGCGCTTGTGGCGGGGCATGCCGCCATCGAAGCGGTGCGCCGGCCAGAGTCAAATTGTCGATTAGTGGTGGCTCAGAACGCTCGCGAGCTACTGCGCGTCGTGGGTGTGGAAAAGCACGCGTCCGACAGCGTCCTTTGATCCATCTCAATGCTCAGCGGTGGTGCTCGGCGAGCCTTTGGCCATGAGCCCATCGGACGAGCCAGGCACGCATAGAGAGGAGGAGGCGCCAGAGCCCAAGCCTTCACGCGTGGAGGAGGCTCGACGCATCATCGAGGAATATGCGGACGACCTCCGCGAGATCATCAGGAAGCTGCGGCGCAAGCTGAGTTGAATTCGCGTAAGAACCGCCGGTTATGCTGGCGGCTTATCGCCGACGAAGGCGGCCCTTACTCTTCCGCCAGCTTCTTTTCGATATAGGCGTTCACAGTTTCAGCAAAGGAACGTTGGACTCCAACAACGGCGTCGCGCTGGGCCAGCACGTCTTGCTGGATGAGACGCAAGCCGCTCTTGCGGGCCCCCGACGGCGTGACATCCAGGTATTCGTTGACGGCCCTTTCGGCCAACGGAATGACGCTAGGGTCTCCCTTGGCGATCAGCCGTCGCAACAATCCCTGGCAGGTGTCCAAATGCGGCATGGCCGGACTATGCCAGATTCGAAACTGGGCCACTGCGAATTTCGACCCAGGCCACCAGGGGGCGGGAGCACGGCTCAATGGATCTCGTCGATGCCTCGCGTCAGCACGGCCAGCACGAGCAGGGCGACGATCGCGAGAGCGATCCCGCATCCGATCCAGATGAGCATGTTGCCGTCCCCCAGCCGGCCGATCCGGCGGCGGGGACTATTCGGCAGAAGCTCTGCGGCGTGAAATCCTCGATCGACTCCGGCGGGAGCGTTACCCCTGAGTCAAATTGACTCACCCCGCCCAGGCCGGCAACCGATTTGCCAACACAGTGCCCACACGAGGCTTTTCAGTCGGTTCGGTAGTTTGCCGTAAGTGATTGATTTTGTTGGTGAGCGCGCTGGGGCTCGAACCCAGGACCCCGTGATTAAAAGTCACGTGCTCTACCGGCTGAGCTACGCGCTCCCATGGCCGCTGATGGCTTTACGATCGATCGCCATCGTCTTCGGTCATTTGGAAAAGCATGTCTTGCCGCCGCGTTTGGCTGAAGCGCTGCGGGGAAAACCGGCTGTTTCCGGATCATGCTTTCGGCCCGCGCTGTGTAGGGGGATGAGGCGCTGAGGTCAATAGCGCGCGCGGCGGCCGAAGATCGCGCCAGAGGCGGGGATTCGTCCGACGTTTCCGCCGCTTAGCCCGGGATTTTCAACCTGATTGGCGGCCACCACCCACGCCGAGATCAGTTCGCCTCCTGCCGCACCTCGCTCGGCACCGGCTGCGCGTTGCCCGGCGCCGGCAGGGCGACGGGGCGCAGGCCGATCAGCTCGGCAGTGCGGATCGCGCTGTCGCGCCAGAACTGGAACGAGTTGATGCGGCTGAGCTCGAGGATGGCGATCGCGACCGCGGCCAGGAACGGCAGGCTCTGCAGCACCAGGACGCCGGCGAAGATGTAGATCTCGGTGATCTGCCTAAAGCTGTTGGAGGCGATCAGCACGCCGCAGCCGATCAGGAGCAGGGCGCCGATCACGGCCTCCCAGAACGCCTGGAACTCGATCGACATCCTGGACAGGCCGCCCTTGGAGGTGCGCGCGAACGCGATGTGCTCGGTGATCAGCCCTTGCGCGACCGCGCGCGACACCGTCCATTGCACGCTCATCGCGGCGATCATGGCGCCCAGCATCTGGCCGGGTTTGATCGCGACGCGCGCGCGGTACATCGACAGGAAGTGCGCGAGCGAGACGATGAAGGCGCCGATGATCGGCAGCGTCAAAATCTTGTCGGGGATGGCGATGTCGGCGAACGCCACGATCGGCACCCAGACGAGGTTGAGCAGCGCCACGACCACGCCGAGACTTTCGGCCCCCAGCCAGTTCAGCCAGCCGAGACCGTATTCGCGCTTCTGGTCCGGCGTCAGCCGGCTCCGGCCCGGCAGGAACTGCCGCCAGTGCTTCTTCACGATCTGGAGGCCGCCATAGGCCCAGCGGTGACGCTGCTTCTTGAAGGCTTCGTAGGTGTCGGGGAGCAGGCCCTGGCCATAGCGGTAGCGGGTGTAGTGGGTGGTCCAGCCGAGCTCCTGGATCGCAAGCCCGAGGTCCGAGTCCTCGCAGATCGTGTCGCTCGACCAGCCGCCGGCCATGTCCATCGCGGCGCGGCGGATCAGGCACATCGTGCCGTGCACGATGACGGCGTTGAGCTCGTTGCGCTGGACCATGCCGATGTCGAAGAAGCCGGCATATTCGCCGTTCATGATGTAGTGCATGATTGACAGATCGCCGTCGCGATGCTCCTGCGGCGCCTGCACCAGGCCGACGCGCGGGTCGGCGAAGGCCGGCACGAGGTCCTTCAGCCAGTCGGGCTCGACGACATAGTCGGCATCGAGAATGCCGATGATCTCGGCATCGACGGCGGTGCGGTCCATGGCGATGCGCAACGCGCCGGCCTTGAAACCCTGCACCTTCTCGGCGTTGATGAACTTGAAGCGTTCACCGAGCGCGCGGCAGTGATCCTGGATCGGCTGCCAGAAGGCGGGATCGGGCGTGTTGTTGATGATGACCACGCATTCGTAGTTCGGATAGTCGAGCCGCGACAGCGCATCGAGCGTCTGCTTCAGCATCTCGACCGGCTCGAAATACGCAGGGATGTGGATCGAGACCTTCGGATAGTAATTCTCCGGCACGTTCTCGATCGGCTTGCCCTTGGCGAGCAGCCGCTGCGGCGGCCGGCCGAAGGCGACGGCCGCGATCTCGTCGATGCGGGCCATCGCGATCAGGACGAGAGGAACAAGGAGAATCATGCCGAGCGTCAGCGCGAAGGCCGAGCCGAACAGGAAATAGTGCCCGTTCCAGAACGCGAACACGGTCGCGGCCCAGGCGCCGACGCCGTTGGCGGTGGCCGACAGCAGGAACGCCTGCCTGGCGGTCGGCTGCTCCAGCCGCAGGATCGGCAGCGACAACAGGATGCCGACCAGCAGCGCGATCGTCATCAGCTTCCAATAATCGGGATTCTGGACCGGGCCGGTCCAGGCGAATTTCGGCTCGCGGCTGGCGTTGAGGATGCCCCAGTACGGACCGACGCCGCCTTCGAAGTATTTCCAAGGCTGATCGATGGCCTCGACGATATTGTAATCCATGTCCATGGCGTTGGCGCGGCTGACGAAATTGCGCAGCGTCAGCGCTTGCTGGAACGGACCCGGATCGGCGTTGCGCAGATTGTAGCCCGCGCTCGGCCAGCCGAACTCCGCGATCATGATGCGCTTGCCGGAGAACAGTTTGCGCAGGAGATTGTAGCGGTCTACGGCCTGATCGACCGCTTGGTCCGAGCGGAAATTCTCCCAATACGGTAGCACGTGGGCGGCGATGAAATCGACGCTAGAGGCAAGGTCCGGATTGTCGCGCCAGATGTTCCAGATCTCGCCGGTGGTGACGGGCACGCGGACCGCGCTCTTGACCTTCTTTATCTTGTCGATGAGATCCTCGACCTTCTGATCGGCGGTGAAGATCGCCTCGTTGCCGACCACGACGCCGATGACGTTGCTGTTCTTGCGGGCAAGCTCGATGGCGGCTTTGATCTCCCGCCCGTTGCGCTCCTCGTCCTTATTGATCCACGCGCCGACTGTGACCTTGAGGCCGAACTCGGCCGCGATTGGCGGCACCAATTCGTTACCTTCTGACGCGCCGTAAGAGCGGATGGCACGCGTGATGGTGGAGAGCTTTTTCATGTCGGCGCGAATCTTGTCGGGATCGACGTTGTTGTCGACGACATGGCCGGGTTCGAACGGGGTGTAGGAGAGGCTTGGCAGCAGGCCGTTGAAATCCGGCGCGGGCTCCTTGTCGCGCAGGACTCCCCAGAGGCCGGCGTGGAGCACGGACACGAGCAACAGAACGGCGGCGACAACGCGCATCGCGGCTAAACCAAAAGGGGCTGAGGGGGCAGGGAAGCGGATCCGACCCCGAGATCCGACCAAGTCCGCGGCAAAGGGAGCATACCTCTGCCGCGCGGTTTCTCAACTGTCATGGCCTCATGTCCTTATCAGGGCATGGCCTTGTCCGGTCCGGTCAACGCGCGGCAGTGCCTTCAGTTGCTATCGCCGATCGTTCCTGAACGGAGCCTGAAACGATCGCGACTATTTCTGGGGCGCGGGCGACGGGCTTGCCGCAGGTGCGGGGCTCGCGGCCGGCTGCGGGGCCTGCGAGTTGCCGGTGGTCGGCGCTGCAGGCTGCGAGGCTGCGGCCGCCGCCTGCTGCGGCTGGGAGGCCGGGTTGATCCAGCAAGCGTGCACGCGGCTGTCCAGGGTCTCGGCGATCTTGGGATCGATCTGGGCGCCGAAGCGGGTCAGGCAGCGGAACGCCGCCTGGATGTGGCCGCCGGGGCAGCCGAAGCGGTCATAGAGGTCGAGATGGCGGAACGCGGTATCGAGGTCATCCCGCCACATCAGCCGCACCACGCGCCGGCCGAGCCAGACGCATTCGGGGTTGCCGGCCGGGCCGTTGATGACCTGGGCGGCTTCGGCGAATTCGTCGGTGCGGCGCTGGTTCTGGGCTGCGTCCTTGGCGGCGTCGGCGGGCTGGCTGGCGGCCTTGCCCTGGTCGGGGGCGCCGCTCTGGGCGGAGGCGCCACCGAGGCTGGCCAGCAGGACAAGGGAGGAGACGGCCAAAATGGCGGCGAACTGCCGCAGGACCGCATTTCGTAACTCGAACACCCGTCGCCGCATGAATTCCCCAATATCTCAGCCGTCCGCCCGCGCGGGAAGACCTCGCAGACGCCGACGTGATGGCGTCCAAATGGGTCTCCAATGCGGCGGAAAAGTCCCGCAAAATCCAATGACCTGTAATTGGATTTTTGTCCAGCAAAGTCACGATCCTAAGGCCCGGTCGAACGGCCGCAGCCCAATTCGCCGGGGAGAGCGAGCGCCTTGCCGGCGTCACCCCCTTGGCAGACGGCGTGCGAGCAGGTAATCGACGGACCCTCGCGGAGGACGGAACTATTTCACTTCGTACGCCACTGGCGCTCCTGCTCGTCTCCCTCTGTGCGATTGCTGCCGTGTGGTGGTGGCTTGCCACGCCGATCACGCTCGCGCGCGCCCCCATCGATCCCAATGACAAGGTTCAATGCGTATCCTACGCGCCGTTCCGCGGCGACCAGACGCCGCTGAACGAATGGACCCATATCGAGGCCGACCAGCTCGAGCAGGATTTGCGCCAGCTCAAAGAGATCACCGACTGCGTCCGCACCTATTCGATCGAGAACGGGCTCGACCAGGTGCCCGCGGTCGCGACCAGGATCGGCGGGCTGAAGGTGATCCAGGGCATCTGGCTCGGCAGCAATCGCGCCAAGAATTTTGCGCAAGTGGCGACCGCCGTCCGCCTCACCAAGGAATTTCCCGACACCATCTCCGCGCTCGTCGTCGGCAACGAGGTGTTGCTGCGCGGAGAGATGACGACGTCGGACCTCACCGCGATCATTCGTTCGGTGAAGGCGCAGGTCACCGTGCCCGTGACCTATGCCGACGTCTGGGAATACTGGCTGAAGAACCGCGAGGTCTATGACGCCGTCGACTTCGTCACGATTCATATCCTGCCTTATTGGGAGGATGTCCCGGTGAAGGCGAAGTTCGCAGCGTCCCATGTCGAGGCGATCCGCGAGCGCATGGCGGTGGCGTTCCCGGAGAAGGAGATCCTGATCGGCGAGACCGGCTGGCCGAGCGAAGGCCGCATGCGCGAGGGTGCGCTGCCGTCACGCACCAACCAGGCGCGCGTGGTCTCGGAAATCCTGGGGCTCGCGAAGGCCCTGAAGTTTCGCGTCAACCTGATCGAGGCCTACGACCAGCCGTGGAAACGGCGGCTCGAAGGCACCGTCGGCGGCTATTGGGGCCTGTTCGATTCGGTACGGCGGCAGCTGAAATACCCGCCGGGCGAGCCGATCAGCAATTTCCCGTTCTGGAAATGGTACATGGGCGCCGGCATGGTCCTCAGCGTGCTGGTGTTCGCGGTGGCCGGCATCACGCTGCGCCGCCGGCCCTGGACGCCGCGCTTCTCGGCCTGGCTCGGCGTCGGCATCTCCGCGACATCGGCGGGCATCCTGCTCGGGATCGCGGCCGACAAGATGTTTTACGAGAGCTACGGCTGGGGCGGCTGGCTGCAATGGGGCCTGCTGCTGCTCGCCGGCATCCTGTCGCCGATCTTCTGCGCGCAGGCGCTCGTGATCGGCCGCAATCTGCCGAGCTTCCTCGACCTGCTCGGTCCGCGCGAGGCACGGAAATGGTCGAAGCTCTCGGCCGTGCTCGGCCTCACCCTGGCGGTGACGGCGGTGATCGCGGCCGAGACCGCGCTCGGCTTCGTGTTCGACCCGCGCTACCGCGACTTCCCCTATGCCTCGCTGACGATGGCGGTGGTGCCGTTCGCGCTGTTGATGCTGAACCGCCCGCAGATCGGCGTGCGCCCGATCGCGGAAGCGTTGTTCGCAGGGCTGCTGGCGCTGTCGGCGGTCTACGTGATCCTGAACGAAGGCCGCGACAACTGGCAGGCGATGTGGACCTGCGCGATCTATCTCCTGTTCGCGCTCACGCTGTGGCGGGCGCGGGCCGAGCAAAGCCAAGGATGAGCAGGCCGATCGCCAGGCCCGACAGCACGATGTTGTAGAGCACGATGCCGAGGCCGGCTGCGACCACGCCGAGCGTGAGCAGCACGATCGACGGCCGCATCAGGTTCAGCGTCGCGATCACCAGCGCGACGATGCCGAACACCGAATTCTTGAACAGCGATGTCGATACCGCGCGCGCCTTGCAGATCATGGTCTGCAAGCCGGCATCGCATGCGAGCGCCACCTGCGAGAACTCGATCGCGAGATAGCGCACATAGAGCGCCCAGCCGACGGTGACGAAACCGACGACGATGAGAAACTGCACCTGATAGGGCGTGAGGCGAAACGGCTTTTTTGTCATGCGGGCAATATGGTCGGGATGGCGAGAGGGAGCAACAGGGGCGAGGCATTTTTACACCGGGGGCCGTTGCGCGGACCGTTGCACTCATTTGCGGCAACGCCAACGTCTCAGAACCGTAGCCCTACGGATTTGCGAGGGTTCCAACGTCGCCTAACATCCGACTTGAAGCGTGGACGTGATCGCAGATCCAATCAGGAGCAGATCACGTCGTTCAAGAACGCGACTGCGAGGATGCGAGCGAGGTTGGCAATGGTTGAAGCGTTGCAGGTCAATTTTGCGCTTTGGGGCATGATCATTTGCGCGGCCATCAAGATCAGCCAGTTGGCGGCCATTCTTTGAGCGGCGCAGCCTCAGCCGAGAGGCTCCGGCGGTTCAATCGGAAGCCCTGACAGTCCTACCGTCTGAAGAACGACGATATCGTCGAGCTCGCCGACGCCGTCTCCGGCTTGGCGGCGGCCGCAGCCGGCTGCGGCGCGGGGGCGGGTGCGGGCTCCTCACGCTTTGACGAGCGCTTGGAGGAGTAGCTGCGGCGGTGCTTGTCCGGCTTGGCGGCGGGCGCGGGCGCCGGGGCGGTCTCGGCTTGCGGCACCGAGTCCTGGCTCTTTTCCTGGCTCTTCTCCGAGCTCTTGTCCTGGTTCTTGTCTGAACCCTTGTCCTGGTTTTTATCCTGGTTCTTGTCCGAGCCGCCGCGCATCGACAGGCGCTGGCCGTCGAACACGGTCGTCTCGCAGTGGCGGTCGTTCTCGGCAAGGCCTGCGCAGAGCTTTGCGGCGGCGGCGGCGTTGATCAGGGGGCCGGCACCAAGACGCAGCTGCATCCCGAGGCCGTTATTGCCTTCCTTGATCATGATGATCGGCCGAAGTGCTGCGACCTCCGGATTGGACTTGCTCAGGCCGCGCCAGAGCGCGCGCAGGCCGTCGACCGAATTCGCACTGCCGAGATCGATGGCAAAGCGCGTCTGCTGGACTGCGATTGCGGGAGACTCGGCTTCGGTTGCCTCGGGCGGCTTGGTTGGAGCCGCGGCGATTTCGGTGGGAGCGGGCGCCGCCTCGGGTTTCTTCTCTGAGGTGTCCGGCTGAATCAGTTTCGAGGCCGCCTGATCAGGCGGCGCCATGATCGACTTCGACGGCACCAGCGGAAGGATCGGCAGTGCCGACGTCGTCAGCGGCGACTGCGGGACGAGCGAAGCGGCGGCCGCACTCTGCGGCGGCGGGCCCGGCTGATCCTTCGCAGCCTCTTTCGAACTGTCCTTTGAAGTTTCCTTGGACGCTTCCTTCGATGTTTCCTTCGATGTTTCCTTGGGCTCCTTGCCGGCACCTGCGCGCGGCTTGTCGACCAGCGAGGCCGCGGTCGAGGCGACCGGTGCGACATCCGGGGCCGGGGGCTGCGCGGCGGCGACGGGCGTGTCCTGCGGCTTCGACGCAGGAGCCGGCGGCGATGGCGTATTCTGCTTGGCGATGGCGCCGGTGACGGAATCAAGCCCCTGCTCGAGCACCGTGACGCGCGAATAGAGCCGGTCGCGATCGGTGTTCAGAGTGTCGATGGCGGAGGCGAGGCGACGGGCCTCGAGCTGGCTTTCCTTGGTCAGCACCTGGAGACGATCGGACTGGCGGGCGATATCGGCGGAGGCCACCTGGTCGCGCCGCCAGCCGAGCTGGGCCTGGTTGGCCAACACGGCAATCACGACGGCGCCGACGGCGGTCGCGCCCCACGAGCCCAGCCGCCACATCATACGGCGATCGAACGTGCCTTCCTCGGCCAAAAGTCCGGAGAACAGCCCGCCGGTCTCCTTGTCGCCGAAGGCGTCCGCCAGTGGGTCGGAATCCTTTGCCATGAACGTATAGTGCCCAGCCCTGTCTGGCTTCCCCGAATCAATCAGGGAACATTAACAGGAAAACCCACTCGCACTTGAATTCCGGGCGTTTGCGGGGGTAGCAAGGCGACAAGCTCAGGCGACACCGGCTTGTCGCCCGTGGATGTGATGATTGATTCGGCCGTACTGGACAGGATTGCGATGACAGCTCGCTCAAGCCTCACGATCGTGCTCGCCGCCGGCGAAGGCACGCGCATGCGATCCAGCCTGCCGAAAGTGCTGCATCCCGTAGCTTCCCAGACGCTGCTCGCCCATGTGCTCGGTGCCGCACCGCGTGGAACCGGCACTGCGCTTGCGGTCGTGATCGGTCCCGATCACCAGGCAGTCGCGGACGAGGCGAAGCGTATCCGCTCCGACGCGCTCATCTTCGTGCAGGCCGAGCGGCTCGGCACCGCACATGCGGTGCTGGCGGCGCGGGAGGCGATTGCGCGCGGCGTGGACGACGTCCTGATCGCCTTCGGCGATACGCCGCTGATCTCGGCCGAGACGTTTGCGCGGCTCCGTGCGCCGCTCGCGAAAGGCGCTGCGATTGCCGCGCTCGGTTTTCGCGCGGCCGACCCGACCGGCTATGGCCGCTTCATCGTCGAGGGCGCCCGCCTGGTCGCGATCCGCGAGCATGCCGACGCCAACGCGGACGAGCGCAAGATCGATCTGTGCAATGCCGGCGTGATGGCGATCGACGGCCGCCGCGCGCTCGCGATCCTGGACAAAATAGGCAATGCGAATTCCAAGGGCGAGTATTACCTGACCGATGCGGTCGGCGTCGCCCGCGACAATGGATGGGAGTCCGTGGTGATCGAAACCAGCGAGGACGAAGTGCGCGGCATCAACACCAAGGCTCAGCTTGCGGAAGCAGAGGGCGTGATGCAGGCACGGCTGCGCAAGGCGGCGATGGAGGCCGGCGTCACGCTGATCGCCCCCGAAACCGTCTATCTCGCCGCCGACACATTGTTCGGCAAGGACGTCACCATCGAGCCGTTCGTGGTGATAGGACCTGGCGTGTCGATCGCCGACGGCACCGTGATCCATTCCTTCTCGCATCTCGTCGAGACCAAGCTCGGCAAGAACGTCTCGATCGGTCCCTATGCGCGGCTGCGTCCCGGCACCTCGCTCGGCGATGGCGCGCGGATCGGCAATTTCGTGGAGACCAAGGCCGCGACGCTGGAGGCCGGCGTCAAGGTCAACCATCTCTCCTATATTGGCGACGCCACCATCGGCGCCAATTCCAACATCGGCGCCGGCACCATCACCTGCAACTACGATGGCTTCAAGAAGCACAAGACGGTGATCGGGCAGGGCGCCTTCGTTGGCACCAACTCCTCGCTGGTGGCACCCGTGAAGATCGGCAACGGCGCCTATATCGGCTCGGGCTCGGTGATCACACGCGACGTGCCTGATGATGCGATGGCGCTGGAGCGCAGCCCGCAGACCATCCGCGAAGGTGGTGCTGCGCGCTACCGCGAGATGAAGACCAAGGGCAAGATGCCCGAGAAATGAGCGGTCGGGTGCCAGGCGCTTTTCCGTGTCGCTAGGGCTGCGTGCTCATGGAAGACTTCCAGGTATTCGATTTCTTCGTCGAGCACGTCATCACGCCGCCGGGACGATGGGTGCTACAGCAACTCGGCGTGCGGCGCCCGCACGAACACGAACTCGCATCGCTGTTCACCGGACTGGCGTTTTGGGGGCTCACCGGCTTCCTTGTGTTTGCAGTGGTGATGGGGTGGTGAGGCCTCCGCTAGTCGTCGTCGGCGACTTCCGAGAACATCGCTCGCCTCAAGCGCCAGCCGCGCGGCCTGGCGCGCTTTGCCGGTTCGCCGGCGGCCTGCGTGACGAGGACGGGCTTGCTTTCCTTGCCACGCTCCATGGCGCGGTGGGGCGGCGGCCAATGCGCGAGGTGCGTGCCGGTGGTCTCGCTGGCGAGCAGATATGTCGGTGGCAGACCTTTGCGGTCGGACGTGGCTTTCATGGCCTTCATCTCCGGTGCGGGAATCGTTGGCCAAACTTGTTGACAACGAGTTAATTCGCGCTGTTAAAGCCGGCTCCATCGACATAGGCGAAGCTTGACGTCGCCAAGTGCTGTCGCAATCCGTCATAATTATTGAGTATCTGGTTCCTTAGGAACTTCGCTAAAAACCGAGCGCGTCGTTTAGGCGATTTTTCGACGATTTGGGGGATATTGATCCGCATGTGCGGGATTGTCGGCATTCTCGGGCGCGAGCCGGTTGCAGAGCAATTGGTGGATTCGCTCAAACGTCTTGAATATCGCGGCTACGATTCCGCGGGTGTCGCCACGCTTGAAGGCAAGCATCTCGAGCGCCGCCGCGCCGAGGGCAAGCTGAAGAATCTGGAGAAGCGGCTGGAAGCCGAGCCCTTGAAGGGCACGACCGGCATCGGCCACACCCGCTGGGCCACGCACGGCAAGCCAACCGTCAACAACGCCCATCCGCACGCGACCGAACGCGTTGCCGTCGTCCATAACGGCATCATCGAGAATTTCCGCGAGCTGCGCGAGGAGCTCGAAAAGAAGGGCACGGTGTTTCACACCGAGACCGACACCGAGATCGTGCTGCACCTCGTCGACGATCTGCTGACGCGCGGCAACAAGCCGGTGGAAGCGGTCAAGCTGACGCTGGCGCGCTTGCGCGGCGCCTTCGCGCTCGGCTTCATCTTCGCCGGCGACGACGACCTCATGATCGGCGCCCGCAACGGCCCGCCACTGGCGATCGGCTATGGCGACGGCGAGATGTATCTTGGCTCGGACGCGATCGCGCTCGGCCCGTTCACCGACACGATCAGCTATCTCGAGGACGGCGACTGGGTGGTGCTGACCCATAAGAGTGCTGCGATTTTCGACAAGGACGGCCACGCCGTCCAGCGCGACAAGATCAAGCACGCCGCCTCGACCTCGCTGGTCGACAAGGCCAATTACCGCCACTTCATGGCGAAGGAGATCCACGAGCAGCCGGAAGTGGTCGGCCACACGCTGGCGCGCTATGTCGACATGGCGACCGAGCGCGTCTCGCTGCCGGTCAAGCTGCCGTTCGACTTCAAGGATATCCAGCGCATCAATATCACGGCCTGCGGCACCGCAAGCTATGCCGGCATCGTCGCAAAATACTGGTTCGAGCGTTTTGCGCGCGTGCCGGTCGAGGTCGATGTCGCCTCCGAATTCCGCTACCGGGAAGCGCCGCTGCGCAAGGGCGATCTCGCCATCTTCATCTCGCAATCGGGCGAGACCGCCGACACCCTGGCTGCGCTGCGCTACGCCAAGGCCGAGGGCGCGCACACCATTGCCGTCGTCAACGTGCCGACCTCGACCATCGCGCGCGAAAGCGAGACGGTGCTGCAGACACTGGCCGGCCCCGAAATCGGCGTCGCCTCGACCAAGGCCTTCACCTGCCAGCTGATGGTGCTCGCGAACCTCGCCATTGCGGCCGGCAAGGCCCGCGGCGAATTGTCCGACGAGGACGAGACCAAGCTTGTGCACGGCCTGGTCGAGATTCCGCGCCTGATGTCGGATGCGCTCACCACCGAGCTGCAGATCGAGAAGCTCGCGCACAGGATCGCAAAATCCCGCGATGTGCTCTATCTCGGCCGCGGCACCAGCTACCCGCTGGCGCTGGAAGGCGCGCTGAAGCTGAAGGAGATCTCCTACATCCACGCCGAGGGCTATGCCGCCGGCGAGCTCAAGCACGGCCCGATCGCGCTGATCGACGAGACCATGCCGGTCGTCGTGATCGCGCCCTACGACCGCGTGTTCGAGAAGACCGTCTCCAACATGCAGGAGGTCGCCGCCCGCGGCGGCAACATCATCCTGATGACCGACGCCAAGGGTGCGGCGGAGGCGACGGTGGAGTCGCTCGTCACCATCGTCATGCCCGACATGGCCGCGGCCTTTACGCCGATGGTCTATGCCGTCCCTGTGCAGCTGCTCGCCTACCATACGGCGGTGGTGATGGGCACCGACGTCGACCAGCCGCGAAATCTCGCGAAATCCGTGACGGTGGAATAGGCAGAAGGGACCAGGCCGCGCTCTTCCAAAACCTGCTAGAAGCCCCTAGCTTGGACGAAGCGACCGACCTGGAACCAGAATGACCCCCCGCGACGACGCGCCTGCGCCTCTCGATCCCACCCCGGAACCGCACACCGGCCTGATGGGCCGTTTTCGTAATTATTTCCTGACCGGCCTCATTGTCACGGGGCCGATCGCGATCACCTTCTATCTGGTTTGGTGGTTCGTCACCTGGGTCGATGGCGTGGTGCGGCCGTTCATCCCGCTGGCCTATCGGCCCGAAACCTACATGCCGTACGTCATTCCCGGCTGGGGACTGATCGTCGCATTCTTCACGCTGACGCTGGTCGGCTTCCTTGCGGCGAACCTGATCGGCCGGACGCTGGTCGATGTCGGCGAGACCTTCCTCGGCCGGATCCCGGCGGTGCGTGCGATCTATCGCGGCCTCAAGCAGGTGTTCGAGACGCTGTTCTCGGGCAAGGGCTCGAGCTTCCGCAAAGTCGGCCTTGTGGAGTTTCCATCGCCCGGCATGTGGTCGATCGTGCTGATCTCGCAGTCGCCGAACGAGGACGTTGCGCGCAGCCTGCCGGGGCAGGAAGAACATGTCTCGGTGTTTCTGCCGTGCTCGCCGAACCCGACCACCGGATTCTTCTTTTACGTTCCCAAGAGCAAGATCATCGAAGTCGACATGAGCACCGAGGACGCGGCGACGGTGATCATGTCGGCCGGTGTGGTGCAGCCGGGTTCGGCGCCGGATCCAAAAAAGGCAGCCGCGCTCGCCGGCATGGCGAACGCCGCGCGCATTGCCAACGCTTCGACGCTCCGGCCCGAGCCTGCGAAGGCGGAGTAGGGCTATTCCGCGGCGGGATGGCCGCGGATCACGCGGGCGTTCGCATCCTCTGCTAATGTTCCGGTCGAACTGAGCGCCAACGCTCGGAATTCGAACTGGAGTGCCCCGATGTCCAAGTCGACGTCCAAAACCATCGCGATCCTCGCGCCCGGTGCCATGGGCAGCGCGGTGGCCCGCCGCCTGAGCGAAAACGGCGCGCGCGTGCTGACGTCCTTGAAGGGGCGAAGCGAGGCGACGCTGAAACGGGCCGCGGATGCGGGCATGGTCGGCGCCGAGGACGAGGCGATCGCGGACGCCGACATCATCCTCTCGATCGTGCCGCCCGGCGAGGCGGTGGCGCTGGCCGAGCGGCTCGCCGCATTGATTGTGAAGCGTAACAAGAAGCCGGTCGTGGTCGACTGCAACGCCGTCAATGTCGACACGGTGAGGCGGATCGAGGAGATCATCGGCTCGGCGCAGGCGCCGTTCGTCGACGGCGGCATCATCGGCTTCCCGCCGCAGCCGGGCGGCAAGAGCCCGGCGTTCTACATGTCGGGCGAACATGCCAGGGATGTCGCGGTGCTGAAGGAATTCGGGCTCGACATGCGCATCGTCGAAGGCCCGGTGGGTGCGGCCTCTGCGCTCAAGATGTCCTACGCCGGCATCGTCAAGGGTCTCGCCGGGATCGGCTCGGCCATGGTGGTCGCGGCGACGAAGGCGGGGGCTGCGGACGCGCTGCGCGACGAGCTCGCGCTCAGCCAGCCCGCGATCCTAGCGCGGCTCGAGGTCGCGCTGCCCGACATGATCCCGAAGGCCTATCGCTGGGTCGCGGAGATGCAGGAGATTTCCGGCTTCCTCGGGCCGGATCATCCGGCAAGCCAGATCTACCAGGGTTTTGCCAGATGGTTCGAGCATCTGGCCGGGGACGCCAAGGGCGAGGCGGTCGATGCGTCGCTATTGAAGGCGTTTGCCGCCAATATCGGGACGAAAAAGGCGTGATTGGCAGGCATTTCACGGTCAGAACGTCAGTTCGGCTGACCCGTAGCGTGGGCTTTGGGATCGCGAACGCGTGAGCTGACTTCGCGGCGTCCCGCGTGACGAAGCATGGCCGGCGCTCATGAAGCCGTTTGCGCGAGCGGCGAAGCCCATTTGCGCCGGTCTCGAAGATGTCGGGAAATCCGCCACGGCTAATGTTGGCCCCATCGACAACGGGGTTGATCATGTCTCATTCATTTCGCCAGATCAGTTTTGCCATCGCCTTTGCCGCGTCCGCTTTGACCTTGCCCAATGCTGCACACGCCTACAGTGCGGAAGCACAACAGATGTGCACCAGCGACGCCCTCCGTCTTTGCAGCTCGGAGATCCCGAACATCCCGCGCATCACCGCGTGCATGATGCAGCATAAATCCGAGCTCAGCCCGGAATGCCGCGCAGTCATGGACCGTGACGCTGCGCCGCAGCCGACAAAGACGGGTCCGGATCTGGAGTGAGCGCGCTCTGCGCTGTAGCGCCAGACCTCCCGCATCAAACTCCCATCGAATTGCCCCCGCGCCAGGCTGGAAGCTGAATCCGCTTGCCGTTGCAATGCGGTGATGGCTGAATATCGCCAACGTGACACGGGAGTTGGAATGAGAGTGCTGGTGATCGGCGCGGGAGCGCTCGGAGGCTATTACGGAGCTTGCCTGGTCCGAGCGGGCGCCGACGTGACATTTTTGGTGCGGTCCGCGCGGGCGGAGCAATTGCGGCGGGATGGGTTGAGGGTCACGAGCCCGCACGGCGACTTCGCCGTGCAGCCGAAGATCGTCCTGGCGAACGAGCTCAAGGAGCCGTTCGACGTCGTGCTTGTTGGCGTGAAGGCCTATTCGCTCGACGACGCGATGAGCCAGTTTGCCCCGGCCGTCGGCGCGAGCACGATGATCTTGCCGATCCTGAACGGGTTGAAACATATCGACGCGCTGACTGCGCGGTTCGGCGCCGGGCACGTCCTCGGTGGCCTGGCGAATGTCAGCGCCGGGCTCGATGCGGACGGTCGCGTCGTTCAATTCATGGCCAACCAGACCATCGTCTTCGGCGAGACCAAGGGGGCGTTGAGCGAGCGTGTGCTGGCTCTGGAGAAGCTGCTCCGGGTCCCCGGTATCGACGTGCGCGCCAGCGACACGATCATGCAGGACATGTGGGAAAAGTTCGTCCAGCTCAGCACGCTCGCCGGGATCACCTGCCTGATGCGCGCAAGCATCGGCGACATCCTGACCGTGCCGAACGGTGAGGCGTCGATCTTCCGCCTGTTCGCCGAGCACTGCGCCGTCGCAACAGCGTCCGGTTTCGAGCCGCGGGCGCCGTTCATCGAGTTCGACCGAAAACTATTCACGACCCAGAACTCGCCGTTGAAGGCGTCGATGCTGCGGGACATCGAACGTGGTTCGGTGACCGAGGCGGAACACATCCTTGGCGACATGGCCAATCGGGGCCGTGCGCTCGGCATCGAAACCCCTATGCTGGATATCGCCCGGGCGCATGTGGCCGCCTACGAGGTTGGACGACGAAGGGCCGCGAGCTAACCCGCCCCGATCAGCGGGATCGCCTCGTCCCGCTCGTAGAGATACAGCAGGCAGCGCAGCGCTTCGCCGCGCTCGCCTTTCAGCTTCGGATCGTCCTTCATGATGCGCAGCGCCTCGTCTCTAGCCTGCGTGATGAGCTGGCCGTGCACCTCCGGGCGCGCGATGCGGTAGCCGGGCAGGCCGCTCTGGCGGACGCCGAGCACATCGCCTTCGCCGCGCAGCTTCAGATCCTCCTCGGCGATGCGAAACCCGTCGGTGGTCTCGCGGATCACTTTCAGCCGCGCCTTCGACATTTCGCCGAGCGGTTCGCTGTAGAGCAGAATGCATGTCGAAGCCTCCGAGCCGCGCCCGATACGGCCGCGCAGCTGATGCAGCTGGGCGAGGCCGAAGCGTTCGGCATTCTCGATCACCATGATGGTGGCCGCCGGCACGTCGACGCCGACCTCGACCACGGTGGTTGCGACCAGAAGCCCGATCTCGTGGGCAGCGAACTGGCCCATCACGCGATCCTTCTCGGTGCCCTTCATCTGGCCGTGGACGAGGCCGACGCGGTCGCCAAAGCGCTTCTGCAGGCTCTCGAAGCGCTTGGTCGCGTTGGTGAGATGCTCGGTGCCTTCAGCCTCGGATTCCTCGACCAGCGGGCAGATCCAGTACACCAGCTTGCCGGACTCGAGCGCGCGGCCGACGCCGTCCATGACCTCACTGAGCCTACTCATGGCGACGGCGCGGGTGTCGATCGGCTGGCGACCGGCGGGCTTTTCGCGCAACTCAGAGATGTCCATGTCGCCGAAATAGGTCAGCACCAGCGTGCGCGGAATCGGCGTGGCGCTCAGCACCAGCACGTCGACGGCTTCGCCCTTCGAGGTCAGCGCCAGCCGCTCGCGCACGCCAAAGCGGTGCTGCTCGTCGACGATGGCCAGCGCCAGATCGTGGAAGATCACGTCGTCCTGGATCAGCGCATGGGTGCCGACAAGGAGATCGATCTCGCCCGCGGCGAGCTCTGTGATGATCTCGCGCCGCTCCTTGCCTTTTTCACGGCCGGTGAGGATCGCAACTCGTAGGCCCGCGCGCTCGGCGAGCGGGGCGATGGTCTTGATGTGCTGGCGCGCCAAAATTTCGGTCGGCGCCATCAGGGCGGCCTGCTTGCCGACCTCGGCGACCGCAGCGGCCGCCAGCAGCGCGACCACGGTCTTGCCGGAGCCGACGTCGCCCTGGAGCAAACGCAGCATGCGCACGGGCTGTTGCAGATCGTTCGCGATCGCCGCGGCCGCGTCGCGTTGGGAGGACGTCAGCGCATAGGGCAGGGCGTCGATGATCTTGTGGCGCAAATGGCCGTCGCCGGCATTGCGCACGCCGGCCGGGCGGCGCAGCTGCGCGCGGATCAAAGCGAGCGCGAGCTGGCCGGCGAGCAGCTCGTCAAAGGCGAGGCGCGACCAGAACGGCTGGTCCGGCAGAATGTCCGTGAGCTCGACCGGCTGGTGCACGCGATTGAGCGCTTCCGCGATCGGCGGGAAATTGCAGCGGCGCAGCACCTCCGGACTGATCCATTCCGGCAGGGCCGGGAGCTTCTGCAGCGCCTGCGCGACCGCGCGGCGGAGCGAGCCGAGCGCGAGGCCCTCGGTGAGGGGATAGACGGGGTCGATGCCCGAAAGCTTCGAGATCGCCTCCTCGTCGAGCACGCGGTCGGGATGCACGATCTGCGGGATGCCGTCATACATCTGCAGCGTGCCGGAGACGAAGCGCTTCTCGCCCATCGGCAGCAGCTTTTCGACGTAGCCGGGCTTGGCGCGGAAGAAAGTCAGCACGACGTCGCCGGTGTCGTCGCTGGCATAGACCAGATACGGCGCGCGTGCATTGCGTGGCGGGGGCGGGCGGTGGCGGTCGACGGTGACCTCCAGCGTCACCATGGTTCCCACACCAGCGTCGCGGATTTTCGGCCGCGCCCGGCGGTCGATGACCTGGCTCGGCAGATGCAGCAGCAGATCGACCAGCCGCGGCGTTTCGTTGCGGCTGAGCAGATATTGCAGCAGCTTGTCCTGCTTCGGACCGACGCCGGACAGGCTGGTCACGGGAGCAAACAGCGGATTGAGCAGGCTGGGGCGCATTGATGCGAATCTAGGATCGTTTCGGCTCGTCATGCCCGGCTTTATGCCGGGCATCCACGGCTTTTTTCGTAGTCCTTCGCAGGCACCGGGCCATGCCAAATCGAGGGCTGACACGGCAGGCTCGAGTAGCTATATCACCCCGGCCCGGCACGTCCGGGCTTTCTGCGTTTGACTGGATTTGAGACATGACGGGAACGACACGATCGAGCAACGGCCTGGACGACCGCCGCAAGCGGTTGCTGTTCCGCTGCTGGCACCGCGGCACGCGCGAGATGGACCTGATCCTCGGCCGCTTCGCCGATGCCGAGATCGCCAATCTCTCCGACGGCGAACTGACTGAGCTCGAGACCCTGCTCGAAGAGTCCGATCCCGATCTCTATGCCGCCATCACCGGTGACAAGGTGCTGCCACCTGATGTCACCGGTACGCTGTTTGCCCGCATCAGGGCCTATCCGATCGCGGACCGCGACGTATGAAACCCGGAATGAAATCTCCGGCCGAGCTGCTCACGCCCGGCCGCGCACTGACGCTTGCCAATGTCGCCGAGGGCGCCGAGGGCCTCGTCGTCTCCGATCTCGCCCGCGCCATCGCGGCGCGGCCGAAAAAGCCGGCCGTCAGCCTTGCCGTGGTCTGCCGCGACGGCGCCCGCATGCAGCAGCTCGAGCGCGCGCTGCAATTCTTCGCCCCCGATCTGCCGGTGCTGACCTTTCCGGCCTGGGATTGCCAGCCCTATGACCGCGTCTCGCCGCATGGCGGCGTTCTGGCGCAACGTTTGACCACGCTGGCGCGGCTTGCGCCGCTGACCGGCAGCGACAAGCCGCTGATCGTGCTGACCACGGTGAACGCAATCGTGCAGCGTGTGCCCGCGCGCGAGCTGGTCGCGGCGCAGGCGCTGTCGGTCGCGCCGGGCAATGTCGTGCCGATGGACACCATCATCGCCTGGCTCGAGCACAACGGCTACAACCGCTCCTCGACCGTCCGCGAGCCCGGCGAATATGCCGTGCGCGGCGGCATCCTCGATCTGTTTCCGGCCGGCCTCGAGCAGCCGGTCCGGTTCGACTTCTTCGGCGACAGCCTGGAATCGATCCGCACCTTCGACGCCGAGACCCAGCGCACGCTGCTCGACATGCGCGCGCTCGATCTGGTGCCGATCTCGGAATTCCAGCTCGTCACCGACACCATCCGCCGCTTCCGCATGGGCTACGTCGCCGAGTTCGGCGCACCCGAGCGCGACGATGCGCTGTACGAGGCCGTCAGCGAAGGCCGCCGCCATCCCGGCATGGAGCACTGGCTGCCACTGTTCCAGGACCGGATGGACACGCTGTTCGACTATTTGCAAGGGGCAGCCGTCGCGATCGAGCCGCAGGCCGAGGACGCCGTTCGCGAGCGCTTCAAGCAGATCCAGGACTATTACGAGGCCCGCCGCGATGCGATGGAGCATCCCGCCGGCGGCGCCATCTACAAGCCGCTGCCGCCTGACAGGCTCTATCTGACCGAGAGCGAGTGGGGCAAACGCCTCGGCGACATCCCGTTGGCGCGGCTGACGCAGTTCTCCGTACCGGCCGACGGCGTGAGCGTTGTCGATGCCGGCGCCCGCAAGGGCCGCGACTTCGCGCCGGAGCGTAACGACAGCACGGTCAACGTGTTCGAGTCCGTCGTCGCGCATGTCATGGGCCTGCAGGCGAACCGCAAGAAAGTCGTGATCGCGCTCTGGAGCGAAGGCTCGCGCGACCGCATGACCTCGATGCTGCGCGACCACAAGCTGACCCACACCACCAGCGTCAACGCCTGGCGGACGGTGCAGGCCACGCCGCGCAACGAGACGATGCTCGCCGTGCTCGGCCTGGAGGCCGGTTTCGAGACCGACGAGATCGCGCTGATCAGCGAGCAGGACATTCTCGGCGACCGCCTGGTGCGCCCGCGCAAGGCGAGCCGCAAGCTCGACAATTTCATCTCGGAGATCACGAGCCTCACCGCGGGTGACATCGTCGTCCACGCCGATCACGGCATCGGCCGCTTTGTCGGCCTCCAGACGCTAGACGTCGCCGGCGCGCCGCATGACTGCCTTGAGCTGCATTATGCCGCCGACGCAAAACTGTTCCTGCCGGTCGAGAACATCGAGCTGCTGTCGCGCTACGGCTCCGACCAGACCACGGTCGAGCTCGATCGTCTCGGCGGCTCCGGCTGGCAGACCCGCAAGGCCAAACTCAAGAACCGCATCCGCGAGATCGCCGGCGAGCTGATCAAGATCGCCGCCGCGCGCCATTTGCACGAGGCGCCCAAGCTGCCGGTGCAACAAGGCATCTATGACGAGTTCTGCGCACGCTTCCCCTATGACGAGACCGAGGACCAGCTCGGTGCTATCGAGTCGACCCTGAAAGACCTCGAACTCGGCCGTCCGATGGATCGGCTGATCTGCGGCGACGTCGGCTTCGGCAAGACCGAGGTCGCGCTGCGTGCGGCCTTTGCCGTGGCGCTCGAAGGCAAGCAGGTTGCGGTCGTGGTACCGACCACGCTGCTGGCGCGCCAGCATCACAGGACCTTCGCCGAGCGTTTCAAGGGCTTTCCCGTGAACGTGGCGCAGGCCTCGCGCCTGGTGCCGACCAAAGAGCTCAATTTGGTCAAGATGGGGATCGCCGACGGCTCCGTCGATATCGTCGTCGGCACTCACGCGTTGCTCGGCAAGGCCATCAAGTTCCGCGATTTGGGCCTCGTCATCGTCGACGAGGAACAGCACTTTGGCGTCACCCACAAGGAGCGGCTGAAGGCGCTGCGCTCCGAGGTGCATGTGCTGACGCTGTCGGCGACGCCGATCCCGCGCACGCTGCAATTGGCGCTGACCGGCGTCCGCGAGCTCTCGATCATTGCCTCGCCTCCGGTCGACCGTCTCGCGGTCCGCACCTTCGTCGCCCCGCATGATCCCTTGATGATCCGCGAGGCGCTGCTGCGCGAGCGTTATCGCGGCGGTCAGGCGTTCTACGTGGTGCCGCGCATCGACGACCTCGCCGAGGTCAAGGATTTCCTCGACAAGAACGTGCCGGAGATGAAAGTCGCGGTCGCGCACGGCCAGATGCCGCCCGCCGTGATCGAGGACATCATGACCGCGTTCTACGACGGCAAGTTCGACATTCTGTTGTCCACGACGATCGTCGAGTCCGGCCTCGACATTCCCAACGCCAACACGTTGATCGTGCACCGCGCCGACATGTTCGGCCTCGCTCAGCTCTACCAGCTTCGCGGCCGCGTCGGCCGTTCCAAGCTGCGGGCCTACGCGCTGTTCACGCTGCCGGCGCAGCAGAAGATCACGACACAGGCCGAGCGCCGGCTCACCGTGCTGCAATCGCTGGAGACGCTGGGCGCCGGCTTCCAGCTCGCCTCGCACGACCTCGACATCCGCGGCGCCGGCAATCTGCTCGGCGAGGAGCAGTCCGGCCACATCAAGGAGGTCGGCTTCGAGCTCTACCAGTCGATGCTGGAGGAGGCGATCGTCAACCTCAAGGCCGGTGTGTCCGAGCCCGCCGCCGACCGCTGGTCGCCGACCATCACCATCGGCATGCCCGTGCTGATCCCGGAGGATTATGTCGGCGATCTCTCGGTGCGGCTGTCGCTGTACCGGCGCCTCGCCGATCTCGACAGCGAGGAGGAGATCGAGAACTTTGGCGCCGAGATGCGCGACCGCTTCGGCGTGCTGCCGGACGAGGTGCGCTACCTCTTCAAGGTGGCCGCGATCAAGGCGTTCTGCCGCCAGGCCAATGTCGGGAAGATCGATGCCGGCCCGAAGGGTGCCGTCATCACCTTCCGCGACAATTCCTTCGCCGATCCCGACCGCCTGGTGTCGTTCATTCGCAGCTACGGCCAGGCCGCCAAGGTCCGCCCCGACATGAAGGTCGTGTTCCTGCAGGACTGGGAGACGCCGGAAGAGCGCCTCGCCGGCACGACGGAGATCATGCGGCAGCTGGCGCAGCTCGCGCAGAAAAAGAAGGCGGCGTAGGCGAGGTGTGAGATGCCGTAGGGTGGGCAAAGCGAAGCGTGCCCACCACCTGTTGCAATCATGGAAAGATGGTGGGCACGGCGCTATCGCGCCTTCGCCCACCCTACGAGCGCCGTTACGACGCTGCCCTCGACGCGTCCGCGGACAGCCGCCCCAATAGCGACCTAGCCGTATCCGACGGCGACAGCGAATCCACGCTGACGACGGGATCGCTGCGCATCTCGTGCTTGCCATTCGACGTATGCTTCATCACCGCCGACAAACGCCGCGCGATCATATGCGCCGTGCGAAAATCGGTCTCGGCGAACACCACGATCACCGAGCCGTCCTTCTGCGCGGCGCCAAAATCCATCTGCCGCATCAGGCGGCTCAGAATGCGCGCGGCATCGAGCTGCGCGCGGGGATTGCCGGGATCGAAGGCGAAGCGCGCCACCGACAGGCCGCCGCCGCGGGCAAGCGTCTGCTCGACGGCCTTGGAAAAATCGCGGGCGAAGGCTTCGACCGTCAACAGGCCGCTGCGCGGATCGAGCAAGCCGCCGGCATCGATCGAGCGCAGCGTGCGGCTCAGTTGCGCTTCCATCGCGTGCTGGCGGATCAGTGGCAGCGCATTGGCCGCGACCGTCGTGGGCTCGCCGACGATCAGCTCGAGATTGGGCAGGTCGTAGCTCTGGGTGAGCTGGTGCGCGGTGACGACCACGGGCAGGTTGCGGAAGCGCGTATCCTCCGCAAGCACCGTGAGGAAAGCATCGGTGACGCGCGGGGTGAAACCGTCCGAGAGCACGACGCCGTCGATGTCGCGGGTGTTGAGATGCTTTGCCGCGGCCTCGATCGAGAGCGCGCCGACCACGCCCGTGCGCTCGCCGAGTGCGACGGAGAGGGCGGGATAAGCCGCGCCGCGGCCGATCAAGAGGACGATGGCGTCGCGCACCGGATCTGCCTCCGGCAGCGCCACCTTCGTCTCCGGCAGCCGGCGCAGCACGGTGGCGTGCAGCGTGCGGATGCGGATCGCGGCGCGCAAGCGCGCGATCAGGCGTTCGGCGGCGTTGCCGCGCGTGGCGAAGGGCAGGGCGTTGTGGGGCAGCGAAGCTTGCGCATCCAGCGCGACCAGCGGGAGATAAAGCGGCTGATCGGCGATCTTCCTGGCGAGCAAGGCCATATACGGCTCGTGCCCGCCGGACATCGCGGCGAGGACCGCGGCCGGCTGAACCTGTTCGACGGCGCGCGTCGCACTCGCCCAATCGCTGTCGACGACGGGAAAGAGACGGGCCTCGTCCAGCGCCGCAATGAAGGCGGGGCGCTCGGCATTGGACACAAACAGGATCGGGCCCGCCTGGGACATGAGATACTCTGATCACGCAATCGATGCTGCGCAATCTAGTCCCGGGGCCTTAATGCAGCGTCAATGTTCCCGGCGAAACTGCGCTCAAACCGGCCCCGAGCGGTCGCGAAAAGCCTCGACCATCAGAGGGTTAAGGCCAAGCTCGCTGAGTGCCTCGCGGGCGCGGGTATTGTCCTGGGCCCGGCCGGCCAGCCGATGGCCCGAGAGGCGGTCGGGCAGGGCCGTCAGCAGCGCGCCCTGGCCGAGCCGGCGCGCCCATTCCTGGAGGTCGTTGGAAAGGAAGCGATAGCCGCCGACCGCCATGATGCCGGAGGGCGGCGCGGTGATGCAGATCGCGCCATTGGCACGGTCGATCCGCGCGGCATAGCCGGTGTCGACGTAGTCGCGCGGCGGCTGCGCGGTCAGCGTCTCGCCGACCGGCTGGGGCGGCGCGTAGGCCGCGATCGGCACCATCGGTCCGCGAAGGCCGAGCGTGCCCTTCGGGGTCAGCAGAATATCGCCTGCGATCGAGGAGCCGGATTGCTCGCGCGGGGCGCCATGCGGTCCCGGCATCACCGCCACCGGCATGCCGTTCTCGCCGCGTCGTGCGCCGAACAGCCCAGCCTCGCCGAACAGATAGACGTCCGTGAGTGGCGCATGCGGCGCGATCCAGGCTTCGCTTGCGGCCACCTGCTCCGGCGCGCGCCAGAGCCCGATGACGTTGCGCAAGGTCGGCATCCGCGCCGCGAGGCCGGAATCGCCAAGCCGCAGCGCGAGCTGGGCCGGCGCAATCAGCACATCGCATGCGTGCTCGTTGATCTGCTGCTCCAGCACCTCGCTCTCGAAGGGATGATGCAGCGCCAGCGTGCCGCCGCAAAGCAGCCACACCGCGAGCGAGGAGGCGAGGCCCGCGAACGACATCGGCGTGAACGCCGACATCACGGTCGCGCCCTGCTGGATGTCGGCTTCCAGCGACATCGCAAGCCCGCCCGCGATCAGGCTGAAATGCGGCCGCGGCACCGGGCGAAAACCCTCGGCCGTGACATCGAAGGAGATCATCGCCGCCTTGCGGCCGTCCTGAATCACCGCGCGCGTGGTGCCGGGCGGGCGCGTGAGCACATCGTCGAGCGAGGCCATGCCCTCGGGCAGATCGCCACCGAAGCCGAAGACGTGGCGGATCGAAAAGGCCTCGGCGGCTGCACGCATTGCGAGGTCGGCATAGCTGACGCCGTCGACCTTGCTCATGGTGACGATGGCGCGCGCCGCGGTGCGGTTGAGCGCGGCCGCCAGCTCTGCCTGCCGCCACAGCAGCGGCAGCACGGCGACCACGAGGCCGGCGCGATGGGCGGCGAGCACCGTCAGCACGAATTCGACGGTGGAAGGCAACTGAATTGCGATCACCGAATTGGCCGGCAGGCCCGATTCGACGAAATGCGCCGACAGCGCCTCGATGGCGGTGTCGGCTTCGGCGTAGGTCAGCCGCCGCGGCTGGTGTCCGGTGATGCGGGATTTGTTGAGGGGATCGAGCAAAGCGGGCGCGTGCGGTTGCCGCATCAGCGTCCGCTGGAACAGCGTGTCGAGCGTCGGTGATACGGCTGGCTGGTTCACGGCGTCACTTCGCTGGACTGGCTTGAGGCTCACCCTTCGACCACCAGGTCTCCGGCAGATAGCCGGACAACGCAGTGGTCGATGGTCGTTCTATCCGATTCCAGCGCGCGATCCATTGCTCGGATACGTTAAACAGGGGGATTGTGTAGAAGCCCGCGATCAAAGCACGGTCGAGCGCCCGTACCGCCGGGACAAAATCCGTATGATCACGGGCCTCCAAAAGCGCTTTGATCATTGCGTCGACGGCGGGATCCCTGGCGCCCATGTAGTTGCGGGTGCCCGGATTGTCGGCGGCCGCACTTCCCCAATAGAAATACTGCTCGTTGCCGGGCGACAGCGACTGGTCCCAGCGATTCTGGATCATGTCGAACTCGTAAGATAGCCGGCGCTGGTCGAACTGCACGGGATCGACCGATCGCACGCTCGGCGCGATGCCGGCACGCTTGAGGTCGCGCTGGAAGGCGAGCGCGATGCGCTCCTGGTCGCGGGTCGTCACCAGCATCTCGAAGGTGAAGGGGGCCTTGGTCGCGCGGTTGCGCAGCACGGTGCCGTCGAGATCGTAACCGGCGTCGGACAGCAGTTTTAGCGCCGCGCGCAGCGTCGTGCGGTCGCGCCCCGAGCCGTCGGTGACGGGAAGCCGGTAGCTGCCATCCATGATGTCCGGCGGGATCTGTGCGGCGAAAGGCTTTAGGAGCTCGCGCTCGCGCGCATCCGCGGGCCGGGCATAGGCCGACAGGTCGGAGCCTGCAAAATAGCCGGCGACGCGCGAATAGAGCGAGAAGAAATAGTTGCGATTGACCAGCTCGAAATCGAACAGCAGCGTCAGCGCCTGGCGCACGCGGATGTCGGCGAAGATCGGACGGCGGGTGTTGAACACCAGGAATTCCGACGGCTGCGGCACGCCGGGCTTGATGGTGTCGCGGATCACGTCGCCGCTTCTGGCGGCCGGAAAATCGTAGCCGTCGTGCCAGCGCAACGGCTCGTTCTCGACGCGGAAATCATAGAGGCCGCGCTTGAAGGCTTCGAACTGGCCGTTTGCCTCGCGAAAATAGTCGAGCCGGATCTCGTCGAAATTGAAGAGCCCACGATTGATCGGGAGATCGCGGCCCCAATAATCGGGATTGCGCGAGAGCGTCACGCTGGCGCCGGGTTTGACCGCCGTGACGCGATACGGGCCCGAGGCAATGGGCCCGGTCAGCGTCGTCTCCTCGAAGGTCGCGACATCGACGGCGTGCTTCGGCAGGATCGGCATCAGGCCGAGGATCAGCGGCAGCTCGCGGTCGTTGGCGCCGGTGAGGTCGAAGCGGATTGTGAGGGGATCGGGCGCATCGGCCTTGACGACCTTGGCGTAAAATTGCCGGAGGTTGGGACGGCCGTGGTCGCGCAGGAGCTGCCAGGAGAACAGCACGTCCTCGGCAGTGACCTGCTTGCCGTCGGAGAAGCGCGCGCGGGGATCGAGACGGAACGTGACATGGCTTCGCTCGTCGTCGGTCTCGACGGATCTGGCGAGCAGGCCGTACAGCGTGAACGGTTCGTCCTGGCCGCGCGCCAGCAGGCTTTCCACGACGTAGTTCCGGATCGGCTGCACGGCCAGTCCCTTGACGATGAAGGGGTTGAGGCTGTCGAACGTGCCGAGGAGGCCCCAGGTCAACCGGCCGCCCTTGGGGGCATCAGGGTTCGCATAGGGCATGTGGGTGAAATCGGCCGGCAACGCCGGCTTGCCGTGCATGGCGATCGCATGGGCCTCGTCGGCCTGCGCGCCGCCGAACGTCGACAGCCCGATCGTGAGGACCAGAGCGAAGCTGCAGAGTCGGACACTTGGGCCCTCGAGCAGGCGCTGGAACATGAACATTCGGACACGTTGATTCGAGGGCCGGGGGGCTTGAATCCTATCACAGGGATTTCACTGAGCGCCTGCCCGGAAGCAGCCAAAGACGCTTGTCGGCATTGATCTTTCCGTCGACCGCGTTAAGAAGGCACGCAATCGCGCACGAGCGCCGAGCCCGTCACTTATCCGCCTCAATTGACGGGGAGAGAGCCGCGCCCAGGCGGCTTGGTTCGGTGCTTCGGAGCGGTTCGGGCACTTCCCGTTCAGAAAGGGTTTTCTGCAATGAATTTCCGTTATTTGGCCGCGTCCGTCCGGCCGCGCGGGCGAGTTCTCGCCCTGTTGACGGCGACGGCATTGGTCCTCCCGTTTGCCGCCGAGGCTCAGACTGCCGCGCCGGCCCCCGGCGCGCCCGCGCCGAAGGCAGCCCCGAAAGCCGCTCCCAAGGCTGCCCCCAAGGCGCCGGCACCGGCCGCCCAGGCACCCGCCCAGCCGGCTCCCGCTCAGGGCGCTCCGGCGCAGCAGGGTGCTCCGGCGGCGCAGGGCGCGGCCCAGCCCGCCGATCAGCAGATCCAGCTGATCTACGCCCCCTGGACCAAGTTCTGCCTCAAGGGCCAGGACGCCAACGCCAAGCAGGTCTGCTTCACCGGCAAGGACGGCCGCATCGAATCGGGCCAGCCCGTCATCGCGGCCGTGATCATCGAGCCGGAAGGCGAGCCCAAGAAGATTCTGCGCGTGACGCTGCCGCTCGGCATGCAGCTCGTGCACGGCACCCGCGTCATCGTCGACAACAACCCGCCGCTGCAGAGCCCGTATGTGATCTGCTTCCAGAACGGCTGTATGTCGGACTACGAGGCAACGCCCGAGCTCCTCGCCAACATGAAGAAGGGCCAGAACCTCGTGGTGCAGGCGATCAACGCCAACGGCGCGCCGCTGACCCTGCCGCTGCCGCTCACGGGCGAATTCCAGAAGGCCTATGACGGTCCGCCGACCGATCCGAAGGTGTTCGAGGAAACCCAGAAGAAGCTCCAGGAGGAGCTTCAGAAGAAGGCCGACGAGCAGCGCAAGAAGCTCGAGCAAAACGGTGGTGCGCCCGGCGCAGCTCCGGCTGGTCAGAAGTAATCGGGCTCAGATCCCGGACATGAAAAAGGCGCTCGGTTCGAGCGCCTTTTTTGCTGGCCGCTTGATGGCGGCAAAAAACTTCAGTTCAGCGAGGGATTGCGCGGGCGGTAGCCGCCATCCTTGTTCTTGATGAAGATCTCGGCGACCTGGGAATGCCGGATCGGCTCGCCGGACTCGTCGGGCAGCAGGTTCTGCTCGGACACGTAGGCGACGTACTCGGACTCCGCGTTCTCCGCGAGCAGGTGGTAGAACGGCTGATCCTTGTGAGGCCGCACCTCCTCCGGGATCGACAGCCACCACTCCTCGGTGTTGTTGAACTCCGGATCGATGTCGAAAATCACCCCCCGGAACGAGAAGATCCGGTGGCGAACGACCTGACCGATCTGAAATTTGGCGGTCCGCGCTTTAATCATTCCCCGTCGATAGACCAGGATTGTGGCCGATGCTAGTGCCCTCAGTTGCAATTAACGTCTGCTTGGGGGGCAGATAGCCCCCAGGTCTTCAGAAAACACTTCATCAATGGTCGATATCCTCAATCTGGCACTACCTTATTTCGGCTTGATCTTCGTCGGATTCGCGTGTGGCAAGGCCAAGTCGCTACCGGAATCGGGCCTCGCCTGGATGAATTTCTTCCTGCTCTACGTGTCGCTGCCGGCGCTGCTGTTTGCGATCATGTCGAAGACGCCGTTCTCGGAATTGAACAACCCGCCGTTCCTGGTCGCGACCACGCTGTCGACGATTGCCGCGTTCACGCTAGCGCTGGTCGTCGGCAAGGTGCTCGGTGGCCTGACGCTGCGTGAGGCGACACTCGCGGGCCTCTCCGGCGGCTACGGCAATATCGGCTACATGGGGCCGGGGCTGGCGCTGGCCGTGCTCGGGCCGAAAGCATCGGCGCCGACCGCGCTGATTTTCTGCTGCGACAGCATCTTCCTGTTCACCATCGTGCCGCTGTTGATCGAGCTCTCCGACCGCGACCATCCCTCGATCGTGCATGCCTTCGGCGTCGTGCTGAAGCAGATCGTGCTCAACCCGCTGATTATGTCGGCCTGTTTTGGCGCAGCCGTCGCAGCGCTCCATATCGAGCTGCCGGTGGCGCTCGACCGCACTATTACCTTCCTCCAGAACGCAGCCGCTCCGACTGCGTTGTTCGTGCTCGGCGTCACCGTGGCGCTGCGGCCGTTCGACCGTGTGCCCTGGGAAGTGCCGGGCGTGATCGCAGTCAAACTCCTGATCCATCCGCTCGCAGCGTTCGGCCTGATGCTGGCGTTCGGTCCGTTCGCACAGCCCTGGGCCGCGACCGCGATCCTGATGGCCTCGCTGCCGCCGGCGCTGAATGTGTTCGTGATCGCCCGGCAGAACGACGCCTGGATCGAATCCGCCTCCGTCGCCGTGCTGCTCGGAACGTTTGCATCCGTGGTCACACTGACTAGCGTGATGTGGCTGCTCCAGACCGGCCGGCTGGCGTTTCCGTAGACGCTATTTGCGCCAGGTCGGCGTCAGGCCTTCGCGCATGGCAAAGCGCCTGAGCGGGCCGATGGCGCCGAGCAGGTGCATGCCGACGGCGCGGACCGGCTGCAGCGGCAGGAAGTCGTTGAGCAGCGAGCGATTGGCGATGTCGATCGCAAAGGTCCGGCTCAAAATGTCCGGACGTCGCGCCCGGTCGTAGCGCTTGAGCACCTCGTCGGCGCCGGGATCCTGGCCAGATGCGATGGCCTCGCCGGCAAGTCGGGCAATATCGGCAGCGTCCCGCAGACCGAGATTGAGGCCTTGGGCACCGATCGGGGGAACCACATGGGCGGCTTCGCCGACTAGAGCGATGCGGTCGCGCGCAAAGGACTGCGGGCGTTCGATCGCCAGCGGGAACAGGCTGCGGCCGGGCTCGACCGTCATGCGGCCGAGAATGGAATGCGATTGCTTCTCGATCGCAACGGAGAGCTCTTCGTCGCTCAAGCCGCGAAGTCGCTCGGCCTCCGCGGGCGCCGAGACCCAGACGATGCTGGAGCGGTTGCCGGGCAGTGGCACGAACACGCAAGGCCCGTGCGGCGTGTGGAACTCGGTCGAGACGTTGCGATGCGGGCGGCCATGCCCGACGTTGAAGGTTAACGCGGTCTGCGTCAGGTCGCGCCGCGTCACCGCAATGCCGGCGGCCTCCCGGCACAGCGAGTGGCGGCCGTCGGCGCCGACCACGAGCCGCGCGGTCAGGAATTGTCCGGACGCCGTGCGGATTGCGACGTCATCGGCTTCGATGACGACGTTCTCGGCCTCGTCGTCGAAACGGACGAGGTTGGGCAGCTCGGCCGCGCGCGCTTCCAGCGCCAGCATCAGCGAGCGGTTGTCGATGTTGTAACCGAAGGCGTCGAGGGCGATCTCATGACAGGAGAACCGGACCTCGGGGCTGCGGAACAGCCGCCCGGTGTCGTCGACGAGGCGCATCACCTCGAGCGCTGCCGCCTTGTCCTTGCAGCGCGGCCAGACGTCGAGGTTTTCCAGGAGCTCGACGGAGGCACCCAGCAGCGCGGTGGTGCGATTGTCGGCATAGGGCAGGCGCCGCGCCACCAGCGCGGTCCGCGCGCCGGCCTGCGCCAGTGCAATTGCTGCCGCAAGGCCTGCCGGTCCGCCGCCGATAACGCTGACGTCAAAGGGTGTGGATGCGTCTGTCATGGAACGACATTTGACACGGCCTGCGGCAAATACAAGCCCACCAATTTTGCCTGATTTTATGACGAATTGCGCGGCGCAATGCCGCGACGGCGGATGTGCAAACCGGTCCCGTTCTGATAGCAGAAGCCATGGACAGCCAAGAGGATTCCCTCAAGCCGAGGCCCGCGATCCGGGCCGCGGCGTTTTCGGTGCACATCTTCACCGCCTTCGGCGCGGCGATCGCGCTATTGGCGATGCTGGAGGCGGTGCGCGAGCACTGGGCGGCGATGTTCGGCTGGCTGGGCGTCGCCCTGATCATCGACGCGGTCGACGGGCCGATCGCGCGCCGGCTCAAGGTCAAGGATGTGCAACCGAACTGGTCGGGCGACGTGCTCGACCTCGTCGTCGACTTCGTCACCTATGTCTTCGTGCCGGCCTATGCGATCGTGGCGAGCGGCCTGTTGCTGCCGGTGGCGGCGCCCTTGCTCGGCATCGCCATCATCGTCACCAGCGCATTATATTTCGCCGATCTGCGCATGAAGGCGGATGACAATCATTTCCGCGGCTTTCCGGCGCTGTGGAACGCGGCGGCGTTCTATCTGTTCCTGCTGCACTGGCCGCCGCTGTCGTCGACGCTGCTGGTCGCGGCGCTGGTGGTGCTGACCTTCGTGCCGTTCCACGTCCTGCATCCGGTTCGCGTCGTGCGGCTGCGCTGGCTGACGATGTCGCTGATCGCCATCGGGGCGGTGCTCGCGCTCTACGCGCTCGAGATGGATTTCCGGGTCGGCACCGGCGTGACAATTGCGCTCTGCGCGATCGCGCTCTGGATTGCGTTCAGCGACGCGTTGATCCGCCTCGCCAGGTCCTTCGCATGATGCATTTGTTGACCAGCCCCGAGGCGTGGGCCGCGCTGCTGACCTTGACCTCGCTCGAGATCGTGCTCGGCATCGACAACGTCATCTTCCTGTCGGTGATCGTTTCGCGCATCCCCGAGCCGCAGGCCCATCGCGCGCGCCAGATCGGGCTGGCGCTGGCGCTGGTATTCCGCATCATCCTGCTCAGCGTGCTGGTCTGGCTGATCGGCCTGACCGCGCCGGTGTTCTCGTTCAGGGGATACGACTTCTCGTGGCGCGACCTGATCCTGATCGGCGGCGGCCTGTTCCTGATCGCGAAGGCGACGCACGAGATCCATGCCGAGGTCGAGGCCGACGACGGCGAGGGGAAGAAGGACTCCGGCGGCAACGCCTTCTTCTGGGTGATCGTCCAGATCATCGTCATCGACATCGTGTTCTCGCTCGACTCGATCATCACCGCGATCGGCATGGCGCAGGACCTCGAGATCATGATCGCGGCCGTCGTGATCGCCTGCCTGATCATGTACATTTCGTCGGGGCCGGTGGCGCGATTCGTGGCAGAACATCCGACCACCAAGATGCTGGCGCTGGCGTTCCTGGTGCTGATCGGCGTCGCCCTGGTCGCGGACGGATTCAAATTCCACATCCCGCGCGGCTATATCTACTTCGCGATTGTGTTCTCGGCGGCGGTGGAGTTCTTCAACGTGCTGGCGAAGAGCAACCGCAAGAAGGCCAGCAAGCCGTCGGTTTAGCCGCTCCAATTTGGGTCGAGTTGACAAGGCGGGCGCTATGTCTTTCGCTGGGTCTGGAGAATGAGGAGGTCATGTGATGACCAAAGCCGTCCGTGTGCACAAGGTCGGAGGCCCCGAAGCGCTGGTCTATGAGAGCGTCGACGTCCCGGCGCCGGGCCCTGGCGAGGTGCGCATCCGCCAGCATGCGGTCGGCCTGAACTTCATCGACGTCTATTACCGTACCGGCCTCTACAAGGCGCCGGGCCTGCCCTTCATTGCCGGCAACGAGGCCTCGGGCGAGGTCTTGTCCGTCGGGCCGGGCGTGACGAATTTCCATCCCGGCGACCGCGTCGCCTACTACCACAATCTCGGCGCGTATACGAGCGAGCGCAACATCCCCTGGGAGAAGCTGGTCAAGCTGCCCGACCATATCACCCACGAGCAGGGCGCCGTGCTGATGCTCAAGGGGCTGACCGTCTGGTACCTCCTGCACAAGACCTTCAAGGTCGAGCCGCATCATCGCGTGCTGATCCATGCCGCGGCCGGCGGGATCGGTCTCCTGGCCTGCCAATGGGCGAGGGCGCTGGGGGCCCACGTCATCGGCACGGTGGGCTCGCGCGAGAAGGCCGAACTTGCCGAGGCCAATGGCTGCGACCACGTCATCCTCTACAACGAGGAGGACTTCGTCGCGCGCGTCAAACAAATCAGCCGCAACGAGGGCTGTGACGTCGTCTATGACGGCGTCGGCAAGGCGACCTTCCCGGGCTCGCTGTCCTGCCTGAAGCCGCGCGGCATGTTCGTTTCTTTCGGCAACGCCTCAGGTCCCGTGCCGCCGTTCTCCATCGCCGAGCTGAACAATCACGGCTCGCTGTTTGCGACGCGGCCGAAGCTCAACGACTACGTCGGCACGCGCAAGGAACTGCTCGAAGGCGCCGACACGCTGTTTTCCGCCGTCATCAACGGCAAGCTGCACGTGCCGATCAACCACGCCTACGCGCTGAAGGACGCCGCCAAGGCCCATATCGACCTCGAAAGCCGCAACACGACCGGCGCGTCGATTTTGAAGCCGTAGGTCTCGTGTCCCCGACGCGCTGCAGCGCTCTTGCGCTGCTGCGCAGAGCCGGGACCCAGATGCGGCACCAGGTGCGGAGAGATGGGCCCCGGCTCTGCAGCGCACCGCCGAAGGAGCGCTGCGCTGCGTCCGGGGCACGAGACAGGCCCATTACGCAACCCTCCGTGCCGCGCCCGCTTTCGTCAATATCCCGTCGAGACAATCGATCATCTCGGCGATCTCTGCCTTGGTGACGTTCAGCGCCGGCATGAAGCGCAGCGTGTCGAGCTGTGGTGCGTTGAGCAGCACGCCGGCCTCGAACGCTTGGGCGACGATGCCGGGCGCGATCGGCAGCTTGAGGTCGAGCGCGAGCAGCAGTCCGCGTCCCCGCACGCCGCCGAGGCCGTGCCGCGCCGAGACTTTTTGCAGCTCGCTATCGAGCAGCAGCCCGGTCTCGCCCACCTGCTTCAGGAACGCCGGCTTGCTGACCTCGGCGAGCACCGCAAGGCCGGCCGCGCACATGAGCGGATTGCCGTTGAACGTGCCGCCCTGGTCGCCGTGCTCGAAGCAGGAGGCGCGTTCGGTCGCAAGCAGCGCGGCGAGGGGCACGCCGCCGCCGATGCCCTTGCCGAGCGTCATGATGTCGGGCCCAATGCCGGTGTGCTCATAGTGGAAGAGCTTTCCGGTCCGGCCCATGCCGGTCTGGATCTCGTCGAAAATGAGCAACAGGCCGTTAGCCTCGGTCAGCGCGCGCAGCTCTTGCAAGAACTTGTCGGTCGCCGGCCACACGCCGGACTCGCCCTGGATCGGCTCGAGCATCACCGCAACGGTGTTGCTGCTGATCAGCTTCTCGACCGAGGCGATGTCGTTGAGTTTTGCCTTCTTGAAGCCGGCGACCTTCGGCTCGAACAGCGGCTCGAACGCCTTCTTGCCCGAGGCCGACATCGTCGCCAGCGTCCTGCCGTGGAAGCCGCCTTCGAACGTGATGATCTCGAACGCGCCGCTCTTGTGCAGGCTGCCATATTTGCGCGCGAGCTTGATCGCGCCCTCATTGGCCTCTGCGCCCGAATTGGCGAAGAACACCTGGTCGAACGCGCTGTTCTCGACCAGCGCCTGCGCGAGCTTGAGGCTCGGCTCGTTGTAGAAGGCCGGGCTCGGCGTCAGCAGCCGCCTGGCCTGCGATGCCAACGCATCCGCAATCGCCGGCGGGGAGTGGCCGAGGCAGTTCACGGCCCAGCCCTGCACGAAATCGAGATAGCGCTTGCGGCTGTCGTCCCAGAGGTATGAGCCGGCGCCACGGACGAACACGGCCTTGGGCCGTGCGGTGATGTCCATCAGCGCGTCATACGGATGGGTGGCGGTGGTCATGTCGAACTCCTTTGGGGGGCGGGTGAAAAGGACGCGAAAAGCGAGAAGGCCGCACTTTGCGGGTGCGGCCTTCTCGAAAACTGTGCTGAATTTACTGGTTCAGCGGCGTCGTCGGACATGGCGCAACCCATCATCATCGCGGGAGCGACGACGCATGGCTTGGCGCAGATGGGTCCGGGAATTGATCATGGGGCGGTCCCTACAGCCGAAGGGCAGGGCTTGTCAAGCGCGACCTACTGAACGCCGTAAGGCGCGAACATATCGGCGATACCGGCATTGATCGCCTTCGCCGCCGCGATGTCGCGTTCCGCGCCGTCGGCATCCCCCTTTTTTCGCTTCGCAAGCCCGCGGCCATAGAGCGAGCTGTCGAGCGTAGGCTTTGCGCTCAGCACCGCGTCGTAATCGGCGATCGCGGCGTCGAGATTGCCGAGCTTGAGGTAGGTGAGGGCGCGGCTGTCGAGCGCATAGGGATCGTTCGGGCGCATCTTGAGCGCCTGCTCGCAATCGGCGAGCGCCTCCTGCAATTGGCCAAGGATCGCGTGCGTCATGCAGCGCGCGTTAAATACGCCTGAATATTTCGGGTTGGCCTTGATCGAGCGATCATAGTCCTCGAGTGCGCGGGCATAGTCGTGGTCGTCGAAATACATGTCGGCGCGCGCATAGGTGTCGCGGTCGTTGTTCGGGTTGAGCGCGATCGACTTGCCGAAATCGGCCAGCGCGCGGGGCCGGTCGCCCTTGTCGCGGAAGATGCGCGCGCGATTGCCATAGGCCGGGCCATAATTGGGATCGAGCCTGATCGACATGTCGAGATCGGCGAGCGCGCGCTCGGCCTCGTGGTGTTCGCGATAGGCCGTGCCGCGATTGAAATAAGCCAGCGCAAATTTCGGGTTGAGCTTGATGGCCCGATCGTAGTCCGCCATCGCGCGCTCGTAGTCGTTCCTGGCGATGCGGGAGTTTCCGCGGTTGTTGTAGTAGCGCGCATCGTCGGGCTCGAGCTGGATCGCGCGGGTGTAGTCGGCGATGGCGTGATCGCGGTCACCGAGATCGTCATAGGCGATGCCGCGATTGTACCAGGCGATAACGTCGTTCGGATCGAGATCGAGGGCGCGGTTGAGATCGGCGACAGCCCGCTCGGAATCACCCTTGCGCCGATGGACTTCGCCGCGATTGGCAAGCGCGGCCGCATTCGACGGGTTGGCCTTCAGCACGAGTGTGCATCCATCCATGCGCTGGTCGTCGCTGACTTTGTCGTCATTGGCGAAGCACCATTGGCGTGCCCGGGCAGGCGAGAGGGATTGCGCCGCGGCCGGGAACGTGAGCAAAGTCAATGCTGCGGCGATCGCGCACAGGCAGGTCCGGATATCGATCTTGTGATTGCATGTCATTTGATTGCTGCTCAGAAACCAACAAGCCTCTAGCGCGTTTGTGATCTCGGAACGCGAATTGGTTCGAACCTGACGCAAGTCGGGACAGACCAACAGGCACGGGACCAACCAGACAGTTTTCAGCCTTGTCCGAAACCCCTTATCCGATCGACCTCGACAGCATTCGCGGCGCGTTTCCGCCGGGCATCGAGGCGCCGCCTTTGCTGCTGGATTTTGCCGGCTGGCTGAACGGGCGCGCCTGGGGCAGCGTCGGCTGTTTCTCGCTGCAAGGCCAGTTCTCCGACCAGGCCCCGATCTTCGACGGCAGTCCCTTACGCGACCGCTTCGCGCTGTTCATGCGCCTGCCGGATGGCTCGGCCGTCGGCGGCTGGTACGGCGCCGGCCTCGACCGCGACGATCCCCCGATCGTGGGATTGGGCTCGGAGGGCGATTACGAACTGCTCGCGCCGTCCCTCGACGCGCTGCTCGCGAAACTGACGGCGCAGCAATTCGACAAGGCCTGGCACGATCTGCGGCCGCACCACGAGGTCGAGCCCCAGACCGTCGAGCTTGCGCAATGGCTCGCCCGACGGCCGACCGGCGAGCCGGTGCCGTCCGAGGATGGCGTGTTCGAGCTGCCCGACTTCCGTGGCTTCGTCGAGAAGTGGAGCCGGGACCGCGAGGAATACTGGGCCAATCACCGCCTGATGGCCGAGCTCGGCTGGCGGCTCGCCGCGCATCTGCCCAAGGGCAAGAACGCCTGGGACAAGACGCACTTCGAGATCGCGATCGTCGGCAAGCAATACGAGGCGCGCGTCCTGTCGCGCGGACCGCAGCCGTTCGAGGAGGCCGCCTCGATCGAATCCCTGCTGCGCGACCTCCGCGACGAGATGCGCCGCGCCCAGCCCGAGCTCGGGCTCTGGTACGCGATGAAATTCGGCCTCTATGCCGACGGCCGCGTCATGCCGAACTTCGAATACGATGTGCGCCCGACCATCGATGGCGGGCCGGCGCAATTGTCCGAAGCTCAAGCTGATCTCGCCCGCGCCCCGCGTCCGGAGCGCTGGGTGCCGAAATGGCTGGCGGCATCCTGAAACTCGGAATCCCGCGATGCTGCCGCCCAGTCGGCGCGCCGAAATCTTCTGGTGTCGTGCCATCTTGACCTCGCGAGAACGGCACCTTCGATCCCCCCTTGACTTAGAGCGCGCTCGAAGGGGTATCTGTACGTGCGTCAGTACGAGAACGGGCACACATGAAGATCGGCGACCTCGCAAAACGAACTGGCTTGTCGACCCACACGTTGCGTTATTATGAGCGCATCGGGCTGCTGCCATACGCAGACCGGGATCGTTCCGGCCAGCGTGACTTTGACGCATCGATCCTCACATGGATTGCATTCCTCGATCGGCTCAAGACCACGGGAATGCCGATCCGGGACATGTTGCGTTATGCGGCGCTTCGTGATGAAGGCGAAGCCACCGGGCCAGCCCGGCGGCAGATGCTGGAAATCCACCGGGAACAGGTTCGCACGCAGATTGCCGAACTCCAGGAATGCCTGCTCGTCCTTGATACCAAGATCGCCGGCTATGCCGGCGACGAACAGAGGATGAAGGAAAATGACGCACGCCCAAACACAAGCCGAAAGCCGCTTCGATCGCGGCCAGCGGGCCCTGTCGCGCATTGACGGCAGAGCCGGCGAAAAGGTCGTCGCCTCACTCGCGGACATCGCTCCGGATTTCGCACGATACGTGATCGAGTTTCCCTTCGGCGACATTTACAGCCGCCCGGACCTCGGCCTGCGCGATCGAGAGATCGCGACGATCGCCGCGCTGACGGCGCTCGGAAATGCCGCGCCTCAGCTCAAAGTGCATATCGAGGCGGGTCTGAACGTCGGGCTGTCTCGCGACGAGATCGTGGAGATCATCATGCAGATGGCCGTCTATGCGGGCTTCCCCGCGGCGGTGAACGGGCTGTTCGCAGCCAAAGACGTGTTTTCCGCGCATGACGGACGGCAGGCGGGAGAAGCGACATGACGAACTTCTCGCCCTATTCTGGCGACTATGTCGAGCGCGTCGCACCAGACGGCATCCGCACGCGCGTCGCCTAGGATCTTGCCACGCCGACCGGTATCGCCTTCAGCCGCAGCCGAAATGGCGGGCGGCGTCGTGAACCTCAAAATCCCGCGACGCTGCCGTGCAGATCATACTGATCCGCGCGCTCGATCTTTGCGGTGACGATCTCGCCGACGCGCAACGGCCGACGGCTCGTCAGATAGACCGCGCCGTCGATCTCCGGCGCATCGGCCTTGGAGCGGCCCTTGGCGACCGTCGGGCCGACCTCGTCGATGATGATCTGCTGGCGCGTGCCGACCTTGCGCTTCAGCCTGCGTGCCGAGATCTTCTGCTGCCGCGCCATCAGCGCGTTGTAGCGCTCCTGCTTGATCTCGGCGGGCACAGCACCTTCGATCGCGTTCGACGTCGCACCCGCAACCGGCTCGTATTTGAAGCAGCCGAGACGATCGATCTCGGCTTCATCGAGCCAGTCGAGCAGATAGGCGAAGTCGGCATCGGTCTCGCCGGGGAAGCCGACGATGAAGGTCGAGCGCAGCGCGAGATCGGGGCATTCCTCGCGCCAGCGCTTGATGCGCGCCAGCGTCTTGTCCTGCGCGGCCGGGCGCTTCATCGCCTTCAGCACGTCGGGGCTTGCATGCTGGAACGGGATGTCGAGATAGGGCAGCACCTTGCCCGCGTTCATCAGCGCGATGACCTCGTCGACATGCGGGTAGGGGTAGACATATTGCAGCCGGACCCAGGCGCCGAGTTCGCCGAGCTCGCGGGCGAGGTCGAGGAATTTGGCGCGGACCTGGCGATCCTTCCACGGGCTCTCGGCATATTTGAGATCGACGCCGTAGGCCGAAGTGTCCTGCGAGATCACCAGCAGTTCCTTCACCCCAGCATCGACCAGTCGCTCGGCTTCGCGCAGCACGTCATTGGCCGGGCGCGAGACGAGATCGCCGCGCAGCTTCGGGATGATGCAGAAGGTGCAGCGGTTGTTGCAGCCCTCGGAGATTTTCAGATAGGCGTAGTGGCGCGGCGTCAGCTTGATGCCCTGCGGCGGCACCAGATCGAGATGCGGATTGTGGGCCGGCGGCAGCGCGCGGTGCACGGCATCCAGCACGCTCTCATATTGCTGCGGGCCGGAGATGGAGAGAACGCCGGGATAGGCCTCTTCGATCTGCTCGGGCTCGGCGCCCATGCAGCCGGTCACGATGACCTTGCCGTTCTCTGCCATGGCCTCGCCGATCGCCGAGAGCGATTCCTGCTTGGCGCTGTCGAGGAAGCCACAGGTGTTAACGATGACGATGTCGGCCCCGTCATGCTTGCGGGCGAGCTCATAGCCCTCGGCGCGCAGGCGCGTGATGATGCGCTCGGAATCCACCAATGCCTTGGGACACCCGAGTGACACGAAGCTGACCTTGGGCGCAGCCGTCTGATCCATATCCAAATCTGCCTGATTGACGGGCTTGAGCTAGTCCCAATTGTCCATAATTACAACCCTTTGCATGGGCGTCCGGCATGCTATGGATGAATCGCCGGGTTGCGGGTGAGCTATGAGCGCCGAACAGTCGCCTAAAATCGTGATTGTCGACGAGAGCCCGATCCGGGCCGCGATCCTCGAAGAGGGGTTGCGCGAGGCCGGTTTCACGCAGATCGTCCATATCCGCGAGATGCAGAGCCTGCTCGCCCGTATTTATTCGGTGGACCCCGACATCATCCTGATCGATCTCGAAAACCCCAGCCGCGACGTGCTGGAGGCGATGTTCCAGGTCAGCCGCGCCGTGCGGCGGCCGATTGCGATGTTCGTCGACCAGAGCGATTCATCCTCGATCCAGGCCTCCGTGGAGGCAGGGGTGTCCGCCTACATCGTCGACGGGCTGAAGAAGGAGCGCATCAAGCCGATCCTCGATCTCTGCGTGTCGCGCTTCAACGCCTTCGCCAAACTCCAGGAGGAGCTGGAGCGCACCAAGTCGCAGCTCGAGGACCGCAAGATCATCGAGAAGGCCAAGGGCATCCTGATGAAGGTCAAGGGCCTCACCGAGGATGAGGCCTATGTGCTGCTGCGCTCCACCGCCATGCGCGAGAAAAAGAAAATCGGCGAGATCGCGCAATCGATCATCACCGCGTCGGAGATGCTGAAATGACCCCGCCCCTCCGCATCGGATTCATCCCGCTGGTCGATGCCGCCGCCCTGATCGTCGCCGTCGACAAGGGCTTTGCCGCGGCCGAAGGGCTCGAGGTCGAGCTGGTGCGCGAGGTGTCTTGGTCCAACGTGCGCGACAAGCTGAACATCGGCCTGTTCGACGCCGCGCATCTGCTCGCGCCCGTGGCGATCGCGTCGTCGCTCGGGCTCGGTCACGTCAAGGTGCCGATCGCAGCACCCTTCAATCTCGGCATCAACGGCAATGCGATCACGGTGTCGCCCGCGCTCCACGCTGCGCTGATGGAGGAAATCGACGGCGACCGTTTCGATCCGCTTGCGACCGCAAAGGCGTTGGCGAAGGTGGTGGCCAAGCGGCGCAAGGTGGGCGCCGATCCGCTGACCTTCGGCATGACCTTTCCGTTCTCGACCCACAATTACCAATTGCGGTTCTGGATGGCGGCGGCCGGCGTCGATCCGGACGAGGACGTGCGTCTCGTCGTGCTGCCGCCGCCCTATATGGTCGACAGCCTCGCCAACGGCCATGTCGACGCGTTCTGTGTCGGCGCGCCCTGGAATTCGGTCGCGGTCGATCTCGGCATCGGCCACATCCTGCATTTCGTCTCCGACATTCTGGAGCGCGCGGCAGAGAAGGTACTGGCTGTGCGCCAGGTCTGGGCCGACAAGCATCCGGATGTCGTCGCGTCGCTGGTGCGTGCGGCGGTGAAGGCGGCCGAGTTCATCGAGCAGCCGGAAAATCTGGCTGAAGCGGCGCAGCTCCTCGCGCGGCCCGAGCGGATCGGTGTGGATGCCGAGGTCATTCAGCGAACCCTGACGGGACGCCTCAAGATATCGCCGGACGGCACGTTCCGCGAAAGCGGCCGCTACCTCCTGGTCGGGCGCGAAGGAGCAGGGCGTCCGGATCCAGTCCAGGCCGCCTGGCTCTACGCGCAGATGGTGCGCTGGGGACAGACGGCGCTCAGCGGTGAGGCGCTCAAGACGGCCATGGCCGTATTCCAGCCGGACCTCTACGACGCTGCGCTGGGGCGGGCCGGCGACGGCCATGCCAGCCCCCCGTTCGGCGCCTTCGCTGGCCCCACATTCGACCCCCGGGATGTCGCCGGTTATCTCGCGTCATTTGCGGTCGGGCGACGGGTTCCATAGGCCTGCTCAAAGCTTAGTCACATTGATTCGAAGCTTATTCTTTGGGCCATTGCTGCCCGAAGTAGCATGAACCATGATCCATTTCATGCGCCGCACACAAATCTAAATCACTGATTCTACGTGAGTTTGCAGTTCACGCTGCGTTGGCACACTCCTTGAATACGGAGGACGCAGCCGCCCGGCGTGGGCGCCGGCGGCTCCAAGTCCATGGTGGATTTCCGCAGCAACGAAGCTGATCGGATCGTTCCGGGTTCCGGCTGGGCGCTTATGCGCCTCCAACCGGCTCCCAGCGATCAACGTCCGTTCAACCCGTTGACGCCGCCTTTCGCGCGGCAAGCTGGAGCTTCGATATGGATTACGCGAAACCCTCCGACGTTGTGACCTCGATGGTCGATGTCAGCCTGAAGAAGCTGGCGCTCGCCCCGCGCGACATCATGATCCGCGGCGCGATGTCCGGCGCGCTGCTCGGCGCCGCCACCACGCTCGCCTTCAGTGGCGCTCTCACCACCGGCCAGCCGCTCGTCGGCGCGCTGATCTTCCCCGTCAGCCTCGTGATGATCGTTCTGCTCGGCCTCGAACTTGTGACCGGCAGCTTCGCCATCGTTCCGCTCGCGCGCCTCGAAGGCAAGGCGAGCTGGAACGCGGTGATCGCCAACTGGTCCTGGGTCTCCGTTGCCAATCTGCTCGGCAGCCTCGCCTTCGGTGTGCTGATCGCGATCTCGCTCACCAACATGGGCAAGGTCGAAGTCGCCGGCGTCGCCGCCCGCATCGTTGCGGTGGCCGAAGCCAAGACCATCGGCAATGCCGCGATCGGCACCGCCGGCATGGTCTCGGTGTTCGTCAAGGCGGTCCTCTGCAACTGGCTGGTCTGCCTCGGCGTCGTGATGGCGATGACCTCGACCTCCACGGTCGGCAAGATCGCGGCGACCTGGTTGCCGATCTTCCTGTTCTTCGCGCTCGGCTTCGAGCACGCCGTCGTCAACATGTTCGTCATCCCGACCGGCATGCTGCTCGGCGCCAAGGTCTCACTCACCGACTGGTGGATCTGGAATCAGATTCCCGTGACGCTCGGCAATCTCGTCGGCGGATTCGTCTTCACCGGTCTCGCGCTCTACGCAACCTACAAGCCGCAGACGGGCGCTACGGGCCAGGTCGTGATGCCGGCAACCGCTGAGCAGGTGCGCTGATCATGAAAATGGACTCCACTCCCGCCGCCGATTTCTCCGACGAGCAGAAGCGTTACCTCGAAGGTTTCATGTCCGGCATGCAGGTCGGTCGTGTCGGGCGCGCTTTCGCAGCCGGCGGCGCACCTGCCGGCAATGCCGAGCCGATCGGGCCTGACGCGGCGCATATCAAGGCGCAGGACAAGCTCACGGCCGCGGGCAAGAAGCTCGCCGACCAGGAGAAGTTCAAGCGCGAGCTGCATCCGTTCGATGCCTATGATCGCCTGAAGGACCAGGCGCGCAACAACGCCAATCCGACGCCGGCGGACAATTTCCGCTGGCGCTATTACGGCATCTTCTGGGTCGCGCCGGCGCAGACCTCCTACATGGCGCGCCTGCGCATCCCCAACGGCATTTTGAAGCACTGGCAGATGTCGGGCTTGGCCGACATCGCCGAAAGCTGTGGCGGCGGCTACACCCATGTCACCACCCGCGCCAACTTCCAGATCCGCGAGATCGAACCGAAAAACGCAGTGGCGCTGATCGAGGGCGTCCAGGACATCGGCCTGTGCTCGCGTGGCTCGGGTGCGGACAATATCCGCAACGTCACGGGCACGCCGACAGCGGGCATCGATCCGCAGGAGCTGCTGGACACGCGCCCCTATGCGCGCGAATGGCACTACCACATCCTCAACGACCGCTCGCTGTTTGGCCTTCCGCGCAAGTTCAATGTCGCCTTCGACGGCGCCGGCAAGATCGCCGCGCTGGAGGAGACCAACGACATCGCCTTCACCGCGGTCGAGGTGAAGGACGGCTTTGGCGTCGAGCCCGGTGTCCGGTTCAAGCTCGGCCTTGGCGGCATCACCGGCCACAAGGATTTTGCGAAGTATTCGGGCATCGTCGTTCGTCCTGAAGAGGCGACCGCCGTTGCCGATGCCATCGTGCGCGTCTTCATCGAGCACGGCGATCGCACCAATCGCAACAAGGCGCGGCTGAAATACGTGCTGGATAATATGGGCCACGACGGCTTCCTCAAGCTTGTTGAGGAACTGCTCAAGAAGCCGTTCACGCGCGTGCCGGCCGAGGCGCTGCTGCCGCGCCCTTTGTCCGACCGTATGGCCCATATCGGCGTGCACAGGCAGAAGCAGGCCGGGCTCAACTGGGTCGGTGTGGCGCTGCCGGTCGGTAAGCTCACTTGCGAGCAGATGCGTGGGCTCGCGAAGATCGCGCAGGATCTCGGCGACGGCGATATCCGCCTGACGGTCTGGCAGAATCTGCTGGTCTCGGGCGTGCGCGACGAGAACGTTGCGCTCGTCACCGCCGCGGTCGAGAAGCTTGGCCTCGCCACTGAAGTCTCGAACGTCCGCGCCGGCCTGATCGCCTGCACCGGCAATGCCGGCTGCAAGTTCGCGGCCTCCGACACCAAGCGCCATGCCGCCGCGATCGGCGACTGGTGCGACGAGCGCGTCAGTCTCGACACGCCGCTCAACATCCACCTGACCGGCTGCCATCACTCCTGCGCGCAGCACTACATCTCCGACATCGGCCTGATCGCGGCCAAGGTGCCGGGTGCAACGGAGGATGACCAGGTCGAGGGCTATCACCTCTTCACCGGCGGCGGCTTCGGTCCCGATGCCGATATCGGGCAGGAGGTGTTCCACGATGTGAAGGCCGAGGACGTGCCGAAGACCGTCGAGGGGCTTTTGAAGGCCTATCTCGCCAATCGCGCCTCGTCCGAAGAGACGTTCCTGACCTTCTCCCGTCGCCATGACGGTGAAGCCCTGCGCAAACTCGCCGAAGCGGAAGTAGCAGCATGACCCAGATGTCCATGCCTCCCAAGATCGAGATCATTCCGGCCAATGCCCCGTTCAGCGAAAGCCAGCGGCTGTGGCTGAACGGGTTTCTCGTCGGCATGCTCGGCCTCGACGGCTCGACGGCGCTGTCGCCGATCGAGAACGGCGCCATGCTGGCGCCGCAGGGCGACGGCGATGACGGCGAGGCACCCTGGCACGATCCGGCGATGGCGATTGGCGACCGCATGAAGCTCGCGGAGGGGCGTCCGCTCCGCCGCCGCATGATGGCGGCGATGGCGCAGCAGGATTGCGGCCAGTGCGGCTACAATTGCGCCGACTATTCGGACTCGATCGCCAACAAGAGCGAGGCCCGCCTCAACCTCTGCGCCCCCGGCGGCAAGGAGACGGCGCGGATGCTCAAGCAGCTGTTCGAGGAGGTCGACAAGGCACCGGCCGCGAAGCCTGCGGCAGGGGCGGCCGCGCCGACGAGTGCACCGGCTGCGCCGGAGGTGAAGGCCGAGCTCGGCCGCGCCCGCGAAAATCCGGCTGACGCAACCTTCCTGTCGCGGCGCCTGCTCAACAAGGGCGCTTCGGAGAAGGAGACCTATCACGTCGAGTTCGATCTCTCCGAGAGCAAGCTCGATTACGTCGTGGGCGACAGCTTTGGCGTGTTCGCGCGCAACGAACTCGGCCTCGTCGACCAGATCATCGCGCTGCTCGGGGCATCCCACACCACCAAGGTCAACGGCAAGACCTTGCGCGAGGCGCTGGTCGAGGACATTTCTCTTTCGCCTGCGCCCGATAAGCTGTTCGAGCTGCTCTCCTTCATCACCGGCGGCGCGCAGCGCGAGAAGGCCAGGGCGCTGGCGCAGGGCGAGGATCCCGATGGCGATGCGGCAACTCTCGACGTGATGGCCGCGCTGCAGAAGTTTTCGGGCACGCGGCCGCATCCGGAAGCCTTCGTCGAGGCGCTGGAGCCGCTGCAGCCGCGGCTCTACTCGATCTCCTCGTCGCACAATGCGACGCCGGGAAAGTTGTCGCTGACGGTCGATTCCGTGCGTTACGTGATCGGCAAGCGCAAGCGCCTCGGTGTCGCCTCGACCTTCCTCGGCGAGCGTATCAACGAGGGCGACAAGCTCAAGGTCTATGTGCAGAAGGCGCATGGTTTCGGTCTGCCGGAGGATCCAAAGATTCCGGTCATCATGATCGGCCCCGGCACCGGCATTGCGCCGTTCCGCGCCTTCCTGCTCGACCGCAAGGCGACCGGCGCGCAAGGCAAGAACTGGCTGTTCTTCGGCCATCAGCGCAGCGATTGCGACTTCTTCTATCGGGACGAGCTCAACGCGATGAAGACCTCGGGCCTTCTGACGCGCCTGTCGCTCGCCTGGTCGCGCGACGGCGAGAAGAAGTTTTACGTGCAGGACCGCATGCGCGAGCTCGGCCGCGAGGTCTGGACGTGGCTCGCCGAGGGCGCCCATCTCTACATCTGCGGCGATGCCAAGCGCATGGCCAAGGACGTCGAGCGTGCGCTGGTCGACGTCGTCGCCCAGTTCGGCGCCCGCTCGACCGACGAGGCCGTCAGTTTCGTCGCCGACCTCAAGAAGAAGGGCCGCTTCCAGGCTGACGTCTACTAAGTCGCGGCGGAATCTCCATGAATCGCCGGCGCCGCGCAGGGCGCCGGCGGTCGCGTTCTACTGTGCATGGGGTTGTTTTCGTGATTTGAGCTGGGTGGGCGTTGACTCGCTGTCATCCCAGCGTCATCCGGCCGGTTCCATCTGGCGTGAATCTTAACGAATAAGATTCTCGGAACTCGGGTGTGAAAAGAATTTGCGCCTGCGATGGGCGGTTTCCAGAGAAGGCTCATCGCTATTTCCGCGGCCGTCTTGCCCGCCACCCCGGTCGATCCCTCATAATCCCGCAAATGGGGCGTTGGAGATCGACCATGCGCGAACTATCGGCGGAAGCCAGGTTGCACTTCTACGCGCGCTCGCGCGTCGGACCGCGGCGAATGCCCATCACATCGGGCTGTACAGCGCCTTCGCCGTCATCGCAGCGATCGTGTTCGGCACGCTGTCGGTGCACCCGTTCTAACGAGATTCACCGCTCTTGTAGGGTGGGCAAAGGCGCGCTCTTAGGGCGCCGTGCCCACCATCTTTCAATGATGAGAGAATTCGTGGGCACGCTTCGCTTTGCCCACCCTACGGCACCTGTCGTGCCTCACGCACCGCGCTTGAATGGCGCGACCTCGATGCCCGCATCCTTCAGGGACTGACGCAAGGTGCGTGCGATCTCGACGGCGCCATGCGTATCGCCATGGATGCACACCGTGTCCGTGCGCATCTTGATGACCTTGCCGGTCACCGACACCACCGCGCCGTCCTGCACCATGCGCACCACGCGATCGGCGATCGCCTTGGCATCGTGCAGCACCGCGCCGGGCTTCTTGCGCGAGACCAGATTGCCGTCGTCCTCATAGGCGCGGTCGGCGAACACCTCGTGCACCATCGGCAGGTTGGCCTCTTCGCCGGCCCTCACCAGCTTCGAGTTGGCGAGCACCACAAAGATCAGGCTGGGGTCGACCGCCCTAATGCCGGCGGCGATGGCCTTTGCTGTCATGTCGTCCTCGCAGGCGACGTTGGAGAGCGCGCCATGCGCCTTCACATGCGTCACCTTGTGGCCGGCTGCAGTCGCGATCGCCTGCAGCGCGCCGATCTGGTAGGCGACGAGGTTTTCGATCTCGGATGATTTCAGCCCGGCGATCGGGTGCCGGCCGAAACCATGCAGGTCGCGATAGCCGGGATGCGCGCCGACCGAGACGCCGCGCGCTTTCGCCAGCTCGACCGTCCGGCGCATGATGTCGGGGTCGCCGGCATGGAAGCCGCAGGCGACGTTGACCGAGCTTGCGAGGTCAATCATGGCGGCGTCGTTGCCCATCTCCCACGCGCCAAAACCTTCGCCGAGGTCGCAATTGAGATCGATCGTCTTCATGGTTGCACTCCGCCTTTGGTCTTGTTGTTTACGGCTCGGCCGTCACCTGCCAGGTCCCGGCATCCATCGCGCTCACCGCATAGCCCGCGACGTTGGCATCGCTCAGCGCCTCGATGTTGAGCTCGACCGTGTCGGAGGAACGCAGGCGATCGGACAGGGTGCGGATCAGCTGTTGAAATTTGCGCGCCTCGTCCTGCGCCTCGGCCATGGTGACGGCCTTGAAGCGGAACGCCGTGCCAGCCGAGGTCTGGGCGAGGCGGCCGACATCGGCCGTGATCACGGTTGCGATCTTGGGATAGCCGCCGGAGGTGCCGCGATCCATCATCAGCGCGATCGGCGCGCCGTTGCCGGGCACCTGGATGCTGCCGTTGACGGTGCCGTCGGAGACGATGTTGTGGCCGTGCAGATGCTTGATGGCGGGGCCCTCGAGCCGGTAGCCCATGCGGTCGGAGGTTGCCGAGATCTTCCACTCGCTGTCGAGGAACAGCGCCTTGTTGGCGTCGTCGAACTCGTCGTCCTGTGGTCCCAGAACGACACGGATCGGACCGCTCACCGGCTTCGGCAATTCAATGCGCAGTTCCGGCGCGCCGCTCGCGGCATCGACCGCGAATTCGTCGCCGGCCTGCAGCGGGCGCGGGTAGGGGCTGCCGAGACCGGCGCGCGCATTCACCGCGAGGCTGCCGAACACCAGCTCGCCCTTGATGGCGCCTTCGATCGCGAGGTAGGTGAACGCGCCGCCGCGGGCAAAGCCCAGCGTCAGCGTTTCGCCGTCCTTCAGCGTCACCGACGTCTCCATCGCCACTGGCTTGCCGGTCACATCGGCATTGCGCGGCGCGCCCGCGATGGCGACGCGCACGGCACCATCTTTAGCCGTGAACGTCGCGCCGAACGGGCCGATCTCGACCACGGCTGCGAATGGCTCGTTGCCGACCAGCGTGTTCGCCGCTGCCAGCGCCAGCCGGTCCATCGCGCCGCTGACCGTCAGGCCGTAGCGCTGCGCGCCGTAGCGTCCGCCGTCCTGGACGGAGCTTGCGGGCCCGATGCTGGCGACGATGAGCCGGCTCATGCGTCTACCCGTTCGGCGATGATCTCGCCGGCTTCCGCGGCGCGATCCTGCTCCTCGAATGTCTTGTGGTCGATGGCAAAAAACGTCACGCGATCACCGGGTTCGGTGAGGAAGGTCGGATTCCGGTGGAGCTGATAGGTCCGCACTGGCGTGCGGCCGAGCAGGTGCCAGCCGCTGGGCGCGGCCAGGCACTGGATTCCGGCCTGGATGCCGCCGATCGAGATCGTGCCGGCGGGCGTGAACAATCTCGGCGACTGTCGGCGCGACATGTGCAGCGATTTGTCGAGGCCGCTCAGATACGACCAGCCCGGCGTGAAGCCGATCATGGCGACGCGGTAGTCGCCGCCGGCGTGACGGGCGACGATGTCGTCGGGCGTGGTGTTCAGGGCTTTGGCGACATCCTCGAGGTCGATGCCGTGCTCGCCGCCATAGGCGACAGGGATGCGCCAGCGCCGCGCTTTTGTCGTGGGCGGCAGTGGCTGGCTGGCGATCGCGAGCAGCTTTTCGCCAAGCGCGTCAAAGCCGATCGTGCCGGGATCGTAATGCACCAGCAGCGAGCGGTAGGTCGGGATGGTCTCGGAGATGCCCTCGATGGGCGCGGCTGCAAGCGCCTTGTCGAGCGCGAGCACGCGCTCGTTGGCGGCGTCGTCGATGGTGCGGCTGAACTCGACCGTGACGGCGCTGTCGCCACTGGGCAGAAGGCGGGGCGGGGGAAGCGTCGCGGCCATGAGCTATCAAAGAGCTGTCGAAATCGGGCTTCTGGAGAAACGCGGGCTCGTCCTTGAGTTCCGCGTTGACCTGCTTCGCGTAAATGCACCCGCAAGTCCAATAAATTAATGCAGGGGGTGCCGATAAAGCCTTGTTATCGCGTCGCATAACAGCCCGGCTGGGCCGCGTTCTTGTCAGGGCTTTGGGCCTTGACGGGAAGCGCCCGGCTCGCAAGATGCGCGCGTTCTTTCCCGCCCATCCGGAGCTCGTCTGTTTCCATGTCGCTGTCCCCCGAAGCCCGCAAGACCCTCGCCGGCATCACCACTGCCACCATCACCACGGTCCTTCTGAAGAAGGGCCTGCGCAATGTGTGGATGCGCGGCGCGCGTCCGCTGCGCCCGGGCCTGCCGCGTCTGGTGGGCCCGGCCTTCACGCTGCGCTTCGTGCCGGCGCGCGAGGATCTGGCGACGCCGGAATCCTGGTCGTCGCCGATCTCGACCCGCACCGCGATCGAGGCGATGCCGGAAGGCTGCATCGCCGTGGTCGATGCCATGGGCATTACTGATGCCGGCATCTTCGGCGACATCCTCTGTGCGCGCATGATGAAGCGCGGCGTCACCGCGCTCGTCACCGACGGCGTGGTGCGTGACGTCGAGGGGGTGCTCGGCACCAATCTTCCGGTGTGGTGCGACGGCTATGCCGCGCCGCCGTCGGTCGCGGGCCTCACTTTTGTCGGCTGGGGCGAGCCGATCGGCTGCGGCGGCGTCGCCGTTTTCCCGAACGACATCGTGGTCGCCGACCAGGACGGCTGCGTGCTGATCCCGCAGGCGATGCTCGAGCACGTGCTCAATGAAGGCGTCGAACAGGAGCGGATGGAAGCCTGGATCGTCAACGAGGTGAACAACGGCGCGGCGTTGCCGGGCCTCTATCCCATGAACGCCGAGACCAAGGCGCGCTACGCCGCCAGCAAGAAGTAACAGGAAACGAGGACCCCCATGGACATCACGCTCGCAGGCACGCGGCCGACCCGCCGCGCGCCCAAGGAACATTTCACCGGCACCGTGCTGCAGGACCCCATCAACATGGCGCCCGCGCCGGCGCGGCTGAACGTCTCGCGCGTCTCGTTCGAGCCGGGTGCCCGCACCAACTGGCACCATCATCCACTCGGGCAGACGCTCTACGTGATCTCAGGCGTCGGCCGGGTCCAGACCAAGGGCGGCGCGGTCAAGGAAATCCGTCCCGGCGACACCGTCTGGATTCCGCCGGGTGAAGTGCACTGGCACGGCGCCTCGCCGGGCAACAGCATGTGCCACATCGCCATGCAGGAAGCGCTCGACGGCGTGTTCTCGACCTGGCTCGAGCCGGTGACGGACGCGGAATACGGCGCGCCGCTCGGCTAGCTCCGTTCTCTGACAAGACGCATCGCCATCGGGCGATGCGTCACCCATCCTTCTGGGACTACATCCGCTCCGCCGTCCACGTGCCCGAGCACAGGGCGCCGCGCCAGGTGCCGGAGCCTGAGGTGCCGCTGAGCCGGCCGAAGCCGACGGCGTGCTTGATCCCCGTGCTCAGGCTGACGTTGATGGCGCCGGCATCCGCGACGCGGCCCGACGCCGTCACCGCAGCGCTGCTCGAAGCGATCTGACCGTTGCTGATGCCGATCGCGACGGTCGCGCCGTTGCCGCAGGTGTCGCTCGATGACGAGATGCGGACATTCCACGCACCGTCGAAAGTCGAGCCCGCGGCATTCGCCTGCGCGAGCGGGACGACGATGGCGATCATGGTGGCGAAGAGTGCTTTGCGAAATCCGTTCATGACACGCCCCTTGGGGTTGACCATGCGGGGATCATGTCACGGGCGCGGAACCGGCGATGTGAGGGCTGTCACGCGCGCCAGGCTCTCTGTGAGGTGACGCACATCGCAGCGACACTGCAGGCAAAAGCAAAGGGGCCCGGATCACGGGCCCCTTGTCTCTCCAAAAAATAGCGGCTGCGAACCTAGTTCACACGCGTCCAGGTCTGGCCGCCGCAGAACATGCCGCCGAAGGCGCAGCCCTGCACGCGCAGGCGGTCGCCGCCCTTCAGCGAGATCGTCGAATCGTAGGTCGAACCTGTGTTGGGATCGAGGATGCGGCCGGACCATTTCTGCTCCTTGCCGGGCTTCATGTTGATCAGGACCTGCTCGCCGTTCTGGTTCGATTTGCTGTCGACCGAATAGCCGCAGAGGTTATTGCCGCACTGCTCGATGCGGACCTTGCCTTCCTTCTCCTCGGTGAGCCAGACGCCGAGCGGTGAATTGAGATCGCGCGCGGGCGCTGCCGCCGCAACCGGCGGTGCGACGGCGGCGGACTGAACGGGGGCGGGAGCAGGCGCCGGAGCAGCCGGCGCGGGCGGCGCCGGAGGCGCGGCTGCGACGGCCGGAGCGGGCTGCGGAGGCGGTGCGGGCGGTGCTGCGGCCACCGTCGGGGCAGCGCTCGGCGCCGGTTGAGGCGGCGGCACCATCGCGTCGTCGGTCGGCGCGTTGTTTGCGGTGGCAGCCGGAGGTGGCGGCGCGGCGGGAGGCGGCGCTGCGGCTGCGCGGGCAGGTGCCGCAGGAACTTGTTCCGCTGCGGGCGGCGCTGCGATTGGAGCAGGTGCCGGAGCCGGGGCGGCCGGTGTTTGCGGATCGACCTTGGCCTGCTGCGGCGCCTGCTGGTCCGGCTTCGTGTCGTTCTTCTTGGCCTTCTTGGCCTTGCCCTGACCGGTGTTGTCGTAGACGCCGGGAATCTGCACCGTGCCGCGATCCGGATCGATGCGGATGGTGCGCCCGCCATATTCGAAGGTGTACTGCGCCTGCGCAGCGGTGCTCGCCAAAAGGAATGCGGCCGTAGCCAACAGCTTCCTCATTTCCATCTCCCGAACAGGTGGTCCCCGCACCGACGCTTACGCCCCGGTTCGGTCGCGAAAAGTGATCTAGATCACTGTTTCTCGGTATGAGTCGCCTTTTGGCGGTTCCGGGTTCAATAGACCCGGAGCCAGCCCAAAGTTTGACCGGGGCAAGCGACAACGGGACGCGGGACTCTCGTTTTGACGCGTTTTCTTTACGCGAACCGGTACCCACTTCGCTGGAAAACGCTCTAATCGAACCAGGCGGCGTAGATCTTCTTGTAGCTGCCGTCCTCCATGGAGATGTGCAGCCACTGGTCTACGAATGCCTTCAGCGCCATGTCGCGCTGGAGCCAGTAGGCCTTCTCCGAGAAGTCGAACGGTTTTTCGGGATGCACCGCGCAGAGCACGCCGGAGTGCTGCTTCTGCTGATAGCGGGTTTCGGAGGCGTCCGTCATCATCAGGTCGGCGTTGCCCTTGGCGATCTCGTCGAAGATCGCGGTATTGTCGGGGAAGACGGTGATGTCGGCGTCCTTGACGTTGGCGCGCGCGAAACGCTCATTGGTCCCGCCGGGATTGACGATGACGCGGGTGCCCTTCTTGTCGATGTCGGAAATGCTCTGATACTTGCCGACATCGGCGCAGCGCGCGATCGGCGTCTTGCCCTCGCGCATGATCGGCATCGTGAAGTAGCCCTTCTTCTGGCGGTCGAGCGTGACCGAGACACCGCCCATGGCGATGTCGAACTGGTCCGCCTCGAAATCCTTCATCAGCTTCGGCCACGCCGTGGCTACGTATTCGACCTTGACGCCGAGCGCCTTGCCCAGCGCCTCCGCCATGTCGACGTCAAAACCGGAGAACTGCTGCGTGGCCTTGTCCAGATAGGTGAAGGGCTTGTAGTCGCCGGTCATGCCGACGCGCAGAGTGCCGCGCTTGATGATCTCGTCGAGGCGCGAGGGCGCTGGCTGCTGCGCGTGCGCCGAAAGGTTTGCCAGCAACATCACGGCCAAAGCCGCCAAAATACGAACGATCATCTCTTTTCCACCCATGCCCAAGCTGTCATTGTGCAGTTCTTGAACGTGGATTTAGACCAGATGCCAGTTTCTGGCGAGACGCAATTGAAGGGAATCTTGAAGTGACGATCTCGATGTACGAGGCCTCGGTCAGCCTGTTCGTGCCTTATTTGCGCAATCTGTCCGTGCTGCTCGACAAGGGCGTTGCCTATGCCGAGACCCGCAAGTTCAATCCGGCGGTCCTGCTCGGCATGCGCATGGCGCCGAACATGTACGATCTGGCGCAGCAGATCGGCGAGGCCTGCCGCCACGCCACCGTCGCCCCGGCCTTGCTGGCGCAATGCGAGCCGGTCGCGCTGCCGCCGCTGGAGCACGACATGGCCGGGCTTCAGGCGCGGATCGCCACCTCAATCGAATTTATTGAAAGCCTGCCGCGCGCCGAGATCGACGCGGCCGCGGAGCTGAAGGTCTTCTTCAAGCTTAAAAATGGGACCGAGCTGCCCTTTACCGGGCGGACGCTGCTGCTCACCAACAGCGTCCCGCAATTCTTCTTCCACGTCACGACCGCGTACGATTTGTTGCGGCACGCGGGCGTCGAGCTCGTGAAGAAGGACTTTTTGGGAAGGAAGTAGAGCTTGGTGCTTACCTCTCCCCAACGGGGAGAGGTCGGATTGCGCAGCAATCCGGGTGAGGGGCCGCAACGCGGTGTGAGACCTTAACCCCTCACCCGGATCGCATCTTCGATGCGCTCCGACCTCTCCCTTCGGGAGAGGTGTACAGAGATCGGGTCACGAGTAATTACGCTTCGCCCTTGCGCTCGTAATCAGCGAGCGAGCTGCGGCCGGCGATCTCGCTGCGCAGCAGCTCGAAGCGCCGGTGTGCCTCGTTCTCGTGTTCGTCGACGAAATGCACGGCGCCCTCGCTCGTCATCGGGCCGCTGACCACGGGGGCGGATTGCTCGCCGATGGTCTCGTGCACGTAATACTGGCCGTCGTCGCCGCGATGGACCGTCCATTTCAGACGGATCGCGACCATCGGCCCGGGACCGACCTTGCTGTAGCCGTCGGCGTCGGTGTGGTCCGGCACCAGCGGCTGCTCCTCGACCACCGGATGCTCGTCGGAGGCGTGATGCTCGTCGGAGGTGTGATGCTCGTCGGAGGTGTGATGCTCGTCTGCGACCGCATAATCATCGGCGGCCACCGTTTCCGTCTCGGTGTCGCGGACGACGAGAAGGGGCTCGGGGTGCTCGAAAATGCTGGCGATGGTCGCCAGCGCTTGGTCGGTCGGATCGATCTCTGACAAGGGTGCATCCTCCAGCTCGACGCGGCCGGCAAAGTCTGTCCCACTGCCGCCGCGGCCGGATACATTACGCGGGTTTGATTAAGGCTGAGTTGGGGCCCGATCTGCACCAAAATGGGACGCATTCTGGCCGTCCGAAGGCGGCCCGACGAAGCATGATCCGGAAAAGTGGGCAGCGGTTTTCCGAAAAGATCATGCTCAAACAATAAGCTAAAGTGCGATGATGATTCATCGCGCTTTAGCCACCCGCCTTCGGATTGTCCTCAGCCCAGCACGTCCTGATTGATGATGTTCTGCCGGATCGGATCGCCGTCCAGCACACTCAGGATGTTGCGCGCGGTCTGCTCGCTCATGCGGCTCACCGCCTCGACGGTGACGCCGGCCACGTGCGGGGCCATGATCACATTGGGCAGCGCGAACAGCGCATTGCTAACCGGCGGCGGCTCGACCTCAAAGACGTCGATCCCGGCGCCGGCGAGCTTTCCGGAAGTCAGCGCGTCGTACAGCGCGGCCTCCTTCACGATGCCGCCGCGCGCGGTGTTGATGAGATAGGACTTCGGCTTCATCCGGCCGATCCGCGCCGCGTCGAACAGGCCGATGGTTTCGGGCGTCTTCGGGCAGTGGATGGTGACGAAGTCCGCATTGGGCAGCGCGGCGTCGAGATCCGCGACCGGCTCGCAGCCGGCGGCCTTGATGTCGGCGGCAGGCTTGTAGGGATCGTAGACCTGCACCTTCATTTCCATCGCCTGGCAGCGCTTGGCGGTGCGGGTGCCGATGCGGCCGAAGCCGATGATCAGCACGGTCTTGCCGTAGAGATCGAACGGCAGCATGCCGAGCCGGTTGGCCCATTGGCCATCCCTGACGCAGGCGTGCATTTCATTCGCGCGTTTTGCCAGGGTCAGCATCATGAAAAGGGCCTGCTCGGCGACGGACGGTGAGTTCGCGCTGCCCGCGACCATCAGCGGCACCTTGCGGCGGGAGAGGGCGGGCACGTCCACGGCGTCGTAGCCGACGCCGATGCGGGTCACCACCTTCATGTCCTTGGAGGCCTCGAGCTCGGTCTCGCCGAAAGCGGTGGCACCGAGTGCCACACCGTGAACCGGCGCATGGCTCTTCAGCAGGGCCTCAAAGTCCTTGGCGGAGATCAGGTTCGGAAACTCGACGAGCTCGATATCGTCCCGCTGGGTGAGGAGGGCGCGTGCCCCTTGCGACAAAGTTTGTGTAACGAAAATCTTCTTCTTGTTGGTCGTCATCGCTCCCCGCCTGCTAGCGTTTCTTGAGTCCGCGTCACAGCACGACGCCGGTCTCCTCGTTTAGCAGGTGCATGTTGTTGAGGTCCATCGCCAAACGCATGGGAGCCCCGTCCTTGGCGCCGGCATTGGGATTGACGCGGCCGCAGACCGGCGTGCCGTCGAGCCCGAAATAAACCAGCGTCTCCATCCCCATCGGCTCGGTGACGTCGAGCACGGTGTCGAAGGTTTCGACGCCGGGATCCAGATGGGCATTCGATTCCGTGAGGTGTTCAGGGCGGACGCCGAGCAGCAGCTTGTCGGTGCGCGGCAGCGCGTTGTAGCGGCCGGCCCTGGCAGGGGGCAGCGGGAACGAGATGCGGTCGGTCAAGCGGATGTTGAGCTTGCCGCCTGAATCCTCCAGCCGGCACGGAATGAAATTCATTGCGGGCGAGCCGATGAAGCCTGCGACAAAGCGTGTCGCCGGCTTGTGGTAGAGCTCGTTCGGCGTGCCGATCTGCTCGATCCGTCCCTTGTTCATGACCACCACGCGGTCGGCCAGCGTCATCGCCTCGACCTGGTCGTGGGTGACGTAGACGGTCGTGGTGCGCACCTTCTGGTGCACCTTCTTGATCTCGATCCGCATCTGCACGCGCAGCTTGGCGTCGAGATTGGACAGCGGCTCGTCGAACAGGAAGACCTTTGGATTGCGCACGATGGCGCGCCCCATGGCGACGCGCTGGCGCTGGCCGCCGGAGAGCTGTTTCGGCTTGCGGTCGATCAGATCGGTGATGTCCAGGAGACGGGCTGCTTCTGTTACCCGCGCCTTGATCTCGGCTTTGGGATAATGCTTCAGCCGCAGCCCGAACGACATGTTCTCGGCGACCGTCATGTGCGGGTAGAGCGCGTAGTTCTGGAACACCATGGCGATGTCGCGGTCCTTCGGCGGCACGTCGTTGACGACGTCGCCGCCGATCATGATGTCGCCGTCGCTGATGTCCTCGAGGCCTGCGATCATGCGCAGCGTGGTCGACTTGCCGCAACCGGAAGGACCGACCAGCACGATGAACTCATGGTCGGCGATATCGAGGTCGATGCCGCGCACGGCTTCGACATCATCGTAACGCTTGACGACCTTCCGCAATGCAACGTCAGCCATGAAACCTCAACCTTTCGACATCAACCCTTTGTCGCGCCGGCGGTCAGGCCGGCGATGTAGTAGTCCATCAGGAAGGCGTAGATGATCAGCGGCGGGGCTGCGCCGAGCAGCGCGCCGGTCATGATCTGACCCCAGTTGAAGACGTCGCCCTTGATCAGCGTGGTGGTGATGCCGACCGGCAGCACCAGCTGGTCGATCGACGTCGTGAACACCAGGGGATAGAGGAACTGGGCCCAGGACACCGTGAAGGCAAAGATGGTCGCTGCGATCAGCCCGGGCAGCGCCACCGGAATGAAGATTCGCAGCAGGGTCTGGAGCCAGGAGGCGCCGTCGATGATCGCGGCCTCATCAAGCTCCTTCGGGATCGAGGCGAAGTAGCCGATCATGATCCAGGTGCAGAACGGCACGGTCAGCGTCGGATAGATGAACACCAGCACATACCAGCGGTTCAGCAGCGTGATGCCGGTGAAGTCCTGGATCACCGCCAGCATCTTGAACAGCGGAATGAACAGCAGGCTGTCCGGGATCAAATAGGTGAGAAACACGCCGGTCGCGAGCGTTGCCGACCCCCAGAACTTCATCCGCGCCAGGGCGAACGCCGCGGGAATGCTGATCAGCATGGTGACGATCACGACCACGATCGAGATGACCGACGAATTCCAGAGGAAGCGCAGGAACTGGTTCGAGGTCAGAAGCTCGACGTAGTTGGACAGTGTTGGATGAAAGACCCACCACGGATTGGTCGCCGCCGAAATCTCCGCGCTGCTCTTGAGCGAGGTGATCAGCATGTAGACCGGCGGCGTCAGGAAGAAGATCGCAAACAGCACCAGGAAGAAATAGGACCAGCGCAGCGCCCAGATGCGGTCCCGGCTCATGCTGCCGAGTTTGACCTTGCGGGAAGGGCCAGCCTTGTCGATCGCGAGCGTGCTCATCAGGCTTCGTTCCCACGTTTATTGACATCGCGCAGGATGAAGACCGCTGCGACGGCGAGGATCGGCACCATGAACAGCGTGACGCAGGCGCCGAGCGGAATGTCGCTGCTCTGGATGCCGACCTGGAACGCCCAGGTCGCGAACAGATGCGTCGTGTCCAGCGGACCGCCGGAGGTCAAGATGCGCACGATGTCGAAATTGGCGAAGGTGACGATCAGCGAGAACAGCGTGGTGATGGCGATGATGTTGCGCATCATCGGCAAGGTGATGTGCCAGATCTTCTGCCACCAATTGGCACCGTCGATCGACGCCGCCTCATAGAGCTGGTCCGGCACCGATTTCAGCGCGGCCAGATACATGATCAGGAAGAACGGCGCGCCATACCAGACATTGACGAGGATGACGGAGAAGCGTGCCCAGAAGGTGTCACCAAGCCAGGGGATCGGACCGACGCCGAAGAAGGAGAGCGTGTAGTTGAAGGCGCTGTAGGAGGGATCGAACAGCCAGAGCCACGCCAGCGTGCTCATCGCCGGCGGGATCACCCAGGGCACCAGCAGCATGCCGCGCCATTTGCGTTGTTTCTTGCCGGGAATGTTGTGGACGAAATGCGCGACGATGAAGCCGATCAGCGCCTTGAAGATCACGGCGGTGATCGCGAAGATGCAGGACTGCTTCACCACCATCCAGAACGTCTCGCGCTTGAACAGGAAGGTGAAATTGCCGAAGCCGACGAACTTCGTCATCGCCTTGTTCAGCGTCGCAAGGTAAACCGAGTAGAAGGCGGGGTAGAGCACGAGCAGCACGATCAGCAGGATCAGCGGCAGCGTCAGGACGAACGCCACCGTCGATTTACGCCCCAGCGCATTGCGCAGGCTCGCCCGTTTGCGCGTGCCGGTGGAGCGGGCGACGCGACCTTGCTCAATGAGGATATCGGCCATGTCAGCTTCCTCAAGTCAGCTTCTTTGGGTCGGCTTCCTTGCAGACTTAAGCCGGCCGCACGGGTCGGCTTGCCGGTCATGCGGATCGGATGACGGGCGGGTGGTTCACGCGCGAGGCGTGAACCGCCATGCCCCCCGGGTTCAGCTCCGCATGAAGCCTTCGCACTCGCCCTCGGCCCAGGCGAGCGCCTGTTCCATCTTCTCGCCCTGCGCATAACGCAGCGCCAACTTGGTCAGCGTCGCCTGATTATAGATTTGCTCTGCAATCTTTGGCGGCGCCGGCGCGGCCGCAATCGACAATGTCTGATGATTGTAGGGGTTCGGATAGTGATAGAGCGTGCCTTTCGGAGGCCCTTCCTCGGCCCAGGTCTTCAGCGTCGTCATGCTTGCGTACGCCGGCAGATCGTACCCGCCGCTCACCTGAACGAACTTTTCGATCGACGACGGCTGCGACAGGTGGCTAAGCAGGCTCTTGGCCGCTTCCTTGTTCTTGGAGAATTTCCAGATGCTCCAGAAGAACGGCTGGAAAGGCGCAAAACGGCCCTTCGGTCCGGCCGGGAAGCCGTGCGTCCAGCATTGCTCCGCGACCTGCGGCGCATCGCGCTTGGCGACCGCCCAAGCGCTCGGCGGGTTCATGATCAGCGCGCCCTTGCCGGAAATCAGCCATTTGTTGTTCGAGGCGTCGTCCCAGGAGGGTGCGTCCGGCGGCAACACCGCGATCAGCTTCTTGTAGAACTCGAGCGCCTGCCGTACCTCGTCGGTCTTGACGGTGATGTCGCCCTTGGCGTTGACGAGCTCGGCACCGAAGGACTGGAAGATCGCGCCCGCGGTGTCGATGTTGTCCGGGGTCGTGCCGAGGCCGATGCCGAAGGCGAAGCCGCCCTTTTGGCAGGCTTCGGCCGCCTTGAGGAACGTATCCATCGTCCAGTTGTCGGCCTTGGGCGGTGAACCAGCCGGATACATTTCCTGGACATCGATGTTCGCGTATTTCTTCATCAGATCGATACGCGAGCAGGGCCCCTTTATCTGACTGCCAGCGGTCGCCGGCACAGCGAGCCATTTGCCGCCGGACTGGCCGAGATACTTGACTGTGCCGTTCACCTCGCCGTTCTGCTTGATGACCGGCTCCATGACGTCATTGACCGGTTCAAGCAAGTTGTCATAGGCGTGCGGCTGCCAGCCGATTTGAGACGACAGGATATCGTGCCCGGACTTTGCCTGCGCCTCGGCTGCCATCGTCAAAAGGAGTTTGTTGCCCTGGCTGGTGATGTAGTCGATGGAAACCTCTACCTTCTCCTTGGCAGCCCATTCATTGATCAGGTCTGTGGAGGCAGCGTTGGCGCCGGGTACCCAGTGGTCCCACAGGCCGATCGAGAGTTGGCCGGCGGCGTAAGCGCCTCGGACATAGGGCGCCGCGATCAGCGCCGTGGAGGACATTGCAGTGGCAGCTACAAATTGACGTCGCGTCAGTGTCTTGCGTGACATCTCGTTTCCTCGCCTTGGTGTGTTTTATTGTTCTGTCGTTTCCTCTGACTTTCCTGAGTTTGTTTTTGATTTTGTTGTTGGACGTTTCTTGATTGGCGTCGTCATCCCTGCGGCAAATCGCGCGGGGACGCGGCAAATTGGTAGCGCGATCAGATCATGATTGATTGCGTCTGTCGAGAAAGCCGAATGCCTCGCTCTCTAGAACTAACGTTGTGGTCGGAAAGTCCGCGGCGTGCGCCGAACATGAGCGAGGGCTGCTCTTATTGCGACGCACACTTCGGCGTGCGACGGCTTGAGACGATCCGTGCGCAATTACGCCGCAGTTCCGAATAAGCCTGCATAACCGCTTCGCGCCCAAGACCTTTCAAGCCAACACCCTCTCAAAGGGGGACAGCGATGCTCTGCGCCTAGACCTCGGTGTCGCGAAAACGGTAGAGTTGCAACCGGCAGGAGGCCTGCCGTTCCCTAGAAGGCAAGCAGATCGACATGAAGACCCAAATGATCCCCCCGACGCCGCCTGCGCGGCTTGGCCTGCGACGTTGGCTCGCGCTCGGCTCCGTGCTGACAGTGCTGATTGGCGCGGCCGCGGCTGCGAATGCACAAGGTTTGGTCAAGGGCGTTCAGGACGGCGCGGCGGCCGGTAACAAGGCGGCGGGTCCCGTCGGTGGCGTTCTCGGCGGTGCCATCGGCGGCGTGGTCGGCGTCTTCACCGGCGTGCTGGGCGTCAACAACAATAATGGCCAGGCGCCGGCTGCCAAGGATGCGAGCAAGGATGCCAGCAAGGACGCATCCAAGGATGCGAAGGACTCCAAGCAGCCGGGCGGCGCCAAGGACAAGGATGCCAAGGACAATACGAAGGGCGCCAAGGACAATGCCAAGGGCGGCAAGGGTGCCAAGGCGACCAAGGAAGCCAAGAACACGCCCCAGGACAACAAGGACGTCACCGTCCTGACCCAGCCCGGCGCGCCGCAGCTGACCGCGGACCAGATCGTCTCCAACAGCGATTCCTATATCGAGCGCATCAAGACCGAGCTGAACCTGACCCCCGATCAGGAGAAGCACTGGTTCGGCTTCTCCAGCGCCATGCACTATCTCGGGCATAATGGCGCCGAGCGGCTCAACCTGCGCATGGAGCGCGCCAAGCGCGATCCGCCGGACGACATCATCGAGCAGATGCGCAACGAGTCGCAGTTCCTGATCGACCGCGCCGCCGATCAGCGCAATGTCGCCGATGCCGCCGAACCGTTGTTCTCGAGCCTCGATGACAAGCAGAAGCAGGTGTTCATCGAGGAAATGGTTCGGCTCAGCCATGAGCGCGGCCTGGATTGATCAAGCTTGAGTTGGATTGCATGCATTCGTGGAATTTGAAGGCCACGAATTCGTGAATCCTTCTCGCAAATCGGGTATGCTTATCTCCGCAAGATGGCTGCGGGGTTGATATGGCGGACGGACTCTCCGTTTTCCTGGTCGAAGACGAGGCGTTGATCCGGATGATGATGGCTGACATGGTGGAGGAGCTTGGCCACCATGTCGTCGCAGAAGCGGACAATGTGCGCGATGCGAGCGCTTTTGCGATGACCGCGCAGTACGATTTCGCGATCCTCGACATCAATCTGATGGGCGTTTACGTCGATCCGGTCGCCGATTTGATCGAGCGCCGCGGCAAGCCGTTTTTGTTTGCGACGGGCTATGGGCCGGAATTGCTGCCGTCGTTGCTCCGGCGCCGGCCGATTTTGCGCAAGCCGATTGCGCTCGACCAGCTCAAGATCATGATCGACTCGCTGTTTCCGGATGCGCCGGCCAAGGCATCGTACTGATCCAGGGCGCCACACTGACATTGTCAACGATCGAGAGGCGGTCAACGAAGACTTGGTCAACGAAGATTTGGTCGACGAAGATGGCCGCCCGACAGGGGCGGCCATTTGGGACGGAAGGTCCGTCAGTGTCTCACATCAGGCCGGCGCTGAGGTCAACGCCGTGCGCCATCAGGCTGAACGAGGCGATGAACCCCAAGCCGCAGAAGATGATAATGGCTTTAAAAGAATAATCGGTCGACCGGGTCTGGATGGCAGCCGGCATTTCGGCGAACGAAATCATGCTCATGTTCATTCCCCCCTTGTTGATCCTGAAATTGCATCAGGTGAGGGAACTCTTAGAGCAAAGAGTTTGACATAGGCTTGCGAGAGATCCTTAACGGAATCGCAATCGATCGCAGACTCGCCGCCGGGCGACAGGAGGTCCTGCAAGGCTTAGTTGCGGCCGGCCTTCAGCACCGTGGAGATCGTGTGGGCAGTCATGGCGGCGCGGTCTGAGGCGCGCTGTGCCGCCAACCGGTCCCGGGCCTTCTCCTCGATCAACAGCTCGATCAGCGCCATGCGCTTGTTGTCATCGTCTGCCTCGGTCAGCAGCCGGTGATAGCGGTGATAGTCGAAGCCCACATCCTGCTTACGCATGTCACGCCCCCGTACCTACGCCACACACAGGCGCGAATTGTTTCCCATCGGAAACAATGGGGCAAGCACGATCCTGCGTGGAACCGCGCGTGCGCTGCAATCAGCTGTGAATTGCTTAACGGGGAGGTGCGAGGGCGGGCGCGCTTCAATCCAGATTGTGGTCGGCGAACGTCTTAAGGCCGACGAAGCTCGCATCGGGCTTGACGACGAGGCGCGTTGGGATGTTGCGCAAATAGTCCTGGAAGCGCCCCTTGGCTTCGAAACGCGCGCGGAACGCTGAAGCCGAAAGGAACTCCGGAAAGCGCGGCACGATTCCGCCGGCAATGTAGACGCCGCCTCTGGAGCCGAAGGTCACCGCGAGATTGCCGGCGACCGAGCCGAGGATCTCGCAAAACATCTCCAGCGTCGCGCGGCTGAGCTCGCAAGTCCCGTCCAGCGCCGCCCTGGTGATCGCTGCCGCATCGCGTTGCGGCACCTGGGCTCGGTCGACCTCGGCCATCGCTTCATAGAGGGATTGCAGCCCGGAGCCGGACAGGGCGCCGCGCTCGATGGAGACATGGCCAAAGCGCCGGCGCATGGCGGCGATCACACGCTCCTCGCGCTCGTTCTCCGCCGGGAGCGTCGCGTGACCGGCCTCCGTGACGACGGCGAGCCGGGAGCCGTGACGCTCGACCAGGCAGGAGACGCCGAAACCCGTCCCGGGGCCGACCACCAGCAGCGGCTCCCCGGACATGCCGTCCTGGCCGCCGAGCGGAATCAGGTCCGCCGGCTGCAAGGCCGGCAGGGACCAGGCCACCACCTCGAAATCGTTGAGCACGTGGACGCTGTCGAAGCCGAGCGCCGGCTGGAGCTCGTTGCCGTCGATCACCCAGGGGCTGTTGGTCATGACGCAGCGATTGTTGGTGACCGGACCGGCGACGGCGAGGACGGCCCTGGCCGGCTTCTCGCTGTCGGCCCGCCGCAGCACGTCGACGATGGCTTCGCGGACCGTCGGATGGTCAGCGACTTTCACATAGTCGATCGCGCCGATCTGCTCGCCATTGCTCAGCGCGAAGCGCGCATTGGTGCCGCCGATATCGGCGAGAAGAATGTTGCCTGTCTTGCCGATACTCATGACCATTTGGCTGCCGTAGCCTTGCAGGCTTCGGGAACCCTTTTCCTCCACTCCTTCGCCGCGATCCGCATGCCGCGGATATCAGAGATTCCGCCCTCAGGTACAGCTAGTCAACACGGACGGGGCCAAAGCGTTGCATCCAGGTGGGGATCAGCGTGGGGATCGGCCGGCCGTTTGCGCGACATCGTTGCAGGGTGTCGGAGGTTGCGAAGCAGCGCGGGAAGATCGACATTGACGACAGCACTGGCGCCGATTGCGCCGGATGGACAACATGGGGCCTGCGATGAAGATATCCGACCGCGACGTGCTGCTGGTGATCGACGTGCAGAACGACTTCTGCACGGGCGGGGCGCTCGCCGTTCCCGGCGGAGAGAAGGTCGTCCCCGTCATCAACCGGATCGCCCAAAAATTCGCCAATGTGGTGCTGACGCAGGACTGGCATCCGGGCGACCACGTCTCCTTTGCGCCGAACCATGCTGGCAAGCAGCCGTTCCAGACCATCCAGCTCGACTACGGCACCCAGGTGCTCTGGCCCACGCATTGCGTCCAGGGCACGGCCGGCGCCGAATTCCATCGGGAGCTCGAGGTCACACGCGCGAACCTTGTGGTCCGCAAGGGTTTCCGCCGCGGGATCGATTCCTATTCGGCGTTGTTCGAGAATGACCACAAGACGCCGACCGGTTTGCTTGGCTATCTGCGCGAGCGCGAGCTGAAGACGGTTTTCGTCGCCGGCCTGGCGCTCGATTTCTGCGTCCGCTTTTCCGCGGAGGATGCGCGCAAGGCCGGGTTCGAAATTGCCGTGATCGAGGATGCCTGCCGCGGCATCGACCTCGACGGCTCGGTCGCGGCGGCCCATCAAAGTTTTGAGGAGCTCGGCATTTCCGTCGTCAGCCTGGAGGCGTTTTTGTGAGGATCATGCGGTGATGGTGGCTGGGAAGAGCGGTCAACAGCCCGGCGAAGCAGGCCGCGGTCGCGACGACCCCATGCTGTGGCCGTTTGCGGCGGCCCGGCTCGCCATGGACGCCTGCTTCTGGTGGCTGGAGCGCGGCCCGGCGGAGCAGGGAGAGGGCGACCTTCCCTGGACCACGCCCGGCACCGCGGTGGAGCTCGCCACCATGCGGCTGCGCGATTGTTCGCGGACGCGATCCGGTCAGCCGGCGCTGGTCTGCGCGCCCTATGCGCTGCACCGGGCCTTGATCGCGGATTTCGCACCCGGCCATAGCGTGGTGCAGTCGCTGCAACAGGGCGGCATCGATCGGATCTATCTCACCGACTGGCGCTCGGCCACGCCTGACATGCGCTATCTCTCGATCGACAGCTATCTCGGCGATCTCAACGTTGCCGTCGACGAGATCGGCGCACCGGTCGACCTGGTCGGGCTGTGCCAGGGCGGCTGGCTCTCGCTGCTCTATGCGGCGCGGTTTCCGGCCAAGGTGCGGCGGCTGGTGCTAGCAGGTGCGCCGGTCGACCTCTCGGTCGAGTCCAGGCTGTCGCAACTCGCCCGCAACGCGCCTGAGATCGTCTACGACCAGCTCGTCGCGCGTGGCGGCGGCAATGTCAGCGGCGAGGAGATGCTGCATGTCTGGTCGAAGCGGCCTGACCGCGACGACATCGCGGTCGCGTTGCAGAAAGGCCTTTCGGACGAGGAGGGCGCGGCCCTGCTCGCGCGTTTCGAGCGCTGGAACACCGAGACGCTGAACCTGCCGGGCACCTACTATCTCCAGATCGTCAACTGGATCTTTCGAGAGAACCGGATCGCCGACGGCAATTTCACGGCCCTCGGCCGCGCGATCAACCTGAAGGACGTCAAGTCGCCCATCTTCCTGCTGGCCGGGCTCGACGACGATGTCGTGCCGGCGACACAGGCGCTTGCGACCGCCGGGCTTGTCGGCACGCCGCCGGCTTTCGTTGCAGCAAGCTCCGAGCCCAGCAATCATCTCGGCCTGTTCATGGGCGCGCGGACACATGCCCATGTCTGGCCCCGGATCGCGGAATGGCTGCGCAGCGACCTCTCCAGCGTGTTGGCACGCAGCGCCTGACGGCACCTAAAGCCAAGGCCTGCGAAGCTGCAAATCCGTTATGCATGACGGCGGATGGCCTGCACGGGGGCCTATCGATGGGTTAAATAGAGGCGAGAGCTGGCTGCGGCCGGTCCGACAAGATTTAAGGGTCCTTTGCTCGATGAGCTTCCACTCGATCTACGCCCACGGGTTTGCGCGCGTTGCGGCCTGCGTCACCGCCTCCCATGTGGCCGATCCCGCGGCCAATGCGAAGGCGGTCATGGCGGCGGCGAAAAATTGTGACGCGCAATCGGTCGCGGTGGCCGTGTTTCCCGAGCTGTGCCTGTCCGGCTATGCGATCGAGGATCTCGTCAAGCAGGATCCGCTGCTCGACGCGGTTGAGCGCGGGCTGGCCGCCGTTGTCGAGGCCTCCGCGGCACTGATGACCGTGCTGATCGTCGGCGCGCCGCTGCGATTCGGCAATCGCATCTACAATTGCGCCGTCGTTATTCACCGCGGGAATGTTCTGGGCGTCGTGCCCAAGAGCTATCTGCCGACCTATCGCGAATTCTACGAGGGCCGCCATTTCGCCTCCGGCGCCGGCATCGCCGGCGAGGCGATCGCGATCGGCAAGCTCCGCGCGCCATTCGGGACCGACCTGCTGTTTGCCGCCGAGGACGTGCTTGGCCTCACCATCGGCGTCGAGATCTGCGAGGACATGTGGATCCCGGTGACGCCGGCGTCCGAACTCGCGCTGGCCGGAGCGAGCGTGCTGATCAATCTGTCGGGGAGCCCGATCACGATCGGCCGGGCGCGCTCGCGCGCGCTGTTGTGCCAGTCGACCTCCGCCCGCTGCCTGGCGGCCTATGTCTATTCCGCCGCGGGGGCAGGCGAATCCACCACTGATCTCGCCTGGGACGGCCAGACCTCGATCTACGAGAACGGCGTGCTGCTGGCCGAGGGCGAGCGGTTCCGGCAGGACGGCCAGATTACGCTCGCCGACGTCGATCTCGACCTGCTCAGGCAGGAGCGCGCCCTGATGGGCACGTTCGACGACAATCGCCGGCAGCGCGAGGGCAGCTTCCGCAAGGTGACATTCGCCGTGACCCCGCCGGCCACCGACATCGGCTTCCTGCGCAAGATCGAGCGCTTCCCGTTCGTGCCGAGCGACGAAAGCCTGCTCGAGCAGGATTGCTACGAGGCCTACAACATCCAGGTCGCAGGCCTGGTGCAGCGCATGCGCGCGACCGGCACCAAGCGCGTCGTGATCGGTGTATCAGGCGGTCTCGATTCCACCCATGCGCTGATCGTTGCCGCCAAGGCGGTCGATCTCCTGGGTCTGCCGCGCGAGAATATTTTGGCCTACACGATGCCGGGCTTTGCCACAGGCAGCGAGAGCAAGACCAATGCGCTGGCGCTGATGAAGGCGTTGCAGACCAATTGGCAGGAACTCGACATCCGCACCACGGCCACGCAGATGCTGAAAGACATCGGCCATCCCTTCGGCAAGGGCGAGAAGGTCTACGATGTCACCTTCGAGAACGTGCAGGCGGGCCTGCGCACCGACTATCTGTTCCGGCTCGCCAACCACCACGGCGGCATCGTCATCGGCACCGGCGATCTCTCGGAGCTCGCGCTCGGCTGGTGCACCTACGGCGTCGGCGACCAGATGGCGCATTATAATGTCAACGCCGGCGTGCCGAAGACGTTGATCCAGCATCTGATCCGCTGGGTGATCGCCTCGAAACAATTCAGCGGCGACGTGAACGGGACTCTCACCTCGATCCTGTCGGCCGAAATCTCGCCGGAACTGGTTCCGGTCAAGCCGGGCGAGAAGCCGCAGAGCACGGAGGCCTCCGTCGGGCCCTACGAGCTGCAGGATTTCAACCTGTTCTACACGCTGCGCTTCGGCCTGCGGCCGTCCAAGATCGCCTTCATGGCGTTCCAGGCCTGGAAGGACGTCGCCGAGGGCGAATGGCCGCCCGCATTCCCGGCTGACAAGCGCCGCGCCTATGATCTTCCGGAAATTCGGCGCTGGCTTGAGGTGTTCCTGCGCCGCTTCTTCGCGTTCAGCCAGTTCAAGCGCTCTGCGATGCCGAACGGACCGAAGGTCTCGGCCGGCGGCTCGCTGTCGCCGCGCGGCGACTGGCGTGCGCCGTCGGATTCGAGTGCTGCGGCCTGGCTTGAGGATCTCGAGCGGAACGTGCCGAAATAAGCGAAGAGGGCAGCCCAAAATGACTTCGCGCCGCGCGGCTCATGTAGCCGGCGGCGCGAAGTTGCATTCGATTTAGAAAGCACGAGGTCCGGAGTGCCTAGGAGTCCGGACCTCGTAACCTTGCCCCAGCCTTTGATCCCCCCGCCCCAGATGGTCCCCCAACCCCGTGGTGCGCGATCAGAGGGTGATGCCCTTGGAAGGCCGCCGATCGATGTCCCGCGATGTACGCGAGATCGGATTAGGACTCCATTCCGGATCACTACGGACTTAATCGTGCTTGATTTCGCGCACGCATGCATGCGTCTGCGCGCGGTGCGCTCGCCGTTGCCCGAATTCGATGCAGTCGAGCGGCAGGATGTCCACATCTGCCGAATCCGCATTTCACCGGCGTGTCATTGAACTGGTCTAGCGCTGCCTTGGTCATCGTTGACGGCCAAGGGAGAAAGTTATGTCGAAGCCGGTGTTGGGCGCCGCACTGTCCATCAAATCGATCCCCGCCCACCGTGACTGGCTTCTGGAACGACAACGCGATCTCGAAGTCCAGGACTTCTTCCGCGCCGATCTGCTCGACGGCGACTGGCGCAGCGCTGCCACCGACATCAAGCAGATGCTCTCAGGCCATACCGGTCGCCTCGGCATCCACGGCCCGTTCTGGGGCTTCAAGATCGACAGCCATGATCCGATGATCCGCCAGGCCGTGACCAAACGCCTGCTGCAGGGCCTTGATGCCGCTGAATTCCTCGGCGCGACCCAGATGGTGATGCATTCGCCGTTCACGACCTGGGACCACAACAATCTCGATCTCTATCCGGACAGCCGCGCCAACATCGTCGAGCGTGTCAAGGCGACGCTGGCCGAGGTGATCGCGCGCGCCGAGACCATCGGCTGCGAGATCGTCATCGAGAACATCGAGGACAAGGACCCGCGCGACCGCGTGCGCCTCGCCAAGGCGCTCGAAAGCAGCAAGATCCGCGTCTCCCTCGACACCGGCCACGCCAACTACGCCCACGTCTCCACCGGCGCGCCGCCGGTCGACTATTACGTCGAAATCGCCGGTGACATGTTGACGCATGTGCACCTCCAGGACACCGACGGCTTTGCTGATCGCCATTGGGCGCCGGGCGAAGGCAACATTCCCTGGGTCGCCGTGTTCCGCGCGCTGGGCCGGCTGACCTCGAAACCGCGGCTGATCCTCGAGCTCCGCAACCACGACGACGTCCGCAAGGGCGCCGCGCATCTCGCCGCGCTCGGTCTCGCCGAATAACCAGATCACAGAGGGCAGGGGTCATCGTCATGCGCAAGCTCACCCGTCGCACCATCCTGAAATCCGGCGGCGTTGCCGCCGGCACGCTGTTGCTGCCGCGCTTTGCGATTGCGCAGGCCGACAACCGTCCGTCGGTGACGATCGCCGTGCAGAAGGTGACGAACGCCAACGTGCTCGACGTGCTGCGCGAGCAGTCCAATGTCGGCGAGCGGGTGTTCTTCTCCTCGATCTGGGAAGGGCTGATCTCGAAGAATTTCCGCGGCAATCTCGAGGCGGTGCCAGGCCTTGCCACCGAATGGCGCCGCATCGACGACCAGACCGTCGAGGTGAAGCTGCGCCAGGGCGTGAAATTCCACAATGGCGACGAACTGACCGCCGAAGACGTCGTCTTCACCTTCAGCCGCGAGCGCATGTTCGGCGAGACCGAAGCCAAGAGCCGCTCCACCATCCAGGCTTTCGAAAAGATCCCGATGCCGAAGCCCGGCAAGGAATTGCCGCCGGACGTGCCCGCGGTCGCGCGCCGCATCTGGCCCGATCTCGTCCGCGTCGACGCCGTCGACAAGTACACGGTGCGCTTCTACAACGCGACGCCGGACGTCACCATCGAGGGCCGGCTGTCGCGCTATGGCTCGGATATCGCCAATCGCCGCGCCTGGGATGAATCCGCAAGCTATCTCGACTGGGCGCGCAAGCCGGTCACCACCGGTCCCTACAAGGTCGTCGAGCTCAAGCCCGACATCTCGCTGACGCTGGAAGCGCACGACGAATATTGGGGCGGCCGGCCGCCGCTCAAGCGGATCCGCTTCCTGGAAGTGCCGGAGGTCGCGAGCCGCATCAACGGGCTCTTGTCCGGCGAATACCAGTTTGCCTGCGACATCCCGCCGGACCAGATCGCCGGGATCGAGAAGAATGCGGCGTTCGAAGTGCAGGGCGGCACCATTCTCAATCACCGCCTGACCGTGTTCGACAAGAACCACGCCCAGCTCGCCAATCCGCTGGTGCGGCGTGCCTTCACCCACGCGATCGACCGCCAGGCCATCGTCGACAGCCTGTGGGCCGGCCGTACCCGCGTGCCGAAGGGCCTGCAGTGGGAATTTTACGGCGACATGTTCAACGCCGACTGGAACGTGCCGGCTTACGATCCCAAGCTCGCGCAGGATCTTTTGAAGCAGGCCAACTACAAGGGCGATCCGATCCCCTATCGCCTGCTCAACAACTACTACACCAACCAGGTCGCGACCGCGCAGGTGCTGGTCGAGATGTGGAAATCGGTCGGCCTCAACGTCGAGATCGAGACCAAGGAAAACTGGTCGCAGATCATGGAACGTGCGCCGACCCGCGCCGTGCGCGACTGGTCGAACTCCGCGGCCTTCAACGATCCGGTGTCGTCGATCGTTGCCCAGCACGGTCCGAACGGCCAACAGCAGCAGATCGGCGAATGGACCAACCTCGAGCTGAACAAGCTCTCGGAGTTCCTGGAGACCTCGACCGACCGCGCCGCGCGCAAGAACGCGTTCCACCGCATGCTGGAGATCGCCGAGCGCGAGGACCCCGCCTATACAGTGCTGCACCAGAACGCGACCTTCACGGCCAAGCCGAAGTCGATCAAATGGAAGGCCTCGCCCGCTTTCGCGATGGATTTCCGCGCCGGCAATTTCGAGGCTTAATCCATGACGCCGCTGGTCAGCATTGAAGGCCTCAGCGTCGCCTTCAACGGCGTGCCGGTGCTGCGCGGCGTCGATCTCGCACTGAGCAAGGGCGAGGCCCTGGGCCTCGTCGGCGAGTCCGGGTCCGGCAAGTCGGTGACCTGGCTTGCCGCGCTGGGCTTGCTGCCCCGGCATGCGAACATCTCGGGCTCTGTCCGTCTCGACGGGCGCGAGATCCTTGGCGCGCGGGCCTCCGAGCTCGACCAGGTGCGGGGCGGGCGGGTTGCCATGATCTTCCAGGATCCGGCAAGCGCGCTCAATCCGGTGCTGACCATCCGCAAGCAGCTCTGCGAGGCGCTGGCCCTGCATCGCGATCTCTCGGGCGAGGCCGTGAAGGCCGAAGCACTGCGGCTGCTCAACCTCGTCGGCATTCCCGACGCGGCGCGGCGGCTCGCCGCCTATCCGCATGAATTCTCCGGCGGCCAGGTCCAGCGCATCATGATCGCGATGGCGCTCGCCGGAAATCCCGATCTGCTGATCGCAGACGAGCCGACCACCGCGCTCGATGCCACCATCCAGGCGCAGATTCTGGAGCTGCTCTCCACCGTCCGCCGCGAGATGGGCATGGCGATGGTTCTGATCAGCCACGATCTCGGCGTCGTCGCGGAGAACTGCGACCGCGTCGCGGTGATGTATGCCGGCCGCATCGTCGAGCAGGCGCCCGCCAATCAGATCTTCGCCGATCCCGTGCACCCCTATGCGCAAGGACTGATCGGCGCGCTGCCGCCGCTTGATGGGCCGCGCCGCCGTCTCTCCGCCATTCCCGGCACGGTGCCCGATCCCGCGCACATGCCTGATGGATGCGCGTTCGCGCCACGCTGTGCGCTGGCGGCCGAGCCCTGCCGCCTCGCCGTGCCGACCCTCGCGCCGATCGCAATCGATCGCACTGTGGCCTGCTTCCGCGCCGAGGCTTCGCGCCGCGCGCTGCTCGGGATCGCGGCCGAATGAGCGCGCCGCTCGTCGAGGTGTCCTCGGTCTCGCGCAGTTATTCGATGCGGTCCGGAATGTTCGGCCGCAGCACGGCCGTGCACGCCGTCGACGGCGTGTCGCTGAGCATTCCCAAGGGCGAAACGCTCGGCCTTGTCGGCGAGTCCGGCTCGGGCAAGTCCACGACGGGGCGCGTCGTGCTCGGCCTCGAGCCGCCGGATCGTGGCGAGGTCTGCTTCGGCGGCAAGCCGATGGCCGCGCCCGGGACAAAGGCGTGGCGTGCACAGCGCGCCCGGATGCAGATGATCTTTCAGGACCCGCTGGGCGCGCTGGACCGGCGTTTGCCGGTGGCGACGCAGATCCGCGAGCCCCTCGACATTCACGGTCTCGGCACACCGGCCGAGCGCGAGGATCGCGTCCGCGAGTTGCTGCGCGCCGTCGAGCTCACGCCCGCGCATGGCGCGTGCTATCCGGGCGCGCTGTCCGGCGGTCAGCGCCAGCGCATCGTGCTGGCACGGGCGCTGGCGACAAAGCCCGATTTCCTCGTCTGCGACGAGCCTGTCAGCGCGCTCGACGTCTCGATCCAGGCCCAGGTGGTGAATTTGCTCGCCGATCTCCAGGCGCAGCTTGGGCTGACGCTGCTGTTCATCAGCCACGATCTGCGGGTCGTCAGGCAGATCAGCAATGTCGTCGCGGTGATGTATCTCGGTCGCATCGTCGAGATCGGCAGCGCCGACGATCTCTTTGCGCGCCCCGAGCATCCCTACACGCAGGCGCTGGTCTCGGCTTCGCCCGCACCCGGCCGCCGCAGCGCCGGCCGCATCGTGCTGGCGGGCGATCCGCCGAACCCGGCGGCTCGCCCCAAAGGCTGCGCGTTCCATCCGCGCTGCCCGCGCGCCATTGCGCGCTGTGTGAGCGAGGTGCCGACGCTCTCCGCTGTCGGCGGCGACCGTCAGGTGGCCTGCCATCTCGTGACGGGGCCGCAAGTCCAAACGCGGGACGCGGCGTGATGGGGCGCTATTTCGCCATTCGGATCGGACGCGCGGCGCTCACGATCGTGCTCGTCGTCACCTTCGCCTTCGTGGTGCTGCGGCTATCAGGCGATCCCGCGCTGATGATTTTGGGACCGGAAGCGCCGCCGGAAGTGCTCGCCGCCTTCCGCAAGGCGTGGGGCCTCGATGACCCCATCTTGTTTCAATATCTCGATTACTTCGGTGCTATTGCCAAAGGCGAGCTCGGCCGCTCCATGCGTGACGGACGACCGGCGATCCAGCTCGTGCTGGAGCGGATCCCGGCGACGCTGGCGCTGACGCTGCCGGCCTTCTTCTTCAAGGTCGCACTCGGGATCCCCGCCGGCATCTACGCTGCGCTGCATCGCGGCTCAGCAATCGACCGCGCCGTGATGATGACGGCGGTCGCGGGATTCACCGTGCCGAGTTTTGTGCTCGCGCTGCTGCTGGTGCTGGTCTTTGCCGTCCAGCTTGGCTGGCTGCCGTCGGGCGGGCAGGACAGCTGGCGCCACGCCATCCTGCCGATCGTGACGCTCAGCCTCGGCGGCGCGGCGGTGCTGGCGCGCTTCACCCGTAGCGCGATGCTCGAGGTGCTCGGCCAGCCCTATATCCGCACGGCGTCGGCGAAAGGCGTGCCCTGGCATCGCGTTGTGATCTCGCACGCGCTGCCGAACGCGGCGATCCCGACGGTGACGATCCTGGGCTTCATGGTGGGCTCATTGATTGCGGGCGCGGTCGTGGTCGAAAGCGTGTTCTCGTGGCCAGGGGTAGGGCGCCTGCTCGTCGTTGCGGTCGCCAACCGAGATCTCGCCGTCGTGCAGTGCATCCTGCTGCTGGTCGCGCTGACCATGGTCACGTCAAACCTGATCGTCGACTTCCTCTATGGCTTCCTCGACCCGCGCTTGCGCGCGAAAGGGGCTCATGCATGACCGATGCGACGCTGAAGGATACGGCTACGCGCCGCCGCATCAGCCTGCCGGCGATCCCGGTCTCCGTCGCACTTGCGGTCAGCTGGATCATCGCCATGCTGGTGATCGCCGCGCTCGCCGAGAAGATCGCGCCCTATGGCTACACCCAATTCGATCTGCGCAATCGCCTGGCTGCGCCCGGCAATGTCGCGCACTGGCTCGGCACCGACGAGCTTGGCCGCGACGTGCTGTCGCGGCTGCTCGTGTCCATCCGCATCTCGCTCCTGATTGCCTTCGGCGCGACCGCGATCTCGGCGGTCGTCGGCACCACGCTCGGCTTCCTCGCCGCGCATTTCCGCGGGGCCGTCGAGCAGTTCGTGCTGATGCTGACCGATTTCCAGGCCAGCATGCCGTTCCTGATCATGGCGCTCGCGGTACTCGCCTTCTTCGGCAATTCGCTGCCGCTGCTGATCGGCCTGATGGGCCTGTTCGGCTGGGAGCGCTATGCCCGCATCGCCCGCGGCCTTGCCATCTCCGCCAATGCGCAGGGCTACGCCGCCGCCGTCCGCCAACTCGGCGCCACGCCGGCGCGGATCTACCTGCAGCACATCCTGCCCAACATCGCCTCAACCCTGATCGTCTCGACCACGCTGGTGTTTCCCGAGGTGATCCTGATGGAGTCAGGCCTGTCCTTCCTCGGCCTCGGCGTGCAGCCGCCGATGACCAGCCTCGGCAACATGGTCGGCTATGGCCGCGAGTACCTGACCCGGGCGCCCTGGATCATGCTGGCACCGGCCACAACGATCGTGGTGACCACGCTGGCGGTCTCCGTGATCGGCGACTGGCTGCGCGACCGGCTCGATCCGACCCTGCAGTAGTAGGGACATCAGGTCTCGTGTCCCGGACGCGCTGCAGCGCTCTCGCGCTGCTGCGCAGAGCCGGGACCCATATGTGGACGGCCCCCGTGGCACAAGAGCTTTGTGATGTTTGATCGGATCGCTTGCATCCATATGTCCGGCCTATTGATGCGGCTTGTCGGAGGACCGCTGGCCAAGATGGTTTTCGCGACACGAGTTCCAATCAACCACGCGACCTTGTTCGGCCAATGGGTCCCACGGATTTACTCGCATCTCGAACGATCGATCGCACCATCTCCTCTGCTCTTGCAGCTCCGGTTCGGCCGGTGGGCTAACCCGCCGGCCGGCCGAATCTCTCGATCACACGGCGGCGGCCGTTTGGGCCTCGGTTCGCGCCTCACGCCGCGCGCTGTCGTAGTGTTCTCCCGTCGTCATCAGCTTCCAGGCGATGCGGGCCATCTTGTTGGCTAGCGCCACCGCCGCCAGCTTCGGTGTCTTGCGCTTCAAAAGCTCGATCAGCCAGCTCGGCCCACGAGCTTTCGATTTGGCTATCTTGACCACCGAGGTTGCTCCAACCACCAGCAGCTGACGCAAGGTCTCATCGCCTGCACGGGTTATCTTGCCGAGCCTGGTCTTTCCCGCGGTGGAATGGTCCTTTGGGGTCAGGCCGAGCCAGGCGGCAAACAGCCGCCCCGAGCGGAAGGCATGTGGATCGGGCGCCTTCATCACCAGCGCTGCGGCGGTGACCGGACCAATCCCCGGGATCTGCGCCAGGCGCCGGCTCATGGCATCGGCACGGTGCCAGGAGAGAAGCTTAGCCTCGATGGCCTTCAGCTCGCCCTGCACCTGCTCATATTGGCGGGCAAGCATTGCAAACAGCTCCCGGGCCAGCGCCGGCACGCCTTTGTCCTGCCCGATCGCTGTCAGGAACGCGGCGAGCTTGTCCAGCCCCTTGGCCGCGATCAGACCGAACTCCGCCGCATGCCCGCGGATCATGTTGGAGAGTTGCGTGCGACGTGCGACCAATTGCTCTCGGACGCCCAGCAGCATCAGCGCGGCCTGCTGCTCGGCCGTCTTCACCGGCACATACCGCATCCGCGGCCGGCTTGCGGCCTCGCACAGCCCGTCCGCATCGCGCCCGTCGTTCTTGTTGCGCGGTATATAGGGCTTCACCAGCTGCGGTGCGATCAGCTTGACCGTGTGTCCCAGCTTGCCAAGCTCTCGCGCCAGGTGATGAGCCGCCCCGCAGGCCTCGATCACCACCACCGTCGGCGGCAGCTTGGCAAAGAAATCCAGCATCGCCTTGCGGCTAAGCCGCTTGCGCAACACGACCTGCTCAGACGCATCAACGCCATGCAGCTGAAAAATATACTTCGACGTATCCATCCCAATGCGGATAATCTGGTTCACGGACGGCTCCTGTGAATGAGTTTCTGACAACCTCATTCTGGCACACTGATGCCGTAGGGGGCCGTCCACACCATCAGCCGCCGTGAGTTCTGGGCCCCGGTTCTGCAGCGCACCGTTTCACGCTGCGCTGCGCCCGGGGAAAGCCGCGAGAGCCCGCGCAGGGAGCAGGGGAGGCCTGCGATTGGCCGATCCGGCCCCGTTCGGCCCAAGTTCCCGTTGCGCCAACCCACCCCGTGCGCTATCCGGCCACAAAGGCCTGAGGCGGCTCCATATTTTTCCCGCCCGGCCGGTCAAACCCGAGGACGGAAACCGCCATGCCAGCCTATCGCTCCCGCACCACCACCCACGGCCGTAACATGGCGGGCGCCCGCGGCCTCTGGCGCGCGACGGGCATGAAGGATGCGGATTTCGGCAAGCCGATCATCGCGGTCGTCAATTCCTTCACCCAGTTCGTGCCCGGCCACGTCCACCTCAAGGACCTCGGCCAGCTCGTCGCCCGCGAGATCGAGCAGGCCGGCGGCGTGGCAAAAGAGTTCAACACCATCGCGGTCGACGACGGCATCGCCATGGGCCATGACGGCATGCTCTACAGCCTGCCGTCGCGCGAGCTGATCGCCGACAGCGTCGAATACATGGTCAACGCGCATTGCGCAGATGGCATGGTCTGCATCTCCAATTGCGACAAGATCACGCCCGGCATGCTGATGGCAGCACTTCGGCTCAACATTCCCGCCGTGTTCGTCTCGGGCGGCCCGATGGAGGCCGGCAAGGTCAAGCTGCAGGGCAAGACCAAGGCCGTCGATCTCATCGACGCCATGGTCGCAGCCGCCGACTCCAAGGTCAGCGACGAGGACGTCAAGGTGATCGAGCGCTCGGCGTGCCCGACCTGCGGCTCGTGCTCGGGCATGTTCACGGCCAATTCGATGAACTGCCTGACCGAGGCGCTTGGCCTCGCGCTGCCCGGCAACGGCACCGTGGTTGCCACCCATGCCGACCGCAAGCGGCTGTTCGTCGAGGCCGGCCACACCATCGTCGATCTCGTGCGTCGCTATTACGAGCAGGACGACGCCTCCGTGTTGCCGCGCAACGTCGCCAACTTCAAGGCGTTCGAGAACGCGATGACGCTCGATATCGCGATGGGCGGCTCGACCAACACCGTGCTGCATCTGTTGGCCGCCGCCCATGAAGGGCAGGTCGAATTCACCATGCAGGACATCGACCGCCTCTCGCGCCGCGTGCCCGTGCTCTGCAAGGTCGCACCATCGGTCGCCGACGTGCATGTCGAGGACGTGCACCGTGCCGGCGGCATCATGGGCATTCTGGGCGAGCTCGACCGCGCCGGCCTGATCGACACCTCGGTCTCGACCGTGCATGCGCCGACTATGAACGACGCGCTGGAGCGCTGGGACATCAAGCGCTCCAAGAGCGAAGCGGTCCGGACATTCTTCCGCGCCTCGCCCGGCGGCATCCCCACACAAGTCGCCTTCAGCCAGGAGCGCCGCTACGACGAGCTCGATGCCGACCGCGAGAAGGGCGTCGTGCGTAACCTCGAGCACGCCTTCAGCAAGGACGGCGGTCTCGCCGTGCTCTACGGCAACCTCGCGCAGGACGGGTGCATCGTGAAGACCGCCGGCGTCGATGCCTCGATCCTGAAATTCGAAGGCCCCGCGCGCGTGTTCGAGAGCCAGGACGCGGCCGTCGAAGGCATTCTGGGCGGCAAGGTCACGGCCGGCGAGATCGTGGTCATCATCTACGAAGGCCCGCGCGGCGGCCCCGGCATGCAGGAGATGCTGTATCCGACGAGCTATCTGAAATCGATGGGTCTTGGAAAGGCCTGCGCGCTCGTCACCGATGGACGCTTCTCCGGCGGCTCGTCGGGTCTGTCGATCGGCCATCTCTCGCCGGAAGCCGCCGAGGGCGGCAACATCGGTCTGGTGCGCACCGGCGATCGTATCGCCATCGACATTCCGAACCGCAGCATCAACCTCGAAATCTCCGATGAGGAACTCGCCAGCCGCCGTGCCGCGGAAGAGGCGAAGGGCGATGCCGCCTGGCAGCCCGCCGCACGCAAGCGCAACGTCTCGACCGCGCTGCAGGCTTACGCAGCGCTCACCACCAGCGCCGCGCGCGGCGCCGTGCGTGAAGTGAAGCGGCGCACGAAGTAAGCGCGTCCAGCTGAGATGCGATCGCAAACGTGGCGGTCGCGCATGGTCAACAAGTTCTGAACGGCCGGTGAAAACCGGCCGTTCGCATTAAGGATGCCCCGACGAACTTCGGCACGGCAAGGTTTTGCGGCGTATACTGCCATCGACCTTCGCAAATCCATTTTGGGCAACTGGGGCACCACCATAATGTCTCGTACTCTCGCTGTCGTTTTCTCCGCGGCCGTCGCTGCTATCGCCATGACGACCGCGGCCTCCGCCGGCTGCTACAATTGCTACGCACCGCCGCAGCCGTGCCAGACCTGCTATCAGCAGCAATACGTCGCGCCGCAGTATCGCACCGTCGACGAGACCGTGATGGTGTCGCCCGGTGCGACCGTCGCGCATCGCACGCCGGCGCAGTACCGCACCGTGATGGTTCCGCAGACCGTGATGGTGGCGCCGCCGAGCGTCCAGTACGAGCGCATCCCGCCGCAATACGCCACCCGCCAGCGCACCGAGATGGTCTCGCCGGGCTATTCCTATTACGCGCCGGTGGCGCCGAGCTGCGGGAATTGCGGCTACTGAGCCAACGCAACAACAACCATCGCAACACACAGACTTCGCGCGGTGCCCCCCAAAAGGGCGCCGCGTTTTCATTTGCGGGCGAAGCCAAACGAGGCCCGGACATGGAGGCTACTCCAACCGGGCCTCGCGACCGGCGACACCCTGGGTGGCATCGCCAGTCCCGACCGAAGCTAGAGGACCAAACTGACGCCCGTCTGACAGGTCCCATGCCCCGACGAAGCGGCCAGACGCCGACAGCCGGCCAACTTCGCGTTGCCTTGCGCGGCCGACTACGTTAAGCGACAGCCATTCCGGACTTGCATTCCGGGCTTGGAAGGGTGGCCGAGTGGTTTAAGGCACCGGTCTTGAAAACCGGCGTGCCCGCAAGGGTACCGTGGGTTCGAATCCCACCCCTTCCGCCAAATGCTTCAATAAATACAATATCATACAGCTGGATCGGCTCCAGCCGTGCCGGGCGGTCAGGCCTGGTTTTCCGCCGCGCCGGTTCGTCGGGCGCGGAATTCCCCGGCGTCCCGCTTGATCTGGGTCAAGTCTGCTGCGTGACGCCGGCCTCTCTTCGAGAGGGCATCGTTCATGCAGACAAAGGCGAGACCTTGAAGACCCTTCGCCAGCTTCTCTCCGCCGAAGAGGTGGTCCAGCTCCTGATACGGCTCGGATTGCTCGGGCTGTTGATCGTGTGGGCCTTCCTGATCATCCGGCCCTTCGTGCCGATCCTGACCTGGAGCGCGGTGCTTGCGGTGGCGTTCTATCCGGCCTTCAGTTGGCTCGCCAAGCGTCTCGGAGGGCGCCCGCGGGCCGCCGCGGCCATTCTCACCCTGATCACGCTCGGCATTGTCATCGGTCCGGCGACATGGCTCGGATTGAGCGCAGTGGAAGGCATCAGGGACCTCGCGAGCCAGATCGGCAGCGGTGATCTCGCGCTCCAGGCCGCGCCCGAGCAGATCAAGAGCTGGCCGCTGATCGGTCCTCAGCTCTACGATCTCTGGAATCTGGCCTACACCAATATTCGCGCCCTGCTGCGCGAGGTGGCGCCGTATCTGAAGCCGTTTGCTGGCGTGATGCTGTCCTTTGCCGGCAGCGCCGGCGTCGGCACCCTCCAGTTCCTGCTGTCGGTCGTCGTCGCCGGATTCCTGTTTCTGTACGGGCCGCAACTCGTTGCTGCGGTTCGTGGCTTCCTGTTTCGCATCGTGCCGGAGCAGAGCGAGCATTTTGTCGGACTGGCGGGTGCGACCATTCGGGCGGTATCGCAGGGCGTGATCGGCGTCGCGATCATCCAGGCGCTGTTGGCCGGCATCGGGCTGAAGCTCGCCGGCATTCCGAGCGCAGGCTTGCTTGCCATCATCGTCCTGTTGCTGTCGATCGTGCAGATCGGCGCGGCCATCGTCTTCATTCCCGTGCTCATCTGGATCTGGATGGACAAGGACGTGCTCACGGCGCTGGTTCTGACGATCTTCCTCGGCGTCGTCGGTGTTCTCGACAACATCCTGAAACCTCTGGTGATGGGACGTGGCCTGACCACGCCGACGCTCGTGATCCTGATCGGGGTGATCGGCGGCACGCTCGCACATGGGATCATCGGCCTCTTCATCGGGCCGATCATTCTATCGGTCGCCTGGGAATTGGCGGCCGCCTGGATCCGTGTCGACCAGGATGCGCGAGGCAGCCGCCCGACATAGGAAAGAAAGCTGGTCGAGTCTCATGCTGCTGCAGTTTCTCGTTGGCACACTGGTCAGCGCGATCACCATCGGCATCCACGCGCTGGTGACCATCGTCGCTGTCTCGATTGCTCGCACGGCTGGTCTGCGGCCAACCGGGCGGCCGCGGCTGCACCTGATGGGCGTGATGATCGCGACGGCTGCGGTGCTGCAGATCGCGCATACGCTCGAGGTCCTGGTGTGGGCAGGGGCGTATGGCGTTGTTCAGGCCGCAGCCTCCGACAGCGGTCTGCTCTATTTCGCCTTCGTCAATTACACCACGCTCGGCTACGGCGATATCACGCCGGTGCGGGAATGGCGGCTCATCGGCCCGCTGACTGCGATGAACGGCGTCCTGTTGTTCGGCTGGTCGGCCGCGATCCTGTTTGAGGTCCTGCGCAAGACACTCGATCACCTCGGAATGACCGAGGCGTCCAATGATCCTGAGCGGACAGACGTTCGACGGAGACTGGTTTAGCCCAGGAACAGGATCATGGCCGTGAGCGCCACCGGCAGCGCCCCGAACGCAATGACCGCGACCTTGAATGCAACCTCGTTCGACATGAGTTGACGGTAACACCGGATCGGGCCGATGTGATGTGCAATTTGTGCCACGCCGACGATGGCCGGCCGGCTCAAGACGTCAGGTCGAGGCTCGCGAGCTGGTGCCGATCCAGGAGTACGATCTGGCGCTGGGTATTGCCGATGAAGCCGAGAATGCCGAGCTCATGCAGCCGCGACAGGGCGCGGGAGACGGTCTCCAGCGTCAGTCCCAGATAATCGGCGATATCGCGCCGGGACATCGGCAGCGCGATTACGCCGGCCGCCGTCAACCTCTTGTCCATCTCGAGCAGGAAGGCCGCGACCCGTTCCAGCGAGGTCTTGCGGCCGAGCAGCAGCATGTGGTCTTCCGCATGCTGGAGATTGTTCGTGGTCATGCTGAGCAGGTTCTTGGCGACCATTGCATCGCTCTCGGCCACGATCTCGAGGCTTTGCCGCTTGACGAGGCGCACATAGGTATCGACGATTGCCTCCGCGGTGAAGCGGTGCTCGCCACCGTTCTCGAGCCCGAAGATGTCGCCGGTCAGATGAAACGCACCGATCTGCCTGCGGCCGTCCGACAGCAGCTTGTAGCTTCGCACTGCACCAGACTTGACCTGATAGACATATTCGGCGGGCTCTTTCTCGCCGTAGATTTCGCTGCCTTTCTTGTAGGAAAATTCGCTTAAATTGACGAGCGGATTTGAATCGCTGGTCATGCCGAGATCACGGAGGGAATTGGGGCGTAGTGCGGAATCTGTCGTGATGCGAACGAACATGGCCAACTCCTCAGCTCATCGCCGAATTGGTCTGTCAGACGACTCATGGCGGGGAAAGCGCCGCGCTGTCCCGCTCCCGCTGAGGTTGATTTAGAACCAAGGTCGTCTTTCAATCCATTGTCCCAAGGTTCATTGTACCAAGGGACAGAGCATGGGTTTGCTGCACGAATTGAGAAGCGCTCGATCCGAGCGGGACATGCTTCCCGTTGCGATGCACATCATTTGCTTGTCGAATGATTGGACAGTGGCGCTGCCTCGCTTTGAGAGCGTTGATATTCGTCCCACTTGGCGAAAGGTGGAAAATGCTTGGCCTTGTCCATGTGGTCGACGACGACGCTTCGTTTCGTACCGCGATCGAACGCCGGCTGAAGCTCGCTGGCTACGAGGTGGCGACCTACGCTTCGTCGCAGGACCTGCTGGATGCGGCGCCGGACAGCGCGCAACCGGGATGCATCCTGCTTGACGTTCAGATGCCGGGGCTGAGCGGTCCGGAGTTGCAAAGTCATCTGATCGCGTCCGGCTCCACGCTGCCGATCATATTCCTGACCGGCCACGCCGACACGCCGACCACGGTGCAGGCCATCAAGGCAGGAGCGGAGGATTTCCTGACCAAGCCGGTCGCTTCGGAGCTGCTGCTCGATGCGATTGCGCGCGCGGTGGCGCGGCAGGACGCCGCGCGCGGCCAGCGCGGCAGGCTCGATACGTTCCGCGCTTGCCTGGCAGCGCTGACCCTGCGCGAACGGCAGGTGTTCGATCTCATCGTGCGCGGCAAGATCAACAAGCAGATCGCCCATCAGCTCGGGACGACCGAGCGCACCATAAAAGCGCATCGGCACCAGGTCATGGAGAAGATGCAGGTTCATTCGCTCGCGGAGCTCGTCTCGATCGCGGAACGGCTTGGAATGCTCGATCCGAACAACCTTTAACTGCCGCGCGCTATGGCGCCTTGGCCAAGGGACCCACGGGCGGCTCATTCATCGACATACTGTTCCAGCGTCTTGGCTGGCGCGCCTTTGTGAGCCGACGCAAACTGGGCCAGCGGTATCGATGTCGTCAGCGCGAGCAGGTTGGAGTCGACGGTCTCGAGTGTCAGCGTCTTTCCTGACTCCATCTGCTTGACGATCGCCGCCGGTGCGGCATCGGCGGCGATGCAGGCATTGGTCAGGCACCAGCTATAGGGGACGCGGACGGGGCTGCCCTGGTCGACGGTCAGTTTGGTCGGCTGTTGCAGATACATGCCGACCGGCACGAAAAGCTGCAGCCGCGCCGTCGGAGCGCCTTCGCGCTCGATCAGGTCCACGCGCACAGCCATCTGACCTGTCGGAAATTTTCCCGTGATCGAGGTCCGGCACAGCATCGGCGCGCCACCCGCCTTAAAGCAGAGCTTTTGCCAGTCGCCATAGGTGATGTCCTTGGTCTCACGCTGGCCACGTGTCGCGACTTCGGCCGGCCTATCGGATTGCGCGGCGAGACCAGGCAATGGCGCGGTCGCGGCGATGGCGGCGACGGTGAGGGCTGCGAGATAGTCGCGGACGCTGGGCATGGTCGCGTCTCCGGAGCCGGGCTCTATTTTTGCGCATCGAGAAATTTTCCCACGAGCGGCGACCAGATCGGGATCGCGTCCGGGGAGCCGATGAAGAAGTGGCCCTCGCCGCCGAACGGCGGCATCAAATGGTACTCGGCCTTGCCGCCCGCGGCCGTGAAGGCCGCATGCATGCGCTTCGACAAATCGGGACCGAAGAACGTGTCGTTCTCGATGTAGATCCACAGCATCGGCACCCGCGAGGTACGGCCGAAATCCGCAGTCGCCTGGACCAGCCTATCAGGCGCGCAATTGCTGTTGGGCTTGCCGCCGACGCGGCCGCCGCGGCCGGCGGCGAAGGTGATGATGGCCTTCACTTGCGGCGGGTTCACGCTCGACAGCGCAATGGACGCCCAGCCGCCGGCGGATTGGCCGACCACGATCACGTCCTTCGGAATGATGCGCTTCTCGGCGGCCAGATAGTCGATGATCCAGAGATCCACTTGGGCGATCGCGAGGCCGGCATCGTGGAAGTTGGGATTGGTGCATTTGCCCACCTTGGAGAAGAACGGGCCATAGATGCCACGTTCGGGGATGTCGATGGCGGCCGCGCCATAGCCGCTGCCGACCGGCGCCACCACGAGATTGCCGCGCTTGGCAAACCATTTGGCAGCGTCGCGGAACTCGACCAGCGGAAAGAAGCTGCGGTCGTTCGCGTTGAGCGAGACCCCGTGATTCATGATCACCAGCGGGAAAGGGCCGTCGCCGACCGGGCGGACCAGATAGGCGAATGTCGGCAGCGGCAGCGGAAGGGCCCAGATCTCCTCCTGGATGCGGACCTCATCTTCGGCGCGGGCTGGAGCGGTGAAGGCGGCGATCAGGAGCAGGGCGCCTGCCAAAAGCCGGACCATTGTGTTGAGAGGCATCCCCACGGCGATCTCCCTCGGAATCTTGAACGCCGTCGCCACGATGATCGGCGAGCGCGTGAAAGTGGTCGCAACTCCGCCGATAGCTTTCCCGCGATTTGATTGGCGGCGAGGGGGGATTGCTTGATCCAGATCAAGCTCCGGCACGGACGCGGCAACGTCTATCAACTGATGAAGAGCGTGCGACAGCCAATATTGCCGACATGAGTACTCTGGACGTGATTGCGCTGCCGGTCGTCCTGTTGCGCTGCGAAGCGATGCCGCGCGAGGTGGTCGAATGAATTCGCCACCCGAACCGAACTGGACACGCTTCTTTCCACCGGCCGGTTGGCTCGCCGCCTATCGGCGCGAGTGGTTGCCATCCGACGCCGTCGCCGGCGTCACGCTCGCCGCCTACGCCATTCCCGTCTCGCTCGCCTACGCAGCGCTCGCCGGCCTGCAGCCGCAGATCGGCGTCTATGGCTACATGCTCGGCGGCATTGGCTATGCCTTGCTCGGGGCGTCGCGGCAGCTGGCGATCGGCCCGACGTCGGCGATCTCGTTGATGATTGCCGCAACCGTCGGCGCGCTCGCCGGGGGCGATGCTGTGAAATATGCGCAGATTGCAAGTCTCGCGGCGTTCGGTGTCGCGGTGCTGTGCTTCATCGCCTGGCTGTTCAAGCTCAGCGTGCTCGTCCGCCTCGTCAGCGACAGCATTCTGGTTGGCTTCAAGGCCGGCGCGGGGCTCACCATCATCATGAGCCAGCTGCCGAGCCTGTTCGGCGTCGCCGGCGGCGGCCACAATTTCTTCGATCGCGCCATCAAGCTGATCGGGCAGCTCGGCCATCTCGATCCGCTCGTTCTGGCGATCGGCGCGGTCGCGCTGCTGTTACTGCTGAGCGGCGAACGGCTTCTTCCGGGCAAGCCGATCGGCATCACCATCGTGGCGCTGGCGATCGTGGTGGCGACGGTGTTCGGCTTTCCGGGCCTCGGTGTGCCCGTTACCGGGAAGATACCGGAAGGGCTGCCGGCGCTGGGGATGCCGACCTTTGGCCTGTTGGAGTTCGACGAGCTGTTTCCGCTCGCGGCTGGCTGCGTGCTACTGGCCTACATCGAAGGCGTCTCGGCGGCCCGCAGCTTTGCCGCCAAGCACGGCTATCCCCTCGACGTCCGACAGGAGTTTCTGGGGCTGGGCGCTGCGAACCTTGCCGTCGCCTTCGGCCATGGCTATCCCGTCGCAGGAGGCCTGTCGCAATCGGCGGTCAACGACAACGCCCGTGCGCGAACACCATTAGCTCTGGTCATCTGCTCCGTGACGCTCGGGCTCTGCCTGCTGTTCTTCACCGGGCTGCTCACCAATCTGCCCAAGGCGGTGCTCGCGGCCATCGTGTTTGCTGCCGTCTACAGACTGGTCGATGTCCGCGCGCTCATGCGGATGTGGCAGGTCAGCCGGATCGACTTCTATGCGGCGTCGATCGCCCTGATTTCCGTGCTGCTGCTCGGCATCCTCCAGGGCGTCCTGCTGGCGTCGATCGCGTCGATTGTCCTGCTGCTGGCGCGGGCATCGCGGCCGAACGTCGCATTCCTTGGCCGTTTGCCCGGCAGCGGGCGCTATTCCGACAGTGCGCGGCATGCGGACGTCGAGCCGCTGGTCGGAATCATCGCGTTCCGCCCAGAGGCTTCGCTGCTCTACATCAATGCCGAGACGATTTTGGACGCGGTCCTGACTGCGCTCAGGCGTTCGCCGGGCATTCACCTGGTCGCCTGCGACCTCTCGGCGTCGCCTTATATCGATCTGGCAGGCGCGCGCATGCTGCACGACCTCCATGACGAGCTCGCGTCACGCCGGGTGAGCCTCTGCATCGTCGGCGCGCATGCACAACTCCGCGACCTCCTGCGCGCCGAGGGGCTCGGGGAGAAGACCGACAGCAACCAATGGCTTCGCTCGCTCGATAGCGTTCTCGGTGACCGGAATGCAGACAACCGTTGACTTGGATCAATGGAGCGACCGGCGCCGAAAGCACGATCCCGCATCACCTTCGCCCCAAACGATCGGGAGAGACGCATGGCCAAGGACACAAAGCCCGCGCAGAAGCGCATCGACCAGTTCTTTTCCGGTCCCGGCGCGCGGGCGGACGACTGGCGCGACCTGGTCGAGGCCGCAAAAAGTTGGGCCCGCGCTGGCGATCGCGCGGCCTATGACGCGGCGCTGGCCAGCCTGTCGGTGACGGAAGAATTCCACGGCTATCCCGGCCTGCAATTGATGGCGGCCTTGCGCGAAGCGGCCTCGGCCGGTGATGCAGCCGCGTCGCTGTCGCTTGCGACCCGGATCACCCAGGCTTTGGCGACGCGATCCTTCCGCCAGCATGCCGGCGACTGGAGCGCGAAGGACGATGGCGATGGCGATACGCCCGAACTGGTGTCGCCCACCTTCGGTGCGCATAAGGCCCGCCGGCCCTATTTCGAGACCTTGATCGTCACCGGGGTGTCACCCAGCCAATGGCCGGCGCTCGCGGCCGAATGGCGCAAGCTGCGCCGTCCGGAGGATGGCTTCATCTACGAGCCCGTCATCGTCGGCAGTCTCGAGGACGCCTTCTGCGCAACCATGCTCAATCCCAATCTCGGGGCCGTCGTCATCAACGAGGGCTTTGGCCTGCGCTCGCGGCACGAGGCGCCGGTCCTCCGTTCGATGACGGCCACGGCCGGCCTCAAGGACGAGTCCGACGCCTCCGCGCTGCGGCTCGCGCAGATCATCAAGCGGGTCAGGCCCGAGCTCGATCTCTACATGATCTCGAACCGCGATGTCGAAGAGTTGGCCGGCAATCCCGAGGCCAATGTCGTTCGCCGCATCTTCTATTCGGTCGAAGAGCTGCTGGAGCTGCATCTGTCGATCCTCGAGGGCATCCAGGATCGCTACGACACGCCGTTCTTCGACAATCTCAAGAAATACGCACAGCGCCCGATCGGGACGTTCCACGCGCTGCCGATCGCCCGGGGCAAGTCGATCTTCAAGTCCGACTGGATCCGCGACATGGGCGAGTTCTACGGCCCGAACCTGTTCCTGGCCGAGAGCAGCGCCACCACCGGCGGCCTCGACAGCATGCTGGAGCCAACCGGCAACATCAAGAAGGCGCAGGAGAAGGCGGCGAGGGCGCTCGGTGCCGATCGCGTCTTCTTCGTCACCAACGGCACCTCGACCTCGAACAAGATGGCGGTGCAGGCGCTGCTCGCGCCGGGTGACATCGCAATCGTCGATCGCAACTGCCACAAGTCGCACCATTACGGCATGGTGCTCGCCGGCGCTCAGCCGCTCTATGTCGAAGCGTTCCCGATGACGGAATACTCGATGTACGGCGCGGTGCCGCTGAGGACGATCAAGCAGGCGCTGTTGGGCGCCAAGGCCGACGGACGGCTCGACCGCGTCAAGCTGCTCGACCTCACCAACTGCACCTTTGACGGCCACATCTACAACACCCGCCGGGTGATGGAGGAATGCCTCGCCATCAAGCCGGACCTGATCTTCCTGTGGGACGAGGCCTGGTTCGGCTTCGCGCGCTTCTCGCCGTTCCTGCGCCGCCGCACAGGCCTCGGCGCCGCCAACGAGATCGAGGCGTGGATGCACGATCCGAAGTCGGTCGCGGCCTACGAGAAGCAGCAAACCGAGCTCGGCAAAAATCCGACGGACGAGGTGCTGCTCAAGACCAGGCTGATTCCCGATCCGCGCCAGATCCGCCTGCGGGTCTACCAGACCAATTCGACCCACAAGTCGATGTCGGCGATCCGTCAGGGCTCGATGCTGTCGGTCAAGGACGTCGAATTCCACACGGTCGAGCAGCAGTTCAAGGAGGCAGTATTCACGCACGCCTCCACCAGCCCGAACCAGCAGCTCATCGCCAGCCTCGATATCTCGCGGCGGCAGATGGAGCTGGAGGGCTATGGCCTCGTCGCCAATGCCATCGAGATCGCGTTTGCGATCCGCCACGCGGTCAACAACAATCCGCTGCTCTCGAAATACTTCCATGTCCTCGGCGCCGACGCCATGGTGCCGGCACAGTACCGCCAGAGCGGCTTCACCGATTATCTCGCGGCCGGCGTGAACTGGTCCAATACGCTCAAGAGCCTGGACGACGATGAGTTCTGTCTCGACCCGACCCGCATGACCCTGGTGTGCGGCACGGCCGGGTTCGACGGCACCCAGTTCAAGGGCATTCTGGCCAACGAGTACAACATCCAGGTCAACAAGACCTCGCGCAATTCGGTCCTGGTCCAGTCCAACATCAACAACACCCGCAGCGACGTCGCGCATCTCGTCCGCGTCCTCGCCGAGATCGCAGGTGAGGTCGATCGTGGGCTGGCGCAAGGCGGCGCCAATGCGCGCCAGACCTTTGAGGCGCGGGTCAAGAGCCTGATGAAGGACGTACCCGACTTGCCGAACTTCTCGCGCTTCCACCCGAGCTTCCGTGGCGATGCCGGCACCAAGACCAATGAAGGCGACATTCGCAGCGGCTTTTATGCCGCCTATGACGCGGCGGGATGCGAGCACCTTCGCCTCAACGATCCCGAGATCGACCGCCGCCTCAAAGCAGGCCCCGAGCTTGTCTCGGCCAATTTCGTGATTCCGTATCCGCCGGGCTTCCCGATCATGGTGCCGGGTCAGGTCATCACCCAGGAAACCATCGACTTCATGCGCAAGCTCGATGTGAAGGAGATCCATGGCTACGACGCCAAGGAGGGCCTGAAGCTCGTGCGCACGGAGGCCCTGGCGAAGCTCGGTCGGCCGAAGCCCGGTGCGCAGCCGAAGCTCAAGGCCGCGTCCTAGGTCAGGCGAAGACGGCCACCATGATGGAGCCCCAGGTCGTCAACAGGATGTTGGCGACCGGGTAGGCCGGCGTATAGCCCAGAACCGGGACAGCGCTGCCGGCGCGTTCCTGGAGCGCGGCCATCGCGGCCGTGACCGTCTGCGATCCAGTCAATCCGCCAAGCAGGAGGATCGGGTTCATGCGCAACACGAAATGGCCAAAGCAAAATCCGACGATCTGCGGCAGCAGCGTGACGGCCATGCCTCCCAGCAGCAGGCCGATGCCGGCTTCCCGCAGGGCCGACAGGAAGATCGGCCCCGCATGGATGCCGGTCAGCCCGACGAAAGCTGCGAGCCCGAGCGAGGTCATCAGGCTGATGGCGCCGTCGGGAATTTGTCCGAACAGCGGGTAACGCGTGCGGAGAGACCCGACCAGGAGTCCGGCCAGCAATGTGCCAACGCTCGTACTGAGCGAGATAGTGACGCCTCCGACGGAGAAACTCAGGAGAACGCCGAAGAGGCCGCCAAAGAAGATCGCAAGGCCCATCACGATGAAATCGATGCTGGTGCTCGGCGCAACGATGGCACCGATGCTCTTGGCGGCGGTCTGCACGATCGGCTCGGGCCCGACGATCCGCAGCAGATCGCCGCGTTGCAAGGCGATGCCGGCTGCCACGGGAATCTCCTGACCGCCCCGGCTTAGCGAACGCAGATAGACGGCGCGAGCCCAGCTCTCTCGCGAGGCGGCTTCCAGCGTCATGCCCGCGAGCTTCGGATTGATCAGCATGACATCGACGGAGATCAGGGGAATGTCGAGCAGCTCCATGTCCTCGACTTCCTCGGCGCGAGGGCCGATCCACTCGACGACGAGCTGTCGCGGAGCGGACAGCGCGACGAGATCGCTGGCCGCCAGAACCGTTCCGGGATCCGCTTCGAGAAGGCGTTCTCCTCGACGGATACGATGGATGAACAGCCGATGCTCGGGAATGCGGGCTTCCGCGGCGGCGACAGTCACCCCGACGAGGGGAGAGTGCTCCTCCAGCCGATAGGCGCGCAGCTCGAATTTGCGCCAAGCGGATGCCAGGCCCGGTTTGGAGCGGGTGACGCCCAATGCCTGCTCGAGCTTGAGCGCCTCCGCTCGCAGATCGATTTTCAGGAGAGCGGGTGCAATCTGAGTGACGAAGAGGATGACGCCCGCATAGCCGAAGATATAGGTGACCGCGTCCGCCACCGCGACGTGCGAGACGAAAAGTCCACGTTGCGCATCGGGGATGGCCAATCCGTTGATCGCGTCGGTCGCCGTCCCCATGGCCGCGCTCTGGCTCAGTGCGCCTGACATGAGGCCCGCGGCGAAGCCGGGATCGAGCCGCAACACCTTCGCAACGGCAATGGCCGTTGCGAGACCCGTCAAGCACACAACGACCGCGAGCAGCATCGGCTTCAGCCCGTCGCGCTTCATCGTTTGCACGAATTGCGGTCCGACCAGATAGCCGACGCCGAACAGGAACAGCAGGAAGAGAAAGGACTTGGTCATGCCGGAGACGGGCACATGCGCGAAATCGCCGACCGCCAATCCGGCGAACAGAGCGCCGGTGACCGGGCCCAGACTAAACGTTCCGATCCTGAAGCTCCCGATCCAGTAGCCCGCGGCGATCACAAGGAACAGCGCGAGCTCGGGATAACGAACGAGAAACTGCTCCAGCCAGGCCAACATCGCGGCCGGCCTGGCTAAGTCATCAGCATGACAAGGACCATTCCCCAGATTGTCAGCAGCGTGTTTCCGACCGCGTATGTCACGGTATATCCCAGCCCCGGAATCTGACTCTTGGCGCGATCATTGACCATGCCGAGCGAGGCAGTGGTGGTCCGTGCGCCGGAACAGCATCCGAGCAAGATGGCGTCATGGAAACGGAACACGTACTTGCCGACATACATTGCGAGGATCAGCGGCACGGTGGTCACCACGATGCCCCAGAGGAACAGGCCAATGCCAAGCGCCTTCAGGCCGGCAACGAAGCCGGGTCCCGACGAGATGCCGACGATGGCAATGAAAACGTTCAGGCCGACGGAGTTCATGAACCAAACGGTAGGCGAGGGAATCCGGCCAAAGGTCGGCCGCACGGAACGCAGCCAGCCGAAGAACAGGCCTGAGATCAACGCTCCGCCCGAGGTGGACAACGTGAGCGGCACGCTGCCAATCTTGTAGACGATCGCGCCGACCAGCGCGCCGATGGCAATGGCGGCACCGATAAAGGCAACGTCGGCAGTATCGGTTGCTCGATCCGGCCGGCCAAGCATCTTTGTGGCCGCCGCGACATCGGGCGTGCGTCCAACGATGGTGACGATGTCGCCCCGGTTCAGCTTGGTGTTGGGAAGAATGGGGATCTCAACCGCAATCGCGCCCCTCGTGATCTTGCGCAGGAATATGCCGCGCGATGCCGGGCTCTTCGCTAGCTCCTCCAGGGTCTTGCCGTCGACGTCCTTGCTGGTCACGTAGACCTCGAGACCTTCGATGGGCATGGCGAGCAGCTCGCGATCGTCGACTTCCTCCGCCTGTTCACCGATCAATTGGACAAGCACGTCGCGCCGGCCCGCCACGGCCACGACATCACCCGCATGAATCACGGCATCCGCGATGGCATCGATGATCTTCCCGTCCTGTCGCAGCCGCAGAATGAACACCCGCTGATCGGGAACCAGCGCCTCGGCTTCCTGCACTGTCCTCCCGACCGCCGGGCCGCGTTCGCGAACGCGGAATGCACGGACCTCGAACTGGTGCCACGCGGTGCCGGGACCACCGAACTGCTTCTTGCCGCCGTACTCCTCCTCATATCGCTTGCACGCCGCTTCCAGATCGATGCCGAGCAGGGCCGGGCCAATCAGAGCAAGGACGATGGCGGATCCGACGGTGCCGAAGATGTAGGTGACCGCGTAAGCGACCGGCATCCCGTCGAGCAGCTTCTTCGCTTCCTCCGCAGGCAGGCCGAGCCGGTTGATGGCGTCGGTCGCAAGGCCCATGGAGGCCGAGATGGTCTGCGAGCCGGCATAGAGCCCCACGGCAGATCCAACGTCGTAGCCGGCGGCCTTGGCGCCGAGATAGGCGGCTGCGAGGCAGAACACGCACACGACGGCAGCGAAGATCGCCTGGGGAATACCGTCCTGCGCGATGCCGCGGACGAATTGCGGTCCGACGCCGTAGCCGATGGCGAACAGGAACATCAGGAAGAAGAACGGCTTGAGCGGACCTGAGATGGTGATCCCGATCTGGCCGATGATAACGGCGGCGATCAGCGTCGCCGTCACCGCGCCAAGGCCGAGGCCCTTGTAGGTGAAGGAGCCAAAGTAATAGCCCAGAGCCAGCGAGAGGAAGATCGCGATTTCCGGGTAGCTCTTGAGTGTCTGGAAGAACCAATTCATCACGTCCCCCGTTCATGCTGTGCCGAAGCGCTGAAGAGCCGGCGAAGAGCTCAAATCGAGTCAGCCAACAACACGGGACGGCTCGTCTGCTGATGTTGATCTATGTCAACCGTATGCGCCGACTTGGGACCCGATGTCGTCGCGGTCGCATCATTCGCTGCGTTGCAACGCCTCGGCGTCGTCCGCGAGGTCGAACCGTTGAGATAGATCAAGGGTCGTCGTCGGCCACCGACCATCCTGCGATGGTCGCGCAGGCGATGAAGCCTGTCCGCCCCGCCTTAGCAGGTTGCACAGCTCGGGAGTTTCACATGGCCGACCTCTTAACTCTGAAGAAATTCGAGGCATTGAGCCCGTTCGAGATCAAGGACGAACTGATCAATTTGGCGAAGGCCAACTCGAAGCGGACCCAGAGCGCGTTCCTGAACGCCGGCCGGGGCAACCCGAACTGGGTCGCGACCACGCCGCGTGAAGGCTTCTTCCTGCTGGGACAGTTCGCCATCAGCGAAAGCAAGCGGGTGATGGAGCACCCGGCCGGGATCGGGGGCATGCCCCAGGCAAAAGGCATCGCCGGACGGTTTGAGGGCTGGCTTGCGAAACACGCTGATATGCCCGGTGCGAGCTTCCTGACCGAGATGCTGCCCTATGCGGTCAAGACGTTCGGTTTCGAACCCGACGCCTTCGTCCATGAACTCGTCGATTCGATCATCGGTGACAATTATCCCGTGCCGGACCGCATGCTGGTGCACAACGAGAAGATCGTGCACGAATATCTGATGTGGGCGGTCTGCGGTGCACCGCGGCCGTCGGGCAAGTTTGACATCTATGCCGTCGAAGGCGGCACCGCGGCGATGTGCTACCTCTTCAAGTCGCTCAAGGCCAACCGCCTGTTGCTTCCCGGGGATACCATCGCGCTGGGAACGCCGATCTTCACGCCCTACATCGAGATGACGCATCTGGAGGACTACGACCTCAAGGTCGTCCAGATCAAGGCGCCGCAGGAGAACAAGTTCCAGTTCACCGACGATGAAATCGCCAAGCTTGAGGATCCGAAGATCAAAGCGTTCTTCATCGTCAATCCCGCCAATCCTAGCGGGATGGGGGTGAGCGCGGAAACGATTGGCAAGCTGAGCAAGCTGGTCAAGACCAAGCGTCCCGACCTCATGCTCCTGACCGATGACGTCTATGGCACCTTCGTGCACGGCTTCCGATCGCTGCTCGGCGAGCTGCCGCACAATACGATCGGCGTGTATTCCTATTCAAAGTATTTCGGTTGCACCGGCTGGCGGCTCGGCGCGATTGCCATTCACGAGGACAACATCTTCGACAAGATGATCGCCAAACTGCCCGATGCCGCCGTGAAGGCCCTCGACAAGCGCTATGGGCCGCTGACGCTGGAGCCACGCAAGCTGAAGATGATCGACCGCATCGTCGCCGATAGCCGGGACGTCGCGCTCAATCACACGGCAGGCCTGTCACTGCCGCAGCAAGTCATGATGAGCCTGTTCTCCCTTTCGGAAATGCTCGATGAAAAGAAGGCCTATCAGGCCGCCTGCATGGAGATCGTCAACAAGCGGCTGTGGTCGCTGCTCGACGGCCTTGGCCTCGCCGACAAGCTTACTCCGAACCCGAATTACGATGCCTATTACGGCCTGATCGATTTTGAATTCTGGGCGCGGAAGAACATTGGCGACAAGGCCGTTGATCACCTGAAAAAGAATGTTCATCCGCTCGATCTCGCGTTTCGGCTTGCCGAAGCCCACGGCATTGTGTTGCTGAATGGCGGTGGTTTCGACGCACCCGAATGGTCGCTGCGGGTGTCGCTGGCAAATCTCCCCGACGACGTCTACGACGACATCGGGCGAGGCGTGCGCGCCATCGCGCGAGGTTATCGGGACGCCTACGAGGCGACCAAAGGCGGCACGAAGTAACGGAGAGCTCCGGTCAATCTGGAGCGCTTCGCCATCATCATCAAAGGGGGAATAGAACGATGAAACAGACCGCCATCTACGCTGCCCTGGTCACCTCGCTCGTAACGGTCGCCGGTTTCAGCACGCCCTCGCGCGCCGACACCGGCCAGGTCGCTGTCGTCTTCACCAAGGGCGGCTTCATCGTTGGCGTCGGCGGCGGGGAGGGGGTCCTCGTGCTCCACGGCAAGAAGTATCCGTTCACCGTCTCGGGCATGAGCGTCGGTTTCACGATCGGAGCCTCCACCACCAAGTTCGTCGGCCGCGCTCTCAATTTGAGGGGGCCGGCATCGATCGAGGGCTCCTATGCGGCGGGCGGAGCAGGTGGGGCCGTTGCGGCGGGCGCAGGTGCCGTGCAGTTGCAGAACGGCAACGGCGTCATTCTCCAACTCAGCGGCCCAAAGATTGGCGCGGAAGTGTCGGCCGCAGTGGGTGGCGTCACGATCCGCCTCAAATAGGCGAGGGAACAGAGGCCAGAGCAAACGGGCTGCGTCGCCGCAGCCCGTTTCGCATTTCAGTATCGCTCTTCGACGAACTTCAATCCGCGCAGACTCGCTTGGTCGTTATAGCGTCCCTTGTGGGAGCGCGGCGGCAGTGTGACTTTCTCCCGTTTGACCTTCTTGTAAGGGATTGTCCTCAGGATGTGCGAGATCACGTTGAGTCGAGCCCGCCGCTTGTCGTCGGAGCGGATCAGCCGCCAAGGCGCATGCTTGGTGTCGGTCGCCTCGAACATCATGTCGCGCGCGCGGGAGTAATCGTACCAGCGCCCGAACGACTCGGTGTCCATCGGGCTCAGCTTCCACTGCCGCAGCGGATCCTCGATGCGGGCCTTGAAGCGAAGCTCCTGCTCCTCCATCCCGACCTCGAGCCACAGCTTGATCAGGACGATGCCGGCGTCCACGGCGAATTTCTCGACCAGCGGACACAATTCGAGGAAGCGCTTGTGCTCGACCGGCGAGCAGAAGCCCATGACATATTCGACGCCGGCGCGGTTGTACCAGCTGCGGTCGAAGATCACGATCTCGCCGCCGGCCGGGAATTGCTCGATATAGCGCTGCAGGAACAGTTGGGATTTTTGCCGGTCGGACGGCGCGGGCAGGGCGCAGACCCGGAATACGCGCGGGCTGACCTTTTCCGTCAAGGCCTTGATGGTCCCGCCCTTGCCGGCGGCGTCGCGCCCTTCGAAGATGATGATCACCTTCAGTTTCTGGGCCTTCACCCATTCCTGGAGATGACACAGCTCGACCTGGAGCTTTTCAAGCTCCTTCTCATAGGCCTTGCGCTTCATTTTCTCCCGCGGGCTCGTCCTTGGCCATGCCTGTCCTTTCGCTGTTTAATCGTCGTCCCATGAAATGGTCACGCCGATATCGCCGGGAATGCCGCCAGGGAAATCGATGACCTGGTAGGCGATGCGATAGCCGCGCGGCTTCAAATAGTCGGTCCAGAGCTGGAAGATCTCCTTGGGGATTCCGGTCAGCGTATTTTCCCAGCCTTTTTCCATCTGGTTGATGGCGCGCCCCTTGTCGGTGCAGAGCGTGTTGGGGAAACGATAGACCAGCACCTCGGTCAGGCCGTTGCGCACGGCACGCTGGATAATCGTCGCGGCGAGCTTGATCTTCTCTTCCTCGCTCTTGCCGGAGGGCTTGCTCAGGCGTTCGATCAGCGCGCGCTTCTCGGCCTCGGCGGCCGTCGCGAGCCGGACGTATTCTTCAGCCTTCTCGGCTTCCTTGAGCGCGGCTTCCTTCCGGATCTGGGTGGCGTTGGGAATGAGATCATCGAGGCCGGGCATGGCAGCGGCTCCCTGTGATTATCCAATCAGCATTCTCGAAACGCTATGTCCGGCAGGGGGCATTCCCTTGACTCAGATCAAGCAAACCGGAAGGCGACTGAACACAGTGCCCCAGGAGCACGTTGGACCGGGAGAGAGACAATTGAACGACCAGCTACATCCGATGGCGCCGCACCATCTGCCGTTCTATCTCGCGCCGGGGAACGGAACCGATACCCTGATGGTGGTGATGGGGCTATTCCTGATCGGCACCGTGCTCTGGATCGGTACGCTCTATTGGAAACTGCACAGCCTGCCGGAGCGCATGGCGCACAAGTCGCAGAAGCTCCAATTCGAGTTCGTCGCCGTGCTCGGCCTGATCTCACTATTTACGCACATGCACATCTTCTGGATCGCCGGCCTGCTGCTGGCGCTGATCGACATCCCCGATTTTGGAACGCCGCTGCGCAGCATTGCCGGTTCGGTCGAGAAAATTGCCGATGCGACACCCGGTGAGCAGAGCGAGGTTGTCGCGCCCGGCTCCCCGCCGGCCGAACAGATCGGACCAGCCAAGGAAAAGGAGCGCAGCCATGTTTGAGCTCATGTTCTGCTCGCTTCTGACGATCCTGCCCGACTATCTCTATCGCCGCTATGCCCAGAGCAAGCGTTTCGGCAAGGAGATCACGTTCTTTTCGATCTGGTACGAGCTGCGATGGGGCATCACGGGCTGCCTGATGCTCACGGTGTCGCTGATCACGATGATCTTCTATTTCCATCCGACGACAGATTCAGCGACGCTCTATTTTCGCACGGTGCCGATCTTGCCTGAAGGTTCGGGGCGGGTCGCGGAGGTCAATGTCGGCTACAGCGAGGCGGTGAAGAAGGGCGATGTGCTGTTCAAGCTGGATAGTTCGAAGCAGCGCGCGGCGCTGGAAACAGCCAAGCGCAAGGTCGCTGAGGTCGATGCGTCCCTGACGACCGCGGAATCCGAAGTGGTAAAGGCCGACGCGCAGATCGAAGAAGCGAAGGCCAACTTTCAGCAGGCCAAGGACGAATTGGACGTCAAGAGTGACCTGCAGCGCCGCAATCCCGGCATCGTGCCGCAGCGCGACATTGAAAAGCTGCAGGTCCTTGTCGGTCAGCGGCAGGCCGGGGTCGACGCGGCCACGGCCTCCAGGCAGTCGGCAGCATTGCGCATTTCGACGCTCCTGCCGGCCGAGAAGGCCAGTGTCGAAGCGACGCTCGCGGAGGCGCAGGTTGATCTGGACAAGACTGTCGTTCGCGCCGGCGTCGACGGGCGCGTGGAGCAGTTCCTGGTCCGCGTCGGTGACGTGGTCAATCAGTTGATGCGGCCGGCGGGCGTGCTTGTTCCGGAGGGCGCCGGCCGGCAAGGTTTGCAAGCTGGCTTTGGCCAGATCGAGGCGCAGGTAATGAAGGTCGGCATGGTGGCGGAAGCGACCTGCATGTCGAAACCGTGGGTCATCATTCCAATGGTCGTGACCAATGTGCAGGATTACATCGCAGCCGGCCAGTTTCGAAGCGGTGAGCAACTCATCGAGGCGCAGAACGTCGCGCGACCCGGCACGATCCTGGCATTCCTGGAGCCGCTCTACAAAGGCGGCCTTGAAGGTGTGACGCCCGGGAGCAGCTGCATCGTCAACGCCTACACAAGTAACCACGAGGAAATCTCGGCGAAGGAGACCAGCACCGGCCGGGCCATCGCCTTGCACGTCGTCGACGGCGTCGGACTCGTGCACGCCTTGCTGCTGCGCATCCAGGCGCTGCTGCTGCCGATCAAGACGCTGGTGCTGAGCGGGCACTGACAAGTGCAACAACAGGATTGAAATATATGTCAAGTTCTCGAAAGCTCGCCGCTCTGGCTGCGCCTCTGATCGGCCTGTTCGTCGCAACGGCTGGCGACTCCGTTGCCGTCGAGCTGAACGGCGCATGGGCCACCAGCGCCGATCAATGCGACAAGGTGTTCACGCGGGAGGACGGGAAGCTCACCTTCACCGATATGTCCGACGTCTATGGCGGCGGCTTCATCATCGATGGCAATCAATTGATCGGCAAGTTCGCACGGTGCAAGGTCAAGGCGCGAAAGGACAACGGTCCGAACGTCAACCTTGTCGCGTCCTGCGCGACCGACATCATGCTGTCGAGCGTTCAGTTCAGCTTGAAGGAGCTGGACGCCGACAGCATTGCCCGGCTGTTCCCGGGCATGGAGGACATGGAAATCCGCTATCATCGCTGTTCCCCGAAATAGTCGCGCGTCACTGCGGCCATTTGCCTTCCCGGGGCTGTCGAAATGACGCCGTTCCCGCTAGGATTGCGGCCAGGGCGGCCGGAGAATGCCGTCAGAGGAGGCGGATGAGCTGGCGAAGATGTATGGCGTCAGGCCGTTCGCGGCCGGTCGTGGCCGCGTGGTTTGGCCTCGGGCTGTTGCTTGCTGCCTGCATCCTCCCGGGCGCCGCTGGTGCGGTCGAGCGCAGCGCGCGCGGCGAGCTCAAGCGCGTGCTGATCCTGCATTCCTTCGGCCGCGAGTTCCGGCCCTGGAGCGAATACGCGCGGAGCATCAAGGCCGGGCTCGAGCAGCAATCGCCATGGCCGCTCGATATCCAGGAGCACGCGCTGCTCACGGCGCGTTTCAACAATCCCGGGCCGGAAGCGCCCTTCGTCGAGTATCTGCATTCGCTCTACCAGGGAGCGCCGCCCGACATCGTATTGAGCATTGGCGCACCAGCCGCCCGGTTCGCGCAGCGATACCGCGGAGAGCTCTTTCCCGACACGCCGATGGTGTTGGCCGTCGTCGAGGAGCGGCTGGTGAATCGCGTCGACCTCACCGACAACGATGTCGTCGTGTCGGTTCGCAATGATTTCATGGTCGTGTTCGACAACATCCTCCGCGTCTTGCCGGAGACCAAGACCGTCGCCATGGTGATCGGTGCGTCGCCGCTCGAGCAATTCTGGATCGACGAGGTGAAGCGCGAGCTGAAGCCGCTGGGGAATCGCGTCGACCTCGTTTGGTATGCTGACCTGCCTTTCGAGGAGATCCTCAAGCGAGCAGCCGAACTTCCGCCACATACGGTGTTGTTCTGGGGTCTGATGACGGTTGATGCCGCCGGAATTATCTATGAAAGCGACATCGCCTTGCGTAGCCTGCACGCGGTCGCCAACGCCCCGATTTTTTCCTACCAGGACCCCTTCTTCGGCGGCAGCACCGTCGGTGGCCCAATGCAGCTGACGGCCGAGACGAGTCGGAAGACCGTCGATGCGGCGGTGCGCATCCTCGGGGGCGAGAAACCGACTGCGATCAAATACGAGCCGATCGAATTCGGGGCACCGAAATACGATTGGCGCGAACTGCAACGCTGGGGTATCAGCGAACGCAAGCTGCCTGCGAACAGCGAAATCCTGTTCCGCGAGCCAACTGTCTGGGAGCGCAATCGCTGGCAGATATTGCTGATCGCCGCGATTATTCTGGTGCAGACCGGCCTGATCAGCGGATTGCTGCACGAACGCCAGCGTCGCCGGGCCGCCGAGGTCGAAGCGCGACAGCGCTTTGCCGAACTCGCCCACGCCAATCGCTACGCGGCCGTCGGCGAGTTGACAACATCGATCGCCCACGAACTGAACCAACCGCTCGGCGCCATCCTGACCAACACCGAGACCGCAGAGCTCATGCTCAATGCGTCTTCGCCTGATATTGACGAGGTCCGGCAGATTCTCGCCGACATCAGGCGCGACGATCACCGGGCATCAGAGGTCATTCGCAGGCTGCGGAGTGTCTTGAAGAAGAGGCCGTTTGAGATCGAGGAAGTCGAGCTCAACGACACTGTGCGAGAAGCGATCGGCCTCGTGAGAGCCGTCGCCGACGGGCGATCCATCATGCTGACCTATGTGCCGGCCTTTGCGTATTTGCACGTCAAGGGTGATCCGGTGCAACTCCAGCAGGTCGTGCTCAACGTGATCATCAACGCGATGGACGCGGTTTCCGATGCCGACACGAAGAAGCGCGAGGTGAGCGTATCGACCTTGCGCGCCGGCAACCAGGCCGAGATCAAGGTGGCCGACACCGGTCCCGGGATCGCGGCCGGTGATCTCGCGAACGTCTTCAATCCGTTCTTCACGACCAAGCCGCAGGGCATGGGGATGGGGCTTGCGATCGCCAAGACCATCGTGGAGGCGCATCACGGCACGATCGCCGCGGAGAACCAGCCATCCGGCGGCGCGCTTTTTACGATCAGGCTTCCGATCGTCAGGTAGCGGCCGACAATAGCGCGCGACCGTGCCGCTCTCGCGCCGCAGCAATCCGGCGAAGCCGCCTTTCGTTGATCTCGATCAACAAACGCCGGCGCATCGGTCCGATCCTCGCGGACGGAATGTCCAAGGGAGGGCGCGATGTTTCGCTGCGGCAAGACCCTGATTGCGCTTGCGCTGATGGTTGGTGTCCCCGCCGCTGCGATGGCGCAGGCCACCACGCCGGCCGCTCCGAGCACGCAGGCGCAGCCCGCAAGCCCGCCGGCACCGGCCGCAGAGCTGCTGAAGCCGGAGCAGCTCGAAGCCCTGGTCGCGCCGATCGCGCTTTATCCCGATGAGCTCCTCGCCAATGTGCTGGCGGCCTCGACCTATCCACTCGAAGTGGTGCAGGCCGACCGCTTCTTGAAGGAGCGCAAGGGCCTGAAGGGCGATGCGCTGAAGACCGAGGTCGACAAGCAGGGCTGGGACGACAGCATCAAGGCGCTGGCCAGCACCGCCGATGTCCTGACCATGATGAGCGACAAGCTCGAATGGACCCAGAAGCTCGGCGACGCCTTTCTCGCCCAGCAGCCCGACGTGATGGATGCGATCCAGCGCCTGCGCAACAAGGCCTATGACAACAAGAAGCTCGTCACCACGAAACAGCAGAAGGTCAGTGTCCAGACCCAGGAAGGCAAGCAGGCGATCGTGATCCAGCAGGCCGATCCCTCCACGATGTACGTGCCCTATTACGATCCGGCGACGGTCTACGGCACCTGGCCCTATGCGGAATATCCGCCGTATGATTGGGGCTATCCGTCCTATATCGGCGCGGGTGTGGTCGCGGCCGGCATCGCCTTCGGCACCGCCTGGGCGATCGGTCGCTGGGGCAATTACTGGGGCGGCGGCTGCAACTGGGGCAACCGCAACGTCTACGTCAATCATCGCACCACCAACATCGGCAACGGCTGGCAGCACAATCCGGCGCATCGCGGCGGCGTGCGCTACAACAACACCAACGTTCAGCAGCGCTTCGGCAACAACAATGTTCGAGCAGGCGCATCCGACCGGATGGATTTCCGCGGCCGCGACGGCAACCAGGTGCTGCGTCCCAATCAGGGTGGTCCGGGAGACCGTGCAGGCGATCGCGCTGGCGACCGTGCTGGTGATCGTAGCGGTCCAGGCGATCGGGCCGGAGATCGCGCGGGCAATCGCGGGGATCGTCCAGGTGCTGGCGATCGCGCAGGTGCCGGTGATCGTGCCAAGGGCGGCGGCGATCGCGCCAAGGCTGGCAACAAGAGCGGCGGCGACCGTGCAAAGGCTGCGAACCGCGGCGGCGGCGGTGCTACTGCCAACCGTGGCGGTGGCGGCAATCGCGGCGGCGCGATGAACGTGTCCTCCGGCCGGTCCGCGGCCGCAGCATCGGCGCGTGGACGCGCCAGCATGGCGAGCATGCCGCGCGGTGGCGGCGGCGGACCAAGCATGGCCGGTCGTGGCGGCGGTGGCGCAATGGCGGCGCGAGGGGGTGGCGGCTTTGGAGGTGGCGGAGGTCGTGGAGGCGGCGGTGGCCGGCGCTCCGACATCGCGCTAAAGCACGACATCGTCCTGCTCGGCCATCTCGGTAACGGTCTCGGCTATTATCGCTTCAGCTACATCGGCAGCGACAAGGCCTATGTCGGCGTCATGGCGCAGGAGGTCGAGCAGGTGAGGCCCGACGCGGTGACCCGCGGCAGCGACGGATATCTGCGTGTTGATTACGACAAGCTCGGGCTGACATTCCGAACCTATCGCGACTGGGTCGCCGGCGGCGCGAAGATCCCTGCTGAGGTGATGCCATGACTGCTCTGAAAATGACTGCTCCGAAATCGCTCCGCCGCGCGATCCTGCCCGGCATGCTGGCGCTCGCGTTGCTCGGCTCGCCGGCACTTGCGCAGGAATCCTACAAGTCGCCGGAGGACGCCGCCGCCGCGCTCGCCGCCGCGGTCAAGAGTGGCCCGAAAGACATCCTCAAAGTGCTCGGCAGGGCCGCCGAGGACATCGTCTCCTCCGGCGACGAGGTCGCCGACAACGACATCCGCGCGCGCTTCTCGTCCATGTACGACGCCAGGCACGGCATCAAGGCGGAAGGCAACAAGACCGCGACGTTGCTGCTGGGACCGGACGATTTCCCATTCCCGATTCCGCTGCTCAACACCAAAACCGGTTGGGCGTTCGACACCGACGAGGGACGGATCGAGGTGCTTCGCCGCCGCATCGGCCGCAACGAGCTCGACGCGATCCAGACCGCGCTCGCCTATGTCGATGCGCAGAACGAATATGCCGACAAGGACCGCGGCGAGGGCGCCGGTGTCTATGCCCAGCGCATCGTCTCGTCACCCGGCAAGAAGGACGGCCTGTTCTGGCGCGATGACAGCGATCCGAGCCCGCTCGGCGCGCTGGCGGCCGAAGCGTCGAAGGAGGGCTATCGCGCAGGCGATGTCGGGCCCGCGCCCTATCACGGCTACTACTTCCACATCCTCAAGGGGCAGGGCCGCGATGCGCCGGGCGGCGCGCTCGACTATGTCGTCAAGGGCAAGATGGTCGGCGGCTTTGGCCTGATTGCCTGGCCTGCCGAATACGGCAACTCCGGCGTGATGACCTTCCTCGTCAATCACGCCGGCACCGTCTACCAGAAAGATCTCGGCAAGCGCACCGAGTCCATCGCCGAGCGCACCACGCTGTTCGATCCTGACGAGACCTGGAAGAAGGTCGATGCGGCAAAACCCTGAACGGCGTGCGCGCACCTTTCGCCTGATTGCTGTCCTCTCGCTGGCACTCGGGCTCGCGTTGCCGGCAACGCCATCCTTTGCGCAAGCCGCCGGCCAGGTCCACGTCAAGATCGTCAAGGCTGGCCTTCTCGTCGGCGGCGGCGTCGGCAGCGGAACGCTGGTCTATCGTGGCAAGACCTACCCGTTCAGGATCACCGGCCTGAGTTTTGGCATCACGGCCGGCGCCACGGTCGGCCGTCTCGATGGCTGGGCCTCCGACATTCGCGAGGTCGGCGATTTCGCCGGCACCTACAGCTCGGTCGGCGGCGGTTTTGCGCTGCTCGGCGGCGTCAACGGCGTCCACCTCCGCAACGAGAAGGGCGTCACCATCGTGCTGCAGGGGCCGAAAGCAGGGCTCGAGCTCGCGGCCAATATCAGCCAGGTCTCGATCTCGCTGAGATGAGCGACGCGACACGCGCCGTGGGGTGGCACGGGGGTTGGGTTTCCAAATTCGGGAGTTTAGTTGTAAGAACAGCCCCCTTTGGTTGACACCCCTTCCGCCAATCTATGATCCGACCGGGGCATGTCGGTCAGGCTTTCCCGGGCAGGTGATCGGTGAATCAGACGTTCAATCCGGCCACGCTCGACAAGCTGAAGCTCCGCATTCAGGCATTGCGCGCCAAAACCATCGCCAATGGCTGTACCGAGGACGAGGCGTTGTCTGCCGCCGCCAAGGTCGCCGAACTGCTGGATCGCCACGATTTGTCGCTCTCCGATATCGAGCTGCGCGCGTCGCCGTGCGAACGGAGGGTCTACGAGACCCATCGCAAGAAGCGAATTCCCCTGGACGACTGCATCGGCGCGATCGCTCATTTCTGCGATTGTCGGGTCTGGCGCGAGAAGAACGCGGCCGGCGAGAGCAGTTATGTGTTCTTCGGTCTCGGCGCGGATGTCGAGGTCGCGCATTATCTGGCCGAATTGATCGACGGCGCCGTGCGCGCCGAGCTTGGCCGCTTCAAGACCTCGGTCGACTACAGCAGGTTCCGTCACCAGCAGCGGCATCTGGCCAATGCCTCCTTCGCGCTCGGGATGGTGGCGTCGATCGCGGGCAGGCTGGTGGCGATCAAGGCCAGTCGCGATCAGGTCAACGAAGGCACCGGCCGCGGGCTGGTGGTTCTCAAGACCTCGGTGGTCGATGCGGAATTCGATAAGCTCGACCTCAAGCTCCGGACCCAGCGCAGCGGCGGCCGGATGGTGTCGATGACGGCCTATGAAGCCGGCGGCGCCGCCGGAGCGTCGCTGGCGATCAATCCCGGCCTTGGCGGGTCGCAGTCAGGGACCACTCCCAAGGGAAGCTGAATCTATCGGGAGGGGCGCGGCTTCAGCCGGAGCTGAGAGCATGGGCGATGTCATTCCGGCTGCCCTCTGTCATCAATGCTGCCCATGCTAATAAAGTGCAGCGTCACCGTAATTCTCGAGCAACGAAAGATCGAGGCCTTGATCGATCTGCTCCTGGCGGAGCGCAGCCAATGAAGCGCCGGCGCCGAATTCACAGGAAGCGCGACCGGCAGCGGCTGATGACGCACCGCCGGCGGTTGTGCCGCTAATCCCTAAAAGATACGCCGCCGGGCTCGAAATGCATTGTCCCGGCGGCGCCCTGTCTCAAACTGGGTCCTACAATCCCAGTCACCTTGATATCAGCAACACCCGTGCCACAGAGATGTGACAGGCCGCCGTTCACCGGGTTCCTTCGCTAACTTCTTCGATGTGAGCAAAATTGACCATGTGTGCGGTACCTTTCCGGCATCACCGCGCGGCCCTTGGCTTTCATCGGTGATGAGAACGCCATCAGCGCTCCCGCCTCCTAGATGGAGCAGCGCCATGCAGCGACACCGCTTCAAACAAGCCATCTCACTTGAAGAACGCCTTGCCGAAGAAGTGAGGCGCCTCCGTGAAGAAGCAGAATTGCTCCCTCGTGGACCTGTACGCGAGGCCGCCCTCCGCAGGCTGCGGCAAGCCGAAACCGGCTCGCGCATAAGCGAGTGGCTGAGATCGCCCGGCTTGCGGCCGCCGGAATAATTTTTCCCCGGACTGACCCCGTCCTGCGTTCCTTCGTATCTGTGTTACGTTGTGGACGCAGGGACCGAGTCGATGGCCGATGAAGAGCAACAGGTGGGGGCCCCACAGGCGCAAGACGTCGGGCCCCGCTGCCCATCATGCGCCGCGCCCGCCCGCCGCCTCACTTCGATTCTCGACGTGAAGAACAACAGATCGATCCAAATATTCCGGTGCGATAGCTGCCGTAAGGAAGTGTGGGAAGATTGAGCCGCTGGCGGCCTCTTGCGTGATGGGCAGCGGACAGGCCGACGCTTTACGATAGCGGCTACACTTCTCTCAAAAGGCAAAAAACCCAGCTCAGTCGGGGTCAGGGCGAGTTGGGGCTAGCGAGCCCTTGGGAAACTTGGAAATACGACCAACGTTCCTATTCCCAGCGAAAGGTTATCGAGCCCGCCGGTTCAAACTGGCGGCTCGCGTCATTCGTCGAATGGGAATAGACGATCGTCTTCAGGCAAAACGCTGATAGCAAAATAGGTCAACGCCAGCGAGCCCAGAACAAGAAGAATTATCGCGGCGAGCCCGTACCACAAGGTGTCAACCGCCTTTTTTCGACGCGTTTCCGGGGCGCACCATCTTTGTGTGCCAGCTCCTTCGACGAGCAGGATGAATGCGCGGCGCGCGCCCCGCAAGCGCGAGGATGGAGTACCCCATGAGATAGCCATCGAGGTCCGTGACGACAGCGGCCCGCTTGCTTCAAGGATCAAGCTGGCGGCCCGATCACGTCGTACTCGAAGGCCACGCCCTCGGGATCGTTCTCCTCGAACCAGATTTCCGCGGCTTCGACCGAGGCAAAGACCTTGATGTGATCGACGTCGCCGACCTGCTTGGCGGCGTTCACGTCGACGAAGACGGTCATTGATCCCACTTCAGCTTGCGCCCCCGAGCGCGGCTCTTTGCCCTTCGGGTTGAACTCCGGGACGAAGTGTCGGTTCGCCGCATCATCGAGGAATATGCGAACGACCCGCGCGATATCATCAGGAAGCTCCGCCGACACTTCAATTGACTCGCGCATCTTGACGGACAGCTCACAGCCGCAGTTTCATCGGCCCCCGTGGGGCGGCATCAGCACGACATCGACGAGCGCTAGGCTGACGCTCGTCTCGAAGTCAGACCGGCCCGTCTCCGCCGCGGGTGAGGTACCTTACGGCGAGCACAAGCAGGGCGAAGGTGGCGCAGATGGCTGCTCCAGAGAGGAGGAGGGCGTCGCTAATATCCGCGTCGTTCCTGCAATTTCTTAGTCCCGGGCTGGGACTGCTGCTGCTTGAACCTCACACGCGGATTGATGTCACACGTCGTGTCCCACCGGCCGGATGCCGAAGCCATGCATTGCTCTCGGGTCTCGTACATGCACTCGCCGGGCCAGCCGAGATCGTCGCCAACGACACACCAGGGATAATCGCGCTCTGCGTGCGCGGCAGGTAGAGATCCCACAAGGATCAACAGGGCCAGGACTGTGGTGCGCATCTCGAGTCTCCAGGTATCACGCCCTCAAAGAGAGCTTTGAGGCGCCGAGGCCAATGGCTGTTCTGGGCCTTGGTTCCTGCGGAGCCCATAGCTCACCCGACCAGCCAGGGCGCGTCAAATCACACCCGCGCTGTTGCGGCTCATCCGAGGGCCAAGCTAACACGGACAGGTCGGAATATTCGCGTCATGCCGGTGTTTTGCTCGACCCGTCAATTGCCTCTAGAGGTCGGGGAGCCTGGACGCATAAGTCAGCCACCGGTCTTGAAAAGCGGCGTGCCCGCGCGCGAATTCCGCCGCCTTAAAGCGGTGACGAAGAAAAAGGGGGCGCCGCTTGCGACGCCCCCTTCGTAGATCGTCTCGCTGGAGACGGAGCCGAAACTCAAACGCCGGTCTGCGAAATGAATTTCGTGCTCAGATAGGCTTCCAGCCCTTCGGTACCGCCTTCCGAGCCATATCCGGAATCCCGAACGCCACCGAACGGCGTCTCGGTCAGGGCCAACGCGAAGCTGTTGATCGACATCATGCCGGCGTCGACCGCCGCTCCGATCGCGGCCGCCGTCTTGGCTGATCTTGTGAACGAATAGGACGCAAGACCGAAGGGCAGGCGATTGGCTTCCTCGACCGCCTCGTCGAACTTGGCAAAGGACGAGATCAAGGCAAGCGGAGCGAACGGCTCATCATTCATTGCGCGCGCCGATTTGGGAACGTTGGTGACGACCGTCGGCTCGAAGAAATAACCCTTGTTCCCGACGCGATTGCCGCCGGCCTGCACCTTGCCGCCCTTGCTGACGGCGTCCTGAACCATGTCTTCAATCGCGGCAACGCGGCGATCGTTCGCAAGCGCGCCCATCTTCGAGTCCGGCTCGAGGCCGTTACCGACCTTGATGGATTTCGCCCCGTCAACGAAGTGCTGGACGAACTTGTCGTAAACGGCCTCCTGCACCAGGAACCTGGTCGGCGAGATACAGACCTGGCCGGCATTGCGGTACTTTGCCGCCACCATGATCTTCGCCGCCGACTCGACATCGGCGTCATCGAATACGATGACCGGCGCGTGGCCGCCGAGCTCCATCGTGACGCGCTTCATATGCAAGCCCGCCATCGCCGCCAGATCCTTGCCGACCTTGGTCGAACCGGTGAAAGAGATCTTGCGGATGACCGGGTGAGGGATGAGGTATTCGGAAATTTCCGAAGGGATGCCGTAGACCAGGTTGACCACGCCATCGGGCAGCCCGGCATCGACAAAGGCCCGGATCAATTCGGCAGGTGATGCCGGCGTTTCCTCCGGCGCCTTGACGATCATCGAGCAGCCCGCGGCCAACGCCGCGCTGAGCTTCTTGACCACCTGATTGATCGGGAAATTCCAGGGCGTGAACGCTGCGACCGGGCCGACAGGCTCCTTGATCACCAATTGATAGACGCCGGGGCTGCGTGCCGGGATGAGACGCCCATAGGCCCTGCGTCCTTCTTCAGCGAACCAGTCGATGATGTCGGCCGCGTTCATCGTTTCAAGCCTGGCTTCGGCCAGAACCTTTCCCTGCTCCATCGTCATGATGGCCGCGATCTTGTCGGCCCGCTCGCGGATCAGGTCGGCGGCCTTGCGCATCACTTTGGAGCGGTCGAGCGGCGATACGTTGCGCCACAACCGGAATCCCTTTTCGGCCGACGCCAGCGCTTCGTCGAGGTCGGACCGGTCGGCGTGCGGGACCGTCCCGACCGGCTCCTCGGTCGCAGGATTGATCACCTTGAGTGTGCGGCCGGTCGTGGCCGGGCGCCATTTGCCGTCGATATGCAGTTGAACCGAGGGGTAGCTCATCATTCCTCCCATTTCGTGATCAACTGCGGATGGCAGTGGATCGCGGATAAACCTGGCTTCGCCATGATTGGTCTGTGGGGGTGCTTATCGCGCATTCCCGCAAGCTTTTGAACCGTCTCTTCGAGTGGTGGTCTCCGGTCAGCCTTGCAGATTTGGATGGGATATTCTCCCGGCCTGCCGGGAGAATGGTGTCGGCTTCGTTTTCGAGCTCGTGCTGACCACGGATGATCTCGCTGCCATGACGGCTGCGGCGCTCGCTGGAAGTACCGCGGGACCGCGCTATACCGATGCGGGGATGGCGCGGGTGAATCTCTGATGCAGAATGCCCGATGGCCGGTCGTCTACACAGGATCTCTGGCAGCGGCCTGTTCGAGAATTTCGGAATAATAGCAATATGCTCCTGTTTTGCCCGACGCGTCAACTGGCTTCTGGCGGGGATGCGCGAGGAGGGTGCGTAAGATCTTGATCCGACACGTGCGGGCTACTGTGCATGGGGTTGTTTTCGATGTTTTGGCGTGGCGGGCTTGGGGGAACCTTTCCCTCACTGCCGCGTTATCTCGCCATGACAGAAGATACTTCCTTCCGACGCAAACCCTTGACCCCCGAACAGCGCCAGGCCCGCGATGCGACACGCCGGGTCGAGGCCGAGAAGGCCATGCGCGACCATGAGGCCGCTCAGAAGGCGTTTTATGAGAATCGGGAGCGGCTGAGGGCCGAGCGGCTGGCCCGTGAGGCTGCCGCAGCCAAAGTCTGACCATGACCACGTTCGACAAGCGCGAGCAGGGCTTCGAGGCCAAATTCGCCCACGACGAGGAGCTCATGTTCAAGGCCGCGGCCCGGTCCAACAAGCTGCTCGGACTGTGGGCCGCGGGCCAGCTCGGACTCGGCGGCGATGCCGCGACCGCTTACGCGACGGCGCTGGTCACGGACAATCTGGCCAACCAGACGATGGACGAGACCCTGAGCAAGGTGTCGGGCGATCTCGCGGCAAAGGGGATTTCGCGCGAGCAGGTTGCGCAGAAGCTGCAGGAATGCCTGCACCAGGCGCTGGCGCAGCTCGCAGCCGCAGCGAGCAAAGCTGGCGATTGATCTCGATCAGCATGTCACTCGGCCTGCTTGCGCGCGCTGGCGTCGCTGAACTTGTCGACGAAGACGATCCCGATCGCCGAGACCACGAATGTGATGTGGATCAGCACCTGCCACATCACGCCGTTCTCGGTGAAGGTGGCGCGGCTCGAGCCGAGATTGCCGGCCTCGATGAAGGTGCGCAGCAGCGCGATCGAGGAGATGCCGATGATCGCCATCGCGAGCTTGATCTTGAGCACGCTGGCGTTGACGTGGCCGAGCCATTCCGGCTCGTCGGGATGGCCCTGGAGGTCGAGCCGCGACACGAAGGTCTCGTAGCCGCCGACGATCACCATCACCAGCAGGTTGGAGATCATCACGACGTCGATCAGCGCCAGCACGCTCATCATGATCTCCTGCTCGGTGAAGTCGAGCGCGTGCGAGGTGAGGTGCCAGAGCTCTTTCAGGAACAGCACGATGTAGACGCATTGCGCCACGATCAGCCCGAGATAGAGCGGCAGCTGCAGCCAGCGCGAACCGAAGATGATCATCGGCAACAGGCCGAGCCGCGGCGAGGGCGGGCGGGGTCCGGTGGTCTCAGGTTGTACCGACATTCAACGTCCACCCATCTGGATGATCTCACTATCCTGTAACCCGGCCAGATGGCTGGCGGAAGACGTGGCCGTGCTATCGTGCGGCCTGGATCAGGAGGCTGGCGGATGTCTCGCAGCTTTGGCTGGGCGCTCGGGAAGATGGTGATCGCGGCCGCAACGATGCTGGACGCCGGCACGGCCGAGGTATCGGCGACACCGCTGACGCCATTCCGCTACGAGGCGCAGGCCCAGCGTCATTGCCCCGGCGACAAGGTGGTGTGGCTGGATTTCAGGAAGGGCGTCTACTACCGCAAGGGCCAGAAGCTCTATGGCCAGGGATTTGATGGCAGCTTCGTCTGCCTGACTGAAGCGCGCGGCAGCCTCTATCGCAGATCGCCGCTGGGCTTGCGCTGAGCGGCGCGCGCGTGAGCTAGCTCTGGTTGGGCAGCTTCACCGGGACGTGCGTGGAGGTGCTGATGACCCGGGGGCTTCCGTCGGGATAGGTCCGGCCGCCGCGGATCAGCGATTCCAGGACCAGGAAGAATTTCTCGGCTAGCATGTGCGTCACCCTCGTTGGTGATGGCCTCGTGAAAATGAGTCGAGGCGCCGACGCGAAAATTCAATCAACTAAACGGGAGCGGGGCAATCCCGGATCAATACGCATGCTGCGTCGCAGTGGCGCAGCGGTCTGAAAACTCGAAAATGCTGATTGAGGATTAGCCGAAGGCCAGGGCGACGAGGCTCGAGCAGAGCAGGACCAGACCGCCTGCGGTCAGCGCCAGAAAGCCGTCGGATACGAGGTCATGTTTGCGCATGAGACACCCTGTGCTCTCGTCTTCGATGCTCGATCGGATCGATTAAAATGATCCGAACGTGCCGTCGTGAAGAGGTGATGCAATGTCGCCCGCGCGAGTGCCGTCAGGCCCTCGAGCGGTAGCCTTCAAACGCATGGGCCAGAAAGATCCCTGCGCTTACCAAACCCATCAGTGCCGAAACCGTCTCGATCATCGTTAAATTCCAATCCCGCCCCTGCAGCTGAGAAAACGCGGGCGGCCTTGCACAGTCAAAAGAATTCCGGTGAAGCCGGCGACAATGGGGGTGGAGTGAGCTTTTGGCGCAACAGCTTGTGCAGGACTGGCACAAAGCAGGCGATGCCGAAGCCCCCGCGCTCCGTAGATCAACGGAGAATGCCAAACGTCCTGTTTACCATCCCAGCGCGAACGCTGTGGGCTCCCCATTTCCGCCGTGTTCGGGTTGCGTTATCGTGACCGCCTCTGAGACGGCGGTGGGCCGCCTCGGAGCTCGTGGCCCGGAAGGCACTCCCCGTAGGCAAGCGGGTTAGGTCAGCCCCCGGCGAAATGGTATTTGGGGCGAATGGGGATCCGACGGTCAGATTCGATGGTGCGGGCCGCGCGGTGCGTTGCGGCGGTCGCCACCTGCCTCGCGCTCGCCAATTGCGCCTCGTCCAACAAGTTCGCCAGCCGGGTCGATCCCAAATATGGCGTGTCCTCGAGCCCGCGAGTCGTGGCCTGGGGCGATCCCGTCCCCAAGGGCGGCGGCACCTATCGCATCGGCAAGCCCTATGTGGTCGCAGGCCGGACCTACGTGCCGGAGGAGGACGTCAACTACCGCGCCGAGGGCATGGCGTCCTGGTACGGCGACGATTTCCATGGCCGTCAGACCGCCAATGGCGAAGTGTTCGACATGGGCTCGCTGACGGCGGCGCATCCGACGCTGCCGATGCCGTGCTATGCACGGGTCACTAACCTGTCGAACGGCATGTCGCTGATCGTCCGCGTCAATGACCGCGGCCCCTATCACGGCAACCGCCTCATCGACGTCTCGAACAAGGCAGCTGAACTGCTTGAATTCAAAGGCAATGGCGTCGCCAGGGTTCGCGTCGAATATGTCGGCCGGGCGCCGCTCGAAGGCTCCGACGACCGCCAACTGATGGCGACCTTGCGCACCGGCGTTCCGGCGCCGTCGCCCTCGATGGTCCGGGTCGCCTCGGCCCGGCCGTTCGTGCCGGAGCTGTCGTCGAGCCGCGGCGCCATCCGTGGCGAAGTCCCGATGCCGGAGGGCCGGCCCTATAGCCTCGGCAACACCTCGGTCGACGTCGCCTCGCTCAACGCGACCTCGGAAATGTCGGCCTCGAGCCGCAGCCGGGGCCGGGCGCTCCAGAATGCTCGCCAGGTGTCCTATGACGAGGACGGCCGCTATGCCGCCGAGAGCGGTCCTGCGGCTTCCGATGGCGGCGCAGCCGAAGCCCGCAGCATCCTGACCGGCCGCGGCCTGTACTGACCGCGGTGCATTAGCGCGGAGCCGCCTCACGCAGGAACTTGATCAGCGCGGCGTTGACCTCGTCCGGCCGCTCCTGCTGCACCCAATGGCCGGCGCCATCGATGATCAGCTTTCGCGTCAGATTGGGCAGCACCCGTTCCAGCTCGTTGACGCGCTTGGCGCCGATCAAGCCGGTGATGACGGCGTCCTGCGCGCCGGCGATGAAGAGGGAGGGCTGGTGGATCTGCGCGTCCTGCCAGGGCGCGGTCAGCTCCCAATTGCGATCGAGATTGCGATACCAGTTCAGCCCGCCACGGAATCCCGACTTGCGGAAAGCTTCGGTGAAATAAGCGAGATCGTCCTCGCTCAGCCATTCCGGCAGCGGCTCCTCAGGCGTCGCATGGCCAAGAAAGCCGTTGCCCTCCTGCACGAACATCGCGGCGTTCGGATCGGCGAGTCCGCGGCCGCCGAGCACGACGCGCATGGTGCGGGCGACGTCATGCTCGAACTCGGCCTCCGCGACGCCGGGCGCCTGAAAGTACTGCCAGTAGAAATTGGTGATGCCGCCCTGGCGTAACAGCTCGAGCGGCTTGCCGCGTCCGCGGAACGGCGGCGGCACGCTCAGGCCCGCAACGGCCGTGAAGATGTCGGGGCGGAACAGCGCCGCATGCCAGGCGACCGGCGCGCCCCAGTCGTGGCCGACCACCATCGCCTTGGTCGCGCCGAGCGCCTTCACCAGGCCGACGACGTCGCCAACGAGATCGAAGATCGAATAGGCGGTCACGTCAGGCGGCGCCGCACTCTGGCCGTAGCCGCGCATGTCGGGGGCCACGACGTGAAAGCCGGCGGCCGCGAGCTCCGGGATCTGGTGCCGCCAGGAATAGGATAGCTCCGGCCAGCCATGGCACAGCACCACCAGCGGCCCCTGGCCGGCCTCGCGGACGAAGAGGTCGATCCCGTTGGCCTTGATCACGCGGGTGGTGGACATCGCTTTTCCGCCTTGTTTCAGAGGTTTGGTCGAGAAACATGAGGTGCCACGATAGGGGGGCGGCGAGAATCGTGCAATCTCGGCGGCAGCACCGATCCTCGTGTTGTTCGCACCGATTCCAACTGTTAGAACGCCGCTCTCAGGGCTTCGCCATGGCATTTCGTCTCAACTCGCTCCGTCATACCGGATTCACGGCCGGAGCACTGGCGCGCGGGTTGGTCGCGGTGACTATTGCGGTGAGCCTCAGCTGGGGCGGGGTGCTCTACGCCGCCAACCAGAGCGTCCAGGGCGCCAAGAAGACCGAGGATGCCGGCTTCGACGGCGATGCCCCCACCGCGATCCTGATCGAGGCCTCCAGCGGCAGCGTGCTGTTCGAGAAGAACGCCGACGAGCTGCGCGCGCCCTCCAGCATGATGAAGCTCGTGACCGCGGAAATCGTGTTCAACGCAATCAAGAAGGGTGACGTCAAGCTGACCGACGAATACCGGATCAGCGAGAACGCCTGGCGCAAGGGCGGCGCGCCCTCCGGCGGCTCGACCATGTTTGCGGCCATCAACAGCAAGGTTTCGGTCGACGACCTCCTGCACGGCGCGATCATCCAGAGCGGCAACGACGCCTGCATCGCGCTTGCCGAAGGCATCGCCGGCAACGAGCGGATCTTTGCATCCGACTTCATGACCAAGCGCGCCCGCGAGCTCGGCATGACCAAATCGACCTTCGCCAATTCCAACGGCTTGCCCGACCCCGGCAACAAGATGACGGTGCGAGAGCTCGGCGTGCTCGCACGTCACATCATCCTGGACTTCCCCGAATTCTACAAACTGTTCGGCGAGAAGGAGTTCACCTGGAACAAGATCCGCCAGCCCAACCGCAATCCGCTGCTCAATTCGATGGAGGGCGCCGACGGCCTGAAGACAGGTTACACCAAGGAAGGCGGCTACGGCATGGTCGGTTCGGCCGTGCAGAACGGCACGCGTCTGATCGTTGTCGTCAACGGGCTCGAGGACATCGAGGACCGCGCCACCGAAGCCAAGAAGATGCTGGAATGGGGCTTTCGCAATTTCGAGACCCGCACGCTGATCGCGGCCGACCAGCCCGTCGGCTATGCCAAGGTGTTTGGCGGCGAGAGCCGCTCGGTAAAGCTCGTTGCGAAAGAGCCGGTGAAGGTGATGGTGCACAAGAGCGGCGGCGACAAGCTGATCGCGCGCGTGGTCTATAACGGCCCGGTGCGCGCACCGGTCCAGGCCGGCCAGCAGGTCGGCGTGGTCAAGGTCTGGCGCAGCGGCAATATCGCGGTGGAGACGCCGGTTTATGCGGCCGAAGCGATCGGCACTGGCTCAACGGTACGGCGCGCGATCGATGGCGCCAGCGAGCTCGTGATCGGCATGTTCCGCGCAGGCGCCGAGAAGCTCTGATCATGAGTGAGAGCACGGAACAGCGGCCGTCCGGACGCGGACGTTTCATCACCTTTGAAGGCGGTGAGGGGACCGGCAAGTCGACCCAGATGAAGAAGCTCGCCGACCGCCTCGGTGCGGCGAGGCTCCGGACCCTCGTCACGCGTGAGCCCGGTGGCTCGCCGGGCGCCGAGATCATGCGCCATCTGGTCCTGTCGGGCATGGGCAAGCTGCTCGGCCCCGACGCCGAGACGCTGCTGTTTGCGGCCGCGCGCGACGACCATGTCCGCACCGTGATCGAGCCTGCGCTCAAGCAGGGCATTTGGGTCCTCTGCGACCGCTTCGCCGATTCGACGCGGGCGTATCAGGGCAGCCTTGGCAGCGTGCCCGCCGGTTTGATCAACGCCATGCAGCGGGTCACGATCGGCGATCTCAAGCCGGACCTCACTATCATCCTCGATCTGCCGGTCGAGATTGGCTTGGCACGCGCGGCGGCGCGGCGCGGCAGCGGCACGCCTGACAGGTTCGAGGGCGAGAAGCTCGCCTTCCATCAGGGCCTGCGCGAGGCCTATCGCAAGATCGCGGCGGACGAGCCTGCGCGCTGCGTGCTCATCGATGCCAATTCCGATCCTGACACGGTTGCCGGACGCGTCTGGACTGCGCTGCGCGACCGTCTCCTGCCGACGCCGGCCTCGGTGGTCTCAGTATGAGCCCGCGTCAGGTCGAGCGTGAATCCGCCATTCCGCATCCGCGCGAGACGAGCCTTCTGTTCGGCCATCGCGAGGCCGAGACCGCGCTGCTCTCCGCCTACCGCAGCGGGCGGATCCCGCACGCCTGGCTGATCGGCGGGCCGCAAGGCATCGGCAAGGCGACGCTGGCCTATCGCATGGCGCGGTTCGTGCTCGCCCATGGCCAGCCGCTGTCGTCCGCCGTGCAAGGCGCCGAGGACCTCGCGATCGATCCTGATAACGCCGTGGCGCGGCAGGTGGCGGCAAGCTCGCATGGCGGCTTGCTGACGCTGGAGCGCACCGCCAACGACCGTGGCGTGATGCGGACGGTCATCACCGTCGATGAGACCCGCGAGACCATCTCATTCTTCGGCTCGACCGCGGCCGCCGAAGGCTGGCGCGTCTGCATCGTCGACACCGTCGACGAGCTTAATCCCAATGCGGCGAACGCGCTGCTGAAGATCCTCGAGGAACCGCCGCAGCAATCGCTGTTCCTTCTGGTCAGCCACGCGCCGGCGCGCGTGCTCGCCACGATCCAGTCGCGTTGCCGCAAGCTGCGCTTGCGGTCGCTCACGACTGATGAGGTGATTGCCGCAGCCGCCACGGCCGCCGACCTCGCTCCGACCGATCTGGCGTTGCGCGAGGCCGCAGAGGCCTCCGAAGGCAGCGTCGCACGGGCACTGACTCTGCTCGGCGGCGATGCGCTCAAACTCCAGCAGCGCACGGCGGCGCTGCTGGCACGTCTGCCGCAAGTCGATCCGCGCGAATTGCACACGCTCGGCGAATCGCTTGGCACCAGCGACCGCGTCGCGCTTGCGGCCTTCATCGACGGCATCGATCGCTGGATCGCGGAGAGCCTCCATTCCGACGAGGCCAATGCCAACCAGAACCTGCCGCGCCTTGCGCGCCTAGCTGAGGTATGGGAAAAGATCGTCCGCGCCGCGCGCGACACCGAAACCTACAATCTGGAGCGAAAGCCCTTGGTTTTCTCGGTGTTCGGCTGGCTGGCGGACGCAACGCGCTAGGCGCAGTTTCCAAATTTCGAGAAGCCGGTAAAGGAATTCGTCGTGGCAACGCGAGCTAAGAAAACCGCCAAGGGCAAGAGCAGCAAGAAGAAGGCTGCCAAGAAAGCCGCGAAGAAGGCCGTGAAGGTGCTCGCGCGCAAGGCTGCCAAGAAGGTCAAGAAGACCAGGAAGGCAGCCGCCAAGAAAGGCGTGAAGAAGAGCGCTGCGAAGAAGCAGGTCGCCAAGAAGGCCTCCAAGAAAGCGGCTGCCAAAAAGCCAGTCCAAGTTTCCGCTAAAAAGGCTCCGGCGAAGAAGGCGGCCAAGAAGGCGAGGGTGACCGCGCCCGCCGTGATCGCCGCGCCGACTCCGGCCGCCACGCCGTCGAAGGCCGTGAAGCCCAAGGTCCCAAAACCCAAGGCGCCGCCTGCGCCGAAGTCAGTGGTCGCCCCGAAGCCGGCAGCGCTCGTAGCAGCGCCCGCGCGCGACAACGTGTTCTACATCTCGACCGCCATCGCCTATCCCAACGGTAGCCCACATATCGGCCACGCCTATGAGGCGATCTCGGCCGACGTGCTGGCGCGCTTCGCGCGGCTCGACGGCAAGGACGTGTTCTTCCTGACCGGCACCGACGAGCACGGCCAGAAGATGGTCCAGACCGCGCAGAGCGAGGGCTTGACCCCGTCGGCACTGGCCACCCGCAACGCCAATCGCTTCAGGGAGATGGACCAGCGCCTGAACGTGTCGTTCGACCGCTTCATCCGCACCACCGAAGAGCAGCACCATCGCTCCAGCCAGGAGATCTGGCGGCGTATGGAAGCGAACGGCGACATCTACCCCGACACCTATGCCGGCTGGTACTCGGTGCGTGACGAAGCCTATTACGCCGAGGACGAGACACGCCTGAACGACGACGGTGTGCGCCTCGGCCCGCAGGGCACGCCGGTCGAATGGGTCGAGGAGAAGAGCTATTTCTTCCGGCTCTCGGCCTATCAGGACAAGCTTCTGAAGCTCTACGAAGACCATCCTGAATTCATCGGCCCGGACTCGCGCAAGAACGAGGTGGTGAGCTTCGTACGAGGCGGCCTGCGCGATCTCTCGATCTCGCGCACCACCTTCGACTGGGGCGTGAAGGTGCCCAGCGACGAAGATCACGTGATGTATGTCTGGGTCGACGCGCTCACCAACTACATCACCGGCGTCGGCTTCCCCGACGAGAGCGACACGAACTGGCGCTACTGGCCGGCCGACGTGCATATCATCGGCAAGGACATCATCCGCTTCCACGCGGTCTACTGGCCCGCATTCCTGATGTCAGCCGGCATTGCGCTGCCGAAGCGGGTCTATGCCCACGGCTTCCTGTTCAACAGGGGCGAGAAGATGTCGAAGTCGGTCGGCAACGTCGTCGATCCCTTCAATCTTGCCGACCAGTATGGCGTCGACCAGATGCGTTATTTCTTCCTGCGCGAGGTCTCGTACGGCCAGGACGGCAACTACAACCACGAGGCCATCGTCGCGCGCATCAATGCCGATCTCGCCAACGACCTCGGCAACCTCGCGCAGCGCTCGCTGTCGATGATCGCCAAACAGCTCGGCGGCGTGCTGCCCGAGCCCGGCGCGTTCAGCGACAACGACAAGGCGATTTTGGCGATGGCCGACGGCATGATCGCCGCGTCGCGGGAAGCCATGGCGACGCAGCAGATCCATCACTGGCTCAACGCCGTGTGGGCCGTGGTTGCGGAGGCCAACCGCTATTTCGCGGGCGAGGCGCCGTGGGCGCTGGCCAAGACCGATCCTGCGCGACAGAAGACGGTGCTGTACGTCTCCGCCGAGGTCGTGCGCCAGATCGCGATCCTGGCTCAGCCGGCGATGCCGACCGCATCAGGCCTGCTGCTCGACAGCCTCGGCATCCCCGCGGGCGAGCGCGATTTTGCGGCGCTCGGCGGCGACAAGCGGATTGCTGCTGGTTCGACGCTGCCAGCGCCGACGCCGGCGTTTCCGCGCTACATCGAGCCGGCGGCCTGAGGCGTTCGAACGATGCTGGTCGACAGTCACTGCCATCTGGATTTTCCAGACTTTGCGGAGGATCTCGACGGGATCGTGTCGCGTGCCCGCGCGGCCGGGATCGGCCGCATGGTCACGATCTCGACGCGGGTGCGAAAGCTCGATCAGATTCTCGCCATCGCCGGGCGTTACGACGACGTCTATTGTTCGGTCGGCACTCATCCGCACAATGCGGATGAGGAAGACGGCATTTCGCCGGACGAGCTGATCGCGCTGACGCAGCATCCGAAGGTGGTCGCGCTCGGCGAAGCCGGGCTCGACTATTTCTACGATGACGGTTCGCCGGAGGCGCAGGCGAGGGGCTTTCGTGCCCACATTGCGGCGGCTCGCGCCACCGGCCTGCCGCTGGTGATCCACACTCGTGAGGCGGACGAGGATTGCGCGCGCATCCTGGAAGAGGAGGCGGCACGCGGATCGTTTCGTGCCGTGCTGCATTGCTACACCGGCGGGCGCGAGCTGGCGCTGAAGGCGGTGTCGCTCGGGCTCTATATCGGCTTCACGGGCATCCTGACCTTCAAGAAGTCGGACAGCTTGCGCGCGCTCGCGGCCGAACTGCCGCCTGACCGTATTCTGGTTGAAACAGATTCGCCCTACCTTGCGCCGGGCAAGTTCCGGGGCAAGCGCAACGAGCCGGCCTATGTGGTCGAGGTCGCCAAGGTGCTCGCCGAGACGCGCGGCGTGTCGCTCGAAGAGATCTCAAGCCAGACCAGCGAAAACTTCTTCCGCCTGTTCTCCAAGGTGAAAGCTTGAGGTTCTGAGCCGCATGACGCTGACGCTGACGATCCTGGGCTCCGGCTCCTCCGCCGGCGTGCCGCGCCCGGCCCTTGGCTGGGGCGCCTGCGACCCCACTAACCCTAAGAACCGCCGCCGCCGTTGCTCGCTGCTGGTCGAAAAGACCTCCAACCACGGCACCACGCGTATCGTGATCGACACGTCGCCGGACCTGCGCGAGCAGTTGATCTCGACCCATGTCGACCACATCGACGCGGTATTCCTGACACACGAGCATGCCGACCAGACCCACGGCATGGACGATCTGCGCTCGGTCGTGATCCACATGCGCAAGCGCATTCCGATCTATTTCAACCAGTCGACCGCCAAGGACATCATGGCGCGGTTCTCTTATTGCTTCATCTCGCCGGAGGGTAGCGACTATCCGCCGATCCTCAACCGGCATTCGATCGAGGCGGGCGGGAGCCAGATCATCAGCGGCAAGGGCGGTGACGTGACGATGACCGCCTTCTTGGTCCAGCACGGCAACATTCCCGCGCTCGGCTATCGCATCGGCAACGCGGCCTACACGCCCGACCTCAACGACATCCCGCCCGAGAGTTTTGGCGCCCTGGAAAACCTCGACCTCTGGATCGTCGACGGCCTGCGCTACACCCCCCATGTCAGCCATTTCAGCATCAACGACGCGCTGTCCTGGATCGAGCGCTTCAAGCCGAAGCGTGCCGTCATCACCAACATGACGGCCGACGTCGATTACGAGGTGATCCGTCAGAAGCTGCCCGCGGGCGTGGTGCCGGCCTACGACGGCTTGCGGCTGGAGACGAACTAACCTTTACCAGGCGTAGCGGACCACGGCCTTGCCGGTATAGGCGCGCACCAGGCTCGAAACCTCGCTGTCGAAATTCGCGCTCGCCGACCAGCCGCTCATGCCGCGCAGCTCGAGGGCTACGCCAGTCAGTGCCGAGTTCGGCGCAAGCGCCGTGGTTCCGATCACAAAGCCCTGGCTGGATCCTTGGCCGGATCCCTGGCCGGAGATCGCCTGAAACACCGCAGGCATCGACTGGGTCGCGCTGAAATTATGGGCCCAGGCCAGGCGTCCTCGCAGATCGAACAGGCCGCCAGCGAGCACGAAGGACGTGCTCGTGCGCAGGCCGAGCTCGCTGCGGCTGTCGGTGAAGCTGTTGGTGCTGCTGGAGGGCGTCGCGGACGGATCGGCTGCGTAAGCCGGCTGGCTTGCGCTGGCAGCGAGCCGGAACATGGTGACCTGCCCGGCGGCATAAGGCGTGATGCCGAGCCATGGCGTTGCAATCCGGTAGCCGCTTTCGATACGGCCGGAATAGGCGTTGGCGTTGATGGCCGGGGAGAGCTGGTCGCTGCCGGCCGGCGTCACCTGATGATCGCTGGTGATGGCCTGCCAGCCATAGGCCATCGCGGTCGCGACATAGGCCACGCCGATGGAGTGCCTGACGAAGGTGCCGGCCTGGAACAGGTCGGAGCGGCCGCTGGAAAAATTGTTGGCAAAGCCGGTGCCGCCGCCGGCAAGCGCAAAGCCCATCCGCGTCTGCGGTGAGAGCGAATAGTCGGCGCCGACAGCGGTGGCGAAGCTGCGGGCCGACGAGCCGTTGCCATCGGTCGCGGTCTGCGAGCCGCCGAAGCCTGCCGCCCAGATGCTCCAGTGCGGCGCCGCGAGCGACGGCTTGCCGTAGATTGCCGCATAGGCTTCGCGCCCGATGCCGCCATGCGTGCGGTCGTTGCCGAGATCGGCGTAGGCCGAGAGCTCCGAGTCGAACTCGGGCCGCCCGATGCTGCGTCCGTCGATGGCTGGATCCAGCAGGGTCTGCGTGAATTGCGTCATCGCCAGGAACGTAGCTTGCGCCGGCTCGGTCTGCGACGAAGCAGCGGAGCCGCCGCCAAACGCCTGCCGCATGCCGAACCTGCCTGCGCCGGCGAGACCCGGCGGCTCGGCGTTCCAGCCATAGTTCGGCTGCATCCCCGGGCTGCCACCATTTCCATTGCCGTAGGGCACGCCGCCAAAACCCGAGGCTTGCGGCGGGGGACCAAACATCGGGCCACCCATGCCGCCAAAATTATTGCCACCAAAATTATTGCCGCCGCCGAAATTGCCGAAGCCGCCGCCCGGCGCATTCGGACCGGGATAGCCGAAATTCTCCGAGCCTGCGAAAGCGCCGTACTCACGCATGACCTGCGCGTCCGCCGCGCGCGGCAGCAGCAATCCGGCCGTCAATAGCAGCAGCGCCAGACGCGCACGCACGTCTGTGCTCACGACACCAACCGCATGAAGCGCCCCAACCGCGCCGGTCGCCGGCCGCGCTGCCTGCGCGGCGAATCAGGAGGAAACAGCGAATCCGACGGGAGAGAAACGTAAATGCGTCTCTAACGTTTTCCAATCTTTTCCTGTGATGTCTCGATGTCGTCGAACATTCACAATCGTTTCGGGACGACGCGCGATCGTTGCGGCCCGTGTTTCTACGTGTGTCTGAAACCGGAACGCACTCAGGCTGTAATCGCCTTGGCCGAGCCGACCTCGTTGCGCAGCAGGAATTTCTGGATCTTGCCCGTGGACGTCTTCGGGATCGGCCCGAACACGACGGCTTTCGGAGTCTTGAAGCCGCTCATATGCGTGCGGCAGAAGGCGATGATGTCGGCCTCGCTGGCGCTCGCGCCGTCCTTGAGCTCGACGAAGGCACAGGGCACTTCGCCCCATTTCGGATCGGGTTTTGCGACGACGGCAGCGAACAGCACGGCCGGGTGCTTGTAGAGGATGTCCTCGACCTCCACGGACGAAATGTTCTCGCCGCCGGAGATGATGATGTCCTTGGAGCGATCCTTGATGGTGACGTAGCCGTGCTCGTCGAGCACGCCGAGGTCGCCGGTGTGAAACCAGCCGCCCTCGAAGGCTTCCTTTGTCGCCTTCTCGTTCTTGAGGTAGCCCTTCATCACGATGTTGCCGCGAAACATGACCTCGCCGATGGTCTCGCCGTCGCGCGGCACCTCCTGCATGGTCTGCGGATTGATGACCGTGACGCCTTCCTCGAGCGGGTAGGGCACGCCCTGCCGCCGCTTCATGCGGGCCCGCTCGGGCGCCGGAAGCTCGTCCCAGCCTGGCTGCTCGGCGCAGACGGAGGCGGGGCCGTAGACTTCGGTCAGGCCATAGACGTGCGTGAGCTTGATGCCGATGTTTTCGGCGCCTTCGAGCACGGCGACCGGCGGCGCAGCGCCGGCGATGAGGCCGACGACGCGACGGGCCGCGTTGTTCTTCGGAGCATCCGGTGCGTTGATCAGCGTGTTGTAGACGATCGGCGCGCCGCACATGTGGGTGACGCCGTGCTGCCTGATCAGTTCGAAGATTTTGGTCGGCTCGACCTTGCGCAGGCAGACATTGATGCCGGCGGCTGCAGCAAGGGTCCAGGGGAAGCACCAGCCGTTGCAATGGAACATCGGCAGCGTCCAGAGATAGACCGGATGCTGGCCGAGTTGGCCTGCAAGGATGTTGCTGACGGCGTTGAGATAGGCGCCGCGATGATGCGTGACGACGCCCTTGGGATTGCCCGTCGTGCCCGACGTGTAGCTCAGCGCAATCGCGTCCCACTCATCCTTCGGTGGGATCGCCGCAAAATTCGGATCGCCTTGCGCGACGGCCGCTTCATATTCGATCTCGCCGATGCGCTTGCCGCCTTTGAAGGCGGCATCGTCGACGTCGATCACGAACGGCTTTGGCCCGCTCATCTGCGCCAGCGCATCGGTGATCACGCCGGAAAATTCGGGATCGACCAGAATGATTTTGGCGCCGCCATGGTCGAGCTGAAACGCAATGGAGGACGCATCGAGGCGGATGTTGAGCGCGTTGAGCACGCCGCCCGTCATGGGCACCGCGAAGTGCGCCTCGTTCATCGCCGGAATGTTGGGCAGCATCGCTGCGACAGTATCGCCGACGCCGACGCCCTTGCCGGCGAGCCAGGACGCAAAGCGCTTGCAGCGCTCATGCATCTCGGCCCACGAGAAGCGGCGGCCCTCATAGACCGTGCTGACGTGATCCGGATACACCGCGGCGCTGCGCGCGAGGAAGCTCAGCGGCGACAGCGGCACGTAGTTGGCGGGTGTCTTGTCGAGGCCGATATTGTACTGGTTCTGCCGATCACTCATCGACACCCTCCTTGACGCCGCGCGTTACAGGAATCCGATCGAGATCCAGGGGAAGACCGCGACGATGATCAATCCCACCAGCAGCGCCAGCAGATAACCCCAGATCGGCCTGATGCCCTCGGCCGGATCGACGCGTCCGATGGCGCAGGCGGCATAATAGCCGACGCCGAACGGCGGGGCGAATAACCCGATACCCATCGCCAGGATGATGATCATGGCGTAGTGCACCTCGTGCACGCCGACGAGCCGCGCGATCGGAAACATCAGCGGTCCGAACAGCACGATGGCGGGAATGCCTTCCAGCACGCTGCCGAGGACCACGAAGGCCAGGATCGAGACGGCAATGAAGGTGGCGGAGCCGCCGGGCAGGCCGGTCATGGACGCCGCCAGCGCGCGCGAGAAGCCGGATTGGGTCAGGCCCCAGGCCATGCCGGTCGCCGTGCCAATGATCAGCAGGATGGCGCCGGACAGGCACGCGGTCTCGATCAGCATCGGCAGCAGCCGCCGCCAGTCGAACTGGCGGTAGATCAGGAGTCCGATCACCAGCGCATAGACGATGCCGATGGTCGAGACTTCAGTGGCCGTCGCGATGCCTTCGACCACGGCGTAGCGGATCACAAAGGGCAGGGCCAGGGCAGGGATGGACACCACGAACGCGCGCGCAATCTCGCCCGACGTTGCACGTGTGACGTGGCTCAGATCCTCGCCGCGGTAACGCCACCACACCAGGCCCGACAGCGTCAGCGCCAGCACCACGCCCGGCAACAGGCCGCCGGTGAACAGCGCCGAGATCGACACGCCCGTCACCGAGCCGATGGTGATCAGCACCAGGCTCGGCGGAATGGTTTCGGTCTGGGCGCCGGTGGCCGCGAGCAGGGCGACGAGATCGCCCGGCTTGGCGCCGCGCTGCTTCATTTCCGGAAACAGCACGGGCGCGACCGCGGCCATGTCGGCCGCCTTGGCGCCGGAGATGCCGGAGACCAGGTACATCGCACCGACCAGCACATAGTGCAGACCGCCGCGGACATGGCCGAGCAGGCTCGACAGAAACGCCACCATGGCCCGCGCCATACCGGTCATCTCGATCAGGAGCCCCAGAAACACAAACAGCGGCACGGAGAGCAGAATGAGATGGCTCATACCCTCGTCCATTCGCCCGACCAGCACCATCAGCGGCGTCCGCGTGGTCAGCGCCAGATAACCGAAGATCGCAAGCCCAAAGGCAAACGCAATCGGCACGGCTGCGAACACGCAGAAGCCGACCACGCCGACGAAGAAGATGATGAGATTGATATTGCCGAGCGGCTTGAGCAGCGGCTGCGCGAACCAGAACAGCGCGATCAGGACGACGACCGTGGCGGCCGCCGCGAGCAAGCTCTTGACGTCGCCGACGCGGAGCAGCCGCAACAGCGCAAACAGCACCATCAGGCAGATGCCCACGGGCAATGCCGCTGCGCGCCAAGTATTTGAAATCTGCAGCGCCGGCGTGGTGATGAAACTCTCTTCGTAGGCGTATTCATAGGCCGGACGGACGATCAGCAGCAGGAACGCCAGCGCAGCGCAGGTCGCGACCACGTCGAGATAGGCCCAGAGCCTCGGACCGGCGCTCGCGACCAGCGCCGTCATGCGCATGTGCTCGCTGCGGCGGAACGCGACCGCCGAGCCCAGCATCGCCAGCCAAAGGAACAGCATCGAGGCCAGCTCGTCCGACCACACCAGCGGCGCATGCAGCACGTAGCGCGAGACCACGCCGGCAAACAGGATCACGATTTCGGCGACGACCAGGATCGCCGCCGGGATCTCGACCAGCCATGTCAATGCATGCTCGATGGAGCCGAGCACAGGCCGGCGGCGAGGGGGTGTTGCCACCTCGCCGGCCACGGCTGGCGTCATGTCGACATGAGCCATGGCAGGGCCCCTATTGCTTCTGACGCGTTACGACAGCTTGCCGACGGACTTTTCGAGCAGATCCCAGGCCTTGTCGCCGTACTTGCCCTTCCACTCATTGTAGAAGCCGGCGGCGCGCAGCTTGTCGCGGAACGGCCCGACCTCGGGCTGGTTGAACGTGAGGCCTTTGCCCGCCAGCTCCTGCCTGACGGTGATATTGAGCTTCTCGGTGTCCTCGCGCTCCTTGACGGCGGCCGCGTTGACGTTCTTGGCGACGATGGTCTTGATGTCGTCCGGCAGCGCCGCCCAGGCGCGGCGGTTCATCAGGAACCAGAAGCCGTCCCACATGTGGTTGGTCAGCGAGCAGTACTTCTGGACCTCGTAGAGCTTCGCCGTCGAGATCAGCGCCAGCGGGTTCTCCTGGCCCTCGACGATCTTGGTCTGCAGCGCCGAATAGACCTCGGCGAAATTGATCGAGGCGGGCGATGCATCGAACGCCTTGAACATCGAGGTCCACAACGGCGACACCGGCACGCGGATCTTGAAGCCCTTGAGGTCGTCCGGGCCGTTGATCGGCTTGGTCGACGACGTGGTCTGGCGGAAGCCGTTGTCCCAGATCTTGTCCATGACCTCGAGGCCAGCCTTGTTGATCTCGCCGCGCACATAGGCGCCGAGATCGCCGTCCATGGCCTTCCAGACCGTGGGGTAATCCGGGAACGCGAAGCCGATGCCGTTAATCGAGGCCGCCGGCACCAGGGTGGCCAGGATCAGGCCGGACAGCGTGAAGAACTCGATGCCGCCGGAGCGCACCTGGCTCAGCATGTCGGTGTCGGAGCCGAGCTGGCTGTTCGGGAAGATCTGGAGGTCGAACCGGCCGTTGGTCTCGGTCTTGATGGCGGCCGCCATCTCACGGGCGCGCGCCACGAAGGGATGGGACTCAGGCAGGTTGTTGGCGAACTTGTAGGAGAACTCGGCGGCCTGGGCACGGGCCACATAGGGCACGCTGACGCCGCCAAAGACGGCGGTCGCGGCGGAGGCCTTGAGAAGCGTGCGGCGGGAAAAACTCATGGGTCTGCTTCCTCGGAAGTTTGTTCTTGTTGTGAGACGCAAACCTATACGGACGTCCGGTCAGCAGTCATCTGCGATCTCGCGAAGCTCGCTTATTGCAGCCGGACAAGGTCGCGGCAATATCGGCTTTCGGCAGATGGGCCGGATTCAAAAAGTTGAAAACAACCCCATGCACAGTAGCCGTCAAGAGCTGAGGCGACGGATCGATGGGCCCGGACCGGAAACCGCTGGAAGCGAAGGTGCGATAGCAGGAGTTTCGCCTAAATTACTGATCCAATTAGATATAAATATATTCCATAATATACCTTATGCGAATTATGGATAATGGTGCGCTGCGTCCAATTAGATTTGCGGCGGCCTTCCCTGAGGCACCGGAAGACCTGTCGGAACGACGACCTTTCGGAATGACGGCCGCAAGGCCCTGCTACGACGGGAACGAAAGAGCGTCCTCGCAGCGTTCCTGTGCCCCCGAAGAAAGTTTCGGAATTGTGGGCCAGTTCATAGAAGCAAGGGCGCGAGACCAGCAGAGTGGCTGTCGATAAAAACACGCAAGAGTTGCAGGTTGATCTTGGACGCGGCGAAGGTTCGGCCGCCTGCCAACGGGGGAGACTGAGACATGCGTCGGGATTTGACGATCAAGACCGGCAGCATGGCCGGGACGTCGGATTTCAGGGTCCTTGCTCCGATCAAAAAGGGGTTCGTGCCGTCGCTGGACGCGACCACCTACAAGACGCGCGTCAAATACGTTCTGCGGGCACTGAATGGCGGACGCGCCAGCGCGTATGAATACGAGCTCGCGCGCGTGTTGTCCGACTCCGTGGACCGCGTGGGGCGCATCCACTCCGTTGGCATCGCCGTGCTCGAGCCGGAGGACGATTCCCCTGACGCCGTGGACTATGTGCTGCTGACAGCCACGTTCGATGGCTCGTGGGAGGCCTATGTCCGCGTCATCTGGCAGAAGGCCGCGCGCCTGCTCGACCTCATCTTCTGCAACACCGACGGGTATGTGCTCGGTTACGAGAACACGTACGAAAACTGGGGCATCTGGCTGAAGAGCCGGCAGAGTGAAGCTTACTTCCTCTACACCACGCCAGACCTGACCGTGGATGACACCCGCTTCTTGCGGATGGAAGAGCGGGTTTATCGGCGAGCCTCGGGAGCCGATGCTGATCGGATCGTCACGGAGATCAAAATTCCTTCGCCGGAAGAGATCGCGCGACGGTCCATATTCCCGGTGGACGGCCTGATCGGGGTCGATCCCACCAACGCAGGCTTCAGCAAGCCCCTCACCCTCGAAGCCGCCGGCCGGCCCCCCTTCCGTCAGGGCGTACGCGCGCTCGCCGGGCTCTATCATCTGGCCGACTTCTACCCGCCGGGGACGCATGACGGGGTGATCCTGCATCGTGCGGCGCATGAGCTGCTGCCGGAATTCGTGGCCATGCTCAACGACGGTAACAGCTACGCGGAAGGCATCGGCCGCGCGCGCCTGCGCTTTGACGAGGCGATGACCTGGCTGATGACGCCGCCTGATGTCGCGGAGCCGCGGCGCGACCTGCCATTTACTCCGCCGAGTGAACAGAAGTTGCAGGATCCCGGCAATGTACAAGGCGGGATTGTGAAGCCCTACCCGGATTCGGACCATGGTGGCCTGCTGTTGTTGCAGTTTGCGACGCCGGCTGCGCTCGCTGCGTTCTTGAACGTTCTGAAGGTGACAACCGAAGCCGACGTTCTGAGCGACGGCGGGCAGATTGTCACCAACATCGCCTTCACGGTCGAAGGCCTGCGTCACGCCGGACTGTCGGATGACGAGGTGCGCAGCCTGCCGGAGGAATTCGTGCAGGGCATGGAACGGCGCGCCGGCCTGCTGGGCGACGTCCGCTGGAATCATCCTGGGCGATGGCGCTTGCCGGCGAGCAACTGGGCTCTCGGGGTCAATGCGCCGGACTTGCGTGCAGACGACCCTACACCACGCATCGACCTGGGCGCCGTCCACGCCATGCTTCAGCTGCGCCACTTGTCCACGGCGACGCCGATGGCGGAGACGAGAGCAGCGTTGCTGGCCGAGATGAAGCGTCTGGTCGATGTGGATCCCGGCGTAAGGCCACTCTCGATCCAGTGGATGCAGCGGCAGCGAGATGCGTCCGGTTCCGTGCAGGACCATTTCGGTTTCAAGGACGGCACGTCCAACCCGGTGCTCAACAAGAGCGATGCCGGCACGCGCTATTCCAATCAGGTGCACCTCGGCGAGATTCTGTGCGGCTATCCGAACGTGGCCGACAAGACCGCTCCCTTGGGTGACACCAACAATCGCGCTCATGCGCTGCTTCGCGACGGCAGTTTCCTGGCGCTGCGCAAACTGCGGCAGGATATCGAGGAGCTGGAGGAGGTCCTCCTTCGCAGCACGCGGCAGGCGACGGACGCGGCGGCTGCGGGCAACCCCGCCCCGACCCTGACGCGCGAGATGCTTCTGGCCAAGATGATGGGGCGCTGGCCCACCGGCCACCCCAAGGAAGGCCAGCCACTCAGCCCCACCCCACCCCCCGCTCCGGCGTACAACGACTTCAACTATGATTACGACGCGAAGGCCCAGCTGTGCCCGTTCCACGCGCATATACGACGCGCCAATCCGCGGGTGCGATTGACACGGGCCGATGGCGGCGCCCGGCCGCCCCGCATCGTCCGACGCGGCATGTCCTACGGTGCGCCCGTCAAGCGCAGCGACGCGCAGGCTGCCAAGGATGGCCTGCAACAGGAGCGCGGTCTCGTCTTCATGGCTTACAACGCCAGCCTCGGCGAGCAGTTCGAGGTGGTGCAGAGCTGGCTCGCCGGCGGCAACAGCTCGGGCGCCTATTCCGGGGAAAGCGATCCCTTCCTCGGCCTCGCCGAGCCAGGCCGGCTCCGGCATTTCCGTTTCGAGCACGAAGGCCAGACCGTTCGCATGGCACTCGACGGTTCGGACCGGCTCCACGACGAACCGCGCCCGTTCGTTCGTCTCGAATGGGGAGCGTATTTCTTTGCGCCGTCGAAGAAGGCACTGACAAGCTTGCAGCAATGGGCCGCGAGCCAGGGGCGCAAGCCGCTGGTGCCGTGGAGCGTGGACGACGGCGAGAAAGAGATTGCACGGCTGCGTGAGATCGAGCGGCTTCAGGGCGAAGCCGCCGCGATGGCAGGGTGGAAGACGGCGATCGAAGATCCGGATTCGGCCGCGAATTTCATCAATGCGTCGATATGGGCTGCGATTCGCGAGCGCCACGGTGGCGTGCTACGCACACCTTTCGGGGTGCTGGTGGCCGACCGGGACATGGTCACACAAGTGCTCGCTGATCCCTACCGCCATTTGACGATCACCGGCTACCTCCCCCGCATGCAAGTGTCGTTCGGCATTCTCTATCTCGGCCGCGATGCCGGACAGGAAGACCAGGCCTACGAGCAGGAATCCGCCGTCTGCAATGCCGCCATCATGGCTCTCGACCAGCCAGCCGCATTCGCGCTCGCGCGAGCGACCACGCAGAAAGTCCTGCAAACTCTGGTGGACCTATCGATCGGTTTTGCCCAAGCCGACGGCGAAGCGAGCTGGGAGTTGACGGTCGACGTGCGCGAGCTGCTGGAGCCGCTGCTGGCCGTGTTCTGTGAAGAGTGGTTCGGACTGAACGAGAACGAAGGTTACTTCCACCGAGCGGGGCTATCGCTGGGACTGGAAGCCCGATGAACCGCCGAACTATCCCGGCCATTTCCTCTCACCCTCGCGCTACATCTTCCAACCGCATCCCAATCAGGAGGTGGAGGCGATTGGCGCCGCGCATGGCTCGGCGGTACGGACCGCCATGACCGGCTTCCTCAACCGCTTCAAGACAACGATCACCGCCCCTGTCACAAGGGCCGTGCTCAATTCTCAACGGGCGCAGGGCGATATCCCATTTGTAGCGCGCACCGTTGCCGGCGCCATGATGGGCTTCATTCCAACCGTCGAAGGAAATTTGCGCAGGATGTTGAATGAATGGCTGCGCGAAGAGACCTTGTGGTCGTTACGCGCACGCTATGCCGGCACAGTTGCAAAAGATTACGCCGAGGCTCTCAAATTGTTGGGAGACGAGTTCATCCCGGCGATGCAGCTTCGTGCAGTGCCCGAATTGATCTGGCGGACGGCTGTCGCATCATTCGCGCTGGGAACGGGCCAGCACGCGGTCGATGTCAGGCCAGGAGACATCATCGTTGCGGGCGCGGTCTCTGCCACCCAGCAAAACCTCGTCGAAGGCCGTGGAGACATCGGGGACGTCTATCACGCCTTCGGCGGGAACCGCAGGGTCGCGGGCCACCCCACGCATGCGTGTCCCGGAGCGCATCCGGCTCTGGCCGTGATGCTGGGTTTCTTCAGCGGGCTGGTGGAGTCGACGCTGCCGTTGCGTGCGGGTCCGGCTCCGCTGACGTTGAGTTTGAACGGAAGGCTACCGGGAAACCCCGGTTCGCCCCTCACCCTCGCCCTGGAGACCGGAATGCTGACCGCCAATGATTTTCGTTCATTCAATTTGCGTTCGCCGTCTATTGCCCTACCCCTCGATCCCCATGAATTTCAAATCCAGGACGCCAAAAAGCTCCAGAAAGTGGCCACGGCGCAACTCGTGACACTCGGCGATTCATGGCTGTTCAAATTCCCGTTCGGCATTCGGCCAAGCCTCGTCTCCTCCCTCGAGAAACTCGGCTATGTTGCAGGTGACAGCCAGCGCTTCGGCACGTATGGCGCGCGGCTGGAGGATATGGCCGGCCCCGACATCCTGGATGCGCTCAGAAACTGCTTCCAAAACCCCGATCCCTCCGTACCGGCACCGCAGGCGATGCTGATCGGCGGCGGCGGAAACGACGTGGTCGCCGGCTACACGACGCCTTCGAGCACGCCGCTCTACAAGATGCTACTTCAGGCACCGCCCGCCGCCACCGATCCGCTGATCGAGAGTGAGGTTCACGCATTTATCGACGTCAAGATCGCGAACTTCTACCGGACCATCCTCGATTGCGTCGTCACCGAACTGAACACCAAGATTCCGATCCTGATCCATGACTACGATCATTCGATTCCCGACGGCCGCAAGGATCCGGCGGCAGGCCCGTGGCTGTTGCCGATCTTCGAGGCGCGCGGGATCACCGATCCGGCGGTGGCGCGAGACGTGACGCGACGTCTGATCGACAGGGTCGGCGCGATGGTCGCAACGGTCGCAGCCAGCTATCCGGGCCACGTATTCGCCGTCAAAACCGCGGGCACGCTGGAAGCGGATCCTCGCTTTCCAGGGAATTACAAACTGCTATGGGCCAATGAATTCCATCCGACCGAGGATGGCTACGACCTGCTCGCCAAGGTGGTTGCCGCGAAGCTCAAGAACGATTTCAACATTGGCTGACGGGTCCGTCAGCTACTGTCGTCGAATTGCCTGCTCCGCGTGCCAATGCATCCCAAGCGCGTGCAGTTTCTCGGCGGCTTCCGCTGCGGTCTGGCGGGCCGCTTCGTCTTGCCCTTGCAGCGCGAGAAGCTCAGCGCGCGTGGCCAGATTCAGAGCGGCATCGCGCAGCGAGCTGCGCCAGCCTGCCGAGCTTTCGGCCCGCAGCAACCAGCGCTGGCTTCGTCCAAAGTTTCGGCGCCGGGCCGCAAGTTTCGCAAGCGAGCGGCATGCCATCGCCTCCCCTAGCCGCTCACCCTCGCGCGCGCGGCCGAGGACATGGGCGGCGAACCGCCTTGCCGTATCGACATCGCCTTCGGCCGCGGCCGCCTCGACCAGCCAGCTATATTGAACGGACGTGTAGAAGTGGAAGTTGCGCCGCTCCATCCATTGCGCGGCGTTTCGCAACTGCTGCAAGCCGTCGGCATCGCCGGCCGCCGACCAGCGGGCAAATCCGGACGCTGCGCGGCAAGCCGCCAGCATCAGAAGGCTGCGCGTGTTCTCGGCGGCGCGCGCGCCCTCCACGGCCAGTTCCTCCGCTTCCTGCCAGCGGCCTTGCCAGACCAGCGCGACCGAAATCCAGTTGCGTACTGAATTGACGACCGGATGGGTCGAACCATCGACCAGAGCCATCGCTTCGCTGAAACATTCGTGCGCGCGGTCGAAATCGCCGCGATCCGCCAGGATGCCGCCCTTGCACGACAGCGCGTAGGCCGCGCCGAAGGAAATGGCGCCGTGCCGCCGGCTTCGTTGCTGCTTGGTCGAGATTGCAGCGTCGATCAGGGCTATGGCTTCATCGTATTGGCAGCTTGCGGCGAGTATCTGGCCGAGCGTAGCTTCCATGTGGGCGATCAGGCGGGGCTCACCGAGCTTGCGTGCCAAATCCAGAGCTGTCCGCGTGTGCGTTGCACCCTCGCGAAAGCGGCCGAAGCCGTAGCACATGTAGCCGAGCCACTCATATGCGCTGACCATAGCAGCGGTGTCGCCGCACGAGGTCGCGATCGCCACCGCTCGCTCGAACACCGTGGTGTCGTCGGTCAGCGACAACGGGTCGAAGATGTTGACCATGCCGAGTTTGTTCGCCAGCAGGCACCAGCGCAGGGACTGCTCGCGCGAGCGATCCGGCACCCGGTCCAGCGCTTCCAAGGCGACCTGATACTGAGACCGGGCAAGGTCCAGCGCGAATGCTGCCATGGCCTTATCGCCGGCGCGTTCGGCATAATGGGCTGCGTTTTCCCAATGGCCCGCACCTCGCGAATGGTAGGCCAGGGCTTCCAGCGTGTCTTCACGATCGGCCTGCTCGGACAGCGCCAGCAAATTGGCTTCGACGCGCTTGTGCAAGGTCTGACGCTCGTGCAAGCCAATGGTGTCGAAGACAGCGTCGCGCGTAATTCCGTGCTTGAAGCGAAGGACATCGCCGACAGGATCGGCGTAGAGGAAATCGGCATCCGCCAGAGCCCGTACCGTGGTCGGGTCGGGTTCGTTGCCGCAGGCCGCAATCAGCAACCCCTTCGGCACCGTGTTGCCGATGACTGCCGCGGCGCGGACTACGCTGATCTGGTTCGGCGGAAGGCGCGCCAAGCGGGAGGCGACCAGCGTTGCGATCCATCCGCCTTGCTTGCTACGCATTTCGAACGACGCGGGATCATTGGCCGCGATGGAATGGCACAGCTCTTCGATGAAGAGCGGTACGCCGCCGGCATAGGCGTGAACGCGGGCCACCCCGAAGGGATCGGCTTGTGGTACCCAGCGTCGTACGGCTATTTCGGTTTCCGGTCCCTCGAACGGCTGCAGCAGCATGTGCGGTGCGCCCGAAATCCACTCGAGTCCGTCGTCGCGCGGCCGGGCGGCGAGGATAAAGCGCGGTCCATTGGGCAACTGCAGGAGTTTCTCCAGCAACTGCCGGCTCGCGTCGTCCGACCATTGCCAGTCGTCGATCACCATCACCAGCGCGCCCTGCGCGGACAAGACCGCAAAGAACCCCAGCAGATCACCGACGACACCATCGACCGTTATCCGGCCGCCGCGCGCATCGGCGCCGGTCGAGGCGAGTCCGATGATTGCTTCTGCGCTTGGACCGAGCTGGGCGAGCCATGGCTGCAGGGCGTCACGGGCTGCATCGTCGGCCTCGGCGATGGATGCGTCCGGTCGTATTCCCAAATAGGCGCGCAGCATCTGCAGAAACGGTTGCAGCACCTCTGCATCGACATAGCTCTCGCAACTGCCCCGCAGCAACTTGAAATGATCGGTGTCACAGTGGTGCAGCACTTCTTCCAGAAGCCGTGTCTTGCCGAGCCCGGGACCGCCGACGACGATCGCGCAACGTTGCGAGGACGGCTGTGGCTGATCGAGAAAGTCCGTCAGAAAGTGGAAGATCTCGCTGCGCCCAACGAAGGGCGTCAAGCCGCGCCGGGACGTTGCGTCAAACCGTCGGGTCACCATGCTTCGCCGCAGCACCGCGCACGCCTGCGGCATCCCCGGTCCCGCATCCGTCACCTGAACCGGGGCGCCGAGTTCGAAGAAATTCGCATGCGGCCCAAGGGCATCGACGCTGGCGAGGATCTGGCCCGGGGCAGCCCGACTCGACAGATGCGCCGCCGTGTTCACGACATCGCCGATCAGGTCATACCGGCCGGACTCGATATCCCCTTCCGTCAAGAGCAAGGTCCCGGCGTGGATACCTGAATGCATGCGAAGCGGCATCAGGGCCGGCGACACGCCGTCGTGGCGCAACAACCCGACCCACCGGTGAATATCGATCGCGGCTTCGGCGGCACGACGACCATCATCCTCGCCCGCCCGCGGATAGCCGAACACGGCGAGGACACCGTCTCCCTGGGTTCTGATGACGCGACCGCCATGCTTGGTTACCGCGCGATGCCAGATATCCCGCATCTGGCCCAGCAGCTCGGAAAGATGCTCCGACTCGATATCCCGGCCAAGGGCGGTGGACCCTACGAGGTCAGAGAAAAGCACCGTCAATCGATGACGTTCGCCCTTCAGTTCGCGGGTCTGCGTACTCATCGTCGCTGTTGAGGCCAGCTCGGTGCCGAACAGCAATCACGGTCCCTAGCTGGCGCCAGACCGGATGCCGCAAGGCATCATACACATCCGTAGAATCCCGGCTACCCTCCCGCAAGTACAAGGTGAACGTCGCCGGCGCGGTTACCTCGAAACCAGTCTAACCCATTCAAAAGCCGCAGCCATTTCCGTGATGATAGCAGCCGACCAAATCGTCAGCGCGTAGCCCGATCTCGCCCCGTCTACTCACTCACGCCGTAGAACGTCATCTGGTAATCGTGGAACAGCGCGTTGCGACGCTCCGCGGTCGTGCCGAGATATGGCGAGGCGCTGGTCGCGCCGGTAGAAGTCTCGTTGAATGACATGTAGGTGCCGTTGTTGGAGCGGCTTGCCTTGGGCCAGGCTGGCAAGCCCTCGCCGTTGGGATCGCCCGTCCTAACGAAATTGGCCCACATCGAGGAGGCCTGCTCGGCCAGCTCGAAATCTGAGGGCGCCCACTGGCGTTGACCGGGCTCGTTGCGAAGCGAGTTGAAGGTGTACCAGAGGTCCGATGAGTGCCACGCGCCGTAGAATTCGCGATCGCGTCCGGGCGTCGGATGATTGAAGTAGAAGACGTAGACCTTGCTGGCGGGGTTTCTGGCCGTGAGCAGCGAGCCCGCGATCCGGTTTTGCTCGAGCAGAAGGTCGGCCTGGGCCTTGAGGTGCTGACGGTAGGCGTCGAGCGGAGTTGAAGCTGGATAGAGCTTCTCGAATGAATATTTGGCGTAGAGCTCCTCGCCGAGCAGCTTTTTCCAGTAGGCGTGGAAGGCCGCGATGTCCATGACCTTTTCCGGTGCTCCGTCCAGCGCCGTCCGCTCGTCGGCGACCGTGCCGACGATGACGTCAACGCCGTTGAGGGCGCCCTCCTTCGTGAGGTCGACCGAGTCCGTGGTCAGGACGTGACCGTCGATGACCGCGTACATGTTGCTGGTCACGGCATACATGGCGTCGATCCTGGTTGGATCCTTGTAGAATTCTTCGGCCGGCAGCTTCCTGAGATCGTCGAGGCTCTTGCCGGGGAATGACTTTTCGAAGACCGGACCGGCTGCGGCCGTCTTGTCCGCTAGCGTCACGTAGTTCGGCTTGCCCGGCTGCGCCATCACGGTCGGGCTCGAGTGCATGATCGCGCGCTGGAACAGGCCCTTGGCGAGCGGCGTGGACAGAACGCTTCTGACATTGCGCGATCCCGCCGATTGCCCGGCGATGGTGACCTTGCCCGGATCACCGCCGAAAGCGCCGATGTTCTTGTGCACCCATTTCAGCGCCTCCACGGCGTCGAGGATCGCAAAGTTTCCGGCGCCCTCCTCCTTCATTCCGGGCAAGGCGAGAAAGCCCATGATGTTCAGCCGATAGGCCGCCGAGACCACGATGATGCCCTTGGCGGCGAGCCTGGCCGCGTTGAACTCGATCTCGGAATTGTTGCCGTGCCGGTTGCCGCCACCGTGGTAGTACACCATCACCGGGAGCGCGGTGCCGGTGGGCTTCGCGGGAGCCCAGACGTTCAGATAGAGGCAGTCTTCGCTGTCTTTGGGATCCTTCGCCGGGTCCCAATAATATTCATTGAAGTAGAACGTCCCCGGCGGATTGGCGCTGGCGAGCTGGGTGCACCGGTTCGGCCATGCACTGCTGTCCTTGACATCAGACCAGGGCACCACGGGCTGCGGTGCCCTCCAGCGATTGTCGCCCACCGGTGGTGCAGCGAACGGAACCGCCTTGTAGACGGACACCCCGGCAACGTCGGACGCAACACCGCGGATCTGCCCGCCCTCCACGGCGATGGCGGCATCTGGCGTCTGGGCAATGGCGGGCGAAACGGTCAGGCCTGCCAAAGCGACAACGGAAAGCATCCTGCTGAGCCTCATGGTTTCCTCCGCGCGGCCATCGGTCGTTGCCGATGGCTCTCTTGTTGATTTGCGGACTACATTGGACGAGTGCAGGCCCGAGCACTAATGCCGTATCGGAATGGTTTGAGAACAAAACGGCATGTTGCACCGGATGGCCGGGTGAGCGTCGGCAAGCTCACTCCTAGGTGAAGAAGGAGCCTGGACCGACGCCAGGGCTATCCAGAACCCCGTTCCCGGCTCACAATCCGTGTCCAGGAACGCCGGACAACGGACGCAGCCACTCAAGCCGCGCCACCTTTGGGAGTTCGTCATGCAGGAGAACATCGCTCGCACCAGCAGCTCGCACGCCATTCCATTCGATGCCGCCAAGCTCGATCGCCTGATGGAGGCCGCAGGCCTCGATGTTCTGATCGCGACGTCCAAGCACAATGTGCAGTACCTGCTCGGCGCGGAGCGCGCGATCTTCTTCGACTACATGGATGCCATGGGCATCAGCCGCTATCTGCCGGTCCTGGTCTATCCCAAGGGTGGGCCGGAGAAAGCCGCCTATATCGGCCACAGGCTGGAAACCCACCAGCGCGCGGTGGCGCCGCCTTGGGTGCAGCAGGTTCGGACCGAGTCCAACGGCTCGGTCGACGCCGTGATGCGCGCCGTCGCAACGTTGAAGGATGCCGGCGTGCCGATGAAGCGGATCGGCGTCGAGATGGCGTTCCTGCCGATGGACGCAGGGAAGGCGCTGGCCGAGGCCCTGCCCGGCGCCGAGCTCAAGGACGCGCTACTGGTGCTGGAGCGGCTGCGCGCGGTGAAGTCGGCGGAGGAACTGGCCAAGCTCAAGACAGCCTCGGAGCTCGTGATCGCATCGATGCTGGAGGTGATCTCGCAGCATGGCCCGGGCACCACCAAGCAGCAATTGTCGGATGCATTGCGTGTCGCGGAAGCCAACCGCGGGCTGACGTTTGAGTATTGCCTGCTCGCTTGCGGCAGCAGCCACAACCGGGCGCCATCGTCGCAGCGCTGGGAGCAAGGCGACGTGCTGTCGCTCGATTCCGGCGGCAATTATCACGGCTATATCGGCGACCTCGCGCGGATGGCCGTGCTCGGCGAGCCGGATACCGAACTGAAGGATTATCTCGCCGAGATCGAAGCGGTCCAGCGCGCCGCCTTCGCCGCGGTCAGGCCGGGCGCCATGGGCGGCGACATCTATGTCGCGGCCGAACGGCAGCTCGCCCAGATCAGCCAGCGCGGCTGCACGGAGTTTTTGGCCCACGGCATGGGCCTCGTCAGCCACGAGGCCCCTCGCCTGACTGCCACGGGTCCGGTTCCCTATGATGATGTCGATGCAAGGCTGCCGCTTGAACCCGGCCTGGTGGTCTCGATCGAGACCACGATGAAGCATCCCAAGCGCGGCTTCATCAAGCTTGAAGACACCGTCGTGGTGACGCCGGCGGGCCACGAGATCTTTGGCGAGGGTGGCCGTGGCTGGAATTTGGGTCTCAGCGCGTAGCCCTGCGGCTTCATCTCGTGCGCCGCAATGACGTCCAGTTCTCGGCAAATCTCCGTCATCAACCCTTGGTAGCCTTCACCATCGCCGCACGGTCGCCGTGTTTCGCGAGCGATATCTTTTTTCCGACCGCCGGCTTCCGCGAACGAATTCGGAGTTGCTGTCATGCGCCATTTGCCTGATGACACGATCACGCTCACGATTGGGGACCAGCAGTTCGAAACGCTGTTCGGAGATCCCGACTTCCCGACCAATGCCCGCGGCGGCAACGATACCATCACGGTGAGCATAGGCACCCAGACCTTTCTTAATCTCGTCGGCGACGGCGCGACGCTGGACGGTCATTCCCACGGCGGCAACGACACGCTCGCGGTTAGCCTGGCAGGCTTCGAGGACACCGTCATCGTCGACGGCGATGCGCAATCGATGCTTGACCACGCCAAGGGTGGCAATGACACGCTCTATGCCAGCAGCAAGAACTCTGTCTTCACGAGCTTTTCGCTTTATGGAGACACCGAAGGCGTTATGTCGGATCACGCAAAGGGAGGCAACGACACTATCGTCGGGGTATTCGGGGGCAGATCGTCCAACACTCTGGTCGGCGATGGCGCCACCATGACGGGACACACCCATGGCGGCAACGACACGCTGCTCGCCTTCGAGGCTAACCAGGACGGCTCCGCGGGAATTTACGGCGATGCCATCACCATGACCGATCATGCGCACGGCGGCAATGACGTCCTCACCTTCATCGTGGGAAGCGAGGCCGAGAACGGAGGCGCCACGCTGTATGGGGACGCAGGTTTTCTGGAAGGCGATGCTCGCGGCGGCAATGACGTTCTCACGGCTTCTTTCGGCGTGAGCGATCCCAACGGTTCGCAGTCCGTTACGCTGATCGGCGACGCCGATACCATGTCAGGCAATGCGCGCGGCGGTAACGATGTCCTCATTGGCGGGTCGCACAACGACACCCTGGTCGGCGACGCCCTGCATTACGCTCCTTCCGCGCCCGGCTCGATCAAGGGCGGCAACGATATCCTGAACGGCGGGGCCGGGAATGATCAGCTTTGGGGCGGGCCGAACAACGATAAGTTCGTCTTCGACAAGGGCTCCGGCCAGGATGTGATCCATGATTTCGATCAAGGCAACCGCGCTGTCGGCAGCACGGCGCCAGAGCACGATGTGATCAATTTGCATGATTATGGCTTCGCGAGCTGGAAGGCGCTCTCGAGCCTGATCAGCGATGACAGCTCGGGAAATGCCGTGATCCATCTGACGGCCAACGACACGATTACGTTAGCCGGCGTCCACACGGCAGACCCCCATGCGAGGGATTTCACGATCTGAGCGCGCCGCAATTGCTTTGATGACTGTTTCTGCATGGCGCGCGCTTCGGCCTTACCGCAGCGGCAGCATGTCCAACTGGCTATGCGCTTTCTTCACCGCCGCCGTGAACCAACTCTGGCCCGGCGCCTCCTTGGCGAAGCATTTTGTGTAGGCATCCATCGCCTGGTCTTCTCTCGCCATGGAGTCCTCCGGGACCTTCCTGGCCATCATCTGCTTCCAGACCTTCTCGCAGGCCGGGATCTCGGCCGTCTTGATGGCATCGGTTGCGGCAAGGAAGAACACCTTCTCGCCCTGGATTGCGACCACGTCGATCTCATGCGGCGGGCCCTTCAAATCGCCATTGCCGCGGACGCCGAGCACGGCCACGGCGACGCTCGCAGGTGCGGGTTTTGTGATCGGCAGCTCCGCATATTTGGCGAAGGCTGAGTCCTGGATCGCCTGATAGTAGAAGCGGTCCGACCTGAACGCCGCATCGATCTCCTGCGGCATGCCGTCCTTGCTGTGTTCGCGCAGCCAGTGCTTGAGCAGCGCGGTCGTGGTCACCACGGCCTGCTGCTTGTCGCCCTCCGTGGCGAAGCCGAGCCCGTCGAGATGGCCAAAGCCGCTGTCGCCCTTGAACAGCGTGTCGGCGTTCGACTTGCCGTCGGCCTGGAGCCTCTTGATCGTGACGGGACCGACCAGGCCGCGCAGGATACCGGTCAGTTCGTTGAGCGCTGCACCGTGCTGCTTGAAGGTCTCGTCGCTCTCTTTGGCTTTGGAGAATTTGGCGATGTAGCGGTCGCGCAGGTCCAGATAGTGCTGCTCCGGGGACGCCGCATGTGCTGATGTGGCGAAGGCGAGCAGGCAGAGCAAGGCGAGCGATCTCATTGCGATGTCCGGAAAGCTGGAGGCGATCTCCAGTCTTGGTGGCGTTGCCGGGCCGGAAGGTTCATCCCCGGCGGCGCGCCCTGCCGGTTCGAGAACCAATCCTTCACCATGGCTTGCGGGTTCGATTGAGCGCAGGGAACCCGAGAGGTAAAATCGGCTGCAGATTTTCAGCAGGTGCTGGGCATCCGGGGGCGACGTCCATGAGCGAATTGCGCGCGGCGACCAGATAATCCACGGCGAGAACCGGGATCATCGAGTTCGACGGCGCCAGGGGCACCGTGAGCATCCCCTGCACCATCGCCGATGTCTCCGGCACCGGCGCACGGCTGAAGCTCGACTGGTCGCTGTCGTTTCCGAAAGAGGCGACGCTGGTCTTTGCCGACGGCCTGCGAAAGACCTGCCGTGTGGCCTGGCAGAAGCGCCGGCTGCTCGGCGTCGCGTTCGCAAATGGCGTCGCGAGCGCGGATGAGCAAGCCCTCATGATGACCGAGGAAGAGCAGGCCCTGCACCGGCAGCATATTGGCGCCCAGGTCAAAGGCGCGCGCGAGGCGCGTGGCTATACCGAGGCGCAGATTGCGAACCTGGTCGGCGTCTCGCCCGAGTTCGTCTCACGCGCCGAGAACGGCGAGATCAGCATCCCGCTCCACCAGCTCACCCACATGGCCGATCTGCTGCTGGTCGATCTCGACAGTCTCGTTGCAGGCCCGGCGTCGGTTGACTTGCCCCCGGCTGAGCCGCATGCGAATGACGCCGCAGAGGCCCTCCTCCGCTAGCTCTTGTGGCGGTACGAGCCGCCGCCGGCATGGTCAGCGGTGCCGCAGGCGGCGGTTGACCCGGCGCGCCAGATAATCGCCCGCGCTCTGGACCAGCTGCACCAGCGCGATCAGCACGACCACGACGGCCAGCATCATCTCCGGCATGAAGCGCTGATAGCCGTAACGGATGCCGAGATCGCCGAGACCACCGCCACCGACGGCGCCGACCATGGCGGAGTACCCGAGCAGGCTGACCACCGCGAGCGTCAGCGCCAGCAGCAAACCCGGCAGCGCCTCGGGGATCAGCACCTTGAACACGATCTGGATCGGCGAGGCCCCGAACGAGGACGCGGTCTCGATCAGGCCGCCATCGACCTCGCGGACCGCGGCCTCGACCAGGCGCGCGATGAACGGCGTGGACGCAATCACCAGCGGCACGATCGCCGCGGTCGAGCCGATCGAGGTGCCGGCAATCAGCCGCGTGAACGGGATGATGGCGACGACCAGGATGATGAACGGCGTCGAGCGCGTCGCATTGACGACGATGCCGAGCACCCGATTGACGGCTGGCGCCGCGAACAGCTCGCCCTTGCGGCTGGTGGCGAGGAAGACGCCGAGCGGCAGGCCGAAGGCGGTGCCGAGCAGCGCCGCGATGCCGACCATGTACAGGCTTTCGCCGGTGGCCTGGACGATCAGGTTGATGAGTTCAGGCGACATAGCCGAGACGCTCCGCCGGGAATTGATATTGAGACAGCCAGGCCAGCGTGCGCGTCGCCGCGCCATCAAGTATTTCTTGGCCGCAAGAAATACTTAGAGGAATGCCGAGCACCAGCGAGCCGACGTGCTGGCCGCCGATCTCGTCGATGCGCGCCGACAGCAGCGAAACGTCAAGGCCGAGTTCGCGGGCGAGCCGTGCGATCAGCGTGTCTCCCGCCCCTGCCCCGCGCACCTGGACGCGGATCACGGCGTGGCTGCCCGGCTCCTGCACGATCCGGCTGGCCAGCGAAACCGGCAGGCTGTCGCCGGTCACCTCGGCCAGGAACGACTGGGTGATCGGATGCTTCGGATGGGTGAAGATATCAGCGACGTGGCCGCTCTCGACGACGTGTCCGGCGTCGAGCACGACGACTTCCTTGGCGAGCTGCCGCACCACGGACATTTCATGGGTGATCAGCACGATGGTCACCCCGAGCTCGCGGTTGATGTTCGCAAGCAGATCGAGGATGGCGCGCGTGGTCTGCGGATCGAGCGCCGAGGTCGCCTCGTCCGACAGCAGCACGCTCGGCCGCGTTGCCAGTGCGCGCGCAATGCCGACGCGCTGCTTCTGGCCGCCGGAGAGCTCTGAGGGGTAACGGTCGTGCTTGTCGGCGATGCCGACGAGGTCGAGCAACTCGGCCACGCGGGCCTTGATGTCGGCCTTGGACCAGCCGGCGATTTCCAGCGGCAGCGCGATGTTGTCGGCGGCGGTGCGCGACGACAGCAGGTTGAAGTGCTGGAAGATCATGCCGATCGCGCGTTGCGCCAGCCGCAACTCGCGGCCCGTGAGCGCCGAGATGTCCTTGTTGTCGACGACGACACGGCCCGTGGTGGGCTTCTCCAGCCCGTTGATGAGCCGCACGAGGCTCGACTTGCCGGCGCCGGAGCGGCCGATCACGCCGGTGATGGACCCGCGCGCGATCGCGAAATCGATGCCTTGCAGCGCGTCGACGCCGGGCTTGCCGCGATAGGCCGGATAGGTCTTCGAGATGTTCTCGAAACGAACCATCGCCTCCGGTTCAGCCGCGGCGTCAGGGATCTCGACCGGCTCTCCGATCACCAGCGATGGGTGCGCATTCATGGAAGCGGCTTTCATGCACGATGTTTAGCTCGCCCGCCCGAAAGGCGCACGAGAACCAGGTCGCTATCCAAGCGACGGGGATGGAGCAATGCAGGCACCCAATGGCGACGCTGCACTGCAGCACACCATCGCGCGATCCAGTCTTTCTTGCAATTTCAGATATTTGCAGGCGATTGGGCGAAGTTTTCCCAATCCCCCGCCTTGGAAGAAGATTCGTCTGCCGGGGATCAGTTTGCGGCGGGACTCACCGAACCATGGCGAGCCAGGGCATCACAATCACCAGTAGCCCCGCGAAATAGAGCACGCCGAAGATCAACCCAAAACCCCAGAACTGGCCCTTGCCGATATAGCCGCTGCCGTAATACATCGGCGCCGGCCCCGTGGCGTAAGGCGAGATCACGCCCATCAGGCCGAGCGAATACATGCAGAGCGCGGCGAGCGTCGGGACCGGCAGATCGGGAATGCCGGAACCGACCGCGAGCACGACGGGCAGCACGGCCGCCGCATGCGAGGTGATGCTCGAGAAGAAATAGTGGATCCAGAAGAACAGCGCGACCAGCAGGATCATCGCGGTCGATGGCGAAAGCCCCGAGAGCGGTTTTGCGAACTCGTTCGCGAGCCATTTGATGAAGCCGATCTCGTTCAGTCCCGAAGCCAGCGTCAGGAGCGAGGTGAAATAGAAGAACACCTCCCAAGCGCCCTTCTCGCGGACGATATCGGCAAACTCGATCACGCCGGTGACCAGCATCAGCGAGATCACGATGAAGACGACGGTCGTGGCATTGACGAAGTTCGAACCAAGCACGGGCACGTAGATGTCCGGGCTCGAGCCGGCGATCCACAGGAACATCGCGAGGATGATCAGCGCCAGCATGATCCACTCGTTGCGCGACATCGGGCCCATCTCCGCGAGCTCCTTCGCGGCCCACTCGGAGATCTCCGGGCTGTGCTTCACCTCCGGCCGGCAGATCGCGTAGCTGAGCAGCGGAACAAGGATCATCAGGAGAATGCCGAGCGGCGCGAAGCCGATGAACCACTGGCCCCAGCTCACATCGACACCGACCGTCTTCTTGGCGATCGCGAGAGCCGCCGCGTTCGGCGCCAGTGCGGTGAAGAACAGCGAGCTCGTGATCGCAGTCGCTGCGAACGCGGTCCACATCACATAGGTGCCGATCTTGCCGGCGGTCGGCCCGGGCTCCGAGCCGTAGATGCGCGGAATGTTGCTGATGATGGGATAGACGATGCCGCCGCTGCGCGCGGTGTTGGACGGCGTCGCGGGTGCAAGCAGGAAGTCCGACATCGCCACCGCATAGCCGAGGCCGAGCGTGTTGGTGCCGAGCCGCCGCACCAGCACCAGCGCGATGCGCCGGCCAAGCTGGCTCTTGCGGTAGCCGATCGAGAACACGAAGGCGCCGACGATCAGCCACACCGTGCTCTCGGCAAAGCCCGCCAGCATCCAGCGCAGCGATTTGTTGGGATCGGGATCGATATAGCCGCCGACGCCGGCGACCGTCAGCCCGATCAGGCCGACCGCGCCGACCGGCATCGATTCCAGGATCAGCCCGGTGATGACGGCCGCGAACACGGCAAAATAGTGCCACTGATTGACGTTGAGACCCGCCGGCACCGGCAAGAGATAGATCGCCAGCCACACCACCAGCGGCGCAACAAGTTTCCAGCGAAAGCCTTTCGCCTCGGGTGCCTGTGAACTGGCGGTCATGCGCCCTCCCCCCTCAATCGTCTTGGTATCGTGCAGCCCGTTGGCCGGGCCGTTTTGTCCCCACGCGGCGTATACGGATTGTCCGCGGCGTGATCAATGGCCTGGAGTCTACCGTCCCTTGAACCGCGGCTTGCGGCGGCCGAGGAACGCCTCGACGCCCTCCTTGTGGTCCTCGCTGAGGCTCGCCAGCGCGAACTGGTCGACATCCATGTGGCTGGCGAGATCGTCCAGCGCATGCGCGAGCCGGTTGACGGTCAGCTTGGTCATGGCGACCGAGAGCGGCGGCTGCGCCGCCACCTTGCGCGCCAGATCCATGGCGGCGTCGAAGGCATAGCCGGGGTCGACGACCTGCTCGACCAGGCCCCATTGATAGGCCTCGTCAGCGGAGATGCGCTCATCGGCCAGGATCACCGCCTGCTTGGTTCGGGCCGGCCCGATCAGATGCAGCATGCGCGGGATGCTCTGCCAGCTCATGTTCATGCCGAGCCCGATCTCGGGCACGCGCAGATGTGCGTCGCTGCCCATGACTCGGAAGTCGAGCGCGACCGCCAGCGCCACGCCGCCGCCGACGCAAAAGCCTTCGATCGCCGCGATCGTGATCTGCTCCATCTCCTGCCAGGCACGCGTCAGGTGCGGCCCGAGCTTGAGATGCCGTCGCAGCGCGCCGAGATCCATCTCCTTGCGCGAGCGTCCTTCGGCGTCCTTCAGATCGAAGCCGGCGCTGAACGCGCCCGAATTCCCCGTCAGCACCACGACGGACGTCGCCGCATCATCCTCGAAACTGCGTGCGGCAGCGGTGAGCTGGCGCAGCGCCTCCGGCGACAACGCATTGATGCCGTCGTGACGGTCGAACCGCACCACCGCGATCCGCCCCTCGGGACCGAGGCCTTTCTCGATCTTGACGAAGTCTTTCATGGAGCGTCTCCGGGGCCGATTTTCGCCTGATCGTAGCGCACAAACGGCGTCACGAATACGTGGCTGGATTGCGCTGCAACGAGCCCTCGACAGGCAGGGAAGGATTCGCATAGTCTTTCGCCATGAGCCACGATCACGACCATCATCATCACGACCACGATCATTCGGAATTATCGGAGACCGAGCTGCGCGTGCGCGCGCTCGAGACGATTCTGACCGAAAAAGGCTATGTCGAGCCGGCCGCGCTCGACGCCATCATCCAGGCCTACGAGACCAAGATCGGTCCGCATAACGGCGCGCGCGTCGTCGCCAAGGCCTGGACCGATCCGGCGTTCAAGCAGGCGCTGCTGGAGGACGGCAGCAAGGCCATCGGCACGCTCGGCCATGTCAGCCGCGTCGGCGACCATCTCGTCGTGGTCGAGAATACGCCGCAGCGGCACAACATGGTCGTGTGCACGCTGTGCTCCTGCTACCCCTGGGAAATGCTCGGGCTGCCGCCGGTCTGGTACAAGGCCTCGCCCTATCGCTCGCGCGCGGTGAAAGACCCGCGTGGCGTGCTCGCCGATTTCGACGTGACGCTGCCGAAGGACATGGAAATCCGGGTCTGGGATTCCACCGCAGAGACGCGCTTCCTGGTGCTGCCGATGCGCCCCGCAGGCACGGAAGGCTGGAGCGAGGAGCAACTCGCCAACCTCGTGACGCGCGACTCGATGATCGGTACCGGCTTTCCCAAGACGCCCGGAGCGCCGTCGTGAACGGCGTGCACGACATGGGCGGCATGGACGGCTTTGGCAAGGTCGAGCCCGAGCCCAACGAGCCGGTGTTCCACGAGGAGTGGGAAGGCCGCGTGCTGGCCATGGTGCGTGCGATGGGTGCGGCCGGCGCCTTCAACATCGACACCTCGCGCTTCTATCGCGAGACGCTGCCGCCGCATGTCTACCTCTCCAGCTCCTACTACAAAAAGTGGTTCCTCGGTCTCGAGGAGATGCTGATCGAGAAGGGCTACCTCACCCGCGAGGAAGTTGCCGCCGGCCGCGCGATGCAAGCCCCGAAGGCGCTCAAGCATGGCAAGTTGGAGCTCGATGGTGTCGAGCGCTCGATGGTGCGCGGCAAGTTCGCCCGCCCTGCACCAGCGTCGGCCAGGTTCAACATCGGCGACCGCGTCCGCGCCAGGAACATCCATCCAACGACGCACACCCGGCTGCCGCGCTATGTGCGCGGCCATGTCGGCGTGGTCGAGCTGAACCACGGCTGCCACGTGTTTCCGGACTCGGCGGCGATGGAGCTCGGCGAAAATCCGCAATGGCTCTACACCGTCGTGTTCGAAGGCCGCGACCTCTGGGGCGCGGACGGTGATCCGACCCTGAAGGTCTCGATCGACGCGTTCGAGCCTTATCTGGACCCGGCGTGATGAGCAGCAGCGCTGCCGCCGCAGCGACGGCGGCCATTCCAAGCATTCCGCGCGATGACGACGGCCCAGTGTTCCGCGCGCCCTGGGAAGCGCATGCCTTTGCGATGGCGCTGACGCTGCATGACCGCGGCGTGTTCACCTGGCCGGAATGGGCCGCAGCCTTGGCCGAGGAGATCAAGCGCGCGCAGGCCGCCGGCGACCCTGATACGGGCGAAACCTACTATCTGCACTGGCTCGCCACGCTGGAGGGCCTCGTCGCAAGCAAGGGCGTCGCGTCGATCGACACGCTGCATCGATATCGCGACGCCTGGGACCACGCCGCGGATCGGACGCCGCATGGCAAGCCGATCGAGCTGCTGGACGAGGATTTTCGGTAGCGTCGGAAGAGGCACGCTACCGCCGACATAACGGTGTCATTCCCCGCGAAAGCGGGGAATCCAGTACGCCGCGGCCTCCCCGTATCTCACAAGCGCCTCTGGAATACTGGATCGCCCGCTTTCGCGGGCGATGACGGCGGAGATAATGGTGACGACGGAGAGAGTTGCGCTACCGCCCCGCCACAAACTCCCGCCACCCCTTCGCCCGCAAACTGCACGCCGGGCACTCGCCGCAGCCATAGCCCCAATCATGCTGCGCGCCGCGTTCGCCGAGATAGCAGGTGTGCGACTGCTCGCGGATGAGATCGACGAGCCCATCGCCGCCGAGATCCTGCGCCAGCTTCCACGTCGCGGCCTTGTCGATCCACATCAGCGGCGTATGCAGCTCGAAGGCGCGCGCCATGCCAAGCGAGAGCGCTGACTGCATCGCGCGAATGGTGTCGTCGCGGCAATCGGGATAACCGGAATAGTCGGTCTCGCACATGCCGCCGACGATGTGCGTGATGCCGCGCCGGTAGGCCAGCGCCGCGGCAAAGGTCAGGAACACCAGGTTACGGCCGGGCACAAAGGTGTTCGGCAGGCCGTCGGCGCCCATCGCGATCGCGACGTCGCGCGTCAGCGCTGTCTCTGAGACAGCGGCCAGCGTCGGGATCGACAGCGTATGGCTCTCGCCGAGCTTTGCCGCCCAATCGGCACGCAAGCCCTTGATGCCCTCGACCAGCCGGTCACGGCAATCGAGCTCGACGGCGTGGCGTTGCCCGTATTCGAACCCGAGCGTTTCCACGTGCGCAAAGCGGCTCAGCGCCCAGGCGAGGCAGGTGGTGGAATCCTGGCCGCCGGAGAACAGCACCAGCGCGGTTTGTGATGAAAATGCGTCACTCATGGCCCGGGCTTTAGCACTGCGGAAGCGGCCCGCCAATCGGTGGAAATCGGCCTGTTCCGCATGCCGCCGCTGGGAACGGCGGCCCGCTTTTGGCATAAGGCTTTGGACCCAGGAGACTGCCCCGCAATGACCCCTTCCCGCGACATTTCCCGCCTGATCGAGATCATGGCTGCGCTGCGCACGCCAGTGACCGGCTGCCCCTGGGACCTCGAGCAGAATTTCGCGACCATCGCGCCCTACACGATCGAGGAAGCTCATGAGGTGGTCGACGCCATCGACCGCGGCGATCTCGACGATCTCCGCGAGGAGCTCGGCGACCTCCTGCTGCAGGTGGTGTTCCACGCCCAGATGGCCTCGGAGCAGAACGCGTTTGCGTTCGGCGATGTCGTCGAGGCCATCACGCGAAAGATGATCCGGCGTCATCCCCATGTCTTCGCCGACAAGAACGGCAATCTCGCCTCCTCCCACGTCAAGGAAGTCTGGGACCGCATCAAGGCCGAGGAGAAAGCCGAGCGCGCCGCGCGCCGGCCGCCGGAGGCAACGCCGCGGCACAAATCGCTGCTGTCGGGCGTCAAGGCCGGCCAGCCCGCGCTGACCCGCGCCATGGAGCTCCAGCGCAAGGCCTCCACCGTCGGCTTCGACTGGAACGACCCGCGCGCGGTGCTGCAAAAGATCCGCGAGGAAGCCGACGAGATCGAGGCCGCGCTGGATCGCAACGACAAGCAGGAGATCGCGGAAGAAACCGGCGACCTGATGTTCGCCGTCGTCAACCTCGCCCGCCATGTCGATGCGGATCCGGAAGCCGCGCTGCGCGCGACCAACGCGAAGTTCGAACGGCGCTTTGCGTTCATCGAACGGGCGCTGGAGGCGCAGGGGCGCACCCCGGAGCAGGCATCGCTGGCGGAGATGGACGCGCTGTGGAATGCGGCGAAGACAGCTACCTGAATAAGAGGGCGTGCAGTGGAAATCAGGCAGGACGATCCGAAGGCGGCACATGTCGCCGACTTGTTGGCGCATCATCTGGAAGAGCTCCGCAGCGTCATGGGCGAACACGCGCAGGCGCTCGACGCGAGCGGTCTTTCGGCTGCGTCCGTGACGTTCTGGACCGCCTGGCAGGATGGTGTGCTGGCTGGCTTCGGTGCCCTGAAGCAGCTTGATGAGACACATGGCGAGTTGAAGTCGATGCGCGCCGCGCCGACTGCACGACGGACCGGAGCCGGGCGCACGATTTTGAACCACATCATTGCCGAGGGCCGCAAGCGCGGATATGCGCGCCTCAGCCTGGAGACCGGCACAGCGCCGCTCCACGAGCCGGCCGTCGCGCTGTATCGCAGCGCCGGCTTCGTCTCTTGTGCGCCGTTCGCCGACTACCAGGCGAGCCCGCACAACCAGTTCATGAGCCTCGAACTGTCGAGGCTTGGCATGTAGCCCGGATGGAGCGCAGCGTAATCCGGGACCAATCCATCCGGACGCGAGAATCCCGGATTTCGCTGCGCTCCATCCGGGCTACGAAGGCTCACGCCGACAAACGCGGCACGGCGTCGAACCTGTTCACCACGATATCCCGCTTGGTCTCGTCCACTCGCACGGTCATGTCGAAGCGGCCGTCGTGCAGCTCTTTCGCGAGCACCTCGGAATTGCGGTGCAGCCACGAGATGCCGGCGCCGTCGGCGGCGTCGATGGAGAGGTCGAGCGTGGTGCGCGTGGCAGCCAGGCGTTCCTCGATCGTGGCGAGCAGTGCATCGATCCCCTCGCCTGACACGGCGGAGACCAGCATGGCCGGATGATCCTCCGGCCTGCGCGCTGCGATGTTCAAAAGCTCTTCGCGCTGTTCGGCATCGTAGCGGTCGATCTTGTTCCAGACCTCGATGATGCGGCCGCTGTCATCAGGGTTGATACCGAGCTGGCGCAGCACCGCGTCGACGTCGCTCTGCTGGGCCTCCGCATCCTCATGCGAGATGTCGCGCACATGCAGGATGACGTCGGCCTCCAGCACCTCCTCCAGCGTGGCGCGGAAGGCGGCGACGAGCTGCGTCGGCAGATTGGAGATGAAGCCGACGGTGTCCGACAGCATCGCCTTGCCGCCATGCGGCAAAGTGAGCGCGCGCAAGGTCGGATCGAGCGTGGCAAACAGCATGTCGGCGGCCTGCACGTCGGCGCGGGTCAGGCGGTTGAACAGCGTCGACTTGCCGGCATTGGTGTAGCCGACCAGCGCGACGACGCGATACGGCACCCGCTGGCGGCCGGCGCGGTGCAGCCGCCGCGTCGCCTGGACCTTCTTCAGCTCGCCCTCCAGCTTGGAGATGCGCTCCTGGATCAGGCGGCGGTCGGCCTCGATCTGCGTCTCACCGGGACCGCCCATGAAGCCGAAACCGCCGCGCTGGCGTTCGAGATGGGTCCACGATCGCACCAGGCGCGAGCGCTGGTAATTGAGATGCGCGAGCTCGACCTGGAGCGAGCCTTCCTTGGTCTTGGCGCGGCGGCCGAAGATTTCGAGAATGAGCCCGGTGCGGTCGAGCACCTTGGCATGCAGCTCCTTCTCGAGATTGCGCTGCTGGATCGGCGCCAGCGCGCAATCCATCACCACGAGTTCGGCGTCGAGGCTCTTGGCCAGTGCGGCGATCTCCTCGACCTTGCCTTTGCCGATATAGGTCGCGGGCCGGATCTGGCTGATCGGCGTGATGATGGCGTCCGCAATGACGAGATCGATCGCGCGCGCGAGGCCGGCGGCTTCGTCGAGCCGGGCTTCTGCGTTGCGTTGGATATGACTCTCCGATTGCGCGTCGGCACCGCCTGCGCGCACTCGCAAATAGGGGCCGATGACAAGCACCCGCCCCGTTTGCTTAGCCCCAGCCGACCGCGGACGGTCGGCCTCCCCGTCGAAATTCCGGGGTTCCAATCAGATCACTCTCAAGCCGGCTGATCCTCGCCGCCTTCGAACAGCTGGATCGGAGCGCCCGGCATGATGGTCGAGATCGCATGCTTGTAGACGAGCTGCGAATGACCGTCGCGCCGAAGCAGCAAACAGAAATTGTCGAACCAGGTCACGATGCCCTGGAGCTTCACTCCGTTGACCAGAAAGATCGTCAGTGGCGTTTTGGTTTTGCGAACGTGATTGAGGAAGGTGTCCTGTAGGTTTTGTGCGCGGTCTGCCGCCATTGTTTTTTTCTCGCTTTGAGTTTCTTTTTATTGCGCCGGTCGTGACCCTGTTTTCAAAATTGAGGCCTTCTCCCGGTTGCTGTCCCTCATGAGATCCCCCTCGTAGGAACAGCTGCTCGATTAGAGGACAGGTCGGCTTATTAGGCAAGCCGCTTGACGCGGCAGGGCCCGTCCGTCTTCTCCGAAAAACTACGGAAATAGATGATTTTTCTCGCTTATCCCTCAACTCCGGCCGCGACGTCGGGCGTCAGCCGACGCCGAGCGCCTTCAACTTCCGGTGCAGCGCCGAACGTTCCATGCCAACAAACTCGGCCGTGCGAGAAATATTTCCTGAAAAACGGCTGATCTGGGCAATCAAATAGTCGCGCTCGAACACTTCGCGGGCCTCGCGCAGCGGCAGACCCATGATGTGCTCGCCATTGTTGCTGGTCGGCATCGCCGGCACCATCGAGCCGACATCCTGCGGTAGCATGTCGGCGGTGATGATTACTTCCGGGCCGCCGCCGGCCAGAATCATGACTCTCTCAACGTTGTTGCGGAGCTGGCGCACATTGCCCGGCCAGACATGCGATTGCAGCACCGCCATCGCGTCCTGGCCGATCTGCCGCCTGGGCAGGCCGCTGCCGGCCGAGATCTGCTCCATGAAATAGTCGATCAGCTCCGGAATGTCCTCGCGACGCTCCGAGAGCGCAGGCACGCGGATCGGCACCACCGAAAGCCGATGATAGAGGTCCTCGCGGAAGTGGCCGGCCGCGATCTCCTCTTCGAGGTTGCGCGCGGTCGAGGAGATGATGCGGACATCGACCTGTACTCTGGCGGTGCCGCCGACGCGCTGGAACGACTGCTCGACCAGCACGCGCAGGATCTTGTTCTGGGTCTCGCGCGGCATGTCCGCGATCTCGTCGATGAACAGCGTGCCGCCATGGGCTTCCTCGAGCGCGCCCGGCTTGCGCGCGTGCTCGCCGTTGGACTGCTCGATGCCGAACAGCTCGTGCTCCATACGCTCCGGCGTGATCGCGGCGGCATTGATGACGACGAAGGGACCGTCGGCGCGGCCCGAGGCCGTGTGCAGCGTGCGCGCGGTCAACTCCTTGCCGGCCCCGGCAGGGCCGACGATCAGGATGCGACTGTTGGCCTTCGCCGCGCGCTCGATGGTCTGGCGCAGCTGGTTCATGCTCGGCGAGCGGCCGACCAGCGAGCTTGCGCTCGGCGCGAGCTGTTTCAGCTCCTTCACCTCGCGCTTGAGCCGCGAGTTTTCCAGCGCACGGTTGGCGACCAGGATGAGGCGATCGGCCTTGAACGGCTTCTCGATGAAATCATAGGCGCCGCGCTTGATCGCGGCGACCGCGGTCTCGATGTTGCCGTGGCCGGAGATCATCACGACCGGCAGATCGGCATTGTCCTTCTTGACCTGCTCCAGGAGCTGCAAGCCGTCGAGCTTGGAGCCCTGCAGCCAGATGTCGAGGAATACGAGGTGCGGCCGGCGATTGGCGATTTCGGTCAGCGCCGAGTCGCTGTCGCGCGCCGTTCGCGTGACAAAACCCTCGTCCTCGAGGATGCCCGCAACGAGATCCCGAATATCGGCCTCATCATCGACAATCAGAATTTCACTTGCCATGGGTCGCGCCTGTCTTGTCAGATGCCTGTTGAGGCTTCGATTTTCGTTGAATCATTGGTCTTTTCAGCGGGCTCTTTGGTTTCGCCCGCCGGCTGTTTTGTTTCCTGCGTCGTGACGGAATCCCTAGCCGTTGCCTTGATATCCGCCGCGGCTGCGTCCTTCACCGGTGCTTTGGCTGCCGGCGCCTGCTCGGCTCCCTCGGCCTTCTTGGCCTCGCCGGAGATCGCAAAGCGCATCCGCATCCAGGCGCCGCGCTGGCCTTCGCGGAAGTCGGAGGCGTCCTTCAGCTCGATGCGACCGCCATGGTCTTCCAGCACGCGGCCGACGATGGCAAGGCCAAGGCCGGTGCCCTTGGCGCGCGTCGTCACATAGGGCTCGAGCAGCCGCGAGCGCGCGACCTTGGGCAGGCCGATGCCGTTGTCGATCACGTCGATCAGCACGTCCTCGCCCTCGCGCGACACCACGACGTCGATGCGGCCCTTGCCACCGTCCTTGCCAAGCTCCTCCGGCGGAACCTGCTCGATCGCCTCGGTGGCGTTCTTGACGATGTTGGTAACCGCTTGCGAGATCAGCCGCCGGTCGAACTGGGCGCGCAGCGGATCGTCCCTGAACTCGGCCTCGATGTCGATCTCGGGATGGGCGACCTTCATCAGGAACACCGCCTGCCGCACGGTGTCGGCGACGTCCTCGCCTTCCATCACGGGCTTCGGCATCCGCGCAAAGCGCGAGAACTCGTCGACCATGCGCCTGATGTCGTCGACCTGGCGCACGATGGTGTCGGTGCACTGCTCGAAGATCTGCTTGTCCTTGGCCTCGGTGATGTCCTTGCCGAACTTGCGACGGATGCGCTCGGCGGAGAGCTGGATCGGCGTCAGCGGGTTCTTGATCTCGTGGGCGATGCGGCGCGCGACATCGCCCCAGGCCGAGGTGCGCTGCGCCGACACCAGCTCGGTGATGTCGTCGAGCGTGATGATGTAGCTGTCGTGCGGCTGGTTCTTCTCGGCACTGACGCGCACTGAAAGATTTCGCTCGGTGCCGTCGCGCGTGATCGTGATCTGGCCCTGCACCAGGCGTTGGGTCCCTTCCCGCGACGTCTTCATCATCTCGTCGAGCTCGGGCAGCACATCGGAGAGCGGATGCCCGAGCGTCTCGGCCTCGGAATGCCCGATCAGCTTCTCGGCGGAGCGGTTGAGGATGCCGACGCTGCCCGAGCTGTCGACGCCGATGATACCGGCGCTCGCAGAGGACAGCACGGCCTCGATGAAGCGGCGGCGGCTGTCGATGAGGTCGCTGGCGTTGACGAGCTCGTCGCGCTGGCTGCGCAATTCCTGCGTCATCTTGTTGAAGGTCTCGCCGAGTTGGGCGAGATCGCCTTCGGACTGATGCACGGGCACCTTCACATGGAGGTCGCCGGTCGAGACGGTGTGGGCCGCGTTCATCAGCCGCCGGATCGGCGCCACCAGCGAGTTGGCGAAGTTGAGGCCGATCAGCACCGAGGCCATCAGGATGGTCAGCGCGATCACCGCAAACATCAGCGCAAACGCGACCTGGATGCCGAGCCTGCGCGACTCGATCTGGGCGTATTCGGCGACGCTGATCTCGGTCTGCTTGAGCTGACTGACGACCTTCGGATCGAGGGGACGGGCGACGTACAGGAACGTATCGCTGAAGGCGCGCAGGCGGATCACCGCCGCGACGAAGCTCGCATCCGGCAGCACCGCGATCTCGGGCTCATTCTCGTTGACGTTGCTGAGAAAGTCCGGCGCCGGCGGCGAATAGGCCAGCCGCATGCCGGTGTCGGCGGACTCCAGGATATTGGTATTCTTGTCGATGATCATCGCGCCCGGCAGGTTGCGGGAGCCGGCGCTGGCGGTCAGCAGCTCGCGGAACGACCGGCGATCCTGGTCGTAGAGCGGCCTTGCATGGGCGATGTCATTGGCCATGCCGATGATGTCGCCGCGGATCAATTGCGCATGGTCCTGCATATAGGCCCGCGCGATATCCAGCGAGTTCTGGATGACTTCCTTGGTCGGCCCCGAGAACAGCCGGTCCAGACCGCGTTCGAGGGTGACGTTGGCGACGACGGAAACAAGCACCGCCGGCAGCACCGCGACGATCGAGAACAGGCTGACGATCTGGACATGCAGGCGCGCCGCCGCCCTGCCCCGCCGCCGCGCCAGGATCAGCTGCCAGAGCTCGCGCACGATGATGCCGACCAGCAGCAGGATCGTGCCCGCATTGATCAGGTAGAACGAACGGACCACTTCGGGAGTCGGATCGATCCTGGTGAGGCCGGTCAGGACCAGGAAGGTCAGCAGGCCCGACAACAGCGCCAGCGCCACCGCAAACGGCACCAGCCAGCGCCGCACCGACCAACGCCGGGGCTCTTCCGCTGGGGCCGTGTCAAAGGATGCGGCCGAGGTATCTGCGCTGGTCATTCCGGCAATGGGGTGCTGAAAAGGGGTCCGCGATGGGCGGGTACTGATGTATTCGTACCACATTGTTGCCGAATTGCGACAATTCCGCGGCGTCTTCTCCGCGGCGGACGGGCGCATCCACAGGGCATGGCCACGAAGGCGCCGGCCCCCGGAACGGATTCCTACCATTCCGGCTTGACCCGGCATGGACAGGATATTTCTCGCGATAATGTTGTCGGCGGTGCTGCTGCTGATCGTGGCTTCAGACCTGCTGGTCAATGGCCCGAGCAGACAGGACCAGACGGCGCAGATGGCCAACATCCGGCCGGTCGCAGCGCGCCTGATCAGATAGGTGCGACGCTGCGCTCTGCGGCCGAATGACGAATTCGAACGTTCCCGCGGAACATTTCAGCCCGGTTCGCGCTTCAGTTCACCGCGCGGACCACACAGGCCAGCGCGATCCGGACAGGCTCAGCTCACCTTTGGTAGGGGGAGCTGAGCCACTGCCTGTTTGCGAGCGGGATCGGCGTTCAAATTGCGCGCCGCCGTCTTATTGTCCCGGGATGTTCAGAGACCCGCGCTATTCGAATCGGTGCGTTGCTGTTCTAATGCCCCCGCACGGTAATGATTCGTTCCAAAACTCGGAGTCAGACTTCTTGCGGCTAATTTTCCCCAGGTAGGTTTAGTACGTTCGAAGGAATGAGTTGCTATTCGTGGTGTGTTGTGGACTAATCTCCACAACCCCTAGGACGTCGCCGTTTTGAGTTGGACTCCGGCGAACTGAAATGCTTAATTCCGGGCCATGGTAATGGCCCACGTCGAATCACCTCCAGCCAATGCCGAGGACGCTCGCGTCGAACAGACCGTGGCGCTCGTCGAGACGCTCATTGCGTCCCTTCCGCCGGAGGAGGTCGAACGCGCTATCCGCTCCCTCATCGCCAAGTATAAAATCGGTGCGACCACCCGTTCTGGTAAGTTGCTCGGCACCATTATCAATTTTCTGCCGAGGAAAGAGCGGTGGTCGCTCACCGAGATCAAGGAGCAGATCGACAAGGAAGGCGTCGAGGCTGAGCAGAAACAAATCTTCAACGCGATGCAATATCTAAAAAAAACGGGGCGAGTTCGTCGCATCGGCTACGGGCAGTACCTAGTCGATGGGGTCCTGTTCCGGACGCTTGACGAGCACGGTCTTCCGACCGCTCGCCATGAGGATCCGTACAGGACTGATTTGAGTAATGAATAAAGGCGATCGGAATGACCCGATCGCCTTTGAAGTTTGAGCGTGTCTGCGGAGGCCCTGAGAAAGCAACCCGCGGCACGGAACCAAAACCGATAGGAGGCGGCAAGGACCGGGAAACCTATGGCTTTAGCTGTTTGACTTTCTAAGACCTGGTTGGTTCACGCCGCGTTAGCGGCGCGGACCAAACGGGCACTTCCTAGTACCACAATCAACTCACTCCACAAGCGAAGCAGAATGCTGCTTGCGCATAGGAGACACTTGCGATGAGCATCTCCGCTCAACAGGTGGTTAATCCCACCGTCGTGGACCCGAACTCGGTCGATGAGACCTTTGTGAATGGTCCAATCAACCTGAACATCATGGGATCAACGGCAACGCTGACTTTCACGTCAGTAAGACCCGATGTGAAAAAGATGTTCAACGGGAACGGGCAGGATCTTTCGGCGATCGTTGTTTTGCGTCTGACGATGCCGACGGAACATCTCCTGCAGCTCCGCCAGCTACTATCCCAAGCGATGCCGGCTCTCCCGGAATTGCAAGGGATGGTGACCACTGGCTCGACGCTGAAACAATGAGGCCAGCCTGCCAATAGCAGGTCGAATTCATTCGTCTCCTCCCAAGAGGCCCGGCTCCTGAGCCGGGCTTTTCTTCAATGTTGTTGAGGAAACTCTATCCGAGTCCACGGACTTAGGCCAGCGCCTGCCGCGAATCGCGGTGTCAGCCCCCGCTCCGATACACCTGGATATCGAGATCCCGGATCTTCTTCCGCAGCGTGTTGCGGTTGAGGCCGAGCAGATCGGCGGCGCGGATCTGGTTGCCGCGGGTGGCGGCGAGCGCGGCCGTGAGCAGCGGCACCTCGATCTCCTTGAGGATGCGGTGATAGAGGCCCGGCGGCGGCACGCCGTTCGGGAAGCCCTGGAAGTGCGATGAGAGATAGGCCTCGACCGCGCCGCCGAGATTGTCGACGCCCTGCTGGACCGCAGCGCCCGGACTGACCGAGGGCGGCGCGAGCTCGCCGTCGATGACGGAGCCCGTGATCACGTCCTGCGGATAGAGCGCGGCGAGACGCCGGGCGAGGTTTTCAAGCTCGCGCACGTTGCCGGGCCAGCGATGCTGCTTCAGCCGTTCGAGTGCCAGCGAATCGAGCTTCTTCGGCGGCAGGCCGTCCTTCTCGGCCAGCGCGAAGAAGTGACGGATGAGATCGGGAAGATCCTCGATGCGTTCCCGCAAGGGAGGCAGCCGCAGCGGGACGACGTTGAGGCGGAAGAACAAGTCTTCCCGGAACAGCCCCTGCTGGATCAGCACGCGCAGATCCTTGTTGGAGGCTGCGACGATGCGCACGTCGGTCTTGATCGGGGTGCGACCGCCGACAGTGGTGTATTCGCCCTGCTGCAGCACGCGCAGCAGGCGGGTCTGCGCCTCCATCGGCATGTCGCCGATTTCGTCGAGGAACAGCGTGCCGCCCTCGGCCTGCTCGAACCGGCCGGACGCTCGGGTGTTGGCACCCGTGAAGGCACCACGCTCATGACCGAACAGCTCGGATTCGATGAGGTCGCGCGGGATCGCCGCCATGTTGACCGCAACGAACGGGCCGTTGCGGCGCTTGCCGTAATCGTGCAGCGCGCGCGCCACCAGTTCCTTGCCGGTGCCGGACTCGCCCGTGATCATCACGGTGAGGTCGGTCTGCATCAGTCGCGCGAGCACGCGGTAGATTTCCTGCATCGCCGGCGAGCGGCCGACCAGCGGGATCGCCTCCATCTCAGAGTCGTCGTCCGGCGTCGCGATCCGCTCCTTGGGCTCCGCGAGTGCGCGGCCGACGATGGCGATCAGCTCCTTCAGGTCGAAGGGTTTTGGCAGATATTCATAGGCGCCGCGCTCGGAGGCCCGGATCGCCGTCATGAAAGTGTTTTGCGCGCTCATGACGATGACCGGCAAATTCGGCCGCATCTTCTTGATCCGCGGCAACAGGTCGAAGGCGTTTTCGTCCGGCATCACCACGTCGGTGATGACGAGATCGCCCTCCCCCTGGCTGACCCAGCGCCATAGCGTCGCGGCATTGCCGGTCAGCCTGACTTCATACCCGGCCCGGGAAAGTGCCTGGTTGAGAACCGTGCGGATGGCGGTGTCGTCATCAGCTACGAGAATGCTACCTGCGGGCATTGTTAATCCTCATTTTGCCCCCTGAGATGCAGACGACGACTTCCCGGCAGAGCCGTCGCGACTGCTGTGATCGGCATGTTTCACCGATGTGGAATACATCGGCATCAGCACGCGGAAGGTGGTCTTGCGCGGCTGAGACTCGCATTCGATGATGCCCCCGTGATCGCCGACGATCTTGGCGACCAGTGCCAGACCGAGGCCCGAGCCGGTCTGCTTGGTGGTCACGAAGGGATCGAACAGATTGGGCAGAAGATCGTCCGGCACGCCTGGTCCATTGTCCCTCACGCAGAATTCGAGCGGCAGGGATACCCGGGATTTTTGACCGGGGACTGACAGGCGCACGCCGGGCCGGAATGCGGTGGTGAGCTGGATCTCGCCGTCGGGGACGTCGATCAGCGCTTCGGCGGCATTCTTCACCAGATTGAGGAACACCTGGATCAACTGATCCTGGTTGGCAAGCACCGGCGGCAGCGACGGATCGTAGTCCTCGATGAAGCGGATGTTGCGGGCAAAGCCCGACTGCGCCAGCCGCTTCACGTGGTCGAGCACCGAATGGATGTTGACGGGGCCGCGCACCACCGGCCGCTCGTCGCCGAACACCTCCATGCGGTCGACCAGCGTCACGATGCGGTCGGCCTCGTCGCAGATCAGCCGCGTCAGCATGCGGTCTTCGGAGGACGCCTGCTGCTCCAGAAGCTGTGCTGCGCCACGGATGCCCGAAAGTGGATTCTTGATCTCATGCGCGAGCATCGCTGCTAGCGCTATCACCGAGCGCGCAGCGCTGCGATGGGTCAGCTGCCGGTCCATCTTGTCGGCGATGGAGCGCTCCTGGAGCATCACCACGATATGGCCCGGCCGCTCGGTGAGTGGCGCGACATGCAGATCGACCTGGCGGTCGCCGCCCATGCGCGGCGTGCCGAGATCGACCTTGTATTCGTTGACCGGCGAATTCGACGAGCGCACCTGGTCGATCAGCGCCAGCAAGGGGCTGCCGAACGGCACCAGCTCTTTCAGCGCCTGCCGCTTCAAGAACTGCGTCGAGATATCGAAGAACGCCTCGGTCGCGATATTGGCGGCGACGATCTTGCCGTCCGGCCCGATCATCAGCACGGGATTGGGCAAGGCGTCCAGGATCGCGTCGCTCTCGGACAGAAGCGGCCGGCGATGGTCAGCGGCTGAGCTCATGCAGCGGCGCTCCATGCGAAATCGTCGAAGGCATCCTGCAGGGACTGGTGGACGAGGCCCGGATCTTCGGACGTGAGAATCTTCTGGCGCCAGGCCTTCAGCGTCTCGACCGGCGCGCCGCTCGCATCGGCCGCGACATCGAGCGCCCAGCCGAGATGTTTTCGCGCATGCTTCAGGCCCACGCGCAGACCATAGAGCGCACAGACGCCCTCATAGAGCGTGCGGACATAATGCAGCTGCGTTGCGAGCGACGGTGTGGCTTCCGTCGCCCCGCCATTCAGGCGCCGGCCGATCTCGCCGGGCAGCCAGGGCTGGCCCTGCGCGCCGCGGCCGATCATCACGGCGTCGGCGCCGGAGGCCTGAAGCGCCGCGAGCGCCTTCTCGTAAGTCGTGATGTCGCCATTGACGACGAGCGGAATCGAGATGGCTTCGCGCACCGCACGGATCGCGTCCCAATCGGCCTCGCCCTTGTAGAACTGGCAGCGGGTGCGGCCATGCACGGTGACGAGCTTGATGCCGGCGGCTTCCGCGCGACGCGCGAGCTCCGGCGCGTTGCGGGTACGGTCGTCCCAGCCGAGCCGCATCTTCAGCGTCACCGGCACCTTCACGGCGGCAATCGTCGCCTCGATCAGGCTGACGGCGTGATCGAGATCGCGCATCAGAGCCGAGCCGGACTGGCCGCCGGTGACGTGGCGGGCCGGACAGCCCATGTTGATGTCGATGATGTCTGCGCCTTCGGCCTCGGCGATCCGGGCACCCTCCGCCATCCAATGCGCCTCGCAGCCGGCGAGCTGGACCACATGCGGTCCGACCCCGGTCGCTTCGCAGCGCAACAGCGACATGCGGTGACCGTTGGCGAGCTCATCGCTGGCCGTCATTTCGGAGACGACCAGACCCGCCCCGAGTTCGGCGGCGAGCCGGCGAACGGGTGAGTCCGTCACTCCCGACATCGGTGCCAGGAAGACCGGGGTAGCGATTTCAATATCGCCTATTTTCAACGGCTTAGAGCCTGATCTTGCCGAGCCGGTCACAGGGGTCTCGTTGAGTGGACAGGGCCTCATCGCGCCTGCCATGGCCTATCTTGCGCACAATTCTTGTGCAGTCAAGCGTCATGCCTACAGTTTAGACAGTTCTGCAAATCTTTCAAGTGCAGTGCAGCAAAATGCTGAATCCCACAATCCGGGGAAACCCCCTTTTTTTGCGGGCCTGCCGTGCTAGAGGCATGCCGGCAATCACCCCACGCCCGACGCATTCCCTAACAGCTGAATATTTGAGTCCTATGGCGAAATCACAGCGCACCGCAGTTGTTCTTGTCGCGGCCGGTCGTGGCCTGCGCGCAGGCGCGGGCGGGCCGAAGCAATATCGCGAGATCGGCGGCGTGCCCGTGATCTACCGCGCCATGGAAGCCTTCAGCACCCATTCCGAATTGTTCGCGGTGCAGCCGGTGGTGAACCCTGACGACAGCGCCATGTTCACGGCAGCGGTCGCAGGCCTGAAGCACGAGGCGCCGACCAATGGCGGCGCGACGCGCCAGGCCTCGGTGCTCGCCGGTCTCGAAGCGCTCGTCCGGCACAAGCCCGACATCGTCCTGATCCACGATGCCGCGCGTCCCTTCGTCTCGGCCGGCGTGATCTCGCGTGCGATCGAAGCGGCAAGCCGCACCGGTGCGGCGATCCCCGTCGTCCCCGTCACCGACACCATCAAGGTGACGAGCGCGGACGGCAATGTCGAGGACACGCCGGATCGGGCTTCCTTGCGAATCGCGCAGACGCCGCAATCCTTTCGTTTCGATGTCATCCTCGAAGCGCATCGTCGCGCGGCAAAGGACGGACGAAGCGATTTCACCGATGATGCAGCGATCGCCGAATGGGCGGGATTGACGGTTGCGACCTTTGAAGGCGATGTTGCCAACATGAAGCTCACCACCCCAGAAGATTTCGTGCGCGAGGAAGCGCGCCTGGCCAGCCTGCTCGGCGACATCAGGACCGGCACGGGCTACGACGTGCACGCTTTCGGCGAGGGCGACCACCTCATGCTTTGTGGCGTGCGCGTGCCGCACACGAAAGGCTTCCTGGCCCATTCCGACGGCGATGTCGGCCTCCATGCGCTGGTCGACGCCATCCTCGGCGCGCTCGCCGACGGCGACATCGGCTCGCACTTCCCGCCAACCGACGCCAAGTGGAAGGGCGCTTCCTCCGACCAGTTCTTGAAATACGCCATCGAGCGCGTCACGGGGCGCGGCGGCCGCATCGCCAATCTCGAGGTCACGATGATCTGCGAGCGGCCGAAGATCGGACCCTTGCGCGACACCATGCGCGCGCGCATCGCCGACATCTCCGGCGTCGACATCTCCCGCGTCGCCGTGAAGGCGACGACCAGCGAGCGACTCGGCTTCACCGGCCGCGAGGAAGGCATCGCGGCCACTGCGAGCGCCACCATCCGCCTTCCGTTTAACGAGAAGACTTGGAGTGTCTAGGCCATGGCCGGCAGCGACGCACGCGCCCTCTCCCGCTCGCTGCTCGATCTGTGCCGGATGCGCAAGCTGACGATCGCGACTGCCGAGTCCTGCACCGGCGGCCTCGTCGCCGGCGCCTTGACCGACATCCCCGGCTCCTCTGACGTCATCGATCGCGGCTTCGTCACCTATTCCAACGACGCCAAGCGCGCGATGCTCGGGGTCGAGGCCGGCACGCTCACCAATTTCGGCGCGGTCAGCAAGGAAACCGCGACCGCGATGGCGATCGGCGCGCTGGAGCGTGCCGGCGTCGATCTCGCGGTTGCCATCACCGGCATTGCCGGCCCCGGCGGCGCCACCCCGGGCAAGCCAGTCGGCCTCGTGCATTTTGCCGCTGCCGCACGCGACGGCCGCATTATCCATCGCGAGCAGCGCTTTGGTGCGATCGGCCGCACCGCCGTGCGCCAGCGCTCAGTGGTCGAGGCGCTGCGCATGCTAATGGAGCTCGCCCGCGGCCCGCAAGCCGCGGCCAAGCCGCGCCGCGCCGCCGCGGCAACGAGGCTGCGTCCGCGCGTCACTCGAACGCCGCGACGCCACGCTGCGAAGCGACGGCCGCCGCGGTCGCCGCGCGGTTGAGGTCCCCGTAGCCCGGATGGAGCGAAGCGCAATCCGGGCGCCCCGTCCTCGACAGGAATTCGACATTCAAGGCAGGTTTGATCCTTGCGAGGTTCGCTCGATCCGGGGGACGACAGGAAGCTTTTGCTCGATCGCCTTCGCAAGCACAGTTCCTGTGGTCCGACCGAGCTCCTTCGCGATCAACGTGATTGGCTTGGTCCCTGCAAGCTTCCTGAGCCGATTGAGGTCATCGTCGCTCCACGACTGCTTCCAGCGCGCCATGTCTCTGGTCCCGCTACACAAGCCCTGCGCCCGACTCGGACTGTAGTTGCCTCCGTCGCGAAATGCAGCCAGTGCAGATGTGCCGTTCACGGCAAGGGGTGTTCCGTCACTCCTCCGCGTTTTGGCACAAACTGCACTTGTCAACCGGTGCGCGGCATCGCGCCCTGCGGCGCTTGTCATGGCAGCTTCGACAACAAGACCGGCAGCCCCTGGCTGGAGGGACAATCCGAGGCCTATATGAAGGCGCGCAGCTCCAGGCGTTTGCCTCAGGCGAGCGGCGCAATGACATCAGCCAGCAGATGCGCAACATCGCCCGCGCCATGACGCCGCAGGAAATCGAGGCCGCCGCGGCCTATTACGCCTCGCAGCCGCCGGATGTGGTGAAGGCGGTGGATTGATCAGGTCGACGCCAGCTTCGGACGGCCGTAAATCGCATCGGCGCGCTTCTCGAACGCGATGGAGAAGCGCGCGAACGCTGCGTCGAACATCGAGCCCATCAGCATCGCCAGCATGCGGCTCTTGAACTCATAGGTGAGGAAGAAACCGACATCGCAGACGTCATCGCCTTTCGGCTCGAACGTCCATCGGTTTTCGAGATTACTGAACGGACCTTGCAGATATTCGACCTGGATTTTCAGATTGGCGCGATCGAGCGTCACGCGGCTTGTGAAGGATTCCTTGACCAGCTTGAACGACACCGTCATGTCGGCGACGAGCACCTCCGTCCCATCGGGTTTTGCCATGCGCTGACGGATCTTCAACGCGCTGCATAACGGCACGAATTCCGGGTAGCGCTCGACATCGGCCACCAGATCAAACATCTTGGGTGCGCTGTGATGGACACGGCGCTTACTCGAAAATTTGGGCATAGCGATTCAGCGGGCGGTCGCGGCCCGCGCGGCCTTCAGTCTCGCAAAATCCTCGCCGGCATGATGCGACGAACGGGTGAGCGGGCTCGCCGACACCATCAGGAAGCCCTTGGTGTAGGCGACTTTCTCGTAAGAACTGAACTCGTCCGGCGGCACGTAACGCATCACGGCGTGATGCTTGCGGGTCGGCTGGAGATATTGCCCGATGGTCAGGAAGTCGACGTCCGCCGAGCGCAAATCGTCCATCACCTGCTGCACCTCGTGGCGCTCCTCGCCGAGGCCGACCATGATGCCGGACTTGGTGAAGATGGTGGGATCGAGCTCCTTGACCCGCTGCAGCAGCCGGATCGAGTGGAAGTAGCGCGCGCCCGGCCGCACCGTGAGATAACGCGACGGCACGGTCTCGAGATTGTGGTTGAAGACGTCGGGCCGCGCCGCGACGACGACATCGAGCGCGCCTTCCTTGCGCAGGAAATCGGGCGTCAGGATCTCGATCGTGGTCGAGGGGCATGCAGCGCGGATCGCGCGGATGGTCTCTGCAAAATGCTCGGCGCCGCCGTCGGCGAGATCGTCGCGGTCGACCGAGGTGATGACGACGTGGGCGAGGCCCAGCTTGGCGACGGCCTCGGCGACATTCTGCGGCTCGGCCGCATCCAGCGCATTGGGCATGCCGGTCTTGACGTTGCAGAAGGCGCAGGCCCGGGTGCAGGTGTCACCCATGATCATGAAGGTCGCGTGCTTCTTGTCCCAGCACTCGCCGATATTCGGGCAGCCCGCCTCCTCGCACACCGTGTGCAGGCCATTGGCGCGCACGATGTTGCGGGTGTCGGCATAGCCGCGGGTGTTGGGGGCGCGCACGCGGATCCAGTCCGGCTTCGGTGGCGAAGCGGAATCGGGGCGGTTCACCTTTTCGGGGTGGCGCGGGCGCAGCGGGTTCGTGATGGTATCGACAATAACGACCATGATCTGTCCGGTCTGTTCAGGTCCTACCTAGTCGGTCTGGTTGCCTGCCGCAACCCGGCTCGCGCCTCTTCAGGGAACATGGCAGATATGGGCAATATCCTGCTCTGTTCTCAGCGATTCTCACCTCGAATGGCTCCAACCTCGAACACTTCCACACCGCGGCTTGGCAAAGCGCTGAAGCGTGCCTTTTTTGCGCGCAGCGTGCGCGAGGTCGCGCCCGATCTGATCGGGGCGACCATGCTGGTCAACGGCGTCGGCGGAATCATTGTCGAGGTCGAGGCCTATCATCATACCGAGCCGGCGGCGCACTCCCACAACGGCCCGACGCCGCGGAACCAGATCATGTTTGGCCCGCCCGGCTATGTCTATGTCTACCGCTCCTACGGCATCCACTGGTGCATCAACTTCGTCTGCGAGGAGGAAGGCTCGGCTGCAGCCGTCCTGATCCGCGCGCTGGAGCCGACGCATGGCTTGGCCGCGATGCGCCGGCGCCGCCATGCTGTCGATGTGCATGCGCTGTGCTCGGGCCCGGGCAAGCTGACGGAAGCGCTCGGCATCACCATCGCGCACAACACCCTGCCGCTGGACCGGCCGCCGTTCGCGCTGCATGCGCGGACCGAGGATGTCGAAGTCGCGACCGGCATCCGGATCGGCATCACCAAGGCCGTCGAGCTGCCCTGGCGCTATGGCGTCAAGGACTCGAAATTCCTCAGCAAGCCGTTTCCGAAGTAGGGACAGAGCCCGTTCCGATGGAAGCGGAACGGGCTCTGGATTCTTGTTCTGACGCGTTTTCTTGACGCGAACCGGGATCCACTTCGCTCGAAAACGCTTTAGGACGCCTGCTTCAGCCGCTCCTGCGCCTCGAGCAGCTTGGCCTTGCGGGCCAGCGCCGCCTCGCGCTTTTCGCGCTCCTCCTCGACAACCTCTTCGGCCGCGTTGGCGACGAATTTCTCGTTCGCGAGCTTGGACTCCGCGCGCTTGATGTCGGCGTCGGCTTTCGCGATCTCCTTGTCGAGACGCGTGCGCTCGGCCGCAACATCGATCACACCCTTCAGCGGCAGCGCAGCCACCTCGCCGCGGACGAGGAGCTGAACTGCACCATCGGGCGCGCGGTCGGCGAAGGAGATGTCAGAGAGCCGCGCCATGCGCTTGATGACATCGGTCCAGCGCGGTGCGCGTTCCCTGGTCTCGGCCGAGGCACCCGCGAGCACGAGCGCCGTCAGCGTCGCGGGCGGGATGTTCATCTCGGCGCGCACCGAACGGATCTGCGTGACCAGATCGATCACCCAGCCGATCTCGGCTTCCGCCTTGGGATCGGTGAAATCGGCATGGTCGAAGATCGGCATGACGAAGGCAGGCGAGATCAGCGGATCGGTCGGCCCCGCCGCAGCCGCAAGCATCGCAAGCTGCTCCGGCGTCGGACCGGACGGCTTCAGCGGCCATGGCGCCAGCGCGAGCAGGCCGTCGCGCTTGGCCGTCACCTCCCACAGCTCTTCGGTGATGAAGGGCATGAAGGGATGCAGCAGCTTCAGGATCTCGTCGCGCGCCCAGGCGACCATGGCGCGGGTTTCGTCCTTGGCCGGGTTGTCCGGGCCGAGCAGCAGGGGCTTGGCGAGCTCGACAGACCAGTCGCAATAGACGTTCCAGACGAAGCGGTAGATTGCGCCGGCGGCATCGTTGAAGCGATAGGCCTCGATGGCCTCGGTCACCTCGCGCGTGGTGTGCGCGCTCTCATGCGCGATCCAGCGGTTCAGCGTCTCCTTGGCCTTCGCCGGCTCGAAACCCTCGGGCACGGCGCAATGGTTCATCTCCGCGAAGCGGGACGCGTTCCAGAGCTTGGTTGCGAAATTGCGGTAGCCCTCGACGCGGCTGGTGGCGAGCTTGATGTCGCGGCCCTGCGCCGCCATCGCCGCCAGCGTGAAGCGCAGCGCGTCCGCACCGTATTCGTCGATCAGGTTGAGCGGATCGATGACGTTGCCCTTCGACTTCGACATCTTGGCGCCCTTCTCGTCGCGGACGAGGGCGTGGATGTAGATGGTCGAGAACGGCACCTCCTTCATGAAGTGCAGGCCCATCATCATCATCCGGGCGACCCAGAAGAAGATGATGTCAAAGCCCGTCACCAGCGCGTTGGTCGGGTAATAGCGCTTCACCTCGGGCGCGTCTTCCGGCCAGCCGAGCGTCGAGAACGGCCACAGCGCCGAGGAGAACCAGGTGTCGAGCACGTCCTCGTCGCGGGTGATGAAGCCTTCGCGCTTGTTGCGGTCGAGCGCCATCTCGCGGCCCTGCTCGACCGTGATGACTTCCTGCTCGACATAGTAGCCGAGCGCGTGGCTGACGGCCTCTTCCTCGGTCTCGGCGACGAACACCTTGCCGTCGGGACCGTACCAGGCCGGGATCTGATGGCCCCACCAGAGCTGACGCGAGATGCACCAGGGCTGGATGTTCTCCATCCACTCGAAATAGGTCTTTTCCCAGTTCTTCGGCACGAACGATGTCTCGCCCGAACGCACCGCCGCCATCGCGGGTTTTGCGAGTGTCTTGGCGTCCACGTACCACTGATCGGTCAGATACGGCTCGATCACGCTGTTCGAGCGGTCGCCATGCGGCACCATGTGGGTGTGCGGCTCGATGCGCTCGACGAAGCCGAACGATTCCAGCCGCTCGACGATGCGCTTGCGCGCCGCAAAGCGGTCAACCTTGTTGAACTCCTCGGCGAATTGCGAGGCGCCTTCCGGCAAGCCTTTCAGATAATCCTCGTTGTCGAGGAGATCGAGGCAGCCTTCCTTATCGAGCACGCTGATGCGACGCAGGCCGTGGCGATTGCCGACCTCGAAATCGTTGAAATCGTGCGCCGGCGTCACCTTCACGGCGCCCGAGCCCTTTTCCGGATCGGAATAGTCGTCGGCGACGATCTTGATCTTGCGGCCGACCAGCGGCAGGATGACGTTCTTGCCGACCAGCTTCTGGTAGCGCTCATCCTCCGGATGCACGGCCACGCCGGTATCGCCGAGCATGGTCTCCGGGCGCGTCGTGGCGACCACGATGAAGGTCGTGGGATCCTCAGGATTGAACGTTTTGCCCTCGATCGGATAGCGCAGATACCAGAGGTGGCCCTTCACCTCGGTCTGCTGCACTTCGAGATCGGAGATCGCGGTCAAGAGCTTGGTGTCCCAGTTCACCAGCCGCTTGTCCTTGTAGATCAGGCCGTCGCGGTGCAATTCGACGAACACCTTGATGACGGCCTTGGACAGGCCCTCGTCCATGGTGAAGCGTTCGCGCGACCAGTCGCAGGAAGCGCCGAGGCGCTTGAGCTGGTTGATGATGGTGTCGCCGCTCTCGGCCTTCCACTGCCAGACCTGCTCCAGAAATTTCTCGCGGCCCATCTCGCGGCGGCCGGGCTGCTGGCGCTCCATCAGCTGCCGCTCGACCACCATCTGGGTGGCGATACCGGCATGGTCGGTACCGGGCTGCCACAGCACGTCGCGGCCCCGCATGCGCTCAAAGCGGCACAGGATGTCCTGGAGCGTGTTGTTGAGGGCGTGGCCCATGTGCAGCGAGCCCGTCACGTTCGGCGGCGGGATCACGATGGTAAAGGGCACGGCGTCGCGTCGGTCGGGCCGGCCGGCCTTGAAGGCGAGGCTGTCCTCCCACACGACGGACATGCGGGCTTCGATATCGGCGGGCTGGTAGTTTTTCTCGATCATGGGGCGCTAGAAAGCCGCGTGCGGGGTTCAAGTCAACGGAAAGCTCAGCGGCAAAAGGGCTTTCCGGCCCGACCGGCAGGTCAAGTACGACACGGGAGCAGGGCTTTATCGGGGCCGCCCGGCCTGCCTTAACGGCCGCCGCGCGAGACCCGCTCGATTTCGGCCTTCACGATGCGTTCGACGAGGCCCGGTAGATTGTCGTCGAGCCAGGATTTCAGCATCGGCCGCAGCATCTCTTTGACCAGATCCTCCAGCGTCCGCGCATTGCTGCTGAGCACCGTGTGGGCCAGCGAGTTGAAGGCGGATTCGACCGCCGAGACAGTCGACTGGGCCAGGATCGGCTGCTGCGGCGGCAACGGCGGCGCGTCAAAGTCCACCGGCGCATAGGACGGCGCGGGTGTCGGACGAGGCGGCGGCGCCTCGGCGAATTCGAGATCGTCGCGCGGCTCGACCCTTCGGAAGCTCGGCGGCGGCGGCGCGGGCGTCGGCTCCGGGTCCATCGCCATCTCGTCGGTCAATTCGAGCACGTCGGGTTCAGGTTCGGGCTCAGGCTCGGGTTCCGGAGCACGGATCTCGGGCGCAGCCGTGGCCGTATCGAGCCCCGCCAGCAGTGCGTCGATGTCGTCCTGGTTGTTGGGGCCGGCATCCGCCGCAGGCGCGGGTGGTGGTGGCGGCGCGGGCTTCGCGGCCGGAGGTGGCGCAGGCTTTTCAGCGGCAGGTTTTGCAGGCGCGACCTTGGATGGTGGAATGTCGGCCATCGCCTGGGGCTTTGGTGCGGGCGCGGCGGGCGCCGGAGCGGGCCTGGCAGCCTCTGCCGGCGGCGGCTTGGCCTCGTCGTCGGCAATGATGCGCCGGATCGAGGCCAGAATCTCCTCCATGGAGGGTTCTGTGACCTTTGCAGGCTGCGTCATCTCCGACTCCACATCATCAACGCCCTCGCATGCGTTGTTTTACACCAAGCACGACAGGATTGGCCGGTTCCGGATGTGTGCCCCGACATTTTCGTCACGGCAGCCAGACTTGTCCCCAGATCACGGCTCAACGTGAGGCGGCGCGCCCCTGCCCCGTCACTCAAGCATTACGCATGCAACATTGGATGCGGGCGAATCGACCCGCAGCTTCTTGGCAAGGCTATGTCAGGGATTTTGATGATTGCAAGCAAAGCACCGGTCGGACTCGTCTGTTTGCGAGACCGACCGGAGAACTACGGCAATCAGCGTCCGTCAGGCGTACGCACGCCGACCCAGCTGTCGCGGACCTGCTGGTAGTGCACGCTCGGATCGTAGACGGTGGTGTTGAGGCTGAGCACCTGAGGTGCAAGGCGGCCAACCGCGCTGAGCACCGAATAGGACGCCACCACGCGGTCGTGCTGCGCCGTGACGAGCGCGACGCGCGCATTCACCAGCGCCTGCTGCGCGTTGAGTACGTCGAGCGTGGTGCGCTGGCCGGCCTTGGCTTCCTCGCGCACACCGTTCAGCGCGATCTCGGAGGCCGTGACCTGGGCCTGCGCGGACTGCACCTGCGCCTTGCCGGCTTCCAATTGGCCCCAGGCCTGCACGACGTTGGCGCGAGTCTGGTCGCGCGTATTTTCAAGATTCAGGCGCTGCTGCGCCAGGTTCTCTTTCGATTGGCGAATCAGCGAATATTCTGCGCCGCCCTGAAAGATCGGCACGGTGACTGTCGCGAGAGCCGACGCCGTATTCGTTCGGAAAACCTGGAGGCTCTGCTGGTAACCGGTGCTGACGCCGGCCTGGACCGTGACCGTGGGCAGTAACGCGCCTTCGGCTATCTTGACCTGGAGATAGTTGACGTCGATGCCGTACATCGCAGCCGTGACGTTGGGATTCTCCACCAGGCTGAGATTAACGGCAGTGGCTAACGTCGTGGGCAGGAAACGATCGACCGGCGAACCCGGAGCGAGGTTCGTCGGCTCGTTCCCGATGATTCGGCGGAAGTTCGCGCGCGTCGTCGTGAGATTCGATTCGGCCGTGAGTGCCTGCGTCTTACCGGCAGCCAACTGAGCTTCGGATTGCGCAACGTCGGTGCGCGTCACTTCGCCCACATTGAACCGATCACGGGTCTGCTTGAGAGTCTGTTCGAGCACGCGGACGTTGCTGCGCTGGACTTCGAGGGTAGCCGCATCCCGCAGAAAATCCATGTAGGTCGTTGCTGCACTGAGCAGCACCGACTGATCCAGAGCGCGCAGCGCCTCACGCTGGCCGGACACCTGAGCTTCCGCGTTGCGCGTCCTGTTGGCCGTGATGTTGCCGTTATAGAGCGTCTGGTTGACGGTCAGACTGGCGCTGTTGGACTGGGGGACGCCATAGATCGACGTGGACTTCTGCGCCGCCTGGATATCCTGATATTGGTACCCGGTGCCCAGGGTCACATTGACCTTGGGACGATATCCCGACAAGGCCTGCGGCACGTTCTCGTCGGTCGAGCGCACCTGGGCGCGCTGTGCGTTGAGCTGCGGATTGTTCTGATAGGCGCGCACCAGCGCAGCCTCGATCGTATCCGCCAATGCAGGCGTCGGCCCGGCAAGCGCCGTCAGGAGGACCGAAACCGCTGCTCCGGTGAAGAACTTCACCCCATGCATCCCTTAAATTCCGTTCATTCTCACGTCAGGCTCGTGCCCGCGAGCCTGGGTACCGTATCCGAGTGGAGTCGTTGCCCCGCCGCAACATAGGACGCGGACGAGCGCGACGGAACTACCCTTCGGTAGTTCCCAGCGGAAACTCTTCACGTGCAGCATCCCGGCCACACTTCTGATTCAGAACGGGATTTTAACGGGGTTTGGGCCGTCAGAAGACGAAGGCGGCGGCCCGTTCCAGCCCAGGAAGCACCGGGGCGGCGGCATCGAACAGGGGCCGATAGCCGAATTCGCCGTGGGTACGGGTCACGATCATGGCCCGCGACGGCCGGGATTCGGCCGAGACCCCCACCAGCCGTCCGCCTTCCCTGAGCTGGCCGAACAGTCCGTCCGGCGTCACTTCGGTCGCGCCGTTGAGGATGATCACGTCATAGGGCGCGGCAGCCGGATCGCCCTCGGCACAGGCGGCAGCCTTGCAGGTGACGTTGCTGAGCCCGATTGCGGCGAAGGCGTCCTTGGCTTTCGCCGCCAGAGCCGGATCGCTCTCTGTTGCCGTGACCTGGCGCGCAAGCTTCGCGGTCAGCGCGGCGAGGTAGCCGGTGGCGCAGCCGACGACCAGTACGTTGTCACCTTCGCCGATCTCGGCGGCCTGGAGCAGCTTGCCGATCAGCTGCGGCTTGATCAGGAAGCGCTTGGCGCCGCCCTCGCTCACATCGAGATCGAGGTCGAGATAGGCCAGCGCCTGCCGGCTCGCCGGCACGAAGGCCTCGCGGGGAACCGTGAGCATGGCATCGAGAATGCGGCGATCGGTGACGTCATTGGTGCGCACCTGGCCATCGACCATTTTTAGGCGCGCGGTCGAAAAACCGGACATTTGCGGACCCTGCAAGGCGGACGATGCCGCGAACGAAACTTGGCGGCATATTTGGAGCAGGCACCGCGAAAACGCAACACGTCCGTTGGCCGGTGAACCAACGGCTACGCAACGCGGGTATCGGAGGCGAGATGGCCTATTCGATCGCCACCGCAAGCCGGCCGATCAGGGCCGCCACTTCGTCCAGCCGCGCCGAATCGGGAGTCTCGACCGCGCGGGCGAGACAAGCCAGGCATTCATCGTCGCTCAGCTCGGGAATATCGGCCGGCAGAATCGAGGGGGCCAGGTGGGCGCGGTCGATCTGGATGTCGGGCATGGGAATCAGCTCCGTAAGAGTCCGGCCCTATGAAGCTCGATTTGAATTAAGTCGATTTGGTGCCGTCTGCACGGCGGCTGTGCCGCGGCCACACACATCCACTTGAACGCGATTCTGTCGGGCTCAAGCGTAACGATGCTGAGAAACCGAGCGAGCAACATCGAGCGTCGCATCAGCGAACACAAGCAAGCGATTGAAAATGCAGCGGAATTTGGCTCCCCGGGCTGGATTCGAACCAGCGACCATCCGATTAACAGTCGGATGCTCTACCGCTGAGCTACCGAGGAAAAGGCGAACCAGTCGTTCGCGCGCGGCTGCGTATAACAAAGCCGGTTGCGCTTGCAAAGGACGAATTCGCCATCCTTGGCAAAGCATCGAGGAAGGGCCATTTTGAAGTTTCTTGCCGGCCCCTCCTCCTGACCACCCGGACCGATATTACTCGGCGATGAAGGACGTGGTCTTGGTGCCGGGGTCGTAGCGCAGCCGAAGCGCGGTCATCTTGCAGAGGTTGACGTTCTTCCAGAGAACGGACTCGTCATAGTTCTGCCAGTCGACGCGGATGTTCCAGACGCAGCCCTCGTCGTCCTCCTCGAACTCGACATAGGTCGAGGCCTGGTTCTGCAAAACCTTGTCCAGCTCGTTGTCCCATTCGTCCAGGCCATCATCCGGTGCGTTGAAGCCCAGGAATTTGATGGCATAGCCGGTCTCGTTCACGACGGTGACGTTGCGGGCATCGGCCGCGAACGACGATGGAGCAGCCACGATCGCAAGTCCGATCGCGATCAGTCCAGACAGAAAAAACTTCATGTGAAATTCTCCGGATCGAAACAGGCTCCGGCGCCTGACGTCGATCGGCGCAGGCGCCGCGGCAACCAATGGCGTTGCCTTGAAGGGTTCGTCCGGAGCGTGATCGAGAGGTTCGACACGCCCTCGATCCGCGCTCCGGCTCGTTGCGCGACGCGAGACGCGCAACGAGCCAGTTCATATCGATTCGAATTCTCCGCAGCAATGAACCGGCATTCATAGATCGGCGGTGTTTGTTTTTTCCGGTGCAGGTACGGCCGGCGGCGTTACCGCGGCACCATTGGTCTTGCCGGTAACAGCGCCAACCAGCGTCTTCACGGGATCGTCGCCTGGCGCAAACCCGCTCTGGCGCAGGATCTCGTCGATCATCGGACGCAGCGCGTGCACCTTGAGAAGCTCGCCGGCGAGCCCTTCGCCGAAGCCGACATTGCCACCACCGACGCCATTGCCGCCGAACGCGCCGCCGGCGTGCAGGATGCGAACGTCCTTCAGGTTTCCGATCGGCCTGACCATCTCGGCCAGCGCCGACGGCATCGTCTCGATCCGCTTCTTGGCGAGCTCGAAGTCGATCACGTTGGCGCCGAGCTTGTTCTGCGCCTCGTTCTTGAGCGTGATGATTGCGGCTTCGGCCTCACCGATGTTGCGGACGCCGACCGCCTTGATCTTGTTGGACTCGGCTTCCGCGGTGGCCAGCGTCTTGACCGCTTCGGCGCGGTCGAGCGACGCCTTCTTCTCGGCTTCTGCCGCGACGATCAGCTCGGTCGATTTGCGCTCGGCCTCGGTGCGCGCTGCGAGCACCTGGGTGAGACGGGAACGATCAGCGACCTCGACGGCGCGCGCGGTCACGACCTTTTCCTCCGCGGAGACGGCGAGCGCTTCAGCGGTCTTGGCCTCGGCGACGGCTTCCGAGGTCTGCTTGCTCTTGGATGCGATCTGGATCTCGTTCTCCTGGGTCGCGATCTGGATTTCGCGCTGCGCATCAGTCTTGCGCTTGTTGATGGCGAGGTCCGACTCGATGACCGCGGTTTCCTTGACCTGCTTGGCTCCGGCCTCCTTCTCCGCGACCGCACGGTCGGTATCGATGCGGGCGTTCTCTTCGGTCAGGCGCGCGGTTTGCGTCGCGGTTGCGACTTCGGCGCGGGTGCTGGCGGTCTTGTTGGCGATGTCGCGCTCCTGCGACAGCTCGGCCTCCTTCTTGGTCCGCTCGATCGTCAGGGTCTGCTGGCGCGCCTCGAGATCCTTTTGCGCGATCGCCACTTCGTTGTCGCGCACGATCGAGTTGCGGTCGCGCCGGCGCGTCTCGGTGACGGTTTTCAGCTGGGTCAGGCCTTCGGCGTCGAAAAAGTTTTCCGGATTGAAGAATTTTACATCCGTCTGGTCGAGCTTGGTAAGTGACACCGATTCCAGCTCGAGGCCGTTCGATTTCACGTCGGACTCGACGGTCGCCTGCACGTGCTTGACGAAATCGCTGCGCTTTTCCTGCAGCTCCAGAATGGACATGGTCGCCGCGACCGACCGCAGGCCGTCGACGAATTTGGCCTCGACCTGGTTACGCAGGGCTTCGGCGTCATTCGTCAGCGCGCCCAGCGTCTGGCTCGCCAGCGCAATGCTCTCATCGTCGGGACGGACACGTACGTAGAACTCGGCGACGATATCGACGCGCAGGCGATCCTTGGTGATCAGGGATTCCCGCTCCTTGCGTTCGACGGTGAGCCGCAGCGTCTTCAGATTGACGCTGGCGTAAGAGTGGAAGATCGGCAGGATCATGGCGCCGCCGTCGAGCACCACCTTCTTGCCGCCGAGGCCGGTGCGCACGAAGGCCTCGTCGCGTGTGGCGCGCTTGTAGAGAATGGTGAAGATAATGCCCAAGACGACGATCAGCGCGACGCCGATCATGGCCGGGACTGCAATGTCGAACATGACTTTCTCCAAAAGTGACTGGCTAGCTGCTTAGACTGGACTTGGACGGCTTGAGTTCATCGTCGGCCTTGACCGCCACGAAGCGGGTGTCGACGCGGTCGACCAGGAGGACCAGGGTTCCCTGCGGCAGCGGCGATGACGTGGGAGCTGCCACCGCCGAGACAAAATGCCTGTTGCCGTGGACGTCGGCGACGCTGACGCGGCCGGGCGGTCCCTGGTCGAGCGGACCGACGACGACCTCCCCCACGCGGCCGACGAGATCGCCGAGGCCGATCGCGTAGCTCTCATCCTTGGGGATGACCCGCGCGATCCCGCTGCTGGCGGCGCGGACCAGCGGGACCGACACGACGACCGCCGCGAGCGAAGCGATCAAGGCCGGCAAGGGACCGGCCACCATCCGCGCGACGTCCTGGATCAGGAAGCCGGTAATCGAGAAGGCGCCGAGCGCCAGCAGCAAGAAGATCAGCAGCGGCACGCCGCCGACATTGATCCAGGAGATGGCGTTGATCACACCATTATCGCTGGGATGGCTGAAATCGATGCTGGTGCCGAGCATCTCGCTGAGCGAGGCACCGACCAGCATCGTGACCACTTCGAGCGCGCCGACGATGAGGATCATGGCCGCCGCGATCGCGAACGGCCTGACCTCGGGCGACATGACGTGTTCGAGCAATGCGCTCATGACACGAACCTCAGGAGCGCGACTTCAACCGCGCCAGCCTCGCTGCAATCTCCTTGTCGCGATGCAACGTGCTGAGCTCGTCGATGTCGCTTGAAAACGTGATCGCTGCCGGCACGCCGGTAGCCCGCGCCACCGCCCTGCCCGCGCGCAGCGCCTTCGCCGCGGCCGAGCCACCGCCGGGCTTCCGGGGTGACGTTGAGGCCTGGTGGCTTGCGGCAGCCTCGCTCTTTTCGAGATCAGCGCGGCGTTGTTCGGCATCTTGCAATGCCGACAGCACGGCGCGCAGTGAGGTGACGCACTGTTCGATCTTCTCGTTGTTCTCGTCGATGGCGCGGGAGAGCACCTCAAATTGGGCCTCCAGATCCATCTGCCGTGCGATGCCGGCGCGCGCGAGATCGTCGCGGCTGTCAGCGACCGCACCTTCGATCTTGGCGGCGAGATCGGTCATCTCGCGTTCGATCTCGGTGCGACGGGCGTTGAGGCGATACTCCTCGGCGCGCGCGGCCGCGAGCGCATCGCGCGCTTCGCTCTCTGCGCGCTCGATCTCGCGGATGGCCTGTCCGACCACCCCAAGCTTGTTCTTGCCTTCCGCCTGCTCGATCGCGTCATAGGCAATGCCGGCAATCAGACGTCCGACCCGGGACAGGAAATTTTCGGGAGCGGCAGCGATGGTATCCATAGCGTTCTCCTCCTCTGGCAGACTGTTCGGCGTGACGCCGTAGTGAACCTCGAAACCGTCGTTGGTGCGGATCAGGTGCGCGGGCACGCTCTGCCACCAGCCCTCCGCATAGCCGGCGTAGTCGAAGGGCACGCTGAAACGCCCCTGCACGGTCGAAATCGAAATGGTGGCCGGGCCCTTGATCTTGGCGAGCTTGTCGTCGAGCGGCAGGCGGCGGCCTTGCGCCGCGCGATAATCGGCACGGTCGCGCAGGCCCAGCGTCACCAGCCGCGACGGCAGCGCGGTTTCCTTGCGGATGGGGTCATAGGCATGGGCATGCAGCAGGACGACGTTGGAGCCCACATTATGGGTCCGCGCGACCTCGTCGAGGATCTCCATCATGCGGTCATAAGCCCTGAACGTCGCCTCAATCGCGGCTTTGGCGGCCGGGTCAGGGGCTAGCCTGTAACGCAGCGCCGATGGCGCATGTCGGGGCGACGGGCTCATGGAAAGCACTAAAGCACCATTTTGGTGCTTTACAAGGGGGAAGCTCGATCACGTTCCACTGATCCTGATGCACTCTGGAGGTTAGTCGCTGTCGCCCGGGGCCGCGTTCAAGGCGGACCATCACCTCTAGATCACCGCGGATCAAGACTTCTTGCACGCGCGGGTTGCAATTTTAGGTAAAGGCCGCGCGGACCTCGAACACGAGACCACGGTGTGACGCGCAGCTCTCTCCACGTCATTGCGAGGAGCTCTTGCGACGAAGCAATCCAGAGTCCCACCATGGCAAGAATCTGGATTGCTTCGCTTCGCTCGCAATGACGAGCAAGGAGCATTTGCGCGCTCTGACAACGCGCATCTCAACTCGCAGACACAGCTCCGCATCCTCGCGGCTTGCTTCGCCCGAGCTTTGCATCCTTACGTCACCCTCCATTGTCAGAGGGCGCAGGGAAGACCGGGCGCCGGCTGGGCACCCGCGGTCCACTGTGCGATGATTGCGCTACAAGAGGCTGCACAGCGGCATACAGGTGTAGCCAAACATCCGGCCTTCCCTGCGCAGTGGGTTTACGGCTTATACCGAGCTCTCCCCGGGGAGCGATGCACTATTGCCCCCGTCGCCTTGCAGCTGGCTGATGTGCTCACCCGGTCGGGCAACGCACATCACCGCAAGACTTGACGCACAGACCCCGGGCGTCAGGACGACACGGTTTTACCGTACGCCAACCGCACCGGTCGTGCGCGCGCTGACTATCGCTCACGGTTGCGCGCCCTGCGATGCTCTTCGCGCCGATGCAGTCGGCGTCCACCACGGCTCATCCCACGTTCGTGACGATCGCGATACGCCCCTCTGACCGGGATGAGGTGGAGGACATCTACTGCAAATCAGAATTTCGGCAAAGAAGAATATTTTTTGCAAGCGCGGATTGACCCTGCGGTTGGGTGTTTTGCCCGCGGGCAGCGCAAGAGGTTGTGGATGCGGAGCGTCACGGCCGCCGGCACACCAGGTCGATCTCGATCAATGCATCATAAGCGAGCCCGGTAACCCCGACACAGGTGCGGGCCGGAAGGCGTCCGAGCGCAAAGTACGTGCGATAGGTTTCGTTCATCGCCGCATAATCGTCCTTGAAGCGCGTCAGATAAATCCGCGCCATCACGACGTGCTCGAGGTCGAGCTCGAGACCGGCGAGAACCACTTTCAGGTTTTCCATCACCGCGCGGGTCTGCGCGACGATCCCATCCGGCAGCACGCCGGGCGTCTCAGGCGTGTCCGGCATCTGACCGGTGACGAACACAAAACCGTCGGTCTCGACGGCGTGGCTGAAGGGCGCGACCGGCTTCGGTCCGCCGCTGATCATGTGGAATTTCACTTGGGCTATCCTTGTTTAAGGCGCGTCCTGAAACAGACGCTTGCTGATGATGGCGTGCACGCCCCAATTGCCGTCGACGACCTGGGTTACGCCGAAATCGACCGCCGCCGACATCAGCGCGATCGCTTCATCTTCGCTAAGGCCTTTCACATTCATCAGGAAGCGCCGCATTTTCCGGAATGCGTCCTTCATCGCGAGGTCGAGCGAGGATTTTGCGTAGACCTCGCTCTGGCCTTGCGCGCCGAACTCGGCGAGATAATTGGGATGGCTGAAGCCGGTCAGCACCCAATCGGTCTCGGTCTCGATCAGGGGATAGGAGAGATCGGCAAACGGTTGGCCAGCCAGATCGGCCTTCTTGTGCAGGATCACCTCGAACGTGCCGGTCATCGAGCATTCGATCGCCGTACCACTCAACTCGCCGTCGCCTTGCGCGGCATGGGGATCACCGACCGAGAGCAGCGCGCCAGGCACGGAGACGGGAAGATAGACCGTCGCCCCCTTCCCGAGCCGCCAATTGTCGAGATTGCCGCCGAAATAGGACGGCGGCACGGAATCGATAAAATCCACCTCGCGCGGCGCCACCGCGATCACGCCAAAATGCGGCCGCAAGGGAATGCGGATGCCGTCGAGCACGTCGTGGCGGCGCTTCACCGTGCCGGGCAGCACCGGAATTCCGGGATAGTCGTAGGTTGCGTGCACGACACCGAACGGATCGGTCTGCGGCTCCCAGCGGTAGGAATAGAGCGCGCGGGCGTGCGGCGCGGCCGCGTCGTCGAAGATCTCGTAGATCGTCACCGCCTCGCGCGGCTTGGGTCCTGAGAGGAACTCGTCGTAATGGTAGCCCCACCAGGCCGCGACCGAAGAGCCGAAGACGCGGCCGGCGTGTTTCGGATGTCGGCTCGCGCGCGGCACGATGTCGAGGATGCGCACCTCCAGCACATCGCCGGGTTGGGCATCCTTCACGGCCACCGGCCCTGTGCAGATGTGTACGCCGAAACCCTCGCCGGCACCGCGGCCGAACACGCTGGCGTCCATCGGTCCCGCGCCGCGGCGATCCACGTTCTTCCCGGTCTTGGTCCAGCCGAACACGCTTTCGGCGGCGGCATCGCCGGCGATCATCCGTTCAGGATCGTCGGAGGCATGCTGCGTCAGTGTCTCGATGGTGATGGTGTCGCCCGAGGTGATCTCGAGCTGCGGCGAGAGCGAGCGACTGAAATAGCCCCAGTGGACGCGGCTTGCTTCGATCGGAAGATGATGGTGCTTGCGCCCGGCCGTTCTTGGCTCATCCGAGTCAGCCTGGAAAACATTGCTACGCGCCTCCGCTCCCACTTGATGCGCGCGGAGCTGCGCCAGCGCATCCTGCGGCCAGCCGCGTTGACCGGCAGCGCCATGTTGCAAGGTTGCCCGCTCGGCCTCCTGCTGGCGGAACTCGCGCGGCGGGAGGCCGAAGCGATGCCGGAAGGCACGGCTGAAATGCGCGGAATCGCCAAAGCCATAGGCGTAGGCAATTTCGGAGATCGAGCGATGCGCTTCCGCCGGGTTCGACAGGTCGGCCCAGGCGCGCTGGAGACGTCGCTCGCGGACGTAATGGGTGAAGTTGTCGCCGACCGTCTCGAACAGCTTTTGCAAATAGCGCTCAGAAATCCCCTCAGCCTGTGCGACCCGCGCCGGGACCAGATCGGGATCGTCGAGGCGGCGCTCGATGGTCTGGCAGATCCGGTGCAACAGCGCGGCCTGCGTCGCGCTCGATCCAGCGTCGGATGTCGAGGAGGCCTGCTGATGCGCGAGCGTCAGGAGGAGATCGACCAGTGCCTGCGAAACCGCATTCCATTCGACATCGCTCAAAGTATCGAGCGTGCGGGCGGTCGCGTCCAGCAGGCGCGCGAAGACGTCGGCAAATCCGCCCGGCGGAACGACGCGGGGCTCGCGGAGTCGCGGCTTGCCCGAGAGGCGCCCATGCAGCGCCTCCGAAGTCACAGCCAGCACGATGGCGCGCATATCGCGCTGGAACACGATGCTCCAATCGCCGCCGCGCGGCAGCAGCACGAGATGGCCGACGGGAACAATGCGATGGCCGCCGGCGCTTTTCAGCACCATGCCGTCCTCAACCGGCATCAAGGCGATCGGCAGATCCTCGTTCGCCTGCGATAGAGGGGCAATGCTTTGCGCTCCCGCGGCCATGCGCGTCAGTGCGACGCCGGCGGCATGACGATGCGAAGCCGTCGCGTGTCCGTCATAGAAAGAATGACTGCCCGCCGGTTGCAGGCCGACCGCGGCCAGCACGTCCCGCCAGGCTTCGGGGCGGTCGTCTTGCGCGTAGGACTCGCTCGTGAACGGGCGGAAACTCATCGGATCGACCCAGATTGCAGTGGATCGAAGCAACCTCTGTGCCAGACGCACGCGATCATCCGTCACAGCGACGGGCCGCAAATGATCTCCGCTCTTCACCTGTTCATCTCAAAAACGAAATGTCCCTCAACGCATTAGTCGCACCGGAAGATGTTCTTGCGGATTGTGCCGTGGACGCCCCAATTGGCGTCGACCACCTGGGTGACGCCGAAATCAGCCCCGACCGACAGCAGAGAGATCGCCTCGTCCTCGCTGAGGCCGTGCACCGTCATCAGGAACCGGCGTAGTTTTCTGAACGCATCGCGCATCGCACGGTCGAGACTCGAGTGATTGGCAATCTCGGTTTGCGCGTCGGCGCCGAGGCTTGCGAGATAATTCGGATAGGTGAAGCCGTAGAACGACCAGGCGTGATCAGTCTCCAGCATCGGATGGTCGAGGCCTTCGAGATTGGTGCCGGCGAGGTCGGCCTTCTTGTGCAGGATGAACTCGAAGTCTCCGGTCAGCGAGGTCTCGATCGCAGTGCCGCCGAGCTCGCTGTCGCCCTGGGCTGCATGGGGATCGCCGACCGAGAAATAAGCGCCTGGAACCGCGACCGGATAGAACATCCGCGCGCCCTTGCCGATCCGCCAGTCGTCGATATTGCCGCCCGTGTAGCTCGGCGGGATCGAGCTGACGAAATCGGCCTCCGACGGCGCGAGACCCATGGTCCCGAAATGCAGCCGCGCCGGCACCTTCACGCTTGCGAGGATGTTCTCGCGCTTCCTGATGGTGGCGTGATCGACGCGAACCCCGGGATAATCGATGGTCGGATGCACGATGCCGTCAGGATCGGTCTGCGGCGTCCAGACGTAGTTGTAGACGGCCTTCGCGTAAGGCTCGCCTGAGGTGTCGAGCTCGAAGATGGTCACGACCTCGCGCGGCTTCGGCTCCTCGATCAAATCGTGATAGTGAAAGCCCCAATTGGCTGCGACGTTGGAGCCGAAACAGCGCCCGGCGTGACAGGCGCTGCAGCTCGGCCGCGGCCGGACGTCGAGGATGCGCACCTCAAGAATGTCGCCGGGCTCGGCGCCTTCGATCGCAACAGGGCCGGTGAGGAGATGCACGCCGATCCCCTCGCCTGCGCCGCGGATGAACGGGCCTTCGACCGGACCGGAGCCGCGCCGCGCCACCGCCTTGTGCTCGCGCGTCCACTGGAACACGCTCTCGGCGCCGGGATCGCCCGCGATCATGCGTTCGTAATCGTCATTGGCATGATGGGTGAGCGTTTCGATGGTGGCGCGATCTCCCGAACGCAGCGTCAAGGCAGGCGCGACGGCCTTGGAGAAATAGCCCCAGTGAACGGTTTTGGGCGAAACCGGCAGCGTGAAATGCTTCATGACTTTAACTCTTCTGACTTGGCCTCTTCGGAGGTCTTGAACCTTGTGGAAGCGACGTTCATCGCACCGCCTCCGGAGTCTTGTCGGCTTCCATCACGCTAAGGAAGCGCGCGGTCAGCGGGTTGCGGGGATTGGAGAGCACCTCGTGCGCTGGCCCTTCCTCGATGATCGCGCCGCCGCTTAAGAAAGCGACGCGGTCGGCGACCTCGTCGGCGAAGCGGATCTGGTGGGTCGAGATGATCATGGTGAGACCGTCGTCGATGGCGAGACGGCGGATCACCTCCAGCACCTCGTTGACGAGCTCGGGGTCGAGCGCCGAGGTCGGCTCGTCCAGCAGCAGCACGCTCGGGTTCGGCGCCAGCGCACGCGCAATGGCGACGCGCTGCTGCTGGCCGCCCGAGAGATGCCGCGGCAGCGCGTCGGCGCGATGAGAGAGACCGACGCGGTCGAGCAGTTCGGTGGCGCGGCGATTGGCATCGATCCGGGTCATGCCATGGACCCAGCGCAACGGACCGGCGACGTTTTCCTTCGCCGACAGGTGCGCAAACAGGTTGAACTGCTGGAACACCATGCCGACGCCGACGGTCGCCCGCTCGTTGGCGATGGCCCGCGGCGACAGTAGCCTGCCGTCGTCGTCGAAACCGAGGCGGCGGCCGCCGACGCGCACGGTGCCTCCGTCCCAGCTTTCGAGATGGTTGATGCAGCGGAGCAGCGTGCTCTTGCCGGAGCCGCTAGGCCCGAGCAGCGCCACCACCTCACCCACGCGCACCGTGAGATCGAGGCCGCCAAGCACTTTCTGCGCGCCGTAGCTCTTGGTGAGGTCCTTGGTCTCTACCGCGATGTTGTTGCGCGCGATCGTCGCCGCACGCCGGGTACGCTCTTCACCCGTCAGCGCCAACGGCGGCGTGTCGGCAGGCTCGGCCTGCACGGGCTCAGGATCGGCGACAGTCGCCTCGGTGAGTTCGAGCTTGGTCGTGAGATCGACACGACGCCACGGCAGGTAATCGGCGAGCTTGCGCTGGCGGTCCTTGGTGCGATCGAGATCGAGCAGCCATTCGACGAAAAGCTGGATGACGCTGATGGCGAAGGTCAGCACGAGGTACAGCAAGCCCGAGGCGAAGAAGATCGAGAAGAAGTCGAAGGTCGAGGATGCGAGCTGGGTCGAACGCAGTGTCAGCTCCTGCACCGCGACGACGGAGGCAAGCGAGGAGTTTTTCAGCGCACTCACGGCTTCGTTGCCGAAGGCGGGGATCATGGTGCGGATGGCCTGCGGCGCGATCACCCGCCACATCAGAATCCGGGGCGTCATGCCGAGCGCCTGGCCGGCCGTCACCTGCCCGCGATCGACGCCGAGTACGCCGGCGCGCAACATCTCGGCGATGAACGGCGCCTCGTTGCAGGCGAGCGCGAGGCCGGCGGCCAGCACCGCCGGCAGCTTGATGCCGATATGGGGCAGCGCGTCGTAGGCAAACACCATCTGCAGGATCAGCGGCGTGCCGCGGAAGATCACGGTGTAAGCCCTGGCGATCGCCGCCAGGGGCCAGAAGCGGGAGAGCTGCATGCCGGCGAGGATCAACCCGAGGATCAATCCGCCGCCGAGCCCGAGGGCAGTCACCTCGAGGGTGAGCTCGATGCCCTCGAGCAGATACGGCATGCTCAGATAGTGAAGGAAGAGCGACATCAGTCGGCAGTCAGAATGTCCGGCTCCTTGAAATTACCCACATCGAGCTCATGCTTCTTCAGGAGCTCCATGTGCGTGCCGGCCTTCTGTACCTCGATCAGCGCGGCGAGCACGGCGTCGCGGAATTTCGGCTTGTCCTTGGGAACGGCGATGCCGACCGAATACGGGATCGTCACCGCGATCGCCTTCTCCAGCTTGTCCGGATAGGCCTTCACCGCACTGTCGACGGTGTTGACGTCGTTGACATAGGTATCGGCGCGGCCGGCGAGGATCGCCTGGATGCAGTTGGCGTTGTTGTCATAGAGCTGGATGGTCGGCTCGGCCTTGCCGGCCTTCTTGCATTCCGGGATCAGCGCCTGGATCAGGGGCACCTCGACATAGCCGGTGTTCTCGGCCGCCGCCGCGCCGCACATCGAGATGTTGATGCCGTTGATGCCCTTCGGGTTGCCCTTGGCCACAAGCACCCCGTCGAACACCTTCGAGTAGGTGATGAAGTCGGCCGCCTTGGCGCGTTCCTTGGTGGCGTAGATGTCGGAGATCACGATGTCGGCCTGGCCGGCGGCGAGCGTGGTCAGGAGCGCCGCGAACGTCACCGGCTTGTAGGTGAGCTTGAAGCCGAGGCATTCGCCGATGGCTTCGCCGAGATCGATGTCGAAGCCGATATATTTGTTGGGGTCTTTCGGATCGATCGTCTCATAGCCCGGCGTGTGCGGGTTGATGGCATTGACGAGCGTCTTGCCCTTCCAGTCCGGATATTTCTCCTGGAGCGCGGCGCAGGCGGCGGGCGCGGCGGCCTGCGCGCTCAGCGGTGCGGCTGCGACCAAGCCGACAGCGATGGTCGCGCCGAGCGCGACCTTGCGCCATGGCAGCGCGCGCGACATCCCCCGCGTCTGGGGCAATACCCGTCTTTCCATCTCCAGCTCCTTCCAATTGCCATGGCATTGGCCATGTTCCAGATCTCGGGAGCGAGCCTAGGTGGGGAGCGAACCGAAAAGCTTGTCCGCGGGCGTACAAAAAATTGGATGAACGGGGCCTGCGATTTGGGCAGGCGGCTGCACAAAAACTGTTCGCACGAAGCACCGCCGATGCGGGATTCCGAATTCGGGAGAACCAAATGATACCGGATCAAGCCGCAATCTGCGCGGTCGGGGAATCATTTGGAGGCGACTTGACGGAGATATGCCCCTCGAAAGACACGTCTGCTTTCAGCATCCGCAGCACGTCACGGCTATCCACAGCCTGTCCGCAGCATATCCACAGCCCGACTATGCCGGATTCGCGAGCCCGCGCGGGCCACTTGCTGCGCACAAATCCACAGACCGGTATGTCAGCCGCCAGCCTGGTCGAAGACGGTGCGGCAAGCCTCGCTCAAGCTCGAGCGGTTACGGCGCAAGCACGCTGTGATCGCCCGGACGTTCGGGATTTCGCCGGCGCAGAGCCGGTAGACGTCGGGGGTGCAGGCCCGGCGTTGTTCCGGCGTGCCCTGCTGCGCACTCGCGGCGGTGGCAAACAGCGTCAGGAACAGCCCGACCGTCGAGGCGCGACGCGCCCGGCTCCTCACACCCGCAAACCGCAAGAACCGCGCCTTCATGACCAGTCTCCTGTCTGCCCTGCTCGTCCGGTCCGCGCTGGCCGGTGTGTGCAAAGAGGTAGGAGGAATAAATCGCGCCGGATGTGATCTCTTTCACACTGGCCGCCGCCTGGAGACCCCTAAGGTTCCATCGGGGATTTTCAGGAATCGCTAACCAAACGGATCCCGATCGCCCGATCGTTAAAATGCGAACGATCGAGTCAATCGGGAAACAAACCGGCTTTGCGACAGTGCGCCATCCGCGTTCCGGAGGGTGTGATGAGCGAAGCCGAATTCAACGTGATGCTGGAAGCCGTCCGCGACGCCATGATCAATGAAGATTTCGCGCCCGCGCCGGAGGAGGAATTCGTGCCCCGCTCGTGGAGCTTTCACGCGACGCCCACGAAAAATTTAGCGGCCGCGAATGACAATGAGGGTGCCTGGCCCCTCGTGCCCTTTCCGGACGGCTGGTACGCCGCCTGCTGAGACCTTTTAGCCCGACATAATTGCGGGCCCCGGGGGCTCGCGATCAACTCTTGACGCTGTCCTCGTCGTCCTGCCGCGCCCGGTCGGGTGCGGCAGGCGGGAAGATGCTGTCATAGATCGCGCGCGCCTCGGCAATGAGGCGGGCCCGCTCCAGCTCGGACTTCGGGATAAATCGGACGATCTCGCCCACGTGTGCTCCAGCGCTCGATGGTTGGGACTGCATGCCTTCGCAGATGCGAAGTCTATGCCATCGGGCCTGAATCGCAGGTTTCCAACAAGCCCCGGGCAAACCCGGTGGGCGCGGGCCAGCCGGCTCCGTCCGCGTGAGCCGCGAAACGCGCGCCAAATCCCAATTTATGCTGGAAGATCAGAAGGTTGTGATGGAGGCCACGTCGGGACTCGAACCCGAGTAAACGGTTTTGCAGACCGGCGCGTAACCACTCCGCCACGTGGCCCCAACGAGGGCGGAGCAATATAGGGGATCATCAGTTTAGGCAACCCCGACCGGGCAGTTACGCCTTCGCAGCCCCGAGGTATCGAGCGAGAATCTCCTCGGTCGTGCCGACTGCGGTGATGCGCCCTTCCTGGAGCAGGATCGCCCGGTTGCAACGGCGCCGGCACTGCCTTGATGAGATGGCCGGAGGCCACGAAGATGTTGGAGCCCTCCTGGAGCGTCGTGGCGATGAGCGTCCAGAGGATCAGGCCGACCGCGAAAGGCGGCAGAAAGCCTGCGATATCCTGCTTGAACAGCGCGGCGTAGACCGTCCCGACGCTGACGATCGTCGCCGCTAGCGTCAGCGTGATCCAGAGTGGACCGATCACGGTGCGCCGATAGCGCAGCGAGATGTCCATCAGGGCGAGCGTGCCCCAACGATCGAACTGCACCGCCTGGGCCAGGATCTCCTTCGCTGCGCTCAGAATTCGGCTGCCCCTTCTGCTCCGGCCCGGTCGGACGGTCTGTATCTGCCCGCTCCCGGCGGGCAATCAACCGTACGGACGAGATCGGCTCACATCAGGACCGTTTGCCGCGGCGGAAATCGCGTCGCCGCCCTTTCGGCGCCGGCTTTGGTGCCAGTTCCGGCATCTCGGCCTGAACCTCGCGGTAGCGCGTCAACAGCCGTTCAAAGCTCGCGTTGAGCGTCTCGGCGATGTCGGGGCGCCGCTCGAGACCGGCCAGCAGCGTTGCGGCTGCCTCGATGGTCGACAGTCCGTCCTTGCGAGGCTCCTTGCGCAGCCGCCCGTAGCGCGACGGCTGCGCCGGATTGAGGATCACACGCTGGCATTTCAGCATCCAGGGATTGCGCCACCACAGCGCCTTGGCCTGGCTCCAGGTGCCATCGAGCAGCACCACGCCTTCGAGTTTGCCGAGGATGGCGCGCTGGTTGTCCGCGACCTCGCCCTTGCGGTCGAGCGCGACGATCTCGCCCTCCACGTCGAGGTCGGCGGCGCGGGCCGAGCCGAGATAGAGCACGGCCCAGTGCGAGGCGTTCTCGATCGGATGCCCGAGCGCCTTGGACAGGCTCGGCCAGGACAAGCCAACCCGCACGGTCGCATCGGCAAAATGCCTGGCCAGCAGCCGCGCCGTGCCGAGCGCCCTGTCCTGCTCCTGCGGATGCTGGAGGATCAGGAGCCCGAGGCCGTTCTCGATCGGCGTGACACTGTCGCAGATGCAGAGCGGCATCGGCTTCTGACAGTGCGGACATTCGGGAATAGACTCCGGCGCTGCGGCCGTAATTTCAGCTGGGTTCGACATGATCGCCGCTATACGCTTGAAGCGGCGCTGCAACAACCTATTCCGCCGGCGCCGCCAGTGGCTGCGGCTCGGACCGCCGGCGCAGGCGGTCGATCAAGAGGTAAATCACGGGTGTCGTGTACAGCGTCAGGATCTGCGAGACGAACAGGCCGCCGATGATGGTGATGCCGAGCGGGCGCCGCAGCTCCGTGCCGGGACCGGTCGCGACGACCAGTGGAATGCCGGCAAACAGCGCCGCCATGGTCGTCATCAGGATCGGACGGAAGCGCGCCTGGCAGGCCTCGAAGATCGCCTCTGCTGACGACAGGCCGCGCTGGCGCTCGGCATCGAGCGCGAAGTCGACCATCATGATGCCGTTCTTCTTGACGATGCCGATCAGGAGGATGATGCCGACAAAGGCGATCACCGTCAGGGGCGTGTTGGTGACCTGGAGCGCGAGCAACGCGCCGAGGCCTGCCGAGGGCAGCGTCGAGATGATCGTGAGCGGATGCGCGAGGCTCTCATAGAGCACGCCGAGCACGATATACATCGCCACCAGCGCGCCGAGGATCAAGAGCGGTTGACGCCCGCTGGTCTTGGCGAAATCGCCGGCATTGCCGTCAAAGCTGCCGCGGATGCCCTCGGGCATGTGCAGCTCGTCGACCGCGCGCTGGATGTTTTGGGTTGCCGCCTGGAGCGGCACGTCGGGCAGCAGATTGAACGACACCGTGGTCGAGGGCACCGACTGCGAATGATAGACCGCAAGCGCAGCGAGCCCGCGCGTCGCATGCACCACGGTGGAGAGCGGCACCTGCACGTCGTTGGCGCCGGCGACGTAGATGCGCTCGAGATTGGACGGATCGACCTGGAATTTTGGATCGATCTCCAGCACGGTCATGTACTGATTGCGCTGGGTGTAGATGATCGCGATCTGGCGCTGCGAGAAGGCGTTGTTCAGGGCGTTGTCGATATCCTGGACTTTGACGCCGAGCGCTGCAGCCTTCTGGCGGTCGATATTCAGTGTCAGCTGAAGGCCGCCGGGATCGCGGTCGCTGGAAATGTCGGTGATCCCTTCGACCGTCTCCATGCGCTTGGCGACGATCGGCGCCCATTTCTGGAGCAGGTCGAGATCGGTCGAGGCGAGCGTGTACTGGTAGTCGGAATCGCTCTGCCGGCCGCCGGCGCGAACATCCTGCGCGGCGAACATGAAGAGGCGGATCCCGGGCACGGGGAACAGCGCCTTCCGCAACCGGTCGATCACGACCTGGGTCGAAACGTGATCGCGCTCCTCCGGCGGCTTCAGGCTGATGAACATCGTGCCGCGGTTCGAGGTCGCAGCCCCCGGGCCCCCGCCTCCGCTGCCGACGGTCGAGCCAATGCCGGCCACAGCCGGATCCTGCATCACGATGTCGGCGAGGCGCTGCTGCAGCGTCAGCATCGACTGGAACGAGATGTCGGCGGATGCGCGCGTCGCGCCGATCACAAAGCCGGAATCGTCCGTCGGGAAATAGCCCTTGGGCACCTTGATGTAGAGCATCACCGTCAGGCCGATGGTGGCGAAGAACACCAGCAGCGTCAGCAGCGGGAACTCAAGCACGGCACGCAGGGTGCGGGTGTAGAACGAGACGATCCGCGACAGCGAGCCTTCGATCAGGCGGTCGAACAGCGTGGCGGAGCCCGACGTGGTCTGCCGGATATATTGCGCGCAGATCATCGGCGTGACCGTGAGCGACACCAGGGTCGACACCACGATCGCGAAGGTCAGCGTCAGCGAGAATTCGCGCAAGAGGCGGCCGACGATGCCGTCCATGAAGATCAGCGGCGTGAACGCCGCGATCAGTGACAGGCTGATCGAGACCACGGTGAAGCCAATCTGCTTGGCGCCCTCCAGCGCCGCTTCCATCGGCCGCATGCCATGCTCGAGATTGCGGAACATGTTCTCGATCATGACGATGGCATCGTCGACCACGAAACCGACCGAGATCGCCAGCGCCATCAGCGACAGATTGTCGATCGAGAAGCCCGCGACCCACATCCCGGCGCAGGTGCCGGCCAGCGCCAGTGGCACCGAGATGCCTGCGGCGATCGTCGGCGTCACCCGCCGCAGGAACACGAACACCACGACCATCACCAGCACGGCGGTTGCGAGCAGCGTCCACTGCATGTCCATCACGCTGGCGCGGATCGTGCTGGTGCGGTCGACCAGCGTGGAGACGTCGACGCCAGCCGGGATCCATTGCTTCAGCTCGGGGATCAGCGCCTTCACCCGGTCGACGGTGTCGATCACGTTGGCATCGCCCTGCTTGGTGATCTGGATCAGCACCGCCGGCTGCTTGTTGAACCAGGCGATCGAGCGCGCGTTGCGGACGCCGTCCTCGATATCGGCGACGTCGGAGAGCCGCACGAAATTGCCGTTCGTGCTCTTGATGACGATGTCGCGAAACTCCTTGGCCGTGCGCATCTGCCTGTTCAGCGACAGCGTCTCGCTCTGGCGCTCGCCGTTGAAGATACCGACCGGGCCGAGCGGGTTGGCGTTGATGATGGCGGTCCGGACATCGTCGGTCGCGATCCCCGCATTCGACAGAGCCACCGGGTTGAGCTGGATCCGCACCGCCGGCTGGTCGGCGCCCGACACTGTCACGTCGCCCACGCCCGGCACCTGCGAGATGCGCTGCGCCAGCACGGTATCGGCAACATCGTAGATGGCGCTGGCGGACAGCGTCTTGGAGGTCAGCGCCAGCACGAAGACGGGCGCGCCGGCGGTGTTGGCCTTGCGGAAGCGCGGCAACGCCGGCAAGTCGCTGGGCAGATCGACCAGCGCGGCGTTGATGGCGGCCTGCACGTCACGCGCCGCCTTGTCGATGTTGCGGCCGATGTCGAACTGGAGCTGGATGTTCGCCGTGCCGAGAGAGCTCGTCGACGTGATCTGGTTGATGCCCGCGATTTCACCGAGCCGCCGTTCGAGCGGCGCGGCCACGGTTGCGGCCATCACGGAAGGGTCGGCGCCGGGACGGCTCGCCGAGACGAAGATGGCGGGGAAGTCGACATTCGGGACTGAGGCGACCGGCAGGAACTCGTAGGCGACGCCCCCCAGCAAGAACAGCCCGATCGACAGCAGCGTGGTTGCTACGGGGCGGCGGATGAAGGGCTCCGAGATCGATGCCATCACTGCATCCCCTCGGTCGCGCCGGCCGCCGGCGGCGCGTCAGGCTCCGGCGGCGGCAACGCCTGCTCGAGGCGACGGTTGATGCGGTCGAGCGCGAGGTAGATCACCGGCGTGGTGTAGAGCGTCAGCAGCTGGCTCAACAGCAGGCCGCCGATGATGGAGATGCCGAGCGGAAAGCGCAGCTCGGCGCCGGTGCCGCTCTCGATCGCCAGCGGCAGGGCGCCAAACAGCGCGGCCAGCGTCGTCATCATGATCGGGCGGAAGCGCAACAGGCACGCCTGCACGATCGCCTCATGGGCCGGCATGCCCTGCCCGCGCTCGGCCTCCAGCGCGAAGTCGATCATCATGATCGCGTTCTTCTTGACGATGCCCATCAACAGAATGATGCCGATCAGGCCGATGACCGAGAGGTCCTGGCCGCACAGGATCAGTGCCAGGATGGCGCCGACGCCGGCCGATGGCAGCGTCGAGAGAATCGTGATCGGGTGGATGTAGCTCTCGTAGAGCACGCCCAGCACGATGTAGATCGTGATCACGGCGGCGAGCAGCAGCCAGGGCTGGCCGGCGAGCGCCTTGGCGAATTCGGCGGCGTCGCCGGCATAAACACCGACGATGCTGTTCGGCATCTCGACCCGGGTCTCGATCGCCTTCACCGCATCGACGGCGTCGCCGAGTGCTGCGCCCGGCGCGAGGTTGAAGCTGAGCGAGATCGCAGGGAATTGCGCCTGGTGCGAGATCGCGAGCGGCGCCGTGGTGCGTTTCAGCGTCGCCACCGCGTCGAGCGGGACCTGCGCGTTGGGCGCGCCGACGACGGAGCTGCTGGCGCCGCCCGGCAGATAGAGCTTTGACAGGATCGAGGGATCGCGCTGGTACATCGGCAGCGCCTCGAGCACCACGCGGTACTGGTTGGCCTGGCCGTAGATGGTCGAGATCTGCCTCTGGGCAAACGCGTCGTTCAGCGTGTCGGTGATGGCTTGCAGGCTGACGCCGAGCTGGCCGGCGCGGGTGCGGTCGACATCAAGCTGCGCGCGCAGGCCGCCTTCCTGCGCCTCCGAGGAGACGTCGCGGAACATGGGATCGCGCCGCATCTCGTCGACAAGCTTCTTTGCCCATTCCGACACCAGCGTCGCATCGGTGCCGGTGAGCGTGTACTGGTATTGCGAGCGGCTCGACTGGGTCGAGATCTGCACATCCTGCACTGGTTGGAAGTAGACGGTCATGCCGGGGATGCCGGAGACCTTCTCCTTCAGCCGGGCAATGACCACGCTGACATCGTCGCGCCGCTCGCCGCGCGGCGTCAAGCTCATGACGAGGCGGCCGACATTGGTGGTCGGATTGACCGAGCCCGCGCCGATCACCGAGACCACGCCGGTCACGTCAGGATCGGCCTTGATGGCGTCGGCGACTTCGGCCTGCCGCTTCTGCATCTCGCCGAACGACACGTCGGGACCTGCTTCCGTCACCGCCGTGATCGATGCGGTGTCCTGCAGCGGCAGAAAACCCTTTGGCGCGACGACATAGAGCACCAGCGTCGCGATCAGCGTGGCAAACGTCACGACCAGCGTGGTGCGCTGGTGCCGCAACACAACAAGCAGCGTGCGGTGATAGAATTCGACGGTGCGATCGATGAAGCGGCTGACAGCGGCGAGCCCCGGCACCGCGAATTCCTCATGGGCGTGCTTGAGCAGCCGCGAGCACATCATCGGCGTCAGCGTCAGCGAGACCACCGCTGATGTCACGACCGCGATCGTCAAGGTCAGCGCGAATTCGCGGAACATGCGGCCGACCAGGCCCGACATGAACAGCAGCGGGATGAACACCGCAATCAGCGACACCGTCAGCGAGATCACCGTGAAGCCGATTTCGCTCGCGCCCTTGAGCGAAGCGGTCATCGCGCTGTCGCCATTTTCCATGTGGCGGACGATGTTCTCGATCATGACGATGGCGTCGTCGACGACGAATCCGGTACCGATCGTGAGCGCCATCAGCGACAGATTATCGAGGCTGAAGCCGGCAAAATACATGATGCCGAAGCTGGTGATCAGCGACAGCGGCAGCGCCACGCCCGCAATCAGCGTGGCGCGCAGCGAGCGCAGGAACAAGAGCACCACCAGCGTCACCAGCACGACGCTGAGGATCAGCGTGAACTGCACGTCGTGGACGGAAGCGCGGATGGTGACGGTGCGGTCGGAGACGATGGTCAGGTGCACGCCGGCCGGGATCGCGCGCTGGACCTTCGGGATCTCGGCGCGGATCTGGCTGACGACGTCGATGACGTTGGCGCCGGGCTGGCGCTGGATGTCGATGATAACGGCGGGCGTGCCCTGGTACCAGCCGCCGGTGCGGTCGTTCTCGAGCCCGTCGACGATCTGGGCGACATCACCGATCGTGACCGGTGAGCCGTTGCGATAGGCGATGATGATCGGCCTGTAGGCGTCGGCGGCGGCGATCTGGTCGTTGGCCGCGATGATGTAGGATTGCTGCGCGCCGTCGAGCGAGCCCTTGGGTCCGGAGACGTTGGCGTTCGCGATCGCGTTGCGCAGATCCTCCATGGCGATGCCATAGGCCGCCAGCCGCGCCAGATCCGCCTGGATGCGCACGGCCGGCTTCAGCCCGCCGAGCACGGAGACACGACCGACGCCGGAAATCTGGCTGAGCCGCTGCGCCAGCAGCGTGTCGGCGATATCGCTCATGGCCCGGAGCGAGATCGTGTCCGAGCGCAGCGCCAGCGTCATCACCGGCGCGTCTGCCGGGTTCACCTTGGCGTAGGTCGGCGGATAAGGCAGCGTCTTTGGCAGCACGCCTGCGGCGGCGTTGATCGCGGCCTGCACGTCCTGCGTCGCGCCGTCGATGTCGCGGTTGAGGTCGAACTGCAGCGAGATCTGACTGACGCCGAACGAGCTCGTCGAGTTCATCGCCGTCAGCGACGGGATCTGGCCGAGCTGCCGCTCCAGCGGCGCGGTGATCAGCGAGGCGATCACGTCGGGGCTCGCGCCGGGCAGCTGCGTCGACACCTGCACGGTCGGGAAATCGACCTGCGGCAGCGCCGAGACCGGCAGCGCGAAATAGCCGAGCGCGCCGCCGATCAGCAGCGCTATGCCGAGCAGCGAGGTCGCGATCGGCCGGCGGATGAAGGGTTCAGAGACACCCATGAGATGCGCCTGCCGCTCAGGCGGCTGTTGTCGGGGTCATGGCTGCTTGGCTCCAGGTCCCGATGGTTGAGCCCCCGGCCCCGGCGCCGGGCCGGTCTGGCCCTTCTGGTCGCCCTCGCTGTTGCTCCGCTTGGCGCGGTGCTCGCCGTCCTTGCCTTGTCCGTCCTTGGCCTGACCATCCTTCTTCTGGCCATCCGGCGCGCGTGTGCGCTTGCGCGGGGCGAGGTCGGCCGATGGCGTCTGCTCGTCGCGGCCGATGACGACCTTGGAACCATCGGACAGATTGGCGAAGCCTGTTGTCACGACCCGGTCGTTCGGCGACAGGCCGCTCGCAATGACCGCGTCACGCTCGTTCTGCTGCGTCACCGTCACCGGCTTGGCCGAGACGATGTCGCCCTCGCCGATGACATAGCTGAACGTCCCGATCGGTCCACGCTGCACCGCCGATGTCGGCACCACCAGCGCCTGCGACAAGGTCTCGACCTTGAGGCGGACGTTGACGAACTGGCCGGGCCAGAGCTGGTAATTGGCGTTGGGGAATTCGGCCTTGAGCTTAAGCGTGCCGGTGGTCTGGTCGACCTGGTTGTCGATGCCGGTGAGCTTGCCGGTGTCGATCACGGTAACGCCGTCATTGCCGAACACGTCGACCGCAAGCGACCCCTTTGCCGCCGCCGCATTGACCCGCATGATCTGCTGCTGCGGCAGGCTGAACCACACCGCGATCGGCTGCAATTGCGTGATGACGACGAGGCCGGTGGTGTCGGCAGCGTGGATGATGTTGCCCTGGTCGACCTGACGCAGGCCGGCGCGGCCCGACAGCGGCGCCACGATCTTGGTGTAGCTCAGGGTTGCCGCGGCATTGTCGATTGAAGCCTGGTCGGCCTTGACCAGCGCCTCGGTCTGCGCGACCGCCGCGCGCTGGGTATCGGCCTGCTGCTTCGAGCCGGCATTGGAGGCCGCAAGCTGCTCGTAGCGCGTCAAATCGATGCGCTGGTTGGCGAGCTGGGCTTCGTCCTGGGCCTTCTTGGCGACGGCCTGGTCATAGGTCGCCTGATAGAGCGCCGGATCGATCTCGCCGAGTACATCGCCCTTCTTGACGTCCTGGCCTTCGGTGAACTTCACCGCGATCAGCTTGCCGTCGACCTGCGAGCGCACGGTGACCGTGTTGAGCGCACGGATCGCGCCGACGCCGTCGAGATAGACCGGCACGTCCTGAACCTTGGGCGTTGCCGCCAGCACCGGTACCGGCAGATCGGGGCGCTGCTGGCCGCGACCGCCGCCGGCCTGTTGCGGCTGCTGATGCATCACGGTCCAGCCGTAGTAGCCGAGGCCGCCGAGGATCGCGAGCGTGATCAGGGTCATGACGAAGCCGCGGCCGCGCGACTTTTTCGTCGTCCCCGCTTTCGCGTCCTGCTTCGTGTCCGGCTTAAAGAGCATTGACCGGTTTCTCCATTCGCGGCTCCCAGCCGCCGCCAAGCGCCTGATACAGGCTGACAATGGCTAGAAGGCGTGCGAGTTGCGCCTGTGACAGCGTGTCTTCGGCCTGGAACAGCGTCAGCTGGGTGTTGAGCACGGTCACGATATCGGCCGTGCCGGCGCGCAGCTGCTGCTCGGCGAGGTCGAAGGCGCGCCGCGAGGCGTTGACGACATCGCGCTGCAATTGCAGCTTGATCGTGGTCTGCTTGATCGAGAACAGCGCATTGTCGACGTCGGTAAAGGCCTGGACGATGGTCTTGCGGTAGGTCTGGAGCAACTCCTCCTGCCGCGCCTTGGCGTATTCGAAATTGCCGAGGATCTTGCCGCCGTCGAAGATCGGCTGGGTCGCGCTGCCGACCAGCTGGAAGAACGCCGCGTGCGGCTGGAACAGCGAGACCAGCGCCGAACTCTGATAGCCGCCATTGCCGGTGAGCTGGATGGTCGGGAAGAATTGCGCACGCGCATTGCCGATATTGGCCGTCGCCGAGGCAAGCTGCGCCTCCTGCCGGCGGATGTCCGGCCGCTGCGTCAGGAGCTCCGACGGCAGGCCGGGCGTGACGCGCGGGATCGCGATCCGGTCCAGCGAGCCGCCCGCGAGGCGCACGCTCTCCGGGGGCCGCGACACCAGCACCGCCAGCGCATTGGCGTTCTGGTCGAGCGTCTGGCGCAGCGGCGGCACCAGCGCCTTCTGGTTGGCCAGCACGCTCTCCTGCTGGGCGACGTCGAGATCGGTCCCGGTGCCGGCCTTGCGGCGCTCCCGGATGGCATCGAGGATGCGCTGGGCGCTGGCGATATTGTGCTGGGCGGTGCGCAGGCGATCCTGCGAGGACAGCACCTGGAAATAGGCATTCGCGACGGCTGCAAGCGTCGTCAGGGCGACGGTGTCGCGGTCGAAGCGGTTGGCGTTGGCGGTCTCCTCCGCCGTTTGCAGCGCGTCGCGGTTCTGGCCCCAGAAATCGAGCTGGTAGCTGGCGCTGAGCGACGAGGAGTAATTGACGACTTCACGGCCGCCATTGGTCAGGCCGGAAGCGCTCGAGCCGGATGTGCGTGAATACGTCTCCGATCCGCTTCCCGACAGGCTCGGCAACAGCGCCGCGCCCGCCTGGCGCGCCTGCGCGTCGGCCTCCACGATCCGCGAGACCGCGGCAGCGATGTCGAGATTGACGGTCTGCGCCTCTTCCATCAGTTGCGTCAGCTCCGACGAGCGAAAGCCGCGCCACCAATCCAGCGTCGGCGGCGCATCCGCCTTGCCGGCGTATTTGTATTGCGTGGGGACATCGAGCGCGGGATCGGGAAGGTCCTGGGTCAGCACGCAGGCGCCCGAGCCCGACGCCAGGCACACCACGGCGACCGCCCGCAGCGTTCGGGACGCAGACCCAAGGAATTGCCGCTTGGCGACGGCCGGAGCCCGCTGTGTCACATCCACCCCCTGCCCGGCAGATCACGCCGCCACCGCTCGGCCGGATTAGCCGATTCGCGGGCGGACGGCCGGAGGCCTTTCTGTAACTCGTTCACAGCGTGATGCTTTCTGCGGAGCCTGAATTTCATCCTAGCGGGGCGCGGAACTGCGGGACAGTCCCGCACTTGCGAAAAGCACACCCGACCGCACCCGGATATGGGCAACGAAAATACAAAAAACCACTGTCTCGCAGCGGCTTTTTGATTTGTCGCGCTATTCCGAAGCGCGTTCAAGCTTACCAAGATTTCATGTGATATTGCGGCCACACTGGCCGCGAGACCAGCGAAGGCCGCCTTTGCTCCACTGAAACCTGCGCCGCAACGCACCGTAGCTTGTTTCACACGAGGCAGGGGCACTTTCACACATGCGCATCGCGGTCATCGGAACGGGCATTGCCGGCAACGCGGCGGCCTGGACGCTTTCGCAGCGCTATCCGGTGACGGTTTATGACCGCGAGCTGCGCCCCGGGGGCCACAGCCACACCGTCACCATCGACTATCAGGGCACGGCGGTCGCGGTCGACGTCGGCTTCATCGTCTACAACGAGCTCAACTATCCCGACCTGACCGCAATGTTCGCCCATCTCGGCGTCGAGACGGTCACGAGCTGCATGAGCTTTGCCGTCTCAGCCGATCGTGGCCGTTTCGAATGGCGCGGCGGCGGCAATGACTGGCGGGAGACGGCGGCCGGCCTGTTTGCGCAAGCTGGCAACCTGCTCTCCCCGACCTACCTGCGGATGCTCGCGGAGATCCCAAAATTCGGCAGGCAAAGCGTCGACGATTTGCGCAACGGCCACCTGAGCGGACTGACGCTCGGCGACTATCTCCAGCAACGGCACTTCTCCAAACGGCTGCTGACCGACTATCTCGCACCGATGGGCGCAGCGATCTGGTCGGCCCCCGCAAACGAGATGCTCGACTTTCCGGCCGAGAATTTTGTCACTTTTTTCGGCAACCATCGCCTGCTGCACTACGACCGGCCGGTCTGGCGCACGGTCAAAGGCGGCAGCCAGCGCTATGTCGAGCGGCTCCAGGCCGCCTTCAAGGACAGCATCCGGCTCGGCTGCGCCGTCACGTCGGTCGAGCGGAGCACTCATGGCGTCGTCGTCCATGACAGCCACGGCGGGCGCGAGACATTCGACCATGTGGTGATCGCCGCCCACAGCGACCAGGCGCTCGCGATGCTGTCCGACGCAGACCCACGCGAGCGCGAGATCCTCAGCGAGATCGGCTATTCCCCGAACAAGATCTATCTGCATCGCGACGTCAGGCTGATGCCGAAGCGGCGGCACGCCTGGGCGTCGTGGAATTTCCTGCGCTGGCAGCGCGAGGGAGATGCGATGAACGACGTCGCTGTGACCTACTGGATGAACAACCTCCAGGGCATCGATCCCAGCAAGCCGCTGTTCGTCAGCCTCAACCCGCCGTTCGAGCCTGCGCCGGAGCTCACCTTCGGCCAATATCTCTGCGAGCATCCGCAGTACAATGCGGCCGCCTTCGCCGCACAGAAGCGGCTTGGCGAGATCCAGGGGCAGCGGCACATTTGGTTCTGCGGTGCCTGGACCGGCTATGGCTTTCACGAGGATGGCCTGCGCTCGGGCCTTGGCGTCGCCGAGGCGCTCGGGGCGACCGCGCCATGGCGCACGGCACCAGTCGAGCTCGCGGAGGCCGCGGAGTAGCGCGATGGAGACGAGAGCCCTTCCCGCGACCGATGCCGCCTCGCTCTATTTCGGGGACGTCATGCATGCGCGCCTGAAGCCGATGGGCCATCGCTTCAGCTACCGCGTCATGAGTCTTCTGATTGATCTCGGCCGGCTCGGTGAAGCCGACCGGCAGACGGCGCTGTTCGGCGTCAACCGCGCCGCGCTCTACAGTTTTCACGAGAAGGACCACGGCCCGCGCGACGGCTCCTCGCTGCGCGCCTATGCGGAGCGCTGCGCCGCCGCGCACGGCATCGACCTTAATGGCGGCCGGGTCGCACTGCTCTGCTATCCCCGCCTGCTCGGCTACGGCTTCAGTCCGCTCTCGGTCTATTTCTGCTATCGCGCCGGCGGCGAGCTGGCGCTGGTGATCTACGAGGTGCGCAACACTTTTGGTGAGATTCATCCGTACGTCCTGCCGGTACAGCCGGGCGAATGGAGTGAGGCCGGCCTGCGGCGGCAGCAGGAAAAGCTGTTCTACGTCTCGCCCTTCATGCCGATGGCGATGCGCTACCATTTTCGCGTATTGCCGCCGTCCGACACGGTCAAGCTGCGCATTCTGGAGACCCACCGCGACGGCCCGCTGCTCGCGGCGACCTTCAGCGGCCGCCGCCGCGCCCTGACCTCGCGCGCCCTGCTGCGATCGTTCGTCGCGCTGCCGTTCGTGAGCCTCAAGGTGATGGCGGCGATCCATTGGGAAGCGCTGCGGCTCTGGTTGAAGGGGGCACGGATGGTGCCGCGACCGGATACCGCAGAGCAGCGTAACGGCGAAACCACCTTGGCGGCCGGCAAATCCCACACTTATATTGTCAGTCGCTGACCGCATGCAGGGCGCGCTCGGGTCTGGCGAAGGGAAAGTTGGGCGCGGCCAGTTCGCGGTCGGACATTATCCGTTCAATTGATGGATTTTCCGATGTCGAATGCCATCTCGGTGACGCCAGAGAATGTGGACACAACGCTCGCCGATCTGCCACGCATCGTTCGCCTGGCGCTGAGCTTCGGGTCGCGACTGCGGCGCGGCACGCTCGACGTCACTCTGCCCGACGGCCGCGTGATCCGGCTTGGCGGTCACGAGCCGGGTCCGAGTGCAGCGATGCGCCTGCACAATTACAGCGTCGCCTCGCGCATGATCAACAGCGGCGACATCGGCGTTGCGGAGGCCTATCTCGCCGGCGATTGGGACACGCCGGACCTGACCCAGTTTCTCTACCTGTTCTGCGTCAACCACGATTTGATCCAGGCCATGCTGCGTGACAAGCCGCTGATGCGGTTCGTCCAGATGGTGCAGCACTGGTTCAACCGCAACACCCGCAGTCAGGCCCGGCGCAACATCCACGCCCATTACGACATCGGCAATGCGTTCTACTCGGCCTGGCTCGATCCGAGCATGACCTATTCATCCGCGCTGTTCGAAGAATCGACCACCGACCTCACGGCCGCGCAGACCAACAAATATCGCCGCCTCGCCGAAGCGCTCGACCTGAGGCCGGGCCAGAAGCTGCTCGAGATCGGCTGCGGCTGGGGCGGCTTCGCCGAATTCGCCGCCAAGACTTTTGATGCACGCGTCGTCGGCCTCACCATCTCGACCGAGCAGCGCGACTTCGCGCGCAAGCGCATTCACGAGGCGGGCCTCGCCGAGAAGGTCGATATCCGTCTGCAGGATTATCGCGACGAGCGGGATCGCTACGACCGGATCGCTTCGATCGAGATGATCGAGGCGGTCGGCGAGCAGTTCTGGCCGCGCTATTTCGCCCAGCTGCGCGACCGGCTGCTGCCGGACGGACTGGCCGGCATCCAGGCCATCACAATCCAGGACCGGCTTTTCCAGGGCTACCGGCGCGAGGTCGACTTCATCCAGCGCTACGTGTTTCCTGGAGGCATGCTGCCCTCGCCTGCGGTGCTGAAGTCGCTCGGGGACAAATTCGGCGTCCCGGTTATTCGCGAGCGCATCTTCGGGCAAGATTATGCCAAGACGCTCGCCACCTGGCGAAATAATTTTCGCGCGGCTTGGCCGGGGCTCGTGCCGCTGGGCTTTGACGACCGGTTCCGGCGGCTGTGGGAGTACTACCTCGCCTATTGCGAAGCCGGATTCCTCTCCGGCAATATCGACGTCCGGCAGGTCATCTTCGCAAAGCAGCAATAAAGAGTTTGCGCCCTCGCCTTGCAAGGGGTCGCTTGTAAGGCCGGCGACCCTACTTTAGGGTCTCGATGACTTCACGCATCCAGCCGGTAATTGCCTGACATGACCTTCAAAAACGACGTTGTCGAAGCCATCGGCAACACCCCGCTCATCAAGCTCAAGCGCGCCTCCGAACTGACCGGCTGCACCATTCTCGGTAAGGCCGAGTTCATGAATCCCGGCCAGTCCGTCAAGGATCGCGCCGGCAAATGGATGATCGAGGAGGCCGAGAAGCGCGGCGAGCTGAAGCCGGGCGGCCTCGTGGTGGAGGCGACCGCCGGCAACACCGGCATTGGGCTTGCGGTGGTCGCGAGCGCGCGCGGCTATCGCACGCTGATCGTGATCCCGGAGACGCAGAGCCAGGAGAAGAAGGACTTTCTGAAGCTGTGTGGCGCGGAGCTCCTGGAATCGCCGGCATTGCCCTATTCCAATCCGAACAACTACCAACATGTCGGCCGCCGTCTTGCCGACGAGCTGCGCAAGACCGAGCCGAATGGCGTGCTGTTCGCCGACCAGTGGAATAACCTCGACAATGCCAAGGCGCATTACGACTCGACTGGCCCCGAGATCTGGGAGCAGACTGGCGGCAAGGTCGACGGCTTCGTCTGCTCGGTCGGCAGCGGCGGCACGCTCGCCGGCATCAGCCGCTATCTGAAAGAGAAGAACAAGGACATCCGGATCGCCTGCGCCGACCCGCATGGCGCCGGAATGTTTGAATATTTCAGGACCGGCGAAGCCAAGGCAACGCCCGGCGATTCCATCACGGAAGGCATCGGGCTCGGCCGGAAAACCGCGATCGTCGAGAGCGCCAAGGTCGATGACGCCTTTCTCATTCCCGATGCCGAAGCTGTCACGGTGATCTACGAGCTGCTCCAGCACGAAGGCCTGTGCCTCGGCGGGTCGACCGGCATCAATATCGTCGGCGCGATGCGGCTCGCCAAGCAGCTCGGGCCCGGCAAGACCATCGTCACCATTCTCTGCGATTCCGGCAGCCGCTATCAGTCAAAGCTGTTCAACGCCGACTTCATGCGCGCCAAGAACCTGCCGGTGCCGGAATGGCTGGAGAAGCGCAGCAACATCAAGCTGCCGTTCGTCTAGCTCCGGGCTCTCGGCTCCAGGTCGTTCAGCTCCAGGTCGGACGCGCGCCTTGCGATACGCGCGCAAGGCGCTGGTCCGATGTCGACGGCTTGCTGGCTGCGCGCGCGGGCGGTTCGAAGGGATTGGTGTAAACGCCCTCGTCGACGGCGCTCGGCCAGAAGGTGAGCGCCAGCAGCAGAGCGAGATTGACCAGCCCGCCGACCATCGTGCCCTGATGCTCCCCGCCGATCGCCCAGGCCGGAAACCGGCCCGCCGCCACTTGGTCGACGATCATGAGCGCGATCCAGGCCGGGATCACGCAGACCGGATCCCAGCCGATGTCGCGGATGCGCATCGATTGCAGCGTGAAGGTCGCAAGCCCGAAGAACACCATCGCAGCGATGATGGCCCAGTTTCGGGTGAGGTCTTCGGGACGGACCATGCTCGGTGATGTCGTGCGCAGCACAGCCATCGCGATCCCAAAACAGATCGCGGTCATCACGATCGTCAGCGCGATCGAGGCCAGGAAGAAATGCAGGCGCCCGAGACGGGCATTGAGGCCGAACACGAAGCCGAGCATTTGACACACCCCCATTTATCGCCAGATGCGCAGAAAGAGCTTTCGGACGCGTGAAGCGCCGGGGTGTCGCTCGCGTCATAGTTGTTGGCTGGCGTCGGAATTGCGTAAAATTTTACGGGTTCACCGGTGCAAGGGTGGGCAAAGGCGCCCTTGCGCCGTGCCCACCATCTCGCCGCGCAGACAGAAATGGTGGGCACGCTGCGCTTTGCCCACCGCTACGGCACCGCCTACGGGGTCATCTCAGCACAATAGTCGCACCAGAACTGCCGTCACCGCAGGATCTGGCTCAAGAACAGTTTTGTGCGGGCATGCTGCGGGGTGGCGAAGAATTCGCTCGGCGTGTTGGCCTCGATGATCTGGCCGGCGTCCATGAACACCACACGGTTGGCGACTTCCTTGGCAAAGCCCATCTCGTGAGTGACGACCAGCATGGTCATGCCCTCCTCGGCCAAGTCGACCATGGTGTCGAGGACCTCCTTGACCATCTCGGGGTCGAGCGCCGAGGTCGGCTCGTCGAACAGCATCACCTTCGGATTCATGGTCAGCGCGCGCGCGATCGCGACGCGCTGCTGCTGGCCGCCGGACATCTGGCCGGGAAACTTGTTGGCCTGGTGCGGGATCTTGACCCGCTCCAGGAATTTCATCGCGGTCGCCTCGGCATCCCTCTTGGGGATGTTGCGCACCCAGATCGGCGCCAGCGTGCAATTGTCCAGCACGGTCAGATGCGGGAACAGATTAAAACTCTGGAACACCATGCCGACCTCGCGGCGCACCGCATCGACATGCTTGAGGTTGGGCCCGAGCTCGATGCCGTCGACGACGATCTCGCCCTCCTGGAACTCCTCGAGCGCATTGATGCAGCGGATCAGCGTCGATTTGCCAGACCCCGAGGGCCCGCAGATCACGATGCGCTCACCCTTGTTGACCTCGAGGTCGATGTCGCGCAGCACGTGAAACTCGCCGTACCATTTGTTGAGGCCGGAAATGTTGACGATTGGATCAGCGGACATGGTGGCCTCGATCAGTTGCGGCGGTGGGCGTTGAGGCGGTGCTCGACGAAGAGCGAATAGCGCGACATTCCAAAGCAGAAAATGAAGTAGATGATACCGATGAACGCAAATCCGGTGAAGGCGGTCGACGGCGTGGTCCAGACCGGATCGGCGAATGAGGCCCGCAGCGAGCCGAGAAGGTCGAATAGCGCCACGATCGAGACCAGCGAAGTGTCCTTGAACAGCGAAATGAAGCTGTTGACGATGGCAGGAATGACGTGCCGCAACGCCTGGGGCAATACGATCAGCGAGGTGGTCTTCCACCAGGACAGACCGAGCGCTGAGGCCGCTTCGCCTTGCCCGCGCGGCACCGCCGCCAGACCACCACGCAGGTTCTCGGCCTGATAGGCGCCGGTGAAGAGGGAAACGCCGATCAGCGCGCGCACCAGGCCGTCGACGGTGAAGTTGCCCGGCAGGAACAGGGGCAGCATGTAAGTCGCGAAAAACAGCACCGTGATCAGCGGCACCCCGCGCCAGAACTCGATATAGGTGATCGAGAAGATCCGGATCAGGGGAATGGTCGAACGCCGGCCGAGCGCCAGCGCAACGCCGATCGGCAATGACGCCACGATGCCGGTGATCGCGATGACCAACGTCACCAGAAGACCGCCCCACAGCCGCGTATCGACGATCGGCAAGCCGCCGTGATCGAGATCCATCAGCTTGATCACCGCCGCAATTCCGGCGAAGGTGGCGAGGCTGGCGATCAGTGGCCGCGAACCGGCGCGGGCGCCGCCGCCGAGCATGAACAGGATCGCCGATACGATCACCGCAGTGATCAGGAAGTCGAGCCAGAGCCCCTGTCCTGCCGCTTGCATCTGATCGCGCAGCCAAATGAGTGGAAAGATCACCCAGTGCAGCAACGTGCCGACCAGCGCGATGGCGCCGCCGATCGCCCAAAGCAGCGGCCCGGCGGCCGAAGCCTTGCTCAGACCGACCAGAACCTCACCGACTCCACTGATGCTGTCGGCGAACAATTGCAGGAGGCCCGCGACCCAGCTCACGCCGAAGCCGGTGATGCCGCCGCCATGCAGCAGGAAGAATGCGACCGCGGGAAAGGCGAAGAAGAATAGCCCGGCATTCGACCCCTTGGCCGGCAGCCGCGGAATGAGCAGCGGCAAGAGCAGCGCTGCGCCCAGCGCGAAGGTCAGGTTGACCCGCCAGCGTTCGGCCTCGGGATAGAAGCCGTAGAAAAGCTGCGTGGACTTGGCCTGGATAAAGGGCCAGCAGGCGCCGACCGGATGGCCGGCATTCTCGGCGAGGCAGGCCGTGCGATCCTTGCCGCTCCAAACTGCATCGACCAGCAGGAACTTGATGGTGGGAATAAGGGTGTACCAGATCAGCAACAGGCCGAGGATCGTCAGCAGGATATTGGTCGGCGAGTTCAAGAGGCGCGTACGCACGAAGCCGAGAAAGCCGGTGGTCTTGACCGGCGCCGGGCGCTCGGCGACCAGATCCTCACGAACGAAGGATGACGCGGTGATGTCGGTCATGCGCCGAGGCTCCGGTTCAGGCGCCAGCCGTAGATGCTCATGACGGCGCTGGTGAAGAGCGAGATCAGGAGGTAGACACCCATCGTCGTGGCGATGATCTCGATTGCCTGGCCCGTCTGGCTCAGCGACGTGCCGGCCCATACCGACACGAGATCAGGATAGCCGATGGCCACGGCGAGTGAGGAATTCTTGGTCAGGTTGAGGTACTGGTTGGTCAGCGGCGGCACGATCACGCGCATCGCCTGTGGCACCACGATCAGCCGCAACGCGGTGCCGCGGCTGAGACCCAGCGAAGATCCCGCCTCCATCTGTCCCTTGTGAACGGACTGGATGCCGGCGCGCACGATCTCGGCGATGAAGGCCGCCGTATAGGTCGACAATCCCACCGTCAGTGCGACGAGTTCCGGAATGATCCGCGCGCCGCCGGCGAAATTGAACCCCTTCAGCTGCGGAAATTCGAACGAGAAAGGCAGACCGAACACAAGCATCGTGACGAGCGGCAATCCGACGAGCAATGTCAGCACGTACGGCCATATCCGGATCACGCGGCCTTGAGCAAACAGCGCCCGTCGCGCGTAGCCGCGCAACACCAGCGACGCGACGAGACCAAGCGCCAGCATGGCAAGGAATGGAACAAGGCCGGGCTGAGCCAGCGGTGACGGCACGATCACGCCGCGATTGTTGAGGAAGAAGGCGCCGAGGATCGAAACGCTCTGCCGCGGATTGGGCAGCGCCGCGAGCACCGCCAGGTACCAGAACAGGATCTGGAACAGCAGCGGCAGGTTGCGGATGGCCTCGACATAGAGACCGCCGACGCGCGACACCAGCCAGTTGGGCGACAAACGGCAGAGCGCGACGACGAAACCGATCACGGTGGCAAAGAAGATACCGACCACCGAGACCAGCAGCGTGTTCAGGACGCCGACCACAAAGACGCGGAAGTAGGTATCGGACCCCGAATAGGGAATCAGGGTCTGATTGACGTCGAAGCTGGCGCTGTTTTGCAGGAACCCGAAGCCCGCGGCGATGTGCTGGGTTTCCAGGTTGGTACGGGCGTTCGATATGATCTCATAGGCAATCCAGGCCAGGATCGCGCCAAAGAAAAGCTGGACGGCGACGCCGTTCCAGCCTGCCTTGCCACCGAGCGCGCGCCTCAGCTTCAGCGCGATCTGCGGTGGCGGTTTCCGGGCCTCGACGCCCATCGGCGCAGCCTGCGGCTTGCCGGTCAGCGGATGGGCGGCGCGTATTGCAGGCCGCCCTTGGTCCAGAGACTGTTGATGCCGCGTTCGATCTTAAGCGGCGAGCCGGCGCCAACATTGCGATCGAACGATTCTCCGTAATTGCCGACCGCCTTCACGATCCGGATCACCCAGTCCTTGGTGAGGCCAAGCTGTTCGCCGAGATTGCCGTCAGTGCCAAGCACCCGCTTCAGCTCCGGCTTGTCGGATTTCGCCATCTCGTCGACGTTCTTCTGGGTGATGCCGAGCTCTTCGGCCGTGACCATCGCAAACAGCGTCCATTTCACCACGTCGAACCACTGATCGTCGCCGTGGCGCACCATCGGACCCAGCGGCTCCTTCGAAATGATCTCGGGCAGCACGACGTGATCGGCGGGATTCGTCAGTTTCAGGCGGCTGGCATAAAGTCCGGATGAATCGTCGGTGAAGACGTCGCAGCGCCCCGATTCGTAGGCCTTGACCGCTTCGTCGATCGTGCCGAACGCGATCACCTCATACTTCATGTTATTGGCTTTGAAGTAATCAGCAAGGTTCAGCTCGGTGGTGGTGCCGGTCTGCACGCAGACCGAGGCGCTGTTCAGTTCCAGCGCGGAGTTCACCTTGAGCGACTTCTTCACCATGAAGCCTTGCCCGTCATAATAGGTGACGCCGGTGAAGTTGGCGCCAAGCGACGTGTCGCGCGAGACCGTCCATGTGGTGTTGCGCGACAGCACGTCGATCTCGCCGGATTGGAGCGCCGTGAAGCGGTCCTTGGCTGACAGCGGCACGAACTTGACCTTGGTCGGATCGTTCAAGACCACCGCCGCAATGGCGCGGCAGACGTCGACGTCGAGCCCGGTCCAGTTGCCCTTGTCGTCGGGCGAGGAGAAGCCCGGCAGGCCCTGGCTGACGCCGCAGGACAGCGTGCCCCGGTCCTTGATGGTCTTGAGCGTTTGCGCATCGGCGGCCTGGGCAGAGAGGCCGGCGGCGAGAGCAAGAGAGAGAGCCAGGGTTACGCGTTTCATGGGCTTCAAGCCTTTCAAAGTCATCTCAAGGTCGGGAACGGTGTCTCTGCCAGGGTTTAGCCTTGCAAGAGTCATGCTGGAAAACCTTGCCGAACACTCGCCGATGCTGGGAGGCCATACCTTAATCCTCGCCGCAGGCGCCCGCCGTTATGGCTGTGGCGCAAGGTCCGGTCAGACGATGGATCGAAGGTCGCGGCAGGCCCCTCAACATGCGGCGACTGAATAGCACCTGCGCATCACAGAACGACTGGCGAGCCGGGTCAAGGGGTTGACGGGACTCTTCTGTGTTCTGTTATTAACGTCAGTGGCCTCCAGGCCGCCCGACCGCGCGATCCGCGCCCGGCGGAAACGCTTTTTTGAAAGCAGACGCATGGATTCCTCGCACCCCGCACAGCAGCACGCCGAAACCCGGCTGGTCACCTCCGGCCGCGACACCAAGGCGCAGAAGGGGTTCGTCAATCCGCCGGTGTTCCACGGCTCGACCGTGCTCTATCCCACCGCCGAGGACCTGCACGCCCATCGCGGCGAGTTCACCTATGGCCGCCACGGCAGCCCGACCACCCGGGCGTTCCAGGATACGCTGATGGCGCTGGAGGGGCCGCAATGTGCCGGCGTCGGCATCGTGCCGTCGGGGCTGTCGGCGATCTCGACCACCCTGCTCGCGGTCTTGAAGACCGGCGACCACATCCTGGTCTGCGACAATGTCTATCGTCCCACGCGCAATTTCTGCAACGGCATGCTGGCCCGCCTTGGCATCGAGACCAGCTATTTCGATCCGCTGATCGGGGCCGGCATCGAGAAGCTGTTCAAGCCCAACACCCGTGCGGTGCTGGTCGAGGCGCCGGGTTCGCAATCGTTCGAGATGCCTGATATCCGCGCCATCGCCGAGGTCACGCATGCGCGCGACGCGCTCGTGATCGACGACAACACCTGGGCGACGCCGCTCTATCACCGCTCACTCGAGCAGGGCGTCGACATCAGCATGCAGGCCGCCACCAAATATATCGGCGGCCATTCCGACATCATGTTCGGCACCATCTCGGCCAACGCCAAGGCCTGGCCGCAGATTACCGAAGGCATCCGCCTGCTCGGCGTCTGCGCCGGCCCCGACGACGTCTTTCTCGCGCTGCGCGGCCTGCGCACACTGTCAGTGCGGCTCGCGCAACATCATCGCTCCGGCCTCGACATGGCGCGCTGGCTTGCGGGCCGGCCCGAGGTCGCGCGCGTCCTGCATCCGGGGCTCGAGACCGATCCGGGCCATGCCATCTGGAAGCGCGACTTCACCGGCGCCTCAGGCCTGTTCAGCGTCGTGCTGAAGCCGGCTCCGCAGAAGGCCGTCGACACCATGCTCAACACGCTCAAGCTGTTCGGGATGGGCTTTTCCTGGGGCGGCTTCGAGAGCCTCGCGATTCCCTTCGACTGCAACGATTATCGCACGGCGACGAAATGGGCGCCCGGCGGCCCGACACTGCGACTTCATATCGGGCTCGAGAGCACCGACGACCTCAAGGCCGATTTCGATCGCGGCTTCGCTGCCCTCAAAGCGGCAGTGTGAGCCTGCTCAGAAGGCATTTCGCCTTGGGAACGAGCAAGGACCGCAGGCGTTAACGACGACGCGCCAACAAAGGGTTTAATCCGCTGGCGTTTGGCGCTAGCCTATCCCTTCGACTCTCATCCGGACACGGAGCATGGGAACGTTGGTTCTGCTCGATCTGATGGGCGGCGTGGCGCTGTTGCTGTGGGGCCTGCACATGGTCCAAAGCGGCATCCTGCGCGCCTTTGGCCCCGACCTGCGACGCCTGCTCGGCAAGGCCCTCGGCAACCGCTTCAGCGCGTTTGGAGCCGGCCTCGGCCTCACGGCACTGCTTCAGAGCAGCACGGCGACCGCGCTGCTGACCAGCTCCTTTGCTGCCGAGGGCCTGCTCAGCCTCGTCGCCGCGCTCGCCATCATGCTTGGGGCCAATGTCGGCACGACGCTGATCGTCCAGGCATTGTCGTTCAACATCGCAGCCGTTGCGCCGGTGCTGTTCGTGCTCGGCCTCGTCGCCTTCCGCTCCGGCCCGCGCTCGCGGATCAAGGACATCGGCCGTCTCTGCATCGGCCTCGGATTGATGCTGCTGTCGCTGCATATTCTGCTCGACACGCTGGCGCCCGCGGAGAACGCCCCGGGTGTCCGTGTCGTGATGTCGGCGATAACTGGCGATCCGGTCCTGTGCATCATCGTCGCTGCACTCCTTACCTGGGCCGTGCATTCGAGCGTCGCCAGCGTGCTGCTGATCATGTCGCTGGCCTATTCGCAGTTCATCACGCCCGATGCCGCGCTGGCGCTGGTGCTGGGAGCCAATCTCGGCAGCGCCATCAATCCTGTGTTTGAAGGCGCGAAGCGCGACGATCCCGCGAGCTATCGCCTGCCGGTCGGCAATCTCATCAATCGTGTCGTCGGCATTGCGCTGGTGCTACCGTTCCTGGGCACGATCGCGGGCCACATGCACGCCTGGCAGCCTGATCTCGCCAAGATGATTGCGGCGTTCCACATCGCCTTCAACGTCGGCACGGCCGTCATCTTCATCGGCCTGCTCGACACCATGTCGCGCCTGCTGACTCGGCTCCTGCCCGATCGTGTGCAGGAAACCGACCCGGCCCGTCCGCGCTATCTCGACGAGACCGCGCTGGAGAGCCCCTCGCTCGCGCTTGCGGACGCGGCCCGCGAGACGCTGCGCATGGGCGATCTCGTTGAAACCATGCTGCGCAAGGTGATGGCCGCGATGATGACCGGCGACCGTTCGCTGGTCGATCAGGTCTCGAAGACGGACAATGTCGTCGACAGTCTCGACGAGGCCATCAAGCTCTACGTCACGAAGCTGACCCGCGGCAGCCTCGACGAGAGCGAGGGCCGGCGCGCGATGGAGATCATCTCCTTCGCCATCAACCTCGAGCATATCGGCGACATCATCGACAAGAATCTGAGCGAGCTTGCGACCAAGAAGATCAAGCGCCGCTTCCAGTTCTCGGCCGAAGGCGCCGAGGAGCTCGCCGCCTTCCACAAGCGCACGATGGACTCGCTGCGGATTGCCTTCGGCGTGTTCATGTCGGGCGATGCCAACGAGGCTCGCAAGCTGCTGGTGGAAAAGACCGCACTGAAGAACACCGAGCTCGCCGCCGTCGAACGCCATCTCGACCGCCTGCGCGAGGGCCGCCCCGAGACCATTGAGACCACGTCGCTGCATCTGGACGTGCTGCGCGATCTGCGCCGCATCCACTCGCATATCTGCTCGGTCGCCTATCCCGTGCTGGACGCGGCAGGCCAGCCCTATCGCCGGACCGAGACAGAGACAGCCGCCCTGCCCGCCTCGGGTGCCACGGCGCTGCCGCGCTAGGGGCTAAGACGCGACGCGCGGTTTGACTTGCGTGATGGCGACGCCGGAGATCGCAAGCAGTCCGCCGACGATCAGCTTTGGCGTCATGCGCTCGCCGAGGAACAACACGCTCGACATCAGTGCGAACACCGGAAGCAGCAGGCCGAAGGGCGCGACGCGGCCCATCGAGCAGCGCCCGATCAGCCAGAACCACAGGCTGAACCCGACGATACCGCCGATGAAGATCGTGTAGGCGAGCGCCAGCCAGCCGCGTCCATCGGCCGTGACAAGGCTCGCCATCTGTCCATATTCGAGCAGCAGCGACATCACCATGACCTGCGGCACCGTCAGCAGCGATGACCAGCCCATCAGCATCAGCGGATCGAACGGGCCGTAGCGTTTTGTGAGAACGTTGGACACGGCGAAGGCGAACGCGGCCCCGACCACGAGCAGCAGCGGCAGTGCGCTTCCCGAAAGGCCGGGCCCGGCTGCGAGCACGACCACGCCGGCGAAGGCCAGCACCACGCCGGCCGACGTGACGAGAGACGGCCTCTCCGCGAGCGACGGCCAGGCCAACAGGACGGTGAAGGGTGTGGCGAGCTGATACGCGACGGCCGATATGCTGCCGGAGCCGAGCCCGAGGCCGACATAGAACAGCCCGAAGTTCAGTCCGCCGAGAAAGAGCGAAATCGCCGCGATCGGACCGAGCTGTTGACGCGTGGGTTTCGCGACGAACGGAACCAGCAGCAGCGCGATCACCAGGAAGCGCAGTGCGAGGAAAAACAGCGGCGGAAACTCGCTCACGCCGACCTTGATCGCGACGAACTGATAGCCCCAAAGCAACGGGACCGCGACCGCGCAGATGATCTGAATAGCAGACATGGCGTAGATCCTTTCAGGACCATTCAGTCCAGATATTGACGCGCCAATGGACGAAGGCGCCCATGGGATTGCTCACCTGATGAAGCGATCGAGCAGCGCGTCGGCGGTGGCTTGTGACGTGGCTCGCGCCGGCGCCGTCTTGCCGGTCACGCGCAGGCCTTCGACGAAACAGACGAGGATTCGCGCGGCACTGGCGGGCTCGACACCATCGGCCAGTTGGCCTGCCGCTTTCGCGCGGGAGAGTGCGTCCGCCACCCTGCCCTCCATCGCTCTGAAGAAGCCCGCGACGCGACGGCCAATTTCGGCATCCTGGCCCCCCAGTTCCATGGCGGTGGCCACCAGCAGACAGCCGCGCCGGCCGCTGCTCCCGCTGGTACGCTCGACGTAACCGGCTAGATAGGTCCGCAGACCGTCAATCGGATCCTTGCGCGGGTCGAATTCGAACTCCATCCGCGCCAGGGCATCGGCAATGTAGCGATCGAGCGCGCGGAGGAAGAGCGAATGCTTGTCGCCAAAGGCCGCGTAAAGGCTACCGCGCGAGAGTTTTGTTGCCCGCAGCAGGTCCGGCAGCGCCGTGCCGTGATAGCCACGCGACCAGAACACATCCATGGCGCGCCCGACCGCGGCCTCGACATCGAAACCTCGGGGCCGCCCACGCGGCAATTGCACTGAGGATTGGTGTCGCATCGACTGATATATGAACCGATCGATCTTGAAATAGCAAGAGCCGTTTTGGATCGTTTTCCAACAGGTTTTGGGAGGTTTGCGGCTTGGTCCTGGATCAGCGGTCCTGCGTCCTAGACGTTCGGCCGCGGTTCTTGATGATCAGCATGATGTTGCGGACATAGATGATGGTCGCCAGCGCCTGCCCGAGGATGATGACCGGCTCGCGCTTGACGACGCCGTAGACCAGCGTCATCAACCCGCCGCCCATCGAGCAGAACCAGAACGCCATCGGCACCACGCTGTTGCCGGCGCGTTCGCTCGCGATCCACTGCACCAGGAAGCGCGCGGTGAAGAACAGTTGCGCGACCAGGCCGAAGGCGAGCCAGAAATCGAACTTGGCGACGAAGACGTCGTAGAGATAGTTGCTCAGGGCCTGACCGAATTGAATGATCATGCTTTTACCTCAGTCACTTCTGGCGTCGGCTTCTTGCGGCGGATCAGCCACCACACGCCGGCGAGATCCAAGATCCCGATCCACAGCCGGTCGAAGAAGCCGTAATTGGACACGCCGGAATGGCGCGGCCGGTCGATCACGTCGACATAGGCGATGTCAAAACCTTCGCGGCGGACCAATGCCGGCAGGAAACGATGCAGCCCGTCGAAATAGGGCATCGTCAGGAAGACCTCGCGCCGGAATGCCTTCAGCCCGCAACCGGTGTCGCGCGTGCCGTCCTTCAGGATGCCATTGCGGACGCCGTTTGCGACGCGCGACTGGAGTTTCTTGAAACCGGTGTCCTTGCGCCCGACCCGCTGGCCCGCGGCAAGCCCGACATTGGCGCCCTTCTCGACCGCCGCGATCAGGTCCGGCAGGAAGGCTGGATTGTTCTGGCCGTCGCCATCGAGCGTCGCCACGATCGTGCCGCGGGCCGCGCGCACACCGCTGCGCACCGCCGCCGACTGGCCGCCCGATTTGGCATGACGCAGCTGCCGCAGATTGTCCCGCTGCGTCATCATCGCTGCGAGCCGCTCGCCGGTCGCATCGGTCGAGCCGTCGTTGACATAGATGATCTCATAGGCCCAGCGGCCATCGAGCGCGGCCGTGATCTCGTCGATCAAAGGCGCAATGTTGTCGGCTTCGTTGCGCACGGGGACGACGATGGAAACCGAAGGCTGGGACGGCGACAAATCGAAGCTCGTGGTTGGAATTGGCCCGCGACCTGGGGAACCGGCAGCCCCGGGAAGCAGCCGCTTTTATGGGGCAGATGCCCCGCGGGCAACCCTTTTAAGGCGCCCGGGAAGCGGTCCCGGAAGCGGCACGATGGTGCCGTCGGCCCGGATGGCAAAAGCGAGCCGGCGCGCCGCAAACCAGTAGCGGACGGCCATGGCGCCGACCATGCCGACCAGCGCACCGGCCGTGACGTCACTCGGGTGGTGCGCCAGCAGCACCAGACGCGTCAGCACGATCACGATTGCGTAAGTGAACATGAACACGCGCAGGCGCGGCCAGAGCGCCGAAACTGCAAATGCAAGAGCAAACGCCGTCACCGCATGCCCCGACGGCAGGCTGGCATATGCCCCCGTGCCCTCGAACGGAATGAAGTTGAACGGATCGGCGTTGCCGCCGACGAATGGACGTCCGCGGCCAATGAGATATTTCAGGATATCGGTGACGAACGTCGACAGGGCAACGGACAGAAACAGATATTGCAGCCTTGTGCCGAAGCCGAGCAGCAGCGCGCGGCGTGTGCCGTGCAGGCCTGCCGCAACAAGCGCCACGACGATGAGCGCAACACCCAGCACCGAGAGCACATTCTCGTCCTTGCCGAAATCGGTGAGGATGCGGATCGGCCAGAGCGCCGGCGTGCCGCGCGCGGGCATCAGCTGGATCTCGGTCCCATCGAACGCGACCATGAGCACAATAACTAGAGCGGCGCCCGCCGCGCTGAGCCACAGCGAATGCCGCGCCAGCTTTCGCGCAGCCGCGGCGCGGCGCGAATGCGAGGGCGTGCGCACGAGCTGCGCCAGCGCATGTCCGGAGACCGCGAGCAACTGCGCGAGATAGCCCGCGCGCGGCGCGATGTTGGTCGAGGCCGACATCTTACTCAGTGCCTTCCGAGCGGAAGATCGAGATCGAGATCGCGCGTCCTTGCGAGAAATTATAGCCGTCGATGCGCGTGCCGACCTTGTAGCGCAGTCCGATCGCCTCGGCACGCTGCACGAAGCTGCGCTCTGACTTCTGCTCGATCAGCGCAAACCGGCAGCTTCCCTGCCTGAGGAAATCGGCGGCTCCCGATCCGTCGGTCAGCAGCGTCTGGGTACCCGTCAGGAAGACGAGGCTCGGCTCGTGATAGCCGGCCGACGCCGCCTTCGGCCCGACGCAGGTCACGTTGCGCAGCGCGCGCGCGACCTCGATGCTCGGAAACAGCGGCGTCAGCGACGGCAGCACGATGCCGTAGACCACGACCGCCAGCATCAGCGCCGCGACCAGCGCGTTGAGGACCGAGCGCTCGGCGCGGTTGTTGTCGTAGAGCCACCAGGCGAACAGGCCGAAGATCAGCGAGGCCGCGATGAACGGCCAGGCCACGAAGGCCGGCTGCCGCGTCAGCATGACGGCGCCGACGACCGCGATGATCGAGCCGCCCGCGGGGATCGCGAACCACCAGGCCGAGCCGCGCGCCAGCCAGGAGCGCGACAGCACATTCCGCTCCAGCGCGCCCGCGGTGAGGATCGCAATCGCGGGATAGAGCGGCAGCACGTAATGCGGCAGCTTGGTCAGCACCGCCTCGAACACGATCCAGGACGGGATCAGCCAGGCCAGCAGGAACTGAGCGCCGGGCTCGCGACGCGCCCGCCACACCGCAGGCGCCGCCATCGCCGCGAGCGGCGCGCCCGGCCAGAAGGTGATCCAGAACAGCGCCAGGTAAAGACCGGGCGGCGCGCCATGGGATTCCTGCGCACCGATCTTGCTCAGCATGTCGCCGCCGACGGAGTCGGCGAAGAAGGCATCGCCCGCGCGCCAGAAGATCGCGACGAACCAGGGCAGCACCAGCACCAGCATCCACATCAGGCCCCAGACCGGGCGCAGCTTCCACAGCCAGGAGGAATCGCGATCCTGGATCGCGAGCGCGACGATCGTCAGACCTGCGAACATCAGGATCAGCGGGCCCTTGATCAGGATGCCGACGGCGAGCGCGGTCCAGAAGATCGCAGGCCAGCTCCAGGGCGGATGGGTTTCGTCCTCGGCGCGCTGCCAGGACAGATAGGCGCGTGCCATCGCGCCCATCGCCGCGACCACGCAGAACAGCAGCATCGCGTCGGTCTTGGCGAGCCGCGCCTCGACGCCGAGCAGCACGGAGGAGCACATCAGAAGCCCGGCAAGGACTGCGGCGCGCCGCGTGACGAAGCCAAGCGCCGCCCAATAGGTCATGAGCACGGCGCCGATCGCTCCCAGCAGCGACGGCAGCCGGTAGACCCAGATCCGGAGTTCAGCCTTCGGCAGCTTCAGTGCAGTCGCGACTTCGACGGCCGCGGATTGCAACCAATAGATGCCGACCGGTTTCTTGTAGCGCACGTCCTCCTGGAAGCGGATGTCGACATAGTCGCCGCTCTCGACCATCTGCTTGGTGGCCTGGGCAAACCGCGCCTCGTCGCGATCGACCGGCGGAATCGTGAAGAAACCGGGCAGGAACAGCAGCAGCGCGCACAGCGCGAGGAAGGCCACGGCGCGGGCGTGGCTGGCGGTCACGAAGTCGAGCATCAGCACGAGCCGGCTGCCCGGATTCACGGGCGTTTTCGGCTCTCGGGGCGCTCCAAAACGAAGCGTTGGGTAGGTCTCGGCCATTGGTTCCGCTTACGCTGAAACCGCCATCGCCACAACCGCTTAAGGCAAGGTCATTGAATTCGAATGACAACTGTGTCCGCGGCGCCAGTGGCGTCGATCACGGTCAGCCGTGCAAAGCCCGGGCCGGGCGGATCAATCAGCCGTTGGCGCCGCCCGTCGATCTCGCCGAGCGCGGTACCGTTGACCATGACAGTCATCGGCAACACCCCGCCGGCGATCTTGACGGGCATGGCGGCAGCCTCAGCCCCGGAGGAGCGATCCACGTCGATCCGGGAGCCATTGAGCGGGAACTGGATGTGGAGCGCCTGCTCGCCCCCGGTCCGGATGAGTTCCCCCATGGGGTGGAACCGCTTCAGCGGCAACGGCAACTTCGCGTTGCTGGCAACCAAGGTTCCCTTGGGTGGCTTCGGCAATGGGGTCAGGGTCTTGCCGGTCCGCGCGAAGGCATCGAACAGGATCGGCGCCGCGGCGATGCGGCCAATCAGGCCGGGAACGGGGGCGCCATCCGGCCGGCCGACCCAGACGCCGACGGTCATGCGGCCATCGAAGCCGACCGACCAGGCGTCGCGATAACCGTAGGAGGTGCCGGTCTTGAAGGCGATGCGGTTGTGGGCGGCGTTCTCCGGCGGCGGGGTGCCGAGCAGGACATTGCCGACCTGCCAGGCCGCGACGGGGTCCAGCAGCCGCAGCGGCTCGCGATCGTCCTTGGCCGTCATGATCTCGCGCAGCGGCTTGGTGGTGCCGAGCCGGGCGAAGCCGGCATAGAGTTGGGCGAGGTCCTGCAGCGTCACGCCGACGCCGCCGAGCCCCATGGCGAGTCCCGGTGCCTCGTCCTTGGGCAGAATGAGGTTGCCTCCCGCCTGCCGCAGCCGCGATGCCAGCCGGCTCGAGCCGACGCGGTCGAGCAGCACGATCGCCGGCACGTTCAGCGAAAGCTGCAGCGCCTTCTTCACCGGCACTGTGCCCTGGAACGTCATGTCAAAATTTTCCGGCGCGTAGGAGCCAAAGCGGACCGGCCGGTCGTCGATCAGGCTGTCGGGATGGACAAAACCGTCCTCAAAGGCGAGCCCATAGATGAACGGTTTCAGCGTCGAGCCCGGCGAGCGGATGGCGCGAGTCATGTCGACCTGCCCTGCCCGGCTCTCGTCGAAATAATCGGCCGAGCCGACACGCGCGAGCACATCGCCGCTCTCATTGTCGACCACGATGATGCCGACCGAGATATTTGGTCCGAGCGCAATCGCGCGGTCGCGCGCCAGCGGCTCCAGTACCTTCTGGAGACTGGAATCCAGCGTCAGCTTGATGACCGGCGTATCCTTCACCGTTGCCAGCGCGCTATCGGACGCGTGCGGCGCCAGGATCGGCATCGGCTTGCGCAGCTTCGGCACCGGCACGGCCTTGGCCTGCTTCGCATCGTCGATGCTGACCACATGCTCCTGCACCATGCGGTCGAGCACGCGATCGCGGGCGATGCGCGCGGCCTCCGGATAGCGATCGAGCCTGCGCGTCTCCGGCGATTGCGGCAGCGCGACCAAGAGCGCTGCTTCCGCCAGCGACAGCCGCTTCGGCTCCTTGCCGAGATAGGCAATCGCGGCGGCACGGATGCCTTCGAGATTGCCGCCATAGGGCGCGAGCGCGAGGTAGAGGTTGAGGATCTCGTCCTTGCTCAGCGTCCGCTCCAGCTCGATCGCGCGCACGATCTGCTGCAGTTTTGCGTAGAGCGAGCGCTGCTGCCGCGGCTCCATCAGGCGGGCGAGCTGCATCGAGATGGTCGAGCCGCCGGACACGATGTGCCCGCGCGTCGAGAGCTGCACCGCGGCGCGGCCCAGCGCCAGCGGATCAATGCCGTCATGTGTGTAGAAGCGCTGGTCCTCGTAGGCGAACAGCAGCTTGAGATAAGTCGAATCGACGTTGACCTTGGCATCGACCGGAAGCCGCCAGCGCCCATCGGCCATGGCGTAGGCGCGCAGCAGTTTGCCGTTGCGATCGATGATGGTAGTGGAGACACGGCGCGCCTCATCGAGCGGCAGCGGGCCGAGGGAGTAGACCCAGCCGACGAAGCCGATGATGGCAAGGATGAACGCGAGCGCGGCGACAGAGAGGAGACGATGTCCCCTGCCCCGTCCTCCATCATGGCCGGGCTTGACCCGGCCATCCACGCCGCTGCTCAGCACATCGCTCATCTCGCTACTCACTTCGCCGCCCGCACCTCGACGGATCCCGTTCCCGTGCGGCCGTAGCGCGAGGGATTGTACATGTCCTCGACATAGGCCTGCGGCAGCACGTATTTGCCGGGCGAAACCACGCGCACGACATAGGCGACGGTGAAGACCGCCTTGGAATCCGAGGCACGGTCGACCGCAGCGGTCAAGCGGTCGTCACGGAACTCGGTGTCCTCCGGCTCCTGGCCGTCCTCGATCCAGTCCAGCGTGCCGCTGTCGCCCGACGACACCAGTTTTGGATTGTCGATCTCCAGGCCCGCCGGCAGATAATCGGACACCATGATGTGGCCGTACTCAGGCTTGGCCTCGGTGATCTTCAACACCACGGCGAAGCGATCGTTCTGCTTGACCTTGCTGATGTCGGCCGGCTTGCCGTCGAGCGTGAAGTAATTGCGCTCGATCTTGAAGCCGTTCGATGCAGCCGGCTCCGGCGTCACCGGCGAGCCCGACACCGAGATCACCGCCTGCACCGGCGCGTCGCCCGTGTTGGTGATCTTCAATGGCTTGCCGCTCAGCGTATCCGCCTTGTAGCTGCGGTAGAGCGCGGTCTTGACGCTCTGACCGTCGACCTCGATCGAGAGGTTTTCCTTGGCCAGCGCACGCGCCGCCAACACCAGCCACGCATTCTCCTGCGTCGAGGTGTAGGGCGTGAGCCCGCGCGCGGTCTCGACCCGCAAGACCGCCTGCGTCAGCGTCGCCTTCGGCGCGTTGCCTTCGCTCGCGAGCGAGACGAGAGCAGCAGCATCGCGCAGCTGCGAGCCGTAGTCGGTGCGGCCGAATTCCAGCACCGGCTTTGGCGCGAGGCTGTCGAGGGCTGCGCCATAGACCCGCTCCGCACGGTTGCGGTCTCCGACCAGAGCCAACGCCGCCGCGAGCTGCGACTTCGCAATCGGGGTTGCGAGGTTGTTCAGCTTGGTGTCGGCGAGATAACGGAGATCGCCGATCGGAGCAGCGCCATTGCGGGCGAGCACGTAGAGGCCGTAGGCGAGATCGCGCCCGCCATCCTTCTCCGGCTCATTGCCGTTGACGACGGAGTTGCGGATACGATCCAGCGCGTTCTTGAACAGCACGTCCGGCACCACAAAACCCTTTTCACGGGCGCGGGTGAGGAAGTCCGTCACATAGGCATCGAGCCAGGCATCGTCGCCGCCCGCCGACCACAGGCCGAACGAGCCGTTCGAGCCCTGGCGCGCCAGGAGCCGCTCGATGGCGTCGCGGATGCGCTGGTCGACCTCGGTGTCCATGGCGAGATGTGCGCCGGCCGCGAGGTCGTTGACGTAGAGCAGCGGCATGGCGCGGCTCGTGATCTGCTCCGAGCAGCCATAGGGATAGCGGTCGAGCGCCTTGAGGATCGTCGCCGCATCGAGCGCGGTCGACAGGCTCGCCGAGACCGAGACGCTGCCGGTGCCCAGCACAAGGTCGGAGAACATGTCCGAGGTCAGCGTCAGGCTCTCACCCTTCGCCAGCGTCCGGATCGAACGCCGTGCCAGCACCTGCGTTGCCGCCTTGACGTCGAGCGCATAGTGTCGCGCGAGCGCAAGGCCGTTCGGGCCCTTGATGTCGACGTCGAGCGTCGCCGGCCCCGCCGCGGTCGCGTCGATCGCCAGCGAGAACGAATTGCGCTGCTTGGCGGCGAGCTTCACGGTGGTGGCGGGATTGCCGGTCATCTTAACGGGTCCGCCGGTCTTGACGTCGATGACATAGTCGCCGGCCTGTCCCTCGACATTGTCGATCTCGAGATTGACCGTGCCGTGGTCGCCGTTGAGCAGGAAGCGCGGCAGGGTCGTAGTCAGCACCACGGGATCGCGGATCACGACGTCGGTGTTGGCGCGGCCGAGCTTGGTCGCGGTCCATGCCACCGCCATCACGCGCGCGGTGCCGGCGAACTCCGGAATATCGAAGCTGACTTCCGCGCTGCCGTCGGCACCGACGGTGACGATGCCAGAATAGAGCGCGAGCGGCTTCTGCGCAGGCGGCGAGCCCTGGAGCTCGGCTGCGCCGGCGTCACCGCCGGATTTGATCTGGCCGCGCGTCCCTGACATGCCGTCGATCAGCTGCCCATAGAGATCGCGGATCTCCGCGCTCAGGCGGCGCTGGCCGAGATAATAATCATCCGGCGCCGGCGGCTTGTAATTGGTGAGGTTGAGAATGCCGACATCGACTGCAGCGATCACGACCTTGGCGTCCTCACCCGGATTGAGCCCGTCGAGCTTGACCGGGATCTTCAGCATCGCATTCGGCCGGATCAGCGCCGGCGGCGTCAGCTTCACTTGCAGCGTCCGCGTCTGCTTGTCGATGCCGAACCATTTCAGGCCGATGGCGCGGCCCGGCATGCGCTGGGCTGCCGCATCGAGCGGACGGCGCAGCGTCGCCACCACATAAGCGCCGGTGCCCCAGTCCTTGCCGACCGGGAGTTTTACCTGCGCGGTGCCTTCCTTGACGTCGATGGTCTGCGTCGTCAGCAGCCGGTCGCCGAGCACGTTGACGGTGAGCTTGCCGGCGGAACGGACATTGACCGACACGGTCATGCTATCGCCTGACGCGTATTGCGGCTTGTCGATCGAGGTCTCCAGCAGGTCCGGCGTATCGGCGCTGCCGTCGGAATACCAGCCGACGTCGAACTGCACCGAAGTCACCGGGCCGTCGGCATCGTTCGACTTCACGTCGAGCCGGTAGCGGCCGGGCTGTGGCGCCAGTGAAATACGGGACGGCTTGTCGGCAGCGATCACGACGTCACCGTCAGAAACGCGCGAGGTCGACTTGACCGGCTCGTACTCCCAGTAATTGTTCTGGCGATACCACTGATAGCGCGACTCCATCTTCAGGAGCTCGTAGCGCAGGCCGTCGCGCGGCAAGGTCTTGCCCTCGGGCGAGACGAACACGATGTCGAACTCGGCCTTGTCGCCCTCCGCGACGTTCTTGTCGCCGAATAGCGGCTTGATGCCGATCAGGGCGGTCGCGGGCGCCACCGGCAGCACGAGCTTGCGCTCGACCGCGCGGCCGCCGGTCTCGACCATGCGCACGAAGATCTGCGCTTCCTGCGGACGGGTTGAGGCCGGCTGCTTCTCCAGTGTCACCGGGAAGGTCGCAACGCCATTGGCGTCGGCTTCCGGCAGATTCTCCAGCGGGGTACGCTCATTCGAGGTGGTCTGCTCGTCATCGACGCCGAACTGGTAGCCGGCAAAGCCCGGGCGTTCGCTCGCAGGCGCGATCAGCATGTCGCCTTCGAGCTGGAGGCCCGAGGCCGGCGCGCCATAGAGGAAATGACCGTCTGCCTTGAGCTCCACAGGAGCGTTAGCTTTGATCAGCTTGTCCTTGGCCGACAAGTCGAATTCGATCCGGTCGGGGACGTAATCCTCGACCATGAAAGTGGTCTCGCCGACCGACGCCCCCTTCGGATCGGTGAAGGCGCGCACCCGCCAGGTACCGGTCGGTACGGCCGAGTTGAGCGGTACGGCAAGCGAGCGACCGCCGGCACCCTGGTCGGACAGCACGGCACGGCGGAATTCGACGCCATCGGGGCGCTCGATCACCAAGGTCAATGGACCACCGGTGACGGCATTGCCCTGCCCGTCACGCAAGAGTGCGGTCAGATAGACGGTCTCGCTGGAGCGGTAGACGCCACGCTCGGCATAGACAAAGGCGTCGGCGCCTGATGGCACCGCGCGACCCGCGACGCCGCGGTCGGACAGATCAAAGGCCGAGGTCTTGAGGCTGAGGAAGGCATAATCGGCCTTCTCGCCGGTGACAGTCAGCATAGCCGGTGACAGACCGCCCTCGCCGCGCGCCAGCCCCGCTTCGAACAGCACGTGGCCCGACTCGTCGGTCTTGCGCGTCGCCAAAATCTCGTTGTTGCGGGCGACCAGCCGCACCTCGGCCTTGCCGACCGGATCGGTCGAGGCCAGCGAATTGACGAAGACATGGATGCCGTCATTGCCTGAATAGGCCGTGACGCCGAGATCCGAGACGATGAACCATTGGGTTGCAAGCTGGGAGTCGCCGTCGGAGCCCGGTCCCTTGGCGGCGGCCGTCATCACATAGACGCCGGGCTGGAGTTCGCCCAGCGCCTGATCGACTGGAAACGCGGTGATGACGTCCTGGTTCAGAGTCATCGCGGTGGCGAGCTCGCCGGACCAGACCTTCACACCGCGCTGGTCGCCGAGATCGCTGAGCTGGTATTTCGACAGCGTCTTCTGGAAGTCACTGTCGACCACCGTGTTGATCAGATTGCGATCGCCGATCCGGAACACGTCGACGGTAACCGCGGGCGTGTTGACGCTGACCACGGGGATGCCGCGCTGGCCGGTCTTCGGCAGCACATAGGCGCGGCTGGTAAAGCGCACGAACGGCTTGCGGTCGCGCACATAGATGTTGAACTCGGCCGATTTCGGCAGGCCTTCCTTCACGGTCGACGGCAGGCCCGCGCGCAAATTGATGTTGTAGCGCTCGCCGTGCTTGAGCCCATCGACGCAGAGCTGCTTGCCTTCGGCCGACAGCGCCGGCTTGTCCTGGCCCGCGAGCGCGAGGAACGGCGCAAAGTCGGTGCGCTTGGCGAGCTCTTCCGAGAACTGGAAGCAGGCACGCGGGCTCGCCGAATCCGAATCCACGGTATAGTCGAGCAGCCGAAAACCGTGCTCGTCGCGCAGCTTCTCGTAACTGCCGCGAACGTCGGCAATCTCGCGCATATCGAGCGACAGCCGCAACGCGTCCAGCGCCGGCCGCCACAGTTTTCGTTCGGAGAGCGACTTGCCGAGCACGGCGAGCGCGTCCGCCTCCTCGCCCGGATTGCCGGCGCGCTGGTAGGCGATGTAGGCAGCGGTCGAGGCGCGCTCCAGCAGGAAGGTCTGCTCGCTCGAGCTCTTCGGCGTGATCTGGAAGATGACTTTTGCGAGCCGCAGCCAGTTGCCGGCGTCATCGGGCGTGACGGCGGCGATCTGGCCGAGCACCGAGAGCCCGGTGCGGTAATCGTTGCGCTTGAAGGCGGCATCGGCGTCGGTGCGCAGGGTCGCCCCGGTCTTGGCGACCGGCCCGGCCTCGCTCTTGATCTGCGCCTCCAGCTTGATGGCGGAATCAGCGAGATCGTCGCGCTTGAACGCCTTGTCCGCGGCGAGCGCGGTGCTCAGGCCAAGCGCCAGCGTGGCGCAGAGTGTGACGGCGCGAACCAGACCGATCATGAAGGGACTCCCGGAAATCGCGGACGAACGCCGCGGCGGCGCTAAACTGCGCGGAAAGGGTGACAGACTCAAGGCGATGGAACCCAAGGTGCAAAACGTCGCATTCGCCATGGCAAGGCACGCCCAGAGGAGACCGATCGCGCTATCGCCGCGCACGCCGTCCTGAGGCGCAGCAATATCCGATCCGTCGTCCGGCGGCCGTATCCCGGAAGCTGGTCAGCGCCCCCGGCGATGTGATCCATCGTCCAGTACGCTGCCGCTCAACCCGGCACCCTGACACTCCGCCGTTCCGCTTTGTCGCGGCTGGAGGGAAAACGGTTCGGTTCAGGCTTGGCGAAAGGCCAGATTTTTCATATTGGCATGATATATGACAGCCGGCCCCCAAACCGGGGTGGCCCAGACGGTCCCATAGCTCAACTGGATAGAGTAGCGGATTTCTACTCCGCGGGTTGCAGGTTCGAGTCCTGCTGGGATCGCCAGCCTCAGTCTTGTCGACGTGCCCCGGCGTTCATCATTAACGCGCCCCCATCCCCTCATTGCAAATCTGTCGTCTTTCACGAACGCGTGGGTAACCTTGCTCCGGTCTTTGAACCGGACGCGTGCCCCCTATCTATCCGCGGCGGGCGACGTGCGCCCGAATAGGGACTGTCGATGCCGCGAGCCGAATTGAAGAGAATGTGGATCGCCGGCGCGGTGGCGATCATCGCGATATCGTTTCTCGCGCTCGACGCAATCGTGGACGTCAACTCCAGCGTGATCACAAAGCGGATCGAGATGGCGCAGGCGTCGATTGCGGATGCCGCCATGAGCCAGCATCAGCTTGCCTCCGCGGTTCAGGCCTGGGCGCGTCGAGGCCACCAGAAGCAGCCGTCGGCGGTCGAGTGATTCCAACTTTGGCCTGAACTTGGGCCCTGAACGGTCCAGCATTCCGTTTGTTCACGGTCCGACTCCGCTCCGTTCCCAAAGCACGAATCGCGACCACAATACGCAGCATTGCGCATGTCTTAACGGCGCGTTTCGCAAATCAAAACCAACACGCATCGATCGTGTCGTTCGACAACATGCGAACGAGATTGCGACCGGGACGTTGAATGCGACGAAACAGAGTGGTGCCGACCTGCTAGCCCCGGTCGGCTTTGAAGGGCCCCGTGCTTGTCCCCCCGAGCACGGGGCTTTCTCATGACGGGTGCCAAGACCCGAACCGGGCGAACTTGTCTGTCAGACGAAAATCAGTCCCTTCGCTCGTCGTCGCGCCGATCGCGGGCGAGCTGATGCCAGGCCAGAGCCAGCTCGATCAGTCGTTGCCGGTCGGGGCCTTCTGACGCCGCGGCGCGCTTCATCGCCGCCTCGGCTTCAAGCTGTGGGTCGTACTTGGTACACATGCGGCCAAGTTTAACCGGCAGATATGGACAAGTGCGTGGCAAATTCGTCCGTATGATTGCGGAGGACGAAAGTCGCAACGGCGTGCACGATTCCGCACGATATTACCGCGATGAATTTGACGTTCGACCGGACCCCGCGCGATCTCGATTTCGCCGCGTACACAAACCGGTGAGGCCGGCTTTCATTCTGGTGATCTGTGAATTGCATCACAGCCGATTTCCGGCGCGTTCGCTAGACAGTGCCTCACGCGCCGCAAGAACGCGACACAGGAAGGATGGCTGTTCTGCTCATGACACGAAAGGCCGAAGCCGCAGCACGGGCTCACGCATCATCGCGCAAGACCGACCTGTTCGGTCTCTCCCTTCTCGCCGCCATCGTCCTGGTGATGACAGCCTGGATCGGCGGCCTGGTCTGGGCCGCGATGGCGTTCCTGACCTGGCTCGTCTCCTGAGCGCAACGCGATCGCACGCGTTAGAACAGGTAGTGCACCAGTTGCACCGCCTTGATCCCTCCGCAAACGATCATGGCCCATAGCGCCAAGCTGATCTGGATCGCATCCAGCATGTTCCTATCCCCGCGACTCACGTCTCCGTTTTTCTTTGATCAAGGCGCGTTGCGGCAGGGAGCGCCAGAGAAAAGTTGAGACAGTTGTTGTGCGTCGCCGCAACGTCGTTAGACCTCGTCTCCACACAGGAGCAAACGCAAGTGAGGCGGGCACCGGGCCCGCCTCATTCATGTTGGATTGCGCTTTGAGAAGTTCAGTAGCAGGCGCGCGGATCGGCCTGCACATACTGGCCGCTCGGATAGCGGTAATAGCAAACGCCCTCGGCGACATAGTAGCCTGGGCGCGAGGCAGCCGTCGCACCGGCGATCGCACCGGTGGCGCCACCGATCACAGCTCCAGCCGCCGCACCCGAAGCGCGCCCGGAAATCAGGCCGCCGAGCACGCCGCCGACGATGGCACCGCCCAGCGCGCTCGCGCCGGGGTCGGGGGCCGGTGGTGGTGGAGGCGGCGGTTCATAGGCGAGCGGCGGACCCGGCGGCGCATAGGCCACCGGCACGTCGTCGACAAAGTCTTCGGAAATGTAGGCGGGCGGGCCGTCCATCCGCTGCGGATAATAGTACCAGACGCCGCCGACATCCCACCACCAGCCGGGGCGGCCGTTGTGGACCTCGTGGCGCCAGCGTCCGCCGTCCCAGGCAAGATTGCCGCGATAGCCGTGTCCGCCCCAGTCGCGCGCCGGTGCGGGACCGCGTGCCATATAGCGACCGGCTCCCGGCGGCGGGCCACCGGCATTGCGCGGTCCGGGGCCATGCGGTCCGGGACCTGCTCCTGCAGCTCCTCCAGGACCTGGGCCCGGAGCCACGTGGGCCTGGCCGCCAGGCTGAGGACCGGGGTGTACGGCCTGCTGCGGCGAAGGACCCTTGCGCATGTTCTGACCGGCCGGGGGTAGGGTACCTGCGCCCTGCCCTGGCGGCTGGCCGATGCCCTTCGGCGGCGCTGCCTCCTGCGCCTGCGCGGACAATGCCAGCAACGACATGGCCGAAACCATGGGAATGATGATCTTCATGCGGCTGGACGCACTCATGCGTGCTTACCCCCTCAACTTTCGCAATTGCCGTAGTCCACGCGCGATAGACGATTCGGGTCGCGCCTGGGTGATGCCGACAGATATGACTGACCCGCCAAACTGGCCCGGCCAGCCGGCTATGTCCCGTTACAAATCTTTAAGATCACGGCAATTTTTCGTTCGGACGCGGCCGGCGAGACCGGTCTAGCGCGCCGGCTCGATCACGTTGCAATTGCTCCGCCCCGACATCAGGCAGTCCTGCAGCTTGCTGGCGGCTGTGAGGTCACGGGCGAGCCACAGCCCGACACCGAGGATGACAGCGGCAATGATCAGCCCAGCGATCGCCCCGCGGCGGCTGTCGCCGGATTGGGGTTTTGGCGACGAGTTGGGCTTCTTCCCGGTGGGGTCGGGCTTGGACTCAGGCTTGGACATGGCTCGTCGGATTTGGGGACCTTGTCGTTCGGTGAGGCCCTTTATCACCTCTGCGACGTCGCGTCACATCCCGCTCAGCGCCTCGCCGCTCAGCCCCTGGTCGGTCTCAGCGCCTCCTTGGGCGAGGTCTCGACCGCCGGGGTCGCCTGCTGCGCGCGCGGCGCGCAGCTCGTCAGGATGAACGCGGTCTGGGTGCATTCCCATGCGGCCCCCAGAACGGTGCTCTCGATGGGTTGCGGGCGGCCGGCCAACAGCACCGCGCCTACGACCACCGCTGCCGCGACTGTGATTGCAAGGGCTTTCAGGCTCAGCCGGAAATAGATCATGCCCGTGCTCCGTCTCGTATGGGGCGGACGCTAGGCGCCGCCGCAAGGTGCCCCTTATGAGGGACATCACAATTCGGCAGTTTTTCCGGGCTACGAAGGATCGACTGGATAAGTGATTTTCGTTGACCTGATCGGCTGCGATTATGGGTGGCGTTGCGGCGCGCGTGGTTGTACACGCATCTGCGTCGCGTGGTGCCTGCTATGCCCAGCCGACGTACCAACAGTCACCGATGTAGGATTGAAAGCGAGGAAGGCAAGGCCCGTGAGTGGATTTAGGGAACCCGGGTTTTCAGACCGGCAAAAGGCGGCGCAGGAAGCGCGCAAAAATCTTTTGAACAAGTTCAAGTCGCAGCCCGGGCCGGATGATCCCGCTGTCTTGGCGAAGCGTGCCGAGCGCGAGGCGCTCGCAGCCAAGCGCGCAGAGGCAAAGGCCACGCGCGAGGCTGAAAAGGCCGAGCAGAAGCGTCGCGAGGAAGAGGCCACAGCACTGGAAGCTGCCCGGATCGCCCGCGAAGCGGAAGAAGCGGCAGCAAAGGCGGCCGAACTCGAGGCCGAGCAAAAGGCCAAGCGTGACGCCCGTTACGCCGCCCGCAAAGCCAAGCGGAAGTAACGTTCGCCAGTCACGTTCAATTGAATTTGAACTGAGACATCACTTTGGGGCGGTCCGCGCGACCGCCCTCGAATTTTTGCGGGCGTCTGCCCTTCGCAGACGCCGCGACGACGGCGGAAGATCAGTTCTTCTTCATCATGCCGTCGTCTTTCTTCATGCCATCCTTCGACATCGTGTCCTTCTTCATGCCGTCGTCCTTGGACATGGTGTCCTTCTTCATGCCGTCCTTGGACATCGTGTCCTTTTTCATCATGCCGTCGTCCTTGCCCATCTTGTCCTGGGCGAAAGCGGCCGGCGACAGCGCCAGGCCAAGCGAGAGAGCGGCAGCCGAGACGCCGAGCACGATGCGGGTACGAATGGTCATGAGAAATAATCCCTTCGAGATGGTGTTTGTCAGCGACTTGTGCCGCTACACAATCTCGACGGATCGACGCGCATGCTTGTTACGCGACGTTGCGAATTTTTCTCATGCCGTCTGGCGGCCCCGCGAGATCGTCACCTGAGGCACGGCGTTAACGATGGGAACCGTGAGGCCCGGCGTGTGCAGCGCAGCAAGGCTAAGGCTTGCCGCGGCATTCGGTCTCGAACTATCAGATGAGAGAAGTTCGGGTACAAGACCGGCTAGGATGGGCCTTCGCGCCGGTCTCATGACCCCGCCCAGATCACGTCAAACAAGAACCGTCCAAAGAACCGCCAAGGGGATTCTCCATGTTCACGCGTCGAAATCTGCTTGCGACCGCCGTCGCCGCACCCGCCATTCTCCGCTTCGGCATTGGCACCGCGCATGCCGCGACCACGCTGAAGATCTCGCATCAATTCCCCGGCGGCACCATCGACAAGGGCGATTTCCGCGACCGGCTCTGCCGCATGTTCGCCGCCGAAGTCACCAAGCGCAGCAACGGCGACATCGCGGCCGAGATCTATCCGAACTCCTCGCTGATCAAGACCAACGCGCAATTCTCCGCGATGCGCAAAGGCGCGCTCGACATCTCGCTGTATCCGATGCCGTATGCCGGCGGCGAATTGCCCGAGACCAATATCGGCCTGATGCCCGGTCTCGTCACCACCTACGACCAGGGCATGCGCTGGAAGAAGGAGCCGGTCGGCAGGGCGCTGACCGACTTCCTCGCCGACAAGGGCATCATTCTTCTGAGCTGGGTCTGGCAGGCCGGCGGCGTCGCCAGCCGCTCCAAGGCGATAGTGTCGCCCGAAGATGCCAAGGGCATGAAGGTGCGCGGCGGCTCGCGCGAGATGGACATGGTGTTGCAAACCGCCGGCGCCTCGGTGCTGTCGGTGCCCTCGAACGAACTCTACGCGGCGATGCAGACCGGCGCCTGCGATGCCGGCATCACCTCCTCCACCAGCCTGATCTCGTTCCGGCTCGAAGAGGTCGCGAAATCGCTGACCTCGGGCGCGGGCGCGTCCTACTGGTTCATGCTCGAGCCGCTGATGATGTCGAAGGCGATCTTCGACAAGCTGCCGAAGAACCAGCAGGACATCCTGCTCACCGTCGGCGAAGAGCTCGAAGCCTTCGGCCGCAAGGGCGCGCAGGATGACGACGTCGAGGTCGCCAAGGTCTACGAGAAGGCCGGCGCAAAGGTCTCGGTGCTCGATGCCGCGACGGTCGGCAAGTGGCGCGACATCGCCCGCGACACCGCGTGGAAAGACTACGGCGCCAAGACCGCGACCGCGGCCAGCCTGCTCAAGCTCGCCTCCGACGTCGCTGCATGAGCCACGGTCCGCTGAGGGATCGTGACGACACGGCGAATGTTGCCGCAAGGACCGGCCTTGCGGCAGCACTCGATCGCGGCCTCGCCATCCTCAATCGCATCATCGTCGTGTTCGCGGCACTGGCGCTGGTCGCAGCCTGCGCCATCCTGAGTTATAGCGTGCTGAGCCGCGCGCTGTTCAAGGCCGCCAATTACTGGCAGGACGAGGCCGCCGTGTTCCTGCTGGTCGGCGCCACCTTCATGACGGCGGCCTATGTGCAGCAGAACCGCGGCCACATCGGCATCGAGGCCTTCGTTGGCCTGCTGTCGCCGCTCGCGAACAGGATCCGGCTCTGGATCGTCGATGCCGTGACGTTCCTGTTCTGCACCTTCTTCGCCTGGAAGTCATGGACGCTGGCCCATGAGGCTTACGTCGACGGTCAGGTCTCGAACTCGATGTGGTCGCCGCCGCTCGCGATTCCCTATTCATTGATGGCGCTTGGCATGAGCCTGCTTTGCGTCCAGATCCTCGTGCAGCTGGCGCTGCCGTTCGCGGGAGCCAAGCGTCCATGAGCGTTTTCGGTATCGGTATCGCTTACGGGGTCGCGACGCTGCTCGTGATGTTTTCGGGCATGCCCATTGCTTTTGCCCTTGGCGCCGTCGCGGTCGTGTTCATGGGCATCTACATGCCCGCGGCATCGCTCGATACCGTGACGCAGAATGTCTACGAGGAGATGGCCTCGATCACGCTGCTGTCGATCCCGCTCTTCATCCTGAAGGGCGCGGCGATCGGAAAATCGCGCGCCGGCCAGGATCTCTATTCTGCGCTGCACGCCTGGCTGCATCGCGTGCCCGGCGGCCTTGGCGTTGCCAACGTCTTCGCCTGCGCGCTGTTTGCAGCGATGGCGGGCTCCTCACCCGCGACCTGCTCGGCGATCGGCTCGGCCGGCATCCCCGAGATGCGCAAGCGCGGCTATTCCGGCGGCTTCGCCGCCGGCATCATCGCCGCCGGCGGCACGCTCGGCATCCTGTTGCCGCCCTCGATCACCATGATCCTCTTTGCCGTCGCGGCCGAGAAATCGCTAGGACGGCTGTTTCTCGCCGGAATCGGCCCCGGCCTGCTGTTGGTCTCGCTGTTCGGCGGCTATGCCGTGATCCGTTTCCGCCAGGAATATGCGGCGGCCGAGGCGGCCTACAAGAACGGCGGCCCGGAAGCTGCGATTCTCGCCCGCGACGAATATACGCTCGCCGAGCGCTTCAGCGTGCTGCCGCGGGTGCTCCCCTTCGTCCTGCTGCTCACCGGCGTCATGGCCGCGCTCTATGGCGGCTATGCCACGCCGTCGGAAACGGCCGGCCTCGGCGGCCTGCTGGCGCTGGCGCTGATCGCCGCGATCTACGGCGTCTGGCGCCCCGAAGATCTCGGCCCGATCATGAAGTCGACAATCCGGGAATCGACTATGCTGATGATGATCATCGGCATGTCGCTGCTCTATTCCTATGTGATGAGCTATCTCCACATCTCGCAATCGGCGGCAGAATCCGTCGTCGCGATGCACCTGCCGCGCTGGGGGCTGCTGTTTGCGATCCTCGTCATGGTGGTCGTGCTCGGCTTCTTCCTGCCGCCGGTCTCGATTATTCTGATGACCGCGCCGATCATCCTGCCGCCGCTGCGTGCGGCCAATTTCGACATCATCTGGTTCGGCGTGGTCATGACCATCGTGATGGAGATGGGTCTGATCCATCCACCCGTCGGCCTCAACATCTTCGTCATCCGCAACGTCGCGCCGGACATTTCGCTGAGCGAAGTGATCTGGGGCACGCTGCCCTTCGTGCTGCTGATGATGGGCGCCGTGCTGCTGCTGTGCCTCGTGCCGGAGATCTCGACCTGGCTGCCGGATCTGGTGATGGGGCCGGACGGGAGCAGGTAGCGGCAGGCACAGCTGCCGTAGGGTGGGCAAAGCGCAGCGTGCCCACCATTTGTGAATGCGATCGCGGACTGATGGTGGGCACGGCGCTGCGCGCCTTTGCCCACCCTACGAGACCTACGAACTGGCCCGCTTCTTCTTCGCATTCAGCGCTGTCGCGACGCGGCTCACCGGCGATTTGCCTAGTACTCCGCTCATCGCATTCGTCGCCGCCAGCAGCTTCTCCATATCCACCCCCGTCCTGATCCCCATGCCCTCCAGCATGTAGACGACATCCTCGGTCGCAACGTTGCCCGTGGCGCCAGGCGCGTAGGGGCAACCGCCGAGGCCGCCCGCGGCGGCATCGATGACGCGGACGCCCTCCTCCAGGCCGGCATAGAGATTGGCCAGCGCCTGGCCATAGGTATCGTGAAAATGCATCGCGAGGTTTGCTGCGGGAATATTGGCAGCCACCGCGCGCAGCATCTCCTTGGCCTTTTCAGGCGTGCCGACGCCGATGGTGTCGCCGAGCGAGATTTCGTAGCAGCCGAGCTCCCACAGCTTGCCCGCGAGATCGGCAACCGCCTTCGGCTTGATCCCGCCGTCGAAGGGACAGCCGAGCACGCAGGAGATATAGCCGCGCACCTTCACGCCATCGGCCCTGGCGCGCGCCAGCACCGGCTTGAAGCGCTCGATGGACTCCGCGACCGTGCAGTTGATGTTGGCGCGCGAAAAGCCCTCGGAGGCCGCCGCAAACACGGAGACTACCTTTGCGCCGGCAGCGCGCGCGGCGTCATAGCCCTTCTCGTTCGGCACCAGCACGTGGAATTCGGCGCCGGTCACGTGCGCAACGCCGCGCAGCACGGCATCCGAGCTTGCCATTTGCGGGATCGCCTTCGGCGAGACAAAGGCGCCGACTTCGACGGTGGTGAGACCGGCGGCGACCAGCGCCTCGACGAAGGCGATGCGGACTTCGACGCTGACGGGCGTCTTCTCGTTCTGGAGGCCATCGCGCGGCCCCATCTCGATGATGCGGACGGGATCGCTCATGTCACTCCCCGGAAGCCTCGACCACGGCGAGCTCGACGCCTTCCTGGACGATATCGCCGACCTTGCATTTGATCGACTTCAGCACGCCGGCATAGGGCGCGCGCAGCGTCTGCTCCATTTTCATGACCTCCAGTGTCAGGATCGGCGCGCCCTTCTCGAGCTTCGCCCCCTCCTCGGCCAGCACGGCAACGACCGTGCCCGGCAACGGGGCTGCGATCTTGTCCGCGCCGGCCTGCTCCTCGGTCTCGCCGCCGAACGGATCGACCCAATGCAGGTCGAAGCGGCCGTTGCGCGTGCGCAGGTACAGCTCGTGGCCGTCGATCACGGCCGCGACGGAGGATTTCACACCGTCGAGCGTCAGATCGAAGCCGCCATCCTTCCGCGCAACCGTGAACGCCAGCTCGCGCTCGCCGATCACCAGCGTTGACGGTCCGCTTCCGTAATTCAACGTCACTTTCAGCTCAGGCCCGTGGCCGACGCGGAAGGCAAAGCTGCGCTGGCGACGGCCGACGGGCATCCAGCCAAAGGTCTGCCAAGGAGAATTCAAAGGCGAATACGCCTCCCCTTGCGCGGCCTGCCGCTCGTCATTGACGATTGCGGCGACTGCAGCACACAGCTCCAACTCACCGGGCGCCGGCGCCCCCGAGGTCAGGGCTGCCAGCTCGCGCTCGATGAAGCCGGTGTCGATCGCATTCGCCCGCACCTTCGGGTGCGTGATCAGCGCCGACAGGAACGGAATGTTGGTGACGATGCCACGGACGTCCGAATCTTCCAGCCCACGGTTGAGCCGGTCGATCGCGACATCGCGCGTCGGCGCCCAGGCGATCATTTTGGCAAGCATGGCGTCATAGTACGGCGAGACCGTATCGCCCTCGCGATAGCCAGCGTCGATGCGCAAGCCTCCGGTCTCTGCGGGCAAGCGCCAGGTCGAGATCTTGCCGACCGAGGGCATGAAGTTCCTGGTCGGATTTTCCGCGTAAACGCGGGCCTCGACGGCGTGGCCGTTGAGCTTGATCTCGTCCTGCTTGAGCGGGAGTGCCTCGCCGAAGGCGACGCGCAATTGCCACTCCACGAGGTCAATCCCCGTAATCAGCTCGGTCACGGGGTGCTCGACCTGGAGACGCGTGTTCATCTCGATGAAGAAGACGTCCTTGCCGTCGGAGACGAACTCGATGGTGCCGGCGCCGACATAGTTCACCGCGCCCGCCGCCTTGCGGGCAGCCGCGCAAACGGTCTCGCGCTGGGCGGCATTGAGGGTCGGCGACGGCGCCTCCTCGATCACCTTCTGGTGCCGGCGCTGCAAGGTGCATTCGCGTTCGAACAGCGACAGCAGATTGCCGTGGCTGTCGCCGATGATCTGCACCTCGATATGCCTGGGATTGTCGACATATTTTTCGATCAGCATGCGATCGTCGCCGAACGCCGCCTTGGCCTCGCGCTTGGCGCTGACGATCGCCGGCGCAAGCTCGGCCGCCGAGCGGACGATGCGCATGCCGCGGCCGCCGCCGCCGGCCGAGGCCTTTACCAGGATGGGGAAGCCGATCTTGTCCGCGGCCTTCGACAGCGTCGCATCGTCCTGGGCTTCGCCGTGATAGCCGGGCACCAGCGGCACGCCCGCCTTCTCCATCAGCGCCTTCGAGCCGGACTTCGAACCCATCGCGGTCATCATCTCGGCGGTCGGGCCGACAAAGACGAGGCCGGCATCGAGGCAGGCCTGTGCGAATTCGGCGTTCTCGGACAGGAAGCCGTAGCCGGGATGGACGGCCTCTGCCCCGGTCTTGCGCGCGGCCTCGATCAGCCGCTCGACATTGAGATAGCTGTCGCGGGCCCGTGCGGGCCCGAGCAGCACGGCCTCGTCGGCGAGCGCGACATGCATCGCGCCGCGGTCGGCCTCGGAATAGACCGCAACCGTGCGCAAGCCCATGGCGCGCGCAGTGCGGATGACGCGGCAGGCGATCTCGCCGCGGTTGGCGATCAGGAGCGTGCGAAAACGGCGGTAGAGCTTTGAGCGGTCCATCGCATCACATCCTGAACAGGCCGAATTTCGTAGGTTCAATCGGCGCATTCGACGCCGCCGAGAGGCCGAGGCCGAGCACCAGCCGCGTGTCGGCCGGGTCGATCACGCCGTCGTCCCAAAGACGCGCGGTCGCGTAATATGGATGCCCCTGGCTCTCATATTGCGCGCGGATCGGCTCGCGGAATTTGTCTTCCGCTTCCTTCGACCAGCTATCGCCCTTGGCCTCGATGTTGTCGCGCCGGACCTGGCTCAGCACCATCGAGGCCTGCTCGCCGCCCATCACCGAGATGCGCGCATTCGGCCACATCCAGAGGAAGCGCGGCGCGTAGGCACGGCCGCACATGCCGTAATTGCCGGCGCCGTAGGAGCCGCCGATGACGACGGTGAATTTCGGCACCGAGGCGGTCGCCACAGCCGTCACGAGTTTCGCGCCATCGCGCGCGATGCCGCCGGCCTCATATTTCTTGCCGACCATGAAGCCGGTGATGTTCTGCAGGAACACCAGCGGAATGCCGCGCTGGCAGCACAGCTCGATGAAATGAGCGCCCTTCAACGAACTCTCGCTGAAGAGAATGCCGTTGTTGGCGATGATGCCAACGGGATAGCCCCAGATGTGCGCGAAGCCGCACACCAGCGTCGTACCGTAAAGTTTCTTGAACTCGTCGAATTCGGACCCATCAACCACGCGCGCGATGATGTCGCGTACGTCGAACGGCTTGCGGCCGTCGACCGGCACCACGCCGTAGATCTCCTCCGCCGCGAACAGCGGATCGCGCGGCGGATGCATGTTGAGGTTAGGCCGCGCTGATGGCTTCAGCGTGCCGACGATGCGCCGAGCGATGCCGATCGCGTGCGCATCGTTCTGAGCGTAGTGATCGGTCACGCCGGACTGCCGCGAATGCACATCGGCGCCGCCGAGTTCTTCCGCAGTCACGACCTCGCCAGTCGCGGCCTTCACCAGCGGCGGGCCGCCGAGGAAGATGGTGCCTTGATTGCGCACGATGATGCTCTCGTCCGACATCGCCGGCACATAGGCGCCGCCGGCGGTGCAGGAACCCATCACGATCGCGATCTGCGGGATGCCAGCTGAGGACATCTGCGCCTGGTTGTAGAAGATGCGGCCGAAATGCCGTTCGTCCGGAAAGATCTCGTCCTGCAGCGGCAGGAAGGCGCCGCCGGAATCGACCATGTAGACGCAGGGCAGATTGTTCTGCCGCGCGATGTCCTGCGCCCGCAGATGCTTCTTCACGGTCATCGGATAATAGGTGCCGCCCTTGATGGTGGCATCGTTGGCGACGATCACGCATTCGCGGCCCGAGATGCGTCCGACGCCGGTGACGATGCTCGCCGAATGCACGTCGCCGCCATAGAGGCCGTGGGCCGCGAGCGGCGACAGCTCCAGAAACGAGGTCCCGGGATCGACCAGAAGATCGACGCGCTCGCGCGCCAGCATCTTGCCGCGCGACGTGTGGCGATCGCGCGACGCCTCGCCGCCGCCGCCGGCAACCTGGCTGAGCTTTTCGCGCAAATCGGCGACGAGGGCGCGCATGGCGTCGGAGTTGCGCGCAAAATCGGATGAAGACGGATCGATGCTGGAATGGAGCGGCATGTGGTCCCGCGTTTCCTATGACGTGGTTGCGTGGAGGGTTTAAGCGGTTTCCGCCATCAGCTCACGGCCGATCAGCATGCGGCGCACTTCGGACGTGCCCGCGCCGATCTCGTACAGCTTGGCGTCGCGCCAGAGCCGGCCGACCGGAAACTCGGATGTGTAGCCGACGCCGCCCAGCGCCTGGATCGCCTCGCCCGCCATCCACGTCGCCTTCTCCGCGGAATAGAGGATCGCGGCGGCTGCGTCCTTGCGCAGGGTGCGCGCGTGATTGGCACGGTCGCAGGCCTTTCCGACGGCGTAAACATAGGCGCGCGTGGCCTGCCAGGTCGAATACATGTCGGCGAGCTTGCCCTGCATCAGCTGGAAGTCGCCGATCGGCTGGCCGAACTGTTTTCGCTCGTGCATGTAGGGCACCACCGCGTCCATGCAGGCCGCCATGATCCCGAGCGGGCCGCCGGAGAGCACCGCACGCTCATAGTCGAGGCCTGACATCAGCACCTTGACGCCCTCGCCCACGCCGGCGAGCACGTTCTCCTCAGGCACCTCGCAGTCGTCGAAGAACAGCGGATAGGTGTTGGAGCCGCGCATGCCGAGCTTGTCGAGATGCTGACCGTGGGTGAAACCCTTGAAGCCTTTCTCGATCAGGAAGGCGGTCATGCCGCGCGGGCCGGCGTCGGGATCGGTCTTGGCGTAGACGACGAGTACGTCGGCATCGCCGCCGCTGGTGATCCACATCTTAGAGCCGTTGAGGACGTAGCGGTCGCCGCGCTTGTCGGCTCGCAGCTTCATCGAGACCACGTCCGATCCGGCACCGGACTCGGACATCGCGAGCGCGCCGACATGCTCGCCCGAGATCAACTTCGGCAGATAGCGCTGCCGCTGCGCGTCGTTGCCGTTGCGGCGGATCTGGTTGACGCAGAGGTTGGAGTGCGCGCCGTAGGACAGCCCCACTGCGGCCGAGCCGCGCGAAATCTCTTCCATGGCGACGATATGGGCCAGATAGCCCATGTTGGAGCCGCCATATTGCTCCGGCGCCGTCATGCCGAGCAGGCCGAGGTCGCCAAAACGCTTCCAGAGATCGGCCGGGAACAGATTTGCTTTTTCGACCTCGGCGGCGCGCGGGGCGACCTCTGCTTCCACAAAGGCGCGCACGGTGTCGCGCAGCATGCCGATGTCTTCGCCCAGATCGAAGTCGATGCTCGGGATGTTCAAGGCGATTCCTCCAAAATTCTTATCGGCCCGAACCTACCCTCGCCCGGGCGCCGTGGCGGTCGAAAAGGTTGCATTTTCCGCCAAGTTTGGCGAGGATTTTCCAAAGGACTCCCGATGCCCTTCCAGGCCGCGACTGCGACGCCCCGCCGCGCCATGACCCCCGCCGCCTTCGTCCGCGGCGTGGTCGCGGCCTATGCCCGCTATGGGCGGGATCCGACCGAGGCCCTGAGCAAGGGGCAGGTCCTGTCCGACCTCGTCGGATCGACCGACGGGCGGGTCACCGCGGCGCAATTCGAGGCGCTGGCGGGCCACGCCATGCGCGAGCTCGACGACGAGGCGCTCGGCTGGTTCTCGCGAAGACTTCCTTTCGGCACTTACGGCATGCTGTGCCGTGCCTCGATCACCGCGCCCAATCTCGAGGTCGCGCTAAAACGCTGGTGCCGGCATCACCGCCTGCTCACCGAAGACGTGCTGTTCGAGCTCGCGGTCAGCGGCGAGACTGCGACCATTTCCCTTCGCGAGCAGCGCGATCTCGGACCCTTGCGCGAATTCTGCCTCGTCACCCTGCTCCGCTATGTGCTCGGCTTCTCCTGCTGGGCGGTGGATTCCGCGATCGCGCTACGTGCGGCGGAGTTTCCCTATTCCGAGCCCGGACACGTCTCGGTCTATCCGACCATCTTCTGCAAGCAATTCCGCTTCGACGCAGACGGTGCCCGCATCGTCTTCGACAAGCATTATCTCTCGCTGCCGCTGACCCGCAGCGCCGCCGACCTCGACAGCATGCTCAAGGGTGCGCTGCGGCTGACCGTGCTGCCCTATCGCCGTGATCGCTTGCTGGTCGAGCGTGTCCGGCGCCTGCTGCGCGAGGCTCGCGGACGCATTCTGGGGGCGGAGGACGTCGCAAGCGAGCTCGCGCTCTCCACCCGCACCATGCACCGCCGCCTGCGGGAGGAAGCCACCTCACTGCGCGATCTCAAGGAAGAAACAAAACTCGAGCTTGCCAAGCAGGAGCTGATGCGCGGCCGCACCCCGATCAAGCGGATCGCGGAGATCGCCGGCTTCCGCAACGAAAAGAGTTTTTCACGGGCTTTTCGCAGCTGGACCGGCGCCTCGCCGCGCGAGTTTCGCGGCAGGTATCGCTGAAGGGCATAGTCGCCGTCCTATCCTGCCGGCACCGCAGCCGCGATCTCCTGCACCGGCAGCGGCAGCGGCACGTCCTTCGCGACGCCCAGCACCGGAAAGCTGCGTACGTTCTTCACGTTCGGCATGGCGGCAAAATGCAGCAGTTGCCGGCGCATGCTCTCGACGCTCGGCGCGACGCATTTGAGGAGATAGTCCGTGTCGCCCGAAATGCGCCAGCACTGCTGGATGCGCGGGATCGCAGCGATCGATCCCTCGAACGCCTCCAGCACCGGCTGGGCCTGGCTGCCGAGCTGGATCGAGACGAACGAGACCACCTCATAGCCGAGCAATCGCTCGTCGATGACGGCACGCACCGCGCGGATCACGCCGCGGCTGAACAGCGATTTGAGCCGCCGCAGGCAGTTCGGCGCAGACACGCCGACGCGCAGCGCCAGCTCGTTATTGCGAACCCGCCCGTCCTGCTGCAGCTCGGATAAGATCTTCAGATCGACGCCGTCGAGCTGGTCACGCCCGGCCATCCCCCACCTCGTCATGGTCCCCTCACGCGGACCAGCGAAGCATGCGGCGGAATGGGTGCCAAGGGGCTACCAGCGGGGACGGACGACGTTAAGCCTCAGTGCGTCCAGGGCTCGCCGCGACGGAAGGAGAAATTGTCGGCGTAGGCGACCTGGCGGTGCAGCGATTCCTTGGGCTCGATCACCTGGTAGGCGATGCCCTTGCGCTCGCAATAGGCGATCGCCTCGTCCTTGGTGTGGAAGCGCAGCGTGATCTGCTGCTTCATGTCGCCGGACGAGGTCCAGCCCATCAGCGGCTCGACCGCACGCGGCTGCTCCGGCTCGTAATCGAGCTGCCATTCCTTGGTCTTGGACCGGCCGGATTGCATCGCGTTCTTGGCGGGCTTGAAAATGCGTGCGGTCATTGGCGGTCCGGCCTCTTGGTCTTTTCGTTCGATTTTAATGCGTCACGGTAGCGATTGGTGGAAACCGCGGGCATAGTATAGAGACACCTTTCGGGAACTGATCGGTGATTCCGGGCCCCCGGTCCCTCACCGACGGGTATAGTCATTATGGTGCACTGTGACAATTGCGTACCCGCCGTCCGCCCGGGAATCCCGCCCGGCGGCCAAATCTTGCCAACATCTGCCTCGCCGACATCAGCGTATCCGTCCCCTTCGAGAGCTCCCGTCGCATGGCCTTCCTGAATATCAACGCCACGCTCCCCGAGAAGGGCCGCGACCTCAGGCTCGACCTGTTTCGCGGCATCGCCAACTGGGCGATCTTCCTCGACCACATCCCCGACAACGTCGTGAACTGGATCACGACCCGCAATTACGGCTTTTCCGACGCCGCCGACCTGTTCGTCTTCATCTCCGGCTATACGGCCTCGTTCGTCTATGCCCGCATGATGCTGGAGCGCGGCTTCATCGTCGGCGCCACCCGCCTCACCAAGCGGGTCTGGCAGCTCTATGTCGCCCACATCATCCTGTTCGTGATCTACATCGCCTCGATCAGCTATCTGGCGCTGCGCTTCGGCGATTCCGAGATGATCAACGAGTTCAACGTCGCCGGCCTCGTCGACAACGCCACCGAGACGCTGCGCCAGGGCCTGTTCCTGCGCTTCAAGCCGCTCAATCTCGACGTGCTGCCGCTCTACATCGTGCTGATGGGCCTGTTTCCGCCGGTGCTGTGGTTCATGCTGCGCAAGCCCGACCTGACGATGGTGCTCTCCATCATCCTGTGGCTGACCGCGCGTCATTTCAGCCTGAACCTGAACGCCTATCCGGCCGGCCAGTGGTATTTCAACCCGTATTGCTGGCAGGTGCTGTTCGTGTTCGGCGCCTGGTGCGCGATGGGCGGCGCGCGCCGCTCGGGCAAGCTGATCAACTCGCCGATCACGATATGGTTCTGCTTCGCTTATCTGGCGTTCGCGCTGGTCATGACCATGGCCGGCCGCTTCCCGACCCTCGGCGGCATGTTCCCGGAATGGCTGTTCTCGACGTTCAATCCGAACGACAAGACCAATCTCGCGCCCTACCGCTTCCTCCACTTCGTCGTGATCGTGATCCTGGTGATCCGCTTCGTGCCCAAGGAGTGGCCGGGCCTGGAGTGGAAGATCTTCGATCCGATAATCGTCTGCGGTCAGCAATCGCTTGCCGTGTTCTGCGTCGGCGTGTTCCTGTCCTTCGTCGGCCATTTCGAGCTGTCGATGAGCTCGGGCTCGCTGTTCGCGCAGCTGTTCGTCTCCATCGCGGGCATCGCGATCATGACGACGGTCGCCTATTACATCTCGTGGTCGAAGCGGCAGGACAAGCCGCTGAAGCCGCCGCCGGCGAAGCCCGCGGCAGCCCCGGCAGCCAAGGCTGCTTGAAAAAGGCCGCCTGAGACGCGCGGCGGCGGAAGCCTCAGGCCACCGCCTCGCCGTCGTATTCGGTGAACTTCTTGTAGATCCAGTCACGCCCGTCGTGACGGCGCCAGACCTTGCCGTAGACGAGCTGCCCGTTGATTGAGCGGCGCGGCACGATCACGGTCCAGAGGTGCCAGATCTCGGTCCAGTTCGACCGTTGGCGAAGTGTTTTGGAGGTGAGATCGAAAGTCATGGCGGACAACTCGCGCGAAACGAAACGCCGCGACGAATGTGATCTCGTGTGAGCCGCTGATGGCGGCGGCGTCGCGTGCCGGGACCGGTTTGATACCAGTCGTCAAAACCGCCGCAACGACGGCTCGTGCTTAACCTAACCGATCAACCTTACTTGCCGAGGTACCACCACCTTGCCGGTTGAAACGCCTGCCTATCTTTTTTAAGATGCATGCGCGATTTGAGAATGAGTGCGCCGTTTCCGAAGCGCTCGCCTGGATGATTTCAAGCTCGGACTGAATTTTTCAAACGACTGACTGCAGGTCGATGATCATGAATTTGCAATTTGCGCATTTGCATCTGGCGATGGTTTCATCGCCAGCGACACCCGTTGCCACGCCGCCCCACGACAGATCGACGAGGGCTGCGAACGACAATTATCCGGTCTGGCCGCTGATCCCGTTTCCGGCCGGCTGGTACGCCTCCGGCTGAACCCTCAAAAGCGCAACGCCGCGCAAGCGGAATATCATCGCTTGGCGGCGTCCGTTTAGACATTGGGCGCTGAAATCCCCAACACTGTTATGTCGGTAGCGCGGGCCAAAGGTTCGATGAAGCTTTGGTAATTCTGCGTTCGCTAACCTGTTTTAACTCCAGAAAAAATCGCGCAGAGATGGCGGCCTGCGAACAACGAACGCCAAGCGTTCGGCGTCGTGTTTGACCGTGCCTTTGCCCCCCGCGGTCGATCGCGGCTCAGACCCCGCTGCTCGCAGCCGAGGCGCTGTTGGCGCTGGAGCTCAGCGCGCCCTGCGAATTGTAGGTCTGTCCCGGCTGGTTGCCCTGGCTGGCCTGCGAGCTGGCTGGGGTTGTTTCCACCTCGGTCGTGCCGTCGGAATAGGTGATCGTCGTCGTCGTCATCCCGTTCACGGTGGTCGAGACCTCGCTGACGACCGTCTTGGAGGAGCCGCCGCTGCCGCCCGATCCGGAGCTTCCGCCCGCCGATTGCGCGGACGATGTCGCTGACGTCGACGAGGCCGCTGCTGTCGACGACGTCGCAGACGTCGATGATGTTGCCGACGTCGACGAAGCCGCCGACGACGAATTCGCTGATGTTGACGGCGTTGCCGTCACCGCCGCGGAAGATGAAGCAATCGCACTGATCGACATGAGAACCTCGCCTGAAGGAAGCTGAGTGCGGCGCCGCTTGAGCGCCTGCTCTCCCCTTCAACGCGGCGGGCGCCAAATTCAGGCGTCAGGACCGCGACGAAATTTCAGTGCGAGGAAACAGGAACTGATGGTCGGGGCGGCCGCCGTTCAAACCGCCGCCCCGCGCACTTAGTACTTGGCGATCAGCGGGCCGCCGAAGCGATAGTTCAGGCGCACCAGGCCCATGTCGACGTCCTGGCGAACATGAATGGTGCTCGCAGCGCCAGCCGGGACTGCCGCCAGCGTGGTGTCCTTGCTATCCAGGAAGACGTGGTCGTATTCGACGCCCACCGACCAGTTCGGCGCAAAGCCAAACTCGAGGCCAGCACCGACTGTGCCACCCCAGCGCGTCTCCTTGCCGGTATCGGCCACGGCACCCGCGAAGAACACATCGTATTTGTCGCTCACAACCGCAGCGCCGCCCTTAACGTAGGCAAGGACGTTGTTCCAGGCATAGCCAACCTGGCCAGTGATCAGCCCGAACGCATCGATCCGGGTCCGGATGCTTCCGCCACCGAAGGGATTACCACCGACCGGCGTGATGTTCCTGCCGGAGAAGTCGGCCCAGTTGCCCTGCCCTTCGAGACCGAAGACCCAATTGGCTGATTGCCAGCGAAAGCCGACCTGGCCGCCGGCGGTGCCGCCGGTGGAATTGTGACACCCCTGGGGGATGGAGCCGCCGGGGAACACGAGGTCCCAGCAGGTGTGAGCGGAGCCGCCGCCGCCGTTGATGCCGATGTAGAAGCCGCTCCAGTCGTACATCGCCGCGATCATCGGCGGCGCCTTGGTGTAAGGACGCGCGGCGAGATCGGCGGAAAACGCGCTGCTGGCACTCATCGCCAGAATGGCGATCGCGAGTGGCAATTTCTTCATTGAGTGAATTCCCCCAAGGACTGGCTGCGCAACAGTTACCACTCTTTCCAGATTCGAGGTGTTACCCGGGAGGCACACTCGCAAAGGGTGTGCGTGCCCCGTGCGCATCGAATGGGTACGCGCCCATCGACATGGATTCCGGCCGGGCGGCAGCAACCAATTGTGTTGCAACGAGTTGCAGGTTTTCCCGACCGTCCGAAGCGGACACAAGCGCGCGTCGGCATGAGCGCGGGATGGTCTCACGTCCCCGTGAGATGGAGGGCGCCCGGTGAATTATCGCGAGCGCGAAGAGACCAACGAACAGCAGGCCGTCGGCCAAGGGGATTCTGTGAGCCAAGTTGATACGACCGAAAAACTGTCCGAGGCGGAAGAGCCCCGGACGTCGCTGTTTCCGCTGTGCGGGCTTGGGATCGCGGCGATCGCGATGGTGGGCTGGATCTGCGCGCTGGGCTGGCTGGCCTGGCGGCTCGCCGACTGGCTGCTGTCCTGACGCCCGAGCTGGCCGGCTTTGACATGCCGGCCGCTTCCGATCTCAGTAGTGGTAGTTCACGCCGATCGTCGCGGCATGGATCGTGTCTTTGAGATGGGCCACGGTGATGCCTTCGACCGGGCTGATCAGCTGTATCGGGCCCTTCGTGCCGAAGTCGTGGTAATTGTATTCGACATTGGCCGACCAGCTTGACGCAAACGCCCATTCCACGCCCGCACCCAATGTCCAGCCGGTCCGCATGACGGACGCGCTTGGATCGACCGCAAAACCGGTGGCCGGACTGACATAGGCATCATCGATCTTCTCGTGCGTCCAGGCGACGCCGCCTCGCCCGTAGAACAGCCAGCCTGAGCCATAGGCGTAGCCGAACCGTGCGGTGACCGAGGCGAGAAAATCGTTCTTGAGGCCGAACTGCGACGGCACCACGAGGTTGCCGAGCGCAGGAAATCTGACATTGCTGCCGTGTTGGCTCGAAAGGCTCGACCATGCCGCCCGGCCTTCGGCGCCGACCACCCAGTTCGATGCGAATTGGTGGTCGCAGCCAGCCTGTCCGCCGCCGATAAAGCCGGCCGCGCCGAAATCAACCGTCGTGCGATCTTCGCTTGCACCGCCGCCGAGATGACCTCCGATGTAGCAGCCGGTCCAGTTGAAGGTGAGCGGCGCCAGCGGAGGCGCCTGCAGCATATAATCAGCCGCAGATGCGGTCGTCGCAGCCAGAACGAGAAGCGCCGCGACCCAGAGAGTTTTGAACATGTCCGAACAGTCCCCATTGCCCGCGCCGAGGTAAACCACGCGAGGCTGACGCGGAGGTTGTGTCGTGGACGAGTTGTCGCGGAAATGCTCTGCCGGCTGAGCAACGCCGCGCGGCTTGAGGAGGACTTCCGATTGACCGACCTTGCACGCTCATGCGCTCTTCGAATCGAATCAGGCTCGGTCGAAAAACAGCTAGCAGATTGATTGAGTGCGTTGTCACCATAATGGCGATTTGATCCGCACCGTGCGGATGTCGCTGTGAAAAATTGCCAAATGAAGCGCCGGCGGAGATTGCACAGACAACGCTATGGACACTCCGCCGGCAGCTTGGTCGGTAGCCATCAACAACGCTTGCTCTAAGGCGGGCGCAAGCCCAAGTGTCTTCGGGGTTAGCGAAAACCGATTGATATCGTAAGCATTTTGGAACAGTGTCATCTATGGACAATCGACACGGATTAAGCCGCAATATCCCCGCTGATGTGAAGAGAACGGTGCGTCAGCGCGACGGCTTCGGCTGCGTGGTGTGCGGTAAAGCCATCTACGACTATGAGCACTTCGATCCTGAATTTGCGGACGCTACCCAACATGACCCCGCGGGCATCGTTTTGCTTTGCATTTCTTGTCACGGCAAGAAAACTCGTGGATTTTTGTCCAAGCAGACGATCGCCGCTGCACGACAAAGCCCCAACAGGACAGAGCTGAAGGACATCTGGCGACGACTTCTCGCGAATGCCTTCGACCCGGTTCGATCAAAGTGGATAAGGGCTTCCTTTATCGAGATTGCGAAGAAACTTGACCCGCTAGATGCGCTGGTGCTGGAAAAGCTGCAAGATGGGGCTGATGGACAGTTAAAACCGAGCTCACGAGATTATGTCAGCACGGCGCTTGGGGTGCCGAGCGTCGAGGTAATGTTGTCATTCGAAAACTTAAAGGCACTCGGTTTGATTTGGCATCAGCCACACGAAGTCCACCACCCGATGCTGACAGACAAGGGCCGGGTATTTTTGGCTGCTGCGCAGGCATAAGCGGCACCGGCTCAATGAACTGCGTCTGTGTTGCCCTGAACTTCCCATGACATTCCCAAGTCAGATTTCTGGGAAGATTGCGGTCACAATATCAGCTTAAGTCATTGAAAATACTGGTCGGGGCAGCTGGATTCGAACCAACGACCTGCAGTACCCAAAACTGCCGCGCTACCAGGCTGCGCTATACCCCGAATGTCCGGCGAGCCCCGTCGATACACGCTTCGTCAAGCGCCAGCAAGCGTCCCAAACCGCCGAAACTGCGCCCGGTAGCTCAATTTGTGGACCTATTTGCTGCCGAACAGCGGGTGGCCGACGCGGTCGCCGGGACGGATGCCGTATTTCTGCGCGGTTCCCGCCACCACCTCGAGGACGGCCCGGGCGGGACCTCCCGACGAAATGATTTTGGTCGAGAGCGGCTCGGTATTCTCGGCGATGCGCAGGATGCGCCCGTCGGCGCGAATGAAGATCATGTCGAGCGAGACATAGGTGTTCTTCATCCACATCGAGACTTCCTGCTCGGGATTGAAGTCGAATAACATGCCTTTGCCGTCGGCCAATTCCTTGCGGTACATCAGCCCGGTCTGCTTCTCCTCGTCCGTGGTCGCGATCTCCACCGAGAACACCTGCACGCCGTTCTTGGTGACGATCTCGAGCGGCTGGAAGCTGGCGGCGCGAACGGACCCGCTCGCGACGGCAAAGCCGACGACGACAAGGATGGCGGCAAGCCAGCCCCTGGCAAGGGACCAGACAATGTTTCGATCAAGCTTCATGGGATGGCACTCGGGACGGGCGCTGAGGCGTGGGACTGCGACAATCCATACGCGGCGATCATGACAAAAGCCAGAAGCGCGCGACCCCGCGGCCGCGCGCTTCTGCTCACGAATACGAAAATGGGAAGCCGCTAGTGCGACTGGAGGCCCGGCGATCCGGTCTCGGGATGGATCTCGGCGGCCATCATGCCTTTGGAGCCGGGCCCAAAGCGGACCAGCACATACTGGCCCGGCCGCAGCTCGGTCATGCCGAAGCGGCGCAGCGTCTCCATGTGCACGAAGATGTCGGGGGTGCCCTCGCCGCAGGTCAGGAAGCCGAAGCCGCGCAGCCGGTTGAACCATTTGACCTGGGCCCGCTCGAGCCCGCTGGTCGCGGTCACCGTGACGTGGGTACGCGGCGGCAGCATCTGCGCGGGATGGATCGCGGTCGACTCGTCCATCGAGACGACGCGGAAGGCCTGATAGCCCTTGGCGCGCTGGATGCACTCGACGACGATCCGGGCGCCCTCGTACGCGGTCTGGAAGCCGTCGCGCCTAAGCACGGTAACGTGCAGGAGCACGTCGGGCCATCCATTGTCGGGAACGATGAAGCCGTAGCCCTTTGAGGCGTCGAACCATTTGATGACGCCATGAACCTCGACGAGATTGGCGCTGCCCTCACCTAACCCGGTGAAGGGACTGAGCGCGCTGTCGCGACCGGCGCCGTGCTCGCCCGGCGCGGGAACTCCCAGCTTCTTGGACTCAAATCCGTCCGACGACCCCATAACCCCGGACCCCACACATGCCATGCAACCCGCCTCAATGGCGGCGTCGAATCACGCGTCTTTAGAGAACCTTCAGAGAATCTTCTCAATCGACGCGAATCTTTCGAATCAAAAGATAACACTCCCGGTTGCGACGCATAGATAAAAAAAGCGATTCGCCGGAACCTATGAACAGCTTGCACAGGCGCGAATCAAATTGATGCCTCAATTCCCGACAAAGGGCCCGAGTGCTTCGCCGATGTCGTGACGGATGACGAGGTCGGCGATGTCGTCCTGCTCGGTCGGCTCGCGATTGATGATCACCAAACGTGCACCGGCGTTCTTCGCCATCATCGGAAAGCCCGCCGCCGGCCACACCACCAGCGAGGAACCGATCGCGATGAAGAGATCGCAGGCCTGCGACAGCTCGGTTGCGCGTTGCATTTCATCCTCGGGCATCGCCTGACCGAACGAGATCGTTGCGGTTTTGACCGGCTCGTCGCATGCGGTGCAGTTTGGAGCGGCGCCGTCCCGATCGAAGCGCCGCTTCACCCAGTCGAGCTGGTAGGCCTGCCCACATCCGATGCAGCGCGCGTAAGTAGTATTTCCGTGAAGTTCAATCACGCGATCGGCGGCGAAGCCCGAGGCCTGGTGCAGATTGTCGATGTTCTGGGTGATGACTGCGGGAATCTTGCCGGCGCGATGCAGCGAGGCGAGCGCGCGATGGCCGCGTCCGGGTTTCGCTGCGGCGAACACCTCCTCCATCGCAAAGCGCCGGCGCCAGGATTCATCGCGCGCTTCCTGGCTGGCGACGAACTCGTCGAACTGGATCGGACGGTTGCGGGTCCAAAGTCCACCCGGTGAGCGGAAGTCGGGGATGCCGCATTCGGTCGAGATGCCGGCGCCGGTGAACGGCACGAGGATCTCAGCGCTTGCGATCATGTCGCCGAGCCGTTCAACACCGCTCTGAAGGTCCGATGCAATCACTCGTCGCCTCCTGATCTGCCGTCGCGCCAGCTGCAACATCTGCAAGCGACAAGATTGTTGACGCTGTTATCCACCGCCGCGCAAGAACCGCGCAAGTCGGGCGCGGCGATGGGCGGCAATTTTTTCCGACCTTCGCATATCACAATCCTGCAATGCCTCCTCCCCATTGACGCCCCAATCAGAAGCGCCAATGCATGTGTTGACGCGACTCAACGTGATTGCGGCGGCAGTGCTTGAGTTCAGAAGTGGACACATACTCAAGTGAGTGGGGAGATTTGACATGACCGAAGACGAACAACGCAAGATCCGCGAACGCGAAGAGATCGCCGCCCGTGTCGCCGCATTCCGTGCCACGCAGGAAAAATTCAAGCGCGAGCGCGACGAGTATTTCGTCTCGACGCTCGAGAACGCCCGCAAGGTGGAGCGGCCCTCGCTCTGGCCGTAAGATATCGCGCAAGCCCTGCGCCCACGAAAAAAGCCCGGAGCATCGCCCCGGGCTTTTCGATTCGTCAGCCGTTACCAGTGACGATAGTAGTGGCGATGGCGGTAGTACGGCCCGTCACCGTAATAGGCGTACGGACCGGGGCTGTAATAGGCCGGGCCGCCATAATAGCCGTAGCCCGGACCGTAATAGCCATACGGATGGGACGCTGCGATGGCGCCTGCGGTAATCGCACCGGCGGCCAGACCGAACGCCAGACCCGGGCCGATGCCGCGCGCCTGCGCAGGTGCTGCGACCGCGGTCGCGCCGACGGCTGCGACGATAGCAAGGACTGCGAGTGTCTTCTTCATGATCTCCTCCTTCGCATCTCGCAGAGACAACGTCCCCGGCGCGCGATGGTTCGCCGTTCATGGAACCGCGCAACGCGAAAAAAAATCTTGTCGCAAACGGAACGATATCGCGAGGAGCGGATTGGACATGCAAGTGCGGGAGCCTCCGCCATCCGGGCCGAGGTAACAGCACGAAGACCCCGTCAGCATCTCCGCGGTGCTGGCGGGGTTTTCAGTTTCGGAAGGCAAAAATGGCAGCAGAACTCAAGCGCTACCAACGGGGCCGGCGGCTCGATGCGACCTCGCCACTCTGAGCGGCGTTTCTTCTTCAAGTCTCGTTGCAGCAAGACTTCTGGCAAGCCGGGAACAAGAGCGCCCCACACACGTTGAGGTGGTGTTCCCGCAAGACGAGGCTCGTCATGCCTGCCTGGCTCGAAGTGTTGCTCAACCTGTCCGGCTATGCCGGCTTCGTGGCGCTTGCGACAAGCGGCGCCGCATGCCGGCAGGACTCCGCCGACGATGAGGTCTATGGCGGCAAGCGCTAGTTCGCCTGCGGAGTCTAATGTGCCTGCGGCGGCTGGCCTGCAGTTCGCACCAGCCGGTCGGCCTTGATCGCGACGCGGGTGTCTTCGTCCTGCGGCCGCAGCGAAAAACTGATCACCACGAAAGCGAGACAGAACAGCGTGCCCACGATGGCGACGCGGCGATAGGTCTGGCGGTCGCCCTGATAAAATGACGGTTCTAAAAACGGGGTCTTTGGCAAAAATCGGTTTTCTTGTTGTCTTTGCCCGACACCTATCCCAACGCACGGCAAGCGCAACGCGATTGGGCTTTTAACCTAACCGAATAGGGTTATCGCGATCGCTGCAAGCTTCCGTTCGGAATTTGCAGCCGCCTTAGGCCTCCGCCAGCCACTTCAGCGACGCGCGAAAGCCGAGGCTGCGATGGCCGGCAACCAGCACGGTGCCGAACACCTCGGCCCCCTCCTCGCTGAACGTTCCCGAAAAACCGCTGGTCGCCTCAGCGCCGGCGAAAAGCGGCCTGACAAGCGGATCGGCGAACGGCGAATGCTGGTTGGTGGCGAGTTCGCCCTTCCAGGTGCCGTTGCCGACTGTGTAGGAGCCGCGGGACCAGAAGTAAGGTCCGCCGCCGAGCAGCACCCCATCGCGCAAGATCAACACGCCGCTGTCGCGGCCCTTCACGCCGTCGAGCATGTGGATATGGATGGAGTAGAGCCCGTTCTTCATCGATGCGACCGCCGTGGCCTGCTACGATAGCGCGGCGCGTGGGAAGCGTCGAGACATCGAACTGCAGCTGGTCGCCGTCCAGCGACCGGCTTTGTTCGGGCTTCGACTCCATTTCGTTCCCAAAGAACGAATCGGAGTCGAGAAAACCTGTGCGAAACGATTCCTAACGATCGATGAAACGAAGCACCGTCAGAGACGACGATGATCGCGCGACAAGACGCTCAAGCCGCGCGCCTCGCATGGCCCTTCTCCGCGCTTCCCTTCTCCGAAAAGCATTCCAGGATCTGGATGCGGAGTTCTTCTGCGGCCGGGCCCTCGACCTTCCTGAGCTGGTTCCAGAGCCGGATCACTTCACGTTGTTTCTCGACGGTCATGAGACACCTCCAAAGCGGGTGACTCACTAGAACAAAATGAGAACAAAAAGTCCAGTCCCTGCGCGAAATTTCCTGTGATGTCGCGTTGAACCTTATCGGGGCGTCGACGACCCATGGAGGCTGGGGATTTCAGCGCCCGGTCACATGGCAGCGCCGCCTGACGATCATATTCCGTCACCGCGGCGCTGTTGCTTTTTGGATTTTCAACCTTAAGTTAGGGCGATCTTGAGTTTGAGATGGCTGACGGCCAGGCGCTGAAATCCCAACGCCGTCAGCAAGAGAGCCCCGTGCGCAAGCGCGGGGTTTTTCTTTTTGGAGATCGGGCGATGATTTTGCGGGGATCGCCGCGCACGATCTTGTCTCTGCGCGATGAACTTTTTCAGCGCTGGCGCGTCTAATAAATGAAGCTTCCCCCAGGCTTCACCCCCATCAGAAAACCCCGCTTCCCCCAGGCGGGGTTTTCCCCTTTTTGTCGACCGGGATCAGACCGAGTCCTTGGCCACCTTCAGCGGCGAGGCTTTGACCGACTTGCTCGCCGGCTTCGCGGCAAACTGCATCGGCTCCTTGGTGAAGGGATTGACGCCCATGCGGGCTTCGGTCGCAGGCTTGTTGACCACCGACATCTTCACGAAACCGGGAATGACGAACTCACCGGACTCGTTGAGCTCCTTGTAGCCGACGGTCGCCATGTATTCGATGACCGACTTCACGTCGTTCTTCGCAAGCTGCGTGCCTTCCGCAATTGCATCGATCAATTGGGTCTTGGTCATCTTTGCCATGTCTGGACTTCCTCTGAATTGGGTGCGCGCGAACGGCGATGGTGCTTTGTCCGGGAAGCGGTAAAACCACGCGGGCCGCGCGTCTGTTCATGCCTGTCGGCCACGAAGCAGCCGGGCTTAGAACCCATTGAGGCCGAAAACGCAAGCAGCAGTTCGAACTCGGTTCCGCAATGTTTCCGGCAGATACTGGCGGCTGCAGCGACGATAAATCGAATTCCGCAGCATCCCTAGAGAGTTCGCCAAGCTTGCGGGTGCATCCTCGCCGGCCCACGACTAGGTCTCCCGAGACACACTGCTCAGATATTTGGCCGGCGACTTTCCAAGTGCCTTCCTGAACATCGTGATGAACGCCGTGACTGATTCATAGCCGAGATCGGCCGACACCTGCTGCACGCTCGCGCCCGTAGCAAGCTCCCTGATCGCGACGATCAGGTGCAGCTGCTGACGCCGCGCTGGCGCGAGGTGGATTAGCGCGATGCCCACAATCAATGGTTCTCTTTTCGGAGCAATTCCTGCATAATGCTGCATGGCAAAAACAAAAGTGACCTTCAGAGCCGTCCGGATTGCAGACGGCGAGTGGAAAATACTGGCGGATTATCCCGACCACGAACAGCGCGAAATCTCAGGCTTCACCAGCAAGGCGGATGCCGACGACTGGATGAACGGGGATCGCAAGATCGCGTGGCTCCGCTCCCAAGGCTATGCGAAATAAGGCTATGCGAAATAAGGCTACGCCAAGTGACTTAGCGGTCGCTTCGTCACCTCGTCGTGAAACTTGTGACTCGACAGACATTGTTCAGACTCTGGTAACCCAACGCATCCACTCTCCATTCAGTATCGTTGCGTTGGAGTACCCCCACAGTGCTGGATTTTGACGAGCTGCGTGAACTCGCAGCCGATGTTCGCGTGTTTATCGATGTCGCCGAAGACAAGGCCGAGGCACTCAGGGCCGTCATCGGCGCCTACGACGTGGTGCTGGCGATCTTCCCGTCCGGAGACGGCATGGGCCTGCACGTCATCAAGGGCAAAGAGATCCTCGACAAGATATCGAAATCACGGACGCACGCGATCTACAGCCACACGGCGATCGCGGTTCCCGATCTCGAGCATGCCGAAGTGCTGAAGCTGCTGACAACGCCGGCGCCAGTGGCGCAACGGATCGCAGCGTAGCTGCAGGCGGCGCGGGAAGGCCCAGGAAGGTCGTGACCTCCGCAACGAAGGCCGCGTCGAAGACGGCAAGCCGCCGAAGACGACGAAGCCCGGCACCGGTCACTAGAGTTTCGCGAAACATACGAAAGCCGCCGATGGCGATGCCATGGGTGGCTTTTCGCGTTTGTTAGCGCGGCGGCACGCTCGGCCTTCCCACCACGGGGTCGAGCACTTCCGCCGAAACGGATTGTCATTGCGAGGAGCCCTTGCGACGAAGCAATCCAGACTGTCTCCGTGGAAACAGACTGGATTGCTTCGCTGCGCTCGCAATGACAGCGGAGAGGCAAACCGCGTCCGCGTTCAATGCGCCCACACAGCAGCAGCGAAGCCGATCCCGATAAGGCCGAGGCCGATGACAACGGGCGCGAACTCGGCGGCGTCTTCCACGCCGCACAATTTGGCGATGACGGTCCCGACGACACTCAGGACGATGTCGAACACCAGGCTGAACAAGGCGTCAAGCATGGCCGCTCATCCTATCTTGCCTTCTGCTTTGCCCTGGCGGACGTCATGCACGACATCGCCGATGGTGCTGCCCACGACGACCGCTGCGACAACAGGCCAGCCGGCAGAGGCCAGCAGGATGGCACCGTAGCGCATGCCCTCGTCCGGATGCTCCAGCCTATCGACGGCGGCGAAGAACAGCACCGCGATCAGGCAGCCGACGACATATCGTTTGAACCAGTTCACGGCGAAAGACCTCGTTTTCAGGCATTCGTCGCGACACGCCTGACCCCGGTTCATCAGGCCGGCCATGGCTGCCTCTCGCCGGCAGACCAATCGCATATGAGTTGCACGAGGCAGCGGCATCGGCACTGGTGCTCCCTCTCCCGCTTGCGGGGGAGGGTTGGGGTGGGGGTGTCTCCACGTCGGGATTGTCGGGGATTGCGGAGGCTGTCCCTGCGTTGCGAGAGCCCTCACCCGCCGCGCGCGGGACGATGCTTCGCATCGCCCCGGGGCGCGCCACAGTCGAAGCTTCGCTTCGACGTTCTTAAGAGACGGCCGCCAAAGGCGGCCTATGCTCTCCCGCAAGCGGGAGAGGCGGAGCAAGCCCGCACAATCTTCGTAAAGCCCACATGCGATCGCCCTGCTCGCCGGCGGGACACGGATGAGGAGATCTGTTACGACTTCTCGACCGAACTCCACCGCAACAAGCGCGTCTCTGACGCGACCTATGCACGGATGAAAGATCGCTTCGGCGAGCGCGGCGTCGTCGATCTCACGGCGGTCAACGGCTACTACGTCATGATCGCCATGGTGATCAACGCCACCCACATCCAGGTGACGGACGGGTCGAAGCTGTCGAGATTTCCGGATTGACGTGCGGAATTGTGGCGACAGCCCTGCACTGTCACCGCAACTCCGCGGATCAACCGACCGACGACGACGCGAGGCGGCTCAGCCTTGAGCGGTCGGCGTCTTGGTCAGGATATAGACCGGAAAGCTTCCGGAGTTGGGCGACGAAATGAAGCTCGTCATCGCGCAGTCGGCGGGAAACGGGCTCGGGTTGCCGTTCTGCTGCGAGCTGTCGGGGTTGTAGTATCCGAAGAACGCATAGGTGTCGTTGTTCACGATCCGATTCCATTCGACGTAGATCTGGTATTTCGCCTGCGTCCCGAGATCCGTCAGGTAAACCCAATCCCAATTGTCATGCATGTTGCCGGGCGTGTTGAAGTAGGCGACGATCTTGCCTCCCAGCGGCGGGATGTCGGTATTGATCGCCACATGGCTGAGATCACTGCCTCGCGAGCCGGTGACGACCAGGGTGTTGTTGGTTTGATTGAGCACAATGAGGGGTAGGCTTGCCACGTTGATCTCCCTGGCAGCATTTGTTTCTGATTGTTCGCGACGCGCGATGGCGCCCTGCCCAATTGCAAAACACGGCGAAATGATACGGTCGTCCCGGCCCCATCGGTGCCGTGACGTCCGCAGTGCATTCAGCAACGATTTGCATGCAGGGGTTCAACGTAGCGTCATTGTGTGGCAGTTGTATGATATTTGGCTTACACGTCGAACGCTAGGACCATCTCCATGGCAATTGCGTTGACAGTAGCGCATGGTCGCCGTCCCGGAGAACGTGCGTGACCGCCCGCTGCCGCGCTGGGTGACGTGGTGGGAATAACCGGGAATAACAATGCGGGCACGACCGGCCCTGCCCGCATCATGACCGCGACGCCGCGAGCCAGTGCGGCCTAGATGCTGGTGCTCCACGGCACCAGAATTTCGCGATAACCATTCGCGGTCCGCTCGACATGAGCAAGGGCCGGGAATGGGTAATGAAACCCCTGAACCAGCATCTTCTCCGCCACCAGCATATCGTAAATTTTGCGACGGGTGGCTTCGGCCATGGCCGGGTCCTGATCGATCGCGGCATGCCAGCTTGGATTTTCGACAAACAGCACCGGGATATGGGCGACGTCGCCCTGAACGAACACGCTCTTGCCGCCGGAGGCGAGAACGAACGAGGTATGGCCGATGGAGTGCCCCGGTGTTGCAACGGCAGTGAGCCCAGGCACGATTTCGTTGCCCGGCACGACCTCCTTGCCGGCCTCGAATGGCGTCACCTTGCCGCCGAGCGCTGCGATGATCCGCCTGGTGTTCTTGAACAGCCCTTCGATCCGCCCCTTCGGAGCACGGCTCATCTCGCCGTCGTCCATCCAGAACTTGAGTTCGGCGGCCGGCACGAAAATCTCGGCGTTCGGAAACGCCGGCTTGTTGTCCGCGGTCAGCAGGCCATCCACATGATCGACGTGGAAATGGGAGATGACGACGGCATCGATATCCCTGCGATCGAGGCCCGCAGCCTTCAAATTGGCCGCGAACTGGCCCGCGGTTCCCTTCGTGCGCTCGACCGCGGCATCGCCAAGACCGGTGTCGATCAGGATCAGCTTGGAGCCCGTGTTGACGACGATCGGCGTGAACGGGACAGTCAACCCATCCGTGCTGCGAAACGCCGCTGTGAGAGCGGCCTTGACCTGATCGGTGCTGGCATTGGTCACGAAGCCTTCAACCGGAAACCTGAGCGCGCCATCCGAAATGACGCTGACCTCGAAGTCGCCTACCTGGTACCGATAGAAGCCCGGAGCCTGCTGTCCGGCGAGCGGGGCAGCAGCGCGGGATGACCCGGCAAATGGCAAATCCGTTGCAGCAGCCAGTGCCGCGCCACCAGCCAATAATCCACGACGAGATACGACGGTCATGATGTCTCCGGCATTTGCGAGGGCCAGGGGGAACTACCGGATAGTGTAGATGAGCCTCTTCGACTTGCAACGGTGCATCGGCGAACCTTCACGAGCTAGGGCGCGTACTAAATCTTCGTCGATGTCCGGTTCGCACCGACACCGACCGCCTTTGTGCAACCGCAGCAAATGTAGCGATGGGCCGTATCTGACATCGCACCAGCACTCCAGCGTTCATTTTGCGGGCAACGTCAGCTGGTGCCGGCCTCGGTCAGTCCTATAGTCTGATCGGATTGAGTGGTCATAGCGGTCCTTCTCTGTGTTGCGGGTAAGCTCGGGCATCAGACGTGCGAATTAACTACAAACTCAGATCAGTTTTAATTGGACAACAACACTGCTTGTTAGTGTGAGGTCACGCGACTCAACATGCGGGTATTGCCGTTTTCCAGGCTGCCGGCGGGGCCGGGAAACTAATTTCGTAAACGCGGATCGCTATCGCTGCGGTTCGTTTCCATTGGAAGTTACCTTTCCATTTTGGAGTATCTCGCCATGATCGAACGTCGTGCAATGGAGCGCATGCCGATCAACCGGGCGGCGCGGCTGTCATTCGGTGAAATTCGTGGGACACATCCGTGTATGGTGCGCGATATCAACGCCCTGGGAGCATGCATCTCCACGCCCTACTACGTGTTTGCGAACGAATTTGCGCTGTCGTTCGACGGCCATTCTGCAATCTTCATCTGCCGCGTCGTGTGGAGAAAGGGAACGCTTTGCGGCGTGTCCTTCCTTCTGCGTCGTCGCTCGCCGAAATTGGCGGATGCCTTTGCTCGACCGTTGGCGGGATAAGCGCCGCGCTCAATGACCCCGAGGTTCTTTCGGCCCCGAGCGCGGCGCTTCCGGGTGGAGGCCGGGCATCCCGCTCTGCCCTTTGCGACCTTCCCGAACAGAAATCTGCGAATTGCGGAGACAGTGCATTTAATACCGAATGGTAGAATGAATGAGTTGAGTGCACTGGACTGCACCCCTGAAGTGAGACACGATAATTACAGTGACAGGCATTTCGAGGATGACCTGTGGCAGGACGAGGAAAGAAGCGTCAGTTTCCGACGGCGTACAAATTGAAGGCGATCAAGCGGGTTGAGCGGGGCGAAGGCGTCCTCCCTGTGGCCCGCGAGCTTGGGATCTCCCGCAAGATTCTCCACGACTGGATCAAGGCCTGGAGCGCCGATGGCCCGGATGGTCTGAACCGGAAGCCGGGACCTAAGCCCGGCCCCCGCAAGCTCAAGCCGTTGGCGACATACGACGACAAGCGCTCCGCCCTCGCGCGCGCGAATGCCCGCATTGCCGAGCTCGAACGGCTGGTGGGCCGCCAGCAGATGGACCTCGATTTTTTTCGGCAAGCCTTGCGCGCATTGGAGCGGCCGGCAGCGCAAGGCAAGCCCGTATCCGCATCATCGAAGTCATCCAAGCCATGACATCGGAGACAACCGATGCTCACGCCGACGTGCACCGCCTTTGCCATCTGGCGGGCCTGCCGCGCGCAACCTATTACCGGCATCTCAACAGGCGCAGTCGTGAGACCGCCGAGTGCGAGCTGCGCGACCAGCTCCAGCGCATTTGCCTTAAGCATCCCTTCTACGGCTACCGACGCGTGGCGGCTACTCTGCGGCGCCAAGGCATGATCGTAAATGCCAAGAAAGTCCTGAGGCTTATGCGCGAAGACAATCTTCTCGCGCAGCGCAAGGCGCCGTTCCTGAAGCCACCTGCGGCGCGGCCAACGGCCGTTCTCGTTGTCCCCAATCTGGTGCGCGGCCTGGTGCCGTCGGGCCCCGATCAAATCTGGGTCGCCGACATCACCTATGTGCATCTCGCCAGGACCTTCGCCTATCTCGCCGTCATTCTTGACGCGTTCTCGCGCAAGGCTGTTGGCTGGGCCTTTGAGGACACGCTCGATGCCTCACTTGCCATCGCCGCACTGGAGAAAGCCATCGTGGCTCGGGGACCGGCCCCCGGCAGCCTGATCCATCACTCCGATCGTGGCGTGCAGTACGCCTCCATCGCCTATCGCCAGCGGCTTGCCGATCGCGACATCACCATCAGCATGAGCAGACTGGGAAATCCCTGAAATTATTAGCAGCGTTCCCACTGAACCTCTCCCAAGAATAGCCAGCACCCCAGGGTTGATGATATCATACCCTGCCATCGAACGGAATTGCGTGACGGTGTACTAAGTTCATGCGCCATCGTCAGCTTCCTGAAGCTGCGGCTTCGACCCATGCTTGGCGCTGCCCTGCTGACTCTGCGGGAATTACGCTGACAGTGCATTAAACTCACTCGCCACGGCCGGCTTCTGCGGCTTCGATTAATACTCAGCGGAAGCAGCAATATGGTGCGCCGCCACCGTAATTTCCGTAATTCCGTATTGACTCGCTCCCCGCTCGTCGCCTCACTCCGCCTTTGCGGTGCTCCGCAACCCGAGCATGAGCAACACGACGGCCAGGACGATGGCCAAGCCGATGAAAACGAATCCGCCGGTGATCATTGCCTCCTTCCAGGGCGCCGCTTCATGCCCCGCCGCCGTGATTGGCGAGAGCGCGGCGGTCCCAAGCACGGCGGCCGACGTCGCTACGAACCAATTGCCGTACGTCCCGATGAGCAGCGCCCAATAGGCCAATGCCTTCATTCGTGCCGATAGTCTGACCTCGTTCCAGATGGCGCCGACTGCCAACAAGAACGTGCCGTTCATCACGCCCTCCAAATGAGCGGCCAACGCCATCCTCACATTGGTGAAATGCTGCTCGACCAGCCCCGTCAGCAATCCGATCAGAAACAAGGCTGCGCCATGCCAGAGGAGCCTTCGCTTCTCATCCACCATAAGCTCGCCCTCCAGTCGCGGACGTTGAATTACCGCACTCTATTTCAAGACGCAGCAAACGGCACCCCAACTGAATCACTGCGCCGATGCGGCTGATCCGTCGGAGCGGATTTCCCCTCCGCCCCCTGCCCCTCCTCCCATTTTCCTGCTATCTCCTCCCCCGCCATCCCGGCCCAAGCAAAACCCCATCCGCCTAGGGAGCAACAACCATGCGATATCTCCACACCATGCTGCGCGTGCGCAATCTCGATGTCGCGCTGAAGTTTTATCAGGATGCGCTGGGGCTGAAGGAGGTGCGGCGGATCGAGAACGACAAGGGGCGTTTTACGCTAGTGTTCCTGTGCTCGGCCGACGACCTCGACGCGCTGAAGGATCAGCCCAAGACGCGCGGCGCGCCGCTGGTCGAGCTCACCTGGAATTGGGACGAGGAGAAGTATGGCGAGGACCGCTTCTTCGGCCATCTCGCCTATGAGGTCGACGACATCTACGCCACCTGCGCGCAGCTGCAGAAGGCCGGCGTCACCATCAACCGGCCGCCGCGCGACGGCAACATGGCCTTCGTGCGCTCGCCCGATCTTCACTCGATCGAGATCCTGCAGAAGGGCGAGCCGAAGGCACCGGCCGAGCCGTGGGCGTCGATGCCGAATATCGGCCACTGGTAAGGCTCCCGCCACAGGAACAAAGCCCTCGCCCGCCGCGTTCACTCCCCGACAATGCGATTGGAGGAGGAAACCATGGGACGTGGATTATTGTTGTGGATGCTGGGCGTGCCTATTCCGGTGATCATTCTGCTGTGGCTGTTCTTCGGCCACTGATTGCCTGATCGACCCTGCAATGAAAGCTCCGCCGTCGGCGGAGCTTTTTGCATAAGGGGCTCACGGCAATGCGCATCGCTCCCATCCGCGAATTCCGCTATCACCCGCGCGATATCAAGAAACGCTGCGGGAGGACTTCATGCCGGACCAAAAGCTGACGATCTGGGGCCGCGCCAATTCGGTCAACGTGCAGAAGGTGCTGTGGTGCCTGACCGAGCTCGCTTTGCCCTACGAGCGCATCGACGCCGGCATGGCGTTCGGCAAGACCCGCGAGGCCGACTATCTCGCGATGAACCCCAATGCGCGCGTCCCGACGCTGGTCGAGGGCGATTATGCGTTGTGGGAATCCAATTCGATCATGCGCTATCTCTGCATGGCGCATGGGCGCGGCACGCCGATCTATCCGGAGGCGCCAAAGCTGCGCGCCGGCGTCGACCGCTGGCTCGACTGGACGCTGTCGATGGTGCAGCCGGTCGACCGCCCGGTGTTCTGGGGCATCGTGCGCACGCCGCCCGCCGAGCGCGACATGGTCAGGCTTCAGCAGCATGCCGATGCGGCCGCCGAGGTCTGGGCCATCGCCGACCACCATCTGGCCTCGCGGACCTTCATGGAGGGCGACCAGTTCACGCTCGCCGATATCGCTGTTGGCGCCTATGCGCGGCGCTGGCTCGGCGTCGAGGGGATCACCCGCCCGGTGCAGCCGCACCTCGCGCGGTGGCTCGCCGAGCTCGGCGAGCGGCCCGGATTTGCCCAGCACGTGGCCCCGCCGATGTCGTGACCGCTGACGCGGCTTAAGCTGTGGTGAGCGCGCGCGGAATCGTTGTTTGCGCGCAAACCGCGCGTACCTCGGTTCTACTGTGCATGGGGTTGTTTTCGCGTTTTTGGTGGGGCGCCCTAGTGCCAGCCGCGCTCGACCAGCACGACGACAACGATCAGCACCAGCGTGACCACCGCCGTGGCGAGCCTTGCGGTCCAGGACAGCCCGCGTCCGACCCACCACAGCAGCGCGCAATACATCAGCGCGGGGACGAGGAGATCGAGCCGCAACAGGTCCGGCGACATCCGCCCCTCAGCGCCCGACCGTGCCGTCGACCCTGACCGCGCCGCCGATCTTCACGCAGGTCCCGGTCGCCTCAACCCAAGTGAAGCCGCGGCCATAGGCGGTGCAGCCATTGGCCCTGGCAGACCCGGCGGTGCCCTTCAGCGGCAAGGCCTTGCCCGACTGCGGCTGCTCGCTCGGCGGCAGGCGCAAGGTCTCGGCCCCGGCTGCGGAGGTCGTCGCGAGAGAGATCAGGACGAGGATGGTGAGGCGCATCGACGCCTTGTAGCCCGGACCCGGGCCAGGCGCTATCCGGTGGCGGTCAGAGGAACTTGATGCCGGCCGACTTGCCGCGGCGCCAGACCACCTGGCAGCTCCGCCCGGTCCGGGCATCGCGGGCAAACGCCATCCGGATCACGCCCGGCAGCTGGCTCGCATCCTCGTCCATCGTGATCTTGGCGCCGGAGGACGAGATGTCCTGGACCAGGCAATGCCGCGCCGCGAATCCGCCGTCGAGCGTGATCCAGGCGCGCCGCGACAGCAGCTTGCGGGCTGCGCGCTTCTTGGGCTGTGGCATTGGCGAAAAATCTCTCCCGTATCAGCGCTAGCCCAGGCAACCCTAAGAAACCGTTGAAATCGTCCCCCGAATGATACCGGAGCCGGCTATCCACCGGTTCCAAAAGAGCGTTCCGGAACGGCTTGCCCACCGGCCCAAAGGCCACTATACGTTCGCCCGCTGCAAGCCGCCGGGCCCGACTCGGACGGCCAGCGGGCCTGTCGCGAATGCGGCCCGGCCTTTGCGTTTGCTCCCTTCGTCTATCGGTTAGGACGCCACCCTTTCACGGTGGAGAGAGCGGTTCGATTCCGCTAGGGAGCGCCACACAGCCCCCATCCCTCACCGTTCGCGCAGGAAGCTGCCCTGCACCTTCGCGCAGGCGAGCCCGACGGTATAGACGTGGATCCCCTCGATCACGCAATGGTCCGGATGGAGCGCCAGCAGTCCGATCGACGTGTCCTCGTTCAGCTCCCATGGTGAGCGGACGATGATGCAGGGATAGTCCGCCCTGAGCTTCGCGTAGCTGGTGGGGCGAAAATTGTTCTTCAGGACGTGCGTGTAGGTGTTGTGGTCCAGCAGGGCGACCGTGAAGGCGCGCTCATAGGCAACGGAAAACCTCTCCCGCATCGCCTGGTCGCCCCAGAGCTGCAAGGTCATGTCCCAGCCGTGGTTCATGTCGTTCTCCGGCGCGCCCACGAACATGCCGGAGACGTTGGCGCAGGCGGGACCGGCCGCGACCACGGCCTGCGAGAGCCTCGCCCCGATCGCATTCGCGCGCGAGATTTGCAGCGCGACAGCGCGGGCGTCGATCAGCGTCACGGTAGCCGTCACGGCACATAGACCGCCCGCCAGCAGGCTCAGCGCAGCCGCCGGGATCGCCGGGACCAGACGTCTGATCTGCACCACGACCAGGACGAGGACACCGCCCGTCAGGGCCCACGATGCCATCATGTAATGCAGCGCGAAATGCTTCGACGTCGCCACGAGGTACGCCGCAAAGACCACGACGGCGGCACTGAGCGTGAGGCTGACCGGATCGCGCCAGTCCCGCGTCTTGATGCACCAGGCGAGCGCCGCAGCGGCGGCTGCGATGTAGGTGCCCGCCGCGAGCGGCACGGCCGCGATGATCTCGCGCATGTTCGACCAGAACGTCGCGAAGTCGATGAATCCGGTCTCGCCCTCGCCGTAATGGCCCTTGTGGGTCGCGATCTGCACCAGCCATCCGAACCCGCGCGTGATCGTTCCCGGATTGAAGATCAGGCTGAAGCCAACGAAGCCGATCGCCCCGGTGATCAAGGCGGCGACGAACGCCCGCCGGTTTCCGAGCAGGCACACGGCGAACAGCGCCTGCGGCAGATAGAGATATTTGGTCGCGAACCCGAGCGCGAAAATCAATCCTGACACGACACCGAGGCTTGTCGACGGCGGACGCTCGTCGAGCGCAGCCTTGAGCACGATCGCCATGCCGAACAGGGCGATCGCGACCATCAGGCTTTCCGGAAGCGAGCACCGTCTGAAAGTGAAACGCGTCGGGATGAACGAACGCGCCCGCCTGAAACAGCATCGCGGCAATGGCGCTGCGCGTTGTCCGGCCGACGATGAGCCCGCCCGCCAGCAACGCACCCGAGAGCACCAGCGCTTCGCACGTCCGCGCCGCGCATGTGATCGCATCGTAGTGCTTGAGCCCGAACGCGACGATATCATCGGGCCGGGCGACCAGGGCCCAGCCCCTGATGACCAGCTCGACGAGCAGCGTCGTCGTCGTTCCCGGATGATCGAACTTCAGCGAGCCGTATCCGGCCGCCGCCACCAGCCCGTTCATGGTGTAGGCCGATTCCGGATCGACCTGGACGCCCCAGACCGCCTGCCAGGCCGAATAGAGCAACGTCGCCGCCAGATACAATGACGGCACGACGAGGATCAGCGATGTTCTGACCCTCCCGCTCGCGCGCGTGTCAGGAAAACCGCAATCGCCTGACATCATCGTCATCGAACCGTGGCTTCCACGGCCTAGATCGCCTTGATCTTGAGAAAGGCGAAAGCCACCATCTTCAGCAGCATCCAGCCATGGCGAAACCTCGAGATCTGGGTCTCGCCATAGGTGCGCGCGGCGTAGCGGATCGGAAGGTCCACCGATTTCAGATTGAGCTTCGATGCGCCGAAGATCAGGTCGAAATCGCCGAACGGATCGAAATCGCCGAAATAGGCCTTGCCGGCTTTCAGGCGCTGATAGTCGCTGCGGCGCAGAACCTTGGTGCCGCACAGCGTATCCGTATAGCGCTGATTGAGCAGCCAGGAGAACAGATAGGAAAAGATCTTGTTGGCGATCAGGTTGAGGAAGCGCATCGCGCCCTCGTCCATCGGATAGACCAGACGCGAGCCGTTGACGAACTCGCCCTTGCCCGACAGCAGCGCCTCGACGAATTTCGGAATCTGCTCCGGCGGCATGGTCAGGTCGGCATCCAGAATGATCAGCACGTCACCGCGCGCCGCGTCGAACGCTGTGAAGACGGCGTCGGCCTTGCCCTTGCCCGGCTGGCGCATCACCTTGATGTCCCTGGCAGGATACGCCTGCTTGACCCGCTCCATCTCCTCGAAGGTGCCGTCCTGGCTGTGGCCTTCGATGAAGATGATCTCGATGTCACTGCAGAAGTCGGGCATCCGCAGGACGGCCGGCTCGATATTGCCGCGCTCGTTGCGCGCCGGGACCACGACGGTGGCCGAGCAAAACTCCTCCCTCGCCCTGCGGCTCGAGCGCGCGACCATATAGTGCCGCAGCGCCATTTGGCGGATCCCCGGCAGCACGCTGACGAAACGATTGAGGAAGCGCCCGAGCCCGAACATCCGGACCGGCGAGAGCACGCGTTGCTCGGACTTCACCGGATCGAAATCCGCAAGCCTCGCCAGGCTGCGCAAGTCGGACGGCGACAGCACGTTCTGATCCGGCTGCGGCATCCGCAGGCCGACGAGTTCGGCGAATTTCAGCACGGGGTACCAGAGATGCGAGAAGTAACCGATCACCAGCCGCGTATCCCGCGTGCACAGCGGATGCAGCTGGGCGATGAACTTCTGACAATCCTCCAGCGAACCGATCGTATCGAGCACGAGGATATAGTCGAACGGACCTTGCAGCGCTTCCAGCGTCGCAGGGTCTTCAGCATCGCCTTCGACGAAATTGAGATCGGGGTGGCGCTGGCGCGCGATTCCGATTTGCTTGCGGCAGAAATCTATTCCGACGCCATGTGATGGCGCGAGGCTCGCGAGCGTGTCGCCGACGCCGCATCCGATCTCGAGGACGCGACTTCCCGCCGGGATCAAGAACTGGAGATAGCGTTCATCCTCCTCGTGAAAGAAGCTGTTCTTCTCGCGCCAGGCCACGCGGTCCGTGGCGACCCGGTCGGCGTGATCGAGGATGCCTGCTTTTCGCGGAGACAGGCAGCCAGACATGACGGTCATGTCCATGACAAGACACAGGCCTCGTCGGGCCCGCTCGAACAAAAATCTATCGCGGCATTACTCACCGCGGCGCGACGCACCGCAGACACAAAAATACACATAAAAACAGTCCCCCCGAACCTGCTGCTACTCAAGCGCAACTGCAGCGGGACTTCAACAGGAACGTCATCCGGCGGGCCAGAAATTCGTCTTCAGGTCGTCGTAAAAACCTCACGGCGCCGGCCGTGCCATTTTCGGCTTATCGCGATAAACGGCTCTTCGATGAAGCGCCAGGATATCCACGCCATCGGCGTGGTCAACAGCACGCCGATGACGATGCTCAATAGGATCGACAGCAAGGGCCAGCCATCGATGGCACTGATGCGGACCGCGACACTCAAGCCGACCATGTGGAAGAGATAGAAGCTGTACGATATCCGTCCGTAGAAGCCGATCACCGGCTGATCCAGCCAACGAAGGCCACGCTCCCCCAGGCCGCCAAACGCGATCAGCGCAACCAGCAATCCGGATGAACAGGCTTCGAGCAGGATGATCGGCGCGGTTTGCTTTTGCAGACCGCAATAGAGGAACACGACACCGGCCACGACAGCCGCCGCCATCTGCTGACCGCCGATACCTTCCACGAGGCGGTGTCCCGAGAAGTGCAGCGCCACGCCAAGCACAAAAGCGTACAAAGGCGCGAGGTTCGTGTAGCCGCCAAGCAGGTGCACATATGGACCGATGAACGACAGCCCGAACAACACCGCGATCGCCGCGATCAGGACGCGCAAGCCAAACCGCCGGCCGCCCAGGAAAGCCAGAATGATGACCGGTGTTGCGAAGCACTCCACCGTCATCGACCACATCGGCCCATTGATGTCGTGCCGGATCATCAGGGCGTTCAACATCACGTTGAAGGGCGCAAAATCGGGCTCGAAGCCCAGATGGAACCCGAATGCCTCGTGCAGCGCGGCCAGCAGCAATACGACCGCAATCGCGGCTGGAAACAGCCGGAGAATCCTGTGGCGCACGAACACCGCGATGTCGTCGTTCCGGGCCAGCGAGCGCGACAGCACGAAGCCGCTCAGCACGAAGAAGAGCACCACCGGCGCCATGCCTGTGACATAGGTGTCGGTGAAGCGTCCGAACGCGTGGTAGCCGACGACAGAGACCGCAGCCAGGCCGCGCAGCGACTCAAGTCTAGGCAGGAATTCGAGTTTTTGAACCACGGTCGTCCTGACATCCGAAGTCTGGATTTCGGACGGCTTCTTGATCCTGCAGCATCCGCATTTCGCACTTAGGCACAACACGGCACGTCATGGCAATCTATTGAAATAAGTCCGTTCAAAGGCCGACCTTGATCGCTCGGGAAACCGAGCCGCGGGACGATCTGACGGCAGAATCCGCCATCCCGGCATGAACCTCCCTGGTCCTCACCTCCGACCAATGTTCGAAGAAAACCGCCTCGCCCGTCGCGATGGCGTCACGTCTTGAAGGACCGGGTTCGGCCCCATGGAGCAACGCAAATCCACTGCTGACGGCCAGTCCGGCGCCCCGCCGGCTGCGACCACGCCCCCTGCCTGGATGCAGCGCACGGCACTATATTCGCCGGACCGACGCGCCAAAATGCTGGAGCACATGGCGCGCGCCAGATCGGTGCCGCAGCGCCAAGCCGCGAAGACAACGGAGCCGCCGCGCATGAGCGGCTGGGAAATTCTTCGCGACGCCTATGGCTACGCCGTCCTGTCAGCCATCATCGCGTTCTTTTTGCAATCGCGCGTGCCGTTTTACCTCGGGGCGTTCATCTTCCTGACCGACGGCGAGCGCATCGAAAGCGCGCTTGCAACGATCGGGATCCGGTTCGAGCCGGGAGCGATCGGGCTGGAGATCGTCAAGGGCTTCGTCTCCCTGTTCGGATGGTTCGCGCTGCTCGTGTCGTTGCGGGACTTCGTCCCCGGCTGGCTCGCGGCATGGATGGCCTCCGGCCGAACCGTCCTGGTCTCTCATGGCCGGCATTGCCCTTGCATTCGTCATCGTCGAAGCGCTCGCGACACGCGCGATGCGGCGCGCATTGCCATGGCTCGGATTTGAGATCAGGTGGGACAGCCTGACCTGGAAGGTCATCAAGCTCGCCCTGGCCATTGGTGCGCTGGCTTTGCTTGCGCTGCACGGCCCTGCCTGAACGCCGCCGTTCGGTCGGGCGAAGAAACCCCGCGTCAGGTCTCCGTAAGCCGGTCGAGCTAGTTTCAAAGCGCCCGATTCACAGACCCAGCAGGTGGCGTTGCCACGCGGTGAGACATGAGCTCCCTGGAGCAGGCGAAGCTGCGACAGATCGCGATCGTGTCGCGCGCGCTGGCACGACAGGACGGCATCGACTATCGGCAAACCTCGAGGGACGAGCGGCACCAGTACCGGCGCGAGGCGATCATCACGCTGCTCGGCAACTGGACCCTCGATGACATCCGCCTCGCCGACGGCATCATCGCCAAGTGCAGGAACGGCTGACCGGAACGGCTGAAGCGGCCGCGGCCGCAATGACGTGGTTGCGAATGCGCGCGGACAACAACCGGGACGTTTTGCCGCTTAACCCGTCACATTACCGACCCGCTCGTTTACCGGAAATTTACCCCTGCTCCTGAGTGCCGGTATCATTTGCTTAGAATTTGATCGCTACCGTGGAATTACGGAAACAATCAGAAACACGATCTGGCACCCATGTCCGTCGCAGAGTTCCTCAGGCAGCGTGCAGTGGAAGTGAACGTGAGCGGCAGCTATTCGCTGCATCGCTGGTACGATTGCGATGGCAAGCTGCGAAACTTCGCCTGCCGCACCAAGCGCGTCTCGCCCTTTCGCATGATCGTGGACGTGCCGGTCGTCGGCAAGATCGGCGAGCGGGTAACCTCCTACTTCCAGGATTTCGGCGAATTCCAGTGCACCATCAGCGCGACGCTGAAATCGGGCTTCCTGATGGAGCTCGACATGACACGGGCCCGCCGTGCCTGGATGTCGGAAAAGCTGACCTGGCTCGAAAAGAAGCAGAAGGACGACAGCATCCAGGAACTGCGCCGTGACGCGCGCTTCGTTCCGCAGGCCTCGCACACATTCCTGACGGTTGCCGACGGCAGCACCCATCCCTGCTTCATCATCGACGTCTCCACGGCCGGCGTCGCGATCTCCTGCGAATACGACCCGCCGATCGGGACCCCGCTTGCGGTTGGCGCCTGCGTTGGACGCGTCATCCGCAAGTTCGACAATGGCTTTGCGGTGAAGTTCACCGACAAGCAGCAGCGTGACGATCTCGTCCGCCTGGTCGTGCGCCAGGCCGTGCCACAGCCGGCCTGAAGCCGGCCAAACCAATCCGTATGGCTGCCCTATCGCGGCCCCAATGCGGGATCAGTTTTTGAGGGTCCGTGCCGCGTGCCGGGCTTCATTTGCGGACTTTCTATTTGCAGACTTGCGATCGGGGGACCGAATGGCAGTCGACAAGATCACGGTTGATAAGATCACCTGGGACAGAGTTGGCCGGGTCACCGAGCCCGGGCGTTACATGTACACGTTCGGCTGGCTCACGATTACGGCCGGCGATCTCGATATCTGGAAGCAGTATCCGCAAGCTGCGTTCACGCTGCTCGCCCACCATTCCGAACCCGACGAGGCCGTCGGCGAGGAATTCCACCTTGGGGCCTTCGACATCTCGCCCGACGCTCCACCGCCCTTCACCACCCATTGAGGGCGGCAAGCGCAGGTCGCGGCCATCTTTTGGGAGCCCGCGATTCGAACCGGAGCAAGCAGTGCTCGGTGTGAGACGCCGTTGCAGCGGCGCGCAGGCCTTGTCGGGAGCGCATGGCATGCGCGTTGCTTAATCAGCGCCATGATCCATATCCCTCCGGCCGACCAGGCCTTCCTGCTGCTGCTCATCGTCTCCTGCCTTGGCACGTGCCTCATACGCGCCATCTGGGAGCTCGAGCAGGTGCGAGCCCGCCGGATGACATCTCTGCCCCGCGGACGCACAACCAAGCGCAATTAGACGGTTCAGCTGGCCGCGCGTTGTCCGAGCGAGGCTCATCCCGGCTCTGGACTCGCCGCCTGCGCGCGTGCATCGTAAATCGAAGAAACCTGCACATTGCCTTGATCTGACTTATCAATCGCGATTCCCTGACAGGCGCGCAGCCGTTACAATCGACGACAAGGTGGTTCTGTCATGCGATTGATTGCGCTCGTATTCTGCACTTTGCGGCCCTGATGAACGCCAGCTGTCGCGCTTGTTAAGCAACGGGACAGCAAGCGCATGACAGATGGTCGCATCGGGAACACGTAGATAAGCGGACCAAGGGAACCTATTTTCGGCGCCGATGTATCTGATTGAAGCGTTACCCACCGTCATCGGAACGGCCGCCATCGCCCCGGCGCTGCTGATGCTGTGGCTTGTCATTGCCGCCGAGGAACGCCCCGGGCCGCCGGCCCAGGTCTGGACAGCGTTCCTGCTTGGCGCAGCCAGCATCTCGCTGCTGGGTCTCGCCCGGGCCCCCTTTGCCAAGATGGTCGCGGCGCCCGACAATCCCTGGGCGGCGCTCGCCATGCATTCGATCTTCGGCGTCGCGCTGCCCGAGGAGGCGGTGAAGGTGATCGCCATCGTGCTGATCTCCTCGACCAAGCGGCGGACCTTCGCCAACCCCATGGACACCGTGGTCTATGGCGCCGCCGTCGGCCTCGGCTTCGCGGCTTACGAGAACCTCGCCTATCTGGTGCAGCATGCCGAGATGTGGAGGTCGCTGGCGGCCTTGCGCAGCGTTCTCACCGTGCCGTTCCACGGCGCGCTCGGCATCATCGCAGGCGCCTATCTGACGATCGCACGCGCCGGCACGGCGCTGGGCGCAAACCGCCATCATCGCGACTGGGCCCGTCTCTCCAGCCGGCTGCTGATTTTCGCAGGCCCGCTCGCACTGCACTCGGCGTTCGACTTCCCACTGCTCACGCTCCAGCGCATGCCGGATCTCGATCCGACAATCCGGATGTGGCTGGGCGGCGCAAGCCTGCTGATCGGCTTCAGCTCGATCGCCTTCGCCATGCGCCTGGTGCGGCGTGTGGCGCGCCACCACGCGCCCCGCACCGATATCGCGCGGGAGCGGCTCAGCCAGCTGCGCCGGATGTGGGCGCTGTGGCTTGCCGGCGGCGGCGTCGGCTTCCTCGGCCTCGCCTTCGTGCTGACCTCGATCCACCACTGGCTCATCAACCCCGAGCGCAACCTGACGCTGGCCCTGATCCCGATCGGCTTCGTCTCGATCCTGCTCGGCCTTGCGCTGCTGGTCGTCACGACCGCGATCTACGTTCTCGGCCGCAACCGCATCCGCACCGGCGGCGAGGGGTTTTCGTCAGCGCACGGCGGCGGTTGATCCGCGGGATGGCAAGCGTGGAGTGTGCGTACTAGATTGAGCGCACATGTTTCGATCCGGAGCCTGCCGATGACATCGCCCGAGGAATTTTCACGGCTGCAATCCGCGATGAGCCAGGCGGTGAAGGCGCATTGGAAGGCCTTTCTGTTCGAAGGCATTTTGCTTGCCATTTTGGGCATCGCCGCGCTGGTCCTGCCGCCGCTCGCCAGCCTTGCCATCACGATCTTTCTCGGCTGGATGTTCCTGGTCAGCGGCATCGGCGGATTGATCGTGACCTATTGGGCGCGCGCCACGCCGGGCTTCTGGTGGTCGCTGATCTCGGCGGCGCTGGCCGTGCTCGCCGGCATGCTGCTGTTGGCCCGCCCGATGCAAGCCGTGCTGACGCTGACCATCGTGCTCGGCGCCTACTTCCTCGCCGAGGGCGTCACCACCATCATGTATGCCCTGGAGCACCGCCGCGAGCTGAGCGGCCGCTGGTCGTGGCTCCTGATCTCGGGCCTTGTCGACATCGCAATCTCGTTCATGGTGATCACGGGACTGCCGAGTTCGGCGGAATGGGCCATCGGCGTGCTGGTCGGCATCAACCTGTTGTTCGGCGGCGCCACCCTGATCGGCATGGCGTTGGCGGCACGCAAAAGCAACAGTTGAGGCGCCTCGAAGCCGCTCGCGCCGATTGGGGGTGACAACCCGCCAACGGCGCGCTATATGACCGGCCATGATCACCGTCGCCACCAGCTTCTATTGGTACTTTAGCTACGACAGCTCGCTGGCGGCAGGAGGATCGCGCTCAATCTGAAATATTGAAGCAAACGTCCGAACAGCCGCCAGACCTGGCGGCTTTTTTATTGGCCGGCAGGTTCTCAACATGACAGGAGCCCGCCGTGCTGAGCACGACCGACGATCTTCGTATCCGCGAATTGAAAGAGCTGAGCACGCCTGAGGACGTGATGCGGGAGGTTCCGCGCACCCTCACGGCCACCCGTGTGGTGATGGCGTCGCGCAACGCAATCCATGCCATCCTCAACGGCCAGGACGACCGGCTTCTGGTCGTCGTCGGGCCCTGCTCGGTGCATGATCCCAAAGCCGCGCTCGAATATGCCGAGCGCCTCGCCTCCTTGCGCGAAGGGCTCTCCGACCAGCTCGAGATCGTGATGCGGGTCTATTTCGAGAAGCCGCGCACCACGGTCGGCTGGAAGGGCCTGATCAACGACCCGGATCTGGACGGCAGCTTCGACATCAACAAGGGCCTGCGGCTCGCACGCAACGTGCTCTCGGCCATCAACAATCTGGGCCTGCCCGCCGGCGCAGAATTTCTGGACATGACGACGCCGCAATACATCGCCGACCTCGTGTCCTGGGCTGCGATCGGCGCGCGCACGACCGAGAGCCAGATCCATCGCGAGCTGGCCTCGGGGCTGTCCTGCCCGGTCGGGTTCAAGAACGGTACCGACGGCAATGTGCGCATCGCTGCCGACGCGGTGAAGTCGGCCTCGCATCCGCATCATTTCATGGCGGTGACGAAGCTCGGCCGTTCGGCGATCGCCTCGACAGCGGGCAACGAGGATTGCCACATCATCCTGCGCGGCGGAGCCAAGCCGAACTACGATGCCGCAAGCGTCGCGTCGGCCTGCAACGATCTGGCGAAATCCGGCGTCGCGCCGCTGGTGATGGTGGATGCGAGCCACGCCAACTCGAGCAAGAAGCCGGAAAACCAGCCGCTGGTTACGGCCGATATCGCCGGCCAGATCTCGGGCGGCGAGAACCGCATCATGGGCGTGATGATCGAGAGCAATCTCGTCGCCGGCCGCCAGGACGTGGTGCCGGGCAAGCCGCTGACTTACGGCCAAAGCATCACCGACGGGTGCATCGATTGGGCAACGACGGCAACCGCCCTTGGGCAGCTCGCCGATGCCGTCGAAATCCGGCGCAACGCCGCGCGCGCTGGACTGCACGAGCGCTCCGCTTAAGCGGGGCAACAGGTGGGCGGGGCGATGCGGTTCGCGTCCTGCCCACCGCGCAGCAGTTGCGGCCTAGCAGCCGCGGCAGATGCTCTTGATCTTCTTGTCGAGCTGAGCGTCTTCCTTGTTCACGGGATTGTTCGGATCGCTCAAATTCTTCTCGTTCGGCACGTCGCCGGCGCGCGGCTGGCGATGGCCAATGGGTGCCTGCGGCAACGTTCCCGACGTGGCGCCGCCTGACGTCGATGATCCCTTGGTCCCGGTCTGCGCAATCGCCGCGCCGCCGAGCAAGACCACGAGCGATGCTGCCACTATGATCTTCTTCATATCCGTTCCTCCATTCCTCAAATCGGCGTTTTCTGGCCGCTCACGTCTCGGGCGGATAGAGATGAACATCGCCGCAATAGTCGACGATACGATAGCGCGTTTCCGGGGCTGCATCACGTGCATCGGCTGCGGTATTTTGCTCCGCCAACACATAATTCGGCCCGACCGGCGACTTGCCGGCACCGCCTGGTATGTCGATGACGTAGTCAGGCTGACACAGCCCTGACACCCGCCCCCGCAATTGCCGCATCAACTCCTGCCCCTGCGCCAGCGTCGTGCGCAGATGCGCCGTACCCGGCGCGAGATCGCCGTGATGCAGGTAATAGGGCTTGATACGGCATTCGACGAACGCTCGCATCAAATCCGACAGGGCGGTGATGTTGTCATTGACGCCACGCAACAACACGGACTGGCTCACCATGGGAATCCCGGCATCGACCAGCCGCGCGCAGGCGGCGCGGGCCGGTCCCGCCAGCTCGCGCGCATGGTTGGCATGCAGTGCCACCCATGTGGTCGCGCCCTCGACCTTCAGCGCCGCGACCATGTCGTCGCTGATCCGTGCGGGGTCGGCCACGGGCACGCGGGTATGAAGGCGGATGATCCTGACGTGATCGATGCCGGCGAGATCGGCCATGATCTCGCTCAGCCGGCGCGGCGACAGCATCAGGGGATCGCCGCCGGTCAGGATCACCTCCCATATCTCGCTATGCGCGCGGATGTAATCGATCGCGGCGCGATAGGCGCTGTCCGAGAGCGAGTTCTCCCTGCCTGGTCCGACCATCTCGCGGCGGAAGCAGAAGCGGCAATAGACCGCGCAGACGTGAACGAGCTTGAACAACACGCGATCGGGATAACGATGCACGATGCCTGATACCGGCGAATGCGGGTGGTCGCCGATCGGATCGGCGCTCTCGCCCGGTTGCATCTCGAGCTCGGCGGCGGTCGGAACGAACTGCCGCGCGATCGGGTCATCGGGATCCGATTTGTCGATCAGCTCGACCAGCGCCGGCGTGATCGCCACCGCATAGCGCGCGGCGACGCGTTCGAGCGCCGGCAGCGCCGTCGCAGGCGCGAGGTCGGCGGCCACGAGTTCGGCTGGCTCGCGCAATGTCCGTGCAAGATTGGTCTTCGTCATTTTTCACTTAACGTTTCATTTGCAGGCGGTGTCCACACCACCTGATCAATTCGTGTTGCGCCGCTCGCCAGCATCACCAGCCGGTCGAAGCCGAGTGCGACACCGCTCGCCTCCGGCATTTGGGCGACCGCGGCCAAAAAGTCTTCGTCCAGCGGATAGGCCTCGCCGTAACGGCGTTGCTTCTCCGCCATGGACTCCGTGAAGCGCTTGCGTTGTTCCTCGGCGTCGGTGAGTTCGCCAAAGCCGTTGGCGAGCTCGACGCCGCAGGCATAGACCTCGAACCGTTCCGCGGTTCTGGGATCGTCCGCCTTGACCCGCGCCAATGCCGCCTCTGGAGATGGGTATTCGAACAGAATGGTCAAACGCCCCTGCCCCAGATGCGGCTCGACATGCTCGACCAGGACCTTGCTGAAGATGTCCGACCAGGTGTCGTCCTCGGCAACGCGGACCTTGCCGGCCGCCGCCTGGGCGAGCGCGGCACGGTTACCCTCGTTGCCCGAGATTGTCGACAGCAGGTCGATGCCGGCGAAGCGCTCGAAGGCGCCCGCGACGGTCAGCAGCTCCGGCTCGGCGAAGGGGTCGGCGGTCCGGCCCCGGAACGCGAAGGTCCCGATTCCGGTCGCCTGCGCGGCGCGGGCGATAACCACCACGGTGTCGGCCATGATGGCATCATAGGGGGCGCCCGCGCGGTACCATTCCAGCATGGTGAATTCGGGCAGATGCAGGTCGCCGCGCTCGCGGTCGCGGAACACCCGGGCGAACTCGAAAATCCGCTCTTCGCCGGCCGCCAGCAGCTTCTTGCAGGCGAATTCTGGCGAGGTTCGCAGGTAACGGCTGGCCCGGCTGCCATCGGGCCGGATGAGCTCGGTTCGGGGGGCGTGCAGATGGGTCTCATTGCCCGGGGAGACCTGGAGGACCGAGGTTTCGACCTCGACAAAGCCCTGCTCGGCGAAAAAGCCCCGCAGAGCCCCGGTAATGGCCCCCCTCGCCTGAAGGAACGGCCGCCGGTCGAGGTGCCGCCCGGGTGTCCAGAACGGCGAAATCGGCTTGTCCCCAGCCATCAACCGACCGCCCCCTGAGCCAGCAAAATGCTGGCATTCAACGACAAAATGCGTATGTTGCGGCCCGAAACGGGCGCCGAGGTCTGATTTGAGGCCCCAAGTCCCCCATCGATTTGACCACGTCCTGGCCTGAGCCGGGCCAAGCAAGCAGGAAATATAGCTTTGAGAGTCATCGCCAGTTCTATTCGCAAAGGCAACGTGATCGAGCAAGACGGCAAGCTCTATGTCGTCGTGACCGCCGAGAACATCCATCCCGGCAAGGGCACTCCGGTCAGCCAGATCGAAATGCGCCGAATCTCGGACGGGGTAAAGATCTCCGAGCGCTACAAAACCACCGATCAGGTCGAAAAGGCCACGATCGAAGAGCGTAACTTCACCTACCTCTATGAAGATGGTGACGGCTACCACTTCATGAACCCGGAAACCTATGATCAGGTCCAGGTGTCCAAGGACGTGATCGGCGACGCGGCCGCCTATCTCCAGGAGAGCATGACGGTCAAGCTGTCGACGCACGACGTCAACGTGGTGTCGATCGCGTTGCCGCAGCGCGTGACGCTGGAAGTGGTCGAGACCGAGCCCGTGACCAAGGGCCAGACCGCCTCGTCCTCCTACAAGCCGGCTGTGCTCTCCAACGGCCTGCGCACCACCGTGCCGCCGCACATCGCCGTCGGCACCCGCATCGTGGTGATGACCGAAGACGGCTCGTACTCCGAGCGCGCCAAGGACTAGGCAAGGGATCGAGGATCGGAACAGGTGCCGCCGGGGGGCGAGACATTGGGTAGGAAGGCTTTCCGCTTCGTCTCGCTTTTTCTGGCGTCGCTTTCGCTCCCCTTCGCAACGCCGCTTGCTGCGGACGAATTCCGCAGCCCCTCACTCACAGCCCTGCGCGTCGATTGGCGCGCAGCGCTCGACCAGTTCCGCACAGAGATCAATAACCGCCCGCAGGTCGCCGGCGATTTCATCTTCGTGCCGCGCCGTTCGGTGCCGCGCTTCGATCCGCGCGCAATGCCGGCGCTGGTGCAGCTCAACGCGGTCTCCTCGCAATTCTTCACCGGCATTGCCCGCAGCCCCGTTCCCGTGCTGCTGCCGTTCGATGCCGCCGCCTATCTCGAGGCGCAACGCAGCGGCGCACAGGCTCCGCTGGCGCTGCCGCGCTACCAGGCCGATTTCAGTCCCGCTGACATGTTCGACGCCGGACCTGCCGGCTACAGCGCAAGTTTCTCGTTAGAGCCCGGCGCCGGCGACGGCATGCCGTCGCGCACCTTCGCAAAGCCGGTCGAGATTCAGATCACCGGATCGGCGCTCGTCTACGACATCGCCGATCCCGCCGGCGGCAAGGGCGAGCCGGTGAAGCCGCTGGCGGCAATCTACCCGGACCTGCGCAAATTCATCCGCGAAGGCTATGTGCGCTACGCCTTCACGCGCTTCGGCGCCGCCTATGTGGTGTCGATCCAGTGCCTGGACAGCGTCGCGAAGCCGCGGCGGCTCGCCTGCAGGGAGGCCTACCCCGTTGCCGAGCGCTTCCTGAAGGCGCTGCACGTCGCCGGCGGCCAGCGCACGCGGCCGCTGATGGACGTCGCCTCTGATCTGATCGATCGCTCGACCGCACGTTCGACGGATTTCAGCTACCGGCCGAGCGGCGACATCATACCGAACACCGGCTATCGCAAGCAGGGCGGCCATCCCGACCCGATGGCCTATGCGCAGATCCGCTTTCCGCTCGACAAGGCGCCCGCCTTCGTGCATTCGCAGTCCTACGCCAAGCGCGACAATGAGCGTCCGACCGCCTATCCCTGGCGCGACAATTTCTGCGAGTCCCGCAGCTTCGAGGTCTGGCAATGCGGCGGCGGCTACGGCCATCAGGGCGAGGACATCCGCGCCGCCGACTGCCCACAGCCCGGTGACGGCCGCGAACCCTGTGATCCCAAGCAGCGCGGCGTCGTTGCCGTGCGCGACGCCGTGGTGATCCGTGCATCAAAGGACCAGGCCGCGACGCTCGAGGTCAACAGCCGCACCGAGCACATCCGCTTCCGCTATATGCACATGAACCCGCAGGCGTTGAACGCCGACGGCGTGCTCAATGGCCGCATCGTCATCGAAGGCGAGAAGATCGGCGTGATCTCGAATTACCTTGATCATCCCGCGGGCACGTCGATGCACCTGCATTTCGACGTCCAGGTGTTCACCCGCGACGGTTGGATCTGGGTCAGCCCCTACGTCACGCTGGTGTCGGCGTATGAACGCCTGATCCGCACCCGAGGCCGCGAGGCCGGCCCTGAGATCGCAAGCAGCCCGCAGCCGGTCGCGCATGCGCTGCCCGAGGATGTGGTCAAACCCGATCAGCGCGAGGGATCGAGCAGCGAAGAGAACTGAGGCCGCTCACGCCGCCAATGGCGTTCGCCCAAGTGTGTTGATGACACGCCAATGACAGTGCACCTGGGTTGGCCGGACCGAAATCCGGACTCGCCCCGCATGACCTGACCATCTCTGGCCCCAGACTTGCTTGGCTCCCCGCTGCTAAACAGAATAAAGGGGAAGTTCATGCGCTATCTCACCACGGCGGCCATACTCGCCGTCGCATTTGCCGTACCGGTTCATGCGGAGGAATTGAGCGGCACGCTGAAGAAGATCAAGGACACCGGCGCGATCACCCTCGGGATACGCGACAGTGCCGTGCCCTTCAGCTTCATCGACGACAAGCAGAAGATCGTCGGCTATGCCGTCGACATCTGCATGAAGATCGTCGATGAGATCAAAGCCGAGCTCAAGCTGGACAAGCTCGAGGTCGTTGAAAACATCGTCACATCGTCCACCCGTATTCCGCTGATGGCGAACGGGACCATCGACCTCGAATGCGGCTCGACAACGAACAATGCCGACCGCCAGAAGCAGGTGTGGTTCACCAACACGCATTTCCTCACGGCGAGCCGGTTCGTGTCCAAGAAGGCGCTGAAGCTCGACCAGGTCGATGACCTCAAGGGCAAGGCTGTCGTCTCGGTCGCGGGCACGACCAACATCACCCAGCTCAACAAGGCCAACGCGGCCAGGTCGCTCGGGATCACCGTGATGAATGCCAAGGACGTCCCCGAAGCGTTCCTGATGGTCGAGACCGACCGCGCACAAGCCTTCGTCATGGACGACATCCAGCTTGCGGCGATGATCGCCTCGTCAAAGGATCCGTCGCTCTACGCCATCAGCAATGGCGCATTCTCGGATCCGGAGCCCTATGGCATCATGCTGCGCAAGGACGACACGCCCTTCAAGGCAGTGGTCGATCGTGCCACTGCAAAGCTCTACAAGAGCCCCGACATCGAGAAGATTTACGACAGATGGTTCATGGAGCCGGTGCCACCGCGGGGCCTCAACTTCCACGTCCCGATGCCGGCCTCGCTGAAGAAATCGTTCGAGAACCCGTCGGACAATCCCGATCCTGCTTCCTACGGAGGATGAGGACGATTTGAGGCATAGCCCGGATGGAGCGTAGCTCGATCCGGGCCGCAACTCACTCCAGATACGTCGTCAGTTGCGCGCCTTCATCCGCCACGAACACAGCGATCAGTTCGGCCGGCTCCGTGGTGCTGGCATTGGCAGAGACCAGATGCGTCGCGCCCGGCGGTTCGAAGAAGGACTGGCCGACACCGAACGTCTCGACCGGACCGCCCCCGAGCTGGGAGCGGATGTCGCCCTTGGTGATGTAGGCCGTCACCGAGCCTGCATGCCGATGCGGTCGTGAAAACCCGCCAGGACCGTAGAACACGCGCACGATGGTGACGCGCTTGCCCGGTACGTTGGGCAATGCGTAGGAGCCGATCGGTTCGACCTTGTCGAGCGGCGAGCTTTCCGCGGCGGTGGCGCAGAGCGGTGCGAGTGCGCCTGATACGGTGTCTATCGTCGCCGGCAGCACCTTGCCGATCGCAATCGCGCAGACGAGCCCGCCGACGACGGCCAGCGCCATCGAGCGCAATGGCACAGGGCGCGGCATGGTGGCCAAATTCATTGCAGTCATGACAACCTCCCTTCGTTGCAATCAGGATGCCGCGGCATTCGCCGCAACCGGCCGCTTCGCCGGCGTCCAGCGATAGGCCGCACCAAACCGGTTCCAGACGTTGATCGAGGCGATTGCCGACGTCAGGTACATCAGCTCGGTCTCGGAGAATTCACGCTGCGCCTCTGCATAGACCTCGTCGCCGCAGCCGTCGGGAAGCAGGGTCAATGCCTCGGCCCAGGCTAGTGCCGCACGCTCCCGCGCCGAGAAGATCGGCGCCTCGCGCCAGACCGCGACCAGATGGAGCTTGTCCGCGGGCAGGCCGAGCCGCTCCGAGAGAAGGATATGATGCTGCACGCAGAAGGCGCAGCCGTTGATCTGGGAGGCACGCAGCTTGACGAGCTCGAGAAGCTGCTTGTCGAGGCCGGCCTTGGCCGCAACCTGGCCCAGTGCAAGCACAAGATCATAGCCGTCCGGCGCAATCTTCTTGAAATCCTCGTACTCGCTGCGGGCGTGTGACATCGCCGCTCACCTCGTGTTATTGTAAGACTGCTTATATCTTATAAGAGCTCTTATATTATGCGCAAGTCGGCCAGCATCACGAAATCGAAACCGGAGCAGAGGGTATCCAGGCAGGAGGCTACGGTGCGCGTGCCGGCCCCCGGCGAAGGCAAGCGCGGCGAGCAAGGCTATCTCGGCTATCTCTTGCGTCAGGCCCACGCCGCGGTGCGGCTGAAGATGGAACGCACGCTGGCTGATCTCGGGGTGACCTCGCCGCAATTCGCCGTGCTGACCATGCTGAATGCCTATCCCGGACTATCAGGCGCCGACGTCGCCCGCCTCACCTTCCTGACGCCGCAGACCGTCGGCGTCATCATCCGCAACCTCGATCGCGACGGCGCGATCCTGATGACGCCGCATCCCGTTCACGGCCGCATCCAGCAATGGACGCTGACGCCGCGCGGCGCGACGCTGCTCAAGGCTTGCCGGGATCGCGTGCTCGAACTGGAGAAGCGCCTGGTGACAGGGCTCGACGGCAAGGCTGAAGTCACTGTCCGCCGTTGGCTTGCGGGCATCGCAGCCGATCTGCAGGATGAGGCCTAGTCGCCTCCTCCGTCGCCGCCGTCACCATCTCCGAAATCGCCGAAGCCGAAGTCGCCGTCACCCTGAATGCCGCGACCGAAATTTTCTGCGATGATCATCATAACCACGACCAACAGCCCCGCGCCGAAGGGCCAGGGATTGGCTCGGATGATGTCGAACAGCTCCCGCATGTGCGCATGATGCGCAGATGGAAGCGAACCGACCGTAAAAGGACAGACTTAAAGTTTGGGATTTGGGAGGCTGGCCTATCCGCCCTTCAACACTTTCTTAACCTCGCCATCCGGCCAGGTCTCGCTCGCGGCGATCACGCGCACGCGGCATCCGTCGGCGGCATTCACCAGCACATGCGAACTCACCCGGTCGCCGCTCGGCTCCAGGCGCAGATCGGTTTCGGGCTTCCAGCTCAACGTAGTTGCGAGATCGCCGGGGAAAATCTGCCATTGCGATCCGTCATCGAGTTCGACGACGTGGCTTTCCGCATGCGCGCGTATCTTCATTCCACCCCGAATTCTCTGGGAAGGCGGGCCCTGGCGATCAGCCGGGGCCCTATTCCGTCAGTCGTTGTCGTGATGAATCACGGTCTTGCTGCGGTTGCCGAACTCATCTTCCTTCTTGATCACAGTGGTGCGGTCAGCAGGTTCACGCTCCTTGATCACCGTGGTGCGGTCACGATCGCGGTCCCGCTCGCGATACTCGTGGGACTGTCCAACAGTCACACCGGCGCCGACCGGGCCGACAGGAACGCCGACTTCATCTGCGAACGCGGGGGCCGCAATGGCCGTGACCATGGCAGCGGCAAACAGATACTTCCTCATCTCATCCTCCTCCAATGTGTGCGGAGGGAATGCGGGAGTGCGACACTTTGTTCCTGGGAACGTGACGTCTGAAGCCTGTTCCTCCTGTTCCAGGAACCTGCTCACAGCAGCCTTGTTTCCCGCTACAATGCATCCATGAAACAAGCTGATTCCTCGGCCCATCACAGCCGCCGCGCGCTCCTCCAATCCACGCTTGGCGCAGCCGCTCTGCTCGCAGTCCCGACAGGCGTCTTCGCGTCGCCGCCCGGCTTCGACGAATGGCGCGAGGGTTTTCGCGCGCGTGCTATGGCCAAGGGCATTTCGGCTGCGACCTGGCAGCGCGCGATGGCGCGGGTCGAGCCCGACATGAGCGTGTTCAAGCAGATGCGCAACCAGCCGGAATTCCACGAGCAGGTCTGGCAATACATCAACCGCCGCGTCTCCGACTGGCGCATCATCAACGGCAAGATCGCGCTGAAGAACAACGAGGCGCTGCTGACGCGCATCGAGCGCGATTTCGGCGTCGAGCGCGGCACGCTGTTGGCGCTGTGGGGCGTGGAGTCCGCCTACGGCGATCCGCTGGTGCAGCAGAACCACATGACGCCGGTGTTTCCCTCGCTCGCCGCACTCGCCTGGAACGAGCCGCGCCGCAAGGCCTATTGGGAGACCGAGCTGATCAATGCGCTCCGCATCGTCGACAAGGGCTGGAGCACGCCGGAGGAGATGCAGGGATCCTGGGCCGGCGCCATGGGGCATTCGCAATGGATGCCGGAGGTCTGGCTCAATGTCGGTATCGACTATGACGGCGACGGCAAGGTCTCGCCGTTCGGCAAGCCGGATGACGCGCTGGGCTCGACTGCAAAATATCTCGTCAATCGCGGCAAATGGCATCGCGGCGAGCATTGGGGCTATGAGGTCCGCGCGTCCGGCGAGATGAGCGGCGGCCGCACCTATGCGGCATGGCAGGCGGCGGGCGTCACTCGCGCGGATGGCCAGGCATTTCCGCAACCGACTGCATCCGCGCAGATGTGGACGCCGGTTGCGGGCGGACCGACGTTCCTGCTCGGACCGAATTTCAACGCGGTGAAGAGCTACAACCCCTCGATGAATTACGCGCTGGCTATCTGCCATCTCGGCGACCGCTGCCTGGGCGCGCCGCCGTTCATCCAACCCTTCCCCGGCTCCGAGCGCGTGCTGACGCTCGCCGAGGTGCAGGAGATGCAGACGCGGCTGACCAAGGCCGGCTTTGATACCGGCGGCACCGACGGCCGCGTCGGCAATGACACGATGAAGGCGATCAAGGATTTTCAGCAGCGCGCCGGGATCACACCCGCCGATGGATATGGCGGGCTGAAGGTGCTGGCGAAGCTGCGGCAGGGGTCGTAGACCGCCTCAGTGCCGGTACTGCGGCTCTTCCGCATCGAGCTGGCGGCGGATCGCGGCGAGATGGAGCCGCGCGGATTCGGAATCGCCTTCGCGCATCTGCCTGTAGGTTTCGGCTGCGATCGCGGGATCGACCGGCAGCACCTTCCGTCCCGTCGACATCGCCAGCACCTGCACCTCGGCGGCGCGTTCGAGGTAATAGAGATCGTCCCAGGCTTCCGCAATCGTCGGCGCCAGAACCATCACACCGTGATGCTTCATGAAGACGATGTCGGCATCGCCCACGGCCGACGCAATGCGCGCCCCTTCGCGGTCGTCGAGCGCGAGGCCGTTGTAATCGCGGTCAACCGCCGTGCGGCCGTAGAATTTCAGCGCGGTTTGCCCGGCCCAGATCAAGGGATCGCCCTCGGTCATCGACAGCGCAGTCGCATAGGGCATGTGGGTGTGGAAGGCGACCTTGGCGCGCGGCAGGCGCTTGTGCATCTCGGCATGGATGTAGAACGCTGTCACCTCGGGCTCGCCTTCGCCATCGAGGACGTGGCCGTGGAAGTCGCAGATCAGGAGTTTTGAAGCGGTCAGCTCGCGAAAGGCGTAGCCGTAGGGGTTGACCAGGAAGAGATCGTCATGGCCGGGCACCACGGCCGAGAAGTGGTTGCAGATGCCCTCCTCGAAACCATTGCGCGCTGCCATCCGGAAGCAGGCGGCGAGATCCTCGCGCGCCGTGCGGATCGCATCGGTCGCGAGGTCCGGCCGGTTCGAGCGGACGTCCGAGGGTGAGGAGGCGTGAAGGCTGTGCGCCATGGCGAAGGAGACCTCTTTCGGGCAGGAGACGGCAGCGTTTTACAGGGCGGACGCCTGCGCGTCAGCCCCTGCGGCCGCCACCCTGCCCTGCGCGTCTCATGCCCGCCGCGGCACCCCGCCGGCATTCATGCCGCCATCGATCACGAGCTCGCTGCCGGTGACGTAACGCGAGGCATCCGAGGCCAGATACAGCACGCCGGAGGCGATCTCCGCAGCCTGTCCGGCGCGGCCAAGCGGGGTTGCGACCTTGGCGCGCTCGTCCGGATCGATCGGCGCATTCTGGCCTGCGCCAGTCGCCCCGGTCGGGATCTTGCCCCAGATCGGCGTGTCGATGATGCCGGGATGCACGGAGTTGACGCGGATGCCGTCGGAGGCGGCCGCACACTCCATCGCGATCGATTTGGCGAACAGCCGCACGCCGCCCTTGGTTGCCGAATAGGCCGACAGCCCAGGGGCGCCGCGCAGGCCAGCGAGCGAGGACATCATGACGATCGAGCCACCGCCATGCTTGCGCATCAGCGGCAGGCAATGCTTGACCGAGAGAAACACGCTGTCGAGATTGATCGCGTTCTGCTTGCGCCAGTCAGAGAGCGTCATGTCGGTGATCGAGGGCACGGCAATGCCGATGCCGGCGTTGGAGACCATGATATCGAGCCGGCCATAACGCTTCGCGATCTCGGCAACAATCTCGATCCAGCGCTCCTCGCTGGTGACGTCCTGCTCCAGAAAGATCGCCTTGCCGCCGGCTCTTGTCACTCGCTTGGCGAGCTCGGGGCCGCGCAGCTCGTCGATGTCTGTCGCAATGACGGTGGCGCCCTCGCGCGCGAACAGCTCGACGATGGCTTCACCAATACCGGATGCGCCACCTGTCACCAGCGCAACCTTGCCCTCAATCTGCCCTGCCATGTTCACTCCCTTTCTTTTTTGTTGTTTGAAGTTTGTTGTCAGTGGCCGCTACCTGATCACAGATGGCCCCTGGTCCGGTAGTGCGACGTCGATGACGCGAAACTGCACGCGTTCGACACCCTGATAGCGATCGACCGACAGGGACCCGGCGACATTCAGTTGCTGGCCACGATTGGCGAGAAGCGCGTTGCCAAGCTTTTGCCCGACCGAACGGAACGCGATGCCGTTGACGATGGCACCGTCCCCCGACTTGAAGCGCAGCCTCAAATGCGCCTGTCCCACCTCGTCGGCAAACACGAGCTGATGCGCCGGCAGCGCCAGCACGGCTTCCGGATTGCCGCTGCCGAAGGGACCTGCGCGATTGAGCGTGGCCGCAAGCTCCGTCGTCACCGCGCGCGCCGAGATCGCGCCGTCGATATAGAGCTCGTTGACATGGCGCGCCTCGGCGACGTCCTGCGCCAGCGCGTTCTCCAGATAGGCGCGGAATTCGGCCAGCTTCTCTTTCCGCAGCGTGACGCCCGCGGCCATCGCGTGGCCGCCGCCCTTGAGCAGAATGCCGTCGGTGACCGCCTGCCGCACCGCCTTGCCGAGATCGACGCCGGCGATTGAGCGGCCCGAGCCGGTGCCGATGCCGCCGGGCTCGAGCGCAATCGCAAACGCGGGCCGCGAGAACTTCTCTTTCAGCCGCGAGGCGACCAGGCCGACCACGCCGGGATGCCAGCCTTCGGACGCGGTGACGATGACGCCGAGCTTGTCTTCCAGCCCTATCGAGGCGAGCGCCTCGGCTTCGGCCTGCGCCTCCGCGGCCTGCTCGATGATACGGCGCTCGCTGTTGAGACGGTCAAGCTCGGCCGCGATCCGCGCGGCCTCGACGCTGTCGCCCTCGAGCAAAAGCCGAACGCCGAGATCGGCACGGCCGATACGGCCGCCGGCATTGACGCGCGGGCCCAGCATGAAGCCGAGATGCCAGGCCTCCGGCGGACCATTGAGCCGCGCCACGTCCATCAGCGCGGTGTGGCCGACATGGTCGCGCCGCCGCATCGCGATCAGCCCTTTGGCGACGAAGGCTCGGTTCAGGCCGACCAGCGGCGCGACATCCGCGACGGTGCCGAGCGCGACGTGATGCAACATGCCGAGCAGATCGGGCTCGGGCATCTCAGCGTTCCAGAAGCCGCGCTGGCGCAGTTCGCGATTGACCGCGACCAGGGTCACCAGCACAAGGCCGACGGCGGCGAGATGGCCGAGGCCGGAGAGATCGTCGAGCCGGTTCGGATTGACCAGGGCGTCGACCTCCGGCAGCTCCGTACCGGCCTGGTGATGGTCGATCACGACCACCGACATGCCGAGGCGCTTCGCCTCGGCCAGCGGCTCGATGCTGGTGGTGCCGCAATCGACAGTGACGAGCAGCGTGGCGCCCTTGGCGGCCAGGGCGCGAACGGCTTCGACGTTGGGGCCGTAGCCTTCAAAGATGCGGTCGGGAATGTGGATCAGCGGATCGAGCCCGCAATGGCGCAGATGCCAGGCGAGCAGTGCCGCCGAGGTCGCGCCGTCGACGTCGTAGTCGCCGAAGATCGCGACGGTTTCGCCCTTCATGGCTGCATCGGCGATGCGCTTCGACGCGGCTTCCATCTCCGTCACGGTGAACGGGTCGGGCATAAGCTTGCGGATGGTCGGATCGAGGAAGTCGGGCACCGCGTCGATGTCGACGCCGCGCCCCGCGAGCACCCGCGCCAGCAGTTCCGGCAGCTGGTGACGCTGCACGATGGCGAGCGCCGTGGCGGCCCCGCGCGCGTCCAGCCGGTTGCGCCAGAGCTTGTCGGTAAGCGAACGCGCCACGCCCAGGAAGGCCTGGGGCATTTCGACGGGCAAGGCGGTGGCGGGCGGCGTCATGACAAGAGGCTGACTGTTGGAACTGAGGTCCCGGACAAATACGGACGTCCGGCGCTGGGCTGAAAGCGATTGGCTGGCAAACCCTCGGGATTTGCAACGGCCTGGGCGCACAAAGCGGTGGACGGCTGCCTAACTGGCGGGAGTGACTATCATTTGGGCATTCCGCCGAACAGCAAATTAAGCAGGCGTTAGGTTGAATCCTAGAAAAAGACTCGTATTCGATCTGTGATTTGATTGTTCCGGGTTCGTTGCAGATCAGGCCTCATTGCCAAGGGAAGTTACCCGATGTCTGCTGCGCTGGGTCTGAAAACCAAGCCGACCACCACCGAGCCCGACGACGACGACGATTCCGACATCTCCGCGCTGATCAACCGCCTGACTGCGGAGGTCAACCAGATCGCGGTCGACAAGACCAAGTCGATCCAGCAGATCACCAACCAGATGAAGATGCTGGCGCTGAACGCGCTGATCGAGAGCTCGCGAGCCGGCGCGCAGGGCGCGGGCTTCGCCGTGGTGGCGCAGGAGGTGCGCGGCGTCGGCCAGCAGGTCGAGACCATCGCGCGCGAGCTCGAGACGCAGCTGACCAAACGCACCGGCGATCTCGTCGCCTCGATCGACCGCATGAGCCAGCGGTCGCGCGGCGAGCGCATGATGGATCTGTCGCTCAACGCGGTCGAGCTGATCGACCGCAACCTCTATGAGCGCACCTGCGACGTGCGCTGGTGGGCGACCGATTCCGCCATGGTCGATTGCGCGGCCTCGCCTGCGCCTGCCGCGGTCACCTACGCCTCGCAGCGCCTCGGCGTCATCCTCGGCGCCTATACCGTCTATCTCGACCTCTGGCTCTGCGACCTCGACGGCAACGTCATCGCCAACGGCCGCGCGGATCGTTTTCGCGTGGTCGGCCAGAACGTCGCCCACACAAAGTGGTTTCGCGAGGCGAAGACCCTGCGCTCCGGTGACGACTATGTCGCCGGCGACATCGAGAACCAGCCGCTGCTCGGCAACGCCCAGGTCGCAACCTACTGCGCCAGCGTCCGCGCCGGCGGCCAGGCCAACGGCGCGCCGGTCGGCGTGCTCGCCATCCATTTCGACTGGGAGCCGCAGGCGCGCGCCATCGTGCAGGGCGTGCGCGTCGGCGACGCCGACAAGGCCCGCGTGCTGCTGGTCGACTCGCATTTTCGCGTCATCGCTGCCTCCGACGGCCAGGGCATTTTGAGCGAGCGGATCTCGCTGTCGCTCAACGGCCAGCGCTCCGGCTTCTACCAGGACCGCTCCGGCACGATGATCGCCTTCCATGCGACGCCGGGTTACGAGACCTATCGCGGGCTCGGCTGGTACGGCGTGATCGTCTGCGCGGCGTGAGTCCGGAGCAGTCCAACCCAAACCTTGAAAACAACCCCATGCACAGTAGCGGGAGGGTTGTTTTCATGGCGGTTTTTGTTTTCGATCCGGCGGGCGACAGCAAGCCTGAAATTTTTCGCGGAACGCAGTTTGACACGTCGGGCAAAACACCGGCATTCTGCGATGATGGCATTGTTCGCGGGCGAGGCTCAGAGCGTCAGGCTCTGGCGATGCCCTCGCCGACCGTCTGCAATGGTGAGATTCCGAGCGTCTGCGACGGACGCTCTCCGAACATCGCAAGGTAGTATTGCGAGAACCGGCCGAGCTCGTAGAACCCCTGCTGCATGGCGACGGCTGCCACGGTGGTCGAGCCGGGCGCGCTGTCGCGCAGGATGGAATGAACCGCACAGAGCCGTTTGTGCCGGAGGAAGCTGACCGGGCCGAGGCTGAACACTTCCTGAAAGGCACGGTGCAAGGTCCGCCGCGATACGCCGAGCGCCGCGCAGATCTCCGACACATGCACCGGGCGCGTGCCGGTCTCGTCGAGATAATCCTCGACCCTGCGGATCAGCCGTCGCGCCGAAGGCAGCCAGCCTTCGTCGTCGGGCGGCAACGATGACATGACATTGGCCGCCATGCATTCGACGATCGATCGCCTCCAGAAATCGGAGGTCGACGGCGTCAGGCTGCCCTTGCGGGCGCGCAGATGCGACATGATCCGAACGAGACGGCGTGTTGCGATCGCGCCGGTTTCGAGATCCGCGCGGAAATGACCGCGGCTGCGCCAGGTGTCGGGGTCGCTCAGCCTCGCCTCGCCGCCGAACAGGGACGCGACCTCGGCAAGATCGAAGCGCATGGCGGCATAAGCGGAGGCGCCGTGGAAAACGCCGTCGTGCTCGAGCAACGGCGGTATCACGAGCACGTCGTTGAGCTGCATGTCGAACGACCAGTGCGCGACACGATCTTCGGCTGCGAGCAGCATCCCGATGATCAGCTTGTCGTCGCTGGAAACGCGCTGTGTGCGCATGCCGACGTTGAAGGCGCCGATGCTGAGCGAAAAATCGTCGATACCGATATGCGACAACGTTCCGCGCAGCCGCCCGCGGCCGAGCTGCATCACATCGACATGCGAACCATGAACGGCCTGATGAAGTCCTTCGAAACCGTCCAGCTTGCGCGAATCAACCAGAAGGAATTGCCCCATGGCTGTACCCTGTTACTGAAGGGCGACAATTCTGGGGCAATCAGCAACAAAATACCACCACAACGCGAAGTGGGTGCGACAATCCGTCTTCGCGTTTTGAGACAAACGCTATCGAAATCAGGCACGCAAAACTCTCTGCATTGCGCTGTAGTCTCAAGTATTTTTCGAGATCGGTCGTCAAGTCTCACCCATCCCTCCTGTGTACTGGCACAAACTGCACATCACAGCAGGCCAATCTTCCGATACCGTTTTCAACCTTAGCGTTATCGATCGGAAGCGCTCTGCGGATGGCAGAGCGCACGCGGCAAGTATTTGCCGGGTGCTCGAAAGCGTGCGCGCGATGGGAAAGAGATGTTGACGCAATGAGGCGTCGTCCTCTCCTCAAAGCGCCAAAAAAGAGGGGACCAGACAATGCGTTCAATGTACCGGGCAATGTGCCGTCGTCGACCTCTGCCAAAGTCTTCGCCGTAGCGTCAGGTGGACTACGTGTATCGGGGTTTCCACCATGCTGCGCGCGGATCTGGATCACTGCGAGTGGTTGCCGGATGATGTGAAGACCGGCGAGATGGTCTTCATTCCCGGCGGCACTTTTCGCATGGGATCCGACCATCATTATCCCGAGGAGGCGCCGAGCCATCGCGTCACCGTCGACGGCTTCTGGATTGATCGCACGCCGGTCACCAACCGGCAGTTCAAGCAATTCGGCAACGCGACCGGCCATGTCACTGAGGCGCAGATCGTTCCTGATCCCAGGGATTATCCCGGCGCACTGAAAGAAATGCTCTATGCGGGATCGCTGGTGTTCTCGCCCCTGCCACGCATCACCGATCTCACCGACTGGAGCCAGTGGTGGTCCTTCCTGCGCGGCGCCAACTGGCGGCACCCCTACGGCCCCGGAAGCAATATCAAAGGCCTCGACGACCATCCGGTCGTGCACGTCTCCTATAGCGATGCGACAGCCTACGCGCACTGGGCCGGCAAGGATCTGCCGACCGAGGCTGAATGGGAGTTCGCCGCGCGTGGCGGCCTCGAGGCCGAAGAGTTCGCCTGGGGCGATGCACTGATGCCGGGCGGCAAGCACATGGCCAATATCTGGCAGGGAAACTTCCCCGTCCAGAATCTCGGCGAGGATGGGTATGAGCGTACCTCGCCGGTCATGGCCTTCCCGCCGAACGGCTACGGCCTCTATGACATGATCGGCAATGTCTGGGAGTGGACCTCGGACTGGTGGTCGGCCCGGCATGCGGCCGACGCTGCGAAACCCTGCTGCATCCCGCACAATCCGCGCGGCGGCCGCGAGGACGCAAGCTTTGATCCATGTCAACCCAACATCCGTATCCCGCGCAAAGTCTTGAAGGGTGGCTCGCATCTCTGCGCACCCAATTATTGCCGTCGCTACCGTCCTGCGGCGCGGCACGCCGAGCCGGTCGATACCTCGACCAGCCATGTCGGCTTCCGCTGCGTGATGCGGACGCCTCTCGTCGTTCACCGCGAACAAGAAGGATCTGCTGCAACATAAGAAATATTGACGGAGGCACAGCGCAGCTCCGATGACGGGAGAAAGGACCAGCAAGCAGTTTCGCATCGGCTTCCAGACATCGATCATCACGGTGTTCGTGGCCGTGGTGCTGCTTGTCGGCCTGACCCTGGTCTATCTCAGTTTCGAGCGGGTGACCTCGATCACGCGGACTGCGGCCTCCGGCTTCATCGAGAAGGTGGCGCAACTGGGCGCGGACCATGTCGACGAGCAGTTCAAGAACGTCCGCGACAATCTCGACATTCTCTCCGGCATCCCGTCGATCCAGGAAGCCGACATCGCCGACAATTCGCGGCTGTACAGCCTGATGGCGGCGATGCTGCGCAACAACCCGCAGCTGTTCAATCTCTATGTCGGCTATGAGGACGGCTCGTTCATCGAGATGGACGTGATCGACCGCGCCAAGCCGGCGTTCCGGGTGGGCCTGAAGGTCGAACAGGATGCAGCGTTCCGGCTGGTCGTGATCTCGCGCACGGGAGGAGCCACGCCGGTCACGCAATATCTGTCGGAGAACCTGATCCAGGTGGCCGAGGTCCCCGGCCCCACCGGCTATGACCCGCGGCAGCGGCCCTGGTATGTCGAGGCGTTCAAGAACGACAAGACACTGCTGACGGGGCCTTACGTGTTCTACGCCACCGGCGAGCCCGGCTACACGCTGCGAACGCCGCTGAAGGAAGGACGCCGCGGCGTCGTCGCCGGCGACGTGCTGCTGAACCGGTTCGAGGACATGCTGACCGAGCAGCGGCTCGGCCAATCGGGGCTGGCCTTCCTGTTCAACGATGCCGAGCGCATCGTCGGCCATCCCGAGATGACCCGGCTGATGGCGGAGATTCCGGAGCGGCAGGACGACCTGCCTCAGATCGGCGCGCTCAAGCTGCCCGCGCTGACCCCGATCATCCGTTCCTGGCGCGAAGGCGCTCCGGCGCAGCAATTCTTCGACGATGCCGCGGGCCGGACCTATGTCGCGGCGGTCCACCGGCTCGATACCACGGGCTCGGCCAATGTCCGGCTCGCGCTGGTCGCCCCTCTCGACGAATTCTATGCCCGGATCATCAGCGAGCGCCGCACGCTGTTCGCGCTGGCGCTGGCCTTCGTCGGCGCGACGCTGCCGTTCGCGTTCTGGCTGGGCTCGCGGATGGCGGAGCCACTGCGCAAGCTGGTCGAGGAGACCGACGCGATCCAGCGCTTCGACATCGCGGAGCGGCCGCGCATCCATTCCGCCATCGCCGAGATCGAGGAGCTCGGCCGCTCGGTCTTCACCATGCGCAGCGTGGTCAGCAGCTTTGCCAGCTTCATTCCGCGCCCGATCGTGCGGCAGCTGATCGAGACAGGCTCCTCGCTCCGTCTGGGCGGCTCAAGGCGTGAGGTCACGGTGCTCTTCACTGATGTCGCCGACTTCACGGCCAAGACGGAGCTGGCCGATCCGTCGCAGGTGATGATCTTCACCTCGCGCTATTTTGCGGCGCTCTCGGACGAGATCATGCGGCACCGGGGCACGGTCGACAAATATATCGGCGATGCCGTGATGGCGCTCTGGAACGCGCCGGCGGATGATCCCGATCATACCGTCAACGCCTGCCGCGCCATTCTCGCCTGCCTTGCGGCGAACGAGGCCCTCAACAAAGAGTTTCGGCGCGAGGGCTGGCCGCCTTACGAGACGCGTTACGGCCTGCATGTCGGCGACGCCGTGATCGGCAATGTCGGCTCGAGCGACCGGATGAACTACACCGCGCTCGGCGCCACCGTGAACCTGGCCTCGCGGCTGGAAGGCCTCAACAAGAACTACGGCACCCGCGTGCTGGTCAGCGCCGCGGTCCGTGCGCGCGTCGGCCATGCGTTCCTGTTCCGCAGTGTCGACAGCATCACGCCAAAGGGATTTGCCGAACCGATCGTGGTCAGCGAGCTCCGCGGCGAGCTGGCGCAGGCCGGCGAGGCCGAGATCATCATGTGCCAGCGCTGGGACGAGGTCTTTGCGGCGATCGTGCAGGATGCCGCGGCCGACACCACGCTGGTCCGGCTCTCCGGCTTCCTGCACGACTATCCCAAGGACGGCATCGCGCAGTTTCACGCCCAGCGTTTTCGTGGCGCGGCCGGGAATGCGGGAGCAGCGGCATGAACGCCCGCACTGTCAGTCGCCGGCGAATGCTGCGCCACGGCGCGGCGCTGGCCGCTGTCTCGGTGCTCGGCTTGCCCGCTCTCGCGCAGGCCCGCACCAAGGTCCGGCTCGGCTATCTCCATGTGGTCGCCGTGGACGGGCACATCTGGACCGGGCTCGATCGCGGCTCGTTCGACCGCGAGGGCATCGATTTCGAACTGCACGCGTTCAACACCGGCCCGGAAGTGTTCGAGGCAATGATGCGGGGCGAACTCGACGTCGCATCGAGCGGCGGCGTGATCTCCAACTATCTGGCGCTCGGACGTGGTCGCGGCTTTCTCATCAACGACATCGAGGTCGCGACCGCGCAGCTCTGGGTCCGGCCGTCGCTCGGGGTCAACAAGCTGGCCGACCTCAGGGGCAAGCGGATCGCGACGACCATGAAGACGACCGCGCACATCTTTCTCGGCCGCGCGCTGCGCGCCAACAACATCGCTCCATCCGAGGTGGAGATCGTCAACGCCAGCATGCCCGATGCCGTCAAGGCGTTCATCGCCGGCGAGGTGCCGGCCGTCGCGCTCTGGGTGCCATTCAATGTCGCGGTCCGCGAGGCGCTGCCCGACGCCGTGAAGCTGGTGGATGCGTCCGCCTTCTATCCGCAATCCGCCGTGCTCGGCGGCTGGGCCGCGCGGCTGGATTATTATGCCGGGAACAGGGACGTGCTGAGCCGGATCATCCGTGGCTGGATCGATGCGAACGACCATATGGTGCGCAACCCCGCTTCTTCCGCGGAGGCGCTGCAGGCTCACTACACGCCGTCGCGCCCCGCCGACATCACGGAAGCCTTCAAGGCGCAAAAACTCTACACCGCGCGCGAATGGCGGCGGCTCTATGCTGACGGCACCGTGGTGAAGTGGCTGCAGCAGGTCAGCGACTTCTTCATGACGGATGCCGGCGTCACCGGCGCGCTGCACGCGTCGGACTATTTTGATACGCAGCTCTATCTGGCCGCGGTTGGATAGAGGCGCGGTCTAGAGGAGTCCGGCCACCACTGCATCGACGTCGATGCGTCCCTTGATCGACGTCGCGCCGCGATCCCTGAACTCGATCCATCCCTCGTTGAAGCCGTCCAGCATGCTGATGCGCGGCAGCGGGTTTTTCATGCCCTGTGAACGAAACAGCGCCTCCCAGCCATCGCGAGCGACAATTTCGACTCGAACCGGCTTGCCGAGCGCGCGGCCGAACGCGGCAGCAAGATCGTTCGGCGAGACCCGGCGGGGTCCTTCCAGTTCGACGATCCGCGTGCCGCGATGGCTCTCCTGGATAAGCTCGCCTGCGACGCGGCCCACGTCCCGTGTGGCAATCATCGGAAAAGGCTTGTCCACCGGTTGCAGGAAGCTGTAGATCACGCCGGCATCCCTGGCGGACGGGACGTCCCAGAGCGCGTTTTCGATGAACCAGCCGGGGCGCAGGATGGTCAGGGGCATCCCAAGCGCCTTGAGGGCGTCTTCCATCAACGTCCGCTGCGATAGCAGATTGTCTCGCGTGGCGTCGGCGCCGATCGTCGACAGGCAGAGCACACGCTCCAGCGCCGCGGCCTTCAGCGCGCTGACCACGCTGTCGATGACACGCCGGGCTTCGGGATAGCCGGGCTCAGGATCGAAGTCCGACGGCGGCAGGATGAAGGCAGCGGTCGCGCCGGTGATGGCCTTTGTCAGCGCCGCGGCGTCCTCCATCCCGGCCAACGCCAGCTCGCAGCCCAGCCTGGCCCAGGCCTCGCCCTTGTTCGCATCCCGGACCACCGCCCTCACCGGGGCGCCCTGCGCGAGAAGGGTTTTGGCGAGTTCGCCGCCGACTTTTCCGGTGATGCCAGTAATTGCGTACATGATGGCGCTTTCATTCGTTTTGTCATCGGGCAATGCCCGCATGCATTCGATAGCCCCGAAGCGAAGATTGCTGTGAGTGCCATTATGTCATAGGATTGGTGATCTCCACGCAACGGTGGTCCCATGACCTTTGACGGCCGCATCATCTCCAATGTCGGCGTGCTCGCCGCGATCGTCGAAGGCGGCAGTTTTGCCCGCGCGGCGGACGCCCTCGGCCTGTCGCGCTCCGGCGTCAGCCGCGCCGTATCGCGGCTGGAAGCGCGCGTCGGCGTGCAACTGCTCGATCGGACCACGCGGGTCGTGTCCCTGACCGACGAGGGCCGGCGCTTCTATACGGGCGTGGCCCCGCTTCTGACCGGGATTGATGAGGTCGTGTCGTCGACCTCGAAATCCGCCGTGTCCGTGCGCGGCCGATTGCGGGTGAATGTCGACGCCTTCTTCTCCAGCCTGCTGCTCGCGCCGCATCTCAGCGAATTTCTGACACGCCACCCCGACCTGAAGCTCGACATCGTCGCGCGGGATCAGCTGGGGGATCTCATTGGCGACGGCTTCGACGTCGCCGTGCGCTTTGGCGCACCGCCCGATTCATCGCTGGTTGCCAGAAAACTCCTGGAGACGCGTACCATCACCGTGGCGTCTCGCGGCTATCTCAAGCGTTACGGCAAGCCGGAGCATCCCCGCGATCTCGCACACCACGCCTGCATCCAGGTGCGGGACTCGCTGACGGGCCAGCCGATCGACGCGTGGGTGTTCAGACAGGGCAACAAGCGAGAGCGGATCGCTATCTCCGGCAGCCTCATGGTGGCCGAATTCGGCACCATGCTGGGCGCCTGCGCGGGCGGTGTCGGGATCGCCTGCGTGAAGGCGATCGGCGTGCAACGCCTGCTGGAGCAAGGCACACTCGTCGAGCTCTTGCCGGATTGGAGCGGCGACAGCTTTCCTCTCTATGCGCTCACCGCGTCCCGCCAGTTTCCCGCCGCCAAGGTGCGGGTGTTCGTCGACTTCATCCACGACCGGCTGAACGGACGGTCCACAACAGCAGACCGCAAATAGCGACGTTCATCCGCCTACGATCGTTCGTGCGAGCCAAAGGGAATAGTCTCTTATACCGAATTTTTTCGGAACGCACGTCTCTGCGCGTTTCCGGCAAGTTTAGCCCGTGACAGGCAAGAGCATGCCCACCAAACTCTGTTAAGATGCATGTCGCATCACGTTCGCCAACGTGAGAGCGTGGGAATCCGCTGGATTTGGTCAACTCACGTTCCCTAATGTTGAGGAGACACGCCATGAAGGTCGTCGTGATCGGCGGAACCGGGCTGATCGGATCCAAGCTCGTTGCGAAGCTCAATCAGCAGGGCCACGAGGTCATCGCGGCCTCGCCGAAGTCCGGCGTGAACGCCGTGACAGGGGAAGGCCTCACCACAGTGCTGGCCGGCGCGGATGTCGTCGTCGACGTCGCCAATTCACCATCCTGGGAGCCTGCCGCCGTACTTGAATTCTTCGAGCGTTCGAGCAAGAACCTCGTCGCTGCCGAGGCCAAAGCTGGCGTCAAACATCATGTCGCGCTGTCGATCGTGGGGACCGACCGCTCGCCGGACATCGCCTATTTCCGTGCCAAGCTCGCGCAGGAGACTGTCGTCAAGGCGTCTTCGATCCCCTACTCGATCGTTCGCGCCACGCAGTTTTTTGAATTCCTCGGCGCCATCGGCGAAGCGGGCGCGTCTGACGGCAAGATCGTCGTTCCGTCTGCGCTGTTTCAGCCGCTCGCGTCCAACGATGTCGCCGATTGCCTCGCGGAGGTCGCAACCGGTCGACCGCTCAACGGCACGATCGATCTCGCTGGCCCCGAGAAGGCGCCGTTCAACGAATTCGTCGCGCGGCGCCTGAAGGCGGCCGGCGACGGCCGCCCGGTGGTGGGAGACCGAAAGGCGCAGTATTACGGCGCCGCTATTGACGACACTTCGCTGATCCCGCTCGGCGAGGCGCGGCTTGGAAAAACGACGCTCGCAACCTGGCTTGCGAGCGTCTGAGGATCTGCCTTCCCGCCTTCGCGGCGGGCGCTGGCGTCACACCCCGCCATCCACGAACGCGACCGGCGTCCCCTTGGCGACGCGGGCTGCGACGCGTTCGGCGTCCCAATTGGTCAGACGCACGCAACCATGCGATTGTCCCTTGGAGATATTTTGCGGCGACGGCGTGCCGTGGATGCCGTAGCCGTCGGCGGACAGGTTGATCCACATCGTGCCGACTGGATTGTTCGGGCCGGGCCTGATCTTGAAGGGTTTTCGGGAATGGACGCCCTTGAAGTGATAGGCGGGATTGTAGCGATAGGTCGGATTGGGATCGATCTCGGTGACCTTCAGCGTGCCAGAAGGTGACGGCTTCTCCTCGCTTCCGACGGTTGCCGGATAGAAGCCCACCAGTGCATTCGACTTGTCGAACAGTTTTACGGTTTGGCGCTTCTTGTCGATCTCAACCCTGTCGGCCTTTGCAGGCGCGTCCTGCCCGCCGGTATCGGCCACGATGATCGTCTCCCCGGCACGGTCGAAGTGGCGGCCGGGATTGAGCGCCGCCAGCAGTTGCTCGCTGATGTGAAACTTCTCGGCCAGCGCTTCGCGCGGACTGGTGTAGCCGAGCTTCGGAATGTCCTTCATGTCCTCCATCTTCGACGGGAGCTTGTGTAGGAACGGGCCTGCGATGTCCTTGTCGGTGATCGTGTAGGTCGCGGTCGGCGACCGGTCGTCTGCCTGGAGTGCCTTCCAGACGTCATCCGTCAATTCATCCGAGCCCGGCAATTGCCGCGCTTCCGCATAGGCGCGCAATGCCTTCCTGGCATTCTCGCCGAATTTGCCATCGATCTCGCCCGGCGAGAAATGCGCCCTGTCGAGCAGGACCTGCAGGCGTACGCCCGCCGGGGTCGGCTTCTCGTTCGACAGGGTCTTCCTGGAAGGCTCGGCGGAACCTATCGCGGCCGCGTCCATCCCGGCGGCGAACGCGGGTGCGGCCGCCACGGCGAGGAGCGCGGCAGCGAAAGCAATCCTCATTGCCGCGCGTCGCGGCCCCTTCGTGATCATGGTCCAGCTCCGACGTGGAGACATTCGTCGGATTGGCAACTCGATTGATCGCGGAAGTTTCCAGTTTTTCCTGACGAGCGCCCCGGCCCGGATCAGCCGCCCCGCCGCCCCGCCATCTCCGCCGCCAGCAGCACCGCGGCGCGGCTCGCGCCGGTCGATGCGACGCCCTGCCCGGCGATGTCGTAGGCGGTGCCGTGGGCGGGCGTGCAGATCGGAAACGGGAAGCCGCCGAGCAGGGTGACGCCACGATCGAACCCCATCAGCTTCATCGCGATCTGGCCCTGGTCGTGATACATCGTCAGCACCGCATCGAAGGCGCCGGCCTTGGCGCGCAGGAACACGGTGTCGGCGGGAAACGGGCCCTCCACCGCGATGCCCTCGCGCTGGCCAGCTTCCACCACCGGCGCGATGACATCGATCTCCTCGCGGCCGAAATTGCCGCCGTCGCCGGCGTGCGGGTTGAGGCCTGCGACTGCGATCCGCGGCCGCGCAAAGCCGGCATTGCGCATGCAGGCATCGGTGAGTTTCAGCGCTCGCTGGATGCGTTCGGCGGAGAGCTTTGCCGCGACGTCCTTCAGCGGAATGTGCGAGGTGACCCGCGCGTTCCAGAGCTCGCCCAGCACGTTGAATTCGCTCGCCGGCGTCTTGAGACCGGCGACCTCCGCAGAGAACGCGATCTCGTCGTCATAGTCGGCGCGGGCGTAGCGCATCGCCTGCTTGTTGAACGGCGTGAAGCAGACGGCGTCGACGCGACCGTCGCGGGCGAGCTCGATCGCGTGGCGGTAGTTGGCCAGCGCGAACTTGCCGCCGGCAAGGGTCGCGGTTTTCGGCTGGACATCTCTGGGATCGAGATGACCGAGATCGACGAACAGCGCATCGCCTTTCGCTGCGTGAAAGTCGGCGCTGGTCTCCACCGTCGTCAACTGCGGCGCGACGCCGGCGACGCGTGCGCCTTCGTCGAAGATACGGCGGTCGCCGATCACCACGAGACGAGCACGGGCACCAACGTCGTCCAACGCCACAAGCTTCGCGGTCAGCTCCGGGCTGATGCCGGCGGGGTCTCCCATCGCGAGCGCAATGAGCGGCTTTGCGGTCATATGATCACCTTTTCCTGGGCCGTGGTCTCAGTGGTGGGGGACGCGGGCTTGCGAACGAGCCGCGCCAGCTGCAACACGAGCGGAAGCAGCAACAGCGCGACGCCGCCCACCACCAGGCACGTCACCAGCTTGTTGGCAAAGAAGATCCCGAGCGATCCCTTGGACATCAGCATCGATTGCCGGAACGCATCCTCGGCCTTGTCGCCGATGACGATGGCGAGCACCAGCGGCGCCAGCGGATAGAACAGTTTCTTGAAGAGATAGCCGACAATGCCGAAGCCGAGCATCATGACCACGTCGAGATAGGAGTTCGACACCGAATAGGCGCCGACGACGCAGATGATCACGATCAGCGGCGCGATGATCACGAAGGGAATTCGCATCAGGGCGGCAAAGACCGGCACGGTGAGCAGCACGAGCACAACCGCGACGATGTTGCCGACATACATCGAGGCGATCAGGCCCCAGACAAAGTCCTTCTGGTCGACGAACAGCATCGGCCCGGGATTGAGGCCCCAGATCATCAGCCCGCCCATCATCACGGCCGCGGTCGCCGAGCCGGGAATGCCGAGCGACAGCATCGGCAACAGCGCGCTGGTGCCGGCGGCATGATCGGCGGTCTCAGGCGAGATGATGCCTTCGACCTCGCCCGTGCCGAAATAGCGGCCGCGGCGCGAGAAGCGGCGGGCGATGCCGTAGCTCATGAAGGACGCCGCGGTCGGGCCGCCCGGGGTGATGCCCATCCAGCAGCCGATCGCCGCGCTCCGCAGCAGCGCAACGCCATGCCGCGGCAGGCGTCCGACCGCGCGGAACACCTCGCGCCAGTCGATCTTCGAGGAGACGGCGCGGGCATGAAACTCCTCTTCGACCGCGACCAGCAGCTCCCCGATGCCAAACAGGCCCATCACCGCGACGACGAAGTTCACGCCCTTGACCAGCTCGTCGATGCCCATGGTGAGGCGCACGCTGCCGGAGACAGTGTCGATGCCGATGGCGGCGATGGCAAAGCCGATCGCGAGCGCCACCACGGTCTTGATCGGCGCCGCGCCGCCCATGCCGACGAAGCTCGCGAAAGCCAGGAAATAGACCGCAAAGTATTCCGCCGGTCCGAAGGCGAGCGCGACCTGCGCCACCCATGACGCCAGGAAGGTGATCAGGATGACGCCGATGAGCGCACCAAACGCCGCCGAGCCGAAGGCGGTGGCGAGCGCCGTGGTCGGCCGCCCGTCCCGCGCCATCGGATAGCCGTCGAAGGTGGTCGCGACCGAAGACGGCTCGCCCGGGATGTTGAACAGGATCGAGGTTACGGATCCCCCGAACAGCGCGCCCCAATACATGCTGGAGAGCAGGATGATCGCCGATACCGGCTGCATGCCGAAGGTCAGCGGCAGCAGCAGCGACACCCCGTTCGGCGCACCCAGCCCTGGCAGCACGCCGACGAGAATGCCGAGCAGAACGCCCACGGCCATCAAGACCAGATGCGGCACGGTGACCGCGATGGTGAAACCGTGGAGGAGTTCCTGGAGATTATCCATCGCCCGCTCCCCCTAGAATCCGAGCACGGCGGCGAGCGCGCCGTGTGGCAGGCTGACCTGGAACAGGCGCTCAAACACGGCGTAGAGCGCGAGCGCGGTCGCGGCCGCCGTCACCGCCGAACGCACCACGGATTGATGACGGGGGATCGCGAGCACCGCGAAGACGTAAGCTGCCGACGCCAGATACATCCCGAGCAGCGGGATGGCAGCAACGAAGATCGCGGCCGGCACGAACAGGCCCGCCAACCGCCGCAGCTCAATTGACGTGATCGCGATGGGCACGCTGGCCAGCGAAACGGCCGGCACGATGCCGCGCGCCAAATTGTAGAGGCTGCCAGCGACGATGATGATGCCGGTCAGAAACGGAAATGTGCCGGAATCCACCCCCGCGCTCGACCAGCCGATGCCGTTGTCCAGACTCTGGACCACCACCGCAACACCAAAACTACCGGTGAGGATGGCGGTTGCAAGTTCAAGGGCGCGTCGCGAGATCATGGGCGGCTCCGGTCAGACCACATGCGGTTATGGCCGACACCTTTCCCCAACACTCGGTGTCGTCCCGGCGAAAGCCGGGACCCATAACCCCAGGGAGAAGTTTGACGAAGACTAGGCGTTGAGTTCACAACTGTACGACGACCGACATTCATCGAGAGATCACGCGGTATGGATCCCGGCTTTCGCCGGGATGACGGAGGAATTTGAGGCGAACGCCGCCTCACTTGACCAGCCAGCCCTGCTCGCTTGCAACCTGCCTGAGGTGCTCGAGATCCTCCTTGATGAATTTGTCGAAGTCCGCACCGGTGAGGAAGGTGTCGATCTGCGAGCTCTTGTCGATGTAGTCCTTCCACTCCGGTGTCGCCTGCACCTTCTTCATGAGATCGACATAGTAGGCGGCCTGCTCCGGCGTGACCTTGCCGGGCAGCCAGACCGTGCGCGGCTGCTCATATTGCTTGATGTCGAGGCCCTGTTCGGCACAGGTCGGCACGTCGCCCCAGCCTTCGCTTGCCGTGACCTTGGCGCCTTGTGGCAGTCGCTTCGGACTGAAGACACACAGCGGGCGTTGCGTGCCGCCGCGCCATTGCCCAATGCTTTCGCTGGGATTGTTGACGTGAGAGTCGAGGTGTCCGCCGGCGAGCTGCACGGCCGTTTCGGCACCGCTCTTGAAGGGGATGTAGGTCAGCTTCACATGGCCGGCCTTCTCGATCATGCGCGTCAGGACCTCGTCGGTGTCCTTTGACTGCGCGCCGCCCATCTTGAAGTCTCCCGTTGCGGCCGCCTTCAGGTAGTCGCCCGCCGTCTTGTAGGGCGCGTCCTGCTTGACCCAGAGCAGGAATTCATCCTGCGCCATCGCCGCGATCGGGGTCAGATCGGTGTAGTTGAAGGCGACCTTGGAGACGAGCGGCTGCTGCCAGGCATTCGAGGTGCCGAAGATCACCTTGTAGGGATCGCCGGCAGAGGCCTTGCCGTAGACATAGCCTTCCGCACCGCTGCCGCCGGCCTTGTTGACGACGACGATCGGCTGGTCCGTCAGCTTGTACTTGGTGATGATGTTCTGCACCGCGCGGGCGATGTTGTCGGTGCCGCCGCCGGGGCCAGCGGTCGCCACGAACTCGATCGGCTTTTGCGGCTGCCAGGCAGCACACGCCGGCGCGCTGCCTGAGACAACGGCCGCACTGACGGACAACAAAAATAGCGACGTCCCACGCATGATTTCCTCCAACTGATTTTTTCTGTTTTGTTTGATCAGTCGTCTCGACGTCCGTTCAGGCGACGCGTTCCCTGCGCTCCCTGGATGCCGATACGATTGCGCCTTCTTGCTCGAGCGCTTCGATTTGCTTGTCGTCGAACCCGTGCTCGGCCAGCACCTCGCGCGTATGCTCGCCATAGACGGGCGCGCCGGACAGGACCTTGCCCGGCGTTTCCGAGAACTTGACCGGCAACCCGATCGTCTTGACCGGACCGAGCGTGGAATGCTCGACCTCGACGACCATCTCGCGCGCCAGCGTCTGCGGATCGCTGAGCGCCTCCAGCATGTCGTGCACGGGGCCGCAGGGCACGCCCTTTTCGTCGAGCGCTACGAGCCAATGCGCACGCGTCCGGGTGCGGAAGCGCGCGCTGAGGACGGCTTCGAGCTCCTTCAAATTCGCCATGCGGTCGGCGCCGTTGACGAAGCGCGGATCGGCCGCGAGCTCGCTCGCGCCGAGCGCGTCCAGCATCAGCAGCCAATGCTTCTTGTTGGCACCGCCGACCACGAGCCAGCCGTCCGACGCCTCAAAGGCCTGGTACGGTGCGTTCAGCGGATGCGCCGATCCCATCGCGCGCGGCGCCGTGCCGGCGGCGAGCGCGATGGTCGATTGCCAATAGGTCTGCACCAGCGCCGCCTCGTAGAGCGAGGTCTCGACCCACTGCCCCTCGCCGGTCTTGAGACGGTGGGTATAGGCAGCGAGGATTCCCATGCTCGCGAGCAGGCCGGCGGTGATGTCGGAGAGCGGCGGGCCGCATTTCACCGGCGGGCCATCGGGGCGTTCGCCAGTAAAGCTCATGATGCCGCTCATGGCCTGCGCGACCAGGTCGAAGCCGCGACGGTGCTTGTAGGGACCGGTGCGGCCAAATCCCGACAGCGAGCAGTAAATCAGCGCCGGAAATTTTCCGTGCAACGCTTCATAGCCAAACCCAAGGCGCTCCATCGCGCCCGGCGCAAAATTCTCGACCAGCACGTCGGCGTCCTTGATCAGCCGCCGCAGCACCTCCTTGCCCCCGTCGGTCTTCAGATCCAGCACGATGCCGCGTTTGTTGCGGTTCATCATCAGGAACGAGGCCGCCTCGTCGCCGATCTTGGGCGGCACCGAATGACGGGTGTCGTCGCCGTTCGGCGATTTCTCGATCTTGATGACGTCAGCGCCCATGTCGGCGAGCATCAGGGTGCAGGTCGGCCCCGCCATGACATGGGTGAGATCGATGACCTTGAGGCCGGCCAGCGGGCCTGCGCGGCGTGAGCCAGATTGCGATCGATCGCTTTGCATCAGGGGGCGTCCTATTGACCGCGCCACTGCGGGGCGCGCTTGTTGAGGAAAGCATCGAGCCCTTCGCGAAAATCCTGGCTCGTGTAGCACATCAGGATGAGGTCTTCGCCCTCGTCCCGCGTTAGCCTCTTTTGCAGGCGGGCCACCGCCTGCTTGGTCGCGTTCAGCGTCAGCGGCGCATGGCTGGCAACAAGGCGCGCGACCTCGTCGGCACGCCTGTCGAGTGCTGCGAGATCGTCGACGACCTCGCCGAGCAGCCCGACCTGGGCTGCCTCCGCCGCATCGACCAGACGTGCCGTGAAGATCAAATCCTTGACCCGTGCAGCCCCGATCAGCGCCGTGAGACGGCTGACATTGGACATCGACAGGCAATTGCCGAGCGTGCGGGCGATCGGAAAGCCGATTTTTGTGCTGCGTGTGCCGATACGCAGATCGCACGCTGCGGCAATGCCCGCCCCGCCGCCGGTGCAAAAGCCGTTGATCGCAGCGATGGTCGGCACCCGGCATTGCTCGAGCGTGGTCAGCACACGGTCGATGCGGTTCTCGTAGTCGATGGAGTCCTGCGGCGTTTTGAATTCGCGGAACTGATTGATGTCGGTGCCCGAGGCGAAGGCCTTGTCGCCGGCCCCGCGCAGCACCAGCACCTTGATGGAGCGATCGCCATTGGCCTGCTCGCAAATGGCGGCGAGCCGCTCGTACATGGCGAAGGTGAAGGCGTTGCGCGCCTGCGGGCGGTTGAAGGTGATCTGCCCGATGCCGTCTCTGCATTCAAAAACGAGGTCGTCCGCCGCTACGGCCTGGTCCATTTCCTCGATCCTTCCTGTTTTTTGCATTTTTGAATGCAAAATTTGGAATTTACAAGATATAACTACATGACTTTCGTCTATTGGATCATTTTTGCATTCAAAAATAGAGATAGCCCATGCTGCATGAGGAGGTCGTCGGCCGCATCCGCGACATTCTGCTCGACGGCGAGATCCCGCCGGGCGCGCGGATCCCCGAGCGCGAACTATGCAAGCGGCTCGACATCTCGCGCACGCCGCTGCGCGAAGCGCTCAAGGTGCTCGCCGCCGAGGGCCTCGTGCAACTCCTGCCCCATCGCGGCTCGCGCGCAGCAAAACTGACCGACAAGGACATGCGCGATCTCTTCGAGGTCTGCCAGGGCCTCGAAGCATTGGCCGGCGAGCTCGCCTGCGAGCGCATCACCGATCGTGAGATCGCAGAGATCGCGGCTGCGCACGTCGCGATGGTGCAGCATTATCGCGAGGGCGATCTGATCCAGTACTATCGTGGCAACCGCACCATCCACGAGGGGATCGTCAATGCGGCCGGCAATCCCGTGCTGACCGGGCTCTATGCATCGGTGACCGCGCGCATCCGCCGCGCCCGCTACGTCACGCCGATGACGCCGCAGCGCTGGGCGTTCGCCGTCAGCGAGCACGAAGCGATCCTCAACGCGCTCCAGCGCCGCGACGGCGCCGGCCTCTCCCACATTTTGCGCGCGCATCTGCGGCACAAGCGGGAAGAGGTTTTGCAGGCCGGGTTTGCGGAGACGGACGGCAGCGAGTTCACGCTGAAAATCGCGTGAGACTTGTCACGCGGCCGCCCGCCCCCCGGGCGGCCCCTTCCCGGCAGCCTTCTCCGCGACAAGCAGGACGCTTGCCCCGCGCAACCACCGGGAGCATGATCAGGCCAGTCGTGCCGAAGATCGAGACCCCGTGAGGTGAGCTATGATCCTTCCGCAAGAACCAGATCTTTTGATTGAGAAGGATGCGCGCGGGAACGTTCGCGAGCTGCGCCATTTGCAGACGCCGGCGAAGGACGAGTCTGGCCACTCCGCCAAGCAGGCCGCCCTCGCCTATCTGCAGGATGCTGGTGTGCGTCTCCATCTGTTGCCTATCAACGATGACGACTGGCAGCACTTGGAACGCACCATCAACGAGGACGGCCCCACGAGAGCCGGTGGTTTCAGATTTCGATGGGTGGCCCCTCGCGAACTGAAACGGAATTCGACCATCGAGACCTCGATCGTCTGGGTCCAGCAGACGGCTCCACTGGAATCCTCCGATTTTGTCCCCGATGTCCTGGGCGGCAGCATACGGCTGGTGGTCCATCACCACGGCGCGATCCCACTGATCACCAGCGCGCGATCGACGACGATCGAGAACGCACAATTGTCGATCGCTCCTGAGTTCATCGAGCGAACATTTCGCCGCCGGGTCCTGGAACCGGCATGGGCAGACTTCCTTCCTCGCGATCTGACCGAGAGCCTTCTGGCTCCCTTGCTTGGCCTTTCCGACGACAAGGCCGGCATCGGAGACGCGCGGCTTGTCGCCTATCGCCTGCGCAAGCGCAGCGCCGTCTATGACGGCACGTTGGGCATCGCAGTCAGTACAACTGCATTCCTGTCCGTGGCAGGCGAGGAGATCGCGCATCGGGTTCTGCTCGATCCTTTCGAGAACGAACTCTTGCGCAAGGCGCCAATCGCGTCGGCATGCGCCGGATACGCCTTTCTCAGCGATCCCGACAGCAAGACCGGAAATTTCGAGCTGCGTCCCGATAGCGGAGCCGACTTGCTCGATCCCGAGCGCGATCCGGTCGCACTGCTCGACCTTGATCACGCCCCGGGCGGCCGCCGCAAGCTCTCCGGTCCGCGCGTTCAAGTGCTGACGCCGGCGGCGCTGGGTGCCGACTACGATCCACCTGTGCAGCGACCGCCTTTCGCGTTCTCGGCGCGCACCAACGCGTTCGCTGCGGTCAGCGCCTATTGTCATTGCGATTCCATGATGCTGCTGGTCGAGCAGTTCGGGTTCACGAACGCCGACTACTTCGCCAAGATCAGGCGGCCTTTGATCGTCGAGCACAGGGCCAAGATGCTGGCGGGCTCCGGCGCGCGCGACGGCCGCGGCATCAATGCCTATGTGACACCGTTCCGCGCCGATCCGGTCGGGCCGCCCTGGGACGCCCGGATGCTGTTCGGGCTCGCCGATTTCGCCGACACCTGGAGAAATCCGCTCGGACTCGTCGCCGATGTGCGATTCGTCTGGCACGAATTCTGCCACGTGATGATCCTTGCCGCGACGGGATCGACGGAATTCGATTTCGCCCATAGCGCCGGCGATGCGCTTGCGGCGATCATGGACGATCCATCGTCCAGGCTGGCCAAGCTCGACCACGATGCATGTCGCGGCGTGACCTTCCCCTTCATTCAACTGCCGCTCCGGCGTCATGATCGCAAGGTCGAGGACGGCTGGGGATGGAACGGAACGCTCTATGAGCGCCCCAATCCCACCTACGGGTTGCGCGATCCGGCCGGATACAATGCGGAGCAGATCCTCTCGAGCACCCTGTTCCGTCTCTATTGCGCGCTGGGCGGAGATGCTCGCCGCACCAACGCGGCGGGCGTTGTCGAGCCGGACGTCGAACGCCGCCGGGCTGCGGCCTATTATTGCGCGTACCTCATCGTGAGCGCGATCGGCTCGCTCGGCTGCGTCCAGACAGAACCGACCAGCGAAGCAAGCCAATTCGCCACGGCGCTCATGGAGGCCGACGTCGGCACCTCAGAAGTCGACGACGACGGAACGCCCCGGCTCGGTGGAATGGTGCACAAGGTGGTGCGCTGGGCGTTCGAACAGCAGGGCCTGTACCAGATCGCATCGAACAGCCCACGCAACGAACCGGGACTCCCGCCGGCGGTCGATATCTATATCGACGACAGCCGCGCCGGGAGCTACGACTACAGCAACAGCGGCTGGCACGCTCTGCCGGGGGCGGTGTGGGTCCGCCCCAATCCCGATGCCGGCACCGCGGACGCACAACCGACGCCCGAGCATATCAACTATGTCTATGTCATTCTGCGCAATCGGGGCGATGATGCGGCGATAGACGCATCGGTGGATGTTTTCGCGGCCACCGGTCCTGCCGCCGATATCTGGGAGCCTGCAGCGAACTATTGGCAGAAGCTGCCGGGGAACAACGCGCCACACACCGTCCCAAGCGGGCAATCCTACACGTTCGGCCCGTTCGAGTGGACTCCACAAGTCGGCAGGAATGCGCTGCTGGTCCGCACCACCGTCAAGGGCGACCGCAGCAACATCGACGACGACTCCCCGCTGCGCTGCGCCACCGGCCCGACACCGGTGGAAGATCTCGTCCGCAGCGACAACAACCTTGGTTATCGCGAATGGCAGCTTCCGTAGCCGTGGCTACGGCGGGGGGAAGTTCGGGAACGGCTCATTCGTAAGTTGCGCGACGGTATTTGGCGCGACCGATGCGGCCCACTCCGTCACCACAGCATCGAACAGATGACCGGTCTCGGGACATAGGGTCCGATCCTTGATCAGGTCCACGCAAGCACGGGCTATGACTTTGCCGGCGGCGCTGTCGCTCGGATAGTGCACGCCCGCGCGCTCGCGGTTGAATGCGACCCGGCAGGCAAGCCATTCGAGCTGATCGTTCCAATGCGGCAGCACCTCGGCCAGGAGGTACGACATCAACCAGCTCTGGAGCGAATGGCCGCTTGGGAACGAGGCATGGGCTGGCGGGCCGAACGCCGGCAGGAGACCGGGACATATGAACGAGGGCCGCGGCCGCTTGTACTTCTTCTTATAGTAGACCGCGACGACCTGACCGATGCGTACGGCAAGGTTCATGAGCACCAGCGTGTAATAGTGAGCGCGGTTGTTGACCCCCAGCATGCTCACCCAGTAGCCGGGCGCATTGTCGTGCTGAAAGATGATCTCGCCCATATACCGCTCGCGGTCGATCTGCATCAGCTGCTGGAGGTGATGAAGCTCGGCATTGATGAATGTCGTCTGGTTTGCGCGGCCCTGCTCCCAGCCCAGCAGATCGGCGGCGAGATTGACCTGTTTCCAGCGGGGGCTGCAGTTCTCCATGAACTCGGTGAGGAAGAGCAAGCAGAGCACGTCGGGATCCCAGGGTCCGATCCTGCCCTGCCAATCCCCCGATGGCAGTGTCTGCGGCGGGAAGCTTGGTGCGCAGTTCGGTCCGAGGTCGTACTGCAGGGTCAGGGGGCGGAGGCCAAGCTCGGGCGGCGTGGCTCCGAAGGCCATCCCCATTCCCATGCCCATACCCATTCCCATCCCCATACCCATTCCCATCCCCATGCCCATGCCCATTCCCATGCCCATTCCCATGTCATCCTCCAGAGTTTGTTTGCGGGAACTTGTTTCTTGACGGCTAGTGGACGTCGCGGCGCAATTAGCGAGGCAGCCCAGCTTCAATCAATCGTTCGGCAAGCAGAGCGAGACGCTCCGGCTGCTTGATCGGGTACCAGCTGCAATATTTTTCGACCGAGAATGACGGATCGATCCGCATATGAGCGGCGCCCACCTCGCGTGCCCGCTCGAGCGAACCGGCGGCGACAAGGCTTGCCGCAAGCAGTCGCAAATTGGCGACAAATCGAGGAGCCCCCGCCATGACCTTCGTGCCCCAATGCACGGCCTCATCGAAGGTCTCGTTGGTGTAGTGCGCGTTGGTGAGCGCCGATTGATAGAAATAGGCGTACGGATCGAGCGGTGACAACGATATCCCGTACGATGCGCGCGCCACCGCACGAGGCCCGTCACCAAGATAGCAGTATGTCGACGCGCTCAAGGACCAGGCGATTGCGGAATTCGGCGTTCCGCCGATCGCGCGGTCAAAGGCATCGATGGCGCGGTCATACGCGGCGAAGAGAAAGGAATTGATATGGCCGAAGATGGCCAGCGCCATGGGGTCCGACGGCTCGAATTCGAGCGCGCGCGATGCAAGCCTGAGAGCTTCGCGGGAGTCGGCCTTGAAGTCGGTCGTATGCCCTTCGCCGATGTGCAGGATGTACCACTTTGCCATCAGCGCGTAGGCCACCGCATAATGGGGGTCATGATCGAGCGCACGCTCGAACAAGGTTCGTGCCACCTGCATGTCGTCATAACCAAGACGATAGAGGCGGTACATGCCCTGCAGGACCAGGTCGTAGGCGTTCATGCTCTGCGGAATCTTGCGTTCGGCATGCTTCAGTTCGGAGATGTGGATGTGCGGCAGGAGTGCATATGCGATGTTTGTCGCGATTTTCTCCTGCACGTCGAACAACTGGCTGATCGACGCATCATATTGGTTGGTCCACAGCATGGACTTCGTATCGACATCGATCAACTGCACCCGCATCCGCAACAACTCGCCACTGCGCGTGAGCGTCCCCGTGACGAGATAACGCACGCCCAGGTGATGGCAAACGCTGGCCGCGTCGATGGTGGGGTCGGTGAAACCGATCGTTGACGTGCTGGACACGACGAACAGCTCGCGGATTCCCGCCAATGACGCCACGATGTCGTGGACGATCCCCTGCGCAAGATAGGCATCCGCCGCGTCGAGACCGAGCATCTGCAACGGCAGGACCGCCACGGATGGCTTCAATGCATGGGCCACCGAGATTGCCGGAGGCCGCAGCTCGTGATGCGCGATCTTGAATGCCCGGATGCGCCTCTCGATATTCTTGAGCGTCAGAAACCCAAGCTCGGCGGCCTGATAGCGCAGATGATCCTTCACCTGATCGTGGATGGCTCCCGAAATCACGATCCCGCCCGGTCCCGCGAATTCCTGAAGCCGGGCCGCAATATTGATGCCGTCCCCGTAGATATCGTCGCGCTCGGCGATGATGTCGCCGACATTGGCCGACATCCGCAGCTGTAGCGGGTTGCCTCCGTCCGATGACGATTTCTCCAAATGGAGCTGCGTGCCGAGCGCGAAGCTGATCGCGTCGAGCGGGCTCTTGAATTCCAGGAGCAGCCCGTCGCCGGTGCTTTTGATCACCTCGCCGCCGTTCGAGGCGACGCGCGGCTCGATCACGTCCGTTCGCATCGACATCCATCGTCGATGCGTGCCTTCCTCATCGCCTCCCATCAACCGGGAATATCCGACGACATCGATGAAGACAGCGGCAGCAGTACGCCTTTTCGGCCGGCTCTGATCCGTGCCGTTGTCCGGGGACCTGTTGTCGACACTGATCATCATGACAGGCGCAACAACTGCTGGGCGGCCACAGTCATTGTGGCGCCGAGAGATTGTAGCAGACAGGGGCTGCCGGGCAAATGTAAGGCCTGCGCACCGACTGCGCAGAAATCCCGGTCACACCGATTGATCTGCACAATTAAAGCGTGCGTATCTACAAACCTCGTTCAAAAAAGGGAATGGAGACACAGGGCGCTTTTCCAAAATGCGAAGGTGCGCCCATCGGAATACCGAGAGCCGTCGCAGACCGGTACCCCGCGACCTCAAGACGCACCGCCTGGAAGACGGGAATTGCTACCCTGGCAGCCAGGCGATGCCAGCCCTTGGGATGATCGAGATCGGCGTCGGTGAGGCCTTGATCGCGCTAGGCGCGATTGCCGAACAGATCGAGCGTGATCGACCGCAGCCAGCGGTGAGCGGGATCGCGATGGTAGCGCTCATGCCAATATTGCGCGATCTCGATCCGCGGCAATGCCACCGGCGCCTTGAACACGGTCATTCCGAGCGGCTCGGCGACAATCGCGGCCAGATTGGCGGGCAAGGTTGCGACCCCATCGGTTTGCGAGGCCACGATCGCGCCCGCGATGAAGCTCGGCACTTGCAACAGGATATTCGTGCGCGCGATCACACGCGTCAGCACGCGCTGCGTCTCGAGATGAGCCGCATGGCCGGTCTCGGACGCTGTGATCAGGATATGCTTCTCATCGAGAAATCCCCGGCGCGTGCGCGCCGCGGCCGGCCTTGGATGGCCTCGTCTCACGACGCTGGCGTAGCCGTCCGAATAAAGGCGCTGGGAGCGAAGATGCCCCGCCGCGCGCGGCAAGGCGCCGAGCGCGAGGTCCGCCTCTCCCGATTCGAGCTTGAGGGCGAAGTGCCGGGAGTCGAGCGGAATCGCGCGCACCTGAACGCGCGGTGCGAGGTCGGACAGGCGCGCGACCAAAGGCGGCAGGAACCGCACCATGCCGACATCGGTCAACAGCAGACTGAAGGTCTTCTCGGATTTCCGGGGATCGAACGGCAGCCGCTCCTGCCACAACCGGTCCGCCATTTCGAGCAAGGCGCGGATCTGAGCCGCCATCTCGACCGCACGCGCCGTCGGCTGCACGCCGCTGCCGCGCCGCACGAACAGGGGATCGCCGAAGCGCAGCCGCAAGCGCGCCAGCAGCTTGCTGATTGCCGGCTGCGTGGTCTCGAGGCTCACGGCCGCGCGCGTGATGCTGCCCTCGCGGATCAGCGCATCGAGCACGCGCAGATCGCGAAAGTCGATCCCGGAAGATTCCATTTTCGACATGTGAAACATTCCCTGATGGCCATGGATCGAGCTTCGCCCTTTGCTACACTGCAGTCAATCGAACGGCCGAACGGCCACGCGATACGGAGGACGCCATGACCAAATTCGTGATCGAGTCTCACTTTCGCCTGCAGGAATGGGTGGCCGAGGAGAAGGGCTACTTCCGCGACGAAGGGCTCGACTACGAGTTTCGCGAGCTGATCCGCTCGACCGAGGGCCAGCATCACAACAAGGTCAATGAGGGCGCCTTCCAGAGCATCGAGAAGGGCCGCAAGGCCGACGTCAGCTGCGCGTGCCACTGGACCGTCAACGTCGCCGCCTCGAACGGCCACGCCAAGCTCTATGCCGATGTCTATTCGGTCGCGCCTTCGGGCATCTTCGTTCCAGCGGATTCGAAAATCCGCACACCGGCCGATCTCGCCGGCGTGCCGATCTCGGTCGGCTTCCAGTCAGGCAGTCATTATTCGGCGATCCAGGCGCTCGAGCCGTATCTGGCGCCCGGCCAGATCAACCTGACCTTCGAGGACGGCATGCTGTTCCGCCGGATGGAGCTGCTGTTCGACGGCAAGAGCGAGGCGGCCTCGCTGTTCAACGGCCCCTATTATTTCGCCGAGCAGCTTGGCTACCGCAAGATCATTGACACCACGTTCATGGTCGCGTCCATGATCAATGGCGATCCGGCGCCCGAGGACATCAAGCGCTACTTCCGGGCGCTGAAGAAAGCCCAGCGCGACATCAACCTGCGTCCGGAGCTTTTCACGCGCTACTACAAGAACGAATTTCCGGATCGTTTCCACGCGGCCATGGACACCAGGCGCTGGGGGCCCGGCGAGCGGATCGTGTTCGAGCCTTATTCGCGCGAGATCTACGAGCAGTCGTTCGACTGGATCGAGAAGCACGGCATCTTCGAGGCCGGCACGATGGGCGACGGCGCCTACGACAAGGCGACGGTCGCATTCGGGAGAATTTGAGCGGCGGGCGAGGATGTGCGCTCGCCCGGGCTCGCTGGCAGCGCGCTTCGCCGCGGCAGCTGCGGTGAAGGCCCCTCACCGCCCCTTTGCCTGACAGACGGTCACGCTTGTCGTTTCATGCCGTCTTCACAATTGCCCCGATCAGCGGCAATCGTCGTCGTCGCGATCGCACGGGCGGCCGCCGTCATGGTCGTCCGCATCACGACCAAGTCCGGTCTCCGGCGTGAACGAAACGCCCCGGAGCGCTTCGGCGAAGCGCGCGGTGCGCACCGTGGTGAACGTCTCGCCCGCTGGCAGCGCAGTCGCGGCAAGCTTGTCCTTGATCACGACAAGCCTGTTCGGATCAGCGCCCTGGTCGCCGCCGCCACTCACAGTGGAGGTGATCGCCCAGATCGATGCCGTGCCGTCGGAATTGACGCGTCCGATGATGTTACGCAGTCCGTCGGTTGCGGGCGACCACGGCAGGCCGGTCGCAGCATTGTTGCCGGTCGGGTAGTCCCGCACGGTGTAGGGGATGCCGAGACCAAGTCCAGCCTGCAGCGTGTAGCTCAGCTTCCAGGTCTTGGCCGTGTCGTCGAACACCCATTTCTGCAAGCCCGCTCCGGTCTGGGCTGCAGCGGCGGTGTAGGTGTTGGTCGCGGCGCTGAAAGTATTGGTGCCGTCGCCCTCGTCAGCCACATAGAGCGTCTTGGCATCAGCGAACCAAACGCCGAACGGGAACGAGGTCGCTGTCTTGGCGAGATTGGTCGGGAACCCCTTGAGCACGCACATGTTGTAGGGCGTGACGCCGAGCGTCTGAAGCTTCGAGGCATCATAGTAGATCGGCGTCGTCGGCAGCTTTGCCGATGCGCTGGGCAGACCGACGCCATTGGGGCATGCCAGCGGCTTGCCATTGGCGTCGAAGCCCGAGGTGTCGATGAAGTACACCGTGTTGATGCCGTTGCCGCCGCTGCCTTTCGTCACATAGATCACGTCGTTGAACACGGTCAGGCCGCGGAAGTTGGTGTCCTTGCCAATCTTGTCCGCTTTCAGGCTCAACTGGGTGACATTGAAACTGCCGACCGGCGTCGGCAGGCCCGGATCAGGTTGATCGACGAGCGGAGCCTTCGCGGCTGTCATAATCTGCGCGCCGGCACCGATGATTACGCCATTCGGTTGAGGATTGCTGCCGTTGCCGGCATTGCCTGTGGCATAGAACACGTTGGCGCCAGGCCGGTCGTTCAGAACGGCGGCGCGCCCGTTGTTGCCGCTATAGGCGTTGGTCTTGGTGAAGCGGAAACGGCCATGCTCGTCGACCGTCGCGATCACGCGCGAGAACGCCGATGTCACCGGGTTGGTCGAATCGACGACGTCCGGCGTATTGGAGTTGGATACGTCGACCGCGTCGATCGGAGCGAGGTAGCCCATAAACGATACGCTGTGGCGATCGATCGAGAGGTTCAGCCCGATTTCGGATTTCGACGGGAAACTCGTCACCATCTGGTCCCTGTTCGAGGTGACGCCGTGCTGACCGCTGTTCGGCACTTCCAGCGACTGGACGCGATGGCCGTTCAGCCGCAGTTCGTCGAGCACGATCTTGGCCGTGATGCCAAAAGAGCTGTCGACCAGATCGTTGCTGAACACCATCGGATAGATGCCATCCGTGGTCGCCGCGGCGCAATTGGGCGCCACGCAGTTCGGCGGCAATTGGGTGACGCCAGCCGTGATGTTTGAAGCCTTGTTGTCATAGACCGCCTTGCTCAAGAGCAAATGGCCCGGGCGAAAATGAAAATCGTCCTGATCGGCCCGCGCCGGCATGCTGGCTAGCGCGGTCGACGCGAGCAAGGCAGACACAAACACAGTCCGCGGAAGCCCCACGAACGCGCGCAATCCTTTGGCAGCCATTGACGTTTTCCCAGTTTTATGATTTTCGCAAGACGGACAGCGCGGCCAAATCGCCGCTCGTTGTGCACGCAGTCTGCGAGCGGACTGTTACAGGAATGCGAATGAGATGCGACGCGTCTCAGCTTCCGCTCACGGCACTTGAGCAGCCGTTGTGGGCGACGAGCATCGCACGTCTCGCTTCACGCAAGATAGCCGGACACGCCGTCCCACAAGAGCTTCATCGCCGTCACGACCAGCAAGCCGTAGCAGGCCCGATAGATCTGCTGCTGGTCGAGCCTGCCGTGCAGTCGCCAACCGAGCCACACGCCCGAGGGAATGGCGAGCAGGCACACCGCCATCACGATCCAGACGTTGCCGGCCGGCCGCACCAGCAGCAGCCACGGCACCGCCTTGGTGGCGTTGCCGACGGTGAAGAACAGACTTGTTGTCCCTGCGTAGACTTCCTTGCTGAGGCCAAGCGGCAGCAGATACATCGCCAGCGGCGGTCCGCCGGAATGCGCGACCATGGTGGTGACACCCGAGGCGAGCCCGGCCGCGACCGCCTTCGGCGTCGAACGCGGACGAATGGTGACCTTCGGATCGCTCACGAACCACAGGCCGACGAAGACCAGCGTGACGACCGCCATCACGATCGCAACCGCACGGTGGTCGAGCACGCGAAACAGGAGATAGCCGAGGCCGATGCCGACCACGAGCCCGGGCAACAGCAGCAGGAGGTCGGGCTTCGACCAGGTCGAGGGCTTCCAGTAGCGTAGCGCGAACAGGTCCATCGCGATGAACAGCGGCGCGAGCAGCCCGCCGGCCGTCACCGGGTCCATCACGAACGACAGCAGCGGAATCCCGACGATGGAGAACCCGCCGCCGAACGCGCCCTTCATGAAGCAGATCAGGACCACGCCGGCGAAGGCAATGAGGATAGTCGAGACCGTCAACTCCATTTGCGCGTCTCCAATTCCGTCATGCGTGAGTCCGGCGCTCTCGTCCGGCTGGTGCGCTCAGTCCGCCCGCGAGCCTGGATGCGAACTGTCCTTGCTCTCAAAAAAAGCGCGGGGCAGCGCTGAGGGCACTCCAAAGGTCAATCCAAGGAACGCCAGAAACAGATCGAAATAACTGAGGTGCATTGTCGTTGCTCCACTTTCACCGAGCACGTCCGGTGCAATTTACTCATTAACTCGACAATGATCCGATAAATTGATCGGTACAATCCAAATATTGTACTCGGTGCAATTTAGATTGCCTCGCTTATCGGTTGGCTCATCGCGAAAACTCGCAATCCCTGGACTATGCGGCGGCCCGGCCGGGACCCTTTGCGATCCCGTGCCGGAGCTCGATCGCCTTGACGGAGTTTTCGAATGCCGTCTTGAGCACGCTTCGACCGATCGTCCCGAGCACGAGGCCGAGGATCCATCCCTTGAGGTTCTTGCCCTCGCGCACGACGACGACATCGATATCGGTCATGCCATCGATGCGGCGACGGAAGGTGTAGGTGTGGCCCGAGGCGCCGCCCCAGACGTTGGAATCAGTCGTGGTCAGGACAACGCGGTTGGGGTTGGACCAGTCGTAATGCAGTCGCTCCCAAATGCCGCGCGATCCCTCCGTCACATCGGCGTCGGTGAGACCGAGATGATGCAGCTCGAGATCCTCGTCGGCGCTATTGCCGAACAATTTCTGACGGCCCGGACCGAAGTCGATCAGCCGGGCAATGTACTGCGATGGCGTCAGGGTGGTGGTTCGATGAAGGCGGATCGTGGACATCTGGGGCTCCATTCAGTTCGTGGCCGCATTCGCATTGCGGATGAGCAGGCTGTCCCCAGTTCGGCTGACTTCCAATGCCCGGGTCGGTGTCGAGAGAACGACGCGTTGACCGGGCGTCAGCACCGACACGAAGCGGACCGGCGTTCCGGTCTCGCCCTGCGCGAGCGTCGTGACGACACGGAATCCGTCGGGCTGGACCGTGTAATAGGTGACGCCGGACAGATCGCCGAGCCGGACGCTTCGCCCTTCGATCGGCTTCAGATCGCTGGCGTGGGCAGCACCCAGTGATGCGACGGTGAAAGCGGCTGCGAGAAGTGTGTTGCGGATCGACATCGGACCCTCCGTTGGCTTGGGCGGCGGGCGGGACGCCCGTCTGCTCCCTTGCCGCAGGACATGGGCCGGCTAAGATCATCGATCAAACAGATGGGGTCGATAATGGGTATCGATGCTGTCAATCTCAGCCGTATCGACCTGAATTTGCTCGTACATCTCGGGGCGCTTCTGACCGAGCGAAGCGTGACACGGGCGGCGGCCCGCGTCGGCATCGGTCAATCGGCGATGAGCCATAACCTCGCGCGCCTGCGGGAACTGTTCTCCGACGAGTTGTTGACCAGGGGGCCTGCCGGCATGCGCCTCACGCCGCGCGCGGCGATCTTGTTCGAGCCGGTGCAGGCCATGCTGGCGCAGGTCGAAGCACTGGTGTCACGCGAGCGGGCGTTCGATCCGGCAACGGCGGTGCGAACTTTCAGGTTCGGATTGCCGGATAGCATGGAGATCCTGTTCATGCCGTCGCTGCTCGCGCGCATGCGCGAGATCGCGCCTGGCATTCACCTCCGGCTCTACAATTTCGATGCGTCGCGACTGCTCGAGGATCTCGATTCCGATGAGATGGACATCGCCATCGGCTACGATGCCTTCCAGCAAGGACAAGTCCACCACAAGCGCCGCAAGCTGTTCACCGAGAGCTATCTCTGCATGTTCAATGCCGAGAAGACCGGGATCACGGCCCCGATCTCGCTTGAAGACTATGTGCGGATCCCGCACGTGCTGACCAGCCTCAGGCCCGGGCGCAGCGTCCGCGGCATCGTCGATGAAGCATTGGACAAGCTTGGGCTGACCCGCTCGATTGCCCTCACCACGCCACGCTTCCTGACGGTCCCGTCTTTGGTGGCGCGCGCACCCGTGATCGTCACCATTCAGTCGCGCCTGGCGCGCCGCTTCGCCGCCGAGCTCGGACTCAGCCTCAGCCCCCTCCCCGTGGAGCTGCGTGATGTCACGGTCTCATTACTGTGGCGCGCGTCCTACGATCACGATCCGGCCCACGCATGGCTGCGCGAACAGGTGGCACAGCTTGCCGCCGAGCTGTGAGCTCTTGCGCCCCTAGCAGCCGAGCTGATCGGCGACGCCGCCGAAATCCTTCGCCACGATGTCCCATTGGCCCGTGGCTTCGAAATCGATCTTTTGCAGCGGACCGTATTCGGTCGGCCGTGCGACGAACGCGGTCTTCAAGCCGTAGCCTTGCGCCGCCTTAAGGTCGTAATTGTGGGCTGCGACCATCATCACCTCTTCCGGCTTGAGGCAGAGCAGCTTTGCCGCGCCGAGATAGGTCTCGGGATCGGGCTTGTAATGCTCGAACAGCTCGGCCGACATGATGAGGTCCCACGGCAGACCCGCAAACTTCGCCATGTTGGTCAGCAGCGCGACATTGCCGTTCGACAGCGGCGAGATCACGAATTTCGTCTTGAGCCGCGTCAGGCCGGCGACGCTGTCGGGCCAGGGATGCAGGCGGTGCCAGCCCCTGGTGAGATGATCGAGATCGGCCTCGGTGAGGCCTTTGATGGCGAACTGCTCGACCAGCTTCTCCAGCGAGCGGCGATGCAGATCGTCGAGCATGACATAGCCGCGCTCGGGATGCTTGCGCACGTCGTCCATCGAGGCCGAGTACACGGCGCGCCAGCCGTCGACCAGAGCGGTCCAGTCGGTGCTGATGCCGCGGCCCTTCCCCCACCACATGAAATCGGTGATCAGGCTGGTGCGCCAGTCGACGATGGTGCCGAACACGTCGAAGACGAGAGCTTTGACGGCGGAGAGATCGGACATGTGCGCTTCCCTGTATTCTTATTGTTGTCATTCCGGGGCGATGCGCAGCATCGAACCCGGAATCCATTTCACGTCAGACTTTGCCGCCCGATGGATTCCGGGTTCGCGCTACGCGCGCCCCGGAATGACGGAGCGTTCTAGTCGAGGTGGAACTTCGCGAGCTCGCGATGCTCGGCCTTGATGTAGCGCACGGTGCCGGTGACGGAGCGCATCACCACGGTCTCGGTCTCGATCACGCCGTCCTTGCGGAATTTTACGCCCGAGAGCAGTGAACCGGTCGTGACACCGGTGGCGGCGAACAGGCAGTCGCCGCGCGCCATGTCCTCGATGCCGTAGATCATCTTGGGATCGTTGACGCCCATCTTGGCGGCGCGCTCGCGCTTCTCGTCGGAATCGAGGATCAGGCGGCACTGCATCTGGCCGCCGATACAGCGCAACGCCACCGCGGCGAGCACGCCTTCCGGCGCGCCGCCGGTGCCGAGATACATGTCGACGCCGGTGTTATCGGGATCGGCGCAGTGAATCACGCCGGCGACGTCACCGTCGGTGATCAGGCGTACGGCAGCACCAGTCGACCGCACGCTCTCGATGATGCTGGCATGGCGCGGACGGTCGAGCACGAGAACGGTGATGCCATCTGCCTTGACGCCCTTGGCCTTGGCGAGGCGGTGGACGTTTTCGGCCGGGGTCGCGTCGAGCTCGACGACGCCCTTGGCGTAGCCGGGGCCGACCGCGAGCTTCTGCATGTAGACGTCGGGGGCGTGCAGCAGCGTGCCGCCGTCGGCCATCGCCATGGTGGCGATCGAGCCCGGCATGTTCTTGGCGCACAGCGTGGTGCCTTCGAGCGGATCGACTGCGATGTCGACCTCCGGGCCAGCGTTCATGCCAACCTTCTCGCCGATGAAGAGCATCGGCGCCTCGTCGCGCTCGCCCTCGCCGATCACGATGGTGCCCTGGATCGGCAGCTTGTTGAGCTCGCGGCGCATGGCATCGACGGCGGCCTGATCCGCGGCCTTCTCCTGCCCGTGCCCGCGCAGCCGCGCCGACGAGACCGCCGCCCGCTCCGTCACGCGCACGATCTCCAGCGTGAGAATGCGCTCGAGCAACGCTTGCGGCGGCACTGAAATATGGGTCGACATCGGCTAACTCCTTCGGAACAGTTTTGGACAGGACTCCCTGCCCGCATCAACTCGTAACGCCCACGGTTCGTTCGAACGAACCGTCTCAGTTCTTCTCGATCCTGATGACCTGCGGCCGTCCGCTGATCACCTTGTCCTTCTGCACGGCGGCGAGCGCGCGGCGCACCGCGTCCTCATGCGTGGCATAGGTGATCAGGATGACGGGCACGGGCACCGCCTTGCCGTCGGCCGGAGCAGCGCCGCCATTGGGATGACGCTGCACGATCGACTCGATCGAAATCTTCTGCTCCGCGAGCCGGGTCGCGATCGCAGCCGCGGTACCCGGGAAATCGCGCGCCAGGAGGCGGATGTAATAGCCGCCCTCGTGCCGCTCCATCGGAGCCTTCTTGGTGTCGCGCAGTTGCGCGATCGGACGGCCGAACGGATTGGCGCGGATGCCGCGCGCGACGTCGGCGATATCGGCAACGACCGCGGATGCGGTCGCAGCACCGCCTGCGCCGGGGCCGACCAGCGTGATCGGCGGAATGCCCTCGCCATCGATCGTGACCGCATTGGTGACACCCATCACCTGTGCGATCGAAGAGGTTTTTGGAACCATGGTCGGATGCACGCGCTGCTCGATGCCCTTGGCGGTGCGAACGGCAACGCCGAGCAGCTTGAGCCGGTAACCGAGATCGTCAGCGGCGCGCAGATCTTCCGGCGCGATGGAGGAGATACCTTCGACATACACCGCGCTTTGAGCAACTTTCGTGCCGAAAGCGAGGCTGGCGAGAATGGCGAGCTTTTGCGCGGTGTCGTGGCCGTCGACGTCGAAGGACGGATTGGCCTCGGCATAGCCCAGCCGCTGCGCATCCTTGAGGCACTCGGCAAACGACAGGCCCTCCTGCTCCATCCGGGTCAGGATGTAATTGCAGGTGCCGTTGAGGATGCCGTAGACGCGATTGATGCCGGTTCCCGCAAGACCTTCACGTAACGTCTTGATGACAGGGATCGCGGCGCCGACCGCTGCCTCGAAATTCAGCGCACCGCCATGCTTTTCGGCGGCTTTTGCCAGTTTGATCCCGTGCTTGGCGAGGAGTGCCTTGTTCGCTGTGACAACGGACTTGCCGGCATTGAGTGCGGCCTCGACCGCGGCGAGCGCGGGATCGCCGGCGCCGCCCACCAGCTCGACAAAACAGTCGATGCCGGGATGCGTGGCGAGCGCCATCGGATCCTTCGCCCATTCGACGCCGCGCAGATCGATGCTGCGCTTCTTGGCCTTCGAGCGCGCGGTGACGGCGACGACGCGGATGCCGCGGCCGCTGCGGCCCGCGAGCACGCGCGCCTGCGTTTCAATCAAACGGACAACTTCGGCGCCCACGGTGCCGAGCCCCGCTATGCCCACTTTCAGGGGTGCAACCATGATGCTTTAGTGAACCTGCAGAAGAGAATTAGCGCCGATTGGCGAGCGGAACGACGTTGTGCAACGTTTCGATGCCGCTTTCAAGGAAGCGGCGCACGCCGCGCGCGGCCTGCCTGATCCGTTGCTCGTTTTCCACCATGGCGATGCGGACATATCCTTCACCATGCTCGCCGAAGCCGACGCCGGGCGAGACCGCGACGCCGGATTTCTCCACCATCAGGGTCGCGAACTGCATGCTGCCGACGCTGCGGAACGCTTCCGGCAGCGGCACCCAGGCGAACATCGAGGCTTCCGGCGGCGGAATCTCCCAGCCGGCGCGGCCGAATGATTCCACCAGCGCGTCGCGGCGCTTGCGATAGGTGTCGCGCATCTCCTTGATGCAGTCGTCAGGGCCGTTCAGCGCCGCGGTCGCAGCGACCTGCACCGGCGTGAAGGCACCGTAGTCGAGATAGGATTTGACGCGGGCGAGTGCTGCGATCACGCGGTCATTGCCGACCGCAAAGCCCATGCGCCAGCCGGCCATCGAATAGGTCTTCGACATCGAGGTGAACTCGACGGTGACGTCGATGGCGCCGGGCACCTGCAGCACCGAGGGCGGCGGGTTGTTCTCGTCGAAATAGACCTCGGCATAAGCGAGATCGGACAGGATCAGGATCTCGTGCTTCTTCGCGAAGGCGACGAGATCCTTGTAGAAGTCGAGGCTCGCGACATAGGCGGTCGGGTTCGAGGGATAGCAGACCACGAGCGCGAGCGGCTTGGGGATCGAATGCACGATCGCCCGCTCCACCGCCTCGAAGAATTCCGGCGTCGGCTCCGACGGCACCGAACGGATCACGCCGCCCGCCATCAGGAAGCCGAAGGCGTGAATCGGGTAGCTTGGGTTCGGACAGAGGACGACATCGCCCGGCGCGGTGATCGCCTGCGCCACGTTGGCGAAACCCTCCTTCGAGCCGAGCGTCGCCACGACCTGGGTATCGGGATTGAGCTTCACGCCGAAGCGGCGCTCGTAATAGGCGGCCTGGGCGCGGCGCAGGCCGGGGATGCCGCGGGAGGCCGAGTAGCGGTCGGTGCGCGGCTTGCCCAGGGTCTCCTTGAGCTTCTCCAGCACGTGCGGCGGGGCCGGCAGATCCGGGTTGCCCATGCCGAGATCGATGATGTCGGCGCCGGCATTCCGCGCGGCCGCCTTGGCCCGGTTGACCTGCTCGAACACGTAAGGCGGAAGGCGGCGGATGCGGTAAAAATCGTCCATGGCTCTCTGGGCTCCGGGCAACCGGTCAGGACAGAATCGATGGGCTGTGACCATCCTTCGATGAGATCTCGCCCTGCGCACAAAATTCGCTTAAACTCAAATACTTGAAGCGAATTTCGGCGACAAGGGCTGAACTCCCTCGCCCTGACTCTCGGCTGAATTGAAGTCTTTTTAGCACGGAGTGGCGGGGGCGCCAGCGATTACCTTGCGCCCCGCGATGGCCGTCCCGTGACCAATTGGAGGTCCTTGCCTGGCATTCTTATTTCGCGTCCTTGGCGGCGACGGCCTGGCGGTCGCGGGCGGCCGCGAGCTCGGCCTCGATCTTGGCGCGCTGGTCGGGAGGGATGACCGCCTGATCACGATCCGGCGGCAGATCGTGCACCGGCAGATAGGCACCGGGCTCCCTCGGATGCGCCGGCGTGTCGGCAGCGGACATGTCCGCGAGCTGGCTCGAGCAGCCGCCAAGCGCAAACGCCGCCATCAGCAGCGCGCAGCCGGCAAGCCGCGACTTTTGCAGGTCCCACAACGCAAACACCTGGGAATTCCCCTACTCGTCCCATGCGAGGCTGTCGGGAGCTTAACCCGACAACCTGCCCAAGCTCAAACCATTGCTGCCCACAAATGGTACGAGCGAGAAATCTTCCAAGGCCCACCCCCGGAGAGGTGCACTGCGATTGTGACAAAAGCAAGAAGCCTTGTCGCAGTGCAGCACATCTTCGCGCGTGTTTAACGCGAAACCCGCGAGCTTCGCGGTGACGAATACGGAATGAATCGTTAGTGTCGTCTTCATGAGTACCGCCACGACCGACACGCCCAAATCCGGGACAAAATCTGAAACGAAGTTCGATGCGGAAGCCTTCGCGATGAATGTCGCGCGGGCGATGGAGAGCGGCGGCAAGGCGCTCGCCGCGTATCTGAAGCCGCGAGAGTCCGGCGAGGTGCAGGACCGTCCGCCGGCCGAGCTCACCGAAGTCGTCAAGACCTTCACGTCGGTTGCCGAATACTGGCTGTCGGACCAGTCACGTGCGTCCGACCTCCAGACCAAGCTCGCCAAGGACTATCTCGATCTCTGGGGCGCGGCGGCACGGCGGATGGCCGGCCAGGAGGTTGAGCCCGCGATCGCGCCCTCGCCGCGCGACAAGCGCTTTGCCGATCCGGAATGGAAGTCGAACCAGTTTTTCGATTTCATGATGCAGCTCTATCTGCTCACGACCAAATGGGCGCAGGAGCTGGTGCATGATGCCGAGGGGCTCGATCCGCAGACCCGGCGCAAGGCCGAGTTCTACATGCAGCAGGTCACCAACGCGGTCTCGCCGTCGAACTTCGTGCTGACCAATCCCGAAGTGCTGCGCGAAACGGTTGCAAGCAGCGGCGAGAACCTCGCGCGCGGCCTGACGATGCTGGCGGAGGATATCGCCGCCGGCAAGGGCATGCTGAAGATCCGCCAGTCCAATCCCGACAACCTCGTCGTCGGCGTCAACATGGCGACGACGCCGGGCAAGGTGATCTACCAGAACGAGATGATGCAGCTGATCCAGTATTCTCCGACGACGGAGAAGGTGCTGCGCACGCCGCTGCTGATCATCCCGCCCTGGATCAACAAGTTCTACATCCTCGATCTCAAGCCGGAGAAATCCTACATCAAGTGGTGCGTCGATCAGGGCATCACGGTGTTCGTGATCTCATGGGTCAATCCCGACAAGAAGCTCGGTGCCAAGAGCTGGGAAGACTACATGAAGGAAGGCCCGCTCGCGGCGATGGACGTGATCGAGAAGATCACCGGCGAGATGAAGGTCCACACCGCCGGCTATTGCGTCGGCGGCACCATGCTCGCGACGACGCTGTCCTGGCTCGCCGAGAAGCGGCGCCAGCGCGTCACCTCGGCGACGTTCTTTGCCGCCCAGGTCGACTTCACCCATGCCGGCGATCTCCTCGTTTTTGTCGACGAGGAGCAGATCGCGTCGCTCGAGCAGGACATGAAGGCGTCCGGCGTGCTCGAAGGCTCCAAGATGGCGATGGCCTTCAACATGCTGCGTTCGAACGACCTGATCTGGTCCTACGTGGTCAGCAACTATCTCAAGGGCCAGCAGCCGAGCGCATTCGACCTGCTGCACTGGAATTCCGACGCGACGCGGATGACCCAGGCGAACCATTCCTATTATTTGCGCAACTGCTATCTGGAGAACCGGTTGTCGACCGGCAGCATGGTGCTCGACAACACCCTGCTCGACCTCTCCAAGGTCATGGTGCCCGTCTACAACCTCGCCACGCGCGAGGACCACATCGCGCCGGCGGAATCGGTGCTGTACGGCTCGCAGTTCTTCGGCGGGCCCGTGAAATACGTGTTGTCCGGCTCCGGCCACATCGCCGGCGTCGTCAATCCGCCGGCCTCGAACAAGTATCAGTACTGGACCAACGACAACATCAAGGACGTCAACGTCGCCCAGTGGATGAAGGGCGCGGTGGAGCACAAGGGCTCGTGGTGGCCTGACTGGCGCGAATGGCTGGGCGGGCTCGATCCGGAGGAAGTGCCTGCGCGCAGCGTCGGAAGCGAAGCGCTGCCGCCGATCGAGGACGCTCCCGGCAGCTATGTCAGAGTTCGCGCATAGCGGAATCTGCTGCGCTTGTATAAGCTCACGACATCGATTTTGGAGGGGACCGGGTTATGACGCGTGAATTGTTCTGGCTGACGTGCACGGTGATCCTGACCGGGATCCTCTGGATTCCCTACACCATCAACCGCTGTCAGATTCGAGGGCTCGGTGGCGCGATGGCCAATCCCTCGCGTGCTGACAAGCCGCAATCGGAGTGGGCGAACCGTCTGATGTTCGCGCATGACAATGCGGTCGAGAACCTCGTGCTGTTCGCCCCGCTGGTGCTGATCCTGAACGCGATCGACTATTCCTCGAAATGGACGGTGCTCGCCTGCGTGGTCTATTTCTGGTCGCGCGTCGCGCATCTGATCGTCTATGCGCTCGGCGTCCCGGTGTTCCGCACGCTGGCCTTCACAGTCGGCTTCCTCGCGCAGGCAGTGCTGGCGCTGGCGATCTTCAAGGTGTTCTGAGGCAACCGAAGCGAGGGACTCCCGATGCGGACCCTATTGCCTGTCGTCGCGATAATCGCCCTCGCCGGATTTGGCGGCGAGGCGCGCGCGCAAGTACAATGCCCTGAATTGACCCGCCTCCGCAGCGAGGCCGTCGATGCCTCAAAGCCGATGACACGCGCCCTGGTGTCGGGACGTTGCAACGCCTATATCCGCGCCTCGCTCGCCTGGAGCGACTTGATCGCTTACGCAAGTGATCACCAGGAGATGTGCGACATTTCCGGCCCTGCGTTGAGCGCGTGGGAGAAATCGCAGCGCGAGGCTGTGGTAGCTCGCGACAACGTCTGCGCCGGCCGCCCCGTTCGGCCGTTTCCGCCGGACGTCATTCGGCCGTGAGTGAAAGTCAGCCGGCCGACTTGCGGACGACGAGATTGAGCATATTGGCCGGCGTCTCATCAAAGCTCTGGATCACAGACGTCTCCGACGACAGCGTGATCCACAGACCCGCGCTGGCGTATGTCGCTTCCAGCCATTCGGGCGATGCGTAGTTGTAGTAGCGCCCGAGACTGTCCCGGCCGTCGCCCTCGCCCATCTTGTAGCTGGCGTAGAACACGCCTGACGGCTTGAGCGCGCGATGAACCCGCTTCAGGATTCCGGCGAGTTCCTCGCGCGGGACGTGCAGCAGACAGGCGCTGGCCCAGATACCGTCATAGGCCTGTTGCGCGTCGAGTTGGTCGAACCGCATCGCCTCGACGGGATGACCGAGCCGCTGCGACGCGATCTCCGCCATCTCCGGCGAGCCGTCGGTCGCGCGCAGCGAAAAGCCTTCCGCCAGCATCACGGCTGCATGATTGCCGGCGCCGCAACCGAGTTCCAGGATCGCGCCACTGGGCGGCAGCAAAGCGAGAAAGCCCTTGAGCCGCGTGGACGGTGCCTTCGCCCAATCCGCGTAGGACTGAGCGTTCTGCCGATAGAATTGCAGGGTGGTCTCATCCACGGCGTCACTCGCTCCGGAAGGTCTACCACGCCTCCCTACTCTGCCAGCCGCCCACCATCAACCACAGCTGTTGCCGAAAGATAACACTGCGACAAAAACAAACCGCCGAGACAGATTGCCAGTACAGGTTGTCACCCATCCACAGCCATATTCACGCATCGCAATTGATTGATTCGGAACAGACATGAATTGGAAGATGATTTTCGCGCTCGGCGCGGTTTCGCTCACCGCCGTCGCGACGCAAGCCAACGCTGCCGATCTCGCCGCCCGCCCCTACACCAAGGCGCCGCCGATGATCGCCGCGGTCTACAATTGGAGCGGATTCTACATCGGCGCCAACGGCGGCTATGGCACGTCGCGCGATTGCTGGAACCAGACCGCTGGTTTCGCCCCCGGCGTCAACGAAGGCTGCCACGATGCGACGGGCGCCGTCGCCGGCGGCCAGATCGGCTATCGCTGGCAGAGCAGCGCCTTCGTGTTCGGCCTCGAGGCGCAGGGCGACTGGGCGGACCTCTCGGGCCGCAATACCAGCACTGTGTTCGGCGTCGCGAACCGCACCCACATCGATGCCTTCGGGCTGTTCACCGGCCAGGTCGGCTACGCCTGGAACAATGCGCTGCTCTATGTGAAGGGCGGCGCCGCGGTCACCAGCAATCAATACCGCGGCATCGGTACGGGCGGCTTGGCCGGGGCCGAGTTCGATCGCGCTAACGACACCCGCTGGGGCGGTACGGTCGGCGTCGGCTTCGAATACGGCTTTGCCCAGAACTGGTCGGTCGGCCTCGAATACGACCACCTGTTCATGGGTCGGCACGACGTCACGCTCACGGCCAATGGTGTGCTGGCGCCGGCGGTGCCTGCCGGTGCGTTCTCGCGCACTGATAGCATCCGTCAGGACGTCGACCTGATCACGGCGCGCATCAACTACCGCTTCGGCGGTCCGGTCATTGCGAAGTACTGAGAAGCAAAGAAGAAAGGGCCCCGGCTCTGCAGCGCATCACTGAAGAAGTGCTGCGCTGCGTCCGGGGCACGAGAAGGCCCTACTCCTCCGGCAATCCCAACATCAGCCGCATGTTCTGCACGGCTGCGCCCGAGGCGCCCTTGCCGAGATTGTCCAGCCGCGCGACCAGCACCGCCTGATGGTACTTGTCGCTGGCGAAGACGTAGAGCTCGAGCATATTGGTCTCGTTGAGAGCCTCCGGCTCGATCCGGCCGCCCTTGGACGCTTCATTCTGCAGCGGCATCGCCGAGACGTATTTTGAACCCGCGTAACGCTTGGCGAGCGCCGCCTGCAAATCCGCGCCGCTCGGCTTGCCCGGCAGCGTGTCGAGCTGGAGCGGGATCGAGACCAGCATGCCCTGCCGGTAATTCCCGACCGAGGGAATGAAGATCGGCCGCCGCGTCAGGTTCGAATAGAGCTGCAGCTCCGGCAGATGCTTGTGCTCGAAGCCGAGGCCATAGAGCTCGAACGACGGCGCGCTGCCGTCTTCGAAGCTCGCGATCATCGACTTGCCGCCGCCGGAATAGCCGCTTACCGCGTTGACGCTGATGGGAAAGTCAGGCGGCAACAGGCCGGCATCGACGATCGGCCGCAGCAGCGCAATGCCGCCGGTCGGATAGCAGCCGGGATTGGAGACCTTCTTCGCGGCCTTGATCTTGCCGGCCTGGTCCGGTGCCAGCTCCGCAAAACCGTAGGCCCAGTCGGGTGCGACCCGGTAGGCGGTCGAGGCGTCCAGCACCTTCGGGCCCGAAGTGCCCATGCCGTCGATCAGCGCGACCGTCTCCCTGGCAGCATCATCAGGCAGGCAGAGGATGACGAGATCCACTTCCTCCATCAGCGCCTTCTTGGCCGCGGGATCCTTGCGTATGTCGTCGGCGATGGTCTTCACCACGACGTCGCTCTGCAGCTTGAGCCGCTCATTGATGCCGAGGCCGGTCGTGCCTGAGCCGCCATCGACGAAGACGGTGGCGGGCTTCTTGGCGGCACCCGACTTCGGGGCGTTCTGGGTATCAACGAGGCTCATGATACGCTCCTTTCGAGCTTGTTCGTGTCGTGTTCGAAAACTTGATCTACGAAGACTTGCGGCCTGGCCTGCCGCATCAACTGTGAAATCTGCTTCGCGTCGGCATCGCCCTCGCCGAGCGCAGTCGCGATCGCCGCATGGTCGGCGTCGGACTTGTGCTGGTTGAGCTTGAAGCTGCCTTCGACCTCTTCAACCGTCATGACCAGACCCACGATCGCCTTCTTCAACGTATCGAACCGGCCCGCCGTCATCTTGCCCGAAGTCCACGGCGTCTTCGGCAACAGCCAGCTCTCGAACTTGTCGCTGAGCGTGTCGATCTGCACCGCCAGCTCGTGGTCCGACAACAGCCGCACCGGGCCGCTCAGATGCACCGACTGGTAGAGCCAGGTCGGCACTTGGTCCGGCGAGACGTACCAGTCGGGCGATACATAGGCATCTGGGCCGTTGATCGCGAGCAGCCAGGACGTCGCGCCGTCCGCAAGCTTTACCAGCGGATTGTGACGGGCGACATGAAAGGCCGCCTGCGGCGTGCCGTCGGCGGCGTAGGTCAAATAGAACGGCAGCGGCGACGCGACCGGCTTATGGCCGTCGAAGGCGCACATGGTCCCGAAACCGCGGTCGCCTGCGAATTTCAGGCTCGCGGCGCGGTCCGGCTTGAAAAAGGGTGGCGTGTACATCGTGGTCTCCTGATGGGCCTCTTTGGGGGCCGCCGGATCAGATCGCGCTGACAGGAGAAAGAATGCCGCGGATCGGGTCCAGCGGCAAAGACGATGATCTCAAACGCGATCGACCGCCCAAACCGCTAAAGAGCGGCGGCGGCAACGGGCGAACAGGATGGTCGCGGCGTTGATCATGGCGCGCGGCTATAAGGCCAGATGCGGTTCCCGTCAAGGTTCTCGGCGTCAGATGACGCGCCAGAGCCATTCCATGATCTTTGCGATCACATCGCCGAACAGCAGCAGCGCCGCCGACCAGACCAGCGCGGAGACGAAATTGGCGGCCTGAAAGCTCCCGTACGGCATTTCGAAAATGCCCGCCGCGAGCGGCACGGAGGCGCGCAAGGGGCCGAAGAAGCGGCCGATGAAGATGCTGGGCACGCCCCAGCTCCGCACGAAGGCCTCGCCCTTGGGCAGGAGTTCCGGATAGCGCGAGAGCGGCCACATCTGCGCGACCTGCTCCTTGTAGCGGTAGCCGAACCAGTAGGAGACCCAGTCGCCGAGGGCAGCACCAATCGCTCCGGCAATCCAGATCGGATAGAAGCTGATGCCGCTCGCCCCGATCAGCGCGCCGATGGCGACCAGCGCGCCCCAGGCCGGGATCAACAGCGAGATGAAGGCCAGCGATTCCCCGAACGCCAACAGGAACACGATCGGAGCAGCCCAGGCCTGGTGAAGGCGCACGAAATCGGCCAGCGCGTGCGCGTACTGCTCCATTCCAGAATAGCCTTCCCGCCCCGCCTCGAGGTCCTGCCAGATGGAAAAGACTGGTAAGCCAAGGACTTGTGTGACATCAAGTCACAAAACCCGGCTCGGGTGGACCGGGGCGTCAAATTGCCGGCACTTGGTTAGCTTGCGGCGTAAATTCGCCGGGATTAGCTACCACCCCACGGCGCCCGGGCTGCCTGCGGTAACCTTTCGAGGCCAGAAGTGGCATAGTCAGGCCAACCGATTCGCCGCCTTCGCGGCCCTCAAAACGCATCAAGATATATGTCCAAGCAATTGAAAACAAAAAGCAAAGACGATTTGTTCGACGGCAGCGAGCCGAAGGGGCGCACCGCCGCCGCGAAGGCACCCCCGCGCGGAACTGGCGGGGAAGCCGACTACACCGCAGCCGACATCGAGGTGCTCGAAGGCCTGGAACCGGTGCGGCGTCGGCCCGGCATGTATATCGGCGGCACCGACGAGAAGGCGCTGCATCACCTCTTCGCCGAAGTCATCGACAACTCGATGGACGAGGCGCTGGCCGGGCACGCGACCTTCATCGGCGTCGAGCTTTCCGCCGATGGCTTCCTCACCGTCACCGACAACGGCCGCGGCATCCCGATCGATCCGCATCCGAAGTTCCCGAAGAAGTCGGCGCTCGAAGTCATCATGTGCACGCTGCATTCGGGCGGCAAGTTCGACTCGAAAGTCTACGAGACCTCGGGCGGTCTGCACGGCGTCGGCATCTCCGTGGTGAACGCACTCTCCTCGCGGCTCGAGGTCGAAGTCGCGCGCAGCCAGAAACTCTACCGCATGACATTCGAGCGCGGGCACCCGAAGGGCAAGCTCGAGGATCTCGGCAAGATCAACAACCGCCGCGGCACGCGCGTGCGTTTCAAGCCCGACACCGACATCTTCGGCGCCAAGGCCGCGTTCAAGCCGCAGCGCCTGTTCAAGATGACGCGCTCGAAGGCCTATCTGTTCGGCGGTGTCGAGATCCGCTGGAACTGCGCGCCCGAGCTGCTCAAGGGCGTCGAGGATGTTCCGCCGGAAGCGACCTTCCACTTCCCCGGCGGCCTGAAGGACTATCTGGCGGCGGCGATCCACGCCGACACGCTGGTGCATCCCGACATCTTCTCCGGCAAATCGGGCCGCAACGGCGCGCATGGCGCCTGCGAATGGGCCGTGGCCTGGACCGCGGATGCCGACGGCTTCCTCTCCTCCTACACCAACACCGTGCCGACGCCCGACGGCGGAACGCACGAATCCGGCCTGCGCAGCGCGCTGTTGCGCGGCCTGAAAGATCACGCCGAGCGCGTCGGCCAGGGCAAGCGCGCCTCGTCCATCACCTCGGAAGACGTGATGGTGGGTGCCGCCGTGATGCTGTCAGTGTTCGTGCGCGAGCCTGAATTCCAGGGCCAGACCAAGGATCGTCTCGCCACCGCAGAGGCGCAGCGCATCGTCGAACAGGCGATGAAGGATCCGTTCGACCATTGGCTGTCGGGCAATCCGAACATGGCCAACCGGCTGCTCGACTTCGTGATCGACCGCGCCGAGGAGCGGCTGCGCCGTCGCCAGGAAAAGGAAACCGCGCGGAAAACCGCAGGCAAGAAGCTGCGCCTGCCCGGCAAGCTCGCCGATTGCAGCGATGCGGGTTTGGACGGCTCAGAACTCTTCATCGTCGAGGGTGACTCGGCCGGCGGCAGCGCCAAGCAGGCGCGCGATCGCAAGACCCAGGCCGTGCTGCCGCTGCGCGGCAAGATCCTCAACGTCGCCTCCGCCGGCAAGGACAAGCTGACGGCGAACACCCAACTCGCCGACCTGGTGCAGGCGATCGGCTGCGGCATGCTCGCGCAGTATCGTGAAGAGGATTTGCGCTATCAGCGCATCATCATCATGACCGATGCCGACGTCGACGGCGCCCACATCGCATCGCTCCTGATCACGTTCTTCTACCGGCAGATGCCGCGGCTGATCGACGAGGGACATCTCTTCCTCGCCGTGCCGCCGCTCTACAAGCTGACGCATGGATCCAAGTCGATCTACGCACGCGACGATGCGCACAAGGAAGCGCTGATCAAAAGCGAGTTCAACGCCAACGCCAAGGTCGAGGTGAACCGCTTCAAAGGCCTCGGCGAGATGATGCCCGCGCAGCTCAAGGAGACCACCATGGATCCGGCCAAGCGGACCATGCTGAAAGTCGTCCTGCTCGCCGACGATCGCGACACCACGGCGGATTCGGTGGAGCGCCTGATGGGCACCAAGGCCGAAGCGCGCTTCGCTTTCATCTCCGACAAGGCAGAGTTCGCGAGCGAAGAGCTGCTCGACGTCTAATGCGGCGATTCCCGTTGAAAAGCCCCGGCTCGAGCCCGGGGCTTTTTCATTTGCGGAAACGGTGCAGCCCTTTGCTGATGGTTGATCCACAGGAATCCGCATCCTCGAACGCGACTCGGCCAGCGACTCACAGCGGCCCGGCAGCAAGCCCAAGGGCTGAGGCAGGTTTGCCTCCATTTCGGACAAGGGCCAATTCCTAACGAAAACCTGCCCTGGTCGAGTATCCCCAGGCCCGGCACAAGGCATTGAAATTGCGTTATTTTTTTTGATCCTGGTGACGACACTCCAAAACCCGGCCGGCGGGCGTTTTCCGGCGACTGTGCCTGCCCTGCAACAGCTTTTCGGCGAGAACCGTCTATAGTTCGGGCATCAGATCACACGGACTTCAGTGCGCTCGCGCCTGCTACGGACCAAGGTTGGGGATTTTATCATGAAGAAGATTGTACTCGCACTGACCGCGGTTGCGGCCATGACCGGTTCGGCTTCGGCGGCTGACCTTGCGGCCCGTCCCTACGTCAAGGCCCCGGTGGTTGCTCCGGTTGCCAGCTGGACCGGCTTCTACATCTTCGGCGGTGGCGGCGGCGGTCTCTCGAACTCCGACCAGTCCATCCAGTCGACCGTCGGCGCGGTTCCGCTGACCATCACCCAGCGTCAGGGTGGTTCGGGCTGGTTCGGCACCGTCGGTCTCGGCTACGACTGGCAGTTCAGCGGCACCTGGGTCGCCGGCGTGTTCGCTGACGGTCAGTTCGGCAGCATCCGCTCCACCGTGCAGGATCCGCTCCTCGGCTACACCGGCAATCAGAAGCTGGAAGACTCCTGGGCCGCTGGCGTGCGCCTCGGCTGGCTGGTCGCTCCGAACGTTCTCTCCTATGTCAACGGCGGTTACTCTGGCGCCCACTTCGGCAGCACCGGCTTCACGACCCTGGCTGGCGGTCCGACTGGCGTGCACCTCAGCGGCTACAACCGCAACGGCTTCTTCGTCGGCGGCGGTGTCGAGAACAGCCTGAACTTCTTCGGCATCTCCTCGCCCGGCTGGTTCATGAAGACCGAATATCGCTCGGCCTTCTACAACGCCAAGACCCGGGATGAGCTCTCCGACGTCACCAACCTGCCGACCGGCGTCAACAGCATCCGCGCCAACAGCTGGAACCAGACGATCTCGACCTCGCTGGTCTATCGCTTCAACTGGACCGGCCCGGTCGTCGCCAAGTACTGAGCTGAAAAGCACTGATCTGAGCTGAACTTCTCTTCAGACGTTAAAGCCCCGGCATCGCCGGGGCTTTCTCGTTTAGCCGCAACACCCGACGGTCGCCGCCTCCGGCCATCCGCATCAGGGATCGGAACATTGCGCGCCTCGCGATACGCAGTCGCCGGGCCTGACGACCTTGCGCGCGGACACGTGTCCTCCCCGCGGCCTTGCGTCCGCAGCCATTGTATCTGAACCGAAGCTACGGCTACTCTTGTGGGAAGTTTTCGTGACCGGCGGAGATCGGTGATGCCGGCGGTCGCGACAGAATCAGACCAACAGGGAGGAATGCATGCGCAGATTTCTGCTTGTCGCAGGCCTGTTTGCCCTCGCTGTCGGGCTGCTCTGGATCGGACAGGGCACGGGCACCGTCGCCTGGCCCCGATCGAGCTTCATGGTCAACCAGCTGCAATGGGCCGGCTATGGCGCCGCCATGGCGGGCTTCGGGCTGGTGCTGATCTGGCAAAGCAACCAATAGAAGAAACCAGGAAGTGAAAGCATGACATCCAACCGGTTCGATCTCCGCGGCAAGGTCGCGATCGTCACAGGAGGCAATGGCGGCATTGGACTCGGCCTCGCCCACGGGCTTGCCGACGCCGGCGCCGATATTGCCGTGGTCGGACGCAACGAAACCAAGTCAGCCGCTGCCGTCGCCGATCTCAAAGCGCGCGGCGTGAAGGCGATTGCCGTCACCACCGACGTGACCGACAAGGCGGCGATCGCCGCGATGGTCGAGCGTGTCGTCAAGGAGCTCGGCCGCATCGACATCCTCATCAACAACGCCGGGATGAGCATCCGCAAGCCGCCGCACGAGCTCGAGCTCGACGAGTGGAATACGGTGATCAATACCAACCTCACCAGCGCCTTTCTGTGCTCCAAGCTCGCCTATCCGGCGCTAAAGGCGTCGGGCAACGGCAAGGTGATCAACATCGGCTCGATGATGTCGATCTTCGGCGCGAGCTTTGCGACCGCCTATGCGGCGAGCAAGGGCGGCATCGTGCAGTACACGCGCGCCTGCGCCAATGCCTGGGCGCCCGACAACATCCAGGTCAATGCCATCCTGCCGGGCTGGATCGACACCGATCTCACCCGCGGGGCGCGGCAACAGGTGTCGGGCCTGCACGAGCGCGTGCTGGCGCGCACGCCTGCGGGGCGGTGGGGCGACATCGACGACTTCGCCGGCATCGCCGTGTTCCTCGCCTCGCCCGCCTCGAACTTCGTCACGGGCACCGCGATCCCCGTCGACGGCGGCTTCTCGGTGATGGCGTAAGCCAACTCTCGTCGCACACAAAAAGAAGCCCCGGCTTTCGCCGGGGCTTTGAATTTTTGGCAGTGATCGTTTCTTGTCTTCCTAATCGTTCGTTGCGTCGAACTTCGTTGCTCAGTAGCGGGCGATGACCGGGGCGTCGAACTTGTAGCTGGCGCGGACGACGGCCCACTGGATGTCACGCGGCTTGGCATCGAACGTGTAATTGCCCGAGGTGCCGCCGAGCTGATAGGTCTGGCTGCCGAAGGCCGCGTAATTGTACTCGAGGCCGACGATCCAGTTGCGGGTGATGCCGTATTCCCAACCGGCGCCCACGGTCCAACCATTGGCCCAGTGAGTCTGACCGCCGTTGCCCGTCGCCGGGCCGACCGTGTCGGTTACCGACAGGCGATTGTTGACGCCGGCATAGCCGCCCTTGATGTAGAACAGGTTATTCTGAACAGCGAAGCCGGCGCGACCGACGACGGTCGCAAGCACGTTCGCACGCCAGGTGAACACGTCGTCGCCCGCGCCGAACGCGGCGTTCACGACGGTGCCCTTGTTGTTGAGGCCGGAGATCGTGCCTTCCATGCCGAACACGTAGTTGTTGGCCTGCCAGTTATAGCCGATCTGGGCGCCGCCCATGATGCCGGTACCACGCTGACGATAGCCCTGGCCCGGCGTCAGATCGCCGAACGGCGCGCCGGTGCCATTGTTGATGAACTGCTCGTTGGTCCAGGCGCCGCCGATGTGGCCGCCGACATAGAAGCCGGTCCAGTTGAACAGGGGCTCCATATAAGCGGGTGCCTTCGTGTAGGGACGCGCGGCGAGATCGGCGGCGGAAGCAGCGCCGGTCGAAACCAGAGCGGTCGTGCAGGCGAAGGCAGCAATCAATTTGTTACGCATGGTACACCCCGTGTCCTTTGATGGGCGCACGCTCACACGCAGTTCTTACTCAAATTTGAATCAAGAGAGTTAAGACGCCGGATTGGCAAATTGCGGTCTTTGAATCCGCGTGCGCTGTTGCACGAACGCAACGCAAGGCGCGCAATTTAACGCGGCATTATCCCTACCAAATCCCTGCATTACGACGCTGGCGCAGTCTTCGAATGCACATGCTCGGGCCGCACACCAAGCGCAAGGAATCGCGCCGGAATTCCCTGAAGCCATGGCAGTGCGGAGATCAAGCGCAGCAGCAGCGGCACCTTGAGCGGGCGATTGCCGCCCTGCAGCGCGCCGCTGATGATGTGGTTCTGCACGATCACCTGCATCCCCTGGGTCATCTTCACCGGGAACTCGCGGCGGCGCCGCACGGCGTCGAGCTCATCATCCGATGGACAGCCGCGCGCCAGCCTGTCCGCGAGCAGGTTTGCTGTCGCGACCGCATCCTGCACGGCCAGATTGACGCCGACGCCGCCGATCGGCGACATCGCATGCGCGGCGTCGCCGATGCAGAGCAATCCGGGCCGCGTCCAGCGGCTCAGGCGATTGATCGCGACCGTCAGCAATTTAACGTCGTCAAAGCTCTTCACGTCGGCAATCCCCTGCCTGAGGACAGGCGCCATGCGCACGACGTCGTCGAGCAGTGCCTGCAATCCCCTCGCCTTCACCGCATCATACTGTCCCTTGGCGATGACATAGGCGCATTGCCAGTAATCGCCGCGGTCGAACGTCACCATCATCTTGCCGGGCTCGATCCGCGCGAAGAGGTTTTCGGTCTCGTCCGGCTTGCGGCCGGCGCGGAACCAGAGCACGTCCATCGGCGCGCCGATCTCCTCGACGCCAAGGCCTGCGCGTTCGCGCACCGTCGAGTGCCGGCCGTCACAGGCGATGGTGAGATCCGCCTCGATGTCGAGGATACCGTCGGGCGTCCTGGCGCGCACGCCGGCGATAGTGTCGTCGCGGCGGATCAGGTCGACGGCCTCGGTGTTCATCAGCACCTCGAGCGAGGCGAAGCGTCGGCCCGCCTCGCGCAGGAAATTGAGAAAATCCCACTGCGGCATGAAAGCGATGAACGGGTACTTCGTATTCAACCGGCCGAGGTCAGCGATCCGCACCTTGGTGCCGCCGAACAGACCGTCCATCGTCTGCAAGCGCTGATGCGGCAGCTTGAGGAAGCCGTCGATCAGGCCGAGCTCGTCCATCACCTGGAGCGTCGAGGGATGCACGGTGTCGCCGCGAAAATCGCGAAAGAAATCGGCGTGCTTCTCCAGCACCACGACATCGATGCCGGCACGTCCCAGCAGATAGCCGAGCATCATGCCCGCCGGCCCGCCGCCCACGATGCAACACCGGACTCTCACGGAGTGACGCACGGTGTGCCGAGGCGTATCTGTTTCAACCATCAGATCCTCGCTTGCGACTTTAGTCCGCTGTGCGGTGCAACAAGCCCGAATTGGTTTGCCGCGAGAGCGAATGGTCCGTAGCGTTGCTGACGAGTTCGATTGATTTAAGGATGATCTTGTTGTGCGCACCTTCCTCATAGTGCTTGGCATCTGGTTGTTGATCAACGTGCTTTTTGTCGTGCTCATGCTTCCGGCGCGCAAACCGCGTAGGCTGGAGTCGCGGGCAACGGGTGCGCTTGCACCGGTGCGGATCAATCAGAACGGTTATCCGTTTGAGGAGCAGGAGAGGCTCCTGCTAAGCCACGTCATCATCTCGATCGCCATGGGAACTTTCTTCTCGCTGGCGCCGCCCTTGATCGAGGCCATCGACTCCGCCGAGCGCTTCTTCAGGAAGCGTCGGGCCTAGCGGACCAGTGCCCGCCCTCCTCGATACAGCTCAATTGTTGCTGCGGTTCGCGGTACGAAAGCTCTTGACCTCCGAGACGCTACCGTCGCGATAGGTCAACTCGACCGACATGAGCTGCGTTGTTGGTGGAAGCTTCTGGTAGAGCAGCATGCCGGCGGAGATTGCGGAGGGGTCCTTGAGATCGCAGGGTGGCAGCTTCAGCACCTGGTTGGGCACGGCACTATCGATGCCGATACGCACCTCGCGGATCGCGCAGCGGTACGACACCAGATGCGTGTAGTAGACCAGCAGCCCGTTGAACTGGCGGAACGACAACCAGCTCGTGGCGGTCATGTCGAGGATCTTGCGCTGATCGCGAACCAGCGCCGCTTCGGGATCGAACTTGATCGGGAACGGACCCTGCATGTCGCCGGAGGCGTCGACATAGCGGACCTCGATGGTGCCGGCCTGCGCATCCGGGGGCAGCTCGATCGACGGGTTCGGCATCCGCTTGCGCGTGCGCGGATCCAGCGTGTCCATGAAGCCGGTCTCGCGGAAATCGCCGTTGCCGGCCATGCGCCAGGACACACCGAGGGTGGGATCGGCGAAAGAGAACGTCACGCTCCAGCCGCCATTGTGGCGCGAGAAGCTCGCGATCGGCGCGTTGGTGGTCTCCTCCTTCGGCACGCGCGGCACCGAGACCGGCGGCAGCGCCGCGAGCTTCTGCGGCGGCGGATCGGCCGGCCGCGCTGCGGCCGCCGCCGCATCCTTCGCGGCACCGCTGAGGAAGACGTCGTCGACCATCTGGTCGAAATAGACGGGCACCTGCTTGTGCTTGACGGTGTCGGCCATCTCGCTGACCAGGCGGCGCGTGCGCTGTGCGACCTGCACGAGGTTCTCGCCGGGCTGCAGCAGCTCCTTGGCGAAGGTACGCGTGAACACCGAATTGGGATTGGCGTCGTCGTTGGAAAGGCGATCGAGCGCGGTCTGCCGCGGGCCTGCCGAGAACACTGAGAACACGCCTTCGGGCAGTTGCGTCATCGGCGCAAGCCCACCACCACCAGCGACTGCGCGCGTGCCTGAACGTTCGAACGGATTGTTGCGGCAGGCGTCGAACACCAGGATCGAGGTCCGCGCCATCTTGTTCTGGAGCCGCTCGACGACACGGTCGGCGAGAATGGAAGCGTCGCGCACCAGCTCTTCCTGGCCTTCGGTCGCCGCCGGCACGTCGGTCGGCAAGAGATAGTTCTGGCCCGCGATCTCGAAACCGTGGCCGGCGTAAAAGAAGAACACGGTGTCGCCGGGCTCGATCGCCCGGTCGAAGGCGAGCAGCGTCTCGGAGAATTGCTGACGGTTCTGGTTTTCAGCGACCATCACGGTGAAGCCGAGCTGCTTCAGCGTATCGCCCATGGTGCGAGCGTCGTTGACGGCCTTCAGGAGCTTTGGAACGTTCTTGTAGTCGTTGTTGCCGACGACGAGTGCGACACGCTTTTCGGCATGCGCGGCACTCGCGAAGCCGCCGAGGCTCACGGCCAGTCCAAGTGCTGCCAAAATCCTGAAAACCCGACGCGTCATCGCGATATTCCCGTTGCAGAACGGCTCCCCGTTGGCTCCATGCGGAACCTTACGCCGTTGATGTGATAGTCGATCCAGCCGTAGCCGGGGTTCAACCGGTCCGTCCCTGCGGTTCCATGATCTGGCCTATGGCAGATTCCCGTGGAATCTGCTTTTTCTTGGGCGGAATTCCGTTCGAGACGAGGGCTGCCGTGTATCGCTGGTGCACTGACGAGGTCGAGCCTCACGATCGCTTCGATTTTTGGCGCGAGGTGCGCGCCAAGGGGCTGTTCGGGGTCACCGCTGAACTCGAGCACGAGCAGCGCGCAGGCTTCTACGGGGAATTCTCACTAAGCCAGGTCGGCAATGGCGCCCTCGTGGAGCTGAAGGCCTCGTCCTATGCGGTCGAGCGCAGCCAGGCCGACATCGGCTACGCGCCGGGTGACAGCATCTGCGTCTACCAGCAGCTCGGCGGCGGCGGCTGGTTCGGCGGCATGCGCTCGAGCGATTTCGCGATTGCCAATGGCGCCTTTGCCACCAGCCACACCGACCTGCCCTACCGCACGAGGCCGCTGGGCGATGCCGGTTTCCACCTGCGGATCCTGAAGATCCCCGTCAGCGGCCTCGCGACAGAGGACAAGCGCACGCGCGAGCTCGCGCCCAAGGTTTTCAACGATCCCGCTCTCGCGCCTCTGCTTGATGCCTGCTTTGCCGACCTCGGCGAGGCGGCCGCGAATGATGGTTCCCCCGACTCCGTCCCGCTGGTGCAGGCGCTCGGGCATCTGGCGCTGATCGAGCGCGGCATCGTCCGGCCGGGCAGCCGGCGCGGACAGGCCGCGCTCCGGACCGCCCGCCTCTCGCTGGCGCGGCGCCTGATCGCGCACCATCTGCAAGACCCCGATCTGGCACCGGCGCGGATGGCCGACCTGCTCGGCGTCTCCGTGCGCCATTTGCACATGCTGTTCGAGGTCGCCGACCGCAGCTTCTCCCAGACCGTGACGGAAGAGCGGCTGAAGAGAAGCCGCCGCTTGATGCGCGAAGCGCCGGAGCGGCTGATCGCCGACATCGCCAGCGCCTGCGGCTTCGAGAGCCTGGCGACCTATTACCGGGTCTTCAACGCCGCCTACGGCATGGCGCCTGGCGATTTCCGGGCGCAGGCCGCAGGGGCGCGTTAACCCTCGGGCTGGCCGCCGCGGCGAAAAGCCGAGCCACGCCCTGTATTTGGGCAAAAACGTGAGGGTTTTTAGGGCCTTCCCGCGCCTGCTCCATTGACTTTGGCCGATTCCGCCCTATGTTCCGGGTCGACGCGGCTCGGTATCGAAGAGCGATTCCTGAGCTTGGCGCTTTGTTCGCGTGAGTCAGCACCCCCAGCTTCTTTGAGAGCGCGCCGTTTCGGGGTGGAACGCGACAGCCTTATTACCCTCGATTCCGAACGGCGGTTTCGACCAGAGGCTCAATGTCCTTTTCCAATCTCGGACTATCCGAAAAAGTCCTCGCCGCAGTGGCGGCCACCGGTTACACCACCCCTACCCCCATTCAGGAACAGGCGATCCCCCACGTCCTCGCACGCAAGGATGTGCTCGGCATCGCCCAGACCGGCACCGGCAAGACCGCGGCCTTCGTGCTGCCGATGCTCACCATTCTCGAAAAGGGTCGCGCCCGGGCACGCATGCCGCGCACGCTGATCCTGGAGCCGACCCGCGAGCTCGCGGCGCAGGTGAAGGAAAACTTCGACCGCTACGGCGCCGGACAGAAACTCAACGTCGCCCTGCTGATCGGCGGCGTCTCCTTCGGCGACCAGGATGCCAAGCTGACCCGCGGCGTCGACGTGCTGATCGCCACCCCGGGCCGGCTGCTCGACCATACCGAGCGCGGCGGCCTGCTGCTCACCGGCGTCGAGTTGCTCGTCATCGACGAAGCCGACCGCATGCTGGACATGGGCTTCATCCCCGACATCGAGCGCATCTGCAAGCTGGTCCCCTTCACGCGGCAGACCCTGTTCTTCACCGCGACCATGCCGCCGGAAATCCGGCGCATCACCGAGACCTTCCTGCACAATCCGCAGAAGGTCGAAGTCTCCAAACCCGCCACCACGGCCGTCACTGTCACGCAGTGTCAGGTCCCGGCCGGGCGCGAGGCGCATGAAAAGCGCGAATTGCTGCGCCGCCTGCTGCGCGAGGCCAAGGATCTTCAGAACGCGATCATCTTCTGCAATCGCAAGCGCGAGGTCGCCGTCGTTCACAAATCGCTGCAAAAGCACGGTTTCAGCGTCGGCGCCCTGCATGGCGACATGGACCAGTCGGCCCGCACGGCGGCACTCGAACAGTTCCGCAAGGGTGAGCTGCCGCTGCTGGTTGCCTCCGATGTGGCCGCCCGCGGCCTCGACATTCCCGAGGTCAGCCACGTCTTCAATTTCGACGTCCCCCACCATCCCGACGACTACGTCCACCGCGTCGGCCGCACCGGCCGCGCCGGCCGCAGCGGCATGGCCATCTCGCTCGTCACGCCGCTCGACCAGAAGTCGATGGTGGCGATCGAGAAGCTGATCGGCCAGAGCATTCCTCGCGCCGAGGGCGATTACGAAGTGCAGGCTGGTTCGGGTGAGCAGAGCGACCGTCCGCGCGAATCGCGCGGCCGCGATCGCGAAGGTTCCCGCGGCGGACGCGGCAAGCCGCAGCGCGGTCGCGACCGTGAGCGCAGCCACGAGCCGCGCGAGGCGCGACACTCCTCGGAGGCAGCGCCTTCGTCGGATGCAAGACCTGCTGCCGAAGCACGGCCCGCGCGCGAAGCGAGGCCTGCACGTGAGGCAAGGCCTCCGCGCGAAGCCAGGCCATCCTCCGAGCCGCGTCATGGCGCGCGCCAGCAGGCCAACACTGCGCATGTGCCGTCAATCGGCCGTCCCGAGCCGCGCCGCCAGCGCGAGGCCGATACCGAGCCCGGCGATCACTCGCATCTCCCGGCCTTCCTGCTCCGACCGGTCCGCTCCCCCGCCGGAGCCTGATACCACGATACACGCGCAAGTTGAACGGTCGACCGTTTACCGACCGTTCATGATCATCCGTTAGCCTACGAACATAATTTAAGCATTGCTGCGGTCGCTAGCGCACCGACCGCTGTGGGGTATGTTCTGTGGTCAAGGTTCTCGATGAACATGAACGCACGATGGCGTTCGCCGAGGTGGCACTCGGTCAGATCCGGTCGCTGAAGCAAACCGCAATTCCCCGCAATTACGAGATCTGGTACGTCTACGCGACCGGCTACAACGCGCCGCTCAACAAGATCATCAACGAGACGCTGGCACGCAACGGCAAGCTGACCGAGGCCGATCTCGAGCAGATCTACGACACCTATCTCTCCCACATCAAAACGACCGACCGCATCGACAAGGTCGGTGCGCGCGTCATCGGCGAGATCGACGACGTCGTAGATGTGTTGAGCGACGCTCTCGGGATGACCAGCTCTTACGATGCGAGCCTGTCGGGCGCGGCCAAAGAGCTGTCAATGGCCAAGAAGGCCGACCAACTCCAATCGATCATCGCATCTCTGCTCCGTTCGACAAGCGACATGCGTGAGAGCAACAAGACGCTTGAAGATCGGCTCATCCTGGCAAAGAGCGAGATCAGCAATCTCCAGCAGAGCCTGGAAGCGATCCGCGCCGAGAGCCTGACCGATCCGCTGACGGGTCTCGGCAACCGCAAATATTTCGACCGCATGATCGGCATGGCCGTGCAGAGCGCACTCGCGAGCGGCGAGCCGCTGTCGCTCCTGCTGTTCGACATCGACCATTTCAAATCGTTCAACGATTCCTATGGCCATCTCACCGGCGACCAGGTGCTCCGGCTGGTCGGCCTGTCCCTGAAGCAGACCATCAAGGGCCAGGACATTACCGCGCGCTATGGCGGCGAGGAGTTCGCAGTCGTGCTGCCCAACACCGCGCTGCGCCAGGCTCTCACCGTCGCCGACCATATTCGCCGCGCCGTGATGGCGAAGGAATTGAAGAAGAAGTCGACCGGCGAGATCCTCGGCCGCGTCACCATCTCCGTTGGAGTCTCCATGCTGAAGCAGGGTGACGACACCGACGCGCTGATCGATCGTGCGGACGCCTGCCTCTACGCGGCCAAGCGCAACGGCCGCAATCGCGTGATCTGCGAAGTCGATCCCGAATACGCGGTCGAGACGCACAACCGGGTGGTGGCCTAGCCGCCAGTCGCGGCCGCGACATCTCCCCTTCATGCAGCCGTAATAGGTCTGAGGGACACGTCGAGCACGTGACGCGCAATCGACGCTCGACCGGTCGCGATCGAAAGGCCCAGCGTCTTGCCCCATCCGCACGACTTTCACACGCCGCAATCCTCCTACAGCGGGATCGACCTGCTCAGGGCCAGCGACGGCGGCTTCTTCGGCCCGGGCAACGCGCAATTGCCAGCGCCGCCCTTGTTGCTGATGGATCGCATTCCCGAGATCAGCCTGGACCGCGGCGCGTTCGGCAAGGGCCACATCGTGTCCGAGCTGGACGTGACGGCCAGCCTCTGGTTCTTCGAATGTCACCTTCCCGACGATCCCGTGATGCCGGGAAGCCTCAGCCTCGACGCGCTGTGGCAGATGGTCGGCTATTGGCTGGCGTGGTCTGGCTCGCCGGGGACGATCCGGGCGCTGGGTGTCGGCGCCGTCAAGTTCAGGGGGCAGATCACACCGGACATCAAACGCGTGCGCTACGAGGTTGCGATGCGCCAGGTGAAGCGCGGCAGGCTGGCCCTCGGCGTCGCTGATGGACGCGTGCTCGCCGATGAGACCTGCGTCTATGTTGTGCGGGATCTGCGTGTCGGCCTCACCACGTCGGCAGCCTGACATCGCCGCGGCAGGATCTGTCCGCCCGTGCGCTTGACATTGTTCCCGGACGGACGACATCTGAGGCTGTGTCGTCGGCCCCATGCACCCGAGCGTGCGCCCACGGAGGTTCTGTCGTCTTGCCAAACCCGCATGATTTTCACAGGCCACAACCGTCCTACACCAGGGACGAACTGCTGAGATCGAGCGAAGGCGGCTATTTCGGCCCAGGCAATGCGCAATTGCCGGCGCCGCCGATGCTGATGATGGACCGCATCACCGAGATCAGCCTGGACGGCGGCCCGTTCGGCAAGGGCCATATCGTCGGCGAGCTCGACATCGTGCCGGACCACTGGTTCTTCGATTGTCACTATCGCGGTGACGCGATGATGCCGGGAAGTCTCGGCCTGGATGCGATGTGGCAGATGGTCGGCTACTGGCTCGGCTGGTCGGGCTCACCGGGCAAGGGCCGCGCCATCGGCGTCGGTGAGGTCGAGGTCACGGGCGCCATCACGCCGGAGACGCGATCGGTGCGCTACGAGGTCGCCATGCGCATGGTCCGCCGCGGCAAGCTGGTGCTCGGAATAGCCGATGGCCGCGTGCTTGCCGACGGCACCTGCGTGTTCGTGGCAAAGGATATGCGGGTTGGCCTGACCAAGGCCGCGGACTGATCCTCAGGTCCTGTAGGGTGGGCAAAGGCGCGACGCGCCGTGCTCACCACTATCTCGGTCGCGAGAAGATGGTGGGCACGCTCCGCTTTGCCCACCCTACCGCACCGTTCTCTTGGTTGCTGTCTTGGCCGGCCGCTTCTTGGCAACTGCCTTCGTCGCCGTAGCTTTCTTCTTCGGCTGCTTCTTCACCTTGGCGCGCTGCGCGGCGGCGAGCGCTGCCCTCGCCCATTGCGCCAGCTCCTCGGAATCGTCGAACAGGCGCGCCGGCAGCTCCCAGTAGGAGTTGACCAGCACGGTTTTGGCGCGGGTCGAATACTGGAACGGTTTTGAACCTTCCGCTTCAAAGTCCGGAATGGTCACCTCGTCGGCCCGGAAGAACAGGCCGGCGCGCAGGGCGAGCGCGAAATTGATGCCGTCGGCGGAGATGCCGTAGCCGGAGAACATCTTGCGGATGGCAACGGGGCCGAAATCGGCGAACAGGTCGATCAGGAATTCGCGGTCCATGGCCCAACTCTCTCCCCGGCGTCGTCCCCGCGAAAAGCCGGGACGACAAAGGAGTGTTTGGCGCGAGCCCGTGCTTACCCGTCGATCTTGGCCGGGCGCAGCTCGACCGACTCGCCGCAGCCGCAGGCGGAGATCTGGTTGGGATTGTTGAAGACGAACTGGGCTTGCATCTTGTCGGCCTTGTAATCCATCTCGGTGCCGAGCAGGAACAGCACGGCCTTGGGGTCGACCAGGATCTTGACGCCCTTGTCCTCGACGACCTCGTCGGTCGGGCGGATATCATGAGCGTATTCGACCGTGTAGGACTGGCCGGCGCAGCCGCCGTTCTTGACGCCGACCCGCAGGCCGACGATCTCGGAGTCCGCGCGGCTCGTCAGTTCGCTGATGCGCTGGGCTGCGGCATCCGTGAGCCGCATCACCTGCGGACGCGGCCGCCGGGGCTTCGGAGTGGATGCTGGTGTTGAGCCGGACGAAATCTGTGTCATGTCAGTGATGTGGTCCGTTGCTGAGCGAATTCAATGCCCGAGGATTCAAAGCAGAGTGTTACGCGTCACCACATATTGAGGACGAGGCGGGCCTCGTCGCTCATGCGTTCCGGCGTCCAGGCCGGCTCCCAGATCACCTTGACGTCGACCACGCCGACGCCGGGAACGCTGGCGACCGCGTTCTCGACCATGGTCGGCAGCTCGCCGGCGGCCGGGCAGTTCGGCGTCGTCAGCGTCATCTGCACGTCAACGGAGCGATCGTCCTTGATCTCGACCTTGTAGATCAGGCCAAGCTCGTAGATGTCGGCTGGGATTTCCGGATCGAACACTGTCTTGAGGCCTGCAATGATCTCGGTGGTGAGACGCTCGGTCTCCTCCGGCGGCAGCGCCGAATGAGTCTCCATCGGATTGGCTTTGATTTCGGCCGTGTCACTCATGCGAACAAATCCCGCGCCTTCAGCAGCGCCTGTGCCAGATGATCGACTTCTTCCCGCGTATTATACATGCCGAACGACGCCCGGCATGTGGCGGTCACGTTGAACCGCTCTAAAAGCGGCATCACGCAATGGGTGCCGGCGCGGACCGCGATGCCCTGACGGTCGATCACGGTGGCGACGTCATGGGCGTGCGCGCCCTTGAGCTCGAAGGAGATCACCGGGCCCTTGCCCCGCGCCGTGCCGATCAGCCGCAGCGAATTGATCTCGCGCAACTTCTCCTGGGCGTAGGTGACGAGATCGTGCTCGTGGGCGGCGATGCGCTCCTTGCCGATCGAATTGACGTAGTCGATGGCCGCGCCAAGGCCGACCGCCTCGACGATCGCGGGCGTGCCGGCCTCGAATTTGTGCGGGGGATCGCCGTAGGTGACGATGTCGCGCGAGACCTCGCGGATCATCTCGCCGCCGCCATTATAGGGGCGCATCGCGACGAGATGGTCGTACTTGGCCCAGAGCACGCCGATGCCGGTCGGCCCGTACACCTTGTGTCCGGTGAAGACGTAGAAGTCGCAGCCGATATCCTGAACGTCGACCGGCATATGCACGGCGCCCTGGCTGCCGTCGACCAGCACGGGAATGCCGCGGGCATGGGCGATCTTCACAACGTCCTTGACCGGCACGATGGTGCCGAGCGCATTCGACATCTGCGTGATGGCGACCAGCTTGGTCTTCGACGTCAGCAGCTTCTCGAACTCGTCGATGAGGAAATTGCCCTCATCGTCGACGGGCGCCCACTTGATCACGGCACCCTGTCGCTCCCGGAGGAAATGCCATGGCACGATGTTGGAGTGGTGCTCCATGATCGAGATGACGATCTCGTCGCCCTCTTTGATGTTCGGCCCGCCCCAGGACGAGGCGACGAGATTGATCGCCTCCGTCGCATTGCGGGTGAAGATCACTTCCTCAGTACGCGCAGCATTGATGAACTGCGCGGCCTTGGTGCGGCCGCCCTCATAGGCTTCGGTCGCGGCGTTGGCGAGGTAATGCAGGCCGCGATGCACGTTGGCGTATTCGGACTGATAGGCCTGCGTCATGCGATCGAGCACAGCGCTCGGCTTCTGCGCGGAGGCCGCGTTGTCGAGATAGACCAGCGGCTTGCCGTAGATCTGCATCGCGAGCGCCGGAAAATCCTGGCGCACGCGCGCAACGTCATAGGCACCGTTCTTGACTGCGGGATGCGTGCTCATGACCGGCGCTCCAGCCAGCGCTCGGCAATGCCGATCACATGCTCACGCAGATTATCATCAGCGATCTGTTCGATCGCTTCGCCCACAAAAGCCTGGATCAGCAGCGCCTGGGCCTGCTTCTCGGGCAGGCCGCGCGCCTTCAGATAGAACAGCAGGCTGTCGTCCAGTGCACCCGCGGTAGCGCCGTGGCCGCAGGAGACGTCATCGGCGAAGATCTCGAGCTCGGGCTTGTTGTCGGCCTCGGCTTCGTCCGAGAGCAGCAGCGCCCGGGTCATCATCTTGCCGTCGGTCTTCTGCGCGTCGGGACGGACGATGATGCGGCCCTGGAACACCGAGTGCGCACGGTCGTCGATCACCGCACGGAACACTTCGCGGCTGACGCAGTTCGGCACAGCGTGATCGACCACCAGCGTGGTGTCGCCATGCTCGGTCTTCTGCAGCAGGTTGACGCCGTTGGCCGAGAGCTCGCTGCCCTCGCCCGCCAGCGTGATGAAGCCTTGCAGCCGGCTGACGGCAGCACCGGTGGTCATGTTGAAGAAATTGAGTTTGACGTTGGCGCCGACCGTCACGAAATGCGAGGTCACGTTCAGCGCGTCAGGCGCATCGTCCATCAGGCGGATATGCGCGACATCGGCATCGTCGCCGACCGTGATGAGCACGGCGTCGCTGACCTGGTAGGCCTTGGCGCCGGCCGCAACGAAACTCTCCACGATGGTGGCGCGAGCGCCCTTTCCGATCGCGAGCTGCGAACGGGTGAAGTGAGATGCGGAAGCTGCGGTCGCGATGTGGATGATCTGGATCGGTGCGGACAGCTGGACGCCGTCGGCAATCGACAGCACCACGCCATCGGTCGCCATCGCTGCGTTGAGCGCGATCACCGCGTCGGTGGACGCGGTCTTCAGCAGGCCGGCGTCCTTCTCCAGCGTCTCCCGCAACGTCTTGAAGCCCGCCTCGGCGGCGAGCGTCTTGATGTCGGAGAGCTCGGCCGCGAACACGCCGTCGACCAGCGCCAGCTTGTGGGCGCCGGCGATCGCATGCGCCTTCACGGCGTCCGCGGCACGCTTCAGAGCAGCCGCATCGGGCGCGGCTGCCAACGGCAGCACCTCGCCGACCAGCGCGCGCAGGTCAGTGTACTTCCATTCCTCGATCCGGCGGTGCGGCAGGCCGAGACGCTCATAGGTCTCGAACGCCTCGCGGCGCGCTGCGATCACAGTCGGCGAACCCGGCAAGCGGCCTTCGGCGCTGGTGAAGAGATCGCTCACCGCGCGGCCCTTTCCGGTCTTTGCCACAGCAACGTTCATCACAAAATTCCTTACGCGGCGTCCTCGAACTGGGCGTAACCGGACGCTTCCAGCTCCAACGCCAGCTCCTTGCCGCCGCTCTTCACGACACGGCCCTTCGACATCACGTGCACCACGTCGGGCACGATGTAGTTGAGCAGCCGCTGATAGTGGGTGATCACGACCATCGCGCGCTTGGGCGAGCGCAGCGCGTTGACGCCGTCGGCCGCGATGCGCAGCGCGTCGATGTCGAGGCCGGAATCCATCTCGTCGAGGATGCACAGGCTCGGCTCGAACAGCGCCATCTGGAGCACCTCGTTACGCTTCTTCTCGCCGCCGGAGAAGCCGACATTGACGCCGCGCTTGAGCATGTCCTGCGGAATGTTCAGCGACTTCGAGACCTCGCGGACCTTCCTCAGGAAGTCCGGGGTCGAATATTCGCTCTCGCCGCGCGCCTTGCGCTGTGCGTTCAGCGCAGTGCGCAGGAATGTCATGGTGGCGACGCCGGGAATTTCGACCGGGTACTGGAACGCCAGGAACACGCCTTTGGCGGCGCGCTCGTCCGGCGACATTTCCAGGAGGTCTTCGCCCTTGAACAGAATCTGGCCGCCGGTCACCTCATAGCCGGGCTTGCCGGCGATGACATGCGAGAGCGTCGATTTGCCGGAGCCGTTCGGCCCCATGATCGCGTGCACCTGGCCTTCGTTCACGGTCAGCGTCAGCCCATGGAGGATCTCACGCTCCTCGACACGAACCTGGAGGTCTTTCACTTCAAGCAAAGCCATCTTGGTATCCAGTTTATTCAATTGATGTTGGAGCGCGAGTTGCGCACCGCGAGGGCCGGCAATTAGCCAACTGACCCTTCAAGCGAGATCGAGATCAGCTTCTGCGCTTCGACCGCGAACTCCATCGGGAGCTGCTGAAGCACGTCCTTGACGAAACCGTTGACGACGAGGCCGACAGCCTCTTCCTGGCTAAGGCCGCGCTGGACGCAGTAGAACAGCACGTCCTCGGAGATTTTTGAGGTCGTCGCCTCGTGCTCGAAGGTCGCCGATGAGTTCTTGGCTTCGATGTACGGCACGGTGTGCGCGCCGCACTTGTCGCCGATGAGCAAGGAATCGCAGGCGGTGAAGTTGCGCGCACCGGTCGCTTTACGGTGCGCGGTAACGAGGCCGCGATAGGTGTTCTGCGACTTGCCGGCGGCGATGCCCTTCGAGATGATCCGGCTCGACGTGTTCTTGCCGAGATGGATCATCTTGGTGCCCGAGTCGACCTGCTGGAAGCCGTTCGAGATCGCGATCGAGTAGAACTCGCCGCTGGAATTATCGCCGCGCAAGATGCAGCTCGGATACTTCCAGGTGATGGCGGAGCCGGTCTCGACCTGGGTCCAGGAAATCTTGGAGCGGTCGCCGCGGCAATCGCCACGCTTGGTGACGAAATTGTAGATGCCGCCCTTGCCTTCCGAATTGCCGGGATACCAGTTCTGCACCGTCGAATATTTGATCTCGGCGTCGTCATGCGCGACGAGTTCGACCACGGCGGCATGCAGCTGATTCTCGTCACGCTGCGGCGCGGTGCAGCCTTCGAGATAGCTGACGTAAGAGCCCTTGTCGGCGATGATCAGCGTGCGCTCGAACTGGCCGGTGTTGCGCTCGTTGATGCGGAAATAGGTCGACAGCTCCATCGGGCAGCGCACGCCCGGCGGCACGTAGACGAACGAGCCGTCGGAGAACACCGCCGAATTCAGCGTCGCGTAGAAATTGTCGGAGGTTGGAACCACCGAGCCGAGATATTTCTGCACCAGCTCGGGATGCTCGCGGATGGCTTCCGAGATCGGCATGAAGATCACGCCGGCCTTCTTCAGCTCCGCCTTGAATGTGGTCGCAACGGAGACCGAATCGAACACAGCGTCGACCGCGATCTTGCGACGCGCGGGATCTTGCTCGCCGGGCTTGGGCTCGACGCCTTCGAGCATCGCGACTTCCCGCAAGGGAATGCCGAGCTTCTCGTAGGTCTTGAGAATCTCCGGATCGATCTCGTCGAGCGAGGTGACCGTCTTCTTCGGCTTCGGCGCTGCGTAGTAATAGAGGTCCTGGAAGTCGATCTTGGGATAGTCGACGCGCGCCCAGGTCGGCTCGGTCATGGTCAGCCAGCGCCGATAGGCTTCGAGCCGCCACTGGAGCATCCAGGCGGGCTCGTTCTTCTTCTCGGAGATGAACCTGACGGTATCTTCGGACAGCCCCTTGGGGGCTTTGTCGGACTCGATCTGGGTCTCAAACCCATAACGATACTGGTCGACGTCGATGCGCTTGACGCGCTCGACCGTCTCTTGGACGGCTGGCATTCTATCCTCCGCTCGCGGTTTCAAGGACCGCGGTGGATCAAACTCTGACGAGTATTACGATGTTTATTGGCGGAAAGCACGGGCTTAGAACCGTTCAAGCCGTGTTTCGTCGCTTAGCCTCTAAGTAGGGTATTACCGAGCTTTCGCCAAGCCTCTAACGCCCTGTTGATGTCATCCGGTTCCGTGGACCAGCCCAGACTGAGGCGCACCGCTCCCTGGGCCACGGTGGCATCGTACCCCATCGCCGAGAGCACGTGGGACAGCTGGACCTTACCCGAGGAACAGGCCGAACCGGAGGATACGGCGATGCCCTCAAGGTCGAAGCCGATCACGGCAGTCTCGGCCTTGAGCCCGGGCGCGGTGAATAGAACGGTATTCGGCAACCTCTTCGCGTCCTCCCCGAAGATGGTCGCCCCCGCAATGCTCCGAAGACCATTTCCCAAGTAATCTCTGAGGCTTGTCATCCGCTCCGCATCCTCCGGCAGAGCCTGAAGGGCGGCTTTCACCGCCGCACCGAAGCCGGCGATCCCGGCGACATTCTCGGTTCCCGCCCGCCGGCCGAGCTCCTGTCCGCCACCCCTCAGCACCGGTTCCAACCCGGCAAGCCCCTCCGCCACGACCAGCGCGCCGACGCCTTTGGGGCCGCCGATCTTGTGCCCAGAAAAGGTCGCAAGGTCCGCACCTACCGTATTAATATTGAACGCAATTTTGCCGAGCGCCTGGATCGCGTCGACATGCAGGAGGCCGCCGGCCTCGTGAACGAGCCCTGCCGCCTCCGCGACCGGCTGGAGCGCGCCGGTCTCGTTGTTGGCCGCCATGATCGAAACCAGCGCCGGCGGGCCGTCGGCGAGCAGCGCCCGGAGATGATCGAGGTCGACGACGCCGGAGCGCGTGACACGGATCTGGCCGATGTCACCGGCCGGGAATCGGCCGCCCGCCAGCACCGAGGCATGCTCGACCGCGGAAACCAGGAGGCGCCGCACCGGCTCGCCCGATCGGCCGCGCAAGCCGGGCGACAGCGCCAGCGCATTGGCCTCGGTTCCGGCAGAGGTGAAAACCACGTTCCGCGGCAGCGCGCCGACGGCTGCCGCAAGTGCGCCACGTGCGTCCTCGACCAGTCGCCGCGCCTCCCGTCCCTCGGCATGGACCGAGGACGGATTGCCGATCAGCTCGTAGGCGGCCAGCATCGCTGCGCGCGCCTCGGCGCGCAGCGGCGTGGTCGCATTCCAGTCGAGATAGACGCGGCTCGGCATGGCGCCCTCTTAGCACTTTTTCCTCTCGCGCCAATCGGCAGCCGCCGCACATCAGGCCGGCTGTTGCTGCGCAATCCCGCTGACGGAACTGGGCTCCATCCGCAGTCCGAACAGCGGCCGCAGCCAGGCGATCCGACGCGCGATCTCGTAGGTGACGAGACATGTGAGCGCAGTGCCTGATATCACGATGGCGGCTTCGCTCCCCGCAGATAGCCCGCTGCCCTGCAATGCGTGCGCGATCATGATGATCGCGGTCTGATGCACGATGAAATAGGGAAAGATCGCATCGGTCAGATAGCGCCGCACGGGCCCATCGGCCGTCAAATGACGTCGCGCAAAGCCGAGCACCGCCGCCATCGCCAGCCATTGGTAGCAGCCATAGACCGAGCCGGCGAACCATCTCGGCACGGACGACCGCGGAAGCAAGCCGGCATAAACGAGCACGAAGGCGGCGAAGAAAGCGGCTGCAAGCGTCAGCGCCGTCCACCGTTGCCGCTCGAGGTCGCGCCAGATGCCGCCCTCGCGTGCAAGCAGGAAGCCGATCAGGAACGCAGTCGCATAGTCCGCGTGGTCATACCAATCGCCGAACAGCGCATGCGTCGACGGGAAGATCGGCGAGAGAAACAGCCGCCAGGCGGCAAACAGCAGGCATGGCAGCACGAGGAGCCATGGCCCGGCGAGCACGGCCGTCACCCTCTCACCAATCCAGTCGGCAGCCGTCGGCCACACGTACAGCACGCCGGCCAGGGCCATGGTGTAGACCCAGAGATAGAGCACGAACCAGAGATGGTTCCAGGTCGGCTGCACGATGCAGGGGTTCGGGCAGAACTGCGCGCTGAACGCCAGATAGTGGTGGAGATAGTAATCGGCGAAACCTTGAAGATAAGAGGCTTGGGGATAACCGAGGCCTTCGACGATCTGGAGATAGGACTGCGGCGGCACGATCACGAGCATGCCGAAGATCAGCGGGATCAAGAGCCGCACCGACCGTGCGCGGGCGAAGGCGGCGAGCCGAACCTTTCCCAGCATGAAGCGGCTGGCGACCCCGGAGACGAGGAACAGCAGCGACAGCCGCCAGGGATTGATCACCAGCATCACCGGCTCGAGCCAGGTCAGCCGGTGCTCGCTCTTGATGTGAAATCCCCAGGACACGTAGAGCATGCCGACGTGGTAGAAGATCAAGAACCCGAAGGCTAAAATCCGCACCCAATCCAGATCGATGCGTCGTTCCGAAGTCGAAATTTGTTGCGGTGTTGACATGGTTCTCTGCTCCTTGACGGCAAGACAAACGACGGCACGGCAAACGCGGTTTTCAGGCCATGGCTGAGGGCCAAAATGCCCCCGAAACGGAGCGCGTCGAGACGGTTTGGGATCAGGACCGGGCGCGAGGGGACGAGGCGTCGCCCTCCGGGACGAGCGGTTGGCCCGGCGGGATCGATGGCGACTGGACGATGTTTGCTGCGATCGCAGCCGTCGCGTTCGCCATCGGCATCGTCAATGCGCTCTCCGGCGCACAAGACGCCGCCTGGCGTGGCGACAGCTATGACATTGGCCGGCGACTGTTCTGGGAGCTGTCGAGCATCATCGTCATCCTGCTGCTGGTGCCGATCCTGGCGCTGGCCGTCCGGCGCATCCGTCAGGCACGGGGCCTTGCGGCACGGATCGGAATCGCTGCGACCGGCCTGCTCGGCTTCTCGGCCCTCCACATCATCGGCATGGTGGGTTTGCGGAAACTCCTGCTTTGGCTCGCGGGAGGCGCCTACGACTTCCACTTCTCGCTGGCGACGGTCCTGTACGAGTTCCGCAAGGATACCGTCACCGCTCTGCTGCTGGGAGCAACGCTCTGGCTGATCGAAAGCCGGCGCGAGCTGCGGAAGGTCGCGCGTGCGGCGATGTCCAACCCGGCTGCTCCGCAGGAGCAACCATCCCCCGATCTGATCTGGCTCCGGACGGCGGCAGCCGCATCCGTGTCGCGCCGCGTGACATCCTCTGGGTCGCCTCCGCCGGCAACTATATTGAATACATCCTCGCCAACGGCACCCAGCACCTGATCCGCGGCACGTTGGCCGCGACCGAAAGCGAGCTCGCCCGCTTCGCCATCGTGCGCGTGCACCGGACAAGACTGGCCAATCTCGACCGGGTAAACGGCGTGGACTTCAAGCCGTCTGGGGATTTCGAGCTCACATTCGACAATGGGCAAACACTTGGGGGCAGTCGCCGCTACCGGCCCGCGGTCGCCTCACTCGGAGGGCGCACCGCGCCTGTGTGAATCGCTCGTCGGATCGCCCGGGCGGTCGATAAACGGTCGTGATTCCAATCAGTTGCCGCCCGAGATGTGAGCCTGCCCATGACCCCGCTCCGCTCCGCCACCATGGGCATGACATCGCGATGACCAGCTAAGTTCTTGAGCACATTGGCAGATGTCGAAGATGCTTGCTTTTAGCCCCGCAGCCTATGTTAGAACGCGGCCGTCAAGTCACCGCGCGCCATTTGCGCATCACCGCAAGGCGCACGCCTTCTCGCCCTTCCATTCGCGCTCTCGCCGGCGTCGCTGCCGATGAGGCCACAATCGGTTGATTGCGGAGAACCGTCTCTCCAGGACATCAATCAAGAGATCATCCATGCCTGAAGTTATTTTCACTGGCCCCGCCGGCCGTCTCGAAGGCCGCTATCACCCGGCCAAGCAGAAGAACGCGCCGATCGCGATGGTCCTGCATCCGCATCCGCAGTTTCACGGCACGATGAATCATCAGATCATCTACCAGTGCTACTACGCCTTCGCGCATCGCGGCTTCTCGGTGCTGCGCTTCAACTTCCGCGGCGTCGGCCGCAGCCAGGGCTCGTTCGACCACGGCACCGGCGAATTGTCGGATGCGGCGGCGGCGCTCGACTGGGCGCAGACCATCAATCCCGAAGCGCGCGCCTGCTGGGTCGCCGGCTTCTCCTTCGGCGCCTGGATCGGCATGCAGCTTCTGATGCGCCGCCCCGAGGTCGAGGGTTTTATTTCGATCGCGCCGCCGGCGAACCTTTACGACTTCTCGTTCCTTGCGCCCTGCCCGTCCTCGGGCCTGATCGTGCATGGCGAGAAGGATGCCGTAGTGCCGCCGAAGGACGTCAACACGCTGGTCGAGAAGCTGAAGACGCAGAAGGGCATCGTGATCGACCAGCAGGTCATCCCCGGCGCCAACCACTTCTTCGACGCCAAGCTCGAGCCGCTGATGGAAACCATCACGGCCTATCTCGACATGCGCCTCGCCAACGTGCGCTGAGATTGACATGACCGCGTTCGTAGCCCTGCTGCGCGCGGTCAATGTCGGAGGCACCGGCAAGCTGCCGATGAGCGAGCTCAAAGCGATGTGCGAAGAGCTCGGTTTCGGTGCCGTGCGCACCTATATTGCGAGCGGCAACGTCGTCTTCACGAGCCGCAAGTCGGAAGCTGCAATCAAGACCGCCCTCGAAAAGCGCCTGCACGCCTACGCCGGCGCGCCGGTTGGTGTGCTCGTGCGCAGCGCTGCCGAGATGGCACAAGTCTCGGCCGACAATCCTTTTCCAAAGGCTGCGCCCAACCGCACCGTCGCGATCTTCCTCGACAAGGCGCCACCTGAAGACGCACTTACCGGCATCCGCGGCCAGAACAACGAAGAGCTCCGCCTCGGCCGCCGCGAGATTTACGTGCACTATGGCGACGGCATGGGGACGTCGAAGCTCGTCATCCCCGCCGCCAAGACCGGTACCGCGCGCAATATGAATACCGTCGCGACCCTGGCGAAGATGGCCGCGGAACTCTAGCTGACCGAAGACGACATCGCACTGTTGGGGAGACAAGCATTGAAGGCTTATCTGGTGCTCGACCTCTCGGTGGACGACTTTGCCGGCTTCAAGACATACATCGCTGAAATTCCCGGCTTCATCGCCAGGCACTCTGGGCGCTACATCGTCCGCGGCGTGGAGCCGACCACGATCGAGGGTGATTGGGCGCCCGAGCGCCTCGTCATCATTGAATTTCCGGAGCGCGAGAAGGCCCGAGCTTTCCTGGACGATCCCGACATCCAGGACCTCTTCGAGCTGCGCCACGCCACGACGACGAGCAAGCTGCTGCTCGCCGACGGCTGCACCTGATCGCTGTGCGCCGCCTAGGCCAGCTTGAGCGCGGCGATCCCCATCAAGACGAGGGCGATGCCCGCAAGCTTCATCGCGCTCAAGGTCTCGCCGAACAGCACGACGCCCATGACGAAGGTGCCGGCAGCCCCAATGCCGGTCCACACCGAATAGGCGACGCCAACCTCGAGCACTTTCAGAGCGCGTCCAAGCAGGACAACGAAGGCGGCGAGCAGCACCAGCGAAACCATGCTCCAACCGATGCGCGTGTAGCCCTCCGCGTACTTCATCGAGATCGCCCAGCCGACATCGAGTGCGCCGGCGATCACCAGCATCAGCCAGGCCAGAGATTGCGACATAGCTCAGGCCGCGAGCTTCAAGAGATGCGCGTCGTGGCGCACCAGGAAGGCGCGCAGCAACTGCGGATAGTCTGCGCCGACCGCCGTGCGCACGCTCGGACGTTTTGCGAGCTCGCTCCGCCACGCGCGCACCTTCGGCACATCGCTGAAGATGCCGTGCTCGGTCAGCTCATCGAACAGATCGAAATAGCGGAAGACCGGCGCGAACACCGCATCGACCAGGCTGAACGCGTCTCCGGCGAAGAACGGGCCCGCGCCAAGCGCGGCTTCGACGCGCGCAAACTTTGTCACCAGCGCCTGGCGCTTGCTTTCGAACGTTGCGGGATCGGTCGTGGTCTCCAGGCCCCAGAGATCACCGAGGATCGCCGAGCCGAACTCCATCCAGGCACGGTGTTCGGCTCGCTTCAATGCATCGGTCGGATGCAGCTTCGCGCCGGCTTGCGTCTCCTCGATGTACTCGCAGATCACATTGCTCTCGAACAGCGCGACCTCGCCCTTGTCGGTTGTCACCACCAGCACCGGCACCTTGCCGAGCGGCGACAGTTTTAAGAACCAGTCGGGCTTGTTGGCGAGATCGATATCGACCCGCTCGAACGGCACGCCTTTCTCCTTGAGCGCGATCACGGCGCGCTGCACGTAGGGGCAAAGCTTGTGGCTGATCAATTTCAGTGAAGTGGTCATGGCCATGATCCCGGCGGTTCGGTGCAACTGCATCCAAGATAGATGCAATTGCATGTACCCGTCAAGATCAATGCATCTGCATCAACCCACCGTGACCTCAGGCAGTCGCCTTTAGGGTCTGGCGATCACCCCGCCCGTCATCGGCATCGGCACGCCTGTCGTGGTGGGATAGGACAGCGGCAGGCCCTTTAGCCCGCGCGCGGCGAGGAAGCCGAAGGCCTGCGCCTCGATCGCGTCGGAGGCCCAGCCGAGAGCCTCGGCGGCCTCGACGGTGGCCGTGCCGACCCCCTCCCGCAGCATGCGCAGCATGGTGAGATTGCGGGCGCCGCCGCCGCAGACGACCCAGCTGCGCGGCCGCCGCGGCAGCAACGGAATGATGCGCGCGATCGCAGCCGCAGTGAAAGCGGTGAGCGTCGCTGCGCCATCAGCCGGCGGCACGTCGCCGAGCTTGAGCGCGGCAAAGTCGTTGCGGTCCAGCGATTTCGGCGGCGGGCTTGCGAAGAACGGCAGCTCCAGCGCCCGCGCGATCCAGGCCTCGTCAGCCTTGCCGAGCGCTGCGAACTTGCCTTCCGTATCGAAGGCCTGGTTCATGGTGCGGTACATGAAATCGTCGAGCAGCGCGTTGCCGGGCCCGGTGTCGCAGGCGATCAGCGTGTCGTTGCCGTCGATATAGGTGATGTTGGAGACGCCGCCGATATTGACCACGACGATCGGCCCCTCGCGCGCCAGCGAATTGGCGAGTGCCCGATGGTAGACCGGCACGAACGGCGCGCCCTGCCCGCCAGCCTCGACGTCGGCGGCGCGGAAATCGTGCATCACGGGGATATGGATGGCCTTGGCCAGCGCCGGCGCATCGCCGATCTGCACCGTCAGCCGCCGCTCGGGCCGGTGCAGCACGGTCTGGCCGTGGAAGCCGACGATATCGATGTCCTCCGGCTTCATCCGGTTCTGGGCGATGAAGGCGGCAACCGCCTCGGCATGCGCCAGCGTCACCGCGCGCTCGGCCTCGGCCAGGATCCCCGGCCGGGCATCGCGTCGCGGCAGGTGCACGGCCTCGGACAGCGCCTGGCGCAGCAGATTGCGCTCGGCCGGGCTATAGGGCCGGTAACCGGACGGTCCGAACGCTTTCACCTGTTTTCCGTCGGTTTCGATCAGCGCGACGTCCACCCCGTCCAGCGAGGTGCCGCTCATCACACCGAGTGCCGTCAACATCATGGGATCAGCGTCCTCAAAACACCCCCTCCGGCATGCCGATCTTGTGCCAGAGGGACACATCTTATAATGCCACAGCGCCAAGTGGCGGGCAGCAATCGAGTTCCCAGAGAAGACCCTTAAATTGCTCCCAAAACAGTAAACCAAGAATTGTCAGGCATGCCGACAGATGACTGTATTTAAATCGGATTTCCTCAACACCCTGCAGGAACGTGGTTTCATCCACCAGTGCTCCGATTTCGAGGGGCTGGACGCGCTCGCCGCCAAGGGCGAGGCGATCGCCTATGTCGGCTACGATTGCACCGCTCCCTCGCTGCACATCGGCAACTATTTGACCATGATGCTGCTGCACTGGTTTCAGCAGTCCGGCAACAAGCCGATCACGCTGATGGGCGGCGGCACCACCATGGTCGGCGACCCCTCCGGCAAGGACGAGACGCGCGCGATCCGCACCGTCGCCGAGATCGAGGCCAATAAGGCTTCGATCCGCGGCGTGTTCGCAAAGGTGCTGCGCTATGGCGACGGCAAGAGCGACGCCATCATGCTCGACAATGCCGAGTGGCTGACCAAGCTCAACTGGATCGAGATGCTGCGCGACGTCGGCCGGCATTTCTCGGTCAACCGCATGCTGTCGATGGACTCCGTGCGCCTGCGCCTCGAGCGCGAGCAGGAGATGAGCTTCATCGAATTCAACTACATGATCTGCCAGGCCTACGACTTCGTCGAATTGGCCAAGCGGACCGGCTGCCATTTGCAGATGGGCGGCTCCGACCAGTGGGGCAACATCATCATGGGCGTCGATCTCGGCCGGCGCATGGGCACGCATCAGCTGTTCGCGCTCACCACGCCGCTGCTGACGACCGCATCGGGCGCCAAGATGGGCAAGACCGCGCAAGGCGCGGTGTGGCTCAACGCCGACCAGTTCTCGCCCTATGATTTCTGGCAGTACTGGCGCAACACCGAGGACGCCGACGTCGGCAAATTCCTGAAACTGTTCACGACACTGCCGATGAGCGAGATCAGGAAGCTCGAAGCGCTCGGCGGCTCGGAGATCAACGAGGCCAAGAAGGTGCTCGCCACCGAAGCGACCGCGCTGCTGCATGGTCGCGACGCAGCGAACGAAGCGGCCGAGACCGCACGCCGCACCTTTGAGGAAGGCGCGCTCGCCGAAAGCCTGCCGACGGTGGAAATTCCGCGCGGCGAGCTGGAGGCCGGCATCGGCGTGCTCAATGCCTTCGTCAAGGCGGCGCTCGTCGCCTCTAATGGCGAGGCACGGCGCCAGATCAAGGGCGGCGGCCTGCGCGTCAATGACGAGGCCGTCACCGACGAGAAGATGGCGCTGTCAGCGGCCGATCTGACGCCGGAAGGCGTGATCAAGCTGTCCTTCGGCAAGAAGAAGCACGTCCTCATCAAGCCTGCATAGGCGTATGAGCTTTTGATGCTTGTCAGGGCGCGCCGAAGCGCGCTCCCTGACGGGCAATGGACCAGAACACGCCCAGGGAAACGGCTGCGACGCAGCAAGGCGCGGTGCGCACTGCGCTCGTCGTGCTCGCACTGTGCTTCACGCTCGCTGTGCTCGGGCGGGGCTTAAGCGAAAGCTTCACCGTCTTCCTCAAGCCCATCTCCGAAAATTTCGGTTGGGACCGCGCGCAGGTGGTCTCGATCTATTCGCTGACCTGGCTCATCAGCGGACTGACTGCGCCGCTGGTTGGCCGCCTGTTCGACCATTCCGGACCGCGCATCGTCTATGCGCTCGGCCTGTTGCTGCTCGGTTCGGCCTTCCTGATCGCAGGCCATGCGCAGGCGCTCTGGCAATTCCAGCTTTCGATCGGATTGTGCGTCGGCATCGGCGTTGCCTTCATCGGCAACGTGCCGAACTCGATCCTGCTCGGCCGCTGGTTCGGGCCAAAGCTGCCGACCGCGATGGCGGTGGTGTACTCTGCGATGGGCGGCGGCGTGCTGGCGCTGCTGCCGGCCTCGCAGCTGCTGATCGATCATCTCGGCTGGCGCGAAACCTACCAGCTGTTCGGCGTCGCCACACTAGGCCTGCTGGTGCCGCTGATGCTGCTGCCGTGGCGGCTGTTCGCGACGGGCTCGCCGCATGTCGCCAAGAAGACCGATCCTGATTTCGTCGACCACGGCTGGACGCTCGTCAGCGCGATGCGTCACCACGCTTTCTGGGCGCTGTTCTCGACCTTCTTCTTCACCGCGGTCGGCATGTACTGCATCGCCGCGCAGATCGTCGCCTATCTGATCGACGCCGGCTTTCCGCCGCTGCAGGCTGCGACCGCCTGGGGCTTTTCGGGCGTCGTGCTGGTGTTCGGCATGATCGGCGTCTCCGCACTCGACGGGCTGATCGGGCGCCGGCCCTCGGTGCTGCTGAGCTACGCGGTCTCGATCCTCGGAATCTTCCTGCTCTGGCTGCTTCAGTATTATCCTGACGTCATCCTGCTCACCGGCTTCGTCGTCTGCTTCGGCAGCATGATGGGCTCACGCGGGCCGCTGATCACGGCAACCGCGATGAAGATCTTCAGGGGCAAGCGGGTCGGCACCATCTTCGGCACGATCTCGATCGGCAGCGGGCTCGGCTCGGCCTTCGGCTCCTGGAGCGGCGGCCTGATCCATGACGCCACCCATGGCTACAACGCGTTGCTCGTCTTCGCACTTGCAAACGTGATCCTCGGAATGATCCCGTTCCTGATCGTGCCCGCCTTGCGGCGCTAGGTTTCCCGGAGGTAACCTGCGCTCATTGGTGTCACCGGGGAATTACGGACGGACGCGGCGCGAATGTGCGTAAAAAATGGGGATGGCACGTGGCTCAAATCACGGCCTGCGGTGTTTTGTCCGACATGACAAAAATGTCAGCGCAAATTGGCCTGGCGCAGCTTGCAGGGCGGAACCGAATGCGGTCCTAGTCGCAACATTGGATGGAGGGCACAAACCAATGAACTTTCCCTATCTCACTCGCTTTCAGCCGGTTCTCTTGAGCCTGTTTCGCTTCATCACCGGACTGCTGCTGTTCCAGTACGGTGTCGCCAAGCTGTTCAAGTTCCCGGTGCTCCCCTACTTCGCCGACATCCCGCCGCTGATCTATGTGGCCGGCACGCTCGAGCTGGTGCTCGGCGCGACGCTGATGCTCGGCCTGTTCACGCGGCTGACGGCGTTCATCCTGGCGGGTGAAATGGCCTTCGCCTACTTCATGGGCCACGTGATGAAGACCGGCACGCCGGTGCTGCTGCCCCTGCTCAACGGCGGCACCGCCGCGATCCTGTTCTGCTTCGCCTGCCTCTACATCTCGGCAGCGGGCGGCGGCTCGGTCAGCGTCGATGCGCTGATGGGCAAGGAGAGCGACGCGCCGGGCGGCGCCTTCGCGCGGCGCTGACGCGCGCTCAACCGACCCACAGACCGGCACTGGCGTTTCGCCGGTGCCGGCTCAGCGCGAGCCCAGCACGTTCCAGATGAGAACGAGGGCCGCCACGAGCAGCACGGACATGATGATGCGATGAACGAATCGGTTCATTGCCCGTCCAGCCAGGCTCGATCACCACCAAAGTCCGAGATCGTTCTCCTCCCGCAAGAATACGGGCGCACGGCATCGCATCGCGATTTGCCTGCACGATTGCGCATAAGGCTGCGACGAGTCGCGGACGCGGCAGGCCGCAGCATGCCTGTCTTCATGATTGGTAAGAAGTTCATGTTACGGATGATGACAATAACAACCATTTCGTAGGGGCTGTGATGACGCTGCTGAGCCACCTGAAGATCCGCACCAAGCTTGCCAGCATGGTCTGCCTCGCAGCTCTGACCGTCACGGCCATCATCGCGGTATCGACCGTCCTCAGCAAGAGCCGCATGATGGACGACCGGGTCCAGCAGATGAAGGCCGCGGTCGATCTGCTCCACGGCCTCGCGCAGACTTTCCAGGACGACGCCGCCGCCGGCAAGTTGACGGTGGACGACGCCAAGCTGCAGTTTCGCCAGCGTGCCCGCACCATGAAGTTTGGCGGCGGCCAGGGCTATCCTGTCGTCTACAATTCCGACACGTCGATCCTGGTCAACGGCGCCAATCCACAGCTCGAAGGCAAGATTACAGGCGCCACGGATTCCAATGGCGTCCTGATTGCCGATGCCCAGCTCAATGCCGCCAGGCAGGCGCCGCAGGGCGGCGTCACATCCTATCTCTACCCTCGCCCCGGCCAGACCGAGCCCGTCCGCAAGACCGTGTTCGTCCGCCAGTTCACGCCCTGGAACGCGACGATCAGCTACGGCCTCTATGTCGACGATATCGACGCCGACGTACGCGCGCTCACGCTCGAGCTCGCCGCGATTGGCGCCGGCCTGATGCTGCTGATGGCGACGCTGTCCTGGCTGATCGCCCGCGACGTGCTCGGCGCGCTCGACCGTCAGAAGACCCGCATGCAGGACATCGCGGACGGCGCGATCGACAAGCCGGTCGAGGAGACCGATCGCGGCGACGAGATCGGTCGTATGGCGGAAACGCTCGACGTGTTGCGGCAGACCGCCTTGACGGCGCGCACGCTGGAAGCCGAACAGGTCGCGGCCAAGGCCCGTGGCGAGCAGGAAAAGCGCGACGCCTTGATCTCCCTCGCCGATCGCTTCGATGCCTCGGTCGGTCAGCTCGTGGGTCTGATGGCCTCAGGCTCCGGCGAGCTGGAAACCACGGCCAAGTCGATGTCGTCGACCGCCGAGGGCACCAACCGCCGCGCCGCCGTGGTCGGCTCGGCTGCGACCGAAGCCAGCCAGCGCGTCCAGACGGTGGCGGCCGCCGCCGAAGAGCTCTCCTCCTCCATCACCGAAATCAGCCGCCAGGTCGCGCAATCGGCCGAAGTCACCGGCCGCGCGGTCGAGAGCGCGCGCCACACCGACACCATCGTGCGCGCACTGTCGGACGGCGCCCAGCAGATCGAGCACGTTGCTGAGCTGATCTCCAGCATCGCCGCGCAGACCAATCTGCTCGCGCTCAACGCGACCATCGAGGCCGCGCGCGCCGGTGAGGCCGGCCGCGGCTTCGCCGTCGTCGCCTCCGAGGTGAAATCGCTGGCGAGCCAGACCGCCGAAGCCACCCGCGAGATCGGCGACAAGATCGCCCAGATCCAGGGCGCGACCAAGGAAGCCGTCGACGCCATCGGCGGCATCACCGCCACCATCGAGGAGGTCAGCCGCATTGCCACCTCGATCGGCGCTGCGATCGAGCAGCAAGGCGCGGCCACCGCCGAGATCGCCCGCAGCGTCTCGCAGACCGCCGAGGCCACCAAGGAAGTCACCACCAACATCGGCGGCGTCAGCTCCGCGGCCAACGAGACCGGCAACGCCGCCGGCATGGTGCTCGCGGCCGCGTCGAACCTCTCCAGGCAGGCCGAGCAGCTCTCGGGCGAAGTCGGCACGTTCCTGGCGGGCGTGCGCGCGGCGTAAGCTGCGCGTCTCGTTGCATAAGCATTCACAAGAGGTCGTCATGGCCGGGACAAGCCCGGCCATGACGCTGTGGAGACTTCAGGGGCCGCCCCGATAGAACGGACTCGGCGCTAACGGCGTGCCAGGCTGCAACCGCTCGACAACGGCCTTGCCGTTGCCGTCGGGCTGTCGCCGGACTGCGCCGACGGAAGCTCGTCGATCGGCGAGTTCTGCTTGCCGGTGTTGAACTCGAAGATCTTGCGGAACAGGCCCGGCGCCATCGCCGAGATCGGATTGACGCGCATCAACGGCGCCGCCGGCGTACCGACAACCTCGTAGGTTACGCCGATCAATCCCTCTTTGTCGCCGTTACCGAGGAAGAGGCCGAACAACGGAATCTGGCCGAAGATGTTGTTCACGCCGTACATCGGCACGAAGGTACCGCTCATGCAGACCTGGTTGCCGGGAAAGTCGACCGAGCCTTCGATGGTGGCGCCGATCATCGGTCCCTTGACCACGCCGTCGCGGATCGTGAGCGCGCCGTTCTGCCGCGTGAACTCCGCGCGCAACGCCGTGAAGGTCACGCCGTTCTGCGTGCCGTTAGGGGCGCCCGCCGCAACGCGATCAAGCTGATCCATTCCCTTGACCGCGAAGTCGCGCACGTTGATCAGGCCTTCCCTCGTCGTAGGCTCCGACGTCGGCGGCTCCATTGCCACCACCATCTGGCCACCGAAGACCTTGTTGGTCGTGTCGGTGAACTTCAGCAGCGATCCGGCATCATTGGTCTGGAGATAGATCACCTCGCGGCTGCCCTGCGCGCGCCCACCGCGCAGATCGGCCGCCACCGGGGTGTTTTGGCCGATCCTGCCGCTGAGCGAGAACGCCTTGATGGCCCCGCTGCGCTTCGACATCTTGGCATCGACGCTGCGCATCGTCTCGCCATTGAATCCGGCGACCGTGCCGAGCTTCACGTCGATGTCGAAATCGACGTTTTTCAGCTTGCTCTTGCTGTCATCCTTGGAATTGCCTGAGATCGCCGACTTCAGGAAGCCGCGGCCGTCGAACACGTCGCCGCGCATGGTGCCCCGGACCACGCCGTCCTGACCGCGCTCCACCTTCAGCGACGTCTTGTCGCCGTCGGAAGGTGAGTAGACCGGGAAGTTCGCATTCATCAGGTCGCCGTTCGGGTCGACTTCCAGCGAGCCCCTGATCGAGGCGCCGCCGCCGTCGATGACGATGTCCTCGAGCCGCGTCGATTGTGCCGTCGGCACCACCTTGAAGGTCGCCTTGCCCGCCTTGCCCGGCAGCTTGACCCAACCGGGAAGGATGTTGTCGAGCTTGACCGAGGTCAGGTCGGCCTCGATGCCAAGCTTCGTCGTCTGGTCGGGGCCGCCGGCAATCTTGCCCGACACCTTGATCGGCACCGTTCCGCTGACGGCGGGACTGAGGTCGAAGCCAAGACGGGCACGGCTGGCGTCGTCCAGCGTCGTCTGCAGCTTGACGTCCGCGTCGCCATCGGTCGCCTTGCGGTAGTCGAGCGAGGCCGCCTGTCCATTGATCTTGACGTCGCCCTTGACCTGGTAGCCCTGGTTGTTGGCGACGATCTTGAGATTGTTGGCCTCGAGCTTCTGGTTCATCACCAGCTTGTCGGCGGCAAAGCCGTTGAGGTCGGCGGTGACGGCGTAGACGGTGTCCGCCTTGGTCAATCCACCCGTCACCGGCAGGCCGAGCTGGATGTTCGCCGTGAACGTGCCCTTGCTGGTGTTGGGATCGACGACGGTCGACGACAGATCGCTCAACCGGTCATTGGACAGCATTTCGGCCGCCGCCGGCACCGGACCATCGACACGGAAGCGGGTCCGCGAAGGCGAGGGCTTCGGCGCCATGTCCGGCACCTCGAAGGTGAAGTCGGAGATCGTGATCTTGCGGCCCGCGGGCGTATCGGCAATGCCCTGGGCGATATTCACGGTGGCGGTGCGTCCGGTGACGTGCGCCTTCAGATCGGCGTCGTGCACCACCGGCATGCCGTCAACCGGACGAACCGCGACGCCGCTTGCCACGATGTTGACCGACAGACCGTCATCGGGAATCGGCGGTCCCTTGCGCGGAAGGTTCCGCGTCGGCGAGTTGATGCCGACCTCGATGCGCTGGAGCGTGCCACGCTCGATCCGCTCGATCACCCATTGGCGCAATTCGGGCACCACCAGCGTCGGCCACATCCGCTTCAGCGCGGAGGCCGACATCGGCGTCCCCGCAAAGCCCAGCGTCAGGCGCGGCTCGCCGGAATAGTCGATCGCACCAGTGCCGGCGACGCCGATCTCGCCGTTGGAGATGTCGGCCTGCGTCAGCACCATGCGCTTGTGATCGGTGTCGAAGCGGAATCCGATCGCGATACGGTTGAAAACGAGCGGCGGCTCGTTGTCGATGCCGCCGAGCAGGATCGAGCCGCCGCTGAAGCCGAGCTGCCAGTCATTGGTGGTGCCGTTGGGCGGCTCGATATGGGCGAGCAGCGTCAGGCGATTGGCGCCGGAGAGGATCTTGAACGGTGCGACCAGCACCCGCCGCCCCGCGTCCCACTCGACGTTGATCTCGGCCGAGTCGATCGCCATCGGATAATCCGGCGTATCGGTGTCGATGATGTTGCCCGCGCCGATCGTGACCTTGCCGCGGAAGAACGTCGGCACGCCGTCGCGGCCGAGCTCGCCCTTGAGCTCGCCGGTCAGAGGCAGATCGGCCGTATAGGTGAGGTCCTTGACGCGCAGCGCGAGCAGGATGTTGGCGGTCGACACCTTGTCGGCGCGGATATCGATCGAGCGTACGCCATTCTCGCTCGGTCCGATCGTGGCGCGCAGCGACCACGGGCGAGTGCCCTCTTCGCCGAAACTGAGCGCGATGCCGCCGTGGGTCGGCCGGCGCAGGCTGAGCGTGATGTTCTCAAACGTCCATTTGCTGCCGCGCTGCTGATCGTCGACGATCAGATTGCCGTTCTTGAGACCGATCTCGTTGAGGTTCTGGCCGTCGAGGCCGGTCAAGCTCAGGCTGTCGAGCCAGTCGAGGCCCTGAAGAATTCCACTCTGCGCGGCGGGCTGAGCTGTGGCCTGGGACGCGTCCGGAGTTGCTGGCCCTATCCCGAAAGGTGGCGGCGGGACGCCGTTACGCGGGAATGTCGGCGGCAGGCCCGCTTCTCTCCTGGACGCGACGCCGGTTGCGAGCGGCTTCGCCGTGTCGCCGGCGGACACCGTGACGGTCCCGTCAGGTGCGATCCGGATCGCGAGCTCGGCATCGACCAGGTTGAGGCTTTCGGCGCGCAGATGCCCTGTGAGAAGCGCTGCCCCCGACAGCCTTACCTCGGCCTTCGGCGCGCTGGCGACGATGGCCTTGTCATGATCGCGGACGATGATGTCGCGGATGCGCACCGCAATCCGGATTCGCCCGGCGCGCTCGATCTGGGTGCCGCCGACCTCCACGGTGTTGCCGTGGCCGATATTGTCCTCGATGGCCGCGGCGAGCCAGGGCGTCGCCATGTCGAGGTTGATAGGACCGGCGCCGAGCCGCCACCACAGCGCGCCAAAACAGCCGACGAAGATGACGATCAATGCGCCGAAGACGACGGCCGTCCGGCGCACCCAGCGGCCGCTCGGCAGCACCCGGCGAAACAAGGAGAAACCGTCACCGACCGGGATGCGCGAACTGGAACGCGACAGCAGGCGGCGTGCGCGATGCCCCGCCTCCTCTTCCTGGTCTTGATCCCAGTCGGCTTCGTGCCATTCCGGCTGCTCGTGATGGCCGCCGTGCCGATCGAAGTCCCGATTGTGATCCTGGGGCGACTTATTCCTAGCCATTGCCTCTCGATACAGGCGCCCGTCGTAGGATTGAGCGCCGCCGGGACCGCAGCCGTCGACGGGAATCGACGCTCCCCGCCCCGGCATTGCCGCCATACCTCGAATGTTCCTGCTGTTCGTCATTTCGCCCCGGGAGCGCGTTCAACGAGCAGTGGGGTGGTGCGTGGAATTCCTTGTAACCATACTCCGTCGCCGCCAAAATTGCCCAGCCGAGGGCGCGAATCCGGCACACCGGACGAGAGCTGCAATACCGCTTTGGTTGACCCGCCGAAAGCGACGAAAGGAAGGCGTATGTCCAAGAAATCCCGAAAGAAATCGTCCAAAACGCCCTCCGGCAGTCCGACCGCTAAAAAGATGCCTCAGAAAACACGGGCATCGACTCAAACAATTGGCGCGAAAACACAGCCGGCATCGGCAAGCAAATCAGGCAAAGCAGGCGCCGAGCCAACATCGCATAAGGCCGCATCGAAACGGTTAAAATCTTCTGAAAAGGCCTCTAAACCAGCAGGTGCGGCGGCCGCCGTTTCGGCAAAGTCGTTGTCAGCCAAGTCCTTGTCGTCGAAGTCCTTGTCGTCGAAGTCCTTGTCATCGAAGTCCTTGGCCGAGGGCCAGAAGGCGCCGGCCTTCCGCCTGCCCCGCGACGGCGGCAACATCGTCACCCTGTCGGACTATGCCGGCCAGAAGCTTGTCCTGTTCTTCTATCCCCGCGCCGACACGCCGGGCTGCACCCGCGAGGCGATCGACTTCACCCGGCTCAAGGACGCCTTTGCCGCTGCCGGCACCGCCGTGCTCGGCATTTCGGCCGATCCGTTAAAGGCCCAGGAGAAGTTCCGCGACAAGCACAGCCTCGGCATCCCCCTCGTCTCGGATGAGCAGCATGAGATGCTGGAGGCGTATGGCGCCTGGGGCGAAAAATCCATGTATGGCAAGAGCTTCCTCGGGATTCTTCGCACCACGGTGCTGATCGGGCCTGACGGCCAAGTGGCCAGGATCTGGCGCAACGTCCGGGTCGATGGCCATGCCGACGATGTGCTGCTAGCCGCAAGAAGTCTTTAACCAGCCCGTTAAAATCGAGCGCTCCCGTTTCCGGAAAATTAACCATGACAGGCCCAGATTGCCGCGGCAATTAGGCCGCAAGGAACCGTTCCGACCGGCGCGGGAGTGCCGATGTCGAAAAGTTCTGCCCAATATTCGCAGTACCCCCAGCATCATTCCCACGACCACGGACGGGCCTTCCATCGCCGTCCTGCTGCGGCAGCTGTTGCGATTCCCCTGCCCGACGCCGATGACGCCTACACCATCGTGCATCACGGCAAGCAGGTCCGCCTCGGGCCTGTCGTGTTCTGGATCGTGGTCGGCACCGTCGTCCTGCTCGGCCTGTGGTCGGCAGCGACCGGGACCTATTTCGCTTTCCGCGACGACGTCCTGACCCGGCTGATCGCGCGTCAGGCCGAGATGCAATACGCTTATGAGGACCGCATCGCCGAGCTGCGCGCCAAGGTCGACCGCACCACCAGCCGGCAATTGCTCGACCAGGAGCAGTTCGACCAGAAGCTCGACCAGATCATGAAGCGCCAGACGGCGCTGGAGTCACGGGCGACAGCGCTGGGCGCCATGCCCGATGTCACCGGATCGATTCCGCGCTCGACGCCGCAGCGTGGCGACGCGAACCAGACGACGACGCAAGGCACACCCAAACCGTCGCCGATCAGCGATACCGTGATCTTCGTGGCGCCGCCCGACCGGGAAGCCCGGCTCGAATCGCGCGCGCCGGCCGTGATCGCCCCGCCGGTCAATCAATTCGCCAAGAACCAGGGCTTTGACAATGTCCTGGTTCGCCTGACGACATCGCTCGATCAGGTCGAGCGCCGCCAGGTTGCGGCGCTCAGCGCCGTCGAGGAGGGCATGGATTCGCGAATGCGGCGTATGCGCGGTGTGGTCAGCGACCTCGGCCTGAACATGGCCAGTCTCGAGGCCGCCGTGCCGCGCGCAGCGATGGGCGGCCCGTTCGTGCCGGTGAAGCTCACCGCCAATGCAAGCCCGTTCGAGAAGCAGCTCTATCGCATCAACATCACCCGCACCGACATGGACCGGCTCAACCGCACGCTGGCGCAGGTGCCCTATCGCAAGCCTGTCGTCGGCGAGGTCGAATTCACCTCCGGCTTCGGCGTGCGCAGCGATCCCTTCCTCGGCCGGCCCGCGATGCATACCGGCCTCGATTTCCGTGCCGCGACCGGCGATCCCGCGCGCGTCACCGCCAACGGCAAGGTGGTCTCGGCCGGCTGGTCCGGTGGTTATGGCCGCATGGTCGAGGTCGATCACGGCAACGGGCTGTCGACCCGCTACGGCCACCTCTCCGAGATCAACGTCAAGGTCGGCGAAATCGTGAAGATCGGCCAGGTCATCGGCCTCGTCGGCTCGACGGGACGTTCGACCGGCCCGCATCTGCACTACGAAACCCGCATCGATGGCGAAGCCGTCGACCCGCAGAAGTTCTTGCGCGCCGGCGTGCGGCTCAGCGCGGGCTAGAACTGGCCCCTGCTTCACTAAGCATGCGTGGCGCTTGCTTCAGACACGAGGCTGACATGCTTTCAGGAAGAATTTGAGTCCTGCCTCGATCTCTTGTTCGACCATCCCTTCCGTGGTGAGATCGCTGAGGCCCAGCACAATCAGCAGCGGTAGTTCGCCGCGGACCAGGCTCAGAAACTGTTTGGCGGCTTCCATCGAGTCGTCAAATTCCAGGAGCTTCGCGGCTCTGGCCTCTTCGAGGAATTGAGATAGACGCCGAATCGTCGCCTCGGGCCCGCTTTCATAGAAGAGCCGGGCGAGTACGGGAAACCGGCCGCTCTCGTTGGCGATGATGCGCACGAAGGCGACGTCTTTTCGATGAATGAAGGCGTTGAGGTATTGCTTGGCAAACTCCCGCAGGGCCTCCGACAATCCGGCCGACAGTTTGGGCAGCGGCAGGTCGCGTTGCAGGCTGTCGCACTCCGCCACGATCAGTGAGGCGAACAAGGCCTCCTTGCTCGGAAAATATGCGTAGAGCGTGGCCTTCGACACGCCGGCGGCTTTGGCGATGGCCTCCATACTGGTCGAGGAGAAGCCCTGGTCGAGAAATAACTGTCGCGACGCGCGGGTGACGATGTCCATCTTGCGGCCCGCCGGTACGCTCGACTGCTCAGGAGCGGCAGCGGCGATGGTCTCGATCAATGTCGGCTCTCCGTCGGCTCGCGAATCGGTGTCATCCGTTATCGACGCGCACAATGACCGCGCATCACCAACTTGAAAGAACAAAGAGGTGGACCTGGTTTGGTGCCGCCGCCAAGCTTTCTCTCGACCAGAAACAAAACTACACAGTTCAGTACTGTTGACAAGGCTCGGCCGCCCGGTCAAGTACTGAACCGTTCAGTTTTTTGGCGAGCGCCTGATGTCGGTCAGAACACTCCTTCGTATAGGTGGCTTGATACCTCTGATTCAGGCCACGATTTCTTTGGGAGGCTGCGCGGTCGGCCCGGATTTCGAAGCGCCGGCTGTGCCGGCAGTGGACGGTTACGCGGCGGGCGGATTGCCGGCCACCAAGGCCGCGGGTGGCCCTGGCGGTGCGACGCAGCGGTTCGTGAGCGGCGCAGACGTGCCGGCGGTCTGGTGGCAGGTGTTTCGCTCACGACAGATCCAAGCCTTTGTGCGGGAAGCAATCGACAACCATCCGGACCTCATCGCCGCGCAGGCAGCGCTGCGCCAGGCTCGGGAAGTTGCGGCGGCCGACACCAGCGCGCTCTTGCCGTCGATCACCGGAGACGCCAGCGTGACGCGCAATCAGGTGTCGTCGGCACAGTCCGGCCTCACAGGGCCGGCATCCCTGTATACGCTCTACAACACGTCGGTCCCGGTTTCATTCACACCGGACATCTTCGGCGGCAAGGCGCGTGGAATCGAGGCTGATCTTGCCAATGCCGACTACCAGCGCTTCCAACTCGAGGCGACCTACCTCTCATTGACGGCGAACGTCGTGACGGTCGCGATCAGCGATGCGTCCTACGAGGCACAGATCCGCGTTACCGAGGAACAGATCGACGGTCAGCGTCAGCTGGTTGCGCTGCTCGAACAGCAGTTCGCGCTCGGCGCCGTCTCCAACAGCGACGTGCTGACACAGAAGGCGCAGCTGGCGCAGACGGTCGCCACCCTGCCGCCACTCCAGAAGTCACGCGCGCAAAATCGCAACCAGCTGATGGCTTATCTCGGTCGGCTGCCGAGCCAGGACAAGAGCGAGGCGGTGCCGCTGGCAAACCTGCGTCTGCCGCGCGACCTGCCGGTCAGCGTGCCTTCGCTGCTGGTACGGCAGCGCCCGGACATCCGTGCCGCCGAAAGCCAAGTGCATCAGGCCAGCGCGAATGTTGGTGTCGCAACGGCCAACATGCTGCCGAACGTGACTCTGTCGGCCTCGGGCGGCAGCTCGGCGTTGGCGTTGTCGGCGCTCTACGGGCCGCAGACCACGGCCTGGAGCGTGGCCGCCAGCGTTACGGGGCCGATCTTCGATGCGGGCTCTCTATTCCACACCAAGGAGTCCAAGGTCGCGGCCCTGGAGCAGAGCAGTGCGAAATATCGCTCGACCGTGATCACCGCGTTCCAGAACGTCGCTGACTCGCTGCGCGCGATTCAATCGGACTCAGCGCTGCTGAAGGCCCAGGTCGAAGCGGAGAAAACCGCAGCCGAAAGCCTGAAGATGTCCCAGGCCCAGTTCAAGGCCGGCTCCACCACGTTCATCTCCGTCATCAACGCCGAACAGACGCTGCTGACCGCCCGGCTCAACCGCGTGAAGGCGCAGGCCTCGCGCTACGCCGACACCGTGGCGCTTTACCAGGCCCTCGGCGGCGGCTGGTGGAATCGCGTTGATGAATCGCCCGCCGCCGAGGTGAGGCCCGCGGGCGTCGCCGCGATCTTCGCGCCCGCAGGAGCCCTGCCGGTGCAGCCGGCCCCGCCAGCCAACTAACGCGAAAGACCGACGCCATGTTAAAGCGCATGTTGATCATGCTGTGTGCCATCGGAGCGGTGTTTGCCGCCCTCGCCTGGTTCGTCAATTTCCGCGCCGGCATGATCAGCCAGGTCATGGCCTCGCTCGCTGATCCGCCGCAGACGGTATCGACGACCGCGGCGCAGGTCAGCGACTGGCAATCCTCGTTGACCGCAATCGGCACGTTCCGCGCCGTGAACGGCGCAGATCTCTCGCTGCAACAGGCCGGCATCGTGGACGGCATTCATTTCGAGTCCGGCAAGGATATTGCCGCCGGTGACACGTTGCTCGATCTGCGCATGGAGGACGACGTCGCCAAGCTGCAGTCGCTGCAGGCCACCGCCGACGGCTTTGGCATCACGTTGCGGCGTGACCAGGGCCAGCTCAAGATCAATGCGGTCAGCCAGGCCACGGTCGACAGTGACGTCGTGAATGAGCGCAACGCGTTGGCCCTGGTCGCCCAGCAGCGTGCGCTGGTGGAACAAAAGACATTGCGGGCGCCGTTTGCCGGCCGCCTTGGCGTACGTCAAGTCGATGTCGGCCAATATCTGACCGCAGGCACCACCATCGTCACGCTACAGGCTCTCGACCGCCTCTTCGTCGATTTCACGCTGCCGCAGCAGGCGATCGATCAGGTCAAGGTCGGACAGACCGTGGTGGCGCGCGTCGACGCCTTTCCGGACCTCAGCTTCAAGGGCGTGGTGCAGGCATTCAACTCAAAGGTCGATCAAACTAGTCGCAACATTCAGGTCCGCGCACTTTTTGACAACTCGGACCGCAAGCTTCTCCCCGGCATGTTCGCGCGGATCGACGTGCGTGTCGGCCCGCCCACGAGCTACCTCACGCTGCCGCAGACCGCGATCGTCTACAACACGTATGGAGAATCGGTGTTCCTCGCAGTCAAGAGCGACGCACCGGGCAAGCAGGGATTGGTCGCCCGCCAGACCTTCGTCAAGACGGGCGCCACCCGCGGCGACCAAGTGGCTGTGGTCTCGGGTCTCGATCGCGGCGCGACCGTCGTCACAGCGGGTCAGGTCAAGCTGCGCAACGGCACTCTGCTGAAGCTCGACAACTCCGTCCCGGTGACCAACGACCCCAATCCCGCACCCGTCGATCAGTAAGGGGGGACGTCAATGTCTTTCACCGACATCTTCATTCGTCGGCCGGTGCTTGCGATGGTCGTCAGCCTGATGATCCTGGTGCTGGGCCTGAAGTCGATGACTTCACTGCCGATCCTGCAATATCCACGCACACAGAATGCGATCGTCACCGTAACGACAACCTACTACGGTGCGGATCCGACGATCGTCGCCGGCTTCATCACCACGCCGCTTGAAAATGCGATCGCCCAGGCCAATGGCATCGACTACATGACGTCGACCAGCCTGTCCGGCACCTCGACCATCACCGTCAACCTGCGGCTGAACTTCGATTCCGGCAAGGCGCTGACCGAGATCAACACCAAGGTAAACTCGGTGCTCAATCAGCTTCCGAGCGGCGTCCAGCAGCCGGTGCTGACGGTCAAGGTCGGCCAGACCATCGACGCCATGTATCTGGGTTTCAGCAGTGACGTGCTGGCGCCGAACCAGATCACGGACTATCTGATCCGCGTGGTTCAGCCCAAACTCCAAGCCGTGCCTGGTGTGCAGACCGCGGAATTGCTTGGCAACAAGACGTTCGCCCTACGCGCCTGGCTCGATCCGATCAAACTTGCAGCGTATGGCCTGACCGCGACGGATGTGTCGACTGCGCTGTCCAGCAACGACTATATTGCCGGGCTTGGCACCACCAAAGGCCAGATGGTGCAGGTCAACCTGACGGCCGCGACCAATCTGAAGTCGTTGCAGGAGTTTCGCGATCTTGTCGTCAAGCAGGCGGGCACCTCCAACGTCAAGTTGTCGGATGTCGCGAACGTCACGCTGGGGTCCGAGGATTACGATTCGTCGGTCGGATTCAACGGCAAGCGCGCGGTCTATATCGGCATCCAGGTTGCGCCAAATGCCAACCTGCTCGACGTCGTCAAGGGCGTTCGCGCCGTCTATCCCGACATCAAGGCCCAGCAGCCGGAGGGCTTGAACTCAGAGATCATCTACGATTCCACGGAGTTCGTGAACAGCTCGATCAACGAGGTCATCCATACCTTGGTCGAAGCGCTCCTGATCGTCACCGTAGTTGTGTTCTTGTTTCTCGGCTCATGGCGTTCGGTGCTGATCCCCGTGATCGCCATCCCGCTGTCGCTGGTCGGCACCTTCACCATGCTGCTGGCGCTCGGCTTCTCGATCAACCTCCTGACGCTGCTGGCGCTGGTGCTGGCGATCGGTCTCGTGGTCGACGACGCCATCATCGTCGTCGAGAACGTCAACCGCCATCTGGCCGAGGGCACCAAGCCGTTGCAGGCGGCAATCGTCGCCGCGCGGGAGCTATCGGGGCCGATTTTGGCCATGACGGTCGTGCTGATCGCTGTCTACGTTCCGATCGGCTTCCAGGGCGGCTTGACGGGTGCGCTCTTCACCGAATTCGCCTTTACGCTCGCAGGCGCAGTCGCAGTCTCGGCCGTCATCGCGTTGACCCTGACGCCGATGTGCTGCGCCTTCATTCTCAAGCCGCCGAACACCGGAAAGCCGACGCTCGAAGATCGCGTCGTCGGTTTCATCGATGCCCGGATGGAGGCCCTGCAATATCGATACCGGCGGTTGCTCGAAGGCAGCCTGAACACGATTCCGGTCACGGTCGTTTTTGCAGCCCTGATCCTGAGCAGCATCTACTGGCTCTACACGAATTCCAAGAACGAGCTGGCGCCAGAGGAGGATCAGGGTGCGATCCTGATGCAATCGACGCTGGCACCGAACGCTACACTTCAGCAGAAGCTGCAGTATTCTGCCGAAGTCTACCGGCGCATCTCGGCTCATCCCGAGACCGCAGCGGTGTTCCAGCTCGATCTCGTCGGAAGCTCGATCGCAGGCTGGGTACTCAAGCCCTGGGACAAGCGCGACAAGACGGCGGCGGAACTACAGCCGGTGCTTCAGCAGGAGATGGCAGGGATTGCCGGGGCCAAGATCGTGGCGTTCCAGCTGCCGCCCCTGCCCGGGGCGAGCGGCCTTCCGGTCCAGTTCGTGATCCAGACCACGGACCCGTTCGAGCGCCTCGACGGCATAGCGAAAGCCTTCACCGCGGAGGCTCTGAAAAGCGGCAAGTTCATCTTCCTCGACAATGACCTGAAGGTCGACCAGCCGCAAACCTCAGTCGTGATCGATCGCGAAAAGACGGCACAGCTCGGGCTGAAGCTCAGCGACGTCGGCGGTGCGCTCGCCAACATGCTGGGCGGCGGCTACGTGAACTATTTCGGCCTGGACGGCCGCTCCTACAAGGTCATTCCTCAGGTCGAACAGCGCCAGCGACTGAATGCCGACCAGGTGCTGGACTACTATATCAAGACTGCCGACGGCACGTCCGTTCCGCTATCGACGGTGGCGTCGCTGAAAACGACCACGGTTCCGCAATCGCTGAACCATTTTCAGCAGGTCAATGCCGCCACCATCTCGGGCGTGGCCATGCCCGGCGTGATCACCGGCGAAGCGCTCGCGACGCTGAAGCAGATCGCGGACCGCACGTTGCCCAAGGGCTACACCATCGATTACGGCGGGCAGTCGCGGCAATTCATCCAGGAATCATCAGGTTTCGCGACGACTTTTGGTTTCGCCCTGATCATCATCTTTCTGGCACTATCGGCCCAGTTCGAAAGTTTCCGTGATCCCCTCATCATCCTGGTCTCGGTGCCGATGTCGATCGCCGGCGCGCTGATTTTCATCATGCTGGGCATCAAGGGCGCCAGTCTCAACATCTATACCGAGGTCGGACTCGTCACGCTGATGGGACTGATCAGCAAGCACGGCATTCTCATCGTCGAGTTCGCGAACGAGCTGCAGCATGCCGGCCGCCCCAAGCGTGACGCGGTCATCGAAGCGACTTCGATCCGGCTGCGCCCGATTCTGATGACGACGGCGGCCATGGTGATCGGCGTGATGCCGCTGATCATCGCCTCCGGTGCCGGCGCGGCCTCGCGCTTCAACATGGGACTGGTCATCGCCTCGGGACTTTCGATCGGAACGCTGTTCACCCTGTTCGTGGTGCCGGCCTTCTATGTGCTGCTTGCCGCTGATCATTCCGCAGCGGCGGCAGCTGAGGACACGGCGATCGTCGATGCTGCCGGTCCGCCATCGGGCGGCGAGCCGCGCGCGGCTCATTGACGGAGGCGGATGACAATCCACCGGTCACCACGCCATGCGGCCGATCCGGCCTCCCTAGCGCCGGCCGCCGCCCATCCCGCCTCCGGGACCGCCGAAGCCGCCACCACCCATTCCGCCTCCGGGGCCCATAGGTCCGCCGGGCGAGCCGAGACCGCCCGGACCTGACGGGCCGCCTGGTCCGGTCGGCGCGGAGCCGGGATTTGCACCGGGGCTCGATCCCGGCGCAGGCGCGCCGGCCGGACCGGGCTGGCTGCCGCTCGGACCGGCCGCGCCGCGATCCGGATGCATGATCGAACCGCCGGGTGACCGGCCGGGATTGCCGCCGCCAGGCTGAGGCGCGGCCGGCCCCGGGCCGATCGCTTGCGTCGACTCGACCTGCAAGCCGCGCGAGCGATCGAACACGCCATTGACCACCATGCGCGCTTCGCCCGCCGCCGGCCCGAAGCGCGAGCTGTCACGGGCCACCAAGCCGGAGCCGAGTTGCAGGCTGGAGCCTGCACGCTGCACATAGGCCTCAATCGAGAGCCGGTTCGCGCCGACGAGATCCGAGAAATCGTCGATGCGCGTGCGCGCGGCCTGCATCGCGCCCTGGCTCGCGCTGCCCTCGATCTGGACGCGCTGGCCGACCAGCAAGGGATCGACGCCGCTCAGCTTCAACCCGCCAATATGCAGCCCGTCGGGTCGGCGCTCGACCAGACCCGTGACGCGTTCGGTTGCGTCCTTCCGGGGCTCGACCAGGCTTGCAACGATCACGCCGTCGGTCCGGCGCAGGCCGTAGACGGCGACCTGCGTGCCGGCGCGGAGCTTGCGCTCCTTGCTGCCAGCGACGATCTTCTGACCCAGCACAGTCAGCTCATTGCCCTTGACCTGCTCGATCGGCCCGGAGACCTCGCTCGCGATCGCGATGTTGCGGGTGACGAGCGTGCCGTCGGCTTGCCGCGTCGCGACCACGCGGGCGAGCTGGCCAATGCGCAGTGCCTTCGGGCTCGCCGCCTCGCCGTCGATACGCACCGGCACGTCGCTCGCATAGGTCACGCGCTCGCCATTGACGTAGATGCTGCCGAAACGCTGGATCACGCCGACGATGCCGGTGCCGCCGATGCCATGATCGTCACCGCGCGTGATTCCGGTGCCGCCGATGCCCTGGTCGGTGCCGCGCTTGACCTGCGCGCGCGCGATCGCCGTTCCGGCGAGCCAGAATCCGGTCAGCAGCAGACGGCGGGAGATCAGCGGCGGCCGGCTCATCAGGAGCTGCCCTCCCTGCCGCTGTCTTTCCCGGTCTCGTTGCCGTCGCCCTCCTCATCGGCATCTTCGGAATAGATGTAGATGCCGAAATTCCAGCGCGCGTCGCCGCCCTTGTCCTTGGCAAGCGCGCGATTGGCCTCGCGGTTGGCGGTCTTTAGCGCATCCATCGCGAGCTCGCGCGAGCGCGCCTCGAGGCGCTTCGCAAGCTTCGGCGAGATGTTGTTGTAATGCACCGCGCGTTCGAGGAAGCGCGGCGCCGGCCCCGACACGTTCTCGGCGGCGGCCGCGATATGGTCGTGCAGATTGCGGCCGAGATAGTGCCATTTGCTGTCGTCCGCGCCGCTCGGGACGAAAGCCGCCTCCACCAGCTCGATCTCGTCGGCCGCGTTGATGGTGACGAGCTGGCGGTCGACCCATTCATCGAGCACCGCGCGCGGTCGCACGTCCTTGGTGACGGAGGCGACGAGCTGCTCGAATGACGGCGCATCGCCCTCGGCCGTGCGCGGCAATGCCAGCGGCTCGCCGCTCGCATCGGTGAATTCAGGCGCGGCGAGCCAGCGCGCGATCACCGCGCTCGACAACGACACGGTGGTTGGCGTCTCGTGCACGGGTGCGCCTGCGCCGCGCAGCCGGGCCACCTCCTTGCGGTGGATGCCGGTGAGCAGGCTGACGCGGCTGTCGGTCTGCTCTTTGCCCTCGAGCGCGAAATCATGCTCGGCGACGTTGACGAAGAGCTCGCGGAGCAGCTGCGCCAGGGCCGGAAAGGTCATGCCGCTGCGGATACAGAGCCGCACGAGCGGGCGCAGCAGGCGCGCCAGCGGCGCGTGCAGCTTTGCGGCGGCGTTCGGCTCTGGAGCCGCCGCTTTGGGCCCGGACTTGGCATTCATGTCTAAATTGTAGCCATCTGCGGCGTGGGACACAATCCCACTTTTTCCCACTTCACGATTGACGTGGTAAATTTTCCCACATATACGGGACAGCACTGAGGGCGCGATTTGAAGGGACATCGACCATGGCCGACCGCTTGGCCCGTATTTCCAGTGCACCGCGTGCCGTTCCAATGCTCGACCACAGCCGTCACGACACCATCGCGCCGATGCTGCCGGCGCTGTTGCGCGGCGTGATCTTCATCTCGGTGCTATCAGCACCGTTCGTCGCAGCACTGCTCGCAGGCTGACACCACCATGCATCACACCAGCTCTCCCCCGCGCCGTCCGTCGGTGTTGCACATCTTCAAGATCTACTATCCCGACCTGTTTGGCGGCACGCTCACGGTGATCCGTGACATCTGCGCCAGCCTGAAGGACGCCTTCGCCTCCTCGGTGCTGACCTGTTCGCAATCGGCCGACCGGCGCGAGATCATCGTCAACGACGTGCCGGTTGAGCGTGTCCGCTCGTTCGGCAATGTGATGTCGCTGCCGGCCGCGCCCGCCTATCCTTGGCGGCTGTGGCAGAAGATCGCCGAGCACGATCTGCTGGCGCTGCATGCGCCCTTCCCGCTCGCCGACCTCGTCTTCGCCCTCGGCTTCGGCCGCAACCGGCCGCTGGTGGTGCACTGGCACGCCGACATCGTCACCCATGCGGGCTTGCGCTGTTTCATCGAGCCCCTGATGCGGCGGACGCTGCGCCGCGCCAAGGCGATCATCGTCTCCGACCGCGTTCTGGTCGACGAGACGCCGCTGCTGCGGGAATTCGAAGACAAATGCCATGTCGTGCCGTTCGGCATCGACACCAGTGCCTATGACTGGCCGAAGATCGAGCCGCACCACGTCAACGATCGCGGCCGCCTCGTGCTCGCTTGCGGCCGGCTCGTGCCCTACAAGGGCTACGACGTGCTGATCCGCGCCGCCGTCAACCGCAAGTTCGAGGTCTGGATCATCGGCGAAGGCGCCGAGCGGCCCCGGCTCGAGCAGCTGATCGGCGAGCTTGGCCTCGGCGACCGCGTTCGCCTGCTCGGCTCCGTCAACGATTGCGAGCGCATCAAGCTGATGTGCCTGGCCGACGTATTCGTATTGCCATCCGTCACCAATGCCGAGACCTTCGGCCTCTCCCAGCTCGAGGCCATGGCCGCCGGCCGCCCCGTGGTGAACACCGCGCTCGACACGGCAGTGCCGCGTGTCGCCCGTCACGGCATGGAGGCGATCACCGTCCCGCCGGGCGACGCCGAGAAGCTCGGTGAAGCCATCGACGCCCTGATCCGCGATCCCGAGCGCCGCCGCCGCATGGGGCTTTCGGCCCGGACCCGCGCCGTGAGCCGCTATTCCGCCATCGCCTTCAGGGAAGGCATGGAATCCGTCTACCGCGCCGCCATCACCGCGCCCTCAAATCAGGCCGCGCCCGTCGCCGAGGCGCCGCAACCAACGGGCTGGCTCGACAGCCTCCGGATCGCCGCAGCGCTGGCCTGGTCCGACATGCGCCACCGCTATGTGCGCTCGTTGCTCGGTCCGTTCTGGATGTCGCTCCAGATGGCGATCGTGGTCGCGGTGCTCGGCTCGGTGATCGGCCAGATGTCGAATGCCGACATGATGTCGCGCCTTCCCATGCTGGCGCTGTCGATGACGGCCTGGACTTTCCTCAACAGCGTCGTGCTCGATGCGACCACGGCGCTGCAGAACTCCGCGAGCCTGATCCGCGACCGGGCGCTGCCGCCGGTGATCTTCCTTCTGCAATGCACGTTCCGCCAGGGGCTGTTCGCGCTGCATAATGCCTGCGTCCCGCTCCTGCTCTGGCTGCTGCTGACGCCGCACGATCTCTCCGGCGCGCTCGCAGCGCTCCCGGGCCTCTCGCTGTTCGTGATCTGCACCTTCGGCCTGAGCCTCGTCCTCGGCGCGCTGGCGACGCGGTATCGCGACCTCAAGCCGATGATCGAATCGACGCTGATGCTCGCCTTCCTCGCCTCGCCCGTGATCTGGTCTTCGGACATCATCAATCACCGCTCGACCGTGATGCGGCTCAACCCGCTGACCCATCTGTTCGCGGTGTGGCGCGAGCCGCTTGTAGGCGGCCATGTCGATGCGGCCAGCATCATCTATGTCCTGGTCGCGCTGGCGCTGCTGCTCTGTGCGAGCGTGCTGACGCTGGTCCATTTGCGCAAAGCCGCGTTCTGGATCTGACCGATGGCCGCGATCAGCCTGCGCAACGTCTGCCTCGATTATCCCCTCTACGGCGCCTACGACTTCTCGCTGAAGCGGCGGCTGCTCGGCCACCTCATCCGCGAGAAGGGCGAGATGCGGATCATCCGCGCCGTCGACAACGTCACCATCGAGGCCGAGGCCGGCGCGCGCATCGGGCTAGCCGGCCCCAACGGCTCCGGCAAGTCGACATTGCTGCGGCTGATCGCAGGGGTCTATCCGCCGAGCAGTGGCCGCGTCGCGATCAAGGGCAATGTCGTGCCCCTGCTCGGCCTCAATGCCGGCGTGAACCTTGACTTCATCGCCGAGGACAACATCGCCCTGTTGCTGCGGATCAGCGGCCGCAAGCCGACCCGCGCCGTGATCGACGAGATCTGGGCGTTCACCGAGCTCGAAGAGCGCATGCAGCGGCTGCCGTTGCGGATGTTCTCCTCGGGCATGCTGATGCGCGTCCTGTTCGCGACCGCGACCGCCTTTCCGGCCGACATCCTCCTGCTCGACGAATGGCTGAGCGTGGTCGACGAGCACTTTGCCGAGAAGGCCGAGCGGCGACTGCAGAACCTGGTTTCGCAGGCCGCGATCGTCATCATCGCCTCGCACGACCAGCCGCTGCTGCGCCGCACCTGCACCAGCATCATCAATCTCGACCACGGCCGCATCGCCTCGACCATCTCGGTCGAACCGCCGTCGCCCCTGTCTTTCGAGCTCCGCGAGAAACGCGCATGAAGCAGAATATCCTTGTCGTCTCCGAGGCGCTCGGCGAGCCCAACCACAAGCGCGGCATCTTCCATTTCACCCGTGAATTGATGCGCTCGCTGGCCGCCGAGGGCCATGAGCTCACGCTGCTGGTCGAGACCACGCGGCGTTACCGCAAGCTGCGCCGGCGCGAGCGACGCACAAAGCTGTTTCCGACGCAGTCGCGCAACATCGAGCTGCTCGCCCTCTATCGTTTCCTCGACGAGATCAATATGGCCGAGCCGCTGGCGCGCAACGGCCTGCGGCGTACGCTCGACTGGCTGCGCCACAAGGCCACCATGTCGGTATCGTTGGACTATACTCTCTGCTTCCTGCGTGCGATCGGCCTGCGCGGCCTTGGCGCGCGTTTGATCGAGAACAAGACCGCGGCTCTCGAATACATTCCGCCGGACCTGCGTCATCTCGAACTGTTCCGTGATTTCCAGCTCGAGCCCGGATTCTACAGCTATCAGGACTCCTCGGCCTTTCTGTTGCTGCCGCCGCCGCGGATCGACGCGCGCGACTACGACGTCATCGTCATCGACACGCCGACACGGGTCTCGGTGAAGCGCAGGCCGGATGCCAAGGTGATCTGCGTCGTGCACGATCTGCTGCCGCTCACCGATCTCAAGCTCAGCGACGTCGCAACGCGGCTGTTCCTGTCGCGGCTGCTCACCAGCCTGCGTCAGGCCGACGAGCTCGCCTTCGTTTCAAACTATAGCATGATGCGGTTCAGGGAACTGTTGCCGCAATTTGCGCACCTGCCGGCGCGGGTCGTGTATCCCCGCACCCGGTTCGACGCCCCGGATGTCCTGCACCTCCCAGCCCCTGCGGGGCGTCCGGGGCGGCCGAGCTTTGTCGTCATCGTGTCGAACGAGCCACGCAAGAACGTCGCGACCGTCATTCGCGCGTTCCGCAACATCCCCCAGGCCGATCTGGTGGTGATTGGCCTGGCCGGCCAGATCAGCAAGATGCGCAATCTTCCGCCAAACATTCGTTTCGCCGGCTATGTCGACGAGCACGAGAAGGCCGCTTTGATCGCGGACGCGCATGGCCTGATCATGCCGAGTTTCGCCGAAGGTTTTGGCGTGCCGATCATCGAGGCGCTGGCTGCGAACACGCCGGTGCTGTGCTCAGACATCGCCGTGTTCCGCGAGGTCGCGGGCGAGCTCGCCGATTATTTCGATCCGTTCGCGACCGAGTCGATCGTGGCCTCCGTCACCCGCGTGCTGGCGCGGCAGGAGGAATGCCGCGGCCGAATCCGGGCGCGCCGCTCCGAGCTTGCCGAGCGCTTCGGCTACCAGACCCAGGCCCGTGATTTCCTCGGGCAGTATTTGGCCCCGGAACGCGTGGTCGCGGCACAATTGGCATGACCGCCGCATCGGTGGCGTGCACGGGTCCAGCCGTTCCTCGAACCACGCAAGGCTCGGCTGCATGGATCCGGGCGGCCGATGTGGTCGCCGCATTGATCGCGGCGTCGCTGCCGTGGTCAACCACGGCGCCTTCAATCTTCGTCGGGCTGTGGCTGCTCGCGGTGACGCCCACCATCGACTGGCGGGACTATGCACGCAGGCTGACGCAGCCTGCCTACGGCCTGCCCTTCATCATCCTGCTGCTCGCACTTCTGGGGATGCTGTGGTCGGACGGCGCCTGGGCCGACCGGCTGCACGCGCTCAAGCCGGTCGCAAAGCTCGTGCTGATTCCGCCGCTGCTCTATCATTTCAGCCGATCGGAGCGTGGCTTCCAGGTTTGCGCCGCCTTTCTCGCCTCCTGTGCGCTGCTTGCGATGTTCTCCTGGATGGTGCTGCTCGATCCTGCCTTGAAGCTGACCGCAACTGCGTCTGCCGGCGTTCCCGTCAAGAACTATATCGACCAGAGCCAGGAGTTCACGTTGTGCGCCTTCGCGCTCGCGCTGCCGGCGCTGAACTTCTGGCGCGGTGGAAGCATGATCGCAACGGCCGCGTGCGCGGCGCTGATCCTGCTGTTTTTGACCAACATGGTGTTCGTCGCCTCGGCCCGCACGGCGCTGCTCTGCATCGCAGTCCTGCTGGTGTTGTTCGCCTGGCGGCATCTGAGCCGGCGCGCAGCGCTGTGGCTGCTCACAGGCGCCGTGGCCGCAAGCGCGCTGGCCTGGGCAGCGTCGCCCTATCTGCGCCAGCGCATCGCCGACATCGCCGTGGAATATCAGCACGGGCGCGAGGACATCAGCCACGCCTCGACCGCGCAGCGCCTGACCTATTGGCGCAAATCGGCCGCCGCCTTTGCCGAGGCGCCGCTGTTCGGCCACGGCACCGGGTCGATCAAGCGGCAGTTCGAGCGCACCGCCTCGAACGAGAGCAGCCTCGACGCCGAGATCGTCAGTAATCCGCACAACCAGACCCTGCACGTCGCGGTGCAATGGGGCTTGTTGGGCGTCGTCCTGCTCTACGCCCTGTGGATCGCCCATCTGCGCCTGTTCACGGGCGAAGGTCTTGCCACGTGGATCGGCCTTGTCGTCGTCGTGCAGAACATCGCGAGTTCGGCTCTCAACTCGCATCTCGCCGATTTCCACGAGGGCTGGATCTACGTGCTCGGCGTCGGCGTTGCCGGCGGCATGGTCCTGAAGGCCAAAGCCGCCACCCGGCCCTGACTACTGACCGCGTTCGTGGCCGACCTCGCCGGTGATGACATCGCCGAACATCTCCCACGCCTGCCCGTTGAAGCGCATCAGCTGCATCTGCTCGATCGGGAAGTAATCGTCGGCCGAGGTGTTGACCATGATGCCGGGCAGCATCAGGTCGGTGTGGAAATTCTTCAGGTTTGCTGCCTGCTTCATGACGTTGTCGCGCGTGAGATTGTCGCCGCACTGCTTCAGGACCTGCACCATCGCCTCGGCCTGCACGTATCCGTAGACGTTGTTGGCATTGGTCTTGTCGCCGTCAGGATAGTACCTGTCCATGAACTCGCGCCATTTCACGACCGCGGGATCCTTGTCCCAGGTCGGATCCGTCGGTTCCTTCAGATAGATGGTCGAGATGATGTCCTTGGCATAGTCAAGGCCGGCAGGCTTCATGACCGAAGCGACCGAGGTCGCGGTGTTGGCCAGGAAGAACTTTGGCTTCCAGCCGAGCTCGCCGACCTTCCGGATCGCCTGCGCCGAGCCCTTCGGCGCGGCCCATGAGAAGAAGATGTCGGCACCGGAATCATGCAGGGCGACGATCTGCGAGTCGATCGAGGGATCGCTGACCTCGTAGGATTTGTCTGCGATGATCATGCTGGCTTTGTCGCCGAGCCCGTCCTTCAGGCCCTTGAACTGGTCCTTGCCGGCGTCGTCATTCTGCCAGAACACCGCGATCTTGCCGTTCGGGAAATTGTCGCGGATGTATTTTGCGTAGATCCGTCCCTCGCTCTGGTAGTTGGGCTGAAAGCCCATGGTCCACGGAAAGTTCTTGGGGTCGCCGAACTTGGTGCCGCCGGAGGCAACGAACAGCTGAGGCACCTTCTTGGCGTTCATGTATTTCATGATCGCTGAATTCGAGGGCGTGCCGAGCGCCTGGAAGATCAGCAGCACCTCATCGCTCTCGACCAGCTTGCGCGCCTGCTCGATCGCCTTCGGTGGCGAATAGGCGTCGTCATAGCTGATGAAGTTGATCTTGCGGCCGTTGATGCCGCCTTGGTCGTTGATCATCCTGAAGAACGCGGCCTCGGTCTTGCCGATCACGCCATAGGACGACGCCGGTCCGCTATAGGGCATGATGTTGCCGATCTTGATTTCGGTGTCGCTGGCGCCGGGATCATATTTTTTCTGCACCGAGGTCTGTGCCATGGCCGGTGTCGTGACGAGCACTCCGGCAGCAAGCATCGCGAGGGCAGCAAGGCTGTTGCGACGACCCGGCATTGGTCTCTCCCCTATATTTTGTTGTCTTGTTTTGAGGAGAGTGTCGCAAGGCGGCCGGCGACTGGCAAGCGGCAGGATTTTCCGCGGAGTGAAACGTCGCAGCCGGAGCTTACCGGACGCGCTGCAGCATTCCCATCGATCACGATCAACCCGACATCGCCACCCGATCTCCGACAGATTATGTGGACCCTTTCGGCCGAGACCGAGCGTTACTGACAGCCTCAGCGAGAACCCACGAGAGTCCTTAGATTCGAACAGGACGACTTCTCGTTTCTGCCGCAATCTTGGCGTGTTGTTCCACCGCCGGAACGCGAAAGGACAACAAGATGAAGTTGACTCTGACAGGCGGCCCAATAGGCGCATGCCTGATGTTCGGGTGCTTTTTGCTGATCACCCCGATGGCTCACGGAGCGCCACAAACATGCTCGGTCGAGAAGCTCCAGGGCCGCTACATATTTGCTGGCCAGGGCACAAACCATCACTACGGCGCGTTTGACTTCGACGGGGCAGGAAAGTTTTCAGGCAAACAGACCTCGCTGCGTCATGCGATCGTTCAACGCGAAGCCCTGAATGGTACGTACACGATTGATCAGGACTGCACGGGAACGATAACCCTCGAAGGTCAACCCGGTGGCACGGCACATTGGGACGTCTTCTTGACCGATGACGGAAAGAAGGGTCGCATGATCCGGACGGATTCCGGTGTGGCGAGCGTTCGCACCTTCGAGCAGTAGCGCAGCTCAAATCCGCGGCTCATCCTGGCGGTAGGGCCGCGTTTTTGCTTGGGAGCGCCGACGATTGGACGGCGCCCTTTGCGATATCAGCGATCACCGCCCCGATCACCAGCGCCCCGCCAATCAGCGCATGCACGGCAGGCACTTCGCCAAATCCCACCCAGATCCAGAACGCCATCAGCGGCGTCTCCAGCGTTGCGATCAGCGAGGCCTGCCCTGACGGCAGCAGGCGCGAGCCGAGCATGTAGAAGGTCAGGCCGAGCGCGACCTGGAGGCAGCCGAACATCGCGAGGATCGCAAGGCTGTGGCCGCCGACATGGGCGATGTCGTGAGCGAACGGCAGGCTGACCAGACTGCCGATGAAGTTCGACAGTGCTGCCGCCGCGACCATCGAGGTCTCCCTGTGGCGCCGAACGACGACCGTCATGGCCGAGATGGCGAGCACCATCAGGCAGCTCAGCGCCACGCCGCCGATATCGGCGCCGGCTCTGATGCCACCGACGGTGATGGCGACGCCGGCAAACGCGACGAGGCTCGCCATCAGGGTGCGCCATGCCGCGGCTTCGCCAAGCCACAGCCATGCCAGCGCCGCCGCCACGAACGGCTGGGTCGCGATCAGCACCGCGACATTCATGACGTTGGTCATCTGAAGCGCGGGGATGAACGAGATCATGCCCACCGCCGACAACGACGCCACCAGCAAGCCGCCGCGTCCCGGCACCACCAATTGCCGCAACGCGCCCGGCCCCTGCGTCAGGACGAGAAGCACCGAGATCAGGCTGCCGCCGAACAGGCCGCGCCAGAACAGGATGGTCCAGGGATCAAACGGCAGCAGTCGCGTGAAGAACGGCGCCGTGCTCCAGGCAATCGCCGCCGCTGCAACGAGGGCAATGCCGAGACCGCGTTCCGATCGAGGCTGCCCCATGTCGAATTGTCCGTTTAAGACGGCTTCTTCGGCCGCGACACCAGCTCGATCATCTTGCCTTCGTCATCGTCGGGCATCGCGGCCTTGGCCTGCGCGTAGGACTCGACCGCCGCACGCGAGACCAGCGGCTTGTCGGCCAGCAGGCTCTCGGCGAGTTTTACGGCATAGGCGGCATCCTTGTGCCGGAGCGCGGCCGTGAACGTCGCGCCGCTGAAATCGCGGGCGACCATGCGCTTGGAATGGCGCTGCACCTGCGGGCTCGCGGCGACGCCGGCCTGGATCGAGTCCAGCACCAGCTTCATATCGAGCCCGGCCTGCTCGGCGATCGCGAGGCCCTCGGCGAGGCCTGCGATCTGGATCGCGCCCAGGAGATTGTTGATGAGCTTGTAGACCGTGCCGGATCCGACCGCGCCGAAATGGCGGATGGTCGAGCCGATCGGTTCGAGGAACGGTCGCGCCCGCTCCAGGTCGGCCGCATCGGCGCCGGCGAGCAGCGTCAGCTTTCCGGCCGCGGCCGCGTCCGGCAATCCCGTCACGGGGCAATCGATATAGATCAGCCCGCGCGCATTGAGCTCACGGCCCATCTCGCGCGCATGGTCATAGGAAACGGTGGAGCACTCGATGGCGATGGTGCCGGCCTTCGCCGTCTTGGCCGCGCCGTTCGGTCCGAGCCAGACCGCGCGCGAGGCTTCGTCGTCGGCGACCATGGTCACGACCGCGTCGGCGTCGATCGCGGCATCCTCCGGCGAGGTCGCCCATTGCGCGCCGCGCGCGATCAGGTCTTCGGCTTTCGCCTTGCTGCGATTCCACAGCGTCACCGTGAAGCCGGCATCGAGATAGCGGCCGGCCATGCCGTGGCCCATCCGTCCAAGCCCGATGAAGGCAATTCGGGTCATGGCTAGTCCACGTCCTCGATGTCAGCGCCAGTGGTGCCGAAGGCGCGCTGCGCCAAGGTCGCGGCCATGAAATCGTCGAGCTCGCCGTTGAGTACGCCCGACGTGTCGGAGGTCTGCACACCGGTGCGCAAATCCTTCACCATCTGATAGGGCTGCAGCACGTAGGAGCGGATCTGGTGGCCCCAGCCGATATCGGTCTTGGCGGCCTGGTCGGCGGCGGCCTTCTCCTCGCGCCTCTTCAGCTCCATCTGATAGAGCCGCGCACGGAGCATGTCCCACGCTTGCGCCCGGTTCTTGTGCTGGGAGCGGCCGGCCTGGCAGACCACCGCGACGCCGGTCGGAATATGCGTCAGGCGCACCGCGGATTCGGTCTTGTTGACGTGCTGGCCGCCGGCGCCGCCCGAGCGCATGGTGTCGGTGCGGACGTCGGATTCCTTGATGTCGATCTTGATGCTGTCGTCGATGACGGGAAACACCTGCACGCTGGAGAACGAGGTATGCCGGCGCGCGTTGGAATCGAACGGCGAGATGCGCACCAGCCGGTGCACGCCGGCCTCGGTCTTCAGCCAGCCATAGGCATTGTGGCCGGAGACCTGGATGGTCGCGGACTTGATGCCGGCCTCCTCGCCCTCGGACTCTTCGAGGAATTCGACCTTGAAGCCGTGCGTCTCGGCCCAGCGCGTGTACATGCGCAACAGCATCTGCGCCCAGTCCTGGCTCTCGGTGCCGCCGGCCCCGGCATGCACCTCGAGATAGGAATCGAAACCGTCGGCTTCGCCCGACAGCAGCGCCTCGAGCTCGCGCCGCGCCACTTCCTTCTTGAGCGCTTTCAATGCGGCTTCAGCCTCGGCGACAACGCCCGTATCGCCCTCGGCCTCGCCGAGCTCGATCATGCCGATGTCGTCTTCGAGCTGCTGCTCGACCTTGCCGATGCCCGAGAGCGAGTCCTCCAGCGAGGTGCGCTCCTGCATCAGTTTCTGGGCTTTCTGAGGATCGTTCCAGAGGTTGGGATCTTCCGCGAGCTTGTTCAGCTCAGCGAGGCGCGCCGTCGATTTATCGACGTCAAAGATGCCTCCTCAGCAGCCCGACTGACTGCTTGATCTCTTCTACCAACCGTTCGATTTCGGCGCGCATGTCGTTCTCTGGTCTCGCGGAAACCATCCGCGTGCAATTGAAATCGGGATGTAGCGGCGGCGGCTGCAAAGCGCAACCGCCCGCCTCGTCCAACGCCGGCGTTATACGCTAGTACAGCCCGCCGGTGGCCGGCCGCATGAAGAAGCCTGAATCCGGCTGTTGCTGCGGCGCTCCCGGCACGCCGCCGCGCCCGTCGGCGTCGGCGACGCCAATGACGGAGTAATTATCCGGTGGCGCCGTACCCGGCTTGAAGGCTTCCAAAATGGTTCCACCGCTCTCGCCGGGGCCGGCGCGCATGCCGGTCTTGGAGACGACGCGGATCAGCTTGATGCCGGCCGGTACCTTGAACGGAACCGCGGGCTTGTCGGCGAGCGCGAGCTTGAGGAAATCGCGCGCGATGGGCGCGGCCAGATGGCCGCCGGTCGCGGCGTTGCCTTTGCCGAGCGGACGCGGCTTGTCGTAGCCCATGTAGATGGCCACCGCGACGTCAGGCGAGAAGCCGACGAACCAGGCGTCCTTGGCCTCGTTGGTGGTGCCGGTCTTGCCGGCGATCGGCTTGCCGACTTCCCTCACGACGGTTGCGGTACCGGCCTGGACCACGCCTTCCAACAGCTCGGTGATCTGATAGGCGGTCATGGAGTCCAGCACCTGCTCGCGGCGGTCGATCAGCTGCGGCTCGTTCTGGTTCTTCCAGCCGCCGGGCGCGTCGCAGCCGCGGCATTCGCGCTGGTCGTGCTTGAAGATGGTGTGGCCGTAGCGGTCCTGGATACGGTCGATCAAGGTCGGCTTCACGCGGCGGCCGCCGTTGGCGAGCATCGAATAGGCCGTAACCATGCGCATCGCCGTGGTTTCGCCGGCGCCGAGTGCGTAGGAGAGATAGTTCGGCAATTCGTCATAGACGCCGAAACGGCGGGCATATTCGCCGATCAGGGGCATGCCGATGTCCTGCGCGAGGCGCACCGTCACCGTGTTGAGCGATTGCCGCAGCGCGTTTCGCAGCGTGACCGGTCCCTGATATTTGTTCGCCGAGAAGTTTTCAGGCCGCCACACGCCGGCGCCCTGGCCCTGATCGATTTCGATCGGCGCGTCGAGCACGACGGTCGACGGCGTGTAGCCGTTGTCGAGCGCGGCCGAATAGACGATCGGCTTGAACGACGAACCCGGCTGCCGATAGGCCTGCGTGGCGCGGTTGAACTGGCTCTGGTCGAACGAGAAGCCGCCGACCATCGCGAGCACGCGGCCGGTCCAGGGATCCATCACCACCATCGCGCCCGACACTTCGGGGATCTGGCGCAGACGGTACTGGCCTTCGACCGGTTGTCCTTCCTTGCTGTAGAGCGGATCGGCATAGATCACGTCGCCGGGCTGAAGCACCTGCGACACACCCGTGGCAGCCCTGCCCTTCGCTGCTCCTGAAGCCGCCTTCGCCCATTTGACGCCATCGAGCGTGATCAGGCCGGTCTCGCGCTGCTTGCTGATTGCGCCGCCGAGCTCGCGGTTCGGCTGGAAGCCGATGCGCGCCGACTGGTCGCTGGTCTCCAGCACCACCGCCATGCGCCACGGCGAGATGTCGGAGAGCGACTTGATCTCGGCGAGCTTCACGCCCCAATCGCCCGAAATATCGAGCTTGCTCATGGCACCGCGATAGCCCTGCTGCTCGTCATAGTTCACGAGGCCGGCGACCATGGTCTTGCGCGCCATGACCTGGATCTTCGGATCGAGCGTGGTGCGCACCGACAGGCCGCCCTCATACAGCTTCTTCTCGCCATAGCGCTCGAAGATGTCGCGGCGGACTTCCTCGGCGAAATATTCACCGGCGAAGGTGTGGGCACCGTTGGAACGGTTGGTGACGGCCAGCGGCTCCTTGCGCGCCTTCTCGGCGTCGGCCTGCTTGATCCAGCCGTTTTCCTGGAGACGGTCGATCACGTAGTTGCGGCGCTCGATGGCGCGGTCGCGGTTACGCACCGGATGCAGCGTCGCCGGCATCTTCGGCAGCGCCGCGAGGTAGGACGCTTCCGCAACGGTGAGCTCGTTCACCGACTTGTCGAAATAGACCAGCGAAGCGGCCGCGATGCCGTAGGCGCCGAGGCCGAGATAGATTTCGTTGAGATACAGCTCGAGGATCTTGTCCTTCGAATAGGTCTTCTCGATGCGCATCGCGAGCAAGGCTTCCTTGATCTTGCGCGCGAACGAGACCTCGTTGGTCAGAAGGAAGTTCTTGGCGACCTGCTGGGTGATCGTCGAGGCACCCTGCGGACGGCGGTTGGAGCCGTAGTTCTGCAGATAGACCACGCCGGCGCGGGCCATGCCGGTGTAGTCGATGCCGCCATGCTCGTAGAAATTCTTGTCTTCGGCGGCGAGGAACGCGTTGATCACGAGCTTCGGCACCGCCTGGATCGGCAAATAGAGCCGCCGCTCCTTGGCGTATTCGCCGAGCAGCGAACCGTCGACCGCGTGCACGCGGGTCATCACCGGCGGCTCGTAATCCTGAAGCTGAGAGTAGTCGGGCAAGTCCTTGGAGAAATGCCAGATCAGGCCTGCCACGGCACCGACACCGACAAGGAACACCACCGTTCCCGCAGCGAACAGGAAGCCCATGAACCGCACAAGCAAGCGCATTATGTGTTTATCCGTTTAATCCCTGGATCAGCCCAAAGTGCCCCAAACGGGCACCGTCCTCACGTCGCGAATTCACCGGCTTACTCAATACTATCAACGCCGGACCGAAAGACGCTTGCCGAACGGGATTCTCGTCGATTCCGGAACCCCCTGCGTCGTTTTTATAAAGCGTCCGCTGTGGCCAAACTAGGGCTTAACAACGGAACCGGCATTCCCTTCTTAATTCCCGGCCCCTGCCGTCGCCATCCGCTTGGCCAGGAACGTGTCGATCGCCTGGGCCATCGAGCCGACGGCCTTGGACCGCCAGCCCTCGGAGACGAGGTGTTCGAGGTCACCCTTGTTGGAGACGTAGCCGATCTCGACCAGCACCGAGGGCACGTCGGGCGCCTTCAGCACCCGGAAACCTGCCGACTTCAGGGGATGCTTGTGCATCCGCACGGTCGACTTCATTTCGCCCATCAGCAAATGGGCAAAACGGTTTGAAAAGGTGCGGGTTTCCCGCTGCGTGAGGTCGATCAGGATATCAGCGACGTCGGTCGGCTCTTCCGCGAGATTGAAGCCGGCAATCGCGTCCGCACGGTTTTCGGCATCGGCCAGGCGCTGGGCCTCGGCGTCGGAGGCCTTGTCCGAGAGCGTGTAGATGGTGGCGCCCTGCGCATCGCCCTCGGCCTTCGGTAGCGCGTCGGCGTGGATCGAAACGAACAGCGCGGCGTTCAGATTGCGGGCAATTTTGGACCGGTCATTGAGCGGAATGAAGGTATCGTCGTCCCGCGTCATCACCACCCGGTATTTGCCGGCCTTTTCCAGCCGATCGCGCAGTGCCAGGCCAAAGGCGAGCACCAGGTTCTTCTCGCTCTCGCCGCTCGACTGGGTACCGTTGTCGATGCCGCCATGGCCGGGATCGATCACGACGACCGGACGGCCATCGGCCGGCGCCCCCGGCTTCTGCGGCGCCGCTTCGGGCGCGGCAGGAATCGTTGCCGGCGGCGCGGCGGCAACCGACGGCCGCAGCTCGGGGCGATTCTCCGGGGCGGGCGTCTGCACGAAAGCCGCGCGGTCGACCTCCTCCAGCTCGAGCACCAGCCGGGCCGGCTGGCCGTTGGCCGCCTCGAGCACATAGGAATTGGTGATCTTGGCGGGCCCGGTCAGGTCGAACACGATTCGGGAGCCGCCGGGCATCACGAGCCCGTAGCGGAAGGCCTTGACCAGCCCTCGCCCGGCCCCGGTGCCCGGGCTCAGCTGAAAATTCACCTGGGGAACGTCGACCACGACCCGGTAGGGATCGGCGAGCGTCGTGGCGCGGAAGCTGACGGTCTGGTCGAGGTCGAGAATGAACCGGGTCTGCTTGCCGTCGCCGGCCAGGCGCGCCGCGGTGGCAACTGGAAAATTCGCCGTTGCAACAGAGGGTTGCGATGGGCTTTCGGCTGCGCTCAGACGCGAGGAATCGGCACACGGCAATGCCGCGGCGCAGAGCAGCGCAACCCCCAGCAAAACCCGTTGATTTGTGCGGCTCGCCACCGAATCCGTGCCTCCGAGCAGCCCTCTTTAACGCAATAGAACCACAGGGTTAATCGATCCTTAATGACGGAAACGCGAAACTCTTCGACTGTGACCGGCGTGCGACGCTCCCTTGCACGGTTGGCCCATTCCTCGTATGTACGGATTGCTGACGGCCAATAATTTCCGGTTGTGTCGCATTCAGCCTCCCGGTGCAGCGCCGGAACGCCCAAGGTTTGGGAATTCCAGCGTTTTTCTGTTCCCCTCTAAGACCAGCGCGGTGCGCGGCAGCGAGGTGGAACAGGGCAAGCCCCGGCGGCGGACGGTTTCCGGTTACCACACTGTTTCCGGGACAGTTTTGACAGCGACGCGGCCAGTTGCCCGGTCCCTTAATCCCAAGGGGGCGGTTCGTGATCCCAAGGCGAGCGCGCACGCGCCATGCCTGGCCAGCAGCAACTGATTAGGGGCGGCCCCGCCGCCCAATGTTTCATACGGGCCGACGCTTGATGCGCCAGACTGTGCCGACGAATTCTGAAGGACCTTTCGCGACGCTGCGGAGTGACACTCCCGCGCGCCGCTTCGGTCCTCCGGCTTCCGATTCGGCGAGGCGCGAGAGACGGCGTTTCGGCCTTCCCCTCACCCCCGAATCAGGTGGACCGTCGCGTCACCCGGCAGCGCAACTCGCGCCCACGGTCAATCGCGCCCGCCGCCGCCAAGAGTTAAGACATGCCCAACAAGATGTTGATCGATGCCACCCACCCGGAAGAGACCCGGGTCGTCGTGGTCCGCGGCAATCGCGTCGAAGAGTTTGACTTCGAGACCGCGCAACGCAAGCAACTGCGCGGGAATATCTACCTCGCCAAGGTCACAAGGGTCGAACCCTCGCTCCAGGCCGCTTTCGTTGAATATGGCGGCAACCGCCACGGCTTCCTCGCCTTCAGTGAAATCCATCCCGACTACTACCAGATCCCGGTCGCGGACCGGCAGGCACTGATCGAGGCCGAAGAACAGGCCCATCGCGAAGCCGAGGAAGAGAGCGAGAACCGCTCCCACGGCCGCCGCCGCTCGCGCCACCGCAATGCCCGCCGCCGCGGCGGTCAAGGCGAACGCGTCCGCAGCGACATCGTCGAGGGTCTCGGCGCCGATCCGGCCGGCCAGCCGGTCGAGGGCCAGGCCCTGCCGGAGCACGCCGACGGCACTGCGCATGAGGGCGAGCACCTGCACGCCGATGCCGAGCATCACGGCGAGCACGAAGCTCACGACAACGATCATCATGACCATGATCACGGGCATGACGATCATGAGCACGATGATCACCACCATGCCCATGATGATGAGCACCATCACGCTCATGATCATGACGAGCATGGCCATCACGACGAGCACGATCATCACGACCACGATCATGCCGACGAGACGCCCGCGCCTGTCGCAGCGATCGGCGCCGAGACCGTTGCCGAACCGCAGGAGGCCGTCCCCTTCGAAGCGCACGGCGAGGCTTTTGCCGAAGCAGTGACCTTCGTCACCGAGCCGGCCGATGCCGTCTACGCCGCCGGTGAGAGCACCGAAGCTCCGCATCATGACGCGGAAGCCAGGGCCGACGAAGACGACGAGGATGATGAAGACGGCGAGGAAGCCGAAGAGGAGCACGTCGAATCCGTCGGCGGTGACGACGTTCTCGAGGAAGTGCCGGAGCGCACCTTCCGCCCGCGCCGTCAGTACAAGATCCAGGAAGTCATCAAGCGCCGCCAGGTCATGCTGGTGCAGGTGGTCAAGGAAGAGCGCGGCAACAAGGGCGCGGCGCTGACGACCTACCTCTCGCTCGCCGGCCGCTATGCCGTGTTGATGCCGAACACCGCCCGTGGCGGCGGCATCAGCCGCAAGATTACCTCGGCCCAGGACCGTTCGCGCCTGAAGGAAGTGGTGCAGGATCTCGACGTGCCCGAGGGCATGGGCATCATCCTGCGCACCGCGGGTGCTGCCCGCACCAAGCCCGAGATCAAGCGCGACTTCGAGTACCTGATCCGGATGTGGGAGACGGTGCGCGATTTGACGCTGAAGTCGCAGGCGCCGACGCTGGTCTACGAGGAAGGCTCGCTGATCAAGCGCTCGCTGCGCGACCTCTACAACAAGGAGATCGACGAGATCTCGGTCGCCGGTGACTCCGGCTACCGCGAAGCGCGCGACTTCATGAAGATGCTGATGCCCGCCAATGTCAGCGCGGTGAGGCAGTATCGCGACGGCCAGCCGCTATTCTCGCGCATGGGCGTCGAGAGCCAGCTCGACGCGATGTTCTCGCCGACCGTCCAGCTGCGCTCCGGCGGTTACATCGTGATCAACCAGACCGAGGCGCTGGTCTCGATCGACGTCAACTCCGGACGATCGACGCGCGAGCACCATATCGAGGACACCGCGCTCAAGACCAATCTGGAAGCGGCCGAAGAGGTCGCCCGCCAGCTCCGCCTGCGCGACCTCGCCGGCCTGATCGTCATCGACTTCATCGACATGGACGAAAAGCGCAACAACCGTGCTGTCGAGCGCAAGCTGTCCGACTGCCTGCGGCAGGATCGCGCGCGCATCCAGGTCGGACGCATCTCGCATTTCGGGCTGCTCGAGATGTCGCGCCAGCGCATCCGCGCCAGCGTGCTGGAATCCTCGACCGATCCTTGCCCGCATTGCGGCGGCACCGGCCATGTCCGCTCGGTGTCCTCGGTGGCGCTGCAGCTGCTGCGCGGCCTCGAAGAGATCCTGATGAAGGGCGCGACCCACAACCTCGTGGTCCGCACCCGCACCGACGTCGCGCTCTATGTGCTGAACCACAAGCGCGGCCATCTGCGCGATCTCGAAAACGGCTTCAAGGTCTCGCTGTCGGTCATTGCCGACCCCAGCGTCTCAGGACCGCAGGCCTATGTCATCGACCGCGGCGAGCAGGTGCATACGCTCGAAGCCGCCAAGGCGCTGCTGGTGGCGCAGGCGGCCGCAAGCCCGCCGCCGCTGGTCGAAGAAGCCTTTGACGACGAGGAATTCGATCCGGAGCTGGAATCCGAAGTCGAGACCGAGGAGACCGAAGGTCTCACCGAGGAGCACGCCGCGGGCGAAGCTGCGCCAGATCAGGACGGCCAGCGTGGCCGCAAGCGCCGCCGCCGCCGGGCGTGGCCGCGGTGGTCCGCGCGACGGCGAGGCGCGCGAGGATGGCGCTCCCGCTTCTGCTGAAGGGGCCGTAACGGTCGCAGGCGAAGGTGAAGAGGACGCCGAGGCCGAGCAGGACGGCGAGGAAGGCGAGGAGCAGGCCGCCCGTGGCGAGCAGCAGGGCAGCGGCGACCGCCGTCGCCGGCGTGGACGCAGGGGTGGACGTCGTCGGCGCGGTAACGGCGAGGAAGGTCTCGCCGGGTCCATCGGCGACGAACTCACTGGCAATCCGCCGTCGGAAGCAACCGAAGCGGTCGCTGATTTCGATAGCTCCGGCAGCGAGACAGCGCCGTCGATTGCGCATTCGGACCACATCGCGCCGGTCGAAACGTCTCAGCCCGAGTTTCAGTTGCAGGCACCGGTCGAAACGCCGGTGCAGCCCGCGCCTGCTGCCGCTGTTGCCGAGGAAGAGCCTGCATCCGACGACAAGGCGGCGCGACGCCGCTCCACCGTCCGGGAGAAGGTGAGCTTCCTGTCAAGCAGCGCAAGCGAGCCCGCAACCCCGGTTGCGGCAGCGCCGGAACCGGTTGCTCCGCCCGCGCCTGAGCCTGCGCCGGAAGCGGCAGGCGAGACGTCGACCGCACCGCGTCGCGCCGGCTGGTGGTCGCGCCGTTTCGGTGGCGGCGAATAAAGTCCGACATCCAATGCGAAACGCCCGGCCAAGCCGGGCGTTTCCATTTCACGCCTCGCCTGAGCGTTACGGCAGCGGTTCGTCGTCGCCGAGCGGCGCCACCTCGCGCGAAGCGATCTGGCGAAGCTGGTCGTAGAGATCAGGCGCCTCCTCGCTGGTGCAGAGACAGACGCCCATGGCGGACGGTGCCTCGCCGGCGTTGAGGTAGGCGTGGCCCATGGTGCTGTCGAGATAGATGCCGTCGCCCTCGCCAAGGATCTCCGGCGCGTAGAACTCGGTGTGAACAGCGACGCGTCCGCTCGTCACCAGAAAATACTCTTCGCCGGCATGGCGCAGCAGCGGACCGAATTCGTCCAGCGAGCGCGCGCGGACCTCGGCCACGATCGGCACCATGCGTTTGCCGATCAGGTCGGTGCATTGATAGGTGTAGGTGTAGAACTTCGTATTGATCAGCTGCCCCTGCCCGGCCCGGCTGATGCTCCGCCGCGCGGTGACCGGCCGGCCCTGCACAGGCGCTGCGACCGCCGGATTGAACAGCTCCGCGATCTCCATCTTCAAGCCGGAGGTGAGCTGGAGCAGCTTGTCGTAGGTCAGCGACATCAGGCCGTTCTCGACCTTCGACAGGGTCGACAGCGCCATCCCCGTCCGCTCCGCTACCTGCTTGAGCGTCAGGCCGCGCGCCTGGCGCGCAGCCTTGAGACACTGGCCGAGCTGGGAGTTGGCACCTTCGGGCGTCGTGATCTCGCTCATGCAGCAACTCTAGCACGCCTCCGGGAAAAAATATTGACCGATCGGTCTAATCTTTTCGGCGTGATCCGCCACGAAATACCTCTCCAGGCTGCCTCCTGGGCATGAAGGCTAGGATTTGTGCATGAAATGCCCGGATTTGACGAATATTGGTGCGCCAAACGCACTTTCCGATATGCTAAATCGTTTTCATAATTTGAAAGGGCTTGGCGTTGTCTGAACTTTGCGACACGAGTGCCGTCGAGCTGCGCCGCCTGCTGGCCGCACGGGCGATCTCGCCCGTCGAGCTGCTCGACGCCTGCCTGTCCCGCATCGCCACCACCAATGCCGCCGTCAATGCGGTCGTGACGCTCGACGAGCCTGGTGCACGTGCCGCCGCGAAGAAGGCTGAGGCCGGCATCCTGCGCGGCGAGGATCACGGTACGCTGCACGGGCTTCCCGTCCTGATCAAGGATACGCAAGACACCGCCGGGATGCGCTCGACCTACGGCAGTCCCCTGTTGCGCGACAATGTCCCGGCTGCCGACCAGGGTTCGGTCGCGCGGCTGCGGGCGGCGGGCGCCATCATCTTCGGCAAGACCAACACGCCGGAATGGGCGGCGGGCGGCAACACCCGCAATCCTGTCTTCGGTGCGACCGGCAATCCCTTCGATCCCTTGCGCTCGGCGGCTGGCTCCTCCGGCGGATCGGCGGTCGCGCTCGCCTGCGGCATGGCACCGCTCGCCTCGGGCTCCGACACCGGCGGATCGCTGCGCAATCCCGCGGGCTATGCCGGCATCGTCGGCATGCGTCCCTCCTATGGCCTGGTGGCGAGCGAAAAGCGCGCCTTCGGCTGGTCCAACCTGTCGACCGACGGACCGATGGCCCGCAACGTCGCCGATACCGCGCTGATGCTGTCGGTGATGGCGAGTGACGATGCCCGCGATCCGCTCGCCTACACGCTTCCCGGCGAGCCCCTGCGCGGGCGCGCCGAGCGCTGGTCCGCGCCGCGCCCCGCAGAGCTTGGCAAACTGCGCCTCGCCTTCACCGAGGATTTCGGCTTTGCGCCGACCGAGCAGGCCATCCGCCGCGTGTTCCGCGATCGCGTGAACAGGCTTGCGCCGCTGTTCGCCGAAAGCCGCGAGGCGACGCCGGACTGCACCGGCGCAGACGATGCCTTCGCCGTGCTGCGCGCCAGCCTGTTCCTGGCGATGCACGGCAAGAATTACAAAGAGCGGCCCGAGATGCTCGGCCCCAATGTCCGCGCCAATGTCGAGGAAGGCCTGAGCTACACGCTTGGAGATCACGGGCGTGCCGCGACGACGCAGACGCGGATCTATCGCGCCTATCAAAGCTTCTTCGAAACCTGCGACGTGCTGATCAGCCCGACGATCACGCTCAGTCCGCGGCCGTGGTCGGAACTCTATCCCGCCGAGATCGACGACGCGCCGACGAAATCCTATTTCCACTGGCTCGCGCTCGCCTATGCAGTCACGCTTCCCGGCCATCCCGCGATCAGCATTCCGCTCGGCGTCGACGAAGCCGGCCTGCCCTTCGGGCTGCAGATCGTCGGCCCGCGCGGCGGCGATGCCATCGTGCTCGCAATTGCCGCAAGCCTGGAGGCTGCATTTGCGGGCGATGCCCAATTGTGCCGGCCGGTGCCTGACCTGGCGCGACTGGCGGCGGCGCCGCCCCTGTCGTCCGCGCCCGGCTTCCTCACCTGGGAATAGATCAAGCAAGCAGGCATGACCGCCGGGTCGCCGGCAAAGCGGAGATCTGCATGGCCGAATTGTCGAATCGCAAGACCGGCATCGTCGCATTCGTCCTGCTCTATGTCGCCTACTGCATCTCCTATGTCGACCGCGCGGCGATCTCGCTGGCACTGGCGCAGATCGGCAAGGACTTCAATCTCCAGGCCGCCGACCTCGGCATCGTCATCAGCGCGTTCTTCTTGGGCTACGCCGCGATGCAGGTGCCGGGCGGATGGCTCTCCGACCGCTTCGGCTCGAAATATGTGGTGATCGTCACCATCGTGATGTGGTCGATTTTCACGGCCTTCACCAGCCTGGCCTGGTCGCTGACCTCGCTGATCGCGATCCGCTTCATCTTCGGCATCGCCGAGGGCGGATTTCCGCCGGCGAGCATCCGCGCCATAGCGGAGCTGTTCAAGAAGGACAGCCGGCCAAAAATGTCGGCGCTGCTGCTGTCGTCGAACTATGCCGGCAGCATGATCGCGCCGCTGATCATGGCGCCGCTGATCCTCTGGCTGGGCTGGCGTCATGCCTTCAATACCATCGGCATCGCCGGCGTCCTCTTCGCGGTGATTTATTTCGTCTTCGTTCCGCATCTCGCTCGTATCGGAATGGGGGCCGTGACGGCGAAGCCCCGCGCGCCGATGCGCGAGCTCATGAAGAATCCGCTGCTGTGGCAGCTGATGGTCGTGTGGTTCGGCCTGAGCTGCGTCAACAAGGGCCTGGATTCCTGGATGCCGCTCTATCTGCTCCAGCAACGCGGGCTCGATCTCAAGACCGTCGGCGTGGTGGCACCGATCCCGTTCGTGATGGCGACATTCGCAACCGCAATCGGCGGCTGGGTCATGACCACGTTCTTTGCCGAGCGCGAGAAATATCTCCTGATCGGCAGCTCTGCGTTGACCGGCATCTTCCTCTACGCCATGTACAAGGCGGAGACGATCACGGTGCTGATCGTCTATCAGTCGCTGGTCTACTTCTTCAAATCCTTCGTGCTGGCCGCGGTGATTGCGCTCCCGACCAAACTCCTCCGTGACGATCAGATCGGGTCGGGTGTCGGCATGGTCAATCTCGGCGGCCAAAGCGCAGGTTTTGTCGCACCGGCGGCGATAGGCTTCATCGTGACCGGGACCGGATCGTTCGATGCCGCCTTCGGGTTCCTGGTCGCAATGACCGCGTTGTCCGTCGTCGCCGCCGCCACCATCAACACGGCGCAGCCCAGGCTTGTGCCGAAGCCGGCCTGACAGGAGAATTCTGCCGATGCAAAGCGCAATCATTCTCGGCGGCGGCATGGTGGGCGTCGGTGCCGCCTTGCATCTGAGGCAACGTGGCTGGACCGTCACGCTGGTCGACCGCAAGGAGCCCGGCCGCGAGACCAGCTACGGCAATGCCGGGATGATCCAGGCGGAGGCGGTGCGGCCCTATCCGATGCCGCGCGATCTCGCCTCGCTCGTGAAGATCGCGACCGGCCGCACCAACGACGTGCGCTACAGCTTGTCCTCGCTGCATCGCCACGTCGAGCCCCTGCTCCGCTATTGGTGGCACTCGGCGCCGAAGCGGCATCGCGAAGCGATCGCCGCCTGGGCCCAGCTGATCGCCTATGCGACGCCCGAGCACGACATCCTCATCCGTGAGGCCCATGCCGACAATCTGATCCGCCGCGCCGGCTATCGCGCGCTGTTTCGCGATGCTGCCGCGCTCGACCATTCGATCAAGGCCGCGGAGGAAGACCGCCGCGAGTTCGGCGTGAATTTTCGCGTGCTCTCGGGCAGCGAGCTGACCAAGGCCGAGCCGATCCTGCGCGACGATCTCCCCGGCGCAATCCATTGGCTCGACACCTGGACCGTGTCCGATCCCGGCGCTTTGGTCACCGCCTATGCCAACCTGTTCGAGCGTCTCGGCGGCACCATCGTGCTCGGCGATGCGCAGTCGCTGCAGCAGACCTCGACCGGATGGTCGGTCAACACCGACAATGGCCGCATCGATGCCGCCAACGCCGTCGTGACGCTGGGGCCCTGGTCGCCGGATCTCCTGCACAAGTTCGGCTACCGGATTCCGCTGGTGCGCAAGCGCGGCTACCACATGCATTACAGCGGCGGCGCCTCGCTCGATCTGCCTCTGGTCGACAAGGGCCAAGGCTATGCGATGGGCCCGATGGCCAAGGGCATCCGCATCACCACCGGCGCGGAGCTGACGGGGCCGGATGCACTGGCAACGCCGGTGCAGCTCGCCAGTGCCGAAGCTTCCGCGCGCGAGCTGATCGATCTTGGCGCGCGCGCCGAGCCGGAGCCGTGGTTCGGCACCCGTCCCTGCACACCCGACATGGTGCCCGTGCTCGGGCGCGCCCCGCGCCACCCCGGCCTCTGGATGAATTTCGGCCACGGTCACCAGGGCTTTACGCTCGGCCCCGCCACCGGACGCCTGCTCGCGGAGATGATGAACGGCGAGACGCCGTCAATCGATCCGACGCCATACCGGCCGGAGCGGTTCTAGCTCTCCGCCTTCGCGGCCAGCACTGAGAGCGCGGCCGTCAGACGCATCAGCGGGTCATCCCATTCGCGGGGGCGGCGCTGACGGAACAGCCGCATGGTCGGATACCACGGGCTGTCCTCGCGATCGCGCAGCCAGCGCCAGTCGAGCGCGTAGGGCGTGAGCATCCACACCGGACGTCCCAGCGCGCCGGCCAGATGCGCAACCGACGTGTCGACGGCGATGACGAGATCGAGCGCGGCCACGGCCGCCGCCGTGTCGGCGAAATCGCCGAGCGCAGGCGCGAGATCGATGATGTCGCCGCCGAGCGCCGCCAGCACCGCAGCGTCTTCCGCGCGCGGCTCCTTTTGCAGGCTGTAGAGCTGCACGCCCGGCATCACCAGCCGCGGCAGGACCGCCTCGGCCGACAGCGAGCGCTGCCAGTCGCCCTTGTGCTTGGGATTGCCGGCCCAGACCACGCCGACCTTCAGCCGCGTCTCGCGACCAAGCACGGCTTGCCAGCGCGACAGCTTCTCGGTGTCGGGATGCAGATACGGAACGTCCGCAGGCAGATTGTCGAGCGTCGTGCCAAATATACGTGGCAGGCTCATCAGCGGCACCTGCAGATCAAACGGCGGCAGCGCCTCGCCGCGGGGAATCACGGCGACATCGGGCAATTGCCGCAGCAGCGCGGCGAGCGCGGGCTGCACCTGAAGGAGGACCTTGCCGCCTTTCCCTGTCACCATCGGCAGATAGCGCACGAAATGCAGGGCATCGCCGAGGCCGTATTCGGCGAACACCAGCAAGGTGCGCCCCGCAAGCGGCTCGCCCTGCCATTCCGGCTCACTGAAAGTCGGATCGCCGTCCGACAGTGTCTTGCACTTGCGGCGCCACCGATAGGCTTCGAAACCCTCGGTGAAATGGCCGTTCATCAGCAGGAAATGCGCGTGGTTGTATTGCGCGAGCGGCTGCTCCGGATCAAGCGCAACCGCACGTGCCGAGACCGCGAGCGCCTCGTCGATCTCGCCGGCGTTGCGCAGCGCGACCGCGAGATTGGCGTGGCCCTTGGCATAGGACGGATCGGTCGCAACCGCGCAGCGATGCGCGGCGACCGCATCAATGACGCGCTGCTGCTTCTCGAAGATGATGCCGAGATTCGTATAGGCCGGCGCGTGATCGGACTTGAGCCGCAGCGCGTGCTCGCAGGCCGCAACGGCGTCGTCGAGTTCGCCGAGATCGGAGAGGCAGGCCCCGAGATTGGTGGCGACCATATGATCTGCGGGATCGCGCGCGAATGTTTGCCGGTAGATATCGGCGGCCTCCTGCAAATGGCGGGCTTCATGCAGGACGAGACCAAGCAGGCGCAGCGCCGCAACATTGTCGGGCGCCAGGTCGACGGCGCGACGATACTGGACGATGGCCTCTTCGAGCAATCCTTGCCGACAGAGCGCCGCGCCGAGATTGCAGATCAAGCCGACATCGTTGGGATCGAGCTGGAGCGCGCGGCGATAGGCGGCCACGGCATCGCCCAACCTGTTCTGGTCCGCAAGCACGTTGCCGAGATTGATCCAGGCGCCGCGAAAGGCGGGCTCGCGCGCGATCACGGCGCGATAGGAATCCTCCGCCTCGATCAGCCGTCCCTGCCCGGCGAGCGCGAGGGCGAGGTTGAAGCAGGCGCGCGTCAGATGCGCATCGAGCGCGATCGCACGGCGATAGGCGGTCTCGGCCTCGCCGAAGCGCGACAGCTCGCCGAGCGCCACGCCGAGCTTGTTGTGCAGGCCGGCGTCATCGGGCCGCCCGCGCAGCGCGCGCTGGAATGCGGCCACGGCGCCTGCGTGCTCGCCTTTCACCGCAAGCGCATCGCCGAGCGTGACCAGCGCCGGCGCGTGATCGGGATCGATAGTGAAGACCCGGTTGAGCAGCGCGGCGCCGTCGGCGGCACGGTCGGTGACGAAGGCCGCAACGGCGGCCAGATGCAGCGCCGGCACATGGTCCGGCTCCACATTCAAGGCTTCGGTGCAGAGCGCCTCCGCCTGATCCGGCCGACCGGCCGAAAAATGCTCCGCCGCTTCAAGCACAATCTGACCAACAGCTGCATTGTCCACGATACCGCCCGCCCCTTCGACATCAGAGATGCCGGTTAAACGCGCGGGGCCGCGAATTCCGTCAGTCGATATGCGTGACGAGAACTTTTCTGATGCGCTCGGCGTCCGCCGGCGTCGCCGGGTTGTAGACGACCATGCCGAGATCGGGCCGGCCGTCGACCGAGAAGGCCGAATATTCGAACGCGACCGGGCCGAGCACGGGATGGCGCAGATGCTTGACGCCCTCGCCATAGTTGCGGACGTCGTTGTCGGACCACAGCTTCGCGAATTCGGGACTGAGCCGGCACATCTCGTCGACGAAGTCGGCGACATGCGAGACGGCACCGGCCCGCGCGGCATCCGCCCGGAACGCCGCGACCACGAAGCGGGCCACGCTGTGCCAATCATATTGCGCGGCCCGGATGTTGGGCTCGCTGAAGATCAGCCGCAAGATGTTGCGCCGTTCGGGCGGGAGTTTTGAATAGTCGGTCAGCACGAGCGTGGCCGCGCGATTCCAGGCAACGACGTCCCAGATCGCGGTCCTGATGATGGCGGGGCTGGTCTCCAGCGCATCGAGCACGCGCTGAAGCCGCGGCGAGACGCCCTCACTCGCGTGGTAGCGGACTTCGGGCGGACGGCCGAGCCCGATCAGGAACAGATGCTCGCGCTCGACGTCGGTGAGCATCAGCGCGCCGGAAATCCGGTCGAGCACATCGGCTGACGGCGCGCCGCCGCGACCCTGCTCCAGCCAGGTGTACCAGGTCGGGCTGATATTGGCCCGTTGCGCCACCTCCTCGCGCCGCAGCCCCCGCGTGCGCCTACGGCTGCCGCCAAAGCCGAACGCGGCCGCGTCGAGCCGGGTACGGCGGTCCTTCAGATAGGTCCCGAGCAGGTTCTCGCTGGAGGTCTCGCTCATCCTGTTAGCTATTATACCCTGATAATGTCACTACTTTACCCGGATAATCCTAGCGCAGATGCTGCCCTCCACCAACCCTGGAGAACTGCTCATGCGTGTATTCGTCACAGGCGCCACCGGCTTCGTCGGCTCCGCCGTCGTTGCCGACCTGATCGCCGCCGGCCACAGCGTCACCGGCCTCGCCCGCTCCGATGCGGGTGCCGCATCGCTCGCCGCGATGGGGGCGAAGGTCCACCGCGGCTTGCTGGAGGACCACGCCTCCCTGCGCAGCGGCGCGGCCGGCTGCGACGGCGTGCTGCACCTCGGCTTCAACCACGACTTCTCGAAATTTCTCGACAATTGCGAGCTCGACCGCCGCGCCATCCTCGCGCTCGGCGAGGAGCTCAAGGGCTCCGACCGCCCGCTCATCGTCACCTCGGGCGTGGCGCTGCTGGCGCCCGGACGGCTCGCGACAGAAGATGACGAGTCGGCACACGGCTTCCCACGCGTTTCGGAATCGACCGCGCTGTCGCTGGACGGCGTCCGCGCCGCCGTGGTTCGGCTGCCACCGACGACTCATGGTGAGGGCGACCACGGCTTTGTGCCGATCCTGATCAACCTCGCGCGCGAGAAAGGCGTGGCGGCCTATATCGGCGACGGCAGCAATCGTTGGCCCGCCGGACACCGCTTCGATGCGGCGCGCGTGTACAGGCTCGCGCTCGAGCAAGGCGCAACCGCCCCGCGCTATCATGCGATCGCCGAGGAAGGCATCCCGTTCAAGGTGATTGCCGAGGTGATCGGCAAAAGGCTTGGCGTGCCCGTGGTCTCGAAATCGCAGGACGAAGCGGCCGACCATTTCGGCTGGTTCGCGCGATTTGCAGCCGTCGACGTCCCATCATCGAGCGCGAAGACGCGCGCCTTGCTCGGCTGGGCGCCAAAAGAAAAAGGGCTGATCGAGGATCTCGACCAGCCCTACTATTTCAAGGCCTGACGGCGCATTACGCCGCCAGATGCAGCTTGCAGATCAGTCCGTCGTCACCGCGGTCTCGAGGTCGGTCGGATCGATCTGCCGGCTCAGCCGTGCATTGAGCTTGTCGCGGTCGAGCTCGCCCTCCCACCAGGCGACGATCACGCAGGCGACGCCGTTGCCGCAGAGGTTGGTCAGCGCGCGGCACTCGCTCATGAACTTGTCGATGCCGAGCACGATCGCCATGCCCGGCACGAGCCGCGGATCGACCACGGCGAGCGTCGCGGCCAGCGTGATGAAGCCTGCACCGGTGATGCCGGAGGCGCCCTTCGAGGTCAGCATCGCCACCACCAGGATGGTGAGCTGCTGGCCGAAGGTGAGATCGAAGCCGAGCGCCTGCGCGATGAACAGGGTCGCCAGCGTCATGTAGATGTTGGTGGTGCCGTCGAGGTTGAACGAATATCCCGTGGGCACCACGAGGCCGACCACCGATTTCGAGCAGCCGAGCCGTTCCAGCTTCTCCATCAGGGACGGCAGCGCGCTTTCCGACGACGAGGTGCCGAGCACGATCAGCAGCTCGTCCTTGATGTAGGCCAGGAACTTGAAGATCGAGAAACCGGCAAGGCGCGCGATGGTGCCGAGCACGACGAAGACGAACAGCGCGGCGGTCAGGTAGAACGTCGCGATCAGGCCCATCAGATTGAGGATCGCGCCGGTGCCGAACTTGCCGATGGTGTAGGCCATCGCGCCGAACGCGCCGAGCGGTGCGGCGCGCATCACGATCGAGATGACGCCGAACACCGCATGCGCGGCATCGTCGATGAAGCTGCGGATCACGTGGCCGCGCTCGCCGAGGCCCATGATGGCGAAGCCGAACAGCACCGAGAACAGCAGCACCTGCAGGATCTCGCCTTGCGCGAAGGCGCCGACCACGGTGTCGGGAATGATGTGCAGGATGAAGTCGACCGACTTCTGCGCTTCCGCCTGCTTGGCAAAGTTGGCAACGGCATTCGCATTGGCCGCTGCACTGCCGAAGCCCGCGCCCGGCTTGACGACGTTGCCGATGACGAGGCCGATGACCAGCGCGAAGGTGGAGACGATCTCGAAATAGACCAGCGCCTTGACGCCGATGCGTCCGACCTTCTTGGCATCCTGGATGTGGGCGATGCCGGAGACCACGGTGCAGAAGATGATCGGCGCGATCACCATCTTGATCAGCTTGATGAAGCCGTCGCCGAGCGCCTTGATCCAGTCGTTGGTGGCAACCGTCGGCCACAGCCAGCCGACGATGGCGCCGAGGACAATGGCGATCAGCACCTGGACGTAGAGAATTTTATACCACGGCTTGGCCGCGCTCGGTGCGGCCGGCGCGCCGGTCATTGTTGTCGTTGTCATTGTTTCCTCCCCCCTTAAAATTTAGAGCCAGCCAAGATCAACTTGGCCGGCTCTGTCAATTGGAACCATTGCGTATGGTGAGTTCTAGACGCGGCGGTCGACGATCCGGCGCACCGCCGGCATCAGCGCAGCACCCAACGCGTTCTTGACCACCGAGGCCGCAATGAACGGCGCGACGCCGACCAGCCAGGCCTTATCCGCGCCAAGGCCGATGCCGTAGGCCAGCCAGCCGAAACCGGCGATGAAAATGACGACGTGGCCGATCGCCATTGCCGCAAACAGCGCCACGACGTTGCGATCCCAGCCGCGTTCGGCGAACCAGCCGATGACGAAGGCGGCCAGCACGAAGCCGTAGAGATAACCGGCGGTCGGGCCGACCAGCGGTGCAATTCCACCGACCGGACCGGCGAACACCGGCAGCCCCATCGCACCCTCGGCGAGGTAGGCGACCATGGTTGCGCTACCAAGGCGCCAGCCATAGGCCGCACCGATCATCAGCACCACCAGGGTCTGCAACGTCATGGGCACGTAAGGCAGCGGCAGGTTCACCTTGGCCGACAGCGCCATCAGCGCGGAGCCGAGCGCCACAAGGACTGCGGCGCGCAAGGCGCCGACGGTCTCACCCGGTCGGGTCGGCCACATCACTGCGGCAAGAGGAGAATGCGATGTGGCGGCGGACTGGACGGTTCGGTCAGACAAGATGCACTCCGGAAGGCTGTTCGAAACTGGCGGCTATTTAAGCCAGTGAGCGATCCGGTCAACTGCCTCGCGCATCTCCGCTGCCGATCGGGCATAGGAGAAACGGATGAACGAGCGGCCGTGGATCGGATCGAAATCGACGCCCGGCGTTGCGGCAACGTGGGCCTTCTCCAGCATCTGCTTGGCGAAGTCGAAACTGTCGGAGGTGAAGTCCGAGACGTCGGCATAGAGATAGAACGCGCCGTCCGCCGGCAGGAACTTGCTGAGGCCCGCCTTGGGCAATCCCTCGATCAGGATGCGCCGGTTTTCCTGATAGCCGTGCTTGATCTCCTCCATCTCGGCCGCGCCGTCGAAGGCGGCTTCGGCCGCGATTTGTGACAACGACGGCACCGAGATCGAGAGGTTCTGCTGCAGCCGTTCGATCGGCCGCACCAGGATCTCGGGCACGACCATCCAGCCGACCCGCCAGCCCGTCATGCAAAAATACTTCGAGAACGAGTTGATCACGAGTGCGTGCGGCGACAGCTCTGCCGCCGTCACCGCCGGAAACGCATAGTCGAGCCCGTGATAGATCTCGTCGGAGATGAAGCGGATGCCCGCATCTTCCGACGCCGCGATCAGCCCGGTGAGCGCCTCCCGGGACATCATCGTTCCCGTCGGATTGGCGGGGCTGCCCACCAGCACGCCCTTCAGCGGCGCCTTGCGATGAGCAGCGAGCAGCGCCTCGCCGGTCAGCGCATGACGCGTGTCGTTGGTGGTCTCGATCAGCACCGGCTCACAACCGAGCGCAGTGAGGATGTGACGGTACGGCGGATAGCCCGGCACTGTCACCGCGACGCGATCGCCAGGCTCGAACATCGACAGGAAGGCCAGAATGAACCCGCCGGAGGAGCCCGTGGTCACCACGATTCGCTCCGGGCTGACGGTGCAGCCATAGGCATCGCGATAGTGCCGCGCGATGCGCTCGCGCAAGGACGGGATACCGAGCGCCGAGGTGTAGTCGATCCGCCCCGCTTCGAGCGCGGCCTGCGCCGCCGCGATCGCGGTCTTCGGCGCGCCGGCCGCGGGCTGGCCGACCTCCATGTGAATGACATGGCCGCCGGCCGCCTCGATCCGGGCTGCCGCGGCCATCACGTCCATCACCATGAACGGGGGAACATCACTGCGGCGGGAGGGCTCGAGCCACTGCCCCACCCGGTTCCTCAATGTCGCATCGTGCATCGATTTCTGCTATTTCGCTGGCGGACCGGTCCGTTCGGTCCGGAAAAACAGGGCACTTGCGCCCCAGACTAGCCGCATTATACGGCTCATAAGGGCATATCGCGTATCCGGTCCGCCGCCAATCGCCAAAACCAATCACAAAAACTGCATTACCAAGCCCGTTTGACCCAGACCGTTTGATGTTGCTCCAGATCGCATTGCGCAAGAAGGCTTCCGCCCTCACCGCCCTCGTCACGGCGGCTGCGATCGCGCTGCTGCCGGTCCCGGCGACGCAGGCGCAGGAAGTCCGAGGGCCGCCGGTCCTGCGCGACACCGAAACCGAGCAGCTGTTGCGCGAATATACGCGCCCGATCCTGCGCACCGCCGGTCTGGAGAAGCAGAACATCCAGATGGTGATCATCAACGACAACTCGTTCAACGCGTTCGTCGCCGATGGCCGCCGCATCTTCGTCAATTACGGCGCGATCCTGCAGTCGGAGACGCCGAACCAGCTGATCGGCGTGCTCGCACACGAGACCGGGCATCTGGCCGGCGGCCATCTGTCCAAGATGCGCGAGCAGCTCGCCAATGCCCAGACCCAGATGATCATCGCCATGCTGCTCGGCGCCGGCGCGCTTGTCGCGGGTGCGAGCCGTGGCTCCAGCAGTGGCAATAACGGGCTCGCCAATGCCGGCGCGGCTGCGATCGCCGGACCGCAGGAGATGATCCGCCGCTCGCTGTTGTCCTACCAGCGCCAGCAGGAAGAGAACGCCGACCGCGCCGGTGTGAAATTCCTGACCGCGACCCAGCAATCGCCGAAGGGCATGTACGAGACCTTCAAGCGCTTCACCAGCGAGAGCCTGTTCGCGGCGCGCGGCGCCGATCCCTATCTGCAGTCGCACCCGATGCCCGCCGAGCGCGTCGCGGCGCTCCAGGAATTCGCCAGCACCAGCCCTTATTGGGACAAGAAGGACGATCCCGCGCTCCAGCTCCGCCACGACATGGTGCGCGCCAAAATCTCCGCCTTCATGGAGCGGCCCGAAACGGTGTACCGCCGCTATCCCCTGACCAATGACAGCATGCCGGCGCGCTATGCCCGCGCCATCAGCACCTATCTGCACGGCGATTTGCGCAGCGCGCTGACCCAGATCGACGCGTTGATCGCGGTGCAGCCGAACAACCCGTACTTCTACGAGGTCCGCGGCCAGGCCCTGCTGGAGAGCGGCAAGCCGGCCGACGCGATCGCCCCCCTGCGCAAGGCCGTCGCACTGTCGAACAATGCGCCCCTCATCGAGATGTTACTTGGGCAGGCTCTGGTTGGAACCGATAATAAGGCCTACACGGACGACGCCGTTCGGATTCTCCGTGCCGCAGTGGCACGGGAGCCCGAAGCCCCCCTCGGCTACATGCAGCTCGCGATGGCCTATGGCCGAAAGGGAGACTATGCCGAGGCGGATCTCGCCTCCGCCCAGGCCGCCTACCTGCGCGGCGACAACAAGACCGCTCGCGAGCTCGCCACGCGCGCGAAAACCCGTTTCGCCGTCGGCACGCCCGGATGGGTCAAGGCCGACGACATCGTGGCGTCGAAACCGCCACGCAACTAGCCCGATCACGACATCCGCCACTTTGACGTCACGACACTCCGATTAAGTCCGCCGGGACGTTTTTTCGAAACCTGCTCTGGATAAGGATTTGCCAATGCCTTCGCTGCGCCTGCTTGCTCCCGCGCTGTTTGCGCTCGCCATCTTCGGCGCAACGGGACCGGCTTCGGCCGACAGCTTCTCGGATGCCCAGCGCACCGACATCGAGGCGATCATCAAGAACTACCTCGTCAGCCATCCCGAGGTGCTCGAGGAAGCCATGACCGAGCTCAGCAAGCGCCAGGCTGATGCCGAAACCAAGAAGCACGAGGCCAGCATCTCGCAGAACTCGGATGCGATCTTCAACTCGCCGCGCCAGGTCGTGCTCGGCAACAAGGACGGCGACGTCACCTTCGTGGAGTTCTTCGATTACAATTGCGGCTACTGCAAGCGCGCGATGAGCGACATGCTCGACCTGATGAAGGCCGATCCCAAGCTGAAGGTCGTGCTCAAGGAGTTTCCGGTGCTGAGCCAGGGCTCGGTCGAGGCCGCGCAGGTCGCGGTCGCCGTGCGCATGCAGGATCCCTCCGGCAAGAAATATCTCGACTTCCACCAGAAGCTGCTCGGCGGTCGCGGTGCGGCCGACAAGGCCCGCGCGCTGCAGGCGGCCAAGGAAGCCGGCCTAGACACCGCGAAGATCGAGAAGGACATCGCGAGCCCCGAGGTGCGCGCCACCATCGAGGAGAACTTCAAGCTCGCCGAAGCGATGGGCATGAACGGCACGCCGAGCTACGTGATCGGCAAGCAGATCGTGGTCGGCGCCGTCGGCCTCGACGGTCTCAAGGAAAAGATCGGCGTTGCCCGCTGCGGCAAAGCGACCTGCTGAACGGCACTCCACACCGCTGCTACACATGCGACGAGGCCGGCTGAAAAGCCGGCCTTTTGCTTTTGCGCCCAACCTTGGCGCAATCCTGCAAACTCATTCATCTGGCGTTCAACAAACAAATCCCGCGGAACAGCAGATGTTCCGGAACAAGTGACACCTCCTCCCGTTGTCGGCGCGGGCAATGACGCAAAAGAAACACGTGAGGAGAATTCAATGTCGAACCGCTTTATGATCTCGGTGGCCGCAATCGCACTGATCGCCGGCACCGGTCTGGCGAACGCACAAGGCACGATGAAGAACGACAACAGCGGCGCCGGCGCGCAGCCGACGCAGCAGCAGCCGACGCAGCATGCGCAGCCTTCGGGCGCTGCGGCTGAGCATGGCGGCGCCATGACCAAGGAGAAGGGCACAGTCGGCCAGGCCGGCGGCGCCATGAAGCCGGGCGAAGAGAAGTCGCCCAGCGCGATGGAGAAATCCGGCGCGGCGGAGAAGTCCGGCGGCATGGAAAAGTCTGGCGCGATGAACAAGAACGCGGCTGACGAGAAGGCCGGCGCGGCCAAGGGAGAGGCCAAGGGTGAGCGCGCCCAGAGTGCGCAGGACAAGGGCGCCCAGGACAAGTCGAAGAGCATGAGCTCTGACTCGACCACGAAGTCCGACAGCAAGGACATGAAGGCCGAGGACAACAAGGCCGGCGCCGCCAAGAGCAACAATGCCGAGAACCGTCCGGGTGCGACCGACAGCAAGTCGCAGACCACGACCGGCAACGCCGCGACCTCGGCAACCGCCGCTCCGCCGCCGGAGAAGCGGACCCAGATCTCAACGGCGATCAAGTCCGAGAAGATCGAGGAGACGACCAACGTCAACTTCAACATTTCGGTCGGCACGGCCGTCCCGGCGAACGTCCGTTTCCACCCGCTCCCGGCCCGGATCGTCGAAATCTACCCGGAATGGCGCGGTTATGACGTGATCTTCGTGCACGGCCAGTACATCATCGTCCGTCCGCAGACGCGCGAGATCGTCTACATCATCGAAGGCTAAGCCCATTCGCTGATACCCAAATGAGCCCTTGCCGAGCGATCGGCAGGGGCTTTTGGCCGATTGGACGGCCTCCCCCGCGGGTCCTGCCCGCTTTGGACTGGTTAACAAGCAATTTCCGTAGTTTCCGCACAGGTTTTTGCGAACTGGATGAGGCGCCTGAAGCGGTCCCGGAGGCCCTTCAAGGCTTCCCCTAGGTCACTTTGTTACCTATAACCCCCGCCACGCCGAAACACGCGCCGGGACACGAATGGCCGAACCAGCAACCGACACGATCCTCGTTCTCAACGGGCCGAACCTCAACATGTTGGGGACGCGCGAGCCCGAGAAGTATGGCCACGCGACGCTGGCCGACGTCGAGGCGCTGTGCCGGGAGACGGCCGCGACCTTCGGCCTCAAGGCTGACTGCCGGCAGTCCAACCGCGAAGGCGAGCTGATCGACTTCATCCACGAGGCGCACGCTCGCAAGATGAAGGGCATCATCATCAATGCCGGCGGTTATTCCCACACCTCGATCGCGCTGCACGACGCGCTGCTCGCGGTGCAGATCCCGACGGTCGAAGTGCACGTGACCAACATCCACGCCCGCGAGAGTTTCCGCCACCATTCCTATACCGCGCGTGCGGCCTTCGCCTCGCTCTGCGGCTTCGGCATCGAGGGCTACCGCCTCGCCATCCAGGGCCTTGCCGCCAAGGTCGGCATCAAGCCCAAAGCCTGACGCTCCCTCCTCACACAGAACATTCGGATCAAAGAACATGGCGCGCCAGCCAGACGACAAAGCAGCCGCAAAATTTTCCAGCGAGGATTCCGCACTCGTCCGCGAGCTCGCTCTGCTGCTCGATGAGACCAGCCTCACCGAGATCGAGATCGAGCGCGCCGGCCTGCGGCTGCGCGTCGCCCGCAACATCAGCGTCGCCGCGACCATGCCCGTTCCGGTCGCGCATGCAGCGCCCGCGCTTGTCGCTGCGCCTGCCGCCGCACCCGCTGCTGCCGCGGCCGACATGTCGAAGCATCCGGGCGCCGTGACCTCGCCGATGGTCGGCACCGCCTATTGGGCGCCGGAGCCCGGCGCCAAGCCGTTCGTCGAAGTCGGCTCGAAAGTCTCGGTCGGCCAGACGCTCTTGATCATCGAAGCGATGAAAACCATGAACCAGATCCCCTCGACGCGCGCCGGTACGGTGACCCAGATCCTCGTCGAGGACGGCCAGCCGGTCGAGTTCGGCGAACCGCTGGTTATTATTGAGTGAGGGAGTGGCGAATAGCGAGTAGCGAATAGTTACTCTTCCCTATTCGCCATTCGCTATTCCCCATTCGCCCCCTGAGGCACAATGTTCGACAAGATCCTTATAGCCAATCGCGGCGAGATCGCCCTTCGCATCCTGCGGGCCTGCAAGGAGCTCGGGATCGCGACCGTCGCCGTGCACTCAACCGCCGACGCCGACGCCATGCATGTGCGCCTGTCGGACGAGAGCGTCTGCATCGGACCGCCGCCGTCCAAGGACAGCTATCTCAACGTGCCCGCGCTGCTCGCGGCCTGCGAGATCACCGGCGCCGACGCCGTGCATCCCGGCTACGGCTTCCTGTCGGAGAACGCGCGCTTCGCCGAGATCCTCGGCGAGCACAATCTGCAATTCATCGGCCCCAAGGCCGAGCACATCCGCCTGATGGGCGACAAGATCGAGGCCAAAAAGACCGCCAAGAAGCTCGGCATCCCCGTGGTGCCCGGCTCGGACGGTGCGGTCGGTCCCAGCGACGATGCGATGGCGATCGCCAGGAAGATCGGCTTTCCCGTGCTGGTGAAGGCGGCTGCCGGCGGCGGTGGCCGCGGCATGAAGGTCGCGCAGACCGAGGCGGATCTCCAGGTGGCGCTGTCGACGGCGGCGAACGAGGCGAAGTCCGCCTTCGGCGACGCCTCCGTCTATCTGGAAAAATACCTCCAGAAGCCGCGCCACATCGAGATCCAGATTCTCGGCGACGGCCGCGGTGGCGCGATCCATCTCGGCGAACGCGACTGCTCGCTGCAGCGCCGCCACCAGAAGGTCTGGGAGGAAGGTCCCTCGCCCGTGCTGGCCGCGGCTGCGCGCGCCAAGATCGGCGAGACCTGCGCGAAGGCAATGCGCGAGATGAAATATCTCGGCGTCGGCACCATCGAATTCCTGTTCGAGGACGGCGAGTTCTACTTCATCGAGATGAACACGCGCATCCAGGTCGAGCATCCCGTCACCGAAAGCATCACCGACATCGATCTCGTGCTCGAGCAGATCCGCATCGCCGCAGGCGGCGAGCTGCCGGCCAAGCAGAGCGAGATCCAGATCATCGGCCATGCGATCGAGTGCCGCATCAACGCCGAGAACCCGCAGACCTTCCGCCCCTCGCCGGGCCGCATCACCCAATATCACCCGCCGGGCGGGCTCGGCGTCCGCATCGATTCCGCGGTCTATCAGGGCTACACCATCCCGCCCTATTACGATTCCCTCGTCGGCAAGCTGATCGTCCACGGCAAGACCCGCGCCGAATGCCTGATGCGCTTGCGCCGGGCGCTGGACGAGATGGTGGTGGAAGGCATCGAAACCACGCTGCCGCTGTTCCGCGACCTGGTGCGCCAACCCGCCATCATCGACGGCGACTACCACATCCACTGGCTGGAGCAGTACCTCGCGGGCAAGACGGAACCGGCCGGGAAATAAAGCTCCGCCTGTGGAACCCTTTGGCCCCAATCGCATTATGGACGGTTGGGGACAGTTCCAAGGGGGCATTTTGAACTCCGCTACACGTAACGAGGCGAGACCGTCGTGACGGCTGGGGAACAGCGGCGGCGCGCATTTTGGCAGATCCTGCTGTTCGCGGCAGGACTCCTGGTGCTGACTGTGATCAGCGCCGGCTCCGTCTATCTCGTCAACGCGGCTAGAGACGACAGCAAATGGGTGCTTCACACCATCGAGGTGGAGAACCAGATCAATGCTCTGCTGCTCGAAGTCCGGCGCGCCGAGAGCGCCCTGCGCGGCTATCTCCTGACGCTGGGACCGGAATTCCAGGGGGATCACGAGAAAGCCGTTGCCGCCATCATTCCTGCGCTTGACCGGGTCACGCGTCTCATTGGCGACAATCCCGCGCAGCGCGACAGCATCGAGAAGCTCAGCGCGGCGATCGAGACCCGCCTCGGTCAATTCGCGCGCGAGCTCGACCTCATCAGGCAGGGCCAGCCAGCCCAAGCCACTGCGCTCGCTCGCGAGGCGGCTGACGGCGACACTACCGCCACGATCGGCAGCGTCGCAGCCGCAATGATCGCCGAGGAAGAGCGACTGTTCCGCCTCCGTTCGGCGAATGCCGACCGCAGCCAGACGCTCGCTGCGTCGATGACCGGCATCGGCTCGGGTCTCGTCGTGCTGCTGGCCCTGATCTCGGTCTGGCTGGTGCGGCGCTCTGCCCGCGCCCGTGACGACGCCGAGACACGCCTGCGCGACTCCAATCTCAACCTGGAGGCCACCGTCGACGACCGCACGGCAGACCTGCGCGAAGCCAACGACGAGATCCAGCGCTTTGCCTATATCGTCAGCCATGACCTGCGCTCGCCGCTGGTCAACATCATGGGCTTTACCAGCGAGCTCGAGGAATTGGGCAAGGACATCTTTCGGCGGATCGGAGGGCTCACGGGTGTGCCGGCAGGCGGCCCGCCCGTCGATATCGCCGACATTCCGCTCGACGGCCCCGACAAGCAGATGTCGGCGGATTTTTCCGAAGCGCTCGGCTTCATCAAATCCTCGATCGCCCGGATGGATCGGCTGATCTCGGCGATCCTCAACCTTACCCGCGAGGGCCGGCGCGAGTTCCAGCCGGAAAGGATCGATACGCGCGACTTTATCGAGGCCATCGTCTCGTCGTCGGCGCACCAGGCGGCCGAGGCCCAGGCCGAGATCCACATCGAACCGCTGCCGAATATCGTCAGCGACCGCCTTGCGCTGGAGCAGATCTTCTCCAATTTGATCGATAACGCGATCAAGTATCTGAAGAACGGGGTCCCCGGCGAGATCAGAATTCGCGGGCGCACCAAGCTCGGCTACGCTATCTTCGAAATCAGCGACAATGGCCGCGGTATCGACGCTAGGGATCATCAGCGGATTTTCGACCTGTTCCGCCGGGCGGGAACCCAGGACAAGCCCGGTCAGGGCATCGGTCTTGCCCATGTACGTGCACTTGTGCGCCGCCTCGGCGGCACGATGTCGGTATCGTCGGAACTGAACGCGGGCAGCACGTTCACGATCACGCTGCCCATCACCTGGAATAAGAGCAACCGGAACGCCGACAAATGACATTGCCCGTCACCATCATCATGATCGAAGACGACGAGGGCCACGCCCGGCTGATCGAGCGCAATATCCGTCGCTCCGGGGTCAACAACGAGATCGTGTCGTTCGCCAACGGCACCGAGGCGATGAAGCATCTGTTCGGCGCCGACGGCACCGGGCTGAACCAGAAGGGCAACGCGCTCCTGATCCTGCTCGACCTCAACCTGCCCGACATGAGCGGGATCGATATCCTGAGGCAGATCAAGGAAAACAAGTATCTCAAGGCTTCGCCCGTGGTGGTGCTGACCACGACCGACGACAGCCAGGAGATCAAGCGCTGCTACGAGCTCGGCTGCAACGTCTACATCACCAAACCCGTCAACTACGAGAATTTCGCCAATGCCATCCGGCAGCTCGGCCTGTTCTTCTCGGTCATCCAGGTCCCGCCCGCCGCCTCATGACCCAGCACACGCCAACACTGCTTTACATCGATGACGACGGCGCGCTGGCGCGCCTGGTCGATCGCGGCCTGACGCGCCGCGGCTACAAGGTCATTCATGCCGCGAGCGGCGAGGAAGGCCTCGAGCGCATCCGCAATGCGAGTAGCCAAGACAGTACCGATGGCGGTATCGACGTCGTGGCGCTCGATCAGTACATGCCGGGTCTCGATGGACTCGAGACACTCGAGCGGATCATGGCGATCCCGGACGCCCCGCCGGTGGTGTTCGTCACGGCTTCGCAGGATTCCAGCATCGCCGTCACCGCGCTGAAGGCAGGTGCGGCCGATTATCTGGTCAAGGACGTCAAGGGCGACTTCATTCCGCTCCTGCACGTCGCGGCCGAAGGCGCGCTGCGCCAGGCCGAGCTGCAACGCGCGCGCGAGGAAGCCGAGGCCGAGATCCATGCCTCGCGCGACCGCTACGCAGCACTTGCCGCCGAGCGCGAGCTGTTGCTGCGCGAGGTCAATCACCGCGTCGGCAATTCACTCCAGATCATCGCCTCGCTGTTGCATCTGCAGGCGAGCTCCGCCGCGCAGGACGAGGTCAAGGCCGCGCTGACCAACGCGATGGGCCGCGTCGCCGCGGTCGCCCAGGTGCACCGCCGTCTCTACACCTCGCAGGACCTGAAGAGCGTCGTGCTCAACCAGTATCTGGACTCCCTGCTCGAGGATCTCCGCCGCTCCGCCGAAGGCAACCGGATGTCGCGCCTGACGGTGAAGGCCGAGGCGATCGAGATCGACCCGGACCGCGCGGTCGCCGTCGGCATCATCGTCAACGAGCTGGTGATGAACGCGGTGAAATACGCCTATCCGGATGGTGCCGGGCCCATCCATGTCGAGCTCACTTCGCGGGGCGACGATCTCCTGCTGTCGATCACCGACGACGGTGTCGGCGACGCCGTGAAGGCCGATCCGCGCTCCACCGGCATGGGCCAGCGCATCGTCGCGGCGATGGCTACCAAGCTCGATGCCACCGTCGAGCGCGATCCCGAGCATTCCGGAACGCGCATCATCCTGCGGTTCCAGCGCACGCCGGCGGCCACCGGCAAGGCGAACACCGCCGCGGCGGGCTGATCCGCATCCGGAATTACCCCCCATCGCACGCCCAGCGCGATCCTGCTATGATCGGGTGCTATGACTTCGCGCGACTCCGCCTCGTCTGAAATCACGCCGGCCGTGCTGCTGCGCGCCTATGCCTGCGGCATCTTTCCGATGGCCGAGAGCGCCGACGACCCGACCCTGTTCTGGGTCGAGCCGGAAATGCGCGGTGTGATCCCGCTCGAGGGTTTTCGCGTCTCTTCGCGGCTCGCACGCACCGTGCGCTCGGATGCGTTTCGCGTCACCGTCAACACCGCGTTCAAGGCGACCATTGCCGGCTGCGCCGCGCCGCAGCTAGGGCGCGAGGACACCTGGATCAACAAGCGCATCCGCGACCTCTATGGCGGACTGTACGAGCTCGGCCATTGCCACAGCGTCGAGGCCTGGCAGGGCGACGACCTCGTCGGCGGTCTCTACGGCGTGAGCCTGGGGCGCGCCTTCTTCGGCGAGAGCATGTTTCACACCGCGCGCGACGCCTCGAAGGTCGCGCTGGTGCATCTGGTGGCGCGGCTGATTCATGGCGGCTTCGAGCTGCTCGACACGCAATATGTCACCGAACATCTCAAGAGCTTTGGCGCGGCCGAGATCTCGCGGCGGCGCTACACGGGCTTGCTCGACAAGGCGCTCGCCGGTGAGCCCGGCGATTTCCTGCGACTGTCTGCGGGTGACGCGATCCCGGGCACACGCGCGCTCGAGATCATCGCCTCGCGGCAATAAATCAGGTTTACCGGCTACCGAACCCGGGGATACCGAACAGACCCGGCCGCTGCTCCGGCGGAGGCGGCGCCGGCTGCTGCTGGATCGGCGGCAGAGGCTGCGGCGGACGCTGCTGCACGGCCTGCTTGGGCGCGGCCTTCTTCTGCGCCGGAGGCGGCGGTGGTGGCGCAGCCGGCTTGGTATCGGGTGCTGCGGTCGCAATCGTCTGCTGCGGCTCTTTGCAGTCGGTGAGCCAGATGTCGTAGATCGGGTGCTCGACGCCGTGCAGGCCGGGGCTCGCGGCATACATCCAGCCGGAGAAGATCCGCTTCACCTCGCCCTGCAAGGTGATCTCGTCGACCTCGACGAAGGCGTCAGTGTTGGTGGCTTCCGTTGCGGGCCGCGTATAGCAGGCGTCGGTCTTCACCCGCAGCGCGCCGAACTGCACGGTCTCGCCGATATCCTCGTCGAAATTGATGATGCGACCGGTGATCTTGTCGAGGCCGGAGAAGGTCGCCTTCTTGTTCACGATCTTCTGGGCCGGCGGCTCGGTGACGACCTCGTCGCCCGGCTGGAGGCTCGCAGGCGCCTGCGGCACGGCGCCCTGCTGGGGTCCGCCCTTCTGCGGCTGGCGCTGGCCAGGAGCTCCCGGAACAGCTGCGCCCGGCTGAGCAGGCGCGCCTGGCGGTGCGACAGCGACGGCCGGCGGCTGGTTCTGCGGCGCGATGGTGGTGCCCGGCGGCGGCGCCAACGGCTGGGTCTCGACCGGCCCGGGCATGACGTTGCCCTGGCGGCTCTGCGGCGGCATCGGGCGCGACGGCAGCACCCGACCCTGCGGCGGCAGCTCCGGCACCTCTTCGTCGTCGTCGGGGGTCGGCTGCGGCTGTCCGCCACGGGGTATGGTCCCCGGCGGCCGCAGCGGCGGCGGATCGGAGAAGATCGTGCCGATCTGCGCCTGCGCGGGCGTCGCCACCGTCAAAGCGGTAGCGGCCAAAAGAGCCGCAAGACCTGTCAGGGTAATGGTTCGAAACATAATCTCGCGAGGCTTCAACAGCGAATCGGCTTATTCGACATTCTACAGGGGATACCGCCGCTCGCAGGCCATCCGGTTAACACGGCGAATACGGCAGGGAAAGGGCGGCCGTAGCTTGGGGGCGTCACGCGACGTCACTAGCGATCACGAGCGTACCTAACTCTTTGAGCTTGTTTTATTATCCCCAAGTTTAGACGATCATGAGCAATCATGAAGAAACAGGCGTAGAGAGCAGTGGTGAACTCGGAAAGGTGAATGTCTAGCGTGGCGATTAACCAGCGAGGTCGCCAGCAGTGCACGCACCAAATCCCCATAGACCCCAGCCAGCAAGCCCCAAAAAAGGTCTCACCCTCAAAACCATTCAAACCCTTGTCCAGGCCGCTCAGCCGGGCATGTGGGCGCACGAACGCGGGCTATGCCTTGCGGTCGCCAAAAGCGGCTCAGCCTTCTGGGCGCTCCGCTATTCCACGGCAGACGGTCGGCGGCGGCTAATGACCTTGCAGCCGTACCAGCCGATCGATGCAGCCGGACTGAAGGCCCTCGAATGGCAGGCTGCGGAACTCCGCAAGCTGATCAAGGCAGGCCGCGACCCCTTGGCCGAACGAGACGCGGACGCCGCCGCGACCGCTACGGCGGCCACGACGATCAACCGAATAGCCGTCGATACTTTCGAGGCAGTCGCGCGTGACTACATCGCCCAACACAAGGATGGTTGGAAAAATGCCAAACACCTTCAGCAGTGGGAGAACACGCTCGAAGCCTATGCATATCCGATCATCGGCAAACTGCTGCCGCACGAGATCACGACCGACGACGTATTGAAGGTCTTACGACAAGATCACGAGCGCGCGGAAAGGAAAGGCACGCTTTGGACAGGCGCACGTGAAACAGCATCGCGTCTCCGTATGAGAATCGAAACCGTGATCGGCGCTGCAAAAGCGAAAGGAATAACTAACACCGACAAGCGCGAAATTTGGATCAACCATCACAACCCGGCGCAATGGAAGGATCATCTTGAACATTGGCTGAACGGCAAGCAATCGAGAGGACATTTCAACGCCATGGACTGGAAAGACGCCCCCGCATTCATGATCGAATTGCGCGAAAAACCTGACTACAGCGCAAAGGCATTGATGCTGACAATTCTATGCGCGACGCGCACGAACGAAACGCTAAACTCCCAACGGACCGAATTCGATCTAGACAATGCGATCTGGATCATCCCTGCGGAACGTATGAAAGCGGGCGTAGAACACCGCGTCCCTTTGTCGGATGCCGCTGTTCAGCTACTGCGGTCGCTGCCAACGATCGATGAGAACCCCTATGTATTTCCCGGTATGAAGCGCGGTAAGCCGCTCGGCCACATGAGCATGTTGGAATTGCTATGCGGAATGCGCGAAGGCTTCACAGTACACGGCTTTAGATCAACGTTCCAAGACTGGGCGGAAGACACAACTATGCATCCGGACGTGATCACCGATATGGCACTCGCGCACACAATCAAGAACAAGACCAAGCGGGCCTATCGCCGAGGTAATGCATTCGACCGTCGTCGCGATTTAATGCAACAATGGTGCGACTATCTCCTAACGGACGCACCAACTTACAAAGCGAAATGGGAAAAGCTGATCGCCTGAAAGCCGATTGTGCATAATCCCCGGAAGAAGCCCGTTCGCGGGCTTTTTCTTTTTGACGCATCGTGAGCGAATATGAGAGTGCTTAGTTAGTCGCGTAGTCGGATGACAGCGGCGTAAGGGTCGGATGGCCTGAGTTGCGGTAGAGACGCAGCGCGCGCGGGTGGATGCCCTGCAATGCCCATCAATTCAAAGCAGGACCCCGCCCATATGTCTCAGGACAGCACGACCATTCTGACCACCGATCAGGTTTGCCAGCGCCTCACGATCTCCGCGCCAACGCTACGCCGCTACGCCAAAGCAGGCCACGGCTTCCCACCCAAGATTCCACTAGGTCCGCGTCGTGTTGGCTATCTCGCCAGCGACATTGAGAACTATATCGCGAACCGGCGCAAAGCGGCCCTCGCCACAGCGGACGGTTAGTCGTTCCGGTTAGTGGCGGCAATTTTGTGAACGCTCTCAAAGCACAAGGCGGAACGCTCATCCGCCGCACAGAGAGGCAGGCCCTGCCAGTGGCACCCGGCAGGGCCTCTAATCAACGTCTTTTAGGAAAGTCCGATGACTATATACGCTCATGTCGCGCGGCTCAACCGCTGCGCGCCGCTACACCGTATTGCCCTGCGCGCTTTCGATAGCGGGACGCCATCCCCTCACCTCGCCGATCCTCTCGCGGGACCGAAAGCCCTTCCGCAATGGGTGCTGTGGCGACTTGAACAATACGACGGGGAACCGAAACCGCGCAAAGTCCCCTACGATCCGAAGACGCTTAAACATGCCGACACAACCAATCCGACCACATGGGCGAGTTTCGAAACCGCAACGACGATTGCAACGATCAATCCGGAATTCCGGATCGGCTTTGTTTTCACCTTGAATGATCCATACATCTTCGTTGATCTTGATGCGTGCCGCGATCCGGACACCGGCGCGTATGACGATGAAGCGACACATATCTTCACGCGCCTCTTTCCGGGCGTAGCAGCGGAGATTAGCCAATCAGGAACAGGCTTACACCTGATCATGAGAGGGGACAAAACTCAATTCGGCAATCGTCGCAACAAATGGGACGGCCGATTTGAATTTTATCAGAACAACCGCTTTGTTGCTATTGCGGGCACCAATTGGGTTGGCAACGCCGACTTAGAGCAGACGGCATCGCTGCAAACATTCCTTCCGATCCGCAAACACGATCGCAACAATCAAGAAATCGAGACGATCCGCGATCCACGATGGTCCGGGCCGGAAGACGATCAGCAACTATTGGCCCGCATGCTTGCATCTGATGACAAGATGTCATCGGAGCGAATTGCCGAGTTAAACGACGCAATCATGCGTGATCCGCGCAACTTTGTCGCGAAAGCCCAATTCGACATCTTAAGCCGCCGCGTTCCGTTCGCTGCGCTATGGAACGGTGATGCAACGGCATTGAACCAATTCTATCCGTCGCCGGCCGGAAAGTCATTCGACCACAGCGCAGCGGATTTAGCGCTGATGAACAAGTTGGCGTTCTGGACCGGCAGAGATCATGTGCGAATGATCCGGCTTTTCAGCATGTCGGCATTGGGCAAACGCGAGAAATGGTGCAATCGCGCATACTATCGCAACAGAACAGCTAGTAGCAGCAACCAGTCATGCCGTGATGTTTATCGAGGCACCAATCAAGAGCGACGCGACAAACAGCGCGAAGAAAACGAGCGCATCGGCGAACAGCTTGAATTCGATATCACTACAAAGCTGATCACGCTGGATGAAATGATCAATGATTTCTTTTTCGTCAGTGGCGTTGGTGCGTCGGGCGGTGTCGCGAACGCAAAGACCTTGAACGTTCAATCTGTTGCGGTTGCCCGCAATGAATACGCTCCGTCAAAACATCCGGTCGAGTACACCGATAAGCGGACAGGTGAAACGAAAACGAAACTCGTTCCGGCATTTGAGCAATGGCTACCGCACGAGAAGCGAAAGCGCGTCGATAGCGTCACATGGAAGCCGGAAGGCGGCCCGATTTGCGACGTTCCGGAAAAGGTTGGTCTGAGCGGGTTCAATACGTGGCGCGGATTGATCAAGCCGACATGGCACGATCATTTCATCAACGATAATCAACTGCGCGAACGATGGCTGACCAGATGGCGCGACCACCTCGCCTATCTTGTGCCGATCGAAACCGAACGCGATCTGTTTGAGCGCTGGCTTGCGCACATTTTGCAGCATCCCGGCGAGAAAGTCGAAACCGCATGGTGCTTCGTCGCCAACATGACCGGCATCGGTCGTAACTGGCTTGGTGGTGTTCTTTCGCGAGTGGTGCGCGGCTACGTGCTAAACAACGCGATTTTGGACGTTGTTCTAAACGGGAAGTTCAACGGTCGAATGTCACGCAAACTGTTGATGATCGTTGACGAAGCCAAAGCGGGAATGCGCGGCCCGAACACATGGGCGCTGTCCGAGAAACTAAAGACGATGGTCAATCCTGACTTTCGCGAGATCAACGAAAAACACGGATTGGAATGGGTTGAACACAACGCGATGCGCTGGCTTGTGTTCTCGAATAACTGGGACGCCCTCCCCATCGAACGTGACGACCGGCGATGGAACATCGTCGAAAATCCGACGAAACCGCAATCAACGGCGTACTACATAGAAATCTATGACCTTGTCCGGCGGAACGAATTCATCGCGGCGGTATGGGCGCATTTATCCACCAGGTCGCTTGACGGCTTTAACGTGGGCGATCGATCGATAAACAATGCCGCGCGCGAAAGGATGCTCAACAGCGTTTCAACCGATCTCGAACCCGCGCAATTTGGTGTTGACGAAGCGGCTGTGCTTGCCGACGCGCAAACGGGCCTCGATAACCTCAAAGCCCGTTCACGCTATTTCGCCAATGGCTCGCAACTCCTGCGCGATATCATCACCGCTGTAAGCGTGGCCTGCAACGTGAACACCGACGACGCTTTTGCACTTCTGACAGGCAACTAATCGCGCCATGCGAAAGCTAGGACCAACACTGCCATCGTCCGTAACGCTACGGACGGGGCAGTACATTGGAGCCGAAGAATTGCGCCAAGCTCTGGCGGTGCGTTCACGCGCGGTACTCTGGCATTGGTCAGAACGTTACGGCTTTCCAAAAGCAACGATGCAGCATGGCCGCACCACCCTAACTGACCGCGCGGCGGTTGCCGCGTGGCTCCATAAATTCAATGTGCCGATCCGGTGGATTTGATGATGACCGCACCGCCTACCGACGATCCGCCGACGCCAAATCCCGCTATTTCTAGCGAGGTCGTTCGTGGTGAAGGTGGCCGATTTGTAACGACCTCAGGGCGCAAGCCGGGTTCAAAAAACCGGCTGTCGTCCTCGATGCTCGCAAGCATCAAAGAAATGGGGCCGGACGCAGTCAACAAATTACGCGATGCGCTCAAAGACAAAGACAGCGCGTCGCACTGGAAGGCGTTGGAATTGATCCTGCGTTACTGCCTGCCGCCAGCCCGTACGGTTGAGTTGGATAACGCAGAGCCCGCAACGGTCATGCAAGCGTTTATCGAAGGCGAGTTGACCGCCGACGAAACCAAGGCAATCGCGACAGCGATGGAGAAACTAAAGAACGTCACGGACATCAATGAAATGCGCGCACGCCTAACAGAACTCGAAACGATGCTAGCGCGACACTGATGCCGATTACGGAGCGGGACCGGAACAGACTTGCGGCGATCATCGCGCAGATAAAGCCGCCGAATAGCCTTGCCGCTCGCCTCGATACGGTAAGTGATGAGCAACGCGCTTATTACGCCAGATGGGAAGTACGTTACGAACAATGGGTCCAAGGGTGCAAAGCGAAACATGATGACGAAATCGGAATTGAAGCGCGCCCATACGCCCGCATGCTTGAAGGGTATGGGCCGCCAACGATGCGCCGCGACGTGGGAACCGCACTTTTCGGCGCAACGCCCAAGATACTATTGACCGACACTGAAACCGACGCGGCCCGCAAATGGATAGATCAACTACAATGACCAATGAGGCGAACACGGCAATGCGCGACCACTGCATTGCACAAGGCATAGTTGATGACTCACCGTTCCGCGATGTGCGCATCTATAAAGTATTTCATCCGCACCCGATGATTTACTCGTTCAATGGCGACGGGCTGATGCATTTTGCGAGTGCGACAGAATACGATCGCAGGAACGGCGAGTATGCGTCCAATAAGAATGCCACAATCAGAAAATGCGAAGCGCTCTATCTGGACAAATATCAGCGCGAGCCAGCGCGCGAGGTGCAGTTTTTCGCGGATGTCACGACGCCCGATCTTTCGATTAGCTGCGAAACATTCCTACGGATCGTACATCAGCACATATTGACCACGCCGGATCACTCGTTTGAAACGCCGAAAAACCTGCACTTGTTCTTCGAAAAGCAAACCAATTCTATGAACGACGCCGAGCGCCTGTTTGATGATTACGTTGATCAACTGGCAACGCGGTTTCCGGACAAGTGCAGCAATCGGCGCAAATAGATCGGCTAGTCGGACGGGCCGCGCTTCATCGTCCGAACCACAGAAGGATGACACCCCCATGGCGAAAATGACTAACGAACAGCACCGCGAAGCTGGACAGTCGCATCTGGAATATATGCGCGAACTGCTGGCGAAGCACGGCGATAGCGCGACCCTCAGTCTTCACGCTGATCACATGCGGTCATTGCTGGCTGCCGCGTCTCACGACAAACGTTAATCGAAATGCCCCCAGCAAGGGTTAGTCGCTTCTCCGTTGCTGGGTTCATGGGCAGGCCCCGGACGCCTTGTCGGATGTACACAAGGCGTCCGGGGAATGTCTCGGTGGATTGGCGGACGCGCCCTCCTCCCGAAGCATTGTCATGGCTTACGAATTTAGCACCCTCACCACACTGACTAACCATCGGGGCGATGTAGCTTCGCTGGCACCTCGCCGCACAACGAAAAAACAGCCATGTACTCTACGCCTTATCCTTACATTCAAACATGGGACTACTATAATATGCCACCTGAATGGGCATTGAAGCGGGACGGGCTAAGAATGGGAGAAGTAGCCAAGGCGGACGCCGTCAAGGTCGAGGAAATAAAGCGTCGCCAGACGATGCTGTTCGAGGCGTTTGGCCACGAAGGCGTTTACGGCGGCAAGTATTTCGCGCCGGTTGTCGATAAAGAACAAGAGATCGGAGCGGTATTCAACAGCACCTATCATGGCTCTCGTATCCTGACGGACTGTTTTCTGGATTTTTTTGGCCAGACGCTGTTGGAGCAAATCAAGCTGAATAACGAGAACGGTTGGCCGCAGGCGGAGGCGAATTACGCGACGTGCGTGCTGATGTATCTAACTATTTTTCGGAGCGTGCGCGCTTCGGATGTTTGCGCCAGCAACGCCTACCCGTTGCAGGGCTATATCATTCAGCGCAGCATCAAAGATCAGACGTTCATCCTCTGTGCCGCTGCGAACAATATGGCAGATTTCGCGACTCTGTTCGGGTGGAAGGGTTTGCCGGATGATAAGCCTTGGACGGACGAGGACAATAAGACGGCGATCAAGAACCGGCGAACGATTGAGAATCAAGTCCGTGAAAAGATCATCGGATCAAAATCCGGCCTAAAAGACGAGACAGTCAAACTTCTGGTCAAGGTGGACGGGATGTTCAATACGGAGGCTCACAGGGGCCTTTTTACGCTGTTTGGCGAATCTCATAAGCTGCTCCTGGAGCACAAGCTGGATGTGAGCTTGGTATCCGGCCCGAATAAGAACAGCGACCTCATGTTTGTGAACCGCGCGACGGAAACGAACTGGATGATCCACCGGCTCGTCCCGTTCATGCGCCGCAAAGACACACCGAAAAACGAGACGTGGGACAAGAATTGGAAGTTACTCGATGATCATTTCCGCTGGATGGTCGAGGGATTGGGCGCGATCGGCAAAGAAATTGCGCCTGCCTATCTCGAAATGATCGATGCCAAGTTCAGATTTGACCCGAGTACGTACTACGCTGAGCCCACGGGTTGAGCCAACTGCCGCGTCGTGCCGGGAATACGCTAAAGCGGCCCCATGCTCCGCTAGTTCGATTGAAACCATACGTGGAATAGCACCGCTCACCAAAGCGATTGACCGTCTGTCGTGTCGATACCGCGCCGCAGCGATGGCGGTGGCGAGCCGTTGGCACGCTTGCTCTAACTGCATATGGTGCGCATTGAAAAAGTGAGAGGTCGATCATGCCCTTGCCGCGGCCCGTGCCTTTTGTAAGCCAAGCCTATGATCCCACAGGTTGCTGGTGGGCATGTGCACGCATGCTGCGCTTATACTACGGAGGCGGATATGCCACTCCGCAGCAGTTGCCGGAACTTGAGAACGAGGACGGCACTCATCAACGACTGGGAGGGGACGCGTATAACAAATTTATGAGAAACGAGGGTTTAAGCTTTCTTCACAAGGACGTTCCGACGTCCACAGCGAACGATATCGACCTAGCGCTGACCGCGCTCGGGCCAATCATGGTCAGCTGGGGCGGAGGTCTACACGTATCGCTGGTCGTTGGCGTCCTCGGGCTAGACTTGTACCACCATGATCCCGCCGTTGGACCCTATCAAACCATGCCGGTGAACAGGTTCAATATTTATCGCACCGGTGGAGGCGGCGTCGTGGGTGGAATGCTGGTGCGCGACCCGCAGCTCAACCAGTGGGCTCGATACCAGAAAGAAGTCGTTCTCGCATCAGACGGAGTGACAAAAAAAGATGGATGGCCGACGGGCTGGTGGCGCGTGTGGGACGGCAGCACATGGTACTATTACCTCGGCAACGGCAATATCGCGATGTCGAGTAAGACGGCGCCGTCCTCGCCCGGCCCCCCGGCCAAGCCACACAACACCGGCAGGTGGGTTTTCACTGATCCGAGTACGCTCACGATCACTTGGAGGCAGGCCGCCGGCACTACGAAGCCCTGCGTGGAAACGTTCTGGAACGCGTCGCGCGACTGCGAGCGGATGAACGCGAACTCGAACCTGTACTCACCGCTTGCGGCGACACGGTTCGGGAAGTGAGGCGGTGTTCGAACAAAAAAAGCAACGCCTTCGTGGCTTGCCCTCGATCGACCCAGCACGCTAACACGGTGAGAAAGCTGGCGCGTCGGCCTCGCCCATTTCGCCCCCGACCGGGCCAAGACAGCGGGAAATCCAATGCTCTCGGTGCAAGACACCCCGAAGCGTCGATCTCGCTGCGCTGCCGCATGTGCCGACCACTTTCGTCCATGATCTCGCCGAACGGCTTCGCTGCCAAAAATGTAGAGCGGCTGGTACGCGCCCGGCAGCGACGCTGTTGCAACCTGGCAGAGGCCAGCGCAACCATCCGGACAGGCGAAGCGGAAACATCATCCGCCGCGTTCGCTGTGCAAGCGATTGAAATAATTTGCGGTGGCTGTTGCGAAAAACTTTCGCTCACCAAATAGCTAGCCAAAGCCCATAGCGACCGATCACGGCTGAGCGCGCATCTTATATCCCTCTGGCGGTTTGTAACCGAGGCGCACCATTTCGGGTTCAAAGTCGAGGATGCAATAGCTTGGGACGCAAGCGCCGAGATTATGAGGGATATTGGAGTACACTTTGGTTGTAAGTTGTGTAGGAGCCGGGATAACCCGGAGTTCTCCTTCGGTGGATGTTTCGAAAACGCCCCAAACAACTCCTAACAAGCCGACGCGATATCCAAGTTGCGGTTGACCATCCTCATTGATCCAAGCGCCAACGTTGTACAAAAAGACAGGCGAGCCGCTGGACCCGTGATAGATGGCGGCGTCAATCATGAATTGCTTTTTGCCGTTGAATTTCATGTAAACCGGAGTGGCGGTTACACCACGTCGGAAAATCGGGATGTTGTTCGCCGTATCGGAAATCCCATCCGGAAATCCAACAATCAAAACATCCTCTAGAGGTTGAAACTTTCTTAGATCGGCGCTTGATGCAATTAAGGCTTCATCTGCGCCTACCGCGTAGATCGGCTTCGATTCGCTTTGATATTTGTTTATTAGTTCGGAGACGAGGATCACCGCCAAATCAATTTCTGGGTCCGGATGTAGAATGATCCTTGGGTCAGACAAGACATCGATAGTTACATCAACGACTTTTCCAAAATCGGGTTCGTTCGCAGGCGTTCTGCGCGTCCATTTCATCGCGATCTTTGTCATTCCGGCGACAACGTGACGGTTGGTCACTATACCCGTGACGCCTTGATCGCCGTTCCTGAAGAAGTTGAAGAAGAATCCCGTACCGCTGTATTCGCGCCCCTGAGCGTCCTTTGTTCTGAGCAGAACTGCCGTGTGTTCGAGTTGTTGAGCGGCTGAAAGCTGTTTCGGTTTGGGTGCTTCAGCGGCTGGCGGTGCCGGAGGTGTGGGCGGATTGTCGTCGCTACGGGCGAATTTCGGCAAAAGTCCAGCGGACGCACTACCGATGATGATCGATCGCCTCGAAATCATTGTCATTGCGTCGCCCCTGCGAATGATTGCCGTACGTTCAACGAGCAGAGCTAGCCAATTCGACGTACCTTCGTTCGAGAGGCGTCAGCACCAGCTTGATCGTCTTCTTCGTCGGTCACTAACTCAACTTCGCTTACATGAACTCTGTAGACGAACCCTTTAACAGGCTTAAACGAGCGCTGGATGTAAGGCTTTATTGCACCGTAGCATTCATCAACATCAGTTTTTCCCATCAGTTTTCGCTTGATGATAAACGCGCAGTGATCTGCGATCTGTAGCAACAATGATTCATCCTTCTGTGCGAAATGCACAGCATCGATGATATTCGGCGCTTTAAATGCGCTTTCAGTTTCGAGCGTCGGATCGGTGTAGCCCTCATGCACGTTGCGAAGTGTTTTTTTGAGCACGGGAGTATCTTCCGCAATTAGCATTGCGTTTTCGGCAGGTGCGTTGCGCTCCATCCAAAACTGGACGCACTGAATCGCGTTGATGAATGCGTGGGTGTGAATGAAATTGTGCGCGCTTTTTGTGGGGATGCCGGGGCTCACCCTTTCGAGTTCCTGTTGTGTTTTGATGCGATCCAGTTCGCCCACGACGATAGGCAAGTCGAATAGGCGCGGGACTTGGGCGAGCTGAGTTAGAACTCTCATTCTTTCCTTGCGCGTCCAACGTGCTCGGTCGAACGGTCCGTTGCCGTGAAAGATATCTTTGGCGTGGAAAACAAATCGGTACAGGTCGTCGTCGGGGAACAGGGCAAGTGCCATCTCCCGAAAGTACGCTTCCAATTCCTTCCACTGCCGGTCAGGGTCCACAATGACCCCGGCCACGACTAGGACAGGCTCTTGTGCGGGATTTGATACACCCGCTTCGTCCAAATAGACCAACCGCATGATTGCCCTGCCCTTGAGGGAGGCCCCCGAGCGCCTCGCCCAGTGGGCAGGCTGCAACGCGACTCAGCTACCCCCCGGGTTTATCACGGGTGCGGGTTCCGCGCCGTTCCCGAGAAATGGTTAGTCACAACTGGTAAGTTGAAAGCCCTAGCGATTGAAATTATTGGTCTTTTACTCTTGACGGGCGGAAAGGGCGGCATCCCTGCCCTGCCCGGCGCCGGCTGGCCATCCCGGTCCACCGATGGGATAATCCGGAGGCTCCTCCCCGGGGCCGAGGCGGGCTTTGCCCCCCGAGAACGACGCCTAACCATAACCAAAAACCCCGGAGGTCGCTCCCCCCATGCCCGTCGTGCTCGATCCCAATGCTACCGCCGTCTACAAGGCTTTTCAGGAGGCCGGCCGTCCCGCCTACGAGACGCTGACAGCGACTGAGGCGCGCGCCTATTACGCTCAAGCCCGCTTTGCGACCAACCCCGAGCCGCCGGAACTTGCGCGCGTTGGATCGCTGTCGATCCCGGCGCAGCACGGGACGATCCCCGCGCGCATCTATGTGCCGAAAGAGCCGCGCCTCAAGGACGGGCTGGCGCCCGCGCTGGTGTTCTTCCATGGCGGCGGCTGGGTGATCGGCGATCTCGACAGCCACGACGTGGTCTGCCGGCAACTCGCTGATGCCGGCGCCCTGATCGTGATCGCGGTCGATTACCGCCTCGCGCCCGAGCACAAATTTCCTGCCGCCATCGACGATGCGATCGCGGCGACCAAATGGATCGCCGCGCATGCGCGCGAGCTCGGCATCGACGCATCGCGCCTCTCGATCGGCGGCGACAGCGCAGGCGGTAACCTCACCGCCGTCGTCGCCCTCGCCGCGCGCGACGGCAACGGCCCGAAACTCACCGGCCAGGTGCTGATCTATCCCGCCGTTGATTTCGCCATGACGCATGGCTCGCACAGCGAGCCCGAGACCAGCGTACTGCTGACGCATTCGGTAATCCGCTGGTTCCGCGATCATTACCTCAACGGTGCCGGCGACATCCACGACTGGCGCGCCTCGCCCGCGCGCGCCGAAAGCCTTGCCGGCCTGCCGCCAGCCTACGTGCTCACGGCCGGCGCCGATCCCTTGCGCGACGAGGGCGACGAATACGCCGCGCGCCTGAAACAGGCCGGCGTGCCCGTCACATACAAACACTTCCCGGGACAATTCCACGGCTTCCTCACCATGGGCAAATTGCTGCAACAGGCCAATGTCGCAGTGAGCGAGATCGGCGCATGGCTGAAAGATCTGGGCTGAGAACGCCGCGAGCGGTTGGCCTCCTCCTTGACGAGGGCCACCAGGGAGCGCATATTCTAGCCAGAATTTCTGGCTAGAAAGATTTAGCATGTCCAAGCGAGTCTGGTCGGTGCAGGACGCAAAAAACCGCTTCAGCGAGGTGGTTAATGCGGCGCAACGCGCGCCGCAGACAGTAACGCGGCATGGCAAACCGGCTGTGGTCATCTTGAATGCCGCAGAGTTCGAACGCCTGCAGGAACTGCAACGCGCTCGGGCGCCCTCTCTTACCGATCTGCTTCTCGAAATGCCGCAAGACGACGAGGAATTTCCACGCGCGCGCGTTGCGGATCGTGACGTCGGCCTCTGATGTTTCTACTCGACACCGTCACGTTGTCCGAACTGCGTCGGACCAGACGCAACCCGTCGGTGGTAGCCTGGATGGAGCGGCAGAGGACGGCTGATCTTTTCCTCAGCGTCGTCAGCATCGGCGAAATCGAGCGCGGAATCGCACGTCAACGCGTGGCGGATTCTAGCTTTGCAGATGCGCTCACCGCCTGGCTGGATCGCGTTCTCGCACTCTACGGCACACAGGTCTTGCCATTTGATCTCCAGACCGCGCGTCGCTGGGGGATTCTCAGTGCCGCGCTCGGCAATGACAGCGCCAACCTCATGATCGCCGCCACGGCCCTCGAACACGGGCTTACAGTCGTGACGCGCAATGTGTCGGACTTTGAGCCCGCGGGAGTCCGCGTCGTAAATCCATTTGAAGGCAAGTAGCCAGCCTCGCCCTCGAGTTGCTATTCCGGACGCTCCAAAAATGCACCCTGCTCTTCTATGCGCGCTTCCGCTGCGCGGCCTGACTTGGCTTGGCAGCCAGGGTACGCGCGCTGTGGCCGCCGTCGTGTTCATCGCCGCCGCCGTGCCGCCGCTCGGCGCGCTGCTGCGGCCCTACGTGACCGAGGCGATCCTTGTTCTGCTCTGCATCTCCTTCATGCGGGTGGATCTGGCGGCGCTGTACGGACATCTGCGCCGGCCGGCGCTGGTGGCGACGACCACCGCCTGGACCACGATCGGCGTGCCGCTGATCGTCGGACTGATCGCGCACGCGACCGGGCTCACCGACCGTGCGCCCGGCTTAGCTCTCGCGCTGATGCTCCAGAGCATGGCCTCGCCGATGATGGCCGCACCGGCGCTGGCCGCGCTGATGGGCCTCGATGCGACGCTGGTGCTGGTCACGATGGTGGCCGCAACCGCGATCGTGCCCTTTACGGCGTCGCTGTTCACCAGCCTGTTTCTCGGCGGCATGCTGAGTATCTCGCCGCTCACGCTCGGCCTGAAACTGCTCGGCATCCTCGCGATATCGCTGTTCGCCGCGACCACGATCCGCTGGATTTTCGGCGCGGATGCGATCCTGCGCCACAAGCAGCCGATCGACGGCTTCAACATCGTCATCCTCTTCATCTTCGCATCCGCGATCATGGGCGACGTCGCGCACGACTTCATCGCCGATCCCCTGTTCACGATCGGCATCGCGGCTCTCGCCTTTGCGGTCTATTTCACGCTGCTCGCGGTCACGACGCTGCTCTTCCGCCGCATCGGCTATGAGCGCGCGCTGGCGCTCGGGCTGATGGTGTCACAACGCAATCTCGGCCTGATGCTGGCCGCGACCGCCGGCGCGCTGCCGGCCACGACCTGGCTCTATTTCGCGATGACGCAGTTTCCGATCCATCTTGCGCCGTACATTCTGACGCCGATCGCGCGGCGATTGACGGCGCGGGCGGATACGACCGCAGCAGCGGCCGCAAAGAGCTCCACCTAACCCGCCCGCGCCGCGCGCCGCAGCGCCTGTGGCGGCTGGCCAAAAGCCCGGATGAAGGCGCGCCGCATGCGCTCGGGATCGCCGAAGCCGGTCGCTTCTGCCACGAGCTCGATCGCTTCGCGCGAGGACTGCACGCGCTCGCGGGCGACTTCGATCCGTAACCGCTCGATCGCCTTCGACGGCGTCGTACCGGTCTCGGCGGCAAAGGCGCGGGCGAAATGCCGCGCGCTCATCCCGGCGCGATCGGCGAGGTTTTCCACCGTCAGCGGCGCGTCGAGATTTTCCCGCGCCCAGGACAGCAGCGCACCGAAGCGGCCGTTCGGGGTCTTCAATTCCAAGAGCGATGAGAACTGCGACTGGCCGCCGCTGCGGCGATGGTAGAGCACGAGCTGGCGCGCGGTCGCCTGCGCGATCTCCTCGCCATGGTCCTCGGTGACCATCGCCAGCGCGAGGTCGATCCCGGCGCTGATGCCCGCCGACGTCCAGACATTGCCATCGCGCGTGAAAATCTGGTCCGGCTCGAACTTCACCTGCGGATACCGCGCGACGAAATCGCGCGTGCGGCCCCAATGCGTGGTGGCGCGGCGGCCGTCGAGCAGGCCGGCCTCCGCCAGCACATAGGCGCCCGAGCAGACGCTGGCGACCCGCACGCCGCGCTTGGCCAGCCGCTGCACGAAGGCGAGCGTGGCCGCACAGCGCGCCGCCGCTGAGACGCCTGCACCGCCCGCCACGACCAGCGTCGTGATCGCGTTCGCCGATTTGAAATCGCGCGCCATCATCTCGACGCCGGAGGACGAACGCACCGCGCCTGCGGTCACCGCCAGCACCCGCAGCGCCAGCGGCTTGCCGCTGGCGCGTGCCGCGATCTCGAACACCGAGATCGGGCCGGCCGCATCGAGCAACTGGAAATCCGGGAAGATCAGGATGCCGATCATGGTCATGTCCGAAAGTGAGGGAATTACGCCATTTTGGACAGGAGGGCATCATGCCAGTTTGCGCCCGTCAAGCTCTTCCTTGGAGGTTTTCATGTCGGCACCGCTCCAGATCGGTCTTTTGGTGTTCCCGCGCGTCACCCAGCTCGATTTTACCGGGCCGTTGCAGGTGTTTGCCAACGTCCCCGGCGCGAAGCTGCATCTGATCTGGAAACGGATCGAGCCGGTGCCGAGCGATTCCGTGCTGACGCTGACGCCGACCACGACATTCGCCGATTGTCCGCAGCTCGACGTGATCTGCGTGCCCGGCGGCGGCGGCACCGACGACCTGCTCAATGACGACGAGGTGCTCGACTTCCTGCGCCGGCAGGCCGAGGGCGCAAAGTACGTGACATCGGTTTGCACGGGATCGCTGGCGCTCGGCGCCGCCGGCCTGTTGAAGGGCTATCGGGCCGCGACCCATTGGAGTGCGATGGAGATGCTCAGCCAGTTCGGTGCGACACCGACCAAGACGCGCGTCTGCGTCGACCGCAACCGCGTCACCGGTGGCGGCGTCACCGCGGGGATCGATTTCGCGCTGACGCTGGTCTCGATCCTGTGCAACCGCACGACGGCGGAAGCGATCCAGCTTCAGCTGGAATACAATCCGGCGCCGCCGTTCAATTCAGGCTCGCCCGACACCGCATCCGCAGACGTGCTCGCCTTGCTCAGAGAGCGCGGCGCGCCACGGCAGGCCCGCCGCCTCGAAGCAGTCGCGCGTGCGTCGGCGCGCATGATGTAACGCGCCTCACAACAGAAAAAGGCCGCCCGGTTTCCCGAGCGGCCTTTCCTGTCTCACGGCGGCTGCACATTCTCATCGGGCGATTTCGGAGCTTCCAGACCGGGGGCCTATCTCCCGATCGAGTCCTGGTCGGCGGCCGCTGCATTTCGGGACAGTCGCGAACTGTTGCCCGAACCGAACGCGATGGTCTCCCATCTCCGTAAGATGCGTTCATTGAGCCGCATCGCTCGCGCAGGCGCAACGGCCCGACAGCCGGCATCCCCGCTGTTCCCGTTGTCCACAGCGGAGTTAGGCGGATGCGTGTGCATCCACCATGAAGGGGAAATGTGTCGGCCTAGCCAGGCGTCCAGGGCTGGTAGTCGCCGGTCGCCTTGGGACGCTTGCTGCCGCTGGCGAGCGTCGAGCCAGCCGGACGGTAGGCCTTGGCCGTGCCTGTCGGATTCGGCTGGTGCGGCTTCTGCCATTCGCGCGGCTGATAGTTCTCCTCGGTCGGCGGCACGTCGACGACGTGATGCATCCAGCCATGCCAGCCCGTCGGGATGCGGCTGGCTTCCGCATAGCCGTTATAGATCACCCAGCGCCGCTCGAAGCCGAGCGTCGGATCGATCTTGCCGCCGGCCGTGCGGTAGTAGCGGTTGCCCTGCTCGTCCTCACCGACCAGCTCCCCGAACCGGCGGGTCCAGAGTTGGGTGCCAAAGGTCTGGCCGTTCCACCAGGTGAAGAGCTTCAGGAAGAATTGTTTCATGCGGCAAGGGCCCTGCTTCGTGGGTCCTGATGCCATCCGGACGGCCAAATGTCCAGTTCGCCCGGTGCGGCCGTGCCCCACGCCAAGCGCGGTGCCTCGGCCTGGGCTCGGCCGCAAAGCGAGCACGGTCCGTTCATGCCCGGTACAGCGACCGCGTGGAAATCTGCCTCTTCACGCGCACACCGGCGTGAACCCAGGAACAACGGCCCTTTCGGTGGGTTTGCTCTCTGGAAAAGGAGTTTGATCATGAGAAGCCTGAAAGTTTTGAGCGCTGCCGCAGCGCTGGCGCTGGTCCTTCCGATGGCGACCCCGAGCTTTGCCCAGGGCCACGGCGGTGGTGGCGGCGGTGGTGGCGGCCATATCGGTGGCGGCGGCGGCGCTCATTTCGGTGGTGGCGGCGGTGGAGCTCATTTTGGAGGAGGCGGCGGTGGCGGCGGTGCCCGTATGGGCGGCGGCGGCTTTGCTGCTGGCCCCCGGATCGGTGGTGGCGGTGGCAATTTCGCGGCTGCGCGCCCGAGCGCCGGGCCCGCCTTCAACGGCGGTGGCCGCAACTTTGCTGCAGCCGGCGGCCAATGGAATGGCGGCGGAGGCAACTGGCACGGCGGCGGCTGGCATCGTCACGGCGGCTTCTGGCCCGGCGTCGCGGCCGGCGCGGCGATCGGCGCGCTGGGCTCGTCCTACGCGTATTACGGCGACGGCCCGTATTACGGCGATGGCTATTACGACAACAGCTACTATGACGACGGCGCGACCGTCGCCGTGGTTCCCGACGATGGTGGTGACGCGTCAGCCTATTGCGCCCAGCGCTTCAGGTCGTACGACCCGGCGTCGGGTACCTATCTCGGCAACGACGGTATGCGGCATCCCTGCCCGTAACACGGTCTGAAGAACATGATCTATGAGCGGCGCCGACCAACGGCGCCGCTCATTTAGGTTGGCCGCCTCTCGGCGAGTTTCCGGTTTCGGACACGGATTGAGCGACCATCAGGGTGCGGTCGTGAAGCCAGAAGCCGGCGAACAGGACGGCGAGAACGATCGCATAGACCGCGCATGAGCGGCGAGCCCATCGTCGATACGTCTTGCGATCCTCCGCGCTCAGGTCTTGCACGTCTTGTCGCGAACGCAGCCCATGAAGCGCGAGTCGGGTCATCGCAGAACCTCCGCAGATCAGGTTCTGCAGTAGTTCGACCCGCATGCACGCGTCATCATCCCGTCGGGTGACGTACGCCCCCTGCCCCCAGAACGCTTCAACCAAGCAGCAGCTTTCATGGATCGCGCGGATTTGTCTCAACCTGTCATTGAAATCCGACGAAATTCACTTGCCACGCGGAACCCGCAGAGGCGCTATGCATTGCGGCGTGCATACCTATATAGGTCCAATCCAAAATTGACCCGGCGCACGATTCGCCTATATCACCAATCGCTGTGGGGACTTCGATGTACTAGGAAGGGTCATGCCGCGTATTCTCGTGGTCGATGACGATCCGATGGTCGGCGCGACCATCGAGGTCCTCCTCCTGCGCCAGGGCTTCGACGTCACGCTCACCGACGGCGGCGAAACGGGGTTGGCTGCGCTGGAAGCGCAGACGTTTGATGTCATGCTGGTCGATATCTTCATGCCGCATATGCGCGGCTTCGAATCCATCCGCATCTTTCACGAGCGTGCGCCGGCGATCCCGTTGATCGCCATGTCGGGCTACGCTTTCGCCTCATCCGCCTCGCCCTCCCCGGACTTCCTCCGCATGGCGCTGGAGCTCGGCGCATCGCGCTGCCTGCGCAAGCCGTTCACGCCCGAGACGCTGTTGACCACCATCCGGGAATGCCTCGGCGAGAGCGCGCCGCCGAAGGACCAGAAAGAGGCCCCTTGATCCCCTCGCAGCGCGTCATTCTCGGTGCTGGACTAGCCATCCTCCTGCTCATCACCGCCGCTTCGATCGGGCTCGACGTCAAGTCGCGGTCAGACGCGGCCTGGGTCAACCACGCCGTCGAGGTGCTGAAGAAGATCTCGGACATCAACCTGCTGGTTCGCCGCGCGGAAAGCGCGCTACGCGGCTATGAGATCTACCGCACGGCAGGCTTCATCGACGAATTCCAGGCTGCCCGCAGCCGGATCGCACCGGCGCTCGGCGACCTCAAGCTTGCCATCCGCGACAATGCTGACCAGGTGACGCTGATGGAGGCTACGGAGCCTCTCATCCTTCGGCGCATCGAGGTCGCAGCCGAATCGCTTCGGCTGCGCATCAATGGCGACAACGAGGGCTCCAACGCGCTGAGAGACCGCGGCGAGGGACGCGGCCTGATGGAAACGCTCACGGGACATCTGGATCGGCTGGCCGCGGGCGAAGAGAAGCTGCGCGCCACCCGCGAAGCGGCCTCGCGCCGGACCGGAATCGTGCTGCTCGGCATCGACGTCATTGGCGCGCTGGTGATCCTGCTGCTGGTCGGCATGCTCTTGCGCGAGAGCCAGCGCACCCAGGTCGCGCTCAAGAGCACGCTGCTGGAAACCACGGCGGAGAAGCAACAACTCGAAGCCGCCGTTGCCGAACGCACCGAGCACCTCGTTACCGCGCATGACGAGCTGCGCCTGTCGATCAACGTGCTCCAGAGCACGTTCCACAGCATGGCGGAGGCGGTGCTGGTGATCGACAGCGAGGGCAACGTCCTTCTGTCCAATCCGGCCGCGGAGCGGATGCTGCTGCACCGCGCCGGCATGAATCTGCGCAATCTGCGGGCGATATCCGACGTCTTTCACGGCGACGGCCTCACGCCGCTCAAGCCAACCGAGCTGCCTTCCGCGCGCGTGCTGCGCGGCGAGCAGTTCGAAGATCTGGAGATGATCGTCCGCCCGCACAGCGGCGATTCCGCGCGCCATCTCATGATCAGCGGCCGGCCGATGCTGGATGCGCAGGGCACGATCTCCGGTGCCGTGCTGGTCTATCACGACGCGACCTCGTCGCGCGAGACCGAGCGGCAACTGCAGCAGTCGCAGAAACTCGATGCCATCGGCAAGCTGACCGGTGGCGTCGCGCACGACTTCAACAACATGCTGACCGTGATCTCGGGCAATACCGAAACGCTGGTGGCGGGCCTGAAAGGTCAGCCGGAGCTGCAGCGCACGGCGCGCCTGATCGACGACGCCGCCGAGCGTTGCGCCGAGCTGATCCAGCACCTTCTCTCGTTCGCGCGCAAGCAGCCGCTGCAGCCGCGCGACGTCGAGATCAACGCCGCCATCACCGACATCGCAAAGCTCCTGCGCCCCACCCTCGGCGAGCAGATCCAGATCGAAACCGTGCTCCAGCAGGGACCGATGACCTCGCACATCGATCCGTCGCGGCTCACCAATGCGGTGCTCAACATGGCGATCAACGCCCGCGACGCCATGCCGAACGGCGGCAAGCTCCTGCTCGAGACCCACCGCATCGTTCTGGACGAGGCTTACGCGCAGGCCAATGCCGACGTCAGGCCCGGCCCCTATGTGATGCTCGCCGTCAGCGACACCGGCACCGGCATGCCGCAGAGCGTGCAGGACAAGGCGTTCGAGCCGTTCTTCACCACCAAGGAGGTCGGCAAGGGCTCCGGTCTCGGCCTCTCGATGGTCTACGGCTTCGTCAAGCAATCCGGCGGCCACATCAAGATCTACAGCGAGCAAGGCCATGGCACCACGATCAAGCTCTATCTGCCGCCGGGCGAAGGCACGACGGAAGCCGCGACCTCGATCGCACAACAAGCCGAAGGCGGCGCCGAGACCATCTTTGTCGTCGAAGACGACACGATGGTGCGCAATTTCGTCACCGCCCAGCTCCAGAGCCTCGGCTACAAGACGGTCGCCGCCGCGGACAGCCGTGCCGCGCTGCAATTGATCGAGGCCGGCCAGGCCTTCGACCTGCTTTTCACCGACGTCGTCATCCCCGGCGGCATGAGCGGCCGCGAGCTCGCCGAAGAGATCGCCAAGCGCCGGCCGGGAGTCAAAGTGCTCTACACCTCCGGCTACACCGACAACGCCATCGTTCACCACGGCAAGCTCGACGACGGCGTGATGCTGCTGACAAAGCCGTACCGCCGCAACCAGCTCGCCGAGATGATCCGGAAGGCGCTGAACGGCGGGGGAATGGCGGCGGGCTAGCGCGTCGCGAGCAGGAGGCGAGCTTGAGGAAGGCTGCTGCTTATCTGAGGCGGAACAAGGTCATCATTTGTCCGGTCTCGGACACCACGGACGGCGTTGGCGTGATTTGCGCACCTGTCTTCGACCTTGAAGCGAGCGATGTGTCGGGCGTGGGAGCTGCTGTACTGGAAGCTTTGCAGCTTTCGAGAGAAGGGATTCCTCACCCTGCTCCGGCGGACTGGAGCAAGCTGTTCAAGCCTGTCCTCAAGGCCGCGGGAGTTGGATCGTGGAAGACATTCGTCCGGTCAACAAAAGATGTAATCGTTAGATTTGAGACGAACCGTATCGTCTACATTCCGACCAGGAATCTTGGCTCGCGGAATGGCTTCGTTCCGCTCCCGGAAAAGGAGCGATCGAGCGCTCCGATGGCTGCAGAAGTTGGACCGGCGCTGCTGGCTGCGTTCGGTGATGCTGAATAGTGATCCAGTCCGCGGATCTCCTAGTGCGTCGCCAGCAGCACCGCGGCAAGCTGGACGACGGCGTGAATGCTGCTGACAAAGCCCTACCGCCGCAATCAGCTCGCCGAGATGATCAGGAAGGCGTTGGGTGGCGGCGGGATGGCGGCGCCTTAAACAGGGGTGCCCGCGCGGACTCAATCCGGCACGAGAACCCGGCCATGATCGACGAGGATCCTGTCGCCCTCGGACGGGGCAGCCGATATTGACGGCACGTTCACGGATTGAAGCATGGGAGCCTTCCCAGGCTCGCCTCCGCGTGGCGTTGTCCGAACGACCTGGCTCGGAGGCAACGGCGTCTTTCGGGTCAAGTGGGCCCACATCAGGTCGAGGGCCCGCAGATGATAGAGGACGAGCGGAACCATTCTCGTGTCGAAGCCTGGCAGATCGGTCCCGAAATGCTCCGCATTCGTGACCTCGATATAGCGCAGCTTCGCACTTTCGCCGTCAACGATATTGTTCAAGCCCAGATACGGGCGCGACGAGAAGCTGACGGGAACACGGTCGTCATTGCGGCCATGCACGATAATCGTCGGCAATCCGTGCAATTGACCTGATGCCAAGAATTCGTCGATACCGGTCTTCACGCGCTGCGATCCGGGGGAATTTCCGGTCACGAGTTCACGAATACAGACGGCTCCATCCAGATTGAAATCCTGCCGCCCCGTGCTGGGCGATACCGAAAGCCAGCTGCGCCGTGCCCCCGTCGGATCGTTGTCGTTGACCACATCGATGGTTCCGGCCGGAGCACCTCCCGGCGCAACGGAGAAGATCGCCGCAGCCAGATCGGGAGGAACCGCAACCGGCCGTCCATCCGCATCCGTTGCAGCGTAGCTGTAACCGCAAACACGGTCGCGGACGTCGAAGCGACCGTGATCGTTGACGTACTTGGTTGCGGTTGCGTCCGGCGCGACGAAATACCCGAATGCGTGACCGACGTCGGTCTCTTCGTCCCAACCGTAAGCATGCATGCGATCGAGTGCCTCGCGCGCCTGGGCGTCCAGGGTCGCAGACGTCAGCAAGCCCTTGTCGTGAAGGGACTGGCATCGGTTCGCCGCGAATGGCACACGGTCCCGCAACGGAATATCGGTCACCGCGAGCACCGCGCATGGCTGATAGAGGTTCCCGAAGCTGAAATAATCGAGCAGGCTGCGACCTGTGCCTCGCCGCTCGACAGTCCCGCGCTTCACGACCACCCTGTCGTCGGGCTTGAGCTGGACTTGCGGCTCGCGCGCGACGACACCGTCAAACAGGTGCGCGGCGTCCTTTTCTGCGCCGTAGAGGACGGCCCCGCCGCCGTTCGAGCTTCCCGTTGCAATAACGATCGTATTTTCACGGGTGAAGCCCGGGTCCCGCTTCGCCAACTCGACAAATGCGAATTGCACCGACCGGAGCAGATCGGTGCCCCAATCCTTCTCGGGGTTCTGCTTGGAATGTGCAGCCTTGAACGCAACGCGATGAGGCCATACAGCGAGGAACGAGGTGCGCGCCGCTTCGTCAAGATCGGCGCGGAAGTGCGCTTTCGATCCCGCCGCTTGTGCCGGCACTTGTGGGCCGTCGATCAGATTGACCGTATCGTTCTCGAGAAGATGGAAGCCGTTGCCATGTCCTTTATCGTTGTAGACGACGGCGCAACGATGACGCAGCCCCCAATAGCCGAAATCGACGATGTCGCGAAACAGGCTCGCTGAGCCCGCGACCGGAATTGCGATGAGGCATCGCCTCTCCGTCGAGAGGTCTGACGGAATCTGCAAGAGCATCGCGACGTTCTGACTGCCGCCCCCATCGTCCGCATAGGCAAGAACTTCGTCGCCGGCAATCCTGCCCTCATCGTCGAATGATCGACCCGTCTCCTGATCGACATGGGGGCCGAACAGCCGGCCATAACCCTGCCCTTTGCTCGCGCGGTAGAATACCGAAGCGCGGCGCAGTTCTTGTGCTGTTGGATGCAGGGGATCCGCGAAACGCGGAGCAGCCCCGGTCATTGCCTCGGCACCCATTCCCGCGGTGACAAGGTCGTCTGACGTGCCGTCATAATGTGTTACTTTTTCTTCGTGCAGCCAAGCCGGAAGCTCGCCCGCGCGAGCCATTCCGATCGACATCAGGGCGAGAGAAACGGCGCAGAAGGTTTTCATCATGGCCTACTCGTTCGAACCGGAACGGAGGTCATCGGGAACGTCCATGTTCAGCAGCGCCGAACTGAGCGACTTTCCATGCGCATCGATGGCCAGGGATCGCGTCACGCCGCCGCCAAGCGCCTCGGTCATGACGAAGTTCAGGGCCCCGATGCCGGGCAATTCATATCGCGTCACCTCGCCATTGACGATGCCATCGAACAATTGCTTGACCCGATCGGTTGTCACGTACGTGCAGAGCAATTCGTAATCGTTCGGGTCGTACGCGATCAGGGAGACGTTTGACGTATTGCCCTTGTCTCCTGTGCGCGAGTGCGCGATGTCCCGTAGTTTCATGGAGTCATTCTCCCCTGTGGCAGGCGTGCCGCGTTCCCAGGCATCTTCTGCTTGGGCTCACGCTTCGAAGTATTGGACGGCCGTCCTCACGTCAGCTTCTGGAATCAAAGTGGATGCCATAGCGACGACCTCGCGGGCCGACTTCCAGGCTCCGCCCCCTCCGGCCGGACCATTGGTGTAGAGGGTCTCCACCTCCTCACCGATGCGTCTGGCTTCGGCCAGCGTTTCGGTGCGTCCAATCACACGAACCCGCACTTCATAGGGCTGACGTCCCAGCGATAGATTTTCGCCGTGGAGCGCGTTCGATCCGATGAGATCGCTCCTTAGCTCGCTCGTCTCCACGCCTGAGAGCGCAAGCCGTTCCCGAACGATCTCGATCGCCAGCCGTCCACGCTCAAGGGCGCCCGGTCCGGCATAGGAAATCTGGCCTTCGCCAACATAGCTGTCGATGTAGCCGACCGAGACTTTCAGCTCGCCGGTCTTCGGCGTGCCGCTCGCGCCGATGACGTGGACACGATCCTCGCCAATTTCTTCCACCTGGACACGGGAGAAGTCAGCGACCACGTCCGGTTGGAAATAGCGGGCGGGATCGTGAATCTCATAGAGCAATTGCTCCTTGACCGTCGCGGCCGTGACCCGCCCCCCGGAACCCGCCACCTTGGTGACGATCAAATCCCCGTCTTCCCGAACTTCGCCAATCGGAAAGCCGAGACGGGCCAGGTCTTTGACGTCCTTGTATCCGGGATCGGCAAAATATCCGCCGGTGACCTGACCCGCGCACTCCAGGAGATGGCCGACCAGAATGCCTCTTCCCAGCAATGGCCAGTCGTCCATCGCCCAGTCGAACTCGTGGATCAACGGACCGAGGAAAAGCGAGGGATCGGCGGCGCGCCCGGTGATGACGACATCAGCCCCATCGCGCAGGGCTTGAGCGATCGAAGCGCCGCCGAGATAGGCGTTGGCGGAAGCTATTCGATTGCCGAGACCGTCGACGGTACAACCGATGTCGAGGTGGCGATCGGAGTTTTTCAAATCGCCGAGGACATCATCGCCGGTGACGGCAGCGATTTTGAGTCCACGAAGTCCCAACTGCTGCGCAATCGCCGTCGTCGCCCGCGCGGCGGATACCGGATTGGCGGCTCCCATATTCGTGACGATGCGGACACCGTTCGCGCGACAGGCCGGCAGCACAGCCTTCATCCGCGCTTCCAGCAACGGATCGAACCCGGCGTTCGGATCCTTCAGCCTGGCGGCCTGCGCAAGCGCGATCGTGCGCTCGGCAAGACATTCGAACACCAAATAGTCGAGCTTGCCTTTCTCCGCGAGCTCGACGGCCGGTTCGATCCGGTCACCCGAATATCCGGCGCCTGCCCCTAGTCTGATCGTGCGCATTCGTCACCTCGCTACAGCGGGAAAATGCCGAGACAAACGCAAGCTATAGTCATCACCACCGAGGCCGCAAAGAGGAACGGTATCGTGAACCTCTGATGATCGGCCAGATCGATGCCAGTCAAGCCGACGACGAGAAACGTCGCAGGCGTCAATGGGCTCACGGGAAAACCGGTGGTCATCTGTCCCAGCAAGGCGGCTTGCGCGAGCTGAACTTTGGGAACGCCAAGCTGTCCCCCAACTTCGGCCAGGACCGGAAGAACGCCGAAATAGAACGAGTCCGGATCGAACAATAGGCTGAGCGGCATTGCAACGATACCAAGCGCGATCGGCATGAATTTCGCCGCGCCCGGCGGCACGAATCCGACGGCATCCTGCGCCATCGCCTTCAACATCCCCGACCCCTGCATGATGCCGGTGAACACGCCCGCCGCGAGCAGGATCGAGGCCATCAATAGTGCGGCCCTCGCGTGCGCGTCCACGCGCTGCCGTTGATCGTCGACATTGGGATAGTTGATGAGCAGCGCCAGACAAGTGCCGATCATGAACACGATGGCAGGCGTCAGCCTGTCGCCCAGAGCGACCATCGTCCCGAGCACGATCACAGTCAGAACGATGTTGATCCAGAAGTTCCGCGGCCGCCGCAGCTTGAGCTCGGCTTCGCTCAGGGTTCGCCGAGCCTCCACATCGACCGGAGCCCCGGCTTCCAGGCCGAGCCGTTTCTCTTCCCTGCGACCCAGCCAATAGGAGACAGCAAAGATGAAGACGATACTGGCCAGCTGAACCGGCACCAGCGGGTTGAATATCTCCGGAATCGGCAGCTTGAGCGAAGCGGCGGCCCGTATCATGGGGCCGGTCCAGGGCAGGAAATTCACACCGGCAGCCAGGGACGCCGCGCAGGCGAGAATGCGCCGATCGATGCCGAGCCGATCGTACAAGGGAAGCATCGCCGGAATCGTGATGAGAAAGGTGACAGCGCCCGATCCGTCGAGGTGGATGAGCAGAGCCAATAGGGTTGTGCCCATGACGATCCGCGTAGGCCGTGTACCGACGGTGCGCAGGATTCGGTCGATGATCGGGTCCAGCATGCCCGCATCCGTCACCACGCCGAAGAAGAGGATCGCGAACACGAACATGCCGACGACGGGCGCGAGGCTCTGGAGGCCGCTGACGATGAACTTGCTCGTATCCCAGCCGAAACCGCCGATCAGACAGGCGATCAGCGGTATGAGAATGAGGGCGATCAGCGGCGACATCCGCTTCGTCATGATGACCAGAAGCAGCACCGCAATGGTGGCAACGCCAAGCAACGCCAGATTGTGCATTTCCCCGCCTGATTGTTCTTTTCGGGGATCTCTCCCGAACACTTGCCGCAAATTGAACGCGGCGCGTGCCATTAGGCAATTGAAATGATTCAATGGCAGCGATAGAGAAACTCTATGGATATAAACGTGAGGCAACTCCGCTCCTTCGTCGTGGTCGCGAAGTTGGGCAGCTTCACCCAGGCGGCGTCGGCGCTGCATGTGTCGCAGCCGACCCTTTCGGTCCAGATCCGGCGGCTGGAGGAATCGCTCGGGCTTCGGCTGTTCGATCGCAACCCGCGTTCGGTCGCGTTGACCCGCATGGGACGTGAGCTGCTGCCCGCGCTCGAACGGACCTTGCAGGATCTCGAATCCCTTCTCAGCGATGCCCGGGATGTCGCGAGCGAGCGACGAGGCGTCGTCCGCTTGGCGGCCCTGCCGTCCTTCGCTGCCGGAATACTCCCCGACGTGATCGGCGGATTCCGGGGGCAGAATCCCGGTGCTTCCTTCGCATTGAAGGACGTCATTGCCAGTCGCGTGCTGGCGCTTATTCGCTCGGAAGAGGTGGACCTCGGTCTGACGGGCGGCGACGTGTCGTTCCCCGATATCGAGACCCTCTTCACGGCGCGCGACGAGATGAGCGTGGTCTACCCCGAATCTCATCCGATCGGAGCTCAGCGTCGCATCACGGCGCGCGTGCTGGCCAAGTATCCGCTGGTCATGATGGACCAGGGCACCAGCGTGAGGGCAGTCACCGATCTCGCCTTCAACCGCGCTGGGCTGCTGCCGGCGACGGCGTCGGAAGCCACCTATATGATGACGGCGATCGGCATGGTGCGCGCCGGCATCGGCCTCACCATCCTGCCGACGTCAGCGCGGGAAATCTTTGCCGAACCTTCGCTGCGAAGCCGCAGGATCAGCGACACCAACTTCGCGCGGCCCGTCGCGCTGATCAAGAAGGCGCATCGAACACTTCCGCCACTCAGTCGATTGTTCGCGGAGTTCCTGCAAGCCAACAGGCGCGGCCTTTTCGCGGCAAGCCGACCTTGACGCCATGGCGGGAATGCGATGCGGGCCGAGCGCTCGATCGGCGCCCTAGCGCGTCGCCAGCAGCACCGCGGCAAGCGTGAAGACCAGCCCGGCGATCTGCCCTGCCCCGAGCGGCTCTCCCAGCGCGAGCGCCGACGCCACCACGCCGATCACCGGCACCGCCATGGTCCCGATCGCGGCGACGGAGGCCGGGAGGCGGGCCAAGGCCGCGAACCAGCTGACATAGGCGATGCAGAACTGCACCACGGTCGAATAGATTAGCAGCCACCAGCCGATTGGCGTCACCTTGTCCAGATGCGAGGTCTCGATCAGGAGGCCTATGATCGAGATCGGCAGGCAGCCGATCCCGATCTGCCAGGCGGCAGCCGTGATCGGCGGCAGGTGGATCGGGTACTTTTTCGAAAATACCGTGCCGACGGCAAAGCCGATCGCCCCGCACAGCGCCATGATGATGCCGGGCAGCTTCTCGGCGCTGGCGGCGATGCCGTTGCCGCCCATGATCGAGGCGAGACTGGCAAAGGCCATCACCAGCCCGAGCGTGCGCAGCACCGTCGGCCGCTCCCCCAGCACGGGCCAGGCGATCAGCGAGGCCCAGACCGGCATGGTGTAGGCGATCAGCGCCGCCTCGCTCGCCGGCAGCCACAGCAGCGCCAGCCCCATCAGCACCATCCAGCCGGTGACGTTGAGCATGGCGGCGGTCGCCAGCCGCGGCCAGATCGCGCCCGCGACCTTCAGGCTGTCGCCGCGGACCAGGGCGAGTGCGGCCAGCAGCACGGCGCCGAGCACGCCGGTCACCCCGCGCAGGGTCAAAGGCGGCAGCTCACCGAGCAGGAACTTTGTCACCGGCCAATTGAAGCCCCAGCCGATCGAGGTGATCGCGAGGAACATCAGGCCGGCCGGGGCGATGCGTGGCCGCAGCACCGGTCGAGTCGAATCAAGCATGTGGGCAGTCCGGCAAAATCGAGCTCAGCTTGGCCCGAATTCGGCGCTCAGACCACCACCCCGGCGGGCATGCCTGCCCTCTCCTTCCGTACCATTACGTGAGTCCCGCTGGCGCAACCCTGCACCTCAAAAATATACCAGCCCTGTGAACAGCGGGATGAAGGGTCCGTATGGTCACGGGATGCAAATTTTTTCGGTTGGGAATCCCTGAGGACTCACTGATACTTGGTTCAACAACAGGTGAGGGCTTGCCCCCTGTTATCCCCCGCAATCCACCATATTTAGTATTTGATTCAGGAACTCGCACTAGTTCTTGACGGGCGCAACGGAGAGTCCTAGCTTTCGGTCCGTTCGGCGCGAGTGAGTTTGCGTCCCGCCGGCACTCCCCCAAAGGGTCCGCAGAACTGCACTCCGCCAGGCCAGACGAAGGCAGCGGGATGAGGGCTTGTCTGTGCCCTCGGTGAGCGGACTCTTGGGCGCCAGAACGGGCCGGCAACAGGCTCGGATGGCAATTGGTTGAAGTGGCGTGTGGGGCGTTGAACGCATGTCGGGCTCATCCCCTTGGGGGCGGATGGATCTGGACATGCCGGCCGGTGATCGATGCGCGCATCGAGGAATCGCGTCGGGAGAAACTGGGCCGGATCCACCGGCTGAACTGCGGTGCCTTTGGGCCATCAGGCCTGGGAGGAGTCGCGTGAGAACAATCGTTACCCGGCGCGTCCCCAACGAGGGGCGGTTCGGGCAAAATAAGGACGGGGCAAGACCATGCGGATTGAGCGGCGCCACACCACTTCGGGACAGTCACCTTACGCCGGGATCGATTTCCGGCTGACCACGTCGGAGATCAGGAATCCCGACGGCTCGGTCGTGTTTAAAATGGACGGCGTCGAGGTCCCGACCGAATGGTCGCAGGTCGCCTCCGACGTGCTCGCCCAGAAATATTTCCGCAAAGCCGGCGTCGCTGCGCGCCTGAAGAAGGTCGAGGAAGAATCCGTCCCCTCCTTCCTGTGGCGCTCCGTGCCCGATACCGAGGCGCTGAGCCTCCTGCCCGAGAAAGAGCGCTATGTCAGCGAGCTCAGCGCAAAACAGGTGTTCGACCGCCTCGCCGGCTGCTGGACCTATTGGGGCTGGAAGGGCAAGTATTTCTCCTCCGACGAGGACGCCCAGACCTTCTATGACGAGCTCCGCTACATGCTCGCCATGCAGATGGTCGCGCCGAACTCGCCGCAATGGTTCAACACCGGCCTGCACTGGGCCTATGGCATCGACGGCCCCGGCCAGGGCCATTATTACGTCGACCCCTTCACCGGCAAGCTGACCAAGTCCAAGTCGGCCTACGAGCATCCGCAGCCGCACGCCTGCTTCATCCAGGGCGTCGGTGACGACCTCGTCAACGAGGGCGGCATCATGGACCTCTGGGTCCGCGAAGCCCGCCTGTTCAAATACGGCTCCGGCACCGGCTCCAACTTCTCGCGCCTGCGCGGCGAAGGCGAAAAGCTCTCCGGCGGCGGCCGCTCGTCCGGCCTGATGAGCTTCCTCAAGATCGGCGACCGCGCCGCCGGCGCGATCAAGTCGGGCGGCACCACGCGCCGCGCGGCCAAGATGGTCGTCGTCGACGTCGATCACCCCGATATCGAGACCTATATCGACTGGAAGGTGAAGGAGGAGCAAAAGGTCGCCGCTCTGGTCACCGGATCGAAGATCAACCAGAAGCACCTCAAGCTGGTGCTGAAGGCCTGCGTGAACTGCGAAGGCTCGGGCGACGATTGCTTCGACCCCGAGAAGAACCCAGCGCTCCGCCGCGAGATCAAGCTCGCGCGCCGCAGCCTCGTGCCTGACAATTACATCAAGCGCGTCATCCAATTTGCCAAGCAGGGCTACAAGGACATCCAGTTCGACGTCTATGACACCGACTGGGATTCGGAAGCCTACCTCACGGTTTCGGGGCAGAACTCCAACAACTCGGTCTCGCTCAAGGACGACTTCCTCCGCGCTGTCGAAACCGACGGTGACTGGAACCTGAACGCCCGCACCTCCAGGAAGGTGACGAAGACGCTGAAGGCGCGCGACCTCTGGGAGAAAATCGGTTACGCCGCCTGGGCGTCGGCCGACCCCGGCCTGCACTTCAACACCACCATGAACGACTGGCACACCTGCAAGTCGTCCGGCGACATCCGCGCGTCCAACCCGTGCTCGGAATACATGTTCCTGGACGACACGGCGTGCAACCTCGCCTCGGCGAACCTGCTGACCTTCTACAACACCACGACGAAGCAATTCGACGTCGCCGGCTACGAGCACCTCTGCCAGCTCTGGACCATCGTGCTCGAAATCTCCGTGATGATGGCGCAGTTCCCGTCGCGCGCGATCGCAGAACTCTCCTACGAGTTCCGCACGCTCGGCCTCGGCTACGCCAACATCGGCGGCCTCTTGATGACCATGGGCCTGTCGTATGACAGCAAGGAAGGCCGTGCGCTCTGCGGCGCGCTGACCGCCGTGATGACCGGCATCACCTACAAGACCTCCGCTGAAATGGCTGCTGAACTCGGCACCTTCCCGGGCTACAAGAAGAACGCCCAGCACATGCTGCGCGTCATCCGCAACCACCGCCGCGCCGCCCACGGCCAGTCCAACGGCTACGAGGCGCTCAGCGTCAACCCGGTGCCGCTCGACCTCGTCTCCTGCCCGCAGGCTGATATCGTCAGCCACGCGCAGGCAGCCTGGGATGCGGCGCTCGAGCTCGGCGAGAAGCACGGCTATCGCAACGCCCAGACCACGGTGATCGCGCCCACCGGCACGATCGGCCTGGTGATGGATTGCGACACCACCGGCATCGAGCCCGACTTCGCGCTGGTGAAGTTCAAGAAGCTCGCCGGCGGCGGCTACTTCAAGATCATCAACCGCGCGGTCCCCGCAGCGCTGCGCGCGCTCGGCTATCGCGAAGCTGATATCGCGGAGATCGAAGCCTACGCCGTCGGCCACGGCTCGCTGTCCAACGCCCCCGGCATCAACGCCTCCACGCTGAAGGCCAAGGGCTTTACGGATGAAGCGATCGCCAAGGTCGAAAAGGCCCTGCCGACCGCCTTCGACATCAAGTTCGCCTTCAACAAATGGACCTTTGGCGAGGATTTTATCCGCGACCAGCTCGGCATCGGTGCCGAGGCGATCGCAGCCCCCGGCTTCGACCTGCTCCAGGCCGTCGGCTTCACCAAGCGCGAGATCGAGGCGGCCAACATCCACATCTGCGGCGCGATGACTGTCGAAGGTGCTCCGCATCTGAAGGCGGAACATTACTCCGTGTTCGATTGCGCCAACCCCTGCGGCAAGATCGGAAAACGCTATCTGTCGGTCCAGAGCCACATCCACATGATGGCGGCCGCCCAGCCGTTCATCTCGGGTGCGATCTCCAAGACCATCAACATGCCGAACGACGCCACTGTCGAGGACTGCAAGTCCGCCTACATGCTGTCGTGGAAACTGGCATTGAAAGCCAACGCGCTCTATCGCGACGGCTCCAAGCTCAGCCAGCCGCTCAACTCGCAGCTCATCAGCGATGACGAGGACGAGGACGATGCGGTCGAGAGCCTCTACGAGAAGCCGATGGCGGCGCGTGCCGCCCAGGTCTCGGAAAAGATCGTCGAGAAGCTGGTCGAGCGCATCATCGTGATGCGCGAGCGCGAGAAGATGCCGGATCGCCGCAAGGGCTACACCCAGAAGGCGGTCGTCGGCGGCCACAAGGTGTACTTGCGCACCGGCGAATATGACGACGGCCGTCTCGGCGAGATCTTCATCGACATGCACAAGGAAGGCGCCGCACTCCGCTCCTTCATCAACAATTTTGCGATCGCGGTCTCTCTCGGTCTGCAATACGGCGTGCCGCTCGACGAATATGTCGACGCCTTCACCTTCACCCGCTTCGAGCCGGCGGGCCCCGTGCAGGGCAACGACAGCATCAAGTACGCGACCTCGATCCTCGACTACGTCTTCCGCGAGCTCGCGGTGAGCTACATGTCGCGCTTCGATCTCGCCCATGTCGACCCGACCGAGTCGAATTTCGACGCGCTCGGCAAAGGCGTGGAAGAAGGCAAGGAGCCGAACGAGACCCACCAGGCGACCAAGCTGGTCTCGCGCGGCCTCACCCGCTCCCGCACCGACAATCTGGTGGTGATGCGCGGCGGCTCGGCCGCGGTCGTCTCGGGCAACGACAGTGCCCCGACCGGCGGCAGCAAGGTCACCTCGCTCGCCTCCCACGGCGCCACCGCCCGCGGCGCCGGCGATGTCCTGGAAGGCGCGGTCGCGCTGAAGCAGGAAGTGAGCCACGACCTCTCGCCCACGGAGAAGCTGGAAGCCCTCCAGTGGAGCAAGTCCGGCAGCGCCGCGCAGGCGGCTCCCAGCAAGGCCGAGCGCCGCGCCGAAGCCAAGGCCAAGGGCTACGAGGGCGAGATGTGCTCGGAGTGCGGCAACTTCACGCTGGTGCGGAATGGCACCTGCATGAAGTGCGATACTTGCGGCAGCACGACGGGGTGTAGCTGATACGGACACGCAAGCCGCCCGGAGGCATTGATGCCAGTTGCATTGCGCCAGGGCGGCTTGCGCTACTACTTCTTCTCAAACGAAGGCCAGCCACCCGAGCCGCCGCATGTCCACGTCAGAGGCGGCGGCCGGGACGCCAAGATTTAGCTTGAGCCTGCCATATCAATAGCCGACAGTTATGGCTTCAATCCGCGGGAACTTTCGAATATCCTGCGCGCGGTGGAAGACAACCGCGATCTTCTTCTCAAGGCTTGGCATGACCATTTCGGCAACTAGCGTTCGCTTCGACGAACACACGATGTGGGTCGAACTGTCCGATGGACGGACTCTTGGTGTCCCGCTCGCGTGGTTTCCGCGCCTGCTGCATGCAACGCCGGACGAACGCAATCAGGTCGAGCTCAGCCGCGTCGGCCTGCACTGGGAAGCGCTGGACGAGGATATCTCGATCGCCGGCCTGCTCGCAGGACGTGGCGACGTAACGCGATCCAGGGAACACGCCGCCTAGGCGACCGATCCGCCCCGCCCCCGAGCCCGCGATAATTTCTCCTTCGCACGCGCGTTGTGTTGGATAGTCAATTAGGTGACAGTGCACTTAATTGGCCTAATCGGCCTAATCGATGTGGATTGAATGCACCGCCACCATAATCGCTTGGACTTCAGTACCTGGACCTCAGTACCCTGACTTTGTGCTCGAGCCGGTGGTTGACTTCGTGCTTGCACCGGTGGTTTGACCTGGAGCGTAATTCGACGCGCCGGGGCCGGCCCTCTTCGAAGCCTTCGGGTTGTGCATCGCGTGATGCATCTTGTGTCCGGGAGCGTAGCTGGAAGCGCCCGGCTCGCCTTTCTTAGAGCCCGTCTGCTGCATCTCGTGACCTGGGGTGTTGCTCGATACGCCCTGAGCAAACACGGCAGGTGCTGTAGCCATGAGAACAGCAGCGGAGAGCGCAATGATCTTTGTTTTCATGATGTCCTCCTCGCAGTAAGCCCCTCAATGCAACGAAATGAACCCAACGCCCGTTCCTCTGAACGAATGTTCATATTCACAATTGCGGGTGATTACGGTGGTGATTACGGTTGACAGTGCACTTAACTTGCCGGTGATGCTGACCGATCCATTGAGTGCACTGTCACCGTAATGCACCGTAATGCGAAGGCGGAAGCGATACCCATCAACTCCTGTTGACGAAGGTAATGGGTTTCGCAACCATCCTGCGGACTACCGCTCCCGCATCACGGCATCTCGGCCATCGACACCTTGGCCGCGATTCCGCTCAGCTCGCGCACTGGCGCCGCAATCTCCTCATTCGGGGACTCGCCGACCGAGATTTCCGTCATTCTGCGTTTGACCTCTTCGCATGTCTTGCGGACGTCTTCCGTGAAGAGCGCGCATTCTTCGATGCGCTTGAATATCTTGCGTCCCTCTTCACGATAGCCCGCGGCCGTTTCGCGCATGAAGGCAATCGCATCATGGACCTGGGCAGTCAGCACCTCGCATTTTTGCGCGGCGTCGATCAACTCGGTGCCCATGGCCTCGATCTCTCTTGCAGCGGATTCATAGTCGCGAATGACCGCCTCTGCACTGAGCGCGCCGACGCGCGTGACGCCCTCGGTGTGCTCGACGTAATTAGGCAGAGCAATTGAAGCGATCGAGCTTCCCTGGCGGATCGATGAAATGTCCGCCTCGAGTTGAACCAGGTTCACTCCTTCGCGTCTGCGCAATTGTTCGGCACTTGCCATGATCGACCCTCCCAATATGCAGCCCGCACCCCAAACGGCACTCAGTGTATGACGTGGATAAGTGGCATTACTAACCCAATCTGTCATTGACAGCCTCAACGTTGCCATTTTTCCTGCTTGCCACCGCGACACGCGGGGATGATGGGTGTCATAAGCGTTCAACCACCCGTAATTGCGGTTCGCGAAGATGATGGAATTGCGGTGACAGCCCGTAGGATGGGTAGAGCACTTGCGAAACCATCATTCCACGACGGACATTGATGGGTTTCGCTTCGCTCTACACCCATCCTACGAGCTAAACTCCCAACCCCGCCGGCATGGGTTCCGACGGGCCCGGTAGAAGCGGAGTCGAGTTATGCCCAAACCGGAAAGCTTCCCGATCGAGAAGATCTTCGTTCCCACGAAGCAGAAGAAAGCCATCAAGCCCGAGATCGTCGGGGAGATCGCGGAAAGTATGCTGGACATCGGACAACAGGCCCCCATTTCCGTTCGGCTCGACGGAGACCGCCTCGTTCTGGTCGAGGGACTGCATCGGCTCGAAGCCTGCAAGGCGCTCGGCGAGACGACCATTCTCGGTGTCCTGGTCCCGGCCGAGCTTGCTCAACCCAAGCCGCTGCTGTCCGACGAACCCCGAGTCGAGGCTGAGCGCATCAAGATGGCGCGATTGAAACAGTTGCGCCTCGAGAAGGAAGCCGAGGCATCGACGGCTGCCTTGAGGAGCGTCAACGCAACGGAAGCGCCGCGCACCCGTCCGACCAAAGGCGTCCGCGACAATCCCAAGGCATCACCGGGCCGGACTGCGAAATCGACACCGAAAACATTGTCGGACTGGATCACGCAGCAAAAGGGCAGCGGCGGCCGCTATTAATTGCCGGCTCCAAATTACGGTGAACAGTGCCGGAGCCTCGATCCGCCCCCGAGGCCGCCACAATTTCTCCTCCGCACGCGCGTTGTGTTGGACAATGGTGAGGCCTATCCTTCCTGCGATCGGACTGCCGCACTCCCATTAACGCCCGACTGGATGGAGCGTGCATCGGTGCCTGAAGCGGACGACCCCAAACCTGATACCCAAAAGCCTGATGCCCCCGAGCCGGAGGAGCGCGCCGATGGCGGGCTGGCGCGGGCCTATGACCAGATCAAGAGCGCAGAGCAAGACCTTGCGCGGCTGGACCGGCTGGTTTCCGGAATGGAACGTGGCGGCGAAAGCCCGCGGGTCTCGCAGGCAAGTGCCGGCGCGAAGGCGGTTGAAACTCCCAGGGACAAGGCGCTGCCGCCTGATGGCAAGGTTCGCGCTCAAGGCCTGAAGGGAGATCGGCCCATGCTGCGTGCTTTGGTTATCCTCGTGCTGGCGATCGGCATTCTCGGTGCCGCCTTCGCTTCGCAATATCGCGACGAAGCCAGGTCGATCGTGGCGCGATGGGCTCCGCCGGCCGCGACTGCGTCCCCGCAAGCATCCACGGCCGAAACTCCCGCGCGACCGCCGGCTCTGCAACTGGCTGCTGCGGATCAGCCAACTCCGGCTCCCGCGCTGCCGGTCGCCAAGGAAGCGGAAAGCGCACCAAGACCTGCCGCCACAGCGCCTGACCAGTCGTCGCCCGATCTCGCGCAATCGCTCAAGACCATCACAGGCGAGCTTGCGAGCATCAACGGAAAGCTCGAGCAACTGAAGAGCCGCAACGAGCAGGCGCTGCGCGAGCAGGCCGACACCATTCAACAGCTCAAGGCGGCGCAGGAGAAGGATGCGGCGGACAATGCGCGCCTCGCCGCACAGGTCCAGGCGCTGCAAACACAGCTGACGGCTTCATCCACATCTGCGCCCGCGAAACCCGCCGTGCGGAGCGTGATGAACAACGACACGGCTGCGCCTGCACGGCCGCACGTGCAAGCGGCCGCACCCCGGCGGCCCAGGCCGCCGCCGCGAGGACCCTGGATGCCCCCGCCCTACATGGCGGATCCTTACGGCGATCCGGATTGGTAGTGCCGTAGGGCGGATGATTGTGCACGGCGGCGAGAACGCCGCGCAGCCCGGATGTCGCTCACGCTCCACCCGGACTACTCGCTCTTCACCGCTCATCGTTCGCCACCGCATTTCGACGCGCTTGTCTTCCAGCTTCTCGTGCAGCTTGCCTTGCAGCTTGCCTTGCCGCCCTCTTCGCAACCCAGCGCGCGCGAAACTGTGCCGCGGCACGAAAGGTCCGCGGTGCGACGACCTGAAATGCCAATGAGGCGATTCCAGCGACCACCCCTTTGACGACGTCGAAAGCGAAATCGGGTCCGAAATACTCCCACATGACCCTGCTCCTTCTCGCGAAGGCGCCGCCGGATTGGAGTGGGCAGATTGCGAACATGAGAAAGGCCCCGTCCTCACCGGCGGGGCCTCAAGAAAACTCCTGCGCGCCTTGTTCAGCGCACGCGAAATCTCTCGGTACACCCGCTCATGGTGGACTCGATGAACCAGCTGCAAAGCATGGCCGTGCGATGAAAAACGCCCATAACGATCACCCAGGAGTCGCGAAATGCGAAAGGCGCCGGGTGCGCAATGCGAAGCGTGCGCACGAGGGGCCATTTGGCGGCAGATAAACAGACAGGACGGCCGCCGTCTGTGGGCCAATTCACAATTGCGGTATGACTTTTTTTTGGGCGCTGTGCGATTCAGCCCTGCCGCTGCGCCAACCAGAACCCACACAGTCCGCCAGAATGTCCGCTTCCATGAATTGTTGGTCGTCAGCATCGTTCTCGCAGCTCTGATCGTTGACCATGCCCGGAATAAGCCAAAACCTCCTCCCTCGCCTGCGCAGCGTCATGCGGCGCGCCCGGTGGGCACGAAAGAATTTCTCGCGCGCACCACGCATGGTTCGGATCGCGAGTGGCACGGCGATCCTGCTTGCCGCCCTCGCCCTCTTGAACATCACCTATCACGTCATCCGCAAACCCACCGAACTGTTCGTCTTCGTCGGCAACTCCCTCGACAAGGAGCCGGCCGAGACCTGGCGGCGATACGGGGCGCTGTTCCGGACCTATTCTACCGCAACGATCACGCCCGAATTGCTGGCTGCACTGGCGCAGGTCGAGAGTTCAGGCAATCCGGTGGCGCGGACTTATTGGCGCTGGCGATGGAGTTTTAACCCGCTCGCCATCTATCGGCCCGCCTCCTCTGCCGTCGGCCTCTACCAGATGACCGATCCAGCCCTCAGCGAGGCCGCGCGGTTCTGTATCCGCGGCAACGCGGTCACGGATAGCGGCTGCGGTTCTACCTTCCTCTACACCCGCGCGATCCGGAGCCACGCCATCGAACTGGCCTCGGTGTATCTCGATCGACAGGTGGCCGATGTTCTCGCCCGCGCCGGCGATGTGAAGGCCACCGCACAGCAAAAGCAGGATCTAGCCGCCTTCATCCATCTCTGCGGCGGAGGTCCCGCCACCGCCTATGCGCGGCGACATTTTCAGATGATCGCCACCGAGCGCTGCGGCGATCACCTCGTCGCAAACTATGTCTCGCGGGTCAACGCGATGAAGCGGCAGTTTCAGCGCCTTGCGGCGGATGACGACAATTAACGGGGTGTTACCTCGCCACGCCGACCACCGCCGCCGCCATCTTCCTGTTGCCCTCGACGCTGAGATGACGCCCGTCGGGACCGACGCTGCCCGGCTGCCGCCAGACCGACATGTAGGTTCCCCAGACGTCGACGACCCGGATGCCCCGCGCCTTCAACTGGCTCTTGATCGCCGCGATGTTCTGCATGGCCTGGACCGGGCTCATATTGTGCCTGACGTCATTGGCCGGATTGTCGCAGAGAAGAACGAGCTTCGTCCCTGCCGGGACGGCGGTCGGCGTACGTGCAAGTGTCGCATCGGTGGTCTCGCCCCACACGCCGGCATTGGCGACATGAACCTGAGACCCCTTGGCGCGCAGCAATCCCTCCAGCAGGGCCGGCCACATCTCGGATTCGGAGACGTTGCCGTGGACCGCGCTGTGGCCGAGCGCCACGATCTGCGCGGACGCGGGATGGACCGAGGCAACGACGACGGCTGCAACGGCAAGGAAGAAAATTCGGAAAATCGAACAATTCATGGCGCCCTCCAAATATTTTCAAAATCGCTTACGCGGAGCTGAATGAATGCCCCGTCGGGATTAGCAACCAAAGTTGGCTATTCCGCCTGCGTTTGGCAACTCTGCATTCCGGAGAGCCGCAGTCCGTAGGATGGGTAGAGCTCTTGCGAAACCCATCATTCCGCGACGGCTGTTGATGGGTTTCGCTTCGCTCTACCCATCCTACAAACTAGATCTTGGAGAGCGTAGCCCGGATGGAGCGCAGCGAAATCCGGGGCCGATAGTCCTTGTGGCAACATCCCGGATTGCGCTGCGCTCCATCCGGGCTACGGGCGTCCGATCACACCGTCGCTTCCGTATCCGGCACAGAACTCTTCCCGCCGTCCGCGCCGCGCTGCCGGCTTCCGGCCGCAAAAATATCGGTCACCAGCCCAAGCTTCCCAAGCCCCAAAATGATCAGGCCGTTGATGTCGATCTCGTACCAGGCGTGCGAGAGATAAGCGTCGCGCGGAAACCGGTGATGGTTGTTGTGCAGCCCCTCGCCGAAGGTGAGGATCGTGGTCACCAGCTCGTTGGTGGTGCCGTCGTTGAGCTCATAGCGACGGTAGCCCCAGCGACCGTCGCTATGGCAGACCGAGTTGACCAGCGAGGTGGCCATGGTCATGAGGTAGCTGCGCAACAGGCCGGAGAACAGCACGCAGCCGATCATCGTGTGCACGCCGCCAAAGGCATAGCCGATGACAGCAGGAATGATCAGCGCCGACAGCGCGTACCAGTACCAGCGCGTCCTGGTGAAGAACATGGCGATCGGGTCGGCCAGAATGTCCCTGGCGTAATATTCGGAATCGGTGGTCGCCTGGTCCCACACCCAGCCGCCCTGCGCGTGCCCCATCCCCTTGGCGAAACCTTCGATGCGGTTGCCGAAGCCGTCATAATAGGGGCTGTGGACGTCACCGGGCTTGTCGGAGTGAAGATGGTGCCGCCGGTGGTTGCTCACCCATTTCAGGATCGAGCCCTGCACCGCCATCGTGGCAACCGCAGCGAGGATCGTCCGCATCACCAGACCGCAGCGGTAGCTGCGGTGGACGAAGTAGCGATGCATGAAGCCGATGCCCATCGTGGTCAGCATGAACATGCCGGCGAAGACCGAAACCTCCACCCGTCCGATGCCTTGCCAGAAGGCCCAGATCAGCGCGCCGATCGAGCCCAAAATCATCATGGCGAACGAGATGTAGGAATCGCGAAATTTTGCGTCGACCACCGGGCCGTCGACCAGCACGCCGGGCGGCATTTTCGGCGGCAGTTCCCGGTCGGCACCCTGCTCCGGAACCACGCCATCGATTGCAGTCATGTCAACAGGCCCATCGAATGGAAAACCAGCGCTTCTGCAACGCAGGGTACAGACGGGCGTTATTTTGAGCAACCCGTGGACAACGCGGGGGTTAACGCGATGAAGCGGCAATCTCAGTGCCGTAGGGTGGGCAAAGCGAAAGCGTGCCCACCATATCCGTCGCAATCATGGAGAGATCGTGGGCACGGCGCGTTGCGCCTTTGCCCACCCTACGAGACCGTTCGCGCGATGTCCGTCGGTGGCCTACCACCAATACGGCCACCGCCATCCCTCGTAACGAACATATGACGGCACGATCGGCGGGCCGTAGGGATCGACGCGGTCGTCCTCGGGGCGATAGCGATAGCGTGGGACAACATTGTAGTCCCACGGCGTTGGCCTCAGCACCGGCGCCGTGACGATGAGCCTCTCTTGTGGCGCGCGAACGACGACGGCTTTCCGCGTCCTGGCTTCAGCACCTGGCATCCCGAGGCTGCACAACACCACGGCCGTTCCGAGCGCACACGCGACAGTCTTGATCTTCATGCGTTGGTCTCCTTGCCCGCCAAGAGTGCAAAAGGACGCCAAGCAAGGCAAGCGAATTCGCTTGCGGCTTGTGACATGATATCTACATCTTCGCCACGAAGCCGTAGGGTGGGCAAAGGCGCACTTGCGCCGTGCCCACCATCTCTCTGCGTCACAAAAAAGTGCGTGGGCACGCTTTCGCTTTGCCCACCTTACGAGACCTTCGCTTTCGCTTAAGCCGCGTGAGTCTGCGGGCCGGCGTTGATATCCTTCAGGCTCGGATCGCTTCCGTGGACAGCGAGAATGTTGATGCCGAGACCCATCAGCTGGTAGCCGTTGTCGACGAGCCATTGCTCGAGCTGCCGGAGATCCGTCTTGATCTTTTCGATCAGCAGGATCGGGCGGTATGCCTTGATGGTCTCCCGAGCGCCGCTGAGCGCCTGCATCTCCATGCCCTCGATATCGATCTTGATGAAATCGACCCGCGGCAGATTGAGCTCGTCCAGCGTCATCTTCCGGACCAGAACGGTGTTGTCGCTGTAGTTGATCTCTTGGCCGATGAATTCGTTGTTCGGACGCTGCTGCAATTCCAGGCTGCCGAAGCTGGATGGCGTAAAATAGTCCGGATTTGGAATTTGCAGCGTGCCTGACTCGGAGGACACGGCCGCATGCACCGCCAGCGCATTGAAGCAGTTGTTGATGGCGATGTTGCCGGCCAGCGCATAGTAGATCCGCTCCTGCGCCTCGATCGCGATCACCGAGCCCCAGCCCGTCATCGCCGAGGCCCATTCGATGGTGTGCACGCCGATATTGGCGCCGCAGTCGATCGCGATCACGCCGTCACCATGGCGCTTCCGCCGCAAGGCCAGCAGTTCGAGCGCGATCTTGACTTCGCCGGGATCGAATGCGGCGGCCTCGAGGATCTGATGCCCAACGCCATAGCCGCGGTCCGGGGCGACCATGCGATAGTCAAAGCGATTGACGATCATCGTTCCGTGGCTGGACGAGGCCATGACAAAGGCCAGCTTTTGCCCCGCGATCGGCATTGCAGAATCTCCTCCTGCCCAGAGTGAGATGCCTCTATCCCAACGCCAGCTTATGCGGGGCTTGCCCTGCTACCGTAGGATGGGTAGAGCCCTTGCGAAACCCATCATTCCAAGACAGCTATTGATGGGTTTCGCTTTGCTCTACCCATCCTACGCAGCGGGCCTGGCGCTCGCACCGGCGGCTTGCCGGCCAACAGGATCACCTCATGACCACCCTCCTCCGTATCGCCGCCTTCTCGGACGGCAACACGGGCGGCAATCCCGCCGGCGTCTGGATCGGCGATGCCTTGCCGGATGCAGCCGCGATGCAGGCAATCGCGGCCGAGGTCGGCTTTTCGGAGACGGCCTTTGCCGCCCCCGAGGGTGAAGCCTGGCGCGTGCGTTATTTTTCGCCGGCGATGGAGGTGCCGTTCTGCGGCCACGCCACCATCGCGCTCGGCGCGGCGCTCGCGCATCGCTTCGGTGATCGCAGCTTTGGGCTGCATCTGAACGATGCCGTCATTTCCGTCTCGGGCAAACGCGACGGCACCACCATCGCAGCCGCGCTGCAGTCGCCGCCGACGCGCAGCGCGCCGCTCGATGCGTCGCTGCAGGATGCGTTGCTGGATCTGTTCGGCTACGCCAGCGGCGATCTCGACCCAAAACTGTGGCCTGCAAGAATTCACGGCGGCGCCGATCATGCCCTGCTGGCGTTGCGATCGCGCGAGGCGCTGGCGCGCATGAGTTATGAGTTCGAGCGGGGCCGCGCGCTGATGGAGCAAGCGGGCCTGGTCACCATCGCGCTGGTGAGCGTGGAGACGCCGCGGCTGTTTCATGTGCGCAATGCCTTTGCCGCCGGCGGCGTGGTCGAGGATCCCGCGACCGGTGCCGCCGCCGCCGCATTCGCAGGTTACTTGCGCGACATCGGCTGGCCGCATGGCGGCGCCATCGACATCGTCCAGGGCGAAGACATGGGCGCCCGCTCGCTGATCCGCGCCGAGATCGGCGAGGCCAAGGGCAGCTCGATCCGGGTCTCGGGCACGGCGCGGTTCATGGACGGCTGATTTAAAACCGACTAGCGATATGAGCGTAGGTCGGCGCGCGCGGAGGACAATTGATCTGCGTCAAGTCGCCTGCGCGATGCTCATAGGAAGAAATGCAGCGCAATCTCCGGAAAGGATCACCATGAACGGCAATCGGTATTATGGCGTCCGCGTCGAGGGCGCGAAATACGGCGTGGGCTTCGGCTCGGCGCTCGCCATCGCGATCTCCTACACCAACAACCACTCGATTCTGTGGGCGATCATCCACGGGATCCTGGGTTGGCTCTACGTGATTTTCGTCGCGTTGTTTCGCTGACGCCCCGCCACTGTCCCTACCTAGCTCCGAGATCGAGACCCATCATGACCGACGCCACCAAATGCCCCAGCTGCCAGTCGGAGCACGCCTATCAGGATCGCGGCCTCTGGATCTGCCCGGAATGCGCCCATGAATGGAGCGTCGTGGGCGATGCAGCCGCGCAAGCCCCGCAGGAGGCCGGCGTGCGCGATGCCCATGGCAATGTGCTCACTGACGGCGACAGCGTCATCGTGATGAAGGACCTCAAGGTCAAGGGCTCCTCGTCGGTCGTCAAGGGCGGCACCAAGATCCGCAATATCCGTCTCCAGGACGCGACCGACCGCCACAACATCGCCTGCAAGATCGACGGCATCGGCGCCATGAACCTGAAGTCGGAGTTCGTGAAGAAGGCATAAGTGGCCGGATGGATGCGGCTCGACGGGATGACGCCCGTGCCGATCTGCGCAACCTCCCACCGTTTTCGCGATTTCGCTTATGGGAGCAACGCGTCGTACCCCTCCGCGCTGAACGCCAAGAGACAAAACCCGTGCCCGAACGGATCGGCCAGCATCGCGATCCGACCATAGGGCGCATCGCGCGCGGGTGCCTCCAGGATCGCGCCGGCAGCAAGCGCGCGCGCCACCGCGGCATCGACATCGTCGACGACGACGTCGAGATGCAGCGGCGTCCAGTGCCTGATGTAGCGGCGGCGGTCGCTACCTGCGCCCAGCGTGCCGGCCTGCTTGGTCAGCAGATACACCGGCGCCGGCCAGCCCAGGAGCTCGACGAAGTCGCTGTCGAAGCGGCGGCCAACCGTGAGCCCGAACGCGGCGATGTAGAAGGTCGTGGCGGCTTCGACATCGGGGACGTCGATGTTGAGCAGGACAGTCATGGCGTCGTCGGCTCCGTGGTGGCGCGGGTCGGCCCCAACTACCACTTCGGCGGCCCCCTCGTCGCGAAATCCCTGAACGGCGGATCGTAGCACTGGCTCCTGGCCCCCGTTCGCGACCGCGGGATTCGGTGCTATGCTCCGGCGGAGCGGCCGGCCGTCTCGCGTCAAAAACGTGTGCGAGGTTCAAGGCTCGGCTGACGCAGGAGCGCATGATGAAGCATCTTCCACGCCTTTTGCTGGCCTTCACGGCCCCTGCGCTGCTGCTGGGCGCGGTCGGCGCCGCCAACGCCGACGGCCTCTGCGGCCCCGGTTGCCACCCGACAATGACAGGCGCCTGCGTGGTCGATGGCTGGGGCACCGGCGCGCGTGTCTGGAACGAATGCCCGGCCACCGCGCGTCCACGCCCGCCCTGCGGCGGATCGGACTACGTCTGGAGCCCGCGCAAGCAGGCCTGCTTCCCGAAGGCGAAAGACTGGACCTAAAGCGAGCGCAGCCCGGATGGAGCGCAGCGCAATCCGGGCTACAGGCTGCCATCCATCGCGCCTGCCGATCCTGCCATCATGCGCCTGTTTTGCCCGACGGGTCAAATGTTATTCGGTTTCGACGAATCGATAAATTCCGTAGCAATTTCTACTGTGCATGGGGTTGTTTTCGCGATTTTGTCGGGCCCAGGGCACGCAGCCCGGCTCAAGGGATCGCGGCTGGTCCAGGTCGGAGATTAGCGTCGGAGACTAGAACTTCGTCGCGCGAGCGACCTTGTGAGGCGCTTCATAAGCGCTGCACCTCCCCTGTGGTAACTTGCCGCATACTTTACAATCATAGGGAGGTCGTCATGCATTTCCGTCAGTTCATCCTGGCCGCGTCGCTCATCGTGGCCCCCGCGTCCCTGGCGTTGATCGGCACCACGCCGGCGAACGCCTTCCAGAGCTGTCGGTGTACCGACATCGTTTTCCCGAGCGGGGCCTGCTCGAGATACGGCAGCTGCACCACGCTCGAGATGGTCGTCCCTGGTAGCGAGCCCAAGCCGATCCGCAGCCTGAAGGCATGCCCGGCGAAATCGCAGCTGCTGGTCTGCGATTTCAACAGCTGCACCGTCACCTGCAGCCCGCAGGCCAAGAGCGGTTAGTCGCGGCGCGCTCTACCTCTGCCGCTGCGCGAGGTAGAATCCGCACAGCACCGTGACGAGGCCGGCGGCCTGCAGCGCCGTCGGCGGCTCGCCAAGCAGCAGCCATCCGGTGAGCAGCGTCAGCGCCGGCACGCAGGCCGGAAACACGGCCGCGCGGGCGACACCGAGGCGCTGCACCGAGACTGCAAAGAGATAGAGCGCGGCAGGGCCCGCAAGCACGCCCTGCGCCAGCGCCTGGATCGCGTTCTCGGTGATGCCGATCGCGGCGACGTGGGCGAGACCGACGGTCGCGATATAGATCGGCAATAGCAGCAGCGACAGCACGTTGATGACGAGCGCGGCCGACACCGCCGAGACGCGCCAGTAGCGCAGCAGCGCGCCAAAGCCTGCGAACATCAAGCCGGTCAGCACGAAGATCAGATCGCCCTGCACGCCGTCGATGCCGATATGGCCGATCGATTCCGCGCCGATCACGCCGAGCCCGCCGACGATCACAATCGCACCGGTCAATCGCGAAGCGGAGATCCGCTCCTTCAGGAACAGAGCGGCGAGCAACAGGCCGCCGAGCGTCGCACACGAAGGCTGGATCACGCTGCCATGGCCGAGCGGCACGAACAGGAATCCGGTGTAGGAGATCAGCGACATCACGGGGCCGCCGAGCACCATCAGCGCAAGGCCCCTCGCCCAGCCGATGCCGCAGAGATCGGAGACGCCGGCCCGCCACACCAGCGGCAGGAAGGCGATGCCCGACCAGACGTAGCGGTGCACCAGCAGATCGACCGGCGTGAAGCCGACTTTCAGCCCGTGCCGCGTGCCGGCAAAGCCGAGCGCCCAGAACAGCGCAGCCGACAGCCCGCAAACGACGCCGAGAAGCGCCTGCGTCGCATCGTTCGTTTGAGTGAGAGCGTCAGCGCCGCTCGTCCGCTGATCCATGGGCCAAGGCTTATGTCAGTGCGCACATCGGCTCAACCCACGCGGTTGCAGGGCTGGCACGCGGCGCGCCTTGTAGACCTCAGCGCCGATTGCGGCTCGCCGCAATCGGACTCGGTCATCCCAGCAGCACTTCCCCGCACAAGCGTGCGCGCAGTGCGGAGGGTGTCATCGCTCAGAAGAAGCCGGGGCTGAGATCGAGCCCATAGGTCAGGCCCAGCACGAACACGAACAGCGCGGCGGCTGCGAACATTGCAGCATGCCGGACGATGAACTCGCGCGGCGAATTGGCGACAACAACGGCTTTTTGCGCAACAGGCATGACGGACTCCATTATGAAAAACGATTCTTGGCCGCCAATATGCGGCGCCCGCATCAAGCGCCGCGATCTGCAAAACAAGTATTAAGGAGATCACACTCGTTTTGAACGCCGGTACACAAGTCGCGCGTTGCGAGGAATTTTTCTGAAGGGATTCTCGGTCTGCGCATCAACACGCGACATGAGATGGAACACACCCGCGATGTGAGCGATCACTTCGTCGCGACGGACATGACGGCCGCGGACAAAAAGAAATGGCCGGGACAAGCCCGGCCATGATGTCGTGAAGGTCTTGGCACCGGGCTCCCAGGCCCGGTGCAATGTCGGTCTTAGCGGGCGGAGCCCACGGTCGCAGTCTTCAGCTTGCGCGGCGTCAGCACGGCGGCCTGGAGCGCCGTTACGCTGGTGGCGGGCGCCGTCACCTGCTGCTCGACATGGGCGGCGCCGAGCACGCGAACCTGCACGGGCGAGGCCGGAATGCCGTTGGCCTCATAGGCCGGCAGTTCGGCGGCGAAGGTGGCAGTCGTGCCCACAAGAGCGAGGACAGCGGCTGCGATCGACAAAGTCTTGTTGTTCATGGTGATGCTCCAAAGAGTAGTTCGGAGCCCATGTAAGTCAGATTTGCTGCATTGCGACATGCATTGCTGCAACGCAATATCGCGTGCCTTGCATAGCGATATGTTTAACGCGCAGGCGACAGCGCCCTATTTCAAAGCGGTCGCCAATGCTTGCAGCTTTGCAACGAGATTGGTGCCGAGCGCATAAATGACTTCAATAATCGCGAGCGCAATGCCCGCTGCGATCAGGCCGTATTCGATCGCTGTGGCACCGGATTCATCGGCCACGAACTCAACCAGCAAGCATTTCAACTTCACAAGCATGTCCTTCCCAGATCTACCGGACGTTGCCGGCACGCGAGCAATGCACCATCACAATCCAAGATTGAGTAAATCGGGATAGCTCAATTTAATGAACATCCAAGGGCGATTTTGCCTGCTTTTCCCTGCCCATAACCGCTGGAACCGCACGGGAACCAAAGTTGCATTCGGGCAACACTCGCGTGAAAAGCCCTTTCCAGGGGATTTGCGCCATTGCGCCGCCACATCGTCCTCCGAACAATTGAGGCGCCGCGTGCTTGGCTGTGCAATCTGGTTCGCTGACGAACCTTGGAGGCAGGGATCATGAATGATCGGCGGTCTCTTCTTGTGGCGGTCTCGTGCCCCTCGGCCGTGATGGTCGGCTGGCTGGCGCTCTCCCTCTCCGCCTATGCCCCTGCCTTGATCGAGAACAGCGGCGCCAATGCAGCCGCCGTCTCCCGCGCAAAAGATCTCACCCGTCTCGAGCTTGCCGACATCCCGCGCGCGGCGACGATCGATGATGGCATCGCCCTGACCGCCGATATCGCCGCCGCCGCGGCTGCGACACCGAGCGTGGCACTCGTCGAAGCACCACCGCCCGAGACACCCGCCCCCACCGTCCAGCTCGCCTCGGCCGATCCGACTGACATAGTTGCGGCCCCCTCACCCGCGCCGCAGATCGCGCCTGAACCGGCTCCGGTCGCAAGCGAGGCCGCCGCAGTCATCAGCGAGGCAGCTCCCGTCGAGAGCGAAGCAGCGCCCACGCCCGAGCCCACCATCAAGCTTGCATCCGCCGATCCCGGCGACGTCGTGCCGCAGGAAACGCTGTCACCCGGGGCGATCGCAAGCGGGCCCGTGGCCGAGAGCAAGGCATCGCCCTCCGCCGATACCGTGGCCGTGCTCGATGAATGCTTCGCCATGGATGCCTGCATCGACCGCTATCTCTGGGCACTCTATCAGCGCACGCCGAAGGAAGACTCGATCAAGGTCGAGGACCGCCGCGCCGTCACCATCAAGCGCAGGGGCAAGATGGTCACGGTGATGCGCAGCTTCACGAAACTCGTCGACGAGGATTTTGCCTGGAAGGATCCGAAGGCGGCCGACCACGCCAAGATGGCGCTGATGGATTACGTCATCGGCGGCATGGACAAGAGTTTCAAGCAGAAGCTGTTTCGCATGCTGCTCGCGGCCGAAGCCGCCGGTCTGTCGCCGGGAATCACCAGCGCGTTCCGTGACGACTACCGCCAGGAGATTGCGAGCGGGCTGAAGGCAGCCTCGAACCGTTCCTATCACGGCGGCAGCCTCCGTGGCGGCTACGGTCACGGCATGGCGGCCGACATCGTCTCGACCGCCGGCAACAGCCGCGCGCAGCGCTGGGTCTCGACCGAGGTGTTATGGAAGTGGGTGGACGCCAACGGCAAGGCGCTCGGCATCGGTCGGCCGTATCTCGACCGCGATCCGCCGCATGTCGGCCCGGTCGACGGTCAGGAGTATATCTCGAAGCGCGGCGTTGCGACCGACCGCAAGGAAGCTGCCAACACCAGATCAAAGAAGGCGCGCGCGTTGGCCCGCGCAAGGCTGCCGAAGGCCCAGGCGGCGCGGGAGCAGAAGAGCCCGGCAAAGCCGCAGAAATCGGCACAATCCGCCGCGAAGCGAACGACCTGAGCCGTCGCTCAATTTCCTGAGGCCGGCAACGGCACGAGACGCATCTCTTCCGATCCTGCGGCTTGCGTGCGAACGAGCACGGCAAAGATGGTCTCGACCGCAAGCCGCACCGCCGCCTCGATTGCCGTGCCCTTGGCGAGGTGGGCCGCGATCAGGCCGGTGAGGAGATCGCCGGTGCCATAGGGCCGGATCGGCAGCCGTGGCGTCGCAAAGCGCGATAATTGGCCGTCGGCGCACAGGATCGTCTCCACCTGTCCCACCGGCGTGTCGGCGAGCATGCAGCCGGTGGCAACGACGTCGATCCGGCGTTGTCCCGTAATTGCAGCCGCTGCAGCACGCAGGTCGTCGGTGTCTGCGATCTTGACGCCGGAGAGCAGCTCGAGCTCGAACTGGTTCGGCGTGATCAGATGTGCGGCCGGCAACAGGCGGTGTCGCACCACGTCCAAAATGCCATCGGCGACGTAGACGCGGCCGTCGTCGCCGATGACGGGATCACAGAGATAGACGAGCTTCGAATTGCGCGACAGCGCTCGCTCGACGAAATCGGCGATGACGACGGCGTTGTCGGGCGAGCCGAGATAGCCCGTGACGAGCACGGCCGCCTCATCGACAAGGTCCCGCTCCTCGACACCTCGCAGCAGATCGGCGACTAGCTCAGCGTCGAGCACCCGTCCGCGCGAGGTTGGATAGCGCGGATGGTTCGACAGCAGCGTCGTCGGCACCGCAGCGACATTGACGCCCTCCGCCTGCATCGCGTGGACCGCAGCGCTGTTGCCGACGTGGCCGTGGACCACCTGGCTTTGAATCGAGATGACGAGCATGCAGAGGTCCGTAGGGTCAAAAGCTGGATGTGGCAAGCGTAGCCCGGATCACGAAATGTCGTACCGGAGCCCCGGCCGCAGGGCTTGCATCTTCTGCGCCAGCCTCCGGTGCCCGGTCTCCTCAGACCGCCCTAATTGATCGGCGACCGCGACATGGTCCGCATCGCTCTTGTGCTGGTTGAGCTTGGCCTGCCCCTCGATCTGATCGACCACGAGATCGACGACGCGGATCGCAGCCAGCATGCTCTCGCGCTTGCCCGGCTCCATCTGCTGGAGGTCCCAGGGCTGTTTTGGGAGCCGCGCCTCGGCGACCGCGAGCAGCGCATCGCCATGGCCACGATTCTCATCGTGCCGGCGCAGATGCGCCACACCCGACAGATGCACGGCCTCGTAGAGCCAGGTCGAGACATTGTCGGGCGAGGCGTACCAGTCATTGGAGATGTAGGCATCATCGCCGGCAACGATCAGCAGGAAGCGCTTGACGCCGTCGGCAAGCTCAACCAGCGGGTTTTTTGCCGTGAAATGGATCTGCACGATCACGCGTCCATCACGCTCGACCAGCACGAACGGCACGTGCGAGGCGCGCGGGCCGTTCGCATCCGCCGCCACGATCACGCCGAAGCCGCGCCGGCCCGCAAATTCCAGTGCGCGCTGCTCCTCGATGCGGAATTGGGGCCGAAGGACATGCATGGCGCGGCACTCGAGCTTGGACCAAGGACGATGCAAGGCTAACCCATGATCCCACGGAAACCGAAACGATATTGGGCCGCAAACGCAGATGTCAGGAATGACGTCCGCGGCGTGCAAGCTCATCGAGATAGGCGCAGAACATGTCGGCCAGCCCGTCGGCATGAAGCGATATCTCGGCCTCGCTGCGCGGCGTTTCCGAGAACCGCTTGCCGACCTCGGCCAGCGTCGTCTTGATCAGCTCCCCGGCAAGCTCGCACGTCGCCTCCGAGGCCTTTGGCAGCGTCTCCCGCATGAAGGCTGCGACGATGCCCTCGCCGGCCGCTCGTGCGTCTTGCGCCTCGGGCGCATCGCGATAGAGCGGTGCCGCATCGCTCAGCGCGCCGCGGATCGCAGCCTCCTCGCATTCGGAGCGTATGAAGGCGTGAACCAGCGCGCGCAGGCGCACCAAGGGCGGCTTCGTCTCGTCCGCCAAAATGCCGCGCAGGAGCTCGCTCGTGCTTCGCCACTCGTCGCTCTGCAGGCGGAACAGGATCGCCGCCTTGTTCGGAAAATATTGGTAGAGCGATCCGACGCTGACCCCGGCCCGCTCCGCCACCCGCGCGGTGGTGAAGCGCTGTGCCCCCTCCTTCGCCAGGACCTGAACAGCGGCATCCAGAATGGCCGCGACCAGCTCGTTGGAGCGGGCCTGTTGCGGCTGTTTTCGTGAGGAAACTGAACGACTTCGACGATCGGCCATGATGCGCTCGGGGGAATGCGAATAGGAAATGCGACGAATTAGTCGTATTTCAATCCGCACGCAAGCCCACGCCTTGCCGCGAACTCTGGAGACACGAAATGACCACCCTAACCATCACCTCGCTTGCGCCGCTGCTGGATCGCCTGTTCGACCAGGACGAAGCAGCACGCGGCGTAACGCGAGCCGCCTTCGCCGACGTGATCGACGCCGACCGCACTCGGATGATGCAGAGCAAGACCGATTACCGCGACCTCTACGCACGCCTGAAGGACGCACCGCTCGCGGTCTCACGCGAGACCGGTCACCTGTTGTACATGCTAGCGCGCAGCTCGCGCGCGAAGGTGATCGTCGAGTTCGGCACCTCGTTCGGCATCTCGACCCTGCATTTGGCCGCAGGCTTGCGCGACAATGGCGGCGGCCGCCTCATCACCAGCGAGTTCGAGCCGTCCAAGGCGGCGCGGGCGCGGGAAAACCTCAGGGACGGCGGGCTGATCGATCTCGTCGAAATTCGCGAAGGCGATGCGCTGAGGACGCTGAGCAAGGATCTGCCCGATCAGATCGATCTCGTGCTGCTCGACGGCGCCAAGGCGCTCTACCCGGAAATCCTCGATCTGGTCGAAGGCCGTCTGAAGCCCGGCGCGATCATCGTCGCCGACAACGCCGACTTCAACCCCGACTATCTCGCGCGCGTCCGTACGCCCGGTAACGGCTACATGTCCACGCCCTTCGCCGAGGACGTCGAACTCACCGTGCGAATCAACTAGGGCCGCATCGGCTCACGACAGCTTGGAGCTGCCGCGCGATCCCTCGCGCGGCAGCTTTGTGTTGTCGCCCCTGCGGTCCCCTGTCGCAGGTCCGTCACTGACACGTGATATTTGCTGCCGGCCAAAGCCGCGTTGTGCGTTGCTAACATACCTACCGCGCGGTGTCTTTCTCGCGCCATGCCCGAGATCGCCATGACGTCCGCTTTCACCTCCTATGCTGCGCTTGCCCTCGCCATCGTGTTCGAGGTGACGGCGTCCGCCTTCCTGCAGCAGTCCGCGCAGTTCACCCGGCCCTGGCCGACGCTGGCGATGGTGCTGTTCTACGTCGCCTCGTTCTACGTGCTGTCGGTCGCGATCCGGGTCATTCCCCTGAGCATCGCCTATGCAATCTGGGGCGGCGTCGGCATCATCCTGACCGCCACGGTCTCTTTCGTGCTGTTCCGCCAGATCCTCGACGCCGCAGCCTTCGTCGGCATCGGACTGATTGTCTCAGGCGTCGTGGTCATCAACCTGTTCTCGCAGACGACGGCGCATTGATGCCGGCGAGTGCCTATACCCGCGCCAAGCAGCCCGAGCAGGTGCGGCGTGCCCTGCTCGACCACGCCGCTGATATCGCCATGGACCACGGCGTCTCCGGCATCACGGTGCAGGCGGTGGCAGCGGCGGCCGGCGTCACCAAGGGCGGGCTGTTTCATCATTTCGGAAGCAAGCAGGCGTTGATCGAGGGCCTGTTCGCCGATCTGCTCGCCCGCGTCGATGCCGAGATCGACGCGGCCGTCAAAGCAGATCCGAAGCCGCGCGGCAGTTTTACGCGCGCCTATGTCAACGCGGTGTTCACCGGCAAGGCGTTCGGCTTCGCCACGCCATGGGCGGCGCTAAGCATGGTGGTCGTCACCGACCCGTCACTGCGCAGGCTCTGGAACGACTGGATGAAGGCGCGCTTGAAACGCCACCGCGCCAGCGATGCGGCGCCCAGAGCTTCAGATCGTGCGTCTGGCCGCCGACGGCGCCTGGCTGTCCTTCGTCACGACGGGACAGACCCGCATGAACGCCGATTTGCGCGCCGTGCACGACCGCCTGATCGCGCAAACCTATCGGCGCGGGTAGCGACGACTACTGGCTCTGTGCCGGCTTAGGCGGACGCGGCTTGGATCGCGCTGACTTTGCGCCAGGCTTCGCCGGAGCGCTTGGAGCCGGCGTATCGACCGACACCAGATAGGCCGCGAGCGCCTTGGCGCTATCGGAGCTGGCCGAATAATGGTCCTGCAGGAACCAGGACAGCGTCAGAGTGTAGCGCCCTTTCGCAAGCCCCTGCGGATTGCGATGGCAGGCCGTGCAACCGTCGGCGAACAGCTTTTCGGGCGATTTACCGGCGTCGAGATTTTGCGCGGAGGCAAGCGGTGCCGTCAGCACAATTGCGGCAGCAGTCATGGTCCCAAGAATCACCAGAGGCGCGACGAGTTCGCGCCCCGGTCGAATGTGCGATCTCAATGTCGTCCCCTAGCCCGTCCCGCGATCACGCCGCCAGCAACTGATCGAACTCCGGCGGAGCATAGGCCTTGCCGTCCTGATCGGTGATCACGACCCGCCACCCTTCGCTCGCCCAAACCTTCGCCTTCGCCACGATGAGCAACCGGCTCTCGCGGGCAAAACTGTACTTCTCATTGTCGCGTTCTGCGACCATTTTGTAGGCCAATGCTTGTCCCCTTGCGTTGCCCTGCACCCGTTCTCCTCGTGGCAGCGGGCTTTGGCGGCAATTCGCCGGGAGCGTGGCAATTTGGTGCCGTCCGCGGCAGCATTGTGCGCCGGCACCGGTTCCAGCCGAGCGTCGGAGGTCGATACGCCGCAACATCAATGCGATTTTGCTTGCCGGGAGCTTGCTCGCCGCCATGCCCGTGCGGCGCAGAGCCGCCAGCCGGGCGCCGGCCCATCGCCGCCGCGACGGAACCGATAATGCCGAGCCGATCCGCTCAGTGGACGCGGATGACGTGTGGACGGCCGAGATCGATCAGACCCTGCACAGCCGACAGACGATCGTCCAGGGCAGCAATGGTGAGCAACAAATTGTTGCGGCGCTCGTCGAGCATCCCCATTTCGGCGCCGGAGAGCTTTGTGCTCGTCCGCTCCTTGTGGATGCCGTCGAGGGATTTGCGCAAGCCGGCAATCAGGCCGGCCAGTTGCCTCGCCTCTTTGGTCATCGACCGCTTCGCGACATTTTGGCGGCGCGACTCCGCCTGGCTCTGTCTCATCTACATCCTCCCGTGCCCCGCTGCCCCGAGTGGATGCTTACAGCTTTGAATACACATATTACGATCGATGAAATCTGCCCGCGAAGAACTTTCTTAAATTGTACGCGCACGGAACCGCTTCAACCCAGGCAAAAGCCCGGCGCGACGGCCGGGCTTTCATTGGTCAATGCTAGTGCTTCTGCGGGCCGCCGCCGTGCGGGGCCGCGTTGACATGTGGAGCGCCACCGCCTCCACCGGGATGCGGCATCGCAGGCGCAGCCGCTCGCGGCGCCGGCATCTGCGCATGCGCATTCATCGGCGCACCATGGCTGACATCCGGCTGAGCCATATGGGGCATCGCGGGCCGGGCCACAGGCGCGGCTGACACACGCGGCGCTTCATGTGCACGCGCCACTGGCTGCGCGTGGACTGCGGCGCGGCTGGCCGCCTGTTCGTGCATCATGCGCGCCTGCGCATCACGGGGATTGCGACCCTGCACCGCGGTCCGCTCGTTGACGAAACGCTGGCTCCGTTCGCTACGATTCCGATCGACGCCAACCGCAGCGTCGCGCTTTGCGATGGTCGCATCATGCCGCGCCGTCGCGGCATCACGCCCGGAGACCGTGACATTACCCTTGGCATGCGCGTCACCCCTGGCATGCGCGTCGCGGCCCAGCGCGACCGCAGCGTCACGCGTCGCTGCACGTCCGATGCGTGCGGCGTGCGGGTCGATGGTCATCCGCGTCGCAAAGCGCTCATGCGAGGTCCAGTAGTTGTTCCAGTAGGCGTGGCGGCGATACCAAGGGCGCCCCTCATAATAGCTCGACCAGTACGAGCTCAGCACGAACGGGACGATGGGCACGTCGACCTCGTCGGCATAATCGGGCAGATAAACGTAGTGATTGCGGTAGAGATATTCGAGATATTGCGACGACACCCAGCCGCGATCGTCTGCGAGGCTCACGTCGCACCAGGCATTGCCACGCAGGCAACCATGGATGTTGACGCGGGCGCCCTCGGGGACGCGATCGACAAGTGGAAAGCCCGCCCCTGGGCCGGCGCGCAGACCGGTCGAGACGGTGACGATGCCTGGCGCGGCCAATGCGGCCGTCGGCGCGAGCAGCAATGCTGCAACTAAAGCGGTTCTCAGTCTCATGGCGTAGTCCTCCTCTGAGAGGCGGAACGCGCGAGCGGAACGAAGCGTTCCGTGCGCAAAGGTCGCATCAGCCAAAAAGACTGAGAGGCGCGCCGCGCATGCAGTTCAATATTCATCCGCCATTCATCGGCGGACCACGCTTCAGGCCGCCTGCAACATGAAGCCATCGAAATACGCGGCGAGCGCCGAAAAATCATGGAGCGGCAGCACCTGCGCGACATATTGATCCGGCCGCACCACGACCATGCAGCCGGCCTTTCGATCGATGCCGCGCATCGCGAAAACGTCGTGTCCGCTTTTGAGGTCCGGACAAAACATCTTTTCGTAGTCGAGCAAGCCGTAGCGCCCTTTGCGCGGCAGCAGCAGCGCTGGCATCGCCGCGATCGCGAGCGCGCGATGGTCCTGCTGAAACACCGCACGCAGATCAATCACGGCATCGATGTCGGCACCGGCTGGCGTGTACCGCCTGAGCGGCGATTCCCTGGCCTCGGCGAGGAAATTGCACAGCGCGCGAACGGCGGAGCCGGCGGCGGCCGGATCTTCGGCGCCGGAGAACGCGTAGATGCGGAAACGGCCATCGGCCTGCGCCGCATGACCGAGATGAACAGGCTTCGCATCGCCGAGCCGTATCACTGGCGCCGAATGGAATCGTGTGCCGATGACGAGGCCTTGCGCGAGATGCTGATGCGAGGCTGCGCCGGTGAGGATCGATGGCGTGTAATGCGTCGCCGTGCCCGCCGTGTAACGGCCGTGCCTGACGAAATAATCCTGCGTCCTGGCGGCATCGGCGCCGCCGGCTTTCGCTGCAGAAGCGAGAATCCCCGCCCACTCGCGATCGAAATCGATCAGCTCCTTCGCTACCGCCTGCCGCTCGGCCGAATAGGAATGCAGCAGACTCGGCGCGCTCTGATTCCGCAGCACAGCCGCGAGCTTCCAGCCGAGATTGAAGGCGTCCTGCATCGAGACGTTCATGCCCTGCCCCGCCTTCGGGCTATGGGTATGACAGGCATCGCCGGCGATGAAGATGCGCGGCAGGCGCGTGTCGATCTCGGCCTCTGGCACGTCGTCGAACTTGTCGGTCAGGCGCTGGCCGATCTCATAGACCGACCACCAGGCGATCTCTTTCACGTCGAGCTTATGCGGCGCAAGGATACGCTGCGCTTTCGCAATCACCTCGTCGGCCGTGATGTTGCGGTTGGCAACGCGCTCGCCGACGTCGAGCTTTGCCAGTTCGACATAGAGACGAACCATGTAGCCGCCTTCGCGCGGAATGATCAGAAGGCTGCCGTCCTTCGCCGACTGGATCAGGGCCTTGAAGCGGATATCGGGGAAATCGGTGATCGCCAGCACGTCCATCACGCCCCAGGCGTGGTTGGCTGAATCGCCATGCAGCTCGCGCCCGATCGATTTACGCACCGTGCTGCGCGCGCCGTCGCAACCGACGACGTAGCGCGCCCTGATGGTCTCGACCTTGCCCTCGTTGGCAGCATCGACGCGTTCGAGGTGCACGGTCACGGCGTGATCGGCGGGCTCTGCGGCCGGATCGACCTGGAGGTCGAGCAGGCGCCTTCCGTAATAGGGCTCGAGCTTGGCCGGCGATTTTCGCATGACGTCGAGAAATCCGTCATGAATGCGGGCCTGGTTGAGGATCACATGCGGGAATTCCGACAGCCCGTCTTCGACGTCCTGCACGCGGCCGCCGCGAACGATTTTTTCGGGTGCCCACTCGTCCGGCTTCCAGAACGTCGTCTCGTTGACCCAATAGGCCTCCTTCAGCACGCGCTCGCTGAAACCGTAGGCGTGGAACATCTCCATGGTGCGGCAGGCGATGCCGTCGGCCTGGCCGACCGTGAGCGGGCCCTGCTTCTGCTCGACGATGCAGGTCCTGATGTCAGGAAATTGCGCGAGCTGGGCCGCGAGCGTCAGGCCCGCGGGGCCACAGCCGACGATGAGGACATCGACCTCGTCAGGCACGGCGCCGATGGCGCCCGAGGCCTGAACGCGCTCGGCGGGATCGGCAATCTCGGGGTCGCCAGGCCTGAATCCATTGAGATGGAATTGCATGAGCACCTCTCCCGTTGACGTCTTTTGGATATTGCTCAGTATGCTGATCATCAGTATACTTGTCAACAATCGTGCACCGTCCCTGCCTCACGGAGAATTCGGTGAAAGACAACAACGACATGCCCGGCCATCTGGCGCGGCGGTTCCAGCAGATCGCGGTCGCCGTATTTCTGGCCGAGGTTGGCGACGCCGGCTTCGACCTCACCCCGGTGCAGTACGCAGCCCTTGCGACCATCAAGGCCAATCCCGGGCTCGACCAGGTCACGCTCGCAGGATTGATCGCCTATGACCGGACCACCATCACCGGCGTGGTCGATCGCCTCGTGCAGAAGGGCCTCACTGAGCGGCGCGCCAGTCCTCGCGACCGCCGCGCCCGCGAGCTCGAGATCACCGACCAAGGCCGCCGCGTTCTGCGCAAGATCACGCCCGCGGTCGAATCCGCGCAAGCGATCATGCTGCGCGGTCTCAGCGCCAGGGAAGGCGAGGATCTGATGCGGCTCTTGCGCAAGGCCATCGCCGCCGGCAACGAGCTCAGCCGTGCCCCTCTGCGCGAGGTGTAGATATACCCGTAGCTTTGTACGTATTTGTCGCAGACCCGCGAAACCTGGAACTAACCTTCCGCTGTTACGGTCGGCGCCAATTCTGCGCTTAACGCGCAATTAACTTTGCCGGTTTGGAGTCTCGGATGTTCAGGTTCGTCATTGCCGCCGCAGTCATCGCGCTGTCCACCGGTCATGCGCTCGCGAACGGGCATGGCGGCGGCGGCGAAGCCACTGCTCCGGCGAAGACCGAGGCGGTGCCCGCACCCGCGCGCTACGTTCTGACCAATCAGGGCCCCAAGCTCGTCGATCTCAAGGGCATGACGCTCTACTTCTATGAGCGTGACACCAGTGGCAAGACGTCAAGCTGTAACGGCAAATGTGCTGAGGCCTGGATTCCGCTGGCTGCTCCCGCGAATGCCCAGGCGACCGGCGATTTCACGCCGATTACCCGCAGCGACGGCAGCAAGATGTGGGCCTTCCGCTACCGCCCGCTCTACACGTCGGTGGCCGACAAGGCGCCGGGCGAAGCCAATGGCACAGCCACGACGTTGCAATGGCGCGTCGCGCGGCCCGAGGATTAAGGCCGGAACGGCGCGCGTCCGTCGCTGACTGGCGTGCCCGTGAGCTTCGCGTGGGCCGCGGAATCGGCCGATGCGTAATTGACCTCCGGATTCCAGTGCAGCACGGTGTACACGACCAGTCCGGCCAGGATCGATCCGTAGAAGCCAAGCGTGGCCAAACGCCACTTGCGGACAACGCGTCGGTCGTCCTCATTCAATTGATCAAGAAATTTTTGCATGATGCCTCCAATGGCAACGAGCCATTGAGACATAGCGCAATCGGCGCCTAGCGCCTGTGAAGCAGTTCACCTTTGCAGCGGCCTGGTCGTCGATCGACGCGGTCCCGCCTTTCAAGCTTCAGTGACACGGCTGACGTAACAGGTCAGATCTGCTGCCTCACCCGCGCCAACTGGACCCCGCCGCGATCTGCGCGCTTTGTCCTGGCGGCAGCACCACGACGGTCGCGTTGAGCTTCACCCGATCGAACAGATCGATCACGTCCTCGTTGCGCATCCGGATGCAGCCCGAGGAGATCGCCTGCCCGATATATTCCGGCTGGTTGGTGCCGTGAATGCGGTAAAGCGTGTCCTTGTTGCCGGCATAGAGATAGATGCCGCGCGCACCCAGTGGATTGGCGGGACCACCGGCCACGCGCGCCGGATACGGCCCGAGTCGCGCCTGGATCTCTGCGGTCGGCACCCAGTCCGGCCATTCCGCCAGACGCCCGACACGCGCGACGCCCGAGAAGGCCATCGCCTCTTCGCCGACCGCGACGCCGTAGCGGATCGCCTTGCCGTCGGGCAGCACGTAGTAGAGGTAGCGCGCATCGGTATCGACCAGGATCGTGCCCGGCTGCTCCTTGCGCGGATAATCGACGATGTGGCGGAGAAATTGCTCAGGCACGCTCGCCTGGGCGTAAGGCGTGTGCGCCAGCAACTGCCGGTCGCGCGCCGTCATGCTCGCATCCGTCGATGGCGAGAGAGTCGTCTGCATGCAGCCGCCGAGTGGCAGCAAGGCAAAGACGAACAAAGCGAATAAAAATCTTGGCACCGCCGGCCCCCCCGATAGCGGATAGCAGCGCCCCCAGCACCGCAAGAATGCTGCCCAAATCGTGCTGAAAACAAGGCAATGCGGAACACGTGCCCGTGTTCCGCGCGGCTGGTTCCATCACCACAAAGGGCGGAAGACGGTCGCGATGTCTCCATCGCCTCGCCTTGCTTTGGTCAAACCCGGCTGGACTCGTGCGACATCGGCCCAAGCTGAACAGATTGGGATGGGCCCACGCAACAGATCGGCTCGCGCCAATGCGGACGACCAGCCTTCAGAGGAGCTGCGATGCTCGCGACGTTGAACAGCCGGCAGATCGTCGATGAGATCGTGAAAGACACGGTCAGCAACAACGATCCGCACGACGCCGTCCAGATTACGCCCGACGTGGTGCGGGCTTCGCGCGTGAGCAGCGAAGCGCCCACGCTGGCACCCGAGTTCACGGCCCGTCCGGAGCCGATATTCGCGCCGGAGCCCAAGATTCATCTGGAGCCGAAGGTCATCCCCGTCCTGGGGCCGCAGCCGGCTACGGCCTCGGTCGGCACCGCCGTGCGCGTGACCGCGAGCGATGGTCTCAGCCGGCCGAAGCGATCGGCCGCCGGCAAATGGCTGCGCGGCGCATTCGTCACGTTCCTTTTTGCAGGCGGTAGCGCCGCTGCCACCATCGCCTGGGAGAAACACGGCGACACCGCGACGCAGATGCTCGCCGAATGGACACCGGCCTTGGCGTCGCTGTTGCCATCGACATCGCAGACAGCGCCGGTCGCAGCCGCGCAAGCCGCGCCGCCGGTCGCACAGGATCAGGCCACCGACCAAACTGCGGCGACGCCCGCAGCACCGATTGTCACCGCCGCTGCCGCGCCCGCCGCGACACAAGCCGACGCCACGCAAACAGTGGAGTCCATGACGCGCGACATCGCCGCGATGGCGCAGCAGATCGAGCAGCTCAAGGCCAACATCGCCGAGTTGAAAACAAGTCAGGAGCAGATGGTCCGCGACATGGCGAAGCCATCAGCGCCAAAGCCGGTCGCCGAGACAAAACCGCCGGTCGATCCGCGTGCGCGCGTGTCTGCGCTGCAGCCGCGTCCTCCGGCGCCGATGCCGCCGCCGGTTCGCAAACCGAAGCCGGTCGTGTCGCACACCTACGCGCCGGCTTATTCGCCGCCACCGATCGCACCCCCGCCGCCGCCGTCACAGGCTGCCGCGGTTCCGCCGCCGGTGGCACCACCGGTCGCGACGACGCAAACTGTGGCCGATGATGACGGACCTGTCGTGCGTCCACCGATGCCGGTGCACTAGGTCTGCATCAGACGACGGTGCAGGCTGTCCGACTCGATGTGATGATGTGAGTCCGGGCAACTACGGTAACGCGCCAATTTGCGCAAAGAGAAAAGGCCGTCGGGATCTATGCCGCCGGCCTTCTCTTGCAGCTGCCGGTTCCCGGAGCCCGGTTCTGCTGCAATTCCATGCCTTATGATCAGGCGGATATATTTAATAAAATCTTAATGCGCTCGAATGCTGCACATCATTTCTGCGCCATAAGCACAGAGATTCCGCGATCCGTTCATCGGCTAAATATCGACTCAGTGGTACGATGCCTCATGTTTTGAAGACTTCCGTTGAAGGCTTCTTTTGGAAATTTGGGTCGTCACACCGGGGAACTCGGATGCCGTACTATTCCTTCGATCTCGTGGTTGGTGAAGAGTTCAAGAACCAGGGCGGAATCATTCTCGAAGACATCGAGGTCGCCTCCGATCGCGCCGTTCAGCTCGCCACCGAGCTGTCGCAGGTGAAGCCTGAGCTGCAGCGAAAAGGTTGCGCGGTGCGCGTCACTGATCGCGATCACAACGAAGTCTATCGCACGCCGCTCGATCCCGTGCCGGCCTGGCGTCGCTGACTAATCGTCAAGCACCGGCGCTTCGAACCAGTTCGTCAGCGACAATCCGCCGTCGACGACGAAGGCCGCGCCGGTGACGTAGCCTGACAGCTTGTTCGAGAGCACGGTCAGTGCCATCGGCGCGAGGTCGTTGGCCTCGCCGAGTCGTCCGAGCGGATCCGGCCCCGCCGACCATTGCGGAGCGGCCCGCCGGACGCTAGCCTCCCAAAAAAACGAGGAGGATACTAAGGATGCGCACCCCTTTCCTGATGGCAGGCCTGTTGCTGCTCGCCGCTCCAGCCCAGGCGGCTGACGACCATCCGCGCTCAACCTACGTGACGCTGGTCCTGCAAGCCTTCGCCGCCAAGGTCCAGTGTCCGGGTACGGACGTCGTCTACCAGGATCTGGTGCAGAAGGCACAGCAGATGCAGCTGCCCGACGGCACCACCGAGCAGGTGCGCAAGGCGATCGCCTTCATGCATACCGGCGGCAAGATGGGCGAGAAGCAGTCCGACGACGTCATGGCCGAGGTCGCGGTGGCGACGCAAGCGACCGATCTCGACCAGCGCCGGCTCGGCATGAGCAATTGGTGCGAGAAGCAGAAGACCAACCTGGCCGGCCTGATCCGCAGCAAGGGCGGCTAGGCACTTCCCACCGTTAAGCACACCGCGACGGAACCGCCGTCGCGGCCCATAATCGTCACATTCCTGGCCAGCATGCGGGGCGTCTTCATACCGGAGAACCCCATGCGGATCACTCATCTCGTCTTCACCGGCGTGCTCGCGGCCAGCGCCGTGCTGGCAGCACCCGCGCTGGCGAAGAATTCCGATGCCCAGAAGGGCGAGGACAAGGCGGCCTCATCATCCTGCAGCGCCTATCAGGAGGCGGCGGACGGATCCTGGGAGCAGCTCCCCTGCAAGGAAACCGGCGAGCGGGCACAGCCGCAGACGCAGCACAAGCCGATGACGCAAGGCGCCGAGCAGGGCGAGCGCTAGGCCCGACCGAGCAGGACCCCGCCGGCTCGCGGCCGCATGCAGGCGCTTACCTAGGCGTCGAGGCGCTGGCAGACTGGCCTATCAGCTCTGATGCGGACCGCGGATGATCTTCATGGCATCCTCAATGTGGCGCCATTCCTTCGCCTCATCCGCCTCGCCGCGGCCCTCGCAGGCCTGGGCCTGTTCGGCAGCCTTCGCAATTGCAGCGAAACCATGCTTTTCCAGCATCTGCCGGGCGACGGTATGAACCTGGACCTCGGACATCATTGGCGCTCTCCGGTTCTGAGGAAACCGCGGCGCCCGGCTCGGCGCTCCGCGGGTTTTCTACAACGATCGAGTAGCGCGTCTCGTTCCGCTTGCACACCCAAACGACGAAGGCGGCCCGCTATGCCCAGCGGACCGCCTTCTCACCCACCCCAAAACGGGCCGTTGTCAGTCGCGTCCCCTACGCGACCGCCACACGCTTGCGTTCGAAATCGTTGGGAACCTCGATATCGACCTCGAGGGTCGAGACCTCGTCGCCGCGCTCGAGCCGCACGATGACTTTGGTTGGGTCCAGCGTGACGTGCCTGGACACGACGGCGAGAATTTCCTCACGCAGCACGCCGAGCAGATCGGGCTGGCCGCGCAGTCCGCGTTCATGGGCAAGCAGGATCTGCAACCGTTCGCGAGCGACGGGTGCGGACGCCTTGTTGCCGCGGAGAAGCCGGAGCAGACCCATGCTCATGCAGCCCTCCGTCGCAGCAGACGATCCATGAATCCCTTGCGCTCGGTCGGCACCTGCATCGGCACGGTGTCGCCGCAGAGCCGCCGCGCCGCGTCGATATAGGCCCGCGCAGGCGCGCCTTCCGCATTCGACAGCGTCACCGGCGTACCGACATTGGAGGCTTTCAGCACGTCCTGGCTCTCCGGGATGATGCCGAGCAGAGGCGTCGCGAGGATTTCCAGGATGTCGTCGATGGTCAGCATCTCGCCGCGCGCGGCACGCGAGGGATCGTAACGAGTGATGAGAATGTGCTTCTCGACGCGCTCGCCCTTCTCGGCCCGCACGGTCTTGGAATCGAGCATGCCGATGATGCGGTCGGAATCGCGCACCGAGGAGACTTCCGGATTGGTGACGATCACGGCTTCGTCTGCAAAGCGCATCGCCATCGAGGCGCCGCGCTCGATGCCGGCCGGGCTGTCGCAGATCACCCAGTCGAAGCGGCTGCGCAGGTCGTCGATGACCTTGCCGACGCCCTCCTCGGTCAGCGCGTCCTTGTCGCGGGTTTGGGATGCCGGCAGCAGCCAGAGGTTCTCAAGCCGCTTGTCTTTGATCAGCGCCTGCGGGAGTTTCGCCACACCCTGCACCACGTTGATGAGGTCGAACACCACACGGCGCTCGGCGCCCATCACGAGGTCGAGGTTGCGCAAGCCGACGTCGAAATCGACGACGACGACCTTGTCGCCGCGTTGCGCCAGTGCGGCGCCCAGCGCGGCGGTCGTCGTGGTCTTGCCGACCCCGCCCTTGCCTGATGTCACGACCAGTACCTTACTCATCTGAAATGTCTCCTTTGCTGGTCAGTTCAGTGCTGTAATTCGCATGGTATTCCCCTGCAGCCAGGCCTGCGCCGGCTTGCCGCGCAAGGCGGCGTCGATATCGTCCGCAGTCTGATAAAACCCATCAATAGCAAGCAGTTCGGCCTCGATCTTCTGGCAATAGATGCGCGCGCTCGTGTGACCGTTCACGCCCGCCATGGCGCGGCCACGGAGCGCGCCGTAGACATGGATGGAACCGCCGGCGACGACCTCGGCGCCGGAGCCGACCGAGCCCAGAATGGTGACGTCGCCTTCGGGGAAGATCACGGTCTGGCCGGAGCGCACGGGGCTATCGAGCAGCAGCGAGGTCGGCTTGGTCTCGACCTTTGCCTCGGGCTTGGTCTCAGTTTTTTTGGGCGCGCTCGGCTCGATCACGCAGCTGCGCCCGCCCGAAAGCAGCGGCGGCATCGACGGCGTCAGCCGCGCCTCCTCCACGCCCTCGATGCCGAGCACGCGGATGTTGCGGTCCCGCAGGCTGGTAAGCAGATGCCCGATGCCGGCCTGGCTGAGATCGACCGAGGACAGGTCGATCACCACGGGCCGGCCGGCGAAGAAGCCCGGCGAGCGCGCGATGGTGGTGTCGATCTCCGCAAGCCAGTCCTGGATCGGAACCGTCGGCACGAACACGAAGGCCACATAGGAGCGCCCGCGCAGGCGCACCATTTGGCGTTGGACTTTTGCTACAGCCTCCATAGCGGCCGACTCGTTCCCTGTTATTGAATGGTTAACGATGCCGCCGATATGGTTAATGGCTGGTTAATTTCTCCGTGGGGTTACGTGGGCGGTGGCGGGCGTGCGGCGTTAGGCGACCGAGCGCTCTTGCCCAGCATATAGCTGTCATCGCCCGCGAAGGCGGGCGATCCAGTACTCCGAGACAGCAGTGGGTTAGTCGATGGGGCGCGGCGTACTGGATGCCCCGCCTTCGCGGGGCATGACACCGGTGTGTGAGGCGAGCGCTTCCGCCCCCCGGATGAGGTAACGCCCCCTACTTCCTCACCTTGCTCGCATCCATCTTGATCGCGGGATCGAGCATCTTCGTCGAAAACGCGCTCGTCACGTCGAACGGCTTCTCCATGCCCAGATAGGTTTGGACCAGCTCGTAGTCCTTCTTCATCCGTTCGCCGTCGATCCAGCCGAGACCCTTGGTGGTCGTGAACTCGTCCGTCATCAGGTATTTGATGCGCTCCCACTGGCGCTCCTGGTTCTCCTTGTCGAGACCGGAGACCTGGTCGAGCAGCGCCTTCAGGCACGGCGTGACGTCGGCGACGCAGGCCGCAAAGGCCTTCTGCGAGATGCGCACGAACTCCTCGACCAGCTTCGGATTCTTCTGGAGATAGGCGCCGTTGACGATCAGCGAATTGCCGTAGGGGTTGAGGCCGATGTCCTTCCAGTTGACGTAGCCGAGGTCCTGGCCGAACTCGATCACCTTCAGATCGTGCTCGTTGTAGAAGTCGCTGATGATGTCCACCGTGTGGCTCTTCAGCGCGGCGATCTTCGCGGTCGGCCCGATATTGACGAAGCTGACGGAGTCGGGCGCGAGGCCGGCGGCCTTGGCAAAGGCCGGCCACATCACGCGCGAGGCGTCACCGGGCGGATTGCCGATCTTGTGGCCGGCAAAATCCTTGACGCCGTTCACGCCGTAGCTCTTCAGCCAGTAGAACGTCTGCCCGGTGTTGGCGTAGATGCTCATCAGCGCGACATCGTCGGCGCCCTTGCTCTTGGCGACCAGCATGGTGGCGAGATCGGCGATGCCGAACGGCGAGCCGCCGGAGCCGACCTTGGCGGCGGAGACGCCGGAGCCCTTGCCGACCTCGATGGTCAGGTCGATGCCGGCTTTCTCGTACCAGCCCTGTGCCTTGGCGTAATAGAACGGCGAATGGTCGGCCGTCGGCGTCCAGTTCAGGATCAGATTGACCGCCTCGCCCGCGCTCGCCGGCACTGCGGGCAGACCAAGCGCCAGAGCCACAAAAGCCGCCTGCAAACGTTTCATCGTCTGTCTCCCCATTGCCGCGACCCGGCTTGTCGCTCTCCCCGCGTGAGGCTACCAATGCAACAAGTCCGTCCTCCACTTGTCAACTGTTTGGTTGGAAATGCCCGCAAAACGTTCAGGCGACACCGTGCCGCAGCGGCGCGACCCCGTCGCCACCCGCAAGAAACTGCTCACCGCGGCGCGCCTGGAGTTCGCCCGGCACGGTTTTGCGGGCGCCCGCGTCGACGAGATCGCGGAGCGCGCGGGCGTCAACAAGCAGCTGGTCTACCACTACTTCGGCGACAAGGACGCGCTCTACCTCGCCGTGCTCGAATGGGTCTATGAGGACATCCGTGAGCAGGAGCGCAAGCTCAATCTCGAGGGCCTGCCGCCGGACAAGGCGATCCGCCGCCTGATCGAGGCCTCGTTCGATCATCTGGCGGAAAACCCCGATTTCATCGTGCTTTTGAACGACGAGAACCGCGGCGGCGCCCGCCATGTCCGTGGCTCGACGCGGCTGGAGGCGATGCATTCGCCGCTGGTGAAGAGCGTCTCCCACATCCTGCACGAAGGCGTGCGCGCCGGGATGTTCCGCAAGGGGATCGACCCCGTCCAGCTCTACATCTCCATCGCGGGCTTGAGCTATTTCTTCTTCTCCAACACGCCGACGCTGTCGGCGATCTTCGGCAAGGATCTGTCGAGCCGCACCGCCCGGCGCGCCCGCCGCCGGCATGTCGCCGATCTGGTGCTGCAGTCGCTCCGGCCGTAATCAACCAACTGGTTGAAACTAGCGCCAAGGCCGGTTAGGCTCAGCGTTGCGGCAGTGAGGCCGGGCAACAGGGAGCAGACGATGGCAGGTGACGGAGCCAGTCCGGCGCGCAGCGTTGCGATCGTCCTGATCGTGCATCTGGCCGTGCTCGTGCTCTGGCAGGTCGCGGTCGATGCCTTTCATGTGCCGAAATTCATCCTCCCCTCGCCGCTTGCGACCGTGCAGACGCTGGGAACCGCGAGCTATGCCTGGGGCGCCAACACGCTGGTGACGGCCGTCGAGATCCTCGGCGGCTTCGCGCTCGGCGCCTTCGTCGGGGTTGCACTTGCAATGATCTTCAGCTGGGCGCCGCTGCTCAGTCTCGTGCTGCTGCCGCTGTTCGTGACGCTGAACATGATTCCGAAGGTCGCGCTCGGCCCGCTCTTCATCGTCTGGTTCTCCTACGGCATCCTGCCGAACATCCTGATCGCCTTCAGCATCTGCTTCTTCCCAATCCTCCTCACGACAGCGCGGGGCCTGCGCGAGGTCGAGCCCGATCTGCTCGATCTCGTCAAATCGCTGCGCGGCTCGCGCTGGACGCTGTTCCGCAAGATCCAGCTGCCGGGATCGCTGCCTTACGTGTTCTCCGGCATGAAGGTCGGCGCCATCCTCGCGGTCGCCGGCGCCATCGTCGGTGAGTTCATCGCCTCCGAGCGCGGGCTCGGCTACCTCATGATCCAGGTGCAGTCCTCGCTCGACACGCCCGCGATGGTGATGGCCGTCGTGCTGCTGACCTTGCTCGGCGTCGCCCTCTACGGACTGGTGCTCGTCCTCGAACGCATGTTCGTCGTGGGCGATGCAAGACAAACCTGAAACGGCAGACTTAGCTGAAGGACCACCCCATGCTTCTCACCCGCCAGACGCTGCCGAGGACGATCCCCGATATCGCAGCCCTCGACGATCTCCTCTGCCGTCCGACACAGGCGCTGATCGACGATCTCGCCAGGGTCGAGGGCGACATCATGATCCTCGGCGTCGCCGGCAAGATGGGACCGACGCTGGCGGGGCTTGCCAAAGCCGCTGCCCCCGATCGCCGCGTCATCGGCGTCGCCCGCTTCAGCGACGCCAGCGTCAAGGACTGGCTGCCGGCGCGCGGCGTCGAGACCATCAATTGCGACCTGCTGGATGAAACCGCGATCAAGGCGCTGCCGAAGGCGCCGAACATCGTCTTCATGGCCGGCCGCAAATTCGGCGCAGAGGGTGATCTGTCGCTGACCTGGGCGATGAACGCGCATGTGCCGGCGCTGGTCGCGCAGGCCTTCCCGTCGTCACGCATCGTGGCGTTCTCCACCGGCTGCGTCTATCCCTTCGTGCCCATCGACGGCAAGGGCTCGACCGAGGACATGGCGCCGAACCCGCCGGGCGAATACGCCCAGTCCTGCGTCGGCCGCGAGCGCATGTTCGAGTATTTTTCGCACAGATTTTCAACGCCGGGCCGCCTGTTCCGGCTCAATTACGCGATCGACATGCGCTACGGCGTGCTGCACGACATCGCGACGAAAGTGCTGACGGGTACGCCGATCGACGTCAGCCTTGGCCACGTCAATTTCATCTGGCAGGGCGATGCGTCCGCGCAGGCGCTGCGGTGCCTGGCGCATTGCACGGCGCCGACCTCGCCGATCAACGTCAGCGGCCACGAGGTTTTGGCGGTGCGCGATCTCGCGCAGAAATTCGGCGCCCGCTTCGGCCGCGCGCCGGTGCTGACAGGCCAGGAAGAGCCGACGGCGTGGCTGACCGACACGTCGAAGGCGGTCGCGCTGTTCGGCCTGCCCGTCGTCGATACCGATCAGCTGATCGCCTGGACCGCCGATTGGGTGTCCCGCGCCATGCCGAGCCTCGGCAAGCCCACGAAATACGAGGTGCGCGATGGCCGCTATTGACGGGCCTGCCGTCATCAAGCTTGGCCTGGATGATGCTATGGCCGGGCTCGTGCTCTCGACGGAGGCGCACTGGAACCAGACCGAGGAGGACTGGCGCGTCTTCCTGCGCGACGGCGTCGTGTTCGGCATCCGCACCGGCGTGCTGCTGGTCGCCACGGCCGCGCTGCTGCCCTACTCCGGCAACAACGCCTGGATCAGCATGGTGCTGGTGACGGCCAGCCACCGCCGGCGCGGCCTCGCCACGCGCCTCGTCGATGCCTGCCTGGAAACCGCGCGCAAAAACGGCCTGACCAGCTGGCTCGACGCGACGCCGGACGGAGTCGCGGTCTACGGGCCGCTCGGCTTCACGCCGACACTGCAATTGCGGCGGTTGAAGCTGGTGAAGCCTGCGCGGGCCGAAGCGCCACCAACGTCATCCGCGAGCATCGACGCGCTGCGCGCGCGCGACCGGCGGGCCACCGGGCTCGATCGCACCGCCCTGCTGTCCGCCTTCGCACAGCGCTCCGGCTCGCGGATCGTCTCCGCGAACGGAGCCATCGCACTGGTTCGCGACGGCCGGACCGCCCGCCACATCGGCCCGTTATTCGCCGACAATGCCGCGGCGGCGCTGGCCCTGGTCCATGCGATCGTACGCTCCGAGACCGGACCGCTGCTGATCGATGCCGTCGCCCCGCAGGCCGCGTTCCTCGAGGGATTGACCGCATCTGGCTGGACCATCGAGCGGCCGTTCCAGCGCATGCGGCTCGGCCCCGCCACCGCCGTGGCTGAGGAAATGCCATTCGCCGTCGCCGGCCCCGAATTCGGATAGGACATCATGCACCACAGCCAGATCAACCGCGACATCCGCAAGCTGATTGCCGAGGGCACCGTGCTGCCGGCACACCCGCTGGCGCTCACCGCCGAGCGCCAGCTCGACAAGAAACATCAGCGCGCGCTGACACGCTATTACATCGACGCAGGCTCCGGCGGCCTTGCCGTCGGCGTGCACACCACGCAATTCGCGATCCGCGATGTCGGCCTCTATCGCCCCGTGCTCGAGCTTGCCGCCGAGACCGCGGCGAACTGGACCAAGCGTCCGCTGGCGATGGTGGCGGGGCTTGCCGGCCCGACCCAGCAGGCCATCACTGAAGCCCGCACCGCGCGCGACATCGGCTATCACGCAGGCCTCCTCAGCCTCGCCGCGATGAAGAGCGCCTCCGAGGACGAGATCATCGCGCACTGCACCGCTGTCGCCGCCGAGATTCCGCTGGTCGGGTTCTACCTTCAGCCCGCGGTCGGCGGCGTCATCCTGTCGAGCCGGTTCTGGCAGCGCTTTGCCTCGATCGACAATGTCATCGCGATCAAGATCGCGCCGTTCAACCGCTATCGCACGCTCGACGTGCTGCGCGGCGTCGCGGCCGCCGGCGCGTTCGACCGCGTCGCGCTCTATACCGGCAATGACGATCACATCCTGCTTGATCTCATGCTGCCGTTCGATTTGCGCGACAAGGGCGTCACCACGCGCACCTATTTCAAGGGCGGCCTGCTCGGCCACTGGTCGGTGTGGACCGCGAGCGCCATCAGGCAGTTCGAGCGCTGCAAGGCGGCGCGGCACAAGGATAGCGTGCCGGCCGATCTGCTCGCGCTCGATGCCCGCGTCACCGATTGCAACAGCGCCTTCTTCGACGTCGCCAACAATTTTCACGGCTGCATCGCCGGCTGCCACGAGGTGCTGCGGCGCCAGGGCCTGATGCAGGGCTTATGGTGCCTCGATCCGAACGAGGGCCTCAGCCCGGGCCAGAAGGACGAGATCGACCGCGTGGTTCGCGAGCATGCCGACCTCAGCGACGACACCTTTGTCGCGGCCAATTTGAGCAAATGGCTGGCATGAGCTCAAACCCCTTCATCAGCCTGCAAGGCGTCCGGAAAGTCTATCGGAGCGGCGGCGCCGAATTCCTGGCGGTGTCCGACGTCACCATGGACGTGCAGGAAGGTGAGCTGGTGTCGCTGGTCGGCCCGTCCGGCTGCGGCAAGACCACGGTGATGAAGATTCTCGCCGGCCTGCACGGCGCCGACGGCGGCACGGTGACGATCGGCAATGCCGACAGCCCGTTCGATCCGACCCGTGACATCGGGATGGTGTTCCAGCAGGCGCTGCTGCTGAAATGGCGCACCATCCTGGACAACGTGCTGCTGCCGGCCGAGATCGTCGGCCTGCCGATCAAGGCCGCGCGCGAGCGGGCGCGCGACCTGCTCAACCTCGTTGGCCTTACCGGCTACGAGCAGAAATATCCGCGCGAGCTGTCCGGCGGCATGCAGCAGCGCACCGCGATCGCGCGCGCCTTCATCCACGATCCAAAACTGATCCTGATGGACGAGCCGTTCGGCGCGCTGGACGCGCTGACCCGCGAGCAGATGAATCTGGAGATGCTGCGGATCTGGCGCGAGAGCGGCAAGACCATCATCTTCGTCACGCACTCGATCCAGGAAGCCGTGTTCCTGTCCTCGCACTGCGCCGTGCTGACCGCGGGCCCTGCGAAGATGGCCGACTACTTCCCGATCGACCTGCCCTTCCCGCGCGACCTGCCGCTCAAGACCACGGACGCGTTCGGCGCCTATGCGCGGCGGATTTATGAGAAACTGGGGTTGGGCGCGGCGTAATTCACCGCACGATAGGTGCCGTAGGGTGGGCAAAGCGAAGCGTGCCCACCATTGCACGTGACGCAAAGAACGTGGGCACGGCGCAAGTGCGCCTTTGCCCATCCTACGAGAGCGCGACGTAATAACAGCGCCGCGCTCTCCTCGCGATCAAGTCTTGTTGCGCTTGCTGAGCAGATAGTTGTCGTAAAAATTCTCCGCGATCTGCGTGTAGAACAACAGCTCCTTCTGATACGCGTCGTGGCTGTCCTTGGTGCGCTTGAACAGGTCGCTCTTGGCGGCGAGCTCGTTCAGATGCTCCTGGGTCGCGTTGTAGCAGGCTTCCATCACCGGCTGCGGAAACGCCTTCAGCTCCGCGCCGTTCGCGATAAGCCGCTTCAGCGCCGCCGGATTCACGCTGTCGTATTTCTCCAGCATCCAGGCGCCGGCAGCGGACGCGGCCTGGTTGACGATCGCTTGGTACTGCTTCGGCAAGCTCGCCCATTTCTCGTCATTGACGATCATGTGCAGCATGGCGCCGCCTTCCCACCAGCCGGGGAAATAGTAGTATTTTGCGACCTTCTGGAAGCCGAGCTTCTCGTCGTCATAGGGACCGACGAATTCGACCGCGTCGAGCGAGCCCTTCTCCAGCGCCGCATAGATGTCGCCGCCCGCAAGCTGCTGCGGCACCACGCCGAGCCGCGCCAGCACGTGGCCGCCCATGCCGGCGATGCGGAATTTCAGGCCCTTGAGATCGTCGACGTTCCTGATCTCCTTGCGAAACCAGCCGCCCATCTGGGTGCCGGAATTGCCGCAGAGGATGGCGTGGGTCTTGAAGGGCTTGAGCGCCTCGTTGGTGAGGTCGGCGCCGCCGCCAAAGTACCACCAGGATTCCTGGTGGCGATGGTTCATGCCGAACGGCGCGCCGGTGGCATAGGCCAGCGCTGGCTCCTTGCCGATGTAGAAATAGAGCGGTGTCTGCGCCATCTCGACGGTGTTGACGCTGACCGCATCGAGCGCCTGCAGGCCGGGGACGAGCTCGCCGGCGGCAAAGGTCTGGATCTGGAATTTGTTGTCGGTGGCCTCAGCGACGTACTTCGCAAAGGTCTGCGCCGTGCCGTAGATGGTGTCGAGCGACTTCGGGAAGCTCGAGGTCAGGCGCCATTTGATCTCCGGTGCGCTCTGCGCGATCGCAGGTGCGGCAACCAGCGTGGTCGCGCCGGCGACCGCGCCGCCCTTGAGGAATGTACGGCGTTTCATGATGGGGTCTCTCCCTCTGAGTCAGGCTTGAAATGGGTGGCGCAAGCCACTGTCTTGGCGGACCGTTTGCCCGTTCCTGCCATGCAGTTCAAGCCACGATAAAGAAGGGGCGGCCTGCCAAATCAGGCCGCAGCGGATCGCTCAGGCGTCCCCGACAAAGATCGACAGCGCCCGCTGTAACTCCTTGTAGGCGCGCGGTCCGATCTTGGCCGCGAGCGCCTTGTCGCTTTCGGCCGCCGCCGGCCTCAGCCGGCCCAGCAGCGCCGTGCCGGCCTCGGTCAAATAGAGCACGTAATAACGGCGGTTGATCGCCGACGCGGTTCGCCGCACCCAGCCACGGCCCTCCAGATGATCCACCAGCCTGCCGAGCCCGGCCCGCTCGATCGACAGCAGCTGCGCGACCGCGAGCTGGTTGACGCCGGGATTGGCATCGATCACGCAGAGCACGGAAAATTGGGCGGGACTGATCTCGAAGGCCGCCAGCTGCCGGCTGAATTCCTTGAAGATCCAGAGCTGCGCCCGGCGAATGCTGTAGCCCAGCAGTTGCGAGAGGTCCCCGAGCGCCAGCGGTTTCACCTTGGCCGTCTTCGCGCCCGGCACGATGCGCGGCGCCGGTCGCGTCGGCTTTGTCACGCGCGCCGCCCGCTGCGGTCGCGCGATCCGCTTCCTGACCCGTGCCTTGGTTGGCTGCATCGGCGCGCATCTTTCGCAAAGCCGGTGCAAGCGCATCCGGCTGCATCTTGGGGATTCGGACAGCGAGTCTAACGCAACGCGCTCGGATCGAGAAGCCGAGTGGACCATCGCGCCCGCGAGTACAGCTTCTACGACAGGTTGCACAGCAATATCGCGCAATGCGTCATGTTGACACGGCAACATGGCTCCCTTAAGGATCGTGAAAGCCTGCCGTGCCACGAGCAGGTTCAAGGGGAGCGAACGTCCGTGCCGTCATCAGGGGTGGGCACCGATCCGCATGCCACGGCGCATCGCGGCGGAATGGTTTTGCGCGCAAACGAAACTGCGTCGTGGCTCATGGCCGGCGCACGCGCCTGTCTCCCGACAGCGATTCAGAAAACGTCTCTGACCACGCGACGCCTCGCCAGTTCGCGACACGTCGGGTGCTTTCGTTCAATCATCAACGTTGAAAACGGGAGGGCATGACATGAAACGACTTTTCCTCGCCTCGACGATCGTCGCCACATGGGCGTCCTTCGGCCCGCAAGCCGTCGCACACGGGCTGCCGCCGAGCGGCGTGGCCCCGCGCTCGTCCTGCACCGCCCTCACCGGGCTCACTCTGCCGAACACGCAGATCCTCGGCGCGACGCAGAAGTCGGGCTATTGCAACGTGGTCGGCATCATCAACAAGCGCGTCTCAACGCAGGATCCCGATCACTTCACCTACGGCATCGGCTTTGCGCTCAACCTGCCCAACACCTGGCATGGCCGCTTCGAGATGATGGGCGGCGGCGGCACCGACGGCAGCCTCAATGCCGACCCGCAAGGTGCGGCCGGCGTCGAGCTCGGCCAGGGCTGGGCGGTGGCGGCCGATGACGGCGGCCACGAGGACAGTGCGACCAATGCCGTCGGCGGCTATCAGGACGACGACGCCAATGCCGGCGGCTCCGCGCATTTCGCGATCGATGCGCAGGCGCGTCGTGACTACGGCAATAACGGCATCGAGAAGACCGCGACGACTGCCAAGCAGATCATCTCCTATTTCTACGGCCTCGAGACCGTCTATTCCTACATCATGGGCTGCTCGAACGGCGGCCGCGACGCGATGGTCGCGTCGCAACGATCGCCCTGGCTGTTCGACGGCGTGATCTCGCAAAATCCCGGCTTCAACCTTCCGCAGGCGGGCCTTGCGGAAGCCTGGAACGAGCAGGTGCTCGGCACGCTTTCAACCAGCAAGGACGTCAACGGTCAGCCGTATATTCCCGACACGTTCCCGCAGCAGGACCTTCAGGTGGCATCGGCGGCGATCCTGAGCGCCTGCGACGCGCTCGATGGCCTCGTCGACGGCATCATCGACAATTATCACGCCTGCACGGCGAAGAAGGTCTATCCGGCACTCGCGAGCTATACTTGCGGCACCGGCTCGCATGGCAGCACGCCGCATGGCGGCACCTGCCTCACCCACGCGCAGGTCGATGTGCTCAAGAAGATCTACGCCGGACCGGTGAATTCAAAGGGCGAGCGGCTCTATTCGAACTGGTTCTGGGATGCCGGCATCTGGACGCCGCCGACGGCGCCGGGCGCAGGCTGGCAATTCTGGAACGTCGTCACCGCGCCGGTACCTGGTGTCAACACCGCGATCAATTTGACGCTCGGCGCCGGCGCGATCCCGATGATCTTCCAGACGCCGCCCGTCGTTACGCCCGTCAACGGACCGACCGGCCAGGAAGCCTTCGTGTTCAAATTCAACTTCGATACCGACGCGCCGAAGATCTTCACGAAAACCGCGGCCTATCCGGAAAGCGCGATGGACTTCATGGCGGCGGTCGCAACCGATTTGCGTCCGTTCAGGTCGCGCGGCGGCAAGCTGATCATCTCGTCCTCCGTCAATGACGGCATCTTCTCGGGCGCCGCGATCGCCCGCTGGTACCGCAAGATGAACCAGCGCATGGACAATCACGCGACCGATTTCGCACGGCTGTTCATGGTGCCCAACATGGCCCATTGCGGCGGCGGCGCAGCGACCACGAGCTTCGCCACGAACGAGCTCAAGGCGATCACGGACTGGGTCGAGAACGGCATCGCGCCGGAACGCATCGTGGCGGCCAACACCAACAGCACCTCGCCCTACCCGACCGCCGGCGTGTTCGATCCGCGCATTGCCCAGAACTTCCCGACCGGAGGCACGCGGCCGCTCTGCGTCTATCCCAGGATTCCCGCCTACAAGGGCAGCGGCCTGACCAGCGATGCGGCGAACTTTGCGTGCGTCGATCCCGGCTTCAGCCGAGACGGCGACCACGACTTCCACGACGATGACGACGGCGACAGGCACTGAGCCGCCGGCTGATTTCGACAGATGCACTGCGCGCGGTCTCGCCGCGCGCAGTGTGCGCAAACCTGTGCATGCTCGGGCCCCAAACTCGTCATTGCGAGCGCAGCGAAGCAATCCAGAGTCTTTCCGCGGACAGTCTGGATTGCTTCGCTTCGCTCGCAATGACGGAGTGTCGGCGCTAGCCCGGCCGTCAGAGGAGCTTCGCGCTCACGAACAACGCGCGTACCGCGTTCGTCGCCTGCACCACGAGGATGGCATTGTCGGCGGCGCCCTCCAGCGCGTGGACGGCATCGTCATGCAGCGAGCGGAATTCCATCCACTCGACCGATTTGAAGTTGGTGAGGAATTGATAGGCCTGGCCGACGGTCGCGATCGCCAGCGTGTCACCGTTCAGCTTGATCTTGAACGTCGTGCGCAGCGGGGTCTCGGAGCTTGCTGGATCACTCATGGGCTGCTTCTGGACGACGACGGCTTAACGAAGGGAAAACGGCAGCCCCGCCGCAGCAGGCAAACTTCAGGCCGAACATCAGGAATCGGTGCTGGCGCGCTGCGCGACAGTTGCCGGGCTGCTCAGGCTCGGCACGACGACCAGGCGGTTGAACTCGCCATTGTCGTAGGCCTTGAGGAAGCGATCATAGTCCTTGATCGAGACGCAGCCGTTGGAATCGCCGCGCGGCCCGAGCATGTAGGTGTGGGTCAGCAGGCCGACCCGGCCGAGCGCGCTGGTGCCATCTGTCGGCGTCATGCGCAGCGCCCGAATGCCGTGGAACAGTTTTTCGCGCGGCTTGAGGTCGTAGGTCGCAGGCGGCGTGGCACCGACCATGCGCTGGTCGACATGGTCAGGGTCGTCCATCAGCGCGCCCATGCCCGAATGGGCCTCGATCGCGACGCCGCTCGGCAGATAGAGCGCCCTCGCCTTGATGTCATAGACCGCCGTCCGCGAATCGTAGCCGAGCGCGGCCAGATCCGGCGCCTTGCCGAACAGGCCGCTGTCGGGCGTCAGCGAGGCGAGCTTGATCTTGTCGGTGAATTTTTCGAAGAAGTTGCGGTTGTCGACCCTGGGCGTGGTGTCGGCATAGGCCTGGCTGGAGGCGATCTGAGCGCTCAAATCCGCCTGCACCGGGCGTGACCGCGGCACCGGCACGGCATCGGCCCGTTGCGAGGGCCGCCTCTCGTCAACCGCTGTCCGGTCGTCGTCGGTCAAGGTCGAACGCCAGTCGTCGCCCTGGAGCTTTTGAGCGAGCATCGCCCTGGCATCGCGAAGCTTGAGCTCCACCGCGTTCAACGCCGAGCGCTCCAACGTCCGCAGGCCGGACTGATTGCCCGACAGCGAGGTGAAACGGTCGTTGAACGAAGTTGTATTGGCCGGCGGCAGCGCGGCAGTGACCAGCGGAGTGGAATCGCCGATATCCGCGACCCACGCGGCGGCGCCCAGCGCCAGCGCGATGGCAGCCATAGACAGCAAAATTGTCTCGGCTCGCCCAATTCGGCGGCGCGGCAACAGCCTCTCGGCGCTTGCGCGGTCGGAAACCATCAGATCCCCAAATCGACCCCCGGGGGACCCACCCCCACCCGGAGACTCTGTACCAGCTACCACATTGGGAGCCAAAAGTTAGGCATAATCGCGGCCGGAGAGGCACCGAAAAGGGTATTATATGACCAATCCTTTTGACCTCAACCGGTTCGTCCAGGCCCAGGACCCGATTTTTGGCGCGGTCCACGCCGAGCTGGCCCGCGGCCGGAAGCAGTCTCACTGGATGTGGTTCGTCTTCCCGCAGATCGCCGGCCTCGGCTTCAGTGCCATGTCGCAGCGTTACGCCATCGGCTCGCGCACCGAGGCCGAGGCCTACCTCGCCCACCCCGTGCTCGGCCCGCGCCTGCTCGAATGCACCCGCCTCGTGCTTGCCGTCGAGGGACGAACCATCAACGCGATCCTCGGCGCGCCCGACGATGCCAAATTCCGCTCGTCGATGACGCTGTTCGGCGCGGTGTCCGCCGAGGCTGTTTTCGACGAGGCGCTCGCCAGATATTTCGCCGGCGGGCGCGACGGTGCGACGCTGCAGATCCTCGCTTCCCTCGATCGAAAAGCCATCTGACTGCGACAACAGCGGCTGCCAGCGTAAACCCGCGATTAATACGCTCGCTCTACTTTTCGGAGAATTTCTTTCTCTCCTCGAGCCAATTGCCGGACGAACCATGAAAATCGGTACGCTGCTGACCACCGCCATCGTCTCGCTCTCGACCGTCGGCGGCGGCCTCGCCGTCTACGTCGCGGTCACGAAATACCAGACGATGGACAGGATAGCCGAGGCACAGGGCCGGCTCGCGATCGTCCGCGCCGTCAGCGACATCCCGCGCTATCTCAACCCCGAGCGCGGCTTCGCCACCAACATCATGTACGGACCGGCGACCGTCGACCCGTCGCAGCTCACCGAACATGACAAGCTGCGCAAGCAGACCGACGGCGCGCGCGACAAGATGAACGCGCTGCGCAAGGAGCTGCCCGGCTCCTTCGACGACGGCAACGCCATCGGCAGCAACATCGACGGCATCAATTCGAAATTCACCGCACTGCGCGACGCCATCGACAAGGCGATCGCGGAACCGGCGGATGCGCGCAAGGACGCCGCCAGGAAGATCGTCGCCGACAATGCCGTGCTCAACGCCGGCGTGACCGCGCTGCTCAACGAGCAGGTCCGCCGCATGGCGATCCTCAATGGCGATGCCTACCGGCAGTCGAGCTACGCCAACATCGCGATGACGCTGCGCGACATCGGCGGCCTCAATTCCAGCGTGCACAAGAACCTTGTCGGCGCGAAGAAAGTGGCCAACGATTCCGAGAAGGCCGACATGGCCCGCATGCAGGGCCGCAACGACCAGATCGTGATGTCGCTGATGGAATTGCGCGGCAACCCGGCAACGCCAGCCAACGTCGCCGCGGCGATCGAGACGATGAATGCGAGCTATGTCGAGGAATTCGGACGCGAGATGAAGCTCGTCAAGGACGGCGCCATCAGCGGCAAATACGAGCACGATGTCGAGACCTTCTACGTGTCGTCGCAGAAGGGCCTCGGCTCCATCATCGGCGTTCGCGACGCCTTCTACGACAATGCCGAGCAGATCCTCTCCGGCGCGTCCGCCGCCGCGCGCACCAGCTTCACGGTCGCGCTCGCAGGCCTCCTTGCCGTGCTGATCGCCAGCGCCGGCCTCATCGTGATGGTCCGCCGCCGCGTCTGCGCTCCGATCGTCAGCCTGACGACCCGGATGTCGCGGCTCGCCGACGGCGAGGTTGCGGAAGAGATTCCCGGCGCCGCGCGCTCCGACGAGATCGGGGCGATGGCCGCCGCCGTCCAGGTGTTCAAGGACAACATGATCCGGGCCGACCGGCTCACCGCCGAGAAGCAGGCCGAGAACGACGGCAAGATGCGCCGCGCCCAGGCGCTCGACGAGCTGACCCGCGCCTTCGAGGCCAAGATCACCGAGCTCGTCGGCGGCCTGTCGCAGGCCTCCTCCACCATGGAGACCACGGCGCAGTCGATGACCTCGACCGCCGCCCAGACCAACAGCCAGGCCGCAGTCGTGGCCGCCGCCTCCGAGCAGACCTCGACCAACGTGCAGACGGTCGCGAGCGCGACGGAAGAGCTGACGTCATCGATCGCCGAGATCGGCCGTCAGGTCGCACAATCGACCGAGATTGCAGCCCGCGCCGTCGACAACGCCCGCCGCACCGGTGACACCGCCCGCGCGCTCGCCGACGGCGCGCAGAAGATCGGCGACGTCGTCACGCTGATCCAGAGCATCGCCGAGCAGACCAATTTGCTGGCGCTCAACGCCACCATCGAGGCCGCCCGTGCCGGCGACGCCGGCCGCGGCTTTGCCGTCGTCGCCTCCGAAGTGAAGTCGCTGGCCGGTCAGACCGCCAAGGCCACCACCGAGATCTCCGAGCAGATCACGGCGATCCAGTCCGCGAGCGACCAGACCGTCACCGCGATCCGCAACGTCGCCGACGTCATCGCCGAGATCGACCAGATCGGCACCGCGATTGCGGCCGCGATCGAGCAGCAGGGTTCGGCGACCAGGGAGATCTCCCGCAGCGTCCAGGAAGCTGCTCGGGGCACCCAGGAGGTCAACGCCAACATCACCGGCGTGCAGCGCGCCGCCGACGACACCGGTGCGGCCGCACGGGAGGTGCTCGGCGCGGCCGAACAGCTCTCGACGCAGTCACGCGATCTCGCCGGTCAGTTCGACCGCTTCCTCGGCGAAGTCAGGGCGGCGTAAGCCGCACGCGTTCAGTATGGCGGCGCCTTGCGCGCCCGTTGCGCCTTGGCGGCCTCGATCCACCAATTGAGATCATCGGCGAAGCGGGGGAACGACCGTTCCAGCGCCTTGCCGCCCTCGCCGATCGGCTCGCTTTCGGCCGACAGCGTCTGTGCGATCGGCCCGACGCCGATGGTGCTCGAGATCACCACCATGCCCATCTCCGACAGCGTGCCGTGCCACGCGGTCGAGGCGCGCGCGCCGGACAGGCGGCCGGCGGAATAGCTCACGATTGCGGCCGGCCGCCAGAACCATTCCTCCAGGAAGTGGTCGGTGAGGTTCTTCAGGCCGGGCTGAATGCCCCAATTATATTCGCCGGTGACGAAGACGAAGCCGTCGGCGCCGCGGATCTGGCCGGCGAGCTTCTCCAGCGCCTCGGGCGCCGCGCCTTTGGGATATTCCTTGTACATGCGGTCGAGCATCGGCAGGCCGATCGCCTTGGCGTCGATGAACTCGACCTCCTCGCCGCGGCCGCGCAGGCGATCGATGACGAAATTCGCAAGGCGGATGCCCATGCGGTCGGACCGGTAGGAACCGTAGAGGACGAGGATGCGATTGCTCATGGCCGGCAGGTTAGCACGAAACGGCGGGACGGCCCCAACCCGATTTGCCGCGCTATCGTTTTCGCCCGAATTCCAGCGTCTGCGACGGCGTCTCGCCGAACTGATCGCGATAGCTGCGGGAGAAATCGGACAGATGCCAGAAGCCGAACGCGAGCGCGACGGCCTTGACGCTGTCGGCACCGGCGAGCAGCCGCTGGCGCACCAGCCACAGGCGACGCAGGCGCAAATAGCGGTGCAGGCTCATGCCGCGATAGCGGCGCACGACGTCGTGCAAGGTTCGGACGGACAGGCCGAGCTTGCGCGCAATCTCCTCGCTGTAGATCGGCTGCGAGAGGTCGTCGGACAACAACGCGCGGATGTCCTGGAACAGCTTGAACTGGCGCTCGTCATTCGGCCGCCGGGTCCAGCGCGCGGGCACGACATTGGCGAACGCGGCATCGACCGCACCGAGCAGGGACTCCTTCATCGCCGCCGCCATCAGCGGCACCTCGGCTGCAGAGATCGGCTCGGACGCAGCCGCCAGCACCTCCCCGACCACCTTCCGCAGCCTATGCAGCGCCGCGGGACTGGTCTCGAAGATCTTGAAGCTGGAGTTCGTCGCGGGCCAGCCGCGATCCCTCACCTCGGGCCGGAACACGACCGAGGCGATTTGCCGCTGCACTTCCTCGATCGTGTTGTAGGCCGCGCCGCTGCTGCCGATGACGATGACGGCGCGGTCGCGCTGCGCGCCGTTGAAGCGGATCGGGATTTCGAGGTCGTCCATCGCGAAGCCCACCGCCGTGCAATCGGCAACGAGCTGCGCGTCCACGACACGCGGAAATGTCCGCGTCATATTCACGTCGCAGCCCGGCAATTGCAGAATGATCTGCTCGGCCGCAATCCTTCGCACCAACGGCGTGAACTCTAAATTCAAGCCGCGGATCGAACTGCGAAACTCGTCAACGTCGGAGAAGCGAAATATCTTTGGCGCCAGTGCTGGCGCAGCATCACTGTTGTTCATGGCAAATGAAAAAGCGCGCCAGAAAACGACGCATGTCCGGCAATACGCCGATCTGAATTCCTCCTGTGAGCTCCCCCTTGGAGCGAAAGACTCAATCTGAGCCCATCTCGCTCAGTTGGCGAGTGTCCAATGCAAAGGACAAGCGGAGCGTTCGCCCCTGCCAAATTTCGATAACGTTTCCAGTGAAGCAGCCGGTGCGCTGATACCCCGGCCGGGCGAGGTCTCAATTTCAAATTAACGTCTGTGGGGCGGAATGAAGGTTGTTGGTTAGTCGAAATTTATTTGAGTACAGGCCCCTGCCATGATGGCAAATTCGCCTGCTGATATTCTGGGTGAATTGGAGGAAGCGGTCGCAAGCTGTCCGCTGGACCGTTGCGCTCGCATTCTTTCAGGCATTGTGCAGTTGCTCACTGGCAGCCGCGACCGATCGCAGGAACTGCTCTCCGGCGTGGTCGATGGCGTTCTGCTGCGACTGACGGAACGGGTCGAAACCAGTGCGCTGATCCAACTCAGCACCACCATTGCCGAGCTCAAGGTGGCTCCCCCGGAGACGTTGCGCCGCCTTGCCTCCCACGACAACGCGGACGTGGCGTGTCCCGTGCTGCTCAAATCGCAGGCACTCTCCACGGCCGATCTCGCGGCGATCGCGGCTTCGTGCGGCGAGCGGCATCAACGCGCGATCGCGGCGCGCGACTGCATCGAGCCTGATGTGACCGAGGCACTGATCAAGCGCGGCGAGCAGATCTGTCTGGCGCTGATCAAGAACCCCGGAACAAAATTCTCCGAGGCAGCTTACGCCGCCCTCGCCGGAGCCGACCAGGACGGCGAGATTGCGAAGGCGCTGGTGCTGCGGCCCGGCACACCAGACCTGATCGTGCGGAAGCTGCTCTCCGCAAAGCCCATCAAGACAGCGCCCGCCAAGCCGAATGCCTCCGCCGTTCCTCCCGCGCAAGCAGCGGCGCCGGTTCCGCCAAAGCCGCCCTCCTCGGCCGACTACGCGAACGCACGGCCCGAGATCGTTGCGCTCAACCGCGTCGGCAAGCTCAACGATTCCACCGTGAACCGCTTCGCGATCCGTGGCGAGACCGCCAATCTGTTCACGGCAATATCAGTCCTGTCAGGCGCGCCGATCGAGATCGTCGAGCATGTCATGAGCGACGATGATTGCGAGGGCCTGGTGATGGCCTGCCGGGCGTCGCGCCTGAACTGGGCGACCACGCTTGCGATCCTGAGCAATCGCAGCGGCGCCCGGCTCTCTTTCGCGCAGCGCGAGCGCGCGCAGCTGATTTTCGAAACACTTCTGTTGTCGACCAGCCAATGGACGGTGCGCTGGGGGGAAATCGCAGCAAGCGCCAATACAAGCGATCCGGGAAATCGCGGCGCGAAAATGGGGGTTAGCCGATGAAATTCGACGGTCGCAAAGCATCTCGCGTGAAAATGGACCACAAGCAGGCCGTGAACCTGATGGGCTCGGACGGCACCTGGCGGCGCAGTTGCGTGCTGCTCGACGTGTCGCAGACCGGCGCCAAGATCGAGGTCGAAGGCACCCTCGACGTGCTGCAAGCCAAGGAATTCTTCATGCTGCTGTCCTCGACCGGTCTCGCCTACCGGCGCTGCGAGCTGGTCTGGATCGACGGCACCATGGCCGGCGTGCACTTCATTAACAGGGACAGCAGGAAACCGGCGAGCGCGAAAGCGGACGCTGCGCCGGCCAAATAGGCAAACCGACACAAGACAACATCAAGTTCATCTAACTCCAGTCAACTCCAGGTCACCCGTGCAGAACGCGCGAACCATCACCAGTTCCGTCAAAGGCGATGGCGGCATCCGGGCGGCGCAATCGGCGCGCCCCTTCGTGCATGTGCTGGCGGACACCTCCGACAAATTGTCGGGCATCTGCGCGGCGCTCGAACAGCAATTCGCCGTCGCCGGCGAACGGCTCGACGCGGAAGCCAAGCTGACGCAAGTGCCGTTTGCCATCGTCGTCCGCGCGGAGCTGCGTGACGTCGACAACATCGTGGCGATCAAGAGGCGGTCCGCCAGGCTGGCCAAGGCCACCAAACGCATCTTCCTCGTCGAGCATTCCTCGCACGTCTGCATCTCGCAAGCCTATGCGCTCGGCGCGACGCTTGTGCTCCCCGGCCCGCTCAACAAGATCAAGCTGCTGGCGGCGCTGGCTGATCCGGCCGACCCGGCATCGGACTCGCGGGGCAGTTCGCCCCAGCCCGACAACGCCGTCGAGACCGCGGCCACCGCCATCGCATCGATGTTCACGGCCGTCACACTTGGCCAGCCCCTTGATGTCGACGGCACCAAGGCAGCCGGACGCCAGATTGCCGACCGCATCACCGAGCACGGCCTGTCGGAATGGCTGACCACGGTACGGCGCCACCATGAGGGAACCTACCAGCATTGCCTGCTCGTGACCGGCGTTGCCATCGGCTTCGGACTGAGCCTCGGCGTCCGACGAACCGACCTGGAGCGCCTGTATTCGGCCGCCATGTTCCATGACATCGGCAAGGCCCAGATCCCGCTTGCGATCCTGGACAAGCCCGGCCGGCTCGATGCCAAGGAGCGCGCCATGATCGAGACGCACCCGGCGGCGGGTTACGACTTTCTCAAGGACCACGAGAAGATCTCGCCGGAAATTCTCGATGCCGTCCGACATCACCACGAATATCTCGACGGCAGCGGCTATCCGGATGCGCTGGCCAGCGAGAGCATCAACGACATCGTGCGCATTCTCACGATCTCGGACATCTTCGCCGCACTGATCGAACACCGGCCCTACAAGCCGACGATGCCGCGCAACGAGGCCTATAATATTCTCTGCGGGATGACCGGAAAGCTGGAGAAGGCGCTGGTCGCATCCTTCAAGGAGGTCGCACTCTCACGCTGAGCGCGCGCCAAACCAGCGGGCGGGCAACGACGTCACGGGTGCGCCGAGTGCATGATCCGGAAAAGTGCGCAGCGCTTTTCCGGCAAGATCATGCGCAGACAACAATAACCTAAAGCGCGATGACGATTAATCCCAATCTCATCGCGCTTTAGTGCGTCGCCCGGTATTTGATGCGGTGCGGGATCGAGCGACAAGCCAGTCCTTCGGCGAGCAGCTTCATGTCCTCGCGCCGGCCACTGCGGACCAGCCTGCTGAACTCTTCAGCCGTAAAAGGAAGGCTGGGATCATCATCGATCGGACGCCGCATCCGCGGACCGAAGAACCATCGAACCAGGCTAGCCAGCCGCCGCATGTCAATTCCCTCGCGCCAGCAACAAACCTTTGAGTCCGCATATTGTTCCTCCTGCACGGTGGAGATTGCAAGAGGCCGTAACGAGTCCGCACGAAAAATTTCGTGAGGGAATAATCTCCTCCAGCCTCTCTGTGTCAGTCGGCGAAACCGACGTAGCGAACGAACTCGTCATTGCCCTCGCGCTCCGAACGAACGGCATTCGCGGCAAAGTTGTCGTCGGGATAGCCCATCGCAACGCAGGTCATGATGACCTCGTCTTCCGGGATCTTTGCGACTTCGCGCACGATGTCGGAGCGCATGATGCCCTGCCCGTTGATGACAGAGCCGAGCCCGCGGTCCCAGGCTGCCAGCACGATGCCGTAGCAGAGTGCACCGAGATCGAAATGGCAGACGGCGCCGGGATCGAGCACGCGGTCATAGGTCAGCACCAGCGAAACCGGCGCGTCGAACTGGCGGAAGCCGCGCAGCACCCAGTCCTGCCGCATCGGCTTGTCGTCGCGCGCAATCCCCATCGCGCCGAACAGCTTCTTGGCGATGTCGACCTGGCGGCTGCGATGCACGCCCTGGTACTCGCCATGGCTGATGATGTCGCGCTTGACCGTGGCGCCACCGATCATCTCGTCCATGTTGCGGCGACGCACCTCTTCGAGCGGGCTGCCTGTGAGCACGTGAACATGCCAGGGCTGTGTGTTCATCGACGACGGTGCGCGCTTGGCGCTCTCGATGATCGCCTCGACGACGGCGCGCGGCACCGGCTGCTGCTTGAAACCGCGCACGCTGCGGCGCGACTGGACCAGCGTTTCGAATTCCACCTCAGGACCTCCCTGCCCGTTCGTTCATCTGCATGACGTCTGCAACACGTCTCCGGTTGCCGATGCGGCGCGTGAAATCTATGCTAACCCGCAAGCAAGACCAAGAACCCCTGTGGCCACGCCACACCCGTGAGGATCCGATCATGGCCGCACCGCTCGATCCCGTCATCGCCCAGATCATTCCGCTGCTGCCGCTGCGCGATCCCGCGACGATGACGCCACAGAGCGCCCGCGATTCCTTGCGCGCACTGGCTGCCGCGCGCGCCGCCGTGCCGCCGCCGCCCGTCGATGCCGTGCAGGATATCCAGGTGAAGGGCGGCGCCGGCCCGCTGAATGCACGCGTTTATCGCACCGGCAGCGCGCCCGCGCCCACTGTCGTGTTCTTCCATGGCGGCGGCTGGGTCGCGGGTGACCTCGAGACCCACGACCGGCAGGCGCGCAATCTTGCGATCGAGACCGGCGCGGTCGTCGTCTCCGTCGACTATCGCCGCCCGCCGGAAACGCGCTTTCCCGGCGCCTTCGAGGACGCCCTCACGGCTGCGAGCGACGTGTTCAACCGTGTCGCGGAATTTGGCGGCGATGCAAAGCGTGTTGGCGTTGCCGGTGACAGCGCCGGCGGCAATCTCGCAGCCGCCACCGCGATCGCCTGCCGCGATGCCGGCATCAAGCTCACCGCGCAGCTGCTGGTCTATCCCGTCACCGACGTCGTGGGCTTCTATGCCGACGCACGCGAGAACGCGCGCTTTCCATCGCGCGCCGAGAATGCCGAAGGCTACTTCCTCTCGCGTGCGGTCATGAAATGGTTCGCCGGCCATTATCTCGCTGATGCCAGTCACGCCGCCGACTGGCGGGTCTCGCCGCTGCGTGCCGCCTCACTCGCAGGCCTCGCGCCCGCGATCGTGACCACCGCCTGGTTCGATCCGCTGCGCGACGAAGGCACAGCCTATGCGTGGGCGCTGGAGACCGCCGGCGTGCGGGTGAAGCATCACGAGGGCGCCGGCCTGATCCATGGCTATTTCGGCCTCGGGGACGCCTCGGAGGTCGCCCGCGCCGAGGCGCAGCGTGCACGCGCCGATTTCAAGGCGCTGCTCGCGCGGGGGATTTGATCTCGATCGTTCGAGCCGGCTGCGGCTCGTTGCTGCGCCTACCGAAGGCGAACGATCAGGGTTGTCCAGGCGGGACCTCGAAGAAGCCGGTCGCCTGAACCAGGCGGCCGTCGTCGTCAAAGCGACCAAAGCTTTCGCCCTTCACGAACACCTGGCCGAGGCCGTTGTACATCGTCCAGCGAAACAGGCCCTGCTCGTGATGCACGAGAAAGCTGTCATTCTTGAAATGCGCGCCGGGAAACTTGAGCTGGGATTGGGCGATGCGGGCCATCAAGGCGTCCCGCCCGTGGACCTGTGAAACGGGATCGGCATACACGCAATCCAGGGCCACGCTCTGCTCGAGCAGGCGACGGCGTTCGATCTCATCAATCGGGCCCCACGCGGACTGATAAATATTCCAGGTTTTCAGGCGTGCTTCATCGTTCATAGTCCAGGTCCCGTGATGTTGCCCTCCTTGTCATATTGACATTTTTCGATTTTTTGTCAATCTTGACCGTCTGTTGATCGCGGGAGGCTCATGCCCCATCCGAAGGTTTCGAAAGCGGAGCTCGCCGTTGCGGCTGCAACGGACGTGTTCTCGCGTTATGGCTACGCGCGCACGACGATGGGCGACATCGCCGCGCAGGCGGGAATGTCGCGGCCGGCACTTTATCTGCTCTTCCCCGACAAGGATGCCATCTTCGCGGCCGTGATCCAGAGAATGGATGAGCAGAAGCACCGCGAGATCCACGCCGCAATCGCACGGCTCGATGGCCTTCACGCCAAGCTGCTCTACGCCTGCAAGTCCTGGGGAGCCCACGGTTTCGACCTGGCCGAGATGCATCCCGACGCGGCGGATCTGTTCGATCTGCACTTTCGCACAGTCCGCATCGTCTACGACAATTTTCAGATTCTGGTGACCGATCTGATCCGCGACCAGGTGCGATCCGCCGGCATAGCGGATGAGCCGGAAGCGCTGGCGCGATGCCTGGTCTTTGGCATGCGTGGGCTGCGCGAGACCGCCCGGAACGGCAAGGACATGCGGCGCCTGATCGCGGTTCAGGTTGCCATGCTGGTCAGAAGCATCGGCGGCAAGCGCTGAGGTCGTTCAGTGCAGCAACTCCGGTTGAATGTCAGCCTTGCAGGGTGTCTCCTGCGCGCTAAACATGACGGCCGACGGACCAGACCTGGCAGCCCCATCGACGTCACCCTCTATCCCGGCGCCACCCATGATTTCGACGAGCCGCCGTCGCGGCGGCAGTCGGCACCGGGGAATCAGGCGGCCATGGACGATGCCCTCGTCAAGGCCGCAAGCATTCTCGACGGCTGGAAAAAATGAGGCGAGGACCGATGCCGCGCCGCGATCCTGCTTGATTGCGCCACGATTCCGGGCTCCAATTCGGAGCGCCATCTTTTGGTTTAGGGAGACACCCATGATGAAGCGAATTTTCCTGGCTGCGATCGTTGCCACCTTTGCAGCTGGCTCGGCGCTTGCAGACGACACCTGCGAGAGCAAGGCAGTCGGCAAGGACGGCAAGGCGCTCGCCGGCGCGGCCAAAACCTCGTTCATGAAGAAGTGCAAGGAAGACGCCTGCGCGCCGAAGGCCGTCGGCTCCGATGGCAAGGCCCTCGCCGGCGCCGCCAAGAACAGCTTCATGAAGAAGTGCGAGATGGGCGCGTAAGGCGTTACGATACATCTACTCCCTCGCCCCGCTCTTGTCCGCCGAAGCCTTAGCGAAGGTGGATGCGGGGCCGCGACGAGCTTCGCTCGCGCTGAGAGGGTTGGGGTGAGGGGGAGTCTCCGCAGAGAAGGCGGTAGTTGGATTCGCGGAGAGTCCCCCTCACCCGAATTTGCGCTGCGCAAATTCGACCTCTCCCGCAAGCGGGGCGAGGTGAAGACAGACCTTCGCCGCCTCCACGCGCGCGCCGAGCGCCCGAACGAAATCACCCGAAAACATCACAACCCTAGACAGAAGCCGTCGGCTGACGGATCATGCAGTGCTGAGCGAAACGGGGCGCGTCGACAAGGCTTTCCAGCAAAAGGACGTTAAGATGTGGCAACTTCGAGTGCGTAATCAGATATTGGCAACATTGAGCTTGCTGTTCGTGCTGCTCATCAGTTTTGACGTCGCGAACGCGAGGGGCGTCGGTCTGCCCAACGTCATGGTTCTGGCAACCGGCGGCACAATCGCCGGCTCCGGAGCGAGCAGCACCACCGTGGTCGGTTACACCGCAGCCACGGTGGGCATCGAGACCCTCCTGAACGCCGTCCCCGAGCTGAAGACGGTGGCCAACGTCAAGGGCGAGCAGGTTTTCCAGATCGCCAGCGAGAACATGAACAATGACTACTGGCTGAAGCTTGCCAAGCGCGTCAACACGCTGCTCGCGCAGGACGACGTCGACGGCATCGTGATCACGCACGGCACCGATACGATCGAGGAGACCAGCTATTTCCTGAACCTGACCGTCAAGAGCAAAAAGCCTGTCGTCGTCGTGGGCGCGATGCGGCCGTCGACCGCGATCAGCGCGGACGGGCCGATCAACCTGTTCAATGCGGTGATCCTCGCAGGCAGTGAGGAAGCGGTCGGCAAGGGCGTGCTCGTCTCTCTCAACGATCAGATCAACGCGGCGCGCGACGTCACCAAGAACAACACTTCGACGGCAGACACCTTCCGCACGCCGGAGCTCGGCTTTCTCGGTTACATGCAGGGCAACAAGCCGTATTTCTATCGTCAATCGACCCGCCGGCACACGGCGGACTCCGAATTTGACGTCTCTAACCTCGATGTCCTGCCGCAGGTCGATATCGTCTACGGCTACGCCAACATGAACCGGGTCGCGATCGACGCTTTTGTCGCCGCCGGCGCCAAGGGGATCGTGCATGCCGGCACGGGTGACGGCAGCCTTGCCCGGCCCGCGGTCGAGCCGGCTCTTGACGAGGCCCGCAAGAAGGGTGTCGTGATCCTCCGCAGCAGCCGCGTCGGCAACGGCATCGTCGCGCGCAATGGCGAAGCCAAGGACGACGAACACGACTTCGTCGTCTCGGATACGCTCAACCCGCAAAAGGCGCGTATTTTGCTGATGCTGGCGCTGACCAAGACCACCGACACCAAGGAAATCCAGCGGATGTTCTACGCCTATTAGAGCGTTTTCGAGCGAAGTGGATTCCGGTTCGCGTGAGGAAAACGCGTCAAAACAAGAATCTAGAGCCCCGCAACGGGGCTCTAGAGCATCCGCTCTATTCGCGCTTGAAGCGGTAATCAAAGGCGGCGCCGAACGGCTTGATCAGTCCAACCGTCGGCGCCGGAAAATGGATCGGCAGGATCAGCGTGTCGGTGTCGGCGACGGAAGCGAAGAACTTTCGCCGCGACACCGCCGACTGCTTCGCATCCCAATCGGGCTTCGCCGACCAGTCCGGCTCGCGGCACTGGATCTGGTGGTGCATGAGGTCGCCGGCGACCACCGCGCGCTGTCCCCCAGAGAAAATATTCACGCAGCAATGGCAGGGCGAATGCCCGGGCGTCGGCGTCAGCGTGACAGTATCGTCCAGCGCATAATCGTCGTCGACCAGCAGCGCCTGCCCCGCCTCGACGATCGGCAGGCAATTGTCGCGGAAGACCGTTCCCGGCGGATTGTTGCCCTTGGCATTCTCGGCCTCCCAGGCCGCGTACTCGCCCTTGTGGAAGACGTATTTCGCGTTCGGGAATGTCGGCACCCAGCGGCCGTCGCGCAATGTCGTGTTCCAGCCGGTATGGTCGATGTGCAGATGCGTGCAGAAGACATAGTCGATCTGCTCGAAGCCGATTCCGAGCGCGAACAATTCGTTGCGCCAGCGTTCCTTGCCGGGAAAGTCGAACGGCGGCGGATGGCCCTTGTCCTCGCCGGTGCAGGTATCGACCAAAATGGTGTGGCGCGGCGTGCGCACGACAAACGTCTGATAGGTGATGACCATCATGCCGCGTGCGGCGTCGAACACTTCGGGCTCCATCGTCGGCAGATGGTGCTTGAACACACCGTCGTCATAAGCCGGGAAAAAATCTTGCGGCCGTCGCCACGGCCCGTCCCGCTCGATCACCGCATCGATGGTGATGTCGCCGATCCTCAACTGTTTCACGCGCCCCTCCCGATTTTTCTCAAGCGTAACGAACGAGTTCGCAGCCTTCAAGGCGCGTGAGCGCAGGCCTGCATTGCCGGGTTCCCTTCACGCGCGCGTCAGAGATCGAGTTGGACTCTTGCGACAACATCCGCGCAGCGACGCGCACGCGTCGCTCAAGCGTCACACGCGCGTCGTCGGCCGCACTCGATACTCCACGTGTCATTCCAGGTGAAACGCGCACAGATTGTGCGGCAAAAAACACGGGGCAGCACGTGGACAAGAAAAAGGCTTCTCTCCCTGATATCGTCGCTTTCGCTCGCGGCATCGCTGGCCGGCACGGCCATGCCGGTTCACGCCGATCAGGATGGCAACGAGCGCGATCGCGGTTCCGACAATTCGCGTGACAGGGATCACGGCAGGCATCACGGACATCGCTCGCCGCCGGTGGTGCTCATCTCGCTCGACGGCGCCAAGCCTGATTTCATCCAGCAGTTCATCGCAGAAGGCGTGCTGCCGCGCGACGGCGGCCTGGCGCGGCTGAGCCGTCATGGCGCGATTGCCGTGCAGAACATCACGGCCTCGCCCTCGCTCACCGCGGTCTCGCATATTGAAATCGCGACCGGCTCGACCGCCGTCCACAACGACATCCCCTCCAACACCTTCCAGGCGATCGTCGGGCCAGCCACCTCGAGCCTCAGCGGCTTTGCTGCGCCGATCGGTGGCTATCGCGAGAGCCCGCTCGGGCCGACGCCGCGGCCCACGGCCCTGCCGCTGTGGGTGCAACTGCGCCAGCAGGGCAAGAAGGTCGTCACCGCGACCTGGCCGGGCGGCGACGGCGCCGACATCTCGATCAACGGCACCGTGGTGCAGCCAGCGCAGCCGATCCGCGTCACCGACTATACCGTGCCGTTCGGCGCATTCGGCGGCCTCGGCGCCCAGGGCTTTTCGCTGACCCAGACCGACTTCGCTCCCGATGCGGCAGTGGCCTCGGCGCTGCAAGCGGCCGGCCGCTTCTCGTTCAGCCCGGTGCTGGCGACTGCGAATCCGATCGAGAGCTTTTCCTGCGCATCGGCCTCGACCGCAACCTGCACCAGCGCGGCAACGCTCGACCTCAAATACGCGATCCGCGTTGCCGCACTCGACACCACCAACGACAACGTCGCGAACTACGACACGCTGGTGTTCTTCGACGCCACGCGCGGCATCACGGCGGGACCCTTCGCGCCGCCGGCGACCGGGCCGGCCTACGTCAAGTTCGGCGGCGAGAATGCGCCGTTCTTCTTCGACGGCAGCGGCGCGAAAGTCGGTGCGGCCTATTTCGTCTCGCAGCTCGCGCCTGATCTCTCGGTGGTGCGCTTCGCCCGCTATGGCGCCAATTTCATCCCGCGCAACGCGCCGGTGCTGGCCGATGTCGACGACTCAACAACAGCATCGGGTTCTGGCGTCCACAGGCCGATTTCCGCATTCCGGAGCGGCTGAGCCCGGGCTTCACCAATTTTCCCGACGTCGAGATCGAGGCGATGTACGAGGACATGGTCAAGACCTTCGTGCGCTACCAGGCCGAGATCGGCGAGCGCGCGATCCAGAACCATCCCGACGCCGACCTCGTGATGGTCTATATCGAGCAGCCTGACGGCTCCGAGCACCAGTTCCTGCTCACCGACCCGCGCCAGGGCACCAACCCGAAGGACCCGAACTCGACCGGCGCCAACCAGGATCCCGCGAAAGTCGCGCGCTACGGCTCCTATATCCGCTTTGCCTATCAGACCGCGGACAAGGCGGTGAAGCGGATCATGGACGCGGCAGGCCCGGACAGCAACGTCATCGTTGTTTCAGACCACGGCTTTGCGCCGTTCCACACCTCGGTCAGCATGACCAACATCCTGAAGAATGCGGGCATCGACACCACCAAGGTGGCGATCCGCACCTCGGGTCCCGCGGCCAACATCTACATCAACCTGCAGCAGCGCGAGCAAGGCGGCACCGTCGATCCCGCCACCTACCAGGCGCTGCTGGCGCAGATCACCGCAGCCGTGCAGAACGCGGTCGACCCGAACCCGAAGTTCAACTTCTCGCTCGAGCAGGGGAAGATCTTCACCGTGGTCGAGACCCGTCCGGCGCAATGCGAGGCCGGGCTCGGGCAGTGCACCAGCAAGACCATCGGCCAGGATTTTGGCGATGTGTTCGCGCTGATGGCGCCGGGCTACAATTTCGACGGCATCCAAAACCCCGGCGTCGCCCGCCTCGGCGATGCGCCGTTCAACCCGGCCACGACCGCATTGTCGATGCCCAATTTCTACGGCGCCCACGGCCACGATCCGAAGCTGCCGGTGATGAGCGCGACCTTCATCGCCTCCGGCCCCGGCATCCGCGACAACACCACGATCCGTCGCATGCACAATCTCGACGTGGCCCCGACCATCATGCAGATCCTGGGCGTCAGGCCGCACGGGGTCGATGGCGAAGTGCTGAACGAGATCTTGCGGTAGCCGCCGCAAACCCAACGGATGGGCGCCGATCGGCGCCCATCCTGCATGGCCACTTGCGACCAGCGTCGCCAAAAGAAGCGGGCATGTGCCCTTGGCAATCTTCGTACGAAAGTTACCATAGCGTACCGCTCTTTGGAGAGATGCTGTGGCGATGACGGTCGAATTGCTGACGCGAATGATCGGCTCGCTGCCGGCAAATGAAGACAAGGCGGCGGCGCTCAACTTCCTGAAACGAACGGATCTGACGCAGCCTGGCTCTGTGGCGGGAGCATCGAACTACGCGTCTGCCGAATTCTGGCTCCGACTACTCAGAATACGGCAGGAGAGTACTATCAGAGCCGGCATCGCTACACGTGGCTTTCCATCACTGCTAACTGCGCTGGAGAAGCTGAGTCCATCGGCTCCCGTAACCATCACAGTATACACGACCAACGCAGAGGCCGGAAACTTTTGGTCAGATCAGGATGATCGACTCGTGGGCTTCGTGCTCGTGGAACGTCGATCTCCCGAAGAAGAGCAAGAGCGCCGGGAGTGGTTTCGGCGAAACCTGACATAGCTCACTACGACCGCAATCCCGGCGCTTCCTGCCCGGTGCGCGCGACGTATTCCGTGTAGCCGCCGCCGAACTGGTGGATGCCCTCGGGCGTCAGCTCCAGCACGCGGTTGGACAGCGTCGCAAGAAAATGCCGGTCATGCGAGACGAACAGCATGGTGCCTTCGAAATCCGACAGCGCATTGATCAGCATTTCCTTGGTGGCGAGGTCGAGATGGTTGGTCGGCTCGTCCAGCACCAGAAAGTTCGGCGGGTCGAACAGCATTTTGGCCATCACGAGCCGCGCCTTCTCGCCGCCTGACAGCACCCGGCAGCGCTTCTCGACGTCGTCGCCGGAGAAGCCGAAGCAGCCGGCGAGCGCGCGCAAGCTTCCCTGCCCCGCGGTCGGAAACTGGTCTTCCAGCGACTGGAACACGGTGCGTTCGCCGTCGAGCAGATCCATCGCGTGCTGGGCGAAATAGCCCATCTTGACGCTGCCGCCGACCGCCACCGTCCCCTCGTCCGGCTCGCTCGCCCCGGCAATGAGCTTGAGCAGCGTCGATTTTCCGGCGCCGTTGACGCCCATCACGCACCAGCGCTCCCTGCGGCGGATCATGAAATCCAGCCCGTCATAGATGCGCTTGCTGCCATAGCCCTTGTGGACATTCTTTAACGCCACGACGTCCTCGCCGGAGCGCGGCGCCGGCAGGAAGTCGAAGGCGATGGTCTGGCGGCGGCGCGGCGGCTCGACGCGCTCGATCTTGTCGAGCTTCTTCACCCGGCTCTGCACTTGCGCGGCGTGCGAGGCGCGCGCCTTGAAGCGCTCGATGAATTTGATCTCCTTCGCGAGCATCGCCTGCTGGCGCTCGAACTGCGCCTGCTGCTGCTTCTCGTTGAGCGCACGCTGCTGCTCGTAGAACTCGTAATTGCCGGTGTAGGTCGTCAGCGAGCCGGAATCGATCTCGACCACTTTTGAGATCACGCGGTTGATGAACTCGCGGTCATGCGAGGTCATCAGCAGCGTGCCTTCGTAATCGTGCAGAAACTTCTCCAGCCAGATCAGGCTTTCCAGATCGAGATGGTTGCTCGGCTCGTCGAGCAGCATCACGTCGGGACGCATCAAAAGAATACGCGCCAGCGCCACGCGCATCTTCCAGCCGCCGGAGAGTTTTCCGACGTCGCCGTCCATCATCTCCTGGCTGAAGCCGAGGCCGGACAACGCTTCGCGCGCGCGGCCGTCGAGCGCATAGCCGTCGAGCTCTTCGAAGGCGTGCTGCACCTCGCCATAGCGCGCGATGATCTCGTCCATCTGGTCGGCCTTGTCGGGGTCGGCCATCGCGACCTCAAGCTGGTGCAACTCGGCCGCGACCTCGCTGACGGGACCCGCGCCATTCATCACCTCGGCCACGGCGCTGCGGCCCGACATCTCGCCGACGTCCTGGTTGAAATAGCCGATGGTGATGCCGCGGTCGGTCGAGACCTGCCCTTCGTCGGGCAGCTCCTCGCCGGCGATCATCCGGAACAGGGTGGTCTTGCCGGCGCCGTTCGGACCGACGAGGCCGATCTTCTCGCCCTTGTTGAGGGCGGCGGAGGCTTCGATGAACAGGATCTGGTGGCCGGCTTGCTTGCTGACGTTGTCGAGGCGGATCATGAGGTCTTTTTGGGGGAATTGTTGCGTTGCGGCGTAATAGGCCATGCGGGGCGCCAGGGGAAGCCCGGCCGGACCCGGGTTTTGTCCCTTCCTGACAAATCCTTAGCAATTTTCAGCCAGAAGCGCGGATGGCGGCGTCCAGCGATTCCGGCGGACGTCCGTAGATGTGACCCGGGGGACTACCGATGAAAACTCGCTTTGGCCTGGCCATGGCCGCCGCACTGATGCTCGGCGGCAGCGCCGCAATCGCCCAGACCCTGCCCGACTACATGGCGCCGATCTCCGGCAAGACCAATGCCGCGCCGGGTGACGTCGCCACCAGGGACGTGCTCGCGCTGAACACGGCGATGTTCGAGCTCTATGGCGACGCTGCAAAGCTGTTCCAGAAGAACATCCTGGACAAGCACCCGGTGATCCTCGGCCTGTTCTCCGGCGCGGGCGGACGCCTGATCCTCTACCGGCCGGGCCAGCCGCCGCTCGACGCGCCGCAGGTGCCGGTCGTCTATCAACTGCTGAAATCGGTCGGCCACAGCACCATGGCGCTGGCCGAGGTGGTCGGCCCCTATGTCGACAATCCCGACAACAAATCCTGGCGCGGCGCGATGCTGGCCTTCCGCAGCCGGATGCAGTCGGCACTCGACAGCCTCGACGCCACCCCGATGCAGGCCGACTGGCGCGACAACAATCGCACCATCCTGAAGAACAACATCGCCTTCATGGACGAATGCTTGGCGAGCGGCGTCGTTCCGTTCGCGAAGCTGGAGGCTTTCGGCAAGCAGCAGGCCCCGTTCCTCGCCAGGAACGTCGCGTGGGCGGCGCAGACCCAGGTCGCGCACTGGATGGGCGTGCTGGCCGACTGGAAGACGCAGCTCGGTCCCGACTGGGAGAAGACCTATGCCGCCAGCAACACCATCTACGTCGCCCGGCAGAACAACGTGATCTTCAGCGTGCTCGCGCAGTTCTTCGGCCCCGAGGCCATCAACACGCGTCTGCTGCTGATCGAGACGGTCTCGTTCACCACGACGCCATCGGACATGCTGGAATCGCTGGCGCGGATCATCGCGGACCGTTCGGTCGGCGCGCTGTTCTTCGGCAATTATCATTTGATGGACTACGAGCTGATGGGAGGCGATGCGCGCGCCGCCATCATCGCCGAGACCGCAAAGCGCGGCATGACGCCGTTCCTGCCGCCGCTGGTCCCGTTCGGCTCCAGGCAATGGCCGACCCTGGTCACGCCCGGCCCCGGCCCCGCGACCATTGCGGATCTCAAATAGCGCAGCGAAACACCGGGACACGCGGCGGCAATGCCGCCGCGTCTTCACGAGGTGGTAAGGCGCTGCGCTGTTCTATCGTCGCATGGCGAATCATGACAGCTTCAGGCCAGCGTTGGCGCGTACCCATTTCAAAGCTCATGGCCGCGATGCCGTCAGCATCGTGAGCCCAAGAGACCTTGTGCAAGGATGAGATCATGCGGCCTTCGCGACGCGAGTTCGTGAAGTGGTTATCGGCGGGCGGCATCTCGGTCAGCCTGTCGCATCTTGCCGCGGCGGCCAACGCGCCCTTCGCGGCCCATGAGACGCTGCCGGGACGCGGCAATTTCAATCCGGCGACAAAGGGCGCCGGCCGCGTCGACGGCGTCGCCAAAGTCACCGGCGCAAAGCTCTACGCCTCCGACTTCCGCGCCAATGACCTGCCCGGCTGGCCGCAGACCACCTCGCACGCGATTTTGGTGCGCGCCAATGACGCCACGCATGTCTACACCGGCATGGACCTCGCCCGCCTGTCGGGAGCGCTCAAGCCTTCCGTCATAATCACGGCGAGCGATCTCGACCGCATCGGCACCGAGGTGCCGGAGTTCTATGCCGGTGATCTGTTCTGCCCGCTCGGCAAGACGCCGCTCTATCTGGGCCAGCCGGTCGCGCTGCTGATCTTCGAAAAATTTGACGCCTTCGACCAGGCGCGGCTCGTGCTGCGTGACGGCACCTTCGTGAAATCCGGCGAAGAAACCGGCCCCGTGATTGCGCCCGATTACGGCTCCTACCGCTTCACCCGCGTTGCAGGCCCCTCGCCCGACAAGCCCGACCTCTATTCGCCGATCCAGGCCGGCTGGGTCTCGCCGAAGAAGGTGCAAAACGCAGCACTGCCCGTGTGGTCCCCGCTCGCCAGGGAGATGCCGGCCGATTACGTCAAGGCGGCCAAGCTTGGCGATCAGATCCGCAGCGAGCTTGCTGCGGACAACGCCTCTCTGCTCGTGCTCGACCGCGAGTTCGAGACGCAATCGGTCGATCCGATGTTCCTGGAGCCGGAATGCGGGCTCGCCTGGTACAGCGGCAAAGGCGGCAATCTGGAGCTGGTGCTCGGCGTGCAGTCGCCTTACGAGGCTGCGGAGTCGCTCGCGCATCTGCTCGGCAAAGCGCATCCGCCCTACAAGCCCTCGCATATCAACGCCCAGTTCGCCCATGTCGGCGGCGGCTTCGGCGGCCGCGACCACACGCCGTTCATTCTCTATGTCGCGCTGGCGGCGATCTGCTTTCCGGGCAAGCCGGTGCGGCTCGCGCATGACCGCTACCAGCAATTCCAGGGCGGCATCAAACGCCACCCGATCAAGATGCGCTCGCGCATCGGCATCGACCGTTCGACCGGCCTGATCAAGGCGTTTGCCGCCGATCATGTGCTCGACGGCGGCGGGCTGAAAAACTTCTCCGCCAACGTCGCCGTGGTCGCCGCCACAGGCGCGATCGGCATCTACGACATCCCCAAGGTCGACGTCACCACCACCGCGCTGCATTCGCGCGGCGTCACCGCCGGCTCGATGCGCGGCTACGGCACGCTGCAGACCATGACCGCGCTCGAAGCGCTGATCGATGAAGCGGCCGGCGAGCTCAAGCTCGACCCGATCGAATTCCGCCGCCGCAATGCCTTGAGGCAGCCGGACCATGACCGGCAATCCCTACATCGTCTCGGTGCGCACGCCCGAAATCCTCGACAAGCTCGAAAAGCATCCGATCTGGCAGCAGCGCGCACAGCTCAGGCAAACCACAGGCGATCGGCTGGTCGGCACCGGTGTGGCCTGCGTCACCAAGGACTATGGTTCCGGCGCGGACTGCTCGCTCGGCCGCGTCGAGCTCGGCGTCGACGGCAACATTTCGATCTTCTGCGACCATGTCGAGATGGGCAACGGCATCGGCACGGCGCTGGCGAACCGCGTTGCCTTCCATCTCGGCGCCATCGCCGACGAGGTTACGGTCGCACGTGTCGACAGCTACGACGTGCTCGGTCTCATCAGTTCGGGCGATCCCTACACGATGGACCAGAAAACCCAGGACGCCGCCGAGCGCAATCCACGCTGGGTGCCCGCGATCTCCTCGGCGACATCGGCCTCGATCGGCGCCCATGTCGGCACGCATTCCTCCACGGAGGCTGCCCGAATCATCTTCCGCTTCGGCCTGTGGCCTGCCGCACTTGAGCTGTGGCGCATTCCCAAGACTGATCCGCGCGCACGGCAATGGGCCAACGCGAGCTGGCAGAACGGCCAGCTGACGATGCCCGGCCTCCCGCCACTGGCGCTGCCGGCGCTCGCCGCAACCGCGCACGCGCGCGGCTTCGTCACCGGCGCGGTCGCGCACAGTTTTTCGCGCTGGGCCTGGTCGCGCGCGCGCTTCCCCCTGTTCGGCGAGCAATATCGCGCCGAGATCGATGCACTCGCGATCCGCCGCGGCCACAACAAGTTCGAGCGCATCAATCGCGTCAGCGTCAAGTTTCCGCCGACCGACAACAACCGCATCGGCACCGCCTACACCTCGATGTGCGGCACGCTCGTCCGCGTCGAGATCGAGCGCGCCTCCGGTGCGCTTCGCATCGCCAAGGCCTACAGCGTGTTCGAATGCGGCACCGCGCTGGTGCCGGAGGTGGTGATGGGCCAGTCCCATGGCGGCTTTGCCATGGGCGTCGGCTATGCGCTGCTGGAAACGCTGCCGCCGTTCGAGGGCGGCCCCGGCAACGGCGAATGGAATCTCGGCCGTTACCTGGTCGCGCGCGGCTCGGATCTTCCGTTGCGCGATCTCGAGATCGAGATGCTGAAGCCGCTGACCCCGGACGAAGCCCCCAAGGGCATGGCGGAGGTCGTGATGATCCCGATCGTGCCGGCGCTGATCAACGCCATCCACGACGCCACCGGCCATCGTTTCCGCGCCCTGCCGGTCACGGCGAGCCTCTTGAAGGGAGTTTTGGCGTGACGACCCTCAGCCTCACCATCAACGGCCAAAAGCATGGTCCGATGGATGTCCGCGACGATCTCTCGATGAACGATCTTTTGCGCGAGATGCTCGGCATGACCGGCACCAAATTCGGCTGCGGCGCCGCGCAATGCCTGAGCTGCGCCATCATCGTCGACGCGCCGGATGGCACGAGCTACACCAGCCCGACCTGTGTCGCGCCTGCCGTGAATTTCGACGGCAAGTCGATCCGCACCGTCGAAGGCCATGCGAAGAACGGCCAGCTCTCGGCCCTGCAACAGGCCTTCATCGATCACTTCGCCTTCCAGTGCGGCTATTGCACCGCAGGCTTCCTCAACGAGGGCCAGGTGCTGCTCGAACGTCTCGCGCGCGCCCCGGTCGCCCGCGAGGCGCTGGAGCAGACCATTGCAGACGCGCTCGACGGGCATCTCTGCCGCTGCACCGGCTACATCAGATATCACGAGGCGGTGCGCGACGTGATCCTCGCCGATGCCAGCCGCTACCTCGTCGCCACCAAATGAGTGCGGCCGGGATGATCACCACGCGCATCAAGATCATGGCCGTGATGGCGGCGCTGACGAGCAGCCTGTGCGCCGGCTACGCCGCATCTGATACGACGGGCCACGCCCTCGCCTCGCCCGATAGTTTTGCCGGCATCACTGACACCGAAAAGCGCTCGGCCGCGATCTTCACCGAGCTCGGCAAGGTGCTGACGCATCCGCGCTGCACCAACTGCCATCCGGCCGGCGACAGCCCGCGGCAAGGCGACACGCCCCGCATCCATCAGCCACCGGTGACGCGCGGCGCCGACGGGCACGGCGTGGAAGCGATGCGCTGCCACACCTGCCACCAGAAGGCCAATTTCGAGCCCGGCCGCATTCCCGGCCATCCCGAATGGCACCTCGCCCCGCGCGAGATGGCCTGGGAAGGCAAGACGGTCGCCGAGATCTGCGAGCAGATCCGCGACCCGATGCGCAACGGCGGCCGCAAGGTGGAAGCGCTGATCGACCACATCGGCAAGGACACCCTCGTCGGCTGGGCCTGGAAGCCCGGCTTCGGCCGCTCGCCTGCGCCGGGCACGCAAGAGGAGGCCGGCGCGCTGGTGGAAGCCTGGGTGAAGACGGGAGCGGCGTGTCCGGCGCCGTGAGCTGGTGCTGTTGGAGCCGGTCAAGCTTCCAACGCGGCAAGACCGGCCGCGGCGACTTGCGCGTCCTGGGTTGATTGCATGCCCGATACGCCGATCGCACCGATCACCGTGCCGCCGCGCAGGATTGGAAGGCCGCCTTCCAGAGGCATCAGGTTGGTCATGCCCAGCAGCCGCAAGTGAAGGCCGCCATCAGCCAACGCGGATTCGAACGCTCCCGTCGGCCTCCGGAAATCAACTGCCGTCTTCGCCTTCTGTTGCGCGACGAGCACGCTGCCATGCTGCGCCTGATCGAGACGGTAGAGCAGCACGAGATGACCGGTGCTGTCGGCGATCGCGATCACCATGGGCCAGCCATGACGCTGCGCTTCCACGCATGCTGCATCGGCCACGACCCTCGCCTCATCGAGCGTGATCGGGGCGCCATAGAGAGGCGTCAGGGCCGCGAGAGGTGCCCTTGCCGCGCAAGCATCTGGTTTCGTCATGGGGAGGCTCCGGGTTGTTGAGAGCCCATTCAGAACACATCGCGCACAGCGTGATAATATCCGATAAAGTGGATATATTATCTCATGTTTCAGGAGAATGACGCTGACCTCGTTCGCTGATTACGCGACGTTTCTGACCATCATAGATGAAGGTAGCCTGACGTCGGCGGCAACGCGGCTCGGCAAATCATTACAGTCCGTGAGCCGTTCGCTCGCGCGGCTCGAGAGCGACCTCGGCGTGGAGCTGGTCTCGCGAACGACGCGGCGCCTGCGACCGACAGCGGTCGGCCTCGAATTTGCCGGCCGCATCCGCCTCGCACTCACGACCATCGACGCAGCGCGCGAAGATCTGCTCGCCAGCGATCGGCGGCTTGCCGGCACCATCCGCATCGGCACGTCGAGCCTGTTCGGCCCCGAATATGTGGCTCCCATCCTCAGCCAGTTCCTGACGCGCAATCTGGAGATCGACATCGAACTCGTGCTGTCTGACGAGCGTGTCGACCTCGTCGCCGAGAAGCTGGATTTAGCCATCCGCATCGGCCACCTGCCGGACTCGAACTTGCGGGTTCGCCGACTCGGCGGATTGAGTTGGGCCGTGTTCGCCTCGCCGGCCTATCTCGCCGCCTACGGCCGTCCCGAACGACCGCGAGACCTGACCCATCATGAATGCGTGTTGCGAGCCAGCGACGATGACAGATGGGTATTTGGCGGCAACAAACGGCGCATCGCGGTTCAGGGCCGCTTTCGCTCGGAAAGTGCCGCGGCACGCAACGCGGCCGTCGCGTCCGGGCTTGGCATCGGCCTCGCTCCGCTCTGGCAGGTGCGTCAACTCGTCGAGCAAGGCATCGTCGAGCAAATCCTCGTCGGCCACGAGCCGCCGCCAATCCCGCTCCAGATCGTCTGGGTCAGGCCGAGCGCCGGCAGCTTGCCGCGGCGCATCCGCGCCGCAATGGAATTCCTCGCGGCACGGCTTTCGGCCCTGCGGATATGAGGTGCGGCTTTCAGCCCGTTGGATGGGTTGAGCCCTTGCGAAACCCATCGCTCTTGTTTTGTGATGGCATTCCGTCATGACCGCGTACCACCTCGGTCAAGCATGCTCTGGTGAAACGCGGACGCGATCCGGCGTCATCATCGTTTTCATCGTCACGCCGAACTCGGTCACACCCCGATGGACTGGGCGGGCGATCAGTCCGAAGGCTGTCTTCGCTATGGCGAGAGGCGTCAGGTTGGTGATGGGTTTCGCAAGGGCTCAAGCCATCCTGCGAACTCCGGCCGCGAATGTTGCGATCATGAAAAGCCTCATGATCGCTCGAAAAGTGCGACTCTCTGGGCGCGCTTCCTTCGTCCGGTCATGGTTCAAAGCGCACGAGAGGGTTAGGTTGCGGAATCAGCTTGGCCTTCTTGCGATGGTCCTGAGCGCCTGCTCTACAGCCCGCATTGGGCTCGCAAGCGCTCCCTATAAATGGCGAAAGTCGAAAGCTTTGTTTTTTGGTTCTGTTCTTCCAGAACGTTAGGCGCGTACGGATTCAACCTTCTCCACTCCTCTATCTTTTGATTCAGGGCATCTATGAGGCCTTTGTTGATCTGAAAATCTGCACTCGCCGCCAGATTGCTACCGTTGGTGATTGCGAGCTCTGAAATGTTCATGAGTCGAATAAAACCTGTCGCCTCATTCAAAGCCTGTTCAGCAGCCGAGTCTTTCGCCCCCGCGGTTCCAACCTGCCTTACAAGGATGTCGTACTGCCGCTGAAGCGCGGGCAGTTGAGCCTCATATCCGGCGCGAATCTTTCTCAGGCAAGGTCGAATGATCTTGAATTCAGCGCTGTCCGAAGCGGATGGATTTGCCAGCGGAGGATCATCGATCAATCTTTGAGGGTCCCAGGCAGCAAGCGTAAGCAGCGTTGTCGCCGTGTCGAGCGGAGACGCGGCCGCATGCTGAGCAGGAATCGCCTGATTGAAGCAAACGATGACAATTGCAAGACGGAAGCTACCGGCCCAACGACCCATTTGTCTAACTCCATCACTGGACCGCAGTTGCGGCCTGCTCTCATTCTGCATGCTTGCGCGCAGTCCTTCGCGATCGACGCCGCCTATCGGCACGCAAGTTTGAACGTCGAAGGCGGGTACTCCCTAACGAGCTCATCGCGCGCGCGGACAAATTCCTCATGCCTTAGCGCAACGACGATTTTGTCAATTTCGTTCGCCAATCGAAACGTTCTCTCGCGCTCCTTGTCAGCGTCTTGCTGTGGCGAGAAGAACTGCTCAGGAACCCGCCGTAGCCGGCCAGCGAGGGCGTCAAGCCTCGAATGGCTCAACGGGTGCGTCCCAAACGGCGCATGCTCCATTGACGGATCGTTGAAGCGCGTCGCACTAAACAAGGGCACCACGCCGTAGGGACGCTCGTGAGCAGCCGCTAAAATATCCATCGCAAAGGCGTCAGCACGCTCTTCCCTCGCGATTTGATCTTCAAGGGTGTCAGCAATTCCATCACCGTAGTAGATGTGGCCCAACTCATGCGCGAGGATGAATTTCATGCCAGAATTCAAGTTGCCGAGGGAAACGCTGTCCACGTATTGAACTTGAATGGCGTTTGACTCGGAGACGCCGAATGCGTCGAGCGGACTGCCGACGGATCGCGATTCCGGGCGCCGTGTCATGACGATCGCGAGATACGACGCCACCGAAGTCTGATCGCACCCGCGCTTTTCAAACCAGGCGCGCAGCACGAGATAGTCGTTGAAGAACTTCTTGCTTTGCACAGGTATGATGATCTCTTGTGCTGCTGAATTGCTGAAAAAACCCAACGGAAAGTCCGGGTCTACCGGACTGCGCGCTGGCGAGACCACCGTTACGTTTCGCAATTTGTCGCGCACTTCGGGCGACGCAGAAGACAGCAACTCCGTAACGGTAAATTGCAGATTGGCCGAATCCTTCGCCTGTTTCGCCTGAAGAAGACCATCCGAATAAAGCTGTGCACCGACCGGCCCGACGGTGAGCAGAAGATAGCTGCCTAGCAATATCCAACGCATTGCTTACCTGTTGCAGTCTCGGTCGACGTTGTGAAAGAGTTGAGTGATGTTCCCGTTGGGCACCGCACCGCTTTGCCCATTCGCAGTCGCCCCGGGATCGCCGATCGCCCATTTGCGGAACGTTTCCTTCTCGGCGGTCCACGGGGCGGGCCAGTGCGCAAGAAGAGCTTCCGCCTTTACGAGCCGGATCGCGCGCTCTTGTTCAGGCGTCGGATTCTGAACATGTGCAAATGCGCAGTTGAAACTGGGCAGCAACTCCGCGACGTTCTCTCCCGTGGAATTGCTGCCGTTGTACTTTTCCACAACGACAACCGGTTTCGAAAGTGCACCGGATTCCGGCGGCTGTTTGGGCTGGCGATCTGGCTGCTCGGGCGTTGTGGGCGCTGGATTCTGGGTCGCTATCTCGAGCGATATGCCGTTGGTCAGAACCACCCAAGCAAACCCGACGAGAATCAGAAGAACGAGTACGGGGGTCGCGATGAGCGTCGTGCCCGCAACACCAACCTTTTCCTTCTCGACATTGAAGTCGATACGATGAACCGTCCGCCAAAACGCAATGAGGACGATGACGGCAACCGCGAGTACCAGCCCCGTGATGACGAAGCGCTCAATGAGCCGCAGATAAAAGATCGCGTGAGAAAATTCCGACGTCGAAGTCATCTCTTCGCCTGCAAATGACAATTGCCATCAAGAGTACGTCATCCCTAGGTAGAATATCATTCCATGATCTACTGCACATCACCCGGGCAGGTGATGTGCCCCCCGTGATGGTGTTTGCAGGCGGTCGCCATGGCTGCCTCCGCGGCGCAAGAGCGGCGATCGAGACGCGATAGCCTACGGGCCGCCCCAATAGCGACGCCGCCAGCCGCACCGGAGCCGTCTGCCCCGTGCCATGACGAGATCCGAGGCCAGCGCGTTTGGGAACGCGGGGCGGCCCTGCGGCATCAGAGCCTAGGAGGGGCTGAGCCCTTGCGAAAGCCATCGCTCCTGTTTTGTAATGGCATTCCGTCATGACCGTTTACCACCTCGGTCAAGCATGCTCTGGTGAAACGCGGCCGCGATCCGGCGTCGTCATCGTTTCACCGTCACGCCGAACTTGGTCACACCCCGATGGACTGGGCGGGCGATCGGTCCGAAGCGGTCTTTGCCTCGGCGAGAGGCGTCGGGTTGGTGATGGGTTTCGCAAGGGCTCAACCCATCCTACGAGCCTGCTACGAGCTTGCAAATGGAGCGATGGCTAGAGCCGGTTATTCAGGTACGCCAGCAATTCGCCAAGCATCGCCCAATTTCTCGACATCTTCGGGCCGGCGAAATGGCGCGCTCCTGATGCCGGAAATGCGCAAAGCGGGGTCGGCTTGCAGGACTGCGTCGCAAGCGCGACGGGCTTCGGCGATCCGCCCGGCCATCGCCAGGCTCGACATTTGTATTCGCTGACCGCCCGGAAAATTTGGCTGGCGCTGGATGGCGCTCGCAGCCCACGACAGACTTTCTTCATACCGCCCTGCAAAGAAATGAGCGAAGGCCAGCCCGGTTTGCGGCACGAACAAGTGGGGATCGATCGGGCTCAAGCGAACGGCCATCGAGAATTGCTCGATCGCCGCCTCGTGATCGCCAAGATAAACCTGCGCCCAGCCCGCCCAAAGCCGCGCCAGCGCCAGATTGGGATCGAGTGCAACGGCCTTTGTGGCAAACGCTGATCCCGTCTCCGGCTCTTCGAGCACGTAGGAATACACCTGCGATGCGTGCGCAAGCACCACAGGATCGTCCTTGTCGAGCTGAACCGCGCGTTCGGCCAGCCGTCGGCTTTCAGCCCGTTCCTTTGCCGCGTCCTCGATCCATCCGAACCCCTTCCTCTGACCGAAAATGTTGGCTGCAGACGCGTAGGCGACGGCAAATGCCGGATCGAGGGCGATGGCAAGCTCGCTCAACCTGAGAGCCTCATGGCTGCCCTCCCGGGTCCACTGGTAGATGCTGAACTTGGAGCGCATATAATGGTCATAGGCCTGGAGGCTTTCTGTCGGTTTGCGCCGGGCGCGCTCTATCTCGGCCCGCTCGAGCTGTGGAGACATTGCGCCTATCACGCTGCTCGTCAGGCGGTCCTGCAAATCGAAGATATCTTCGAGATCGCTGTCGAACTTGTCCGCCCAGATGTGCGCCCCGGTAGGGGCATCGATCAGCTGTCCGGTCACGCGTATCCGTTTTCCAACCTTGCGTACGCTGCCTTCCAGTACATAGCGAACGCCAAGCTCGCGGCCGACCCGCTTGATGTCGACGGCCTTTCCCTTGTAGGCGAAACTCGAATTTCGCGAGATCACGAACAGCATTTTCGACCGCGACAATCCCGTGATGATGTCCTCGACCATGCCGTCGGCAAAATATTCCTGCTTCGGATCGTCGCTGAGATTCTGGAACGGCAGGACCGCGACGGAAGGTTTGTCGGGAAGAGCAAGAACGGATCCCGGCTGCTCTGGCTGACTATCGTCGGCGACTGGCGCACCAGAGGGTCCTTGCGCTAGGAGGACGGGTCCGACGAAACGGAAGCCCTTTCGCGGCAGTGTTTTGATCAGGCGCTGTTCCTGGCCGGAATCGCCGATCGCGCTCCGCACCGCATTCAGACGAGTTGTCAGCGCGGCGTCGGAGACGCTGCGCCCGTTCCATATGGCATTGATGAGATCGTCCTTGCTGACGACGCGCCCCCGGTTGCGGATCAGAAAGTCGAGTAGATCGAACGCCTTTGGCGCGACCGCGACGAGATCCGATCCGCGATGCAGTTCGCGCCGATCCGTGTCGAATGAAAAATCCTCGAAAGAATAGCGCAAGCTGCCGCTCCCTGGGGTGACCTCCGATGGTCGGGGCACCAGCACCGATTGCGACCCAAACAATAAGCCGCCGGTAAGAAAAAAGTAAGCCGGAGGTCAAGCGTGCCGAGCCAGGCCCGGGCACCGTCGTCTGACTGAAAATGACGCCCGTGGAAGAGCCGTTCGAACTTGGAGCAAGTAACTGGAGCAAGTCATGGCGGATTCGATTCAAGCAGCTGCTGCGTCTCTTCCACCGCATGTCCAACTGATACAGATGGGGACAGCCGGCGCAGTCGCGAATGTGTTGCACATCGCGGCGAGGCTTGGGTTGGCTGATAAACTTGCCCATGGACCTGGAAGTGCCGTCGAGCTCGCTGGCCCATTGGCCCTGCACGCACCGTCCTTGCATAGATTGATGAGGGCGATGGCCAGTCTCGGACTCCTCACCGAAGGAGAGCGATTGCGATTTTCGCTCACAAGGCTCGGGGAGGCATTGAAGTCGGACGCGCCGGGCTCAGCAAGATCGACCTTGCTCATGACGGGAAGCAGTTGGGTCGGGAGTGGCTTCGCCAATCTTCTACACTCCCTTCAGACAGGTCGTCCAGGCTTCGAAAAGGCACAGGGGATGCCGTTCTTCGCGTATCTGGCTCAACATCCCGACGACGCTTCAGTGTTCAGTGAGGCAATGGTCGGGATTCATGGAGCCGAACCCCCGGCGGTCGCAGCCGCCTATGACTTCTCGATGCTCCGGACCGTCGTCGATGTCGGAGGGGCGTCGGGCAATATGCTCGCCGCCATACTTGCGCGACACCCGGCGCCTCGAGGCCTGTTGTTCGATCAGCCACACGCCCTGGTCGGTGCGGCAAAATTACTCGAAGACAATGGGGTCGTGGATCGTGTGACCGTCGAGCCCGGCGATTTTTTCCAATCGGTGCCCTCAGGCGGCGACGCCTACGTCTTGTCGCATGTCTTGCACGATTGGAACGATGACCAGTGCATCACAATTCTCGGTCATTGTCGCAAAGCCATGAAGCCTGATGGGCGGCTGTTGATCGTCGAGATGGTCCTGCCACCGGGCGACGTTCCTCATCCAGGGAAGATACTGGACATGGTGATGCTGGTCTTGATCGGCGGCCAGGAGCGCACGGAAGTCGAGTATGCGCGTTTGCTCGACAAGGCTGGCTTCGGCCTCAGTCGCGTCGTGGCAACGCAATCGCCGGTGAGCGTGATAGAGGCGGTTCCAGCGTAGTCGCAACGTAAACTCGAACCATGTCTACGCCGCCGCATCAGCTTGAGCGAGGCCGCGAGCCGCAACCTGCGCTTGCCCGCGAGCGCGATGCCTTCGAGCTCGCGGCTGTCGCGCGTGCAGGTCCCCGAAAAGCCGATCCCGACCTCGGTGGCGCCGAACACGGGATGGTCGCCCTTCGCCGGCGTGTGCTCCTGATTGAGCATCTCGCCCTTCCAGCCGCCGCCCGCCGACGAATAGGCGTCGATATTATAAGAACGCAACGCCGCCACTCAGCGCGCGCAGCTGTATCGCATAGAGCCGTTGGCGATGCTTCCAGCGTCGTCAACCGCCTTTGGGCGCAAACAGGATCAGGAGCGGATACGCCATAGCGAGAGTGAAGATCACGTCGAACAAATAGAGCAAGATCATGAAGTCTCGACTGAACGGTGCACTGGCCCCGAAAAGCGTAAACTCTTGCGCATAGGAGAACAGGATCGGCAGGTTGAGGACAAGTTCGAGGGTGCGGCCAACCCAGCCATCCGCGCAGATGAAGCCTTGCGGTCCCTCGGTCCAACTACAGCCGGTCGATTTCAAGAGAATGGGATGCGCCACGAGCTCCAGGAGCGCCATGATGACGGCCAATCCCAGGATGCATAAGCAAATCAGGCACGCACCTCGAAACGTCCTGAGCATGACCGCGCCCTCTACTGAGTAGCAATGTTGTTGTCGATCCATCCAACTCAGGACGGCAGGTTGCCGTATTGCTCAGTGCGCATCTTCGCTGCCCAATCGGTGAGACACTGGTCGGCGTAATGCAGTCCTGCGGTACTTCGCTCCAACAGGTCCAGTCCAACATCGCTGTCAGGCCCATGGGCAATGGCGTCGGTAATGAAGATCCCGGCTGTTGACACGCCCGTCAATATCTCATCCAGCGCGAGGAGGTATTCGCGTTGCCGGGCTTGAGCGTCTTCGCCCGCCGGCTTTGCTTCCCTAGCAAGAGTCGATTGGCAGGTTGTTCGTAGGAACAGTGCGCCGACGATGTCGCACAATCGTCTCACGCGCTCCGGCGCAGTGTGCGGGTCGCGGCCTTCGATCTTCCCGACCATCTGGCCTATCACAGTGGCAATCGCAGCGAGCTCCGTCGTCACGGCACGAGCGCCAGCCTCGGTGAGCACGTAAGCACTTGTCACGCCCGGTATAGACAGCAGCTCGTCCGTGATCCGTTGTGTCCAGCCTACACGCTCCATCTGCGACCACAATGCATCATTGGCACTCCTCACCCCCGTCGCCACAGTGCTTCCGGGGCGGGCCGCCGCGGCTTCATTGACGGAGAGGTCGCCGGGCGAAAGGGTCGCCAGCCAGAGGCGAAGCTGACGGGCGCCGAAGGCCGCCGGGTTGGAACTGTCGTTCACGTGTACCTGCCGTCTGCGCAAGAAGGAGCGTGAATGGAGCCGTCCTTGGCTGATATGCGATGAGCGACAAGGGGCGGCATAAGGACCGCAGTTCCAAAGACGCTGAACGTCCCGAGCACGAGCGACAGTTTCATCTACCAAGGGTAGCAGCATTGATCGTGCCTCGCGACCATTGCGGGCTCGCTTACGGAACGACATCGGGACGCTGGTAAACGAATCCTTTCGCGGGGCGAGCTGACGCTTGTGGCCTAAAGCTGAAACGCAGGCGTATCGGCTGCAACGTCGACTGCTGACAGAAAAGCGGGCGCGACGAATTTTGTGAGTTCGGCCCCTACGCCCGTCGTCGTCGGCATCGCGTCCGCCTTGCCCTCCAGCACGATCGTCGATCCCGCCGTCCGGCCGCGCACCTTGATCCCTGTGACGTCGGCGCCCATCAACGGCTTGAAATTGGGATCCTCATTGTGGCGCTCGGTGATGATCTCAGCTTCGATCACGCCGTCCTTGACGTCGTAGCTGCCAAGATGCGCGAAGGCGGAATTGCCACCCAGCATCTTGCCATCGTGCAGGCACATGACGCTGTGGCCGAAGGCGCCGTTGATGCCGTGTTCAACCTTGTAGAGCCCGTCGAGCAAAGTCATGAACCCGCAACATCAAAAAGAATCGCGGGGTACCTAGCACCGTCGCCGCAGCGATGCCATCCGGCTTATCCGCGCAGGGCCGCTCGCGAAGCCGATCGTTGCCATGATGCCAGCATGCACCTGTTTTGCCCGACGGGTCAAGTTAATTTCGTAAAATCCGTAGTCAACGGTTTCGATGGGGCGCACGTCGCAATTTCAAAGCCTTGGCTACTGTGCATGGGGTTGTTTTCGACGTTTTGGTTTGGCCGGCTTCCCGCGCGGCAATCCCAGGCGTCAGTGACGCTTGAAATATTGCACGTCGCGCTCGTGCTTCTCCGCCGCGGCGCGGCTCTTGAACGTGCCGAGGTTGCGTCGCTTGCCGGTCTTCGGATTCAACTTGCGCGAATAGAGCCGGTATTCGCCGGATGCGAGCTTGCGGATCATGGTTGCGCCTCCTGCTTGCTGCGATGTCAACGGCCCCTGCCCGGGCAAGTTCCTTTCGCCTGCTGCATGAAGTGAGCTGGATCGTTTGCTAAAAGCACAGCGTGGTGACGAGCTTGCCCTGCTTGTCCTTGATCGCATAGGGACAGCGCAGCCGCTCCAGCGCCTTCTTGGCGTCCTCGTCGCCGAGCGCGGCGGCGCGCTCGTAATAGGCCTTTGCGGAGTCCTTGTCCTTCGGACCGCCGCGGCCTTCCTGTGCGAAGGCGCCCATCCGCTCCAGCGCGCCGGGATGGTTTTGCGCCGCGGCCTTCTCGAACAGCGCGCGCGCCGCGACGTCGTCCTTCTCGCCGCCATCGCCGTTGGCAAGCATCAGGCCGAGCTGGTACTGCGCCTCCGCGTTGGTCTCGGCGGCCTTGCCGAGCAGCGTGCGCGCCTGCGCGGGATCGGCGGGCGCGCCACCGCCGGCGTTGCCGAGCGCCGCGAGGTTGGAGACGCCGCGGGGATTGCCGGCTTGAGCCGCCTTCTCGAACAGCTTTCGCGCCTGCGCCTCGTCCCTGGCCACACCGGAGCCGTTGCCGTAGGCGACGCCGAGCTCGACCATCGCAGCACTGGAGCCTTTGTCCGCCGCCTTGCGCCAGGCGGCGATCGCCTCGACCGTCTGCCGGTTGGCCGCATAGGCACGGCCGAGCGCGAACATCGCACGGCGCGACGAGCTTGCTGCCTGCTTGCAGAATTTGATCGCGGTCGCGACGTCGGAGGCGGCGATCTCGGGCACGCCCTTCACGTCGGCCGGCTTGTCGGGATCGCTGGGATCGGCGGCGACACGGTCGCACAGGACGAGGTCGGCCGATTGCGCATGCGCGGCGGCCGGCGCGGCAAGCGCAACGAGGATGGCAAGGAGACAGGTCCGCATGGCCATCACGTTGCGTCCGTTGGCCTGCGATTTCAAGGCTCGAGTCCGGATTGCCGCAGCACGGGCACGACCTCCGGCGATGCCAGATAGCGCAGCAACGCCTCGGCGCCTTCGGCCTGTTTCGCGTTGACCATGCGGCCGGCCGAGAACATGGCCGGCGTCTGCAAATCATGCGGGACCGGGCCGATCACCGCGATGCCCTCGACCTGCTTCAGCTCGCTGATCTGCTGCACGGCCAAGTCCGCCTCGCCACTGACGAGCCGCTCGGCCGTAAAGCCCTGCTCGACGATGGTCGCCTTGGCGTTGATCTCGGCGGCGATGCCCATCCGCACGATCAGCTGGGCGAAGTACACGCCGCTTGCGCCGAGCCGCGAATAGGCAACGGATCGCGCCGCGAGCAGTGTCTTGCGCAGCGCGGTCTCGTTGGCGATGTCGGGATGGGCTGCGCCTTTCCGCACGGCGAGGCCGACATAGGAGCGCGCGAGGTCGGCTGCGCTGCCCGCGATGACGCGGCCCTCGCCGATCACCTCGTCGAGCCCTTCGCGCGTGAGGATCACGAGATCGGCGGCCTCGCCGGCACGCAAGCGCTTGAGCAGCGCGAGCGTCGGCGCGAAGTCGGCATCGACGCGAATGCCGCTCGCCGCCTCGAATGCGGAGGACAGGCTGCGCATCGCGCCCATCAGGCCGAGCGTCGAGAGCATGCGAACTTTTTCCATGGGCGATTTCCTGTGACGATCAGGCGCGATGCATCAACTTGAGCGCCGCGGTCAGGCGCAGGCTGCGCTTGCCGGCCAGCGCGGTTGCTTCCAGCACCGCCGCATCGCCGTCATAGCTGCCGGAGAAGCCGATGCCGACCTCGTGGCCGCCGAAGATCGGATCGTCCTTGGCGGGCGTGTGCTCCTGGTTGAGGATCTGCCCCTTCCAGCGGCCGTTGGCGGCGGTGTAGCTGCCGAGGTAATAGAACGAGGCATCGCCGCCGAGGATACGGCCCCGGTTGAGCAGCATCACGCCGGTGAGCCCGCCATCGACGCCGTCGAGCATGCGCAGATGGATCGAATAGAGGCCATCGGTGATCCCGGCCTCGCCGACGCCGCCGGCGATCGGCACCTCGTCCTCCGTGATCGGCGTCATCAACGACTGGAAGGGAACGCCGGGCAATTCCTTGAGCTCGCCCTTGAAGCGATAGAGATCGCCGTCGGCAAAACCCTTCGCGATCAGCGTCGCATCATCGGTGCCGGCCATGGCGCGGTAGTTCGGATCGGGATTGTGGCGGACCGTCTTGATGACGATGTCGATACCGTCCGCGCTCTTCTCGTAGGTGCCGATATGGGCGAACGCCGAATTGCCGCCGAGCATCTTGCCGTTGCCGGCATGCATCACGCTCCGGCCGACGCTGTCGCCGAGCTGAAATCTCACTTTGTAGAAGCCTTCAAACACCAGCCGTGTCCCCGGCCCCGCGCGCATGCTGCGCCCACTCTATCCCGCTTTGGGCTGACATGGACAGGCTCCAGGCCGGCATGGCCGCCAGACCCACAACGAGCGCTGTCATCGGCAAGCACTGTCATCGGAATGCAAAAATCCGCCGGAGCCTTTTGAGCTCCGGCGGATTTGAAAGCCAACCCGGGCCAGCCCCCCAGCCCGGGCCGGGAGGATCTTTAAGCCGCGGCCTTCTTGTCAGCCGGGACGGACGCGATCGTCTTCAGGATCTGCGAAGCGATCTGGTATGGGTCGCCCTGCGAGTTCGGACGGCGGTCTTCCAGATAGCCCTTGTAACCGTTGTTGACGAAGGAGTGCGGAACGCGGATCGACGCGCCACGATCGGCAATGCCGTAGCTGAACTTGTTCCACGGCGCGGTCTCGTGCTTGCCGGTCAGGCGCTTATCGTTGTCCGGGCCGTAGACGGCGATGTGGTCCATCAGGTTCTTGTCGAAGGCTGCCATCAGCGCCTCGAAATACTCCTTGCCGCCGATCGACCGCATGTACTCGGTCGAGAAGTTGGCGTGCATGCCCGAGCCGTTCCAGTCGGTGTCGCCGAGCGGCTTGCAGTGGAACTCGATGTCGACGCCGTACTTCTCGGTCAGGCGCAGCATCAGGTAGCGGGCCATCCACATTTCGTCAGCGGCCTTCTTGGAGCCCTTGCCGAAGATCTGGAATTCCCACTGGCCCTTCGCGACTTCCGCGTTGATGCCTTCGTGGTTGATGCCGGCCGCGAGGCAGAGATCGAGATGCTCTTCGACCATCTTGCGGGCGATGTCGCCGACGTTCGAGTAGCCGACGCCGGTGTAGTACGGGCCCTGCGGCGCCGGATAACCGGAGGCCGGGAAGCCGAGCGGACGCCCGTCCTTGTAGAAAAAGTATTCCTGCTCGAAGCCGAACCAGGCGCCGGCATCGTCGAGGATCGTGGCGCGCTTGTTGGTCGAGTGCGGCGTCTTGCCATCGGGCATCATGACTTCGCACATCACCAGCACGCCGTTGGTGCGGGCGCCGTCCGGGAACACCGCGACCGGCTTCAGCACGCAATCCGAGCTGTGGCCTTCGGCCTGCTGGGTGGAGGAGCCATCGAAGCCCCAGAGCGGAAGCTGCTCGAGCGTCGGGAACGACGCGAATTCCTTGATCTGAGTTTTGCCGCGCAAGTTCGGAGTCGGCGTATATCCGTCGAGCCAGATGTACTCGAGCTTATACTTGGTCATTGAGCCTCTCTGTAGATGATGCGAAAGGTGGGGACGGCTGGTCCCCGCACGATTGTTTACCCGGCCAAGATCGGCCGACCCTTTACAAGCATTTAACGTGCCAAAAGGCCGCAGCGCGGGAGGTTTTCCACCGCGGCCAGAACCGGCTCGCCAGCCGAAAAACGTCCACAGCAACGTGCGTCATAGAAGCGCACCTTCGCGTGAAGCTGCACTGCAAAAATTCCGCGGAAAACGCCCGATTCTGGAGCAGGCAGACCCCTGCTGCAAGTTGCCGATGAAACGCGCATCAACGCCCGGCAACTTTCGCAAAGCCCCCGACCCCTGCCTAGCAACCTTTGGAATGGCCCATGCGTTAGTCACCAACACGGTGCCTTAGGGGGTGCAGAAGGTCGACTGCTCACAAATTGGGCGGAAACTGATTTCCTTTTCAGCACTTTGCATTTGGGAGTGCGAGGCCGATATGGGGACTCCAGTAACCACAATCGAACGAGTCGAGCGCACCATGGAGGCCAAGGCGCTTCGACCCAGGAGCAAATCGAAATGATGAACAATGGTCTGAGTCACGGATCTGCGACGATCTACCAATTCCCTGTCGGGGGCCGCGCGGCTCTCGCCGGGCGCCGCTATGGCGACACCGGCTTTCCCGCCGATCACGCTTCGCTTCCCGCGAACGTCTCGATCTGCAGCGACAGCTGGTACCACCAGGACGCGGTCGACGAAGCAAAGCCCAAATGGGAACGCTGATGCCTATGCCAGGTTTGATACCGCCGCGCACTCTCAAGCGCTCGTCGGAAGTTTGAAAAAGGGTCGAAACAACGAGGTTTCGACCCTTTTTGATTCCGGACCTGATCAGCGTCGTCAGATCACCGTGCAGGCCGTCACCGGCCGCTTCAGATGCTTGACCGTGGTGGCCCCGGTCTTGCCGATTCTCAGCGTGACCCCCGCCCCCGAATAGCGCGCGCCCGAAATGGCCAACCGCTTGGCAAGTGTCGCCGGCTCGCCATCGATCTGGAGAAACGCGCGCTTGTCGCCGTCATAAAACGCAACAATGAACTGCGTACCATCGGCGCAGCGGTAGTTCCGGAACGTCTGCGCGTCGGCCTGCCGCGCCCCGGAAATTCCAGCCGCCAGCATGGTGATCCCGAAAAGAATGGCCTTGTGCCAGCCCATGATCGCCCCCTGTAATGGTCCGTCGGCAACACAACAAAAGCAGCTCCGATGTCAGACTCCCCTGCCCGTCACCTCGCTCTGCAAGGCGCCAGCAATTTTCGCGACCTCGGCGGTTACGCCGCAAGCGACGGCCGCACCACGCGCTGGCGCCACATCTTTCGCTCCAACCATCTCGGCCAGCTCACCGTTGAGGACATCGCGATCGTCCGAGCACTCGGCGTCAGAAGCGCGTTCGACTTCCGCGGCGTCGAGGAGCGCGCGGCCGGCGTCTGCGTCGTCAACGAGATCACCGTGCATTCGCTGCCGATCGAGCCGACGGTGGTGGCCTCACTGCGCGCCGAGCTCGCCAGGGGTGTGCTGACTGCGCCGGTCGCGCTCGAGCTGATGCGCGAGTCCTATCGCAACTATGTCCGCCACAACACGCACAGCTTCCGCATGCTGTTCGGCCATCTCCTGGAGGACCGCGCCCCGCTCGTGATCCACTGCACCGCCGGCAAGGACCGCACCGGCTTTGCCAGCGCGCTGATCCTGCATGCGCTCGGCGTGCCCGAGGCTGTTATTGCAGAGGATTATCTGCTGACCAATCGCCACTACAAGCGCGACGTGTCGAGCGTCTCCGATCTGCCCGCTGACGTCCTCGACGCCATCGGCTCGGTCAACGCATCCTATCTCGACGCAGCCTTCGATGCCGTCGGCCGCGACTATGGCGATGTTGAAACCTATTTGCGCGACGGCCTCAAGCTCGGCGCAGCCGAGCGGACCGCGTTGAAGGAGCGCTATCTTCAGGCGTGAGCGACGCCGGGCGTCTCACGCTCCGGGAGTTGCAGCCTTGATGATGGCGTTCTTGAGGGCAAGCGAGACCTGCATGGTGCTCCAGTCGCTCTGGTGCAGCAGGTCCCCATCGGTCGGATCCACCAATTGCTCGAACGACACCTTATTCTGCACGTGCCAATGCCGCATCAGCGCCCAGCGCTGAAACAGACTAACCTGAGCCTCCTCCGCGGCATTGCGGATCAACCGAACCATCTTGTCCGAGAGTTCGGCGCGGTCATCCCAGAGCATCTTTGTCGTGTATTGCGGATCGATCAGCAGAACCTCGAAACCGCGGGCGCGCAGTTGCGCCAGCCCCTTCCTGATATTCTCGGCGACCACATCGACGTTGTATCGATCATTGTGAAAGACCGCGTTGGTCCCAACCTGCCATATCACCAGCGTGGGATCATCCTGAAAGATGTCCGTCTCGAAACGCTTGAGTTCGTCGTCGGCTTCCTCATTGCCCTTGCCCCGATTGAGGACATCGATCCGGATGTTCGGGTGCGGATCTTCGTCCTTGTAGTGCTGCCGCAGATACATTTCGAGCCTGTAGGGATAGGGAACGACGTCGGCTCGCCCGGCCGTCGAGGACGACCCCATCGCCACGATCCGCACCACGCCCCTTCCCTCCAGCGCCTGCCGAAGGCGCATCAGGGGGTATTTCAAGTCGACGATCGCAGCTGGAAATTCGATGGTCGGCAAATTGTCGGGCATGAAACAATCTCCTCAACGATCTAAAGTTGCATCTATAGCCCAGTCTTGATGCTGCCGCCATTGCAAGTCCAATTCGCCTCACGCAATAGTCGGTGCGAATTGAGACGACGGAGAGTAACATGCAGGGAAAAATCATTGTCGTGACCGGCGCGCTCGGCGCGCTTGGCAAGGTGGTCGCCGACATCGCGCAGTCTCGCGGCGCGCGGGTTGCCGGCATCGATCACGCGCCCTCCCAACTGCCGGCGACGGCCGAGCGCATCGAGATCGGCGGCGTCGATCTGTCCGACGCGGCACAGGCTACGACGGCGATCGAGGGTGCCGCAAAGCATTTCGGCAGGCTGGACGCCCTGGTCAACATCGCCGGCGGCTTTGCCTTCGAGACCGTCGGCGACGGCAACATCAAGACGTGGCACCGCATGCATGCGCTGAACGTGCTGACGGCCCTCAACGCCTCGCACGCGGCACTGCCGCATCTTGCCGCTTCGAAGGCTGGCCGCATCGTCAATATCGGCGCCATGGGCGCGTTGCAGGCGGGCTCCGGCATGGGTCCTTACGCGGCATCGAAGGCGGGCGTGCACCGCCTCACCGAGGCGCTCGCCAACGAATGGAAGGGCAAGGTCACGGTGAACGCGGTGCTGCCGTCGACCATCGACACCAAGGCCAACCGCGCCGACATGCCGAAAGCCGACTTCGCCAAATGGGTGACACCGCAGGAGCTTGCCGAGGTGATCCTGTTCCTCGTCAGCGATGCCGCAAGCGGCGTCACCGGCGCGCTGATTCCGGTGAGCGGACGGGTGTGATCAATCCGGCACCAGCAGCCGCAGATTGCCCTTGAAACGGATGCTCTGCTTGCCGGCGAGCGCCATGCCTTCGCCATAGGCGGTCTCGCCGGTGTAAGTGCCGCTGAAGCCGATGGTGACGACCTTGCGACCCCACACCGGGCGCTCGTCGAACGAAGGCGAATGCTCCTCGTTGGTCAGCTCGCCTTTCCACTTGCCTTCTGCGGACGTGTAGCTGCCATGGGCAAAGAAAAAGGAATCGCCGCCGCGCATGGTGCCGTCACGCAGCACCATCACGCCCTGATTGCCGCCCTGAACGCCATCCAGCATCTCGATCCGGATGTGATAGAGCCCGTTCCTGATCGTCATATTCGCGCGCGCCCGCCTGTTCCCCGCGCAAGCGGTATAGCTGGCTTGACTGCCTCCGGGCAAATGGCCGGCAGCCCGATCCGGGCTAAACTGGCTGCAACTGATTCTACGATCGGAAACTCACTTTGGAAACCGCGCTCTATCTCCCCGTCAAACGCTTCCTCGAAGAGCTCGGCTTCTCCGTGAAGGGCGAGATCGGCGGCTGCGATCTCGTGGGCCTGAGCGCCGGCGATCCGCCGGTAGTGGTGATCGGCGAGCTCAAGCTCGCATTCAACCTCGAGCTGATCCTGCAGGCGGTCGATCGCGCGCCGGCGGGCGACGAGGTCTGGATCGCGGCAAAGATGTCGATCCGCGGCAAGGGCCGCGAGAGCGACGCACGCTATCGCAATCTGTGCCGTCGCCTCGGCTTCGGTATGCTCGGCGTGACCGACAAAGGCCAGGTCGAGGTGCTGGTGAAGCCACCGACGGCAGCACCCCGCCGTGAACCGAAGACGCGCTCGCGGCTGGTGGCCGAACATCAGCGCCGCCAGGGCGATCCCGTGCTCGGCGGCAGCATGCGCGCGCCGATCATGACGGCCTACCGCCAGCAGGCGCTGGCCTGTGCATCCGAGCTTGCAGGCGGTCCGCGGGCCGTGCGTGAGCTGCGCGAACGCTGTCCTGATGCGGGCAAGATTCTCCTGCACAATGTCTATGGCTGGTTCGAACGCGCCGAGCGCGGGATCTATCGGCTGACCGAGGCCGGCCACGCCGCGCTGAAGCGCTGGCCGCAGACACCGGTCAAGACCATCGCGCGCGAAGCATCCCTGCCCTAGCGGCAGTCACTTTGGGGAATGGCATGATCGTGGTGACTGGGAGTGTGACGGTCCGGCCGGAGACGTTCGAGGAGGCACGGCGCCTCAGCCTCGAACACGTCCATCGTTCGCGCCAGGAACCCGGCTGCATCTCACATGCGGTGCATGTCGACTGCGAGAACCCGCTCAGGCTGGTGTTCTTCGAGCAATGGGCCGACCGCGCCGCGCTTGCGGCCCATTTTGCGGTACCTGCATCCGGCGAGTTCGTGCGGGCCCTGCGCTCGCTCGCCACCGGGGCGACCACGCTCGAACTTTACGACGCCAGCAAGCTTGAGAAGCTTTGAGTGCATAGCTGTGATGCCACACCAAATTCATATTGCAATGCAACATGGACCGCACTAGGTATCCCGGCATCAAACCGAGGCCGTTATGAGCGCAGACTGGAATACCAAATATGGCACGCGGCGCGTGCGCCACGATCCGCCCACCCTGGACGAGGCGATCTTCGCCGCCGTCGGCATTACCGACGATCAGGAGCAGCAGGCCGAGATCGCCGCCTCGCTGATGGGGATGCCGCTGGACGTCGTTCAGGCCGAGGTGAAGAAGCAGGCCCGCACAAACAGCCGTATCACCGCAACCCGCGTGATCGCCGGCGAACAGGGTGCGCAGCGCTCGGTCGTGGTCGAACGCCGTGTCGTCCGCCGCTTCGGTAACGACAAGCGCACCGGCACCTGAGCTTTTACCTTCTCAGCCTCAATAAAAAGCGGACCGGCCTTGCCGGTCCGCTTTTTGATTCAGGCCTTTGACTTCCAGGTCTTTGGATCTCAGGCGGCGCGATTGCCGTACATGCTGGAGATCAGCTTCCAGCAGGTCGAGTTGAAGTTGAGAATCGCGCGACCGGCCTTGAACGGCGCCGCGGCGAGATCGGCGAGCTCAGCCTCGGGCGTCTTGCCAAGATCGATCGTGCCGGTGGATTCACCATGGCGGAACTGCAGATGCGCGCCGAACTTCTTGGCGAGCGCCCGCATGGCGTGATTCTCCGCGCCCGTGGTGATGCGCAGGCGCTTGTAGCCCTTCCAGCGCGCTTCCGCGATCAGGCGGCTGAACAGCACGGTGCCGACGTTCTGGCGGCGGGCGGAGGCTTCCACGCTGAAGGCGACTTCGGGCAACGAATCGCCCTCCGGCGGATGCAGCTCGGCCGCGCCGCGGACCATGCCATCGACGATATAGGCGACGATCACGGTGCCATCTTCGGCGCAGCGGGCGGCGTAACGCTCGATGAAGCTGTCGTCGAGAAAACCGTTGAAACGGTCATGCCGGCTTGCGGCATCGAGCCTCAGCAGATGATCGCGCAACAGCGGCAATTCTTCCTGCTGGATCAGGGTCCGCACATAGCCCGGGGCGGGGCGGATGGTGTCTTCAAGTACCACGTCAAAACTCCTCTTGGTATCCCTCGAGGAGGCGTTCGAATCCCTAGGCCTCCAATATTGTGCGTCGCAACAAATTTTTCAAGACGGGAACCTGCTCAAGTTTGAGGCAACGGAGGCGACTAATTCGTTAACAAAATCAAGGCCCGTAGTCTTACAGGACCAACTGCGTCTGCGTCACGATTGCGACCAGCTTGCCGTCCTCGGTCTCCAGCCGCGTGGTCCAGACTTGGGTCCGGCGCCCCCGATGGACCGGGGTGGCGGTGGCGATGACCGTGGTTCCCTCCTTGGCGCCGCCGATGAAGTTGGTCTTGCTCTCCAGCGTGGTCGTGCCCTTGGCGTCCTCCGGCAGGTTGATCACGGTTGCGGCCGCGCCAACGGAATCGGCGAGCGCCATCACCGCGCCGCCATGGATGGTGTGATGCAGCGTGCAGAGATCGGGCCGCACCGTCATTCGCGCGACCACGCGATCCTTCTCGGCCTCGACGAATTCGACGCCCTTGAGCTCGGCGAACGGCATCTTCATCGCTTTGAGTTTCTCGAGCGGCGTCATCAGATCTCCTCCCAATTCCTTGTTGTCGCAGCGTGAATGGCTTCGCGCGGCAAAGCAATGACGTCCGAGGTAATGGCTGCCGTGACATCGGCACTCTCATTTGGGCATATGCTTCTCCCATGCGTCACTTCCCGCCCCGCCGCATCGTCTGCCTGACCGAAGAGACGGTCGAAACGCTCTATCTGCTCGGCGAGCAGGACCGCATCGTCGGCGTCTCCGGCTACGCCGTCCGCCCGCCGCAGGTGCGGCGTGAGAAGCCGCGGGTCTCGGCCTTCGTCTCTGCGGACATCCCAAAAATCCTGGCGCTGGAACCGGATCTGGTGCTCGCCTTCTCCGACCTGCAGGCCGCCATCGCCGCCGATCTCGTCCGCGCCGGCATCGACGTTCACGTCTTCAACCAGCGCGACGTCGCCGGCATTTTTGCGATGATCCGCACGTTGGGCGCGCTGGTTGGTGCGGCCGGGCGTGCGGAGGAACTCGCGCATGGTCTTGAGCAGCGGCTCGCAGCGATCGCAGCGACGTCCCGCCCCTCGCCGCGGCCAAAAGTCTATTTCGAGGAGTGGGACGATCCCTTGATCTCGGGCATCGGCTGGGTGTCCGAGCTGATCGAGATCGCCGGCGGTGAGGATGTGTTTCCGGACCTGCGCCATCGGCAAGCAGCGAAGGATCGCATCATCGCCGCGGACGCGGTGCGCAACGCCGCGCCCGACGTGATCCTCGCGTCATGGTGCGGCAAGAAGGTCGTGCCCACCCGCATCAAGCAGCGCGACGGGTGGAACGCGATTCCGGCCGTGCGTGATGATCGCATTGTCGAGATCAAGTCGCCGATCATTTTGCAGCCGGGGCCGGCGGCGCTGACGGATGGGCTGGATGTGATTGTGATGGCGCTGTGGGGGCCGCTGATCTCTCCGCCGTCATTGCGAGCGAAGCGAAGCAATCCAGGCTGTCTCCGCGGAGGGATACTGGATTGAGCCTCCCCTAAATCGGTGGACACCTATAGCTTAGACAGCGAGAGGTGTCAGATGACGAAACGGCAGCGACGGACCTATTCGGACGAGTACAAGCGGCAGGCCGCTGATTTGGTTTTGTCGAGCGGCCGTTCGGCGAAGTCGGTTTCGAAGGAGCTCGGGCTTGACGGCTCCGTTTTGAGCCGATGGGTGGCGGAGCGAGGCACGGTGGCAGCCGGCGGCAGCGCCGCGGCGCCCACGTCGCAGGCGGCGCTGCCGTCGGCGGACCAGGCTGACATGATTGCGCGGTTGCAGCGGGAAAACGAACAGCTGCGCATGGAGCGCGACATTTTAAAAAAGTCGATCGCGATCTTTGCTGGACCCCGGACATGAGATTCCGCTTCATCGAAGATCGCAGTGCAGACTATCCGGTCGGGATGATGTGCCGTGTGCTCGGCGTATCGGCCGCGGGCTACTATGCCTGGCGGTCGCGGCCGGAAAGCCCCCGGGCCCTGGCCAATCGAGAACTGCTGGAGGATATCAAGCAGGTTCATCGTGACTGCCATGGCCGCTACGGCAGCCCGCGCATCCATGCTGAACTCAAGGCCCAGGGCCATAGTGCGAGCCGTGGCCGGATCGAGCGGCAGATGCGCCACCATGGCGTTCGGGCCATCTCGGCCGGGCCGCGACGATGCCGCACCACCGACAGCGGGCACGACTTCCCGATTGCGCCGAACCTGCTCGGTCGGAACTTCTCGGCCGCCATGCGCAACCAGGTCTGGCTCGCCGACATCACCTATGTCTGGACCGGCCAGGGATGGTTGTATCTGGCGGCCATCATGGATCTTTACAGCCGTCGTATCGTGGGCTGGTCGATGGACGACCATCTGCGCGCCGAACTGCCGCTTGCCGCATTACGGATGGCGATCAAGGGGCAGAGGCCCGGCGCCGGCTTGATCCATCATTCCGATCGCGGCGTCCAATATGCTTCAACCGAGTACCGCCACGCGCTGCGAGCCGCCGGCTTCCGGCCTTCGATGAGCCGCAGAGCCGATTGCTACGACAATGCCCCGATGGAAAGCTTCTTCCACACGCTCAAGACCGAGTTGGTCCATCACCGACAGTATGCAACCCGCGATGAAGCCGTGCGCGACATCTTCACCTACCTCGAAGGCTTCTACAACCAACCGAAGGCACTCCGCCATCGGCTATATCAGCCCCGTCGAGATGGAGCTAAAATCGGCTTGAAACCTGTCCACTTTTTTGAGGGAAGATCAGGATTGCTTCGTCGCAAGGGCTCCTCGCAATGACGCCGGGAGAGACTTCGTCCCTCACGTCACCGCATTGACGACTTGGTACTCCGGCCGCCGCCACACCTCACCGGCGATCACGGCCTCGATGATCTCGGCTGCCCGCATGATCTCGCTCTCGCCGACATAAAGCGGCGTGATGCCGAACCGCATGATGTCAGGCGCACGGAAATCGCCGATGAGGCCGCGGGCGATCACGGCCTGCATGGCGGCATAGCCACCGTCGAAGGCGAACGAGACTTGCGAGCCGCGGCGCTCGTGCGCGCGCGGGGTCACGAGCTTCAGAGACGGGCAACGCCGTTCGACTTCCGTGATCAGGAGATCGCCGAGCGCCAGCGAACGGGCGCGGACCTCCTTGATGTCAACCCGATCCCAGATATCGAGCGAAGCCTCCAGCGCCGCCATCGCCAGCACTGGCGGCGTGCCGACCCGCATGCGCTCGACGCCGCCGGCGGCTGCATAGCCAAGCTCGAACGCGAAGGGCTTTGCGTGGCCCATCCATCCAGACAGCGCGGCGCGCGCGTTGTCGGCATGACGCGGCGCGACATACAGAAACGCCGGCGCGCCCGGGCCGGCGTTGATGTATTTGTAGGTACATCCCGCAGCGAAATCGACGCCGCATCCGGCGAGATCAACCGGCAGCGCGCCGGCGGAATGCGCGAGATCCCAGACCGTGACGATGCCGAGCGCATGGGCCTTTGCGGTCAGCTTCGCCATGTCGTGACGGCGGCCGGTGCGGTAGTCGACCTCGGTGATGTATAGCACTGCAATCTCTTCCGACAGCGCGGCCTCGACCTCCTCCGGCGCCACCAGGCGCAATTGATGGCCGCGCCCGAGCGTCGCGATCAGGCCTTCGGCCATGTAGAGATCGGTCGGGAAATTGCCGGTGTCCGACAGGACGACCTTGCGCGATGAATTCATGTCGAGGGCAGCGGCGAGCGCCTGATAGACCTTGAGCGACAGCGTGTCGCCGACCATCACGGAGCCCGCTTCCGCGCCGATCAGCCGCGCGATGCGGTCGCCGATGTGGCGCGGCTGGGCATACCAGCCGGCCGTGTTCCAGGCGCGGATCAGCTCGTTGCCCCACTCCGCGGTGATCACGCGGCTGACGCGCTCGGCGACGCCAAGCGGCAGCGCACCGAGCGAATTGCCGTCGAGATAGATCACGCCGTCAGGGAGATGAAACAACGCCTTGGTGTCGTCGTACACGCGAAGCCTGGTCATGGTCTTCTCTACAAAATCGTGCGGACGCGCCAGAGCTCGGGAAACAGCTCGACCTCCAGCATGCGCTTGAGATAGCTCACGCCGCCGGTGCCTCCGGTGCCGCGCTTGAAGCCTATGACGCGCTCGACCGTCGTGACGTGGTTGAAACGCCAGCGCCGGAAATAATCCTCGAAATCGACCAGCTTCTCGGCGAGCTCGTACAGCATCCAGTGCGTCTCCGGCGCCTCGTAGACGATCCGCCAGGCCTGCAGCACCCCCTCGCTAAAACTGTGGGTCTCGCGAACATCGCGCGCCAGAACGGCCGCAGGCATTTTCAGCCCATGACGATCGGCAAGCCGCAGCACCTCGTCATAAAGGCTCGGCGTCGCGAGCTCGGCTTCGAGCAACGTCATCGTCTCGGCATCATGCGCGTGCGGCTTCAGCATGGCATGATTGCGGTTGCCGAGCAGGAATTCGATCAGCCTGTATTGCCGCGACTGGAAGCCCGAGGACTGGCCGAGTTGTGAGCGGAAGCGCGTATACTCACTGGGCGTCATGGTGCGCAGCACATCCCAGGCGTTGTTGAGCTGCTCGAAGATGCGCGACATCCGCGCCAGCATCTTCATGGCGGGCTGCACCTCGTCCTTGGCGATCGCACGGCGCGCGGCGCTGAGCTCGTGGATGGCAAGCCGCATCCACAGCTCGGTGGTCTGATGCTGGATGATGAACAGCATCTCGTCGTGCGCTTCGGAGAGCGGATGCTGTGCACCGAGGATCGCATCCAGCGCCAGATAGTCGCCATAGGACATGCGCCGGGCAAAATCGGTCTCGGCGCCGTCGCCTGAGGGATCGTAATCGCTGGACGTCATGACGGGCCCTCTCGATCGATCATCCTTGCTCTCGTCAGTCGAGGCCGATCAGCCGCGCGGTGATCGGCGACGACGGATCCTTGAGCGCGTCAATCACCGTGAAATGGTTCAGGCCGGGATCGACGACGAGGCGCGTCGGCACGTCGAAGCCGGTCCAGACATTGGCGAACAAGTCGGACTGGCGGATGAATTCGGGCCGCTCACTGCCGCCGACCCAGGCGGTGACAGGCGAATGTCCGCGTGGCAGATGCAGCGCCGCGCTTTCGAGCGTCGCCTCCTCCATGGTCATGCGCAGCGTCTCGTTCATCTTCGTCTTCAGCAGCGGACGCAGGTCGTGCAGGCCGCTGATCGAGAGCGTACCGGCGATGCGGTTGAAGACGGCGGGCTCGAGCCGGCTGTCGTCGCAGAGCATGCGCGTGACGAGATGGCCGCCGGCGGAATGGCCGGCGAGCCGGATCGGCCCCGCGACGAGCGACGCCGCTTTCGCGATCGCGGCGGTCATCTCCGCGGTGATGTCGGAGATGCGCGCCGCCGGTGTCAGCGTGTAGCTCGGCAGCGCCACCGTCCAGCTATGGTGCCGCGCACCTTCGGCGAGATCCGTCCAGGTCGACTTGTCGAAGCGCATCCAGTAGCCGCCGTGCACGAACACGACGAGGCCCTTGCTGTCGCCGTCGGGCAGGATCAGGTCAAAACGCTGGCGCTCACCGGAGCCGTAGGCGATGTCGGGACGAAACCCCTTCAGCCCGGCGCGGTAAGCCGCCGCCCGCTCCGCCCATTGCACCGGCATCTTGTCCGAGCCCGGGATATGGGCCGAATTGGCGTAAGCATCATCCCAATCGCGCATCGTTGCTCCCGAGGACTCGTCCAGCGAACCGGGCGCCAGTCTGCCACCGGTCAGGGCCGCATCCTAGTCTTTCTTTTAAGCTTAAAGGATTTAGGGGCGCTTGTGTTTCGGGCAGATCGCGTTCCGGGTGAGACGCCGTAGGGTGGGCAAAGCGAAGCGTGCCCACCATTTGGTTCGAAATCGAAAAAGGTCGTGGGCACGGCGCAAGTGCGCCTTTGCCCACCCTACGAGAGCTGTGACTTAGGCAGCCACTACGCCTTCTCCACCCCACCCTACGACACCTGTGACGGCCGTGGCCGCTACGCCTTCTCCACCCCGCACCATTCCGCGATGAACAGCGCCATGGCCCTGGTGGTCTTCTTCAGCGAGTCCAGATCGACATATTCATTGAAGCCGTGCATCTCCCCGCCGCTGGCGCCAAAGCACAGGCTGGGGATGCCGTAATTGAGTCCGTAGAAACGGGTATCGGTGAGCGCGGTGAAGACGAGATCCTCGACCGCGCCGCCATAGACCTTGTTGAAGGCCTTGCCGAACGCGGCTTCCGGCGCGGCGGAGTCGGTCAGCTCATAGCCTTCCGACAGGAAGCCCGACCATTCGACCTCCGGCGGATTGTTGGCGAGGAAACCGTGGTTGCGCGATGCAGCGGCAACGCAGGCCATGATCTCCTTCTGGTGATCTGCGACCGACCAGCCCGGCAGGACGGCGATGCGGCAATCGACGTCGCACCAGGCCGGCACGCTGGAGGCCCAATCGCCGCCCTTGATGATGCCGGGGTTGAAGTTGATGGGATGGTTGAGCGTCTTGAAGTGACGGTCGGCCTTGGCCCGCTCGTTCCACTCGATCTCGAGCTTCTGTAACGCATGAACGAGGTGATACGCCGCCATGATCGCATTCGATCCGGAGCCGGCAAAGGCGACATGGGTCGGATGGCCCTTCACCCGCAGCCGAAACCAGATCACGCCGACCTGCGAGCGCACCATCTTCCCGGCGGTGGGCTCGGGGATGAAGCAGGCATCGGCCCGGTAGCCGCGCTGAATCGTCGAGAGTGCGCCGACGCCCGTGCTCTCCTCTTCGATCACCGACTGAAAGTGAATCCGCGCGGTCGGCCTGAGGCCGGCCGCCTTGATCGCATCCAGCGCGTAGAGCGCGCCGATGGTACCCGACTTCATATCGCAGGCGCCCCGACCGAACATCTTGCCGTCCTTGATGACGGGCGAGAACGGCGGCGTGTCCCACAATTCCAGCGGTCCCACAGGCACCACGTCGCAGTGGCCCTGGAGGATCAGCGATTTGCCGGCCTCGGTGTTCGGACGATAGGTGCCGACCACGGTGCGCGCCTTCGAGAAATCATGCTCGATCGGGCCGAAGCCGCGCAGATCCTTGAGGTCGTCGACGTTGATGTGCCAGTCGTCGACCTCGTAGCCGCGCGCGCGCAGGAGGTCGCCAATCATGTCCTGACATGGCCCCTCCGCCCCGCGGGTCGAAGGGATCGCAACGAAATCGCGTGTGGTCGCAAGCTGGGTTTCGAAGCCGGCATCGACGGCGTCAAGAATCCTCTGCTGCGTTTCGGCATTCATCAGGCAACTCCGGGCATCCAGTTGGTCGAGGGTGCGCGCAAGCTAGCCGATTTCAGCCGTTCGGGTACTCCACAAAATAAGCATCCCGCAATGCATCTTCGAGCAGTCGGCCTTCCGAATAGCCATTCAGCGTCGTCGGCCGGCTCACGCCGTCGAGCAGCCGCGGGCATGGCTCCGGCGCGCCGAGAACGGTGCGGACCGGAATGCGCTCGGCATAGATCGGCAATTCGTAGTCTTCATCGTCGTCGGCGACACCCTTGGCGCGGACCTTTGCGGAAGCTTCCTCGATCTCCATCGCGATGAACGAGGTCGCCTTGATCTCCTGGGTGTTGCTGGCCCGCAGGCTCGCGGTGCGATCCGGGAAGAAGCGATCGACCATCGCGACCACGGCGCGCTCCTTCTCTTGCACATCGGTCACGAGATAGGCGGTGCCGAACGCCATCACCGCGCGATAGTCGGCGGAGTGATTGAAGCCGCAGCGCGCCAGCACGAGGCTGTCGAGATGGGCGACCGTGAGGCACACCCGCTCGCCTTTGGTCTGGCTGCGCAGCATGCGACTCGCGCTCGAGCCGTGCCAATAGAGCTTCGTCCCCTCGCGCCAGAAGAAGGTCGGCGTGCAATAGGGCTGGCCGTCGATGACATAGGAGACGTGACAGAGCATCGAGGAGTCCAGAATGCGATGAACCGTCTCGTGATCGTAGAAGCCACGATCGTGCCGACGCTTCACCTGGTTGCGCGCTGACGTCGGGTAGGAATTCTGGCTCTCAGTCTGGCTCACGGCCGCTCCTGTGGGGATTGGAAGAATCCGGGGCTAGTTGTAGCCGCGCATTTGGTCTGCGATAGTGCCAATTCCATGCAAAAAATTCCGACCAATTCCCTCGCCCCGGCCAAGGCCGAGCTGCCGCTCGATCTCACCGGCCCGCACATCACCGCGAGCGCCTCCTCGGCGCACCGGCTGTACCAGGCGTTGTGCGAGATGATCGTCTCTGGCTTGGTCAAACCCGGCGAGCCGCTGCCGCCATCGCGGACGCTGGCCAAGCAGACCGGCTTTCGGCGCAACGCGGTTGTGACCGCCTATGAGCGCCTGATCGCCGACGGGTTTGCAGAAGCCACGGTCGGATCCGGCACGTTCGTCGCCGCGCGCATCCCGGCACGCGCCGCCACACCGAAGAAGCCGAAGGTGATTGTCGAGGCGCCGAAGCAAGGCGCGCTCTCGCTCGGCTGCACCCATATCGACGAGCGCGCGGTGCAACGCTTTCGCGCGTTCGTCGGCCGGCGCATGCGCGCCTTCGGCACTGAGCATCTGCATTACGGTGATCCCCGTGGCAGCCGCGAGTTGCGCGTCGCGATCGCCGATCATCTGCTCTCGGCGCGGGGGCTACGCTGCGACCCCGACCAGATCATGCTCACGTCAGGCACGCTGCACACCCTGCGCATCGTGCTCGGCGCGATCCTCAAAGCGAACGATCAGGTCTGGTGCGAGGACCCCGGCTATCCCATTGCACGCGGAACCATCGCGCAATGCGGCTATCGCACCGTGCCCATTCCCGTCGACGCCAACGGCCTGCTCGTTGCCAAGGGCCGCACGGCAGCACCGTCCGCGCGCGCGGCCTATGTGACACCGTCGCATCAGTTTCCGCTGGGCGTGCAAATGTCGATGCCGCGGCGGCTCGAGCTGCTCGACTGGGCCAAGCAGGCCGGAGCGTTCGTGTTCGAGGACGATTACGACAGCGAGTTCCGCTATGACGGCGCGCCGCTGATGTCGCTCGCCGGCATCGATCACCTCCAGCGCGTGATCTACATGGGCACGTTCGCCAAGACGCTGTTTCCGGGCCTGCGCATCGGCTATTGCGCCCTGCCCGAACGCCTGATCGGCGACGTCACGGCCGCGCGCGCCGCGCTCGACCGTTTTCCCGGAACGCTGATGGAAGGCGCGGTCGCCGACATGCTCAATTCCGGCGCCTTCGCCGCAAATTTGAGGCGCGTGCGTAAGCTTTACCGCGAGGCCCGCGATGCGCTGGCCGAAACGCTCGAAGCGGCTTCGGATGGCGCGCTGTCGGTCCCGGTGCCGTCGCAGGGCCTGCACCTCGTTGCGCAGTTCGATCCGTCCGTCGCGCCAGCGGTTGCGGCCGAAGTAAAGCAGGCCGCGGGCGCGGAGGGCTGGCTGCTCGCCGACACCTATGCGCGGGCGCGTCCGCTACCCGGTTTCGTGCTGGGATTCTCGGGGCACGCGGTTCCACGTCTCGTCGCCTCCGCTGAACGGCTCGCGCGGGAAGCGCGCGCTGCTTTGCGCAACAAAGGCAAGCCGGGCCGGCGGGCGTGACAAAGGTTCACTATGAGAATCGTGTGCCGCTCCCTACATTGCTGCACCGACGCCGGAACCCCTCATCATGTCACTCTGTCGCGCAGCCCGTCTCTCAGTCCTGATCTCCGCTGCGCTCGCGACGGTAGCGCACGCGGCCACAGTCGGCCGCGACCAGGACATCGTGGATCTCAAGCTTGGTCAGCGGGTGATGGTGGATGACGGAACCTGCCCGGCCGGACAGGTCAAGGAAGTCCGCGGTTCGAAGATGAGCGACAAGGGGGTCGTACGAACCAGTTCCTGCGTGGCGCGATACGGTCCGAAATCCAAGTAACCCCTACGACTTCGCCGGGTCGAACATACACTGCAGGGTCGGCTTGGCGATCTTGGTGAAGGTCGCGCCGATCTCGCCTTGCTTTGCCGCCGGCACCCAATCGGTCTCGATCGTGGGAACACCGGTCTCGCTGATGCCGCGCAGCAACGCCTCGCGCAGGTCGCGGTCCTCGACCACGGCCGCGGCATGGTCATGCAGACAGCCGCAGACCTCCTCCGGATGCTCCCAGCGCCCGAGCATGCGCGGAGCACATTGCCGCACGAATTCGGTGCGCGGGTCGGGCAATCGGCTCGGCGCGCGCACTTGCGCCTGGACGGAACTGATCGTCAGAACGGAGAGGAAGGCTGCGGCGCTGAGACGAAGGGACATGATAGCCTTTGCCGGCTGATTTTCTTGTTGCTGATCAGAAGCGCGCGGCGAGAACGATAGGCTGAGGCGCGGTGGTCGTCACCGGCGAGCCGCTGTACTGGAAGGTGCCGATACCGGGCAGATTGCCGTCCGGGGCGCCGGCGAACGAGGAACCGGCGAGCACGAAGCCGAAAGCAAGGATGAAGCTGAGCGCGCGCATGGATCTGTCCCCGAATTGCGTGGCCGGCGATGTGCCGTCGTCGTTGTGAAGCTGATAACCATCCGCGGTTTCTTCCGTGATGCGCCCAAAGCCCAAAATGGTTTCGTTCCCGGTGAGAATTGTTTCGTCGCCTGCGAGCTGACGAAACAATTCCCGGAAAACCTCAATCATTTCAGATGGGCGCGTGACGGTTTGAACTTGCATGGGAGCAACCATCTACGCGGGTTGAGGTAACGCGGTCACATCCACGACGTCAGCGCTTCACACGCATTTTACGGTTTTCTGCTGAAGAGAGCCGCAAACGAAGGCCGGTCCCGCCGATGAACCCGGAACTCGCCCGGCACGACCGAAGCCTTCGAAAACCGAAAGGCCCGACAACCGGGCACATCTAAGGAATGGCCATCATGGTGGCGCAAGATCGCGCAACGGCGCGCGACGCGGCCGAACGGAACGACAGTTCCGATCAACGCACCGCTTCGCCGGGGGCGATGGCCCTGCAATCAGGCCGCGGCTACGAGGCCGCGCCGCAGGCGTTCGTACGGCTGAGCGGCTCGCACCTTGCGAAACCGCGCGTCGGCCGCGCCCCCGTCACTGAGTAAAGAAGTCGCCGCACTTCTGGACGCTCGCGTCGGCCGGTCCCCACGGCATGATCGGCACCGACGAGGTCGAGTTCTTCGGCGATCCCTCGATCAACTTGTCCGAATAGACCATGTAGACCAGCACATTGCGCTTGGCGTCGCAGCCACGCACGATCTGCATCTTCTTGAAGAAGAGCGAGCGGCGCTTGCGGAACATGTCGTCGCCCTGCTCCATTTTATCCTTGAACTTGATAGGGCCGATCTGGCGGCAGGCCAGCGAGACGTCAGAAACCTCCTCGGCAAGACCGAGCCAGCCCTTGAAGCCGCCCTTTTCCGGCACCGTGAAATGGCAGGCCACGCCCTCGACCTCGGGGTCGTCGAGGCCATAGGTCGCGAGCTTGTCATTCGGGCTCATCCATTTGAACACGGTGGAGCGGCGGAAGATCAGATCCGGCTCGTCGGCGGCTTGCGCGGACGCCGCTGGCATAGCCAGAGCCAGGAGCAATAAAGCGAGGCCTTTCAAGCGGATGCCGGAAAGACCGGGGAAACGAGATGACATGAAGTTCTCCGGTAACAAGTTCCAGCAATGTAGGCATGGGGTGGTCGTTCAGGAAGACGATGACAGCCGGACGCAGCCGCCGTTTACCGCTCCGTGAGGCTTTTTTGCTACGTCTTGGACAAAAGTCGCTGATGGCAGAACTGCTGTGCTGGTGAACGCGTATTCCCTCTGCGACACTAATGTCTGATTTGGATTATGGATTCGAGGAATGACTAGCGTGAACGGGTCCCGTTTTGCTGCCGCGCCGGCACGGCTGTGGCAGTTCGCCATTTTGACGGCCGCGGGTGCGATCGGTACGACCAGCCAGGCAGAAGCAGCGTTCTATTACACACCGGATTATTCGGGCACTTCCTACTACTCCCAACAAGAGCGGCATCCTGAGGAGCCGCGACAGAAGCCGCAGAAGCGCGGCCCGGCTGGCGCCAAGAACAAGAAGGAGACCGTCGCCGAGAAGGAGACCGGCGCAAAGCCGCAAGGTCCGCTCGTCATCGTCGTCTCGATCGACCGGCAGAAGGTGACGGTCTACGATTCCAACGGCGTGTTCGCGGAGTCGCCGGTGTCGAGCGGCATGAAGGGCCACTCCACGCCGATGGGCGTGTTCAGCATCATCCAGAAGCACAAATTCCACCACTCCAACATCTATAGCGGCGCGCCGATGCCGTACATGCAGCGGATCACCTGGTCCGGTGTCGCCATGCACGCCGGCGTGCTGCCGGGCTATCCGGCCTCGCACGGCTGCATCCGCATGCCGATGGCGTTCGCGGTGAAGATGTGGAACTGGACCAAGATGGGCGCGCGCGTGATCGTCACGCCCGGCCAGATCACGCCGCAAAACTTCTCGCATCCGATGCTCGCCTCGCTGCGCGTCCCGCCGCAGCCGGCGGCAAGCCTCGAACCGACGACGAGCGTCGGCGACAAGGCGGACAAGGGCGCGCCTGAAACCAAGGTTACCGAGGCAAAGCCGGTTGAGACGAAGACCGCCAGCGCCGACGGCGTGCTCGAGCTGCGCTCCACGGTCGGCCACACCGTGATGTCGGATATGACCACGGGCAATGCGCCGGTCCGCGAGGAAGCGGCCAAGACTGAAGTCGAGGCTGACACGAAGTCCGCCGAGGCCTCTGAGCCGGCCAAGCAGCCCGACGCTGCGGCGACGACGGACGAGGCTGCCAAGCCCACTGATGCGGCGAGCACCGAAGCGAAGCCTGCGGAAGCTGACAAGGCGAGCTCGGCCGACAAGGTGGCTGAGAAGGTCGAGGCCGCGAAGTCCGAGCCTGCCAAGTCCGAGCCCGTCAAGGCTGACGTAGCAACGACCGAGAAGAAGCCCGATGCGGCGGTGACGGCAATTGCGCCCGCGCAGGCCGCTTCGCCGGACGCAAAGAAGGACCAGACCCGCGTCGCCGATCCCGCGCCGTCCGTGAAGCCGGACCTGCCGAAGCGAACCGGCCAGATTGCGGTGTTCATCGGCCGCAAGGATTCCAAGCTCTATGTGCGGCAGAATTTTGCGCCGCTGTTCGATGTGCCCGTGACGATCGCTGCCAGCGACCGGCCGCTCGGCACGCACGTTTTCACCGCCGAAGTCGACAAGACCGATGCCAATGCGCTGCATTGGTCCGTGGTGTCCCTGCCCGTCGCCGTCCGCGCCGCTGCGCGCGAAGACGACGGTCACGTCACGCGCCGCCAGCGTGGCGCCGCCGTGATCCCTGTCGCCGCAAAACCGGTGATCACGCCGGACAGCCCGGCCGAGGCACTGGATCGCATTGCGATCCCTGCCGACGCCATGGCGAAGATCAACGAGATGCTCACCACCGGCGGCTCGGTCATCGTGTCCGACCAGGGCATCAACCAGGGCGAGACCGGCGAAGGCACCGACTTCATCGTCCGCCTGTACTGAGCCGAGCATCGCGTCAGATAACGCGGTGTTGAGCGGGCCGGTCGCCTCGGCGGAGTAGACTGCGTGCCGGATCACATCCGGGGGACGCCGCCATGCTGAACCGCAGAACGATACTCACCACGGCGCTCCTCGCTGCAGCCGCCTCGGCAACGCGCGCGCAGGCCGCGCAGGCGGAGGGCGGAATGAGCCGGATGTCCGCTTACGCATTCTCGTTCCCCGCTTTGTCCGGCGACGACATTCGGCTGGCCGCCTTCACCGGCAAGCCGGTGCTGGTCGTGAACACCGCTTCGCTGTGCGGCTACACCCCGCAATATGCGGGCCTGCAGGAGCTCTGGAGCGAATTTCGCGCGCGCGGACTCACCGTGATCGGCGTGCCCTCCAACGATTTCGGCGGCCAGGAGCCCGGCGGCACCAGCGAGATCTCAGAGACCGCTCAGCACCAATACGGCGTGACCTTCCCCATCACCGCCAAGGCCGTCGTGGTCGGGGCGAAGGCACATCCCTTCTACAAATGGGCGGCCGAAGCACGGCCGAGGGACGTTCCGAAGTGGAACTTCCACAAATACCTGATCGGCCGGGATGGCTATATCGCCGAGGCCTTTCCGTCGGCTGTCGAGCCTGCCGACACGCGCATCAAGACGGCAATTGCCAGGGCTCTGGCTGACAGCTGACGCGCCCGGCTCCAACAGGCTCCTCGAACAGCCTGGGCACAATTGGGGCGAAGCGCCAAACAGCCGTTGCCATGGCGATGGAGCACCATCTAGGCTAGGATGATCAGGGGCAGGATAGGTTTTGCCGGAGGCGAAAAGCCGCGGCAGAACAACGGGATCAATCTCGAGGACAACACCATGCGTGTGGCGGCAGGACTGATTTTGGCAAGCGCGATGTCTGTTGCGCTGACAGGCGCGGCATGGTCGCAGACCCCGGCCGCGAAACCCGCGGCCGCCACCCAGGCAGCCCCCGCGGCAGCGCCGGCCGCGGCTCCGGCACCCGCTGCAGCCCCTGCCGCAGCGCCCGCGCCGCAAGCCGCCGCCTTCCCGCCGCCGCCGCAACAGGCGCCGCAGCCGGCACGGGCGGCCTGTAACAATCCGAACGCGCTGGGCGTGGCCCGCACCGTGGAGATCGACACCACGGGCGGTCCCGGCTTCGGCTTCGAGCATTTCAAAGAGCTCGACTTCCTGCGCGACAAGGAGGTCGTCCTGACCTTCGACGACGGGCCGTGGCCACACAACACGCCCGCCGTGCTGAAGGCGCTCGCCGACCAATGCACCACTGGCATCTTCTTCTCGATCGGCAAGCACGCCACCTACGAGCCGGAGATCCTGAAGCAGGTCTACGCGGCCGGCCACATCATCGGCACCCACACCTGGTCGCACGCCAACCTCAACAACAAGAAGCTGACCGAAGCGCAGCGCAAGGAAGAGATCGAGAAGGGCATCAGCGCCGTGAAATGGGCGCTCGGCGGCATCTCGCCCGCAGCGTTCTTCCGCTTCCCGGCGCTGCAGCACCCGCCGGAGATGGTCACCTATCTCGGCAACCGCAACGTCGCGATCTTCTCCTGCGACATCGACTCCTTCGACTTCAAGGCCTCCAAGCCCGAGAAGGTGATCGAGACCGTGATGAAGGGGCTCGAGAAGAAGGGCAAGGGCATCATCCTGATGCACGATTTCCAGAAGCACACGGCGGAAGCCCTGCCCGAGCTTCTGAACCGTCTCAAGGCCGGCGGCTACAAGGTGGTGGCGATGCGCGCCAAGGCGCCGGTCGCCTCGCTCCCCGAATACGACCAGGAGCTGATGAAGGACGTCAAGCTGCCGACGGTGAGCACGCGCCCGGTCAATTCCGTGGTGACGACCGTTTCCGAATAGACGTCGCTTGTCCTTCCATTTCGAAGGTTACGTCATCGTCTCGGCGGACGGCATGCTTGCCGACGCCAGCCACGTCATGCCCGACAGTCTGAAGTTCGAAGGCGACAAGCTGTTCTTCGAGCAGGCGCTCGATGGCGCGGCGCTGATCGTGCACGGCCGCAACTCGCATGAGCAGCAGCAAAACTCGCCCAAGCGCAAGCGGCTGATCACCACCCGCAAGATCAAGGCCCTCACCGTCGATCCGGAGATGCCGAACGCGACGCTGTGGAATCCGGATCATGCGAGCTTCGAAGAGGCTGCCGCGTTTGCCGATGTCGCCTCGGGGCGGATCGCTGTCATCGGCGGCCCCGTCGTGTTCGACATGTTCATGGACCGCTTCGACACGTTCTGGCTGTCGGAAGCCCCGCATGTGCGGCTGCCCGGCGGCGAAGGCTGTTTTGTCGACGTGCCCAAGCGGACACCGCACGAGGTGCTGGCGTCGCACGGGATGAAGCCGGGCGCGCCGTATCTGCTCGACGCGAGCCATGATGTGACCGTCACGCCATGGCGGCCGGCGAGAGGCTCTACCTAAAACGCGCAAAACAACCCCATGCACAGTACCGGTGTTTTGATACCGGCGCGCAACGCGTGGGCTTGCCACGCATAACGCTTACTGCGTGGCGGGCCTGGCCACCCTGAATTTCTCGAGTTCAGCGCGCATGGTCCGGAGGACGCTGGTCCAGTCGCCGGGCTGTATTTGCCGGAATTGCCGCAAGCTCGGATACCAGGGGCTGTCGTCGCGGTTGAGCAACCACCGCCAGCACCGGTCGAAGCGATTGAGCAGCCAGACCGGGCGGCCAAGCGCGCCAGCAAGATGCGCCACCCCTGTATCGACACTGATCACCAGATCCAGTGCCTCGATCAGCGCAGCGGTCTCACCGAAATCGTGGAGATCGTCCGTCCAATCGCGCAAGGACAGACCCGGCGGCGGCGACTGGCTGGCCGCCGGTCCTTTCTGCAATGAGACGAAACTCACCCCCGGCAAGTCCGCCAGCTCCGAAAATCGTTCGAGCGGAATGGATCGGCGCCGGTCGCCGCTCATCGTCTGATTGCCGGCCCAGACAAGGCCGACCCGCAGGCCATCGAGCTGCCCGACCCGCTCGCGCCAGGCCGCCACGCGTTGCGGATCGGCCCGGAGATAGGATGCCTCTCGCGGGATGGTTTCGATTGTGGTGCCAAGGACCCGCGGCAGGCTCAACAGCGGACAGTGCAGATCGAATGGCGGCAGCGGATCACCACATGCGACGATGCGCTCTATTCCCGGCAGCCCCGTCAGGAGCGGCAGCAGTGGCCGCTGAACCTCGAGAACGACCCGCCGCCCCGCCGCAATTGCCGGCACGAAGCGACAGAACTGGAGCGTGTCGCCCAGGCCCTGCTCCGCATGCAGCAGCAGGACCCGATCACCGAAATCGCGTCCATCCCAGGGAGGCTGGCTGAAGCCGCGGAGATGCTTCTTCTTCGCCTCCTGCTTCCACCGCCACTCATATTCCCGCCAGCCTTCACCGAACTGGCCGGCCAGCAACAGCGTGATCCCGAGGTTGAAATGCGCGTCGGCATAATCCGGTCTTTGCGACAGTGCCGTTCGCAAACTCTGAATGGCTTCATCAGGCCGCCCAAGATCGTAAAGCAGCGTGCCGAGATTGTTGAGCGCCTCCGGCCAGGCCGGATTGCGATCGAGAGCTGCCCGATAGCAAGCCTCCGCTTCATGGAAACGACCGGCCTCGCGCAGCGCGTTGCCCAGGATCAGTTGCGCCGGAGCATAGTCCGGCTTCAGACGCAAAGCTTCCCTGCAGCAGGCTTCCGCCTCGCCCAGTCGCCCCCGCAGACGCAGCAAGTCACCGAGATTGTTCAAGGCCTCGGGGAAATTCGGCCGCAGTTTGCAGGCTTCGCGAAGATTGACCTCCGCCTCATCCAGGCGCCTCAGTTTGATGAGAAGGCCACCAAGATTGTTATAGGCCTCCGCAAATCCCGGGTTGAGGCGCAGCGCCTCGCGATAGCAACGCTCGCATTCCCCAAAGGCGGCGAGATCGAACAGCACGGCCCCAAGATTGCAATGGGCCTCCGCGAAATCCGGCCTGTGCCGCAGCACCTGCCGAAACTCGCTGATCGCATCATCGAATTGCTTCCGTCTCACCAGCAGATTGGCGAGATGGAAACGGGCATCGACCTGAGCGCGAACCGCGGCGAGGTCGAGGCCAACGGGATGTCGCAGCACGAGCCGGTACTGGGCCTCCTCGGCGGCGAAATCCCCGCACTCACCCAGCAGCAGACCAAGCTGAATGTGCGTCTCCAGATTGCCGGGCTGATGCAGCAGCGCGTCCCGGTAGCTCGCGATGGCCTCGCCCCTGCGTCCGAGCGCGCGCAGGGCGACAGCCATGTTGCTGTGATAGGCGCTGTTGCGAGGCTGGAGCTGGACGGCACGGATGAAGAAATCGAGCGCCCTGTCGGGATGACCGGTCTGGAGCGCAGCAACCCCCAGCAGGAAAACAGCGTCCGCGTGATCCGGCTGGTTTGCCAGTAGCTGCCGATAAATCGCCTCTGCTTGCGCCAAGCGCCCCGCGCGATGATGCGCGAGACCGGCCTCGAGCGATCCAGACCCTGACGACGCTTCGGCATACATGACGCGGGGGCCCTATCATCGACGCGATGACTCGCTCCCGATCATTCTGCAGCAACGACCTTGCGCGAAGCTGGGCACACGGCGAGCGTCAACGCGTCGGTTTCCGAGACCGTGGGTGGGCGACGAGACCTACACGTCTCCGTAGGCCGTCTCGGCCGAGCGCGTGGCGCGGCCATAGCCCATGATCATGAAGAGCGCACCGATGATCGAGAGATTCTTCAGCGCGTCGACCAGCATCTTGGCGTTGTCAGGCGCCGGCTGATTCCAGAAATCGTAGAACAGGACGGTCGACACCGCGATGTAGATGATCATCAGCATCGCAAAGAAGCGCGCGCCGAAATTCAAGGCGATCATCAGCCCCGCGACGATCTCGAGCCCGCCGAGCGCGATCGCCAGAAGCTGCGGCGTGGTCATCGCAGTCGCCGTCTCGACCTGCTTGGCGTACGGCGCGATCACGTCAGGCACCACGACCTTGGTGGCGATGAAGTCCGCCGTCGCCTGAATGGCAATGAGCTTGGTTGCGCCCGTGTAGATGAACAGCACGGCGAACAGGATTCGCCCGAAAGTCACGAACGCTGGCATGGTCGGCCTCTTGGCTCAGGCTTTTTGAAATCGGCGTCTTGACGAGAGTACCGAGCGATTATGAAGAGTCGTGGGCCGGTTTACAAACGGGGAAATGGCGAACTGCGAGTAATTCAAAAGTTGGCGGTGCGGGCGGTGCACCTTCTCCCCTTGCGGGAGAAGGTGGCGCGAAGCGCCGGATGAGGGGTATCCATCCGCGAACTCAACAGTAGTGGGACTCGTGGATAGAGACCCCTCACCCGTCTCGCCGCTATCGCGGCGAGCCACCCTCTCCCACAGGGGGCTAGTGTGAGCACACATCTTTCCCGCGATTTATCAATCATTTGGGACTTGAGCGGGAGGAATCGATTGTGATTCTTTAGCTGCTGTCGCGATTCTCACGAGAAGGCGGTAGCGGAGATGAATCTTGGACATTTTGGCGACGCGCGTCTTAAAAAAATGGCGCGCGGCTGTTGCAGCGCGTGTCGGATCGACAGACGATCTGCCTGCGTCGGCTTGGCGACACGCGCGCTGAGCAGGTTGCATTCCGCCGATTTGTGGTGAACGACCGGGTCACGGTCTCGAAGATGGTGCTGCATCAGAGGGCGCGGGTGGCCGAGGCCAGCGCCGATCGTCATGTCCTGGTGATCCAGGACACCAGCGAAATCAATTATGAGAGCCAGCGCGGACGCAAACGCGGCCTTGGCACGGTTGGTAACGGCCGCGATGTCGGGTTGTTCGTGCATCCGATGCTGGCGGTGGATGCCGAACTCGGACATTGCCTCGGTCTGCTCGATGTCCAGGTCTGGCGGCGCTTCAAATCCAAGAGCAAGGATTATCGCAAGCAGCCGATCGAGGAAAAGGAGTCCTACCGCTGGCTCAAGGGTCCTCAGCGGGCCAAGGCGGCGCTGGGCAAGGCCGCCGACGTCACGGTGATCGATGACCGCGAAGGCGACATCTACGAGAAATGGGCTCGTCTGCCGGACCGGCGCACCCAGCTTCTGACGCGCGCCTGCCGCGACCGCGCGATGGTCGATGGCGGGACGCTATTTGCGGCCATGGCGGAGCTGCCCGAAAAGCACAGCTACTCGCTCGATCTGCCGGCGCGGCCTGGCAAGAAGCGTCAGGCGCGGCAGGCCTGTCTGACCGTGCGCTTCGGGCGCGTCCGAATCCGCCGCCCGCAATCCTGCCCCGATCGGGATGCTCCGGAGGAGATCGAATTGTCCGCCATCGAGGTTATGGAGCGCGATCCGCCCGCCAAGGAAACGCCGGTCCACTGGCGCTTGCTGACCACCCATGCCGTCGACACGGTCGCACAGGCGCTGACTGTCATCGGCTGGTATCGGCAGCGCTGGCACATCGAGCAGCTGTTCCGGACCGTCAAGAGCCAGGGACTGAAGATCGAAGAGAGCGTCGCCGAAGAGGGCCAAGCTCTGGAAAAACTCGCCGTCATCGCATTGATCGGCGCAACGACCTGTATGCAGCTCGTGCTCGCACGCGCTGCTTCACTCCATGACCAGCCCGCCAGTCACGTCTTCGACGACAGACAGATCGAAGTGCTCGAAGTGCTCCAGGGCAAACTCCAAGGTCGCACCATCAAGCAGCAGAACCAGTATCCGCCTGGAACCCTCGCCTGGGCCGCCTGGACGATCGCTCGTCTCGGCGGATGGACGGGCTATGCGACCGAGCGATCCACAGGGCCAATTACCATGTCCCACGGCCTCACACGCTTCAATGCCATCGCAGAAGGATACTTCCTCGACGAAGATGTGTGCTCACACTAGCCCACAGGGGGAGAGGGTAAGAAAGACGCCGCCCCTACGTGAACAACGTCGGCTGCTGCCGCGCCGCGCGCTCCTGCGCTTCGACCACGGCGACCGCTGTCATGTTGAGGATGCCGCGCGCGGTGACCGAGGGGGTGAGGATGTGGGCGGGCCGCGCCGGGCCGATCAGGATCGGGCCGACGGGCAGCGCGTCCGCCAGCGACTTGATCATCTGATAGGCGACGTTGGCGGTGTCCAGCGTCGGCATGATCATGATGTTGGCCTCGCCCTCGAGCTTGGAGTGCGGCAGCACCATCTTTCGCGCTGCGGCGGAGAGTGCGGTATCACCCTGCATCTCGCCGTCGGCCTCGATCTCCGGATGCTTCTCTTTCAGCAGCTGGGTCGCCCGCCGCATCTTGCGCGAGGAGTCCGTGTCGTAGCTGCCGAAATCGGAGTGCGAGACGAACGCGATCCTGGGCTTGAGCGCAAAGCGCTGGACATGGACCGCCGCGAGCGAGGCGATCTCGGCAAGCTCTTCCGCGCTCGGATTGGGCCGCACTTGCGTGTCGGCGATGAAGAAGGCACCCTTGCTGGTGATCAGCAGCGCCAGCGCGGCATAGTCGCTGACGCCAGCCTGGAAGCCGACGATTTCGCGGACATGACGCAGATGATGCATGTAGCGGCCTTCGACGCCGCACAGCATGGCGTCCGCCTCGCCGCGCATCACCGCCAGCGCCGCGATCACCGTGTTATTGGTGCGCACCACCGTGCGCGCCGCATCCGGCGTCACGCCGCGGCGGCCGGCGACCTCGACATAGGACTGCACGTAGGAACGGTAGCGCGGATCGTCTTCGGGATTGACGAGATCGAAATCCTTGCCGGCGCGGATCTGGAGGCCGAAGCGCTTGATGCGGGCTTCCACCACCGAGGGACGGCCGACCAGGATCGGCCGCGCCAGCTTCTCTTCCAGCACCACCTGGGTGGCACGCAGCACGCGCTCGTCCTCGCCTTCGGCGTAGATCACACGCACCGGCTGGGTCTTGGCCTTGGCGAACATCGGCTTCATGACGAGGCCGGAGCGGAAGGCGAAGCGCTCGAGCAGTGCGGTGTATTCGTCGAAATTGGTGATCTGCCGCGTCGCGACGCCGGACTCCATCGCAGCCTTGGCCACAGCGGGCGCGATGCGCAAAATCAACCGCGGGTCGAACGGACTCGGGATCAGCGAGCCCGGGCCGAAGCCCTGCGTCTCGCCGGTGTCAAAGCCCTGCGCCACCGCATCCGACGGCGCTTCGCGCGCAAGCTGCGCGATGGCCTCGACAGCGGCGTGCTTCATCTCCTCGTTGATGGCGCTGGCACCGACATCGAGCGCGCCGCGGAAGATGAAGGGAAAGCACAGGACGTTGTTGACCTGGTTCGGGTAGTCGGAGCGGCCGGTGCAGATCATCGCATCGGGTCGCACCTTGCGCGCCTCTTCCGGCATGATCTCCGGGGTCGGATTGGCGAGCGCCATGATCAGCGGCTTGTCGCCCATCGCCTTGGCCATCTCGGGCTTGAGCACGCCGGGCGCGGACAGGCCGATGAAGATGTCGGCACCGCCGATGACGTCGCCAAGCGTGCGCTTGTCGGTCTTCTGCGCATAGACCGCCTTCCAGCGGTCCATCGTGGTGTTGCGGCCCTCGTGCACGAGGCCGTCGATGTCGCAGACCCAGATGTTCTTGCGCTGCGCGCCCATCGAGACCAGCAAGTTGAGTGTCGCGATGGCGGCAGCCCCTGCCCCCGACGCCACGATCTTGACGTCCGAGAGCTTCTTGCCGTTCAGGCGCAGGCCATTGGTGATGGCGGCGGCGACGATGATCGCGGTGCCGTGCTGATCGTCATGAAAGACCGGGATCTTCATGCGCTCCTTCAGCTGCGCCTCGATCTCGAAGCATTCCGGCCCGCGGATGTCTTCCAGATTGATGCCGCCGAAGGTCGGCTCGAGCGCCGCCACGGTCTCGACCACGCGCTCGATGGTGTCGGCGGCGATCTCGATGTCGAACACGTCGATGCCGGCGAATTTCTTGAACAGGACCGCCTTGCCTTCCATCACCGGCTTGGACGCCAGCGGGCCGATATTGCCGAGGCCCAGCACCGCGGTGCCGTTGGAGACCACGGCGACCAGATTGGCGCGGGCCGTCAGCGTGGCGGCCTCCGACGGGTTCTTGGCGATCTCGGTGCAGGCAGCCGCCACCCCCGGCGAGTAGGCGAGCGCAAGGTCGCGCTGGTTCGCAAGCGGCTTGGTTGCCTGGATCTCGAGCTTTCCGGGGCGCGGCAGACGGTGATAGGCCAGCGCTGCCTGGTGGAGATCATCAGAATAGGACGACATGCGGTCTCTTGCCTCGCGTTACCGGCCTCAAACTACGTTGTCCTGACCGGTCTGTCGCGGGTCGCGGTATTCCGGGTCATGGAAACGGGATGAAGCACGGCCGGCGCCCCGGTGGCAACATCCGATTGCGGCCCCATCAACAGGGCGCATGGTCAAATGTTTGACAGCGCTAGCTTTCCCTAGACCTCGCGACATTTCCCGAATATGGCAGGTTGCGCAGCGCACAACGAGCAACTGGAGCTGGGAATGAAGCGGATCCTGATCGGCCTGATCTCAGTCGCCGTGCTTGCCGCGGGCGGATGGTTCGGTTTCAACCTCTACGTCCAGCACCGCGTCACCACCGAGGTCGAGACGGCCTTCGAGCTGATCCGGGCCGGCGGCAACAAGGCGAGCCATGGCAAGGTCGCCTTCGATCTCGTGACCCGTACGCTGACTGTTGAGAACATCGCGGTCGAGCGCACCGTGCAACCGCCGGCCACCGTCAAGATCGCGGGCATCAAGGCGGTCGGCATCAGGCAGATCGACGACACCAAGGCCTCGGCCGACAGCATCGAGCTGTCGGACACTGAGATCAAATACAGCAGCGTCATGGGCGAGACGAAGCTGAACGCCATCTACAAGGTCCCGCAGCTTACGGCACGCGACTTTTCCAGTGCGATTCGCATTCAGGGATCGCCGGCGTCGGACTCGTTGATCGATCTGTACCGATTTGTTCTGGATCAGCTCGTCAACGTCACCGCATCTTCGATCGTGGCACCAACCATTGCCGCCACTGTCAACCCCGAAACGGGCAGCCCGAGCAGCGGCGGCACCGAGGTTACATATTCCGGCGTGACGATGCTGAATATCAACCGCGGGAAAGTCGATACCGCCAAGGTTGACCGCACAGTTCACGTCGTGGACCTGCAACAGCCGGGCAAACCCGATAAGCTTACCCTCGAGCTCTTGAACACGACCACCGACGATTTCGATGCAACGGCATTGGCCACCGCCCTAGACCCCAAGAGGGTCGATGATGACAGCTATTATCGGATCTACAGGCAGATCTCGGCGGGCCCCTATGCGATGACATCCGCGCAAGGGATACGCGCGCAGATCGACAGGTTCAGCATCAATGACATCGCCCTGCAACCCTCTAAAATTCAGCGGGCCGATATCCAATCATTTATGAAGGACCATTCGACGCCTCCGAGCCCGACGGAGACACGGCGGGCGCTGGAGGCGTTCGCCGTGATGTTCGAGGGCGTGCGTGTCGCCGGTATCGACGTCGGCAAAGTGTCGGTCAGCACGCCGCAAGGAACGGCGAACCTCAACGCGATCAGATACGCAAACGATGAGATTGCACTGGAAGGCCTCGATGCGCCCTCGCCGCAGGGACAGGTCAGGATGGGGCGCTTTGCGCTGAAGTCCTTCAGCATGGCCAACCTCATGCGGTGGACCGCGCAGTTGTCCAATATTGCGCAGAAGCCCACGCCCGACCAGTTTCTCGGCGTGTTCCGCGTACTCGCAGGTGCGGAGATCAAGGGCGTGGTCGCGCCGTTCAAGACCACGAAGAAACTGGTCACGATCGACACGCTGAGCCTGGACTGGGGTCAGCTGGTCGGCTCGATCCCGAGCAAGGTGCATGCGGTGGCCAAATTTGTCACGCCCACCGATCCGTCCGATCCGAAGCAGCTTCCATTAATTGCCGCCGGCCTCGACAAGCTCGCGATCGACTTCGATCTCGGCGCAGCCTGGACCGAGTCCTCCAACAGCTTCGCTCTGACGCCGGCAACCCTCGACATCGGAGGCATCGCAAAAGCGCAATTGCGTATCGCGCTCGGCAATGTGCCACGCGAGCTGTTTTCGACCGACCCCGCCCAGCTTATGGGCCAGGCGGCCCGGATCGAGGCTGACACGCTCGAGTTCTCACTGCGCGACAATGGCGGCGTTGACCTCGTCGTGACGCAGTTCGCCCGCACGCAGAACGTCAGCCGCGACGCCGCACGCGGTGCCATCGTGGAGATGATCCGGGCGCAGGGCGAGAAGGTCGCGGCCTCCAATCTCGATGCGAAGGTAGCGGTCGATGCGATCGCAAGCTTCGTCGCGACCTCGGACCAGACGCTCACCATCAAGCTGACGCCGCTCGGCAAGATGCCGGTGCTTCAGCTCATGGATGCGCTGAACAGCGACCCGATCGTCGCGCTGGCGCAGTTCAGGATCGAGGCATCGACGGGGCTGTAGGGCGCAACTGCCGGTGATCCTCGTAGCCCGGATGGAGCGAAGCGCAATCCGGGACAATTCCGTCCGCGCGCGAGACCCCGGATTACGCTTCGCTCCATCCGGGCTACGGGACTAGCGAAAATGCCTCCTCGTCATTGCGAGCGCAGCAAAGCAATCCAGAGTCCCTCCGCGGAAAGATTCTGGATTGCTTCGCTACGCTCGCAATGACGCTGTGGAGACAGCCTCACTTCTGCGGCAGGTTCACCTTCACATGCAGCTCGCGGAGCTGCTTCGTCGTCGCGTCCGACGGCGCGCCCATCAGCAGGTCCATGGCCTGCTGGTTCATCGGGAACAGCGAGATCTCGCGCAGATTGTTGGTGCCACAGAGCAGCATGACAATTCGGTCGACACCCGCGGCCATGCCGCCATGCGGCGGCGCGCCGTACTGGAAGGCGCGGTACATGCCGCCGAAGCGGTCGACCACTTCCTGCTCGCCGTAACCTGCGATCTCGAATGCCTTCACCATCGCTTCCGGCACGTGGTTGCGGATGCCGCCCGAAGCGATCTCGTAACCGTTGCAGGTGATGTCGTACTGGAACGCCTTGATGGTCAGCGGATCCTGCCCCTTCAGCGCGTCGAGGCCGCCTTGCGGCATCGAGAACGGGTTGTGCGAGAAGTCGACCTTCTTGTCGTCCTCGTTGTACTCGTACATCGGGAAGTCGACGATCCAGGCGAGCTCGAACCGCTCCTTGTCGGTGAGGTTCAATTCCTCGCCGACCTTGTTGCGGGCCAGACCAGAGAACTTCCAGAACTTGTCGGGATCGCCGGCAACGAAGAAGGCGGCATCGCCTTCCTTGGTGCCGATCTGCGCGCGGATCGCAGCGGTGCGCTCCGGCCCGATGTTGTTCGCAAGGGGACCTGCACCCTCGCCGCCCTCGCGCCACATGATGTAGCCGAGGCCGGGCTGGCCTTCGCCCTGCGCCCACGAGTTCATGCGATCGCAGAACGCGCGGCTGCCGCCGCCCGTCGCCGGGATCGCCCAGACCTGGTTCTTGGGGTCTTCGAGCATGCGCGCGAACACCTTGAAGCCGGAGCCGCGGAAGTGCTCGGAGACGTCCTGCATCTCGATGGGGTTACGCAGGTCCGGCTTGTCGCTGCCGTATTTGCGCAGCGCTTCGGCGAAGGGAATGCGGCGCCAGTTCTTGCTCACCGGCTTGCCCTTGGCGAACTCTTCAAAGACGCCCGTGATCACCGGCTCCATCGCCGCAAAGACGTCTTCCTGCGTGACAAAGCTCATCTCGACGTCGAGCTGGTAGAATTCGCCGGGCAGACGGTCGGCGCGCGGGTCTTCGTCGCGGAAGCAGGGCGCGATCTGGAAATAGCGGTCGAAGCCCGACATCATCAGCAGTTGCTTGTACTGCTGCGGCGCCTGCGGCAGCGCGTAGAATTTTCCGGGATGGATGCGCGAGGGCACCAAGAAGTCGCGCGCGCCTTCCGGCGAGGACGCGGTGAGGATCGGCGTGTTGAACTCGAAGAAGCCCTGCCCCTCCATACGCCGGCGCATCGACTTGATGATCTCGACGCGCGTCATGATGTTCTGGTGCAGCTTTTCGCGGCGCAGATCGAGGAAGCGGTACTTCAGGCGGATGTCTTCGGGATATTCCTGGTCGCCGAACACCGGCAGCGGCAGATCGCCGGCAGGTCCCAGCACCTCGATCGCGCTGACATAGATCTCGATCTTGCCGGTCGGCAGGTCGTCATTGTCGGTGCCTTCGGGGCGGCGGCGAACCTTGCCGTCCATCTTGACCACGAATTCCGAGCGCAGCTTTTCGGCCTGCGCGAACGCCGGCGAGTCCGGGTCGACCACGCACTGGGTCAGGCCGTAATGGTCGCGCAAATCGATGAACAGCACGCCGCCATGGTCGCGCACGCGATGGACCCAGCCCGAGAGGCGGATGGTCTCGCCGATGTTGCTCTCGCGGAGCGCGCCGCATGTATGTGACCGGTAGCGATGCATGGTCGTCCCAAAATGATGTCTGAGGGGTCGAATCGGACGACCTTTCATGGCCGGTCCGAAGTTGCGGCAGGGTTTACCCGACGAGGCCGGAGGCGGCAACCAAGGGAACGGGCTGTTTTGGCGTCGGAAGGCCCATTTTTGGCCAATCCAGGCCCGAGCCTTTGCCGATCAGCGTTCCAGCCCTATCTTGAGGCCATGACAGTCCATTTCCCCTTCCAGAACTCCTATTCGGCGCTGCCGGACAGCTTCTTTGCCCGCGTCGCGCCGACCCCCGTATCCGCGCCCCGGCTGATCAAGCTGAACCGGCCGCTGGCGGTCCAGCTCGGGCTCGATCCTGAGATGCTGGAGACTCCTGAGGGCGCCGAGATCCTGGCCGGAAAGACGGTTCCCGCGGGGGCCGACCCGATCGCCATGGCCTATGCCGGCCACCAGTTCGGGAATTTCGTGCCGCAGCTCGGCGACGGCAGGGCGATCCTGCTCGGCGAGGTCATCGACCGGAACGGCGTCCGCCGCGATATCCAGCTCAAGGGCTCGGGCCCGACGCCGTTCTCCCGCCGCGGCGACGGCCGCGCCGCGCTCGGGCCGGTGCTGCGCGAATACATCGTCAGCGAGGCAATGTTTGCGCTGGGCATCCCCACCACGCGCTCGCTCGCCGCGGTCGTCACTGGCGAGCCCGTGATCCGCGAGACCGTGCTGCCCGGCGCGGTGCTGACGCGCGTCGCCTCGAGCCACATCCGGGTCGGCACCTTCCAGTTCTTCGCGGTCCGCCGCGATACCGATGCGATCCGCCGGCTCGCCGATCACGTCATCGCCCGCCATTACCCTGAATTGCTCCATGCGGAACGGCCCTATCACGCGCTGCTCGCAGGCGTCGTCGCGCGCCAGGCCGAGCTCATCGCGCGCTGGCTGCTGGTCGGCTTCATCCACGGCGTGATGAACACCGACAACTCTTCCATCTCGGGCGAGACCATCGATTACGGCCCCTGCGCCTTCATGGATGCCTACAATCCTTCGCAGGTGTTTTCGTCGATCGACGAGATGGGCCGCTATGCCTATGCCAACCAACCGCGCATTGGCTTGTGGAATCTGACGCGGCTCGCCGAATGCCTGCTGCCGCTGTTCGGAGCAGAGCAGGAGAAGGCGGTCGCGGAAGCGCAGGACATTCTCGGCGCCTTCTCTGAGACATTCGGCAACGCCTATCAGGCAGGCCTGCGCAAAAAGATCGGCCTGTTCACCGAGCGCGACGGCGACGAGGCGCTGATCCAGGACCTGCTCGACGCCATGGCGAAAAACCAGGCCGACTTCACCCTCACCTTCCGCAAGCTCGGCGAGGCCGCGGGCGATCCGGCCGCGGACGACGCTCGCGCACAGTTCATGGATCCCGCAGCCTTCGACGAGTGGGCCAAGCGCTGGCACGAACGCACGGCTCTGGAGCCGCAGAGCGCGGCCGAGCGGCAAAGCGCGATGCACGCCGTCAATCCCGTCTTCATCCCGCGCAACCACCGCGTCGAGGCCGTGGTCCAGGCTGCCGTGAATGACGACAATTACGCGCCGTTCGAGGACTTGGTGAAGGTGCTGGCCAAGCCGTATCAGGGCCAGCCGGAGTACGCCGCCTACGCCGATCCGCCGCTGCCGGACCAGCGGGTGCTGCAGACGTTCTGCGGGACGTGAGGCGGGCGCAGGCGCGCCGCTACCTATAATTGGTTCAACGGTGGATTTCGCTTTCGGCTAATCCACCGTGCATATGCGCGCGCTGTGGACACGTCCGGTCCCTGGGAACCGCTGTCATCAAACTGAAACACACGCGCTCTAACGGCCTGTCAGGGCCGTCTTGCCGGAGGCGCCCATCCTCCAAAACCCTGACAAGCGCGCCATGCCTTTCAAATTCATCCACATCACCGACACGCATCTCGCGAACCCCGGGCTGAAGCTCTACGGCCTCGACCCGCGCGCGCGGCTGGATGCGGCGATCGCCGACATCAACAAGCACCAGTCGGATGCCGCCTTCGCGGTCGTGACCGGCGACCTCACCCATTGGGGCGAGCCGGAATCCTACGCGAACTTCGCAGACGCGATGGCGGCGCTGAAAATGCCGTACGTCGCCATGGTCGGCAATCACGACAAGCGCGTGGCCTGTCTCGACGGCCTGAAGGCCGCGCCGCGCGATCCCAACGGCTTTGTGCAGGGCACCCGCACCACCGAGCACGGCCTGTTCGTGTTCCTCGACACGCTGGACGAGACCAGCCATGCCGGCGAGATGTGCGCAAAACGCTTCGACTGGCTTTCGAAGACGCTCGCCGCCGCGCCCGCTGAGACGCCGTTCGTCGTGTTCATGCACCATCCGCCCTTCCCGGTCGGCGTCCACGCGATGGATGAGATTGCGCTGAAGCAGAGCGCCGAATTCGCCGAAGTGATCGCGCCCTATCGTGCGCGCATCCGCCATCTCTTCTTCGGTCATGTGCACCGTCCGATCTTCGGCAGCTACGGCAAGATCCCGTTCTCGACGCTGCGCGGCACCAACCACCAGGTCTGGTTCGAGCTCGACGCCACCGCCACCGACCATCTGGCGAGCCACGAGCCGCCGGCTTACGGCGTCGTGCTGATCGACGATCAAAACCTCGTCGTGCACAGCCACGACTTCCTCGACACCAGTCTGCGCTTTCCCTTCGAGCCCCCTGCGGGCGTGGACGGCCGCGACTATGCGCTCAACTTCCCGGCACGGTGACATGAGCCTCGCTGAACCCGCGGCTCTCCCGGTCGCGGCTGCGGTGCCGCCGCGCCTGCATATCGTGACGCGATTTTCGACCCGTTTCAAAACCTCGCTGCCGGCCTATCTGCTGTTGCTGCCCTCGCTGATCTTCCTCGCGCTGTTCACCTATGGCGCGATGGGGCGCGTGCTGATCGATGCGCTCTACCAGCGCGCCACGCCGAAGGCGCCGCTGCGCTTCGTCGGCCTCGACAATATCGCCGCGGTGCTGGCGGACCCCGCCTTCACCGGCGCGGTCATCAACAACCTCATCTACGCCGTCGGCACCGCCGTCCCGAGCATTGGCCTCGCGCTGCTGTTTGCGCTGGCGTTGGCGCGCACCAACGTCGTGACCAGCGCGCTGCGCGCGGCGCTGTTCCTGCCGGTGCTGATCCCGATGGTCGCGGCCTCGGCGCTGTTTCTCTTCATCTTCCTGCCCAATGTCGGCCTGCTCGACTATTACATCGGCCGGCTGCTGCCGGTGGTGCCGAACTGGCTCGGCGATCCCGACATCGCGCTTTATGCGATCATGATCATCACGATCTGGAAGAACGCCGGCTATTACATGCTGTTCTTCCTCGCCGGCCTCCAGGCCGTGCCCGAGGACGTGATGGAAGCAGCCCATCTCGACGGCGCCGGTCCCTTCATGCGGCTGCGCTACATCATCCTGCCGGAGCTCAAGCCCACCTTCCTGTTCGTCACCGTGATCGCAATCCTCAATGCGGTGACGCAGGTCGACCACGTCTTCGTCATGACCAAGGGCGGACCGTCGAACGCCACCAATCTGGTGCTGTTCTACATCTACCAGCAGGCGGTCGAGCATTACGACATCGGCAAAGCCTCGGCGGCAACGCTGCTGACGCTCGCCGCTCTCATGGCCCTCACCGCGCTGTCGTTCCGCACCATGGCCAACCGCGAGGGCGGCGCATGAAGCTGATCGACGCCCTCTACAAGGACGCCCCGCTCGCCACCCGCAACGAGATCACGCCCAAACTTGGCTTCGCGCTGACCGTGCTGCTCGCGCTCGCCTGGCTGATCCCGTTCCTGTGGATGGGCGTGGCAACGCTGCGCCCGGCCTCCGACGGCATCAATTTGATGGCCGAGCTGATGCCGAGCCTGAAACCCACGCTCGACAATGTCAGGGATGCCTGGGAGATCGGCGATTTCCCGCGTTACTTCCTCAACACCACGATCATCTGCACCGGCATTTTGCTCGTGCAGTTCGTGACGATCACGCTCGCGGGCTTTGCCTTCGCGCGGCTCGACTTCGTCGGCAAATCGCTGATCTTCTATCTGTTCCTGATGCAGCTCATGCTCGTGCCCGTGCTGCTGATCGTGCCGAATTTGCGGATCATCGCGCAGTTCGGCCTCTACGACACGCTCGCCGGCGTGATGATGCCGTTCTTTGCGTCAGCCTTCGGCACCTTCCTGATGCGCCAGGCGTTCGAGGCCATTCCGACCGAGCTCGAGGACGCCGCCCTGATCGATGGCGCGAGCCTGATCCAGCGCATCCGCCACATCTACGTGCCGCTGTCGATCCCGAGCTTCTCGGCCTTCGCCATCATCTCGGTGACCAGCCACTGGAACGACTTCCTGTGGCCGCTGATGGTGATCAATTCGCCGGACAAGCGGCCGCTCACGGTTGGCCTCTCGGTCTTCACCGCGACCGCGGAAGGCACGCAGGCCTGGGGCACCATCGCCGCCGGCACGCTGATGGTGATCGCGCCGCTGCTCATCACCTTCCTCGTTTTCCAGAAGCGCTTCATCAGCTCTTTCGTCACCTCAGGCATCAAATAGGAGATTTCTCGATGCTGTTCTCCCGCAGGCTCATGCTCGGCCTCGCCATGGCAGGCACTTTTGCCAGTGCCCTCGCCGTCCCGGCGATGGCCGAAGGTCCGACCGAGATCGACCTGTTCTTCCCCGTTCCCGTCGACGGCAAGCTCGCCCGCGACATGGGCACCTTGATCAAGGAGTTCAACGACGGTCATCCCGACATCAAGGCGACCGCCGTCTACACCGGCTCCTATGACGACACGCTGATCAAGACGCGCGCCTCGATCAAGGCCGGCAAGCCGCCGTCCGCCGTGATCATGTCGGCCAACTTCCTGCTCGACATGCAGATCGAGAACGAGCTCACCAACCTCGATACACTGATCGCCGCCGACGGCAGCACCAAAGACAAGTTCCTGGGCCAGTTCTTCCCGGCACTGCAGGGCAACGCGGTGATCGACCGCTCGGTCTACGGCGTGCCCTTCCACAATTCGACGCCGCTGCTCTACATCAACGCCGACAAGGCGAAGGAAGCCGGGCTTGATCCGAGCAAGCCGCCGCAGACCTGGGCCGAGCTCACCGACTGGGCCAAGAAGCTCACCAAGCGCGAGGGCGACAAGGTGACCCAATGGGGCATCGCGATCCCCTGCGCCTACGACTATTGCGGCTGGATGATGGAAACGCTCACCATGACCAATGGCGGGCGCTACTACAACGAGGAGTTCGGCGGCGAGGTCTATTACGACACGCCCTCGATGCTCGGCGCGCTGACCTGGTGGAGCGACCTCGTCAACAAGCACAAGGTCCATGCGCCCGGCGCCACACCTGGCCCGGCCGTCAGCACCTCCTTCATCTCCGGCAACGCCGCGATGATGATGCTCTCGACGGGCTCGCTGACCTATGTGCGCGACAACGCCAAGTTCAACTACAAGGTCGCCTTCATCCCGCGCAACGTCCGCAATGCCGTGCCGATCGGCGGCGCATCGCTGATCATTCCGGCCGGCGTCGAAGCCGACAAGCAGAAGGCCGCCTGGACGCTGATCAAGTGGATGACCTCGCCCGAGAAGAGCGCCTGGTGGAGCCGCGCCACCGGCTATTTCGCGCCCAACATGGCCGCCTACAAGACGCCAGACATGGTCGACTTCCTCAACAAGAACCCGGACGCCAAGACCGCCGTCGAGCAACTCGACGTCGCAAAACCCTGGTTTGCGACCTACAAGACCGTGCCGGTGCGCAAGACGCTGGAGGACGAGGTGATGCTGGTCCTCAACGGCAAGAAGCAGCCGAAGGAGGCCCTCGTCGCCGCCCAGAAGGCCGCCGACGAGACGCTCAAGCCGTACAATGCCGAGACCTCGCTGAAGCTGCCGTAAGGCCAAGAGCAACGGCGAACGACCATCGGCGCTCCGCGATGCGGGGCGCCGAATACGTTTTGGATGGCGCGAACCTCAGATCGTCACCACGATCTTGCCGAATTGCTCGTTCGACTCCAGGAAGCGATGCGCCTCCACGATCTCGTCGAACTTGAACGTTCGCGCGATGATCGGCTTCAACGCGCCGTGCGCCAGTCCGTCGAGGATGAAGGCCTTGGCCCGCGCCAAGCGCGCGGGATCGCCGGTGATCTCGTGTACGAGGTAGCCGCGCAAGACCAGGCTCTTGGTCAGCACGCAAAAGAGCGGGAACGGTGTCGGCTCGGGGCTCAAGCCGCCATATTCGATGAGGATGCCGCCCGGCGACATCGCCGCGGTCAGCGGCTCGAATGCCGGCCCGCCGACTGCGTCAAACACCGCACGGACGCCGTTTGAACCGGCGATCTCCGCCAGCCGCGTTCGGATGTCCTCTTCGGCTGACACGATGACGTGCGCGGCGCCGGCATCGCATAAGGCGCGTCGCTTGGCCGATGTCCGCGTCAAGGCGACCGGAATAGCGCCGATCCGGTTCGCGATCTGAATGGCAGCAAGGCCGACACTGCTCGATGCCGCCGTGACGGCGACGACGTCCCCTCGCCCAAGGCCGGCGATGTCGACCAGCGCGCCGTACGCCGTGAGATATTGCATCCACACCGCGGCCGCCGTCTCGAAGCCAAGCTCGGGCGGATGCTTCACGACGAGCTCGGCCGGAAACGTTGCGAGCTCGGCATAGGCCGGCCATCGCACCATCGACAGCGGCGGCACGATGCTGACGGCATCGGCCGGCGCGAAGCCGGCAACATCCTCGCCGACAGCCTCGACGATGCCCGCCGCCTCAAGCCCAAGACCGGACGGAAACGTCGCGGTCTCGATGTAGGTCCCCCTTCGCAACAGGGCTTCCGCGCGGTTGAGGCCGAGCGCCTTGACCCTGATCTGCACCTCGCCCCGTGCTGGCGGCGCGACGTCGACGGTCTCGATGCGCAGCACTTCGGGACCGCCATGCTGGTGAAAGCGAACAACGCGGGCCATTGGATCCACTCCAAAACAATTGAACTGAATGGAGCTATGCCGCGCCTGCAGAAGCGGATAAATCGAAGAAAGCAGCGAACAGTCGAAACCTGGAGTTTTCAATCATGGACCGCCTGACCAGCATGGCCGTGTTCGTCAAGGCCGCCGATCTCGGCTCGTTCGCGGCCGCGGCCGACGCCTTCGAGATGTCCGGGCCGATGGTCGGCAAGCATGTGCGCTTCCTCGAACAGCGCCTCGGCGTCCGCCTCCTCAACCGCACCACGCGCCGCCAGAGCCTGACTGACGCTGGGCAAGCCTATTACGAACGCTGCCGCGCCGTGCTCAGCGAAGCAGAGGCCGCCGACGCCGTCGTCGCAAACGAACTCTCCGAGCCGCGCGGCAGGCTGCGCGTGACCATGCCTGCCCTCCTCGGACGGCACTGCATCGCTCCCTTGCTGATGAAGCTCGCGCGAAAATATCCGCATCTCGAGCTCGACCTCTCGTTCGGCGACCCGATCGCTGACATCATCGAGGCCGGCTATGACCTCGCGATCCGGACCGGCGATCTCGACGACCAGTCCGGCCTGATCACGCGGCGCATCGCAAGCCAGCGCATGGTGGTGTGCGGCGCGCGCTCGTATCTGCGCGCCAACGGCAAGCCGAAGACACTCGACGATCTCGGCGCGTATCAGGCAATCATCTATCGCCGCTCCGGCCGCGTCAGGCCGTGGCTGTTCCCGGAAGCGGGCCAGGCTCCGCGGGAGATCATGCCGGCCGGCAGGCTGAGGCTCGATGATTTGGAAGCCATCGCCGATGCGGCAGCACACGGCATGGGGCTGGCCTGGTTGCCCTATTGGCTCGTCCGCGAACGCCTCGACACCGGCGCGCTGATCGGTCTCTTCGGCAGCCAAGGCGAATTCCTTTATGACTGTCACGCGCTGTGGCCGCGTTCGCCCCGGCTGGCGCCAAAGGTCCGCGCCGCCGTGGATGTCCTGGCCGCGACCCTGCCGCAGCTGATGACGTAATGGCGGTGTGCGATTGATCCTGCCATGCTGGTATGATGAGCACAGACATCTGGGACCGAATTCACACCATCAACAATTACTACGACGGACCCCAACTCGGCGTGGCCGACTATCTGGGAAAGCCGCACATTTACGAAAGACAGTTCGACGAGGGGAGAGACGACTACTCGTCGCGCTTCCTGTTGAGCCCGATTGATCCGGATCTGCTTTCGCTGGTGCTGGAAGGTTGGGAGATCTGGCTACGGTGGGACAGCGCGTATCGGCAGGGAAAGACTCCCCACAAAAGCCACCCCGCTTTACCCGAGGACCGTCAACGTCACGACGAACTTACGAGGCTGATCGGCGACCGCTTCAAGGCTGACCCTGAGCACGGCTTCAGCAAATGGGCCCGGTTCGAGTCGGGGAAAGTTCGATGGGTCGACGCGCCGACGGAGCCCTTCGCGGGGCCGACCGACTAATCGACCCCGACAGCACCAACCCGTTAACCCCCCGTCCACCATCCGGGCGACGCCGCTGCCGGTAACCACGACAATTAACAGACCCTCAACGCACAGCCGACAAATCTAACGGTGTTTCTGGAGATTTCCGCCGTGGATTTGCTGGTTTTCGAGTTCCTGGGGCTGACGCTGGTTGGCATGTGCCTGATCGTGGTGGCGCTGCCCTGCGCCCGCAAATCCTCGCACCGGATCCGTTACGAATAGGAATTTCGGCGGAAAAGAACGATTCCGGTCCGAATGCAAGGCTCGAATTCGCTTAGAGCCCCTTGACATCACAGCGCTTTCGGCAGAACGGCTGATACCAAGTGTCATGGGCCGTTCATGGATTTGATTACCACCACCGCTGACCTCGCGGCTGCCTGCAGCCGGCTGGCCAAGCACCCCGTCATTACCGTCGATACCGAGTTCCTGCGCGAGACCACCTATTACCCGCTGTTGTGCGTGGTGCAGATGGCCAGCCCCGAGGAAGCGATCGTCATCGACACCCTGGCCGAGGGCATCGACCTCAAGCCGTTCTTCGAGCTGATGGCCAATGAGAGCGTGCTGAAGGTGTTCCACGCCGCGCGCCAGGACATCGAGATCATCTGGCATCAGGCCAACATCATCCCGCATCCGGTGTTCGACACCCAGGTCGCGGCGATGGTGCTCGGCTATGGCGACAGCATCGCCTATGATGCCCTGGTCGAGAAGGTCACCGGCCACCGGCCGGACAAGACCCATCGCTTCACCGACTGGTCGCGCCGGCCGCTGACCAAGGAGCAGATGCATTACGCGGTCTCCGACGTCACGCACTTACGCGACGTCTTCGCCGCGCTCGACGCCGATTTGAAGAAGCGCCGCCGCAGCGAATGGGTCTCCATCGAGATGGAGGTCCTGACCTCGCCCAAGACTTACGACTTCCATCCCGAGCGTGCCTGGGAACGGCTGAAGACGCGGGTGCGCAAGCCGAAGGACCTTGCCGTGCTGATGGAGGTCGCCGCCTGGCGCGAGCAGGAGGCCCAGAGCCGCGACGTGCCGCGCGGCCGTGTGCTGCGCGACGAAGCCATCAGCGACATCGCCACCCATGCGCCGAACACGCTGGAGAAGCTTGCCCATCTGCGCTCGGTGCCGAAGGGCTTTGAGAAGTCCAAATGGGGCGCGGATATCGTCGCCGCCGTCGAGCGCGGGCTGGCGCGGGATCATTCGACGCTGCCGAAGCTGGAGAAGCCGCGCAACAACAACAATGGTGCTGCGACCGTCGAGCTGTTGAAGGTGCTGCTGCGCATGACCGCCGAGCGCCATGCGGTGGCGAGCAAGGTGATCGCGACCGTCGACGATCTCGAGGAGATCGCAGCCGATGACGAGGCCGACGTGCCGGCGCTCCGCGGCTGGCGCCGCGAGCTGTTCGGCGACAACGCGCTGAAGCTGAAGCGCGGCGAGCTGGCGCTGGCGATCGAGAAAGGCCGCGTGATCGGGGTTCAGCGGGTCGAGGCGGTCAAACCGTCATCCTGAGGCGCGACGGCGATTGCGTTGGGCACGCAATTGTCAACCTCGTCATTGCGAGCCAACGGGTGCGCGCGAAGCGCGGCCCGATGACAGGCTCCGCGAAGCAATCCAGACTGTCTCCGCGGAAAGATTCTGGATTGCTTCATCGCTTCGCTCCTCGCAATGACGGGGAGAGAGCTTACGCCGGCGTCAGCTTCGCCACTTCCGGCTTCATGTCATTCAACACCCCAGTGATCGCCGCGATCAGCTCGTCGATCTGGGGCTTGGTAACAATCAGCGGCGGGCAGATGGCGATGGCGTCCAGCATGTTGCGCGAGATCACGCCGCGCTCCTGCAGCATGCGGCTCGCCATGCCGCCGACGGCGCCAGGCGTCGCGGCTGCGGTCTTGCGACCCTTGTCGAGCACGAGCTCGAGCGCTGCGATCATGCCGACGCCGCGGACCTCGCCGACCAGCGGATGGCTGGTGAGCTCGCGTAAGCGGCCCTGCATGTAGCCGCCGAGCTCGGCGGCGTGCGCGACCAGGCCGCGCTCCTCGATGATCTTGAGGTTTTCGAGCGCAATCGCCGAGCCGACCGGATGGCCGCCCGCGGTGAAGCCGTGGCCGAGCACGCCGATCTTGTTGCTCTCGTCTGCGATCGGCTCGAACATGCGGTCGTTCATGATGAGCGCCGAGAGCGGGAAGTAGCTCGAGGTGATCTGCTTGGAAACCACGATCGCATCCGGCTTGATGCCGTAGGTTTCGCATCCGAACATCTTCCCGGTGCGGCCGAAGCCGCAGATCACCTCGTCGGCGATCAGCAGGATGTCATACTTCGTCAAAACCTTCTGGATCTTGTCCCAATAGGTTGCCGGCGGCACGATCACGCCGCCCGCCCCCATCACCGGCTCGCCGAAGAAGGCCGCGATCGTCTCGGGCCCTTCCTTCTGGATCAGCGCGTCGAGCTCCTCGGCCCGGCGCGTCGCGAAGGCTTCCTCGCTCTCGCCGGGCGCTCCGTCCTTGTAGAAATGCGGCGAGCCCGTGTGCAGGATGTTCGGCAGCGGCAGATCGAACGAACGGTGGTTGTTGGGCAGGCCCGTGAGGCTCGCCGAGGCAATGGTGACGCCGTGATAGGCGCGCATGCGGCTGATGATCTTCTTGCGCTGGGGCTGACCGAGCGAATTCGAACGATAGGCGATCAGCTTGAGGACGGTGTCGTTCGCCTCCGAGCCGGAATTGGTGAAGAACACCTTGCTCATCGGCACCGGCGCGAGCGCGACCAGCTTCTCGGCGAGGTCGATCGAGGGCCCGTGCGATTTGGCCGAGAAGGTGTGATAGAACGGCAGCGCCAGCATTTGCTTGTGCGCGGCCTCGACCAGCCGCTTCTCGTTGAAGCCGAGCCCGACGCTCCACAGGCCCGCCATCGCCTCGAAATAGCGCTTGCCCGATGCATCGAACACGTAGGGCCCCTCGCCGCGCTCGATCACCAGGGGACCTGCCTGCTGATGTGCGCGCGCATTGGTGTAGGCGTGGAGCTGGTAGGCCACATCCCGGGCTTCTTGCGAATTGGGCAGCATGGACATTTGCGGGATTCCTTACGTCATCACTTGGCCGGCGCGGCCAGCATCATCACTTGATTGTCAGGTTACTTGGCTATTGCGACGGGCCGAAACTTGCAACGTCAATTCGTCGGCAGCAAGCGCTCAGCAGCGATGCACAAAGCCGCACACAAGACAGCGCTCAGGCAGCGCCGTCGTCATTTCCCGCGTCGTCGGCCGCGGCTTCCCGCACCTCGACCAGCGCCATCGACAGCAGATAGACGGTGGTGGACAAGCCAACCCGGCGCGCCGTCTCGACGGCACGCGACAGGTCGCTCGCCAGCTCTTTGAGCTCGTCCTCCCGAGACAATGTCCCACCCATCCATCCGCCGATCGCGTCTTTCTCAGACTGCGACGGCGCCGCTGGTTCTGATCAGTTCGGCGCTGGACTGGAGTGTAGCAAAGTTGGCGATGACATTCACCACCGACTGTTTGTAGGCGGCCGCCTCGCTTGTTCCCGGCTGCCGGCAGGCCACGGCATCGACGACCACCTGATAGCGGTGGCTGCGGTGGAATCCCTCGACGACGGTGGCCAGGATGGTCTCGTCGAGGGAAAAGCCTGTGACCACGCACCGCAGATTGCGGATGCTGGACATGTAATCCACGAAACGCGACGAGCTGTAGGCCGACGGCAATGGGTGCTCGAACGTCATCTCGCCCGGACGCGGCCTCGTCTCCGCGATCCAATCGGTCAGTCTGGATGACGGATTGAACCACGCTGCCTGCGCGATGCGCTTCAAATGCATCACCGGCCAGTGGTTGCGGCGCCACAGCGTCAGCAATTCCAGGCAGTGCAAGGTAGCGGCATCGCCATCGAGAATGACGTGGCGACGCCCCGGGGTCAGATATTCGACCTGGAGGTCCGCACAGACCAGGACCAGCGGATCGTCGGGGACGGAGACCGGCATCGTCTTGCGCCGAGCTGCACGAGTTTCAGCGGTCGGCGAGCGCGAGGTCCCGCAGCGGCGAGGTCACCGCCCGCCCCGCCGAAGCATCGAGCACGCCCGGCCGGTCCCAATCACCCTCGGGGCGGATGATCACGTATGGATCGCTGTCCAGCGTGATGGCGTCCGGCCCCGGCTCGATCTCCAGCAGCATTTCCGTGTAGGAGAAATCCGAGAAGGTGATCTTGCGATTGTGGCCGAGCGGCTTGGCGCCGAAATGAGCCCAGAAATCGACCAGCCGGTCCTGCGCCTGACCATAGATCTTGCGGAACCCCTTGCGCTTCACATAGTCGACGCTGGCCTGCACCAGCTTGAACGCGATACGCGAGCGCCGGTATTGGTGACGCACCGCAAGCCGCTCGACCTTAGCGAAGTCGCCGAAGAAGCGCACCCGCAAACAGCCGGCCGGCTCATTGCCGATGTAGCCGATGAAATGTGCGGCAACCATGTCGTTGCCGTCGAACTCCTCATCGAACGGACAATCCTGCTCGGCGAGATAGACCGCGGAGCGAATGGCCGTGACCAGCATGAGGTCGCTCGGATCGCGCGCAAGGCGAACGGTGATGGCGCGGGAGTCAGGCTTGGCGAGAGGAATCCTAGTGCCGTGCATCTGAAAAACTCCTTGCTTGGATGATCGCGCCCGGCATGAGCATCGGCTGCCGGTGCCAGGGGCGCTCGTAACACCAGAGGTCAGGCTGGAAGCTCGAAATAGGCGCGAAGCCCGTCGCCTTCATGATTTCACGTCCGGCCACGGTTGACGGCTGCGCATAGCAATCCGCGCCGCGAAACCTTATCTGCCGGAGATGAGCCGCGGCCTTGCCGAGACCGGCGATGCCACGGCCGGTGGCAGCAATCGCCCAGATATAGATGGCCGAAACACCCTCATTCGCGGAAGCGAGATAGTGCGTCTCGGGCGCCGTCAGACCGATATCGTCGAGCAGCAATGCATCATGCCCGCGATCGTTGAGAAACAGGAAGGCCATGCCGCCGAGCAGATGGCCGTTCCGACTGAACGTCAGGATGCTCTCGGGATCGAAGGCGAAATACTTCGCAAGCTCCATCGCCCCGATCTGCACGCCCGGCACCAGGCGGTGCGCCATTTCCGAGAGCGCGGCGATTTCCCCGAATTGCGCGCAACGGACCTCCACCTCGTGGCTCAGCGGCAAGGCGTCGAAATCATGCCTTGCGGCAAACGAGCCCCTTTCCATAGTCATGTCGTCCCTCTATCGTTCGGGGGTTTTGTACGCCGCTATGAGGAGAAGCTTAGCGGGTGGAGATCAGGAGTATGCAGCAACTATTGCACCGGGGTGCTGCATTGATGCAGCACCATGAAGAAGCGCTGAATGCGTCTTGGGACGATTTGAAGCTATTTTTAGCCTGCGCGAAATTTAAAAGTTTCCGTAATGCGGCCGAAGAGCTCGGGCTCACCTCCACCACATTGATGCGCCGGATCGACCGGCTCGAAGAGAGCATCGGCTGCAAGCTTTTCCTGCGCGACCAGAGCGGACTCACGCTCAGCGACGAAGGCACCGCGATGATCGCCGACGTTGCGCATATGGAGCGTCATGCTTTCAACGTCTTCCGCCGCGCCTCGCGTTCCTCGAACGATACCTCGGGCACGGTGCGCGTTGCGGTGACGGAAGGCCCCGGCAATTTCTGGATCCTGCCGCGACTGATCGATTTCCAGAAGACCTATCGCAAGATCACCGTCGACCTGCGTTGTGCGATGGAACAGGCCGACGTCGCGCGGCTGGAGTCGGACATTGCGATCCAGCTCGAGCCGCCGACCAATCCCGATCTCATCGTCGCCAAGCTCGGCCGGCTGCACATCTATCCGTTCGTCTCCAGGGACTATGCGGACCTCTACGGCGTGCCGGCGACGCTCGCCGACTTGCCGAACCACCGCATCATCAAGCAGAGCGCGCCGCAGGTCGACGACGGCGCCTATGCCCGCGTGCTCGGGTTGAAATCGCTGGAAGGCATCGTCGGGATCAAGACCAATTCGTCCGTCGGCGTGCTCTACGCAGTCGAACGCGGCGCCGGCATCGGCTTCCTGCCAACGGTGTCGATCGCGCTCGGTGCACCGCTCGTCGCCGTCGACCTCGGCGTCAGCCACCACGCCGACCTCTGGCTGACCTATCACAAGGAGTTCCGCGGCTCCGAGCGGCACAAGATCGTGGTCGACTGGCTGAAGCAGATCTTCGACCCCAAGACCCATCCCTGCTTCCGCGACGAGTTCATCCATCCGAACGCGCTGGTGCCGATGATGACGGCCGCGCGCGAAGGCTTTGGATTGTCCGGATACGTTGCGGCGACGCCGAAGTGATTATTTGAGCATGATCTCCGCGCAAACGCGTTCCGCGTTTGTCGCGAGGGAAAACCGCTGCACACTTTTCCGGATCATGCTCGTCACCACCGATATTCGAAGCCGATCGTGCCCTGGTGCGACGTCAGCTCGTTGCGGAACTTGCCGTCGTAGTTGACATAGAGCCGCGCGGTGTTGGTCAGGCTGAGTGATGCCGAGGCGCCGGCGTCCATGCCGTATCGGCTCTCGCCGATGCCGGGGACGATGATGTTCTGGGTGCCGAGGCTGACCTGGACCGAGCCCAGATCCTGATAGAAATTGTCGACGAACTTGCCATAGGCCGAGAGGTCCAGGATCTTCTGGTCGAAGATGAAGTAGCGCCCGATCTCGGCGCCGATCATGACGCGCGCGCGCGCGATCGCGCTCGAGCCGACGTTGAGGGGATCGAGTCCGCCCGCCTCCTGGAACGCCGCGCCGGTGGCCCGCACATATTCGAGCGCGCCCTTGGGCACGACGCGCATCTGGTCCTTGGTCCAGTAATAGCTGATCTCGGTCAGCGCGCCGTCGACCGCGGCGCGATAGCCCGCCGTCGCCAGGCCAAAGCCGGTGTCCCGGCTGGAATGGACCTTGCCGAAACCGTGCACGACCGCAAACGCCCAGGTCCACGGTCCCTTGTCGACGGAGCCGTTGAAGCCGATCTGGGTCAGGTCGAGCGTCGCCGACTGCAGCGCGAGCGGCACATCGATGTCGGTATGGCTCTGGTCGACGGAGAAGCCGAGATTGACGCCCGGCGCCACCCGCGCACCGAACCCGGCGACGCCGCCGAACGTCTTGCGCTTGTCGCCGACGAAATCGCCCTGCGGATCGGTCCGGACCGAAACGCCGTAGCCCTCATACCAGGTGCGATAACGCGGATCCTCCGTGCTCGCCGAGGCTCCGCCACCGCCAGAATTGGTGCGTGACGTCCGGTTGAAGCCGTTCGACGCCTGGTTGCCGAGCCGCTCCAGAAATCCCGAACCAAGATTGAGCGTGGCATTGCCGGCGGACTGGTCGTAATTGATCGACGTCGGGACCGGGACCGGGGTCGGCGACGGCGTGGGCGTTGGTGTTGGCGTTGGTGTTGGTGTTGGCGTCGGAGTAGGCGTCGGGCTCTGCGCAAAAGCCGGCGTCGCCGCCGACATCATCACGACGAATGCCAAGGCCATCGCAATCGCGGCCGCGACCCGGCGGACGCGGTCCAGCCCGATCGTCTGCCGTGTTCCGGAGGGCTGCGAGGGGCAGCTCATGATGACAAATCCTGAAGCGAATGACGGCGCGCAAAAATGCAACACGAGCTGAAGCGCATGCGGCGATTTGTGCTGAAGTGCCACGGAGGGTCAACCGGTTGCTACGCCTTGGCCGGGGCGATTGCCCCTGATTGTGCTTCCGCGGCCACAGGTCGCAAATAGCGCGTGGGACATCCGCGGTGCGGTCTTGAAATTCGCGCGCGGCTTGCTAGCGCGCGGTTTTCGTGTTGGAATACCGCACACAATCGGAATTGGCCGCTCGGCTGTGCGTTTCGCGACAGACTCAAGACTCGAACAGACTTCCGGAAGCCCGTTTGTGACGTGGCACGCGAAAAGCGGCCGCGTCCTTTTTGTATCTAGCGGAGGAGACTAACGATGCCACAAAAGGGCACCGTCAAATGGTTCAACCCGACCAAGGGCTATGGGTTCATCAAGCCGAACGGCAGCGATAAGGACGTGTTTGTCCACATCTCCGCCGTCGAGCGCGCCGGACTCTCCACCCTCAATGAAAACCAGGTGGTTGAATACGACCTCGTGGAGAACCGCGGCAAAGCATCCGCGGAAAACCTCAAGGTCTCCTGATTTCTCTCAAAGCCAAAGCGCGAGAGATCATGACGTTGCCCCCGGCTCTGCCGGGGGATTTTGTTTGAGGGCCACCGAAACGCAGCGCGATTCAGTTCGCCACCGGCGCAACCAGGAAATTCTCTGACGCCGAACTGCCCGCCGTCCTGCAGACATCGCCCTCGATCTTGACCTTGCCGGTCGCAAGCAGGCTCAGCGCTGCGGGATAGATGCGGTGTTCGACTTCGAGGATGCGCTCCGACAGCGTCTGTGCCGTGTCGTGATCGCTGACGGGAACCGCGCCCTGCATCACGATCGGACCGGCGTCGGTCTCGGGGATCACGAAGTGCACCGTCGCGCCAGACAGTTTGACGCCGGCGCGCAAGGCCTGGCCATGCGGGTCGAGGCCGGGGAAGGACGGCAGCAAGGAGGGATGGATGTTGAGCATCCGTCCGTACCAGGCCCTGGCGAATTCGGCGGTGAACAGGCGCATGAAGCCGCCGAGGCAAATCAGCTCGATGCCGTGCTGGTCGAGCGCGGCTTGCAGCACCGCCTCGAAGCCGGCGCGGTCCTTGCCGAACGGCTTGCTCTCGATCACCTGCGTTTTCACGCCGGCCGTCTTGGCCCGTTCAAGGCCGAGCGCGTCGGCCTTGTTGGAGATGACGAGCGAAATCTCTGCCGGGAAATCCGCAGCAGCCGCCGCCTTGATCAGCGCGGACATGTTGGAGCCGCGACCGGAGATCAGGATGGCGACGCGGCGCTTCATCACAGCGCCAGTCATCACAGTGCCAGGTCGAGATGGCCGTTATAGACGACGCGGTGCTCGCCCTCGGCCGGGATCACGCTGCCGAGCTGCGCCACGGTCTCGCCGGCATCGGAGAAGACCCGCACGACCTCGTCGACCTTCTCAGGCTCGACGATCGCGATCATGCCGATGCCGCAGTTGAAGGTCCTGAGCATTTCGAGCTCGGCGATGCCGGCTTGCATGGCCAGCCATTTGAACACCGGCAGCACCGGCAGGCGCGCCAGATCGATGCCGACGCCGAGATGTCCTGGCAGCACGCGCGGAATGTTGTCGGTGAAACCGCCACCGGTGATGTGGGCGAGGCCCTTCACCGCAGCCGTTTCGCGGATCGCGCGCAGGCAGGATTTGACATAGAGCCGCGTCGGCGTCAGCAGCGCGCCGCCGAGCGTCATGACGGGCGCGAACGGCGCCTGCGCCTCGAAGCCGAGGCCGGACTGTTCCACGATCTTGCGCACCAGCGAGAAGCCGTTGGAGTGCACGCCCGACGAGGCAAGGCCGATCACGGCGTCGCCTACGGCGATGTCCTTGCGCGGCAATAGCGTGCCCCGCTCCGCGGCGCCGACGGCAAAGCCGCCGAGATCATAGTCGCCGTCCTTGTAGAGGCCGGGCATCTCAGCGGTCTCGCCGCCGATCAGGGCGCAGCCGGACTCGCGGCAGCCTTCGGCGACGCCGGCGACGATCGACGCCGTGGCCTCCGGGTCGAGCTTGCCGCAGGCGAAATAGTCGAGGAAGAACAGCGGCTCGGCGCCCTGCACCACGAGGTCGTTGACGCTCATGGCGACGAGGTCGATGCCGATCCCGCCATGCAGGCCGGTCTCGATCGCGATCTTGACCTTGGTGCCGACGCCGTCTGTGGCCGCGACCAGGATGGGGTCCTTGAAGCCGGCCGCCTTGAGGTCGAACAGGCCGCCGAATCCGCCGATCTCGGCATCCGCGCCGGGCCGTGCGGTGGCGCGCACCAATGGCTTGATCAGGTCGACCAAGCGGTTGCCCGCGTCGATATCGACGCCTGAATCGGCGTAAGTGAGGCCGTTTTTGCGGTCGGTCATGCCCGATTTCCAGTGGGTTTGCGGCTGGTTACGTCGAATTCCGGGGACGCGCAATGGCTCGCATGGCGCTCCCGGCCATACTATGTAGATATCAACGGGTTCAGCCTTCAATCGGGCCGGATTCGAGGTCAGGCCGGGTGCCGGGAAGCGCCGCGTGAGTATTCCGAACATCATTACGCTGGGCCGCATCATGCTGGTCCCGATCATCGTCTGGGCCATCGTGTCGAGCCAAATGGAGGTGGCGTTTGCCGTCTTCCTGGTCGCTGGCATCAGCGACGCCGTCGACGGCTTCCTGGCCAAGCGCTTCAACATGACCAGCGAGCTCGGCGCGCTGCTCGATCCCCTGGCCGACAAGGCGCTGCTGGTGTCGATCTACCTCGCGCTCGGCATCTGGGGCGACATTCCACGCTGGATCGTGATCCTGGTAGTGTCACGCGACATCATGATCGTCACGGCGGTGATCGTGTCCTGGCTGTTCGACAAGCCGGTTGAGATGAAGCCGTCGATGGTCTCCAAGCTCAACACGACGGCCCAGGTGGCCTATGCGGCGTTGGTGCTGGCCTCGCTCGCCTTCGGCTTCAAGCCGGGACCGTATGATATAATCCTGATGGGCTTCGTTACGGTGTTCACGCTGTCCTCGGTGTCGCTCTATCTCGTCGAGTGGCTGCGGCACATGAGTACGATCGACGCCAAATGAGTTCGGGTGCGGCCCTGCAAAAGGCCAACTCCCGATCGAATAAGTCTATCCTCTTCAAACAGAGCCGGCGCGCCGGCACGGAGCAAAGCAAGCGTGGCAGGCCGCGTTCATCCCCGACAATTGGCGTTTTCGCTTCCGCACGCGGAGAGCCTCAGCCGGGACAATTTCCTCGAGGGCCCTGCCAATGCCGCCGGTCTCGCTCTGATCGACGGCTGGCCGGAATGGCCGAACCGGGCCATGTGGCTCGCCGGCCCCGAAGGCTCAGGCAAGAGCCACCTCGCCGCGATCTGGGCCGAGGAGGCCGGCGCGCGCTCGACCACGGCCAATGCGCTGACCGCAGCCGGCGTCCCCGGCGCGCTCGCGACCGGCGCGCTGGTGGTCGAGGATCTCAAGCCTAAGGATTTTGACGAGCGCGCCCTCTTCCATCTGATGAACCTCGCCCGCGAGGACGGCGCCTATGTGCTGTTTACCGCACGCGAGGCGCCGGCGACGGTTGAGGTCGAGCTCCGCGACCTTCGTTCCAGGTTTCGAACGATTCCCATGATTTCGCTGGCGCCGCCGGACGACCAGCTGTTCCGCGGCCTGATCGTCAAGTTCTGCGCCGACCGCCAGCTGTCGGTGGACGAAAGCGTGGTGAGCTATCTCGCGACCCGGCTGGAGCGGTCGTCGGCCGCCGCCCGGCGCGCCGTGGAACTGCTCGACGGTGAGGCGCTGCGGCTCGGCCGGCCCGTCACCCGGGCGCTCGCCGCCGAGCTGCTCCGGGACGGCTGACCGCCAAGGTCCCTTTGCGCCCGCTTGACGCGGCGGGCGTGCGGAACATCAATGTCATCGAAACGTCATCGCACTAACACATGCTCCGGCCGGTTTTGCGCGTAAGTCGCAAATTGGGGCGAACTGGATGGACCGACTTCTCATGGATTCCGCGCAAGCTGTTGAAACGAAAGAGAAAGTCACGGAAGCCGAGAGCCTGCCGGCGATCGCCTCGAGCCCCGAGCGATTCATCAATCGCGAGCTCTCCTGGCTGCATTTCAACCGCCGCGTCCTGGAGGAATCGGTCAACACCAGCCACCCCGTCCTGGAGAGGGTCCGATTCCTGTCGATTTCCGCAAATAACCTCGACGAATTCTTCATGGTCCGCGTCGCCGGCATCAAGGCGCAGGTGCGCGAGGGCATCGCTGAGCGCGCGCCCGACGGCCTGACCCCATCCGAGCAGCTGGCGCTGATCAACCGCACCGTTTCGCAGCTCGCCTCCGACCAGCAGGCGATCTGGGCCGGTTTGCGTGGCACGCTCGCCGAGGTCGGCATCGTACTGGTCGACGGCAAGGAGGTCACCAAGGCGGAGCGGACCTGGCTTGAGGACTATTTCCTCAACAACGTCTTCCCACTGCTGACGCCGTTGGCGATCGATCCGGCCCACCCCTTCCCGTTCATCCCGAGCCTCGGCTTCACCATCGCGCTCCAGCTCACGCGCGAGGCCGACGGCAAGCCGATGAACGCGCTGATCCGCATGCCCGGCAAGATCGACCGCTTCATCCGTCTGCCGACCGAGGGCAAAGCCGTGCGCCTGATCTCGCTGGAGCAGGTGACCGGCCTTTTCATCAACCGCCTGTTCCCCGGCTACAGCCTCCACGGCCAGGGCGCCTTCCGCATCATCCGCGACTCCGAGCTCGAAATCGAGGAAGAGGCTGAAGACCTCGTCCGCCTGTTCGAGACCGCGCTGAAACGCCGCCGCCGCGGATCCGTGATCCGGCTCGAGATCGACGCCAAGATGCCGGAGCAGCTGCGCAGCTTCGTGCAGCACGCACTGTCGGCCGCCGACGACGAAGTGTTCCTGGTCAACGGCGTACTCGCCATGAACGAGCTTTCGCAGCTGACCCGGCTCGACCGGCCCGACCTCGAATTCACACCTTATGTGCCGCGCCATCCCGAGCGCGTGCGCGAGCATGGTGGCGACATCTTTGCCGCGATCCGGCAGAAGGACCTCGTCGTCCATCACCCCTACGAATCCTTCGACGTGGTGGTGCAGTTCCTGCAGCAGGCGACGCGCGACCCCGACGTCGTCGCGATCAAGCAGACACTCTACCGCACCTCCAGCAACTCGCCGATCGTGCGCGCGTTGGTGGAAGCCGCCGAAGCCGGCAAATCCGTCACCGCGCTGATCGAATTGAAGGCGCGCTTCGACGAAGAGGCCAACATCCGCTGGGCGCGCGACCTCGAACGCGCCGGCGTGCAGGTGGTCTACGGCTTCCTCGAGCTGAAGACCCACGCAAAACTCTCGATGGTGGTGCGCCGCGAAGGCGGCAGCCTCACCACTTATGTCCATACCGGCACCGGCAATTATCACCCGGTCACCGCGCGTATTTATACGGATCTCTCCTACTTCACCTCGGAACCGACCATCGGCCGCGACGCCGCGCGCGTGTTCAACTTCATCACGGGCTACGCCGCGCCGAGCGACCTGGAAAAGATGGCGGTGTCGCCGCTGACCCTGCGCAAGCGCATCATCGAGCACATCCAGGGCGAGACCGAGCACGCCCGTCACGGCAAGCCCGGCGCGGTCTGGATGAAGATGAATGCGCTGGTCGACCCCGATATCATCGACGCGCTCTACGAGGCGTCACAGGCGGGCGTGCAGGTCGAGCTCGTGGTTCGCGGTATCTGCTGCCTGCGCCCCGGCATTCCCGGCCTGTCGGAGAACATCCGCGTCAAATCGATCATCGGACGCTTCCTGGAACACGGCCGAATCTACTGCTTCGGCATGGGCCAGGGCCTGCCGAGCGCGAAAGCGGCTGTGTATATCTCGTCGGCCGACATGATGCCGCGCAACCTCGACCGCCGCGTCGAGGTGCTGTGTCCGCTGCAAAATCCCACGGTGCATCAGCAGGTTCTCGAACAGATCATGGTCGCGAATTTGAAGGACAATGAGCAGAGCTGGCAATTGTTGCCGGACGGGTCCTCAACGCGTATGAAGGCCGCGAAAGGCGAGGAGCCTTTCAACGTGCACAACTACTTCATGACAAATCCGAGTCTGTCTGGCCGTGGAAAGTCGCTCAAGGAATCCTCGCCGCGCCGTCTCACGCGCCGAAACGAACGCCATCCGTCCTGACCGGAGATCCTTGCCGTGAAACGGCCGCGCAAGCGTGGCGCTAGCGTCGCGGTCATCGACATCGGCTCCAACTCGGTTCGTCTCGTCGTCTACGAGGGGCTGACACGGAGCCTGATTCCGATCTTCAACGAGAAGGCGCTGTGCGGCCTCGGGCGCGAGGTGCAGAGCACGGGCCTGCTCGCGCCGGATGCCGTCGACAAGGCGCTGACCTCGCTGAAGCGTTTTCGCGCGCTGTGCCGCGTGATGCAGGTCGGCCGCGTGTTTGCGATTGCGACGGCTGCGTGCCGCGACGCGTCCAACGGTCCCGACTTCATCACGAAAGCCGAGCGCATCTGCGCCGTGAAGATTGAAATCCTGTCGGGCCCGCGCGAAGCAAAACTGTCGGCGCTCGGCGTGATCTCGGGCATTCACCATCCCGACGGCATCGTCGGCGATCTCGGCGGCGGCTCGCTCGAGCTGATCGACGTGCGCAGGAACACCGTGCGCAGCGGCGTGACGCTGCCGCTCGGGGGCCTCGCGCTACAGGACCTCGCGCACAAATCGCTGAAGCGCGCCGACCGCATCGTGCGTGAGGCAATCGACGAGGTGCCGCTGCTCAAGGCAGGCAGCGGCCGCAGCTTCTATGCCGTCGGCGGCACCTGGCGCGCGCTTGCGCGCATCCACATCATCCAGAGCGGCTACCCGCTCCAGGTGATGCACGGCTATTCGATTTCGGCCGCCGAAGCGCTCGACTTTTCGCGCCGTCTGCGTCGTCTTGCAGCCGCCAACATGCTCGCCGACATCGAGGTCGTTGCGGATGCCCGGCGCCCTCTCCTCACCTATGCCGCGCTGGTGCTCGAGCACATCATCCGGGTGGCGAAGCCGAAGACCATCGTGTTTTCGACCTTCGGGGTGCGCGAAGGCCTGCTGCACGAGAAGCTGTCGGAGAGCGAACGCAACAAGGACGGGCTGATCTGCGCGGCGGAAGAGCTGAACCAGCTCTTGTCACGCTCGGCCAAGCACGCCCGCGAGTTGATCGCCTGGACCGACCGCCTCGCGCGCGTTGTCAAGCTGCGCGAGACCGAGGAGGACCGCCGGCTTCGCCACGCCGCCTGCCTGCTCTCCGACATCGGCTGGCGCGTGCATCCCGATCATCGCGGCGAGCAAACGCTGAGCCTCGTCGTCAACGGCAATTTCGGCGCAATCACCCACATCGAGCGCGCCTTTGTCGGCCTGTCGGTGTTCTATCGTTATGCCGGCTTGAGCGAAGAGAACCAGCCGCCGCTGACCATGCAGGAATTGCTGACGCCGGCGCAGCTCGAACGCGCCCGCCTCCTGGGCGCCGCCTTCCGTGTTGCGCATCTGATCTCGGCGGCGCGGCCGGGCGTCCTGCCCGCCACGCATTTCCGCAGCCAGGGGCGCAGCCTGATGCTGGTGTTCGAGCACAGGCTCGGCGACCTCGTCGCCGACCGCGTCGGCAGCCGCTTCAAGCAGCTCGCCCGCCTGATCGGACGCAGCGGCTCGATCGTGCGGCGGTAATTCACCTCTCCCCGGCGGGGAGAGGTCGGATTGCGCAGCAATCCGGGTGAGGGGCCACAGCATTCGGTGAGACTGTAACCCCTCACCCGGATCGCATCTTTGATGCGATCCGACCTCTCCCTACGGGAGAGGTGAAGTACCCCGTCCTTGCAAGAGTTTATTCAGCGGCTTTTGCGTGCTCGATCGCGGCGTGGCTAAGCCTGCGCCGGCGCCAGATCGAGCCGACCAGCAGCACGACGACGACGCCGAGCGCGGCGCAGAGATATTCGGCGCCAGCGCCGCCATGGGCGAATTGCGGCGGGATGTGCAGATTGCCGAGCATCTTGTCCAGCGCGGCACCGAACGGACCTTCGGACAGCGTGTGCAGCTTCGGCGCGATGCCGGGATCGGTCGCGATCACCTCGCCCGCGATCCAGCCGAGCAGCGCCGCACCGGCCCAGACCAGGATCGGCAGCTTCGACAGCAGCGCCATGATCAGCGCCGCGCCGGCGACGATCAGGGGCACGCTGATGGCCAGGCCGAGCACCAGGAGCGGCACGCTGCCATTGGCGGCAGCCGCGACCGCAATGACGTTGTCCAGACTCATGACGATGTCGGCGACGACGACGATCTGAACCGCCTGCCACAGATGCGAGGCCGACTCGACGCCGTCCTCGTCCTCGTTTTCCGGCACCAGCAGCTTTGCCGCGATCACGATCAGCGCAAGGCCGCCGACCAGCTTGAGGTACGGCAGCTCCATCAGGCTGACGACAATGCCGGTGAAAATGATCCGCAGCAGCACCGCGGCGCCCGCGCCGAGCACCATGCCCCACAGCCGATGCCGCGGCTTCAGGCCGCGGCAGGCAAGCGCGATCACCAGCGCGTTGTCGCCGGACAAAAGGATGTTGATCCAGATGATCTTGCCGACCGCAACCCAGAAGGTCGGCTCAGCCATCTCATTGCGGAACTGGGTGAAGAATGCCCCGATCGTGGCGGGATCGAAGATCTGCCAGAGCCAGTTCACAATCAGTCCTTTCGCCCCATCGCCTTAACCTGTCGGCTTTTAGCCGACGATCTCGTTGCCCGAGAAGAACTGCGCGATCTCGATCGCGGCGGTCTCCGTGGCGTCCGAGCCGTGAGCCGAGTTCTCGCCGATCGACTTTGCGTAGAGCTTGCGGATTGTGCCGTCGGCCGCCTTCGACGGATCGGTCGCGCCCATCGCGTCGCGGTACTTGGCAACGGCACCCTCGCCTTCCAGCACCTGGACCACGACCGGGCCCGAGGTCATGAACTCGACGAGCTCGCCGAAGAACGGGCGGGCCTTGTGGACGGCGTAGAACGTCTCGGCCTGTTCCTTGGTCATGCGGATGCGCTTCTGCGCGACGATGCGCAGGCCCGCCTTCTCGATCACGGCGTTCACGGCGCCGGTCAGGTTACGCGCGGTCGCGTCGGGCTTGATGATCGAGAAAGTGCGTTCGATGGCCATGATCTTGTCCTTGAAGAGAAAAAGGGTGGTTCGGAGTTGCGGGGCTTATATCGGCGCCGTTGCGATACGGCAAGCGACCGCCGGAACAGCCCACGGGCGCTTCGCCGCAGGTGCCAGGGGGCAAGAGGCCGAGCCGATTCCAGCATGGATTACAACGATTTCACGCAGATGAACCCAATCTGAAGGCCCCATGAGGGTTTGGTTCAGCCTCGCCGGCGTAACGTGAGGTCCATCGAAACCAAAGCCTTCCCCGAGGCGGACCGTTTCGGCGGCCTTTCCATCGACGCGATAGCCCCGCGCCGGCAGTTTTGAGGAGATCATCATGTTGAGGAAACTTTCGCTCGCTGCAGTCGCCGCGGTCGCGCTGGGTGCCGCGCTGGCCCCCACCTCCGCCTCCGCTCACTGGCATGGCGGCTGGGGCTGGCACGGCGGTGGCGGCTGGCACGGCGGCGGCTACGGCTGGGGCGGACCGCGCTTCTATGCCCCCGTCTCCTACGGTTATGGCGGCTGCTACGTGCGCCGGCTGGTCCCGACCCCCTGGGGACCCCGCTGGCGGCTGATCAACCGCTGCTACTGAGCCCGCAAGCACGTTCCTGAAGTGCGTTCCTAAAATACCTTCCTGAGGTGCCGTTCCCCCCCTGCGGTACCTTCCAAGCGAGGCCCCGGCGTTCCCCCCGCCGGGGCCTTGTATTTGGGCAGATACGACGAATTCATACAATTTTTACTAGAATGCCCGACGTACCCAACAACCGGCGAAACCATTTTGGGGGCCAATGACTTGGTACCGTGTCGTTACTTTGAACACACGGAACCTTGAGATGGCTGGCCTTTCTGCCAATGAGAGCGAACAGATCGACCGGCGCACCAGCCGCTCGATTTGCGATGCCGTAGGCGAGCGGCTTCAGCAGAGCCTTCGTCCCGACCCCCGGCTCCCGACGCATCTCGAACAGCTGATGGACGAGCTGGAGAAGCGGGATCGTGAGCGCGGCTAGCGCAACCGACCGACACGGAAAAACGGGTTGCGTTTGATCCCGGCTGCGGTGACAAGGCCGCATGCTCTCCATCACCGACCTCTCCATCCGACTCGCCGGACGCCTTCTGATCGATAATAGCTCCGTGCAGATCACGCCCGGCTCGCGCGTCGGCATGGTCGGACGCAACGGCACCGGCAAATCGACGCTGTTCAAGGTGATCCGCGGCGAGCTTGCCGCCGAGCACGGCTCGGTGACGCTGCCGCCGCGCTGGCGGGTGGGCAGCCTGGCCCAGGAAGCGCCGAACGGCCCCAAAAGCCTGATTTCGGTCGTGCTCAAGGCCGACCTCGAGCGCGACGCGCTGCTTCACGAAGCCGAGAGCGCCACCGATCCGCACCGGATCGCCGAGATCCAGACCCGGCTTGTCGACATCGACGCACACTCGGCCCCAAGCCGCGCCGCCGCGATCCTGTCCGGCCTCGGCTTTTCCGCCACCGACCAGCTGCGCCCCTGCGCCGAATTCTCCGGCGGCTGGCGCATGCGCGTCGCGCTGGCCGCGACGCTGTTTGCGTCCCCTGACCTGCTGCTGCTCGACGAGCCCACCAACTATCTCGACCTCGAAGGCACGCTGTGGCTGGAGGATCATCTCGCGCATTATCCGCGCACGGTGATCGTGATCAGCCACGACCGCGACCTCCTGGAGAGCTCGGTCGACCAGATCCTGCATCTGGAGCGCGGCAAGCTCACGCTCTACAAGGGCACCTATTCCTCCTTCGAGGAGCAGCGCGCCATGCGCGAGATGCTCGACGCCAAGGCGGTCAAGCGCCAGGAGGCCGAGCGTGCCCGCCTGCAGGCCTTCGTCGACCGCTTCAAGGCCAAGGCCTCCAAGGCCCGGCAGGCGCAGTCACGCGTGAAAATGCTGGAGCGGCTGAAGCCGATCACGGCGCTGGTGACGGAAGACGTGCGCGAGATCACCTTCCCGGCGCCAGAGAAAATCCTGTCGCCGCCGATCATCGCCGTCGACAACGCATCCGTTGGATACGATCCGGCCACGCCGGTGCTGAGCCGCGTCACCTTGCGCATCGATAACGACGACCGCATTGCGCTGCTGGGTGCCAACGGCAACGGCAAGTCGACACTCGTCAAGCTGCTCGCCGCGCGTCTGGCGCCCTTCTCCGGCAAGGTGACGCGCGCCGACAAGCTGTCGATCGCCTATTTCGCGCAGCATCAGCTCGACGAGCTGAACGAGGACGCCTCGGCCTACGACCACGTCCGCAAGCTGATGGGCGATGCGCCCGAGGCAAAAGTGCGGGGACGCGCCGGCGCGATCGGCTTTTCCGGCAAGGCGGCCGATACCAAAGTTGGAAAACTGTCGGGCGGCGAGAAGGCGCGGCTGCTGTTGGGGCTTGCGACCTTCTACGGCCCCAACATGATCATCCTGGACGAGCCGACCAACCATCTCGACATCGACAGCCGCGCAGCACTGGCCGAAGCCATCAACGAGTTTCCCGGCGCGATCATCATGGTCTCGCACGACCGTTATCTGATCGAGGCCTGCGCCGACCAGCTCTGGATCGTCGCCGACCGCACCGTCACCAATTACGACGGCGACCTCGATGAGTACCGCCGCCTGGTGCTGTCCTCGCGCAACGGCGAGCCCGCCCCGCGCGAGCGCAGCGCTCCGAGCGAGAAACCGCAACGCCCGAAATCGGACAATCGCGGCTCGCTGAAGAAACGCATCGCGGAGGCCGAGAGCGAGATTGCGCGCGTCAGCGACATCATCGCCAAGATCGACACCGCACTCGCCCTGCCCGACATTTTTACGCGCGATCCCAAACAGGCCGCGCAGCTCTCCAAGGCGCGCGCCAATGCGGCCGACGCGCTGGCGCGCGCGGAGGAGCAATGGCTCGAGGCGAGCGCGCAGTTCGACGAGGCGACGGGCTAGCTTCAAAAGCCGAAAACAACCCCATGCACAGTAGCTAAATTATTGAAAGAGATGAGCTAATCGGAACGCCTAGCGTTCCCGCATGATGTCGTGCCGGTAGCGCTGCAGCGGCGACAACAGATAGCTCAGAATGGTGCGCGAGCCGGTCCTGATCTCCACGGTCACCGCCATTCCCGGCGACAGGCTGACGAGGCGATCGTCCACCTGCATCTGGGTGCGATCGAGTGCGATGCGGGCGCTGTAGCTGAGCTCCTGCCCGCTGGGCTCGCTGCTGTCGTGTTGCGCGCCCGTCGTGCGGTCGCCGCCGCGCTCCGGCGGACGGTCGCGAATGATGGCATCCTGCGAGACGCTCACGACCCGGCCTTCCAGCAGGCCGTAGCGGGTGAAGTTGAAGGTGTCGATCTTGATCGCGGCGCCCTGCCCGGCCTCGACGAAGCCGATGTCGCGGTTGGAGATCATCGCCTCGATCTCGAGCCTTGTGTCTGACGGCACGATCACCAGCAGCGACTGCGCCGGCGTGACCACGCCGCCGACAGTGTGGACCGCAAGCTGCTGCACGACGCCGTCGACCGGTGACGTCAGCTGCTGAAGCTGTGTCCGCTGCTGCGCCTTGATCAGATCGCGCGCGAGGCCGTTGGCTTTCTGCTCGCTCTTGGCGAGATCGTCGGACAGGCTTTTACGATACTCGGCCACCGCCTGGATGCGGGTCTCCCGGATTGCGGCGACGGCCGCCTCGGCTTCCTTCAGATGGCTGCGCTGGACACCGAGCTCCTCCTGCTGCTCGATCTGGAGCTGAAGCGTCTCGTAATAGGTCAGCTTCGAGCCGATCTCCTTCTCCATCAGCGTCCTGCGGATATCGACGCGCTGCTCGGTCACGGGCAGCAATGCACCGAGCTTGTGGATCGTCGCCGCGATGGTCTGATGCTCGGCGTCCTTCTGCGCCTCCTGGCGTTCAAGAGCCGCGAGCTTGGCGCGGTGCTCGCCGACCTGACTGGCGAGAAGCTGCCGCTGCGTTGCGACCAGCGATGGATCGGCATCCGCGGGCGGAACGAGATCGGCGGAGCCGTCTTCGCCGGCACTCAGTGCTGCGCGGAGGCGCGCGACGTTCAGCCGTTCGGCCATGAGATCGTCATGCAGGTGATCGCGCTCCGCGGCATTCACAGTCGGATCGAGCTCGATCAGCACGTCGCCTGATTTGACCGCCTGCCCGTCCTGCACATGGATGGCGCGCACCACGCCGGTCTCGAACGGCTGCACCACTTTGCTACGCCCGCTCGACACGACCTTGCCGGTCGCGGACGCGACGATGTCGATCGTGCCCCACGCAGACCATGCGAGTGCCGCGCAGACAAGGGCCATCAGCGCAAACGCGATGGCGCGGCCGATCGGCGACGGCGGGCTTTCCGTGATCTCCAGCGCCGCGGGCAGGAAGGCGGTTTCCTCGGCGTTCCGGTTCCTCGCGTTCCGGAAGGGAACGACGGTCTGCTCCGGCTTTCGGGCCGGCGCGGTGCTAGCCGACCTCATAGATCCCTCCCTGCAGCCGGTGCAGCGTGGCATAGCGGCCGCCGTTCCTGATCAAGGCGTCATGCGTGCCGTCCTCGACCAGCCGGCCGCGCTCGAGCGTGAAGATTCGGTCGGCGCCGCGCACGGTGGAGAGACGATGCGCGATGATCAGGACGGTGCGGCCCTTCGCGATGGCCTTCATGTTGTCGTGGATGATCCGCTCGCTTTCGTAGTCGAGCGCGCTGGTGGCTTCGTCGAAGATCAGGATGCGCGGATTGGTCACGAGTGCGCGGGCGATCGCGATGCGCTGGCGCTGCCCGCCCGAGAGCGTCGAGCCGCGCTCGCCGACCACGGTGTCGTAGCCCTCGGGCAGTTCCAGAATGAAATCATGCGCGCCGGCGAGCTTCGCCGCCTCCATGATACGGTCCATCGGCAGGGTCGGATCGGCGAGCGCGATGTTGTCGCGCACCGAGCGGTTGAACAGCATGTTCTCCTGCAGCACCACGCCGATCTGCCGCCGCAGCCAGGCCGGGTCGGTCATCACCAGATCCATGCCGTCGATCAGCACGCGGCCGCCCTGCGGCACATAGAGGCGCTGCACCAGTTTTGCGAAGGTGCTCTTGCCCGAGCCCGAGGAGCCGACGATGCCGACGGTCTGGCCGGCCGGAATATCGAACGAGACGTCGTGCAGGATCTCCGGCCCGTCGAGCCGGTAGCGAAACGCGACGTGCTCGAAGCGGATATTGCCCCGCAGCGCCGGCAGCCCGGCGCGGCCCGCGGAGTACGCCGGCTCCGCGGCACTGTTGAGGATGTCGCCGAGCCGGGCGATCGAGAGCCGCGCCTGATGGAAATCCTGCCAGACCTGCGCCAACCGCAGCACCGGGGCCGAGACGCGGCCGGCAAAGATGTTGAACGCCACGAGCTCGCCGACGGTCAAGGCGTCCCCGATCACGAGCCGCGCGCCGACATAGAGGATCCCAGCGGTGACGACCTTGCTGACGAACTGCACCAGCTGGCTTGCGGTGTTGCCGATGCTGGTGACGCCAAAACTCGCCGAGACATAGCCTGCGAGCTGCTCCTCCCAGCGGCGCTGCATCTGCGGCTCGACCGCCATCGCCTTCAGCGTCTCGATCCCGCTGACGCTCTCGACCAGAAACGCCTGGTTCTCGGCGCCGCGGCGGAATTTCTCCTCCAGCCTGCGGCGGAACAGCGGCGTCGCCACCGCCGAGATCGCGATGTAGAACGGGAACGACCCGAGCACGATACAGGTCATCATCGGTGAATAGGCAAACATCACCGCCAGAAACACCGAGGTGAAGACCATGTCGATGAGAAGCGTCAGCGACGATGAGGTGATGAAATTGCGGATGTTCTCGAGCTCGCGGACCCGCGCCACGGAATCGCCGACGCGCCGGGCCTGAAACCAGGCCATCGGCAGCGCCAGCAAATGGTTGAACAGGCGCGCGCCCAGCTCGACGTCGATGCGGTTGGTCGTATGCGAGAACAGATAGTTGCGCAGGATCCCGAGCACCGTGTCGAACAGCGAGACGACGACGAGGCCGATCACGAGTACGTCGAGCGTCGACAGCGAGCGGTGCACCAGCACCTTGTCGATCACGACCTGGAAGAACAGCGGCGAGACCAGCGCAAAAAGCTGGAGGAAGAACGAGGCCGCCAGCACCTCGCCGAACAGGCGCCGGTATTTGCCGATCGCGCCGATGAACCAGGTGATATCGAACTGGCGTCCGAGGTCGGATAGACCGGCGCGCCGGGTCATCAGGATCAATCCGCCGTCCCAGATCGCGCACAACTCGTCGCGCTCCATGAACGCCGGCCGCTGCGCCACCGGCGACTGCACCAGCACCTTGTCGGCGGAGGCTTTTGCGATGACCATGAAGCTGCCGTCACGCAGCATCGCGATCGCCGGCAGCGGGCTATCCGACAGACGGCCCCATTGCGTACGATAGGTTCGTGCTTTCAAACCAAGGGATTTGGCGCAGCGGATGATGTCCACTGCGCCAAATCTTGCTGTGCCTTGCCGATGCCTGAGCTGATCGCGGTCGGCAGCCACGCCTTGCAGGTGAAGCAAAGTCAGGAGCGCGTCGAGCCCCGTATCGGTCGCGACCGCGTGCGTCGTCATGGGCGTTCTCCGGGCCGGGCCTGTTCAACCTCTCCCGCTTGCGGGAGAGGTCGGCATAGGCGGCCTTTGGCCGCCGTCCTGTTAGACCGCCGATGCTTCGCATCGGCTATGGCGCCGGGTGAGGGCTTTCTCCTCTTGGGGGTTCTCGATTGCGGAGACACCCCCACCCATAGCCGATGCTTCGCATCGGCGTCCTTTTTAAGAACGGCGGCCATGGGCCGCCTATGCCTCCCCCGCAAGCGGGAGAGGGAGCGCACCTCTGTCATCACAACAGCAACTTTCATCAAACTCAGGCGTGCTGCGGCGGAGCGAGCGTCTGGGTCTGCGCCGTGTGCGGATCGGCCAGCGGCATCGCGCCATGGCCGTCGCCTGCGGGAACGAAGCTCGCCGCAATGGCCTGGTTGAGCAGCATCGTGGCCGCCATTGCCGCGCCGTCCTGGATGAGGACGTTGTTGCCAGTACCGCCATCGAGGATGTCCTGGCCGGGGCCGCCGATGAGCACATCGTCACCAGCGCCACCCGTCAACGTGTCGTTGCCGGAGCCGCCGATCAGCACGTCATCGCCGTTGCCGCCATTGGCAACGAGCTGGATGCCGCCATGCAGGCCGGAGGCCGTGATGACGTCGTCGCCGTCGAGGCCGTTGATGACGAGCCTGTCGCCCGCGCCGGCATCGGCGATGTTGATGTCCTGGCCGAGGCCCGACACCGTGATGGTGCCGTCGTGCTCGGTCACCGTGATGACGTCGCTGCCGACGGTGCCATTGATGGTCACGGTATCGGCGGCGCCGTCATTGGCGCCGAGGTCGAGATTGACCTGGTTCACGCCGGTGCCGGAGAGATCATTGACGGTGATATTGTCGGCGCCGCCGAGGGCGTTGAAGTCGATATGCTCGACCCCGTTCACATCCATCGCGATGGCGGCGACGTCGCGGGTGAACAGCACCCTTCCGCCATTGGCGGAGATGTTGATGTTCTCGTTGACGTTGGCACCGTTGAACAACAGCGTATCGGTGCCCTTGCCGCCTTCGACGGTGTCGCTGCCGTCGCCGGGGTTCCAGACGAAAGTATCGTCACCGGCGCCGAGATTGGCGACGTCGTTGCCGCGGCCGCCATTGACGATGTCGTTGCCGGCGCTGCCGGTGATGGTGTCGTTGCCGTCGCCGCCGTTGATGTTCAGGCTGACGAGCTGCCCGGCCTTGATCGCGGAGGCATCGATGACATCATTACCGACGCCGCCGTTGACGGCGAGCACGTCGCCCGCATCGGCGTGCGCGATCGTCACCTGCGCGGCCAGGCCGTTGACCTCAATCGATCCACCTGAGGTGACGACCTTGATGTTGTCGTCGCCGGCGCTGCCATTCACCGTCACGCGGTCCGCCGCGCCGTCGCCGCTCTGGCTGCCGGGACCGGCGCTGAGGTCGATCGCGACCTGTGTCACGCCGGTGCCGGTGAGGTCGTTGACGGTGATGTTGTCGCCGCCGCCGGCCGTGGTGATCTGCACATGCTCGATGCCATTGAGATCCATGGTGATGGCGCCGACATCGCGGGTCAGAAGCGCACGGCCTCCGTTCGCCGAGATCGACATGTTCTCGGCCGCATTGGAGCCGTTGAACACCAGCGTATCCGTTCCCGTGCCGCCTTCGACGGTGTCGCTGCCGTCACCGGGATTCCACGTGAAGAGGTCGTCGCCCGCGCCGAGAAGAGCGACGTCGTTGCCGCGGCCGCCGGTGACCTTGTCATTGCCGTCACCGCCGATCAGCGTGTCGGCGCCCTGACTGCCGGTGATGGTATCGTTCCCCGCGCCGCCGTCGATCGTCAACCCGATCACCGCAGCGAGCGTGGATGCATCGATGACGTCGTTGCCGCCGAGCGCCTGGATCACCAGCCGATCGTTGGCAGCCTCTGCATTGGCGATTGTCACGACTTCCGGCAGGCCGGTCACCGTGACCGTGGTGCCGACTGCCGTGACCTGGATATGCTGATTGCCGTTGGTCCCATTGACGGTGACCGTATCGGCCGCGCCGTCGCCTTGTGTGCCGCCCGGAACGGCTCCGAGATCGACCAGGACCTGCTTGACGCCGGTGCCGGTGAGATCGCCGACGGTGATGTTGTCGGCCCCACCGCGCGCATCGAACTCGATCTGCTCGATGCTGTTGAGGTCCATCGTGATGTTGGCGACGTCGCGGGTGAAGCGCACCCGGCCGCCATTGGCCGAGATGTTGATGTTCTCGTTGATGTTGGCGCCGTTGAACACGAGCTTGTCGTTGCCCGATCCGCCTTCCACGGTGTCGCTGCCGTCGCCGGGATTCCAGATGAATGTGTCGTCGCCGCTCCCGAGCTGGGCGACGTCGTTGCCGCGGCCGCCGTTGACGATGTCGTTGCCGGAACCGCCGATCAGGAGATCGTTGCCGTCACCACCGGTGATCGTGTCGTTGCCGGCGCCGCCGTCGAGCGTCAGCGAAATCAGGGTGCCGAGCCCGTTGCCCGCGGTGATGACATCGTCGCCGCCGCCAGCGTGCAGCACGAGATTCTCCGTCGTGCCAATGTCGAGCGAAAATGGTGCCGGGCCCGTTTCGTCGAACCGCACGCGAGTGCCGTTCGCGGTGATGGTGAAGGTCTCGGAGGCATTGCTTCCGTTGATCTGCACGGTGTCATTGCCGTCGCCGCCTTCGACAACGTTGCTGCCGCCGCCAGGATTCCAGATCATGAGATCGTTGCCGGCTTCGCCAAACAATTGGTTGTCGCCGCTGCCACCGTCCAGGATATCGTTGCCCGCGCCGCCGAACAGCAGATCATTGCCGCCGCCGCCCTTGATCACATCGTCGCCGGCCTGTCCGAACAGCAAGTCGGCGCCCGAGCCGCCGGTGATTTTGTCATTGCCGTCGCCACCAAAGATATGCACCGCGGGCATCGGACCGTGGCTTTCGTTGACGGTGATCGTGTCGTCACCGCTCTGACCGAAGATGTCGATCTCGTTGGTGTTGGCGACGGTGGGATCGCCGCCGACCGTCTTCACGTGCCCGTTATTGATCAGAATGCGGCCGGACTTGTCGCGGCCGATCACGAGGCCGTTATTGGCGCTGTCGCCGAAAATCGCCAGCTGCCCCGTAACCGGGGAAAAAACAGAGGTAATAGACATCCAAATAATCCTTCGATCGATCTAGCCCCTCCCCTCGATGGCTAGCAGCCGCCAACATGACAATCTTGAAGCGTTGCTTGAGACGCGCGTGATTATTCTGGAGATTTCCTCCAGATTTCCTGCGGGCGGGTGTTGGACAGCAACGGATGTGATGGCTCGCACATTGCGGCGCGGAATTATGACGGCACGTCCCGCATGGATGACTTGACGAAATTCGATTGGGCGACTTTCCGGCTGCATTCGATAAAGCGCTCCGCGAGCGGCGTCAGCGTCCGATCCCTGAGCCTGATGAACCCAATCGGAGACGGTGGCGACGTGACCTCGATCGGCAGGGCTTTGATATGAAGCCGCATTCGCTTGCCGCCGAACCGCACGACGGACGCGGGAACAAGACCCAGCCAGCGTCCGCTCTCGATCAGGCGCAGGTGAAGATGCAGCGACACCGTCAGGACTCTTGCCGACGGCACCGCGAGGCCGTTGCTGCGGAAGACCTCTTCGTGCAGCGTCCGGGCCAGACTGCCGGGCTGCGCCAGGATCCACGGTTCTTCGATCAAATCGGCGAGCTTCAGCTTTCGCCGCTTGGCCCAGCGGCTCTCCGTCCCGGCGACGATGATATTGGGCTCGTCGAGCAACGGCTCCGCCACCAGATCGGGTTCGCTCATGACGGCAGGAAGCCGCCCGAACACCAGCTCCGCCTCCCGGTTGCGCAGATTGTGGTACTGCTGCACGGCGATGTTCTCGTGCAGCACGTGAAGCACGGCGCGCGGAAAATCCTGCGTGAACTGCTCGATGATCGCGGGCAGCAGCCCGGCGTCCGTCACGATCGACGAACCGATCCGCAGCTCGCCGGCATCCGGCTGCTTGATGAACTCGATCTGCTGCAATCCCTTGCGGATCTCGTCGAACACGGCGACGCCGGACTTGAGCAGCGCGCGGCCGTAATGCGTCGGCTCGACCCCGGCCGCACTACGGTCGAACAGTTTGACGCCTAGCGTTTGCTCGAGCTCCGAGATGGTCTTGGACACGACGGGATAGGACACGGCGAGCTCTTCCGCCGCACGCGTCATGCTGCCGGCCTCTGCGACAGCGAGCACGATGTGATAGTCGCGCAGCTTGACGCGACGACCGATCCGATCCGTCCATTTCATCGGGCACCTAGCTGATTGGTTAGGGGTATCCGCTCAAAATGGAACTAATCAGCTATGGCGAAATCGGGCAAGAAGAACCCGCGAAATTCAAGCGCGGATCGCGCAGCAACCCGAAGGGAGACCTACCATGGCTGAGACTTCAAAACCCACAATCGTCCTCGTGCACGGCGGCTTCGTCGACGGCGCCGGCTGGGAAGGCGTCTATAACCTCCTCAAGAAGGACGGCTTCAACGTCGGCATCGTGCAGAATCCGACGACATCGCTCGCCGACGACGTCGCCGCGACCCGGCAGATCATCGCACAGGCCGAGGGACCGGTCGTGCTGGTTGGACACTCCTATGGCGGCGTGGTGATCACGGAAGCCGGCAACGACCCGAAAGTATCGAAGCTCGTCTACATCGCCGCCTTCGCGGCGGACAAGGGCGAGTCCGTTGCTTCCCTGATCAAGGACCCGCCTCCCGGCGCCGCCGTGCCGCCGATCCTGCCGCCGCAGGACGGCTACCTGTTCCTCGACAAGGCCAAGTTCGCGGCTTCGTTCGCGGCCGACGTCGAGCCGGCGAAGGCGGAGTTCATGGCGAACTCGCAGGTGCCGTGGGGCCTCAAGGCGCTCGAAGGCGCGGTCAGCGAAGCGTCGTGGCGGACAAAGCCGAGCTGGTATCTTGTGGCAACCGATGACCGCATGATCCCTCCCCCGGCCCAGCAGTTCATGGCCAAGCGTGCCGGCGCGACTGTGGTCGAGAGCAAGGGCAGCCACGCCGTCTACGTGTCGCGGCCGGAGGCCGTCGCCTCGGTCATCAAGAGCGCGGCGCTCGCCTGATCCATGCGGACATCTGCTGCCGGCAACGCCCGGCGGCAGGGACGCAAAGCCGCTTGATCGTCTGGACGATCATCTGCGGCTGATCGCGTTGATGGAAGCAACCGGCTTCAGAGCCGAAAGCCGACGACGTGTTACGTCGCCGCTTTCTTCTTCGCCTTCGGCTTCACTGGCTTCGGCACGACCGGCGCCTCTGGCGTGCCCTCGATCGCGGACAGGCGTCCGGACGTAAACGTGTAGATGCCCGCGCGCGGACCCGTGGTCCAGGTGACCACCGCGACGCGACGCCCCGCGGCATCGCTGGAAAGATTGACGTTGGAGGGCGCGCCGATGCCGCGCACCACGTCGCATTCGGTGTGGCCGAGCGCGACCGTGCCGCCCATCGGCGCAGGCGCCGTCGTCGAGGCATTGGCGTCGGCGGGTCCAGGCGGCGGCGCCATGCCGGGGCAACCGCCGTCGGCGCTGACGAGATCCTCAGCGCCCACCGGCTTGTCGGGGGTCAGCGGCGGCGATTCGATCGAGATGTTCTTGATGAACAGGCGGCTCGGCTTGTTGAACCATTCGGCGTCTTTGGCAGACGCCAGCAGATCGGTTCCGCCCGAGCAGCCCGCGATCAGCGGCGCGACAGCGGCCAACGCAACTATGAGCGACTTTGGAAGCTTTTGATGTCGCACGATAAACTAAATTCCCCACGTCAAGGAGTAGCCCTAAGCGCTTGTCCCAACATCACTTTGCGGCACGAAGGTGGCCGAAACCAGTTTGCCCGGGAAAGTCCAAATTATCATTAATTGCAAGCGACCGCTAATTCCGCCGCTGCCACCGGCCCCGTTCGTCCGCCTGCCAATAGGTGACCTCAAATCCGCGCGTCTTGCAATCCGTCCATATGCTGCGGGCCGCCGCAAGCGCGTCCGGATCGTCGCCGTTGAACAGCAGCACCATGCGCTCATAGGCCTCCGTGTCCTGCGGCAACGCGGCGTTGTCGACCAGGAAGCGGACATTGGCGCCGTTCGGGTTGGTCGCCTCGATCACCAGCACGATCGGCTGCTCGGCCACATCGTTCACGCGCCATGTCGCGTGCGGCAGGAAGGAATCGTCGCGATAGGTCCATAGATGCGCGTCGAGCGCATCGGCGCGCTCCGGCGAGGTCGACTGCACCACGACGCGCCAGCCGCGCTCGAGCGATTTCTCGAGAAGCGGCGGCAAGACGTTCTCAACCGTCATGTTTTGCAGATGGTAGAAGAGCACTTCAGTCATCTTGCGTCATTTGCGCTCGTAATGATCTGCCACCAGGCGATCGAGCAGCCGGACGCCGTAGCCCGAAGCCCAGCTCTGGTTGATGTCGGTCTTGGGCGCGCCCATCGCGGTGCCGGCGATGTCGAGATGGGCCCAGGGCGTGCCGTCGACGAAGCGCTGCAGGAACTGCGCTGCCGTGATCGAGCCGCCGTGCCGGCCACCGGTGTTCTTCATGTCGGCGAATTGGGAATCGATCAGCTTGTCGTATTCAGGACCGAGCGGCAGGCGCCAGACCTTCTCGCCGCTCTCGATGCCGGCCGCGTGCAGGCGCTCGGCGAGCTCGTCATTGTTGGAGAACATGCCGGCATGATCGGTGCCGAGCGCGACCACGATCGCGCCGGTCAGCGTCGCCAGATCCACCATGAATTTCGGCTTGGTCTTCTTGGCAACATACCAGAGCACATCGGCCAGCACGAGGCGGCCTTCCGCGTCGGTGTTGATGATCTCGATGGTCTGGCCCGACATCGAGGTGACGATGTCACCCGGCCGCTGCGCGTTGCCGTCGGGCATGTTCTCGACGAGGCCGATGGCGCCGACCGCATTGACCCTGGCTTTGCGCGCCGCGAGCGCGTGCATCAGGCCGACGACGCAGGCAGCCCCACCCATGTCGCCCTTCATGTCCTCCATGCTGCCGGCCGGCTTGATCGAAATGCCGCCGGTGTCGAAGCAGACGCCCTTGCCGACGAAGGCGACGGGCGCCTCGCCTTTTTTGCCGCCGTCCCAGCGCATGATCACAGTGCGGCTCGGCCGCGCCGAGCCCTGGCCGACGCCGAGCAGCGCGCCCATGCCGAGCTTCTGCATCGCCTTGACGTCGAGCACCTCGATCTTGACGCCGAGCTTGCGCAGCTGGCTCGCGCGACGCGCGAACTCCTCCGGAAAGAGCACGTTCGGCGGCTCGTTGACGAGATCGCGCGCGATGATGACGCCGTCGACGACCGCACCGGCCGAGGCAAAGGCCTTCTTCGCCGCGGCGGCATCACCGACCGCCAGCGAGACGTCGGCGCGCAGGACGCCCTCCTCGCCGTCCTTCTTTTTGGTCTTGTAGCGGTCGAACTTGTAGGCGCGCAGCCGCAGGCCGGAGGCGATCGCGACCGCCTGCTCGCTGGTCATGGCGCCGGTCGTCAGTTCCGCCACGATGGTCATGGCAGCGCTTCCCGCCTTGAGCTTGCTGGCGGCGATACCGCCGAATTTCAGGAAGTCGTTGCCCTTCAGGCTTGATTCCTTGCCGGTCCCGATCACGATCAGGCGCTCGGCCTTCAGACCCTCGGGTGCCAGGATGTCCAGGGCGGCGCCGGTTTTGCCCTTGAATGAGCCGGCCGCCGCCGCCCGCTTCACGAGCTCGGCTGCCCCGCCCAGCGCCTTGGCCGTCGCCGGGCCGACCTTCAGAGCGTCGTCGCAGAACACGATCAGGATGCCACGGGCGGCACTGGCCAACGGGACGAAGCCGACCTTGATGGCATCGGACATGGGTAACTCCTCGAAAAATGGGACTTTTTGCCGATCCGCGGGCATGGCCGAAGGCCGGACCTGAACGGCGATTCACTCGTCTCTCCCCACTATGGGCGAGAAGCGCGGTCGATGCCAAGCACCGCCCGTGGCAGCGAGGCCACAACGAGGGAAATATTAACCATATGTTGAGGGTGCCATGGGTCGGCCATTTTGTTGACGGATCAAAGGGATGGTAGTGAGAATGTAAGCCTCCGGAAGAGGTGGGTTGGCCGACCTTGGGGATCCCCGTCACGGGATTGGTCGGACAGCCGGAATTCCGGTGCGCGCGTTGGGGCTTTGGTGGGATTCGTGCGGTAGCGCATGGGGTCAATCGACAGGTATATTTTCCGCACGACGCTGGCGTCGTTTGCGCTCGTCCTGGTCAGCCTCACCGGCGTGATCTGGATTACGCAGGCGTTGCGCGGCATCGACCTGATGACGAGCCAGGGTCAGACCATCCTGACCTTCCTCGGCATCACCAGTCTCGTGATCCCGGCGCTGGTCCTGATCATCTCGCCGATCGCGCTGATGATCGCGATCTCGCACACGCTGAACAAGCTCGCGACCGATTCCGAAATCATCGTGATGAATGCCGCCGGCTTCTCGCCGTTCCGGCTGTTCTATCCGTTCTTCTACGCCACCTGCGTGGTGGCGCTGCTGGTCGCCTTCATCTCGGCCTATCTCGCCCCCGACGGCATGCGGCGGATCAAGCAATGGGACGCCGAGATCACCGCCGACGTGCTCACCAACGTCCTGCAGCCGGGCCGCTTCGCCCAGCTCGACAAGAATCTCACGATCCGGATTCGCGAGCGGCTGCCCGGCGGCATCCTCGCCGGCATCTTCATCGACGACCGCCGCGATCCGAACGAGCGCGTCTCGATCGTCGCCGAGCACGGCGATGTCGTGAAGAACGAGAACGGAACGTTCCTGGTGCTGAGAGACGGCAATCTGCAGCGTTTCGAGGTGGGCAAGCGCGACCCTGCACTGGTGACATTCGTCAGCAACGCCTTCGACATGTCGAAGTTCGGCAACCAGGGCCACGACGTCACACTCGGCATTCGCGAACGCTATCTCTGGGAGCTGTTCTCGCCATCCGAGGACGATCCCGTCTACAAGGCGGTGCCTGGCCAGTTCTGGTCCGAGCTGCATGACCGCCTGATGGCGCCGCTCTATCCGTTCGCGTTTGCGGCACTGACCTTCGCCTTCCTCGGAGCGCCGCGCACCACGCGCCAAAGCCGCAACTTCTCGATGGGCGGCTCGGTGGTCGCGGTGTTCGGGCTGCGCATGGCCGGATTTGCCTGCTCGGTGATGGCGGTGAAGTCGCCGGCCGCCGCCGCCGTGCAATACGCGATGCTGGTGGCCGCGATCGGCGCCGGCATGTGGCTGATCGTCGGCGGTATCGTAGTCGAGCCGCCTGCCGGCCTGATGGAGGCCATCAACAGATCGAATGCGCGGATCGCGCGGCTGTTCGGACGGCCGGCCGCCGCATGAGCATGCTCACCAACACGCTCGGGCGCTATTTCGCCGGCCGCTTCGTGGTCGCCGCACTCGGCGTGTTCGCGAGCATTTTCCTGCTGCTGGTGCTGGTCGACTACATCGAGATGGTGCGCAAGACCTCAGGGCTGGTGTCGGCGTCCGCGATCATGGTGGCCGAGACCTCGCTGTTCCGGGTGCCGCAACTGCTGGAAAAGCTGACGCCGTTCTGCATGCTGATCGGCGCCATGACCTGCTATCTCGCCCTCTCCCGCCGGCTCGAGCTCGTGGTGGCGCGCGCCGCCGGCATCTCGGCCTGGCAGTTCATCTCGCCCGCGCTCGGCAGCGCGCTCCTGATCGGCGTGATCGCCACCGTCGCCTACAATCCGATGTCGGCTAACCTGCGCGAGCTATCCAAGCGCATGGAAGCCGAGCTGTTCGGCTCGGCGCCCGGCGGCGGCATCCAGGACGCCTCGGGCTTCTGGCTCAACCAGGTGACCAGCGACGGCCAGACCATCATCAACGCGGCGCGCAGCGAGCAGCAGGGCGTCCGGCTGACGGGGCTCACGCTGTTCCGGTTTGACACAGGGCAGCATTTCAAGGAGCGGGTCGAGGCGCGCGAGGCGACGCTCGAGTCTGGCCATTGGCTGTTCAAGGGCGTGCGCCGCTTCTCGCTCGATGCTCCACCGATCGACCAGGCCAGCCTCGAGATTCCGACGACGTTGACCGAAGCGCAGGTCCGCAACAGCTTTTCCACACCCGAGACTGTGTCCTTTTGGCAACTACCGACCTACATCCGCTCATCGGAGAGCTCGGGGTTCGCGACAGCCGGATATCGACTCCAGTATCACAAGCTGCTGGCACAGCCGTTTTTGCTCGCCGCCATGGTGATGCTCGCGGCCTCCGTGTCGCTGCGCTTCTTCCGGATGGGCGGCGTACAGAAGATGGTTTTGAGTGGCGTGGGCGCAGGCTTTCTGCTCTACGTTTTGTCGAAAGTGACTGAAGACTTGAGCAAGGCTGAGTTGATGCATCCGATCGCTGCGGCGTGGTTGCCCGTGGTGGTGGGCGGCCTCACCGGCTTTTTGGCCTTGTTGTATCAGGAGGACGGATAGTGACGGCCGTCCGCCGAGGACACATATCTGGTTTAGCGTTGCGCACCCTCGTGCGCGCGAACGGGTATGGCTTGTCTGCCCGCAGACTCCTGCTCGCCCTGATCGCGACCGTATCGCTCGCCGGCATGATTGATCTTGCCGCGGTGACGCCGGCCGACGCCCAGAGCTACACCTACAATCCGCGGCCGCCGCGTCCGACGCCACCGAAGGCCGCCAATGACGGGCAGATGCTCGTGCAGGCGACCGAGGTCGATTACGACTACAACAATTCGCGCGTCTCCGCGGTCGGCAACGTCCAGCTGTTCTACAACGGCACCAGCGTCGAGGCCGACCGGGTCATCTACGATCAGAAGACCAAGCGGCTCCATGCCGAAGGCAACATCCGCATGACGGATGCCGACGGCAAGATCACCTATGCCGAGATCCTGGATCTCTCCGACGACTACCGCGACGGCTTCGTCGATTCGCTGCGCGTGGACACCGCCGACCAGACCCGCATGGCCGCGACCCGCGCCGACCGCTCAAGCGGCAACTACACGGTGTTCGAGAACGGCGTCTACACGGCCTGCGCGCCGTGTAAGGACGATCCGAAGAAGCCTCCGCTCTGGCAGGTCAAGGGTGCCCGCATCATCCACGACCAGCAGGAGAAGATGCTGTATTTCGAGACGGCGCAGCTCGAATTCTTCGGCGTGCCGCTCGCCTACATGCCCTATTTCTCGACGCCCGATCCGACCGTGAAGCGCAAGACCGGCTTCCTGATGCCGGGCTTCACCTCCTACACGGCGTTCGGCTACGGCGTCGAAGTCCCGTTCTACTGGGCGATCGCGCCCGACATGGACGCGACCTTCAGTCCGCGCATCACCTCCAAGCAGGGCGTGCTGTTCCAGGCCGAGTTCCGCCAGCGCCTGATGGACGGCGCCTACCAGGTTCGCGTCTACGGCATCGACCAGCTCAACCCCGGCAATTTCGCCGGCCAGCCGGGCGACCGCCAGTTCCGCGGCGGCATCGAGACCAAGGGCCAGTTCGCGCTGAACGACAAATGGGTCTGGGGCTGGGACGGCGTCCTGCTCTCCGACTACTATTTCATGTCGGACTACCGCCTGGCGGCCTATCGCGATCCGCTCGGCTCGTTCCTGAACCTGCCGACCGATGCGATCTCGCAGCTCTATCTGACCGGCGTCGGCAATCGCAGCTTCTTCGACGCGCGCACGATGTACTGGACGAGCTTCTCGGGCAACCAGCAGCAGGTCCCGGTCGTCTATCCCGTGATCGACTACTCGAACGTGCTCAACTATCCGATCTTCGGCGGCGAGGTCTCCTACAAGACGAACTTCGTCAATCTGACGCGCAACGACGCGGTGTTCGATCCGATCACGACGGCGGCCAACACCAACGGCCTGTGCACGACGACCTCCGCCGATCCGCTCGCGCGCACGCCGTCGCAGTGCCTGCTGCGCGGCTTCCCCGGCACCTACACCCGCCTGACGGCGGAGGCGCAGTGGCGCAAGTCCTTTACCGATCCGTTCGGCGAGATCTGGACGCCGTTCGCGATCCTGCGCGCCGATGCGATCAATTCGGACGTCTCCAACCAGCCGGGCGTGTCGAACTACCTGCCCGTCGGCGACACCCAGGCGTTCCGCCTGATGCCGACCGTCGGCCTTGAATACCGCTATCCCTTCATCAACGTTCAGCCCTGGGGCTCGACCACCATCGAGCCGATCGCGCAGATCATCATCCGCCCGAACGAGACCTATGCCGGCAAGCTCCCGAACGAGGATGCGCAGAGCATGGTGTTCGACGCCTCCAACCTGTTCAGCGTCGACAAGTTCTCCGGCTACGACCGCGTCGAAGGCGGCGGCCGCGCCAATGTCGGCGTGCAGTCGACCACGCAGTTCGACAAGGGCGGCGCCGTCAAGGTGGTGTTCGGCCAGTCCTACCAGCTGTTCGGCATGAACTCCTACGCGGTGCAGGACTCCATCAATACCGGTATCAATTCCGGCCTCGACAAGCCGCGCTCGGATTATGTGGCGAGCGCCGCCTACTCGCCGAACAGCACCTATACGTTCAGTGTCCGCTCCCGCATGGACGAGCAGACCTGGAACATCCAGCGCTTCGAAGCGGAAGGCCGCGCCAACTTCAATCGCTGGTCCGTCAGCGTGTTGTACGGCAATTACGCGCCGCAGCCGGAACTCGGCTATTTGACCCGCCGCGAGGGCATCCTGACATCAGGCTCGATCAAGGTCGCGACCAATTGGGTGGTGACGGGCTCGGCGCGCTGGGACCTCGAGGCCAACAAGATCAACCAATATGTGCTCGGCGCCGGCTACGTCGACGATTGCTTCGTGCTGGCGGCGAACTATGTAACTTCGTATAGCTATTCGGCGGGCACCACACCGCCCGTCCTGAGCCACGCGTTCATGTTCCAGATCGGCCTGCGCACGCTGGCGACCTCGACCGGGTCCAGCGGCACCGCCGGCTACCAGTGAACCCGTCCAAAATGCCGGCCGCCTGTTCCCGATCACAGGACCATCTCGGCTGACATGCGAGCGACAACCATGACGACCCGATTGCCTGTCTTCCGCCTCCCCCTCCTCGTGCTGGGCGCCGTGCTGGCCGCCGTACTGGTTCTCGCCGGCGCACCCGCGCGCGCGCAGAACATCGTCGTCATGGTCAATGGCGATCCCATCACCGATTTCGACATCGAGCAGCGCTCCAAGCTCGAGCAGCTGACGACGCAGAAGACCCCGGGCCGGCAGGACGTCATCAACGTGCTGATCGACGACAAGATCAAGTTGAAGGAAGGCAAGAAATACGGCGTCGATCCCGGCGCTTCCGACATCGGCCAGTCCTACGACGGCATGGCGCAGCGCATGCGCATCTCGCCCGATCAGCTCACCAAATCGCTCGAGAGCAAGGGCGTGCGCCCCGAAACGCTCAAGAACCGCATGAGGTCCGAGATGGTCTGGACCAGCCTCGTGCGCGGCCGCTTCAAGGAGAAGCTGATCGTCGGCGAGAAGGACGTCGCCGACAAGGTGCGCGAAGGCGGCGAGGAGAAGCTGCAGGTCGAGGGCACCGAATACAAGATGCAGCCGATCGTGCTGATCGTGCCGCGCGGTTCGTCCGCGGCTTTCCAGGAGACGCGCCTGAAGGAAGCCGAGCAATATCGCTCGCGTGTCGGAAGCTGCGAGGAAGCCAATTCGCTGTTCCGCTCGACGCCGAACGCCACCATCCGCGATAGCGTCACCAAGACCACCGCCGACCTGCCGGAGGCGCTGCGCAAGGTGCTCGACGACACCGCGATCGGCCACCTCACGGCGCCCGAAGTGACCAAGTCCGGCATCGAGATGGTCGTGCTTTGCTCGCGCAAGCCGACCACGATCGATACGCCGAAGAAGCGCGAGATCCGCGAGAAGATGTATACGGAGAAATACGAGAAGACCCAGAGGGCCTATCTCGACGAGCTCCGCAAAGCGGCGATGATCGAATATCGCAACCACTGATGGCCGCTCCCGCAAAGCCCCTTGCACTGACGCTCGGAGAGCCCGCCGGCATCGGCCCCGACATCACCATTGCGGCCTGGCTCAGGCGCCGCGAGCTCGGCCTTCCCGCCTTCTATTTGCTCGGTGACGAGGCGCTGATCGCGCAGCGCGCCAAGGAACTGGCCAAGACGCTGGGCGCCGAGATCAGGATCGCCGCGGTGAGCCCGGGCGATGCCGAGACCGCCTTTGCCGACGCCCTGCCCGTGGTTGCGACCGGCGAGCCTGCGACCGCTGCACCCGGTAAGCCCGACGCCTCGAGTGCACCGGCAGCCCTCGCCTCGATCCGCCAGGCGGTCAGCGATGTCCGCGCCGGCCGCGCCAGTGCCGTCGTCACCAACCCGATCGCCAAGAGCGTGCTTTACCGCGCAGGCTTCCGTCATCCCGGCCACACCGAATTCCTCGCCGAGCTCGCGAGCCTCGATGGCCACCTGCCGCAGCCGGTGATGATGCTGTGGTCGCCGCGGCTCGCCGTGGTGCCGGTGACGATCCACGTTTCCTTGCGGGAAGCGTTGAGCCAGCTCACGAGCGAGCTCATCGTCTCGACCGTGCGCATCGTCGCGACCGAGCTCACATCCCGCTTCGGCATTGCCCGGCCGCGGATCGCGATCTCCGGCCTCAATCCGCATGCCGGCGAGGACGGCTCGCTCGGCCATGAGGAGCAGACCGTGATCGCGCCGGCGCTCAAGGTCCTGCGCAATGACGGCATCGACGCCAGGGGACCGCTGCCCGCCGACACCATGTTCCATGAAGCCGCGCGAAACACCTATGACTGCGCGGTCTGCATGTATCACGACCAGGCGTTGATCCCGATCAAGACGGTCGCGTTCGACGACGCCGTCAATGTCACGCTCGGCCTGCCCTTCATCCGCACCTCGCCCGATCACGGCACCGCCTTCGACATCGCCGGCACCGGCAAAGCCAATCCGGCGAGCCTGATCGCGGCGCTCAACCTTGCCAGCCGCATGGCGGCTGCAAACAGCTGATGAGCGCGATCGACGACCTCCCGCCGCTCCGTGAGGTCATTCGCCAGCACGCTTTGTCGGCGCGCAAATCGCTGGGCCAGAACTTTCTGCTCGATCTCAATCTCACCGCGCGCATCGCGCGCGCGGCAGCGCCGCTCGAAGACAGCACCATCGTCGAGATCGGCCCGGGCCCGGGCGGACTGACACGGGCGCTGCTCTCACTCGGCGCCAGACGCGTCATCGCGATCGAGCATGACGAGCGCGCGATCCCGGCGCTGAATGATATCTCCGCGCGCTATCCCGGCCGGCTCGAGATCGTGCATGGCGATGCCATGACCTTCGATCCGCGTCCGCTGCTCGGGCGAGAGCGCGCGAAGATCGTCGCCAACCTGCCCTATAACATCGGAACGCAGCTCCTGATCGGCTGGCTCACCACCGAGCCCTGGCCGCCCTGGTACGACATGATGGTGCTGATGTTTCAGCGCGAGGTCGGCGAGCGCATCGTCGCGCGCGAGGACGAGGAGGCCTATGGCCGGCTCGGCGTGCTCGCCAACTGGCGCTGCGAGACGAAGATCCTGTTCGATATCTCACCATCCGCCTTCGTGCCGCCGCCGAAGGTCACCTCCTCCGTCGTGCGCCTGGTGCCGCGCGCAGCGCCGCTACCCTGCGATCGCAAGATGCTCGAACAGGTCGCGGCCGCGGCCTTCGGTCAGCGCCGGAAAATGCTGCGCCAAAGTCTGAAATCACTCGGTATCGATCCCGCGCGGCTCGCGGCAGCCGCCGGCGTCGATGCGACGCGGCGTGCCGAGACCATCCCCATCTCCGGCTTTGTTGCCATGGCGCGTGAATTGGCGGATATACGCAGCGAGGCTCAATAATCGGAATTTCGGAGGAAGGAATATGGCGTTGATGCGTCGACAGTCGCTGGTCAAGTTCGATGCGCCCTTGTGCGAGACCATCGTCGATACGCCCAAGCCGCAGGGACGCGAGGTGCTGGTGCGCATCGAGCGCTGTGGCCTCTGCCATTCCGACCTGCACATCCAGGACGGCTATGCCGATCTCGGCGGCGGCAAGAAGCTCGACACCACGCGCGGCATGACGCTGCCCTTCACGCTCGGCCACGAGATCGCCGGCGTCGTCGACGAAGTCGGCCCCGACGTGCCGGCGGGTCTCGTCGGCTCGAAGAAGGCGGTGTTTCCCTGGATCGGCTGCGGCCAGTGCCGCGACTGCAAGAACGGCGACGAGAACCTCTGCGCCAGGCAGCGCTTCCTCGGCGTCTCCATCGACGGCGGCTTCGCCACCCACGTGCTGGTGCCCGACGCAAAATATCTGCTCGACTACGATCCGCTGCCCGTCAACCAGGCCGCGACCTTGATGTGCTCCGGCGTCACCGCCTATGGCGCGCTCAAGCGCCTGGTCGATCGTCCGCGTCAGCGCAATCTGCTGCTGATCGGTCTCGGCGGCGTCGGCATGATGGGCCTGTCGTTTGCGCGCGCGATGTTCAAGCAGCCGATCACGGTCGCCGATCTCTCGCCGGCCGCGCGCGAGACCGCGCTGAAGAACGGCGCGGCCAACGCCTACGATCCGTCCGAGCCCGAAATGATCAAGCGCATCCTGAGGGAGACCGACGGCGGGTTTGACGAGGTCGTCGATTTCGCCGGCAACGAAAAGTCGATGGCGTTCGCGGTCGCGGTTGCCGCGCGCGGCGGCAAGGTCGTGGTCTCCGGCCTGATGGGTGGTCAGTTCACACTGCCGATGGTGCAATGGGTCTACAAGCGCCTCACGGTCGAAGGCTTTATGGTCGGCACGCTTGCCGAGGCGCATGAGCTGATGGCGCTCGCCCGCGCCGGCAAGATCAAGCCGACGCCGATGCGCGAAGAGCCGATGGGCGATGTCCAGAAATGGATCGACGAACTGCGCGCAGGCCACGTGGTCGGCCGTATCGTGCTGAAGAACTGAGTTTCGAGCGGCGGCGGGATATGCGTCCCGCCGCAGCTTTCGTTTGCTCATTAACTCGGAATTCACGCAAGGCGCGGAACGGCTGCGGCTGCACTGCGTTGGCAGCGCATGTCCATTCGTTGCACCGTCGAGAGCGCATTCTTCATCGCCTGGAGCTTCCTCGAGAAGAGCGGCGAGTTGGGCCCGCCTGACAATTCCGCGAACAGCCTCCTCGATGCGATCGAAGCGCAGCTCAAAACCGGCGAGCGCCGGCCGCTGATGCTCGCCAACAGGGCGATCGACGCCTACCGGCGCACGAACCGCATGTCGGCGGCGCGCGAGGCGCGCCTCGGGTAGCGGCGGCAAGCGGTGCCCTCGCACCGCCGGCTTGGCGGCAGTGTGAGGGTGAAGGCCGGCGGGTCGTCGGGCAGAGCGGACGGGGCCGTCGCTCGGCACCGAGAACGCTAATCCGATCCGCCCGCCCTATGTTCACTCGTGAACAGAGCGCGCGCTCTATTTCGAAATTCCGTAGTTCTCCGGACGAGAACAGAGTTCGAGGCGTGGCCCGGGTGCAACGCAGCACGCTTCGCCACATTCGGCGCCAATTTTTCGATCGATGGTGATCCGGCGGTTTCGTTAACGCAGCGGCCGCAGGATTGGCAGGACTCGAACGCCTGCGCCGCCCCAGTTCCGCGGATGGATCCCGGCGCTACCACCCGACCTGCCAAATTCCGATAGCCGCCGGTTCACCGAAACTTGCGTAAAACCAAAGCACAACTTGCATTGTGATGCGAACGGCCGTTCAATACCTGCATAAGGCGACAGCACATTGCATCACCTACGGTATTGAGTGGAATGCGGACCGTTCTTGTCATTCTGGGCATCTGGCTCCTGATCAACGTCCTCTTCGTCGTGGTCATGATCCCGCCGCGCAAGCCGCGGAAATCTGGCCAGCCGCGCTCGTCGAGCGGGCTCGCGCCTGTCCCGATCGGGCAAAATGCCTACGCCTACGATGAGGACGAAAAGGTCTCGGTGCGCCACACCATCATCGCCATTGCGTTGGGTGCGCTGTTCTCGCTGACGCCGCCTCTGCTGGAAGCCGTCGACGACATCAAGCGGATGATCGGGAAGTATCGCAAGTCGCGGCAACAGGCCGAGGCGGAAGGTGACGGACACTCCCTCGAAACCGTCTTGAAAGATCCCCGCGCGAATCAGACGTCAGCCGACGGATCGTCATCCGGCGAACAGGACGCTTCGAAGCACTAGAGCTGCGCGTCCCCCCATCACTTCGCCCTGAAAGTTGGAACACCGCGAACCAGCCGCGCGTTGGCCTCTCGTCAAGGCAACGACTGAGTCCGAATCGCATGACGAAGCCGCTGACAAAAACGGTGCAGCCAGTTCCCAACGAGAACCGGAGTCACAAGGGCGCCGGCAGCGCGCCGACTGTTCCCGTCGACACCACCAAGGGCCATCGCGACGACGAGAAGCAGAACATCCGTGAGCAGGCCGCCCACGGCAATCTCACGCAAAACACCAGCAACCGGCGTATGGGATAGGCAAACCAAGGGGGATCAACAGAGGAGACACGAACTTGGTCAATCTCGGCAAATGGTACGATCCGATTTCCGAACGCTGGATCGCACCGCGCGAACTCCGCTCCGCAACACAATCCCCCCACGCCAGCGAGAACCACGTCCTCGAGCTTCAGCGGACAGTCGAGATCCAGCGCATCTGGCGCGCGCTGGTCGATTGCTGCGCAGGCAAGTGATGCTCTTGCACGTGCGCGATGGCGCCGGAACGCGGTGCCAACCACGCCGTTATCATCTGGCATGACCGATTCCACATCCCCCGCCAGGCCCGTCGCAACCGCGATACGCTATCTTTCGATCATCGTCGGCTGCGGTTGCCTGCTGCTCACCGCCATCTGTGTCGCCATCGCCTGCCAGGTCTTCATCCAGACCGGCGTGTTCGCGGAGTCCTATGCGATGGTGGGATTGATCAGCGGCGTAATGGGAATTCTCGCCCTCGCGCTCGCGCGCATCTGGAGGTGAGGATGCACTATTGCCTGCCGCGCGATCAGTTCGTGCGGCCCTGGACGGAGGCATCTGAGTCGGATCGCGTCCCGCCGCCCTTGATCTAGATCAAGTGGGCGTCGTCATTGCCGGGTCGCCTTGAGGCACGGGCAAAACGTCGTCAGGCCGCCCGAGGGAGGTCGCCATGGCGATGCTGGGCGAGATCACGCACACGACCACGTACCGGTACACGAAGCCGGTTTCGTTCGGGACGCATCGGGCGATGTTCCTGCCGCGACGCGGCGCCTGTGCCCGCCTCCTCGGCTGGTCCGCGAGAACCAACCCGCCTTCGAAAGTCCACTGGACCACCGATGCGAGGTCCAACACTGTGACAGTGATGGAATTCAGCGAACTGGCCAGCGAGCTGACCATCATTTTTCAGGTGCGCGGCGTGTATTTCGGCATCAAGGGCATCGAGTCCTTTCCGCTGGCCGCCCGCGCCGAGCAAATTCCCGTGCAATACTCGCCCGACGAATGGACCGACCTCGCCGGCTATCTGCGTCCGCACGCCGACGATCCCGACGGCAGCCTTGCGTCGTGGACGAAGAGTTTCGTCGCCGGCGACAAGGACGAGACCACCGACGTGCTGCACCGGCTGTTGCGGACCTTTCGCGAATCCTTCAGCTACAGCGCCCGCGAGTCGGAAGGCACGCAAGCTCCGGGCGAAACCTTGCGCAAGCGATCCGGTACCTGCCGCGACTACGCCTGGCTGATGATCGAGACGCTGCGCCGCCTCGGCCTCGCCTCCCGCTTCGTCAGCGGCTATCTCTACGATCAGGCGCTTGACGGCGGTGCCGTCGGCGCGACCGGCTCCGGTGCCACGCATGCATGGGTGCAGGTGTTTCTCCCTGGTGCCGGATGGCTGGACTACGATCCGACCAACCAGATCAATGCCGGCTTCGACCTCATCCCGGTCGCAGTCGCGCGCCATCCCGCCCAGGCGATCCCGCTCGAAGGCTCGTGGTTCGGAGACGCCGGCGATTATGCCGGCATGTCAGTCAACGTGACAGTGCACAAGATCGGCGACATCCGCGATTCGTCCGAGGGCTGACGGCGGACCGCACGGCCTCAATGCGCTGAACCCTCAGTGATCCTCAGTTTGGACAGCTCGCGGGCTGTCTCGAGGATCATGTCGATCCGCTGCTGCAGTCGGCGTTGCAGATCGGGGATATTGACCTTGTCGGTGACGCGATAAGCGTTGCCGATGCGCTCGACATAACCCTGCTTGATCATCTCTTCCAGCCGCCGCAGCACCGTGGCTCGCGGCAGCTTCAGTGCCTGGGCGACTGTGTTTGCTCGCACCGGCGAGCACATCGCCGTTCGCAGGAATAGGTAGATGCCGATGGTGCGGAACGTCGCACTATCATTCTGCCGGACGAAGTCGGCGCCATAATCATCATTGATGCTGCGGATCAAGCCGAGATAAAGCCGGCTTAGAAGCATGCGCTCCCGTGCCAATTCAATACGGGCTGGCGGTTTCACGGCGTCAAGAAGAACGAACTCATCACCCGCCACCGTCCATGTCGACGGGCCACCCGAGTTGCTGTTGTCGGACTCAAGGGTCATGGCCAAGTTCCGTCAATTGTGATCGCGAACGCCAGCTTACAGCGTATCTGCTGCATCCGGATAGGCTGATTGGGCTGAAGGAGCCCATGCCTCGACATCGTGAAGATGGAACTGCATCCGCAGCCCCGCCGGGCGAAACACCTCGTCAATCCCTCCCAGCAAAAATATTCCACTTTCCCGAATTTCGGATTTATGGCATATATCCCTCATCCCGGCCCTGCCAAAGGGGCGCTTCGCGATCGTCACGAGATGCGGGTTGGGTTGCGGTGGACGCGGTAGCGCCGGCGCGGATTGCGGGATGACAGGGCGGGCAACCGTGAGTCCTCACGCAACGCGGCACGACACGGCGCGGTCACAGCGGGTTCGTCGGTGGCCGGGGGTGAGCACACGCGAGCCTCTGGCTCTCAGGCGAAACCGTCCGCGGACGGAGAAGTCGTGTGGTCCTGACGCCCGGGTCTGTGCGTCAAGTCTTGCGGTGATGTGGCGGCCCGACCGGGCACGCGCATCAGCCATCCGCAACGCGACGGGGGCAATAGTGCATCGCTCCCCGGGGAGAGCACGAAGGACACCGTTAAAACCATCCGCGCAGGGAAGGCCGGGCGACCGGCATCACCTGTGATCCACCCCGTGTGCACTTCTGTTGCGCACGGATCCCGGGTGCCGCCGGCGCCCGGCCTTCCCTGCGCCCTTTGGCTTCCATCGGGCGGTGCGACGACCGAACAGCTCGGGCAAAACCTGCCGCGAGAATGATGAGCCATGGCCCCTTCCCGGCCGCAATGCGCACAGGCAGGCACCGTACAGAATGTCGCACCGCTTTTCGCCAGCGCGCGCGGCTGGTAGATTGCCGGCATTGCTGTGGGGGTTTTTTGATGCACGCGAGGATTTTCAATCGCGTCCTGGTGCTGGCGGCGCTCGCCGCGGCCACGCTCACCGTCGCGCTCCAACCGGCATCGGCCGAGAAGCGCATCGCGCTGGTGGTTGGCAACTCCGCCTACAAGAACATCACGCCGCTCGACAACCCGTCCAAGGACGCGAGCCTGATGGCGGAGACGCTCGGCACACTCGGCTTTACCCTCGTCGGCGGCCGTGCCCAGCTCGATCTCGACAAGGGGGCGATGGACATCGCCGTGCAGAGCTTTGGCCGGCAGGTCCAGGGCGCCGACGTCGCGCTGTTCTATTATGCCGGTCGCGGCGTGCAGGTCGCGGGCTCGAACTATCTGGTGCCGGTCGGCGCCAATCCGACGCGCGAGGCCGACGTCGATTTCCAGATGACCGACGTGAACCTGGTACTGCGGCAGATGCAGGGCTCCGGCACGCGGCTCAACCTCGTCATCCTTGATGCCTGCCGCAACAACCCCCTTGGCTCACGTGGGCTGCGTTCCTCTGACGGTGGTCTCGCGCAGATGCGCGCGCCGGAGGGCACGCTGATCTCCTACGCGACACAGCCCGGCAATGTTGCGCAAGACGGCAGCGACGGTCACAGCCCCTATACCAAGGCGCTGGCCGCGACGGTCCGGACCGCAGGCCTCGATGTGTTCCAGACCTTCAATCAGGTCGGCCTCGCCGTGAAGCGCGCCACCTCAGGTGCGCAGCAGCCCTGGGTGTCGTCCTCGCCGATCGACGGCACCTTTTACTTCGTGCCGCCGACGCAGACCGCGCCGCCGCAGGTCGCGGCGATGCAGCCCGATCCGCTGCCGTCGGATCGCCTGCGCGCCGATCCCGACCGCGTGCCGCTGCGTGATGCCGCGCTGCTCAGCGAATTGAACGAGCGGCTCTATGAGCTCAATTTCGACCCCGATACGCCTGACGGGCTGACGCGCGCCATCACGAAGCTGCAGCAGCGCATTTCGATGGCGCCGACGGGTGAAGCGACCGAAGGCCTGCTGCTGCGGATGCGCAAGATGGAGGATCTCAAGCCGTGGGGCTCGATCGTCTATGGCCCCGACGGCAACAAATGGGGCATCTCCTGGAACCATGCCTCGCGGCGCGCGGCGGTGGCGGATGCGCGCGGCAATTGCGGAGGCGCGAAATGTCCGATCGAGCTCTCCTTCTACGGCAAAAGCTGCGGCGCCTTCGCGATCTCGGACAAGTCCTGGTCGCTGGTCCAGCGCGATAGCGTGCAGCGCGCCAAGGATGCCGCGCTTGACGATTGCGGCAAGGCTGGCAAAGCTTGCCGCATTATTGGAAGCGTTTGTGCCGACGGCTCCGGTCGTTGATTTTGCCTCTGATTTTTCATCATGATGGATTTCTGGCTCATGTCGAACATCGCAAGCCGCAAGTTTGCCCTCGCCTCGCTTCTGCTCGCCCTCGCGGCTCCTTCGGCCTTCGCGCAATCCGGCAGCGCCGGCGGCTCGATCGGCAACGACGAAAAAACGCTGTCCGGCTCGCGCCAGGATAGTTCTTCAGGCCGCTCCGCGGAACCCGCGCCATCCGAGCGCCGCAGCAAGCCGGCCGCTGACGAACAACGCTCGTCGTCGCGGCGCGGCGGAGGAGGAGGTGGTGGTGGTGGCGGCAGCTTCGACGGCGCCTGGGCCGTCACCAGTGTCGGTTGCGGCGGCACGACCAGCGGCGCGACCGTCGTGACCTCGGGCCGTGTGATCGCCGAAGGCGTCAGCGGGACCGTCAGCCCGAATGGCTCGGTGCACACGTTCGGACATGGTGAAGGCGGCATCACCTATACCGGCGCCGGCCGCCTGTTCGGGCGCAGCGGTTCCGGCACTTTCCGCCGTTCCGACGGCTGCTCGGGGACCTGGACCGCGAGCAAGCAATAGCGCCGGCAAAAAGCCTGAATTCGCGGTGGAACGAACACCGCGCGGGCCCAATTCAAGCCACATCCTCTCCGGATTTGCGGCTCATTGCCACCTAACTCTTTGTTGAGAAAGGAAAGGTATCGAGTTGCGTCATGCGTAAACGGGAGACCAGGATGGGCAACCGCACCGCGAAGTTCATATCCGCGCTGATAGGCAGCATCATTGCCGGCGCACCACTGGCCGCTGTTTCGCAGAACGCGCCAAGTGCACCTGCGACCGCAACCGCGGCGCCGGCGACCGCAAGCACGGAGAATACGGCAGCCGACTGTCTCGCCTCGCCGAAGGGTGCCGCGCCGCAGGGCCAGCACTGGTTCTATCGGGTGGAGCGCGGGACCAAGCGGCAATGCTGGTATCTGCGCGCCGAAGGCGCCAAGGAAGGCGCCAAGGCGACACAAAGCGCGCAGGCGACGACCGATGCGCCGAATGCGGCTCCAGCCTCGCCGCCATCGGTGCAGAACGCGCGTGCTGAATACATCGCGCAGACCAGCCCCGGAGCGAGCCCGCCGGCGCCGGCCGCAGCCGCAACGCAGCCGGCTCCCGGCACCCCTGATGCCAATGCAGCGCAGCCCGCCGTCGCCACGCGCTGGCCCGACGCCGCACCTGCGTCGCCCGCACCGCAGCCTTCACCCGCAACGGCTGCCGTACCTGCAACGGCCTCCGCGCAGCCGAGCACAAAGCCGGCCGCATCCCCTGCCCCGGTGACGCTCGCCGCGGCCGACGCGCCCGCCGACAAGCCGACCGGTTCGGTGCAGATGCTGCTGCTTGTCATCGGCGGCGCGCTGGCGCTCGCCGGCCTCCTCGCCAGCGTGATTTATCGCTTCGCCGGTCGACGCGCGCGCGCCCGGGCGGCCGATCGCCGCGTGAACTGGGATCATGGGCAGGATGAGAACGACAGCCGCGCGCCCTGGCATGCCGAGCCGGCGCCGCGCGTGGACCGGCCGCTTCCGGTGGACTTCGACGCCATGCGCGTGGAAGCCCCGCAGATCGCCGCATTCTCCAGCGCCATTAGCCGGATCGCCGCGCAGGGCCGCTCCGTTGAGATTGCGACAGCAGAGCCTGAAGAGACCGGGATCGACTATTTCGACGGCGAGTTCGAGATCGAGGCCCCGGCGCCTCAGCTTGCGGCCGACGACATCCACCACGAAGAGCCTGCAGAGCACGACGCGGACGCGCAACACGAACATCCGCGCGACGAAAGTGCGGCCGACATCGACATCATTACGGCGATGCTGGAGCGGCTGGCGACGGAAGGGCCGCGGCTGACGCAGCCTCGCCCTGAAGCTGACCTTGCTAGCCTTGAAGCTGACCTTGCAGCCCTCGCACGAAGCTCACGAGGCCAGTCCGCCGCTCGCGCTTGAGGCGCTCGGCCTTCAGGATCGACTGCACCTCGGCGAAGGCGTCATCAACATTGTGGTTGATGACGATATAGTCGTACTCGGCCCAGTGGCTCATCTCGTGGCTGGCGCGGCTCATCCGCTTGCGGATCACCTCGTCGGAATCCTGCGCACGCGAGTGCAGCCGCTTCTCGAGATCGCCGGCCGACGGCGGCAGGATGAAGACGCTGACGACGTCCGCGCGCGCTTTTTCGCGCAACTGTTGCGTACCCTGCCAGTCGATGTCGAACAGCACGTCCTGCCCCGCCGACAGCGCGGCCTCGACGGGCGCACGCGGCGTGCCGTAGCTGTTGTCGAACACGGTGGCCCATTCCAGCAGCTCGTCGCCCTTCACCATGGCGTCGAACCTGGGCTTGTCGACGAACAGATAGTCGCGGCCATCGACCTCGCCGGGCCGCATCGACCGCGTCGTCGCCGACACCGACATGCGCAGACCCGGCATGCGGTCCATCAGAAGACGCGACAGCGTCGTCTTGCCCGCGCCCGATGGCGAGGACAGCACGAACATCAGCCCGCGCCGCTCGACACCGTCAGTGCCCTGACCGCCCGTCGTCATCGATCACTCCAGATTCTGGACCTGCTCGCGGAATTGCTCGACCACGTTCTTCATGGCGAGCCCGGTATTGGTCAGCTCGATGTCGTTCGACTTCGAGCAGCAGGTGTTGACCTCGCGGTGAAACTCCTGCGCCAGGAAGTCGAGCTTGCGCCCGACCGGGCCGCCCTTGCCGATCAGCTCGCGCGCCTGCGCGATATGGGAGGCGATGCGGTCGAGCTCCTCGCGAATGTCGGCCCTGGTTGCGATCAGGATCGCCTCCTGCATCAAGCGGTCGGAATCGAAACGGTCGGAGGTGTCCAGCAGCGCGGCGATCTGCTCGGCGAGCCTGGCCTTGATCGCCTCCGGCTTGCGGCCCGGCGCGGCCTCCGCCTTCTTCGCAAGCTGCTCGACCTCGTCGACCCGCTGGACCAAGATCTGCCCGAGCGAGGTGCCCTCGCGCTTGCGCATCTCGACGAGTTCGGCGAGCGCCTTGTCGAAGGCGTCCGCCGCGGCGGCCCGCGCGGCCTTGTCCTCGTCCTCGTCGCCCTCGGGCTCGGCGACCTCGATGACACCCTTGATGGCCAGAAGTCCGTCGACACTCGGCGCGACCGCATCGACCTTGCCGGCGATGACGGCGGCGGCCTTCAGGACGGCGTTGAGCACGTCCTCATTGACCCGGACGGAGGCCGCGGCATTGGCGCGCTTGACGGTGAGATTGGCGTAGACGGTGCCGCGCGACAACAGCTCGCCGGAGCGCTTCTTGGCGTAGGCTTCGAGCTCGTCGAACCCCTGCGGCAGCCGCACCCGCAAGTCAAAGCCCTTGGCGTTGACCGACTTCAATTCCCATTCGAACGTATACGGCCCGCTCGCGCCGTGGCTTCGGGCAAAGCCGGTCATGGACGACAGCGCCATCAGGTCAAATTCTCCGGAAACAAAGGATTCGCAAGGCCATCAGGCCACGCGAATCTTAAGACTATTTTGCGGGAAAGTGTAATCCGCAAAGTCCCGTAGGCAGGCCTGCGCTAGCGCTGGATCACCGGCGGCACTGGCTGCACGGCGCCTTGCCGGGCGGGCGCCGCCGGATTGGCGGGCCGAGCAGCCGGCGGCTTCTTCTGCTGAGTCGGCTTGGGCGTGGTCGCGGTCGGCGCCGTGTCTGCGGCCGCAGGCGCAGCGGCCGGCGCCGGTGCGTCATCGGCAGGCTCCACCGTGTCGTTCTGGATCTGCTTCTCCATCGCGCGCAGCTTGACGACGTTCTTCTGGTGCGCGTCGTAGGTCTCGGTGAAGGCGTGCCCGCCCGAGCCGTCCGCGACGAAGAAGAGGTCGCGGGTGCGGGCCGGGTTGGCTGCCGCCTCCAGCGAGGCGCGACCGGGGTTGGCGATCGGGCCCGGCGGCAGGCCCTCGATCACATAGGTGTTGTAGGGCGAGGGCTGCGTGATCTCGCTGCGCTTGATCGGGCGTCCGAGCGTGCCCTTGCCGCCGACGAGGCCGTAGATGATGGTCGGGTCGGACTGCAGCTTGATCTTCTGCTTGAGCCGATTGACGAACACGGCTGCGACGCGACTACGCTCGTCGGGCTTGCCGGTCTCCTTCTCGACGATCGAGGCGAGCGTCTCCAGCTGCTCCGGAGTCTTGACCGGAAGGTCTTGGCTGCGGCGCTCCCAGATCTCCGCGAGCACGCGCTTGTGCGCCTGCTGCATGCGCTGGATCACCTGGTCGCGCGGGGTCCCGCGCGGGAACTTGTAGGTCTCCGGCAGCAGCGTGCCTTCACGCGGCAATTCGCGCACGCTGCCGGTGAAGATGTCGTTGTCGGACAACCGTGCCACGATCTGCTCGGAGGTGAGGCCCTCCGGAATCGTGACGGAATGCTGCACCACCTTGCCCTCGACGATGGTGGCGATGACGTCACGCAGGGATGCGTTCTTCTGGAACGAATATTCCCCCGGCTTCAGGTCCGAGCTCGCCTTCAGCGCGGCCACCGCGGCGATGAACACCCACGGATTGACATCGGTCACGCTTTCCTTGTTCAGGGTCTCGGCGATGTCGCGCTTGCCCGCGCGCTGCGGGATGTTGACGATCTTGTCTTCCTTCAGCGGCCCCGGCGCCTCGAGCACCTGCCGGCCGTAATAATAGGCGCCGCCGGTGCCGAGCATCCCGATCAGCAGCAGGGTGATGATGGCGTTGCCGACCACGACAAAGGGATTGCGGGCCCGCTCCGAACGCCTCGGGGGGGGCGGGACCTGCTCGGGCTCGAGCGCTGCCCGCGGACTCCGGGGCGAAATGGGCGGCCTTTCACTCATCGATGCAACCTGAATCCTGCCGGTTCAATCGCAGCCTGACAATCACTTGCCGAGCCAAATGCACGCGCCCACAGACATGACTATCGCCGAATACGGCAAAACGGTGGATTCGTCGCAAACACAAACTAATGGGTCAGGCGCCGGACGATGACCGAGGCATTGGTACCGCCGAAACCAAAAGAATTCGACAACGCGACGTTCACCTCGCGTTGCTTCGCCTTATGCGGCACGAGATCGATCGCGGTCTCCACCGACGGATTGTCCAGGTTGATGGTCGGCGGGACGACATTATCGCGAATCGCGAGGATGGCGAAGATCGCCTCGATGGCGCCGGCCGCGCCGAGCAGATGGCCGGTCGACGATTTGGTCGACGACATCGCAACCTTGGAGGCGGCATTGCCGAGCAGCCGCTCCACCGCGGCGAGCTCGATTTCGTCGCCAAGCGGCGTCGAAGTGCCGTGCGCGTTGATGTAATCGAGGTCGGATGCCGTAAGGCCGGCGCGCTTGAGCGCGGCCGTCATGCTGCGGAAGCCGCCATTGCCGTCGGGTGACGGCGACGTAATGTGATAGGCGTCACCCGACAGACCGTAGCCGATCACCTCGGCGTAGATCCTGGCGCCGCGGCGCCGGGCGTGCTCGAGCTCCTCCAGGACGAGGACGCCGGCGCCCTCGCCCATGACGAAGCCGTCGCGATCCTTGTCATAGGGACGCGAGGCCTTCTCGGGCGTCTCGTTGAAGCCTGTCGAGAGAGCGCGCGCGGCATTGAAGCCGGCAATGCCGATGCGGCTGATCGGCGATTCCGCACCACCGGCGACCATCACGTCGGCGTCACCCAGCGCAATCAGGCGGGCGGCGTCGCCGACCGCATGGGCGCCGGTCGAGCAGGCCGTGACCACCGAATGGTTCGGCCCCTTCAGCCCGTGCTTGATCGAGACATAGCCGGACGCGAGATTGATCAGGCGGCCCGGAATGAAGAACGGCGACACCCGGCGCGGGCCGCGCTCCTTCAGCAGGATAGCGGTGTCGGCAATACCGTTGAGGCCGCCGATGCCCGAGCCGATCATGGTGCCGGTCGCACATTGGTCCTCTTCGGACTCGGGATGCCAGTTGGCATCGTCGAGCGCCTGGCCGGCCGCGGCCATGCCGAAGATGATGAAGTCGTCGACCTTGCGCTGGTCCTTCGGCTCCATCCAGATATCGGGATTGAAGGTATCGTTCGACCCGTCGCCGCGCACGACGGTGCAGGCGTATTTGGTCTGCAGATCGGAGACATCGAAGCTCTCGATCCTGCGCGCACCGCTTTCGCCATTGAGGATGCGTTTCCAGGTCGGCTCGACGCCGCAGCCGAGTGGCGACACCATGCCGAGACCAGTGACGACAACCCGCCTCATATCCGAAAACTCCGAATCGAAAGATTCACGGCCAATAACAAGAAACCGGCTGACCGCTGGGAAGCGGCCCGTCCGGTTTCAATGTTGTCCCCGCGAAAATGAAGAGCCTTAGCTCTTCGCGTTCTTCTCGAGAAACTTCGTAGCGTCGCCGACGGTGAGAATCGTCTCCGCGGCGTCGTCCGGAATCTCGCACCCGAATTCTTCTTCGAACGCCATCACCAGTTCGACGGTGTCCAGACTGTCGGCGCCGAGGTCATCGATGAAGCTCGCTGCGTCGACAACCTTCTCGGGTTCAACACCAAGGTGTTCGACCACGATCTTCTTAACCCGTTCGCCAATGTCACTCATTGCATAACCTCGTGTTGTTCCCTGTAGACCCGACCCCCCGGGACGATACGAGCCGTCGTGGTCGTTGACTGCCTTCGCTTACGAACTTTGATTTGGTCCCACCTTAACCGATGGAGACCCGGCGAACGACGGCCAAGGCTCCGCATCGCCAATATACAGGGTTTCAAAAACCTGCAATGGCGTTCTTTGCCCATCCGTTGAAGGTCCGGTTATCATACTTCAACTGCCTTGACTACAAGCCTCAATTCGCTCCGGAAACGGCCGTTTGCCGCATCCTGCCCCGCCCATGTGGGCAGTGCGGAACGGCGTGTCAGATCATGGCCATGCCGCCGTTGACATGGATGGTTTGGCCGGTGACGTAGGCTGCTTCGTTCGAACTCAGGTAGACCGCGGCCGCCGCAATGTCCTCGGGCGTCCCCAGGCGATTGGCCGGAACCTTGGTCAGAATCGTCTCGCGCTGCTTGTCGTTGAGCGCATCCGTCATCGGCGTCTTGATGAAGCCGGGCGCGATGCAGTTCGCGGTCACGCCGCGCTTGGCGTATTCGGCACCGAGCGTCTTGATCATGCCGATCAGGCCGGCCTTCGACGCGGTGTAATTGCCCTGCCCGGGATTGCCGGTGACGCCGACCACCGAGGTGATGGCGATGATACGGCCGAAGCGCTTGCGCATCATCAATTTGGTGGCGGCACGCGCCAGGCGGAAGGTCGCGGTCAGATTGACGTTGATGACCTCGTCCCAATCCTCATCACGAAGCTGAACGAACAGATTGTCACGCGTGATGCCGGCGTTGGCGATGAGAATATCGACCTGGCCCATTGCAGCTTCTGCAGCCGGGACCAGCGCCTCGACCTCGTCGGCCTTGGAGAGATTGCAGGGCAGCACGAGGGCGCGCTCGCCAAGCTTGCCGGCAAGCTCATCCAGCACTTCCTTGCGCGTTCCGGAAATCGCGACGGTGGCGCCCTGCGCGTGCAGCGCCTGCGCGATCGCGCCGCCGATGCCGCCGGTCGCGCCGGTGACGAGCGCCTTTTTGCCAGTCAGATCGAACATGGAAAACTCCTTCAAAGCACGATCCGGAAAAGTGTGCAGCGGTTTTCCGGAAAGATCGTGCGTAAACTTATCCCTGCTTCGCAGCGGCCAGTGCATCCTTGGCGGCGGCAATATCGTTCGGCCCGCCGACCGACACGCCGACAGCGCCATCGGCAATACGCTTGACGAGTCCCGTCAGCACCTTGCCCACGCCGATCTCGAAGAAACGGGTGACGCCCTGGCCCGCCATATAGGCAACCGACTCGCGCCAGCGCACCGTGCCGGTGACCTGCTCGACCAGCCGGCGGCGGATCTCGTCGGGATCGGTGATGGCGCTTGCCAGCACGTTCGAGACCAGCGGCGCACCCGGCGCTTTGATCGTGACCTTGGACAGCGCCTCGGCCATGGCGTCGGCGGCCGGCCGCATCAGCTGGCAATGGAACGGCGCGGACACCGGCAGCAGCATGGCGCGCTTGGCGCCCTTGGTCTTGGCGATCTCAACGGCGCGATCGACCGCAGCCTTGTCGCCGGAGACGACGACCTGGCCGCCACCATTGTCATTGGCAGCTTGGCAGACCTGCCCCTGTGCCGCCTCCCTGGCGACCTCCATGGCCGCGTCGTAATCGAGGCCGAGCAGCGCGGCCATCGCGCCGGCACCGACCGGCACGGCCTTTTGCATTGCGAGACCGCGGGTGCGAAGCAGCCGCGCAGTGTCCGAGATCGTCAGGCTGCCAGCGGCAGCCAGTGCCGAATATTCGCCGAGCGAGTGGCCGGCAACGAACGCAGCATCCCGCTCCACGGAAAATCCGGCTTCAGCCTCGAGCACCCGCAGGGTCGCCACAGACACCGCCATCAGGGCCGGCTGGGCGTTCTCGGTGAGTTGAAGGGTTTCGGCCGGGCCGTCCCAGATCGTAGCCGTCAGCTTCTCTCCAAGCGCGGCATCGACCTCGTCGAACACGGCGCGCGCCACCGGAAAGGCATCGGCCAAGGCTTTGCCCATGCCAACCGCCTGGGAACCCTGCCCCGGAAATGTGAATGCTGCCGTCATCGGCGCTCCCTGGATCGCTCGAGCCGCGTGCTTCGAGAACCCGGCTGCCGATGACGTCCGGCCCGAGCCTTGGTTCCCGACCATGCTCTGAAAAGGGCCGTAGACCCGTCCAGGGCCGGAATGTCAAGCCGAGATAGGAACTTCGGCCTCCATTCAACTGGGGATGCGGCCTCTAAAATCCACCGTTGGTCTGGTTGGCATCGACCTCCGCGCCGGCCCGCGCGCGACGCGCGCTGTTGACGAGCTTGCCGGGACGATCGTCCTGATCTGGCTTCGCCGTGGCGAGCCGCAGCACTGCGGCGTAATTCGGTTGCACCTCCATCCGCTCGGCGTGCCGGCTCTCACTGAGCAGGCGATGCACCTTCGGCAGATTGTAGCAGGGCACGTAGAACAGCAGATGATGCTCGAGGTGATAGTTCACGTAGTACGGCGCGATGAACAGGCGCTCGATAAAGTTTGCATGCGTGGTCCGGGTGTTGCGCAAGGGATCGCTGCTGTCGGGCACGACAGCATGCTCGGCGATGTTGCGGATTCGGGTGATGACCATCATCCAGGTCAATAGCGGCACCAGCCACAGCAGCGGATAGGCCCACCACACGCCGGCCGCAGTGAGGCTTGCGAACATCGCGGCGTTGACGAGGCATTGCGGGCCAAGCTTGTCCCAGAAATGCGCGGCGCGCTGCCGCCACGGCCAGTCCTGCGGACCGAGCGCGTTGAGCAATTGAGCCTTGCGCTGCTGGTAGCCGGTCTGCCCGGTGATGTCGCGCATGAACTTGCGACGATAGCTCAGCTTGGTGATCGGAAACGGCGCCGACAGCACGAGATCAGGGTCGTCCTCCTGCTGGGTGCGCGCATGATGCTGCAGGTGATAGTGGCGATAGCTGCGTGTCTCGGCAAAGAGCGGATAGGCGCAGAGCCATTGGCTCAGGGCCAGATTGGTCTTCTCGTCCGCGGACAGGCAACCATGCGCGCCGTCATGCATCAGGATCGCAAGGCCAAGCTGGCGCGAGCCGATGATGGCGACGGCGAGAACATAGGTGATCGGATTGGGCCACCACGCGACCAGCGCGATTGCGCCAATGATCAGCGCCCAGGCGTGGGCGATCATGGCAACACCCTTCCAGGTCACGCGCTGGCGCACGTCGGCCAGTTGATCATCGGTCAGGAAATCGCGGGCACGCATCCGAAGTGCGGTCATGGCCTACCCCTCCTCGTTCGAATTGGTTGATGCGTCGTGCTCGTCGACGAGACGCAGGCGCGCTGTGTCGCCCGCGGATTTCGCCTGCTCGCCGAGTACGCGCAGCATCTCGGCGCAGAGCGCCTCGGGCGAGCGGCCCATGGCATAGCCCTCGAGAATGATTCCGATGGCGACCGCCCAGAATCGTCGCGAGCTTTCGTCGGGTGCGCGCAGCGAGCGCCAGCCGTGGCGCGCCACCTGGCCCGCATAAGCGCGTGCGCCTTCGCTGTGCAGGCGTTCGATGGTGCGCTCGACCAGCGGCGCCAGATCCTGTCGCCGCCGCGTCATCGTCAGCGCCTCGGCGAAGAAGGCAATCGAATCGCTCGCCGTCACGGTCTCGGCCAGCGCGTGGGTGTATTCCCGCGGCGTGCGCGCCTTCAGCGCCGCCTGCTCGGTCGCGCGCGCCAGATACAGGAGATCGCGGCAGGCGCACTCGACGAACAGCGCCTCCTTGGTGCGGAAGTAATAGGTGATCTGGCTCGGGAAGGCGTCCGCCGCGGCTGCGATATCGGTGATTGCGGTGCCCGACAGCCCCCGCTCCCGAAACAGCGGGCTGGCGGCATCCAGCAGCAGGGACCTCATCTTGCGCCCGGCTGAGCGGGTCGCCCGCGCGGCATGTTTGGGGTCGCCAGCGGCCTCAAACGGCTCCTGATCAAACGGTTCCTGGGCCGACTTTTCCACCATCGGATCCTCTCCCTGATTTATTTGTATGACATACAAACAAAGAGATCAAGCCGGATGTGGTATATTCAAGCCGGATGTGGTATATGAAGACCGGTCCCCACCACCCTCACCGGGACGATCCGGGCCGAAAACACGGCCGCAAACCTTGCCAAGCCGGCCAAAATCCGTATAACGCGCGCATCCGCAGACCCCGGCCGGGAGCTGAACGGACGGTCTCAGCAAATCATTCGTGATTTTGGTGTGGCAGGGCCAGTCGGCCCGTCGTCCCGTGTTTCCGCCTTCTGAGCTTAATCCCAGAGTCCTTTCCGAAGGTCTCTTAAGGGCTTGACGCCGGGCAATGCGCTAACACGAGGAAAGGACGACTATGGCTCTCTATGAGCATGTTTTTCTCGCGCGCCAAGACGCGAGCACGCAGCAGGTCGAAGAGCTGACTGCGCAGATGACCGGAATCGTCGAGGGTCTCGGCGGCAAGGTCACCAAGACCGAGAATTGGGGCGTTCGCTCCCTCACCTACCGCATGAACAAGAACCGCAAGGCGCACTTCGTGCTGCTCAACATCGACGCGCCCTCCGCGGCGATCGCCGAGATCGAGCGCCAGGAGCGTATCAGCGAAGACGTGATCCGCTATCTCAGCGTCCGCGTCGAAGAGCTCGAGGAAGGTCCGTCTGCGATGATGCGCAAGGCCGATCGCGATCGCGAGCGTGACGACCGTGGCGGCGGCTTCCGTGGTGAGCGCGAAGGTGGCTTCCGTGGCGACCGCGAAGGCGGTTTCCGTGGTGGCGATCGTGATGGTGGCGGCTTCCGCGGCGATCGCGGCCCGCGCCGTCCGCGCGACGAAGCTGAAACCACGACGGATGGGGAGTAAGACCAATGGCTGAAGCTGGTGCACGCCGTCCGTTTTTCCGTCGTCGCAAGAGCTGCCCGTTCACGGGCGCGAATGCTCCGAAGATCGACTACAAGGACTCCAAGCTGCTGATGCGTTACGTCTCGGAGCGCGGCAAGATCGTGCCGAGCCGCATCACCGCGGTGTCCGCGAAGAAGCAGCGTGAGCTCGCCCGCGCCATCAAGCGCGCGCGGTTCCTGGGCCTGCTGCCCTACGTCATTCGCTAAGACGAATTCGACCGGCGGCGATCACGCCGCCGGTCGCGACTTTTTGAACTCATAAGGCTTCCGGGTCGTCCGGTCGCCGATGGTTGGGGCAAAAGCGCCTCTAACCGCTCGAAGGGAGCGGGACAGCTGATGATGGTATTTGGACTGATAGCCCTGATCGCCGGCGCTGCGTCGGCCCTGATGTTCGCCTCGATCGTATCAGGCGCGCTGATCTCGCTTGTCCTGGTTTATCTCGCTCCGCTGCCTCTCATGCTCGCCGCGATCGCCTGGGGACCGCTCTGCGGCGCACTTGGTGGCCTTGTCGCGACGCTCGTCATCGCCGGCGCACTCAGCCCGCCCCTCGCTCTCGGTTATGGTCTCGCATTCGCGCTGCCGGCCTGGTGGCTTGGTCATCTCGCCATGCTGGGAAGACCCGTGGCTGGCGGAATCGCGGGCTCGGATGCGGCTCCGCCCCAGGTCGAATGGTATCCGCTTGGACGTATCCTGCTCTGGATTGCCGCGCTGGCGACGCTGCTGACCGCGGGATCGCTGTATTCGCTGGGGAGCGATGCGTCGGCCATCAGCGATGCGATGCGCCGCGGCTTCGCCAAAATTCTTTCACTGGTGAGCGAGACGACCGTTACCGAGAGCGATCCCCGCGTCGGCCTGATGGTCGCGGTCATTCCGGTTCTGGTCGCCGCATCGCAGATGGCGACGCTGACCTTGAATCTCTGGCTTGCCGCCAAGGTCGCGGCTGTGTCAGGTCGGCTGCATCGGCCCTGGCCGGACCTCAGCAGCACGAGCTTGCCGCCGATGACGCTGGTGGCACTCTGTGTCGCGCTTGCGTTCAGCTTCTTCAGCGGAATGACCGGCATTCTCGCCGTCGTCGTCACGACCGTCTTGATGATGGCCTACGCGCTGGTCGGCTTTGCCGTTCTGCACACCATCACGCGCGACCTCGCCAATCGCGGAATTTGGCTCGCCACCGCCTACGCCATCGTCTTCATGTTCAGCGTGAGCCTCATCCTGCTGACCGCCCTTGGGCTTGCGGACGCCGTGTTCGGCTTCCGCGAGCGCTACCTGCGCAACCGGCAACCGCCGCCATTGCCGACAACTTAAGTTCAACCCGAAAACTGAAAACCCAGAGCACATCAAAGGAGAACGAATATGGAAGTCATTTTGCTGGAACGCGTGAGCAAGCTCGGCCAGATGGGCGAAGTCGTGAAGGTTCGCGACGGCTATGCCCGCAATTTCCTGCTCAAGCGCGGCAAGGCGCTGCGCGCCACCGCCGACAACCGTGCCAAGTACGACGGCATGAAGGCCGATCTCGAAGCGCGCAACCTCGCGTCCAAGGGCGAAGCGTCCAAGATCGCCGAGAAGATCCAGGGCAAGAACATCATCGTGATCCGTCAGGCGTCCGAAGCCGGCCAGCTGTTCGGCTCGGTCACGGTGCGTGACGTGGTTGGCGCGTTCGAAGCCGATGGCGTTTCGCTCGACCGGCCGCAGGTGCAGCTCGATGCGCCGATCAAGACCATCGGCAAGCACTCGATCACCGTCGCGGTTCACCCCGAGGTCGAGGTCGAGGTCACCGTCACCGTCGCGCGCAGCCAGGACGAGGCCGAGCGCATCAACCGCGGCGAGGACATCTCGACCCGCAACGAGGACCGCGATGCGGCCGCCGAAGCGATCGCCGCCGCCGGCGAGTTCTTCGATCCGGAAGCCCAGCACGACGATGCCGAGCCGGCCCCGGCTGCAGAAGAGACCGAGAAGTAAGCCTCGCATTCGCGCAAGCTTACGAAGCCCGGCTGCCTCAGGCAGCCGGGCTTTTCGTTTTGGGCGCGACGTTGCTCTAATGGCGGTCAAGACGACGCGAAGACCGCGCTCGGCGCGGCCTTCGCAGATCGACGGGATTATCGGCTTAGCGCGAGATCGGCGGCGCCGGCGGACCGGATGACTCGGCAGGTGCAGGTGACGGCGCCGCGACGGGCGCAGACGATGCCGGCTCGGCCGGCTTGGCCGCCGGTTCGGAGCTGGGCGCAGGCTCGGCGGGTTTGGAGACGGCCGCTTCCGCAGGCTTGGGCGGAGCCGGTTCAACCGGCTTGGCGACTGCCGGCGGGGCCGCTGTCACCTGCGGCACCGGATCGGGGCGCAGAGCCGGCGTCTCGCTGGCGCGGGGCTCGACCTTGGCGCTCTCCGGCTTTGCCTCCGCCGGCTTCTCGGCCGGCTTGGCGCTGTCGGGCTTGGACTCGTCGCGACCGGAATCGACCTTGGCGCTCTCGTTCTTTGGTTCAGTCTTGGGTTCGCTCTTGGGTTCGGATTGGGGCTCAGTTTTGGAATCGACCTTGGGCTCAACCTTCGGCGCGGCTGCGTCGTTCGTCTCCGGCTTGCCGCGCTTGCTCATGCGCTTGCCCTTGCGGCCCTCGGGCGGTTGCTCGGTGGAAGCCTCAGGCTTTGCGCCTTCCTTGGCGCCTTCCTTGGCACCCTCCTCGCTTGGCCGAGCCGCGCGCTTCTGGCGGCCTTCAGGCGCCGGGTTAGCAGCGCCGCCCTCGCCCTCCGGCTTGGCGGCCTCTTGCGAGCGCTGGCGGCGGCCCTGGTGCTCGGGCGACTGCCCAGGATTCGTGGCGGCGTCCTTCTCCTTGGCGCCGTCCTTCTTGTCCTTGCCGTCCTTGCCACCGTCCTTGGACTGATAGCGGGCGTCGGTGGCGCCATTGGAGACGAGATAGGAGGCCAGCACGCCGGCCATGTCCGGGCTGGTGGTGTAGTGCTGACGCAGGAAGCCCGGCAGTGAACCCGGCGATACCGTTTTCAACAGCCCGCGCGGGCTCTTGTGGCAGGCATTGCAGGTCTGCGCGAAGATCTGGGATGGGGCCTTGCCGGCCTCGAGGTTCGTCGCCTGCGCCAGGACGGCATCGGAGGCGCCGAAGCCGATCAGAAACAGCACCGTGGCGAGGCTGAGCGCTCGGCTCGACATTCCCATCATCTCCATTGAAATCCGACAGATACGGCCGGCGTCGGGGCGCGGCGGCGGTCACCTTTTAGCCGATTGCGCTGCGAATGGAAGCGCACTCATCAAGCATGTGATTACGCGTTTTTCGAATATCGGGTTTGAACACAACGCATTAGCGGTCCGGGAATAGGCTGCCTAGATTTACATGCGAACGCATGGGAACCATTATAGTCCCACGTGTGACGGCCGGGTTTGTTCGCTTCTTTTCGGGTTCGCTCGAGAGGTGTGTGTCGATGGACCGCTTGTTGCGTAAGTTCTTGTCCCAATTCATCCGCCGCGGGTCGATGACCGTGACGACCGCGGGCGGACTGAAGTTCACTGTCGGCGACGGCTCCGGCGAGCCGGTCGAAGTCCGCTTCGTCACTGCCGATGCACAAAGGAGGGTCCTCATCAATCCCGAACTCGGGCTTGGCGAGGCCTATATGAACGGCGAATTCGCCGTCGAGCGCGGCAGCATAGCAGATGCCCTCGCGATCCTGCTCGATCAAGCCGACCTGTTGCCGCACTGGGCAAAGCCCTGGTGGCACCTGCGCTATCTGGTCCGGCACCTGAGGCAGTTCAATCCGCGGGCACGCGCGCGGAGCAATGTCGCTCATCACTACGATCTCGATGCGCGGCTCTATTCGCTCTTCCTCGACGCCGACAAGCAATATAGCTGCGCCTATTTCGAGACGCCGGACGCGACGCTCGACGACGCGCAGCTCGCCAAGAAGCGGCACGTCACCGCAAAGCTGCTGGTCAGTCGTGGCCAGCGTGTGCTCGACATCGGCTCAGGCTGGGGCGGGCTCGGCCTCTATCTCGCCGAGATCGCAGGCGCCGACCTGACCGGCGTGACGCTGTCGACGGAGCAGTTGCAGGTTGCGAATGCGCGCGCCGCCGAAAAAGGCCTGACGCGACAGGCGCGCTTCCTGCTGCAGGACTATCGCGACATCGATGGCCCATTCGACCGCATCGTCTCGGTCGGCATGTTCGAGCACGTCGGAGCCAGGTTCTACGACACTTACTTCAAGCGCTGCGCCGAACTGCTCAGCAATGACGGCGTCATGCTGCTGCACTCGATCGGCCGCTCGCAGGGGCCGGATTCGACCAATCCCTGGATCGCCAAATACATCTTCCCGGGCGGCTACATCCCGTCGTTGTCGGAGGTGCTGCCCGCGATCGAGAACGCCGGGCTATTGGTCTGCGACGTCGAGATCCTGCGCCTGCACTACGCCGAGACGCTGAAGGCCTGGAGGGAACGTTTCATGGCGCGTCGGGAAGAGGCTGTGCAGCTTTATGACGAGCGCTTCGCGCTGATGTGGGAGTTTTACCTCGCCGCCTGCGAGATGACGTTCCGCAAGCAGGGCATGATGAACTTCCAGCTCCAGCTCACCAAGCGCCAGGGCGTGGTCCCCGTGACCCGCGACTATATCGCGCACGAAGAGGCCCGGCTGCGCGCCCTCGAGGGTGGCGCCAGGCCGAAGCTGAAGCTTGCTGGTGAATGAGTTCTGCTGGTGAATGAGTTCTAATGACGCAGGGTCGAAATCGGCGGGATCCGGAAAGACGCCGGCAACGCTAGCTGGGCTCGCAATGCCGCGAGGGTCTCAGGTGCGACAGGCAGACGCCGCTGCTCGGGCCGCGCGGCATGCTCCATGGCCACGATCAGCCCGGACAGCCAAAGCCGACTGCCAGCCTCGCTTTGCCAAACCTGTCGCTGCCGTTCTGGCCGCATCGCTTGCCTCGTCTCCCTGGTGGCAGGTTACGGGAGACAATCCCCCACCCGCCATTCCTGTTCCGGGGTACCCCGAAAGAATCCGGGGAGATGTGATCTGCTTCACATAAGTCTGGTCGGTCCTGGCCTAGATCGTCGCCATGAGCAAAGAGACCCAAACCTCATTCGACGTGCAGGACGACCTCCGCACCGATTACGCCCTGATTGCCACCGGCGTCGGCGCGGCCCTGGTTGCGCTGGTCTACCTCCTGCTGGTCTGAAACCGGCGCCGAAAGCGGCCGACGTGCGTCATTTCGCGCGCTCTTTGATACGTCTGCGCCTCGATCCATAAGGTTCACGGCATCCGGATTTTTCCGTGGTGCGGTCGCGGCCTCTTCAAGCGCCGGGCGAGTTCCGCAAAAGTCCGTCAAGCGCGGCGCACGCTGCGCCGCTAATCATCCACCATTTTTAATGATCGGTTGATAGCGACGAGCTTTTGCTTCCGCTTCGGGCTGCGTCGGCGCTTTATCCCGGCCCCGCATCCGCCCCAGAAAATTGCTATCGCTCGATCATGGCCCTGACTGATTCGAACGTCCTCAAACTCGCGCCCGAACCCGGAACTCCCGCTTATCGGAGCGCGCCGCATAATATCGAGGCGGAACAGAGCCTTCTGGGCGCGATTCTGGTCAACAACGACGCTTTCTATCGTGTCTCCGACTTCCTGGAGCCGAAGCACTATTTCGAGCCGCTGCACCAGACCATCTACGAGACCGCCGGCAGCCTGATCCGGATGGGCAAGATCGCCACGCCCGTGACGCTGAAGACGTTCCTGCCTGCCGACACCGATGTCGGCGGCATGACCATCGGCCAATATCTGGCGCGGCTTGCGGCTGAGGCGACCACCATCATCAATGCCCAGGACTATGGGCGCACCATCTACGATCTTGCGCTGCGTCGTGACCTCATCGGCATCGGCGAAGACATGGTCAATGTCGCCTATGACGCGCCGGTCGATTTCGCGCCGCGGGCGCAGATCGAGGACGCCGAGCGCCGCCTCTATGAGCTCGCCGAGTCCGGCCGTTATGACGGCGGCTTCCAGAAATTCTCGCAGGCGTTGGCGGTCGCGGTCGATCTCGCGGCAAAGGCGTTCCAGCGCGACGGAAAGCTGTCCGGCATCTCCACGGGTATGCGCGACCTCGACACCAAGATGGGCGGCCTGCAGCACTCCGACCTCATCATCGTGGCCGGACGCCCCGGCATGGGCAAGACGTCGCTGGCGACCAACATCGCCTACAACGTCGCCAAGGCCTATGTCGCCGAGCTCCAGGCCGACGGTACCATGAAGGCTGCCAATGGCGGCGTGATCGGCTTCTTCTCCTGCGAAATGTCGGCCGACCAGCTCGCCACGCGTATCGTGGCCGAGCGCACCGGCATTCCCTCCTCCCACATCCGCCGCGGCGGCATCTCGGAAGCCGATTTCGACAAGATCCGGGAGGTCTCAATCGAACTGCAGTCGCTGCCTTTCTATGTCGACGCGACCGGCGGCCTGTCGATCGCGCAGTTGATGGCGCGCGCGCGCCGGCTGAAGCGCCAGAAGGGCCTCGATCTGCTCGTGATCGATTACATCCAGCTGCTCTCCGGCTCAGGCAAGCGCGCCAGCGACAGCCGCGTGCAGGAAATCACGGAGATCACGACGAGCCTGAAGGCGCTGGCGAAGGAGCTCAACGTCCCCGTGATCGCGCTGTCGCAGCTCTCGCGTCAGGTCGAATCCCGCGAGGACAAGCGACCGCAGCTCTCCGACTTGCGTGAATCCGGATCAATCGAGCAGGACGCCGACGTCGTGCTGTTCGTTTACCGCGAGGAATATTACCTCGCGATGAAGGAGCCGCGCCCGGGCACGCCCGAGCACGAGAAATGGCGCCTGGACATGGACCTTGCGTACGGCAAGGCCGAAGTCATCATCGGCAAGCAGCGCCACGGCCCGACAGGCACCGTCGATTTGGCGTTCGAAGCCTCGGTCACGCGGTTCGGCGACCTCGCGCCTGACAGTCAGATGCCTGCTCGCAGCGGCAACGACTACTGAGTTCCTTGAACCGGACCTGTCTCTTGCGTAAAACGGCGCCATGATAATGGCGTCCGACCCGAACATGATCCCGCAATCCGGCCTTCTCTCCGCGGAGGCCAATCAGGCTGCCGCGCTCGCAGCCCACGGCGGCGTGCTCACCGTCGATCTCGACGCCATCATCGCCAACTGGCGCAAGCTCGAGAAGACCGCCGTGCCGGCGGAGTGCTCGGCGGTGATCAAGGCCGACGCCTATGGCTGCGGCACCGCGCAGGTCGCACAAGCGCTGAACAAGGCCGGCTGCAAGACCTTCTTTGTTGCCACCATCGAGGAGGCGCGCACCGCCCGCGCGGCGGTACCGGACGCCACGATCTACGTGCTCGGCGGCTATTTCCAGAACACCGGCGAGCACTACGCCAAGATCAACTGCCGTCCCGTGATCGGCGACCTCAACGAGCTCGCCGAATGGGACGTGTTCTGCCGCCGCACAGGCTGGTCCGGCGGCGCCGCGATCCACATCGACACCGGCATGAACCGGCTCGGGCTGACGCTCGCGGAAGCGCAGGCCATCATCCCCCGCATCAATGCCGGCGATCACGGCATCACGCTGGTGATGAGCCATCTGGTCTCAGCCGAGCAGCTCAACAGCCCCGTCAACGCCAAGCAGCTCGCTTCCTTCCGCAGCATCGCCAGCGAATTCTCCGGCGTGCCGGCGGCACTCGCCAACTCCTCGGGTATCTTTCTCGGCGCGCCCTTCCAGTTCGACCTTGTTCGGCCGGGCGCCGCGCTGTACGGCGTCAATCCCACGCCGGAGGCCGACAATCCGATGCAGCCCGTGGTCGATCTCAAGGCGCGCATCGTGCAGATCCGCGCCATCGAGCGCGGCGAAAGCGTCGGCTATGGCGGCACCTGGACCGCGCGGCGACCGACCAAGCTCGCGATCATTGCGGTCGGCTATGCCGATGGCTATTTCCGCGCGGCCAGCTCCAATGACGGCACCCGCGGCGCCGAGGTGATCGTTGCCGGCAAGCGCTGCCCGGTGGCGGGCCGCATCTCGATGGACCTGATCGCAATCGACATCACCGACCTTCCGCCGAACGCGGCGCGTCGCGGCCACATGGTGACGCTGCTCGGCGATGGCATCACTGTCGACGAGTTGGCCCATCATTTCGGCACGATCGGCTATGAGGTGCTGACCAGCCTCGGCCGCCGCTACGCCCGCGTCTACAAGGGCGGCAATGTCGTGGAGCCGCTGGCAAAGCCGGAGCCAGCGCAGGCAGCCGAACAGCCGCCCTCCCTGCCGCCGGTCGAGCAGCCGACAAGCCCGCCGCCACTGCCAGGCTGAGCTGTCGGCCGCTTACTTCTTCTTTCTGCTGTCGAGCGCCGCCTTGCAGGTCGCGCTGAGCTGGTCGCGCTTGCCGTTCAAGCACGCGACGATGCCGCCGCCAGGCGCGATGCCGGCGCAGAATTTGTCGTAGTCCGCCTTGCATGCGCCGCGCGGATCGGCCGATTGTGCGGAAGTGGCCCCGGAGAGTGCGACGACGAATGCAATAGCGGCAAAGCTCAACTTGGACATTGTATCTCCGGTGTCGGGACGTGCGAGGCGATCAGCTCTACATGAAGATTGCGACATTCAACATCAACAACATCAACCGCCGCCTGCCCAATCTGCTCGCATGGATGCGCGCGGCCAAGCCGGATGTCGTCGCACTTCAGGAGTTGAAGGCAAGTGATGGCGAATTTCCGGCAGCGGCAATCGAAAAGGCCGGCTACGGCGCAGTCTGGCGCGGACAGAAGACCTGGAACGGCGTCGCCATCCTCGCCCGCAACGCCGAGCCGGTGCTGACGCGCGACCGGCTGCCGGGACGGCCCGACGACCACGAGGCGCGCTACATCGAGGCCGCCGTGCGCGGCGTCATCGTCACCAGCATCTACCTGCCGAACGGCAATCCGCAGCCTGGGCCGAAGTTCGACGACAAGCTGGACTGGCTTGCGCGGCTGAAACGCCACGCCAAGACCTTCATCAAGCAGGATCTGCCCGTGGTGCTCGCCGGCGACTACAACGTCGCGCCGACGGCGATCGACATCTATCCGACGCGCTCATGGGACAAGGATGCGCTGATCCAGCCGAAAAGCCGCGCGGCGTTCGCCTCGCTCGTCGAGCAAGGCTGGTGCGATGCGATCCGCGAGCTGCACGGAGACGAGCGCATCTACACGTTCTGGGACTACAAGCGGAATCGCTGGCCGCGCGATGCGGGCCTCAGGCTCGACCATCTGCTGCTCAGCCCTGCCCTCGTCTCACGCCTGGCAAAGGCCGGCGTCGACAAGACTGTGCGCGGAGAAGACGGCGCGAGTGATCACGCGCCGGCGTGGGTGGTGCTGAGATAGATCACCGCCCGTAATAATCCTGCACCGTGTCCCATGCCGCCTTCTGCAGCAGCTGCACCGTCTCCGGATCGATCCCCATCGTGTAGGAATTGCCAACCGGCGAGCGGCCGGTCAGCGCGGCCAGCGTCACACACGCCGCGAGATAGGTGCCGGCGGGGCTGGGGTGCCGCTTGTCCGGCGCATAGAGATTGAGCTCCGGCTGCAGCTTGCGCACGCGCGCGAAGGCGAGACCCGCGGGAATGACGAGCGCATTATTCGCGTTGCCGGCGATCGTATAGGCCTCGGCCAGCCCTTCCGTCATTTCCGGCTTGTCGAGATAGGCCCAGGACATGAACAGCACCGGCCGCATGTCATGCGCGCGTACGATCTCGCTGTCCTTCTTGGCGAAGGTGGTGAACGCGTCCTTCAGCTGCGGATGAATCGGACACTGGCTGCAATCCATCATGACGACCGTGTCGAACTGCCTGCCCGGCTTGTTGAAGACGACAACGTTCTGGTCGTCGAAGGAATAGGCGCCCAAGCCGCCCGGCCGCAGCAGATTGTCCATGTCGTGCCAGTCGAGGCCGGAGCCGCCGATCGTGGCCATGGTGTTGCGATAGGCCGCCTTGTTGGCATCATCCGCGGCCCGCTCCATGAAGGAGAGATGTCCGGGCATGCCGTTGTTGTAATAGAAGAAGCTGTTGCCGACGAACAGCGTAGCCTTGGGAAAGTCCGGTCCGAGCGTTGTGACCTTCGGCTTGGTCTGCGCTTGCACATTGAAACCGGCTGCAACGGCCAGACACATTGCGAGCACGACTCGCGCAAAAAGACGCACCATGGCTTCCTCCCCTTTTCTTGGGCCGGAAACAAATCAGCTTTCCCACGCCGGCTCAAGGGGACGGGTGTGCAAGCAGATATGCGCGAGGCTGCGTGCTCACCACAAATTCTTGCCGTCAATCGTGTTGACCGGCACGGCCTCCAGATCGAAATCGTCGAACAGGCGCGCATTCACGCCGACCTTGGGATTGTCGAAGTCGGGCTTGCCGCTCGACCAGTCCGGCGACTCCGAATAGGTGCCGCAGCCGCAGCTTGCACAGAAATGATGTTTGACCGTGCGGCTGCCCCAGAGATAGGTCGCGACGCTCTCGGGCGGCGACAGCAGGCGGAATTGCGCTGGCTTATAATAGGCCCACAACGCGCCGCGCTTGGCGCAGAGCGAACAAGTGCAGCGCGTGACGCTCGAGGGCGCTTCTGTCACCTCAAACACCGTCTCACCGCAATGACAGCTTGCCTCGATCGGCATGACCCACACCCTCCATTTGTCAGGAGCTGGTCTTAGCCCGCCCCTGCTGCCAACATGCTGTCAGCAGCGGGATCACATCATGGGATAGCGGCTTTCGGGTCGCATCAACAAAAATCTGAAAAACAACCCCATGCACAGTAGCCGCCCCTGTCTCCGCTCGGTGGACTACGCCTAATCCGAAATTCGAATTGACTCGTCGGGCAAAACACTGGCAGGGATGTCATGATCGAGCCTGACCGGTGCGCTTCGTCACCCTGCTGATGTCGGATCCGGAGTTCGACGATTGAAAGCTGGTCGAAACCGGCATGCCGGTGCGTGGCGCAATCGACTCGCGCGCCCAGGACGGATCGCCCACATCGCTGCCCGAGGCTAAACTCTTCCGATTCGCGGAGCCCCGCCCTTGGCCTTTCTCTTCGTCCTCAGCGTCGGCCTGATCGCAGGCACCATTTCCGGCATCGTCGGCACGGGCTCGTCGATCATGCTGATGCCGGTGCTGGTCTATGCCTATGGGCCGAAGGAGGCCGTGCCGATCATGGCGGTCGCCTCCGTGATGGCGAATTTCTCGCGCATTCTGGCGTGGTGGCGCGACGTCGACTGGCGGGCCTGCCTGGCCTACTCGGTCACAGGCATTCCGGCGGCGGTGCTGGGCGCACGGACGCTGCTCGCCCTGCCCGCGCACGCCGTCGATCTCGCCATCGGCATCTTCCTGATCGCGATGGTGCCGGTGCGGCACTGGCTGGCACGGCACGATCTCAAGGCCAATCTCTGGCATCTCGCGATCGGGGGCGCGATTATCGGCTATCTCACCGGCATCGTGGTCTCGACCGGACCGCTCAGCGTGCCGCTGTTCCTGTTCTACGGCCTTTCCAAAGGCGCCTTTCTCGCAACCGAAGCCGCCGCCTCGCTCGGCATCTACTTTGCGAAATCCGTGACCTTCGAGCGTTTTGGCGCGCTGACGCACGATGTCTTCATCAAGGGCCTGGTCGCAGGCTCCTCACTGATGGCCGGCGCTTTCGTCGCGAAGCGCTTCGTGCTGCTCCTGAAGCCGGAGATGTTCCGTATGGTGATGGACGCGATCATGGTCGCGGCGGGGCTCTCCATGCTATGGAACGCTCTGCAATCCCCCTGAGCACCGATTCATCCCCATGGCCAAGAACACGCTTTCCTTTGTCTGCCAGAACTGCGGCGCGGCCTATAACCGCTGGCAGGGCAAGTGCGAGTCCTGCGGCGAGTGGAATACGCTGGCCGAGGAAGACGCGACCGGCAGCGTGCCGGTCTCGATCCGCTCCAAGCGCAAGGGCCGGACATTTGCGCTGGAGAGCCTCGCGGGCAAAAGCCCTGACGCGCCGCGCCTGTCCTCTGGGCTGACCGAGCTCGACCGCGTCACCGGCGGCGGCTTCGTCCGCGGCTCGGTGCTGCTGGTCGGCGGCGATCCCGGCATCGGCAAGTCGACGCTGTTGACGCAGGCGACCAGCCTGATGGCGCGCGCCGGCCACCGCATCGTCTACATCTCCGGCGAAGAAGCCATCGCCCAGGTGCGGCTGCGCGCCGAGCGGCTCGGGCTGTCGGATGCGCCGGTGCAGCTCGCGGCCGAGACCTCGGTCGAGGACATCGTCTCGACACTGTCGGAAGGTGCCGTCCCACGACTGATCGTGATCGACTCGATCCAGACCATGTGGACCGACACGGTGGAATCCGCGCCCGGCACGGTGACGCAGGTGCGCGCCTCGGCACAGGCCCTCATTCGGTTCGCCAAGAAGACCGGCGCGGCCATCATCCTGGTCGGCCACGTCACCAAGGACGGCCAGATCGCCGGCCCTCGCGTCGTCGAGCACATGGTCGATGCCGTGATGTCGTTCGAGGGCGAAGGCTCGCAGCAATTCCGAATCCTGCGCGCCGTCAAAAACCGTTTTGGCCCGACCGACGAGATCGGTGTGTTCGAGATGACCGGGCTCGGCCTGCGCGAGGTCACAAACCCGTCGGAGCTGTTCCTGTCCGAGCGTGACCTCGGCACACCAGGCACCGCAGTCTTCGCGGGCATCGAGGGCACGCGGCCCGTTTTGGTCGAATTGCAGGCGCTGGTCGCCCCGACCTCGCTCGGCACCCCGCGCCGCGCCGTGGTCGGCTGGGATCAGAGCCGTCTCTCGATGGTGCTGGCGGTGCTGGAAGCCCATTGCGGGGTCAAGCTGTCCGGCCACGACGTCTATCTGAACGTCGCAGGCGGCCTGCGCATCCACGAGCCGGCAGCCGATATGGCCGCCGCGGCCGCGCTGGTTTCATCCCTGGTTAATGCGCAGTTACCCACCGATGCGGTCTATTTCGGCGAGATTTCGCTCTCCGGCGTCATCCGCCCGGTGGCGCAGACCCCGGCCCGGCTCAAGGAAGCGGTCAAGCTCGGCTTCAAGCGCGCCGTGCTGCCCGAATCGGCCCGGGGCGGTGATGCCAGCGGTGACGCTGGATTGACCCTGAACGCGGTCAACAGCCTCACCACCCTGGTCGCTGAAATCGCCGCCAAGGGCTCCCGCCGTGGCGACTCGAACCCGCCCGCGGAGAAAAATGCCACACCGGCAAGATTCCGCCGTGGAGAGGGGTAGCTGGAGGTGACGTCAAGCGTCCCCACCGCTATACAGCCGTCACAAAAGCAGCACGGGATTGCGTGGTTACGGCCTTGCCGGGAACGTCGTCTGGCCTTCAGTTAGGGCGGCGGCCAAACACCGATTCGCTGAGCACCCTTTGAGAGCACGAGCGGACCAGACCAGCCGATGCCAGTTACCCTCCTCGATCTGATCCTGCTCGGTGTGATGCTGATCTCGGGCCTGCTTGCAATGGTCCGCGGCTTCATGCGCGAAATCCTCTCGATCGCGGCCTGGGGCACGGCGGCGATCGTGACGCTGTACTCGTTCTCCAAGCTGCTGCCGACTGCGAAGACCTATTTCAACAACGACACCGTCGCGAGCGTGGTCGTGGTCGCCGGCGTGTTCGTCGGTACCCTGGTCGTGGTCTCCGTGATCACGGTCCGGATCTCCGACATGATCCTGGATTCGCGCATTGGCGCGCTGGACCGCACCCTTGGGTTCCTGTTCGGGCTGGCGCGCGGGCTCTTGATCGTCGTGGTGGCCTTCCTGTTCTTCACCTGGCTGGTGCCGGACAAGCAGCGCCCGGACTGGGTCTCAGGGGCAAAATCCCGCGTGGTGCTCCAGGGAACCGGGGATTGGCTGATGTCCCTCTTGCCGGATGACCCCGAGAACACCATCTTGAAGAGATTCAAGAAAAACAAACCAGATGATGATCAAGCTGATACCGAACAGCAGCCTTCGGGCACTGGCGACGGATACAGCAAACCTGCTCGTGACAGCCTCAAGAAGCTGATCGAGAAACCTGCGGCGCGTTGATTCAGCCAACAGAGAGGCGCGGACGAAATGCGACACCCTGACCAGGACGCCCAACTTGATCTCGATACCGGCCCGGCCGCGCTAGAGCTTCAGGACGACCTGGAGGGCGATACGCTGCGTGAGGAATGCGGCGTCTTCGGCATCTACGGCCACCCAGATGCAGCGGCCATCACCGCACTCGGTCTTCATGCCCTTCAGCACCGCGGCCAGGAGGCGGCCGGCATCGTCTCCTACGACGGCAGCCGCTTCCACTCAGAACGCCGCCTCGGCCTCGTCGGCGACACCTTCTCCCGCCGCGAGGTGATCGACCGCCTGCCCGGCAACATGGCGGTCGGCCATGTCCGCTATTCCACGACCGGCGCGACCATCCTGCGCAACGTGCAGCCGCTGTTCGCCGAGCTCAACGCCGGCGGCCTCGCGGTCGCCCACAACGGCAACCTCACCAACGGCCTGACGCTGCGCCGCGATCTCGTCAAGCACGGCGCGATGATGCAGTCGACCACCGACACCGAGGTGATCCTGCATTTGGTCGCACGCTCCAGGCGCGCCCGTTTCATCGAGCGCTATATCGACGCGCTGCGCGAGATCGAAGGCGCCTATGCGCTGGTCTCGCTCACCAACAAGAAGCTGGTCGGCGCGCGCGACCCGCGCGGCATCCGCCCGCTGGTGCTCGGCGACCTCGACGGCTGCCCGATCCTGACGTCGGAGACTTGCGCCCTCGACATCATCGGCGCGCGCTTCGTGCGCGACATCGAACCCGGCGAAGTCATCGTGTTCGACGAGAGCGGCCAGGACATCCACAAGCCGTTCCCGCCGATCGCGCCGCGGCCCTGCATCTTCGAATACATCTACTTCTCCCGTCCGGATTCCATCGTCCACGGACGTTCCGTCTATGAAGTGCGCAAGGCCTTCGGCGCCCAGCTCGCCAAGGAGAGCCATGTGCCGGTCGACGTCGTGGTGCCGGTGCCGGATTCCGGCGTGCCCGCCGCGGTCGGCTACAGCCAGCATTCCGGCGTGCCGTTCGAGCTCGGCATCATCCGCAACCACTATGTCGGCCGCACCTTCATCCAGCCGACGCAGGCGATCCGCGAATCCGGCGTGCGCATGAAGCATTCGGCCAACCGCGCCGCGATCGAGGGCAAGCGCATCATCCTGATCGACGACTCGCTGGTACGCGGCACCACCTCGAAGAAGATCGTGCGCATGATGCGCGATGCCGGCGCCAAGGAAGTGCATTTCCGCCTCGCCTCCCCGCCGATCCTCTATCCCGATTATTACGGCATCGACCTGCCCGATCGCGGTGGCCTCCTGGCCGCGACGCATTCGCTCGAGGAGATGCGCGAGATCATCGGCGCCGACTCGCTCGCCTTCCTCTCGATCGATGGCATGTACCGCGCCATGGGCGAGCCCGGCCGCGACCCGGCCAATCCGAAATTCTCGGATCATTGCTTCACCGGCGCGTATCCGACTCATCTCACCGACCAGACCCAGACCGAGCCGCAACCGCGGCAGCTATCGCTGCTGGCTGAGGCGAGCTGACCCTGTCGTCCTGGCGAAAGCCAGGACCCATTACCACAGGCCTCAGTGGTTCGAAGAAGGTGTAACAACCATCTTTCACATGCCATACCGTCACGGCGTATGGGTCCTGGCTTTCGCCAGGACGACGCTGGATAGAACCTCTTGATGACCAAACCCCTCGCTGACCGCATCGCTCTCGTCACCGGCGCCTCGCGCGGAATCGGCTACGCCACCGCCGTTGTGCTCGCCAGAGCCGGTGCGCATATCGTTGCCACCGCTCGCACGCAGGGCGGGCTCGAGGAGCTCGACGACGAAATCCGCAAAGCGAGCGGCAACAGCGCCACGCTAGTCCCGCTCAACCTCACCGATTCCGACGGCATCGCGCGGCTTGGCGCAGGCCTGCACGAGCGCTATGGCAAGCTCGACATTCTCGTCGGCAATGCCGGCGTGCTCGGTCCCTCCTCGCCGGTCGGCCATATCGAGCTCAAGACGTTCAACGACGTCATGGCCGTCAACGTCTCCGCGAACTTCCAGCTGATCCGCTGCATGGAGCCGTTGCTGAAGCAGTCCGACGCCGGCCGCGCCGTGTTCATCACCTCGGGCGCCGCCAACAAGGCCACCGCCTATGTCAGCCCCTACGCCGCCTCCAAGGCCGCGCTGGAGACGCTGGCGCGTGCCTGGGCGCAGGAGACCGCGAACACGCCCCTGCGCGTCAATTTGTTCAATCCGGGTCCGATCCGCACCCGCATGCGCGCAACCCTGATGCCGGGTGAAGATCCCGCCACGCTTGAGACGCCCGAGCAAGTCGCCGAGTTCATCGTTCCGCTGTGCGCGCCCGACTGGACCGAGACCGGCAAGTTCTACGACTACAAGAGCCGCAGCCTGATGAGCTTCCGCGCGCCGGCCTGATTGACTTAACCGCCTCCCCGCGATTGACTGCCCGCGCTCAAGCGGCAGCAAGCCGCAAGCCAAAAAAGGGAGGTTGCCATGGCGCCATGGCAGGATCGCGCACACTTCAACCGTGCGCTCGTACGTGTCTCTCACACCGTCTCCATCCTGATCGCAACCATCGCATTCGCGCTTCCGAACATTGCCACAGCCGGTGATGTCCCGACCTTCGCGGTCGATGCGTCCTGGCCGAAGCAGCTCCCGAACAACTGGATCATCGGCCAGATCGGCGGGATCACCGTGGACTGGCAAGGGCACATCTGGGTGATCCACCGTCCGCGCTCGCTGATCGACGGCGAGAAGGCCGCGACTCTCGACCCGCCGCGGGCAAAATGCTGCGTGCCCGCGCCGCCCGTGCTGGAATTCGACGTCGACGGCAATCTGCTGCGGTCCTGGGGCGGGCCCGGCGACGGTTACGAATGGGTCGGCCGCGAGCATGGCATCGAGGTCGATGAGCGCGGCTTTGTCTGGATCGGCGGCAATGCCGACAACGACAGCGCCATCCTGAAATTTACGCTCGACGGCAAATATCTCGGCCAGATCGGCAAGATCGCGCCGCGCACCAACAGCAACGACACCACGCAGCTCGGCCGGCCCGCCGAGATCGCGATCGACAAGGACGCCAACGAGCTCTACATCGCCGACGGCTACGGCAACCGCCGCGTCATCGTGTTCGACGCCACCACGCTGGCGTACAAGCGGCATTGGGGCGGCCACGGCAAGACCCCGAACGACGACAAGCAACCGCCCTACGATCCAGGCGCTGCATCGCAGGAGCAGTTCGGCAATCCCGTCCACTGCATCAAAATCGCCAATGACGGCCTTGTCTATGTCTGCGACCGCAGCCAGGACCGCATCGAGGTGTTCAGGAAAGACGGCACCTTCGTCAGGGAGTGGGTTTATGAGAAGGACAGCCGCGGCGACGGCGCGGTGTTCGATCTGGCGCTGTGGCCGGATCCGAAGCAGACTTACCTGTTGAATGCCGACGGCACCAACAACGAGATCCGCGTCATCAGGCGCGAGGACGGTAGCGTGGTCGGCACCTTCGGCCACACTGGCCGCAATGCCGGTCAGTTCGCCCTGCTTCACGCCATGGCCGTCGACGCCAATGGCAACGTCTATACCGGCGAGGTCGAGGGCAAGCGCATCCAGAAATTCAGGCTGACCTCGGACGCGCTCAAATAGCGCCTCAACGCATTTTGCCCAAAAGTTAACCGACGGATGACGCTACGACGCAGCGTCATCCGGCTTTAGGCGCATTGCCGCCGCCCCTGGGACCGGCTACGGAGTCCGGCGGAACAAGGCTCCGCAAGAGAGCCGTCCGCATATTTGACAATGGAGGAAACCCTTTATGACGACGACGTTCGCGCGCCGCTCTGCGGCCCTTCTTGCCTGCGCCGCTTTCGGTTTTGCCACATCCGCCTATGCCCAGGAAAAAGGACAGGACAAGACTGCCACGATCGGCGTGCTCAACGACATGTCGAGCCTTTACGCCGATATCGGCGGCCCCAACGCGGTGATGGCAGTCAAGATGGCGGTCGAGGATTCCGGCCTGCTGGCGAAGGGCTGGAAGATCGAGGTTCTCAGCGGCGATCACCAGAACAAGCCTGATGTCGGCGTCAACATCGCGCGCCAATGGATCGACACCCAGAAGGTCGACGCGATCGCCGATACGCCGAACTCCGGCGTGGCGCTGGCCGTCAGCAACCTCGTCAAGGAAAAGAACGCCGTCCTGCTCAACAATGGCGGCGCCAGCGCCGACCTCACCGGCAAGGCCTGCAACGCCAACACCATCTCCTACAGCTACGACACCTACATGCTGGCCACCGGCACCGGCAAGGCGCTGACCAAGGCGGGCGGCGACACCTGGTTCTTCCTGACCGCCGACTACGCCTTCGGTGCTGCGCTCGAACGTGACACCAGCGCGGTCGTCACCGCGAACGGCGGCAAGGTGCTGGGCGGCGTCAAGCATCCGCTCAATACGTCGGACTTCTCGTCCTTCCTGCTCCAGGCGCAGAACTCGAAGGCCAAGATCGTCGGACTCGCGAATGCCGGCGGCGACACCACCAACTCGATCAAGCAGGCGGCCGAGTTCGGCATCGTCGAGGGCGGCCAGAAGCTCGCGGCGCTGCTGCTGTTCATCAATGACGTGCATTCGCTGGGCCTTAAGACCGCCCACGGCCTGACCTTCACCGAATCCTTTTACTGGGACCTGAACGACAACACGCGTGCCTGGTCGAAGCGCTTCCAGGAGAAGGCAACCAACAAGGCGATGCCATCGATGACCCAGGCCGGCAATTATGCGGCCGTGTTGCATTATCTGAAGGCGCTCGAAGCGCTCGGCGGCAATCCGCATGATGGCGCCAAGGTCGTCGCCAAGATGAAGGAAATCCCGACCGACGATCCGCTGTTCGGCAAGGGCCCGCTGCGCGAGGACGGCCGGCGCATCATCCCGGCCTATCTGTTCGAGGTGAAGAAGCCCGAAGAGTCGAAAGGCGCGTGGGACTATTACAAGCTGGTCGCGACCATCCCGGCGGAAGACGCGGCCAAGCCGCTCAAGGACAGCGAGTGTCCGTTGGTGAAGAAGTGACCGCGTAGCGGTCATCCCGGGGCGATGCGAAGCATCGAACTATGGTGCGCAATTGCGCACCTGAGGATCTCGCACGGCATTGATGCTGCCGTAGGGTGGGCAAAGCGAAGCGTGCCCACCACTTCTTGAAGTCATGGAGAGATGGTGGGCACGGCGCAAGTGCGCCTTTGCCCACCCTACGAGACTGTCTTCGTACTCGCCAACGTCCGCACCGCGATGGCCACGCACAGCACCATCAACGCTGCGGCCAGCAAGAATGGCGCGCCGGGCAGATGCAGCGGCGCGCTGCCGCCGATGAAATATGAGAACGTCAGCGTGAACAGGAACGGGCCGACGAGCTGCGCCACGCTCTGCACGCTCGAGGTCGCCCCCTGCAGCTGGCCCTGTTGATCGGGCGCGACCAGCCGCGTCATCAGCGCCTGAAGCGCGGCACCCGCGATTCCCCACAGCGACATCACGGGAATGCCGAGCCAGAACAGCAGTCCGGTCGGCGCGCTGCCGAAGATCGCAAAGCCGACGGCCCCGCAGCACAATCCGAGCAGCAGCGTGCCGCGTTCGCCGAGCATGCGTACGATCGGAGCGATGGCGAGGCCCTGCACTACCATGGCGCAGCCGCCGACCATCGCGAGCGTCAGTCCGACGGTCTTGGAATCCCAGCCATAGCGATAGGTCGCATAGAGCACGAAGGTCGACGGCAGCACGACATGCGCGACCTGGGCGATGAAATTGACGACCGACAACGCCATCAGTCCCGCATTGGAGCGCAGCAGATGCACGGCCCCGACCGGATTGGCGCTGGCCCAGCGGAACGGCGCGCGCTTCTCCCGCGCCAGTGATTCCGGCAGGATCAACAGGCCGTAGAGCGCATTGGCAAAGCTCAAACCCGCCGACGCCCAGAACGGTAGCCGCGGATCGATATCGCCGAGCAGGCCGCCCAGCGCCGGGCCGAGGATGAAGCCGGCGCCGAACGCCGCACCAATTTTGCCGAACACCGCCGCGCGCCGCTCCGGCGGCGTGATGTCGGCGATATAGGCGAACGCGGTCGAGATGCTGGCCGAGGTGATGCCGGAAATCACGCGGCCGACGAACAGCCAATTCAGCGATGGCGCGAGCGCCATCAGCACGTAGTCGGCGGCGAGCCCGAAATTCGACAGCAGCACCACCGGCCGGCGCCCGAAGCGGTCCGACAGCGCGCCGAGCAGCGGCGAGAATACGAATTGCATCAGCGCCCAGGCCGTGCCGAACAGGCCGAAGATGCGGGCTGCATGCGCGGTGTCGTTGCCGACGAAGCTTTCGATCAGCTTGGGCAGGATCGGCATGATCACGCCGAGCGCGAGCATGTCGAGCAGGATGGTAACGAAGATGAAGGCGACCGCACCGCGCCGGACAGGCGCAGCGCCTTGCGCTATCGCCTCGCCGGCCTCTCCGGTCACGATGGCCGCTTGCGCTTGTGCGCGAAGGGATTGGCCTTCTCGCGCAGGGTGATGCGCACTGGCGTACCAGGCAGGTCGAAGGCCTCACGCATCGAGTTGATGAGGTAGCGCAGGTAAGACTGCGGCACGGCGTCCGCGCGCGAGCAGAACAGCACGAAGCTCGGCGGGCGCGCCTTGGTCTGCGTGATGTAGTTCAGCTTCAGCCGGCGGCCGGACACCGCAGGCGGCGGATTGGCCTGGACCGCCTCCTCGAACCAGCGATTCAATGCCGCAGTCGAGACGCGCTTGTTCCAGAGCGCGTAAGCGTCCTGGATCGCCTGCATCAGGCGATCGATGCCTTCGCCCATCAGGCCGGAGACGGCGACGATCGGCACGCCCTTGACCTGCGGCAGCCAATGGTCGGCGTCGCGGCGCAACGTCGAGATCGCGCCGCCGCCCTTGGTCTCCATCAGGTCCCATTTGTTGACCGCGAGCACGACGGCGCGTCCCTCGCGCTCGATCAGATCGGCGATCCGCAGATCCTGCTCCTCGAAACGGTTCTGCGCATCCATCATCATCACGACGACTTCGGCAAAGCGCACCGCGCGTAGCGCGTCCGCAACCGAGAGCTTTTCCAGCTTCTCCTCGATGCGCGAACGGCGGCGCAGGCCGGCAGTGTCGAACACGCGAAATTCGCGGCCCTTCCAGTTGATCTCGACCGCGATCGAATCGCGCGTGGTGCCGGCTTCCGGGCTCGTCAGCAGGCGCTCTTCGCCGAGCAGATGGTTGATCATGGTCGACTTGCCGGCATTGGGACGGCCGACGATGGCAACCCGGATCGGGCGCGTCGCGGCCTCCTCCTCGGAGAGCGGCTCGTCGTCCTCGGCCTCATCTTCGTCGACAGGCGCCGGCATCAGCTTGGCGAGCTCGTCGTACAGCTCGCCCATGCCCTCGCCATGCTCGGCCGAGACCTGGATGGGATCGCCGAGGCCGAGCGCGAAGGATTCCATCGCGCCGGCATCGCCATGCTTGCCTTCGCTCTTGTTGGCGACCAGCAGCACCGGCTTGTTGGCCTTGCGGGCGAAATCGGCGAAGGCGCGGTCAGTGGGCGTAAGGCCGATGCGGGCATCGATCACGAAGAACAGTGCATCGGCCTGCGCGATCGCCGCCTCGGTCTGCTCCTGCATCCGCGCCGTCAGCGAACCCTTGGCGCCTTCGTCGAGGCCGGCCGTGTCGATGATGGTGAATTCGAGATCGCCGAGCCTGGCCTCGCCTTCGCGGCGGTCGCGGGTGACGCCGGGCAGATCATCGACAAGCGCGAGCTTCTGTCCCACCAGGCGGTTGAACAGCGTCGACTTGCCGACATTGGGTCGGCCGATGATGGCGATCGTAAAGGACATTGGTCATTCGTGCGCCGTCGAGGTAGCGCCTGTCAAATCGGTGAAAAATATCAGCGCGAGAAACTGCCGCTGGGCATCGGCGCGGGGAAGGCCCCCTGCGTCTGCTGTTGCTGGGTGGTCTGCGCCGATTGCGCCGGCTGCTGTGCGGGTTGATCCGGCGGAGGCGCGGTGGTGCGCTTGCGCACGATCTTCTGCTTGGGCGGCGGAGCGGCCTGTGCCGGCGCCGCCTCGGGCTGGGCCTCGCCGTCGACCTCACCGGCCGGCGCTTCAGCCGGTGCGGCTGCGGTCGGCTGCCTGGTCTTCTTCCCCTTGGCGGATTTCGACGGTTTCGTCGGCTCAGCGGGCGGCGGCTCGGCCGGCAATGCCGCGACGGCAGGTCCGTTCGGATCCTGCTGCTGCTGTGCGCCCTTGTACATGTCCTTCGGCACGCCCTGCTCCAGGCCCGGCACGCCCTCGGGGAACACCGGCTTGCGATCGCCCGGCAGCTTCTTCTTGGTGTCGAGGAAGTCGAGGAGATCGCTCGGATCGAAGCTGGAGCAGCCGCCCAGGACGCCCGTGAAGGCGATCAGGACGGCGGCGGCAGCGATCAAGCGGGGCGTGCGGCGCATATCAGTATCTCGTGTCTCAGCTCACTTGGCTTAGCTTACTTGGCTTAGCTTACTTGGCCGTCAGCTTTTGGCGACGGGCGGCAGCAGGGCCTGAAGCGCTTCGGCGCGCGAGCGCAGGCCCGGCGGCGTTTCGCCGTCCTCGGCGATCGCATCGACCCATTTGCGGGCCGCGGTCATGTCGTTGTTGCGCCAGGCCGACAGCGCCAGCATTTCGCGGGCGCTGTGGCGGAAGGTCGATTTGGGCTCGGCAGAGGTTTCCAGCCGCTGCCGGATATCGGCGTAGCTCACGCTGTCCACCAGCAGGCCGGCGGCGCGAATCTTGGCAAGATCCCGCCATTCGCTGCCGACACCGCTGTCAGCGGCGATGTCGTCATACATCTTGGCCGCCGCCTTGGGATCGCGGGCCGATGCCTCGGCCGCGGCACGGAGCCGCGCCAGGGTGCGGTAGCCAGATGGAGCCTTGCCAGCGAGATCGGCAAAGGCCGTCTCGGCCTCCGCGTGCTTGCCCTGCTCCGACAGCTCAACGGCCTTCTCGAAGGTCGCACCGGCCTCGGCGGCCTTCTTGGCCTCCAGGTACTGGTAGCCGCGCCAGCCGCCCACGGCCGCCACGATCAGCACCATCAGGGCGATGAAGTAGAGCGAATATTTGTCCCACAGCTTCTTGAACTGTTCGCGACGTACTTCCTCGTCGACTTCGTCAAATAATTCAGACACTTATGCCAATCCCATGCCCGGCCGGGAGCGCGCGCCAGATCGTGCGCGTCTAAAGCCCGTCCCCACGTGCGGCGGCGATAACCTATCGATATGGCGGAGGCAAGGCAAAGCAAGCCCGATCAAGGCGTTAACGCGCGGCCCGGGATAGCCCGGGGGCGAGGCGCGCCCCGCTCAGGTCCCTACCAGAGCTCCCGCAACTGCCGCTTCAGCACCTTGCCATTGGCGTTGCGCGGGAGGGGCTCGGCCGTGATCGTCATCGTCTCCGGCACCTTGTAATCGGACAAACGTTCGGCGCACCAGGCCCGTAAGTCGTCACTCCCGGCCTGCATGCGCGTGACCACCACGGCGTGGACGCGCTCGCCCAGCACCGGACATGGCTTGGCGATGATCGCGCTCTCGACCACGGCGGGGTGGCCGGCCAGCACGGACTCGACCTCGGCCGAATAGATCTTCAGGCCGCCGCGATTGATCATATCCTTCTGCCGGTCGAACACGCGGACGAACCCTTGCGCATCGACCGAGCCGAGATCGCCGGAGTGCCAGAATCCGCTGGTGAAACTTTCGGCGGTGGCCTTCGGGTTGTTCCAGTAACCCTTGATGACGGAGGCGCCCTGAATCCAGAGTTCGCCGATCTCGCCATGCGGCAGCTCGCGCCCGTCCGCCCCCATCGCGATGATCCGCGCACCGGGACACGGCAGACCGACGCTGTCGATATGGCTCGCCGTCAGCTCGCCCGGCATGATGGTGGACGGCGACGTCGTCTCGGTCGAGCCGTAGCAGTTCGCAAGCTTCAGGCCCGGAATTGTCGCCTTGAGCTTCTCGATGGTCGCGACCGGCATCGGCGCGCCACCGAAGCCACCGATGCGCCAGCTCGAGAGATCATAGCTGTCGAAATCCGGCTGCAGCAGACAGAGATTGTACATCGCCGGCACCATCACCGTGTAGGTGACGCGCTCGCGCGTGGCGAGCTTGAGATATTCCGCGGCCTTGAACTCCGGCATGATGATCAGCGCACCACTGCTGCGGATCATCGTCGTGATGTTGGCGACGACGCCGGTGACGTGGCCGAGCGGCACGGCTGCGATCGAGCGGTCGGCTGCCGTCAATTGCAGGCAAGACACAAACACCATCGAGGAATGCACGATGTTGCAATGGGCGAGCATCGCGCCCTTCGGTTTGCCTGTTGTGCCCGAGGTGTAGAGGATCATAGCGGTATCCTCCTCGCTGACTTCGACGGGCGTCAGGGCTGTTGGGTTGTCGGCAAGTACGGCGAAACGTGACAGCTGCGCGTCATCATCGGTTGCGATGCGATGAACCACGTCGGGAACATCCCGCGCATCGGGTAACCGCTCGGCGAGCGCCGCTTCGTGGATCAGTATCCTGGCGCCGCAATCGGTGAGAACATAGGCGATCTCCGGCTTCTGCTGGCGCGTGCTGAGCAGCACGGTGACCAGCCCCTCATGCGCGGCGGCAAACAGCAGCAGCGGAAATTCGATGCGGTTGCCGAGCAGGATGGCAACGCGGTCACCGCGTCGCAGCCCCAGCTTGCGAAAGCCCGATGCAATCCGCGCCGCCTGATCCATCGCCTGCCGCCAGCTCAGCCGGACATTGCCGCAGATCAGCGCTTCGCCGTCGCCGTTGCGCGCGGCGGCCTCCGCGATCATCGCCCACAAGCTCGAGGGCCGATCGGTGAAGGCCGGGACCACCCGATCGCCAAAACGCGCCTCGAAACGCATCGGCGGAATCTGAGATTGCGACCAGTCCATCGGAGGGTCCTCGGCTTGTTGCTTTTGTCACCTTCCGCGCATGCGCACGCGGGTGCCGTCTTGCGCTGATCGGCTAGCCACCCATCACGGGAACACCGATCACGACAGGATGGAATGCAAACGCCAGCGCCAGATAGGCGACGATGCCGACCGCAACCGCAATCAGATCGTTGGTGACGCCACCCACGGGAATCGGCGGGCCGCCGCTATCGGTGCGATGCTTGAGCGAAATGCGGTCATAAACCGCCCAGCCCAGAAACGAGCCGAACAGGATGATGGAGCCGAGATCGCCATTGGCGAGCAGATGCGCCGCCGCCCACAGCTTGATGCCGGCGAGCATCGGATGCTTCAGCGTCGCATAGATGCGCCCGCGCAAATATGACGCGACCACCAGGATGACGGCAGGCAGCATCAGCGCCACCGTGATGTGCTTCATCGCCTTCGGCGGATACCAGACCTCGATCCAGCCGGTCGTGCGATAATGGCTAAAGCCCCAGACGATCAGCGCCAGCCCCGCGAGCGAGACAACCGAATAGAGGATCTTGTAGGTCCCCTCGCCTAGCCGCGCGATCGCCTGCGCGCGTGCGTCTCGTTTCGTTGTGAAAACATGGGCGGCGAAAAACAGCACCAGCCCCAGGATCATGACCAGCAGACCCACGACATCCTCCCCTCAACCAGCGCCCCCGCCTATGGCGTATCATCGATTGGCCGCCGGTCGCAACTGATGCGCTACCTGCCAGTCTCGCGGTTATCGACGTAGCGGATCGCGATCGGACGCCCGGCCAGGGCACCGCCAAGGCCGTTGGTGAATTTCAGCGGGAGGCAGGCATTCAGTGAGGAATTGATCGCGATCAGATAGGTCGTCCGTGTATCGGCCGGGACGCCTGCGGTCGCATATGTCAGGCGCGGCGGACCGATCAGGCCGCCGGTCTTGTTGAAGCTGAAGCGCACCGACATCTGCATCCCGGTTCGCGCATTGTCCGACGGCGGCGACCAGCAGGTGCGCAGCTCGGCGAAGAGGTCGCCGATCGTATCGAGATCGTGATCCGGCTTCTGGTATTTGGCGCGGTCGGCGTCTGACGGGACGCTCTCGATCGTGAGCTGGAGGTTCTCCCCGTAGGGATAGTCCATCTCGGGAATGCAGGGGCCGTGCTCGAGCACGCTGCAAAAGGACGGCGTGCAGGGCCGGCCGTCGAGCACGCTGCACGGCTCGTGCGAAAACGGGATCGGATTGATCTGCCGACGCTGCGCGTCAGCGGCGACCATTGATATCGCTAGCAGGATCAGAACAAGGATGCCGCGCCACATCAGCAGAACGTGGCACCGCCAGAGATTCCGTCAAGCCCGCGGGCGTTCACATGCTCGCGCTCAAGCAGCTGTGGCCCCGCCCTACCCCTTCTTCTTGACGTCCTTGACGTTGGTGAACTCGATCCCTTCGGCGCGTTCCCTGGTATAGCCGAGATAGAATTCGTTCCTCGCGAGGTAAACGGGATCGCCGTCAACGTCGTCGGCGATGCTCGAGGTGTTGGCGGCGAGGAAGGTATCGAGCTTCTTGCGGTCCTCCGAGGAGACCCAGCGCGCCAGCTGGAACTCGCTGACCTCGAACTCGACCGGCAGCGAATATTCCGCATCGAGCCGCGCCTTGAGCACATCGAGCTGCAGCGCACCGACCACGCCGACCAGCGCCGGTGCGCCGTCGCGCGGACGAAACACCTGCACGACGCCCTCTTCCGACATCTGCTGAAGCGCTTCCTTCAGCTTCTTCGCCTTCATCGCGTCGGTGAGACGGACCCGGCGGACGATTTCAGGCGCGAAGCTCGGCACGCCAACGAAGTTGAAATCCTCGCCCTCGGTCAAGGTATCGCCGATGCGCAGCGTGCCGTGATTGGGAATGCCGACGACATCGCCGGCAAAGGCCTCGTCCGCAACAGAGCGGTCCTGGGCGAAGAAGAATTGCGGGCTCGACAGCGGCATGCTCTTGCCGGTGCGCACCAGCTTCGCCTTCATGCCGCGGCTAAGCTTGCCGGAGCAGAGACGCGCAAACGCGATACGGTCGCGATGGTTCGGATCCATATTGGCCTGGATCTTGAACACGAAGGCGCTCATGCGCGGATCGGTCGCTTCGACCTTGCGCTGGTCGCTGTCCTGGGCCCGCGGTTCGGGCGCGAACTTGCCGAGGCCTTCCAAGAGATCGCCGACGCCGAAATTGCGCAGCGCGCTGCCGAAATAGACCGGCGTCAGATGGCCCTCGCGAAACGCGTCGAGCTCGAATGGCTTTGAGGCTTCAGTCACGAGCTCGAGTTCGTCCTTCACCGCGGAGACGTCGAGGTTCGCATTGAGCTTGGTGAGCTCAGCGATCTCGATCTGCTGCGCCGCGCCCGTCTTGGCACCGCCGCCTTCGAGCAGACGCACGCCGCCATTGGCGACGTCATAGGTGCCGAGGAAGTCGCGGCCGCGGCCGACCGGCCAGGTCATCGGCGTGGTGTCGAGCGCCAGCGTCTTCTCGATCTCGTCGAGCAGCTCGAACACGTCGCGACTCTCGCGATCCATTTTATTGATAAAGGTGATGATCGGGATGTCGCGCAGGCGACACACCTCGAACAGCTTTCGGGTCCGCGCCTCGATGCCCTTGGCGGCGTCTATCACCATCACGGCGGAATCGACCGCCGTGAGCGTCCGATAGGTGTCTTCCGAAAAGTCTTCGTGGCCCGGCGTGTCCAGGAGGTTGAAGACGAGGCCCTCGAACTCGAAGGTCATGACCGAGGTCACGACCGAGATGCCGCGCTCGCGCTCGATCTTCATCCAGTCCGAGCGGGTGTTGCGCCGTTCGCCCTTGGCCTTGACCTGGCCGGCCAGATTGATGGCGCCGCCGAACAGCAGCAACTTTTCGGTCAGCGTGGTCTTGCCGGCGTCCGGGTGCGAGATGATCGCAAAGGTGCGCCGCCGCGCCACTTCAGCGGCAAGCGGGGAACGGGCCGGCGATTCGGCTGTAGTGGCGATGTCGGACATGGGGGGAGCGTTTGGCAGGGAAAATGGGCCTGATCAAGCCTCATGTGGTGATTGCGGAGCCCTTCGGCCAGCCCCATATCGCTTTGGATCAGACAGATCTTTGCGGAAGGACGACCTTCCTGCTCATCAGCATATCAGCCTGCGGGGACGACCTTGCCTTGAATGGAGGGGCGTCATGGCCTGGAGCATCCTGTTCGTCGCCGGTCTGCTGGAAGTCGGCTGGGCAATCGGCCTGAAATACACCGAAGGCTTTTCGAAGCTCGTTCCGTCCGTTTTGACGCTTGCGGCCATGGCTGGCAGCGTCATCCTGCTCGGCCTTGCCCTCAAATCGCTCCCGATTGGAACCGCCTACGCGGTGTGGACCGGCATCGGTGCGGTGGGCACCGCGGCACTCGGGATCATCCTGTTCGGCGAACCCGCCACCGCACTCCGCCTCGCCAGCATCGGCCTGATCGTGGCCGGCATCGTCGGGCTGAAGCTCGTTACTTGAAGATCTGGACCGCCCACCAGCTCAGCGCCGCGACGATGGCCGAGGCCGGGATCGTGATCACCCAGGCATAGACGATCGAGCTCGCCACGTTCCAGCGCACCGCCGAAACGCGGCGGGCGGCACCGACGCCGACGATCGCGCCAGTGATGGTGTGGGTGGTCGAGACGGGAACGCCGAGGAAGGTGGCTATGAACAGGGTCGCAGCACCTCCGGTCTCGGCGCAAAAGCCCTGCATCGGCGTCAGCTTGGTGATGCGCAGGCCCATGGTGCGGACGATGCGCCAACCGCCCATCAGCGTGCCCAGCGCCATCGCAGCCTGGCAGGACAGCACCACCCAGAACGGCACGGTGAACTCGCCACCGAGATGACCCTGCGAATAGAGCAGCACGGCGATGATGCCCATCGTCTTCTGCGCGTCATTGCCGCCGTGGCCGAGCGAATAGAGCGACGCGGAGGCAAACTGCAGGATGCGGAACGCGCGGTCGACCGCGAACGGCGTCGACCGCACCGAGAGCCAGGACACGATCGCGACCAGCATCATTGCAAGCAGGAAGCCGACCAGCGGCGACAGCACAATCGCCAGTACCGCCTTGGTCAGTCCGCTCCAGACCGCCGCCGATAGTCCGGCCTTGGCCATGCCGCCGCCGACGAGGCCGCCGATCAGCGCATGCGATGACGAGGACGGAATGCCGAGCCCCCAGGTCACGAGATTCCAGACGATGGCGCCGACAAGTGCTGCGAAGATCACCTGGGCGTCGACGATCGCGGGATCGATGATGCCGGTGCCGATGGTCTGGGCAACGTGCAGACCGAACACCATGAAGGCGACGAAATTGAAGAACGCAGCCCAGATCACCGCGAATTGCGGCCGCAGCACCCGGGTCGAGACGATGGTCGCGATCGAATTGGCAGCGTCGTGCAAGCCGTTCAGGAAGTCGAACAGCAGCGCGACGGCAATCAATCCGACCAGGACGGGAAGACCCAACGCAGCATCCACGGCGCGTTCCCTGCCCTAAACCTGTTCAATAACGATGCTGTTGATCTCGTTCGCGACGTCGTCGAAGCGATCGGCCACCTTCTCGAGATGGTCGTAGATTTCGACGCCGACGATGAAGTCCATCGCACTGCCGTCGCGGTGCTTGAGGAACAACTCCTTCAGCCCGATGTCATGGAGGTCGTCGACGCGGCCTTCGAGCTTGGTGAGCTCTTCGGTGATCGCGGTCAGCATCGCGACGTTGGGTCCGATCGACTGCATCAGCGGCAGCGCACGTCCGACCAGATTGGCGCATTCGATCAGCAGCGCACCGATCTCGCGCATCGGCGGCTCGAAGGTGCGGACCTCGAACAGCATCACGGCTTTGGCCGTCTGCTGCATCTGGTCGATGGCATCGTCCATCGAGGTGATGAGGTTCTTGATGTCGCCGCGGTCGAACGGTGTGATGAAGGTGCGCCGCACCGCCGTCAGCACCTCACGGGTGATGTTGTCGGCATCGTTCTCGAACTGGTTGACGCGCTGGCAATAAACCGGCGTCTCCTCGCCGCCCTTCAGCACGCCCTGGAGCGCGATCGCGCCCTGGATCACAGTCTGGGCGTGGCGGTCGAACAGGTCGAAGAACCGTTCTTCCTTGGGCAGGAAAGCGCGAAACCAACGCATCATGGGGATAGTCTACCGGTTGGACATGGCCCGGCCCGAACCGGCCGTCACAAAACCGTCATAGACCATTTTCGCCCCGCGCGCGTGTTATCTCGCGCCCGCGGAGCCGGATCATCCACCGCTTTCGCGCACCCATAGAATTGGTGCGATATCAATGATTTAGAGCGATCTCCGGAAGTAATGAGCAACTTCACCAACGACGCCACGGCGGAAGGTGAGTACGCAGATCACGAAGATCGAGCCCTGGATCACCGTCACCCACTGGCCGAAGCCAGCGAGATATTGCTGCATGGCGATGATCGCGAAGGCGCCGACCACGGGACCAAAAATGGTGCCAAGACCGCCGACCAGCGTCATCAGCACGACTTCGCCCGACATCGACCAGTGCACGTCGGTGAGCGAGGCGTTCTGCGCCACGAACACTTTCAGCGCGCCGGCAAAGCCTGCCAGCGTCCCCGACAGGACAAACGCGAGGAACTTGTACTGGTCCGTCCGGTAGCCGAGCGAGATGGCGCGCGGCTCGTTCTCGCGGATCGACTTCAAAACCTCGCCGAACGGCGAGTTGATGATGCGATAGATCAGCAGGAAGCCCGCGAGGAAGCCGACCAGCACGACGTAATAGAGCACGGTCGGCTTGGACAGATCGAACACGCCGAACATGCGCCCTTGCGGAATGCCCTGGATGCCGTCCTCACCATGGGTGAACGGTGCCTGCAGATAGATGAAGTACAGCAGCTGCGACAGCGCCAGCGTAATCATCGAGAAATAGATGCCCTGGCGGCGGATCGAGATGTAGCCGGTGATGAGCGACAGCCCGAACGCCGCGGCGATGCCGACAAGGATGCCGAGTTCAGGCGGCAGCGCCCACACTTTCAGCGCGTGCGCGCTGCAGTAGCCGGCGGTGCCCATGAACATCGCATGGCCGAACGACAACAGGCCGCCATAGCCGATCAGAAGATTGAAGGCGCAGGCGAGCAGAGCGAAGCAGAGCGCCTGCATCACGAAGAACGGGTAGATGCCGCTGAACGGCACCGAGGCCAGCAGCAGCGCCATCACCACGAAGACGATCATCTCGTCACGCATCGCGCGCGGGGTCATCGGCAGCGTGTCGTCCGTCAAGGCTGTCATATCAGGCTGCCCTTCCCGTCAATCCCGTTGGCTTCACCAAGAGCACCAGCACCATCAGCACGAACACGACGGTGTTGGAGGCCTCGGGGTAGAAATATTTGGTCAGGCCCTCGATCACACCGAGCGCGAAGCCGGTGATGATGGAGCCCATGATCGATCCCATGCCGCCGATCACCACCACCGCGAACACCACGATGATGAGGTCGGCGCCCATCAGCGGCCGGACCTGGTTGATCGGCGCCGAGAGCACGCCAGCGAGCGCGGCCAGGCCGACGCCGAGACCATAGGTCAGCGTGATCATGCGCGGCACGTTGATGCCGAAGGCACGCACCAGCGTTGGATTTTCAGTGGCGGCGCGCAGATAAGCACCAAGCCGCGTCTTCTCGATCAGGAACCAAGTGGCGATGCACACCACCAGCGAGAAGATGACGACCCAGGCGCGATAGACGGGTAAGAACATGAAGCCGAGATTCACCCCGCCCTTGAGCTGGTCCGGGATGGAGTAAGGCAGGCCCGACGAGCCGAAATAGTTCTGGAACACGCCCTGCACGATCAGCGCGATGCCGAAGGTCAGCAGCAGGCCGTAGAGATGGTCGAGCCCGGTCAGGAATTTCAGCATGGTCCGCTCCAGGATCATGCCGAAGATGCCGACGATGATCGGCGCCAGCAGCAGCGCCCACCAGTAACTGATGCCGCCGAGGTTCAGCAGGAAATACGCGACGAAGGCGCCCATCATGTAGAGCGCGCCATGGGCGAAATTGATGATGTTGAGCATGCCGAAGATGACGGCGAGCCCGAGACTGAGCAGCGCGTAGAACGAGCCGTTGATCAGTCCCACCAGTAGCTGTGCGTAGAGAGCCTGCATCGATCCAGCACCCAGTCCCTTCGGCGTTCCCAAAGTAGCGCCCGCCGGCTCACCGCCGGCGGGCTGTTGGTCTTACTTCTTAAGCAGCGCGCACTTGCTCTCGGAGAGCGGCGTGAAGGCCTGGTCGCCCGGCACCGTGCCGACGAGCTTGTAGAAGTCCCACGGTCCCTTGGACTCGGAGGGCTTCTTCACCTCGAACAGATAGGCGTTGTGGATGGTGCGGCCGTTGGGCTGGATCTCACCCTTGCCGAACAGTTCGTCTTCCGTCGGCATCGACTTCATCTTCTCGACGACCTTGACGCCGTCATGCGGATTGCCGCCGAGCGCGTCCAGCGCCTTGAGATAGTGGCGCACGCCCGCATAGACACCCGCCTGCACCATGGTCGGCATCGCACCGTTCTTCATCTTCTCCGAGAACCGCTTGGAGAAAGCCCGGGTCTGGTCGTTCATGTCCCAGTAGAAGGTCTCGGTGAAGTTCAGGCCCTGCGCGGTTTCCAGACCGATCGCCTTGACGTCGGTGAGGAACAAGAGCAGCGCCGCGAGCTTCTGGCCGCCCTTGACGATGCCGAATTCGGCGGCCTGCTTGATCGTATTGGTGGTATCGCCGCCGGCATTGGCAAGGCCGATGATCTTGGCCTTGGAGGCCTGCGCCTGGAGCAGGAAGGACGAGAAGTCCGGCGTATTGAGCGGATGCTTGACGCCGCCGACGACCTTGCCGCCGTTGGCGGCGATGACGGCAGTGGTGTCGCGCTCCAGCGCCGCACCGAAGGCGTAGTCCGCGGTCAGGAAGAACCAGGTGTCGCCGCCGGCCTTCACCAGCGCCTGGCCCGTGGTGTGGGCCAGCATGTAGGTGTCGTAAGTCCAGTGCACGGTGTTGGGCGAGCACTGCGCGTTGGTGAGGTCAGAGGTCGCCGCACCCGAATTGATGTAGACGCCGTTCTTTTCCTTCACGACGTTGTTGACGGCGAGCGCCACGCCGGAATTCGGCACGTCGACGATGATGTCGACCTTGTCGACATCGAACCACTGCCGCGCAATCGCGGTGCCGATGTCCGGCTTGTTCTGGTGATCGCCCGAGATGATGTCGATCTTCCAGCCCTTCGCCGCGAGGCCGGAATCTTCCACCGCCATCTGGGCTGCGAGCGTCGAGCCGGGCCCGCCGAGGTCGGCATAGAGACCGGACTGATCGGACAACGCGCCGATCTTGACCGTCTTGTCCTGCGCGAAGGCCGCGCCAGCGGTGGTAACGGCCAACGCCGTGCCGAGCAACAACGATGCAATCGACTTTTTCATGCTACTTCCCTCGTGAATCTTCCCGTGACCGTCCGACCTTTGGTCGTACTAGACGCCGAGATAGGTGTGGAGCTTGTCCATGTTGGCGGCAAGCTCCGCATTGGAAAATCCGTCAATGATCTTGCCGTGCTCGACGACGTAATAGCGGTCGGCAACGGTGGAGGCGAACCGGAAGTTCTGCTCGACCAGAAGGATCGTGAAACCTTCCTTCTTCAGCCGCGCAATGGTGTGACCGATCTGCTGAATGATGACAGGCGCGAGACCTTCGGTCGGCTCGTCCAGCATCAGGAAGCTGGCGCCGGTGCGCAGGATACGCGCGATCGCGAGCATCTGCTGCTCGCCGCCGGACAGCTTGGTGCCCTGGCTGTTGAGCCGCTCCTTCAGGTTCGGAAACAGATCGAAGATCTGTTCGAGCGGCAGTCCGCCGGGGCGCACCACCGGCGGCAGCAACAAATTCTCCCGCACATCGAGGCTCGAGAAAATTCCCCGCTCCTCCGGACAGAACGCGATGCCCATGCGCGCGATCTTGTCGGAGGTCGCGCGGATGATGTCCTGATTGTTGAACTTGATCGAGCCGGCACGCTTGCCGATGATGCCCATGATCGACTTCAGCGTGGTCGTCTTTCCGGCGCCGTTGCGGCCGAGCAGCGTGACGACCTCGCCCGCGTTCACGTCGAAATTGATCCCGTGCAGGATGTGGGACTCGCCGTACCAGGCTTCGAGGTTGCGGACCTGGAGCACATTGCCGCCGGTTGCGGCCTTCGCCGGAGCGTCGGCCATTGCAGTCTCAGGCATGACCGGCTCCCAGATAGGCTTCCTTGACGCGCTCGTCCTTGGTGAGTTCGCTGTAGTGGCCCTGCGCAAGCACCTGCCCGCGCGTCAGCACGGTGATGATGTCGGAGAGATTGGCCACGACGCTCAGGTTATGCTCGACCATCAGAATGGTGTATTTCGCCGAGATGCGCTTGATCAGCGCCGCGATCTTGTCGATGTCTTCGTGGCCCATGCCGGCCATCGGCTCGTCCAGCAGCATCATCTCCGGATCGAGCGCGAGCGTGGTTGCGATCTCGAGCGCGCGCTTGCGTCCATAGGCCATCTCGACCGCAGGCGTGTTGGCGAACTCGCTGAGACCCACATCGTTCAACAATTCACGCGCGCGGTCGTTGAACTGATTCAGCACCGACTTGGAGCGCCAGAAATCAAAGGAGCTGCCGTGCTGGCGCTGAAGCGCGACACGGACATTCTCCAGCGCGGTCATGTGCGGAAATACCGCCGATATCTGGAACGAACGCACCAGCCCCAGGCGCGCGACATCGGCCGGCGCCATCGCGGTGATGTCCTGTCCCTTGTACAGGATTTTTCCGGCAGACGGTTTGAGGAACTTGGTCAGAAGATTGAAGCACGTCGTCTTGCCGGCCCCGTTCGGACCGATCAACGCGTGAATACTCCCACGGCGGACCTTGAGCGCAACGTCGCGGACGGCGAAGAAGCCCGCGAACTCCTTGGTCAAGCCTTCCGTTTCGAGAATGAACTCATCGGCCAAACAGATTTCCCCCTGCCCGCGCAATACGCGTGGCTGTCTTGTTGCTTCGGCTTTCCGGAGGCCTTGGAGCCTTCCCGGAACGCCGCCTCCGGGCGCGGAATATGCCGGAGGTGACGGGGGTTAGGCAAGGCGGAAAGCTGAGCAGATCAGGCCTCCGGCCGGGAGTCTTATGCTCCCTTAGTTGGAGGTTTTGTGATGTCGCCTGCCGGCCTCCCGGTTCGCAAGACACCGGTCATCAAGCCGTCGTTAACGGTCTTTGGTCCCGCGCGCCAGCCTTCATCAAAAATTTTACCGCTACGGCGATCATGTGCGGGTTTCATCCGCCGGGAATATTGTTTTGGATTTCGCCAGCGCCCCTCCCTCCGCCGTCAAGTCGATCAAGCAGCGTGACCTGCTCAACACGTGGCTGCGACTTTATGCGCGCCAGCAGACTACGCCGGCGATCTGGGAGTATCAGCCCGCGCGACTCGAGGAAGAGCTGTCCGATCTCATCTACTACACGGTGGACAATTCGACGCCGACGCCGCGCCTGACCATTCAGAGCGAGGGCACGCGGATCTCACGCGCCTACGGCCATACCGGCAAGGGAATTCTGCTGGAGGACTATGTCGGGCCGCGGCTCGCACCCTACGTGATGCCAGTCTATCATGAATGCGTCGCGCGCGGGCTTCCGGTCTACAGCGTGGCCGACGTCGACGACATCTACGGCCGCATCGTTGCCTGTGAACGGCTGCTGCTGCCTTTCCTGACCGACGACAAGGTCAGCCACGTCATCGCGTCGCTCAAGACTTTCTGCGAGGACGGCGGCTTCGAGATCAAGAATCTGCTGCGCGGAAATGACGCGCTGCCGCGGCCGAAACTGCGCATGGTGATCGACCGCGATCTGTTTCACCGCGCTCCGGGCCGTATCGCGGCCGCTGACGTCGTCGAATTCGCCGATCAGCCCAGCGGTCCGAGCGTCACCGCCGAGATCATCGAGCTGAATTAGCTCCTGCGCGATTTGGCGCCGACTTCCTTGTCGTAGATATCCGGCTTGAAGCCGACCAGGAGCTTGCCGCCGATTTCGAGCACCGGCCGCTTGATCATCGATGGTTGCGCTAGCATCAGCGCGAGCGCCTTCTTCTCGGTCAGGCCTTCCTTGTCGGCATCCGGCAACTTCTTGAAGGTGGTGCCGGCGCGATTGAGCAGCGTCTCCCAGCCGAGCTTGTCGCTCCATTGCTTGAGCTTGTCCTTCTCGACGCCGGCAGCCTTGTAATCGTGGAACTCGTAGGTGACGCCATGGGTGTCAAGCCAGGCGCGCGCCTTCTTCATGGTGTCGCAGTTCTTGATGCCGTAGATGATGTTGGGCAAGACGGTCCTCGCGCATGCGTCGTGACGTGCTGTGGCGTTGTACGAAACTCCGCTTCGCGCGACAATATTGCCAACGACGCTTTCGACATCTTCCGAACGGACACACCATGCACGTCACCCACGATCCCGCCGCATCCGCCTCGCCGACCATCGACTTCAACACGTTCCTCGCGGTCGATATCCGCGTCGGCACCATCGTCGATGCCAAACCGTTTCCCGAGGCGCGCAAGCCGGCCTGGCGGCTGTGGATTGACTTCGGCCCGGCCATCGGCGTGCGCAAGAGCTCGGCGCAGATCACCGAGAACCATCCGCTCGAGACGCTGGTCGGACAGCAGGTCGCCGCCGTCGTCAATTTCCCGCCGCGCCAGATCGGACCTGTCGTCTCGGAGGTGCTGACGCTCGGCTTCCCCGATGCTGACGGCAAGGTCGTACTGATGCAGCCGAGCAAGCCGGTGCCTAACGGCGGGCGGCTGTTCTAGCGACAGACATCGCCTTCGCCGGCCGACCGCCCATCGCTTCATTCTTCTGTTTCATCGGCCCAGCCGCCGGGACTTGACCTTTGCCGATAAAAATGACTGACTGGTCGTTTTTTATTATATGCGGCTCTATTCAGTCTGCTCCTCGCAATTCCCTAAAACGATCAATCTGTCAGTTATTTATGGACGAGACGGATGCCCAAGATCAGCGACAAGAAGCGTGAAGACCGGCGTCAGCAGATTCTCGAAGCGGCGCTCGCCTGCTTCTCGGAAGACGGATTTCACCAGACCGGCATGGCCGACATCGTAAAGCGGTCGGGCCTGAGCCACGGCGCGGTCTATCTCTACTTCCAGAGCAAGGACGATTTGATCGAGGCGCTGGCCGACGACCGGCATCGCCGCGAGGCCGTGCTCAACTCGGTCGCGCAAGGCTCCGGCGATCCGATCGAAGGACTGCACGCACTGGTGCGCGTCTACGCGCAATGGCTCACTGATCCCGCAGGCGAAGCCCGGCGCCGTGTCGGCATTCATGGCTGGGCCGAGGCGCTGCGCAACCGCCGCGTCCGCACCAGCGTCGTCGAAGGCATCGACATGCCGCGCGCGCTGATCGTGGCCCTGGTCGAGCGCGCCCAGCACGACGGCCTGATCAAGCGCGACCTCGGCGCAGACGCGATCGCGCGCGTGCTGGTCGCGATCTTCCAGGGCTTTGTGCTGCAAAAATGCTGGGGCGAGGATTTTGACGTCGCAGCCTGCATGGCGACCGTCACCGGTGTGATCGACGGCTTTCGCACGACCAAGCCCGAGATCAAGCGACGAACAAGGACGTGAGCGATGTCCGGAATTCACGACCTCCTCGCCGGCGCCGGTGTTGGTCTCATCGGCGGCCTGACCTCCGGCTTCATGGGCACGAGCCCGGGCGGCGGCCTCGTCATATTCGCCGTGCTGCTGCTCGGCGCGGAGCAGCACGTCGCGCAAGGAACGTCGCTGATCACGCAGGTCCCGCCGACAGGCCTCGCCGGCGTGCGCCGTTATTGGCAGAACGGCAATCACAGCCCCTTGCCATGGATCGCCTGGATCGGCGTCGGATTTCTCATCGGCGGCACGGGCGGCGGCTATGCCGCGGCCGCCGTCTCCGACGCGGTCCTGCAATGGACCTACGTCACCTATCTCGTCGCGCTGATCGCGCTGTTGATCCTGCGTCGTGACCGCAAGGACGGCAGCAGCGACGCCGGCGATCGGGACCAACTGCCGTGGCTCTCCCTGCTCCTCATTGGCGTGCTTGCCGGCTTTTCATCCGGCTTCATGGGCATCGGCGGCGGACTCGCGATCACGGTCGGCCTCGCCGCAGGGCTGCGCGTGCCTCAACACCAGGCGCAGCTCGTCAGCCTCATTTTCTCGGTCATCCCGACCAACATCCCGGCAGCCTGGATCTACTGGAGCAAGGGACTGATGGCCGGCTGGCCGGCCATCATCGGAATCATTGCCGGCCTCTGGATCGGCACCGATCTCGGCGCCCGCGCGGCGAACGGCGTCAGCAAAGCGGTGCTGCGCCGAACCATGATCGCGCTCGTCGCCCTGATGGCGCTCTACATGAGCTACAAGGCGCTGAGCTAGTTTTACGGACGCTTTGGGATGTTGAGCCCGCGCTCAACGGCCGGACGCGCCAGCCCGCGCTCGAGCCAGGAAGCGACCGACTTGAACTGGCTGAACCCGACGAGATCGCCGGCGCCGTAAAAGCCGATGAGGTTGCGCACCCAGCCGAGCATGGAGATGTCGGCAATGGTGTAGTCGTCATCCATGAACCATTGCCGGCCGGCGAGATGCGTCTCCATCACGCCGAGCAGCCGCTTGGCTTCGCTGACGTAGCGGTCGCGCGGCCGCTTGTCCTCAAAATCCTTGCCGGCGAATTTGTGGAAGAAGCCGACTTGGCCGAACATCGGCCCGATGCCGCCCATCTGGAAGTGCACCCACTGGATGGTCTGGTAGCGGCGCGCGGCGTCCTGCGGCAGCAGCTTGCCGGTCTTCTCCGCGAGATATTGCAGGATCGCACCGGACTCGAACAGCGGCAGCGGTCTGCCGCCGGGGCCGTTGGGATCGAGGATCGCCGGGATCTTGCCGTTCGGATTAAGCGAGAGGAATTCCGGCGTCTTCTGGTCGTCCTTGCCGAAGTCGACGAGATGAACCTCGTAGGGCAGCCCGATCTCCTCCAGCATGATCGAAACCTTGACGCCGTTCGGCGTCGGCAGCGAATAAAGCTGAAGTAACTCCGGATGCTTGGCAGGCCAGCGTTTGGTGATCGGAAAGACGGAGAGATCGGACATCGGAACCTACAATCTGCTGTTGAAGCGCATCCAATCTAGGCGAGGCACAGTATGACACAAGGCTCAATAATTGATCTCCATCCGCAATCCGCGCGGATCGATCTCATCCCCGCCAACGCGCTGCGTGCTGTCCCGCGCCGCGACTGCGCATGCGCAGGCATCGACGAGATCGTCGCGGCCGATACCAGTGCCGTGCCGCTGCGTCAGCCATTTTTCGATCTTGATGAAGCCCCGGTCTCTCAGCAGCTTAATACGCTGCTCGCGGCCTCGCGGTGATGACTTCGGTTCGAGCTGGATCTGACCGGCAAGATTCCAAAAGATCAATTCCGGATGCGCTTCGCTGATCGTCGCCTGGCGTTCTGGCGCCATCATCGCGTCCACCTCTCTGATTTTGTCTCTAATGTTCCAGAGCTGAGCCGAGACGCCCTTGTCGTTATGCTGCCAGTAGTGCTTATTCGCCGCCGCCATGTCGGAAAACAACCAGAGGTCGCGACGGGCCCCGAGAAATACGGCGGGCCCCACTAATTTGCGCGCCAGCTTGTCACAACATCGATAGCCTTCAGCCTTCAATCCGATCGGCATGTCGATCATCGCGCGCGCATGCGGCACAGAGAGCAAACGCGTGAGGCCCGGCGAATAGTCGAAGCCTTGTTGGCCGCGATCATCGATCCACGCGGCAACCCAGCCGAAGCGAAACCCGTCGAGACCGAGATAGGTTGGCACGTCCTGATCCCCGACGGGCAAACTTCAGCGGTCAGCCTGCGGCCGCCTGGTAGGCCAGGCGCTTGAATTCGAAGAAGAACGGATTCCAGAACCCCAGATGGCGCTGGGCCATCAGGACGCCGGCGGTATTGGCCTCAGGGCAGATCCACCAATGGGTGCCGGCGAGCCCGCCCCACTGGAATTCGCCCGTGGAATTCGGAGGATCGAACTGCGTCGGCGCGAAGGTCACGGCGCCGCCGAGGCCAAAGCCCTTGCCCGGCATCGGCCCGAGATTGGCAAAGCGGATGACTTGGCCGGCGGGCAGCTGGTTGGTCATCATCTGCCGCAGCGTCTCCGGCTTCAGCAGCGCGTCCGATCCGGGCACCAGCGCACGCACCAGCGCGAGCATGTCCGGCAGGGTTGAGACCAGGCCGCCGCCACCCGACAGCCGCGGGAACGGCCGTCGATAGGCCTGCGGATAAGGCAGATTGTCGGCGCGGGTGAGGCCCGGCTTCGTCGGATCAAGTACGTCGGCGCCGGTATAGTGCGCGACCAACCTGCCCTGCTGCGCCTCGGGCACGGAGAAGCCGGTATCGGTCATGTCGAGCGGATCGAAGATGCGTGCCTTGAAGAAAGCGTCGAGTGATTTGCCCGAGACGACTTCGACCACGCGGCCGAGCACGTCGGTCGCCACCGAATATTCCCAGCTGGTGCCGGGATGATAGGATAGCGGCAGATCGGCGAGCTTGTCGATCATGTCGGTCAGCGGTGTCAACGGATTGAGCACGCGCGCATCGTTGTAGCCTTTGAACAGCACCGTCCCGGGATCGAAGATGCCGTAGCTGAGACCCGAGGTGTGGGTCAGAAGGTGCCTGATCGTGATCGGACTTTTCGCCGGCTCGACATCGGCGAGGCTTGCCGCGCCCTGCTTCAGCACCTTGCGATTGCCAAGCTGCGGCAGGAATTTTTCGATGGGGTCATCGAGCCCGATGCGGCCCTCCTCGACCAGCAGCATGATCGCAGAGGTGACGAATATCTTGGTGTTGGAGAAGGCACGAAAGATATGGTCCGGCCGGAGCGCCGTCTTCGCCTCGCGATCGGCAAAGCCGACGCATTGCTGGTCGACCACCTCGCGCCCGCGCAGCACCGCCCAGGAGACGCCGGGGACGATCTCCTGATCGACGTAACGCTGCATCGCCGTCCGTGCAGCGGAAAAATCCGGTGCCTTATTTGTTGTCCTGGCGTCCATAAATAGTCCCCTCCCCGAATTGGTTGCGATGGATATAGCAACGAATCGGCCCTGTGGAAGCCCACTCGCGCGAGGCGTGGGCGGCGCTGGCAACACCCCACATTTTTGTTTCGCCGCGTGTTCGCCCCCCCGCGAGCAACACAACGAAAACGCCAGCAATCCTTGTGGCAAGACCTCGTTAAGCGCGCGACCTTTAGCCTCACGGTCATGTTCAGCGTATCCCAGACTTCATCAAGGATGACCGGCAATGACCTCGATCTCCGCAACGACCACCAATTCCTACTCCCCACTCGACCGCCTCAAGAGCGAGCTCACCAAGGAAGTCTCGGCGGGCACCATCTCTTCGAGCGATGAGTCCGCGCTCTCGTCCGCGCTCGACGACATCGATTCGTCGCTCAAGAGCGGCGCATCGAGCGCGAGCTCCTCGTCTCCGCCCTCGGCTGACGAGATGCAGTCCAAGATCGACGATCTCATCCAGAACGAGGTGTCGAGCGGCAAGCTGACCAGCGACCAGGCCAGCGAGCTGAAGAACGTGTTCGCCAACACCTTCTCCGGCAGTGCCAATGGCGCCGGTGGACCGCCGCCGCCGCCCGACGGCAGCAGCGACTCTTCGAGCACGAGCAGCACCAGCAGTACGGACTCGACCTCGTCGTCCGATTCCTCGTCCAGCTCGTCTTCGACGACCACCGCAGAGTTGATGAAGGAGCTGATCTCGCTGCTCCAGAACGCAACCAGCCAGTCGACCTCCTACAGCTCCAGCGGCAACTCGGCGTCCTCCAACGCATCGAGCGCGCTGCTCGTCGACTATTCAACCTAAACCCCACGGCCCGGCGCGCTATCGCCGGGCCGTCATTCCTGCTTCACCAACGCCGTCATGTGCAGACGACGGCGGATGTGCATGCCCTGGCGCTGATAGAGCGCAATGGCGGAATTATTGTTCGAAAACACGTGCAGGAACGGAATCTCGCCGCGCGCCTCGATCTGGCGCGCGACCGCTGCGAGCAGCGCCTGCGCGTAGCCGCGCCCGCGATAGTCGGGGTGAACGCAGACCGCGGTCATCTCGACGAACTTGCCCGGCTTCATGCGCTCGCCCGTCATCGCGACCAGCTCGCCACCGGCGCGAATGCCGAGGAACGTGCCTAGCTCGTGCGTCCGCAACGCAAACGGCCCGGGCTTGGTCAGCGCCGTCAGCGCCATCATCGCGGGAACGTCGGCCTGACCAAGTGTAACAATCTCGGCGTCGCGAAGCGGGCTATCGGCGGGCGATCCGATCATCTGCTCGCCGGTCTCGGCCAGCACCACCTTGAAGCCTGAGGGAACATCGACCGGCTCTGGCGTGAACAGCGCTGCGACCTGCGAGGGCGACATGAGATCACCGAGCGCGGCAAAGCTTGCCGCAGACATGTCGACCATGTCGGCGAACGGCGTCATGTCCACGGGATAGCGCCGCGCCCGTGGGCCGCCTTCGGCCAGATGCTTATGGCTCGTGGTCAGCGCGCTCCAGATCGGACGATCCAGCAGCCGCACATCGCTGTCGGGCACCGGCTTAGTCCTTGTCGAAGCTGACGATGACAGCGGCGTTGGCGATGAGGATGGGGTCGTTGGCCACTTCCGTGGCCGAGGGAATCTCCAATCCTCCCTTGACCGCGTTGACGGTCACGGTGCCGTAGGGAAGCTCCTTGGCGACCGCCTCCTTGTCGACGGCTTCGGGATTGGGCACGCCGATCGTGACATCGACGAACATGTCGTTCGCGGTCTTGTCGATCATCCGGAAGAAACCGAGGCTCGAATGCCGGATCGCATCCGACACCGCCCGCTTCGCCGCCTTGGTGGCGTCCCTGCCGTGAACGTCGACGCCCATGCCCATCTCGGTGATACAGCGAACGCGAGTCATGTCATATTCCTGTGGTTGGTTGGATGATCGGGAGTGTCTGCGATCGGGGATCGCGAGACAAGTGTGCTCGCGATGACGATTTGGGAACAGCGTCGCTCCATCAACTCACGCCTTCACCTTCTCATGCGCCCGCAGCTCGTCGACCAGCACACGCACATTCTCCGAATAGTCGATCGGAATCACGACCAGATGCACGCCGCCTTCCTTGAACGCGGCATCGAGCGTCGGGCCGAAGCTGTCGATGCTTGCGATGCGGTGGCCCTTGGCGCCATAGGCCCTGGCGTAGAGCGCAAAGTCGGGATTGCCGAAGGTCATGCCGTAATCGGCAAAGTGATCGACGGCCTGCTTCCAGCGGATCATGCCGTAGGCGTTGTCCTCCAGCACCAGCACGACGAGGTTGAGCTTGAGGCGGACGGCGGTCTCCATCTCCTGGCTGTTCATCATGAAGCCGCCGTCGCCCGCGACTGCGAGCACGCGGCGATCGGGATAGAGCATCGCGGCCATCATCGCCGACGGCAGGCCGGCGCCCATCGTGGCCAGCGCATTGTCGAGCAGCAGCGTGTTGGCGACGCGGGTGCGGTAGTTGCGCGCGAACCAGATCTTGTACATGCCGTTGTCCAGCGCGACGATGCCGTTTTCCGGGATGACCTGACGGATGTCGTGCACGATCCGCTGCGGCGTCGGCGGCCAGCGCGTCTCGGTGGCGCGGTCAGCGATGTGGTTGAGGATTTCCTCCCGCAACGGCAACAGCGCCGCCGCCTGCGGCAGCTTGCCCTCGAGCCGGTCGGCCAGAAGCTCCAGGCTCGGGCCGACGTCGCCGACGACCTCCGCGTCGGGAAAGTAGACCAGTTCGACACTGGCCGTGGTGTAGCTGACGTGAATCACCTTCGGCCCCGTTGGCCCCATGATGAAGGGCGGCTTCTCGATCGGGTCATGGCCGATCGCCACAATCAGATCGGCGGCGTCGATGGCGTCGTGAACATAGTCGCGCTCGGACAGCGCTGCGGTGCCCATGTAGAGATTGGTGCCGCCGGGAACGGTGCCCTTGCCCATCTGCGTGGTGAAGAACGGAATGCCGGTTCGCCGTACGAAGCTGGCGATGCCGTGGGTCGAGTGCGGCCGGCTGGTCGCCGCGCCCATCATCACCAGCGGGCGCTGCGCGGCCAAAATCATCTCGGCGGCACGGTCGAGCGCGGCGCGGTGGGCAACGGGGATCTCGATCGGGTGGATATGGATCACGGGGACCGCCGGCACCTCGTCGCCCGCGATGTCCTCCGGCAGTTCGAGATGCACGGGACCTGGCCGCTCCTCCATCGCCACACGGAAAGCATCGCGCACCACGGTGGGGATCGAGGAGGCGCTGATGATCTGCCGCGAGAGCTTGGTCAGCGGCTTCATGGTCGCGACTACGTCCACGATCTGGAAGCGCGCCTGCCGGCTGCTCATGATCGGCTTCTGCCCGGTGATGAGAATCATCGGCATCCCGCCGAGATGCGCATAGGCCGCGCCGGTCGACAGATTGAGCGCGCCCGGGCCAAGCGTGGAGAGGCAGACGCCGGGCTTGCCGGTCAACCTTCCATGCGTAGCGGCCATGAAGGCAGCGGCCTGCTCGTGGCGGGTCAGGACCAGCTCGATCTTGGACGTGCGAAGCGATTCGACGAGGTCGAGGTTTTCCTCGCCGGGCACGCCAAAAATCCGGTCGACGCCTTCGTTCTCGAGCGCCGCGACGAACAGATCCGATCCTTTGACTTTGCGTTCCTGTTCGCTCATGCCGCCTCTCCAGTGACGATATCCGCTCCTGCACACCGCAGGAACTCGGCGCGCATCGTAACCGCGTGGCGTTCAGGCACAACTCACAATGCAGCTGGCTTTTCAGGTTGCACGAATTTTCTCAGCATCCATCGCTCTCGCGGCGGCCATCACTTCACCTTCAGCGACAGCTCCGTTCCACCCTTGAGCGGCAGCGTCATCGATACAAAACCATTGTTGGGATCGCGGATATAGGCGAGATAGTCGGGCTCGGCATTGTCGTTCATGACATAGCCGCCGACGAGCAGCTGCGGCGCGACGATCTCGATCACCTCGCGGGCGAGCGAGGGACCGCCCTCGCCCGGCCAGCCGTCGATCAGGACGAAGTCGACGGGGCCGCCGAGATCGCGCAGCGTCTTGCGGGCGTCGCCTTCGCGGATCTCGGCATAGTCGGCCAATCCGGCCTCAGCGAGATTGCGCTTGGCGGCTTCGACCTTGGCCGGCACGATCTCCGAGCCGATCACGGTGCCGCCGCCATTGTCGCGGATGGCCGCCGCAAAATAGAGCGTCGACATACCGACCGAGGTCGCGAACTCCGCCACGCGTGTAGCGCGCAGGCCGCGGCACAGCAGGTAGATCAGCTCGCCCTGCTCGGGATGGATCGAGAAACCCTGCTCGGCATAGGCGTGAGGATCGCGGCTGTTGAAGGCGCTGCGCGGGCCGCCGCCGGAGGGCCGTTGCCGTGCGCCCTGCAGGCGCGCGATCACGGCGTTGACACGCGGGTCTTGAATCGGGCTGTGCGGCCGATCGGTCATGTCCTGCTTCCCTTGCATCACTTGCTTTCCTTGCCGAGGATTTCCGCGGCTGCACGCTCCAGAATTCCGGCGATGCGACGCGCCTCGGCGGAATCGCTGCCCTGCTTGGAACGTAGCGCGCGCTTGAGGTTGTGGCGGGCGCGGTGCATCTCGTCGGAGGCATCGGCATCGAGATCGCTGACGCCGGCAAAGGCCTCGCGCACCTCGTCCATGCGGCGCCCGATCCGCGACAGCGCCTGGAGGATCGCATCAGCGGTGCCGCGCTGCTCGGCGAGATAGGCCTCACCCTGCGGCGTGACGCTGTAGAGTTTTCGGCCGCCGTCCTGCGCGACGCTGGCGTGACCGACCTCTTCGAGATAGGTCAGCGCCGGATAGATCACGCCGGGGCTCGGCGTATAAAATCCCTCTGATCGCTCCTCGATGATCTTGATCAGCTCGTAGCCATGCGCCGGCTTCTCGGCGAGCAGCGCCAGGATCACGAGCTGGAGGTCCTGCGAGGACAGCCGCCTTGCGCCCGGAAAGTCGTCTCCCCCGCGGCCGAAAAAGCCATGCCCGCCGCGGCCGAAGCGATGCCGCCCGCCGTGCCGGCCCATGGCGAAATGGGCGAAGTGCCCGAAGTGGAAGTCTCTGTGGTCTCGGTGTTTGCCGAACATATCTTACGTCTCCTTCTCAAAACATATCTTACGATATAATTTGCGATATTCAAGGCGCAAATCACGGGTCCGTGATCGCTCGCCGGCCGGGGGCGGCACCTGCCGGCCGCTACTCTGCGGCCTCGCTGTGCGGAACGCCCTGCTCGACCTCGAGCTGGAGAATGTCGTTGAAGCGATTGAAGGCGCCGCACAGCGCGATGCGCCAGGTCAGCTCGACGATCTGCGCTTCCGAGAAGTGGACGCGCAGGCGGGCAAAGATCTCGTCGCGGGTCCTGTTCCAGTTGTTGGTGACCGCAATCGCATATTCGACGACGAGCTTGTCGAGCTCATCGAGTTCAGGATGATCCTTGTAGTCGACGAGCCGGGCGGCGCCCTCCTCCGACACCCCCTGCACCGCGAGCTTGGGCGCGTGGTGCGAGACGCAATAGTCGCATTTGTTGAGCAGCGACACCGTGACCAGCGCCAACTCGAGGTGACGCTTCGAGATCATGCCTTCGCTGGCGAGATCGACCAGCAGCGACCACATGTGCTTGAAGATCGGCGCGCGATGCGCCATCACACCGGCCTGGTTCTCGAATGCGCCATAGGTCGTCATCTTGTCCCACAGCGGTCGCAGTGCTTCCGGCAGATCGTCCCTGGTCTTGATCGACACGCGCGACATGGCATTCCATCCCCAGTTGGAACATGCATGCTGCCACAAAGGTGCGCCGATGTCCGCTATTGCAATCGCATGACTCCCAAGACCTTTGCGATCCGCTGCCTGCGCCTGCCCGCTGCCACCAAGGTGGTGCAATGGGAAGGCACCTCCGTCTTCAAGGTCGGCGGCAAGATGTTCGCGCTGAGCGGCGGCTTCACCGCAAGCTACATGTTCAAGACCGCGGACATGGCGTACGCGATGCTGATCGAGCACGGTGTCGCGCGGCCGGCGCCCTATCTGGCGCGAGCCAAATGGGTGCAGCTCGTCAGCAACAACGCGCTGCCGGATGCGGAGCTGACGGCCTATCTCGCGCAGGCCCACGCCCTGATCGTGGCAAAGCTCACGCGCAAGGCCCGCAAGGAGCTTGGGCTTGCTTCGCCCGAGGGGGCGCCGAGATAACGATCACCGCGTGCAGCCGGCCAGCCACTCGCGGTGACATTGAGCTTTCATCCTACCCCGATATACTGCGCATCCTGGATTCGGTTTAGGACATCGGCGTGGCGATTGATCTGAAAGCGGTCGAGCAACTCGCTACCGATCAATCCTCGCTCAAGGCGGCCGCCGGTCTTGCCAAGCCGGCCAAATGGTCCGGCGTCGGCGGCACCGCGGATGGCGCGCTGATCTGGGGCGAATGCGCGGGCTCCGGCGCCAATCCCTACCGCGTAATGGCTGATCTGCGCGACCTCGGCAACAAGTGTACCTGCCCGTCGCGCAAATTCCCATGCAAGCACGTGCTCGGCCTATTGTGGCTGAACGCGGAAGCCATCGTGCCGTTCGCGCCAGCCGATACGCCGGCATGGGTCAGCGACTGGCTCGGCCGCCGGCGTGGCACATCCGCAGCCAAGCCTGCGAGCACTGCATCGTCCGGTGATGCGAAGGATTTGCGTGCCGCCCGCGCCGTCGAACCGGAGGCAGCCGAAGACCCGAAGGATGTTGCACGGCGCGAGGCCCAGGCCGCCAAACGAAACGAAGAGACCGAGCGCGCCATCCTCGATGCGCTGAATGCGCTCGAGCAATGGATTGGCGACCAGCTGCGCCTGGGACTTGCGGGCTTCATCGACGATGCCACGGCGCGATGCCGGCGGATCGCGGCGCGGCTGGTCGATGGCAAGGCCGCAGTGCTCGCCGGCCGCGTCGACGAACTACCGTCCCGCCTGCTCGCGCTTGAAGCAGGCGACCGGCCGCGCGGCGCGGTCGTCGAGCTCGGCAAGCTGGTGCTGCTCGCGCGCGCCTTCCGCGCTGCGCCGCGCGATGCCGAGATCAGGCGCACCGTCGCAAACTCGGAAACCCGCGAGACGGTGCTGGCCGATCCGCAAGCCCCGCGGGTCGATGCGCAATGGGAGGTGCTCGCCGAGCAGGTGCAGACGCGCCGCGACGGGCTGGTGTCGCAGACCACATGGCTGCTCAATCTCGCCGCGGCCGGCCCGCGCTTTGCCATGCTGCTCGACTTCTTCCCGGCAAGCGCCGGCCGGCGCGGCTCGGTGTTCACGCCTGGCGAGCGCTTTCGGGGCGAGCTGGTCTTCTATCCCTCGCAACAACCGCTTCGCGCCCTGCTCGTCCGGCGCGACGCCGCGGAGGAGACGCTGACGCTCGAATGGCCAGCGCCCGACCAAGTGCTTTCCGACGCGTTGACACGGCCGCTGCTGGCTGAACCTTGGACGATCGATATTCCGCTGCTGCTGCCACAGGGGCGGATCGCGCGCGATGATGCCGGGCATGCGTGGTGGCGATCCGGCGACGGCACCGCCACATTGCCGGTCGCGAGCAACGCGGAGGGTCTGCTTTGCGGGACCGATCTCACGCGCACCGCCGCGATCTGGTCGGGCAGCCGGCTCACGATCCTCGCCGCACAGACCCCGTGGGGGCGGATCGGCAGCCATGACTGACGCACGCAAGGCCGACGCAATCTACGATGCAATGGGCACAGTGCTGACGCGCTGGACCATGGGATCGGCGGCCGCACCAGCAGCCCCGTTCTGGCGCGCCGAGCTTGGCGAGAATCCCACCGAAGCGGAGTTGCGGCTGCTCGCTTTGTCGGGCCAGTTCCTCGGCATCGCGGTGACGGCTGAGCCGGCATCGACGCTCCGCGTCCTGCCCGACATTCCCACACTCGCCTTGCCGACCTTGCCCGAGGCGTTGCGTCCGCTGGCGCGCCGAATCCTCGCGGCGAAGAAGCTGGCGCAGGGCAAGACCGAGCTCGTCGACTTTCTCGCCGCGCGCGGCTGGACCACGCATCCCGCCGACTGGATGCCCGAGGCAGGCGATGATGACGCGCCCGACGTCTACGCACCGTGGCGCGACTGGGCGGAGATTGCAGCGTCCAACAATGCCCCGCGGCAGCAGACCAACGACCACATCACCGCCGGCAATTGGGACGATTTCTGGCCTGCCGCGCGCAAAGTCGCACTGGCCGAGCTGCGGCGGCGCGATCCATCCGCGGCCCGCGCGGTGCTGGAGGCGAAGCTCGGTCACGAAGGCGCCGACACACGATTGCGCCTGCTGTCACTGTTGTCCGAACGGCTGTCCGATGAAGATATCGCTTTCCTCGAAACCACCGTGGCCGATGACCGTGCGCCCAAGGTCAAGGCGCTTGCGGCCTCGCTGCTCGCGCGTCTCGGCCGCGGTGCCGGGATCGGCGAGGATGCTGCCGAGCTTGCCGGCTTCTTCTCTGTGAAGACCAAGGGGATCTTGCGCCGCTCGCGCGTCATCGAGGTCGAGCGTCCGAAGACGCCGGCGCAATGGCAACGCCGCAAGGCGTTGCTCGATGGCGCCGATCTCGCATCGTTTGCGGGCGCACTCGGTATCACGCCGCAAGAGCTGATCGTGGCCTGGGACTGGAATGTGGATCCGGCCGCCGACACGGCGCTGATCAACCTAGTCGTGGCAACCGGGACCGATGCGCAAGTCGCGGACGCGGCAAAGGCTATCGGCGAGCACGATGCGACCGGCCTCATCGTGGCGCTCGCGCCGCGGCTCGCGCCCGCCGACCGCGCAAGACAGGCCGAAGCCGCCATGAACGCGCACGGCGTCCGGTTCGAACTGACGCAAGCGATGGCCGGACCCGCAGCACGGCTCAACGATCCGCTGGCCGCACCTGCCGGCCAGGCACTGCTGACGGCACTTCGAAGCGACGATGCAAAGCCTTCCGACCAGGTCGCGGAACTCCACGCGCTGGGTCTGATCGCCTCGCGCGAAGGCGCGCGACAGTCGCTGGAACGACTGATGGCTGCGGGCCTGCTGCAAGGTGACCCGCGCCTCGACATGCTGCGGCTCAACGCCGCGTTGGACGATAAGGGAGCGAAGCCATGAGCGAAAAACTGCGATTGCCGGCCGAGCAGAGCTATGCGGCGGAGCTGAAGGCGCTGGCCGCGGGCGGCGGGCATCGCCCACCCGGCTGGGCGCTCGCACCGCGACAGGTCGTGACCTATCTGATGGGCGGCAAGGCGTCCGACGGGACCGCGATCACGCCGAAATATGTCGGCGACAAGCGTCTGATCGAAACCGCAGTCGCAACGCTTGCGACCGATCGCGCCCTGCTGCTGCTCGGCGTGCCCGGGACCGCCAAGTCGTGGGTCTCGGAGCATCTGGCCGCCGGCATCACCGGCGATTCCACGCTGGTGATCCAGTGCACGGCGGGGACCGACGAGAACCAGATCCGCTACGGCTGGAACTATGCCCAGCTGCTCGCGCATGGGCCGAGCCGCGAGGCGCTGGTCGCGACCCCGCTGATGCGCGCGATGGAAGACGGCAAGCTCTGCCGCTTCGAGGAGCTGACGCGGATGGGCAGCGACGTGCAGGATACGCTGATCACCGTGCTGTCCGAGAAGATGATGCCGGTCCCGGAGCTCAATACCGCCGTCTACGCACAGCGCGGCTTCAACATCATCGCGACCGCCAACAACCGCGACAAGGGTGTCAACGAATTGTCCTCCGCGCTCAAGCGCCGCTTCAACGTCGTCGTGCTGCCGCTGCCCGACAGCGCCGAAGAGGAGGTCGCGATTATCGTCAAGCGCGTGGGCGAAATGGCGCAGAACCTCGATTTGCCGGCGCCCAAGAACGTCGCCGACGAGGTGGCGCGGGTGGTCTCGATCTTCCGCGAGTTGCGCTCCGGATCGACCGAGGACGGCAAGGTCGCACTGAAATCGCCCTCGGGCGGGCTCTCGACGGCCGAAGCGATCGCGGTGATGATCGGCGGCATCAGCCAGGCGACCTTCTTCAACGAGGGCAAGCTGACGCCGGAAACGCTCGCCAGCAACATGATCGGTGCGGTCGTGAAGGATCCGGTGCAGGACACGGCCGTGCTCGGTGAATATCTCGAGACGGTGCTCAAGAAGAAGCGCGGCTTCGAAGGCTATTATGCTTCGCTGACCGATCGGATCTGAGATCGGGGCGGGCATGACGGGCCAGATCTCACTGTTCGGCATCCGCCACCATGGGCCGGGATCGGCGCGTCGGCTCGTCGAGGCGCTCGACGCGCTCAAACCCGTCGCGGTGCTGATCGAGGGGCCCGCGGATACCTCCGACCTGCTGCCGATGCTCGCCGACCCCGACATGGTGACGCCGGTGGCGCTGCTGACTTACGCCGAGGACAATCCGGCGAACGCCAGCTTCTTTCCGTTTGCCGATTACTCGCCAGAATACCAGGCCGCGTGCTGGGCCGTGCGCCACGGCGCAGCTTGCGCTTCATCGACCTGCCGGCATCGGACCGGTTGGGAGCCTCCGCCGCAGACATCGCAGAGGAAAGCGCAGCGCGGTCCGAAGAGGATCCAGTCAGCCGCGATCCGATCGGCGCGCTCGCGACCGCGGCCGGCTATGACGACGGCGAATCCTGGTGGTCGGACGTCATCGAGGAAAATCCCGCAACAGGCCCCGTGTTCGCGGCGGTCGCCGACGCGATGACGGCGCTGCGCACGGACGAAAAACCGTTGTCGGCCCGCGAGGCCGCGCGCGAGGCGCATATGCGGATCGAGATCGCAAGAGCGGCCAAGGACTGCGATGGCGCCGTTGCGGTCGTCTGCGGCGCCTGGCACGTGCCCGCGCTCGCGGAACGCCGCAGCCTTGCACCGGACCGCGAATTGCTCAAGGGCCGGCCGAAGACCAAGATCAAGGCAACCTGGGCGCCGTGGACCGCGCCGCGCCTGTCGCGCGCGAGCGGTTACGGTGCAGGCGTGGTCGCGCCCGGCTGGTGCGCGCATCTCTGGGAGACGCGCGAAGGCGACCGCACGGCGATCTGGCTCGCCAAGGTGAGCCGCGTGCTGCGCGATCACGGCCATTTCGTCTCGACCGCCTCGGTGATCGAGGCGCAGCGGCTCGGCACTGCGCTTGCCGCGCTACGCGGCCGCCCTGCGCCGGGATTCGCAGAGCTCCGCGAAGCGGCCATCGCATGCCTCTGCAACGGCGAGCGCGCGCTGTGGAACGATATCGCCGCCGAACTCCTGGTCGGTGCGGGTGTCGGCGCAATTCCAGCGGCGACACCGCTTGCGCCGCTGCTCGAAGACCTTCAGCGCCAGCAGAAGGTGACGCGACTCAAGCCGGAAGCGCTGGAGCGACCGCTGACGCTCGATCTGCGCAGCGAGAGCGGGCTGGTGCGCTCGACGCTGCTGCATCGCCTGAATGCGCTCGACGTGCCCTGGGGACGCCTGACCGATGCCGGCCGCAGCCGTGGCACCTTTCGCGAAAACTGGCAGTTGCGCTGGGAGCCTGAATTCGCTGTGCGCCTCGTCGAAAACCTGCTCTACGGCTCGACGATTGCGGAGGCCGCTGCCGGCCGTCTGATCGAGGCGATGGGCAAGGAGGCCGAGCTCGGCGCGCTGGCGAGCCTCGTGCGCGACGCCATGATCGCCGATCTGGCGCGCGCCACCGAATCCGGCATCGCGGCTCTGGAGACCAAGGCAGCGCTCACCAGCGATGGCCAGGCTTTGCTCGGCGCATTGCCGCCGATGGCCGACATCCTGCGCTATGGCGAGGCGCGCGCCGGCACGGTCGAACATCTTGCCGCGCTGATGCCGCGCATCGTGGTCCAGGCGGCCCTCGCCCTGCCCTACACCGCGCGCAATCTCGATGCGCCCGCCGCAGCCAAGCTGCGCGGGGCGATCGTCGCAGCCGATGCCGCGATTCAGCTCGCTCAGCTCGATGGCGAGATCGTCACCATATGGCGCGACGCGCTGTCAACCCTGTTGCACGATGACCAGGCGACCCGGCTGATCGCGGGCACCGCCGCGCGGCTGCTCTACGAAGCCGAGCTGCTCGCCGCCGATCGCGCCGCCGAGCTCATGGCGCGGATGCTGTCGCCCGGCACGCCGGTCGCGGAGGCCGCCGGCTTCTTCGAAGGTTTCTTTGACGGCGCGGGCCAACGACTGATCCATGATGCGGCGCTGCGCGGTGCGGTGGATGCCTGGCTGATGGCCCTCGACGAGGATGGTTTCACCGCCAACCTCCCGCTGTTTCGCCGCGTGTTCTCGGCGCTCGATCGCACCGAGCGGCGGCGCCTGATGGACGCGTTGTTCGCACGCCACTCGGGCGGTGCGAAAGGATACCAGCTGGTCGCGGACGCAGCCGCGATCTGGCCGGCGCATCAGGCACGCGTCATCGAACTCCTCACATCAGGAGCGGCGCGATGAACGAGCGCAGCCGCCGCTGGACACTTGCCCTCGGCGCCGATGCCGAAGGAGCCGGGAACGGCCCAACCCTGTCCGACAGCGACCGCCGCATGTCCGAGGCGCTGACGGCTCTTTATGGCAACGGCGACGAGGCACCGAAGAAAGGCCGCGGCGGGCTTGGCGGTTCGGCGCCGCGCGTCGCGAAATGGCTTGGCGATATCAGGGAGTTCTTCCCTGCACCGGTGGTGCAGGTGATTCAGAAGGACGCATTCGAGCGCAAGGGCCTGCGCCAGATGCTGCTCGAGCCCGAATTCCTCGCGACTGTTGAAGCCGATGTGAACCTGATCGCCGATCTGGTCGCGCTGCGCTGCGTGATGCCCGAGAAGACCAAGGACACCGCACGGATCGTCATCGCCAAGGTGGTGGCCGAGCTGATGGAGCGGCTCGAACGCCGGACCGCGGACGCGGTTCGCGGCGCCCTGAACCGCTCGTTGCGCACCAACCGCCCGCGTTTTGCCGACATCGACTGGCCGCGCACCATCAGGGCCAACCTCCGCCATTACCAGCCGGAGCATCGCACCGTGGTGCCCGAACGGCTGATCGGCTTCCTGCGCCAGCAGCGTCGTATCGTCGATCTGGACGAAGTCATCCTGTGCGTCGACCAGTCGGGATCGATGGCAACCTCCGTCGTCTATGCCTCGATCTTTGCAGCGGTGATGGCCTCGCTGCCGGTGGTCGCGACCAAGCTCGTTTGCTTCGACACCGCGATCGTGGACCTGACCGAGGAACTGGCCGATCCGGTCGAGGTGTTGTTCGGCGTCCAACTCGGCGGCGGCACCGATATCAACCGCGCCGTCGCCTATTGCGAGGACCGCATCGAGCGGCCGGCAAAGGCGCACCTGATCCTGATCACCGACCTCTATGAAGGCGGCGACGCAGATGCGCTGGTCGACCGGCTAGGAAGGCTCGCTACGCGCGGAATCAACGTGATCGTCTTGCTGGCGCTGACCGATACCGGCCGGCCGGCCTACAACCCCGTGCTCTCGGCCAAGGTCGCAAGCCTCGGCATTCCTGTCTTTGCCTGCACGCCGGACCAGTTTCCGGACCTGATGGCAACCGCGTTGAAGCGTGAGGACGTTGCCGGTTGGGCTGCCGACCAGGATATCAAGCTGATCCGGCCCGAAGGCTGAACGCTTCGAGTCCGGCTAGAGCTTCGCCTCGCCGAAGATGCGACCGATCCAATCAAGGAACACCCGCAGCCGCAGCGTGAGCTGTCGGTTCTGCGGGTAGAGCGCCGACAGCGGCGTCGGCGATGGCGGATGGTTCGGCAGCACCTCGACCAGCGCGCCGCTGGCGAGGTCATCCGCAAAACGATAGCGCGGGGCCTGCACCAGGCCGAAGCCGAGCCGCGCCAGATCCGCCATCGTGTCGGAATTGTTCACCCTAATCCGGCTCGGCAGCACGATCTCGCGCAATGCACCGTTGACAGAAAATTCCAGCGGCAGCACGTCGCCGGTTCGCGACGAGATGAAGCCGACCATCTGGTGGCCGTCGAGCTCATCGGGGGACGCGGGCGTGCCGTGCGCGGCGAGATAGGCGGGGCTTGCCACCGTGACCTCCGCAACCGAGCCGAGAAGGCGCTGGATCATGCCGCTGTCTTCAGGTTGCCCGGAACGGATGACGCAGTCGACGCCCTCGCGCACGAGATCGACCAGGCGATCGCCCTGCCCGATCTGCAGCTCGATCAGCGGATGGCGTGCCAGGAATTCCGGCAGTCTTGGCAGAATGAAGGTGCGCGTCAGCAGCGGATGCGCATCGAACCGCAATAGCCCGCGCGGCTGGGCGTCGCGCATCGCGCTCTCTGCCTCCTCGACCTCCGCCAGGATCGCGACGCAGCGGCGATAATACTCCTCGCCGTCGAGCGTCGGCATCACATGCCGCGTGGTGCGTTCGAGCAGGCGCACACCGAGATGGGCCTCGAGGCTGCGCAGGACTTCGCTTGCGGTGGAGCGCGGCAGGCCGAGATCGGCCGCAGCAGCGGTAAAGCTGCGTCTTTCCACGAGGCGGACGAACAGGCGCATGGTCTCGAAGCGATCCATGGCCAGATTGTTCAACATAGCCGACAGATGATGGCAAGAGCCGGCGGATTATCCGCCGCCCGCAATCGGCTATTCCCTGCGCGGAAGACCCGGGACGGCCCGGCCGTCACATCTTAAGGAGACTCATCATGCCCTTTGCCAATCTCAAGGTCCCGCAGGCCGCACTGTCGAAAGCGCAAAAGGCGGAGATCGTGCATCGGATCACTTCGATGTTCGTCGATTATTTCGGCGAAGCGGCGCGCGCGCATACGATGGTGCTGATCGAAGAAGTGCCCGACGGCGGCTATGCCCGCGCCGATGAAGTGTTCGTGATTCCTGCGGCGTACCGGGCGAAGGAGTGAGGCGATGCTTCGCCACGACGTGATATCGCGCAGCGACAGACGGGAACTCACCGGGGCGCCTGTCGTTCCTTCGAGCTGCGGGATTTCGGAAGACCGTCCTCGACATCGGGAAGTTCGAGAGCTGAACGCAACCGCCCTTTGCCGCGTTCGTACAACATTGCATGAGTCGCCGATTCCAGAAGATCAGCACGGGGCTTGAAATCGGGGATCACTTTGTTGAACGGGATTGCGCCACAGCCTGGCGCTGCGCAATCCCGCTTGACGTTCGGACAGGCCTTGAACCCACAGAGCCGACCGAGATACCGATCGGTCTCCGGCTCGATCAGAAATATATCGAGCTGCTGGCTGACCACGCTGGTACCGGCTCCTCGTTCGAAAGCCGCTCGCAGTGCCCGGGCCGCCGCGCGACGTAACCCGTCGAGTTGTTGCTGCGAATCGATCCAAAGTGCCAGATCGAGATCACGGCATTCATGCCAAACCTCGATGCCCTGCCGTCGAAACTCGGAAAACCGCGGGACTTCCTTCCATAGCGCCTTGGCGACCGAGCCGATCACGGCCACGGCCCGCACGTCTGGAAAAGACGTCCACGCTTCCGTGACGACATCAGCAGCAATTCTGAACTCGCGCTGCCGCAGCAGCATGAAGCGGTCTTGTTCTGCGATTTCCGAGCGCCTCACCGTGTCGTCCTCCGCTAGTAACGCCCGCCATACCAATCTTCCACGAATGGCATCGTCATCTGCCGCGCAAGGTCGTCGCCAACGCAGATAGTACGTCCGCCAAACGGCCGGCGGTCTCCGCGGAAGGAAGCGGAATCCTGAGATTTTGCGAGCCGGTAACAGGGTCGCGCTCGATCCAGGGATGAACAACCGGGCCGGAGTCATTTGCCGCGGCGAGGGTGCCGATGAACTGCGCTCCCAACTGAACCAGCGCTTGCCAGGGGTCGGACGGAAGATCGGACGACGCACTGCCCAACGCCATCGGGGTCGCTTCGCCCGCTTGCGCGACCGGTGGTCCTCCCGCATCGACCAATCGCCCCTCCTCGCTGGTGTCAACCGCTTGGCTGGCTTCCTCTGCGGCCGTTATCGCCTCGCCGTTCCCCATGCTTCCGGTCACATTCTCCACATCCTTCATGAACCGGTTCAGGCGCGTGCCACCCAGCGAAACCTCGCTATTGCCCCCGTCGAGAATTCCTTCCGACAGGGAGCGCTTGAACGCCAGGACGGAGAGCATACCCTCCTCGATCGTCCCCTTCGCAATGAAATTGATGATCTGAACCGGTCGCACCTGGCCGAGACGATGGACGCGCGCGATACGCTGCTCGAGCACCGCGGGATTCCACGGCATATCCATATTTACCAGCGTCGAGGCATGCTGGAGATTGAGACCCGTGCTGCCGGCATCGGTCGATAAGAACACGCGACAGGCGGGGTCGTCCCGAAAGCGCTGAACCAGCTCCGGCCGCTTTTCAGACGATACGCCGCCATGGAAGCTGACATAGCCGATCCCGCGCGCCTGGAGCCGGCGGATCACGATGTCGTGAGTCCGCGTCCACTGTGAAAACACCACGGCCTTGGCGTCCGGCGCGGCGAACAGTTGATCCAGCAGTGCAGCAAGCTCGTCGGTCTTGACGCCGTGATCGCTCTCCTGATCCAGCAAATATGTGCTGTTGCAGGACATCCGCATGTTCTGAAGCGCGCAGGTCAGCCGCCGCTGATCCTTGTCCGAGAGAAATTTCGTCTTGCGCCAGCGCTTAACGATCGTGGCCACGTTGTCCGCGTTTTCCTTGTGAAGTTCAATCTGCGGCCCGGTCATCGGAACCAGCACGTTCTGGTCGGTGCGGCCGGGCAATTGCAGCAGCACCTCCGACTTTCGCCGGCGGATCATGACCGGGGCCAGGGTTTCGCCGATCCTGTCCAATCCGCGATAACCGGTGACGCGGCCGTTCTCGTCCTTGACCTGGTGTTCGTGCAAGAGCCTCCAGGTCGGCCCCAGGCGATGTTGATCGACGAACTGGACGATGGAGATCAGTTCCTCGAGCTTGTTCTCCAGCGGCGTTCCCGTCAGCACGATTGCGTATGGACTGTCGATGCGCTTCAGGGCTCGCGCGGCAACCGTGTTCCAGTTCTTGATGCGCTGGGCCTCATCGACGATGACCAGTTCCGGTGACCAGGCGGCGATCAGTTCGAGATCAGGCTGGAGCTTCTCGTAGTTCGTGATCTTGCAGAAATCGTCGAGCGCGTAGTCGTTCTGGCGTTGCGCACGGCCGCCCTCGATGACACGCGCTCCTCGTTTGTCTCGCCGGCCCGTAAATCGGGCCATCTCGCTCTGCCATTGATATTTGAGCGAGGTCGGACATATCACCAGGACCCTCGACACGCCGAAGTGACGGGCGAGGATCTCCGTCGCCGCGACAGCTTGAATGGTCTTCCCCAGACCCATGTCGTCACCGATCAGCGCGCGGCCCGTGCGCACGGCAAACAGTGCGCCTTCGGCCTGATAGGGATAGAGCGGCGTCTTCAGCAATCGAAGCAGCTTGGGATCAGCCGCGCCACGCGGAAATAGTCGAGCGAGTTTCTCCGCCCTGCGGTCGGCATCCCGGCGTCCCGCGACGAAATCGAGCGCGTCGTCGTAGGCGCGCAGCTCATGTCCGCTCTTCGACACCAAGCCGACGAAATCGTCGAGCTCGCCCAGACGGTTTTCCGGCAGAAGGCCGTCACGCTCCTGATCGAACAGCCGGGCAGCCACCTCCTTCAGTTTCGTGGGACAGTCGGTTCCGGCGCGGAAATGCACGCTACGCTGACCCTGGTTGCGCAAGTAGAGCTCCGAAAACGGGGGATGGTAACCGCGGGCAAAAGCCGCTCTGGCGCCGCGCTTGTTCTCCAGTTGAGCAAGCACAAACTCGAGATGCTTGCAGGTCCCAAGCTCATTGGTGGCATAGTCCGGACATGAGCAGAAATTCCCACCGGGTCCGAGGCCGCGTATCGCCACGCGATAACTGGATTTCGAGGTCGGATTGGTGACCTTGAACTCCGAGAAGAACGGATCGACACCCAGATTTTCGATGGAGAAGGATTGCTCGCGGCCGAATTGGCGGCGCAGGCCGCGCTGCCACTCAACCGGCGGCAGGTCGGTCGGCGCGTGCGTGCGGGATAACTTGACCGGCTTACGGCGCGCGCTGCGGGCTGGAGCAGATGTCATTTGCTGGCTTTCATTATTGCATGCGATTGGCACCCCACACTAACGCTTGCGCAATCGCGGCATAACCGGCATGAGATCGAAATCCACTACGGACTGGACAACCGGCAGGACCGGTTCGAAGCAATTGACAGGGAATTGTAGCTGACTAAAGTCAGACAATGCTCGATCCCGTCTCCCGCGTCCGCCGCTTCAACCGTGCCGTGACCTCCGCTGTCGGCGCGCTTGATCATTCATTCCTCGGGCGCGGCCGGCCGCTGGGCGCGGCGCGCGTGCTCAATGCGATCGGACAGGGACGCTTCGACGTCGGCGAGGTCCGCGACTATCTCGGCCTCGATTCCGGGCTAATGAGCCGGCTGTTGCGCAGCCTGGAAGACGAAGGCCTGATCGAGACGCAAGCGCATGAGGACGATGCGCGGCGCCGCGTGGCCAGCCTGACCCGCGCCGGCAAGCGCGAATTCGCGGCCTATGAGGCGCTGTCGAACACGCAGGCCGAGAGCTTTCTCGCCCGCAATGCGCAAGTCGAGACGCTGCTCGCGGCAATGGATCTGATTGCGTCCGCGCTGACGCGCGACCGTATCGCGCTCGCCGAGACGGATCCGCGCGGCGACGAGGCGCGCTTCTGTCTTGGGGAATATTACGCCGAGCTCGGCCGCCGCTTCAAACAGGGGTTTGACGTCTCGCTGTCGCGCGACCCTGATGCCAAGGATATGCGCCGGCCGCGCGGCAGCTTCATCGTCGCGGTGTCGGATACGCTGCCGATAGGCTGCGTCGGCCTGAAGGGAACTGATCACGGCTACGCCGAGATCAAGCGGCTGTGGGTCGCGCCGTCCGCGCGCGGATTGGGCCTCGGCAAGCGCCTGATGGACGCCGCCGAGGATGCCGCGCGCACACTCGGCATCGCGCTGCTGCGGCTCGACACCAACAGCGCGCTGCCGGAAGCCGGCCAGCTCTACCGCACCACCGGCTGGCGCGAAATCCCGCGCTTCAACGACGACCCCTACCCGGACCTGTTCTTCGAAAAACGGCTGTGAGCGGCGCGCCGATTCCTCTGCTCCCGCGTTAGGCTCGAAGCCGCAGGAGCATCGCATGTCGGAAGCCGACCTCACCAACCTCTATCGCGACTACATCGCCTGCCTGAATCGGCAGGATTGGCCTGCGCTCGGCCAGTTCGTGCACCACGACGTCACCCACAACGCGCGGCCGCTCGGGCTCGCGGGCTATCGCGCGATGCTTGAGCAGGATTTTCGCGAGATTCCGGATCTGCGCTTCAACATCGAGATGTTGATTTCCGAGCCGCCACGCATTGCCGCACGGCTGAGGTTTGATTGCATGCCGGCCGCCACGTTCCTCGGGCTGGCCGTGAACGGGCGGCGCGTGTCCTTTTGCGAGAACGTGTTCTACGAATTTCGCGACAGAAAGATCCGGCAGGTCTGGTCGATCGTCGACAAGGCGGCGATCGAGGCGCAGCTCTGAAGCTGCGCCCTCGATCTCGTCACGCCGCCACCGGCGCCGGCTCGGCTTGCGGCTTGGGGAACGGCCGGAACGTCATCGCCATCAGGAACGCGCCGAGACCCATCGCCCAGGAGCCGATATAGAGCCAGGCATAGCTGGAGAACGCGTCGTAGATCATGCCGCCGGCGAGCGGGCCGGTCGCCATGCCGAGGCTGCCGGCCATCGCCGTGCCGCCGATCACGGTGCCCATCATCTTGAGCGGAAAATTTTCGCGGATGATCACCGCATAGAGCGGCATGGTGCCGGCATAGATGAAGCCGAACACCGTCGCGACCGCGTAGAAGGTCGTGAGCTCACGGGCGAAGACATAGGCGAGCGCGCCGAAGGCTTGCGCGAGCAGGCCCGAGACCAGCACGCGCTTGGCGCCGAGCCGATCGCCCATCAGGCCGAAGGCGATGCGGCCGCCAAGACCTGCCAGTCCCTCGACGCTGTAGATCGTTACCGCAGCGATCAGCGGGATGCCGCAGCTCACGGCATAGCTGACGGTGTGGATGATCGGGCCGGAATGGGTGGCGCAGCAGAAGAAATTGGTGGCGAGCAGGATCAGGAATTGCGGCGAGCGCAGCGCTTCCCCCACCGTCATCTCGGATGGCGGGCCGCCCTGGCCGGCTGCCGCGACCGGCGGATGCACCAGCGCCGGCGGACGGCGGACCAGCAGCGCGACCGGGATCATGATGACAGCGACCACCAGCGCCACGATCTGCATCGCGGTGCGCCAGTCGTGGTTGGAGACGAGCCAGGCGGCGAGCGGCGCCATCGTCATCGGCGCCACGCCCATGCCGGCCGACACCAGCGAGACCGCGAGGCCGCGATGGGTGTCGAACCAGCCAGTGACGGTCGCCATCATCGGCGCGAAGATCGCGGCGCAGGAGGCGCCGACCAGCAGGCCGAACACGAACTGGAACACGATCAGCGAGGTCGCATGGCTCGCCGCGAACAGGCTCAGCGCCAGCACGATCGATCCCGTCAGCACCACCGGCAGCGGCCCGAACCGATCCGTCAGCGTGCCCCAGGCCATGCTGGTGAAGGCCATCGCGAGAAAACCGATCGTCATCGCGCTGGAGATTCCAGTCACCGACCAGCCGGTGTCCTTGGCGATCGGCTGCAAGAACACCGGCAGCGAAAACATGCCGCCGATGGCGACGCAGCCAAGCAGGCCGCCGGCGGCGACGATCACCCAGCGATAAGAGGAAGCATTCATTGTTGTCTCCCGTCAGGTCTGTCTAGGTGGAAGACGAATGGGAACCGTAGGGGCCGACAGCCTAGCGCAGATTTTTGCGGTGGTGACCTCCAACAAACGTCGAAAACAACCCCATGCACAGTAGCCGGCCGCAGCGGGATCAATGACTTAAGACGTGCGCCGTTTGCGGTCCCGAGAGTCCACGATATCAAGCTGGAATTTGACATGTCGGGCAAAACACCGGCATGATGTCATCATCCCGGAACCACGATCGCATCGTCGCCAAGCGCCTGCCACGCTGCGCCGGGCTACGCGTCGAACAGAGCGTTCACATCGCTCTCCGTCAGGGCCGACGCTATCCCGCCATCACGGTCGAACAGGCCATCGGCGAGCGCGCGCTTCCTGGCTTTGAGCTCGTCCATCTTTTCCTCGATCGTCCCGGTGGCCACCAGCCTGTAAACGAAGACGGCCTTGTCCTGCCCAATCCGGTAGGCCCGATCAATCGCCTGTTCCTCGACTGCGGGATTCCACCAGGGATCGAAAATGATGACGGTATCGGCGGCGGTCAGGTTGAGGCCGACACCGCCTGCCTTCAGGCTGACCAGGAAGATTTCGGCCGCGCCGTCCTGAAAGTCATCAATCGCCGTCTTTCGATCCCTAGTTTGGCCGGTGAGAATGCTGTAGCGCAAGCCTCCATCGTCGAAGCGCGTCCGGATCAGATCGAGCATCGAGGTGAATTGCGAGAAGATGATGATCTTGCGTCCTTCGCTCAGCAGCTCCCCCACCATGTCGATCAGGCGATCGAGCTTGGCCGAAGGCCGTTCGACGCCGTCGTTCAGTTTCAGCAACGCCGGATCGCAACAGGCCTGCCGCATCCGGAGCAGGGCTTCGAGCACCACGATGTGGCTCTTGGCAAGGCCGCGTTTTGCGATGGCCTCGCGAACCTTGCGCGACATCGTGAGCCTTATCGAATCGTAGAGATCACGCTGCGGCCCTTCCAGGGCGATAGCCTCCACCATTTCGCTCTTGGCAGGCAGCTCGGTCGCCACCTCCGTCTTGGTACGTCGCAGCAAAAAGGGCTTGACGCGCTGCGCCAATGCCGCGGTCCGAGCCTTGTCGGCGCGCTTTTCGATCGGCGTGCGCCACTGGCGCGAAAAGGTCGCCTTGTCGCCGAGATAGCCCGGGTTGACGAAGCTCATGATCGACCAGAGTTCGCCGAGATGATTTTCCATCGGCGTGCCCGTGAGACAGAAACGATGCTGCGCCTTCGTCTCGCGCAGCCATCGCGTGGTGGCGGCATCGGGATTCTTGACCGTCTGTGCCTCGTCCAAGACGGCCATATGCCACTCCCGCGCCAGCAGAATCTCGCGGTCCCTCGCGATCAGGGGATAGGTGGTCAGGACCAGATCGTGCTCCGCGATGGCAGGAAACTTGTGCTTGCGATCTGCCCCGTGCAGGACGAGGACCTTCAGATCCGGTGCAAACTTCTGCGCCTCGGCGGACCAATTCGTCATCAGGCTGGTCGGGGCGACGACCAGCACGGGATTGGCGAGGTGACCTCGCGCTTTCTCCAGCGCGATCAAGGCCAGGATCTGGACGGTCTTGCCCAGCCCCATGTCGTCGGCGAGGATCCCGCCCAATCCGCTCTCACGGAGCAGATCGAGCCATGCCACACCCTGCGCCTGATAGGGCCGCAGCGTGGCGCGAAAGGTCGGCGGCAGTTCCGGCGCGGTCAACCCTCGCGCCTGAAGCAGGCCTGCGAGGCGGCGAAGACTGTCGGCTCCCTGAAAGGCGAAGCGCTCGTTCTCGACACCAAGCAGCGGAACGACGTCCGCGCGCGACAGTCTGAGCTTTCTGGAGGCGCCCTCGAAAGCGCCGCTCATGTGCAGGCCATGCAGCGCGAGCACGAGCGGCAGGAAACGATCAGCAGCCAGCGCGACGTGCCGGCCATCGGCCAGCGGCAGAAGGAAACGTTCGCCCTTGTCCGCAAGCCGGGTCAGCAATTCGGGGCTGAAGCCGGGCGCCGAAACCAGCGCGGCCAGGAGTGGCGCGAGATCGCGTCGCTCGCCTTCGATCTCGATGCCGAGCGACAGTTCGAACCAGTCGATGCCGCTGGACTCGAACACCGCATCGAAATCACCTGACGAGTCCGCCAGCCGGAACGGAAAATCGTCGTCGACCAGGATTTCGAAACCTTCGGATCGCAGTTGCGCGGCCTGCAGGGCGATAAACTCGAACCAGCCGCGTTGATCTTTCAGCGTGAAATCCATGGCGTGCCGGAAATCGAGCGTCGGCATGACCCTCCTTGCGTCGCCAAGGCCGAAATCCTGCAGCCGCTTGCGCGCCTGCCTTTCCTTGCCTTGTCGCCGAGTGATCGCAAACACCTGCCCCGCTTGAAACAGCTCCAGGCGGCTCGCGCGCTGCGTCGGGTCGATATCGAACGGGCCGTAGCGGAAGCCGAGGCTGGCGACGGCCACGGGCCCGGGCTGCTCTTCCTTGCGATAGTAGTACGTGATCACGTGTCCCCGCATGAGCCGAAGCATCGGGCGTGGATCCTCCTCGATCCGTAGCGCGGCCTGCGGAGGCACGGGCAGAAGCCCGTGATGCAGTTCGGGCAGCTTCTGGCTCAGGCGGCGCGAGACCTCCTCCACCTGCGCGCGCGGAATGGCGGGCGCCGACAGAAACTGGCGGGCAAGTCGCGGCGGCAGACCCAATTGCACCGGCCCGATCAGTCCCGACGCCTCTTCGACATAGACCGGCGGCTCGGCATTGAGTGCGACTGCTCCGGGCACGACCAGGCTGGGCGCGACGCCGCGCTTGCCGGCCTGCTGCCATTCGATGCGGCCCTCGCGCGCGTCGGCCCAACTCAGCGGATTGCCCTTGTGATCCAGCCAGAATGCGCGGCCGGTTCCGACGATCCGCTTCAACAGCTCCTCGGGATACGGTCCTTGCGAATAATGGTTGCGAATTCGACCCGTGATCTCGGTCAGGAGATCGACGTCGACGTCATCGAAATATTTCGGCGCCCGATCGCGCTTGAACTCGAACAAGCTCGGACTGGCGTAGTTGCTGGCATACGCTCCGCCCTTGTTGATCCGAACCGACCGCAAGGACACGGCCAGATAGGGCATCGCCTCTTCCGACGGTGCCAGGCAATACAGCAATCGCTGGCTTCCTTCCGGGGCAGCGTCAATGCTCCGCACCGAGCGCCCGACGTCCTCGATCCAGCTTTGGACCTCAAAGGGGAGAACCGGGGGAGCCGAGGGCTTGGGATTCGAGGGCTTGGGATTATTGCCTGTCCCGGCCTTCGGCGTCGACGATGAAGCTTCGGGTACCTTGCCGCTCAACGTCTCGAGCAGAGTCGCGGCAACGTGCTTGCAGTTGAACGCCATGGGACAAGTGCAGTCGCCTTCGAGGTCGGTCAGCTTGTCGCCGCCGAATTCCAACAGGATGTCGACGCGGTAATGTTTGCCCTCGCTGCCACGTACACGAGCGCTGACGTGAGCCAGGTCGTCGCTGACCTCAACGCCCGAGACGCGGCCCTGCGCCTGATAGGCGTGCGCCTTCTCCATCGCCGCCCGGCTGAAGTGACTATAGATGTCCTTGCGCCTGAGAACGTCCGAAAGCACGTGCAGCGGTTCCACGATACGGTATCAACTTGCAGCATAGGCGCCTGAACCGGATCTTAGTAGACGTGAAATTCGGGTTACGAACAGGATGTACGATGAGCGAGGAGCCCGAAAGAAAACATCGAAGCCAACCATGCAAGTAGCCGGTGCCTGCGGGATCAACGACTTGCGATCCCGGGAAGCGACTGGCTCGTCGGGCAAAGCACTGGCACGATGTCATCATCCTGCCAACATCATGCCAACACGATCGCATCATGCCTGAAGCGTTCGCAGCTCTTGGCCCGGTCCCACATCTCCTCCCCAGACGGTCCGCAACGTTTTTGTCGGGAAAGGACACATGCCCAGAATCGACGTTGCTGCCGTCCCGGCCCGCAAGGGCTCCGGCTATCCCGCGCCCTTCGACATCCCTTGCGCCGAACGCATCCGCAAGCGGCTCGGCAATGCCGGAGGCCTTTCCGATTTCGGCGTCAATCTGATGCGCCTGCCGCCGGGCAACTGGTCGAGCCAGCGGCACTGGCACTCGCACGAGGACGAGTTCGTCTACGTGCTCGAAGGCGAAGTGATCCTCATCGAGGACGACGGCGAGACCGTACTGCGCGCGGGTGACTGCGCGGCCTTCCCGAAAGGCAGCGGCAACGGCCATCACATGATCAACCGGTCGGATGCCGTGGCCGTCTATCTCGAAATCGGCTCGCGCGCGCCCGAGGACCTCACAACCTGCTCCGACATCGACATGATGAGCGCCAATTCCGACGGAAGGTTCGTACACAGGGACGGCACGCCATACCCGGACTAATTGGGCCTGCTTTCGATTCTGTCTCCCAAAATGTCGAAAACAACTCCATGCACAGTAGCCAGCCGCAGCGGGATCAATGACTTACGATGCCGGTGATCCGCCCACAAAATTCCATGAGGATCTGACGACCCGCCGGCCAGTCACCAAGATGACTCCCGCCATTGATGTGGCCCGCCGCACCGACGTTGACGAGGTCACTGCCCCATTGCCCTGCTCTCGCTTCCACGTATGGCAGGGACGCGTAAGGGTCGTTGGTGCTGGCCACGATCAACGTCGGAAAGCGGAAGCGCTGTTCCGGCACGGGCGCGAACCCCGCGGCCTCGGCGGGGAACGCCGGCGACCGCGGATCGGGAACAGCAACAAGAAGCGCGCCCTTCACCCGGGCAGGCTTTTGTTGTTGCCAATGCGCGACGAGCAGGCAGGCAAGACTGTGGGCCACGAGCACCGGCGGTGTCTTTGCCGCGCTGACAGCCCGGTCCAGGGCTGCGACCCAGTCGACCAGATCGGGTTGATCCCAGCTGGCCGGAGCAAAACGGCGGATGGCGGGGTCAGCCAGCTCCCAATGGCTTTGCCAATGCGCTTCCCCGGAGTTGCCAATGCCGGGCAGGTGGATGAATTCCGTCACGCTTCACCTCATCGTATACCGCTACACCGGTGCGGAGCATGGCGATTTACAACCGCAGACGGAATTGGCATTCATCGGAAAGAGACGCGCAATTCCGATGGATTAGAGGTCATGACGAGAAATCAGGAGTTTCATCCCGTTGTCGATCCGACCGATGTTGCGATCATCGAAACGCTGCAGGACGATGGCCGCATCAGCGTCTCGGAATTGGGGAGAAAGGTCGGCCTGTCCCAGCCGGCCACCTCGGAACGACTGAAGCGGCTGGAGGAGCGCGGGATCATCAAGGCCTATCGCGCCGTCATCGATCCGGCCGCGGTCGGCCTCCACATGATGGCGATCATCCGGCTGCGGACGACGCACGAGCACATCAAGGCGTGCTTGAAGCAATTTGCGGAGATGCCTGAGGTCATGGAGGTCCTAAGGCTGACCGGAGAGGATTGCTTTCACCTCAAGGTGATCGTGCCCTCACCGGCGGAGCTCGAGAGCATCGTCGATGCGATTGCCCGATATGGTTCGGTCACGACCGCCATCGTGCTGCGGAGCGAACCGCCCAAGCGTATCGGGCGCGAGCTGATGCAAAGAAGCTAGCTCGCGATTTGACACGTCGGGCAAAACACCTGGATGATGCCATCATCCCGCAATATCGCATCAGCCCTGCTGCATCCGCCTGGCGCGCCGGCGCCAGTCGCTGACCGTGAGCCATACGGCCGAGACCAGGAAGTAGATCGCACCGACCGCAGCATAGCCTGCGACGTTCGCGATCGAGGGAGACATCGGCGTCGTGGCTTGAAAAATGAAGAAGCCGCCCGCGAGCGCCGACTGACCGCCGCTGAGCACCATGGCCCATTGCGCGCCAAAACTTTTCCAGCGCCGGATCGCCGTCCCCAGCTGGAGCAACCCGGACAGGATCGCCCAGGCGCCGAAGACGCCGAGCACCCAGTTCATGCTCGTTTGCAAGGCGACGATGACCGCGATGGTGGTCGCGAGGCTGACCACAACGTTGAGCGCCTGCGTGCGGTTTTGCGTGAGCCCGCCGCTGCGCAAGGCGTCCACAAGATTGGCCGCGGCGTCCCATGCCGGATAGAGCACGAGCAAGGCGCCGCCGATCGCCGCGGACGATGGCGCGACGGCAAACGCCGCAACGACCCAGGCGACGGAGAATGCCGCGCGGAGGAAGTAGTATTGCTTGAGCCATTGCTCGCGGTCGTCACGAACGAGATCCGTTTGATGATAGGCCATGTCTTCACTCCTTTACCTACTAGTTGGTAGTTTTCGCGCAGCGAGATGCCTTCACCCCGATGCCTGCGGGGTGCCGTTGTCGTCTCGTCGATGTCTCTCAGTGTTTCGTGGACAGCCGATCCAGCAGCGGAGCGGTGATCACACCGAACATTTTGGGATCGCCATAGGCGCGCGCCGACAGCATCGCGCCGTGAATGGTCGCCATGAATCCTTCAGCCTCGACCCGTGCCGTGCCGGAGAGTTTGAGTTGCCCCTTCCGCTTGCCGCGCTCCATCACCGACGTCAGCCAGGACGCCAGGAAGCGGAAATGCGAGCGGACTTCGAGTGCCACCTCCTCCGGCAGGATCGGAAGCTCGCTGGCCAGCAGCGCGCAGACGCAGAAGGGCGCCGTCGCATCGCCGATGCACGCCTCCCAGTATCCGACATAGCTTTTGAGCTGCTCGCGAGGGTCCGGGATGTTGCGCTCGAGCGCTGCCAGTCCCGCCTCGGCCTCGTCGCGATAGCGCGACACCAGGGTGCGGACGAGATCGACCTTGCTGGCGAAATGATGGTGGATGCTCGGCTTGCGAATGCCGACGACTTCGGCGACGTCGGCATAGCTGAAGCCGTTATAGCCGCCCGCGATGATCAGCTTGCGGGCGCAGGCCAGAATGTCGTCGGCGGTCGAGGAAACGTTGGTCATGGAGGATAACTACCTTCCAGTTGGTAGGGCGTCAAGAACCGGGTGCTTCACTCCCCCGTGAGTGGTAGGAGCCTCAAATGACCATTCGCCCGATCGTCCGCTACCCCGACCGCCGCCTCGCGATGCCCGCTCGCCCCGTCACCGCCTTCGACGACGGCTTGCGCGAGCTCGCAGCCGATCTGCTGGAGACCATGCGCGCCGCGCCCGGCATCGGCATCACCGCGCCGCATATCGGCGTGCCCCTGCGCGTCGTCGTGCTCGAGCTCGACGCCAGGATTGGCGCGCAGACCTACGTCAATTCCGAGATCGAATGGGCCTCGCCGGAGATGATCCTGCACAAGGAAGGCAGCGTCTCGATGCCCGGCGTCAACGACGAGGTGCAGCGCCACGCGCGGGTGCGGATCAGCTATCAGGATATCGACGGCAACACGCAGAGCGAGGAGTCCGACGGCTTGCGCGCCGTCTGCCATCAGCATGAGATCGATCAGCTCGACGGCGTGTTCTGGATCCAGCGGTTGTCGCGGCTCAAGCGCGAGCGGCTGGTGAAGAAGTATGAGAAGATGTTGCGGCCGTAGGGCGGATTAGCCGAAGGCGTAATCCGCCATTTTTTTATCGCGCGCCCCTCCCGATACGTCACGCTGGTCATGCCGATCAGCGGCGGATAGAGCAGCGCGATCGCCTGGGCGTGGCAGCTGTACCGCTGCGAACGGCACGTCTAGCCGGACACGATGGCGCGGCCGAGCCAGCCACCAGTCGCCGCGTCAAGCACGTCGGTCGCCGCGCCGATCGCCGCGGTGATGACGGCGTCCTGGCTGGTGCCGGAAATACCGAGCGCAGCCTTGCAGTCGACGAGCTGCAGGGCCTCGGAGTCGGCACGGTGGTGACGACAACTGTCATGAGCATACGTTTCTGAGGCCGCACGCATTTAACCCGGGCGGGCCGGCCCCAAAATGGGGCCGTGAAGGAGACGACTATGAAGAAAGAGCCGAATTATCTGCTGCGGAAACTAATCTGCAACGTCGTGATCGAGATCATCAGGTGGCTGCTCGCCCCTGACTAAGCGAAAGGAAATTGACAGTTTCGCTGAAAACCTAAGAACATGACATCCACCCAAAATTGGCAGAACGAGGCTTGGCGATGATCAATGTGGAGGACTTCAAAGACCGCATGGACGAGTACTACTACGCTTTCGGAAAGTTCATGAATTCAATCGCCGCCACGGAAGCTGGCTTGAATGCAACCGTGCTGAACTTCGTCAGCAGCCGCCTTAGGCATGATCTGAAAGACAGCTATGCGATACTTAAAGCAGTCCTGGGGGGAGGCCAACAGCTTGCTGCTGTCTCCGATACGTTAAAACGCCTTCTCGCCGCAACAACGAGCTCCGAGGCGCGTCAGAAGGAGCTTGCCTACGTCCTAAACCACCTCGCCAAAATCGGAATACTGCGCAATCGCATCGCCCACAACTCTGCGTCCGCTGACATGAGCCGAGGAGGTGCTTGGTATGATTCGTACAACAATAAGATGGCGAGCTATCAGTTTACAATACAAACACTGGACGCGGCGACTCGTGACGTGGGGGTCATTTCCGAGCGCGTGCACCGCGCGATGGAGCCCGACATTTACATTAATTCGGACAAAACACCCGATGGGGCCGAGCGACGAAAAGCTCTGTTCGATCCTTGGCACTACAACCACGCGATCGTGCTCGGCGAGACAATCGACATCGAGGCCCCTCCAGTCACTCGTCGCCAACGCAAACCCAAGAAATAGCTTAAGCCAGCTACGCAATGCGCCGCCTGACCTGGCCTGGTGGACTTCTTCACCGGAATGCGCGAGAGGATGTCGGAATGATCCATCCTCATGGTGATTGTCAGCATGCCCCCTGCTCCCATCATGACTGCAACATGCGCCTGCGGTGCCGTTGAAGTCAGAGTGTTCGGCAAACCGATCTTCAGCGCCGTCTGCTATTGCAACGACTGCCAGAAGGGTGCCGGCGAGATCGAGGCGCTGCCGAATGCACCCGCCGTGCGCGACGGCGACGGTGGAACGGCCTATATGCTTTATCGCAGGGACCGGTTCGAATGCGCCAAAGGCGCCGAACGCCTGAAGCCTCACAAGCTCAAAGAGACGTCGCCAACCAACAGGGTTGTCGCGACGTGCTGCAATTCGGCGATGTTCGTGAATTTCGATCGCGGCCCGCACTGGATCTCGGCCTACCGGGCGCGATTTCACGGCGACCTCCCGCCGCTCCAGGCGCGCATCTGCACGAAGTCGAGGCCGGATGGCGTCGTGCCGTCAGACGATGTGCCGAGTTACAAGAGCTATCCGCCCGGGCTGATCTTCAAGCTTCTCGCCTCGCGCATCGCAATGGCGCTGGGACGATGAGAGCGTCATCCGCCATCTTGGGCACGACGCGTTGAGAGATGGCGGATTACGCCTTGCGGCTAATCCGCCCTACTGCAGCGAGTTACTTCAGCGGCAGGAAAACCTCCGCGACGGCCTCATGCTCCGGCACCTCCGGGAACAGGCTCAGCCGCTGGCAATAGATCGGGAAGTCGCGCACCTCCTCGCCGCTGGCCGGAAGCCAGTCGCGATAGAGATAGAGCGCGGCGGGCTCCAGATTGTCGGTGAATCCGACGACGCGCAGCACCGCGCAGCGTCCGCCGGGGATCTCGCCGGCCTTGATCTCTTCGCCATTCGCCTCGATCGGTTGGTCGGTCCCGACGCAAAGGTCGATGCTGTATTCGTCCTGCTGCGCGGGACGCCCCTCGGAATGCCAGACGTTGAAGGTCGGGCTTGTCCTGGGGTGCAGGCCGGCGGCCCTGCGCCACGCGATAAACCGCCGGATCGTGTCACCAAGTGTCTCAGGACTTCCCCGATGCTCCAAGATCGCCACCCGCGTGGGGGGCACATCGCGAATCGTCACGTCGTCAGTGTTAAAGTTCTTCTGCATGAGCTTGCTCCTCGCGTTGTCGAGAGGCCCGAAGGCCGCAAGCCACGGCTCCCAGTCCGGCGATTTCCGGAACGACGACGGCGATTGCCCGAACCGTTGCCGAAAGGCGCGGGCGAAGGCGTCAGGTGCGTCGTAACCGGCATCCATCGCGATGTCGGTGACATCAAGGGCGTCATTGTAGGCCAGCTGATGCGACGCGCGCTTCAGACGGGCCAGCTGGACGTAGCGATGCACGGACAGCCCGAAGGTCGCCATGAACTGCCGGTGGAAATGGAATTTCGAGAACGCTGCGACAGCGCTCAAGCTGTCCAGGTCCAGCTCCGCCTCGAGATGCCGGTCGATATGATCCAGCACCCGCCGCATCCGGGCCTGATAGTTTTGCACTGCCGCCGTCATCGTTCCTCCTCCGTGGCGGCTTGAGTTAGGCCGGGATGGCCGTGATGCGCTCGACCGATCTTGCGGTTTGGGAGCGCTCGTAGGGCGGATTAGCCGAAGGCGTAATCCGCCATCTTACGTCTCGTCGCGCGGGCAGATGGCGGATTACGCTTCGCTAATCCTACTGGATCACAAATTTCGTCGTTGGCTTAGCGGTATGCGACGGGTGCAACATGAGCATCGTTGCAGGTTCGCTACAATCGCGACCGCCAACAGGCGATGGATGGTTGCGATCGAGTTCGGAACGTGGCGTTGCGGCCGGATCGGGGGCGCCGCGGGGTCGGTAACCACGGGGAAGGGCAGGTTTTTCGATTGCAGCGGCGCCATCAGGTCCTGAGGGGGGAATCCTCTCCCGCTCGGAGATCAGAAAACCGTAGGCTGCGATCGACATCGTGCCGTGGTGGTGAAAGCCTCGCCACGTGCGCCCCTCATAGTGGCCGAGGCCGATTTCCTGCTTGAGTTCCTGATAATCGCGCTCAATTCGCCAGCGCAGCTTGGCTAGATCGACGAGGTCGCGCAACGGCATGTCGTGGTCGACGGTTGCGAGCCAGAACTTCGTGGGCGCAGCTTCGTTTTTGGGCCATTCGATTAGCAGGATCTCTTCGGCAAACTGCGCTTCGCCCCGTATTGGCGCGGCACGCACGCGTACGCTAGCAAAGCGTGATCGCAGTTTCTCATTGCTGCCGTCTCGCCACGTGATGGTGCGCCAAGCGTGTTTGGGCAGGCTGCGCGCCAAAGCTTCGACGCTGACGCGCTTCGGCTTCCGATTGTCCTCGCGCACCGCGCGCACTTTGACGGTCGAGACGATGGCTGCCACGTAGTCTAGCCCCAAGCCCGTGATCGCTCGGCGCAGACCGCTGTTCGTCCCATAACTCGCGTCAATCAGCACGGCACCGCAAGCCACCTTTGCCGTCACAGCCGCGCGGATCTGCTCCAGCGCAAGCTGCGGTTTGGTTTTGAACCTGATCGAGCGTGGCACATGCGCCTCGGCGCGGCGCGATCTGTCGCCTGTCCACGCTCGCGGCAGATACAGCCGATATGCGATCGGCAGACTGCCATGATGATTGGCGATCGACAGCGTCACCGCCACCTGGCAATTGGCCTGCTTGCCGAGTTGTCCGCAATATTGATGATGGACCCCGACCGAATGCCGGCCCTTCTTGGGAAACGACGTATCGTCGATGATCCAGGCTTCGATCGGTCCATGCCGCGTCATCGACGGCATCACCAGGTCTCGCACCTTGGCCAGCATCTGATCGTCCGACCATTCCGAATTGGCAACGAAATGCAGCAGCTTCTGATGCTGTGCCGAAACCTGCGCCGGCGCTGTCACTGCCGCCATCGGCTCCACGCTGCGACGCCCTTCCGTCGCCAATAGCCCTGAGCAATAATCCCGCAGCGGTCCCGCCCGGTCCGCGTGCCCAACCACCTTCGTCAGCTCGCCGACATACGCCCCAAATCGATCCGCAATCGCCATTCCGCTGCCGCGATCCATCACAGCCTCCTCGCTAGACGGAAAGCTCAACAACCATCTGATTCCAAACTAAAATCAAACGTGGCAAACTGACTCAGCTAAATGACTCAGTCGTACTAATCCGCCCTACGCACCTGCCCTACCCGCCCGCCATCAGCGCCTTCGCCAGCGCCATATACGCCGGCAGCGTCACCGGATCGTTGGCGGCATTGCCCGCCACGGGGTGCGAGGCGTAGCGCGCGATCACCATTTCGGCTTTGGGATCGATGTAGATGCCCTGGCCATGAACGCCGCGCGCCATATAGGCGCCGTGGGCGTTGTGCGTGACCCACCATTGGTTGCGATACGACGCGCCCGGCAGCGTGGTGTAGCCGGCCGGCTTGAACTTTTCGGGATCGCCGCCGCGCACGATGTCCTCGACGACCGATGACGGCACGATCTGGCGGCCGTTGAAGCGGCCAAAATTGCGGATGGTCTCGCCGAAGCGGGCGAGATCGCGCAAGCTTGTCGAGAGGCCGCCACCGCCGCTCTCGGTGCCGATGCGATCGACGTGATAATGCGCGTCTTCCTCCGCGCCCATCGGCGCCCAGATCCGCTCGGAGAGCAGATCGGACAGCGTCATGCCGCTGGCGCGCCTGACGATCCACGCCAGCACGTCGGAATTGACGGTCTTGTAGGCAAAGGCCTGGCCGTGCTCGCCCTGCTTTGTCTGCGCGACGAGAAACTCGAAGATGTTCGTCGCGCCCTCATAGTCCGGCGGGATCGGCGCCATGCCGTTGGCGCGCCGCAAGCCCCACACGGCGGAATTTTTGTCGGTGTAGATTTCGGTGTATGCGAGCGCCGTTGTCATATCCATGGCCTCGCGCACGCGCGCATCACCAAAAGCGCTTGCCTTCAACTCCGGCACATAGTCCGTGACCGGCGCCTGCGGATCGATCTTGCCCTCCGCGATCAGGATGCCGGCGAGCGTGCCGGTGAACGACTTCGTCACCGACATCGCGATATGCGGCTTGTGCGGCTTCAGCGCGCCGAAATAGCGCTCGTAGATCAGTCTGCCCCGATGCAGCACCGCGATGCCGTCGGTATACGTCTCCTCCAGCATGTTCGCGAACGTCATGGGACGTCCGTCCATCGTGGTCGAGACAACCCCGCCGATGTCCTGCTCCGCGCGCGGCAACGGCGACGCGGGCCCCGCCCCGCGCCAGACATTCACCGTCGGCACCAGCTGGCGGATGTTGCTCCAGGCCCAGCGCAACTCAGGGAAGCTGCGGAACGAGCCGTTCTGGAAGGTGATGGTGCGGTCGGGCGCCGGCGGAAAACCGCGCATCCAGCCGAGGGTTTCGGGATCGGTTTCGGCGGAGGTGGCAGGTGGTTGCGTGGCGTTGACGGACATTGACACGAGCTCCGAAGGGTGGAGCTCGTGTCGTAGCATGGGAGCCCATGGTGCACATCCGACATGGGTGCTGGGCACCTGCGCAACAATCAGGATGGCGGCAACTCGCTGAAGGGATCGAGCACAGGCACACCGAGCGGCGCGAAGTGCCTGACGTTGCGGGACAGGATCGTCAGCGCATACTGCTGTGCCGTCGCAGCAATGATGACATCAGCAAATCCGGGCGCATGCCCCTGCCCGCGGGCCCGGTCCGATAGCGGCCCCGCGAGCCGCGCCGTCGCCGTGTCGAATGCCAGGATTCGGTCGCCATAGAGATGCAACATGGCGTCAAGCCATTGAGCCAGGTCCCTACTCCTGCGCGTGGCTTTCTCGCGCCGCAGCTTGGCTATTCCGTCCTCAACCTCCGCAATCGTGACGACGGACAAAAACAAGGAGGCGGATTGCGCGTCCATCCATTCGACCAGCGCCAAGGGCGCCGGCCGCTTCGGCGAGGCCGCAGAAATGACGTTGGTATCGACGAGGTACACGTCTCAGAAGTCGGTCTTGCGCAGCTTGGACCGATTGCGCGCCGGCAAATCACCCACCCTTGCGGGAGCGGCCATCAGCAGGCGTCCGAAGCTCGGAACCTGCGATAGCCGGCGCCATTCCTCGTAACTTAGCACCACCGCCTGCTTCTTGCCGTGACGTGTGATTACCGCCGGCTTGCCGTCGACAGCCTCATCGACGACCGCGGAAAGATTGGCCTTCGCATCACGAAGCTGGATTTCGCGCATGGATCACCTTATGACTACTGTAGTCATAAACTAAAACAATCAAAATTTCAAGACGGCTTGATCGCGTTGGCGCGCTTTTCAGCCCGGCGACCGCCGAGCACGTCCGCGACGCTCGGCGTCGTGGTCATGATCGAGTTGTCGGCCGCGGTTTCCTGCTCCTGGTGGATCTGGTTCAGGGTGTGCGTCAGCTCGTGGGTCGCGCTGCGCAGAAACGCACGCAGCACGTCGCGCTGCTTCTTGTTCGCGGCGAGGCCGAAGTTCGAGGAGTCCGAGACGGGATAGCCGTCATCGGAGAAGCTGGCGCAGCCTTCGCGGGGAACGCCGATCGTGTCGTACATGATGCCGCGCGAGCAGCCGAGTTTTGCCGGCACGACGATCATGTGCACTTAAGGCAGGGTTGACGCGAGCGTGCGTGTGAAACGGATCACAGCGCGGGTGCGGCGATTGAGCACGGGCATCGGCACCAACGCGTTCAATCGGAGACGCTCTCTTCCGAACCGTGCGGTTGACCGTGGCTTCCATCGAGGCGCTGAACGGTCCGGTAGCGGCCGGGCGACAGGCCGTGATGTCGATGGAAGAGTTTTGAGAACGCTGCCGCCGTCTCGTAACCGACCCGGCTTGCAATCCGTGCGATGGGCTCGTCGCTGGTTTCGAGCAGGAACGCCGCTTCCGCCATCCGGCGTTCGATCACATAGCGATGCATGGACTGGCCGACGAGCCTGGTGAAGCGCGCCGAAAACACCGAGCGGCCGAGCCCCACGCGCTGGCCGAGGTCGCTGAGAGTCCAGGGCCGCTCCGGATTTTCGTGGATCAACTTGAGCGCCGGCCCGATATGCGGGTCCGAGATGGCACCAAGCCAGCCGCCTTGTCCGGGACTGAGCGACGCGATCCAGCTTCGGAGCACCTCGACAAACAGCACTTCCGTCAATCGCGAGAGCGCGACGCGCTGGCCGGGACGCTCGAGCGCGGACTCGCTGACCATGCGCCGCAGGATCGCTTCGAGCCAGCCACCGTCCGCATTCGGCTTCAGCAGCAGCACGGGCGGAAGTAGCTCCAGCACGCTGCCGAATAGCGGCCGTGCGATGGTGAAGTTGCCGCAGATCATGGTCGAGAGCGGCTTTGCACGGCCGCCGTGACGAACGACGCCAAAACGTGACGACGATCGATCGAGGTCCACAATCTGCAACGGCCTGGCGCGGCGATCCGAATAAAACACATGGGGCTCGCCGCGTGTGATGACGACAAAGTCGCCCTCGGTCATTTGGAGTTCTTGTCCCTGGCCAAGCGCGAGGGTCGCCGAGCCCCGGCTGAGATAGTGAAACAGGGCGTAGGGTCGCGCCGGCAGCGCCAGATTCCAGGGATGGCCGAGCTCGAAATGGAAGAGCAGCGTCCCGCCGAGACGAACGCGATCGAGCACTTGGGCGAGGATATCCATGCCGCCGAAGTTAGCCGGGCGGACGATCGGACACAACATCCGGACGATTGATCCCTATCGTCCGGAAAGTCCGCGGACTAGGTCATGTCGCGGCGGGCCGGCATCACGTTCGGCAACCATTTCGCCAACGGCGGATGGAAAAACCGCGATCCGACTGGAAACGCCTGTCCATTCCTCCGGACCTCATTTCGTCCGACATGCCCACAGGAACAATCAATGCGAAATCTTCTCCTCTCAGCTGCCACCGCACTCCTGGCCGGAACGACATTGGTCGGCTCCGCCCAATCCGCCGAACTGCCCAAGGGAGCAGCCCACAACATCGTGCTCGTGCACGGCGCTTTCGTGGACCAGACAAGCTGGCAGCCTGTTGCCGATATTCTCACGAAGAAGGGCTACCGCGTCACGCTGGTGGAAAATCCGCTCACCTCGCTCGCCGCCGACGTCGATGCCACCAAGCAGGCGCTGGCGAAGCAGGACGGCAGAACGGTACTCGTCGGCCATTCATGGGGCGGCGTGGTGATCACGCAAGCCGGCAACGATCCCAAGGTTTCGGCGCTGGTCTACGTCTCCGCCTTCGCGCCCGAGGTCGGTGAATCCCTGGCGTCGCTGGCCAAGGCCGGCCCGCCGACCGAAGGCGGCAATGCAATCCATCCCGATGCCAAGGGCAATCTGTACATCGACCCCAAAGTGTCTCCGTCGGCCGTCGCGGCTGACCTTCCGCCGGAGATCGCCGCGCACCTCGCCAATTCGCAGCTTCCGTTGAATCACGTCGCGTTCGAGGCGCCCGTCGACATTGCCGCCTGGCACGACAAGCCGACGTTCTATGTCATCAGCACCAAGGACAAGGTGCTCGCGCCCGAGGCCCAGAAGTCGTTCGCAGCCAGGATGAAGGCTCAGACGACAGAAGTCGCCGGCAGCCATGCCTCGCTCGTCGTCCATGCGAAGGTGGTCGCCGAGGTCATCGAGAAGGCGGCGCTCGCGAAGTGAAGAATCTGCTCCCGGCGCTTTGGCGTCGGGAGCAGCTTACGTTTGCTCAGAGGACGATCGGAAGGGAATGCCTGTGCTACCGTCAAGGAGCAAAGCAAGAACCGTCACGCCGTGACGGCCTGCTGGGCCGCCGCGAAGACGTCGCGTGCACGCGTCGTCCCGGCGACGTGCTCCGCGCCCTGGACGCCGAGATCCATCCAGCCCGCGTTGACGCTGTCGAACATCGCCTCGGCCGGTCCGGTCTGGCCCCTGGGGATGCCGAACTGCTCGAACGCCGCCGCCCACCCGGCCCGCGGGACGGCGAAAGCCTTGACATCGCGTTGCATGACTTCACCCAACTGAGCCGCGACCTCATCCGCGCTGACCATCGAACCAAGCTCGACGACGCGCTGCCCTGACCAGGCTGGCCCGCTCAAGAGGGTTGCGACCTCCGCGCCGATGTCGGTCGTCGCGACCATGGTCGATTTGCGGTTGGTCGGGTTGTAATAGACGGGGAGCGTTCCGCCCTGGGCGACATGCAGGCCGTAAAGGAAATTCTCGAAGAATCCACCCGCGCGCACGAATGCGATTGGCGATATCAGGTCGCGAAATCCTTGCTCCAGAAGCGACAAGGCCGTGATCATCCCCAGTCCACTGGTCCGGTTCGCACCCATCGACGATAGCGCGACCACCCGCGGCGGCGCGGCTCTGGTCAGCGCCTCGACATAGTTCGCGATCACGCCCTTGGCTTCCGCGAAGTCCGGCGAAGGGGCCCATACGGCCGGCAACATGACAAACGCGCCTTCGACGCCTTCAAGTGCCCGCGTGATGGCTGCCGAGTCATTCCAATCGCCGTCGACCAGTTCCACGCCCTGGCTCGCCCAATGAGCCGCCTTCTCGCGATTGCGGACCAGCGCGCGTACCTTCTTGCCGTGCGCCAGCAGATGTTCTGCCGTAGCGCCGCCCACTTTTCCCGTAATTCCCATGACTAAGAACATGTGTTTTCTCCTGATCTTGAGGGACAGAGCACTGCCCGCGTTGGTTCAATGGATGAGCGGCAGAATGGTCCGGATACGGGGATCGCGCGCGTAGAGGCCGCCCCATGTCATCGCGCCCAGAAGCAGGGACATGATTTCCGGCGGCGAGCCCAACTCACCAATGCGGACATGGGCGCAGATGGTACCTCCCAAAAAGCCGGTCACCAGGATCGCGCCGAGGACGGCGGTGGCGGGGATGGCGTAAAGGATGGCGCAGGCGAGTATGATCGGACCGACGACACGGGTCAGGTCGATCGCGAACCCGGTTTCCTGCAACATGCTCGCGATCTGTGCCGGCGCGAAAAGCTGAATGGTGCCGTCTGCCACCAGAACGATAACGACAAACGCGCTCATGATCCGGCCGGCCCACAGGGCGCGCTGCAAGGTCATGGTTTCAGGCACCTGATGCAGGTTCAAAGTTTCGCACATGTCATTCTCCGATTGGGGCAATCCCATATTCGGAGCTGAACTTATTGTGTCTCCTAGATATGATAAACACCGCTAAAATGAACTCACTGTTCTCTTTGCGGTGAACAGTATCGAGGCACGAAAATGCAGAATCTCGAACCGATCCTCATTTTCATAACGGTCGCGGAAATGGGGAGCTTCACCCACGCGGCCGATAGCCTGGGCATTCAGAAGGGAAGAGCCTCAACGGCGGTCCGGAAGCTGGAAGAAGATGTCGGTGTCAGGCTTCTGCACCGGACGACGCGCAGCGTGAAGTTGACCGAGGACGGACGGGTATTTCATGCACGTGCCCGCGATCTGCTCGCCGACGTTGACGATCTCCACTCGATGTTCGCAGGCGATCGCGTGGCACTTCGCGGGCGTCTACGCGTCGATCTTCCGACCGAGGTGGCACGGACAACGATCGTGCCGGCCTTACCGGATTTCATGGCGGCTCATCCAGAGTTGGAGCTGGAGGTGTCGAGTACGGATCGGCAAGTCGATCTGGTTCAAGAGGGGTTCGACTGTGTATTGCGGCTTGGCCCCATAGGGGACGAGACGCTGATTGCCCGTCCACTCGGCCTGTTGCGCATGGCCAACGCTGCGAGTCCCGCCTACCTGGCGCGCTATGGCGTCCCTCGATCGCTGGAAGATCTCCGGCGTCAGGAACATCGGACAATTCATTTTTCGACGATGCTGGGCGCAAGACCCTATGGATGGGAATATCCGGACGGCGACGGCTACGCGACACTTCAGTTGCCAGGTGCGCTCCACGTCAACAGCGCGCAGACCTACGAAGCCGCGGCCCTCGCCGGCCTCGGCCTGATTCAGGCGCCACTGCTGGGGATTGGCCGATACCTGGAGAGTGGAGCGCTTGTGGAGATCATACCCGATCTTCGTCGCCGGGCGCTCGCCGTGTCCCTGGTCGTCGCACACCGGAGCAACCTGTCGCGCCGAGTCCGCGCATTCATGACATGGATCGACGATGTCCTCGCGCCTTATCTGGAATAGCGAAGCGAATTGCTTCGAGCGATCGCAGCTCGGCTTCCGACCGGATTGCCGCAAGCGTCGCCGGCGACCTGCCGCGCGTCAGTCGCGCGATATGGACAACCCCGCGAGAAGCGGAGCGTAGGCGGCGAGCCTGCGGGATACGAACTCCGTGAAGAGCCGCACACGCTTCGTCTTGCGTGTCTCCCCCTGTGTGAGAAGCCAGAGCGTTCCGTACATGTGCAGCTCGGTGCCCGGCACCCTCACCAGCAGGGGGTCGGCATCGCCAACGAAGCACGGCAGTGTCGTCATCCCGAGCCCTTGCCGTACAGCCACGATCTGCGCCCCGGCGTCCGTGGTCCTGAATGGAACCCCCGTGGTGCGAACCTCACCCTCGCTGGCCCAATCCGGAATTCCATGAATGCTGATGACGATCCACCGGATGGGATCGGGTGCGCCCGCACGCCACGCGGCCAGTCGATCGCGGGACATGTAGACGCCGCCGAACAGCTCCGGTCCCTTCAGGCCGTGAAGATTGAGCGGCAGGGTTTTGCGGTCGTAGACGACGCGGATCGCGACGTCGGCCTCTCGGTTGGTCAGATTTGCCAGCTCGCCGAACGACAGGATGTCCATCTCGATGTCCGGATGCAGACGCGCGAAATCCGCGAAGTCCGGCATGAGCAGGTGTGTCGCGAGGGGCGGTGCCAATGTCACCCGGAGAAGCCCGCGCACGCTCTGGTCGCGGCCTAGGACGCGCGTCTGCAGCTGGTGCGACGACGCTTCCATCTGGTCCGCGAGCTCGAGGACCTCCTCCCCCGCAGCCGTCAGGCGGTACCCCGAAGGCAGCTTCTCGAACATGAGCGCCCCGAGCCGTTCCTCCAGTTGGCCGATGCGTCGCAACACGGTCGAGTGGTTCACCCCGAGGCGCTCGGCGGCAGCCCGCACCGAGCCTCCACGCGCCACGGCGAGAAAGTAGCGGACGTCATCCCAGTCGATCATGGTGCAATCCCGCACCGCTGGGGTGCGCCTTCCAAAGCCCGTGTCCAACACATCGAGCAGCATCTCGTATGTGGGTAGTGCGCTGTCATCATAGCCCATGCCGACAAGCGCGGCCCAATCCTGAATGGCGGAACCGATCCAACCGGATCGATTTCGCACCACCGATGTGCGCGCTTCTGCACTCAACGCCTGACGCAGGCAGACCCATCTCCAGGTTCTCGGGGACCTCCCCGAACGACCAAAGACGAAGTCTCAAAGGAGAAGTCATGGGAAAGCTGGACGGTAAGGTTGCAGTCATCACGGGCGGATCGAGCGGCATGGCGCTGGCGAGCGCCAGGCGGTTCGTCGAAGAAGGCGCCTATGTCTTCATCACGGGCCGGAGGCAGGAGGCGCTCGACGCAGCCGTCAAGCTGATCGGCCGGAACGTGACCGGCGTGCGCGGCGACGCGGCCAATCTCGACGACCTCGACCGCCTGTTCGACACGGTCAAGCGGGACAAGGGCAGGATCGACGTCCTGTACGCGAGCGCCGGCATGGGCAACGCCGTGCCACTCGGCGAGATTACCGAGCAGCATTTCGATGCGACCTTCGCCCTGAATACGCGCGGCACGCTGTTTACGGTTCAAAAGGCGCTGCCGCTGTTCAACGATGGTGGATCCATCTTCATGACCGGGTCCGTTGCGTCGGTGAAAGGTTTTCCCGGTTACGGCGTGTATGCGGCGAGCAAGGCGGCGTTGCGTTCATTCGCACGCACCTGGCTCAACGAACTGAAGGGCAGGAATATCCGGGTGAACGTGCTGAGCCCGGGGCCGATCGCCACACCGATGCAGGACCAGGTTCTCACCGAGGAAGCGAAGCGGATGTTCGAATCCCTGATCCCGCGGGGAACGATGGGGCGTCCTGAGGAAATTGCGGCGGTCGCGCTGTTTCTGGCTTCAGACGATTCGAGCTTCGTGAATGGGGTGGAGTTGTCTGTCGACGGCGGCTTCTCGGCGATCTGAAATCAATATCAACACAACATCGGAGAAGCATGATGAGCTACGCAATCATAGGATTCGGTAAGATAGGCCAGGCCCTCGCCCACGCCTTCGCCCGCAAGAACATCGACGTGACCGTCGCGAGCCGACGGCCGCCCGAGGCGTTGGCGCCGCAGGCTCGGGCGATTGGACCCGGGGTCGTCGCCAAGTCGCTCCGGGATGCACTCGGGGCCGACACGATCATCCTGGCGGTCCCGTTCGGGGAGCATCGCGAGGTTGCGAAGGCCCTGCCGAGCTGGAAAGGCAAGACCATCATCGACGCGACGAACGGGTTTGGAGAAGAGCTGGACGGTCTTCTGTCCTCCGCCGTCGTCGCGAAGGCGTTCACCGACGCCAAGCTCGTGAAAGGCTTCAATCACCTGGCTGCGGCCAAACTGGCTGCCGATCCGGCGGTCGAGGGCGGCCACCGTGTCGTCTTCCTGTCTGGTGACGACGAGGACACGATCGCTCCCGTGGTGGCCCTGGCCAAGCAACTCGGGTTCGCTCCCGTCAAGCTAGGCAAGCTCAACGAGGGCGGTGCGCTGGTGCACGCACGCGGCCGCATTTGGGGCCAGCTGATCTTCCAGGACTTGTTCAAGAAGGAGCAGTAGTCGATCTACGACCGTGTGATCTGGCCCGAGAACCGGTCGCGCGCGCCAACTTCTTCGAGCAGCGCGCGACCGAGTATTTGAAGGCTACGTTTGGGAGGTCGCTTCCGAGATGAGCCTGCCGGTCCGCGCACCGGCATCAAAGGCGGGGTGCTGTGCGATGATCAAGACGGACACCCACCTCGCTGTAGCTTGCGGAACCGATGGCTTCTGGGTATATTACTGGAAATATATCGGAGACCGCATGGGAAATTCGCAGAAGCGCGCCATTCAGAATTATCGATCCCGCCTCGGCAAGCGCGGTTTGGCGCGTTTCGAGGTGCTCGGTCGGGATGCCGACCGCGATCTGATCCGTTCGTTCGCCAGACGCCTGTCGGAGAATACAGCCGAGGCCTCGGCGCTTCGTGCCGCCGTGAGCAAGTCGATTGCGGGCGAGCCGCCCAGGTCCGGCGGGATTCTTGCAGCGCTGCGTCGCTCGCCGCTAGTGGGGGCCGATCTCGATCTTTCCCGGCCTCGTGAAAAGGGGCGCAAGGTCGACCTGTGACGCGCTATCTCCTCGACACCAACATCATCAGCAACGTCGTCAAATCGCGGCCATCGGAATCGCTGCTGTCATGGATGTCGATGCAGAGCGACGAGGATTTGTTCATTGCATCGTTGACCGTTGGAGAAATCCGCCGCGGCATTCTGGAGAAGCCGCGCGGCAAGAAGCGCGACATCCTCGAAAGATGGTTCTCCGGACCTGAAGGACCGCAGGCGCTTTTTGCCGGCCGCATCCTATCCTTCGACGACACGGCGGGACTCGTCTGGGCACGGCTGATGGCCGATGGCAAGACGGCGGGCAAACCGCGAAGCGCGCTCGACATGATCATCGCCGCGGTGGCCGACGCAAACGACTGTGTCGTAGCGACGGATAACGAAAAGGACTTCGCCGGAATCAAGGTCTTCAATCCGGTGCGCGGGGCGGTCTGACCGAGCTTGCAGGATGACTGGATTGCAGCGGCACCCATCGATCTCATTTGGGATCGCCATGGGCCTCGCTGCGCTCTATCTACCCCGCGCTCCGTTCGCCGACGTCACCGCAATGGACCTACCGATCTACGTGCAGTTTGCAAACAGCCAAGACCCTACACATTGAGTACACTGTCACCGTAATCCTTGGCTCCTTCCTTCAGCGCGACCATTTCGACGACCAGCCCGTTTCGGTGGATCGCCGATTTTAGGCGGCGGCTGAAGCGTCCGCGTTCTTGGCATGTCTGGGTAGTGCACAAAGTCTGTTTGCCCGAATCGATCCAGTGCGATGACTGGATAGAAGGTCCTCTCGTAAGATAGCAATGGCCGCCCGAATAGCGTGACTTTGTCGTCAGCAGCCGTTGCACGTATGGCGTACGGTAGATAGTTGCGGTGGCGATAGACCTTAACGACCTGCGGCGATCCACCAACCGCGGAGTTGCGATCTTGGGACTTAAGCAGCAGAGAGAGCGCCTGAAGCGGCTGGAAATTGAGTTCAGTCTGCTGCTCGTGGATCAGCTTACCCAGTATCTTAAAATAGGCCGCGCGTTCGTCTCCAATGAACCCAAGGCTGAACCCTTTGCCAGCACTTTTAATTCCCCCGAACTCTTCCCGCTCATATTGTCCCGTAGTCTCATTGTAGCGGACGATGCGTTGGTAGAGGCGACCACTGTCGAAATGATAGCCGCCTACAAGGAAAGAAGTCTTTGTGAATTGAGCCAGAATTCTATCGTCAACTAGCGCGGCCATTTGGTTCACGATAGCCAAGAAATCCTTGGTCATCTCCGAAATCGGCGCGGCCCCGTTTGTGTAGCGCCGATAATTCCGCACCATGCACTGAAACTGAAAGAGCACCGGGAAGGCGAAGTCGGCATTCCCCGCGAACGAAATACAAAAGTTAGGACCTTCGATCGGAAATATCTTCTGCGCGCAATCCCAACGATACCCTGCGGAAAGCCGACTGTCAGATGCGAATAATATCTCGTCAACACCCTGAAATTTGCGACGCCAACACAGGGATATCCGATCTTCTGCCCAATTACAAAATCGAGATCGACCTCGGACTGGATATGAAAATGGTCAACCCAGGATCGATCGTCCTTGCTCACGATTGAGAAGCTCCAATAAAGCGTAGCGTTACCCCTACTCCCACTCTATCATTTCAGACAAAGTCTCGTCGTTGATTTGCCAGCACAATTCTTCAAGTCTGACGGACAAATGCCGACGGTATACCCGCCGCAATCTTTTAGTCTTGAATACACAGAAAAATTTGAGCCGTTTGCGCTCTCCGAGATTTCGCCACCTATCGGTGTCAATCGAGTGATCAGCGCAACCGGCGCGGTCAAGACTGCCGTGACCGCCCTGGTTAGGCGTATGTTCAAATACCGTCAGAGATCAGCGACGCGCGAGTCGGTCGTTCGATGCCCTTCCCTCGTTCATCAGGTCGCGCGCGATCGGCAGCGTCATGCCGACGACGCCGCCCTTGGAAGATGAATATGCCGCCTGCCCCATCTGCCCGTCCTCGGCCGCAACCGAAGCGGTATTGACGATCGCTCCGCGCTCGCCGTCCTCGAGCGGAGTCAGCGACAGCATGCCCTTCGCCGACTTCGCGATGCAGCGGAAAGCTGCCTTCCTTGCCGATAAAAACGGCCTGTTCGAGCAGCCAGGCCATGCTGCCCGCAGTCTTGCCGTTCTTGGTGCTGCCCTCGATCCACGAATAGCGTTCGACGCCCAACAGGGCCGCCTGCTGCTTGGTAGCCCAGCCTACCGTTTTTTGAGTAGAAAACGGCCATGATCGAGACGAGGCACCATGACCAACACCGACACCAGCGGGGAGCCGCTGCGGCAGAGTCGTGTCCGGCAGAAATGGGATTGTGTGACGGACCCGGGCTTCCTGACGCTGCCCTATGTGCTGTTGCTCCATCAGTCGGACCTGAAGATCTCCAGCGAGCATCTGAACGTCCTTTTGAACTTCATCGCGCACTGGCATTCGAACGGCCGGATGCCGCATCCCCGGACCAGCACCATCGCCAACCGGATGGGCATCAGCCCCAGGTCGGTTCAACGCGCGATGTCGTGGCTTATCGAGAACGGTTTCCTCGCCAAGCTGCCTCGCCTGCGCCGGGACGACCCGCAGCAGTACGATATGTTGCCGTTGGTCGAGAAACTGAAACCCTACGCCATGGAGCGCATCAGGTTCATTCAGGAGAAGGATTTCGAGCGCGTGCTGGATGACAACATCCACATCGCGACGCAGAAGACCGCCAAGGAGATGTTCGGCGACGTTGTGAAGAAGCTTACCGAGAACGAACTTTAGGAGTCAGCGTGCCCCAATGAGTGAGCTGCCCGTACCGAGGAAGCCGCTGAAGCCGCCGCCGGGCGAATCCGAGCTGAGCCAGATCCTCGCCCATGCTCGCGCGTGTCGGGACGCGTTCGGCCCTCACCTCGGCGCGCTCGTGGTCATAGTGACGGTCATCAAGGCCCGGCCGGGATACCTCGGTGTCGCCAGCGCGGTCAGCATCGCAAGCGGCGTCTTCTATCATTTCTGGAAGCAATAGGGATGTCCCCCAAAATCTACCTCCGTGTCGATGTCCGGTCCTTTGCGCCCGGTGACATCATCCCTCCCGGCCGAACCTTCATGCAGAAGCACTAGCCGAAGGGTACGGGGATGGAGGAACTGTTGGCGTCAACTGCGCCGACCGGGATGCCGGCGAGAGGCGATCAGCTTTTTGTTTTCGAGGAAGAACCCTGCGCTCATTGGTATCTGGCAAAGACGACAGGCGGACGCCTCTATAGGGTTAGTCTTGAGGATGAGATCGTCCATCGCGGCGACATGAACCTGCTCGACGAGATCGGCGAGAGCCAGGATGAGGCCGAGCGAAAGCTGCTGGCTGAGCAATATTGGCGCGGCGAACTTGGCGCTAAGCCCTGCGTCGAGGTTATGGTCCCGAAGGCGCGCGTCATCGACGAGATCGTGCTCACCGCGGAACAGATACGTGACGTATGGGCCGCCAAAGGTCTCAAGCGCGTTGAATTCGAAAAGGAGTCCATCGAGGACCTTCTGGCAAACGGGCTGGGCGAGGAATAGCTGCGGAGTTTGCAATTAATTGCACTAGTCGCGGCATCATCTCACGACCAGCTTCGCGAGAAACACCGCTACGGTGCCCATCACTCCGGCGCTGGCCACGATCGCCAGCACCATCAGGATGAACCCACGCCACGGGCCGAAGGCATCGACGACCCGGTCGGACTGAGCCAGGACGGCCGCCAATCCGAATTTTGGACGCAGACTGTCATTCACCCGTTCTGAGTGTTTTTTTGTCGCCATTATCCTGTCCTCACACGAGGCTGTTAAACCCGGAAACTCGATACGCCGTGCAGCCGTTGCAGCAACGCACCCTATGGTCCACCGGACGCCGTCAACCGCAACGCACCGCCGAGGCTAGCCTGTGAAAGGCGTGAAGTTAGGCAAGAAGGCTCGCTCCATGTGGGGGTTGAACGGGCGCGGCAATCGACAGCGATAGGGCGATCGGCTAATAGCCGCGGCATGGCGAGGAAATTCGGCAACTGGACGATCCTAGGCGTGCGCTTCGCGGAAGGCGGCCAAGGCGAGATCTACCAAGTCAGCAATGCGACCGGGACGCCGCCCGGCATCTGGCTGCTGAAGCGCCTAAAGAATCCGAAGCGGCATGGACGCTTCGCACGCGAGTTGGAGACGCTACAGCGTCTCAAAGGCGTCGGAAGCGTCGTCCAAGTGCAAGAATGGGGCGCCTCCAAGGGCGAGACCACCGACTATTATGTGATGGAAAAGGGCGACGGCTCGCTCGAGGATATGGCGCCCGCCGGCGGATATGCGCCGGAGCAAGCCTTTTCGCTCTTCCGGCAGATACTCGATGGCGTGGAAGCCGTCCACCAGGTTCCGGCCGTGCATCGCGACTTGAAGCCCGCCAATGTCATCCTGTTCGCCGACACCGCCAAGATCGCCGATACGGGGCTGGCGCTCCTGGTCGGCGAACCGCGCATCACGCCGACCGATGAGGCGGTCGGGCCTCGCTTCTACATGGCCCCGGAACTCGAGCACGGCCGCAACCTCGATGTCGACGCCAGTGCGGACATTTATTCACTTGGTAAGATTCTGTACTGGCTACTGTCCGGTGGAGTGCACTTGCCGCGCGAGCGCTACGACGAAGCGACATATCGCTTGGCGCGAACCAAAGCGCCGTCGCTCGGAGTGTTCGAGGGCGTGTTCGACGCCACGCTCACGGAGCAGAAACGGCGGCGCTGCAAGGATGTTGCGGAGCTGCGCAACCTCTTTGGCGCATCGGTGGCGGCATACCGCGATCATCAGGACACGGCACTTGCAGCGTTGCTCGACAGGTCCGGAGACTCGATAGTGGAAAAGCTCGACGGGGCGGACAGCGCGATTGGGAAGGCATTGTTTGGTCGGGTCGAGCTCGACCTGCTCGCCGCCACTCCAGACGAGCTGATGAGCCTGATGGATCGTGACGAGGCCCTGATCGACGGCAAGAACGTCGGACTGCTCGAGAAGCTCGGGCCGCTCTCGTCCAAGCAGCTCGCACGTGCGGCGCGGGTCTGTTTCTCGAGCAAAAGGGCGATCGGTTCGCTCACCCTATTGCACGGTGTCGGCCGCGAGCTACGGCAAGCCATCGCGGAGGCGGCACTAGCGTCGGACGATTGCTGCGCGTGGCAGCTAATGGCCGAACATTGGCATTGGTGGCCTGAGGATATCCCACTGGCGCACGAGCTGATCACCCGGTTCGCTCCGCCCAAGCGGCTGCCGAAGAAGCTTGTGACAGACCTTTCCTTGGGTGGAATCTCTGTTGACCTCGGTGATGTCTTGCTGCGCGGCATTCAGGAAAATCCGGGTGACAATGAAGTGGTCCAGCTCGCAATGTTCGGCTTGACCAAGTCATCCGATCCCCGAACGGAAGAGAGGCTGGTACAGGCCTTCATCGCGGTCCGGGACGAGCCGGCGATTCTACAGAACGCTATGCTCATAGCCGTCGTCCACGAGCACGGGGCGGCGGCTTGGTCACGGTTTGCGACACATCACGGATGTCCTGACGATCTCGCTAATATGGCTCAGATGGTAATCGAGATGAGTGTTCAGGCTCGCGAGCGCACGAATGACGAGGAGGGCGAAGAAGATGAGGACGATTGAATCCGTGATCTGCTCGTCCGATGCAAAGCGGTCCTTCAGTTTGCGACCTCGATGTGCGAGGCAAGCTGCGCGACATCTTTCTGGCTGAACGCATGGCTGATGAACTCGATGGGTCTTGGGATCACTGGTGACCGAGCCGAAACTCCATCACTATGTTCCGCAATTCCATCTGCGCCGGTTTGCCGACGAGCAGGGCCGGCTATGGGCATGGGACAAGCAGGCCGACCGCATCTTCCGGACCTCGCCGGGCGGGATCGCCGCCGAAAAACAGTTCTACCGGCTGACGCAATATGAAGCCGACGGACACGATCCGCTGACGATGGAGAAGCAACTGTCGGAGATGGAAGGCGAAGTCTCGCTCATCACTGACCAGTGGCTCGAATGGCTGCTCCAGATGGAACCGCTCGACAAAGTGCCGATTCCGCGGATCAATCGGTGGATCATAGCGCGGTACCTCGCGGTTCAGATGCTACGCACGCTTGACACACGCGAGTTGCTCTCGGCGATGGTCGAACTCGACCGTGGCACACCGGTCGATGAACGCGAGGCGCGCGAGCTTCATACCGAACTCATCTGGGACACAGGCCTTGTGGAGAGGTTCGCAAAAAGGTTCCGGCGCTCGGTCTGGATCTTTGCGCGCAACGACAGCGCGACGCCGTTCGTGACGTCGGACAATCCGGTGGCGTTCCGCAGCCCCGACAATCGGCAATGGCTACGATCGCTCGCATTGGTGCCAGGTTCGTATCTAGTCTTCGCAATGTCGTCGCGCGTGGTGCTCTATTGCCACCCGCGGATTGGGCCATTTCGCAAGCTCGGCAAGTTCGCCGACTGCCTTTCGCCCGTAGTGTTGGACGACGGCATGGTCGAGAGTGAGAACAGCGGCCAAGTATTTATGGCGTCACGCTTTGTGCTCTCCAATCGCGCTGATTTCGACGCCGAACGCGCCTTCGCCCCAACGATCGGCAGCGATATTTACGCGCCGCCGTCCACCTAATGCGCCGCGAACCGGACCAGACGAGTGCGATCGATTTCGGCATAGCTCATCCGGCGCTCGCCGCTACCCGCAGAATCAGTTGGAATTCGACAGCTAGGCAACCGGCATGGAATGACGGACTTTGGAGCGCAAAGCAGACCCGCCTTTGTGCACGCTATTCTACGCCAGAGCACTCCCACCTATCGAAGCAGCTTTACATCATCCTTAGAGTGACCGCAGGTCAAGTCCTTCGGGACAGATCGAGTAGGCCAGCTCAATGGAAGTGAAAGATGGACGAGAACGGCAACCAAGCAACGGCGAAAACCACCGCCGAAACTACACTATCGCAGCCGTTTGTATCCCTCACTCCCACTCAATCATTCAGAAGGACGCTATCGCGTTGATCTGCAAACGTAAACTTTCGAAGATGACGGTCAAACCCCGACGGTACATCCGCTCTATATTTTTGCTCTTGAATTCACAGGAAAATTCGTACCATTTTGCGGACCACCATTTCGGCAACTATCGGGGTCTTTCGGTCCAGGAGGCGCGTGCTTGCTCCGCAAGGGCCACCAGCACATACACAACTTCGCGTGCGATACCGTCACTGTTCGGAATAGCATTGGCCGTCAGGTCAACCTATACACCGATCAAACCGAATGACCGCTGTGCGCCAGAAGCAGCCAGTCGTAGCCCGAAAAGTGCTTGAGCTGCGTACCCGCGGCCGGCGTAACGAAGGTCTAGCCGCTACTCTTGCCCAAGCGGGAGCCGCTGCCGCCGTCCCGTCGCCCCTCCGCCCCATAACTTCAGCCGACCTAGTCGATTCGCCGACGCTGGGTTTGACTAACCGAGCTGCTTACGAAGCGATCCTGCGCCGGTTTGGCCGTCAACTCGACTAGCGCGAGGTCGCCCGGCTGAGCAACCATGTCAGTGGTGACTAGATTGGTCAGTCGCAATTCTTCTCGAGACAGTTCATGCAGATCTTGCCACGGCGGCACGTTCAGCGACAGCGACAGCAGATCACCTGTGCCGCCCATGTCGAAGGTGTATTTGGCGAGACGCCCGATATCGCGTTCCACGATCATCAGATCATCTGCGCTGTAGGTCGCGGCCCTGGCGTCATTGGCGCGGTCACCCATCCAGATCTGATGCACCCGTACATGGGCAGTCTCTGACACGTAACGTGTCGTGCCCGACAGGAGAAGGAACACGCACATCGATTCGCAATACGCCACCGGCGCCATGTCGGCAGGAGCCTCCTGCGCGGTATTGGTCTGCACGCCGGTGCCGACGGTGGTCAGCGCCCCGAGATTGCGCCAGCGGCGTCCAAGCGCGATCGCGTCGTTGACGGAACCGCCGCTGGAATCCAGCACGATGGTCGTGCCGCGGAGCTGTCGGCCGCGTGCGAATTCATCGAAATCTCCTGGAGTGTTGGTAGTTACGACGCCGACCGCGCTGACCCAGCCGCCGCAATTCGGCTGGCAAGAGACCCAGCTGAACTTCATCGGCAATTTGCGTGCTTCGAGAGCGACGCCGGCATGCGCCGAACCGGTCAGCACGGCCACCAATGCAATGCAAAGGGCGGCACCAACCAGCAGTATCCAACCCCGAATCTCCGCCCAAGGAGCGTGAGCAGAGATCAGAACGGAAGTGCGGGCGCGCTTTGAGGTTTCCGCCCTGGAGACTGTCGATCGAGACGGCAAGAGAGCAACGCCTTTTTACGAGGATGATTTCGTATTTTCGGTCCGCTTATCGGGTGGGCTCAACCGCGTGGTGACAATGCTTGGCGCACCATTTCGGGCCCGGGCCGCGCATATAGTGCAGACCCGGCTGGTAGCTGTCGCGCACGTCCATAATCAGGTTGGAGATGACCTCGGCGAAGTCGGAGGCTGCATCAGCCGTGTTGCGTGACAGTGCCGCTGCATCCACGATTCTCATCGCCTGAATCCCTCCTGTTAGCCCGCTCGACCATCGAGCCGAAACACGCCAAGCGTAGCCAGGAGAAATGGATCGAACTATTGCACAGAGGTGGACCCACAACGTTCACTAGTTGAGCGGAGCAATACCTAGGTTTAGGATCTGCCTACCTGGTTGTTACGACTGATGGGAACGTCTCACTTCGTTCAGCGAAGTCGGTCGATCAGCCGATCACCCTTCCAAGTGGGCTTGCTGGTTCGCAAAGAACCCTGCCCGGTCTTCTGAGTCGAAGACGTACGGCGTCTACCGGCCTAGAGCTCGGCAGATATGGGTTTTGACAATCAACATTTCACGACACCGAACAATTTGGTCGATATCAAAAATGTAGCGGACATCCGCCCGCCGAGCCATAAACTAAGGGATAGTCGACACCACCATACTTCCTAGTGCGAGGCTACCTCAGTACAGCATGATTGTCCGCGCGTGGAATAGCTTCACCTGACGCTGGGCGCTACCAATCGGACTCGATTATAGGAAAATGGAATGCGACGGAACCGGACCCACGAGCCGGCAGTCGCAAGACGAGGTCGGCGGCGTAGCGCCCGCCGGCCTTTCTCTTGCTCAAGCGACCAGCTGAACGTCGATAACGTTCGATTTGTGAGGTCGACCGGCCCAGCTCCGCAGAATTTGGAGGTTGGAAACACCAATAGAGTGCTTGCTGCGGCATAACAGGCAAGTCGACAAATCGTGAGCCATAGGCCGGGCAGGCGCCACGGCAGCAATCGTCGATCGGCCCCCGACGGTCGCGCCCGTTGTCGGGCGGGTGTGCCTTGACCGCTTTATCGGCGCGGTTGCGCCGCCCCCAGTACATTTCCGCCGGCTCCGCCACCACCCGTTTTCAACGACCGCGCCGGTGTCGCAGATATGTTGCTTATCGAGAGGATGAAACGTCATTTCCGCTGGGCGGTCCAGTAACCTGAGCAACGCGAGCCGCCCGAATAGCCGTTCCATGTCCCGCGACCGGAATTGCTTGAGAGTCGACCTGCGCCGGATGCATATTTGTCCGGCACCGTCACTGAGGCGCGGACAGCGCCCGAGCGCGCCACATGGCCCCTGAACCTCACGAGGTTGGGATGCGTGACGACGCCGTCAGTGATGTTGACGGAGAAATTATAGGTCGGATCGCACGCGCCTCTTTGCGTCACGAAGAGAAGGTCCCAGGGACCGTCGTACGCAGAGCGGGCTTGTGCGACCGATACGAAAGCGACCAGGCAACTTGCGGCTATCGGATATGTGAAAAGCTTTCTCATTGTGTGCTCCATGTTGCTTTGGTCATTTGCTTCGATGAAAATGTGCTCTCGATGCGGCTTGCCAACCCCAGTGTGGCGTATGCCGATGCGGCACGATCACTCTGCCGCGAGCGCGTGGTGTCGAAGCGGCAATTCGATCCGGCCCCATGCATCGACTAATGCTTCAGCGAGCGCGTCAATTAGCTTGTCATCGTGATAAGGCGTTGGCGTGATGCGCAGCCGTTCGGTGCCGCGCGGGACGGTTGGATAGTTGATCGGCTGGACGTAGATGCCGTGCTTGGCGAGCAGGAGATCGCTCGCTTCCTTGCACTTCTCAGGATCGCCCACCATCACCGGCACAATGTGCGTCTCACTGGGCATTACCGGCAGCCCCGCTGCATTGAGCACGGACTTAACCCGCGCGGCGCGTTCCTGATGGCGGTCGCGCTCCCATTGCGAAACCTTGAGATGCCGGATCGCCGCGGTGGCCGCGGCACAGATCGCCGGCGGTAATGCCGTGGTGAAAATGAATCCCGGTGCGTAGGAGCGCACCGCGTCGATAACGTCGGCACTTCCCGCGATGTAACCGCCCAGGCATCCGAACGCCTTCGCCAGCGTGCCCTCGACGACGTCGATGCGGTGCAAGGCCCCTTCCCGCGCGGCGATGCCGGCGCCGCCCGGGCCGTACATGCCGGCCGAATGGACCTCGTCGATGTAGGTCACGGCGCCGTAGCGCTCCGCGAGGTCGCAGATGCGGTTCACCGGCGCGATGTCGCCGTCCATCGAGTAGAGAGCCTCGAATACGATCAGTTTAGGTCGCTCGGGTGGTTCCGCCGCCAGTAACTGTTCGAGGTGACCGACGTCATTATGGCGCCAGATCTTCTTTTCCACGCCTGCACGACGCACGCCCTCAATCATCGAATTGTGGTTCCAGGCGTCCGACAGGATCACGCAGTTTGGAAGCAGCTTGGCGATCGTCGCGATGCCGGTCTCATTGGAGACATACCCCGAGGTGAAGACCAGCGCCGCTTCCTTGCCGTGCAGGTCGGCGAGTTCGCGCTCTAGCTCGACCAGAGGGTGGTTGGTGCCGGAAATGTTGCGGGTGCCGCCCGCACCAGCACCCATGCGGGTCGCGGTTTCCACCATGGCGCCGATCACCTTCGGGTGCTGGCCCATACCAAGGTAATCGTTCGAGCACCAGATCACGACCGGGCGCGGGCCGCCCGGCGAATGCCATGTTGCGTGCGGGAAACGACCGGCGATGCGCTCGAGATCGGCAAACACGCGATAGCGCCGTTCTGCGTGCAGGCGAACAAGCGCGGCGGAAAAATATTGTTTATGGATCACGAAATAACCCCTGACCTTGCGTTCCAGAAGAGAGCGCCGACTGTGTGTGCTTTCATCAAGCCGGTGGAGCCTGAGCGGGCGGAATTCGCTCGGGGCCATTGCCGTCAAAGCCGTGCATGCCCAGCGCCCATTGCAGCCCGACGACCGCGCCCTTCACCGGTTGTAGCAGGGCCAGCGACATCAGCACCGTCAGCGGCAAATAGATCGCAAGCTGCAGCCCTATCGGGGGCGAGTAGTCGGTCTCGATCAGAAGCGCGGCAGGAACCACGATATGTCCGACGATGGCGATCACGAGGTAGGCCGGCAGATCGTCAGCGCGATGCGGCGTAAAATCGAGCCCGCACACTGAGCAACGATTGTCGACCTTCAGGAAGGCTCCGAACAACTTGCCTTCGCCGCAACGCGGGCAACGGCCGCGAAACCCGCGCCTCATGGAAGACCATAAATCGCGTTTCCCGGCCGCGCCGACTTCGCGGCTCCAGACTTTATTGGTGGGGTTGATCGTCTCCATGACTTGGTTCTCTTCGAGTTGCTAAAAGTGATCACAGGTCTTCGAGCGCGATCCGGCACCGTCGCCTATCAGGCCCGAAGGGCGGCCGGTCCTTCGGGGGAGAGGACCGGCCGCAGGGAGCCACGACGGAGGGAGGAGCGCCGGGGCCAAACACTTGCGGAGCTGTCTGCCTCCGCAAGGCAAATCGGTATCCGATAAGGGATGTCAGTGCGAGTGAAGCAGTCCAAATCTCAGCAAATCGTGGCGAATGCTTACACAGTGCCTCGAACACACTGATGTCGATCAACACAACCATCAATGCGGCTTGCCGAGCACGAAAGTGAAGGGCACAACGAAGAGCTCATCGCCCTGATCGTCGCTGACATGCAGGACCCAGTCACGCCAATCCTCAAGGCTGCGATCGCTGGTGAAGGATTGCACGACGCGGGTCGCATGATCGCGCGCCTCAACGAGATCGTCGACCACGGCGCCGCGGTGATCGAGGAAAACCTTCTTCGTGTTGGAGCAGTGGAAGTATACCTGGGTCATGTTCAACCTCCTTCAAATGGACGTGTAGCCAAGAGACCTAATCGTCGCTGGCGTCGTCGACGGTGCGGTACGAAAGCCAGATTCGGTGATGCTTCGAGGATGCGAAACCACATCCAGAGCTTCATCAGCGGAAACAGGGTCACTTGTGCACCTCGTGGATTGCCATTCGTCGAGCCGTCAACCGCCACACTTCGTGGCCATGAGGTTGTTGAAAGCGTTGATTTCGGAGTCAAGCACAGCGAGGTTTCGCTCGCCGGCGGTGCACGTTGTCGCGACCTGGCGAAGCGTCACTGCCTCATAGAGCAGGGTAGCGTAGGCACGGCAGATCTTCTCCTTATCCGCCTCTTTGGCCGGCTGGCTGCGCACCATCTCCCAGCGCGAGCGGGAGGTGTCGATGTCCTTGATCGACGTGCATTCCGCAGCAACCGCAGGAATCGCGGAGACGTTGATCGCGGCGGAAGCGATGAGAACGGCGATTCTCCTCATGAGCGAACTCCATAGAGCGAGTTGTTGTGAGGAGCATTACAGTTCTGCTGGCCCATGTTCTATTGCACGGGGGTCGTTCCGAGTACGGCTTGCGGTTGCGGCACATAAACCTTGGCTTAGGAACGACGAAGGACGGTTCGGATACGGTAGTGACGCCACCGTTTTCCGGTCAGTGACGGCACCAAACCCAGTCGACAGCGGAGGCGGTCGCCCGTGCTTCCAGCTAATGACCGCGTTTTACCGCTACGGAGACGAAGGACTGGGAATGCAGCCCGGCCGCGCTTGAGCTCCGCCGATTAATCCGAAGAAGCTCGTCTCGAGTTCCGCACGAACTTTTTGCACGAGCGTTTCGCTCAGGCCGCCCTTGCCGTTTCGGATCGTGACGGTTGCGGTCAAGCCCGACACCAGCGGCACGCCAGCCGGTACGTTGTCGATCGCAATCCGGACTGGCACCCGTTGCGCCAGCCGTACCCAGGTGTAAACAGGATCAACGTTGGGCAACCCTTGCGTGGAAGCCGCTGCGTTCGACACGCTAATGCCCCGCGTCACTGTTGCGATGTGGCCTATGATAGGCGCGGAGTAGCCCATCAGTTTAGCCTCGGCACGGTCACCCACGCACAGCCGTGCCAGCTTCGTTTCTTCAAAATAGCCATCGACCCAATAGCTATCCGCGTCGATGATCGAGACATTGGTGGCGCCTTGATGCGCGTAGTCTCCCTCTCGCAGCAAGAGATTTGTAACGATTCCGTTGACCGGACTACGCACTGCAGTGCGCTGCACGTTGATTTCCGCCTGTGACACTTGCTCTTGAGCCGCCTCTACGGCCGCTTTCGCCTGAAGCGCACTTCCCTCATAGACTTGCTTCTGTTCAACGGAGGTAGATAGATCTGATAAACGGTTCCGTCGCTCGGACTGCAATTGCTTCACGTTCAGATCGGCCATCCTTTGCTGCAACGCCGCTTTGTGCGCACGGAGTGCGACCTCGAAATCGAATGGCTCGATGAGATACAAAATGTCTCCCTTGTGGACGAATTGGTTGTCTACAATTCGCAGATCCCTGATTTGACCGGAAATCTGCGGAGCTACACTTGCAACATGAACTCGCACGCGCCCATCCCGTGTCCAGGGCCCGGCGTTATAGTGATCCCAGCTCACGAGAGCGACCGCCACCGCAACGACTGCGATCCCAGCTGTTGCTACCTTGCGCAGCACGAACCGCACGGTTCGCAAGGCGCCGCTTCGCCGCTGTCCCTTGCGCTTTCCCGAGGACGATACGATCGGTCTGTCGCCTGGCGGGCTTTCCGATGCTCTTCTCGCAACGTCGTCAACCTCGCCGGTTTGGCGAGCCGATGCCTCATCGACAGTTGGTGGCGAGCGCGTCACCATGGTCTGCATCTTGTCTTGTTGAACAGCCTCGTCGTGAACGGCCGTATCCATGCCCATCTCCTCTAGAACAACAGCATCAAAAAGCCGAGAATAGCGACGCCGAGACTCAGCTCTGCAATCGCGGGGCGACTGAACATCTTCGCAAAGCCGACGACAAGCAGAAGCGGTCGGAGGACGATGAAGATGACGAGAGTCACCGCCAAATAGGTTATAAACGGCGCCAACAGGACACCCCCGATGACCAGCTCTGGAAAGGTGTGCGCCATCAGGCTGCCTTCCCCGGGCAAACGACGCCGCTGCCCCGCTCAAGGATGTTGCTGGCCAGCACAAGGCACGCAGCAACATCTGCCTCGATCGAGTCTTTCTGCGGACCTTGTTCACGGAACCTGAGTGCAATGGCGCGCAAGGTGGCCGTGTCTCGATTGACGATCGCGGTGCGTGCTTCGTCCGCCAGTGACGCAAGTGAGCTGTCGGTGAATTGCATCAACTTCACGTCACAAAGCCGTAATATTGTCGAATGATCGAAGCAGGAGAGCATCTCCGCGAGGGCGCGGCTGTCCTGTGCTCCTCCAGCGGCGAGAAACTGCTCGATCCGCGAGGCGTCCCGGAACATTGCTTCCTCCGGAGCTCCTCCATCCGGGTGGCCGTGTTTCAGCAGTTCGCTGCGAGCGTCTGCGAGCAGCCGCATCCTGCGTTTTCCTTCGGAGACGGGCGGAATCAGCGACTGTGCCACAAGCAGGAGCGCCGCGGCCACTAGAACGAGGAGAGTGGTGACGAGAAAGCTCTGCGGATTGTAGGTCTGCGGATTGCTTGGTGCCAGCAAGACCATGGCGAACGTGAGAATGAGGCGACCGAGTCCTGACCAAAGAAAGTTCTTGGAGGTCAAGAGAAGTGCTGCGCCGATCGTAAAGGGAGCAAGACCGACGGCCAGCACAGGAAAGGCGTCGGCACCATTGAGGACGACGAACTCGAGTATCCCCGCTAGCAAAGCCGCAGCCGGCGTACCAACAAGCGCGACAGCGGTGAAGCCACGCGGATTCGGAGTCGTGGCGCCGAGTCCGGTAACCAGCGTCACGAACGACAGCGAAAAGCTCGCTGCGGGCCATCCGGCCCAAATATAGAGCATCGATGCGATTGCAAACCATGCGGCGGCGCGGATACCGCTTTCGGCTGCCGTTCGCCAAGATCTATGCAAGGGCGCCCGCCAGACACGCAATGGCCATCTCGCCGACCTCAGGGCTGCCAGATCCTGGAGGACCTCGGCATCCCGGCGCAGCATTTCCCTGGCTGCCCAGCCCGAAGCTTCGCTCTCGAGATCACCTTTAAGCCGCGCAGCCTGCAACTTGGCGACCAACGCGACCGCAGCGCTGCGGGCAGCAGCACTCCTGACGGAGCCGTTGTTCGACTCCAAAGCTATACTCGCGATCGCTGGCCGGAGCGCCACAATCTCCCGCAGCAGCGTCAGGAATACGACCGAGTTGGCTGGTTCGCAGCGGAAAGCTGCGCTTGCATATTCGCGAACGCGGCGATGAATCGCCGTGAGCTGAGCAAGTATGCCCGGTTGACGGTCGGGGGCAAATATCAACGTATTTACCGCTGCTATCGAGAGAATGCCGACCGTGATCGCGGCGCCACGCGCCATGCCGGATTCAAACACATGCTGCGGGTGATCAATCTGCTGTACCGCGATAAGTCCGACCGTGTAGCCTGACAGCACCGCTGCGTAGGCCCGATAGCCGTCCAAAAGCTTCGCCGCAAAGACGCAAATGCCGAGCCAAACGGCGAACGCTGCGAGGATCACATCCCTCGCCTGTGAGAACATGCCGGTGATTGCAATTGACGCCGTCACGCCGATGACAGTGGCAAGCAATCGAAAAGCTGCCTTATCTAGCGCCTGACCGCGGGTTGGTTCGGCAAGAACTGCAACTGTAAGCGCCGACGTCGTCGGCGCTTCAAGCTGCAGCCAGAAGCTCACGAACAGGGCCAGGATCGTCGCCAGCCAGACGCGAATGGCGAAGCCCCAGGAACTGACGGGAATCTTCGCTACAGTGAATGGCTGCTCTGCTGTTGTCGCGATCACGGCGATACCTCTGCTGATGCTTGGCCAGTTGTGTTCAGTTCTCGTGTCCCGACACATCGACTGAAGCAACGAAACAGTAGCCACGTCCGGGGATGTTGACGATAAACCGATGCCCGTCCCGGCCGTCACGCAGCGCGCGACGCAGCGCAGACATATGGACCGTGAGGTTGGCAGGCTCGACGAAAATGTTGGGCCAAACGTGAGCCATCAAATCCTGCTTGCTGACCAACTCACCGCGTCGCTCCAGCAAAGCGATCAGGATCTGCAGAGCCCGGCTTCCCAGAGCTACGGGCTTGTCGCCCTCGCGCAAGAGAAACTGCGTCGGAAGCAGGCAGAATGGTCCGAACGAGACTCTGGCTGGAGCGGCGCCGGCCGATCCAATTCGCTTCTCGATGAAGGGCTTTTCCAAATCACGCGTTTGAAAGGTGCTTCTCGCATCAAATCCCGTTTCGGGATCAAATTGCGTCAAACGCTCAAAATCTGAAGTCGATCCTAGTGCTCGCATCATGACCTCGCGTGCTCTGGCAGGGCTATTCCCGGCAAATGCTCGTGAGGGCAATTTGATGGTTTGGAGTCCGGTGGGCTATTGTGCGAGGGTGGAGCGCAAGGACAAATTTGGCTGCGTTAGCTAAACCTAAATTTACAGATCAAGGCGCCTTGCGGGGGTAGTCCAAGCGTCGCTGCCCGTGGTCCGCCTGTTCACAGTTGCGCGTCGCGCAAAGGTGTAGCTCAGGAGCGTTGTGGCGCGTCGAGCACCAGCTTCAGCTTGTCAGCCATCCGGCCGAGTTCTGGAAGCGAACCGGCCTGCATCTTCTGCATCGCCCTGCTGCGATGCACCTTCACCGTGGCCTCGGCGATCCCGATCTCATGGGCAATCTGTTTGCTCAGACGGCCACGCGCGACCTGAATCACAATCTCGCGCTCCCTGGGGCTCAGCGAGGCAAAGCGCTCCCGCAGCCCTGCCAGGTCCCTGTCACTTTCCCGCCGTGCACGATCGCGAGACAGACCCAGCTGAATGGCGTCGAGGAGTTCCTGATCCCGGAACGGCTTGGTCAAGAACTCGATCGCGCCCCCTTTCATAGCCTGGACGGACATCGGTATATCGCCGTGTCCGGTGACGAAGATGATCGGAATCTCCCTGTTCGCCGCAGCAAGCTCGCGCTGAAGATCGAGGCCGCTTTGGCCGGGCATTCTGATGTCGAGCACCAGGCAGGTGGGACAATCCGGGAGATCGGACTTGAGAAATTCGGAAATGGACGCAAATAGCTGAAAATTGATGCCGAGCGATCGCAGCAGGCGTCCGACCGACGCGCGGAGGTCCGGATCGTCGTCGATGACCAACACGGTGGAGGTTGCGTCAGACATCGCTGCTGCTCGGAAGGGATCGCGAAAATCAGCCTCTCCTGGCATGCGGCCAGATCGCCCATTTCTAGTCCCAATCCGGGAACCTGAACAGTCCCTTTTTTTCCAGAGCATGCGCGCGGGTAAACCAAAGTTTACGCGCTGGCACAGTCGCTTCCGCCCGATGCGCTGGTCCACTTTTCGAAGTTCGAATACGCTAGGCTCGATAGCTGCGGAGCGAGGCTGCCGATCAGCTCACGCAAACCACTCGGGTTCAGCGCTTGTTGCCGATTGAGCCAATACCTTGGCTGCATCATCGAGCGAAGCCTTCTCAGCTCGGCGCTCGTAGTCGTCGGCAAGGGCCTTGAGCTGATTAGCAACCATTCGGTCGGTCATGGTTTGGGCTGTGCGGAGCAAAGTCTCTGCCGTTCTCAGATATTGCTTGCCTCGCCGTGAGATTTCAAACGTCATGATGCCCTCGCGCGGTTTTCGGTCGACTGGTCGAAAGCGGCCTGGAGCCAGCCCATCCAATTGCGGTCACTTTGGCGCCGTGCTCTGAAGCGATCGACGCAGTTCCTGGAGCAAAGCCCAGTTCGCCACGAATAATGCCGCACGAGACCGAACTTGCCATCACAGATTGCGCATCGCGCGGTCGTGTCAGACCCGTGACTTTCCAAGCGGTAAGCCATTGTCATCTCCTTTTGGCCTGTGCGCATTTCCAACACATGCAAACTAGGAGGATCGTCACCGACACCTCAATTGAGCGCAGGTCGACGGCGGGCATCCAAAGGCGCAAGACGACGATACGAAGGCTTATGACGCTCGGACGTGGAACTTAGGCCGCCGGGCGTACCGGCGCCCCGTTCGTTCAGCCAAAGTCCTGATCAGAAGGCATGGCGGCTCAGTTCGCAATCGTCGTCAAGATAAGCCAAAATTTATGGGGCTCTGGCGCAGCACTGGTGGCATTCTCGCAAAGATAGAGAATTCCAGGCGGAGCGTCGGCATAGTTTGGCTGCCCGCACGGCGGTCCAGCGAATGGCCAAGGCGGCATGATGAAAAAGGTACTGGTTTCGGTCGTCGATGATGATCGGTTTTTTCGTGATTCGATGTGCAGGCTCATGAGATCGCTGGGCTTTACGTCCGACACATTCGCTTCTGCAGCAGAATTTCTAGCATCCCCGCGCCTTGCCGAAACAGCCTGCATGATCGCCGACATCCATATGCCCGAGATGACTGGGCTCGAACTCTACCGGCGCCTCCTCGACACGGGCCACGCGATTCCGACAATCTTCGTGACTGCGTTTCCCACGGATGTTGACCGGGCTCGCGCCCAGAACGATGGGGCTTTGTGCTACCTGCGCAAGCCGGTGGATGAGGAGCATCTCACACGATGCGTTCGCGAGGCTCTCAGGTCGGCTGGCCCGCCCGGGGAGGAGCCGTGACCTCTCCTTCGGCATCGGGCAAGGTGAACTGAAATGCAGCGCCGCGCGGATCGTTTGCTTCCGCCCACAGCTTGCCGCCGTGAGCGTCGATGATGGAACGGCAGATCGACAGCCCCATGCCGGTTCCACTAGACTTCGTGGTGTAGAAGGCGTCGAATACCCGATCGAGATGCGCCGGAGTAATGCCCGGCCCGGAATCGCGCACAGCCACCAGGGCGCCTGCCAGGTGATGCTCGGTGCTGATCACCAGCTCCCTTGCTCCCTCTTCAACCGAACTCATTGCTTCAGCCGCATTCAGAATAAGATTCAGCAAGACTTGCTGCAGCTGAACGCGGTCCCCTAGAATCGAAATCAAACCCTCTGCAAGCCGGGTTTGGACCGAAATGCCATCCCTGAGGGTCACGCTTTGCGCCAATGCGATCACTTCGTTGATTGCCGCGTTGAGATCAAAACACTCCTTTCGCGGCGGCGCCTTCTTGATTTGCTCCCGGATGCGATCGATGATTTCTCCAGCCCGATCTGCGTCGCCAACAACGCAAGAGAGTGCTTCCCTCACCTCGCCCATGTCTTGCGGCTGCCTTTCCAGAAAATTCTGGGCCGCCCGGGCGTTGTTGCGCGCGCTGGCGATCGGTTGCGCGATCTCATGAGAGAGCGAGGCTGCCAATTCTCCCATCATGCTCACGCGGTTCATGTGAGCAAAATCCGATTGCATCTGCTGCAACCGCGCCAACGCCTGTGTGCGATCTTCTGTGTCGGTCAGCAGGGAATACCAGCGAACAATGCGGTCGGAGGAGGCCTCCCTGACCGGAATGCCACGGATCTCGAACCAGCGATATTGGCCGTCGAAGCGCCTGACGCGTGCCTCGGTCCTGTAGGGAATGCCGGCGGCGATCGATTTTGTGAAGATTTCAGCGAACTGGGGATGGTCATCAGGATGAATCGTTCCGTTGGTGCCCCAGTTCCTCAGCTCTTCCAGTGACTGGCCGCAATACTCAAAGATTTGGCGATTTACCGCTTCGACGTCGCCGTTCGGAGCCAGGATCGCGACGAGACCCGGTATCCCGTCAATTGCCGAGCGCAAATTTCGTTCGCTTTCACGCAGTGCCTCCTGCGCGCGAATGATCACTGTCGCGTCCGTACCGGTGCCGCGATAGCCGAGGAATTTGCCGTCGACGTTAAACACCGGCTTACCACTGGCCCTCACATACATCGGGGAACCGTCGAAGCCAGCGGCGAGATAGACGAAGTCGCGGAACGGCTCATGCGAATCCATCGTGGCCTGGATCGCCCGCCACTTCTCCGGCTCGGCTTCAAGGTCGAGGGCACGCTCCCAGGCCGCGGTGCCAAGCCGAGCCGAAGGACTGGAGCCGAATGCATTCGGGGTCAGCATCGTCAATTTGTGGTCTGGCCCCATCTCCCAAAGCCAGTCGGACGCCGTCTCGGCGAAGTCGCGGAACCTTTCCTCGCTCTCGCGTAATGCGTTCTCGGCCCGCTTGCGCTCGGTCAAATCGAGTACGAACGCGATGCCTTTGTCTCTCTTTTCCTCGAAGGCCGTGTAGCCGATTAGCACGGGCACGCGGCTACCGTCTTTTCGAAAGTATTCCTTCTCGAAGGGTTGCGCCGTGCCGGTCGTCAACAATTCTTCCAGCGCGCGCGCAGTGCGGTCGCGCCATTCCGGCGGAGTCAGTTCATTCCAGCGCACGTTGCCCGAAACAAAGTCGTTACGATCAAATCCCAGGATATGGAGAAACGCATCGTTGGCTTCGAAAATCCCACCTTCGGCATCGGCAACGATGATCCCAATGATATTGGCGTCGACAAGACGCCGGATCTTGCCTTCGCGATCCGCAAGATCGCGATAAAGCTGCGTGTTCTCGAGCGAGATCGCCGCCTGCGACGCCAGCACCTTCAGCATGGTTACCCGGTCTGGAGTGAAAGCGTGCGGCGTCAGGTTGTTTTCAAGGTAGAGAATACCGATGAGCTTTCCCTGATTGATCAATGGCAGACAGAGAACAGAGTGGACGCGATACTTCACAATGTAAGGATCGGCGGAAAACGAACTCCTCGAAACGGCGTCACCCAGAACAACCGGCTCCCGCGTACGTATCGAGTAGAGAACGAGTGACTCAGGCAGCGCTGCTACATCGCTCGCAGGATGTTGCCGCACTTGCAGGGTGATCTCATTTCCGCGCACGACTGCCTCCGCGGAAGTTCGCAGTTCCTCATCCCGTACGGCAACCAGAACGGCGCGCTCGGCGCCGGCGTGCTCGATGGCCGCTCGCATGAACCTATCGATCAGCCTGTCCACGACTATCTCGCCAGAGAGGGCTTGCGAGACCTCGACGATCGTCGCGAGATCGAGATGGTCGACCGGCGCCTCGATTGTGCCCGTGAGACCCGGTGCGTGCTGGTCCTGCCTCAGCCACGGGTGCAGCTGGTCGAGCTGCCGGACCTTGCCGTCGGCGCCCCAACGCAGGTAGCAGGACCGGGCCTCACGCAGATAAGCGTTTGCGATCGTCTCGAAGCCGCGCGCGGCGTAGAATCGGGCGGCCAACTCGTTGGCGAGTCCTTCAATGTGTACGAATCCGTTCGTGCGCGCCGAAAGGATCGCCTTTTCGTAAAGACGCTCTGCGTCGAGCTCACGATTTTCGATTCGAGCCATCTCGGCGCCGACGACAGCGGTCCGGCTTTCAAAATTTTCCGGGCAGTTCTCCGCCCATTCCGCGAATTGTCTGTAGTGGGCGCCTAACGCCTGGACACGCTGCCGGAGGTCATTGGGCGATGCGCGATCGCAGGACGCCGCTTGGCTTAGCGCGCCATAGAAGCGCGCTTCCGCTTCTTCGAAAAAGGACGGTGATGCCCAGAGCAATTCTTTCGCGTTCAGCGATGCTTGAGCGGCCGCTGCATAGTCGCCGGTAAGGATGCACGCCTGAAGCTTTCGTGCCCAATACCAACACACCACGATTGGTGGGTGCGATCGGCCTTCGAATTCAAGTTCATTAAATTGCCCGTCGTCGAAACAGCCGAAAGTCGTTGTCAAGCCGCGAAGATTGCGGATGAAAGCAAGTTGCGTCGCAATCACGTCAGCTATAGGAGTGATACCAACCTTCTGAGTATACTCCAGGCCTTTCTCGGCTTCCCCTTGCACGTCGGGGAGTGGATCGCCGATTGCCAGAAGCCTGTGGTTCAGGTTGAGGCACGCATATGTCGCATAGATGATCTCGCCTACGTTATTGGCGGCATCGAACACTCGGCGGAATAAATCTCCCCCGGTTCGCAGATGCTTGGTCCACGGGATGATGAGAACAGCGAAATCCAGGTATGTCCGGACCTGGAATCTCTTCAGAGAGCGTCGTTCGACCAAGTCGTACCCTAGCTGGCCGAAGCGAAACCCGGCCTTGTACTGACCAAAGACACGTCCGGCGATTGCGCCCACGCAGACATAAGCGACACAGGAAGCATCGTTGTTGCCGTATTCAAGGCTGAGATTGACCATGCGGCAAACAACAAGGCCATACAAATTCACATCGTTATTCATCGCAGCAATTGTTACCTTGGTCAGAACCTCCATGGTGGCCAAGGCCTCAGGTTCACTCATGATGGGTAGGTCGACGAGATCTTCTATTTCGCGCGCCCCGAGCAACGACCAGATTCGCTCGTATTCCCGTCGAGCCTCATCTGCCGTCGGATGAGGCGACCACTCGATGCCCAGACGACGGAGGTAGCCGAGACAGACTTCGACCGCACGGCCGACCTCATTCTCCGTCAAATACAGCTCGATGCGCAAGCCGGCGAGCGCCGCTTCATCGACGATCGTGGCGGCGTGAGAGGTCAGCATCGTCAAGCGCTCCTCCGCCGCCGTTAGTGCGCCAGTCAGAAACTCACATTCCGCTCGATGCAACTCCAGCGCGAACATGAGGTCCGGCCGCCGCTCCCATGCGTCGTCTGGCATGACTGCCGCGCCCGCAATGAAGTAGCGCAATGCCGAAGCATAGGCCGTGGAGGCCTTGGCGCGCTTACCTGCCATCAGATTGAAATCCGCAAGCTGCTCCTTTTCGTCTGGCGCCGCGATCAGCGCAGCACCGCGATTGAGCTGATTGACGATCTCGAAAATCGCCTCTTCCCGCTTCTCCGGAGGAGTATGGGTAGCCAACAGCCTTCCGATCCGGAGATGCGCCTCGGCGCGCCCTGCCTCAGGGATCAGGGAATAGGCCGCTTCCTGAACGCGGTCATGAAGGAAGCGATAGCTGCTTCCCGAATGGAGCACGAGTTCGGATCGAAGCGATTCCTGTAGATTGTGGCGCAACTCCTCGTCCGATTCCTCGCGGACCATTGCCAGCTGCGCGAACTCGGCGGTGCTGCCCAGACAGGCGAGCCGCTGCAGGATCTTTTGAGTGCTCGCAGGCAGACGGCTCAGCTTGCCGATCATGAGGTCGACGACATTGTCCGTGTAGCCCTTGCCGTGAATACCGGCCAGTTCCCAGGACCAGTTCGCCGAGCTGTGATCGAAAGTGAGCAAACCCTCTTCGACCAGTGCGGAAAGAAACTGGACGACGAAGAATGGATTACCGGCCGTTTTCGCATGCACCAGTGCCGCCAGCGGGGCCACGTCGTTGCGGTCACAACGGATCGAGTCCGCGATTAAATCGACGACATGTTTGTTGGCGAAGGGGGCGAGGACGATCTCCTGCACCTGCGCTCCAGCGCTTCGGATCCGATCCAACGTTCGCATGAGTGGATGGGCTGGGGTAACCTCGTTGTCTCGATATGCGCAGATCAGCAGCAAATGCCGTACACCCACTTCGGTCAGCAGATGTTCGAGCAGTTCGAGCGTGGCTGCGTCGAGCCATTGAAGGTCGTCGAGGAACAGAGCCAGGGGATGTTCGGAGCGAGCGAACACAGCCAGGAAACGCCTAAACACGAGGAAAAAACGTCGTTGCGCGTCTTGGGGTGGCAGCTCAGGGAGCGGCTCCTGTTCCCCGATGATAAGCTTCAAGTCCGGGACCAGGTCGACCATTAGTTGGCCATGTGGACCCATGGATTCACGGAAAGCATCACGCCAGTATCCGAGTTCGACGTCGCGCTTCGCCAAGAGCGGGCGGACAAGGCCCTGAAAAGCCTGCGCCAATGTGGAATAGGGAATATCGCGCTTGTACTGATCGAACTTACCTGTAGCAAACAGGCCGCGCTGCGGGACCAATACCTTGTGCAGTTCGTTTACAACGACGGACTTGCCAATCCCCGAATGGCCGGACACAAGCACCAGTTCCGGTGCGCCGCCCTGAACGACACGGTCGAACGCGGCCAGCAACGTCTCGATCTCGCTCGTCCGTCCATACAGCTTCTCCGGGATCAGCAGTCGGTCAGCTGCGTCCTGTTGGCCAAGTGGAAAGCAATCGACAAGACCCCGCGTTTCCCATTCGGTTAGGCAGTGTCGCAGATCATGGGCGATCCCCGTGGCAGTCTGGTAGCGATCTTCGGCTGATTTGGCGAGCAGCTTCATCACGATATCAGAGATGACCCTTGGCAAACTCGGGACGCTCTCGCAGGGTGGCACCGGCTGGCGCGCGATGTGGTAGTGAATCAATTCCATCGGGTCGGCAGCATTGAAGGGCAGTACACCGGTGAGCATTTGGTAGAATGTGATGCCAAGCGCGTAAAGGTCGCTGCGGGAATCGATGGACCGATTCATCCGTCCGGTCTGTTCGGGGGCCATGTAGGCCAGCGTGCCGGCGATCGTCTCGGGAGGGTGAGGCGACTGACGCTCGCGCGCGAAGCGCGAGGCGATGCCGAACCCGGTCAACCGCACCTCGCCGGTTGCGTCGTTGCGCAGGATGTTGGCCGGCTTGATGTCTTTGTGGACGAGCCCACGCTGGTGAAGTCTGCCAAGAGCTGCCGCGACAGGAATGGCGAGGCGCAAGAAACGTCCCACCTCCATCGGCGCACCGAGCAGCCGGTCGAACGGCTCACTTCCCTCATCTTCGAGCACCAGTATCGTGCGACCAGTGTCGCGTACGAGGTCCAGCGGGCGCACTGCCCACGCCCTATCGAGTTCGTCCTTTAGTTCGTATTCGTGGGTGAGCCGATCGAGGTTAGAGCGAGACGGGTGGTCGGCGGCAGGAACAACAAGCAGCACGGAGCGACGCTTGCCGTCGTCGCCCAGCCGCCAGCCGCGGCGAAACGCGCGTTCGCCGTCCTCCCACAAGACCTGAGATTCGCCGTCCGAGTACGCAACGTTCAGCGAATGCGGCACCATTTGTGAGCCTCCGGCATTCGAACTCCAAATTGAGTTCGTCCAGCCAAGCTTCATGTGCGCCATGGGCGCGGCCCTATGCGGCCCGCAGAAATCGTACCCGATCGGCCAAGAAATGCCAGCCGTCCGCCCTCCCCTTAGCAGCAATTTGGCGCGATTTGCCGAGCTTCACTGACGTCGGGAACGCATGCGGGCCAATTAGAGGCCCATCGCGGGTAACAAATCCCACGATGGCAACTCAACCCGCAGCCGTGCGTCAACCAGCCGGTTAGGCCAACAGTAATTTCCGGAACGCAAGGGGCCGGTGACCGATCACAACGGCGCGATGATCGACGGAATCCGATCGGTCGCGGGCACACGGGGCTTCGGTACTTCCGGTGACGACTTGGGCGCCGCTGGCATGGTCAGCGTTTGTGTTGGCGCTGCCTCCGTTCGAGCCTCGGTGATTGCCATGTCCATCGGAATTTCCGGTCGCTCGATTGCTGGATGGCTTCAACGCCGCAGGCAGCAATACGACCACCGGCAAGTCCACTGGTCGGCGAATCTGATCTGAACTTGTGCAGCGTCGGCGCCCACGTCTCTTTCGAACGATGGCCCTTTAGTTTCGAGATTTCGACTGAGGCGACGAAGCTGTAGCCTCGTCCGGGGATGTTGATAATGAAGCGATTGCCGTCCCGTCCGTCACGTAGCGCGCGGCGTAACGCAGAAATGTGGACCGTAAGATTGCCGGGATCGACAAACGTATTGGGCCAAACGCGCGCCATCAATTCTTGCATGCTGATCAGCTCGCCCGGGCGTTCAAGCAAAACAATCAGGATTTCCAGAGCGCGACTCCCGAGGCGCACCGGGTTGTCGCCTTCGAGCAGCAGAAACTGTGCCGGTGCCAACCGGAACGGTCCGAAGGCAATCTCGCCCGGTACCGGGATGACAGGACTGGTCGCTTTCCCGAATAACGGCCGGTCCGTATCCGAACTTTGAGGATCGGGTCTCGCATCGATCTCCGGTTCCGGGCGAGATCGCGCCGCTGCGGGCGCGCCCGCCGAGAGCGAGTGACGGGACGCCGTCATTGATGCTGGTGGGGTCATGGTGGCCTCTCATGCTCCTGGTGCGAGCGCATGATTGCTGTCACGACCGTGCCGGCGCCGCGATAGCCACGGAATTCTCCATCGCTGTCAAACACCGGCTTGCCACACGTGCATCGCGGCGCAGTTACCATCCACGGTCATCGTATAAGCTTTCCAAAAGTAACATGGTCCACGTCTCACAGATAGAAGCAGCTGTGGCACCGACAGGGTCAGTTATGCTAGTTTTTCGGTGTAGCAGATGCTGCTGTGAGAGCTGGGCGTGTCTGAGAGATTATTGCAGTACGAACGCATTGCGCGAACGCTGAGCACGCAGATTGAGCGTAACGTCCTGCGGCCCGGAGATCGCATGCCGTCGCTTCGAGAAATGCACGGGCAAAGCGGCGCCAGCCTGGGCACCATCGCACACGCCTACGAAAGCCTCGAAGACCTGGGTCTAATCGAAGCACGGCCAAGATCCGGCTACTACGTGCGTCCGCGCCCGTCACGGCCTGCAGCAGAGCCGGCGGTATCATCACCCCCCACAGGGAGCACGAAGGTCAATATTGCAAGCCTTGTGTTTGACGTGCTCGATGCTATCAAGCGGCCCGAAATCGTCGCTTTGGGATCAGCATTCCCGAGTCCGGAACACTTTCCGATCGAAAAGCTGAATAGAGCCGCAGCCGCCGCGGCGCGACGACTGTCGACGTGGAGCAGCATAAGAGATTTGCCGCCGGGGAACAGAGAATTGCGACGGCTCATCGCGCTGCGCTACGCGGAAACGGGAGTGGACGTCGTACCCGAAGATATTGTCATCACCTGCGGCGCCATGGAGGCCATCAATCTCAGCCTGAGCGCCGTGGCAAGGCCAGGAGACATCATCGCAATCGAGTCACCGACCTTCTTCAATACCTTGCTCTCTATTGAGAGCATGGGCATGAAGGTAGTAGAGATTGCCACCAGCCCGCGCGACGGCATTGATCTTGGCTCGTTGCAAAATGCGCTGAACACTCTCGATGTGACAGCCTGCATCGTCATGTCGAATTTTCAGAATCCGCTGGGTGCCTTGATGCCCGATGGAAAGAAGCGCGAGCTGGTTGCCATGCTCGCAAGGAACAACATTCCCCTCATTGAAGATGATGTTTATGCGGAACTCTACTACGGCAAAACGAGACCGCAACCCGCGAAGGCCTTTGATCGGTCAGGACTGGTTTTGCACTGCGGGTCTTTCGCCAAGAGTCTCGCGCCTGGCGCCCGCATCGGGTGGGTCATCCCCGGCAGATTCAAGTCGGAGATTGAGCGTCTGAAGTTCATCACTACTATCTCCACAGCTTCGTTACCGCAGGCTGCCTTGGCGGAATATCTCAAAAATGGTGGCTATGAGCGTCATCTGCGGGAGTTTCGGCAACGTCTGTCGGCATCGCTTGCTGCCATGACTCAAGCGGTGACCGCACATTTTCCTGCGGGCTGCCGGCTCTCGCAGCCGCAGGGAGGTTACATGCTTTGGGTGGAAATGCCGGAGTCGATTGACGCACTACTGCTGCATCAACGCGCGCTGGCGGAAGGGATCAGTATCGCGCCGGGTCCGCTTTTCTCAGTAAGGAAGAAATACAAAAATTTTATACGCCTGAACTATGGCCACTTTCACGCCAAGCCGACCGTCGATGCCATTCGAACGTTGGGTCGCCTTAGCGCCGATCTCGTACTTTGAAGCGGCATGGAGTCCAGGCGCCGCCTGGGACCATAACTACTGACACTATTGATCGAGGTCGGGAGCCAGGCGTGAAAACGTATGGTGCCACATTGCTTTCCACAGGTAGAGCACCCCCGTAACTTCAGTTTCAGAATTTGCCTGAGCCGACGCGTTCGATCCGGCATCTCTTTAGCAACAATTTGGCGCGATTTGCGGACCTTCACTGGCACCGGTAGCACGTGCGCGTCTAGAACCCATTGCAGGCAAGGACTCGAAAGGAGAATGAAGCCATGGCAACTCAACCACAGACAGCGCCGAAACAGAACCAGACCGTCGAAGACAAGGCCCAGCACCTGCGGAAGCTATTCGCCGACGCGCCGCAGTACGCGAAAGCCGCGCTAGAGAATGTGTTCGGGGAGCTGACGTCGTTTGCCTCGAAGTCACGAGCACGGGTGGAAAGCGCCGGTCGGACAGGAATCCGTCAGGGCAAAGTCTCGGAACTCACCCTGATCGCCCCGTTCGCACCAGCCGGGGCCGCGCGTCTGCGCGCGTTGCTGCAGTTGCGGGATGGTAGCTTCGATGACACAGACCTGGTGGGCACTGTCCACGACATGCGTTTCGTGTTCCTGGACAACGACACGAAGCTGCTCTTCGCGACAGCCTACGACGGTGAGTGGGACCCCTACATCGATGACTTCGCAACGAAGATCACCGATCAAATGGATGTCATCTTCTCCGCGTGCGAAGGCTGGCCGGGGATTCGCAGTCCGAAGGTGAAGGACTGGATCGTCAAGCATCAGATCACGGCAGAAGGCTGGTACGTCGCCCATCCCGATCTGACTGTACGGGACATTCATCGCGTGAAGCGCGTTGGCAAGGCCGCCGAGGAATTCCTCGACAAGATTGGTTGAGCGAACCGCAACACCAAACCAAACACAGGAAAAGGAGAACTGATATGGCAACGCAAACACTGAGCAAACCGCAACAGGACCAGACCGTCGACCAGAAGATTCAGGAGCTCCGGCAGCTTTACGCCGACTCGCCGGTGGGGAAAACCGCGCTGGAGAACTCGATCCCAGCGCTCAGGGAGAAGTTAGCAAAGGGATTGCGATCTAATGAGAGCGCCGGCCGGGTCGGCCTTCGTCAGGGTAAGGTCTCGGAGCTGACCCTGATCTTTAAGTTCGTGCCGGGCGGAGCGAAGCGACTTCGCGCCCTGCTGCAGGTGATGGGAGCCAACTTCGGCACGGAGAAGGTAGCCACCGTCCACGATCAGCGTTTTGTGTTCCTGGACAATGACACGAAACTGCTCTTCGCCACCGCCTACGATGGCGATTCGTGGGACACCTATCTCGACGAGTTTGCAACGAAGATTCCCGACGAGCTGGATATGCTGTTCTCCGAACTCGAGGAGTTTCCGGGGTTTCGCGACCCGTCGGTGAAAGACTGGATCGCTAAGTACCAGATCCCGGCAGAAAACTGGTACGTCGCCCATCCGGATCTGACGGTGCGGGACATTCGACGGCTGAAGCGCATCGGCAAGGCGGCTGAAGAATTCCTCGACAAGATTGGATAACCGACGCTCAGCGATTGTTGGGGGGCCGGTCCGGAATGGACCCGGCCCCCAAGATAAGGATGCTCGCATGTTTTCCATCGAGAAACCTGTCGGCGACACGGTTTCGGCGCACTCGCCGGCGCTCGAAACAAGCGACATACAGGCAACTGTGCTGCGCCCGCGCCCAAGCCCATACTGCGGAGAGTACGTCATTCTCCGCATCGGCGATGCCGCGCAAGGGCGGGAGATGCTGCGCCGCATGCTTCCTCACGTTGCGCCGGCCGACGAATGGTGGGTGCCATCATTACCCGGCTGGCTGGGAATTTCCTTCACTTTCGAGGGGCTGAAGGCGTTGGGCGTGCCACAGGCCTCCCTTGACAGTTTTCCGATCGAGTTCCGACAGGGCATGGCGGCGCGCGCCGAGACCCTGCATGATTTCGGAGCCAATGCGCCGGCCAACTGGGAATATCCGTTCGGCAAAGCGGACGCGCACGTCGCCTTGGCGATATACGCCAAAAGCGAGCGAGACCTGCAGAAGGTCCTGGACCTCGCGCGTAAGAGTCATGCCGACCTACAGCAGATTTCGGTCGTGTACCGCATGCAGTTCGGTGAACTGCCGGATGGACGTAATCCGTTCGGCTTCAAGGATGGGCTGCACAATCCTCACGTCGAAGGAAGCAGTCCAGCGGGAGCCGGCACAGAAGCATCGATCAAGGCCGGCGAGTTCGTCATGGGTTATCCGGATGAGCGCGGGGAAACCGCCGATGTCCCGATTCCGGTGGAGCTGCGCCGCAACGGCACTTTCGTCGCGATCCGCAAATTCCACATGGATGTTGCCGCGTTTCGTCGATACCTGCGGGACCAGGCCTCGTCGCCGGAGGAAGAGGAGCTGATTGCTGCAAAAATCGTGGGCCGATGGCGCAGCGGCGCGCCCCTGGTGCTGGCGCCGGACAGTGACGATCCGGCACTGGGCACGGACGGATCTCGCAACAATGATTTCAGCTACGCGGATGACATGAAGGGATTGAAATGCCCGTTCAGCGCGCACATTCGCCGTGTGAATCCGCGCGATGCACTGAAAGACGACGTCGTCGCCGTCAATCTCCACCACTTCCTGCGCCGCGGCACAAACTACGGATTACCCCTGCAGGAGGGCGTGCTCGAGGATGACGGCGCCGAGCGCGGCGGCGTCTTCCTGTTGATCGGTGCGCATCTGCGTCGGCAGTTCGAGTTTATTCAGTCGCAATGGGTAACCGACGGCAACTTCATCAGCCACGGGACCGAGCAGGATCCGCTCATCGGCAACAACGATGGCGATGGCGTCTTCACCATTCCCCGAACCCCAGTCCGGCGGCGTCTTCACGGGTTGCCGCGTTTCGTTTCAGTTCGCGGCGGCGAATATTGCTTCATGCCGGGACTGCGGGCGCTCCAATGGATCGCAAACTTAACCTGATGGAGATTGACAATGTCCGATCACGTTGATGGTCCGCGGTCGATTGGCGATCCTGCGGCCGACATCACTGACCTGTTCGCCTTCACCAGTCCGGAAAGCCCGGCGCGCACCGTCCTCGCCATGGATGTTTTCCCTTCCGCCGGCGAGGATGCGATTTTCTCGAATATCATCGATTATGCGATCGCCGTTCGTCACGTGACCGTTGCGGGCGTTGGCCACAACGCGAAGTTTCAGCCGGCAGACGACGGCATCCGCTTCAGCTTCCGGTTCGACGTCTTGGTGCGCGATGCCGCAGGGAATGCGGTCCAGCGCGGCATCTGCAAACTTCCGGACGGTCGCGAAATACCGCTCACGGTGAACGACGAGACGGGGGCGTCGACGCCGGAGGGCGATGTTCGCGTGTTCGCCGGGCTGCGCTCCGACCCTTTCTACCTCGCCTGGGACATCGCCATACTCAAGAAGCTTCCAAATCTGCTGCAACAAACCAATGTGCTCTGCATTGTCGTCGAATGCGATACGCGCCGCGTGCTTGATCTCGCAAAAGGCTCATTGTTCGGCGCTATCGCCGAGACGGTTCCGCCGCAGAAGCGAGGCCTCATCGCTCCTGCAATCTCCCGCATCGACTGGATCGGGCGCCCCGAGCAGACAAACATGCGTCTCAACAATCCGGCGATGTCGGAGATCACCGATTTGCGCGACCTGTGGAATCAGCAGACGCCGTTCGCCATCTCGAAGGTGCTCCAGCCCCTGTTCCTGCAACGTCTGAAGGACAGCATCGCCACCTGGGACATGCTCGACGGCAAGGCGGATTGGACGCCGGAAGCGATTGCCGCCACCGCGAATGTCTTCCTCGACGATTTTCTGCTGTTCGATGTGGCCAAGCCGATCAACGACAAAAGCCACCTCGAGATTGAGAAGAGCACGCTTTCGGGCCGCCCTTACCAGACGGGTGGAGGTCGCACGATCGACGCGAATTCGATCGACATGCTGCTTAGCTGGCTGGTCAACAACGATCGCGAGTTCCTCCAGGGCGGCGCGACCGGGGCGACGAAGCCTGGCATGAAAGTTTTTCCATTTTTCGCGACGCCGAACACGGAACTGCAGACCGTTGCCGAATCTGTTGAGCTCGCGGCGGCGCCCGACGACGTGTGGTCGTTGATCGGACAGTTCGGCGGCGCCTGGCATCCCTTGACCGCAAGAATCAACTTGACCGGCGCAGGCATCGGCCAGCTCCGTACCATGCTAACGCTCGACGGTCAGCAAACTGTCGAACGGCTCGAGGCGATCGACGACGAGAAGCGGTTCCTCCGCTACACGCACATCGCCGGGATGGCCGTCTCCCATTACACCGGCACACTCGAGGTGAAGCCGAAGGGCAGCGGCTCCGTCGTCGATTGGCGCGCGCAATTCCTGACAGCCAACGCGACCGACAGGGCCATGAAGGTTAAGGTGTCGACGCTGTTCAAGACCGGTCTCGAAAGTCTGAAGCCGCGTTTCGGAGCCGCGAAATGACTGCATTCGTGGAACTTGACCATCCCGGTCCATCCGCGACCGACGGGGAGATCGCCGCGATCAACCTGGAGAGTGCGCGCCGTGGCGCATGGGCTCGTTTCGCGCAGAACCCGCGGCTGCCTGGAGTGGCAGAGGAGATTGTTGATAGCGAGCATCTGGCATCGCAATTTTTGGGAGATCTGGACGTGCTCGACCGTCTGGATGTGCTCGCCTTGCAATTCGCACGCGCGGACGACTCGTCTCGTGCGACCCTTGTTCAGGCCGAGGTCGCTTCGGCAGCGCATCGCTTCGACGATGCCCGCGGCTACCTGGCGCGCGCCGCGCAAACAGGCGCGCCCCGCGAGGCGATCGAGCGCCAGGCGTTGGCGATCGATCAGGCCTGTGGCGTGGGGCTCGATGCGGTACTCGCAGCTCGCCGCGGGTTCGCCAGGGCCAGCGGCCGGCTCGAAGACCTCGTACCTCTCGGCGCCCTGCTTGCCGACCTCGAACGCTTCGCCGAGGCAGACGCTGTCTATAAGCAGGCGTTCTTCTCGTACGATGACGTTTCACCGTTTCCGCTGGCGTGGGTCTGCTTTCAGCTCGGCATGCTGTGGGGAGAACTCGTACCGGCGCCGGATCCGGCTCTTGCCGCGGTCTGGTATCGACGTGCGATTGCTTACTTGCCGGGCTATGTGAAGGCGCGTGTGCACCTGGCGGAGATCCACGCGAGCCACGACCGCACCGGCGACGCGGAGGCGTTGCTGTTGCCAGCGCTTTCGAGCCGCGATCCAGAGGTCAATTGGCGCCTTGCCGATGTACTGGCTGCGCAAGGCCGGGTCGATGAGGCCGAGAGACAGCTCGATGCCGCGCGGTTCGGCTTCGATCGGCTTCTTGAGAGGCATCTGCTCGCCTTCGCGGACCATGCCGCGGAGTTCTACGCCGGCAGCGGCAACGATGGCCGGCGGGCGCTCGAGCTCGCGCGCACCAATGTCGCCAATCGCCCGACGCGCCGTGCCGTCAAGCAGGCGGATGCAATTGCGTTGATTGCCGATGCGGCTGGGGCAAGCGATCTGCACGAAGCCTGCGGCGCCGGAACGTCCGTGTAACGATCAATCGCAGAACCCGACCAGTGCACTGGAGTCGTTGCCCCGGGTTCGCATCGATTTGCAGTTCTTTGGCAGTCTTCACTCACTCGCGCGGGTCCGTCTGGCGTACCAATGGATGATGCGATGCGCAGGCAAGTTGCGTGAACCGCAACACGGAACCTGCCGTATGACGAACTGCAGGAGGAACTATGATCAAGGTTAGCGTGATTTACCCCAACAAGGCGGGTACGCGGTTCGACCACAACTACTACCGCACGAAGCACCTCCCCCTCATCAAGAGCAGGATGGGTGCAGCCTTGAAGTATTACGCCATCGACAGGGGGCTCGCGGATAAGGATGGCAAGCCTCTCGGCGCATATGTCGCCATGTGTCACCTGCTGTGCGACTCGGTCGATGCGTACCAGTCGTCGTTCGGACCGCATGCCCAGGAAATCAGAGCAGACATAGCCAACTTCACCGACGTGGTGTCGATCCACCAGATCAGTGAGGTGGTGGTCGAGAACTCCGCGGAAGATGGGACCGAGTCGCTGCATCGAAATCCGACTGATCGCAGCCCGTCGTCACACCTATCCGATCCGGGGGCCAGATGAAAAGGATCATCATGCTTCTGTCCGCTTTCAGCATGCCAGCGCGGGCGCATGAATCGCTCGCGCCGCATGATCATCCGCACGGGTTGAGCATGCTGGCGGGCAGCGACACCGTCATATGCATACTGTTCGCGCTTGTCGTTGGCCTGGTCGCCTACTGGCGATTCAGGCGCGCACCCTGAACGCAAGCAAGGCTCTGGGAGTTCGCCGTGTTCAAGAAGCTGCTCATCGCGACCGTCGCACTCGGATGTCTCGGGCTTGCAGGCTTTGGGGCGTTGGCGTGGAAACCTGCCATCGCTCCAGTCGCGCGGCCGGCCGCTGGCAGCTTCGCGCCGGAGTTGGTCGCGAAGGGTGAAGCTCTTGCAGGCGGCGGCTATTGCGCGGCGTGTCACACCGCAAAGGGCGGCGAGAAGTTCGCCGGCGGTTACGAGATGGCAACTCCGTTCGGCGCGATCTATTCGACCAACATCACGCCGGATCCGGAGACCGGAATCGGCACGTGGTCGGAGGCGGCCTTCAGGCGCGCCATGCATGAAGGCGTCTCGCGCGACGGCTCGCATCTCCTTCCGGTGTTCTCCTTTGACCATTTCACCAAGCTCTCCGACGATGACGTGCGTGCGCTCTACGCCTACTTCATGACTAGAACGCCGGTTCATGCTGTTCGGCAACCGAACGGCATCCCGTTTCCATTCAACATCCGCTACCTGCAGGCAGGATGGAAGCTGCTGTTTTTCCGGCCCGGTCGCTTCGAACCGGATGTCACCAGGAGTGCGGAGTGGAATCGTGGCGCTTATCTCGCGCAGGGCTTGAGCCACTGCGGCGCCTGCCATACGCCGCGCAACCTGCTGGGAGCGGAGAAGTCCGGCAACGCATACGGCGGTGCCGTGATCGACAACTGGGTCGCGCCAGCACTGACAGCCGCAAATCCCGCGCCGGCACCCTGGACGCACGAAGAACTCTACGACTACCTGCGCACGGGCGCCAGCAAGCTGCATGGAACCGCTGCGGGGCCGATGTCCCCCGTCGTGCAGGGGCTGGGTGCGCTGCCGGACTCTGACATCCGCGCGCTCGCGACCTATTTCGCCGATCTCGACACGGCGGCGGACCGGCTGCCATACGTCTCCGGCGCCGTGAGCCTTGCGATGTCCAGCGCGTTGGCCAAGCAGGGCGCGCCGTTCGATCCCGACGCGCGGCTCTACACCGCGGCTTGCGCGTCCTGTCACTACAACGCAACCAACGCGCCGCTCGCTGCACGGCCCGACCTGGCGCTCAACAGCGCTGTGCACCTTTCCGATCCAAGCAACCTGATCCAGGTCATCCTGCGCGGCGTTAGCGCCAAGGAAGGAATGCGTGATGTCGTCATGCCGGCCTTCGGGGGCGCACTCAGCGATGCCGACGTTGCCCGCATCGCCGCGTACCTGCGGCGGACACGCACGAGCCTTCCGCCCTGGCCGGATCTCGTCGCAAAGACGGTAGAGATTCGCCGCATGAACGGCGCAGCCAATTGACCCAGCGGAGAACGAACATGACCTCATTTGACATCAATGGCCGCGCTGTGTCGGTCGACGCCGAGGAGGACACCCCCTTGTTGTGGGTGATCCGCGACGACATCGGTCTCACCGGTACAAAGTTCGGCTGCGGGATCGGGATGTGCGGCGCCTGCACGGTCCACGTCGGTGGCCGACCCACGCGCTCCTGCATCACGCCGCTTGCCAGCGTGGCCGGCGCCAAGATCACGACCATCGAAGGCCTCGATCCCGAGAGCCGGCATCCAGTGCAGGAGGCCTGGACCGACCTTCAGGTTCCTCAATGCGGTTACTGCCAGTCGGGCCAGATCATGCAGGCGGCAGCGCTCATCAAGGACTTTCCGTCTCCGACTGATCAGGACATCGACGCGGTCATGGCGGGGAATCTCTGCCGTTGCATGACATATGTCCGCATCCGCGACGCGATCAAAAAGGCCGCGGCCCAGTCACGGAAGGTCGCCAGCGATGACTGAGCCGGAGAACCAGATCGCGCTTTCGCGCCGCGTGTTTTTGATCGGCCTGGCCGGCACGGCCGCGACCTTCGCTTTCGCGCCGGAAACGGCCACGGCGCAGGAGCCGGCCCTTTTCGAGCCCACCATTTGGTACAGTGTCGACCGCGACGGCATCGTGACCGTGAACATCACCCGCGCCGAAATGGGGCAGCATATCGGCACGGCCATCGCGCGCATCGTCGCGGACGAACTCGAAATAGAATGGAGCAACGTACGCATTTCGATGGTCGACACCGACCCAAAATGGGGCGTCATGGTTACTGGCGGCAGCAAATCGGTGTGGCTCGATTTCCCGGTCTACAGCCGTGCTGGCGCCGCGGGTCGCATCGCCCTTGTCGAGGCCGGTGCAAAGCTGCTCGGGGTGAGCCCGTCGCAATGCGTGGCGCGCCAGGGCGGCGTGTTCGCCGCAAATCGATCTATCTCCTACGGCGAGATCATCGGTCGCGGTGAGCCCACGCGCAAGTTCACGCCGGAAGAGCTCGCGATGCTGCCGATTAAGTCGCCCGCGACGCGTCGGCTGATCGGGAAAGAGGCGGCTGCGCTGGACATCCCGGCGAAGGTCAATGGCACGGCGCGTTACGGCATTGATGCTGCGGTCCCGGGTATGGTCTACGCCCGACCCAAAATTCCGCCGACGCGATACGGTTCAGTGGCCCGCGCTGTCGACGACTCGGCTGCGAAGCGCGTCAAGGGATATCTTACGAGCCTGGTGCTTGAGGATACCTCCAACACGGTGCCGGGTTGGGTCGTCGTGTGCGCGACATCCTATCCCGCGGCGATCCGCGCCGCCGACCTTGTCAAGGTCGACTGGACTGCTGGCGTTGCTGCGCAGGTCTCGGAGCAAGACATCCTCGACTACGGCGCAAAGCAGATCGCTGCGCCACGCGGCGGAGCGCTTGTGGTTGACGACCCCGACGTCGATTCAGCCTTCGGCGCCGCCGCATCAACGCTCGAGCGGACATACACCACCCGCAGTGTGCTTCATGCCCAGCTCGAGCCGGTCAACGCCCTCGCCTTCGAAAAGGACGGCCGCTTCGAGATCCATACCGGCAGCCAGGCCCAGAGCACGATATTGCCCGTGCTTGCTCAGGCACTCGACCTGCCACAGGAGCGCATCATCATGCGCACCTATCCGATGGGCGGAGCATTCGGGCGCAGGCTCAATACCGATTATGCCATCCCCGCCGCGCTTGCCGCCAAGGTTCTCGGCAAGCCCGTGAAGCTGGTGCTGACACGTCCGGACGATATTCGCTTCGACTCATTTCGATCGCCATCGATCCAGACGCTGCGGCTGGCATTCGATCCGCAGGGCAAAGCGACAGCGATGGAGCATCATGCGTCAGCCGGCTGGCCGACCGGCGTCTATGTGGCTCCAGCCAGCATGCCGAAGACGGCTGACGGAACCCCTTACGATCCATTTGCCATCGACGGCGCGGATCACTGGTACAGCGTGGGCGCGCAGCGCGTCCGCGCTCTCTCCAACGACCTTGCCAACACCGCGTTTCGTCCGGGCTATCTGCGAGCGGTGAGCCCCGGCTGGACCAACTGGGCGGTCGAGAGCTTCATGGATGAGGCGGCGCGGATGGTTGGTGCAGACGCCGTGGCTTTCCGCATCGGATTGCTGGACGGAGCCGGCCGTAACGCCGGGGCGTCGCCCAACGCAACAGGCGGGGCGAGGCGTCAGGCCGCCGTGCTCAGGCGAGCGGCGGAAAAGGCCGGATGGGGTGCCGCAATGCCGGCGGGCACCGGACTTGGCGTCGCCACCACCTTCGGTCAGACACGTTCGATGCCGACATGGACCGCCTGCGTTGCGCGCGTTCGTGTCGACCGCAGCAGCGGCGCGGTTTCGGTCGAAAAGCTCACCATCGTCGTCGATGCGGGCACCCTCATCCATCCAGGGGGCGCACTCGCGCAAGTCGAAGGCGGCGCTCTGTGGGGCCTGAGCATGGCGCTTCACGAGGGAACCGAGTTCCAGAAAGGCCAGGTGAAAGACACGAATTTCCACAGCTACACGCCACTGCGCATCGGTGACGTGCCGGAGCTCGACATCGAATTCATCGAGAGCACAGAGGCTCCGGTCGGTCTCGGCGAGCCGGGCACAACGATCGTGGCGCCTGCCATTGGAAACGCCATTTTCGCCGCCACGGGAATTCGCTTGCGTCATCTTCCAATTCGGCCGGCTGCCGTGCTTGCGGCGCTCGCATCGAAAGAGTGAGTGACGTTACCGACGTTCTCTTGAATCGACTGCGAATTGCAAATCAGCGCCAGGTAGAAATGAATTGGAAACGAGATGAAGGACGTCTTGTGCCTCGTTATGTTTGCCATCACAGCCCTGTGCTTCGCGGTGTTCGTAGCCACGGTAAGGCCGCTTAGCGCTGGCATGACGCCGAGTAAGCCCGCGGATTGCATAATGGCGACTCCTGATGCGCTGGGATGCGAATCTAAATGGCGTTGGTCGTATTTCACCGGCTGGCGCGGTTCACAATCGATATCCCGGCTTCCGAGCATTGCTTCATCCGGGTTGACCGTTGAGCGGAAGATCACGACATGACTACCGTCTACCTCCCTGCAATTGCAGCGTTGGCTGGGTCAGCGATCGGTGGCCTGACGTCGTTCGCGTCAGCATGGCTCACCCAGTACCATCAGGACCGCGCCAATCGGCTGTCGGGGGAAAAGGCCAGGCGGCAAAAGTTGTACAAGCAATTCATCGACGAGGCCTCGAAGCTCTACGCCGATGCCCTGGCGCATGATCAGGCGGAAGTCTCCGCACTGGTCAGCGTCTACGCTCTCATCAGCCGGATGCGTGTCATATCGAGCCCCCCTGTGATCGAAAAGGCCGAGGTTGTGGTCCAATTGATCTTCGATACCTATTCCGCACCCAACAAGACCTTTTCGGAATTACGCGATCTGATGAGCAGTCACGCCGTCAATCCGCTGCGGGCCTTCAGCGAGGCATGCCGGGCTGAATTGCGAGCACTCAATTCTCGCTGAGGCCGGGTCAAGGCACCAGCGCACAGAATCTTTCAGATTGATCTCGACGAGCAACACGTGACGGCGAGCGGCCTTCAGCGCGGTCGGCTTGGCGATCGCCAAGGCACCTTGCCCTGTCCCAAGCCACGGCAGTGCCTGCAATCGTTAGGAACAATTTGCCGGGATTTGGCAGCCTTCACTCACGCTTTTGCAGCCCATCTGCTTAGTTATCGGGAAAGCCGCGAGGCCCAACGAATGGGGTGATAGTGGTTTCACAAAACAACTTTGTGCTTGAGGACTCCATCATGAACAGCATCGCGATTTCGGTATCGCGCCTTCGGCTGGCTTCACCGTCCGGCTGGGTGGAGCGACTGCCCCATTTCATCGGTCTGGCCAAGCCGCGCGTTATGACACTTTCGCTGTTCACCGCGTTCGTCGGATTGATCGTCGCACCGACTCGCCTCGATCCACTCCCTGGCTTCATCGCAATTCTTGCCATCGCAGCCGGCGCCGGAGCCGCTGGCGCCCTGAACATGTGGTACGACGCCGATATCGACGCCGTCATGGCTCGCACTGCGATGCGGCCAATTCCCCGTGGCAAGGTTTCGAAAGTTGAGGCTCTTGTTTTTGGAATCGCCCTGGGCGCTATGGCAGTCGCCGCTCTCGCCCTGGCGACGAACCTTGCGGCGGCCGCGCTGCTGGCCTGCGCGATCCTCTTTTATGTCGTCGTGTACACGGCGTGGCTGAAACGGACAACGCGGCACAACATCGTCATCGGCGGTGCCGCCGGCGCACTACCACCCGTGATCGGATGGGCTGCGGCGACCGGACAAACCGGACTCGAGCCACTTGCGCTTTTCCTCATTATCTTTCTTTGGACGCCACCCCATTTCTGGGCTCTCGCGCTCAATCGCACCGATGATTATTCCCGCGCCGGCGTTCCCATGCTGCCGGTTGTTGCGGGACGGGCTGCAACAACCCGACAAATCCTGATCTACAGCGGGCTCACGGGTCTTGCCTCGGAACTACCCTGGGCATTCGGGTTTGCAGGTGCGATTTATGGCGTGATCGCCAGCATCTGCGGCGCGGTTTTCTTCTTGCTCGCACTTCGGCTGAACAAGAGCGTGGGAGCCGATCGTCGCGCGGCCCACAGGCTGTTCGTCTTCTCCATCTCCTATCTGTTCCTGCTGTTTGCAACCCTTCTGGTCGATAACAACGGTGGTTCAGTCGCGCCGAAGCGTTCGCAAGATGACCGGGCGAGCACGTCCCCGTCTGCCGCGCGACAGCCGGTCGCCGCACGCAACGCGTTCAAGGTTCGGGAGGCCTAATATGCGATACGGTTCGCTTATCATCGTCCTGCTGGTGGCCGCGGTACTCGGTGGCTGCGATGGAGGCGTGCTCGATCCGAAAGGACCCGTCGCCCTCGCTGAGAGACAAATTCTATTCAACGCGACCGGCATCATGCTCGCAATCGTGATCCCGGTGGTCATTGCGACGCTCGGCTTCGCCTTCTGGTTCCGTGCATCGAATGAACGGGCCCGCTATCGGCCGGATTTCACCTATTCCGGCCGCATCGAGATGCTCGTCTGGTCGATCCCGCTGATGACCGTGCTCCTTGTCGGCACCGTGGCCTGGATCGGCGCCTACGATCTTGATCCGCCCAAGCCGATCGCCTCCTCCACCAAACCCCTCAAGGTTCAGGTCGTCTCGCTCGACTGGAAATGGTTGTTCATCTATCCGGAGCAAGGTGTCGCAAGCGTCAATCACTTGACCATCCCGGTCGGCACGCCGGTCAGCTTTGAACTGACTTCCGCGGGCGTCATGAACAGCTTTTTCGTGCCGCAGCTCGCCGGCCAGATCTACACCATGGCCGGGATGGTGACGCGCCTGAACCTGCGGGCCGACTATTCCGGCACATACCGCGGGATGTCGGCGAATTACAGCGGCGCGGGCTTCGCCGACATGTACTTCCATGTCGACGCGGTGGCGCCCGACGCCTTCGCACAATGGGTCTCTGCAACGCGCACCGCCGGGCCTGTGCTCGACGCACCGGCTTACACCGCTCTGGCCAAGCCGAGCAAGGCGGTTGCGCCCTTTACCTATCGGTCGGTCGCCAACAGCCTGTTTGCCAATATCCTGAGTGCGGTAATGCAGCCGGCGGCCGGTCTCTGTGTCGCTTATCCCAAATCCATGAGGGCAGAACGATGAACCTATTGGGCAAACTCAGCTGGGCCGCCATTCCACTTCACGAGCCGATCATCATGGGCACGGTGGGGAGCGTCGGCGCCGTCATCCTGGCTGCTCTCGCATGGATCACCGTAAAGGGGTACTGGCCGTATCTCTGGCGAGAATGGATCACGTCCGTCGATCACAAGCGTATCGGAGTCATGTATCTCGTGTTCGCGCTGATCATGCTTGTGCGTGGCTTCGCGGACGGAATCATGATGCGCACCCAGCAGGCCGTCGCCGCCGGCGGTGCGCAGGGATATTTGCCGCCCGAGCATTTCGATCAGATTTTCTCGGCGCACGGCACGATCATGATCTTCTTCGTGGCCATGCCGCTCGTGATCGGACTGATGAATTTTGCAGTGCCGCTGCAGCTCGGCGTCCGCGACGTGGCGTTTCCCACGATGAATTCCGTGAGTCTTTGGTTGACGGCGACAGGCATCCTGCTGATCAACGTTTCGCTCTTCGTCGGTGAATTCGCAAAGACCGGATGGGTCGCCTACCCCCCACTCAGCGAGCTGCAATTCTCGCCCGGTGTCGGCGTCGACTATTATCTTTGGTCGCTGCAGATCTCGGGCATCGGGACCTTGTTGAGCGGCGTCAATTTCGTCACCACGATTCTCAAGGTGCGGGCCCCCGGCATGAGTTACATGCGGATGCCGGTTTTCTGCTGGACTGCGCTTGCGTCGAATCTGCTGATCGTGGCTGCCTTCCCGGTGCTCACTGCGCTCTTTGCGATGTTGCTGCTCGATCGTTACCTCGGCTTCCACTTCTTTACCCTGGACGCCGGCGGCAACGCGATGATGTACGTGAACCTGTTCTGGGTATGGGGTCACCCCGAGGTCTACATCCTGGTCCTGCCGGCATTCGGCATCTATTCGGAGGTGAGCGCGACATTTTCCGGCAAGCCGCTGTTCGGCTATCGATCGATGGTCGGCGCGACCCTGGTGATCTGTGTGCTCTCCTATACGGTGTGGCTGCATCATTTCTTTACCATGGGCGCAAGTGCGGGCGTGAACGCGTTTTTCGGCATCACAAGCATGATCATAGGCGTGCCGACGGGCGTCAAAGTCTTCAATTGGCTGTTCACGATGTACGGCGGTCGGGTCCGATTCACGGTACCGGTGCTTTGGACGATCGGCTTTATGGTGACGTTCGTCTTCGGCGGCCTGACCGGTGTTCTGCTGGCCTTGCCGGCTGTGGATTGGCAGGTGCACAACAGCGTGTTCCTGATCGCTCATTTCCATCATGTCATCATCCCGGGCGTCCTGTTCGGAGCTATCGCCGGCTACAATTACTGGTTTCCCAAGGCGTTCGGCTTCAAGCTGGATGAGCGCTGGGGCAAAGCCTCGTTCTGGTGCTGGTTCATCGGCTTCCATCTCGCTTTCATGCCGCTCTACGTGACCGGGCTGATGGGTATGACTCGCCGCCTGCAGCACTACGATGTCCTCGCCTGGCAGCCCTGGCTGTTGGTGGCCGAAGCAGGCGCGGTCATCATTCTGGCCGGGATCATCTGCCAGGTTGTCCAGCTCGTAGTGTCCATTCGCCACCGTGAGCAACTTCGCGACACGACCGGCGATCCGTGGAATGGCCGCACCCTGGAATGGGCGACCGCATCGCCGCCGCCGGCCTGGAATTTTGCAGTCCTGCCGCGTGTCGATGAGCTCGATGCCTTCTGGGTAAAGAAGCGGCGCGCGCTCGCAAATCAGGAACTGCTTGGGCAGCAGCGAAAGTACGAGCCGATTGAAGTGCCCAGGAACAGTCCGGCCGGTTTCGTGACCGCCTTCTTCGCAGTGATCACCGGCTTCGCCCTGATCTGGCACATCTGGTGGATGGCAGGCGCTGGAGTTTTCGGTGCGGCCGTGACGTGGCTTGCCTTCATGTTCCGTGCAGAAGACGAGATTGAGATCCCGGCAGAACAGATCGTTCAATTCGATCGGGCGCACCCGGTGGAGGTATCGCTATGAACGTCGCAGTTGAAATGGATGATGTCCGCCAGAGTGAACTGGTGAACGTCAGTGAGGCGGGCCCGGCACCCAAGCGAATCATCGCCGGCTTTGGGTTCTGGATCTTCCTGCTGAGTGACATCGTGATGTTCTCGGCGCTGTTTGCGAGCTATGCCGTGCTCGCAAAAGCGACTGCGGGCGGTCCAACCGGAGCCCAGTTATTTAATTTGCGCAACGCCGCGATGGAGACCGCGTTTCTCCTGCTCTCCAGCTACAGCTGTGGCCTGATGTCCCTGGCCATCAATTCGCGTCACCAACTCGGCACCTTCTTTGGTGCCGTGGTGACGTTGCTCCTGGGTGCGGCATTTCTCAATCTCGAACTCCACGAATTCCAGGACATGATTGCGATGGGAGCATCGCCACAACGCAGTGCTTTTCTCTCCGCCTTCTTCACGCTGGTCGGTTGCCACGGGCTGCACGTGGCGGTCGGACTGGCCTGGCTGGTTCTCATGATGATTCAGGTGTCGCTGAGGGGGTTCCAACACGTTGTGGTGCGCCGCCTGCACTGCTTTTCCCTGTTCTGGCACGCGCTCGACATCATCTGGGTCCTGATATTCACAATCGTCTATCTGATGGGAGTTCTGCCATGACCGACACACGTTGGGATGTTGCTCCGGGAGACAGGCCCGCGATTCCGGCCTCGGAGCAAAGCGCGTCTTCCGGTTTGCTCGTGTACACGATCGGCTTGCTACTGGCAGCGATCTTGACAGCCACATCCTTCTGGGTGGCAAACACCTCGGCAATCTGGGCTCCGGGCGTGCCGGCCGGACTCGCGGTCCTTGCCATCGCCCAGATGGGAGTGCACCTGGTCTTCTTTCTTCACATCACGACGGGACCGGACAGCACCCACAATGTGCTGGCGCTCGCGTTTGGCGTGCTCATCGTATTCCTGGTGCTCGCAGGATCGCTCGTGATCATGGCCAACCTGAATGCAAACATGATGGAGCATGGCGAAATGATGAATTTACAAATACAGCGCTGACCAGCGGGACTGCTGATCGGGTTTAGCAGTCAAGTCAAGCAAGGAGTATGCAGTGTTATTCACCGCCGACGTGGCGCAGCCAGAGCGATCTTCGAAAGATGCCGAGGGTGTGGAGCAGCAAATGCCTACCCGCGCTACGCGATGCGTCGGCTACTGGGCCGCATACTACATCAACCGCGATGGAGGCTGGAGCGTCGCATGCGACGCGCTCGGCCGCATCATCCGGTGCGAAACCGAGAAACTAGCGCTCTCGGTCGCGCGCTATCGCCGTCGTCGCCTCGGCCAGTTTTGCGAGTGACAGCTTTGCGCCAAAACCAGCCGGTGCTCAACACTGGAGTTTTGGGCGCCCCGCCCTTCTACGATTAACTGCGCTGCAATACTCCGTTAGCGAAAACGCGGTGGATTACCGACCTCGACCGAGATAAGCCAATGTCACTACTTCGGTCGGCGTCATGAAATGCTAGAGGAAGCGGCAATAACTACGCTAAAGTGCGCGATCGCAGCCGGCCGCACTACTTCCCACTCTATCATTTCGAACGGCACTTCCCTGTTGATTTGCAAATACAAATTTCCATGTCTGACGGACAAGTGCCGACGGTATACCCGCCGCAATCTTTCAGTCTTGAATTCACAGAATAATTTTGCTCCTCACAAGCACTCGCAATTCCGCTACCTATCGAGGTCTATCGACTGGATGGTGCGTCGCGTGCGCAACAAACACAGACAGTGCTGGCACTAACACAATCTTCAAATACCGTCAGATGTCCGGAACACATCGGAGGCACTCCCCACGCTGCTGTGCTCCGGCCCAAGCGTTCGGCGTCGGCGGATGCTCTCGACGTCGACACTACGCGCTTTGGCATCAGCCTCCTCCCTGAGTCAGCGTTGAAAGACGACTTTGCCTCCGACAAGCGTGATGTCCGCCTTGATGTCTTTGATCTGCTCTTCCGGTACGGCCATGTAATCCGCGGAAAGGACCGTGAGATCGGCAAGCCTGCCGGGTTGGATCGTACCTTTCCGTGCTTCGTCGAACGTGTAACGCGAAGCCGCCGACGTGTAGAGGCGGAGCGCCTGTTCGCGACTGATGGCTTCCGCCGCGCCGTAGACACTCCCATTGGGATCTTTCCGCGTCACCATGATGTACATATTGAGGAACGGATTGATCGGGTTGACGGGGAAGTCGGTTCCGGCGCCGAGGTTGTCCAAACCCATTTTCGAGATCAAGGTCTTGGTTGGCACCGCGCGATCGGCTGTCGGCCGTCCCAGGAAGCGCTCGACGGTCGCGGCCTTGTCCCACATGAAGACGTTCTGGAAATCGACCCTGACCCCCAACTTGTGAGCGCGCTCCATCTGCTCGGGCCTGATCAGACTCGCGTGGATGAGAACAAAACGGCGGTCGCGTATGGACTTTTCTTTGTCGGCCGCCTCGAAAGCGTCGAGCACTTGGTCGATGCCGAGATCGCCCACGACGTGCACGCCGACGCGCCAGCCGTAGCGATTGCAGATTGAGACGAGTTGCGTCAGCCGCTCGGGGGTCTGCTGGGCGATACCGTGGTAGTTGTCGTGCGAGTCCGGATAGACGTCGCGCATCAGCGCCGTCTTCAGAGTCATGCCGCCATCGTAGAAGATCTTGATGCCGGCGAACCTGACCCAGTCGTCGCCGAAGCCGGACGAAGCTCCGTTACCCGAAATGATCGCCTCCCAGGCGGTCAATTCGGCGGGCGGCTCGGGTCTGAACATCAGTCCCGTCCGTAACGTCGCTTGTCCGGACGCGGCGATTTTCTGCAGTGTTCGGACGTCGCGCGCTTCCGTGGCGCCTTCGACCGCGCTCGTGATCCCAAAACTGTTCAGCGCACCCTCTGCGAGGGTGAACTGCCTGATTTCATCCTCTTCGGTCCACGGCGGAACGGCCTTCTCGACCCGGTCGATCGCCGTCTCGACGAGGACGCCGGTCAATTCGCCGGCCGCGTCGCGCTCGAAGGATCCGCCGCTCGGGTTCGCGGTGGTCTTGTCGACGGCTGCCTTCTGCAGGGCCATTGAGTTCGCCATCGAGAAATGGCCAACTGTCCGCAGGTAGACCGGGTTGTCGGGAGCGACGCTATCGATTTCTTGCCTGGTCAGATAGCGTTTCTCCGCGAGCTGCGACGGCGGGTGCCACGCGCCACCCACGATCCAGTCTCCCGGCCTCTTCTTGGCCACGAACGTCTTGATCGCTTCGAGCGCGTCGGCAACCGTCTTCGCGCGGCTCATGTTGACGACGTAGTCGGCGAGCCCGGCAGCCTTGAAGTGGGCATGGGTGTCGATCAGGCCGGGGATCACGGTCTTGCCGGACACGTCGAGCACGCGTGTGCGCGCTGTAGCGAGCGCCCTGATCGACGCATTGCTTCCGGTCGCGAGAATCTTTCCGTCCCGAACGGCGATCGCCTCGGTCACGCTGGATTGCTCGTCGAGGGTCAGGACCTTTCCGTTGACGAGGACTAGATCAGGCGAATTGACGTCCGACTGCTGGGCTACGGCGGGCGCTGCGCCCGCAAGCAGAATTCCCGCACCGAGCATGGCGAGCGCTGTCGACCTGCAGACCATTCCAACCTCCCGATTATTGTGTTCAATAGCCGAACATCTCTCTTTCTTCGATGATAGCCGCGCCTGTCGAAGCGGTCCAACGATCTGGCACTCGTTCACGCCGCGATGGTGGCGCCCCCATCGACGACGACGGTCGAACCGGTCGAGAACGGATTGCAGGCGAGAAAGAGGACCGCGCTCGCGATGTTCGATGCCTCTCCAATGCGACGCAGCGGCAAGCGCTCCGCCGCGCCGGCAAACATCTTCTCGCGCTCGGCCTCGGCCATGCCGGACCACATCGGCGTAGCGACCAGGCCGGGCGAAACCGCGTTGACCCGCACCGGCGCGAGTTCGAGCGCAAGCCCGCGCGTCAACGCCTCGAGCGCCGCGTTCACGGCTCCCTGCAGCACGGTGTTTGCGGAGGGACGCGCGCTCCGGAAGCCGGAAATGAAGCAGAGCGAGCCTCCGCTTCTGATCTTCGCCGCCCGGGCCACATGATAGGCGCCCCAGAACTTGCTCTCCATGGTGGCGCGTGCGTCCGTCAGGTCGGCCTTCCGAACTGGACCGCTGGTCGTCTGCGCCGCCGACACCACCACATGATCCCATTCCGGCTCGCCGGCGAAGAACAAATCGATCGAGGAATAGTTGGAGGTATCCATCTGCGCCGACTTGGCGGTCCGGGGAAGTCCGGCGAGCGCGGCGTCGAGTTTGGCCGTGGAGCGGGACGCGATTGTGACCGACGCACCGGCTTCGCACGCCCGCTGCGCGACCGCCAATCCGATGCCCGAACTACCGCCCACGACCAGAACGCGTTCCCCTTGCAGACTTCCGTACATGCATCCTCCTGACATCGACACGTTTGCGCCCACGTTCACGCGGCCGACGTGAGACGGTTTCGCGACTGTTCGGCGAAACGGCATTTGAGTTCCTTTGCCTTCGGTTCGACGCGCACAATCGAGGCTTCCTTGACGGTTCCGTAGCCTCGGATCTCCTGCGGGTACGACGCGAGGGCGATCGCGGCATCGAGATTCGAACCGTCGAGCGCGTCGGCGATATCCCGCACCGTTCCGAGATATTCGTCGCGCAGCCGGCGCTCCGACTTCCGCTCGCGTGTCCAACCGAACGGATCGAACGCCGTCCCACGCAACCACTTGAAGCGCGTCAACATCCGCAGCGCCGGGAGAAGCAGATTGGCTGAGAACGCCATCTTGCGCGGACGGCCGCTGGCGGGATCGCGGCCGGAGAGCATCGGCGGCGCGAGATGAAGCTTGAGCGAGCCGCCGTCGAACCGCCGCCGAATCCCGCTCCAGAAGGTAGCGTCGGTCAGCAGCCGCGCCACTTCGTACTCGTCCTTGTAAGCCATGAGGCGAAACGCGCTCGTCGCCACCGCCTCGGTCAGGCGGCGGGAACCTGGCGACGCCCTCTCCTCGGCCGCCTGCACGCGCTCCACCAGGGATCGGAAACGATCGGCGTATGCCGTGTCCTGGTAGGCGCGCAGCGCGTCGACGCGGACGCTGATGCGCTCCTGCAGCGTCCGGTCCGATGCGGGCGCCGTGGCCATCGGCGGTTCGTCCGCTTCGAAGAGCGCTTCGGCGGCCTGTGGATCAGCGAAATACAGTCGGCCCAGGCGGAACGCGCGCAGCGTGCCGTCCACGTCCGCGCCGTTGATGCGGATCGCCCGCTCCATCGAGCGCCAATCGACCGGCAACATCCCCATCTGGAACGCGTAGCCGAGCATGATCATGTTCGCGGCGATGGGATCGCCGAACGCCCGGCGTGCGAGCTCGTTCGCCGGAACGCGCACAGCCTTATGGCCCGCGCGCTGCTCGAGGCGGCAAACGAGACGTTCGGCGTCGAGATCGACGTTTCCGTTCTCATGAAAAGCCTGGGTAGCCATCACCTGTCCGTCGAGCAGAATCTCGGTCGCGGCTCGGACGGTCTTCAGCGAGTCGAGTTGCGTGGCGGCGACCGCATCCGACGCGATCAAGAGATCGGCATCGTCGAGACCGAGCCGCATCGGAGCGACGCCGGACGGCGACGGAAAGATGCGCAGATGGCTGTAGACGGCGCCTCCCTTCTGGGCGAGCCCGGTCATGTCATAGATGCCGACGCCCCGTCCCTCCAGGTGCGCTGCCATGCCGACGATGGCCGAGGCGGTGACGACGCCGGTGCCGCCGATGCCGGCGAGCAGGATGCCGAAGGCTTCGGGCCCGGGCTTGCGCGCGGCCGGCGCCGGCAGCCCTCCGACGGTCGCTTCGATGTCGATGGGAGCGGGCTTCTTCATCTCTCCATGCTCGATAGTCACGAACGACGGGCAGAAGCCTTCGAGGCAAGTCATGTCACTGTTGCAACTGGCCTGGTCGATGCGCCGCTTCCGGCCGAACTCCGTTTCGAGAGGCTGCACCGACATGCAGTTCGACGCGGAGGAGCAGTCTCCGCATCCCTCGCAAACCGCGGGGTTGATAACCACACCTTTCGCGGCGGCAGGTGCCTTGCCGCGCTTGCGCCGCTTGCGCTTCTCGGTGGCGCAGATCTGGACGTAGACGATCACGGTGGTCCCGGGAATCTCCCGAAGTTCGCGCTGCACGTTCTCCATCTGCGTGCGGTGGATGAGTTCGACCTGCGGCGGCAGCGATTGGCTGGATCGGACGGTTTCCGGGTCTTCCGCCACGACGACGACGCGCTTGGCCCCTTCGAGCAGGACCTGGCGGACCATGGCGCCGACCGACAGACCGCTCTCGACCGTCTGTCCTCCCGTCATGGCGACGACGTCGTTCGCAAGGATCTTGAACGTCACGTTCGCGTCGGAAGCGGCCGCCGCACGGATCGCCAGCGATCCAGAATGAGAGAACGTTCCGTCTCCGAGATTGACGAAGACATGCTTGGTCTCGGTGAAATGCGACAGTCCGATCCAGTTCACTCCCTCCGCTCCCATGTGCGTGCAGGGAAGCGGGTTACGGTCCATAAACTGCACCAGGCCGTGGCAGCCGATGCCGGCCACGCCGAACGAGCCGTCCGGCAGCTTGGTCGAGCGGTTGTGCGGACATCCGGAGCAGAACACGGGACGGCGCGCTAACGGTGCGGCATCGAGCCGGCCGGACGACGCGACGCGCCCGGAGAGACTGTCCAGCGCGAGGCGCAGCGCCGCGAAGTCGGGCTGCGCGGACGAGCCGACTGCGAGAATGCGCCGCCCGATGGCGACGGCTACGGTTGCTGCATCCAGCGGCTCGTCGGACGGCAGCAGGGTGCCGCTCTCCGGCGTGGCCTTTCCCGAGATATTCGGCCGTCTGTCGGAATGGTACAGGAGAGCCGCCGCCTGAAGCTCCATGTGCGCGCGCTTTTCTTCGACGAAGAGGAGTTCCGGCACCGCCCGCGCGAAGGCGATCAGAGGCTCGGGATCGAGCGGATAGATCAAGCCGACCTTCAGCACGCCGATGCCCAGCCGCTGCGCGCCGCCGTCGTCGATGCCGAGCAGTCTCAGTCCGTCGATCACGTCCTGAAATGCCTTGCCGGCCGTCACGATGCCGAGCCGGGTGGGATGGTCGGAGCCGAACGCGACGCGGTCGATCGCGTTGCGCCGCGTGAAGGCGTGCACGCGCGGAAGCTTGTTGCGGACCACGCGGCGATCCTGCGCGGTCACCGCGAGCATCTCGACGCGGATGCTGACGTCGTCGCGCGCTGGAGAGACGGCATCGAGCACCGGAGCGAGCTCGTCCAGCGAGATCTCCACGGCCTGGGTGCAGTCCGCCGTCTCGTTGACCAGCTTCAGTCCCGCCAGAAGCCCGGTCTCGCGCGACATCGCGATGCCGGCCAGGCCGAACTTGAAGATGTCGCGCGTGTCCGACGGGTAGAGGATCGGTACTTCGTGCGCGGCGAGTGCCAGGTCGCTCTGATGGGCGAGCGAGGACGACTTGCCGGCATGGTCGTCGCCGAAGACAAGCAGTACGCCCCCGTTCGGGTGGGTGCCGGACATGTTGGCATGCTTGATCGCGTCTCCGGACCGATCCACGCCCGGACCCTTGCCATACCACATGCCGAACACGCCGTCGAAGCGCCGACCGGGCACGAAGTCCAACTGCTGACTGCCCCACACCGCGGTCATCGCCAGGTCTTCGTTCAGGCCGGGCTGGAACACGATGTCCGCGGCCTTCAGTCGGTCCGCGATCTTGAGGAGCTCGCTGTCGATGGTTCCGAGCGGAGATCCGCGATAGCCGGAGATATAACCCGCCGTGCGCAGCCCGCGCCTGTCGTCCAGCTGTCGCTGCAGCAGAGGGACCCGCGACAGCGCCTGTTTGCCCGTGATGAAGATCGTCCCTTCGGTGACGTCGTATTTGTCCGAAAGAGATAGTTCGCGCATGGCAGTCGTACCCCGAAGCTCAGTCAGTTTTGCGGTATCGCGGCGGTGCATTCGATCTCCACCCGCACATCGGGACGGACGAAGCCCGAGACCTCGACGAGCGTGCTCGCCGGCGCATCGAGGCCCGCAAAGAATTCCTCGCGGATCCGGTTCGTCGCGGGATAGTCGGCGATGTCGAGCACGAACACGTTCATCTTCAGCACGTGCTGGAATCCTCCGCCCTCCTCCTCGAGAACGGTCCGGATGCGTTCGTAGATGACCCGCGTCTGCGCTTCGGCGTCCACGGCACCAGATTCGCGGGCGGTGACGCCGGAGACGAAGACGAGCTTCGTCCCGGCGATCGGAAGCACCGTCGCGTGGGCGAACTTCCCGAACGGAGCCGGCAGTGCGCCGTAGGTTCTGGATCTGCTGGTCACGCGGAAACCTCCTGCGTCGTATGCGGCGCGAACGCGCCTTCGAGAAATGCCAAAGCGCACTGCCGGAAGTCGGGATCCGCGAGAGCATCAACGTGACCGATGCCCGGCACCGTCGCGCCGGTCCCCGACGCGAACGCCGCAGCGACCGGCTGCGGATCGCCGGCCAGCTTGTCCCGCCGCCCTACAACGACCAGCGTCGGCGCGACGAACGACGAGAGCAGACCGAGATCGAAGCGAGCCGACTGTCCTCGCAGGCAAGCCGCGAGGACAGGAAGGTCGTTGTATGGGAGAGACTCTGCATGCCGCCTGAAACGGACGGCATATGACGGAAATGCTCCGAGCCGCGCTTCGTCGCGTGCGTCGAGCGCATCCGCGAACTCTGGCGCGAGGCCAACCGTCGCCGCGATCCGGTCGCCCATGCCCCCTAGCACCAGCCTCTTCACGCGGTTACCGAGCGCAAGCGCTGCGGCCATCGCCACATGAGCGCCCATCGAATAGCCGACAAGAGCCAGTTCGGCGTTCCCCCAGCAATGCCCACACAGCGCAGCAACGTCTTGAGCGAACGCGTCCAGCCGATAATCTGCAGGTTCGGACGATTTGAGGCTTCTGCCGTGACCTCGCAGATCCGGCGCGCACACGTCGTATCCGGCCGTGACGAGGGAATCGAACCAACCGGTCCCGACCCAGTCGTCCGCAGCATCGGAGGCGAAGCCGTGCAGGAGGATTACCGGATGGCCGCGGCCTGCCCTCAGGAACGACAGGCGCGCAGGTTCGCCCGACGTCAGCAGGCCGGTCTGTAGCGTCTCGCGCACGGGAGTCGATGCCGCAGGATCGTCAGGAGACATCGATCGCAGTCCGTGACCGCACCGCGGACCGTCGCGCGCCGGCCGCCTCGATCATCGCGGCAGCGGCGATCGCCGCACCGTCCCGTCCGGACGCGGCGCCGACCTGCAATCCGATGGGAAACGCTCCAGGGCTCGTGCGCCATGGCACCGAGACGGCCGGGCCGTGCGAGAGATTGAACAACGGCGTGAACGGGCACCAAGCGAACCAATCGGAGGCCGCGGCGGCTGCGGCGTCCACGCGCGGCGGCAGTCCTGGCATCGTTGGCGTGAGAAATACGTCGATCTTGTCAGTCAACAACGCGGACGTTCGGCTCGCGATCTCTCCGCGCCTCCGCTGCAGCGTGAGCAGTTCGTCCGCCCGAAGACCCATCACCGGCTCGATGAAGTCCAGAATGTCGGCATGAATATCCGCCCGTCGGTCCTTCGGGACCTGCGCCACGGCGTAGGCGCAGCCGAGCCGATACAGGGCGGCGACAATGTCACGCGACTCTTCGATCGGGACATCGACCGTAACGACCGGCGAGTTCGGAAAGAGGACCGGTAGCGCGTCTTCCCAAGCTTCCCTGACCTCCGGAGCGAGATGGCCGGCCACGCCGGCGGGAACACCGATCCGGATCCCTGACGGATCCCGGGAATCCGCCATGCGTTCGCGCAGGGGGACTTGGCCCAAGGATGACGGGTCCGATCCCGTCGCGCCGCTCATGACGGTCGCGACCAGCGCCGCATCCGCTACGGTCCGCGTGATCGGTCCCACGTGCGGAAGCTGCCAGAACGCAGACGGGTACGGGACGAGCGGGATCGTCCCGAACGTCGGCTTGTAGCCCACCACTCCGCAGAATGCCGCGGGAATGCGGACCGAACCTGCCGCATCGGATCCGATGCCCGCGAGCCCGAGTCCAAGCGCGGTCGCCGCCGCGGCGCCCCCGCTGCTGCCGCCGGCGTGCAATGCCCGGTCCAGCGGATTCGTCGTCACACCGTTCAAGGGACTTTCGGTCAGCCCCTTCCAGGCGAACTCGGGCGTCGTCGTCTTGCCGAGGAACACCGCGCCGGCCGAGCGAAGGCGAGCCATCGAGACCGCATCGTCGGACGCAGCGGCTTCGGAGGTCGTCCGCGATCCGCGGCGTGTCGGCCAACCTGCGACGTTGAGGGTATCCTTGACGGTGATCGGGATGCCGTCCAACGGACCGAGAGCCTCGCCCTTGCGATAACGTTCCTCGGATGCCCGCGCCATCTTCAGCGCGACCGCCTCGTCGACCAGAACGAAGGCGTTGATGCCTTCGTCCAAGCCAGGGAGCGCGTCGAGTTGCGACCGCGTCACCTCGACCGGCGATATTTCGCCGCGCTTGTAGCGTTCGTGGAGCCGGGCGGCTTCGCCTTCAATCGACATAGACTTGGTCCCTTGCGGCGGCGTAATCCGAGCCACCGCCCAGATAGGCCTGGCCGAGACGCGGATCCGCCGCCAGTTCGGCGCTCGACCCCTGCAGCACGATGCGTCCGACCTCGAGCACGTAGCCCCGATCGGCGACCGACAGCGCGAGCCGTGCGTTCTGTTCGACGAGAATAATCGTCAGGCCTTCCGACTTCAGTTGATGGACGACCCGAAAGATCTCCTGAACGATCAACGGCGCCAGGCCGATCGAGGGCTCGTCGAGCATCAGGAGCCGGGGCTCCGCCATCAGCGCACGGCCGACGGCCAACATCTGCTGCTCGCCGCCCGACAAGGTCGCCGCCTTTTGTCTGCGACGTTCGGCAAGCTTCGGAAACAGTCCGTAGATCCTCTCCAGCGACGTCGCCGGCGCTCCGGTCCGGTACCCGCCGAGCCTGAGGTTCACCTCCACCGGCAGATTGCCGAAGAGCTCGCGCCTCTCGGGAACGAGGACCACGCCGCGTCCCACCAACTGCTCTGGACGAAGACCGGTGAGTTCGACGCCGTCGAGAGAGACAGATCCCGCGCGCGGCGGGCAAAGACCCATGAGGCCGTTGAGTAACGTCGACTTGCCTGCGCCGTTGGCGCCGAGGACCGTAATCAGCTCTCCGGGCTTCACTTCGAGGTCGAGGGAGTCGAGCACGGTCGCCCGGCCGTAGCCCACGTTCAATCCGCTGACGTGCAGATGAGGCATGATCAGGTTCCCAGATAGGCCGCGATGACGCGCTCATCCCGTCGGACTTCGTCGGGATGGCCGGTCATCAATCCCTCCCCCTGATCGAGGACGACGACCCGGTCCACGCAGTTCATGACGAGGTCCATGTCGTGCTCGACGAGGAGAACGGACATTCCAGCGCGCTTGAGACGGTGCAGTAGAGTGACGAGCCGGAGCTTCTCGCCGGTCCGGAGGCCGGCGGCAGGCTCGTCCAGCAACAGCAGTCGAGGACGGCTGACCAGCGCACGCGCGACTTCCAACAGCCTGGCCTGCCCCATCGCCAGGCGGGAGGCAGGTTCATGAGCGAGTTCATCGAGCTCGACGATTTCGAGAGCCCGCCAGGCCTTCGCGAAGGTCGCGGCCTCCTCGGCACGGTCCAGGCCGAACATGCCGGCGATCATCCCCGATCGTCCCTGCGCATAGGCGCCGAACGCGACGTTCTCTAGGACCGTCCGTTCCGGAACGACCCGCACGTGCTGGAAGGTGCGGGATACGCCGCGATGGACGAGATCGCATACCCGGGACGGCGGCGGCGCCCCCATGAGCGACACGCTTCCTTCCGACGGATCGAGAAGACCGGTCGCAATGTTGAACGTCGTCGATTTGCCCGCGCCGTTCGGTCCGATCAAACCGACGATCTGGTCCGCAGGGACCGAGAACGTCACGCCGCGAAGCGCCTTCACTCCGCCGAAGTTCTTCGCGATCCCCTTGACCGACAGCAGATCGTCGCCGTCCGCGCCTCGCTTCGACGGCGTCAGTTCGATGTTGCGCGTCGGCCGCGCCACCGAGAAAGCCGGCCACAGCCGCTGCAGCGCCGACCAGATGCCGCCCGGCCAGCGCAGCAGGACCCCGATCAGCACGACGCCGAACACGATCATCTCGACGTTTCCGGAAAGGCCGAGCATGCGCGCCACAATGTTCTGGAGAAACATCTCCAGCGCGGTGACGGCCGACGCGCCCAGCACGGCCCCAAACGGGTGCGACATGCCGCCGAAGATACATGCGATCAGAAGATTGACGCTCGAAGTGAGCCCGAACGGCGCCGGGCTGATGAACTTGAAATAGAAGGCATACAGTCCGCCGGACAGCCCCGCCAGCGTGGCTGCCACCACGAAGACTAGAAGCCGGAGGCGCGTCGCGTTTACGCCGAACACCTCCGCCATTTCGATGTCGGACTTCAGCGCCGCGATCGCGCGTCCAGTTCGGGTGTTGAGCATCCGCGAGAACCCTCCGCCTGCGATTGCGACGATAGACCAGACGAAGATCGCGAATGCGCGGTCGTCCACCAGTTGGAACGAACCGATCGACAAGGGCGGGATCTGTCCGAACCCGGAAGCGCCGCCCGTCAAGTTGCCGGCGGCCACGATACCGGCGCTGCAAGCCATGCCGATGGCCAACGTCGCCAGCGGCAGGAAGTGCCCCTTCAATCTCAGCGTGATCGCGCCGATGATCGTCCCCATGATCGCGGACGTCGCGACGCCGGCGAGCAGCGCGAGCACGGCCGGCACGCCGTGGTCGCGCGCGAGGATCGCCGGGACGTACGCACCGACGGCCATGAACGCCGCCTGTCCGAGCGAGACCTGTCCCGCGATTAGCAGCAACGTGAGCCCCATCGCGGCGATAGCCGACAGTCCAACGGTCACCAGAAGCGTGACGTCGTATTGCGGACCGAGAGCGGCAATCACAGCGGCCACGACGAAGAGCGCGACGGCGACGACGAACGAGGCCACGCCGGGGGTGCGCCACGACCGCGCGCCCGACGCTCGCTCGAGCTGGGAGGAGGAAGCCATGTCAGTGTCCATGGGTTTCGGGAGGACGCGCTGCGTTCCGCCACAGCAGAATGGGGATCACCATGAGATAGACGACGACGTCGCGATAGGCGCTCGCCTGATAGGCCGAAAAGGACTCGGTAAGCCCAACCAAAAGGACGCCGACGAGCGCAGTCGGATATTCCACGATCCCGCCCAGAGCCGCCGCGACGAAGCCCTTCAACCCGATCGGCAGACCCATGTCGTAGTTCGCCGTGATCAGCGGGGCGAGCAAGAGGCCCGACAGCGCACTGAAGCCGGCGCCGATCGCAAAGCTTAGTTGGCCGGCGACGCCCACGGGGATGCCGCAAAGCTGCGCGCCCGTCCTGTTCACCGCAGTCGCCTGCAGCGCCTGGCCGATCAAGGTCCGCTCGGAGAAGAGATACAGGCCGACCATCGCCGCGACCGACGACAGGCAGATCCAGAGGCTCTGATAGGTGACGAACACCGGCCCCAGCGCGAAGCCGCCGTCGACGACGGGCGGAACGGACCGCGGCTCGGCGCCCCAGATCACCACCGCGACCCCGTGCAGCACCATGTAGACGCCGACGCTGACTATCAGTAACACGATCGACGATGCGCCCGAGACGGGCTCGACAGTCAGACGATAGGTCAGAGTGCCGAGCGAAGAGGTGGCGACGAGAGCCGCCAGCACTGCGAACCAATACGACCCCGGCAGAAAATTCGCGATAGCCGCGCTCGCAAGGACGGCGGATATCCAGAGAGCCCGCGACGCGAGAATCCGTAAGCGTATCCCGTTGTTCAGCCGCCCATCGGCGACATCCTTGAGTGCGAAAGCAGCGAGGCCTCCGGCGACGATCGTGCTCAGGCCATTGAACGATCCCGAAAGCGCGCTCGCGAACGAGAGCGCGCCCAGCGTCACGTACTCGCCTTGGGCGATGTTGACCACGCGGGTGACCGTGTAGACGACGATCAGACTCAGGGCGAGCAGCCCGTAGACGGCGCCATTTGTGACGCCGTCCGAGATCAGGAAGAGGACCGTGTCCAGCAACGGATCATTCCTCGATCAGGACGAACTTGCCGCCCTTGATCACCGACAGGAAGGTGGAGCGCTTGTCGAGGCCGAGATGATCGGTCGGCGTGACGTTGAATATCCCGTTCACGCCCGGCCATTCCTTGGTCCGCTCCATAGCGTCCTTGATCGCGACACGCATCGCTGCGAGATCGTCCGTCGTCGCGCCTGCGGCCATGGCGTTCTGACCGGCGTTCACCGCAAGCATCATCGCGTCCCACGACTGGCCAGCGAAGAGATCCACCTTACCTTTCCCATACGCATCGTCGTAAGTCTCGGCGAACTTCGCGAGCACGGGGCGGAGCGGATTGTCCTTTTTGATCTGATCGTAGACATTCAGCGCACCGACTCCGACAATTGAGCCCTCGACGCTGGTCTTCCCGATATCCACGAACGCGTTGATGGACGACCCGGCACCGTGATAGATCGCGCCGCTATAGCCAACGCGCTTCAATGCTTCATGGGCGAGGTCCGCCGACGGCGGGATCGCGTGAATGTAGACCGCATCCAGACCCGCCTGCTTGAGCCGTAATGCCTGGGGCGTGAAGTTGGTGTCCTGCCGGGCGAAGCGCTCGGTCGCGGAAAGCTCGATTCCGAAATCCTTCGCGATGTTCTGGAGCTCCTTGAGCCCGCCCTCGCCGTACGCATCCTCCAGGCCGAAGAAGCCGATCTTCTTGATGCCCTGCCGCTTCATGTAGTCCAGCGTGCGCTGGAGCATCAGCTTGTCGGACGTCGGCGTCTTGAAGGTGAACGGCCGCGCGCTCGCGGGTTCGATGATCGTCGCGGACGATGCCATCGAGATCATCGTGATCTTGGCCGCACTGACCGTGTCGATGATGGCCATGGAACCCGGGGTCGTCGTGCAGCAGACCACGACGTGCGCCTTGTCCTCCTCGATCGCCTTTCGGGTCAGGCTGACCGACTTGGTCGGATCGGAGCCGTCGTCGTACGAGATGACCTTGATCTTGAAGGGCAGATCGGTCCGAGCCGACCAGATCTTGTCGAAGAGTTCGATAGCGTTGCGCTCCGGAGCGCCGAGCGCCGATGCCGGGCCCGTGACGGCGACGATCGCGGCGATGCGCAGTTCAGGCTTCTCCTGAGCAACCGCGGGACCCGATGCCGGCAACCCGATGGATGCTGCTGTCAGTAGCGTCACGCCCAGCGCAGTGAGCCGTCGCATAGTCATCGTTCTCATGTTTCCCTCGCGGTTGCCGTTTCCGCGCAATGGTGGCAGCGCCGGAGGGGATGCGCTGTATCTGAGGATACATCGGCCGATTTGTGCCGCCCGATACAGACCGGACGTCTACAGACCGGTAGCTCTCTGCTCCGAAAATGGGCGGCTTGGGAGGCAACTAGACGATGGACGGAAAAATCATGCGGGAATTCCGCACGCTGTTCCGCAGGCTGACGACCGGCGTGACGTTGATAGCAGTGGCAGGAGAGACGTCGCCGGTAGGCATGACGGTGAACTCGCTGACGCCGGTCAGCCTCGATCCGCCGCTGCTGTTGTTCTGTGCATCGCTGACCAGCAAAACGGCGGAGAGGATCGCCAAGGTCGGCTCGTTTTCGGTGAACATCCTCTCGGCCGATCAGCAGGACGTTTCGACGCACCACGCCGGAAGACCTCTCGCGGAGCAGACGTGGCGCTGGCAGGAGAGCGAATCCGTGCCGTGGATCGAAGGCGCGAACGCGACCTTCCGTTGCCGATTGGACGCCGAACATCCGGGCGGCGATCACCGCATCCTCGTCGGCCGCGTCGAGGAGATGTTCGGTCCGGCGACCCCGGCGACCCCGCTACTCTATCACGGGGGAAAATATGCGCGGCTGTCCTACGAAGACACTGAAACTAGTGGCCGCATCGACGAACTCTGGTGGACGGGCTAAGACCCTACTTGCGCAGATTCTTCATAAGAATCGTGAAGCCGTCCTCGACCGAAAGCAGCCCCCTCTCGCGCAATCGCCCGAGGGTACGGGTCACGGTGACGCGAGACGTGCCCGTCATCGAGGCGATCTGTTCGTGGGTGAGGTGCGTCAGAATCTTGCGGCCCCGTTCGTGATCGACCGCGAACATTTCGCTCAGGCGGCCGAGCAGTTCGAGGATCCGCTCCTCCGGATCGTTGGAGACCAGATGCTCGAGCCGGAGCGCGAGGATTCGTTGCTTCAGGCTGGTCAAGCGTAGCAACGCCAGTGCGAACTCCGGGTCTTCCCGCATGAGGCCTTCGATGCGGGCCGTGTCGAACACTAGCGCCTCCGTCGTCTCGACGGCCACCGCGCTCGAGAACCGCGGCAGCCCGTCAAAGGCCGCGCCTTCCCCGCACAGCGCGTTAGGTCCCATGTTCTCGAGTACGACCTCCGTACCGTCTCGCCGGAAGATGGAGACCTGAACCAGACCGGACTTCACGAAGTAGAAGCAGGAATTGATCTCGCCCTGCCGGTAGAGCTGCTCGCCCTCGGCATATCGGCGCGACCGCACCTTTCCCTCGAACGACTGCAGTTTGGCAGCCAGCGCGTCCGTCATTCGCCAGGTAGCGGCGGGCTTCCTCGTCATTTGGGACATCCGTCGATTCTTCGAAATGAACGACCTACGGGTATCCGGCGATACAGCGGGCCAGGCACGGTCGAGATACGTCGGAGGAATGTAGCGCGAGAGGAGACAATCGCAATGGCCTTGGCCCAACGGACCGCCGGCTCCGCTTCGATCGAAGCAGGACCCGAAAAAGTGATCGAGAAGACTGCAGCCCTCGTTCCGTGGCTCAGCGAGCAGGCTGGCCGGATCGAGGAGGCGCGCCGGATTCCAGCCGACGTCGCGGAACGGTTGTTCGAGACCGGTGTGTTCGATCTGATGCGGCCCTCCCGTTTCGGAGGGTACGGAGCTTCCCCACAATATGCCTGGCAGGCCACCTTCCACGTCGGGCGCGGATGCTCCTCGAGCGCTTGGCTCGCCGGATTGACCAGCGCCAACATCATCATGCTGGGCAAGTTCTCCGCGGAAGCTCAGGCCGATGTCTTCGCCGACGGCGTTTCTCCGATCGTGCCGATGCTGACCGGTGGCGTCGGCCAGGACATCGTTGTCGAGGCGACACAGGATGGAATCGTGCTGAGCGGTCGATGGCGATACGCATCCGGCGTCGACGTCTCCCACTGGCTGGGCATTCTCATCAACATCCCCGACAAGGGTGGCGCGCCCGCCCCGCACGTGGTGCTGGTGCCCCAATCCGAATTCACAATCGATCATCAGAGTTGGCGCGTGATGGGCATGCGCGGTACGGGCAGCAAGAACGTCGCGCTCACCAAGGCCTTCGTACCCTCGCATCGCTTCATGAGCTGGGCCGAGCTTCAGGCTGGGAAGAAGCACCCCACCTGTCCCAACACCGAGCCCGTCTACGATTTCCCGCTGAACACGGCCAACGCCATGTCGGTCCTTGCCCCTACTCTCGGCGTCGCAAGCGCCTGCAGCGAGGAAGCTATCAAGATCATGCGCAGCCGCATCAGCTCTGGCAACCAACAGGCTCAGATCAACGACAAGATCGCCCAGGTCGACGCCGGAACCAGCGCGGCAAGCATGAGCTTTCTGCGCGATTTTCTGTTGTCCGAGACGGCGTCGATCGAAAGGCAGATCCGTGTAAGCGGAACCTTGTCTCTCGAGGAAAGAGGCCTCAGCCGAACGAAGGTCGCCATTGCGTCGCGGCAAGCGCTCACCTCTGCGCAGCGACTTTTCGCGTCGCTCGGCGGATCACTGCTTCCGGAGGGCACGCGGATCGAGCGTCTGTTCCGCGACATCCACGCAATGAGTTCGCATTTTCTGCTTCAGCCCGAACCGATCTCAGAGGCCTACGGTCGCCTCCTGCTCGGTCTCGAACTGGCGCCCGCCACCCGCCTTTGAGCCACCAATCGAAAGTAAGGATGTTCCATGACCAAGAAGACCTACGCCTCCAAGAATCCTATCTTCGCCGCTGCCGGCGGCGATACGATCTTCGACAAGTTCCAGTATTCGTCCGCGGTGAAAGCCGGTGGTCTCGTCTTCGTAGCCGGGCAGATCGGCCTTAACGCTGATGGTTCGATCCCTGAGAAGCCGAAGCAGCAGTTCATCAACGCATTCGAGCGATTGAAGCTGGTGCTCGAGGAAACCGGCTGCGAGATGTCGGATCTCGTCGAACTCGTCTCCTATCACGTGGGGCTCAGCACGCACCTCGCGGAATTCGCGAAGATCAAAAGCCAGTACGTTCCGGAGCCCTTTCCTACGTGGACCATCCTCGACATCGCTGGACTCGCGCGGCCGGGTCTGATCATCGAGATCAAGGCTGTTGCTGCTGCCCGCAACTAAAGACCAACAAACGCTCTTCTCCCAGACTGACCGCCCCGGCTTCGCAAGAAGCCGGGGCGCCTTTGCTGGCGGGTTGGTGTCCGCCGTCTTCGGGCTATCGCCTCTAGCCGTCGGCGGCCCTCGCCGGCGTTCACGCTGCCCTTCTGAGACAAGCGGGACTGGCCGAGCGTCCGCTCTACGCCAAGAGCTGCCTTCCTCAACTGAGGCTTGGACCCACCAAGCTCCGACCTTTCTGTACGCCGCAACGCGCTGCAATACCCAAGCCGGTCGCGCGGAGTAGCAGCCCTAAAGCTCGCCCGGATAGCGTCAGCGCCTTCCTTCGTCGGGGCCTGCGCGTCGATGATGGGCGTGTCGATCGCGCCCGGGCTGATCGCGTTGACACGAATGCCGCGGTCCTTGAGTTCGGCAGTCCACGTTCGCACGAACGAGCGAACGCTTGCCTTGGTCGCGCTGTAGTGTAGCGCGGAATGCCCTTGAACGCGGCAATGGAGGAAATCAGGACGATGGCGCCTCCATCACGGAAGAGAGGCAGCGCCTTCTGAACTGTGAAGAGAAGCCCGCGTACGATGATGCCGAAGGTCTGATCGAAATTCTTCTCCGTGACCTCGACGAGCGCTTCCGGATCGATGAAGCCCGCGTTCGCGACCAGGATATCGATCTTCCCCTTCTCGCTCTTGATCCTGTCGAAAAGCCCATCGAGATCCTGCAAGCTCTGCACGTCCCCTCGAACGGCGGCCGCACGGTCTCCAATGAGGGCAATCGCCATGTTAAGTTCGTCCTGGCGGCGACCGGTGATGTAGACGAATGCCCCCTCCCTCGCAAACCGCTGGGCCGTCGCGAGCCCCAGGCCACTGCTGCGGCCTGTAACCACCGCCACTTTACCCTGTAGCCTGAGCATCATTCTTCTCCTTTCAGATCAGCGATTTTAGCAACCAGGGCGCCGCGCACAAACCGCGGATCATTTGGACGCTGGAGCCAGGAGTTTGCGGTCGATCAGAGACTGCAGCGCGCTGCGGAACGATATCTCGGTATCAACCGTCTTTGCGAACCCGGCCTGGCGCAGCTTGATGGTACTCACGAAGGCTCGCGGTCCCGCCGGTGCGCCATAGGCGAACGCGAAGTCAGCATGCTGGTCCCCTTGGCCGACCAGCTCCCGCAGGTCGCGCGAGCGAAGACCATACTTCGCGACGATCTTGTCCCAGATCGCGGCGTTTTCGGCGAGGTAGGCCGTCACGCTCGTCGGCATGTCCGGTCCGGCCTTGACGCCAAGGGTCTCGGCGATGCCCGGCCACACATTGCGCCACTCGAACACGTCGCCGTTGGTGATGTTGAGAGCCTCGTTCGCTGCCTGAGGCGATTGCCCGGCCCAGACCGCCACGTCCGCGACGAGATCTGCATCGGCCGCTTCCCAAACGAACGACGGACCTCCCGGGAAGCCGAACGGCTCCCCCTTCTCGCGGCGGATCGCCGCGTAGACTCCGATAGCGGGGAGAACGTTCAGAGCCCCTGGGGTTGGACCGGTGACGAGCTGCGGCCGTAGAGCTGTGTAGTTGAAACCGTGCTTGGCACCCATCTCGCCGACATAGGCTTCCTGGTCGAAGAAAAAGTTCGGGTGATCCTTGCGGGCATCACGTTCGCGAGCCGGGATGGGAATGGGATGCAGGTGGACACCGTAGACCTTCGTTCCCTGCAGGATGCTGATGTGCTGGAAATTCCTGGCGCCGCGGACGATCGGCTCGACCACGTTGCGCAGCATGGCATTGTTGGTCTCGATCTGATCCTTGCTCGACCAGCCGGCGACCAGCTCGGGCTTTTCGTAGAGAGCCGTATAGGCGATGTGCGTGACGTCGGTCAGCGGTTCGAATGCGGCGCGGGTCTTTTCCTGGTCACGCAAATCGACCGAAAGAAAGTCTACGTTGCGGCCGCTCGGCAGCTCTGGCTTGCGGCGCGAGACGCCGACCACCTCCCAACCCACGTCAAGAAATCTCTCGATGGCCGCGACGCCCAGCAGGCCGCTTGCACCTGTGATCAAGACCTTCTTCGGAATGTCTTTATTCTGATTGGTCGTGCTCATGATTTCTATCCTCGTTGTCTAGTACGTGTTTGTCGCGCGTGAGGACGGTCACGCAGTCGCGGCGTTGGCCTCGAGCCACTTCGTGATGCTGGCTGCGGCATCGCCGTAGAAGGTCCGATAGAGATCTTCGGTCACGTAGCCGATGTGAGGCGTCGCCAGGACGTTTTCCAGTTTCCGGAAGGGATGATCGATCGGCAACGGCTCCATATCGAACACATCGACGGCGGCGCCGGCGATCCGGCGCGCCTGCAACGCTTCGATCAGAGACGCTTCGTCCACGATCGGGCCGCGCGACGTGTTGACGAGCCTCGCCGTCGGCTTCATCAACGCAAGCTCGGACGGCCCAATCAGGGCCCTTGTGCGACCGCTCAGGACGAGATGCACCGTGACGACATCCGCCTCGCGGAAAAGCGTCTGCTTGTCGACGAGATCGGCGCCTGCGGCGCTGGCCTTCTCCTCGGTCAGGTTCTGGCTCCAGGCGATCACCTTCATGCCAAAGGCAAGGCCGATCCGGGCGACCTCTTTCCCGATGTTGCCCAATCCGACGACCGCGAGCGTTTTGCCTCGCAGGTTCGAACCGAGACCGGTCTGCCATCCACCCGCCTTGAGCGACGCTGCCTCTCGGTCGATGACCCGCATGTTCGCCAGGATCAGCGACCAGGTGAACTCGATGGTCGGGGTTGAATCGTAGCCCGTCGCGGTGACCGCGATGCCGAGATCGGTCGCGGCCTGGCCGTCGATGGACGCGTTTCGCGGTCCCGTCGAAGCTATCAGCTTGAGGTTTGGTAGCTGCTGCAGGATCTCCCTTGGAAGCGGTGTGCGCTCGCGCATCACGCACACCACATCGAACGGTCGCAACCGTTCGATGACTGCCGAGGGCTCGCCCACGTGGTCATTGAACACGACGATCTCGGCGTGCCGACGGACGTCAGACCAGTCAGCGAGCCGTAGCGCCACATCCTGGTAATCGTCGAGGATGGCAACCTTCATTGCAGCCCTCCGTCAGCGTTCGGCGGCGAAGAACTCGGCCAAAGCTCCAGCTACCGCCTTGGGATCGTTCTCCATCGGAATGTGTCCGGCCGACTTGATCCGGACGAGCCGCGTTTCCGGGATCTCCCGAGCGTAGCGTTCGGCGTAGTCGATGGTCTGAAACGGGTCGTCCTCGCCCCACACCAAGAGCTTTGGTTTCCTGGACAGCAGTAATGCCGGCGACATCTCCATGGTGTAGCGATGGTCGGCAGCGCCCGCGAGCGCCAGCCAGGATCGGGCGACCCGTGGATCCGTCCAAGGATCGAGATACTCCGCGATCTCGGCCTCGCCGGCCGGACGTCCGAGCGCCTTAACGACCGATACGCGACGCGCAGCCAAAATATCGTCGCGCGTCGTTGCCGCAGCGACCGCCGGATCCCGGAAGCGGGCAACGCCAGGTACTGGCCATGAATCGTACATGATACCATTCACGACGGCAACGCGCGGCACCTCCACCTCGTTGGCAAGCATCAGATGCTGCGCGACGCCTCCACCGATGTCGTGGCCGCCAACCATGACTGGGCCTTGGTGCCCGAGCGCTCGGAGGAAACGCACGAGCCAGGCCGAAAGACGCGGTACCGAAGCGTCGCTGAGGGCGAGTTCACCTCCGGAGCGGCCGAAGCCCGGGAAATCGACCGCCACCGGGCGGAGACCAGCGGCAGCGATGCCCTCGAGCACAGGCTGCCAGACGCGGCTCCAATAGGTGCCGTGAAGGAGGAGCACCAAGGGGCCGCCTTTGCCGGCCGTCAGATAGCTGATCGGCCAGCCACCCAGATCGACAGTCTCTCTTCTCGTCATCGCACGATCCTCTTCACATGGTCCTTGCCGAGGCCGACGGCTTCGTAGTGCTGCATGGCGTGTTCGAGCTTGGTGAAGACATCTTCGTACCCGAGCGCCTCCCCGTAAGGATCGACGTACGTGTACCCGCCGGTCACGTGGAAGAGCGTGGCCATCTCCTTGACGTCATCCGGAACGACAAGCGTGTGCGTCTCGCCAGGCGGCTCGAACGCGTAATCGCCAGGGGACGCGACCCAGTCGTGCTCGAGGTACCGCCAGATTCCGCGCAACGTGAAGGCATGCACCGGTCCGGAATGTCGGTGGCGCGACAACACACCCGAGGATCGGACCCGAAGGATGTTGACGTAGTAGCCTTGACTCACATTGAGCACGAGCGGCCTGAAGGCGACGGTAGGCGATTGCGGAACCCATTCCCGTTCGTCCCCGTCAAGCTCCAGCGCAGAGCCAATGAATACATCCTGCACCATGCCGACGGGCTGCGGTTTCTGGTAAGCGATCTTCCTTTGATCGATGGGCCTGCTTTCAGACGCCTGCATCTTCTCCGACGAGGACTTCATGGCTGTTCTCCTTCCATCGCGTGAAATGAAGTTTGATCCCTCCGTCAGGCCACCGACGCCCTGCTCGCTGTTTGCCCGAAAAGGATCTTCTTTCCGTCTTCCGTAACCGCAGGGCGGCCCGAGTATGGTTCGCCTTTCGCGTAGGCCCGTTGCGTGCCGGGGCGCTGGCGCACCGCATCGAACCAGCGCCGCAGGTTCGGGAAGTCGCCCAGATTCTGCTGCTGCCGCTTCCACGGAACGACCCATGGATAGGATGCCATGTCGGCGATGCTGTAGGTGTCGCCGACGATGAATGCGCGGTTTTCGAGGTGGCGATCGAGGACCCCGTAGAGACGGTTCGTCTCCTTGACGTAGCGGTCGATTGCGTACGGGATCGTGGTCGGCGCGTAGACCCCGAAATGGTGGTTCTGTCCGGCCATCGGCCCTAGGCCACCGACCTGCCAGAACAGCCACTCCGTCGCGGTCTTACGGCCGCGGGTATCCTTCGGAAGGAAGCGGCCGGTCTTCTCGGCCAGATACAGCAGGATGGCGCCCGACTCGAATACGCTGATCGCCTTGCCTCCGTCGACCGGCGCAGTGTCGATGATCGTCGGCATGCGATTATTCGGCGAGATCGCGAGAAAGTCGGGCTTGAATTGATCACCAGCGCTGATGTCGACAGGATGGATCGCGTATTCCAGCCCGGCCTCCTCCAGGAACATCGTGATCTTGTGGCCGTTCGGCGTGGGCCAGTAGTAGAGCTCGATCATCATCGGTCTCCTTATGCGCCAGGCGCGAAGGCCTCCCGCGCAGAAGCGAGGGCGGCCTTCGATGCTGTCAGGCGGCCGGCTTCAGTTTGCCGGGCGCATTCCACTCGGCACCCTTCATGAACGAATCGTTCGGGGTCTCGGCGAGATGATTGGTGTAGTTGGAGATGAGCTTGGTAGCGGCGAGGACGAGCACGTCCAGCACCGACTGATTGTCGTAGCCCGCGGCCTTGAAGGCGGCGACGTCGGCCTGGCTCACGACGCCGCGCTGCCGGGTGACCTTGGCCGCGAACTGGCGCAAGGCCTCGAGCTTCGCGTCGGCGATGGGGCGGCCCTCGCGGACGGCGGAAATCGCCTCCGGCGCCACTTTGGCCATACGCGACAGATTGGTGTGGCCGGCCATGCAATAAGTGCACTCGTTCTCGTAGATGATGGCGAGGTAGACAATGTTGCGCTCTTGCGGGGTGAAGCTTGTCTTTTCGGCGATCCCCCAAAGGGTGCTGTAAGCCTCAAGTGCTGCCGGGCTCTGTGCGAGGACGCGGTGCAGGTTGGGCACGAAACCCCAAGACTTCTGAACAACGTTGAGGATTTCGGCGGAAGCCGCCGGCGCAGTTTTCGTGTCGTAAAGCGTAAATCCGTTGATCATTTCTCTCTCCCTTCTCATGGTCAAAACGTAGGACCGCACCCTCACCCATTCCCCGGCGCTGCGGCAGGCGCGATCCGGCGATATCATTCATTCCGGCGGGGAATGGGTCCTTGCGCAAACGAGCCGGCGGCCACGGTCCCGGGAGTGCTCACGAGACTCCCTCCCTTGTGCTCGCCGTTTCTCTCCTGTGTCGGCTTCGTTCTCTCCCTCTTCGGATCGCGCGACGAAATGGAAAAGCGAGACCCGCGGCGGGGACTGAAGAGCGACGTCGAAGCGAAGCCCCAAGATTCCGAGCGCCTGCCACACGATGAGGAGACCAATGCCGAGGCCCTCGCATTGTGCGGTATCAAGCCGGGTGAATGCTTCGAAGTTCTTCTATTTGCTCGTCGGGGATTCCAATGCACGTATCGTACACGTCGATCCGAATTTCGGAGCCGAGGAGCACCTGCAACCGAGCTATCCGCGGCCTCCCGATCTGGTGTACTTGACCTGACTGCTCGCCGAAGCGTGGCGCGATCCTTCCACGAAAGCGAGTTAAATTTTCTAATAGATTGTTAAACGTGAACCCGCCGCAACGACACAGGCGACCTGATCGTCAGATATCGCGGCGATTGCGCAAAATGATCAGTTGAACAATAAATTCATTATGCGACGTGAAATAAAAGGCCAAGACCAGAGGGTCCGGCAAACCGCGCTTGTCAAAATTCCCGTCAACGTTGGCGGTGACAACGAAATTGCTGTGATGGCTCACAATTTTCGTGACAGTGATGGTCAGTCTTTCGCCGATGATATCCCGCTCTGCCCAGCTCCTAATTGCCGCTTTGCCCCAGTAGTCACGTAGCTGATCGTTGACGAGCGCGTCGTCTGAAAACGTACTCATCAGCCGATCCAAGTCGAGGTCGTTCGTGGCCTCTACGAAGGCTGCTATCAGGGGTGGAAGGTCAACTGGACCGTTGGTCGACGAACCTGGACTTGGCATGTGGGTTGAAGGCCATTGCGAATTGACGACGCTCGACAAACTGCCTCATCTTCTCACCCCTGGCTGAGGTTGTTAAATCGGCAGAAGCGACGCTGGACTTACCAATCGCTCGGAACGGGCCCGTGGGCGCGCCACAACTTTGACCGGAAGCTAGAGCGCATACGGCTCAATCTGGTCGTATGACGGATAGTCCATGTTGACCGGCGAGAACAGTTTGCTCATATTTGCCTCCTGTTGATCTGTGGCACCCATCATTTCGAAGATGCGGGCCGCGCCGCGCCAACGTTTGTCCGCCAAATTCGTTGCACTCTTCCGCTCGGTACAACGCTCATGGCGCTAATGCGCGTTCTTCTCGCAGCCGGAGTCAGAAAAGAGCCCATTGCTCACAAAGCGTGGCGCGCTCCTCCTGCGAGGGCGAGTTAAACGTTCTAAGAGATTGTTAAAAGTGGACATGCCCGCCCCTCTCGGACGGGGAGCCGGCCGTCAGAAATCGCGGCGATTGCGCGGCGTGATCACTAGCACGATGAGTTTATTTTGCGGCTTGGAAGACCCAGACAAGCTGACCCGCCGTATGCTCCACCCGTCTGAAATTATGGGCGAAGCTCTTCAAGGACCCCACGCGCCACCCTGAGATCCGCAGTCTCGAAACCTTCCGTGAATCGTTCGAATACACTTGCCAGGCATTGGCGAGCTTCGGCAGTCTTGCCTTCGCGCCGTAGCAGGCCGGCAAGTGTTATCGCCGACCTGAGTTCAAGGCTGAGCGCATGTTGTGCCTGCGCTTTAGCAATCGACCTCTTCAAACAACTCCTGGCGGATTTATGGTCCCCTCGCGCTGCGAGGATCTGCGCTTTAATTCGCAGCAGTTCTGGCACGTCAAATTCCGCGCCCGTATCGGTCGACCCGGCAATCGCGTCGTTGACCGTTGCGAGCGCCTCTTCTAACCGTTCGGTCTTTCGAAGTCCCTCTGCGAGTGCACCCATGAGGGTGGCACGAACCACATTATACTGTTCAACCTGCATGATTTCTAAAGCTTCCCTCAGCGACTCAATTCCTGCCGGCGCCTCGTCTCTCGCGACCTGCAGTTCTCCCTTCAAGCCGATACCCGCGGCCCGATACGGTCTCAACGAGTGTTGTCCAGCATGAGCTATTAATTGTTCAACTAACCCCCAGGCCATGGTGAGATTCCCGGTCCAGAAAATAACCGAACCGCCATAGAGAAGAGAAGTGCAAACGGATACGGGATGATTTCGGCCGCGGCTCATCTCATCAATGGCATCTTTCGCAATTCTTAGTGCGCGATCGGGAAACCCGCGTAGCCACAAGACTCGAGCGAGAGCCACCATGGCTCCTATGCGATTGACGCTCCCAAAGTAGTTGGCATGGTGTGAGCCGCTTTCGGCAGCAAGCGACATTCCATTTTCGAGGTGACACTGAGCCGCAGCCTGATCTCCACCCACGTGATACGAAACACCCATCATCCACTTGGACCAGATAAGACCAGCAGGGTCTGAGATCGCTTGTGCTATATCCCTTCCACGTTCGACAGTCGCCCTAGCGCCGAGAAGGTCACCTTGCCGGACCAGGAGCAGATTCAAGCTCGCCAAGAGCTGTAATTGGCGCGATCTGTCCTCAAGCGCTTCGGCAAGCGCGAGACCGCGTTCGATTGCAGCGCGAACCTTGCCGTCATTTCCGCGGGTGTACATCGATGCAAGCGCTAAGGACTCCTGGAGAACCATCTCCGTTCTGGTGCAATCGCCAGTGTCATCGAGAGCCGCCAGCGCGCTTTCGCAATATCGTCTACACTCTTCCAACAGAGAGAGGCCCAGCAACAGCGGCGCAGATTGCGCGACAAGTGTTACTCCGAAGCCTTGATCCTTACGATCCGACAATGCCCACTCGAGCGCCGCCCGCACGTTCCCTATCTGTGGAGTATATCCTGAAAGATCCTGCTTGCCGATCCTTGAATGGATGACATCGTCGCTTCGGAGAAACGCGGAATAGTATTCTGCATGACGGCGAGCGACACGAGTTATCTCCCCTTGATCGGCGAGCTTTGCTCGCGCATATGCGCGAGTCGCATCGAGCAGTCGATAATATGTCGAGCCGAACATCCAGCTTGTGGATATCAGCGACTTTGCGAGTAAGCTATCGAGTGCATCTTTAGTGCTCGCCTCGTCGCTTTGCGTCTCGGACGCAACAGAGCAAGCAGCCTCAACCGTGAAATCCCCCACGAATACCGAGAGCCGGCGAAGAACAGCTCTCTCATGCTCGGGGAGAAGATTGTAGCTCCAATCGAGCATAGCGTTCAAGGTCTGGTGTCGAGGTAGCGCGGTTCTGCGTCCATGCCAGAGCAAGCTGAAGCGATTATCGAGCAGCTCGGCGATTCCACGAATACCAAGAGTGCCCGCACGGCTTGCGGCGAGTTCGATAGCGAGCGCGACACCATCAAGTCGACGACAGATCGCTGCGACGATCGGCGCTTCATCGTCGCTCAGAGCGGTTTTATAGCCACTGGCCGCAGCCCGCTCCATGAAGAGCTGAGCAGCCGGATATCCAAGCACTTCGGCGGCGATGAGGTCGGCGTGCTCGGGTGGACAATCGAGTGAATACAAAAAGTGCACGCGTTCGCCTTCGACACGGAGCGCTTCGCGGCTGGTGGCCAGGATATGTGCTTGTGGCGCTTCGCTGACGACCCGTTCAGCCAATTCAGCTGCCGAGTCGATCATGTGCTCACAATTGTCGAGGATCAAGAGGAGCTTTTTATCGCCTATAAATGCCACGAGACTCGCGAAGGGATCTTGAGCCTGGATCATGAAGCCGAGCGCCGAGGCAACTGCGGTTGGAATGAGCTGAGGATTTGTCAATACGCTTAAATCGACGAAGGAAACGGCGCCGCAGAAGCCATTCAGCAATGCATGTGCAACCGAAATGGCGACGGTGGTCTTGCCGATACCGCCTGGGCCGACAATGCTGACGAACCGACCCGTGGCGAGCTGTTCCGATACAGCTCGAACAGCTTCATCTCGACCGACCATGCGCGCCAATCGCGGTGGCAGTTTCCCGGGCCGCTCGCCGTCCGCAACTCCTTCAGCGACAGTCAGGCTGCCTGTCGAATGCGACAAAGGCGCAACAAAGCAGTAACCGCGACCGGCAACGTTCGATATGTAGCGAGCCCCCCTCCCTTCACCGAGGGCTTTCCGTAACGCTGCAATCTGGACACGGAGATTGGCCTCATCCACCGTTACGTTAGGCCATGCGAGCGAAAGCAGCTCGCTGTAGCTGACCACCTCGCCAGCCCGCACCGTCAGCGCGATCAGGACATCGAGAGCGCGTCCGCCAAGCGGTATCGTCTCATCGGCCTTCTTGAGGAATCTGCTGCCCACGAACAGACTGAAGGGGCCAAAGGAAAGCACGTCCCCGGGGCGAACATCACGGTGGCCGTTCATACATACATCCCGCGTAGTTTGCTCGGCATCGCGCATCTCCTTGCGAAGGGAGCCCCCGAAGGATCCGCCTTATCTCTACCGCCCTATACCGTGCCGCGGCGAGTCCGCTGCCGGCGCCTCCGCTCGTCCGAGCAATGTCGCGGCCTCGCTCCGAAACTACCGTGAAGACAGAGGATACGACAGCCCTGCGGGGCCGACAAGCTTGAAGCCCGGCTTCGGGCCGTTTCGATCAAGAGCAACGGGCGTCTTTCGGGCAAGCGCTCCCGCGTATATTCCGTTCAAGAATAGGTACGATTGCAAAACCCCTGCCCAAATCATCCAACTGCACCACGCTGGCTGGCCGGCAACGAACGTCTGTCCGCGCGTCTCGCCCTCAGGTGTTGATCTCCAACCGCCCACTGACGCTGTCGAGATGCTCGACCTGATGAGCCCCAAATCGGCATCACCGATGTTTTCGCGACCGCCGATCTTCGTGTTCACCCTCTGCCGAAGCGAAATGATGTGCGTGTCGCTTGCCGCCTAGACCGGCTCGACAACCGATTCTTCCTTCATGCGACCCGGCCTGACGGGTGGGCAAACTCACCCATTCCGTGTCGCGGCGGCCGATGCGCCGCGGCGGTGTCATTCATTCCTCCGTGGAATGAGCATAAAACCGCCTGTAAGCATTCAGCGCCCGGCGGCGTCTCACGCTGCATGTCCTGCTCATTATTGCGTGGTGTCGCCACGTCTTGTCTCAAGAGAACCAGCGACACCGCCAGCAGGACGACGTCCATCATCTGCAAGGGCACGTTGCTGCTCATCGCCGGAACTCTGGCCGTGGGATCCCACCCATCGAGGCATGAAAGGGTAAGCGTGACGGTCGCGATGAAGCATCGCGGTCGAGCCGGCCGCGCCCAAAAATGCCGAGCCGATTGTCCCACCAGCCCACGAGCAAGAGCGAGCCGAATGTCCAAAAGAACCAGTTCGCGCCGTGGTACCCGTACACCAGATAAAGCCAACAGATCAGCAACCCGTCGCTGATAAAGGGAACGAGCCACTCAGCCTCGTCATCCCCTCGTTACCTTGTTGGCGAACTCCGGGGGGCGCCTGGGTCTGCGCACCATTCGCGAGTCCGGTTTGGTGATCAACAAGAGCTGGATCGCGTGCGTGAAGTGAGTCGGTCGCATCTCATCTAGTTCCGCCTCCTCTTGGGCACTGTGAAATAGAATCTTAGTCAAGAAACCTCAGCCAGCGAGGCGGCTCAACCATGTAAATCTTTGCCTCCACCGACATGCCCGGCGAAATCCAACGAAGCGCCTCGCCTGGATCGTCGAATGTGATCTTAACCGGGACACGCTGCACCACCTTGACGAAATTCCCGGTCGCGTTCTCGGGTGGTAGCAGGGCAAACTGCGATCCCGTGCCGCGCTGGAGGCTGTCGACATGTGCGTCGAGTCGAAGGCCAGGAAAAGCGTCGACGCGGATCGTCGCCCGCTGGTTGGGTCGGACGTCGGTCAGCTGCGTCTCCTTGAAGTTTGCCGTGATATAGAGCATATCTGGAACGATCGAGAACAACGTCTGCCCCGGCTGGACGTAATTGCCTGCTTCCACCGTTTTGTTCGCGACACTGCCGGCCTGCGTTGCCCGGATTTGGGTGTAGGAGAGGTTGAGCTGTGTCTGCGCCAATGCGGCCTGCTGGCGTTCGATCGTGGCCTTCGCCTGAACCAGCTGGGTCTGCAGAACGGCCTGATGGGCGCGTGCGGCGTCGAGCGCTGCGAGGTCGTGTTGCCACGTGGCCCGGCGTTGGCCGACGTCGGATTCCGCCTGCTGCAGCCGTTCGACTGTTCCGGAACCGCTTGTCGCGAGAGACTTGTAGCGATCAAGCTGCTGCTGCGCGAAATCGAGCACGGCCTGATCGCCGTCGAGGGCGGATTGGCTTTCCGTGACGATCGCCTGTTGCTCCTTGATCTGCGCTTCGATGTTCGAAGCATTTGCCTCCGCACTCTTCAAGTCGGCATTGGCCATGTCAACGGCCACCGCGAAGTCCCTCGGATCGAGCTCGACAAGCAAATCATCGCGGGCGACTTTCGAATTGTCGTTGACATGCAATTTGGAAACATAGGCGGCGACTTTGGGCACGATCGAAACCACATGCGCGTTCACATACGCGTCGTCCGTGCTGACCTGCCAGAATCCCGGCACATAGAAATAAAGCCCGACAACCGCGACCAGGAAAAGAATGGCGCCCGTGACAAGGGATCTCCGGCTCGAACGGACGTCGTCTGATGGCGGCGCCTTGCCGCCGGCGACTGGCGGCATGGGCGGCGCGGGAGGCTCGGATGTTCCCCTGAGGACGGTTTGATCGGTCATCGCGGTCTATCTCCGCTCCAGGCTGAGCAGCTCACTTATTTGCTACAGGCGTCGGTGGAATGATGGGCACCAGGCAGAGTGTAATGACCCCGATCAGCGCCATGAAGAGAAACGCGTCCGCATAGGCCAATGTCGCGGCCTCGCGGCCGCCGACCTCGGCAAGCAACTTGGTCGCGACGTCATGGCTTTTCAGGGCCGAGTAGCCGCCGCGTGCGGCGATCATGTTCGACGCCGTTGTCATCCAATCCTGCACGACCTGGCTCGATGCCCGCAGATGATCGAACAGCCGCGCGGAATGCAGCGTCTCGCGCCGCTCGACCAGGATCGTGACCGCGGCAACGCCAAGCGCCGCGCCGAACTGACGAAATGTCATGTAGAGCGAAACCCCGTCGAGAAGCTTTTGCTGCTCGATCCGGGCAACGGTCCCGCTGCCGACGGACGGCAACAGAGCCGAAAGGCAGAAGGCATAGAGGACAAGCGGCAGATAGAAATAGGTGGCCGGCGTGCCCGTGGTCAGGAATCGATTGATCAGCAGCATCGAAGCGATCAGGCAGACGAGCGCGCCGCAGATTGTCTTGCGCTGGCCGAAGCGCGCGACGATGCCCACGATCAGAGGACGCACTGCAGCGGCGGTCAAGGCATAGACTGCCATGACCCGGCCGGTCTGTGTGGCGCTCAGCGGCTGCGAGGCGACATTGCGAAGAAATTCGGGAAGCAAATAGAGACTACCGGAAAGGATCATCCCAGTAAATATTCCGATCAAGGCTGAGGACAGCACATAGCGATCGAACAGGAGGTCTAGGCGAAGTAGTGGCGCGGGGTTGCGCGGGCTGGTCTGCCAGATCGCAAACAGGATAAGCGCGGTCGCACCTAACCAGACGAGCATGCGAATGCGCGGTGATCCGAACCAGTCGTCAATCTGGCCGCGGCTGAGAATGATCTGCAACGACACCAGCGTCACGACGATCAAAATGATGCCCAGCCAGTCGGTAGGTCGCTCCGACCGTTCCAGGGGCAGATCGGGAAAATAGCGCAGCAAAAACCAGATGGCGACGGCCGCATAAGCTAGGTTCGGAACGCAGATCAGGCGCCAGCTGACATGGTCGGTGATATAGCCGCTGAACAGCATCCCGAACGCGCTGGAGAGATAGAGCATAGTGGAGACGCGCATCAGCGATTCGCTGCGCATCGGCTTCGGCAACAGCATGTAGACGGTGCCGCGCCACCAGACGACCAGGCCCGCCCCAGCCAACCCCTGGAAGGCACGGGCTACCAGCATGGTATCAAAACTGTACGCCGTCGCGCTGACGACTGATGAGGCGGCAAACAGCACGACCGAGGCGATCAGATAACTCTTGTGCCCGATATACCCGGCGAGCCAGACGCAGACCGGCACGCCCAAAAACAGCGCCGAGCTATAGACCGTGAGACTCCAGCTCGCTTCGTCGCCGGAGACCCCGAAGCTGCCGCTGATATCGGTCAGGCAGAGGTTGATGCTGTCGGCGGTGTAGAATTCCATCCCCGTCGCAAAGCCCAGCCCCAGCAACAACATGTTGAGGTGCCGTGGCGAGAAGGCAGGCATCGCCATGGTATGGGACGAGGCGTCAATTGCCGTCGATTGGATCAGCTCGGCCATCGGAACGACGTTCTCTCGGTTCCAGTCCGGGACTATAACAGCGCGCTTCATCATCCCCGCAAATCATACCACGCGACCAGAATGAACCCACCGACCAGACCGAGATGCTCGAAGAAGGCGTTTTCGGTTAGGTATCGCTTCGGCAGTGGCGCATTCCAGAAGCGGTTTGCGACAAACGTTGCGCACAGGGTGAACCCTCCGAGCATCAGCGCTCCCACCCAACGGAAGAATCCGCTCAGAACAAGCCCCGACGCCCCGATCTCCATCACGATTACGACGATAGCAAGGGGCGCAGCCGGCTTGAGGCCAAACTGGTTCATCTCGTCGAGAGCGGCGCGAAAATCGAAAGCCTTGGTGAGCCCACCTTGCAGATAGGCGCTGCAAAGGCACAGCAAGCCTATCCAGTGCAGCGCCGGCGTGCAGAACAACGGCGCTAGCTTGCCGGCGATCATTGCGTTGAGCGTATGGAGCCAGCTCATCGCGCCCTCGTTAAATCATTATGCGTGAGCAAACACGATCTCGGCGGCTGATTGACGTTCGAGCCATGCCACTCGTCAATCAGCCGTATAAATGAGCGTCATTTCGTACCCTCCGTTTGACGCCGTACCCAATTGGTCAGGCACCCGCGGCGTTACCGCGCGCTTCACTGGGCAGCGAATTGAAGAACGGATCGAATGGATATGGACACAACCGAGAGGGCGGCGATCGACCCCAGATAAAGGCCTGCGAACCACAGCAAATCTTTTCGCCACCCGCTCATGATTCCCACCCCTCCTCGGGCGTCTTCCCGCGGAACACGTGATATGCGAATGCCGAATACGCCAGTACGATTGGTGTGACCACGACCGCGCCCGCCAGCATGAACACATGACTAAGCGTCGCCGAAGCAGCATCCCAAAGCGATAGCTGGAATGGCACGATGTATGGGAAAATTACAACTGCGAGTCCACCGACACCGCAAGCGAACAGTATCAGGCCGAGCAGGAAGGGGCGCATCGCGGGTTCTCGTCCGACCGAGCGAAACAGAATGACCGCCGTGACGAAAAACACGCTGGCCATCATCCCAAGAACAACTGGATACGCGACCCAAGCTGCTTGAACCCGGGGCTGCACAAAAATCGCGGCGACGCAGGTGACAAGGGCAAGCCCGGCAAATATTGGCGCACCAACCGACAAGCTGGTTTCAGCAAAGCTACGCAATTTGGCGCTTGTCTTGAAATGGAGCCAACCAGCTCCCAACACCACGTAACCTGAAAGGACCGCGACGGCGGTCAGCAGGCAAAACGGGCGGAACACATCAATGACGCTTCCCGAGAAATGGTCACCAGTGACGGCGACACCTTGGATAAGCGCGCCGACGATCAAGCCCTGCATGAGCGCGGCTACAATGGAGCCGACTCCAAACGCCGCGTCCCAGATCCGGCGCGCGCGGTCCACCTGATAGCGGAATTCGAATGACACCCCGCGAAGTCCCAGACTCAGCAGCATCATGATGAGGGGAAGGTAGAGGGCCGGCAGCAAGATGCCGTAGGCAATCGGGAAACCCGCCAGAAGGCCGACACCCGCCATGATCAACCAGGTTTCGTTGCCGTCCCAGGTCGGCGTGATCGAATAGACCATGCGATCGCGCTGCTTCTCATCCGATTGAAACAACAGCAACGCACCGACGCCGAGATCGAACCCGTCCAGCAAAACGTAAAGCGTCATGGCGAAAGCAACGAAGAGCGCGGAAAGGAGCGGTAGGTCCATGACGATCACTCCGCCGGTACGGTATTCATGACGGCTGGGCTTAGCGCCCGCTTGAGCGAGCCGGTGGGCTCGGCATATTCTGGCGCATGCTTCGGACCGCGCCGGATGAACCGTGCCGTGAAAACGAGAAATGCAGCCATGAACAGCGCATAGATGCAGACAAATGCAATCATTGTCGAAAGCAGAACGTTCGCAGGCACTGGCGAGACCGCGTCTGCCGTTCGCAGAATACCCCAGATGACCCAGGGTTGCCGACCGGTTTCGGCAACGTACCAGCCGGCCAGGGTTGCGAAGATACCTGATGGCGTCATCGCTACGAGCGCCCACAGGAACCAACGGGTCGTATAGAGTCCTCCTAGGTAGCGAAGCCAAAGAGAGGCAACAGCGATTCCGAACATAAGAATGGCCGTCCCATACATGACTCGGAAGCCATAGAAGACGATACCCATATAGGGTTGCCGCTCTACCGGCGTGTTGGAAAGACCCTCGACTTGTCCGTTGAGGCTATGAGTAAGCCAGATACTTCCCAGGTATGGAATGCCTAGCGCGAATCGGTTGCGTTGCTTTGCCTGGTCTGGAACGATGATCCAATAATACGGGGCGGGAGACTCCGATTTCTTTTCCCAAAATCCTTCGGCTGCTTGCATCTTCGATGGCTGGAGCTCCAGCATCTTCCCGTAGAGAATGTCGCCGAGAAACACCTGGCAAGCGATCAAAACCGCCGCGAAGGCCGTCCCCAAGGATACGGTGCGTCGCCCAAACTCAAGATGCTCGCCGCGGAGCAGATACCAGGCGCCCACCCCCCCAATCAGGAAGGATCCAGTGATATAGGCCGCAGCCAGCATATGTGGCAGACGATATAGCCAGGAAGGATTGACGATCACGCGAATCCAATCGGTAACCACCACCCTTCCGTTCTCGATACTCACTCCGTCAGGTGACTGCATCCAACTGTTGGCCGACAAGATCCACGATGCCGACAGTACGGTGCCCAGGGCCACCATGCATGTCGCAAAGAAGTGCAGCCTCGGGCCCACACGGTTGAGGCCGAACAGCATGATGCCCAAAAAGCCGGCCTCGAGAAAAAACGAAGTCAGAACTTCCAAGGCTATCATGGGGCCGATGGCCGGGCCCGCCATCTGGCCGAATCTGGCAAAGCCCAGGCCGAATTCGAACGACAGCACAATCCCCGTCACGACGCCCACGCCGAAGCCCATGGCAAAAATACCGAGCCAGAACCGGTAGATCTGGAGATAGAGCGGATCTTTGGTCTTGAGCCAAAGCCCCTCGACAATAGCCAGGAACGCCGCAAGTCCGATCGACATCGTCGGAAAGATAATGTGGAAGCTGACGGTGAACGCGAATTGAACGCGCGCCAAAAGCTCGGAATCGATCGTCATCGTCCTGCTTCCGGAAGTTGCTTCGAGTTGACGAATAGCCAAATGGCGACGGCAATGAACGCCGCCAGCGAGGCAAGGGACACCGACAGCCCGAAGACGCCGATGATCGCGAAGAAGAACCCGACGCCCGCGAGAGCGACCACACAATGCTTGATCAAACCCCTGTAATCCATCGCTCGCTCCTCAGCAAAGTACTCCTCGGCAAGCTCCATGGTCCGCCAGCGTCGGTCATACGGCCGAGCAGGCGCAGCCCAGCGCGCCCCAGAAGCTCTTCAGATCGGAGATCGGCAGCCGGTTAGACCATGCTCGCGCGTGATCGTGACCGTGAATATCGCAGACGCTTCCGCACTCGCATGCCTGCATGATACGTGCGCTTATGGCTTGCGCCTTACCATCGACTCCGACCCAGTTTCCGTAGCCGCCAAAGTTGCGCACAGGCGACCAGTCTGGCATCGCCGGCGGCGGCGCCGATGTATCGAGCGACTTGAAGATTCCAGCTCCATAGACTATCCGGCCGCCGACGATCGTCAGTTCGCTCGTCGTGTTGGCGATCTCGCTCTCCGCGCACGAAAAGAAATCCCGATCCGGAACGATCAGATCGGCGAACTGTCCGACTTCGATACGCCCCTTCTTTCCTTCTTCGTTCGAAAACCAAGTGACGTTCTCCGTCCACATCCGCAAAGCCGTCTCGCGGTCCAGACAATTGCGCCGCGGATAGATCCCGAGGCCGCCCACGGTTCTACCGGTGACCAGCCAAGACAGACAGATCCACGGATTATAGGAAGCCACGCGCGTGGCGTCGGTGCCGGCCGAGATCTTCACGCCCCTGTCGATGATCTTCTTGATCGGTGGAGTCGCCTCCGCGGCTCCGAAGCCGTAGCGCTCGACGAAATATTCGCCCTGATACGCCATGCGGTGTTGAATGGCGATACCTCCGCCAAGCGCTGCAATCCGGTCTATGGATTGGTCCGAGATCGTCTCCGCATGATCGAAGAACCAGTGTAGACCGCTCAGCGGCGTATCCTGATTGACCTTCTCGAAGACGTCCAGCGCTCGCGAGATCGTCTCGTCGTATGTCGCGTGCATTCGCCAGGGCCACTGATTCTGGACGAGGATGCGGACTACCTCCTCGAGCTCTCGCTCCATCTCCGCCGGCATGTCGGGGCGCTGCACGCGAAAATCCTCGAAATCGGCTGCCGAAAATACCAGCATCTCGCCGGCCCCGTTATGACGAAAGTAGTCGGTGCCTTGCTTGTAGCGCGACGTCGTGCTCCAGTTCAGGAAGTCGGCCTTTTCGCCCTTCGGCTTTTGGGTGAAGAGATTGTAGGCCAGGCGGATCGTCAACTGGCCCTCGTCGCTGAGCTTCTGGATGACCGCATAGTCTTCCGGATAATTCTGGGAGCCGCCGCCAGCGTCGATTGCCCCCGTCACGCCGAGCCGGTTCAATTCGCGCATGAAATGCCGGGTCGAATTGATCTGGTACTCGGACGGGAGCTTCGGTCCCTTGGCGAGCGCGGCATAGAGGATACTTGCGTTGGGCTTGGCCAGCAAAAGGCCGGTCGGATTACCCTTCGCGTCGCGCACCATCTCCCCGCCTGGCGGCTGCGGCGTATCCTTTGTGTACCCTACCGCGCGAAGGGCAGCGCCGTTCAACATGGCGCGATCGTAAAGATGCAGGATGAAGACCGGAGTGTCGGGCGCCACTGCATTCAATTCTTCGATCGTGGGCAGGCGCCGCTCGACGAACTGATGTTCGGTAAACCCGCCGACCACTCGAACCCACTGCGGAGGTGGGGTGATCGCCACCTGCTTCTTCAGCATGGCCATCGCGTCGGCCAGCGACCACACTCCGTCCCACCGCAGCTCCATATTGAAGTTCAGGCCGCCGCGGATGATGTGCAGATGATTGTCGATCAGGCCCGGCAGCACACGACGGCCTTTGAGGTCGACCACCTTTGTGCCTGCCCCGGCAAGGGCGAGGACTTCACGGTCGGATCCGACGGCGACGAACTTTCCGTCCCTGATCGCCGCCGCGCTGGCGGACGGATTGGAACGGTTCAGCGTTGCGATAAGTCCGTTGTGCAATACGAGGTTTGAGGGGTCGGCAGTCATGAGGGCTTCCTTTCGTACGCATCGACGGTAGCGAGCCTTGCACCGTACCGCCCGGAAAGTGGCCGAAGAGACGATCAATGATCTGGGATACCGCGCAAGTTCCGCGATACGACGTCCTCGTAAGAAGCTGCCCGCCGATCGGAATCACAGGCTCGCCCGCCAAGATGTCCAATCCGATCCGTGCAATCAGCGGCGGAGCCAGTGAGCGGACCTGTCCCGACAAGTACACGTTTCATGACATGTCCCTCGGCGTCTGCCATGGAGCGAGAGCGGAGCTACGGATCACCAGAAGAAGCGAAACCTTCACTTCGCCGGGTTTGGTCCGATACGTGGGCCATGCTTGACGCGCTCCTGGGCCTTGTGCACGTGCGTATAGGCATAGTCCACGCCCATGCCGTATGCTCCTGAATGCTCCCTGACGATGCTCATTACTGCATCGTAGGTCTCTCGGCGCGCCCAATCGCGCTGCCACTCGAGAAGCACCTGCTGCCACGTCATTGGCACCATGCCAGCCTGAATCATTCGATCCATCGCGAACTTTTGCGCGTCCACCGATGTGGCGCCTGACGCATCCGCGACTATGTACATTTCGTAGTCTGTGTCGTGCAGACAACTGAGGGCAAAGGTGTTAACGCAAACCTCCGTCCAGAGGCCTGCGGCGACGACCTTCTTGCGGCCCTCCCTTGCATGCTTGGCCAACGCATCGCGGACGTTCTGATCGTCCCAGGAATTCATAGAACTTCGTTCAAGGATTTGATTCTCGGGAAACACCGCAAGCAATTCGGGATAGGTATTGCCCGAGAAGGCGTCGGATTCGACCGTCGTGATGGTCGTGGGGATTCCAAACACTTTCGCAGCTTTAGCGAGGCCGACGACATTGTTCTTCAACGTCTGTCGATCGATGGATTCCACGCCAAATGCCATCTGAGGCTGTTGGTCGATGAATATGACCTGACAGTTTTTCGGAGTCAGAACTTCCAGATATTTCGACATCATTTTCTCCCTCGAGATCTTGACGCTAATGAAACGACATTCCGGCGCGCGTTTTCATCCACTTGCACCGGAGCGCCTTGCAGCCGGACTAGGCGCGACGGCGGCGGCGGTTATCCCTTCCAGCGCCAGCCCGTAACCGGTTCCTTCGTCGATAAGCCGTCGTAGCCTCTGTGTAAGAGCGATGCGAGTATAGCTGCTGGTGAGCGGCGGCATCTTCGCGATGCCTTCGGCTATCTCGTGCGCGCGAGCAAGCAAGCCTGCCGCCGGCACGATCTCGTTGACTACGCCCCACTCTTTCGCGGTCTTGGCGTCGAGCTTCTGCCGAGTCAGAAGGAAATACCGACCTCGGACCGAGCCAATCACTTCCGGCCAGAGAAGGTGCATGCCGTCTCCCGGAGTGATGCCAAACTCCGGATGCGGAAAGTCCTGAAATACGGTTTCAGGGGTCGCAATTACGATGTCGGTGAGCAGGGCGTATTCACTGTGAAGCAGGACCGGCCCGTTGAGGGCTGTGATCATTGGGACTTCGATATCCAGCATGTTCATGAGGACCTTTTTGCCCTCGCGATAGATCTTGTCGTAGCCCATGGGAGTGAAGAAATCGAAGCCCTCTTGGGTAATCGAATCCATGAACGCGTTGCCGGCGCCCGTCAGGATCACGACCCTGTTTTCCCTGTCCTCTCCGATCGCGTGGAACAGGTCGACGAATTGTTCGTGCGTCAAACCGTTGAAGACGAGCTTGTCGCCGTTCGTATGCAGTACGACCTCCAGTACGCCGCTGCCCGAACGCGTGAGGCGTGCGTTCGGGAAAGATTTGTGGTACTGTTCGAAGCGTGACATTTGGGTCTCTCCCGTATGGTTCGAACCGACTGGTTATTCGGCGCTCGCGGCAAGCCTATCGTCCGGTTGCTGGCGACGGTCATGGCGGGCAAAGCCGCCGTGACATTCGCGTGCTCTGCTGCCTGGCAGTGGCCGTCAAATCTACATACGGCCGAACCGGCGGACGCCCGAACAGTTCGCGTCGCGTTCTTCCCTCCCGATATGATCGCTCACGTCAAGCATGCGCGTTTTCCCCGAGATTAGTTGCTTTCGAAAGATGGGAGGGCGAGGATGGAGCGGTCAGCCCGCGAAAGCGAATTAAACCTTTTAAAACGTTGTAAATCGAAATCGTCGCGCAGTGCGCGCGGCCATGCCTGGGCTAACAAGAGTGAACTTTGCGAACCAAGCCACCTGAAAGGATCGCCACACATCGCGACAATTGCGCGAGACGATCATCGACATGCTCCAGTTAGGGAACCTGCGCCATCGTATGATGTAAAAAATTGTAAATTGAGTCGGTTACCGGCGTGCTATCAACATCAAGCAGCCGCTCGCCGAGGCGCCTACGCGTGTATTCCGTATCGGCGCCCACCTTGGTCCCAGGCAAAGCTATCGCTCTCAAGGTCGAGCTTTGGGCGCGAGAAACTCTTTTCAACCGGGTCGAAGCCGCTATTCATCGGCGCCCAAGCCGCGCTCGAGAGATTGCTAAATGTGGGGGAAGTCGAGTTTGGAAGGGGGAACGCTGGCCCCCGGCTATCGCGGCTATTGCGCAGGATGATCGATTGGACGTCAAGTTCACGGTCCCGTTTGAACGTTCGAGACTCTCCGCCCGTCTAAAATCATGTGCGCAGCTCGCTAAGAAACTCACGCGCCTCTCTGAGATCCGAGGTCTCGAAACCTTCCGTGAAGCGGTTGAAGACGAGAGCAAGATCATGGCGGGCACGATCCCGCTCATTGCTTTCGGAGAGGAGGCGGGCCAAGGTCATTGCCGCCCTTAGCTCCAATGCGAGCGCAGATTGCTCTCGCGCAACAGCAAGCGCTTCCCTCAGGGAGTTGATCGCCAGCTTCCGATCATGCCGGGCCGCGAGAATTTGCGCTTTGATCCGCAGCAACTCCGGCAACTCAAATCGTGCTCCAGTATTTGTCGCCTGCGCGATAGCATCACCGATCGTCGAGAGGGCCTCCGCGAGTTGCCCTGACTTCCGAAGCCCCTCAGCCAGTGCGCCGAGAACGGTCGTGACCACCACTCGATACTGCTCAGCGTGCATGGTTTCGAGAGCGCATTTTAGCAACTGGACGCCGGTCGCCGCATCGCCGCGTGCAATGGCCAGCTCGCCTTGTAGCGCAATGCCGGCGGCTCGGTATGGCTCCAGTGAGTATCGCCCGGAATATGCGATCAGTTTCTCGATGAAGGCAGCAGCGCTTGTGAAGTCGCCGGTCCAAAGAAACACCGACGAGCAGTACATCAACGAGACGCAGATCGAAATCGGTTGCTCTTGGCTCGACGCCTCGTCGATCACCTGTTTCGCGGTTGTGAGCGCCCGATCGGAAAATCCGCGCAACCATAAGACCCGGGCAAGGGCGACAAGAGCTCGGATGCGATGGTCACAGCCGAAGTAATTTCCGTTAAATCCCCTGAGTTCTGCTGCCAGCGTCAAGCCGCGTTCACAATGAAGTTGCGCCGAGGCCTGATTACCCTCCAAATAGTGAGAGATGCCCAGCATCCACTCCGCCCAGATGAGACCGCCAACGTCTGCTGTCGCGCGCGCTATGGTGCTCCCCCGTTCTGCCGCCGCAAGGGAGCCACGAAGATCACCAAGCCGGTTAAGAAACAGATTCAGACCAGCTAGGAGCTGAAGCTGACGCGGGCGGTCGTCGAGCGTCTCCGCGAGCACAAGTGCGCGTTCGATTGCGACACGAATCTGGGCACTGTGTCCCTGCGTATACATTGACGAGAGCGCCAACGCCTCCTGAAGAATCATTTCCAGTCTTGTGTTCCCGCCGGCAGCGTCGATTACCGCCAACGCCCGTTCACACCAGCCTCTGCATTCGTTCAGCAGCGACAATCCGATAAAAAGGGGGGCCGCCCAGGCGGCAAGGTCAACGCCGATGCCGACATCGCCATGGTCAGACAGCGCCCATTCGAGTGCCGCCCGGACATTGCCGATGTGCGGAGCGTATTCTGAAAGATCATGTTCGCCAAATTTCGATTGGACAATCTCGTTCTGTTGAAGGAATTCGGCAAAAAAGACGGCATGCCGCCAGGAAACGCGTTCGTTTTCGCCACAGTCCGCGAGCTTGGCGGCGGCATAGGCGCGCGTTATGTCGAGTAGCCGATAATAGGTCGATCCGCTGATAACGTTCGTTGATACCAAGGACTTCGCAGCCAGGCTAACTACGCTGGTGGCAACATGGGATTCATTCGACTCCGCGTCGGAGGCAATCGAGCAGACAGCCCGAAGCGTGAAGTCACCGACGAAGACGGATAGCCTGCAAAGGACCTCCTTTTCGTGCTGTGAGAGCAGGCTGTAACTCCAATCGAGCATCGCGTTCAGGGTCCGATGCCGCGGCAATGCTGTGCGACGGCCGTGCCAGAGCAACCCAAAGCGACGGTCGAGCAACTCTGCCGTGCCGCCAATTCCAAGCGCGCCGGCCCTGCTGGCTGCGAGTTCAATGGCAAGGGCGATGCCATCAAGTCGGCGACAAATCGCAGAGACGATCGGAGCCTCGACATCGTTTAATGGCGCGCTGTAGCCGCCGGCGACGGCCCGCTCCATGAAGAGCTGAGCAGCCGGATATGTCAGCACTTCCTCGGCGGTGCGATCGCCATGCTCGGGCGGACAATCGAGTGAATACAAAAAGTGCACGTGTTCGCCTTCGACACGGAGCGCTTCTCGACTGGTCGCCAGGATATGCGCTTGTGGTGCCTCGCTGACCACCCGTTCGGCCAGAACCGCTGCCGAGTCGATCACGTGCTCGCAACTGTCGAGAACCAGAAGGACTTTCTTGTCGCCGAGAAACGCGACAAGGGTGCCGAACGGGTCGTGGGTCTGGACCATGAGCCCGAGGGCCGAAGCGACCGCCGTTGGGACAAGCTGCGGATTGGTCAGTGCGCCCAAATCAGCAAACGAGACTGCGCCGCGGAAGCCTGTTAGCAGCGCATGCGCGACTGAAACGGCAACGGTCGTCTTACCTATGCCGCCAGGGCCGACGACGCTCACGAAGCGGCCCCTCATCAGCTGTTCCGATATGGCTCGAATAGCCTCAGTTCGCCCGACCATGCGCACCAGTTGCGGCGGCAGCTTCCTGGGTCGCTCTTCGTCACCCTTTCCTTCCGCTACCGTCAGCGGACCTGTCGCATGTGAAACCGGCGCGACAAAACAATAACCGCGACCCGCAACGTTCGATATGTAGCGAGCCCCTTTATCTTCCCCGAGGGCTTTGCGTAGGGCTGCGATCTGAACGCGGAGATTGGCCTCATCTACCGTCGCACTTGGCCACGCGACCGAGATCAGGTCGCTGTAGCTGACGACCTCGCCGGCACGCTCCGTCAGTGCGATCAGGACGTCGAGGGCACGTCCGCCAAGCGGTATCGTCTTATCGGCCCTCTTGAGCAGCCTGCTTCCAACGAGCAGACTGAAGGGGCCAAAGGACAGTACGTCCCCAGGCTGAACATTACGATAACCACTCATACAAGCATTTTGTGCTGTTGGCTCGGCATCGCGGATCTCTACTGGAAAGCTGCTGGCCCCGGACCGCTAGATTGTACTGCGCTATGCCTGGTGCGTGCCAGTCGATTGCCGGCGCATCGACGACATTCGAGCACACTCGGCGACAGCCCGAAAGTGCAATAGGAACAAAGGTGTAGCATAGGACGATGATGGGAGGTCGATCTAATGCACTCGCTGGATGGTTCCTTCCTGTCGACGCGAAACGACCTTAGCGCGACCAAATACCCGACTACATATTCCGGACTGGAATAAGCATTATTGCCGATACGGCTCTGCCGAAACCCTCCCTTCCGCGACAACTAGGCGTGCACACGCTCCCTATGCGTCTTCTCGGCGGAGGTCTTTCCATCACAAGGGATTGCTCTCGCCCTCGAGATGATCGCTTGTCGACAACCGCAGGAGCCTTCCATGGTTCTTCTCGTGACGAGCGCCTCGGGCGCGAATGGCTCAGGTTACGGCAAGCTTCTGGCGTTCGATGCGGACGGCAAAGTGCTCGGTCCGTTCAGTGAAGACGCCCGGATCATCGACCCGCGCGGACTCGCCGTCGACGGTTCATTGCTCTTCCTCAACAGTGGCTCGGACCGCATTCTGGCGCTCGATGGCAAGGCGCGTGTGGTGCGCGAGACCAGCGTGATGCCCGGGCTGAACCCAGGCGGCGGTAATTTCGGACCGGACGGCCGGTACTATGTCGGATTGCGCGCTGCGCGGACGATCATGGCGTTTGCGCCGACGCTCGATGGATCCGGCGAAGCTGTGCTTCCGACCGCAGTGGTCCCGTTCCCCCGCGGTTTCGCCTTCGGACAGGACGGCACTCTCTTTCTCGCGTCCGGCATCGGCCCGGGCGGCGAAGGCGACAACACCATTCTGGCGTTCGGTCCAGAGTGGAGGATCAATCCTTCCTGGAAGGTGCAAGATCCGGATCTCAGTCCGCTCGATCTCACGATCGCGCCAAACGGAAACGTGGTCGTCAGCGGTGAACACCCCTTTGGAGACCCGAACGCAGTGACGACCGTCCGCGAATATGATCGGTCCAACGGCCGTCTTGTTCGCGTCCTTGCTCCGGATCGTGGGCTTGGGTTCAGGAAGCCGCGCGGCCTGCGCTTCGGGTCGGACGGAAAACTGTATTGCGTGGCCCAGGACGAAGTCGTCGTGTTCGATTTCGCGACGGGTGAATCTCTGGGCCCCGTGGTCAGGCTGCCGGGCCTCAACGGCCAGGCCGTCATCTTCTTTGGATAGGGAGGAAAAGGATGGAGGCGTCGGAAACAGCGCAGCGGTTCGCGCATGAGCAATGGCCGTACGAGCCGAAGTTCAAGCGCGTCAATGGCTGGCGCATGCACTACGTCGACGAGGGCGTCGGCGACCCGGTGGTTCTCCTGCACGGCAACCCGGCCTGGGGATTTCTGTACCGGAAATTCATCAAGCCGCTGACTGCAGCAGGCAGGCGCGTGATCATTCCGGACATGATTGGCTTCGGGCTGTCCGAGAAGCCTGTCCGCGAGCAGGCCCACACGCTCGACGGACACATCGCCAATCTGACCAGTCTCTTGCGACAGCTCGACGTGCGCAACGCGACCGTGGTCTGTCATGATTGGGGCGGACCGACTGGCCTCGGGTTTGCCCTGTCCAATCCCGACCGCGCCCGTGCTCTCGTCATCATGAGCACGTGGGCATGGCCGCTACCTCCGGCCGAATTTCACAAGCGCATATTTCCCTGGCGCATGATGCATGCGCCCCTTGTCGGGCCCTATCTGCTCGGACGCCACAACGCGCTTGCAGGTCGGGGGATGTACCTTTCCGTCGTCGACCGCAAGAAGTTCCGGGCGGAAGCCCAGAGCGTCTATGAGAACATCCTGCCCGATCCGGGATCGCGTCTGCTCACGTGGACCTGGCCGCGCTGGATCCCGCTCGACGAAAGCGCTCGCGGCCTGACGCGCTTCGAATGGCTCGAACGCGAGCTGAGGAAGTCGAAACTCCCGACGCTGCTGGTCTGGGGGCGCGAAGACGAGGTCTTCGACTACAAGACGTTCGCGGCGCGCTTCAAAGAGCTCTTGCCGCATGCCGAAGGGCCCGAGTTGGTGACGGGCCGGCACTTTCTGCAGGAGGACTCCGGCGAGGAGATCGCCGACAGGATCAACCGTTTCCTGGACCGCATCGAGGGAAGGCAGCCATGACAGCGATTCAAGTCATCGAAAATCCGGTGCTCGAAGGCAAGAGAAGAGCGTTCGTGCTCGCGGAAGACCGCGTCGGGCACTACCCGGAATTCCGGGAGTTCTTCGTCAGGCAGTTCTCTCTTGGTACGAACGGGCTCTCGCGCCCCGGCTATGTCCGGGCGCCCTCGGGAATGGTCTACGCGCTCGTCTTCATTGGCCGCAGCGGAGAACCGTTTCCCGATGGGATCGAGATCTACGCCCTGCCCGACGCGTTGGAGCCGCTGAACGATCCGGAGGTCGACGCCGATATTTGGGCGTTGCTCGGGTGGATGATCGCCGGCGTCGGCGGCGAATGGCGGATAGAGGACCTGGATGCGACCGGCCGGCTGTACCAGTTGAGCGTGGCCGTGGGGCCCTGCTGGCTCGCGCGCTGATGCCCTCATTAAAAGCTGGGAATGCCTTGGGTCAGCGTGGTCCAATACGTAAACCAGCGCTCGCCGAATCCGGGAAATGCGCCCCGAAAGCTCCAGTGCGGGACCCTCTGGACGCGGTGCCAGAACTCGTGCAGCCGCTCGAGCCGGCGCTGCGGCTCGTTTCCCGCGATGAGACTTGCGTTGATGGCGCCAATCGAGGTGCCGATGATCCAGTCGGGCGCGATCCTAGCCTCATGCAGCGCCTGATAGACACCGGCCTGGTAGGATCCCAGCGCCCCGCCGCCCTGCAGCACCAGCACGATCTGACCCGGCAGCTCGCTTTGGACGCTGCGCGGGCGATCCAGGGAGCGAGAAGAATGGGTGGGTCGGTGCATTCGAAGCCTCCTTCCGCTTGCCGGAATGCGCTTGTCGCCCTTGTTTCAATGCCTGGCGAGGCCCTGTCAATCACGGCAGACGCCGCCGTCGGGCTGCGCCGATTTAACTATCCACGTCCATGGAAAACGCAGCGCAGCAGCACCTCAAAATGCGGCGTGGCGATGATGGCGAGGCTTGCCACCGCGCTGCCCGTCATCGCGTATGCGAACAGCGCGTCCCTCACCGTTCCGGACAGGGTCTGCGCCGTTTCCAGGGCGATGGCTTTCGCGCGGACTGTGCCGCGGGAAGCTGCCCCGGCGCTGCGGACCGTCATCGCGGTCAGGTCTTGATAGGTGCTCATCGCTTGTCTCCCTGGGCGGTTCGGATGCGTGGAGAGATGGCCAATTCTCGCGCAGCATGGCAGATAGGCCGGAGCGATATCGCTCATTCCGGCGGAGAATAGGATGGATCGTCTGGCTTCGATGGAGACATTCGTGCGGGTTGTTGAAACGGGCTCCTTCTCAGGAGCGGCCCGACAGCTTCGAGTAGGACAACCGGCTGTCTCGAAATCGGTCGCGCAACTGGAGGAATATCTTGGAGTCAAGCTGCTGACGCGCTCGACCCGTGGCCTCACCCCGACGGAAGCAGGACTTGGCTATCTCGAGCGTGCCAGGCGTGCACTGGAGGAGGCAGCCGAGGCCGAGCTCGCCGCGCGGGGAGCCGGAGCCGGACTCAAGGGGCGATTGCGGATCTGCGGTGCCGTTACTTTCGCCCGGATCCATCTCATTCCGCTGTTGCCGCAATTCATGGCGCAGAATCCGGACCTGGACCTCGAGGTTGTTCTGGACGACCGTCAGATCGACCTCGTCCAGGAGGGCATCGACGTGGCACTCCGGATGGGGAAGATGATGGACTCGACACTGACTGCTCGCCGAATCGCAAGGTGCAAGCGGCTCGTGCTGGGCACACCAGCCTACTTCGATCGGGCGGGCACGCCGTCGACGCCGAGTGAACTGAGCAAGCACCAGGCCGTCGTCTATCTGCAGGGAGAAGGCAGCGTCTGGTCGTTCAGACGCGAAAGTACGGAACTGGCCGTTAGCGTTCAAAGCAGATTGCGAGTGACCGCTGCGGAAGGTGTGAGGGCGGCGGTGCTCGCACATGCAGGACTGACCATCGCGTCGGAGTGGATGTTCACACCCGAACTGCGATCGGGCGCCGTCCGTGCGGTCCTGTCGGAATGGACTCTCCCGCCACTCGACCTATGGGCGGTGCTTCCGACTGGCCGTTCGGCGACGGCCAAAGCGAGAGCGTTCGTCACCTTCTTCGAGCGTGCGTTCAATGCGTAAGCGATGCAGTCTCGGAGCGTAGTTGGCGCGAGTCGTGAGACGAACGAGCATGCCTTCGATCCCGACCAGCATTCAACGCTTCGGGTGAGCGAGTACGGTGACAAGCAAGGGAGCTGCTCATCCCGAGCCTCCTGCGAAGGAGCGTCACCATGTCCCTCATCTCGATCCTGCAGCGCTCAGCCTGCGCTGCCGCCGCTGCTGTTGCCCTCGCCGGCCTGCTTTCGCCGGCAAATGCAACCGGCCGGCACGATACCGTCGCCGTTTTCCCTGATGTGACGATCAGCGCCGCCACAGACCGTGCGCCGATCATGTTGACCTCGCGCTTGCCCTGGCTTGCTCCGGTCGGCCATCGGCAACCGCACCAGGCAGATGTCCCCCATCACGAAGCCTTCTCGGCATGGGAACACCAGCAACAGCAGGTAGACCGGGAATTGGACCGTAAGCTGATCATCTGCCGCGGATGCTGACCACGCTGCGCCGCCATCATTCCCGAACGGAATAAGCTCTAGTCCGACGTGCCCGCTACCTCCTGTGGCGGTCTCCTTTAGGTTTTGCCCGTGAGTTCAACGAAACGGACGGCGCCGCCGTCCTTCACGCAGACGCCAAAGGAGACCCGTCATGTCGCTTCAAGCCAGTCTCGACGCCTTCAAAGCCGATTTTGAAGCCGGAAAGCCGCCCTACAATGTTCCCCCCGCCGTCATCGAGACGATGCACCGCGCCACGGCCGAGCTGATCCAGTCGGGAGCCGCCCGGCGCGCCAGGAAGGCAGGCGATGTCGCCCCGTCCTTCTCGCTAGAAGATCCGGAGGGCAACCTCGTCAACTCGACCGACCTCCTGAAGCGCGGTCCGCTGGTGCTCAGCTTCTACCGTGGCGTCTGGTGCCCGTACTGCAACATGGAGCTGCAGGCGCTCGAAGCGGCCAAGCCGGAGTTCGACAGATACGGCGCTTCGCTGGTGGCGATCTCGCCGCAGACCGCCCCCAACAGCCGCAAGTCGGTCCGCCAGAACAAGCTGTCGTTCCCGATCCTGTCGGACGTCAAGGGCAAGGTCGGCGCCGCGTTCGGCCTGCGCTTTGATCTGCCCGACTATCTGGTCGAACTCTACAAGCAGCTCAAGAACGATCTGCCGACGTTCAACGATGACCCGAGTTGGACGCTGCCGATGCCTGCCCGCTACGTCATCGGACAGGACGGCGTGATCCTCTATTCCGAAGTGAACCCCGACTACACCCGCCGGCCCGAGCCTGAAGACATGATTCCGGTCCTGCAACGGGCGGTCGCCGTCAAGGCATGACGGCGCATGAGGCGGCCGGTGGGGCGCAATGACCATCGGCCGCTGTCCTTCGACTCAAGCAACCGAAAGGAATATTCCAATGTCCAAGCTGTTCACGTCGACCCAGGTCGGTCCCTACAAATTGTCCCATCGCATCGTGATGGCACCGCTGACGCGGATGCGCTCTGATCCGGGCGACATTCCGAGCGACCTGATGGTCGAATACTACACCCAGCGCGCGTCCAAAGGCGGCCTGATCATCTCCGAGGCGACGCCAGTCTCGATCCGCGGCTATGGATATGCCGGTGCGCCTGGTATCTACTCGGACACCCAGATCGCAGGATGGCAACGCGTCACCAGCGCAGTCCATGCCAAAGGCGGCCGCATCTTCCAGCAATTATGGCACGTCGGCCGGCAGTCGCATGTCGACTTGCAGCCGAACGGAGATGCGCCGGTCGCGCCGTCCGCGATTGCGGCCGAGGGCTACGCGTACACCAAACGCGGCGAAGGGCCCTTCTCGATGCCGCGCGCCCTGGAGCTGGATGAGATCCCCGGCATCATCGAAGAGTTTCGGTCGGGCGCCGAACGGGCGCTGCGGGCCGGTTTCGATGGTGTCGAGATTCACGGCGCGAACGGTTACCTGCCGGATCAGTTTCTCCAGGACGGCACCAACAAGCGCACGGATGAATATGGCGGCCCCATCGAAAACCGCGCGCGCTTCCTGCTGGAGATCACTCAAGCCGCGATCTCCGTCTGGGGAGCCGATCGCGTCGGCGTGCGCATCTCGCCGAGCAGTACCTACGGATCAATGTCGGACAGCGATCCGCAGGCGACCTTCGGGTACGTGACCACCGAGCTCGATCGCCTGGGGATCGCCTATCTCCACATCGTCGAGCCGCGCATCAAGGGTACCGAGGACGTCGCGCAAGGCGATGCTGCCATCGGCGCCCAGCACCTGCGGAAGAAGTTCTCACGGACCTTGATCGCCGCTGGCGGCTTCACTCCGACTTCGGCAGAGGCCATCGTCACGTTCGGAGATGCCGATCTCGTCGCCTTCGGCCGCCACTTCATCGCCAATCCGGATCTGCCGGAGCGCATTCGGCAGCGCCTGCCGCTCAATCGCTACGATCGCTCGACCTTCTATGGCGGCGACGCGCGGGGCTATACGGACTACCCGGTCGCAGAGGCGCCGGCAGCAGCCTAAACCCTGCTCGCGTCTGTCATCTCTCAGCCAGCGAAGATGCATCGCTGCCCTTCGCTGGCCTACGCTCGCCGACCGTATCCGCTTCAGTGACCTTCGCCGGGTCCGCATCGGCGAGAGCCGCCGGCCTTGCGAAGATATCCCGACCCGACGGCTCCTGCATCTTGCGCCACTGCGCCGGAGTGACGCCCATGTGGCTCTTGAAGGCGCGCTGAAAGGCGGCTTCGGATTGATACCCCACCGCCTCCGCCACGGCACCCGTCGAAAGAGACGACTTCCTTAACTCGTTCGCCGCGAGCGTCATCCGGATGCCGGCCAGAAGATCGGAAGCCGATCGCCCGAGCTTCTCCTGGAATTGCCGGGCGAGCGTGGCGCGCGACATGTTGCACAGGCGCGCGAGGTCGGGCAGCGACCATGCGCGCGCAGGATCGTTGAAGAGAGCGGCCACCGCCGGCGCCAGGCGCGGATGGCCGGCAAGCGCGAGGAGACCACGCGGTGCATCTTCGGCCTCGCTTGCGAGCCGCAGCACCAGCGCGAACATTGCGGTTGACAGCGCATTCAGCATCGCGCGGCCGCCGAGATGATCGTTCGCCGACTCGCCGCGCATCAGGGCGACCAGGCCGGCGAGCTGAGCGGCGTTCTCTCCTCCGTCCTGACCGCGGGCATGCACGACCAGGCGAGCCGGCAGATAGGCGCGCAGCAGGCGATCGTGCGGAGGCGCAATCGCGAAATGCCCGCAGAGCAGGTCAAGGCGCTCTCCCCTGCCGGCGTTCTCGCTGATGATAAGATTGAGCTCCTGGCGATTTCGCGCCGGCTTCGGCCGAGCGCCGCCGCCGTCATGCATGACGTGGCGCGGATTGCCCGGCAGCAACAGGATGTCCCCGGTTTGGAGCCGTAGCAGCTTGCCGCCGGCCGGGTCCTCCAACACCGCCGAGCCACCGACGACCGCGTGATAGGGGATCTCATTCGCCTCGCCCGGCCCTTGATCGATCCGCCATGGCGCGCCGTAAGAGCAGCGCAGATCGAGCCGCCCGCGTACCGGCATCATCTCGAACAGCCTGCTGAGCCAATCCATGGCGACCTCCTTAACAGACCGCTTTTGAGACGATAGAGCATATAGTCGAGCTACCTCGACATTCAACGTCTCGCCTAACGCTCATACTGTCACTCCGCAATCGTCCACCACCTCAACAAAGGAGTGCCATCATGTCCCGTCTTTCCGTCCCCAATCTCGAATCCGATGCCGGTCCATCCGGCCAAGTCTACGCGCAGATCAAGAAGGCGATCGGCAGCGTGCCGAACACTTTTGCGGCCATCGCCGCCCACGGTCCGGCTGCGCTCAAGTCGGTCCTCGCCGCTGATGCGGTGCTCGCGTCTGGCTCGCTCAACAAGCGCGACCAGGAAACCATCAAGCTGATCATTAGCGGTGTCGCCGGCTGCGATTACTGCGAGGCTGCGCACAGCCTGCTCGGCAAGCTCGCAGGATTGAAGCCCGACGAGCTGAAGAACATCCGCGATGGCAAGCCCATAGGCGATGCCAAGCGCGATGCACTGGCCCGCTTCGTCCGCAACCTCGCGGAAACCAGTGGCACCGTCAGCGACGAGGAGTTCGCAGCGATCAAGTCCGCCGGTTACAGCGACGGCCAGCTCGTTGAAATCAGCCTGGCCTTCGCGACCACCGTCTTCACCAACGTCTTCAACCGCATCAACGACACCGAGATCGACTTCCCCGCCGTCGCATGAAGCGACCCTGCGATCAGTCAGATCTTCAGCATGAAAGGATCACGACCATGACTACGCTTTCCACCACCGCTCACAATCCGCTCGTCCGTGCGCTGCACAACTCCGGCCTGCTGGCTGAGGACCTCGATTACCACGTCGTCCGGGCCTCGATGGTGATCATGTTCGCCTTCTTCGGTTACCAGAAGTGGTTTCCGTACGAATTCGAACGACTGGTCCCGTTCATCAGCAACGGGCCGCTGATCTGGTGGCTCTATCCGGTCTTCGGCCACGCCGGCGCCAGCTACTTCCTGGGCGCCTCGGAGTGGACGTTCGGGACCCTGCTGCTCGCAGGCTTCTGGGACAACCGGCTCGGCGTTCTTGGCGCACTGGGCTCGACAGGCACCTTCATCGCAACCGTTACCATCATTCCTTTCATGCCGGAGGGCTGGGACGTCGCTGCGGGAGGCTTCCCTGCGATGACCGGTAACGTGCCCTTCCTGATGAAGGACGTCGTCCTGCTCGCCGTCTCGCTCTACCTGCTGAGGCAGGACGTGGTTCGCCTGACGCGGCAATAGGGTGGCACCCTGCTGATGGCGAGGCGTCGCCGGCGAGAGTCCCACCTCGCCGGCGATTGCGCGTTCCAAAATGCCAAAGGAGTGCTGCGGAAAATTACGCGGCCATCAAACTGTTTGTGCCCGACGATCTGTGATGCACCTGGTTCGGCCGAATGTCCGCTTTGCCACCAAAACCTGGCGGTGCTCGAAGCTGGGGCTTTAGACGCCCCGCCCATCTGTACGATCAGGTGCGCTGCAATACTCCGTTAGCCGAAAACGCGTTGGATTACCGACCTCGACCGGGATAAGCCAAGCTCACTACTTCGGTCAGCGTCCTCAATGCGAAAGGAAGCGAAGGATGCTTTAGCTGCTCAGGGGGCGGCCTTCGGGCCGCCCTACTCTGCTCGGTTTATCGATTCGCGCGATGGCTACCGCTGATGTCCGAGTCCAATTCCAAGGACTAGTGCCTTTTGGCGGAGTGCACCAATACTGCGCTTCGTCAATTTGGATATCTTGGTAACCGGCGTGCGTGTTTTTGAGTGGACTTTGAGTTCCTTGATGTCTGTCTTCGTCCACTCGCGCCGCTTCACGGCTTTCTTGGTTGCCTTCTTCACAATCATTGCTCCTTTCGAGAGGAGCGGCTTTTAACATAGGTTTTCCGCAATGACGACCGTAGAGAAACCGAAACAATCACAGGAACTCGCGCAACCGCGCCAACTCAACGACATGCTCGTGAGATAACACTTCAGTTACTAGAGGCGGCTGTGGCGTGCAGTGGATTTCGTATAGATGGCGCGCTGATAAGGGTTTCGCCATGAATTCTCGCATGCAGTCATCTAGCGTGCCATCAACGACCGTATACGGGCCTGAATCCGCGGCGCAGCGCTCATTGTTGAGCGAGGGCCACTTACGAAGAGTCGCTGGCGCCTGGAAATTGATCTGAAATTCGTCACTGTTCATTTTAGCCTGCCCCGTCAACACCAACTATTCACCTTCGTAATACCGGCTAACGCTCCGACGGCTCTGAGCTATGTCCAGATCGCCGATCTCACGAAGACACTGTTTGAGCCGTAGCCGGCTTCTTCAAACGATTCCTTTGGCGGCTTCCTCTTTCAGGGAAAGGGCAACTATCAGGCCCACCGAGAAGAAGAGGAGCCATGCCGCCAACCGCCAACGCAATACCCACGTTGCCCATTGGAAAATTCCCAAGAGTGCAGGGTAGCGGACCCTCCGAAATTTCAGCAATGCGCGGCATGGGTCGCCGTAGCGAGGTGTTGGCGTAGACCGCTTCGTCGAGTTCGCCCGCCTCAGTTGGCGGTCTCTTTCACCCGGCCCTTGCCTTCGCAGACCTTGCACTTAGGCGGGTAAATTCTGCGACCGCCTTGCAGTTGCCCAACTGGCTCATGCCCCGTGCCGCCGCATGCCGAACACTTCGTTTCGGAGATTTTCAACCTTGGCCGCTTCATTCGTTTCATTGCTTTCGAGACCATGGCGCGACAGTCAAACAATGCGATGCTCAACAAGAGTGTCCGGTTTCGTCTCGATCAACAACAACGGGTACGAATTAACGTTGAGCAGAACGGTTAAGCTTGGTGGGAGTCCCGTAATTTTGCGGACAACGCGTGCCTTCCCTTAGTTCTCTATCGAAAGTGCGCCGCACGATTCCGGGGGCGCGATTCTACGCGTCGCGAGTCTTGCCGGCCTCGTGCATGACGCTCGCGTTCGCCTTGAGTGCCGCCCGCCTTGGGGGACTTAGAAAACTACGCTCGCCGTTCTTTCCTAATCTCTTCCCTGTCCTGCGCCAGCGTCGACCCTATCTGCGACGTTCGGCATTCGAAGGAAGATCACCTCTATTCGATCGGCAGAATGGTGCGCAACCAGGCAACGAGGGCATTGAGATCCTGCTCAGTCATCTTGCTAACTGGAACCTGGGAAGTCTCATCCGTGACAGGCAAAGCCTTTGGGGTTGGCGCGACCCGGCTCTTTCCGGAAGCACGAGGCAGCTCCGGGCTTCTTCTCATCGTCCAGAGCAAGCCTCGATTGCTGCGAACGTGAATGACAATTGCATGTTTCCGCTTTTCGATGCGCGTTTTGAGTGTCACCATGCTTGTGAAAGGACGGGAGGGCCGCCATGCGCTGGTGTGTCTCGGTCGGGGCGGTGCTTGTTGCGGGAGCGATAGTCGGAGGTGACGTTGCGGGCATTGCCGCGCCGAGCCCGAAATCTCGATTCGCCGACACCAAACACAATGTATCATCCGTCAACGTCGAGCTCGTGATCGCCGTCGACGTCTCCTATTCTATGGATATGGACGAACTTGCCATTCAGCGCGAGGGCTATGCACAGGCCATCGTGTCGAAAGACTTCCTTCAGGCGCTGAGGGCCGTTCGGGGCAGCAAGGTGGCCGTGACCTATTTCGAGTGGTCAATGTCAGGCGACGAGAAGATCATCATTCCCTGGCGCGTGATCGACGGCCCGGAATCGGCGGATGCCGTGGCCGCCGAAATCATGAAAACGCCGGTTCGCCGAGGTTCGAGTACCTCGATTTCCGGCGCGATTAATTTCGCACTGCAGCTGTTCGAAGAGAATCCCTATCGCGGGTTGCGGCGCGTCATCGATATTTCCGGCGATGGGCCGAACAACGATGGAGCCCCCGTAACCGGGGCGCGTGACGCTGCCCTGGAGAAAGGCATCATTATCAACGGCCTCCCGATCATGGTGAAGGAGCCATCCCTCTCGACGACCGATATCGAGAATCTCGATCTCTATTACGAGGACTGCGTGATCGGAGGGCCAGGCGCCTTCATCATGACGATCAAAGATCGCGAAAAATTCCAGGAAGCGATCCGGACCAAGCTTGTTCGCGAAGTTGCGGGCCTCAAGCCAGAGAGCGGGATCGTCCCAGCCGCCGAGAAAGAGCCCCGGGTGCCCTGTCTGATCGGCGAAAAAAATCGCAGGAGCGCGGCCGGCGGTGAGTGTCGAGACAATCATTCAGAGCCGCCGGACGAACAAGCTTTAGACAGTAGTTTATCATGGTCGCCGCCACGCGCCGGGGCATTGGAGGAGCTAACGTCCGTTCGTGGCCCACACCGACGAATTCCCGCGCTCGTCCAAATGGCAGCTGTTAAGGGTCGACCGGAAATGGCTGACGTATGGCCAAAACGACGCGACTGGCGAGCAGGTTTTGGAAACTGTGCCCCAGCAGGCCGTCGTCAGCATATATTGGGGCACAAGGAGGTGCGATATGGCAACAGCAGCTACCCAAGTCGTTTTTGATACGCCGGCGGCGGTGTTCCAGCTTCCGGCCACCGACGGCAAGACTTACGCACTAGACGACGTTGCGGGCAAAGAAGGCACGGTCGTCGTCTTCATCTGCAACCATTGTCCCTATGTTAAAGCGGTGATCGACCGCATGGTTTCGGACGCCCGCGTGCTGATGTCGGAGAGCATAGGCTTTGCGGCAATTTGCTCGAACGATGCGGCCGGCTATCCCGAAGACTCATTTGAGAATATGAAGCGCTTCGCGAAGGCTCATGATTTCCCCTTTCCATATCTCCACGACGAGACCCAGACAGTCGCTCGGGCGTATGGGGCGGTCTGTACGCCGGACTTCTTCGGTTACAATGCCGACCGCAAGCTCAAGTATCGCGGCCGGCTCGACGAAGGGCGCACAACTCCGCCTCGCGCTGGGGCGCCCCGAGAGCTTGTCGAGGCCATGCGCGCGATTGCGACCACCGGTCTGGCGCCGGCTGACCAAAAGGCGTCTATTGGCTGCTCGATCAAATGGAAGGACGAATGAAGCCGATCCCTGTCAACAGGTTTCGTATCTGAGACCGCCGCGTGCGGCTGCATTTGCTGCACATGTGCGATTTGACTAGCGGCATCACGAGGACCCGCCGGAGTCGCGTTCGCCCCTTCTCCTTCAAGTCTGCTTCCGGGGCAACACGATGCTTCGGCTCCCGCGATCCGACCCGTCAGTGCTGCGTTGCTTTTGCGACACCGATCGACTCCTCGGCCGCCTCGATGTCTGCTCCCGAGCGCTAGGACGAGATTTGCTCACCTGAGTTCTTCCGGGTTGGCCCGTTTGGGACATGCCAACCGGCCCGGAAACTGTCCGCTTGTCGAGGGGAGACCGGAAGTGGCTCGCCCGCGCGGTCAAAATGGCATATTGACTCCAACCGGACGTTGCGCGCCCCAAGACAGAAACTGTGGTATCTTCCGTCAAACGCGATGGGACGGTTCAATGAAAGCGGCTGCCCCCTCGAATGGCACTTGCTGCGCGTCCTCATGTCCTCGCCGGGCTCCGGGACAGCGCAAAATGGCATGGCATCCCCACCTCTTAGGCGCCTGCTCGGCCTGCGCCGACGAGGTGATCGAATGAGCGCGCCAGGCAAGCTGGTGCGATCCAGCTGGCGGAAGACCGGTCCGAGTAAGGGGTAAGGGGCAGCGCTCTCCCGGGTCTTGAGGAGGACCAGCGTTGTGAAGCGGGACTTCGACCTCATCGTCTATGGCGCGACGGGTTACACCGGCCGTCTCATCACCGAATATCTGGCGACGTCCTATCGCGGCGACGATGCTCCGTCCTGGGCGATCGCGGGACGCTCGACCGACAAGCTCCAGAAGGTGCGTGCCGACATCGGCGCACCAGACGATTTGCCTTTGGTGAAGGCGGATGCCGCCGAGCCGGCCAGCCTCCGTTTGATGTGTGAGCGTGCGGCCGTGATTATCACGACGGTCGGGCCCTATCAGCTCTACGGTCCTGAGCTTGTGGCGGCCTGCGCGGCCGCGGGCACTGGCTATGTCGATCTGTGCGGCGAACCGGCGTGGATGCGGCGCATGATCGACGCCCATCACGAAGAGGCGAAACGAGCTGGCGCGCGCATCGTCTTCTCCTGCGGCTTCGACTCCATCCCGTTCGATCTCGGCGTGCTCACGTTGCAGGAGAAGGCGCGCGAGAAATTCGGACGCCCTGCACGGCGGGTCAAAGCCCGCCTTCGCAACGTGAGGGGTGGCATGTCGGGCGGTACCGCGGCGAGCGCTCGGGCGACGCTGGCGGCCGCGACGCGCGACCCGGCCCTTATCCGGCTGCTGAGCGATCCCTTCGCGTTGACGCCGGGGTTCACCGGACCGTCTCAGCCGTCCGGCCTCATCCCCGAATACGACCCGAGCATGAACGCGTGGCTCGTGCCGTTCCCGATGGCGCCGATCAACACCAAGAACGTGCACCGCACGAATTTCCTGTTGGGTCATCCCTACGGCACGGACTTTGTTTACGACGAGATGATGGTCGCGCCGGGATTTGGGGAAATCGGTCGCGTGACGACGGAGACGTTCGCCACGATGGTTTCCTTGTTCCGGACCGGCGGTCTCAAACCCGGCGCAGGCCCGACTCGGGAAGAGCGCGAGAAGGGCTTCTACGACATTCTCTTCCTGGGCGAGCTGCCGGATGGCGGGCGAGTCGAAGCGGTCGTCACGGGCGACCGCGATCCGGGCTACGGCTCGACCAGCAAGATGATCGCTGAGAGCGCTCTTTGTCTTGTGCGCGACGTGCAGGGCGAGGGCGGCATCTGGACGCCGGGCGCGCTGATGGGTCCGGCGTTGCGCGAGCGTCTGAAGGAGCGCGCCGGCCTCACCTTCACCGCGCGTTGAGGTAACGCTCAGAACTGCGGCGGCGCGCCGGATTATTTGGATCGTAACCAACGAAAGCGTGGATTGGCGAGCGCGGCCTCAAATCCGGTTCAACGGCCGCTTTCGGCCCGTCTGAGACATCCCTCTGGCTCTGGGAATGTTCGATTATCGGGACAGCGACGAGCTCCATCGCAAGGTTGCACGATGAAGAAGGTAATCAACTCAGCACTGTCGCGCCGCCACTTTTTGCGGCTCACGTCAATGGCCACGGCATCAGCTCTGACTCCAACGGTGTTGTGGGCCGAGCAGCAAGAAGCAGCGGATTCGGCCACATCCCAGGCCATGCCCGCACGCATCGCCACGTTCGAGAATGTATGGCGGACCGTGCGAGACCGGTTCTACGATCCGCACCTACACGGGCTCGATTGGTCGGCGGTCCGGGAACGTTACTTGCCGGACGCCACGCGGGCGAGCTCCGAAGAGGCGCTGGCCGGCGTCATTAATAGCATGCTCTCCGAGCTGCATGCTTCGCACACCCGCTACTACACACCGTACGAACCAGAGTACTACCAGCTTTCCGATATCTTTGCTGGTGCGTTAAGGCGGCGTGGACTGGAACGTGTTTTTCCGAGTGGCCGTATCTCCTATCCCGGCATTGGCGTCCTCTCGCGTCTCGACATGCAGGGTAGCAACATGATCACCGGTGTAATAGAAGGCACGCCGGCCCAACAAGCCGGCCTGCTTGCTGGCGATGTGATCGTCTTCGCCGATGGCGCACCGTTTCAGCCGGTTCAGTCATTCCGTGGCAAGGTCGGCAAGGAAGTTGCGCTGGGGCTGCGTCGTGCCGGCGCGTTTATGCAAATATCTGTTACCCCGGTCGAAATTGAGCCTAACAAGATGTTCTTGGACGGCCTGAAGGCGAGTGCCCGCATAATACCGGCCAACGACCGAAGAATCGGCTATGTTCATGTCTGGTGCTACGCTGGCTCCATGTATCAGCGGACGCTCGAGCGTCTTCTATCGCAGAGTCCGCTGAACGACGCCGACGCGCTGATCTGGGACCTGCGCGATGGCTGGGGCGGCGCGATCCCCGAGTATCTTGATTTGTTCAACACGCGAGCGCCGACGATGCAGGTCACTGATCGCAATGGCGCCAGCGAACTCGGGAATGTGAAGTGGCGCAAGCCTGTCGCCATGCTTGTCAACGGTGGCACCCGCAGCGGCAAGGAGATCCTTGCCTATGGCTTCAAGAAATATCGGCTTGGCGAGGTCATTGGTAGCCGGACGGAGGGAGCTGTCCTCGCTGCGACGGCATTTCTCATTGACGGCGGCTTGCTGTTGCTCGCGGTCGGGGACGTGCAGGTCGACGGCGAGCGGCTGGAAGGCGTTGGCGTCGCTCCCACGATCGAGGTCCAAGCGGACTTGGCCTCCATGGGTCTAGGTGATCCTCAACTCGATCGTGCAATCGCGCTCCTATCCGGTGCCTGATCCTCGTGAGGCAGTCCGGCTGGCTCTGACGCTGATCCGCGAGGACCGGACGCCACGAGTGAAATGCTGCGTTTCTTGCTGGAGCATTCGCTCCCACGGCAGCCAGGCTAGAGTTAGTCCGCTCATGGCCCTGTGAGACGTTCGGGACCAGCCGAATGCCGGTTTGCGCCCGCCAAGAGCTTCCACATGAGAACGGCCTGCCCGGTTCGCAATACAGATCATTGCCAGGATAAGCACGGGTCGGACGAACGATCGTGATCTACGATGCCTGATGTCGAACAGCACGCCGGGCAGTGCTAACATGGAGGGCTAATTGCTCGGTATTTTGATACAGATCTGCACAGCGATTGGAGGGATCTATCGGCCTCGGTCGCAAGCCGTTAGCCTTCAAAGGCGACTAGACGTTGTAAGTCAATGTTCACCTGAAACACGGGGGTTAAGAATGAAGACGATCTTGGTCCCGATCCAAAACATTGCGCTCATGACATCCGCACTCGAGCCCGCCGCACGTCTCGCGCAACGTACCGGCGCCTACATCGAAGGCTTTCCGCTCCGGTTCGGTATCCCTCAATATTTAGCCGCAGAATTAGCCACCGGCATCCCTTTGGATTCTTACCATGCGAAGAGCCAAGAAGAGTTAGCCGAGATGCACCGTTTGTTCGAAGCGTTCATGCTAAAGCACGATATTCCTCCAGCCACTGCAGGCTCGAGCCGACCATGCTTCGGCTGGTTGGAAACCGCGTCTGAGGGTGAAGACTTTGTTGGAAGTTATGGGCGTGCTTTCGACGTCATTGTAATGCCGCGGTCCGACGTTGATGCTGCCGGCCCTCACCGGCGCGCCATTGAATCCGCACTGTTTGAGAGCGGCAGGCCCGTCCTACTGGTACCATTAGATCCGCCGAGCACCATCGCGACAAACATCGTGATCCACTGGAACGGCAGTACCGAGCAGGCTCGGGCAAATGCATTTGCTATGCCGTTGCTTCGTCTGGCGGACAGGGTAACGGTGCTGACCGTGATCGGCGGGCAAGAAGTACCAGGCCCATCCGCCGCTCAGATAGTCCAACAATTGCTGTACAACGACATTGCCGCCAAGCAATTGAGCATTGAACTGGAAGGCCGCGACACTGGTGAGGCGGTCCTTGACGCCGCGAGAGCACAAGGCTGCGATCTGTTGATAAAGGGAGCCTTCACCCGCAACAGGCTGAGGCAAATGATATTCGGCGGCGCGACCAGCTATATCATGGATCATGCGGATCTGCCCGTCCTCATGGCGCATTAGAACTGCGCCTACAATTCTGCCGTGCGCTCCGATGCGATGGGCGCTTCTCCCGCCGTCAGCTTGCAAACACCGAGAATCCCTTAAGGCACTACCTTCAGCTCTAGCCGACAATAGATCCAGTTCGGCTGTGAAAGTTGATCACGACCGCTTTGCGCCCAATGGCCGCCGTTCCCAAATTAGAGGGCCTCGTCCGGGCAGCTCTGGCCCTCCTGCACGCTCTAGTTCGCCGCAGTACTCCGTCAGCTAAAACGCGGTGGAGTGCCGACCTCCAGCGGGTTAGGTCTAAACCCCCAACTTTCGTTATCGCCGAGTGAAAGTAACTAGGGGTCACCCACCCAAAACTACACCAAACCGCGCAATAGCACTCGATCGCCCTACTCCCACTCTATCATTTCGAACGATGGTTCGTCGTTGATATGCAAGCACAATTATTTGGATCTGACGGACAAATGCCGACGGTATACCCGCCGCAAGTTCTCGGTCTTGAATTCACAAGAAAATTTTAGCCGCCTGCAGGAATGGCCAGTTCAGGGACTATTGGAGTCAATTGACTAAGTGGCCGCGTAAACGAAGCCAAAATGGCCTATCGCACTCGAATTCCTGCGATACCGTCAATGACAAGAAACAGCTGGCCGGTTGTACAGCGATCAAGCCCAACCGGCTCGGCGCGTCAGCGCGACGGCACGAATGCCACCGCGTCGATCTCCACGCGGGTGCCGATGCCAAGGAGTGACCCGGCTCCGATGGCGGTGCTGGCCGGCGGTTCCTTGGCGTCTAAGAATATTTCGACGCGAGCGCGGTTGAAGCCGTCATAGTCGGCGAGGTCGGTCAGAAATGCCGTGGTCTTCACGATATCCGACAGCGAGGCGCCGTGTTTGGCCAGTACACGAGCGAGGCGCTCGAAAATGCGGCGGGTCTGGAGCTCGACGTTGTCGCGAGCGTCCTCGTCGACGCAAAGGCTTCCGGAGAGGAACAGCAGATCTCCGCTCGGCCCGAGCGGGATGCGGCGGGCCGGCGAAAATTGCGGTCTGTTTTCGTGTGTCGTCGACATGAGACTAAACCTTTCCTCTGGTGGTCGCTTACTTCCCCGCCGGTGTGGCGGCTGACGGTCGCAAATACCGGGGGCCGTCGTTCGGCGAAGGCGCGAAGCCCCTCTTCCGCATCGGCCGTTTGAAGCAATTGCCGTTGCAGCGCGCCTTCGAGGACCAGCCCCTCCTCCAGCGAGCCATCCAATCCGTACTGGACCGCTCGTTTCGCGGCCTGGACCGCGAGCGGCCCATTCGCCGCGATGCGCATGGCCATCGCTAAGGCGGTATCGAGCAGCGCGTCGCCCGCGACCACGCCGTTCACGAGGCCAATCCGCTCGGCGCGCTCTGCATCAATTGGCTCGCCGGTCAGGATCATCTCCAGGGCGCAGCCCATGGGAACAAGCCGCGGAAGCCGCTGGGTGCCGCCGCCGCCCGGCAGCACGCCCCATCGCACCTCCGCCAGGCCAAACCGCGAGTCCGGCGTGCAGACGCGAATATCGCACGCCATCGCCAATTCAAGACCGCCGGCGATGCAATGGCCTTGGATCGCGGCGATGACCGGCTTCGTGAGCTCGCCGACGAGCGTCATTCCGCCGAAGCTGATAGTGCTTTCCGAGCCATTCAGAGCGCGCTCGCGGCGCCAAGGCATGTACGTCTTCAGATCGCCCCCAGAACAGAACGCACGGCCGCCCGCACCGGTCAGGACAGCTACCAGCAAATTTGGGTCCGCCTCGAACTCTTTCCAGACCGCGGCGAGCGCGCGATCGTGCTCGACGTCGAGGGCGTTCATAGCGTCGGGCCGGTTGATCGTGACGAGCGCGACGGCGCCCCTGCATTCGAAATCGATGGACATTATCTGTTTCCTTTAAGACCGGCCCTGAGGCATCAAGGCCCAGGATTCGAAGGCGGCAAGCACCGCGTTGATGATGAAGCCGAACGAGCCGACGACCGCCAGCAGGCCGAAGACCTCGGCCGCGTTAAAATTGCGCTGCGCCATCAGCAGCAGCGCGCCAAGACCCGGCATCAGCGTCAGCATCTCCGCTAGCAGCGACACGATGATCGCCAACGGCGCGGCAACGCGAGCGCCCGTCAGGATCGACGGCAGCAGCGCCGGCAGGAAGATCTTGGTCACCCGCGCGATTACCCCTAACTGCAGGGATCGCGCGGCCTCGAGCAGTGTCGGATGCAGCGACCGCACGCCCGACGTGGTGTTGAGCAGAACCGGCCAGAGCGCTGCGAACACGATCACGAAAAGCTTCATCTTTTCATCGACGCCGATGATCAAGGCGGCCACCGGCACGATGGTGGGCGGCGGCAAGGTGCGCAGGAATTCCAGCGCCGGCCCCAGACAGCGCGCCAGACCCGGCGAGGCGCCAATCAATCCGCCGATGCCGACGCCCAGTACCGTGGAAAGGACAAGGGCGGCGGCAACCGACCGAAACGTCACCATCACCGCGGGAAGAAGATCTCCCGCGCTGATCCGGGAGATCAGCGCGGCCGCCCATGTCGAAGGAGGCGGAAAATAAGGCGAGCGCGGATCGCCAAGCACCTGCCAGAGCAACAGCAAGGCGACCAGCGGCAGCAGTCCTTGCAGCGCCGACCATGCGTTGTCCGTCGCATGAAGCACCCAGCGGCGTCCTCTGCCGCCGACGATGGTTTGTGCGGGCGAGTGGGTTGCGGTCATGATTGCTGAAGCTCCCGAATGCCGGGAAACAAGCGCGCGAACGTCAGTCGCAGGCATGCATTGAGCAGAACGCCGAGCGCGCCGGTAGCGACGAGATAGCCGAACATCAGGCCCGGCTGGAGGGCTTCCTGCGCCGTCACCAGCCCCCAGCCCAGCCCGGCCGGATTGCCGACCATCTCGGCGATAACCGCCACGACGAGTGCGAGCCCGAGTGCGACACGGGCGCCGACCATGGTCGATGGCAAGACCGCGGGAAAGATGACCTTGCCGAGCCGCTCCGTTCGCGACAGGTGTAGCGTCGCGGCTGTATCAAGGAGTCTCGGATGAATGGCCTTCGCACCGGCTTCTGCGTTTACGATGACTGGCCACACGCTCGCGAACACGATCACGGCGATTTCCGTAGTGACAGTGAACCCGAACAGCAGAACCGCGACCGGAACGAACGCAACGGCCGGCAATGGCCGGAGCAGCTCGAGCGACGCCCTGAAGAAACGATTGAAAATGAGAGAAAACGCCAGCGCGAGCCCGATGGCCGCGCCGAGCACGCTCGCAATCACCCATCCGGCCAATGCGCAGGCAATCGTGTGTACGGAATCGGCGATGATCTGACCGGATCGGATCGCACCATAGAGTGCATGGCCGATCTCCGACGGCGCCGGCAGGAATTCGAACCGGGTCGTAGCAGCCCTGACGCCCACCTCCCACGCAACGACAAGAATGAGAGCCGTCGCGAGCGCCGGCGCGTTGAACGCCTCGCTCAACCGTCTAAGCATGGATCTCATGGCGAAACGCCTCGTAGAGCTGATGACGCAGCCTCAGATATTCGGGAAGTTCCTTGGTCACGATCTGGTCGCGCGGCCGCGGCAGGTCGACGCTGATGCGCCGAGCGATGTGGGCCGGACTGCCTTTCAGGAGAATGATCGTATCGCTAAGATAGATCGCCTCCTCGATATCGTGGGTCACAAACAGCACGGTCGCGCCGGTTTCGGCCTGAACCGCCAGAAGCTGGTCCTGGAGCGAGGCCTTCGTCATCGCGTCGAGCGCGCCGAACGGCTCGTCCATTAACAGAGCGCTCGGCTCCATGGCGAGCGCCCGGGCGATCTGCACGCGCTGCTGCATGCCGCCCGACAGTCGCCACGGATATTCGTCCCTGAAGCGCTCGAGGCCGACCATGCGGATGGCATTCTGAACCTTGTCATCGAGCTCGGCGTCGCGCAGGCGCCCTTCCACGCCGAGCGCGACGTTTCTCCGCACGGTTCGCCACATCAACAGGGCGTGCCCGTAGTCCTGGAACACCATGGCCATGCCGGGCACCGGAGATCGGACCTCGCGTCCCTCGTAAACGGCGCGGCCGGAGCTGTAGGGCGTCAGCCCGGCCAGCGTCCGCAAAAGGGTAGTCTTTCCGGTGCCGGAGCCGCCGAGGATCGAGACGAACTCGCCTCGTCTGACCTCTAGATCGAGATCCTCAATGATGCGGCGAACGCCCGGCGCGCCGGGCAGATCGATGCAAAGGCTCTCGCACTGAAAACTGGATTGGGTTGTCATGATCGCCGCCAGCCGTCCGGGGTCACTTCAGCACGAGGCTGGATGGGTTCAATTCTGCGGAGAGTTGCCCGGTCTCCCGCATCGCCTCGATCCACGCCGAGATATGCCTCGCGGTCAGAGCTGTGCTGTACGTCGGCAGCACGATGCTTTCGATCACGTCATTCGGCAGACGGGTCCATTTGGCCAGGATCCCGCGTGCATCGACCTCGTAACCCGCGATATGGGCTCTCGCCTCTTCGAGGGCGGATACGAAGCGCGCGATTGCCTCGGGATTGGCGCGCGCCCAGGTGCCATTCGCCATCCAGCAGGTCAGCGTAACGGGATCGCCAACCTGGAGCATCGGATCGCCGAGGTCGACCTGGCCCGCCTTGTTGAGTGCGCTGACAAAGGGCTCGACCTCCTCGACCGCGTCGACGCGCTGCGCCTTGAGCTGGTCCACCATGTTGGGGAACATCATCTCGATGAAGCGCACGCTTTTCGGGTCCACCCCGCCCCGCTTGAGCGCAAGCAGGGTTGCGATGTGGACGACGCCGTTGATCGACGGCGTGCCGACAGTCTTGCCGGCCAACTGGTCGATCGAGGTAATGCCGGATTGGTTGCCGGCGATCAGGCGCATCTGCCGGTTCGCGGCCGTCTCGAGCGTATTGCCACACACGCCCACGACATCGAGGCCGCCGGCGGCCGCCTTGACGATATCGATCGCCGTCGCACCCGAAATGTCCAATTGACGCCCAAGCGCGCCGATCGTGGTTGAGAGATTCTGGACGGTCATGATCTCGACGTCGAGGCCCTTATCCAGAAAGAGGCTCTTGTCCTTCGCGACCCAGAGTGGAAGCCAGGCCGACGAGATCACAGAAGCGACCCGGATCTTGATGGGCGCCATGCCGCCTTGCGCGATGGCCGGCGATGCGGGGAGTGTCGTGGCCATGCCAAGCAGGCCGAGAATGGTCGAGCGCCTCGTGGGCATCACGCTTCCTCCATGTTGTGGGATGTTTCTGGTGAGCGCCGGCCCGTTCAAGCCGGAGCAAGCGCGATGGCTTCGATTTCCAGCAGCAATCCGAAGTGCAGGGACGCCACGCCAGCGACCACGCGCGCTGGCCGGACGTCGCCGATCCAATCGGCATAAATCTCGTTGAAGGCAGGCCAGAAGTTCATGTCAGTCACAAAGATGCGTACCTGGAGCAGTCGGCTTCGGTCGGTACCCGCGACTTCCAGGCAGGCATCGACATTGGCGAGCACTTGTTCGGCTTGCCGCGCGAACGGTTGATCGCTCAAGGCCTTGCCGTTCACGTCGACCGGAAGCTGGCCGGACACGAACACGAGGCCCGCGGCGGTACAGGTGTGTGAATAATGGCCGGCGGGCGGACGCAATCGGTTAGTGTTTGCGAATACGATACTCTGCTGCATGGTACTGCCTTCGATGTCTGCGCTTAGCTTAGTAGAACTGCATGAGAACCTTGTTGTCCGCCAATGCGTCAGGACAGGTCTCATGAATAATCGCGCCCGATCGCATCACCAGGACACGATCGGATATCTTGAAAGCTTCCTTCACGTTCTGCTCCACAAGCAGGATCGAGAGCCCAAGCTGCTGCTGAAGCTGCCGGATCGGCTGGAGCAGGTCCTGAAACAACTTCGGCGCCAAACCCATCGACGGCTCATCCATCAGGAGGCAGCGAGGACGGCTCAGCAGCGCGCGTGCGATGCTGACCATCTGCTGCTGTCCGCCCGACAACGTACCCGCGCGGCGCGCGTAGAACGTCTTGATGCGAGGCAGGATCGACATCACCCACTCGATGCGCTCGGGCTGCTCCCTCTGCGGCACGTCGGTTGCCCACATCGCGAGGCGGAAGATCTCGTCGACCGTCAGGCCCGGAAAGATGCCGCGGCCCTCGGGGACGAGGCCAATCCCCAGCGCGGCCATCTTCTTCGGCTCCGGCTGGTGCAGGCGTTGGCCATCAACCGAGATCTCGCCGCCCTGGCGGGAGACCACGCCGAACAGCGCATTCAGCAGGGTCGATTTTCCGGCGCCGTTGTGGCCGACGAGGCAAAGCACCTCGTTTTTGCGGATCTGAAGGCTGACATTGTCGAGCACGACGCGGCCGCCGTAGCCGACGCGGAGATTGTCAACGCTGATGAGAGCATCGGTCATGAGTTGCGCTCGCCGAAATAGATGGATGACAGCTCCGGGTTTCCGAGGATTTCCTCGGGCTCGCCGTCGGCGAGGAGTCTCCCCTGATCGAGGAAGCTGATCCGGTCAGAGATGCTCACGACGATCTCGAGGTTGTGCTCGATGATACAGATCGTGATGCCGCGGCGGACTTCGCCGCGCAGCAGTGCCACAAAGCGCTCGTAAGACCTGGGATCGAGCCCCGACGCCGGCTCGTCGAGAAGCCACATCTTGGCCTTGGTGGCCATGATCCGCGCCATGCTGAGGAACTTGCGCTCCGCATAGGCCAGATCGTTCGCGCGCACGCCGGCCTTGTGCAGCAGCCCGGTGGCATCGAGGATCTCATGCACGCGCAGGTGCCGATCCGCGCCGCTTCCCGTGTCGGACTGCCAGAACCAGGCGCTCTTCTCCATCACCGTAAGGACGTTCTCGAACACGGTCATGTGCGCGAACAGACGCAGATCCTGGAAGGTCCGGGCGACCCCGAGGCGGGCGATCTTCCAGGGCGCGGTGCCGACGATCGATTCGCCCTGCCAGCGGATGTCGCCCGAGGTCGGCCGCAGATGTCCGGTGATCAAGTTGAAGAGCGTGGTCTTGCCGGCCCCGTTCGGGCCGACCAGCGTGGTGATGATCCCTTCGCGCAGATTGAGCGTGACATCCTCGACCGCTTTCACGCCGTCGAAGCTCTTGGTGAGATTGGCGATCTCGAGAAGCGTCGGCGGGGGCACTGGCGATTTCGACACTTGCAGCACCTCACGCCTCCCCTTGCTTTGCGCCCATCAGGCCGTCCGGCTTGAAGATCATCAGGAGAACCATCGCCAACCCATAGATCATCTGCTGCACGGACCCGATCTCGGTGCGCGGCAGGAACGGCAGATAGGTCAAGGCGGCCGGCAGCAGCGTGAGAAGAACCGCGCCGACGATCGGCCCCCATACCGTTCCGATGCCGCCGACGATTACCATCGCCATGAAGAGCGTCGAGGCATCGATGGTGAAACTCTCGACGTTGATGAAGCTGAGATAGTCAGCATAGAGAACGCCTGCCACGGCGCAGATTGCGGTCGAGTAGAACACCGAGAGCGTCTTGATCAGCGCGACGTTCTTGCCGAACGCCAGCGCGGCCGACTCGCTGTCGCGGATGGTCTTGAGGCTGCGACCGAAGCTCGAGCGAACGATCGCCGTGGTCAGCACGACCACCAGGGCCAGTGTCACGCCGGCGAGGCCGAGGAACTGGACGGGATCGCTGAAGGAATATCCTGCGATGCTTGCCGGCGGGATGCCGACGAGGCCGCCGATGCCGCCCGTGACCGACTTCCATTCCGAGAACACCGTTGCGGCGAGGACCTGGAAGCCGAGCGAGGCCGCCACGAAGTAGTCACCGCGCACCCTCAGGGCCGGCAGGGCCAGTGCCGCGGAGATCACGCCGGCGATGAGCATCGCGGCCGGGAGCTGAAGCAGCAGCGAATCCGTCCACTGCAAGGCAATGAATGCCGCGACGTAGGCGCCGACACCGAAGAATACAGCATGGGCCAGCGAGAAGATCCCCGCGTATCCCATGATGAAATTCAGGGTGATCGCCAGAATGGCGTTGATGCAGACCAGCGTGGCCAGGTTCACGAGATAAGCAATCACGATGCAAATCCTTCAGCTAGTCACGGCACGGCCGAAGAAGCCCGACGGACGCAGCACGATGAACGCGAACAGAATGAGGAACGTAGCGGCCTCGCTCCACTGCGGATCGAACCGCCACAGCGCGAGGTTCTCAGCGATGCCCAGCAACAGTCCGGCGCATGCCGCGCCGCGCAGGCTGCCGACGCCGCCGACGATGGTGGCGGCGACGCTGAGCAGCATGACGCGGCCGCCGATCGCCGCATTCAACCCCGACGTCATGCTAGTGAGCACCGCGGCGGGGACCACGAGCAGCGAGCCGAGCGCGAAAGCGCATGTCGACACGGCCTTCGGGTTCAGGCCAAAGGTCCGCACCAGCGCGGGACTTTCGGAGAGCGCGCGGAGCGCGATCCCGATGTTGGTCCTGCCGAGAAACAGCTGGAGCGCGACGAAGCACGCTACCGCGGTAACGACGGCAATCCCCGCCGTGGGCGCCACGTAGAGGCCGGGCACGAGCTCGACGCTCCTGCTCAAGACCGAAGGCACCGAAATGAAGCCGCGTCCAAAGACGGTGCCGATCAGGTTCTGGATGACCACCGCAACGCCAAAGGAGCCGACGAAGATCGTGAAGAACGATCCGTCGGTGCTCTGGATCGGGCCATAGACGTAACGATCCAGAGCAACTCCGAACACCACGACCACGATGCAGGCGGCGAGGATCGCGATCGGCCACCAGACCAGGAGCACCGCATAGAGATAGTAGAAGATGTACGCGCTGATCGCGAAGCTCGCGCCGTGAGCGAAGTGGAAGATCTTCGTGGCTCCGAAGATCAGCGAGAAGCCGACCGCGGTCAGGCCGTAAAGCGCCCCGACCTGGATTCCGTTGATGATGAGCTGGAGAAGCAGCATGGGTCCTCACACGTGCGTCAGAGCTAGTGGGCCGCAACGGTCTCGACGATGGCGGGCTCGCCATCCACTTCGTTGATCTGCATCGCGGAGCGGATCGTGCCGTCCTTCTCGAAGGTGACGCGCCCGCCGACCAGATCGAACACTCCGATCTCACGACGTTTGGCCAGGAGGTTCTCGCCCGTGATCGGCAGGCCGGCCTTCTGCAGGGCGGACGCCAGGGTCCCGTACAGGAACACGGCGTTGTAGTAGTTCGCGGCGTAAGCCGTCGGCGCCCTGTTGGTCTTGGCCTGGTATTCCCGCGTGAAGCGCTTGGACACCGGATCGTCCGAATTCCAGTCGATGCGCTGCGTCGTGAACAGCGCCCCCTTGGCCTCGGGAAGGCTGGCGATGGCGGGAATCGCGAACCCCGAATAGCTGGCGAGCTGCTGCGTGACGCCGTTGTCGCGCAGCTGCTTGATGATCTGCGATTGCTGCGCGCCGAACGAGGCGATGTAGACGACATCCGGCTTGGCATCGCGCACTCGCGCCGCGACCCCGCTGAACTGCTGCGCATTTGGCGGCACAGAAAGCGCCTCGGCGAGCGTCGCGCCGAGCGAAGGCAGGCTGGATTCGAGCTCGCGCTTGATCGATTGGCCGAGCGGATCGTCGACATAGACGAGGACAAACCGCTTCAATCCCCGCTTCTGGACGAGGTAGGGCGCCATCGCCCGCACCTCGAAATTGGCCAACGGGATGACGTTCCAGAAATACTCACCAAGCTCGGCAAGGTCGGGCCCGACCCCGCCACCATTGACGGCAACCGTTCGGCTGCGCGCCGCGGCCGTCGAGATGGCCTTGGACACGCCGGTGAACGCCGAGAGCACGTAGCTGACCTTCTCGACGTTCACGAGTTTGTTCATGGCGATCACGCCCTGCTGCGGGAGCGCCTGACTGTCCTCGTAGGCGATCGACAGCTTTCCGCCGAGGACTTTCGCGTCGTTGAGGTGGGAAACCGCGAGCTCGGTCGCCCCCATGTAGAGATCGCCGTAATCCGCGTTTGCGCCGCTCAGGGGGAAGATGGCTCCGATGCGAAGATCCTCGGCGGACGCCGGCCCGGCGAGCATAAGAAGCATCGAAAACGCAAGAACCGCGACTTTCCGCCGAGACAACATCGTAAACTCCCGATTTACGAAAACGATTTCGTAACCTAGGTCGCGGCAGCCCGGCTTGTCAAGCGAGAGATGTCGGCTTTCAGATTTCGCCGGCTGCGATCAACTGGCTGCCGTGGGATGAGCGAAGAATCAGCTCGGGCGACCAGATTTCCTGCAATTCGCTGGGCGAACGGCCGTCCATGAGGGCCAGAAGCAGATCTACCATGCGACGCCCGGCCTCGAACGTCGGCGCGGAAAACGTGGTCAAGGGCGGGTTCAGATAGGGTCCAAGCGGATGGTTGTCGCACCCGATCACAGGAACATCGACGCCCGGGCGCCTGCCCGTCTCTGTGATCGCCTGCATCGCGCCGGTGGCAATCAGGTCGTGACCGCACATGATCGCCGTCGGCGGATCGCTCATCGCCAGTAGTTGGCGGGCGCCGTTCAGCCCACCCTCCTCGCTGGTGCTGGTCTCGACCACGAGATCGGCATCGAACGGCAGCTTCGCGGCCTTCAGGGCCGCGCGATAACCTTCCTGCAAGAGATGGCTGATCATGAGGTACCCCGGCGTGCTCAATAGCCCGATGCGGCGATGCCCGAAACCTACGAAACGCGCCGTTCCATTGCGCCCGGCGACCGTTCGGTCGATATCCACGAAGGGAAATGGCTTACCGGTCTCACTCCGGCCCAGTGCCACAAATGGCACGTTACGCTCCTGGAGATAGCGGATCCGGGGATCGTCGCGGCGCGTACGGCCGAATAGCACACCGTCGACCCGTTGCCGCTCGACCAGGCGGCGGAAACAGTCGATCTCCGTCTCCAGCGTTCGTCCGGTGACGATGATGAGCTGGAACGGCGTCTCGCTCAAATTCTGATCAATCCCCATAAGCAGATCGAGGAAAAATGGATGGGCGAAATGGGTCTGCGGTGGCGACAGCACGAAGCCGATCGTCTCGGACGTTTGCGTGCGCAGCCGCCGGCCCGCCGGATCCGGCGAAAAGCCAAACTTTTCTGCCGCTTCCAGCACGCGCCGCTTGGTTTCATCACTCACATCGCCGCGGTCATTGATGGCCTTCGAGACCGTCGACACGGCAAGCCCCAGATGACGGGCGAGCTCAACGATATTGATCCGCTGCTTCATTCAAGCCTCTTGCCACCAACACTTGACACAGCAGCTCGTCGACGTCTAGGTTATTTACGAAATCGTTTTCGGAGATTTCCATGATCGACCTTGCTTCACATGAGATGACGATGCTCCGCCAGACGGTGCGGGGGTTCGTCCGAAACCGCTTGGAGCCGCTCGAACAGCAGATCGAGACCGACGACAACGTGTCCCCCGACCTCCTGGCTAAGCTGCGCAGCGAGGCCGCGGAGGTCGGGATCTACGGCTTCAACCTTCCGCCCGAGCTCGGCGGTTACGGGCTTCCGGTCGCGGCGCAGGTCGGAATCCTGGAAGAAGTCACCCATACGTCCGTTCCGCTGTCCGAGGTTGTCGGGTTTCTGCCGCTGTCGCTGATCCATCTCAACGAGGAGCAGCGCGGCCGCATTCTTCCCGATCTCGTGTCCGGCCGAGTGACCATGACCTACGCCCTCACCGAACCTGATGCCGGCTCGGATCTGGGCGCGATCCGGACCAAGGCGATGAAGGTCGAGGGCGGCTGGCGCCTCGAAGGAGCGAAGCAGTTCATCTCGAACGTCGAGACCTGCGACTACGTGATCGTGCTGGCCGTTACCGATGCCTCCGCCTCCCTTAAGGGGCGGCTGACCACGTTCATCGTCAAGCGCACCAATTCGGGCCTCGTCGGCCTGACGCGCTACAAGAAAATGGGGTGGCACGGCTATCATCTGAATGGTTTCTCGCTCGAGAACTGCTTCGTTCCGGATGCCGACGTTCTCGGCCGTCCCGGCGACGGTTTCCTGGTCATGATGGCCTCGATCAACCACGACAGAATCCTGTCTGCATGCCGGTCGCTGGGACTGGCGCAACGCGCCCACGACATGTCCATCGCTTACGCGAAGGAGCGTCGCGCCTTCGGCTCGCAGCTTGCGAGTCACCAGGCCATTCAGTTCATGATCGCCGACAACGATGTCGAGATCGAAGCGACGCGGGCGCTGATCTATCGCGCTGCCGCGTTGTGCGACCAGGAAGATCCGACCTCGCGGATCGCGGTGTCCAGAGCCAAGCTGTACGCCAGCGAGATGGGATGCCGCGTGGTCGATCGCTGCCTCCAGATCTTCGGCGGGATGGGCTACATGTGCGAGCTCCCCATCGAGCGTTTCTATCGCGATGCCCGCGCGTTCCGACTGGGCGAAGGCACATCCGAGATGCAGCGGATTCAAATCGCTCGCCAGGCTCTTTCCAACTGACTCAGGGGATCACAATGAGTGGAGCGCCAAGCCCCTTTTTCGGGCTGCTCGATAACCATGCCGACGCGCCGGCGATCTATATGGGCGATTATGTCGCTACGCGCAGGCATCTGGCCCAGGCCTCGAACCGCGCCGCAGCTTTTCTGAAGAGCCTCGGGTTGACGCGCGGGGACGTGATCGCGCTCTGGCTCCCGGATGGCCCGACCTGGCTGCAATTCCTGTTTGCCGCCGCGCATCGGGGGATTTTGGTCGTTCCGATCAGCACGCGATACCGGCGCGCCGAAGCGCTTCATGTCATCACGCTGTCCCGCGCCAAGGCCGTCGTGGCAGCAACCAACTTCCTCGATGTGGCCTTCGCGCAGATCGTGCGCGACATCCAGAGCGAGGTGTCCACGCTTGCGCACGTCATCGAGATCGCCGACCCGACCTGTTTCCACGCTGGTGCCGATGGTCACGTTGAAGCCGTTGGCCGGCCACAGGATCTGTTGTGCACGTTCAGCACATCCGGAACGACCGGCGCGCCGAAGCTCGCCGTTCACGACCAGCACAGCTGCCGTACGCACGGCAACATCGTCGCTTCGGCGTTCGACATCCATCCCGGTGACAAGACGCTGTGTGCATTGCCCCTCTACGGCGTCCTGGGATTTGTCCAGGCCATCGCGACGCTGGCGGGCGGCGGGGCCTGCATTCTCTTGCCAGTCTTCAAGGCCGGCGAAGCCGCAGCGGCGGTCGAGCGGCACGCGGCGACTCATGTGTTTGGCTCCGACGGGCTGCTCGATGCCGTATTCAACGTGCCTGCGGCGAAACTCTCGACGCTGCGCGCCGGAGGTTTTGCCGATTTCGCGGGCCTGACCGATCGGGTGATGAGGACGGCCGAAGATCGATGGGGACTGCGCCTAGTGAGCGTGTACGGCTCGTCCGAAGGTTTTGCCCTGATGGCGGCGCGCTCGCCCTCCGAACCGATCGAGGCCAGATCATTGCCCGGCGGTCGGCTGCTGTCCGGCGAGATGGCGTTTCGCATCGTCGAGCTCGACAGCGCAACGCCAGTGGCGCCCGGCGCGACCGGTGAATTGCAGATCCGGGGCTACAATGTGATGCTTGGATATCTGGACAACGAGGCCGCGACGGCGCGGTCGTTTACCTCCGACGGCTGGTATCGAACCGGCGATTTCGCCTATGCGGACCAGGACGCTTTCGTTTTCCTGTCACGCATCGGCGACGGCCTGCGCCTGCGCGGCTATCTGGTCGACCCCAGCGAGATCGAGACATTTCTCTGCCGGCATCCGGACATCTCGGCTGCTCAGGTTGTTGGCGTCCGCCTCGAGGGCGAAGGCGACGTTGCTGTGGCCTTTGTTCGCGCCGATCGCCAGCTCGCCGAGATCGAGCTGCTCGCCTACTGCCGCGAAGGCATCGCCAACTACAAGGTCCCGCGCCGCATCGTCCAGATCGAGGCGTTTCCGGTCATCGACGGTCCGAACGGGATCAAGATTCGCAAGGCGGCCCTGAGGGAGCACGCCTCCCAGTTCCTCAGCTCCGCTCCCATCACTTGACGAGGTTGACATGAAACGGCAAGAGATCAAATCCGACATCGCTTGGGCGACCCCGACGCAAATCAAGGTCCACGGGCTCGACCTCTGCACCGAGATCGTCGGCGTCGTCGATTTCGGACAGATGGCATTCCTCGAGATTTTCGCGCGCCTTCCAAGCGCGAACGAGGCGCGCATGTTCAACGCCATGATGGTGATCCTGGTGGAGCATGGCATCACGCCCTCGTCGCTCGCCACGCGCATGACCTATTGCGGCGCGCCGGAGGCCGTGCAGGCTTCGGTCGCCGCGGGACTGCTGGGACTCGGCTCGGTGTTCGTTGGTTCGCTGGACAATGCCGCGAAGATGCTCCAGGAGGCCTTGCCCGACCCGCAGGCGTCCGTCGACCTGAAGCAGCTGGCGACCGACATCGTCACCGCTCACAAGAACCGGCGTGAGATCATTCCGGGCGTCGGCCATCCCTTCCACAAGCCGATCGATCCGCGCACACCGGCCCTGTTCAAGGTCGCGCACGAAACCGGCTTTGCCGGTCGCTACGTCGAGCTGATGGAGAACATCGGCGCGGAAGCGAGCAAGCAATACGGCCGGCCGCTCCCCCTCAACGTCACCGGTGCGATGGCAGCGATTGCCTCGGAGTTCAAGCTGTCCTGGAAGATGTGCCGCGGCCTCGCCGTGGCGGCTCGCGCGGTCGGGCTCGTCGGGCACATCATCGAGGAAATGCGTCAGCCGATGGCCGAGGAGATCTATTACCGGATCGAGCACGAGGCCACCGAGCACTCCCGCCCACGCGAGTGAAGGAGCGTCGAATGAACGAGGCTCCGGTTTCGCGCACCCCTTCGACACCACGGCTGACGCCGGAGCACTTCCGGTTCTGGAGTCTGGAGAAGCTGCGCAACGCAGATACGGATCAGTTCCGACACGTCAACAATGCTGCGATCGCCAGCTTCCTCGAAGGCGGCCGCATGGATCTGTTTGCGGATCCCACGATCAGCCGCCTGATGGATGGGCTCAACGTCGTGGTCGGGCGGCTGACCATCGAATTCCATGCCGAGATCTTCTATCCGGGCGAGATCAATATCGGCTCGACGGTCACTTATATCGGCCGCTCGTCCTTCGAGGTCCTGCAAGGCGTCTTCCGCGCCGGGACGTGCGTCGCGTCCGCCACCGCGTCCTGCGTGCTGCTCCAGGCGGGCAAGCCATATGCCGTTCCGGACGACATCCGGCGGCACCTGCTCGGCAAGCCTTCCAGTTCGGCGGGAGGCTGACCATGCCGGTGCTTTACAGCCGTAGCGGCGACATCGCCGTTCTCACCGTAATGCCCTCTCCAGGGCCTCGGTATCGATGCTGTTCGAGCTGATCGAGCGGTCGCACGCCGAGAAGGCACGGGCCATCGTGATCGCGGCGAATGGTCCGGTGTTCTGCGCGGGCGCCAACATCGACGATTTGAAGACCGGTTGGATGAGCGGCACGTCCGATCCGACGGATCCCGCTCTGTTGTTTCGGGCCCTGGCCGAGGATACGCGCCCGACCATCGCGGCGGTCCGAGGCGGGGCTCTCGGCGGCGGATTTGAGCTGACGCTCTCCTGCGATCTGGTCGTGATGGGAACGGAGAGCTATGTCGCTCTCCCGGAATTGGGGCATGGCGTCATCCCCAACACCGCGCTGGCGCGCCTGCACCATGTGGTGGGCACGCGACGTGCGGCCGAGCTGATATTGACCCGCCGCCGGCTGAGCGCAGCCGAGGCCGTCGACTGGGGATTGGCCAATCGCGTGGTCCCCACGGCTGACGTCCTGTCCAGCGCGATCGATCTCGCGCTCGGCATCGTGCAGTCGGCGCCACCGGGCGCCATCGCTGCCGCAAAGCGCAACCTCGCCCGTCACGGCGCGACGGATTGGGCACGCGTGCTGTCGTCGCCCGAGGATGTTCCGGCGGCCGAATGGCGCGAGGGACTGCGATCCTTCGATGAGCGGCGCAAGCCCAGTTACGATCAATTCTGGCAGAACATGTGAACCATGGAGCCGACGCCAACCCGCGCTACGTCGCAGGATATCCACTTCTACGAGCCGGCGAAGGGGCACGGGCTGAAGCACGATCCCTTCAATGCCATCGTGGCGCCGCGGCCGATCGGCTGGATTTCCTCGCGCGATGCGAAGGGGAACGTCAACCTCGCGCCGTACAGCTTCTTCAACGCCTTTTGCTACACGCCGGCGCTGGTCGGCTTCTCCTCGACCGGCTGGAAGGACACGGTTGCGAACGTCCAGGACACCCGCGAGTTCTGCTGGAATCTCGCGACCATCGGTAAGCGCTTAGCCGGAACCCTTGCTTCGGGATCGGGATAGCTGTGCGAAGAAGCCTCCGGCTTGGACGGAGGTTTGGGATGGGATTGGACAGCAAAAAGGACGTCCATTTGGACGGCTCATCGGCGGGGGCGGTGAGCCGGCTGGAGGTTCTTGAAGGGCCATCGGGGCGCCGCGTGCGTTCGGAAGCTGAGAGAGCCCGGATCGTCGCCGAGAGTCTGCTACCCGGCGCCCAGGTGTCCGAGGTGGCGCGCAAGCACGGAGCGACGCGCTGGCAGATTTACGATTGGCGACGACGCTTTCGACAGCGAGGCATGTTGGCGCCGTGCGAGGTATCGCAGTCGACATTCGCACCGCTGGTCGTGGAAAGCGCGTTGAAGGAGCGTCACGTTCCGGCGATCAAGCTTGAGATCTCGATCGGTGATGTCGTGCTGCGGACGGACACAGCCATAGATGGCGAGCAGCTGTCCCGGGTGATCCGCGCAGTGCGAGCGTCACGATGATCGCGGCCGGTGCCGATCTGAAGATTTACATCGCGACGCGGCCGATCGACTTCCGCTGTGGCCACGATGGGCTTGCGGCGAAGGTGCAGGAGATGCTTCGTCTCGACCCGTTCAGCGGCGCAGCCTTCGTGTTCCGATCGAAACGAGCGGACCGGATCAAGATTTTGGTCTGGGATCGAACGGGCCTGGTGTTAGTGCACAAGCGTCTCGAAGGTTGCAGGTTCGTTTGGCCAACGATTGCAGACGGCGTGATGCGCATATCGCCGGCGATGTTCGCAGCCCTGTTCGAGGGGCTGGATTGGAGGTTGGTCCGCCCGGAAGAAGCGCGACGTCCCCAGGCGGCTGGATAGCTGCGGCAGAATGACTCGGCAGCTATTTTGAATGTGGCACGTGCGGCGGCGATGTGCTCGAAATAGCGCATGAGCATCGCGGCGCTGCGCGACGAAAATGAACAACTCAAAGCGCTTTTGGCGCAAACGCAGGCGGCGTTGAGCGAGCATCAGGGGGCGCTGGCGGCGTCGGAGGAAGCGCGGCGTCGGCTGGAGGTCATCCTCGGCGAATTGCGACGCGAGAAGTTCGGCGCGAAGTCCGAGAAGCTGCGGCCAGATCAGTATCACTTACCGCTGGAAGACGTAGAGATCGCGCAAGGCATCCTGGACGCCGCGCAGGAGAGAGCCGAGGCTGTGATCAAGGGCCGATCGCGGAGCGTGCCGGATCAAGGTTCTCATCGCAATCGCGGCTGCTTGCCTGCCCATTTGCCGCGGGTGGAACGGATCATCGAGCCTGCGAGCACGCTCTGTCCGTGCGGTTGCGGCGCCATGACGAAGATCGGCGAGGACGTCAGCAAACGCCTCGACGTGATCCCGGCGCAATGGCGGGTGTTGGTCACGCGCCGCCCGAAATACATCTGTCGCCGCTGCTCGGGCCCTGTCGTGCAGGCGCACGCACCGGAGCACGTCGTGCCCAGCGGGCTGCCGACCGAAGCGGCCATTGCGCACGTGATCGTCTCCAAGTTTGGCGACCATACGCCGTTTTACCGTCAGGCCGAGATCTATGCGCGCCAGGGGATCCGGCTTGATCGGGCAACACTGGGCAACTGGTCCGGCCGCGCCTGCTTCCATCTTCAGCCCATCGCGGACCACATGCGCCGCCGCCTGGCCATGGCGGATCGTCTGTTCATGGACGAAACCACGGCGCCGGTGCTCGATCCCGGGCGAGGCCAAACGAAGAAGGGCTACTTCTGGGCGATCGTCTCCGACGACCGCGGCCACAGCGGCCCAAGTCCGCCGATCGTGCTGTTCCGATATGCCCCCGGTCGCAGCGGTGCCTTCGCGGAGCAGTTCCTGGACGGCTTTGGCGGACGCTTCCTGCAATGCGATGCCTATGACGGTTATGACCGGCTGACCGAAGTCGCTCGACCGCAAGGGCCATGGACGCTCGTGCATTGCTGGAGCCATTTGCGCCGGCGCTTCGTTAAATTGGCCCGTAACAGCAAATCGCCGATCGCCGAGGCCGCCGTTCGGCACATCGCGCAGCTTTACGCCATTGAAGCCATGGTACGCGGTGCATCGCCGGACACGCGGCTGGCCGCCCGCAAGGAGCATTCGTCGCCCCTCATCGCTGCTTTAAAGCCGTGGTTTGAGAAACAGCTTTCTATGATCTCCAGCGGTTCGACGCTCGCCGAGGACATCCGCTACGCGCTCAATCACTGGCAAGGGCTGACCCGCTTCCTCGAAGACGGGCGCCTCGAGCTCGACACGAACCCTGTCGAGAACGCCATCCGGCCAGTCTGCCTGACCAGAAAAAATGCGCTCTTCGCGGGCCATGAAATTGGGGCTGAAAATTGGGCCTTGCTGGCGTCGATCGTTGCCACCTGCAAGCTCAACGACGTCAACCCGGCTGCCTACATCGCCGAAACACTCGAGGCGATCATCGACGGCCATCCCCATAGCAGAATCGAAGACCTCATGCCGTGGCGATTCCGCAAAACGTCAAGCCTGCCTCAATAGGGTCCCGGCTGAGCGCTTACGACCATCGATCTGGCGCGGCAGATGAACACGACCGCCCTCCATGTCGGTCGCGAAGTCGATGAGTTCGCGATTGCCGGACTGACGCGAGCGCCGAGCCGGTTCGTCGGCGTGCCGCGCGTGGCGGAAAGCCCGGTGTCGTTCGAGTGCAAGGTGACGGACATCATCCAGCTCAAGGGCACGACGGGTGAACCCGCGGCGGCCTGGCTGACGCTCGGCGAAGTCGTCGCCGTCCATATCGACAAGGCTTTCATCAGGGACGGCGTCTACCTCACGGAGCTCGCACGCCCGATCGCGCGCGCCGGCCGACGCGGCGACTATTTCGAGATGACAGCAGAGACCATGTTCGAAATGGTCCGGCCGGACTAGCGCGCGGGCGCTCGGACCCGGACCTGGCAAATAGCCCCTCTCGCCTTTTCGCACGCTCTGGTACGCTGCACTACTCCGACGGACAAGCGTGGGTTGGACATACGCTTCGACGGAGTTAGTTGATCATGCAACACGGATCCAAGCGAATTAGTCTACGCCAATCTAGCCGATAACCGCCGAACGCCCTACTCCCACTCGATTATTCAAATCGCACTAGCGTATTGAAATTCTTCCGATTTTCTTCGTGTGGCCGATGATCCTCCGTCGACAGGGCCGTCAAAAAGCTACGCTCTTGATTTCAATATGGAAATTGCCACGGAAATTTTTCTGTGAATTCACCAACTATCGGAATCATCCAGTCGATATCGCCGTGACGAGTATCGCCCCTCCCGCTTAAGAAACGAGTGAGTTAGGGTTGAAAGGCGACTGGGTCCTCACGAGCGAAGTCGAAGAGGGCTGGGGTCTGAGCGTGATCCGCGACCTTCTGCCGGAAGCCCGGCTCTACGACTGAGTCACGTCCGACATAGGAAGCGTCTTTGCGACCGGCCCTGATATCCTCGAACAGGCTCGGAGTGTGCTGCTCGCCATATCTGAGCCATTCAGCGATCGTGAGTTTTCCCGTCGTGGTTGGCGTCAGCTGCGCGCTTGCCGTAGGGGCCTAAAGCCAGCCCGTCGTGTACTAAGGCGTAGGTCAGCAGGCCCTGCTTTAATTTATTGCTCTCCAGCGCCACGTCGTCGGCCTGGCTTGCGGCCAGGATGCGCATCGCCTTGTCGTAGGCGAGTTGGCCGAGACCCCGGTCTCCCATTGGTCCGGGCTTGAAGCCGGGTTGATCGACGCTCGCTGCCGAATGGCAGGCGTCAATGATCATTGCCATCTGGCCAGCATCTATCGGACGAAGCCATTCGCTGAGCTCTTCGCCCGAGATGAATTGGGTGAGCACCTCAGGTTTGGTGGCCGGATCCAGATCTTTCCCCGAATCGGAGGGCAGCAGGTAGAACGCCCCGTCCTTCGCCGTGTAGCCATGACCAGAAAAGGTAACGATCACTACGTCGTCGGGTGTGGCCCGTGCAAGCTGATCGACACCCTTCACCCCTGCCAGCGATCCCGAAGGCGTCGACTGCCCGGCCAACCTCGAAAGGACCGCTCGGATGTTGGCCTTTGTCGCGTCCCACTTGGTTCGATCCTCTCCGTCCGAGGTGAGGCTTATCGGCACGACCTTGTAGCCGCCCAGCCTGGACAGGCTCTCCCTCATGGCCTCGGCGTCGCGCACGGCGAAGCGCAGCTGGCGTTCCTTGGCGTCATAGCTGTTGGCCCCAACCGTCACCACGTAGGCCCTTGCCTCCCGCGGCGCGAGGTCGCGCGGAAGCACGTACTGAAGCGATGCCGTTGCACTCTTCACCCGGTCCTCATTGAACGCATAGGCCGTGAAGAGGATGCTTTCCTTATGTGCTCTGGTCGGCAGCTTGACTGCGAAGCCGTGAGATACAACCTTCGCCCCAGCTCCTGGCTCCAGAAGCGTCCTCTGACGCCAAGTCTGGATCTCATCGCTGCCATCCTGAGCTTCCGGCCACTGTCCCACAAGTTCACCGTCCCGAAAGAGCCGAAAGTCATACACTCCGGTACGCGTCTTGCCGTTCCTCTGCGTCAGGTCTTCGTTGCCTTCCACCTCCACATGGACCAGGACCTCGTCCGTCGACGCACCACGCTGGACACTGGAAATCCTCACATTTGGCTGGATACGATTCAGCTCCGCAAGCGATCGCACTGGCTTAAACGCCTTCGTGCACGCGTCAGCAGAACCCGTTCTCTCCGCCTCGTTACACGCCAGCAGTCGCGGCAAAAGCCGCGGTTCGTAATAGTCCCTCATGAATATCTCAGGACGAAGCGATGACCACGGACTGTCAGAGACAACCCACCCCAAGCTATTGATGTTTGCAATTTCATTGGTATCGAAGCGACCATCTGCCGTTACAGCAGCCCAACGCGCTTCGTGAAAGAGAGCAAGAGACCCAATGTCTACATGCCCCTCTTTACCGCCCGCCCAAAGATGCAGCGATCCATCTGCTCCTGCACTCACGATCAACCTGCCATCGCTGGACACTGCCAACGCGCTTACCGCGCTGTTATGAGAGTATTGTGCAATTCTGTTGCCGGTGATGCTATCCCACGCATTGATTTTTCCGTCAGCGCCGCCGGTATAAATCACATTACCATCACTGCTATCGGCGAAGCTCAGGATCCTGCCAGTATAGAGAGTGAGTACACCACTCACTGGCTCGCCATTTTGAGTACCGGAATTGTCGGCCATGGTCGCTTCGCTGACCTCGTGGGTTGGCGAGAATGCGCGCCTGCCATCAAGCTCGCACACGGCGGCTTGTTCGTTTTCGCTTAGCGCAAAAACCCGGTCCTTACCGACAAATCTCCCAAATCTTACGCCGTCCCCGTCCCAGGAAAAAATGTTGCTTGCAAACCGGAGATCACAGGACCCTAACAATGTACCTGAGGCAATCTCATAGGCACTCGCGCTGCCACCCTGACCTCCTAGCAAGATCTTCGACCTATCAGGAGAGATTGCCAAGGGCACGACGGCATGTGAGCGATCAAGCGACTGAATAGTTCGGATCAAGCTCCCGTCCTGATTCCAGACATCTACCCTGCCTCCGATGCCAACGGCTACAACCTCACCTCCATCTGAAATTGCGATTTCGCCACGTTCCCAAAAATCGTCCGATGACCTAAAGTTGTGCGATTTTACCTGATCAGATATCGCGCCATTGGTCAGCGAGCGCGACACACTATGTGGACCGATCGTCCACAAGAGTACGGAACCGTCCGCGTAGAAACAAGCTAACGACCTTGATCTTCGCGCCAAAGAACATCGCCTCGGTTGAGACGGATGTGAAACGGGAATCATCCGCGGAAGACCCGTAAAATCCCAAGGTTGCCCGCTCGCATCGACCGCGACTTGTGCAGAAGAACCAGTTGTTTGAAGCGAGCCATCGAATCCGACAACTAACGACTGCAGCGACTGACTCAAATTATACTCCGCCAACTTTCCGTCTGCGCCGACCAAGATACGTCCACTATTCGCGATCGATATGCCATCTAGATGCGCCAGACTTGTATCGCGGGAAATTGAGATTGTTGCGGCGCTGCTCGATGATCTCCATACTTCACCAACGATTTCGTCGCCCCCCTTTTTTGCCAGAGCAAAAAGGTCTCGATCGGCGTTGAACAGAATGAGCTTCTGTATTGTCTGTATTCCGGATACACTTCGCATTACCCGCAGCAAGCTTCCGCTAGAAGTATCCCACTCGCAGACGACCCCTTCTTCCTCGGCCGTATACAAGCGTCCACCGTCCTCTGATAGCGTCCACGCTTGGGGGACTTTTGCCGAAGGTATCGTGCCGGAGACAGAATTTCCCTCAAACCGCCCAACTACTTTCGATAGACCGACGTCCCAGACCTCTGGCCGAGGGGAAAAAATGAGAACTCGTTTGCCATCTGCTAAAAAGGCGGCGCCATCTATTCTCGTGGGAAGAGCGAGCCCGAAGCTTTCGTCACCAGTGCTATCAATGATCTTTAAGAAGCCGTCCGAATAACCCGGATCTCCCGGATTCGGCGCAGGTTTGCCATCTAGTGTAAATGAATAGCCGGCTTGATTTCCGTAGACGAGCACCCTTTCATCGTAAGGTGAAGCGACGATATTTGCTGCGCGAGGATATGAGTGCTTCCAGAGGATAGTCTGGGTTGTTGTGTCAAACGCTGTGATTTGTTCCAGGTCTTCAACGGTGATTAAGTTATGAGGTCCGCTAAACATCGCGCTCGTAACTCGTCCGAGAATATCGAGATTCCAAATCGCCTCTTTGCGCGAGGGGTGGTATAGCCTGGATTCACCCACACCTTTGCCGCCGACAAAAACGAGCCTTCCGTCGCGAGAGTAGCCGATGGCGTCGCCCCCCTTTGGAAACGACCTCACAATTGATCCAGTCGCCAGATCGACAAGGGAGGCTTCGCCAGCGCGGTTTACGGTCACAATTTGATCGGCTGCTGTTGACAGGCCTATCTTCTCGACAGGACTCGGAGTCGGAATTCTCTTCAGCTCCCTTGCAGCCGAAAGATCCCACGTGATGATGCTGTCTTCACTTCGTGTAATGACCACTGGATGCTCGGAGGACGCATGAAGAAGATAGGCGTCGCGGATTTCCTTCGCGTGAGAACTTTGCAATACCAGGTTCGCTCGAACTTCGGCGGACGATACTGGATCTTGATTTGATATGTCTGCATTATCGCCGACCAGAGGCTCCTTCCCCAGAGAAATGCTCAGCGGGTTCAGACCTTCGGCAATAACCGTGCAATCGCATAGCCTCGGATCGATTGGCGCGCGCTTGGAAATTTTTTCTTTCTGAGAGGTCTTCCATGACTCGCAACTACGAAGAACCTCCGCGCGTTCCTCCGATATGGGGTTGTCATACTCCGATCTCAACCACCATTGGAGAACAGGGATACTAGCCTTCCCGCGTTCGACGTCGATGCGATCCCAGTCAATGCACGCTGCCACAACATTGTTTCTCGGGTGGGAAAGCAGTTCTTGCTTTCCCTCGTCGCGAACGATTTTTGTCCACGCCTCGTAAGTTGCTCTCCCCAAATCATTCGAATTCAGGCCTTTCGTCGATGCCGGCGTCGAGAAGCCGAACACACCAATTAGGTGTGCGAGAAGCACAATTTTGAAAGGCGGCGGCATGAGTTGTCGATAACTCATTTTGCCGTCGGCGCGACAATCTCTTGACAGGGAGATCAATCCGCTACCCATCCTGCGTAAAACCGACGAAAACCCACCGCGCGCTTCCTTCATAATGAATGTCCCTACCTGAAATGGGCGTCTGTCGCGATTTGATCAACTCATCAATTGCAACGTAAATTCCGTCTCTACAGTACTCTGATTGTTTTGCTTCAAGCACTTTGCCAAATCTGTTACACCGAAAAATGCCTAGGCCGGACGGAGTGTACTTCTCGTTTTGCGCTTGGATCACACCCCTGAGCCATCAGAGAGCTCTTGCTTGTTCTGCTTAATTTGCCGCCTTATCGGAGGGTCACCAGGTCCTGCCGGGCGAAGTCAAAGAGACTTGGCGTTTGTGCATGAACTGCGACTTTGACTCCGAAGCCTGGCACCACGACGGAGTCGCGACCCACATAGACGGCATCCTTCCGCCCTGTCCTGATGTCCTCGAACAAGGCCGGAGTGTGCTGTTCACCGTAACGAAGCCACTCGGCAAGTGTGAGTTTGCCGTCATGGTTGGCGTCGGCGACGTATCTTCCGTCCGGCCCGAGTGCCAGGCCGTCATGCACCAGTGCGTAGGTAAGCAGCCCTTGATTCAGTTTCTCACTCTCCAGGGCAACGTCATCAGCCTGGCTGGCGGCGAGGATGCGCATGGCCTTGTCGTAAGCGAGTTGACCGAGCCCCCGATCCCCCATTGGCCCGGGTTTGAAACCCGGCTGATCAACGCTCGCTGCCGAATGGCAGGCGTCGATGATCATTGCCATCTGCCCGGCGTCGATCGGCCGAAGCCAGCTGCTTAGCTCTTCGCTCGAGATGAACCTGGATAGCACGTTTGGTCTGACGGCTGGGTCAATCGCCTCCCCGGAATCGGCGGGTAACAAGTAAAACCCCCCATCCTTCGACGTATAGCCATGACCTGAGAAGGTGATGATCACCAGATCATCTGGAGTGACTCGCGCAAGCCTGTCGGCTCCCTCTACGCCCACCAGAGCGCCTTTGGGTATTGGCTTCCCGGCCAACCCGGAAAGAACAGCCCGGATGTTGGCCTTTGTCGCAAACCAGCGGGTTGGATCCCGTCCCTCCGAAGTGAGCGTCACCGGAACGACTTTGTAGCCGTCCAGCTTGGACAGACTCTCGCGCATCGCCTTCGCGTCCCGCACCGCGAATCGCAACTGGCGTGCCTCAGCGTCGTAACTGTTGGCCCCAATCGCTATCACGTAGGCCCTTCGCTCCCGCGGAGCCACATCATGCGGAAGTGCAAACACGAGCGATGCCGTCGCGCTCTTCACCCGATCCTCATTAAACGCGTAAGCGGTGAAGGTGACGCTCTCTTTTCCTCCGGTCGGCAGCTTGACAAGGAAATCGTGCATCTTGGTCTGTGATCCCGCGTCGGGCTCTACGTGCGTTCTCAGCCGCCAGGCTCCTTTCTCGTCGCTCCCTTCCCTGGCTTCCGGCCACTGCCCTACCAGCTCGCCGTCACGAAACAGGCGCAAATCGTATACATCCGTATGTGTCCTGTTGTTGTTTTGCGTTGGATCGCCGCCCTTCGCCATCTTGACGCGAACAGTGGCCATATCGCCCCCGACCAGAACTGAGGACGAAATCTCAACGTTGGGCAGAACCCTGTTCAGCGACGTCAGCGACGGCAGATCGGACAACGATGCTCCGGTCAGGAGTCGAGGAAGGAGCCGCGGCTGGTAGTAGTCGCGCATGAGGATTTCAAGGGGCAGAGGCTCCATAAGGTTGCCACCGGCAACCCAATGGACGCCCTTTACATCGCTAAGATCCATATTTGTGTCGAACCGGCCCTTCGGATCCACGGCCACCCACGATCCGATCTTGTCCAATACGACCAGCGTACCTATCGGCTGCCCGTTGCTGCCCTGTAACGTGATCCGGTCCTCACTCTTTGAGATCCTGAAAGGCCGCCCTTGCAGCGCGCCCGTGTCGCTGAAATCGGCGTTGTTGTTGTACCCAATGCGTGGGGCATCCTCACCGAGGATCCCGCCGCGCTTCAGGTCGAAAGCCATATGGCCATCGTACCAGACGTGCACGGCCAGGATGCTTGAGTCAGCCACAACTCCAGCACCTTCAACGCGGTTGGCATAGCTGCCTAGTCTTCGCACGGGGTGTTTAAAGGGCTGCTCGCGGTGAGGATCGACAATGACGATGTCCCCTCCTTCTTCCGCAACGCCAATTAGCTGTTCGTCTGCACTGAACGCGACTCCATGCAACGACGGGGCTTCGAACGTGCGGTCATATGGTGCTTCACCAGCGCCGCGCCAGGACCAAAGAGCCAACGGACCCCCAGGCTCGCGGACGCCAGCGATCAATCCACTTCGAGGAGCGAAATCAATAGATTCCAGTGGATGCGGTCCAGCATCCGAAAGCGTTCCAACCATGCTCCCGCTACGGACCTCGATGATCTGGATTCTCCCCTGAGGTCCATCGATTGTCAGCTTCGAGCCGTCGACACTAAGACGGGAGGTTTGCGACATCGCGTCGATGTGGAATGATGGTGTCAGTTCCTGGAAAGTCCTCAGGTCCCAACGGCGGACTGAAGCAGTTGCCCAGTCAGCGCAAAGAAACTCCGAGCTCCCAGCATCGACTCCGACCGTGGGAGAGGGCCGGCTCGAGCACGCAATCGGCGGGAAGGCCTGTTTCCCGCTCCGCACATCCCAGAACTGGACGGAGCCATCTTCGCCCGACGCCGCGATGATTGGTTCTGATGGAAAGAATGCCAAAGAGGTTGACATACTGCCGTTTGCAAGAGTCGCGATCTCGCGGCCCGAATTAAGGTCCCAGACCTTGACCGTGCGATCCAGGCTTCCGGCCGCGACCAGGCGCCCATCTCTGGAAAACGCGATGGACCGGGCGCTGTGACGAATTCCACTTTCGACATAGAGCGCTGCCTCTGTAGGAGTCGCACCGGAGCCTTCGCCTGATCGCTGAGCTGGCTGCAAAGGCTGGGCTGTAGCAGTTGAGCCTCCGGCGAACATCGCGAACGCAAGGAACAAGCGACAGATCGCCTTTCGGCACGCAGACATTTCCTCAGGGAGGCACATCCGCTTCAGCTCCCGCTTACAGCCATTGCGCGACGGCAATTTAGATGTATTATTTCTCTGTTTCATTCATTGGTTGTAGAGGAGTAGCATAAATGGCTTTCAATCCCAAGCACTTATCGTTCGCGGAAGGTAAGAAGCGGACGCTCGAGCTTATGAAGAAGCACAAGGTCGACCTCGCGGCAATCATCACTTCGCAGGACTCCAACATGAAGGCTCTTCAAAAGGAGCTGGTTGTCGGCGACAAGGGCATACCAAAGGGGTTTGTGAAGTGGCAGCTGCCTCTTTTCTTTCCTGACGGGTGTCTGAACTATTTCTCGTATGGTGCGCCCAACGCCGAGGTCGGAGAGCATTCGCACGACGAAGGGCAGCAACTGAGAGTCATCATGAACGGCTCGATAAGCTACAAAGGGAAAGTACTGGCCCAGGGTGACTGGATGTATGTACCGGCGGGCATGAAATACTCATTCACTGTGGGCCCTCAGGGCGTCGGGATGTTCTACTGCTATGCATGCTGTTGCTGGGTTTGACGCCCGGGAAACCCCGATTTGGAAACACCGGCTTCTGTAACAATCGCCGGATGGTTTTGAAAACTGACATCAGCGATCGCAGTTCAAACTACGCCCGCTGATGCTGCCGCTCTATTGAACCGCAACTTCCGCGCTGCGCCGATGAAAATCAAACAGCGCGGGAGTCTGTGCACGGCGAACTACCCTCTGCTTGAATAGCGGATCGGGGTATGAGTCTCGCAGCTGCAATTTTCCTGTTCTGATTTCATCATAAAGCGAAGGCACGCGCTGTTCTCCATACTTCAGCCATTCTCCAAGGGTGACCGTTCCATCTCCGTCAAGGTCAGCTTTCCATTTTCCGCGTAGGTCTTTCGATCGCAGTCCATCCTGAATGAGGGCAAATGTCAGAAGCCCCTGCCCGACTTTTTCACTCTCAATGGCCACATCATCGGCCTGAGTGGCCGCCAGAATGCGAAGCCCCTTGTCGTAAGCGAGTTGGCCGAGACCGGGATCTCCCATGGGACCCGGCTTGAAACCAGGCGTATCCACACTCGCTGCGGAATGGCACGCGTCGACCAACAGCACAATGTCGCCAGCATCCACTTTTCGAAGCCAACCGCTCAGCTCCTCGCTCGAGATCATTTTGGCGAGACTGTTGGCATTAATCTCCCGACTGTCAGTCCCTGACGGAAGCAGATAGAAGCGGCCACTCGGGGCAGCGTAACCATGGCCGGAAAAAGAAATAATCACCAGATCATCGGGCGTTGCCTGGCGCAATTTTTCGATTGGTCCAATCTCCTTTGGGAATCGTCCTTGCTTGCGTTCTCCCTCGGCCAGGACCTCCAGCACCGCCCGGATATTCTCTTTGGTTGCGAAATTTGTCGCCGGGACTGCATCTCTGCCGACACCATGCGCAACGTCGGAAACAAGTGTAATCGGAACGACCTCATACCCTCTCAGTTGGCCCAGCGCAGTCGACAAGTCGACCGCATCTTTTGCCGCAAAGCTGAGGTTCTTTGTCCGATAAGTGTTCACTCCTATTGAAATGACGAAAGCGCGCGGATGACGAACAGAGCTGTCTGCCGGCACTACAAATTTGTCGTAACGCGCCGTCTCGCTCTTCACCCGGTCCTCGTTGAACGCGTAAGCCGCGAACGAGACTGGTTTGCCTGCGTCACCTATCGCCAGTCTGACCTCGAAAGTGTGGACCGCACTATGTTGTCCGTCCGGAATTGGTACCTTTCTATTACTCCGCCAGGTCAACTTGTCGTCCGTTTCAGCACCTGATTGTGCTGACGCGGGCCACTGCCCGGCCAACTGCCCCTGCCGGAATAACCTAACGTCATACACGTCTGTGCGGGTTTTCCCGTTACGCTGGCTCGGATCCTCCGCCCCGGAAACCTCTACATCCACGAGGGCCAGTTCCGGAGACGCTCCTTGCCTGACATTCGTGATTTGAACATTTGGTTGGACCCGATTCAACACTGCGACAGACGGCAACTGCTTGAACGTCTCGGCACATGAACCGGATTTGGCCATCTCCGCTTCACGGCAAGCCAGCAGTTGGGACAACAGACGCGGCTGGTAGTAGTCTCTCATGAATATCTCGGGAGCCAGCGGCCGAAGGGGCGCGTCCGAGACAATCCAGCCAACTGATCCCAGAGTGTCGAATGAACTGATGTCAAACCTGTTCTCTGAGTAAACGAACCACTGGCTTGGAGTGACAAGTATCTCAGCCAAAGGACCCGCCCCACCTCCGTCCGCAGGCCAAACGAACATATTGCCAGAGAGTGTCGCGGTCAGGATCAGCGCGCCAGGGTCGACAAAAGAAGCCAATGTGATGCTTTGACCCGGAGGAATGCCGCGGTATTGTACGTGCGTTGATCCATCAGCACTCGACAGCAACAGCAACTCTTTACCACCGACAAGGATCTGCGAACCATTCTGCGAGTATTCCGCTGTATAAAACCCTTCAAACTTTCCAGCCGTCCATAGTGGGCGCTCCGAACCAACATTCCATTTGCCAACAGTGCCGCTGCCGTCTGGCGTATAGATCCACGTTGCAACAAATTCCTCCTTGGTTGGAGAACGCGCTACGCTCGTGATCTGTCGTCCTTTTTGGGACCGGTACGTCGTCACGACGGTCAGCGTGTTTATATCGATACCTTTGACGGACCCATCCCATGATCCGGTAATTAACAAGTTGCGCTCGGGCAGAGCTGCCAGAGCAACAATGTCGTCGTCGTGGATCACCGGACTGACGACTGTTTCGGCCCTCCTTGACATGTCGAAAACGATCAGTTGCCCGGTGCCCGAGCCTGAGTGTCCCGGCAAACGTACGCTGCTGTCCTCCAGCGAAATCGCGACCCTCGTCTTGTCTATAGGGAATATTCGTCCGTATTGCCTGTGCGACGGATTAAGTCCAAATCTCTCCTCTTGGGCACCAGACACCGAATTATGGATTGCGAGAGTAGACCCGGCCAAGACCAACAACTGGCCCTCCTGCGGACCTCGCTGAACATCGCGAAGGTCGTGATTTGGAAACGGAACCGAAAATCTGATCTTGCTGGCTTTCAGATCGAGGCCGAGAAGCCGATCATTGTAGCTCAAGACAAGAAGCTTCTCCGAATCGACGTAGGTCCGCCTCGGCTGCTGCGTCATCTCCGGCAGTCCGACGGATTTTGCCTTGCGACAATCCGGAAAGGCGTCCCAGGTAACTAAGCTGGCTCCCCATCGAGCGATACCCAGAGCAATCCCTCCATCAGAGGAGACCGCAAGCCTGTCTATCGCGACCGACTTTTCGGGGCAAACAGTGTCGACACTTTCGCGATCCAGAGGAATTGATACGATGCGCGTCGTTTGAGCGTCGGCACGCGTAACACCATATATCCTCCTGGTATCGCTTGCGACGACCGTGAGGTCGGTCACCTCCTGACGGAAGTTCGCGAAATCAGAGATCAGCTTGCCCGTGCCAGCATCCCATTGCCGCAACGTTGAGCCAAGAGAGACACCGACAGAGCTTGAGGACGCCCCCGACAGAAGTTTCCGATCAGAATCTACAAACTCGAGCGCGGCTATGTCGTTTCGATGTGCGGCCACACTCCAGAGGAGAGTACCGTCCCTGACATTCCAGGCAACGATCTCGTTTTCCGTCGTTCCCTCCGGCTCTGCTCTCGGTCGCTGGTCCTTGTACCCCTGACCGGTCACCACAACGGAACCGTTTGCGGAGATGGCCAAAGCACCAATCGGGCCTTTGGTTTTAATGCTTCGGTGCAACGACCAATCGGCTGTGGACCAGACATACAGATTGCCTGCAAAGTCTCCGGCAGCAACATATGCTCCATCCGAAGACACCTTGACGTCCTGGAAGTCACTGCCGACAAGGTTCTTCTGAAAAGCCAGGTCTGGAAAACTCCACAGCTTTGCACCGGTTGAGCCGACCGAAACGATAAATCGTTCATGCGGGTCTATCGCCGTAGCGACAACCCAGCTCCCGTCCGCCGGAATCTCGGCAACGGTCAGCCCGGTCTTCATTTGAATGACGGTGAAGTGCTCCAAAGTCGCCAGAACCCCAAAGTTGCCGCTTCGCGAAAGGCTGATCCCGCGAACCGTTTGATTCCCCTTGACGCCGGTGGTTATGCGCACCTCGGGAGTTTCAGCGGCCCCTTGCACGTACCCCGTCGTCAGGCTCGCAGCTATGATTATGCCTGCTATACATATCCGCTTGATCAGCTGCATCGTTTGCTCCGAAAGAAGACGTCCAGTCCTCATCTCCACTGCTCAGCGCAGGTTTCGCAGGCGTTTTGACCGGCGTTAGCGTTTCCTGATTATCGCTTGCTCGACACCCCTGTGGTAGTCGAAGAGCACGGGCGTCTGAAGGCTGGCAACCATTGCGGTTATAAAGAAAGGATCCACAGTCGAGTCACGAACGACGATGGGGATCTTTCCGGCGCGCGCATCATCGTAAAGGCGAGGCGTCCGGGTCTCTCCGTATCGTAGCCATTCATCCAGTGTCACTTCGGAGTTGTGATCGGCGTCGGCCCGGAGCGGACCACCGTTTGCGCCGAGCCCCTCTTGAACAAGCGCGTATGTAAGAAGACCCTGCTGCAGCTTCCCCAGTTCAATCGCTGCCTGCGCCTCCTGGCTTGCCGCGAGAATCCGCATGCCCTTGTCGTACGCAAGCTGACCAAGGTCTCGGTCGCCCAAAGGGCCCGGCTTGAAGCCCGCTGCCTTGACACTGGCGGCCGAGTGACACGCATCGATCACCAAAGCGAGCTGTCCTGCGTCGACATCCTCCAGCCATTCACTCAACTCTTCGCTGGAAACAAAGCTCGAGAGAACACCCGGGGTTACGTCCGTAGATGCCCGCGCATCGCTGGGAACCAGATAAAAGGTGCCATCGCGCTGAGTGTAACCGTGCCCGGAAAAGGTGATTATGACCAGATCCTCAGGAGCAGCCTTCGTGAGACGGCCAGAGCCTGGTACGCCTGCCAATATTGAGTGTGCAGATTCATCTCCGGCAAGTGCCCGAAATACGGCTTTCAGCTTTATCTTGGAAGCATTCAAGACAGGCCGCTTGGAGATAAGAGACGCGCTGACAACATCGAAACCGCGAATGGCTTGCAAGGCTTTCGCGGTATCAATCGCATCTTTTGCTGCAAATTTCAGATCTCTACTCGTCTCCTCGTAGTCGCTGATTCCGATCGTAACCACATAGGCCTTCGGTTTTTTCAGAGAAGGATCAGCAGGTGCACTATAGCTAGCGCGTGCAGTGCCGCTCTTCGCGCGATCTTCGTTGAAGGCATACGCCGCGAAACGGATTTCCTTCTGCACCTTCCGCCTTGGAAGGCGAACCGTGAATTCGAATTTCGAGCCGACGACCCTCATCGCGTCTCGCCAGGATGGCGGATTACGTCGATAGTCAGCCGCCACATCAGGTGCGAGCCGCTTGACCAGTTGGTTATCCCGAAATAGTCGCAGATCGTAGGCGTCAGTAAAGATCTTCCCATTCTTTTGAGTCGGATCGCTGCCCTGCTCGACCGCAACGGTAACGACGACGTCATCAATGGTCTCGCCCGCCCTGAAACCGGTGATGCTCACTTTTGGCAAAACACGGTTCAGTTTCGAGATTTGCGCAACTGCCGGAAATTCGCTGTCGCACGCCTTGGGATCTTGCTCTATCGCCAGCCGGCAAGAGACAGATCGCGCGAGCAATCCCGGCTCGAGATAATCCCGCATAAAGACCTCCAGCGCGAGAGGTCGCAAAGGATCATCCGGCATGAACCAGTTCAGGTCACGCACATTATCAAGATCATTTGTATCGAAGCGTCCGTCCTGAGCTGCAACGGCCCAGCGATCACCGCCCAGTTCAACGAGTTGCAGAAAATCGGCCGGCGACGACAACGGATGCAGGGTCACCGTCCTGTCCGAATAAGCCAGAAGATCGGTCCCGTTTATTGCAAAGCCGACACCAAGAACCACTCCAGGACGCGTAAGCGTTGCGATACGGTCACCTGTGTTCACGTTCCATAGCGCTGCTGTTTCATCGCCACTTCCCGTGATTGCGCGAGATCCATCGGCTGACAACGCCACCGACCAGATCCACGCCTTGTGAGGAGCCAGCGAAAACGCTTTTCCTTTGTCGAGGTCATGAACCACAGCACGGTTGTACCCGTTTCCGTATCCAATAATCATTCGATGACCGCCGGCATCAAATGCAACATCCTGTACCGTGGCATTGATACCCGGGGGCGGTATCGCGCGCTTTTTTTGCCATTTCGGACCAGAGAAGACTGACACTTCGCCAGCCTCATCTCCGATGATCAGCTCGGTATCTCCAGGACGGAACGCTGCTGCGCGTACGATAGGAAAGCGATTCCCGAGGTCCGCCAGAATTTTACCGCTCACGGTCAAAAGGCGAGCTGTTGAGTAGGTCCCCACAATCAACTTTTTTCCATCGTGACTAAGTCCCACAGCTGTTATGCCTGAAAGACCTGTCAGGAAATCAGTAAGCTGCTTTCCCGTAGCGGCGTCCCAGACAATGATTCCTCCCTGCTTGCTGCCCGCGGCGATGATGCTTCCGTCGCGCGATATCGCGACAACATCCACATCATGTTTTGCGCTAACCGACAGTGCCTTTCGAACGCCCGTGTCGAAATTCCAGATCGCCAGGCCACGATCGCCGGCCACCACGAGGTTCTTCCCGGCACCGTCAATTGCAACCGGCTTGGCAGCACCCCATTCGCGTGAGGCACGGACGAGGCTGAAGCCCTTTTTGGTGAAATCCCAGACGGCTATCTTGCCATTGCTCAAACCGATCGCGAGCGATGAGCCGTCCGGCCGGAAGGCAAGGCTCAGTATCCGGCTTCGAGCCGTTTCATCGTCGGAAGGCGGCCACGGGACAGAAAGAATCAGGTTACCCGATCGGGAATCGCGAATGTCCACCACGCTCGCGTTTGCGCTATCGCTCCCATCACCCGCATTCAGGGCAAGCCAGCGCCCATCAGGAGACAATGCCGCGTGGTAGGCCGCAAGACTAAGCACCTCCTTCGCATCCGGCAGGCTACGAACGAACAGCGTACCCAGCGAAAGCGCGTACAGTAAGTCGCCCGCCGGCGAAAATTGAACCCACTTGATGCCATCCTTCGGGCCGGACCACGATGCCACTCCAGCTGCGGACTGGACGTCCCAGACATGTACCGCGCTCTCGACCTGCACGCCGCCTTGCGTCTCGCTCAACTTGTCTGCACCGCCTGTCGCAAGCCATTTGCCATCGTGACTGAAAGCCAGAGCATCTACCGAGTATTCTCTTGTTAGCTTGACGCTTCGTCTGGCATCCGAATGCAAGCGAACGAATGGCTTCGCGCCTTCGGTGGCAGGACCATTGCCCGCGACGGCGACGGTTGATGCACCGTTTGTAACCGCTATAGCGGTAACCAGATTTACCGATGTCTCGAGGTAACCCCGGGCAGCTCCCGTCCCGAGATCCCATCGAGTTGCGCCATTTGACGCACCGATGATGACTTCAGTTTCGTCCTTGCCAAACGCCACAGCGCTGACGCTGTTCCGCATTCCGCGAACATCATCATTCGATCCGGGAAAGCTCCGGATCAACGAACCAGAAGCGACATCCCATAACTTCGCCGAATTGTCGGCACTACCACTGAGCAATTGCTTGCCGTCGCTGCTCCAGACGAGGCTCGTTATGCCCTGTAAGTGGCCAACCGTCGCTACAAGTCGCGCTCCCTCTCGCGACACGAGCGGATAGGCCTGCTCGGTCGCGACCTGCCGGGCGTCATCGGCGGCACTGGCTTGTTGAAGACCAGAGCATGAAGCAAACCAAGCGGAGACCAAAACAAGGACACCGGTGCAGATCGCTGCATACCGCGCGCATAAGGCTCGAGCCCTGCACCTTGTACCCGTCTTGCCCACCGACAGCCGCCCTCTAAAGCGTAGCCTTTTTGTTCACAAGCGCGAGAAAGCGGGGCCTCGTTTCCCAACCTGCAGCTCGCCGGTCATGAGAGCCAAACTCGCAAAAGAGCAGTTGCACCTTCTTCGGCCGCCGCTCGTTTGTCAGCACCGGCACATGATGCCTAAGGTACGACCACAACATCGACAATTGCGGTCGCCCAACTATCAAGATCGACGGGACTCGAGTCTTTGGCAGCGCCACCAATTGCCCTTCTCTGGTAGAACTCAAAGAGCGAGCCGCCCTCTCCTTTGGCGCCGGGTATCGGCTCGAGAAGACGAAAGTCCACGCTGGAAACTGTCGTGGCAATTACCTTGTAACTTTCTCGACCAAGCGGAGGCCCGATCTTTCTGGGCGAGTGCATCACCATTTTGCTATGCGCATGCACCAGATCTCCATTCGGATTGCTTGTTATAAGCTCGGTATTTCCACTACTGCCAAGCATAAATACCGCAGCATAGAGTTCGCGATCACTGTTATTCCTGACCTCAACCTGGAAGCGCTGGTCGATCCGCATGGGCTCTGCCGTGTCAGCGCCGTCGGCTGGCTTCTGGATGATAACGGGCTCTGGACCACTTCCTGCCTCTAGATCCACCTTTGTGACGCCCACCTGGACTTGTTCGCGAAACGGTGAGGACTTGTTGTCCATGGCACGAAGATTCTCCTGCCTTGCAAACCGCTTAATGCGGTCAACAAGATCCGCAACCCTGGACTGGCTGGCAGCAGCAACAAAAAACTGAAAGAGCGGGGAATCGCCCTTCTCGGTGAGATAGTAGACAGCAGTACAATCCTTGGTCACTTTTTTGCGTTCCGACGACAGAACCAGCTTCCCATCATCAGCGCAGCCCCGACGAATAGCGACATTCCAGGTTTCGTTGCGACCGGCTGGTCTTACCCACTGGTCGTTGGACAGCGCCTCGGATAACTGGTGAAGAAGCCCTGCGTCATCTCCGGTCATCTGTTGCCCGGGCAGCTCACTCACATTTATGCGAAGTTTCTCGGAACCGAGATAGGGAGCGACAATGGTCACCTTCGCATCTTGACCAAAGGGCTTTGTCACCGGGCCTGATACCGTAGCAGTGGATCTCACATCCCCCAGTTTTGATATTTGTGCATTCGCGATCTTGTCTTTTTCTCCCGTCAACCTTTTCGCAGTGGGAGCGTAGATAGCCAGAAATGCTCCGTCACTCAGGCCGAGCGTCCGGCCCGTCGCGATCTCAAAAGATCCGTTAGCCGGTTGAGAAACGATTTTGACGTAGGGGTCTTCGCGATCGGATGCATCACCGAAGATCCGCCCTTCAATTCTTCCGACCGCCTGAGGGTGTTGATAAGGCAAGGTCCTTGCAAGCGAAAGACCTACATCCCTCATCGTCAGTTCAACAGTTGCAGCTGGCTGACTGTTTAAAACCTGCACGAGATAGAAGGTGAAGAAACCGTGGAACCTTTTCCCCGAAGTGGTGTCGATCCTGTCCTCGTAAGACAGCTCTTCGGCATGTGAAGCAGAGAGCAATGCGAACTGTTGTCTGCGCGTCAGGAATGAACCGGTTGCCTCGCCAGACTTCCGGGCGGGACCATCTACGCGGTCACCGGGCCTGAATTGGTGCGGGTTCGGGGGCGCGCTCCTGGATGTCAGCGTCGGGGAGTCGATGCCCTTGATGGCGCTACCGGAATGGCAACTGTCCAGAATGAAAGTAATGTTGCTTGTGTACTTGCGCAGCTCATCGAAAAGATCGATCAGCTCATTGTCGACAATATCCTTACCCCCGCTCGCGCGACTATCGTAAGCGACAAGCGTGCTGTGCGTACTGCCATCCCCGGGACTAAACTTGGCCCCGTGGCCGCTGAAATAAAATACGATCGTGGATTGCGGGTGCGTTGCCGCTCTCTCGATCAGGTGCGATTTGAACGTCTTGAGTATCGCCTCCCGCGTCGCTTGCTTGCCAATCAGCGTCACGACGTGGGCGGCATCGTCGGCAAACTTGTATTGGGATACAAGCAACTGCTTCACAAGGGCGACATCGTTAGCCGGTCCCTTTAGCGGCGTGACGCGTCCGCTTTTCTCGGGCGACGGAGCATAGTCGTCGACGCCGATAAGCAAGGCAAAACGTTCACCGCTCGCAGTTTGCGGCGCTTCAGCAGCGACGCCCTGTCGCAAAATTAGTAGAACGAAAATTGACGCAACAATGCACAGAATACGATGTCCAGCCATCACCAACATTCTATTGCCTGAGGCCAATATGGGCACAAAGCTATCGAGTTGCAGATCGAGATGTCTACACCCTTCCATTTGATTGCCAAAGGACTGAAGAGCTGGATGCGCGCCGCAACATTGGCAATTTCAGGGGCGGAAGACGCCTTGACGCTTCTTCCAATCCTCCCAACTGACTGCCGCGGTGGGCGGGAATTCCTGGAGATACCGACGTTCCCCCTGCTCTTTCAGTTTCTTGTTTTGATCCCAATATTTTTGTCCTCCCCACGAAACCGCAGAATAAATAGCCTCCACCTTGAAGGGATCGACCTTTAGATCCTGCATTGCCGCTTTCAGGGTACTGTTCGCTGCGTCTATCGAGCCGCTCTGCTCCCAGTAGAGGTAGTCGTGTATGATCGCGGCATAGGCGTATTCGCCGTCCGGCCTCAAAAACGAGTAGAAAAATGGCGGTATGCTCGCCAGATCGGTCACAAATCCCTTTGGAACAGTCACGTTGCTCAGCTTCCGTGCTTCTGTAAAACTCGGCGTCCACGATATCGGCTCGAGCAAAAAGTACATGGGCTCCCTGAAACGTCCCATGTACAAGGGCGAATCGATGGACTTTGCGCTCTCCGCAAGCTCGATCCATTTCTCCATCGTTACCGGACCGGCCTTGATCGGATCGGATTGCGATGCAGCCCTCGTCGAGGCCAAGGCAATCCCGCCAAGCGCCACACATGCACCCAAAGCAGTTCGACGATCGAAGTTGGTCATCGCTGGTCCCTCGCTTTTCTAAATTGCTATAGTGAAACGATACCGGTTTGCCTCTTCCGCCCAGATTGCGAAGAAGCCACCGGTCGCGTCAAGACCACAGGTTTGTTCGACGACTATCCGAGTGGCTTGACCACCTCAAGGCTCCCCTCAATCCAAGGCATTGATCTTTCTTGAGAAATACTCGAGGAGCACGTCTCCTAGCTGGGATCAACATCCCGCAAGACGACAATCGGCCTCCTTCCATAAAGCAACCTCGAGGCGCCTCCTGGTTGCCAGGCAAAAATATTTCAACTGAACTAGTACGGTTTTAAAAATCGACGTATCGTCCAGTTTTCGAGCCGGGGGGGCATTTGTGCGACCATTATATATTCTTGCTATCGGTTTGCTTGGAATTGAGCTCGCAGGATGCGGCGCCGTACTTCCACTAATGAAGGTCGAAAGGCCAACGGAGAATGACTTCAGGGATTTCGTCCTGGGTATTTCTGCCCATGTGAAATGTGAGCTCGGCAACGCTGTTGCGCTTGAGTATTCCGACGTAGACAAAAGGCATAACGCAATCGGAAAGTGGGCGGCCAAGGTCGCATTGACTGTTCGGGCTCTTGACAAGGGTGATGTTAATCCAGGCGTTTCGGTTTTCAACGCTGCCGCAACACGTACCCTTGCAGTTGGCGGTCAGTTTGAGACCAACGCAACCCGTGAGCTGACGATAACGTATTTCTGGCCCTTTGATGAGTTGCTGAATGCCAGATCAATTCGCCCCCCCGGGCAAGTTGATTGCGATGAAGTCAGCCGCGAAACAAACGTCCATGCTCCGATTGCCGGCAATCTGGGCATCCACGAGACCTTGAAGTCGGCCCTTGAGACATGGGACCACGGCCTCGCATCCGAACACATAAAGGACAGCCCGTTTGATACTATTTCGCATCATGTAACGTTTCAGGTTATCGCAGGCGGAAGTGCAACTCCCACCTGGAAGCTCGTGAACGTGACAGCCAACAACACATCTCCGTTTCTGAGCGCAACGCGAACACAGACGGATGACCTTCTCATAACAATGGGCCCGAATACACTCAACGGGCGAAAAGAGCTCGACTCGGCATTTCAGACCGAGCGACTGCGAAGCGTTATCAATCGACCGGGCAGCGGGGGATAGAATGCGAAATCTTGTCAGCTATTTCATAGCCGGCGCAGTCATAGCTTCGAATTTGACGTCGCAGGCCTTCGCAGCCGATATCTGCGTCAAGAGCCAGAACACGGGAGAGAAGCGGCTCGTGCCGGCAACCTACGGAGACTGTACCAAGGAGGGACCAACGGCAAAGGAAGTACCTGATGTTCCTGACACAGGAAAGAAGTCGAAAGGGGCATTCAGGCTTGCAATATTCGAGCCTGCCCAGACAACCGCCTGGTACACGAGCTGCTCGGGAAGTGGTGATCCCACAATCAGATGGCAGGGACCAAAGAGATCCTGTTAGGACTTCCTGTCACCTGAACACCAATGAAATCAGTTCAGTGGCTCGTCGACCGACCTGCTACGTCTGTGTGCAATCGAACCATAGATTGAACCACTCACTTCGATTGCTACAACCTTGGACTCTACCTCCCACGGCTACCGATTGCATAACTGGGCACTAGCATCGGGGATAGCTGCTATCTTCGTCGGATCTCACGGATCGTATCATCTGGATACAAGCTTTGGTACTGATCGCCAGTCAGCACGCGAACCAGCCACCCTAAGGAGCTAAGCGATGGGAGCTATCGCCAAATTTTGGTGACGGCCGAGCCGGTTAGGCGGCGGCGGTTGCGGGCTGACGATCAGCCGGCTTGGCGATGACCTCGATCCCGTTGTTGAATGTCACACCGAGAACGAGTTTTGGCAACTGGTTGTGGCCATCGAGACGACGCCAGCTTTTCTGCGCGGCCTCAAGCAGCTTGAAGACCATCGCGAGCGCCGTCCTGTTGGACAGGCATCCCTTCGATCGGATCGTGCGGTGGCGCACGGTAGCGAAGGTGCTTTCAATGGGATTGGTCGTCCGCAGGTGTTTCCAGTGCTCGGCCGGGAAGTCGTAGAACGCCAGTAGCGTTTCCCGATCCTTGCTCAGGCAGTCGGCCGCCTTCTCGTATTTCGGCGTGTAGCTCTCGATGAAGGCGTCGAACGCCAGTTCGGCGGCGGCCTTGGTTTCGGCCATCCAGATTTCCTGCAACGCGCGTTTGGCCTTCGGCTGCTGGCTCTTCGGCAACTTGGCGAGCACGTTGGCAGTCTTGTGCACCCAGCAGCGCTGCTCGCGCGTTTTCGGCCAGACCTCACCGGCGGCCTTCCAGAACCCGAGCGCGCCATCGGCGATGGTAAGCCGCGGCGGCACGTCGAGCCCGCGCCGCTTCAGGTCGAGCAGCAGATCGCGCCAGTCCTGCGTGCTCTCGCGGGCGCCATCGGTGAAGCCGACCAGTTCCTTGCGGCCTTCCGGCGTCGCGCCGATCAGCACCAGGATGCACTGCTTTTCGTCTTCGAGGCGTGCCTGGAGATGGATGCCATCGGCCCAGATGTAGACGTAACGCTTCGCCGACAGATCGCGCCTCTGCCATGCGGTGTGTTCGTCAAGCCAACCGTCCTTCAGGCGACCGATGGCGGATGCTGACAACCCGGCAGCGTCCTTGCCGAGCAGCGCCGCCAGCGCCTCGGAGAAGTCGCCGGTCGAGATACCCTTCAGGTAAAGGATTGGCAGCAGCGTCTCGATCGATTTCGAGCGGCGCATGTAGGGCGGCAGGATCGACGGCGAGAACCGGATGCGGTCGGCAGCGGTAGCGTCCGCCTCGCGATCGCGCACACGCGGCTGGCGGATCGCGACAGGACCGATACCGGTCATCACCTCGCGCTCCGGCAGGTGACCGTGGCGCACGACCCGCTGGTGGCCGTCCGCGGTCTTCAAATCGGCATGCTTGCCGAGAAAGTCCGCGACCTCGGCCTCGACCGCCTGGGCCAACAGAACACGTGCCCCAGTACGCAAGATTTCCGTGAGTTGATCGTCGACGTTTGCTGGCTGAATCAGCTTGATGATGTTATCTTTGGACACGGCATATCGCTCCTTTGGTGGAGAAGTGGAGGCGTCAAGCACCCCCACGATATGCCGCCTTTCCGATTCCCGCCGTCACCAACTTTGGGCGATAGCTCAGCGATGGGGAGGAGACTGACTACGGCATTGGCCTGCATCTTTAGCGCCAGCTCTCTTATATTGTGTTGGCGAGATGCCAGCTACGCGCAGGACCGTCGTGCAGATAATAAACCTGATTTGGTCGTTGAAATTGGTCACAACGGTCCGATAGAGACTGCAGTATTCTCCCCAGATGGTCGGTTCGCGTTGACTGGCAGCCTTGATCGCACAGCAGTGCTCTGGAACGTCTCGACGGGCCGCGAGGTGCGTCGGTTCTTAGGTTGTCCCTTCGGAATAACCAATGTTGCCATCTCGCGCGATGGCAGGCTTCTGGCAGCTGCGTGCTCAGATGCGCGGGGGCCTGTAATCATCTGGGAGTTCTCGAGCGGACGCGAGATTATGAGGCTGCCGCTGCCATACGCAGCAATTGCGTTTTCGCCAGATTCCTCTCACTTGTTGACAGGCAGCGGTACCCTAAACGATCACATGGTCCAACTTTGGGATTTACAGACTTGGCAGTCGATGCCCTATCCTGTTCAACTTCCCTATGCCCAGTCGGTGAGCTCGGTCGGATTCTCTACCGACGGAAAAAGAATTCTCGTCTCGAGTGGCGGTCACACTTTCATACTGGACAGATTTACCAAGAGTGAGGAGTTGGTTATTCCTGGTCCGCAGTCAACTTCACGCGCCCTTTTTTCCCCTTCCGGCGAATACATTCTTACTACGAGTAACAAGACCGCCCAGTTGCGGGACGCGAACACGGGGGCGGAGATCCGTCGCTTCATCGGTCATTCCAGTACAATTTGGTCAGCGGCATTTTCTCCGGATGGTAGTCAGATCGCGACTGCAAGCTGGGACGGAACAGCAATCCTTTGGGATACGCTCAGCAGCCGGCCACTCCATCAGCTAAGAGGGCAGCTATTAATAAGGCACGGCTCTGAAGTGTCAGCCGTGGCATTTTCCCCCACGGGAGAATATCTGCTGACCGGCGGGGGGGACGGAGCTGCGATCCTTTGGGATGCGCGATCCGGGGACATGATCAGACGTTTCGAAGGCAAGTCATCGAGGGTACGACAGATCGACTTATCAAAAGACGACCGACTGCTGGCGACGGCGAATACAGACACTGGTGCTACAGTGTGGGACCTTGCAGCTGGCACAAAGCGTCGGGTGTTCAAGGCACCGAACGATCGGATCTTATCTGTGACTCTCGATCCGAAGACCAAATTTGTCGCAACCGCGAGCGAAAATTCGGCTGTGCAGTTATGGGATTTAGATAGCGACGAAATGATCAAACGGTTTTCTGGTCACTCTGGGCCGGTGAATTCGGTCGTATTTTCACCGAAGGGAGATTACATCGCGACCGCGAGTGAGGATCGTACGGTGCGTTTGTGGGATTTGAAAAGCGGACAGCAAAAGGCGGCTCTAGAACACAAGCCTTGGCCTGCCGTGTTCGGCGTTCAGTCAGTGAAGTTCTCGCAAAGCGGTCAGGACCTGCTGACAGTGATCAGTCATGGAAAGGCGACCATCTGGAATATTGCATCGCGCGCAATCAAAAGAACTTTCGAGGAAGATTCGGTTAGTTCCGCTCTTGAGCTGATGTCCGCGGCCTATTCTCCCGACGAAAGATTCGTGGTGGGGGGAGCGTGGGACGGGACTATTCGTGTATGGAATGCAGAAACGGGCAAGAGAATTGGACCTATTATCGAAGGACACTCTCCGTGGTCCGTTAACGCGGCGTCGTTTGCACCCAAGAGACCGCTGCTGATGACCGCTAGTTTTGACGGAACAGCGGGGCTGTGGGACTTGAGCACTGGTCAGGAGATCAGAAGCTTCAGGGGACATAGCTCGGGTGTGAACTCCGTGAGAGCTACAAGTGATGAAACATTCCTATTTACCGGTGGGGATGATGGCACAGTGCGGATTTGGAATTTCGCAAACGGAAGTGAACTTGCTAGGCTAGTGGATTTCAGGGATGGAACTTGGGCAGTCGTTGCTCCAGATGGCCGTTTTGATACCAACAATCTGGAATCTATACGCGGTCTCCATTGGGCAATGCATGATGATCCACTGTCGATAGTTCCGGTTGAAATCTTCATGCGAGACTATTACGAGCCCCGGCTGCTGTCTCGTCTGTTGAGTTGCAATCGGGCGGAGCAATTGCGTCCAGGTGCATGTAATCAACAGTTCTCGCGTGTTCGCGAATTGTCAGAACTGAACCGCATTCAACCTGGAGTCAGGATAGTTGGCGTGCAGCGCGGCGCATCGGCCGATGAGGTGATGGTTGACGTTGAGGTGTCCAGCAAAGAAGATCCGGCGCAAACGAACCATAAGACTCAGACCGACGTGTATGATCTTCGACTGTTCCGCAATGGCCAGATTGTAGGGGAATGGCCTGAACCACGTGGAGGTATCGGAGGTGCGGAGAGCATTGAGAAGTGGCGCGCCGCGTCGAAAGTGCCCATGAAGGATGGGCAAACCAAGATCCTTCATAGGTTCATGGTGCAGGTACCAAGACGAGATAAGGGCAAGCCGATTAAGTTCACTTCTTACGCCTTTAACGAAGACCGGATTAAGAGTGAGACAGCTTCATATGAAAACTACAGTGTCTCCGACGACGTAGAGCCGGCGAAGCCACGTGCCTTCGTGATCACGATTGGGATCAATAGTTACCAGAAGCCCTATCGCAATCTCGATTTTGCCGTGAAGGACGCCAAGGATGTGTCTTCAGCGCTCCGCCAGATCAAGGATTATGAGGTCGTGCCTCTGTCTTTGCTCTCAGAGGCTCCAAAAGCAGGAGTAGCGAAACCTGTAGACCAGGCGACAAAGGCGAATATTCATGCAGTGCTTGGCGTGCTGGCAGGCAATTCTGACCGAACCGCGCTAAACGATCTAGCCAATGCTGACAAGCTGAGGAAGGCAACACCCGACGATTTAATCGTCTTGTTTTTCTCTGGCCACGGGCACACCGAGGACACCGGCGCCTTTTACCTGATCCCCTCGGCCTCGAAAACGGACGATTCAGTTGCCACTGGGATCCTGACAAATTTTATTTCTAGCGAAGAGCTGGGCGAATGGCTGCGTGAAGTGGATTCGGGACAGATGGTTATGATCCTCGATACCTGCCACTCAGCGGCAAGTGTTGATACGCCGGGTTTTAAGCCGGGTCCAATGGGTGACCGGGGCCTTGGGCAACTCGCCTATGACAAGGGCATGCAAATCCTGGCAGCGAGCCAGGCAGACGACATCGCACTCGAACTTAGGGGATTGCACAACGGACTTATGACCTACGCTCTGCGAGAAGGCTTGAATCTTGACGCCAGGGGCAAAGCCCGAGCCCGCCGAGACCTCGCGGGTGTCGGCACGGTGACGCTGAGTCAGTGGCTATCTTATGCCGAGAAGCGCACACCGACCCTCTACGAGGACGCGTTGGCCGGGAGGGTAAACATGCTGTCCCGCGACTCGGTGGTCGATACCAGGTTCATCAAATCGGTTCAAAGGAGAGCACAAACCCCTGCTCTTTTTGATTTCGTAAGGTCATCTACAAGTCCAGAAATCGTTCAACAGTGACCAGGTAACCTTGGAGTACTCGCGGTGATCGCGAAGGCAACAATTGCGCGTAGCTTAATCCTATCTGCGCATCGCGGTCTGTTTCGAGCTCATTTCCCGCAGATCCGAACAGCGCATTCAAGGAGCACTGAATTGGGCTGACCTGGAGCTGCGTACATGACTTCACCTCCTCGGCCAGCCTACCGTGGTCGGGAAGGAGCTGCCCCTGAAGCCAGTTCGGTCGCTTTGCCTAGATCAAGCCATCAGGTCCCGATCGAGCGTTTGCCGGTGCGCGAATGAGGCGGCTTGTTCCTGATAGGATATCTTGGCGCCCTTTGGCAGCAGGACGCGCAGCAATCCGCAAGCCCGGGACAGGCCAGCATAATGCAACATCGAGATTTCCTTCTGACCGATCTCCTCCATGTCGATCGCAATAACTACCGCGCGCTCAAGACCCTTAAACGCATGCATCGTAGAAAACAGTACTGCTCCCTTCCCAACGCCGATATCCGAAGCATCCAGGAGAGGATGCCCCCCGACCGAGGTTCGTTCGGCTAAAACCGAATTCTCGCGGCGACGCGTCGAGAGTATCGCAATGCTTTCCGGAGCTACGTCCCTCGAAGTGAGCGATTTTACAATCTCGTCCAGCTTTGCCAACGCATCGGCCGGCGAACCGTAATACACATTGTCACAGGGCGATCCATCCGGCGCTCCCTGCAACGCCAAATCTATGCCTGAAATGATGGACGCCTGGGTCGCAACCTGTCTGGTATTGCGGCAATTCTCAAACAGGTCATCGTATGCTGGAAAGATCGGAGAGAGACGCGCCGCAGCCTCGTTCTGAACGTCGCTGTCGTAGATATTCTGCAACGGGTCCAGGAAGAAATGCCAATGTCCCCGCGCAAGGCCATCCGTCAGAATAAGATCGAATGCATCCAGATTGTCACTGGTCAGGAGATCCTGAGCTTCATCCACCACCAGCGCATCCCAGGTCTCAAGCTCAAGCGCCAGCACGGCTTCCACAAACAGTTGAGGAAACTGGTGGGCATAGAAACCCGGATCCGGCGAGACCTGGGCAAGCCTGCCCGACAGCCCGGCCTTGCCTATGACTTCGGCGTAGAGCGCATGAACGTGCCGAACGTCAATCAGCGACGCGTTTGGTTCCTTCGCCAACCCGGACCTTATGTGCGAAGCCAAAAGTTGATTGAAACAGAGAAAGAGAACGCGCTTCCCCTGCCCGGCCAAAAGCCTCGCGCGCTCAACTGCAATGACGGTCTTTCCGGTACCGGCCTTGCCACGAACAATAGTCCTCGGGTTCGAAGCCATTCTTCTCGAAGCACGAATTTGCTCATTCGTGAGCTGCAGAAGCTTTGACTCCACGGCCGTCAAAAAGCCGCCAACGCTAAATGCCGACTCGACGTCGGGACGGAGGATCTGACGCGCCCTTCGGATCAGCGCCGGCGAAGGCGGGTCACCCGACCATCCCCGCGTCGCCTTCCACGAAACACTCCAGTGCCGCTCGAGCAGCGCGATGTACCTTGCAAGACTTTGACGAAAATCGCGCTTGTCCAGCAGCACGGCCGGCTCAATCTCGGGTCCGGTTGCAGTGAAGGTCTCCATTGGCATTACGACGCCATAACCGAACAACAGCTTGCCAAACGCCGGATCAGCCTCGTACAGCCGATCCTTGATCGCAAACATTGTGTCCTTGGCCTGTGTCCAGGGATCTTCCTTTTTCGTGTAGCCGCCGCGCCCCGGTTGACCAAAATGCCAGATTCCATCAGAGCAACTGACCGAGCCTCCTTTTACCTCCAGCGCAAAGAATCCTCTGGACGACAGCACTACAATGTCCGCTTCGCCCCAGATCTTCTTGCTGTGGCCGTGCACGCCAAGTGAGTGCAATATGACCCATTCTTCCGGAAGCTCGGAGCCCAGACGGGTGTAAACCAGTCGTTCGCTGAGAGTGCAGTCCTTTGGGACATCTGGAATCAGGACAGCCAGTTTAGTTCTCCTTCCATGCCGAAATAGCCAGGAAACCGGCGGTCTGCGTCACCAACCAGCATTGCGCGATCAAGCTCGCGATTGAACTTCTCGCATGCAGTTTCGGGGACGAGGAGACAACAGTGACATGCAGCTCCACTGACGCGATCACCCGCCTGAGCCGGATCGGTTTCCAGACAGACAGGATCGCTCCCGCACCACCCGGCGTTCCGGATTGTTCGGATGACGATACCCTCCAGCAACTCTGGATCCGCAAGTCTTACGAGGCCGCCGAGACTGCCGTCGGAGTCTGGGGATCCCGTGTAGATCAGAACCCCGTTCATCGCTCGATCGGAACCGGAAGGTTCGGCGACATAGAGGCGTTCACGAAGTGCCGACGACGAATATCCGCAATCGATCGTGATTTGTCGAATCAGCGCGTGCGCAAAGGAGTGCACCAGAAGCAACCGGGCGGTAATGGAATAGCTGCGCTCGTAACCCCGCTCTGCAGCCAGTCTTGCCGACTGGGCGTCAATGATTGCTACCCGTTCGGCGAGCCCGCCGGATTTCGCGATCCACTCATTCACTCGCTCGTGGTCAAAGCGAAGAAAAACGCCCTCACCCCGGATCTCAGCAGCCGGGAGCCAGGCACGCTTGCTTCTCGCGATCGGCGCAATCCGTTTCGCAGCAATCGCATCCTCGATCTTGTCGGTACTCACCGGGTACGGTTCGATCCTCGAAAAGCCGGCAAGAGCCCGGACCTCGCGAAGGCGGGATACCGCTCCGACAAGGTCGAACCAGGGACGCAAGGATTGCGGCGGCTGAAGGATCTCGTTGCGGAAATGCGGAACGATACCCGCCACCACAGGGTCATTGCGCGCAGCCGAAAGGGCCGCATACTCATCGGCGCGAGTGGCAAGATCGCTCAGATCTTCCTGGCCGGAAGCAAACCCGCGTTTGGTGCGGATCGCAGCTGCAAGCGGTCCAGGGTCTGTATCGTAGCGCTGCGCCAGGCTTGCGAGAACGGGCTTGAGTGCCTCTACCGGCAGCGCCTCGAGCATGTCCCAGTGGTGGTCGATGATCTGAAACACGGCGTCCGATACCGGCGGAATTGACAGGGCGGACGCCACTATAGAGAAATGGACATTAGAGGCACCGCGCTGGATCACGCGGGGAGCAGCGCTGCAGTCACCCTCCCGGTCGCGCAACCATGGTCTGTGACCACCACACTTGCGGTTACCCAGGCTGCCGGCGCTGAAGGCCTGCCCAAGCGACTCTCTGCTGTTACAAGCCTTGCATTCGACGAAGAGATCACCGAGCGACGCAGACTTGCCGTGCGACTTAAGGTAAAGCGCCGGCGTGGCACAGATTCCCTGCTGGCGCTGGCGATGAGACCACCAGCTCCAGGGAAAATCTTCGATGTGACCCGCGGAACATGCGAGGACGAAGCGAACCGGAGTGGTGTACGCTTTTACTCCAGTGCCATGAGCGAGACATCGCAGCCTGCTGCCGTCCTCATCCAGCTCGAACGGTTCACCTTCCTGGCCAATACGATGACAACGCGGGCACTCATGCCACTCGGGAAACCTTATGGCGGGAGCCGTCGACGCGGGATTGACCCGACGCGACAGAGGGATCTGCTCCGCAACAGGGGGAAGTCTGAAATGATTCACGCCCAGCTGCGCTTCGAGGCGTGCCTCCGAAATGGCGAGAGCCGGGCTGCGTGTTGCAGCTTCCCAATCCTCCTGGCCGAGAGGCATGAACGATCCCTTTTCGAGATCGACGATTGCCCCGATGCCGAATGTAGAAACAAGCTGCGACCGCCGTACACTACCCAGCGGCTCCACGCCCGCGGGAGCTGGCTTGTTTTGCCCCGGACCTGCAGCAGGACGACGCGGACGGGAGACCATCGTCAGGTCCTCCCGTTCCGCTGGAGGACAAACGCAGTTGAGGGCTCGACCTCTCGCATCGAGTTTGGCGTCGCCCAGGAAAGCGCGGTATTACGGTTGCCTTCCTCCGCAGCGAACATCAGATGCGGGGCGCTACGGCCGAATGGCGCCTTGCGCTCCCAGTAAAGCAACCTGGTGCCAGCGGACCGCCCATCCTGCGCTCGCAGCGCCCATTGGCGAAGAATTGCGTCCAGTTGCTCCTCCGTCTCTTGTCTTTCGATGTCATTGGATGAGGAGCGCGAACGCTCGAGAATAGCATCAACCAGATCCTTGATGCCTGGCATGTCCGCGCGGAAATCAACCGGGGCCTCGTCTGGCTCCATGCCCGCCAGGAGATGACGCACCAGCGTTGCGAATACTGCATGCAGTGCCTTGTCGCGCGCGCGCGGTGCCCACGGAGTGACGCTGGTGGCTTCTACGTTCCGGTAGAGTGCGGAGTGATACCCACAGAAGTGCTCGAAATGCGAAAGGTCCCGTGGCCGGCCGTACTGGAACAGTGTCACGACCAGGCCCTCGATGTTTCTGCCGATGCGGCTGCTCGACTGGATGTATTCAGCCGTGGATTTCGGCTGACCGTTGACGACCATCAATCCAAGCCTGGGAATATCGACGCCGACCGAGATCATGTTCGACGCAAGAACCGTGTCCTTGGGCTCGGGCGCGTACGGATCGTTCGGATCACCACCAAGTCGCTGTTCGAGCTCCACCAGAATGGCCGGCAGATCGCGGGACTGTACCCTACTGCTCAACTCGACTGGTTCGTAGGCCAGGTCTCGCGGTTGTTTCGCAAGACGCCCGGCAAGAAACTGCATCTGTCTGGGAACGTCGTCCTGCATCAGTACGTGCGCCCCGCCGAGCTCGCGCAGACTGTTGAAGTAGAGAACACAGGTCCAGAACGGGTCTATTGAATCGGGAGATACGTCCGGCCGCGCCCGCAGCAAGGAAGCCGCCTCCAGGAGCGCCGAGGCAACCGCCTGAAGCGCGAACTTGGGGCTTCGACCAGCAGACGAGATTCCGACATACAGCCGATCGGGACCGTCATCGTCGCGCACAGCGAAAAAGGAATCATCTGCGCTGAAACCCGGCGGTGGAAACTGGAGCACGGAGCGATCAAAGAGTGCCCTGACCTGCCGCTCCGCCTGACCGATTGTCGCAGTCGATCCGATCACCTTCGGACGGAGCTTTCCTCGCGTACAGATCATGTCGATAGCAGTTTCATACAGACCCGCGATCGTTCCGAGCGGACCCGAGATGAGATGCAGTTCGTCCTGAATAATCAGATCGGGTGGCAATCCACCACCCAGGCCGAACAGGCTTCTGATATCGGTTCGTCTTGGCAGCTGCGCAAACTTGTCAATTGTACCTATGAGTAGTGAGGGCGGCTCGGCATAAATTTGCTCGTCCACTGTCAGGACAGGAAGAACCATGCCGTGAGTCGAGCAGTCAGCTGCTGCACAGCGAAGCTGGACCTGGGTATCGCCGGGCGACATCGTCCACGATGTGGCAGGAAGAGCGGTGCCGCAGACGGGACAGCGCGGGAGCTGACGCGGTGTTGAACGCACATCCGCCCCGCTGTGCTCGCCGGCGAGCGCTTCAGCAGCAGCGGCCAGCTTGTTCGGCGTCGTGTCGACGCCTACGTAAAGCCCGATACTGATTGGCTTTGCTCCGAGATCGCCCCGCTCTATCCGGAGCATCTCGCAGGCACATATCAATGACGCAGCTCGCTGAAATTGTTGAACTGTGAGGAGGCGGAGCGTGTAGCGCATGAGCACGTCCACGCCGTGTGATGCGCTGCGCTGCGGTTCGCGCAGTCTTCTGAGCAGGATCGCGAAGGCAGTCAGTCCAAGATAGGCTTCCGTCTTGCCACCACCGGTCGGAAACCAGAGGAGATCCATCGTATCACGGTTCTTGTCATCAGGTTTGACGAGACCAGGCAATACCATAAGGATATAAGCCAGCTGGAAGGGGCGCCATCTCAGAGGCCGGGCGCGGTCAGCACGGACTGCAAACCTTGATTGCCGATCCATTGCCGAATTCGCGAGTGTAAAGGCGCGCCAGGCCGTATCATCCGATGGATCAGCCAGTGCAGAAACACCGGCGCGCATACGGGCTGCGGCAATCCTGCAGTTCTCCAGATTGCGTTCCGCCGCTGGACGGAGTGACCCCTCAAGCGGGCCAAGCGCCGAGACCAGTGTCTGAGTGATCCACTGCTCGTAGGTGGAGACGAATGCCCCCAGAGCAGTAATAACGTTCTGTCGATCGTCTGTCCGCTCGAGCCAGGCCGCATCCAGAAGACGCGGATAAGCTCCGTCCTTGTTCTTGTGATCAAATTCCGCAAGCATCGTATGACCGTCGGCACTCGTGCCCTTCACGACTGCTATCGGCAACCACGAAGTTGCAACGCTACTCACGCGTTCATTCTCGGGCTTACTCCAGCTCGCAGCTATCCCGTGGCCAACGGCATACTCACGTGCATGCCGGTAGAGAAGCGCTGCTGACAATGCATCGTCATCTCCTTCTGCCGGAGGCAGTTCCGCTCTCGGACAAATAGCCAGATTCTTGCCCTTCGACGCAACGAACAGGCCAGCCTGAAAAAGGCAACACGTATCGCGCGGCGTTCCCTCTGGTGCTTCTTCTGCAGTATTGATCAGTGTCAAAGTGAAGACCGTGTGATCCTTCCGCACGCGCCTGCGCACATGCACGGTTACGTCGGGATCATCCACAGAGCCTGCTGGCGTTTCAAACCGATTGATCCGCCAGGCAAGCGACTCTCCATCCGTCGACAAAGTGAAACTGTAATTCAGAGGTTGCCGTAACCAGTCCCGAACCTTGCCTCGCTGCTCGGGTTTATATCGGGCTGTCTCCGCCAGCGTAACATGAAGCTGCCGTTTCGCATCGGCAGCAAACGTGATCCCGATTGAGCACGGACGCATCGCGCGATAGCCCGGTACGCCCTGATCGCGCGCACCCTCCTCGGCAGCATCGGCTCCGTCGCTCAGACTCTCGTCTTCTGCGGCCTCAAGCAGCTCCCCCTTTGGCCACAAAATTCCCGTAAGGTAAGTGTCGGAGGGGGCGGCTTGCAAAAGCTCATCTGAAGCCAGCGGCCCGGCGAGAAGCGCTGATGAGAGAGCAATCAGTTCCGACCGGACCTCAAACGTTTTCACTTGCTAGCTGCTCCTCTTGAATGATTTGAAATCAGCTGTACCCGCGAGCTCGACGCCCAGCCAAAGCCTGCTCGCCTGAAAGGGCGCCGCAATATGCGTACAGTCGTCGCCCGGCGAGGTCAGTGTGCGAACTGCAGATATACGAAGATTGAAGAGTTTCCCCGGAAGCGAGTAGCCCTTGCTCCACAACAGATGAAGCAGATCCTTCACGAGCTGGCCACCGCATCTTCCAAGTCGTCTTGCGGGCTCCCCATCTTCCTGAAGATGGATGTCATAGCTCGCCTGTTTCGGGCCAGACATGACCTTGATCAGAACGACCCTGTGTCCGGTCAGTCGCGCACTGTTCTCGATCAGGAATGTCTGAAGCGCCTGGACGCCATCGATGGAATCGTGCACGGCGGGATCGACAAAGCTTTCCGCCAGCACATCACCCGGAATTCCGGCCTCGAGATTTACCCAGCCCTGCCACCAGCGGCAGCGTCTCTCCCGCGACTGGGGAAACGAACGCTTGGTTGGAGGTGAATGAATAGAATCGGCAGAGAGACGCTGAAGCTTGGTTCGTGCACGAGTCACCGCTACGAAATCAACAAATGCTTCCTCATCAGGGTGCTTGTTTTCCTGCTCCGTTGACGATTCACCGGGATCGAGAAGCACGACCGAACCGAACTCGCGTCCCTTGGACTGATGAATGGTTGTGATCAGCAGATTCTCGTTCGATACCCCTTCGTCATCCGGAAACGCGTCAGGCCAGTCGAGCCGCTTACGCAAATCGGAGATGTCGAGTGAAGGAGCCTGCTTGTCAGCTCCAGATGCAATGAGGAGTCTCTCCCATGCCGTCCGGGCGTCCGGCAATGCCAGAGCCTCTACGACGGCATGGTCCAGTTTTGCAGACCAGTGCCCGTGTATTCGATCGAACATCTGCCTGGAGATTGCGCCTGACTTTGAAGGACCAAGTATCGCGCCGATCCAGCCGGGAGGAGCCTCGTTCCGTCCAGCCGTGACCAGCCGAAAGCTGATGTCGGGGGGCTTGTCGCTGTTGCCGCAGAGCTTTTGGGCGACACGGATGGCCTCGCCGTTACTTCTTGTGAGAATAGCGTTGCCTTTGGCTGCGAATTCCAAGCTGGCGGGCCCAAAGTTGGGGTCGACCTCGGGCAATCTGGAGAGCCGTTCGCGGACGAGAGCCAGTTTCTTCGCATCCGGCAGCTTTTTCTTCTCCAGAATCCCTCGCAGCTCCGCAGCAAAAGCCGCGATGTCAGGAGACGCCCGGTGGTTTTGGGTGAGGATGGCCCGCTTCAGCTGTTCGGCATAGCGCGCTTTGAGAACTTCCCAGTAATCTATTCCAACGGCCCCGTCCCCGGGATTTTTTCGGGCTCCAAACTGGTAGATTGCCTGCGCTGGGTCCCCGAGCACGGTAAACCCCGCTCCGGCAAGTCCAGCAGGAGCCAACAGATCGAGCAGCGCCAGCACCATCCTGCCGCGGACGCCGGGCAGATCCTGAAACTCGTCGACAATGACGTGAGCCTTGTCGCCAATAAGTGGTCGGAGCTCTTCTTTCGAAGGACCTTCCAGCAGCTCCGTCAGCAAAGCGATGTTTTCGTCATGACGTCTGACCAGAAGGTCGGCCGGCGAATATCCTCTGAGCCGAAGCACACGGAAGGCCCACGAGTCAAAAGTTCGAATCGACAGATGGCGCAGCTCCTCCAGGGTCACGTCTGCCCCTTCGGGAATGGACTGAATGCGCTGCGTAAGTGTCCGGACCGCACTGCGCGAAAAACTGAGCACCAGAATCTTGCCGCAAGCCGTTCCGCTGCCCACGAGGTGCATCAGTTTGCGCGCAGCGACGTCCGTCTTTCCGCTTCCCGGACCAGCAACGACCAGTGTTCGATCAGAAACCGGAGCGATGACGACCGCGTCCTGCGAGGGATCGGGCTTGCGGCCTCCAATTCCGGCGGCCGCATCTGCCTGGAATGACGCACCTGCGAGATCAATCGAATGCCCGACAAGCGGCCAAAGACGACCTCGGTAAGCAACGCTGGGGCCGCCTGCTGTCAAACGTATCGATCGACGGATACTCTCAACCTTGCGCCCCGCCTTGGTTACAATAATTTCTCGTTCCATTCCCCCGACTGCTCCCTTATGCAACTTTATGATGTATTCAAAAACCGGTCAAATGTGAAAGGAATACAGGGGGATGGACCAGCATTTGTCGCACACCGAATCGGCCCTCGTCGAATACAGTCGCCGACTCTGTGAGGACAGGCTGGCGGCTTACCGCAGTGCACCACACGACGCCGAAGAACACGCCAATATCGAAACGTCCGTAATCGCCGGCGGCTACGCCTATCGACAGGTTGCCGAGCTGGTCCAAAACGCAGCTGACGCAGTTTCCGAGATGAATCCGGAACAAGGCTTCGGGCGCATCGAGATTCGCGCGGATGCGCTCGGACTCTGGGCAGCAAACACTGGCCTGCCGGTCGACAAGGCGGGCGTGCGGGCTCTTCTGAACGCCCACTCTTCGGGCAAGCGTGCGGGTCAGATCGGCCGCTTCGGCCTCGGCTTCAAATCCCTTCTGCGTTTGGGCGGTCGAATTGAAGTACTCAGCCGCTCGGTCTGCCTTTGCTTCGATCCGCGAAAATGTAGAGACCGGATCCGCCGACATGTCGGTCTTGCGGCCGACGCCCCTGCCCCGGGTCTGCGGCTCGCCGACGCCTCAGCCTGGGACCAAACGATAGGCACCATCGAGGGAGCAGATGCCTTCAACTGGGCAACGACCATCGTATTTGCAGAGTTGGTTGCACACGGCGCACGCGAAGCCATAGCCGACGAGATATCCCGGTTTCCCGCTGAATTCCTTCTGTTCCTCCCGTGCGATGTTGAACTGGTTCTTGAAGCCCGTCCGATAAAGCGCTGCCTGAGACGCCGGACGACCGGCGATGGCAGCATAGTCATAGAAGATGAGGCATCCGAGCGAAGCACTCCGCAACGATGGAAGCTGTTCCACACGGACGTGCATATTACGAATGAGGCTGCGCTACACGACGCGACTTCTGTGCATTCCAGAGATCACGTGCCGTTGGTGTGGGCCGCACCTGTCGGCACACAGCGCGATGTCGGGCGTTTCTTTGCATTCTTTCCAACATCAACAGAGACGCGCACGTCAGGAATCCTTAACGCGCCGTGGAAACTGAACAGCGATCGCACCGCCCTGATCCCTGGACCATGGAATTCGGCGCTAATGGAAGCTGCTGCCGAGCTCATCGTGACACACCTCAGCGAGCTCGCTACAGACGAGGATCCCGGGGCAGCCCTCGATGCATTTCCCCGCGAGCTGCCCACGACTACCGACACCGCGGCCCCCCTTGTCAACTCGCTCTGGAACAGGCTGATTGACGAGCCGGTGCTTCCAAACTGCGACAATGAGTTGAAAAAAGCTGCGGAGCTCAGGCGGGCGCCACTCGACTCAACAAATGTCATACAGCACTGGGCAGCACTCGCCTCTCCGAAAGCATGTGAAATTCATGTGCACCCAAGCTGCACTTCCTCGCCTGCCCGTTCCGGACGACTGAACCAGCTTGCCGAGAGGCTTGCACGAACACTGCCCGCCACCGGACATCGCCTTCAGAGAACCGAACAGGTGGAATGGCTGACGATGACGGCCAGCAACGATCCCGAGACGGCCATTGAGGTGCTCGCCCTTTCAGACTTGTTCGCCAAAGCTGTGAGTGGCTGGATCTGGGACAGCATCCGCGAAAAGCTGCCATTGATATTGACGGAGACCGGCGGCCTGACGACGGCACCAAACGTTGCCCTCAATCCTGACACGGAACCTCCGCTACATCCTGTCCATCCGCTGGTTGCTTCTCACACGGCGTCGCGACGGATCCTCCAGGACCGGTTTCACGTCAGCGAAGACGCCGAGGCGGACTGGCAACGTCTGATGGACGGATATCTTTCGCGCGCGGAGCGTGAGAAAGACTGGTCCGCCGTATGGAAGTTGCTGCGCAGGATGCCGCGCTCCGACGCCGCTGACGTGCTGAAAACGCGCTCTGTTTGTGTTCGGACTCTGAGGGGCTGGAACGCTCCGGAACACGTGGTCCGGTACGATCCACTTTTCCTCGACGAGCTTTCGAGCGACTTGCAGGAGCCTGCCCGGACCGAACTCGGAGCCATTATTCTCGATACGGAATTTCACCGAAACGACGAAGTCTTCCTGAAATTTCTTGATCTGGAACTGCCGCAGAAGCTGCGATGGTCGTCCTTTGATGCAGATGATTACGACAACACCGCTGCAGGCAAATGGTACGACGGCTGGCTTCGCAAATGGAGGGAGCGTTATCATAAGAAACTGGGCAACCGGCCTGACGTCTACCTTCTTCGGCCTGATGCGTTCGATATGCCCGTTGGTTGGCAGCTGCTTCTTCTTCTCGAAGGTGAAGCCCGTGAGAAGTTGACGATGTGGCTCCTGCTCCAGCTTCAGGAGAAAGACTTCGTCAACTTTGATACAGTGACGTTCAGACATTCCAGCAGACCTCACGCATGGGCCGAGCAAGAGTATCCACATCCCCTCTGGTCCCTGCTGCTCGAGAGAGGCATCGTCACAAACGACGGGGGCACCCTTCAGTTTCAGGCGCTGCTTTGCGCGAAGGGCGACGCGCGAGCTCAATGTCTGCCTTCTCTCGTCCGGTTCGGTCGCGCCCTCGAACAAATCAAAAGAGCGGGTACCGGATGGCACTCAGGTTTAGGCAACGAGCAAAGCTGGCCCAAATGGCTGAACTACGGTGCCTATGAGAAGGAGGATCCTCAGGTTCTCCTCCCATTCTATGTCCTCGCAGCCAAGGAGGGATTTGCTCCGCAACTGGTCGCATTTCCGAAGGGGCCCGTACCCATAGATAACGTACGGCTTGCTCGCTCTCCGCGAGACGCAAAACTTGCTATGGATGCAGGCTTAAACTCCATCAGCGCAGATCTCGTTATGGCAGCGCTCTGGATTGAGGCGGGCGCCCTTGATCTGGAGGCAGATGGAGGACTTTCTTATGAACCGTGCGAAGGCAGGGTTCCTGAACGCCTCATCGATGTTGAGCCGGCTTTCGCGGACGTGCTCGATGAATCGGCAGCGCAAGACGCATACGCTCTTTTTGTTGACGATCTCTGCCAGACCATTGGCGGAGCCGGGCATAGGATCCCGTGGGCGATTCAAGACAACAGGATACTCATTTGCACCCAGGATTTCGCGCGAACTCCCTGGGCGGATCGACTGCGAATGCTGGCAGATGGCGCGACCGCACTTGGCTGGATCCGCGACACCAGTGCCATGGACCGCATGCGCCTCTCCGGGCCGGCAGCGCGTCGACGTCTCGTTGCAGCAAAGCCCGACCTTCCAGCTCGCTTGCTTGCCGCGACTGGTGGGACTGGCCCCATACTGGGATTGTTCGAGGCAGATGTTATTGCCGAACTGAAGGGTTCATCCACAGAACTCGCTCGCATGGCGGTCACCCTCTTCGGCCCAGCCCTCCTTACGCGCCCGGCAATTCGGGACGCAATGACCGCGGAGGGGCTTGATCCACCATCGCGCTGGGGTTCCGAGGCGGCGGCAGAATTTGTTGCTGCTCTGGGTTTTCCGCCCGAGTTTGCTACCCCCCCGAATCGTCGCAGCGAACCGGAGCTCTCGGTCCCGGGACCGTTTCCTCTCAAGCCGTTGCATGATTTTCAGGAAGACGTCGCAGCCAGCCTCGATGGAATATTTGCTGACACAGGTGCGAAGCGGCGCCGGTGTGTTGTCAGCCTGCCAACCGGAGCCGGCAAGACCAGAGTCGTTGCCGAGGTTGCCGTAACTCGCATTCTGGCTCCCACCAGTCCAAATCGCCTTGTCCTCTGGATCGCGCAGTCCGAAGAGCTTTGTGAACAGGCCGTCCAGTGCTTCCGCCAGCTCTGGCCTAACCGCGGATCCCAAGGTGACACGCTAAGACTGATACGATTCTGGGGCGGGCAAGCAAATCCGAGCCCATCCCGGCCAGGCGAGCCGACGGTCATCGTAGCCTCGATCCAGACGTTGAGTTCTCGCACTGTCGGCAGCAGCCTGGCCTGGGCGGGCGACCCGGGACTCCTCGTTATCGACGAATGTCACCACGCTCTCACTCCATCATATACCGGTGCTCTTCGCTGGCTGAACACGGATCGAACAGACGGAGTGCAGGAGCCTCCGATCGTGGGACTGAGCGCAACACCATTCCGCGGTCTCAATGAGGAAGAAAGCAAACAGCTCGCGCGGCGCTTCGATGAGCGCTTGATTCCGAAGACGCAGTCAACATTGTTCGAACACCTTCAGGAGCAAGGTGTACTTGCGAGGTTCAAATACACTCGTCTGGACATGAACGACCGGTTCGAGCTGACACCGGAGGAAATCCGCAGCCTCGAGACATTTCATCGACTGCCCGAGTCCGCAATGGAAAGGCTCGGAAATGATCCCGAGCGGAATGACCGAATTCTGTCGGCCATCGCAGCGGCGTCTGAGCAGTCGATCCTGATTTTTGCAACCTCGGTTGCGCATGCAAACCGTCTTGCTGCGCGACTGACCTTGCTCGGAATTCAAGCAGCAGCAGTGTCGGGAGAGACCGACAGAAGCTCGCGACGCTGGTTTATCGACAGGTTCCGACGAGGAGACGTCAGGGTGCTCTGCAATCACTCGGCCCTGACGACCGGCTTCGATGCACCCGCGACTGATTTGATTGTCATTGCACGGCCGGTCTTCAGTCCGTCCCTGTACATGCAGATGGTGGGACGTGGCTTGCGTGGCCCGGCCAACGGCGGCAAGCAGCAGTGTCGTATCCTGACAATTCAGGACAACCTCGATCAGTTTACCGGGAAGCTTGCTCACCGGTATTTCGAACAGCATTACATGTCCTGAGCACAACTGGTCGGGACGGACAGTCGCACAATTTTTTCAACAAGCCGACAATGCGCCGGCGCCATCGGATGCCTGAATAACCGACAATGTTGGTCGAAACGCGATTTCAAAGGGGGATTAAGTGGATTCAAGGGTATGGATTAAGGATGTGCCCATCACAGGGCAAAAGGTTATCGAGCCAGACGCAAGAGTCGTCGATGCATTCCAGAATATTGGCTATAGCCTGGAAGCCGCGCTCGCAGACCTCATCGACAATTCAATAGATGCCGGCGCGAAGCGCGTCCTCGTCCGCTTTGTCCGTACAGATAACGAACTGCACAGTCTGGATGTAGTGGATGATGGACGCGGCATGAGCGATGCCGAGATCGATCGTGCCATGAAGTTCGGGGGCCAAAGGACCTACCAGAGCGGCGATCTCGGTATGTACGGGATGGGATTGAAGGCCGCTTCTCTCAGCCAGGCAGACAATCTCACTGTGATATCGCGAGCCAACCGTCGCCCGGCGGTTGGTCGCCGGTGGCAGGCAAAAGAGGCTCGACGCGGATGGCAATGCGACGTCGTGTCCGGCCAGTTTGCCGACGAAGCGCTGGACGTTGCATTGAACGGTCTCGATTTATCGCACGGTACGATCGTCCGGTGGGATCAAGTCCGCGATTTCAGAAAAGCCAGCGGTCGCGTGGACGCATACGTTCAGCGCACCCGTAATACACTTACGGTGCATCTTGGACTGCAATTACACCGCTTTTTAGCCGGTGACAGGCCTAAGCTGGAAATACTCGTTAATACACTCAACGTTCAGACGGGCCAGCTAAGCCCTGACTTCAAGGTAACACCTCTGGATCCCTTCAGTTACACCCATCCCGGATCAAGAAAATATCCCAAGGACTTTCAAGTCACCATTCCGCAAGTCGGAGACCTGACGTGCCATGCACACATATGGCCAGCCAGAACAAAGGAGGCTGGTTACAAGCTTGGCGGCGGCTCGGTCGCTCGCCGGCAGGGATTCTACTTCTACAGGAACGATCGCCTTCTTCAGGCGGGCGGCTGGAATAACTATCGCGAAGATGGCGAACCACACCTTTCGCTTGCGAGAGTCGCCATTGATCTACCGCAACGCTTTCAGAACTTTTTCAGCGTCCGTTTCAACAAGGCCGCAGTGGACGCGCCGCGCTCGTTCGTGGACGCTCTTGAGCATGCCAGATCATCAGACGGCACCACGTTTCCGGAGTTCGTCGAACGCGCGCAGGTCGTATACCGCTCAAAGCCGGAGCGAAAGCTGGATCCGGTGTTTGCCCCGGGAAGAGGCATTCGCGCTGCCGTAGCCGAGTCAGTACGCTCGACACGCTCTGTAATACCTCGTCACACCATCGACGTCGTGTGGGCAACTCTTCCCCGGAATACGTTTTTCGAGATTGATCGCGACAGCGATCAGCTTCTTCTCAACAAGAGGTTTCGTAGCGTTCTCCTCGCTGGACGCCCTGCCTCATCTGCCGATCTGCCGGTTATGAAGACCCTTCTCTATCTGCTCACTGAAGAGTTGTTCCATGGCGAGCGACAGAGTGGCATGGAGAGACAACGACTCGAAGCCTATCAGGCGGCACTGGTCGCGGCAGCGCGCGAGGAAGAGTGATGAAACCTTCACGACATCAGGACTGGAGTGATTTCAGGGATCTCGTCGACAGCGGCAACCCCGCACTCGTCGTCATTCCAGGCTCTCCACGTGCTGTTTTCTTCACCGAGTCCGGAGGATTCCGCGTCGGCTTACGCCTGGCATGGTCTGGCGTTGTACCACCGTTGCACCTCCATGAACTCTCCGCGGCGAGCGTCGCCTTCGATGGCGAGCGGTATCTGGAAGTTTCGACGCAGCAAGACAGCACGTACCAGGAATTCTACGCGTTCGCCTGCAGCCTGGCTGATCGCGTTCAGCTGCGCGGTCAATCCCCGAATGTTGCGCTTCTGGACTCGTTAAAGAACTGGGAGAGCCTCTTTGCAGAGAGCCCTGTGCTGACTATTCCGGCACAGGCTGGTCTGTTTGGAGAGATCTGGGCATTGGCTCGCATCGCGGACGACCTGGGCTGGCCAGCTGCACTTGCCTCCTGGAGGGGACCGGACTCAGGTGAGCATGATTTTTCGCTCAAGCACTACGATATTGAAGTCAAAACAACAACGCGGGAACGACGTATTCACACAGTTCAGTCCGAGACCCAGCTCCAGCCATCGCCAGGGAGGCCTTTGTATCTACTGTCCCTCCAGCTAACGGTTGGAGGACTGTCAGGACGCTCGCTTTCTGCTGCGGTCGAAGAGGCCAGAAGGCAGGTCCCGCCTGCGCTGGAGCCGCAGCTCCTCGAGAAGCTCAGGGACGGCGGCTGGCGGCTTGAACATGACAGCTACTACACCACGCCATTTCTGTTTCGAACGCTCCCGGTTCTCGTGCCGGTTGATGAGACGTTTCCGAAGCTGTCACTCGAGAACCTCACGCTCGATCCGGGCATAAAGGCACGGGTGACAAATGTCTCGTATGACATCGACGTGGAGGGGCTGGGTGTCGAAGACGGTTCCAAACCATTTTTGGACATCCTTCCCGGCAAGAAGGAAACATGACGCATGCTGACGTCAGGCCAGATCGACACCGTGATCGCGTGCTTCAATGCGCTAGTGTCCCGTCCGCGGCCACTTATGCCCCTGCTTCAGGCATTGACTGCAGATGGTCAGGCTCCAGATGAAGCTGCTCTCACAGAGCATCTGCGAGCCGCCGACCAAACAGACCCGGTCGTGAACCGGCTACGCTATCTGCTGGTCGCGTGGGACGCGTCAGATGGAGACTGGACCGCCGGATCGACACCTAACACCAAACAGCGGCGAGAACGGATCTATGACGTCCTTAATGTGGGCCAATCGGTTCGGACCACTCTCGACGACCGCCTGCCCTTTGCACCGTCGCAACCGGCTACGCTGATCTCTGATGAATTTCAACGCTGGTACAGTCACGAAGTACGACAAAAGCAGGATTTTTACTGGAGACATTACAAGGAACATCTCCTGGCTGTTCGAGGCCTCGGGCCTGATGCCGTACAGAAGCTTGATGAGAATACCAATCACGTACTCGAGCGGATGGCCAGTCCTGAACGAACTGACGCCTATCAGGCGAAAGGGCTAGTCGTCGGATACGTGCAAAGCGGCAAGACAGCAAACTTCACCGGTGTCATCGCGAAGGCGATAGATGCAGGATATCGACTTATCATCGTTCTTTCGGGACTGACGGATCTGCTTCGCAACCAGACACAGCGACGCATCGATATGGATCTGGTCGGCAAGGAGCAGATCAGGCCAACGGATGACATTGACCCCGACTTTGACTACGCAACGGATCCTCATTGGGACCGGTTTATCTCCTACGGCGGGCGGCCCGTCGATCTGGGTGGCACCCGAATCGTCCGCCTGACGGGAGCCGGCTCCGCTGGGGAATTCCGGAGCCTGCAACATGGCATCGTAAGCCTCGAAATTGAAAAGCGCGTTCCAAAACTGCCCCTGTTTGACCCTGCCAACCTGCCCTTCGCAGGAGCACGCGTGCTTGTCATAAAGAAGCATCCGCAGATAATCCGGAAGCTGATACGCGATATGGCGCGCATCGGACGCCAGTTGTTCGCCGAAGTCCCGGCACTCGTGATTGACGATGAGTCAGACCAGGCTTCTCCGAATACAATCTCTCCCAGGACTACCGGTGCAAAGCGCGTGACCGCGACCAATGATCGAATCCGAGACCTTCTGAAAATTCTTCCTCGCGGTCAGTACGTCGGTTACACGGCAACGCCGTTCGCGAACGTATTTATCTCGACGCTGGACGCTGAGGATCTGTTTCCGAAAGACTTTATTCTGTCGCTGCCACGTCCCAACGACTACATCGGCGTCTCGTTTTTTCACGACCTCGATAAAACGTTCGACGACGAAGAGCAGAATGTTTCCAACTCGAATGAACGGGCCTTTGTGCGTGATGTGCCCCGCCCCAAGAAGGAGACTGACGACAGGTTAACCGAAGCGGTCGATGCCTTCGTCTTGAGCGGCGCTTTGAAGCTATACCGGATTCGCAACGGCACCCCCATCGATGCGACCCACCACACGATGCTCGTTCATTCGAGCAGCCTGCAGGCCGATCAGAGTACGGCGGCAAAGTTGCTGCGGTCGATCTGGCGCCAGACCGGCTACGACGGAGGTGCGGGCATTGCTCGATTGCGCGCCCTGTTCGAGAATGATTTCTTGCCCGTGTCACAGGCTCGTGGCCAGGCCCTCCCGTTTCCGCCCTCTCTCGACGAATTGTATGGAGATATTGCCGAAGCGATCCGCAGGATCGAGAATGACGATGGTCCCGTTTACATTGTGAACGGCAGCGACGAGGCGGACGACCCGGATTTTGATTTGCGGCCGGTGTGGAAAGTCCTTGTTGGCGGAGCGAAGCTGTCCCGCGGATACACGGTCGAAGGCCTCACAATCTCGTACTTCCGTCGTCGGTCCACCGCGCAAGATACCTTGCTGCAGATGGGCCGATGGTACGGTTTCCGGCGTGGGTACCATGACCTTCTGAGACTCTACCTTGGTCGCAGCGAGCCGCTCGACAAGAAGGGCAAGAAGACGCTCGACCTCTACCGCGCCTTCGAAGCTATCTGCCGGGACGAGGAGGCATTCCGGAACCAGCTCGCTCGCTACGCACTACCAACCGACGGATCAAAGCCGGTCAAGCCGAAGAATATACCACCTATCGTGTTCAATTCGCACCCGCAGTTGCGACCGGCGCCTGCCAACAAGATGTTCAACGCGCAGCTCATTGCAGAGAATTTTGGCGGTCAGTGGATCGAGCGAACAGGGCTGACCAAGCGTGACGTTGAGCACAACGCCTCCCTGTTCGAGAAGTTACTCGCTACCAGACCGCCTTCGCCCACAAAATTCTCGGCAAAGGTTGACGGTGTCGGCGAGACCCCTCTCTTCGACGCGTTTGCGCTTGTAGCCACCCACAAGGAGATCCTGGAGGTGCTGCGGGGAATGCGCTGGACAACAAGCGATTTGTTGAGTCTCGAGCTCGGCTATTTGAGTGGCGAAATGGGTGATCCAGCCGTTGACGATTGGGCGGTGATCATGCCGCAACTAAAAAAGCCGAAGCGCCAGTGGGAAGCCGCCAAAGCGAAATTTGCATGTGTTGAACGCACATGGATTGAAACTCCGAGCGGCGGCAGATTCCTTGCTTTCTCTGACCCGAAGCATCGGCTGGTTGCTGAATGCATCGCGGGCATCCACAAAAATCCCACGTTGAAGCAATCAGGAGCTGATCTTTGCAAGGAGCGTCGCGGTGTTGTGTTGCTATATCCCACAAAGATAAAGGGCCTTGTCATTGGCCCGGACTCGACCTTCATGGGCATTGCCGTGCTTCCGCCCGCCGGCACCATAACAACTATTGCAAAATTCGTCGTTCGACAGACCTCACACCCGGACGCGGTCGTCGTGAATGTTCCCTCGCGCGCGACCCAGACACCACGCAAGAAAAAGTCGTCGAAATCACGATGATCCAGATCTGGAGACCGAAACGGCGCGCCGGCCCCGGTCACCCGACTTGCGCGACTCCTCGCCAATCGGGCCGACGAAAGCTGAAGTAGGTACCTTCACGGACACAGTTTCAGATACGTGACACAGGTGCGGCGAGGCACGGTCACGTCCGCAAAGATTGCGCTAATCCCTCCACGAGACTCCCAGCGCCTTGTGAGGTGTGCGTGCATATCATTTCTCGCGAAGAACTTTACGAACAGGTCTGGGCAAGACCGATGACCAAGGTTGCAGCCGATTATGGCGTAACCAGCACAGCCCTCAAGAAGACCTGCGACCGCCACAAGATCCCTACCCCCGATCGGGGATACTGGGCAAAGCTCGAGCACGGCAAGCCGGTTCGCAAGAAACCGCCGCTGCCCACGCTGACCGGCACAAAACTCGACCAGGTGCACATCAACGGTGGGACATCGGAGCGCCAGTCGGAAGAGGTCAGAAACGCGGCGACGGAAGTCCGGGAGCGGCTTCAGTCAATGAACCTGGATGCCGCCGCGGCAGCGGCCCTAACCGACCCCGATGTGAAAGAGCCATCGATCCTGAGCGCGACGCGTCGGGCAATTTCCAAGGGCCGTCCCGACACTCAGGGCTTCAAGAGCAGTCAGGGACGGGGAATCGTCCCTCTCAAAATCGCACCTAACTCAATAGACCGGGCTCTTCAGCTCCTGACCCGACTTTTCGCTCTTGCAGAAACCGAGGGATACCGCCCGAAGATCAGCGACGCTGGTCTCGATCTTGCGACCGAAGACGTGGCAATTGCATTTGGTGTTGAAGAGCGGCCCCGGAAGACACCACATGAGCCCACCGCAGCTGAATTGAAGCGCAAGGACGACAATCTGCTGATTCCGCTCGATGTCGCCCACCTTTCCGGAATGATCTCGCCCACCGTTCCGATTTGATGTCGCCCACCATTCCGAGATGATCTCGCCCACCATTCCGGGATGATGTCGCCCGGGGTGACGAGGCCTCTTCTGGCTCCGATACGGTCCCGCCTTTCGGCTTTGCGAAGGGGGACCTGGATGCCGACGGAGAGGCTTGCGATGCGCCACGTGCGCGAAGTGATCAGATTGAAGTCGGCTGGGATGCCGACCCGCGAGATTGCGCGGCGGTTGGGGACGGCGCCTTCGACGGTGCGGTTGACGATCCGCCGGTTCGAGGCGGCGGGGCTGACCTGGCCGTTGCCAGACGACGTCACCGACACGGTGCTGGAGGCCCGGCTGTTCGCCAGCGCCGGAGCCGGTCCGGGCACCCGGCGGGGCCATCGGCGGCAGGCCGAGCCGGACTGGGCGGCGGTGCATCGCGAGCTCAAGCGCAAGCACGTGACGCTGTCGATTGTGTGGGAGGAGTACATCGCGGGCGAACCCGGCGGGTATCGCTATTCGCGGTTCTGCGAGCTCTACCGGGCCTGGGAAGGCCGGCTGTCGGTGACGATGCGCCAGTCGCATGCGGCCGGCGACAAGCTGTTCGTCGACTATGCCGGCGACGGCGTGCCGGTGGTGATCGACCGGTTCACCGGCGAACGGCGCACCGCGCAGATCTTCGTCGCAGTGCTCGGCGCATCGAGCTTCACCTACGCGCAGGCGACCTGGACGCAGGGCCTCGCCGACTGGATCAGCGGGCACGTCGGCGCCTTCGAGGCGATCGGCGGCGTGCCGGCACTGCTGGTGCCGGACAACACCAAGGTCGCGGTGATCAAGGCCTGCCTCTACGATCCGCAGATCAACCGCAGCTACGCCGATATGGCGGCGCATTACGGCACCGCCATTCTGCCGGCGAGGCCGCGACGGCCACGGGACAAGGCCAAGGTCGAGCAGGCGGTCCTCATGGTCGAGCGCTGGCTGCTCGGACGGCTGCGCCACCGGATCTTCCACAGCCTCGCCGAGGTCAACGCGGCGATCGCCGAGTTAATGACCCGGCTCAACGAGGAGCGGCCGATCCGGCGGCTCGGCGTCACTCGCCGCAAGCTGCTGGAGGAGATCGACCGGCCGGCACTCCAGGCCTTGCCGGAGAGCCCTTACGTGTTCGCTGAGTGGCGGATCTGCCGGGTCAGCATCGATTATCACGTCGAGATCGAGGCGCATTATTACAGCGTTCCGCATCGCTTCGTCCGCGCCGAGGTCGAGGTGCGCTTCACGGCCCGCACCGTCGAGATATTCCACAAGGGTGAGCGGATCGCCGCGCATCAGCGCATGAGCGGCAACCACAAGCACACGACCGTGCCGGAGCACATGGCATCCAGTCATCGGCGCTACGCCGGCTGGACCATCGAGCGCATCCGCAAGGACGCAGCCTCGATCGGGCCGGCGACCGCGGCGCTGTGCGACCTGATCCTCGACGAGCGCGCGCATCCGGAACAGGGCTTCCGCGCCTGTCTCGGCATCATCCGGCTCGCCCGATCCTACGGGCACGAGCGGCTCGATGCCGCCGCCATGCGGGCGATCGATATCGGCGCGCGCACCTACGGCTCGGTCAAATCGATCCTCGCCAACAATCTCGATCGGCGTCCTTCACCCAAGCGCTCCGCGGACGACGCGCCGATCCTTCATCCCAACATCCGCGGGCCGCGCTACTACAATTAGGAGATCTCATCTTGCTTACCCATCCGACCCTCGATCAGCTCCACGCGCTCGGCCTTCACGGCATGGCCAAGGCCTTCGCCGACATCGAAGCCGGCGGCGACGCCGCAAGCCTCGGCCACGCCGAATGGCTCGCGCTCCTGCTCGAACGCGAAGCGTCATTGCGACGCGACAAGCGGCTGTCGAAGCGGCTGCAATACGCCAAGCTGCGCCAGGAGGCCTGCGTCGAAGACATCGACTACCGCACTCCACGCGGCCTCGACCGCAGCCTGCTGACGATGCTGGTCGAAGGCCGCTGGATCGATGACCACGCCAACCTGCTGATCTGCGGGCCCTCCGGCGTCGGCAAAAGCTGGCTCGCCTCAGCGCTCGGCAACAAGGCCTGCCGCGACAATCGCTCCGTGCTCTATCAGCGCGTCCCGCGACTGTTCAGCGATCTGGCCTTGGCGCGCGGTGACGGCCGCCACCCCCGCCTGCTGCGCGCGCTCGGCCGCGTCGATCTCCTCATCCTCGACGACTGGGGCCTCGAGCCGCTCGACGCCGCGGCCCGCCACGACCTCCTGGAGATCCTCGAGGACCGCTACGGCCACCGCTCCACCATCGTCACCAGCCAGCTTCCCGTCGATCAATGGCACGCGCTGATCGGCGACCCCACCTACGCCGACGCCGTTCTCGACCGCCTGGTCCATAACGCCCACCGGATCGATCTCAATGGCGAGAGCCTGCGGCGAACCCGTAAGCCCGGCCGAAAGGCCTGAGCCCGTGGCCCTGTGGACATGCCGCTGCGCTTGGACAACGCGAAGGGCGTTGCCCACATGCCCACAGCAGGAGCAGCAAAAAACAAGTCCTTCGAGCCGCGATTCAAGATTGACCACGCGGCTTCGCCGATGCCAGAAACCAGACAGCCAGAACGCCTCGCGCCCCGGGCGACATCAAATCGGAATGGTGGGCGAGATCATCTCGGAATCCTGGGCGAGATCAAATCGGTACACCCGGGCGAGATCATCGGAATCCGCAGACAATCTTCGCTGGGGCTTCTCGAGGGCCGCCTGGCCCCAATACGACTATTCCCCGTCCGGACGGCTGGCCATCGTCATCCACACCAATTCCTGGTCAGGGCTTCGACGCTCGTATTCAGATGGCAAGACGCAATCCATCGAAACAATGCTGCCGGAGATTATCGCAGGTCTGGCTGAACATGCTGCGCATCTCAGGGAACGCCGGCGAGCCGACGAAGAGCGCGAGCGTCAATACCGGGAAGCAGAACTCCGCCGCAAGCGCGAGGAAGCCTTCGGTGCTCGCGAAAAACGCCGTCTGGAATTTGTCGATGCGATCCACCAACAGCTCCTTGAGCGATCAAAGCTGTCCGCGGTGCTCGCGCATCTGGAGACCGCCACGACCGAAGATCCAAACCGGGCGCAGAGCATCCAGGCATGGATACGTCGGCGAATTCAACAAATCGATGCTCTTACCAGCCCCGAGTTTCTTGACCTCTCAGCGAGATCGGCGAAGCTTGGATTTGTCGAACCGCCAAATGCCTCCAATGGCGGAGACGCAGGTAACTACCATAGCTATTCCTCCTCTGCCCAACTTCGTTTCTGGTCAATCGACGAAGAGAAGGAGCTCGCGACCTCAATAGGCGCGCTGGAATGGGCCACCCGGCTCGGTCTTGTGCCGGAAAGCGAAACCGAAGTTCCGCGCAGCTAGCGGCTTCCGGTCGAGTCCCCTTTTTGTTTCAATGCGCCTCCAAGTCGCGCAAATGCGGTCCTAAGGCGCTTCATTCCCTAGTCATCCGAGCTGCGGAGCGACGCGTCCAGCCACTCACCTACCGTATTGGCTTCCGTGAGTACCATTCCGTCTGTCGTGACGGCCCTCACTTCAACACGCTTTTGACCTTCAAAATGAGGAAGCCTCGCCGAACCCATGCGGAACACCGCCGCAAACATGCCGAATGGATCCTGAACATCGTCCGGCCCCAGAAGCTTGATTCTGAACAGCTCTCGAATCGTACCAAGCATATAGCTTGTCGAGACGATCCCGTCCGGCGCGGGGATATCGAATGCCTTCGTTGCCATCGGCCACGTGATGTTGCGCATGAGGCCATGACTTCCCAAAGATATTGGTTCTGGCGGCCCGGTTGGTCGCTGAGCGGTGCCGCGATCTGTTTCGTCCAGTGATCCGAAAGTGCCGGCATTCAATTCGGATGCTGCCACATGATTGCGTTCGTCGTTGAGCTCACAATTTCGACCAAACGTTGAATTGACGTCGCCGCGGGCTAGAGCCACCCGGACGTAGCCCATTCCATGGGCGCGCCTAGCCCTCTTTCGACTGAAGATGTGGTCAACATGGATCGAACCGGTCAGGACCGACTTGCGCGGCAGATCGTAATATCTGTGCAGAAATCTGTGATATAGCCCTCGGTAATCGACACCATCGCGAAGTGACACCCAGCATTCCGGTTGTCCGCCCGGGTGCACCTTCTCGAACACAAAGCCGGCGTCAAGATTATCTTCGTCGGGCAGCTTTTCGATCTGCAGTCCCTTTGTCTTTGCGACTATCGCGGCCGCTTCGAGATGGGCCACGGCGACATATGGCTGCCGGTCTGTGTCGACACACCAGCATTCACGAAGATCTTCCAGGGTCTTTTCTTTGAGAGCGATGACGTAGAGGTCATCGGCAAAGAGGACGGTCGCCATACAAGAACCGGATGGTTGGGGACTTCGATATCAATCGAAATCAATCTATGAGCTGTGCTTTGCTCCCGCAACCAAGCTTTATCCTAATTGAAAACGTAATCAGGTGCCGTCGACCACAGTTTGGCATCCCTACGTACCAGCAGTGACGCCTAAGTCGCCGTGATGGCCCAAATTGCGCCGATGGTAGCCAATGGTCTCCACGTCGCCGCAAATTGCTTTGCTCACGATACGCACCGACCGCCTCCTCCTGCCCCAGCCGGCTTGCAGGCTCGCCGGTATCGGCACTCCCCGTGGCATAACCAGCAGTTCGTTCCTCCGGTTCAGGTACACGTCATACATACAAGGTCCTTGCTGCAGTCCCTCTTGAGCACTCGATAGTGTCCCCGAGGATAGTTGCCACCAGGCATTATGAATTTCCACCGGTGCTGGATGACGCTGGCGTTCCTTATACGATCCGCCTTGAGGCGCTTCGGTCGAGACGAACAAGCTCGACATAATAGTGATGCCATCAATCCGACCGTGCACATCACGATGGAAAAGACACGCCAACGCCGATCTCTCAGCGTTGGCGCGCAAGTGCCCGGAGGGAGCACCCTTCCGGGTGGGAGGTTTCACACAATTTACCGGCTAGAACTTCCAGCGTACCCCGGTAACGCCCTCGATCATGCTGTTGTGCCCGTGAGCTTCAACGGCGTGATATCCACCGGTCGTCTGCAGGAAGTCACCCGCGACATACAGATCGATAGTGGGGACAGGGTGATACACAATCGAGGCAAACTCGGCGGTCCGCGTTCCTGATCCCGCCACAGTCGCCTGGCTCGCATCCTGATAGGCTCTGAACGTTGCGCCATTGGGCGCATACGCAGCGTTGTTGACGTACATGCGGTATGCTCCCAATTCGTAATCAAACAGACCGGGAGGAGTGATTTTCACCGACGCCGTTACAGCATTGTCGGTACGAGTCCCGACAAGCCCCTGATCGGCAGTGTAGTACACGTAGCCGAGGTTAAAACGTGCGATACCGAACTGATAGTTGCCCCCGACGCCTGCGGACTGGTGGCTCAATCCTTTCGTCGTCGTATCTATGAAGGGCGTTTCGAGTACGTCGGTATGATTATAGAAGGCGGAAAGAGCAAATCCGTCGCCATTATATCCAATCGCCGCGGACTGCACGCTTCCTTTGCCAAATCCCGCGCCCGGGATGGGTCCACTTCCATTCGGACCGCCCGGTCCATTCCCATCGCTGAAGGCATAGGCGGCGCCGAGAACGACACCGTTGCTGAACGCCTTCTTCCAGACGAGACCGTTATCGAGACGCGTGTCACCGGCACCCGACGCGCCATAGCCACCTCCAGAGTAGAAGATCATCTGGGAAACGTTGTTGTTGTTGGTATAGTTGCCTTCGTCCGTAGTCACCCTGCCCTTCGAATAAACGTCGCCCCATATAGCCGAAAAGTCCCGGCCCAGGGTGTCCTGGCGGCCAACAGTGAATTTCCCGAGGTCATCGCTCTGGAAACCGACCCAAGCGTCGCGGTTGAATAGCACGCCTGGTGTATCCATATCCCCCGTCGGCAGTTCAAACTCGCTCTCCACTCGAGCGATCAATTTCAGATTGCTCTCCGGGCTAATCATGGTCGAGCCGTAGAGCCCCCAACGATTGCCGCTGAACCAGGGAATCGTCATTCCAATTCTTGATTTTCCATCCGACGTGGCGTTGGTTCCCGCATTGAAGGTCGCTTCGAGCAACCCGTATAAGGTCAACTCGGTACCGGACGTCTCGATGATACGAACAGGACGTCCCTCGAGAAACGGGATTCCCGGGGCCTTCGTCATCATCTGCTTATCCGGTGGGTTCACGCCTTGCGCGTATTGCTCGCCGGCGCCCTTCGCTTTCGCTTTGTCATGCTCGAGCTTTGAGAGACGCTTGTTCAGCGCATTGATTTCGCGTTGCAGGTCGGTGACCTCGTCGGCCCTTGAATGCGATACAGACATCATTACGACAAGCGATACTCCGACGAAGACACTCATCGTCCTCGCCACGACGCGACGGTTAAACGCTGTGGCCTTGAACGCTCCGCGATTCTCGCTTGAGCCTGAATACAATTGATTCTGAATTGCCATCATACGGCGTCCCCCTTTGAAACCGGACCTCATTGGATCCACGGGGTAGCTTCGATTGGCCGAGCTTTCAGGACGCTGTCATCAAGCTGTCACCCGCACTCTGACACGGCGTTTGTGTCGATTGACTTCATTTGTTGTAGATTCAGCACATATGAGCGTTGCGAGGATGAACTGCGCTTTCGCTCGACCATGTCCGACAAAACGCTTTCAGGCCCCAGGAACCTGAAACTTGTACGCTTAACTCAACGCGAGGGCCTCATTCAGACTGTTCAGCACTTTTGCGATCAGTCAGATGCTCCGTCTCATGTTCGATCAGGTACCCCAGCCCTCTCAGCGTCCTGATTGTCGGCCCCTTGCACCCGATTTTCTTTCGCAGTCGAGCGACGTGGACTTCAATTGCGTTTGGCGCAACGGGCTCACCAAAGCCAAAGATCTCCCACATCAGACGATCCTTGCGCACAAGCCTCCCAGGGTGAGACATCAGCACAGCCAGAACGGCAGCCTCGCGTCTTCTCAGATCCAGCGAGACGCCATGCAGCGTTGCTGAAACTGCCGAGGGGTCAAACACAAGCGGACCACACTCGAGTGTCCGATTGAACCCGCCATTATTCCGCCGAAGCAGCGCTTTCACACGAGCTTCGAACTCATACGGGTCCAGTGGCTTCACAAGGCATTCATCGGCCCCGTGATTCAGGTATTCGATCCGGGACAGGCTGTCGTCGCTTGCAGCGATGATCATGATCGGCGCCCTGTAACCGCCGCGACGCAGTCTGACCAATACGTCGATACAAGACATGCCTTCCAGCGAATGACAGACAACCGTCAAGGAGTAGGCCTCCGACCGGGCGATCTCTATGCCGGTTTGGCCGCTCTTTTCATAGTCGACGCCAGCTCCCAAGGAGCCGAGCGCCTGGCAAACGAGAGCGGCACTCGCTCTGTCGCTATCTACTACCAGTACACGCATGATCCACCGCATAACCGCACGATCGTGCGTCCCTGATCTTTAATGAGGGCGAACCACTCCGACGGGCCTGCTCTTTTGCAAGGCAACCGCGTGAGCGACGCGACGGAAAGCGCCGCTTGCGTTACCCGGTCGGGTCGAGCCTGAACATCGAGCGACGCGGCGAACGCTGCCCTGTCCATGTGAGGCTCTCACCCTAGAAATTGCCGATATGAAGGAGTATCAGCCTGTCCAGCTCTGCGGGATCCCGGCGCTCAATCGCAGAAACCATCTCAAAGTGCTCAGCCGAGCTCGCTCGCCTTCCCTCCGTTGATCGCCAACGACCGGTTGTACCAACGTAACTCCGCGTTCGCAGGTCATCAATGAGATTGGTCAGGATCACGTTTTGCGATGCGCGATAAACACTCTGATGAAACTTGACGTTGGCACGCGCAAGGTCCTGCCGCGCCCCCTCAATGTGGGACTCGAACTCCTCCGCAGAGACCTTCATCTCGGACAAGTCCGCGGCGTTTGCGCGCGCTACAACGAGTGGCACAGCGCTGCGCTCCAGCGCCAGTCTGACAAAACGCAGATCGCCTGGTTCACTGGGCTCCTGTTCGCGAACACGAAATCCGAAGTTCTGGCGATGCTCTACAACGTTGAGCGCCTTGAGCTGGAGCAGCGCCTGACGCACGTCAAACTGACTGGCTGAGTATGCCTCCTGCAGATCAATCAGCCGGAGTGGCTGTCCGAATTCGAAGATTCCGAGCCGGATATCGGATCGAACACGCTCCACCAGAGCCTCGATCCTTTGCGTTGACTGATTCGATTTGGCCATGTTGCGTCTGAGATTAACTGGTTCAGAATAGGGTGAACATAACGGGCTCTAGACCTGCGGAAAGATAGACCAACCGTCGTTGGGAATAGCAATCTTTATGTTTTCCGCAGTCGGTGGCATAGGGCCTTCCAGCCGGATATCCAAACCACCGACGCTCACAGTCGTCTCATACCTGTTACCGAGATACGCGGCCGATCTGACCACGGCGTCCCAGACTGCGTATCCGTCCCCGGGGCTCTCGCGCCGTTCAACAATACGAATGCGCTCCGGCCGAATTGCTGCGGTCACGGGCGCGTTTGCTGAAATTCGACCCGGCGGTGGCACACTTATCAGGCCGAGGGACTCGAGCCGAATTCCTGCTGAGTTGGGCTCGACACGCCCGGTCAACAGATTGCTGGACCCGACAAACCCCGCCACGAACGGATCCGATGGTTTCTGATAAATCTCCTCAGGACTGCCGTTCTGGACGATGCGCCCGTTATTCATCACAAGTATTCGATCGCTCATCGAGAGAGCTTCGCCTTGATCGTGCGTGACGTATAGGGTCGTCACGCCGAGACGACGTTGAAGGTCACGGAGCCAGATACGCGCACGCTCCCTTAGCTTCGCGTCGAGATTGGACAGCGGTTCGTCGAGCAGGAGCAGCCGCGGCCGGTATACGATTGTCCTGGCAAGTGCTACGCGCTGCTGTTGTCCACCGGACAGCTGGAAGGGATATTTGTCCGCCTGCCCTTCCAGTTCAACCAGACCCAGCGCTTCGTCAATCCGCTTGTTGCGCTCTCCCCTTGGAAGCCGACGCAATTTGAGCGGAAACTCGAGATTGCCACGAACGGTCATGTGCGGCCACAACGCGTAGCTCTGGAACACGAGCCCGAAGTCCCGGATTTCAGTCGGAAGATATTTGTTTTGACTGCAATCAACGATAGCTTCTTCTCCTAAATGGATAGAGCCGGCAGTCGGCTGGTCCAGACCCGCGATCATCCAGAGCGTGGTTGATTTGCCACAGCCGCTGGGACCGAGCAGTGTGATCAGTTCACCGTGCTTGCCGACAAAATTAACGTCGTTTACGGCCGTATAAGTACCGAAGTCTCGCCGAAGATTGGTTACGATGAGGTCAGCCATAGATTTTTACACCAAAGAGCTTACGGGCGACGATAACGGTCCCACCTGTTACAAGTACCTGAAGGGTTGCGAGTGCTGCGACGGTCCCCGTCTCTCCCTTGTCCCAGAGCTGAAGCAGAGTTGTACCGATGATCTCCGAGCCCGGAGCGACAAGAAACACCGCGGTTGTGTACTCACGCATAAAAAGAATGAGCAGCAGCGCGAAGCACGAAAACATTGCGGGGCGCAACAGCGGAAGAACAATTGAATAACAGGTACGGAACCATCCCGCGCCCGCATTACGCGCTGATGATTCCACATCCGGGCCGATTTGCTGCAAACCGGGAAGTATCGCGCCAAGTCCAGCGGGGACATATCGGACAACGAAAGCGATCGCCAGCAGCCAGATTGTGTTTCGCAAGCCTCCAACGAGCGGCAGCGAGAGTGTGAGATAAAGAAACGCCAATCCACAGAAGATACCTGGCATTGCGCGAGGCGCCTGGAGAACAAACCTGAGTACCGGTCGCCATTGAAAACCGGATCTTTCGCTTACGAGCGCCATCACAACTATGCAGACCGTCCCGATTCCAGCTCCCGCAATCGATATAACGAACGTATTTATGATCGCGTGCAGATAGACCGGATACCTCACCAGCGCCTGGTAGTTTTCCAGAGTGAGAACCTCCCAGAACGGGATCAAGGGTGAGAGCACCTCTGTCAATGACTGCACAATCAAGCTCGCGAGAGGCAGCACCACAGCGAAGACTGTGTAGAACAGCGCAACAACGAACGCACCCCACCGCAGCCAGCCCAGCGCGAAGCTCCGCGGGCGGGTCGCCTTGCCGCCGATCGAAATGTACCGCTGCACTTGCCCCAGCAGTCGCTTTTGCAGCGCGAGCAGGCCTATTATGCCGAGAAGCGTTACAAGGGCGGACGCTGCAATCATGCCATAATCCGGATTGGCCTTCACAAGCGCTTCGTCATAGAGATAGGTCGAGATTGTCTGTATGCCGCTGGATCTGCCAAATACGAGTGGTATGGAGAGCATCTCCATACAAATCACAAAGTTGGCGAGCAGTGCCTGCAATATCGCGGGACGTAGCATCGGGAGGGATATGCGCAGGACAATTGTCCCTACACGTGCACCTGCTCCGCGGGCCGCATCCTCCAGTGTGGGATCCGAGTTCGCTATCGAGGATAGGCAAAAGAGGTAAGCAAGTGGTGCTTGCGAGACGCCCGCAACCAGCGACATGCCTGCGAGCGAGTACAGATTCCACGGTGTCACGCCGAACAGTTCTTTCGCCCACAGCGTGATGTATCCTGACGGCCCATAGATCGAGTACCAGGACAAAGACAGGATGAGATGTGAGAGGATCATGGGCCACAACAGCACCGGGCCGAGGATTTTGCTCCCGGGCATATCTGTACGGCCAATCAGAATGGCGAATATCGTCCCCAGCGCCTGCGCGATCAGGGTCCCCGCCGCGGCAAACAACAAAGTGTTGAGCGCCGCTGTCCAGAAGCCGATCGATCCAAATACCTTCTGCAGATTGATCAAGCTGAAGCTTGCGCTTTTGTCGTACAGGGGACCGGTAAGGAACGCCTGCCAGATCAGCGGAATGAACGGCGCGATGATGAGGGCTGTGGCAACGCCAAAGACCGAATATTGAAAGGGACGCTCAGCCCAAACCGCTGGCCCCGGATCGCGGGGTCTCCAGGTTTCAGACGTGACGGATTGCATAGAAGCCATCGATACCTACTCGTAAGATCTAGAGCTGCCGAACCATCGGCGCATTACTGCGCCGTTTCTCGTTTCCATTTGGCCTCAAATTCGGCCTTGCCGGCGAGGTACTGTTGATCATAGTGGACCAGGATCATGTTATTGCTTCCCACGGCACGCTCTATGCTGTCGTAGGTCACTTGCGTTTTGCCAGCCGGTTTCACGTCTGACCGATAGGGGGTTACTCCGCCCTCCCCCAAAGCACGTTGGCCGGCCTGGGACAGAATGAAATCCAGCATCAGTTTTGCCGAATTGACGTTCGTCGCCTTTTTTGGAATTCCCGCGCCCCGGAGAACGACGGGTGTGCCGTCCTCAGGGAAACACCAGCCGAGCAAGCGACCAAGAGCACCCTCGAGCTTCGGAAACACGCCTATACCGGATACGAAATAACCTATCCGATACTCTCCGGCAGTCAGCTTCGAAACCATGGTACCGACACTCTCTTCCTGGACTATTGCCGGTCCGAGAATGTTCAGCTGCCCATCCGCAGCGTCGCCGCCGTGTTTGAGCCACGACCAGTGAATTGGTGATCCGAATGCGGAGAGCCCGTCATACGTGACGATGGTCTTTTTGTATTCGGGATGCGCCACTAGCAATTTTGCGATGTCGGCGAGCGACTTGGGCCACTCGGACTCAGCAACTGCGTGCTTGTTGTAAACGATAACCATCGGATCGGTTGAAACGGTGTACAAACCTGGTGACGGCTTGCTCCAGTCTGGCAGCTTGCCGGCCTCCGGTGACACGTAGGCCTCGACATTTCCGGCGGAACGAAAATTCATCCAGCCCTCGATCGAGGCTGTGGCAAGCAGATCCGCTGTCCTGGCTCCTGACCCAGCCTCGACGTTGTACCGCGAGAAGACTTCGGCACTCTGCATATTTACGGCCTGAACCTTGATCCACGGATAGAGTTTGTTGAAATCGGCAATCACGGGCGCCCAATTGAAGGCAGCCATATTGGAATAGATTAGCAGTGCGCCTTCCTTCTTCGACGCCTCGACAATTTCCGAATAACTGCCCGGATAGTAAGATGGCCACGCGGCATCTTGCCCCGCTGCAATTCCGGTAGCGACGAAGGAATGTATGAACGCGAACATTCCGGCAAAGCTGGCAAGCGCTATTCGTTTCATGGAAACTCCCCTGACACACTCATGCTTCCGATTTGATCTAGACCGACTGAATCGCGTCCAAGAACCTGCCGATTTCACGCTGCAGGTGCCCCGATTGCTCGGTCACGTTACGCGCCGCTGTCGTCACTTCGGTTGCGGCACTACCGGTTTTGGCCGCGACTTCCTGCAGACTCTCGATACTTTCTGAAAGACCCTGCATGCCATGTGCGGCCTGCTGGATATTCGTTACGATCTCGCTGGTCGCCTGGCTTTGCTCCTGCACCGATTTGGCAGTCTGCCCTGCGATGTCATTCAGCTGATTAATCGTGGCCGCGATCTTGCGCATCGCTTGAGCCGCGGTCGACGTCGCCTGGGTGATGTATGACATTTTCACCCGGATATCATCGGTTGCGTTACCCGTTTGGCTGGCGAGGGCTTTCACTTCCGTCGCGACTACGCCAAATCCCTTGCCTGCATCGCCTGCTCTGGCAGCCTCAATTGTCGCGTTTAGCGCCAATAGGTTTGTTTGCTCGGCTATGTTGCTGATCAAGCCAACAACGTCCTCAATCTGCCGGGATGCAGCGGCAAGGCTGCTGACCATCGTGTCGACCTGGCGAGCGTCCTCGACGGCCTGGGTCGAAATATTTGTCGATGTCAAAACCTGACTATCGACGTGGCTGATGAAGGTTGAGAGGACGCTGGTAGCTGCAGCAACGGACGACACGTTCGCTGTCGTCTGTTCCGATGTTGCAGCTGCTTTCGTCGCCTGCGCGGTTGTTGCTTCCGCCGTCGCAGACATACGTTCCGACGTCAGGCCCAGATTGTCGCTGGCTTGCGCGAGGGCAGAAAGCACTACACCGACTTCGCCCTGAAAACTGGATACTGCACGTTCGAGCGTCTGCCGGCGTACATCCCTTTGTTCGACGGCGCGCGCCTGTTTGATCTCCAGCTCCGACGCCTGAACCGCTTGCAAACGCAACGTCTCGAGGGCGGCGCCCATTCTACCGAGTTCATCTTCGTGCGTCAGCTTCGGAACCGGGCAGCTATAGTCGCTTTGGGCGAAGCGCTCGACGGCTTTAGCAAGTGCTTTGACCGGTCCACGAAAACGCCTGAGGAGGACAATCAATGCTGCCAATGCGATGACGCACCCGATTGCCAGCAACGCTACAGCCGCGATCAGGCGGCTTTTTGCCTTCGAGAGATCCTCGCTGGCCACAGCGGCGGCCTGGTCGAGCGCCAGGAGCCCTATCGCCATAATCGGCTTCAGGGTAGAACTGCACAACGTGTTCCAGGCGTCCGGCTCCATCGGAGTTCGGCCGGATTTATCGAGATTCGCGAACTCAACGTCTTGCTTCGCGCGAGCCGCCGTCAAGTTTTCCAGGGCCGCGCCTTCAGCACGATGAATGAACTCCGGGAACAACGGACGAGAACTCTGCCTTGTCATCAACTCCCATGAGACGTCTGCTCTGGCGCGATTGACAGCAATTGCCCGAGCCAGCGCAGGATCAAACGGCTTCCCGCTCGAAACGTTGGTCCGGGCGAGCGAGCACTCTCGGCCAGCATAGTCACGAGCATCCCAGGCGGACTGGCGCAGCTGGATCATTTCACCGATTTGCGCGTTCTGCATCCGCGTCTGGTGGTCCACGGCAAGCGAAGCTGCAGCGACTGATTCTATGAAGCCGCCGAAAGCCTTGTACCAGGCATCCGTCAACTTTGGATCACGCTGCCCCCTCGGGCGTTCTGCCTGTTGAAGGAGAGACCGTAGCGTGTCCTCCAGGAGCTTCCAGCGCTCCGAGATGGGCCCGACCAGTTCTCTTTCGTTAAGGGCCGCCGAAACGTCGATCGCACGTTTTACGCCTTGCAGCAGGACCTGGAAGTCGCGCTCATTGAGCCGCTGCGTGTCTTCCATTTCGCTACGAGCGCTGTCTGATACCTGCAGCAAGCTTAACGTGTCGCCCCTGCGCTGACGCATAGTTGCCATTTGTTCAAAAATGACCCGATCGGCAGTCACCAGCTCTTGTGTCCGCAGATTGCGTGAGACGTCCAGCAGTGAAGAGATAATTCCGTACGAAAGGACTAATCCGAGGATTGCGGTAAGCGCGAGAATGGTGAGACCGATCAAAAACGAGACCGATCTCGCAAAGCGCTTCGCAAGATGCAGGCGGTAACGCTCAAGCAACGCACGAGGGAAGAACGTATTGGCGGGAAGAGAACGTTCGGTCACCATCACCCTCCGGATTTGGCCGTCAGGCGCTCAAGAGTCGCCTCTGAGGGCTGTTGAAAGAAAGCGGGCTGCGCAAGCCAGGATTTCACCGGTGCCCTGGTGGCTGACACCCGGCACGAGCTCGAGTTGCACCGATACGCCGTTGACCAGAAGATTTGAGTGGAGGGTCTTTATGCGATCAATTCGGTTACGACCCATCTCGTCGGCGCCAGGCATCCAGAGTGGTGAGCTCCTGGGTACGTCAATTTCGTCCTCGTCGAGATCCTCTTCACCCACAACGAGATGGAACGACACCTTGCGGACGGCATCTATGTTGACTGGCCTTCCAAATCTATCTGCGGCATCACGGATCCCCACCCACCAGTCGCGGGAAGTGTCCAGCAGTGTGACTTTTCCCGGTGCGCCCACTGACGCGGCGATCAGCTTTTCCGGGTGCAGATAAGCGAAGCGATGCACGAACTGCCCGCCGCCAGAGAACCCATGGATCACGCGACGCCTGAACTGGACGCCGTACCTCTTTTCGACCTCGGCAATCATACCCAGCAGCAGCAGGTCGTACCGGAGGCCGCGATAGTCCAGGTACTTGTAGTTATCGGACTCGCCCTGCTCGAGGATCCCCAGAGGAAAGAGCGGAGCAAACACAAAACAATCGAGTTCGTTCGCGATGGAAGAGAATCCATCCCGGTACTGGAGAACGAGACGTTCCGACGGGTGGACAGCAATGATGAGGTCGTAGCTGCCCTGTTTTTCTAGATCGAACCGGAACGTGGGCGGGACGTACAGGGCGTACGAGAACCTTTGATCGAGCTGACTCGCTACCAGCGCCGTATGACCGAGTTCGTATCGAGAGAGCGCCAACATACTTTTCCATTTTTTGCGCAAAAACTAGAGATTACTTGCCATTATTCCGTCAAAAACCTGTCGTCAAGCCTTTTTTGCGCAAAAACTGCAGATTGCAGTTCCCTTGCTGTATGAAGAAATCCCGTCTCCGCCAACGTCAACCGTTCTCCATGCACCGGATATTTCAGAATTTCATCGATCAACTCGCGAGCGCCGATACCGCAGCCGATTTCGCGCATGCCATGACGGTGGCTGCCAGTGACCTTGAATTGTCGTGCTTCGCGTATCTGGCGCTTCCAGGCAAAATGCAGGGCAAGCCCTATCTGATTTCAACATATCCGGAGCAGTGGACGTCTCATTACCTGCGGAGCCGATATGAGCTCGTGGATCCTGTCATCACTCAAGCGCTTCAGACAGCCGAGCCCTTCCAGTGGGGCATTGGCATGCAACCGAATCTGAGATCCCCCGTCCAACAACAGCTTCTTGATGAAGCGGCGGAGTTCGGAATTCGGGTTGGCTTCACCGTCCCTATTCATGACGGTCATGGCCCTGTTGCAGCGTTGACGTTCGCAGCGTCAAGACCCAGTCACGCCTTCGAGACTTTCACCATTTCACAGGCGCGCGTACTTCAGCTTATGGCCATGTATTTTCATGCTCACGTGCGCCGCAAGCTCAAAAGTGGGCACAGGATCGCGGGGGTACTTTTGTCACCGCGTGAACTCGAATGCCTGGAATGGGCCTCACAAGGGAAAAGCGCCTGGGAGATTGGATGCATCCTCGGCATCTCCCGCAATACCGTGGCGTACTACCTGGACAACGCAAAGCAAAAACTGGGCGTTCGGACGGTCGTGCAAGCGGTGGCGCACATGGCGGCTGCGAACAAAGAGAAGCGAAATTAGGGCGCGCTCCCCCTGCAACTACAGGTAATGAAATCGATCAATAATCCCGCTTCAAAGGTGTGCAGAAACACCTTCGGGAGGGACCATGATCCAGCTGATAATACCAGCTTCGTACGGGGAGTTTTCCAGCACGCTCGTTGAAATGTACCGGATGCGGCACCGGGTTTTTAAGCTCCGCATGGCGTGGGATGTTCAAACCAGCGGCGACATGGAGATGGATGATTTTGACGCGCTGCATCCCGTCTACTTGACGCAGGTTTCTGAAAGCGGCCTTGTGCAAGGTTCCGTTCGCCTCCTGCCCTCTCTCGGGCCGACCATGCTTCGCGATACTTTCTCGGTGCTTCTTGAAGGCCATCCTGCGCCATCGACGTCTCTTGTCTGGGAAAGCAGCAGATTCGCGATCGACGTCGCAGCTGATGCCCCAAAAGGAGATTACGGCATAACTCGTGCTGCCTATGAGCTATTTGCCGGGATGGTCGAGTTCGGGCTTTCACGACAGCTCACTGATATCGTCACCGTCACCGATGTCCGAATGGAAAGAATCCTTCGACGGGCCGGTTGGCCGCTGCGACGCATCGGTAATCCTGCCACGATCGGCAACACCGTGGCCGTGGCGGGTTACCTGGAGATCTCGACCGGGATTCTCGCCAACCTTCGCAAGGCCGGTGGTCTTTCGACGCCGGTTCTCTGGACGCCAGTAATCTTTGCTGCCGCCTAGAAAGATCCACACGACCGAACGAGGTGAAGGTCCCCGCCTCGAGCGGGGACTTCCTGTCTTGCGGTTTGGTACCGAGCTTTGAAAATGACAGAAACCGTCAGGGGCGATCGGCGGAGCGCAGCAAGAGCAATTGACCTGCAGCAGCTTCGATTGGCTGTCGTCGCTTGTGACTACGGCAGCTTTCGGCGAGCCGCTGAAGCGCTTTCGATGAAGCATAACGTCCTCAGCCGTTCTATCGGCCAACTCGAGTATCTGGTTGGCGCTTCGCTGTTTGAGCGCTCAAGCGGTGGGATCAAGCCCACTCTCGCCGGCCGGGCAGTTCTGCGAATTGCGCGGCTGATCCTGGAACAGGTCGATATGCTCGTCGACACCGGGCGATCCGGTGGTCGCGGAGATACTGGCCATCTGGTCATTGGCTTCTACACGTCGATGTCCGCCGGACATTTGCGAGCGACGATAGCTGAGCTCAAGAGGCTGATGCCGCAGCTCGAATTGGCAACGATGGAACGCTCCCGCTCCCGTCTGATGACTGCTCTCCGTAACGGTACCGTCGATGTTGTCGTCAGCCCTGGACGCTTTCCTTCAAAGGACACCAAATCACTACTGCTGTGGAGCGAACGCGTCCTGATCTCGCTGCCCCAGGATCACTGCCTGGCAGCACGCGAGATCATCTATTGGACCGATCTGCGAAATGAGAAGATCCTCTTGAGCGAGTATGATCCTGGACGAGAACTCGAGGATCTCCTGATCTCGAAGCTATTACTTCCCGACGACCGACCCAGGGTGGAGCGCCACGATGTAAGCCGCGGCATCATCAAGAGCCTGACGAGTATGGGCATGGGTCTTAGTCTGGTGATGGAATCGGATATTGGTGCAAGCTTCGCGGGACTGGTGTACCGGGAGTTACAGGATGGGTCGGGATCAAGCCGCGTGGACTTCCATGCTCACTGGCGCGATGACAATGAAAACCCGGCTCTGAAGCGGTTCCTCGATCTGCTGGCAGAACGCTATCCTTCGCCTCCGCCGGCTCTCGGGGAATGACCGGTTCGCCTCGCCTTGGCAAATCCGCGGTCCGTGGCCATGAAGCGGGCCAGCATGGGCGCGATCAGCTTTGCCGGATCGATCCGCTGCCCGCCTTCACGTGCCATGGCCTCTGCGTAGGCGACGAGATCCCGATGCACTGATGCCGGGAGCTCAGTGGTCACCTTGACCGGCTTGTCGTCGGGCAGCGCCCCTATTCTAAGCTTGGACATCTGCTATCCCCCGTAAGGCGCAAGTATGAGGTCGCGATTGACAACTACGCGAAACGGGAAGCCAGGTCGCACGGTCAGAGTGGGCTGGATGTTGAGACTGCGCCGAACCACCTGCTGCCCGGTCTGGTTCAGTGAATCCGACGCGCCGTGCCGCAATGCCTGGATTATTGCGCTGTCGTTGCTGTTGGTGTCCGAGCCGGCTCCCAGTTCGGTCCCGACCGCCAGAAATGTCGATAGTGCCGCAGCCTTGAACAGCTCGCCCCAGTGATTGTCGACCTGGTCTTCGAGGCCTGCATACCCGCTAGCATCAGCGCCAGGCTGCCGCTCCAGAACGATAGAACGCCCATTCGGCATAATCAGCCGCGTCCAGACGAGCAACACCCGCGACTGGCCGAAAGTGACCTGGCTATCGTAGATCCCGATCAGACGCGCTCCCTGGGCGGTCGCGGCATCCGTCCATTTGCCGGCAGGCCTCTTCGGCGATTCCTGGAGCCGCACGAACATCGAGCGGCCGGGCGTGTTGTGGACGTCGCCGACCACCCAATACCGCCCCGCCCGTCTGCCATTGGAGAGATAGTGTCGGCACACCGCTTCGGCATCGCGCGCGAGGCGATGTGCCAGGTCGGAGGCGTCGCGGCGCATCAGGCGGCCTCCCGCTTACTGACGCGCGCGACCGGATACTGCTCGAGCACCTTCGCCAGGATCTCGACACCGCTCGCGTCGGTGGGCACGAACATGCGCAGCTTCCAGGAGATGATCTCTCCGAAGAGGCCGTAGGCGCGCAGCCGATCACGCATCGTGTCGTTGAGCCCAAACAGTTCGATGCGGTATACGCCCATCACCCGGGCACGTCGAAGCTGGAGCCCTTCTGCAAGCTCGAAGACGGTCCTCCCCTCCATCAGCGCTGCGAAGGCGGCGTCAGGCGTCGGCGCCGGCGCGTCTGCCGCAAGGACGTTCGCGACCCAGGTCGCGGAGACCTTGCGGCCGATGACGCGCTCGCCCGCATCGGTCTGGAGTCGATACACCCGCGTCGACTCGTTCGGCAGCTGCTTCCAGATCGGCAGTAGCAAGCCGGCCACGACGTGAATCGTGGTTTCCGTGAACTCGGGGACCTCGGCGAGCTCCGCCAGCCAGGCTGCGGCGAAGCCATCACGATCCGCCTCGACCCAATGGCTTTCAGCCATCATGGTCAAGGGAGCGCTGTGCTGCTCCATGGGACGGATCAGGCGGACGCGCCGCTCGATCTCGCCGTCATCAAGCATGAAGCTCGGAGCTGGGAGCTGTACGGCGGCACGGCCCGATCGCTCATTGATCAAGAGGACGGCACGATGGTCGGAACGACGAGCGAGAGCATCATCCAGGCTCACCGGACGATTGCGACGGCGCTCGGTGATCGTGAGAAGCCGCGTTTCGGCGCCAGTGCCGGGATGGGTATAGATCGTGCTCCGGTCGGTAACGACGAAGCTTTCGGCGCGAAGCGTTTCCAGTCCCAAGTCATAGGTGCCAGATGCGACCGCGCCCTCGATCCGAGCGGTCAAGAGCTGCTCGAACACGGTGAACAGGATGTTCTGAAGATCGATCGTGAGCGCCAGCAACCTGTTCAGGAACGTCGTGATCGGTGGCAGGTCATCCCTGAGCCCATTGGTGTCCGTGAGCTTCAGGCCGGTTGCATCCTCGAACGTCTCGAGCGAGCAGCCGTCGACCTTGCCACGCGCCAGCAGCGTGTAGAGTTGACGCAACGTGTCGCGGCCATACTGGCTCTCGAGATTGTCCTCGGGCCGAAACAGGCCCTGCCCTCCGGTCTGGCGCTGGCCACGCGTGATGGCGCCCAACGTGTCGAGCCGGCGCGCGATGGTGCTCAAGAAGCGCTTTTCGGCCTTCACGTCGGTCGCGATGGGGCGAAACAGAGGAGGCTGCGCCTGATTGGTCCGGTTCGTGCGGCCGAGGCCCTGGATCGCGGCGTCCGCCTTCCAGCCGGGCTCAAGCAGGTAATGGACCCGCAGGCGGCGATTCCGTGCGGAGAGTTCTGCATGGTAGCTCCTCCCCGTGCCGCCCGCTTCGGAGAACACGAGGACCTGCTTGACGTCGTCCATGAAAGCCGACGTCTCGGCGAGGTTGGCCGAACCGGCCCGGTTTTCGACAACCAGCCGGTCGCTCTTGCGAACGATGCGGCGCGAGCGGCCGGTCACTTCGGCGACCATGTCGGTGCCGAAGCGCTGTATCACCTGGTCCAGCGCGCCCGGGACCGGCGGCAGCGAGGCGAGTTTCTCGATCAGTCGGTCGCGGCGCGCGACGGCGTCCCGGCTCTCGACCGGCTGGCCGTCACGATAGACGGGCCGGGAGCAGAGGTTGCCCTCCTGGTCGGTGAAGGGCTCATAGAGCTGGACCGGGAAGGAATGGGCGAGATAGTCGAGCACATACTCGCGTGGGGTGATGTCGACCTGGACGTCGCCCCACTCCTCGGTCGGAATTTCGGCGAGCCGGCGCTCCATCAGCGCTTCACCGGTCGAGACGATCTGGATGACGGCGGCATGGCCGGCGTCAAGATCGCGTTCGATCGAGCGGATTAGCGACGGCGTCTTCATCGAGGTCAGGAGATGACCAAAGAAACGCTGCTTGGCGCTCTCAAAAGCGGATCGCGCGGCCGATTTGGCCTGGCCGTTCAGCGTGCCGGTCTCGCCGGTGATGTTCGAGGCCCGCATGGCCGCATCGAGATTGTTATGGATGACGCTGAACGCGCCGGCATAGGCGTCGTAGATGCGTACCTGCTCTGGCGTGAGCTGGTGCTCGATGAGTTCGTACGCGACGCCCTCGTAAGAGAGTGAGCGGGCCGCGTAGAGACCGAGCGCCTTGAGGTCGCGCGCCAGCACTTCCATGGCCGCAACGCCGCCCTCCTCGATCGCTTCGACGAACTCGGCGCGCGTCGCGAACGGGAAGTCGGTACCTCCCCACAGACCCAACCGCTGAGCGTAGGCCAGATTGTGCACAGTGGTGGCACCGGTTGCCGACACATAGACGACGCGGGCATTCGGCAGGGCGTGCTGGAGCCTCAGGCCGGCACGCCCCTGCTGAGAGGCCGCCTGGTCGCCGCGCTCGCCCTTCTGGCCTGCCGCGTTCTGCATCGCGTGGCTCTCGTCGAAGACGATCACTCCGTCGAATTCGGAGCCCAACCATTCGACGATCTGCCGAACGCGCGAAAGCTTTTCGCCGCGCTCTTCGGTGCGCAGCGTAGCGTAGGTGGTAAATAGGATGCCTTCCGCGAGCCGGATCGGCGTGCCCTGGCGAAACCGAGACAACGGCGTCACGAGCAGCCGCTCCATGCCGAGCGCGGACCAATCGCGCTGCGCGTCCTCGATCAGCTTGTCGGATTTACTGATCCAGACCGCCCGGCAGCGACCCTTGAGCCAGTTGTCGAGCAGGATTCCGCCGACCTGTCGCCCCTTGCCCGCGCCGGTGCCGTCGCCCAAGAACCAGCCGCGGCGAAAGCGGACGGCGTTTTCTGCATCTTCGCGCGCGGCCGCCACAACCTCGAAGGTTGCATCCACCGTCCAGCCCCCCGCAAGAAACTCAGAATGCGCCTCGCCGGCATAGATGACGCTCTCAAGCTGGGCGTCGGACAGGATGCCATCCGCCACGACATTGGCCGTCAGATGTGGCCGGTAAGACGGCTTTGGCGGCGCGACCGAGGCCATCGCAGCGGATTGCACGAGTTTTGTGGGATGCGCATGCGCGTCCGGAATACGGATCGCCTGCAATGCGTATTCCTCGTAAAGCGCGTCGGTGAGCCCGGCGCCTTCCGGAGGCGTCCACTCGACCGTCCCGTAAGTAAGTTCGACGCCTTCTGGCGCGCCATCTCCCGAAGTGGACGATCGGCGTGGCGCACAGGCGCCGGCCGGTCGCGACGTCGCAGGGCGCCTGATGACGTCGACCACGATCGGGACCGCAAAGGGCAGCCTCGGGGGCACATGCTGGCTCACCCAGTCGAGCAAGGTGGCGACATCGCCTGCCATGCCCAGCGAGGCCTCAAAGACCTTCGGATCTGCGGCGGGCTGCTTGTCGATCACGAGCAGCCTTGTGTCGGTCTGCGTTCCGTGTTTCGCATAGACCGCGCCGTCGATAGCGGCAGAAAATACCACCCGCCCGCGTTCCTGGAGACGAGTGAAGGCGTCGGTCCAAGCCGGATTGTCGGGCGCGAGACTAGCGCCGGTAATGGCGACCAGACGCCCACCGTCGCATAGACGCGCCAAGGCCGAAGCGATGTGCCGGAGCGCCGCATCCGCCATCCGTCGATCGACGTTCGCCAATGCCGAGAACGGCGGGTTCATCAGGACGACGCTCGGGACGACACTCGCATCGAGGTGATCATCGATCTGTGCGGCGTCGAACCGCGTGACGCTAATGTTGGCAAACAGTTGATCGAGCAATGCGGCGCGGGCCTCGGCCAGCTCGTTCAAAACCAAGGCGCCGCGGGCGAGTTCGGCAAAGATGGCGAGCAAGCCGGTCCCCGCGGAGGGCTCCAAAACCCGGTCGGACGGCGTGATCCCGGCCGCGGTGCATGCGGCGAGCCCAAGCGTGACCGGCGTCGAGAATTGCTGAAGGGCCTGGCTATCCTCGGAGCGCCGCGTGTGGGTCGGCATACAGCTCGCAATTCTCACGAGCATCGGCAGCATCGCGGCTGTCGAACCAGCCTTGGTCCGCATGGCCGGACCGAATTTGCGAAGGAACAGAACGGTCGCCGCCTCGCAGGCGTCATAGGCGGTCTTCCAGTTCCAGGCACCGGTCGCGTCGGAAGCGCCGAAGGCAGCCTCCATGGCGCTGCGCAGCACAGCGGCATCGATGCGTTGGCCGCGTTCGAGATTGGTCAAGAGCTGTTGCGCAGCCCTGACCGCAGCGGAGGTGATAGTGGCAGCGGCACGCATCGAGAGCGGCGCAGCGGCAGCGCCGCCGGCGAGAGATTCGGTCATTGGGATTTCTTTCGGAGAGCAGGAACGGGTCGAACCGCCCGGCGCTCTCACGACCACGGCGATTCAAACCCTTCCCGGCCCCACTCTTCCTCTCAGCCCTTCCCAATAAAAATGGGACCGGTGCTGGGCACCGGTCCCCCAAGCAAGCACAGGACAGCCGGAGCCAGCCCTTATGCTTTCACTCAGCCGCGTCGAGCTGTTGCGGATCCTCGTCGCTGCCGTTCTCCGGATCCTCCTCGCCAGCGAGGAATTCTGGCAGCGGGCCCGCTTCACCTTCCGGCTCGACCGACGACGGGCTGGAATCGACGAGACGCAGCGGCTCCGGCAACCAGCCCGAGCCATCCAGGAGACGCTCGGCCTCCTTAGCCATGTCGGCCTTCTTCAGATGGTCGATCAGTTGCGCCGACGACTCGCCCTTGGCTTCCCGCACCGCCTCCAGAATGCGAGGCTTAGTGACTCGGCCGAGATAGTTGTCGACGGTCGGTCTCCAGCCAGCCTGCACCATGTCAAGTCCGGCAGCGCGCGCCAGCACATCAGCCTGGTCGAGACGCGTGCGGACGCCATGGGCTGAGACGCGACCCTGATTGTAACGATTGGCCGGCTCATAGAGGGCGTTGACCGCAAAGGACGCGCAGTGGGCAAATAGCGATGCCTGTGCACCATCATCGAGAGCGGTCAGCGCATCCCAGAGATCGTTCTCGCTCTTCGGCAACCGTGCCTTCCAGGCCTCATGCCGCACCTCGACAGCCTTAGCCGAGGCGCTTTCCCTTAGCCCCGGAGCTTGAGCCGGAAATGTCGGCGTGCGCAGCCCGATCTCAAGGCAGCTCCCGGACGAAGCAAACCGATAAAAGGCCATCAGCACGAAGTTGTGCAGCACCGCCTGGAACGCGATCGCAGGATTTTCGGCTAGCGCATCGCGCAACGCCAGCGTACGATGCGCCGTCAGTTCGATGATGAGCCGGTCCGGCAACGGCCTTGCCGGGTCTTCATCATCCTCCTCCGGCTCGGTCGATGCGCCGACGACCGAGATCGTCGTGCGCGGTACGGAAGCATCAGCCTCCTGCCCTTCAGTCGACGACGCATCGGCGCCCCGATTTAGCTCTAAATCGGCCGCAGGCGCCTCGTCCTCAGGACGCACATAGCCTCGATCGATGCAAAGCCGCCCTTCGGAATCAATGCTGGCGAAGACGCCGGCTCGGGCAATCTCGGCCGGATCGTAAGTTTTCGGCCGGTCTTCGAGCGCCAGCAGCGCCGCCTCGATCGCGCCGAGACGCTGGTCGACCTCCTCGGGCAGCTCATCCGCATCCTGATATTCGGTTTCGAGCTTCGCCTGCTCGGCGTTGAGAGCGTCGATGGTGGCCTGCTCCTCGGAGGTGAGATCGACAGGTTGGCCTTCGAGCTCGCGCAGGCGTGTCGTGTGGGCGTAGGGGAAGTCAACGGCGACTGAGATCCATTTCCATCCCTCCGCACCAATTGCTTCCGCCTCGGCTTTGAGCTTCTCCGTAACAAGGCGATCGAGCAGAGAGACGTCTTGAAGCCAGCCGCCATCATCGTGCTCGAACAGGTCGCGCAAAACGCCGCCGCCTGCCTGCTGGTAAACATCGAGCCCAATGAACTGCACGCGGCGATCTGACGCCCGCACGGTATTTTCCGTCAGCATCCGCCGGATCTGATAGGGCTCGTCATAGCCCGAGCAGCTCACGTTCTCCCAGACCTGGTCCTGCCGCGGATGATCCGCCGTGACCGAGAAGGCCATGAGCTGCTCGAGGGTCATGCCGTCTTCGGCATAGACATCGTGCAGCTTTGGCGACACGGAGGCCAGCCGAAGCCGTTGCTTCACGATAGCCGGTGTCACGAAGTGCCGAGCCGCGATATCCTCCTCGGACATGCCGGCGCCACTCAAGGTTTGGAAGGCTCGGAACTGATCGAGCGGATGAAGGCCTATCCGCTCGTCGTTCTCTGCAAGGGAGTCGTCTTCAGCGATGCCGCCCTCGCGCACGACACAAGGAACGGCCTGCGTCTTTGCCATGCGCTTCTGCTTCACGAGAAGTTCCAGCGCGCGATAACGCCGACCGCCGGCCGGCACCTCGAACATGCCGGTCTCATTGCCTTCTGCGTCTACAACCGCCCTTACATTGAGACTTTGCAGGAGCGTCCGCTGGGCGATGCTTTCCGCGAGTTGCTCGATCGAAATACCGGCCTTCACGCGTCGAACGTTCGACTGGCTGAGCACCAGCTTGTTGAACGGAATGTCCCGCGAGGGCGATAGGGTGATCTTTTGGACAGCCTTCGTCATGTCGATTCTCCACGACGGGCGGCCGGGAGCCTCTCTCTCGGCCTCCAACCCGTCGCGAAAAACGGCCCCGCCCTCTAGCTCTCGTGCGCGCGGCCATCGAGAACCTCAGGCCGCTTCCTGATCCGCTCTCTCCACCGCCGTATCGACAACCACTTCTGGCACAAATCCAAGAAGATAGTCGGCGACCTTGCTGGCTTGGGACGCAGCACGCACAATCGCGCGATTGTCCTCGCGCAGCACGTCAAGCCAGGAGCCGACATAATCGGCATGCCGCACTGTCGGCACGATACCTAGCGAAGCGCAAGTGAACGCAGACGAGATCTCCGCAACCAGCTCCTCAAACGCGTACTTCCTGGTCCCGTAGCTGCCCGACAAGTCGCGCTTCAGACGTGACGGATGGCCGCTGGCATGCGCCAGTTCATGCAGGGCCGTCCGATGCCAGTTGATCGGCTCAAAATAGGCTTGCGGTGGCGGCACCTGCACATAGTCTTCTGTCGGCGCATAGAATGCGCGGTCGCCGCCGATGCGGAAGTTGACGCCGGTCGCATTGATGAGCTTTTCGACCCGGGGCTCGATCAGGCCTGGCGGCGGAGGCGGCGCCGTCGTCGTGATCTCCGAAGGCAGTTCGTCGCATTGATCAGTATTAAAGACCGTGAACCGCTTCAGGAACGGGATGGCCTGTGCTTCGTCGCCCGTTTCGCTCGCGCGCCGCTTTTGGTCGACCGGCACGAAGCGGTCGGCATAGACGACAGTCGTGCCGCGCTCGCCCTTGCGGACGTGACCACCGAGCGACAGCGCCTGGCGAAATGTAAGCCAGCTCTGACCTGTGAATGCGCGTTCGGTGGCGGCTCCCCAGAGAATTAGGATGTTGATCCCGCTATATTGGCGTCCGGTCGCGGCACTTTTCGGCAAGGCCAATTGCGCCTTCGCCGCTGCGGTGCCCCATGGCTGCACCCACGGCACGCGGCCGGCCTCGAGCTCGGCGATAATCTTGTTGGTGATTTCGTCATAAAGGCTCGTCCGGTCCTCACCGGCGCGCGCCCGAGGATAGTGTCTGGACATCGCGGATCTCCGCGACGGGCGCTCCGAGCCTCTCTCGCAGCCTGTAACCCGTCACGGCAAAACCGCGCGACACTCTTACTCTTAGCCTCTCCGCGAGAGAGTGCGAAATCTACGATGCAGCCCGCCTCCGTCCGCTTCTTCATCGCTCTTGGAGTTGAGATGGCCAGGGCCGCAGGCCCTGACCTGGCGTGCGCCAATGGCGCATCGCCTCAGCGGAAAATGGCACCCGGAGAGCGTGAGCATAGCGACCCGAAGGGGCACGCGGGTCCGAGTGCAGCGACGAGACCGGTTAACAGCGGCACCCGGGAACGGGGCAGTGATAGCGATCGCCGAAGGCGAGCCCCTTTCCCGAGTGCCCCCGGCGAGGAGCTCCGAAGCTCTTGCGCGAGGGATCGAAGCCGCACGGACGAGACGCAAAGCGGCTCGGTTCACGAGAGCCCGATGCGGCGGAGCCGCACGCGCGCAAGCGAAAACTCGGTTAAGCCTTGAGCCGGCGATCTAGATTTCCTCACGCGCATGCGTTTGCGCGTCGTAGATCCTGATCTGAAGCATGGGAAAACGCTTCTTTAGTTCTTCGCCACCCGCCCTGGCGCCGTCTCTGGTTGTAAATTCGGCTTTGAACCGGCCGTCGACTTCAAGGGCGTAACCAGAGGCCGGCAATTCACGGGTGGCTGCAACCATTTCATTCCCATCGTGCAGTGAGGTGATTAGGAATGATGGGTAGCGTGAGTCGCCCAAACAGCGCCAGAGCCACCTGCCCAACTGCTGTGATAGGCCAACGTACGTTGTGGATCGGCCTCTCTTTAGGAATCGCATCAAGGATGGGCATTTGCATCGTCCGAACAGGTGGCCGGCTTTCCGCTTGCCCGGATGCATGCACGATAGAGCCACGGCTCGACGTAGCTTCCTTTCCAGAGTCCCTGGCCGGTACGCTCAGCCTCGCGCTGAGCTCCGCGATATCGGCCTTTCGAGTATTGAGGCCAATCCACCGCAAGGCCGCTCCGTACAAGCCATTCAGCGAGATCCCTGCCTGCGACCGAGCAAGTCGCGACGGTCCGGCCATACGGATCGAGGCTGACTGGAACACAATTGACGGGACGGCGGGCAATGAAGGCGTCGAGATCGTTCGCGGCCTGCGCACCGCAACGATATTGTAAGCTGTCTTCGCCGCGGCACAGCTGACTGGTCTCCGGTGCATCGATACCCCAAAGCCGGATACGCACTCCATGTATTTCCAACGTGTCGCCGTCGATTACGCTGGCCTGTCCAACAAAATCGTCGGCCAGCGCGACGCTCGACAGAATGGCGAGAATCAAAGCGACAGAGGTTCGACGCATTCCAATGACCTTGTAATGATGTCGTCTCGCGGATTGGATTGGCCAGTTCTCGAGTATTTAAGCGCCGGCAGCGTTAGATTAGTAGGCTGGTCAGCCGGCGAAGAGGATAAGTTGCCTCCCAATGCGCCGCTTGGGATGAGGCAAAGGCGCTGCAGCGCCCTTTGCCATACGAGACCCTGAAAGTCGTCATGCGCGACGCGGACAAGGAAGACAAGAATACAGCCTAGCTGTTTTGCACAGGGCGGCGGAACACGTGGAAAATCACCTGCCCCGACGATTTGGAATCCCTGCTCTGTGTTAGCAGCCGGAACGAATCGAGGGCCGCAAGGATTCGCCCCTCACGCAGGAGCGATTGTGATGCTGATGACCAGGGAGAGGCGAACGACGATCCGCACGGTACGGGGGTGGGCGATAGCCGTACTGCAGGAGGCAGGCGCGATCCGCGAATGTGAGTACCACGGCTGGATGCGGGACCGCGCAGATCCGCACGCCCGTGAGCGGGCGCTCGAAATCGCCTGCCAGGATCCGCCACCGGGTCTTTCGCCCGAGGCGGCCGCCGGCGCGGTGACCGAGGTCCTGGACTCGATTGGCGATACCTGCCCCGAATGCCCGACCGAGGTCTAGGCACGCGCTGAACGAGCGGCGCCAAAGGTGATTAGCGCGCGAGACGCTTCTCGACCCGCTTCCGGCTGGTGCCGACCTTTTTGACAGCTTTCTTGACCGCTGACGCCGACCGTCCTGTCTTCTTGGACTCGTACCCCACTTCATACTTTTGGCCGCCGGCCACACGGGCCCGGTCCTGCTTGCGCCCGCGCGCTGTCTTCTTCTTCGCTGCCGCCATCGGCTCCTCCTGTCGGATTTGATAGCAGATCAACGCAACAAAGGATTCCCGGGTTCCGGAACGATTCGAACTGTGTCAGTTTGAATCAGCTGTTGCGTGGAGTGGTTGAGTGGCGTTTCAGCGTCGAAAACCGGCGACCATGGGTGTGAAAGCGCCAATGCCCGGCTTTATCGAACCGGCCTTGGCCACCTTGATCGAGAGGGTGCCGTCCGGAGGCCGCTGGATTCACGAGATCAAGTTTGACGGCTACCGGGTCCAGGTGCATCTGGCCAACGAGGCCGCCAGGATCTTCACCCGGCGTGGCCACGACTGGACGCACCGCTTCAAGAAGGTCGCCCACGATGCCTGGCGCATCAAGGCGAGCTCGGCCGTCGTCGACGGCGAGATCGTCGTCCCCGCCGCCGACGGCACGACCGACTTCTCGGTGCTGCAGAACGAGCTCATGGGCAAGTCGACGAGCATCGTGCTGGTGGCGTTTGATCTGCTCTATCTGAATGGCCGCGATCTTCGGAAGCTGCCACTGATCCAAAGGAAAGCCGAGCTCAGGAAAATCGTCGATGGCACTGACGTCCAGTTCAGCGAAAGCTTCGAGATCGAGGGATGGGAGATGTTCGCGCACGCCTGCAAACTCGGTCTGGAAGGTGTCGTCTCGAAGGTGCGAGATGCTCCCTATCCGAAGGGGCGTACAAGCGATTGGGTGAAGAAAACCTGCATTCAGCGCGAGACACTGACGATCGCCGGCTTCGCGCTCGACGAAGGAAAATGGGACGGCATCTACGTTGGCCGCCGCAAGGGCGACGATCTGGTCTATGCGGGCAAGGTCGACCACGGCTTTGACAAGACTTCCGCCGCTGACCTCCAGAAGAGACTGAAGCCCCTGATCCGGAAGACGCAGCCGTACACGAAGCGGATCGCACATAAGGGCATATGGGTCGAACCAAAGCTGCTCGCCGAGATCGAGTATCGTGCGAAGTCGGCCGAGGGAAAGGTCCGGCACCCGTTCTTCCGGGGCCTGCGGAAGGACCTGTGATGGATGCATTCGATCGCTTCTGGCAGTGGGCCAACAAACCCTTGGAGAGCCAACTGACGATTCCAGCCGAGCTACATCGGGCCGTCATGGAGCTCGCTCCTGAGGATCGACGGGACCGCGCGGCGGTGAACCAAGCCGCAACGCGCATACTCGATCCCGGACGATGAACGCTTGCAAGGGATCGCCGGCCTTTCACGCGTGGGCGCCGCCACAGAAACTAACCCCGCGCGCGCCACAAGGCGGCTTCCAACCGCTCCCTCTCCTTATCCCAGCGGGCTTGTTCGGTTTGTGATCTCTTCTCGAGAGCCTCGACCTCGGCCTGGATGGTCGCGGCCCGCTTTGCGTGCTCCTGCTCGGCCTTGTCCAACGCAGCCTGCGCCTTGTCGACCGCCTGCTGCCGGAGTTCACGCTCCTTCTGCATGGCGGCTTCTTCCCGCGCCCTATCAATTTCGCGGCGTCTCTGCTCCCGTTCGTAGGCGAGAGCGGCCTTCCGCTCCGCAGCCTTGTCGACAGGGCGAGAAGGCTTCTTCGCCTTCGGGCCTTTCGACTTGCGAGCGGCTTTCATTGGTCCGCCACCGCCCAGATCGGTGGGCAGCTCGGCGTGTTCGCTGAAAGGCCGGTCGGATCCGACCGGACGCCTGAGAACGACGCCAGGCTTTGCCATGGTAGCGGCGATGACGTCCGGATCTTGGCTCTCCTTCGCCGCGCCCTGATGGAAGAGATTGCTGTCTGCGCCCCACGCCTCCAGAGCCGCCTTCATAGATGGGGCGGCGATCGCCTGATCGAAGAAGCCCAGCGAGGTCTGATAGGTCTTCAGTTTTCTGGCCATTCGTCTGCTCCGCCGCCATCGATCGTGCTCGCGCCACGGCGCCTACGGAACACGACGCGGCCTCGAAGCGTTCCCGAATCCTTGAAGGACGTCCATGCATTTCGCAACGCGCTTCTTAAGGATTGGCCTCGAATGAGCCGGACGTCGACCCTGCCCAAGCGCCTTCAGCCGATGCTCGCTACGCTCACCGACGCGCCGTTCAACGACCCCGGCTGGGTTTTCGAGGACAAGTATGACGGCTTCCGGATGATCGCGGAAATCCGGCGGGGCAAGGTTGCACTCTACAGCCGCAACGGCAAGATCATCAGTCGCAGCTATATCGAGGTCGCCAAAGCGCTGGAGGGCGTGAAGGCCGACGCCGTGATCGACGGCGAGCTCGTCGCCATCGGAAAGGACGGCGTCTCGCATTTCCAGCTGCTTCAAAACGCGCTACGCCATGAAGCGAAGCTCCTGTATTACGCCTTCGATCTCATGTTCGAGAACGCCGTGGACCTGCGCAAGCAGCCTCTCCTCGAGCGCAAGAAGCGGCTGAAGGCAATTCTGCCGCGCGACAGGCTGATCGCCTTCAGCCGTCACCGCAAAGGGGACGGTACGAAATTCTTCGCCGAGGCCGAGCGGAAGGGCCTGGAAGGCCTCATGGGGAAGCGCGCCGACAGCGCGTATGCGTCTGGAAGCCGGACCCCGGATTGGCTGAAGATCAAGACGGCAAAGCGACAGGAAGTGGTGATCGCGGGCTTTACGGCGCCCAGGCGCACCAGGCCGTACTTCGGCGCCCTGGTCCTCGCCGTACGGGAAGACGACGCGTGGCGCTACATCGGACATGTCGGCACTGGCTTCAGCCACAAGGTCCTGGAAGACCTGCATGGCAAGCTCGTGAAGCTGACGGCCCCTAAATCACCTTTCTCTGCCAAAGTGAAGGACGAGGCCGCCACGACCTGGGTCAGGCCCTCCCTCGTTGCCGAGGTCAAGTTCGCGGAGTGGACGCGTAAGGGCGAACTGCGCCAGCCCGTCTACCTCGGGCTCAGGTCCGACAAGCGGGCGAAGGATGTCGTTCGCGAGCGAGAACGTCCGCGCAATAGCGCTTCCTTTCGGACTTAACCGGCAAACAAAACGAATTAACGCATTTGTCTCCTCCGCTGTGAATTCCTTGCGCGGTGGCGCTCTTAGTCGCCTCCAAGATCGTGGATTTCTGGTCGCATGCCCTCCGGCGAGACTTCGAGCGTCGCAAGCGTGATCGGCAGCTTGAAGCGCCGCGGTCCCGCGCTGCCGGGATTCAGGTAGAGAACGCCACCGACCGTCTCGATCTTCGGCACGTGGGAATGCCCGGAGACGATGACGTCGATGCCGGCGCCAAGATCGGCCTGCAGCGTCTTCAGGTCGTGCAGAACGTAGATCGACTTTCCCGCCAGGCGCACGAGTTTCGTATCGGGGTATTCGCGGGCCCACTCGCCGCTGTCCACGTTTCCACGGATGGCGGTGACAGGCGCGATCCGGCGAAGCGCGTCGACGATCTGGGGGCGCCCGATGTCGCCGGCATGAATGATGTGATCGACGCCCGCCAGCCCTCGTTCCGCCTCGGGCCTCAACAAGCCGTGCGTGTCCGAAATGATTCCAATCCTGTACGTCATATCCCGTCGCTCTCAACCGCGATCGCCAAAACGCGATCGAGAAGCTCTACCTGTCCAGACAGCATCTTGGTACGCGCGAACTCGATATCGAACCATTCCGCACGGTCGACTTCGGGAAAGCTCTGCCGCCGGCCGCTTCGGGGCGGCCATTCGATATCGAAGGTATTGCTAGTCAGCGCCGCCGGGTCAAAATGGCCCTCGCCGGCGAATGCGATGACGCGCTTCCCTCCTCGCTGTCGGACCTCCCCCAGTGGCTGGAGCGGGCCAATCGAAGCACTCGGGCCGAGTTCTTCGGCAAACTCGCGCCGCGCGACCTGCTCCGGAGCATGCGCGGCGTCGATTTCGCCCTTGGGAATGGACCAGGCGCCATTATCCTTCCTGCGCCAGAACGGACCGCCGGGATGAACGAGCAGAACCTCGAGCCCGCGAACGCCCTTGCGGTAGGCGAGAATGCCCGCACTGAACATCGATCTACTGGAAGTCTTTTTCAGCGCAGCCATATCGCTCCCTGCCGCGGACGACGACGTAACGGCCGTGTGGCATCACCGGTTGCTTCAGGACGCGCTAGGCTGACTTCCGCTGCGGTTTGGCCGCCGGCTTCTTCGCGGCCTCTTTCGCCGGCTTCTTGCCTGCGATCGGCATCAGCATTTCCTTCTGCCCGGCCGCCGCCTTGCGCGGCTTTTTGCCTGGTTTCTTCGGCGGCTCTGTCGCGGCTGCCCCCTCCCTTCCGATGCTCTTGCGCAGCGCGTCCATCAGGTCGACGACGTTCTCGCCTCGAGGGCGCGCTTTCGCGGTGATGGGTTTGCCGGCGCGCTTCTGGTTGATGAGATCGATGAGGGCGGTTTCGTACTGGTCTTCGAACTTGTCCGGCTCGAAATGGCCTGCCTTCTGATTGACGATGTGCTTGGCCAGATCAAGCATGTCCTTGGTGACTTTAACGTCCTGGATATCGTCGAAATACTCATCCGCAGAACGGACTTCGTAGGGATAGCGCAGCAGCGTCCCCATGAGCCCCTTGTCCAGCGGCTCCAGCGCGATGATGTGCTCGCGATTGGTCAGCACCACGCGACCGATCGCGACCTTGTTCATCTCTCGGATGGTTTCGCGGATGACCGCGAAAGCGTCGTGCCCGACTTTACCGTCGGGTCGCAGATAGTAAGGACGGATCAGATATCTTGGATCGATCTCGCTGCGGTCAACGAATTCGTCGATCTCGATGGTTCGCGTCGATTCCAGCGCGACGTTCTCAAGCTCCTCCTTCGTCACCTCGATGAAAGTGTCGGTGTCGACCTTGTAGCCCTTGACGATGTCCTCGTTGTCGACCTCCTCGCCGGTGTCGGCGTCGACCTTGGCGTATTTGATGCGGTGGCCTGTCTTCCGGTTGAGCTGGTTGAACGAGACCTTTTCGGATTCCGACGTGGCCGGATAGAGCGCTACCGGACAAGTGACGAGGGAAAGGCGCAGGAAGCCTTTCCAGTTAGCGCGAGGGGCCATCGGGAACTCCATTACTGACGCCGGATTCAAGACGAACGGCCCGGCTTGGTTCCGACACGGCGCCCCTCCCAACAGGACGATTTTTTCACGATGAGGGTCCGAGCGGACTCGACATTTGTTCTTGTTATGTTCTAATTCGGAATGACTGATCGACCCGCGAGCTGGCGCATGCCGACCCCAAAGCAGATGGAAAAACTAACCGCAGAAGCCGCCCGGAGGCCGGGCCCCTCCGCGGGGGCTCCGGATGCGCCGCTCCCGGCAGAGTATTGGGAGTCGGTCCTGAAAGACCCTCGCGCCGACGAGAGCGGAGCCCGGAAACGGCAGCGACGTCTTTCCGAGATTCAACGCCATGTCCTGCGCATCTCCTGCCGCCGCTGCGAGCGGACCCTGGAGATCCAGAAGGCTGATGCGGTCCGATTGTATGGCGGCAACGCACTCTGGAAGCACGTGGCGCAGCGGCTGCTCGACAACACCTGCCAGCAGCGCACCGGCCGGCATGAAGAAGACGGGTGCTGGCCGGCGTTCGAGACGCCGTAACCGCTCCGGATTGCCAATCCGATCTCTTAGCGCCTGGATGTCCGGATGGCCCCGAAGTATCACCCTACGCCCCTGTCGGGCGGCGATCGCAAGGCTCTGGCAAAGGAGCTCGGCAAGGCACGCGCGATGGCCAACATGCTTGCTGCCCAATCGTCGGAGATGCGGGCCAAGGGCGAGGCCATGATCCAGCAAGCTGACAGGCTGCTTTGCGAAAGCTGGAATGAGCGCATGTGGAGCGACGGCGAACCGATCGATCCGTCGCCCACGATCGACCAGGCCGTGAACGGAGGCTTCCCTTGGCTGGAAATCAGGTGCGCGCGCTGCAAGACGCCGAGCGACGTCGACCTCGCGGCGATGAAGCACCCGCCAACCACCTTCGTGCACGATCTCGCCAGCCGGCTGCGCTGCCGCAAATGCGTCAAGGCGGGCCGGCGTCCCTCTGCGACTCTGCTACAGTTGGCTTGGCAGCCTCGCCACCCTCGGACCGAAGTCTGACCGATGTGCAATCTCTACTCGATCACGACCAACCAAGCCGCCATCAGCGCGCTGTTCCGCGTCGTGAACCGATACGTAGGTAATCTGGCGCCGATGCCGGGGGTCTTTCCCGATTACAAGGCGCCGATCGTGCGCAATGGGGCCGAGGGCCGCGAACTCACCACTGCGCGGTGGGGTATGCCATCGTCATCGAAGGCGTTGATGGACGCCACCAAGAAAAGAGCCGAAAAGCTGCAGGCCAAGGGCAAGCCGGTCGACTTCAAGGATCTGCTGCGGATGGAGCCGGACGGCGGTACGACTAACATCCGCAACGTGAAGAGCAAGCACTGGACTAGATGGCTGGGAGTCGAAAACCGCTGCTTGGTGCCGTTCAACTCGTTTAGCGAGTTCAACAAGGTCGAAGGCGGCGACATCTGGTTCGCGCTCGACGAAAGCCGCCCCCTCGCCTGCTTCGCCGGCATATGGACCAACTGGACGTCCGTCCGAAAGGTCAAGGAAGGCGAGACGACCAACGACCTCTACGCGTTCCTCACGACAGAGCCGAACGCCGAGGTCGGCGCCATCCACCCCAAGGCGATGCCGGTGGTCCTGACAACGCCGGACGAAGTGGAGGTCTGGATGACAGCCCCTCTGGACGAGGCCCTGAAGCTGCAGCGGCCGCTTGCCCACGGCACGCTCCGGATCGTCGCCCGCGGCGTCAAGGAAGATACGGCCCGGCTAACGACGTGACCATCGAGGACGATGACGACCAGGCAGCTTCTCCTGGCCGCCAACGCAAGATCATCCGCCTTACGAGATCCTGGAGCAGCTTGGCGGTCGGCAGTTCGTGCTGGGAAGCCGCCCCATCATCGCCGACATGACGACTACCAGTTCGCCATGCGCTTGCTGACAACCGTGTCAAAGAAGGTCCTGAAACTGAGGACGTTCTTGTGACGGTCGTATTCGGTCTCTTTCGACTTCTTCAGCTGCTCGGGCACGACGAGGTTGATACCCATTGTGCCCATTTCCTCGATGGCATTCGCGGCGATGTTTTCATCGACGGTACCGAGAAAAAGCTCGGAGCCGTGCATCTCCCGTTCAACCTGCTTCCAGCGTTCGCGAAGCGTTGTCTTCACGCTCAGGATAAGTCCCCTATCCTTGCCCGACGGAGGATCTTTCAGATGTGCAAATGACGGCAGCACAAAATCCGGGCGCTTGCGGGCCTGGATCACGACCTGCTTGGCAAACGGCACGCTACCATCCACCAGCATTTTCTCGATGTGATGTTCGAACGAAACGCCGGCGCGCGCCTTGCGCTGCTGACCGGCTGACAGCATGTAGCGGTCGATCTCGGGCAACCGGTCGACAAGCGCATGGATGACTGTGGTGATCTTCGGCTCACCCGGGACATCACCCAGCACGATACGGACGAGGCCGACAGCCCGTTCACGCAGCTGGTATTCGCGGAACAGGTCCCATTCGATCGAGCGGCTGATTTCGCGAAGGGCATCGCCCGGTGTGTCGAATTCGAACGGATTGAGATCCTTGCGACCGGTCTTCTTCAGCCACTTGCCGCGCGCCTCGTCAGCGAGCGTGAGGGTCTCCGGCATGACCTTTTCTGCCGCAAAGGATGCGACGGTGCCGGCAAGCCATGCGGCCGCGACCTGTTCCGCGAAGGTGAGGATGCGCTCGCGCTCACGCTTGCGGTATTCGGCGGGCACTCTTTCATCGATAAGGAAGTCCGGGCCGAGTTCGAGCGCATCGACCAGCATAACGGCGGCGTCAGTTGCTGAATCGACCGTAAGGCAGCGATAGACGGTCTCCTCGCCCTCCCCGAACCGGGCCATGACGAGAAACGATGCCGGCGAGAGATCGGCGAATGCCGTTTTCGGCAGCCCGGTCATGTGGGTCTCGGCACCCTTGCTTGTGTAGTGCACGAGCCGCGTCTTGCGTGTTTCGCTGACCTGCGGCCATTCGGTCGTGAAGAAGGTTTCGCGGATTTCGGCACCACCCTCGGGCCGGGGCTTCGCTTCGATCGGCGGGAAGAAACCGCCATCCCTCTGCTTCGGCGGCATGTAGACGCCGGCCTGATGCTTGTTGGAGAACTGCGCCCAGTCGCGGTCGTTGTTGGAGAGTTTCTTGACGAGAAGGTTGGGCGCTTCTTCAAGCAGCCGGATCAGCAGTTCGGAAACGTCGCTCCCGCTCTGATCGACGGATGCGTCATCGTCCTGGCCGGCAAAGAGATCAACCGTCCCGGCCATGTCACTTCACCCTGCCGCGCGGTGGCAGCTCGATCCTGTCGCGATCGGATTCAAGCCATTCCGCGAGGCGGCCAAAAACATCCTCAACCGACATACGCCATTTGCCGCGCAGCGCGCATTCCCAGACAATCGCCTGTCGCCAGCCGGCGGCCTTGAGAGCTTTCTCGGCCCGGGCATCGACTTCGCGGTTACGTCCGATCTTTGTCTTCCAGAATTCCTCACGCGTCGCCGGCCATTTGAAGAGGTGGCAGTTGTGACCGTGCCAGAAGCAGCCATGAGCGAACAGAACTGCACGACGGCGCGGAAAGACCATGTCAGGCCGGCCCGGCAGTGAGCGGTCATGAAGTTTGTACCTGAAGCCTGCACGATGCAGTCCCCGACGCAGCAGCATTTCCGGTTTGGTGTTCTTGCCCCGGATGCCGGACATCATCCGGCTGCGCACGTCAGGAGGTACTACGTCAACCATGCGCTTCCACGACCTCCACCGGTCGGTCCGGTCGGGTTACGATGACGGGCTCTTTCCGCCCTTTTACGGATGATTTGCCGCGGGCAACGGCCTTTTCAATGTGTTCACGCAGGGAATCGGCGAGGAAACGCACGACCGGCACGACGACGGCATTGCCGAACTGTTTGTAGGCCTGGGTATCCGAAACATGAATGCGGAATTCCTGCTCCTTCGTATCGAAGCCCATCAGGCGCGCGCATTCGCGTGGTGTCAGCCGGCGCGGCCGCTTGCCCTTCTGCGCAATGAGGATTTCGGAGCCGTCCTTGTAGTAACGGGCAGACAGAGTGCGTGTGACATCATCGGGACCAAACAGGCTGTAGCCAAATCCGTTGCCGGCAGCGTTATGCTTTTCCTTGTAGTCCTTCAGATACTGCCAGAGCTTCGGTGTGAGCGTGTACTTGTCATCAACCTGCGGCTCCAGGATCGTACCGAGCTTCGGGCCCTTTGCAGGATCGGGGATTTCCAGCGCCGAAAAATCAAAATCCGTTGGTTCACGGAAACCGACGATAAAGATTCGCTCGCGCTTCTGAGGCACCCAGGACTGGGAGCTGATCACGCGATGCTGAACGTGATAGCCGAGCTCCTTTTCGAGCGCATGCATGATGGTGGCGAAAGTCTGTCCGCGATCATGCCGTTCGAGGTTCTTGACGTTCTCAAGGACGAAAGCAGCCGGACGGTGATGGGCGATGATCTGCGCCGTATCGAAGAACAGGGTGCCCTGTGTATCGCATAGAAAGCCGTGGGGACGTCCCAACGCATTCTTCTTTGAAACACCGGCAATCGAGAAGGGCTGGCACGGAAATCCAGCAAGCAGCAGGTCGTGCTCGGGAATCAGATCGGGATTATCAGCATAAGGACGGATGTCGCCGGCTATCTCGTGATTGTCCGGATAGTTGAGCCTGTAGGTTTCCTGCGCCTTTGGCTCCCATTCGGAGGTGAAAACGCATCTGCCGCCAGCGGGCTCGAAGCCCTTCCGAAGCCCACCAATACCGGCAAAAAGATCGATGAAGCGGAATGCCGGAGGGACATTGTTCTGTGAGTCCGCCCGTTCGGCCGCAGCCTTGCGCAGAATATCCCGGGCCAGCTTTGAGGGTTTGGTCTCGCCGCGCTCATACCGGTAGACCGTACGACGGTCGACCTTGAGAAGCTCTTCGGCCTCGGGAAGTGAAAGGCCTGCCTGCTCGCGGAGCTTTGAGAACTCCGTCTTCGTCTTGCTGCGCCGAAGGGCCATGTGATGCGAATCGTCCGGTGGGTCAATTTTTGACAGCCTGACACCATGCATTCCAAATCGCAAGAAAAATGTTCTTTATTTGTTCTATCCACCCAAGCTTTCCAAAGGATTGTTTGAGACCACATCCATCGCAGACCAAAGTCGGTATGCCAATCCCGGCCATCCTCTCATCGCGACGTGACAAAACTGCTTCTTACTTGTCGCCTTCGTATCTTTCAATCTAAGGTAAATTAGTGATTTGTCTGCGGAAAAGGCTTCCACAGAAGAAGCCAGATCGATGTTGGTATTCATGGCACAGATTATTGAAGTCAGCGCCGACGACGTTGCGGCGACCAAGTTTCTCGAATCCTATATTCAGTCAGGAAACCTGAACTTCCTTATCGGGTCGGGTGCGTCATCTCCGGCAATAAAAGTTGCTGGCACAATCGAGGCCGAGATCAATGACCTGATAGTGGCAGGAAACGAAGCGCAGGCCGATGCTAGGTGCATCGAATTCATCGAGCAGATCAATAAAGCCCAATCTGCTCTGGCCTCAGCGACCGATCCAGTCACGAAGAAAGTCGCCGAAAACTACGGCGACTTTATCAGCTGCATAGACCAGATCCTGTTTGCCAGAAAAAACATATTAATTCCGCGGCAGGCGAACCTTTTCACGACAAACTATGACATGTTCATCGAATATGCTGCGAGCCTGCTGCCGAGCGTGATCCTGAATGACGGCTTCGACAGATCACCTGGGCTTGGCACCGACTTTGTCTTCGCACCCGAGCGGTACTTTGATCGGACGTATCGATCAGGTAGCCTGCACACCCATCAGATCGAAATTCCGACCATAAATCTGATCAAGCTTCACGGGTCGCTGTCCTGGCGCCGTACAAAAGACGCTCTGCTGTTCAATCCTGTTCCGGTCAAGGCCCTCACAGCGGCCGAAAGGGCGAACCCCGCAAAAGTAAAAGAATTTCTCGCAAAGCACTTCCTGATTCTGCCAAACCTCCGCAAATTCCACGAAACGCTAATTGAACGTATCTACTACGACCTCCTGCGCCTATTTTCCAAGGCCATGGACCAGCAGAATGTCGTCATCCTTGCGTTCGGTTTCTCGTTTGCGGACGAGCACATTCTGGATCTTACGAAACGATCACTGCGGAACCCAACGGCGCAGCTCATTATATTTTCCTACGACAAGGTCTCTGCTGCCGGATACTCAGGCAAATTCGCCAAGCAGAGAAACGTATCGATACTTGCTCCTGAGTCAGGGGCCAATATTGATCTGAGTCGACTGAACAAAATTCTGTTTTCAACAATATCCGGTCAAACAAATGCGACCTGATCGCCTGGAAACAGAGGCTGTACTTCGTGTTGGTGACGTATGCGCGGTAACCGGCCGACGCATATTCGTCTCTGTAGACACGGAGAAAAATCTTTCTGAGCTGTTTTTCGACGGCGATGTCCTTAGAAATATTGCCGTCGGCAGCTACATCGATATCAGAAAAGGATTTTTGAGTCTTATCGGCAAGGTCGAGGGCGAAAATGCTCAAGGCGACTTTACCCGGCCAGCAGACCTGCTGCGCATGAGGGAAAGGCGGGTTCTCACGGTCGCGCTGGTTGGATTTCTCGACAACAAAGGCGAATTCTTTGGAGGAACAAAAGAGCTCCCCTTGGTCGGAAACGAGGCGTTCCTTCTGACTAAAGAGAAGGTTCATCAGGTTCATCGCCTGGTTAGTCCATCCGGTCTCGGCTTGGACGTGGCAGTTTCCGAATATGAGGGATACGATATCGCGCTTCCAGTCGACGGCCTCATGAACAGCCACATCGCAATTTTTGGCAACACTGGAAGCGGAAAATCCAACACTCTGGCGATCGTATACCAGGATTTCATTCGCAAGATGCGCGAAAGAAATGCCGCTGCGTTCGAGCAGAACTGTCGCGTTATGCTGTTCGACTTCAACAATGAGTACACGGGTCCGACATGTCTCACTTCCCACAAAAAAGTCATTCAGCTCTCAACGCGAAACGACACTGGAGACAAGATTCCGCTGGGGACCGGCGGATTGAGCGACATTGAGATTGTCAGCATTCTAGCGGACGCAACGGAGAAGACCCAAAAGCCATTCCTGAAGAGAGCACTCGCCCTGCAGCACCGCGCCATGGCCGCGGATGACGCGACGGCATACACGAAAGGGATACTGAGACGTCAGGTTACTCAGCTCCTGCAAATGTCTGACAAGGTCCGGTTCGACCTTCTCCTGGACTACTTTAGGGAAATTCTTCCCGATGAGGATTTTGCTGGCGACCCTGTTGAACTCGCAGCCGATCTGGACTGGCATAACAATTCAGCGGAGTGCAGGTGGAATGGGCATTGGCTCGCCCAATCCCCTGAATACATTACAAACACAACTCTCCATCAACACATCGAGAACTTTGAGCTGGAAAACGATGCTGTTTCGGATCTGATAAAGTTTTCATACATCCAGTTGGTCAGCGACGTCCTCTCAAATCGAGCGCAAAACGAACACATCGCACCTGCCATCAATAAACTGAAGAGCAAACAGGCGGACATAAGAAAGGTCTTCGACAGCGGTGCGGCGGGCGAGTTATTCAGCTCGAACGTCGTTGTTATCGCGTTGGGAGATGTCAATCTCGAAATGAGAAAGACCATCCCGCTGTTGTTGGCCAAGATGGTCTACGAAAATCACAAACGCGTCGGGGGCGCGCGCACACTAAACATCATAATCGACGAAGCTCACAACATCCTGTCTCGAGAGTCCTTCAGGGAGTCTGAGAGCTGGAAGGACTACCGGCTCGAGACGTTCGAAGAGATAATCAAGGAAGGTCGTAAGTTTGGCGTGTTTGTCACGATCGCCAGTCAGCGCCCTAACGACATTTCTCACACGATAACGTCCCAGGCGCATAATTACTTCATTCACAGACTGATCAATGAGAAAGACCTGCAGTCAATCGCTAGTGCAGTGTCGTACATCGACAAGATCACAGAGGAATCGATCCCGACCTTGCCAACTGGCACCTGCATCTTCAGCGGCATTGCCGGTCAAATGCCGTTGAAGCTCGCCATACGTCCTCTGGCGGAAGCACTTCGGCCGCGCAGCGCCACCGTGCAGTTCAGGGAAGTAGTCGCAGTGGCGACAGCTTAGGCCGCCGCTAGAGTCCTCGCATGCGCTGCGGCTAGCCAGGAAGATTCTTTCGACGTTTTTCGAGTTGGCTATTGAGACAAAACAGGTAATTCGGGGGCCGCATTGTTGGACAAAAAGAGCCGCGGGCGCATCATGGATGTGTTTGGCGAGTCAATAGATAGCCTGGTTCGAGACCTTTACTCCGATATTCGAGCGAAAACGGTCTCGATTTGCGAATTGAAAAAGATTGAGTTGAGCGTCCCGCGTGCAAAGCGGCGAGGATGAATGCTCGCTTAAAACCGCATTTGAAAAGCTAATACGCATGCTGCGTCCACGCTGCGCGGAGCCGCCGTGAGTGCTTAGTAATCGTTGAAATTAAACAGGAATTTTTGCGAACCATGTCGCGCCGGAATCCCTAAGACGAAACCGCAAATTTTGCGGTGAAATCAGAGGTCTTAGGATGTTTTGGTGGTTGGGGCGGCAGGATTCGAACCTACGTCTGGTGGAATCAAAATCCGCCGCGGCGCCTGAGCATTGCGGCTCTTCACTGGCGCCATTCGCTGCTCGAAACGGTTCGCCAGCGTTTCACATTGTTGAGAGCTGGCTGAGCGAATGCTCGAAAATACACCGTTTGAAAAACCGTTTTAGTTCGGCCTTCTCAAACGGTTTCTCTCGCTAAGGTCTTGAATTGTATGGTGGGCGCACCAGGGCTCGAACCTGGGACCCGCTGATTAAGAGTTATGAGGCGCATGCCAAATTGGTTTTCAGTGCCTCCGCGTCTTATCGATCAATCCAGTCCAGTTCCCCAAGCGTAAGATAGACGACAGCTCCGCGGGGAGCGCCAACCGCCTCCAGATATTGCAGCAGTTGCCCAGCATAAGCCTGCCGGTCAGCGGCAGTCGGAGCTACGTCGCTCTTCCAGTCAAAGGCGACAACGGCCCGGCAGGCTGCGACCGCGACAGCGTCTGCGCGCCCAGCCATCAGGACGCGGCCGGCGTCACGGGCGGCGTAGAGCGCCAACTCCGGCACAAGCGCGGCGCGGTGTTCCGCGACACCCGGCAGGCGCAGGGTTCGCAACGCGGTTGCAGCCATCTCCGCCGGATCGGGCAGCGGCTGCGCTTCGGGTGGCGCCAGCTGTGCTAGGAGGTCAGTGGCACGCCCCTGCAGATCAGATGCAGCCTCCCCGATCTCGCCCGTCAATATCTCTTCGATCAGCTTGTGCAACACTGAGCCCCGAATGGCGCTACCCGCCACCGTCACGAGACCGGCAGGGTCAGTGTCGGCGCTCTCGTCGACGCGAGCGACCTCGACCCAGCGATCGGTGTCGCCGTCGCTCGGCCGAACCCAGCGGATGGGCCGGGACGCATCCGCGACCGCGGCTTGCTCGGCGGCAAACACCTCCTCGCTCTGATGGTTTTCTTCTGCCGCGACGCGCGCCAGAGGACGCCGAAAGAAACGCGCTGGATCCCATTCCGGGATATCGTCCTGCCCGAGATCCAAAAGGTGCGCCCAGCTGTTGGCGCGCGGCACCGACAATGTCGGCAGGATCAGCATTTCGATTGCCCGCGTGCAGGCGACATAGAGGAGCCGCTCGTGCTCCTCTGCACTATCCTGGTCGTCAAGGTGGATGGCATCCGCGATCGCTGGCGGAACGACATCGCCCAGCACCCAGTGAAGCGTGTCGTCCTGACGGCGGTGGATAAACGGCTCGCGCCGTCTGAGTTCGGATCCCATATTGATCGGAATGACGATCGGCCATTCAAGGCCCTTGGCACTGTGAACCGTGATGATTTCAACAGCTTCGCGGTCTGCATCCAGCCGCGCTTCGTCGTAGGGCTCGGGTCCGAGAGTGCCGCCCTCCCAGTCGGCGCCAATGTCCTGTGCTAATTGCTTGAGACCGCGCACGCCGTAGCGGCGTGCGCGCTCCATCAGAAGGTCGAGATTGGCCAGAGCCCGAGCTGCCTGGTCACTGCCCCGCGCGGCAAGTGTGGCCCGCACGCGCAGCCGATCGATCGCCTCGCTCAACAAGAGAAACGGCGTCGTTCGCCGCACACGCCGTCGCAGATCTGTAAGTACGATCAGCGTCTCCCGCGCCAGCGGATTGCCGATCTGCTCTGGCTGCGTCTGCAGCGTTAGGCTCGGTGCCGGCGCACTATCTTCGGTCTCATTCGGCGCGAGAGCTCGCGTAATATCGAGCAATTCGTAATCGGTGAGACCGACGAGCGGCCCGCGCAACAGGGCGCCGAGTGCCAGCGTATCACTTGGGTCTGCGAGCGTGCGGATCAGGGCGACGAAATCCTGCGCTTCCTGGCGCCGGAAGAGGTTGCGACCGGCCTGCGAGACGAGCGGCAGGCCACGCTCCTCGAGCGCCCGTTCGTAACGCCAGAGCTCGGTACCGACCGGCGCGAGCAAGGCGATGTCGCCGGGCACGATCAAAGAGGTTTCTCCGCCGGATCGCCGCACGCGGACATTTCCAATAAGCTGAGCGCAGATATCGGCAACGGCGCGTGCTTCCTCGTCGCGTATGAATGCCGCCCGGCTCTTCTCGCCGATACGGATCGTCGCCCTCATGACGCAAGGCAGACCGTGCTCTGCTGGACCAAGCGAGGACACGAGCGGGACGTAACCTGGGGCCTGTCGGCCCAACGGATCGCGGAAACAGCGATTGACGTGGTCTAAGATCTCGCCGCGTGAGCGGAAGCTCGTCGTGATCCGCAGGATATTGCCTGGGAACTGACGCTCGACGGCATTGCGCGCCTCCATATACGTCGCGACATCCGCGCCTCGAAATCTATAGATCGCCTGCTTGGGATCGCCGACCATAAACAGGTTGCCCGGAATCAGATCCCGCTCCTGCCAAGCCGGAGCCGCACCGGAAGCGCTGGCGATGAGAAACAGGATCTCGGCCTGCACCGGGTCGGTGTCCTGGAATTCATCGACGAGGATCCGCGTGTAGCGGTTCGACGCCGCCTGCCGGACGGTTTCGTGACCACGCAAAAGCGCGCGCGTAGCGAGCAGCAAATCGTCAAAGTCAAGAACGGCAGCGTTGCGCTTGAACGCCTCGAAATCGTCTAGCAGCTCATCGAGCGCGCCGGAGAAGGTCGCGACCAGCGCTGTTGCGATACTGCCGAGAAGAACACGAAACTCCGCCGCGCACCGGCCATAGTGGGATGCGGCCTCCTCTGCGAGGCGCGTCCCTTCGTCCTTGCCCGCAACGTACTTCCAAGCCCCCAAGCGCCGATAAGGGCGCAGATCGTTGGATCGCCAGGCCATCGCATTGACGCGAGTCGGATGGGCAAGCTCCCAAAGCCGCTCGAATAACGGAAGAGAATCGAAGGCGCCTTCGAAGAAGGCGGCGAGCCTCTCAAGATCGGCAATGTCTTCGAGCGCCCGGTCAGGAGCCCGTGTGCCGTCGATCCAGCGACGAAATTCCCGCACACTCTCGACAAACCCCAGATCGGCGCGTTCGGCGAGATCGCGGGGAAGAGGCTTTGCGGTACGAAAGTCGCGCCGGAACTTGCCGAGCTTTTTCAGGGTGTCGACCGCTTCCCTTGGGTCTCGGCGCGCCATGACCACAACCGGATCGGTCGGATCAGCGTTCTCGCCGAGGCGCCGCCGCAGCCAACGCTCGAACACGGTCGTGAAGGCAAACTCGGTCTGGACCGCATCGAGGACCTCGGCGCCGGGGTCAACGCCAGCCTCGATCGCATAGCTGCGAAGTAGCTTGTGGCAGAAGCCGTGGATCGTGGTTGCCGTGAGTTCGTCCAGCCGCGCGCGGGCCGCTATGAGCGCGGCTCTCTGCGGCGCGGTCAGGGTTTTCTCTACGGCAAGCGCCAGGTCATCGGGGATGTTTCCATTTAGCAGTTCGTTAGCGAACCGCTCCACGCGCACGCGCAATTCGCCGGCCGCAAGCTCGGTGAACGTGATGGCGGCGATGTTGCGTGGCGCGACGCCGCTGGCCAGAAGCATGGTCACGCGGCCGGCAAGGAGCGAGGTCTTGCCGGTGCCTGCCGCGGCCTCGACAAGCAAGGTTTGATCAAGAACAGTGAGGGCGCGCCGCCGGTCGGCGCTATCGGCGAGCGCGTTCATGGCAACTCCCAAAATCGGGCCAGATCGCCGGCGGCGGCGATGAACGCAGCCTGCTTTCTGCGGAAGTAGGCCGGAGATGCAGGAAGCGCGAGTCTAAGATCGTTGAGACGGTCGTCGGCGGCCGGCCCCGGCACAGCATGGCCGCGCGTCAGGGCAGCGCAGGCCGCGTTGACGAAAGCCGCAGTTTGCGCAATTGCGGCATCGAGATCCGGCAGCAAGAAGATTGTCGGTTCGTCCTTCAGATAGATAAGCCGGGTTCGGATGGCGGGCACCTCCGGCAGAAGTTGGCGGCATGCTAGGGCGTAAAGGACGCGCTGCAGTTCAGCGCCGCCAGCAATGACTCTGTCAGCAGCATTCTCCGGCCGCTCACCTGTCTTGTAATCGGTCACCCGGACAGCGACGCCGCCGGCGCGCAGGTCAACGCGGTCGATTTTACCGCGAATGGCGACCGCCGTACCGGGCACATCGACGCGCAACGCAGGGTCCCACGGCCAATCCGGATTTTTTGGCTCTGGCGGATTGGCGTGCTCGCCGAACGGCACCTCGGTCCAGCTGCGCGTGCCGCTCTCGGTGAATGTCTCGTTTGTCAAGCCGGCCAGCGCCATGACGGATGCCTGGCGCACGGTGTTGACCCAGAGCACGTCGGGCGGCACGGGCATTTCCAGCGGCCACGCTGCAATCACGTGTCGCACCGCCGCCTCTAGCGCGCCCTCGATCTCCTCCTTAGCGGCCACGATGAAACCGGGCACCGGCTCGAGCGCGTCGACGGTGCGGCGCAAAAGCTCATGGACCAGCCGACCAAACTCATCGGGTGGAAGGATCAGTGGACGCTCCCGGTCGTCCGGCGCACGCCATCCGAGAGCGTATTTCCAGACAAAGCCTAGCGGATCGTGCAGGAGCCGCGCGAGCGAGGTCGGCGACTGGATCTTTGCGAGGCTTTCAGCGATGCCGGCGTGATCCGTGACCAGGAGCCCGTCATGGGCCGTCAAATCCGGTCTGTGCCAGCTCTGCCAGCCCCGCAGGGCGGCGCCCGTCGCGAGGTGTTCGGCTATCTCTTGCGGGCGCGCGGTAAGCCGGTCCGATTCGCTTGCCGCGTGCTCAGCGAGCCGCGTGCGCGCAAGTGCGAGCGCATTGCCGCTCGGAGCCAGAAGCGGGCTCGGTCCCGCACGACCGCCCTGCGCGTTGCGACGGCTGCGCGAAAGAACAATGCCTTGTGTCGCGCATGCGGCAATGATGCCAAATGCCCGCCGGTCCGCTTCAGCGGGCGGATCGGCGTCGAGGGGACCCGGTGGTCCAATGTGGTCCGGCAGCAGGGGGTCTTCGCCGGAGGAACGCGGCCATCCGCGCTCCGTCAGGCCGAGCAGACGAACCCAAGGGCGTGGCGATGCCGCCAGCTGCCATGCTGGCGCCCAGGCCACGGCGTCGCTGGCATCGCGCTCATCCTCGACGCGGATTTTACGCAGCGAAAGCTCCAGAGCGGCCGCTGGCGCGCTTCGAGTCGCCCGCTCCCAGAGGCGGCGCGCACGGCCGCGCAGGAACGCGTCCGCCGCTTCTTCGGCCGCAACCGTTCCTCGCTCCAGCAAGGTCAATAGAGGCATCACAATCGGACGCGGATCGGTATCTGGAAAGGTCAGCTGGTCGAGGGCTCGAGCCCATTCCGCGGCCAAGGTCAGGGAGGCGCTGCGCCGCACGCGTATCCAGTCGCGCGGCAAGGCGTCGAGCGCCGTTCGCTGGCCTGCTGCCAGAGCAAACAGACGCCGCACCCGGGCCTGACTTAAACCATGAAGCAGCACATCCGCGAGCGCCGCGCAACGCTGTCCATCCGCGGTGCCAAGACACGGCCGGCCGTGCGGGAAACTGACCGGCAGTTCGGTTTCTTGCGCCAGGGCGACGATGTACTCGTCCCATTCGTCGGTGCTGACGCCACAAATCGCGATTTCCCGTGGTTCGGCTTGTCCCGAGGCAATCAAGTCGCGCGCCCAGCGAAAAGCCTCGAGCACCTCGTGGCGAGGATCGGCGCATGTGACCTGGACGGGCGTCGCCGCCACGGCGGTCGCCGTTCTGACCTCACCTCGAAACCAGGCCACGTCGGCACCCGGCGGCGCGGTCCAGACGACTGGCGCCATGGCGCAGAGATCGTGGATGATCGGTCTCCAGACCGGCTCGATGAAGTGTACCCCCATGATGGAGACCGGGCCCAACACCTCAGGCGCCCATTGCACGCGCGCGCGCGCCTTGTCACGGAGATCCATCGGCAGGTGCGCGCCGCCGGTAAGAAAGTCGCGCACGCGGTTCTCAAGCAGAGCAAGATCGCGGACTCGCGCGTTACTGCCCGGAGCGTGAGCGAGACGGGTGTCCGCATTCCATGCTGCTCTCAACGTTCGCGCGACGGCGCGCGTCATCCCGGGAAGATGCCGAACGGTCTCGATGTCCTCGAAGCCGCCCGCATCAAGGGCGCGGGCAACAACAAATTCAAGCTCCTCGCCTGTCACCTGATGCAGGAAGCCGCTTGCCAGCCGCGCCGCCAATTGCGTCGCGGTCATGATCTGCAGACCGTTCTCGCCGTCGCGTGCGGCGGCCGCGCGGCGGGTGGCGAAAGCCAGCCCGCCCTGGACGATAACGGTCCTCCTCATTACCACTGTTGCGTCACCATTTCCGGCGGCACCCCTAACGTCTGAAGGATCATGCCGAGCACGGCCAAGGCATCCGTCATCAAACGCTCGTCACGCTCGCGATTGGCTGGAAACAGCTTGTTGCCGTGAAAGAGATTGTTGCGGACACGCCAAGTCGCACCGATTAAGTCGGATGTCGTCGCGATGGGAGCGGGCTGCGCACCGAACTTCACGCCGCCGTCACCGTTAACGAGGAAGTGCTTTGGCGGAATTGCAATCAACGTGTCGGCCACGTGGGCTGCCTGAACAGCCTGAAAGAATCCGGCCCCGAGCCGGGCAACGAGAGGTGGTTGCCCCATCTGCGCCACCTCTCCTTCCGTGGTAAAGCGGAGCAAGCGAAGCTGCTTCAGCGCAAATTCCATGCGGGCGAACGTGGCGAAGAATCGGAGCGTCAGGTCTGGCGGTAATCCGTTGAGGAGCTGTTCGGCCGTGAGCACGTGAATTCGTTTCCTTGTTAAGTGAGACGAAACGAGGGTCGGCGGGGTAGCACTGTCGTCACTTGGTCAACCATTGCGCATAGGCCTGAATGTCAATCATCGGGACCGTGCCACTGAACTGCAAGGTCGAGATGAGAGTGAACAAAAATGCCGTTGCCGGTCGCCCCTCCGGCGTGAACGTGTAGTTCCCAGATTTGCAGTCAAACGTGAAATGGCCATGCGCAGCGACGCAGCCCATGTCGAGGCGCTCCATCTCGTCGGTAACCTTAAGTGCGCGGATTAATGGATCGCCGACTGCAGGAGTCCAGTCACTCTCAAACGTAAGGAGACCGCCGAGGATCGGAATGAGTTGCTTGGCGGGATAGGTTCCGCCCGCATGCGGGATCGGAAGGCTCGTGCGGTGCAAGCGCCGCACCGTTGCGACCTTCTTCTGCGCGTATTCGACTTGCGTGGCGTTGATCGCCTGCTTCGCTTCGAAAGCGGCATAAACGCTCTCGGCCGGCACGATGGTCTGTCCCTGAAACTTAAAAATAAACGGCGAATACTGCCGGTCGAACACGACGACGTCGATCTGGTCGCTGAAGTTTCCGTGGCTGTCGACGACGTGCGCCGAGTCCGCCTGGTAGCGCTGCGGCAGGTAGGCTTGCAGCATATCGAGCCAGACCTGCTCGCTGGCATCGCCCTTGGTCCCGGGATGTGCGAACGATTTTCGCGCGATGGCGAGCTTCTGCTGAATTTCGTCGTGAAGCCCGGAGAGCAGTTGAGAGAGCGACCAATCACTCATGCGGATTTCTCCTGAAACGGAGGTGTTGCGATTACGGCTTTCGCGATCTCAACAGCCCGCACGGCCGTAACCGCCTTTGTCGGGTAGGCATCGAGGATGATCGCGGGCAGAAGCCGCTGGGTCAGGTCGGAGAAGGTATGACCATAGAGCGTACCCGCCCTCGGTCCGGTCGCGGCAACAATTTGCTCGATCTGGGATGCTGAGAACCCAAGCTCGCTAAGCGGACGCCCAAGCAGGGCCCGGCGCTGCGCATCGTCCGGCCTTTGGAATTGCAGGATCTCGGCCGCGCGGCGACGCAAGGCTGGATCGAGCGCGCCCAGCCGGTTCGTACACATGATCACGGCTGCGGGAAGCGAGCCATTGCCGATGCGGTCAACGCCGCGGATGAATGCATTCACACCCGCGCGATCCTCGTGATGCATTTGGGCAGCTTCCCGGGACTGTGCGAGCGCATCGGCCTCATCGACGAGAAGAATAATGCCACCCCGCGACTTGCCCGAGGCGGCCTTCAACTTGGAAGCTTCCGCCACGGTATGATCGAAGGCGGCCGAGATCAGCTGGGTCATTTCACCAACCCGGCCTTGGCCTCGCGTGGCAAGGCTCAACGGAAACAGGGTCACGTCGATGTTTTCCTGTCGTGCAACCTCATCGCCGATGGTCTCGGCGAGTTCCGTCTTGCCGGAGCCGACATCCCCGGCCAGCATCACGAGCGGGGGCCGACGCAAAATGCTGTTCAACGAACCATTGAGTTGGGGATGATGGGACTGAGCCCATTTCCGCAACCCTTCGGGATTGATGAGCAGTCCCAAAATCTTCATCAAGCGCTGCTTGTGATCATCGAGACCCACCAAAGCTGCGAGCCGCTGGCGGGCGAGCGGGTCGGGATAGTTCTGACGGCGCTCGAAGAGATCATCAAGGGTAGGCTTCGTGTTCATTACCAGCTCCGAACGCTCTGACGGTTGAGGGCCTGCCCACCGGCCGAATAGGTGCGGTCAGGGGAAAAGTAACCGCTAACTCCCGGCTCGCCGGAATCGCCGCGCGAGAAAGGCAACGCGCGGTGCAGGGCCGCACGGGTTGCTTCACTCGCGGTATAGTAAGCCGAAGAATAGGTCAGGAACGAACAGAAGCTTGCGCTGCTGACGTCGGCGCCCGCACGCACCTTGCCCGGGTCGTCATCGTTTGCTGCCATTCCCTGCAAGTCCTTCGAGGAATAGCGCAACGTCGGCTCGATCCAGGAGCCATTACGCTGGTAGCCATACGTGACTTCGGACAAGAAACCGGCCTTCAGCAACTCGATGAGCTCGGTCTCATAGTTGGCGATCCGCGTGTCGCTGGGGTCGCCGTAAAAGCGCTGCACGCGCTTGAGGTCGGTCGCGACCTTCGACGCCATGTGGCGCGCATGCGTCACCGTGAAGGCCGTGGACTCCGTTAGGGCGTAACTCGTGCTCATGTCTGTCTCACACCTGAAAGGAAGGGCCGAAAACGCGTTGCCAGTACCGGACCGTCTCGCCCTTGGTTGGTGCGGCGAGCGCCGCGTCGATCGCGTCGCCCGCGTCGAGCGCGGCATCAACGATCGCGTCAACCTGCTGCGCGGTGTAAAGGCGGCTGACGTTGTTCGCGGCATTGACCGGATCAATGATCTTCACCGGTTCCGTGATCGTGCCGACGCTCGAGGTGGGGTAGTAGTCGCCAAAGACGATGAGCTGGTGGAAATTGCTCTTGGCGATGTAGGTGAAGAAATGCTGCATTGCCTCCGGATAGTCGGCGAGACTCACGCCGCTATCGGCGAGATGCGCGAGCAACAACTCGACCATGAAGGATTTGAAGCGGAAGCCCTCCTGCTCGTTCTTCAACTTGGCGCGTCCAGAACTTCAAGAGGCGGGCAACCTGCGCAAAGTGCGTCTCCTGCGCCGCCTTGCGCTTGCGAATGAATTCGAGGTGATACGGAATGTTGGTCTTGAGAAAGGAGCCATCTTCTTGGCTCACCAGATTGCCGTACCATTCCTTGTCGCCATCATAAAGGATCGGGACGACGTCCACGTCGAGGCCGGTGCCCTTGAACGACACCGTCACGCTGTAGGTCTGCGGCTTGACCTGTTCGGGTGAGAAATTCGGGAACGCCTTACGCAGGCGCTCGGCGAGGTATTCGATCAGCGCAGCCACCTCTTTGGGTGCGTTTGCGCCGCTGATGTAACAGGCGACGTCGATGTCGTTGAGCGTGCGCAGGGCTGTGCCCTTGGCGAGGCTACCGGACAATAGCATCTTGCGCAGCGAGAAGTCGGGATGCTCGCCAAGGTAGGTTTCCAGCCGCTCGCGCAGGCGGCGCACCTGCGCTCGGTATTCATCGGCCTGCTCTTTGGGCAGGTTTACCCGGTCGGCAGCAAAGCGGACGATGTCGGCATGATCAACGTGGGTACGGCTCATCGGTCAATCCAAAGTCAGGCCCTGGGGCCAACGGAATCGTTGACTGCGCCCGCGGGATGGGTCTAGTCTTCCTATGGATAAACTAACTTAACCTGTCAAGAAACTTTACTGATCTGTGGAGCCTTTAGTGGATAAACCTGCCGCGAAACCTCGCTGGGGTGCTGAGCAACGTCTTGAATTCATTGAATTTCGGCTGTTCTGGGATGGAAGCGTGAACCGCTCGGACATCACCGAAAGGTTCGGCGTTTCGACGCCTCAAGCCTCGGCAGACCTAGCGCAGTATCGTGAACGCGCTCCGGAAAACATGCGCTACGACAGCAGCGGCAAGCGCTATCTCCCATCGGAAAGCTTCCAGCCCCGCCTGCTTCGCCCAAACGCCGAGCGGTACCTCGCTCAGCTGCGCGCGATCGCCGAAGACGTCATCTCGCCGCTCGACACCTGGATGGGGCCCATCTCGGACGTTGGCGTAACGCCTGTACCGTCGCGCAGGGTTGATCCAGAAACGTTGCGGTTTTTCCTGACGGCCATCCGCGCGGAGCGCTCGGTCCGAATTGAGTATCAGTCGCTGAACGACAATCGGCCTGATCCGTTGTGGCGCTGGATCACACCGCATGCGCTTGGCACGGACGGGTTACGCTGGCATGTCCGGGCGTTCTGTCACATCGAGCGCGCTTTTAAAGATTTCATTATATCCAGATGCCTTGCTATCGGGGAGATAGGACCTCCTGAAGCAAAGCCTTCCGACGATCAGGAATGGCAGACGTTTTTCACGGTCGTTTTAATTCCCAATCCCAAGCTTTCCGCAGCGCAGCAGAAAACGATTGAGCGCGACTATGGAATGGTGAACGGCCGGTGCGAACTGCCCGTGAGACTTGCCCTCCTCTATTACCTCGACAAACGCTTGCGGCTCGACGTGGCGGAAAAGCAGGACCGGCCAAAGGAAACGCCTATCGTTGTCGCCAACAAAAAAGAATACGATAAAACTTTAAAGCGAATCGCTTACTAACTGCCATTTAAGGGAATGCGGTGCAACCCACCTATTTTGCATCATTCTTATTGTGCGAGCGACCTGAGATCGCGCCACCAACGGTGGCCGAGGTGTTGGAGCACGTCGCGAATTGGCTCTTCAACAATCCTCACCGCAAGATGGCGCGGCCAGCCGATTGGCCGAATCTCGCTGAACCTTTGATCTTTCCAAACGGCGAGAAAATCCAGCTTCTGCGTTGGCAGGACGAGAACGAACCAAGAGATGTGGCCGCGGTTCGGTTCGAGCACCTCGATGAGCAATCGCGCCTGCTATGGCGTACGGACTGCGTTGTTGTTCGCTCCGAGAAGCCTGTTCCTGTTGTGCGTTTTTCAATAACTGTTGCAGCTGGCGGCGCGAACGACAGAACCTTTCTCCTGCGACCGCCTTCTTCACGTCCCCGCATCGTCTATACGATCATGGATCGGTACGGCGGGAGAGAAGAGTTTCCTCTCAAATCCAAGTACTTCAATATCGCAGCGTCGGAAGCGGAGCCGTTTACGGGTTTCCTTCTGAACCCGCAGCGTTCGATGCCAGTCGTCTTCATCAGCCGCACCAACGAAGATGAAGCGCTCTTGTGTGATCCTGCGGAACTGGCGAGCAAGCTTGTCGGAATCGCCTACGTGTGTGTGGCGGACTCCGTGCGCTTAAGCTGGAATTTGACCGAGCACATCGACAACAGATTGAATGCATACGATGGAACCGTGCGCCTCTACTGGCCGCGCATGGGCGCCGATGACCCGCCGTATCGGCACCGGTGGTGGAACGCGCGGCAACTGAGCGAGCGGAACATCGGCGGAGAGTTGTTGCGACTCATCGGTACCGCCTCGATTACGCGCTATGTCCGCGGGCTGGTTCGTTGGGAAGATATCGAGCGTGAAAACACGCGCCGGACGATTCACGTCCTGCAAAATTCGGCGAAAAACGAGTCTGGTAAAATCTCTGACGAATGGTTGCGGCAATACGAGGCGGACCTCGGCGCGCTCGACACTGTTCGCAAAGAGCTGGCGGCTGCCTCGGAAGCGCTGCTGGAGCGCGAGGGTGAGATCCGGCTCTGGAAAAACATGTATCTTCAGGCGCAGCGTTCGAAGGCCGTCGATCCCGATAGCCAACCCGCGGATGTGCAAGGTATTGAAACCACGGACGAGGCGATTGACGCCGCGCGAAAGGATTTTGCGGACCGTCTGGAAGTACTCGATGGCCGGGTGTCCAAAGAAGCTTCTCAATTTGAGCAGCCCGAATTGTTGTACGCAGCATTCAATTGGTTGGCGACGACTTATTGGAACGCGCGCACAGGCGTTGAGAGATGCGCTGATTTGGACCACTCCTGCCGGGAGAGCTGCCAATTCAGGTACAACGCCCACCAGTCTGAGATCACAATGAGCACGTATGCGGCGGATTACGAGGTCACTTATGGTGGCGCCCGAGTCAAGCTCAAGGAGCACATTGGGTACGGCGTTAGCACGGAGCCGCGCCACACGATCCGTGTCGCATTCTTCTTCGACGAGAAAGCACGGAAAGTCGTCATAGGCTACGTTGGGCAGCACCAAGCCACTCGCAAGTCGAACTGAAGTTCTAGCGGATGCCCAGGCTCGTCGAGGCTAGCAAAATGATATTCCCGATCGCTCTCGCGGGTGCGGTCTTCTTCTGGACCGAGATGCGGAAACCTTCATTTGCGGCACGGTAAACATCGCGCATTCAACGCACGGAGCGCGGCCAACCAGATACGAGCACTTCGCGTGCTTGGAAGGCGGATGGCATATTGTTGTGGCTGTCACTGCCGCTCGAATTGCCAACGTAGCTGTCGGATCTATGCGCGTGAACCTGCGTGGTCGGATCACTGAAGCAGTATCGGGGGTTCGCCAACGTCCGCTGACGCTTGCCCGCCTTATGAGTCGGCATGATGCTGTCCCTGGTCGGCACGCGAGCGAACCGATGCGCATCGCCTTCGTGTCCGACACTGCCAAATGCTTCTTTTTATACGACCCGTTGGCCAGCCGGTTGCCCGGCGGAGCTCGGAGCTCTAGTTGCACAACACCTATTGGTCTCAATCGCCTGCAGGACAGCAATATGGCACGTCGAGAGATAGCACCCATCAAGCGCACTATCCGGCGAGATCAGCTTCGCGAGATGGTCCCGCTTGCCGACAGCACGATCTATGAAATGGAGCAACGCGGTGAGTTTCCGAGGCGGTTTGCCCTATCGCCCCGATGTATCGTGTGGGACCTCACCGAGATCGAAGACTGGCTGGCTGCGCGCAGATCGGCGCCCCTTGCTCGGGCGCCGCATCCCGACGTGAGACAGCGTCGAAGCCGGCCGGTTAAAGGGCCGGGTCGGGCTGCAGGAGCGGCATTGAAGGCGGAATGAGGATCGGAATGTATTTCTGGCCACCAACCCATGCATCAACGATGTTGGACCATTCTTGCATCATATGACGACGCTGCACCTCGTATTCGGCCTTGTTGTAGACTCCCCTCGATGATCGTCCGTCCTCGTGCGCGAGGCACTTCTCGATCCAGTCGCTGTTGAATCCAAGTTCGTTGAGAAGAGTTGACGCGGTCCTTCGCAAGTCGTGAACCGTGAACGGCTCCAGCGGAAGTCCTTCCTTACGTGCCTGCTCAACGACCGAATATGTGACCCTGTTGAAGGTTGCCCGCGACATCGGGGCGTCGGCGTCATAGCGCGACGGCAGGACATACTTGGAATTTCCCGCGCAGGTCTTGAGCGCAATGAAGATGTCGAGCACCTGGCTCGAGAGATAGACGTTGTGCGCCTTCGAACGTTTCATGCGTTCCTTGGGAATCGTCCAAACCGCATTCTCGAAATCGACCTCATCCCATGTGGCATCGAGCAGTTCGCTTTTGCGCACCATCGTGAGCAGATAGAGACGCAGTCCCAGCCTGATGGTGGGCAATGTCGCGACGCGATCCAGTTGTTTGAGCATGATGCGGATTTCAGTCGGAGAAAGCGAACGGTCTCGCGGGACAAAGTTTGCGATCGACGCGGGTCCCACCTCGTCTGCAGGATTGGCGATCTTCTCGCCGTGCAAGATTGCATAACCGTAGATCTGCTTCACGATATCGCGCACGTGAATCGCCGTTGCAGGAGCCCCGCGCTCCACGATGGCGGCGCAATGGGCGCGAAGATCGTCCGGTGCGATCTCGTTCAGGAGGCGCTTGCGCCAGACGGGAAGCAACTCGCGTTCGAAGATCGATCGCCGCATCGCCCGCGTACTGTCGGCCATCGGAGCCGCAACGAGCCACTTCTCTCCGAGCTCACCGAAACTCCTGGCTTCAAGGAGGCGCCGTTTCTCGCGCTGCTTCTCGATAGCGGGGGACCGACCCTCGCCTACTGCGCGCTTTGCATCGATGCATTTCTCACGAGCGCGAGCGAGCGACAGACCCGTCGGGCCGTACTTCCCAAGAACTACCGTCTCGCGTCGACCATGCAGACGGTAGTCGAGCCTGAACGACAGCGTCCCGGCGGGCGAGACGACAACGTACATGCCGTCACGGTCGGTGACCTTGTACGATTTTTCCTTTGGTCTCAGTGCCTTAAGCGCAGCGTCTGTCAGCAAGGACTTCCCCTCCGGGCAAAATACCGTCAGCGATTTTTGAGCCGCGTTTGACCGGAGATTTCCTTGTTTTGCAGATACTTAGACAAAGAAAAATACCGTCAGATGCAGCATCGCGTGTGACGGTATTGATCAGGGTCGATAGTTTCAATGGACGGCGGCACCGTCAGGCGCCCCGTCTGTCCGGATTTATGCGTGCCGATAGTTCTCGAATGTCGATGACGAATTCGGTCGTAAAATCAGTCTGTTAATTCGCGCAATTGGATAGAATGGGATAGGCCCGGATGGGCCTGAATTATTCCCACTCAATCGTCCCAGGCGGCTTGCTCGTCACGTCGTACACCACCCGGTTCACGCCCTTCACCTCGTTGATGATGCGCGTGGCGGTCTCGCCCAGGAACTTCATGTCGAACTGGTAGAAGTCCGCGGTCATGCCGTCGGTCGAGGTGACGGCGCGCAGGCCCACGACGTAGTCGTAGGTGCGGCCGTCGCCCATGACGCCGACGGTCTTCACCGGGAGCAGCACGGCGAAGGCCTGCCAGATGTCGTCGTAGAGGCCGTGCTTGCGGATCTGGTCGATGTAGACGGCATCGGCCTTGCGCAAAATGTCGAGCTTGTCGCGCGTGATGTCGCCGGGGCAGCGGATGGCGAGGCCGGGGCCCGGGAACGGGTGGCGGCCGACGAAGATTTCGGGAAGGCCGAGCTCGCGGCCGAGCTTGCGCACCTCGTCCTTGAACAGCTCGCGCAGGGGCTCGACGAGCTTCATGTTCATGCGCTCGGGGAGACCGCCGACATTGTGGTGCGACTTGATGGTGACTGAAGGTCCGCCGGTGAAGGAGACGCTCTCGATCACGTCGGGGTAGAGCGTGCCCTGCGCCAGGAAGTCGGCGCCGCCGAGCTTCTTGGCTTCCTGCTCGAACACCTCGATGAAGAGGCGGCCGATGGTCTTACGCTTCTTTTCGGGATCGGTGACGCCTTCGAGCTCGCCCAAAAACTGTTTTGACGCGTCCACGTGCACGAGCGGGATGTTGTAGTGGTGGCGGAACAGGTCGACCACGGTCTTGGCTTCGTCGAGGCGCAGCATGCCGTGGTCGACGAACACGCAGGTCAGCTGGTCGCCGATGGCCTCGTGGATCAGCACGGCGGCGACGGCGGAATCGACGCCGCCGGAGAGGCCGCAGATCACCTTGCCCTTGCCGACCTGGGCGCGGATTTTTGCAATCTCCTCCTCGCGGAAGGCGCGCATGGTCCAGTCGCCGGTGAGGCCGGCGATCTTGCGCACGAAATTGCGGATGAGTTTTGCGCCGTCGGGCGTGTGCACCACTTCGGGGTGGAACATCAGGCCGTAATATTTGCGCGTCTCGTCCTGGATGATCGCGAACGGCGCATTCGGCGAGGTGCCGGCAACGGAAAAGCCCGGCGGCATCTTGGTGATGCGGTCGCCATGGCTCATCCAGACCTGGTTCTTGCCGCCCGGCGACCAGACGTCCTCGAACAGCTTGCTCGGCGCCTTCACCTCGACATCGGCGCGGCCGAACTCGCGGTGATGGCCGCCCTCGACGGTTCCGCCGAGCTGCTCTGCCATGGTCATCTGGCCGTAGCAGATGCCCATCACCGGCACGCCGGAGGCGAAAATCAGCTGCGGCGCGCGGGGGGAGCCGGCCTCATGCACCGACTCCGGGCCCCCGGAGAGAATCACCGCTTTCGGCTTCATCTCCAGAAAGGCCTGTTCGGCCTTGTTGAACGGGACGATCTCGCAATAGACGCCGTCCTCGCGCACGCGACGCGCAATCAGCTGCGTCACCTGGCTGCCGAAGTCGACGATGAGAATCTTGTCGTGCGCCGAGGCCACGGAGGGCGTCGACTGCGGGGCGTTCTGTGCTGCTGTCATGGCAAGCAAATACGCGATGAGCCCCCTGCCCGCAACCGCGCGAACTGCGCGCCCACATTCTTCTTTGGGCATGGACAAACGGATATATGTCAGTATTATTGACCTAATTTGCCCCACCCACCAAACAGGGGCCAATCAGGGAGAACGCCATGTCGAGATTTCACCAGCCATCACAGCTTGCCGCACTTGGCCGGACCTGGGTCGAGGCCTGGAATGCCCGCGATCTCGAGCGCGTGCTCACGCTTTACGACGAGGCGGCCGTGATGACGTCCGACCGCATCCCGGCGATGGGATTCGACGCCAGCGGCACTGTGCGCGGCAAGGACGCGTTGCGCGCGTATTGGGGCAAGGCGCTCGGGTTGATACCGGAGCTGCACTTTTCGCTGATCGACGTGTTCGTCAGCCCGGATAGCGTGGTGGTGTTTTACGAGAACGAGCGGGGCAAGCGGATTTGCGAGTATTTGCGGGTGAATGATGCGGGGCTGATCATGCAGGGATCGGCCAATCATCTGGTGCAGTGAGGGCGCCGCCCACCGCTGTCATTCCCCGCGAAAGCGGGGAATCCAGTACGCCGCGGCTTCTCCGCATTACGGCACGGCCTCTGGAATACTGGATCGCCCGCCTTCGCGGGCGATGACACCGAGACTGAGGCGAGCGCGTGCGATAACAACGGCACCGCCGGTGTTGAAACAGGACCCGCCCCATGAAGCTCCCCACCTCGCCCTTCACCGTCACCGACTGGAGCAAGGTCGAGGCCACCACACATCCCGGTGAGACCGGGCACGCGCTGTGGCGTACGCTGAACATCGGCGATCTCCGGGTGCGGATGGTGGAGTATTCTCCGGGTTATCTCGCCGATCATTGGTGCGACCGCGGCCACGTGCTCTACGTGCTCGCGGGCGAGCTCGACAGCGAGCTGCGCGACGGGCGCAAATTCAAGCTGACGGTGGGGATGAGCTACCAGGTTTCGGATTTTGGCGATTCCGCGCATCGCTCCTCGACGGCGACGGGCGCGACATTGTTCATTGTGGACTGACGGAACCCCGCTGTGTGCAGCGCAAAATAGCAAAGATCACCCGGCTCGCCACGAGCGCGTGGTGCCTTGAAGTTGCCCCAAAAAATCGCTAGATTGTGAAGATCGATCCTTGGCCGAACGACTGGGCCGCTCCGTCTCACTTCAATGGGCGAGCACGTTTCAGGTATTTCTCCAAAATCGACCAACCGGGATGATGGGCGCAGCAATGTGCATTTGTCCCCCTGAGTGCATCGTCAATTGAAAGGAAATGACTATGGCAATGGGCACCGTGAAGTGGTTCAACAACCAAAAGGGCTTTGGCTTCATCCAGCCGGATGACGGCCAGAAGGACGTCTTCGTTCACATCAGCGCCGTCGAGCGTGCTGGTCTGAGCACCCTCAATGAGGGCCAGAAGGTTTCCTTCGACATCGTTGCGGACCGCCGCAGCGGCAAGTCCTCGGCCGACAATCTCCGCGCCGGCTAGTTGACCGCGCAATTCGCGATCTGACCACGGACGTACCGGCAGATCGTAGGATTACAGAAGCCCCGCCACCGGGATCCGGTGGCGGGGTTTTTGTTTGGGAAGATGGTGCCACAGGCGCGGTGCGGTAGGGTGGGTTAGCCGAAGGCGTAACCCACCACTGGCTCAATCCGCGGAAACAGAAGTGGTGGGTTACGCCTCGCGGACTGCGCTGCGCGCCGCCCGCGAAGCTAACCCACCCTACGAAGAAGCGACACGAAGAATCCATCCGTGCCGGTGCGGCGCGGGGTCATCAGCCAGCCCTCGGGCGACTGCATCGCGGCTTGCGCGAATTCTTCGGCCTTGTCCCAGAGCACGCTCGCGGTCTGCTCCGGCGGCACCACCGCGAATTCCGGATGCTTCGCGACGAACGCCCTCACCTGCTCGCCGTTCTCTTCCGGCAAGACCGAGCAGGTGATGTACGCGATCCGGCCGCCCGCCTTCACCAGCGGCACGGCGCGCTCCAGCACCTCGGCCTGATCCTTGAGGCGGATCTCCAGCGCACCCGGCCGCATGCGCCATTTGGCGTCGGGGTTGCGGCGCCAGGTGCCGGTTCCCGTGCAGGGCGCGTCGAGGACGACGAGGTCGGCGGTCGCGCTGATATCGGCCAGCGGATCGGCCTCGCCCTTGGGCGTACGGACGTCGGCATTGTGAACGCCGGCGCGCGACAGCCGTTCGTGGATCGGCACGAGCTGGCGCTTGTCGCTGTCGGTTGCGATCAGCCGGCCCTTGCCCTGCATCATCGCGGCGAGCGCCAGCGTCTTGCCGCCGGCACCGGCACAGAGATCGATCACCTGCTCGCCCGGTTTTGCCGCGGTGAGAAGGGCCGCAAGCTGCGATCCTTCATCCTGCACTTCAACGGCTCCCTTGATGAAATCCTCTTCGGCCTGGATGCCGGGGTTGCGCGCATCGGCCGAAAGCGCGATGCGCAGGCCATTTGGCGACCATGGCGTCGGTTTCGCATGAAGATGAGCAAGCGCCTTCAGCACCTTGTCGCGATTGGATTTTAGCGTGTTGACGCGCAAATCGAGCGGCGCCCGGCTCGCCATCGCGATCGCCTCTGCCGCGCGGTCCTCGCCGAACACTTTGGCCAGATGGGAATCGAGCCACTCAGGGTAGTCGCCGGCGATCGCGGCGGGCGCATCCTTGAGCGAGCGCGAGGCGAGTGCGGCTTCCTCCGTCTCCGTCAGCGGCTCAGGTGCAAACCGGCTGCCGTCGAACATCGCGGCCATGGTCGCGGTGTCCATGCTCCGCTCGAGCCGGAGCATGCCGATCAGCCGGGCGCGCGCGGTGTCGGAATCCATGAGAAAGGCGCTCGAGGCGTAGCGGCGCAGCACATCCCAGACCAGGCCGGCGATGGCGGCGCGGTCACCGGAACCGGCATAGCGGTGCGCGGTGCCCCACTCCTTCAGCGCCTTGGCCGCAGGCACGCGGTCTTTCTCGATGGTGTCGATCAGTTCGATGGCTGCGGACAGCCGGGCAGCGGGAGTCATTTGAATCTTTCAGATCAGGATTCTTTGTTTTTGCGCATGATCTTGCCGGAAAACCGGTATCCACTTTTCCGGATCATGCGCGTGCATAAGCGCTCAGATCAGCAACAGGATTTTCAATGCGAAGTAGATCCACATCGCCAGCAGCACCAGCACGCCGGCGAGCCAGACCGACGAGCGGCGGCCGAGATCGTTCGAGGTCACGAACACGCCGGCATGGGCAAAGCGCGTCACCACGAACACCCAGGACATCAGCACGATGAAGACATCGGCATGGCGGAGCGGCAGCGCCAGCGCGATCAGGGCGTAGAACAGCACCGGCAACTCGAACTGGTTGCGGTAGCAATTGGCGATCTGGGTGGCGCCCTTCGGCCAGTTCGGCTCGCCGAGCGCAATGTCGCGGATCCTGGTCTCGCCCGAGACCAGCGCATTCCGGCGCCCGAACACCATGCCGAGCAGGAGCGCGAAGGTGAGACCCACCTGTACGAAGACAGGCAACAAGACCATTTGGACGGACATCGGAACTTTCCCGTAAGGCGGCGTGCCGCAGACCGTCATTAGCCGCGACTTCTGGCGCTGACAATCGACGAGTTGAACCGGCGTTCCCAATCAAGCGACCAACTGCCGATCATCAAAGCGATTTCGGCCCCTGGAGCCCGGCGAGACACGCCAAGAGAGCACCATGAACACCCTGTCCAGCCTTTGGACCGACTCCGCCGACGGCCAGCTTGGCATCTGGATGTCGGCGCTGGCCGGCGTTGCGGCGGCATTGGCGGTGGCGCTGGCAATGACCGTGTATTTCCGCCTGGGATACCGGACGTGGCGCGACGTTATCAGGCACGGCCTGGCCGTGCTCGCCGCGGCCGCCCTGCTCGCCTTCGTGGCCTACGACATGCGCCACGCCGCGCTCGCCTATCTCGGCCTCAACCCGTCCAGGCCCGCGGTCGAGTTCGAGATCCGCATGCCGCGCGAAACCCTCGCGGCTGTAACTGCCGACACCCAGATCGAATTGCACACCGACCGCAACCAAACCCTCGCTCTGGTCGACGGCGTCAGCGACCTCGCCAACGGACGCGCGCTGCTGCGCGGCGCAGTCGCGCTCAACCATCGCACCGCCGACCGGATTCTGGTCGTGAACCTGCCCGGCAAGGGCACCTTCGAATTCCGCCTCCGCCTGCCCGCCGAGCCGCATCGCACCGAGCAGTTCGGCCCCTGGCATCTTGCCGACCGCATCGCCTCGCCGCTGACAGGCAGCGTCGCGCCGCAGGACGCCTACACCATCCGCTATCGCGTGCTTTAAACTTTGTTTCATCGCAGCTTTTGCGCGCGCGTCATCGTTCCGACGTTTGGCGGGACGATACTTTGCGCATGTCCGAATTTCGCCTCACCCAGATTTCAGACACGCATCTCGGCCGGCGCTTTCCCGGCCTGATCGCGAACTTCCAGGCGGTCAGCGAGCATATCGACGCTGACAGGCCCGATCTCGTCATCAACACCGGCGATGTGTCCTTCGACGGGCCCACGAGCCGCGACGATGTGCAGTTCGCCAAGAGCCTGCACGACGCGCTGCCGGTCGACTGTCGCTATCTTCCGGGCAATCACGACATCGGCGACAACCCGACCGCGATCGGGCCTGCGCCAAAGCCGCCGATCGCGGAAGCACACCGCCAGCAATTCCGCGACATCATCGGCGAGGATCATTGGTCGTTCGAGGCCGCAGGCTGGCGCTTCATCGGCCTCAACTCGCTGGTGATGAATTCAGGGCTCGCCTTCGAGGCCGAGCAGTTCGACTGGCTCGCTTCTGAAATCGCGAAGGTCAATGGCAAGCCGGTCGCGCTGTTCCTGCACAAGCCGGTGTTTCTCCATTTGCCCGACGATCCCGAAACCCCGGAGACCTCGATCCGCTACGTGCCGCAGCCGGCGCGCGCGCGGTTGATCGAGATGTTTGCGCATGTCGATCTCCGCCTCATCGCGAGCGGTCACGTGCATCAGCGTCGCGACTTCACGTTCCGCCACACGCGGCACGTCTGGGCGCCCTCGGCCGGCTTCAAGATCAACGATTCACGCCAGGACCGGATCGCGATCAAGGAGACCGGCCTCGTCGAGTACCGCTTCGCCCCCGACAGCTTTGAAGTCCGCCACGTCCGCGCCGCCGGCCAGGTCGATATCGATATCGAAGAGCTGTTCGCCCAGATGGGCGGCGAGCACTAAGCGCGCGCTTCGTTTGTCAGGCGACGCTCTTGAGATCCTGCTGGATCGCGGTCAGCAACGATTGCAGCGCTTCGCTACTCACCGGCTGAGCGGCCGGATCATTCGCAGGCGCAACGCTTGTGGGCTGCGCCGCCTTGACCGGACGCTTCGGGAATGGCGGCGGCGCCGGCATCGCGGCTTGCGTGAACGCACCCGCGTCTTCGCTGTGCACGAACTTGCCATGGATGACGTCGTCGCGCCGGCCCATGACGAACATGGTCGCCCAATAGCCGGCGGCCAGAAGGATTACGCAGAAAATACCGATCTCTAACATCGCAACACCCTAAATATGCGCGATGATTCAATGCCTTCGCCCGAACGTCAATGAACCCTCGGTCACACATACGGGGTTTTGCGGGCAGGTGTTGCAAATCGGTGACTCTTTGTTAGCCAACGGTGCCAGGAGTGTGACACCGGCGCAACTGCCAGTCGCTCCAGCCCTTCAGGAGACGCTCCAGGCCCTGAAATTAAGCCTTATCCGGTCCGACCCGGACCAGCTGCTTGCCGAAATTGGCGCCCTTCAGCAGCCCCATGAAGGCGTCCGGGGCGCTCTCCAGCCCCTCGGTGACGAACTCCTTGTACTTCACCTTGCCGTCGCGGACCCAGCTGGACATATCGCGCAGGAAGTCGCCATGGCGCGAGGCGAAGTCGGCGACGATGAAGCCGCGGAAGGTCAGCCGCTTGGTCAACGTCGCGCGCATCAGGGATGACGCCCATTTCGGCGGCTTGGCCTCGGTGTCATTGTAATGCGCGATCAGGCCGCAGACCGGCACGCGCGCGAATGGATTGAGCTGCGGGAAGACCGCCTCGAACACGGCGCCGCCGACGTTCTCGAAGTAGACGTCGATGCCTTTCGGGCAGGCGTCCTTGAGCTTCGCGGCGAGATCAGGATCGCGGTGATCGATGCAGGCATCGAAACCGAGCACCTTCACCACGTAGTCGCACTTGTCCTTGCCGCCGGCGATGCCGACCGCGCGTGCGCCCTTGATCTTCGCGATCTGGCCGACCGCCGAGCCGACCGCGCCGGAGGCGCCGGCGACAACAACGGTCTCGCCGCCTTGCGGCTTGCCGATGTCGAGCAGGCCCGCATAGGCGGTCATTCCGGGCATGCCGAGCACGCCGACCGAGGTCGAGATCGGACCGAGCTTGGGATCGACCTTTGCGAGCCCCTTGCCGTCCGAGATCGCATGGGTCTGCCAGCCCGCGCGGGACAGCACGATGTCGCCCTTGGCGAAGTTCGGATTGTTGGAAGCCGCGACCTCGCACACCGTGCCGGCTTCCATCACGCCCCCGACCGGCACAGGTGCTGCGTAGGACGGACCATCGCTCATGCGCCCGCGCATATAGGGATCAAGCGACAGCCAGATCGTGCGCAACAGCACCTCACCGGCGCCAGGCGTCGGGACTGCAAATTCCTCCAGGCGAAAATCGGATGATTGGGGTTCGCCGACGGGACGTGCAGCGAGAACGATGCGCTTGCCTTGGGACATGGCTTCCTCCGTTTTGTCTTTCGACGCGGACGGAAGCGGAGGGAATGAAGCTCGTCAATATAAAAGCGCGTGCACCTCAACCACACGCGCCGTCATCGCCCGGCTTGACCGGGCGATCCAGTACTCCGAGACGGTTGTGATGAAATCGATAGGCCGCGGCGTACTGGATGCCCCGCCTTCGCGGGGCATGACGCCGTTGTTCGGGCACGAGCGAAGCGACTAGCCTCCGCCCGGATAATTCGGCGCCTCGCGCGTGATCGTCACGTCGTGGACGTGGCTTTCGCGCAAGCCCGCGCCGGTGATGCGGACGAAGTTCGCTTTCTCGTGCAGCTCCTTCATGTCCTTTGCGCCGACATAACCCATTGCGGCACGGAGGCCACCGGCGAGCTGGTGCATGACATTGCCGACCGGGCCTTTATAGGGCACCTGGCCCTCGATGCCCTCAGGCACGAGCTTGAGCGCGTCCTTGATGTCCTGCTGGAAGTAGCGATCCGCCGAGCCGCGCGCCATCGCGCCGACCGAGCCCATGCCGCGATAGGCCTTGTAGGAACGGCCCTGCCACAAGAACACTTCGCCGGGGGTCTCGTCGGTGCCGGCGAGCAGCGAGCCGACCATCGCGATGTCGGCGCCGGCGGCGAGCGCCTTGGCGAGATCGCCGGAGAATTTGATGCCGCCGTCGGCGATGACGGGGATGTCCGACTTCTTCGCCGCCTCGACCGCGTCCATGATCGCGGTGAGCTGGGGCACGCCGACACCGGCGACGATGCGCGTGGTGCAGATCGAGCCGGGGCCGATGCCGACCTTGATGCAGTCCGCGCCCGCATCGATCAGTGCCTGCGCGCCCTCTGATGTCGCGACGTTGCCGGCGACGACCTGCACGGAGTTGGAGAGACGCTTGATGCGGTTGACGGCGTGAAGCACGTGGCGGGAATGGCCGTGCGCGGTGTCGACGACGACGAGGTCGACGCCGGCATCGATCAGCCGCTCGGTGCGCTCGAAGCCGGTGTCACCGACGGTGGTGGCCGCGGCAACGCGCAGGCGCCCCTGCGCGTCCTTGCAGGCGAGCGGATGGGCGACCGCCTTCTCGATGTCCTTGACGGTAATCAGGCCGACGCAGCGATACTGCTCGTCGACGACGAGCAGCTTCTCGATGCGATGATGATGCAGCATCCGCTTGGCTTCGTCCTGGCTGACATTCTCGCGCACCGTGACGAGGTTCTCATGCGTCATCAGCTCGGAGACTTTTTGCCGGCGGTCGGTGGCAAAGCGCACGTCGCGGTTGGTGAGGATGCCGACCAATTTGCCCGGCGTGGACTTGCCGGCACCGGTCACGACGGGAATGCCGGAGATGCCGTGATCGCTCATCAGCTTGAGCGCGTCGTCGAGCGTGGCCTCGGGGCTGATGGTGAGCGGGTTCACCACCATGCCCGACTCGTAGCGCTTGACCTGCCGCACCTGGGCGGCCTGGCCTTCGGGATCGAAATTGCGGTGGATGACGCCGAGGCCGCCGGCCTGCGCCATGGCGATCGCCATGCGGGCCTCGGTGACGGTGTCCATGGCGGAGGCCATGATCGGGATGTTGAGCGGAATGGCGCGGGTGACGCGGGAGCGGATGTCGACTTCGCCCGGCATGACGTCAGACAGGCCCGGCTTCAACAGCACGTCGTCGAACGTAAAGGCTTCTCGGATGCCTTGAAGTTGCACCGTGGCCATCTGCCAACTCCTTCCTGCGGCAGTGCCGCAAATAAGTATGGATGAGCGCCGCCCTCGGCGTGCCTTGCGGCATCGCCGGAGAATCGGAGCCCATCGGTGGGGTTGACGCGGGTCGATAGCACGGCCGCGCGACGAATCAAAGTAAATCGGACCGCTGGCCAGCCATGCACAGGCTTTTTAGGTAAATTCAGTGGGGATCGCCCGGCCGCGGCCCACCACCGCCATTCCGGGCTCGCGCCAAGCGGCGCACCCCGGAATGACGAAGGATTTAGGTGCTATGCGTTGATCCGCAATGGTCCCGGCCGCGTGGCGGTGATAAGCCGCGGGTTCACCCATTCTTCTGATTTTCATTACGAATCCGTCATGGTCGACAAGCAACGCATCATTCCGCTGATCGTGGCCACTGCTCTCTTCATGGAGAACATGGACTCCACGGTGATCGCCACCTCGCTGCCGGCGATCGCGGCCGACATCGGCACGAGCCCGCTGACGCTGAAGCTCGCGATCACGTCCTACCTCCTGTCGCTCGCGGTGTTCATCCCGGCGAGCGGCTGGACCGCTGACAGGTTCGGCGCGCGCATGGTGTTCGCGATCGCCGTCGGCGTGTTCATGGTCGGCTCGGTCGGCTGCGCGCTCTCGACCTCGGTCACCGACTTCGTGTTCGCGCGCATCCTCCAGGGCATGGGTGGCGCGATGATGACGCCGGTCGGGCGCCTCGTGCTGCTGCGCTCGGTCGACAAGAGCGCGCTGGTCAACGCGATGGCCTGGGTGACGGTCCCTGCCCTGATCGGTCCGGTGATCGGCCCGCCGCTCGGCGGCTTCATCACCACCTACGCGACGTGGCACTGGATCTTCCTGATCAACATTCCGATCGGGTTGCTCGGCATCTTCATGGCGCTGAAGTTCATCGATCCGATCAAGAGCGACGAACGCGAGCCATTCGATCTCTACGGCATGGTGCTCGCTGGGCTCGGGCTTGCCGGCATCGCGTTCGGTCTCTCCGTAGCCGGCCTCAACCTGCTGCCCTGGAGCATCGTGGCAGCCCTGGTCGCGGGCGGCGCGATCTCGATGACACTCTACGTCATCCATGCCCGGCGGACGGGATCGCCGGTGCTGGACTTTTCGCTTCTGAACCTGCCGACGTTGCGCGCGGCCGTGCTCGGCGGTTTCCTGTTCCGGCTCGGCATCGGTGCCCTGCCCTTCCTGCTGCCGCTGTTGATGCAGATCGGCTTCGGGCTGTCGCCATTCCATTCCGGCCTCGTCACCTTCGGCTCCTCGCTCGGTGCGATGGGCATGAAGACGCTGGCCGCGCGGATCATCCGCACCTTCGGCTTCCGCAATCTGATGACGGTGAACGCCATCATCAGCGCATTTTTCCTCGGCGTCTGTGCGCTGTTCACGGTGACGACGCCGCTGCTGATCATCCTGGTGATCCTGGTGGTCGGCGGCTTCTTCCGCTCGCTCGAGTTCACCGCGATCAACACGGTGGCCTATGCCGAGGTCGAGAGCGCGCAGATGAGCCGCGCCACCACGCTCGTCAGCGTCAACCAGCAGCTTGCGGTCTCCGCCGGCGTTGCCGTCGGCGCAGCCTCGGTGGAAACCACGATGTGGCTGAGCCATGTCAGCGAGCTCAACGCCACCGTGTTCGCGCCCGCCTTCGTCGTGGTGGCGCTGACCTCGGCTTTGTCGAGCTGGTTCTTCTGGCAGATGCCGGATGATGCCGGTCACGAGATCTCCGGCCGCAAGGCGGTGGAGATCGCCAGCCGCAAGGGCGCAGCCAAAAGCGCGGCAACCGCCGCCGTCAAGGTGGCGACGGAAGACACGCAGGACATGCGGGATCAGCGGCTGGGGTGATCCTGCGCGATCCGGTGGAACGTCCCCCCAGACGACATCGTGCCCCTCGATCGCCGCAGGGTTATGATAATCCTGCAAGAGCTATGATGTGGACAGGGGTCGCGCCCGGCGCGGCTAAATTGCGACAAATTGCGTTGCCGTCGTCGCACGATATCATATCGAACATAGACCGCATCAAACTGTCGTATTTTGCGTGATAGAGAGGGCCCTCTCGAACGGTGGGGATATTGCGCGTGATACGACGCGCAGGACGTGATGAAGCAGGTCTTCCCGGAATATTCTCCGGCCCCAGACGTCAATGGCCTGAACGTGCCCAATACGTCGGGTCATTTCCCGTCATCGATCTACCTGCGCGTGCGCGGATAGGTGTAGCGGCGATAGCACCGGCCAGAGCCGGTGCGATCGGATGCTTGGTGCGCTACAGTTAGGTGGACGCGCCCGGCCGAAGGGGCGCGTCCCAGGATCGCCCCGTCAGGCGTGCGCGGCGAGCTGGGGCTGATGGGCCGCGTCGGCCGCAGCGGTGATGAGCGTACCACCGTGTCCGTCGGCTGAGAGGACGAAGCTCGCAGCAGAGTACTGCCCCAGCAGCGTCAACGCAGCCGCGTGATTGCCGTCGGAAACCGCGAGGTGCCCGCCGCTGTTGCTGTCGGTGCCGAAGTAGCCGAGCGTCGTGGCAGCACCATTGAAGGCGATGTCGGAGAGATCGATGCTGTCGCCGCCGCCGAAGCCCGTGATCGAACCGGCGAACGCTGCGGAATGATCGAGCTGAAGCGCCGCGCCGCCCGGCGCAAAGGCGAGCTTGGCGGTGGACGCGTTCAGGATTTCGAGCGTTGTTCCCGCAGCGATCGTGGTCACGGCCGGGCTCGCGGCATAGACCTGCCCCTTTTCACCGGAGCCATCACCCCACGCGATCGCGAAGCCGCCGCCCTGCAGCGCGACGACCTGGCTGCGCGAGCCCGCCGTATTGACGGTATCGAGCCCGAACTCGGTGCCGATTTTTTGCTGGTTATAGGCGTCGAATACCTGCGCCTTGATGCTCGACGTGGAGCCCACGGGGCTGAGGGTCACGTCCTGCCAGGTCACCACGAAATTGCCGTCCGCGAGGGCCGCAACCTCCGGCGTATAATAGTTCGTGCCATAAATCGATCTGGGGCTGGTGAACGTATTGACCGCAAGCTGGCTGGCGATCTTGCCGCCAGCGGCATCGAACTGCTGGGCTTCGATGGCGCTGAAACCGCTGGCCCTGTAATCGTAGTCCCTTTCCCAGCTCACGACAAATCCACCAGTCGGCAATGCGGCGACGCTCAGATTGTTCAGAGTTTCGCCGATTTGTTGCGTCCCCGAATGGACCGCGAATGCAGCGCCGACCGCGTTGCCCTGCGCGTCGAAGATCTGGCCCGTGACCACAAACGATCCGGCGTCGTGCGAGATAACGATGAAATTGCCATCGGCCAATCCGGTAATGACCGGGCGATCAGCATTGGTCTGCGCACTCGGCGAAAACTCGTTTCCGACCCTCGCTCCATTCCCGTCGTAGATTTGCGCCTTCGTGGTTGTGGTCTGGCCGTCGTAGACATTCCAGGCCGCGACGAAGCCGCCGTTCGCGAGCGCAGTGATGGTGCCATTGTCGATCTCGACAGCGCCGGTGGAGTTGACCTGGAACGTCGCATTGATCGGCGCGCCGCTCGCATTGTAGAGCTGGGTCAGGACTTCACTGTTGTTGAGCGTGGTCCAGGCGACGGCGAAACCACCATTCGTCAATGCCGTGATCGACCCCGGAAATATCGACCCGTTCGGGAGCGACACGGTCGACTCCGCCCCCAATTTTCCACCGTTCTGATCGAATATCTGCGTGTGCACCGCGCCGTTTTGCAGCCACGCGGCCGCGATGGTGCCGTTGCCCAGCTCGGCGATGATGGTCACCGCGTTCCCGTTCTGGTTCGCATTGTCGATCTGGAATTTGGTTCCGACCGCCTGCACGCCCGGTGCCGTTGCGATCTGGATTCCGGAGAAGCCGTTCGAGAACAGCCCGGAAAGATCAGGAGACTTGCCAGCCGCGTCGATAATTGACGCACCGTTCAGGTCACCCTTCGCGAACGAAAGGCCGTTCACGGATTTGTCCGTGGCCCCGACCGTGTAGCTGAACACCAGCTTGGTCGGATCGCCGAGCGCTGCGGTTGCGGCTGCGTCATAGATCGCGACACCGCCGTCGTTGAGCGTCAGGACTGGAGCGCCGCCCGACACCGAAACGCCGCGGTTCAGGGTCACCGTGAATGTCACGGTGTCGCCGGCGTGCTCGGTTGCGCTCGACGGCGAGGCGACGACGGACGTCACTTTCGTCGGCGCGATCTGGAGCCCGGAGAAGGACGCCGCGAATATGCCGGAGAAGTCGGGGCCTTTGCCCTGCCCGTCGACGATGACGGAGCCATTCTGGTCGCCGCGCACGAACGAGAGGCCGTTCACCTCCGCGTCGGACGCGCCAACCGTATGGCTGAACACCATCTTGGCGGGATCGCCGAGCGCAGCAGTCGCAGCCGCATCATAGCTGGCAATGCCGCCGTCGTTGAGCGTCAGCGTCGGTGTGCCGCCGGAGATCGTCACGGCGCGGTTCATGGTGATCGTGAAGGTCACGGTGTCGCCCGGCTTCTCCACGCCGTTTGACGGCGAAGCGACGATGGAGGTCACCGCTGTCGGCGCCGTCGCGACTTGAATGCCGGAGAAGGACGTCGCGAACGCGCCGGAGAAGTCGGGAACGTTGCCGGAGGAGTCGACGATGACGGCACCGTTCTGGTCGCCACGCACGAAGGACAAACCGCTCTCCGACAGGTCAGAGGCGCCAACCGTGCAGCTGAACACCATCTTGGTGGGGTCGCCGAGCGCCGCGGTTGCGGCCGCGTCGTAGACAGCCGTGCCACCATCATTGAGCGTCAGCGTTGGCGTGCCTCCGCTGACCGTCACGCCGCGGCTCATCGTCATGGTGAAGGTCACGGTGTCGCCGGCATGCACGACCCCGCTCGCCGGCGATCCGGTGAACGAGACGACCGAGGCAGGCGACGGCGGGTTCACGACGCCGAACGGCCCCGGCACCAGAGAGCCCGGTTGCGACGGCAGCTCGACCGTTCCGGCCGAGGTGCCGTCCGAAACCCAGAGACTGGTCCTGCCGCTCGCATCCACGCCGTCGAACATGATTTTTCCATTCACGACGGACAGATTGGTGGGATTGAGCCCGGTCGCAGCCGCACCATTGACGACAATCTCGTGCGATCCGGCGGACGTGCCATCCGTCACGAACAGATTGATGTTGGTGCTCGCGTCTCTGCCTGTGAAATAGGTCTTGCCGCCGAGTGTCACGGCGGTCGGGGTCATCTGCGTGAAGATCCCGCCGCCGCTTCCGCCGAGAAAGGCGCCCGGGATCAACAGTTCGGAGGTGCCGGCCTGCGTTCCGTCGCTGGACCAGAGGCTGACCCGACCGCTCGTGTCGGTGCCGACGAGCAGCACCCGGTCGCTCATCACGGCCAGCGGACTGGGATACATGCTGGCACCGGCCGGAATGTAGAATTCCGTGGTCCCGGCCGCGGTCCCGTCGGTGACCCACAGTGCGGGCTGGGCGTCACCGCTCCTGAACATCGCCTTCCCGCCGAACTGGGCGTAGAAGGCTGGCGCCGAGCCGAATCCGGCGAACAGCTCCGACGTTCCGGCCGAAGTCCCGTCGGTCGCCCAGAGGGCGTTTTTGCCCGCAGCGTCGACGCCGGTGAACACCACCTTGTTGCCGGCAACCGCCATCGCCCCGGGATTGAAAGCCGTTGCCGAGGCCCCCGCCACCGGGAGCTCCGATGTCCCGGCCGCGGTGCCATCGGTGACACCGAGAATGTATTTCCCGTTCGCGTCAAAGGTGTCGAACACCGCCTTGTTGCCCAACACCGTCACGTTCCAGGCAGCGCCGTGGCCGAACGCGGACACGCCACCGACGAGCTCGGTGGTGCCGGCCGACGTTCCGTCCGTGATCCAGAGACCGTAGCCGTTCGCGGTATCGTCACCGCCGAACAAGACCTTGTCACCGAAGACCTGAATCGCCGACGGCCGCAAACCATAGTCACTGAGGGGAATGGAGGCCGTCGCGGCACCGGCAATCGACAGCTCGAACGTACCCGCATTCGTGCCGTCGGTGACGAACAATCCAATCGCCCCGCTCGCATCGAGGCCGGAGAACACGGCGTGATTTCCGAACACCGTGAATTGCGTATCACGGTTGGAATTGTAGCTACGGTTGTTGTAAAATACACCGTTCCCGTAACCGCCGGTCACGGACAATTGGTATGTCCCCGCGGCGGTGCCGTCGCTCACCCAAAGGCCGGTCGTGGCGAACAGCACGTTGCTGCCGAGCGCGGCGAAGTGAGGATGGTAGACAGCATAGGCATCGGCGTATTGCGAGAATGCCGCTGATGCACCCACTTCGTAGGTGCCCGCGCTGGTCCCGTCAGTGACCCAGAGAGCATCCGCGAATGCACCGGGTCCAACGAAGAATTCCTTGTTTCCGATTGCTGCGAAGTCGCGGCCTGTCACCAACGACTGAGGTATGCCTGATACCGGAACCTCGAACGTTCCCGCCGCCGTGCCGTCGGTTCGCCAGAGGGTCACCTGATCGTTGGCATCGCGCCCCTGGAACAGGACCTCGTTCCCGACCACGGTGAAATTTGCCCCCGTGAGAGCGGCACGCGTGCTTTCGAAGCTCTTGTACGAGAAAATCCCGAACCCGGAAGCGTTGCTGACCGCGAGTTTCGTCGTGCCGGCGGTTGTGCCGTCGGAGATCCAGAGATCGGTGCCGTATTGAAATATGACCTTGCCGCCAAACGCGGTCAGTCCGCTGAGGGTATACGTTGCGGGAATCTGAAGCTGCGACGTCCCAGCCGATGTCCCGTCCGTTATCCAGAGCGTGCTGGCGGAGCTCCCTGACGCCTGGGCGACGAACATGACCTTGTCCCCGATCGATGCAAACGAATGGGGGTAACTCATTCCCGCAACCGAAAGCTCCGTTGTGCCTGCCGCTGTGCCGTCGGTCACCCACAAGCCGTATTGGTTGGCCGCATCCACACCTTCGAACAGCACCTTGTCTCCAACGGCAAGCAGATTGGACGGTTGAAGACCATTCGGTGAACTGGCGCCTGCCACCGACAGTTTCGACGTGCCGGCCGTCGTCCCATCCGTGATCCAGAGGTCGTTGCCGCTGCTGAACAGGACCTTGCCGCCCAACGCCGTGAATCCGCTGGCCGCAACGCTGGTCATGCCGGGAACGAACAGCTCCGAGGTGCCGCCCGCCGTTCCGTCGGTGATCCAGATATTGGTATGACCAAGCGCATCTGTTCCGGAGAAGTATACCTTGTTGCCGACTTGCGTGAGGTTGGTCGGGTTGAAGGCGGTCGCTGAAGCTCCGGTGATCGAAAGCTTCGTCGTCCCGCTCGCGGTGCCATCCGAGACCCACAGGGTCTGATGATTGGCCGCATCCATCCCCGAGAACAGAACCTTGTTTCCGAGCGAGACGAATCCGGTCGGCTGCAGCCCGTTCGACGATGCACCCGCGACAGGGAGTTCAGTGGTGCCGGCCGACGTTCCGTCCGTCACCCAGAGATTGACGTGACCGCTGGCATCCGTTCCGGCGAAGAGAGTCGTGTTGACCGGCGTGCCCGGACCCGTCGTCTCGACCTGGAGCGACGTGAACGAGCTCGAGTACACGCCGGAAAAATCCGGCACCTGCCCCGTCGCGTCGACGACGGCCGCGCCGTTGTAATTGCCGCGGACGAACGACAGGCCATCCACGGGCTGATCTGCCGCAGCAACCTTGTAGGTGAACACCATCTTGGTGGGATCGCCGAGCGCCGCGGTTGCGGCCGCGTCATAGACGGCGACGCCGCCATCGTTGAGCGTCAATGTCGGCGTGCCGCCGGACACGGTCACGGCGCTGCTCATGGCCAGCGTGAAGGTGACGGTATCACCGGCTTGCAGCGCATCGTTCGCAGGTGAGGCGGTGACGGACGTTACGATGGTCGTCATCTCATTGTTTCCTTCTTGATCCGGCTCGAAAGCAACTTGCGGCTGCCAGAATTGCGTCTGACCACCTGATTACGTTGGCCGGATCATCGCGTCCGACCGCTACAGATTTATGATAACTTAACGTAATTCATAACATAACGCGCATGGCAGGTGCGACATGAAGGGTTGACGCGATTGAGCCTGCCGCGCCGTCGGCGATTGCGGCGACTGCGGCTTCTTGCAGTGGGCGCGTGATCACGAACAGCGAGGCGTTCTGGAACGCTAGACCGGCGCTGCCGGATGCGGCTGACCAGCTGCGTCGGACAACCGCAGCGCTGATGAGCGTGCCGCCGTCGTCGCGTTACATCACTACAGAATTATGATGGTATAACATAAACTCTCATGCCAAACGCCGCAGGCGCGACGCGGTGGCAAGGTTCTCGAAAAGCCAGACCGCTACTCTCCGCCGGCCCCACCACGAAATCCCGTCGCGAGCACGTAGCGCTCCGAGGAATCCTGCCGGCTCGCCGCCGGCTTGACGTGACGCACGGACGCAAAGTCGCGCTTGAGCTGGGCGAGCAGCTCGGCGTCGGCGCCGCTTTGAAACGCTTTTGCGAGAAACGTTCCGCCGGGCTTGAGCACGTCGCAGGCAAACGCGGCCGCGGTCTCGATCAGGCCGACGATGCGGAGCTGGTCGGTCTTGCGGTGGCCGGTGGTATTGGCCGCCATGTCGGACATCACCACGTCGGCCCCGCCGCCGAGCATGGCGTTGAGCTTCGCCGGGGCGTCGTTGTCCATGAAGTCGAGCTGCGCAAAGTCGACGCCGGCAATCTCGGGCATGTCCAGCAGATCGATCGCGATGACCTTGCCCTTGCCGTCGATCGAGCCGACGCGCTTGGCCGCGATCTGGCTCCAGCCGCCGGGCGCAGCACCAAGATCGACCACGGCCATGCCTGCTTTCAGCAGGCGGTATTTGTCGTCGATCTCGAGCAGCTTGAAAGCGGCGCGCGAGCGATAGCCCATCGCCTTGGCCTTGACGACATAGGGATCGTTGAGCTGCCGCTCCAGCCACAGCTTCGACGACAATTTGCGCTTGCCGCCGGTCTTGACCTGGACGTGCAAGCGGCCGGTGGTGTCCTTGGCCATCTCACCAGCTCCTGAGCGCGCCGTCCTCGCGCATCATCTCGACCAGCATGCCCTCGCGCAGGCCGCGGTCGGCGACGCGCAGGCGCGGCAGCGGGAAAGCGCGGCGGATCGCATCGAGGATGGCGCAGCCGGCCAGCACGAGATCGGCGCGCTCGACGCTGATGCAGCTGTTGTTGGCGCGGTCCTCGTAGCTCATGCCGAGCAGCTTGTTGATGGTCGAGGTGAGGTCGGAATCGTTCATCCAGATGCTGTCGATGCGGCGGCGGTCGTAGCGCGCGAGATTGAGATGGATGCCGGCGAGCGTGGTCACCGTGCCCGAGGTGCCGAGCAGATGCATGTCGGCGAGATCGCGGCCATGTTGTTCCGCGAACGGCGCCACATGGTTGGCGACCTCCTGCTCCATCGCAGCATAAATCTCCGGCGTCACGTCGCGGCCGCCGAACTGCTCGGCCAGCGTCACGACGCCGAGCGGGATCGACATCCAGGCCTTGATGCGCGGCTCCGGATTGGCGGGATCGCGCTCGATCCGCACCAGCTCGGTCGAGCCGCCGCCGATATCGAACAGGATGGCACCGCGGCCCTTCGGGTCGACCAGCGGCGAGCAGCCGAGCATCGCAAGAGATGCCTCCGTCTCGCGGTCGATCACCTCGAGCTCGATGCCGGTCTCGGCGGCGACGCGGCTGCGAAAGCCCTCCGCATTCGAGGCCGCACGGCAGGCTTCGGTCGCGATCAGCCGCAGCCGCTTGGCTTTGCGCAGGTTGATCTTGTCCCGGCAGATGCTGAGCGCGGCGATGGCGCGATCGATCGCGGCCTCGCTGATCGAGCCGGTCGCCGAGACGCCCTCGCCGAGCCGGATGATGCGCGAGAAGGAATCGACCACGCGAAAGCCGTCGTGGGTCGGACAGGCGATCAGGAGCCTGCAATTGTTGGTGCCGAGGTCGAGCGCCGCATAGACGCCGGTTCCCGGCGCTTGTGCGGCGACGGCCGGTTCGGGGGCCAATGCCACCGCCGCCATCGACCCCTCGAGCTCACCGTGCGGCCCATGGCCGTCGCGGAGCCGCGTGTGGTCATTCATACAAACTGTCTTTCCGCGGCCTAAGGGCCGATCTGGAATTGCTTTTTCGCCTGAAACATTAGCAGCGCAGCCGGTCTGCGCAACAACGCATCACATGGGACCATGCCCATTCGTGCGTTGTCGTGAACGGGCCCGTGGGCTATTTTTGAAGGGTCCGGTCCCCCAAGCGCCCCCCAAAACGCGCAATTGCCGGCTTTTCAGGTCATTCCCATGCAAGTACACACCAAATCGTCCACGCTCGAAAACGCTATTGCACTGCAAAAATACGGTGTCGGACAGCCGGTCCGCCGCAAGGAAGACGACACGCTGGTGCGCGGCAAGGGCCGCTACACCGACGATTTCAACCTGCCCGGCCAGGCCCATTGCGTGGTCGTCCGCTCGACCCATGCCCATGGCCTCCTCCGCAGTATTGGAACCGAAGCCGCCAGGGCGATGCCGGGCGTGCTGGGCGTGTGGACCGGCAAGGACCTCGACGCGGCCGGCTATGGCCCCTTCACCTGCGGCCTGCCGCTGAAGAGCCGCGACGGCTCGCCCCTGCTCCAGACCAACCGCCAGCCGCTGGCGACCGACAAGGTCCGCTTCGTCGGCGATCCCGTCGCCTTCGTGGTCGCCGACACGCTGGCCCAGGCGCGCGACGCGGCCGAGGCGGTCGAGCTCGATATCGAGCCGCTGCCGGCGGTGACCGATCCCGAGGAAGCCACCAAGCCCGGCGCGCCGCTTCTCTACGACCACATCCCGAACAACGTCGCGCTCGACTACCATTACGGCGACATGGAGAAGGTGAACGCCGCTTTCGCCAGCGCCGCCCATGTCACCAAGGTCGACATCGAGAACACCCGCGTCGCCGTGGTCTCGATGGAGCCGCGCGTGGGACTTGCCTCCTACGACAAGACCACCGAGCGCTACACCATCCAGATGCCGACGCAGGGCGTCGCGGGCAACCGCGCCAACCTCGCCAAGAACCTGAAGGTGCCGAACGAGAAGGTGCGCATTCTCACCGCCAATGTCGGCGGCTCCTTCGGCATGAAGAACGTCAACTATCCCGAATACATGTGCATCCTGTATGCGGCGAAGGCGCTGGGACGCCCGGTGAAGTGGCTCGACGAGCGCTCCACCAGCTTCCTCTCCGACAGCCACGGCCGCGCGCAGCGGATCCATGCCGAGCTGGCGCTCGATGCCGAAGGGCATTTCCTCGCCGCAAAGCTGTCCGGCTACGGCAATCTCGGCGCCTATATCACCGGCGTTTCGCCGAGCCCGCTCTCGCTCAACACCGGCAAGAATTTTTCGAGCGTCTATCGCACGCCGCTGATGAGCGTCGACATCAAGACGGTGCTGACCAACACCACACTGATGGGCGCCTATCGCGGGGCCGGCCGGCCCGAGGCCAACTATTACATGGAGCGGCTGATCGACCGCGCCGCCGACGAGATGGGCATCAACCGGCTGACGATCCGCAAGCGCAACTTCATCAAGCCGAACCAGATGCCCTTCCCGGCCTCCTCGGGCGTCACCTATGACAGCGGCGACTTCCAGGCGGTGTTCACCAAGGCGCTCGAAATCTCCGACCACGAGAATTTCGTCAAGCGCAAGAAAGAGAGCAAGAAGGCCGGCAAGCTGCGCGGCATCGCCGTCGGCTCCTATCTCGAGGTCACCGCGCCACCGAGCCCCGAGCTCGGCAAGATCGTGTTCGATCCCGATGGCAGCGTGCAGCTGATCACCGGCACGCTCGACTACGGCCAGGGCCACGCCACGCCGTTCGCGCAGGTGCTGAGCGCGCAGCTTGGCGTCCCCTTCGAGAGCGTGAAGCTGGTGCAGGGCGACAGCGACATCGTCCACGCCGGCAACGGCACCGGCGGCTCGCGCTCGATCACCGCGACCGGGCAAGCCATCGTGGAGTCGTCGAAGCTTGTGATCGAAAAGGGCAAGCGCGCCGCGGCACACATGCTGGAAGCGTCGGAGGCCGACATCGAGTTCGCCGACGGTGCCTTCACCATCGCCGGCACCGACCGCAGCATCGACATCATGGAGCTCGCCAAGAAGCTGCATGACGGCAAGGTGCCGGACGGCGTGCCTGACTCACTCGACGTCGACCACACCAGCGAGCCGGTGCCGTCGGCCTTCCCGAACGGCTGCCATGTCGCCGAGGTCGAGGTCGATCCGGATACGGGCGTGGTGCAGATCGTGCGCTACAGCGCCGTGAACGATTTCGGCACCGTGATCAACCCGATGCTGGTCGCGGGCCAGCTCCATGGCGGCGTGGTCCAGGGCATCGGCCAGGCGCTGATGGAGCACGTCCGCTACGACGAGAGCGGCCAGCCGATCACGGGCTCGCTGATGGACTACGCACTGCCCCGCGCCGAGGACGTGCCGTTCATGGAGGTCGGCGATCACCCGGTGCCGGCCAAGAGCAATCCCTTGGGCACCAAGGGCTGCGGCGAAGCCGGCTGCGCCGGCAGCCTGTCGACGGTGGTGAATGCGGTGGTCGATGCGCTGTCGGACTACGGCATCAAGCACATCGACATGCCGCTGACGCCGGAGCGGGTGTGGCGCGCGATCCAGGACGCGAAGGGCGCGGCGTAAGGGACGCTTCTGCCTCAACAACAATGCTGTCATCGCCCGCGAAAGCGGGCGATCCAGTACTCCGAGACAGTGGTGATTGACCGAGAAGCCGCGGCGTACTGGATTCCCCGCTTTCGCGGGGAATGACACCGAATATGTGGAAGCAACGTGCCCCTTCCCTACGCCGCCGCCTGCTCCCGCGGCTGGTAGATCGCGATGTGCTGGCAATGCGCCAGCGGCGTTGTGCCGTTGGCCACGACCAGCGCGTCGAGTTCGACAAAGCGGTGGCCCTTCTTCTCGTAATTCGCTGTCACCTTCGCCCGCGCGGTGATCTCGTCGCCGGTGCGCGCGGGCGACAGCAGCTGCATGCGGCTGCCGACGTGGATCCACGGGCCGAGGATCGTATTGTCGACCAGCACGCGGTTCATGACGCGCTGGATCAGGCCGGGATGGCCGAGCCCCTCGCGCGCGAAAATCGGATCGGTCTCTCTGACATCGGCGAGATAGCCGGTCGCATCCTGCCCAGCCCAGCGGCGCGGCGTCGTGCCGAGCCATTTGCCGACCTCAAAAATGGCCGGGCTGACCGGCCTTCGCTCGGCGACCGCAGGGACTTCGACATAGTCGCCCAATGACACCACTGGCGCTGCCGTCGGCAACGATGCAGTTCCCGTGGCGCAAAGCTCGGTGCGGCTGAAGACCTCGATCGTGAGCAGGCCGTTGTGCTCGGTCGCATCGACATCGGCGGTCTCGCCGTCATAGACCGGCTTGATGAAGCGCGCCTCGACCAGCCCGCGTGCGAGGAAATCGCGGCCCCAGAGCGCCACCGGCACGTGCATCATGTAGGCGAAGACATCGACGCCCGGGACGAGGCCACCGGAAAAGCCGAAGCGGCGCGCCACCGTGTCGTCGTGCATCTTGTTTTCGGACTGTTTGGCCGTGTTATAGGCCTCGACGCGATAGGTTTCGAGCCGGTTCGGCATGGCGGGCTTTCCCCTGAATTCTTGTTGTTTCAGGGGTGATCGTAGGCCCCCGGGAACACCGGTCAATCCCCTCGCCTTTGCGGCCCGAATGGGGTACCACGCGGCGAATGACTGACACCCCCACCCGCATCTATGTCGACGCCGACGCCTGTCCTGTGAAGGACGAGATCTACCGCGTTGCGAGCCGCCACGGCGTCCCCGTGAGCGTGGTCGCCGGCAATTTTATCCGTGTGCCGCAGGATCCCCTGATCGAGCGCATCGCCGCAGGTAGCGGCATGGACGCGGCCGACGACTGGATTGCGGAGCGGGCCAGGCCGGGCGACGTCGTCATCACCTCCGACATTCCGCTGGCGAGCCGCTGCGTGAAAGCCGGCGCCGACGTGATCGCGCCGAACGGCAAGCCGTTCACGGAAGAGTCGATCGGGATGACGCTGGCCGTGCGCAATCTGATGACCGATTTGCGCTCGGCGGGCGAAGTGACCGGCGGCCCGCGTTCGTTCGCGCCACGCGACCGTTCCGCCTTCCTCTCGGCGCTCGACCAGACGCTACGCCGGATCCAGCGCCGCCGCGCCGATCAAGTCGCCACGAGCCAGAGCTGACCATGGCGCCGCCGTTGATCCAACTCAAAGACATCAAGCTGACCTTCGGCGGCACACCGCTGCTGTCGGGCGTCGAGCTCAATGTCGCGCCATCCGAGCGCGTCTGCCTGATCGGCCGCAACGGCTCAGGCAAGTCGACGCTGCTGAAGATCGCGGCCGGCCTCGTCGAGGCCGACGGCGGCACACGCTTCGTGCAGCCGGGCGCGACGGTTCGCTATCTGCCGCAGGAGCCTGATTTCGGCGAGCACAAGACCACGCTCGCTTATGTCGAGTCCGGACTTGCGCCCGGTGACGATCCGTATCAGGCGCGCTACCTCGTCGAGCAGCTCGGACTGACCGGCAACGAGAACCCGGCCAACGTCTCCGGCGGCGAGGCCCGCCGCGCGGCGCTCGCACGCGTGCTGGCGCCCTCGCCTGACATCTTGCTGCTGGACGAGCCGACCAACCATCTCGATCTCTCCACCATCGAATGGCTGGAAAAGGAGCTCGACAGCCGCCGCAGCGCGCTGGTGATCATCAGCCACGACCGCCGCTTCCTGACCAATCTCTCGCGCTCCACCGCCTGGCTCGATCGCGGCAAGATCAAGCAGATCGACCGCGGCTTCGCCTCGTTCGAGAGCTGGCGCGACGAGGTGCTCGCCGAGGAAGAGCGCGACCAGCACAAGCTCGACCGCAAGATCGTCGACGAGGAGCATTGGCTGCGCCACGGCGTCTCCGGCCGGCGCAAGCGCAACGTCAAGCGGCTCGGCAATCTGCATGCGCTGCGCGACCAGCGGCGCAATTATCGCGGCACGGCCGGCACCGCCAGCCTCGCCGCGGCCGAAGCGGAGCAGTCCGGCAAGCTGGTGATCGAGGCCAAGGGCATCACCAAGGCCTATGGCGATCGCATCATCATCGACAATTTCTCCACCCGCATCCAGCGCGGCGACCGGCTCGGCATCATCGGGCCCAACGGCGCCGGCAAGACCACGCTGGTCAATCTTCTCACCGGCGGCGCGCAGCCTGATTCCGGCATCGTGCGGCTTGGGGCCAATCTGGAGACGGCCACGCTCGACCAGCACCGCGAGAGCCTCGATCCCAAATCGACGCTGGCCGAGGCGCTGACTGGCGGCCGTGGCGACCAGATCATGGTCGGCGGCAAGCCGAAGCATGTGGTCGGCTACATGAAGGATTTTCTGTTCGCCCAGGAGCAGCGCGGCACGCCCGTGGAGGTGCTGTCGGGCGGCGAGCGCGGCCGGCTGATGCTGGCCCGCGCGCTGGCAAAGCCGTCGAACCTGCTGGTGCTGGACGAGCCGACCAACGACCTCGATCTCGAAACCCTCGACGTGCTCGAAGACATGCTCGGCGACTACGAGGGCACGGTGATCCTGATCAGCCATGACCGCGACTTCCTCGACCGCATCGTCACCTCCGTGATCGCGCCCGAGGGTAACGGCAAATGGACCGAATATGCCGGCGGCTATAGCGACATGCTCACGCAGCGCGGCGCCGACCTGAAGCGCGACACCGCGAAGGCGCAAGCGCCCGCCGAGAAGAAAGAGGAGCGCTCCGCTGCTCCCGCGTCCGCGTCCAGGCGCAAGCTGAGCTTCAACGAGAAGCACGCGCTCGAAACGCTGCCGAAGAAGATGGAGACGTTGCAGGCCGATATTGCCAAACTGCAGCGGGTGCTTGACGATCCCAACCTCTACGTCAAAGATCGCAAGACATTCGACGATACGTCGGCTGCCATCGCCAAGGCGCACCACGAATTGTCAGCCGCTGAAGAGCGCTGGCTGGAACTCGAAATGCTCCGCGAAGAAATTGAACAGGCCTAGCGCGCATTCCGCAAAAGTGGGTACCGGTTTTGCGATCAGAATGCGCGCCAACTAAGAGACTCCCATGACCATTCCCCTCGCCGCCAAGATCGCCCGCGAATACGGCACGCCCTGCGCCGTCATCGACATGGACAAGGTCGAGCGCAACATCGCGCGGATCCAGAAGGCTTGCGATGACGCAGGCGTTGCCAACCGGCCGCATATCAAGACGCACAAGAATCCGACCATTGCGAAGATGCAGGTCGCGGCCGGCGCCAAAGGCATCACCTGCCAGAAGATCGGCGAGGCCGAGATCATGGCCAATGCCGGCATCGACAACATCCTGATCAGCTACAATCTGCTGGGCGAAGAGAAGATGGCGCGTCTGGGCGCGCTGAATGCCAAGACCAACATGACGGTCGCCGCGGACAATTCGACCGTCGTTGCCGGACTGCCGAAGGCGGCCGCGGCATCGGGCCGTCCGCTCTCGGTCGTGGTCGAGTGCGACACGGGCCGCAAGCGTGCGGGCGTCGAGACGCCTGCGGAAGCCATTGCACTGGCGCGCGAGATTGCTGCCTCCAAAGGGCTCGAGTTTGCCGGCTTCATGCTCTACCCGACCGAGACCGGCTGGGGCGATGCGCAGAAATTCTTTGACGAGGCACTGGCCGGCGTGCGCGCGCACGGGCTCGATGCCAGGATCGTCTCGACCGGCGGCACGCCGAACCTCGTCAACATCGGCAAGCTCAAAGGCGGCACCGAGCACCGCTTCGGCACCTACATCTACAATGACCGCATGCAGGTCGCGGCCGGCTCCGCCACCTGGGACGATTGCGCCTTGCACATCTATTCGACGGTGGTGAGCCGCGCCGCACCCGAGCGCGGCATTCTGGACGCCGGCTCGAAGACGCTGACGACCGACACCGGCGGACTGGACGGCCACGGCTTGATCCTCGAGCACCCCGAAGCCAAGATCGCGCGCTTCGCCGAGGAGCACGGCTTCCTCGACCTGTCCCGCAGCAACACGCGACCGAACGTCGGCGACGTCGTCCGCATCGTGCCGAACCACGTCTGCGTCGTCGTCAACATGATGGACGAGGTGGTGATGGTCCGCGGCGATGAGATCATCGGCACGCTGCCGGTGGCGGCGCGGGGGAAGCTGCGCTAGGGGCACACTGCCGTAGGGTGGGCAAAGCGGAGCGTGCCCACCGTCAGCGTGGCATGCGCAAAGAGATGGTGGGCACGGCGCTTCGCGCCTTTGCCCACCCTACGATAGCTACGTTTTAGCGAGCCACCGCAGCGCGCCATTCCCCGCAGCAGCTCCCGTCGCAAACGACGCCTGCAGCAAATAGCCGCCGGTCGGCGCCTCCCAGTCCAGCATCTCGCCGGCTACGAACACGCCGGGCAGTTTGCGCAACATGAAGTGATCGTCGAGCTCATCGAACGCAATCCCGCCCGCGGTCGAGATGGCACGATCGATCGGCGCTACTCCAGTGAGCTGAACCGGAATCGCATTCACCAGATGCGCGAGCTCCGCCGGCGAGAACGAGGCCAGCGGCCGGCCGGAGGCAATGGCCGCTTCCTGCATCAGGCCAATGCCGACCGGCGACACTTGCGCTGCCTTGCGCAGAAAGTTCGCGAGCGACTGCTTGCCGCGCGTGCCCGACAGGCGCGTGGTCAGCGCGTGGGTGTCGAGGTCGGGCCGCAATGCGATCGTCAGCGTCGCCTGCCCGATCCCCAGCACCGCTTCGCGCAGCTCTGCCGACAGCCCATAGATCGCGCCGCCCTCGATGCCGCTGCGGGTGATCATGGCTTCGCCGCGCACCGTGTGCGCGCCGACCGTCAGCGCCACGCCCTTGAGCGGCTGGCCTTCGAAGCGATCACGAAACAATTCGGACCATGCGACCGTGAAGCCAGAGTTCGCAGGCCGGAGCTTCGAGACGGCAACGCCCTTGGCGGCGAGACACGCGACCCACGCGCCATCTGAGCCCAGCCGCGGCCAGCTCGCGCCGCCGAGCGCGAGCACCGTTGCGCTCGGGGCAATGGCAAGCGCTCCATCGGGCATTTGAAATTGGAGCCGTCCCTGCTCGTCCCAGCCGGTCCAGTGATGTCGAAACGCAAACCGCACCCCGGCTGCATCGAGCCGCCGGAGCCAGGCGCGCAGCAAGGGCGAGGCCTTGAACGTCTTTGGAAACACCCGCCCGCTGCTGCCGACAAAGGTCAGCTGTCCGAGTGCGGCGCTCCACTCGCGCAGCGCATCGGGCGGAAACGCTTCGACCGCGGCGCGCAGATGCGGCATCGCCTCGCGATAGCGGACGAGGAAATCCGGTAGCGGCTCGCTGTGGGTGAGATTGAGCCCGCCACGGCCGGCCATCAGGAACTTGCGACCCGCGGACGGCATGGCGTCGTAGACGGTGACGCGGGCGCCGCCAGACGCCAGCACCTCCGCCGCCATCAGCCCGGCGGGACCGGCACCGATGACGGCGACATCAGTCAGAGCTTGATCCCCGCCCGTGCCGCAGCCTGCGCGACGTATTTCTGCGTCTGCTCGAACGCGCCCGTGAGCGCCCTGGCCTTCGACATGTCGCTGATCTCAGCGAAATGTGCGGCAACTGCATCGGGGGTCCAGTCGGCCTCCGGCAGGTTGATGCCCTCGCTCTCTAAAATCTTGATCACGGCGAAGGAGCCGGCACCAGCGCCCATGATGGTGCGGGTGGGCGCGTCCTCGCTCAACATGTACTCGACGGCGGGCGTGATCGCGTTCGGCTTCATCAGCTGCAGCGCCTGCGGCGGCAGCAGCTCTTCCGTCATGCGGGTCGCCGCGGTCGGCGAGATGATGTTGACGCGGATGTCGGTCTTGCGGCCTTCCTCGGCGAGCACGTTCATCAGGCCGACCATGCCGGACTTCGCCGCGCCGTAATTGGCCTGGCCGAAATTGCCGTAGAGGCCGGAGGACGAGGTCGTCAGCACGATGCGGCCGTAATTGCGGTCGCGCATGCCGGCCCAGACCGCCTTGCAGCAATAGAAGGTGCCGACGAGATGCACGTCGAGCACCTTCTGGAAATCGGCCGCTTCCATCTTGCCGAACGACTTGTCACGCAGGATGCCGGCGTTGGCGCACATCAGATCGACGCTGCCCCATTCCTTGGTGGCGCGCTCGACCATGGCGGTGACCTGCTCGAAATTCGACACGTCCGCGCCATCCGCCATCGCGGTGCCGCCGGCCTTGCGGATCTCCTCGACCACGGCCTCGGCCGGCGAGAGCGAACCGCCGCTGCCGTCACGCGCGCCGCCGAAATCGTTGACGACGACTTTCGCGCCGCGGCTCGCGAGGCCCAGCGCGTGCGCCTTTCCGAGACCATTGCCCGCGCCGGTGACGATGGCCACGCGTCCGTCGAACCTGATTGCCATTGTGCTTCCTTTCTTCCTTCTCCCCTTGCGGGAGAAGGTGGCGCGCGTAGCGCGCCGGATGAGGGGTATCTCTCGGCAGATGAACGTGTGGAGAGAGACCCCTCACCCGGCTTCATCTCGCTCCGCTCGATTTCGCCACCCTCTCCCGCAAGGGGAGAGGGTGCACCGAGCGCGATTTTGACAGCTTTTGAGCAGCGATGGATGGCCGGGTCAAGTCCGGCCGGACTTACGCGAAATAGATCAGGCCGAGCCAGTCAGCGACCAGCGCGGGCTTGTCCTCGCCCTCGATCTCCACCGTCGCGTTGGTGCGGGACTGCAATTCATTGGGCTTGCGCAGCTTGGCTTCCACCAGCACGAAACGGCCGCGGATGCGCTTGCCCGAGCGCACCGGCGAGATGAAGCGCAGCTTGTCGAAGCCGTAATTGACGCCCATCGTGGTGCCTGCAATCGCCGGCATCACTTCGTAGGACATCACCGACATCATCGACATCGTCAGGAAGCCGTGCGCAATGGTGGTGCCGAACGCCGTTTCCCCCTTCGCCCTCTCGGGATCGACATGGATGAACTGGTGATCCTCGGTCACGCCGGCATAGGTGTCGATTCGGGGCTGATCGATCAGGTGCCAGGACGATACGCCGATCTCCTTGCCGACCATGGCCTGATAGGCCTCCAGCGTGATCGGCGGCTTCTTCCAGATTTCGTTCATGTCGCGTCAGGTCTCACTTCTTGTTTTCGGCAGCTCCGGAAAATCCTCCTCACGGAATTCCCGGCCGCGCAGCGGATCGTCGCGATCGTCGTCGCGTTCGAGCCGTCGTAGCTGCACGCGGCGGATTTTGCCAGAGATCGTCTTCGGCAGTTCGGTGACGATTTCGAGGCGGCGGATGCGCTTGAACGGCGCAAGCCGCGTGTGCAGATGCCTGAAGATGGAAAGCGCCGTCTCCGGCGTTCGCTCCGCGCCCGAGGTCAGCAGCACGAAGGCCTTGGGGATCGCGAGCCGGATCGGATCGGGGCTCGGCACCACCGCGGCTTCGGCGACGAGCTCGTGCTCGAGCAACACGCTCTCCAGCTCGAACGGGCTGATGCGATAGTCCGAGGATTTGAACACGTCGTCGGAGCGGCCGACGAAGGTGAGATAGCCGTCATCATCGGAAAACACGACGTCACCGCTGCGATAGAGCTCGCCTTCGGCGCCAGAGAGCTTGCCGTCGTCGCCTTGATAGCCCTGCATCAATCCGGCCGGACGATCAGCGCCCAGCAGCAGCGCCACCTCACCCTCCTTGGCCGGATGGCCGTCGGCATCGCTGACCTGCACGCGATAGCCCGGCAGCGGCCGGCCCATCGAGCCGACCTTGATCTTTTGCCCCGGCGAGTTACCGGCGAGCGCCGTGGTCTCGGTCTGGCCGTAGCCATCGCGGATGGTGAGCCCCCAGGCGGCCTGGACCTGGTCGATCACTTCGGGGTTGAGCGGCTCGCCGGCGCCGCAGACTTCGCGCAAGCTCACCTTGAACGACGCCAGATTCTCCTGAATGAACAGCCGCCACACCGTCGGCGGCGCGCACAGCGTGGTGACGCCGCAGCGGCCGATGGTGGCGAGCAGCGCCTTCGCATCGAAGCGCGGCTGATTGACCACGAACACGGTCGCGCCAGCATTCAATGGCGCGAAGAAACAGCTCCAGGCGTGCTTGGCCCAGCCGGGCGACGAGATGTTGAGATGGACGTCGCCGGGCTTCAGCCCGATCCAGTACATGGTCGAGAGATGGCCGACCGGGTAACTCCGCTGGCTGTGCAGCACGAGCTTTGGTTTTGCCGTCGTGCCCGAGGTGAAATACAGCAGCATCGGGTCGTCGGCGTTGGTCGGGCCGTCGGCGGCAAAGTTTTCAGAGGCGTTCGCCGCGTCATCATAGGCAAGCCAACCGTCGGAGGCCGCACCGACCACGATGCGGACGATGTTCTCCGCACCAAGGCTCGCGAACTTCGCGACTTGGTCTTGCGCGGCAACGACGGCCTTCGCCTTGCCGCGATCGAGCCGATCGCGCAACTCATCCGCGGTCAACAGCGTGGTCGCGGGGATCACGACGACGCCGAGCTTCATCGCCGCCAGCATCGTCTCCCACAGCGGCACGACATTGCCGAGCAGCAGCAGCAGATGATCGCCGCGCTTCAAGCCCTGCGCGCGGAGAAAGTTGGCGACCTGGTTGGAGCGCCTCGAGAGCGCGGCATAGGACAGTTTTGTCTGCTTGTCCTGCGCAGCATCGACAATCCAGAGCGCGGGCCGATCCTTGGATTCTGCATCCTTCGCCAGCTCGTCGAACCAGTCGAGCGCCCAGTTGAAGGGAACCGGATCGGGCCAGCGGAAATCCCTGACCGCTGTCTCGTAATCCGTGCGGTTGTGCAGCAGAAACGCGCGCGCTTCCTGAAATGTCGTCATCAAGCTTTCCCGGCTAGCCCCCTAACGTGCTTGATAATTCCGGAAAAATCCACCCCACCCTGGCCTGCCTTGTCGAAGGCCTGATAGATCTCCTGCGCATGCTGGCCGAGCGGCGTCGCGGCGCCGGCGGCCTTCGCGGCGTCCTGCGCCAGGGTCAGGTCCTTCACCATCAGCGCCGAGGCAAAACCCGGCTTGTAATCATTATTCGCCGGCGAGGTCGGCACCGGGCCCGGAACCGGGCAATAGGTCGTGAGCGACCAGCACTGGCCCGACGAGGTCGAGGCGACGTCGAACAGCGCCTGATGCGAGAGGCCGAGCTTCTCACCGAGCGCGAAGGCCTCGCTGACCGCGATCATGGAAATGCCGAGGATCATGTTGTTGCAGATCTTTGCCGCCTGCCCCGCGCCGGCACCGCCACAATGCACGATCTTCTTGCCCATCTTCTCCAGCACGGGTTTTGCCGCCGCAAACGCACTCTCCTCGCCGCCGCACATGAAGGTGAGCGTCGCACCCTTGGCGCCACCGGTGCCGCCGGAGACGGGCGCATCGACCGAGAGCACGCCGTGCTTGGCGGCGAGCGCATGCGCCTGACGCGCGCTTTCGACATCGATGGTGGAGCTATCGATGATCAGCGCGCCCTTGGCCATGGCGGGGACGACCTCGGTCCAGACGCCGAGCACGTGCTTGCCTGCGGGGAGCATCGTGACGACGACATCGGCACCCTTCACCGAACTCGCGGCACTTTCACCGATGCTGGCACCATCCGCCTTGGCCTGATTGCGCGAGGCCTCGGCGAGATCAAAGGCCACCACCTTGTGGCCGGCCTTGACCAGATTGGCCGCCATCGGGCCGCCCATATTGCCGAGACCGATGAATGCGATCGTGGCCATCTTCGTTTCCTCCGCTAGACGTCTCGTTGATTAGTCGAACTTCAGCTCGTCGGCGCCGATCTCGGCGAGATACGGCGCAAGCATCTGCGGCGTCACATCCTCGATCCGCGGCGGCGACCAGGTCGGATTGCGGTCCTTGTCGATCACGGCCGCGCGCACGCCCTCGCGAAAATCGTCGCTGCGGAAGACCTCCAGCGCGGCGCGATATTCGCGCACCAGGCACTCTTCCAGGCTCGCCGCGCTACGCGCGAGCCGCAGCAGTTTCAGCGTCACCACCATGCCGCGCGGCGATTTTTCGTTGAGCGTCTTCAGCGTTGCCAGCGCGAAGTCCGAGCCGTCGCGCTTGAGCGCCGCAAAAATGTCTTCCATGCGATCGAAGCCGAATAGCGCATCGATGATCGGCTCTCTGGCGGCGACCGGCCCTGCGGCCTCGCCGGTCGCGAAACCGTTGATGAGCTTGCTGACATCGGCTGCGGTCACGCCTTGACGAACCTTGGTCAGAGCCTCGCGCAGCTCCGGCCACTTGGCCGCCTGCACCACAGCGTCCGCAAATTCTGCATGGATGGCATCAGGACCATTCATAGTCTGGCCGGTCAAACCAAAATATGTGCCGATCTCGCCGGGCGAATGTGACAGCAGCCAGGTGCCGCCAACATCAGGGAAAAAGCCGAGCCCGACCTCAGGCATCGCGAGCTTGGTGCGATCGGTGACGACACGATGGCTGGCATGGCCGGACAGGCCGACGCCGCCGCCCATCACCAGTCCATCCATGAACGCCACATACGGCTTCGGATACTTCGCGATCCGCGCATTCATGACGTATTCCTGGCGCCAGAACCGCGCGCCGAGATCGCCGCCTTCGCGCGAGCTCTCCCAGAGGCCGCGAATGTCGCCGCCGGCGCAGAGCCCGCGTTCGCCCGCGCCTTCCAGCACGATCACGGCGACTTCCGGATCGGTCTCGAACCGGTCCAGCGCGGCATCGATACCGATCGACATCTCGAGCGTCATCGCGTTGATCGCTTTCGGCCGGTTGAGCCGGATCACGCCCGCCGCGCCCTCGCGGCGAACGATCAGGTCGCCCTCCTCCGTCATCGCGCGCCCTCGATCAGTTTGCGCGCCACGATGAGCCGCATGATTTCGTTGGTACCTTCGAGGATCTGGTGCACGCGCAGGTCGCGCACGATCTTCTCGATGCCGTATTCGCTTAAGTAGCCGTAGCCGCCGTGCAACTGCAGCGCCTGGTTGGCGACCTCGAAGCCGACATCGGTGCCGAAGCGCTTTGCCATCGCGCACAGCATGGTGGCGTCCGGGTCTTTCCGGTCGAGCGCAGCAGCGGCCCGCCACAAGAAGGTGCGCGCGGCTTCCAGCTCGATCGCCATGTCGGCGAGCTTGAATTGCAGCGCCTGGAATTCGTCGAGGCGCTTTCCAAAAGCCTTGCGCTCCCTCATGTAGGCGCGCGCCTTGTCGAGCGCGGTCTGCGCGCCGCCGAGCGAGCAAGCCGTGATATTGAGGCGGCCGCCGTCGAGACCCGCCATCGCGATCTTGAAGCCGACGCCCTCTTCGCTCAGCCGGTTGGCCACCGGCACGCGCGCGTTCTCGAAGATCACGGCGCGGGTGGGCTGCGCGTTCCAGCCCATCTTGCGCTCGTTGGCGCCGAAGGAGACGCCCGGCGTCTTGCCGTCGATGACAAGGGTCGAGATGCCGCCCGGGCCGTCACCGCCGGTCCGCACCATCGCGACCAGCAGATCAGTGCCGCCCGCGCCCGAGATGAACTGCTTCTGGCCGTTGAGGACGTAGTGGTCGCCGGCGCGCACGGCACGGGTGCGCAGCGCCGCCGCATCGGAGCCGGCGCCCGGCTCGGTCAGGCAGTAGCTCGCGATCAGCTCCATGGTGCAGAGCTTTGGCAACCACGTGTGGCGCTGGGTGTCGCTGCCATAGGCATCGATCATCCAGGACGCCATGTTGTGAATGGAGATGAAGGCCGAGGTGGTCGGACAGCCCGTCGCCAGCGCCTCAAAAATCAGCGCCGCATCGAACCGCGTCATGGCTGAGCCGCCGACATCCTCGCGGATGTAGATGCCGCCCATGCCGAGGGTTGCGGCCTCGCGCATCACGTCGACGGGGAAATGCTTTTGCTCGTCCCAGCGCAGCGCGTGCGGCGCGATCTTCTCCGCCGCAAACGCCAACGCCATGTCGCGAACCGCGACCTGATCCTCGTTCAGAGCGAACTGCATGCCGGGCTGCTCACTGTTCTCGTCATTGCGAGGAGCGAAGCGACGAAGCAATCCAGTGTGTCCGAGGAAAAAGTCTGGATTGCTTCGCTGCGCTCGCAATGACGGGCTGGGCTACAGCCTTACTTCATCAGTGGGATCGAGAATTCCGCACCTTCCTTGACGCCGGACGGCCAGCGCGAAGTCACCGTCTTGGTCTTGGTGTAGAAGCGGATCGAGTCCGGGCCGTGCTGGTTGAGATCGCCGAAGCCGGACTTCTTCCAGCCGCCGAAGGTGTAGTAGGCGATCGGCACCGGGATCGGCACGTTGATGCCGACCATGCCGACATTGACCTTGGCCGCGAAGTCGCGCGCGGCGTCACCGTCGCGGGTGAAGATCGCAACGCCGTTGCCGTAATCATGCTCGGACGGCAGCGCCAGCGCTTCCTTGTAGTCGTGCGCGCGCACCACCGAAAGCACCGGGCCAAAGATCTCTTCCTTGTAGATCCGCATGTCCTTGGTGACGTTGTCGAACAGCGAACCACCGAGATAAAAGCCGTTCTCGTAGCCCTGCATCTTGAAGCCGCGACCGTCGACGGCAAGCGTCGCGCCTTCCTTGATGCCGAGATCGATGTAGCCCTTGACCTTCTCGACCGCCTCGCGCGTGACCAGCGGACCGTAATCGGCGGACGGATCGATCGAGGTGCCGATCTTGAGGCTCTCGACGCGCGGGATCAGCTTGTCCATCAGCCGGTCGGCCGTCGTTTTGCCGACGGGCACGGCCACGGAGACGGCCATGCAGCGTTCGCCGGCCGAGCCGTAGCCCGCTCCAATCAGCGCGTCGACCGCCTGGTCCATGTCGGCGTCCGGCATGATGATGGCGTGGTTCTTGGCGCCGCCAAAGCACTGGCAACGCTTGCCGGTCTGCGCGGCGCGCTCATAGATGTACTGCGCGATCGGCGTGGAGCCGACGAAGCCGACGGCCTTGATATCGGGATCGTCGAGGATGGCGTCGACTGCTTCCTTGTCGCCGTTGACGACATTGAGAATGCCGGCCGGCAGGCCTGCCTCGATCATCAGCTCGGCGAGCATCATCGGCACGCCGGGATCGCGCTCCGATGGCTTCAGGATGAACGCGTTGCCGCAGGCGATCGCGGGCGCGAATTTCCACATCGGGATCATCGCCGGGAAGTTGAACGGCGTGATGCCGGCGACGACGCCGAGCGGCTGGCGCATGGAGTAGATGTCGATGCCGGGGCCGGCGCCTTCGGTGTACTCGCCCTTCATCAGATGCGGGATGCCGCAGGCGAACTCGGCGACCTCGAGGCCGCGCTGGATGTCGCCCTTGGCGTCGGGCACGGTCTTGCCGTGCTCGCGCGCGAGCAACTCGGCAAGCTTGTCGTAGTCGCGCTGCACCAGCTCGACGAATTTCGTCATGACGCGGGCGCGCCGCTGCGGGTTGGTCGCGGCCCATTCCGGCTGCGCGGCACGGGCGTTCTCCACGGCGGCGCGGACCTCGGCCTTGGACGCCAGCGCCACCTTGGCCTGGACGTCACCGGTCATCGGCTCGAAAACGTCGGCGGTGCGGCCCGAGGTGCCCTTGACCTCCTTGCCACCGATGAAATGTCCGATTGAACGCATGGAATGCTCTCCTTGAGGCCTGATCGCTTTGACAAATCCTATCGACCTGCATTTTATAGGATTCAAGTCTGAGATAATGCACCATAGATGTGCGAAAATGCTGGATCAATGTCACATCGACTGGGATGACTTCCGCTTCGTGCTGGCCATCGTGCGGGGCGGCTCGGTTTCGGCTGCGGCCAAACAGCTTGGCGTTGACCACGCCACGGTGATCCGCCGCGTCGACCGGCTGGAGAAGCACCTCTCGGCCAAGCTGTTTGACCGGCGCAAGACCGGTTACCTCCTCACCGAGGCCGGCCAGCGCGTCGCCGACAGCGCCGAGGCGATGGAATCCACCATCGTCGCCAACCAGGAGCAGGTCGGTGGCTCCGTGGCACGGTTGACCGGCACGGTGCGGATCGGCGCGCCGGACGGGTTCGGCACCGCTTTCCTGGCGCCGCGGCTGGCCCCCTTCGCCGACCGCTATCCGGACCTCGATTTGCAACTTGTAGCCACCGCCCGGCTGTTCAGTCTCTCCAAGCGCGAGGCCGATATCGCGATCAGCCTGACCATGCCGAAAGAGGGCCGGATCGTCGGCCGCAAGCTGCTCGACTACCGCCTCGGGCTTTATGCCGCGCCCAGCTATCTCGACCGCTTCCCGAAAATCACCTCGCGCGAAGTGCTGCCGCAGCACCGCTTTGTTGGCTATATCGAGGAACTCTTGTTCACGCCCGAGCTCGACTATTTGCCCCAGGTTTCGCCGCGGATTTCCGCCCGTTTGCGTAGCGCCAATCTGATCGCGCAGCTCAATGCCACGCTCGCGGGATTCGGCATCGCGGTGCTGCCGCACTTCATGGCGGCCGACTATCCGCAGCTCGTTGCGGTGCTGCCAGAGGAGATCTCGATCACGCGGACGTTCTGGATGCTGATGCACGCCGACAGCAAGGATCTCGCGCGGATCCGGGCGGTGGCGGATTACATCGGCGAGATCGTGGAACGCGAGCGGGCGCTGTTTGCGGGGCGGTGAAGTCCCGCTCTCGTAGGGTGGGCAAAGGCGCCCTAGCGCCGTGCCCACCATCTTTCCACACTCACGGCTGCACGGTGGGCACGCTTCGCTTTGCCCACCCTACGGCATCTCGCCTAGTTCTGCTTCGCCTTCTTCGCCGCCGTCACCTTCGGCTCACGCTTCGCACCCTCAAGCGCGCTGTCCTTGCCCGCCTTCAGCACCTCGTCCGACAGCTCGCTGGAGCCGGCGACGCGCGCCAGCAGCATGGTTCCGGCCATCGTCGCCAGCGTCGCAATTGCCTGCTTGCGCGCGGCCTTGCGCGGCAAATTCGGGATGAAATCGGTCATCATCTCGACCATCTCGTCGAGCTTGCCGGCAAAGGCTTTTCGCGTCTTCGGGCTCTCGCGGGCGATCTCGGCGCCAAGCGCGGGGATCGAGCAGCCATGGCCGGGATTGTCCCGATGCAAAGTCGAAAGATAGGTCTCGACGATCTGGGCGAGTTGCTTCTCGGGCGCGACCTGGTCGGACTGCTTGCGCCAGTGTTCCATCGAGCGGTCCATGGCGTAGTCAAACGCCTCGATCACCAGCGCCTCGCGGGAATCGAAATGCGCGTAGAAGCCGCCATGGGTCAGTCCCGCCTCCTTCATGAGGTCGGCGACGCCAATGCCGTGGGCGCCCTTTTCGCGCAGCCGCACGGAGGCCTTCTTCACGATGCGGTCGTGGGTTTCCTGCTTGTGTTCCCGAGAATAGCGCATGCGGCTCTCATTGGATGTCGGAGGTCATCTCATAACACGTATATCGGTCCGGCGGCGCATTAATTCCCGGTAAAATTGCTGCCAATCATGGAAAAGGTTGCAGTTGCATGGACTGCGAGGGCGCCCTTGCCGTCGCGCACAAAGCCTTCGGTGTAGCTGGTCTGGCGCCCCAGCTTGATGATCCTGCCTTCGGCCGAGATCAGCCCCGAACGGACCGAGAGCGGACGCAGGAAGGTCATCTTCAGGTCGAGGGTGACCGATCCCTGCCCGGGCTCCAGCCGCGTCGAAATCGCGCAGCCCATGGCGGTGTCGAGGAGTGCGGCGGCAGTCGCCCCATGCAGGAGCCCGATGGTATTTTCGAGGTCCTCGCGCGGCTCCAGTTCCATCACGATCCGGCCCGGCTCGACCACCGCCATGATGAAACCGATCAATTTTGCGAAGGGCGGCGGCGGCAGCCGGCCATCACGGATGCCGAGCATGGCGTCGATGCCGGACAATCCCATAGCCACTTTCGCGACCGGCGCAGGAACTTGCCAGTCCACCACGCGCTCGCGGCGCCGCGCCGGCGAAAACAGGTCGAGTTGAGTGGGGTCGGTCATGGGTTGCCTCTTTGTATTATTATCATCATACTATGCTGCGGACTTCGTGCTGGCAACTCCGCCCCCACCGCTTGACAAGGCGGCCATTTCGGCCCGGAAGTGGTCCTGACGCGCGCCTTGCGCATGTCCACGAAACCTCGAGATCCCACGATGGAAATGCTCAACAACCATTGCGGCGTGACGCGCGATGCGCGCGGCGTCGTTCATGTCGCGATCTGTAATGCCGGCTCGCTGAATATTCTGGGCTCGCCCGTGACCGATGCGGTGCGCGAAGGCCTGCAAAAGCTCGCCACCGACCGCAGCATCCGAATCGTGGTGCTGCGCGGCCAGAGCGAGAAGAGCATGATCGGCGGCGCCGACATCAAGGAGATGGCGAAGCTCGACCAGAAATCGGCGGAAGCGTTCATCAGCCGCCTGCGCGATCTCTGCGAGGCCGTGCGCCAGTTCCCTGCCCCCGTGATCGCCCGCATGCCCGGCTGGTGCCTCGGCGGCGGTCTCGAAGTCGCCGCCGCCTGCGACTTCCGTATCGCCACGCATGATGCGCATTTCGGCATGCCGGAGGTGCGCGTCGGCATTCCCTCGGTGATACATGCCGCGCTGCTGCCGCGCCTGATCGGCTGGGCCCGCGCGCGTTGGCTGGTGATGACCGCGGAGAATATCGACGCGCCGACGGCGCTGGCCTGGGGCCTGATCGACAAGATCGCCGCGGCCGGCGGCCTGGATGCCGAAATCGGGCATCTCGTGACCGCGCTGCTCGAATGCGGCCCCGAAGCGCTACGGTCGCAGAAGGCACTGCTGCGGCAATGGGAGGAACTGCCGCTGACGGAGTCGGTGAATCTCAGCGTGAAGGTGTTCGGCGAGTCGTTTCTGACCGACGAGCCGACGCGCCTGATGCAGGCGTTTGTGAACAGGAAGCGGTAGCCCCCTCCTCCATTCGAACGACCAATTCTCATCCGAACCACGACAATTTCTCATGCCCCGCGCGGTTGCATTTTTTGCGCCGCATCATATTATGATCATAATCTAAATCGTCATTGCCAGGGAGTCTCGTCATGGCCGAAGCCGCCGATCCCGTCGTCATCGTCTCCACCGCCCGCACCCCGCTTGGCCGCTTCATGGGCGAGTTGTCACCGCTCGCCGCGCACAAGCTCGGATCGCACGTGATCAATGCAGCACTGGAACGCGCCAAGCTCGCCCCCGAGAAGATCGACGAAGTCTTCATGGGCTGCGTGCTGCCCGCTGGCCAGGGCCAGGCACCGGCGCGTCAGGCGGCACGTAGCGCCGGTCTCCCCGACGCGACCGGCGCGACGACCGTCAACAAGGTTTGCGGCTCCGGCATGAAGGCGACCATGCTGGCACATGATATCATCCGCGCTGGCTCGGCCGAGATCGTCGTCTCCGGCGGCATGGAGAGCATGAGCAACGCGCCATATCTGCTGGCGAGAGCACGCGGCGGCTATCGCGCCGGGCACGACCGCATCATCGACCACATGATGATGGACGGCCTCGAGGACGCCTACGAGACCGGCCGCTCCATGGGCGATTTCGGCGAGGCGACCGCGGAGGCCTATCAGTTCACCCGAAAGGACCAGGACGCCTATGCGATGGAAACGCTCAGCCGCGCGCGCAAGGCGGTCGAGGGCGGCGCGTTCAAGGCCGAGATCGCGCCGGTCACACTGACCGAGAAGGCCGGCCCGCGCGTGATCGCCAACGACGAGCATCCGCTGAAGGTGGATCCCGCCAAAATTCCCGGACTGAAGCCAGCATTCCGCGCCAATGGCACGATTACGCCCGCCGCTTCCTCTGCGAACGCCGACGGCGCCGCCGCGCTGGTGCTAACGAAGCGATCGCTCGCCGATCGCAACGGTCTGCCCGCACTCGCCGTGATCAAAGGGCACGCCACCCACAGCCAGGAGCCGCAATGGTTCACCACGGCGCCGATCCTGGCGATCCGCAAGCTGCTCGACAAGGTCGGCTGGAGCGCAGGCGATGTCGATCTCTTTGAGATCAACGAAGCGTTCGCGGTCGTCGCGATGGCTGCGCAGCGCGATCTCGGCATCCCCCGCGACAAACTCAACATCAACGGCGGCGCCTGCGCGCTCGGCCATCCCATCGGCACCACCGGCGCGCGGCTGATCGTGACGCTGCTGCATGCGCTCGAGGCCAACAACCTCAAGCGCGGCGTCGCCGCGCTCTGCATCGGCGGCGGCGAGGCCACTGCGATCGCGGTGGAGCGTCTCGCGCACTGACTCCGGCGACGTCCTAAATTGAGGGAAGTCTGGCATTTCAGACTTCCCGTTTCCATGCCAGACTACAACAATGACGCGGGTCTCCCAAAGCCCGCCAGCCTGGATTGAGGGGCAATGATTTCGAACTGGCTTTCGGCCGCGCTCGGCCGTCGCAACATCCACTACGGCTGGGTGATGGTCGGTGTGACCTTCTTCGCCGCGCTGATCAGCGCGGGCACGGTCGGCGCGCCCGGCGTGTTCATCGTTCCGCTCCAGAAGGAGTTCGGCTGGAGCACGGCGCAGATCTCCTCCGCGCTCTCGATTCGCTTCATCCTGTTCGGGCTGATGGCGCCGTTCGCAGCCGCGCTGCTCAATCGCTACGGCCTGCGCAATGTGACGCTGACCGCGCAGCTCATCGTCGTCTCGGCGCTGGTGCTCTCGCTCGGCATGACCGAGATCTGGCAGCTCGTGGCTCTCTGGGGCGTGGTGATCGGCATCGGCACCGGCATGACCGCGCTGGTGCTGGGCGCCACCATCTCCACGCGCTGGTTTGCCGCGCGGCGCGGCCTGGTCGTCGGCATCCTGACCGCGAGTGTCGCCACCGGCCAGCTCGTCTTCCTGCCGCTGCTGGCAAGCCTGACCGAACGCTACGGCTGGCGCCTGGCGCTCGGCTTCGTCTGCATCATGCTCGGCGTTTCTGCACTGGCAGTGCTGCTCGTGATGCGCGATCGCCCGAGCGATGTGGGCTTGCGCCCGTTCGGCGACGAAGGCAGCGAGCCCCTGCCCGCGCCGCCCGTGAACCACGGCTCGATCACCGGTGTTGCGCTCGGCACGCTGCGCGACGCCTCGAAGTCGAGCGCGTTCTGGATCCTGTTTGCAACGTTCTTCGTCTGCGGCGCCTCGACCAACGGCCTCGTGCAGGTGCATCTGATTCCGATGTGCCTCGACTTCGGCATCCCGCAGGTGCAGGCGGCGAGCCTGCTCGCAGCGATGGGCATCTTCGACTTCTTTGGCACCATCATGTCGGGCTGGCTCTCGGACCGTTATGACAATCGCTTCCTGCTGTTCTGGTACTACGGCCTGCGCGGGCTCTCGCTGATCTTCCTGCCGTTCAGCGATTTCTCGTTCTATGGCCTGTCGATCTTCGCGATGTTCTACGGCCTCGACTGGATCGCGACCGTGCCGCCGACCGTACGCCTCACCGCGCAGAAATTCGGACCCGAACGCGCCAATCTGGTGTTCGGCTGGATCTTCGCCGGACACCAGCTCGGCGCTGGTGCGGCCGCCTTCGGCGCGGGCCTGTCGCGGACGCTGCTCCAGAGCTATCTGCCCGCCTTCTTTGTGGCTGGAGCGCTCTGCGTGTTTGCCTCGCTGATCGTGCTGGGGCTCTCGCGGCAACCAAAGCCGCAAGCAAAGCCCGCGATGGCCTAGTACCGGAGCGTGGTGGTGACGCCGAACACGGCGGCGTCACCGATCCGAGACACACCGGTTGGATCGTTCGGGTTCGGGATGCCGCCGGAGGGACGCACCACGTACTGGAAGTAAGGCGCAATCAACCAGCCCGGCTTGATGTGCGCCTCGTAGATGATTTCGAGCAAGGCCTCGCTGCTGCGCACCGGGCTTTGGATACCGCTGAAGATCTGCGTATCGACGTCGAGGCTTCGTGCGGCACCCGAGATCCGCATATAGGCGACCCCGATCCCGAACCGATCGAGCGGACGGCCCGGCGTAAAGCCGACGAAGCCGACGCCGCCGTCGAGATAGAGGTCGATCAGGTTGCGATCCGGCGGGCTGTAGGCGATGCGGCCGAACGCAGTGACGCCGGGTATCGAGGCCGACACGGTCTTTTCGGTTTCTGTCCCCGGCGGCCGCCAGAGGGCCTGCTCGACGACGGCGTAGATTCCGTAATTGCCGCGAAGCTTCGCCGGAATGCCGGATCCGGTCGGGTCTGCAAGCGGGAAGCCGTCCGCAGTGAAGCGCTGGCTGTCGAAGTCGCCGAAATGATACCAGCCGCCAGGCGTGACATTGCCGGCAAGCGAGCTTCCGCCGATGTCGACATGGTAGTCGAAGTGGACCTGCCCGATGACCCAGGGCGGATCATTGACACGAAACGCGAGACCATGATTGTCGCGCGTCTGCGGATCGCCATCGCCGGGCGCGGCCGGATTGCCGTTGAACACCGCGCCGAAGACGGTGACGTTGTCCGCAACCTGGGCCTTGATGCGAATGCCGGGCACTGCGATCGGCGGCGCCGGGCCTCCGGCCGGCAAATTGGTGGCCTTGATCGCGGGCCAGCCGAAGGTGCCGTTGATGAAGAGGTCGTCGGTCTGGCTGTCGAAGAACTCGACATCGGCCGCCTGCTGGCCGGCCCTGATGTTCAGGCGGTCGTTGAAGAAGCTCTGCTCGAAATAGGCGTTGTAGAGCCGCTGGTCGGGCAGCGCTTCGATCTCGCTGATGGTGGCGAGATTTTGGATGTAGTTCCTGCTGAGCCCGCGGCCGTAGATGATGTAACCATTGGCGTAGAAGCGGCCGCCGGTCCAGCCGACGAGCTTGTCGAGATCGGCGTCGACTGACAGATCGAGCCGGCCGAAATGGATGGCGCCGCGCGAGACGCCGCCGGACACGTTGCCGATGTTGTCGGCAACGTAGGTCGCGCCGAAATTCAGGCCCTTGTTGGCGAGCCCATCATGCCACTCGTTGAACCATTTTGGAAACAGCCAGTCGGCGGCGCTCTCGTCCTTGGCGCCGGCGAACGCGCTGGTGCTCGCGAACAACACCGCCGCGATCACGAGTGAACATCGCAATCCTGATGTCCGGGCAATCGCATTCACGGCTGACACCGGCTGCCAGCTATTTTTTGAAGATGCCGGTTCGCCGCATGAACAGATAGGCAAGGCCGATCGAGGTCACCATCAGTGCCGCCGCCCAGAGGAAGCCCTCGTCCACGTCGGTGAGCGGCAGGCCCTTGGTGTTCATGCCGAAGATGCCGGTGATCAGCGTCGGCGGCAGCAGCAGCGTCGTCACGATCGAAAGCGTGTGGAGGTGGCGATTGCTCTCCTCCTCGTTCTTGAAACGCAGCTCCTCCTCGAGTAGGCGGCTGCGCTCGCGGAGCTCGACGATGTCGTGGTCGAGACCGTCGAGCCGCTGCGCGAGCTTGCCGGCCTGAATGCGCAATCCCGGCGACAAATGATCGGTGTTCTTCTGGTCGAGCCGATGGAACAGCACGCGCAGTCCGGTGAGCTGGCGGTGCAGTCGCACACATGTCCGGCGCAATCTTCCGAGCGTGCGGCGCATCTCTGGCTTCACATCATCAGCCAGAATTCGTTCCTCAATGCCGTCGACTTCCTGGCCGAGCTTGTCGGCCATCCTGTCGAGCGTGTCGGCGACCTCGTCGACGATCTTCTCCAGGAGATGGGCAACATTGTCGACGCGATAACCACCTTCGAGCACGCGCCGGGTCGCGTCCGCCGAGCACAGCGCCTGGTGGCGGCCGGAGACCAGCAGATGCTCGGTCATGGCGAAGCGCAGGAACGCGGTCTCTTCGGTAGCAGCGTCGATGTCGCGGACGAGATCGGAGAACACGCCGTAGACGCAGTGGTCGATGACGTGCAGCTGCTGGAACGTGTCGTTCGACAGCAGCAGATCGCGCGCCAGCGGCGGCAGCTGTGATGCCGCGATCCACGGCCGCGCGCGACCATCTGTCAAATTGAAATGCAGCCAGAGCCGGCCATCATGGCTGAACTCGATCGGCTGGTCGATCGGCAGCGCCTCGGCGCCGCCGTCGCCATGCAAACGAAACGCCCACACCAGTCCGGGAATGACAGCCGCGACATCCGATGTCGCGCTGACAAGCTTAGCCGGCTCAGCCATGCTGACCCCACGTCGTTGCAGCCCAATCCCGGGGGGCCGTTATTGGCCTCCTCCGGGTCCTCCGTGCAGTCAATTACGCCAGTGTTACAGTTTGATGATGGCGCGCCGCCCTACTCCGCGGCCAGCCCCGTCGCGACCGCTGCCTGGGCTTCCTTGACGTAGTCGTGCACCACGCGGCCGAACGGCAATGTCAAATCGGCGATGTAGTGGTGCGCGCCGATGCAGCGTCGGACCGGGAAATCCGCAACCGGGGCGTTGACGTGCGGCACCAGATGCAGCCGGCCAGGTCCCATCCAGGAGCCCTTCGGCACGATCTCGATCAGGTTGATGGCGACGAGCTGGCAGACCTCGAGGTGGCCGTCGACGCCCGGGATCATCTTCAGATTAACTTGCGTCTTCGACAGCGTGGCGCGGGTGAGATCGCCGTTGCCGGCCATGCTCTCGTGCTTGTAACCCATCGTGCCCATGGCGACGAGCTGGCCGGCATATTCCAGCGTGCCCGTCAGCGTGTCCTTGACGATCTCGAGTTTTGGATGGGCGTACTTCTTGGGAAAGCCCCAGATCTCGCGGCCGGCCGCGATCGGCGGATCATCGTCGAGATACATCTGCGAGACGAAGTTGACCTCCTCGCCGTGCAGGCGCGCCGGGATCACGAGGCCGGACTCGGTGTAGCTGCCGAAGCCGGAGGAGTCCGGCATCTTGATCCATTCGTAATGCACGATCGGCTGGTCGATCGGCTCCAGCGGCTCAGGCAGGCCCGCGCGGACCAGGTCCTGATCGGTCTCGTAGGTGATGACGAGGAATTCGCGGTTGACGAACCGATAAGGTCCGGCCGGATAGCTCGGTCCTGCCGCCGGCATGGACGGAAGCCTCAGCACGTCTTCCCTGCGCATCCTGGTCTCCTCAGCATCTGCTCGACCAGGAGGACGCGATCAATTCGCTGGTGTTCCAGGTCGACCTGTTCAGCGCGCGCGGCGTGCTGCCGCGCTCGATCCAGGACGTGATGGCCCGCCACAAGGACATCATGTATTCCTCGCGCACCCGCCACAACACCGACGTCTACCGCCGCACGCATAATCTCAAGGTGCTGCTCTACAAGGCGCTGGCGAAGATTCCGGACGAGCAATTGTCCGACGAGGATCGTAGCCTCAAGGCGAGCCTGCGCCGCATGCCGGAGATCGCGATCCTGCATCTGATCTATCAGCAGAAGGCCTATGAGGGCGACGCCAAGGACCACGAATTCTCGGGCACGTCGATGCGCGAGCACTGGACGAGCGGCTACGAGGACACCAAGCGCACCCTGAAGCGCCGCGACTGGATCAAGATGCCGGACGAAGGCATGGGCCTCGTCGTGCACGACGTCCACCGGGAGACGGAGAGCGCCTGAGGGGCGCTCTCAACAATAACGTCGAAAACAACCCCATGCACAGTAGAAATCGTTCAAGAATTTAGTCTCGCGGAGACTCGACCCCAGGCACGGCGTTTGACTCGGCGATTTGACACGTCGGGCAAAACACCTGCACAGTGTTACGATTGCGAAATCGCACGACTGATCCGCTCTGCGCCAATGCCCGACATGGCGAGCAACAGCCCCCATGCCGTACATTGCCCATCGAGAGCGTGACGGGCCCAAGTTGTGTCCGGTCGGCGGAGGCGCGCATTTCCTTGACGACGATCGCTTTCTCCGGAAGCGACGGTGCAGTGAGCGCCACGCAAGGAACAGAACACCGCGTGGAGAGAATGATGATCAAGGTTGTACAGGCCTTCGACCGAAAAGAGATCACCGAACTCGCCAGTGACGACGCCGCCGCGCTGGAAGCGAAGTTCGAGACCGCACGAAAGCTGCTCGCGGACCGAAAGGCCTGGCTGAAGCCGCATCAGCGGATCGCCATTCTCCACAAGCTCGCCGATCTGGTTGCCGAGAAGCGGCAGGATTTCGGCATTCTCATCGCACGGGAAGGCGGTAAGCCGCTGACCGATGCATTGATCGAGACCGATCGGGCGATCGACGGCATCCGCTCGGCGGCGGACTTTCTGCGAACCCGCGCCGGCGTCGAGATCCCCATGGGCCTCACGCCCGCAAGCGACGGCCGCCGGGCATGGACCATCAAGGAACCGATCGGCATCGTCGCCGCAATCTCGGCCTTCAATCATCCCCTCAACCTGATCGTTCACCAGCTCGCGCCGGCGATCGCGACCGGTTGCCCGGTGATCGTGAAGCCGGCAGGCACAACGCCTTTGTGCTGCGTGGAGTTCGTGAAGCTTGTTCACGACGCCGGCATGCCCGAAGGCTGGGTCCAGACGTTCTTGCCCGAGGACTCGAGCCTTCCGGAAAAATTCGCGACCGACCCGCGCGTCGCCTTCCTGAGCTTCATCGGCTCGGCGCGTGTCGGCTGGCATCTGCGATCAGTCATCACCCCCGGTGCGCGCTGCGCTCTCGAGCACGGCGGCGTCGCGCCCCTCATCATCGACCGCAGCGCCGACCTCGAGAAAATCATCGAGCCGGTCGTCAAGGGTGGATACTACCACGCAGGGCAAGTCTGCGTATCGGTGCAGCGCATCTACGTGCATTCGGCGCTTGAGAAGGAATTCATCGACAGGATGGCGGCGAGGGTCGAGGCCCTGAAGGTGGGAGATCCGACGCTTCCCCAGACGGAGGTCGGACCGCTGATCACGCCGCGGGAGGTCGAGCGTGTCGAAGGCTGGATCGCCGAGGCCACGTCTGGCGGAACCCGCCAGATCGGCGGCGGACGGCTGAGCGAGACGACACTCAAGCCATCGATCCTGGTCTCGCCACCGCGCGACGCAAAAGTCTCCACCCTGGAAGTCTTCGGGCCGGTGACCTGCATCTATCCGTTCGATCGCATCGACGATGCGATCGCAGAAGCCAACTCGCTTCCCGTCTCGTTCCAGTCCGCCATCTTCACGCGCGATCTCGCGGTTGCCCTCGACGCTGCGGAACGCCTCGACGCAGCGGCGGTGATGATCAACGACCACACCGCCTTCCGTACCGACTGGATGCCCTTCGCAGGCCGCCGCGTATCCGGCCACGGCATCGGCGGCATCCCCTACACGATGCACGAGATGACCGCGGAGAAGATGATCGTGTTCAGGTAGACGCCGACCGCTCGTCAGCAGTACTCGTTTGTCACCCCTGGACATCCGCGCGATCGTCGTCCTCCACGTGCAGAATGGTCTCCGACAACAAGGCCGCAGCCTTTTGCAGCGGCGCGATGAATCGGTCCAGTTCGGCGAAGCTCACCCGCGCCACCGGCACCGAGACACCGAGACAAGCAATCAATTCCCGATCAGGTGACAGAATGGGGACGGCGCACCCCACAACGCCCTTCACATACTCTTCGTTGGTCTTGGCCCAGCCGCGTTGCCGCGTCTCCTCGAGAACCTTCATCAGCGCATGAACATCGACGATCGTCGTGTCCGTGAACCTGGTCAGCGGTAGCGCGCGGCACAGCTTCGCCCGGAGTCTCTCGGGCAACCTGCTCATGTAAATCTTGCCGGTCGACGTGCAGTGGAGCGGCGCCGCCTCGCCGGGATTGAACTGAAGACCTTGCGGCTCCGAAACGCGAACACTGTCGACATAGGCGACGGAATTATCGCGCACGACGCCGATCTCGCACTGCTCGCCGATCTCGCCGGCGACAGCACGGAGCACGGCGTGTCGCCGCGCCGTGCGGAAGGCCGCTCCGATGACAGAGGCGGACAGCGTGACGAGCTGGTTGCCGACAACGTAGCGTTTGGTGCCCAACGCCTTTTGCAGCAGTCCGCGGTCCTCGAGATTTCCGATCAACCTGTGCGCCGTCGGCAGCGGCAGCGCGAGAGCCTTGGCGATCTCGGCCGCCGACACGGCTTTGCGCTGGTCGGCAACGTGCCGAACGATCGCAAAGGCGCGATCCAGCGGCCCATCCTTCTCGCTACGCTTCGTCATTTTCCTACCGGCCAAAATTGGCAGCAAAATCAAGATCAACGTCAAATGATATCATTTTTCGGAATAAAACATATTGAAATTCGACAAATTTGTTTGTCGAAATCCTGAAAGCCCATATTCTTGGCGTTGCCGGTGACTGACTAGAAGTTGTGCAACGCGGTCGCGCCGTTCCGAAAATCTCGCTCCGCCTGATGGCCGCGAGCCAAGTCAGGACGGCGCGCTCAGCAGGAGATGTGCATGTCTCGTCACTACGACGTGGACGCCGTGAGGAAGGAATTCCCCGCCGTCGAACGGATGGTCTATCTGGACTCGGGGTTTCAAACGCCGCTCGCCCGTCCCGTGAAGGCCGCGATCGAGCTATTCCTGCGCGAGGGTTTCGAGACGGCCGGTCCCAAGAGCGTCTGGCTCGATCGGGTGGAGCAGACCCGCGCCAAGCTCGCCCGCTTGCTCGGTGCGAGCACCGATGAGATCGCCTTCACGAAGAACACGTCCGAAAGCATGAACATCGCGGCCAACGCGCTGCCGCTACAGGCCGGCGACAATGTCCTGATGATCCATGGCGATCACCCGAACAACGCCTACGCCTTCCTCAATCTGCAACGGAAGGGCATCGCGGTCCGCTTCATCCCGATGACTGATGTTGTCGATGCCGACAGTTTTGCGCCCTTCATCGACGACAGGACGCGCGCGATCTCGATGTCGCACGTGACGTTCCACGCCGGTCACCGCTTCGACATCGAGAGCGTCGGCGCGCTGTGCGCCAGCAGGAAACTCTATTTCATTGTGGATGTGATGCAGGCGATCGGTGTCGTGCCTGTTGATGCGAAGGCGATTGGCGCCAGCTTCATCGGGTCCGGCAGCCACAAGGGATTACTCGTGCCGCAAGGGCTCGGCCTGCTTTACTGGGACAAGTCCCTCAATGAGCTCGAGCCGGCCTATCTCGCCGCCGCCAGCCTCGCCGAGATCCCCGATGATCTCATCGCGCGTTCCGACCGGATGGCGCCCTCTCCGGCCGCCAGGCGCTTCGAGCTTGGCAATTTCAATCTGCCTGCGGTCCATGCCCTGGGGGCCTCGCTCGACATGATCGAGGAGATCGGCGTGCACAACATCCAGAACCACTGCTTCGATCTCGGCGATCACCTGATCGCGCGGCTCGACGCGCTGGACATCCGCCTGGTCGGCCCGCGCGAACGGCAGCACCGCGCGCCGCACATCTACGTCATCGCCCTGCCCGCGTCGGACTGGCTTGGCCATTTCGAAGACAACGGCGTGCGCGTCTCGCCCGAGCGCGACGGCATTAGGGTCTCGCTCGGCATGTTCAACACCGCCGATGATATCGACCGCCTGATCGATGTCATCCGCCGGCGAGGCCTCGGACGCCGGTCCGCGGCCGCTTGAATTCGACACATGATGGAAAGGCATGAACCATGAAGAAGCTCGCTCAGCTGCTGGGACTACTCCCAGCACTTCTCGCTGTCAGCGCGAACCGGTCGACAGCAGCCGACAGCCCGACGCTGGACAAGATCAAATCCAGTGGCGCGATCACGATCGGTTATCGCGAGGCCTCGATACCGTTTTCCTATCTCGGGCCCGATCAGAAGCCTGTCGGCTTCTCGCTCGATCTTTGCGCTGCCATCGTCGATCGCATCAAGACTGATCTGAAGCTGCCCGATCTCAGGGTCAACTACACGCCGGTAAACTCGTCAAACCGGATCCCGCTGATCCAGAGCGGAACCGTCGACATTGAATGCGGCGGCACCGCGAACGACAAGAAGCGGCAGGAACAAGTCTCGTTCTCGGTCGCGACGTTCGTCAGCCAGCCGCGCTGGCTCTGGTCAAGGCCGCCAGTGGCGTGAAGACCGCCGGCGACTTGAAAGGCAAGACCGTCGTTGTCACGCAAGGCTCCAACGCAGTGGGTTTCGCGCAGGGAGTCAACGCCAAGGAGCAGCTCGGCCTCAACATCGTCCAGGCGAAGGACCATGCGGAATCCTTCCTCATGCTGAACATCGGCCGTGCTGCGGCTTTCATGGAGGACGATATCCTCCTCGCCGGGCTCAAGGCTGCGGCGCCCAATCCGGACGCACTGCTGTTCCTGCCCGAGGGTTACGCAAAGATCTATTACGGGTTGATGTTCACGAAGGGTGACGCCGGCTTCAAGGGGCTCGTCGACGACGTACTCTCCAAGCAGATGACATCGGGCCAGTTCGAGAAGACCTACGCGAAATGGTTCACCCGCCCGATTCCGCCCAAGGGTGAGAACTTGGCCTTCCCGCTCACCGACGAGTTGATGGAGCGGATCGCGCATCCCAGCGATGCCGTCGACTGATTGACGGAGCTGATCGTCTCGCAAGGTCATCCTCATCCGCACCTGCAACCCAGGGGAATCGCGATGTTCGGAGTACTTTTTGAGCAGGCGGCAGACGGCCAGCGCTATATCGACTGGCTTCTGTCAGGTCTCGGCTGGACCCTGGCGCTGGCCTTCTTCGGCTGGTGGATCGCCTTTGGCATTGGCGTGTTCGTCGGTGTGGGTCGCACTGTCAAGAACCGCTTCGTCTCGATCCCAGCCCGGCTCTATGTCGAGATCTTCCGGAACATCCCCGTCCTGGTGCAGATGTTCCTCTGGTATTTTGTTTTTCCGGAGGTGGTGCCGGCTGCGCTCGGAGACGCCATCAAGCAGATCCCGCCGCCCTGGGCCTCATTCTTCCCGGCGCTGCTTTGCCTCGGGCTCTACACGGCATCCCGAATTGCCGAGCAGGTCCGGGCCGGCATCGAAGCGCTCCCAAAGGGACAGATGGAAGCGGCCAGTGCCCTCGGCCTCAGCGGCTATCTCACCTATCGCTATGTCATCGTGCCCCAGGCCCTGCGCCTGATCGTGCCGAGCCTCACCAGCGAGGTCATGGGCATCTACAAGAACACCTCCGTGGCCCTCACGATCGGCCTGATGGAGCTGACCGCCCAGGCTCGGCAAATCAGCGAGGCCACGTTCCAGACATTCACCGCCTTTGGCGCAGCGACCATCATCTATCTCTGTCTGGCATTGATCGCCTATCAGGCCATGACGCTGATCGACAAAGCCGTCCGCATTCCCGGAAGCTCTCCCGTCACGCTCACGGCTGAACAGGATCTGGCTGCCGATGTGCAGCAAGGCGGCACCCTGCCCCCCGCCATGGAGGCTGCGAAATGAACACGCTCGATTTCTCGATTGTTGCGCAGTCGTGGCCGTATCTCTGGTCGGGCCTGCTGTTCTCGCTCTCACTCACGGCGGCCGCCTTCGCCATCGGCATGATCCTCGGAACCTGTCTTGCGCTGGTCCAGCATTTCGAGGTGCCGGTGCTTGCCAAGATCGTCCGCGGCTACGTTGCGATCATCCGGTCGATCCCGCTGATCCTGGTCCTGTTCTGGTTCTTCTTCCTGATGCCCATCGTGCTCGGGCACCTCAGCGGCAACGGCCGCCCGATCCCGATCGGGGCATCAGCCACGGCGTTCATCACCTTTGGCTTGTTTGAAGCCGCTTACTACTCCGAGATCATCCGCGTCGGCCTGCGTGCCGTCAACAAAGGCCAGTTCGAGGCCTGCCAGGCCCTCGCCTTGTCCACCTACGACACCTACCGCCATATCGTTCTGCCTCAAGTGCTGCGCGTCGCGAGCCCCATCATCCTGAGCCAGACCATCATCCTCTTCCAGGACACATCTCTCGTCTATGTGCTGTCCCTGACCGATCTTCTGGGAGCGGCCTCCAAGCTGGCGCAACTCAACGGTCGTCTGGTCGAAATGTATCTCGTCGTCGCGGTCGCCTATCTCATCGTCAGTTCTGCGGCATCCCAATGCGTCGCCACCTTGCGCAAGCGATATGCGATCGCCGCAACGCGCTGATCATCATCGGAACGTCCACACCTGGGAGACCAGCATGCCCCTGGAAATTGCCCGCAACGCCATGCCATCAGGCTCAATCGTCGTGGTCGAGAATCTCGTGAAGCGGTTCGGCGCGTTCACGGCGCTGAACGACATCAACCTCAGCGTCAGCAAGGGCGAGACGATCGTCCTGTGCGGGCCGTCGGGCTCCGGCAAATCGACCTTGATCCGGTGCATCAACCATATCGAGCGGCACGACGGCGGCCGGATCGTCGTCGACGGTATCGAGTTGAGCAACCGCATGGCCGATATCAACAGCGTACGCTGTGAAGTCGGCATGGTGTTTCAGAGCTTCAACCTGTTTCCGCACCTCACGGTCGCCGAGAACTGCATGCTGGCTCCGATGAAGGTTCGCGGCATCTCGCAAGTCGAGGCCGGCGATCGCGCCCTCCGCCTGCTCCGGAAGGTCCGCATTGCGGACCAGGCGGACAAATATCCCGCGCAATTGTCGGGCGGTCAGCAGCAACGTGTCGCCATCGCACGGGCGCTGTGCATGCAGCCCAAGATCATGCTGTTCGACGAACCGACCTCCGCGCTCGACCCCGAGATGGTCAAGGAAGTGCTGGAGACCATGGTCGAACTGGCGCAAGACGGCATGACGATGGTTTGCGTCACCCATGAGATGGGCTTCGCCCGCGAGGTCGCCGATCGGGTCGTCTTCATGGATCGGGGGAGCATCGTGGAAGAAGCCGAGCCGGAAACATTTTTCAAGGCCCCTCGCACCGATCGGGCGAAGGCTTTCCTGAACCAGATCATCCATTAGCCGCTCAGTCGGACGCGCAAGCCAGCAGCTGCTCGCGCAACCAGCCATGGGCGGGATCGGACTCGAACCGCGCGTGCCAGGTCGCGAACAGCGTGAAGCGGCCGGCGTCAACGGCAGCGGGAACGAGACCAGCCGGTCCGCATAGCGGCTGAGAAATCGGGCCGGCAGCGTGCAGACGAGGTCCGTCGTCTCCAGGATCAGCGGCACCAGGCTGTAATATTGCACGGAGGCGACGACGCGCCGCTGATATCCCTGGCCCTGCAGAATGTCGTCCACGAAACTGCGAAACCCGCCGCCGTCGCCGGACACGACGACATGATCCAGATGCGCATAGTCGCGCAACGTCGGCTTCTTGTCGCCGCGCGGATGGCGCTTGCGCTGCGCCATCATGAATTTTTCCTGGAGCAGCGGCTGATGCGGAAGGCCCTTGGGGAGCACGGCTTGCGAGACCAGCGCGACATCGATGTCGCCTGCCTCCAGCTGGCCCACGAGCGCGACGGGATCAATCGCGCGCAACGCCAGCCGCATCCCGGGAGAGTCTCCCCTGCGCAGCCGCTGAATCAGCCGCGTGCCGATGATGGCGCCGGCATTGTCGTTGGCGCCGAGCGAGAACGTGCGCTCTGACGTCGCGGCGTCGAAGAGCCGTGGCGCGCTGACCACGGCTCCGAGCTGCTGCAACGCGTGACGGAGCGGCTCGCGCAGCGCGGCCCCGCGCGGGGTCAGCACCATGCCCTTCCCTGACGACGCAGGCGTCAGCAAGGGATCGCCGAACACGTCCCGCAACCGCGCCAGCTGAGCCGAGAGCGCCGGCTGGCTGATGCCGAGCCGCGCCGCTGCCCTTGTGATGTTGCGTTCGTCCAGCATGATTCGGAGAGAGGCGAGCAACGGAAGATCATGGCCATTGATATCCATCCAGCCTATACCTCATATCGCTAGTATCGATTTCAATGATCGCACAGGCTGCGGCACATCAGCAATCGTATTTCATCCCAGGAGGCCTGTTCATGGATACGATCCACCGCATCGGCGCGACCTCGATCACGCGCGTGACCGAGCAGCGGGGCCCGGGATTCGCTCCCGACATGCTGTTTCCGGACTGGAATCCCCACGTGCTCGATCAGCATCGTGCGCTGATGATCCCCGCATGCTTCGACGAGACGCAAAAACGCTTCCTCGCCAGCGTTCACACCTGGGTGGTGAAGACACAACGCCATGTCATGCTGATCGACAGTTGCGGCGGCAACCACAAGAACCGGCCTGCGCTGCCGCGCTTTCACCAGCAGAACCTGCCATTCCTGGCGCGGCTCGCCGAGGCCGGAGTCGCGCCCGAGCAGGTCGACTTTGTCTGCTGCACGCATCTCCACGCCGACCATTGCGGCTGGAACACCGAGCTGCGCGACGGCCGCTGGGTGCCGACCTTTCCCAATGCAAGATACATCTTCTCCATGGCCGAGCACGATCACTGGACCGGCCCGGCCGGACAGAGCGGATTCAATGCCGGCGTCTACGCCGACAGCGTCCTGCCGGTGATCGAGGCCGGGCAAGCCGAGATCATCGACGGCGATGGCCTGCTCGCCAACGGTCTCGCCGTGCACGCGACCCCGGGGCATAGTCCGGGCCATGTCGTGTTCGAGTTTGCCGATCGCGGCGAGACGGGATTGTTCAGCGGAGACATCATGCATCAGCCGCTTCAGGTGTTTCGCCCGGACTGGAACAGCGCTTTCTGCGATGATCCGGCGAAGGCGCGCGCGTCGCGCCGTTGGCTGCTGGAGCGTGCCGCCGACGAGGCGGCGAAAGTGTTCACCGCGCATTTCGCCGCTAGCTCGGCCGGCTTCGTGACACGCCATGGCGACGGCTTCGATTGGCGTTTCGCCTGAGAGGAGACCAAGGATGCTGCAACCGCAGGCGGACATTATCCGCGAGGAATTCATGATCCCGAGCGACACCGATGGCATCGAGCTGTTCGTCCGCAACAAGCGGCATTCGAGCCTCGCGACATTCACCCCGGAACGAACGCTCCTGTTCGTGGCCGGGTCGACCTATCCGGCCTCGACGTCGTTCGATCTTCCACTCGATGGCGTGTCGTGGATGGATCATCTGGCGAGACGCGGCTTCGACGTCTATCTCGTCGACATCAGGGGCTATGGCCGTTCGACCAAGCCCGCGGAGATGGCGGCCCCGCCGCTCGACCATGCGCCAATCGTGCGCACGCCCGTCGCGGTGGCCGATGTCGGTGCCGCCGTCGCTTTCATCCGGACGCGGCGCGGGCTCGACCGGATCAATTTGATGGGCTGGTCCTGGGGCACCACGATCATGGCGCGCTACACATCGGACCATCCCGACCATGTCGCCAAACTGATCCTGATCGCGCCGCAATGGTTGCGAACGACGCCGAGCGCCGCTGATGCCAGCGGCGCGCTCGGTGCTTACCGCATCGTCGATCGGGCGGCTGCCAAGGCACGCTGGCTCAACGGCGTGCCCGAGGACAGGAGGACGGCGATTCTGCCGGATGCATGGTTCGAGACCTGGGCCGAGGCCACGTTCGCCCAATCGGAGCTCGGCCCGGACCGGCTGCGCGCGCCAAACGGCACCGTGCAGGACAGCCGCGACTATTGGGCGTCAGGCAAACCGATTTACGACCCGGCGCAGATCAAGGTGCCTGTGCTGATCGTGCACGGCGACCTCGACCGCGATTGCCCCATCGACATGGCGCAGGCTGTGTTCGAAAGGCTGTCGTCCACCCCTACGCGGAGCTGGGTCGAGATCCGCGACGCAACCCATTCGCTGTTCCTGGAAACCCGGCGATGGCAGGCGTTCGATGCGGTCGACGGGTTTCTGGCGACGGCCAGGTCGGAGGCCGGGCGGTCTCATGGCGGCGTGGTGGCCTCATGATCGGCGCCCGTCAGAAAATGACTAAAAAGCGGACGCGTTTGGGCGTGCAGAAGTTGCCAATTCCGGGAGAACTCGCGTATGCACTAAGTGCAGGATCGTAGAGTGAGCAATTCAAATGGCGATAGAGCTGAGGGGCGCGAGCGGCGAGGGATTTGCGACGATCACCGCTGACGGTCGCGTATTGGATTCCTGGTTTCTTCAGCTGCGCCTGGTTGAGGAGGCCGGCAAGGCCGCAACGGTACGGCTGACGAAGGACGAGATCATCAGATCGATGGGTGAATCGGCAGACGGATATGCGCGACACGACGACGTCCGCAATGTCGATATCGTTGCAATCCGTACGGACATCGACTCCCTTGCATCCGCGCCGGCTGACGTCCACGACGCATATCTTCGACTCCATCTCCTGAGCCACCGGATCGTCCAGCCCAATTGCCTGAACCTCGACGGCATTTTCGGTCTGTTACCGAACAATGCCTGGACGACCCTCGGCCCCTGCGAGCCCTCCCGTGTACCGGAAGCACGGCTCGCAGCGCGAAAGCGAGGTCTCGGGTTCGAGGTGGCAGGCGTGGACAAGTTTCCGCGCATGACCGACTATGTGACGCCTGCGGACGTGAGAATTGCAGATGCCGATCGCGTCAGGCTCGGAGCCCATCTGGCGCCGGGCACGACCGTCATGCATGAAGGCTTCTGCAATTTCAATGCGGGTACGCTCGGTCCCTGCATGGTCGAAGGCCGGATCACCGCCGGCGTGGTCGTGGGACGTGGCAGCGACGTTGGTGGCGGCGCGTCGATCATGGGCACCCTGTCCGGAGGCGGGAAGGAGCGGATTACAGTTGGTGAGCGCTGCCTGATCGGAGCCAACGCCGGTATCGGCATTTCACTGGGTGACGATTGTATCGTCGAAGCGGGCTGTTATGTCACGGCAGGCGCGCGCATCCTTTTGGAAGATGGCCGAGTCCTGAAAGCCAAGGAACTCTCAGGCGAGAGGGGCCTCCTCTTTCGTCGCAATTCCCAGAGCGGCGCCCTTGAGGCAACCAGACGCACACCAAATTGGGATGGCCTCAACGCGCAACTTCACGGCTAGGCAGCTGACGCGAGGAAGTCGTCGGCGACATGCGGCGCGTCAGCGATGCGCCGTCTGTCCCATTCCGATCTACTGCGGTGCCGCACGAACCTGGTCGCTCCAGGCGCAAAGCGGACGTCGTCACCAGGCACATGACGCCACCGGGTTTATGGGCACACGGGCTAGAACTTTGGCCCGAAGCCACCTGCCCCGCCCGAACCTCCCGGCCCGCCGCCCCGCCCTGGCCTGCCGCCACCGCCGGGCGCCGGCGATGTGCCGCCCCGCAACTCCGCAGCGGTGACCTTGCAGTCCGCGTTCGTATCGTACTGACCGATGAAGCGGCTCGGCTTGTCCACGAGCTCGGAGCGGCTGATTTTGCCGTCGCCATTGTCGTCGAAATATCCGAGCTCCGCCTGGGCGAAGCTGCGCTCGGCGCGCCGGATGACGGGGAATTCCGACGCACTCAGAAAGCCGTCGCGGTTCTTGTCGGCCAGCCGGAACAGCTGGTCCATGTATCGCTTCCATTCATCGCAGGTGTAGGTGCCGTCGTGGTCGTAATCCCAGATCGGCGGCCCATCAGGAAGAGGATCTGCGCGGGGCGGCGTGCCGCCTCCCGGTGGCATTTGCGCGCGAGGCTGCGAGATGCAAACGAGAGAGAGGACGGCGGCGAGCAAGCACCCGACGGCTCGTGACGCGCGCACCGTCACTTCGCCTCCTTGTTCAATTCGATCGCGACCTCCGACATCCAGGAGCCCGGCGCCTCCATCAGGAACGACTGATGATTGGCCTTGGTCTGGATCGTCACCAGCGCAGCCACGGTGTTTCCTTCGATGCGCGCCTCGATCAAGCCGTCCTTGTTGGTGCCGACGACCTTGCCGCCCTGCCGGTACTCGTGCTCGAACCAGTTGCCCGAAAGCTCGGTCCCGTTCTGATCGATGTTCGCCGACAGGACCATCTTGTACGCATCGCTGGCGCAGCGCAGGTCGAGGCTCACGGAACGCCCGGGCTTGGTGATGTTGTACGCCACCTTGCAGCGGACCTTCTCACGCGGACCGTCCGACGGCTTCATCGTCCCGATGCCCGACCATGTGCCGCCCAGACTGTCGAACACCGGCTCCGCGCGCACCGGGCCGATGCCGCCAAGCACGAGACAGGCCGCACCGATGCCTATGTGCGCCGCCAGAGAATTCAATCGCATTCTGCCTGTCCTGATCGATGAAGCCCCGTCACCTCCTAGGCAGGAACAGCCGCAAGATGTTGGCGAACATGTTTGGCGATGTTGCTGAGTTTGTCCCGATGTGACCGATATTGCCGTTAGACTTCACGGCCCAAACGTGGACAATACCCCCAAGCGCTTCGCGCGCGCAGTGCACACCAAGATGCGCCAGGGGAAACAAAATGCCGACTGCCTTCCCGTCGCCCGTACCAGCCATTCCGACCGCGCCTCTGACCGCAGAGCTACGCGACGCCTTGCGCGCGATCGTGGGCGACAAAGGTTTCATCGAAGACGAGCACGGCAAGCAGCCGTTCGTCACGGACTGGCGGGGGCTGCTGGTTGGCGGCGCCGGGGCTGTCATACGTCCCGGCAGCACCGAGGAAGTCTCGAAAGTGGTCCGGCTTTGCCATGACCACGGCGTCGCGATCGTGCCGCAGGGTGGCAACACCGGGCTGATGGGCGCCGCCACGCCCTGGCCTGCGCACACCGGCATCGTGCTGTCGCTCGGCCGCATGAACCGCGTGCTGGACGTCGATCCCGTCGGCTATGCGATGACGGTCGAGGCCGGCTGCGTCTTGCAGACGCTGCAGGAGACCGCGGCTGCACACGACAGGTTCCTGCCGTTGAGCCTTGGCGCCGAGGGCTCCTGCATGATCGGCGGAAACCTCTCGACCAACGCCGGCGGCGTGCAGGTGCTGCGCTATGGCAACGCGCGCAACCTCGTGTTCGGGCTCGAGGTCGTCCTGCCGAACGGCGACGTCTGGAACGGATTGCGAGCGCTCAAGAAGGACAACACCGGCTACGACCTCAAGCATCTCTTCATGGGCGCCGAGGGGACGCTCGGCATCATCACCAAGGCCGTTCTCAAGCTGTGGCCGGCGCCGAAGGACGTCGCCACGGCGTGGCTGGCTGTCCGCGATCCGCGCGCGGCGCTGGAGATCCTTTCTGAGGCGCATGCGGCATCCGAGGACAATGTCGGGTCCTGCGAGCTGCTGAGCCGCGCGGCCGTCGATCTCGTGATGCGCCATATTCCCGGCGTCCAGGATCCGCTGAGGGCGGATACACCGTGGTACCTGCTGCTTGAATGGTCGTCCTCGCGCCCACGGCAGGACGGGGCCGATGGCATGTCGGAGAAGCTGGAGCAGTTTCTCGCCGACCAGCTCGAGGCCGGCCGTGTGGTCGACGCGGTGATCGCGCAGACCGTCAGTCAGTCGCGCAACATGTGGCGCATCCGGGAAGCCATGGCCGAGGCCTCCCGCGCCGAGGGTCCGGGGATCAGCTACGACATGTCGGTGGCGATCTCCAAAATTCCGGAGTTCATCGACAAGGGGCTCAAGGCCGTGCTCGATATTCTCCCGAGCATTCGCCCCTATCCGCTGGGCCACATCGGTGACGGCAATCTGCATTTCTCGTTCATGGGGCCGAAGGGCATGGATCAGCAGACGCTGAACCAATACACGGCCGCGATCACGCGGGCGGTGAACGATCTCATCACCTCGATGGGCGGCTCGATTTCGGCCGAGCATGGCATCGGCATCGAAAAGCTCGACGAGCTCAGCCATTACCGCTCCAAGACCGAGCTCGACATCATGCGCACCATCAAGCGCGCGCTCGACCCGCAGAACATCATGAATCCGGGGAAGGTGCTGCGGGTGTGATGAGTCCGAGCACCCTCCCCGTCGTCTCAGCCGCGCGGGTTGACGACGGTGTAGCCTCGCAGCGAACGCGCGTGCATGCGGGTGGCGTGACCGCCCGAATTGGCGTCATAGGCCATCCACATGTCGCCGCCGAGGGGCTGCTCCAGAACGAAGACATGCCCGCGGCGCGCCGCCACCATTCCCGGCGCCGGCGACGTCCGCGGGAAACGCAGCCAGTTGGCCGCGAGGTTCAATTCCGGCACGTGGTGGCCGAACACGCGTAGCGCCGCGCCACAGCCGCAGAAGGACGACGGACAACCGGCCGGACGGCCGCCGATGACGCGCTCGCCACCGGACACGCTGATTGTCGTGGCGGTGTTGCCTGCGTCGGTCACCGTCATTTGCGTTGCGCGATAGGCTTGCAATGCCTGGCGGGGAGCCCGCTCGCGTCGCGGCTGCGCATACGAGAAGTCGCAGGGCATGGTGACGTTGCATCCGGGCGCTTGCAGAGTGCGCGAGGGCCGCGCTTCCGAGGCAACTGAACTAACGGCAATGAAGAAACACGCAGAAATTACTCTCTTGGTCATTGCAGGACTCCGTCTGGAGGGGCCTGCCCCGGCTATGAGCTACCAATATCGGTTTGACCGAAATGGGCCTGAAGCGCGGCGAAAAGTGGCTGGATTTGGGCAGCGCTAACCTGGATTAGCCTCCCGGCGAATGGAATCCGGGCGCCCATCAACCGTCATTGCGAGCGAAGCGACTTGTCCGCCGAAGCCTCGGCGAAGGCGGAAGCAATCCAGAATCTTTCCGCGGAGGGACTCTGGATTGCTTCGCTTCGCTCGCAATGACGAGGAGAGTTCACGGCCTGATCGAAAAATTCTCCGGCGGACCTGCTTTTCGCAGCGGCTCGGCGAGACGCGCGAACTCGCACAGCAGCGAGCGCGTCTTGCGCGGGTCGATGATCTCCTCGACCCAGAATTTTTCGGCCGAGCGGAACGGCGAGCGCAGCTTGTTGAGCCGCTCCTGGATCTCGTTGAGCTTGGCGGCCTTGTCCTCGGCCGCATCAATGTCGGCGCGGTAGGCGGCTTCGATGCCGCCTTCGAGCGGCAGCGAGCCCCAATAGGCGGACGGCCAGGCGTAGCGGATCGAGAAGCGGTCGGCCGGCTGATGCACCACGCCGGCGACGCCGAAGGCGTTGCGCAGGATCACGGTGCACCAGGGCACGGTGGTCTGGTTGACCGCGGCCATGGCGCGCACGCCATGGCGGATGGTCGCTGCCTTCTCGGCGTCGAGGCCGATCATGAAGCCGGGGCAATCCATGAGATAAACGATCGGCAGATGGAAGGTCTCGGCGAAGTCGACCCAGCGCACCACCTTCTGGCAGGCATCCGCCGTCCAGGAGCCGCCATAGTGAAAGCTGTCGCTGGCGAGCAGCATCACCGCCCGGCCCTCGAGCCGCGCCAGACCCACGATGATCGGCTTGCCGAAATTGCTGGCGACCTCGAAGAACGAGCCCTTGTCGACGACCTGCTCGATGATCGGCCGCATCTTGTAGACCTGCTTGCGGTTGCGCGGCACCGCATTCATCAGCGCCTCTTCGCTGCGCTCCGGATTGTCGATGCAGGGCAAGGTCGGCGGCAGCTCGTGGACCGATGACGGCAAATACGAGAGGAAGCGCCGTGCGCAGGCAAAAGCCTCTTCCTCGGTGTCGACGGCATGATCGACCGCGCCGGCCTTGGTCTGAATGTCGGCGCCGCCGAGTTCTTCCTTCGAGAGGTTTTGGCCGAGCGCCTTCACCACCGGCGGGCCTGCGACGAACATCGCGGACTTGCGGGTCATGATGGAATAATGGCTGGCGGCCAGACGCGCCGCGCCCAGGCCTGCGACCGAGCCGAGGCCGAGTGCGACCACCGGCACGCGCGACAGATTCTCCGTCGTGAAGCGATACCAACGGGTGCCGCCGATGCCGCCGGGCAAATTCGCCGCGCCCTTGGTCTCGATGGTCTTGACCGAGCCGCCGCCGCCGGAGCCTTCGATGATGCGGACGATGGGCAGACGGAAGTCGTGCGCCATCTCCTCCGCCATCAGCGGTTTTGCGGAGATCGACGCATCGGCAGAACCACCGCGGACGGTGAAATCATCACCGACCACGACGACCGTGCGGCCATCGACGCGAGCGCGGCCGAACACGCAGTTCGCCGGCGTCACGGTCTTCAGCTCGCCGCTGGAATCATACTCGCCGATGCCGGAGACGGCACCGATCTCGTGGAAGCTACCCTTGTCGATCAGTTTGTCGATGCGTTCCCGAACAGTCAGCCGGCCCTGGTCATGCTGTCGCTTGACCTTGTCAACGCCGCCCATCTCCCGCGCGAAGGCTTCGCGCCGGGCGAGCTCGTCGAGTTCCGGCTTCCAGTTCATCCACTCCCTCCGAATTGATCGGCTTGTTATTGTTATGCACGGCCATTGCGACCGGTTTGCGCGAGATGCGGTTGTTGAAGGCGTCGCCTTCCGCGCCCTCCATCAGGCTGCCGAGCGAACGGCCGAGCGCGACCATCACCGGCGCGACTTCGGCATGCAGACGCTGCTCGTCATACATCGCGGACAGAAGGCCGATCGTGACGACCACGAAGGTCTGATATTGCGGCGACCAGATCGGCACCGCCAGGCCATTGATGTGCGGGCTCCACAGGCCGCAGGCCGTGACGTAGCCGCGCTCCTGCAGCGACTGCCGGTTGGCCTCGATGCGGGGCCGCAGGATTTTTGCAGCCTCGGGCGCTTCGCGCTCCATTTCCGCGATGTAGGCATCGCCGACTTCCGGCGACAAGGCCGCGGTGTAGGCCGCGCCCGCAGCAGTCGAGGCCATCGAGATGCGGCTGCCGGTGCCCTCGTGCAGACCGAGCGCAGAGGCCGAGCGCGCGAACTGGAGATAGACGAGATGGAAGCGATCGGGCACGACGAAGCCGACGGTGCCCGGCAATTGCTCCGCGACTTCCTGCAGCCGCTGGCGGATCATGCTGCGCAGCTGCGCGCCCTTCATCATCGAGGCGCTCATCGCCACCGCGCTCGGACCGATGCGATATTTCTGGTCACGCGGCAGATAGACCAACTGCCCCATGCGCGTCAGCGTGTGCGTGAGCCGCGATACCGTCGAGCGCGGCAAGCCGCAGCGATTTGAAATCTCGAGATTGCCGAGCCTGGCCTCGTGGCCCTCGAAGCATCGCAACACGTCGAACGCGCGCGACACCACCTGGATGACATCACCCTCACCGGCATCGCCAGCGAGTGCACCTTGCCTACTCAACCGCTCCGAACGTCGTCCCATGATCCCTACCGATTGTTCCGCTGTGCGGAATTAAATTCCGCTTGCAGACGACGCTACCTCAGGCATTTTGCCACCACAACAAAAAGGCGATGGCATGCCAGAAATTAAGATCGTGACGGAAGTCGCTGGTCGCATCTGCGCAACTCCCGTGCAAGTTGGAGGAACCGTCGCCGATGGCGATGAAATTGTGCTCGTCGAAGCCATGAAGATGGAGATACCGGTGGCCGCGCCTGCTGCAGGCACGCTCACGTCATTGCTCGTGAAGATCGATGACCTCGTCGCAGAAGGTCAGACGATCGCGATCGTCGCGAGCTGAGCACGGCGCCGCCAGCGGCTTCTCATCCGCGACAATCTGAAACAGATCATGATGCAATCGCGCGCGGCGTCTTGCGTTCGGGCGTTACAACAAGGCCGAACGGGTTGCGCATACCCGGATTGCAATGCACAAGGGAGGCGATGATAGCGCAACCGCCGCCCGCCTCTGCCTGGACCCGCTCGAAGCCGCCGCTGCTGCGGTTTCTCGACACGTGCCTGAATGAATTCTCCGTGGAAACCTCAGGCACGGTGGCCGACTACATCCCGGAGCTCGGCAAGGCCGATCCTGCCTATTTTGGCATCAGCCTCGCGACGCTTGACGGCCATGTCTATGAAGTGGGCGACAGCCGGGTGCCCTTCACCATCCAGTCGATGTCAAAGCCGTTCGTGTTCGCGCTGGCGCTGGATCTTCTGGGTGCAGGCAAGGTCGAGAGCGCGATCGGCGTCGAGCCGTCGGGCGATCCCTTCAACTCGATCCGACTCAATGCGGAGAATCATCCGTTCAACCCGATGGTCAATGCCGGCGCGATCGCCTGCACCGGGCTGATCTACGACAGCAAGGGCGCTGACGCGTTCGAGCACATCCGGCTCGCGCTCAGCCGCTTTGCCGGGCGCGACCTTGCCGTCGACGAGGCGGTCTATACGTCGGAAAGCCAGACCGGCGACCGCAACCGCGCCATCGGCTATCTCCTCAAGACCAATGCTGTGATCTCGGACAATGTCGCAGGCGTGCTCGACGTCTATTTCCGGCAATGCGCCGTGCTGGTCACCGCGCGCGACATCGCGGTGATGGCGGCGACGCTCGCCAATCGCGGCGTCAATCCGGTCACGGGCGAGCAGGTGCTGACGCCGTATGCGATCTCGCGCACGCTGTCGGTGATGACATCGTCGGGCATGTACGACTACGCCGGCGAGTGGATCTACCGGATCGGCATCCCCGCCAAGAGCGGCGTCGGCGGCGGCATTCTGGCGGCGCTCCCTGCTCGCCTCGGCCTCGGCAGCTATTCGCCAAAGCTCGACAAGCACGGCAACAGCGTGCGCGGCATCAAGGTCTGCGAAGCGCTGTCCTCGCATTACGATCTGCACATGCTCAACCGCAGCGACGATGCCCGCAACGCCGTGATTGCCGACTACGACATCGGCAAGAGCCCGTCACGCCGCGTTCGCCGCCAGCAGGAGCGCGACATCCTCGCCGCACACGAGCAGGAGGTACGGGTGATCGAGCTGGTCGGCACGCTGTCGCTGTCGGCGGTCGACTATGTCTCGCGCCGGCTGGCCGATCGACCGCGGCCACAATTCGTGATCTTCGATCTTCACCGTGTGACCTCCACCACGCGCGCCGGCGCGCGGCTGATCGCGGAGGCCTTCGAGGACCTCGCCGCGCTCAACGTCACGGTGGTGATCTCAGGCGTCAGGCGCGCGTCGAAGGAGTGGAATACGCTGCGGGAGTGGACTGCGGAGCTGAAGAACGTCCGCGACTTCTACCTGCTCGATACCGCGATCGAATGGGCCGAAGACCAGATCGTCTACCGCTATGGCGGCTCGATCGATTTTCACGAAACCACCGAGCTGTCCGAACAGCCGCTGCTCGACGGCCTCAGCGCCGAGGAGCTGACCGATCTCGCCTCGATCTGCACGATCAAAACCTATCAGTCCGGCGCAAAGATCCTCACGACGGGCGATCCTGCGGACGCCCTATTCTTCCTGCGCAGCGGCGCCGTGCATGTCACCCTGCCCGATGGCGTCCGGCTGGCGACGCTGACCGCCGGCATGGCCTTTGGCGAGATGGCGCTGATCGAGACCGCCCGCTCGGCCGACGTGTTCGCGGACATGGCGGCGACCGCCTTCGAAGTGCCGCTCAGGGATTTCGAACGTTTTCGCAGGCAGCACCCGCGCGCCTCCGAGCGCATCATGCGCAACCTCGCGCAGCTCCTGGCCGATCGCCTGATCGTGGCCAATACCAAGGTCGACCTCCTGACGTCGACGTGAGCGGCGGCTATCGGCTGGCCGCTTCGCTGATCCGCCGCTTGATCTTGGCGGCGCTGGCCGCGAGCAATTCGGATGGCTGCTGGCCAGTCGCGGCGCACAGGCAAGCCCAGTAATAAATGACATCGCCGAGCTCTTCGACGAGACCCGCCTTGTCGAGCCAGTCGTCCCGCAGCAGCTTCTTGATGTGCTCGGCGACCTCGCCGGATTCGCCGGCGAGGCCGAGCCCGAGATAGGACAGGCGCTCGTTCGAGGGATGCTCATCGACTTTCGCAATGGTCGCGGCCCAGGCCGCATATTCATCGATCGTCATGACCATCCCTCGCAACAAGCTTTCGATCAGCCCACCACTTCCGTGACGGGCTGCAGATCGATCTCGAACGTCTCCAGGAACTTTGACGTCATGATGTAGAAGCCGACCGAGAGCTGCAGCTCGACGAGTGCGGCCGGAGTCAGCTTTACGGCAATCGCCTTGAAGGTCGCATCCGTCGGCTTCTTCAGCTTCACGATCTCGTCGGTGAAGGCGAGTGCCGCGCGCTGGGTCTCGTCGAAGCAGGTCGCGGCCTGCCAGTTTTCCAGCGCCTCGTTCTGCGCGTCGGTGACGCCGACATTCTTGCCGATGCGCTTGTGCGCGACGATCTCGTACGGCGCCTCGCACAGAATGCCGGTGCGCGTGATCGCGAGCTCGCGCACGATCGGATCCAGTTCGCCCTTGTGGCGAATGGCGCCGCCGAGGCGGCAGTACTGCTCAAAGTAACTCGGCGAATGCGACATCATGCGGAAGATGTTGGCATTGCGGTTCTTGTCGAGAATTTCGCGGGTGCGGTCGGATGCCTTGGAGGGGTCGCTGTAGCCGATGCGGGCCATCAATCACCTTGGGTCTTGGTCTTGTTATGGTTTTCTAAGAACCTCCAAGATTAATCGGGGCTCGACCCAAGAGCAACATCATGGCGCCATTGTTGGCACCGGAAATGGCGTGGAATCGGCGAAGCGCCTGACAATGTTGGTGACCAGCAGGGCCGCCACGTTGGCGTAGCCGTCGACCGGCAGCGCGCCGATGAAATTCATCGAGCCGACGGAAAACACCGCGCCACCGCCTCCCGTCTCAAAGAAGGTGAGGTCGGAGCGGATGATCTCCTCACGCGTGGCCGGCCAGGTGTGGTCGTAACGCTCTTCGTTGACGGGCTGATAGGTCGGATCATCAAGCACAGCGCGGCCGATGATGATCGCATGATGCGGCGTGCCAAGGCGCGTGTCGGCGCGGTCGAGCTCATGACCGGCCGCGCCGCCGCCCATGAAGCCGCGCTCACCAAGCTTGTGACCAGGCCTCGCCAGATCCTCGATCCCCTCGCGCATGAATGCGACGCGCGGGTCGAGAATGCCGTCGAGGAAGGTGTAGGGAAACCCCTTGTACTCCCCTTGCGTGCTGAAGCCGACGCCGACCAGCGCCTGCGGCGGGCGGCCGAGCCGTCGCCACAGGCCGCCATAGGATCCGTCGAACGCGTGATAGCTTTCGCCGGGCAGCGTTTCCCAGAGGCGGATGCCGCCCTCGGCGCGTCGCAATTCGAAAGCCCAGGTGCCTGTCGCGTGCGGCACTACCTTCCAGTAGAAGCCGTTGCCGCCGAGATACATGAAGCGGCCGCCATTGCCGAGATAGGCACTGAGCGCATCGAGCGTCTCGTGCGTATGATACTCCGGATGCTGGCCGGTCAGGACGACCGAATATTTCGACAGCAGATCGACGCCTTCGGCGTGGACGTCGTGATCGGTGATGACCTCGAAGTCGATGCCCTTGCGGGTCAGGAGGTCGGTGATCGCACTGTCGGCTGAGATCCAGTACAGGCCGGACCCGTCGTCGCTGGGATCGACCAGATGGATCTGGTTGACGCGCTTGTCGATCAGCGGGCGACGCATGGTCGACATCACCACGCCGCTGCCGTCCGAATGGAAGTTGTAGGGCGAGACGCCGTATTCCGGATGACCATCCGGCGCCTGTGCCAGCGCCCCCCAGGCCAGCGACCGCTCCGTGATCAGGGCCTGCCGACCCTTCTTCTGATACTGGCTGTAGACCGTGTAGCTGAAGGTCGGTGCGAGGAAGGCCACCCTGGCCTGCGATCCCGGCACCCTGGCGCGGACATAGAAGACGATATTGTCGCGCGCGCCGTCCTTTTCGAGATGCAGCGCATAGACGCCGCTCTGCCAGTCCTTCGGCACCGTGAATGCCAGCGAGGGCTGCCAGCCGGAATCGCCGATGTCGTCGTCGTGGAAGTGGATCGCGCCCCAGAGTTTTGGCTCTTCCGCCCAGCGATGCGTCACGCCGCCGGTCCAGCGCGAGCCGGTCATCGCACGCGTCGGCAGATTGATGCAGATGCCGTGCGCCTTGGCAGGCCCGATATCGGTCACAATGTCGGTCGGGATACCGATGGAGAAATCCCATTCGGCGATCGAAGGCACTGCTGCGCCGGAACCTTGCGCGGCAAGGATGCCGGCGAGGCCGGCGCCGCCATCGGTGATGCGCGGTCGTTCGATCTTGCCGTTGAAATGGTGGACCACACGCTGGCCCTCGCGTTCCGCCGCAATCGCGGCCGCACCGGTGCCGGCCAACGCGGTGCGTGGCGCGCCCGACGATTTCGTCGCACGCTCGTCGTGGTCGAGCCTGATCTTGCGCGGCGCCTGCGCGATCGACAAAACCCCGGTCGCCGGGTCAAACAGGCAGGCGATATCGTGCCAGGCCCGCTCGGTGAGTGCGATGCCGGTTTCGACCTCGATCATTCCCGCGCTGGTCGCAAGGCGAGCGAAAGCGCCCCGCTCACCGATGCCAAGCGTGAGCGAGCCGCCGACGCCAGCCCAGTTCAGCACCGCCTGTTGGCCCGCGGCGAGCAAGGTCGGCCAGATCGTCGCGGCAAAGCCGACCGGGCCGCCCGGCAGCGCCAGCGCGGGAATGTCGACCCACGATCCCTTCGCGATGGTCTGCTCGATGCCGTCGTGCTGGCCCTCGAGATCCCATTTGACCGGAATCTCGCGATAGCCGGGTCCTTTCGGGTTCGGATCACCGCAGATCACGCGGGCGATCCGCGCCGAATAACGGCCGCCGCCTTTGACGGCGATCATGAACTTGATGTCGCCGCCCTGGCGCACGCTCCAGCGGTCCGCGTAGCCGGTGATCGCAAGCATCGAAAATCCCCTTCAGGCGCGGCGCACGTTCCAGAACAATGGCAGGCCCTTGAGCATGCCCGTCAGGTTCTTCCTGTAGGCCGTCGGCTGATAAAACACACCCAGCGGCACGTAGGGAACGTCGATGAAGCACTGCTTCTGCATCTCGACGCCAATGCTGGCCTGCGCCGCGGCATCGGGCGCGGCAAACCAGGCATCGCGCAACTGCTCCAGCCTCTCGCTCTTCGCCCAGCCGAAGGTCGCCTTGTCGCCGCTGCCACGAATGAAGTTGTGCGCGGATGGATTGAGTTGCGTCACGCCGGCGGAATAGGTGCAGAAGGCGCTGTAGCCGCCCTTGTCCGGCGTCTCGCGATTGGCCATCCGCCGCAGCATCGAGCCCCAATCCATGACGGCATAGTCGAGATTGAAGCCGAGCTTGCGGAACAGATCGGCGGTCACCTCGCTCATCTGGCCAATGACGGGGAAATCGCCCGGCGCGATCAGGACCACTTTCTCGCCCTTGTAGCCGGCATCCTTGATCGCCTTGGCCGCAGCCGTGATATCCCGCGGGCCGGTGAGCGCGTCCATGCCGGCATCGTTGGCCATGTTGCCGCCGGGTGCGAAGTAGCCGACCTTGTCGCGCCAGAGATTGGTGTCCTCGCCCGCGATCGCGGACATGAAGTCCTTCTGGTTGATGGCGGAGAGCACGGCCCGGCGGATCGCCGGATTGTCGAACGGCGGCTGGGTATGGTTGAAGCGCAGCACGCCGACATTGCCGATCGGGTCGAGCAGTTCGACATTGAGCATCTTGTTGGCCTTCAGCGTCGGCAGCAAATCGACGATGGGCTGATCCCACCAGTCGATCTCACCTTGCTGAAGCGCGGCCGCCGCGGTCGCCGGATCCGGGATGACCTGCCACTCCACCCTGTCGAAATTGGCGATCTTCGGACCGGCAAGCTGGCTCGGCGTTCCCTGTGGGCGCGGCACGTAACCATCGAAGCGCGTGTAGACCAGCCGTGCGCCGGGCACGTGCTGGTCAACCTGGAATTTGAACGGACCGGACCCGATCAATTCCTTGACCGGCGTGACGCTGTCCGTCTGAGCCAGACGTTCCGGCATGATGAAGGCGACGATGGCGCCGACCTTGCCGAGCGATTCAGGCAGCATCGGGAACGGCGATTTGAGACGCCAGCGCACGGTCTTGTCGTCCGGCGCCGAGAGTTCGTCCACCAGGGTGAAGAGTGAATTGCCGAAGGCATCGCGCGAGGCCCAGCGCTTCAGGCTTGCCACCACGTCACGTCCGCGCACGGGCTCGCCGTCGTGGAATTTCAGCCCGTCCCGCAAGGTCATCGTCCACAGCTTGCCGTCGTTCTCGACGGTATGGCCGGCGACCATCTGCGGCTGGACCTGGAATTTCTCGTCCACGCCGTAGAGCGTGTCCCAGATCAGAAAGCCGTGGTTCCGATTGACGAGGCCGGTGGTGATCATCGGATCGAGGATCGCCGCATCGGCCTGCGGCACGAAGCGCAGCACGCGCGCGCCCTGTGCGCGGGCCAGCCGCGGCATCGGAAAAGTCGATCCCAAGGCGGCGCCGAGACCGGCGCCCAGTGTGGAACGAAGCAGGTCTCGACGGCGCATGTTATGGTCTCCTCAAGGAGTTACGCGGATGGACGGTTCCCGGCGAGCCGGGCTTCGACGCCGGACAAGGTTCGCGCGAAGAGATCGAGGGCCTCGTCGACCCCGGCTTCGTCGATGATCAGCGGTGGACAGAACCCGATCGTGTCGCCCATGGCGCGGATGATCAGGCCGTTGTCGATCGCGCATGCGTCGAACATTGCGCCGACCTTCAGCGCCGGATCGAAGGCCTGTCGCGTCGCGGGATCGGCGACCAGTTCGACGCCGATCATCAGCCCCTCGCCCCGCACCTGGCCCACGATGCGCGAGTCCCGCGCAATCTGGTCCAGTCCGGCGCGGAGCCTGCCGCCCATGCGGCGGACATGGGGCACCACATCCATCTCGTGATAGATCTTCAGCGTTTCGAGCGCGATGGCCGCGCCGACCGGGTGGCCGGAATTGGTGAAGCCATGGCCGAACAACTCACCGCCCTTGTTCATCTCGGCGAGCGCGTCCTGAATCGGACGTCCCAGCAATACGGCCGACATCGGGAAATAGGACGAGGTGATGCCCTTGGCGAGCGCCACCATGTCCGGCTTCATGCCGACCGTCTGGCAGCCGAACCAATTGCCGGTGCGGCCGAATCCGCACACGACCTCGTCGCCGAGCACCAGGATGTCGTGACGGCGCAGCACCGCTTCAACCTTGGCAAAATAACCGTTCGGCGGCACGACGATGCCGCCGCCGGCGTTGATCGGCTCGGCGATGAAGCCGGCGATCGTGTCCGGCCCCTCGGCCATGATCAGCGCTTCGAGATCGGCTGCAAGCCGGTCGACGAAGGCCGCTTCGTTCTCGCCCGGCCTGGTGCCGCGATAGGCATCCGGGCAATGCGTGTGCAGGAAACCGTCGAGCGGAAGGCCGAATTCACGGTGCATGCGCGGCAAGCCGCACATCGACGCAGCGACGATGGTCGAGCCGTGGAAACCGCGGTCGCGGGCGATGATCTTGCGCTTGCCAGGCTTGCCGCGGACTGCGTGATAGACCCAGGCGAGCTTCACCATGGTCTCTGTGGCTTCCGAACCCGACGTGGCGAAATAGGCCTGCGCATCCGGGATCGGCGAGATTTCGACCAGCTTCTCGGCAAGGTCGATCGTGTTGTCCGGCGTCTTGTGATTGAAGCTGTGATAGAAGCCGAACTTGTCGTAGGCCGCCGCCGCTGCCGCCTTGAGCCGCGTCTCGGAAAAGCCGAGCGAGGTGCACCACAGGCCGGCCATCGCTTCCAGATAACGCTTGCCGTTTGCGTCATAGACATGGACGCCCTCGCCGCGCGCCATGATCAACGGTCCGATTTCTGCATGGCGCTGCGGGTTGGTCTGCGAGTGCAGATGGAACGCGATATCGCGCGCCTCGGCTGAATTCAGTCTTCTGTCGGACACGCGCAGACGCTCCGTCTTCCCGCCCAAGACACCTATCCGGTCCCGGTCGACCAAATTGGTCAGTCCAAATTGGTCAGACCACCTTGGCTTTGGCGCGTCGGCTTGTCAAACTCAAAAAAACAGCTGATGAGCATCGTGATGTTACCAGATCCTCCCTCCAGGCCGGAACGCAGCTTCGAGATCGTCGCCCGGCGCATCACTGCGATGGTCCAGGCAAGCTACCGGATCGGCCAGCGCCTGCCAGCTGAACGCGACCTCGCGAAAACCTTCGGCGTGTCGCGGCCGACCGTGCGCGAGGCCATCCTGTCGCTGGCGATGGCCGGGATGCTCAAGGTCCGCAGCAACAGCGGCGTTTACGTGATCAGCCGGCAGGAAACGCCGGATGTGCATGCGCTCGAAGGCTTCGGGCCGTTCGAGAATCTGGAGGCGCGCCAGCTGATCGAGCCGCAGATTGCGGCGATCGCCGCTCAGCGCGCGTCGGAGACGAGCTTCGCGCAGCTTGCCGAAGCGCTTGCCATGATGCGCTGGGAACACGCGCAGGGCCGTGAGGCCGACACGTCGGACCACCGTTTCCACGTGGTGCTGGCCGAAGCGACGGGAAACGGCACGCTGGTGTCGATTTGCGACTCGCTGTGGCGCGCGCAGACCGAGTCCGGCATCTGGCAGGAGATTCACAACCACATGCAGATGGAGGACTATCGTCCCATGTGGGTCAGGGATCACGAAGCCATATTCGAAGCCGTTCAGGCGAGGAACCCACGCAAGGCGAGCCACGCGATGACGCGTCACCTCAACAATATCAGGGATGCGCTGATGGTGGCTTCAAATGCCAAATCAATGGCCGCACCCAAATCGTCCACGAGTTCCGCCAAGAAGACTCGATGAAACTTGTCGCGGTCAAATAAGGTTTCCGCAAACTCTGCGCTGTGCGACCGCAGGAGCAACAACATCGAGTCAAAATGCCGCCGCATTGCTGATCGACCTTGGTACAGTCGATATTCGCTGCGTGGGGACTCAATCGCGGTGAATATTCGAAGTGGGGTGTTCCGAGTAAAATAATTGGCCGTCTTGCGCTCACCGCGCAACGATGAGTCACGCCCAAGTCTAGGGAGAAAACGGCATGAAGGAAGCCACCAAGGGGGCGGCCTCGGAAGCGCTCGCGCACATGCTGGCGGTGATGGCGATGCTCGTCATCGCCAGCATCTTGTTCTACGGGCGTTGAGTTAGAGTTTCAGAGTTTTCAGAGTTTTCGTCATTCCGGGGTGGCTCTCGCACAGGCCAGGCCCAGAATACCCGTTCCAGGCTCGGTCCCTTGGACCGCCCCCGAATGACGGAATCCCACTACGTCTTCTTCGCAAAAAATGGGACCAGCTTACCGGCAAACGGCTTGAAGCCCGCGGTCACCTCGTCGCCAATGGCAAGATCATTCTCGCCATGGGCCATCATGCGAAATCCCTCGGCGCAATCGACCAGCAGGATGTTGTAGGGCACGTGGGCGCGCGTCTCGGGCGTCGCGGCGCGGCAAACCAGCGAGGTCGCATAGACCCTGCCCTTGCCGCTGGCGCGCGCCTCGCGCGGATCGGCGGTTCCGCACGCGGCGCAGAAGGCGCGATGAAAATACTGCACATGGCCGCATGAGGCGCAGGTCTGGTACGTGATCGCCTCTTCGCCCTTGGTCCAGTCCGCTAGACGCTCGCTCATCGCACCTGCTCCAGAAACATGCTGACATGGGACGACAGCACGCCGCCGTCGCCGTGCAGCAGCGCAATCGAGGCGTCGCGCACCTGGCGGTGAGCCGCGCGCCCCGTCATCTGCATATGCGCCTCGACCAGATGCGCCATGGCGCCGCCAACGCCGCAATGGCCGTAACTCAGGAGGCCGCCATGAGTGTTGAGCGGCATCGCGCCGTCACGGCTGAAATAGCCGGAGCGCGCGCGCGCAGCCGCCTCGCCGCGACCGGCAAGGCCAAGGTCTTCCAGCAGCATCGCGAGCGTGATGGTGAAGCTGTCGTAGATCGCGGCGTAGCGCACATCGGAGATCGCAAGGCCGGTGGCCTCCTTGGCGCACGCAATCGAGATCTCGGCGCCGAGTTCACTCAAGCCGGGCGCAGCTGTGACGTGTTGATGGGTATGCGCCTGGGCACAGCCGCGGATGCGCACGCCCGCCTCTCCGGTCCGCTCGCGGCTGATGACGAAGGCCGCACCGCCGTCAGACACCGGGCAGCAGTCCAGCAGTTTCAACGGCATCGCGACCGGCTTCGAGGCGATGACGTCGGCGACCGTGATGGGATCGTGGAATTGCGCGCCGGGGTGCGTGCAGGCGTGGGCGCGCATCAGCACGGCGAATTCGGCGAGATCCTCTTCGGTCACACCGTATTCGTGCATGTAGCGGCTGGCGACGAGACCGTAATAGGCGGGAATGGTCGGGCCGAGCGGCACCTCGTAGTCGGGATGGCCGACCTGCGCCAGCGCCTGGATCGAGGCATCGCGGCTCTGCCCGGTCAGGCGGTTCTCGCCGGCGACGACAAGCACGTTGCGCGCAACGCCGGCTTCCACGATGTGATGCGCGAGCATGGTCATCGCGAGGCCCGTGGCGCCTCCGACCTGAACGGCGTGGGCGTAGCTCGGGCGGATGCCAAAATGCTCGGCGAACACGGTCGCCAGCATGATGTGCGGCGAGATGGTGGAATAGCCGCAGAGGATGCCGTCGATGTCGGCGCGCTTGAGCCCGGCATCGTCGAGCGCGGCTTGCGCCGCCTTGCTCATCAGGTCGAGCGAGGACGAGCCTTCGTGCTTGCCGTAAGGCGTGAGGCCGACGCCGGTGATGAAGCTCATGATGCAATCTCTCCGCTGTCATTCCGGGGCGGCCCGAAGGGCCGAGCCCGGAATCCATCGTGCGGCACGTGCGGAGGATGAATGGATTCCGGGCTCGCGACTTCGTCGCGCCCCGGAATGACGGATGAGAGAGCTGTGCGCATCATCGTTCCTCCCTACTCCGGCGCTGAGCGCGTGATGCCATCGCGGACCATGGCGGCGATCTCATCAGTGGAGTAGCCGATCTCGCGCAAGATCTCCGCGCCGTGCTCGTTCAGGCGTGGCGCCAGTCGCACCGGCTCGGCCTCGGTCTCCGACCAGGTCGCCGTCACCTTCATGCTGCGGATCGGGCCTTCGGTCGGATGGTTCACAACCGGGAAGAAGCCAGTCGCCTCCAGATGCTCGTCATGCAGGATCGATGCGAGGTCATGCATCGGCATCACGGGCACGTCGGCCTTGGTCAGCAGCTCGATCCACGCGGCCGTGGTGCGCGTCTCGAAGATGCGGGCGAGCTCGGCGTAGACGACGTCGATATTGGCGGCGCGGCCGGCGAAGGTCGCGAACTTCGGATCGGCGCGCAGGTCGTCGCGTCCCGTCGCCTTGAAGAAATTCTCCCACTGCTTGTCGTTGTAGACGATGACGCTGAGATAGCCGTCGGAAGTCTTGTAAGGCCTGCGGTCGCGCGAGAGGTGGCGGGCATAGCCGCCCTTGTCGAGCGGCGGCTCGTAGGTGAGCCCGCCCATATGATCGCCCATGACGAAGCCGGCCATGGTCTCGAACATCGGGATGTCGACGCGCTGGCCGCGGCCGGTGCGGTCGCGGTGCACGAGGCTGGCGCAGATCGCGCCGACGGCGGTGAGGCCGACGATGCGGTCGACCAGCGCGTTCGGCACATAGCGCGGCACGCCGTCGCCGGTCTGCGCCATCAGCGCCGGCAGCGCGGTGGCGCCCTGGATCAGATCGTCATAGGCGGGTTTTGCGGCATAGGGCCCATCCTGACCAAAGCCGAACACGCCGGCATAGACCAGACGCGGATTGATTGCGGAGACGACGTCATAACCAAGCTGAAGCCGCGCCATCGCCTGCGGGCGGACGTTGTAGACGAGAACGTCGGCATCCCTGAGCAGCCGCAGCACGGCCTCGCGTCCCTTAGGCTTCTTCAGGTCGAGACAGATCGAGCGCTTGCTGCGGTTGGTGTTGAGGAACACCGGGCCCATGCCGGTGTGCCGCATCGGGCCGATCAGGCGGGTGACGTCACCGTCGAGCGATTCCACCTTGATCACGTCGGCACCGTAATCGCCGAGCATCTGGGTCGCATAAGGACCCATCAGCACGGTGGTCATGTCGACGACCTTGATGCCCTTCAGCGGCCCCATTCGTTCGCTCCCGATTGCGCGGGCGCTCGAAGCGGCCCCGCGAATTCGGTCCAGCTAAGGGCAGTGGCACCGCGCGCGCAAGGGCGGTCGGGGTATGGCCGCATGCGCGATGCGGCGCCGGCTATTTCTTCTGGCGGGATTCGCGGATCTTGATGAGACGGTCGAGCTCGTCGTTTTGCTGGTTGATGCGGTCGGCGATGCGCGACTCGTTCTGCTCGCCCGAGGCGGCCGCGGCCTGCTCGATCAGCTGGCGAATATTGTCCTCGAGGATCGCGATGCGATCGTTGAGGGCGTCGATAGAAAGTGAATCTTCGTAGCTATTGCTCATGATGCAATCCCTGCAAATCAATCAGGAGCGGTAGGGTGGGCAAAGCGAAGCGTGCCCACCATGATCTAGCGCAAGAAAAAGGTGGGCACGGCGCATGGCGCCTTTGCCCACCCTACGAGACCTACTTCAACGGCTCTAGCACGGAAACGTAGTTGGCCACCGCGGCGCCGCCCATGTTGAAGATGCCGCCGAGCTTTGCGTTCTTGAGCTGCATGCCCTCGGGCGCCTGGCCTGCGAGCTGCATCGCGGTCATCACGTGCATGGAGACGCCGGTGGCGCCGATCGGATGGCCCTTGGACTTCAACCCGCCGGACGGATTGACCGGCAGCTTGCCGTCCTTGAGCGTCCAGCCCTCCTTGATGGCGCGGGCGCCCTGCCCCCTCGGCGTCAGGCCCATCGCTTCGTACTCGATCAGCTCGGCGACGGTGAAGCAGTCATGGGTCTCGACGAAGGAGAGATCGGACAGCGTCACGCCGGCCTGCTCCAGCGCGCGCTGCCAGGCGATGGTGCAGCCCTCGAACTGAAGGATGTCGCGCTTGGACATCGGCAGAAAATCCTGCGCATGCGCGGTGGCGCGGAAGCCGATCGACTTGCCCATGCCCTTGGCGGTCTCGGCATCGGCCAGCACCAGCGCAGCCGCGCCGTCGGAGACCAGCGAGCAGTCGGTGCGCTTCAGGGGACCCGCCACATACGGGTTCTTCTCACTCTCGGCGCGGCAGAAGTCGAAGCCAAAATCCTTGCGCATCTGGGCGAAGGGATTGGCGACGCCGTTCTTGTGGTTCTTGGCCGCGATCAGCGCCAGCGCATCGGACTGGTCGCCGTACTTCTGGAAATAGGAGCTGGCGATCTTGCCGAATACGCCGGCGAAGCCACCGACGGTGTCGCCGTCCTCAGGCAGATAGGACGCCTTGAGCAGGTTCTTGCCGATCTCCGGACCCGGCGTGCGCGTCATCTGCTCGACGCCGACGACGAGCACGATTCTAGCCGCCCCTGCGGCGATCGCGCGCAGGCCTTGGTGCACCGCGGCAGAGCCCGTGGCGCAGGCGTTCTCGACGCGGGTCGCCGGCTTGAAGCGCAGTTTTGGATCGGCCTGGAGCACCAGCGAGGCGGTAAAATCCTGCGCCGAGAAGCCGGCGTTGAAATGGCCGAGCACGATTTCGTCGACGTCGGAGGCCGAGATGCCGGCATCGGCCATCGCCTCATTGGCGACGCGGGTGACGAGGCTCTCGACGGTTTCGGTGTCGAACTTGCCGAACGGCGTATGCGCCCATCCGACGATGCTGGCGGTCATGGTCTTTTCTCCCTGGCGGTCTCTTGCTGACCTAAGTCTTAGCCCAGGGATGGCAAGACTTCACGCGGGTTTAAGGGCCTGGAGGGTGCGCTGGCAGATGGCAGTTATGCCGGCCCAGTTCCCGGCCCTGATCTCCGCCATCGGGCACAGCCAGGAACCGCCGACCGCGACCACATTGGGCTCGGCGAGCCAGGTCGCCGCATTGGCCTCGCCCACCCCGCCGGTCGGGCAGAACCGCACGTTCGGGAACGGCCCGCCCAGCGCGCGCAGCCCCTTGATGCCGCCGGCCTGCTCGGCCGGGAAGAATTTTGCGACGTCGAAGCCGTAGGACAGCGCCATCATCAGTTCGGACGCCGTGGCAATGCCCGGCGCAAAGGGCAATGAGCTGTGCGCGGCTGCCTTGAGGAGATCCGGAGTCAGGCCCGGGCTGATGCCGAACGCGACGCCGAGCTTCTCGACACGGGTGAAGTCGGCCGGATTGAGAATCGTGCCGATGCCGACGACCGCCTCGGGGACCTCGGCCATCATCGCCCTCGCCGCCTCGATCGCAACGGGGGTGCGCATGGTCACCTCCAGCGTGCGGACGCCGCCGGCAACCAGCGCTTTCGCCAGTGGCACGGCATCCTGGATACGCTCGATGGTGAGGACGGGAATGACGGTCGCGGCCTTGAACAGCGCGACGAGGTGGTTCTGTTGGGCAGTCGTGGTCATCTTGGCTTTCGTTTCACTTGGTCGCTTTTCACTTGGTCGCTTGACGCGTGGTCGCCGGCCGGTGCCGTTTCTTCGGCGGCATGGCATAGCCCGGAATGATGGCACCGGGATAGCAGATCACGAGGCTGGCGAGGCGATGCCCGGCATGGGCAGCCTCAACGGAATCGGAACCGCCGAGCCGGGCCGCGATATAGGCCGCGGCAAAGCTGTCGCCGGCCGCCGTGGTGTCAACGACCGGCTTGGTCATTGGTTCGGCGCGGACTTCACTCGTGCCGCCAGGGAAGCGCAAGAGGCTGACGGGCTCGGCGAGGCGGAACACCAACTCGGGCGTGGGGATGCGCGCCATCAGCTGCTCGGAGCTCTCGCCGGGATAGAGCGCGAGCAGATCCTCGGTCGAGGTCAGCACGATGTCGGCGACTGCAAAGGCTGCGGCAAAGACCTCGCGCGCGACGTCGCGATCCGGCCAGCCGCGTGCGCGAAAGTTGGTGTCGAACACGAAGCGGGTGCCGAGCAGCCGGGCGCGCTTGATCGCCGCGAACAGGCGATCACGACCGGCCGCGTCGTAGATCGAGAGCGTGATCGCGGAGAGATAGATGATGTCGTAGCTCATCAGCGAGTTGAGCAGCTCGTCGGTCTCCGGCAGGCTCATCAGCTGGCGCGCGGCCGCACTGTCGCGCCAGTGGAAGAACTGGCGCTCGCCGTTGGCATCGAGCTGGATCATGTAGAGGCCGGGGAGCTTGCCCGGCAGCCGCACCACGCGCCGCGTGCCGACGCCCTCGGCATTCCAGGCCGCGACCATCTCCTCGCTCATGCCGTCGTCGCCGAGCGCTGTGAGATAGTCGACCTTGACCTCGAGCCGCGCCAGATACACCGCCGTGTTGAGGGTGTCGCCACCGAAGCCGCGCGAGAACAGGCCACCGCCCTGCCCGGCAGACTGGCCGGTGGATTGTCCACCCTGGGCCTGCCGGAGCTCGACCATGCATTCACCGATGCAAGCAACGCTCGCCATCGTCATATCCACGCTGTTCATCTCTAACGATCAGGCGACGAAATTGCCGCCGAGCTCGTCTTCGATGTGAATGCGGATGATATCGTCAAACGTCTTCTCGGCGGTCGTGAAGCCGAGCTCGAGCGACCGCTTCGCATTGAAATTGCGAGGCCAGCCGCCGACGATGCCGATGATGAAGGGATCCGGCTCCCGCTTGATGCGGGCCGCGACCTTGTCGCCGGCGACCCGCTTCAGCGCCGCGATCTGCTCTCCGACCGTGGCCGACAGGCCCGGCATGGTCAGGTTGCGGCGCGGGCCGACGGTTGCGAGGTCCATGGTGCCGGCATGGAGCAGGAAGCCGACCGCGGAGCGCGGCGTGGCGTGCCAGTGGCGAACCTCCTCGGACACCGGCAGGACCACGTCCTTGCCGGCCAGCGGCTCGCGCAGGATGTTGGAGAAGAAGCCCGATGCCGCTTTGTTGGGCAGGCCGGGACGGATGCAGATGGTCGGCAGGCGGATGCCGATGCCGTCGAGGAAGCCGCGGCGCGAATAATCCGCCAGCAGCAGCTCGCCGATCGCCTTCTGGGTGCCGTAGCTGAGCAGCGGCGTGTGGAAGAACTCGTCACCGATCGCATCCGGGAACGGCGCGCCGAACACCGCAATCGATGATGTGAACACCACGCGCGGCTTGTAGCCGCCGCCGACGAGCCTGACGGCGTCAAGCAGCATCCGCGTGCCGTCGAGATTGATGCGGTAGCCCTTGTCGAAATCGAGCTCGGCCTCGCCCGAGACGATCGCAGCAAGATGGAAGATCACGTCGGGGCGGCCGGCGATCAGCTTTTCGGCAGCCCCCGGAACGGCGAAATCGCCCGAGACGGTCTCGACGGGGAAACCGGCCTTCTCCGGCTTCCTGGGCTCGACCACGTCATGCATGGTCAGCTTGGTGATGTCGCTCTTGCCGAGCCGGCCGTCGCGCAAGAGACGTTCACACAATTTGCGGCCGACCATGCCGGCAGCGCCCAGAACCAGAATGTGCAAGAGCCTACTCCTTCTTATTGGCCGGAACGCGCCGCTCTTGAAAGGTCTGGCGCGTTCTCAGGCAGGCCCGCGATCATTCCTTCACGGCGCCGGTCATCGCCGACACATAGTACTCTACGAAGAAGGAATAAAGGATAACTACGGGGACCGAGCCGGTCAGGGCCGCCGCCATCAGGGCGCCCCAATGGTAGACGTCGCCATTGACGAGCTCGGTGATGGCGCCGACCGGAATCGTCTTGTTTTCCGACGAGGAGATGAAGGTCAGCGCGTAGATGAACTCGTTCCAGGACAACGTGAAGGCGAAGATGCCCGCCGAGATCACCCCCGGCAGCGACAGCGGCAGCGTGATCTTGGTCAGGATCTGGAGTCGCGTCGCCCCGTCGATCAGCGCGCATTCCTCAAGCTCGTAAGGAATCGTGCGGAAATAGCCCATCAGGAGCCAGGTGCAGAACGGGATCAGGAAGGTCGGATAGGTCAGGATCAGCGCCAGATTGCCGTCGAACAGGCCGAGCTGGAACACGATCGCCGCCAGCGGAATGAACAGGATCGAGGGCGGGACGAGATAACCGAGGAAGATCGCAAGGCCGACATAGCGCGAGCCCTTGTAGCGCAGACGTTCGATCGCATAGGCCGCGCAGACGCTGGCGAACAGCGAAATGAAGGTCGAGGACACCGAGACGATGACGGTGTTCCACATCCACAGCGGATAATCGGTCTCGAAGAACAGTTTTGTGATGTGCTCGAACGTCGGATGCACGATCCAGAACGGATTGTACTTCTCGTAGTCGTACATTTCCGCGTCCGGCTTGAAGGTCGCGACCGTCATCCAATAGAACGGGAACAACAGGAAGACCATGATCAGGCCGAGCGGAAGGTAGACGCGGAGAAACTTCCGCGGAAAACTTTCCAGGTAGTCCATTCCGACGGTTTGGTCGTCCGCGGTGCTCATGATCAGTCCCTTCCGCCCTGCTGCCAGCGGGAGCGCTGAAGCCCAAAGAAGCTCAACAGGATCGCCGCGACCAGGAACGGGATCATCGCGTTCGAGATCGCCGCGCCCTCGCCGAGATTGCCGCCGGTGATCGCGCGCTGGAACGACAGTGTCGCCATCAGATGCGTCGCGTTGATCGGGCCGCCGCGCGTGATCGTGTAGATCAGCTGGAAGTCGGTGAAGGTCATCAGCACCGAGAACGTCATCACGACAGCGATGATCGGCGACAGCATCGGCAGCGTGATGTGGCGGAAGCGCTGCAGATTGGTGGCGCCGTCGAGATTGGCGGCCTCGTAGAGCGAGGGCGAGATGGTCTGCAATCCCGCGAGCAGCGTGATCGCGACGAAGGGCACGCCGCGCCAGATGTTGGCGACGACCACCGACCAGCGCGCGTTCCAGGGATCGCCGAGGAAGTCGATGTAGCGCGTGATCAGGCCGGCCTTGATCAGCACCCACGAGATGATCGAGAACTGGCTGTCATAGATCCACCAGAATGCGATCGCCGACAGCACGGTCGGCACCACGAAGGGCAACAGCACGATCGCCCGGATCATCGACTTGAACGGCAGCCGCTCATTGAGCAGCAGCGCCAGGTAAAGACCGATCGCAAATTTCACGACGCTGGCGGCCACCGTGTAGAAAATGGTGTTGAACACCGACAGCCAGAACACGGAGTCCTTCGCCAGCGAGACGAAGTTTGCGAAGCCGATGTAACGGCCGACGCCCCCGATCTTGGTATCGGTCATGCCGAGCCACAAGCCCAGCAACAGTGGATAAGCCAGAAACAGGATCAGGATGGCGATCGCCGGCACCATGAACATGGCGCCGAGAAAATTTCGGCTTTCGAACGCCCTGCTCCACAAGCTGCTGCGCTTGACCTCCGCAGCGACGGGCTCGGCGATAACGGCCATGTCGGATTCCCCTCAAAGAACGACAACGGCGGCGCCCAGCAAACCGGACGCCGCCGCTTGTGGCTGATCAGACCTGGTAGTAGCGCTTGGCGCGCTCTGCGGCGCGGGCCGCGGCTTCCTTCGGCGTGGCCTGCCCGGAGGCGGCTTCCGCGAACATGTCGACCACGACGAAGTCGCCCATGACGGCGGCCGAGGCGTAGCCGAGATCGCCAGCATAGCCGTTGTCGCGGCAGCGCTTGAGGCAGTCGCGATACGGCGTGATCTTGGGATCGGAGGTCCAGACCGGGTTGTCGTTGTAGGCCGGGAGCGGCGGCGAGACGTAGCCGTTGGAGGCGACCTCCCACGCGTCGTAGTTCTCCTTGTCCATCATGAACTTGATGTATTCCTTGACCGCCTTCGGATACTTCGAGTGCTTGTAGCCGTAATAGACCAGGACGTTCTGCTGTTCGGTCGACACGCCCACGGGACCGATGGGCATCGGCGCGTGGTTCATGTCCTTGGCGATCTCCTGTTGCTTGGGATCGGTGGAGTTCTTGCCGACAGTCCAGATCGAGATGCCGTTCAGGGTCAGGCTGAGTTCGCCGTTCAGGAACGCCTTGTTGTTGTTCGAGTCGTTCCACGACAGCACGCCCGGAATGAACGTCGCATAGAGTTGCTTGACGTATTCGAGCGCGGCGATCGTCTCCGGCGAGTCGATCACGACCTCGTTCTTGTCATTGACGACCTTGCCGCCGAACGCCCACAGCGCCCACTGGCACCAGCCGTTGGCATCGCCCGTGGCATGGCCGAGCGCAAAGCCGGCCGGCGTGTTGTTCTTCTTCAGGGCCTGGCACAGCTTGAGGAAGCCGTCGGTGTCCTTGGGGAATTCGTCGAAGCCCGCGGCCTTCACGTGGCTGATGCGGTAGTTGAGGCAGCCGCCGGTCGCGCCCTGCGGAATGGCGATCCAGTTGTTGCCCTTCTTGCCGTAGCGCTCGGCGACCGGATACCAGCCGCCATACTGCTTGCCGAGATAGTCGGCGACGTCGGTCACGTCGATCAGCTTTTCCGGGAATTTGAAGGGATCGTCGAGCGTGCCGACGATGAGGTCCGGACCCGCACCGACATTGGCGGCGACCGCGGCCTTCGGCCGGATGTCTTCCCAGCTCTCGGCCTCGAGCTTCACCTTGACGCCGGTCTTCTCGGAGAACTTCTTGGTCTGCTCGGCGAACTTGTCGAACTCGGCCTGGATGAACTGCTTCCAGCGCAGCACGCGAATGGAGGCATTCGGCTCCGGTGTGTTGGTCCACTCCGCAGCACGCACCGGGACGATCCCCGGGCCGGCGAGCAAAGCTGCGCCGCCCAGGCTGGCTTTAAGCACACTACGCCTGTCGAAATGGCTCATCGTACTCTCCCTGATTTTTTATCTTTGTAATTGGTCGTCTTACGTCACGAAACGCCACTACATGCGTTTACCCGTCGCCTCGTCAAATAAATGAACCAGTGACGGGTCAGGCTTCAGCTTGACCTTGTCGCCCGGCTTGAACGTGTGACGCTCGCGGAAGACCGCGACGACCTGCTCGCCACCGACCTTCGCAAACACCTGCGTCTCCGAGCCGGTCGGCTCGACCACGACGATCTCGGCGTCGGCACCGTCGTCGGCAATGGTGAAATGCTCGGGACGGACGCCATAGACCACGGGCTTGCCATCCGAGTTTGCCGGCGCGTTCTTGAGCGGCAGCTTGACGCCGTTCGGTCCCTCGAAGGTCGCAACGCCGTTGACGCGGACATGCCCCTTCAGGAAGTTCATGGCAGGCGAGCCGATGAAGCCGGCGACGAACTGGTTTTCCGGCTTGTCATAGAGCTCGAGCGGCGTGCCCATCTGCTCGACGATGCCGTCATGCATCACGACGATCTTGTCGGCCATGGTCATGGCCTCGATCTGGTCGTGGGTAACGTAGACGGTTGTGGTCTTGAGCCGCTGGTGCAGCTCCTTGATCTCGGTGCGCATGGCGACGCGCAGCTTGGCGTCGAGGTTCGACAAGGGCTCGTCGAACAGGAACACCTGGGGATCGCGCACGATGGCGCGGCCCATGGCGACGCGCTGGCGCTGGCCACCGGAGAGTTGGCGCGGGTAGCGCTCGAGCAACGGCGTCAGCGCCAGAATTTCGGCGGCGCGCTTGACGCGCTTGTTGATCTCGTCGGAGCCGGCGTTGCGCAGCTTCAGCGAGAAGCCCATGTTTTCGCCGACCGTCATGTGCGGGTAGAGCGCGTAGTTCTGGAACACCATCGCAATATCCCGCTCCTTCGGCTGGATATTGTTGACGACGCGGTCGCCGATCGAAATCGTGCCGGAGGTGATGTTCTCGAGGCCTGCGAGCATGCGCAGAAGCGTCGACTTGCCGCAGCCGGAGGGGCCAACCAGGACGACGAACTGGCCATCCTCGATCGGAATCGAGACGCCGTGCAGGACTTCAAAATTGCCGAACGATTTCCGCACGTCGCGGATTTGCACAGACGACATCTAGCTCCCTCCTCCGACTGAGACGACGCAATCGTGGCGCCGCCACCGTCTTGTTTTTTCTGAACTTCGCCGACCCGAAGCCCCTCTTAACAGGCGACATTGTCGGCAGTTTGTGCGGCTTTGGCAATTTGTCTTTGGTTAGTCGTTGCTGGTAGCGCTGTCAACGATCCTTTGTTTGCGGGAGTGGCTGTGTTAAGAGCAACAAATGGGTCGAAAGCGCACCAAGTCCGGCAAGATTCGGTTGGCGGAAGTCGCCGAGCTCGCCGGCGTCAGCCCGATTACGGCGTCCCGCTTCTTCCGCAATCCCGAGGCGCTGTCGGTCGCCAAGCGGACGCGGGTCGAAAGCGCGGCCCAGGAGCTCGGCTATGTGCCTAACCTTGCGGCACGCGCGCTGGCCTCGCAGCGCACCGAGGTGATCGGTGTCTTGATTCCGTCATTGACCAACAATGTGTTCTCCGACGTGCTGCGCGGCATCTATGACGCCTTCGAGAGCAGCCCTTACTCGATCCAGTTGTCCAACACACGCTACTCCATTCTCCAGGAGGAGAAGCTGCTGCGCATCTTTCTGGCGCAGAAGCCGGCGGGACTGATCGTCACAGGCATCGACCAGACCACGGAATCGCGCGCGATGCTGGAGGCGGCCGACTGCCCGATCGTGCAGATCATGGAGATCGGGCCCAACCCGGTCGACATGATGATCGGCTTTTCCCATTATGATGCAGCGCGTGCGGCGATTGCTCATTTGTTCGCGCAGGGCCACCGCAAGATCGGCTTCGTCGGCGCACGCATGGACCCGCGGGTGCAGCGCCGGCTCGACGGCTATGTCGCGGCCATGAAGGACGCTGGGCTGTTCGACCAAAGACTGATCGTGACGACGGCGACGCCAACCTCGGTGACGCTCGGCGGCGCACTGTTCGCCGATCTGCTTGGGCGCGAGTCCGGCATCGACTCGGTGTTCTGCGCCAATGACGACCTCGCGCTCGGCGTTCTGTTCGAATGCCGGCGCCGGGAGATCGCGGTCCCCGAGCAAATCGCGATCGTCGGCTTCAACGACCTCGAATTCATGGCCTCCTCGGTGCCGACGCTGACGAGCGTGCGGACCAACCGTTACGAAATGGGCAGCGCTGCTGCCGCGATGCTGATCGAGGCAATCGAGGGCAAGCGTCCCGAAGAGCCCGTGCTCGATCTCGGCTTTACCGTGATCGAGCGGCAGAGTTCGCAGACGCAGCGGCCGGCAGCCAGCCCGCGCGCGCCGGAATGGGCGCCAGCCGTACAAAATGATAGCGTTACCAACGACCCATGATTAGTATCGCTGCCATGAGGAAACGTTCGCCAGCAGGCGGGCCGTTGTTACATGCTCGCGCTGCCGGGCATCGCACCGATCGGCATCCCGGATGTCGGCCCGTGCGTTTGCATTGAAGGAGAATCCAATGACAAAAAAGCCAACCAATGGGCATGCGCCCGCCGGTAACGGCACCCGCCGCCACCTTCGCTCGCAGGAATGGTTCAACAACCCGCACAATCCGGGGATGACCGCGCTCTATCTGGAGCGCTATTTGAATTTCGGCCTTACCCGTGCCGAGCTGCAGTCCGGCAAGCCGATCATCGGCATTGCGCAAACCGGCAACGACCTCTCGCCCTGCAACCGCCACCACATCGAGCTCGCCCACCGCGTTCGCGAAGGCATCCGCGAGGCCGGCGGCATTGCGATGGAATTCCCGACCCACCCGATCCAGGAGACCGGCAAGCGCCCGACCGCGGCGCTCGACCGCAACCTCGCTTATCTCGGCTTGGTCGAGATTCTCTACGGCTATCCGCTCGACGGCGTGGTGCTGACCACCGGCTGCGACAAGACCACCCCGGCCTGCATGATGGCGGCGGCGACAGTGAACCTGCCCGCGATCGTGCTGTCGGGCGGACCGATGCTCAATGGCTGGCACAATGGCGAGCGTACCGGCTCCGGCACCATCGTCTGGAAGTCGCGCGAGCGGCTCGCCGCGGGCGAGATCGACTATGACGAGTTCATGGAGATCGTAGCGTCCTCGGCGCCCTCGGTCGGCCATTGCAACACCATGGGCACGGCGTCGACCATGAACGGGCTTGCCGAAGCGCTCGGCTTCTCGCTGCCGGGCTGCGCGGCCATCCCCGCCCCCTACCGCGAGCGCGGCCAGATCGCCTACGAGACCGGAAAACGCGCCGTCGAGATGGTCTGGGAAGACCTCAAGCCGTCGGACATCCTGACCCGCAAGGCGTTCGAGAACTGCATCGTCATCAATTCGGCGATCGGCGGCTCGACCAACGCGCCGATCCACATCAACGCGCTGGCCCGCCATATCGGCGTGGAGCTGTCGATCGACGACTGGCAGAAATTCGGCCACGATGTGCCGCTGCTGGTGAACATGCAGCCGGCCGGCTTCTATCTCGGCGAGGAATTCCACCGCGCCGGCGGCGTGCCGGCCGTGGTGCGCGAATTGATGAAGCACAAGCGCATCCATGAGGACGCTGTCACGGTGAACGGCCGCGGCATCGGCGAGAACTGCAAGGATGCGCCCGCGCCCGACAACGACGTGATCCGGGCTTACGACAAGCCGCTGGTGAAGGACGCCGGCTTCCTGGTGCTGAAGGGCAATCTGTTCGACTCGGCGATCATGAAGACCTCCGTGATCTCCAAGGAATTCCGCGACCGCTACCTGAGCAACCCGAAGGACCTCAACGCCTTCGAGGGCCGCGCCATCGTGTTCGAGGGCCCGGAGGATTACCATGCGCGGATCGACGATGCTTCGCTCGACATCGACGAGCACTGCGTGCTGTTCATCCGCGGCACCGGCCCGATCGGCTATCCCGGCGGCGCCGAGGTCGTGAACATGCAGCCGCCGACGGCCCTGATCAAACGCGGCATCCTGTCCCTGCCCTGCATCGGCGACGGCCGCCAGTCCGGCACGTCGGGCTCGCCGTCGATCCTGAACGCCTCGCCGGAAGCCGCCGCCAATGGCGGGCTCGCGATCCTCAGGAACGGCGACAAGGTGCGCGTGGACCTCAACAAGGGCAGCGCCAACATCCTGATCTCGGACGACGAGGTGAAGAAGCGTCATGCCGAGCTGAAGGCCAATGGCGGCTTCAAGCATCCGCCGAACCAGACGCCCTGGCAGGAGATCTATCGCAACACCGTCGGTCAGCAGTCGACCGGCGCCTGCATGGAGCTCGCCACGCGCTACCAGAACGTCGCCGGCACCTTTGGTGTGGCGCGGGATAATCACTAGCACCTGTCATTCTGGGGCGCGACGTCGTCGCGAGCCCGGAATCCATCAGGCCACAGACATTGCAGCACAATGGATTCCGGGCTCGCGCCAAGAGGCGCGCCCCGGAATGACCAATTCAAAGGGAGAACAAGAACATGGCAGACCGCCTCAAGGGTAAGCGCGCCGTCATCACGGCTGCAGCCGCAGGCATCGGGCGCGCATGCGCTCTCGCATTCGCGCGTGAAGGTGCAACCGTCATCGCCACCGACATCAACGAAGCCGGCATCGCGGGCCTGACCAAGGAAGGCATCGCCGAGGTCGCAAAGCTCGACGTGCGCAACACCGCCGACGTCAACGCCTTCGCCAAGCGCATCGGCAAGATCGACATCCTGCTCAACGCGGCCGGCTTCGTGCATCACGGCACCATCCTGGAGTGCTCGGAAGAGGATTTCGATTTCTCGTTCGACCTCAACGTCAAGTCGATGCACCGGACCATCAGGGCATTCCTGCCCGACATGCTCGCGGGCGGTGGCGGCAGCATCGTCAATATCTCGTCCTGCGCGGCGCTGCGGCCGCCGGCCAACCGCTACGTCTACAGCTCCTCGAAGGCCGCGGTGTCGCTGCTGACCCGCGCCGTCGCGCTCGACTTCATCACCAAGGGCATCCGCTGCAACTCGATCTGCCCCGGCACGGTCGAGACCCCCTCGATGCTCGATCGCGCCGCAGCCCAGGGGCCGCAGGGCAAGGAGATGTTCGTCTCCCGCCAGAAGATGGGCCGGCTCGGCACCGCCGACGAAATCGCCAACATGGCGGTCTATCTCGGCAGCGATGAGAGCGCGTTCACCACCGGCGTCGACCTCGTCGTCGACGGCGGCTACATGCTCTGACGCCAAAGGCCCCGGCATGAACAAGATCGATCTCAACGGCCGCGTCGCTGTCGTCACCGGCGGCGCGCAGGGTTTTGGCCGCGCCATCACCGAGCGCTTCGTCGCCTCCGGCGCCAAGGTCGCGATCTGGGATTTCGATGCCGCGCTGGCCGAGAAGACGGCGAAGGAAATCGGCGACAACGCCCGCGTCTTCAAGGTCGACGTCACCGACACCGCGGGCGTCGAGCAGGCGCGCGATGCCACGCTCGCCGCCTTCGGCAAGATCGACATCCTCGTCAACAATGCCGGCATCGCCGGCGTCAACAAGCCGGTCTGGGAGACCGATCTCGAGGAATGGCGCAAAGTGCTGCGCATCAACCTCGACGGCCCCTTCATCGTCTGCAAGGCCATCGTGCCCACGATGCTCAAGCAGAAATACGGGCGGATCGTGAACATCGCCTCGATCGCCGGCAAGGAAGGCAACCCGAACGCGTCGCACTATTCGGCGTCCAAGGCCGGCCTGATCGCGCTGACGAAATCGCTCGGCAAGGAACTCGCCGCCCATGACATTCTCGTGAACGCGGTGACGCCGGCGGCGGCGAAGACGGCGATCTTCGACCAGATGACGCAGCAGCATATCGATTTCATGCTGTCGAAAATCCCCAAAGCGCGTTTCGTGCTGGTGGAAGAGCTCGCCGCGATGGCCGCGTGGCTTGCATCCGAAGATTGTGCCTTCTCCACCGGCGCGGTCTTTGATATCTCCGGGGGACGGGCGACCTATTGAGCATTGGCCGCCCCGAGAGGGCGGACCATGCAGCTTGGACGTCGGAATTTCGTGAAGCTCGCAGCGGGCGCAGGCGCGCTGCCTTTGTTTCCGTACAGTGCGCTGGCGCAGCTCGCGCCCAACCCGCCGAGCATCCGCCCGCCCTCGCCGGCCGAGCGCACGGCGATGGGCCGGCTGGCGCAGACCTTCATGGACAAATTCGAGGTGCCGGCGCTCTCCTTTGCGATCGGCTATGCGGGTTCGATCGTCCATCAGGCCGCCTTTGGCGTTGCCGATCGCGAGCAGAACGAAGCGGCGACGCCGCAGCACCTGTTTCGCATCGCCAGCGTCAGCAAGATGATCACCTCGGTGACGCTGTTCCGGCTGATCGAGGAGAACCGCGTCAAGCTCATCGACCGCGTGTTCGGCCCCGGTGCGCTGCTCGGCACCGATTACGGCGCGCCGCCCTATTCGCCCGGCATCGACCAGATCACGCTGGAAAATCTCCTGACGCATACCGGCGGCGGCTGGACCAACGACAACCGCGATCCCATGTTCACGCATCCGCACATGGACCACGCGCAGCTCATCAGCTGGACGCTGGCCAACCGGCCACTGGACCGTCCGCCGGGCCAGCACTACGCCTACTCCAATTTCGGCTATTGCGTGCTGGGCCGCGTCATCGAGAAGCTCACCGGCCAGCGCTATGCCGAGCACGTCCGCACCGAGGTGCTCGGCCGTTGCGGCGTCACCGACATGACGATCGCCGGCAACACAAGCGATCAGCGCCAGGCCGGCGAAGTCGCCTACTACTGCAAGGTCGAAAGTCCCTACGAGATGAACGTCCGGCGGATGGATTCCCATGGCGGCTGGATCGCGACGCCGACGGACCTCGTGCAATTCCTGATGCATGTCGACGGCTATGCCCGGCCAGCGAACATCCTGCGGCCGCGCAGTATCGAGGTCATGACGACAGCGCCTAGCTACAGCCCGGACTACGCCAAGGGTTTTTGCATCAACAAGTCGGGCAATTGGTGGCATAATGGCAGCCTGCCCGGCACCAGCACCATTGCGGTCAGAACCCGTGGCGGCTTCTGCTGGGCCGCCTTCACCAATGTGAGCCGGCCGAACACCAAGATGGATGACGAACTCGATGAGCTCAATTGGAACATGGCACGTCAGGTCAGCCAATGGCGGGTGGCCTGAGCCATGATCCGGGAAGGCGGATGCCTGTGCGGCGCGGTGCGGTTCAAGGCGGAAGGGGAGCCGCTGAACGTGCGCATCTGCCATTGCCGCATGTGCCAGAAGGCGATGGGCCTACTTCGCCCGCGCCCAGTTCGACCAGAAAGCGCTGACCGTCGAGGGCGACACCGGCCGCTACACCTCGTCCGAGAACATCGATCGCGTGTTCTGCAGGAATTGCGGCACGCGTCTGTTCTCCTGGCGCCGCAACGGCACGCTGGCGGGCGTGGCGCTCACGACCTTCGACGACCGCAATGCCTTCGCGCCGACCGAGCACATCTGGGTGTCGGAAAAGCTCGCCTGGCTGAAGCTCGACGACGGCCTGGTGCAATATCCGGGGACGATCCCGGCGTGACACTTTCTGCCTGAGGTTCACACGTCGGAAGGGATCGCGTGCGTCAGCGCTTCGGATCGAGCAGCACGAACCGCAGCAACGGATAATCGTTGGCACCAATGTTCAGTATCTCGTGACTGAGGTCGTCGATGACGTTGCTATCGCGCAGACCGTAGACTGCCAGACGGCTGACACGACGGTACTCATCGAGGTAGAGACCGACAACGCGCCGCGAGGACGGGTCTGCCGTACCCGCTCGGGGGTAGACGTAAAACATCGTGTCGCGGTCACCGCTGATGTCTGGCGGTCCAAGCACGGCAGTTGCCTTCTCGCGGCTCGACCCGATTGGAATCTGATCAAGCTCCGCCCGCAGGCGATCCATCATCGCGGAGCCGGGTAAGGCCGTCTTTGATTTCGCCGCCTGCCAGCGGCTGTAGATGACGTCATAGACCTGCGCATAGTCCGAATTCAGTCCGTCGATTTCGCAACTCGCTGCCGGTTGGCCGTTCACGAACTCGACTTGTACATATTCCTCACCCCTTCTCCCGGATCGCTGACTGATGTGAGCTATTTCGGTCCAGCCTGCACGCCACTGGCAGTAGAGAGTATCGCGCGACAGAATGACGGCGGGTTGCGGGTCGTGGAAATTCGAAACGGCCTGGCCCACCAGGATGGCCGTCAGCGTCCCAAACAGGAAAATGCCGAGCATGGCCTTGTTCGGACTCAGCCTGGAGGAGAGCCTGCTCCAGCCGACTATGGAGCCCGCCAGCAAGGCGCCGAAGAAACTTGCAAGAACCAGGTTCTTCGAAATGGTTCGATAAAACTCGATCGTCCCGCTATCGACCGCAATCGCTGCAACGCGTTGCTCGTAGAGATAGGCGACCAGCGACGTGATGCCGATCAGTGCGAAAAGTGAGCAACCGATCCGATAGAACGCCCGTTGAGTGGCCACATCGGCTGCCGGGACCCGGGTCAGGCCTTTCAGCAGCGGCGCCAATGCCGGGCGGCGCAGTTGCCAGTCGACGATGGCAATCACGACGATTGCCATGGGAATCAGCGCAAGTGCCAGGATCGGATATCTGCCGAAGACATAATAGAACCCATAGACGACGGGCAGCGCGAGTAGTGAAACGAAGGGAATGAGTACACTGGAACGTTCGGCGTAGCGCCGATCGGCGTCGCGGATTGCTTGCTCGCGCTCCCGGTCGGGGACAATGTAGCCGCCCCAGGCCTGCCCCCTGGGAAAGTAAGCCAGACTCCCGGCCGCATCGCTCAACCACCGTTTTGACGCGACCGATGCCTGGTCGCGACCTTCAGGGGCGTTGGATTCGTCGGAGTTCATGGCTCACCTGGGGGCCGTGCGGGCCAGCACGTCCACATCTCAGCCTGAGCACAGATCGTATAAGACAACCTTAAAGAGAATGACGAATGATGGTTTCATCTCATTTGCGGTCGGCGGCCAATCTGCTCTAAAAGCCGTTCGACCTCGCCGACGTCCAGATATGGAATAACCGAATTGAATATTACGGCTTACGACCTCTCGGTATGGGTGCTGCCGCTGGTGCTCGCCATCACCTTCCATGAGGCCGCGCATGGCTTCGTCGCGCACCGTCTCGGCGACAACACCGCCTGGCAGCTCGGCCGTGTCAGTTTCAATCCGCTCCGCCACATCGACCCGTTCGGCACGCTGATTCTGCCGGCGATGCTGCTGTTTGCGCATTCGCCGTTCCTGTTCGGCTACGCCAAACCGGTGCCGGTGAACTTTCGCAATCTCAACAATCCGAAGCTGGACATGGTCTGGGTCGCCCTGGCCGGCCCCGTCACCAACATCCTGCTGGCGCTCGTCGCGGGCCTCGCCCTCCATGCCCTGCCCTGGGCACCCGCCAGTTCGGCGCAATGGATCTTCGACAACCTGAAGAATGCGCTGCTGATCAACGCCGTGCTGGCGGTCTTCAACATGATGCCGATCCCGCCGCTCGACGGCGGACGGGTCGCGGTCGGGCTGTTGCCCCGGCCGCTCGCCCTGCCCCTGTCGCGGCTCGAGCCGTACGGCATGATGATCCTGATCGCGCTCCTGATCCTGCTGCCGCTGGTGGGTTCCCAGTTCGGTCTAAATCTTGATGTTATTTCAGCAATACTGCGAACGTTGACCGGTTATGTGATTCAAGCTGTTCTCTTAGCTACCGGCAATGCGTAGTTGAAGCCGTACGATTTAAGATCCTGCACTTGAAGACAAAGCCGAAGGGCTAGAGGCCAACTTGGTCAAAGCTGCCGATATGCTGATCGCGCGACGCGCCGACACCCGTGCCCGCGCCGATTTCGCCACCTGGAAGATGATGGCCAAGCTGAATGGGTTGTCGGCGCTGCCTCCGGACGCACAGGGCTTCCTCGACGGCTACAAGAAGCTCCTGGAGCGGATAAGCGAGGGCGAGGCAGCCGAGGCCACGATCGCCGAGGTCTACAAATCCTATTATCTGGAGATGGGCGGCGCCGGGAACCCGCCCGACGTCCGCACGCGGCCAGCCGAGCCGGTAGCGGACAATGTTACCGCCTTCCGGCGTCCCGCCCCCAAGCCGAAGAAGGCCGCCATGTTCGGGGCGACGATGTTTGGTGGAACCGAGAAGCGTCCCCTCCCGGTGGCGCTGATCTTCGCCTGCCTGGTCGTGGTCTACGTCTCGATCAAATTCTACTGGCGCTGACGGCTAAAGCGCGATGACGTCATCGCGCTTTAGGTTATTGTTTGAGCATGATCTTTTCGGAAAACCGCTGCGCACTTTTCCGGATCATGCTCTGGCCGCCTATTTCGACGGCTTCTTGAAATTCACGGGCAGGCTGAAGGAGAACTGATCGTCCGTCAGTTCGGCCGGCGGAACCGGCACGGGATCCGAGCGGCGCACCATGGATATCGCCGCGCTGTCGAAGGCGGGATCGCCTGAGGACTCGGCTACGTCGACGGACACGACATTACCGCGGCGATTCAGGACCAGGCTGAGCTTGACCGTCGTCGTCGAGTTCTTGTCCTTGGGATAGCGCTTGTGCAGCTCGAAATAGGCGCTGATCCGTTTGCCCCATTCGGCCGTCAACTTGCGGATGTCCTTGCCGATGCCCTGGTTGGGTGCAGCCGCTTTCTCGTCCTCGCGCGCGTCTTCGTTCAGCGCCTGCCTCGCTGATTCCTGGGCGTTCGGCATCTCCTCGACCGCCTGGGTTTCGACCTTGGCCACCTTCGTGGTGTCCTCGACCGGCTTCTTGGAGTCGTTCTCGGTGACGAGGCGGTCCGGCTCTTCGGCTTCCTGAGGTATTTCCTTCGGAAGATCGGTCTCCTTGACCTCAGCCTGCTGCTGCATCTGCTGCGGCTGGAACTGCGAGGCTTCGCTGTCCGGACCGGGCGGCAGATCCGTCTCGGGGAGCTTCGGCGAGGTCATCTCGACGGCGTATTCGGCACCGTTGGCGCCGAGGCCGTCGTCTCCGTCGTCAGTCTGCAGATGCGACAACGCCCATGCGGCACCGCCAAGATGCAGCCCAAGTGCGGCCGTTCCGGCCAGGATCCACAGCACGGCCAGGAGCCACAGCTTGGATCGTTTCACCTCGAGAACAGGATCGGACATCGCGCCGCCGTCAGGGTTTTGCTGCATCCGGCGACGGCGCAGCCGCCGCGGAAGGCGCTTCCAGCGCCACCAGCTTGATCCGAGAGTAGCCGCCGGAACGCAGGATTTCCATGACGCCCATCAGCTCGCCATAGGGCACGGCGCGGTCGGCGCGCAGGAACACGTATTTGTCCTTGGCCATGTCGGCCATCGCATCGAGCGAGCTGATCAGCTCGGTGCGCTTGACTGCATTTTCCCCGATCGCGAGCGTCAGATCGGGCTTGATGCTGACATAGGTCGGCTTGTCCGGCTTCTTCTGCGGCATCGCGCTCGAGGTCGGCAGGTCGATCGGCAGATCGACCGTCGACAGCGGTGCCGCCACCATGAAGATGATCAGAAGCACCAGGATGACGTCGATGAACGGCGTGACGTTGATGTCATGCGTCTCGGAGAAATCGTCATCGTCATCGTTGTCTGTGAGCGAGACAGCCATGGCCTACTCCGCCGCGCGCGAATGCGCGCTGCCGTGGCTGCGATCGAGATCGCGCGACAACAGCCGGGCGGCCGCCCCCGAGGCGCGGCTGACGAGCTCGAGATAGCTCTTCGTCACACGCGAGAAGTGATTGTAGATGATGACGGCGGGGATCGCCGCGACGAGACCGATTGCGGTGGCGAGCAACGCCTCGGCGATGCCGGGGGCGACCACCGCGAGGTTGGTGGTCTGCGACTTCGAGATGCCGATGAAGCTGTTCATGATGCCCCACACCGTGCCGAACAGGCCCACGAAGGGTGACGTCGAGCCGATGGTTGCGAGCACGCCCATGCCGATGCGGATGCGCCGCGCCTCCGCCCGCGTGATCTCCGCAAAGCTCGAGGCTGCGCGCTCCTTGATGCCGGTGTCGCTGGACAGGCCAGCCGACATTCGCGCTTCGCGCAACGCCGCCGCCAGGAATGACGGAAGGATGCCAGACTTGGCGCCCAGCGCCATTTGCGCCTCCGCGAGCGAGCGCGCCTCGGCGATCTTCTTCAGCGCCGAACGCAGGCTGCCGGATGCGACCGACAGCTCGATCGACTTGGCGATGAGGACCGTCCAGGTCATGAGCGATGCAAACGCAAGCCCGATCATCACCGCCTTTACGATGATGTCCGCCGACATGAACATCACCCAGGGCGACAATTCCTTCATGGCCGGCGCGATGCCGGCCTTCGGGGCAGCGTCGGATACCGAAGCCACAGCAGCCTCGGTCGCCGGCGCGCTGGGCGCGGCAGCCGCAGGCCGCGCCGCGACTGCGGGAGCAGCCGGAGCCGGCTGAGCCGCCATAGGTGCCGGTGCCGCAACGGGTCGGGCCGGCGCGGCCGGCTGGGTTTGTGTCTGGGCGGAAACAGGAGCTACGAGCCAGGTGGCCGCCAGGAGCACGGCTGCGGCGAGGCTTGCTTGGAAAGATGTGATCTTCATACTTCGGCCCAGTAGCGAATGAGGTTGTGATAGATACCCGTCAATTTGACCGTTTCGGGATCGTCACGCCCGAGCCGTGCCACCAGCGCCTGAATGGCGGTGTCGAGGTCAAAGATCATGCTGCGAGCTTGATCGTCCCGTATCATGCTCTGAAGCCAGAAGAAAGACGCAACCCGCGCCCCCCTGGTCACCGGGGTGACCAGATGCAGGCTGGTCGAGGGATAGAGCACGCAGTCCCCGGCTGGCAACTTGACTTCGTGGGATCCGTAGGTGTCCTCGATCACAAGTTCGCCACCGTCGTAATCCTCGGGCTCGCTGAGGAACAGCGTGACCGACAGATCCGTGCGGATGCGAAGGCCGGTCAGCCGGTCGCCGCGGATCGCATTGTCGACATGCAGGCCGAAATGGTGGCCGCTGTCCGCCGCATAGCGGTTGAACAGCGGCGGAAAGATCTGGAGCGGGATCGCGGCTGCCAGAAATCGCGGGTTCGCCGTCAACGCCGAGATGATGCGGTGGCCGAGCTTGCGCGCGACCTCGCTATCCGGCGGCAACTGCTCGTTGCGCTTGACCATTGCTGACTGCGCGCCCGCGGTGGAACGGCCGTCTTCCCATTCGCTGGCGTCCATGATGCGGCGGAAGTCCGCCACATCATCCTTGCTCAGGACACCGTCTATGCATGTCAGCATGGCACCTCGTCATATCTCCATCAGTAGCGCGCCGAGATCGTCAGATAGGCGGCACGTCCCGGTGCTTCCAGCACGAAGGGCGCAGCGCTCTGATACAGCGCGTCATAGTAGCGCTTGTCGAAGATGTTGTTCACATACACCTTCAAGCGCCAGTTCTTGTTGATCTTCGCTTCTGCGAACGCGTCAAAGCGCCAATAGCTCGGGATCGACGTACCCTGGTTGGCCGCGAGCAAGGTACCGCCATAGATTTGCGAACGGTACACGGCCTGCCCGCCCAGCTCCCAGATATCGTTGAACTGGTATTTCGAGAGCAGGCTGAACGACTGATGCGCGATGTTGGCGAGCGGCCGCCCGACATTCGTCGGATAAAGCGCAGTATTGGGCGACGGCGCCAGCGACTTGGTCACTTCCGACTGCATCAACACGAGGCCGCCGGACAGGCTCCACTTGTCGGTGATGTTGCCGCCCACGCCGAGATCGATACCGCGGATGCGGTAGGCTGCGCCAGCCGTGATGCAGGACACGTTGCCCGACCCCGGCGCCAGATTATAGGTACAGCCCGGAACCGTAACCGCAGTAGCTACGCTGTTGACATTCTGCGCTTCGCGCGCGTTTTCCTTCTCGGTCTGGAACAACGCCGCCGTCACCAACAGATGGCGGTCGAACAGCTCCCACTTCGTTCCGAGCTCGATCGCCTTGTTCTTCTCCGGCCCGAAGATCTGATTGTTGCCACCATTCAAATTGGGGTTGATGCCGCCATACGCCGTGCTGGTGCCGTCGAACTCGGCGCCGACGGGATTCGAAGACGTGGCATAGGCCACATAGACGCTGCCGTTCGGCAAAGGCTTCAGCGTGAGCCCGAGATTGAAGCTCGGGATCAGGAACTCAGCCGATTGTTGACCGGGGTTGCCGGTCGTCGAGAATCCAGATGTCTTGATGTTGTAGTCGTCGTAGCGAAAACCGCCGTTGAGGATCAGCAAATCGCGGTAGTTGGCGGAATCAACGACGTACCCGCTGGTGGTGTCGATGCCGATCTTGGTTGGCTTACCGGTGAGGCCTCCCGGGATCGGGAACGGATTGTCGGTGGCTTGCGGATAAAAGACGTTGACGCCGGACGTCGATCCACCGCCGGTGAAGGGCGTCGTCCCCGTCGTGATCTCGGAGCTAAGACCCGTATAGCTATCGATCGACGACCGCTCTCTGTCATATTCGATACCGGCAAGCAGAGTGTGCTTGAAGCCGGCAACATCGTTGAACTTGTACGTCGCCTCGGTCTGGTTGGCGAACACGTCGGTGGCCTGGTAGCGGCTCTGCGGATTGACCGTGAGCGTATAGGCCGTGAACGGAGCTCCGGGAGCCAGCGTCGGCGACTCCGGAAGCGTGCCGATATAGTTCTGCGTGGAGTGCGACTCCCGGATCTTGTTGCTGAGCATCAAATCGGGCGTGATCTGGACCTCGGCATTGACCGTGCCGATGTCCTGGCCGGTTCTATAAAAGTCGCGATTGACGAAGCCGTAGAAATTGTTGCGGTTGACGCCAAAGTCCGGGAATGGACCACCGGAGGTCGACGTCGGGCTCGGCCGATAGTACGGCACGCCAAAATCCGGCATGCCGGTCAATTCGGTGTGGATGTAGTTGCTCGTGATCTTGATTGCGTCGGTCGGCTTCCAGGTGGTGGCCACGAAGGCACCATCGCGGTTGTCGGTAACCCTGTCGCGGCCGGCGACCTTGGCATCCTGGAACAGGCCGACGGCGCGAATTGCGAATGTCGGATCGACCACCTGGTTGACGTCCAACGTGACACGCTTGGTCTGGTCGGTGCCAAACGTGGTGTCCATGTTGTAGAAGCTGTTCTCCGTCGTCGCCTGCTTGGTGACGATGTTGATCGCGCCACCTGCCGTGCCGCGGCCGGCGAAGGACGACGCCGGGCCGCGCAGGATCTCGACCTGCTCGGTGAAGAAGTTCTCGCGCACGCTGACACCGGCATCGCGCATGCCGTCGACGAAGATGTCGTTGCGCGCGTCGAAGCCGCGAATGAAGAAGCGGTCGCCGAAGGCATTGCCGCCCTCGCCGGTGCCGAGCGTGACGCCGGCGGTGCTCAGGATCGCCTGCTTCAACGACGTGGCGCCCTTGTCTTCCAGCACTTCCTTCGACAGCACCGTCACCGATCGCGGCGTATCGACCAGCTTCTCCGGGAATTTTCCGGAGGCCTGCATGTGATCGACCTTGTATGGCGCGGCGGGATCCGCATAGGGATTGCGGTCGGGAGCACCGGGGGCCGGGTTGGCGACCGGCGCCTGCGCGGCCTGCTGACGCTGTGCGGCACGGCGCAGCGCGTTACGGGCGCGGATCTGCTCGGGCGTCGGCTTCGCGGCAGCGGAGCGCGGCCGCTCCTTCGGCGCGTCGACGTTCACGGGCGGCAAAGTCGATTGTTGTGCCTGCGCGCCGGTCGAAACGGACGCGACCGCAATCAGGCTCGCAACGGCCGACACGGTCTTGCCGGTCGCGCCATCGAGATTGCTGCCAAATGATTTCCGAACCGCGACCGAACGCAACGATCGCGGTGTTCTTGTAACGCCCATCACACGCCCCACTGTGCTTCTGCTTCCAATAGTCGCGTTGCGACAACGCGACGCATTGGTGCTATCGGGCGTGCTTATGGGGGTCAACGCGATCACTGCAACACTGCGAAACAAACCATCAACTTCATAGCGATTCTAAACCTGCTTGCGCATTCCAGTTTTAAACCGTTCTAAACTGAAGTTTGTAAGCGTTCTAAACTAGACCAAGATGCGGATGGCGCGCATCGCGGTCGATTGCAGAAGCGCAGGGATGCCTGCCGTGGCAGGCATCCCTGGTTTGGATCGGCGCAGAGCTTCATCAGAACTTGGCCGTCGTGATCAGATAGAACGCCCGCCCCGGCGCGACCGCGACGAACGGAACGGCGCTGCGATAGAGCGTGTCGTAGTAGAGTTTGTTGGTGAGGTTCTGCGCGTAGAACTTCATGGTCCAGTTCTTGTCGATCTTCTTCTCGACGAACGCATCGAAGCGCCAGTAGCTCGGCAGCTCGTTGCCGGTGTTGGCCGCGAACGTGCCGCCATAGACCTTGGAGCGATACACCGCCTGCCCGCCGACTTCCCAATCGCCGTCGAACTTGTACTTGGTCAGCATGCTGAACGACTGGTGCGCGACGTTGGCGAGCTGCAGGCCGAGATTGGAGGCGATGTTGCTCTGCGTGACCTTGGACTGCATCAGCACCAGGCCGCCGAAGATGCTCCAGCGATCGGTGATCTTGCCCTCGGCCTCGATGTCGATGCCCTGGATCTTGTAGGCCGCGCCCGAGGTGAGGATGCCCGCAGCGTTGGTCTCGCGCGCGTTGTCCTTCGTGGTCTGGAACAGCGCCGCGCTGACCAGCAGATGACAATCGGCGAGCTCCCACTTGGTGCCGACTTCAGCCGCCTTGTTGCGCTCGGGCCCAAGCAGAACGGTCGTGTTGGCGGGAACGCCGCCGTAATCGGTGCCGGTTGCGTCAAGCTCCGAGCCGAACGGATTGGCCGAGGTCGCATAGGCCGCATAGATGCTGCCGATTGACGTCGGCTTGTAGACCAGGCCGACGTTGTAATTGACCAGATCGGAGTTCATTTTCAGATAGGCCGTGTTGGTCGACGAGCTCATGTTGTAGCCGTCGTAGCGGATGCCACCATTGACGATGATGGTGTCCTGCCAGTTCGCGGTGTCCATGACATAGACGCTGCTGGTGTTGACGCCATAGCGCGTCGGATTGCCCGTCAGCGACGGCGTGCCGAAGCCGCCGACATAAGTGGACTGAGGGGAGTAGAGATTGATCCCCGAGAGAGCGCCGTTGCTCGTGAAGCCGGAGCCGGCCAGCTCCGATGCAAGACCCGAGTAACGGTCGATCGAGATGTTCTCGTTGGTGTATTCGACGCCGAACACCGCGGTGTGCTTGACCCCGCCGGTGTCGAGCTTGAACGTGGCCTCGTTCTGGTTGGCCCACACGTCCACGGTCTGGTAGCGGCTCTGCGCACTCGCCGTCGTGGTCCAGAGCAGCGGATTCGGACTGGTCGTCACCGGGTTCTGCGGCAGCGTGCCGATATAGTTGAGCAGCGAGTGCTCGCCGCGCACCTTGCTGCTGAGCGTAACGGCCTCGTTGACCTTGTACTCGGTCGTGGCGGTGCCGAAATCCTGCCGCGCGGTCTGGAAGTCGCGATTGAGGAAGCCGTACCAGGTCCCGCGCGGAATGCCGGCGGACGTCACCGGCACGTTGCCCTGCTTGTAATAGGGCACGCCGAAATCGGGCAGACCGCTGAGATCGGTGTGGACGTAGTTCGTCGTGATCTTGATATCGTTGGTCGGAGTGTACTTGGTCGACAGGAACGTGCCCCAGCGATCGTCGGTCACGTAGTTGCGGCCGGCGACATTGGCGTCCTGGAACAGGCCGCCGGTGCGCACCGAGAACGAGGGATCGACGACCTGGTTGACGTCAAGCGTGACGCGCTTGGTCCTGTCGGTTCCGAACTCGGTATCCATCCGCTTGAAATTGACGTCGCCGGCCTGTTTGGTGACGATGTTGATGGCGCCGCCGGCGGTGCCGCGGCCGGCATAGGACGATGCCGGTCCGCGCAAAATCTCGATCTGCTCGGTGAAGAAGTTCTCGCGGATCGACACGGCGGGATCGCGGATGCCGTCGATGAAGACGTCGTTGCGGGCATCGAAGCCGCGGATGAAGAAGCGGTCGCCGAAGGCGTTGCCGCCCTCGCCCGACCCCAGCGTCACGCCGGCGGTGGAGCGTCCGATTTCCTTCAGCGTCGTCGCGTTCTTGTCCTCGAGCACTTCCTTGCTGAGCACCGTGATCGTCTTCGGCGTGTTCAGCATCGGCTCGGGAAACTTGCCCGAGGCCTGGACATGGTCGACCTTGTAGGGCGCGGCCGGATCGGCATAGGGATTGCGATCGACTGCGCCCGCTGGCGCCGGTGCGGCGGCGGCAGCCTGCTGCTGCGCCTGCTGGCCCTGCGCGGCGCGACGAAGCGCGTTGCGCGCACGGACCTGCTCCGGCGTCGGCTTCGAGGCTGCCGGACGCTGCCGCTCGACCGGCGCGTCGACATTCACCGGCGGCAGGCTCGACTGCTGCGCCTGCGCGCCGCTCGACATCGATGCCACCGCAATCAGGCCGGCGATAGCCGACACCGCCTTGCCGGAATTACCATCGAGTTCAAACGAATTCCTTGCCGCGATCGCACGCAACGATCGCGGAGCCACCGCCAGCCCCATTTCAACGCACCCCAATTCAGATTCGTCGATCTGCAACATGCGCGACGAACGATGAGGCGGTGCTATCGATCACGAAAAATCTGGTCAATGCAGGGAGGCGCGCGCGACCACTTGAATCGCTCTAGTTCAAATCGATTCTAGAATTTCGAATCTGAAATGATGAAATGTCGCGCGACATATTGAAGCAATTAGATACAGCGGCGCTTGTCTTCGTGCATCGTTTTGCGCAGCCGTCAGTCGCTGCTCGGCGGCTTCATCAGCGAGAACAGTTCGTCGACGGTGCGCTGCACTGTCGCGCGCACGCGATCGGAATTATCCATGCCGGCGATGTTGACGCCGTTGACGACGGCTTTGATCTCGTCGCGGAAGTCGGTGAGGAAGCGCAAGGGATCGCGCTGCTCGTTGGCGACGCGCGCGATCAACCCCGTGATCAGAATCTGACACGCGATCAGCTTGCCGTTCAGCTCGTCCATTATATGCTCCCGTTGTGGCCGGCCGATATGAACGACGCCGATTTTCCTGACAACCGAAACGGCACACAGCGGGTTTAGAACCGTCCTAACCGCGATCACTACGAGACATCGAAGATGTGTCCAGCCGCGTGCAAACGCCGCGCGCATGGCTGACCGCTCACGCGGTCCGCGAGCGCTGCCCAACTTTTGCACTTTGTTGTTTTGCATCGGGAAAATGCAGCACTGCACACAGTTAGGTCACCCGGTTGCCTACCGGGTGCAAAGCTTTCCAATTGTTTAGGATTCTCAGCCGATAGTGCTGTTTACACTGGAACTTGGCGTGTATTATACAACAGGCGCCGGGAACCCGTTTGCTGGCGTCGCATTTCGTTCCTTTGGGCATACAAGCCGATACGAATAGATATGAAAAAGTCACGGCCGATCCTGTGGATTGTCATCATCGCAGCTGTGGCCGGAGGCGGCTATTACGGCTGGCAGCGGTTCTCGGCGCCTGAGGCCGGGAAAGTCCAGACCGCGCAGAAGGGTCCGCCGCGGGCCCCCGCCGTGCCCGTTAGCGTTGCGCCGGTCCAGAAGGCCGACTTCCCGGTCTACCTGACCGGTCTCGGCACGGTGCAGGGCTTCAACACCGTACAAGTCCGGACCCGGGTCGACGGCCAGATCGACAAGATCGCGTTCACCGAAGGCCAAATGGTCAACCAAGGCGATCTCCTGGTCGAGATCGATCCGCGCCCGTTCCAGGCCGCCCTCGATCAGGCCAAGGCCAAGAAGGCGCAGGACGAGGCCAATCTCGCCAACGCCAATCTCGATCTGCAGCGCTACACCAAGCTCGGCGAATTCGCGACGCGGCAGCAGACCGACACGCAGCGCTCCACCGTTGCCCAGCTCACCGCCCAGATCGCCGCCGACGAAGCCGCGATCGCCAACGCCCAGACCCAGCTCGACTACACCCAGGTCAAGTCACCGATCACCGGCCTCGCCGGCCTGCGCCAGGTCGACATCGGCAACATCGTCAACGCCTCGAGCCAGACCGGCGTCGTTACCATCGCCCAGGTCGAGCCGATCACGGTGATCTTCACCGCGCCGGAAGACCAGCTGCCTTATATCAGCGAGGGCCAGAAGTCCGGCGAGCTCAAGGTGATCGCGTTCACCACCGACGGCAAGAAGACGCTGGCCGAGGGCAAGCTCGCCGTCATCAACAACCAGGTTGATACGACCAGCGGGACTATTCGGCTCAAGGCGGTGTTTGCCAACAAGGAACACACGCTGTGGCCGGGACAATCGGTGTCGACACGTCTGTTGGTGCGGACCCTGAAGGATGCGACCATCGTCCCCGATGACGCCGTCCTGCATTCGACCAACGGCCTCTACGCTTATACCGTCAACCAGGACAACAAGGCCGAGGTTCGCAAGATCAAGGTCAGCTACGCCATCGACGGACGTTCGGTTGTCGATGAAGGATTGAGCCCCGGTCAGCAAGTCATCACCGGCGGTCAATATAAGGTGCAGCCCGGCAGTCTCGTTTCGACGGCCGTGGCGAGTTCGGATCCGGTTCAGAAAAGCAAGGTTCAGCAGGAATGACCGAAGGCGGGATTTCGGCACCTTTCATCCGTTATCCCATCGGCACATCGTTGCTGATGGCCGGCATTCTTTTTGTCGGTCTCGTCGCCTATCCCCTGCTGCCGGTCGCGCCGCTGCCGCAGGTGGACTTCCCGACCATCCAGATCACGGCCAATTTGCCGGGCGGCAGCCCGGAGACGATGGCCTCGTCGGTCGCGCAGCCGCTGGAGCGCCAGTTCGCCCAGATTCCCGGCATCGCGCAGATGACCTCGACGAGCTATCTGGGCACCGCTTCGATCACCATCCAGTTCGACCTCAACCGCAGCATTGATGGCGCCGCCAACGACGTTCAGGGCGCCATCAACGCCGCCAGCGGCCAGCTGCCGAAGAACCTGCCCTCGCCGCCGACCTACCGCAAGGTGAACCCGGCGGACTCGCCGATCCTGCTGCTGTCGGCGACGTCTGACACGCTGCCGCTGACCACTGTCAGCGATTCGATCGACGCCCAGCTCGCCCAGCAGATCAGCCAGATCTCCGGCGTCGCGCAGGTGTTCATTGGCGGCCAGCAAAAACCCTCGGTCCGCGTGCAGATCGATCCGGCGAAACTCGTGGCCAAGGGCCTGTCGCTGGAAGACGTGCGCACCGCGATCGGCATCACCACGGTCGACAGCCCCAAGGGCAATATCGACGGCGACAAGCGCGCCTACACGATCTACGCCAACGACCAATTGTTGCAGTCCAGGGACTGGAACGACGTCATTATCGCCTACCGCAACGGCGGCCCCCTGCGGATCAAGGACATCGGCCAGGCCGTCACCGGTCCGGAGGACGCCAAACAGGCGGCCTGGGCCAATGGCAAGCGCGGCGTGTTCCTCGTGGTGTTCAAGCAGCCAGGCGCCAACGTCATCGAGACCGTCGACCGGATCAAGGCGACCCTGCCCCGCCTCGTCGCGGCGATCCCGCCCGCGGTCAAGATCGAGGTCATCAGCGACCGCACCACCACCATCCGCGCCGCGGTCGAGGACGTGCAGTTCACGCTGCTCCTGACCATTGCGCTGGTGGTCATGGTCATCTTCGTCTTCCTGCGCAGCTTCTGGGCGACGGTGATTCCCACCATCACGGTTCCGCTGGCGCTATTGGGCGCCTGCGCGCTGATGTGGGTGTTCGGCTATTCGCTCGACAATCTGTCGCTGATGGCCCTCACCATCGCGGTCGGATTCGTCGTCGACGACGCCATCGTGATGCTCGAGAACATCACGCGCTACATCGAGGAAGGCGAGAAGCCGCTCGCCGCCGCCTTCAGGGGTTCCAAGGAAATCGGCTTCACCATCGTCTCGATCTCCATCTCGCTGGTCGCGGTGCTGATCCCGCTGCTGCTGATGGGCGGCATCATCGGGCGCCTGTTCCGCGAGTTCGCGGTCGTGCTGGCGATGACCATCTTCGTCTCGATGTTCGTGTCGCTGACCCTGACCCCGATGATGGCCTCGCGCTTCCTGCGTTCCCACAGCGAAGTCACTCACGGCAAGTTCTACCAGTGGAGCGAGAAGGCGTTCGACGCGATGCTGCGCGGGTATGAATACGTGCTCGACCACGCCATGGCCTGGCGGCGCACCACGCTCGTGATCTTCTTCGCCACCCTCGCTTTGTCGGTCTATCTCTTCATCCTGATCCCGAAGGGCTTCTTCCCGCAGCAGGACGTCGGCCTGATCACCGCGACCTCGGAAGCCTCCCAGGACATCTCCTTCGCCGAAATGCAGCGCCGTCAGGTCGAACTCGGCAAGATCGTGATGGAGGATCCCGATATCGCCTCCTCGGCGATGAACATCGGCGGCAGCGGCCGCGCCGGCAATAACGGCAACATGTTCATCACCCTGAAGCCCCGCAATGAACGCGAGGCGTCCGCGCAGCAGATCATCGCGCGGCTGCGTCCCAAGCTCGAGAAGGTCGCCGGCGCCCGCCTCTATATGCAGGCGGCCCAGGACGTCCGCCTTGGTGGCCGTCCGACCCGCACCCAGTTCGAGTTCACGCTGCAGGACGCCGATCTCGGCGAGCTCAATTCGTGGGCGCCGAAGATTCTTGCCAAGATGCAGACGCTGCCGGAGCTGCGCGACGTCGCGACCGACCAGCAGACCCAGGGCACCACGGTCCAGCTCAAGATCAACCGCGACACCGCCTCGCGCTACGGCATCCAGCCGCAGCTGATCGACGACACGCTCTACGACGCCTTCGGCCAGCGCCAGGTCGCGCAGTATTTCACGCAGCTCAACAGCTATCACGTGATCCTGGAAATCCTGCCGGAGATGCAGGGCAACCTGGATTCACTGAACAAGCTCTATCTGAAATCGCCGCTGACTGGCGATCAGGTGCCGCTCTCGACGTTCGCGACCTGGTCCACCGATCCGGTCCGGTCGCTCTCGATCAGCCATCAGGGCCAGTTCCCGGCGATCACGATCAGCTTCAACCTTGCGCAGGGCGTTGCGCTCGGCCAGGCCACGGAGTCCGTGCAGAAGGCGATGACCGAACTCGGCGCGCCGCCGACGCTCAATTCGAGCTTCCAGGGCACAGCGCAGGCGTTCCAGCAGTCGCTGGGCACCGTGCCGCTTCTGATCCTCGCAGCACTGGTCGTGGTCTATCTGATCCTCGGCATCCTCTACGAGAGCTACATCCACCCCATCACGATTCTGTCGACCCTGCCCTCGGCCGGCGTCGGCGCGCTCGCGATCCTGATGGCGGCCGGCTTCGAGTTCAGCCTGATTGCTTTGATCGGCGTCATCCTGCTGATCGGCATCGTGAAGAAGAACGGCATCATGATGGTCGACTTCGCCATCGCCGCCGAACGCGACGGCAAGACGCCGGAGGAATCGATCCGCCAGGCCGCGCTGCTCCGCTTCCGCCCGATCATGATGACCACGATGGCAGCACTTCTCGGCGGCGTGCCGCTGATGCTTGGCCACGGTACCGGCGCCGAGATTCGCCAGCCGCTCGGCTACGCCATGGTCGGCGGCCTGATCGTCAGCCAGGCGCTGACGCTCTTCACCACACCGGTCGTCTATCTCTATCTCGACAAGTTCTCGAACCTGTTCAAGAGCCATTCGGCCGAGGACGAAGGGCACGAGACGTCAGAGCACGGCACCGTCAAGGAAGCCGCCGAGTAGTCTTGCGCCACGGCTTCCGCGACGCTACAGCGAGGCCCTCGGTTCACGCCAACGCGGTCTCGCCATGCCCATGCAATCCAGACTTGTCGCTCTCGCCGCCGCCGCTGCCCTGTTATCCACGGGCGCCGCGTATGCCCAGCAGGGCGCCAAGAAGAACGCAGCTCCCCCGGCCCCTGCCCCGGCGGCACAGCCCACGCCTGCACCGACCCAGCCGCAGGCCGAGGGCGCTCCGGCGCAGCCCGGCTGGATCGCCCGCTGCACCAGCGCGAGCCGCGACGCGCCGCTCGAATGCGCGATCGAGCAGAACGCGGTGCTGACCAAGACCGGCCAGACCATCGTGCTGATCAACATCCGCATGGCCCCCGACACCCGCACGCCGGTTGCCCTGCTCCAGCTTCCGCTCGGCCTCAATTTGCCGGTCGGTGCAAAACTCCAGGTCGACGAGGGCAAGACGGTCGATCTCCAGATCCAGACCTGCGAGAACCGCGGCTGCTACGCCTCGACGCCGATCGCGCCGGATCTGCTTGCGAGCCTGAAGTCGGGCAAGCAGTTGAAGGTCTCATTCCAGAACATGGCCAAGGAAACCATCGCGATCCCGATGCCGCTCAGCGATTTTGCGGCGGCCTACGACAAGATCAAGTAAGGGGCGCCTGCCCCCCACTGTCGCGCTCGATCACCCCACGCCCAAATAGGCCTTCTGCACCTGCGGATCCTCGGCCAATGCCGCGGCGGTGCCGGACAGCACGCTCTTGCCGACCTGGAGCACGGTGGCGAAGTCCGAGACTTCCAGTGCGAGCTCGATCGATTGCTCAGCGAGCAGGATGGTCAGCCCTTCACGATGCAGGCGGCCAAACGTCTCGTACATGGACTCGACCACCGCCGGCGCGAGGCCGAGCGATGGCTCGTCCAGCATCAGGAGTTTCGGGTCGCTCATCAGCGCGCGGCCGACCGCGAGCATCTGCCGCTCGCCGCCGGACATGGTGCCGGCGCGCTGGTTGCGGCGCTCCTTCAGCCGCGGAAAGATCTCGTAGACGCGCTCGAGCAGCGCGACCTGGCGCGATTTGTCGTGCAGCGGCGTCGCGCCGAGCATGAGGTTGTTCTCGACACTCTGCTGCACGAACAGCCGCCAGCCCTCCGGCGAGAGCGCTAGTCCCTTGCGCACGATCGCAAAGGCCTTTTGGCCGGCAATGTCCTCGCCGCGAAAGCTGATCGTTCCTGAATGTACGGGGATAAGGCCGGCGATCGCATTCAGCGTCGTGGTCTTGCCGCCGCCATTGGAGCCGAGCAGCGCGACGACGCTGCCCTCGGGCACTTCCAGCGAGACATCGGAGACGCCGATGAGGTCGCCATAGCGCACCTCGAGATGCTCGATCCTGAGCAATGCTCCGCTCATAGGTCCGGCCCGCCCATGAGCTCGACCGGCGTGTGGCCAGCGGCCGCCTTCGCCGCGCGTTTGCCGAGATAGGCTTCGATCACCGCGGGGTTCGAGGTGACCTCGCGCGGTGACCCGCGGGCAATCTCCTTGCCCTGGTGAAACACCATCACCCGGCTTGCCAGCGACATGATCACTTCCATGATGTGCTCGACGATGACGAGCGTGATGCCGGAACGATGGATGTCGCGGACGAGATCGATCGCGAGCTTCACTTCGTGCGCGTTGAGCCCCGCCATGGCCTCATCGAGCAGCAGCACTTTTGGCTCGGTCGCGAGCGCCCGGGCGATCTCAAGCCGCTTGCGGCCGGGCGTGCCGAGCGAGCGCGCCGGCGCATCCGCAAGCCGGCTCATGCCCACGCGCTCCAGCACGGCGCGCGCCTTGGTCTCGGCTTCCTTGCGATGCGCGGTGCGCAGAAACGCACCGATCATGACGTTCTCGAGCACCGTCATGCCCTCGAACGTCTGCGGCACCTGGAAGGTGCGGGCAAGCCCGAGCCCGGCGCGCAGCTCCGGCGCGAAATCGGTGATGTCGCGTCCTTCGAACAGGACGCGGCCGGAGGTGGTCTTGAGATCGCCGGTCAGGCAATTGAAGAAGGTCGACTTGCCCGCGCCGTTCGGGCCGATGAGGCCGAGAATGTCGCCCTGCTCCAGCGTCACGGAGGCATCGTCCACCGCCTTGAAGCTGCCGAACGCTTTTGTGATTCCGCGCGCCTCAAGGAGCATGGCTTGCTCCTGCGTCAGCGCCAGTCTTTTTCCGGCGCATGAACAGGCTGAGCAGGCCACCCGGCTGGAAGCGCGCGATCAGCACGATGATCGCACCATAAAGAACGAAGGTGAGGCCTGCGCCCTTGCCGCCGAGCCAGCTGTTGGAGATCTCCTCCAGCGGCACAAGGATCGCCGCGCCCACCAATGGCCCGAACAGCAGCCCTGCCCCGCCCAGCGCCGCCATGATCAGGATTTTCACCGAGATCAGAATGCCGAGACCTGACTCAGGGTCGACAAAGCCGAACATCATCGCATAGAGCGCGCCGGCGACGCTGGTGAATGCCGCGCTCAGCATGTAGGCGTAAAGCTTGGTGCGGCTCGCGGGTGCGCCGAGCGAGCGCGCGGCGCGCTCGGAATCCTTGATCGCGCGCAGGTAGAATCCCATCCGGCTGTTGGTCATCCACCAGGTGACGAACAGCGTGATCGCGAGGATGACGAGGAAGAGATAGTAATACGGCAGTGACGACAGGAACGAGAGATCGAAGATGTTGCGCGGCACGGTCGGGCCCGAGAGGCCGACCGCCGCGCCCAGCCAGTCGGTGTTGGTGACGATCAGCCGCACCGTCTCGGCCACCGCGATCGTCGCCATGCTGAAATAATGCCCCGACAGCCGCAGCGTCGGCACGCCGATGATTGCGGCTAAGCCCACCGCAATCACGATGCCGCCGGGGATGCCGAACAACGGCGACAGGCCGAACTTGGCGTAGGACCCCATCGCGGCATAGGCACCGCAGCCGAAGAACACGACATGGCCGACCGAGACCTGACCGGCATAGCCGCCGACAATGTTCCAGGCCGACGCCGCGATCGCGTAGAGCAGCACCAGCGCGCCGAGGCGCTGCTGGAACGGCGAGGACAACAGCAAGGGATAGGCGATCGCAGCGGCCACGACGACCGACAGCCAGATCAGGCGCCGCATCACATCTTCCCCATCAGGCCCTGTGGCCGGAACCAGAGGAAGAGCAAGAACAGCACATAGACGACGATATCCTTGTAGATCGCGCCGATCAGATAGCCGGAGAGTGACTCGATCACGCCGATCAGGAGACCCGCGACAAGCGCGCCCGGCACGCTGCCAAAACCGCCGAGCGACACCGTGACGAAGGCGACGATGCCGAGCGTCTCGCCGACTGTCGGTACGATGTAAAAGAAATTCGCGATCAGCGCGCCGGCGAGCCCGGTGGCGCCGGCCGCGATCGCCCAGGCAATCGCCTGCATGGTGTCGGGCCTGATCCCCATCAGCTGCGCCGCGGTCTGGTCTTCCGCCACGGCCAGCATTTTCGAGCCGAGCGAAGTGCGCGTCAGCAACAGATGCAGGCCGAGCGTCACCAGCAGCGCGACCACGCCGGCCAGCAGCCGCGAGGCCTCGATGCGCAGGCCCGCAAACGCATAGGTGCCGCCGACGATGTTTTGCGGCATCGACAGGAAATTGGCGCCGAACCACCAGAACACGGAATAGCGCAGCAAGAGCGCAAGCCCGAAGGTGCCGAGGATCTGCGCCAGCATCGGCCCCTTCATGATGTCGCGGATCAGGGCAAAGTAGACGACGACGCCGACGGTTGCGAGCACCAGGGTTGCGAGCGGCGCACCCAGGATCGGCCCGCCTCCCATCAGGGTGTAGACGACGTAGGCGACATACATGCCGAGCATGACGAAATCGCCATGCGCGAAATTGACGATGTTCATCATGCCCCACACCAGCGTGAGGCCGGAGGAAAACAGGGCGTAGACGGCGCCAAGCAGAAGCCCGCCGACGATCACCTGCACGAGGACAAAGGACATGAGCCGCGTTGCTCTGATCAAATCATTTTGGGACAGGCGGGGCGCGCGGCCCCGCCTTCAAAAAGTCTCACCAGCCCTTGTAGGGCAGTACCGGCGGCTTCTCGGCGCTCGCCTTCGGCCACACCGAGACGTAGTTCTCGCCGTCCTGAAGCTGGATGATGGCGCCGGACGCAAGGATGTTCTGGCCCTTGTCGTCGAACTTCACGCCCCTGTAGCCGATCATGAGCTGGTCGGCCTTCAGCTCCGTCGCCTTCAGCGCGGCCTGGACCTTTGCCGGATCGGTCGCGCCGGCGCGGTCGATGGCGTCGGCTAGCACGAAGAAGCCCTGCATCTGGCGGGCGACCGTGTCGTCCATCTCCTCGCCGCTCTTCTTCTTGTACAAGTCGGCGATGACGGCGGATGCCGAGCCCGGCGGTCCGACGACCCAGGACGAACGGTTGAAGACGCCCTGCGAGATCTTGCCGACCGCCTTGATGAAGGACGGGTCGGAATAGCCGGCATCGTCGGCAAGCAGGATCGCCGGCTTGTAGTCGAGCGACTGCATGGTCTTGGCGAACAGGATCGCGTCCGACGTGTAGCTGATCATGATGATCACGTCGGGCTTCTTGTCCTTGAGCTGGAGCACCTGGCCCTGCACGTCGGTCGCGTTGACGGGATAGGCGACGTCGAGCGCGACCGGCTGCCCCTTCTCCTTGAAGGCGACGCTGATCGTGTTGGCGACCGAGGTGCCGTATTCGGTGTTGTCATGGACCAGCGCGATGGCGTCGGTCTTGGCGCCGCTCGCCTTCATGTCGGCGAGGAAATCAACGTAGATCTTGGCGAAATCCGTCGCGATCGGCGTGGTGCGGAAGAACCATTTGAAGCCGCGCTCGGTGAGATTGGCGGCAACCGATTCCGAATTCAGGAAGGGAATGCCGTATTTCTCGGCGATCGCGCTCGATGTCAGCGTCACGCCGGATTGATACGAGCCGAACACGGCCGCGACCTTGTCTTCCGTGATCAGGCGCAGCGCCTGGTTCTGCCCTGTCGCCGGATTGCCCTGGTTGTCGGCGAAGACGGCCTCGATCTTGGCGCCGCCGAGACCGGCAAGACCTGCGGTCTTGGCCAGCGGCAGATTGCCGAGCTCGGGATGGGCATTGTTGATGATGTCCATGGCGACTTCGAGCGCCGCCTTGGCGTGCGCGCCGATCGAGGCAGTGCCGCCGGACATCGGCAGGATGACGCCGATCTTGACCACCTTGTCCTCGGCGCGCGCGCCGGCCGCGAACGCAAGGGACATCGCGGCCGCGCAAAGCAGCCCCGCAACGTGCTTCAATGTCATGAAATCAGACCTCCCAAAGGGTTTCCCCAACCAGGATTTTTTGGAAAGCTTGGGCGAAACGCCCGCTTCCGTTTGAATTATGCCTGGCGACGCGAGGATGGCATGCCAGCGGGACACCGGCAAGGTGAAACGGGTTGCGACGATGCTGCACAGGCAAGCAACGATTACGCGCGAGGGCACGCGGCGTCGTTCAATCTGGCGTCGTTTGTTGCAGACGCGACAACTGCCGCGGCGCGCCTCCTAGCTTGGGCAAGCCCGGCCCGATGCGGGGCGGCCGAACTCCGCCCAGTCGCCCGCCTTCATGACCGGGCGCTGCGATAGCGGCTTGCTGCGATAACGATGGATCGCATTCGAAGTCTCTGCAAAGACCAACACGGTCGATCCCATCGCCTTCGGCGGATCGAGATGTGAACACATCCTCATCGGCATCGCGCCTCAGAAGCTCCGCCGTGGAGATGCTTCTGTAATGACCGTGCGTGCTCGCGCAGTCGTATCGCGAATGCGTCGTGGTCCGACTGAATTGGTTCTGCGATGCGGCGGGGGCATCGAGACGGGCCGGCTCCGGCCTTGACTTGCCAGCGCGGAGAATGAAATGCTTACCTCTCCCCGATCGGTCCCGACGTGCTGCGCGCTCAGATGCTCGCCGATGCAGCCACCGAATCCACCCGTACCGGTCGCCCTGTCGCCATCGAGGCCGCCTGATCATGACCCCAACCGAACTCATGCTGCGGCGCTACGCGGCCCAGGGCCTCGTCGCCGAGGCGGGGCGCATGGCGCTCGACTATTTCGGACGCAAGGAAACCCTCGGCGTCACGATGAAGGGAGCGCAGGATTGGCTCACCGTCGCCGACGGCGCCGTCGAGGACTTTATGCGTGCGCGGCTCAAAGAGCTTTTCCCTGGCGACACGGTGATCGGCGAGGAAGGCGGCGGCGAGGCCAGCGATGCGGTCTGGATCCTCGATCCAATCGATGGCACGTCGAACTTTGCGCGTGGCGATCGCAACTGGTGCATCTCAATCGGCTTCCTGCTGAACCGCGAACCGACGATCGGGATCGTCGCCGCACCAGCGTTGGACGAGCTCTATGTTGCTCAACGTGGCCAGGGCGCGACGCTGAACGGGCAGCCGATCGCCGTTTCGGGCGCCGATGATATCCGCCGCGCCTATATCGAACTGGGTTGGTCGGCCCGTATACCCTCGCAGCGCTATCTCGACATGATCGGCCGCGGTTATTCCGCCGGCTGCTCGATCAAGCGCGGGAGCTCGGGCACGCTGGGCCTCTGTCACGTCGCGAACGGGCGCACCGACGCCTATGCCGAGCTGCACATCAACGCCTGGGACGTCGCCGCCGGCATTGTGATCGTCGGCGAGGCTGGTGGCTGGGTCAACGACTTCTTCGCCGGTGACGGCATCAGCAAGGGCAATCCGATTCTGTGCTGCACGCCGGCGCTGGGGTCGAAGCTCAGCGAAATCACGGGGATTTCCTAGCCGGCGTGACACTTATTGCTGTGGCGCGGTGGAGAATGGCTAACTCACCTACGAAGCCCGCTCATCGCGTGCCTGCAGCAACGTGGTGAAGCCGCCATAGATCATGCGCTTGCCGTCGAACGGCATGTCGGAGCCCTTGAGACGCGGCCGACGGCAGGACAAGGGATTGTGCCTCCCACGGTTGCCGGTACGATCATTCGACCGACTCCCGCCGGCTACGAACATTACCCGTTTTGGTTTTATTTTGTTCTCATGTAGAATATTTGCGTGGTCTGTCTGGGGGCAGCTGCGCTCCCCGCGAACAGCGCGGGTGTGGCCACCGTTATAGCGCTGGGAGCAACTCTGGATCGGTCCCGCCATGTACGAAGCTCGCAAGGTTTGTAATTCTCTCCTAGCGAATTTCGATGCTGTCGAGTTGAACATCACCACCCGCTCTTATGCCGGCAGGGGCGTGGTGCGATATCAATGGTGAACACGTGAAGATCACGCGCGACAGGTTTCGAGGACGGAACCGAGATGGCCCGCACCAAAGCCGCGTCAGGACTCAGTTACTGGAGACGACCGCGCTCGTCGCGGCGGCGCTCGGACTCGCCGGGGCCTCGGACGTGGCGCGAGCTCAGTCGGTCTGGAACGGCGCGAGCACCAACTACAATCTCAACACCAACTGGAGTCCGACCACGGCGCCGGTGGCAACAGGCCAGTCCGCTGTCTTCGGGGCGACCGGAAGCTCAACCGTCACTGTGACGGCCGGCCCGATCACGCCCGACGCATGGACCTTCAATTCCAGTTCGCAAAATTACACGATCAGCGGGGCTGCGGTGAATTTCGGCGTGGCCGGCGTCACCGGCGGCATCATCAACAATGCGGGTGCCGGCAAGACGATCACGATCGCAGACAATATCGGAGAGTCGGTCGCCGGCGTGCAGCTGCAGCAGCTTGGCGCCGGTTCGCTGTTCCTGTCCGGCACGAATACCTATGCCGGTCCGACGACGGTGAGCGGCGGGATTCTGGGCATAAGCATCGGCGGTAGCATCACGTCGAATGTCACCAACAGCGCCATCTTTGACAACAGCGGCACAGTCACGGGGTCATTGACCAATACCGGAACGGTGAACGCCGGGGGATTGCCCGCGACAACTGCAATGTTCAACGGCGCGATCGTCAATACGGACACAGCTGCATTCACCGTCAATCGCAACGTGGTTGCCAACGGCAGTTTCGCGAATAGCGGAACGGCTCTCCTCGATATTCAGATCGCGAGCCAACTAAGCGGCATCACGACGCTGACCAATTCATCGACTCGCGGGATCGGGATATTCATCGACGTACTCGCCTCCTTGAGCGCGGATCATGTCGTCAATGCAGCGGGCTCGACGATAGATAACAACGGTACGTTGACCTCCTTGCATGGCCCGGTCATCAATGCCGGCACGCTGAATACCGATGGAAGAGATTCCCCAGGTGGGTCCGGCCAGTTGTACGGCGGTATCAACAACACCGGAACGGTGAGCGCGAAGGGGTCCGTTTCGGGCGCCATCGTGAACGCCGGCTCTGGACAATTTTTTGCCACGAGCCTGAACGGCGATAGCTCATTCCTCAACCAGGATTCGGCTCAGCTCATCGTGTCAGTCTACCATAGCCAGGGCAAGGGCTTTCAAAACCTGACGTCGCTGACCAACACATCAACGGCTGCGGTAGGCGTCAACGTAACGGCCGGCAGCGCATTGAGCATCAATGGCGCACTGACCAATTCCGGCAACATTCGGATCAACGGCAGCGTCGTGGCCGGCGGCGTCGACAATCAGGCTGGCGGCTCGATCTTTGCGAATGGCCCGGTGAGCGGAAACCTCAGCAATGCGGGTGCCGTCGAAAACATCGCCCTCTGGAGCGGCACGGTCGCCAACACCGGCACTTTCCAGAACGATGCCGTCGGGCAGGTCTCCGGCCTCCTGACCAACACGGCCGGCACGACAATCAACAACGGCGCGCTTAACGACGGCGCTAGCATCAGCGGCGGTGTTTTCACCGGTGCCGGCTCGGTCACCAACCTCACGGTATCCGGCGGCACGTTTGCGCCGGGCAACGGCACGCCCGGCAGCTCGATGACGGTGACCGGCAGCCTCGCCTTCCAATCGGGCGCGCTCTATCTCGTGCAAGTCAATCCGCTGACGGCATCCTATGCCTATGTGGCGGGGACCGCGACGCTGAACGGCGCGACCGTGAATGCGGTGTTCGCGCCGGGAAGCTACGTCGAGAAGCAGTACCGGATCCTGACCGCGACCAGCGGCGTGTCCGGCACCTTTGGCACGCTGGTCAACACCAACCTGCCGGCGAACTTCAAGACCGACCTCAGCTACGATTCGACAAATGCCTATCTCAACCTTTCGCTGATCTCCGGCACCGGCCTGAGCGGCAATCAGCAGGCGGTCAGCAACGCTTTCACCACCTATTTCAACACCAACGGCGGTATCCCGCTGATTTACGCAACGCTCACGCCGGCCGGCCTGACCCAGGCCTCGGGCGAGCTCGGCACCGGCTCGCAGCAAACCACGTTCAACGCCATGGGCCAGTTCACGGGCCTGCTTACCGATCCCTTCATGGACCGTGGCGGCGGGGCCAATCCGAACTTGAACGCGCCGGGCTTTGCCGACGAAGACGCGCTCGGCTATGCCACCAAAGACAGACGTCTCGCCTCAGAGCGCGACGCCTATGCGATTTTCACCAAAGCGCCGCTGCGCGGCGGCTACCAGCCACGCTGGAGCGTGTGGGCCGCAGGCTTCGGCGGCTCACAGAGCACCAGCGGCAATGCGGTAGCAGGCTCGAACAACACCGCGAGCAGCATCTATGGCACGGCGGTCGGCGCGGACTACCTGTTCTCGCCCCAGACCATTGCCGGCTTCGCGCTTGCCGGCGGCGGCACCAATTTCGGCGTCACGGGCTTCGGGGCCGGCCACACCGACCTGTTCCAGGCGGGCGCCTATCTGCGCCAGGTCAACGGACCGAGCTACATCTCGGCCGCGCTGGCCTATGGCTGGCAGGATGTCACCACCAACCGCACGGTGACGATCGCCGGCTTCGACCAGTTGCGTGCCGAGTTCAACGCCAATGCCTGGTCCGGCCGCCTCGAGGGCGGCTACCGCTTCGTCGCGCCATGGATCGGCGGCATCGGCATTACGCCCTATGCGGCCGGACAGGTCACCACCTTCGACCTGCCCGCCTATGCCGAGAGCGTGGTCTCCGGCGGCGGCGCGTTTGCTCTGGCGTACGGCGCCAAGAGTGTCACCGACAGCCGCACCGAACTGGGCTTCCGCAGCGACAAATCCTTTGCCGCCAGCGACGGCATTATCACACTGCGCGGCCGGCTGGCCTGGGCGCATGACTTCAATCCGGACCGTGCGGTGGGTGCGACCTTCCAGGCCCTGCCCGGCACCAGCTTCATCATCAACGGCGCGGCGCAGGCCGCCGACTCCGCGCTCGTCACCGCATCAGCCGAGAAGCGATGGCTCAACGGCTGGTCCGCCGCCGCGACCTTCGAGGGCGAATTCTCCGACGTCACCCGCTCCTACGCCGGCAAAGGCGTGGTGCGGTATGCCTGGTGATGTTGGCCTTTGGCCCTTCGCGTCGATATCGCCAAACGGCCGTTGTGGCGCACTTGGGAGGTAAGCCGACATCGTTGAGCATGTACGCAGGCTGCGGCCGGCGCTCAATCTGGCATCGTTCGACGGTACGGAGACAACCCGAACCGCATTCTCGGCGACAGGTGCGTAGGGTGGGCTAGCGTAGCGTAACCCACCCACCTCTATCCCCGCGGACGCAAAAATAAAAATGGTGGATTACGCTATCGCTAATCCACCCTACCAAGCGTGCGCTCAACCAGCGACGTCGCTCGCCCGCAGCAGCGTGGTGAAGCCGCCATAGATCATGCGCTTGCCATCGAACGGCATGTCGGAGCCCTTGAGACGCGGATCGGCCATCACCTTGGCGTTGACGGCATCGCGGCTTGCTCGATCGCGGTAGACGATCCACGAGAACACCACGACTTCATCCTCCGTCGCCATCACCGCACGCGGAAAGGATGTGAGCTCGCCATAGGGCACGTCATCGCCGATGCATTCGACATAGTCGAGCGCGCCGTGCTCCATCCACACCGCGCAAGCCGTTCGGGCCAGCGCCTTGTAGGCCTCGATCTTGTCCTTCGCCACAGCCAGTACGAAACCATCGACATAGGGCATCACGGATCTCCTTGGGTTGTGTGTCCCGAGGACGATCGGATGTGCCCCGATCCGACCGGCGATGGCAATGTCGGGATGAGGCAAACCGTCGCGAGCCGGGGCGCGGCGGACGGCCCGATCAGAGGCAATTCAGACCTGTTGGAAGCGCCCGGAATTGGCTGGGGAACTAGGATTCGAACCTAGACAAACAGAGTCAGAGTCTCGAATGGAGTATTGAAATCGCTATGTAATTGGTCCGCATGTTGCGCTTGTGTTGCGCCTGCCGTATACTCCTGGCTATTCCCATCATGGAGCGCGGCAGATGTCGGTCAGAACACGAAAATGGACTACGGAATCCGGCGAGCAGCGCGAAGCCTATGTTGTCCAGTACTCCATTTCGGAGTTGGACAGCCGCGGGAAGCGCAAGCGCGTCATTAAGACGTTCGACCGCAAAAAGGATGCGATTGCGTTTGAAGCGCAAGTTCGTGTTGACGTTGGCAAGGGCGTGCATGTGCCGGCCTCGAAGTCGATCACCGTTGAGGCTGCGGGCCGCAACTGGATTGATAGCTGCGGCGATTTGGAGCGCACGACGGTCGACGGCTATCAGCAGCACCTCAACCTGCACATCAATCCGTACCTTGGCGGCGTCAAGCTGTCGTCCCTCTCCGTCGCCATCGTCCGCGACTGGCAAGACAAGCTCCGGAAGGGTGTCCCCGCTCCCGGCCAAGAGGCAGCCGAACCGCGCACCGCCGACATGGTGAAGCGTGTCACGACGTCGTTGGGCTCCCTCATTGGCGATGCGGTCGAGCGTGGCCACGTCGGAACGAACGTCGTCCGCAACCTTCGCGCAAACCGCAAGCGCGGCAAGGAACGGAAGGCTGAGCGGCGCGCCAAGGGGCGGCTCAAGATCGGGGTGGACATTCCGACGCCGGTTGAGATTGACGCGATCCTAGGGGCTGCCACGGGCCGTTGGCGACCGTTCTTGCTTGTCGCTATCCGCTGCGGCCTGCGCGCGTCCGAATTGCGCGGTTTGCCCTGGTCGGATGTTGATCTAAAGAAGGGCGAAATCCACGTTCGCCAGCGTGCCGACGCTTACAACAAAATCGGGCCGCCGAAGTCCGAATCAGGCGAGCGCGCTGTGCCGATTCCGCCTGCTACGCTCCAAGCCTTGAAGGAATGGAAACTGAAATGTCCGCGGAACGCGCGCCGCGAACTGCAATTCGTCTTCCCAAACGGCACCGGGAGTATCGAGAATCACGCGAACATGGTGACGCGCGGCCTGGCTCCGACGATGATCGCGGCCAAGGTCACAGCGCCCGACAACAAAGAGGCGCCGAAATATTCGGGGCTTCACGCCCTGCGCCATTTCTTCGCGTCCTGGTGCATCAATCGAAAGGTTGACGGCGGGTTGGAATTGCCGCTCAAGGTCGTGTCGGAACGGCTCGGCCATTCGAACATCGCGATTACCGCCGATCTTTACGGTCATTTGTTCCCGCGTTCCGACGACTCTGCGGAGTTGGCTGCCGCACAGGGAAAAAACGGGTAAAGAACTGTTAAGGAATTCCCTACTATATTTAGAACTGTATCTAGGGGAAGCGGGTGCATAGCCCGAATTGGCTGTTGGCGACGACAGCCCGTGTAGTGGATGGGGTGGCAGGGCCACCCGCGGCGAACCCCCGAACGACGCGCTATTCAGCACGCCGGGAGCGAACAGCACAAATCACCCTTGTGCTCGCCCCCGGCTTTTTCATGCCCGCGAGCACTCAATTTCGGAGTTCTCGCCGTGACCATTCAAACCGAAAACACAACCTCGACACTGGACACCATCGTTTGGGGCGCAGATGCGATCGCGCCTCATCTCGGACGAACCGTGAAGGGTACATACTGCGCGCTTGAAGGCGGCAAGGTTCCCGGCGCAAAGAAGATCGCGGGCCGTTGGGCGCTTAGCTTGCGCATTTTCCATGGTAGCTTTGAGGTCAGAGCGTGAGCTGGACAACGCTTCTCGATCCCGCCTTGACCAGATCGTACGGGTTCGGCCCGGAGGCGCACGCGGCGTGGTTCACCCCGGGAAAGTGCCCGGCGCCTCCGCGAGACGTCATCACGTTATTGATCCCGGAATGTGAAATTCAGTTCGTCATTCTTGGCGCGCCGAATGTCCTGATCAACCGTCCGCGGCATAACCGCAGTGTTTCACACTGGCTGAAGTATGCTTGCCGGGAGGCGCGCGACCAGGGCGCGATTCTGATCCTCGCCTGCGACACCGCCGGGCAGGTTGAGCACGCGGTCAAACTGGCCGGCAAGCTCTTGCCCCGCCACCACCGAACGGCGCTGGAACGCATTTATAGCGAGCAGTCCCGCACGGGCCTCCACTGAAAAGGAAAGCCCGCCACGGTGCACTACGCCGGGCGGGCTTGATTTCAATCGAACTACAACGAAAGCTTTATAGCATGACGTCCGTCATATCGTCAACTCCAACCGTTGCGGCCGCAACCAATTTCCTTAACTTCGCCGAGCAGCAAGGCTTCGCACTGGTCAAGGTCCACCCCGGCGAAAAACGACCTGTCGGCAATGATTGGCAAAACTCGGCAAGCCGCAACCGCGCCGACTGGGAGCGCTGGCAAGCGGAAGGCTTCAATCTCGGCGTTCATGCCGGCGCCTCCGGTCTCGTCATCGTCGACCTGGACGTGAAGCACGGAGGCATCGAAGCCGTCCGTCTACGCCTTGATACCTGGTGCCTTAACAACGGGATTGCCGCCCTAGCGCATCACGTCACAACGCCGTCCGGTGGACAGCATATCTATCTGCGCGTCGCGAACGGTGTCGATGCGCTGGCCCTCTCAGGTGACACGGCTGGCGCTCTAGGCAAGGGCGTGGACGTGCTCGCAGGCAATAAGCAAGCACTGGCGCCGGGCAGCGCCATCGGCACCGGTCGCTACACCTTCCACGGCGCGCCGCTCTATGGGGCGCCGCAATTCGTCGTCGACTTCTGCACGCGCGCTCCGGCGCCCGTGGCAAGCGTCACCGCACCATCCGGCCTTGACCAGGGCGACATGGCCAAGATGCTCGAATATCTGACCGAGCGGGGCGAATTCGAGTCGTACGAAGCTTGGCTTGCCGCCGGGATGGCGTTGAAGGTGGAGTTCGGAGGCGCCGGGCTCGCACTATGGGCGCTGACGCACAACGACACCGTGACGCCGGACGTCATCGAATCGAAATGGAAATCGTTTGCGAGCGAGCCGAAGCCCGGTGGCGTATCAATCCTGAGCCTGATGTGGCGTGCGCACGCGCTCGGCTGGAAGGGCCAAATCCAACCCCCTGGTATGTTCAAGGGCGCGGCGCAGCATGCCGCGGCGGCCGGCGCACCGGGTATGCCGACAATCGCATCGCCGCCGCTCGTGCCTGGTACACCGGGACCGCTCAAAAAGCTCGGCGATTGGCTCGGGACTTTCGTGGTGCCGCAGTATCTTTGGGACGGAATTCTGATCCGACGCTTTTGTTACTCGCTGACCGCACAGACCGGAACCGGAAAAACGGCAATCGCGCTGTTGCTGGCAATTCATGTCGGGCGGGGCAAGGTATTGGCGAATCGCAAGGTCAAACGCGGGACCGTGATCTATCTGGCCGGTGAGAATCCGGCCGATGTGCAAATGAGATTTTTGGGTATTTGTCACGAAATGGGCGTGGACCCGAACACGCTCGACATTTACGTGCTGGACGGCTCCGGCGATTTCATGAACCACGCCGCGCTGATCCGGACACAATGCGAGGCGGACCGTCTTGAACCGGCCCTGGTCATCGTGGACACCGCTGCGGCCTATTTCCCGGGCGAAGACGGCAACAGCAACGAACAGCAAGGCGCCTACGCTCGGCAGCTTCGCGCATTATGCACGCTGCCCGGCGGCCCTACCGTCGTCGTGCTGGCGCATCCGACAAAGAACGCGAAAGAGATCGGTGAGATGGTCCCGCGCGGCGGCAGCGCGTTCATCGCGGAAGTGGACGGAAATATAGGGTTGGCTCGCAGCGGCAGCACGATCGGGCTTCAGGCCATTGGCAAGTTCCGCGGCCCGGAGTTCACACCAATGCATTTTGGGCTGCACGCGGTGCAGGATTGCCCGGTTTTGTTCGATGCCGAGAACAACCGGACCATGCCGACAGTGGTCGCACATGAGGTCAGCGAAGCAGGCGCGGAGGCCCGAGCGGCCGAAAGCGAGACGGCAGAAATCCAACTGCTCCGGGATATCTACGACCATCCGGGCGAACCGACGCGCAAGCGAGCCGCGCGGCTTGGATGCCACCACGACACCGTTGCGAGCCGCATCAAGCGATTGGTCGGGCGCAAAATGGTCGACGACAGCGGGTTCAAATTAAAGTTGACCGGTAAAGGCGAGAAAGAATTGAACGCCTTGGAGCGCGACAAATCGCTGTCGGAGGGGTCCGACAACGCGTTTCCTTTTCCAGTGCCGGGCGGCAAGTGAAATGCATCCGACAAACCTCCGACAAGAATCCGACAGGACGCGCGAAAACCCCTGCAAAAATAGGCTGTCGGAGTCCGACAAACGATTCCGACAGCACCACACTTGCTGCGCTGCGTTTACGCAGCAGCAGTGGTTGTCGGAGGGGTCTTTTTACTAGGGGGTCCGACAGTCCGACAAACCACCATGGAAACCGAACGAAGCGCAATCGGGCCGCGTGTTGTGCAAATAACCGTTGAGTGCAAATAGGAGTTGAGACGTGAATAAACAGACGAACAGGCAGCTGCCGAGCACAGCATGGAAACCAGGCCAGAGCGGCAACGCGGCGGGTCGACCGGCCGGCGCGCGCCAGAAAATCGCGGAAAAGCTGATCGCCGACATCGCCGACGTTTGGGAGGCGTGCGGCATTGAAGTCTTGAAGCGCCTCGCCGTTGAAGAGCCGGCTAAGCTGGCTCAAATCGCATATGGCTTGGTGCCGAAGGATATCTTCCTCAACGTCGCGCAGGCCGCGCCTGGCGGCCTAGAACCCGACGAATGGGCAACGTTGCGCCGCGTGCTCGATATCATCCAGGCGACCGCGCCCGATGGCGTAGCGCCGTCGCTGGTGTTCGAAACGATTGAGCACGCGTTGCGCGCTGAGTTCGCCAAGCCGATCGCGCTCACTCCGCCGCACTACTAACGGATATTGCATCTGTGAGTCTGGTCTATTCCTCAACATTCCTAGCTACTTTCGATGGCGTATCGCGCTCATGTTGCGCCGCGGCCCGACGAACCGACAGAAGATCGCCCGAGCGCCTAATTGCCGATTTGGCCGACACCCCGCAGTACGCGCGCGTGCGAGCCAGCATCAACAAATAATTGCACTTGTGAGGCGCCAAGCGGCTCCGACAATCCAAGCGTGGCCGTTCTTGAACTACTTGCCAAAGCGCTTTCCGCCAACATTGCGGAAAGGTGCCTCGCATCGGCAAAACAGCTCCTCGACCATTGAAGGGCGGTCGACGCCCAAAAGTTAGGTGCTAGCTTACCCGATGGCAGCCGCCCAATACCAACATGCACGCACACCGCCGCCGCAAGGCATGAATGCGCGGCCGCTGTGGATGCCGTTAAGGTCCGCTTTTGGGGGAAGACCGGGAAATGGCGCCTCGGGGCCGTCGGGGCAGCTTGTGACCCAAAGCCGCCATTCACTTGTGCCCGTGAGCGATGCGCGAGCCCCGGTGCGCGCCCCTGAATGTGCTCGTTGAAACTGCCGCCTCAAGGGACATCGCGCGATAGCATAGGGCATTGGGCTCCGTTCCTTTTGGCACTCTCAAGGGATTGACTGCCAAGCCAGTGAGGAACAGCCTGTTTTACGTCGCCACGCTGCCACCTGTCTTCAATGTTAACGCGAGATGAACATGTTAAACGGAGCAAGGAAGCCGCGCTCGCGCTTCTGAGCGCCGGCCGTATGCGCGAGGCGGTTTCTTCGATAATGACGGATATCGTCAAGAGCCCAAGCAGCGCATTGCCTCATGAAATCCATGCATTCGGCATCTGTGCTGCCGCGGCTGGCGACACAAGGGCGGTGCGAGAGTACATAGAAGGCTTTATCTGATATCTCTCGGCTCTATGTCCGCCTTCGGCGAAGTAGCGGCGCACCTCGTTGAGGTCCGCTGAGTGAGGCATAGTGGACTACATTTGCGCAGGTTGAGTATTTCGCATTTTGACCCGAAGCGGACCTCCGCCACACGTCACACTCGCGTTGAACTTTACTGCGACTGCCATCAAGACGTGTTACTCTCTGCCGATCGTCCTCAAGCCTTGATGAGGAGCGAATGGACCGGCGGAGTTTCATCGCGGGCGCTGCGGCACTGCTCGCGACGCCACGGCGTTCGTTGGCGCAGGGGACGGCTCGCCGGGTCGGCTATCTTGATCTCGGGCCGAAATACGTGTCGGTCTTCAAGGTTTGGCTAGACAGCTTGCGCGATCATGGCTGGATCGAAGGGAAGAACCTGATCATTGATTACCGGTCGGCCGAGGAGCATGCCGAGCGGTTACCGCCTCTAGCGGCCGAGCTTATCGCCCTCAAGCCTGATCTGGTAGTTGCGGCGGGGCCGCAGGTGGCGGTAGCCCTGAAATCGGCAACAGCCACTATTCCGATAGTGTTCGTGGCCGTGTTCGATCCTATAGGGATCGGCCTTGTCCAAAGCCTGTCGCGCCCGGGCGGCAACGTGACCGGCCTTGCGACCTTCGCTCCCGGAGATTGGATCGGAAAACGAATAGAAATTTTGCGGGAACTGGTTCCCAGCGCCTCAAAAATTGCGCTGTTGGTCAATCCCGGCAACCCGACCCACAGGCTGGTGCTGGCCAATGAAGTGTTCAGCACAGCGCGAAGCTTGGGTGTGGCTCTGCCACTAGTCGAGGCAACCACGGCTGAAGAACTCGACATTGCCTTTGCTGCGGCTGCCGCCCAGCAAGCCGATGCAATGATTGTTTTTGCCGATGGTCTAACCAATCGAGAGGCCGCGCGCGTTACCGCGCTCGCGGCAAACCATCATCTGCCTGCGATCTATCTTTTCCGACAATTCGCCCCTGGCGGATTGATCGTTTACGGCCCTGAACTAGCCGATCTCCTCCGCCGTGCAGGAGGCTACGTCGATAAAATTCTCAAAGGCACCAAGCCTGCCGATCTGCCGGTTGAGCAGCCAACTAAGTTCGAACTTCTCATCAACATGAAGACAGCAAAGGCGCTTGGCCTCTCTGTACCACCTTCGTTGCTTGTCCGCGCCGACGAAGTCATCGAATGAGGTCGGCTTTTGGCCCATTTGAGAAGTAGCGGCGCACTCCGCTAAAGTCCGCTCAGTGAGGCACAGCGGACTAGATTTTCTCAGGTTGAGTTCTTCGTATTTTGACGCCTGGGAAAGGCGGGCGCCTGGGCGGGATGTAGGAACAGACCTTTCCGAACCGCATTCACCTCAAGCGAAACCCTTTCGGTGCGGAACTCTGCACTGTTCGATATGAAGAGAGCTGTACATGCGAGCGAGTAGAGTTTTCTTCGGCATTGCAATCGTAGTCGGCTGCAGCATCGTCCTCCTTCCGCGTACCGCGTTTTCCCAAAATCGGGGAACGTGGGAACAACAGAGAGCTTGCACGCCCGATGTCTGGCGGCTATGCGGCTCGCAAATTCCCGATGTGAACAGGATCGTAGCTTGCTTGCGGCAAAATAGTTCGCAACTCAGCGAGCAGTGCCGCGCAGTTTTTGCACAAGCCGATAGGCCCGCACGCCGTGAGTATCGCGACTACGGGCAGAGGCGTTACGACAGAGACTACGGTCCGCGTTACGACCGGGATTATGCGCCTAGACCTTACGACTATGACGATGAATAAGACGATTGAAAAGGTAGTCTCCGCTCCGTCACTTAAGTTGGCTCGGAGAATTGGAGTTCGGGCTGTGTGCGAGAAGTCCGTAGCACTCGACGAGAAGATCGAGCCGACAAGCGGCATGCGCCGACGCTAAGCCAAGCCATCCACAATGCGAAGTCTGCTTGTGACCTTTGCAGGCGTGGCAATAGCTTTGGCTCACATCAGCCTATGGCCCTTTTCACACAGCCTGGACCCCTAGCGGACTATCATTGAAACTGGATCAAATCATGCTGCCAGGCATGAAGCATCGAACGCGTGGATGGCCGTCGATGTAATGCCTCCAAACCATTGTACGGCCGAAACGGTTTGGTTGTGTGACAACGGCGCCTTCGGGCACGTCGACCCATTCATTGTCCATATAGACGCGGTAACGCCCACGATTGGACTCCCAATCCGCATCGGAAACTATGTACCCGTCCCTATCGGTACAGCACTTTCCAAATTCGCTTTCCAAACTTTCAAACCACGACTTCAGCGGAGAGTTGTCGTAACGGCCATCATCGGATCCGAGTGCTGGCGTCACTAGGACCGCTAAGCCCAGCAGTTGCGCCGCAGGTTTTGCAGGAAACATCTCTTTGCCTCCGCGATCGTCACCAGCCCGTCCACGCCGACGCGACAAAGCTGGCACCCGGAAAACAAGATAGCGATTCCGGCTGCGTTTCGGCGACGAGCGCGACAGCCACAATCGTTCGATGCTTCGTCATGGGAAACCTTCGTCCCCCACGCCTATAAAAGTGGGTCCCGTTATTCGGGCAAAGGTTCAACAACGACGAAAACTCAACTAAAGGTCAGCGGAGCTTCTCCTTTAGGCCAAACGATCGGTCGTCTGCTGCTGGCTCTTCGGCGAAGTGGCGGCTCCCCTCCAGAAGTCTACTCACCGGGGCATGGCAGACCACATTTGCTCACGTTGAGTTCTTCGCATTTTGACCCTTAGCAGAAATGGCCAGGCTGCGGCCGGAAGTTTGCAGTCGAACACCAAATCGATGCTTGTGACCCAACCCGGACATCGCAGAGCCACCTTTGATTTTCCGTATGGCCTTTTAGACGCTAAGATGCGTTGACCTAGACTCTAGCTAGGGGGCGAACATGAGGCGGCGTGCTTTTCTCGGTGCCGTTTGTGGTGCGGTAGCATCGCCGCGGCTGGCTGCGGCGGCGGAGAGCACCAAGAAGAAACATCTTGCTATTTTCGTCCCATCAGAACTGAGCGCGGACTGGCACGAGCATAGCGGGAAAAGATATCCTCGAGCCCTCTTCGCCGAGCTGCGACGGTTGGGACAGATCGAGGGACAAAACCTCAAAGTCGAAAGTTATGGCCGAGAGCGAAACACGTCCGGCCTCGAAGCCTTGGCGACGGAAATCGTTAGCAGCAACCCGGACGTCATTCTCCTCGGCGGTCCTGGCGCACTCATCTTCAAAAAACTGACATCGCGTATTCCAATCGTAACGATAACTGCCGACCCCGTTCGACTCGGGATTGCCGAAAGCCTGGCTCACCCGGGCGGCAATTTTACGGGATCCAGCATCGACGCCGGTCCATCAATTCATGGAAAGCGGATTGCACTGCTGCGCGAAATCTTTCCTTCAATATCAAAACTTGGCTTGCTCGCTCTTCACATCCAATACAACGGGCTCGTCAAGGATTCGCCTATCCCTGCAGCGGCCCAGGAGGCTGGCCTAACTATCGCGGTGTCGCTACTGGATGTTGGTGCTCAAGAAAATGACTGGCGGGCAGCGGTAGAGAGCCTTTCCGGCGAAGGCGCAGATGCAGTCATGGTGGTCGATTCCCCTGAAACTTTTCAGAACAGCGCTTTGATCGCCAAGTTGCTGACCGACGCGAGACTTCCGGCGATTTTCGCGTTCACCGAATCCGTCGAAGCCGGAGGCCTAATGGCCTACTCGTTTGATCTAGTCGAATTGTATAGGCGCGCTGCCAACAATATCGACGCAATTCTCCGCGGAGCGAAGGCTGGCGATATTCCGTTCTACCAGCCGACCAAATTCGATCTGTCCATCAACTTGAAGACCGCCAGGCAGCTGGGCCTTTCAGTCCCTCCTGCACTCTCGGCCAGTGCCGACAAGGTAATTGAGTGAACAGGTCCGGTTAGGCCCTTTTGCGAAGTGGATGCCGAAACCGAGCACGTCCGATTAGCGGTGCAGACCGGAAGTGCGCGGGCTGTGGCCAAAACGGCGCCTTTGACCCATAGCTGACCTGCGCTTGAATTGCTCAGACGATAATCGAGGGGGCCGAAAGGTCGTTGTAATCGACTATAATGGTGGCCTTCGCTTCTGGCTGGCAGCTCCGGAGATAAAGCTGCTGTCCCTCAACGTAGCGTCGGTTTGAGGGAGCCGAAGGGTCGGGTGACGAGCTATCGCGGGCAGCGCATCGCGCAACGGACACAGCAAAGTCCGTTCGGAGGAAGATAGAAGCGTCCCAGTAGTTGAGGAGTTCGGGTCGATGCAGGAAAATGCCGTCTAAGAGCAAAATCGAAGTCGGCAGCGCCTCCAGCTCATTGGCAGCTACAATGTCATCAGTCAAATGATCGAAGAATGCCCGACGGTAGCGGCGGGAACCACCGGGGCTCAATGGGTCCAAGAGGTATCGCTTTAATGCCATGTAGTTGAACGAGTCCTGGAAGAAGCCCTCCGGCGAATGCCGCCCGCGCCTATATCTGACCGCCTTGGGATTATGAAATCCGTCAACCGACGCACGAATAACTGGCCGCCCCTTGGCCACCACGAGACTTCCGATTTCATCCGCGAATGTGGTCTTTCCAGCCCCGTCGACGCCATCGATAGCCACGCGAAGCGTTCGACCCGGCAACGTCGCGACAAGGCGGTCAGCCAACTCAAATAACAATTTCTCTCTCTTTTCCATCTAGATTGATGCGCGCCGAGGCCAACGTCACTGGAGCCTACACGGAAGCGGTTCACTTCGGCAATTGGCCCATCGGCGAAGTGGTGGCACCCCTCCACGAGGTCCGCTCACCGAGGCATGGCGGACGAGAGTTGCTCAGGTCGAGTTCTTCGCATTGTGACCCGGACCGGACGTGCACAGGAGAAAGCTGAGGTTCACACCGGATGCGGTCCGAGCAATGCGTGGTAGTACGATTTGACGGTCCCGTAACATTCACAAACGGTTTCTTGGAGGGCTTCGACATCGGTGATCTGTATTAGGCCCCTCGAATACCTTATCATCCCAGCCTGTTGAAGCGTTCGCGCGTGCAGCGTTACGCTGGTTCGCTTGACGCCCAACATCTCGGCGAGAAATTCTTGGGTGAAATGCAGATTGTCGGTGCCCGCTAAATCTCTTGCTCGAAGAAGCCACCGGCAAAGTCGCGCCTCCACCATATGAGCCGCCATGCAAGCAGCCGATTGGCTTGCTTGCGAATAGACCGTTTGCTCATGACGAAACAGCGTTGATAGCAAAGATTGACTTTGAAGCACCGCGCTTCTGAGTTCACTCACTTTGCACATCAGCGCGGGTCCTGCGAGTTGGACGATGGCTCGATTGACGGGAATGTTCCCGCCAAGAGCGGCGAATGCGCCAACGACCCCATCTTTACCGACCATCGCGGCTTCAATTATCTCGCCAGAGGAAAGACCCACCACATGCGAGACAATCGCTCCTGTCGGAAAGTAGATGTGTGTGACCTCATCTCCGGCCTCGAACAGAACCCTCTCATGGTCCAGATGGACGGATATCAAGTGGGGCCGAAGAGCTTCGGCGTCGCTCTCTGAGAGAGAGGCTAATAGCAAATTGCCGGAATTTCGCATGTCGTGCTCCCGAGTGCAGGCGGGAGCGCAGCGAACTCTCAGTCAGCGGCGGGCCTAGAAAGACTGCCGATAATCCACAGACTCTAGGCCTTTGCTGTCGGATAGCGAGCCTTTTGTTCGACTATGTCGGGTAGTTAACCGACAGCCATCGGAACCGGGATTTGAATGGGCCTTCTGGAGGTGCTGCCATGGCCCATTATGACCCCGAAACCTTGATTATCCTCCGAAAGGTGCTTGATGAAGCTTGGGCCGTTCTGCCGGATGGTTTCAAATCTGACACCGTCAAATCCGAAATGGCTCAGCGCATCCTAAAGCATGCGGCGGGCGGCGTCCGAGACCCAGTCAGACTTCGAGCGTGTGCCCTCGTTAGTGCCGTAGGTGAGCGCAAATCCAAAGCGGCCTGATTTGAAATGTCGGGAACGGGACAGATAGACGGAAGACGAAACGGCTGTTGTAGGAGTGCGCCATGGCCCAGACGCGCAAGCGTGTAAAACATCTGACCACCTTCGAAGAGCGGTTAGCGGAAGAAGCCCGACGGTTCAAAGAAGCTGCCGAAGAACAGCCGCCGGGTAGCAAAGCCCGCGAGTTGCTTTTGCGCCGGGCCCGACAAGCCGAAACGCATCACATATGAGCGACTGGCTGTCATTACGGGGTCTTGCGCCGCCCAAGTGAACGGGTGCGCCTGGAACGGAACCGACGAAAGCATCGGGAGGCGGCAGTGGACGGCTTTTACGCCTATATCATTGGGCCTGACGGGCACGTCATCAGCCGCGTCGATCTAGCATTCGAAAAGCAAGAGGATGCCGAGGAGCGCGCAAAGTCGCTCGTGGATGGGCACGACGTCGAGTTATGGCAACGGGACCGTAAGATCGCGACGTTCAATCGAAACCAGTAAGGTCGCCTCCTGGGCGTACTTTTTTGTCGCACTTGCGGCAGACCTGGGGCCGCGCCTGGGCCGCAGTTGCGAGCGCGTGATCTATTTCGGAAACAACTTGTCCCGAATGTAGCGCGAAGTCGGCGTCAGCCTGATTCCTCGTGGCTTGCACCAAACCGCCCTGTCGATCTCTTTCTTGTCGCCGATTTTCAGGGGGCCGGACGCTTTCTTGGCCAAGAAGATCGCGTCACTCATCTTGCGACCGGACCGACGATTCTTTGCCTTCACTTCTCTCCAGAGCTTCACCGGCCCCAGCTTGAGCTTCGGCAGTTCTTCCCTGATCTCTCGGCGAAGGCACTTCCTTTCGGTCTCACCTGCACGCTTGCGACCGCCCGGAAACATCCAGAGCCTATCGCGCCGTCGTCTGACCAGGAGCACGCGCCCCCTTTTCGCGACGACAAGTTTTGAAGACTTCGCCATATCCCTCGACTCGATCCCAATCTGCATCAGTCTAGGCTGGATGCTCCGACCCGCAACGACGACGTTGTTCCGACCCGTATTATCACGGAGCAACTCGGGCATGGCCAAATGTGCATCCGTCGCTACGATTGCACGACATGCTCGACTTCTAGCCCAAGTTCTGGATCGCGCTGGCTTTTGGACTGGCACCGATCGTCATTGGCATCGTCATCTTGTGGTCACGCCGATGAAGTCGCCCAGGGACATTTCCATGGCTGGCGGGATCGGGTCGATGGCTTTTCCAGTGGGCCATGCGGATGTCGGTTGTTGGCCCAGCGCTACCGTTGAAGCCTTGCCATTACATGTCGCTTCAGAGGGGTAAACCGGAAGTTTGCCGCTGAGAGACAAATCGACGCTTGTGACCCCCAGCCGACGTTGGATGTTCGGCCGCCTCTTCGGTTTTGACGGCCAAGAGAGCTATCGTGAACTGCGGCTGGAGCTATTATACTGCCCTCACCGTCTAAGCCGGGGAACTGCTCCCCATGAACGAGAACGAGAGTATTCCCGGAGAAAGGACCGCTTCTGAGCCGCAAGATGGCAGCTCGAGCGTGGCACATTCGATCGAAGTGCCCCCTGAAATCATCCGAAAATGGCAAGAGTTTGTGAATCTTCTTGCCGAGATCATGCACGTGCCCTCTGCCTCCATAATGCGGGTCGATCCTCCCCACATTAAAGTTTTCGTCTCCAGCACATCCGCAGGAAATCCTTGTGAACCCGGCGCTCTCGATACGGGACCATATTGTGAGACCGTCCTGAGGACCGGTCAGCCGCTGCTCGTCCCTGACGCTCTCGAGAACGAAGCATGGAGAGCGAACCCGCATGTCAGGCTGGGGATGATCTCTTACCTGGGCGTCCCGATCGCTTGGCCCGATGGCCGCTTATTCGGGACGATTTGCGTTCGCGACAACAAAAGGAACGAATATAGTGCGGCTTATCTCAAGCTCCTGCTGCACTTCCGTGACATGTTGCAGGCTGACTTGGTGTCATTCGTAACATTGCACAGCCAGCTCGAAAAGCACGAAGCCAAGATCCGGCGCCTAGTCGACGCGAACATCATCGGAATCATCATCTGGGATCTTGAAGGTCGCATTCTTGAGGCAAATGACGCGTTTCTCAGCATGGGGGGATACAATCGAGAGGATCTTGTCGCGGGCCGCCTGAACCGAATGGATCTGACGCCGCCGGAATGGCGCGAGCGCGACGCGCGGACTGATGCAGAGCTGAAGATGACCGGGGCGGTCCAACCATTCGAAAAGGAGTACTTTCGGAAAGATGGCGGCCGCGTGCCCGTGTTGATCGGTTTAGCTGCGTTCAGCGAAGAACGGAACCAGGGCGTTGCATTCGTGCTCGATCTGACGGAGCGCAAGCGCGCCGAGCAAGCTCTGCGGGAAAGCGAACACAAGCTCCGTCAAATCATCGATACGATACCGGCCCATGTCGTGCGTTATCAGCCGGACGGCGCAGCCGATTTCATAAATCAGACCTTTAGAGATTTCGTCGGTCCAGGGGTCGGGTTCGACAACCTGAGAAGCGTGGTGCATCCGGAAGATTACCCGCAACGCTCGCGCGACTGGGACACACATGTTGCGGCGGCGGAGCCGTACAACATCGAAATGCGGCTGCGCCGCGCCGACGGCGTGTATCGCTGGCACCGCAGTAGGCGTGTGCCGCTGCGCGACGCGAACGGCGTGATCGTGAACTGGTATGGCGCCGGTCACGACATCGATGACCAGAAGCGGGCCGAGCAAGCGTTACGCCGGAGCGAAGCCTATCTGGCGGAAGCACAGAGGCTGAGCCATACCGGTTCCGCGGCCTATAACGAGACGGAAATTCTCTACTGGTCCGAGGAGGCTTTCCGAATCTTCGGGTTTGATCCGGTGCAGGGCATTCCAAACCGCGAAGCGGTGTGGCAACGGATCCATCCCGACGACGTGGACAGAATAAACGAAAACACCGAGCGCGGAGTGCGCGAAAAGGTAAGCTTTACGAACGCGTTCAGATTCGTTCTGCCCGATGGAACGGTCAAACACATCGAATCAATTAACCACCCTGTGTTCTCGGCAAGCGGAGAACTTCTAGAAATTGTCGGTACGCCTGTCGACGTGACGGAACGCAAGCGGACCGAAGAAGCATATCGCGAGGCCCAGAAGGCGCTGGCTCATGCCAATCGCGTCACCACGATGGGCCAGTTGACGGCCTCGATCACTCATGAAGTGAACCAGCCGATTACAGCGGCAATCACATACGCGTTAGCCGCTCGGCGTTTTCTAAACGCGGAGCCGCCAAACTTTCATGAGGTGGATGACGCGCTCTCTCTGATAATCAAGGAGGGGAATCGCGCGGGCGAGGTCGTCGAGCGAGTTCGCGCGCTCATTAAAAAGGTGCCCATCCGAAAGGACGCCGTAGCGATTGACGATGCCATCCTTGAGGTTATTGCTCTCACCCGTGCGGAGGCCGCAAACAATAGCGTGTCGGTGCGGACGCAATTTGCGGAGGGCTTGCCGTGTGTCCAAGGTGATCGGGTCCAACTGCAACAAGTGATGCTGAACTTAATCGTCAACGCCATTCAGGCCATGAGTGGTACTGGGGAAGGCTCATGCGAATTACAGATCAGCATCGATGCCGTCCCGTCCGAAGGTAGCGTGCGCGTCGGCGTGCGGGACACCGGCCCGGGGCTGAGCCCGGAGAGCCTCTCGCGTCTGTTCGAGCCGTTCTACACAACCAAGCCCGAGGGCATGGGCATGGGCCTATCTATCTGCCGCTCGATCATCGAAGCTCACGGCGGGCTGCTGTGGGCGACCAGGTGCGAGCCGCGGGGGACCCTCTTTCAGTTTACGATCCCTTTCTAACTGAGCTGCCATCCGTCATCGATGTCGCTTGTTGGCCCATCTGGGACATGGCGCGTCCGATTCGAGTCTGTTATGCGCACCAGAGAGGACGTTGGCCGCCCACTCCAAATCTAAGGGTGCACGCCCCCGTCCTTGCCGTGAAAGTTAGGTCAACCCGAGCCGCTTCTGCACACGAATGACCGTTGCGGCATGCCAATCACCACCGGCAGGCGTGGTCACTTTCCGCTCGTTGAGAACCGCAGCAATCTTGCGGGCGGACAGGCCGGCAAGTTCATCAAATACAGGACGCAATTGCTCGGCCCGCTCGATCGCGTCCTCACGGGCTTGGGCACCATGTGCTCTGAGGCCGCCGAGTGCCACGCCTTGGGCCTTTTTTGCCGCTAGCGCATCCTTGGTGCGCCTGGAAATCATGGCGCGCTCTTTCTCTGCCAGCGCGGCGTAGAGATGCAGCATGAACGGATCCGCATCAGCGCCTAGCTCCGCCACGATGAACGGCGTTTTATGAGCCATCAGACCGCTGATGAAATGCACATCGCGGCTTAGGCGATCGAGCTTTGCCACGATGATTGGGGATTTGATCTTCTTTGCCGCCTTCAACGCCGCAGCTAGCTGCGGACGCCGGTTAAGCGCATCGGCCCCTTTTCCAGTCTCAACTTCCTGGTACGTCTGAACTAGGTCGAACCCTTCCGTCTCAGCAAACCGGGCCAGAGCGGTCTGCTGTGCTTCGAGGCCGAGACCGGATTTCCCCTGTCGGGCAGTCGACACTCGGGTGTAGGCGATTGCCGTTTTCATGGATTTTGGCCCAACAATGAAACACCTCAACGACCGTTGATGTGTTCCACAAATCGATGTAACAGGTCAAGGGACAATTGTTACGGCTTGGCGCCGTACGCCCTGCGGCGCCGAAGCGTGCTCGCCTGGCTCTTATCGTGCGAAGAAAACTGCTCTGGCTCACCTACGGATTAAGGACGTTGGTGTCAGAACAGATAACGAGTGTTCGGCTCCCGCGGGTCATCGCGACGTATAGGTGATTATGGTCCATGACTTCGGGATTCAGGATCACCGCAACATCCGCTTCTAGACCCTTAAGCAGGAGCGTGCTGCCAACTGTGCGTTTTGCCAAGGGCCTGCCAATGAGGCGGGATTGTTCTCGGACCTGAACCGCGGCGTCATAAATGGATGGTCCATCCGCCGAACCGCATAGCTGAAACATCTTGTGACATCCCCGCAGAACCGGCGGCCGATGGGCACGCACGCCTCCGTCCTTATTGATGGCAGCCAGCAACGCAGACGCTCCGGCATAACTGGGTTTGTCCGCAAATGCCAAGGCCGCCAGTTCGGTCTCGGTCGGGCCCTTCCTAGCTTTGCCGGATTTAAGGCTGTCGACGCGGGCGATCAAGTCGCCGGGTCCCACGTTCACCATTACCTGAGACGCGAATTGGACAAGGCGATAGAGGGCGTTGCTGGCGCCCAGATCGAACGAGCGCGCAAAATCCACAAGGTCGCGCAGGTCCACGCTTTCTGCGGCGACAGCACCGGGAGTTTGCCCAGCGAAACGCCGTTGCTCCGCCGGCTTGGTGGAATCGGCGATAATGAGAACCGATCCATCGGCAGTCGGCGCCTTTGTCAAACACGCGTTGAGGCGCAGCGCGTGATCGTCCGATCCGTCGAGCGCGATGTGAATTACATTCTTTGGCGCTGAGGCCAAATCAATGCTGCCGCCGGCCAAAAGCGTTTTGCGGACGACAAGCAGCCACTGTCCAAACGCCTTTTCCCCGGCATTGATCCAACGCCAAGGCGTCTTCAACTCGCCAGCATCATCGAAGCTGGCGAGAACGTCAGTATGCCAGTTGACCAGCGCGTTGCCTTTGAAGCCGAAGATCGCTTGCATGGGGTCGCCCAGCACGCAGCAGCGCAGCGGATCGGAAAGGAAAACCACCATATTATGTTGGACCTGCGAACAGTCCTGATATTCATCGACAAACAGCCGGTCATACGTTGCCGCTAGGATTTCATCGAGGTGCTCTTCATTGAGCAATCTCACCGCGGCATCGCGGATAGCCGGATAGTCGGTCGCGGGATAGGCTAGCTCAAGTATTGCGCGATCGTGGCCACTGCGCTTCGGAAACATGGATATCAACCGCATGGCGAATCCATCGAGCGTCGCCAAACGATACTTGGATGGCGCAACGCCCGCACGATCAAGCCGGCCTCGAAGCGCGGCGACGCCAGCATTCGTATGTGTCAGGACGAGGACAGGCTTGGGTCCTTCATGCCGCGACAAGGCGCTTGCGATCAGTTGTGTCTTGCCGCATCCCGCAGGAGCGGTGATCGCGCCTTTCTCGATGCTGAGCAGATCGATTTCAGGATCGGCCATCTTCGATCCACGCGAATACGCCCTCAACAATCGCGCGGAACTCGGCATCGCATTTCGCCAAAGCTGGCCCGACGATTTCCCGGCCGCAATGCTCCATCGCCGTCACGTTTTTGAACCACGCAGCGCTTTTTGTCGTGCATGCCTTCGTCAGGCAGGCGCGGATATCCTTGGTGATGCTTGCCCGGCAATCCTTGAGGGTCAATTTCCCGGCAGAGATCGATTTGATGTGTTCGCCAACCAGATCCTCGCCGTGCAGTGTGACGGCATATTCCAGCAGCTTCGTTACCGCATCGGATGGCAGGGCGTCGAATAATTCATCTTCGAGCGCGCGTCCCGCGCGCCATTTGAATATCGCTCCGACGACCTTAACGAAGATACCTTCTGCTGTTTTATCGGGCTGCACGTCATCGTCACGCAAGACGTTTGTGCGGTAGCCCAGGCTGCGGAACGCTTTGGCGCGCGGATAAATGTTGTCGCAGCCCTTGGCGTCAACAAGCGCAAGGCCAAGCGCCTCCATGGTGACTTTGCCTTGCGACGCTCGGAACTGATCGATGCCGCGCACAAGGCCAACCTCGCTTGCCCCTTCGCACACCAAGACCGATGAGCTCAAGAATGCCTCCGGGCACATCCGAACCGTGCCTTGGATGGTGGGTTTTGATCCGACGAGTACGGCTTTGTGCCCATCTTTGCCGTGGCGAAGTACCGTCAGCTGGTTCGCCGACAATTCGCGGACGGTTACGGGCGAATGCGTCGTCAAGAACCCTTGCAGCGGCGGTGACTCTTCCTTTGAGCCAATGGAATGAAGGAGCCGGATAAGCCGGTGTGGCTCCAACCCATGTTCCACCTCGTCAATAAGGATGATGGTCGCATCCTTGGCGGCTTTGCGTTGCAGGCCGGCGACCAGCAATCGTGCCGAGCCCGTGCCGAGCCCGCGAAGCGGAATGCCGTCTTCGTTGTGAAGGGCAATAGTGCCGCCACTAAACGACACGGAATGCGCATCAAGCAATGCCTTGGGATGCGCGCCAATCTCGATCCCGAGGTCGCGGGCCGTGTCGCCAACGATCCCGAGCGTTACCGATAGCTTCTTTTCGGCCATGTCGCCGAAGGTGGCTCGGGCTTGCCGGGCAGCCTCGGCCATCGCGCCAGACGTCTCCGCCTTCTCATCGGAAAGCTTGGTCAGAACTGAACCACGCCGCCACGCCAAATCGTTCTCGGCGTAAGCGCCGATCCGGGTCGCGCAAAGCCTGATGCGATCACTCCATGTGAGGTAGCGGGTTTGGCCCTGTGCCTCGGCGCGCTCGGACACCAGTGTCCATACCGGCTCAAGATCGCTTTTGACGGTCAGGTTCAGGGTGAGAACCGTCTCCGCGCCGTGCTCCGGTTCGTCATCGATCACGCTCGTCTCGGCATTAAATGATCGCAGGTAGTTGCCATAGGTCTCCATGCTCTTGAGACCGTCATCCAGCTCACCGATGGTGATGGAGATCGAGACCGGCTCGGTCACGTCAAGGCCGTGGAAATCCGCGTCTGAAAACGAAATGTTGCGGCGCGCGCCAAGGCATAGGTCGATCGCATTGAGGACGGAGGATTTTCCTGCATCGCCCGGTCCGATGAGGCAGTTCAAACCCTCGGCCGGTCGCCACGTGAATGTCTTTAGGCAGCGAAAATTTCGGATGTCGATGAAGCGAATGCGGGCCAAGGGTGAACAACTCGGTCATGGGAAATGTGTGCCATAGTACAGTTAACCATGGCTTGCCAGAAAAAAGAGGTGCAACCTAAGGGAAACAGGGCACGCAGATGACAATAGGTCGCCCCTCGTCAGCAAAGCAATTCGCAGCGCGGTCACAAGCGGACCACTTGCTCACTGGCGCACAGCTTGGAATCAGCTCCTGATTTAAGGGCCTCGGCGTTATTTCGTCACCGACGGCGTGTTGTGGCTGTGCGATGAGCCTGGCAAGTGTGAAGGTAAGCGGCACGCCTGGCGCCAGGCGAAGAGCCAGGGCGCATCGCCGGCCGACTCCGGAGAGATGAGCGGCAACGCAGCCGTTCAGAATTTAACCGGCCGCTGTACCAATCGGCACCGCATGGCTGGCTCTAGGGCTGTCGCGCTTGATCGTCGATGGGTCATCGTTCATGAGGCCGGCCACGGAGAGAAGTACCAATCGTGCAGTCGCGTAAAAAACGGAAAAGGGCCAAGCGATGGTTTCGCCTGACCCTTCGGAAGCTTCGCCGCTAACGCGACGATCGGGACGGTTGTTGACGCAGCCGCCCACTCCGGAAAGTGGCCGATCGGGCCGTTCTGTCAACGCGGCGGGTAGTTCGCCGGGATGCCGTGCGCCTTGGCGAGCGCATCAATGATGATCCGGACGTTCTTGCGGTTGTCATCTGCCTGCGCCGTCTTAAGCGCCATGAGCCAGCGGGCGGTGAATTCGTGCAATTGCTTTGCGGTCATAAGGTGCCTGTGATGCTCGGGATGATTTCCATAGACCAACAAAACATGCACTTATTTATCAATAATATTATATACTTAGGTGTAATACAACGTTTCGCTGTATGACAACGAATGGCGGGTCGACGTACCCGTGTTGGTTCATTACTGTAGGTTGCAGTTGGGGGACGAAATGGCCGAACGAGAAGAGGTCCGGGAGTTTATTGCCAAGCTGGTCCAAGAGCACTGGACAGGCACGGGCAAGGCCAAATTGTTGAGCCAGGTCGGCCCGAAAATCTGGGCGGCTTTCCCCGACAGCCGTTTTCTAATGCCTAAGGGATTGCTCAGGTTCTTGCAGGGATGGGCGACCGTGCAAATTATTCGTCATCCGCAAATTCCCGAGAAAATTGGTTTGGTACCTCTCGGGGTAACTCTGCCGAGCGAGACGTCGACCCTCTTTTCGGAATCTCAGATGCCAGTTGGTCCTCTCCAACCTGACCAATTGACGCTTGCAAATCATGCGGGCGCTCAGCAAGAGAACGAAAGGAGAGCTCTACCGCGTCGCAGTTATCTGCCGGAATTTTGGCGGGCGTTTCATGTGCCAATCGAAGGACAAAGGTTTGTTACTTTCCCTGCCTCTAACGGTGGGCGTCCTCAGATCGTTGATCTACCGGCTGGCACTGCTCCGGAGGACAAACATTACGAGATCACGCAAGCTGACGTGAGTAGTTCTGTGGGGATGCTGTCCGATCGCGTTAAGGCGACGGCTCAGAGAATCCAAAATTGGTTGGATCGAAACGAATTACAAGCCGATCCATTTCTCTCCATTGCGACCACCAAGCCAAGCAGCCTGCGTTCACTGACAAAACACAGCTCCGAACCTTTCACGCAGGATCATCGGATCGCCCACGCATTTTCAAAGCTCGATCCATCGGACCTCGCGCGGATCAACGTACCACTTGATATTGTGCTCAAGCTATTGGCCAGCCATAGAGAATGAAGCCGCCTCACTTTCTTGTCTTTATTGGAGCAGGCGCGGCGTTGGCGAACGAACTCAGCGTGCTACGCAGCCAATTCCAAGATACGATACTCGTAGCACCCGCAGTCGGGACCTCCGAAAAGGGCTTGACCAAAGCAGCGCTGGCCCGTGCACTTGCCGCGCTTGTTCGCGAGATGAAAGCATATTCTCGGCTCGTGGAGCCGGCACGGTTGACGGTGTGGTCATACGAGCCGAACCAAGAGGTCGATTTCAAATCTCTCTGGGACGTTTTTGGTAAAGCCGCTTGGATAGAATTGATTCCGAGAAGGCTTGTCCACAAGGACCGTCCGACAAGATTGCACATTCAGGAGCGGGTACCGCGCTTATTACCGCTTATCCATCTTATTGGTCATAGCATCTACAACGAACGAAAAACGTCATCCCTTGTGCTGCCGTTGAGAAATTTCAAAAGCAAGTTCTTACAACCGCTAGACGAGTTTTGGTATCGAGACCACGACGTCGATGCACTTAGGCGATCTATCGACGCAAGCAATTCCCGGTTTCGCCAGCATCATCGGGGCGTGGGAGCCGGCCATCAGGACAGTCGCCGGTTGCTGTTCAAGGGAGCAAGGGACGAGGAGTGCCACGGTCAGGCTCATCCCATTGGTGATGCAGAAAGATGCTTTGTCGAAGGTCGTTTCCGCTTCGGGGCGGCGCTGTTTCCCGGCTTCCATTTCGACGTCACATCGAACTTAGGAACGCTGAATTGTACGCTATACGATTGCCAGGATGCGCCACGCGATATGTGGCCTGAGAGGCGGCAATACGTAAACATATTCCCTAACGATCATATTCTGCCGGCGCGCGCGCAATAAAAAAGGGCGCATTCGATGCGCCCTTTCAATGTGTCCGTATTCACGGACAAAATCATAATTTCTCTCAGCCATTCTGCCACAAGGGCGAACTAGTGTTTCTAGCTCACTCCTGCCGTGTGCCGCGCCCCAGTCTTGAACGATCGTGACTGGCGCCACACATATGCGGTTACTCCATCGAATTCACTGGCTGAAAAGAATTCGACAGACTCTCGCCGGACAAGGCAGCTCATTTAGAGCTGTTGGAGCTCTCGCTGTCAACGGGGCAATTTACGTCTCGTTCCCGCCTCATAGGAGATAGTTACCCATTTGGTCGTTTCAATGGCGTTAACGGTTCATGTCGCGCCTTGTGTTGCGCCGAATTGCCGGGAGCGCACGAGAACCATTGGAAACATTGAAGAAAAGAGAGCAACAGGCGCAACATGCAAACGGGCAATTGCAGCAAAGCCAAAGCGCAATTATCTTAGCGATTTCAGACATTTAAGGATGGCTGGGGAACTAGGATTCGAACCTAGACAAACAGAGTCAGAGTCTGTTGTGCTACCGTTACACCATTCCCCAATGGAATAGCCGAACAAATTCAATATCTTATTGATCTGTCCGACTTCGGCCGGAAGCGCGTTTGGCGCAAATCACGGCTCAGGCGTGGCAGGGTTCTACCTGCTCGGCCCCAGGCTGGCAAGCACGGCTGTGCACGGATCAAAGCGCAGCCGCCCTCACTTCGAACACACGCTCCAGCCCTACTCCATCTTGATATTCGCGGCCTCGATCACCTTCTTCCACCGCTCCGTCTCGGAGGCGATGGTGGTCGCGAACGGCTCGGAATCCACAGCGACTGCGGTGGCGCCGAGCTCGGCCATCTTCTGCACCGTCTCGGGCTGCTGCATGTAGGCGCGGATCTCGGCGGAGAGCTTTTCGATGATCGGCTTCGGCGTGCCGGCCGGAACGAAGAAGCCGTGCCAAGCGACCGCCTCGAAACCGGGGAGGAATTCGGCAACGGCCGGTACTTCCGGATCGAAGGCGGCGCGCTTCGGCGTTGCGGTGGCAAGCATCGCGAGCTGGCCGGTCTTCACCTGCGGCAGCAGCAGCGGCACGTTGTCGAAGGCCAGATCGATCTGGCCGCTCAACAAATCCGTCAGCATCTGGCTCGAGCCCTTGTAGGGCACGTGCACCATCTTGGTGCCGGTCATCTGCTGAAACAGTTCGCCGGCGAGATGCTGCGAGGTGCCGACGCCGGCCGAACCGAACGAGACCTTGTCCGGGTTCGCCTTCAGGTACGCGATCAGCTCCGGCACGGTGCGCGCCTTGATCTTGTCGGGGTTGACGACGAGCACGTTGGGCACGACGCTGATCTGGGCGACAGGCGCCAGGTCCCTGTCCGGCTGGTAGCTGAGCTTCGGCCCGTACAGCGACGGATTGATCGCGAGCGCCGAGGTGCTGGCAAGGCCAAGCGTGATACCGTCGGGTGCAGACTTTGCCAGCCGCGTCACGCCGAGGATCGAGCCGGCGCCGCCGACATTCTCGACCACGAACGGCTTGCCGAGCTTCATCTGCAGATGGTTCGACACCATGCGCGCAAAGATGTCCGCGGTGCCGCCGGCGGCAAAGGGCACGATCACCGTCACCTGCTTGGACGGATAACCATCCTGCGCACTCGCCGGCGACATCGCCAGCAAAATTGCCGAGGCAAGGCCAAGCCACATCGATCTCATCGAAGCTTCCTCTACTTTGACAGCGTTGTTGTTGAGTTGCCGCGAGCACGCGGCGGAGATGGCTAGAACGCGACCTCGTACATGTTCAGGATCGCATCCCGGCTCAGATCGCGTGGATTGTTGTCGAGCAGGCGGCGAATGGCATGCGCCTCGTCGGCCATCACATTGAGATCATTCTTGGGCACGCCGAGCGCCGACAGCCGCATCTCGACGCCGAGGTTTTTGCAGAACGCGTAGGTCGCATCGAATGCAAGCTTCGGATCGCTCCGCTCCGGTAGCCCAAGCGCTCCGAGCACCGCGACCGTCTTCGCCTCGACCGCCGGCATATTGAACGCCAGCGTGTGCGGGAAGATCACCGCGCAAGCGAGACCGTGGGCGACGTGATGACGCGTGCCGAGCGGATAGGCCACGGCGTGTCCGGCGGTGGTGTTCACCGGCCCCAGGCAATAGCCGCCATAGAGCGACGCCAGCGACAGACCGGCGCGCGCCTCGCGATCGCCGCCATCAGCCACCGCGCGCTTGAGATAACGTCCGACCAGCCGCGCGCCTTCGAGTGCATAGAGGTCGATCGTCGGGTGCGCCTTGCGGCTGGTATAGGCCTCGACGCAATGCGCCAGCGCATCGACGCCGGTGGCGGCCGTGATCTCCTTCGGCACGGTCATCGTCAGATCAGGGTCGACGATGGCGATATCGGCCAGCATGAAGCGGCTCTGCACCGCCTGCTTGTTCTGGCTGACGGAATCGGTAACGAGCGCGCGGGTGCCGGCTTCACTGCCGGTGCCCGAGGTGGTCGGGATCTGCATCAGCGCGACGCTGCGGCCGGCCACCTTCTCCGGCCCGACGATGTCGGCAAAGGCGACGTCGCTGGTGCACATCACTGCGACCAGTTTGGCGAGATCCATCGCGCTGCCGCCGCCGAAGCCGACGACGAGATCGGGCTTGACCTCTTTCGCCATCGCGACCGCCTTCTCGAGATTGGGCAGATCCGGCTCCGGCTTCACCTCGCCAAACACTTTGACTGCGCCCGGCAGCGCCAGCGTATCGACGCGGCGCGCATTGAAGGGATCGGAAATCACCAGCGGTCGCCTGGCACCGATACGCTCGGCGAAGCGTGCTGCTGCGGTGATGGTACCGTTGCCAAACTCGAGGATCGTTGGACGCTGGATTTCGATGGGCGTGAAGGCATTGGTCATCGTGGGCTCGATCTCAGGACTTGGATGCGGTGCTGCCTGCGGCGAGACGCTCGGCATAGTCGATGGCCTCGATCAGACTGTGCTCGTTGGCGATGCCCTTACCGGCAATGTCGAAGGCGGTGCCGTGATCGACGGAGGTGCGGATGATCGGCAGGCCCAGCGTGATGTTGACGCCGGAGAGCTCCTGCCAGCGGCCCGTGGCGGCATCGACCTGGAAACCGAGCAGTTTGACCGGGATGTGTCCCTGATCGTGATACATCGCGACCGCGGCATCATACTGGCCGGCGCGCAGCTTGACGAAGATGGTGTCGCCGGGCACGGGACCGACGACGTCGAGACCGTCGGCGACTGCTTTCGCGATCGTCGGCGCGGACACATCGATGTCCTGCCGGCCGAACAGGCCCCCCTCGCCCGCGTGCGGGTTGAGCGCGGCGATCGCGATCTTCGGTTTCGCGATGCCGAGCCGCAGCAGCGCATCATTGGTGAGATCGATCACCATGCGCAGCCGCTCCGGCGTCAGACGCTTCGGCACGTCCTCCAGTGCCACATGGGTCGAGACATGGCTGACGCGCATGTTGCCGTGGGCCAGCAGCATCACCGAGCCGCGCACCCCGGTGAGATGCGCCAGCATTTCGGTGTGGCCGGGAAAGTGATAGCCCGCCTTGTTGAGCGCTTCCTTGTTCAGCGGCGCCGTGACGATGGCGCCGGTTCGGCCGGCCTGGGTGAGCCGCACGCCCTGCTCGATCGCCTTGTAGGCAAAGCGGCCGCCATCGGCGCTGAGCACACCGGGCTTGATCGGGTCGCCCTCGACGTCGGCCTGGAGGTAGCAGAGGTTCGGCCATTCGCGATCGTCGGCCGTGACTTGCGGGATCGCAACGTCGCTGCCGAGCGCGGCCTTCGCGCCGTCCAGCGCAGCGCCGCTGCCGATGATCAGCAGGCGCAGATCGCCACGCGCGATTCGCTCCCTCAATCCCACACAGGCCTTGACGATGATCTCCGGCCCGATCCCGGCGGGATCGCCCATGGTGATGGCAAGATGACGAGAGGTCATGACGGACTCCCCAGATTGAGCAAATGATTGTCCCGGAGCAGATCGCGCCAGAGATCGCGCGTGCCGAACGCTCCGGATTTCGAGATGACATCGACGCCGGCCCAGCGGCCGCCTTGCAGCGTCGAGCGCGGCAGGCCCGGCTCGATCCGCCCTGTCACCTGCAGCGCGTGCGCGCCGAGTGCAAGGCATACGGCCTTCAACGTCTCTCCGCCAGCGACGATCAGGGTTCCCGGCGGATCGAGCGACGCGATCAGCGCCGTCAGCTCGCGCGCGATCCGTTGCGCGGCGTCAGCGCGCGACAGTCCTTCGGCAAGCGAGAATTTTACCAGCGCCACCCCGTCGTCAACCAACTTGCGCTGAACGACCGCGCGACCGTCCCCCTCGGCGAGCGCAATCGTAGCGTCGCCACATGCATCCAGTTGGGATGCGGTGGCGGCCTGGTCTGAGCCGAACAGCCCGAGCACCGGGCGCTTCAATTTCGAAAGCGCATCTGCGCGGTGGCCACGCGCGAGTGCGCCGGCCAGCCCGCCACTGCCGCACCACAGCACTGGCCCGGGCATCTGCCGCGCCATCTCGACGACGCGATCGAGATCGAGGTCGCTCTCGGCATCGAAGACCTGAACGCCGCCTTGTGCCAGCGTGTCGGCGCCGCCGCGCTGCGCCTCGATGCCATCCTGTCTCAACTGGTCCAGCAGATTGTCGCCGACGCGGTGCCAGTCACCGTCCACCGTGCGCGCGTATTGCTGGGCATCGACGGTGCGGCGTCCCTGATAGTCGAAGGCAGGCGCGACCACGCAGGACGCCCAGTGGCCGGTGCTCAGGCAGGCGCCGAGCTCGGCCGCCCAGGCGCCACGGAGCAGGCTGTCGACTTTCTTGTAGGCGATCGTGCCGTCGCGAAGCAGCGGCGCCAGCCGGGCGACGATCGCGACGCTCTCCGCCTTCGAACGTTCCCTTGTGCCGCTGTCGATGGCGAGGCTCGGGGAGCCTGATGCCGTATCCTCCCAAATGACGTCGAACGGTCCGCACAGGCCGACGAACTCCGCCGCGGTGTCGAGCGCGCCGGTCAAATCGTCGGCAAGCAGGCGGATGCTGGTCATCGTCATGCCGCTCCCGCGCCAAAGATCTTGCCGGGATTCATCAGGCCTTGCGGATCGAGCATTTGCTTGATGCCGCGCATCAGTTCGATGTCGAGGGGATCGGCGACGCGGGCGAGCCGGCCGCGATTGGTGATGCCGATGCCGTGCTCCGCGCTGATCGCCCCGCCCTGCGCCGCAGTCTCGTCATCGACGATCTCGTTGATCTCAGCCACCAGCGCGGCGGTCGCAGCCGGATCCTGGCAACGCGCGCGATCGATCAAGGCGATGACGTGGATGTTGCCGTCGCCGATATGGCCATGCATCACGACGTTCGCATGCGGCACGGCCGCCTTGATCCGGGCCTCGACATTGGCGACGAAGGCCGCCTGGCGCTCCAGCGGGACCACACTGTCATGCGACACCACGTAGCCACTGCGCTTGTTGCCCTCCGACACGCTGTGTCTGACCGCCCAGATCGCCTTGGCCTGCGCGAGATTGGAGGCCAGGATCACGTCTTCGGCGAGCCCCGCTTCCATGGCATCCGCGAGCACCGCCGCCAGCGGCTCATTGAGGTCGACGCCCACGAGCGTATCCGTCAGCTCGACGATCAGATACCATGGTGTCGTCAGCGCGAAGGGAATGGTGACATCAGGCACGGTCGCGGCGATCGCCTCGATCTGGGAGCGCGACATGATCTCGAGGCTGCCGAGCCGGTCGCCGACTGCGCCGCGCAGGCGAGCCATGATCTCGAGCGCCTGCTCGACGCCCCCCAGTTTCAACAGCGCCAGCGCCGAGCTGCGCGGCGGCGCGAACAGTTTCAGCACCGCCGCGGTGACGATGCCGAGCGTACCTTCCGCACCGATGAAGAGCTGCTTCAGCGCATAGCCCGTATTGTCCTTGCGCAGCGCGCGCAGGCCGTTGAAGACGCGGCCATCCGGCAGCACGACCTCCAGGCCGAGCACGAGATCGCGCGTCGGCCCGTAGCGCAGCACGGCGATGCCGCCGGCATTGGTCGAAATGTTGCCGCCGATCTGACAGGAGCCCTCGGCGCCGAGGCTCAAGGGAAAATAGCGGTCGACATCGTGGGCCGCGCTCTGCACCTCGGCGAGGATGCAGCCAGCTTCCACCGTGATGGTGTTGGCGAGCGGACTGACGTCGCGCACAGTGCGCATGCGATCCAGCCGGATCACGACATTGCCGGCACGGTCATCCGGCGTCGCAGCTCCGCACATGCCGGTGTTACCGCCCTGCGGCACGATCGCGAGCCGCTTCTCGGCGCAATATCTCACAACGGACGCGACCTCAGCGGTCGAGCCGGGCTTCACCACCGCAACCGCGCGGCCGTGATAGCGCCCGCGCCAGTCCACCACATAGGGCTCCTGGTCAGACCCGGACACAATGACATGTTTGTCGCCGACGATGGCGGCGAGCCCGGCCAGCGCATCCTGGAAAACGTCGGACATCGGTTCGCCTCGCCGTCCGAGCTTGCCTTAAGCGGCCGTCGCGAATGCCGCGGCATTCGCGAGCAGCTCTTTCAATTGAGTTGCTGGCAGGGTCTCCAGCGGCGGCCGCAGACGCTGCCAGCCGGCGTGACCGGTGCGCTCGGCCATCAGCGCCTTCAGGGAAGGCATCTGCGCGAAGCGCGAGACCAGCTCGCGCGCCTTCACGATGCGCGCCTGCGCAGCTGCGAGGTTTGCATCGTCGTCGCTGTCGCGGAAGTGCTTGAAGACATAGGCGAGATCCCGTGCGACGAGGTTCGAGGTCGCGGTGATGCAGCCCGCGCCGCCCTTGCGCAGCAACGGCAGCAGCAGCGGGTCGGCGCCGGTCAGCACCGAGAAGCCCGGGAATCGCTCGACCATCGCCGTCATGTTGACGAAATCGCCCGAGGAATCCTTGATGCCGACGATGGTCGACGGATAGGCCGTGCGCAGCCGCTCGATCAGCGCGTGCGAGATCGGCTGCATCGACATTTGCGGGATGTGATAGAGCACGATCTTGAGGCGCTGATCGCCGATGCGCTGAATGATCTCGTTGTAGGCGGCATAGACGCCGTCATCGCTGACGTTCTTGTAGTAGAACGGCGGCAGCATCACCACGGTATCGACGCCGACCGACAGCGCATGGCGCGTCAATGCAATGGTGTCAGTGAACGCAGCGACGCCGGTGCCCGGCAGCAGCTGGCTCGGCTTGATGCCGCCGGCGATCACGGCCTCGAGCAGCGCGGTGCGCTCGGAGACCGAGAAGGAGTTCGCTTCCCCCGTCGTGCCGAGCATCGCAATGGCATCACAGCCTTCGTCCAGCAGGTAGCGGCAATGCGCGACAAAGCGCGCATGATCGGGCGCGAGCTCGGCGTCGAGCGGCGTCAACGCGGCGGAGAACACGCCATGTGGGTGCAAGGACTGGGGGTGCAGCGATGATGTCGACAAAGCTTCCTCCGATCGTCAGATCGATATTGTTCGGATTGCGAACATTTGTTATAATCTGACCCGTTGGTAAGATCAGGCTGCCGCCGCGTCAAGGGCTGTGGCGGTCATGGCAGGGCATACGGGCATATGGCCAAGGGCGAAAAGAAGGCGACGAAACGCGCACCGGAAGCTACACTCAAGAATCCCAAGAATTATGTCGCGTCCGTCGGCAAGGCCTTTGCCGTGCTCAAGAGTTTCACCAACGAGGCCTTCGAGCTGACGCTGAGTGAAGTTGCCGCACGCGCCGATCTCGATCGCGGCACGGCGTTCCGGCTGATCCAGACCCTGATCGAGCTCGGCTATCTCCAGGCGGTGCCGCAGAGCCGCCGGTTCCGTCTCGGCCTCGCCTGCCTCGACCTCGGCTACACCGTGCTGTCGCACGGATCGTTGCGTACGATCGTCGAGCCCTTGTTGCGCGACCTCGTGCCTGAGGTTGGCGATGCGGCCTCGCTCGGCATCCTCGATGGCGGCGACGTGATCTATCTCGCGCGCGTCGGCGCAGGCCTCGACCGTCACAAGATGGATCGTCGGCCGGGCACGCGCATCCCCGCCTACAGCGCCGCGCTTGGCCATGCCATGTTGGCGCATCTTCAGCGCAACGAGCAGATCGAACGGCTGGAGTCACGGCCCCGCGTCAAGCTGTCGGAGCGAACGCTGACCGATCTCGACGCCCTGCTCGCTCGGCTCGATCAGGTCAAGAAGAAGGGCCATGCCGTCTCCGACGGCGAGAACGCCTATGGCTTGCGCACGCTGGCGATGCCGATCCTGGACGCGCAGGGTTTTGTGATCGCTGGACTGAGCGTCACCGTGGATGCGATGCGCATGGACATGCCGACCTTTCGCGATCAGGCGCTGCCGAAGCTGATGCGACTGACGAGCACGGTGCAGGAGATCACGATCAAGTCGGGCCTGTTGAGCTGAGCGCGCCGTCGGCCGAAGCGGGATCTCCGAAGACGGCTATTCCGGGACGAGCGTCGCAAGTCCGGCTTCGATAATGGTGATTTCCTCGCTCACCTGCGCGATGGAGTGCTGCGGGTCGACGCCGGTCACGGCCACCAGCTGCCGCAGCAGGTCCTGGCGGTGCGCCAAAATGTCTTCCAGCGCATCGCGATCGTTTAGCCGCACATAGCCCTCGACGATCAGTTCAACGGAACGCGACATGGTACTCTCGATACAAATTCGATTTCTGATCTCGCGAAAATATCGTGCCGGCGCGCGGCTGCGGAAATGAAGTCGCGTCAACCTTGACAAGTAAGATTAATGGCGGTGCAACACACTGCCTAAACAGTGATACGATCGAAGTCTGCAGCGATCCGGACGTTTGGAAAGATCTTCGCCGCTTCGGCCAGGATCTCGTCGTCCTCATAGCGGCCCGACAGATGGGTCAGCATGAGCTGCCGGACGTTATTCGTGGCCGCGAACTGAGCCGCCTCCGCGGCGGTGAGATGGCCGTAATCCCGCGCGGTCGGAGCATCCCGATCGAGGAACGTCGCCTCGATCACCAGCAGGTCGGCTCCCGCGACATGTTTCGATAGCCCCTCGGTGGCCTCGGTGTCGCCGATCACGACCAGCTTCTTAGCCCCACCCGGCGGACCCAGGACATCCTCCGGATCAATCGTCCGGCCACCTTCGATCGTGACCGGCCGACCTGCGGCAAGCTCGCCGCGCATGGGACCATCAGGCACACCGAGCGCAGCGAGGCGATCAGACAAGAGATGGCGGCGCGCCGGACTTTGGAAGACGAAGCCAAAACTGTCGGTGTCACGATGGCGGACCGGAAAACAGTCGATCGTAAAGTCGCCGCCATCGACGACACGCCCTTCAGAGAGCGGTGCGAACGCCACGGCAATTGGCGCCCGGCCCTCGCCCCACAAGCCTGCGAGCATGCGGATGACGATGTCGAGTGTAGCAGGTCCGCCATGGATGGTCATCACATCGGAGGTCTGCCGCAGCCCCAATGTCGAGAACAGACCGGGGATGCCGAGCACGTGATCGAGATGCCCGTGCGTCAGCAGAATGCGATCGAGCCGCCGAAAGCCGGCGCCGCTTCGCAGCAACTGTCGCTGCGTGCCTTCGCCGCAATCGATCAGCATCCGCTGGCCCGCGGCCTCCAGCAGAAGCGCCGGATGGTTGCGCTCTGCGGATGGAACGCTGGCAGAGGTCCCGAGAAATGTCAGGGCGAACATGATCTACTCTTATGCGGCGAGCCGGTGATGTTATCCGCCTTGATCCGCTTTAGGCGACTTAACCGCTCGCCGACTGCGCCGCCACCGCCTGCACGGCGACATCAGCCACCTGCCGTAGCGCTTCGCGGTCGGAGCCTGAGGATGCCATCACGCCCATGCCGACCGAGACCGCCGAGACATATCGCGCGAGTGCGGCGGGATCCGATGTCGGCTTGAGATCGCCTTCGGCCTTCGCGCGCACAAAACGGTCGCGGAGCTGGTCTTCGTTCTGGGCGCGGCGCGCTGCGAGCTCGAAGGGGACGTTCTCGGAGCCGGTGCCGGTGGCGATGCCGCCTTGCACGAGCAGGCAGCCGGGCGGATTGGCGGGATCGGTCTGCCTTTCGGCGATGCCCGTCAGCATCCGCTCGGCGACATCGCGGGCGGTCGGTGCCGCGACCACCTCGTCCATCCAGGCGCCGCGCAATTTGGTGTAGCGGTCGAGCGCGGCCTTGAGCAGGCCTTCCTTGTTGCCGAAGCAGGCATAAAGGCTCGGCGGGTTGATGCCCATCGCTTCCGTCAGCTGGGCAATCGTGGCGCCCTCATAGCCGTGGCGCCAAAACACTTCCATCGCCTGATCCAACGCCACTTCAGCGTCGAATTCGCGGGGGCGTCCCATGCCCATATGCCTGGTCTCCTTGGAATCGGCGTCGTCCCTCAACCTAACGCCTGATCCTATCTATTTGTTCTCGCTTTATTTTCTCTTCCGCCTTCCCATTCTTGCGGTCAGCGGCTACAATTTTCTTAGTGAACGGTACATAAGTATCTTGCGCTGCGATATCCAGCTCCACATCTGTAGTGAACACTACATTTCTGGAGCGCGCAAATGCCCCCGTCCCAAAACACCTCTCGCCCTGGCCGCTTCCGCCGTCTTCTCGGCGGCGTTGCGGTCGTGGGCGCCCTCGCCGTGGCCGGCTCCATCGCGACCGGCCACTATTTCCGTGCCGCGCAAGCGACCGCTACGGCGGCCGCGGCTGAGCAGGCCGTCTCCGTGACGGTCGCGATGATCGAGCCAAAGCAGACCGTGCTATGGGACGATTTCTCCGGCCGGCTCGAGGCCATCAACCGCGTCGAGCTACGACCGCGGGTTTCCGGCGCGATCCTGTCGACCAATTTTACCGAGGGCGCGCTGGTCAAGGCCGGCGATGTCCTGTTCAAGATCGATCCCGCGCCTTACGAGGCCGAGGTCGACAAGGCCAATGCGCAGCTAGAGGCCGCGAAGGCGCGTGTTGTGTTTACCCAGAGCGAGCTCGAGCGCGGCGCACAGCTGGTCGGCAATGCCGTGGTCACGCGGCGTGACTACGACCAGCGCGACAACGCCAATCGCGAAGCCATCGCCAATGTGAAGGCGGCAGAGGCGACGCTGCAGACCGCAAAGCTCAATCTCGACTACACCGAAGTGCGCGCGCCGGTGAACGGCCGCGTCGGCAAATTCGAGATCACCGTCGGCAATCTCGTTGCCGCCGGCACCGCCTCCCCGATCCTGACCTCGCTGGTCTCGGTCAATCCGATCTATGCGTCCTTCGATGCGGACGAAGAGGTCGTGCTGCGCGCGTTGAACTCGATCGCAGATAGCACCGGCAAGCGCGGCAATCTCGACCAGATCCCGGTGGAGATGGCGACCTCCGGCGGTCTGTCGGCCAAGGGCCACATCCAGCTAATCGACAACCAGGTCAACGGCCAGAGCGGCACCATTCGTGTCCGCGCGGTTTTCCGGAACGAGGACGGGCGTCTCATCCCCGGCCAGTTCGCCCGCGTGCGCATGGGCCAGCCGAAGCAGCAGTCGCTTGTGATGATCGACGAGCGCGCGATCGGCACCGACCAGGACAAGAAGTTCGTGATGGCGGTCGGCGATGACAGTCGTGCGGTCTACCGGCCGATCACGCTTGGCGGCTCGGTCGACGGACTGCGGATCGTGACTGCGGGCCTGAAAACCGGCGATCGCATCGTCGTCAACGGCCTGCAGCGCGTACGTCCCGGCGCTCTCCTCAAGACCGAGGTGGCAGCGATGGGTGCGCGCGGGCAGCAGGCCTCCAACCACAGCAACCAGGACGTGGTGCAACGCTAGTTACCTCGTTCCGGGCCGAGCGCCCGGAATGACGACGACATAACGACCAAGACATCGCATCTCGATTCCGGGACGTCGGCGTAGCCCGCGTCCCGGGGTCCGGGAGAGCTGTCTCTCGCGCAGGGGCAAAGCCATGAATCTTTCAAAGTTCTTCATTGATCGTCCTATTTTTGCCGGCGTGCTGTCGGTCCTGATCTTCCTCGCCGGCCTGATCTCGCTGTTCGCGATGCCGATCTCGGAATATCCGGACGTCGTGCCGCCCTCGGTGCTGGTGCGCGCGACCTATCCCGGCGCCAATCCCAAGGTGATCGCGGAAACGGTGGCGACCCCAATCGAGGAGCAGATCAACGGCGTCGAAGGCATGCTGTACATGTCGAGCCAGGCGACAACCGACGGCGCGATGACGCTGACGGTGACGTTCCGGCTCGGCACCGATCCCGACAAGGCGACACAGCTCGTGCAGAACCGCGTGCAGCAGGCCGAGCCGCGCCTGCCGGCGGTGGTGCGCCAGCTCGGCATCATCACCAAGAAGTCGTCGCCCGACCTCACCATGGTCGTGCATCTGTTGTCGCCCAACAACCGCTACGACATGACGTATTTGCGCAACTACGCGGTGCTCAACGTCAAGGACCGCCTGGCGCGGATCGACGGTGTCGGTGACGTCCAGCTCTATGGCGCCGGCGACTATTCGATGCGGGTCTGGGTCGATCCACAGAAGGCGGCCGAGCACGGGTTGACCGCGAACGACATCGTCAAGTCAATCCAGGCGCAGAACGTCGAGGCCGCCGCGGGCGTGGTCGGTTCCTCCCCCAACGTTAGGGGTATCGACCTGCAAATGTCCGTCAATGCGGAAGGCCGCCTTGCGAACGAGGAGCAGTTCGGCGACATCGTGGTCAAGACCGGCTCGCGCGGCGAAGTCGTACGCTTGCGCGACGTCGCGCGAATCGAGCTTGGCGCGTCCGAATACGGCCTGCGTTCGCTGCTCGACAACAAGCAGGCGGTCGCAATCCCGATCTTCCAGGCGCCGGGCTCCAACGCGCTGGAAATCTCCGACCACGTTCGCGCCACCATGGCCGAGATCAAGAAGAACATGCCGGAGGGCGTGTCCTACCAGATCGTCTACGATCCCACCCAATTCGTGCGCTCTTCGATCGAGGCCGTGATCCACACCCTGCTGGAGGCGATCGCGCTGGTGGTGCTGGTCGTGATCCTGTTCCTGCAGACCTGGCGCGCATCGATCATTCCGCTGCTGGCAGTGCCGGTCTCGATCGTCGGCACGTTTGCGGTGATGCACCTGTTCGGCTTCTCCATCAACGCGCTCAGCCTGTTTGGCCTGGTGCTCGCGATCGGCATCGTCGTCGACGACGCCATCGTCGTGGTGGAGAACGTCGAGCGCAACATCGAGGGCGGGCTCTCGCCGCGCGACGCCACCTATCAGGCCATGCGCGAGGTCTCCGGCCCGATCATCGCCATCGCGATGGTGCTGATCGCCGTGTTCGTGCCGCTGGCCTTCATCTCCGGCCTCACCGGACAGTTCTACAAGCAGTTCGCGCTGACGATCGCGATCTCGACGGTGATCTCGGCCGTCAACTCGCTGACCTTGTCGCCGGCGCTGTCGGCGCTGCTGCTCAAGGGCCACAACGAGCCGAAGGACCGGCTGACGCTCATCATGGAAAAGGGGCTCGGCTGGTTCTTCCGCGGCTTCAACAAGGCCTTTACGCGCTCCTCGGAGAATTACAGCGGCACCGTCACCAAGGTCATCTCAGGCAAGGCCGCGGTGATGGGACTTTACGTGGTCCTGGTCGGCGTCACCGCCTTTCTGTTCCAGCAAGTGCCGAGCGGCTTCGTGCCGGGCCAGGACAAGCAATATCTGGTCGGTTTCTCGCGGCTGCCTGACGGTGCAGCGCTCGACCGTACCGAAGAAGTGATCCGCAAGATGAGCGACATTGCGCTGACCCAGCCGGGTGTCGAGAGTTCGGTCGCCTTCCCAGGCCTGTCGATCGCCGGCTTCACCAATTCATCCAACGCCGGCATCGTGTTCTCGACGCTGAAACCGTTCGACGAGCGCAAGAGCCCGGCCTTGAGCGGAAATGCCATCGCGGCCGATCTCAACAAGAAATACTCAGGCATCCAGGAAGCCTTCATCGCCATGTTCCCGCCACCGCCGGTCAACGGCCTCGGCACCATTGGCGGCTTCAAGCTCCAGATCGAGGATCGCGCCGGGCTCGGCTATGAGGCGCTGAACGATGCGACCAAAGCCTTCATGGCGGCGATGCAGAAAGCGCCGGAGATCGCGGGCGTGTTCTCGAGCTTCCAGGTCAACGTGCCGCAGCTGTTCGCCGATATCGACCGCACCAAGGCGCTGCAGCTTGGCGTGCCCGTGACGGAGGTGTTCAACACGCTCCAGATTTATCTCGGCTCCTACTACGTCAACGACTTCAACAAGTTTGGCCGCACCTACTCGGTCTATGTGCAGGCCGATGCGCCGTTCCGCGCGCGGGCCGACGACATCAGGCAGTTGAAGGTGCGTTCGTCCTCGGGCGACATGGTGCCGCTGTCGGCGCTGCTCACGATCCGCCAGAGCGCGGGGCCTGAGCGCGCGATCCGCTACAACGGCTTTCTGTCGTCAGACATCAATGCGGCCGCAGCGCCCGGCTTCTCGTCGGGCCAGGCGCAGGAGGTGGCAACGCGGATCGCGGCGGAGACGCTGCCGCCCGGCTTTGCCTTCGAATGGACCGACCTGACCTATCAGGAGTTCATCGCCGGCAATTCCGGCCTCTGGGTGTTCCCGCTGGCGATCCTGCTGGTGTTCCTGGTGCTGGCCGCGCTCTACGAGAGCCTCACCCTGCCGCTCTCGATCATCATGATCGTGCCGATGGGTCTGCTGGCCGCGATGTTCGGCGTCTGGCTCTCCAAGGGTGACAACAACGTCTTCACCCAGATCGGCTTGATCGTCCTCGTCGGCCTCTCCGCCAAGAACGCGATCCTGATCGTCGAATTCGCGCGCGAGCTCGAATTCGCAGGGCGCACGCCGATCCGGGCCGCGATCGAGGCGAGCCGCTTACGGCTTCGTCCGATCCTGATGACGTCGATGGCCTTCATCATGGGCGTGCTGCCGCTGGTGCTCTCGACCGGCGCCGGCTCGGAGATGCGGCGCGCCATGGGCGTTGCCGTGTTCTCCGGCATGATCGGCGTCACCGTGTTCGGCCTGTTCCTGACGCCGGTGTTCTATGTGCTGCTGCGGACCGTCACCGGCAACAAGCCGCTGGTGCATCACGGCGACGACATCAGCGCAGCCCCGGTTCAGGGCCTTAAACACGAAGTCCCTGGCCACTAGATCAGGGAAATCCCTGAGATCAGCAACAGAACGAGCACGGTCTTGCGAAAGACCGTCTCGTTGACCCGGTGAAAGGCGATCACACCGAGCGCGGATCCCGCGAACAGCGCCGGCAGGCTGACTGCGAGGTCGACGAAGACCTTTGACGACAGGTCCTGGTGTCCGACCAGCAGAATGATCGCAAAGACCTGCATTGCGGCGATGAACGGCTGCACCAGGCCGCGCTGCTCGCTCTTGGGCATGCCCCGCATGTCGCACCAGATCGTCGGAATCGCGCCGGGCATGGCGGTGAGCCCACCGACCAGCCCTCCTCCGAATCCGATCAGCGCAACCCAGTGGCGGCCGACGGCCTCACTCGCCGTTACCAGCGTCGGCCGCAGCAGCATATAGGCGGCATAGAGGGCCACGACGACACCAAAGCCGCGCCGAAGCAGATGCGTGTCGGTCGACTGCAACAGCGAGACCGCAATGGGAACGCCGATCAACCCGCCGATGATCAGGAACAGGCTTCCCTCCCAGCGGATGCTGCGTCGAAGCGCCCACAGATTGGTCGCCTGCACGCCGATGCTGCATGCCATCATCAGCGGTACGGCCTCCAGCGGCTGAAACACCCGCAGCAGGATCGCGCCCGCGACGGCGGAGAATGCGAAGCCCGAGAGCCCCGAGACGAAGGCTCCGGCGAATACGGCGGCGCTGAGGAGCAGCAGTGTCGTGATGTCAGGCACAGTCTGCCCTCCAATCAATCATAGGGAATCTGGGTGACCGGTGCGGCGGCGCCTTCTGCACAACTTGCAGGCTCGCGCGGAAACGACACCTGCATCGCATGCGCGTGCGATCGTTCCAGCATGATGAGGCCGGCCAGTTGAAGGGTGACGAGCGCGGCGGTGAGCGCTATCGCGACAACGTTGCCGTTACGCGCGCGCGAGACTGGGGTGGCTGGCTCCGCGCTCGCGCGCATCAGATTGATGGGCATTTTCTGAAAATTCCTCTTCACTGCAGACAAAATTGGCTTCATTCAAAGGCGATGTTTCGGGCTGCGTTTCCAGTAGGTGGCGGTAGCGCTGCAATACGCGCCGCGCCTCGATCGCACGCTGCTGATGCAGCGTTGCGATCATGCGATCGACAACGTCGTGGAACTTCCAAACCAGGCTCCGTGCCGTTGTCCGCATGACGATCTCCTCTCAACCTGAAAGCGAGATTGATGGAATTCACTTCCAGCCGCCGTGAGTTGCTTCACACAAGAATCGAACGCGACGAACAACAAGTCGTGCGATCTCTCGTAGGAGAGAACACAGCAAATCGCGTCACCCAAACGAATGACGCGCGATAACATTCTGATGATGAAATTGTAGGCGCGGCGCTGATGCTTTGTTCAGCGCTGACGAGCGTCAGTGGACCAGCGGGTTGGAGAAACCTGCCGCGAGCTTGACGAGGTCGGCCTGGCGGCTCGTACCGGTCTTGGCGAACACGCGATGCAGATGCGTCTTCACCGTCGTCTCTGCGATTCCGAGCGCGTCGGCCGTCTCCGGCACGCCGCCAACGTCGACGATCGACTGCAGAACCCTGAGTTCCGCAGGCGTGAGCTCGAACGTGCGGTCGATCAGCCCGGCGCAAGAGCGCGCATCGAGCTTCGCCTTCCAGACGAACAGGGCGCCGATGGCGCCACAGGCGCGCCCTGCGCTCCCCTCCCGCAGCAGCGAGGGCAGCGCGATCACTCGGGCGATGTGATGCGATCCGTCGCTAGATGTCAGCAAGATGTTACGGTCCGCGGCCGCCGCTGCAACCACCTCCGCTTCGTCACGAAAGGCGTTGCGTAGCGCTGCATTCGCGTCAGGCGATCTCGCGAGCAGGCGGCCGTTGACGGACCGCAAGACGTCGTCCTCGTCCAGGATGACGTCGGCCGCCGGATTGCTGTGGACGATGTTGCAGGCGGCATCGAGCAGGATCACGCCGGCACTCAATCGATCCACGACATCGGCAAGCGCGATTGCCTTCTGCTGCTTCCGCTCGATTGTCCGGTTGATCATCAAGGCGCGGCTTGCATGGGGAACGACGAGTTGCATGCGCGCACGCATCTGCGCGTCCAGCATCTCCCTGCCCGGGATCACCGTCATCAGCATCGGACACGGCGAGTTCGCCTGTTCCAGCACCACATTCGCGACGTCGGCACAGCCCTGGGGACGCAGCCATTCCTGATAGAAGCGCCCGCGGCGATATTCGTCGAAATTCACGAGGTCCGGGATGTTGCGGACCTCGCCGTAGCGCGGCAGCCTGGCGAGCGGATCATGCTGCGAATATTCGTCGGCATAGAGCTGGATGAAGTGCGGATCGACCCCGCAATAATAACGCGTCGATCCGGACTTGCTGACCTTGTCCTTTGAAATCAGGCCGCAAGCCCGGCTCCCGAAAAATCCGTTGAGCATGACGACAACATCGGACCACAATTCAGGATTGAGCCCGGCGTCGTAGATGCTCTCGATCAACTCGGAGTCTTCTGCGGTCAGATGCATTGAAGGAGCCAATAGTCCGGCGCGAGGATTTGAGACGTTGATGCCCTCTGGCTTTTCTATGGAGTCGGCCGACACACCGATAGGTTCAACGGTTTCGCGCCAATCGACCAGCTAGTTGACAAGTGGATTGGCGAATCCGGCCGCGAGCTTGACGAGGTCCGCCTGACGCGCGACGCCCGTCTTGGCGAACACGCGATGCAGATGAGTCTTCACCGTCGTCTCCGCGATGCCGAGCGCGATGGAGGTCTCCGGAACGCCGCCGACCTCGACGATCGACAGGAACACGCGCAGTTCCGCCGGCGTCAGATCGAAGATCCGCGCAATCAGCTCGCCGTAGGACTGCCCGCCGAGCGTGACCTTGCGCAGCAGCAGCGCGCCGACGGCATCGGACGACCGCTCGCTGCCGTTCCGCAGCACCGACGACAGCGGCAGGATATGCGCAACGTAGCGTTCGCCCTTGTGCGAAAGCAGCGGAATCGCGCGCCCGCCTGCGAGAAGCGAGGTGGCATCGCCGCGGGCCGCGAAGGCCTCGCGCAGCGTCTGATTGGCTTCGGTGCCGCTGGTCACGAGCTGGCCGGCAACGATCCGGACCACGTCGTCAGCCTCGAGCAGCGCGTAGCCGCTCGCATTGGCGTGGACTACGTGGCAGCTGGAATCGAGCAGGAAGATACCGGATGACAGATTGTCCAGGACATGCGCGAGCGCCGTGGCCAGCGTCAGCTTCGCGCTGATGGCGCGGTTGACGAGCAGCGCGCGGCTGGCGTGCGGCACGATCAGCGACATCCGGTGCTTCATCCCGGCGTCGACCATGCGCCGGCCCGACAGCACCGTCATCATCACCGGGCAGTTCGCGTTCGACTTCTCGAGCACGACATTGGCGGCATCGTGCGAGCCCTGCGGCCGCATCCATTCCTGATAGAAGCGCCCGCGGCGATATTCGTCGAAATTGACGAGATCCGGAATGCTTACGATCTGGCCGTGTGGCGGCAGCACCGTCAGCGGATCGAACTTGGAATGGGTCTCGGAGTAGAGCTGGATGTAGTGCGGATCCGCCCCGCAATAATAATGCGTGACGCCGAACTTGCTGATCGAATCCTTGGAAAACAGCCCGCAGGCCTGCCCACCGACGAAATCGCGGATGCCCACGACGACGTCGTTCCACAGCGAGGGATCAAGACCGGCATCGTAAATGGACTCGACCAGATCGGGCAGCTTTCGCGCTCTGTGCATGGCGTTGAATGGCTTTGGATGAACAATGTCGGGCACGATACCACAACCCGAGCAAGCCCTCATCCTCCGATCGGAGGATGCCTACCGGCCGGGCGGCGGAGCCCGGCCGGCAGGCATCGCGTTCAGGCGGCCAGGGCTGATGCCGGCTCAGAACGCGACGCGGAGGCCCCCTTTGGCGGTTCCGCTCAGGTCTCCCAACCCACCCTCTCGACACTCTCGGCCCAGACCGCCACGCGATAGATTTCGCGTCCGCCATCGTCCCTGACGCGGATCCAGGCCTCGCGATCACGCAGATCATCGCGCCAGACGAACAGGTGTTCGGCCATCTCGTCGGCGACGACGAACGTCGCTCTGGCATGCTCGAACACCATGCCGCCTGGGTCGATCTTCACGACATTGCCGACCAGGAGGTCGAAGAAGAAACGGCGCATTCGACACTCCAGTCATGACTTCACGATCAAGGATCACGTGAAAAATTCCCTGCTCGGGATCGAAATCGAACGCACGCTCAAATTCGTCGGGATGCGATCACTCCGCCGCGCCGCTCCTGACGTCGCTCGGTGTGGCGCCGTAGGCCCGCCGGAAAGAGCGGTTGAAATAGGAGAGATCGCCGAAGCCGACGTCGTATGCGATCGAGGAGACCGGACGCTCGGCGAATTCCGGTTCCTTGCCGCAACATGCGGTGGGCGCGCTTCAGGCGCTGCTCGATCAGGAACGAGGAAAACGTCTTGCTGTCGGTCTCGAACAGGCGCTGGAGGTAGCGCGGCGTGACGCCGAGCTCCTGCGCAACGGTCGCAACCGACAGGTCCTGTCGCCAGCAATTGTTGGCGATGAGGAATTTTGCTTTTCGTAGCCGGGCTGCCTTGACACCTCGCCGTCCTGCGATCTCCAGAGCTTCATCGGCCGGATCGAGAACGAGCGCCAGCAGGTCATGCAGATGTCGTACGGCAAGCCGACGGAGCGCGGGTATCGCCAAAGACTAGGATAAATGCGAACAGCGAGCGGGCTGTGTGCCGTGCATCACGCGCCCGCTCGCTGCTTGCCTAATCAACCGCGCCCGTGACGCGCGGCATCTTATTTCCGGTTCTCCTCGCAGAACTTCAGCGCAGCGAGCGCCTCGCCGGCGCGCGGAATCTGCATCTCGATGCTGTCGTCATCATCGTCCTCGAAATCGAGGGTGAGACGCTTGGCCTTCGACAGGCGGTCCATGATTGATTGATCGAACTCGAAGATGCCGCGCACGGTGGTCTTGTCCATGACCTCCCACTTCGCCTTCGACATGATGTCGGCGTCGTCGGTGCCGACGTCGGCTTTCAGGATCTCGCCGACCTTGTCCCACTCCCAGCCGTCATAGATCATCACGATCACGATGGCCTTGTCGGAATAGGTGATGACGATGACGTAGTCGCGGTTCTCATCGTCCTTGTCCTTGTAGCCGCGGCTGGCGTTGCAGTGGGTGTCTTGGGTGCGCTTCTCGATGGTCCAGTCACCGACCTTGGACTGTTGCGCGACCGCAGGGCCGGCACTCAAGGTGCCGGTCAGCAGCGCACCCGCAAGAAGGAACCGTTTCATGTCAGCCTCAAGCGTTTTCCCCTGCTCAAGCTGACCACCTCTTTCCGCAAGCCGCAAGGGCTTCAGCCGGCTCGACCCGGCCGCCCTACGCGCGCCGCGGCACGATCGCGATCGGGGTGAAGGTGTAAACCTCCTCGCCGTTCTGGTTGAGCATCGTCCATTTCACCAGCGCGATGCCTTGCGGCTTCGACTTCGACGGCGTCAGGCTCATGACCTCGCCGACCAGATGCAGGCGGTCATTCGGCCGCACCGGAATGGTCCAGCGCAGCCCGTCGACGCCGGCGCCGATCAGCGGATGCGGGCCGAACGGGCGGGTCTGGATCGCGAGGTTCATGGCGATCGCCGCGGTGTGCCATCCCGACGCAGCCAGGCCGTTGAACAGGGTCGCCTTGGCGGCCTCGTGGTCGAGATGCATCGGCTGCGGGTCGAACTCGGCGGCGAACCGCTTGATGTCGGCCTCGGTGACCTCGACCTCGGGGGATTTGAAACGCATGCCGACGGTGAGATCGTCGAACCAGGCGACCTGTGCCATGATTTTGCCTCGAAATGTGATGCGCCGCGCGCGATACGCACGGCCAAAGCGGTGGATCGGTAGCCGGATGTAGCGGTTTGCCCGCTCGCAGGCCAGCCCCGGGTTCCCCGCGAAACCCCTTTCCCAAATCGACGAAACACGCCTGAAACAGATGGCCGGTTATGTGGTTGTCAAAATCATACAGGGACGTGCGTCATGCAATTCTTCCTCGACCTGATCAGCGAATATGCCTGTTGCCAGCATCTCGTCGCCCAACCGCTTGGGGAGGACGAGCGATGATCGAGCTGATCTCAGCCCTGCTTGCCCTTTCCGCCATCGGCGTCTTCGCGGCGCATGCGGTGGATGCCTATCGCACCACGCACTTCTGAGCAGCGGTCCCAGCGTACGCGCCGGCTAGAACGGCCGCCGGTAAAAATGCTCGGAATGCGTTGCCGGTGGAAACCGGTTGGCGAGAGTGAGCGCACCCTTCTCGTCCGTCTCGAGCGCGATCTTCTGCGCCAGCATCACGTCGCCCGGCACGAGGAAGCCCGAGGGGACGAAGCACCACCCCATCGTTGCATTGCCGGAATCGTCGACCTCATGGACGTTGGCGGCGGTGCCGTAGTGAATGCGATAGCGCTTGCCGCTGTCGCAGCCGATGACGTCAAAATGCCGGTGCTGCTCGAATTGTGCGCGCTGCTCTTCAGACAGCCATTCGGACAACAGCCGCCGACCGCGCGCCTCGGGCGTGTTCTCGCCGAAGAAGCGCCGGTAGAGCTCGCGGAGCGCGTGCAGGCGCGCTCGCGCGGGCGCGCGAAGCCTGAAGACCGCGATCATGGGCCGTTCAGATCAACCGCCGACCAGGCGGGGATAGAACAGCGTTTCCCGCACGGTCGGGTCGAACGATTTGATACGCGTGACTTCGCCGGGCCCGGTCCGGTACGCGGCGGTAAAGCCCACGCCGGTCAATTCCCGAAAGCGTTGTTCGGCCCGCGCCAACGCTTCGGCATTTTCGGGATCAAACTCGTGGCGTGTATCGCCCGTCTGATCCATCACGATCTGGGTAGCCATGTTGAGTTCTCCTCATGCCCAGCCCCAAACTTGATCTAAGCAAACCTCGTGCCGTCGGTTCCTGAAAGCAACAACTTTCTCTGACAAACAGGTCACGCCTTGCGGAGCACCTCAGCGCGCCGCCGCCGCCCCGCCACCCCCGTCGATCTGCCGGCCCATCAGCGCGATGGCCTTCTGGTAGACGCCTGCCGCATTCCAGGCCTGGATGGCGGCGAAATTCGGCTCGCCCGGCTGGTAGCCGGCTCCCGCACGCCAGCCATTGGCCTTCAGGAAGTTCGCCGTCGAGCTCAGCGCGTTGGCGGCAACGTCGAGATTGCCGGTGCCATAGGCCAGAATGTTCTTGGGCATGAACTGGGTCTGGCCGACCTCGCCATGCATGGAGCCGCGGGTGGACCCCGACAGCGTACCGCGATCGACCAGCTTCAGCGCCGCATAGAGCTGCTCGGTGAAGAATTCGGGGCGGCGGCAGTCATAGGCCAGCGTCGCGATCGACGAGAGCATGTTCTGGTTGCCGCGCTGGCTGCCGAAACCGGTCTCCATGCCCCAGATCGCGATCAACGGCCCCGGCGGCACGCCGTACCGTTGCTCGATCGAGGCGAACATCGCCGCCTGCGACTGCTTCAGCGACCGGCCGCGCGCGACGATGGTGGTGGCGCCGCGCTTGGCCAGGAACTGGTCAAGCGACAGCGAAAAACTGTGCTGACTGCGATCGGCGCCGATGGTCGCGCTGGCATAATTGGTCTGCATCAGCGCCGAGATCGCGGTCTGACCAATGCCCTTGCCCTGCGCCTCCGCGCTGAACTCACGCTTCCAGGCCTCGTAACCGCCGGGTCCGTTGCCGCATTGCGCGGCATGGGCGGCGGGCATAAGGGACAACAGCAGCGCGGTCGCGCCGATCATCGCCGTCGCAACGGTCCTGCCCTTGGTCATTCCGTGGTCCCTTCCCTCGATTTTGCGCGACCGGCTCGCGCGCGGGCATGATCCTACGTCAGCCACGCCCGCTCAAGCCCCCGACCGATGCAATCAATGCAAGCATTGCGCTTGACATGACTCAAAGGCTTAGCGTCCGCCGTCGGTCCCGAGCAGGAAATCCACCATGATACTCTGGTGCTGCTGGTACATGTCGGTGCCGGTCGCGGTGACGCAGCCGAGCTTGCGCGCTTCTGCAATGAACGGCGAGATTTCAGGCTTGGTGATGACGCAGCCGCAATAGGCCGATGGCGCCAGCCGCGTGACATCGACCGGCAGCGGATCGCCGTCCTTCATCCCGGCGGGCGTGGCATTGGCGACGAAGTCAAAGCCTGCGGGATCGATCGTGCCTGCCCGCACGGACGCTTTGCCGAGCCCGCTGAGCCGGCCGATCAGCGCGTCGCGGCGCTCCGTCTCGCTGTCGTGAACGGCGAGCTCCCTGACGCCGGCCTCGACCAATGCGAGCGCGATGGCCGAGCCGGCACCACCCGCACCGACCAGCAGCGCCCGCATGCCGCGGGGATCGATCCCCTTCGCCCGCGCGGCGCCGACGAAGCCGAGACCATCCACCATGTCGCCATGCCACGAACCATCGGCCCGCCGGCGCATCAGGTTCACGGTGCCCAGGAAGTGCGCACGTTCCGTCGCGCTGGCGCAGGCCTGATAGCAGGCGAATTTGTGCGGGATGGTCGCGACGATGCCGTCCAGGTTCTTCAACCGGCTCGCCACCGCGAGGAAATCCGGCAGATCGGCGGTCGCAACCTGAACCGGAACGAGCATGCCGTCATGGCCACGGGCTGCGAACGCGGCCGATATCCCCGCAGGCGAACGCACCTGGGCGATGGGATCGCCGACGATGACGTAGAGCCGCGTCGCACCTGATGGCGCCGGGATCATGTCGCTCAAGCCGGAACCTCGGATGTCAATTCCAATCCGTCCAGATTGCCCTCCTTCCGCCATTTGGCGAGCAGCCGGAGGAACGCCATCGGCCCGCGCCAGTATTGGCTGTTGCGCGCCGCGATCGGATCGAACACGCCTTCATTGTTGTAGTAGCCGGGCGTGCATTCGGCGAGATAGGTCTGGCGGCCGACCGCGGCCTTGACGACCTCGTCGACCCAGGCATTCTCGGCCGCAAGCGTCGGCTCCAATGTCCTGACACCGCGCTTGCGCGCCTGATCGATGACATAGGCAATGTGCTGCGATTGCTCGTCGATGATGTGCGGAAAATTGGCGCTCTGGCCGGCCTGCACCGTTACGATCATGAAGCAGTTCGGAAAGCCGCGGCTGTAGAAGCCGTGCATCGTCTTGACGCCATCGCGCCAGCGCTCGGACAGGCTCACGCCGTCGCGGCCGTAGACCTCAAACCCCATGCGGCGCGCATAGTCGGTGCCGACCTCGAACCCGCTGGCGTAGATCAGGCAGTCGAGCTCGTAGGCCTTGCCATCGACGACGACCGCATGCTCCGTGATGCGCTCGACGCCCCTGCCTCCGGTGTCGACGAGATGCACATTGGGGCGATTGAACGTGTCGAGATATTCGTCGTGAAAGCACGGCCGCTTGCAGAACGCCTTGTACCAGGGTTTGAGCGCCGCTGCCGCCGCTTCGTCCTTCACCACGGCGTCGACGCGGGCCCGGATCTCCTCCATCTTGCGATAGTCGGCCTGCTCGATCACTTTCAGCGCCTCTTCCATCGAGGTCACGGGTTGCGGCTGACGACGCGGCGCCAGCAAAATCTCTCCGAGCAAGCCAGTCCAGCCGTCCTGCACCAGATCCTGCTCGAACGGCTCGCCCGAAATCACCGCAGTGAAATTATCCATCCGCTCGCGCTGCCAGCCGGGCTTCAGGCTTTCCGCCCAAGCACTATCCGTCGGCCGGTCGTCGCGCACGCCGATCGCTGAAGGCGTGCGCTGGAATACGTAAAGCTCCTTCGCCGAACGGCCGAGATGCGGCACGCATTGCACGGCGGTGGCGCCGGTGCCGATGATGCCGACGCGCTTGTCGGCAAGACCGTCGAGACCTCCCTCGGCGCTGCCGCCGGTGTAGGCATAGTCCCAGCGGCTGGTGTGGAAGCTGTGTCCCTCAAAACTCTTGATGCCGGGAATGCCCGGCAGCTTCGGCCGGCTCAACGGACCGCCAGCCAGGATCACAAAGCGCGCGCGGATGCGATCGCCGCGGTCGGTCTCGACCAGCCAGCGGCCCTCGCTCTCCTGCCACGCCATGCGCGAGATGACGGTCTGAAACAGCGCGCGCTCGTAAAGACCGAAGTGACGACCGATGCGGCGCGAATGTTCGTAGATCTCCGGCGCGCGCGCATATTTGCGCACCGGCATGTAGCCGGTCTCCTCCAGCAGCGGCAGATAGATGTAGCTCTCGGTGTCGCAGGCCGCACCGGGATAGCGATTCCAGTACCAGGTGCCGCCGAAATCGGCCGCCTTTTCCACGATGCGGAAATCGGTGATGCCGGCCGCGCGCAGACGCGCACCACACAGCAGGCCGCCGAAGCCGCCGCCAACGATGACGACCTCTATCTCTTCGCTGACGGGCTCACGCGCAAATCCGGCATCGGCCCAGGGATCGTCGAGATAGCGGGCAAAGCCTGCGGCCATCTCGACATACTGCGCCTTGCCTTCGGAGCGCAGACGCAGGTCGCGCTCGTCACGATAGCGCGCACGCAAGGCCTGAATATCGATGGTAGGTACGCCGGCTGCACCGGTCTTGTGTCTTTCCGCTGACATCGATTTCCTCCACGGCGGCCCGCTGCTTCGGCCTGCATCTCGCGCCAGTTAGCCCTGAAAAAGTGACGCACGCAATCACGTCCGCCGCTTTTTGCGTGTACGCGGCGCGGCGTTCCGCTACCTTGAATGCAAGCGCGAATGCGTCATGCAACGACAAGACTTTAAGAACGACATGGCTTTCGGAGGGGACAATGCAGGGATTGATGATGGACATGCCGCTGCTGATCAGTGGCCTGATCCAGTATGCGGCTGACTATCACGGCGAGGCGGAGATCGTCGCGCGCGAGATCGAAGGCGACATCCATCGCACCACCTATGCCGAGGCTCATCCGCGCATCAAGCGCATGGCGCTGGCGCTCAAGCGGCTCGGCATGAAGCAAGGCGATCGCGTCGGCACGCTGGCGTGGAATACGCATCGCCATTTCGAGATGTTCTACGCGGCGCCCGGCATGGGCTATGTGCTGCATACCGTCAATCCGCGACTGTTCCGCGAACAACTCGTCTACATCATCAACCACGCCGAAGACCGACTGCTGTTCGTCGACCGCGCGACGCTGCCAATCGTCGAGGCGATCGCGCCGCAGCTGAAGACGGTCGAAGCCTACGTGATCATGTCGTCGCGCGAACGCATGCCGGAGACGAAGCTTGCGAACGTGCATTGCTACGAGGAGCTTCTGGAGAAGGAGAGCGACGCCGGTTTCGCCTGGCCAGAGTTCGACGAAAAATCCGCCTCCACCATTTGCTACACCTCGGGCACGACGGGGAATCCTAAGGGCGTGATCTATTCGCACCGCGCCGCCCTGCTTCAGACCATGGTCTGCTCCGGCCTCGACTTCCTGCCGGGGCATATGGAAGGCGTGCGCGAGGTGATGATGCCGATGGCGCCGCTGTTCCACGGCAATGGCTGGAACATGCCGTTCACCGCGCCTTACACCGGCTCGAAGCTGGTGCTGCCCGGCCGCAATTACGAGCCCGACAAGCTCTACGAGCTGCTCGAAGGCGAGAAGGTGACGGTGTCGGCAGGCGTGCCGAGCTTCTGGCTGATCCTGCTCGACTGGCTGGGCCGCACCGGCAACAAATTCTCGACCCTGCGCGCAACACTGTCGTCGGGCTCGGCGCCCCCGCGCGCGATGATCGAAGAGCTCAAGCGCGACTACAACATCGATTATGTTCAGGCCTGGGGCATGACGGAAGCTCTCGGCTGCTCGATGCCGGGGTTGCGGCCCGGCTCGGAGCATCTCAGCGAAACCGAAAAATTCGACCGGCGCCAGGTGTCGGGCCGCGCCTGCTTCGGCACGACTTTGCGCATCGTCGACGACGGCGGCAGCGAGCTGCCACGCGACGGCAAGACCGTCGGCCATCTGCGCGCCCGCGGCCCCTGGGTCGCCTCCGGCTACATGAAGTTAGAGGAAGGCCTCGATCGCGACGGCTGGCTGATCACCGGCGACATGGCCGTGATCGACCAGCACGGCCATGTGACGCTCACCGACCGCTCCAAGGACGTGATCAAGTCGGGCGGCGAATGGATCTCCTCGATCCAGCTCGAGGACATCGCCCTGTCCTATCCCGACGTGCTGCAGGCCGCCGTGGTCGCCATTGCGCACGATAAATGGCAGGAGCGCCCCCTGCTCCTGGTCGTCCGCAAAAAAGGCGCGACCATCGACGGCAAGACCCTGCTCGACCATATGCGTCCCAGGATCGCGAGTTGGTGGCTGCCGGATGCCGTCGAATTCCTCGACGAATTCCCGATGACCGGCACCGGCAAGGTGCTCAAATCGGCCCTGCGCGAGAAGTTCAGAGGGTATCGCGTCGGGTAGTCTCGCCCCTCTCATTGCGCGGTCATCTTCATCTTTTGGTAGATTCGCCAGCGATATATCCGAGGCATCGCTAACCCCTCATCGAGGACATCATGGCGTTTTCCGGATTGGGCCTGCATCTCGGCAATCTGTCCCGCCTGTCGAACGCGCAGACGCGTTCGATCAGCCCCGAGAATTTCACCGGCGAAAAGGGCAAGGGCGGCATGTCCGTCGACGGGCCCGCGGCGCCTCAGGCCCGCGATCTCGGGCAAGGCTGGAAGGTATCTCCCTTTGTCGTCATCGAGCCCGGCGCGACGTTCACACTCGCCGACATCGAAGGCCACGGCGCCATCCAGCAGATCTGGATGACGCTGGCGCGCGGACGGCTGCGCCATTCGATCCTGCGGGTCTATTGGGACGGCCAGGAGCAGCCGAGCGTCGAATGCCCGGCCGGCGATTTCTTCGCCTGCGGATGGGAGGAGTTTGCGCAGGTGTCGTCGCTCGCCGTCTGCGTCAATCCGGGCCGCGCGTTCAACTGCTACTGGGAAATGCCATTCCGCAAGCGCGCGCGCTTCACAATGGAGAACCGCAGCGAGGAAGCGCTGACGGTCTACTACCAGATCAACTACACCTTGACCGAGGTGCCCGAGGACTGCGCCTATTTCCACGCGCAATTCCGTCGCACCAATCCGCTGCCCTACAAGGACGTCTACACCATCCTCGACGGCGTCAGCGGACGCGGCCAATATATCGGCACCTACATGGCCTGGGGCGTCAACAACAATGGCTGGTGGGGCGAAGGCGAGATCAAGTTCTTCATCGACGGCGACGGTGAATTCCCGACCATCTGCGGCACCGGAACCGAGGATTATTTCTGCGGCGCGTATAATTTCGATCCCTATGTGGCGCATTCCGGCCGCGGCGCCGTGCAGCAATCGCGCTACCAGGAATTCACGACGCCCTATGCCGGCCTGCCGCAGGTGATCCGTCCCGACGGCGTCTACAAATCGCAGCAGCGTTTTGGCATGTACCGCTGGCACATTCCCGACCCCATCCGCTTCCAGAGCGACCTTCGCGTCACCATCCAGGCGCTGGGCTGGCGAACGGGCCTCAAGGAGGCAAAATATCTCCCGCTGCAGGACGACATCGCTTCCGTGGCGTTCTGGTACCAGACGCTGCCGGCCGCACCGTTTCCCAAACTGGCCGACCCGGAATATCTCGAGATCGACTAGCCCGACGCCTGAGGAGGTCCAGCATGCTCTACCCGACGTCGCCAAAAGTCGTCGAGCTCAAGCGCAAGCTCGAGAGTTTCATGGACCGGCACATCTACCCGAACGAGGAGCGATTTTATCGCGAGGCGGAAGAGCTTGGGCCGTGGAAAATCTATCCAATCGTCGAGGAGCTGAAGCCGCTGGCGCGCGCCGAGGGTCTGTGGAACCTGTTCCTGCCGGAGTCGAGCCACGGCGCGGGCCTCACCAATCTCGAATACGCTCCGCTCTGCGAGGTCATGGGCCGCTCGCACTTGGCGCCGGAAGTATTCAACTGCTCGGCGCCCGATACCGGCAACATGGAGGTGCTGGAGCGCTACGGCTCTAAGGAGGACAAGGAGCGCTGGCTCGAGCCGCTGCTCGCAGGCGAAATCCGCTCCTGCTTCGCCATGACCGAGCCTGCGGTCGCCTCATCCGACGCGACCAACATCGAGAGCTCGATCGTGCGCGACGGCGACCATTACATCATCAACGGCCGCAAATGGTACACGACCAATGCGACCGACCCGCGCTGCAAGATCTGCATCTTCATGGGCAAGACCGATCCTGACAATGCCGACCGCCACAAGCAGCAGTCCATGATCCTGGTGCCGATGGACACGTCGGGCGTCGAGGTCAAGCGGCCCCTGCCCGTGTTCGGCTTCTACGGCGTGCCCGACCGCGCCTCCGAGGTAATCTTCACCAATGTGCGTGTGCCGAAGGAGAACATGCTGCTCGGCGAAGGCCGGGGTTTCGAGATCGCGCAGGGCCGCCTCGGCCCCGGCCGCATCCATCATTGCATGCGGCTGATCGGGCTTGCCGAACGCACGCTGGAAAAGATGTGCCGGCGCGTCCGCAGCCGTGTTGCCTTCGGCAAGCCTGTCTCGGAACAGACGGTGACGCAGGAGCGCATTGCCGAAGCCCGCATCATGATCGAGCAGGCCCGCCTGCTGACGCTGAACGCCGCCTACGCGATGGACACCGTCGGCAACAAGGTCGCGAAAGCCGAGATCGCGATGATCAAGGTCGCCGTGCCAAACATGGCCTGCCAGATCATCGACTGGGCGATCCAGGCCCATGGCGGCGGCGGCACATCGAACGACTTTGGACTGACTCAGGCCTACGCCACCGCACGCCTGCTGCGCCTCGCCGATGGGCCGGACGAGGTGCACAGAAACCAGATCGCGCGGTTCGAGCTGAAGAAATATTCGAATATCTAGGCAGACGTTGGCGCGCCAGTACTGGAGCCAGTGCAACAGGATCGGCGTCTAGTCGTCGCTTGGCGGCGATACATTCTGGCTCGAAATCGCCTCGAGCATCGCTCCGAAAATGATGATCGGCAGATAGAACGCAAGCATGATCGTATTCCTCCTGCTGTGACAAGCTTGGCCCGCAGGGCCAAGTTCCTCAAATTGACACTCGCCCCTTCGGAACATTTTCGGCGCTTACCGAGCTACCGACGAAAACGAGTCACAGGCAAATTCAAGAACGCATCGCGTCAATCGCATGGGCGATCAGAACGAGTGCGCTCGCGGCAATGAGAAACACGAACAACCAGCTCACGTCCGCCTCCGATCCCGGAAGTGAACGCGTTCATCCGTGCACAGTCAAAAACCATCGATCTGGAACCGCTATTCCGCGGCTCGCTGATGCTTCGCAGCAACAAGTGCATCTGCTGTCGGCACTATCGGCAGAACGCCAGAAGGAGCAACGCGCCGACGACGCAGGCTGCTAGGACTAAAAACCAAACGCCCATACAGTCCCCCGACTCATACACGCGAGTCAGGATTAGCCTTACGATCTGGCATTGAAACGTCTGTTGCCGGTTTTCCCCAGGCCAAGCGTGATCATCTGCTCGCTGGGTCAGTTCAACACCGCGACCGTCGCCGAACGCCCCGCAACCAGCGACATGCCATCCGGCACAGGATCCAGCGCGATGCGCACGGGCACGCGCTGGGCGAGCCGCACCCAGCTGAAGGTCGGGTTGACGTTGGCGAGCAGGCTCGCACCCTCGGCGCGGTCGCGGTCCTCGATGCCGGCGGCGATGCTCTCGACACGGCCGGTCAGCGTGACCTTCTCGCCCATCAGGCGGACCTTCACCTTGTCGCCGGTGCGGATGCGCGCGAGTTTCGTCTCTTCGAAATAGCCTTCCACATGCAGCGTGTCGCTGTCGACCAGCGCCATCACGCCTTTCCCGGCAGTGACGTAAGCGCCGGGCCGCAGATCCATGTTGGTGATCACGCCGTTCACGGAAGCCCGGACCTCGCTGCGATCGAGATTGAGCTGGGCGACCGCGCGGTCGGCAACCGCCGCATCGAACGCCGCCTTGGCCTGGAGCTGGGTCGCGAGCACCTGCTCCTGCTTCTGTTGCGAGACGGCATCGGTCGTCAGCGTGCTGTAGCGCTTCAGATCGGCATTGGCTTGATCCAGCGTGGCCTGATGACCCGCCACCGACGCGTCGGCCTGCCGCAGCGCCAGCCCGAACCGCTCGCGGTCGATCTTGAACAGCACATCGCCGCGATGGACTTTCTGGTTGTCCTTGACCAGCACGTCGGTGACGAAACCGGAGACGTCAGGCGCGACCTGCACCACATCGGCGCGCACACGGCCGTCACGCGTCCAGGGTGACTCCATGTAATAGACCCACAGCTCGCGGCCCACGCCGAGCGCCGCGAGGACCACGATGACGGTCACCACGAGCCGGCCAATCCAGGCCAGATTTCCTTTCATGAGAGATACTCCGAGAGATAGACGACGCCGCCGAGAAGGCAGACGAAAATCGCGAAATCGAACAGTGCGCGGTGCCAGACCAGCCGGTAGAGGTCGAAGCGCTGCATCAGCCGGCGCAGGAGCGCGCTCAGCACATAGGCGACGATGATCCAGAGCAGGAGCGCCGGCACGAGCACGCCATAGATGTCGATCACATACCTCATGCCGCCACACTCGCATCTGCGCGCGGCCGATAGGCCGGCGCGTCCGGGAACAGGCCGCGGCGGATGCCGACGAGGCCGATCAGGGCATCCTCGCGCGCGCTGTCATTGGGATCTTTCACCGCCTGGCCCAATGCCCGATCGACACTGGTCAAGAGTTCGCGCGGCATGCCCCCGCCCACATAGCTGCGGCAAGCAATGGCGAGCTGGTCGAGCATGTCGTCGATCACGGCGATGGTCGACGCCGCAAGTCCGTAACGGGCGCGGCGCAAATCGATGATGTTGATGCCAATGCGGAGCTGCACGAGGCTGTCGGCGTCGCGCCGGTCGCTCTCCGACAGGAAGGCGATGCGCTGCACCAGAAGCCCGAGACGATGCAGCATGAGGCCGGCGAACTCCGCACGGTCGCGTTTTCCCCGCCGTTCGGCGGCGACCGCGATCGTGATCCAGCTCGACAGCACCAGGCGATTGGCGATCCATTCGGCGCCAACACCGCGCGCAATCCGCGTCACGATCTCGGCGATCAGGACGCCGACGAAGAAGGCGACGGCGGAATTGGCGTAAGACGCGAAATCCGCGATGTAGGTCGATTGCAGGGCGAGCAGCGTCGCGGTGTTGGCCGCGAGCGCCATGCCGGTGCCCGCCGTTGCCGGCCGCGCGATCAGGAAGCCATAGAGCAGGAAGGTCGGCGCCAGCGCGACGACAAGGACCTCGATATGGGAGATCGCAGGCACCAGCGCGAACAGATAGATCGCGACCACCACGATGGCGACCAGCGACCACAGGCCGAAGCTGCGGATGAAGCGCGCGGGCTCGTCCTGGGCTGCAAAGAACGAGCAGGCCACCGCCGCCATCATCGGCGCCGAGGCGCCGTCGGGCCAGCCGGTGCCGATCCAGAACGCGCAGCATATCAGGATCGCCACGGCCGCACCGGCCGCCGACCACAGCGCGAGCCAGCGGTCCCGGTGTCGTACGGGCGCAGCACCAGCCTCGGAATGGAAAGCCAGATCGACGGTCGAAACGTTGCGGTTTTCGGCAATGGCCTCGGTCAGCACGCGGCAATCGCGCGAGAGATCGACGAGCTCACGCAGCCGCGACAGCAGGCTCGTGATGATGATCCGCTCCCAGGACGCGCTGTCATCGAGCACCGCCTGCCGCTCCGCGATCATGGCGCGAATCCGCTCGGCCGGTTGCCGTGCGCCGACGTCGCTGACGATCCATTGCGCAAGATCCTCCAGAATCTGCTTCAGCTCGGGTTGCCGCCGCAGAGCCTCCTCCCCTAACGCTGCCAGCCGATCCTCGAGCGAGGCGATCACCGGCAGTAGCATCAGCATGCGCATCCGGATTTCGCCGAGGCCGGTCACCGCATTGCGATCGGTCAGTTGGTCATAGGCAAGATGGGTGGACAGCGTGTCGATTTCGACGATATCGGTCGCGAGCTTGAGGCGCTTGCCGCGGCGGGTGTCGTTGGTGCCGTCGCGCAGCAGCACGACGTTGCTGAGACCGCGCGCATCCGACAGCCAGCTGTCGACGCGGTGGGCCACGGCCGGCGCGACACTGCGCGGAAACACGATGGTGGAGACCAGGCTGGCGCAGATGATGCCGAGCGAGATCTCCTCGAGCCTGGCCACCGCGGTATCGAAGATCGCACCGGGCTCGGACACCGAGGGAAAGCCGATCAGCGCGACTGTATACCCCGCCAGCATGAAGACGTAGCTGCGCGGGGTGCCGTCGAGCAGCGAGAGATACAGGCAGAACCCGACCCAAAGCGCGATGGCGAGGCACAACAGTTCGGGCGCATTGATCAGGTTCGGCACCAGCGCCACCGTCATGGTCGCGCCGACGAGCGTGCCCATGACGCGGAAGAAGGCCTTCGAGCTGGTCGCGCCGGCGAGCGGCTGCGAGGTGATGTAGACGGTCGCCATCGCCCAATAGGGCCGCGGCAGGTCCATCGCGAGCGCAATGACCAGCGCCAGCATCGACGCGGCAAACGTCTTCAAAGCGAAAATGAGATCCGCATGGCGGACCAGGAACGGCTCTTCCGCGCGCATGATTATTTCGCCTCTGGAAACGCCTTTGCCTCAAGCAGGCTGGCCCGCCGCTCGATGCGCTGGAGCGTCTCGAAAGTTATCGCAAGTTCCTCTGGCGCGATATCCTTCAGCAGGCTCGCCCGTACACGCCGCAAGATCCGGTTCGTCTCCTCGGCCTTAGCCTCGCCCGCCTTCGTCAGGTGGAGCGTTTTGGCACGCCGGTCGGTCGGATCCTCGCGGCGCTCCACCAGGCCCTCGGCCTGGAGCAGGTCGATCAGCCGCACCAGCGACGGCCCCTCGATGCCGAGCTCGTCGGCAAGCACGCCCTGGCGGACGTTCTCGCCCTGCCGCGACAGCACCAGCAGCGGGATCGCGGTGGCAAAGGACAGGCCATGATCGGACAGCGCCTGATCCGACTCGCGCCGCCAGATGCGGGCCAGGCGCGTGATGAGCCGGCCGATTTCGCCGTGGATATGAGCTTGCGAGGGTGCCATGCAAATTAGATAGGACACAAACTATTAGGCTACAACTATATATCCTGCATAGCTCGATTGATCACGAAAAAGCGAGCGAGGCAACGCAATATGGGCCCCGGTTCCACGACAGAGGCGCAGGAGGCGATGGCGGGCGACAGCACGTTGACGCTGGTCCCGACCTTCGTCGTCGTGGCCGTGGATGCCACGGGGATGGGAATCATCCTGCCCCTGCTGCCGTTCTATTCGCAGCGGCTCGGCGCCACACCGTTCCTGATCGGTGCCTTGATCTCGGTCTATGCCGTCTGCCAGCTCATCGCCGGTCCCGTGGTCGGCATCCTCTCCGACCGCTACGGACGGCGCAAAGTGCTGGTCGTCAGCCAGGTCGGAACCCTGATCGGATTTGTCCTGCTCGCGCTGGCCGGCAATCTGACGCTGGTGTTTCTGGCGCGCATCATCGACGGCCTGACTTCCGGCAACATCTCAGTCGCACACGCCTATGCCGCCGAGCACAGCGCCCCCGCAACGCGCAAGCAGGCGCTCGGCATGACCAGCGGCGCGATTGGAACCGGACTGTTGCTGGGACCGGCGCTGTCGAGCTTCCTCGTCCATTACGGCCAGACCGCACCGGTGTGGGCCGCGGCCGCGCTCTCGCTGATCAGCATTCTCGCGACGATCGCCCTGCTTCCGCCTGATCATCCGGCGTCCGAGCCGCTCTACCAGCATCGCGTGCCCGAGCCGACGCTGGTGCGCAGCCTGTTCGGCATGCGCTACGCTTGGCGGCTGTTCGGCCTGCTGATCGTGTTCTTCTTCGTCAACTCGATGTTCCTGTCGCAGATCGGCCTGTTCCTGTCGGCGCGGTTCTCCTGGGACGGCCATCCCTTCGGCGCACGCGAGCTCGGCTGGATGTTCGCCTATGCCGGCTTCATCAACATGGTGGTCCAGGGACTTCTGATCACCCGCGCAAACCTCGTCGCCTCCGACCGCAGCATTGTCATGGCGGCGTTTGCCTGCATGGGCCTCGGATTTGTCGGGCTCTCAGCCGGTAGCAACATCAGCCTGCTTGCGCTCTATCTGACGCTGATCATCGTCGGCACCATGTTTGCCCGCAGCACGCTGACGGCGGAATTGTCGCGGTCGACCGCGATCAACCGGCAAGGCATGATCATGGGGCTCAATCAGTCGCTGATGTCGGGTGCGAATATCAGCGCCCCGCTCTTGAGCGGTGCGCTGATCGGCCATCGCCTGTTCGTGGTCTGGGCGCTCATCATGGCCGCGATTGCCGCCATTGGCGCAGCGCTGGCGGGCCAATTGCTCGACACGCCGCGAGCGCGCTAGCGCCCTCGCCTCACTTCACCAGATACACGTCCGGATCGGCGCTCGAGCTCGGCGACTTGAAGGCGGCCCGCAAGGCCTGCGACATTGGAACGTTGTAGTTGATCCCGTTCGGCGGGGTCGGCGATTCCAGCCACTTCCTGTAGAGCACCTCGATCTCCGGGCTTGCATAGAGCTCGGCGGTGGCGCGATCGGCCAGCGCCTTGAACGGCGCGTCGTCCCGCCGCAGCATGATCCCGAAGGGCTCGGCCTTCGCAAACGTCTCTTCGCTGATCATGAATAGGGCCGGCTCCTTCGAGCGCGCGATGGCGACCGCGAGTTGAACGTCGTCGAGCGCGTAGGCCTGCGCGCGGTCGGTCTCAAGCAGCAGGAACGCCTCGGCCTGATCCACGGCCGGCATGATTCTGATGCCGAGATTGCGCTCGGTATTGACCTTGGCAAGCTGGTTCAAATTGACCGAGCCTGCCACGGCCGTCACGGCCTTGCCCTTGAGATCGTCGATGGTGTTGATCTTGGCGGCCTTCTTGGCCGCGAATCGCGTCGCGCTGAGGAAATGCGTGTTGGTGAACGCAACCTGCTTCTGGCGGTCGGCATTGTTGGTGGTCGCCGAGCAATGCAGGTCGAGCGTGCCGTTCACCATCAACGGAATGCGGTTCGACGAGGTCACGGCGACAGTGTCGACGGCAATGTCGGGCATGCCGAGCTGCTTCTTCACGGCGTCGACGATCTTGAGGCAGATATCCATGGCGAAGCCGACCGGCTTCTGGTTGCCGTCGAGATAGCTGAACGGCACGGAGGCTTCCTGATAGCCCAGCGTGATCTTCCTGGTCTCCTTGACCTTCTGAAGCGTGCCCGACAGATCCTCAGCGGACGCTGCGCCGGCTAGACAAGTGACGGCCAAGAGAACAGCCGAGAGAACGGCGGGTAGACGCATCGGGGGCTCCTGAAAGCGGGTTGCGCCTCCATGCCGGGCGCAATCGAGGGGTTGATAGCCCAGCCGCCCGCCTGCCGCCAGACCAGCCCGCATCTATCAGCTATCACGGCTTTCGATATGGCGGCTCGGCCTTCGCCTCCGCTACATTGCTACACACAAGCAACCTCGCCGACTGCTATAAGTTCTCCAGCCAGATTCCCTGCCATGACCGTCCGGACCGCCTTCGACCTGATCTTCCGCAACGCCCTGTTGCGATCATCCGCCATACCCGTCGATATCGGCGTGACGGGCGGACGTATTGCGGCAATCGAACCCGGGCTGGCCTGCGAGGCCGTCGAGGTCGATGTCGGGGGACGGCTGGCTCTGCCCGGCTTCGTCGACACCCACATCCATCTCGACAAGGCCTGCCTGCTCGAGCGTTGCGGGCACATTCATGGCACGCTCAGTGATGCGATCCGCGCCGTCTCGGCCATGAAGCGGGATTTTGACGTCGACGACGTCTATGCGCGCGGCGCAAAAGTGCTCGAGCGCGCCATCGTGCACGGCACGACGCGGATGCGCACCCATGTCGAAATCGACCCGCGCATCGGCTTGCGCAGCTTCGAGGCGGTCAAGGCGCTCAAGCGCGATTACGCCTGGGCGATCGATCTGTCGCTTTGCGTCTTCCCGCAGGAGGGCCTGACCAACGATCCCGGAGCTGAGGAGCTGCTGGTCCAGGCCTTGCGCGACGGCGCCGAGGCGATCGGAGGCTGCCCATATACGGACACTGACCCGAATGCGCATCTCACGCGCATCTTCGACCTCGCCCAAGAATTCGACCTCGACGTCGATCTCCATCTCGACTTCGATCTCGATCCGTCCTGGTCGCATCTCGACGAGGTCTGCCGGCAGACCGCACTCCGCAACTACGGTGGTCGCGTCGCGATCGGGCATGCCACGAAACTCTCGGCCTTGCCGCCGGAGCGGCTGAAGGCGGCCACCGCGCAATTGGCGAAGACCGGAATCGCCGTCACCGTGCTGCCCGCGACCGATCTCTATCTGATGGGACGCGACGCCACCCACAACGCGCCGCGCGGGCTGACGCTCGCGCACAAGCTCGCCGCCGACGGCATCGTCTGCTCGGTCGCGACCAACAACGTGCTCAATCCCTTCACGCCGTTCGGCGATGCCTCCCTGCTGCGGATGGCGAATTTCTACGCCAATGTCGCCCACGCCGCCGTCGGCGACTTCGACACCTGCCTTGATCTCGTCACCGAACTGCCGGCGCGACTGATGAACCTCGGGGATTACGGGATCGCGGTCGGAAAGCCCGCCGATCTCGTCGTGCTCGACACACAGGACAGCCGCTTCGCCATCGCCGAGTTGCCGGATGTTCTGATGGGCTTCAAGAACGGGCGGCAGACCTTTGAGCGGAAGCGGGCAACGCTGCTGAAGCCGTGAAAACCAACGGAGCAACCGGATGGCCTTCAACACAATCTTCCTGAACGCCCGCTTCGACGGCGGGGCTCGCCATCATATCGCCGTCAAGGACGGGCGCATCGCCGCGCTTCTGCCGGCTGACACGCCCACCGACGGTGCCGAAACGGTCAATCTCGGCAACGCCCTCGTCGTTCCCGGCTTCGTCGAAGGCCACATCCATCTCGATACCAGCTTCTATGGCGACGCCTGGCGTCCGCACAAGCCATGCACCAATGGATTCAATGTGCACGAACGCGTGGCCTTCCAGGCCCAGAACATGGCGGAGGCTGCGCCGATGGACGTGCGGGCGCGCAGCCAGCTCGATCTCTGCATCGGCCACGGCAGCACGCAGATGCGCAGCCACGTCATGGTCGATGGCTCGGTCGGCCTGAAATCGCTGGAGACGATTTTGCGCGTGCGCGAGGAATATCGCGACCTGATCGACATCCAGCTCGTGGCTTTCCCCCAGAGCGGCATTTTGGCCAGCCCGGGCACGCCACAATTGCTCGACGAAGCCATCGGGCTCGGCGCGAACCTCGTCGGCGGCCTCGATCCCGCGAGTTTCGATCGCGATGTCGAGAAGCATCTCGACGTGGTGTTCGGCGTCGCCAGCAAACACGGCGTCGACGTCGACATCCACCTGCACGACATGGGCACGCTTGGCGCCTTCGAGATCGAGCAGATCGCAGCGCGCACGCGGGCGCTCGGCATGGAGGGCCATGTCGCCATCAGCCACGCCTACGGGCTTGGCGATATTTCCGCAGATCAGCTCAAGACAGTCGCCGACACCCTCGCCCGCTCCGGCGTCGCGATCATGACGAATGCGCCGGGCGCCCGCGCCTTCCCGCCGATCCTTATCCTGCGCAATGCCGGCGTCACCGTGTTCAGCGGCAACGACAACATCCGTGATTCCTGGTGGCCCTATGGCGACGGCGACATGCTGCGCCGGGCGACGACGCTCGGCTATCGCTCGGGCTTCAACGTCGATGAGGAATTGCGTGTCGCATTCGATGTCGTCACCGAGGCCGGCGCCAAAGCGCTGCGGCTCGAAGGCTACGGCCTTCGCGTCGGCGCCAAGGCGGATTTCGTGACGCTGAATGCGGAACACGTTCCCGAGGCCGTCGTCGCGGTGCCGCAGGGCCGCGCCGTTTACAAGGCAGGTATGCTCGTCGCGTCTAACGGTGCGATTGTCGGGAAAAATCGCTGATCATCGTACCTTTCCGACCCGATTTTACCGCCAATTCTCCGCCGAATCCGAGCCCGGTAGAATCCCGGACCGTAGCCCAACGCATTGCGAGAAAGACAGCACTAACCATACTGGGGCATGCGCACTGACCGTCTGCGTTCGTTGGGGAAGTTATGGATATGTTCAGCGCATTCAGCAGCATTGATTATCAATCCATCCGGGCGGGCACGCCCGCCGAGACGGCCGTCAAGCGATTGAATGGCATCGGCGAAGTGCTGTCCGGCCTCGATATCTCGGCAATCCACTCGCAGGACGACATGGCCCGCGCGCTGTGGACGCTCGATACCGCCGACAAGTGCATCCGCATGATCCTGACCGAGTTCAGGACCGAGCGCACCAAGGACGTCGCCCACAACGCCAAGAGCCTGATCGATTTGATCGAGGCCGCGCGCGACGAAATCGCCGGCTATCGCGACGGCGGCAGGATCCTCAGTTGAGCGCTCGCGCTCAGCGCTTGATCTTCGCCAGAATACGATCCGCCTCGGTGCGCCAGTCCGCGCTACGGGCGAACTCTTTCGTTCCCTTGGTACCGAACAGGCCCTCGTCGGCGAGATCGGCGACCCAGGCCTGACGCTCGGCCGTACCCTGCGCCGACCACGGCGTCAGCCCCGCCTCACGCACGGTCTCGGCGACCTCGCGCACCTCTTCGGCACGACGGCGGCCGTGCTCGATCACGCGCTGGAAGAAATAGGCGCCCTGCTTTTCCCAATTGATCGCGGGAAAGGTTTCCGTGAGCGACGCCAGCACCGCATCCTCGACGCCATAGGCGCGCGCGGTCGTAAAACTCTCGATGACCATGGCCTCGAGGCCCTTGATCATGATGCTGCGGCACATCTTCACGGCCGAGGAGACGCCGAGCTTGTCGCTGGCAACCTTGGCCGCGAAGCCGATTGCATTCAGCAGCGGCTCCAGCTCCTTCGCGCCGGGACCGCCGAGCAGCAGCGGCACCTTGATTCGATAAGGCGGCACCGAGGTCATGACGGCGCCTTCGACATAGCGCCCCGCGGCCCCGTCGATCAACGCCGCCGCGCGCTGCTTGGCGCCCGGCGAGGCCGAGTTGAAGTCGAGAAACCAGGTGCCCTGGTTGATCGCCGCCGCGCAGGCCCTTGCGACCGGGACGGCCTGGCTCGCCGTGACGGCAGAAATGATGAAATCGGACTTTGCAGTCAGCTCGGCATGAGAGGCCGCGAGCATCACGCCAAACTTCGCCGCATGCTCCTTCAGCGCCGCAGCCTGATCGCCCTCGAGCTTGATGTCATAGGCGGCGACCTTGATGTCCTGCTGGCGCAAATCCTCGGCCAGGATCCGGCCTACCTCGCCATAGCCCACCAGCCCGATCTGCCAGCGCTTCGGATCAGCCATCAGTTCAATCCTCGTGTCGTCGCGTCGAAGAGATCCTCGATCGCATAGCGGCGCGGGATCAGCCCCTGCTGGAATGCGTAGTCGACGATCAGCTCCAGCGGTTTTCGGTTCGCCTCGATCCCGAACGGGACGAAATCGGGCGTTGCCGCGGGCCCCACCTGCGCCTTGTTCCGCATGAGCAGATCATAGACGCCCACGACCATTTCGGGGCGCGATTTTGCAAGTTGCTCTGTCACGACCACGAGATGATTGACCGGCACCACGCCACGACGCGCATACCATTTGGCCGCTTCCGCCGCCGGATCGGGGAACAGCGACTTCAGCTTGGGATTATCGGAGGTCTCGCCGAGAACGGCGTCGACTTCGCCGTCGAGCAGCATCTGCAGCACCTTCTTGTCCTTCGGCGCGCGCTCGGTGGTGTCGGCATATTCCGCGACATGCGGATCCTCGAATGTGACCCAGCGGATCTTGTCGAGATTGACGCCATAGTCGTTGGCGAGGATGCCTCTGATCCAGGCGCCGGTCGTCGTCGTGAACGAGCGGATGCCGACGCGCTTGCCTTCGAGATCAGACGGTCCGAGCGTCCCCTGCGCGGGATTATAGAGCGCATGAGTATGCTGGAAGCGGCCCATCATGGTCGCCGGCAACAGCACCAGCGGCTTGCCGTGCGCCTTCGCCATCAAATAGGTGACGATCGCCATCTCGCAGACGTCAAACGCCTGCTCGCGCACCATCGGCTTGAACGCCGCGTTGGTCGGCGTGTACTCGATGAAGTCGAGGTCGAACAGGTCGGAGCGGAGCTCGCCGCTCTTCACCGCCTTGACGTGAGGGTGACTGCCGAGCACGGCCTTGAGTTTGAGACGATCCATCGTGCGCTCCGCTTTTCTTCGCCTTAGACGTCCTCGGGATTGTCGACGTAGACGAGCCCCGCCTTCGCCAGCGCCTCGCGCATGCTGTACATGTCGAGACCGAGCTCGCCCGAGGCGAGACGCTTGCGCTTGCCGCCTTCGTCCGCATTGCGCTTCTTCGCCTTCTCGGCGACCTCGGCCGCATAGCGCTTCGGCACCACGACGACGCCGTCGTCATCGGCGACGACGATGTCACCGGGATCGACGTTGACGCCGGCGCAGACGACGGGGACGTTGACCGAGCCGAGCGTGGCCTTGACGGTGCCCTTGGCCGAGACCGCGCGCGACCATACGGGAAAATTCATCTCGTGCAGTGCTTTGACGTCGCGGCAGCCGGCATCGATGATCAGCCCCTGCACGCCACGTGCCTGCAGCGAGGTCGCCAGCAGCTCGCCGAACATGCCATCGGTATTGTCGGTGGTGCAGCCGACGACGAGGATATCGCCCTTCCTACACTGCTCGACCGCGACATGGATCATCCAGTTGTCGCCGGGCTGCGCCAGCACGGTGACGGCGGGACCCGCGATCGACGCGCCCGCCCAGACAGGTCGCAAGTAGGACTTCATCAGGCCGAGGCGGCCATAAGCTTCGTGGACGGTCGAGACGCCATACTCCGCCATGCCGGCGGGATCGGCACGCTTGATGTTGCGAACGACGACGGGCTTCATGCCAGCACCTCCGCGACGGTCGGGAACAGCCGCTGATAGGCCTCGCCATAGGTCATGGGAATGCCGGTGTTGCGGCTGCCCTGGATGCCGCGGTTGAGCGCGACGCGCTCGTAATAGCCCCAGAGATGCTTTTGTGCGGCGAGGATCTGGAACGCCTCGTACTTCTCCTTCCAGACCTCGTCGATCTTGAGCAGCAAATCCGGCTTGTAATTGCACTGCTCGGGCTGGTGCGGCTCGAACAGGAACACCGGCGGCGCGGAGTATTTGTACTGCGCGCCGGGCTTGTGACCCATGGCCTGCGCGACCACGCGGGTCTCCTGGGCGAAATGCGCGGCGTTTGGGTGGTCGAAATTGTAGGGGTCTTCCAGCGCGTGGGTCAGCACGAAGCTCGGATTGAGCTCGCGATAGATGTCGACCATGCGATCGAAATGCGCCTCGGTCAGCTTCAGCGGATAGTCGCCGCAATCGAAGAACTCGATCTCCGCGCCGAGCAGCTTTGCCGCCCGCTCCGCCTCGTCCTTGCGGCCGGCCTTGACCGATTCCAGCGTCGCCCCCTTTTCCTTCCAGGCGAACTGGCTCTCGCCGCGCTCGCCAAAGGACATGCAGACGATCTTCATGCGATAGCCCTTCTTCGCATGCAGCGCGATGGCGCCGCCGGCGCGCCAGACGAAATCGCCGGGATGGGCGGTGACCACGAGACCTGTTTTCATGGGAGAACTCCCCTCTTTCGTTCGTCAACATCATAGGCTGCCTGCGTCATGCCGGCAGCAGTTTCATCAGGCAGCGGCCGCCGCGGGTTCCTCGCCGTCGAGCACGCGCTTCAGGCGCTCGTGATCGAGCGCCCCTTCCCATTTGGCAATCGCGATGGTCGCGACCGCGTTCCCGATCAGATTGGTCGGCGTCAGCCCCTGCGACATCAGCCGATGGATGCCGAGCACCAGCGCGACGCTCGTCACGGGAATGGAGCCGGTGGCCGACAGCGTTGCCGCCAGCACGACAAAGGCGGCGCCCGCGATGCCCGCCGCACCCTTGGAGGTCACGAGCAGGATCAGCAGCAGCTCGATCTGCTCGGCGAGCCCGAGCGGCGTGTTGGTCGCCTGCGCCAGAAACACCGAGGCGGCAGCGAGGTAAAGGCAGGTGCCGTCGAGATTGAAGGAATAGCCGGTCGGGATCACGAGCCCAACGACACTCTTCTCGCAACCGGCCTTCTCCAGCTTGGTCAGCATCCGCGGCAGCACCGTCTCGGACGATGTGGTGGCGATGCAGATCAGCAGCTCTTCCCAGATGTAGCGGATCAGCTTGAGCAGCGAGAAGCCGCAGAGACGCGCGACGGGGCCGAGCGCCACGATGATGAAGATGACGCAGGTGAGATAGAACCCGCCGAGCAGCTTGCCGAGCGAGGCCAGCGAGCCAACACCGAACTTGCCGACCGTGAACGCGATCGCCCCGAACGCACCGATCGGCGCGGCCCACATCACGAAGCCGACCACGGCGAACACCATCTTGGCGGCAATGTCGATCAAATTGACCAGCGGTGCGGCACGCTCGTCGAGCTGCACCAGCGCAAAACCGCACAGTACCGAGATAAACAGCACCTGGAGGATGTTGCCCTCGGCAAAGGCGCCGATGAACGTCGCCGGCACGATGTTCATCAGGAACGGCACGAAGCCGATCACGGCGGTCTGTTTGACGTAAGGCTCGACCGCGCTGGCATTGATGCTGGCGGGATCGATGTTCATGCCGGCGCCAGGCTTGAGCACGTTCACCGCGATGAGACCGATGATCAGCGCGATCGTGGTCATGATCTCGAAATAGATGATCGCCTTGACCGCAACGCGCCCAACCCGCGCCATGTCGGCCATATGGGCGATGCCGTGGACGACGGTGCAGAAGATGATCGGCGCGATCAGCATCCGGATCGCCTTGATGAAGGCGTCCCCCAGCGGCTGCATCTTGGCGGCCGCCTCGGGACTGGCGATCCCAAGCGCGATGCCGGCCGCCATGGCGATGAGCACCTGGATCCAGAGCTCCTTCCACCAGGCCCGTCCGCGCGGCTTGTCGATCGCCATCGCGGTCATTCGTCGAATCCAAACAGGCGCGCGGGATTGTCGACCAGGATCTTCTGCTGGAACTCCGGCTCCGGCGCGAACAGCGGGATCAGGTCGACGAGGTCGCCATCATTCGGCATCACCTTGACGTTGGGATGCGGCCAGTCCGTGCCCCAGATGATGCGGTCGGGCGCAGTCTCGACGATTTTTCGCGCGAACGGCACCGCGTCGGTGAATGGCGGGCCGCTGGAGGACACCCGTTCCGAGCCGCAGATCTTGACCCAGCATTTTTCGTCGCGCTGCATCAAATCGATCAGGATTTTGAACGGCAGCTGGTCGAGCCCGTCGGACGCCTTGACCCGTCCCATATGGTCAATCGTGTAGCTCAGCGGCAGTTTTGTCAGCATGTCGGCATATTCAGGCAGATCGATCGCATCGAAATGCAGGTCGATATGCCAGCCGAGCGGCGCGACCGTGGCGATAATGCGGTTGAACACGCGCTTGTCGGGGACGCCGCCGAGATGGCGGACGAAATTGAAGCGGCAGCCGCGGAAGCCGCCGTCATGCAGCACGCGAAGCCCGCGCTCGGTGATGGTGTCGTCGATATTGGCAACCGCGCGATAAGCATCGTTGCTTTGCGCGATGGCATCGAGCGCCACCGTGTTGTCGACGCCGTGCACGCTGGCATTGACGATCACCGCGCGCTCCACGCCGAGCTTGGCATGCATGACCTTGAAATCCCCAAGCGGCGCATCCGGCGGCGTGTAGGATCGATCCGGCGCGTAAGGGTATTTCGCGCCGGGACCGAAGATGTGGCAATGCGCATCGCAGGACAGCTTCGGCAGCTTGAACTTCGGCGTGCGCGTGTTCGGATCGGGCGGCGGGATGGTCGGCGTGTACATGATATTCATCAACTGAACTTGAACAGGCGGGCGGGATTGTCGACCAGCAGCTTCTGCTGGGTCGCCTTGTCGGGTGCGTAGAGCGGGATCAGATCGACGAGATCGCCGTCATTCGGCATCACCTTGATGTTGGGATGCGGCCAGTCGGTGCCCCAGATGACGCGATCGGGCGCATTGTCGATCAGCGCCTCTGCGAACGGCACCGCGTCGTGGAACGGCTTGCCGGCGGCGGAGGCCCGCTCGAGGCCGGTGATCTTGACCCAGCATTTCTCGTCCTTCTTCTGGAGATCGAGCAGCGCCGTGAAGCCGGGATCGCTGAGCCCCTTTCCGGCCTCCACCGTTCCCATATGATCGATCACGTAAGGCGTCGGCAGCGCGGTGAGAATGGGCGCGAATTCGGCGATCGTCCCGGGCTCGAAATAGACATCGATGTGCCAGCCAAGCTCGGCGACGCGGTGCACGATGCGCTGGAACTTGGTCATGTCGCCGACGCCGCCGAGGCGCTTGAGGAAAGCGAAGCGGCAGCCGCAGATGCCGCCCTTGTCGAGCGCGGCCAGCTCCTTCTCGCTCATCTCGTCGCTGACATTGGCGATGCCCTTGTAGGCACCCTCGCTCTGGGCGATCGCATCGGTGACGACGCGATTATCGGTGCCGTGCACGGTGGCATTGACGATCACACAGCGCTCGACGCCGATCTTCTCGTGCAGGCTGCGGAACGTCTCCAGCGGTGCGTCAGCGGTATTGTAAGGGCGCTTCTCCGAGAAGGGATAACGGGACGCCGGCCCAAAGATGTGGGTGTGGCTGTCGCAGGATTTCGGTGGCAGCTTGAACGACGGTGTTTTGGGATTCGGGTCCGGCGGCGTGATCGTCGGCATCGCTTTGGGCTCCGCGCCTTGCGCATGCGCGTCGCTTGCGAGCGCGACGCCCGCCAGTCCGGTCAAGAGATGCAAGCACTCCCGCCTGTTCATTTCCTCGAACACCCCATTCACATGTCCGCTTGCGAGCGAAAGCGCTGTTACGCGCCTCCCCTCGGGCGATTTCTTTCAAGTCTTGCTGCTTGCAACAGTCCTTCGCCGCGCCGGCGCGGCCTGATCCAGGGGCGGCGCCTGGAACGCGGCAACAGTGGCCTGTACCAATTGCTCGATCGCATTGGCGGGATCATTGCCGTCCGCCTCGCCGCGCGACAGACGCGAGACGCGATCAGGCGTCACCAGCGAATAATAGAGTGCGCCGAGCAGAAAGTGGCTGCGCCAGACGATGTCGGTGCGCGGGATGTGCGGCAGGCTGTCGTGGATCGCGTCGATGAAGGCGTGGCTGGTGTCGTCAAACGTCTGTGCGATGATTTTTCGCGCGACCTCGTTGCCCTCGGCCGACATCACGGCGCGCAGCCGCGTGAAGCGCGCCCCGCCGCCGGCGAGATCGCTGCCCGAGGTGAAGGCCGGAACCACATAGGCCCGCACCACCGCTTCCAGCCGGTCCTGGAGATCGCGCACGCGCTTGGCGGCGGCGAGCAGCTCCGAGCGGCGCAAATTCATCGGCCCGCAATGACGCCGGTAGATCTCCAGCAGCAGGCCATCCTTGGTCTTGAAATGATAGGTCACGCTGCCGGGATTGGCCCCTGCGGCCTGCGCGATATCGCGCACCGAGACGGCGTTGAAGCCGTTGGTGGCGAACAGCTCCTCGGCCGCGGCGAGGATTGCCTCGCGCATGTTCGGCTTGCGGGCCGTTTCCTTGCTGGTGGGCTTGCGTACCATATGATTTGTACTATCGTACAAAAGATCAGGTCTCGTCAACAAAAACCACGGGCAACGTCCGGAAGCGGCTCGGAACTCCACCGCACGGACGCGAATGCCCCAAGGAGTGCTGAATATGCTGGGTTTGAACAAGAAGGTCGGCGCCGTGATGCTCGGCGCCGGTCTGTTGCTCGCGGGCGGCTTCGCGCAGGCCGCCGACAATTATCCGAGCAAGCCGGTCCACATCCTCGTGCCCTATGCCGCCGGCGGCGCGGTCGACGTGCTCGCCCGCACGCTCGGACAGGCACTTGCAAAAACCTGGGGCCAGCAGCCCGTGGTCGACAACCGCCCCGGCGCAGGCGGCATCGTCGCCTCGCAGGCGCTGACGCAGGCGGCGCCGGACGGCTACACGCTGATCCTCGTTGCCAGCGGCCATCCGCTGAACCAGTTCATCTATCCGAGCGTGCCCTACGACACGTTTAGGGATTTTACCGCGATCAGCGAAGTCGCCTCCTCACCGCTCGCGATCGTCGTGGCCAAGGACAGTCCCTACAAGACGCTTGGCGATCTCCTGGCTGCGGCGAAGAAAGACCCGGACAAGCTCTCCTACGGCATGTCCGGCAACGGCACCTCGGCGCATCTCGCCGGCGAGCTTCTGAAATACATGTCCGGCACCAAGATCGTTGCGATCCCCTACAAGGGCGGCGCGCCGGCGCTGACCGCCGTGATTGCCGGCGAGATTCCACTCAGCATCAATCCGCTCGCGGAAGCCATCGGCCAGCTCGAAGGCGGCCCGGTGCGCGCACTCGCGGTGACCTCGGCCGAGCGCTCCAAGGCGCTGCCTGATGTTCCGACCGTCGCCGAGTCCGGCGTCCCCGGCTACGACGTCTCGGTTTGGTGGGGCGTACTTGGACCCGCAAAAATGCCGCCGGAGATCGTCGCAAAACTCGAGACCGATCTGAAGGCGGCGCTGCAGGATCCGAATGTGCTGTCGACGCTCGGCAAGATCGGCGCAGCCCCGGTCGGCTCCTCCGCCAAGGACTTTGACGCCTACATGCACGCCGAGGCAACCAAATGGGAGCCGGTGCTGAAGGCTGCCGACATCCGCGCGCAGTGAAGGGCTCTCACATGAGTGTTGCGCACACCGCGCTGCTCGCCTGCGCAGTCGTCAGCCTGTTCGGCGCGCCCGCGCGCGCCGACGGGGAAGCAAAACTGCTGGCGCCGAGCGGCATCTTGCGCGTCGGCATCTATCCGGGCAGCCCGACCTCGATGGTGACGGATACAGCCGGCAAGCCGCACGGCCTCGCCTACGATCTCGGCGGCGAGCTGGCGAAAAGGCTCGGCGTCGGCATCGATTACGTCCGGTTTCAACGCGTCGCCGATATCGTCACCGCGATCCACGACGGCCAGGTTGACTTCACCATCACCAACGCCACCCCGGCTCGTGCCAATGAGGTCAGCTTCAGCCAACCGGTGCTGGCGATCGAGCTCGGCTATCTCGTTCCCGCGAATTCACCGATTGCCAAGGTAGAGGATATCGACAAACCCGGCGTGAAGATCGGCGTCACCAAAGGCTCGACCTCCGAGCGTACCCTGCCGACGAAATTGAAGAATGCGACCATCGTTCCCGCCGAGAGCGTCAAGATCGCCATCGCCATGTTCGGCCGCGGTGAGATCGATCTCTACGCTACCAACAAGCCGACGCTGTTCGAAATGTCCGATCAGATGCCGGGCGCGAAAATCCTCGATGGCAATTGGGGTGCCGAGCATCTGGCGATCGCGATCCCCAAAGGCCGCGAGGCCGCGCTTCCCCTGCTCAACAGCTTCGTCGCAGAGGAGCAGTCGTCCGGTGCACTGGACACGATCCAGCAGCAGGCAGGCTTACGCGGCGCGACCAAGGCTAAATAAGGAGGAGCCGCACCGCTCAATTGCGCGCGTTCGCCCGCATCTTCTCCGGTGCGGCGGAGCGCTGGAAGAGCTCGGCGTCGTCGCCTCCCCCTGACGGGATCAGGATCGCGCGTTCGCGCGGCAGGGCTTCCGGCATCTCGTCGCGGATGAAGGCGATCAGCCTCTCCCGCATCTCGCAGCGCAGATCCCAGGATTGCGGCGCATTCCGCGCACTGACCAGCGCGCGCAGCTCGATGGTGCGGGAATCCGCGTCGATCACCTGGAGATTGACCACCGCGCCGTCCCACAGCTTCGACTCCTTGATCGCGCCTTCCAGCCAGCGGCGGATGCGCGGCACGTCGGCACGGTAGTCGACGTGGAGCGCGATCACGCCGATCAGGGACGCCGTGTCGCGGGTCCAGTTCTGGAACGGCTTTTCGATGAAGTAAGACAGCGGCACCACCATGCGGCGCCAGTCCCATAGCCGGATCACGACATAGGTCGCGGCAATGTCCTCGACCCAGCCCCACTCGCTCTCGATGATGACGGCATCCTCGATGCGGATCGGCTGGGTGATGGCGATCTGCACGCCGGCGATCAGATTGCTCAGCAGCGGTCGCGCGGCAAGACCGACGATGAGACCGGCAGCACCAGCTGAGGCGAACAGGCTGACGCCATACTGCCTGACCGAATCGAAGGTCATCAACGCGGTCGACACCGTGATGATGACGATGATGATGTCGGTCACGCGCTTGAACACGCGCACCTGCGTGACGTGCTTGCGCGCGACGAAGTTTTCGGTGACATCGCGGAAGTTCTGCAGGTAGCGCGCCGCGCTCATGTCGACGATCCGGATCGAGATCCAGCCGATCAGCGCGATGAAGGCGACGACGAACAGGCTCGTCAGCGGCGTGCGAAAGACGTCATCCAGCGGCGCGAGCGGCAACACCAGCGCAACGGCTGCGAGGCACAGCGCCAGCTGGGCCGGGCCGGACGTGCGCTCGATGAACACGCTCAGCAGCGGCAGCCGGGTTCCAAAAGTACGATTGAGCAGCCAGACTGCGAGCCGATAGAACGACAGCGCAAGCAGCATCGCCCCGGCAACGAGGCCGAGACCGATGATCCATGACGGTATCCACCCGAACATCCTGTCGATGTCGGTCATGAGGGCCTGGCGATTCATTCACGTCCCCGGTATTGCATTGCTTATCGCCAACGCGTTCCCACGCGCTTCGCTCCCCCGCCCTGTGCAATGCAGCATCCCTCTGGTGCAACTGTCCCCGAACTGCGCTAATTTGGGACAATCATGACTCGCCGAACCGGCAGCGCCGATCTTCCCCTCCACACTGGACGAGTTCCGCCGTGGCTTGCGAGCCGCATGGCTTCGCTCGGCGCCATCGTCACGCAGGCGGTCGTGCATCATTACGGCCGCGATGCCTTCATGCAGCGCCTCTCGCATCCCTTCTGGTTCCAATCATTCGGCGCCGTGATGGGGATGGACTGGCACTCCTCAGGAATCACCACCTCCGTGATCGGCGCGCTGAAGCGAGGGCTCGGCCCGCTTCAGGACGAGCTCGGCATCTATGTCTGCGGCGGCCGTGGCCAGCATTCGCGCAAGACGCCTGACGAGCTGCTGCAGCTCGGCGACCGCGTCGGCTTCGACGGCGCAAAGCTCACGCGCGCCAGCCGGCTGGTGGCGAAAGTCGACAGCGCCGCCGTGCAGGACGGCTTTGATCTCTATCTCCACGGCTTCTTCGTCACGGCCGACGGCAAGTGGACGGTGGTGCAGCAGGGCATGAATGGCGACAAGCGGCAGGCTCGCCGCTACCACTGGCACTCAGAGTCGCTGAAGAGCTTTGTCGATGCGCCGCACAGCGCGATCGACGGGCCGCAGCAGGGCGAGATCGTCAATCTCACCGACCATCGCGCCGACGTCTCGCGCAATGCGCAGCTCGAGCTGCTGACCGATCTCGGCCCCGATCGCATTCTCACCGAATTCGAACGACTCACCGGCACTGCGCCCGAGCCCGCGCAGGCGATGCTGCCGCATCTGATCATGCCCGCGCATCACGATGTCCGGCCAAAGGACGTGTTCGCGCGCCGCCTGCATGGCACCCTGGCAGCCGCCGCGGAGCGCGGCCCGGTCGACTTCCCCGAGCTGTTGCTGACGCCGGGTGTCGGCGCACGCACCGTGCGGTCGCTGGCGATGGTCGCCGAGGTCGTGCACGGTGCGCCCTATCGCTTCAACGATCCCGCGCGCTTCTCGCTCGCCCATGGCGGCAAGGACCGGCATCCCTACCCCGTTCCGATCAAGGTCTATGACGAGACCATCCGCGTGCTGAAGGACGCGATCCAGAACGCAAAGCTCGGGCGCGAGGAAGAGATGCAGGCGATCAAGCGCCTCGACGACCAGGCACGGCGGCTTGAGCGTACAGCAAGCGGGCCATCGGTCGAGACCTACATCGCGGGAGAGCGCGAAGCCTCGCCCGATCTCGACGGCCGGTCCGTGTTCGGCTGGGAACGCGACGTCGTGGCGTCACGGAAATCGACGGGCTGACTGTCCACCGCAACGACCGGCAGCTTCGCGATCGCACGGAGACCCGGCCGCTTGCGCCAGTGAATTTGCGCGGAATCGACGGCGAGACCGAGCTTCGGCCATCGGGTAAACAGTGCCTCCAGCGCACAGGTCGCCTCGATCCGAGCAAGCTGGTGGCCGAGGCAGAAATGGATGCCCGTGCCGAACGAGATAAGGCGGTTCGGCTTGCGTGTGAGATCGAGGTGCTCAGGCTGCTCGTGCACCGCCGGATCCACATTCGCCGCCGCGAGCATGACCATGACGCGATCGCCCTTCTTCAGCGGCACACCTTCCAGCTCAACGTCCCGCCGCACATAGCGCGGCTTTGAAAATTGCACCGGCGAGACGAAACGCAAGAATTCCTCGACCGCGAGCCCGGCGCGGCTCCAGTCCTCTTCCAGCCAATCACGCAAGCCCGGATTTCTGAGCAGTTCGTAAACCGAGCCGCTGATGAGATGCGTGGTGGTCTCCGAGCCCGCCGCAAGCAGCAGGAACACCATCGACACCATTTCGTCCGGCGTGATCTGCCCGCCCTCCCGCTCGACCTGGACCAGTTCGGCAATCAGGCCCTCGCCGCCCCGCTCGCGCGCGATCTGCAATTGCTGTTCGAGATAGAAAAGCATCTTGCGGAACGCGAGCAGCAGGCGAAAGAAGCTGACCACATTCGTTAGCGACGACATGGAATTCGCCCAGGCGATGAAGCGCGGGCGATCGGCCATGGGCAGACCGAGAAGCTCGGAGATCACCAAGAGCGGCAGGATGCGCGCATAGCTCTGGACGAGATCGGCCGGGCTGCCCTTCGCAAACAGCTCATCGGCCAGACCGTCCGCGATGGCACGGATACGCGGCTCCATCGCAACGATGGCGCGACGGCGAAAGGCCTCGTCCACGATGCTGCGCAGCCGGGTGTGATCCGGCTCGTCCATCGTCAGCATGTTGTTGGCGATGGTCCTGACCAGCCCTGGCATCCACCAGCGCAGGCCCGCAACGTCGCCATCTTCCTTGCGCAGCGTAAAGATCGTGCTGTCCTTCAGCACCTGCGCGGTCGCGTCGTGGGTTGTGGTGACCCAGACGTCGCCGACAAGCGGAAAGCGCGTCGCGACCACGGGGGCGGACGCGCGCAGCGCCGCGATCGCCTTGGGCGGATCGCGAAAGAAAGCCTCGCTGGTGAAATCGAGGCGCGGTGCCATGGGATCACCGAACTGGTTGGTGGCGCCTCAACGAGATGGTGAGCGACGCCGCAGGCGCAAGGGCCGGAACCAGCCCTTCTTGGGCAGCGGGACTAGCCGCGCCCCGGCGAGCGCGGGCCGGCCTTGCGCTGCTGCTGGTTGGTATAGGCGTCCCAGTGGCTCCAGCTGCCATTGCTCAGGCTTTGCATATCCGTGCCGAGCGGACGGCGCGTTCGCTTGTCGTGGTCGGCAATCGCACGCTCGGACTGCGCGATCTTGCGCTTGAGGTCGGCGGCCGCCTTCTGGGTCTGGCCGTCGCGCTTCGAGGACGCGATCTCACCGATCGTGAAGCGCGCGGTCTCCAGCGCCTTCAACTCGGCGCGATTCTTCTTCAACTGGACCCGGTGCCAGGCGATGTTGCTGTCGCTGTCCGCAACCATGTGGGAACTCCGCTGATTCGCTCCCACAGTGTATCGCGCGCCGAATCGGCGCCGCAACGCCCGTGCGGCGGCGAAAATACGGTCTTACTGCGCTGGAAATCCGCGCTTAGCGCTCGGCAAAGGCCTTTTCGACCACGAACTGGGCGGGCTCACCGTGATTGCCTTCGACAAAACCGCGCTCTCCGAGGAGCACGCGGGTATCAGCCACCAGCGCCGGGCTGCCGCAGATCATGACGCGGTCGTGGGCCGCCTCGATCGCCGGCAGGCCGATATCGGCGAACAGCTTGCCCGAGGTGATGAGGTCGGTGATGCGACCGCGGTTGCGGAAGGGATCGCGGGTCACCGTCGGATAGTAGATGAGCTGAGCGCGGATATAATCGCCGAGCATCTCGTCCTTCGGCAGGTGCTCGTTGATCATCTCGCCATAGGCGAGTTCCTTCACGTGCCGGCAGCCGTGCAGCAGCACGACCTTCTCGAACCGCTCGTAGGTCTCGGGATCCTTGATCACGCTCAGGAACGGCGCCAGCCCCGTGCCGGTGCCGATGAGGTAGAGGTTGCGGCCCTCTTCCAGGTTGTCGATGACCAGCGTGCCGGTCGCTTTGCGGCTGACGATGATCTCGTCGCCTTCCTTCAGATGCTGGAGCCGCGAGGTCAGCGGACCATCAGGCACCTTGATCGAGAAGAATTCGAGGGTGTCCTCGTAATTGGCGCTGGCGACGCTGTAAGCCCGCAGCAGCGGCTTCTCGCCGACCTTGAGCCCGATCATGGTGAACTCGCCGTTACGGAAACGGAAGGTCGGGCTGCGGGTGGTCTTGAAGGAGAACAGCGTGTCGGTCCAGTGGTGGACGCTCAAAACGCTTTCCTGATTGAAATTGCTCATCTCAGCTTCCCTGTCGCGTCAATTGCGGTTTTCGAGGCCGGCCAGCTATGCGTCGTTTGTACACGATCATTCGTACACAAATGAATAATCCGACTTGATCCCGCGGTCAAGGCTGCCCAAGATCGAAAGCGTTGCAGTTAGGAATAAGGAGCCCCCTCCATGGCGCATGACGCACCCCAGGCCGCCGGACCCTCGAAGCTCGTGATCCGCAATATCGGCCTGATCCTGTCCGGCGCGATGGAAAAGCCGATCCTGGACGGCGACACCATCGTCGCCGAGAACGGCAAGATCACCGCGATCGGCCGCTTCAAGGACCTCAACACGGACGATGCCACCACGATCGTCGAGGCCAGCGGCACCACGGTGGCGCCGGGCCTGATCGACAGCCACGTTCACCCTGTGGCCGGCGACTGGACGCCGCGGCAGAACCAGATCGGCTGGATCGACAGCAACCTCCATGGCGGCGTCACCACGATGATTTCCGCCGGCGAAGTGCACATGCCCGGCCGCCCGCGTGACGTCGTTGGGCTGAAAGCCATGGCGATCTTCGCCCAGCGCGCCTTCTGGAATTTGCGGCCCGGCGGCGTGAAGGTTCACGCCGGTGCGCCCGTGATCGAATGCGAGATGGTCGAGGAGGATTTCAAGGAGCTGGCCGCGGCCGGCGTCAAGCTGCTCGGCGAAGTCGGCCTCGGCGGCGTCAAGGACGGCCCGACCGCCCGCAAGATGGTCGGCTGGGCCCGCAAATACGGCATCCAGAGCACGATCCACACCGGCGGTCCCTCGATCCCCGGCTCCGGCCTGATCGACAAGGACGTGGTGCTGGAGGCCGACACCGACGTGGTCGGCCACATCAACGGCGGCCACACGGCCCTGCCCGACGATCAGATCCGTTGCATCTGCGAGGGCTGCAAGCGCGGGCTCGAGCTCGTGCACAACGGCAATGAGCGCTCGGCGCTGTTCACGCTGCGCATCGCGCGCGAGATGGGCGATCTGCATCGCGTCATCCTCGGCACCGACGCGCCCGCCGGCTCCGGCGTGCAGCCGCTCGGCATTCTGCGCATGGTCTCGATGCTGTCCTCGCTCGGCGATCTGCCGGCCGAGATCGCGTTTTGCCTCGCCACCGGCAACACCGCGCGGATGCGGCAGCTCGATTGCGGCCTGATCGAGGTCGGCCGTTCCGCCGACTTCGTCATCATGGACAAGGCGCAGCACTCGCCCGGCAAGACCATTCTGGAGAGCGTCCAACTCGGCGATCTCCCCGGCATCGGCATGACCATCATCGACGGCATCGTGCGCACGCAACGCAGCCGCAACACCCCGCCGGCGGGAAGAGTGCCGGAAGTGGTGGCAAAGTAGTCGGGAAAATGGTGCCGTAGGGTGGGCAAAGCGAAGCGTGCCCACCATTCGTCCTTAGGCGCAAAGTACGTGGGCACGGCGCTTCGCGCCTTTGCCCACCCTACGAGACCGCCTTCACCGCAGCTTGTTCAACAGCGCCATCAGCAGCTCGCGCTCCTTGGCATCAAGCGGGGCCAGCGTTTCGCGGGTGATCGCAATCGCATTCGGCGCGAGCTTTTCCGCAAGCTGCTGACCGGCGCGCGTCAGGCTCACCAGCAGGCGCCGTCCATCCTCAGGATCCTGGCTGGTCTCGGTCAGGCCGCGCGCCGTCAGACGGTCGATCACGCCCTTGATGGTCGCGACGTCCATCGCGGTCAGCCGTCCGAGCTGGTTCTGCGAGCACGGCCCGGTCTCGGCGAGCTTTGACAGCGCGGCCCATTGCGTCGGCGTCAGATTGGTGCCGATGTCGCGGGAGAAAATCGAGCTGTGGCGCTGCCAGACCTGGCGCAGGATGAAGCCGACCTGCTCGTCGAGCACGTAAGGCGGTTTGCCCTGCTTCACGCTCTTTTTTGCCGCGACGCTTCTCGCCATCCGCTTCCCACCTCTCACAACGACAGATGCGCGTCGCGGATATCCGGACGCGCGTCGAGCTCGGCCATGGTCCCGCCGAAGCAGATGCGGCCGCGCTCGATGATATAGGCGCGATCGGAGATCAGCCGCGCAAAGTGCAAATTCTGTTCGGAGACGACGATGCTGACGCCCTCCTTCTTCATGGTCAGGATGGCATCGACCATCTGCTCCACGATCTTTGGCGACAGGCCTTCCGACGGCTCGTCGAGCAGCACCAGCGACGGGTTGCCCATCAGCGTGCGCGCGATCGTCAGCATCTGCTGCTCGCCGCCGCTCATGCGGCCGCCGGGACGCCCCTTCATCTCGCCGAGATTCGGAAACAACGTGAACAGCTTTTCGCGGGTCCAGTACGGCGCATTCGGGCGCTTGGGCTGGCGGCCGACTTCGAGATTCTCCTCCACCGTCAGATCGGTGAAGATGCGCCGCTCTTCCGGCACGTAGCCGAGGCCCTCGCGCACGATCTCGTGCGTCGGACGCGCCGAGACGTCCTTGCCCTCGAACGTGATGCGGCCGGTTCGTTGCGCGACAAGGCCGACGACGGAGCGGAACGTGGTCGACTTGCCTGCGCCGTTGCGCCCGAGCAGCGCCACCACCTCGCCCTCGCCGACCTCGAAACCGATGTCGAACAGGATATGCGCGGGGCCGTAATGGCTGTTGAGGTCTTGCACCGTGAGCTTCATGCCGAGGCTCCCTCGCGATGCCCGGCCTCGTAAAGCAGGCCCTCGCCGAGATAGATCGCCTGGACCTGCGGATTGCCGCGCACCTCGGCCGGTGAGCCTTCGGCGATCAGCGTCCCCCGATTCAGCACGATGATGCGGTCGGCATGTTCGAACACCACGTCCATATCGTGCTCGGTGAAGAGCACGCCGATCGATTTTTCGCGCGCGATCTGCGCGGTGAGCCGCATCAGCTCGACGCGCTCGCGCGGCGCCATGCCGGCGGTCGGCTCATCCATCAGCAGAAGTTTCGGGTCATTGGCGAGCGCGACAGCGAGCTCGAGCCGCTTGAGGTCGCCATAGGCAAGCTCGCCGCAGGGACGATCGGCATAGCCGCCCATGCCGACCAGTTCGAGCAGCCGGCCGGCCTCGCCGCGGTCGACATTCGGCGCCGAGCCCCAGAGATTGAACAGCTGCTTGCCATGCGAGATCAGCGCGACCTGGACGTTCTCGCGCACCGTCATGGTGGCGAAAGTTGCCGTGATCTGGAAGGTACGTCCCACGCCCATGCGCCAGATCTCGCGCGGCTTCTTGCCGGTGGTCTCCTCGCCGAGCAGGCGGACATGGCCGGTATCAGGCTTGTTCTGGCCGTTGAGCATGTCGAAGCACGTGCTCTTGCCGGCGCCGTTCGGGCCGATCAGCGCCAAAATCTCGCCGGCGCGCAGCGAGAACGAGACGCCGCGCACGGCGTGGATGCCGCCGTAGGATTTGGTCAGGCCTTCGACCGCGAGAAGTGGGGGTGCGACACTCATTCGGCGGACTCAATCGGCTTGGCGAGCAAAGATGATCCCGGCGGCGACGACTTCCTGCGACGCTGCGCCAGCATCTCCAGCATGCCGACGATGCCCTTGGGGAAGACGACGACGATCAGCACGATGAAGCCGCCGAGCACGAGTTTTGACAGATCGGTCTGGCTCACCAGCCAGATGTTCAGCGCCTTGTAGACGATGGCGCCGATCACCCCGCCCGACACCGTCTCGACGCCGCCGAGCAGCACCATGACCAGCGCATCGACCGAGAGCGAGATGCCGAGATTATCCGGGAAGACGCTGCCCTTGAGGTAGGCGAACAGCGCGCCGCCGATGCCGGCAGTCGTGCCCGCGATCACGAACGCCGTCCACTGGATGCGCTTGGCGTTGATGCCGACCGCCTCGCTGCGCAGCAGCGAGTCGCGCGTGGCGCGCAGCGCGTAGCCGAATGGCGAAAATACCATGATCCGCAGCGCAATGGTCACGAGCGCAGCGACACCGAGCGCCAGCCAGTAGAAATGCGACGGGCTCGCCGCCCAGCTTGCAGGCCAGACGCCCAGAATGCCGTTGTCGCCGCCGGTGACGCTCACCCATTGGAATGCGATCGACCAGACGATCTGCGCGAAGGCGAGCGTCAGCATCGCAAAGTAGACACCGGAGAGCTGCACGGCGAAGAAGCCGAACACGGCAGCGCCCATGCAGCCGAGCAGCGGTCCGAGCAAGAGGCAGACGATCATCGGCAGCCCCGCCATCTTGGCGAGGAAGGCGACGCCATAGGCGCCGAGCCCGAAATAGGCGGCATGGCCGAACGATGCCAGCCCGCCGACCGACATCAGGAAGTGCAGGCTGACGGCGAAGATCACGAAGATCGCGATCTCGGAACCGACGGTCAGCGCGTAATTGCCGGCGAACAAAGGCAGCGTTGCCGCGATGACGAGGGCTGCGAGCGCCGCCAGCCGCTCGTTCGACGTCAACGGCCGCCAGGGATTGACGGTGAGGCCCGGCGTCTTGCGCGCGGCCGCCTCCGGCTTGCCGAACAGGCCCCAGGGACGGACGATCAGCACCACCGCCATCACCAGGAAGACCAGGATGATGGAGATCTTCGGGAAGATGAGGATGCCGAAGGCGTTCAGCTCGGACACCAGCACGGCCGCGACGAAGGCGCCGACGATGCTGCCGAGGCCGCCGATCACGACGACGACGAAGACCTCGACGATGATGCGCAAATCCATGGCGTGGTGCACGGCATCGCGCGGGATCTGGAGCGCGCCGCCGAGCGCGGCCAGGAAGACGCCGACTGCGAACACGGAGGTGAACAGCCATTTCTGGTTCACGCCGAGCGCCGCGACCATATCGCGGTCCTGCGTCGCTGCGCGCACCAGCACGCCCCAGCGCGTGCGCTGGAACAGCAGCCAGAGAACGCCGAGCACGACCGGGCCCAGCGCAATCAGGAACAGATCGTAGCTCGGGATGTTCTGGCCGAAGAAATCGACTGCGCCCTTGAAGCCCGGCGCGCGGCGGCCGACGAGATCGTCGGGCCCCCAGATCAGTACCACGAGATCCTCGACCATCAGCGTGAGACCGAAGGTGCCGAGCAGCTGGAACAGCTCGGGCGCATGATAGATCCGCCGCAGCAGCACCATCTCGACGAGGACGCCGATCAGCGCCACGGCCAGCGCCGCCACCACCACCCCGCCCCAGAAGCCGAACGCACCGGAGAAGCGCTCGGTCAGCGTGAATGCGATATAGGCGCCGATCATGTAGAAGGCGCCATGCGCGAAATTCACGATCCGCGTCACGCCAAAGATGATCGACAGGCCCGAGGCCACCAGAAACAGCGACGCTGCGCTGGCGAGACCGGTCAGAAACTGTACGACATAAAAGGCCATCGGCGGTCCGGGTTGGGTAAGTCTCTGTGAAGTCGTAGGGCGGGTTAGCGAAGCGTAACCCGCCGCCTTTTCGAGTGCGGCCCCGAAGATGGCGGGTTACGCCGGCGGACTGCGCTTCGCGCAGCCGCGGGCTAACCCGCCCTACGGCAGCGGAGATTAGTCCTTCGGACGCAGCTTCTCGACTTCGGCGTCGCTCGGCAGATAGTCCGCGCCCTTCTTGTAGGAGAAGTCGACCATCACGCCCTTGCCGTCCTTCTGCGCGGTCTTGCCGACGAAGGCGCCGAGGGTCGACTGGTGGTCGATCTTGCGGAAGGTGATCTCACCGAACGGCGACGGCATCGACAGACCTTCAGCGGCTGCGATCATCTTGTCGGTATCGGTCGAGCCGGCCTTGGCCAGGATGGCGGCAGCCGCCTTGATGGTCTGGTAGCCGACGATCGAGCCGAGGCGCGGATAGTCGTTGTACTTGGTCTGGTAGGCCTTCAGGAACGCGTCGTGCTCGGGCGTCTTGATCGAGTACCAGGGATAGCCGGTGACGATCCAGCCTTCCGGCGTCTCCTCCTTGAGCGGGTCGAGATATTCGGGCTCGCCAGTCAGGAACGACACGACCTCGCGTCCCTTGAACAGGCCGCGGGTATTGCCTTCACGCACGAGCTTGACGAGGTCGGGGCCGAAGGTGACATTGAGGATGGCTTCCGGATTGGCCTGCGCCACCGCCTGCACCACCGGGCCAGCATCGATCTTGCCCTGCGGCGGCCACTGCTCGTCAACCCACTGGATGTCAGGGCGCTTCTCCGACATCAGCTTCTTGAACACCGCCACCGCCGACTGGCCGTATTCATAGTTCGGCGCAATGGTCGCCCAGCGTTTTGCAGGCAGCTTGCTGGCGGCTTCCACCAGCATCGCGGCCTGCATGTAATTGGAGGGACGCAGGCGGAAGGTGTACTTGTTGCCCTTCGCCCAGGTCACGGCGTCCGTCAGCGGTTCGGCCGCGAGAAAAAACACCTTCTTCTGGTTGGCGAAGTCGCTGACCGCGAGGCCGATATTGGACAGGAACGTGCCCGTCAGCATCGCGACGCCTTCGCTGGAGACGAGTTCATTGGCCGCGGTCTGCGCGTCGGCCGGCTTGCCGCCGTCGTCCTTGGAGATGACGACGAGCTTCTTGCCGTTGATGCCGCCGGCCGCGTTGATCTCTTCGACGGCGAGCTGCCAGCCCTTGCGATAGGGCTCGGTGAAGGACGGCAGCAGCGAGTAGCTGTTGATCTCGCCGATCTTGATGTCCTGCGCCAGGGCCGAATGGCCGATGCCGCCCGTCAGAAGCGCAAAGGCCGCGCCGACAAAATAGTTTCTTGCTCGCATCCCAACCTCCAGTTTTGAACTTTATCTCTCGACCACGATCATGCCGGAGAAGCTGTGCCCGCCTCTCCGAGCCGTCCCTTATTTCAAACCGTCTTCGCCTTTGATCTCCGCAACCGTCAGCCCGCCGACGCGCGGCAGCGGACGGCCGCTATCGGTGACGGCGATCGCGACCATGATCTCATTGGCGCGCGGCGCGTCGTTGATCTGCACTTCCATGCCGTCGAAATGACTGCGCACGAAGGCCGCATCCTTGTGGCCGAGCGGAATATCCAGCGTCGTACCGGGGCCGCTGCGCTTCTTCGACGACGGGATCAGCGCCGCGCCCTTGCCCAGCACTTTGCGCACCGGCGCACCCATCTTGGGATGGAGAATCGCGGCGGCGTGCTCCAGCTCACCGTTCTCGCCGACAGCCGCGGCCTTGCCGTAGCTCTGCGCCTTCGCGCCATCGATACCGAGCGCGGCGACCGCGCGCTTCGACAGCAGATCGCCGAGCTCCTCGCCGATCGCGATCAGCGGCGAGAGGTCCTCGACATATTTTCCGGCAAAGGGATTTTCGATCACGGCGATCGCAGCGGCGCGCCGGGTCGGTGGCGAGACCTGGCGGCCCATCTCCATCTGCGTCTCTTCGACGACGGTGACGATCTTGCGGATGATCGCGCTCATGTTTCGCTTCCCTGCTCAGGCACAGACCGCATTCTCCAGCACGAGCGGGCGCGGTCGTTGCTCTTCTATATCCCTGGTTCCGATGACAAGCATATCACCACAAAGCCGCAGCACGGCACCCTCGATCAATCCGCGATCGAATAATTGCCGTGCACATTCCGCGCCAGATTCCAGCGCAGCGGCGATCTCGCTCTGCGACAATTCACCGACATTGCGGGTGACGAGACGCGCACCGAGATCGCTGTCGGGCTGAAGCTCGTTTGCTGGCTGCCGGATGATGGCGGGATGCCCGGGAAGATCGACGGCGTTGGCGATGACTGTCGCGGCTGCGTCGGCCTGCGACGCTGTCGCCGCGAGCACCGTCACTGCATCGGCAATGCCCAGTGAAAAGCTGCGGCCATGACGTCCGCTGGTCGCGATGCCGCGCACGGGATCGTCAGCATCGACCCTCATGGCGCGCATCACACCGTCGTGGTCCGGGCGGTCCATCAGCCCGACCGTAAAATGCTCGCCACGCCCGAGATGCAGCGCGATGTCGCCGCCATTGTTGACGTAGACCCGGTCGAGCGACGCAGCGTCCAGCATCGCGCCGAGAATCTCCTCGGCCACGCTGCCTGCCACCGCAGCCATGGGCGTGATGAAACAATCGGCGGCATAAGGCGCGACAGCTGCGTGCATCCGACGCGCGACCACGCCCTTCAGCGAAGTCCGCTTCCCGGCGGCAGCCCGCAATTCCCTAAGTTCCGCACAGAGCTCGTCGAGCAGTCCAGTAAAGCGGCGCGCCGCAGCCTCATAGGCCGCGCGCACCTCGTGCTCGCGCCCCCTCGCCTCGACGATCAGATCAATCGGTCCATCCTGCAAATGCAGCCGCCGGCCATCAGACAGCAATGCGATTTGCGGGAGCCTCGTCATGGCCGAGGTCCTGGAATCGGGTTCTGCCAGGGCAGCTGACGGACGTCTTCGCCGCCCCTCACCTCGGAGAGCGGTTTCACGTAATCCATGTGCCCGCCGAGCGCGGCATAGTCGGTCAGCTTCATCGTGAATTCGATCGGCGCAACCAACGCCGGCGTCGGCACATAGCCGAACGCACCGGAAGGCATTTGCGTGACGTCCACCATGTAGGTGATGCCGCCGCCCGGCCAGACATAGACGGCCGCGCCGCCGCTGGTGACTCGCGTCAGCGCGTCCTTCACCGAGCGTGTCAGCCGCACCGGATTGTCGGTAACTCCCGCACGCAACGAACCGCCGGCGCCGGCCATGAACAGCACCGTGCACAGCGCTGGTTCGCAATTCTCCTGGATGCGCTCGACCGAGAACTTCAGATCGGCCGGCATCTCCGTTTCGACCGGCTTCAAGGCGTCGTCGAGCACGTAGTAAGAGGAATGCTCACCGGTGGTTGAGACCATCAGCATGGAGAGGCCGGGCTTGGCCTCCTTGGCGTCGAACGGGCCAAGGATTGCCAGCGGATCGGAGATGTTGGTACCACCCCAACCGGTGCCGGGATCCGCAACCTGGAAATAGCGACCGGGCGTCGAACGCCGGCCCTTCATCTTGATGCCGGTGTCGGCGATGTCGAGCAGCTTGCCGGCCTGATGTTCGCTGAGCACGCCGGTGATGTGGTCGTCGACCACGACGACCTCGTCGACCTTGCCGTGCCATTGCTTGGCGAACATGCCGATCGTCGCAGAGCCGCAGCCGACGCGCATGCGCTCTTCCTTGACGCCGTTGACGATCGGCGGCCGGCCGGCCTGCACCACCACGCTCGCGCCGCCATCGATGGTGAGCTCCACCGCCTTGCAATTGGCAAGGTCCATCAGCGTGTCGCAGGTGACGCGGCCCTCCTTCTTGGAGCCGCCGGTGAGATGATGCACGCCGCCGAGCGACAGCATCTGCGAGCCGTATTCGCTGGTGGTGACATGGCCGACCGCCTCGCCCTGCGCGCGCACGGTCGCGGTTTCCGGGCCGAGATAGCGGTCGGTGTCGATCTTCACCTTGACGCCGCAATAGGAGAAGATGCCCTCGGTGACGACTGTCACCATGTCGACGCCGTCGACCTCGGAGGAGACGATGAAAGGCGCCGGCTTGTAATCGGGATAAGTCGTACCCGCGCCGATCGCGGTGACGAAGGTCGAGGGCTCGTGGACGAGCTTGCCGTCCCAGTCTTCGCTGCGGCTGAACGGCACCAGCTTGCCGCCCTGCGACACAGTGCGCTCCAGAATGATGTGCGGATCGACGCGGACAAGCTTGCCGTCGTGGTTGGCATAGCGATCGCAGGCGCCCGCCGCGCCCGGCTTGATGTAGCACATCACCGGACAGGCATCGCAGCGGATCTTGTCGGTGGCAGCGCTTGTTGTTTCCATCACCATGCCAAAGCCAGCAGACATTGCGGTTATCGTTCGTATACGAACGATGTTGCGCGCGGTCCCGAACACTGTCAAGCGGCGCCGCGCGCGAAAAAGCGCGCCTGCCGAATAAAACCTCATTTGCCTCCCTGCTTTGTCCACAAAGCGGGCAGTTGCGCTGCACTGCGGCATGGCCGCTTGCACGTTTGTGTACAAACGGTATCGTCGCGACGTAGATTTCAAGCGATCTGGAATTTGGGAACGAGGATGACGCAGGCACCGATCCGCCTCACCGTGAACGGCAGGATCCATGACGTCACGGCAGAGCGCCAGACGCCGCTGCTCTACGTGCTGCGCAATGATCTCGGACTCAACGGCCCGAAATACGGTTGCGGCCTGGGTGAATGTGGCACCTGCACTGTCCTGATCGACGGCGCCGCGGCGCGCTCGTGCGTCGTTCCCGTGAGTGGTTGCGTCGGGCGTGACATCATGACGCTCGAAGGCCTCGGCACCCGCGACAAGCCCGATGTGGTGCAGCAGGCCTTCATCGCCGAGCAGGCTGCGCAATGCGGCTACTGCCTCAACGGCATGATCATGACCACCAAGGCCCTGCTCGCGATCAACCCGCAGCCGACAGAGCAGGAAGCGCTCGCCGCGTTGCGCTACAATCTCTGCCGCTGCGGCACACATGTAGAAATCCTGCGCGCCGTGATGCGCGCGTCGGGCCAGCTCGCCGAGGCCGGTAATTGATGGCCTCCCCTCTTTCGAACGGAGCTGAGCGGGGCTCGCTCGTCGTCGTCCGCACGGTGGACGAGGTCACATCCGAAACTTTCGTGCGGATCACCGCCGATGGGTCGGTGAGCGCCTATAACGGCCATGTCGATCTCGGCACCGGCATCCGCACCGCGCTCGGTCAGATCGTCGCCGAAGAGCTCGACGTCTCCTTCGCCCGCGTCGTCGTGGTGCTCGGCGACACCGCGATTGTGCCGAACCAGGGCGCGACGATTGCGAGCGAGACCATCCAGATCACCGCCGTCCCCCTGCGCAAGGCCGCAGCCCAAGCGCGCCACTTTTTGATCGCGCGCGCGGCCGAACGGTTGGAGTTGCCGGCCGAAGAGCTGACGATCGAAGACGGGCTTGTCCGAGGGCACAATCGCAGCGTCAGCTATGGCCAATTGATCGGCGGCGAGACTATTCGCCTCGAGCTCGACGATGACGTCGCCGTCAAGGCCGTCGGCGAATACGCCATCGTCGGCCAGTCGATGCCACGCGTCGATCTTCCCGCAAAGGCGACGGGCGAGCTGACCTTCGTGCACGACATCCGCCTGCCCGGCATGCTGCACGGCCGCGTGGTGCGTCCGCCCTATTCCGGCGTCGATGCCGGCCCCCTCGTCGGCACCAGCCTGATCGCGGTCGATGAATCCTCGGTGCGCGATATTCCCGGTCTCGTGGCCGTCGTCCGGATCGGCGATTTCGTCGGCGTGGTTGCCGAGCGCGAGGAGAATGCGATTCGCGCGGCCGAGCAGCTCGTCGTGAGCTGGAAGCCGACGCCAAAGCTGACCGATCTCACCGATGTCGAGACCGCGCTGCGCGCCCATCCCTCGACTCCGCGCACGCTGATCGACAAGGGCAACGTCGATGCGGCCATTTCAGGCGCGGCCAAGCCGATGCAGCGCACCTACGTCTGGCCATACCAGATGCACGCCTCGATCGGCCCATCCTGCGCGGTCGCCGATTTTAGGGACGGCAATGTCCGCGTCTGGTCCGGTACGCAGAATCCGCACCTGCTGCGCAGCGATCTGGCACTCCTGATCGAGCGTCCCGAGAGCGAGGTCGAGGTGATCCGGCTCGAGGCCGCCGGCTGCTACGGCCGCAACTGCGCCGATGACGTCACTGCGGACGCGCTGCTGCTGTCGCGCGCGGTCGGCCGGCCCGTACGGGTACAGCTCACGCGTGAGCAGGAGCACGCCTGGGAGCCCAAGGGCACCGCGCAGCTCATCGACGTCAATGGCGGCCTCGATGCCAACGGCGGCATCGCCGGTTACGATCTCGCCACGCGCTATCCTTCGAACGCGGCACCGACGCTGGCGCTGCTGCTGACCGGTCGCATCTCGCCTGAACCTGCCGTGCTGCAGATGGGCGACCGCACCGCGATCCCGCCCTATGATTACGACAACATGCGCGTCGTCGCGCATGACATGGCGCCGATCGTACGCGCGTCCTGGTTTCGCGGCGTCTCGGCGCTGCCGAACACCTTTGCGCATGAATCCTATATCGACGAGGCCGCGACCGAGGCCGGTGTCGATCCCATTGAATATCGCCTGCGCTACCTGAAGGACCAGCGCGCGGTCGATCTCGTCAATGCGGTCGCCGAGCGCGCCGGCTGGACGCCGCGGCCGGTCCGCGAGGAGAAGGACGGCGAAATCGTGCACGGGCGCGGCTTTGCCTATGCGCTCTATGTTCACAGCACATTTCCAGGCTATGGCGCGGCGTGGTCGGCCTGGGTGGCCGACGTCGCGGTGAACAAGTCGACCGGCGACGTCAGCGTCACGCGCGTCGTCGCCGGGCAGGATTCCGGCCTGATGATCAACCCGGACGGCGTGCGCCACCAAATCCACGGCAACGTCATCCAGTCCACCAGCCGCGCGCTGATGGAGGAGGTCTCGTTCGAGCGCGGCGCAGTGGCGGCGCGGGAATGGGGCGCTTATCCCATCATCCCGTTCCCCGACGTACCCAAGATCGACGTGCTGTTGCTGCCGCGGCCGGACCAGCCGCCGCTCGGCGTTGGCGAGTCCGCCTCCGTCCCGAGTGCAGCGGCGATTGCGAATGCGATCTTCGATGCCACCGGCGTGCGCTTTCGCGAGCCGCCGTTCACGCCGGAGCGCATCCTGAAAGGATTGCACGGCGAAATGCCGGCGGCGCCGCAAGCCCTGCCCGCGCCAGCCGCGCCGCCGCTGTCGCGCGTCTGGGACAATCCCTTCGCCAAACGCGCCGGCATTTTCGCGACGATCGCGGCCGTCTGCACCGCTGCGATCGGCATCGGCTCGGCGCTGCTGCCAGGGCGCGCCATTGCGCCTATCGCGCGGCCCGATGCCTCGGTCTATTCCGCCGCGATGATCGCGCGTGGTGAGCAGCTTGCGGCGCTGGGCAATTGCGCGGAGTGTCACACCAGCCTCACGGGCGCGCGCAACGCCGGCGGCCGCGCACTGGAGACGCCGTTCGGCACGATCTACTCCACCAACATCACGCCCGATGTCGCGACCGGCATCGGCGCCTGGTCCTATCCCGCCTTCGAGCGCGCAATGCGCGAGGGACTGCACCGCGACGGACGGCAGCTCTATCCTGCTTTCCCATACACGCACTTTTCGAAGACTGATGATGCCGACATGCAGGCGCTCTACGCCTATCTGATGGCGCAGCCCGCGGTGCACGCGACGGCCCCCGTGAACACGCTCGCCTTCCCCTTCAATGTCCGCCCGCTGCTGGCGGGCTGGAACGCCCTGTTCCACCAGACCAATGCGTTCAAACCCGATCCCGCAAAATCCGAGCAGTGGAATCGCGGCGCCTATCTCGTCGAGAGTCTCGGCCATTGCAGCGCCTGCCATTCGCCGCGCAACGCGCTCGGCGCCGAGCAGCGCCAGGCCTATCTTGCCGGCGGCTTTGCTGAAGGCTGGGAGGCGCCGCCGCTGACGTCACTCTCGCACGCACCGATCCCGTGGAACGAGGACGAGCTGTACACCTATTTGCGCACCGGCCAGTCACGCTATCACGGCGTCGCGGCCGGCCCGATGGCGCCGATCGTCAGGGATCTCAAGGCCCTGCCCGACCCCGACATCCGCGCGATGGCGGTCTATCTCGGCTCGTTCAACGACAATGCTGCCGACGCGCCCGCGCTCGCTGCGAGGCTGGAGAGCGCGACGCAGGTCACCGTCGCGTCCTCGACCGGCGCACGGCTCTATCAGGGCGCCTGCGCGGTCTGTCACGAGGTCGGCGGCCTGCCGCTGTTCGGCTCCAGGCCTTCGCTCGCGCTCAACAGCAATCTGCACAGCGCGACGTCGGACAATCTCGTGCAGGTGATCCTGCACGGCATCACCGAGCCCGCTTCCAGCGATCTCGGCTACATGCCCGCGTTCAAGAACAGCATGAGCGACGCGCAGGTCGAGGAGCTCGTCAGCTTCCTGCGCCAGCAGTTCGCACCGGACAAGCCGGCCTGGACCGGCGTGCGCGAGACGATCGCGCGCGTGCGCTTCAAAGCTAACCACTGAAGCAAGCCTCGACCTCAATCCGGAGCCGATTGGCTTGCGATGCTGTGCGGCAAGCTAACCAGCACAAGAGCGAATAAACTTCGCGCGCATGATATCTAATCATGCAGACGCGACTATTTCACCTTTTCCTTCATTTTATTGATCGCAATCTGCGCCGTGGATCTCCCTTCTTTCTTGCAAGCTCCTTTGGCTAGAGGCCTTAACACAGCGGTCGTTTCCTTCTCCGACGACAGCTGACGCTCGATTTCGGCAACCGCCGCTTGTGCCTCCGCACGAACTTGATTGTCGTCGTCTCTCTTCGCAACCTCTTTCAACGGATCGAGCGCATCCCGGGCAACCGAACCCAAGCGTCGAAGTAATTTCGCACCATTTGAGCGTCGAGCAGGAATTGCGCTCTTCAAGTATTCAACGTACTCAGGCACCGCTTTGCTCGAAAAGTCATAGACAAACCGCTGCGCCTCCTCATTCATAATTCCAGAAAAATCGCCAAGCTCCTTGACGACTTGCAAATTGTTGAGGAATGCGGCTTCGAAATCCCCGCCGGTATTGCGCGCCATGTTCTCCTTCGCGCTATTCCTCACGCCACCGGCGGCGTGCCGTGGGTGTGGAAGGACTCGATCGTCTTCAACCCCCAAGCCTGCCCCTTCTTCCGCTCTTCTTCCGTCCACACGATCGGCTTCCAGTCCGGCGCGAGGATGAGACGGGCGCCGGCGTTGGCGACTTCGACGCGGTTGCCGCCGGGCTCGTAGACATAGAGGAAGAAGGTCTGCTGGATCGCGTGCTTGTGCGGGCCGGTCTCGATATGGATGCCGTTCTCCAGGAAGATATCCGCCGCGCGAAGAATCTCCTCACGGCTGTCGAGCGCGTAGGTGACGTGGTGGAAGCGGCCAGGCGTGCCGGAATGGTCGAGCGAATAGGCGAAGTCGTAGCTCTTGTTCGACATGGTCAGCCACATCGCGGCTTCTCGGCCGTCGTTCAGCACGATCTGCTCGGTGAGGCGGCAGCCGAGGTAATTCTCGAAGAACTCGCGGTTGGCCTTGATGTCGACGGCTAGACAATTGAGATGGTCGAGCCGGCGGACATTGACGCCGCGCGCAGGAAAGCGCTGCGCCTGGTTCTTCAGCGCGGGCTTCAGCTCGGGAGGGGCCTGATACCATTCGGTCTCGTAATAGAGCTCGACGATGTGGCCGTCAGGATCCCTGCAACGGAAGGTCGGCCCCTGCCCCATGTCGCCGTCGATCCAGCCGATGTCGAAGCCCGAACCCTTCAGCGCAGCGACGCGGCGCTCCAGCGCCTGCTGGCTGCGCGCGCGCAACGCCATGTGCTCCATGCCTGAGGTCTTGGACGCCGTCAGCTTCAGCGAGTAGCGCTCGTAATCATCCCAGCCGCGCAAGTAAACCGACTCACCCTTCTGCCCGCTGATGGTCATGCCCATGACGTCGACGAAGAATTTCAGGCTCTCGTCGGGCTTCGGCGTCAGCAGTTCCATGTGGCCGAGATGGGCGAGATCGAGGATCGGTTCGGGCTGCATGGGGTTCCTCCAAAGGCGTGTCGATCCGGGTTTATTTGTACCAATGTACAAATGATTAGGTCTCGTCAACAAATCAACGCGTGCCAGCCCGCGATCTGCGCCGTCGCTCGAACCGCGGACGGAGTGCCCGAATGGTAAAATCTTCCTTAATTCGTTTTGAGCTCGAAAGCCCAACAAAGGAGCATTTTTCAGCCGATTCCGCCGACAAGTATGCATTTGGAACAAACCTACCAACCGAATTGTCGCAGATTTAACAAAGCCCCCGCGCCTGCCGTTTAACCGTTTGTGCAGCCCCGCCTCTCATAGTCAGGGTTAGACTCCTCGGACTTTCCAGGTTCTCCATCGTGACATCCTTTGGACGCGTGATTTCGGTACGCGGATCGCTCGCCCGGGTCGGGCTTCTGGCGGCAAGCCAGATGCCGGTCTCGGAGGTTCGGGCCACCGTCGGCCGTTTCGTCAGCATCCGCTGCGCCAGTTCGGTCATCGTCGCCATGATCACCGAGGTGTCCTGCGAGAACCTCTCGCGCACCGATGATCTGATCGCGATCGCCTCGGTCGATCTGCTCGGCGAGATCCTCAATGCCGCCGACAAGGCCAAGTTTCAGCGCGGCGTCACCAACTATCCGACGATTGGAGATTCCGTCGACCTGATCACCAGCCAGGAGCTGCGCACCATCTACGCGCCGACCGGCTCGGACCAGATCAATGTCGGCTTCCTCCAGCAGGACCGTTCCGTCATCGCCTATGTCGACATCGAGGAAATGCTCTCCAAGCACTTTGCGGTGCTGGGATCGACCGGCGTCGGTAAATCGACCGGAGTGTCGCTGCTGCTCAACGAGATCCTGAAGGCGCGGCCGAACCTTCGCATCTTCCTGCTCGACGTGCACAACGAATATGGCCGCTGCTTTGGCGACCGCGCGCTGGTGCTCAACCCGCGAAACCTGAAGCTGCCGTTCTGGCTGTTCAATTTCGAGGAAATCGTCGACGTGCTGTTCGGCGGCCGCGCCGGCGTGCCCGAGGAGCTCGACGTCCTCGCCGAAGTCATCCCGATCGCCAAGGGCATCTACACCCAATACCAGAACACCGATCGCCTCGGCCTGAAGCGCATCGACCCCAAGCAGATCGGCTTCACCGTCGATACGCCGGTGCCGTACCGTCTGGTCGATCTGATCTCGCTGATCGACGAGCGCATGGGCAAGCTGGAAAACCGCTCCTCGCGCATCGTCTATCACAAGCTGATCTCGCGCATCGAGGCGGTCCGCAACGATCCGCGCTACGCCTTCATGTTCGACAACGCCAATGTCGGCGGCGATACCATGGCCGAGGTGATCAGCCATCTGTTCCGCCTGCCCGCCAACGGCAAGCCGATGACGGTGATGCAGCTCGCCGGCTTCCCGGCGGAAGTCATCGATTCCGTTGTTTCGGTGCTGTGCCGCATGGCCTTCGATTTCGGCCTGTGGAGCGACGGCGTCTCGCCGATGCTGTTCGTCTGCGAAGAGGCCCACCGTTACGCCTCCGCCGACCGCAATGTCGGCTTCGGTCCGACCCGCAAGGCGGTGTCGCGCATCGCCAAGGAAGGCCGCAAATACGGCGTCTATCTCGGCCTGATCACGCAGCGTCCCGCCGAGCTCGACGCCACCATCATCTCCCAGTGCAACACGCTGTTCACGATGCGTCTCGCCAATGACCGCGACCAGGCGCTGCTGCGCGCCGCGGTGTCGGATGCGGCTGCGAACCTGCTCTCCTTCGTGCCATCGCTCGGCACCCGCGAGGTGCTGGCGTTCGGCGAAGGTGTCGCGCTGCCGACGCGCCTGCGCTTCAAGGAGGTGCCGCCGCACCAATTGCCGCGCGGCGAAGCCACCATCGCGAGCGTGCCGTCGATCACGTCGGGTCACGACATGCATTTCGTCGGCGCCGTGCTCGAGCGCTGGCGCGGTGCGACCTCGCAGCGCGACGTCCCGAACGATCCGGTGTTCCAGGCGCCGCCGGCCAAGACGCTGGCGCCGGCCGAGACACCGATGCTGCAGCCCTCGATGGGCCTCGATCCGGACCGCTTCTCGCTGCTGAAGAAGCCGCTCAGGTAAATCGCGACGCCTCTGGAGCGTCTCGCCCGCATCGACTATGGTTGCCGGCCCCAAGCCGGAATCCATGCCCATGACCAAGCCCGCGCAACGTTTCCCCGCACCCGCTCTCGACACGCTCCCTGACGACATCCGCACGCGTCTCCTCGCCGTGCAGGAAAAGAGCGGCTTCGTGCCGAACGTGTTTTTGACGCTGGCCTATCGGCCCGATGAATTCCGCGCCTTCTTCGCCTACCACGACGCGCTGATGGAGAAGGACGGCGGCCTCACCAAGGCCGAGCGCGAGATGATTGTGGTGGCGACCTCGGCAGCCAACCAGTGCCAATATTGCGTGATCGCCCATGGCGCGATCCTGCGCATCCGGGCCAAGAATCCGCTGATTGCCGACCAGGTCGCGGTCAACTACCGCAAGGCCGACATCACGCCGCGCGAGCGGGCCATGCTCGATTTCGCGATGAAGATTTCGGCGGACGCGCAACGGATCTCCGAGGAGGATTTCGCAAGCCTCGCCCCGCACGGCTTCAGCGACGACGACATCTGGGACATCGCCGCGATCTCGGCCTTCTTCGCGCTGTCGAATCGCCTCGCGAATTTCACCGGCATGCGGCCGAATGACGAATTCTATCTGATGGGACGACTGCCGAAAAAATGACCACTGCTCACGACCCCGGCGACGTAACCTTCGACTTCCGCGAACTGTCGGCGCGCGACAAATACAAGCTGCTGATCGGCACCGTCGTGCCGCGGCCGATCGCGCTGGTGACGACGGTCGATCCGGAGGGGCGGATCAACGCAGCGCCATTCAGCTTCTTCAATTGCCTGTCGGCCGATCCGCCGATCCTTGCGCTCGGCGTCGAGAACCATCCGGACATGCGGTTCAAGGACACCGGTCTCAACATCCGCCTGACCGAGGTCTTCACCGTCAACATCGTCTCGCACGCGATTGCCGAGGCGATGCATGTCTGCGCCGTGCCGTTTTCGCCGGAGCATGACGAACTAAAGGCCGCGGGCCTGACCGCGATGCCGGGCAAGACCGTGGCGTCGCCCTGGATCAAGGAGGCGCCCGCCGCGTTCGAATGCCGCCGCCACATCACGCTGGAGCTCGGCAAGTCGCGGCAGATCATCATGGGTGAGATTCTGTTCGCGCATTACCACGCCGATGTCGTCGATGCCGAGCGCCTGCACATCGATCCTGTCAGGCTCGATGCCATTGCAAGGCTGGGCGGCAGCACCTGCTCGACCATTCGCGATCGTTTCGACATGGCGACGCCGACGCTCGATGATTGGAGACAGCGGGAGTCGTAAAGAACGTCCAATCAAAGCGTTGGCGACTGGTGCAGATAGCGCCCGTCGAAATCCGCCAGTTCCAGAAATTTCCGCTCGTCGAGCACGGTGACGCGGCCGCGATGCAGCTCGACGATGCCCTCCTCGCGCAACTGCCTGATCACGCGATTGGCGTGCACGGCGGTAATGCCCAGCGCTTCGCCGATCTGCTCCTGGGTGAGCGGCATCTCGAAGCTCGTCCCGTCGACGCGCCCGATGATCCGCAGGCGTTCGCGCAGTTCGATCATGACATGCGCAAGCCGCGCCGGCGCCGGCCGCTGGCCGACATTGACGATCCATTCGCGAAACATCGCGGCGTCGATCAGCGTGTCGCGCCAGAACATCTCGGCGACGACAGGCCTGCGGCGGTGCAGCTTTTGCAGCGTCTCGTGGCTGATGAGGCCGAGCGTCGCCGGCGTCAGCGTCGACAGATCGTGGTCCATCACGTGCAGGAACAGGCCCATCAGGTCGGGGATCTCGCCGGGAATATGCAGCGAGAGGATTTGCCGCTTGCCGCTCGCGATCGTCTTGGAGCGCGCGCAGAAGCCATCCGAGATCAGGCAGCAGTCGGTCGCGCGCTGGCCGTCGCGCACCACCGCCGTCTCGGCGGCATACTGCCGCACCGAGATCGGAAGTGCTTCGATCTCCTTGATGTCCTCCTCCGCGATCGCGGACGAGATGCGCAGGCGCTTGATGAGCGCCGCGCGGATCGCATCGGTGGGCACTGGAATGGCTCCGGTCCTGGGATTGGAACCCGTATCGAGCTCTTGATCGGGCTCTTGGCGCGCCGTCGCACCGTCCCAAGGAAAAACCGGGTTTGAGGGACCGGGTTCCAACAAAAGTTAAGGACACCCCTTGCGCACGCATGGTTGGCTTGTCGCCCGAAAGGGCAAACCATGACCAAGAAGCGCAACCGGACGCGGCCCGCCCTGTCCCTTCAGGAACGCCTGAACAAGTTCACCGAGGACGCTCGCGCCGCAGCCAAGAAACTGCCGGCCGGCGCCGAACGCCACGCGCTGCTGCAAAAGGTCCGCGACGGCGAAGCCGCCGTCGACATGGAGCGATTGCTGTCCTCGCCCGATCAGCAACATCCGAAGTGATTCCACCGCGGTGTTGCTTCCGGCGCCGAAGCGCGATGCCGCTAGTGCTTGACCATCAGCGGAAGAGCCGGCGCAAAGCGCTCTTCGAATGTCAGCGTCCTGGCCTGGTGAACTGCGGCAAAGGACGCCGAAATTCCGACTGAAGCGACGGCGAGCAAAGCAACTCCGAAAACCAGACGGCGCATTTTCGCCTCCTGTTTGAGCTCGATACTCCCATAAGTGGGATCGCTCTGTTTCAGGACGGTTTCATCGGCGCGGAAAATGATTGCGTTCAAGCGGCTGTGATCGAATTGAGCTTATCGGGCCGCATCTCGTAACCATCTCATAATAGTCGCCGTCGTCTTGCAGCGAGCGCGAGCGGTCTCTGGGAATTTCTCACCCGCGATCACGATCGAGAATCAAGACTGTTGCGAGAGTCAGCATTTGTTCGAACACGGAGTTTTCGAGGAACAGTCAGATGAAAATCGTCATCCAAAGGCTCAATGGTCTGTGGCACCTCATCGTCGGGTCGTCTCGGATCCGCACGCCCTTCCTGGCAACCCAGGACCGCGCGCTGGTCGTCACTTATGCCCGGCGTGTCTACCCCGGCGCCAAGATCTTCCAGCGCGACTGATGCGAGCGTCAGCGCCTCAATCGTCCGACGCCGGGCCGCACCAGCCGGGCAGATAGACCGCGTCCTTGCTCTTGGCAGCAGCCAGCGCCTTCTCTAGTGCCTTGTCGAAATTGGCGTCCACCGCCTTGCGCGTCAACTTGCGGCGCAGGAAGTCGGCCCAGAGAAATTCGGAGAACGGCGTGGTGTCCTTGGCGAAGCCGCCCATGCGGCGGAGCTCACCGGCGAGGCTGCGATAGGGATCGTCCTTGAGGTCGACGACAGATTTCGGCAGATCGCGGAACGGGCGGCGCTCGCCCTTGCTGTCGTAAGGATAGACCCAGCGCTTGTTGTCCATCACGCCCCAGAACGCCTCGCGCTCGACCATGCGGAGATCGCCGACCACGGTGACCAGCACCTGCTTGATGCCCTCGTCGTGCAGCGCGCGGCCGAGATGATGGTGATCGATGACGTAGTAGCGCTCGTCAGGTCCGTACACGACGGGGATCATATGGGTGCCGAGCAGGTCGGCCTGCTTCTTCTTGTCGTGCTCGCGCCAGCGCTTGCGCTTCTCCTTGACCTCACGCATGCCGACCGTCATCTGCGTCGGACGAAGCGACAGGATCGGCACCGGGTGCACTCTCGGCTCGCGCGCGTTGGGGGTCATGATCGAGGGCCTCTTAGTTGGTTGCCAAAGTTGGTGGTTGCCAAGGCTGGTCGGGGTTCCCGATTATGCCATGAGCCCCTTGGCGGCAATATGCGTTCAGCGCGGGCAGCACCATTGTTCTGCCTGTTGTTGCAGCGCAACCCGCGCGTTCCTGACACCGGGATGACAACCCGCTCCGACGATCGTTCACGGCGCGCAAGAGAGCTCAAGAAATGATCAGGAAAGATCATGCGAATGCGCAATGCACGTGCGCGTTGAGAAGATTTTCTGCAACCTCTGTGTCCCCTATGCTATCTAAAAATTGCTGCTTCGGAGTAATCCCCGCCCCATGAAATCCCAGCGGCCCATAACCTCGGACGGTGAGCACCGGGTGCTCCAGTTCAGGCCGCGCACGACGCCCTCCCCGGTGGTCCACCGGGGCAGTGGTGTCGTCCAGCCGCTGCACGTGCACGCGGCCCCCGAACCGCTCGACCTGTCCCGCTACGAGCAGCCGCGCGAGGAGCCGGACAATTTCCGCCATCGCATGCTCGCCAACATCGCGGCGCTCGCCTTCACCATCGCGCTGACCGCGATCGGGATCTGGCTCGCCGTCAGCATCGCCGACCTTCGCCGGACCCAGGATTGCGTGATGATGGGCCGGCGGGACTGCGTCAAGATCACCACGCCGCACATCTAGCCAGGCCCTGTCGACCAAGCCCTGTCGATCATGCCCTGGCGCCGGAAGCTCCCTGCCGGCAGGTCACCCGGCCGAAACCGCTCCGGACCGGCGTCCCCAGGCCTGTCCACGGCCCTGTCCGGCTCCATTGAACTCAGGGCGGCGCTCCGTTATACGGGCTTTCGACCCGTCCAGAGGGGGGTTAGAGGGCGTCATTCGGGGCGCGATGCCCACCCACCGTACCACTCTGGGATATCTGACAAATACCAGCAATATATCAAAGGCTTAGTGATGTCCTCCACATTCGATCAGGTCGCTACGATCATCGCTGAAACCTGCGACATCCCGCGCGACACGATCACGCCGGATAGCCATGCCATCGATGACCTCGGCATCGACAGCCTCGATTTCCTGGACATCGCGTTCGCAATCGACAAGCAGTTCGGCATCAAGCTGCCGCTGGAAAAGTGGACCCAGGAAGTCAACGACGGCAAGGCGACCACCGAGCAGTATTTCGTGCTGAAGAATTTGTGCGCGCGCATCGACGAACTGGTTGCCGCCAAGGGCGCGAGCGCCTAATCGGGCGATCATGCAACTCGAATATTTCCACATGATCGATCGCATCGTCGACCTCAAGGTCGACGAGAAGACGATCGTCGTCGAGGCCCAGGTCCCCAAGGAGAGCACCATCTTCGAGGGGCACTTCCCGGGCTATCCCTTGATGCCCGGCGTGCTGCTGATCGAATCGATGGCGCAGGCCTCGGGCTTTCTCCTGCTTGGCGTCTTGAAGTTCGAGCGTATGCCGATTCTCGCCGCTGTGAAGGAAGCCAAGGTCCGCGGCTCGGTGTTTCCGGGCGACCTCATGACCCTCGAGGCGAGCGTGGCCCATGAGGGCTCGGGCTATGCGATGACCGAGGCGAAGATCCGGGTCGGCGGCAAGCTGCGCGCGAATTCGACCCTCACCTTCACGCTGATCCCCTTCCCCAATTCGGATATTCGCGGATACATGGACGCGGTCGCCCAGCGCGTCGGCTTTCCGCAACAGGCCGTATCGCCATGACCGACACCGCTTCGAAGCCGGGCCAGACGGAAGTCTGGATCACCGGCATTGGTCTTGCCACCTCGCTCGGCGAGGGTCTCGACGCCAACTGGGCCGCGCTTTCTGAGAAGCGCATCAATGTCGACGAGAAGGGCTTTGCGCCCTTCATCGTGCACCCGCTGCTGCCGGTGTCGTTCGACAGCCAGATCCCCAAGAAGGGCGACCAGCGCCAGATGGAAGCCTGGCAGCGCATCGGCGTCTATGCCGCGGGCCTCGCGCTCGACTCGGCCGGCATCAAGGGCAACAAGGACATCCTGTCGAAGATCGACATGGTGGTCGCCGCCGGCGGCGGCGAGCGTGATCTCAATGTCGACACCGGCGTGCTCACCGCCGAGGCCAAGGGCGCCAATGCGCCCGGCTTCCTCAACGAGCGGCTCATGAGCGATCTCCGGCCGACGCTGTTCCTCGCGCAGCTCTCCAATCTGCTCGCCGGCAACATCGCCATCGTCAACGGTCTCGGCGGCACCTCGCGCACCTTCATGGGCGAAGAGGTTGCGGGCGCCGATGCCGCGCGCATCGCGCTGTCGCGCATCGCCTCGGGCGAGAGCGACATCGCGCTGGTCGGCGGCTCGCACAACGGCGAGCGCAAGGACCTGATGGTCCTCTACGAATTCGGCGACTTCAATCTGAGGGACAAGTTCGCCCCCGTGTGGGCGCGCAAGGACCACGCCGGCTTCGCGCTTGGCTCGGCCGGCGCCTTCCTTGTGCTGGAGTCGAAGGCGCACGCGGAAGCGCGCGGCGCCAAGCCGTACGCGAAGCTGTCGAGCGTGGTGACTGATCTCGCCCGACGCAAGCAGTCCGGCGACATGGAAGCGACGCTGGAGAAGCTTTGGGACAAGCTGCCGAAGCGCGATGGCAAGGGCGCGATCATCTCGGGCGCAACCGGTGCTGAACCGGCGACGTCGGAGGAGCGCGGCTTCCTGAACAAGCACGCCGATTTCCCGGTGCGCGCGACCGGCACGATGTTCGGCCACACCATGGAAACGCAATTCCCGCTCGGCATTGCGCTCGCGGCGCTCTCGATCTCGCGCGGCGCGCTGTTCCCGCCGAACGATTCGACCGGGACCGAGGTTGAAATGCAGGGTGCACCCACCCAGATCGTGGTGGTGGGAGCCGGACACTGGCGCGGCGAAGGCATGGCGCTGGTCGAGGCAGTTTAGCTAGCTCTATCGGGGGATCGACATGACTGCACCACGCGACAAACTCGGGCGTCCCGTTGTCGTCGTCACCGGCATGGGCATCACGACCTCGCTCGGCGCCGGCAAGGCCGACAATTGGTCGAAGCTCGTGGCGGGCGAATCCGGCATCCGCACCATCACGCGCTTTCCGATCGACGGCCTGAAGACCACGATGGCCGGCACGGTGGATTTCGTCAGCGTCGATCCGTTCTCGTCCACCGGCCTGTCCGAGCGGATGGCCGAGCTCGTCACGCAGGAAGCGCTGGAGCAGGCGGGCATCGGCGCCAAGGGCGATTTCCCGGGCCCCCTCTTCCTCGCGGTCGCGCCGGTCGAAGTCGAATGGCCGCAACGCCGCGAGCTCGGCCGCGCCGTCGGCGCGCCCGATTTCAACTATGACGATCTGCTGCGCATCTCCGGCGGCGGCAAGTACAACGCCTATCATCACCGCTTCATGTTCGGCTCGGTGGCCGCCTACCTCGCCGAAACCTTCGGCACCAAGGGTTCGCCGATCTCGCTGTCGACGGCGTGCGCGTCCGGAGCCACCTCGATCCAGCTCGGCGTCGAGGCGATCCGCCGCGGCGAGACCGATGCGGCGCTGTGCGTCGCGACCGACGGCACCGTGAACCCGGAAGCGCTGGTGCGCTTCTCGCTGCTCTCGGCGCTGTCGACCCAGAACGACCCGCCGCAGGCGGCCTCCCGCCCCTTCTCCAAGAATCGCGACGGCTTTGTCATGGCCGAAGGCGCCGGCGCCCTGGTGCTGGAAAGCTATGAAGCGGCGACTGCGCGTGGCGCAAAAATCCTCGGCGTCATCGCCGGCTGCGGCGAGCTCACCGACTCCTTCCATCGCACCCGCTCGTCGCCTGACGGCAAGCCGATCATCGGCTGCATGAACAAGACACTGGCCGACGCCGGCATGACGCCGGACCAGATCGACCACATCAACGCGCACGGCACCGCGACGCCCGAGAACGACAAGATGGAGTACAACACGACATCGGCCGTGTTCGGCGATCTCCTCTCGAAGATCCCGGTCACCTCCAACAAGTCGATGGTCGGCCACACCATCTCGGCCGCGGGCGCGGTCGAGGCGATCTTCTCGCTGCTCACGCTCGAGCATCAGCGGATTCCGCCGACCATCAACTACGACAATCCGGATCCCACGATCCTGTTCGACGTGGTCGGCAACAAGGCGCGCGATGCCCGCGTCACCGCGGTGATGTCGAACTCGTTCGGCTTCGGCGGCCAGAACGCCTCGCTGATCCTGACCCGCGAACCGGCCTGACCGGACGCATGGCGCTGCTTCCTGCGAGCACGAAGGCCCGCGCGCGGGAAGTCGCCAAGGCGATCGGCGGTGGCCTGATCGGCGCGGCCACCGTCGGCATGCTGCGCACCACACGCTATTTCGATCCGGTCAAGACCTCGGACTTTTTCGCGCGCGTCACCAAGACGATCGGCCCGCGCCTGCGCGAGCACCGCATCGGCCGCGCCAATCTCACCGCGGCATTTCCGGAGAAATCACCCGAGGAGATCGAACAGATCCTGATGGGCGTGTGGGACAATCTCGGCCGCATCGGCGCCGAGTTCGCCCATATCGACCATGTCTGGGATTACGATCGCGCCCATCCGGAAAACAGCCGGATCGAACTGTCGCCGCGCACCGTCGAGCTGTACGACCAGATCAGGGACGACGGCAAGCCGGCGCTAATCTTCGCCTCGCATCTGGCCAATTGGGAATTGCCCGCGCTCGCCGCCCCCGCGCATGGGCTCGATGCTGCAATCCTCTACCGCCGGCCAAACATCGCGTCGGCCGACCGCATCATCCAGGAGATGCGCCAGGTCAACATGGGCACGCTGATCCCCGCGGGCCGCGACGCGCCGCTGCGGCTCGCGCAGGCGCTCCAGGACGGCAAGCACGTCGCCATGCTGATCGACCAGTATCTGACCGGCGGCGTCGAGGTCGCCTTCTTCGGCCGCAAGACCCGCGCCAATCCGATGCTGGCGCGCCTGTTGCGCCAGGTCGAATGCCCGATCCACGGCGTCCGCGTCATTCGCCTGCCCGGCTTTCGCTTCCGCGCCGAACTGACGGAAGAAATTCCGCCGGTGCGCGACGCCGACGGCAAGATCGACATCCAGGGCACGACGCAGGCGATCACCAATGTGGTGGAAGGCTGGGTGCGCGAACATCCCGAGCAGTGGTTGTGGCTGCACCGAAGGTGGCGGTAAGGCAGACGCTACTTGCCAAGCGGTCGCATTCGGATTCGGCCGTGCTCAATCACTGAGAAATGTCCTGCCCAATCACCACGAGCCAAGATCAAATCCGCGATCACGCTTGCGCCAACACTTCGCGGTCGTTGCTGCCGGGTGCAGAAGCTCTGATCCAGATGACGTCATGACCTGACGCACGAAGTGCATCTACTGCGGAACCAGGAAAATTCTCGTCCGCGAGAAAGCGCATCTCAAGCTGCGGTCGGGTGAACCCGTTCGACGCTCAGCGAGTCGCGTGCGTAAGCCAGGCACGCGAGAATGTCTTCGCGCGAAATCCCCGGATAGTTCGCCAGGATATCGGCCTCGCTCCAGCCGTCCGCCATCAACCCGATGACGAACTCGACCGCGATGCGGGTTCCGCTGATCACGGGCTTGCCAGCAAGGACGTCCGGCGCAAGCGAAATGCGTGAATGCTCTATCATCGACATGGCTCAATCTCTGTTCGAGCCCCAGACTAGCTCAATTCAACACCGTGTGCGATTGGGAATTTAAGGCGCCTGCCCGCCCTTGTTGCTCCGGCAAGCCTGCATCGACCTCGGCCTGAACGACGCGTTCCCACGAAATTGCGGTGACACTTAATCGTCTGGTCCGAGATAAACTCATCCAATTGCCCGATCGAGCGTCCGCTGCAGATCGCTCGACGAGTTAAGTGCACCGGCTTTCGCTTCCGCGCCGAACTGACAGAAGAGATCTCGCCGGTACGTGACGCCGACGGCAAGATCGACATCCAGGGCACGACGCAGGCGATCACCAATGTGGTGGAAGGCTGGGTGCGCGAGCATCCGGAGCAGTGGTTGTGGCTGCACCGAAGGTGGCGGTAGGGCCTTCACCGACCGAAATCATCGGAGCGCGATCCTGATCTCGCGCGCAGCTCGGGACCGCTAACGATCCCGAGCCACGCTGAGGACGTCACCGTGTCGTTGCAGCCCTGACGGCGCGGAAGAACGAGTCCTGGCCTTGGACCGCGGCGTAGAGGTTGAGCCGTCCCCACCCATCCCAGGTATTGCCGTCCAACAGCGCGAAGCCGGCTGGCAGCGCCGTGCTGCGCAGGATCTCGGTCCGCTGCTCGTCGGTGGCATAGGGGAAGCGGGTCAGCAGCAGCACCTGCGCCTGCACCGGAACGGTTTCAGGCAGTTTCATCGATGCCGCCAACGCAAGCCCGTAGGTCATGCGATAGGTGTAACCCCTGATGTCGTCCGGATCGAGGTTGTAATCGAACCTGTCGCGATCATGATCCCGCCCGTCCTGATGATTGCGCCCGTCGCGATGATCGCGATCGTCATCGTGATCGCCACTGGCCCGCTTGAGGCAGTCCTCCACCGTGCTCGTACCGCACGACTGCGCCAGATATTTCTGGGTCTTCATATGGGCCTGATAGATCGCATAGGCGGCGGTGTTGGCGGCATTGGTCCAATCCAACCGGTTGCCATAAGGGCCGTAGAGCGCGCCGTAGATGTTGGTCGCGACGATCGCGGTCGCCTCGATACGGCCTCCGATCACATCCAGCGGCGAATGCATGCCGGCGAGAATGCGATTGTTGCCGAGGTCCGCGGCGCGGATCAGAAGGCTTTCATATTGTTGCGGGACCAGGAAGGCCAGCCCGAGCGCCTGATTGTAGGCAAGATTGGTGTGGCCGCTGACGAAGGCACCGTCGCCGTAGGGGTTGGTGCCGTTCGCGATCTGCCAGAGCAGCGTCGGAACCCTGACCTTGGTCGACAGCCTGAACGGACGGGGCGCTGTGCCGATGCCCGGGACATAGTCACCCGCACCGAACTGAACGGGGGTCAAATTGCCTGATGCGTCGAAGCTTCCGACGTCAGGAACCGTGATCGGCTGACCGCCATTTGCGGCCACGAGTGCCGGGGTCACGGTGAAGCCCCGCACCCAGTTGAGGGTGTTGTAATAGGCGACCGGGACCGCGAAGCTGCTGAAATAGGTGGGGACGACGAATTGCGCGGTGTCCGCATTCGTCAGGCCGGCCTTGTTGGTCACGGCATTGTAGTTGCCGTAGCGCGAGTCGAGCGGGCTGATCACACCGGCGATGATGGAAGCAGGATTCACGACCGGCGCCGTAGAGCCCATGTAGCGCTCGAACGTGCGCTTCGGCGGTTCGGTCGAAGCGTTGGCACGGATGGTGTTGTTGAGGAAGTTTGCGGCATCGGCCAATGGTGTCGCCGTGCCGTCGCCAAAGGTCGAAAAGCCGATGGTCGCGCTGTTGAGATAGTTGATGCCGTGTACGCTCGCGTCGTAGTCCTGCAGCGTGGTGACCTGATACGAGGTCGGCGTCAGGCTCGCAGGCGGCGTCGCCGTCGTGGACGACCCGATCCCAGTCATGAAGGACGACGTCAGGGGACCGAGCCCGTTGAGAACGCTGTAGGGCTGCGAGGTACGATCGTCATGGATCGCGGCGAGCGTCTGCGCCGGCGTGCGCTCCTGCGTCATCCTGATGACGGTCAGATAATTCTGTTCCATGACACCCGCGCCATTGCGCAACTTGGGATCGACCAGCATGAGATGGGTGTAGGAATCCAGCAAATTGACGATCGTGGATCCGACCGAGGCGCTGGAGCTGTTGGTGAAATTCACCGACGGCGTGGACGGAATGGAGTCAGCGCGCGCGGCAGCCGGCAGCAGAGCCGCGCTGAGCGCCGCATATTTCCAGAACTTCGAGGACGGCACGGATGTCATCTAAATGGGCTCCAGAACCTGGCGTACGGAATCCACCCGGCGCTGCTGCTGCACACAGGTGAGGACGCGCTCGGACTGTCTGATGCCATCCCCGCACCTGACGTATTTATCGATCGTTACAGTATGATAACGACAACGTTACCGCTCACATGCTTTCGAGACATGTGCATCGCGCATCGAAGGCGGCGATAGCGCAAACACTCTGCCGCCTTCATTGCTCCGGCAAGCCTGCGTCGACCTCGGCCTGAACAATGCATTCCCAGGCTGCGATAAAAACCGGACTTGCGTTCTTCATCGGCGGCCAGAAGCGCTCGGGTATCGTGCCTGCTGAGACGCTCTTCATTCTTTCAACATATCCGGAGCGCGTAGTAATTTGAGTGAGCCTCGCCGCCTGGGTCCCATGAGGCCGCGCGCTGGAAGCCCATCCTTTCGTAAAGTCGATGCGAGGCCGTCAGTGCGTTGTTGCTGGACAAGCGGATGCGATCGTATCCCGCACTCCTTGCAAAGGTGATGAGTCCATCGGCAATCGTCCGTGCGATCCCGCGGCCCCGGTAGATTGAGGCGACAAACATGCGAACCATCTCGCACTCTCGATCGTCGAACCGCTTGATTGCGCCGGTGCCGATGATTGCGTCTTCGGCAATCGCGCACAAAAAGAGAGCCCGATCGGCGTAGACGGTGTCCGCGTTGTCGACGTCCGACAGACGCGAGTAGATGAAGTCCCGGACGAAGGAGTCCGGGTGATTGTGAAAATGCTCACGCCAGACGGACTCGATGAGCCGACGGACCACTGGCCCGTCGCCAGGCCGGAACGGCCGAATTGTCCAGTTTGGTTCGAGGGGTGTTGGCACCGCCATGCGCATTATCGTCGTGCTTGGTTCGGGAAGGCGGCAGGATACACTTCTGCTCCTGTTTTGCCCGACGTGTCAAATGCCCGGAGCCCGATTCAGCGACGTGCCCGACGGCTCACTTCGTGCAGCGGACGAAGTGCCGCGAGTCCGTTTCGCCTGCGGGGCGATTCAGCCAAGCCGCAGTTCGACTTAAGCACCGTCACCGCCGACAGCGCGAAGATCGCGGTTCTACTGTGCATGGGGTTGTTTTGCGGAAATGAGTTTCCGGGGCGATCCCGGAAACGACTACCGCCCCGTCTTCACCTTGGTCCAGAGGCGGTTGATGATGCGCTGGGTCGCCGGGTCGCGGGCGGTGATGACGAACAGCTTTGCGAGCGTGGCGTCGTCCGGATAGATGTTCTTGTCGTTCAAAATTTTCGGATCGACCAGCTTCTGGCTGGCGAGGTTGCCGTTGGCGTAGGACAGGAAGTCCGAGTTCTTGGCGGCGACATCCGGGCGATAGAGATAGTTGATCAGCTCGTAGGCTTCCTTGACGTTCCTGGCATCCGCGGGGATCGCGAGATTGTCGAAGAACATCTGCGCGCCCTCCTTCGGAATGGCATAGCCGATCTCGATGCCGCTCTTGGCCTCGGCGGCACGGGCGCGGGCCTGCATGATGTCGCCGGACCAGCCGACCACGAAGCAGATCTCGCCGGTGGCGAGCGCGCTCAGATATTCGGACGAGTGGAATTTTCGCACCGACGGACGAACCTTGGCGACGATGTCGGCGGCCTTCTCCAGATCGGCCTGCTTGGTCGAGTTCGGATCGAGCCCGAGATAGCTCAGCGCCGCCGGAAAGATGTCGTCGGCGGAGTCGAGCATGTGGACGCCGCAGTCTTTGAATTTTGCCAGGTTCTCCGGCTTGAAGACGATGTCCCAGCTGTCGATCTTGGCGTCCGCCCCGAGGATCTGCTTCACCTTGGCGACGTTGTAGCCGATGCCCGTCGTGCCCCACATGTAGTTCGCGGCAAAGTCGTTGCCGGGATCGTAGGTCGCAAGATTCCTGGTCACCATCGGCCAGGCGTTGGCGAGGTTCGGCAGCTTCGACTTGTCGAGCTTCTGGAAGATGTTCGCCTTGATCTGGCGCTGCAGGAAATAGGCGGTGGGCACCACGACGTCATAGCCGGACTTGCCGGCCATCAGGCGGGTCTCCAGCGTCTCGTTGGCATCGAAAGTGTCGTAGACCACCTTGATGCCGGTCTCCCTGGTGAAGGCCTCGAGGACGTCGGGCGCCATGTAGTTCGACCAGTTGTAGAAGTTGACGACCCGCTCCTCAGCGCCTGCGGGAGGCGAGAGGAACGTCAGCGCTGCGGCGATTGCAAAACCAAGGCAAAGCCTGAAGCGGCTGACATTCGTCATCTCGGTCTACCTCTTGCGTCCGCGCACCGCGTCCGACAGCCGCTCCAGTGCGGTGTCCAGCGTCTGGTCCTTCTTGGCAAAGCAGAAGCGGACCACCGAGGTCACGGGGTCCTGCTCGTAGAACGCCGAGACCGGGATCGCGGCGACCTTGTAGTCTTTCACGATCCGCCAGCAGAACTCGGCGTCGCTCTCGTTGAGCCCGAGCGGCGACAAATCGACGGTGAGGAAATAGGTGCCCTGCGACTTCAGCACGGGGAAGCCGAGGCTCTCCAGCCCCCTGGTCAGGCGGTCCCTGCTCCGCGTCAGATCCTTCCGCATCGACCGGAAATACTCGTCGGGCTTGCCGAGGCCGTAGGCGACGGCGGCCTGGAGGTTCGGCGCGGTCGTGAACGTCAGGAACTGGTGCACCTTGGCGGCGACGCGCAACAGCGGCGGCGCGGCGCAGACGAAGCCGATCTTCCAGCCGGTCAGCGAGAAGATCTTGCCGGCCGAGCCGACCTTGATGGTGCGCTCGCGCATGCCGGGGATGGTGATCAGCGGGATGTGCTTGTGCTCGTCGAAAGTGACGTGCTCCCAGACCTCGTCGCAGATCGCGATGACGTCGAACTCCTGGCAGTAGCGCGCCAAGAGCTCGAGGTCCTCGCGCGGATAGACCACCGCGGAGGGATTCAAGGGATTGTTGAACAGCACCGCCTTGGTCTTTGAATTGAAGACGCTTTTCAGCATGTCCTCATTCAGCCGCCAGTGCGGTGGCTCGAGGCGGACGAGGCGCGGAATGCCGCCGGCCTGGCGGATGATCGGCAGATAGGAATCATAGACCGGCTGGAAGCAGACCACCTCGTCGCCGGGCTGCACCACCGACAGGATGGCCGAAGTCAGCGCCTCGGTGCCGCCGGAGGTCACCATCACCTCGCTCATCGGATCGAGCTTGAGGCCGTGCCAATGGCCGTAATGGGTCGCGATCGCCTGGCGCAGCTCCGGGATGCCCATCATCGACGGATACTGGTTGTAGCCGTTGAGCGAGGCGTCGGCGGCTGCGCGGCGGATGTCCTCGGGGCCGGGATCATCAGGGAAGCCCTGACCGAGATTGATGGCGTTGTTGTCGCGCGCGGCCTGCGACATCGCCTCGAAGATAGTGACGGGAAGGTCGGCGAAGACCTTGTTCAGCGAAGAGCTCTTGGTCATCGCGACGTTAGCCACCGACCTTGCTGGGGAGCCCTGCCGCCTTCCAGCCGAGCATGCCGCCGGCCAGATGCTTGTCGTAAGGCAGGCCCGCCTCCTGCGCCGCGAGCGAGGCGGTCACCGAGCGCTTGCCCGAGCGGCAGGCGAACACGACCTCTTTGCCTTGCGGATCGGGAATCGCCTTGGGATCGAAGGTCGAGAGCGGCACGACCACGCCGTAGGGGTAAGCCTCGGCCTCGACCTCGTTCGGCTCACGGACGTCGACGAGCAGATAGCGGCCCTCCGCGACACCCTTGGAAACCTCCTCGGGGGTCAGATCCTGTACTTGATTTGCCACATCATCCTCCAACGTCGCAGGGCGCTTGCCGGGGCGATCCCGGCCGGCGGGCAACCTCGCCTCTCAGGCATCGAAAATCAAGCGCTACAAAGGCTTGAGCTGCCTTGCGCAAGTTAAAGCTAAATCGCAGCGACTTGAAGTGCGCTTTGAATCCCGGCCCTAGATCGTGACCTTAAATCGTGACCTGCGTACCGACCTCGACGACGCGGCCAGAGGGGATCTGGAAATAGTCGGTGGCATCGTTGGCGGAGCGGCTGAGCGAGATGAACAGCCGGTCCTGCCAGCGCGGCATGCCGGAATGGGCGGCTGGCTTGAGCGCCCTCCGCGACAGGAAGAACGAGGTCGACATGATGTCGAACTGCCAGCCCAGCTTGCGGGCGATGGCGAGGGCCTTCGGCACGTTGGGCGATTCCATGAAGCCGAACTTCAGCGTCACCTTGGAGAAGGTCGGGCTGATCTGCTCCAGCTTCACCCGCTCGGCCGGATCGATGCGCGGGGTCTGCGCGGTCTCGATGGTGAGAATGACATTCTTTTCGTGAAGCACTTTGTAGTGTTTCAGACTATGCATCAGCGCGGTCGGCGCGCTCAGGGGATCGCTGGTCAGGAACACGGCGGTGCCGGGCACCCGCTGCGGCGGCCGCTTCTCCAGCATCGCCACGAGGTCGGCGAGCGGGAATTCGAGCTTGCGCGACTTCTCGAACAAGAGCCGGCTGCCGCGCCGCCACGTGTACATCATGAGGATCATGAGCGCACCGAGCGCCAGCGGCACCCAGCCGCCCTCGAATACCTTGAGCAAATTGGCGGCCAGGAAGGTCAGGTCGAGGAACAGGAACGGCGCGATCAGGGCTGCAGCCCACAGCGGCGACCACTTCCAGGCCTTCCAGATCACGACAAAGCCCATCATCCCGGTGACGACCATCGTGCCGGTCACGGAGATGCCGTAGGCGGAAGCGAGCGCGCTGGAGGAGCGGAACAGCAGCACCATCATGATCACCGCAACCAGCAGCAGCTGGTTGATGCGCGGGATGAAGATCTGGCCGGAATGGGCTTCAGACGTATGACGAATTTCGAATCGGGGCAGCAGCCCGAGCTGGATCGCCTGCCGCGTCAGCGAATAGGCGCCGGTGATGACGGCCTGGCTCGCGATGACGGTGGCGGCCGTGGCCAGCACGACCATGCAGCCGCGAATAATGCCTTGCGGGAAGAGCTGGAAGAACGGGCTCTCGATCGCGCCGGGATCGCCGAGGACGAGAGCGCCCTGCCCCAGATAATTCAGCGCCAGCGACGGCAGCACGATGAACAGCCAGGCGGTCTGGATCGGCCGCTTGCCGAAATGGCCGAGGTCGGCATAGAGCGCCTCGGCGCCGGTGACCGCCAGGAACACGGCACCCAGCGTCACAAAGCCGATGATGCCGTGGTGAAACATGAAGGACACGGCATAGAACGGGTTCAGCGCGAGCAGCACCTGCGGCTGCGCGATGATCGGATGGATCGCGGCGACCGCGATCACCGCGAACCAGACGCACATCACGGGTCCGAAGAACGCCGCCACGCGGGCAGTGCCGCGCGACTGCACGGCAAACAGGAACACCAGGATCACCACCGTCAGCGGCACGATATAGGGCTCGAAGCGCAGCGTGACGTCTTTCATGCCTTCGAGGGCCGACAGCACCGAGACCGCAGGCGTGATCACGGCATCGCCGTAGAACAGGGCGCCGGAGATGATGCCGAGCAGGACGATGGTCGCCCCGCCGGTGCCGACCGCGCGCTGGGCCAGCGCCATCAAGGCCAGCGTGCCGCCCTCGCCGTTGTTGTCGGCGCGGAGCAGGATCACGACGTATTTGAGCGTCACCACGATGATCAGCGCCCACAGGATCAGGGACACCACGCCGAGAACAGCCGCCGACGTCGGCGCGCCTTCAGCGCCTGAGGCCGCCATCACCGCCTCGCGGAACGCGTAGAGCGGGCTGGTGCCGATGTCGCCATAGACCACGCCGATGCTGCCGAGCGTGAGCGCACCGAAACCGGCGGTGGTGTGGGCATCGCCATGCCCATTGGCCGCCGCCGTTTCCGGGGCGGGAACTGCTACGTCACTTGTCATGGGAGAGCCTGGTGGCCTCAAAAAATGCTTCACTGCACAACGGCGGAGGAGCGCGCGCGGCTTATAGTCCTGCGCTGCCGGCATAGCCTAGCCCGATTCTGGGCCCATGGCATGCAAAATCCGCATGGGTCCGCCAATTGCGTCCCAACGGAAGGTTCAGATGGTGACTTGGGTTCCAACTTCAACCACCCGCCCGGTCGGAATCTGGAAATAGTCGGTGGCGTCATTGGCCGAGCGGCTGAGCGCGATGAACAGGTGGTCCTGCCAGAGCGGCATGCCCGACTGCGCCGACGCCTTCAGCGAGCGCCGCGACACGAAGAACGACGTCGACATGATGTCGAACTGCCAGCCCTGCTTGCGCGCGATCGCGAGCGCCTTGGGCACGTTCGGCTGCTCCATGAAGCCGAAGCGCAAGCGCACCTTGGAGAACTTCTCGCTGATCTTCTCCATCTTGAAGCGCTCGGAGAGATCGACCCGCGGCGTGTGCGCGGTCTCGATGGTCAGGATCACGTTGTGCTCGTGCAGCACCTTGTTGTGCTTGAGATTGTGCAACAGCGCGGTCGGCACGAAGGCGGGATCGCTGGTCAAAAACACCGCCGTGCCCTTGACGATGTGCGGCGGCCGCTTCTCCAGGCTGCGGATCAGATCGTCCAGCGGCACCTCGATCCGGCGCGTCTTCTGGATCAGGATTCCCGAGCCGCGCCGCCAGGTCCAGATCGTCCCAGCCATCGCGGCACCGAACAGCAGCGGCACCCAGGCGCCTTCGAGCAGCTTCAGCAAATTGGCGCTGAAGAAGGTCATGTCCACCATGACGAAGGGCAGGATCACGACAGCCGCGGTCGCGGCCTTCCAGTTCCACAATTTCCAGATCACCACAAAGCCCATGATGCCGTCGGCGACCATGGTGGTGGAGACCGCGATACCATAGGCCGAAGCCAGATTGCTGGGCGTGTGGAACAGCAGCACCAGCAGCATCACGCCGATCAGCAGCAGCCGGTTGACGCGCGGCAGATAGATCTGGCCGGCATGGGTTTCGGACGTGTAGCGCACCTCGAAGCGCGGCAGGAGGCCGAGCTGCACTGCCTGATAGACCAGCGAATAGGCGCCGGTGATCACCGCCTGACTGGCGATGACAGTGGCTGCGGTTGCAAGCCCGACCAGCGGCAGCAACAGATGCTCGGGCACCATGCGATAGAAGGAATGCTCGATCGCGCTTGGATCGGACAACACCAGCGCGCCCTGCCCGAAATAATTGATCAGGAGCGACGGCAGCACGAAAAACATCCAGGCCGACTGGATCGGCTTGCGGCCGAAATGGCCGAGGTCGGCATAGAGCGCCTCGCCACCGGTCACGGCGAGGAAGACCGCGCCGAGCGTCACCAGGCCGATCGTGCCGTGCGATAGCAGGAATTGGAACGCATAATAGGGATTGATCGCAGCCAACACCGACGGATCGTCGGCGATGTGAATGACGCCCAGCACCGCCAGGATGGTGAACCAGATGACCATCACCGGCCCGAAGGCCGAGGCCACCAGCGCGGTCCCCTTGCTCTGGACAGCGAACAGCAGCACCAGGATCAGCACCGTCAGCGGCACGACATAGTGCTCGAACGCGGGCGTCGCGAGCTTGAGGCCGTCGACCGCCGACAGCACCGAGATCGCCGGCGTGATCATGGAATCGCCGATGAACATGGAGGCGCCGACCACACCGAGCGCGAGCAGGAACCAGCTCCGCCGTCCCAGCGCGCGCTGGCCGAGCGCCATCAGCGAGAGCGTCCCGCCCTCCCCGTTATTGTCGGCGCGCAGCAGCAGCAGCACGTATTTGGCGGTGACGACGATCAGCAGCGCCCACAGGATCAGCGACAGCACGCCGAGCACCATGATCCGCGTGACCGGCTCGCCATGAGCCGCGCCCCTGACCGCCTCGTGGAACGCGTAAAGTGGCGAGGTGCCGATGTCGCCGAAAACGACGCCGATGCTCCCGAGCGTGAGGGACCAAAAGCCCGAGGTGACCGGCCCTTCCTGGGTCTCGGTCGATGTGATGCTCGCCGTCATGAGGGTGGAAAACGCTTCATCCCTGGAATTGATCCGGCGCCTTTTGACGCTTCCGGCGCGCCTGTCAATCGGCCCACCACCATAGCAGGCGCCGCGCGAGATGCTGTGACGGCGTGGCCACGTTCATCGCCTTCGCGACGAATAGCCTCAGGTAAAATGGTAGCGCAAGAGGTTCAGGGCTTCAAGTTTGGCGGCAGTGGCGGATCTTCACGCATCAGCGTGATGGTCACACGGCGGTTAGCGGCCAGCGACGGATCGTCCGGGAACAGCGGCTGGGTGTCCGCCTTGCCGGAGACGGCGAAGACGTGCGACGGCGGCAGGCCCTCGCGTTCGAGGATCTGGCGCACCGCGTTGGCGCGGTCCGCCGACAGGTCGAAGGCGCCGTAATCGCTGCGGGTCGGCACGAAGCCGGCTGCAGTGTGGCCGGCGATGGAGACGCGCAGAGGGGTCGCTTTCAGCGGGATCGCGAGCTTCTCGATCAGGCGGCGGGTGCGGTCGTAGGGCACCTTGGAGCCGTCCGCGAACATCGAGCGGCCGTCCTGATCGACGATCTCGAGATTGAGGCCCTGCTTGGTCTCCTCGAACATGATGTGCTTGGACATCTCGGTCAGTTCCGGCATGTCCTGCAACGCCTGGCGCAGCGAGGCCGCGGCGAGCGCGAAGTTGCGGTCGACCTTGATCTTGGCACCTGACGTCTTGTCGCGATCCTCCTGGTCCGGCGTCGGCGTGTTGGAGGATTCCTCAGGCTGGATGTGGTCGACGTTCTTCAGGCGCGCGCGGGTCGGCAGGCCGTCGGATTCGATGATGCCGGCGTAGCGCGCTTCGCTCTGGACGCCGAAGGCCTCGCGCATGGAGCCTGCGACGATCTTCAGCTTGTTGGCGTCCTGGGTGGAGAATGCGACCAGCATCACGAAAAACGCCAGCAGCAACGCCATCAGATCGGCGAACGTCACGAACCAGCCGTGCCCGCCGTGTGCTTCCTCGCGTTTTTTCTTTGCCATCGGTCAGATCCCGACGTCCGCCGTTACGCCGGAACCGGCTCGCCTTCGGCGTGGCGGTGCTTCTCGGGCAGATAGGCCAGCAGCATTTCGCGCACCAAAGTCGGGCTCTTGGAGTCGCGGATCATGAGGATGCCGTCGATGATCAGCGTGCGATTGGTTTCCTCGTCGATCAGCTTGCCATGCAGCTTGTCGGCGATCGGCAGGCAGAGCAGGTTCGCGACCAACGCACCATAGAGAGTTGCCAGCAGGGCGGTCGCCATGAACGGGCCGAGCTTCGAGGGATCCGACATGTTCGAAAACATCTGCACCATGCCGATCAGCGTTCCGATCATGCCGAACGCAGGCGCGCAGTCGCCGACGGCGCGATAGATCTTGCTGCCTTCGTTGAGATGCAGCAGGAAATTGTCGCGGTCGCGTTCCAGATTGTCCCTGATAAAATCGAGGTCGTAGCCGTCGGCGACGTAACGGATGCCCTTGGCGAGGAAGGGCTCGTCGGTCTCGACCTTTTCCAGGCCGACCGGGCCCTGCTTGCGGGCGATCTCGGCGATGCGGGCGAGCTCGTCGACCAGGTCGTGCGCCGACAGCCGGCTCATCGTGAAGGCGAACTTCATGCCGAGCGGCAGGCCGTGCGCCAGCGCCGACAGCGGAAAGCGGATCATGGTCGCCGCGGACGATCCACCGAAGATGATGATCGCAGCATGATCGCTCATGAACATGCCGATATCGCCGCCCAGAAACACCATCGTCGCGATGACGATCAAGCCCGCCACGAGGCCGGCGCCCGTCATGATATCCATGGAAGTCTCCAAAGCGAACGCAACAACGGCCGTCCTGGCCGATGGCGCGGTCCAACCCCGAACCGCATCGGAAACCCTAGAGCGCCGCCCTTAAAGCCGCGTAAAGGTTAAGTTCAGCCGATGCGACGGAGCGGCGCGGGGCGCTGAACGGACGGCGGCTTTGCCGTTCTGCGACATCAATCTCAACGCTTTGCTAACCATGATCGCGCGGCGCCGGCGCGCGTCAGCTCCGATGGCAGATCGCTCTGCCACCGGAGCCTGTCACCGCGAAAGCTGTCGTCAGGAGATCAGTTCGCAGCGAAGCGCGGGGTCGAGCAGCCGCCGCAGACCCAGGGCCAGGACCAGTCGGCGACCTTGCCCTTGTTGGCCTCGACATAGGGGCTCCAGGCGTTTGGCGGCAGCGCCTTGCTCTTGTGGACGATGCTGAACTGGCCGTCAGCCTGGATCTCGCCGATCATCACGGGCTTGGCCATGTGATGGTTCGGGCCCATCACGACCTCGAAGCCCGACGGCGACTTCACCTTTTGGCCGATCATGGCCTGGCGCACCGCATCGACATTGGTGCTGCCAGCCTGTTGCACCGCTTGCACCCACATGTGGAACAGGATGTAAGCCGATTCCATCGGATCGTTGGTGACGCGCTTCGGGTTCTTGGTGTAGGCGCGCCATTTGGCGATGAAGGCCTTGTTCTCTGGCGTGTTGACGGACTGGAAGTAGCTCCAGGCCGCAAGATGCCCGACCAGCGGCTTGGTGTCGACGCCGGCGAGCTCTTCCTCGCCGACCGAGAAGGCGATGATGGGAATGTCGGTCGCCTTGACGCCCTGGTTGCCGAGCTCCTTGTAGAACGGCACGTTGGCATCGCCGTTGACGGTGGAGACCACCGCCGTCTTTTTGCCTGTGGTGCCGAACTTCTTGATCGCGGCGACCTCGGTCTGCCAGTCACTGAAGCCAAACGGCGTGTAGTTCTCCAGGATGTCCTCATCCTTGACGCCCTTGCTCTTGAGGAAGGCGCGGATGATCTTGTTCGAGGTCCGCGGATAGACGTAGTCAGTGCCTTCGAGCACGAAGCGCTTTACCTCGCCGCCTTCCTTCGACATCAGGTACTGCACGGCCGGGATCGCCTTGTTGTCCGGCACCGAGCTGCCATAGAAGATGTTATAGGAGGCTTCCTCGCCCTCATATTCGAGCGGATAGAACAGCAGCCCGTTCAGCTCCTCGAACACGGGCAGCACGGATTTGCGCGACACCGAGGTCCAGCAGCCGAACACGGCCGCGACCTTGTCCTTGGTCAGGAGCTCGCGCGCCTTCTCGGCGAATAGCGGCCAGTTCGAGGCGGGGTCGACCACCACCGGCTCGATCTTCTTGCCGAGCAGACCGCCATGGGCGTTGACGTCGGCGACCTCCATCAACATCAAATCCTTCAAGATCGTCTCGCTGATCGCCATGGTGCCGGACAGAGAGTGCAGAATGCCGATCTTGATCGTGTCTTCTTCCGCCTGTGCCGGCGCACCGAGGGCCATCAGAAGCGGGACCGCACAGATCCTGAGGTAGCGTGCAATGGACATTGCAGGAAATCTCCTGTTCGAGAACGCGCTCGATTGCGGCGGGCTGCCACACGCAGCCGCTCGTCGATCGCCTGACGAAACGCTCGCACGCGCATGGTCCGTCACCGAGAGCCGCGTCCTGAAATTGCGATAGCTCCATTTCGGCGGACGAATCTCCGGAGCGACTGAACAGAATCTGGACACGAGACCACGGAACGGACGTTTCCGCGCCAGCGAATTGCGCGTGCTCCAGGCAAGCAGTGGGGAAAACCATGCATCAGAGGTCCAGTGTCTCTTCCGACGATGGGTCCAGTTGCAGACTGGACTGGTCCAACCGCATCCATTGTACCGAAATTGGCGCGAGAGCGGCCGATTACCCAGAAAACTGGACCCTTTCGGCCTGATTTCACCCTGGCCCTCGCCTTGCATTGATCGCGTCATCGCACGTTCAACCACTCATTACGATCACCTCGATGCAGCTCCTCATCTTGCTCGACAGGACAAGGCATGAATCCCTCACCGAGCAGCTCGTGGAGCAGATCCGGCAGGCGATCGCCAAAGGTCGCATCGCGCGCGGCGCCCGGCTGCCGTCATCGCGCAATCTCGCCGACCAGCTCGGCATCTCCCGCAATACTGTGGTCCGCGCCTATGAGAACCTGATCCTCGAAGGTCATGCCGAGGCCCGTCCCGCCTCCGGAATCTTCGTGGCAGAACTGACCTCGACGCCCGCGAGCCAGTGGCAGACGGCTGGTCCGGCTCTCGAACGACCTTCCATTGCGCCACCGCCGCCCTCGGTCGATCTCGATTTGAAACGCCTCGCGGCCCGGAAGGATCGCCGCCTGACGGTCGACTTCGCGCTTGACCAGACCAATCCCGTAATCTTTCCGCTCAAGACTTGGCGGCGTCTCGTTCAAACTCACCTTGCCCACGGTGCAACGTCGCACTTTGCGGCCACGAACGATCCTGCCGGCTTGCCGGAACTGCGCGCTGCGATCGCCCATCACCAGAGCACGGCGCGCGGACTGGCCGTGGATGCCGCACAGATCATCATCACCAGTGGCCGCACCGAGAGTCTGAACCTGATCGCGCGTATGGTGCTGTCCTATGATGCGCGCGTGGTGATGGAAGACCCCGGTCACCTCGGCGCCTATCTGTCGTTCCGGTCGGCGGGCGCACGGATCATCTCCTGCCCGGCCGACGAGAACGGATTGGTCACCGATCTCCTGCCCGAGCGCGGTTGCACAGCGGTCTATGTCACGCCGTCGCACCAATTTCCGACTGGCGTTCTTCTGTCCACTCAACGCCGCAAGTCACTGGTGGCCTGGGCGCGCCGCAACGGCAGCCTGATTGTCGAGGACGGGTTTGGCGACGAATTTCAAGACGAAGGCACGCAGCTCGAGCCACTGTCGCTATTGGCGCCCGATTGCACGCTCTATGTCGGTGATTTCGCCGCATCGCTCGGAAGCGGATTAAGCCTCGGCTATCTGATCGTTCCGCAGCGCTACGCCGAAGCCGCGCGGCTGACCAAGACGGCTCTCAATGCCGGCGTGTCATGGCTCGATCAGGCGGTGCTGGCTGAGCTGCTGTCGAGCGGCAGGTACGCCTCCCACTTGCAACGGGTGCGCGCGCATTGCCGCTCCAGCCGCAACACCCTGGTCGCAGCATTGCGGCGGTGGTTCGGCGACGTGACGCTTGGCGGCGGCAATGCCGGCCTGCAATTGTTCTGGCAATTGCCGCCTGGCGTACCGCAAGCGCGGATCTTCGAGAATCAGGCGCGCCGCGGTCGCATCGGGGTCTATAGCCTGGACTTCGCACCCGTGCACGATGGCGAGACCGGCTCCATGGCGAAGCGCGGCATCCTGCTGGGCTTCGGCGGGCTCAGCGAACGCCAGATCGAGAGAGGCATTGCAAAACTATCCGACATAGTCGACGACGCACTCGACGACCATGTCACTGAAGTCGGCCAGCTCCTCATAGACCTGCCGCCGGATCGCCCGCCAATTCCCACCGCACGAATCCGCGGCATGGCGGCCTCAGCAAAAAAACACGCGCCGGCTCTAACCGTACGGCGTGCGACCAGACCAGACTTCCAGACCTTCGCGCCATTCGAACACGGGTCTGCCATGCCGCTCCTGAAGAGCATCTACCACTATCCGGTCAAGGGATTGAGCGGTCAGCCGCGCACCAGTGTCGCGCTCGTCAAAGGCAAGCCATTCCCGCATGACCGTCAGTTTGCGCTTGCGCGCCCCGGCGTTCCCCTCCAGGCCGACAATCCGCGCTGGGCGAAGAAAGGCCTTTTCGTCATGCTCATGCTCGAAGAGGCCTTGGCGAAGGTCAATACCCATCTCGACCCGGAAACGCTGCAATTCGATATCCGCGCGGGCAACCAGACGATTCTCACGGTCAACCTCAACGAGACCGGCGCGAAGACGGCGATCGAAGACTATTTTCATCAACTCGTCCCGGCGCTGCCGGCACCGCCGACCCTGATCCGGTCGAAGGACGGTCACTTTATGGACAAGCCTGACAGCGTGATCTCGCTGATCAACCTGGCGACGCTGCGCAGCCTGGAGGAACGCTGGGGCACCGAGATCGATCCCTTGCGTTTTCGCGCCAATCTCTACGTCGACACGGGCCGTCCCTGGGAGGAGTTCGACTGGATCGACCAGGAGATCAGGCTCGGTGACGTCACCTTCCGGGTCGACCGCCGCAACGGCCGCTGCGGCGCCACGAACGTCAACCCCGCCTCCGGCGTGCGCGACATGGACATTCCGAGCTCGCTGCGGGCGACCTTTGGTCACAAGGACGTCGGCGTCTATCTCACGGTCGAAACGAGTGGCACGATCTCGGTCGAGGACCAGCTGACGCGGCCGTTTAGCGCGGCGAGGATGCCGGCGCCCGCGGCGAAGCTGAATGGAAGCGCTGGCCGCCGCTTCATCTGCCGCGGTTGCTACTACATCTATTCCGAGGATGCCGGCGTGCCGACGGATGGGATCTCGCCCGGCACGACGTATCAGCAATTGCAAGAGAGCTACCGCTGCCCCGACTGCGGCACCGACAAGGGCAAGCTCAGGCCTCATGTGGCCTGACGACAGCCGCCGTCAGGACGACAGGCCCGCGAGCTCCAGACTCAGCGCGCGCAGGCGCCTGCGCGCATCGGCGTCATAGGCCTGCGGATTGGCGCGCGCCTCGTTCATGCCGTTGAAGAACAGGCCGCTCTTGGCCGCGACGTCGTCGCCCTGGACCAGATGCAGGATCGCAGCACCTCCCTGCTCCACCGTCGACATCGGCGTGATGCCGCCGGCGCGCACCATCGTCGTATTCATGTAGGTCGCCGGATGCAACGAATTCACGGTGATGCCGGCGTCCTTGAGCTCGGCAGCGAGATCGATCGTGAACATGATCTGCGACAGCTTGCTCTGCGCATAGGCGCGCGAGCCGCTGTAGCCCTTCGTGATCATGACGTCGTCGAAATCAACCGGATGCTGGCCGAGCGAGGCGACATTGACGATGCGCGACGGCGCGGCGGCCTTCAGCAACGGCAGCAGCAGATGGGCCAGCAGGAAGCCCGAGAGATAGTTCACGGCAAAGCGCAGCTCGTGACCGTCGCGGCTCTCTTGCCGTTGCGAACCGCCATTCTGCGAGCCGATGCCGGCGTTGCTGACGAAAACATCGAGGCGTTGATGATCCCGTGTCACGACCGCGGCGAGCGCGCGCGTGCCAGCCATCGACGACAGATCAGCCTGATAGAAGGTCGGCGCGATGTGGCCGGCCTTCACGATCTCATCGATCAGCGCTTCCGCCCGCGCCGCGTCGCGGCCGTGGATCAGGACGTGCGCGCCTTCGGCGGCAAGACGGGTTGCAACATAGCGTCCGACACCGTCGGTCGAGCCCGTGATCAGAACCGTCCTGCCGCGCATGTCCATGGAGCTACTCCGAGATCAGTGGATCTCCGCCGAGCGCTTCAGCGCGGCCTTGAGCTTCTCCAGCGAGAAGTCCGGGCTGCGTGCGATCTCGAGGATCGGCGTCTCGCGGCGGCCGCAGAGCTCGGCGGCCTCGGGGAGTTTTGCTGCGACGTCGAGCGGGATCACGATGGCGCCATGCTGGTCGGCGTGGATCAAATCATCCGACTTCACGGTCATGCCGGCGACGCGCACCTCGCCGCCGAAGCTCTCGGCATGCACCCAGGCATGCGACGGGCCGATCGAGCCGGCCAGCGCCTGGAAGCCCGGGGCCCATTGCGGGATGTCGCGGATCGAGCCGTCGGTGATGACGCCGAGACAACCGAGCGCCTTGTGCACGTTGCTCTGCACCTCGCCCCAGAACGCGCCGTAGCCGACGTCGGGACCGTCGATGTCCTGGATCACCGTGATGCGCGGCCCGTGGCCGGTGCCGACATATTCGTAATATTCGATGCGGCGCTTCGACTGTTCTTCGGCCGGCAGCGACGATTTCAACACCGAGCGGATCGCGACGGTGCGGGCATAGCCGACGATCGGCGGCAGATCCGGGAACGGGCAGACCAGCTGCTTGGTGGTGTAGCCGATCAGGCGGCGCTCGGGCGCCACGATCTCCATGGCGTTGCAGATCGTCGGGGTGTCGTAGCGGCCCAGCGCTTCGAGGACGGAAGCGGGCAGCGGCCCGGTCGCGGTATTGGTCACGGCGTTATCTCCCAGATTGGCGGCCGCTGTCGGCGCGGTGCCGCCGGCACAGGGCGATATAGCCGATATCGGGCCTCAACCCAACTCAGGCGCTCTCATGGCAGATATCCGTATGCGATCGCTCAGTGCAGCCGTCCCGGCCGGTCGTCCTCGTCGTGCGGCGGCTCAGACAGGCTGGCCATTGTCGGCGCCGACGGCGGCGACGAGACCTCGCCACCCGCAGGCGCCACGGCTTCCGTCGCGCGGGCCTGATCGCGGTAGGATTTGTAGCCGAGCGGCAGGCCGAGCAGATAGAGCACCGTGCCGACCGACAGCACGTGCCAGGGATAGGCGATCAAAATCGCGATGAAGACGATCACCGCAACGAACGCGGGCAGCACCAGTTCGGGCGACACCCGCATGCGCTTGGTCTTGCCTGAGAACACCGGCAGCCGCGACACCATCAGGAAGGCAATCACCAGTGTATAGGCCGCCGTGACCGCAACGGGCCAGCGGCCGAGATCGAGAAACGCCGCGTAGATCGGCAACATCACGGTGATGGCGCCGGCCGGCGCCGGCATTCCGGTGAAGAAATTGGCGGCGAACGCCGGCTTGTTCGGATCATCAAGCGTGGCATTGAAGCGCGCCAGACGCAGGCCACCGGAGATCGCGAACACCATCGCGGCGATCCAGCCGGCATTGCCGAGCTCGTGCAACTGCCAGAAGTACAGCATCAGGCCGGGAGCGACGCCGAAATTGACGAAGTCGGCGAGGCTGTCGAGCTCGGCGCCGAATTTCGACTGCCCCTTGATCAGGCGCGCGACGCGGCCATCGATGCCGTCGAGCGCGGCCGCGAACACGATGGCGTAGACGGCGAGCGACATCCGCCCCTCGATCGACAGCCGGATCGAGGTCAGGCCGGCGCAGATCGCCAGCAGCGTGATGACGTTGGGCACCAGCATCCGCACCGGGATCGGGCGGAACCGCCGGCGGCGAATATCGGGATCTCGGTAGTCGTAGGGCGTCATTGGCTCGTCCTCACCTGAAGGCGAGATATAGCAAGCCGTTTTCCCCTCCGCCATTGCGGCGGAAGGCGCCCGACAGCGGCTTCTTGGTTAATTGGCGCGATAGGCGCGGTTCGGGTCGTCTCCGGTGAGATCGGCCAGAATGGTCTCGCCGGCGATCGCGGTCTGCCCTTCCGAGACCAGCGCCTTGGTGCCAACAGGCAGGTAGACGTCGAGCCGCGAGCCAAAGCGGATCAGGCCGAACCGCTCACCGGCGCCGACCGCCTGCCCTTCCTTGACGAAGCAGACGATGCGCTTGGCGACGAGGCCCGCGATCTGGATCACGCCGATGCGGCCCTGCGGCGACGAGATAACAAGCGAATTGCGCTCATTGTCCTCGCTCGCCTTGTCGAGCTCGGCATTGATGAACAGGCCGGGCCGATAGGCAATACGATCCACCCTGCCCGCGATCGGACTGCGGTTCACATGGCAATTGAACACGCTCATGAATACCGAAATGCGCGGCAACGGCCGGTCGCCGAGCCCGAGTTCGGCCGGCGGCAGTGCCATGGTGAGCATCGAGACGCGGCCGTCGGCGGGCGACACCACGAGCCCGTCGCGCACCGGCGTCACACGCACGGGATCGCGGAAGAACAGCGCGCACCACACGGTGATGATCGTGCCGATCCACCCCAGCGGCGACCAGAGCCAGAACAGGACGAGGCTTGCCAGCGCAAAGCCGCCGATGAAGGGATAGCCCTCCCTGTGGATCGGCGGGATCTGACGCTGGATCGAATCGAGAATGGACATCGCTATCTGCCGCTCAGGAGTTGCTGGCGCGGGTCGTCTCGCGCGGTGGGGTTGTTTAGGCCAGAGTTGGCACTGGAGACAAGGTCACTCCGCGGCCGCCTGCGCCGTGAGGGCGTCCTCGACAGGGGGCGGCTCCCGGTTGGGCGCCTCGCTGCTGTCGGCCATCCGGGCCAGTTTCTCGCGTGCGGCCTCGGCCTCGCGCTGCCTGTTCCACATGCTGGCGTAGAGCCCGCCCTGTGCGAGCAGGCTGGCATGGGTGCCGCGCTCGGCGATGCGGCCCTGGTCCAGCACGATGATCTCGTCGGCACCGACGATGGTCGAGAGCCGGTGGGCGATCACGAGCGAGGTGCGGTTCTTCGCCACGCGGTCGAGCGCGCCCTGGATCTCGTGCTCGGTATGGGTGTCGAGCGCCGAGGTCGCCTCGTCCAGCACCAGGATCGGCGGTGCCTTCAGCACGGTGCGCGCGATCGCGACGCGCTGCTTCTCGCCGCCGGACAGTTTCAGGCCGCGCTCGCCGACCTGGGTCTCGTAGCCCATCGGCGCCATGCGGATGAAATGGTCGATCTGCGCCAGCCGCGCCGCCTCCTCGACCTCGGCATCGTCAGCGTCCCAGCGGCCGTAGCGGATGTTGTAGCGAATGGTGTCGTTGAACAGCACCGTGTCCTGCGGCACCATTCCGATCGAGGCGCGCAAGCTCGCCTGTGTGACCTCGCGGATGTCCTGGCCGTCGATCAAAATCTTTCCGCCGGAGATGTCGTAGAGCCGGAACAGCAGCCGCGAAATGGTCGACTTGCCGGCACCGGACGGACCGACGATCGCCACCGTCTTGCCGGCCGGCACCTCGAAGCTGATGCCTTTGAGGATCGGCCGCGTCGGCTCATAGGCAAAGCGCACGTCCTCGAAACGCACCGTGCCGGCGGAGACGACCAGCGGCTGCGCGCCGGGCTCATCCTTGATCTCGGCCTCGCGGCCGATCACGCCGAACATCTTCTCGATGTCGATGATCGCCTGCTTGATCTCGCGATAGACCATGCCCATGAAATTCAGCGGCTGGTAAAGCTGGATCATCATCGCATTGACCAGCACGAAATCGCCGACCGTGTTGGTGCCGTTGCGCACGCCGATCGCGCACATCAACATGGTCGCGGTCAGGCCCAGCGTGAAGATCACGGCCTGCCCGGTGTTGAGCACCGCGAGCGAGGTGTAGGTGTGGATGCTCGCGTCCTCGTAGCGCGCGACCGACTTGTCATAGCGCTGCGCTTCGCGGACCTCGGCGCTGAAATATTTGACCGTCTCGTAGTTGAGCAGCGAGTCGATCGCCTTGGTGTTCGCCTCGGTGTCGGAATCGTTCATCTTGCGGCGGATGCCGATCCGCCACTCGGTCGCGATGTAGGTGTAGTACATGTAGACCGTGACCGTGATCAGCGTTGCGGCCACGTAGCGCCAGTCGAACTGCCAGAGCAGCACGGCCATCAACAGCGTGACCTCGACGATGGTCGGGATCAGCTGCAGGATCACCATGCGCACGATGACCTCGATGCCCTCGCGGCCGCGCTCGAGCACGCGCGTCAGGCCGCCGGTCTTGCGCTCGAGATGAAAGCGCAGCGACAGCTCGTGCATGTGAACGAAGGTGATGGTGGCGAGCTTGCGCACCGCGTGCATGGCGACTCTGGCAAAGATGCCGTCGCGCCATTGCGTCAGCACCGCCATCACGATGCGCATGACGCCGTAGCTCGCGGTCAGGAGCAGCGGCGACGCGATCACCCAGAGATGCCAGTTGCTGGCTTGCACCGGCGCGGTGTTGGCACCCGTGAGCGCGTCGGTTGCCCATTTGAAGCTGAATGGCACCGTCAGCGTGATCAGCTTGGCTGCGAGCAGCAGCACCATCGACCAGACCACGCGCATCTTCAGGTCGTAACGGTCGCCCGGCCAGATATAGGGCCACAGATGCGCCAGCGTGCCCATCAGGGTGGCCCGCTCCAGCGGTCCGCCGGCAGGCTCGGGCACGTCGGGGACATCTGGCAAATGAGGTGGGCTCATCAAGAAACCTGAAGGCCCGCCGGATGCGGGCGCGTTGCGATTAACTGTTTTCGCTCGTCATATAGAAGCTTCCGGGGGCCAGCGCACCCCGCCAGATGGCGAATCCTCGATTGTTTGTCGCCATTTACCGGTAGATTTCCGGGTGACCCGAATCACCGATTGGGCTTGACGCCCCTTCGCTGCAATGCATCATGGCACCAATGAGCACGATCAAAACCGTCTGTGTCTATTGCGGCTCCGGTCCCGGAACCAATCCCCACTTCACCGAAGGCGCCAAGGCGTTCGGCAAGGCGCTCGCCGAGAACAACATCCGCCTGGTCTATGGCGGCGGCTCGCTTGGCCTGATGGGCTCGGTCGCGACCTCCGTGCTCGATCACGGCGGCACCGTCACCGGCATCATTCCTGAGTTCCTGCGGAAGCGCGAGAATGCGCTCACCCGCGTGCAGGAAATGATCATCACTCCCGACATGCACGAGCGCAAGCGGCTGATGTTCGAGCGCTCCGACGCCTTCGTGGCGCTGCCGGGCGGCGTCGGCACGCTGGAGGAGCTGGTCGAGCAATTGACCTGGAAGCAGCTCGGCCGTCACGCCAAGCCGGTGCTGCTCGCCAACATCGACAATTTCTGGGAGCCGCTGTTCTCGTTGCTGTCGCACATGCGCCAGACCGAGTTCATCCGCGCCGGCCTGTCGGTCGATATCCTCAAGGCTGATCGCGTCGAGGATATCCTGCCGAAGCTGAAGTCCGCCGTGGCCCAGATCGCCGAAGCGGAAAAGCAGCTCGCCCCGGAAGTCGCGCGCAAGCTCTGACGCCCTACTCGCTCGGAAACGTCACCGCCTCGATCCGGTTACCATCAGGGTCGACGACGAAGGCTGCGTAGTAACGCACGCGGTCGTGTGGGCGAATGCCCGGCGCGCCATCGGATGCGCCGCCGCTCGCAAGCGCGGCCGCATGAAACGCGTCGACTTCGCCTGTTGTCTTCGCCCGCAGGCAGATGTGCACGCCGCTCTCCGGGGCTACGCGCGGCATCGCCTCGCGCAGATTGATCCAGAATTCGGGATAGGTCTTGCCGAAGCCGACCGTGCGCTGCCGTGTGACCAGGCGCGTGAGGCCGAGGGCGGCGAGCGTGGCTTCATAGAACCTTGCCGAGCGTTCGAGCTCGCTGACGCCGACGGAGATGTGGTCGATCATGTGCCGTGCTCCCTCCCCTCGTCATTGCGAGCGTAGCGAAGCAATCCAGAGTCTTTCCGCGGAGGCAGTCTGGATTGCTTCGCTACGCTCGCAATGACGGTGTCTAATGGCAACATCTACGCCGGCGCGCCCGATTTCACGAGCTTGTAGATCACCGAATCCATCAGCGCCTGGAACGAGGCGTCGATGATGTTCGGGGACACGCCGACCGTGGTCCAGCGATCGCCGTTCTCATCCTCGCTCTCGATCAACACCCGCGTGACCGCGCCGGTGCCACCGTTGAGGATACGGACGCGGTAGTCGATCAGCGTCAGGCCCTCGATGTACTTCTGATACTTGCCGAGATCCTTGCGCAGGGCGACGTCGAGCGCGTTGACAGGGCCGTTGCCCTCGGCTGCTGAAATCAGATGCTCACCGGCGACGTCGACCTTGACCACGGCCAACGCGACAGTGACGCGCTCGCCAAGGGCGTTGTAACGCTGCTCGACATTGACGTCGAACTGCTCGACCTCGAAATATTGCGGGACCTTGCCGAGCGTACGGCGCGCGAGAAGATCAAACGACGCATTCGCCGATTCATACGCGTAGCCCGCTGCTTCCCGCTCCTTCAACTCCTCGACCAGCCGCGTCAGCTTCGGATCGCTCTTCTCGTAAGCGATGCCGGCGCGGTCGAGCTCGGCCATGACGTTGGAGCGGCCGGCCTGGTCGGACACCAGCACCTTGCGGTGATTGCCGACTGTCTCCGGCAATACGTGCTCATAGGTCTGCGGATCCTTCATCACGGCGGAGGCGTGAATGCCGGTCTTGGTGACGAAGGCGCTCTCGCCGACATAGGCCGCATGCCGGTTCGGCACGCGGTTGAGCATGTCGTCGAGGGTGCGCGAGACCTTGACGAGTGTCGCCAGCTTCTCCGGCGTGACGCTGATATCGAAGGCGTCCGAAAACTCCTTCTTCAATTTCAGTGTCGGAATCAGCGAGCAGAGGTTGGCGTTGCCGCAGCGCTCGCCGAGTCCGTTCAGCGTGCCCTGGATCTGCCGTGCACCGGCGCGCACCGCGGCGAGCGAATTCGCCACCGCCTGCTCGGTGTCGTTATGGGCGTGGATGCCGACGTGGTCGCCGGGGATGTGTTTTGTGACCTCGGTGACGATGGCCTCGACCTCGTTCGGCATGGTGCCGCCATTGGTGTCGCACAGCACGACCCAGCGTGCGCCGGCCTCGTAGGCAGCCTTGGCGCAGGCGAGCGCAAAGCTCGCATCTTCCTTGTAGCCATCGAAAAAATGCTCGCAATCGAGCATCACCTCTCGGCCGGCGGCCTTTGCGGCTGCGACGCTGTCGCGGATCGAGGCGAGGTTTTCCTCTTTCGTCGTCTCCAGCGCGACGCGCACCTGATAGGCCGAGGACTTTGCCACGAAGCAGATCGCGTCCGCCTTCGCTTCCAGAAGCCCGGCGACGCCGGGATCGTTGGAGACCGAGCGCCCTGCCCGCCGCGTCATGCCGAAGGCGGTGAAGCGTGCGTGGTTCAGCTTCGGCTTGCTGCCGAAAAATTCGGTGTCGAGCGGATTGGCGCCGGGATAGCCGCCCTCGACATAGTCGATGCCGAGCTCGTCGAGCATTGCGGCGATGACCTGCTTGTCGGTCAGGGTGAAATCAACGCCGTTGGTCTGCGCACCGTCGCGCAGCGTGGTGTCGAACAGATAAAGGCGCTCCTTGCTCATTGCAGCGCTCCCGACGCGGCGCCGGTGCCGAGCGTCTTCTGCATGGTGGTGTTGGCGAGCCACTCGTCGTTGACGGTGATGCTATTGCGCTGCATGGCGACATAATCGCGCTTGGCGAAGAAGCCTTCCGCCGTATCGCTGGCGTCGACCGTCAGCTTCTCAGCGCCACGACCGCCGGCGAGCTTTTCCAGCGCGTCGACCAGCATGGTCGCGATGCCCTGCCGACCCACGGCCGGATGCACATAGAGCATGCGGATGTGATCCTTGCCGCGCAGCGACGCGAAGCCGACGGGCGAGCCGTCCAGCGTGGCGATCAGCGTCAGGTCGGCCGCAAGCCGCTTGCCGAACTCTTCGTCGTCGGCCGCCGCCATCCAGGCCTCCTGCTGCGCCTCGCTGTAGTCGTCGCCGGTCAGCTCCTGGATGCTTGCGGCGAAGATCGCGGCCAGCATCGGGACGTCGGCCGGCAAAAACGGCCGCAAGCCGGGCTTGGGATGCGCTTGTGCCATCACGCGAGCTCCCAGGTCGTCACCGGCTTGCCCTCTGCGTCCTTGCCGTCCTTGATCACCACGCCCTTGGCCGCGAGTTCGTCACGAATGCGATCGGACTCCTTGAAGTCCTTTCGCGCGCGCGCAGCCGTGCGCTCTGCGATCAGGCGATCGATCTCGCCGGCGTCGACGCCGCTCGCCTTCCTTTTCCGGCCCTCCCATTGCGCGACGGTCTCGGACAGAAAGCCGAGCAGCCGCAGCGACGCCGAAAGGCCGGCCGCATCGGACGAATTGCGCAGTCCATGCAGCGCCGCGATCGCCTGCGGCGTGTTGAGGTCGTCAAGCAGGGCGTCGACCACGGACGTCGCCGGCTTTGACGGCGCCACATCGGCCGCAAAGCGATACCAGTCGTTGAGCGTCTTGGCGCTCTCCTCCAGCGACTTCATGGTCCAGTCGATCGGCGAGGTGTAGTGCGTCTTCAGCATGTTGAGGCGCAGTACCTCACCCGGCCAGTCCGCGAGCAGCTCGTGGATGGTGATGAAGTTGCCGAGGCTCTTCGACATCTTCTCGCTCTCGACCTGCAGGAAGCCATTGTGCATCCAGTAGTTCGCCATGCGCTGCTGGTGGAAGGCGCAGCAGGTCTGCGCCACCTCGTTCTCGTGATGCGGAAACACGAGATCGATGCCGCCGCCATGGATGTCGAACTGCTCGCCGAGATGCTTCCAGGCCATGGCCGAGCATTCGATGTGCCAGCCCGGGCGCCCCTCAGCCTTGATGCCGGCCGGAGACGGCCAGGACGGCTCGCCGGGCTTGGACGGCTTCCACAGCACGAAGTCGGTCGAATCCTTTTTGTAGGGCGCGACGTCGACGCGCGCGCCGGCGATCATTTCGTCGAGCGACCGCTTCGACAGCGCGCCATAGCGCGGCAGCGTCGAGTTGGCCGCGTTCATCGCCTGCGGCGAGAACAGCACGTGGTCCTCGGCGGCATAGGCAAAGCCGCCGGCAATGAGCTTTTCGATGATCTCGCGCATCTCGCCGATATGCTCGGTCGCGCGCGGCTCGACGCTCGGCCGGAGCGCGCCAAGTGCATCGACATCGGCGTGAAACTGTTGGCTGGTCTGCTCGGTGACTTTGCGGATCGCCTCGTTCAGCGGCAGGCCCGGAAAGTCCCGCGCGGCGCGATCGTTGATCTTGTCGTCGACGTCGGTAATGTTGCGAACATACTTCACGTGCGCCTCGCCATAGAGATGGCGGAGCAGCCGAAACAGCACGTCGAACACGATCACCGGCCGCGCATTGCCGATATGGGCGAAGTCATAGACGGTCGGTCCGCAGACATACATGCGGACGTTCTTCGCATCGAGCGGCACAAAGGCGCGCTTTTCCCGGCTCAGCGTATCGTAAAGACGCAATTCCATATGGACACCCGTCGGCTGTTGGCCGGGCGTCCAGTGCTCTCAATGTGGTTGAGAAAAGACGGCTCCAGCCAGCGAATCGCTAGCTCGTAATCTCGCGGCAAATAATGCAGATGGCGAGGAGACCGTTCATGCGGCGACATATGGGCCACGAAGGCGGCTTTCGTCAAGAGAGCCGCGAAAATGCCGTCTTATCTCCGCAATGCGCGGCCGCCCCGCCTTGATGATTCATCATCCTTAACCTTTTGAGTTTAATCTGGAACCCGGCGGTCCCCCCAGCCCCGGTGCACCCATGCGATCCCTGCTCGCGCTCGTCTCCTGTGCCTCTATTCTCGCGGCATCCAGCGCATTCGCCGAGACCCGCGTGTTCATCATCGCCAACCAGGCCGACGGCTATGGCGTCGACCAGTGCCTGGCCAAGGGCGAGAAATGCGGCGCACAGATTGCTCGCACCTACTGCCAGTCACGGGACTTTGCGCAGGCATCGGCTTACCGCCGGGTCGATCCCGACGAAATTACCGGCTCTGTCCCCAAATCCGGCGCAAACTGCTCCCATGGCCATTGCGACGAATATGTCGCAATCACCTGCCAGCGCTGAATTTGCTCGGAACTGGCGGACCTTAGGACCCGTTTACGGCCCCTGAAACGACGTGACGCTGCCGCAGGAAGCGGCTATTGGAGGGCGCGCTTCGGCCTCCCAAATCACGCTAGGCCGTGACCTCGCTAGAATGGCGGATATGCCTGAATTTTTGTCTCTGCCCCGTCCCCGCTCCCTCCTTGCCTGCACCGTGCTTCTGAGCGCGCTCGTGCTCGCCACTGACGCCTTTGCACAGGCCGGCCCCCCCGGCGCGCCGCCGCCTCCGCCCGCCCAGGGCGGCCTCGGGCCGAACCCGATGTGCGCACGGCTGGAAGGACAGCTCGCCGCACTCAACGGTGGCGCCAGCGGCGACCCCGCACGCGACGACCAGATCCGCCGCTACCAGGATTCCCAGGCCAAGCAGCAGGCCGAGCTCGATCGCGTCACCATGCAGGCCAAGCGCATGGGCTGCGATTCCTCCGGCTTCTTCTCGCTGTTCAACGGCCAGTCGGCGCAATGCGGCCCGGTCAACACCCAGATCCAGCAGATGCGCGCCAATCTGGACCAGATCACCGGCAATCTCGAACGCCTCCGCGGTGGCGGTCCCGGCGGCAGCCCCGAGCGCGACAGCCAGCGCCGCTCGGTGCTGATTGCGCTGGCGCAGAACAATTGCGGCCCGCAATACGCCAATGCCGCGCAATCGCAGGGCGGCAACTTCCTGAGCAATCTGTTCGGCGGCAACAACGCCAACAACCCGCCGGGCGCGCCGCCCTCCGATCTCGGCGGCCCGCAATCCGGCACCTTCCGCACGGTGTGTGTGCGCACCTGCGACGGCGCCTATTTCCCGATCTCGTTTGCGACCGTGCCGGCGCGCTTCCCCGACGACGAGAGGACCTGCAAGGCGCTGTGCCCGGCAGCCGAAGCCGTGCTCTACGCCCACCGCAATCCCGGCGAGGACATGAGCTCGGCGGTCTCGATCAGCGGCCAGCCCTACACGGCGCTGCCGGCCGCCTTCAAATTCCGCAGCGAGTTCAATCCGTCCTGCTCGTGCAAGGCGGCGGGCCAGACCTGGGCCGACGCGCTGAAATCGGCCGACGACAAGGCGGCCGCCGAGCAGCAGGGCGACATCATCGTCACCGAGGAGAGCGCCAAGAAGATGCAGCAGCGGCAGCTCACCAAGGGCGCGCCCGCCACCACTGCCAAGAAGGGCGCGGCGGCGCCGCCGGCCACGGCGACCGCGCCGGCTGCAACACCGCCTGCGGATACTGGCGCAGCGACGACTTCCTCCGAGAACAAGCCGATCCGCTCGGTCGGGCCGAGCTTCCTCCCGCAGCAGCAGAAGTAGCTCAGCCCTGCTCCACCGTCACGCTCCGCCCACCGGGTCTCGCCGTTGCTACTCGCGCTCGCGGCTCCACGGGAAGAGATTGGCCGGGAAGTCCGTGGCATAGCGCTTTCCCCGCGGCCGCGGCGGCGGTTCGTCCGGCGGATTCGGATTCGGCTCGACCACCCTCCGGTAAAGATGCCAGGTGGCATGACCGAGCACCGGCAGGACGACAGCGAGACCGACGAAGAGCGGCAGCGAGCCGATCACGAGCAGTGCCGCGACGATCAGCCCCCACTCCGCCATCGCAACCGGATTGGCCGCCACTGCCCGCAGCGATGTGCGGATCGCATCGATCGCCGTCGCATGCCGATCGAGCATCAACGGAAACGATACGACGCTGACGCATAGGGCCGCGACCGCAAACAGGAAGCCGACACCGCAACCGACGATGATGAGCGACCATCCTTCCGGCGTCGTCACCACGCGGGTTGCGAAGTCAGGAATGCTTGCAGCCGCCGCGTGACCGAAGATGGCGACATAGATCGCGTTCGCGACGCCGATCCAGACCCCGAACAGGACGAGCAAGAGCACGCCGAGCTCGAGCATGGCGCCGAAGGACGGTGCGCGCAGCACCTTGATCGCGTCCCACGCCTCGACCTCCTCGCCGCGCTCACGGCGACGGCTGAGTTCGTAGAGACCGATCGCGGCAAAGGGACCGATCAAGGCAAACCCGGCGGCGAGCGGAAACAGCAGCGGCAGGACCGAATGGCCGAGGACCATCCTGAACAGGACGAGACCGAGAACGGGATAAATCAGGCATACGACGACCGCGTGACTCGGCATCGCCTGGAAATCTTCCCAGCCCAGGCGCAGCGCCTTTGTCAGGTCGGACCAGCCGATCTTGCGAATGGGATAAGAGGCCGCCTCGCCGAACAGGTGCCGCTTTACGATGTTGTCGGAATAAAGAGTGGCCATGGACACACCCTCCTCTGCTGAAAGTCGCGGCGGCAAACGGCGCGCTTTCCGGCCGCGCGTATCCGCCCTTATGTGCGGGAGACGCGATCGAGCCGAGTACGGCAGTTCCAGGCTCAACGAGGAAGGAGCTTAGCCGGACGAAACCCGTCGCGACCTGCGCCCCGAGCTTAGCGCGCGCGACCTGGAATGACCAGCACTCCCGGCTGGGTGAATTGTCCGTCGCATATCTTGTGCAATGCATCACATGGAATGCGACGGACGCTTGCCAGCTTGCACGGCAACATGAACCACCCACGCTGCCTAAGCGCGTTGACATGCTATTGACGCCGGGTTCGCGGAGGATCATTTTAAGACCTTAGACGCCCGCAGTTGTGAGATTGGCGGTCGCGATCTCTCTCTCTTGAATATCGCGACCGGTTGAATGGGCGAGACAAGAGGCGCGGCGATGGCTCATATGTCAGCATCGATGCCAGCATAGAAAAGTCCGCCATCGCGACAAACGTGAGCTCCGCCCTGGATTCGTATCCGCAGCCTTCGATGGCAAGGATGGATCAGGATGGCTGTCGCACTGTTACTGCTGCTCGTCGCGATCGGCTCGGTGCTGTTTCACCTTTACAGCCCGTGGTGGTGGACGCCCATCGCCACTGACTGGAGCTACATCGACCAGACGATCAACATCACATTCTGGATCACCGGATTCGTCTTTACCGCGGTGGTTGCGTTCATGGCCTATTGCGTCTTTCGCTTCCGCCATAGGGAGGGAAGACAGGCAGACTACAATCCCGAAAACAAAAAGCTTGAATGGTGGCTCAGTATCGGGACCGGCGTCGGCGTCGCCGCCATGCTCGCACCCGGCCTGATCGTCTGGCACCAGTTCGTGACGGTGCCCACAGACGCCACCGAGATCGAGGTCATGGGCCAGCAATGGCAATGGAGCTTCCGCTTGCCGGGGAAGGACGGTCGGCTGGGCACGTCCGACGTCCGTAACATCAGTCCAGACAATCCGATGGGCCTCAATCGCAGCGATCCGCATGGCCAGGATGACGTGGTGATCGAGAACGGCGACCTGCATCTTCCAATAGGCAAGCCCGTCAAGGTCCTGCTTCGCTCCGTCGATGTCCTGCACGATTTCTATGTGCCGGAGTTCCGGGCCAAGATGGACATGGTCCCGGGCATGGTCACCTATTTCTGGATAAGGCCGATCCGAACCGGGACCTTTGATGTTCTCTGCGCGGAACTGTGTGGCGCCGCTCATTATCAAATGCGGGCCAAGGTGATCGTCGACGAAGAGAGCGACTATCACGCCTGGCTCGAACAGCAGAAGACGTTTGCCGAATTATCTGGCCCAAAGGCCGTCGTGAGGGCGACGTATCAATCCAGCGGCAAATAGCGAAATGCCGCTGCGAACATGGATCGGGCGCCTGAGCCTACTCATCGCCCCCGAAGGAAACGACCGAGGAGGTACTCTATGGTCGATGTTCCATATGATGGGATCACTGGCATTCCACCTGCCGAAGTGCCTGAAGTCGAGCTCTACCATCCGAGAAGCTGGTGGACGCGGTATGTCTTTTCGCAGGACGCCAAGGTCATCGCCATCCAGTACTCGCTGACAGCCTCGGCCATCGGCCTCGTGGCCCTGGTTCTATCTTGGCTGATGCGACTGCAACTGGGATTTCCCGGCACCTTCTCCTTCATCGATGCCAACCAGTACCTCCAGTTCATCACCATGCACGGCATGATCATGGTGATCTATCTGCTCACCGCATTGTTCCTGGGAGGTTTCGGCAACTACCTGATCCCGCTGATGGTCGGCGCACGGGACATGGTCTTCCCCTATGTGAACATGCTGAGTTATTGGGTCTACCTGCTCGCGGTCCTGGTGCTGGCTTCGACCTTCTTCGTGCCCGGCGGCCCCACTGGCGCTGGCTGGACGCTGTACCCGCCGCAGGCGATTCTCTCCGGCACGCCCGGACAGGAATGGGGTATCGTCCTCATGCTGTCCTCCCTGATCCTGTTCATCATCGGCTTCACCATGGGCGGGCTGAATTACGTGGTGACCGTGCTGCAGGGGCGCACCCGCGGCATGACCTTGATGCGCCTGCCCTTGACGGTGTGGGGCATCTTTACAGCCACCGTGATGGCGTTGCTGGCATTCCCTGCGCTGTTCGTTGGCTCGGTGATGATGCTGCTCGACCGTCTGCTGGGAACCAGCTTCTTCATGCCGTCGCTGGTCGAGATGGGCCAACTCAGCAAATATGGCGGTGGCAGCCCGCTGCTTTTTCAGCACCTGTTCTGGTTCTTCGGTCACCCCGAAGTCTACATCGTCGCTTTGCCCGCCTTCGGCATCGTCTCCGACCTGATCAGCACGCATGCGCGAAAAAACATTTTCGGTTATCGCATGATGGTCTGGGCCATCGTGGGGATTGGTGCGCTCAGCTTCGTCGTGTGGGCGCACCACATGTATGTGAGCGGCATGTACCCATATTTCGGGTTCTTCTTCGCCACGACGACGCTGGTCATCGCCATTCCCACCGCCATCAAGGTCTACAACTGGGTCCTGACCCTGTGGCGTGGCAACATACATCTCACGATACCGATGCTGTTCGCGCTTGGATTCATCGTCACCTTCGTGAACGGCGGGCTGACCGGTCTATTCCTCGGCAACGTCGTGGTCGATGTGCCGCTTTCGGATACCATGTTCGTCGTCGCGCATTTCCACATGGTGATGGGCGTCGCGCCGATCATGGTCGTGTTGGGGGCGATCTATCACTGGTACCCGAAGGTCACGGGGCGAATGTTGAACAACGTTCTGGGCCAGTTTCATTTCTGGGTCACGTTCCTCGGCGCCTACCTGATCTTCTTTCCCATGCACTATCTCGGACTACTCGGCGTTCCGCGCCGATACTTCGAACTCGGCGACGCGGCGTTCATTCCGCCGTCCGCCCACTCGCTCAACCAGTTCATCACCGTGGTCGCCTTGACGGTTGGCTTCGCCCAGATGGTGTTCCTGTTCAATCTGGTCTGGAGCCTGCTCGAGGGCAAGCCCTCGGGTGGTAACCCCTGGCGAGCAACGACGCTGGAATGGCAGACGCCGGAGACGCCGCCAGGGCACGGCAACTGGGGCAAGGAGCTCCCGATCGTCTATCGCTGGGCCTATGACTATAGCGTGCCGGGTGCTGCGGAGGACTTCATTCCACAGAACCAGCCGCCCACGACGGGGGCCATTCAGGGAGCTGCTCCGTGAGCGCCGTTATCCTGTTCCTGGCCGTGATCGCGGTCATCGCCGGATGGTGGCTCTCGCAGCAACGGCTGACTGCGAAGCCGTGGCTGGAGGCAGGTCCGATCGATGACTTCCCCGGCACGGGCACAATGACCTGGCCGGCGGCGAAGGTCGGACTTGGCGTGTTCCTCGCCGTCGCCGGCTCGCTGTTCACACTTTTCATCAGCGCCTACTCCATGCGCATGAACATGGCGGACTGGCGGACAATGCCCGTGCCGGCGGTGCTGTGGTTCAACACCGGCGCGCTGGTCTTGAGTAGCGTCGCATTGCAATGGGCGTACGTTGCCACGCGGCGAAACGACATTGACGGTGCCATCGTCGGTCTGCTCGGCGCTGGAGGTGCAGCGATCACGTTTCTCGCAGGGCAGCTTCTGGCGTGGCAGCAGCTGAACGCCGCCGGCTATTTCGTGGCGTCCAATCCGGCCAACGCCTTCTTCTACATGATCACCGCGGTGCACGGACTGCATCTGACCGGCGGCTTGGTAGCGCTCGGCAGGACCACAGCCAAGGTATGGCACCGTAGCGCCGCGACGGCCGAGATGCGCCTGAGCGTGGAGCTATGCACCATCTACTGGCATTTCCTCCTGCTGGTCTGGGTTGTCCTGCTCGGTCTCCTGACAGGTTGGACAAACGATTTCGTCGACATCTGTCGCCAGTTGCTGAGCTAGGGAGAGCGAAAACAGATGGCTGAGACCGTGCTGACGAATACAGGGCAAGGTGCTGGGCGACTTCCGGGCTGGCGAGGCATCGCCGCGGACTGGGCTTCGGATCAGCGAGCCTTCAAGAACGTGTCCTGGGGCAAGGCCATGATGTGGATCTTCCTCCTCAGCGACACCTTCATTTTCAGCTGTTTCCTCCTGTCCTACATGACGGCGCGGATGTCGACGACCGTGCCATGGCCCAACCCAAGTGAGGTCTTTGCGCTCAATCTCGGCGGCAAGCACATCCCCCTGATCCTGATCGCCATCATGACCTTCGTCCTGATCAGCAGCAGTGGGACGATGGCGATGGCCGTCAATTTCGGCTACCGCAGGGATCGCGTCAGGACTGCAATCCTGATGCTGGTCACGGCGGCATTCGGCGCGACGTTTGTCAGCATGCAGGCCTTCGAATGGACAAAGCTGATCATGGAGGGCGTTCGCCCCTGGAGCAACCCGTGGGGCGCGGCGCAGTTCGGCTCTTGCTTTTTCATGATCACCGGCTTCCACGGCACTCACGTCACGATCGGCGTGATCTTCCTGATTGCGATTGCGCGCAAGGTCTTGCGGGGCGACTTCGATGTCGAAAGGCGCGGCTTCTTCACGAGCCGGAGGGGCTATTACGAGATTGTCGAAATCACCGGCCTGTACTGGCACTTCGTCGATCTCGTGTGGGTGTTCATCTTTGCGTTTTTCTATCTTTGGTGAGGTCGGCGCATGACAAATGCCACGGTACACATGGAAGGACAGCTCCAGGCTCATGTGCATGACGCAGTCGCACCAGCGGCGGCGCACGCCAAGGGCCAGCAGCACCCGATCAAGCTCTATCTCGTGGTCTGGGCGTGGTTGTTCGTGCTGAGCACCTGCTCCTATCTCGTCGACTACTTTGGCCTGCACGGCGGTCTGAGATGGTCGCTGATCCTGCTGTTCATGGTGTTGAAGGCCGGCCTCATCGTTGCCGTCTTCATGCACATGGCCTGGGAGCGGCTGGCCCTGGCCTATGCCATCCTGCTACCGCCGGTAGCGGTGTTGGTTTTTGTGTCGATCATGGTGCTCGAGTCCGAGTATACGCACTTGCTTCGAGTGCTGTTCTTCGCGACGCCGTCGTAGGACCTGCGATCTCGCGAGGGCCGGAGTTCACCCCTCGAACGCGTCGATCGAGGCGTGGTTGCCGCGCGACACCAGCGTCTCGTCCGGGGCGGGCAGCGGCTCGCCCCGGTCGCGAAAGCGATTGGTGATGGGATAGCGGCGGTCGCGGCCAAAGTTCTTCCGCGTCACCTTCACGCCCGGCGCGGCCTGGCGGCGCTTGTATTCGGCGACGTTGAGGAGATGGTCGATGCGGGTCACCGTCTCGCGGTCGAAGCCCGCGGCGATGATCTGGTCGAGCGGCTCCTCGCGTTCGACCAGACGCTCCAGGATCGCATCGAGCACCTCGTAGGCCGGCAGTGAGTCCTGATCGGTCTGGTTCTCGCGCAGCTCTGCCGTCGGCGGACGCGTGATGATATCGGGCGGGATCACCTCGCCCGCCGGTCCGAGCGCACCGTCGGGCTTCCATGAATTGCGCAAAGCCGCCAGCCGGAACACCTGTGTCTTGTAGATGTCCTTGATCGGATTGAAGCCGCCGTTCATGTCGCCATAGAGCGTGGCATAGCCGACCGACATTTCCGACTTGTTGCCTGTTGTCACCACCATCAGCCCGGTCTTGTTGGAGATCGCCATCAGCAAGGTGCCGCGGGTGCGGGCCTGGAGATTTTCCTCGGTGATATCCGGCGGCAGGTTCTTGAAGATGCCGGACAGGATGGTCTCGAACCCGCCCACCGCTTCCGCGATCGGCAACACCTCGTAGCGGATGCCGAGATGGCCGGCGAGCTCGCCCGCGTCGGCAATCGAGTGTGCTGCGGTGTAGCGATAAGGCAGCATCACGCCGTGCACCTGGTCGGCGCCCAGCGCATCGACCGCGATCGCCGCACAGAGTGCGGAATCGATGCCGCCGGAGATGCCGAGCAGCACGCCGGGAAAGCCGTTCTTGGTGACGTAGTCGCGCAAACCAAGGACGCAGGCCGCATAATCGGCCTCGTCGCCCTCTGGCTGCTCCACGATCGGACCCGTGCAACGCCAATCGCCGCCGTTTCTGATGAAGCGCAACGTCGTGACGTTCTCCTCGAACGCCGGCAGTTGCGCAGCGAGCGAGAGATCTCCATTGAGCGCGAACGACGCGCCGTCAAACACCAGCTCGTCCTGGCCGCAGACCTGATTGAGATAGACCAGCGGCAAACCGCTCTCGGTGACCCGCGCGACCGCCACCGACAGACGCACATCGTTCTTGTCGCGGGCATAGGGCGAGCCGTTCGGCACCAGAATGATCTCGGCGCCGGTCTCGGCCAGCGTCTCGACCACGTTCTCGTAATCCTCGGACTCTTCCAGCCAGATGTCCTCGCAGATCGGCACGCCGATCCGCACGCCGCGCACGGTGACGGGGCCTGCCGCCGGCCCGCGCGCAAACAGCCGCTTCTCGTCGAACACGCCGTAATTCGGCAAATTGCATTTGAAGCGAAGCGCCGCGATGCGCCCGCCGTCGAGCAGCGCGCAGGCATTATAGAGCTTGCCGTCCTCGACCCAGGGCGTGCCGACCAGCAGCGCCGGGCCACCGTCGGCGGTCTCGCGCGCGAGCGCTTCGATTGCGGAACGGCAAGCGGCCTGGAAGGCAGGCTTCTGCACCAGATCTTCCGGCGGATAGCCAGCGATGAACAACTCCGGAAACAGCACGAGATCGGCGCCATCGGCAATGGCTCGCGCGCGTGCCGAGCGAACCTGCGCGGCATTGCCCTCGATGTCGCCCATGGTCGGATTGAGCTGGGCGAGCGTGACCGCGAATGCGTTGAGACGTTCGGTCATCGCGTGCTCTCCGTCACCTCTCCCGAAGGGAGAGGTCGGATTGCATCGGAGATGCAATCCGGGTGAGGGGTTACGGTATCTCGTGGGACCTGAGCCTCCTCACCCGATTTGCGCTCGACGATGCTGTGCATCGCGAGACGCAAACCGACCTCTCCCCGTTGGGGAGAGGTGAAGGGGCCTCGGGCACCGACGCTCAATCGATAATCTCCGCGAGCTAGAGAAACCCCAGACGCTCGATGATCGCGATGATCCAGAACGCGCCGGCCATCAGCAGGGCAACGCCGACCGCGGCCGACCCCATGTCCTTGACCCGGCCGATCTGCTTGTCGTGATCCATGGTCAGGCGGTCGGCGAGCTTCTCGATCGCGGTGTTGAGCAGCTCGACCACCAGCACGAAGGCGACAGAACACACCAGCTCGACCGCGCGCGTCGCGCTGGCGGCGACGAACCACGCCACCGGCAGCGACAGGATCAGCGCAAAGATCTCCTCGCGGATGGCCTGTTCCGAGCGGAACGCAAAGGCCATACCGTTGCGGGAGTTGATCGTGGCCTTCCAGATCCGCAGCAAGGTTTTAGAGCCCCGCTGCGGCCGGCATCGGCCTGACCTTGCCGGCGCGTTCCTGCTTCAGCAGCTCGGCGACCAGGAAAGCCATGTCGATGGATTGCTCGGCATTGAGGCGGGGATCGCAGACCGTGTGGTAGCGGTCGTTGAGATCCTCGTCCGTGATGGCGCGCGCGCCGCCGATGCATTCGGTGACGTCCTGGCCGGTCATCTCCAGATGGACGCCACCGGCGTGAGTGCCTTCGGCGGCGTGGATGGTGAAGAACGACTTCACCTCCGACAGCACGCGGTCGAACGGCCGCGTCTTGTAGCCTGACGTGGAGGTGATGGTGTTGCCGTGCATGGGATCGCACGACCAGACCACCACTTTGCCCTCGCGCTTCACGGCGCGGATCAGGCCCGGCAGATGGTCGGCGACCTTGTCGGAGCCGAAGCGGTTGATCAGCGTCAGCCGACCCGGCTCGTTGTCGGGGTTGAGCACGTCGATCAGCTTCAACAGCTCGTCCGGCTTCAGCGACGGGCCGCACTTCAGGCCGATCGGGTTCTTGATGCCACGGAAATATTCGATGTGACCGTGATCGAGCTGACGGGTGCGGTCGCCGATCCAGATCATGTGGCCCGAGGTCGCGTACCAGTCGCCGGTCGTGGAATCGACGCGGGTCATGGCCTGCTCGTAGCCGAGCAGCAGTGCTTCATGGCTGGTGTAGAAATCGGTGGCGCGCAGTTCCGGATGACTTTCGAGATCGAGGCCGCAGGCGCGCATGAAGTTGAGCGCGTCCGAGATGCGGTCGGCCAATTCCTTGTAGCGGCGGGACTGCGGGCTATCCTTGAGGAAGCCGAGCATCCACTGATGCACGCTGCCGAGATTGGCGAAGCCGCCGGTGGCGAAAGCGCGGAGCAGGTTCAGCGTCGCGGCCGACTGGCGATAAGCCATCAGCTGGCGCTGCGGGTCCGGCACGCGCGCTTCCTTGGTGAAGGCGATGTCGTTGACGATGTCGCCGCGATAGCTCGGCAGCTCGACGCCGTTGACCTTCTCGGTCGGCGACGACCGTGGTTTTGCAAACTGGCCGGCGATGCGGCCGACCTTCACCACCGGCACCGCGCCGGCATAGGTCAGCACGACCGCCATCTGGAGCAGCACGCGGAAGAAGTCGCGGATGTTGTTGGCGCCGTGCTCGGCAAAGCTCTCGGCGCAATCGCCGCCCTGCAGCAGGAAGGCATCGCCAGCCGCAACCCGGGCCAGCGCCTTCTTCAGATTGCGCGCCTCGCCGGCAAACACCAGCGGCGGAAAGGTTGCAAGCTGCGCCTCGACGTCGGCCAACGCCTTGGCGTCGGGATAATCGGGCACCTGTAGCACCGGCTTGCTGCGCCAGGACTCGGGCGTCCACCGCTCGGACATCGCAATCTCTCCGTGAAGCAAAAAGTGCAACCTGATCTGTGGGTTGCGAGGGCCGCCTTATACACAGGCTGGCACGACATCGCCAGTTGTAAATCCATTTCGCAATGCAAACCCTTGCGGGCAAAGCCGAATTCGCATTTGCTGGGGGTGGCAGAGGAAACCGGCAAGACAGCTTCCACCCATGGACGCGGCACGGGACGACGTTTTCATCGACGAGATCAGCTTCCCGGCGACCGACGGGTATGCGCTGACCGGCACCCTGTTCCTGCCGCGCGGCGCCAAGCGCCATGCCGTCCTGATCAACTCGGCGACCGCCGTCCCGCGAAAAATCTATCGCGGCTTTGCCTCCTATCTCGCCCATCGCGGCTGCACGGTGATGACCTATGACTATCGCGGCATCGGCGACTCCCGGCAGCCAGCCATGGTCGGCTACAACCAGCCGAAATCGCTGGTCGGCTTCAAGGCCTCGATGTCGGACTGGGCCGCGCAGGACGTCACCGCCGCGGTGCGCTGGATGCGCGAGCGCTATAATACGTTGCCCCTCGCCTATATCGGCCATTCCTTCGGCGGCCAGGCGCTCGGGCTGATCGAAAACAACAGCGAGATTTCGCGCGCCGCGTTCGTGGCCTCGCAGGCCGCGACCTGGCGGCTGATGATTTCGCCGGAGAAGTACCGCGTCTTCGCGTTCATGAACTTCGTCGGCGTGCCGCTGGTCCACGCGCTCGGCTACGCGCCGGGCTGGGTCGGCATCGGCGAGGATCTGCCCAAGGGCGTCTTCCTGCAATGGGCCGATTGGGTCTCGAGCCCGCGCTATCTCTTCGATTCCAAACTGCCGGCGCTGGAGAATTTTGCAAAGTTCAAGGGTGAGCTGCGCGCGCTCTGCTTCTCTGACGATCCCTGGGCCACGCGACCGGCGGTCGAACTGCTCACGTCCGGCTTCACGGCGATCAAGCCGGAGGTGCTGACGGTGAAGCCGTCCGACGTCGGCGCCAAGGCGATCGGCCATTTCGGCTTCTTCCGCCCCGAGCACCGCGACACCCTGTGGCGCGGCGTGGCGGAATGGATCCAGGGAGAGTGAGGGTCAGACGGTCGCCGCGGGCAATTTGACGACGACGCGCAGGCCGGTTCGCCCGGCCTCCGTCATGTTTACGGCTTCAATCGACCCGCCGAGCCGATCGACGATCCGCTTCACGATCGCGAGGCCCAGTCCCACACCCTCACCTTCCGGTCGCTGCCCTCGGAAGAACGGCTCAAAGATCCGGTCGATCTCGTCGGCGGAAACACCGGGCCCGGTGTCCTCGATTTGCAGCATACAGGTCGCACCGTCCTGGTAGATCGCCACATCGATCCTGCCACCTTCCGGCACGAACCGGAGCGCGTTGTCGATGAGATTGCGGATCATGGCGCTGAGCATGACGGGTTCACCGCGCACCGGTACGGACTCGGCTCGTGCGAAGCCGAGATCGACGCGACGGCTGATCGCCTCCTGCATGAGATCGGCGATCACCCCTCTTGCCGTGCGATCGAGCTCCACGACCTCACATTGGGCGCGATCGGAGGGCGTTGCGTCTTGCCGCGCCAGCGCCAGCAACTGTTCCAGAAGATGCTTGCTGCGACGCATACCCTGCCGAAGTACCGCAAGGCGTTCGCGTGCCGCGGTCGGCATGTCGACCTGATCGAGATTCTCGGCCTGCAAGCTGAGTGCGGTCAACGGCGTCCGCAGTTCGTGCGCAGCATCGGCAATGAACCTGCGCTGCTGCTCCACCATGTTGTGCACGCGGCGCAACAAGCCGTTGATCGAGGATACGAACGGGTTGAGTTCGCTCGGGAGGTCGTGAAGCGGGAGCGCCGTCATGTCATCCGCGGGCCTGGCATCGAGTTCGTTTGCCAGACGCACCATCGGGCGCAGCGATCTCGCGATGACGAAGGCGATCACCAGCATCAGGCAGGGGATGAGCGCTGCGATCGGAAGCACGGTGCGGAACGCCATGTCGCCCGCGATCTCATCACGAACACCCGTGCTCTGCGCCACCGCAAAGCGGCTGCCGTCGGACCGCGTCCGCAGCACCACGCGAACCGGCCTTCCCTTGCGCGTTGCGTCCCGCATCCCGTCCTGAAGCCGCCACAACTGGCGCTCCTCGGGCGTGCCTTGTGGCGTCTTGCCCAATTCCATTAGCCAGACTTCGGCGTCCTCATCGACCCCATGGAGGTCCTGAGTTCCCGTGAGACCACCGCTCTGAACGAGACCCGCGATCTGGATCAGGACGGAGTCTTGCGTCTCGATGGCTTCGTCGAATGCCCACCGGTGCGCAAACACGCCTCCCACAAGGCCAGTCAACACGACAACCGTCGTCAAGCTGATGAACAGCCGGCCGCGCAGCGACTTGATCATGGCGCGCGATCCACCATCCATCCCATGCCGCGCACGTTACGGATCGCCTCCGTGCCGAGCTTCTTTCTGATGGTGTGGATCAGGAATTCGACCGCATTGCTTTCGACCTCCTCGTTCCAGCCGTAAAGCTGCCGCTCGAGTTCGCTCCGCGACAGGATGGTCCCGGGCCGCGTCAGCAAGGCCTGGAGCAGCGCGAACTCGCGCGCAGTCAGAATGGACGTCTGGCCATACAGCGAGGCCTCGCGGGTCGCAGGATCGAGACTGAGCCTGCCGTTGCCAAGCACGGCAGGCGCACCGCTGCCTTCGCGGCGCGTCACGGCGCGCATCCGCGCCAGCAGCTCGCGGATCTCGAACGGCTTGACCAGGTAGTCGTCCGCGCCGAGATCAAGCCCCTCGATCCTGTCGTCGAGCGCATCGCGGGCGGTCACGATGATGATAGGAAACTTGCGGCCGTCAGCACGCAAGCGCCGCAAGATATCGCGGCCATCGGTGTTCGGCAGACCGAGATCGAGCAGCAGCACCTCGTAGGATTCACTTGCCACGGCAAGCAGCGCGGTCTCGCCGTCTCTGACCCAGTCGACGGCATAGGCGGCATCCTTCAGCGCCTGCTCGACGGCCGCTCCGACCATCCTGTCGTCCTCAATCAGCAACACTCGCAAAGCGCGATCCCTACAACTGCCGGCCATTCGACCGTCAAAATCATGGTGGTCCCGACTTAGCGCAGAGTTAGGGAGCCCCAGCTGGCCCAAATTGCGGCGAAGACCGCCCTGCCTGGAAATTTCCAATCGCTAAGCCGGGCCTAAGTCGCCTGCGCGACGGTCCGACATCGTTTCGGCGTTGGGAGATTTGGGCATGTCGCAATATTCAGGCTTTGGCGCAAGGCAGATGCTGAACAAGGTTCCGGAGGTCACCGCGATCTTCTGGGTCATCAAGATCCTTTCGACCACGGTCGGCGAGACCGGCGCCGACTATCTTGCGGTGCATGTCGGCCTCGGCGCGAGCGTGACCGCGATCTGCATGACCGGTCTGCTGATTGCCGCACTCCTCACGCAACTGAGCCGCCAGGTCTATGTGCCCTGGGTCTATTGGCTCACTGTCGTTCTCGTCAGCATCGTCGGCACACAGCTCACGGATCTCCTGACCGACAAGCTCGAGATCAGCCTCTATGTCAGCACGGCCGCGTTCGCTTGCGCGCTCGCGGTGACCTTCGCGGTCTGGTACGGCGTCGAGCGCACGCTGTCGATCCGCAGCATCGTCACAACACGGCGCGAGCTGTTCTACTGGACGGCGATCCTGTTCACCTTCGCGCTCGGCACGGCCGCAGGCGATCTCGCCACCGAAGCACTCGGTCTCGGCTTCCAGCTCGGCGTCGCGGCCTTTGGTATGCTGATCGCTGCGGTGATGACGGCCTATAATTTCGGCGCAAATCCCGTCCTGACCTTCTGGCTCGCCTACATCCTCACCCGCCCGCTCGGCGCCTCACTCGGCGATCTGCTGTCGCAGTCGCGCGAGTATGGCGGAATGGGCCTCGGCACGATCCAGACCAGCATCGTCTTCCTGACCGTGATCGTCGGCCTCGTCGCCTGGGTGACTTTTGAGGGCGACGGCAGGCGCCGCGCAGATCCGGCGCAATAACTTCAACCACAGCTTCAACGCATCCTGCAGGGACGCAGGAGCCACACCAGGAGAGACCGATGAAACTCATCCCCGCCCTTGCCGTTTGCCTCGTGACGACCTTCTCCGGCGAACCCAACATGCATGCAAGCCAGCACATCACCTTCGTGCCGCTTGCGGAGGCCGCGACCGCAAAGCTCGGCGACCTCACACCATTCCGCAGCATTGTCGTCGATGTCGCCGCGCTGGTCGACAAGGGCGACCTGCCCGGCGCCAGGACGAGGATCAAGGACCTCGAGACCAAATGGGATGAGGCCGAAGCCGGATTGAAGCCGCGCGCGGCGGCCGACTGGCACACGGTCGACAAGGCAATCGACCGCGCGCTGGAGGCGTTGCGCGCGGGCACGCCGGATGCCGCAAAATGCAAGCAGGCGATCACCGATTTGCTCGCGATCATGGATAGCGTCGCGAAGGCCTGAGGCAGCAACGAGGACATCATGCAAGATTACGCAAAGAGCGACCTCGTCAGCGAAAGCAAGGTCCCGGAAGTCACGCTCGGCTTCTGGATCATCAAGATCGCCGCCACGACGCTGGGCGAGACTGGTGGCGACACCGTCACGATGACGCTGAACTGGGGCTATCTCGCCGGCACGTTCCTGTTCCTGGCGGCAATGATCGTCCTGGTCGCCGCACAAATCCGCGCGCGCAAGTTCAATCCAACGCTGTACTGGGCGACCATCGTGGCCTCGACCACCTTCGGCACCACGATGGCCGACTTCGCCGACCGTTCCCTTGGCATTGGATACACCGGCGGCTCGACGCTCCTCCTCACCTGCCTCGTGCTGGTGCTCGGCCTCTGGTATCGCACTGAAGGAACGATCTCGGTCAACAGCGTCAGCACGCCGCGGGTCGAGGCCTTCTATTGGGGTGCGATCACCTTCTCGCAAACACTCGGTACCGCGCTTGGCGACTGGATCGCAGATACCGGCGACATGGGCTATCGCGGCGGCGCGCTGATCTTCGCAGCGGGATTGGCCGTGATCGCCGCACTCTACTTCTGGACCCGGGTCTCACGCGTCACGCTGTTCTGGGCCGCCTTCATCCTGACGCGACCGCTGGGCGCGACCGTCGGCGACTTCCTCGACAAGCCACTCGACCACGGCGGACTTGCCCTGAGCCGGCCACTGGCCTCGGCCGTGATCGCAGCGTTCATGGTGGTCTGCCTGCTGCTGATCCCGCAACGCGCAGGACAGCATCCCGGCGACCACGCAACCCAGCGCGTTTAGCGAATGATCGTCGTCAGCGACGAGTAGCGCTTGTTCGGCTTGGCCTCAGTCGCCGAGAACTGCGCGAAGGCCTCGCTGACGCGGGTCGCCGGCGGCGTGTCGCTGGCAAAGCGGAATTCCTTCGGCTTGGGCGCGTAGAAGCTGGCGCTGTAATAGGAATCATCGAAGCGCGCCTCGCCGACGCCGAACAATGCGTCGCAGATGAACAGGAGCGCGTAGACTCCCGCGACCGCAGCGACGATCTCCTTGAGAATTGACATGCTGATGCCCACCCTTTTGCGAGCAGGATGCATGTCGGTTCCAAAGCGGAGGTTTAAGCGGCTTCGGTTCTTGTCCGAAGGGTTTGCTGCCGGTGAGTGGCTTGCAGACAATTTTATAGATCTTGCAAAAGAGAGCCCGCCTGACCGGGCGGATCAGGCGGGCTCCAGGATTGGCCGCTCGGGAGGTATCAGACGGCCAAATTCATCCAGACAGCCTTGGGCTCGGTGAAATTGTCGAGCGCTGCGGTGCCGTGCTCGCGGCCGAGGCCGGAGTCGCGCTCGCCGCCCCAGGGCAGGCGCACGTCGGTGTAGCCATAGGTGTTCATCCAGACCGTGCCGGCGCGCGCCCGCTTGGCGAAGCGTTGCAGCTTGCCGATGTCGCGGCTCCAGACGCCCGCGGCGAGGCTGTAGGCCGTGCCGTTAGCGATCCGTAAAGCATCGGCTTCGTCCCTGAACTTGATGACGCTGACGACAGGGCCGAAGATTTCCTCCTGCGAGATCCGCATCTCGTGAGCGACATCTGCGAACACCGCGGGGCTGATGAAATAGCCGCGATCGCCGACCTTCTCGCCACCGGTGACGAGGGTCGCACCCTCCTTCTGTCCGATATCGACATAGTCGAGGATCGACTTCATCTGCTTCTCGGAGATGACAGGACCAAGCGCCGTCTTGCGATCGAGCGGATCGCCGATTCTGATCGACTTCGCGCGCGCGGCGAGACGCTCGACGACTTCGTCATACGCCTTCTCCTGTACCAGCACGCGGGAGCCGGCCGAGCACACCTGGCCGGCATTGAAGAAGATGCCGGAGGCGGCAGCCTTGGAGGCCGCTTCAAGATCGGCATCGTCGAAAATGACGTTGGCCGATTTGCCGCCGAGCTCGAGCGAGACGCGCTTGAAGTTGCTCGCAGCGCCCTTCATGATTCCGCGGCCAACGCCGGGGGAGCCGGTAAAGGTGACCTTGTCGACATCGGGGTGATTGACCAGCGCATCGCCGACGACACGTCCGGGACCGGTGACAACGTTGAAGACGCCCGCCGGCAAGCCCGCTTCGAGCGCGAGCTCGGCGATGCGCAGCGCCGACAGCGAGGTCAGCTCGGCCGGCTTCATCACGATGGTGCAGCCGCAGGCTAGCGCCGGCGCCAGCTTCCACATGCCGATCATCAACGGGAAATTCCACGGCACGATCGCCGCGACCACGCCGACCGGCTCACGTACGGTGTAGGTTAGCGCATCGTCGCGCACCGGCACGACGTCACCGCTGATCTTGTCGGCCCAGCCGGCGTAATAGATCAGCGTGTCGACAGCGGCCGGAAAATCCTGGCGCGCCGTCGCGGAAATCGGCTTGCCGGCGTCGATCGACTCGAGCTCGATGATTTCTTCCGAGTGCTGCTTGAGCAGGTCCGCCCAGCGCAGCAGGATCTGGCCGCGCTCGGAAGCCCGCATCGTGCGCCAGGGACCTTCGAACGCGCGGCGGGCGGCGGCCACGGCATGCTCGACATCGGCCTCGTTGCCCTCGGCGACGGTGGCGATGACCTGCCCGGTGGCGGGATTGAGCGATTTGAAGGTGCGGCCGGAGCTCGCGGGCACGCGGCGGCCGTCGATGAGCAGATGCTGCGGCCGGGACATGAACTCGGTGGCCGGCGAGTGCGCAAAGTCATATGCAACGGACATCATATTTCCTCCTGTTCTGGTATACCAGATTAGGCGCATATTGGCCGGAGTAAATATGATATGGTGTGCCGATGGACGCCCCGTATATGAAGTTCATTTCATAAGGATACCTATGCTTCAGATCGAGATCGAAGCTGTCTGGCGGTTTCGCCATGAAGGCAGTCCGCGCACCGCCGTCATCATGATCGGCGTGCTCAACGAGATCCGGAAGACCGGGAAGATCACGAGCGCAGCCATCGACGCGCAGCTGTCCTACCGGCATGTCTGGAATCTGATCGAGCAATGGTCGGAGTTCTTCGGAACGCCGCTGGTCGAAACCCAGCGCGGCAAGGGCTCGAAACTCACGCCATTCGGCGAGCGGCTGGTGTGGGCCGGCGAGCGCATGCAGGCCCGGCTCGGACCGCAGCTCGAAAACTTGGCACAGGAGCTCGCGAGCGAGATCAAGCCGTTCCTCGAACAACGGCCTTCCGTGATCCGCGTCCATGCCAGCCACGGCTTTGCGGTGGCGAAGCTGCGCGAATTCCTCGATCGCGAGCCGGGCATCGGCGTCGATCTGCGCTATGTCAGCAACCAGCATTCGCTGGTCTCGCTGGCGCAAGGCGCCTGCGACCTCTCCGGCCTGCATCTGCCGCGCGGTGAGCTGCGCGCCCAGGGTATCAACGCGGCCCGCGAATGGCTCGACCCGCGCGAGGACCGCGTCATCAATTTCGTCACACGCGAAATGGGGCTGATGGTCGCGCGCGGCAATCCGTTGCGGATCGCTTCGCTTCGCGATTTGACCGAACCGAAGGTGCGCTTCGTCAACCGCGATCACGATTCCGGCACACGCCTCCTGTTCGACCGCCTGCTGGCCGCACAAGGTGTCGACCAGAGCAGGATCAACGGCGCGCAGCAGATCGAGTTCACCCATGCCGCGGTCGCAGCCTACGTCGCGAGCGGCATGGCCGATGTCACCTTCGGCGTCGAGGCTGCCGCCCGCCAGTTTGGCCTCGATTTCATCCGGGTTCTCACCGAGGATTATTTCTTCGTCTGCAAACGCGCGTTCCTGGAGACGGAGCCGATGCGACGCATCCTCGACATTCTCCGCAGTCACGATTTTCAGGCGGCGGTCGCTGCCCTGCCCGGCTACACCCTGTCCGATACGGGTGAAGTCTCCGGCGTAAAGGCCTTCCTGGAGATGCACTCCGCACGATGATGCCGCGCGACAGGTTATTGCCGGGCGCCCGGGCTCAGCAGGCAGGCCGCGAGCTCGGTGCGGTTGTGGACGCCGAAGCGTCGGCACAAATTGGCGACGTGCTCCTTCACCGTCTGATCGGAAATCCCCATCTCGCGGGCGATCTCCTTGTTGGTCTGGCCGCGGCAGACCCGGATGGCGACGTCCGCCGACCTTGGCGGAAGCGAGAGCGTCGCGGCCGGCTCACGGACCCCGGTCGCGGCACGATGGGCGTCGACCGCGCCTGCGTTTGTCATGTTGGTCAAAGCCAGCGAGCCGGCCCGACACAGCATCTCCATGCGCTGCCGTGACCGCATCGTGTAAGGCGCGTTCGTGTCGGTCGTCGCGGTAAACAGCACGCCGACGATCTTCTGCCCGCACCACAATGGCCCGCCCATGTTGTATGCGAAACCCCACTCGTGCAGCATCTCGAAGGACGGACTGTGCCGCCATTGCTGTGGACCGATCACGGTTTCGCCGTCGACCGCGCGGCCTCGGGTCATGATGCAGTCGAGCACGGGGTCATGCTTCCAGAAGCCGGCTCTGTAATTGTCGAGCAGGCCTTCCGCGACGTGGCGGCTGTAGACCAGTTCCGGTTCGAGCCCGTCGAGCAGATAGAGGCCGACAGTCGGCGATCCCGTCAATTCCGTGATCGCCGAGCAGCAGGCGACGCCAAGCGCACGCACCGAGCTGCTCTCGGCGATGGACATCAGCCGATCCGCGAGCTGGCGCTCAGGCAGACCATCCAAATGCTCGTGCTCGGCCCTCACCGCCACTCCTCGCGAGAACGCGCGGTGCTCTCGGGCACACGCACGCCATTGCCGATTGTTATAGGCTTAAAATTTCTGCCTTGCCTGATCTTTGGTCAAGCGAAAAGAAGCGGCAACGCGCTGCTCTCCCGGCCCAGCTTTGCGGCAGAGCACAATGGCCGATCCCCCCATGATGGGGGATTGCTGGTTTGGCCGCCTCATCTCTAGCATCCCAGTTATCGGGATCGCGTCACGACGCGCGGTTCCGGCAGGGACATCTCGACACCAACGCGAGCCGATCGTCGCGCGCACCAACTGACATTGGCGCGCGTGGGCGAAGTCTTGCCCGCGACCGTCCTGTCCGCCCCAGATCTTCGCGTCCGCGCGAAGAAACAACAGACCGACCTGGAGACGCCAACCATGAGTCCTTCCGTGCAACTCGCAGTCAAACCTTCCGCGACCCCGACGGTGGCCGAGTTCCATGCGCGCCTCGACGCGCTGCTGCCGCTGGTCGAATCCAGGGCTGCGGAGGCCGAGGCACAGGGCTATCTGACTGACGATGTCGTGGCAGCGCTGCGCAAGGCCGGCATCTACACCATGCTATTCCCCCGGGAGGTCGGCGGCGCCGAGCTTCTGCCTTACGACGCCATGACGGTGATCGAGCGGCTTGCTTACACGCACGCCTCGGCCGGCTGGTGCGTCATCGGCAACAACATGGAAGGCACGACGCTCGCCATCTACATCGAGGACGAGGGCATCAAGAAGGTCTTCGCGGGCGGGCCCGACATCACGATTGCCGGCAACGGCGTGCCGCGCGGCTTCGCCCGACCGGTCGATGGCGGCTACATGATCCGCGGCAACTGGGCGTATGGCAGCGGTATTCAGCACGCCGAATGGGTCCATTCCGGCTGCTTCGTCACCGACGCATCCGGCAAGGACATGGTCTTCGGTCCCAACGGCCAGCCCAAGATCGTGGTCACGCACCATCCGCGCGCGACCATCAAGTTGATGGGCAATTGGGACGTGCTTGGCCTGCGCGCGACCGGAAGCTTCGACTACACTTTGAGCGAGGGCGACGAGCTGTTCGTACCCACGCACATGACCTACGATTTTGACATTGGCGCGCCGCGCCGAGGTGGCGTGCAGGGTGCGCTGGGGCTGGCAGGCTACAGCGCCTGGGCGCATTCCGCCTGGGCCGTCGGTGTCGGCCGCCGCATGCTCGACGAACTCGTCAAGGTGATCGTCCAGCGCCAGGATCCATTCGGCAAGTCGCGCGACAGCGCGAGCTTCAAGTTCCAGTTCGCGCAGGCTGAAGCGCGTTTCCGCGCAGCGCGTGCGTTGGTCCACGAAACCTGGAAGGACGTCTCGGAGACCTGCGCCAGCGGTGAATCTCCGTCGCTGGAGCAGATGACGATGATCAAGCTGTCGCTGCGCCACGTCCACGACGTTCTGTCTGATGTCGCCACCTTCGCACATCGCGCCGCCCGCGGCGCCTCGCTGCACAACACGCCGATGCAGCGGTTCTATCGCGACATCCATTCGGGCACGCAGCACATCCTGATGGCCGACCAGATCGTCGAAGAGTGCGGCCGCGCGCTGCTCGGCCTCCCCGGCCCTGGCGCGCAATGGACGGTCTTCGGGGTCACGGGCTGAGCAAGCGATCGGACAATGAGGGCGTCGAGGTGAGGACATCCCGCATCGTTGGCTTCTGCGGCAATAGCTGGCGGCCTGCGAAGTCGCGCATTCTGGTGGAAGCCGTCGCCGCCGACCTTCAGGCACAGCATGGACTGAAGACCACGGTCCTCGATCTTGTCGATGCCGGTTGCGGCATCGCCGGCTTCACCCGGAACGCACTCGATGACAACGCGCGCGCCGTCGTCGAGGCCATCGAACAGGCCGACGGCCTCGTGATCGGGTGCCCGGTGTTCCAGGGGTCGTATCCCGGATTGTTCAAGCACGTCTTCGACCTGATCGAACCCAGCGTGCTGCGCAACCGCCCGGTGCTGCTGACCGCCGTCGGCGGCGGCCTGCGCCACTCGCTGGTGGTCGAGCACCAGCTCCGCCCGCTGTTCGGCTTCTTCGAAGCCTGCACCGTTTCGACGGCGATCTACGCCAGCAGCGCCGAGATCGCACCCGGCGAACCGCTCGCACCAATGACGGCCGCGCGGATCGCCAACGCCGTCGAACAATTCGCCTCGCTTCTCGGTGGTCGCCAGGCAGCCGCCGCATGACCCACGAACGCCCGGCCCCGCCGAATTCAACCGGAGACAAATATGCTTGATACCCCCAAACCTTCGCCCGATCTCACCGGCTTCTCGCGCGCGGAATATGCGATCAACGGCGTGCGCACCGTCGTCCACAGCATCGGAAGCGGCCCGGCACTCGTGTTCCTGCACGGCACCGGCACCTTCACCGGCTTCGAGATGGCGCGCGATTGGGCGAAGCGGCACACAGTCATCATCCCCTATCATGCGGGCTTCGGCGATTCCGGCGACGCCGCAACGATCGACACCGTCGAGGATCACGTCCTTCACTACATGGATCTGTTCGACAAGCTTGGCCTTGAGCAATTCGACCTTGTCGGGTTCTCGCTCGGCGGATGGCTTGCCGCGGAGTTCACGATCCGTCAGCCGCATCGGGTGCGCAAGCTGGTGCTGGTTGCGCCTGCCGGTCTTGCGGTCGGAAGCGCGCCAGCGCCCGGATTGTTCGAGATCGCACCGCAGGAATTGCCCGCCTATCTCGCGCACGATCCGGCCGCGGCACTCCGCTACTTTCCCAAGGCGCCCGACCCGGCTTTCGACGCCCGCCTCGGGCGCGAGGTCACTGGCTTTGCCAAGCTGATCCGCAGCGAACCGCAGGGCAATCCCAAACTCGCGCACTGGCTGCATCGGATCGCGATGCCGACGCTGGTGCTGTGGGGTGCCGCCGATCGCCTGCGCCCGACCGCCCAGGCCGAGGCCTGGAAAGCGGGACTTCCCGACGCACGCGTGATGCTGGTGCCGGCGACCGGTCATCTCGTGTTCGAGGAAACGCCGTCTTCCGCACACCACGTCACCGACTTTCTCGCCGATTGATCCCGCACACAACAGAGGACACCACCATGATCGAGATGCCTCCGGGCGTGACCCCTGCCAAAGAAGGCTTCGGCAACGTCGTCTGGAACATTCTGGGCCAGACCTACACATTGAAACAGCATTCCGAGGCGTCGATGGCCTGGCATGCCGTATTTCCGGACGGCACCTTCGTGCCGCCGCACATCCATCCGACCCAGGATGAATTCATCTATGTGCTGAGCGGCCGCTACGACCTCTGGCTCGACGGCAAGGACCTGGTCGCCAAGGCCGGCGACCTCGTGCGCATGCCCAAGGGGATCCCCCACGGCATCTTCAACAAGTCGGGCGAAACCGCCGCCAGCCTGTTCTGGGTCGCACCGACGCGGTCGCTGAAAGAGCTGTTTGAACGCATCCACAATCTCCCCGATCCGCAAGAGGTGGTGCGACGTGCCGCCGAGCACGAGGTGAACTTCCTGCCGCCGCCGGCCTGACGCCGCGCCGATTCCACCAACACGCAAACCGCGAGAACCGATGATGACCATGCTGACAACAACTTGGACGACCATCTCCGAGAGCGACCGCCGTCGGATAGCCCGGTGGCAAAAAGGCATGCTGGCGCTCGCCATCCTCTGCGAGATATTTCTCGCCGCGGACTGGTATGCCTTCGCGGCCGTACTGCCTTTCGTCTCCGAGAGCCTCAAGCTCAATCCCGCCGAGGCCGGGCTTGCACAAGGCATCTTTGCGCTGACCTACGGCATCGGCATGGTGGTGTGGTCGCCGGTCAGCCGGTCGATGACGGCGCGCAACATGCTGCTGATCGGGCTTGCGGGCACCGGAATCGGCATGGTGCTTCAGGTGTTCGTGCAGAGTTACACGCAGCTCGTGATACTTCGACTCGTGATCGGCTTCTTTGACGCTGGCATCTTCATCGGCAACATGAAGTTGATCTTCGGTTGGTTTCCACAAAGTCGGCGTGGCTCGGTGGTCGGCATCATCCTCGCCGCCTACAGCCTCGCCATCACCATGGATTTCGCGCTCGGCATCCCCCTGACGATCGCGACGGGTTGGCGAACCTTCTTCGCCGTGCTGGCAATCGGCACGCTGCTCGTCGCGGCTGTCGATGTGCTCGTCGTCCGCAACAGTCCGCGCGAGCTCGGCCTCGACGGCTTCACCTGGGGCAACGAAACACCACAGGAGTATCTGCCGCTCGGTGAAATATTCCGCTCGAAATGGATCGCGGTCGGCGGCTTCGGCATCGTAGCCTGCACCTTCGCAATCGCCGGTACCGCCACCTGGGTGGTGCCGGCCTTCATCACCGTACAGCACATGCCTCCGGAAGCCGGCGCAGTCATCGGCACCGTGATGGGGCTGTCGCAGGTGCTGTTCCTGGTGATTGGCGGCTACATGTCCGATCGGCTCGGCAAGCCCTTCATGATCAAGCTCACCGCATGTCTCGCTTTCCTGACCGCGCTGATGTTCCTGTGGAGCGTGGTCACTCCGATGTCGTTTCCGATGCTGGTGCTGTTTGCAGCGCTCAGCGGCATCGCACTGCTCGGCGGCGGCGCGATCTTCTCCCTGCTCAGCGAAAAATACTCCGACGCGCTCGCACCGGCCGCGATCGGATACGCCGAGGTGTTTGGCATCTTCTCGGCTTTCGTGGCTCCCTGGATGATGGGGGCAATTATCAACGTCTCTGGAGGCTCGTTCACCGGCGCCTTCATCGCTTTCGCGGTTGTCGAACTCGTCATCGTCGGTCTCCTGATGATCCTCGCCCGCGAGGATGTCAGCCAGGGCGCGGTGGTCGGAAGCCCCGCGGAGTAAGCTGCAGCCATCAAGAGCACGGGCTGAAGCCCGTGCTCTGCAGACCTCGACGAAGATCCATCTTCTGGGAAATCCGGCGCCCTCACCTTGTCCGCCGCGGGCAAGAGTGGCACTCTCTGTTTAGAGTCATTCAAGAGAGCTGGTCATGTCGCGCGCGAGCGCCAAATCCCTGCCCCAGCTGAGCCTTCGCATCGACCTCGACCGCGAGGATCGCATCGGGCCCGGCAAGATCGAGCTTCTGGAGCAGATCCGCGAGCAAGGGTCGATCTCCGGGGCCGGCCGCGCCATGGACATGTCGTACAAGCGCGCCTGGGATCTCGTGGACGAGATCAACCGGATCTGCGGACATCCCGCGGTCGAACCGCAGGCCGGCGGCAAGAACGGCGGCGGCGCCATGCTGACGCCGTTCGGCGAAAAGCTGGTTGCGCGCTACCGGAAGATCGAGCGCGACGCCGCACGCGCGGTGCACAAGGATCTGGAAGCGCTCAAGAGCGACATCGCCCGTTCCCGCAAATCGTGACCGGATGGTCGGGAACGCGCAATGCTGCTGATCGGAGTCAATCGCTCACCGTTTACGCGACGCGTCGCGATCACGCTCAATATCTACGGCGTGCCGTTTGAGCAGCGCGCGTTGTCCGGCTTCGGCGACCGCGCAGAGGTCAGGGCCAGCAATCCGCTTGGCCGCATTCCCGCGCTTGTGCTCGATAGCGGCGAGACGTTGATCGACAGCGACGCAATCATTGATCACCTCGATGAAGCCTACGGTGGCGACCAGCCGCTCACGCCGCGCGAGGGCGCCAACCGCCGCGCCGTGCTGAAGGTCACTGCCATGATGATGGGCGCGTGCGAGAAGTGCCTTCACGCAGCCTACGAGGGGAACCACCGCCCGCCGGAGAAGGTGCATCGGCCGTGGATCGACGACTGCATGGCTCAGGCCGCCAATGCGCTCAACGCGATCGAAGCCATGATAAAGCCGAAGCAGCCATATCTGCTGCTCGAGCGTCTCACCCAGCCCGATGTGACCGCCGTCGTCACGGAACGGCTCGCGCGTGCACGCGGCATCGATACCGATGTTCATATGCCCGGGCTGCGCGCACTGACGAGCAGGCTCGCAGAACAACCACTCTTCCAGGTGAGCGAACCCTAGTTCGGCCGCACCGATATTTCCGGCATCGGCTGGGTCAGCGCTTCACCCAGCAGGCTCTGTTCGTCCTTCGGGATCGAGAAACGGACCTTGAAGCCGTCCTCGGTTTCCAGCGTGATGATGCGCTGGGTCGTGTCGGTCGATTGTTCCAGCACCCAGGACGCCAGGGGATAGGCATAGCGCAGGCTCTGGTCGCCGTAGCGCGCCTTCAGCGCCGCCTCGAGCAGTCCGGGCAGCGTCATGATGAGGGCGCCGACCTGGTTGAGCGAGACGCTGACCGCAGCGGGATTGCCCGCCACATCCTCGAAGCCCAGCGAGATCGCACCGCCGTCGGACGCCACCTCGCAGGTCGTGAGCTGCCTCACCTTGATTTCCATCGCCGGTCCCGGAACGCACCTCGCTATATCCGTCACGATATATCGATAAAGTCCAGCTGCGTCCAGCCGCTTTTTCTGGAATTGATCGAATCCGCAGCCATGGCCGGCCCGACCGTTTTTTTTGAAATTTTGAAGCGACATAATCTGCAACTCGGTGTGGGTTTACATCAACGCCTGGCTGATGCAGAGACGTCCGGTCCTTCATAAGCTTGGCGTGCTGCATCGTGAACAATGTCACTCTGAACCGACCGATCGCGGTCTTCGATGCCGGGATCGGCAGCTACGCCATCGCCCGCAAGATTGCTGACCGTTTCCCCGGCCAGGATGTGCTCTACTTCGCCGACCGCGCCAGTTTTCCCTATGGCGGCAAAGGCAGGATCGAGCTGCTCGCTGTGATGCGAAGCACGATCGAGCGCCTGGAGAGTTTCAACCCGCCAGCCATCGTCATCGCCTCCAACGCGCCTTCGGTCATGGTCCTCGACGATCTCAAAGGCTGGACCGGGACGCCGATCATCGGCGTATTTCCCCCCGTTCGGCGCGCGCTGGAGACATCCGTCAGCAAGCGGATCGCCGTCATGGGCGTGGCGTCATTGATCTCGAGCTCTGAAATCCGCAGCTATGTCGAGCGCGAATCCGAGGGCCAAAGCAACGTCGATCTCGTCAGCGCGTCGGATCTCGTCGAACTGGTCGAGAACGGCGCGTTCCTGACCGACCCGGATCGAACCTTGACTGCCGTGCGGGCCAAGCTCGAGACACTGCATCCGGACACGGATGTCGCGACGTTGTCGTCCACGCATCTGCCATGGCTGTTACGCTACTTCGAACAGGCCGGGCCGGGCCTGCGTTTTCTCGATCCGGCCGACGACGTCGTCGAAGCGGTCGCGCCCTACGCGACGAGCGGCTCCGGCGCTTTTCGGACTCTGGTGTCCGAACGCGAAGGCTACGATCTCGCTGATTTCCAGCGCATGCTCGCTCGCCTCGGGCTTGACCTGATGATCGAGCGCGCCGGCTAGTCGTCCTTCAGCGCCGCGATCACCTGCTCGCCCGGCACGGTCAGGCGATAGGTCACCAGCGGACGGCTCGATGGCGGCTTGCGGTCGGTCTCGACGATGTAGCCGCGCACCATCAGCGCTTCGAAGCTGCCATAGTAACCGTACATGCTGATCTGGTTCTGCCTGAGCAGCTTGAACTCGCGCAGCAGGCGGATCTCGTTGCCCGAGAGCAGCGAGCGGCGGACGCGCTGCACGAAGCTTGCGCGCTGCTCGAACCAGGCCTGATCGGGCAGCTCGCGCGAGGACGGCGCGCTATCGCGATCGCAGGGACGCGTCTCGACTTCCGCCGTCGCCGCCGGCAGCGACGGCAGGCTGCTGCCGACCGCTTCCCTGGCGTCGTCGAGCAACGCGATCGGCCAGCGCCGCTTGTTGTCGACCATGACCGGCGGCGGCACGACATTGTCGCGCACCAGTTGCTCGAAGCGGCCGGCGGTCACGCCGACATAGGCAGCGGCGCGGCGGCGGTCGACGAGACGCGCGTCCCGCCCGTGCTCCAGCTCGCCAGCGATCATCTCGTTCACCCCAAAATCCCCTGCCGCATCGTTGCGGGCGCGTCGCCGCGCGGGCCCGGCAGGCCCGTCGGCATATGACACTAGGGTGAAACCAGCGCTCTCAAAAGGCAGAGAATTTCGCACATGTTGCTGCCGTTTCGGCAACGGCTATAGTGGCGCCGGGGGTCCCATGCGCTTTCACTCACCGTCCATCCAGTACTTCCATGCCGTCCGCCGCACCGGCTCGATCCGCGCCGCAGCGCGCGTCCTCAACGTAGCGTCATCCGCGGTCAGTCGCCAAATTCTCAAGCTTGAACAGGAGGTTGGATCACCTTTGTTCGAGCGGAATGCGCGCGGCCTGACCCTGACGACGGTCGGCGAGATGCTCGCCCGCCACGTCATGAACGTGCTCCAGGACCTCGACCGCTTCCGCTCGGACGTGGCGTCCCTGTCCGGCGTCTGGCACGGCACTGTCAGCATCGCCTGCATCGAATCCCTCACCGAGTCGGTGTTGCCGGACCTGATCGCCTCGCACCGGACCCGTGCCCGGCGCGTCAGCTTCACCACAGAAGTGATGGGATCGTCCGACGTGCTCGAAGCCCTGCGCCGGGGCGAGGCCGATATCGGCATCGCCATCGCGCTCAGGCATCCGCCCGACCTGCGACAGGTCGCGTTGAAGCGGTTTCGCCTTGGGGCGCTGGTTGCGCGCGAGCATCCGCTGGCCCGCCGCAAGACGGTCACGCTGGAGCAATGCCTCGCCTTCCCCGTCATCCAGGCGCTGCCGGAGCTGTCGATCTACCATCTGCTCCAGCCCTTGATCGCGCAGCTCTCCGAGACGCCTGAGCCTGCGATTCAAGCCAACTCGATCGACCTGATGCGCGAGCTTGCCGCACGCGGCGTCGGCGTCGCCTTCCAGACCCAGCTCGGCGTTGGCCGGCTGTCGCGCGACGCACAGCTGGTGTTCCTTCCGCTCGACAATGCCGGCAGCCCGGTTTGGTCGGATCTCGGCATCTATGTCCGCGCCGAGCGCACCCTGCCCGCCTTCACCGAGTCCTTTCTTCAAGAGCTGGTGCGTGAGCTCGGCGAGCGCGAACGGCGGGAGAACGCGGCCTATCCGCACGTCGCGTGATGAAGCGCCGCAGTAGTTTCCCGGAATAGGGCCGATGGTCGGCCATCTGATACCTCTGACGGATGCAGCCCGCCCCACCCTGCTCCTGCTAGGATCCCAAGATGCCGGTACGTCGGCTGAAACCTTCGCGAGTCCTCGGCATCGAGCGCTTTTCGGACTTCAGCGAGTTTCGCGCCAACGAGGTGCTCGGCCTCGGCACCAGCACGCCGCTTCGCCCGCGCGAATTCTCGCTGTCACGCGCCATTCTGCCGCTCCAGAACGGGCTGTTCGTGCTCCAGCGCGCCTTTGCACGGCGCTACGAAGCCGAGATCGGAACGGACAATGGCATCGGCCTCGTTGTCCCGCTCTCCTTTGACTCCATCACCAACGGCTGCGAGGTCAACAATTCGACGATCGCCGTGATGCGCGGCAAGGCCCCCGTCGAGTCGATCGAGCAACGTCCCAACACCTACGTGATGCTACGCTTCAACTCGGACATGCGGCATCGCGGCTGGGCGGACTTCAATACCGGCCTCGCCTACGTCCGCACACAGGACGATCCGATGGCGCGCCTGCGCGCCATTTTTCTGGAGATGTTCGCGCTGGCCTCAGCGTGCGACGATCCCCGGCAATTCGAGGCCCTCAACCGCCCGATCCAGGAAACGCTGCTCGCCGGCCTCGACGCAGCCCTGGTGCCGGCAGAGGCTCGCGCGCCCCGCCGCGGTTCGTTCGACAAGCACCGCAAGCTGATCGCGCGGCTCGACGAGGTCGTCGTGCTGTTCGGCAGCAAGCCGCTCTACAGCGAAGACCTCGCCACCGCGCTCGGCGTATCCGCGCGTACGCTCCAGATCGCGACGCAGGCGGTGCACGGCGTCAGCCTGCATCATCATGTGCGTCTCAAGCGGCTGTGGGCCACCCGCATCCAGCTCATGACCGGAGGCGCCGGTGCCAGCGTCAAGGCCGCAGCCCTTGGCAACGGCTTCTGGCACCTCGGCGACTTTTCGCGCGGTTACAGACTGGCGTTCGGCGAGACGCCCTCCGAGACACTGGCGCGGAGCCGGCGTCTCTGATCAGGCCGGGCCACGCATTCAGGCGTGGCCGTTCTCCTTGCGATGCCCGCTCTCGCTGAGGCGGTCGACCCAGGCGATGCCGATCGCCGAGATGATGAAGGTCAGGTGTATCAGCACCTGCCACATCACGCCGGTCTCGGTGAAATTGCTCCGCGTGGTGCCGAGATTGCCAGCCTCGATGAAGGTTCTGAGCAGCGAGATCGAGGAGATGCCGATGATCGCCATCGCGAGCTTGATCTTGAGCACGCTGGCATTCACGTGACTGAGCCATTCCGGCTCGTCGGGATGGCCACTGAGGTTCAACCGGGACACGAACGTCTCGTAACCGCCGACGATCACCATCACCAGCAGGTTCGAGATCATGACGACGTCGATCAATCCGAGCACAACCAGCATGATCTGCTGCTCGCTGGCGTCGAACGAGTGCGCAACGAGGTGCCAGAGCTCTTTCAGGAACAGCAGCACATAGACAGCCTGCGCGACGATGAGTCCGACATAAAGCGGCACCTGCAGCCAGCGCGAGCCGAAGATCAGCTGGGCGAACGGGCCGATTTGCGGCCGCGGCGCGGGCTCAGCCGAAGGTGCTTTGGGTTCAGACGACATCGATCACTCCGGGAAAACGAAGGCGGGAAAGCGAGGGCAGGACTTAGAGGCTTGCGATGACAGGCGCGAGCTCGAGCGAGCCGCGATAGATCATCTCGAAGGCGACGTAGACGATGATGGCGAGCCCGACATAGGCGATCCAGCGCTGCTTCTGGAGCACGCGGCCGAGCAGATCGGCGGCGACGCCCATCAGCGCGACTGACAGAACCAGGCCGAAGACGAGGATGTAGGGGTGCTCGCGCGCCGCGCCCGCGACCGCGAGCACGTTGTCGAGCGACATCGACACGTCGGCAGCGACGATCTGCAACGCGGCCTGCTTGAACGTTTTCCGCGGCGCAGCCGCGCTGGTCGCGCCACCGGCATGGCTGAACGCGAGCTCATTCGCATGCGTGGCCTGCTCGCGTAGCTCGCGCCACATCTTCCAGCACACCCACAGCAGCAGCACGCCGCCGGCGAGCAGCAGGCCGATCACTTGCAAGAGCTGGGTCGCAACGCCGGCAAAGACGATACGCAGTGCGGTCGCGGCCACGATGCCGACGACGATGGCGCGGCGGCGCTGATCGGCCGGAAGGCCTGCCGCGGCGAGGCCGATGACGACGGCATTGTCGCCGGCGAGCACGAGGTCGATCAGGACGACCTGGAGCAGCGCGGTCAGCGCATCAGCGGTGATGAATTCAATCATGACTGATCATTTTTCGGAACTGACGGATCCAGCCAGTGCGGCTTGCGGCGCTCGATCCAGTCGAAGACTTTTGAGCGGGAGGCACGCAGCGCCGGCACGTCCTCGGCAAGCAGCGCGAGGCCGAGCGGCAGCATCCAGATGCCGAGCACCGGCAGGAAGGACAGCACGCCACCGACCACGAGCAGCGCGCCCGAGGGGATCCGGACCCAGCGGCTGGAGGGTTGCAGGAGATAGTCGACGGTGCCGGCAAGACGCGGCGGCAGCCGATGAACGAGCGCGTCGAGCCGCGGGTCGCCGCCGGCTGGTTGGCCGGTGGCGCCCTTGGAGTTCGTCCTTTGCTCGTCCGATGCTGCGCTCATGCTCACGCCTTCAAGGAGGCGCTGACCGCAGCCGGCCCGACCGGCTTTGCGCGCGGCAGCACCAGCGTCAGCAGGCGTAACAGCTTGATCGCCTGCACTTCGTGCGGATGCACGTCCTCATCCGCAGCCGCAACGCGCTCCGACAGCTCGATGAGATGGGACGACAACGGCAGGTCCGCGACCGGCCGCAGCGTGTCGATCACCACATTGGCGAAATCAGGCTCCTCGAGCCGTTCGGCGAGCTCGTCGAACATCGAAAATAAGCGCTCTTCGCTGATATGCGGCGCCAATCCGCGGTCCCTGATGAAGCGGATCACCTCGTCGCGCTCGACCGGCGACACGCGCCGGTCGGCCACGGCGACCAGCGCACCCGCAATCACCAGCGCCACCGCGGCCTGCTCGTTGAAGCTGCGCGGTTCGGTGATCTCGAGTTCGATCGGATTGGAAGTATTGGCGTCAGACATCGTTGCTCCCTTATCTTGCGAAATGGCCGCGCGGAGCTGCGATGGGGACGATTTGGTCGGAGAGAACTTCAGAAGGCCCGACGATCGGCCGATCCATCGCATTCGCGCGGGACAGGTCATCCGACATCGCGAGGTTTTGCCGACACAGTCGACGTCCTCGCCAGAGGGGCCCGGATTCTTGTTCTCGCCAGACATAAAGCCGGGTGAGCCGGAATCAAGGCGACAACAGTGCGACCCGCCGCCGCAGCGCGGTTCCGTCCGTGCCGTCATTGCGAGTTGGGACCGGCGTTCAAGGCGCCGACCCGCCTTGGAATGAAAATGGGTGAGAATCCTTGACGGGTTCAGAGCTTTGGCTCACCCACTTTCTTCCTAGCGTGAGTCGCTCCTAACCCACGACCTCCACGAGATGCGCACGCGTCGGTGACGGATCGAACCGATCCCCGAAATATTGCGTTTCGTGCGCCACCAATCCGTCGCGGAATTCCATGATGCTGACGACGTAGGACGGCGCCCCGTCATATGTCAGGACGAACTCGCTCACCCAGAGATCACGGCCGCCGACGATCCGCCGGACCGTGAAGCGCTTCTTGTTCGGCTGCACGAAGCGGCTCTCCTGAATATTCCGGCGGCCCCGAATGCGCTCGCCGGACTGCGGATAGTCGAGCACGGCGTCCTCGCGGTAGATGTCATGCTCGGCCTCGAACTCGTTCGCATCCGAAGCGTCCCAATGGCGCTGCAGTACCGCCAGCCTGGCCCGGTCATCCATTGCAATCTCCCGTCTTGCGGTTTCTGCTCTCTAGATCGGAGCGCCGACAGACGGCGGCAAGGCCGCCTCGCAACGTCTAACAACGACTAACGCGCCAAAAAGCCGACCAGGATGCAGATTGACGCTGCAGCAATCCGGAATTCGCCGGAGTTGCGGAGCAGCGTCGGGCGCACAGAGGAACAGGCATGGCGCGTTTGCTGTCCGTCAATGTCGGTCTGCCGCGCGACGTCGCCTGGCAAGGCAGGACGGTCCATACTGGCATCTGGAAGGCGCCGGTCGAGGGTCCGCGCAAGGTGCGGCGGCTCAACATCGATGGCGACGGCCAGGGGGATACCGCGGGGCATGGCGGCGAGCAACGTGCCGTGTTCGTCTATCAGGACGAGTCCTATCGTTGCTGGCAAAAGCATCTCGGTCGATCGAACCTCGTTCCCGGTCAATTCGGCGAGAATTTTACTGTCGATGGCCTCGCCGACACCGAGGTCTGCATCGGAGATCGTTACAGGATCGGCTCTGCCCTGTTCGAGGTGACGCAGCCGCGCGTCACCTGCTATCGGCTCGGCATTCGCATGGAGGAGCCGGACATGGCCGCGCTGCTGGTCAAGCACGGCCGGCCCGGCTTCTATTTCCGTGTGATCGAGGAAGGCGACGTCGAGGCCGGCGATGAGATCATTCAGGTCGCGAGCGGGCCTGAAAGCATGAGCGTGTTCGAGATCAACGCGCTGCTTTATCTGCCTCCTCACCCGCGCGAGCGCCTCGAACGCGCGCTGCGGATTCCGGCGCTGAGCGGCGGCTGGCGTCATTCCTTCGCAGCACTACTCGAGCAGCGCAGCACGGAAAGTGCGGCCGCGGGAAATGCCGGGCTCGGCCCGGCCGCCAGCCCGCCTCCGGCCTGGCGCGGATTCCGGCCGTTTCGCGTCTCGCGGAAGATCGCCGAAACCAACGACGTGACATCGCTGATCCTCGAACCCGCAGACGGACATCCCGGCGCCGTCGCCCTGCCCGGCCAGTTCGTCATCGTGCGGCTCGGGCCTTCCGCCACGCCTGCAATGACGCGCAGCTATTCGCTGTCGCGTCCCTCGGATACGGCGTGCTATCGCCTCAGCATCAAACGTGAAGCCCACGGCATCGCCAGTGCATACGTCGCCGACGAGCTCAAATCCGGCGACATCGTGCAACTCGGTGCGCCGCGCGGCAGTTTTACGCTGCAGCAAGGCACGCGGCCTGTTGTCCTGCTGAGCGCCGGCATCGGCGTGACGCCGGTTCTCGCGATGCTCCATGCTCTTGCTGCTGAAGCATCGCTGCGAGATGTCTGGTGGCTGCACGGCACCCGCAACGGCCGCGAGCATGCCTTCGCCGCTGAGGTGCGCGAACTCCTGGGCAGGCTTCCTCACCATCACAGCCATGTTTGCTACAGCACGCCCGATCCCGGCGATCGCCCCGATATCGATTTCGACAGCGCCGGACATCTGGATCCGCCCCTGCTCCGGCAACTCAATTTGCCGCAAGACGGCGACTTCTATCTCTGCGGACCAGCCACGTTCATGAGCGACCTCACGACCGGCCTCCGCGCGTTGGCCGTCACACCCGACCGCATCCACACCGAATTGTTCGGCGCCGGGCCATCCCTGACGCCCGGCATCGCGGCTTCACAGAAAGTGCCCGCGCATGTGCCGGCCGGCGCACCGGGTCCAGGACCCATGGTGACCTTTGCTCGCAGCGGCCTCAATGTCTGCTGGGGACCATCCTACGCCAGCCTGCTCGAACTGGCCGAAGCCTGCGACGTTCCCGTGCGCTGGTCGTGCCGGACGGGGGTCTGCCACAACTGCGAGAGTGGGCTCGTTGCGGGCGACGTCAACTATCAGCCCGATCCGCTCGACGCACCGGCGGACGGAAACGTCCTGATCTGCTGCTCACGGCCGCAAAGCGACATCGTGATCGATCTCTAGACATCGGAGAGTCCTATGCGAACAGATATGGTCCCGGGAGCAAGCTTCCCGGATTACGAGCTCAGCGATCACACCGGCAAGCACCGCAAGCTCTCTGAGCTGCAGGGCATTGATCCGATGATCGTCGTGCTCGGCCGCGGCGGTTTCTGTCCGAAGGACCGCCGCCAGACCGAGGGGCTGGTGCAGCTCCATCGCGAGATGGAGGTCGGCTATTGCCGGCTGGTCACGATCACTACCGACAATATCACCCAGACTAACGAGTATCGCAGCGGCGCGGGCGCGCACTGGCCTTTCCTCTCCGATCCCAGGCGGATCATCCAGAAGGATCTCGACATCGCCGAGTACACCGATCCCCTCCACAATCCGATGATTCCCCATGTCATCGTGCTGGAGCCCGGCTTGCGCATTCACAAGATCTACAACGGCTACTGGTTCTTCGGCCGCCCGACCGTCGAGGAGCTTCGTCTGGATCTCAGAGCGGTCAGCATGGCCTGCCGTCCGGATTGGGACATCACGGCACCCGGCTTCAAGGCGCAATGGGATCAGGGCCAGAAGGAGCATTTCTATCCGTACGGCAAGGCTTACGTCGAAACGCTCGGCGAACAGGGTTAGAACCGCATTCCGATCTCGTCGGCCGGACCAATGCCGGCCTGGAATGTGGATGATGCAGAAGAGAACCAATCCCGGTCCCCGCGCCGGCCGCATGGGCGCACGCCAGATCTACGAGGCGCTGCGCGATCAGATCATGTCGCTGGTCTACGGCACCGACGGCCTGTTGCCGTCATCCCGCGCGCTTGCCGACGAGATGGGCGTGGCGCGCTCGACCGTCACGATCGCCTATGAACAGCTCGCCGCCGAGGGTTTTATCGAGACGCGCCATGGCGCCCGGCTGCGAGTCGCGCGCGCCGTGGTGGAGCGCGGACGCACCCGCGCGACGTCCCGGCCATCGACGCGCAAGGTGCGATTGTCGGCATTCGGCGAGCGGCTGCGCCAGGATCCGCCGCACTGGACCGCGCCGCCGCGCGGGCTCGTCGCGAATTTTCGCTATGGCGAGCTGTCGCCTGCCGACTTCCCGGTGCTCGCATGGAAGAAGGCCATCACGGCTGCAATGGCGCGCAAGCCCGAGCGGCTCGCCTATGACGATCCCTGCGGCGCGCTGCGGCTGCGGACCGCGCTTCAGGGCTATCTGTGGCGGTCGCGCAGCGTCCGCTGCGAGGTCGACCAGATCGTCGTCGTCAACGGCTCGCAGCAGGGCCTCGACATCTGCGCGCGCCTGCTGCTCGATGCCGGCGACCGCTTCGTGATGGAGGATCCCGGCTACCAGATGGCGCGGCATACCTTCGCGGCGACGGGCGCCGTCGCGGTGCCGATCCAGGTCGATGCCGAGGGCCTTCGGACCGAGCGGCTCGACGGCATCGCGGCCCGCCTCGCCTATGTCACGCCGTCACATCAATATCCGCTCGGCGGCGTGATGCCAATCGGACGCCGACACCAATTGCTGGCATGGGCGCGCAAGAACGACGCTTACGTGATCGAGGACGATTACGACAGCGAGTATCGCTACGACACCAAGCCGATCCCGCCGCTGCATGCGCTGGAGGGGAGCGATAGCGTGATCTATCTCGGCACCGTCTCCAAAACGCTCTCGCCGACCTTGCGGATCGGCTATCTCGTGGTGCCGCCGGCGCTGCGATCCCTGTTCGCCGCCGCCAAGCAGATCATGGACCGGCACACGCCGCTGATCGAACAGGAGACGCTCGCCACGATGCTGGAGAGCGGCGCCTATGACAGCCATGTCAGGCGCGTGCGCCGGCGCAATGCCGAGCGGCAGCAGGCGCTGCTCGACGCGCTTCGTCGGAGATTCGGCGATCGGATCAGGATCGAGGGCGCGGCCGCGGGCCTGCATGTGGTGGCGTGGTTCGACGATTTGTCGCAGAAGCATGAGGGCGCGTTGATCAAGGCGGCCCGGGCCAAGGGCGTCGGTATCTATCCCGTCTCCGCCCTGTTCGTCGGCTCCCGAACAGGGAAGTCGGTCGGCCTCGTCATGGGCTATTCGGCGCTTGAGACCGGCCAGATCGAACGGGGCTGCAAACTACTGGCGCAGGCGGTCGCCGAACTGGACTGATCAAATCGTATAGAACTGGCAGTTTCCGGCAGTCCAGATTCCGGCTATCTCCGTATCAAAGAACGGAGACACGCCATGTACATCCCCCCGGCTTTTAGGGACGACGACATCGAGAGCATCCGCGCGACCATCCGCGCCGCCCGCCTCGCAAGCCTCGTCACGGCCACCGCAGAGGGCCCGGTCGCCACGCCCCTGCCGCTGTTCCTCGACGAGATCGAAGGCGAGCATGGCGTGCTGTACGGGCATGTCGCGAAGGCCAACCCGCAATGGAAGCTGCCGCCGATCGGCGATGCGCTCGCCATCTTTGCCGGACCCGACGCCTATGTGACGCCGTCCTGGTACGCGACCAAGCAGGAGACCGAAAAGGTGGTGCCGACCTGGAATTACATCGCCGTGCATGCCTATGGCCCGGTGGAGTTCTTTTGGGAGACGGAGCGCCTGCTCGATGCGGTGACGCGGCTGACCAAGAAGCACGAAGGCGCGCGTGCAAAGCCGTGGGCGGTCAGTAACGCGCCTGCAGATTTCATCGCCGCGCAGCTGCGCGGGATCGTCGGTGTGCGCATTCCCGTGGTGCGGTTCGAAGGCAAGCGCAAGATGAGCCAGAACCGGCCCGAGGCCGACCGCGTCGGCGTCGCAGCCGGACTCGCGGAAAGCAACAACGCGCAGGACCGGGAGGTTGCGCCGTTCATCCCGGTCCCGATATGAGCGACGCTCGGCGCGCTACGGCGCGCTGCAGAAATTGCGGGGGGAAGAGATGTTGAAACTGGCGTTCCCGATGATTCTCGCCGTAGCGGCCGGGATCAGTCTCGTCGTGCAACAAGCGCTCAACACCAATCTGCGGACGGCGTTGAGCTCGGCTGCGTGGTCGGGCTTCATGAGCTACTTGCTCGGCGTGCTCTGAATGGCGGTGCTGGCGTTCCTGCTGCGCGATCCCGTCCCTTCGGCAGCGGTTGCGGCCCGCATACCCTGGTTCGCATGGACCGGCGGACTGTTCGGCGCCATCTTCATCGGCCTCGGAATTTTCCTCGTCCCGCAACTCGGCGCCGCGACATTCTTCGCGCTGCTCATCGCCGGCCAGATGTTCGGATCGATCGCGTTCGACCATTTCGGCGTGCTGGGTGTCCCCGTTCATCCCGTGAGCGCCGTGCGAATCGCCGGTGCTGCACTGCTTGTCGGCGGCGTCGTTTTGATCCGCATGTAGAACGACGGGAACCATCCTGCTGTCAGGGGTGTTGGTGCATCTCAGCACGCCATCCCTGACAGGAACCTGCATGTGCCGCTGGATCGCATACCGGGGCGAGACGACCTCGTTCGAACCCTACGTCACCGAGCCCGAGCATTCGCTGATCGCGCAGAGCATGCGCTCGCTGCAGTCGACGGCGGGATCGAATGGCGACGGCTTTGGTCTCGGCTGGTACGGCGAGCATCCGGAGCCCGGCCTTTATCGCGAGACGCGGCCGGCCTGGTCGGATGAGAATTTGCGCTACCTCTGCCGCCATCTGCGCTCGCATCTGTTCTTTGCCCATGTGCGCGCCGCCACCGGCACTGCGGTGACGCGGCAGAACTGCCATCCGTTTGCCTGCGGCCAGTGGATGTTCATGCACAACGGTTTTGTGGGCAGCTGGAATCGGCTGCGGCGCAAGGTCGAGGCGCTGATCCCCGACGCCTATTACCCATCGCGACTGGGTACGACCGATTCGGAGGCCGTGTTCCTCGCCATGATGGGCGCCGGCCTCGACGCCGATCCGCTTGGCGCGACGCGAGCCGTGCTGCAATCGCTCGTCGGCCTCGTCAACGAAGGCCAGCTGCGCGAGCGGCTGCGCTTCACCAGCGCGATCGCGAACGGCAGGGATCTCTACGCGTTTCGCGTCGCCGTCAACGACGCCGCCAACACGCTCTATTATCGCGAAGCCGGCAACGGCGAGGTCGTCGTCGTGTCCGAGCCGTTCGACAAGGAAACCGACTGGACGGAAGTGCCGCCGAACCACGCACTGATCGCGCGCGCGTCGGACCGCGTGAAAATTGTTCCGTTCGACCTTGCAATTTCCAGTAGGTCCGAGGCGGAACCGGCCCCGGCCAGAAGGATTATTGCCCGCAGGTAATACCACTGCCGGGTGGCGCATGACATTTGCTTCGGACGTTTTGAAACTGCTGCGACTGGACGCTTCCGACGACAGGCAGCATCTCGTGATTCGCTCCGCCGGCGGACGCGGCAGGGCGGCCGAATATTCCTTCGGCATCGAGGAGGAATATTTCCTCGCCGATCGCCGCACCCTCGAGGTCGCGATCCAGACGCCCAACGAGCTGTTCGAATCGGTGAACTGGTCGACCGGCGGCCAGGCCATGCGCGAAATGCTGCAATCCCAACTCGAGGTCGCGACCAACGTCCACGTCGATGTCAATGACGCGCGGGAGGAGTTGAGGTTCCTGCGTCGCGAGGTCGCCAACGTCGCCGCGCAATATGGCTTTGTCATCATGGCCTGCGGCACGCATCCGACGGCGGTCTGGCGCATGTCGCAGCCGAGCCCAAAACCGCGCTACGAGGAGATGATCGAGGATCTGCGCAGCATCGGCCACCGCAACCTGATGTGCGGCATGCATGTGCATGTTCAACTGCCCGATCCGGAGAAGCGGATGGCGGTGATGCGGGCGATGCTGCCGCATCTGCCGCTGTTCATCGCGCTGTCGGCCTCCTCGCCGTTCTGGAATTCCCACAAGACCGGGCTCAAGGGCTACCGGCTCGCCGCCTATTCCGAGCTGCCCCGCACCGGCCTGCCCGAGCTGTTCGAGAGCAAACGCGATTACGACGATTATGTCGGCGCGCTGCAGCGTTCCGGCGTGATCCCCGATGAGAGTCACATCTGGTGGGCGATGCGGCCATCGATGAAGCACCCGACGCTGGAGCTTCGCGCGCCCGACACCTGCACCTTCGTCGACGACGCCATTGCCATCGCCTCGCTGTATCGCTGCCTGACGCGGTACCTCTATCTGAGGCCGCATCGGTCGAAAGAGGTCACTGCGGTCGAGCGCGCGATTGCGGTCGAGAACAAATGGCGCGCCCAGCGCTACGGCACCGACTGCATCTTTGCCTCACAAGACGGACCGGTGACGATCTTGGAGTGGCTGTCGCGAATCATCGACGATATCGCCGGGGATGCCGCAGCGTTGGAATGCAGCGCCGAAGTCGAACACTGCCGCACCATCGTGGCGCGCGGAAGCTCGGCCGAATTCCAGCTACGCGCCTATCGCGAGAGTGGCGACGACGTCGCAGCCGCGTCGCGATGGATCGCGGCATCGACGATATCGGAGACGCGCACCGGCACCGGACAGCGCGCTCCAGCGCCGTCATAGCGCCCGCGCAAGCTTCGCCAACGAAAACGTCTGTTCTCGATTTGCTACGCCGTAGGGGAATGAATGACTGACATCACCTGGTGCGCCGGTTGCGGCCACAGCCTGGTCCCGATGCTGTCCGAGAAGGGCCTGACAACGCCGAGCTGCTTCTGGTGCGAGGGCGTCGATGCCCGAGCCATGGAGATGGCGAAGTGGGCGGACAGCCCGACCGGCAAGCCGGGTCGGGCCGCGCCTCATTCCTTCGATTGAGCCGCCCTCGGCGTCAAACCCTCGCCACCAGGCGTGGACGGAACACCGACTCGACTGTCGGGGCAGCAGCGACCGGCTTTCGCGTCGGCCGGCGTCGCGGGATGAAGAAGCTGTTGACGAGGATCGGCTCGTTGTCGCCGAGCGCGGTTCGCTCCTTCACCAGTCCGCTCATGACCGAGCGCATCTTGATGACTTCCTGCGCCACGAAGCTGCAGTCCTCGTCGCGGTTGATCTGCTCATGCATGATCGCTTCAGCCTCGCGCATGCTGACGCGGAGCGCTCTGATCGTTCTGCGGATGTCGTTGATGCGGTTGTCCATGGCTGCCTCCATCTCGGTTGCAGCATAAGAACAAAACATGAACACATTGTCAATCGCCGCGCTGACGAATTGCGACGTCGCCGCCGATCCGCGGGGAGGCGCAACTGCACGCGCACAGGCGAGGTTTGCTGACAAATTAGCCAAGTCGAGCCGCTTTCCCGGAAGCGCGAGGCGCCGGCGCTGCATCGGACGGTCAAAGCAAGCGGGCGATCTAACCTCCCGTGCAACCACCGGATTTTTTCCTGAACGGCCTCGCCGCGCCACGCCGCCGGGCCCGTTTGCCGATCCGCAAATGAACTGGCCCAAAATTCGCAAAGAAGTTTGCAAGCGAAGCAACGGCGCAGAGCGGAGAACGTCATGAACGTGCATGCGGGCGATCTCAAGACGACGGGCCTCACCCATCCGAACGGCGCGCCGCTCCGCCTCAACACCCAGGATTTCGTGGCGATCGATCGCGACCGGAATGCGAAGTTCGAGGCGACCTATCGGCCGCAAGCCCTCTACAACCGCGCCAACGAAGGCTTCCACGCCAACAACGAAACCTTCCTGCTCCACGAAGTCGCGACAAATCTGCCGATCTACCTCCCCGACACCGGCCCCACTGACTTCCATCTGCATCTGCCGCCGGGCGGCTTTCAGCTCGTGCTGGTCACCTCGGGCGCCTTCACCTTCGACTATGACGGGCGCTTCTACAATGTCGGCCCGGGCGCGGTGATGCTGCAAAGCGCGATCGTGCATCGCCAGCTGTTCTACACCTGGTCGGGTCTGTCGACCGAAGAGAATCTGAAGACGCCGCAGACGGTGGTGCCGGATCCGATCTCGATGGGCTATTCCGGCAAATTCCTCGAAGCCTTCATCACCGATCCCACCACCTTTCCGAATCCGACCATCGTCGGCCCGGACCAGATCAACGAAGCCGAGACGCCGCGTGTGGCCTGGAGCCATCCGCTGCACGATCGTCCGGCCGGTGGCGGCTTCTGGCTGCAGGATCCGCTGGCGCTGGATGCGCTGTTCAAGCCGCTCGTCGACAGCCCCGTGAAATCGGCGCTGCCGGTTTACGTGCGCGACATCGGGATCGAGATTCCGAGCGGCCATCTCGTCACCGGCCACATCATCGCGACCGACCCGCGCGGCCACTCGCTTCTGCCGAAGAGCGCGTCGATCGCCGCGGACGCCGACTGCTTTGCCAAGGGCGAGGTCGTGATCTACCGCGTCATTCGCGGCACGGCCGAGTTCAAGAAGAAGTCCGGCGAGAGCTTTGAACTCTCCGCCGGCGATGTGGTGACGGCGGGCAAGAATTCGATCAGCCTCGTCGGCGTCGGTGAAAACACCCAGGTCCTGCGGCTCGGCTTGCTCAAAGGCATGAACGATCTTCGCAGCTGGACGCCGACGCAGCGCGACGAGATCGACGGTCTCGCCGGCCAGATCATCACGCAGAAGGACATCCGTCCGCTGCGGACCGAAGGCAAGCCGGTGGGATATCTGTACGCCTAGCTGCATAAAAAGACGGCCCGCCGAGGCGAGCCGTCGGAATCTCATTTGGCACTGCGGCCCGCAAGGCCGGGCCACAACTGTGCCCGGACTATGCGGGAGGCCGTCGGCCCGGAGAGGTCAGACAGGAGTTGATTTCGGCGGCGATCTTGTTGCGGTGTGCTTTATTCAAGAGCGCCTCGCGCTCTGCACCGGGTTCTAGACAAGCGGCCTGTTCAAGCAAGCTCACGGCATCGGCCGCCAGACGCTCGGCCAGCGAACTCGACTGACGCACGCGGTTGCGCTTTTCAGTCATCCCGAATGTCCTGGCGGCGCGTCGCCCATGCGCCCGAATTGCATGCGCGCCGCATCATCGGGAGCACCTTTTGCGGCGTTGTCACGAAAATGCTCGGACCGACCTGATTCTCGATCAGTGCTGATCGCGGGATAGACGGAGGTTTGCCAGGCATTGCGGCACTTTGAACACCGCCACTGATAGACGACATCGCCGCTGGGCAGGTAAGTCCCGTGCACGGGGGCCCTGACGAGTCGCCCGCACGCGTTGCAGCCCTCCGTCCCTTGCGACGGGAGCTGCTGGTTTTCGTCATGGCCAACTCTCGCGGTCCAGCGACGTTCGAACTTGCGCCAAAGATGCAGGGGATAAAGGACAACGTTCAACGCGCGCCTCCTGTTTGTGGCGGGAGCGCGGGAACGTCTCTCGGTCACCGGTGCCTGTCAGGTCCGTGCCAGTGATACCTTGCATATGGTGCCGCGAATGGCATTCACCAGAGCGCGATCACGAGAAACCGCTCAATGAGCCACCTGCTTTGCCGCGTCTATTCGGCTTAGGAACATATGTCCGGCCCTCCTGTTGCGTTTGCACGACATGACCCGTGAATGCGCATGCCGTCCCCGAAAATGGCGATTTGGCCAAGCGTGCACTGTGTTGGCACGGCGAAGGTGACGTGCGGGTGGACGGGAAGCGTCCCTTTCCTGCTCTCCAATAGCTGGCTCCAGTCAGCGAAAGTGTCACATGCGCATCCTGAAAAAACGTTCGCCCTCGCTGACGACCACGACCCTTCGTGCTTTCACAGAATATCCGCTCGCCTCCACACTCGTCGCAACCGCCGGCTTGTTGGCCGCGGCCGCGGTGGTCAATCGGCGCCTTGCCGACAAGGCACAGCGCGATAACCCGCCACAGGGTCGGTTCATCGATATCGACGGTGTCCGCCTGCACTATGTCGAGCGAGGATCCGGCCGTCCTTTGGTCCTGTTCCATGGCAATGGCAGCATGATCCAGGATTTCGAATCCAGTGGTCTGATCGATCTCGCTGCCAAGGACTATCGTGTGATCGTGTTCGATCGTCCGGGCTTCGGCCACAGCCTGCGGCCCCGCAACGTCGTTTGGACGCCTGCGGCCCAGGCCGACCTCTTCAAGGAAGCTCTTGCGCATTTCGGCGTCGAAAGGGCGATCGTGCTCGGCCATTCCTGGGGAGCGTCGGTTGCGGTTGCCTTGGCAAGCAGACATCCCGCAATGGTCGAGGCCCTGATACTGGCTTCGGGCTATTATTTCCCGACCGCGCGCACCGACGCGATGATGGCGATGGCCGGCCCGGCGATCCCCGGGTTTGGCGATCTCCTCAGCTACACGATTTCCCCGCTCCTCAGCCGCCTGATGTGGCCGGCGATGTTGCGACAGCTGTTCGGACCGAAATCCGTCCCTCGAAAATTCGACGGCTTCCCCAAATCCCTGGCCGTGCGTCCATCGCAGCTTCGTGCCAGCGCCGCCGAGGCAGCGCTGATGGTCCCTGCCGCCATGCTGTCTGCGAAAACCTACGGCGAACTGTCCATGCCGGTCACCATCCTGGCCGGTGAGGACGATCGCCTCATCGACATCGACGAGCAGTCCGGCCGGCTGCACGACGAGATCAAGCACAGCAAGATGCGTCGCGTCCCAAATGCAGGACATATGATCCAGCAGTCCGATACAGCCGACCTGATGGCCGCGGTCGACGAGGCCGCAGCGCAAACGCTGCATTGAATCCGAACGCCGTACGATCCGGAATTAGGAACGTCGATCACAGGGCCCAGTTGGCCCCGGTATCTCCTGCCAATCAGAGGTTATCATGTATCATCACGTCAAGAAGCTCATGTTCACAGTCAGGGTCGACGAGCCCGATCCGCGGTTCGGCAACATGTTGCTCGAGCAGTTCGGCGGCGCCAACGGCGAGCTGGCGGCCGCCATGCAATATTCGATTCAGGGCCTCAATTGCGAAGATCCGGACCGCAAGGATCTCCTGATGGATATCGGCACCGAGGAACTGAGCCATCTCGAAGTTGTTGGCTCACTCGCACGCCTGCATTTGAAGCCGATGAAGTTCGATCGCGAAGCGGCGGAAGCCGATCCGTTGATCGCGATCGCCGGCGGCGGCGGTGTCAGCCTGTGCAATTCGCAGGGCAACGCCTGGACGGCCGACTATCTCAAGATCACCGGCGAGCTCGACGTCGACCTGCGAAGCAACATCGCCGCGGAGGCACGTGCCAAGATCGTCTATGAACGCTTGATCAATTTCTGCGATGACGCCGGCACCAAGGACGCCCTGCAGTTCCTGATGACCCGGGAAATCACCCACATGAAGGCGTTCTCGCGTGCGCTTGAAAGCATGGGCAAGCCCGCCTTCAGCATCGGCCGCATCGCTCCGACGCCCGGCCTTGTGGACCAGTTCTTCAACGATTCGACCGGCTCCGGCGACAACGGTGAGATCGACACACGAGGTCCCTGGAACGAAGGCGACGACTGGGTCTTCATGGAATCGCCGGCGCTCCAGAGCGGCGATACCGGCGCGGCGCCGTCGATCGTTGCCGAGAGTTCGCCATCGGAATCTCCCGTTGGTCTTGACGACCTGCTACTCGATCAGCTGCGCGACCTTTTGCACGCCGAGAAGCAGTTGACAAAGGCGTTGCCTCAAATGATCCAGGCTGCACGCTACGACCAGCTTGGCGAGCTGTTTACCGTTCACCTGGCCGAAACCGAAGCGCAGATCGAACGTCTCGACGAGTGCTTCGAGCTGCTCGGCAAGAAGCCGCGCGCCAAGCCTTGCAAGGGAATGCAGGGACTTGTCGAAGAGGGCGACGAAGTGATCAAGGAAGGCGCCAGGAAGGACGATGCGGCCGCGGATCTTGGATTGATCGGCGCAGCTCAGCGCGTCGAGCATTACGAGATTGCGGGTTACACGACGGCTCGCAACCTTGCGCAGCAATTGCGTCACAGCGGTGTGGTCGCGCTGCTGTCCAAGAATCTGGCTGAGGAAGAGAACGCGGATCAGTTGCTCAATCAGGTCGCACGTTCGTTGATGTCGGTGGCGAAAATGCCCGCCGCCATCGAGCAAAGCTTTGTCGAAGATGAGTCCCCTGGGGGCTAGGCATCGTCAGCATTGACGACTAACGATCAAGGCGGCCCCGGTGGGGCCGCCGATACATACGAAAGGACCTGGCATGCCCCCGAAGATCAAGGAACAGACCTGCCCGCTGTGCAAAGGAACTGGTTTTCCCAAGTCCATGGAGCCGGCGCACCCGGGCCACAGGATCTATCCAGTGAAATGCGAGTCCTGCCAGGGCAAGGGCAGGATTGCAGAGATCGAGTGAAGTGATCTCACTGCTTTGATCTCTCGATCTCGAAGGTGAACCTGGCCTGTATCACGGCGCCGTCGGCATCTCGAGCCTCCTGCAGGTCTTGCCCGTGCGCAGATGGTGCTGGTAGTTCATAGGCGATCGAGATGCGCCTGGAGCACCAGCTTCGCCCGTGAGCCGCGACGTCACCAGAACCTGCGGAAGCTGCACGGCCTGCTGCGATGGCTGGCTGCAGATCGAGGTGCGCGGTCACAAGGTGCGCAAGGGGCAACCGTGCCCGTTCAGCATCGCCCACCGCTGTTCGATCTATCCGGAACGCCCGCAGCATCCCTGCCGCGAATTCATCTGCGGCTGGCTGGTCGCATCGAGCCCGCTGCCGGATTGGATGCGACCGGATCAATCCAGCATGATCATGCTGGCCGCCAATTTCTTCTGGCGCGGCCTGCCGGTCGACGTCGTGGTGCCCATCGGCGAGCAGCCGAAGAAGAAGGCGCTGGACTGGCTGACGCGATTTTGCGCCGAGAACCGACGGCTGCTCGTCTACCAGATCGGCGATGAGTGGTTCGCGTTCGGACCGCCGATGTTCCAGACCGACATCGCCAGCCGTCTCGCGCGCGGCGAAACGCCGTGGGGCAATTGACGCAAGTCGCAGAAGCCATTCACGTTTTGACGCGGAACCGGTTCGATTCACCGCAATGCGGCGGATCGCCGCGCGACACACTTTGTCGGGAATTGTTGCCAGTCCGACACACTCGGCTGGAAAGTGAGCGGCGTCACATTATCCCGGTTGTATACGGTATCTGGCATACAATACGTTCCACTTTATCCCGGACCCATTGAGAGTCCGCGGCGATAGAGGGAAACACGATGAGGAAGGCCTTTCTGCTCGGCACAGGCTTTGCGGCCCTTTGTGCAACCACAATTAGTCATCCACTAAACGCTGCAACCATAGATGGCGTCGTTGCCCGCCTCGATGCGCTCGAGCGCAGCAACGCCAAGCTCGCGAAAGAGAACGCGCAGCTTCGCGAACGCGTCAATCACATCGGCGAGCCGAAGGCTGCTGTGACGGCCGTCGCGCCAGGCTCGCCCAAGGGCAATCCCGTTCTGCATGCGGCGGTCGCGCCATCGCCGGCGCCGGCACCGGAGCACACCGTCGTCAGCCTCGGCGGCGCTCCGCTCTACAGCAAAGCGCCCGGAAGCAATCCGTTCATCGACAACACCACGGTGACGCTCTACGGCCATGTCGATCTCTCCGGCGACATCTTCAATCCCGGCGTCTACGACCAGGGCACGAAGCTCGGCGTCTCCAGCAACCTCACCTATTTCGGCGTTCGCGCGCGGCACAATCTCGATCCCTACGGCTATCCCGGATGGGCTGCCATCGCGCAGTTCGAATCCCTTGTGGAAGTCGCGGCCGTTCCGACCGAACGCGCGGCGTTCGGCACCCGCGACAGCTTCCTCGGCATGGAAACCCCCTGGGGTACGATCAAGGCGGGCAAGGCGGATACGCCTTACAAGAAGGCGACCGCAAAATTCGATCCGTTCTCGGCGACGCTCGGCGACTACAACTCGATCATGGGCAACACCGGCGGCGATCTCCGTGCCGAGTTCGATTGGCGCGCGGCGCATGCGATCTGGTATGAATCGCCGGTGTGGAACGGCTTCCAGGCCACCATCATGCTCTCGCCGGGACAGAACACGGCGAAGGACAACAGCGATTTTGCGCTCGGCGATTTCAACTGCCCTGCCACATCGTCGCGCGGAAGCGGCTCGGGCTTCCCACTGACATCGGCGCCGGAAGGCTGCACCGACGGCTCATACGGCAATCTCTACAGCGCATCGCTGACCTACAATCAGGCTGGGTTCACAGGAGTCGCCGCCTACGAATTCCACGAAGGGACCAACCGAACGGGCGACGAGGCGGTGACACCGCTAAGCAACGGCGGCGTTCTAACCGTGCCGACGGGCGCTGTCGGCATCGCGAACGAATGGGCGGCGAAAGTCGGCGCGGGGTACAAGTTCAACGACATGATCGGAAGCCTCCAGCTCTACGGCATCTACGAGATCATGCGCCGCGAGAATACGGTGGCCGCCTTCAACGAGCGTTCCCGCGACGGCTACTTCCTGAGCGCGACCCAGACGGTCGACAAGTGGGACCTCAGCGCATCCTGGGCTCACGCCAACGCCTCGCCGGGCTCGCCGGGCACGGGCGTGCTTAACGCTTATCCCACCGCCGGGGTGGTGGTCTCCGCTCCGGCTGGTTCCGCTGACTTCGCGCTGAACAGCGTCGACTCCAGTGCAGACCAGTATGCGATCGGCCTGAAGTATCACTTCAGTCCGTTCGTGAGCTGGTACGTGGTGGGCAGCTATCTGCGCAACGGACCGGGCGCACATTACTGCCTCGGTGTCAGCGGACATGGCTACGGCGTTTGCGGACGCGACGCCAACAACAACGTCGTTGCCGGCAACAAGGCCGAAGCCGTCACGACCGGCATGACGTTCGACTTCTGAGAACGAGAGAGCACAGCGGGGAGCCGGTCGCGGCTCCCCGTCGTTTGGCGCCCTACTCCGCCGCCTGGCGCACGTGGCGCGCGGTCGGGGTGCGCATCGTCACCAGCTCTTCGGCTGCGGTCGGATGCAGCGCGATGGTCGCGTCGAAATCGGCCTTGGTCGCCTTCATCTTCACGGCAATCGCGACGGCTTGCGTGACCTCGGCGGCGCAATCGCCGACGATGTGACAGCCAAGCACGCGGTCGGTCGAGCCGTCGACGACGAGCTTCATCAGCACGCGGGTATCACGGCCCGACATTGTCGCCTTGATCGGGCGGAACGTCGTCTTGTAGATGTCGACGTGGCTGAACTGCGCGCGCGCTTCGGTTTCCGTCAGACCGACGGTGCCGATCTCCGGCTGCGAGAACACCGCGGTCGGGATGGTGGAATGATCGACCTGCACGGTACGCTTGCCGAACACGGTATCGGCGAAAGCATGGCCCTCGCGGATCGCGACCGGCGTCAAATTGTGGCGATGGGTGACGTCGCCGATCGCGTAGATGCTGTCGACCGAGCTCTTCGAGAAATGATCGACCGCGATGCCACCGTTCTTCGAATTGATGGCGACGCCGGCCTTCTCCAGGCCGAGATTGGCCACCGCCGGATGGCGGCCGATCGCGAACATCACCTGGTCGGACGCGAGGCTCGATCCGTTCGACAGATGCGTGGTGAATTCCTCGCCATTGCGATCGACATGGCGATCGACCTTGTTCACCGTGCAGCCGGTGAGAATGGTGATGCCCTGCTTCTCCATCTCGCTGCGGACATGCGCGCGGACATCTTCGTCGAAGCCGCGCAAGATGTTGTCGCCGCGATAGATCACGGTGACGTCGGAGCCGAAGCCGGCGAAGATGCCGGCGAACTCAAGCGCGATGTAGCCGCCGCCCTGGATCACGATCCGCTTCGGCAGCTTCTTCAGGTGAAATGCCTCGTTGGACGAGATCACATGCTCGATGCCGGGGATTGAGGTGCCATGATTGGGCGCGCCACCAGTGGCGATGAGGATGTATTTAGCGGTGATCTTCCTGTCGTCCGCGAGCAGGCGGACGGTGTGCTTGTCCTCGATCACCGCGCGGCGGCTCTTGACGATCTGCGCGCCCGACTTCTCGACATTGGCCGTGTAGGCCGCCTCCAGCCGTGCGATTTCCTTGTCCTTGTTGGCGATCAGCGTCGGCCAGTCGAAGGTCGCGGGCGGAACGGTCCAGCCGAAGCCGGCGGCATCCTCGAGCTCGTGACGGACATGCGAGCCGATCACGAACAGCTTCTTCGGCACGCAGCCGCGGATCACGCAGGTGCCGCCCATGCGGTACTCTTCCGCGATCATCACGCGGGCGCCGTATACGGCCGCGATGCGGGCGGCACGCACGCCGCCCGAACCGCCACCGATGACAAAGAGGTCGACGTCGAATTCAGCCATTGTCCACTCCGACCCCTTCAACCCAAACCGCGACGCGCTTTGGGGCTTCCTGATCAGCTATCCCTAGAGATAGGTACTGTCACATTTCCTTGCCACGTTTCTTCATCTCGGCACGGAAGGCGCTCGCGACGACCTCGGAGAAGTTCTGCGCCCACGCGTTCATGACCTGCATGCTGAGGTTGATGGCCTTGGGCTCGTTGGTGATCAGCTTCTGGCCGAGCGGCGACTTGTAGAACGCAACGAGATCCTTCAGCTCCTGCTCGGTAAACTCGCCGGCATAGACCCCCACCATGCCGTCGCCGATCTCCTGCTCGCGGCCGGCAAGCTGCTTGGCGACGATCGGGGCGAGCTCGTTGAGATCCTTCTGGTAGTTGAGGTTCTGGCCGATCAGCGTGGCCTTGACCTTCTCCACCATGCCGGGCACGGCGTTGGCGTACATCGCGCTGGCATTCTTCAGCGTCAAAATCTCTCTCGCCGCCGCAATCGACGCCGCAGAGGGTGCTGCCGGCTGCTGCGCGGTCGCAGGCACTGCCCCCAGCACCAGTGCGAAGGCGAGGCACGCACCGGGCACGATCTTCAAAACGCTCTTCATTCTAGTCTCCTTTCGGCTTTCGCCGTTCAATCACACGGATTCCCTCGCCACCCGCCAAAACAGCCGAGCTGGCCAAGCCGATGAACAACCCATGCTCGACCACGCCGGGGATGGCGCTCAACGCCCTGGCCAGGCTGGCCGGATCCACAATCCGCTCGAGCCGGGCATCGACGATCCAGTGGCCGCCATCGGTGACAAAAACGTGGCCATCCTTGACCCCGCCTTTGGCCTTGCGGACCGCCATTTGCCCGGAAACGCCGCATTCCGCAAATGCCTTCTCGATAGCGCGGGAGGTCGCGCCGAGCCCGAACGGAATGACTTCGATGGGCAGCGGAAAGCGGCCGAGCGTCGGCACCCATTTGGTGTCGTCCGCAATCACGATCATGCGATCCGAGGCGGCCGCCACGATCTTCTCGCGCAGCAGTGCTCCGCCGCCGCCCTTGATCAAATTGAGGTCGGGATCGATCTCGTCGGCGCCGTCGACGGTAATGTCGAGATGGTCGATTGCATCGAGCGTGGTCAGCGGCACGCCGCAGCGCTCCGCATCGGCGCGCGTCGCCTCGGAGGTCGGGACGCCGATCACCTTGAGGCCGTCGGCGACGCGTTCGCCCAGCAGCTCGACGAAATGCTTGGCGGTCGAACCGGTGCCGAGGCCGAGCTGCATGCCGTCACGCACCTCTTCCAGCGCGCGCGCCGCAGCCTGCCGCTTCAACTGATCCATGTCCACGTTTGCGCTCGCCTCTCAGTTCAGGAGTGCCGCAGGTCCCGTCGGTTGCGGCGGGCCTATGTAGCCTCGTTTTCCCCCGGAGAACAGGGTCTGGGAACAGGCCTATAAGCTGATCTTATAGCCTCGCCCCTTGCGCCGGTACGGCCGGGCCGGTAGCGCTTGGACCATGACCTCCTCCCAAAAGACCTGCCCCTACACCCTCGTCTTCGATCTTGACGGCACGCTTGTGGATACGGCGCCCGACCTGATCACCGCGCTCAATTACGTGCTCGACCGCGAAGGCCTGCCGCCCGTGCCGATGGCCTCGGCCCGCAACATGATCGGCGCCGGCGCCCGCAAGCTGATCGAGCGGGGCCTGGAGGCCGAGGGCCGCACGGTCACGCCTGCCGACATGGACCGGATGACGGCGGATTTCATCGCCTATTACGCCGACCATATCGCCGACGAATCGCGCCCCTTCGAGGGGCTCCTGGACGCGCTCGACCTGTTTGCGGCCCAGGGCCATCGTCTCGCGGTCTGCACCAACAAGCTGGAATGGCTGTCGAAGCGGCTCCTGGACCAGCTCGACCTGAGCCAAAGGTTCGCGGCGATCTGCGGCGCGGACACTTTTGGGGTCCAGAAGCCCGATCCGACCATTTTCCGCGAGACCGTGGCGCGGGCCGGCGGCGAGGTCAAAGCCAGCATCATGGTCGGCGACGCCGGAACCGATGTCGGCGTGGCCCGGCGCGCCGGGGTGCCCGTGATCGGGGTCAGTTTCGGCTACACGGATGTGCCGATCGCCGATCTGAAGCCGGACCGGCTGATCCATCACATGCGCGACCTGCCCGCCGCCGCGCACAGCCTGATGACGGCTTAGGCCCAGGCAAGGCTCTGACATAGCTTGGTTATTTCGGGGAACTCTGCGTTAACCATCTATTAACTATGCGCAGTCCGCCGGTTGCTTGCCCCAGGCGACGCTCCTAAGGTCCGCACGGGGTTATGTGGCGGTTCGTCGCAGTAGAAGTGGATGGTCATGCGTCGTGTCATCGCGATTGCGTTAGCGGGAGCGAGCCTTGGTGGCTGCTCGTCGTTGTCTTGGGACATGTTCAAATCGGCACCGCCGACCGTCCAGGTCAGGCTCGAATCCAATCCCTCAGGGGCTGACGCCAGGACCTCGCTCGGCCCGGGCTGCAAGACCCCCTGCTCGGTCTCGGTTCCCGCGCCGGAGGCTCCGTTCACGGTCAACTACGGCCTGAACAAGTATCAGCCGATGAGCGTGCCGGTGAACGTGATCAAGAATCCCGGCGATTTGACCACAGCTGCGACCGTCACCACCGATCCGAACCCGGTCTTCGCCGAGCTCCAGCCGGAGGTGCCGCCGAAGCCGATGAGGAAGAAGCCGCACCGGCCGAAAGGGCCGAGGCCGGCCGCAGCCTCGCCCACCGCGGCGCCGGCCGATGCTGCAGCGCCCGCTGCCGGCTCTGCGTTCCCCGATCCGAACGCGGGCAAGCGCTAATCTATGTATACCACCCGATTGTCCTCTGCCTGCACGGTGCTTAGATTGTGTCCAGAGCACCGCTGAAGCAAAGGTGCGCCCGTCGCCGTAAGTGACAAGGCAGTTGGTATGAACGGATCTCCCGCGACCTCTCTCGCTACAGCGAGCCCTCTCGCCACAGCGAGCCCCCGCGACGCGCTGTCGAGCGCGATGACCGATCCGTTCGGGCGGACCATCTCCTATCTGCGCGTCTCCGTCACCGATCGCTGCGATCTGCGCTGCTTCTATTGCATGTCGGAAGACATGACGTTCCTGCCCAAGGCCGACCTGCTGACGCTCGAGGAACTCGACCGACTCTGCTCGGCCTTCATCGCCAAGGGCGTCAAGAAGCTGCGGCTCACGGGCGGCGAGCCCCTGGTCCGGCGCAACGTGATGTCGCTGGTGCGCTCGCTGTCGCGACATCTCACGAGCGGCGCGCTGGGCGAGCTGACGCTGACCACAAACGGCACGCAACTCGCAAAACATGCGCAAGAGCTGGCCGATTGTGGCGTCCGCCGCATCAACGTCTCGCTCGACACGCTCGAGCCCAGGAAGTTTCGCGAGATCACGCGCTGGGGTGAGATCGACAAGGTGCTGGAAGGCATCGAGGCGGCGCGCGCTGCGGGGCTCGCGGTGAAGATCAACGCGGTGGCGCTGAAGAACCTCAACGAGGACGAGCTCCCCGACCTGATGCGCTGGGCCCATGGCAAGGGCATGGGGCTGACCTTGATCGAGGTGATGCCGATGGGCGAGATCGGTTCGGGCCGCATCGACCAGTATCTGCCGCTGTCGCTGGTGCGCGCGCGGCTCGCCCAGCAATTCACGCTGACGGACCTGGCCGAAAGCACCGGCGGGCCGGCGCGCTACGTCAGCGTCGCCGAGACCGGCGGCAAGCTTGGCTTCATCACGCCGATGACCCATAATTTCTGCGAATCCTGCAACCGCGTGCGCATCACCTGCACGGGCACACTGCACACCTGCCTCGGCCACGAGGATGCCTCTGATCTGCGCAAGCCGCTGCGTGCATCTGATGACGACATGCTGCTTGCGGACGCGATCGACCGTGCCATCGGGCTGAAGCCCAAGGGCCACGATTTCATCATCGACCGCCGCCACGACCGTCCCAGCGTCTCCAGGCACATGAGCGTCACCGGCGGCTGAGGATTCGCCGCCCGCCGCAGCCTTAAGCTTTTGACCCGGCGTCAATTTGCCCATTTTCCGATTGACGGCGCACAAGCCCGCTGGTTTGGTGCGACCGCCTTTGCTTGCCCGGCAGCAATAAGCCGGCCCGCCCCGCAGGCGGTCGCGGTCAAGACGGCAAGGCACGAGGGGAGGACTGACGCCGCAATCGCTTTCGGACTGTGATCCGTGCGGTCGCGTGCTTTTTGCACGCGGGCCCTGCGATGCGTGCTGAAGCCTCCCGTAAAGTGTTGGGCCGCGACGGCGACGGAGAGAAAGTAAGATGCGTCCATTGCTGGCGTTGAGCAACGCCATCGACGCCCTCAATGAAAAGATTGGGTACGTCTGTAACCTGCTCGTGCTTCTCGCCTGCCTGGTCAGCGCGGCCAACGCCATGATCCGCTACGCCTTCAGCTCCTCGTCGAACGGGTGGCTGGAGCTGCAATGGTACATGTTCGCGATCCTGGTGATGTTCGGCGCGTCCTATACCTTCAAGCGCAACGAGCATGTCCGCGTCGAGATCATGTATTTGATGCTGTCCGAGCGCGGCCAGCTCTGGCTCGACATGATCGGCACGTTGTTCTTCCTGATCCCCTCCTGTCTCCTGCTCGCCTACCTGTCCTGGCCGTTCTTCATGCAGGCCTACAACGTCGGCGAGATGTCGGGCAATGCCGGCGGCCTGATCCGCTGGCCCATCAAGTTCGTGATCCCCGCCGGCTTCGTGTTGCTGGCATTGCAGGGAGTTTCCGAAGTCATCAAGCGTATCGCGGCTCTCCAGGGCTATGTGACGATCGACGCCAAGTATGAGAGGCCGACTCAATGATCACGCTGGAAATGATGCCGCCGTTGATGTTCGGCGGCCTGGTTCTGGTGATGCTGCTCGGCTTCCCCGTCGCGTTCACGCTTGCCGCTGTGGGCCTCTCCTTCGGCTTCCTCGCCATCCATCTCGGTTTCTTCGACCTCAACTTCCTCCAGGCGATCCCAGGCCGCGTGTTCGGCAGCGTGCTCTCCAACGAGCTGCTGCTCGCGATCCCGTTCTTCACCTTCATGGGCGCCATATTGGAGAGATGTGGACTGGCCGAGGACATGCTGGATTCGATGGGCCAGTTGTTCGGCCCGATCCGCGGCGGTCTCGGCTATTCCGTCATCATCGTCGGCTTCATCCTCGGCGCCATCACCGGCACGGTCGCCGCACAGGTCATCGCCATGGCGCTGATCTCGATGCCGGTGATGATCCGCTACGGCTACAACATGCGCTACATCACCGGCGTGCTGGCGGCCTCCGGCACCATCACGCAGCTGGTGCCGCCCTCGCTGGTGCTGATCGTGCTCGCCGACCAGCTCGGCAAGTCGGTCGGCGACATGTATCTCGGCGCCTGGGGTCCCTCGGTGTTCCAGATCATGCTGTTCGCCGGCTACACCTTCATCCTCGGCCTGGTCAAACCGGAGCACGTGCCGCCCGTCCCGCTCGAAGCGCGCACGCTGACCGGCTGGGCGCTGTGGAAGAAGTGCCTGATGGGCATCATCCCCTCGGCCGTGCTGATCTTCGTCGTGCTCGGCACCATGATGATGGGCCTTGCGACGCCGACGGAAGCCGGCGCCATGGGCGCAGTCGGCGCCATCGTGCTCGCCGCGATCCACCACAAGGACTTCTCCTCGACCGACCGCAAGATCCTGATCGTCGGCGTGATCGCCGCCGGCGTCGGCACCATCGTCGCGATGCTGTTCACCGAGAACGTCATCTTCAAGATCGCGTTCGCTGTGACCTACCTGGCGGTGGCCTGGATCTGCATCCAGGCAGCGCGCATCCCCGACCTGCGCGACCTGATCAAGCAGGGTTACGAATCCACCATGCGCCTCACCTGCATGGTCACCTTCATCCTGATCGGCTCAACCTGCTTCTCCGTGGTGTTCCTCGGCGTCTCCGGCGGCGTCTGGCTCGAGCATCTCCTGACCTCGCTGCCCGGCGGCGTCTGGGGCTTCCTGATCTTCATCAACCTCTTCATCTTCTTCCTGGCGTTCTTCCTCGACTTCTTCGAGATCGCCTTCATCATCCTGCCGATGATCGCGCCGATCGCGCAGAAGATCCTCGGCCCCGTCGTCGGCGACGGGCCCGCTCTGATCTGGTTCGGCGTCATGCTCTGCGTCAACATGCAGACCTCGTTCCTGCATCCGCCGTTCGGCTTCGCGCTGTTCTACTTACGCGGCGTCGCGCCGAAGGAAGTGAAGAGCTCGGACATCTATTGGGGCGCGATGCCCTGGATCGGCCTCCAGATGATCATGGTGCTGATCGTGATCGCCTTCCCGATCACGGTGACGGGCCTCTTGGACAAGCCGGTCAATGTCGACCTCGACAAGGTCAGGATCGAGGTGCCGCAGATCGACCTGCCGCCGCTGGATCTCGGCCCGCCGCAGAAGTAGCGGCGCGCGTTTCTTCCCTTCTCCCCTTGTGGGAGAAGGTGGCGCGAAGTGCCGGATGAGGGGTTCTTTCCGCGCGCTCATCTGAGAGTTCGACTCGCGGAGAGAACCCCTCACCCGTCTCGCCGCTATCGCGGCGAGCCACCCTCTCCCACAAGGGGAGAGGGTGCAGCATCCTCCAACTCACGGACCGCCGCTATGCTCCGATCTCACTCCACTTCCTCGCTCGCTGGTTCCCTGATCGCTTCGCTTTGGCTGGCCTGTGCCGCAGCGATGGCGCATGCCGAACCGATGGCCGAGGTTCACGCGCTGGCGCAGAAAGAACAGCAGCCGCTGCTCGACACGCTGCGCGATCTCGTCAGCATCGAATCCGGCAGCAAGGATTTCGAGGGCCTGAACCTGATCGCAGGCCGCGTGGCCGACCAGCTCAGGCAGATCGGCGGCACGGTGGAGATCCTGCAGCCGACCGACATCTATCGCCTCGACGACACGCCGGAGAAGATCGGCCCGGCCGTGCACGCCGTGTTCAAGGGTACCGGCGCTAAGAAGATCATGCTGATCGCCCATATGGACACGGTGTACCTGAAGGGCATGCTGAAGGACCAGCCGTTCCGCATCGACGGCGACAAGGCCTACGGCCTCGGCATTGCCGACGACAAGCAGGGCGTCGCCCTCATTCTCCACACCGTGGCGATGCTGCAGAAGCTCAATTTCAAGGACTACGGCACGCTCACCGTGCTGACCAACGGCGACGAGGAGATCTCCTCGCCCGGCTGGCGCAGCACCATCACCAAATTCGCCGCCGATCAGGACGTCGTGTTCTCGTTCGAGGGCGGTGGCTCCGACGGCACGCTGCGGCTCGCCACCAGCGGCATCGGCTCGGCCTATCTCACGGTGACCGGCAAGTCCTCGCATGCGGGCGCGCGGCCCGAGGGCGGCATCAATGCGCTCTACGAGCTCTCGCACCAGGTGCTGCAGATGAAGGACCTGTCAAAGCCCGAGCAGGGCCTGAAGCTGAACTGGACGGTCTCCAAGGCCGGCACCAACCGCAACGTGATCCCCGCCGAAGCCACGGCCCAGGCCGATGCGCGCGCGCTCAAGGTGTCGGATTTCGACGAGCTGGAGAAGGCGCTGCAGGACAAGATCAAGAATCGCCTGCTGCCCGATTCCAAGGTCGAGCTGAAGTTCGAGGTGCGCCGTCCGCCGTTGGAAGCCAACGACGCCTCGCGCCGCGTCGCGACCTACGGCAAGACGATCTACGGGGAGATCGGACTACCCCTCAAGGTCGACGAGAAGGCGACCGGCGGCGGCACTGACGCCGCGTTTGCCGCGCTCAAGACCAAGGGCGCCGTGGTCGAAGGCATGGGCCTGTCGGGTTTTGGCGCGCATTCCAACGATGCTGAATATGTCAAGCTCGACACCATCGTGCCGCGTCTCTACCTGACCACGCGCATGATCATGGATCTGTCGACCGGCAAGTTGAAATAGCGGTTTTGCGGCGTGTCGAGATTCCACCGTGACCATTGTGGCGTGATTGTCGGCGACGTTACGAGTAGCTCAAGCCGAGACGGCCATGAACTCTCGAATTCGAGCTCTATCCGAGTATGACGAACGTCTAGTGCTCGCCACCGCGGATTTTTCGCAGTGGCTGTTGATCTCGCTCGTTGGTTGCGCTTGTATCCGTCAAGGGCTGGGGAGTGAGTCATGCGTAAGTGGGGCATCGTAGCGCTTAACGCCGCGCTCGGCGGATGCGCGTTTCAACGAGCTGAAATAGCTCAGGACGCGCGTGCTCAAATGGTAGGATTGTCAAAAGAGCAGGTTCTCGCATGCATGGGAGCGCCCGCAAACAAAGCCGCCGAAGGCGCGACAGAGGTATGGGGCTACAACTCCGGCAACGGCATGACGGTAGTTGATGCAAGCTATAGCCGATACGGTGGCTCTGCAGTTGCGAGCAGCCGATTTTGCAACATCAACATCGTGTTTGCGGCTGGCCACGTCTCCATCGTGAATTACACTGGCCCAACCGGCGGCCTTCTTACCGCAGGTGAGCAGTGCGCGTATGCGGTGAACTCCTGTGTCAAACGGCAACAATTTGGGCCGCGCGGTTGCGCGCTCGACACCTATGCTTAAGAGGCGCGCGTGCCACAGGGATTTGTCTACATCCTGGTCTCACCAAACAGCGATCACATAAAGATCGGCCGAACCGAGCGGCCCATTAGCGAACGGCTACTTGGAATAAACGGAGGTGAGGCATACGCAGCTCATGGTCCCTGGGAATTGTCCGATTTTGTACATGTGACAGACTGCGTTGCAGTTGAGAACGCCCTCCACCGTCACTTCCGTGACCGCAACGTGGAGGTCGAAGGAACACGAGAATTATTTGGCGTCCCTCCGCACGAAGCAAGAGAGCGACTGCGTTCAATCAGTGAGCCACTTCGCGTCGATCCCGAGAGAGCTGACCGGCTCTTCAATAACCCAGACGTCAGCTTGTTCCTATTCCGTCTATTTCAACTCTCGGGACTGTACGGTAACCTCGACATTCAAGGCGCCTGGGCGTTAAGCGTTCTCCCGCAAACAAACGGAGGGCGCTGGTTCACGCTGAACATTGGATCTCACGAAGTTGCGTTTAGCACTCGAACGCCCAGCGAAGGGAAGTTCTCGCACTATCTCGTGCTAGACAGTCTGATTCTAGAATATCCAAAAACCATAATGTGGCTTGGAAAACACGGCGGAGATGTCAAAAGCGCCGTTTACAAAGCCGCCGAGCGAGCCGTGACTGTAACGTTTGATGAAGATTTTGCGAAAGCTGAACGCTTCTTTGCGCGCGACGGAGTCCGCCGCGCTATGGTCGCCTATTGGGCCGACGCGTTAGCGGATCTGCGCGAGCGGAAAGCGAAAAGTGTCTACGCAAGGTATCACTCCTACGACGCCATATCGCAATTACTGAAATACAAGCGAGCGAGAGACAAAGTAATGTACCCCTAGAGGTGTTGCGCTACGCCTCCAACACCACGCGACTTAAGGCAACTTCTCACGCCTTCATGGAGGCGCCCTCCTCCGCCAGCCTGAACCGAAGCGTGAACTCGGCGCCGCCGCCGGGGAGATTATCCACCGCAACCGTTGCGGCATGATCGTCGGCGACGCCGCGCACGATCGAAAGCCCTAGACCCGCGCCGTCGCTGCGCTGGCGATCCCGGCGCCAGAAGCGCTGGAAGATCAGCTCGCGTTCGGCTTCCGTGACGCCCGGGCCGCAATCGCGCACGCGCACCGAACCATCGTCGCCGACCTCGACATCAACCGACGTTTCCTTCGCAGTGAACTTGATGGCGTTTTCGGCGAGGTTGAAGACCGCGCGCTGGAGCATCTCGGAATTGCCGTGGATCATCACCGGCGCGTCGGCGCCCCGGAGCGCGATGTCCTTGTGCTGCGCGATCGCGAACGGCGCGATTGCACCGACCACCTCGGCACACACGGCGCGCAAGTCCGCGGTCTCGCCGGGATCGAGCACCAGCGTGTCGAGCTCGGCGATCTCCAGGAGCTGGGCGACGATCCGGCTCATGCCTTCGATGTCGTCATGCAGCGCCTGCCTTGCGGCGCCATCGCCAAGCGTCTCGATCCGCGTCCGCAGGATCGCAAGCGGCGTGCGCAGTTGATGCGCGGCGTCGGCCGTGAACTGGCGCTGCACGCGAAAGCCGTCCTCGAGACGATCGAGCGCCTGGTTGACGGCGGTGACGAGCGGCATGATCTCGCGCGGAATCTGCTCCGTCGGCAATCGAATGTCGGTGCGTGACGGGCCGATATTGCTCGCCTCCTCCGAGGCCATCCACAACGGCGCGATGGCGCGGCGGAAGATGATGATATCGATGGCAAGCAGGATCAGAAGAATGGGGATGGTGATCCATCCGACCCGGCGGAAGAAGTTGGACACGATCATCGGTGATGACGTCGCGATGCGACAGATCTTCCGCCACCTGAATGCGAACAATGGTGTCGCCGATCGTCTGGGTCACGTCGGCGCCGGAAATCGAGTCTGATTCCACGTCACCGGTTTTCTTGTGCGACGAGAACAGCAGGCGGCCGTCGGCATCGCGGATGTCGTACTGGTAGCGGCCATAGGCTTCCGAATAGAGGCCGCGAAGGCTCTCGGGCAGATTGAACGTCACCCTACCGTCGGGCCGGACTGCGATACGCTCGGCCAGCGTCTCGGCCTGGGCGCGCATCGCAGCGCGATGCAGCTGATCGATCTCGGAGTTCAGCAGCCAGAACAACACCAGCGGCAGGAAGATCGCCACCACCGCGATCGCGATGATGTGCAGGAACACGATGCGCGAGATCAGCGATTTGAACGATGGCCTGGTGAACAACCCGGCGGCGGCCAATTTATTTCTCCTCGGCCATCATGTAGCCGACGCCGCGGATGGTGTGGATCAGGACCTTGGCGCCATGCTCGGCAAGCTGCTTGCGCAACCGGGAGACGTACACCTCGACCGCGTTGGAGGCGACCTCGCCCTCGAGCCCGAAGATGTGATCTTCGACGTTCTTCTTCGGCACCACCCGCCCCTGCCGGCGCAGCAGGATCTCCAGCACCGAGGTCTCGCGCGACGAGATGATCCGCGGCTTGTCGTCGATGAAGATCTGGCGGCTTTCGGTGTCGTAGACGAGATTGGCGAGCCGCAGCGAGCGGCCGAGCAACTGGCCCGGACGACGCAGGATCGCCTCAAGCCGTGCCACCAACTCCTCCATCGCGAATGGCTTTGCCAGGTAATCGTCGGCACCGCTGCGCAGGCCGTTGACGCGGTCCTGCACGCCGCCGCGCGCGGTCAGCACCAGCACCGGCAGCGGTTCCATCTGCCGCCGCAGTTCGCGCAACACCGACAGGCCGTCGCCGTCAGGCAGGCCGAGATCGAGGATCATCGCGGCGTAGGTGACGTTGTGCACCGCCTCGCGCGCTTCCTCGGTGCTGCCGACGATGTCGCTCTCATAGCCGGCCGCCGCCAGCCCGCTGGCCACGAGCCGCGACAGCTCGACATTGTCCTCGACGATCAGAAGGCGCATTGCTTGACGCTCGATATCCCGCCGGTGGCCGCCCCACAGCGATTGAGATTGTATCGCTGCTTTTTCCACCATTCGGCCGGGTTCGCCAGCAAAAAGCGGATGCCCGCCGGCCCGAGGCCTCCGGCCTCCGCTGTCATATCCACGTAAGCTTGGTAAACGCGCGCCTGACGCACTTCACCTCCGTTTTCCCCACGAGATTGCTGCCAGCTACGTCTACACCTCGGCGAATGACTACGCTCGCGAACATCCCGATCATCATTCTGTCAGTCGCCGCAGATGAAGACGACAAGGCGCGGCTGCTCCAGGCCGGCGCCGACGATTATGTCGTCAAGCCGTTCGGCATGGCGGAGCTGCTCGCACGCAGTGAAGCCGCGCTGCGGCGCTATTTCAAATCGGCGACGGAAAATCCGGTCGTCGCTTCGCTCTTCCCTCGTCTGTTTCCGAGCGCTGATTTGCCCGACGGGTCAACCGGCTCAACGCTAAAGCGTCAGCTTGTAGCCCAAGTGACTGCCAACGAATCCCAGCCTCTCGTAGAAGCGGTGCGCATCGGCGCGCGTCTTGTCGGTCGTGAGCTGGACGAGATCGCAACCCCTGGCTCGGCATTGGCCTATCGCCCATTCGAGCATCTGCTGCCCGACACCGGATCCCCGGTTTGTCGCGGCGATTCTCACCGCCTCGATCTGTCCGCGCCAGGCGCCCTTCCGTGCCAGTCCGGGAATGAAGGAAAGTTGAAGGGTGCCAATCACCTCGTCGTTCGCGGTCGCTACTATTTGCAGCTGGTTGGTATCAGCAAGGATGGCCTGAAACGCATCGACATATTTCGGGTTTGTCGGTGAGCTCGCATCCTCCCGTTGCTGTCCCAAGGCATCGTCTGCCAGGAGAGCAACGATGGCCGGAAGATCGGCCAATTGAGCCCGGCGGAATACAATCTGCATGATTTGGCAAGTCTCCACGGAGTCGCCTCTTGCCCCCGTTCTGCCCGACGTGTCAAGGCACGCAAAAAGCCCAGCCTCGCGCTTTGCGAGACCGGGCTTTCGCTGCTCGGAAGATCACGCCGCGACGACCGCCGCGCTCAGCCCTGCGACCGCCGCGACATGAAGATATCGTAGCCGACTTCTCCGACCTGGAACCAGGCATAGCTGTCGTTGGAGAATTTTGTCAGGGACTCGTAGACCTTCTTGAAGTTGGGATTGGTCGCCGAGACCTCGTCGTGCAGCTCCTTGGCCGCCTTGTAGCAGGCGTCCATGATCGGCGGCGAGAAGGCGTGCAGCTTGGTGCCGTTGGCGAGCAGCTTCTTCAGCGCCAGCGGATTGGCTTGGTCGTAACGGGCCATCATGTAATTGTTGGAGTAATGTCCGGCCTGCGTGAGCACGCTCTGATAATATTTCGGCAGCGCGTTCCATTTGTCGAGGTTGACGAAGGCGAGCAGCATCGGCCCACCTTCCCACCAGCCGGGATAGTAATAGTGCGGCGCGATCTTGTAGAAGCCGAGCTTCTCGTCGTCATAGGGACCGACCCATTCGGCGGCGTCGATGGTGCCCTTCTCCAGCGCCGGATAGATGTCGCCGCCGGCGAGCTGCTGAGGCACCGTGCCGAGCTTCTGGAGCACGCGCCCGGCAAAGCCGCCGATGCGGAATTTCATGCCCTTGAGATCATCCGGCGTGTTGACCTCTTTCCGAAACCAGCCGCCCATCTGGCAGCCGGTATTGCCCGCCAGCAGCGAGATGACGTTGTAGCTCTTGTAGAACTCGTTGAGCACGTCGCGCCCGCCGCCCAGCATGTACCAGGCCTGGTTGATGCGCATGTTCGGACCGAACGGCACCGACGAGCCAAAGGTGAAGGTCGGGTCCTTGCCGAAATAGTAATACGACGCGGTGTGGCCGATCTCGCAGGTGGCGTTCTGCACGGCATCGAGCACCTGCAGGCCCGGCACGATCTCGCCGGCCGCGAAGACCTGGATCTGGAACTTGTTGTCGGTCGCCTCCGCCACCATCTTGCTCATCATCTCGGCGCCGCCATAGAGCGTGTCGAGCGATTTCGGCCAGCTCGTCGGCATGCGCCATTTGATCTCCGGCATCGACTGCGCGATCGCGGGAGAAGCGAGCGTGGCGGCGCCGGCCGCAGCAAGCCCTGTGACCTTGATGAAGTCTCGTCTCTTCATGGTTTCCTGCCCTGATGGATTTAAGATTGTGGGCCTTCTTGGCGAGGCTTGGGGCCAGCATGGCGCAAGGGCCGGACGAATGCCACCGTGATCGCACTGCGGTAAAAGAAAAATGGCCGGCCTCCTGACGGGGCCGGGCTCCGTGGATTTGCGGCTTTTTCGAATGATCAGCGCTGGTGCGCGCGGATCATGAAGCAGTCGAGGCTGGCACTAAACGGTTGCCATCTATTCGGCAGACGATGGGGACGCCGCATGCCCGCTTTGGTGTGTACAGCGGACCCAAGTCGGACACGGTTCGATGTCCGAAAAGGGCCAAAACGCGACATTGCGTTGCTTGCCGCGTCTACGCAAGTCCCCGTTCGCGATCTATAACTGTTTCAGGAATTCCAGGAGCGTATTGCTTACGTCTTTGGCGCGCTCTTGCTGAGTCCAATGACCGCAACCTTTCAAGACTATTGTCTCGCGAAGCAAGGGCACGAACTGTTTCAGGCTAGGGACGAGATGGCTCCAACTCGGCGATCTGTAAACCCCGTCTCGATCGCCAACGACATAGAGTGCCGGGACCTGAACCTTTGCGCCGGACCATGGTGCGAGCAACTCCCAATTGCGATCAATGTTGCGATACCAATTCAAACCTCCTCCAAAGCCGGTGCGCTTGAACTCCTCAACGTAAAATTCGATGTCACCGTCCGTGAGCCACGTCGGCAATGATTGGGTTGTAGGCTTCCCATCAAGCCACCCCCCCTCACTAGGAAGCATCGTGAGCGACGCTGGATCTTCAACCGGCGCATCGCCAGATAGGGCGAACAATGTCGTCTTGATTGCGTTGTGGACGTCTTTTTCGAGTTCTGCCTCGGCAACGCCCGGCGTCTGGAAATACAGTTGATAGAAGCGCTGCTTTTCGGTCCTCGGCATGACGGTGCTTGGTCGGTCGGGACCACGCACCTGAAACGGCACGCTCAAGCCAACGACGGCCCTAAATCGATCCGGTCTGAACAGAGCGCAGCGCCAAGCGACCGGCGCTCCCCAATCATGTCCGACAACGACTGCTTGATCCGTGCCGATCGCGTCGAGCAATCCGACCATGTCTCCGGTCAAATGCAATAGAGTGTATTGATCGATCGCATCCGGTTTGTCCGTCTGCCCGTAACCACGCATGTCGGGCGCGATGGCGCGATATCCGGCGGCAGCGAGCGCTTCCAATTGGTGCCGCCACGAATACCAGCACTCCGGAAAGCCATGGCAGAGAAGCACGGTGGGGCCGCTCCCTGCTTCGGCCAGGTGCATTCGAATGCCATTTGTCTCGATAAATCGATGCGAGATCGTCATTGCCAACCTCCGTAAGATCCAGTCACATTGTGAGCTCCAGCCACAACCGAAGTGGCTCCGCCGACACCCAGTCGAACGGCGGACCGCCAAAACGACATGCTCTGCGAATTTATTTTCGAGCCCGCACCGCGCCTCCAGCAGCATCGGCGCAAGGTCGGCTTCGGGTCAAACTGAGAAGTCCGGGCGCTCAGTCGGCAGGTCGGCTTTACCCCCGACTCCGGACAAACGCTGCATCGGACTAACTGACGCGATGGGCCACAGGCGGAAGTCGAACCTTTCGCCAAGCATGTATCGCGGCGCGTCGGTATCACTTGAGAACGTGCGGAAAATACCTTTCATCCCACTCGTCGGTCCTTAGGTAGACCTTGCCCCACTCAAGCACCCGATCGCCTTCGCGATAGGCCGTAGTGGCAACTTCAAGCTCTCCAGCAGGTGCAGGGCTTAGATGAAAGTGCTCGTTCTCAACTGTTAGCGCTGTGAGCTTCTGCACGAGGAGGTCACGCCCCTCAGGATTGAGCCACATCTCAAACAGACCATCGGCGGCCAGACTCAGGGTGATGCGGGGCGGTGCCATTCGGTTTCCTTCCAAGAGGAATCGTCGGAGGTGGCTATCATTCTGGGCGATGTTTTCTGACCCAATCCGGATTACCACGTGGGGCCGTTTGTGATCGGATTGGCGGATCGGACTGATCGTACGACATTAAACGTACCCTGAGTTCGTCGCCGATCCTCAACTGATCCGTTTCGTACCAGTCGACCGAAGTAACGCCTTCAATTCCACCCACCGCACACTTAATCCCCGGTATAGCTTCAGCTGACGAAGCTGCGATTGATGAAGCGTCTGGCCCTTTGCCGACCCAGTGCAAAATGACGGACACCACGCCTTCTGACACACCTGCCGTCGTTAGCTTTTCACCATTCCTCCAAACCTCGAAGCAAAGCATTCGCCTCTCCTTTGTGCAGCATTAGGTTGCATAGTCGGCTAGTTACTCGAAAATAAATTCACAGGCAAATGTCAGCTTCGGGTCAAAAACGTCGTCTTGAGCGCTCTCAGCCTCTTCCGGTGTTCACTGATAAGCAGACGCCTTCAGAGCGACGCCGGACTTCGCATTTGGGCCAATAACCGGCATAAAGGCGCTACATTGGCCGCGTTTAGAACTCCAGCGACAGCGTAATCCGCCGCTGTCCTTCAGAACCGGAAGCGTAACCCGACCGTCGGAGCGATCGAGGCACGGTTGAGGAAGCCGTTCGCGAGGCCCCCACTGACCTGCGACCACATCACGCCGGCATAGGCGTCGTACTTCTTCGCAAACTGCCAATCGACTGCGACAGAGGCAGCATTCAGCGTACCGTGGCAGTTCGCAAACGCCGCGGGGTTGATGCAGTTGACGGGCGCACCAAAGGCAGGCTGGTCGTTGTAATAATAGGCGCCGATCACGTGGAGATCGTCGGTGACGGCGTATTTCACACCGGTCCAGACCACATGGAACAGTTTGTCACCGGCGCTGAACGCGGTGTTGTTGATGTTGGTGTTGTTGATGGCCGTGCAGCCGGCGCAGACGAAGTCGCCGCCGATATTGATGAAGCCGGTGCCGGGAGCGAAGGGATCGCTGGGCGGCGCATAGCGGATGAACTCGTATCCGCCAAACAGCTGCCAGGGCCCTCGCGTGTATTTGCCGACCAGCATCACGGCCGAGTTGTCGGAGAGCGTGGCGGTGAGAACCTGCGGCAGCACCGCCGGCAGCGTGTTGCCGGCAAGCCCGATCGCCACGGCGTTCTGCGCGTAGCTGCCGATCGCGTCGAGCGAAAGCTTGCCTCCGGCGAGGTTGATGTCGCCGCCGACCTGGAGCTGGTAGGTGCCGGTCGCGGCATTGTTGAGTTCGTAGCCACCGAATTGCCAGAGTGCCGCCACCCTGAACTGGTCGATGTCGACACGGTACTTCAGCGCCGTGCTGTGCCGGCAGGTCTCGGTGTTGCCCGCGCCGCAGGTTAGTCCCTGCCAGCCGAGCGGCGAAAAGGCGTATGAGGCGCCCATTGGGTCATAGGCAAAAACCGCATCCAGCGTGAGCGCGTTTTGCCGGAAGAGAGTCAACGTGCCAAAGGGAGAACTGACGCCCGCATAGCCCACGGAATTATAGAATTGTCCGGCCCGGCTGGAGTCGGCGTAGGCGTCCTGGCTGGTAACCGGTACGCCGGCGTTCTGCGCCGCCGAGTGCGGCCCGTTCGGAAAACGGAGGGAATAGGGATCGAACCCGGCCTGCAGGTCGAAAATGAAATCCCATCCGGGCGCGATCGGCTCCTTGCCCTTGATGCCGATGTTGGACTGGCTCAAGCCGTTCGGCCCGAGATCCCAGCGCGGGCGGTTGCTGTACCTCTGAACGAGATAGTCCACGCCCGGGGCGGATGTCCCGCTGAACGGCGCGCCATGGCTGCGCCAGCTCACGCCGGTGTCGACGATGCCGTACACGGTGATACCGCTCGAAGTCAGCGCGCAGCCCGTCAGGAAAAACTCCTCGATGCTCCCGCACGCCGCCAGCTGCGCGGACACCGTCGCGGGCGTGGCGGATCCGGTCTTTGTCACCATGGCGTCGTCGGCCGACGCTTCCACCGCGTACCCTGCGGCAGCGAGAATCATCGCTGCGGCCATCGTAAGTTTTTTCATGGCTCCTCCGACCACGTTGACATGCACGTTCGCGTGCTGTGCCCGGCTTGCCCACCCGGTTCTGGAACTTGGATCACGACAGGATCGCAGCAACGCTACCGCACGGATTGTTCGGCGTAAATTGCAGGCGGGGTAACACCGATTGGCGACCTCCAGACGACCGGTTGGTTCCGTGGTTCCTTCAGATATCCGCGCGATCCCTCTGCTCACGATCCAGCCGCCAGCCGCGTCGCCAGCGACGTCCGCATAGGGTCAAACGCTGCCATCGCGCAACAGTCCGCTGTGGGTCAGCTAACGACCCAGAAGCGGACGTCTGGGACCAGCCCCCTTTCGACGGTTACTTGGCTCGAACATCGTCGGATTGAGCGGCAACGCCGGCTTCGGGCTATAACGGCGAAACCCATCCTGCGGCCTCGCTAAATTTCTTCCACGCGAGGCTTGGGGGACAGCATGGCGCAAGGGGCTGGCGATTTCCGTCGTGATCGCACTGCGGCAAAGAAAAAGCCTGGCCTCAAGAGGGAGGCCGGGCTCTGCGGTCTTGCAACCTTGCAGCCTAAATCTTCATCGGCCGCGGCTGCGCATAGCCGACTTAAGTCGGAGGTGGCCCCCTGTCCGAAAAGTGGCCAACAGCGCAAGTCGCCGGCTCACCATGCATACCGCACGGCGCCCTTGCCGGCATAGCTGGCGGTGACGTGAGAGAATTCTCCCTCGAAAGTGGCCGTCGCCGACCAGCCGTTGCGCCATTTCTTTTCCAGCGAGGCGGTGACGAGTGCTGAGTCGCTTGCCTGCCCCGCGCCGTTGACGACGAAGCTCGCGCCCGGCAGCGCCTGGAAAGTGGCTCCAATGCTGTGGCTGGGGTCGAAATCATGCGCCCATGCCACGCGACCGCGCAGCATGAGAACGCCGTCCAGCATCGCATATGATTTGTCGGTGCGAAGGCCGAGCTCGCTGCGCGTATCAGTCACGCTCTTCGATGCGTAGGCGAGCGCAAACTGGTTCGAGCCGACGACCGCCTGCTCCGTGTAGCTCGGCAGGTCGAAGGTCGTGAATTGTCCGGCGGCATAGGGCGTGATGCCGACGCCACCCATGACCGGCGCAACGAAACGATAGCCACCTTCGACGCGGCCCGACCACGCATTGGCATTGAACTCCGCGCGAAGTTGATCGATACCGGCAACCGTCACGGTGCGGTTGGTGGTGATGTCCTGCCAGCCATAGGCCAGCGCGCCGGAGACATAAGCCGCACCCACATTGTGGCGGATGAAGGCGCCGGCCTGGAACAGGTCGGAGCGGCCCGAGCCGCCATTGACGACGCTGAAGCTGGTTCCACCGCCGGCGAGCGCAAAGCCTGCGACCGTGTACGGCGAGATACGATAATCGGTACCAACCGCGGTGCCGAAGATGCGGCTGGTCGTGCTGTTGGACCCGAGCGTCGCATTGCCGTCCGTGGTCTGCGAACCGCCATAGGCTGCCGCCCACACGCTCCAGCGGCCGGCGAAGGTGTCGGCAGCCGGCGCATTGCGCGCCATCGTCGCATAGGCATCGCGCTCGCTCTTGTTGCCGCGTTTCGCAGCATAGGCGAGCGCGTCGCCCTCCCCGGCGTAGCCTGTCACGGCTCCCGATGGCGCCACGGCATCGCCACGTCCCTCGACGAACGGATCGGTCAGCACGCCCATGAACTGGTTCACGGCGTTGAACGTGCCCTGCTGCGAGGAGGTCGCGCCCTCGCCCGAGACCTGGGTCAGGCCTGCCGGCGTCAGCGTGCCGAACGCGCCGGGAATGCCGCCGGCGGCGTTGAAAAAATTGATCAACGCATTGGCGACGTTGCGCTGATTGTTGCCGAGACCATCGCCGCCGCCGTTCGTTGGGGACGACGGTGGGACGAGATTGAGTGTGAGATTGAGAAAAGCGTGGGTCCCGTCATAGCTGAGACTGGTGTTGAAGCCGCTGGGGAGATTGGTATTCACCAGCGTGGCGAATGTGTCGCGGATGCTCGTCGCATTCAGGATCGTGTATTGCTTCGACACGAAGTTGCCGGGAGTATAGACCGCGTTCACCGTGGCGCCGCCGAGCGTCGCCTGCCCAGTGACGTTGGCGAACGTCGATGTTACCGGCGAAAGCTGCACAAGATATTGCGCGCCGGATTGCAGGGCGAGATTGCCCCCACCGTCAGCGATGTTCCCACCGTGGTGTTGCCGGGCGCCAAGATGCCGCCGCTGTTGACCGCGACGTCGTTGAAGATACTTCCGACGCCGCCCAGGATGCCGCCGCTGTTGACGGTGGCGGCCGAAGCGATCGAACCGTTCACGATCAGCGCACCGCCATTGACGCTGGTCGGGCCTGTGTAGGTGTTGCCGCCATCCAGCGTCGTCGTACCAGCTGTCGTCGTCAGGCGGGCTGAGCCGCCAAGACCGCTGATCGTCCCGCCGGTCGAATTGACCGCCCCCGTCAATGTTCCATTCGCGAGCGTGCCGCCCGCGAGGTTGATCGTGTTGATGGTTTGCGCGAAGCCACCGAGATCGAGCGTGCCGCCGCTGTTGATCGCGATCACGCTCACCGCGCTGAATGCATTCGCCGCACCTCCCGCCAGTGTGCCGCCGTTGATCGCGGTAGCACCGCTATAGGTATTGCTGACATCCAGCGTCGTCGTACCAGCGGTCGTCGTCAGGCTGGCTGAGCCACCAAGACCGGTGATCGTCCCGCCGATTGACTGAATCGCTCCCGTCAACGTTCCATTCGCGAGCGTGCCGCCGGCGAGGTTGATCGTGTTAACGGTCTGCGCGAAGCCACCGAGATCGAGGGTGCCGCCACTGTTGATCGCGATCGCGCTCACCGCGCTGAACGCATTTGCCGCACCCGCCGCCAGCGTGCCGCCGCTGATCGCGGTCGCACCGCTATAGGTATTGCTGCCATCCAGCGTCGTCGTACCAGCGGTCGTCGTCAGGCTTGCCGAGCCGCCAAGACCGGTGATCGTCCCGCCGGTTGAATTGACTGCCCCCGTCAGGCTTCCGTTCGCGAGCGTGCCGCCCGCGAGGTTGATCGTGTTGACGGTTTGCGCGAAGCCACCGAGATCGAGGGTGCCGCCGCTGTTGATCGCGATCGCGCTCACCGCGCTGAATGCATTTGCAACGTCCCCCGCCAGCGTGCCGCCGTTGACGGTGGTCGCGCCCGTGTAGGTATTGTTGGCCTCAAGCGTCAGCCTGCCGATTCCGGTTTTGGTCAGGCCGCCCGCGCCTGATACCGTGGAGGCAAAAGTGGCGTTGTTACCGTTGGTATCGACAATGCCACCGCCTGCGTTCAGGGTTACGGCCCGGTTGGTCGTGACGCCGAGGAGCAACCGCAGCGTTCCGCCATCGAAGGCGAGATTGCCGCTGGCATCGCCGAAATTGTTGTCTGCCGAGATCGCCAGCGTGCCGCCGTTGATGGCCGTACCACCGCCATAGATATTAGTGCCGCCAAGCGTCAGCGTGCCGGTGCCGGTTTTGGTCAGGCCGCCGGCGCCTGATACCGTGGAGGCGAGTGTGGCGTTGTTACCGTTGGTATCGAAAGTGCCGCCGCCTGCGTTCAGCGTCACCGCCCGGTTCGTGGTGACGTCAGCAAGGAAGCGCAGCGTTCCGCCATCGAAGGCGAGATTGCCGCCGGCCGCGCCGAGATTGTTGTCCGCCGAGATCGCCAGCGTGCCGCCGTTGATTGTCGTACCGCCGCCATAGGTATTGGTGCCGCCAAGCGTCAGCGTGCCGGTGCCGGTCTTGGTCAGGCCGCCAGCGCCAGACACCGTGGAGGCGAGCGTGGCGTTGTTGCCATTGGTGTCGACAATGCCGCCGCTTGCGTTCAGCGTCACCGCCCGGTTCGTGGTGACGTCGGCGAGGAATCGCAGCGTTCCGCCGGCGAAGGCGAGATTGCCGCTGGCCGCGCCGAGATTGCTGTCTGCCGAGATCTCCACGGTGCCACCGTTGATCGAGGTACCACCGCTATAGGTATTGTTGCCACTGAGCGTCAGCGTGCCGGTACCCCTCTTCACCAGTGATGCTCCCGTGCCGCCACCGGCGCCGCCGTCCGCGATCACGCCGCTCACGGCGGTGGAGAGGTTGTTGCCGCCCACGGTGAGTTCGTTCTGCCCGAGCGCGAAGAGGCCGCCGCCGGCGATCGAACCAGCGCTGAGCTTGTGATCGCCGTTCGGCCCGGATGAAGCGCTGAAATCCGTAACCGCCGCGGCGCCGTTGGTGATCGTGGCGTTGCCGCCGGTGCTTTTGGCGAGGAATGACATCGTGCCGCCGTTTGCAATGGTCGCGCTGCCGGCGGTGCTGTTTTCGAAGAATTGCGTCGTGCCGCTGGTTGCAATAGTCGCGCTGCCGGCGGTGCTGGTTTCGAAGAAACGGATAGTGCTGGTAGCGTCGCTGATGATGGTGGCATTGCCCGCAGTGGGGCTATCCCCCGCAAAAAAACCAAAAAAGATATCGCCCCCATTGACGTTCAAGAAGATGGCCTGACCAGCCGTGGCGGTGTCTAAAAATGCGATTATCGAGGTCGCGCCATCGTTGGTTATGGTGGCCTGACCAGCCGTGGCGGTGTTTCCAAATGCGATACCCCCGCCACTGTTGGTTATGGTGGCGTGGCCAGCCGTGCTGGCGTCGCGGAAAAAGGCACCCCCAACACCATCATCTTTAATGATGATGGTGGCGTTGCCGGCGGTGCTTTGATCACGAAAGATGGTGCTTCCGACGTCCCCGGGCCGAACCGTGTTCTTAAAGGTAGCGTTGCCGGCGGTGCTGGAGTCGAAAAAATCGATTTCGTGAGTATTGTTGAAGGTGGCGTTGGCGGCGGTGCTGTTGTCCCTGAACCAAATACTTGAAGGATTGTTGAACGTGGCCTGACCGGCGGTGCTCGAATTTGCGAATAGGACTAAGCCGGTGAGGTTGTTGAACGTGACGTGGCTGCTATTGCCAGTGATGCCATCGCCGTTGAAGCCGAGAAGAAATGGAACAAATCCAAGAGGGGGCAGATTCACGATAGGATGAACGATGTTGAAGGTGTAATCCGTTGTCGAAGTGAAATTCCAGCTTTGGACTTCGTTGTCAAAGAGGGTGAGTGTCAGGTCTGTATTGTTCGACGGACCGAAAACAGCGACGTCGTTTAGCCCTGGGAAGTGGCCCGGGCTCCAGTTGGCGGCGTTGTTATAGTCGTTCGAAGTTGCGGACGGTATCGGAGCCGTAATGCCGCCCACCCAGGACTGGGCATGCGCCGCGGCCGGCAGCGCCAGAGAGCCGATCAGCGCGGACGTGACAAAAAGCGTCTTCCGCCAGATCTTCACCGAACGCGGCTGATGTCCGTTCGCGCCAATCAACCGCCGTTCGCGTCTTCCGTCGAATTTCACAGCCGTCCCCCCCGCCTTCTACGCTGACCGGCAGAATTGAGCCGACGCGGTCGTCTAGCAGCCAACTGTTTGATCAATATTTGAATGCGCAAAAAATGCGGGTGACGGCACGAGTAATCAGCCGAACGCCGACAGCGGAAGTCGCAGGCCTCACCACGCATACCGCACGACGCCCTTGCCGGCGTAGCTGGCGGTGACTTGAGAGAACTCTCCCTCGAAGGTCGCCGCCGCCGACCAGCCGCTCAGCCATTTCTTCTCGGCGGAAGCGGTGACGAGTGCGGAGTCGCTTGCCTGCGCCGCGCCGTTGACGACGAAGCTCGCGCCCGGCAGCGACTGGAAGGTGGCGCCGATCGAACGGTTGGGATCGTAGTCATGCGCCCAGGCGAGACGGCCGCGCAGCATGAGAGCGCCATCCGGCATCGCAAAGGACTTGTCGGTGCGGAAGCCGAGTTCGCTGCGCGGATCGGTAACGCTTTTCGCGCCATAGGCCAGCGCGAAATTATTGGTGCCGACGATGGCCTGCTCCGCATAGGCCGGCAGATCGAAGGTGGTGAACTGTCCCGCCGCATAGGGCGTGATGCCGACGCCCATCCAGGGGCTGACAAAACGATAGCCGCCTTCGACGCGGCCCGAGAACGCGTTGGCATTGAAGCGCGCCTGCAACTGGTCGAGGCCCGCCAAGGTGACGGTGCGGTTGGTGGTGATATCCTGCCAGCCATAGGCCAGCGCGCCGCTGATATAAGCTTGACCAAAATTGTGGCGCGCATAGACGCCGGCCTGGAACAAATCGGAGCGGCCGCTGCCGGCATTGTTGGCGAGGCTGAAGCTGGTGCCGCCGCCGGCGAGCGCAAAGCCGGCAACGGTGTTTGGCGACAACAGATAATCCGCGCCGACCGCGCCACCGTAGAGGCGGCTGGTCACGCTGTTGCTACCGACGGCGGCATTGCCGTCGGTGGTTTGCGAGCCGCCGAAGCCGGCCGCCCACACGCTCCATCGCGGATCCCAGGTTTTCGCCAGCGGCGCCTTGGTGAACATCGCATAGGCGTCACGTTCGGCGCCGGTTCGCTTGCGACTATCGGAAGCATAGGCACTGGCATCGCCTTCGGAGGCGTAGCCGCTCACGCTGCTGCCCGGCGTCGACGTCGTGCCGCGATTGAAGGGATCGAGCATCGTGCCCATGAACATGTTCATCGCGTCGAAGGTGGTTTGCTGCGTCCCGGTGGCAGCCTCGCCGGAGAGCTGGAAGAGAACCGAGCTATACCCTGCCACCGATGTGGGGCCGTTGAGCAGCGCGTCGAATATCGGACCCCCACCGGCGCCTCCGGACAGAAACGCGCCGTTGAACGCATTGCCGAGCGCGGTTTGGTTGACGCCAAGGCCGGGCACCACGAAATTGATTCCGGCGCTCTTGACGACGACGTCGGTGGCATTGGGAAACACCAACTGCGCCTGCAGCGCCGGGCTTGCCAGCAGCGACAGCCCGCTATTGGTGGTGCCGCCCGTTGCCGACAGCACCGTCTGTTGCCATGGCCCGGCTGTCACGTTCTGCACCTGCAACTGCACTGCGCCCGCCAGACCGGCCGTGCCGGAGACATTGATCCGGTCAGACGTTCCGCCTGAAATGTTGATGTCGGTGAGCAACCGACCGGTCGCGCTCTGCACCAGATTGCCTGTCACTGCCGTGGTGTGGATCGTCCCCGCGCCGCCCGGCGACAGCGTGCCGGAATTGGTCAGCAGATTGCCGGCGCCGAGATCGACGGTGGCGCCTGCGTTGAAGAGCCCGCCCACCATGTTGTTGAAGGCATTGGTGGCGCTGCCCAGAATCACATTGCCGATCACCGTGCCGGAGTTGTTGACGGTGTTGCTGACGGTGTTGTTGCCGCTGACTGTCTCGATCGCGAGGCCGGACAGGGCCATCAATGTGCCCATGTTGGTCAGCGTATTGTCGGTGCCGCCATTGAGAATGACCGCCGCCGTGAGCCCCAGGAACCCGACCCCCGCGCCGCCGGACACCGTGCCGGACTTGATGGTGATCGCGATCGGGCCGCTGTGGCTTAGAGCAAAAATCCCGCTCCCTGCGGACCCCGCGGCGACGGTGATGTTGCCGGTCGAGGTCACTGTGACTGCGCCGGAACCAAAGGCTTCGGCAAGAATGCCAATCGGCTGATTGCCCGCAACGACGATATTGCCGGTCGAAATCACGTTCACGCCGCCATTGCCGCCGTTGGCAGCGGCTATCCCCTCCGCCAATAAGCTCCCCGTGACGGCGATGTTGCCGGTCGAGATCGCTGTCACAGTGCCGTCGCTAACGCCAGTGGCAGAAATCCCGAACGCTCCGAGACTGCCGGAAGCGGTGATGTTGCCGGTCGAGGTCACTGTGACCGGGGCAAGGCCACCCCCCAGCCGAGAGGCCTGAATCCCGTCCACGATAGCGCCCGTGACGCTGATATTGCCGGTCGAGTTCACCAGCACCGCGTCGTTGGTCCCGCCGGAAGCAGAAATTCCGGCCGAGGTGGCGCCCGCCGTAGTGATGTTGCCGGTCGAGGTGACGGAGACTGAACCATTGGAAATGGAACCGACTGAGGCACCAATGCCAAATGCCTGGTCGCCCGTGGTGGCGATGTTGCCGGTCGAGGTCACTGTCACAGTGCCAATACCGACGGCAAGGATCCCGGCCTCGTGGTCGCCCGTGGTGCTGACGTTGCCGGTCGAGGTCACCGTCAAGTGGCCGTCGGCAAAGGGGCCAATCCCGGTCAGGTTGCTGGCCGTAATCCCGGCCGCGTTGCTAGTGGTGATGCCGAAAGCGCCGGTGTTGCTGGTGATGGTGACGTCGCCAACTGAAAGGAGCCCGATGCCGGGCGTCCCGCTCGCGGGCGTGATGGCCGTGGTCAGATTGTTGACGTTGAGGGTGGCGACCGTCGTCGGGACGGGGACGTTAGTAATGCCAATCCCGGCCGATTGATTGCCGCTACAGGTCTCGATTGTGCCGGTACCGTCGATCGTACAGGCGTCAGGCCCCGCCAGCGCCGGGCCCCCGAAGGCCAGCGACAGCGCGCCGGCGGCAACCGTGCCCAGAAACGCATTCCGAAATCGCGCGCCGGCTGGCCTGCTCGTGGCCGCGATACCCGTTGGGCAAGCCCAGATGTTCGTCATGAAAATTCCCAACCCCAGAGAAACCACGGTTGGGTCGTCTAGCAGCCAATTGTTTGATCAATATTTGAATGCGCAAAAAGCCGGTCGCTGAGGCATTTGTGCACCAGTGCCGATGCTCTCGAGAGCTGATGCTCTCGTCGCGCTAGGTTGACTTGGGCGCCGGCCCGGCACGTCGCCGGGCCCGCGTGCCATCACGTTCGGAGTGCCTGGCAAGGCCGGTGCTCTCGATCACAAAAGCCGGAACAAGCTCCGCGCCGTACAGGCCCGTCACATGCGCGATCAGGCCACGCATGAGATTGGCGCGGGCTTGTTCCGAGGTGAGCTGACGCGCCCCGGTAAAATAGACGTATTCGATCACACCGACGGCTCCCGAAGGGCCAACTGCGGCCAGGGCCTGCGCCAACGCCGCCGGCAGTTCGCGATCCGCCGGCGCGATCATCAGGCGGATCATCCGGGCGATATCGGGCGGGCAATCCGAACTCAGATCGATGACGGCCGCAACCGCGTCCAACGCTGCGCGATCACCCGCGGCAAGCAGCGCAATGCACTTCAGGACCTGCATATGCAAAAGAAACCCGGCGGGAGGATCGGGCATCGTGATCCCGCGATCGAAGAAAACAATCGCATCGTCGAAGTTTCCGCGCGTGCCGCGCAATTGCCCCAGGATCGGCAGGGCCGCCGCGAAGTCCGAAGTCCGTGCGAAAGCGCGCTCGGCCAGGTCTTCCGCGAGCTCGAGATGACCCCGGTTGATGAAGTACAACAGCTTGGCGGCCGCCAAATTCAGCACCGGATTCGCCTCGATGGCAGGCAGACACTCCAGCACCGTGGCTTCGATTTCGCTCTCGATGCGGTCGCGTTCTTCCAGGCTCAGTCGGTTGAAGGGATTGGTCATCACAAGGCGCGCAAACAGATGCAGGCACCATTGCAGGGCGGTATCGGCGTTGAAGGGATTTTGCTCGCGCTCGCCGCGCAATTGCTCGCCGCTTGCCAGCCACTTCCCATTTGATACCGAGAGAAGGCTCGTGGCATTTTGCAGGCGCGTCTCGGGCGGTGCATCGATCGGTGTGCCGAGGCCTGTCGAGGCGTCGGCGAGTGCCTGCCGCACGACACCGATGACGCCGGTTGAAACCAGAGCCGCCACGCTGGTGAAGGATGCGGCATTCGCGATGTCCAGAGGCAGGCCAAATGCCTTCACGATGCGTTTCGACGGCATTTCTCGCAAGTTGGCGGCACAATTCAGCCGTCCGCTCTCGGCGTGAAAGCTCACTTGCAGCAAATAGTGCAGTCTGTCAGTGGCCGCCGGGACGTCATTCCCGGCAATAACGACCTCTCGACCGGCACTGAGGCCGGCGGCGATCATGTCGCGAAGCTGGTCGATCAGGGAGGACGCTTGCAGGCTGAAACGATGTTCCGGCGGTCCGGGAGCCGGCACGATCGCCAGGAACGCATTCACCGGCGCGGGCGACGATGGCCCAGCGATCGGGTCCGCAGGCGACGCCGAAGCGATCCAGATATACCCCTCGCCATACTACGTGGCGATATACAGCGGTGATTTGGCGTTATCGCCAAGCTTTATCCGTAACCGGTTGACCAGAAAGTCGATGTTGCGATCGGACGAGCCGGATTCCGACGAAGCGATCTCGTCGAGCAGATGGCTGCGGCGCATCAGGCGACGCGGATTGCGGGTGAAGGCGAGCAACAGCGCCCGCTCGTTTCTGGTGAACTGTATCGTCTCGCCGTCGCGGCGCGCGAACAGGCACGTCTCGTCGAGGACCAGAGCTCCAAAGCAAAGATCCTTTGCTTTGCCCATGGCTAGATCCGCCGAGACAAATCGCCCCGAGGGGCAATCAAACAAGGGGTGATCAACAGAGAGCTGGGGTCGGAACGAACAAGAGCCCGCTTTTCCGTCGCAAACATTGCATCCATCGTCATTGCACCACAGGCTCAATGGCGATTTTAGCGCATTGTTTCCGTAAAGACAAAGTTTAGCGCAATGTTTCTGTGAGGACGCACGTGCATCAGCGAAAAATGCCGAGGCGTTTGCCGCAAAAAGAGGCGCTCGTCACAAAAGCATAGTGGGCTGTCGGTCCATCTCGCCCTCACTCCCGGTGAAGCGCACGACAATCGTCCGTGTTCGATTCTGCTCAGCGCGTTGCTGCCACAAACGATGTATCGTGCGCGCAACTTGAGCGAATGGTTCTTCAACAAGATCAAGCAATGTGGGCGTGTCGCGACCAGATATGACAGGCTCGCAGCGAACTATCTGGCGTTCGTCAACCTCGCGTCAATCCGAATTTGGCTGCGTGCAAATGAGTCCACGCCCTAGCTCGACCTGGTGCGGTGATCGGCGCCGAGGCGCTAATTTCGGATTAAGCGATGATCGCTTTTTGCCACTGTTTTGCCCGACGTGTCAAACGACTTTTGCTGATCAACGAGCAGAGCGACTTGACCAGCAGAGCGGGCCCAACTCCATCCGTTCGTCATTGCGAGGAGCTCTTGCGACGAAGCAATCCAGACTGCCTCCGCGGAAAGATTCTGGATTGCTTCGCTGCGCTCGCAATGACGACGTGGGAGCAGACGTGCGCCAAATGACCGCGCCGACCAAGCCTGCGCGCTGATTGCCCCTTGCCTCCGATTTATCCCAACGCGTCAAACCGTTGGCCGCCTCCACCGAGCGACCTGCCATCACCCCGCCTCTACTGTGCATGGGGTTGTTTTGCCGATCTTTGTTCGGCGCCCGATACGCTGCCAAAGAAAAAGCCCGGCCTCGTGAACGAGGCCGGGCCATTTGGTCTTACGACTTGAGCGTGAGATCAGCCGCGGGTGCGCGAGCGGATCATGAAGCTGTCGTAGGTGTACTCGGCGACCTGCCACCACAGATATTCGTCGGAGCGGTAGGCCTGCATGGCGTCGATCGACTTCTTGAAGTCGGCGTTCTTGGCCGAGATCTCGCCCCACAGCTCGTTGGTGGCCTTGAGGCAGGCTTCGAGCACTTCGTTGGTGAAGGGACGAAGCTGGGTGCCGCCGGCGACCAGACGCTTCAGCGCGCCCGGGTTCTGCATGTCGTAACGCGCGGCCATCCAGGTGTTGGCGTTGGCCATCGCGTTGGTGACGATCGCCTGGTAGTTCTTCGGCAGCGAATTCCACTTGTCCAGGTTGGTGAAGGCGTGGACCATCGGACCGCCCTCCCAGAAGCCCGGATAGTAGTAGTACTTCGCGACCTTGGCGAAGCCGAGCTTCTCGTCATCGTACGGGCCGACCCACTCGGCGGCGTCGATGGTGCCCTTCTCCAGCGCCGGATAGATGTCGCCGCCGGCGAGCTGCTGCGGCACCACGCCGACCTTCTGGAGCACCTGGCCGGCGATGCCGCCGATGCGCATCTTCAGGCCCGAGAGATCCGCAACGGTCTTGATCTCCTTGCGGAACCAGCCGCCCATCTGGGTGCCGGTGTTGCCGCAGGGGAAGCCGATCACGTTCGACTTCTTGAAGAACTCGTTGCCGAGCTGCTCGCCGCCGCCCTGGTACCACCAGGAGTTCTGCTGGCGCGCGTTGAGGCCGAACGGCACCGAGGCGTAGATCGCCCAGGTCGGATCCTTGCCGACGTAGTAGTAGGAGACGGTGTGGCACATCTCGACCGTGCCGTTCGAGGTCGCGTCGAGCGCCTGCAGGCCGGGGACGATTTCGCCGGCGGCGAACACCTGGATCTGGAACTTGTTGTCGGTCATCTCGGCGACGTACTTCGCCACCTGCTCGCCGCCGCCATAGATGGTATCGAGCGACTTCGGGAAGCTCGACGTCATGCGCCACTTGATCTCGGGCGAGGACTGCGCAATCGCCGGCGAGGCTACTGCGGCGGTTGCCGCCGCGCCCGCTGCCGACACTTTCAGAAAATCACGACGCTTCATCTTCAGGTCTCTCCTTGTTGGGGCGTTTCCCCGAACTTCCTCATTTGCTGCCGCTCATTCCGACGACGCGATGTGGACCGCGCCGAACCGAAGGGGCTTCGCTGCCGTGGCGTTTAACACGGAAGCCCTTGCCGCGGAACGCGACATTGGCATGACGGGGGGCGACCAAAGTCGCATGTCCCCAGACAACCGGCTCAAGCGGCTGCGATGACGCCCTTGAGCTGGTCCCGGACCTGTCCCGCAATGGCGCGATAGATCGCCGCATGGGGGCCGTCCGGCTCGCTGTCGACGACGGGATTGCCGGCGTCCGAGGTGGCGCGAATCGCCATGTGCAGCGGGATTTCGCCCAGGAATGGTACCTGGAGCTTCTCGGCCTCGTGGCGCGCCCCGCCATGACCGAAGATGTCGGATTTCGTGCCGCAATGCGGACACTGGAAGTAGCTCATGTTCTCGACGATGCCGAGCACGGGCACGTTGACCTTCTTGAACATGGCAAGCCCGCGCCGCGCGTCGATCAGGGACAGGTCCTGCGGGGTCGACACGATCACGGCGCCCTTCAGCGGCACGTTCTGCGCCAGCGTCAGCTGGGCATCGCCAGTGCCGGGCGGCATGTCGACGACAAGCACGTCGAGCGTGCCCCACGCGACGTCGCGCAGCATCTGCGTCACCGCCGACATCACCATCGGGCCGCGCCAGATCATCGCGGTCTCCTCCTCGACCAGGAAGCCGATCGACATGATGGCGAGGCCGAAGCGCTTCAGCGGAATCATCTTGCGCTTGCTGTCCAGCTCCGGCTTCTCGTGCAGGCCGGTCAGCCGCGGCACCGAGGGGCCGTAGATGTCGGCATCGAGCAGCCCGACCTTGAGGCCGAGGTCGCGCAGGCCCAATGCCAGATTGAGCGCCGTGGTCGATTTGCCGACGCCGCCCTTGCCCGAGGCGACTGCGATGACGGCGGCGACGCCCGGAATCTCGGACTGCCGCGCCATCGGCGATTGGGCGCCGCCCTGCGGCGGCGGCTTGTGGGCGTGGACCGGCTGCACGCCGGGCGTGCCGCGGCTCGGGGTTGGCGGCGGCGGAGGTGCGGCGCCCGCCTTACGCTCGGCGGTCAGCGCCACCATCACGGTGGTGACGCCGGGAATGCCGCGCACGGCAGCCTCGGCTTCGGCACGGACGGATTCCCAGGCCCGCGCCTCGGCGGCATCGACATTGATCGAGAAGAACACCTTGCCGTCGGAGGCGCTGATCGCGCTCAGCACATTGGCATTGGTGAGCGCGACCCCGCGCGGCGATTTGATCCGACCGAGGGTGTCGAGAACCTGTTGCTGCGTCACGCTCAAAGCGCATCTCCTAAAGAGAGCATGATCCGGAAAAGTGTGAGGCGGTTTTCCGACCAGATCATGCTCAAGAGTTCAGGATGCCCCATTAGAGCGGAAACGGCCAAAAGGCTACTGCTTGCCGATATCGTCAGCCATCTCGGCGGGCGCGGCCCCCTGCTCCAGGGCTGCCTCGTAGTTCAGCTCGATCATGACCCCGTTCGGGTCGTGGACGAAGATCTGCCAGAGGTCGCCGCCGGGCACCTGGCGAGAGTCGAATTTCATGCCTTTGGACGCCAGCCGCTGCTTCATGCCGTCGAACCCGCGACTGACAAAGGCGACGTGGTGGACCACGCCGGAATCCGGCTTTTGCGGCTCCGAGGTCGGGGAAATATCGACGAGGTGCACCACCGGCTTGCCCTCGCTGTACATCCAGGCCCCAGGGAACGCGAAATTCGGCCGGGCGCCTTTTTCCAGGCCCAGCACGTCCTCGTAGAAGCGGACCGTCTCGGCCAGAGACCGGGTCCGGATGTTGAAATGATCGAGGACGCCAACGCTTATGCCGCCCATGCTTTTCGCTCCCTTGTTTTGAAGTCCTTGTTGAAGTCCTTAGTCCCTGCATCCTAGCACAGGAGGCCGCCAAACGAAGCCGTTGCCCTCCGGCGGCAAGGGTTTATGGTGCGCCCGGTCCGCCCAAGCGCGGAACCTCAGGCCCCCCCCGGCTGGCGCCCCTCGCCCGGCTGCAACCGTAAAACTCAAGCTACGGACACACACATGGCTAAAGTCGCTTTCCTCGGTCTCGGCGTGATGGGTTTCCCCATGGCCGGACACCTCGTGAAAAAAGGGGGCCATGAGGTCACCGTCTACAATCGCACCGCCGCCAAGGCGAAGGAGTGGGCGGACAAGTTCGGCGGCAAGACCGCAGCGAGCCCGAAGGCCGCGGCCGAAGGCCAGGATTTCGTGATGTGCTGCGTCGGCAACGACAACGATCTGCGCGCGGTCACGATCGGCGCCGACGGCGCCTTTGCCGGCATGAAGAAGGGCGCGACCTTCGTCGACCACACCACCGCGTCCGCCGAAGTCGCCCGCGAGCTCGACGCGGCCGCGACCAAGGCCGGCTTCAAGTTCATCGACGCCCCCGTCTCCGGCGGCCAGGCCGGCGCCGAGAACGGCGTGCTGACGGTGATGTGCGGCGGCGCCGAGGGCGCTTATTCCGGCGCCGAGCCGATCATCACAGGCGCCTATGCGCGGATGTGCAAGCTGCTCGGGCCCGCCGGAAGCGGCCAGCTGACCAAGATGGTCAACCAGATCTGCATCGCCGGCCTCGTGCAGGGCCTCTCCGAGGGTATCCACTTCGCCAAGAAATCCGGCCTCGATGTGGCGGCCGTGATCGAGACCATCTCCAAGGGCGCGGCGCAGTCCTGGCAGATGGAGAACCGCTACAAGACCATGAACGAGGACAAGTACGATTTCGGCTTCGCGGTCGAATGGATGCGCAAGGACCTCTCGATCTCGCTGACTGAGGCCCGCCGCAACGGCGCCAATCTGCCTGTCACCGCGCTGGTCGACCAGTTCTACGCCGAGGTCGAGAAGATGGGCGGCAAGCGCTGGGATACGTCGAGCCTGCTCGCGCGCCTTAATCGCTGACCTGACACTGCCTTGCTGACCGCGATCGCCGCAATCTTCGTCCTGGCCTATGCGGCGATCGCGTTCGAGCATCCCCTCGGGATCAGCAAGACCGCGACCGCGCTGCTCGGCGCAGGGCTGCTGTGGACGATCTATGCAGTCACGATCGGCGATCACGCGCTGGTCAGCCATCAGCTCGACGAATCCATCGCCTCCACCGCGCAGATCGTGTTCTTCCTGATCGGCGCGATGACCATCGTCGAGGTGATCGACGCCCATGACGGCTTCGAGGTTATCACCTCGCGCATCAACACCACGAGCCAGGTCACGCTCATGTGGCTGGTCGGCTTCGTGGCGTTCTTCCTCAGCGCGATCCTGGACAATCTGACCACCACCATCGTCATGGTCTCGCTGATCCAGCGGCTGATCGCCCGGCGCGACGACCGCCTGCTGTTCGCCTCCCTCATCGTCATCGCCGCCAATGCCGGCGGCGCATGGACCGTGATCGGCGACGTCACCACGACCATGCTCTGGATCGGCGGACAGATCACGCCATTGAACATCATGCGCGCGGTGTTCCTGCCCTCGCTGGTCAATTTGCTGGTGCCGCTGGCTTTCATCAGCCTGTCGCTCAGGGGCAAGACCATCGCGGCGCCACCGAGAGACAACGGATTGCTCGCCGTCGACCGGTTCGAGCGCAATCTGATGTTCTATCTCGGGCTCGGCGTGCTGATCGCGGTGCCGGCCTTCAAGACGGTTACGCACCTGCCGCCCTTCATGGGCGTGCTGCTTGGCCTCGGCATCGTCTGGCTGGTCGGCGAGATCGTTCACCGCGACAAGGACGAGCATTTGCGCCGTCCCCTCTCGCTCGCGCATGCGCTGACCCGGATCGACATGGGCTCGATCGTGTTCTTCATCGGCATTCTGCTGGCGGTCGCCTGCCTCGAACATGCCGGCCTCCTGACGATGCTGGCCCGATGGCTGGAGGCGACCATCGGCCGCCAGGACGTCATCGTCGTCGTGCTCGGCCTGCTCAGCGCCATCGTCGACAATGTGCCGCTGGTGGCCGCGACCATGGGCATGTACGACCTCGGCCACTATCCGCCCGACAGCTTCCTCTGGGAGTTCATCGCCTATTGCGCCGGCACCGGCGGCTCGATCCTGATCATCGGCTCTGCCGCGGGCGTTGCCGCCATGGGGCTCGAGCGGATCGAGTTCCTCTGGTACGCCCGCCGCATCGCCGTGCCCGCGCTTGCGGGCTATCTGGCCGGCGCCGTGGTCTATGTCGCGCAGCATGCCTGGTTGCACTGAGCGGGGCGGTCACCGGGTCCAAAATTAACGCCCGGTTAACGTAATTCTTTAGCTCCTTAAGTCACCTCTTAAGGATTTCTTGCCAGAGATAGACAATGCAGAAGGCCCGCGTCCGACGTGGGCAGGAATCGTTGTTGCTTGATGAGTAACCCCGCTGAAAAGCCTGAAGTTGTGCAGCTTCCGGCCGAGCCAATCAGCGCTCCCTCGGCGAGCAGCCGAAGGGCTGCGTCGCAGCGGGTGCGCGAGGCGCGCGATAAGTTAACGTCGACCAGCGGAACCCGGCCGGCCTTCGACGCCGAGATGCTGCGCCAATATGCGCAGACCCGCCTGTCCGCCTCCTATGTCGTGATGCTGCTGGTGGTCGCCACCGGCGTGCTGTTCGGACTGTGGATGCAACCGATCCCGGCCGCGGCCTGGACCGCCGGCATGATCTGCCTTCACGTGGCGATGATCCGCAACTGCCGCCGCTTCCTGGCCGAGCCCGCCTCGCCTACAGCGACGCGCACATGGCGGACACGCTTCGTCGTGCTCGACCTGCTCTATGGCCTGTGCTGGATGGCGATCCTGATTCATCCCGTGCTCGATATGGTTACGGAATCGTTGATGATGTTCCTGATGCTGCTGGTGATCGCGGTGTCGAGCATGCTTGCAGCCAATCTTCCGATCGCAGCCCTTGCCGCCACCGCGCCGGTTGCGGTCGCAATGGCGTTGAGCTTTGCGATGAGCGGTTCGCTCGACAATTACATTCTGGCCGCACTCGCGCTCGCGGCGGAAGGCTATTTCGTGCTGCTGGCGCATCGCCTGCACTCCTCGACCTTTGCCACGCTCGAGGCGCGCGCCGAGAAGGACGCGCTGATCGGCGAGCTCGAACAGGCCAAGGCGATCTCGGACGAAGCGCGGCACCGCGCCGAATCCGCCAACGTCGCCAAATCGCGCTTCCTCGCTCAGATGAGCCACGAGCTGCGCACGCCGCTCAATGCTATCCTCGGCTTCTCCGAGGTGATGAAGAGCGAGATCTTTGGCGCGCATGCGGTGGCGGTCTACAAGGAATATTCCGGAGACATCCATAATTCCGGCGTGCACCTGCTCAACCTCATCAACGAGATCCTCGATCTGTCGCGGATCGAGGCCGGCCGCTACGAATTGAACGAGGAAGCGGTGTCGCTGGTCGGCATCGTCGCCGACTGCCACCATTTGATGAAGCTGCGCGCCTCCAGCCGCGGCATCACCATCCACGAGGTGTTCGAGCAGGCGATGCCGCGGCTCTGGGCCGACGAGCGTGCGATCCGCCAGGTCGTGCTCAACCTGCTCTCCAATTCGATCAAGTTCACCCCGCAAGGCGGCGAGATCTGGCTCAAGGCCGGCTGGACTGCTTCGGGCGGGCAGTATCTGTCGGTGAAGGACTCCGGCCCCGGCATCCCCGAGGAGGAGATCCCGGTCGTGCTCGCCTCGTTCGGCCAGGGCTCCAACTCGATCAAATCGGCCGAACAGGGCGCGGGCCTCGGCCTGCCCATCGCCAAGAACCTGATCGATCTGCATGGCGGCACCTTCACGCTGAAGTCGAAGCTGCGCATCGGCACCGAGGTGATCGTCACCTTCCCGCCGGAGCGGGTGATGAGCGCACTCGCGCCGCTGTCGGAGGAGGCGCCGCCGCTGCAGCCGGAGAGCGCCATGGTGCCCGACGAGAAGCGCAGGCCGCGCCACAAGCCGATCATGAGCGCGGGCACGGGCTCTTAACGACATGCTTGCAGACATGCCCGCCAATCCTTCACTATGTCCGGATGAGCAAAGATACGCCGTGCGTCGCCGTCTGCATGATCGATCCCAAGACCAAGCTGTGCTTCGGCTGCGGCCGGACCTTGCCGGAGATCGCGCGCTGGCACGCCATGGAGAGCGCGGAACGGCTGGCGGTGATGGCGCTGTTGCCCACGCGCATGGCGGACGCCGGTTTGCAGCCGATCGCGGGATCGTCGAAACGGGCCTGACCGGTGAGCGTGCCATCGGAGGCGCGCAATGATCCGCTTCCTGCTCGTTGTCATTACGCTCGCCGCCACCGCCGGCGCCGTGGTCGCCTATGGCGATCCCGACCAGATCGCGCGCGCGAGCCACAAGGTCTCGCACATCTTTCGCGCGCAAACGACAACGCCTGCCCCCGCCGTGCAGATCCAGCGCGGCCAGGGCGGCGAGTTCGCGCTGCGCGCCAAGATCAACGGCGTCGCCGCGCCCATGGTGATCGATACCGGCGCGACCTCCGTGGTGCTGACCTGGGAAACCGCCAAGGCGATCGGGCTGCCGCTCGAGATGCTCGAATACGACGTCGATCTCGAAACTGCCGGCGGCCACACCAAGGCGGCGCGGCTCACGATCGACCGGCTCGCCGTCGGCCATCTCGTCGAGAAATCCGTGCCGGCCCTCGTCGTGCCGCGCGGCCTGATGAAGACCAACCTGCTCGGCATGAGCTTCCTCGACCGCCTGGAGAGCTGGGGCGTGCGGTCCGACACGCTGATGCTCACCGGCTACCCGGAGCTCCAGAGCAGCCACCGCCGCCCGCGCACGGCGGTCGATTAAGCAGTTACGCAGCAGCCTCCGCCGGCGCGCGTGCACCAACACGCGCGATCGCATCACGCAAGACGTCGACGCCGGCGCCCGGCTTCACACCGTGCTCGGCGAGATGGCGGCGGAAGGCGCGCGCGCCGGGCACGGCGTGGAACGCACCGACGAAGTGGCGCGTGATGGCGTGCAGCCGCGTGCCGCGCGCGAGCTGCGCTTCGATATAGGGCATCATCGCCTCGAACGCGTCCTGCATGGTCGCATGCGGCGCCGCCTCGCCGAACAGGTCGGCATCGACCGAGAGCAGCCGCCACGGCTCCTGATAGGCGGCGCGGCCGAGCATCACGCCGTCGACATGCGCCAGATGCGCTTTCGCTGCCTCGATACTCGGAACGCCACCGTTGATGATGACAGGCACATCCGGCATCGCGCGCTTGAGCCGATAGACGCGGTCATAGTCGAGCGGCGGGATGTCGCGGTTCTCCTTCGGCGAAAGGCCGTTCAGCCAGGCCTTCCGGGCGTGCACGATCAGCGCGTCGCAGCCTGCAGCGACCACCGCGCGCGCCAGCGTATCGAGCGCGATTTCGGGATCTTGGTCGTCGATGCCAATGCGGCATTTCACCGTGATAGGAATTGAGACTGCGCGCTTCATCGCCGCGACACATCGCGCGACGAGCTCGGGCTCCGCCATCAGACAGGCGCCGAAGCGTCCGTCCTTCACGCGATCGGACGGGCAGCCGACATTGAGATTGATCTCGTCATAGCCAAAACCCTCGCCGATCCGCGCGGCTTCAGCGAGGTCGCGCGGATCCGAGCCGCCAAGCTGTAGCGCCACCGGATGCTCGGTCGCGTCGAAGCCGAGCAGCCGTTCCCGGTCACCATGAATGATGGCGCCGGTGGTCAGCATCTCCGTATAGAGCAACCCCCGCCGCGTCAGATGTCGGTGGAACACCCGGCAGTGCCGGTCCGTCCAGTCCATCATGGGCGCAACAGAAAAGCGATAGTCTTGATATTTCAACAGTTTATCTTACTCTTCAATGGGATGAACAGCGAACGTGTGCACTCCAAACTAGACGAAATTGCACACGTTTGTACCCGTTTTGACCTCTCAGTGCACACATAGTGCACACGAAAGTCGGAGTGCACACGCGTGGCGACCTTCACACAAATGGCATCCGGAAATTGGCGCGTCCAGGTCCGCCGCAAGACCCGCTATGTGGCCGAGACATTCCGACGGCGCAAGGACGGCGAAGAATGGGCGCTCGAGGTGGAGCGCAATATCGACCGCAACGGATCGTCCAAGCCACGCGTGGCGCGGAACGTTCGCACGTTTGGCGACCTGATCGACCTTCACGATACAGACATGCACGAAGTTGGAAAGCCCCCTCGCCGGTCAAAAGCTGCTGTGATGGCGTCGCTCAAGACTGAGCTCGGAAGTGTGAAGCTAGCCGCGCTCAATCGAGAACAGCTGATCGAGTTCGGAAGAAAGCGCGCCAAGCAAGGCGCTGGTCCCGCAACGTTGGCCATCGACTTGTCGTTTATCCGCACAATCATAACGCACGCCGCCGCTGTGCACGGCATCGAGGTTTCGGCCGAGGAAGCCCGCCTCGCGCGCGTCGCTTTAAGTCACCTCAATTTGGTTGGAAAAAGCAACGAGCGTGACCGGCGACCCACACAAGACGAACTCGACGAACTGATCGAATATTTTGAGACGAACCCCCGGCAATTCATACCGATGGGAAGGATCGTCAGATTCGCAGTCGCGACCACATTGCGCCAGGAGGAGATCTGTAAACCAGAGTGGCCACTGGTCGACATGAAAAAGCGCTTGGTCGTCATTCAAGACAGAAAGGATCCAAGGCATAAGGACGGAAATGACCAGAAAGTCCCCTTGCTCAACCTTACAGGCTATGATGCGTGGGAGGTGATGCTTCAGCAACGGATCGTTACTCGAGGCTATGGACGGATCTTTCCGCATAACCACAGATCCGTAAGTGCGGCGTTCACCCGGGCGTGCGATGAACTTGAGATCGAAGACCTTCACTTCCACGATCTGCGCCACGAGGGAACAAGCCGTCTGTTTGAGGCAGGACTACCAATCGAAAAGGTAGCACTGGTCACCGGCCACAAAGACTGGCGACAGCTTCAGCGCTACACCAACCTTAAGGTTGAAGATCTTCTTAAGCTGCAATACGCGAAGCAGCCGTCCATGGAAGAATTCATGCAAACATTGGCTGCAGGCTAGACCGACGTATTAAGTCTTCGTCGTGTGGCACACCGTTGGCACTCTGGAGCGTGTTTCCTATCTCGGCGTCTCGGCGCATCGTCGCCGAACGTGTAGTGTCCTGCTCCGATTTTGCTCCTGGCCCGCTCGAAGCACTATTCTGGGGGCGTATAACCTGCCGAAACGGCCTCATTTTGCGCAAGATGTTAAACGTGGTGGGGTTCACGAGCTTATTTTTCAACAGTGGATGGCGGTCAAGGAATAGCCGGCGTCCTATTGCGATGCAGCAAGGCTATTGGGGGCGCGGCCCGCTTTGATTGTATTGAAAATCGGAGGCCATTGGGTTTCACTTGGCGGCACGTGAAGCCTCGAGCCCTTTGGTCTGTCGGATGCAGGCGACGTCGAATTTTGGGGTGCAGGAGACGCACGGGATCCTGAACCGCTTCCAGGCGGATTTCCGCGGCTCGAGCGAAGGGCTCGGCTGGTCGTCGGCGTTTGCCTCGGTCCAGCGCGAACGGCCGTTTGACGGACACTTCCACGCGCTATCCGAAAATCTGATGGTGCTGCATCGGGGCGGCCCGGTCGACATCACCTATGTGATGGACGGCAAGTCGGTGGCCCGGCACATCCCGCGCGGCGGCGTGTTCTTCCTGCCGGCGGGCCACGCCTGCAACGTGGTCCTGCATGAGGCGCTGGAATCCACCCACATCTATCTGCGGTCTGACCTGTTCGCGAGCCAGGACGGGGCGGCCAGCCTGATCGGCGGGCTCGCGCCGATGCTCGGCGATCAGGATGCCGTGCTGGAGCATCTCGCCGCGGCGATCGGCGACACCATCACCGGCGGCCTGCCAGCCTCGTCGTTGTTCGTCGATCCAATTGCGCTGGCGATCGCCAACCGCTTTGTCGCGATCAATTTCCACAAGCCGAGTCCGGAAGCCGGCAAGCATCCGAACCTGCTCAGCAACAGGCAGATGGCGCGCATCCGCGAATTCGTCGATGCCAACCTCGATACCGACATCCGGCTCGACCAGCTGGCAGAACTGTGCGGTCGCAGCACCGAATATTTCGTACGCCTGTTCAAGGCGACCAGCGGCATCTCACCTTACCAATACGTGCTCAATTTGCGCATTGAGCGCGCTAGGGCGCTGCTCGCCGACGAGACGCAGGCCCTGGCCGACGTAGCGCTGGCCTGCGGTTTCTCCCACCAGGAGCATTTCACCCGCATGTTCCGCCGTTTCACCGGCGTGACGCCGGGGCGATACCGCCGCAGCCACTAAGCGCACAGCGGTCGGCAGGGCAGGCAAGGGTCGGCCCCGCTCCTACCAGTGGATGATTTTTCCGGTTTTGTGCAGATTTTCTCCGGTTTCGTGCAGGCCCGCCGTGGCCGCCCGCCGCTAGCTTCCTCCCAACAAAGCGAAAAATTGCCGGTCCGCCGGCCTGGGAGAAATGCCATGAGCACCGCAGCGTCCGATGCGATACGCCCGCCTATCGTGGCGGCGGGAGATGCCGGCCGCGATACATTTGCGTACTGTTCGCAGCAATATCGTGTGGTGTTCGGCGCCGGCACCTCGGCGCGGCTTGGCGAGGAGAGCGAGCGCCTCGGCGTCAAGCGGGCGCTGGTGCTGACCACCCCCGAACAGCAGGACCTCGGACATCAGCTCGGCGCCGGCCTCGGTGACAGGCTCGCGGGGCTGTTTGCTGGCGCGCGCATGCATACGCCGGTCGAGATTCCCAACCAGGCGCTTAACATCGTCGAATCTCACGACATCGACGGGCTGGTCCCGATCGGTGGCGGCTCGACGGTCCGGCTCGGCAAGGCGCTGTCGCTGCGCACCGGGTTGCCACCTATCGCTGTCCCGACCACCTATGCCGGCTCGGAGATGACGCCGATCATTGGCGAAACCACCAACGGCATCAAGACCACACAGCATTCGCAGGATCTGGTTCCGGACACCGTCATCCACGATGTCGATCTCACTGTCAGCCTGCCGCCGCAGATCTCCGCTGCCAGCGGCCTGAATGCAATCGCCCCCGCGGTCGAGGCGCTTTATGCGCCCGACGCCAATCCACTGACCTCGCTAATGGCGGAAAATGGTATCGCCGCGCTCGCCCGCGCGCTGCCGCGCATCATCGGGGCGCCGGCCAATGCCACGGCGCGGCGCGATGCGCTCTACGGCGCCTGGCTGTGCGGCGTTTGCCTCGGCGCGGTCGGGATGTCGCTGCACCACAAGCTCTGCCACGTGTTGGGCGGGATGTTCGACCTGCCGCATGCCGAAACCCACGTGATCGTGCTGCCCCACGCGGTCACCTACAACGCCGCCGCCGCTCCTGACGCGATGACCCCAATTGCGCGGGCATTGCCCGCGACCAATGCGCCGCAAGGATTGTTTGAGCTCGCACGCCGGCTCGCGCTGCCGCGCGGGCTAGCCGACATCGGAATGCCCGAGGACGGCATCGCGCGCGCCGCCGAGATGGCCGTACGCTGCCCCTACGCCAATCCAAGACCTGTGGAGCGCGGCACGATCCAGGACCTGATCGCGGCAGCCTGGCGCGGCGACGCGCCGACGCAGCACTGACATTTCAAGGTCAAAGGACAACCACGATGGTCAATTTCAACGAGCATGATCTCACCGAAGAGGTGCTTCGCAGCTTCGCCAACACGCCGAACAAGCGGCTGAAATTGGTCATCGAGGAGGCGGTCAAGTCGCTGCACGACCTGGTGCGCCGCACCGAACTCACTTTCGAGGAATGGAATCAGGCGATCGAATTCCTGACCCGCACCGGCCAGACCTGCACGCCGCTGCGCCAGGAGTTCATCTTGCTCTCCGACGCGCTGGGTGTCTCAATGCTGGTCGATGCGGTCAATCACCGCGAGCGCGAGGGCGCGACCGAGACCACAGTGCTCGGCCCATTCTATGTCGGCGAGCATCGCGTCACCCCGCACGGCGCCAACATCTCCGAGGGCATCGACGGCGAGCCGATGTTCGTGCGGAGCCGCGTCACCGACCTTGCCGGTAAACCGCTCGTCGGTGCCGCAATCGACGTCTGGCATGCCGACGACGACGGCTTCTACGATTCGCAAAAGGTGGATTACGCGGCTCACGGCCCGTCGCTGCGCGCGCGTTTCGTCACCGATGCGGACGGCCGCTTTTTCTTCCGTACCATCCTGCCGTGCAGCTATCCGATTCCAACTGATGGCCCGGTCGGGGATCTCATCACTGCCAGCCAGCGTCATCCGATGCGGCCGGCGCATGTGCATTTCCTGGTCAAGGCCGAAGGCTACGAGCCACTGATCACCCACGTCTTCCTTGATGGCGACGAATATTTGCGCAGCGACGTGGTGTTCGGCGTCAAAGACGAGCTCATTGCGCGGGTCGAGCCGCGCAGCGAGCAGGTGCTGCCGAACGGCGACCGCGTTTCCGGCACGTGGCACCTGATGTCCTACGACTTCCAGATGAGGCGCGGCGCGGGCCTGGTACCGCAGCCTATGATGTCGGCCGCGGAATGACGATCACAACCAATAGGGCGACCAGGGAGGGAAACATGACCAGCAAACCGATTGAGACCGACGTGCTTGTCGTCGGCAGTGGCCCGGCGGGCGCGACGGCGGCGGCGCTGCTCGGCATGTACGGCGTCAAGCACATCATGGTGACGAAATACGGCTGGCTCGCCGACACACCACGCGCCCACATCACAAACCAGCGCGCAATGGAGGTGCTGCGCGATCTCGGTCTCGAGGAGAAGGCGGTGGCGCAGGCCGTGCCGCAGCATCTGATGGCCAACAACGTGTTCTGCGAGAGCCTCGCCGGCGAGGAATTCGGCCGGCTGTATTCCTGGGGCAACCATCCCTCGCGCAAGGCGGATTACGATCTCGCCAGTCCCGCTCGCATCTGCGACCTGCCGCAGAATTTCCTCGAGCCGATCCTGATCGAGGCCGCGGGCCAGCGCGGCACCTCGCTGTGCTTCAACACCGAGTTCATCGACCTGGTGCAGGATGCCGACGGCGTGATCGCGACCGTGAAGGATCGCCTGTCCGGCGAGACCTACCAGATCCGCGCCAGATATTTGATCGGCGCCGATGGCGGCCGCAGCCGGGTCGCCGAAGTGATCGGGCTGCCGATGGAAGGCCAGATGGGCCGGGCTGGCAGCATGAATATCATCGTGCAGGCGGACCTGAGCAAGTACGTCGCGCACAGGCCGAGCGTGCTGTACTGGGTGCTGCAGCCGGGTGCAGAGATCGGCGGTATAGGTGCCGGCCTGATCCGCATGGTGCGGCCGTGGAACGAGTGGCTGATCATCTGGGGCTATGACATCGAGCACGGCGAGCGCAAGCTCTCCAACGACGAGGCGATCTCGATCGTGCGTAATCTCGTCGGCGACGAGACGCTCGAGGTCAAGGTTCGCTCGACCTCGACCTGGACCGTGAACGAGATGTATGCCGGCCACTATTCATCAGGCCACGTGTTCTGTGTCGGCGATGCCGTGCACCGCCATCCGCCGACCAATGGCCTCGGCTCCAATACCTCGATCCAGGACGCCTACAATCTCTGCTGGAAGCTGAAGCTGGTGCTCGAGGGCCACGCGGCGCCGTCGCTGCTCGATAGCTATTCGGCCGAGCGCCAGCCGGTCGGCAAGCAGATCGTGACGCGCGCCAACAAGAGCATCGGCGACTTCCCGCCGATCTTCGAGGCGGTGGGACTTGTCGCCTCGACCGATCCCGCCGAAGCGCGCAAGGCGATTGCCGCGCGCAAGGCGCCGACCTCCGAAGGCAAGGCGCGCCGCAAGAAGCTCTATGAGGCCATTGCCAACAAGAGCTACGAGTTCAACTGCCACGGCGTCGAGCTGAACCAGCGCTACGGGTCGACCGCCGTCGTCTCCGATGGCACGCCGATGCCGGCCTTCACCCGCGATCACGAGCTTTATTATCAGGCCACCACTTGGCCCGGCGCGCACCTGCCGCATGTCTGGGTCGAGCATCACGGCCAGCGCAAGTCGACGCTCGATCTCACCGGCAAAGGCCGTTTCACGTTACTTACCGGGATCGGCGGCGATGGCTGGAAGGCGGCCGCCGCCGCGATCGAGAAGGCCTACGGTCTGCCGGTCGATGTGGTAACGATCGGCCCGCAGGGCTGCGATGCGCTCGACATCTATGCCGACTGGTATCGCCAGAGCGAGGTGGACGAGGACGGCTGCGTGCTGGTGCGTCCCGACATGTACGTCGCTTGGCGCGCCAAAGCGGCGGCCGTGAATGCCACCAATGCGCTGCTCGAGGTGTTTGGCCAGATCCTCGGCCGCGGCGCGCAGACGAAGTCCGTCGCCGCCGCGTGATGCGGCGCAACGCCGGCAATTCGTTTTCAAAATGAAATGAACGGCAGCCGGCGTGTAACCGGCTTGCCCCAAGGAGGGGAAAATGAGCAGGGACCGTTTGAACGCAATGTCTTTCGATCGCCGCCGCGCGCTGCAGGGCATCGCCGGTGGATTCGCCGCGGCGGGCAGCATGACGTTGTTTGCGCCGGCCGTGCGGGCCGCCAGCAAGCCGATCAAGATCGGCTATGTCTCGCCGAAGAGTGGTCCGCTGGCCGCCTTTGCCGAGGCGGATGATTTCGTGCTCGGTGAATTCCGCAAGTTCATCAAGGATGGCGTCAAGGTCGGATCGCAGACCTATCCGGTCGAAGTCGTCACCAAGGACAGCCAGTCGAACCCGAACCGCGCCGCTGACGTTGCCAAGGAGCTGATCACCCGCGACAACGTCGGGCTGATCGTAGTCGGTGCCACGCCCGAGACCAATAACCCGGTGGCGACGCAGTGCGAACTGGAGCAGGTGCCGTGCATCTCCACCGTCGCTCCATGGCAGACCAACTTCATCGGCCGCCAGGCCAACCCCGCGGATCCCAAGAGCTGGAAGCCGTTCGAATACACCTTCCACTATTTCTGGGGGCTTGAGGACGTGATCGGCGTTTTCACCAGCATGTGGAGCCAGGTCGCAACCAACAAATCGGTCGGCGCGCTGTTTCCGAACGATGCCGATGGCAATGCCTGGGGCGACGCCACGATCGGCTTCCCGCCTGTCATGGCCAAGCAGGGCTTCAAGCTCACCGATCCTGGCCGCTTCCAGAACCTGACCGATGACTTCAGCTCGCAGATCGCAGCATTTCGCGGTGCCGATGCCGAGATCATCACCGGCGTGATCATCCCGCCTGACTTCACCACGTTCTGGAACCAGTCGCGACAGAAGGGGCTGAAGCCGAAAGTCGTGTCGGTCGCCAAGGCGCTGCTGTTTCCCGCCTCGGTGCAGGCGCTGGGCAAGGGCGGCAACAACATATCGACCGAAGTGTGGTGGACGCCGACGCATCCCTACAAGTCGAGCCTCAGCGGCATCAGCGCAGCCGATCTCGCCAAGGGATTTGAGCAGGCATCCGGCAAGCAATGGACCCAGCCGATCGGCTTCGTGCATTCGCTGTTCGAGGTCGCGATCGACGCGATCAAGCGTTCCAGCGACCCGACCGACGGCGCGGCGCTGGCGAAAGCCATCGGAGCCACCAAGCTCGACACCATTGTGGGCCAGATCGCGTTCGGCTCCAGTGCGGTGCCGCCGTTCGCGGCGAAGAACATCGCGAAGACGCCGCTGGTCGGCGGCCAATGGCGGCTGAACGGCGACAGATACGACATGCTGATCACGGACAACAAGCTGGCGCCGCAGATCCCGCTCGGAGGCGACATGCAGGCGTTGAGCTAGCCCACGCGTTGCAAACAAATTTGTTCATCGGAGATGCGCGGTACCCCGCGCATGTCCACGAGGCAAATTCATCCGGTGAGCGGCCATGCTGGAACTCCATTCCGTCTCGAAGACGTTCGGCGCCATCATCGTCGCCGACGCCATCGATCTGACGCTTGCGCCTGGTGAAGCGCTCGGGGTGATCGGGCCGAACGGCGCCGGGAAGTCGACGTTGTTCAACCTGATCACCGGGCTGTTGCGGCCGAACTCCGGCCGCATCGTCCTCGACGGCGTCGACATCACGGGTCTCTCGCCCGAGGCACGCTGCCGCGCCGGCATCGGCCGCTCGTTCCAGATCCCGCAACCGTTCGATCATCTCTCGGTGTTCGAGAACCTTGCGGTCGCCGCTTTGTTCGGCGGCGGGCTATCGGAGGCGGATGCCGTCCAGCATTGCGGCCGCATGCTTGATCTGACCGGCCTAGAAGCCAAGGCCAATCGGCTGGCAGGGAGCCTACCGCTGCTTGATCGAAAGCGGCTCGAACTGGCCCGGGCGCTCGCCACCGGGCCACGTACACTACTGCTCGACGAGATCGCAGGTGGTCTCACCGATGCCGAATGTGATGAACTGGTGGAAACCATTCGCACCATCCACGCCGAAGGCGTCGCCATCATCTGGATCGAGCATGTGGTGCACGCGCTGCTCGCGGTCGTGCAGAGGTTAGTGGTGCTGAACTTCGGCAAGGTCGTCGCCCAGGGCCTGCCGGCCGAGGTGATGCGCTCACGCGAGGTCGAGACCATCTACATGGGAGTGCCGGCATGACCGCACTGCTCAATGTCACCGCCCTCGACGCGTTCTATGGCGACTTCCAGGCGCTGTTCGGCATCGATTTCGAGCTCAATCAGGGCGAGGCGGTCGCGGTGATCGGCGCTAATGGCGCCGGCAAATCGACCATGTTGAAGTCGCTGGCCGGACTCGTGAAGAGCCGTCCCGATTCCATTCGTCTCAGCGGGCGGGCGATCGGCGATGTGTCCGCCGCCAGAATCGTGCGACTCGGTCTCGCGCTGGTCCCCGAGGGCCGCCAGCTGTTTCCCTCGCTCAGCGTCGAGGAGAACCTCCTAATCGGCGCTTATGGCGGCGAACGCAGCTCGCCCTGGGATCTCGCCGCGGTCTACCGGATGTTCCCGGTGCTGAAGGAGCGGCGGCGCGGTGCCGTCACGGCACTGTCGGGCGGCCAGCAGCAGATGGTGGCGATCAGCCGCGCGCTGATGTCCAACCCGTTGGTCCTGCTATGCGATGAGATCAGCCTCGGACTCGCGCCGATCGTGGTGGAGGACATTTACCGGATGCTGCCGCAGATTCGCTCCGGCGGCACCGCGGTCGTGCTAGTCGAGCAGGACATCGCCCGCGCGCTGCGGGCCGCCGATCGCTTCTATTGCCTGCAGGAGGGACGGGTGACGCTGAGTGGACGGCCGAAGGATGTGGATCAGGACACGATCCGCGCGGCCTATTTCGGAGCATGAGGGAGCGATGAGCGGGTTCGACACCATCATCGAAGGCGTGCTGCTCGGCGGTGTCTATGCGCTGTTCGCTCTTGGCCTGTCGCTGATCTTCGGCATCATGCGCCTTGTCAATCTGGCGCATGGCGACCTGATTTTGCTCGCCGCGTATCTGGTTCTCAGTGCCACCACGGCGCTTGGCCTGCCGCTTGCGGCCGCATCCCTGCTCGTCGTCGTGACGATGTTCGCGCTCGGCTTCGTGCTGCAGCGGCTGGTGCTGGAGCGGGTTCTCGGCGACGACATCCTGCCGCCGCTGCTCGTCACCTTCGGCCTCTCGATCGTGATCCAGAACGGACTGCTGCTCGGCTATGGCGCCGACAGCCGCCGGCTGCAGGCAGGGGCCTTCGAATCCTCGTCGGTGACACTCGCCCCCGGCCTGAGCGTCGGACTGGCGCCGCTGACGGCGCTGGTGACGGCTATCGCCGCCGTCGCACTGCTTCAGCTCATCTTCTATCGCACCTCGCTCGGCCGCGCCTTCCGCGCCACCGCCGACAATCCCGCGATCGCGCAATTGATGGGCGTCAACGAGCGTAGTGTCTACGCGATCGCGGTCGGGCTCTCGCTCGCGGTGTCGGTGATCGCCGCTGTTGTGTTCGGCATTCGCGCCAGCTTCGATCCGTCGATCGGGCCGGCGCGGCTGCTCTACGCGTTCGAGGCCGTGATCATCGGCGGCCTCGGCAGCCTGTGGGGCACGTTGGCGGGCGGCATCGTGCTCGGGCTCGCCCAGGCGATCGGCGGACGGATCAATCCGGAGTGGCAGATCCTGGCCGGCCATCTCGCCTTCCTTGCCGTGCTGATCGTGCGGCCGCGCGGTCTCTTCCCGGCGAGGCGGACATGAGTGTCGAAAGCATCCGTATGCCGGCAAGTCGGGAGGCGCGTCCGGCAGGTCCGCCGGTGTGGCAAATTCGGATCGGCACACGGCTGTCGCGCGTTGCGGCCGTGGCCGGGATCATGCTGGTCGTGGCGCTTGCTGCGCTGCCCGCCCTCGCGTCTCGTAACCTCATCCAGGATCTGATCTTCGTTCTCACCATGCTGACGCTGGCGCAGCTCTGGAACGTGTTGGCCGGATGGGGCGGGCTGGTGTCGGTCGGGCAGCAGGCGTTTGTCGGGTTCGGCGCCTATGCGCTGTTTGCCGGCATCGTGATGGTCGGGCTCGATCCCGTCGCGGCGATCCCGCTGGCTGGTCTGTTTGCGGCGCTGATTGCAGCGATGCTCGGGCCGCTGCTGTTCCGTCTGGAGGGGCCATATTTTGCGATAGGCAGCTGGGTCGCAGCCGAAGCGCTACGGCTGATCTGCGCGCAGTTCAAATCGCTCGGCGGCGGCACCGGGATGTCAATCACGCCCGCCGAGCTCTCGCAGATGTTCGGGCTGAAGGCGGTGCAGGCGCTGCTGGGCCTACGTCCTGCGGCCGCGCGCGACGTGCTGGTCTACTGGCTTGCACTGCTGCTCGCAGTGCTGGTCACGCTTGGGATCTATGCCTTCATGCGCTCGCGCCACGGGCTTGCGCTGGCAGCAAGTCGCGACAACTCAGCGGCGGCGCGCAGTGTCGGCGTCCACACCGCGCGGATTCGCCATGTGCTGTGGGTCGCAGTTGCCTTCGCCACCGGCATGGTCGGTGCCCTTGTCTATCTGCAGAAGGCGCGTATTTCGCCCGATGCCGCCTTTAGCGTCACTGACTGGACCGCCTATGTGATCTTCATCGTTGTGATCGGCGGGGTGCGCACCATCGAAGGACCGATGGTCGGTGTGCTCCTGCTCTGGGGACTCGTCACCTATCTCGCCCAGTATGGCAGCCTGTATCTGGTCGTTCTCGGGACGCTCGCCATCCTGACCATGTTGTTCATGCCGAAGGGTGTGTGGGGCGCGGCGGCACGCCGCTGGCAATTGCAGCTGTTCCCGACACAGCGCTGGCTCGGCCGCAGCTAGCTGCACATAGCGTTGTCGTCGAGGCCGGAACGGCCCGCTTCCGTTTCTCCAAATTGGCGAGCTTTTCCGCGCGGCGGGCGCAAGCGGCTTCGGCTTGGCCAATCGCATCATCAAGTTCCGCGCTGGTTGCGCAATTTGAATAACCGCTTCGCAACGCGAATAGGATTCTCCATTTAGGCCGTCGCGTTGATCGTTAAGCTCCCTTCCGCGCAGGATATAAGTGCGCTGCCTCTCCAGAGGCCAAAGACGATCGTACGATTCCACTGGTCAAAAAATAGGTGTCCAAAATCCAGCCCCGGGTGCAGCGACTTGAATGTTCCATCAGCTCGTGAGGGATGCCATCAGCCAGATATCACGTGAACCGATTACTCCGGTTTAGATGACGGAAATCTCTGGCTGGCGTCCTCCCTGTTAGTGGGCCGGAGGGATAGTTCTCTGCTCTTACCGGGGCTTTCCCCCGGCTCTTCCTCGATAGACTGGTCATTGTGACGTCGAGGCGTACCAATCGATGGGTCCCTCGTGCTGCCTGCCCGGCAGGCTCGCTTGAAAGCCGTGTCGCCATCTAGAAATGCCTCCAGCATAAACGGTACGAGATCGGCCACCTCCTCCCGAGTACCGTAGGTCTCTGCATAAAAATCGGCGTAGTCGCGAAGCCGCCCCGCAAGGTTCGGCGTCAACGTCGTGTTGAGTTTGACCAGGGTGCGGTCGGGCAGTTTCGAAAGCTTCATGGGCACTACCTCGCCTTGGACACCGTCTGAATGTCCTGATAGGGCTTGAGCGTCAGATCCTTCGAAACAATCACCCTCAACGGCCATCCCGGCCGCACCGTAATCGTCGGCTGAACATCAAGCTCTCTCTCCGCCAGCCGCTGCCCTGCACGATTAGTCGTCTGCTGCGTGCTTTCCCGTAAGGCCTTGACGAGATCGCTCTCATCGTTGCCGATCGACAGTTGGGTCCCCACCCCAATCAGTGTTGCCAAAGCCACGCCCTTGAGCAACTGCCAGGTGTGGAAATCCACCTCATCTTCGAGACCGGCATAACCAGCGACATCGGTGGCCGAAAGGTTCTCGATCACGATCGAGTTGCCGTTCGGCAGAATGAGCCGTGTCCAGACCACCAGCGCCCGCTTCTGGCCAAAGGCGACGACGCTATCGTATTTTCCCACGAGCCGCGTCCCTTGCGGGATCAAGAGGTGCTCACCCGTTACAGTGTCGTAGACGTTCTCGGTGACCTGACCAATGGTAGCCCCGGGCAAGTCTGAATTCAGCCCCGTGATGAGAGTCGCCGGGATGATCGACCCCGCCATCACGGCATAGGTCGACGGCGCCGGCTTGAGCGCATGGGGATTGGTGGTCTCCGTGTCCGATTTCGCTCCCACGAAGGCAAGCTTTCGCGCCTGGGATGAGGGGATGATTTCGCTGGAGCGGTCGATCATCGCCTGCGCCGTCTTTGCAAGTTCCGCGGCGGACGGCCCGGTATCGGGCGTTGAAGGCCGAAACGCGGATGGAGCAGCAGCCGGCGCTTCGGTCGTGCTTGTCTGTTTGCGCTTCTCCTGTTTCTCCGACAGGCGGACGAACAAGCCCGACTCCTTTGCCTGCTGATTGATCCGCGTCTGGCGGATTCGCTCGGCCCGTTCGGCGTCTTCCTCCGGGTTGGTCTGGAAGCTCGGGTCCGATGCCAGGCCGGCATTCTTCTCGTTTTCGGCAAAAGCCCGGCCAATGTCCCCAGGCGACGGCGGTCCAAGCCGCGGCGTCGATGGCAGCAACTGCTCATAGGACTTTGGCAGCTTGCTCAATCCCTCTGCGGTCTGCTTGCGGTCCGTGTTGTAGAGCTCTGTCCGCTCCGACTGCTTGAGGGAGTGTGGCCGGAGCGCAATGAGTATCGCCCCGCCAACAAACAGCGCCGCGGCGGCGCAGCCGACCATGAGGGCGCGCCTGTTGAGGCGCCGAACGGGCCGCGGCCGCGCTCGTAGTTCCAACGGCTCCGGATCCTGATCCAAGCTCGTCATGAGGCGCTCCCGGTGCTGAACGCCTGCGACACCGGTCGCGCATCGATACGGATGATCCGGACGATGCGCTGCGGACTTTCACCCAGACGAAGCTCGGCGGCGCCGAACATCCGATCGACGATGTAGTAGCAGCCGCGAACGCGGTAGTTGACGAGGTTCGGCCGGCCATCGGCTCCGGCGACGAACAAGGGTGGCGCCTCACCTTGCGACAGGCCGGACGGCATCTGGATATATACCTTGCGGCCGTCGTCGAAGGCACGCACTGGACGCCACGGGGGATCGTCTCCTTCAATCCGATAGCGGAAATTCAGGCTGTCGAGCCGCACACCGCGATCGGCGATCCGCTCCTCGCTTTCGTGGGCGGCGACATTCTGCTTGTGGAGCGCAACGAGGGTATCGGTCGGATACGTCCAGGAGATAGAAGCCATGTAGGTCTGCTTGGTCGAGACGAGCTCAAGGTGATAGGCCCGCCGGTCAGTCAGGACCACGAGGTTCGTCTGAATATCCGGCAGCGTCGGCTTGACCAGGATGTGCACCCGCCGGGCGCTCCCCTGCCCGCTCATGGTATCACCGACCACCCAGCGAACCGTATCGCCGGTGGAAACATCGATCAGTTCCTCACCCGGTTGAAGCGCGATGGTCGAGACCTTCTCCGGGCTGGCATAGAGCCGGTAGAGTGCGCCCTCCGTCCAGGGATAGACCTGGATGGCGTTGATATAGCCGGCGCGCGTCGGCTCCATTCGCGCAGCCTTGTTCGCCTTCGCGATCGCCTGCTCCGGCGGCAGTTTTTCTTCCTTCGCGGCCTTTGTCGGATAGGGCTTTAGCTGGCCCGGCAACGGCAGGACCTTGGGCGTTTCGACGACTTGTACCGGTGCCGGCGGATCGGCCTCTGGAAATCCCTTCTCAAAGACCATTTCATCATAGGGCGCTTCGAGATTGAGTTTGGTGGCGCATCCGGCAAGCGCAAGCGACAAGGCGATGACGCTGGCCGACGCGAGTTTGGTGAGGGCTTTCGAATTCATTTGGCGTCTCCAATGAGGTCGCGCGACCAGTTGAGGGAATGGACGTAGAGGCCGAGCGGATTCTTCCGCAGCGTTTCGGCATCCGCGGCTGGCTTAAGAACCGTCGTGACGAGACCGGTGAAGCGCTCTGTCTTTGCGATCGCGCCGTTCTCGTAGGTGTTCTCTTTCCAGCGGATCTCGAAGCTATCGCTGGACGCACGGACGACGGACGTGACCTCAGCGGTCACCGTCTTGGAGCCGATCTTCGTGAATGGATCCGCCTCGCGTGCGTAATCGTTCAAGGCTTGCGCGCCGCGGTCGGTAACGAAGTCGTAGGCACGCAACCAGTTCGCCCGGACAATGACCGGGTCGATCGATAGCGAGCGCACGTTCTCGATAAATCGTGCGAGAAAGTGAGCAATCTGCGCGTCTGACGGCTGATATGCTTCGAGCGCCGGCCCGACTGCCCGAACTTCGCCGAGCCGATCGACCTCGACCACGTAGGGAGTAACGCCCGACCGGGCGATCTGGGTAAAGATCGTTAATCCGAGGACGCTGGACAGGCCGATAGCTACCAGCGCGGCCAGCCGCCAGTTGCTGGCCTGCACACGGGCAGACCCTAACCGCTCGTCCCAGACCTGGGCTGCCTTCTGATAGGGGGTGACCGGCTCGGGCGTTTCGCCATAGCGAACGGACACGCGCTGAAATGGATGACCTGCCATGTGTTACTCCTCCCCCAACTTCGGACCCGAAGAATGCCCGCCCTTGTCACCTTCTTTCAGTGTGTGAGCGACGACCTGAGCCGCTTCCCTTGCGTGTCCCCGTGCTGACGAGGCGGTTGCTCGACCCGCCCCTGCGGTGGCTCCGCCACTGACTGAGCCGCCCGCGCTCGCACTCGAGACTTGATCCACCGCCAAGGCGCGTGCCGCTGTGCCCGCAGAAGCTGACGCCCCGGAGAGCGATGCTGCGGAGCGGACGGCGGCCATTGAACCGCCTGCCGCAGCGCGTAAGCCACCCATGGCCACCGCTCCGCCACCGATCACAACAGCCGCCGCACCGGCAACCGTTCCAGCGGCCGCGCCGGCGCCAAGCTGGGGCGCCCCCGAGACCAAACCTGCCGCAATCCCAGGACCGAATATCCCAAGCCCGAACAGCGAAAGAGCGGCGAGCAACAGGCTCATCGCTGAGGCGATGTCGATCGGGTGCGTCAACGTGCCTGCAAGCTGTCCAAAGATAGTGGACCCGATGCCGACAATGATCGCGAGCACCATAACCTTCACGCCGGAGGCGACCACATTCCCGAGCGTCTTTTCTGCGAGGAAGGCTGTCTTGCCCCAGAGCGCGAACGGCACCAGGATGAAACTTGCCAGCGTCGTCAGCTTGAACTCGATCAGCGTGACAAAGAGCTGCACCGAGAGCACGAAGAAGGCGAGCACAATCAGAATCCAGCAGAACAGCAAGATCAGGATCGTCGGCAAGTTCGTCAGGACGTCGAAGCCGGAGAACTGGCCGGTCTCCTCCAGAAGAGGATGGGCAGCCGTAAATCCGGCAGAGGCGACGAAGCCCGGCCGCGCCAGATCGGCCGCGCTCAACGCTGCCCCGGAGGCTTTCAGACCGATGCCGGAGAAGGAGTTGAAGACGATGTCAGCAAGGCTCTTGAAGTTGCCGATGATGAATACGAAGGCGCCCACATAGAGCACCTTCTTGGCGAACGAGACCAGGATCTGGTCGTCAGCGCGGGCGCTCCAGGCAAGCCCGGCCAGCGTCAAGTCGATTCCGACCAGCGTCGAGCTCAGGAATGTCACTTCACCCGAAAGAAGGCCGAACCCTGAATCGATGTAGCGCGAGAAGGTCTCGGTGAAGCGGTCGATGACCGTGAGATCAGCCATGGGACGCCCTCGCCTACTTGCCACCGCTATACGCGTGACCACTGCCAATGAAGCGAATGAATCGCTCCCTGGCAGCAGCAGCGGATGCCTCCTGGTCGGCGGCTCGCAACGTGTCCGCGCGTGCCTGGGCGGCCATGAGAGATTGCGTCTGGAGCGACTGTTTGACCTGCAAGGCCAGGAGCTCATTGCCGGACTGCTGCGCCTGGAGTGAGCCGATGGCACCGGACGAGTTCGCCATCAGGGAGCGAAGCGTATGGCCATCCTGGTCCAGCGAGCTGGCGATCGCCGACTGCATGGTGAGCGCCTGCTTCAGGCCCTCGTGGCTGTTGTTCCAGCGCGCGGTCGCATCCTGCACCATCTTGTCGGACGAAACCGCCGCTCCGTACTGACGCGGGTAAAGTCGTTCGAAATCCTGCTGAGATTTCTGGACATCGAACGAGATGCCTTTTGCCTGAGCGATCAGGCCGTTCATCTGATTGATCGTTGAGGCGAGCTGTCCCACGACGCTTGTCGGCAGGCCCGCAAGGTTTTTCTTCTGGTTGAGCAGCGACTGCGCCTGGTTTTGCAGGCTTCGGACCTGATTGTTGATCTGTTCAAGCGATCGCGCGGACGTCAGCAAATTCTGGCTGTAGTTCGAAGGATCGAACACGACGAGCGCCTTAAGGCGCCGGGAACCGTACACGGCAACGACGAGCGACAGAGTGATCGCAGCGCTCACCTTGAGCGATCTACGAACGAAACAATCGCTCAGATTGAACTTCAGCATGGACGTCTCCAGGGGTTGGTATTGAGGTTAAGCCTTTTGGGCCTGTTCGAAGGTGCTGATCAGGTTGGCTGCCCAGTGCAGCCCTCTTTCAGCGAGATAGCGCTTGGCGAAATGATGCGGGCCGGATCTCGCCAAAACCGCATCAATGGTGCGCTGATCCTCGGGCGACGATGCCGCGGCAAGGGCGAGCGCTACGGGTCCGAGCCCAAGCTCGAAGAGCCGGTTGCCAGCACGCGACTGCAGGTAATAGTCGCGTTTGGGAAAGGCTTCCGCGATCAGGCGGACCTGAGTGTCGTTCAACCCAAACCGGCAATAGGTCTCGGTCTGGGTCGGCTCTAGCGCACGTGGATTCGGCAGAAAGATCCTGCTTGGACAGGATTCGATGATCGCAGGCGCAATCTGGCTGTCGGCGATGTCAGCGAGCGACTGGGTGGCAAAAATCACGGCCACGTTCTTCTTGCGCAGCGTCTTCAGCCATTCACGTATGCGGCTTGCGAACAACGGGTCGTCCAGAAACACCCAGGCTTCGTCGAGCACCAGCAAGGTGGGCCGGCCGTCAAATCGCTCTTCGAGGGTGTGGAAGAGATAGGTGAGAACTGGTGCCACCAGGCCCGGCAACGCCATCAGTTCCTCCATCTCGAAGGTGAGCACGTCGGCATCGGAGAGACGGTCGGCGTCCGCATCGAGAAAACGTCCGTAGGGTCCTTCGAGCGTGTAAGGCTGTAGCGCCTGCCGCAGCGCGTCGCGGGCAAGCAGCGCCACGAGCCCGGTCATCGTCCGCTGCGGGACGGGCGCCGAACCGAGACTTCTCAGCGCCGACCAGAGCGTCTCCTTGACTTCCGGCGTCACGGTCACGCGCTCATGGGCAAGCACGCCGCAGAGCCAGTCGAGCGCCCAGAGCCTGGCTCCCTCCTCCGCGACATCCCTTAACGGTTGAAAGGCGATGCCGCCTTTAGCGCCCAGTTCGTACCAGGCGCCCGTCAGGGCGAGCGTGGTCGCGCGCGCGGACCGGCCCTTGTCAAAGGTGATCAGTTGAGCGTTTGGGTATCGACGGAATTGAAGGGTAAGCATCGAAAGCAGGACCGACTTGCCCGCGCCGGTCGGACCGACAATGATGGTATGCCCGACATCACCGGCGTGGAGCGACAACCGAAACGGGGTCGCCCCCTTGGTCTTGCCAATCAGAAGCGGCGGTCCATCAAGGTGTTCGCAGCGCTCCGGCCCGGCCCATACTGTTGACAATGGGCACATGTGGGCGAGGTTTAACGTGTGAACGATCGGCCGGCGGACGTTGGCGTAAGCCTGCCCTGGCAGGCCACCGAGCCAGGCCTCCACCGCATTGACGCTCTCGCGGATGGTCGTGAACCCTCGGCTGTTGATCACCCGCTCGATCGCACGGATCTTTTCGTCCGCTTGGCGCGAATCCTCGTCACTCACAGTGACCGTCGTTGTGATGTAGCCGAAGGCAACCAGGTCGTCGCCAAGCTCGGAGAGCGCGGCGTCGGCGTCGAGAGCCTTGTTGCTGGCGTCGGTGTCGAGCAGAGCGGCCTGCTCGTTGAACATGACCTCTTTGAGGATCGCGGCAAGCGACTTCCGCTTGGCAAACCACTGCCGGCGGTAACGCGACAGCGTCGCATTTGCCTGCGTGCGATCGAGCGGAATGAACCGGGTTGACCAGCGGTAGGCAACGCCAAGCCGGTTCAATTCGTCGAGCAGGCCAGGAAAGGTAACGTGCGGAAACCCAAGAACGGTCAGCGCGCGAAGATGGCTCCGCCCGATGGCGGGCGACAATCCACCGGTCAAGGGCTCATCGCTCAGGAAACAATCGAGATAGGCCGGAATCTCGGGAACGCTGACCGGATGGCGCTTGGTCGAGATGCAGCTATGAAGATAAGTGAGCGTCTCCGCGTCGTTGAGAGGCCAGATCTCGGGCAAGACCGACGAGAGTAGATCGATCGCCTGGTCGGTTTGCTGGATGAACCGTTGGAGATGATCCCGGTAGCCCTGCTCGTTTCTCCCGGGCTTTTGCTGACCATCGATACCGGCGTCGTGAATGTCGCCCTGTGCCGAATTCTCGCGTCGATCGGCATCAGCAGTCGATCGATCGCGGCGAAGTCGCCGACCTCTTCTGGTCGCGCGTTCCTTCTCCGTCTGACGCTCGAGGAACAGGCCTTCGAGGCGCGAGATCCGCTCGGCCGGGGGCAAGTACATCAAGGTCAGATGCAGCACACTCTCAAAGTGCTGCCCGCGTGACGGATCTTCCCATGCTACGCCAGCGGGTCCTTCAAAGGCGGCACGCCGCTCTTCATCCACCAGCCAGGACACCGGATCGGGAAACTCCGACCGTGGATATTCGCAAGCAGGGATGCGCGTGGCATCAAAGAAGAGAGCCCAGCCTGAGCCAAAACGCTTCAGAACGTTGTTGACGCGGGACGCGACGCTCATCAGTTCGGCCTCCGTCGCGCTGTCGAGGTCCGGTCCGCGGTAGCGTATCGTCCGTTGAAAGCTGCCATCCTTGTTGAGCACAACGCCTGGAGCGACCAGGCATGCCCATGGTAGCCAATCAGCCAGCCGATAGGCATGGCTGCGGAATTCTCTCAAGTTCAACATGCGAGCCGGCCCTTGTGCTTGGTGTGACGGATCGCGACTTCGACGAACGCCGGGTCGCGCTTGGCAAGCCAAACGGCCATGCTGTGTCCGACGATCCAGAGCGCGAGGCCTACCAGCCAAAGCCGCAAGCCGAGCGCCATCGCAGCCGACAGGGTCCCGATCAGAATAGCGGCCGCACGCGGCGCGCCGCCGATCAGGATGGGTTCAGTCAACGAACGGTGGAGCACGAGTTCGAATCCTTCCGCGCGCATCACATCAGCGCTCCACCGCCGAACGAGAAGAACGAGAGGAAGAAGGAGCTCGCAGCAAAGGCGATCGAGAGGCCGAACACGACCTGGACCATCTTGCGGAACCCACCGGAAGTATCGCCGAAGGCCAGCGATATGCCGGTCACGGTGATGATGATGACGGCGACGATCTTGGCGACCGGCCCCTGAACCGATTCGAGGACGCGCTGCAGCGGGGCTTCCCATGGCATGCCGGAACCGGCGGCATGCGCGGCGGAGACGCTGAGAAGCATGCAGGCAGAGGCCACGCCAAACTCCACCAAGGGAGAAAGCCGGCTGACCGAACAGAAGCTACGCAGGCGCGAACGCACGTATAGACGCAGTCCAATGGGCATTTTGCAGTCTCCTCGGGGTCAGGGGCGGTGGGCGGTGTTTAGAAGTCCGGGCGGGGTCTCGAGCAGGTAGTCGCCTGACGGATCGAGGCCTTTGAGTTCGGCGACGGCCTCGATGCGCCGTGCCGGGCCGCGCCCCTTGATGAAGACAATCAGGTCGATCGCCTCGGCGATGAGCCGACGCGGCACGGTTGCGACCGCTTCCTGGATGAGCTGTTCGATCCGGTAGAGCGCAGCGCGAGTCGAGTTGGCATGGACCGTGGCAATTCCGCCGGGGTGGCCCGTATTCCAGGCCTTCAGCATGTCGAGCGCTTCGGCGCCTCTGACCTCGCCGATGATGATGCGGTCGGGTCGCAAGCGCAGCGTGGAGCGGACAAGATCGGCGAGGCTCGCCACGCCGGGCTTGGTCCGGAGTGTCACGGCATCTTTTGCATCACAGCGCAGCTCGCGGGTGTCTTCGATGATGACCACCCGCTCCTCGAGGCCAGCGATCTCGGCAAGAAGCGCATTGGCAAGCGTCGTCTTGCCCGAACCGGTGCCGCCGGCGATCAGGATGCTGCGCGCTTCGGTGACTGCGGCCGTCAGCACCTTCGCCATCAACGGCGAGGCAATCTGCGCCTTGACGTAATCGGACAGGCGGAACGTGGTCGTTGCGGGCTTGCGGATGGCAAAGCAAGGCGCAAGCGAAACCGGCGGCAAGACGCCTTCAAATCGCTCACCAGTTTCGGGGAGTTCCGCCGAGACGATTGGAGACGAACCGCTCGCTTCCGCCCGCACGTGGCTGGCAACAAGCCGGATGATCCGCTCCGACTCCTGCGGCGTCAGAACAACGCCGGCGTCTAACCGACCCGTCCCGTGCCGATCAAGCCAAAGCCTCCCATCGGGATTGACCATGACCTCGACGACATCAGGCTCTTCCAGAGCCAGCGCGATTGCCGGTCCCATCGCCGTCCGCAGCATGCCCCGGCGTCGTTCGCGGGTTTCTGGCGAGAGGAGATCAGACATTGCCGACCTCCTCTCGCCCTGCCGGAGAATGCTCCGGCGGCTCACCCGTCGCGCTCGGCGCGCGGGATTCAGTGTCGCTGGGTTGGACAGCACCCAGAGGGGCGCCTTCCTCCAGGTTCCGCATGAAGAGATCCGGCTTCGAGGCACTGACGCGATCCATGACGTCGGCCACAAGCCGGCCACCTGAGGCGACGCGTTTGCCGACCTGGGCGACAAACATCTCGAACCGCTCGCGTCCGAGCGCACGCGCTGCGTCCTGATCTTGCGAAGGCAGTGGCGGCGTGATGGTCAGGTAGTAGCGGATGAAGAGCGCCATGGTTTCCGCCAGAACGCCAACATCGCGGTCTGCTCGTTCCAGTTGCCGGCTCATCCGGTCCAGCCTTCGGATCAGCGCCGCATCGCCGCTCGTGTCCCGCTCGGGGTTGAGAAAGCGATCCAGCGCAGCATCGACAATGGCTGATTTATTTTCCGGGACGCCTGGATGCGAGCTCGAGCCGCTGCGCAACGCTCTCGGAGACATAGGCCGACAGTTTCGGTTTCATCAGGAACACTCTTCAGAATGAGGGGAGAAGATCGTCGTCGTCGCGTGTGACGGCATGGGCGCGTACGGCGCTTGACGCACTTGCTGCCTGCTGCATCTGGCTGCGGTCGGCGGCGACGTCTGACTCGTCGTCGAGCAATCGCTCTTCGAAGGCGCGAGGCTCGTTCGCAGCCGGTGCGGCCTCGTCGAACAACGCCAATTGCTGCTTGAGGCCGCCTTCCTCACCTCCCGTCTGCAGCAGCTCGCGATACGGCAGGGTCGCAAGGCGAAGGTCGGTGGTGCGCACCTCGCCACGCCAATCGTCAGGGCGTGCTGCCGGTCGATCTGGATACGCGTTGCCGATCAAAGTCGGTGGTTTGCGCAGCCGACTAACGAAGTTTGCGTCCTCATAGTGCCGCAGCTTGACCGCGCGGACCGGTGCGAGCCCCGAAACCAGCACGATGGCCTGGCTGGGCGGCAGCTGCATCACTTCGCCCGGCGTCAGCAGAGGCCGCGCGGTCTCCTGACGGCTGACCATGACATGGCCGAGCCAGGGAGCCAGCCGATGACCGGCATAGTTGCGCTGCGCACGCAGTTCGGTCGCGGTGCCGAGGGCGTCCGAGATCCGCTTGGCGGTACGCTCGTCATTGGCGGCGAATGCGATGCGGACATGACAATTGTCGAGGATTGCGTTGTTGTCGCCATACGCCTTTGCGATCTGGTTGAGCGACTGCGCGATCAGATAAGCGCGGATGCCATAGCCGGCCATGAACGCAAGCGCGCTTTCGAAGAAGTCGAGCCGGCCAAGTGCCGGAAACTCATCCAGCATCATCAGGAGCTGGCGGTGCTTGGGGCCACCTGCCTTGGTGTTCATTGTCTCGGTCAGCCGGCGGCCGATCTGGTTGAGGATCAGCCTGATCAGCGGCTTGGTCCGACTGATGTCCGACGGCGGAACGACGAGATAGAGCGTGACCGGCTTGTCGGCACTCACGAGGTCGGCGATGCGCCAGTCACAGCACTCTGTGTTTCGGCTGACAACGGGATCGCGGTAGAGGCCAAGAAAGCTCACGGCTGTTGACAGAACACCGGAACGCTCGTTTTCGGACTTGTTGAGCAGCTCTCGTGCGGTCGCAGCGACGACAGGGTGGACTTTCGGCTCCGCTTCGGTGCCGAGGTGATTGGTTGCCAGCATGATCCTGAGCATCTTCTCAAAGGACTGCGCGGGATCGGCCAGGATCTCGGTTACGCGTGTCAGCGTCTTCTGCTCTTCCGCGTAGAGAACGTGCAGGATGACGCCGACAAGCAGCGAGTGGCTCGTCTTCTCCCAGTGGGTTCGGCGCTCCAATGCTCCTTCAGGGTCCACCAGGATGTCGGCGATGTTCTGGACATCGCGCACTTCGGCTGCGCCCTTGCGGACTTCGAGCAGCGGATTGTAGCGCGCGCTTTTCGCATCGGTCGGATTGAACAGCAGGCAATGCGAGAAGCTGGAACGCCAGCCGGAAGTTAGCTCCCAGTTTTCGCCCTTGATGTCGTGCACCACCGCCGATGACGTCCACGACAAGAGTGTCGGCAGAACGAGCCCGACGCCCTTGCCTGAGCGCGTCGGCGCAAAGCACATCACATGCTCCGGCCCGTCATGCCGGAGATAGCTGTCTTCGAATCGGCCGAGAAACACGCCCTTCGCGGCGAAGAGACCAGCTTCCTTGATCTCTTTGGGCATCGCCCAACGAGCTGAGCCGTAAGTCGTCACGAGCTGATTTTGCCGCGCCCGCCACACCGAGTTGAAAATGGCAAACAGCGCGCTGGCGATACCACCAGCGGCAGCGATGGCCCCGCCCTCTTCAAAGATTTCCGGAGCATACGCCTCGTACGCAAACCACCATTCGAACAATCGCCAAGGTAGATAGACGGGATGTCCCGCAGCTAAGAACCAGGGCGCGCCTAGCCGCTCCTGAAAACCGAGGGCCGCCGCGGTCCATTGCGTCGCTCCCCACGTTGACGCGATGACGATGCCGAAGACGACGGTGATCTGACCGATGTAGATTTTTGCTGGAAACATCTTCCGCCCCATTCACTCGCGTTAGCGAGCGCGGCGAGATGAAAAGCGCGAGTGACCGGAGCATTCAACATGAATAAAAATCGTCGGCGGCAACGAGATCCGTGTCGATCAAACTCATCAATGTGAGATCGACGATGCGCCAGTTTCGTCATGCTTGAGGAAACACCTCAATAGAAGGTGAACGGCATGATCAAACTGGATCAGTCGTCTAGCGCCGTCGATTGCTCACCTCACAAGCACTGTGAGCGAACAAGCGAACGAATCGAACGAGCCTCGTTCGAAAGTTCTCGGCACGATGACCAAGGTCTCTGCTACGCAATCTTCGATCGTGCGCGCGGTGCAGCCCGCGAGATCGACCGAACAACAAACCTAGCTGGACTAGCGTTGGTTCTGGCGACTCGCGCGCCGCTACAGGGTGGGATTGGCCCCCTAGCTGACGGTCGTCGCTAGGCTGGCCTGGAACAGTCTACAGACCCAGGCCACGCTTTTGCCCGATTGACCACGAGATCCCTTCTCCGCCGACGGTGCCGGTGACCATCTGCCCACGCACGCGCTCAAGGACCGGCCGCCAGGGCACCAACGCAAAATCGTGCGATCGTTCGATGAGAGCGAACCGACCGCTATTGAGCGTCAACATGCGTCGATAGACGCCACTGATCGTGTCGCCGTCCCTGACGTCTCGGTGCTCGAGACCGGTTCGTGACACGATCTCCGCTACAGCTTGGGTCAGCTCGCGCCTCTCAAGCGCCTGCAGCAGATCGCGGGCGTACAAGACGCGTCCGCCATCCTCGCGCGCCAGCCCCTGCTCCATCAGCCATTGGCGCCTCGCGCGCATTGCGACCTCGACCTCTGCCCCCATGCCGCTCGGTCCGAGCGCCTCGGGCAGCTTGGCGATCAGCTGACGGTCAAGCCAGGTCGCCCCCACCGCGTGTGGCAGATCCTCAAGCCTTTGCCACGACACGACGGCAAGATTCACGGGATTGCGTGCGCGCCGGCGGCTCTCAAACTCAAGCGCCCGATCGAGGTAGTCGTCTCCCACTTTCCATGCGCCGTCAGCCGGGCGCGTGACCAGTCCCTCCTGCCGAAGTGCCTCTAGTCGGCGCTCATGGGAAACGACAAACTCCCGCGAGGCCTGCCGGTCGAACTCATGATGCAACTGCGCGCTATAACGCCCACGATGCCCCGCAGCGACCGCTGCGATGGTCCGGTCGACCTGCCGCGGCTCTGCGGCACGCGACTTGATCTCCACGATGGTGTTCCGGACGGGTGCCTCATCACGAGCCGCGAGTGTGCCAATCTCGGCATAATGCGTCCGCCCATCAAGACAATCGAGCACGATATAACGGCGCTCGCTCAGCTCATCCGCAAACCCCTCACCGACCACACGCCCGACCAGCCGCTGGCTGTTCTGTCCCGGATCAAAAATCGTGTAGCCGCCAGCAGCGCGCGCAAGTCCGGCCGCGGCAAGTTCGCGGTGCATGGTCTTGATGATGTCGCCGCGCTCGCCCATGCGCCTGAGCTTGGCCTCAAGCCCGGCGTCGATCCGCCACTGGCCGGGGGCGGTCTCTTCCGCAAGTCCCATCCGCTCGAGCGCTCGTAGCCGCCCCATCCGGGCGGCTTGCCAGACTGGATCTCTCGCCGGCATCGCGCTGAGTTCAAGGGCGCCGTCCGGCGCATCGCGCTTGATGGCCCGGTCAAGGCGCGTGAACCGCTCGGCTGTGACCTCCTGCTGGAGCTTGCGCGCGATCTCGATCTCCGTCTCGGGACCGAGCTCCCGGGTGATCAGATCCGTCGCCCTCGCCCGCAAGCCATGAGCGATATAGTCGCGGGCAATCACGAGGTCCTGTCCCTTGTCATCCTTTCCGCGCAAGATCACGTGGCTGTGGGGATGACCGGTATTGAAATGATCGGCCGCGACCCAATCGAGCTTCGTCCCCAGGTCGCTTTCCATCTGCCGCATCAGATCGCGGATGAAGGGCTTCAGGTCCGAGAGTTCCGCGCTATCCTCGGGCGCCACGATGAACCGGAACTGGTGGCGGTCGCCGTCGCTCCGTTCTGTGAAGGCCTTGCCATCGGCGCGCTCGCTTGCAGCATCGTAGAGCTGGCCCGGCTCGCCGTCCCGCGTGACGCCGTCGCGCTGCACGTAGCGCAGATGCGCGCGGATAGCACCGCCATCGCCCGCCTTGATGCGCACAATGCGGGCCTTGACCACGACGCGGCGCTGGCCCTTGCTCCGCCCCCTCCCGGCCAGCACCGCACCTTGCGCGTATCCGCGACCGATCCGGCCACCCGAGAAGTTGGACTTGCGATGCGAACCGGCTCCGGCTTTCTCCGCCGCCTGGCGCACACGCCGCAGATAGCTCGTCGGCTTTCGGGCTCTGCGGTTGCCGATCCGCCCGAGTTTCACTTCGAATTCGTCGTCGACACTGCGCATGACGCGAGCTCCCTTCAGGAAGACCGCGGATATGTGAGGCCGGCGCGCGATCGCCAAGACACAGACGAAAAGATTAAGCGACGCAATCGAATTGGCGACATCGCGCAGCCAGGTGTCGATAAAACCGGGATGTGCAGACAACGACTTAAGCACGGTGAGGCGCCAGTGCTTTTATCTTGCCCTCCCGCCTGATCTACCGGCTGATTGCTCCATGCTGGATTGCAGTTCGTTGGGCATGGATATCGTCACGCTCCGGTGCAAAGCTGCACAGACCTGATCGGAGCCTGGCCGACAGGGAAAGCAAACAATGCTGCGCCCAGATTCGTTCGCAGAAACCGTCGTGCGACACGTTGGAAAGCGCGCTTTCGTGCCCCTCAGATCTCCGGAAACAGTCGCGGAAACAGCACGTCGAGCGTATCCATGGGAAAGCGCAACGACACCGGGCCCTTGGGTGTTTCGGAGGCGAGAAGACCGGTTGCGACGACATCGTTGAAGACGCGCCGTGCCGTGCGTTCGGGAAGGCCGGTGATGCGCGGGACATCGCCACGGTCGAATTGTCCGCGAATGAGCGCCTCCTCCAGAAGCCGCGCGGCTTGCGGCTTTAGCTGCTCGCTCCTCTCGACGAAACCGCGCAACCGCTGGGCCAGCGTTTCGATCTCGAACAGGCTTTCCATGAACGTCACCTGATCCAGGCAAACGCGCAGAAACCAGAGAATGAATTCGCTTAAAGCCCGTTGCGAGAGGTTGCCCCGGCCGTCGAGATCGCCCTGCCGGGGCATGTCGGCATGGTCCATCATCCGCTTGTAATCGCCTGGGCCGGTGAGGCCGCGCGCCAATCCGCGCGAGACAGACCACAGCCCGTGCGCACCGATTCCGGCAAGATGCGCCATGGCGTGGCTCATCAGGCGACTGACGCGGCCGTTGCCGTCCGGGAAAGGATGGATGTAGTTGAAGCGATGATGTGCGGCCGGAATCGCGATGATCCGCGCCGCCTTGCCGAAGCGTTCGAAGCGATAGCGGTCGGCAAAATACGTCATGAAGGCTGTGATGCGATCGCTGGAAGGCGGTTGATGGCGGCCGACTGAGACATCCTGTTCGGTGCTCGACCGCCATGTGCCGGGCTGCATCGTGAACTCGCTACCGTTGCCGCGGATGCAAAGCATCTCAGGCGCGGCGTCGCGGTAGAATTCGCGGTGGAGCCAGAGAATAAAATCGACGGAAGCTGGTTCGGCTAAGCGATTTTCACGCGCCATGGAATCGATTTCGGACTGCACGCGCACGTGGGCTGCCGCCTCGATCTGCAGGTTGCGGCGTTGCTTGTCGTTGTCGAAGTTGCCGTCGAGGGCGCGCGCGATGTCGCGCGGCCTGGTGTTATGTCCTTCGATCAGGTTGCTGTAATAGGTGTTCATGATCCGCACGAGGCCCGCGAGATTGGCGGCGGTTTGCGGATTAAGCGCGTGACCGAGCTTCGCGGTCGCGGCCGAAAGCTCGGCCACCACGTCAGAGATGGCCTCGGGCACTTCTTCCAGCCTGGCCGGCTCGATGCGTTCGACGGTTTCCAGCATTGGGGGCATTTTGGCCGATCCGGTGGTCTGTTAAGGTATTAAATATAAATGATTTTCATGTTAAGATCGCCTGCTTTGGCCGATCTTTTGGCCGATTTTGGACAACGGCCTTTTCAGGCAATTTTGGCCGATCCATACGCCAATCAAGACATTGATAAGTAACGATAAAATACAATAAAATACCCGTTCTGGCCGATTTCTTGGCCGATCTTGGTGGATCGGCCTGTCTCTTGTCAATCCGCGCTTCGCTCTCGCGCCGGACCGCGGCCAAATGGAGCGAACTATCCCGGTGGATTCCAGGTCCAGACCGGACGCGCGACGCCGATGACATCGCATCGCATGACCGGCCCGAAATACCGTGAATCAAACGAGTGAGGATGGGGCTGCAGCAGGAAATACTCGCCCTCGATGAGGGTGAGGCAGCCATCCCACGACGGCAGCGGACGGCCCTCGCGGTCCTTGTCGAAGGTCTCGGCGATGGTCTTGCCGTTCACACTGACGACCCCGGTCCCATTCACTTTGGAGCGGCAAACCTCATCGCCACCGATGGCCGCGACCTGCTTCACCAGGGGGACTCCGGGCTCAAGAATTCCGCGCGCGACGATCATCATTTCGACAAGTAGCGGCGGCTGAACGATGACGGTCTCGCCTCGTTGCGGAAGCCGGTTCTCGACGCTGTAGAAGCCTAGCGGCGCGCTGCCGGAGGCATTGTAAAGGACGAGCGGCGCATGGGTTTGGAGCGAGGCTAACATGGCGACGAAGCCCGCCGAGACCGTGGCCAGAATGGCGATGCGCTTGCGCTGGCGGAAGAACTCACCTCTCATCGGATGTCGACCTCCGCTGGCCCGCCTTGGAATAGTCGACGAGATCGTCGATGTGGTAGCGCACGTAGCGACCGTGCTTGCGGTACAGCGGCCCGGTGCCGTTGACCCGCATCTTCTCCAGCGTGTTCTTGGTCAAACGCAGCCAGGCGGCTGCCTCCTTGGTATTGAGAAAGGGATTATCGGGTTGCTTGCTCTCGTTGCCTGTCATTGCGCCTCGCACATGCGCCGCCGGCGAATTCCGGACGTGAGAGGCAAATTCGTCGGATCGGAGCCATGACGGGAGTGGCGCAATCAAGCTGGCGGGATTCGCCACCCAACAGGCGGCAGCGTCATCAAGCCTCAGCCGAGAAGGTCGCGATAGCCGCCCTGCATCAGCTCCCTGCCCTTGGCAACGAGCCGCCGCGTTCGATCTTTCAGGAATTGGCTCATACCGTTCCATTCCTCCGCCACATGCTTTTCGCCGAAGATCGCAATCGCAATCTGGCGATAGGTCTTCCCGGCCAATGCCCCGTCGAGCGCGATCAAGGCGTGCCTGAGGCGCTCATCATTGGCAAAGGGCGAGCGGTGGACAGCGGCGGGATCTTCTCTGAAGCGCTGTAGGGTCTTCAAGCACTCGGTCTGGCCTTCGATATCTTCGAGGTCATCGAGCTCGAACACCAATGATGCCGGACTCGCCAGTGCCGGAAGGCCGTAGATCTTCAGGAGCACATAGCTCGACGGTCCTTTCAACGTCACCACCGGAACTCCGTCGACCCCAATGACGGCCGTCCGGCTGACCTTGAAGTCGGCAAGGCTCATTTTTGGTGCGCCGTCTCGATGTTGAAGCTGAGTGCCACGGGCACGAATGACCCGCCGGCTCATCGTCGGCAGCCAGAACACGGGCGAGCTGCGTGCAGTGTTGAAGGGGTCTGCGAACGCGTAGAGGCCCCAATTTTCTGCCTTCGGATATCGTCTGCGCAGGCGTAGCAACGGCGTGCCGTCCTGCAGTGTGATGAGCGTCAGGCGCCACGGCACGGCGGCGCGCCAGTCGGCCAGATAGTCCGGATTGCGGCGCAGGAACTCCCACGCCCAGTCGCTTCCATCGCAAGGCTCTGCCTCCGTGAAGCTGCGCGCGGCGTCCGTCCCCGGGCGCTCTTGGCCATGATTGCTGCTCAGGACAGCCCCCCAGTGACTGTGACGATGCTCGAAGGCGATTGCGGCGTGAGAGAGGCCCCCGCGCCTGGCGCGGGGGCCGGCGTCCCTCAATCGGCGGGATTCCAGATGATGGCGAAGACGCTGTCGTCATCCTGGCCGGCGGCGCGGCCGAGATTGGCGTAGAGCTTGCGCGGTCCGAACTCGGGTGCGGCCAGCGACAGGCTCACATAATCCTTGCCGCTGGTTTCCCCGCGCCGGGTCCAGCCCGCGCCGATCTCGACGCCCTGAGTGACGACGCGGAAGTCCGGATGGGTGTCCGCGCTCTTGTCGCGGTTGGGGACGATGTCGATGTCGGCCCTGATCGAGACGGTCTTGAGCTGGCCCTTGAAGGCGCCATTGTCGAGCTTGGTGACGTATCCGATCGCGGTCATGGTCTTTCTCCTTTGATGCCGCAGGAGCCGATCCCCTGCGATGGCAAGACCGTGATGGGGAGCGAAGCGCCACCGAACCCGTCAGGGGCGGAGCGCCAGCGGCGCAGGCGAGCGAACAGCTTTTTTGAAGGCGAAGCCGCCGCGAGGAGCCGGCCGCAGCCGGCGGGGAAAAAAGCTGGGCGTCGAGGGTTTCGGGCGGCGGGGCGCTTCCCATAGGTCTTGAAGCCATGAGCAGGGGATCGTCGACTGCGGCAGTTAAGGAGACAGGCCGCTGGCACGTCGGTGGAGCACGATGCTCATGCGGAGGCTTGCTGGCCGGGCCGGCGTGCGCGAAGCGGCGACATCGTCAGCATTTGCATGCCGCGATGGCGAAGCCATCGTCCGGCCTCGCCCTCGCATGGCGAGAGACGGCGCAAAGTGGATCTGCGGAATCAACGCTCGGCAGAATGAGCCAGTTGCAATTGGCACAGCCGACGACGGGTTTGCACGCGCTCGAAGCGCAACGGACCGCCTCCGTCGCCGGTCAACCGACCAATGAACGCCTCATCAAGCTCTCGCGAGACAGAACGAGCCGTGCTTCATGCGATGCGTCGGGGCGTCGCAACGCTACGTCGTCTCGCCGCATTGAGCCATCGCAGCTCGCCAGTATCAATTTTGCAAAGTTTGTGTCATGTTGATGAAGCGCGTGTCGGTTCGCGGTGCGCGCAACACGCCAAAGACCACAAGAGGACGACATGGCAAAGAAAGCGAAGAAGGCCAAGAAGACGAAGAAGGCTGCAGCGACGAAGAAGGTCGCCAAGAAGACCAGCAAGAAAAAGAAGTAACGGCGCGCGAGCTCCTTGCGCGACGCTTCATGCCGGCGGCGTCTGACCGTACTATCGCGGGCGATGCCGAGCGTTCGATCAAGCTTCGTTCCGGCTGATCAACACGGCTTTCGATGACGAGACCGGACCCATGTGCAACTGGCTAGGGCGGCCGACGACTGATGCACATGGGCCCGGTTTTCACGAGGCGGGCAACAAGGCCGCCCTGTCCCACCTGCGGCCTTGCCCATCATTCCCAAGAGCCCGTTGCGCCAGTGATCGAGCAGGGGCACGTTTTCAATCGTGCGGGGGCGCACCTCACGAGCATCAGTGAACACCGAGGCCGCGGACCGAGACCAATGCCAGCAGCACCATCGTGCCCATCAGCGTTGAGCTGCCGACCGCGAGCTGCACGATAAAGCGTCGAACCGAGGCATTGACGTCCACGCAGATGCGGAATGCGGATGGCATTGGCAGGCTCCTTGGCTTTCGTCCGAACCTCATGGAGCCCCTATAATCCGAGTCGCAGCACGCCCGCTTCAGGCTTATTTCGTCGCTCTTTAGGGTCTCGTTAACGACTCGGGACCACTCGGCTTCCCCCCGCATTCTGCTGCGGCGGGCCGCCGCAGCAGAATCACGGCGGATCAGCTGGTCGCAAACAGCTGGCTGATTGCGCCCCATGCTTCCACCGCCTGAATGCTCTTGGTGCCGTCGTAAGGCGCCGGCGGAAACGCCATGTAGCGCGGCACCCAGCCCTCGGCCTTTCCCGCCCCTCGCCGCTCAGTCGCGGATGATCTGGCGCTGGGTTCTGGCGGTCTCCGACACATTGGCGTCGGCGGCCTCCTTGCGCGCGGCGAAATAGCGGCGCCTGCCGGCGATGATTTCAAAGCCGTTTGCATTTGGCCGGACCAATAGCGCTTGCAGGACGCCGCGGGCGCGGATCGAGGGCAGAATATCGCTGACGTCGGGCGCCTTGCGGGCGTGGCGCACATTGACGGCTGCGACCTTGAGGTCGCTCAAGGGAATGTGTTGCAGATCCATGGGGTTGCTCCTTATCCGTTGAGGTTGAGGTTGAACATGAAGGAAGGGCTCAAGGGCATTGCGCGGCCCACGGCGAGCCCGGACTTCGTGTAGGCGTTTCGAATGCGATGGATGGGGGCGCGCTTCGCGCGGCCGGATATCCGCCGCGCCCCGCGCTATGGCGTGCTGGGTTCGCCCTCGCGCTCCGGCGTCATTGCGGGCGGTGAACGGAACGAAAGCAGGAGGTCAGCCGCCTTCGAAGCCTTGCTCGCTGCACGAAACACGGCGCGGTTGTCCGCGCGCAGCACATCGATCCAGTTGCCGATATAGTCGACATGGCGAACGGTCGGCTGAATGGAAAGCGTGGCGCAGACGAAAGCTGCCGTTAGCTCGGCGACCAGTTCCTCGATGGCGTAGAGTTTCGAGCCGAAAGCACCGGTCTGGTCGCGGTCGAGCCGGCTGTGATGCCCGGTCCAATGTCCGAGTTCGTGGAATTTGGTGCGGTAGTAGTTGATCTGATCGAAGAAGGCCGGCTGCGGCGGAAGCTGGACGATGTCGGCGACGGGATCGTAGAACGCCTGATCGCCGCCGTGACGAATGTCGGCGAGCGTCGCCCGGGTCAGCGCCTCGGCTTCCGGCACGATCTGCCACTCGGGCAGTTCCGGCGCGTTCGCAAGAGAATGATCGGGCAGCCCCTCGCATTGCGCCACATTGAAGACCGTGTAGCGCCGCAGGAACGGGATCGTGCAAGCCTCCTCTCCCGCACCTTGCTCTTGTCCCCTGCCCTGCCCCTCGCCGCTGCCCCGTCCGCTTGATGCAGAGCGGGCCCGGCGCTCCTTGGGCGCGAACCTGTTGGCGTAGCAGACACCAACGCCACGCTCCCCCTTGCGCACCGATCCGCCGAGAGCCGTCGCCTGCCGAAACGTCAGCCAGTTCTGGGACGCGAAGCCTCCGTCAAAAAGGCGTCCCCACAGGATCAGAATATTGATCCCCGAATAGGCCCTGCCGCTCGCGGCATTGCGCGGCAGCCCCAACGCGCTGGGCGCGCCGCTCCCCCAGGGCTGCACCCACGGGACGATACCCTCCTCAAGCTCAGCGACGATCTTTGCGGTGACTTCGTCGTAAAGGCTCTTCCGCGGCGCCTCGGCGCAGTGGTTCTGTGCGATCCGTGACATGACGAATTCCCTCTCTCTTCCCCGCGCAGGTCCCCCGGAAGGCGGGGTGGGCGGCGAAGAGCGACCGGAAAGCCCCGAACGCGAGAGGCAGGCTGCACCGGAACGGCCGGAGCGACAGCGGAGGACCGCGTCATCGCAAGCAATCGTCATGGAATGCATCGAAGGGCGCGGTTGCGGCCTGCCGGTTCGGGGCTATACGGGAGCGCCGCCCACCCCGCCGCCCGGGGGACTCAAAAAAGCGCCGGCCGCTTGCGGCCGGCTCAACGCATCGCTCGATGCTGGTGTCCTCAAAGCGTGGCCGGACTTGCCGGCCCCAACGCCCGCCCGCGAAGACGGCTCTAGACCGCGCGTTCGTCGGAAGGCGAGCGCAGATCGCGCCACGACGCGACGCCAGAGGCCGGGACCTGCCAAAGCGCTTCATGAGACTCGTGCGTCGCGAGCGTGATCGCTTGCGGGGAGTATCGTCACGCCAACAATTGCTGGATTCTTGCGCTTACGGCTGGGTCGTCCAGGGACACCGACCATTCCAGCAGCGCCTGCCCGATCGTGGTGGCAAGGACGCCATGATGCGCGAGGCGATCCAGAACCAGAGAGCGATCAGCTTCCCGCCGCGCGACCGTCACATCCGAGAAGACCCGGACGTCGTATCCACGCTTTGCGCCGCCCAGCGCCGCGATCAAGACCTCCTCTTCCAGGAACGCGCCGCCCCAGAAAGACGACCCTGACATTCGCGTCGGCCAGCAGGTCCGTAAACCGCGTATCTCTCCACAGGGCGAGCGTATCGACGTCGAGCCGAGTGATAGAACCTGCGATCGGGTCCGAGAGCTCCTCGCAATCGCCGAGCACGAAAAGGGGCACGGCGAACAGCTTCTTGCAGACGGGAAGCAAGGACAGGCTCTTGGCGCGTCGCAAAGCGAGGGCCTCCGTGACGCCCGTCGGATCTGTCTGCGTCGCATTCAGGAGTATGATGCAGCTGTAGCGAGAATCGGCCAGCATGACGCAGGCTCCGCAGTTCGGATGTCCGGCTTGTCTCAAGCTGCCTTTCGCTTAGCGTCCTGGACGACCAGCACGGGTCCTTCCACGCCGGCGTGGCGATACATGGCTTCGAGCGCGTCTTGCGAATTGTGAAGGTATCCGGCAAGCGCCGTCGTCGAGCCGAGCACCTGCGGTTCAGCGAGGCGCTCCAGCGACCACCCTGCCCGCCGCAGGATACGTTCCATCCTGGTGTCGGTCACGGTGACGATTGACCGTGCGCCTTTTGCCTGCATGAACTCGATCATTGCAGCGAACAGCATGAAAGTTGCCCGATTGAGGCCATTTCGGCCAAGCTCAACTGCACGGCTCGTATCGACGCAAAATCTCGAGCTCTCGAGGATATCCTCGCTGCTCGGCGCCTCGCCTTCCCCCAGCAGCGTAGGAAACGTATCGGCAAGCATATTCGGACCGACGGTCGGCAGAAGCCGCACACAACCAACGACCTCATCTGTCGCCGACAGGATGAGGAGATAGTCTGGGTTGACGGCGTCGTAAATGTCGAGCTCGAGTTCCCCCGAGACAGACACTGTCCAGCCGAGCCGGTCTTTGAAAACACGCCTGCGCAGACGATACATCCCCAGCAGCAAAGCGAAATTCTGGCCGGCCTGACGATTGTCGAGAGCAATGGCGTGCATGGTGAGGCTCCTTCCAAGGGGGAGCACACCAGACCAGAAAGCCAGACGTTGCGCGCCTGTACATTTTCACAGGTCGAATGCATACGTCGGGAAGCTAGAGCCATTCTTAGCAAAGAGCGTGCGGCTCTTCCAAGTCGAATCGCGGGACGTGCGACAGCTTGCGCGTTCGACGTTGGAGATGAGATCGGTCGTGCGGCCGCCTTACGACAGGATGCCGCCGCGCATCGCTTTTGCGACACAATGTGCGGTTGAGACCGCATCAAGCTTGCGGCGAGCGTTCTCCAGATGAAACGCGACGGTACGTTTGCTCACGCCGGCAAGTATTGCCGTCTCTGACAACGTCTTGCCGCACGCCGCCCAGGCGAGGCACTCCTGCTCGCGCCGGGTGAGCGCTGCGGCGCATGCCGCCGGATCAGAACCGCGAGTTGGCGGCCAAGCGAGCCCCGCATGGAAATAGAATCCCGCCAGACGCACAATATCACGCGTGTCGACGAGCAACCGGTCGAGCCGCCTGAGAGGATCGTCGGTTGCCAGTGTGAACGCAGCCATTTGTCCGAAGCCGCCTCTGATGGGAACGGTAATGCCGGACCTGATGCCGAAGCTCGTCGCTTCCTCGAAGACTCTACCTTGCGCTGCGCCTCTTGGACGAATCGCCCCACCTGCGCCCCAACTGAACGGGTCACGCTCTACGCGCGCCCGCAGGACGACCGGATCGAGCCGATGATAGTTGAGACGAACGTAGCGGCTCGTCCACGCTTTCGGATAAGAAGAGCTCAGCTTCGGCGAGCCCTCAGCCAACTGCAAATATGCGAACCAACGAAACCCGAGGCCATGCGCCAGGCGCGTTGCGACCCGTTCGAATTCATCGTCGCACCTCGCCGTCAGAATGGCATCGGCGAACTCCAGAAATAGACGCTCCGCTTGCAGCATGCCCTCCCAAAGTCCATGACAGTTTAACACAGGGCAGAGTAAGGCGCCTCCAGCCGACAATTCGGTCGAACTGCTATCACGCACTGGAATCATCTTCGACCAGAACGATCCTTTTGCAGCCGGCATCTTGCAGTACCCCCACGATCACCTTCGGTCGACCTGTGCTTGCGAGTACCGTTCATCGGGCGCCGTCGCTGTTCGTATCCCGGCTCCTTTTTCTCATGACCGTTGCTGTCCGGATCTGGTCCGTCCCGCTTCGGACCGGGCGCGCGGGCTCCTCCCGGCCGAGCCTGGATTTCAATTCGATGAGGTCGATGAAGACATCGGCCTGCCGGCGCAATGAATCAGCGATCATCGGAGGCTCGCTCGAAATTGTCGAGATCACCGTAACCCGGACACCGCGGCGCTGCACTGCTCCGACCATCGCGCGCAAATTGCCGTCACCTGAGAAAAGCACCATCTGGTCGATCTGCTTTGCAAATTCCATTGCATGGACGGCAAGGTCGACGTCAATATTGCCCTTCACCCTTCGCGAGCCGCCCGGATCAAGGAACTCCTTGGTGGCTTTGGTGATCACGGTGTACCCGTTGTAGTCAAGCCAGTCGAGCAGCGGCCGGACAGTGGAGTACGCCTGATCTTCGCTGATTGCGGTGTAATAGACGGCTTGCAGCAACCTTCCACAGCCCCGGTATTCGTGAAGCAAACGCCTGAAGTCGACATCGAACCCGAGCGCCCTGGCCGTGGCAATGAGATTTGCGCCATCGATATAGAGCGCGATCCGGTCAGTGGAAGGAAATGACATTTATTCGCCCGTGCATGTGTTTCTTGCTGGTTCGCTCGATCCTGGGCTCGTCATCATCGGAAAAAGAGCGTCGAGAACGGCGTTTCCGCGTGCTCTCCCGCTAGAATGTGACCAGGTCCTTGATGACCTCTCTCACAAAAAACGGCACGACCCGTCTGGTGGCGAAGTCATTCCAGTCCACAAACTTCGATTTGCTCCTCGCCTCGATGATCGCTGTTGCACCACGAGCATTGAGGCGTGGGAGGTTCCGCAATTCGGTGGCTGTCGCGGTGTTTATGTTGATCTTTTCGACGGAGCGCAGCACCTCCTGCTTCGGCGAAACTTGATGGGTTGGGCTCGTCATTGAGGGGGTTATCTGCGCAATAGCGGCAGCACCGATGGCACCGCAGACAGCTACGCCAACGCAAATCGTTCTGACCAGCATGGATTGATTTCCTTTCATATCGCGAGATGACGCAACCCCACCCGCTGGCTGATGAAAGGTTCGCTTCATTACCGCTTGCTTACGCTGGACTCAATCACATTGAGTTCGGCCGGCGCGCGGCTCGCGCGTAATTGTATTGTAAGCTGCATGGCGAACGGTTCGAGGCACGGGGGTGTTTCGGATGCTGGACTTTGCGATCTTCAGTTTCTTGGTCGGAACGGTGTTCGGTCGACGCTTCACGGTGATCGTGCTCCTGCCTCTCATACTTGGTCTCGCTCTCGTGACCGTCGTTCTCAACACCCACCTCGCGCCGTCCGAAGGCGGGAAACGCTTTGCCGCTGGCGCGATCGCGCTTCAGCTCGGGTATCTCGCAGGATCGATCGCAAACGGTTGGCACTCGCGCAGACGCACGAAGGACGAGGGTCGCTGGGACGATCGTTCGGCCGATTGAACGGCAACGCACACGACCTCTTCTCGGCAAACCAATGTCTCGACATCCCGGCGCGGGTACGAACACATGCGTTGCTCGCGGCGGCGACGATGAGGCCTTCTGGTCCCGTCGATTCTGAATTGCGTCGGGCCGCTTGGCAGCTCCTGGGTACGGCCGCAGGCCGTTCGGTGGCGCGGGGCTGGCGTCGCGCTCCGAACGGCCTGCCAATCGAGCGGCGCGCACGATGAGCTTGCGCTGCCGCTCGCGACACGATTGGCTGTTATTCGACCGTCTTGCCTGGCGAATCCGGAGATCAGATACGCGGAGCACGCTTGATACGGAGATTAAGCGACGCCGCGGTCCACTGTTGAAGCAATCGCCGGATGATCAGAGAATGCTCGGCTCATCTCGGTTTGTGGCGAGACGCTCGCGGTCTTCGTCACTGTGATTTCAGCCCGGGCAAGGAACGGCGGCCCGCTTCTGATCCGGGCGGCCGACTGCGCCTCGGCTCGCCGCAGGCTTCGCCGGTCCGGCGCCTGCCACAGTCTTGCTAGTCGTACCAGGATCCATATTCGTACACGTCGTAGCCACGTCCATAGCCGCGGTAGCCGACGGGCGGCACGGTTTCGTAATGGTACACGCGAATCCGGGGACGAGCTCGATAGACCGTCACGTAATCGTCGCCCTCATAGATGGCGGAGGGCGGCGGGTTGGGATCGGCGATCGCTGATCCCGCTATGGCGCCAAGTGCCAGGCCACCGATCACGCCGGCAGCGATCGCACCACCATCGCCGGCACGCGCCATGGATGGCGACGATCCAAGCCCCACCGTTATCACAAGCGCAAATATGGTCGACCTCTTCATGCTGCCTCCTGTTCGATGTACCGGCAGCAGTCTATCGATCCACATTACCGGAGAATTACCGCAACGCCCGTCGAACAAAAGTTACGCCTCCAGATAACCCGTACTGGACGCAGCGTTTCGCAAGCCCCGCGGAGCTGGCGATGGTCGTGGCACATCGCAAGGCTATCGGGCTATGCGCGAGACCCTGGACGAATGGACGATTAATCTCTCTCACGGCGACCGGACGTTTCGCGATGGACTGCGGAAGGAACGGCATCCGTTCACTTGACCGAGAGACTTTCACTCGTTGGCATTTTCCAGTGAAATTCGTCCTGCTCGGCCGTGGTCGATTTCGCATGACCTTGCTCAATGGGGAACGTCAGTTCGACCGTCGTACCACCGCCTGGGGTCTCGCGGATCGCGACACTGCCTTGATGCATGGTCATGACCTGGAAGACGATCGAGAGCCCGAGGCCGACGCCTTCGGCCCTGGTATTACCTCGCCGAAACGCATCAAACAGACGCTCAGGTTCTCTGACCTGGAGGCCACGGCCGGCATCGATCACCCTCAGTCGGGCCGGTGCCGCCACTTCAATCAGGATCGGTCGACCGGTCTCCGCGTGGTACACTGCATTTCGGATCAAGTTCGAAAGCGCAACACCAATAGCTGTCTCTGAACCTTGCACCCACTGGGGCCCGCCAGGCTCTTCGAAAGCAATATCGCAACCATGTTTCAACGCCGTTGGGACCTGCTCTGCGGCGGTTCGGCGAGCAACCGCCACGAGATCAACCTTGGTAAACTCGGCCGGTTCAGCGGCGATCCGCGCCAGCTGGAACAGCATTGTAACAATCGATGACAGCTTCTGATTCTCTGTAACGAGCCGCGTGCGGAGCACCGGATCCTGGACCTGATCGAGCGCCGTTCGTGCGTTGGTGAGCGGCGTTCTCAGCTCATGCGCTGCATTGGCCAGAAAATTGCGTTGTGCCTTCGATGCCACGTCGATGCGCGAGAGAGCACGATTGAACGCCTTTACGAGCGGCAAGAGTTCCGCTGGCGTACCCTCCTCCGGCAACCGACGTCCGTGTGGAACGCCGTCGATTGTTTCGGCTGCGGCGGCAACGACTCGAACCGGGTGCGCGATCAAGGCCGGTACGAACACCAGGGCAGCAAAAGCCGTGGCACCCAAGATTAGAAGTATGGGAAGCGCAACGATGGTGGCGTCGGTAAGCGTGCCTAGCATGAGCTGCGTCGCAGTGTAGGCGACACCTCCCGTTTCGATCCTCACCTCACCCACTGCGGTGTTTCTGATGGTGGCCATCTTTCTTAGATTTAGACTTCTTGTGTTACCATCGATCGCATAGGCTAACAGGCTTGTTCCCTCTTGCAGGCCGAAACCCTTCGGGGGACGCCACTGGGGTATCGGCCCGAAGGATACTTCGCTCGTCTTGTCGGACACCACGTACCAGAATGATGGGAAGTTGCGGACAAAACCTTCCAATCGCGGCGTCTGCTTAACTATCAATTGGCCTTGATCGTTGCGTCCAACGGCGACAGTCAGCGCGTTGGCCACATCTGCTGCGCCCCAAGTCCCGTCGTCGTCCCCGCCAAAACGGATCAATAGGGCCGCGGCGCAGACCAGCATGACTGCGGTCACCACGCCGATGAGGGTCGCCGCCAATACCGCAATCGATCTGTGCATGCTTGATATGGTTTTCCACCTCAACAGCATCATTCACCGCTCAGGAGGTATCCCAAGCCACGAACTGGCTTGATGGCCACGTTGCACCTTGCTTCGCGAAGGCGACGCCTTAGTCGCGAGACATGGGACTCGATGACGTTGGATGAGACGTCGTCATCAAAACCATAGGCCGCGACTTCAAGGGTTTCACGCAGAACGACTCTGCCCGCGCGCCTGACCATCGCCTCGAGAATTGCCAGTTCGCGTCGCGGGACCACAACCGGTCTCTGGTCGATGTAGACGGCGCGATTGACGATGTCGTAGCTCAAATTGGCGATGGAAACGACGGCGCCGATGTCGAGGAACAGACGACGCAAGACTGCTTTCGCTCTCGCAATCAACTCGATCGGCTCAAATGGCTTTGCCAGATAGTCATCGGCTCCGTCGTCCAGAGCGCGAGCGATATCGGTGGGATCGTCAAGTGCGGTCAACACGAGTGTCGCCGGTCTCGGCCGTTGGAGCCTTAGGTCCGCAAGCAGATTCAATCCATCGCCATCGGGCAACCCGCGGTCGATGACCACCAAATCGAAATTTCGTACGACCACCGCTGCGCGACCTTCGCTCAGCGAAGTCACCATGTCTGACGATCCGAACGCGACGGTAAGTGCGTCCCGAAGCCACGGTCCCAACTTGGGATCGTCCTCGACAACCAAAACTCGCACCGAAATCTCCCGATCCTTCTGCACCGCCTGGCGCCCTCTAAGGTTGTAGTACCAATACGGCCAATCACTGAAAGCTTGCGACAACATTACGGCAGCCAATTTTGAACGATTCAAACACTCCCCTCATCCGAACCACCCCGACCATCGACGGCCTTGTCCCTGCGGCGCTTCAATCGAAGCCATCCATGGTCGATCGATAACGACCTCAACGGAATAACCTTTTGCGTCAAGCAGTTGCAGGGACTTGCTGCCGGTATCGCGAGGCCCAGGATGGCCCGCAGACGATCACGCGATCGCCGCGTTTGAAATCATGGTTTCGCCGATCGCCGATCCAGCCACCGGAGCAACGTGAGAATGGCCCAGATCGAGCGAGGGTCGCGTACAGAAACCTTGCGTCTTCTCTCTGCCACGATCGCAAACTTTCATCGTGTGTTCTTGCCGTAAGGCAACCGTAAGCATCCCCTCCCAGTTTCCGCGCCCAATAGAGCTTCGCAGGTGAGATCTGGATGGGTGCGTGGCTAGTGAAGACGTTTTCTTTTTACAACTTGACTCTGCAGAACTGGATGGTGATTGCGATCTTCATTGCTCTGGTTGCGGTCATGTTCGCTTGGCGGATGAAACAATAGGCATTGGTCGGGCGATGACGTCGCCCAGTGAAGGGACGCACCGCGACTACCCCGCACACCACATGCGCGTCGGGGCTTCGTCTCGTCGCCGAGACCGCAGAAGGAGCCAGGGACGTCGTGGGCAGTTGTTGCGCTTAGAACGCTCAGTTGGCTGTCGCGGTCGATGTCCGGTAATGACGGCGACGTTCGCATGTGCAGGCGGGATGGATTTAGGTGTCATTTTTTTACGAGGGGAATTGCCCGCCCCCTTCTCGATCTGCCGGGGCCGCGTTCGCCTGTCACTTTGCGCTGCACGGCCTTTCGACCAAGACTTTCGCCGCCCCCGCTCGCCCTGTCAGCGGGTAGAGCGAGAATGCGTCGAAAGAACGCGACGCTTCATCTCGCGCAACACTGATCCCGCAATCGTCTCGACTACCCGCTTTCGCCAGTTCGTCCTACAACAACGCCCTAGGTAGCCCCGCCGGCGTCTCCTGAAGAGTTGCCTGCGTCCAAGCCATCGCGCCCTCCCTTCGGATGCCCAGCGCAACAATCGATAGCCGGAGCATGAACAGTCTGGCCTGGATGAACCAGTAATACGACAAACGAGAACGCCTTACCGCGATTTCCGAGAAAGGTCTTGGACACGTTGCTCAGTGTAAGGCGCGTCGTCTTCAGCGACTGAAACCGGTCCGTCTCATCGAGGCACGTTTTGTCGTCAGAAACACAGATGATTGCCAACCCGTCTTGGCTCAGTCGAGCATCGTCGATCCATGGCGCGCTCGTCGTCGAGAAGTCGATGAAGTGGCTCGGATGGTCAGCGCTGTAGAAGGTCGTCGCCAGTGCGTAGCTTTCGGTGCCTGCCACGATCCGGAGCGGAGCCGCCATTTGCGCATGCCATAGCTCTGTCAGCTGACGCGCGACGATGGCACGCGGCTCGGCAAAGTGTCGATGATTGTGCTTGAACTTCAAGTCAGCGGCCGGAAGAGCAACCAGCAGGGCGCCGCCCATCACCAGACCAATGGAAAGGCCAACGGCGCACATCGACCGAAGCCCGCATTTCGCCCGATCGAAAATGATCCAGACCAGCGGCATCAGGGAGAACAACGGCAGAGCAAACTTTGTGGAAAGGCGAATATTGCCCAGCAGCGACACAAGTACCGTAACCAGGACCGGCGCAACAGCCAGAGCTGCGAGGAGTCGAATTCTCGGCCGACCGATGAGCGCCCGAGGGCTCGTCGATGCCAACCCCCATGCAGGCTCGCCCAATTTGCGCCGAAGCGCGACTAGCAGGATGACAAGAAAGCCGTGCTGCAAAATGATGCCAGCCACAACTGTTGCGGCCTTTCCGGCCACGAACAGGAACGAGTACTCTGTTTTCGTCGACAGATAATCGATTGGCCCGCTCGATACCTCCAACAGCCACGTCACATGCGGAGCGAGGCATGCGCCAAACACGAGAACGGTCACGTAGGGCGCAGCACTCCGAAAGTAGGCACCTGCGAGGGGGCTTGCGATTGCGGCGACCAGACAACTGACCAACAACACGCCTCCGAAGTATTTGGAAAGCATCGTTGCGGCGGCAAGAGCCCCGAAGCTCACGGCCGGGACGAGACGGCGCGTTTCAAACGACACGATGAACGCATAGATCGTCCACGGCCATACCGACAATTCGATCGAGTTGGCATTATAGGTGAAGGCAAGGAGATGATAGAACGGGACCAACTCAAGCAGCACGACCGCCGCAAGACGACGCGCACCTGTGACATATCGGCCGGCGATTGCCCAGACACCAACAAGCCCGACGGCGGAATTGACCACCGATAGCAGGTAAAACGCCCAGTCGGTCGCTGGAAATATCGAGAACCAGGCCCTGGCGATCCAAGCCCAGAACGGCGGGTGTTTGTAGTAGCCCCACCGAAGCTCGCGTCCCCACGAGAAGGCTTCTGCCATGTCGTTATGGATATCCGATGGAGCATGGAACAACAGTGCGACGGCCCACCAGACGCAAACATGCAGCGCCACCACGAATACCAACGGAAGTATTTCAGTGTGGTCAGCGAACCAGGGGACTTGCAGCCTTTGCAGACCCCGCTGAATTTGAGAGCGTAGCCGTTCTATCAGATCGACAATCGAGCTGACTCCAGCCTGTGGAGTCCGCATCAGCATTGTCATCAATCCTCCTACCAAGCGTGATGGATGCGACGGCTTCTCGGACTGCTAGATTGCCGTCGTATTACGCCGCGATCAGTCGCCTGCCTTTTTCTGGGAAGATCGAACGGAGCGCTCGGGCTGTTGTCGTCCTGATGCGAGACGCCCTCGGAACTTGGCTTTCGAATAGGTTTTGACTGCCCCTTACAACGAGCTCCTACGAGTACTTTCGAGCCGGAAACCATTCAGCCGGCGTCGCGGCAGGATCGATTGAGAGAGAGAGCTGACACTTCCGATGGGAGCAGCCGCATACGTAACGTTCGCGTAATGTTGACGGCGTTCAACTTGGTCGCGCGTCGCCACGCCCAGCAGCAAATAGCTTCCATGTCTTCAGTGTGGATCAAATTCAGAATTGGTGGGGCAATCGCAAGTAACAACACTGTCCAAGGCCAACCTCCAAAAGCTTGCCTTGAACCCGATTTGTAACTCTGACGGAAGCTGTCACTCATCGAACAGTCACGGCGAATGAGCACATGCTCTCGGTCCAATCCGAGCACAATCCTGTTGAAGCCGTTTGTCAGATCTTCACCCGGCATGTGCAGCAGCCTTCGCCAATCCCTTCCCCGCCACCGTGCGCGGCTTGACGCACAGAACGATCGCATCAAACGGGAGATGCCATTGCGCACCTACGCCAAGCTGTCCAAAGTTCTCGCTCTTGGCCTTTTCGCCGCCTCCACCTCGCCGGTCTTGGCGCCGATCGGCGTCTCGACGTCGGCCCTGGCGGCATCGCCCCGGGCCGGCGATGCCCAGACATTGCTAACCGACATGCACCGCGCTCTGGCCACGGTGGTTGTCGCCTACGAGCAGACCCCCGCGGCCAGGAAAACGCGCGCAGACGCTTTAATGCTCGAGAGCGCGAAGGAGACGGCGACGGAGCTCGGCCGGCTGAAGACCGCGATGGCCGACCGCCAGCCGCAGCAGCTTTCGCTGGCGGTTCGCCGGATGTCCGAAGCCGTCGGGCGGCTCCAGGGAACCTATCGCATGGCAGCGGTCGGCGACCGTACCGTCGCCGAGGGCGTGCGCGCACTCATCTCCGGTTGGGCTGCGTTTTCCGCCCATTACGCACTGGCGAAGCCAGCGAAGACGCGGACCAGCGCCGTCACGCCAGCGCAGCTGACGGAGTTGCGCGAGCGTGTCGCAAGTTTGGAGTCGGACATGCAGCGGCTGCGTTCCAACGCGGAGCACAACAAGACCTTCGTCCGCGACGTTGACTACGTCTACGTGCAGGTCGAGCGTCTACGTCGCCAGCCGATCACCATCGACACCTACCGGAGCACGATGCTGACGCTGGCCATTATCAACGGCACGATCACCGGCTACACCATCGTTTCCCATGTCTATTACCCGGAATATTACGAGGCGCTGCGAGTCGAAACCGAGGCGGCCGCCTTCTACCGGGGCGACTGGAGCGGATATTACGACGGCTACTACGGTGCCCTCACGGACGATTTTTACGACCAACGGTTCGATCTGCCGCCGACGACGGTCGTGAATATCGACAATAGCCTGACGCAGAAGGTCGATGTCTATGTGGAGCAGAACATCATCGTGCTCGCCGACGATGCCGGGCGCTCCGCCGAGGCAACTGAATCCCTACCCGCGAATGCAGTGGACATTGCCAATCAGCCGCCCGAGGCCATAGAAGATCCGGCGGAGGCCGCCGGGCGCATCGCGGAAACCCTACCAGCCCCAGCCACGTCCAAGGTTGAGCAATCGACGACGGACCAGCCCGCGGCACCGCCCGAGCAGATCAAGGAAACCGATACCGGGGGGGCGGATGCTGGGCCGCATCCCGACGCCAGGATCGAAGAGCCCACCAAAGCCCCACAGGGCGACGATCGCGACCACAATCCGGACCAGGTGGACGAAGCCAGCGATAAGCCGGGCCCGGGCCTTGTCGAACCGTCGCCGGCGCGGCATGACGCCCAGGACGAGGCGGCCGTGCCGGACCGGCCCGGTGCGCCGACTGCGCCCGCAAAAGAGACCGACACCGATGGTCCCGATGCCGATCCGCGCCCCAATGGCAGGATCGAAGAGCCGACTTCGGACAAAGCGCCGCAGAACGATGATCGTGATCGCAATGCAAGCCAGACGGAAGACGCCGGCGCCAAGCCAAGATTAGGCCTCACCGAGCCGCCGCCGGCACCGACCGCTCAGGACGAATCGGCGCGGACTGAGCAGCAGGCGGGATGAGTAGGCGCCCCTTTCACCTGTCGGTGACACATTTATTGTCTGCGACGAGCCAGCGGAGGCGCCCGCCCGCACGCTCAGCTGGACAGTGGTAGGAGTTGCGACGCCCAGCAGCTCATCGCAGTGTCGTTTCCCGACCTGCAGCCAGCGTCGCATGCGCGTCTCGTCGCTGCCGTGCATCAGTACGTCCCGAACGCGCCCGATACGGCCCATCGGCATACCAAGACATGACGCCCATGCGAAAACTGACGCGAGTTTGGCTGGCGTCCCATCCTACGCAGCGACATTCTACCCCTGGATGAACAGGACACGCCGTGCCCATTGGCGTGCGCCAGAGGCGCATCGCCCCCGTGAAATGGCACCCGGGCCGCGTGAGCATAGCGACGCCGAAGGCGGCACGCGGGACGAGTGTAGCGAGGAGACCGGTTAAAAGGGCACCCGACTGGATGGGCAGTGATAGCGGTCGCCGAAGGCGAGCCCCTCCAGCGAGTGCCCCCGGCGAAGAGCACATCAGCTCTTGCGCGATGGGATCGTGACCCGGATGGGACGAGGCGCAGACTCGGCAAGCGCAGCTTGTAGAGCCCGGTCCGCATTCGCGGACGCGCACGCTCGAACGCCCTCATTTTTCATCATCCCGCCCCCGCTAACGTGCTCTACATTGCCCCATCGCTGCTGCACGAATTACGGCTGAGCATGCGTTGAGTTGGGAACAGTCGAATACCCCACCGCCAAGCGATTTCACCCCAGACGCCCTTCGGCATGAACAACATGACCAGGATCCGCGATGGTGCCGAGCACGATATAGGCCGCCATATTGCGCTAGATAATTGATCAGGCCCCACAACATCAGTACGCCGATCATCGGTCCTTCAATGGTTCTGACGCCGCCGATCACCACGATGAAGATGACGTAGGCGGTCCAGTCGGTGACGCTAAAGGCGGCATCCGGCGAAATCCGCGCCTTCTGCAGGTAGACCACAGCGCCGACCATGCCTGTAGCGAACGCGACGACGATCGAGAGCAGATACCGGATACGGTCGGTGCGGACGCCGACGCTCCGCGCGGCCGCGGCGTTGTCGCGGCTGGCCGCAAATGCGAGCCCCATTCGCGAGCGGACAAAGGCGGTAATGCCGAGCGTCACCATCACGGCGAGCAGCAGCGCAATCCAATAGATCAGCACATCTCGCGCAGCCGCAGGCCGCAGGCCGAACAGCACCTGCGCCCATTTCAGGCCCATCATCTGAGACAGATCCGATGGAGAGATCGACATTCCGGTGCCACCACCGAGTGTCTTGAATTGCGCGCAGGGCGGAAGGGGTGTCCGGTCAACCTCTTTGATCTAAATCGCTTTTTCTCGCACTTGAAGTGACGCGAAGAAACCCTGGCGCTGCCCGAAGGCAACATGGTGACATCGCCCCCTGCCGGCCACTCGATGGGCGCCGCGCGTCATCGTCGGCATCTTCCTCGAACGCTGCATGGTCGGCGATTTGACGACGGGCGCCGGGAAAGGGCCACGAGCCATCGGATCGATTCAACTAATATTTGTCCGTTCTACCCCGGAACAGGTGCTTCCGCGTCCAGCAGGCGCGCGGCCTTGAGATCGCTCCAGAGCGCGGCTGGCACTCTGGTGGTCAGTGCTGCCACGTTGCGTTCGATCTCCTGCGCGTTGTGCGCCCCGAGCACTACGCTCGCGACTGCGGGATGGCCGAGCGCGAAATGTAGCGCGGCCGTCGGCAGCGCTACGCCGTGAGCTGCGCAGATACGCTGGATTTCAGCAACCTTCGATAGGATCTGCGCCGGCGCATCCTGATAATTGTACTTGGCGCCCCTGATGGCGCCCGTCGCCAGGATCCCCGAATTGAAGACGCCCCCGAGCAACACCGCGATGCCCTGCTTCAGCGCAAGCGGCATGAACTCCTTGAGCGCCGGCTGCTCCAGCAGCGAATAGCGCCCGGCGAGCAACATCACCTCGAAGGATCCGGCTTGCGCAAAGCGCACGCACATCTCGGCTTCATTGACGCCGATCCCGATGCCAGCGACCACTCCCTCCCCGCGAAGCTTGTCGAGCGCTACATAGGCCCCGGACATCGCTTCGCGAAACCGGTCCTCAATCGCGTCCTTGCCATGGGTCCACACATCGACGTCATGGATCAGCAGCAGGTCGATGCGGTCGGTGCCCAGCCGCAACAGCGACTGTTCGACCGAGCGCATGGTGCCGTCATAGGAATAGTCGACCACGGCCCGGTGCGGCTGCCCGCCGGCAAATCCGGACCGAGTCTGCGGCTGATGAAATGGATCCATCCAGCGACCGGTCTTGGTGCAAAGCACCACGTCCTTGCGTGGCACACGCCGGAGCGCCGTCCCACAGCGATGTTCCGACAGGCCATTGCCATAGTGCGGCGATGTATCGAGCAGATTGACGCCGAGCTCGAAGGCGCGGCTTGCGGCGGCGATCGCAGTCTGGTCGTCGAGCTCGAGAAAGAGATCGCCGAGCGGCGCGGTTCCAAACCCGAGGATAGAGGCCTCTAGCCCGGTCCGGCCAAGCGTGCGGCGTGGCAATGCTGATTGTGAAACCATGGTGGATTGCTGCCTTCTCAGCCTCTCAATGGCGCGCCGGTCTCATTGCTGGTGGCGCGTAGCGTAGGACTTTGCCGTTACGTGTCAACGCGATGAGTGCGTGCGTTGCGCAAGGCTGTTCCGCTGACACGATTGCGTTGCGAAGAGTAGCCGAAACCAGCATGCGCGGGCGCCCCGCGACCTCCAGCAACACGATGCTCAAGGTTAAGGAAGGCTAGACCACCAACGAGCTCTTTGCGTTCCTGACCACCGAGCCGAATGCCAAGGTAGGTGGCGTCATCCGAAAGCATGCCCGTGATCCTGACGGCGCGCTCCGGATCGTCGCCCGCGGCGTGAAAGAGGATCCCGACCCGGCGGGCTAGCGTTCTGCACAGGGATCCGGAACACGGGGACAAGCGGGAGCTCTGCCGATCGCGAATCCCTGCCCCGTGTTAACCGCTCGGAACGAACAGGTGGTCGGAAGGATTCGTCCTGGCAGGAGTGATCTCGATGCCGATGACGAAGGAAAGACGGCCAGCAATACTTACGCTGCGCGGGTGGGCGATTTCGGTGCTGCAGGAGGCCGGGGCCATCCTCGAATGCGAGGAGCACGGCTGGGCAAAAGATCGGGCAGACCCTCACGCGCGCGAACGCGCCATGGATATCGCGCACCAGCATCCGCCGGCAGGCATCTCCGGCGATCAGGCCGTAGCAGAGGTCCGCGACGTGCTCGATTCAATCGGCGACACCTGCCCCGAGTGTCCCGCAGAGTAGCTCAGTCCTATTTCCGGGCGCGGCGGAGAGCTTCCGTCAGCCGCTCCCTTTCGCCTTCCCAGCGTGCGTCCTCCACGTCAATCCGCTTCTCGATTGCTGCCCGTTCGGCATCGAGGCTCCTGGATCGTTTTTCATGCTCGCGCTGTGCGTCCTCCAGATTTTCCCGGGCCTTCGCGACCAGCTTCTCTCGCCTCGCCCGCTCCTTCTCCTGCGCCGCCTCTTCCTTGCGGCGGTCGGCGTCCCGCCGCTTGTGCTCGCGCTCGAACTCCGCGGCGGCCTTCCGGGAATCTTCGGCGCCGATCTTGGGAGCCGCGCGCCGATTGCGCTCCGGACGGCGGTCCCTCTTCGTACTTTTCGTTTCATCGGCCAGATCGGGCAGCTCGGCATGCTCGGCGAACCGTCCGCTCGAGCCGGCCGGGCGCTTCAGCACAACGCCGGGCTTCGCCATGGCCGCAGCAACGACGTCGGGATCATCGGTCTCCTTGGCGAAGCCCTGATGGAAGAGATTGCTACCCGCGCCCCACGCTTCCAGCGCTGCCTTCATTGACGGCGCGGGATCGCGAGATCATAGAAGCCCAGCGACGTCTGGTAGGTCTTTAGCTTTCTTGCCATGGAGCCTGAGTAGCGACCATGACGCTGGATTTCAACGCCGGCGGGCGAACCACACGCCCAGCGCGAAGGCGGCCATAAGCGAGCGCAGCGGTGCCTCCACAGTCACCTTCCGCAGCCGCTCGGCCCAGTCCTTTTCGGAAAGACGAAGGTCTGCTTGCTTCCTCGCCCCTAGCGTTGCTCGGGAAGGATTCTCGATGCCGTCCTGAAAGTTCGTCAGCCCCGAGGCTTCGGTCATCGCCGCGGTCTCTCGCGCATCCATGCGATCCTCCTACTTTGCACCAAAGCAAGCGTCCTCAGGGCCCATGGGTTCCTAAGCGGACCGACGCCGCGATCCGGTCGTGGGCTTCTTTGCGTCCGCCGCCTTGGCCGGCTTCTTTCCTTCGATCGGCATCAGCATCTCCTTCTGGCCCGCCGCTGCCTTCTTCGCCTTCTTGGCCGGCTTCTTCGGAGCCTTGGCCTCGGCCGCGGCGCCGCCGACGCTCTTCCGCAGTGCGTCCATCAGATCGACGACGTTCTCGCCGCGCGGCCGTTCTTTCGGGGTGATCGGCTTGCCCGCGCGCTTCAGGTTGATGAGGTCGACCAGCGCTGTCTCATAGTGGTCCTCGAACTTCTCGGGGTCGAACCGGCCCGCCTTCTGGTTGACGATGTGCCTCGCGAGGTCGAGCATGTCCTTCGTCACTTTGACATCCTGGATCTCGTCGAAATATTCAGCCGGTTCCCGGACTTCGTATGGATAGCGCAGCAGAGTGCCGATCAGCCCTTTGTCTCTGGGTTCGAGCGCGATGATGTGCTCGCGGTTGGTCAGGACCAAGCGTCCGATCGCGACCTTGTCCATCTCCCTGATGGTCTCGCGGATGACTGCGAAGGCGTCGTGGCCGACTTTGCCGTCCGGACGCAGATAATAGGGCCGGATCAGGTACCGTGGGTCAATTTCGCTACGGTCGACGAACTCGTCGATCTCGATCGTCCGGGTTGACTCCAGCGCTATCTCCTCGAGCTCCTCCTTGGTTACCTCGATAAACTGGTCCTTCTCCAGCTGGTAGCCCTTGACGATGTCCTCGTTAGGCACCTCATCGCCCGTGTCCGCGTCGACTTTTAAATACTTGATCCGATGACCAGTCTGCCGGTTCAGCTGATTGAAGCTGATCTTCTCGGACTCCGACGTCGCTGGGTAAAGCGCCACCGGGCAGGTGACTAGTGATAGGCGAAGGAAGCCTTTCCAATTGGCTCGGGGGGCCATGAACGCGGTACTCCGGAACGTTGTTGCGTGTATCAAGACGAACGAGCCGGCCCAGTTCCGACATTGGAGCGCTGGCAAAAGATCATTTTTCCGGACTACCGCAGCACCGTCATGAGCACATAGACGGCAACGGCAGTTCCGAGACAGCGCCGCCAGGGATGCACGCCGCGGACGACCTCGTCGGAGGCCCAGACGAGGAGCCCTCCTTTGAAGGCAACCGTCAAGGCGACGCTCGCCGTTCCCGCCGCGGGCCAGATCCAGAGCAGTACGCCCGCTACGATCACGATCCACAGGACGAGATTGGGCGCCTGAGCTATGGTGATGGCACCTGTTTCGCGATTGCGAAAAAACCACTGCAAGATTTGGCGCACGCTATTCCCCATCGAAATGACCGCGGCCTAACGTCTAAACCGGTCCCGCGCGCCCTGCGACGAACCCCAGGGCCACCAGCCAGTTAACCCTCCACCGCGACTGATCTCGAAAATTGGCAACCGCCCTTGATCTCCCGCTCCAGTTGCGTTTGGATATTCGACTTTGGGGGGAAAAAATGCGCTGGCTGGGGATTGCAGTGCTCTGTGTGGCACTGGGGGGATGTTACGCGACGGGCGCAGATGTTCGCGCCAAGTTGGGCCAAGACTACATCGGAAAAAATGTTGATGCTCTTGTTGTTCGGTGGGGGCCGCCCGCAAGTAGTTTCAAGATGAACAGCGGCGAGACCGCCTTTAGTTGGCAACTGGCCAGCGGGAGTTCGTTTTCGGTCTCTCGTGACAGTCAAACGAGCGCATCGGGAAGTTCGCGCGGGTACGCTTGCAAGGTCAACGTCGTTGCATCGCCGAACGGAACGATCAAAAGTCTCGATACTGAAGACAAGGATGGCAGCCTCTATTACGGGCCCATTCCTGTCCAGGTTGGCAGCGTTTGCGCAGAGCAACTTGGAATGCAGCAGCAATAGAGGCTGGCGTTTCAGCTGCACTACCTGATCATAGGCTGATGGGCACTGCTATGCGTGGAACATCTCAGCTCGTTTTCTTGTTTCTGTTTGCGCTCCTCGCGCCGGCCACCGCGGCAATCGACCCTATGGCCAGCTCCATACATGAGAGCCACTCCTCGGGGGATCTCGATCAGTGGCAGAGGATCGACTTGCGCTCGTCGGGCCTCACCCGACAAAAGGCGGCGCAGATCAAGGTCGCTATCCGAACGAAGGGGCCGAGCATGCAAGGCCTTATCCGGATCCCCGGCGCACCAGCATCCAACTTCGACACCGGAAAGGGCTTGACCGTTGTTGACTTAATCAACGTCGGCAACGACAGCAGCGGCTATGCTGACATTGTCGCGCTGGAAATACTGTTTACCCTGACGATACAGGGACAATCCTACGAGGTATTTGCCGTCGATTACGGCGAGAAAGCTGAGTAGTGATGTCGCGTTCACCTTTTTCAGCGCGAACGATCTGTCGTCATAGAGGATGTCCGAGAAGATGGCTTGCCAAAAGCACCACTCCTTGGCTGACACCTTTAGGAAACATCTGTCCACAAGCTCAACTTTTCTCTTGGGACGCCGGCGTAGCCGCCACTTGTAACGTGGCTGAGATTATAGCGCCAAATTCGTTCGCCACTTCTGGGTGATTGTCATCGAGATAGCGGCGAATCTTCAGATTGGTTAGCAATTGCGAGATGTACCGAGCGGTAATCGCGAGATCGAGCATTTCCCGGCCGTAGGATGCCTCCACACCGGCGGCCTTGAGTTGCACCTCTTTTAATTCACGCTCCATAAGAGCTAGGTCCGCGGCCGTTACCACCGCCGGAATACTGCACTTTGCGGGCCGTAGGCGCGCTGCATCCGAACTGGCCGCGAGCAAGGCTCTGGCATAAGATGAGCAATAGTTCGACGCTGCGACCATCAATTCGCAGGCTTCGATTTGCCGCGGCTCCCTCATCTTACGTAAAACATCGAACGTTACCGGATTCACTGGCTTGTCGCGAAGTAGATGGACAGCTTGTGTACAGATCCCGCGCAACATTTTCCGACGTTGCTTGATATATGCAATCCTGACGTTCAATGCCCGCGCGATCCTTTCCTCGGGAACGCCGCGTTCGATGGCACGCAGGATCATGAAATGCTCCTGCACAGTCGCCAGTCGGATCGTATTTTTATTGTAAGAGTAGGCTTCGTCATCGAGCGACAGCAGACACTCGGTTTCGGTCTCGCCCCTAGCCAGCAGAATGTCCCGCTTCAAAACTCCATCCAGAAGCAGGTATCTACCCCGCTGGTCCGGCTTGTGAAAGACCACAGGCGGCTCGATTACTCCAACCTCGCCTATCGACGCGGCAATCACCGTGTATTTGTGAGAACGCCGGATACGATCGGTCACTTGCCTGAGCGGTAGCATAGATTTAAGTGGCAGAACCACCAACTCGGGCTCAAACGCCAAGCGAATGGGCTTTTCCGTCGTCATGCGGTACCCGCTGACATTCGGCGCAGAACTGGCAGAGGGATCTTGCCCAACCCTTCTTCGCGCAGAAGCGACGTAAACATGCGTTCGCTCATCAATGCCTTGAGTGCGTTTATTAGAAAGACAAGACGCGCGTGGGTTAGATCGGCCTTCTTTACCATAATCTCTTGGCGCTTGGTTTCCTGCCGGTAGACGCGGACAAGGGACACAGCATTGATCTTCTCTTCCGCGAACTGAGCTTTCATCGATTTTCGATGGCGCTGCTCAACGAGCTTCCGCATCTTCGCAATCTGCTTGCTAGTATGCTTCTCGCCGACAAATGCTTCGAGCAACGCCCCTTGTAACTGTGGCGTTTTGGCCCTGGCAATGTCCACTGCGAGTGTCGGCGGGACGATCCCGCGCTCGACCGCACTTATCAATCGATCTTCACCATGCTTGAGCAAATAGGCGATAGCCCGCGCAAAGTCCTGCGTGACGTCGAGCTTGGCAGCGATATCTGGCGCTCCGTATGTCTTGGCCAGACGGCCGATGTCACTGACAAGTTCAATCGGCGAGCGCCGACGGCGCGCAATATTCTCGACGAGGCTCATCAGAATGCAATCCTCGGCCGAGGCATCAACCAGGATCGCTGGAATTTCGGACTGACTGAGCGATGAAAACGCTTCAATCCGCGTTTCACCGCACGCCAAATCGTATCCGTTGGCCGTTTCCCGCCTACTAGCGGTAATTGGCCGTTTCAGGCCGACCATCCTAATACTTTTTACAATTGCGTTTAAGCGGGATCGGCTCCGCTCGCGCGGATTGAGCACACTGATAGCCGCAATGGGAATGGATTCGATCCTTCGCCCATGCTTCACGCTACTCTCCGCTCGTCAAAACCTGCAAATAAGCGACAAACAGCATCCAATCCTTCGTATCGGCATGCCTGCGCGAAGGTGGGATTCGAGATGCGCAGAATCCTACCTTGCGCCTGCGCAAGATCGCAAGTGGGCAGCAGAAAGCAGCCGGCAATTGCATCATTGGAGGCGTTCATTTGAGCAATCAGAGTGAGTTCGGCGTTTGCTCGACGATTGGCATAAATCGTCCAGCGGACGCGCTTGGCGCCGTCGGTCACTGCGCGTGCCGAGCCGATCGCAAGCCGGCAGCCGTCACCGAGTGCCAGAATACCCGACTTTGCTTCATGAGTGGCCGCGCCTCCAAGACGATTGATATTGGCTGCAATCTCATCGGCAATTTCAATTATGCGCGACCGAAATCTCGCAGTGGTCTCGGCGCGACGCTGATAGGGTTCGGGTTGATAGCCGGCCAGCGCGTAAGCGGCGACCAATGATCCGAACCGGCGACTGTAGCCTCCGGCCGACATCATGCCTTCGGCGGTGGCAATGATGGCCCTGGACAGCCGGCCCTTTTCACGGCCGAGCGCAGCAAGGCGGCCGATCACTTCTTCGTCGCTGCGATGCGCCCGCCGGGCACGCATGGCCTCATTTGCCTTGTTGAACAGTTCAACTGAAACCACTGCTGGAAATGCATTGTCGTTGCGAATCCACATATCGCGGGGATTCTCTATGCGCAGCTGATTCAGCTTAAACGAAGTGCGATTGTAGATGAGGCTACCAATGTAAGCCTCGTTGGCAACAATCTTTCTAACGGTTTCACCACTCCACCGAAGGCCACGTGCGGTGTGGATATACTCGGCGTTCAGCTCTGCCGCGACATCACCCAACGACTTCCCTTCGTTAGCGATTGCGTTGAACATGCGCCTGACAATAGCGATCTCGGCGGCCGGGCCGTGAATGATTCTAACCCGATCGGTCTGGAGATATTTTTGCTGCCTGTATTCCAGCGTTTGCCGTATCGATCCGTCTTCCTCGACAAGCTGTCGCCGGAGCCCATAGCCAGGCATTCCGCCTCGCGAAAAGCCTAGCTGCACGATGCGGGATTGTCCAAGAAACACCCTCTTAGAGAGCCCGCGACTGAAATTCGCAGCAGCCGCACGCACATTCACCTTCAGAAGGCTAGACGCAAAGCTTCCGTCATTCTCAAACTCTTCCGCGCAATAGTGAACACCGATCCCGGCTTTCTTGCAGATAAACTCGTAATAGGCGCTCTCATCCACGTCCTGAAAGCGACCCCAGCGGCTGATATCGTAAACCAGGATGCAGTTGAATTTTGCGCGCTTCGCTTCGACATCAGCGATGAGTGTTTTCAATCCATCGCGCCAACCGATAGCTAGTCCGCTGAGACCCTCGTCCGAATAGGTTTGAACAACCGTCAGATTTCGACTTTCAGCATATGACGCGATAACCTGAATCTGATTATCGATCGAGTACCGCTGATTGTCGGTCGACATGCGCAAATACTGCGCTGCTCGAGTCGGCAAACCGTATGTCGGGACGGCAAGCTCGCGATCCATGGCCAGCGTCCGATAAACACCACGCCTAGTATCAAATTCTGCAGGCTCATTGATCAACAACGACCTAACAGCAAGCAACCGAATTGAAGAGCTGACTATTCAAACCTTAGGCTCTGCTGAAAGGCAGCTACCAATCCCGAAGCAGGCTCGGGAAATGCTTACCCAGCCAGGCCAACACAACGGTGCAGGCCAAGGAAAATAGGCCGCCCCACAACCAAGAGCGCCCCCGCGCGGCGCTGATTGATCTCAAATACAGAAACGCTCCAAGCAGGGTTCCGTAGTTTTTCCTGAAGTCGCCGTTGAGCTTGGCAATTTTCGACAGTTCGGAAGAGACCTCGACATCATCCGCCATTTGGCACGCTCCTCGTTCACTCAGGAGCACCCCATGAACCACTGTTTTGCCCGACGGAGCAAGCAAAATTTCGGATTTTCGGTCCCGCCTCGCGACGTTGGTTGCGTGCCACTGCCGAACAAGAACTATTGCCTGAATGCCTTTATCCTACTATCCTACCTAAGGTAGTTTGACGAATTTTCGCATGCAGCGGTTTTGCCAAGGCATTCGCGCCGGCCTGGTCTTTCTTGCAATCGTAGTCGCTCTGTGCGCGGCCATGATGGTATTCGCACCTCGGCCCAAGCTGATGAAATGCGCAGGGCCAGTTGAGACGCTCTTCGGTAACTGCATCAGATAGTCGGGTTGTCCATATCCCCTACCCGCTGGGCCTCGACGCGCGCCCTACGTTATCCTTGTGATTGGTGCTGTCACGGCTGCTGCCGCGCTGCGCTACCACTTCCACCTCGTCGGCCTGGCAGACATCTACTCACTTTCGGGACAGCATCGATTTTCCAACACCGCTCCGGTACGCAAACGGGGTTGTGCAGTCGGCGCTGCTGCCCTTCGCATTTGCTTGCTTCGTCGACCGCGGCCGGGTCGTTCCCGCCATCGCGGCACTCGTGCTATTGGGAGCGTTCTATCCGGCGACCCTCAGCAAATTTGCAGCCTTCGCGCCCCTCTGGCTACTGTTCCTGCTGATCCTTCAGCGGTTTTCCAAGCCGGAGAACGCGGTCATCCTTTCGGTCTTGCTGCCGCTCCTCGTCGGTCTCGCGAGCCTTCCGGTCGAATCAGGCTTGCACCACGAGGTCTACCGCGTCTTCGGCTTGATCAATTTCCGGATGTTCGGCATCACATCGATCTCAATGGAGGTCTACAACGCCTTCTTCTTCAACCACGAGCCGACGCATTTCTGCCAGATCGGCTTCGTCCGGTCTCTTATCGGCTGCCTTATCATCCGCAGCTCGGCGTGGAGCTCGCCCAAGCGTACAAAATTGGCAACTTCAATGCTTCTCTGCTGTCGACCGAAGGGATTGCATCAGTCGGCACGAAATGGGCGCCGCTCACGGTCCTAGCGTCTGGCGTGATCCTCGCGTTCGGGAGCGCGATGGCATCGCATCTGCCGCCTCGGTTTGTTCTTCTGTCCTCCGGTATCGTGGTGCAGCAAATTATCAACGTGCCGTTATCGACAGCGCTGCTATCGCACGGCGCGGCGCTGCTGTTTTTCTCTGGGGGGTGATGCCCAAAGCGGCATTCACGCGAATACCACCCAAATGATCGGTAGGATCATCGACGCAATGCAAAAGGAAAGGCCCGCCAGGTGACCAGCGGGCCTTTTTGCTGTTACCGCCTCAACCGCCGGGCGGTGCGTCATCAGTCTTTGCCGGTCGCGGTTCTGTGAGATCACACTTTCCCACACCCACGATGCGCAGTAGCTCACGCGCTTCCTGAGCCACCAGTAATCGACAATTTGCGAAGTGTCCGCGGATGCCGCTTTGATTGCGGCATGCCTCGTCCTGTCCGCCGCCACACGCCTACGCACGCCCACGGGCGTCCCATGAAGATCACGTTCGGCGAAATGCGCGAGATGGGCCTATGCGGCGTCCTGGTCTATTGCCATTGCGGCCATCACGTTGCTCTGGACGCCGGCCGGTGGCCCGACAATGTGAGGCTATCCGATCTCGAGCCGCGGTTTGTCTGCCAAGGATGCGGATCTCGCGGCGCCGACGTTCGGCCAGACTTCGACCGAGGCAATCAGCAGCTCGCAATCATGGGGTATCGAAACACGAGATGACCAAGGACGCATAGTGAGGACCTTTGGAGCTTCCTCCGCGTTAAGGCAACGAACCCCGGGGGCGAGGAGATTTTCCGATGTCTGCCGTCCCTCTGGACGTCCAACGAAGATTCGAGCGGCGATGGTCCGCGAGGTTTCTCTGCCCGAAGCAACCAACCAGGGCACAAGAACAGCGGCCTGAAAGGCCCCAGGTTGCCGCGCCCGCAAAAGCCAAAAGAAAAGCCCGCCGGGCTAAGCTAAAGCGATAGGCCCGATGTCTGCACCGGCCGCGTGAGCGCAGGACCGAAGCCCCGGGTACCCACCTTGAAGCTCGGACTAACGTAAAGCTCTCTCGCGCGCGGCATTCAGGGCCGCCTTTGTCTGCGGGACAGCCTCATTGATGGGCTCCCGACTAGGGGGCGGTTCGCTGAGATCTCGGGCCCATGGCGCGCCAGAACGAATTGCTGACCGCGATACGGGGTCACCTGAATTTGCGCAAGCAGAGATGAGGAGACCGACAAGGGTCAGCGAGCCTGCCGATATCAAGATGCGGATGCGCATGCCCATCCAACCGACTGCCCGAAGAATCGATCCTCCGAATTATAGCACTCGGGCGAACTCAGCAGAGTGGCCCGCCAGCGTGAACCGGCGGGGCCTCTTGATCTACCGCCTCAGCCGGCGACCGCCGTCAGCTGCTGCCGATCGCACTCCATGCGCGCGAGCTCGTCGACGCGGGGCTGCGCACAGATCCATGCGGAAGTGAGTTCAGCTTCTTCGCGGAAGCGCCTCGCTTCTTCTCTTCGTTCAGGCGCTCTTCAAGGGATTGGATTTGCTTGAAACTGCGTCGCGGCATGGTGCTGCTCCGTTCCTGGGGAGGCGGGAGCGCAGTTGGCGTTCTTGTCACCGATAAAAGCCGATGGCCGCGCGGAGGTGACCTAGTGTGCGCTAGTCGACACAGGAACGCTAGCTAACTTTCGGCGGGCTAACTGGAGGCCTCTTCGTCTCTCTTCACCTCAGCTCTCGTCACCGAGTCCAATCTTTCCAGTTGACCGGATAAACCAGTAAGGCTCCTGGCGATGTTTCTCAGTAGGAAGGCTCGGCTTTCGGAAATGCGGGGCATTGAAGAAAGGGCTTTGTAGTGATTTGCAAGTTCCTTGCATCTGGCGGCCGTAATCATGCGGGCTCCATCAATCAAGAACGATAGAGAATTATAACCGCACCACCTCCGGGGAGTTGCAACGTTTTCCCGCCTTTAAGACGGCCCTGCCGCCGGGGACTTTTGGGAGCCGCTGGACGCGCTCGGACCTCGCATAGGTCCGGCACCTGGTCTTAGGAAAATTCGGCAATCAGATCTGTCCACTTTCGCACCTTAGCCATAAGGTTTCCGTCCAGGACGGAGTAGCCGCAATGAAAGACATGCAGGCTCAGTTGGAAAAGCTCCGCACGGAAGCGGCCGAGTGCGCCCTCATCCGCGACCTGGCGACCGATCCGAAGAAACGAGAGCTTTTCACAAGGCTGGCCGATCACCTGACGGTTCTCGCCTCAGAAGTTGAACGCGCGATAGCAGATAGTACGAAGCGCGCCGGATGAACGACCGGGGCTGCCGGCGGTCGTTCGACGAGCCGATCGAGGTGAGCGGGCGCATGCTGGTGACGCTGCTAGAAGCAGGCAAGTACATCGCGCCGCACTGCCGAAGAAGGAGCACTCGGCCCCGGAGTGGCAGGCCGCTATGCAGGCGCTGATCTTGGTGGCGGAGAGCGGAGGACCAACGATGCTCGCACGCATTGGCGTCGTGCGGGCGCTGAACCGGCACTATGTCCCGGAGTTCAATCCAAAGGGCAAGGAACCGCACTGGGGCCGGCGCAAGCTGAAGAGGGACCAATGACCGTCTTCGTGTACGTGAATACCGCTAAACAGGTCGGCGACGTCGATCACATCAAGGTCTTTGCCACGGTCGAAGCCGCGGAAATCTGGTTCGAGGAGAACGACCCAGAGGGAGTGGCTTTCGAGTACGACGTGATAGGCCTGCCGGCTTGACCCTTGCGGCAAGCGGGCGGCCACGCTGAGGCGGCTCAATGCTTGCGCCTATCTACCTCGAACGTGAATTTGACCTGCAGCACCGGGCCGCTGTCGTCACGGACCTCGATGGCTATCTCGTGGGGCACTCCATCCCCCCGCGCGCGGATGGCATCCCGGGCCATATCCGCCAGCGAGCGAGCCGCCTCTTCGTGCACCTTTTCTATGGTGGAGAGTTCCAGACCTTCCTCATCGGGAATGATCTCATCACCCTCTCGTATGTCAAAATAGAACCGTTTCATACGGCCAGAACGAAGCCGACCCGGAATTGTTCTTTTAGCGAATTAAGACGCTCTCCAAAAACGGCGCCCTCGCTCACTCGTTGACTCTTCACAAATGTTGAGGCGGGAACGTTGCCACGGCATATGATGCTCTCACCGGGGCTGGCTGCATATTTCACTTGGATCTTTCCGGCGCGATTGCGACCATCCTGAAGACGATGGATCACCTTCTCTAGACGATGCCTGCCGAAGTCCCGCCGACGATGGGACGTTCCCTCGCCTTTCGCGCCCGATAGCCGGACGAGCGATAGGCCGCGATTGGTGCGATGGCCCCGCCGGCTCGCATGCGGGCGACGGCGAGGAGCGGCGAGACGTCGGTGGTGAAGGCGCGTTTCAATTCGAGATGCGCACCGAGCGCGTCATTGGCCTCTTGCGCCGAATCCAGCGCTGCGCGATCGACGATCAGCGCCTGCGCATAGGCGCGCTGCAGCTCGATCGCCGATTGCATCAAACTCTCGATCGGATCAGTCACATTGTGCGACTGATCAATCATATATGCGGGCGCGAAGCCTTCCGCCTTGCGTCGCTCGGCGTCGATCAACTCGTTGAAGACCAGAAACAGCCGGAACGGTTCGACCGAACCGCTGTCGAGATCGTCGTCGCCATATTTGGAATCGTTGAAATGAAAGCCGGCGAGCTTGTTGAAGCGAACGAGCCGAGCCACGACCTGCTCGATATTCACGTTCGGCGCATGATGGCCGAGGTCGACAAGGCAATGCGCCTTGGGCCCGAGTTCCTGCGCGACCGCAAAACTCGTGCCCCAATCCGAGATCACGGTCGAGTAGAACGCCGGCTCGTAAAGCTTATGCTCAAGAAACACCCGCCAGTCGGCGGGCAGTGCCGCGACGATCTCACGCATCGCGTCGATATAGCGGTCGAGCGCCTTGGTCAAATTCGACTGGCCGGCAAAGTTCGAGCCGTCGGCGATCCAGACGGTCAGCGCCTTCGAGCCGAGCTTGCGGCCGATCTCGATACATTCGACGTTGTGGGCGATGGCCTGCGCGCGCACGCGCGCATCGGTATGCGACAGCGAGCCGAACTTGTAGGAAAGCTCTTGCCCCGGCTGATCCTGGAAGGTGTTCGAGTTGACCGCGTCGAAGGCAAGGCCGCGACCCGCGGCTTGTTCACGCAAGGCGGCATAGTCGTCGACCTTGTCCCACGGGAAGTGCGGCGAGATCGTCGGGGTTGCCCGCCCCAATTGCTGGATCACCGCGCAATCGTCGATTTTCTCGACAACATTGCGCGGCTCACCCGGCCCCGGAAATCGGGCAAATCGCGTCCCACCTGTGCCGACGCCCCACGTCGGAATGGCGACGCCGAAGGCCATCACCTTCTGCACCAGGGCCTCCGCGTCGATCCCGTGCCGCGCCAGCGCACGCTTCAGGGCGTCGTAGTCTTCGTTAGTCGCGTGTTCGAGCCGCGCGTTCTGGTCGGCGATGAAATCCGCGCTGATCGAGAACGATACGCTCATCGTGTGAAGGCCTGGGCGTTGCCGGCATCGACGTTGAGGATGTTGCCGGTCGATTTGGCCGAAAGATCGGACGCGAAGAAGTAGACACCCTCGGCGATATCCTCGGGGAACACCGATAGTTTGAGCAGCGAGCGCTGGCGATAGACCTCCTCGAGCTGGTCTTCCGCAACCTTGTTCGACGCCGCGCGCTGCTGGCGCCACTCGCCTTCCCAGATCTTCGAGCCGCGCAGCACCGCGTCCGGATTGACCGTGTTGACGCGGATGCCATGCGCCGCGCCTTCCAATGCCAGGCAGCGGGCCAGATGGATCTCCGAAGCCTTGGCGGCGCAATAGGCGGAGGCGCCGGCCGAAGCGGCAAGGCCGTTCTTCGAGGCAACGAAGATGATGGCGCCGCCGATGTTCTGGCGCTGCATCAGCCTAAAAGCCTCGCGCGAGACAAGGAAGTACCCCGTTGCGAGAATGTCCATGTTCTTTTGCCACAGCCTAAGACTCGTGTCTTCGACAGGCGACGCCGAGGCGATCCCGGCATTCGAGACGACGATGTCGACACCGCCAAAGGCGCGTGCAGCCTCTTCGAACGAAGCGACCACCGCCGCCTCGTCGGTCACATCGAGCTTCACACCGATCGCAGCGTCTCGCCCATGGCGCTTCGTGATCGCCGCAACGCGCTCGCTCAACGAGCTCTCGTCGATATCCGCAATGACGAGGCAAGCGCCTTCGCCGAGCAACCGCTGCGTGGTTGCCCCGCCAATGCCGCCGGCGCCGCCGGTCACGTAGGCAATCCGCCCGGCGAGCGATTTCGGCTTGGGCATGCGCTGGAGCTTTGCCTCTTCCAGCAGCCAGTATTCGATATTGAAGGCCTCCTGCTCGGCAAGGCCGACATACGCACTGACGCCCGAGGCGCCGCGCATGACGTTGATCGCGTTGACGTAAAATTCGCCCGCAACGCGCGCCGTCGCCTTGTCCTTGGCAAAGGTGAACATGCCGATTCCCGGAACGAGATACACGACCGCGTTGGGATCGCGCATGGCCGGCGAGTCCGGATGTTTGCAGCGCTCGTAATACGCGGTGTAGTCGCGCTGGTAAGCGGCAAGAACGTCGTCCAGGCCAGCGATCACCTCGTCGAGATTGTCGCGCACGGGATCGTAGGGCAGCAACAGCGGCCGAATTTTGGTGCGAAGAAAGTGATCGGGGCAGGAGGTGCCGAGCGGCGCCAGCTTCGTCAGCGCGCTGGAGTTGACGAACTCCAGCACCTCCGGCGCATCGGTGAAATGGCCAATCTTGCGCTCGTCCGCGGAGATCTTGCCGCGGATCAGCGGCATCAGCCTAGCCGCGATCGCGCGGCGCTTTTCCGGTGTGGCGGTTTGGACCTTGCCACCGCCGAAAGCCGGCTTCTGCTCATGCGCGGGAAGCCAATCGGCGGCCTGCTGAATCACGCGCAAGGTCATCTCGTAACAGGCTTTCGATGTCTCCGCCCATGTGAAGAGCCCGTGGCCGCCGAGGACCACGCCGACATAGTCGGGATGACGCGCGGCCATCTCGCCGAGCTTCAGGCCGAGATCAAAGCCGGGCCGCTGCCACGGCAGGAACCCGAGCTTGCCGTCGAAAACCTCACGCGTCAGACGCTCGGCATCGATTGAGGCGGCAATGGCGATGACCGCATCAGCATGGACGTGATCGACATGCCGGTGCGGCACGAAGGCGTGCAAGGACGTATCGATCGAAGTCGCGCGCGGATTGAGATCGAAGGTGCAGTGATTGAACAAGGCGACCATCTCGTCCTCATGGGCGAGGCCGCGATAGAGGCCTTTCAGGCTCTCGAGTTTGTCGAGGTAGAGCGTCGAAAAGCCGTCGCGCTTCATCGAGCCGATGTCGCCGCCTGAGCCTTTGACCCAGAGCACACGTACGTTCTCGCGCGTCAGCGGATCCTTCATCTCAATCTTGGCTGAGGTATTGCCACCACCGAAATTGGTGATGCGCAGATCGGCTCCGAGAAGGTTCGAGCGGTACAGCAACTGACCTGCTTCATCGAGCCCGGCGGCGAGCGCGTCGTCCCAAAGATTTGGCAGGGGCGTGGCCGCGACCTCGCTCATTAGGCATTCTCCCTGTGCTTGATCTCTGGGCAGCTTAGGCCACGCATTCAATCACGGTCAATCACCGGTACCCAAAACTGCGACGCAATATGATTGATGCAGCGCGGTATTGAGCGAATTTGACGGTTTGCAGTTGACCGCTCATCGAGAGCGTGACCTATTTATGGGCAAAAGGGAGGGCAACGTGCACGAGCGGGAACGCTGGCAGATCATCAAGGCACTCTTGCGTGAGCGGTCATTGGTGCGCATCGCCGATGCTTGTCGCGCGACCGGCGTCTCCGAAGCCTCGATACGGCGCGATTTCGCCAGGCTCGCCGAGCAAGGTGTCGCGATCAGGGTGCATGGCGGTCTCGAGGCCTTGCCGGAAGCCTCTAACGCACCGAGCGACGTCCTGTCGCTTGCCACCCGCTCCTTCGACGTCAGCCAGACGCTCAATATAGATGCCAAGCGCGCCATTGCGAAAGCGGCGGTCGCCCTCTGCGCCGATGGCGAGACGATCATCATCAACGGCGGCACGACCACCTTTCAAATGGGCGAATATCTGCGCGAGCGCCGTCTGAAGGTATTGACCAATTCCTATCTGCTCGCCGACGCACTGATCCACACGTCGAAATGCCGCGTCGCCTTGCCGGGTGGCGAGGTCTATCGCGAGCAGGGCATGATCGTCTCGCCTTTTGAAGAGGATGCGATCCAGCACTATTCGGCGACGCGGATGTTCATGAGTGCGATCTCGATCGGACCGCTCGGCGTGATCGAAGGCGACCCCCTGCTCGCCCGCGCCGAATCCAAACTGCTGAAGCGTGCCGACAAGCTGATCGTGCTCGCCGATTCCTCGAAATTCGTCTCGCGCGGCAGCCTTGTCGTCTGCCCGCTCTCGCGCATCGATACGCTGATCACCGATTCAGATGCGCCGAGCGACGCACTCGACATGCTGCGCGGGCACGGTGTCCGCGTCGTTGTCGTGGATGCAGGCGCTCAAGCCACTGCGGCGGCGTGATCATGACAGCTGACCCGCACAGTGAAACTCCCGCGGCGCCGCTTCTATCGGTGCGCGCGATCGAGAAGTCCTTTCCAGGCGTGCGGGCGCTGTCCGGCGTCTCGTTCGACGCCGACAGGGGCGAAGTCCATGCCTTGCTCGGCGAGAACGGCGCCGGCAAGTCGACACTGATCAAGATCGTTTCCGGCGTATTCCCGCCCGATCGCGGCGAGGTGCTTGTGGACGGCAGACAGGTCGACCTCGCGCGGCCGGACGATGCAAGGCGCGCCGGCATCGCCACGATCTATCAAGAGTTGCTGTTGTTTCCGGAGCTCACGGTCGCCGAGAACATCTTCATGGGGCATGCGCCGCGCACTGGCCTCGGCCGGATCGACTGGCGGGCGATGCGCGAGAAGACCAATGCCCTGCTCGCCTCGCTCGAGATTCATGACTTGCAGGCCGAGCGTATCGTCGGTTCGCTCAGCGTCGGCAATCGCCAGCGCGTCGAAATCTTGCGCGCGCTGTCGCAGGATGCGCGCATTCTCATCATGGACGAACCGACCGCGGCCCTGACCGAGTACGACGTGACGCGGCTGTTCGACATCGTACGCAAGCTGAAAGCCCGCGGCGTGGCCGTGATTTATATCAGCCACCGGCTCGATGAGATTTTCGCGATCGCCGATCGTGTCACCGTGCTGCGCGACGGCGCACATGTCGCGACCAGGCACGTCGCCGACACGGACGCGGCGGGGCTCGTGCAATTGATGGTCGGCCGCAGGATCGAAAGCCTGTTTCCGAAGATAACGGTTCCGATAGGCCAGCCAGTGCTGGAGGTGATGGACCTTGAACGTCGGCCGCTGACGAGGAGCATCTCGCTTACGGTGCGCGCCGGCGAGATCGTTGGTCTTTCCGGCCTCGTCGGCTCCGGTCGCAGCGAGCTGGCGCAAACCATTTTCGGCGTCACGCCGGCCGATAGTGGCAAAATCCGGATCGCCGGGCAGCAGGTCAACATTCGCTCGCCAGCCCAGGCGCGGTCTTTGGGCGTCGCTTACGTTCCTGAGGACCGCGGCACGCAAGGCCTGGTGCGGCCAATGACGGTGCGCGAGAACTTCAGTCTCGCCGCGCTTGGCAAAGTCGCGTTCGGCGGTTTCATCGATCGGGGCGCCGAACGCAAGCTCGCCAGCGACGGCGTCAAGCGCTTTGCGGTCAAGGCCAGCTCGCTCGAGCAAGTCGTAGGCAAGCTCTCAGGCGGCAATCAGCAGAAGATCGTGCTCGGTAAATGGCTCGCCAACGGGCCGAAGTTATTGATCCTCGACGAGCCGACGCGCGGCATCGATGTAGGCGCCAAGGCGGAGATCCATCGGTTGATGGGTGAGCTTGCGGCCGAGGGGCTCGCCATCCTGATGATCTCGAGCGAGCTGCCGGAGGTGCTGGGCATGAGCGACCGCGTGCTCGTGATGCGCGAAGGCCGGATCGTTGCCGACTTCTCGCGCGAAGAAGCAACCCAGGAGTCGATCGGCGCAGCGATGATGGGCAGCCGTGAAAGCGCGGAGAAAGCCGCATGACGGTAGTGACCTTAGCTGGCGCCGAGGCTGATTCGCGACGGCGGCTGAGGGTGTTTGCCTCGCAGGAAGCCTTGCTCGCGATCGCGGTGATCGGCCTTGCCATCGCTGTCGGACTTTACAATCCCCGCTTTCTGGCGGCACGCAATCTTTCCGACGTGCTGCTCGGCAACGCCTATATCGCCGTCGCCGCGGTCGGCATGTCGATGGTGATCATTTCCGGGAATATCGACATTTCCGTCGGCGCGCTGATCGGTGTCCTGGCGACGATCAGCGGCACTCTGGCGGTGAACGGCGCGCCGATTGTGGTCGCCTGGCTGGCGGCGCTCGTTGCCGGTATCCTCGTGATGGTGTTGCAGGGCCTCATCATCGCCTATCTGCGCATTCCAGCGATCGTGGTTACGCTTGGCATGCTGTCGATTCTCAAGGGCGGCCTGATCAGCGTCACCGGCGGCAAATGGATCACCGACCTGCCCGACAGTTTCCATCTCGCCGATATCGAACTCTTCGGTGTGCTGCCGTTTCCAGTTTTTCTCATGATCCTGGTGACGATCCTGGCAGCGTTATGGATGCGCTATTCAGCCTCGGGACGCGCGATTTACGCCGTGGGCGGTAACGCCGAAGCGGCACGGCTCTGCGGCATTTCGCAGCCGCGCACGATCGTGATGGTCTTCGCGCTGCACGGCTTGTTCGCAGGGGCTGCCGCCCTGCTCTACGCGACGCAACTGCGCGTCATCCAGTCGACCGTCCCGCCGAATCTCGAGCTGACGATCATCACTGCGTCGGTCGTCGGAGGCGTCAGCATTCTCGGCGGCGTCGGAACGGTGGTCGGCTCGACACTTGCTGCCGTCCTGATCGCCGAAATCGCCAGCGCGCTCGTTTTCGTCGACGTGTCGCCCTACTGGATCCGCGCGGTCCAGGGCGTGCTCATCCTCGCGACCGTGATCGCCGACATTCTGCGGCGCCGGCGTATGGCCGGAGCATGAGCACCATGAGCGAGATCCCTCTACCCGAGGCAGCCAAGCGCGTCGTGCCCTGGTGGCTGCTGCGCCACGAGACAATGCTCGCGATGATCCTGCTCATTGCTCTGATCGGGCTCGGGGGCTTGAACAATCGCTTCCTCACGGTCGACAATCTGCTCAATCAAGGCAGGCTGACGACCGAGGTTGGGCTCATCGCGCTGCCGATGACCTTCATCATTATTACCGGCGGTATCGATCTCTCGGTGGGCTCGATCGTCGGGCTCTGCGCAATCCTGCTCGGCTATTCCTGGAAGGCTTTCGGCTTTCCCCTGCCGCTGGCGATCTGCTTCTCGCTGCTCGTCGGCGCCGCGGCGGGCTTTCTCAACGGAATCGTCATCACCAAGGTGAAAGTGCCACCGCTGATCATGACCATCGCGACGCTCGCCCTCTACCGTGGGCTAGCCGAGGGCATCAGCCAGGCGCGTTCGGTGCGGGGCTACCCGGAATGGTTCTACTTTGTCGGGCAGGAAAACCTCTTCGGGGTGCCGGCGCAGCTCTGGCTCTTGCTGATCGCGATCGTGGTCACGGCAATCGTTCTTGACCGCACCACCTTCGGCCGAACGCTCTTTGCGATCGGGAACAATGAGACCGCCGCGCGCTTCTCCGGTTTGCCAGTCGATCGCGTCAAACTGATTGTCTACACGCTATCGGGTTTCATGGCCGGTCTCTCGGCTTGTGTTCTCGTTTCGCGCGTGACGACGACCCGGTCGGACATGGGGATCGGCTACGAGCTCGACGTCATCGCGGCGGTGGTACTCGGCGGCACCAGCATATTCGGAGGCGTCGGCACGATCTGGGGCACTGTGATCGGCCTGGCGATGATCCAGTTATTGAAAAACGGTTTGGCCCTGACCGGCGTCAAGGGCGACGCGACGATCGTGGTCATCGGCGCGGTGCTCATCCTTTCAACTCTTGTGGCGAGTTCGCTACAGCGGCGACGCGAGGGCGTTTGATGGCGTAACTGGCCGCGAAAAAAGCGGCTTCAACAAGGGAGGAAACAAAATGAAACTCGGATTAGCTGCTGCATTCCTCGGCGCGACGCTGCTGGCGGGAACCGTCTCGGCGGCAGACAAGAGATGGGACGGCGCGGACGACCTGCCAGTCAATCCGCTTGCCTGTTCGGCTGGCGAGGCTAACGCCGCACCCGGTGCCAAGCCATATGACGGCGGCCGGGCAACCAATGCTGCCGACAAGGCCGGCAAACCGATCACGCTGGTCGACGTGCCGAAGTTGATCGGTATCGGCTATTTCAACGCGACCTCGAAAGGCATGCAGGACGCCGCCAAGGCGCTCGGCAACGTCACGGTGAAGACCGACGGCCCGACTGAAGCCAAGATCGACGAGCAGATCAAGTTCATCGACAACTACATCACCAGCGGCGTCGACGGCATTCTCTTCGCGGCAAACGATCCGGTGGCGATCGCGCCGGTCCTGAAGAAGGCACTGTCGAAGGGCATCCATGTCGTCGGCTATGACGCCAACGCGACGCCGGATGCGCGTGAATGGTTTGTCAACCAGGCCGAGTTCAACGGCATCGCCAAGGCTATGATCGACTCGATGGCCAAGGAGGCCGGCGAGGACAAGAGCTTCGCGATCGTCACCTCGACCTTCACGACGCCGAACCAGGCGCGCTGGATCGCCGAGATGTGGGCCTATGCGCAGAAGTGCCACCCCAAGCTGAAATGGCTCGAAACGGTCGAGGCGCAGGAGGATAATAACCTGTCCTTCAACCAGGCAACGACGCTGATCAACAAGCATGGCGACAAGCTCGCCGGCCTGTTCGGCATGACTTCGGTTGCGACGCCTGCTTCGGCGGAAGCAGTGACCAAGGCCAAGCTCTGCGGCAAGGTGGCGGTGGTCGGCCTCGCCACGCCCAATGCGATGAAGCCGTATGTCAATGCCGATTGCGTCAAGTCGGTCGTGCTGTGGAACCCGGTCGATCTCGGCTATGCCGCGACCCACGTGATGCGCGCCGTCGTCGACGGTAGCCTGAAGCCCGGCGCGACCTCGGTGGACGCGGGCAAGCTCGGCAAACTGAACGTGGTCAATGGCAGTGAGATCCTGCTTGGGTCGCCCTTTATCTTCACGAAGCAGAACATCAAGGACTTTGATTTCTGATCTGGGCTCGTCGACCGACCCTTGAACGTGGTCGGGCGACGCACTTTGTAATCCGCTGTCATGGCCGCAACGAGCCGGTCATGACAGGGTGATGATGTTGCTTGTCGATGTCCATCTGCCGTGAGCTTTGACGATGAGCCAAACGGTCGCAGTCCTTGACGTCGGCAAGACCAACGTAAAGCTTGCCTTGTTCGACGATGGCCGATTTCTCTGGGAAAAGTCGGCGCCCAACCGCATTCGGCCGGGCCCGCCCTACCCGCACGAAGACGTTGAGAACACGTGGAGCTTCTTCCTCGATGCCCTTCGTGAGGCCGCACGAACGTATCAGATCGGTGCAATCGTTCCGACCGCGCATGGCGCCGCCGGCGCCTTGATCGGCCAGAGCGATCTCGCCGCTCCGGTCATGGACTACGAATTCACGGGCGTCGAAGCGATCGAGTCCGACTATGCCCGGCTGCGGCCACCCTTTGCGGAGAGCCTGTCGCCGAACCTGCCCGCCGGCCTCAATCTCGGTCGGCAACTCGCGTATCAGAAGTGGCGCTGTCCGGACCTGTTCGCCAGAGCGAGGCATTTCGTCGGCTATCCGCAATATTGGACTTGGCGCTTGAGCGGCGTTGCGGTCTCTGAAGTCACTACCCTCGGCGCTCATACTGATCTCTGGGCGCCGCGGCGGGGACAGGCCTCTAGCCTCGTCAAAGGTCTCGGCGTCGACCACTTGCTACCGCCGCTAAGCCGCGCCTTCGATCCTATCGGTCCGATTAAGCCTGAAATCGCGGCGCTCACCGCGCTCGCGCCTGAAACGCAAGTCTTTTGCGGTATCCACGATTCCAACGCTTCACTTCTGCCCTACCTTGTCTCGCGCCAGGCGCCGTTCACCGTGTTGTCGACCGGCACCTGGGTGATCCTGATGTGCGTGGGTCTTTCGCTCGATCAACTCGATCCTCGCGACGACACGCTTGCCAACGTCGACGCGCTGTCTCGACCGATCGCCTGCGGACGCTTCATGGGTGGACGCGAATACGCCGTCATTGCGGGCGGCGGCGGCAACCCAGATCCTGGCGGCATCGAGCGCGTCATCGCCTCCGGCGCAATGCCCCTACCCTGCTTCTCCGGCCATGGTGGACCTTACGCGACGACTAAAGGCGCTATCCAAGGCGAAGTCGCAAGGCGCGATCGAACCGCGCTTGCGACGCTCTATTGCGCTTTGGTCAGCGATCTGATGCTGACACGGATGGGAGCAACCGATGGAGATCTCATCGTCGAAGGGACGTTCGCCGGCAATCTTCCCTTCTGTCAGACTCTCGGCGCATTGCGACTGACGCAGCGCGTCTTTGGGGCGGAAGACGCCGCCGGCACAGCACGCGGCGCCGCAATGCTAGCGCAATGGCCCCCCTCTTACCGGATCACGGAACCGGGTCTCGTCGCTCCGATTTCGATTCCCGGCCTTGATTCTTATCGCAAGGCCTGGACGGCAGCAGTCGATATGATCGCTCGATGAGCCCGACGCCGAACTCGCGATTGGCGCTCGCATCGTATGCATAACTCTGCTCGCGACCCTGCTCTCTGGCCACATAAACTTCTTCGGGTCGCGACGAGCCGACCGCCTGCACCTACCTTTAACTTTATTTTTCTTGATCCCCCGGTGCACGCCCCGTGCACACGACGCCTCCCTAACGCATTGAAAAACTTAAACTCTCGTTCCAATCCATCATGGGCAAGTTTGAGCTAGTTGGAGCCCAATTAAGGCAACCAATCGGAGCGGATGGCCCAGGTATTCACAAATCAGAGGTGCCCCTCGACCCGCCACGATCGGAGCCGCGTGCCGCAGGATAAGCGATGGTTCCACGGGGGGTATGTCGACAGTAGGTATCCGCGCGTCAGTCGCGCGGCAATCCCATCGAGGCATCCTTCAATCCAACTCCACTGATGCCTGTTTTCAGCATATCCACGACCAACGACGCCACCCCAATCGCCGCGCTACCGACGGTGAGCCCTCCGTTGCGGATGTTGGATATGCAATTCCTTCTTGAATCGGGCGTGCCCGGCCGCGGCGAGCAGGTCACATAGACACCGACGCTGTCGGCGGCCGAAAGGCCGGGCCGCTCCCCAATGATCACGATCGAGATCCGCGCACCGGCGATCTCCGCGATGGGATCGCCCAGCGCGACGCGCGCATGCGATGCCAGAACCAAGGGAGCGATGGTAAGTTGCCGTACAGAAAGGTGCGCAACGATGGCCCGCGCCAGCGACACGGCGTTTGTATCGATCGCGCTGGCAGACAATCCGTCAGTAACGACGATCAGGACGTCATAGTCCGAGCGGATGTCGGCGAGGCGCTCTGTCGCCTGCCACGAGAGCTTTCGACCCAGATCCGGACGTCGGATGTAGGTGGCACGGTCGCTCGCCTGACTTTCGACCTCGACGATTCTCAGCTTGAGATCGACCAATCCCGCTCGAACCGACGCCCAGTCGACCTCGGACCAGACCGCCTGCCGGGCGCGCGCATGATCGAGCAGGAACGACTGCGCCGCCCGCGTCGGTAGCCCTGCGCCGAACCGGCCAAGGAGCACCCGTGCCTGGGTCATCTCCCGGAGATCGAATGATGCCGCTGACTTTCGATCGAGTTCATCCGCCATCTCAGGCTCCGAGCAGTCGGGCATCGGCGAGATAGCCCGCAAGCTTCGGCGGCGCCTCCAGCAGACGACCGGCCCCGTCGATCAACCCGATATCCAGGAGCCATCGTTCAAACTCTGGTGCCGGCGGCCGTTTCAAAGTCTCGCGGCAATACACCGCGTCATGATGTGCGAGCGACTGATAGTTCAGCATCACGTCGTCGGCACCGGGCACGGTGATGACGAAATTGACGTTGGCCGCGCAAAGCAGCGTCAGCAGCGCGTCCATGTCCTCCTGGTCGGCATCCGCATGGTTGGTGTAGCAGACGTCCACGCCCATCGGCAGGCCGAGCAGCTTGCCGCAGAAATGATCCTCGAGGCCGGCCCGAATGATCTGCTTACCGTTGAAGAGATATTCCGGACCAATGAAGCCCACGACGGTGTTGACCAGCAGGGGGCTGAACTCGCGCGCCACCGCGTAGGCGCGGGCCTCCATGGTCTGCTGATCAACGCCGAAATTCGCCTCGGCCGAGAGTGCTGCACCTTGCCCGGTCTCGAAATACATCAGATTGGCGTCTATCGCACCGCGACGGAGGCCACGCGCGGCTTCATGAGCCTCCCTCAACAGCGATAGACTGACCCCGAAGCCTTCATTAGCCTTCTGCGATCCCGCGACTGACTGGAACACGAGATCTACCGGCGCCTTCGCCGCAATCGCCTTCATCGCCGTCGTCACATGACCGAGGCAACAGGTTTGCGTTGGAATGGAGAGGCGCGCGCGCAACTCGTCCAGCAGCGAAACCATCCGGATATAATCATCCACGGTATCTGTCGCGGGATTGACGCCGATCACGGCGTCACCCGATCCCATGAGAAGGCCGTCGATCGCCGACGCCGCGATGCCGTGGGAGTCATCAGTCGGATGGTTTGGCTGGTTGCGTGTCGAAAGCCGTCCCTTGAGGCCGATCGTCGATCGGAATCGCGTGATCACCTCCCGCTTGGACGCCACCGAAATAAGGTCTTGCAACCGCATGATCTTTGAGACCGCGGCCACCATCTCGGGCGTCAAGCCGAACGTGACCGCCTCAAGCTGGCGCTGCGCCGTCTCCGGCCTAAGCAGCCATTCGCGGAATTCCCCGACAGTCAGCGATGAGATGGTGGCGAAGGCAGCCTTATCATGACGTTCCATGATGAGGCGCGAGACCTCATCAGTCTCGGCCGGGATCAACGCCTCGGCGAGGAAGGCCTTGAGCGGCAGATCCGCGAGCGCCATCTGCGCAGCAAGCCGCTCGACCGGTCCTTCCGCGGCAACGCCGGCAAGCTGATCGCCCGACCGCTCCGGTGTCGCCTTGGCTAGGAGATCCTTGAGGTCGGCAAAGCGATAGACCGTCCCGTCGATGGTTGTCTTGTACTGCATAATCCCTACCCGTGGATCAGAGCGAGCGCGTCCGCATGAAGCCTTGGCGTGGCAGACGCCAACACACGCCCTACCGACCGAATTGTTAGCGGACGTCCCGCCCAGTCCGTGATGCAGCCGCCGGCGCCCTGCACGATCGGAATCAGTGCCATGTAGTCGTGCGGCTGAAGGCCGGTTTCGAGAACGATGTCGCAGTGCCCTGACGCGAGCAAGCCATAGATGTAACAATCCCCGCCGAAGCGGCGCAATCTCGCGGCGCGCGAAATCCGCTCGAACGCCTCGGCATCGCTCCGATTGGCGAACATGTCGGGCGATGTCGTGTAGAAGCGCGCATCCGCGATTCGCTCGCACGCGCTGGTCCGCGCCGATCCGGTGCCGAACAGAGCCTGCCCCGGCTTTCCTGTCCACCGCTCCCCCGTGAAGGGGACGTCGATCAAGCCGCAGAACGGCTGCTCCTGATAAGTCAACGCAATCAGCGTACCGAACAGGGGAAAGCCGGTGATGAAGCTCTTGGTGCCGTCAATGGGATCGACGATCCAGGTGAAGGCGCCGCCTGGCTTGCCGCCGATCTCCTCCCCGATGATTCCATGTTCCGGAAAGCGCTGCTCGATCCTCTCCCTGAGACGAAGCTCAACAGTGCGGTCGGCAATCGTCACTGGGCTGTCATCGGATTTGGAAACAACCTCCAGCGGAGTCCGGAAGTAGGACAGCACGATGGGCCTGACCAGATCAGCAAGTTCGGCAGCAAAGGACAGGTAGACGTCGGCATCGTCTGCCGCGACGGCTGGGTGTGCCATCACAGCGCCTTCAGGAACAGCGGCCATCGCGGATCTTGGATGATCGAGCGGGCCCGCATGCGTTTCCATATGCCGTACTTGTAGAAGTCGAAGTCCAGCGTCGAGATGCGGTTCTGCACCATCGCCCAGGTGCTCCACTTGATATCGGCGAGCGCCTTGTGAACGATGAAGCGCGCGTGCCACTCCTTGTTGCAGGAGCCGAAATACTCCTCGATGATCTCCTGTTCGATATCCTCGGAGAAGAAGTGCTCCCCGCTCCAGATCGCGAGATCGTAGAGCCGCTCGTTGTTGGACGCATATTCGAAGTCGATCAGCTTGATCGACCTGTCCTCCCCGACGAGGAAATTCCCCGGCATCGGATCGTTGAAGCAGGGCACAAGATCGAGGCCGGCCGCTTCGAGGGCCGCGCGCGCCTGCCTGTACTGACGATGGAGCCACGCATGATCTTCCGGCCAGTAGCCGCCAAGCTGTCGCACCTGCTCGTCATGCTCGTCGATCATGTCGAACACGGTCTTGGTCAGCGGGAGCGGTTGGCCTTCGTGAAAACGGCGATACATCCTGACGACGTTGGCGCGAAACCGCGGGTCGACGGAATCGCGATGAGTCGACGCTCGTCGGTCGTCCAGGAACTCGGACACCTCGATGTCCAGGTGATCCAGATAATCGAAGGTCCGGGGCCCGACCGCCATGATCTCCGCTTGCTTGCTTGCGGCCCGCGCCGCGCGGCGATCGATGAACATCTCAGTGCCACGGCCGGGTATCTTGACGAAATATCCGACCGGGTCGCCTTCGACCGCGACACGAAAATTGGTGTTGCTGATGCCCCCAGACACCGGCCTGTACGTCAGGCGAGACCCCTTCCAGGCATCCACCTGCACGATGGCCGCCTCCAGCGCCCGTTCGGCGTCGGACCGGCCCGCCCCTACCTCCATCATCATCTTGTCCCACTTTCGCTAGAGAGATCGTACCCGCTCTTCAAAGCCGGGATGTCCGAGCAGCATCCGGCAGCGCAGGAAGCGCCATGCCGCGTACTTCAGGAACTCCACGCCCTGCACGGGCGAACGGACATCCTGCAACAGGCTCCGAAGCGCCCAGTAGAGATCGTCGGCGGCTGCATAGAGCCGGCATCGGCTAAAGGCCTTCTCGCTGAACTGGCCATCGTGCATTTCCAGAAGCGGCTTCATCTGGCTCTCGAATTGATAGAGCTCGTTCATCTGAACTCCCAGTTGATAGTAAGGGTCGATGTCGCCAGCCATGTCGAAGTCGACCAGCATCATGGAGTCGTCCGGACCCAGCATCACGTTGGAGGAGTGCGGGTCGCCGTGCGCGGGTCTCGGGTCGACACCGGCCGCAGAGATCGCCGCCCGGATGGGCGTCATCCAGGCCAGCATCCAGTTCACGTCGCCGGGAAGCACGGCGCTTGACGTCGAGACCAGCGGCCAAAGCCGATCGATTCCGTCGAAAACGGACCAGGGACGCCCCAACGGTTCGCCAGCGGCAATCAACTTCTGCATGTCGACGAGCCGCGCCACGGCGCCTTCCTGCATCAGATCATCGGTCTTCGCCGTACGCCAGCCGTCGCGGAGGCGCGCGAACAGCACGGCCCTCTCCGCCGGCGCGCGCGCGATCGGCGTGGGCGACAGCCCCAGGCCAAAAAGACGTCGCGCCGCCACAAAGGCTATTTCGTCGTCGACGAGTTCGGCGACTTCGTCGTTCGCCAGCCGCAGAAACAGACTTGCGTTAATACCGTCGGGCGCCACATTGAATGTCGTCGCCTCGACTGCGTGGTAGGATGGTGAAGCCACCGGGAAAGCAGATGCCGCGTAGGCAGCCGTGGCCGCGTCGGTGACCAGCAGGTTCCTGATTGCGCGTTCAGCGCGCATCTCCATGACCGTATCCGGATGACCAAGCGTCTTCATGCCGCGGCCTCGTTCGCTGGCAGTCCCTCGCTGGCAAGCGTGTAAAGCATGTCGGCAAGGACCTGCGTCCCGAAGGCCTGGTCTGCCGCGCTCGTGAGCTCGGTCGGATGATGAATGACGCCGTCGCGTGAGCGGACCGCGAGAACGACCGAGGGACAAACGCTGGACATCGCCACGGCATCGTGCCCGCCGATCGTATCGAGATGGCGCGCCGTTTCGCCGAAACTTGCGGCAATTCGCTCCGCAAGCGAGATCAGCCCTTTCGCAAACCGGCCGGCCTTGCGACGATCAATCGCCCTCACCTCGAATGTCACCCCGGCTTTCTCCGCCGCCGCCTCCATCCGAAGCTTCATCTTCCGTTCGGCCGCGGCGAGAACCTCCGGCGACCCCGAACGCAACTCGATGAAGAGCACGGCTTCGGACGAGACCGTGTTGGGCGAGTTCGGAAACACCTCCAGCCGGCCAACGGATGTGTGCAGGTCAAGGCCGTGCTCGCCTGCGATCTGCTTCAGATCAGCAATGAGGTAGGCCGCACCGAGCAGTGCGTCCTTGCGCTGCGCCATCGGCGTTGCCCCCGTATGGGCCTGCCGGCCGAGGAAGGCGAGCCGATACTTGGTCGCGCCCCAGAACCGGGTGAAGATTCCGAATTTTTCATTGGCCTCGAACAGCGCCTTGTCACCCTCGATGTGAAGTTCGATCAACGCACTCGGGATCGCCACGGTATCCTTGCCGGCATAGCCGATCTGCGCGAGCGACTGGCGCACCGTCACCCCATCGCCATCCTTGCGGTCGAGCGCCCATTCGCGCTCGAGAGCACCGGCAAACACGCTGCTTCCCAGCAGGCTCGGCTGAAAGCGCGCGCCCTCCTCGTTGGTCCAGTTCACCACCTGGAAATTCCAGACCGGCAGCTTCTTTTCCGCCTTCAGCCTTTCCGACACGGCAAGCACCGCTTCGCAGGCCGAGACGACGCCGAGCGCGCCGTCGAAGCGCCCGCCATTGGGCTGGCTGTCGATATGCGATCCGACCATGACTACCGGCGCGTTGGCACCGGCCAGCGACAGGCTCCCGAACTGATTGCCAATGGCGTCGACGGCCTCGGTGAAACCGTTCCGGGCGAACCAGCGGCCAAGCCAATCGCGCGCCGCTCCGTCCTCCTGCGAGAGAGAGAGACGCGTCATGGATCCGTCGGGCCCACCGCCGAACACCGACAATTCGTCCATCATCGCCTGGAGACGCGATGGATTGATGGTAGCGCGCTCGGGAACGATGTCAGGCATAAATGATCTCCACGTTGGACTTGAGAAACTGGTCGGAGAAGTCTTTGGTCAGGGTGCTCCCCGTAATCACAGCGTGGACGTCTTGCAGACCGAACGTATGGATCGAGCCGAGTCGGCCGAACTTGGAGCTGTCCGCGACGATGACTGAGCGCTTCGCTTGCGCGCGCGCCACGCGGCGGATGATCGCCTCGTCCTCGCCGTAATCCATGAAGCCGCGCTCGGCATGGACGGCGCTGATCGCAATGATGGCGAGATCGAAGAAATGCTCCTTCATTGCCGCCGCCGTCTCGGGGCCGAACGTCGCCTGATAGTCGGGACGCAACCGCCCACCGAGCACGCGGACGCTGGGCGTCGCCGAATAGTAGAACTGGGCCGCCACCGCGAGCGAATTGCTCACGATCGTGAGATCCTTGCGGGTCTCGAGATGCTTCAGGCACGCAAGCGCCGTGGTCCCCTCGTCGACGAAGATCTTCATGCCATCCTTGACCAGAGCCGCTGCCGCCTCTCCGATCCGGGCCTTCTCCCTTGCGCCGACGCGCAGGCGTTCGGCAAAAGGCTGGTCGCTCTCCTGGCGGTCGAGCACGGCACCGCCATAGACCCGGCGGGCAAAGCCCTGCGTCTCGAGCTCGCGGAGGTCGCGGCGGATCGATTCCTGGCTGACCTTGAACTGATCGACGAGATCCCTGACGTGGACACGCTGCATCTGCCGCAAAAGGTCGCGGATCAACTCTAGGCGATGCTCCGTAAAGCTCATGGGCGTTCCCCGATTGCCTCGGCACTTCCGGCCGCCTCGCGGCACTTCTTCTTGTTCATGACCTCCTCATGGTACGGTACGCCGCGCCGGTGTCGCCGGAAGCCGCGGGCGGCACGATCAGGTGGCAGGCGGCAAAATCCTGTCGTTCGCGCACCGTCAGGCTGGGTTGAACGCGGCTGCATTTGTTCATGGCCTGCGGGCAGCGGGACCTGAAGCTACAGCCATCGGGGATGTCGAGCGGGCTCGGCGGCTCCCCTTCCAGCAAGCACTCCTCCGGCCGATAGCGACGCTGCTCGAGCGTCGGCATCGCGCTCAGGAGCGCCTTCGTATAGGGATGTCCGGGGTCGAAGAAGAGGCGCTCATTGTCGGCGAGCTCGAAGACCTCGCCCAGATACATCACCGCCACGCGATTGCAGGCCTTCCTCACCATCGCAAGATCATGCGAGATGAAGATGTAGGTGAGGTCGTATTCCTTCTGAAGCTTCTGGAAGAGATCGAGCAGCTTGAATTGCTCGGCCTGGTCGAGCGCCGACAGCGTCTCGTCCATGATGAGGATTTCCGGCTCGAGCACGAGCGCTCGGGCGACGTTGACACGCTGCCGCTGTCCGGCGCTCAAACCGAGCGGAAGCTCCTCGTAGAGTTCGGCCGGCAGCCCGACCTCTCCCATCACTTTCAGGACGCGCTCGCGAATTCTCGCCTTGTCGCGCCAGCCGTGCGTTCGCAGCGGATCTTCGAGAATCTTTCCGATCGAGGTCCGCGGCGGCAGCGAGCCGAACGGGTCCTGTAGCACCATCTGGAGCCTACCGCGAAATGCGAGCAGACCTTTGCCCTTGAGCGCTGCGATATCCTGGTCCGAACAGAGTATCTGTCCCGAACTCGGCAGTTCGAGCCTGCACAGAAGTCGCATCAGGGTGGACTTCCCGCAACCGGACTCCCCGACGATGGCAAAGCTGTCGCCGCGGCGAACGTCGAAGGTGACGTTGCGAACGGCGCGAACCAGATTGACGCCGCCGAAACCGGCCTTCTTCCTGACCTTGTAGATCTGCGACGCATCGCGCAGGCTGAGAACCACCTCCCGCCGGTCGTTCAGTGGGGGCGTCGCGGCCGGCTCGCCCCATATCCTAGGGGTCTGCCGCACGAGCTCTCTCGTATAGGGATAGACGGGTTTGTCGATCAAATCCTCGGTCGACTGCTCCTCGACGATGCGGCCTCCATCCATCACCAGAATCCGCGAGCAGGCTTCGCGCGCCACCGGCAGTGACGACGAGACGAACAGGACGGCGGTGTTGAAGCTCGTCGTCAGCTCCTTCATCAGCCGGATCACCTGGGCGGCGACCGTGACGTCGAGCGGTTGCGTGACGTTGTCGGCGACCAGCAGCGCCGGATTGGTCACCAGCGCGTCAACGATCAGCGCGCGCTGCATCATGCCGCCGGAGAATTGGGAGGGATAGTCGTGAAAGCGGTTGCACGCGGACGGGATGCGAACGGCATCGAGCAGCTCGACCACGCGGCGCTCGGCATCGCGCCGCGACACGCCGGGCACCACCGCCCGCATCTTCTCGACGATCTGGGCACCGACCGGCAGCGTGGGATCGAGCGCGCCCATCGGATTGGCGCCGACATAGGAAATCCGCTGGCGCAAGCTGCGCATGTCCGCGCCGCCCATCGCATAGATATCGCGCCCTTCGAACAGGACCTCGCCGGACCGCTTCGCCAGCGGCGGCTCCAGCCAGTTGACCACGGCCTTGGACAGCACGGTCTTTCCGGAGCCGCTCGCGCCGACCACCCCGACGATATCGCGCGGCGCGAGGCTTAGCGACACGCTGTCGAGAATGATCTTCGCCGAACCGGCGCGGCCGGCGGCAACCGTCAGATTCCTGAGTGCGAGAAGCGGCTGCGTCATCCTTCTCCACCTCCATGGACCGTGTTGCGCGCGCGCTCGAGCGAAGCGCCGATCAGGTTGATGCTGGTGAGGGTCAATCCGAGGAACAGGCCCGGCATGGTGGCGATCCACCACGCGTTCAGCAGATATTTCCGCCCATCCGCGATGATGTTGCCGAAGGTCGGTGTCGGCGGCTGAACCCCGAGCCCGAGAAAGCCGAGCGTCGATTCGAAAATCATCATGCGGGCCACGTCGAGCACGGAGGTGAACAGCACCGGCGGCAGCAGCAACGGAAGCAGCAAGGTGAGGATGATTCGCGCGTCTGTCGATCCGCCGATCTTCGCGGCACGAACATATTCGCGCTGCCGCTCGGTCATCACGATGCTGCGCATGATGCGCGCATAGACCGGCCAGTTGGAGACGCCGAGCACCACGATAATCGCGGGGATGGTCGGCCGGGACACGCCCAGCACGGAAATGGCAAGGATGATCATCGGGATCGACAACTGCGCGTCGGTCAGTCGCATGATGACGGCATCGGTCCGTCCACCGAAATAGCCGGCGATCGTGCCGAGCGCGCAGCCGATCGCCAGCATGACGACAACGGATGCAACCCCGATCAGAAAGGAGTAGCGCAGGCCGACCAGCGAGCGCACCAGCATGTCGCGGCCGATCTGGTCGGTCCCGAGCGGATGAGCCCAGCTCCAATTGTTGCCGAGAAACAGCGGCGGCAGCAGGCGCGCTTTCACATCCATCTTAGTCGGATCGATGCTGCTCAGTTCTGGATAAAGTGCAGTGGCCAGAGCGAGGACGACGAAGATACCAAGGCCGACGCGGAACCCCGGCGTGGATGCCGCCTTGTCGAAGATACGCCGGGCGATGGAGCGCTGGGCCGGCTTGTGCGCGATCGGCCCGCCGGCGGCTGTGGTCACGGACATCAATATTCGAGCCTTAGTATTCGAGCCTTGGATCCATGGTGGTGGCAACGAGGTCGACGATGATGTTGATCAGCACGAAGATAGCGCTGGTCACGATGGCGATCCCCTGGATCAGCGGAAAGTCACGCTGGAGCACCGCGTTGATGGTCAGGAGGCCGAGGCCGGGATAGTCGAAGATGTATTCGACGATGATGACCCCGCCGAGCAGGCTCGAGAACTGAATCCCGAGCAGATTGAGCAGCGGCACCGAAGCGTTGCGCAGCGCATGGTTCGCAATGATGCGCCCCCGGCCGAGGCCGCGCACATGTCCCACCGCCACATAGGGCTCCGTCATCTGCGCCGAGACGGAGCTCACGAGCGTCCGGATCAGGACGGGCGACAGCTCGACCGCGAGCACGATCGCCGGAAGGATCGTATAGGCAAATCCCCTGTAGCCGATCGCGGGCAGCCATCCGAGCTTGACGGAAAATAGCAGCGCCAGAACGATTCCCAGCCAGAAGTTCGGCAGCGATATGAAGATCGAGGAGATGTAGAACGCCAGCTTGTCCGGCCATCGCCCGATCGCGAGACCTCCGGCAATTCCGACGATGCCGGAGAACACCAGGGCGATCACCAATGTCACCGCGGCAAGCTGCAGCGTCATCGGCAGTGCTTCCAGGATCAGGCTCAGAACCTGCGCCCGTTCGCCGCGCGTCGTGTCGTTGAAGGTCGCCCCGCCCGTGGCGGCCCCATTCGCGGGCCGAACGAAGGACTGCCCGAGATCGCCGCGCACGACGCCGCCGATGTAGCGCCCGAACTGGACCACGATCGGGTCCCGCAAGCCCATGTCGGTCGCGATCTTCTCGATCAGGGCTTCGGGCGCCATTCCGCCCGCCATCAGCCGCACCGGATCTCCCGGTACGACCCTCAACAGCGTGAAGATCAGCAGCGAGACGAGGAAGATGATCAGGACGCCCTGAGCCAGACGCCGCATGAGGAAATTTAGGACGAACATGCCTAGGCTCCGTGAAGAACATGGCGGGCCGCGCGCCGCACGATGGCGGCACGCAGCAGCCAGTCATGGTCAGGCAACGGGCTTGGACGCATCCATCGATCCATCCGGATAGATATAGAGGCCTTCGAAATCCTTCTGCATCGCGTGAATCATCACGGAGGTGAACAAGGAGAGCGCCGGCATCTTCGAGGCGAGCAACGGCATCGTCTCGGTCTGGAGGATCTTCTTCCGCTCCTCGAGCGTCGAGGCGCTGCGCTCCTTGTCGAGGCTTGCATCGATCGCAGCATCCTCGATGCCGCAGATGCGATGCGAGGAGGAGTGGAAATGCGTGCGCAGAATGAGGTCCGGCTCGGGCGAACCGGTCGACCAGCCGCAATCAACCATGTGACCGGGTCCGCCGCCCGGGCGATGGTATAGCCGCTCGTTCCAGGCGGCGGGCTCGAGCACAGTCAGGCTGACATTGAATCCCTGCTCGTTCAGCATCGCAGTGATGATCTCGCCGTACTCCTTGGTCTTGGGATAGAAACCCACCGACGTGATGTATTCGAGCGCCGGCAATCCCTTGCCGTTGGGGAAACCGGCTTCGGCGAGCAGGGCCTGGGACTTCTTCGGATCGAACTTCGGATAGTTTTCGAGGTCGACGTAGCCGAACTTCACCGGCGAGACGAAGTTCGACGATGCGTGGCCCGCCGAGCCCAGCACCTCCAGGATGAGGTCGCGGTTGATCGCATGGCAGGCGGCAAGGCGGATGCGGGGATCGTTGAAGGGCGGCTTGGAGCAACGGAACCAGAGATATTTGTTCTCGACGGACACCACCCGGTTGATGCGGATATTGGGATTACCCTTGACGGTGTCGACCTGTTCCGGCTCCAGCCGCTCGACGATCGAGGCCTGGCCGTTCATCAGCGAGAGCATGCGTGTCGTGGAGTCGCCGGTGAAGGTGAAGCTGATCCCTGCGACGGCGGGCTTACCCTTGAAGTAGCCATCGAAGGCCTTCATCACGGTATCATTGCCGCGCTGCTCGACGAACTTGAACGGACCCGTGCCGTTCAGCCGCTGTGACAGCACACCACCGGGCCCGCCGGCGATATCCTTCGCCGACATGATTGGCAGGAAGGCGGCGAGAAACGTGAAGAGGTGCGCCGGATAGCCGCCCTTCGAGGTGTCAACGATCACGGTGTAGTCGTCGGGCGTCTCGATCTTCAGTGTTTCGCTGGGGCCGGGATACCATTGCGCCGGACGATCAGGCTTGGATCCGTATTCGAATGTGGCCTTGACGTCTTCCGCCTTGAACGGCTTGCCATCGTGGAACACCACGCCCTCGCGCAGCTTGATTTGCAGGCGGTTGGGATCAAGCAGCTTGATGTCGGTTGCAAGCTCGTAGATGACCTCGCCCGGATTATCGAGTTTCATCGGCGTGCGGGTGAGAAAACCCATCACGAAGCCTTCGATGTTCTTCTGCGAAAGTGTGGTGTGCGCGGTCGGATCCCAGTTGCCGGTGATGTTCTCGGCCGACAGGAAGGTCATGGTCTTGCCGGCCTGCGCGTGTGCCTCGGAGATGAAGAAGTCTGGATTGATCTGCGTGTAGCCTGCGGCAACCGCGGCTCCCGCCGCACCCATTAGAAAGTGGCGACGGTCAAATTTCGGAAGCATCGACATTCCCCTTTTTCTGACGTAATAGCCCAATCGGTCAAAACGGTCATGCAGAAGCCGTGCCAGATTTAAAATTGGCTTAGTTTTGGTGGAATTCTTGTGGTTTCTGACCGATTATATGGCAAACTGATCTGCCTAGAGGTCTACGCCTGGGCAAACATCTGCCGTCTGGCGAGCGAACCGCCTACGACATGCGCAATTCGTGATCGGCGGGATCGCATCAGCCCCCGTCAGGCTTCTGTTCGAATGACATGCTGCGACGGATGCGTTGACAATCGGCCCTCTGGATCATCCGCGCTGCTCGAAGACCGGACTCGCTGCACACTAGGCATTCATGGATCGCCGTCCTTGCGGCAATCAACATGATGGTTCAGCAGCGAAGACGCGAGAATGTGCTCATGTTGATCACACGTGCTTTCAGCGCCACGCTGCTCGCTGCCGCGCTTTTGGGCCGGCTTGCCTAGCAGCCACCGCGCAATTCAGCGAATGCGTGGAGAGTGGCGCCTTCCTCGACCGTCCCTACCCACTTCAAAAGGCTTGCTTACGCTGGCTGTCACAAGATTATTCCTGATCTCCCGGTGCACACGTCGTGCACACGCAACCCTCTAACCGATTGAAACGCCAGAACTCTCGCTCCAATCCATCATGAGCCAGTTTGAACTAGCTTGAGCCAACTAGAGGCGGTCCGAGCAAACTTCGAACCAAGTGTCAGCCGACCTCCAAGCACCTTTCGTTACCTTTGCATCAAGTTGTCCTTTACGACGGACTTCTGGCCAGCCCTGAAGCGTGCGGTCTCAGATCGCGTCGTCGACGATCAAATGCGGCTTGCCCTGCGAACAGAATTCGACACGGGCCCCAATGCGAAAGGTTGCGGCAAGGTTTTCCGGCGTCAAGACGCCGGCCGCCGTGCCGAAATCGTGCAACGTTCCATCAAAGAGGATAGCGACCTTGTCGGCGAATTTCAGTGCCACGTTGAGATCGTGCAGCGCGATCAGCACGAGCATACCGTCGTCATGCGCAAGGCTGCGCACCTGCCGCATCGCTTCCAACTGACGGTGCATGTCCAGCGCGCTGGTCGGCTCGTCCAAGAGCAGCACCTGCGGTCCGCGCACGAGACATTGGGCCAGCCCGACGAGCTGGCGCTGTCCGCCGCTCAGCTCGGAGAGGATTTCATTGGCAAGCTCGCCGATATCGAGTGCTGCCAGCGCTTGACCCACCGCCACCAGATCAGACCTCTCCAGACGCCAGCAGCTGACCTGCTTGCGCGCAAGAAGGACGGATTCGAAGACGGTCAGCACTGCGCTCGCCGATTGATCCTGAGGCATGTAGGCGACGGCGCGATCTGCATCGCGCACACCTTCCAACCGGCACTCGCCGGGCCCGGGAAGAATGGCTGCCAGGCGCCGGAACAGCGTCGACTTGCCTGCAGCATTCGGCCCAATGACGGCCACCACCTCGCCGCCATAACAGGGCGGAAGCGTCACATCACGCAGGACCTGGCGTGATCCGAAGCAGGCGCCGAGACGATGCGTGCTCAGCACTACCATATGTCTCTTCCGCCTTTCAGGATCAGATAGAGGAAGACCGGCAGTCCGATCGCCGAAGTGACGATGCCGATCGGCAGGACAGCGCCGGGAACGACGATTTTGGTCAGGATGGAGCTGACCGACATAATCAGCGCGCCAGTCAGCGCGCTGGCGGGCAGCAAGAAGCGTTGGTCTTCACCGACCATCATGCGGGCGATGTGTGGACCTACGAGGCCGATAAAACCGATTGTGCCGACGAACGCGACCGGGATTGCCGACAAGAGGGCGACAAGGATCAGGGTTTCGAGCCGCAGGCGCTGCACGGGAATGCCGAAGCTCGTTGCACGCGCCTCACCAAGACGCAAGGCCGTCAATTGCCACCGGCGGCGCAAAAAGACCGGCAACGTCAGACCCACGACGAGCGCAGTGATGGCAAGCTTTGGCCATGTTGCCTTGGTGAGGCTGCCCATGGTCCAGAAGACGATGGCCCCGACCGCCTGTTCGGCCGCGAAATATTGGATGATCGCGAGCGCCGTATTGAAACTGAAGACCAGCGCTATGCCCAAAAGCACGATCATCTGGATCGAGGCTCCACGCCGAAGGCTTGCCAAATGGATCAGGAAGGCGGTTGCCATGGCCACGACGAATGCATTGGCCGCGACGATGTAATCGTTTGCCATCGGAATCAGCGCGACGCCGAAGGCTAGCGCCAGGGCCGCGCCGAAGCTTGCACCAGCGGAAATGCCCAGTGTGAACGGGCTCGCCAGCGGATTGTTCAGGATGGTCTGCATCTGGGCACCGCCGATGGCAAGTGCCATACCGACCACGACGCCCATAAGAGCCGACGGCATGCGGATCGACCAAACAATGACGCGCGTCTGCGCATCCGCCTCCGCTGGCAGAACGAGCGCGCGCACAACGTCCCCAAGCCCATAGCTTGCCGGTCCGGTCGAAAGGTCGCCGACCAATGCGATGCAACCCCCAACCACCAGCATCAGCAGAACGATCCGCCGTCTGGCGCTGAGCGCTTGATAGGCATCGCGTCCGACTAAGGGCAGTGTTTCAGTGTCGTCATTCGTCATCACGGGCTGTCCGAAAGGCTGACGCTGTAGCCGGGGCGGTAGCCTATGGGCAGGAAGCGGCGATGGTACTCGGCAAAGGTTGCATTGGGGTCCAGATCGACGAATAGGTCGGGGTGGAACCACTTCGCGAATTGTTGAATGGCGACGAATTCGTATGGGCTGTTGTAGAACTGGTGCCAAATGCCGTGAAAGTTCAGCGTCTTCTTTGCCGCGATACCGGTATAGGCCTCGCGAGTAGCGAACCATTCGAGCTTTTTGCGCGTCACCTGGGGGTCTGCCCCTGGTCCAAGCGGAATCCAGTGGCCACCGGGCACGTAGGCTTTCCAATCGGCGCTGGTCACCACCACATGTTCGGGATTTGCGACGATGACCTGTTCGGGACTGATCTGCCCGAAGGTCGACGGAATGATATCGCTGCCGATGTTATGGCCACCGGCCAGTTCGACATATTTGCCGAAATTCTCCGCGCCGAAAGACAGGCAGCAATCCTGCGAGTAGCCACCGATCCGTTCGACGAACACATTGGGGCGTTTCGGTTGTTTGGCGGCGAGGATATCGGCAACCGCGGCCATGGCCTGGCGGCGGAACGCGATGATCTCCTCCGCACGCGCCTCGCGCCCCATGATCCTGCCCAAGAGCCGAATGGTCGGCTCGGTGTTTTCCAGGGGACGGTGGCGAAAATCGATATAGAGCACCGGTATGTTCAGCGCCGCGAGCTTCTCGATGTAGTTGGCGTCCTTGTTGGCCTCCATGGCTTCAAGGTTGAGCAGCACCACATCCGGCTTCTGGATGATCGCCGATTCGATGTCGATCAGGCTGTCCTCCTGACCCTTAAAGGAAGGGAGCTTCGATAGCTCGGGAAACACTTCGAGATACTGCGCGTAAGTGGCCGGATCGGCCGCGATCAGATCGGTGCGCCAGGCAACCACGTGGGCCAAGGGATTTTTGGGCTCGAGCGAGGCGATGAGATAGAGCTGCCGGCCTTCGCCCAGAAGCATGCGCTTGACGGGCGCGTTAAGCGTCACCTGACGGCCCGCGATATCACTCAAGGTAAGCGGCGCTTGTGTCTGTGTCAGACCAGGGTCGCCGGCAAATGCTGCTATTGGATGCAAACCGATCAGGACAAGAGCCCTCACCGCAGCATGCAGAAGCGATCGGTGATCCGTCATACCCAGCTTCCCTTGCGGTGCGCAATCTTGAGCCAGATGCCGAGCGCCGACAAGAATGACAGGGCGTAGAGCGTGGCAACGAGCGGGAACGCCGCTTCAAGACCAAAGAGCTGCGTGACGCCGACGCCGGCAATGATGCCGCTCGCGGAAGCGATCTGTTGGGAAGTTTGCGCGAGGCCCAGAACCGAACCTTGCCGATCATTGGCCACGGCTACCGAAATGAGCGCAAGAAGGACCGGAGTCGTCCCCCCAAGAAGCGCGCCCCAGATAAAATACAGGAGCGCGAATACGGCAACGGAGCCGCTGCTGCCCGCCAGTTGCGTAACCAAAACGCATGCGGCCGAAATGAGCACGTTGCCACCCAGCACATAGGATGGCGCTCGACTCTCGAAGAGGCGCGCCCATAGCGGCGCGGCCACGACAAAGCCGCACGCCTGCAGCCCGTAAGTGAGGCCGGCGGCCCAGTACCGGGCGCCAAATACCTCGGTCATGTACAGTGCGAAAGGAACCTGCAGAACCATGCGGCTCGCGAGCTGAATCCCCATCAAGGCTAAGAGAGCTGCGATCGGAACGCCGGTCGACGCAGTAGGTTTTGCGATCGGTGCGCTTCCGCGATTGGCGGCAACAGCTCCCAGCGCCGGTACGGGCAGGCTCGACCAGCCAACGGCGGCGCACAGCGCACAGATTACCCCGGCCGTCAGATTGACTGCGGCAAAGGGGAAGCGATCGAGAATGAGCCCGCCCAGGAAAGCGCCGGCCAGCGAGCCCAAATTGGTCGCAACCTGAAGCCAAGCGAAGAGGCTTGCGCGATCCTTACCACCGGTGATCTGCACGCCATAGGCCTGCGCTGGGGCGATAAAGCCGGCGCAGGAGCCCTGCAAGAGACGCAGCGCCATGATTGTCCAGACATCCTGCGCAATAGCCACAAGGAGTTGCGTGACCGCCAGTCCGCCGAGCGCCCGGACCATCATCAGTCGATTGCCGTAGCGATCGCCAACCCGCCCCCAGAAGGTGCTGGTCAGTGCCATGCCAATCATCGGGCCAACGTAGACACCAACACTTACGAGTCCGAAGACGCTGTCGGAAGGGCTCAGTACTTTGATTTGGATCGGCCAGAATGGGCCACTCATTTCCATCGCCCCCATGGAAATGAATTGCAGGCCGAACAGCAAAACAAAAACAGGTCCGAAGCCGCGAACCGCGGCGGAATCGTTTGTCATTCCGCTCCCGCCAGTGGATTTGGCAGCTCGTGCTCAAGGCGATAGTCGCGGTAACGCTCCAGATGCATCCGCAGCACCGAGCGGCTCGGCCAGGGTTTCTCAAGAAAGGCCTTGCGTTCCTCCAGCCAGAACGCGTCCGACAACATGCGCGGCCTGAGCGCGTCGAAAGCTGCCTCGGTCTCTTCCCGCAGGATGCGCCAAAGGCTTGTGTCCGACGGTGTATAATGTTCGTCGAGGCACAGGGCGACCTCATGAAGGTGGCAGACGAGGCAGGCGTCGATGACGAATGAGCGCACGAGACCGATATCGTCATCAAATGTGGTGGGTAGGATTCCTGTGCGCGCGAAGGGCTTGAGTTGATGCCCTCGCTCCCGCAACAGGGGCGCAAAACTGCGGCCGTCGCCGAAATCGCGGATCAGCAGTTTTCGCGGGCGGCCGATTTCGTCGAACAGGATCGTACTGTTTTGCTGATGCGCCTCGAAGGCAATTCCGTAAAGCAGGTACATCGCGAGCGTTGGCCGGAGGACAGTCGCTACATAAGCGCGGAAGAACGCAGATACCGCTGCTTCGCCTTCATCGCCGTTTCTCGCGATCAATTCGCAAATGAGCGGGCGATTATCGACCGGGCTTCCCGTCAAGAGTGACGCTACGGTGACCGGCAACAGTCCATCATTTCGCGCCAGAGCGTCTGGGTTGCGGTAGACGACCGAAAGAAAGCGGCCGGGATGCTCGTCGCCCGTTGCGGGGTGGCGCAGGATAGCACCCAGTTCCTCGGTAAAGATCTCCAATCTGTCGGAGATATCCCTCTCTTTCGACAGAATATCGGAAATCAGGGTGCTGAGACGCGGCCCCATGTGGATCGACTTGGCCTGCAGAGTGCGCTGTTCGCTGGTCATCCAGATCGCCACCGGCAGCTTGATAAAGGGCCTCGATTCCTGTGTGTCCGGCAGCATTGTGCGGAATGACATTGACGGCAGCGTCACGACCTCCGGGCCGTCCGGATCGAAAACCCCGGAAGTTATCTCGGAAGCGAATTCACGGCGCAAGAAATTTTCTAGGTGCCAGATGTGGACCGGCAGAGGCAGCCAGTCCTCAGGAGACTTTCCGCGTTTACTCAAACCTGCAGCCCAGTCTCGCCAGAGCTCCGGGAAGTTTTGTGAGAACCATTCCGAATAGCTGCCGACATGCGGCATCTTCTCCACATAGGACCATTCCCTGCGCAGCGCTGCGATTCGAACGCGCACGCGAGCACCAAACTCGGGTGATAAAGCCGCGACATCCTCGGGCGACAGGTCGGGTTTGGCCTTCCATGTCGGATAGAAGGGGTGACCTTCCAGCGCACCCCACTGATCGAGAGTCATGGCCGCCAGATGCGGCGGCAGGTTTTTTGCCAGATATGCGAGGAATCCCTGACCGCCTGCCTCGACCACTTTCCCTCGCAGCTCAGCGCTCCAGTGCTCCCGGTGACGGCGCGCCAGGATGTCGTTGCGAATACTGTCCTCGACGTCGCGTATCAGATGCTGGACGCCGTCCGACGCGGGCGAGATCATCAAGGCAGGCACGACCTCCCGGACGAGGTCGGCGGGATCATCGATCCGGTATCGAGCGCCGGTCTCGTCCAGTACTTCGACAGGACCACGATTTTGCAATGTTCCGCCAGGCGCACGACGCAGGTCGGCGAAATGCAGGACCCGGCGTGATTGCCAAAGGGGGAGCCATGCCTGGTTGCCGTCGCGCGACCACAATAATGCGTCCGGTACAAGAAGACGCTCGGCGAACAGGCAGCGGACCAACCGCGCGAGCGCATTGCATGATGCGGCCAACCAAAGCTGCGCGGCATGCTCCGGAGCTTCGGCGTCTGCTGAAGAAGACATCCTCATCCTCTTGTCCATTACGCTGCCTCCGGCCAATTGGCGGGCAAACAGGCCGGCGCACCCTCGGTGAACCCGCCGTGGTAGTTGAGCGCCCAGTCGTAGGTTTTCGTGATAGCGGGAGTTGCCACTTCAAGCCGCGCGGCCAATTCCACGAGCAGTGCTTGTCCGAAGGCTATGTCTTCGTGGAAAGCGCGACTTGCGCGATCGATGACAAGGCCCGGCCCGTCCGGATTGGGAACAAGTGGGGCATGAATGCCGGCGTAAGCACGGTTGGTTCGCAATAGCGCATACATGGTCCGGTTGTCCTCGATCTGGCTGCCATAAGCCTCGATCAATTCCTGTCGGAGCGGCTTCACCGAACTCAGATCAATGCCCAGGCGCAACTCGACCGCATGGCGAATTGCCTGGTTTTCCGCATCGCACGCCTCTAGCAATTCGGCGCCAGCGCGCGGGCAATCACTCCACCAGCAAAGGGGACGGTCAAAGGGCTTGCTTTCCCAGGGGGCGCCGGGGCCGACCAACGCATAGAGCACGGCGGGATGCATGAGCGCGTTGCCCGGCGTCAGCGTGATTTCCAGATAGTCCTGCAACAAGGTGACGGAGGCTTCATAAAGGCGGCGCAACATCGCCTGGAGCCTGGTGCCGCTCGCAGCGCTCTCGCGGCGATGAAGCGCTACAAAGAGCTGAGATTTGGCCCCTCCCATGCGCACCTGCTCACCCGGCACCAGGTCGAACGCCGTATGGGGCACGTCCTTCATGCCCCAGATCACCACATTATCTGCGCTCGAAAGGGATTTGGCTGCCAGCCAGTTGAAGCCACAAAAGCCAGGAATAGCACCGACGTAGACGCGCTTGTCCCGGGGGAGATGCCGCGCGAAAGCGTGGAGAAGCGCAGGCCGCGCGTGGGCCGGCTGCGTTACGATCACCATGTCCGTGTTGATGAGCGCCTCGCGCGGATCGGTGCCGACATAGTCTGGCCGCCCGCTCAAGACGTTGCCGTCCGGTGTGTGGGCCCGCCAAACACCGTCTCCGTTCGTCCACCGGCCGGCAACGGCTGCCGCTCCCGTCAGCACCGAAACGGTGATGCCTGGATGCTGCTTGAAGAGCACGGCATTCAGATGCCCGGTGCGCCCTGCGCCGCAGATCGTCACCTTCATGCTGCGCGCGCCCTACCCGGTAACCAGGCGTCGAGCTGTGCGGCGATTGTCGAATCCAGCAAATCGCGATTGGCCATCCATTCATCGTCGAAGACCGAACCGAGATATTTCTCGCCACCGTCGGCAACGGGCGTGACCACCGTGCCGGACAGCTTGCCGGCCGCAATGAATTCCAGCGCCTTGTAGATCGTGCCGCCGGTCGAGCCTCCGATCAAAAGCCCGTAGCGCCGCGCGATGAAACGTGCTGTTTCGAAGGCTTGGGTGTCGGTAACCTGTACCCCTTCATCGATGCATCCGTAGTCGAGCACCTTGCCGACGTCGTCGCCCGCGGGCGTTCCCGTGCCCGACTGGTAGTAGGGATGGCCGGGCTTGCCGAACACGATCGAGCCGGCCGGTTCCACAGCGATCGTCCGGACAGCAGGATTAACCCGCTTCAGACGCTGGGCGATACCCGTCATTGACCCGCCAGTGCCGACACAGCCGACAAAGGCGTCGACGCCTTCTGGAAGCTGTGCAAGGAGCTCGTCAACGAAACCGGCGTAGCCATCCGGGTTTGCCGGATTGTCGGACTGGTTCATGAACAACGCATCAGGAAGCTGAGCACCGAGTTGGGCGGCCAGCCGTTGGCGCTCCACCACCGCGACCTCGTCCTCCCGATAGTCGCCTTCGACATAACGAATTTCCGCGCCCAAGGCACGCATCGTACGGATCTTGTCAGGCGCGGCGTGATGATCGACAACGGCGATGAAGCGCAGGCCCATTTCCAGGGCGGCTATCGCCAGTCCAATCCCGGTGTTCCCGGACGACGATTCGACGATCGTGCCGCCCGGTGCGAGCCGCCCATCGTGAAGCGCGGCAAGCACCATGCTTCGCGCCATGCGGTCCTTCATGGAGCCGCCCGGATTGTTCTTTTCAAGCTTCAGCACGAGCGTCGCATCGCTGTTGGGTACGGCAATTGGCATCACCGGCGTCTGGCCGATCAACTGGCTTACGGTCGTGCAGAGCATTGTGCCTCTCCTATCGTGTCGGGAACGAGCGTTGGTTGGCCTTTTGTATCCTGAACCACGCAAAGGCGGCTCGGCATCGGATGGCGATGGAATTCGTTTTCAAGGAGGTCCATCTGGTAACCGCCGGTGTTGGCGTAAACCAGAAGATCTCCCGATCGCGGAGCGATGGGAAAGGTGAGCCATCGATTGCTTAGGACGTCCTCGTCCAGGCAGCTATGGCCCGCCAGATAACCTCGGATAGATTTTGTCGCGACCGACGACGATGTGGCCGGCACCAGGATGGGATCGACGAGGTATTCGGAGCCAAACCAGGTTTCGCAAGCGCTGAAGCTGCTGCCTTCGACGAAGATGACATGGGCATCCGGGCCAACCGCTTTCACACGCAACACCCGGAAGACGGAAATCGCGGCCTGATCGGCCAGTGCTCGCCCGGGCTCCATCCCCAGCACCAGCCCCTCATGGACAAGATAGTTCGCGAGGCTGCGGCCATCGGCCATCGGTGCGCGCAGCAGGCAGCGTAGCCACTCGGCCGCGGAAAGCCCTCCCCCGTAAGGATAGAACGAAGCCGGCACCTTCCCGGTGCGGTAGTCCTCGGGCATCTGTGCATCAAGGTGCGCCTGATACGCGCGCTGATCAACATATTGGATCGGCAGCCCGCCCCCAATATCGATCATGCGCGGCGTAAAACCTCGCGCGCGGGCTTCATTGATCAGGCCGGCGGCTTCTCTAATCGCTTGCGCCCGAGATTCCCAACTATAGCCACTCAGATGGAAGTGCAGCCCGTCAAAGCGCAACCTGTTTTCGCCAGCAATGCGCGACAGGCAATGCTGGGTGGAAGCCGCGGTCATGCCGAAGCGACTTCGCTCCTGATTGACGGGACGCAAACGCAGCAGCACCGGCTGAACCGGGCCGTCTGCGGGAAGCTGGCGGATCAGATCCTCGAGTTCTTCTGGCGAATCCACCGATATCAGAGCGTTGCAGTCGACGAGCTCTTTGTGGAACGCCGCCGTCTTCGCCGGGCCGGTCGCCACAAGTTGTGAGCCGTCGGCACCGAGCTGTCTGGCATCTCGCAACTCATATTGGCTTGAGACGTCAACGCCCGCCCCTGCACGCAGAGCTGCGGCCAACAGGGCGGGAGATTTGTTGACTTTCGCTCCGTAATAGATCGCGCTTGCGACACTGCTTTCTCGCAAAACGCCTCTGAGTGTGGCGAGATTCGTCTGCAACTCATCGGGCCAGATCAGATTGACAGGGGACCCATGTCGGGCGACCCAATTGATCAGCACCGGGCCGTTGCCCGCCAACAGCTCCACCGTGTTTGGCCGCAGAATCGGTGAGAGCTCCACGCCGGGTTTGTGGCAATGCGCGGTCACAACCGCGCCCCTTTGACATAGCCCGCAGCACGTTCTGTCGGAGCAAGAAGGTGCAAGCTCTCTAGTGGCAGGTTGCAGTTGGGCAGGCCTTGATCGAAAATATGCCGCGTCGTCTTGCAGGGAAATTTTCGGCCACTGCGCGCCATCGCGAGGATGCCCGCAGGCGTGATCGTCTCATCCGGGCGCCAACTCTCCACCCGCACTGCGGTGTAGTCCGGGAGAATCACCGACATCAGCGGCAATTGCAGGCGGTGTGCGATTGCCAGCCGGTGATGACCGTCCATCACGCAGAGGACATCCTTCTCCGCCGTGATCGGAACAATCCAGCAGCCCGCGCAGAGGATTTGCGCCTGCACCTCTGCCATCCTGTCGGGATCGATCTCTTCTGTCGGGATCAAGCATTTTGGCGAAAGGAGGCATACTTGCATATCGACCAGCCTGATTCTTGTCAGCAGCATCCGTTCATGAACCGCCTTACCAAGCGGTAAGAGCAGCGATTACATGTCGACGGTCATCGACAGGAGATACGTGCGCGGTGCTCCCAGGAAGAACGTTCCGAATGAAGCCACGCTGGACCAGTACTGCGTACCGGTCACATTCTGGATGTTCGCGCGGAAAACCGTCTTCCTGCCGTTAATCGCCGTCGTGTAGCGGGCACCGAGATCGAGCCGCGTCCAATCCGGGATCGTCTGCTTGTTCGCGCTATCGACGAACTGCTTGCCCGTGTAGATGACTGCCCCATTCAAAGTGAGCCCTCTCATCCACGGAAGATCCCACTCGGCTCCAATATTGGCCTGTACGTTCGGAACGCCGATTGGCGTGTTGCCGATATTTACCGCAACCGCGGTCTTCGTCAGGGTGCCATCCAGCAGCGAAAGGCCTCCCAGGAGACGAACATCGGGCATGAGCTCGCCGTAGACGTTGAACTCGAGCCCACGAACTTGCTGTTCCGCGGTCGCCGCGAAGCGCCCGGCCGATAACTCGCCGCTCGCCTTCGATATCTGGAATGCGCTGAAGGTGGTTGCGATCCTACCGAAATCTACCTTGATGCCGGCCTCATATTGCCTGGCGATGTAGGGCGCGAGCACTTCGCCGAAATTGGAAGCGGTCTGCGGTGCAACATCACCCCGGCTGAGACCTTCGATGTAGTTCGCGTACAGAGAGACTTTGTTCAGGGGCCGGACGACGAGGCCGACCACAGGGGTGGTCGCGCTCATGTCGTAGGACGACGTCAGCGTTCCGACATTGGAGAGATAGTTGTTCGCCTCGATGCCCTGGCGCCGGACACCCAAAGTCAACAGGGCACGCTCATCGAGCACGGATAAGGTATCGGCAATCGAGAGCCCCGTGAGTTCACTGTCCGAAAGCCGCGGGCGCCCGTCGATCTCGTTCGCGAACTGAGTTGGCGCCACGGTCGGATTATAGATGTTCGACGCGACCAGACTGCCATTGGTCAGGCGCCGGTATAGTGCATCATGATAAACTGAGGCCTGGAAGGCGACGGAATGGTGGACGACGCCGGTATCGAAACGGGCGCGAACGCCGCCATCATATGTGGTTCGATCGATGCTAAGTCCGAAGAACTGGGGCGTCGAGGTCGTGTCGCCGCTCGTGTTGCCGATAGTCGGTAGACCGAAGAATCGTTCGACGTTGGTTCGCGATCCCCCGACGTCGGCGAACAGCATAACCTGATCGCTTACATCATATTCGGTGCGCAGCAAGGCAGATTGATCGTTGATGCGCGACCATTCCCAGGGTTGCGTCACGTTCAATCGACCGTCCGGCGCATTCGGCACCTGTACATCGGAGGCCATGAGGAAGGAACGCGAGGGAGCATCGAACCGATCGGTCTGGGCGACGAGATAAAGCCAAGACCTGAACCGCTCGCCCTGATAGTCGAGCGCCAGCGATCCGACACCCGTCGTTTCGGACTGGCGGTCAATGGGCGTATCGCCGCCGCGCAGGCTGCCACTGGCGCGCACGCCCCATTCCTTGCTGTCACCGTAGCGCCGTGCAACATCCCAGTGGCCGCCGAACAGTGCTGCCGAGCCGTAACCAGCGGTGAAACGGATCAAGTCCTCTGTAGCGCGCTTTGGCACAACGTTGATAACGCCGCCGACGCCACCATTGGGTGCGATGCCTGACAACGCAGCCGAGGGGCCCTTGAGCACTTCGATGCGCTCGACGTAATCCGTGAAGATGCGGTAAGTCGGCGCGATCCCGTAAAGACCCTCAAAGGCGATCTCACCACTGTTGCCCTCGTTGATTGGGAAGCCGCGAATGTTGAAGGAGTCCAGCACGCCGCCCGTTGGATGAGAACTTCGCACGGAAGGATCGAGGATCAAGGCGTCCGCAGCCGTCGCCGCCTGCTGATCCCTGATGAACTTGTCCGTGTAGCTCGTCAGGTTGAACGGTGACTTCATTGTGTCGGTGTTTCCGAGCAACCCGAGCCGCCCGCCTCGCGCGACCTGATCGCCTGCGAAGGTGGCCACGACCTGCGGCGGCTTCGATTGCACCGCGACCGTTTCGGGTTGCGGAGCATGAGGCGTAGAGGTGCGGCGTGACGCAGACCGGACCCGGACGGCACTTCGTGTCGCCGGTGCGCGGCGGACCGACCGTTGCGTCGGGGCATCGACGGTAATGGGCGGGAGCGAGTTGACGTCTTGCGTTGTTTGGGACCGAGCGGGCGATTCCAACCACCCAAGCAACGCCACTCCACTTAGCAATTTCGCACCAAAGCGAGCTGCCGCCCCAGCCTCACCTACACGCCGCATTTCCAGAAAGTTCCCCATCAACAACACGTCGTCCACGTGCAATAGCTCCACGTTTGGGCCGCAACGACCATGGATCGAAGATCCTCTCTCCGCGTCCGAGTTCGGTCGAAGTTTAACTTTCGTGAATCAATTCCTCCGCGAGACTCGCGCTCGCGACTGGTTGCTTTCGTCACTATCGGCAACTTCGGATTGATCTCGATCTGCATCGCTTCTTTAGAGAGACGCTATCGCGACCGCAACGCAAATGCGTGCGCCGCGAATTAGAATGCCTCGATCATCGACGACTTGAGTCAGCCGGCACCGCGTTTGGAAACCCTCCAAAGGTGCTTGGAAATTTCAAAATCAGCGCTGTGGAAATTTGAAAGTCAACGAGAGCACTCTGATCAGCGGCTATGCTTTTCCTAGACGCGGCAACGCTCCGGACCTCGTCATGGACTGATAGTTGCGCGTCACCATTTCGTTCCTGTCGCTCTCATTGCGACGACGTGCCGCAGCACAAGACGTGCAAATCAACGGGAGCCTGATGAGCTCTCGCGGTGGTTCAACGGGCCGACTTCGTGGTGAAGGCCATCATCGTCGCCTTATGCATCGCTGCTGACTTGGATAACTTTATCGCCCAGGCTTTGGAAAATGATGGTTCTCAAACAAACGGCGAACTAGGCGCTACGCACGCCGCAGCGAGGCGTTCGAAAGGCACTGGATGACTGGAGGATGATGCGCGCCCCTGTGACCACCGCCATCAACCTCGCTGAATCGCTTCATCGGCATCTCAAGATCGCGGACGACGAACCCCGCCGTGGTAGCAACCGGTGCTGAAGCGCGGCTTCCACACTCAGGGCAGAGATCACTTCTTTCATTAACAACACAACGTCGATCCGCTTCGATGGCCGTGACATTCTTGCCGCCATCGAACGCCTTTGCCGATACAACGGAGGTCGAGACATCCAATACGTTCAGCTGACACTGGGGCTGCATGTCGATGTGCATAAGTCGCGCAAGTACCCGACCCAAACGTCCGCATCACTCTGAAACGCAACCGCCCACGCTTGCTGACAACAGATTTTTCTTGATCTCCTGGTGCACGAGTCGTGCACACGCGGTCTTCTAACCTACTGACAATATTGAACTCTCGCTCCAATCCATCATGGGCAAGTTTGAGCTAGCTCTAGCAAATCATGTCCAATCTGCTACGGGTGAGCGCCTACACGCTGCGGCTCTGCAACCGTACTTGGTGAGCGCTCGACTGACCGGGAAGCATTCGGAAGCTTACTCCAGCCAACAGGGTCTAACGAGATCCTGTCGATGGCGTTTCTGCCGCTATCAGGAGCACACGACTACCAATCGAAGAAAGCGTTGAAGACAGTAATGAGGATTTGCAGTTCCGGCCGCTTCGCGCCGATATACGTCGCGTGCGTTGGGATGCAACGACTCTAACCATAGCCCAGGTGGTTCCAGCACGATGACCGCGAATGAAGCTTACACCGAGCCTACAACCGGCTATTGGCAGGAACTGACGCCGGAGATCCCCACCCGGCTCTCGGCGACGCCGCCCTACCGCTTCGGCTATCCGATCCGTCTACCCTGCGGCCGCACTCTCGCCCTGCCGCTGCGCCGATTACCCGATGGCAATCACGCCGTCGCGTCCCTCATTGCCAACCAAGCCTCGAGCAGCGTTGTTGCGGCGCTAGCAGACCATATGGCCACGCAGGCGCGCTCACTCGATGCCGAGATCATTGTCGGACTGCCAACCCTCGGCCTTGCCTTTGCGTCGCTGGTGGCCGAACGGCTCGGACAGTCGCGCTATGTCCCCCTCGGGTATTCGCGCAAATTCTGGTATGACGATGCGCTGTCCGAGCCGGTCACCTCGATTACGAGTCCGGCGGCGGGCAAGCAATTGTGTCTGGATCCGAACTTGGTGCCCCTGATCGAAGGCCGACGGGTGGTGCTGGTTGACGATGCGATATCAACCGGTGCGACCGCGGTTGCTTCTGTGCGTCTTTTGCAAAAGATCGACGTCGAAGTTGCCGGCATGATCGTCGCCATGAAGCAAACCAATCGGTGGGAGGCGCCGATCGCGGCGCTGTGCCCGCCACTTGCAGTCCGTGCGGTTTATGGGTGCCCACTGTTCATTCGCGGCGACGCCGGCTGGATGCCCGTTACGGAGACGCAGCCCACCATTCCCTGAACGATCCAGTCAAGTGATCGTCGACACGGGCTTAGGTGTCTCATGTCCATCAAACCGAGAGGTCTTGAAACGGAGGCTCCGCGGCGCGGCGATATCTCGTCAGAACCTATCCTCGTCCCAGATGATCACCCTGATCGGAGTCGGACTGAATCCGTTGCATGGATTGTTGACCTGGGGGCAGTTGGAGATGACGAAGATCACGTCGAGCTCCATCGTGACCTCGACATGGTTTCCGGGTGCCGAGATGCCATCGACGACGGTGAATTTGCCATCGGGATTGATCGGCACGTTCATGAAGAAGTTCAGGTTGGCGACGATGTCGCGTTTGGTCATGCCGTATTTTGACAGTTCCAGGATGAAATTCTCGCGGCAGGCGTGCTGGTATTTGGTCTCCTCGCCGAAACGTACCGCGTTACTTTCGCAGGAGCAGCATCCGGCCGAACTGTCGTGACGTCCGCAGGTATCTGCCGTGATCCGCGCCATCACGCGGCCATGGTTGGAGATCAGTCGCGTGCCAAGCTCGACATAGGCAGAGCCCTGGGTACGCAGCGTGTCCTGCGTGCTGTAGCGTTCCGCGGTATCCTCGGCGCAGTACAGCAGGGCGTCCACCGCCTGCTGGCCCTCGCTGTCGACGATACGCAAGGTCTGCCCGCGCTTGACCACGCGCGACCAGGGCCGTTCCGCGGCGATATCGCTGACATAGATCGCCGTGGAGACATCCCGCGGTAAGCTGGAAACGTCGGCAGTCATCGGAGTCTCCTCAGGTGTATAGCCGGTCGGTGAATTCGAAAGCCCGCATGGCTTCGGGCGAACCGGTACGGCAGGGATCATCCGCTCCGGCAGGCCGCAGGCGATGGCGAACCAGCGTCACCGGCCGCGATACCGACGGCCGCGCAAGATCGAGCGGATGCGCGCAATTCGACAGCACCAGAACTGCATTCATCTCCGCGCGCAAATCGACGAAATCTCCCGGCCGCTTCCGCTGCTGGTTCCAGACGAAGCGGCCGCTATCGTCGAGTGAAACCGGCGCGAAGAACGTCACGCAGGGCGGAATGTCCCGTACGCTCAGCCCGATCTTGGCGGCACCGGCGATGAAATTCTCCTGGGTGTTGCGGGAGGCCTCGCCGTAAGCGGCAAGCGTTGTTGCCGGCGTCGAACCGCCAACCATGATGTCGTGCGCGCCGCTAGTATCCTCGATCAGCGAGACCAGAACCCGCCCCATATCGGTGAGGATCACTCTCCCCTTCGACACGGCGGTGCTCCATTGCACCTTGACGGTATCAGCACAATTGATCCGCTCGGACGAGTCTTCCTGACGCCAGCCGATCATGGAAACGCTGGAGAGGCCGGACAAATCGACGATCCGCAGCGCTTCGCCGCGCCGCAGTCGGACGATCGCGTACCAATCGGCAGCGACCTCTTCACGGCTGATGATGGCGTCGGGATCGATGGGCGCGCCATCCAGCGCGGTCGCCACGGGAAGCGCTTTGGGTGTCGTTTCCTGTCCGGCGGCACGAAGCTCTTCGTAGCGACGCCGATTGACTTCCGCGGCCTCTCGCTTTTTCTCTGCGGCGATCATTCGCTTGCTCCCAACTCAAAATGGTTGGCCGGCTGATGCGTCAGCCGATCCAGAAATGCGCCTCGACGGGATTTCCCGCCTTGCCATTGATCGGAAGAATATCCTGCGGGCAGGCCGAAAATGCGATCACCAGATCCATCTCGGCACGCAGCCGGACATATCCGCCGGGCACCGGCCGCGGCGGCGCCGCGAAATCCAGCGTACCATCGGTGGACCATGGAATGTTCATGAACAGATTGAGCGGGCTCGGCACCTCCGGCGGCACGAGCCCTAGTTCCTTCATTCCGGAAAATAAATTGTCGGTGCAGTTGTCGTGGTAGCCCTCGACGCCGAGAAATGCGTAGCGATGTTTGTCGCATGCCGCGATCAGCGTGTCGTGAATGCCGCCCGATGTGTCCTCGACCAGCGTCATGATTGGACGGCGGTGGTTGGTTCGCAGCACATCTCCGGGCCTTGGAATCAGATGAAGGCTGTGGGCACGGGTGTGTTCATTCGACATAAACTCGCTGAGATCTGCGCGGTTGAACGCCCAGGTGTCGACGACCTGTTCGCCATGCGTATTGATGACGGTGACTGTCTGGCCGGCCGCAACCAGCGCCGCCTTGCCGCGGCGGGCCGGGATTTCTACCCGTGATTCATTCATCGCTGCCGAACTCCCTGTCCGATCGTCACTGCCGCCGGGCGGCGTCGCCGGCGTAACGTTGCACGAACTGCCGTGCCCGTTCGGTTTCCGGGTTTGAAAAGAAGCGATCCGGCGGGCCGGTCTCGATGACATGGCCCCGGTCGAGAAACAGAATGCGCGTTGCGGCTTCGCGCGCGAACGCCATTTCGTGCGTTACGATCACCATGGTCCGGCCCTCGCGTGCCAGGTCGCGCATCACCAGGAGCACTTCGCCGACCAGTTCGGGATCCAGCGCACTGGTCGGCTCGTCGAACAGCAGCAAGTCCGGCCGCATCGCCAGCGCCCGGGCGATGCCGACGCGCTGCTTTTGTCCGCCGGACAATTTTGCCGGAAAGGCGCTCTGCTTCTCAAGAAGTCCGACCTTTGCGAGCAGCGCGAGTGCCTCGTCGCGCACTTCCGCCTTCGGCCGGTGCTGCACCTGGACCGGCGCTTCCATCAGGTTTTGCAGGACGGTCAGGTGCGGCCACAATGCGAAATGCTGGAACACCATGCCGATACGGGTTCTGATCTGCGACAGCTCACGATCGCCCATCACGACGCCGGCCCCGCTGACGCCGACCTGCGCGCCATTCAGGTAAATCTGCCCGGCATTGGGTCGCTCGAGCCAGTTGATGCAGCGGAGCAGCGTCGACTTGCCGGAACCCGAGGGACCGAGCACGCACACCGTTTCGCCCTTGTCGACCTTGAAACTGACATCGGACAACACCTCGGTGTCGCCGAAGGACTTCGACACACCGGCGACGTCCAAAACCTTGCTCGCGTCCGACATGGCCTCCCCTAGCGCCGCACATCTGCGGCACGACCAATTCCACCGACTCCGGCCTCGATCAGCAGGCAGAGACCCCAATAGAGAAACACGGCGGTGATAAAGGCCGCAAACGGAACATAGTGACGTGACTGGATCGAACTCGCGGCATGGGTGAGTTCCGGCAGCGCGATGATGGTCAGGAAGGCGCTGTCCTTGATGATCTGGATGACCTGGTTGCCGATCACAGGCCCGGCGGCGAGAAGCAAGGGCGGCAGAATGATGCGGCGGAACAGCTTGATATCGGAGAAGCCAAAGGCAATGCCGGCCTCGACCGGCTCCCGCGGTTGTGCCATCCAGGCGCCGCGCAGAATTTCGGCCATATAGGCTGCGTTGTAGATCGTAAGAGCCACCAGGCCCGAAGTCCAGTTGTCCAGCCGGACGCCGAAGGACGGAAAGCCGTAATAAACGATATAGGCGAACAGCAGGAACGGCACGCACCGCATACTGTCGACGAAGCACCTCGCGGCCCAAGCCACCGGCCGATATTTTGACATCAGCGCTGGCGTCAGCGCGAACCCGAGCAGGAGCGCGGCAACGCCCGCCAGCACTGACAGGATTGTGGTGTTGGCGAGCCCGCTGAGCAACAGGCCACGTTCGGTCCAAACGATGCCGAAATCGTGGATCATGCCGCCGCCTCGGCGGCCACCTGGCGGCGCTCGATCCAGCGCTGCAGATAGACCAGCACAAATACGATCGGCGCGTAGAGCGCGACCGCCACCAAAAACGGAGGCAGAGGTTCGTAAGTCTCCGCCCCGATCCGCACCGCAGCCCGTGTGATATCGACGACACCGACCACCGCAAGGACCGGCGTCACCTTGATCAGGAGTGACATTTCATTGACAAGCCCCGGCAGACTGACCCTGACGATCTGCGGCAGCACAATGCGGCGAAACCTCAAAGCCGCCCCCATCCCGACTGATTGTGCCGCCTCGTATTGATCTCTGGGAAAGTTCGCCAATGATGCGCGCCACACCTCGCAATTGAAGGCGGAGGTATTCATGACGAGCGCGAGAATCGCCGCCGAGATCGGATCGATGGGAATTCCGATATTCGGCAACGCGAAAAACAACAGGAGCAATAACGTGACCAGCGGCGTCGCGCGCAGGCAACTGACATAGACGGTAACCACCCTGGCCACGACCGGGACATTGGCCCAGCGTATCAATGCCAGGCCGAGCCCGATCGGCAGGCCGATCAGGATGCCGATCACGGACAGTGTCACTGTCGTGACAGCACCCTGAAGAATGGCCAAGACGTCGCCCGCGGTCATGGCGGATCGCTTTCGTGCGCTCCAACCCTTAGAACTCAGGCTCGAACTTCACGGGAAGGTTGGGAAAGGATTCGCCAAACCACTTCCTCTGCAGTTCGGCGAACCTGCCGTTTTCCTTTTCCTTGGCGATGAAGCCGTTCAGGAATTCCACAAGCTCGGCATTGTCCTTGGCGACGGCCCAGGCCGGGAACGACGGTCCGGATACGGCCTGCCCGACCTCGAATACGGCCGGCTTTTCGGCCACCAGCGTCTTGATATTGATGATGGTGTTGACGACGTAGTCGACCCGGCCGAGTGCAAGATCCTGATAGGCTTCCGGATAAGAGGTGTATTCGACGATCTTGCCGAGCTTGCCGCCCTCCTTCTCCAGCATGCCATTGAGTTCGGTAAGCCGTGCGAGCAGTGCGCTGCCGGCCTGGACGCCAACTATCTTGCCGTTGAGGTCCTTGATCGCTGAGATGCTCTTGTCGTCCTTGCGCTTGACATAATAATGCGTGGCATCGGCGATCGGGCTGGTGAAATCGAGCGACTTCTTGCGCTCCTTGGTGATGATCGCCGCGGTAATGGCGACGTCGTACTTGCCGGTGCTGACGCCGGCCAGAATTCCAGTCCAGGGCAGGATTTGCTGCTTGATCTCGAACGGCGCGTATTTCTTCAGATCCTCGATTAGTTCATTGTCGAAGCCGGTCGGCTTTCCGTCCTTGATGAACTCGAATGGACGAAAGTCGTCTTCGGTGGCAACAATCAGGCCGCGCTTCTTGATCTCGTCCATGCTCCCGGCCTGGACTTTTCCCGCCAGCAT